>NZ_CP196713.1:0-4815009 GCF_051904765.1 Pseudomonas sp. MBLB4136 | reverse complement strand
CCATGGTCTGCGGCGTACTGGTGCCGCCACCGCGCAGCTCGGTGGTGACGAACACCTTGCCCTGGGCTTCCACGGCGGTGTCGTACAACGAGGCCGCATCCAGCTCGAAGAGGATCATGCTGGCGGCGGTGCCGAACAGCCGGGCGCCCTCGATGCACTTGGCTTCCTGCGCGGGGTCGGGCAGCCGGTGGGCCGCGGCGAAGGGCAGGATGTCCAGGGTCTTGCCACCGGAGTGGATATCCAAAGCGTAGTCACACAGCGGGATCAGGTAGCGCTGGAAGTAGTCGGCGATGCGCTCGGTCATGGCCCCGTGGGGGTTGCCGGGGAACGAGCGGTTCATGTTGCCCTTGTCGATCGGCGAGGTGCGACTGCCGTTCTGCACCGCCGGGTAGTTCATCGCCGGGACGATGATCACCCGGCCCTGGACGTCCTCGGCACGCAGCTCGCCGGCCAGCTTGAGCAGCGCGGTGATGCCCTCGTACTCGTCGCCGTGGTTGCCGCCAGTGAGCAGCGCGGTGGGACCCGCGCCGTTCTTCACCACGCTGATGGGGATCATGATGCAGCCCCAGGCCGACTGGTCGTGGGAGTACGGCAGCTTGAGGAAGCCGTGCTGCACACCGTCGCGCTCGAAGTCGACGGTGCTGCTGATGGTGCTTTCGCCGACCTCGGCGATAGTCGAGAGACTGGTCGCCTGCAGGTCGGATTCGGGAGAAATATTCATCTGTGCTGCACTCATCTCAAGCCTTCACGAACAGTTGGCGCGGGAAGTCGCAAAGGGTTTCCACGCCGCTTTCGGTGATCAGGATGCTTTCGGTGGTCTCCAGCCCCCAGTCGTCCAGCCACAGGCCCGGCATGAAGTGGAAGGTCATGCCCGGTTGCAACACCGTGGTGTCGCTTTCGCGCAGGCTCATGGTGCGCTCGCCCCAATCCGGCGGGTAGCTCAGACCGATCGGGTAGCCGCAGCGGTTGTCGCCGCGGTCGTAGCCGTAACGGCGCAGGGTGCTGTTCAGTTCGCGGGCGATGTCGCCGCAGGTGTTGCCCGGCTTGGCCACCGCCAGACCGGCTTCGAGCCCGGCGTTGATCGCCTCCTCGGCCTTGCGGAACGCCGCCGAGGGCTCGCCCAGGTAGACAGTGCGCGACAGCGGGCAGTGGTAGCGCTTGTGGCAGCCGGCGATCTCGAAGAAGGTGCCTTCGCCCTTCTTGAACGGCCGGTCGTCCCAGGTCAGGTGCGGCGCCGAGGCGTCCTTGCCCGAGGGCAGCATGGGCACGATGGCCGGGTAGTCGCCGAACTTGCCGTCGTGCCCGACGCAGGCGACCCGGTAGATCTCGCCGACCAGCACGTTCTTCGGCAGGCCCGGCTCGATCATCTCGATGATCGCCCGGTGCATGTTCTCGACGATACGCGCGGCGACCCGCATGTACTCGACTTCCTGCGTCGACTTGATCGCCCGGCACCAGTTGACCAGGCCGGTGGCGTCCACCAGCTGGGCCTTCGGCAGGCCACGCTGCAGCGCCTGGTGCGAGGTGGCGCTGTAGTAGTAGTTGTCCATCTCCACGCCGATCACCCCGGCGGTCCAGCCCCGGGCCGGCAGCACCTGCTCGCACAGGTAGTCGAGGGCATGGTGCGGCGGGTTCATCACATAGCGGTCGCTGTAGGAGGCGATGTCCTCCTCCGGCAGGTAGACGGTGCGGCGGGCGCCGTTGGCGTCGATGCCGCGGCCGTACCACAGCGGATTGCCGCTCTGGCCGACCACCACGCACTGCGGTGTATAGAAGGACCAGCCGTCATAGCCGGTCAGCCAGGCCATGTTCGACGGGTCGTGGACGATCAGCGTGGCGATCCCCCGCTCGACCATGGCGGCGCGCACCTTGGCCAGTCGCTGGGCGTACTCTTCACGGCTGAAATTCAACGCGATTTCACTCATGACAGCATCTCGATAACGAACGCCGTGGCGTTCAGGCCTCTATCAGCCCGCCGGGCAACAACCGGGCGGACGACATCGCTGCAATGCGCGGCGGCCATGACAGCCCTTCCCCGCACCCTCCAGGAGCCATGCCGTTCCGGCACCGCGGTCGATCGACCAGCCTGGAGAAATTGTACTGAAACCTGCTAAAGTTACCGCTACAAGTACAGGTCAATAGCGCTCGAGACCCATATTATTATCATTACAATCATCGTCAAGGAATTTATTGTTCTATGACAATTGATCTGAAGCCCTTTATCCGCTCCGGCCAACCGAAATACCTGGCCATCGGCAACGCCCTGACCGAGGCGATCAACAGCGGCGCGCTGCTGCCCGGCAGCAAGCTGCCGACCCACCGCGAGCTGGCCGAGACCCTGGGCGTCAGCGTGCAGACGGTGAGCAACGCCTATGCCCATGCGGAGAAGCAGGGCGCCATCTACGCCCAGGTCGGCAGCGGCACCTTCGTGCGCAGCCGCCACGTCAGCCACGAGTCGGACTACCTGTCCACCGACGAGCATGAGGACCCGCACCGTGGCATCGACCTGTCCACCGCCCATCCGGTGTGCACCCAGCGCCACGTCAGGCTGTACCGCGAGGGCCTGGAGCGCCTGGCCCGGGAGGGGCGCGACGACTTCATCACCTCCTTCCACCCGACCCAGGGCCTGACCCAGCACCGCGAGGTGGTCTGCACCTGGCTGGCGCAGCAGAAGATGCCGGCCAACCCCGACCACATGCTGTTCTGCAACGGCGCCGCCCACGCCCTGACGATCGCCATGGCCACCGTGCTCAAGCCCGGCGACACGGTGCTGTGCGAGCGGGAGACCTGCATGCTGCTGCTGGCGCTGGCGCAGACCCTGCACTTCAACCTCAAGGGCATCGCCACCGACGACCAGGGCCTGCTCCCGGATGCCCTGGAGGCGGCCTGCAAGCAGGGCGGCGCGCGGGTGCTGTTCTGCACCCCGACCATGAACAACCCGACCACCGACACCATGGGCCTGGAGCGCCGCCAGGCGATCGCCGAACTGGCCCGCCGCTATGACCTGACCGTGGTCGAGGACGATGTCTACGGCGCCCTGCAACCGGACCGCCACCCGCCGCTGTCGGCGCTGATCCCGGAGCGCAGCTTCTACGCCACCAGCCTGACCAAGATCACCCTGCCGGGAATGCGCGCCGGTTACCTGATCACCCCGCCGCACCTGGTGCAGCAGGCCATCGGCCGCCTGCGCAGCACCACCTGGATGGCCACCTTGATGCCCTTCGAGATCGCCAGCTGGTGGATGCAGGACGGCACCCTGGAGCGCATGGTCGCCTTCCAGCAGCAGGAGTTCGCGGCACGCCAGCAGATCGCCCGCGAGCTGCTCGACGGCTGCCGCTTCAGGGCCCATCCCAACGGCATGCACATCTGGGCCGAGCTGCCCTCCCACTGGCAGCCGGAGAAGTTCGCCCGCCGCGCACGCCAGGAAGGGGTGATGATCTTCCCCGCCGAACCCTTCCTGGCCACTGCCGACCGCAGCAACCAGCACGTGCGCATCAGCCTGGGCGCCGAGCAGAGCCGCTCGCGCCTGCAGGCCGGGCTGGCTACGCTCAACGGGCTGTTCGGCGAGACGCCGCCGCCCATGCATTTCGTGTTCTAAAACAGGGCAGAATCATTACATTCGCACAAATATGGCACACATGTACTGATTCAAATATTAATTGACATGATTTTTGACCGGGGATAAGGTCTGGCTTCCACAACAAGAACAATGTCCGTCGATTCGACGACTCGACGACTCGACGACGGGCTGGAGGTGGCTATGTCTTGGTTGCACAAGTTGGATTGGCTGCTGGAGAAGCTCGAGGCCTTCATCCTCGCCAGCGCCATCCTGCTGATGGCGCTGAACTCGGTCGGCAACGTGTTCGGCCGCTACCTGTTCAACCAGAGCATCTACTTCTCCGAGGAACTCAACCAGTTCCTCATCATCTTCGTCACCTTCGTCGGCTGCAGCTATGCCGCCCGGCATAGCCGGCACATCAGCATGAGCGCCTTCGTCGAGCAGCTGACCGGCAAGCCGGCCGCCGCCAGCCTGCTGCTGATCAACCTGCTCACCGCCGCGCTGATGCTCTGGCTGACCTGGGCGGCGATCGGCTACGTGGAGTCGGCCGCCCGCGTCGGCCGCGCCTCCTCGGCGCTGCAGATGCCGCTGCACTACATCTACCTGGTGATCCCCCTGGGGCTGGGCATGACCGGCCTGCAGTTCCTGCGCCACGCCTTCACCCAGTTGCTGGTCCTGCTCGGCCGGCGCGAGGCGCCGCCACGCCACGTCGACACCCCCCTTCCGCCGCAACCCTGAGTGCCGTCGCCATGGATATGACCACCGCCCTGCTGCTCATCATGCTGGTCCTGCTGCTGGCCGGCTTCCCCATGATGACCACGCTGCTGGCCGCCGCCGCCGCCGGCTTCACGTTCTTCTTCACCATGGGCCCGGAGTTCATCATCCAGCAGATGATCGCCGGCATCCGCCCGGCCGCCCTGGTGGCGGTGCCGATGTTCATCCTCGCCGCCGACATCATCACCCGCGGCGCCACCGCCAATCGCCTGCTGGACGTGGCCATGGCCTTCGTCGGCCACGTGCGTGGCGGCATGGCGGTGACCACGGCGCTGAGCTGCGCGCTGTTCGGCGCCCTCTCCGGCTCGACCCAGGCCACGGTGGTCGGTGTCGGCAGCATCATGCGGCCGAAGATGCTGCAACAGGGCTACAAGGACAGCTTCGCCATCTCGCTGATCATCAACGCCTCGGACATCGCCCTGCTGATTCCGCCGAGCATCGGCATGATCATCTACGGCGTGGTGTCCGGCACCTCGGTGGCCGAGCTGTTCATCGCCGGCATCGGCCCGGGCCTGCTGCTGATGACCCTGCTGGCCGGCTACTGCTACATCTACGCGCGCGTCACCGGCATCCCCAGCGGCGAGAAGTTCAGCTGGATGGAGCGGCTGGTCACCTGCCGCCGCGCGATCCTCCCGCTGCTGTTGCCGGTGCTGACCATCGGCGGCATCTACTCCGGGGTGTTCAGCCCCACGGAGGCGGCCGCGGTATCGGTGCTCTACGCGCTGATTCTGGAGGTGCTGATCTACCGTCGGGTGAAGTTCGGCGATCTGTCGTCCATCGCCCTGTCCACCGGGCTGATCACCGCCGTGGTGTTCATCCTGGTGGCGGCCGGCTCGGCGTTCTCCTGGGTGATCTCCTTCGCCCAGATTCCCCAGGCGATCCTCAGCGGCATCGGCATCATGAGCGCCTCGCCGACCGAACTGCTGATCATCATCTCGATCGCCTTCTTCCTCGGCTGCATGTTCGTCGACCCGATCGTGGTGATGCTGATCCTGGTGCCGATCTTCGCCCCGGCGGTGCGCCTGTCCGGCCTCGACCCGGTGCTGGTCGGCACCATCATCACCCTGCAGGCGGCGATCGGCTCGGCCACGCCGCCCTTCGGCTGCGACATCTTCACCGCCATCGCGGTCTTCCGCCGCCCCTACGTGGACGTGGTGCGCGGCAGCCTGCCGTTCTTCATCATCCTGCTGCTGATGTCGGTGCTGCTGATCATGTTCCCGCCGATCACCCTGTTCCTGCGCGACCTGGCGTTCCGTTAAGGCAATTACCCACAGACACAGGAAAACCCCGTTGCCGGCTCGAGCGCAATCGAGGCGGCAACGGGGTTTTTCATTCGCCGCCGACGGCGAAGTTGGGCAGGCTGTCGACCGGCTGGGCGAAGCGGAAGGGGATCGACTCTAGGGCCAGGCCGACATTGCGCTGCACCACGAAGTGCAGGTGCGGCCCGGTGCTGTTGCCGGTGTTGCCGGAGCGGGCGATCTGCTGGCCGGCGTTCACCCGGACGCCTTCGTGGACCCTGACCGAACCCTTCATCAGGTGCAGGTAGACGCCCATGGTGCCGTCGTCATGGAGGATGCGCACGTAGTTGCCGGACGGGTTGTTGCCCCGCCCGCTCTGCTGGTTCTCGGTCTTCACCACCACGCCGCTGCGCGCCGCGACGATTGGCGTGCCCTCTGGCATGGCGATGTCCAGGGCGTAGCGGCCCTTGGGCGTGAAGTGGCTGTACTTGCCGTTGGCGCCCTGGGTCAGGCGGAACGGCCCGCCGCGCCAGGGCAGCGGATAGCGCTGCTCGCTCGGCACCAGGCGCGGATCGCCGAGGGCATAGCGCAGCTTGGGGGTGTAACGCAGCGGCTGGCTGGCATCGCGCGGGGCCAGGGTGGCCAGGCGGATCTTGCTGCGCGGCGGCAGCACCCAGTTGATCGGCTCATCCGGCGCGCCGACCGCATTGGCGACATCCACCAGCTTCAGCTCGACCTGCACCGGGGCATAGAGGTCGTTGCGCACCAGCAGGGTTTCGCCGGCGGCGTGCTTGCGGGTCTCCAGCTTCACCTGGTTGTCCAGGCGCTCGACCATGCGGTCGCGGAACACGAACACCTGGGCCCCCGGCGCGGCCTGGTCGGAATAGGTGACCACGCCGTTGGCATCGGTGTACTTGTAGATGGTCAAGGCCGCAACCTGGCCGGCTGCGGACAAAAGACTGCAGAGTAGAATCAGACGCCCTAGCATAACGAACTCGGATCTTATGGCTTTTTTGATATCCGGAGTTTGGAGACTAGCAGTCCCCCATCTGTGGCGCGAGGCGAGCGACCCGGCGTTGTGAGCCAGCTCCCGCCACCGCGCCGCGCGGCGACCGGCGGCGCACTCAGGCGCCGGGGCTGAAATGCTTCTGCGCGGTGCCGCGGGCGATCAGCCGCGACAGGTAGTCGAGCTTCTGCGGATCCTGGTCGACGAAGCGCAGGGTCAGCTGCAGCCACTCGCTGTCGGGCTTCGGCTCGAAGGCGGCGACCGCATGCAGGTAGCCATTGAGCCGGGCCACTTCGCCGCCCTCGCCCTGTTCCAGATCGAGCACCACGCTCTCCAGCACCTGGGGCAGCACGCCGCCGCGCTTGACCAGCAGCAGCGCCTCCTTGAGGCTCAGCGCCTTGATCACGCAGGCCATGGTGCCGCCCGGCAGGCGCAGCTGCCCCTGGCCGCGGCCGGCGCTGATCGCCCGCGCCGCGGGCTTCGGCGGCACGGGCTGGGCGCTGGCGGCGGGTTTCGCCTCATCGCCCGCGACGGGCTTGATCACCTCGGCCTTGCCACCGGTCAGGGCGGCCAGCGAGTCGTTGGCGAAGCCACTGGCCAGGGCCTTCGGCGCCTGGGCCTGGAGGGCCTGCAGCTTGCCGGCACGACTCAGGGCCTTCTTCACCTTGGTCACCAGCTGTTCGTTGGAGAAGGGCTTGCCGATGAAGTCCGAGACCCCGGCCTGGATCGCCTGCACCACGTTTTCCTTGTCGCCGCGACTGGTGACCATGATGAAGGGGATGGCCTTCAGGGCCTCTTCCTCGCGGCACCAGCTGAGCAGCTCGAGCCCGGACATCTCGGGCATTTCCCAGTCGCAGAGGATCAGGTCGATGGCGACCCGGCCGAGCAACTGCTGGGCCTTGCGCCCGTTGATGGCTTCGTGGATCTGCACGCCCGGGAAGTGATCGCGCAGTCCCTTCTTCACCAGGTCGCGAATGAAGGTCGCATCGTCCACCACCAGTACGTTGACTTTACTCATCGGCCACTCCCCTTCGAATGGCCCCTAGCATAGTCGCGGCAGCTGGCCGCTGGCCAACCCTAAAGCGGCGAACGGCGACGCAGGTCCGCCTACGGCGCCGCCTGCGCCGGCCTCAGGCGTTCTTGCCGGTGCCCTCGACCTCTTCCTTCATGCGGGTCAGGCCCATGTGCTTCACATCGGTGCCGCGCACCAAGTAGATCACCAGCTCGGCGATGTTGCGCGCGTGGTCACCGATGCGCTCCAGCGAACGCAACGCCCAGATCACGTTGAGTACCCGGGAGATCGAACGCGGATCTTCCATCATGTAGGTGACCAGCTCGCGCAGGGCGGTCTTGTACTCGCGGTCGACGGTCTTGTCGAACTGCGCCACCGACAGGGCCAGTTCGGCGTCGAAGCGGGCGAAGGCGTCCAGCGCCTGCTGCACCATCTTGCGCACCTGGTCGCCAATATGGCGGATCTCCACGTAGCCGCGCGGCGACTCGCCCTCCTCGCACAGGAGGATCGCGCGCTTGGCGATCTTGGTCGACTCGTCGCCGATGCGCTCCAGGTCGATAACCGACTTGGAGATGCTGATGATCAGGCGCAGGTCGGAGGCCGCCGGCTGACGGCGGGCGAGAATGCGTACGCATTCCTCGTCGATGTTGCGCTCCATCAGGTTGATCTGGTCGTCGACCTCGCGCACCTGCTGGGCCAGGCCGGAATCGGCCTCGATCAGCGCGGTGACCGCGTCGTTGACCTGCTTCTCGACCAGGCCGCCCATGGCCAGGAAGTGGCTGCGCACCTCCTCCAGCTCGGCGTTGAACTGCTGGGAGATGTGGTGGGTGAGGCTGTCTTTGTTGATCATTCCGATTCACTCCGCGAATGCTGCGTGTAGGGTGCGCCATGCGCACCGGCCCTGTGGTGCGCATGGCGCACCCTACGGAATCCGCTTAACCGTAACGACCGGTGATGTAGTCTTCGGTCTGCTTCTTCGCCGGGTTGGTGAACAGGGTGTCGGTGTCGCCGTACTCGATCAGCTTGCCCATGTACATGAACGCCGTGTAGTCGGAAACCCGCGCGGCCTGCTGCATGTTGTGGGTAACGATGACGATGGTGTACTTGGATTTCAGTTCGTAGATCAGCTCTTCGACCTTGAGGGTGGAGATCGGGTCGAGCGCCGAGCAGGGTTCGTCGAGCAGCAGTACTTCCGGCTGCACCGCCACGGTACGGGCGATCACCAGGCGCTGCTGCTGGCCGCCGGACAGGCCCAGGGCCGAGTCGTGCAGGCGATCCTTGACCTCGTCCCACAGCGCCGCGCTCTTCAGCGCCCACTCCACGGTCTCGTCGAGCACGCGCTTCTGGTTCACGCCCTGGATGCGCAGGCCGTAGACCACGTTCTCGTAGATGCTCTTGGGGAAGGGGTTGGGCTTCTGGAACACCATGCCGACCCGGCGGCGCAGCTCGGCCACGTCCTCGCCCTTGCGGTAGATGTTGCGCCCGTCGAGGTTGATCTCGCCTTCCACGCGGCAGCCATCGACCAGGTCGTTCATCCGGTTGAAGGTGCGCAGCAGGGTCGACTTGCCGCAGCCGGACGGGCCGATGAAGGCGGTCACGCGCTCGCGCGGGATGTTCAGCTTGACGTCGAACAGCGCCTGCTTGTCGCCGTAGAACAGGTTCAGGCCGGGCACTTCGATGGCCACGGTTTCCTTGCTGATATCGAGGCTCTGCTTGTCGCGGCCCAGTGCAGACATATCGATGCCGTGAGCCTGTGGTTGATGCTGCATGGGATGCTCCCTACGCTATCAAATCGTTGGCCGCGCCCACGCAGTGGCGGGCGGCGGCAGAATATGAGTCTTAGTGATCCAGCGCCTTGTACTTCTCGCGCAGGTGGTTGCGGATATACACGGCACTGAGGTTGAGCAGGGCGATCACCAGCACCAGCAGCAACGCGGTGGCGTATACCAACGGTCGCGCGGCCTCGACGTTGGGGCTCTGGAAGCCTACGTCGTAGATGTGGAAGCCCAGGTGCATGATCTTCTGGTCCAGGTGCAGGTAGGGGTAGTTGCCGTCCACCGGCAGGGCCGGGGCCAGCTTGACCACGCCCACCAGCATCAGCGGCGCCACTTCGCCGGCGGCGCGGGCCACGGCGAGGATCAGACCGGTCATCATCGCCGGGCTGGCCATCGGCAGCACCACCTTCCACAGCGTCTCGGCCTTGGTCGCGCCCAGGGCCAGGGAGCCCTCGCGCAGCGCCCGCGGAATACGCGCCAGGCCTTCCTCGGTGGCGACGATGACCACCGGCACGGCGAGGATCGCCAGGGTCAGCGAGGCCCACATCAGGCCCGGCGTGCCGAAGGTCGGTGCCGGTGCGCTCTCGGGGAAGAACAGGCTGTCGATCGAGCCGCCTAGCACATAGACGAAGAACCCCAGGCCGAACACGCCGTAGACGATCGACGGCACCCCGGCCAGGTTGTTCACCGCGATGCGGATGATCCGGGTCATCGCCCCCTGCTTGGCGTACTCGCGCAGGTAGATCGCCGCCACGACGCCGAACGGAGTGACGATCACCGCCATGATCAGGGTCATCATCACCGTACCGAAGATGGCCGGGAAGATGCCGCCCTCGGTGTTGGCCTCACGCGGGTCCTCGCTGACGAACTCCCACACCTTGGCGAAGTAGAAACCGAGCTTGTCCATGACGCCCATGGCATTCGGCTGATAGGCGCGTACCACCTTGCCCAGGCTGATCTCCTGCTCGCGGCCATCGACCGTGCGGACCGTGACGCTGTCGCGGTTGAACTGCTGGTTGAGTTCGATCAGCTGGGCTTCGAGGACCTTGTACTCGGCGTCCCACTGGGCCCGCTCGGCGTCCAGGTCGGCCTGGGCGGCGGCGTCCAGCGTGCCTTCCAGCTCCAGGCGACGGGTCTTCAGGCGCAGGCGCTCGAGGCCGTAGTTGATGCGGCCGATGTCCTTCTTTTCCAGCCGGGCGATCTGCTGGTGCAGGTCGTCGATACGCGCGATGCGCTGCTGCAGCTCGCTCCAGGCGCCATCACCCTCGGCGACCAGCTGGCCGCCCTGCTTGACGTTGACCAGGTAGCCGTAGAAGTTGCCCCACTCGCGGCGCTCCATCACCAGCAGGTTGGCCGGGGTGGCGGAATCGTGCAGCCATTCGGCGACCACCCAGCTGAAGTCGGCGCCGAACGTCTCGCGGTTGCCCACCTTGAGCAACTGGCGAGTCATGAACTCGGCGCCTTCGGCCGCCACCGGCAAGCCGGCCGCCGCCAGGCGGGCGCGCGGCACCTCTTCCGACTGCACCAGCTCGCCCGCCAGCAGTCGCGGGGCTTCGCCCGGCACCTGGTAGCTGGACTCGATCACGTCGGCCGGCCAGAAATGCGCCAGGCCGCGGGTAGCGATCACCGACAGCAGGCCGAGGGTCATGATCACCGCGATGGCCACGCCGCCGGCGGTCATCCAGACCCAAGGCGCGCCGCTCTTGAACCAGGACTTGAGGTTTTGCTCTTTGGTTTTCACGGACATCTACCTTCCCAATTCTCAGAGCGACGCATATTTCTTGCGCAGGCGGGTACGGATGACCTCGGCCAGGGTATTCATCACGAAGGTGAAGGACAGCAGCACCAGCGCGGCGAGGAACAGCACTCGGTAGTGGGTACTGCCGACTTCCGACTCCGGCATCTCCACCGCCACGTTGGCGGCCAAGGTGCGCAGGCCTTCGAAGATGTTCATTTCCATGATCGGCGTGTTGCCGGTGGCCATCAGCACGATCATGGTTTCGCCGACCGCGCGGCCCATGCCGATCATCAGCGCCGAGAAGATGCCCGGGCTGGCGGTGAGGATCACCACCCGGGTCAGGGTCTGCCAGGGCGTCGCACCGAGGGCCAGGGAGCCGAAGGTCAGGCTCTTGGGCACGCTGAACACGGCGTCCTCGGCGATCGAGTAGATGTTCGGGATCACCGCGAAGCCCATGGCCAGGCCCACCACCAGGGCGTTGCGCTGGTCGAAGGGAATGCCCAGGTCGTTGCTCAGCCACAGGCGCATGTCGCCGCCGAAGAACCAGTTCTCCAGGTGACCGCTCATGCTCAGGGAGAAGGCCGCCACCAGCAGGATCACCGGGATCAGCAGGGCCGCTTCCCAGCCATCCGGCACCAGCAGGCGGATGCGCTCGGGCAGGCGGCTCCAGGCATAGGCGGCGAGCAGGATACCCAGCGGGGTGAGCAGCAGCAGGCTGAAGATGCCCGGCAGGTGGCCCTCCACATAGGGCGCGAGGAACAGGCCGGCGAAGAAGCCGAGGATCACCGTCGGCAGCGCCTCCATCAGTTCGATCACCGGCTTGACCTTGCCGCGCAGGGCCGGGGCCATGAAGTAGGCGGTGTAGATCGCCGCGCAGATGGCCAAGGGCGCGGCCAGGAGCATGGCGTAGAAGGCCGCCTTCAGGGTACCGAAGGTCAGCGGCGAGAGACTCATCTTGGGTTCGAAGTCGCCGTTGGCCGAGGTCGACTGCCAGACGTACTTGGGCTCGTCATAACTCTCGTACCAGACCTTGCCCCACAGCGAACTCCAGGACACCTCCGGGTGCGGGTTGTCGACCACGAAGGGCTGGATCTGCCCGTTGGACTCCACCAGTACGCGGCTGGCGCGCGGCGACAGGGTGGCGATGGCCGGCCCCTCGGCGACCTGTTCGACCAGCAGGGTGCGGTGCGCGGTGCTGTGGAAGATGCCCAGCTTGCCGTCCGCGTCCAGGGCGATGAAGCCCTTGCGCCGCTCCTCCGGGAGGAACTGGGTGATCGCGCTGTCGCCCAGCTTGAAATCGCGGATACGGGTCAGCGCCGACTGGCCGTCCTCGTCACGCACCATGAACCACTGGCGGATGCCGCCCTTGCTGTCGCCGACCAGCAGCGAAATGCCGCCGAGCAGCGGGCTCACGACGCTGACCCTGGCGTCGCCTTCGAGCAGCTTGTAACGGCCGTTGAGGCTCTTGCTGCGCAGGTCGAAGACATCGGCCGTGGCCCGGCCGTTGAACACATAGAGCCACTGGTGGCGCGGGTCGATCAGCAGCTCGCTGATCGGCTCGGCGATCTGCGGCAGCTCGATGCGCCGCTCCTCCTGGGTCACTTCGCCGGTGAAGTCATTCTCTTCCCGACTCATCGACAACACATGCAGTTCGGCGCCGGTAGACGCGCTCAGCAGCAGGGTATCGCCGTTCTGGCTGATCGCCACATGCTCCAGGGCGCGGCCCTGGGGGTCCAGGCTGATCGGCGCTTCGCCGAAGGGATACTCCAGGGTCGGGGTGATGGTCTTGACGTTGTCCGGGTAGGTCACCCGGTAGTTCTGCTTGAACACCAGCACCTGGCCGTTGGACAGGCCCAGGGCCACACGACGGCTACCCGGCTGGTCCTCGCCGAGCGAGACGATGTCGACACCCGCCGGCAGCGGCAGCTCGACGCTGCTCAGCGCCGCGCCATCCTTGGTCGCGAAGAACTGCACCTGCCCCGCGCGATCGAGGCGCATGGCCACCTTGTTCTGCTCCTCCACCGCCAGCAGCAGGGCGTCGCCCCGCTCGGCCAGCCAGGCCGGCTGCTGCGCCGGCTGCGCTTCCAGCTCGGCGCCGGAGAAGATCGGCAGCACCACGTGGGCCAGGTAGAAGAAGATCAGGGTGATCGCCCCCAGCACGGCCAGGCCACCGATCGACACGTACCAGTGCGCCAGGCGGTCCTTGATGGCCCGTCTGCGGCGCTTGCGCTGCAGTGCAGGAGTATTGAAATCCAGCCGTTGGCTGCTGTTCTGAGGTGCGGTCATGGGGTCAGTGGCCAAGTCGGTCATACGAAGATCTCTGGGCGGTTACGCACGCGCGCCGCTGGTTAAGCGGGACCTTAATCTAACTGTCTTATATGACAAAAAGGTTACAGCGCGGTGACGTGACGACGCCCGCCACTCCACAGGGAGGGGCGGGCGCGTTTGCCGCTTGCCGCGACACCCAGCCGCGGCAAACTTGTCAGTCTAGTTACAGACCAAGTTCCTTCAAGGTCTTCTCGGCAACCTTGGACGGCACCGGAATGTAGCCATCCTTGACCACCACTTCCTGGCCCTGCTTGGACAGCACCAGCTTGATGAACTCGGCCTCCAGCGGGTTCAGGGCCTTGTTAGGCGCCTTGTTCACGTAGACGAACAGGAAGCGCGACAGCGGATACTTGCCGGCCAGGGCATTGGTTTCGGACGCCTCTTCAGCCACGCCGTTCTTGTCCACCAGCGGTACCGCGCGAACGCTGGAAGTCTTGTAGCCGATGCCCGAATAGCCGATGGCGTTCAGGGTGCTGGAGATCGACTGCACCACGGAAGCCGAACCTGGCTGCTCGTTGACGTTGGCCTTGAAGTCGCCTTTGCACAGGCCTTCTTCCTTGAAGTAACCGTAGGTACCGGAAACCGAGTTACGGCCGAACAATTGCACCGGCTTGACCGCCCACTCGCCGGTCAGACCGAGGTCGCCCCAGGTCTTGACGTCCTTGGGCTCACCGCACAGACGAGTGCTGGAGAAGATGGCGTCGACCTGCGGCATGGTCAGGCTCTTGATCGGGTTGTCCTTGTGCACGAACACCGCGAGGGCATCGATGGCCACCGGGATGGCGGTCGGCTTGTAGCCATACTTCTCTTCGAAGGCCTGCAACTCGGCATCCTTCATCTTGCGGCTCATCGGGCCGAGGTTGGCGGTACCCTCGGTCAGCGCCGGTGGCGCGGTGGACGAACCGGCCGCCTGGATCTGGATGTTCACGTTCGGGTAGAGCTTCTTGTAGTCCTCGGCCCACAGGGTCATCAGGTTGGCCAGGGTGTCGGAACCTACGCTGGACAGGTTGCCGGATACGCCCGAAGTCTTCTCATAGGTCGGCAGAGCCGGATCGACAGCGGCGACCGCGGTAGCGGTGGCAGCACCAGCGGCAACAAAAGTCATGGCCGCCATCAAACGCGTAAGTTTCATGCCTTGCTCCTAACAAATTAGGGTGGGGTTGGGTCGAGGCCAAGTATCAGCAGGCCGTGTGACCAATCTATGAAACCAATGTGACAGTTAGATGACCGTAGCCGATTTCGCGCACAACTCCGGCAAATGCGGACGAACGCACGGCGCCGGCGCGCCATGGTCGCCCGCCGACCACTCAGTCGGTATACTCGGCGAACCTGCACCCCCTGTGGACTCCGCGCCCACAACAACAACCGCGCCGCGAGCCGTAATCGACATGAACGAATTCGAACAGGATGATCCGATTCCCCAGGGCGACCTGGCCCTGCAGATCACCGCGCTGCCGCGCGAGACCAACGGCTTCGGCGATATCTTCGGCGGCTGGCTGGTAGCGCAGATGGACCTGGCCGGCACCGCCATGGCCAGCAAGGTCGCCGGCGGCCGCGTGGCCACGGTGGCGATCGACCGCATGGCGTTCCTCGTGCCGGTGGCCGTCGGCGCCCAGCTGTCCTTCTACACCCAGACCCTGGAAGTCGGCCGCAGCTCGATCCAGATGCTGGTCGAGGTGTGGAGCGACGATCCGCTGTCCAGCGAGTGGCGCAAGGTCACCGAAGCGGTGTTCGTGTTCGTCGCCATCGACGGCAGCGGTCGCACCCGCCCGGTTCCGCCGCGCCGCTGATCCGCTGCGCCCCTGCGAGCGAACAAATGAAAACGCCGGCTCGAGAGCCGGCGTTTTGCTGTGGCGCGAAGATCAGCCGCGGATGTTGTAGATGAGCTTCTCGTTGGACTCCGCGTACTCGCTCAAACGCTGCAGGTAGGCCTTCTGCTGAGCCCACACCTTGCTTGCCGCAGGGTCGGCGGCGGCGCTGGCTTCGACCACTTCGGCAGCCACTTCCTTGAGCTTGGCCAGCACTTCGTCCGGCAGGCTGCGCACCTCCACGCCCTCGGCCTTGAGCTGTTCCATGGCCTCCATGTTGCGCGCGTTGTAGTCGTCGAGCATGTCGGCGTTCACATCGCGGGCAGCGGCGCGGACGATGGCCTGCAGGTCGGCCGGCAGGGTTTCCCAGGCCTTGAGGTTGACGTCCAGTTCGAAGGTGACGTTCGGCTCCTGCCAGCCCGGGGTGTAGTAGTACTTGGCCGCCTTGTGCAGACCCAGGGCCTGATCGTTGTACGGGCCGATCCACTCGGTGGCGTCGATCGCACCGGTCTGCAGCGCGGTGAAGATCTCGCCGGCCGGCATGTTGACTACGGTACCGCCCATCTTGGTCAGCACTTCGCCGCCCAGTCCCGGGGTACGCATCTTCAGGCCCTTGAAGTCATCGACCGAGTTGATTTCCTTGTTGAACCAGCCGGCAGTCTGCACGCCGGTCGCACCGCAGGCCATCGGCAGCACGCCGAACGGCTTGTAGACCTCTTCCCACAGTTCGATGCCACCACCCTTGTGCAGCCAGGCGTTCATTTCCTGGGCGTTCGGGCCGAACGGCAGGGCGCAGAAGAACTGCGCGGCCGGCACTTTGCCTTTCCAGTAGTAAGGCGCACCGTGACCCATTTCCGCGGTGCCGCGGGAGACTGCGTCGAACACCTCGAGCGCCGGCACCAATTCGCCGGCGGCATAGATCTTGACCTTCAGGCGGCCATTGCTCATTTCCTCGACCAGCTTGGCGAAGCGCTCGGCACCGACGCCAACCCCGGGGAAGTTCTTCGGCCAGGAGGTGACCATTTTCCAGTTGAAGGTCTCTGCGCCCGCGCCCTCTTGGGGCTTGGCAGCGGTTTCGGCCTCCTTGTTGCAGCCTGCCAGTGCGGTGGCGGCCAGGCCTACGCCCGCTGCTGCGAGAATCTGACGACGTTTCATGCAATGCTCCTTTTTGTTGTATTGGTCTGACCACAGGATCACTGAAGTTAGACCGTGCTCAAGTAACATAAGGCCTCGTGACCCTCAAGCCTAGTAGATACGACTAAAGTTGTAGGGTCATTGCCGCCTTCGCCCGGGCCCGCCTAGAATCCGCGGCTGCCTGCACTCCTCACCCACAACGACAAGGACTCCACATGTCCGACACCCCTCCCATGCCGTTGCGCATTGCTCGATTGATCGACGCGTTCAACACCCGCCTTGGCCAGGGATGCGCCTGGCTGACCCTGTTCCTGGTGGTCGGTACCGCCATCGTGGTGGTGCTGCGTTACGGTTTCGGCATCGGCGCCATCGCCCTGCAGGAATCCGTGCTGTATGCCCATGCCCTGGTGTTCATGGGGGCTGCCGCCTGGACCCTGATTCGCGGCGCCCACGTACGCGTGGACATCTTCTATCAGAAGTTCAGCGGCCGCCGCCAAGCCCTGGTGGAGGTCTGCGGCAACCTGTTGCTGCTGCTGCCGCTGTGCCTGTACCTCGGCTGGGCCAGCTGGGACTACGTCGCCAATTCCTGGTCGACCCTGGAAGCCTCCAGCGAGTCCGGTGGCCTGAAATTCGTCTACCTGCAGAAGAGCATCATCCTGGTGCTGGTCTTCAGCCTCGCCCTGCAAGGCGTTGCCGATCTGATCAAGGCGGCCTACGGTCTGGCCGGCCGCCTGCCCGAGTCCGAGGTGAAAAATGGTTGAGTTGATGGCGATTCTGCTGTTCGTCTGCATCTGCCTGGCCCTGATGGCCGGCTTCCCCGTGGCCTTTACCCTCGGCGGTGTTTCGCTGATCTTCGCCGGCATCGGCGCGCTGACTGGCACCTTCGACGCCGGTTACCTGAGCGCCCTGCCCAATCGTCTGTTCGGCATCATGAACAACCAGACCATGCTGGCGGTGCCGCTGTTCGTGTTCATGGGCGTGATGCTGGAGAAGTCGCGGGTCGCCGAAGACCTGCTGGAGTCCATGTCGCGGCTGTTCGGCACCCTGCGCGGTGGCCTGGCGATTTCCGTCTGCGTGGTCGGCGCGCTGCTCGCCGCCAGCACCGGCATCGTCGGCGCCACCGTGGTGACCATGGGCCTGCTGGCCCTGCCAACCATGCTGCGCCGCGGCTACGATCCGGCAATCTCCACCGGCACCCTGGCGGCGACCGGCACCCTGGGGCAGATCATCCCGCCATCGATCGTCCTGGTGCTGCTGGGTGACGTGATGTCCAGCGCCTACCAGCAGGCGCAACTGAAGATGGGCATCTTCTCGCCGAAGACCGTGTCGGTCGGCGACCTGTTCGTCGGCGCCTTCATCCCCGGCCTGCTGCTGGTGGGCCTGTACATCCTTTACATCGTCGGCACGGCGATCTTCCAGCCGAAGAAACTGCCGGCCCTGCCCCAGGAGGAGCTCGGCCCGATCGAGTGGGGCAAGCTGACCGCCGCCCTGCTACCGCCGCTGGCGCTGATCGCCGCAGTCCTGGGCTCGATCCTCGCCGGCTATGCCACGCCCACCGAAGCGGCGGCCCTCGGTGCCCTCGGCGCCATGCTGCTGGCCTTCGCCAAGGGCAAGCTGAACTTCGGCCAGCTGCGCGAAGTGGCCTACGGCACCACCGAGATCAGCGCCATGGTGTTCATGATCCTGATCGGCGCCTCGCTGTTCTCCCTGGTGTTTCGCGGCTTCGGCGGCGAGACGATGATCGAGGAGGTGTTCGCCCAGCTGCCCGGCGGCGTGCTCGGCGCCTTCTTCGTGGTGATGCTGGTGATCTTCCTGCTCGGCTTCATACTCGATTTCATCGAGATCACCTTTGTGGTGGTGCCGATCGTCGGCCCGGTGCTACTGGCCATGGGTCTGGACCCGGTCTGGCTGGGGGTGATGATCGCGCTGAACCTGCAGACCTCCTTCCTCACCCCGCCATTCGGTTTCGCGCTGTTCTACCTGCGCGGGGTCACCCCCGCTTCGATACCGACCAGCACCATCTACCGCGGCGTCATTCCGTTCATCCTGATCCAGATGCTGCTACTGGTCATCGCCTATCAGTTCCCGGGACTGATCACCTGGCTGCCGGAGCAGGTCTACGGCAAGTAACAGGCAACGCAACCGGCAAAACGCCCGTCACCCTGACGGGCGTTTTGCTATCTGCCCCTTGGACTGCCGGGCAAGCTGCGTTCCAATAGGGTCATCTTCACTGGCGACAAGGCATAGCAATGGCCACTTCCAACGTTGAACGGATCGAAATGGGCGCCCTGACCTGCTGGCGCATCCGTCATGCCGACGCCGAGCTGCTGGTCGCTCAGCAAGGAGCCCAGCTGCTGAGCTACCAGCGCGACGGCGAACGGCCGCTGATCTGGCTGAGCGAGCAGGCGGCCTACGAAAGCGGGCGCAGCGTGCGCGGTGGCGTGCCGGTGTGCTGGCCCTGGTTCGGTGACCTGCGGCGCAACCCGCAGGCAGTGCAGGCGATGCACACGGGTGGCAACCTGCTGCCATCCCACGGCCTAGTACGCGACCTCGAGTGGAACCTGCTGGGCATCGACAAGCGCGACGACGGGGTCAACCTGGACTTCGCCTTCAACAGCGCCGAGCAGCCGCTGCCGAACTGGCCACAGGCCGCCGAACTGAAGCTGCGCATCCGCCTCGACCAGCACCTGCATCTGGACCTGCTCAGCCGCAACCTCGGTGACACCCCCCTGGCACTGAGCCAGGCCCTGCACAGCTACTTCGCCGTCGGCGACGTGCGCCAGTCCCAGGTCGAAGGCCTGCAGGGCTGTCGCTACATCGACACCCTGGACGACTGGGCGGAACGTCAGCAACTCGACCCGCTGCGCTTTGCCGGCGAAACCGACCGCATCTACCTCGACACCCCCACCCAGCTGAGCATCCTCGACCCCGTCTGGCAGCGGCGCATCCAATTGCGCAGCAGCGGCTCGCGCTCGGCGGTACTGTGGAATCCCTGGACCGACAAGGCGCAACGGCTCTCGCAGTTCGCCAGCGATGCCTGGCAAGGCATGCTGTGCATCGAACACGCCAATGTCATGGAAGACCTCGTGGTGCTGGCGCCAGGCGCCGAGCATCGCCTCAGCGTCAGCCTGTGGAGCGAGCCACTGGCGGGTTGAGAGCACCCGGGGGGGGGAGGCTGACAGGCCTTCCCCGAATGGGCCGAAAGCGCCTGGCCACAGCAAACACGACAATCGATCCCGGCGCCCGCTCACAGCGCCGGACGAACTTCTGCGCACTTTGTGATGCGCCACTAGTTCGCCAGTAAGTATTTACTTACAGCACCGGTAGCGAAACGACTTACAGCCATTACTTGGCATCCTTAATTGCCAAGTGCTGCGCGGAATTCACAGGAACTATTTGCCGCTTATTGGTTCGGTCTTTGTTTACAGCTGGTACAGGCTTCACACTTTTGCCGGTTGCCCATCCCTACTCATCGGACTAGGATGCCCACCCCATAAGGACTTTGCGCAACTTGTTGCACATTGATGTGCGCAAAAAGTTGCACAACTCAGGAAGTCGGTTAATCCGCACCTCGCTATTAAAGAGACGCGCACCTGAGTTGCACGGACATATACTCGAGTCATGGAATGACCTATTCAAGCAAGCTCACCGCCCACTATTTGGCGCTGGCAAAACTCCCTATTGATCAGGGCGATTTCGCCGGCAGCGATGTCCGTTATTCCAGCGAATACGAAAGCCTGGAAAACGAACTGGGCAAGGCCAGTGCGCTGCATGACGCCGGCGCCATCGACTGGCAGAAAGTCCGCGAAGGCAGCGAGACGCTGCTCAGCGCCCACTCCAAGGACCTGCGTGTCGCCGCCTGGCTGATCTGGGGCCTGTACCAGCGCGAATCCTTCACCGGGCTGCAGGCGGGCCTGAGCCTGCTGCATTACCTGTGCCTGAACCACTGGGCGGACCTGCACCCGCGCAAGCCACGCACCCGTGCCGCCGCCATCGGCTGGCTGCTGCCGCGCCTGGAGCAGGCACTGGCCGAACATGTGCCGATCGGCGAGCAACTGGCGCTGTTCCGCAGCCTCGCCGAACAATTGCGCGCCCTCGAAGTCTGCCTGTCCGGGCACCTCGGCGAGCACGCCCCGCTGCTGCTGCCGTTGTGCCGGCGCCTGGACGAGCTGGTGAGCCGCGCCAGCCAGGGCCAACCGGAGCCCGGCAGCGTCGGCGCGGCACTGGCCCAGGTCAAGCAGGCCGCCTCCCAGATACTCACCCCCGGCGCACCGGTGGACAGCGAGAAGGATGCGCACAAGAGCCTGCGCAGCCTGCAGGACCAGGCCCGCCCTCTGTGCGCCTACTGGCTCAAGCAGAAGGCCAGCGACCTGCGCGCCCTGCGCCTGGCGCGCACCCTGCTGTGGCTGCCGATCGACAGCCTGCCGGAGCGCAACGCCGAGCAGGTCACCGCCCTGCGCGGCCTGCCGGCCGACAAGCTGGCCAGCTATCGGGAACGCTACCAGCAGGGCCAGTACGCCGACCTGCTGGTCGACCTGGAGGCCAGCATCGCCCGCGCGCCCTTCTGGCTGGATGGCCAGCACCTGGCCTGGCAATGCCTGCAGGGCCTCGACGCCGAGCCGGCGATGCGCGAGGTGGAGATCCAGCTGGCGCTGTTCCTGCAGCGCATGACCGGCCTGGAGGAGCTGCGCTTCCATGACGGCAGCGCCTTCGCCGACGCCCAGACCTGCGCCTGGATCAGCTCCCATGTGCTGCCACACCTGCAGGCACCGGCGAGCGAGAGCGCTCCCGCCCATGACCAGGGCAGCGACCAGCCGGCCTGGGAGCTGGCCCTGCAGGAGACCCTGCCGCAACTGCGCAAGCAAGGCCTGAAGGCCTCGGTGCAGCAACTCAAACAGGGCCTGGCAAAAGCCCGCGGCGGCCGCGAGCGCTTCTATTGGCAGCTGAGCCTGGCGCGCCTGTGCTTCGCCGCGAAGAAATACGAACTGGCCAAGACCCAACTCGACTCGCTCGACCAGTTGCTGCAGACCTCCGGTCTGGGCGACTGGGAGCCCGATCTCAGCCTCGAGGTGCTGCGCATGCTGCACAGCTGCTGCGAACTGCTGCCGCAAAACCATGCCGTGCGCGAGCACAAGGACGAGATCTACCGCAGGTTGTGCCACCTCGACCTCGAAGTGGTACTGGACTAGGCCCACGGGCCATAACCGCAACGGAGAATGACCATGGCCAAAGAAGGCTCGGTAGCCCCCAAGGAACGCATCAACGTCACCTTCAAGCCCGCCACCGGCGGCGCCCAGGAAGAGATCGAACTGCCACTGAAGCTGATGGTGCTCGGCGATTTCACCCAGCGCGCCGACGAACGCAAGATCGAGGATCGCAAGCCGATCAGCATCGACAAGAACAGCTTCGACGAGGTGCTGGCCAAGCAGGAGCTCAACCTGACCTTCGGCGTCGCCAACCGCCTGCAGGACGAGCCGAGCGACGACGAGCTGGCCGTGCAGTTGCGCATCAACTCGATGAAGGACTTCAACCCCGCCAACCTGGTCGAACAGGTGCCCGAGCTGAAGAAGCTGATGGAGCTGCGCGACGCCCTGGTCGCCCTGAAGGGCCCGCTGGGCAACGCCCCGGCCTTCCGCAAAGCCATCGAGAGCGTGCTCGCCGACGACGACTCGCGCGACCGCGTGCTCGGCGAACTCGGCCTGGCCGCCCAAGCCACCCTGGACTCCTGATTTCCACAGACAAGGACGCTGATCAATGAGCACTAGCGCAGCACTAGAGAGCGGCCACAGCGCCGCGGACCTCGGCATTCTCGACCGCATCATCGCCGAGACCAAGCTGACCCCCGACGACGAGGCCTACGACATCGCCAAGCGCGGCGTATCGGCCTTCATCGAAGAACTGCTCAAGCCGCACAACGAGCACGAGCCGGTGAAGAAGGCCATGGTCGACCGCATGATCGCCCAGATCGACGCCAAGCTCAGCCGGCAGATGGACGAGATCCTCCACCACCCGCAGTTCCAGGCCCTGGAATCCTCCTGGCGCGGCCTCAAGCTGCTGGTGGATCGCACCAACTTCCGCGAGAACATCAAGCTGGAGATCCTCAACGCCTCCAAGCAAGACCTGCTCGATGACTTCGAAGACAGCCCGGAGGTCGTCCAGTCCGGCCTGTACAAGCACATCTACACCGCCGAGTACGGCCAGTTCGGCGGCCAGCCGGTCGGCGCCCTGATCGCCAACTACTTCTTCGACCCGAGCGCCCCGGACATCAAGACCCTGCAGTACGTGGCCAGCGTCGCCACCATGTCCCACGCGCCGTTCATCGCCGCCGCCGGGCCGAAGTTCTTCGGCCTGGAAAGCTTCACCGGCCTGCCGGACCTCAAGGACCTCAAGGACCACTTCGAAGGCCCGCAGTTCGCCAAGTGGCAGAGCTTCCGCGAGCAGGAAGACGCTCGCTACGTCGGCCTCACCGTGCCGCGCTTCCTGCTGCGCAATCCCTATGACCCGGAAGACAACCCGGTGAAGAGCTTCGTCTACAAGGAAAACGTCGCCGGCAGCCACGAGCACTACCTGTGGGGCAACACCGCCTACACCTTCGCCAGCCGCCTGACCGACAGCTTCGCCAAGTTCCGCTGGTGCCCGAACATCATCGGCCCGCAGTGCGGCGGCGCGGTGGAAGACCTGCCGCTGCACCACTTCGAGAGCATGGGCGAAATCGAGACCAAGATCCCCACCGAAGTGCTGGTCTCCGACCGCCGCGAATACGAACTGGCCGAGGAAGGCTTCATCGCCCTGACCATGCGCAAGGGCAGCGACAACGCCGCGTTCTTCTCCGCCAACTCGGCGCAGAAACCGAAGTTCTTCGGCATCAGCGAGGAAGGCAAGACCGCCGAACTGAACTACAAGCTCGGCACCCAGCTGCCGTACCTGTTCATCGTCAACCGCCTGGCCCACTACCTCAAGGTGCTGCAGCGCGAGCAGATCGGCGCCTGGAAGGAGCGCACCGACCTGGAACTGGAACTCAACAAGTGGATCCGCCAGTTCGTCGCCGACCAGGAAAACCCCAGCTCCGAAGTACGTAGCCGCCGCCCACTGCGCGCCGCCCAGGTGATCGTCAGCGACGTCGAAGGCGAGCCGGGCTGGTACCGCGTCAGCCTCAACGTGCGCCCGCACTTCAAGTACATGGGTGCCGACTTCACCCTGTCGCTGGTCGGCAAGCTGGACAAGGAGTAAGCAGCCATGACCGGGTACGGCAGCCTGTTCGAACGCCTCGGTGGCGAGGCCGGCCAGCGCGCCGGCTGGGACCGCGAGGTCGCCGCCATGGCATCGGTGGCTGCCCACCTGGCCAAGATGCTCAGCACCCGGGCGGGCAGCGTGCAGACGCTGCCCGACTACGGGTTGCCCGATTTGAACGATATGCGCCTGTCGCTGCACGACTCGCTGCAGCAGGCGCGTATCGCCATCGAACGCTTCATCGAGGCGTACGAACCGCGTTTGCGTCAGGTGCGGGTGATCTCCCTGCCCCGCAGCCACGACCCGCTGAGCCTGTCCTTTTCCATCGAGGGCCTGCTGCAGGTCGACGGCATCAAACGCCAGGTCAGTTTCTCCGCGCGCCTGGATGGCAGCGGACAAGTGAAGGTCCATTGAGGAGCGACAAGGATGTCCGGTAAACCCGCCGCCCGCTTGAACGACCCCACCGCCTGCCCGATTCCCGGTCACGGCAACAACCCGATCGCCGCCGGCTCCCCCGACGTGCTGTTCGACGGCCTGCCCGCCGCCCGCCAAGGCGACCCCTCGGCCTGCGGCGGCGCCCTGGCCAGCGCGGTGATTCCCACCGTACTGATCAACGGCAAGCCGGCGACCACCATCGGTACCGTGGGCAGCCATGGCAATGTGGTGACGGCGGGTTCCGGGACTGTGTTGATTGGGACGGCGCATTCGCCGGCCCCCTTCCAGTCTCCCCTTCCCATTCCTGGCGGGTTTGACGAGCAGTTCGTACTGACCGATGAAGTGGGCACTCCACTTAACAACCACCGTTATTTATTGGTCAGAGAGAACGGCTCACATGAACAAGGAATCACCGACTCCAATGGTCTGACACACCGCGTTGCCCGCCACGCTCGATCCGAAGAAATTCAAATTTACGTGGGGCAGGCGGAATAGCTGATGAGCGAAATTCAGACATCCAGCGGCACTTACAAAAAGGTCGCCACGATCAAGAGCACCCCCTCCGAAGAACCAACCCCCAAAACTGTAATCGTAGAAGGAGGGTTGACGGTGTTCCTTGGCGGCGCGGGCATGGCTGGAGCGTACAACCAGGACATGGTGGTGGCACTCGCAGAGGCAGGAATCAGGAACGCCGTGCATGGTAACTATGCAGCCTACGTCGAAGGCCCCAAACGGTACGTACCCGACCTAGTAGGTATGCTCGGAGACGCATCCGCCGTTGTCCTCTACAACCAGGACGAGCTCGATCCTGTGGTCTTTCAGTATGGCGAACCTGCCAAGTGCAAGTACGGAGAAGAGTACGTCGAGAAGAAATACCTCTTTGGCGCCATCACCATCAGGAAATACGCCGAGGTGAGTTGTGAACCACCCAGCGGTCCCTTTCTCGCAAGGATCAGCCGCGATGTAGCGGCGGTGAAGAAGAATAAGTTCTCTCTCGCCGAGGTCGGCATACAGAAGCGGCTCCCCAAGAACGGACAGTTGAATCTGATCGGCTACTCATGGGGAGCGGTGATTGCTGCAAGAACTGCTCTTTTTCACGCCCGCCAAGGGGTGCAAGTAGACCACCTGGTTCTCATCGGGGCCCCGATCAACAAGAGTCTCAGGGAAGCTGCCAGCAGCCATCCGAAAATCATCAAAACACACGTTATGGATTTGAGTACGGAGGGTGATCCCATCTATGCCGGCATGGGCGACAAGGAAATCGTCGATTCGGCGGCATTACTTGGCCAACAAATGCTGAATGGCAGCGGCCACTTTTATTACTCGGCAGACTCCGAGATAGGCCGCCAGCGCCGCCGGGAGCTGGCCAAAACTCTTTACGCAAGAGGGCTGCGCTGACTATGTGGAGATTCGTCAACCTGTTCATAGCCATTCCCATGCTGGCCATCTCCGCCTTTCCACCGGGAACGCAATGGAATGTTCACATCGACATCGCCGGGCGATCCATCGACGCCAATCTGTTCCACTGGCTCTTCATGCTATCGCTGGCTCTTTACGTCCCACTCCTAATCAGCACTGCACTGTTGGCTGTGGTGGATCTGACAGCCCTCCTACGAAACAGATCCGGACGCAATGCATTCAACCTGGCGTTTTTCTCCCTGGTCTCGATGGCAGCGCTCTATCGGCTGAACGATTGGGTTTTCAGCAGGATTTTCTGATGCTCGGATCAGCCCACCCCAAGGAAGAATGGTCAAACAACGGATGAAAACGAACACCAGAACAATGCCCAATCTGCCGGGCAAACCTGCCGACATCCTCAGTCGACGAGGCGTTTGGGAATATCCGGGGACAGACCACAGTTTCTCGGCGGGCCTTTATCACGCAAACCGTGGTCTGTCCCCGTTTACTCTCGGCAACGGAACAACCCTGCTGCTGATCAGCAATAGCCTCGCCCTTCTCGAAGCGCTTCCAGAGCTGGCGCCGCCTGCACCCTGGAGGGTGTTCCCGAATATCGATGCAGACGGGCTCGGCAGCCTGCAAGGCAGCCTCGAATGCTGGTGGAGGAGCTACTGGTGGCCATACTGGCTGAGCCTTGATCACCAACAGCGTGAGCGCTGGCTCAACGAACCGACTTACCCGCAAGGCTGGCGCGAGTACCTGAGGCTGCAGAACACCCTCAACGGAAACGGCACGGAGCCAAGCGTCTAATGTCCTTCAACCACTACTACCAGAGCGAACTCACCGCCCTGCGCCAACTGGGCAAGCGCTTTGCCGAGCGCAGTCCGGCGTTGGCGCCGTTTCTCGGGCAGAGCGGGCGCGACCCGGATGTCGAGCGGCTGCTGGAGGGTTTCGCCTTTCTCACCGGGCGCCTGCGGCAGAAGCTCGACGACGAGTTGCCGGAGCTGACCCACTCGCTGATGCACCTGCTGTGGCCGAACTACATGCGTCCGCTGCCGGCCTTCAGCATGTTGCAGTTCGACCCGCTCAAGCGCTCCGGTCCGGCCCTGCCGGTGCCGCGCCACACGCCGGTGGAGTCCAGGCCGATCCAGGGCGTGACCTGTCGCTTCCGCACCGCCTTCGCCACCGAGGTGCTGCCGCTGGCGCTCAACGGCCTGGATTATTCGGTCAAGGGCGACGGCGCGCTGCTCAGCCTGCGTCTGGGCATGAGCGCCGACGGCCACCTCGGCGAGCTGAACCTCAAGCAGCTGCGCCTGCACCTGGCCGGCGAACGCTATATCAGCCAGCTGCTCTACCTCGGCCTGCTGCGCCATCTGAGCGGCATCCAGCTGGTGCTGCTCGGCGCCGACGGCCAGGCCCTGATCAAGGACGCGGGCGGCCAGGCGGTGGCCAACCTGCGCCTGGGCGCCGAACAGTTGCAGCCGGTGGGTTTCGACGAAGATCAGGCGCTGATCCCCTACCCGCTGAACACCTTCCGTGGCTACCGCTACCTGCAGGAATACTTCGCCTTCCAGGACAAGTTCCTGTTCGTCGACCTCAAGGGCCTGGATGCGCTCAAGCGCCTGCCCGCGGAGCTGCTCGAGCAGGCCCGCGGCCTGGAACTGCGCTTCGACATCGTCAAGGCCGGGGTGCAGCGCATTCGCCCAACCCTGGACAACGTGCGCCTGTACTGCACGCCGGTGGTCAACCTGTTCGCCCACGACGCCATCCCGATCCGCCTGGACGGCAAGCAGGACCAGTACCTGCTGCTGCCGGCCGAGTTCGATTCGCAGCACTGCGGGGTGTTCTCGGTGGACCGGGTCACCGGTTGGAAACCCGGCGGCCAGGGCTACGAGGAATACGTGCCGTTCGAGTCCTTCGAGCATGACCCCAGCTTCGACGTACCCCTGGCACGGCCGCACTACAGCGTGCGCCAGCAACCGTCGCTGCTCGGCGACGGCCTGGAAACCTACCTGAGCTTCGGCCTGCGCAACCTCGACCAGCACGAGACGCTGTCGATCGAGCTGACCTGCACCAACCAGAACCTGCCCCGGCAACTGGGCCTGGGCGATATCTGCATGCCCAGCGAGGACACCCCGGAGTTCCTGACCTTCCGCAATATCAGCGCGGTGACGCCCAGCTACGCGTCGCCGCTGCACCGCGACTTCCTCTGGAAGCTGATCAGCAACATGTCGCTGAACTACCTGTCGCTTGCCAACGTCGAGGCGCTCAAGGTGATCCTCGAGACCTACGACCTGCCGCGCTACTACGACCAGCACGCCGAAAAGGTCAGCAAACGCCTGCTCGGCGGTCTGCAAGGCATCCGCCACCAGCACGTCGACCGTCTGCACCGCGGACTGCCGGTGCGCGGGGTGCGCACCGAGCTGACGATGAACCCCGAAGGCTACGTGGGCGAGGGCGACCTGTTCCTCTTCGCCTCGGTGCTCAATGAATTTTTCGCCCTCTACGCCAGCCTCAACTCGTACCACGAGCTGCGCGTGCAGAGCACACAGGGAGAGGTGTACCAATGGACGCCGCGCATGGGGCAACAGCCCCTGCTCTAAGCCGCTTGAGTCGGGGCATCCGCGAGTACAGCCTGTTCCAGGGTGTACAGCTGGTGCTGGATCGCCTGCGGGCCGCCCATCCCCAGTTGGATGAGGAGGCCCTGCAGCAACGCCTGGAATTCCAGGCCAACCCCAGCCTGGGCTTTCCCGGCAGCGATATCGATCGCGTGCAGTTCTTCGAGGAGCACGGCGAGCTGCGCGCGCGTCTGCGCATCAACCTGGTCAGCCTGTTCGGTGCCGGCTCACCGCTGCCGGCCTTCTATGGCGAGCAGGCCCTGGGCGACAGCGAAGACGGCAACCCGACGCGCGACTTCCTCGACCTGTTCAACAACCGCCTGCAGCGCCTGCTGCTGCCGATCTGGCAGAAGTACCGCTACCACGCGCGATTCCACAGCGGCGCCCTGGACCCCTTCTCCGAGCAGCTGTTCGCCCTGATCGGCCTGGGTGGCGCGCAGATTCGCGCCGCCACCGAACTGAACTGGAAGCGCCTGCTGCCCTACCTCGGCCTGCTCAGCCTGCGCGCCCATTCGGCGGCGCTGATCGAGTCGGTGCTGCGTTACTACTTCAAGCACGCCGAGTTGCATATCGAGCAATGCCTGGAGCGCCAGGTGGAGATCCTCGGCGAACAACGCAACCGCCTCGGCCTGGCCAACAGCCAACTGGGCGAGAGCCTGGTGCTGGGCGAGTTCGTGCGCGACCGCGGCGGCAAGTTCCGCATCCATATCCGCCAGCTCGGCTGGCAGCGCTTCCACGAATTCCTGCCGATCGGCAGCGGCTACCAGCCCCTGTGCGCGCTGGTGCGCTTCACCCTGCGCGACCCGCTGGACTACGACATCCGCCTGGAGCTGCGCCAGGACGAGATCCGCGAACTGTGCATCGGCGCCGACAACCCCTGCCGCCTCGGCTGGACCAGCTGGCTCGGCCGCGACCGGGCCGACGGCCTGGTCACCCTCGGCAGCAAAGCTCACTAAGGACAGAGAGACAATGATCAACGTCGACTTGCAACAACTGGTACAGGCCCTGGACGCCGAGACCCGCCGCGACCTCGAGGCCGCCGCCGAGCGCTGCGTGATCCGCGGCGGCAGCAAGATCCTGGTCGAGGACCTGCTGCTCGGCCTGCTCGAGCGCCCCGATGGCCTGCTCGGACGGGCCCTGCAGGACGCCGAGGTGGACCCCGGCGAACTGGCCCGCGCCCTGCAACCTCGCGGCGAGCACAGCGAGTCGCGCAACCCGGTGTTCTCCACCGAACTGGTGCAATGGCTGCAGGACGCCCTGCTGGTGGCCAGCCTGGAGCTCGGCCAGAGCCAGGTGGCGCAGGCCGCGCTGGTCCTCGCCCTGCTGCGCAACCCGATGCGCTATGCCGGCAGCCACTATCAGCCGCTGCTGGCCAAGCTGAACGCCGAGCGGCTGCGCGACTTCGCCCTGGCCCAGCAGCCTGAAACCGGCGGCGCCAAGCCGGTCGCCGCGGGGGAGTCCAACCTCAAGCGCTTTACCCACAACTTCACCCAGCAGGCCCGCGACGGCAAGCTCGACCCGGTGCTGTGCCGCGACGCGGCGATCCGCCAGATGGTCGACATCCTCGCCCGCCGGCGCAAGAACAACCCGATCGTGGTCGGCGAAGCCGGCGTCGGCAAGACCGCCATCGTCGAGGGGCTGGCCCTGCGCATCGCCAGCGGCGAGGTGCCGGAGGCGCTCAGGGGCGTCGAACTGCTGAGCCTGGACCTCGGCCTGCTGCAGGCCGGCGCCAGCGTCAAGGGCGAGTTCGAGCGCCGCCTGCAAGGGGTGATCGACGAGGTCAAGGCTTCGCCCAAGCCGATCATCCTGTTCATCGACGAAGCCCACACCCTGATCGGCGCCGGTGGCCAGGCCGGCAGCGGCGACGCCGCCAACCTGCTCAAGCCGGCCCTGGCGCGCGGCGAGCTGCGCACCATCGCCGCCACCACCTGGAGCGAGTACAAGAAGTACTTCGAGAAGGACCCGGCCCTGGCCCGGCGCTTCCAGCCGGTGCAACTGCACGAGCCGACAGTCGCCGAGGCGCTGACCATTCTCCGTGGCCTGGCTCCGGTCTACGAGAAGAGCCACGGCATCTACCTGCGCGACGATGCGGTGGCCGCCGCCGCCGAACTGTCCGCCCGCTACCTGGCCGGTCGCCAGCTGCCGGACAAGGCGGTGGACGTGCTCGACACCGCCTGCGCCCGCGTGCGCATCAGCCTGGCCGCCGCGCCGGAGGCGCTGGAACGCCTGCGCGGCGAGATCGCCGAAGGCCAGCGCCAGGACCTCGCCCTGCGCCGCGACCGCGACGCCGGCCTGGCGATCGACGCAGACGCCCTGGCCCAGTTGCAGAGGCGCCTGGGCGAAGCGCGCGCCGAACTGGAGCAGCTGGAAACCCGCTGGGCCACGCAGCGTGCCCTCGCCGAGCGCCTGCTGGAACTGCGCAAGCTGTGTGCAACTGCACGCCAGGGCTCCGGCGACGAGCAAGCCGACGCCGAACCGGCAGCCGACCTGCAGCAACTGGAAGCCGAGCTGCGCGAGACCCAGGCGCAGCTGGCCGCCGCCCAGGCAGCCGAACGCCTGGTCAGCCATGAAGTCTGCCCGCGCCTGGTGGCCGAAGTAATCAGCCATTGGACCGGCGTGCCGCTGAGCCAACTGGCTCGCGAGCACAACAGCAAGGTGCTCAGCTTCGCCAGCGACCTGGCCCAACGGGTGCGCGGCCAGCCCCAGGCGATCGCAGCCCTGGACCGCGCCATGCGCGCCACCGCCGCCGGCCTGAACAAGCCCGACGCGCCGGTCGGGGTGTTCCTGCTGGTCGGCCCCAGCGGCGTCGGCAAGACCGAAACCGCCCTGGCCCTGGCCGACCTGCTGTACGGCGGCGAGCGCTTCCTCACCACCATCAACATGTCCGAGTTCCAGGAGAAGCACACGGTATCGCGGCTGATCGGCGCCCCCCCCGGCTACGTCGGCTACGGCGAGGGCGGCATGCTCACCGAGGCGGTGCGCCAGAAGCCGTACTCGGTGATCCTCCTCGACGAGGTGGAGAAGGCCGACCCGGACGTGATGAACGTCTTCTATCAGATCTTCGACAAGGGTGTGGCCAACGACGGCGAAGGGCGCGAGATCAACTTCCGCAACTGCCTGATCCTGATGACCAGCAACCTCGCCAGCGAGCGCATCGATGCGCTTTGCCAGGCCGGCCAGCGCCCGGCCAGCGAGGACCTGGAGCTGGCCATCCGCCCGACCCTGAGCCAGCACTTCAAGCCGGCGCTGCTGGCGCGCATGCGCGTGGTGCCCTACTACCCGGTGGGCGGCGAGGTGCTGAACGAGCTGGTCACCCTCAAGCTGACGCGCTTCGGCGAGCGCCTGGCGCGCCGCCAGCTGCAGTTCAGCCACTGCCCGGCCCTGGTGACGCACCTGGCCGAGCGCTGCAGCCAGGGCGACAGCGGCGCGCGTCTGATCGACCACCTGCTCGACCAGCACCTGCAGCCCCTGGTGGTCGACCGTCTGCTCGCCGCCATGGCCGGCGGCGAGGCGCTGCAGCGGGTACACGCCACCCTCGATGGCGAAGGAGCGCTGGTCTGTGAATTCGCCTGAACTGCCGCCGCTGTTTCATCAGGTCCCGCGGCCGCTGCACTTCGCCGAGGCCCTGCTGCAGCGCTACGCCGGGCTGGTGCGCACGGCCGATGTCGACAGCCTGCTCGGTGGCCTGGTCGAAGCGGCGGCACAGCTGGCCGACTGCCAACTGAGCCAGCTGTACCTGCTCGACAGCACCCACACGCGCCTGACCCTGTGCGCCGAATGGCTGGACGGCCTGCTGCAGCCACGCCAGGCCGACAGCCTGCCCAGCGACTACGACGGCGAACAGCTGCTGCAGTTCTGCCTGTGCCAGAACCAGGTGCTCAGCCTCGCCGAGCTGGACGCCAGCCTGCACCAGAGCGGCTTTCTGCCGGATGCCGCACGGCCCTGGCGCAGCCTGCTGTGCCTGCCGCTGCTGGACGAGCGCAAGCGCGTCAGCGGCCTGCTGCTGTGCGCCGACCACGCCCCCCGCGAGCTGCTCGGGTTCGCCGGCGCCCTGGGCCAGCTCGGCGCCTTCGCGATCGCCCAGCTGCACCTGCTGCAACGCCTGCGCGCGCCCAGCGGTGACAAGCCGCCGGTCACCCAGCCCGGCCCCTGTGCCAGCGGCTATGGCCTGATCGGCGACAGCCCGCGCATGCGCGACGTCTATCGGCTGATCGGCAAGGTGCTGCACAACCCGGTCAGCGTGCTGCTGACCGGCGAGACCGGCACCGGCAAGGAACTGGTGGCCCGCGCCATCCACGACTGCGGCCTGCGCCGCAGCAAGGCCTTCATCGTGCAGAACTGCGCCTCGCTGCCGGAGAACCTGCTGGAAAGCGAGCTGTTCGGCTACCGCAAGGGCGCCTTCACCGGTGCCGAACGCGACCGCAAGGGCCTGTTCGATGCGGCCGATGGCGGCACCCTGTTCCTCGACGAGATCGGCGACATGCCCCTGAGCCTGCAGGCCAAGCTGCTGCGCGTGCTGCAGGAGGGTGAGGTACGCCCGCTGGGCTCGACCTCGACGCACAAGGTCGACGTGCGCATCGTCGCCGCCACCCACCGCGACCTGCGCAGCCAGGTCGAGCAGGGGCGCTTCCGCGAGGACCTGTTCTATCGGCTGTCGCACTTCCCCATCGAGCTGCCGCCGCTGCGCGAGCGCGACGAAGACATCCTGCGCCTGGCCCGGCATTTCGCCGACAAGGCCAGCGCCTTCCTCCAGCGCGACCCGTGCCGCTGGTCCGACGCCGCCCTGGCGCAACTGGCCAGCTACGCCTTTCCCGGCAACGTGCGCGAGCTCAAGGGCCTGGTCGAGCGCGCCGTGCTGCTGTGCGAAGGCGGCGAACTGCTGCCCGAGCACTTCAACCTGCAGCACGACAGCCAGGCCGACGACGCCTGCATGAACCTGCGCGAACGCCTGGAGCGGGTCGAGCGCAACCTGCTGCTCGACTGCCTGCGCAAGAACCGCGGCAACCAGAGCCAGGCCGCCCGTGAACTGGGCCTGCCACGGCGCACCCTGCTGTACCGCATGGACCGGCTGAGCATCAGCCCGGCGGACGTATAAGGCTCAAGGAGACGAGCATGTTCAATGCAGCCAACCAGACCCACTTCAGCCTCAACCTCGCCAGTGCCGAGCAGGACCTGCAGGTGCTCGCGTTCAGCGGCCGCGAGGCGCTCAACCAGCCCTTCGAGTTCGAGGTGGAGCTGGTCAGCGAGCGCCCCGATCTCGACCTGGAATGCCTCCTGCACCAGCCCGCCTTCCTCGCCTTCGCGCCGGGCGGCGGCGGCATTCACGGGCTGGTCTACCGCGTCGCCCAGGGCGACTCCGGCCAGCGCCTGACCCGCTACCACCTCAGCCTGCGCCCGCAACTGGCGTACCTGGCCCACCGCCTCAACCAGCGCATCTTCCAGCACCTGCCGGTCGCGAAGATCATCGGCCAGGTGCTCGAGGAGCACGGCATCCAGGCCAATGCCTACCGCTTCCAGCTCGGCTCGGTCTATCCCGAGCGCGAGTACTGCGTGCAGTACGACGAGAGCGACCTGCACTTCATCCAGCGCCTGTGCGAGGAAGAGGGCATCCACTACCACTTCCAGCACAGCGCCGACGGCCATGTGCTGGTGTTCGGCGACGACCAGACGGTGTTCCCTCGGCTGGCGCCTATCGCCTACCAGCAGGACAGCGGCCTGGTGGCCGACGAGCCGGTGATCAAGCGTTTCGGCCTGCGCCTGGAAACCCGCAGCAGCCGGGTCAGCCGCCGCGACTACGACTTCGAGAAGCCGCGCCTGCTGATGGAGGCCGCCTTCACCAGCGAGTTCAGCCCGGACCTGGAGGACTACGACTACCCCGGTCGTTTCGTCGAGCGCGAGCGCGGCAAGCACCTCAGCAGACGCGCCCTGGAACGCCACCGCCATGACTACGAACTGGCCCGGGGCGAAGGCGACCAGCCGCTGCTGGTCAGCGGCCACTTCCTCGACCTCAGCGGCCATCCGCGCGCGGACTGGAACCAGCTGTGGCTGCTCACCGAGATCGAGCACGAGGGCAAACAACCCCAGGTGCTGGAAGAGTCGGTGACCAGCGACGTCGAATCCGCTGACGGCTTTACCCAGGGCTACCGCAACCGCTTCAGCGCCACGCCCTGGGACGTGGCCTTCCGCCCGCCCCTGCGCCATCCCAAGCCCCAGGTGCTGGGCAGCCAGAGCGCCGTGGTCACCGGCCCTGCGGGCGAGGAGATCCACTGCGACCAGTACGGCCGGATCAAGGTGCAGTTCCACTGGGACCGCCACGGCCAGGCCGACGACAAGACCAGCTGCTGGCTGCGCGTGTCCAGCAGCTGGGCCGGCGACCGCTACGGCGCCATCGCCATCCCGCGCGTGGGTATGGAGGTGCTGGTGACCTTCCTCGAAGGCGACCCCGACCAGCCGCTGGTCACCGGCTGCCTCTACCACAAGGAACACGTGGTGCCCTACGACCTGCCGGCGAACAAGACCCGCAGCCTGTTCAAGACCCTCAGCTCTCCCGGTGGTGGCGGCTATAACGAGCTGCGTATCGAGGACCGCAAGGGCGCCGAGCAGATCTACGTCCACGCCCAGCGCGACTGGGACGAGAACATCGAGCACGACCAGAAGGTCCGCGTCGGCCACCAGCGCCACGACAGCGTCGAGGCCAACAGCCACAGCGAGTTCAAGGCCGAGGAACACCGCACCACCCACCTCGACCGCAAGGTCGAGGCCCGCAGCGACGACCACCTGACGGTCGGCCAGAAGCAGCACGTGAAGGTCGGCAGCGGCCAGTACGTCGAGGCCGGCAACGAGATCCACTACTACGCCGGCAGCAAGGTGGTGATCGACGCCGGCATGGAACTCACCGCGGCCGGCGGCGGCAGCTTCCTCAAACTCGACCCCGGCGGCGTCACCCTGAGCGGCGCCAATATCAAGATGAACTCGGGCGGTAGCCCGGGCAAAGGCTCGGGCATCAAGATCAAGCCGCCGGTCATCCCCAATGCGGCGGACCAGGACAAGGCCGGCGAGCGCACCCAGCGGGCCCTGCTCAACAGCGTGCCGCCCGCGCCGAAGCGCACCAGCCTGAACCCACTGCGCCTGATCACCGCCGCCGAGCAGGCCGTGCCCTTCTGCAAGGAATGCGCGGAAAAGCGCGCCCACGCCATGGCAGGTAGTGCGTCATGAAGCCGTTTCAGGACTGGCTGACCGACTGGCAGCAATGCGCGGCTGACGAACGGCAGGCGGTCTACGCCCTGCTCGACGGTGCCCAGGACGCCAAGCTGCTGCAGCACATCTGGACCGCGCACCCCGACCCGCAGGCGGAGAGCCTGTTCCTGCACACCCCACGCGCCGAACTGAGCGAACAGGGCCCCTGGCTGCTGCATCTGGATGGAGAACCGGCACTGTGGCAGGAGTTGCTGGCCCAACTGGAACAGCGCCCGCTGGGCATCCTGGTCGCCAGCCCGGCCCCGCTGGCCGAACTGGCCGAGCACCTGCGCCATCTGCTCGACGCTCGCCTGGCCGATGGCGAGCTGGCGCTGATGCGCTACTACGACCCGCAGGTGATGGCCGGCCTGCAAGACCCTGCCTGCGCCTACTGGCGCGCCCAGGCCATCCGCGCCGGCGAGGCTTGGGCCGCCTGGCTGCCGCTGGAGGCTCGCGACTGCCACCTGCAAGGCCCCGCCCGCGACGCCGCGCCGCTGCCCTTGGCACCCGCCGAAATCGCCATAGACGCGGACATGCAACAGGCCCTGGCCCGCGCCAGTGCTATTCCGCGCCTGCTCGGCCAACTGCACCAGCACTGCCCCGAGCCCCTGGCGCAGTGGACAGCCCAGGATCAATACCAGTGGGCAGCGCAGTTGGATAAGCGCCTGCAACAGCACGGCATCAGCGACCGCCAGGACCGGCTGTTTCTCGCCGTGCTGGCGCTCGAGCAAGGTGAGCAACTTTGGTTGAAGCCTCAGATACAAGCGGCACTGGAGCGTAAGCAATCAACCCCAGATATCGCGTTGAGCGAACTACTGCTGGCCTGCCCCCCCGACAGTGCAAACAGGCCTTAAAGAGCAAATCTAGATGAGCATATTGAGAATCAACTTCAAATTGACAGGCGTGCTACTTGCATTCTTTTCGCTTGTCTCGAATACCGGATGCGCCAGCAAGAGCCCAGCAAGTGACGTGGACCAGGCTCAATACAATATACAGATAGGTTCTAGCGCGCCGGTCCATGGGCAGGCTCTTACGCTCCGAAACGGAGCCCAGGTATTTCACAGCCCAGTTGGCGGTGGTGCCCTGTCCGGCGGCTGGGAAAACCCAGGAACACTGGAGGAAACCTTTGACGGAACGCGCATCGCACTGTCTGGCAAAAACATAGTTCCAAGGACAGCACAAGCGAATTGGTTTTCGTATCAGACACAGAAGTACTACACAGCGCAAATTGCGCTATCACCTGACCTGCCCGACCTTATCAAGGCCCACGCAAAAGCCTTTGGAGAGAACACTACTGAACCTGCATTAATATTCGTTCTCGGCCCCAGGGGTGAAATGAAATCGGCTCTAAAGTCGTCCTGTTCCTACAGATACGTTTGCGGGAGAAATGAAAAAGTCACCGTTATTGGATATGGAACTGGGGAGGAAACAGCCGGCGATCCCAAGGTATACCTCAAGGGCACTATAAAAAGAATAAAAGAAGGAAGAATACAACCAATACCCGGGATCGAGCAATAACACTATGGACATCCTAAAAGCCTACGAAACGAGTAAAAAAATCTCTGCCGGGATAGATAACGGCTCGCTTTGCTGTGAAATACCGCAAATAGTCATTGGCGTATTCTTTGACGGCACTGGAAATAACAAAGACAACGACCGCGGTAGCTCAACCAGAGCTATGACAAATATCGCAAAACTCTCCGAGATCTATGATGAAATCCCCAGCAACCATCAATACAGGATATATATTGAAGGCATCGGAACGGTTAACGATGGTGACGATAGCGTTGTTGGCCTTGCTTTTGCGATGGGTGCAACAGGTGGTGAAGCAAGACTGCATAGCGCCCGCAAGCAGTTGCACGAATTAATCGAAAAAATACCGGAGCACCCTGGCGAAATTGTTTTCGATGTCTTCGGCTTTAGTCGAGGCGCCGCTCTGGCTCGCCATTTCGTCAATATGATCAATCATGGCCTGCCTGATTTTAACGGCAAGAAAGAAACCGTTTCGCTGTGGGACGTCCAGCTCAACCCCAATCTATTGATGGCTCGCAAGCCATATAGCCAACACCGGGGCAGCGGCAAAGGTCCAACGCGGCGCGTGGTGGATATGTACCCGCGCAGCACGGTCAGAGCCCGGGTGCGCTTCGTCGGCCTGTACGACAGCGTCGGCTCCTTCTACTGGCCGGGAAACGATGATGAGGGCAACTTCAACCTCAACCTGAAGGCCGAGTCCGCCCAGTACGTCTACCACCTGGTCGCCGGCCAGGAGGTGCGCGAGAAGTTCCCGCTGACCTCGGTGAAAAATGGCCCCTCGGCACCCGCGCATTTCGTCGAACTGACGGGCGTGGGCGTGCATTCGGATATCGGCGGCGGCTATGCCGACCCCGCCCGCGACCCGGCGAATATCGAGCGCGTGGTTCGCGAGCGCTACAGCCTCAGCGGCTTCGAGCCCAAGGAGCGGGCGCAGAAGCATGCGGTCATCGCCCATGCCCGCGCCAAGGCTGACGCCAATGGCTGGACGTGCGAGGTGCGCGGCAACACCGTCTACCTGGTCGAAGAGCGCCATACCCGCCCGCAACTGGCGCACCTGGGCCTGCACCGCATGCATCGGGAGGCGCTGTCGCGCCAGGTTCCCTTCGACGAACTGCCTGACAACGAGCTGCATCGCATTCCCGACGACCTCAAGCCCTATGCCGAGCAGTCCTTCGACCCGGCGGGGCATGCCCGTGCCTTGGCGGCGATCGAGGCGCTCGATCCGCCCTATATCCACACCTCGGCCTTCCGCTACCCGCTGGGTGTCGAGCAGCTGCCGCACACCCCGGAAAAGTCCGGCACGCGGCGCATCTTCCCCAACCAGCCGGAGAAGGCCAGCTGATGCCGCGCCTGCCATCCGCCCCGCCCCCATTCGAACCGCAAGGAGCCCCTTCGATGTTGCACCGCACCTACTCCTCCGCCCTGCTCGCCCTGGCCCTGTGTCTGGCCGGCTGCAGCGGCAACTACAAGTACAGCGACGACGCCTACCGCCCCCTGGGCGATCCGCAAGCCGAAACCCGCGGCAACTGACCGCCAGGAGCAAAACACCATGGAACTGGTCTTCGATGTGGTCAGTGCACAGCAGTTCGTGCCAGGTCTAATGACCACCAAAACCTTCAAGCAGGCCGGCGGCGTCATCGGCCGGGCCCAGGACTGCGACTGGGTGATCCCCGATCGCAAGCGTGTGCTGTCCGGGCGGCATGCCGAGGTGAGCTACCGCGACGGCGCCTTCTACCTGACCGACACCAGCAGCAACGGCGTGCAGCTCAAGGACAGCGGCGCCAGCCTGCGCAAGGGCGAGCCGCAGCGCGTCGAGCATGGCAGCGTGTACTGCCTCGGCGACTTCGAGATCCGCGCGCGGCTGATCCGCGACCCGGCGCTGTTCGAGGGCGATATCGGTCGCCCGCAGCCGGCCGGCAGCATCATCCCCGACGATGCCTTCCTCGACCTCGACCCGCTCACCGCCCTGGAGCAGCAGGAGCGGGTGTACGCCGAGGTCGACGACCTCACCGCGATCATCCGCCCGCGTTCGGTGCCGGCGCAGCAGCGCGACTACGCGCAGATCGACGAGGAGAACCTGCGGGTGCCGGAACTGGTGATGCCCACCCCGGCGCCGCAGCCCAAGCCCGCCCCCGAGCCGCAGCGCCTGCCGCCGAGCTTCTGGGAGAAGTTCGGCGAGGCCCTGGGGGTGCGCCTCGACGACCTCGACGACGACGCCCGCGAAGCCCTGGCGCTGAACGCCGCCAAGCTGCTCAAGCAGAGCGTCGGCAGCCTGCAGCAGAGCCTGCGCACCCGCAGCGAGCTGAAGAACGAGATGCGCCTGGCCCTGACCACGGTGCAGAGCGCCGGCAACAACCCGCTCAAGCACAGCGGCGATGCCGGCGAGGCGCTAAGCGCCCTGCTGCGTGGCGGCAAGGCCGGCCAGCTGCCGGCCGAACAGGCGATCAACCGCGGCTTCCGCGACCTGCAGGCGCACCAGGTGGCGCTGCTGGCGGCCAGCCGCGCGGCGGTCAAGGGCCTGTTCGAGCAGCTGTCACCGGAACAACTGGCGCTGCGTTTCGAGCGCGAGGGGCGCAAGCCGCTGATCGCCACCGCCGGCAGCCGCTGGCGCGCCTACCGGCGCCTGCACGGCGCGCTGCAACAGAACGACGACTGGAGCGAGCGCCTGTTCGCCCGTGATTTCGCCCAGGCCTACGAAGAACAGGTGCGCCTGATAGCCACCCTCAACACCGACGCTCAAGGATGATCCCCATGTTCCGCTTACCCCTTTTCGCCCTGCTCGCCAGCCTGCTGGCCCTGGCCGGCTGCTCGGCGCTGTCGCCCTACTCGAAGATGACCAAGCTCGATCTCGAGCTCAGCGGCAGCGAGCAGCTCAACCCGGACCTCAATGGCCGACCCTCGCCCATCGTCCTGCGCCTGATCGAGCTCAAGCACCCGGTGGCCTTCGAGAACGCCGACTTCTTCTCCCTCTACCAGCGGCCGAAGAAGGCCCTGGCGCCGGACCTGGTGACCCAGGAAGAGCTTGAGTTGCGGCCGGGCGAAACCCGCCGCCTGAGGCTCTCCGTTCAGGATGGCAGCCGCTACGTCGGCGTGCTCGCCGCCTACCGCGACCTGCCGGAAACCAGCTGGCGCTACGTCATCCCGCTGCAGGCGCAGGCGCGCAACCAGATCGCCCTGACCCTGGATGCCCAGGGCATCCAGGCGCTCGACGACAACCAGGACGAGGACTGAGCCATGACCATGCACAAGGTGGTCTGGCAGGAAGGCATGCTGCTGCGCCCGCAGCACTTCCAGCAGAGCGACCGTTACTACGAGCACCAGCTCAAGACCCGCACGCAGAAGCTGGCCAGCTACGCCTGGGGCTTCTTCGAGCTGGAGATCGACCGCCAGTTCCTCAACATGGGCAAGCTGGTGGTGAGCAAGGCCAGTGGCGTGCTGCCCGATGGCAGCCTGTTCGACATCGGCGCCGAGCGCGAGCCGCTGGCCCTGGACGTGCCGCCGAATACCGGCAATACCCCGGTGTACCTGGCCCTGCCGCTGGTCACCGGCAACCATATCGAGAGCCGCCGCCCCGAGCAGCAGGACGTGCTGGCGCGCTACACCGCCTTCGACGAGGAAGTGGCCGACTCCAACGCCGGCGATAGCGCCTCCAGCCAGGTCAGCTGCGGCCGTCCGGACTTCCGCCTGCTGCTCGGCGAGCAGCAGAGCGACCAGGCCTACGTCAAGCTGCAGCTGTGCGAGGTGCTGGACACCACCCCGGACGGGGTCATCAGCCTCGACCCGGAGTTCATCCCCACCTACGTCAATTTCCAGGCCTCCGGCTACCTGCTGTCCTGCCTCAAGGAGGTGATCAGCATGCTCGGCCACCGCGGCGACATCCTCGCCGAGCGCATCCGCGCCACCGGCAAGGTCGGCGGCGCCGAGGTCGGCGACTTCATGATGCTGCAGCTGATCAACCGCTTCGAACCGGTGCTGCGCCACTACCTGGGCATCGAGCAGGTGCACCCGGAACAGATCTACCGCGAGCTGCTGGGCCTGCTCGGCGAGCTGGCGACCTTCTCCAGCGAGACCAAGCGCCCCCGCCTGGACAGCCGCTACCAGCACAGCGACCAGGGTTTGAGCTTCCGCAAGCTGATGGACGCGATCCGCCAGGTGCTGTCGATGGTCCTGGAGCAGCATGCCATCGAGCTGCTGCTGCAGCAGCGCCAGTACGGCATCCAGGTGTCGCCGCTGCACGACCACAAGCTGCTCGGCACCTCCGCCTTCGTCCTCGCCGCCAGCGCCCAATGCGATTCGGAGGAGCTGCGCCAGCGCCTGCCGGCGCACCTGAAGATCGGTCCGGTGGAGCGCATCCGCCAGCTGGTCAACCTGCACCTGCCGGGGATCAAGGTCAAACCGCTGCCGGTGGCGCCACGGCAGATCCCCTTCCACTCCGGCAAGACCTACTTCGCCTTGGAACTCGGCTCCGAGGACCTGGCGCAGCTGGAAAGCTCCGGCGGCTTCGCCTTCCACGTGTCCGGCGAGTTCTCCGGGCTTGAGCTGAAATTCTGGGCGATCAGGAACTGATATGACGACCAAGGACATGGAATACGGCCAGGACGACAAGACCGTCATCCTCAACCGCCAGGGCGATGCCCCGGCCCACAGCCCGCTGACCGACTTCGCCGCGGCGCCGAAATTCGAGCAGCTGGAGGAGCGGATGATCTACGCCGCGCGCCTGCGCCCGGCGGAAAGCTTCAACATCAGCCTCAACCCGCTGGTGGCCGCGGCCTCCGCGCTGCTCTCGGAGGTGGTGCGGCTCAAGCACAGCTTCGACAGCGAGGACCTGCACAGCCTGCACCAGCGCCTGTCCGGCGCGATCAAGCTGTTCGAGCACCGCGCCCTGCACGACGGCGCCGAGAGCAGCCAGGTGATGGCCGCGCGCTACGTGCTGTGCACCGTGGTCGACGAGGCGGTGGTGACCACCCCCTGGGGCAACGAGAGCGAATGGTCGCAGATGAGCCTGCTGTCCTCCTTCCACAACGAGACCTTCGGTGGCGAGAAGTTCTTCCAACTGCTCGAGCGCCTGTCGCGCAACCCGGTCAAGCACCTGCCGATGCTCGAGCTGATGTACCTGTGCCTGTCGCTCGGCTTCGAAGGCAAGTACCGCGTGCTGCCACGCGGCATGCTCGAGCTGGAGGCGGTGCGCGACAGCCTGTACCGGCAGATCCGCCAGATGCGCGGCGACGTGCCGCGGGAGATCTCGCCGCACTGGCAGGGCCTCAAGGACAACCGCCGGCGCCTGGTGCGCATCGTCCCCTGGTGGCTGGTGGCGCTGCTGACCCTGGTCAGCCTCGGGGTGATCTATAGCGGTTTCGCCTGGGTCCTGGGCGAGCAACGCGCGACCGTTCTGCAGCCGTACGAGCAACTCGACCCGTCCGCGGGTGCACTCATGGATGATCTGAAATGAAGAGCTTTTTCGGCAAGTTAGCCGCATTTTTCCGCAAGACCTGGGTCTGGAGCCTGTGCCTGGTGCTGCTCCTGGCCCTGCTGGTGTGGTTCGTCGGTCCGCTGCTGGCGGTCGACGACTACAAGTTCTGGGAACCCGCCACCAGCCGCCTGCTGAGCATCAGCGCGCTGTTCCTGCTGTGGGGCCTGGCCATGGTCTTCGCCAGCTGGAAGGCCACGGCACGCAAGAAGGCCGCGCAAGACGACGCCGACGCCCAGGAGCGCCTGCGCCGCGAGGGCCTGATCGACGAGGAGCAGCTCGAGCTGCGCAACCGCTTCAATGACGCCCTGCGCACCCTCAAGCGCTCCAGCCTGTACCGCGGGCGCAGCGAGAAATGGCGCAACGAGCTGCCCTGGTACCTGCTGCTCGGCCCCCAGGGCAGCGGCAAGACCAGCCTGCTGGACTTCTCCGGCCTGGACTTCCCGCTCAACCGCGGCGACAACCAGCGGCTGACCAAGGATGTGTCCGGCACCCGCTACGCCGACTGGTACTTCGCCGACCACGCGGTGCTGATCGACACCTGCGGCCGTTACCTGAGCCAGCCCGACCCGCTGGTCGACGGGCGCGCCTGGGACTTCCTGCTCGGCCTGCTGCGCAAACGCCGCGCGCGGCCACTGAATGGCGTGCTGGTGAATATCCCGGTCGAGCAGCTGCAGGGCGGCAGCGAAGTCGAGCTGGAGAACCTGGCGCGGCAGACCCGCCAGCGCCTGCACGAGATCCACCAGCGCCTGGGCGCCAGCGTGCCGGTCTACCTGGTGCTGAGCAAAGCCGACAAGGTGCTGGGCTTCGACGAGTTCTTCGACCAGCTGTCGCGCGAGGAAAGCGAACAGGTGCTCGGCGCCAGCTTCCGCAAGGAGCAGGACGCCACCGACGTCGCCGTGGTGCGCCAGGAGTTCGAGGAACTGCTGCGCCGCCTCAACAGCCAGGTGATCCTGCGCATGCATCAGGAGCGCGACACCCAGCGCCGCGGCCGTATCCTCGACTTCCCGCACCAGCTCGGGCAGATCGGCGAGCGCCTGTGCCTGTTCATCGAGCTGGCCTTCAGCGGCAACCGCTACCAGCGCGCCAGCCAGTTGCGCGGCTTCTACCTGACCAGCGCCCCGCAGCTCGGCGACCAGCTCGACCCGAGCACCAGCGGCATCGGCCGCAACCTCGGCCTGGCCAGCAGCACCCTGCCGACCTTCCGCAGCGGCCGCGCACGCTTCATCCACCAGCTGCTCGACCGGGTGATCTTCCCCGAGGCCGAGCTGGCCGGCCTGGACCAGAAGGAGGTGCAGCGCATCGACTGGGGCCAGCGCGCCATGTACGCCGGCGCCCTCGCCGTGCTGGCGCTGTTCGGCGCCCTCTGGGCCAGCGGTTTCTCGAGCAACCACGGGCGCCTGGAACAGCTGCGCGAGATCGCCCAGCAGCTGACCCGCCAGCATGACGCGGTGGCCGCCCAGGACGACGCCCTGCGCACCCTCGAGGCGCTGGACAGCAGCTATGCCGCCACCCGCGTGTTCCCACCGGTCGAGCAGCTGTCCTACCTGCAGCGCGGCGGCCTGTACCAGGGCGAGGCGCTCGCACCGACCCTGCAGCGCGCCTACCGCGGCGAACTGGAGAACCTACTGCTGCCGAGGGTCGCGCGCCAGCTGGAGGCGCAGATCCGCGCCAACCTCGGCGACCGCGAGCGTCTGCTCAACAGCCTGCGCGCCTACCTGATGCTCAGCCTGGAAGAGCGTCGCGACGTGGCCTTCCTGCAGGAATGGCTGGCGGCCGACTGGTCGCTGCGCTACAGCGGCAACAGCGCCGCCCAGCGCGGCCTCAACCAGCACTTCGAGCGCCTGCTGGCCGAGCCCTTCGCGCCCTACGCGCTGAACGCACCGCTGGTGGCCCAGGCGCGCCAGGTGCTGCGCAGCGAGTCGCTGGCGGCGGTGGTCTACCGCATGCTCCGCGAGCAGGCGCGCAGCCTGCCGGACTACCGCCTGAGCCAGAAGCTCGGCCCCCAAGCCGGACTGTTTGTCGGCAGCGACTACGCCATCCCCGGCTTCTACACCCAGGCCGGCTACCAGAAACTGTTCGTCGCCCAGGGCGGCGACCTGGTGCGCGACATCCTGCGTGACAACTGGGTACTCGGCGAAGGCGACAGCCTGAGCAGCAACGACCTCGGCCGCCTGCTGGTGGAGATGGAGCAGCTGTACTTCCGCGACTACGCCAACTACTGGGGCGAGGCCCTGGCCCAGCTGAGCCTGGAGCCGATCGCCAGCGCCAACCAGGGCGCCCTGCAGCTGGCCGGCCTGACCGCCGCCAACTCGCCGCTGCTGCAACTGCTGGTGGAGGTGCGCGACAACACCCGCTTCAAGGGCCTGGCCGAGGCCGCCGATGACGCCGGCGCCGCCGCCGAGGCGTTGCAGGGCGCCAAGGGCAAGCTGGGCAAGGCCGCCAAGCTGGCCAGCGCCGCGGCGCAGCAGGCCCAGGCCGCCCTGGTCAAGAACCTGCCGGACACCGCGCGCAAGACCCTGGAACGGCGCTTCGAGCCGCTGCACCGCCTGCTCGACGACAACGGCGGTGCCGGCGCCGAACTGGCCGGCAGCCTGCAGGCGCTCGACGCCCTGCAGCTGCAACTGGCCGGCCTGGCCCACTCCAGCGCCCCGGAACAGGCCGCCTTCGAGCTGGCCAAGGCACGCATGAGCGGCCGCCGCGACGCCATCAACCAGCTGCGCGGCAGCGCCGCCCGGCTGCCCCAGCCGATCGGCAACTGGCTCGCTTTGCTCGCCGAGGACAGCTGGATGCTGGTGCTGGGCGACGCCTACCACTACCTCAACCAGCGCTACCAGAGCGAGCTGTACGCCGCCTACGACGGCGCGCTGAAGCAGCGCTACCCGTTCAGCGCGCACAGCGAGAGCGAGGTGGCGATCGCCGACTTCCGCGAGTTCTTCAAGGGCCAGGGCATCGCCCAGCGCTTTTTCGACGGCTACCTCAAGCCCTTCGTCAGCGGCAGCGCCGGCCAGTACCGCCTGCGCCAGGTCGATGGCCGCGGCCTGCCGCTGTCGCGCGAGTTCCTGCTGCAGATGAGCCACGCGCAGACCATCCGCCGCAGCTTCTTCGCCGAGGACCCGAACGAACCCAAGGTGCTGTTCAAGCTCGAGCCCTACTCGCTGGACTCCAGCCTCAGCCGCGCCGACTTCCGCTTCGGCAGCCAGCAACTGGAGTACCGCCACGGACCGATCGTGCAGACCGCCTTCAACTGGCCGGCCGAAGCCGACGAGGGCCGCACCAGCCTGGTGGTCGAAGAGCTCGGCGGGCGCCGCGTGGGCATCGAGAAGAACACCGGGCCCTGGTCGCTGTTCCGCCTGCTCGACCTGATGAAGGTCGACTACCACAGCGGCCGCGACGTGCTGATGCTCAAGGCCGACCTCGGCGGCCTGCGCGCCAACTACCTGCTGCACAGCCAGCGCTCGCCGAACCCCTTCGACCTCGGCCTGCTGCGCAGCTTCAAGCTGCCGGCGACGCTCTGATGCCGGCAGTCGCCGTGAACACCTGGCGCAGCGCCGCGCGCACCGATACCGGCAAGGTCCGCGCGCGCAACGAGGACGCCTTCCTGGCCCTGCCGGAGCAGGGCCTGTGGGCGGTCGCCGACGGCATGGGCGGCCACCAGAACGGCGCCCTGGCCAGCCGCCTGATCGTCGAGCAGCTGGCCGAGCTGCCCGCCGAGGGCGGCCTGCAGCAGCGCCTGGGACGGCTGCGCCAGTGCCTGCACGGGCTCAACCGGCACCTCAGCCAGGCCCTCACGGTCACCGCCGAACGCCCGGACACGGTGATCGGCAGCACCGTGGTCGCGCTGCTGGTGGAGGGCGCACGCGCCGCCTGCATCTGGGCCGGCGACAGCCGCTGCTACCTGTGGCGCGGCGGCCGCCTGTATCAGCTCAGCCGCGACCACTCGCTGCGCCAGCAGCTGATCGACGAACAGGGCCTGGCGCCCCAGGAAGCCGCGCGGCATCCGGCGGCCCATGCCCTGACCCGCGCCATCGGCGCCAGCGAGACGTTGCAGCTGGACATCCTCGAGCTGGACGTGCTGCCCGGCGATGCCTTCCTGCTGTGCAGCGACGGCCTGTACCAGGGCCTGTCGGTCGACGAACTGAGCGCCGCCCTCAACCTGCCCTCGCCGCAACTGGCGATGAACCGGCTGTTCCAACAGGCCCTCGACGGCCCGGCGCGGGACAACCTGAGCGCCGTGGTGATTCGCCAATGAGGACCGAGGAATGAGTGAAGCCTTGCTCGACGGCACGCCGGCACTCGGCGGCGAAGCCAGCGACCTGACCTACTTCGCCCTGGCCGCCACCGCGGCCCCGGCGCAGGCGGCGCCCGCCCACGAGCCGGTGCGACTCGGCGAGCTGCCGGAGGTACTCGGCGGCCGCTACCGCATCGAACGCCTGCTCGGCGTCGGCGGCATGGGCGCGGTGTACCGTGCCCGCGACCTGCTGCGCGAACAGTTCGGCGACCCCGAGCCCTATGTCGCGGTCAAGACCCTGAGCGACGACTTCGCCGAGTACCCGGACGCCAATACCCTGCTGTACAGCGAGTTCGCCCTCACCGCGCGGCTCAGCCACCGCCATGTGGTGCGCCTGTTTGGCTTCGAGGTGGACCTGCCGAGCCAGCGCGCCTTCCTCACCCTGGAACTGCTCAAGGGTCCGACCCTCGATCAGCTGCTGGGCGAGCGTCCCGAGGGCCTGAACTGGCCCGAACTGCACGAGATCGCCATCGCCCTGCTCGAGGCCCTGAGCTACTCGCACGACCAGGGCGTGCTGCACGGCGACCTCAAGCCCAGCAATGTGATGCTCGCCGCCGACGGCCTGCGCCTGTTCGACTATGGTCTCGGCCAGCCGCTGGAGGGGCTGCTGCCCGGTCTGCCGCGCCTGTGCCGCAGCCGCTTCGCCGCCTGGACGCCGCGCTACGCCGCGCTGGAACTGCTCGACGGCGCGCCGCTGTCCGCCGCCGCCGATGTCTATGCCCTGGCCTGCGTGCTGTACGAGCTGAGCAGCGGTCGCCACCCGTTTCGCCGCCTCAGCGCCAAGCAGGCCAAGGCCATGCAGCTGGACAACGACCTGCAACGGCCGCCCCAGCTGCCGCCCCACTGCTGGCACGCCCTGCGCACGGCCCTGGCGTTCGATCCGGCGCAACGCAACATCGGCTGCGCCGAGCTGCTCGAAGCATTTCGCACGCCGCCGCCAACGCGGCTGCAACGCTGGCTGCGCCCGGCGCGCTGACGGCCCCCATGGATGAGTTCTGCACAAGGAAATCGCAATGTTCAACCCGGCCAATGAAAGCCATTTCAGCCTGAGCATCGAGGGCGTCGAGCACGACCTGCAGGTGCTCGCCTTCAACGGTCGCGAGGCGATCAGCCAGCCCTACGCCTTCGAGCTGGAGCTGGTCAGCGAACGCCCCGACCTCGACCTGCAGAGCCTGCTGCACCAGCGCGCCTTCCTCGCCTTCAGCCCGGATGGCCCGGGCATCCATGGGCTGATCCATCGAGTGGCCCAGGGCGAATCCGGCAAGCGCCTGACCCGCTACAGCCTGCGTATCGTGCCGCAGCTGGCCTACCTGGCCCATCGTCACAACCAGCGCATCTTCCAGCACCTGACGGTGCCGCAGATCGTCGCCACGGTGCTGGAGGAGCACGGCATCCTCGCCGACGCCTACCGCTTCCAACTCGGCCCCACTGCCTACCCCGAGCGCGACTACTGCGTGCAGTACGACGAGAGCGACCTGCACTTCGTCCAGCGCCTGTGCGAGGAGGAAGGCATTCACTACCACTTCCGGCACAGCACGGACGGCCATGTACTGGTGTTTGGCGACGAGCAGAGCGCCTTCGCCAGGCTCGGCCAGCCCACCGCCTACCTGCAGGACAACGGCATGACCGCCGATGAGCCGGTGATCAAGCGCCTGCGGGTACGCCTGGAAACCCGCACCAGCCACACCACCCGCCGCGACTACGACTTCGAGCAGCCACGCCTGCTGATGCAGGCGGCGCACAAGGCCGAGCGCCCCCCCGAGGCCGCGCCGCTGCCGGACCTGGAGGACTACGACTACCCCGGGCGCTTTGTGGACCGCAAGCGCGGCAAGCACCTCAGCCAGCGCCAGCTGGAGCGACATCGCGCCGACTACCGTCTGGCCGAAGGTCGCAGCGACCAGCCCAGGCTGGTCAGCGGCCACCTGCTGGAAATCTCCGAGCATCCGCGCCGCGAGTGGAACGACCTGTGGCTGCTCACCGAGGTCGTCCATGAGGGCAAGCAGCCCCAGGTGCTGGAAGAGTCGGTGACCCACGACGTGCAGATCGCTGATGGTTTCACTCAGGGCTACCGCAACCGCTTCCGCGCCACCCCCTGGGACGTGCCCTTCCGCCCGCCGCTGGCCCATCCGAAACCGCGCGTGCTAGGCAGCCAGAGCGCGGTGGTCACCGGCCCGGCCGGCGAGGAGATCCACTGCGACCAGTACGGCCGGGTCAAGGTGCAGTTCCACTGGGACCGCCACGGCCAGGCCGACGACAAGACCAGCTGCTGGCTGCGCGTGTCCAACAGCTGGGCCGGTGACGGCTATGGCGCCATCGCCATCCCGCGCATCGGCATGGAAGTGCTGGTGACCTTCCTCGAAGGCGACCCCGACCAGCCCCTGGTCACCGGCTGCCTGTATCACAAGGAACACGTGGTGCCCTACGACCTGCCGGCGAACAAGACCCGCACGGTCTTCAAGACCCTCAGCAGCCCGGGTGGCGGCGGCTACAACGAACTGCGTATCGAGGACCGCAAGGGCGCCGAGCAGATCTACCTGCACGCGCAGCGCGACTGGGACGAGAACATCGAACACGACCAGCGCATCCGCGTCGGCCACGAGCGCCACGATACGGTCGAGGCCAACAGCTACACCGAGCTGCAGGCCGAGGAGCACCTGACGGTGCACGGCGACCGCAGGGTCCAGGTCAAACCCGACGACCACCTCACGGTCGGGCAGAACCAGCACATCAAGCTCGGCAGCGCCCAACTGACCAAGGCCGGCCGGGAGATCCACCTCAAGGCCGGGCAGAAGATGGTGATCGAAGCCGGCACCGAACTGACCCTCAAGGCCGGCGGCAGCTTCATCAAACTCCACCCCGGCGGCATCACGATTTCCGGCCCCCTGGCCAAGATCAACGCCGGCGGCGCGCCGGGCAAGGGCTCGGGCATCAAGATCAAACCGCCGGTACTGCCGGGGGCAGCGGACAGCGACAAGGCGGGCAACCTGCTGGACGAGGCGCTGCTGAACTCGCTGGCGCAGAAGAAGAAAAAGCCCAAGCGCATGCTCAATTTCTCCGGCTGACAGGGATAGACGCAAGCCACCGCATGGCTTGCACACAAGGATTAGGGATTTGGAAAAATCATGGCAGACAGCAAACCGATCAACTGGGCGTATCCGTTTCCAAACACGGGGACGGCGATCAACCCTCTGCAGTATCTGACCAATATGGCCAAGGCCAGTGGTGGCTACTACCCGACAGGCGAAAACGGTCTATGGCATGGCGGCGTGCATTTCGACAAAGGCACCGCCGCAGTCTTCGATCAATCCAGCGTGCGCTGCATCGCCGACGGCGAGGTGATCGCCTACCGAATTAATGACAGCTACCCGATCAGCGAGTACCGCGACGATGTTCCCATGGTCAAGCGCGCACCATTTTCTTCGGGGTTCGTCCTGGTCAAACATAGGCTTCAGCCCCCCCGACCGAGCAACGGAGGCGCAACAACCAGCGAACAGTCCCCCCCCGCGCTGACCTTTTACAGCCTGTATATGCACCTGCAGGATTGGGCCGCCTATCAGGCCAAATCAAGCCTCCCCCGGCCAACATTCTGGGGGGCGGACACGTATATAGTCGACACCAAGGATCAAGGCCTCAATGTCCGTGCCGAGCCCAACACCAACGGGGCGAAATTGGCGGTGCTGAGCAAAGGTGCGCAGGTTACCGTCAGCCATTCAGGGGGCGATTTCTGTAAGTTGCTCAGCATCGTCAGCGGTGCAGCCGAACCGGCCCTGACGCCAGACAGCGAAGGCAAGCTACCCGGCTTTGTCGCCTTCAAATTGCTCAAGGCCCAGCTCGAACCCAAAGCCAAGGACAGTGTGGTGGTGCTGGACACAGGCATCGCGATCAAGGCCGGCGACCTGATCGGTCATCTAGGCACCTATCAAAACCACAACGGCGCAGCACAACCTCTGCTGCATCTGGAAGTGTTCAGCTGCGAAGACGTGCCTGGCTTTATCAGCAAAAGCCAAGCCTGGGCCCGTACCCTGCCAGATGCCGATAAAACCCTGCTCAAGGTCCACAAGGATGCCAGTCGGCTGATCTCGCACCGTGACGATATCAAGCCCGACAACCCACCCAAACAAGGCGATCCGGGCAACCGGATCGGTGTAGACCTGATCATTCCACAAGCCTTGCTGGACGGATTGCCGGCCACCCACAAAATCAAGGTCAGCAACGCGGCCTCCGGCAGCAGTACGACCAACACAACCAACTGGTGGCGTCTGGACGGGCTGTTCGCCGACAAGGATGGCAACCTCATCAACGGCTGGCTTGCTGAACAGGACCTCATCACCACGCGCCATAGCCCATGGGAATGGCCAGGTTTCCAATGCATCGAAGACACTGGCACACCGGTCGAAAAGCTCGCCTATACCTTCAACGCCAAAGGCATGCTGAGTGAGGAGGAAAAGCAAAACTATCGCACCCAGATCAACAAGGCCGACGGCGGCCCTGTCCTGGCCATTGCCCGTCTCTTCGACATCGTCGACAGCGACAAAGACGGCGTACTAACCAGCGACGAAATTCGCGCAGCCCTCGGCAAACCCTGGCACGCCCAAGTGCTGGGTCAACTCATCACCAAGTACGAGAGCGAGTGGTACTGGGACAAGAGCAAATGGGACGAACTCGACCCGTTGCTGGCAGAACAACCCGGCAAGCCAAATCCTATATGGGAAGTGGAAAAACAGCGGATCGAGAAACTGAGCTGGTGGAGCGATCTGGCAGGCAGGCATGGGATTAGGGGGGATGGGAAGGCGTGGCATTTTCAGCCGGCTACGCTGGCTGGCAATCTTATTAAAGGTAATAAAATTAATATAACTATCGAAATGCTCAAGAAAGTTTTCGAAGGATTAGAGGGAACAACGACGAAAGATACTTTGCTCGCAGAAATGGCAAGTCAGTTAAACCAAAACTCGGACAAATATAAGCTGGACACAGTGTTACGCCTGAGCCATTTCTTTGCGCAAGTCAGGCAAGAGGTGGGGGCGAGCTGCAAAATTATAGAAAATGATTTCACATATAGCGCCACAGCCCTAAAAGGGCTTTTTGGATATTTTATAAACAATCATGCCGAAGCAGACCTATATGGATACAGTGATACTAAGTATGTATCACCAGAAAACCAGATAGCTATCGCCAACCGGGCTTACGCCAATAAAAATGGAAATGGAAATGTGGCTACTGGTGACGGCTGGTCATATAGAGGTCGGGGCCTTAAGCACTTGACTGGACGATCCAACTATAGAGCATTTGAAAAATTCCACAGAGCATTCTGGAATGAAGATACGAAATTCGAAGAAAGCCCTGATTTAATATCCGAACAAGACAAATACACCGTCAGAGCGGGCGTATATTTTTGGCTCTCAAATAGACTGCACGAACTTGCCGACAAAGGCGATACAGACACACAAGTAGACAACATTACAAAGATAATAAACTTGAAAACCAAAAGCTATAAAGAGCGCCAGAATCACTTCAAAAGGATTTACCATGTTGAGAAAATATTTTCTGATGTATAGCCTACACATCAGCCTTCTACTGTTTGTATCTCATGCAAATGGAGCCGGCTGGTATCAGGTGAAAAATTATAGCGGTCACATAGGCAAATACCCTGTAACCATTTCACTGCAGCACTATAAAAATTTTGGCAGCGGCCTTGAGTTCAACGGCAGCTACTATTACAACAAGCAATTAAAGCCCATCCCACTATATGGCAAGCAAAACAAAGATGGCAATATAGAGCTTTGCGAGACCCACAGCTCTTCCGACTTCAATTCGATATTTATACAAGGCACACAAGAAAATATTAATACAAGTGCATGCCATTTTTTATTAACTCTCACCACAAGTGGCGCAGTCGGCGAGTGGCGCAGAGGCAATAAGAAGCTCACAGTCAATTTGAGCATGATCGGCAGTCTTGACAACACTGAAAACGGGAACTTGAATGGCACCATGGAAGTGCCATTCTGGGGGCAAACACTACAACACAGCTTCATTGGAGTTTATGAGCCTAGCAACTCAGGAGTAAAAATAACCAAGATAAAAGTCATAAATAGAAATTCAGAAAAACTTGTTCAGGAGTTCAACCCACAAGAAAGTTGTGATTTTGGATTTTTCATGACCCCTATATTTATGAACATTGACAGCCTCCACTCAACGAATCGCGAGGAGGTAATTCTAAACTGTGGAACCCCTCAAGGCGGAGATTTTGTTATTTACTCTTTCGATAAAAAACAGAAGAAATTCATACCGCAAACCCAATAGTTTCTAGAGAAAGGGGACAAGTTTATTTCCAAAAAATAGACCAGCCCCTCATCAACCCCCCAAACGCCCCTTACTCATACATCAACAACCACCCCGCCGCCTTTAGCTGCTCCCCCTCCACCGCGAACAGCAGCTGGTCGTGCTGGCCGCGCCAGTCGTAGGCCCAGAGTTCGCCGGTGGGTTGGCCGCGCCATTCGGTCTGGCGCAGCCCGTCGGCATATCCTTTCGACGCCGGCGTCCAGACTCGGTCCGGGGTGCCGAGCAGAGCCTGTAGCTGCGCCGCGTCGTAGTGCTCGGCCCAGGCCAGGTCGAGCAGCTGCTGCATCAGTAGGTGCTTGGCGCCCTGCCATTTGTCGACCTGGTCGTCCCACGCGCCGCCGGTGAAATGCCCCGGTTTGGCGCGCATCGCTTGCCACTCGTGGGCCAGGCGCTGGGCTTCGGTCGACAGCTGCGGCGCGGGTTCGGCGACGGCGCAGGCCGTCAGCAGGGCGGCCAAGCCACAGGCCGCCAGCTTGTCGAGCAGGCTGCCCAGCACTGATCTTCGTGAATGCGACATATCCTTATATCTCCGTGATCGATTCGACACTTCCCGCGCGCGAAGTAACGGCAATTTAAGGCGCCGGCGCGGCCGTCATTTATCTGGCTGCCAACGCCGCGAAATCCTTCGCCATCCATCGGCGGCGCTAACCGATTGATTCAAAAAACCAGGCAATGCGCTGGACCGCGCCGCGGTTTCTCTGCGCCACGCGCAGGCTGTCGCTTATAGCCTACTGAATGCCCAAAAAGCCGTGTTTTCTGCGGACTTAGCCGGAAATTGACAGCAAATTAGAGCACTTCTACTTTGCAACGGTTCCCTGCCCGCGCTGGCACCAGTAGCCGATCGGGGTCAGTTGAGGAAGTACTGACCCCGTTCCCGGCTGGCAGCGGAATGCATGCCCTAGCCGTCCTGAGTTCCACAAGAACTCTTCCCATCGCGAAGCCCATCCCGCTTCGCCGAGCAACTTTATTCGAAGGAAATGAATAATGAAGACAGCTCTACACACCTTCTCTGCCATCGCCCTGCTGGTGGCCAGTGTCAATACCGGCCTGGCGTTGGCTGCCCCCAACGCCTCGCAGGACGACTTTCTCCTGCTCGAGCAGGAGAAGGCCTCCAACAAGATCTACAAGGCGTTCTTCCCCAACAAGGAGGTGGCCCGCAAGGCGGCCATCAGTTTCCACGGCCAGATGCTCGAATCGCATTACAACGACGGCTACCTGGTGATGGAGTTGAACGACGAAGAGATGCAGAAGCTGCAGGTGTTCGGCTTCACCTTCGCCCCGGCCAGCGAGTTCATCGAGAAGCGCAATCAGGTGCTGACCAACATGCAGAACCGCCTGCTGCTGAAACAGCAGGCGAAGTCGAGCGACAGCATGAGCACCAGCAGCGCCGCCGCCAGCGGTATTCCCGGCTACTCCTGCTACGCCACGGTGGAGGAAACCTTCGCGGTGGCCGCCGGCATGGCCAGCAGCAAGCCGACCCTGGCGCAGTGGCTGGATGTCGGCGACTCCTGGGAGAAAAGCAACAGCCTGGGCGGCCACGACATGCGCGTGCTCAAGCTGACCAACCAGGCCAAGACCGGCAACAAGCCCAAGCTGTTCATCAACAGCGCCATCCATGCCCGCGAGTACACCACCGCGGCGCTGACCCTGGACTTCGCCCGCTGGCTGGTCGACGGCTATGGCCAGGATGCCGATGCCACCTGGATTCTCGACCACCACGAGGTGCACATCATGCTGATGGCCAACCCGGACGGCCGCAAGAAGGCCGAGACCGGGCTGTCCTGGCGCAAGAACACCAACCAGAACTACTGCGGCGCCACCAGCAACAGCCGCGGCGCCGACCTCAACCGCAACTTCACCTTCGGCTGGAACAGCACCAACGGCCAGGGCTCCAGCGGCAGCCAGTGCAACGACACCTACCGTGGCCCCAGCGCCGGTTCCGAGCCGGAAATCCAGGCCCTGGAGAACTACGTGCGCGGCCTGTGGCCGGACCGTCGCGGCCCGGGCAAGAACGACGCGGCGCCCAGTGACACCAGCGGCATCCACCTGGATATCCACAGCTACAGCGAACTGGTGCTCTGGCCCTGGGGCGACACCAGCACCCCGGCGCCCAACGGCACAGCCCTGCAGACCCTGGGTCGCAAGTTCGCCTTCTTCAACGGCTACAGCCCGCAGCAGTCCATCGGTCTCTACCCCACCGACGGCACCAGCGACGGCATCAGCTATGGCGAACTCGGCGTGGCGGCCTACACCTTCGAGCTGGGCACCCAGTTCTTCCAGAACTGCAGCACCTACACCAACACCATCAAGCCGAACAACCTGCCGGCGCTGGTCTACGCCGCCAAGGTGGTGCGCACCCCCTACCTCACGCCCTCCGGGCCGGACGTGACCGCCCTCAGCCTCAGCGGCAGCGCCGCCACCACCGGCGTACCGGCCGGCACCGCGGTGACCATCAGCGGCACGGCCAGCGACGCCCGCTTCAACAACAGCAACGGCAGCGAAAGCACCCAGGCGATCGACGCGGTGGAGGTCTACATCGACAAGGCGCCCTGGGAATCCGGCGCCACGCCGGCGGCCCTGCAGGCCAGCGACGGCAGCTTCAACAGCGCCACCGAGGGCTTCACCGGCAGCCTGGTCACCGCGGGACTGAGCGAAGGCAAGCACCTGGTCTATGTGCGCAGCCGCGACAGCTCCGGCGCCTGGGGCGCGGTCAGTGCCAGCTTCCTGGTGATCAACAAGGATGGCGGCACGCCGCCGGCGCAGTACTGCAGTGCCGCCAGCGGCAGCGCCAGCCACGAGTGGATCGGCAAGGTGCAGCTCGGCAGCTTCAGCAACAGCTCGGGCGCCAGCAGCTACAGCGACTTTACCGGTCAGCAGATCAATGTGCTGCGTGGCAACAACAGCCTGACCCTCACCCCGCAGTTCGCCGGCACCGCCTACAAGCAGTACTGGAAGGTGTGGATCGACCTCAACCGGGACGGTGATTTCAGCGACGCCGGCGAGCAGGTGTACAGCTCCGGCAGCGCCAAGACCACGGTGATCAACGGCACCCTGAACATCCCGGCCGGCGCCACCAGCGGCAAGACCCGCATGCGCGTGGCCATGCGCTACAACACCGCGCCCAACGCCTGCGGCACCTTCGACTACGGCGAAGTGGAGGACTACAGCGTGCTCATTCCGTAAAGCGCCCGCGGGACCGGGGCTCCTCTACCGGTCCCGCCCCTTCCACTGGACGGGCCCGGGTGATGGCGCGCGCCGCCTTCACCTGGGCCACCGGCCTCGCCCGAACAGCCCCCGAACGCCCCCTCAGCAACACCCGGCCCACTGCGCAGTGGCCAGCGCCCTAGCCTTTTCGATCCAGCGCGTCGGCGCGACCACGGGCCAGCTCGAACATCTGCTGCTCCACCCGCTCGATCAGCTTGCGACTCTCCGCCGGCTCCAGCACGCCCTCGTCCGCCAGGTGCTGCACCGCCTCGCGCTGGCGGTTGAGCAGCAGGCGCAGCGCCGTATAGGTCTCCAACTGGCCGACCGCGGCGCCATGTTCACGACGCAGTTGCCCCAGGCATTGCCGGGCCTGCTCCAGGTTGGCGGCGATCTGCCGCTGCGCGGCCGCCGCCATGGCTGAATCCGGGGCCAGGTCGGCGGCCAGGCTCAGCAGCGCCTGCTGGGCCTGCAGGTAGCCGCGCAGGGTGCCGTAGACGGCGGCCAGGTGACGAAAGCGCGTGCGATGCAGCCAGCCCCAGCGGGCCAGGCGCTCGAGCCAGGGCGGATCGGACCAGAGCGTCTGCAGCTTGCGCCGCGGCCCCAGGTCGGGCGTGCCGTCGAGCGCCGCCTCCACCGCCTCGACCAGGCGCCCCGCGGCGCCATGGTCGAGCAGCCCCAGGCCGAACTGGTTCCAGTAGTTCTGCCGCTCGCTCTCCAATAGCTGGCGCTTGTAGAAGATCTCCAGGTCCTCCTCCGGCCCCGGCTCGCTGGCCTGGAATTGCGGGCTCAGGCGCAGCCCCTGCAGGCTGCGCTCGATGCTCGCCCAGTCGGCGTCGGCGAGCAGCTCGTCCCGGCGCAGGAAGCTGAGCAGGTCGGCCACCTCGCTGTGAATCAGCCCCTCGGCCTTGAGTACCGTGGCGCGCTTGGCCGCCGGCAGCTGGGCCAGGCCGAGGTAGCGCAGCAGGGCGCTGATGGTGCCGCCGTTGATCACGATGGTCAGCACCACCAGGCCGGCGGTGAGGAACAGCACCTGTTCGCGGATCTCGGCGTCGATCTGGCTCTGCTGCGCCACCGACAGCGCCAGGGCCAGGGCCACCGCGCCGCGCAGGCCGCCCCAGGTGAGGACGATGGCCTTGTCGCGGGTCAGGCCGATGCCCAGGCGCGCCAGCAGCGGCGAGAGCAGCGCGATGGTGGTGCCGCGGATCAGGTTCACCCCGAGATAGAGCAGCAGCAGGCTCAGCCACATGCCCAGCGACGGCGGCGCCACCAGGCGGGCGATGATGATGCCGACCAGCAGGAAGATCAGGGTGTTGAAGATATAGGCGAGCATTTCCCAGAAATGCCGCAGGTAGTGCATCACCTCGGGGCTGAAGCGCGTGCGACCGACGCCGGCCAGCAGCACCGCGGTGGTCACCACCGCCACCACCCCCGAGGAATGGAAGCCGTGCTCGGCGACGATGAAACCGAGGTAGGCCGCAGCGATGGTCACCACGGTTTCCAGCACCGCATCGTTGAACACCTTGCCGACCCAGTACACCACCGCGGCCGCCACCAGCAGGCCGACCAGGGCGCCCACGCAGACCACCCGCAGGAACTCCAGGCTGACCGAGCCGATCCCCGTATCGACCGCGCCGCCCACCAGCATGCTGTAGAACAGCACGAAGAAAACGATGGCGGTGCCGTCGTTGAGCAGGGATTCGCCCTCGATCAGGGTCTCCAGGCGCTTGCGCGAGCTTTGCTCCTTGAGCAGCGACACCACGGCCACCGGGTCGGTGGCGCTGACCAGGGCGCCGAACATCAGCGCCACCGGCCAGCTCCAGTCCAGGGGCAGGGCCAGGCGCACCAGCAGCGCGGTGAGCAGGGTCGCGATCAGCAGGCCGGGCACCGCCAGCAGGGCGATCTGCACCAGCATGCGGCGGAACAGGTGCACTTCCATGGCGAAGGCCGATTCGAAGATCAGCGCCGGCAGGAACAGAAACAGGATCAGTTGCGGCTCGATGCCGGCCACCTGCTCGATGCTCTGGCCGAACTCCGCCGCCCAGGACGGCAGCCAGGCCTGCTGAGCGAGCGCGCCCAGGAGCAGGCCGAGCAGCAGCAGGGCCACCGAATAGGGCACCTTGCTGCCGTGCAGGAAGAAACGCAGCAGGGCGCCGCTGAGCAGGGCGAATACCGTGAACAGCAGAATCGCCAGACCTTGTGTCATGGCTCGCTCCCCGTGTCCGGGCAGGCGCTGGCCGATCCGTGCTCAGGAGCCAGGCAGCCGGCACGAAAGGGACACCTGGCTTCAAGCATAGGCAAAGGGAGGATCTTGCGGCCCGTCCGGCCCGACGCACGGACCAGTAGGGTGCGCCATGCGCACCACCGGCAGCCATGTGCTTGGTGCGCGCGGCGCACCCTACGCGACTGACGACCAGGCATCCCGTAGGGTGCACCATGTGCACCATGTGCACCACCGGCAACCAGGCATTTGGTGCGCGCAGCGCACCCTACGAGTCTGACGACCGGGCATCCCGTAGGGTGCACCATGTGCACCACCGGCAACCATATGCTTGGTGCGCGCGGCGCACCCTACGCGCGCGGATCGCCGCCCCTTAGAGGTCCGCCTCCTCCACCAGGCGCACCGAGCCGGCATCCAGGGCGTAGGCCGCATCGGCCAGTTCGTTGCTTACCGGCTCGACCTTGAGCGTGCCGCTGACCCACAGCGGCGCGTAGATGTCTTGCAGCTCGATGCCCTGGGGGTAGCGCACCAGCACCAGCTGATTGGGCGGCGGCGGCGGCACGTGGATGCAGGCGCCGGGATAGGGCACCAGGAAGAACAGGGTGCTGCGGCCCTCGGCGTCGTTTTCCAGGGGCACCGGGTAGCCACCGAGGCGAATCGGCTTGCCGTCTAGCGCCGCCACAGTCTTGGTCGAATACATCACCGCCGGCAGGTCCTTGTCCTGCTGCTTGAGGCCGCCGGGAGCATAGAAGGCGCTGTCCTGCTCCGCGCCGTCGTGGCTGATCTCCGGCATCGCCTCGAGGGCCAGGCGGTCCTCCTCCGGCATCAGCTCCAGCCAGTCGGTTTCGGCCGGCTCGGCCAGCGCCAGATGGCTCAGTACAAGCAGAATCAGCAGCAGATAACGCATAGGGAATACTCGCAGATGCCGTCAGGGGCCTGGCTCAGCCCTTCTTGATCGCGCCATAGATGATCAGCAGGACCACGGCGCCGACCACCGCGCCGATGAAACCCGCCGTCTGGCCGACCTCGTAGATGCCCAGGGCCTGGCCTCCGTAGGTCGCGGCGATGGAGCCGCCGATGCCCAGCAGGATGGTCATGATCCAGCCCATGCCGTCGTTGCCGGGCTTGAGGAAACGTGCGATCAGGCCAACGATCAGGCCGATGAAGATGATACCGATGATGCCCATGGCGTGCCCTCCGGACAGATGGAAAGCCACGGTCCAGATGACCGTGGCGCTAGGCCATCAGACGGGCAGGCGCCCCAGAGGTTCCGCATGAGCGCCCCGGCGCCGTCGCTGGACGGCGCCGGGGCAGGCCGCATCAGGCCCCGGCGATCAGCGCCTGGACTTCGCCGATGCGCGCATCCAGGGTCGCCCGGTCGGCGCAGCGCAGGGTGGCGTGACCGACCTTGCGGCCGATCTTGAAGGCCTTGCCGTAGTGGTGCAGGTGGCAGTCGTCGATGGCGATCACCTTGTCCACCGCCGGCACTTCGCCGATGAAGTTGAGCATGGCGCTCTCGCCGAGCTTGGCGGTCGAGCCCAGCGGCAGGCCGGCAACGGCGCGCAGGTGGTTCTCGAACTGGCTGCACTCCGAGCCCTCGATGGTCCAGTGCCCGGAGTTGTGCACCCGCGGGGCGATCTCGTTGGCCTTGAGGCCGCCGTCGACCTCGAAGAACTCGAAGGCCAGCACGCCGACGTAGTCGAGCTTGCTCAGCACGCGGCCGACGTAGTCCTCGGCCAGGGCCTGCAGCGGGTGGTCCGTGCTGGCGATCGACAGGCTGAGTATGCCGTTGTCGTGGGTGTTGTGCACCAGCGGGTAGAAGCGCGTCTCGCCATCGCGGCCGCGCACGGCGACCAGCGACACTTCGCCACTGAACGGCACGAAACCTTCGAGGATGCACGGCACGCTGCCCAGCTCGGCGAAGGCATCGACCACGTCTTCCGGCTTGCGCAGGACCTTCTGGCCCTTGCCGTCATAGCCCAGGGTGCGGGTCTTGAGCACCGCCGGCAAGCCGATGCTCAGGGCCGCGGCGTCCAGGTCGGCCTGGCTCAGCACGTTGGCGAATTCCGGGGTGGGAATGCCCAGATCCTTGAACATCGACTTCTCGAACCAGCGGTCGCGGGCGATGCGCAGCGATTCGGCGCAGGGGTAGACCGGCACGAACTGCGAGAGGAAGGCCACGGTCTCGGCCGGCACGCTCTCGAACTCGAAGGTCACCAGATCGACCTCGTCGGCCAGCTGGCGCAGGTGGTCCTGGTCGCCGTAGTCGGCGCGGATGTGCTCGCCCAGGGCCTGGGCACAGGCGTCCGGCGCCGGGTCGAGGAAAGCGAAGTTCATGCCCAGCGGAGTGCCCGCCAGGGCCAGCATGCGGCCCAGCTGACCGCCACCGATTACACCGATTTTCATCTAGAAAGCCCCTTTCAATGGGTGGCGAGAGCAAGCAGGTGTGCGTCGCGCGCCGCCCAGCACGCGGATTCTACACCCAGCCCCCGGGCATGCCGAGCCAGGCACGGCGCGCGGAGGCGCCGTGCCGCAGCCACTCAGGCCTGACGCGGGTCCGGATTGTCCAGCACGGTCTCGGTCTGTTCCTGGCGGAACTTCTTCAGCGCCGCGTGGAACTCCGGGTGCTGGTGGCCGAGGATGCTCGCCGCCAGCAGCGCCGCGTTGACCGCACCGGCCTTGCCGATGGCCAGGGTGGCGACCGGGATGCCAGCCGGCATCTGCACGATCGACAGCAGCGAATCGACACCCGAAAGCATCGACGACTGCACCGGCACGCCGAGCACCGGCAGGTGGGTCTTGGCCGCGCACATGCCCGGCAGGTGGGCGGCGCCGCCGGCACCGGCGATGATCACCTGGATGCCACGGCCTTCGGCCTCTTCGGCGTACTGGAACAGCAGGTCCGGGGTGCGGTGGGCGGAAACCACCTTGACCTCATGGGGAATGCCCAGCTTGTCCAGCATCTCGGCGGTGTGGCTAAGGGTGGACCAGTCGGACTTGGAGCCCATGATCACGCCAACCAGTGCGCTCATCGTCGTGCCTCTTCATCTGGCGCCTGTCGGCGCGTCAAAAACCAACAAGCCACGCACAGGGGCGTGGCTTGTCATGTTTGGGTCAAACCCGCGAGCCGGCGGATTTGAAGGCGGCGCAGTATAGCGTAACGACACAAATAGCGCCCCCCCTGCATGACCGTCCGTCGCCAGACGCCGGGCGCGGGCTGTGTGGCCTTTCCGCTATGAGGACGCGGCGCAACGAGTAGCCTGCAACTCACGGTGGAAAAGGCTTCGCCGTCTTCCTCCCTACGGCCGCTTCGCTGGGGGGAGGAGGCGCCGGGGGCGTAGGGTGGGCAACGCGTTGCTTGCCCAGCAGTTCCATGGGCGAAGCGAAAGGGCAGACAAGCTCAATTATGCTGAACCTATAGGCCTGCCCCGGTGAGCCAAGGGAGAACAGCACGATGAAGCAGCACGAAAAACTCAACTACGTCGAATTCCCGGCCAAGGACCTGGCCGCGACCAAGGCCTTCTTCGAGGCGGCGTTCGCCTGGGCCTTCACCGATTACGGCCCGGAGTACACGGCATTTGCCGACCAGGGCCTGGATGGCGGGTTCTTCAAAGCAGACTTGTGCGCGGAGCAGGACCAGGGCAGCGCCCTGCTGGTGTTCTACAGCGCCGCTCTGGAGGAAACCCAGGCCAAGGTCGAGCGGGCCGGCGGACGGATCAGCAAGGCCATCTTCGCCTTCCCCGGGGGCCGGCGTTTTCACTTCATCGAGCCCGGCGGCAATGAGTTCGCGGTGTGGAGCGATATCGACGCCTGACGTTGCTCTGCTCATCTGATGGGTGAAGCCGAATAGCGCTCCACCCCTTCCCCCCTGTTTGCCGATTCACTGCGTCGCTCATAGGGTCGGGTTTCGCGCGGCAAGCGCCGAAACCGGATCACCGGCCACCTGCGAGTGGCCTCGATGCCCCCGAAAAGGCTTCGCCATTTTCCACCCTAGGCGGCCTGCACCTCAGTATTCCCACCCACACCGTTCGGTTTTCCGAATGCACAAGGCGCCCGCGTTCGCCGTGGCGAACGCAGCGTCTCGGCCACACCCACCCAATAAATGTATTTTCCCTTTATTTTCAGATAGTTAAGCAACTCGACAAATTGAAAACGCAGCTGGCACGCTCCCTGCTCTAGCTCACGGCAGGCACGCCAACGCCTTCCGGCCGACCGACACCCACCTGGCCGGCCGCCCGATAACAACAACAGTGAGAATCCGCATGACCAAGAGCACGCTTTCCCGCACCGTCGCCCTCGCCCTGACCGCCGGCCTGCTCAGCGCCCCGGCGCTGGCCGAGGAACTGACCGGCACCCTGAAGAAGATCAAGGAGTCCGGCACCATCGTCCTGGGCCACCGCGACGCCTCCATTCCCTTCTCCTACTTCGGCGACAGCCCGCAGCAGCCGGTAGGCTTCTCCCATGACCTGCAGCTGAAGGTGGTCGAGGCGATCAAGCAGAAGCTGGAGCTGCCGGAGCTCAAGGTGCGCTACAACCTGGTGACCTCGCAGACCCGCATCCCGCTGGTGCAGAACGGCACCGTCGACCTGGAGTGCGGCTCCACCACCAACAACGTCGAGCGCCAGCAGCAGGTGGACTTCTCCGTGGGCATCTTCGAGGTGGGCACCCGCCTGCTGACCAAGAAGAGCTCGGGCATCAGCGACTTCGCCGACCTGACCGGCAAGAACGTGGTGACCACCGCCGGCACCACCTCCGAGCGCCTGCTCAAGAGCATGAACGCCGAGAAGCAGATGGGCATGAACATCATCTCGGCCAAGGACCATGGCGAGTCCTTCCTGATGCTCGAGTCCGGCCGCGCGGTGGCCTTCATGATGGACGACGCGCTGCTGTTCGGCGAGATGGCCAAGGCCAAGCAGCCGGCCGACTGGGCCGTGGTCGGCACCCCGCAGTCCTACGAGATCTACGGCTGCATGGTGCGCAAGGGCGACCCGGCGTTCAAGGCGCTGGTCGACGGCGCCATCACCGCCACCTACCAGTCCGGCGAAGTCAGCGCCATCTACGACAAGTGGTTCATGCAGCCCATCCCGCCGAAGGGCCTGAACCTGAACTTCCCCATGAGCGCGGAGCTGAAGAAGCTCATCGCCAACCCCACCGACAAGTCTGCCGAGCAGCTGTGACGGTGACGCCGACGCGCCCTCACGAGGGGCGCGCCGGCGGGGAACCGGGAGCCCGAGCCCCTGCGGGGCTCGCTCCCAGCTACCACCCGAATGGACCGGGGGCACGTCCGCCAACCGCGGACGGGGCCGGCACGCGCCTGCCCCGCCCCCTCCAACCGACTGTTTTGGATGCAGCCGCCAATGCCGGCAAAGGCCGGCGACCTGGCCGCTGCATCTGGCGACACCCGAGGGTTTACCCGCATGAATTACAACTGGGACTGGGGCATCTTCTTCAAGTCCACCGGCATCGGCAGCGAGATCTACCTGGACTGGTTCTTCACCGGCCTGGGCTGGACCATCGCCATCGCCCTGGTCGGCTGGGTCATCGCCCTGCTGCTCGGCACCCTGCTGGGCGTGCTGCGCACCGTGCCGAACCGCGTGCTGGCCGGCATCGCCACCGCCTACGTGGAGGTGTTCCGTAACGTGCCGCTGCTGGTGCAGCTGTTCCTCTGGTACTTCCTGGTGCCGGACCTGCTGCCCGAGCCGCTGGAACTGTGGTTCAAGCAGGACCTGGCACCGGCCACCTCGGCCTACCTGAGCGTGGTGCTGTGCCTGGGCCTGTTCACCGCCGCACGGGTCTGCGAGCAGGTGCGCACCGGCATCCAGGCGCTGCCCAAGGGCCAGACCGCCGCCGGCTACGCCATGGGCCTGCGCCTGCCGCAGATCTACGCCAACGTGCTGCTGCCGCAGGCGCTGCGCATCGTCATCCCGCCGCTGACCTCGGAATTTCTCAACATCTTCAAGAACTCCTCGGTGGCCTCGCTGATCGGCCTGATGGAGCTGCTGGCGCAGACCAAGCAGACCGCCGAGTTCAGCGCCAACCTGTTCGAGGCCTTCACCCTGGCCACGCTGATCTACTTCACCCTGAACATGACGCTGATGCAGCTGATGCGGGTGGTGGAGAAGAAGGTCGCGGTCCCCGGGCTGATCGCCGTAGGAGGCAAGTGATGGACTTTTCCGCAATCATCCCGGCCCTGCCGGGCCTGGCCGACGGCATGTGGATGACCCTCAAGCTGATGGTCCTCGGCGTGCTCGGCGGCGTGCTGCTGGGCACCCTGCTGGCGCTGCTGCGGCTGTCGCCGAACCGCCTGCTGGCCAACTTCGCCGCCACCTACGTCAACTACTTCCGCTCCATCCCGCTGCTGCTGGTGATCACCTGGTTCTACTTCGCGGTGCCCTTCATCCTGCGCTGGATCACCGGCGAAGACACCCCGGTGGGCGCCTTCAGCTCCTGCCTGGTGGCCTTCATCATGTTCGAGGCGGCCTACTTCTGCGAGATCGTGCGCGCCGGCATCCAGGCCATTCCCAAGGGCCAGATGGGCGCGGCCAGCGCCCTGGGCATGAGCTACGCCCAGAGCATGCGCCTAATCATCCTGCCCCAGGCGTTCCGCAAGATGACCCCGCTGCTGCTGCAGCAGAGCATCATCCTGTTCCAGGACACCTCGCTGGTCTACACCGTGGGCCTGATGGACTTCCTCAACGCCGCCCGCTCGCGCGGCGACATCATCGGCCAGGCCCATGAGTTCCTGATCTTCGCCGGCCTGGTCTACTTCATCGTCAGCTTCTCCGCCTCGCTGCTGGTCAAGCATCTGCAAAAAAGGTTAGCCGTATGATCTCTATCCAGAACGTCAACAAGTGGTACGGGGACTTCCAGGTGCTCAGCGACTGCAGCACCGAGGTGAGGAAGGGCGAGGTGGTGGTGGTGTGCGGGCCGTCCGGCTCCGGCAAGTCGACCCTGATCAAGTGCGTCAACGCCCTGGAGGCCTTCCAGCAGGGCGACATCGTGGTCGACGCCACCTCGGTCGCCGACCGCAAGACCGACCTGCCCAGGCTGCGCTCGCGGGTCGGCATGGTGTTCCAGCACTTCGAGCTGTTCCCCCACCTGTCGATCACCGAGAACCTGACCATCGCCCAGGTCAAGGTGCTCGGCCGCAGCAAGGCCGAGGCCACCGAGAAGGGCCTGGCCCTGCTCGAGCGGGTCGGCCTGGGCGCCCATGCCCACAAGCACCCCGGCCAGCTGTCCGGCGGCCAGCAGCAGCGCGTGGCCATCGCCCGCGCCCTGGCCATGGACCCGGTGGTGATGCTGTTCGACGAGCCGACCTCGGCCCTGGATCCGGAGATGGTCAACGAGGTGCTCGACGTGATGGTGCAACTGGCCAACGAGGGCATGACCATGATGTGCGTGACCCACGAGATGGGCTTCGCCCGCAAGGTCGCCGACCGGGTGATCTTCATGGACGCCGGCAAGATCGTCGAGGACTGCCCGAAGGACGAGTTCTTCGGCGACATCGATGCCCGTTCCGAGCGGGCCCAGCAGTTCCTCGCCAAGATCCTTCAGCACTGAGGCCTAGGATGGGGCGGGCGGTTCACCGCTCGCCCGCCGCAACTGGTCAGCCCCGGACGACTGTGATGCAATGCCCTCCCGCCTGCCTTGGCGCCATGCCGCCCGCCCTGACCGTGAAGCCGCGTCTGACCCGCCATCTGCTGCTGCCGCTCCTGCTGCTGGCCCTGGTGCTCGCCTGTGGCTACGCCGGCTACCGCATCAGCGCGGGGGTGGGCATCCGCGCCCTGGCCGAGAACGGCGAACGCCAGCTGGAGCTCAACGCCCGGGCGGTGGAAAGCGAGATCACCAAGTACACCTACCTGCCCAGCCTGCTGGAGCTCAACGACGACGTCCGTCGCCTGCTGCAGACGCCCAGCCACTACCGCCGCCAGCGGGTCAACGACTTCCTCGAGGGGCTCAACCAGCGCAGCGGCAGCCTGGCCACCTATGTGCTGGACACCGAGGGCCGGGTGCTGGCCACCAGCAACTGGCGTACGCCGAGCAGCTTCCTCGGCGAGGACCTGTCGTTCCGCGCCTACTTCCAGGACGCCATGGCCGGCCGCCCCGGGCGCTTCTACGGCATCGGCAGCACCACCGGCGAGCCCGGCTACTACCTGGCCCACGGCCTCAAGCAGGGCGAGCGGATCATCGGCGTGGCGGTGGTCAAGGTGCGCCTGGATGCCCTGGAGCAGCGCTGGCAGCGCGCCCGCCTGGAGGCCTACGTCAGCGACGAGAACGGCATCATCATCCTCGCAAGCGCCCCGGCGCGCCGGCTCAAGGCCGTCTACCCCCTGGGCCCGAGCACCCGCGAGCGCCTGGCGCGCAGCCTGCAGTACCACTGGGTGGCCCTGGAGGAGTTGCAGCCCCTGGCGCGCCAGAGTCTGGGCGAGGGTATCGAGCAGGTCAGCTTCGCCGCCGCCGACCCCGGCCAGGCCGCCGGGGCGGTCAACTACCTGCAGCAGAGCCGCGCCCTGGACGACACCCCCTGGCACCTGACCCTGCTCACCCCGCTGCGCGAGCAGCGCCGCACGGCCATCGGCCACGCCCTGCTGGCGGGGGTGGCCTGCGCCCTGCTGATCTTCCTCGGCCTGGCGCTGAACCAGCGGCGCAAGGTGATCGCCACCCGCCTGGCCGCCCGCGAGGCCCTGGAGCAGGCCAACAGCCAGCTGGAACGACGCATCGCCGACCGCACCCGCTCCCTGCGCGCCAGCAACGAGCGGCTCAAAGCCGAGATCGGCGAACGCCGACAGACCGAGGCCAACCTGCGCAAGACCCAGGACGAGCTGGTCCAGGCCGGCAAGCTGGCGGTGATCGGGCAGATGTCCACCAGCATCGCCCACGAACTCAACCAGCCGCTGGCGGCCCTGCGCACCCTGTCCGGCAACACCGTGCGCTTCCTCCAGCGCGGCGCCCTGGACGTGGCCGGCAGCAACCTGCAGACCATCGGCGAGCTGGTCGACCGCATGGGCAAGATCACCGCCAGCCTGCGCGCCTTCGCCCGCCGCTCGGACGACCACGGCCAGGCCGACCTGGACAAGGCGGTGGAAGCGGCGCTGATGCTGTTGCACCCGCGCCTGCAGCGCACGCCCCTGATCGTCGAACGCGACTACGGCCAGGAGCCGCTGCGCCTGGCCATCGACCAGACCCGCCTGGAACAGATCCTGGTCAACCTGATCGGCAACGCCCTGGACGCCATGGCCCGGCAGGGTGACCGGCGCCTGTGGCTCAGCGGCGCCCTGGACGGCGCCCGCTACCAGCTGGAAGTGCGCGACAACGGCCCGGGCATCGACCCGGCGCTGCGCGGCCACCTGTTCGAGCCCTTCTTCACCACCAAGCCCGGCGAGCAAGGCCTGGGCCTGGGCCTGACCCTGTCCGCCAGCCTGGCCGCCGCCGCCGGCGGCAGCCTCGGCGTGCGCCACCCGGACGAAGGCGGCACGGCCTTTATCCTCAGCCTGGCGCTGCACGCCGGCATGCCCCTGGAGCATCCACACCATGGCTGAAGCCCTCAGCGTCCTGATCGTCGAAGACGACCCCCATGTCCTGCTCGGCTGCCAGCAGGCCCTGGCCCTGGAAGACATCCCCAGCGAGGGCCTGGGCAGCGCCGAGCAGGCCCTGGCGCGGGTCGGCGCGAATTTTCCCGGCATAGTGGTCAGCGACATCCGCCTGCCGGGGCTGGACGGCCTGCAGCTGCTGAGCGCGCTCAAGCGCCGCGATCCGAGCCTGCCGGTGGTGCTGATCACCGGCCACGGCGACATCGCCATGGCGGTGGGCGCCATGCGCGACGGCGCCTACGACTTCATCGAGAAGCCCTTCTCCCCCGAGCGCCTGGTCGAGGTGTGCCGCCGCGCCCTGGCCCAGCGCGGCCTGGCCCGCGAGGTGGGCGAGCTGCGCCGCCAGCTGGCCGGACGCCAGGCCCTGGAGCAACGCCTGATCGGCCGCTCGCCGGCCATGCAGCGCCTGCGCGAGTTGATCGCCAACGTCGCCGATACCGGCGCCAACGTGCTGATCGAGGGCGAGACCGGCACCGGCAAGGAGCTGGTGGCGCGCTGCCTGCACGATTTCAGCCGGCGCTCGCGCAAACAGTTCGTCGCCCTCAACTGCGGCGGCCTGCCGGAGAACCTGTTCGAGAGCGAGATCTTCGGCCACGAGGCCCATGCCTTCACCGGCGCCGGCAAGCGGCGCATCGGCAAGATCGAACACGCCGACGGCGGCAGCCTGTTCCTCGACGAGATCGAGAGCATGCCGCTGAACCTGCAGATCAAGCTGCTGCGGGTGCTGCAGGAGCACAGCCTGGAGCGCCTCGGCTCGAACCAGCCGATCGCCGTGGACTGCCGGGTGATCGCCGCGACCAAGGCCGACCTCGACGCCCTGGGCCGCGCCGGGCAGTTCCGCAGCGACCTCTACTACCGGCTCAACGTGGTCAGCCTGGAGCTGCCGCCGCTGCGCGAGCGGCGCGAGGACATCGCCCTGCTGTTCGAGCACTTCCTGCAACTGGCCGCGCTGCGCTTCGACCGCCCGGCGCCCGAGCCGGATCGCCACACCCTGGCCGCGCTGCTGGCCCACGACTGGCCGGGCAACGTGCGCGAGCTGCGCAACGTCGCCGAGCGCTTCGCCCTCGGCCTGCCGGCCTTCAAACACAGCGGCCCGAGCGCGGACGCCGGCGGACCGAGCTTCGCCGAGGCGGTGGAAGCCTTCGAGCGCAGCCTGCTGGGCGACGCCCTGGCCCGCCACGGCGGCAACCTCAGCCAGGCCAGCCAGGCCCTGGGCATGGCCAAGACCACGCTGTTCGACAAGGTGAAGAAGTACGGCCTGTAGGGCGGCAAAGCCTGGGGCGTTTTCCACCCTACCGGGCTGATGCCTAGACGCCCGCGCAGGCGTTGTTGAAGCGCCGCCGGTAGGCGCCCGGCGCGATGCCGACCCGCTGCTTGAACAGGCGGCGGAAGGAGCTGCCGTCCTCGTAGCCCACCTGCTGGGTGATGCGCTCGAAGTTCTCCTGCCCGCCCTCCAGCAGGTGCTTGGCCCGCTCGATGCGCAGGTTCTGCAGGTACTGCCCGGGGGTCTGCCCGGTGGCGTCCTTGAAGCGCCGGATCAGGCTGCGCGGGGTCAGGGCGAAGCGCTCGGCGACCTGCTCCAGGGCGATGGGCTCGGCCAGGTGCTTCTCCAGCCAGATCTGCACCTTCAGCACTGCCTGGTCCTGGTGGCTCTTGCCGAACGGGCCGCTCATGTAGGGCGTCTGGCTGCGCTCGGCGCTGTCGACCAACAGTTTCTTCGAGCACTCGGCGGCCAGCTGGGGCGAGGCGAAGCGACGGATGATGTGCAGCAGCAGGTCGCTGCCGGTGGTCGAGCCGGCCGAACAGAGCAGCAGGCCGTCGTCGGTCACCGTGCGCTCGGCCTGCAGCCGCACCCGCGGGAAGTGCCGGGCGAACTGCTCGGCGAAGATCCAGTGGGTGGTGGCGCGCTTGCCGTCCAGCAGGCCGGCCTGGGCGGTGACGAAGGTGCCGGTACACATGCTGGCGATATAGCCGTTGCGACCATTGTGATGGCGCAGCCAGGCGCACACCGGGCCCATCTCGGGCAGTACCGCGAGGATGTTGAACATGAAGCCCGGCACTATGACCAGCTCGCTATCCTCGACCTCGGCCAGGGCCTTGTGCGGCGTCAGGCGCAGGCCGCCGGTGCAGGTCACCGGCGCGCCGTCGATGGACACGCTCTGCACCTCGAAGGGGGCGGCGCCGGCACCTCCGCTGGCGAACCGGTGCAACACGTTGGCGCACTCGAGGAACTCCAGGGCCGCCGATACGCTGGTGGCCGAGCAACGATCGGCCATCAGAACCGTCACCTTCATCGCAATGTCCTCACTTCCCTGCCTCGCCTAGGTTTTCCAACGGCCCGTTAGCCGCGCTTTTCGCACGTTTTTCGTCATTTTCACCCATGGTGAGCCCGTCGCCCGCTGCCTAGCATTGCGCCCCACCAGGGGATGGGAGGCGCCACCACGGGCGACTTAGCACCATGGTCCAAGAGGAGCACGGCGATGAAACATACAGCCTATCGACTGTTCAAAAAACCCTTCTTCGGTCGCTTCATGCGGCCCTGGCGCTGGCCGGACGGTATCGACCAGGGGCCCTGGCAACGCCTGAGCATCGCCAGCGGCTCGGGTGCCCGCCTGGCCGCCCTGCTGGCCGAGGCCCATACGCCCGAGGCCAAGGGCGCGGTGCTATTGGCCCACCCCATGGGCACGGCGGCCAAGGGCTTCTGGCTGAAACAGGGCCACGCCGAGCTGCTGCGCCGGTCCGGTTATCACGTGATGCTGTTCGACCTCAACGGCTTCGGCGAGAGCAGCTCCACCACCATGGACTACCCCCTGGACGTGCTGGCCGCCGGCCAGGCCCTGCAGACCCGCTATCCGCGACTGCCGCTGGGGCTGCTCGGCGCCTCCATGGGCGCGGCCATGAGCGTCTGCGCCCTGGCCCAGGCCGGACATCCGTTCAAGGCCGCGGTGCTCGAGTCGGCCTTTCCGACCCTGCTGCACTTCTGGCGCCGCTACCCCATCCCCCGGCTCGGCATCCAGCTGTCCAGGCTGCTCTATCCGGCTGGCGAGCGGCGCCTGCGCCCGCTCCAGGCCGCTACCCGGCTGGTGGGCCAGCCGCCCCTGCTGCTGATCTACGGCGAGGATGACCCCTACACCCCGGTGCGGGACGGCCGGCAGCTGCACCAGGCCCTGGCCCAGGCCACCCATAGCGAGTTCTGGCAGGTGCCGGGGGCCCGGCACACCCTGGCCTATGCGGCGCAGCCCGAGGCCTACGCGCAGCGGGTGAGCGCCTTCCTCGACAGCCACCTGGCCGGTCAGGGCCACCCCCATAACCACGCCATCGCCTAACCAGAGGAATGTCCATGAACTTTGCCGAGATGCTGCACGCCGCCTGCGCCTCATCCCCCAGCCAGGTGCAGATTCCCGAGCACTGGGGCCAGGGCCGGGCCACCTTCGGCGGCCTGCTGGCCGCCTGCCTGTTCGAGAAGATCCGCCCACGGGTGGCCACCGAGCGGGCGCTGCGCTCGCTGATGGTTTCATTCGTCGCCCCGGTGGCTCCCGGCGCCCTGGATGTACCGGTCAGGGTGCTGCGCGAAGGCAAGGCGGCGACCCAGGTGCAGGCCACGGCCTATCAAGACGATCGGCCCTGCGTGGTGATGCTGGCCAGCTTCGGCGGCGACCGCGCCTCGGCCGTGAGCGTGGCGGCCATGAACGCGCCGACCACCAAGAGCCCCGAAGCCGCAACGCAGTTTCCCTTTATCCCCGGCCTGACGCCGGACTTCACCCAGCACTTCGACTACCGTTATGCGGTCGGCACGATGCCCTTTATGGGCGGCCGGGAACCCCACCTGGGCGGCTGGATCCGCCTGCGCGAGCCGGGCGACCAGGCGGCCGGGGTGGCCGAACTGCTGTGCCTGCTGGATGCCTGGCCGCCGGCGGTGTTCAGCCTGCTCAAGGCCCCGACCGCCGGCAGCACCCTGACCTGGAGCCTCGGCTTCGTCGAGCGCCCCGAGGCCTGCACGGGCGGCGACTGGTGGCAGTACCTGGCCGACATCCAGCATGCCGCCAACGGCTACAGCCATATCGATGCCACCCTGTGGGACCGCCACGGCCACACGGCGCTGGTCAGCCGCCAGACCGTCAGCGTCTTCGCCTAACGGCACGCCCGGCCATGGGGTCGTCGACATTCGCGGTATGCTTCTTGCTCGCTTTTTGCCGATAGTCGGCCACCTGAAGACCGCGGACGCCACCGATGCTGCATGCCCACCTGACCACCCTGCACGTGGTCGCCCTGATCCTCGAGCTGCTCGCCGAGCGGCCCGCGCAGGCCGAGGCCCTGCTGGCCGGCAGCGGCATCCAGCCCGGCGAGCTGGCCAGCGGCGAGCGGCGCATCACCCGCACCCAGGAACTGCAGGTGTGCGCCAACGCCCTTGCGCGGCGCGCCGACCTCGGCCTGGAACTGGGCCGGCGTCTGCACGTGTCGTCCTACGGCCTGCTCGGTTACGCCGCGCTGTCGGCTGCCACCTTTGGTGACGCCTGGCGCCTGCTGCTGCAGTACCCGGCGCTGCTCGGCACCTATTTCAAGCTGGAGCTGAGCGTCGAAGGCGGACTGGCCTGGGTCGGCGCCGCCGACTACCAGCATGACGCGGCGCTGGAGCGCTTCAACGTGGAGATGTGCCTGGCCTCGCTCAGGCTGGTCTGCGACGAGCTGCTCGGTCGCCCGCTGCCCCTGGCCGCGGCCCAGTTCCAGCATGCCCGGCCCGACTACGTCGCGCGCTACGCGGCCAGCTTTCCCTGCCCGCTGCAATTCGACGCCCCGCGCAATGCCTTCGCCTTCCCCGTCGAATGGCTGCAGCGGCGCCTGCCCCTGGCCGACCCGGTCACCCACCAGGACATGCTCGAACGCTGCCGCAAGCAGAACGTCGAGTTCACCACGCGCCAGGCCTGGCTGAGCCGGGTCCGCCAGCTGCTCGCCAGCCAGCTGGCCGAGCCACCGGGACTGGAGACCCTGGCACAGCAGCTGCATTGCTCGCCGCGCACCCTGCGCCGCCACCTGCAGGAGCTCGGCACCCACTACCAGGAACTGCTCGACGAGCTACGCTTCGCGCGGGCCAAGGCCCTGCTCGGCCAGGGCGACCTGCCGATCTGCCGCATCGCCGAGGCGCTGGGTTACAGCGAGAGCGCCAGCTTCCGCCATGCCTTCCAGCGCTGGAGCGGAGTCGCGCCGAGCCGTTTTCGTGCGTAAGTAACCCACCGCCCAATAGGCAGTGCGTAGGGTGGGTTAGGCGCCTGTCCAGGTTGCTTGCCGTCACACCAAGCTTTGCTGCGCCGTAACCCACCATGGGCAGCGAGGCGAGCGGCGATCCGGTGGGTTACGCGGCACCCGATTGGCGTTGCCGGCTGTGTATCAGGCGTTCAGTGCCGCTAACCCACCCTACCCCGACTGCGGCGGCCGCTGAATTTGGCCACTTCGATCCCCTATTGGCCGTTGCCAGCGTTTTCCCATCGCCCGCTGCGGCGAACAATGACTCCCACAAGACTGCTTGCCACAGCCATGGCTGCCACAACGATGGCTGCCACAACAACAAGCCTGGGAGCTCCCACAGATGCTGACCTACTACAGCGACGACCATCACCTGCACCACGGCAGCTGCGAGCTGATCGACGGCCAGTTGCTGCCCTGTTTCGAGAAGCCGCAGCGCGCCGACCATATCCTCGCGCGGGTAAGGGAACGCGACCTCGGCGAGGTGCGCGCGCCCCAGGACTTCGGCCGCGCGCCACTGGCGCGCATCCACTCGCCGGCCTACCTGGACTTCCTCGAAGGCGCCTGGGCGCGCTGGCAGGCTCAGGGCGGCAAGGGCGACCTGCTGCCCTACACCTGGCCGGCACGCACCCTCCGCCAGCAGCTGCCCAGCAGCCTGCACGGCCAGCTCGGCTACTACAGCTTCGACGCCGGCGCGCCGATCACCGCCGGCACCTGGCAGGCCGCCTACAGCGCCGCCCAGGTGGCCCTCAGCGCCCAGGCGCAGATCGCCGCCGGCGCCCACAGCGTGTTCGCCCTGTGCCGGCCGCCGGGTCACCATGCCGCCGCCGAGGTGATGGGCGGCTACTGCTACCTGAACAACGCCGCCATCGCCGCCCAGGCCTTCCTCGACCAGGGCCGGGCCAAGGTGGCGATCCTCGACGTCGACTACCACCACGGCAACGGCACCCAGTCGATCTTCTACCAGCGCAGCGACGTGGTGGTGGCCTCGATCCACGGCGACCCGGCGGCCGAGTTTCCGTTCTTCCTCGGCCATGCCGACGAGTGCGGCGAGGGGACCGGCGAGGGCTGCAACTTCAACTACCCGCTGCCGGCCGGCAGCGACTGGACAAGCTGGAGCGCGGCGCTGGAACAGGCCTGCCAGCGCATCGCCGAATCGGGCGCCGAGGTGCTGGTGGTGTCGCTGGGGGTGGACACCTTCAAGGACGACCCGATTTCCCAGTTCAAGCTCGACAGCCCGGACTACCTGCGCATGGGCCAGCGCATCGAGGCCCTCGGTTTGCCGACCCTGTTCGTCATGGAAGGCGGCTACGCGGTGGAAGCCATCGGGGTCAATGCGGTGAATGTGCTGGAAGGTTTCGAAGGCGCCTGAGCCTCTCGACGATGCGCTTCGTAGGGTGGACGACGCTCTTTTCGTCCACCGGATCTCCCCAGGTGGATGGATAGAACGTCATCCACCCTACGACAATCCCGCGCTCCCGGGCGCGGTGATTGAATCACAAGAAGAATGGAGTGACCTCGATGAACAGACTCACCCGCACCCTGACCGCCGGCCTCTGCGCCGGCGCCCTGCTCGGCGGCCTCGGCCAGGCCCTGGCCGCCGACAAGCCGCGCGAGCTGCGCGTGTACAACTGGGCCGACTACATGCTGCCCTCGGTACCCAAGGAGTTTCAGGAGAAATCCGGCATCCAGCTGACCTGGGACCTGTTCGACACCAACGAGGCCCTGGAGGCCAAGCTGCTCACCGGCAACTCGGGCTACGACCTGGTGGTGCCGTCCAATACTTTCCTCGACACCCAGATCCGCGCCGGCGTGTTCCGGAAGCTGGACAAGAGCAAGCTGCCCAACTGGCAACACCTCGACCCGGCGCTGCTGCAGCTGATGACAGCCAACGACCCGGGTAACGAGCACGCGGTGCCTTACATGTATGGCACCGTGCTGATCGGATTCAATCCGGACAAGGTCAAGGCCGCCCTCGGCGAAGACGCCCCGGTGAACAGCTGGGATCTGATCTTCAAGGAGGAGAACGCCGCCAAGCTGGCCCAGTGCGGGGTGACCATGCTCGACTCGCCGAGCGAGATGCTGCCGATCGCCCTGCACTACCTGGGTCTGGACCCGGCCAGCAGCAAGCGCGAGGACTACGACAAGGCCACCGAGCTGTTGCTGAAGATCCGCCCGCACGTGCGCTACTTCCACTCGGCCAAGTACATGACCGACATCGCCAACGGCAACATCTGCGTGGCAGTCGGATACTCGGGCAGCTTCTACCAGTTTGCCAACCGCGCCAAGGAAGCCGGCAACGGCGTGGTCATCGACTGGCGCCTGCCCAGGGAAGGCGCGCCGCTGTGGTTCGACTCCTTCGCCATCCCGGCCAGCGCGCAGAACGTCGACGAAGCCCACGAGTTCCTCAACAACCTGCTCGACCCGCAGGTGGTGGCGCCGATCAGCACCTTCCTCGGTTACCCGAACCCGAACAAGGACGCCATGCCACTGGTCAGCGCGGAAATCCGCGACAACGCCGACCTGACCCCGAATGCCGAGGCGCAGAAGACCCTGTACGTGCTCAAGCCGCTGCCGCAGAAAGTCGAGCGCCTGCGCACCCGCGCCTGGACCCGGATCAAGTCGGGGACCTGATCCGCGCGGCGCCCCTGACCGCGGCGGCCATCACGGCCGCCGCGGCCTCGCACGGCTAACGCAGGGCGGCGAGGATGGTGCGGATATTCGCCTCGAGCATGCCGGCATAGCTGTCCCCGGGCTCGCCGGGCAGGCCCAGGGAGTCGGTGTACAGGCTGCCGGCGATGGCGATGCCGCTCTCGCGCGCGACCATCTGCATGCTGCGCGGGTCGATGCTGGTCTCGACGAACAGGGCCGGCACCCGGCGCTGCTTGAGCTGTTCGAGCAGGGCGATGACCTGTTGCGGCGTGCCCTGGTTCTCCGCGTTGATCTCCCAGATATAGCCGGCCTCGAAACCGTAGGCGGCGCAGAAATACTTGAACGCCCCCTCGCTCGTGACCAGGTAACGGCGCTCGGCCGGAATCTCGGCGAAGGCCGTCAGCGCCCGGGCGTGCAGCTGCTCCAGCCGGCCGATATAGGCCGCGGCATTGCGTCGGTAGCTGGCGGCGTGGGCCGGATCGACCCGGATCAGGGCTTCCCGGGCATTGCGCGCGTACTGGATGCCGTTGCGCACATCCAGCCAGGCGTGGGGGTCTTCGCTGCCGGCCTGGCCGCTGGAGGTCAGGTACTGCGGCGTGACCCCCTCGCTCAGGCGGAACACCGGGGCGTCTGCGCCGGCCTTGCCGGCGGTGCGCAGCAGCTTGTCGAACCAGGCATTGCCGGCCTCCAGGTTGAGGCCGTTGTAGAACACCAGGTCGGCATCGCTGGTCTGCTGCACGTCCAGCGGCAACGGGTCGTATTCGTGAGGATTGGAGCCCAGCGGCGCCAGGCTGTGGATCGCCACCCGCTCGCCACCGACGTTCTTGACGATGTCGTAGAGGATCGAATAGGTGGTGACCACCTTGAGCTTGGCGCCGCTATCGGCCCAGACCGAGGGCAGCCAGAGGCCGAGGGCGAGCAGTAACAGGGTTCTGATCATGGCGACACCTCATGCTTGAGCAGGGAGCGTTCGGGATTGTTGAGCCGCCGGCGCCGGGCCTGCAGGGCGCGCCAGAGCAGGCCCTGGCTGGGGGACAGGAGCAGCGCGGCGACGAACAGCAGGGTCGAGGTCATGACGATGGTCGCGCCCGAGGCCAGGTTGTAGGTGAAGCTCAGGTAGATGCCGCAGAAGGCCGAGAGCAGCCCCAGACCGGCGGCCCAGGCGATCATCAGCGACAGGCGACTGGTCAGCAGGTAGGCGGTGGCCGCCGGGGTGATCAGCATGGCCACCACCAGCACGATGCCGACCGTCTGCAACGAGGCCACTGTGACCAGGGTCAGCAGGGTCATGAGGAAGTAGTGGATCAGCTTGACCGGCAGGCCGTAGGCGGCGGCCATGGTGGCATCGAAGGTACTGACCAACAGTTCCTTGTAGAACAGGTACACCGAGACCAGCACCAGGGTGCCGATGATCAGGGTGATCCACATGTCTTCGGGACGCACCGCCAGGACGTTGCCGAAGAGGATGTGGTAGAGGTCGGTGCTGCTCTTCTGCAGGGTAATCAGGATGATGCCCAAGGCGAACGCGGCGGTGAACATCACGCCGATCGACACGTCATGCTTGATCCGGCTGTGCTGGCTGACGTAGCCGATGGCGATGGCCGTGAGCAGACCGGACAGCACCGCACCGATCAGCAAGTTGACCCCCAGCATGAACGACAGGGCCACCCCGGGCAGCACCGCGTGGGAGATGGCATCGCCCATCAGCGCCATGCCGCGCAGGATGATGAAGCAGCCGATCACCCCGCAGATGATGCCGACCATGGCCGAGGTCATCAGGGCCTTCTGCAGGAAGTCATATTCCACAACGGCTTGAAGGAAGGTCATCGGCAGGCCACTCCCGGTTGATGGGTGAACGGCAGGTCGCCCAGGTAGGCCCGGGCCAACACCTCGGGGGTACACACCTCGGCGGCGGCGCCGTAGGTGAGGATGCGTTGGTTGATCAGAACCAGTCGGTCGAAATACTCGCGGGCCTTGCTCAGATCGTGATGCACCACCAGCACCGTCTTGCCCGCATCACGCAGCGACTCGAGGATGCCGATGATGGTGCGCTCGCTGAGCGCATCGATGCCGACGAAGGGCTCGTCCAACAGATACAGGTCGGCTTGCTGGGCCAGGGCCCGGGCCAGGAACACCCGTTGCTGCTGGCCGCCGGACAGCTCGCCGATCTGGCGCTGAGCCAAATCCTGCAGGCCGACCCGCCGCAGGCACTCGAGGGCCCGCTGGCGCTCCTGGCGCCCGGGCTTGTTGAACCAGCCCAGGTTCGGGTAGGTGCCGAGCACCACGGTGTCCAGCACGCTGATCGGGAATTGCCAGTCGATCTCGCTGCGTTGCGGCACATAGGCGACGTTGCGCCGTGCCTGCTGCAGCGGCCGGCCGAAGATCTCGACCCGGCCGCGCTCCCGGGGAATCAGCTCGAGCATGGCCTTGAGCAGGCTCGACTTGCCGGCGCCATTGGGGCCGATGATGCCGACCAGCAGGCCTTGGCCGATGCTCAGACAGGCATCCTCGACGGCGCAGCGGCCGGCATAGGAGACGCTTAGATGTTCAACCCGCAGGGCCTGATTCATATCTGCATTCCTCTCACAGGGGCGGGCGTTCGCGACGCCCGCCCGGGCTCTCAGTAGTCGAACGCCACGTCGCCTTGCGCATAGCTGCAGCAGGCCAGGACATAGCCGTCGTCGATCTCGGCGTCGCTGATGCCGCCGCTATGGTTCATCAGGACCTCGCCGCTGAGCCGACGCAGCTTGCAGGCACCGCAGAAACCCATGCGGCAGGCCGAGGGAATCCACAGGCCGTGCCTGCCGGCGATGTCGAGGATGGTTTCTTCGGCGACGCCACTGACGCACTTGCCGGCGCGGCTGAAGCTCACCTGGTGCGCGGCGCAATCGCCCGCGCCGGCCGGAGAAGGGGCCGGGGCGTTCGCTACGGAGCCGCCGAAGCTCTCCTCGAAATAGCGCTGCATGGGAAAGTCCAGGGCCTGGAGAATGCCGCGCACGGCGCGCATGTAGCCTTCCGGGCCACACACATAGACGGTGCGCTCGAACAGATCGGGGACCATCTGCTGCAACATGGCGGCGTCGAGGAAACCGCGGTAGCCCGACCAGGTCGCCCCGCTCAGGCTGCCCTCGCAGACCAGCGACAGGCGGAAGTTCGGGGTGCGCGCATCGATGGCCTGCAGTTCCTGGTGATAGATGATGTCGTCCGGGGTACGGGCGCTGTGGACGAAATGCACATCGACATCGGCGGCGGTGTCGAACAGCCAGCGGGTCATCGACATCAGCGGGGTGATGCCGCTGCCACCGGAGAGCAGCAGGGCCTTGTCACAGGGCTGGTCGATGAGGTTGAAGGCGCCCTGGGGCCCCTGCACCCGGAGCCAGTCGCCCTCATGCAAGTGCTCGTGCAACCAGTTGGAAACCAGGCCGCCGGGCACCTTCTTCACCGTGATGGAGAAGTTGTAGGGCCGCGACGGCGGCGTGGAAATGGAATAGCAGCGCACTTCCTGGCGGCCGTCGATCTCCACCTTGAGGCTGACGTACTGGCCCGGCTTGAAGGTGAACAGCCGCGGTGCGGTCGCGGCGAAGCAGAAAGAGGCGACGTCGTGGGTCTCCTGGGTGATCTGGATACAGCGCACCTCCAGTTCGCTGGCGGGCCACAACGGCAGCGCGGCAAGCTGGAGGGGGTCGATCGACAGGCTCTTCATGGTGGACGGGCCTCTTCTGCGTCTGCCGTGCGGCGGCTGGCCGGCAGTGGGTAGAGAAGAGCCTACCAATCATGGCGATCGGTTGTTTTGGCGATATTAATCGCTATTTACGATCAATATCGCCGCCGCGCGCCGCCTTCAATCGAGGGCGATCAGACGAAGGGCCTTGAGCGCCTTGCCGATCTGCGGGCGATGGCGGTTCTTACTGAGGAAGGAGACGAACACCGGCTGCTCGATCTGCGGTGCGTCGGCCACCGCGAAGAAGTCGCCGCTGTCGATGTACTGCTGCGCCAGGTCGGCCGGCAGGTAGGCCGCGCCCCCGCGGCCGCGCAGGTACTCCACGCTCATCACCCCCAGGCCCATGGACACCGGCGCCAGCTGCAGCTGCGGCAGCAGCTCGCCGTGACGGGCCACGAAGTGCGGGCAGATGGCGACCAGCACGTAGCTTTCCACGCTGACCTCGGCGAGCGACCGCGGCTGCGAGGCGACCATCACGAAACGCTCGTTGAACAGGTGCTGGATCTCCAGCTCCGGGCGGTACTGCGGGGTGTAGATCACCGCGATGTCCAGGTTGCCGAAGCTCAGCTCGTCGATCATGGTCTTGGAGTAGTCGGCCTCGACATGGATGGCCGTCTTGGGGAACTCCTGGCGCAGCCAGAACACCCATTTGCTGATCAGCCGTTGCCACAGGCTGACCTGGGTGGCGATGCGCAGGCGCCCGTGGTAGTCGCGCGGCATGCTGATGTCCTGACGCGCCTGGTTCCAGCACAGGCGCAGGTTGGCCGCGTAGCTCTCGAAGCGCCGGCCCTCGGCGGTCAGCTCGGCGCCGGCGCGGCCGCGGATGAACAGCTGGGCACCGATCGCCTCCTCCAGACTGCGGATGCGCATGCTCACCGTCGACTGGGTGACGCACAGGCGCTCGGCCGTGCGATTGAAGTTACGCGTCTCCACCAGGTCGGCGAAGGTGTCCAGAAACTCGATCTTCATTCGCGGCCTCCCAGGCCAGGCAATCAATCGTAATTTTGCTTTTATACGGCATTTTTAATTCATTATAAAAATCAAATTCAGGCCCATAGGATGGCAGCCATCACCCAGCCGTGGTGGCAGGGGTCGGCCTCGACCCAGCGCCACGCCTCACCACAGGAGCCTGAAAGATGACCACGATCATCGACTGCGATTGCCACAACTACTGGATGTCGGCGGAGGTGCTGCTCCCCTACATGGACGGGATCTTCAAGGACTTCTTCATCCGCGGCGAACAGCCCGGTCCGGTCGGCGCCTTCCCCCACGGCCACCGGCCCTGGCTGCACCCGGAGGGCTTCAAGCGCGCCGACATCAACCCGGCGACCCAGGAGGAGCACTACAGCATCATGAAGGAGAAGCATCTCGACCGTTACAACATCGACTATGCCATCCTCACCGGCGACGAGGCCCTGGAGGCCTCGACCCTGGCCAACCCGCACTATGCCGCGGCGCTGGTGCGCGCCTACAACGACTGGATGGTCGACTACTGGCTGCCCAAGGACCGGCGCTTCAAGGGCTCGCTGCTGATCAGCCCGACCGACCCGCACGGCGCCGCCGCGGAAATCCGCCGCCTCGGCGGCCACCCGGACATTGTCCAGGTGCTGGCTTCCCATGGCGCCCAGCGGCCCTATGGCGACCCCTTCTACCACCCCATCTACGAGGCCTGCGCGGAGATGGGCCTGCCCTTCGCCATCCACCTGGGCGGCCAGGGCGGGGTCAACAGCAACCCGATCGGCGCCGGCCCAACAACCTATTTCTGGGAGACCCATGCCCTGCTACCGCAGTCGGCCATGACCCACGTGGCCAGCATGATCGCCCAGGGCGTGTTCGAGAAATGGCCGGACCTGTACTTCGTGGTCATCGAGTGCGGCGTGGCCTGGGTGCCCAGCGTGCTCTGGCGCCTGGACGCCAACTACAAGGCGCTGCGCAAGGAGACGCCCTGGCTGAAGCTGCTGCCCAGCGAGTATTTCAAGCGCAACATACGCTTCACCACCCAGCCGCTGGAGCAGCCGGGCACCAAGGTCGAGCACCTGTGGGCGATCCTCGAGGCGATGGACGGCGAGAACACCCTGCTGTTCGCCTCCGACTACCCGCACTGGGACTACGACAGCGTCGAATCCCTGCACATACCGCCGCAGTGGCGCGACAGCATCCTCGGCGGCAACGCCCTGAAGGTCTACTCGCGCCTGACCCAACCCCTGGCCAAGACCGCCTGATCGAGAGGAGAAGACCATGAATGCGAAGAAGGTTCTGGCCTGCAAGGCCTACGAGGTCGCCAGCGGCCGGCAGAAGATCGTCAAGCTCGGCAACCTGCCGATCGGCATCTTCAAGGTCGGCGAGGAGTACCACGCCATGCTCAACGTCTGCCCGCACCGCGGCGCGGCGCTGTGCGAGGGACCGCAGTGCGGCACCACCCAGGACACCGCGCACTACGAATTCATCTACGGCCAACGCGATGACCTGGTGCGCTGCGCCTGGCACGGCTGGGAATTCGAGATCAAGACCGGCGAGTTTCTCGTCGACCGCAGCATCAAGGCCAAGACCTACCCGGTCAGCGTCGAGGGCGAGGACCTCTACGTCCTCCTCTGAGCATGCCGCAACCACGCGCAGGCCGAAGCCGCACAGGGAGGGTGCGGCTTCGGCGGCGGCAGATGAAAAAGCCAGCCATAAGCTGAGCTTGGCCTTAGCGGTCGAATAGATCGTTTGTCAGCCATTCCGCCAGGTCGCAGTCTTGGTCTGCGCCCGGTCCCGGCCGAGTGCCCTGCACGGACGGCCGGGCCGCATTTCCACCCAGGCACCTGAACGGAATGCCCCGAAGACTACAAACCCCGCTGTCGCCGCCGCCAGCCCGGGCTGCGCGGACGCCAGCGACCATACGGCAGCCGCGCCAATGACGCCGCTCGCCCCTGCCACAACCTGAACCTGACGAGACGAACAACATGAATAAAACGAATCGTACTGCTTTGGTGGCCCTTGCACTGACACTCACCACCTCCCCGTCCTGGGCCCAGGAAGCCGCGTCGTGCCAGACCATGCGCATGGCCGACGTCGGCTGGGTGGACAACGGCGCGATCAACGGCCTGACCATGGCGGTGGCCGAGGGTCTGGGCTACCAGGCGAAGGTCTCCACCCTGAGCCTGCCGATCATCCTGGTCTCGGTGCAGAAGAAGGATGTCGACTTCTTCCTCGACTACTGGTCGCCGGCCTCCGACCCGCTGTTCCAGCCGGCGGTCGCCGACAAGAGCGTCACCCTGGTGGAGGAGCCCAACCTGGTCGGCGCCAAGTTCACCCTGGCGGTGCCGAGCTACCTGGCCGCCGCCGGCCTCAAGGACATGAGCGACATCGCCCGCTTCAAGGACCAGCTCAACGGCAAGATCTACGGCATCGAGTCGGGCGCCGGCGGCAACCAGCTGATCAAGACCATGATCAAGGAGAACCGCTACGATCTCGGCGACTTCGAACTGGTCGAGTCCAGCGAGACGGCCATGCGCCTGCAGGTCGCGCGGGCCATTCGCAAGCAGGAGCCGATCGTCTTCCTCGGCTGGGCGCCGCACCCGATGAACCTGCAGTTCGACATGACCTACCTCAGCGGCGCCGACGACCTCTGGGGGCCGGACGGTGGCGCGGCCAAGGTGCACACGGTGATGGCCAACGACTACCAGGCGCGCTGCCCGAACGCCGCCAAAATGGTGAGCAACATGAAGTTCGACATCCAGATGGAGTCGCACATGATGGAGCGCATCATGGACAAGGAGCCGGCGGTACAGGCCGCCAAGCAATGGATCGCGAAGAATCCGCAATGGCTGGACACCTGGCTGGAGGGCGTGACGACCTACGACGGCCAGGATGGCAAGGCCGCGGTCATGAGCTACTTGCAGAAGTAACCGGCTGAATGGCGCCGGGCCGAGGCCCGGTGCCAACAGGCCCCGACAGCCTTCCAACTGCTGGCGCAAACACCCATCGACTGCCGCTTCGTCGACGAGGAAGCCGACCTGGTAGTGCGCGCCACGGTGATCCCTCTCGACGACATCGACCAGGTCATCGAGGCGCGCCTCAACAACAGGTTGCGCGACATCCTGCACCTGCCGCCCGCGCAGATCATGCCCTGATGCCTCACCTACCTGGCGTCCTGGAAGAGCCTGCGCAGGCCCCGCTAGCGCCTCGACCTGTGCCTGGGAGCCAGCGAGATGGTCGAGTCGCCCCGCGGGTCACCACCCGCCAGGCCAGCTGAAGAGGCCTCAGCGCCCCGGAGCACCACTGTCCAGCTTGCGCCAGAGCAGGCGCACCGCCGCCTTGCGCACCAGGGCGCAGCGGTACAGGCGGATCTCCAGTGGCGTCTGCCACTGCTCGTCGCCGCACACCGCCAGCTCGCCGCGGGCCAGCTCGGCGGTCACCGACAGGCGTGGCACCCAGGCCACGCCCATGCCCTGCAGAGCCATGCTCTTGAGGCTGTCGGCCATCGCCGTCTCGTACACCGTGGTCGAGCGCAGGGCGCGCTGGCGCAGCAGCAGGTTGACCGAACGGCCGAGGAAGGCTCCGGCGGTGTACGCCAGCAGCGGCACGCTCTGGCCGCTGGCCAGGTCGAACAGCGGCCGGCCACCCTCGTCCACCGCGCAAACCGGGAGCATTTCGGTGCGCCCCAGGTGCAGCGAGGGGAAGATCTCCGGGTCCATCTGCAGCGCCGCGTCCGGGTCGTAGTAGGCGAGAATCAGGTCGCAGGCGCCCTCGCGCAGGGCATGCACCGCCTCGCCGACGTTGCTCGCCACCAGCCGGGTGTTGAGCGGCAGGCCCTCGCGGCGAAGGCGGGCGATCCACTCGGGGAAGAAGCCCAGGGTCAGCGAGTGCGCCGCGGCGATCTGCAGCACCTCGCCCTGCTGGCCCTCGAGGTTGTGCAGGTGGCGCACCACCTCGCCGAGCTGCTCGACCAGGCTGCGCGCGGTGACCAGGAACAGTTGGCCGGCCTCGGTCAGCTCCACCGGCGTGCAGGCGCGGTTGACCAGGACCAGGCCGAGCATCTGCTCCAGCGCCTTGATCCGCCGGCTGAACGCCGGCTGGGTGACGTGGCGTCTCGAGGCCGCCTGGGAGAAGCTGCGGGTGGCGGCCAGGGCGACGAAGTCCTCCAGCCATTTGGTTTCCAGATTCATGGGGTATCCCTTGCTATTGCGCGCCATGGGTAGGGTGGATGACGCCCTTTTCATCCACCGAATCGGCCACCCTCGGCTCTGCTGGCTGGCTACAGGGTCATCCACCCTACGCCCGCCGACACTTCGGCGTCACGCCGACATTATGCCGATTACGCATACCCCAGCGCTTAACAGCATTGGCCGGCGCAGGGACGTAGCTCTTAGTCTAAACGGCATCGCGGCCTGCGCCGCCTATCCCAGAGACTCACGTCATCATGTCCGCTGCTGCATCCTTTCGCGTCGAAAAAGACCTGCTCGGTACCCTCGAAGTCCCCGCCGATGCCTACTACGGCATCCAGACCCTGCGCGCCGTCAACAACTTCCGCCTGTCCGGGGTGCCGCTGGCCCACTACCCGAAGCTGGTGGTCGGCCTGGCCATGGTCAAGCAGGCCTCGGCCGACGCCAACCGCGCCCTGGGTCACCTCTCGGCGGCCAAGCACACGGCGATCAGCACCGCCTGCGCGCGCATCATCCAGGGCGAGTTCCACGAGCAGTTCGTGGTCGACATGATCCAGGGCGGCGCCGGCACCTCGACCAATATGAACGCCAATGAAGTCATTGCGAATATTGCGCTGGAGGCCATGGGTCACGAGAAGGGCCAGTACCAGTACCTGCACCCGAACAACGACGTGAATATGGCGCAGTCCACGAATGACGCGTATCCGACAGCCATCCGCCTGGGCCTGCTGCTCGGCCACGACAGCCTGCTCACCGCCCTGGACAAGCTGATCCAGTCGCTGGCGGCCAAGGGCCTGGCGTTCGGCCATGTGCTGAAGATGGGCCGCACCCAGCTGCAAGACGCCGTGCCCATGACCCTGGGCCAGGAGTTCCGCGCCTACGCCACCACCCTCGGCGAAGACCTGCAGCACCTCAAGCTGCTCGCCCCGACCCTGCTCACCGAGGTCAACCTGGGCGGCACCGCGATCGGCACCGGGATCAACGCCGACCCGGCCTACCAGGCCCTGGCGGTGCAGCGCCTGGCCGTGATCAGCGGCCACCCGCTGACCCCAGCCGCCGACCTGATCGAGGCCACCAGCGACATGGGCGCCTTCGTGCTGTTCTCCGGCATGCTCAAGCGTACCGCGGTCAAGCTGTCGAAGATCTGCAACGACCTGCGCCTGCTGTCCAGCGGCCCGCGCACCGGGATCAACGAGATCAACCTGCCGGCGCGCCAGCCGGGCAGCTCGATCATGCCGGGCAAGGTCAACCCGGTGATCCCCGAGGCGGTCAACCAGGTGGCCTTCGAGGTGATCGGCAACGACCTGGCGCTGACCATGGCGGCCGAGGGCGGGCAGTTGCAGCTCAACGTCATGGAGCCGCTGATCGCCTACAAGATCTTCGACTCGATCCGCCTGCTGACCCGCGCCATGGATATGCTGCGCGAGCTGTGCATCGACGGCATCACCGCCAACGAGGCACGCTGCCGCGAACTGATGGAAAACTCCATCGGCCTGATCACCGCCCTCAATCCCTACATCGGCTACGAGAACGCCACGCGCATCGCCAAGCAGGCGCTGGACAGCGGCCGCGGCGTGCTGGAACTGGTGCGTGAGGAGAAGCTGCTGGGCGACGCCGAGCTGGACGACATCCTCCGCCCGGAGAACATGATCGCCCCGCGCCTAGTACCGCTGAAGGCCTGATAACCCGGGCCAAGCCCCGACGCCGCCCAGCGGCATCGGGGCTTTTATATTCGCCTACGCCGGCCTGACGGCCTATTCACGAGGGCGCGCTGGTAAGCCTGTGCGGCCACGACAACAACAAGACGGGCAACCCGATAGCGGCGACCTCCTCCCTGCCCCAACGCCCGTGGGCGCGCCTGCCGCTGTGGCAACAGATCGTCACCGGACCGGTGCTCGGCGTAGTGGTCGCTATGACCTTCCGCACAGAAGCCCGGCCCCCCCCCTCTCGGCCAGAACATCGCCAACCCCATCGCCATGATCTGCTCCGGTGCTGATGCGCGACTTCCTCGGCAACGGCGACGAAAGCTTGCCCGCCGCGCTCGAGTCCCAGGCGCCGAAGCGCTCGAGCCAGGCCTCCTACCGAAGGGCGCATCAGTCGATGCGCCCTTCGTCCTTATACCGGGCGGCAACCTGCGCCCCGACCGTTCATCAAAAAGTCCCGGCGCAGGCCTTCCCAGTCGGGCCAGGAGCTCTTGCACAGCGTTCGGACTTTACGCATACTGTTAACCCTAGGTGATCGTTAACTATTAGTTAACCAAGCCACCCCCACAATAAATATGCATTCCAACGTAGGGCCTAGTGATGAGTGATTTCGAACAGCTGCCAGCCGACCTCGGTAACAACCAGGAACAGGCTTACATCATCCCGCCGAGCCACCTGCGGGCGAAGGATACTTTCGAAAGACTGCCGGTCGACTTCTGCGCCAATCTGGAAGAGGCCTACACCATCCCGGCCTACTACTACACCTCGCCCGCCGTGTTCGAGGATGAGAAGGAACGCATCTTCGCCAAGAGCTGGATCTGCGTCGGCCATGGCAGCGAAGTACGCGAAGCCAACGCCTACATCACTCGCGAGATCATCGGCGAGAGCATCATCGTCGTGCGCGGCCGCGACATGGTCCTGCGTGCCTTCTACAACGTCTGCCCGCACCGCGGCCACCAGCTGCTGAGCGGCGAAGGCAAGGCCAAGAACGTCATCACCTGCCCCTACCACGCCTGGGCCTTCAAGCTCGACGGCGAACTGGCCCACGCGCGCAACTGCGACAACGTGGTCAACTTCGACAAGGAAAACTCCAGCCTGGTGCCGCTGAAGGTCGAGGAGTACGCCGGTTTCATCTACATCAACATGGACCCGAACGCCGGCAGCGTCGAAGACCAGCTGCCGGGCCTGGGCGCCAAGCTGCGCGAAGCCTGCGCGGTGATCGACGAGCTGCAGCTGGCCGCCCGCTTCGTGTCCCATACCCAGGCCAACTGGAAGTCCATCGTCGACAACTACCAGGAGTGCTACCACTGCGGTCCGGCCCACCCCGGCTTCTCCGACTCGGTGAAGATCGATACCTACTGGCACAAGCTGTACCCGAACTGGAGCCTGCAGGAGAGCGAAGCCAAGTCCTCGGAAAAATCGTTCAAGTTCGACGAAAGCCAGGGCGGCGCCAGCTACAAAGGCTTCTGGCAGTGGCCGTGTTCCATGTTCAACGTACCGCCAGGCGGCAACTTCATGACCGTGATCTACGAATTTCCGGTCAGCGCCAACGAGACCCTGCAGCACTACGACATCTACTTCCTCAACAAGGAGTTGACCGAGGAGCAGAAGCGCCTGATCGAGTGGTACCGCGACGTGTTCCGTCCAGAAGACCTGGATCTGGTTGAAAGCGTGCAGAAGGGCCTGAAGTCCCGCGGCTACCGCGGCCAGGGCCGGATCATGGTGGACAGGCAGCGCAGCGGCATCAGCGAGCACGGCATCTCCCACTTCCACAGCCTGCTGGCCAAAGCCCAGCACGCCTGATTGTCCGCGGCCGGGCAGCATCGCCCGGCCTTCGCACCTGAATGGGGATGCCCTACGTGAAACTCCAAGACCCACAACTGTTCCGCCAGCAGTGCTACATCAACGGCAGCTGGTGCGACGCCGACAGCGCCGAGCGCGTCGAAGTCACCGACCCGGCCACCGGCGAACTGATCGGCCATGTCCCGCAGATGGCCGGCGACGAGGCCCTACGCGCCATCGAGGCGGCCGACGCCGCCCTGCCGGCCTGGCGCGCGCTGCCGGCCAAGGAGCGGGCACGCCTGCTGCGCCGCTGGTTCGACCTGGTCCAGGAGCATGAGCAGGACCTCGCCGCGCTGATGACCTGGGAACAGGGCAAGCCGCTCAACGAAGCCCTCGGCGAGATCCGCTACGCCGCCTCCTTCATCGAGTGGTTCGCCGAGGAAGGCAAGCGCGCCTATGGCGACATCATTCCATCGCCCAGCGCCGACAAGCGCCTGCTGGTGATCAAGCAGGGCATCGGCGTGTGCGCCGCCATCACCCCGTGGAACTTCCCGGCGGCGATGATCACCCGCAAGGTCGCCCCGGCCCTGGCCGCCGGCTGCACCATCGTGGTCAAGCCGGCCAACGAGACGCCGTTCTCCGCCCTGGCCCTGGCCGAACTGGCCGAGCGCGCCGGTCTGCCGGCCGGGGTGATCAACATCGTCACCGGCGACGCCGTGGCCATCGGCAAGCAGCTCACCGAGCACCCGCAGGTGCGCAAGTTCAGCTTCACCGGTTCGACCCCGGTCGGCCGCCTGCTGATGAGCCAGTGCGCCAGCACGGTAAAGAAGGTCTCCCTGGAACTGGGCGGCAACGCGCCGTTCATCGTCTTCGACGACGCCGACATCGATGCCGCCGTCGAAGGCGCCATGGTCTCCAAGTACCGCAACGCCGGGCAGACCTGCGTCTGCGCCAACCGCATCTTCGTCCACGACAAGGTGCACGACGCCTTCGCCCAGGCCTTCGCCGCCCGGGTCCGCGACCTGCAGGTGGGCAACGGCTTCGAGCCGGGCACCCAGGTCGGCCCGCTGATCAGCACCAAGGCTGTGGCCAAGGTGCGCAGCCTGATCGACGACGCCCTGGACAAGGGCGCCCGCCTGGTCACCGGCGGTGAGGGCCTCGAGCTCGGCGAGCAGTTCTTCGCGCCCACCGTGCTGGCCGACGTCCAGCCGGGCATGCAGATCCTCGACGAGGAGATCTTCGGGCCGGTGGCGCCGATCGTGCGCTTTTCCAGCGACGAGGAAGTGGTGCGCATGGCCAACGACACGCCCTACGGCCTGGCCGCCTACTTCTACAGCCGCGACATCGCCCGCGTCTGGCGCATCGCCGAGCAGCTGGAGTACGGCATGGTCGGCGTCAACACCGGGCTGATCTCCAACGAGGTGGCGCCATTCGGCGGCCTCAAGCAGTCCGGCCTCGGTCGCGAGGGCTCCAGGTACGGCATCGACGACTACCTGGAAATCAAATACCTGTGTCTAGCGGTGTAATGCGCGGCTGAGCGCGCAGTGGAGGAAACCATGTCCAACAAGTATCAGATGATCGACGTGCGGGTGACCGCCGTGGAGCAGGTGACTCCGCTGATCAAGCGCTTCACCCTGTGTGCCCTGGATGGCAGCGCGCTGCCCGCCTTCACCGGCGGCAGCCACATCATCGTGCAGATGCACGATGGCGATAAGCTGTACAGCAACGCCTACTCGCTGATGAGTTCGCCGCGCGACACCGCGTCCTACCAGATCGGCGTGCGCCGCGAGGAGCAGTCCAAGGGCGGCTCGGCGTTCATGCACGACAAGGTCGAGGTGGGCAGCCAGCTGACCATCGCCGCACCGAACAACCTGTTCGCCATCGACCCGGCGGCCGGCCGCCATGTGCTGATCGCCGGCGGCATCGGCATCACCCCGTTCCTCTCGCAGCTCTATGAGCTGCAGGAGCAGGGCGCCGAGTACGAACTGCACTACGCCTTCCGCGCGCCCGAGCATGGCGCCTTCGCCGACGAACTGCGCGATGGTCCCCATGCCGAGCGCACCCGTTTCTATATCGACAGCCTGCAGCAGGGCCTCGACCTCGCCGCGCTGATCGCCGGCCTGGAGGCCGACGCCCACCTCTATGTCTGCGGGCCCAAGCCGCTGATCGATGCGGTGATCAACACGGCCAAGGCCCAGGGCATCGCCGATGCGCGCGTGCATTGGGAGCAGTTCGCCGTGGCCCCGGCCGAAGGCGCCGCCTTCACCCTCGTGCTGGCGCGTTCCGGCACGGAAATCCGCGTCGAGGAAGGCGTGAGCATTCTCCAGGCCATCGAGAAATCCAACGCCGCCGAGATCGAGTGCCTGTGCCGCGAAGGCGTGTGCGGCACCTGCGAAACCGCCATTCTCGAAGGCCAGGTCGAGCACCGCGACCAGTACCTCAGCGATGACGAGAAGGCCCTGCAGAAGACCCTGATGGTCTGCGTCTCCCGGGCACGCACGCCGCGCCTGGTACTGGACCTGTAGCGCCGCCAGGGGCCCGGGGCCACTGTGTATAATCGCCGACCACAGTAGCCCCGGGGCTGGCGGCCTGCCGCAGCCGCCGGTCCGGGTGCTTTCCTGGCCCAGCGCCGTGCAATCGTGGCGCCCCCGAGAAGGTCGTGCGATGGAACCTGACAGCTTTGCCTTTCGCCTCAAGGAACTGCTCGAGCTCAAGAAGCTGAGCCTGCAGGCCGTGGCCACTGCCCTGGGCATTTCCCGCACCGCGGTGCACAAGTGGACCCGCGGCGGCGCGATCGACGAGGATCGCCTGCGCAGCCTGGCCGAGTTCCTCGAGGTCAACTGGATCTGGCTGCGCTACGGCGAGCAGGGCCAGCAGGAGGCCGACAGCGCCGAAGCCGTCGAACTGCCGATGACCGACGTGCGTCGCCAGTACGCCGCCGAGATCATGGAAAGCGAAGCGCGCATGCGCCTGGCCCTGCAGAACGCCAACGTGGTCATCTGGGAGTGGAACCTGCTCAGCGACGAGGTCACCTACTCGCACAACGTGGAGAAGATCTACGGCTGGCCGGTGAACCGCAACGACGACTTCTGGCCCCATGTGCTGCCCGAGGATGCCGAGGCATTGCAATCGGCTATCGACCAGGCCATCGCCACCGGCGAGCCCTATGACATCGACTTTCGCATCGTCACCGGCAGCGGCGAGGTGCGCTGGATCTCCTCGCGCGCCACGCCGATCCGCGACGGCCAGGGCCGCGTGCTGCGCATGACCGGGGTGAGTACCGACAGCACCGAGCGCAAGATCGCCGAAGAGGCGCTGCGCGACAGCGAGCAGCGCTTTCGCACCATCTTCGAACAGGCCTGCGGCGCCATGGCCTATATCGACCTCGACGGCACCTGGCTGAAGGTCAACCAGCGCCTGTGCAGCCTGCTCGGCTACAACAGCGAGGAGCTCTGCGGTCAACGCTTCCAACTGCTCAGCCACGAGGACGAGCTGCCCCACAACCTGGACCTGCTGGCGCGCCTCAAGGCCGGCGAAGTGGACATGTACGAGATCGAGAAGCGCATGCGCCATCGCGACGGCCACTTCATCTGGGTTCGCGCGCGCACCTCGCTGCAGCGCAATCCGCGCAGCGGCGAGGCCGAGCACCTGATCACCTTCCTCGAGGACGTCACCGAGCAGCGCGCCCAGCGCGAACAGCAAGCGGCCGAACTGGCGCGCTGCCGCGAGCAACTGGCGGCGCTGACCGGCAGCAGCCAGACCGCCTCGTAGCAAATCCTGCACAGCCGCGGCCGAACCCCCCCCCAAGTGGCAACCTTGCGCTGCCAGGCGGCCCGCGGGTCGCCCCCTTCAAACTCGAGACGCCACACTCCGGCCTTTCCGGCCTCCCGCACCTAGCGCCAACCTCCTGATTTCGACGACGAAAGTCCGCCTGGCGGCTATTGCGCTTTAGCTGCCTCATACCCATAATGTTAACTATTAGTAGATGTTAACTTTTAGTTAACGCACTAATTGGAAACTTCTTTCGCACTGGACTGCGGCGCAGACGGGCGGTCTCTTGTTGCTGTGGCCCAGACACAGCTGCGCGTTCTTCGGCACCGTTGCCTGACGGTCGAAGTGCGCTGTGCGCAGCTTCCTGGTCCACCGCACCGCAGTGAGGCCGTGCATTATAAAAAACGACCACGAGCAGGCTCGCCTGGCCTGTTCGCGAGGTAACAAGCCCATGAACAACAACAACAGCCTTGCCGGCAAAGGTATCGAGCAGACAATCTTCTGGCCCGCCGTGGCCGCCGTGCTCTGTACCAGCGTTCCCCTCATGCTGTTTCCGGAAGCCGGATCACAGATCGTCAATAACCTGTTCGCCTGGATCACCGGCACCTTCAGCTGGCTGTTCCTGGTGACCGGCGTCGCCTCCTTCGCCTTCATGGGCTGGCTGGCCTTCGGCCCCCTCGGCCGTATCAAGCTCGGAGCGCCGGAGGATGCACCGGAGTTCAGCACCGGCGCCTGGATCACCATGCTGTTCTGCGCCGGCATCGGCATCTCCATCTGTGCCTGGTCGTTCGCCGAGCCGATCTACCTGCTCGACGGCCCGCCCCTGCACCTGGTCAAAGGCACCACCACCGCCACCGAGTGGGCGGCGATGTACCCGATGTTCCACTGGGGCCTGATCCCCTGGGCCATCTACCTGCTGCCGGCCGTGCCGATGGCCTACTACCTGTACGTGCGCAAGGGCAAGGTACTGCGCCTGTCGGAAGCCTGCCGCGGCGTGTTCGGCGGCCTGGTCGACGGCCCCCTGGGCAAGCTGATCGACGTCATCGTGATGTTCTCCATCATCGGCGCAGTGGGCACCTCCCTGGGCCTGTCGGTACCGCTGGTGTCCGCCCTGTTCCAGGAGATGTTCGGCCTCGAGCAGTCCTTCGGGCTGCAGCTCGGCGTCCTCGCCCTGTGGACCCTGATGATCGCCTGGAGCGTGTGGAACGGCCTGAGCAAGGGCATCCAGACCCTGTCCAACATCAACGGTGTGCTGGCCATCCTGATGCTGGTGTTCGTCCTGGTCGCCGGCCCGACCCTCTACCTGATGGGCCTGTGGACCAACAGCATGGGCCTGTACCTGGACAACTTCTTCCACATCTCCACCTGGACCGATCCGATCGACAAGGGCGGCTTCCCGGAAGGCTGGACCGTGTTCTACTGGGCCTGGTGGGTGGCCTACGCACCGATGATGGGCCTGTTCGTCGCCCGTATCTCCCGCGGCCGCACCATCAAGGACCTGGTCCTCAACGGGGTGATCTGGGGCAGCGTCGGCTGCTGGGCGTTCTTCGCCATCTGGGGTGGCTACGCCGTGCACCTGCAGACCACCGGCGTGGTCGATCTGCTGAGCATCCTCAACAACCAGGGCATGCCGGCCATGGTGGTGGCGGTGATGAAAACCCTGCCGTTCTCCGGCCTGATCATCCCGGCCTTCACCGTGCTGTGCTTCGTGTTCCTGGCCACCACCGTCGACTCCTCGGCCTACACCCTGGCCTCGATCAGCACCCGCGAGCTGACCGGCTATGAAGAGCCGGCACGTGCCAACCGCATCCTCTGGGCGGTGCTGCTGGCCCTGTTTGGCGTCGGCCTGCTGGTGGTCGGTGGCCTCAAGGCCGTGCAGACCTCCACCCTGGTGGTGGCCCTGCCGATGTTGCCGGTGATGCTGATCATGGCCATTTCCCTGGTGCGCTGGGCCCGCGAGGACTTCGGCGCGGCCCTGGATACCAAGGTCTGCAGCCTGCGCCTGAGCAACGGTAGCCATGAAGTGGTGGACCAGCTCAACGCCGCAGCGGCAGCGGATGCGGCCCCGGCCAGCGTCATGGCCAAGGCGCAGCCCGCCACTAACTGATACGCCGTTGCACACGGACGCCTGCCCTGGGTGGCAGGCGTTCGCCTGATGGCCCCGACTGGGCCTCCTCCCCGCCTCGCTTACCCTGCCCTCGCCCACCCCGGGCTCCTCGCGTAGCAACACCTCACTGTGAAGATCAACCGCGCCCAGGCGCTGCAGCACCTCGTGCAAGGTGGCGCGCTCCGCTACAGCTTCCAGGCCCTGCGCAGCGCCTGCAAAGCCTCGGCGATCCGCGCCTCCGGCACCGCGGCGAAACCCAGCACCAGTCCGGCGCGCCGGTCCTCCGGCACTTCGCTGTTCGCCAGCCAGTAGTCACTCAGGGCGTTCACCTCCACCCCCACCGCTGCCGCCGCGGCGACCAGCTCGCGCTCGCGCGCCAGGCTGTCGACCCGCACGCACAGGTGCAGGCCGGCTTCCACCACGGGCAACGGCGCGCAGCCCGGCACCTGCCGCGGCCAGCCGGCCAGCAGGGCGTCGCGGCGGCTCCGTGCGGCAGCGCGCATGCGCCTGATATGCCGCTGGAAGTGGCCAGCGGCGATGAACTCGGCCATCACCGCCTGGGTGCCGATCTCCGAATGGCGCATGTCCAGGGCGCGGCGGCGGGCGAAGGGCTCGACCAGAGCCGGCGGCAGCACCAGGTAGCCCAGACGCAACGCGGGAAAGGCGATCTTGCAGAAGGTGCCGACGTACAGCACCCGCCCCTGACGATCGAGGGCGGCCAGGGGCGCCAGCGGCGTGCCGCTGTAGCGGTACTCGCCATCGTAGTCGTCCTCGACTATCCAGGCGTCGTGGCGCTCGGCCCAGTCGAGCAGCTCCAGGCGCCGCGCCAGCGACAGGGTGACCCCGCTGGGGTATTGGTGCGACGGCGTGACGTAGCTCAGGCGGCAGCCGCCGGCGCACTCCAGCGCCGCGGTGTCCAGCCCCTCTTCATCCACCGGGATGCCCAGCAGGCTCGCCCCGGCCACGGCGAAGGCCTTGCCGGCCGCGCGATAGCCGGGGTTCTCGACGGCCACCCGGTCACCCGGTTCGACCAGCAGCTGGGCGCACAGGCTGATGGCCTGTTGCGCACCACAGGTGACCAGGATCTGCGCCGGGTCGCAGTGCAGGCCACGGCTGTTGCGCAGGTAGGCGGCGATCAGCTCGCGCAGTTGCCCGTCGCCGGCCGGATCGCCATAGCCCAGGCGCGCCGGGTCCGGCTTGCGCCAGAAGCGCGCCGAGAGCCGCGCCCAGGTGTGGAAGGGAAACAGGTCGAAGGCCGGCACGCCGACACGAAAGGCACGCGGCGCGCCGTCCAGTGGCCCCGGCAGATGATTCTGCAGCAGGCGCTGCTGGGCCTGGCTGGGCGCGGCGACACTGCTGGGCGCGGGCGGCGGACCCGGCACGGTGGCCAGCTCGACGACATAGGTGCCCGCACCTATCCGGCCCTCGACATAGCCCTCGGCGTACAGCTGGTCGAAGGCACGGGTCACGGTGTTGCGGGCGATGCCCAGCAGCCTGGCGAGGTCGCGGCTGGCCGGCAGGCGGGTGCCGGGCGCCAGGCGTCCGTCGAGAATACGTTCGCGCAACGCCTGGTACAGCTGGCGCGCCAGGCCCTGGGCCGGGTCGAGACGGATGCCGGAGAGATCGACGGGAAGCGCTGCGGACACTGACATGATTGGCCCAATCAAATTCGCAAGAAGTGGATCTTACAACAGACCAATATCCTGCCTAGCATGGTTGCAACCCATCTGGAGAGCCGCCATGTTCACGCCGTCCATCCATCGCCAGAACGATCTTCCCACCCTGCACCAGCAGATAGCCGCCAGCGGCCTGGCCACAATGGTCAGCCAGGGCCCGAACGCCCTGCAGGCCAGCCACCTGCCGCTGCTGCTGGAACCCGGCGAAGGCGAGTTCGGCACCCTCTACGGCCACTTCGCCCGGGCCAACCCACAGTGGCGCGACCTCGCAGGCGGCGCTGAGGTACTGGCAATCTTCCAGGGCCCGGACGCCTACGTCAGCCCCGACTGGTACCCGAGCAAGGCCGAGCACCACAAGTCGGTGCCGACCTGGAACTACATCGCCGTGCATGCCCAGGGTCGCGCCGAAGTGTTCGACGATGGCGAACGCCTGCTGCAACTGGTCAGCCGCCTCAGTGACCGGCATGAGGCCGGCCGCGCCAAGCCCTGGGCGGTGAGCGATGCGCCGCGCGACTACATCGACGCCATGCTGCGCGCCATCGTCGGCTTCGCCCTGCCGATCCGGCGCCTCGACGGCCAGTGGAAGCTCAGCCAGAACCGCGACGCCGCCGACCAGGCCGGGGTACGCGAGGGCCTGGCGGCCAGCCTTGGCGACCGCGACCGGGAAATGGCCCGGCGCATGACCGCCCTCAGCGAAGCCGCTAACCGCGAGGAAACCCCATGAGCCTGCGAATCCGCCCAGTCTGCAGCGCCGACCACGCCGCCTGGCTCGCGTTGTGGCAGAGCTACCTGGGCTACTATCAGACGGCCCTGGACGCCGAGATCAGCGCCTCGACCTGGCAGCGCTTTCTCGACCCCGCCGAGCCGACCCATGCCGCCCTCGCCTGGCAGGAGGGTCGGGCCCTGGGCTTGGTGCAGTGGGTCTACCACCGCTCCAACTGGTCGCTGGAAAACAGCTGCTACCTGCAGGATCTGTTCGTCGCCGCGGACACCCGCGGCGCCGGCATCGGCCGACGGCTGATCGAACACGTTTATGCCCAGGCCCAGGCCGCAGGCGCCACCCGGGTGCACTGGCTGACCCAGGAAGGCAACAACACGGCCCGGCAGCTGTACGATCGCGTCGCCGAACGCTCCGGCTTTATCCAGTACCGCAAGAGCCTGTGAAGGGAGCCGCGCCATGACCCGCACCAAGCTGACCGACTGGCAACCCCGCCCGGCGCCGCAGCGCGCCCCCTTGCAGGGCCGCTACGTGCGTCTCGAACCGCTTGAGCTCGCGCTCCATGGCGAAGACCTGTGGCAGGCCCTGCAGGGTGCGGGCGCCGACCCACTGCTATGGGACTACCTGCCCTACGGCCCCTTCGCCGAGCGTACGGCCTTCGATGCCTGGCTGGCGCACAACGCCGCCAGCCTCGACCCGCTGTTCTTCGCCGTCATCGATCAGGCCAGCCAGCGCGCCGCCGGCCTGCTGAGCTTCCTGCGCATGGCGCCGAAGGATGGCTGCATCGAGATCGGCCATATCGCCTTCGGCCGCGCCATGCAGCGCAGCCCGGCCTCCACCGAGGCGGTCTACCTGCTGGCCGAGCTGGCCATGGGGGCGCTCGGCTATCGCCGCCTGGAGTGGAAGTGCAACGCCCTCAACGCCCGCTCCGTGCGTGCCGCCGAGCGCCTGGGCTTCACTTACGAAGGCACCTTCCGCCAGCACATGGTGGTCAAGGGGCGCAATCGCGACAGCGCCTGGTTCTCCATCATCGACAGCGAATGGCCGGCCTGCCGCACGGCGTTCGAGCGCTGGCTGGCGCCTGCCAATTTCGACGCCCAAGGCCGGCAGATAGAGCGCCTGGAACGCCTGCGCACAGGCAGTGGCCAGGCCTGAGGCGGCTCACTCGATCTCGAACAGGCCGTCGCGAAGATGAGCGGCGGCCAGACGCCGGCGCACCTCGGCATCGATGCGCGGATCGTCCGGGCCATACAGCATCACCTGGCGGTAGGCGTTGACCCGGTTGACCTCGGTGCCGAGGAAGTCCCAGACGACCCGGGTGCAGGCCGGGGTGCGCCGGTCGCCGCTGGAGACCCCGGTCTTCAGGCCGTTGAGGCGGGTGATGCGGCTCTTGAAGCTGGGAATCAGGATGGTCTGACTCATCTCGTTGCCGGTCAGCGACTCGTAGTCGATCAGGAACAAGCGGTCCTGCAGGTAAAAGGCCGCGCCCAGGTAGCGACAGCGCACCGAGTCGTCGGCCTCCGGGCCGGGGCCGTGGGGACGGCCCTGACGCTCCTGGCGCTCGAACAGGTAGCTGCCGCGTTCCTCGCGCAGCTGCACCAGCGACACCAGGATCTGCCCCGGCACCGACATACAGTTGGCGTACTCCAGGTAGTAGCCGCAGTAGCGCGCCAGACTGCTGGCGTGCTCGCGCAACGGCTGCAGCAGCTCGAGCAGCGGATCGCCGGCCGCCACGCGCTCCTGGCCGCCGCTGCGGGCGCCGATCAGGCCGGCGAACTGCTCCGCCGGCAGGCCCAGTTCGTAGTCCTCGACGCCGAAGAAGTCGCAGATGCGCTTGAGGTTGTAGGGCGTCGGCCGGCTCTGGCCGCTCAGGTACTTGTTGAACTGGCCGCGGTTGATCGCCAGCTGGCGACAGACCTCGGCGATCGAGCGGTAGTGGCTGCACAGCAACTTGAGGTTGTGACTGAAGTAATCGGACATGGGACCTGCGAGGGGTGATGCGAGCGACGCGACTATAGCATCAACGCGCATCAGATCGCCGCAACCCGCGAAATTGCCTGGCGCCCGGCTTTACCCAACCATGCCGCCGTCACCCGCTGGCGTGGCCTCCCCGGACAACTACAAGAGAGACACTCTCATGCTCGACCTTCTGAACGACCTGCTCTGGAGCAAGCTGCTGATCGTCATGCTGATCGGCCTTGGCCTGTATTTCACGGTGCTGTCGCGCTTCGTGCAGTTCCGCTACTTCGGCCGCATGTTCCGCATCCTCGCCGAAGCCTTCCAGCGTCAGCCGGGCCAGCTCAGCTCGTTCCAGGCCCTGATGCTCAGCGTCGCCGGGCGCGTCGGCGCCGGCAACATCGCCGGGGTCTCCGTGGCCATCATGCTCGGTGGCCCGGGCGCGATCTTCTGGATGTGGATAGTCGCCCTGGTCGGCATGGCCACCAGCTACTTCGAGTGCGCCCTGGCCCAGCTGTACAAGCGCCGCGAGGCCGACGGCAGCTACCGTGGCGGCCCGGCCTTCTATATCCAGCACGGCCTCGGCCAGCGCTGGCTGGGCATCGTCGTTTCGATCCTGCTGCTGGTGACCTTCGGCTTCGGCTTCAACGCCGTGCAGTCCTTCACCGTGGCCAGCTCGCTGCATGACACCTTCGGCGTGCCGACCCATATCAGCGGCCTGGTCCTGACTGCCGTCATCGGCCTGATCATCTTCGGTGGCATCAAGCGCATCGCCAAGATCGCCGACGTGCTGGTGCCGGTGATGGCCTTCGCCTACCTCGCCCTGGCGCTGTTCGTGATCGGCAGCAACGTCGCTCAGGTTCCGGAAACCCTGGCACTGATCGTCAAGAGCGCCTTCGGCCTGGAGCCGGCCTTCGCCGGCGGCATCGGCGCGGCGATCATCATGGGCGTCAAGCGCGGCCTGTTCTCCAACGAGGCCGGCCTGGGCAGCGCGCCCAACGTCGCCGCCGTGGCCGAGGTCAAGCACCCGGTGGCCCAGGGCATCGTGCAGTCGCTCAGCGTGTTCATCGACACCATCATCCTGTGCAGCTGCACCGCGCTGATCATCCTGCTCTCCGGCGTCTACCAGCCGGGCATGGAAATGGCCGGCGTGGTCCTGACCCAGACCGCCGCGGCCAGCGTGGTGGGCGAGTGGGGCCGGGTGTTCGTCAGCGTCGCCCTGCTGCTGTTCGTCTTCACCACCCTGATCTACAACTACTACCTGGGTGAGAACGCCCTGGGCTTCTTCAGCGGCAAGCGTGGGCCGGTGATGGTCTACCGCGCCCTGGTGGTGGCCCTGGTACTGTGGGGCTCGGTGCAGGACCTGGGCACCGTGTTCGCCTTCGCCGACGTGACCATGGGCCTGCTGGCGGTGGCCAACCTGGTGGCCCTGGCGCTTCTGTTCAAGGTCGGCCTGCGCCTGATGCGCGACTACGACAGCCAGGTCAAGGCCGGCGTCGAGTCGCCGGTATTCGACCCCAAGCGGTTCGCCGACCTGGATCTGGACCCGGCAGCCTGGCCCGCCAACCCGCCGAGCGCTGCCCCGGCGGCGGATGCCGAGATCGCCCACGCCGCGCACCAGCGCTGATCGGTCAGCGCAGTGATACAACAGGGGCCGAAATGGCCCCTGTTGCTTATTGAGGAGACGCCAATGCCTTCGACAAAAATTCTGGTGCTCTACACCGGCGGCACCATCGGCATGCAGCAGACCGCCGCCGGCCTGGCGCCGGCCTCCGGTTTCGAGTCGCGCCTGCGCTCGCAGCAGGCCCTGGAAACCGCCCGCCAGCTGCCCGACTGGCTATTCCGCGAACTGCTGCCGCCGATCGACAGCGCCAACATGAGCCAGGCCAACTGGCTGGCGATGGTCGCGGCGATCCGCGCCGGCGTCGAGCAGGACGGCTGCGACGCGGTGCTGCTGCTGCACGGCACCGACACCCTGGCCTACAGCGCCGCGGCCTTGAGCTTCCTGCTGCTGGGCCTGCCGGTGCCGGTGGTGCTGACCGGCTCCATGCTGCCGGCCGGCGCCCCGGACAGCGACGCCTGGAACAACCTGTTCGGCGCCATGCAGGCGCTGCACCAGGGCGTCGCCGCCGGCGTGCACCTGTATTTCAACGGTCGGCTGATGCAGGGCAACCGGGTCAGCAAGCTGGGCAGCGCGGTGTTCGACGCCTTCAGCGAGCTGCCACGCCGGCGTAGCGCCGCCCGGGCCGGGGTGATTCCCGCCGAGCTCGACTACCGTAAGCCGCGCCAGCCGGTAAGCCTCGCCGTGCTGCCCTTCTACCCGGGCATCCAGGCCGCCCAGGTCGAGGCGCTGCTGGCCGGCGACGTGCGCGGCCTGCTGCTCGAGTGCTACGGCAGTGGCACCGGCCCAGCGGACGATGCGGCCCTGCTCGCCGCGCTCAAGGCCGCCCACGACCGCGGCGTGGTGCTGGCGGCGATCAGCCAGTGCCCCCACGGCCATGTCGAGTTCGGCGTCTATGCCGCCGGCAGCCAGCTGGCCAGCGCCGGCCTGGTCTCGGCCGGTGGCATGACCCGCGAAGCGGCCCTGGGCAAGCTGTTCGCCCTGCTCGGCGCCGGCCTGGACCAGGCGCAGGTGGAGCAGTGGTTCGCCGTCGACCTGTGCGGGGAAAACGCCGACTGAGGCCGACCGTGCCCTGCGCCGGCGCACCGCCGGTTCGGGGCGCCCCGCCAACTGCGGGCTTGCAGCCTGGGCCCAAGGGTTTCAGGATGACAGTTCAGCCCTCCAGGAGCCCGCTCCCATGCCCATCCGTATCGACGTTGAGATCCGCCCGGTCGGCGCCGACGACCATGCCGCCTGGCTGCCGCTGTGGCAGGGCTATCAACGCTTCTACATGACCGAAATCCCCAGCGCCGCCAGCGACCAGGCCTGGCAGCGCTTCCTCGACCCCGGCGAGCCCATGCACGCCGCCCTGGCCTGGCACGACGGCCAGGCCGTGGGCCTGGTGCACTGGATCTACCACCGTTCGACCTGGACCGCCGGCGACTACTGCTACCTGCAGGATCTGTTCATCGCCAAGGACCTGCGCAGCAGCGGCGTCGGCCGCCAGCTGATCGAGCATGTCTACGACCAGGCGCGCCGGGCCGACTGCGCGCGGGTCTACTGGCTGACCCATGAGAGCAACAGCCGCGCCATGCTGCTGTATGAGCGCATCGCCGAACGCTCGGGCTTCGTCCAGTTTCGCAAGCTACTGTAGCGCGGGTCGCCCGTTCTCGATCGACCAGGCCCCATGGTGGCGGTAAACGGCGATCGCCACCCCAGGGCTCAGTCGCCGGGCGGTGAGCGCCTCAGAACACCGACCAGCCGATGCGCTGGCTGAGCAGCTCGAGCGCCGCCATGCCGACCAGGGAGTTGCCGGCGGCGTTCAGCTCCGGCGACCAGACGCAGACGCTGAAGCGCCCCGGCACCACCGCGACGATGCCGCCGCCGACCCCGCTCTTGCCCGGCAGGCCGACCCGGTAGGCGAAGTTGCCGGCCTCGTCGTACAGCCCGCTGGTGGCCATGATCGCGTTGACCTGCTTGGCCTGGCGGGCGCTGAGCACCTGCTCGCCGCTGTGCGGGCAGAAGCCGTCGTTGGCCAGGAAGGAAAAGGCCCGCGCCAGGTCGACGCAGCTCATGCGCAGGGCGCAGTGGCTGAAGTAGCTGCGCAGCACCGCCTCGACGTCGTTGTGGAAATTGCCGAAGGCCTGCATCAGGTAGGCCATGGCGGCGTTGCGCGCGCGGTGCTGGTACTCCGATTCGGCGACCCGGTTGTCGATCACCAGCTCGGGGTTGCCGGCCAGACGGCGGACGAAGTCGCGCATCGACAGGGCCGGGGCGGCGAAGCGCGACTGGTTGATGTCGCAGATCACCAGGGCACCGGCGTTGATGAACGGATTGCGCGGCCGGCCACGCTCGAATTCCAGCTGCACCAGGGAGTTGAACGGTTGCCCGGAGGGTTCGTGGCCGAGGCGCTGCCAGATCGCCTCGCCGGAATGGCCGATGGCCTGGACCAGGCTGAACACCTTGGAAATGCTCTGGATCGAGAAGGCCGTACGCGCATCGCCGGCCATGTGCAGCTCGCCGTCGTTGCCGTACACGGCGATGCCCAGCTGATTCGGCGCGACATCGGCCAGGGCGGGGATGTAATCGGCCACCTTGCCCTGGCCGATCAATGGGCGGACTTCGTCGAGTATCTCGTTCAACAGTGCTTGCATGGTCGGGTTCGCAGCCATCCCCGGACGACGCCCGGGCTATGGCTGCTAGACGCTCGCGGGCCGGCGCTGATCACAGCGCCGGCCCGCGGTGGCCGCGGATCAGAACTTCTGCGGGCGCAGCACCTCGACCTCGGCCAGGTAGCAGATCATCGCGTAGTCGGCGTAGTAGCGCTGCTGCAGGTGCTCGGCCAGCTGCTCGGCCCGCTCGCGGGTGCAGATGATCTCCACGCGGATATTGCCCTCGGTGTCCCAGCCGGCGCTGCGCACGCCGTGGGCACCGCGGCCGCGCGCATCGGTGACGGTCCAGCCGGGCGCGCCCAGCTGCTCCAGGTCGGCCACCAGCTTCTTCTCCAGGGCCGCCTCGCAGATCACGGTGAGCAGGGTACGGGTCGATGCGTTCATGTCAGAGCCCCCAGGCGATGAGTTTTTCGGCCAGCCCATGATAGAGGGGGATGCCGATCAGGATGTTGAACGGGAAGGTGATCCCCAGCGAGGCGGTCAAGGATAGCGAGGGATTGGCCTGGGGCAAGGCCAGGCGCAGGGCCGCCGGTACGGCGATGTACGAGGCGCTGGCGGCCAGGGTGGCGAGCATGGCCGTGCCGCCGAGCGACAGGCCCATGAAGCGTGCCAGCAGGGCGCCGATCAGCGCGCCGAGCAGCGGCATCAGCAGGGCGAAACTCACCAGGCGCAGGCCGAACTGCTTGAGCGAGCCCAGCTGGCCGGAGGCGATCAGGCCCATCTCCAGCAGGAAGAACGCCAGCACCGGCTTGAACATGCTGGTGTACAGCGGCTCCAGCGGCTTGATCGCCTCCTTGCCGGCCACCGCGCCGATGATCAGGCCACCGAGCAGCAGCATGATGCTCTTGCCGAGGAAGATCTCCCGGCCCAAGTCGCCCCAGTGGGTGTCACGGCTGATGCCCTTGGCCAGGATGATGCCGACCAGGATCGCCGGGACCTCGAGGATGGCGACGAACAGCGGCATGTAGCTCTCGAAGGCAATCTCCCGCGAGACCATATAGGCGACCACCACCGCGAAGGTACCGGCACTGACCGAGCCGTAGTGCGCCGCCACCGCCGCCGCGTTGATGCGGTCGAAGCGCAGGCCGCGCAGCATCACGAAGGCCAGCAGCGGCAAGCCGATACCCAGCAGCAGCACCAGCGCCGACTGGCCGAGCAGTTGCGCGCTGGCCTGCTCGGCCAGCTCCACCCCGCCGTGCAGGCCGATGGCCAGCAGCAGGATGATCGACAGCGTCTCGTAGAGCGCCGGTGGCAATTTCAGCTCGCTCTTCAGCAGGCCGGCGGTCAGACCAAAGACGAAGAACAACACTACGGGATCGATACCCATCTCAAGCTCCTGAATCGGCCGACACCCATCGACCGGGCAAAAAAAGGGAGCCTTGCGGCTCCCAGAGGACTCACTCGTTACAAGACGTTGGAAAGCCTAGCTGGCGATACATGTCGCGGCCTTCACTCGATCTCGATCAATACTTCGCCCGGGTTGACCCGGTCGCCCTTGGCCACATGCACGGCCTTGACGGTGCCGGCGATTGGCGCCTGCACCTCGGTTTCCATCTTCATCGCCTCGGTGATCAGCACCGCCTGGCCGGCCTTGACCGCATCGCCTTCCTTGACCAGCACCTCGACGATGTTGCCCGGCATGCTGGTGCTGACATCGCCCGGCGCCGCGGCGGCCTTGCGCTTGCCGCCGGCACCGGCGACGAATTCGTTGAGCGGCTCGAACACCACCTCTTCCGGCATGCCGTCGATCGACAGGTAGAAGTGGCGCTTGCCGTCACCCTTGACGCCGACCCCGGTGATATCCACTCGGTAGCTCTCGCCGTGCACGTCGACGATGAACTCGGTCGGTACCCCTTCACCGCCGGCCGCCGCCACGCCGCCCGCCTCGGGGATCGGCAGCAGCACTTCGGGGGTCAGGGTGCCGGCTTCGCGTTCCTCGAGGAACTTGCGGCCGATGTCCGGGAACATGGCGTAGGTCAGCACGTCTTCCTCGGACTTGGCCAGGGCGCCGATCTCGCCGCGCAGCTTGACCATCTCCGGCTTGAGCAGATCGGCCGGGCGCACGTCGATCACCTCTTCGCTGCCGATCGCCTGCTTGCGCAGCTGCTCGTTGATCTTGCCCGGGGCCAGGCCGTAGCGGCCCTGCAGGTAGAGTTTCACCTCGTTGGTGATGGTCTTGTAGCGCTCGCCGGCGAGCACGTTGAACACCGCCTGGGTGCCGACGATCTGCGAGGTCGGGGTGACCAGCGGCGGGAAGCCGAGGTCCTCGCGCACCCGCGGGATCTCCTCGAACACCTCGTTGATGCGGTCCAGGGCGCCCTGCTCCTTGAGCTGGTTGGCCAGGTTGGACATCATCCCGCCCGGCACCTGGTTGACCTGCACGCGGGTATCCACGGCGGTGAATTCGCTCTCGAACTGGTGGTACTTCTTGCGCACCGCGTAGAAGTACAGGCCGATCTCCTGCAGCAGCTCCAGGTCCAGGCCGGTGTCGTACTCGCTGCCCTTGAGCGCGGCGACCATCGACTCGGTGCCCGGGTGGCTGGTGCCCCAGGCCATGCTGGAGATGGCGGTGTCGATATGGTCGGCGCCGGCCTCGATCGCCTTGAGCTGGCACATGGCGCCGAGCCCGGCGGTGTCGTGGCTGTGCACGAACACCGGCAGGTCGACCTCTTCCTTCAGCGCCTTGACCAGATCGAAGGCCGCATAGGGGGTCATCAGGCCGGCCATGTCCTTGATCGCCACCGAGTCGATGCCCATGGCCTGCATGGCCTTGGCCTGCTTCACGAAGGCCTCGACCGTGTGCACCGGGCTGACCGTGTAGGCCAGGGTGCCCTGGGCGTGCTTGCCGGCGGCCTTGGTCGCCTCGATGGCCACGCGCAGGTTACGCACGTCGTTCATCGCGTCGAAGATGCGGAACACGTCGATGCCGTTGACCGCGGCCTTGGCCACGAAGGCCTTGACCACGTCGTCGCTGTAATGGCGGTAGCCGAGCAGGTTCTGCCCGCGCAGGAGCATCTGCAGGCGGGTGTTGGGCAGCGCGGCCTTGAGCTTGCGCAGGCGCTCCCAGGGATCTTCCTTGAGGAAGCGGATGCAGGCGTCGAAGGTGGCGCCACCCCAGACTTCCAGCGACCAGTAACCGACCTGATCCAGCTTGTCGCAGATCGGCAGCATGTCCTCGGTGCGCATGCGCGTGGCGAGCAGCGACTGATGGGCGTCGCGCAGGACGGTATCGGTGACGGTGATCTTCTTGCTCATGTTCTGATCCTTCCCTTACAGGCCAGCGTGGGCCGCGATGGCAGTGGCGATGGCGATGGCCAGGTGCGACGGGTTGCGTTTGATCGAGTACTCGGTCAGTTCCGGATGGCTCTCGACGAAGCTGGTGTTGAACTGGCCGCTGCGGAATTCCGGATTACGCAGGATTTCCTGGTAGTAGGCGGCGGTGGTCTTGACCCCCTGCACGCGCATGTCGTCCAGGGCGCGCAGGCCACGGTCCATCGCCTCTTCCCAGGTCAGCGCCCAGACGATCAGCTTCAGGCACATCGAGTCGTAGTAGGGCGGAATGGTGTAGCCGGTGTAGATCGCCGTGTCGGTGCGCACACCGGGGCCGCCGGGGGCGTAGTAGCGGGTGATCTTGCCGAAGCTGGGCAGGAAGTTGTTCTTCGGGTCCTCGGCGTTGATACGGAACTGCAGGGCGAAGCCACGGTGGACGATGTCTTCCTGCTTGACCGACAGCGGCAGGCCGCTGGCGATGCGGATCTGCTCGCGGACGATGTCCAGGCCGGTGATCTCCTCGGTGATGGTGTGCTCCACCTGCACCCGGGTGTTCATCTCCATGAAGTACACCTCGCCCTCGGCGAGCAGGAACTCCACGGTACCGGCGTTCTCGTAGCCCACCGCCTGGGCCGCGCGCACCGCCAGGTCGCCGATATAGGCGCGCTGCTCGGGGGTCAGCTGCGGGCTCGGGGCGATCTCGATGAGCTTCTGGTTGCGCCGCTGGATCGAGCAGTCGCGCTCGTACAGGTGCACGGTGTTGCCGAAACTGTCGGCGAGGATCTGCGCCTCGATGTGCTTGGGGTTGACGATGCACTTCTCGAGGAATACCTCGGCGCTGCCAAAGGCCTTGGTCGCCTCGGAGATCACCCGCGGGTAGGCCTGCTCCAGTTCCTCGCGGCTGTTGCAGCGGCGGATGCCGCGGCCGCCGCCGCCGGAGGTGGCCTTGAGCATCACCGGGTAACCGATGCGCTCGCCTTCGCGCAGCGCCTCTTCCAGGTCGGCGACGTTGCCTTCGGTGCCGGGGGTGACCGGCACGCCGGCCTTGATCATGCTGCGCCGGGCCTCGGTCTTGTCGCCCATGCGGCGGATCACCTCGGCGCTCGGGCCGATGAACTTGATCCCGCGTTCTGCGCAGATCTCTGCCAGTTCAGCGTTTTCCGAGAGGAAGCCGTAGCCCGGGTGCAAGGCGTCGCAACCGGTCTCCACCGCCAGGTTCACCAGCTTGCGCGGGTTCAGGTAGCCGGCCAACGGGTCGTCGCCGATGCCGTGGGCCTCGTCCGCGCGCTTGACGTGCAGCGCCATGCGGTCGGCGTCGGAGTAGATGGCCACCGAGCGGATGCCCATCTCGGCGCAGGCACGCACGATGCGGACGGCAATCTCACCGCGGTTGGCAATCAGGATTTTCTTGATCACAAGCGTTTTCCTCGGCCAGGCTCAGATAGATCGTTGCTGGCGCGCCGGCATCAGCCGGTCTGCGCGCGACCGCTATCCAGCTAGCGGTCGGGTAAACACCCTACGCCGAACAACCAATTACCCAAAATCAATAATAATTTGCTTGGCTATAAGTAATAGCTAATACACTCTGCCTGGCCGCCCGCCCGAATCGCTCGAAAACGAGGTACAAAGTGCGTAAGTCCTTGATGCGCATGACATTGCGCCAGCTCCAGGTGTTCCGCTCGGTGTGCCAACAGCGCTCCTACAGTCGCGCCGCGGAAGAGATGTCACTGACCCAGCCAGCGGTCAGCCTGCAGATTCGCCAGCTGGAGGAACTGCTCGGCCAGCCGCTGTTCGACTACGTCGGCAAGAAGCTGCACCTGACCGACGCGGCCGAGGCCCTGCAACTGGCCAGCGCCGACATCTTCGGCCGCCTGGAAAGCCTCGACATGCAGCTGACCGACCTGCAGGGCTCCCTGCAGGGGCAGTTGAGCCTGGCGGTGGAATCCAGCGCGAAGTACTTCGTTCCTCACCTGTTCGCCGCTTTTCGCCGGGATTACCCCGAAGTCAGCCTGCAACTGGTGGTGGTCAATCACGCCCAGGCGCTCAAGCGCCTGAGTGCCAACCGCGACGACCTGCTGATCATGTCGCTGGTGCCGTCGGACATGGCCCTGGAGTTCCTGCCGTTCCTCAACAACCCCATAGTCGCCGTGGCGCCGCCCGAGCACCCGCTGTGCGGCGCCGAGCAACTGCGCCTGCAGGACCTGACCGGCTGGCCGCTGCTGGTGCGCGAGCCCGGCTCGGGCACGCGCAAGGCCTGCGAGGAATACTGCCACCAGAAGCGCGCGCACTTCGCCCACACCCTGGAGGTCGGCTCCCTGGAGGGTCAGGCGGAAGGGGTGATCGCCGGCCTCGGCCTGGCCCTGCTGCCACGCCACGCGGTGCGCCGCGAGCTGGCCCAGGGCGTGCTGCGCGAGCTGCCGGTCGCCGAGCTGCCGCTGATGCGCAGCTGGTGCGTGGTGCACCCGCGGGGCAAGTACCTGTCGCCGGTGGCCCAGGCCTTCTTCGCCTATGTGCGCAACCAGCGCAGCCAGATCAGCGCCCTGGCCGAGCGCTTCGCGGCTCCAGGGCCTGACGCGACGCCGGGTAGCTAGCGGCGATCAGCTCGGGATAGTCGGCCAGCAGCGCCTGCAAGCGGCGTTGCTCGGCATAGCTCTCGATGGCCCGGCGATAGGCCATGCGGCGCTGGTCCAGTGCCTTGCGGCGGGCCTTGGCATCGAGCTTGGCGCAGGGTGGCGACTGATCTACATAACCAGACATGCTTTGACTCCCAGACCGAGTAGCGGGAGTTCCAGCCTGCTTTGGCTTGATGACGCGATGACGGCAGCGCGATGAAGCTGCGATGACCGATGCCGTTAGGGTGCGCCCCGCGCACCGAGGCCCTGGATTGTTTAAGGTGCGCGCGGCGCACCCTACTGCAGGAGTCGTTGCGTCATGGCCGCCGCTGCCGCCCTAGTGCTCCTCGACCACCTTCACCGACTTGGGCGACAGGCGCAGGCTGCGCAGACTGCGCTTGACGCTCTTGAGGTGGTTGACCAGGCTCGGCCCACGGGCCATGGCCACGCCCATGGCCAGCACGTCGATCACCACCAGGTGGGCGATGCGCGAGGTCAGCGGGGTGTAGATCTCGGTGTCCTCCTGCACATCGATCGCCAGCACCACCGAGGCCAGGTCGGCCAGCGGGGTCTGGCTCGGGCACAGGGTGATCAGGGTGGCGCCGGTCTCGCGGACCAGGTTGGCGGTGATCAGCAGGTCCTTGGAGCGGCCGGATTGGGAGATGCAGATGGCCACGTCGGTGGGCTTCAGGGTCACCGCGCTCATCGCCTGCATGTGCGGGTCGGAATAGGCCGCGGCGTTCAGCAGCAGGCGGAAGAACTTGTGCTGGGCATCGGCCGCCACCGCGCCGGAGGCGCCGAAGCCGTAGAACTCCACGCGCTGGGCCTGGGCACAGGCGGCGATGGCCTGCTGCAGGGCCTGGGGGTCGAGGTGCTCGCGCACCTCCATCAGGGTGTGCAGGGTGGTGTCGAAGATCTTCAGGCTGAAGTCGGCGACCGAATCGTCCTCATGGATCGCGAACTGGCCGAAGCTGGCACCGGCGGCCAGGCTCTGCGCCAGCTTGAGCTTGAGGTCCTGGAAGCCGCCGCAGCCGATGGCCCGGCAGAAGCGCACGATGGTCGGTTCGCTGATGCCGACGTTGTGCGCCAGCTCGGCCATGGAGCTGTGCATCACCGCAGCCGGGTCGAGCAGTACGTGGTCGGCGACCTTGAGCTCCGACTTGCGTAACAGGTGGCGGGACTGGGCGATGTGCTGCAACAAATTCACAAGATTAGGCTCGGCTTGAAGGATGGCGTATCCGTCGACTGGCCCTCATCCGAGTGGCGACTCGGTTATGATCGGGACAGCCGGGTTGTAGTGAGCTTGTAGTTATACTACATGACCGCCTCCCCCGCACGGCCAAACCGAGTCGGAGTTCCTACTTTGAGCATTCCCTGTGACATGCTGGTCTTTGGCGGCACCGGCGACCTCGCCCTGCACAAGCTGCTGCCCGCCCTCTACCACCTGCATCGCGAAGGCCGCCTGCACGCCGGGGTGCGCATCGTCGCCCTGGCCCGCAGCCAGCACAGTCGCGCCGCCTACCAGGCCCTCGCCGAGCGCCGTTGCCGCGCCCAGGTGGCGCGGGCCGATTTCGACAACGACACCTGGCAGCGCTTCGCCGAGCGCCTCGACTACTTCGCCATGGACGCTGGGCAGAGCGCCGACTTCGGCCGCCTGGCCAAGTACCTGGGGGGTGACGAGGCGCGCGTGCGGGTGCACTACCTGGCCACCGCACCGGACCTGTTCGAGGACATCGCCGCGCACCTGCAGATCGCCGGCCTGGCCGGGCCCAAGGCGCGCATCGTGCTGGAGAAACCGATCGGCCACTCGCTGCAGTCGGCCCAGGCGATCAACGCCGCCATCGGCGCGGTGTTCGACGAGTCGCGGGTGTTCCGCATCGATCACTACCTGGGCAAGGAGACCGTGCAGAACCTGATGGCGCTGCGCTTCGCCAATGCCCTGTTCGAGCCGGTGTGGCGCGCCGGGCATATCGACCACGTGCAGATCAGCGTCTGCGAGACCCTCGGCGTGGAGAATCGCGGCGCCTACTACGACCATGCCGGGGCCATGCGCGACATGGTGCAGAACCACCTGCTGCAGTTGCTCTGCCTGGTGGCCATGGAGGCGCCGGTGCGCTTCGACGCCGAGGCGGTGCGCAACGAGAAGGTGAAGATCCTCGAGGCGCTCAAACCCATCGGCGGCCTCGACGTGCAGGACAAGACCGTGCGCGGCCAGTACAGCGCCGGGGTCCTCGGCGGGCATGACGTGCCGGCGTACTACTTCGAGAAAAATGTCGACAACGACAGCGATACCGAGACCTTCGTCGCCCTCCAGGCGGAAATCGACAACTGGCGCTGGGCCGGCGTGCCGTTCTTCCTGCGCACCGGCAAGCGCATGGCGCGCAAGGCCTCGGAGATCCTCATCCAGTTCAAGCCGGTGCCGCACCGCCTGTTCGGCGACGGCGAAGCCAACCGCCTGCTGATCCGCCTGCAGCCGGAGGAACGCATCAGCCTGCAGCTGATGGCCAAGCACCCCGGCAAGGGCATGCGCCTGAAACCGGTGGAGCTGGACCTCAACCTGGCCGCGGCATTCAGCAAGCAGCGCCGCTGGGATGCCTACGAGCGCCTGCTGCTGGACGTGATCGAGGGCGACTCGACGCTGTTCATGCGCCGCGACGAGGTGGAAGCCGCCTGGGAGTGGATCGATCCGATCATCAAGGGCTGGCACCAGCACTACCAGAGCCCGCGCCCCTACCCGGCCGGCAGCAACGGCCCGGAGCAAGCGCAGAGCCTGCTGGAGCGGCATGGCCGGCAGTGGGCGGACTGAGCCCGGGCGCCGGGGCGGCGGCCATCATCAGCACGTAGCCGCCTGCGCCCGCCGGAAATACAGCGGCAGCAGCCCCAGCACCAGCAGGCCCAGCGCGCCGGCGCACAAGAACAGTCCGGCATAACCCAGCCAGGCGGCCAGCAGCCCGCTGGTGGCGCCGACCAGGCCGCCGAGCAGCAGCTGCGCCGAGGCCTGCAGGGTGAAGTCGGCGCCTTCGTGCTCGGCGCGGCACTGGCGCATCATCGCGGCGAACAGCGCCACCGTGGACATGCCGTCGGCCGCCTGCTCGAACAGCGCCAGCAGATAGACCAGCGCGTGATCGCCACCGGCCTGCGCCAGCGCGGCCATGGCGCCGATGCCCAGGGCCTGCAGGGTGCCAAACAGCAGCAGCGCCCGCAACGCGCCGAGGCGCGCGTAGAGCAGGCCGCCGAGCAACGCCCCGGCGATGCCCACCAGGCTGCTGATCAGGGTCAGCCGGCCCAGCTCGGCCGTGCTCCAGCCCTGGTCCACCAGCATCGGCTTGATCATCGGCGAGCCGAGGGCGTCGCCCAGCTTGAAACTCAGCAGCACCGCCAGCCACAGCAGCATGCCTGGCTGCATCAGCAGGCCGCGGTAGTGTCGCAGCAGCAGGCCGGGCCCGGACGGCTCGGCCAGCGCCGGGCGAAAGGGCAGCTGCTGGCGCTCGGCGAAGCGCCAGACCGGCACCAGGGTGAGCAGCAGCAACAGCATCAGCAGGCCCATCGACAGGCTCCAACCGAGGCTGTCATAGATCAGCAGCAGGCCGCTGCCGCTGACCAGCATGCCGACCTTGTAGCCACCCACCTGCAGGCTGTTGCCCAGACCACGCCAACGCTCCGGCAGCAGGCGCACGGTGAGGCCGTCGGTGGCGACGTCCTGGGTCGCCGCCGCCAGGTTGACCAGCAGCAGCAGGCCCAGCAGCAGCGGCAGCTGGCTGCCGAACAGCTCGCCCGGCGCCAGCAGGGCGAGCCCGGCGACGACCAGGGCGATGCCGCCTTGCAGCGGCAGTATCCAGCCGCGATGATGGCCCAGGCGCGGGGATGACAGGCGGTCGACCCAGGGCGCCCAGAGCACCTTGAGCAACCAGGGCAGGGCCAGCAGCTTGAGCAGACCGATCAGCGCCAGGTCGACGCCGTGCTGGCGCAGCAGCACCGGCAGGGAATGGGCGATCAGCCCCGAGGGCAGGCCCTGGGCGCAATAAAGCGAGGCCAGCAACAGCAGGGTGGCGTTGGCGGGGCGACTATCGGGTGTCGACATGGGTGCGTCTCGCGGTGCGAAGCACGCGACAGTAGCGGGCCGCGACCCGTCCGGACAATAGCTGTAACCGCGCCCAACCTGCGGCCGGGCCGCCTTCGGTCGCCACGGCTTGCATCATCCCGAGCAGCTGCTATCGCTAAGAGAAGGACTCACCCAGCGAAGGGACTTCGCCATGTTCAAATACCCCCTGATCGCGCTCCTCGCCCTGCTCCTGCTCACTTCCGGCTGCATGCTGGACCGTTCCGGCCTCGGCGGCGCACCGGGCGCGTTCGGCGTGCGCCCGACCCTGGCCTGCCCGGGCGACAGCGTGCTGATCGACTGGGACCTGCAGGTCCGCGCCGACCCCGGTTTCTGTCGCTTCGCCAACGGCAACACCCCCAGCCTGCAGAGCTGCAGCAGCTCATCCGATTGCGCCAGCGGCGCCTCCTGCGTGGACGGCCAGTGCAATGCCTGCGCGGCTATCGTCAATGTGCGTAACCGCACCACCGATTGCGCAACACCCAGCAACGCCGGCTGCCTGCCCAACATGAACGCGCGCCTCGAACTGACCCCCGAGCCGACTCCGCCGCTGGAGCGGGCCAGCGATATCTGGAACGAGCACCGCGGCGAACGCCAGTTCGTGGTCGAGCAGACCACCCGCATCGGCTTCTTCAGCGAGGTGATCGACATCGACGGCCAGCGCGCCGGAATACCCGGTTCGCTCGGCCGCTTCGATGCCGGCGCCACCGTGGAGGTGGTCGACCCCAGTCTCACCCGCACCTCTGCCCACCCTTACGAGTGCCGCGGAGCGCCGTTCTGGGTCGGCACCGTGCTGGAAGAACTGTTCGCCGGCGCCTCGGACAGGCTGCGAGTGGTCGCGGTGCGCAACCCCAACAGCTTCGCGGTGGAGGTCAGCGGTCTGACCCCGACGCCCCTGATCTTGCCGGCCCGGGCCACCCAAGGGCTCAACCTTGCGATTCGTGGCCGCGTCGACGCACGCCCCACCCCCGCGCACTTGGCAACCCTGCCGCCGGTGATGTGCACGGCGGTGCAGGATAACGGACGTTACCCCGATGCCCCCCTGGAACTGACTGTCGGCTGCCGGCCGTGACCTCGGCGCGGCTCAAGCCTGCAATGTGACCGCCGCCTGCTCGCTCAACAGGCGCGCGAACGCCTCGGCGGGTACCGGCTTGCTAATCAGGTAGCCCTGGATCTCGTCGCAATGCTGGGCCTTGAGGAAGTCCATCTGCGCCTGGGTCTCCACGCCTTCGGCGACCACCTTGAGCTCCAGGCCGTGGGCCATGGCGATGATCGCCCGGGTGATCGCCGCGTCTTCGCCGCCGATCGCCAGGTCGCGGATGAAGCTCTGGTCGATCTTCACGTAATCCACCGGGAAGCGTTTGAGGTAGCTGAGCGAGGAGTAACCGGTGCCGAAGTCGTCGATCGCCAGCTTGACCCCCAACTCGCGCAACTGCTGGAAGGTGGCGATGACGCTCTCGACGTTGTCCAGCAGCTGGCTCTCGGTCAGCTCCAACTCCAGCAGGTGCGGCGCCAGTCCGGTGTCCTCCAGCACCTGGCGCACCAGGCTGGTCAGGTTGCCCTTGCGCAGCTGGTGCACCGACAGGTTGACCGACACGCGCAGGTCGGCCAGGCCCTGCCGCTGCCACTCGCGCGCCTGCTGGCAGGCCTGGCGCAGGACGAACTCGCCGATCGGCGCAATCAGGCCGGTTTCCTCGGCCAGGCCGATGAACTCGCCAGGCGGCACCAGGCCCAGGCTCGGGTGGCGCCAGCGCACCAGCGCCTCGGCGGCCTTCACGCTGTCGTCGGCCAGGCACAGCTTGGGTTGATAGAACACCTCCAGCTGACCTTCCTCGATCGCCTTGCGCAGCTGGTTCTCCAGCTGCAGGCGCTCCAGGGTGCAGGCCTGCAGGTTGTCGGTATAGAACTGGAAGGTGTTGCCGCCCAGATGTTTGGCATGCTGCATGGCCATGTTGGCCTGACTGATCAGCGCGGAGATCTCCCGCGCGTTGTCCGGCAGCAGGCTGATGCCGACCGAGGCGCTGACCACCAGTTCCTCGCCGCCGACCAGCAGCGGCAGGCGCAGCTTGGCCAGCAGGCGGCTGGCCATGCGCGCCAGGCTCGACAGGCTGCCGTAGGAGTCGAGCAGCACGGCGAACTCGTCGCTGGACAAGCGGGCGATGGTGTCCGCCTCGGGCACGGCCTGGGTCAGACGGCGACTCATCTGGCGCAGCAGCTGGTCGGCCAGCTCGTGACCAAGGCTGTCGTTGAGCAACTTGAAGCGGTCCAGGTCGATGTGCAGCAGGGCCAGGCTGCGGCCGCTCTGTCGCGCGCGCTGGCTGGCCTCGTGCAGGCGCTGCTTGAACAGGCTGCGATTGGCCAGGCCGGTCAGCTCGTCGTAATGCGACAGGTAGCGCAAACGCTCCTCGGTCTCGCGCCGCGCCGACAGGTCGGCGAAGAAGCCGACGATATGGCTGGCCTGGCCCCTGCCGTCGCGCACCACCTTGAGCTGCAGCCACTGCGGATACAGCTCGCCGTTCTTGCGGGTCTCGATCAACTCGCCCTGCCAGCTGCCGACCGCCTCCAGCTCCAGGCGGATCATCTGGTACTGGCGCCGCGACTCGCGGCTGCCGATCAGGGTCGCCACGCTCTGGCCGACCAGCTCGTCCTGGCGATAGCCGGTGACCTGGCGAAAGGCCTGGTTGGCGGCCAGCAGGCGGTAGTCCGGATCGAGGATGACGATGCCTTCGCTGGCCGCCTCGAACACCGTGGCGGCCAGGCGCTGCTGTTCTTCCTGGAGCTTGCGCGCGCTGATGTCGCGGCGGGTGCCGAGCATGCGCAGGACCCGGCCCCTGGCGTCGCGCTCCACCGCGCGGCCACGGTCCTCGATCCACACCCAGTGACCGCGGGCGTGCTGGATGCGGTACTCGATCTGGTAGCCGTCGCTGCGGCCCTTGAAGTGCTCGACCAGGGCGCGGCGCAGCAGCGGCAGGTCGTCCGGATGCAGCCGTGGCTTGAGGTCGCGCAGCATGATCTGCACGGCCTCCGGCTCCAAGCCGAAGATCTCCTTGAGTTGCGAGTGGTGCACCTCGTCGCTCTCCAGGTTCCAGTCCCACAGGCCCAGCTCGCTGGCCTCCAGGGCCAGGGCCAGGCGCGCCTGGCTCTTGCCCAGGGCCTGGGTGGCGGCGTCCAGCTCCAGGGTGCGCTCGGCCACGCGCACTTCCAGCGCGCCGTGGGCCTCGCGCAGCTCGTGCTCGGCGCGCCGACGTTGCTCGACCTCCCGCCCCAGCTCGGCATTCAGCCCCTCGGCCTGGCGCATGGCGTCCTCGAGATTGTCGATCAGCGCCAGGTTCTGAAAGCGCTGCAACAGGCTGCGCTGCAACAGGCGGTTGACCTGCCAGGCCACCACCAGCAACGCCAGGGCCAGGATCGAGCCGACCAGGCCCCAGCCACGCAGCAACTGGTGATCGCTCAGCAGCAGGTAGCCCAGGGTCGGCACCAGGCAGGGCAGGACGAAGGTCAGGAAGGCCGGCAGGCTGACCGCATAGGCGACACTGGCGGAGAGGATCGCCGCGGACAGCAGCCCCAGGAGCAGGGCCTGCTGGAAGAACTCGTCGGGCGGCACCAGGACGATGGCGGCGAAGGCCAGGGTCAGGCCGGAGACCCCGGCGCCGACGAGAAAGCGCCAGCGCCAGTGCGACTGGGCCTGGGCCTCGGCCGGCGCGGCATTGAAGGCGGTTACCTGGACCAGGCGCAGCAGCGCCAGCAGCACCAGCCAGACCAGCCAGAGGCACAGCAACAGGCGGTTGTGCGGCGCCCACAGCAGGTAGGCACAGGCCAGCCCGGTAAGCAGCATCAACAGGGTCGGCACCCGTGAGCCGTGATAGAGCAGACGGGTGCGCTCCACGGCGATGTCGGTGGCGAACGGACGATGGCTAGGGTTGCCCTCGTCCAGCTGAGGCTGCGTGACGACGGCATGAGCGGTGGCAGTCATAGGCGATGTTCTTGTAGTGGTTGCCTAGGCGTCGGCGGAGCATACCCGAGGCAGGCGCCTGGCCCAACCGTCCAGTGCAGCCATTTCGTCGGTTGCACGAGCGACTTTCATCGTGGCACGGCGCCCGCCCTGCCGACCCGCCGGTCGTCCGCGCCAGCCTGGCATGCGCCGCGGTTTGCCCTGCCTCGCCCCGCCCCCTAGAATGCCGCGATGCATGATGACCTCTCGCTTCTCCTCAATTCCCTCAACGATGCCCAACGCCAGGCCGTAGCCGCCGGCCTGGGCCGTCAGTTGGTCCTGGCCGGCGCCGGCTCCGGCAAGACCCGCGTGCTGGTGCACCGCATCGCCTGGTTGATCCAGGTCGAGCGCGCCTCGCCGCACAGCATCCTGTCGGTGACCTTCACCAACAAGGCCGCCGCCGAGATGCGCGCGCGCATCGAACAGATGCTCGGGATGAATCCGGCCGGCATGTGGGTCGGCACCTTCCACGGCCTGGCCCACCGCCTGCTGCGAGCGCACTGGCAGGAAGCCGGGCTGGCCGAGAACTTCCAGATCCTCGATTCCGACGACCAGCAGCGCCTGGTCAAGCGGGTGATCCGCGAGCTGGGCCTGGACGAGCAGCGCTGGCCGGCGCGCCAGGCCCAGTGGTTCATCAACGGGCAGAAGGACGAGGGCCTGCGGCCGAACAACATCCAGCCCGGCGGCGACCTGTTCCTCGCCACCATGCTGAAGATCTACGAGGCCTACGAGGCCGCCTGCGCCCGCGCCGGGGTCATCGACTTCTCCGAGCTGCTGCTGCGCGCCCTCGACCTGTGGCGCGACAAGCCCGGCCTGCTGGAGCACTACCAGCGGCGCTTCCGCCACATCCTGGTCGACGAATTCCAGGACACCAACGCCGTGCAGTACGCCTGGCTGCGCCTGCTGGCCAAGGGCGGCGACAGCCTGATGGTGGTGGGCGACGACGACCAGTCGATCTACGGCTGGCGCGGCGCGCGGATCGAGAACATCCAGCAGTTCTCCGACGACTTCAAGGACGCCGAGGTGATCCGCCTGGAGCAGAACTACCGCTCCAGCGCCGGCATCCTCAAGGCCGCCAACGCCCTGATCGCCAACAACCAGGGACGCCTGGGCAAGGAACTCTGGACCGAGGGCGGCGACGGCGAACCGATCAGCCTGTACGCGGCGTTCAACGAACACGACGAAGCCCGCTACGTGGTCGAGACCATCGAGGACGCCCTGCGCAAGGACGGCCTCAAGCGCAGCGAGATCGCCATCCTCTACCGCTCCAACGCCCAGTCACGGGTGTTGGAAGAGGCCCTGCTGCGCGAGAAGATCCCCTACCGCATCTACGGCGGCCAGCGCTTCTTCGAGCGCGCCGAGATCAAGAACGCCATGGCCTACCTGCGTCTGCTCGACGGCCGCGGCAACGACGCGGCGCTCGAACGGGTGATCAACGTGCCGGCGCGCGGCATCGGCGAGAAGACCGTCGAGGCGATCCGCGAATACGCCCGCGCCCACGAGGTCTCGATGTGGGAGGCGATCCGCCTGATGGTCGCCGCCAAGGCCCTGCCGGGGCGAGCCTCTGGCGCGTTGGCCGGCTTTATCGAGTTGATCGAGAACCTGGCCGCCAAGGTCCTGAGCATGCCCCTGCACCTGATGACCCAGACGGTCATCGAGCAGAGCGGGCTGATCGCCTACCACAAGGCGGAAAAGGGCGAGAAGGCCCAGGCACGCATCGAGAACCTCGAGGAACTGGTCAGCGCCGCGCGGGCCTTCGACAACGACGAAGACGACGAGCTGTCGCCGTTGCAGGCCTTCCTCAGCCACGCCTCGCTGGAGGCCGGCGACACCCAGGCCGCGGAGAACGAAGACAGCATCCAGCTGATGACCCTGCACAGCGCCAAGGGCCTGGAATTCCCCCAGGTGTTCCTGGTCGGCATGGAAGAGGGCCTATTCCCGCACAAGATGAGCCTGGAAGAACCGGGGCGCCTCGAGGAAGAACGGCGCCTGGCCTACGTCGGCATCACCCGCGCCATGCACAAGCTGGTGATCACCTACGCCGAGACCCGCCGCCTGTACGGCAGCGAGACCTACAACAAGGTGTCGCGCTTCGTCCGCGAGATCCCGCCGCAACTGATCCAGGAAGTGCGCCTGTCCAACAGCGTCAGCCGCCCCCTGGGCGCGAGCAGCCGCAACATGAGCGGCGCCAGCATGTTCGCCGGCAGCGCCGTACCGGACACCGCCTTCAGCCTCGGCCAGCGCGTGCAGCACTCGCTGTTCGGCGAGGGCACCATCCTCAACTTCGAGGGCGCCGGGGCCCAGGCCCGGGTCCAGGTGAACTTCGAGAACGAAGGCAGCAAGTGGCTGATGCTCAGCTACGCCAAGCTGCAAGCGCTTTAACAAGACCAACAACCACACCACCGCGCAATTGGGGAGATTTTCGATGAACCGCCGTTTCCTGTTCGGCGCCGCTGCGGCGCTGCTCGCCGCCATCGGTCTGGCCGGCTGCAATGACGAGAAAGCCAGCACTGAGCAAGCCGCGACCGAGCAAGCACAGACCTATCAATGGAAGATGGTCACCGCCTGGCCGAAGAACTTCCCCGGCCTGGGCACCGCCGCCGAGCGCCTGGCCGAGCGGGTCGCGACCATGAGCAACAGGCGCCTGACCATCAAGGTCTACGCCGGTGGCGAACTGGTGCCGCCGCTGGAGGTGTTCGATGCGGTGTCGCGCGGCACCGCCGAGCTCGGCCACGGCGCCGCCTACTACTGGAAGGGCAAGGTGCCGGCGGCGCAGTTCTTCACCGCCGTGCCGTTCGGCCTGTCCACCCCGGAGATGAATGCCTGGCTGAGCAAGGGCGGCGGCCAGCAGCTGTGGGACGAGGCCTACGCACCCTTTGGCGTGAAGCCACTGGCGGTGGGCAATACCGGCATGCAGATGGGCGGCTGGTACAACAAGGAGATCAACTCCCTGGATGACCTCAAGGGCCTGAAGATCCGCATGCCGGGTCTCGGCGGCGAGGTGCTCAGCCGCCTCGGCGCGACCACCGTGAACCTGCCGGGCGGCGAGATATTCACCGCCCTGCAGACCAACGCGATCGACGCCACCGACTGGGTCAGCCCCTACAACGACCTGGCCTTCGGCCTGCACAAGGCGGCCAAGTTCTACTACTACCCGGGCTGGCAGGAACCCCAGGCGGTGCTCGAGCTGCTGATCAACCAGAAGGCCCTCGACAGCCTGCCGGCCGATCTGCAGGCGATCCTCACCGAGGCCACCCGCGCCGCCAACCAGGACATGCTGGACGACTACGTCTACCACAACGCCATGGCCCTGGATCAGCTCAAGCAGCAGGGCACCCTGCTCAAGCGCTTCCCCGACGAGGTGCTGCAGGCCATGCAGTTCCAGTCCGAGGAAGTACTCGGCGAACTGGCCGCACAGAGCGAACTGAACGGACGCATCTGGGCCTCGATGAAGGCCTTCCAGGCCCAGGTCGGTCAGATGCACCAGCTGTCCGAGCAAGAGCTGTACAACTGGCGCTGAGCGCCCGGCGCCCGCCCCGCCGCACAGACGGAGCCTTCGGGCTCCGTCTGTCGTTTCCACCCTGCCCCTGTGCGCGCCCGGCCCATACTCGGAAACGAGGTGAGCCGATGAAGAAAACCACCATCACCGCGCCGAAGATCCTCGACGCCGCACTGGAACTGGCCGATGTCTGCGGTTGGGAGCGCCTGCACCTGTTCGACGTGGCCACCCAGCTGGGTGTCGGCCTGGACAGCATCGCCCTGCACTACCGGGAGAAGGATCAGCTGGTCGAAGCCTGGTTCGACCGCGCCGACCACGCCTTGCTGACCCGGGCGAAGGCCGCCGACCTGATCACCCTGGACCCGGCCAGGCGCCTGGAGGAACTGCTGATTGCCTGGCTCGACTGCCTCGCCGCCCACCGTGAGGTGACCGGGCAGATGCTGCTGTACAAGCTGGAACCCGGGCATATCCACCTGCAGGTACTCGGCCTGCTGCGCGTCAGCCGCACCGTGCAGTGGTGGCGCGAGGCGGCGCAACGCGAGGCCATTCACCTGCATCGGATCGCCGAGGAGAGCCTGCTCAGCGGCGCGTACCTGCGCACGGTGCTGCACTGGCTGCGCCACCCCGACGAGGAGCCGGCCGACCTGCGCGCCTACCTGCGCCGGCAGCTACGCAGCGGCCCCTTGCTGATGCTGTTGCGCCGCTGAACCTGGACTTCGTCGCCTCTGTGCGAGACCGAAACAGGGTCAACGACGGCGACTGGCGTGATGGTCAGCGGAAGCGAAACCGACAACAGGCAAAAGTCCGAAACACTCTGCGGCTGGCCTTAGTCGCCCTGGCCGTGCAAGATGCCGTGCAGCGTTCCAACCACCAAGAGACGACCGATCATGCAGCGTTTCCTCAGCATCGCCCTGGCCATGTGCCTGAGCCTGGGCCTTACCATGAGTTTCGAAGCCGAAGCCAAGCGCCTGGGCGGCGGCAAGTCGTTCGGCTCCGCGCCGAGCCACCAGACTCGCCAGACTGCGCCGCAAAGCCAGCCGGCCGCCACCGCACCGACCGCCGGTCGTCAACCTGCCGCCGCCAGCGGCGCCTCGCGCTGGCTCGGCCCACTGGCCGGCCTGGCCGCCGGTGGCCTGCTGGCCTCGATGTTCATGGGTGACGGCTTCGAAGGCTTGCAGATCATGGACATGCTGATCTTCGGCCTGATCGCCTTCCTGCTGTTCCGCTTCCTCGCCGCCCGCCGCCGTCAGGCCCAGCCGGCCATGGCCGGTGGCGCGCCCTACCAGCGGGAAATGCCGGCCGCCGCCAACCCGGTGTTCGGCGGCGGCAGCGCCGCGATCAAGCCGGTGATCAACGCCCCGGCCTGGTTCAATGAGCAGAGCTTCGTCAGCGCCGGCCGCGAGCACTTCCTCAGCCTGCAGCAGCACTGGGACGCCAACGAGATGGACAAGATCGCCGAGTTCGTCACCCCACAGCTGCTGGAGTTCCTCAAGCGCGAGCGCGCCGAACTGGGCGACGGTTTCCAGTCGACCTACATCGACAATCTCGATGTGCAGCTGGATGGCGTCGATGACATGAGCGACAAGACCGTGGCCACCCTGACCTTCAGCGGCGTGTCGAAGACTTCGCGCTTCGACCAAGGCGAGGCCTTCAGCGAAAGCTGGCGCCTGGAGCGTGCCGTCGGCGACAACCAGCCCTGGCTGGTGGCGGGCATCCGCCAGAACTGACCGATTCCCCGGTACAGCGCGAACCCCAGGCCTGCCTGGGGTTTTTTATGTCCGGGCGTCAGCGCCGGCCACCGTGCTTCTGCCCTTTTCCATGACAGCGCCGACAGGCGATGGAGCGGCGCCGATAGTAGATCGGCGGCCGCGGCGCCTCAGGCCTGCGGGCACAGCTCGCAGACTTCGGCACGGGGCACCAGCTTGAGAAACTGCTCGGTGCTCATGTGCACCAGGCTCTCGTGATCGCCGGCCTCGAAATAGATGTCCTGCTGGCGGGTAAGCAGCGGGTCGACCCGCATGTTCATCCCATAGGGCTCGCCGACCGCCGGCACCGCCCCGAGTTCGCAGTCCTTGAACAGGCCGGCGATAGCCGACTCGCTGCTCAGCTGCCATTGCTCGTCGCCCTTGCAGACCATGCTCATGTCCAGGTGGCGGTTGGCCGGCACCACGGCCATCAGGTAATGCCCCTTGCGGTCATCGAGAATCACCGGCTTGGCCAGACGCTCGGCCGGCACACTGGCGACTCGCGCCGATTCCAGGCTGCTCTCCGAATGCGGGTGAGGGACGATATCGAACTGAATCTGCGCTCGCTCCAGGCTGCGCTGTACTGTTGCTGCCATATGCATGATGCACCTCCGGTTCACGCCCGCCCTGCGGGCTGCACATGAGCGACCGGCTCATGCTTGAATTCTAGTTGCCGGGGCCCTGTCCGGCAGAAACACTTGATGCTAGCAGCGGCCGCCAACAGCAGTTCCGGACCTATACGCGCGAAGGCATTGGCCCGCCGTCCGGGCCGGGGGTGAGCACGGACTTCGACTGTGCTTTATCCTCGCGGCATCGGCTGCTGTATAAAGCCCATCCCCATGCATGAGGACCCGTTGTCGTGGAAGAAGTGATCGATCAGCTGCGCGAATTGAACGAGCCGGTGCCGGTGCCGCTGGAGCTGCCGGACGAGGAAACCCTGGTGGAGATCCAGGAGCAGATCCTCATCCACCTGCCCTATGCCCTGCGCGAATTCCTCCTCACCGTCAGCGACGTGGTCTATGGCCGCCTGGAGCCGGTGACCGCCGCCGACCCGCAGTCGCACACCTACCTGCCGGAAGTCGCCGCCACCGCCTGGTCCCTCGGGGTTCCGCGAGAGTACGTGCCGCTGTGTGAAGACCAGGGCAACTACTACGTAGTGGAAGAGGACGGCACCGTACTGCTGTGGGAAGCCGACACCGGCGAGATCAACGAGGACGAATCCTGGGAGTCCGTGTGGCACTGGGTCCGCGACGTCTGGCTGGAGAGCTGAGCGGCGCCCCGAAGGCGCTCAGCTCTCACCCCCGGCCGCCAGTGAGCGGCAGCCTTGACAGGCTGGCGCCAGCCTGCGGATGATGTGTTGAAAATCGAACATTTCGTTCAATAATCACCACCACCTTCCAGTATCCCGCTGTGGCCCCGGTCCAGCGCTCGGCGAGGCGCGAGGCATCCGCCCCTCGGGCGGCAAGGTCGCAGCCGTTACCTACACTGGATTGACCACCGCCCCTGGAGGAACACCCCATGAGCACGCCCGTTATCCTCATCACCGGCGCCGCCGGCGGCCTCGGCCGCGCCATCGCCAAGCGCTTCTCGCAGAGTCACTGGCGGGTCACGGCCACCGATGTCGACAAGGGCGGCCTGCATGCGCTCAATGGCCAGGTGCCGCTGGATTTCAGCAGCACCGCCGACCTGCGCAGCGCCGACAACTGCCATGAACTGATCGCCAAGGTGATGGCCAGCAGCGGGCGCCTGGACGCGGTGATCAATGCCGCCGGGGTCTGGCGCGAGGGGCCGGTGGCGCAGTTCGGCGAAGAGGATTTCGACCTGGTCATGGGCGTCAACCTCAAGGCCGCCTTCTACCTCAGCCAGGCGGCCATCCCGCACCTCAAGGAATTTCGCGGCTGCATCGTAAATATCGCCAGCGACGCCGGGCGCCAGGCCTATCGCGGTTCGGCGGCCTACTGCGCGAGCAAGGCGGCGCTGGTGATGCTGAGCAAGACCCTGGCCCTGGAACTGGCCGAGCACGGGGTGCGGGTCAATGCGGTGTCGCCCGGCGATATCGCCACGCCGATGCTCGACTACCAGGCCGAGCGCTACGGCAACGGCAACCCCACGGCCTACAAGCGCGAGCTGCTGAGCCTCTACCCGCAGGGTCGCGGGGCGCGCTTCCTGCGCCCGGAGGAAGTCGCCGAGATGGTCTGGTACCTGTGCCAGCCCCATGCCGAGGCGATCACCGGCGCCGACCTGGCCATCGACTTCGGGCTTTCCGCCGGCAAGTAGGCGCAGGCGGCTCGGCCGTGCCCGGGCTTGCCCGGCTCGAGCGTGACCCGCGGCCCACCTGATTCGTTCAGAAGGGTATCCCCTCCGCCACACAGAGCCCAACCATGGAAGCCGGAAACGCCCAGCTGTCGATGACCGTACTGATGACCCCGGACATGGCCAATTTTTCCGGCAACGTGCACGGCGGCACCCTGCTCAAGTACCTCGACGAGGTCGCCTACGCCTGCGCCAGCCGCTATGCCGGCTGCTACGTGGTGACCCTGTCGGTGGACCAGGTGACCTTCCGCGAGCCGATCCACGTCGGCGAGCTGGTGACCTTCCTCGCCTCGGTCAACTACACCGGGCGCAGCTCCATGGAAATCGGCATCAAGGTGGTCACCGAGAATATTCGCCAGCGCTCGGTACGCCACACCAACAGCTGCTTCTTCACCATGGTCGCCGTCGACGACAAGGGCAAACCCACCCCTGTGCCGCCACGCCAGCCCCAGGGTGCCGAGGAACAGCGGCGCTTCGCCCAGGGCCGGCAGCGCCGGGCGATTCGCCAGGAGCTGGAGCAGCGCTACCAGGAGCTGAAGGACGAGGACTGAGGCCACGGCCAAGACAGCCACCCCGGCACCCTGGCAGAATGCGGGCTAACCGCGGCCGAAGCCCGCGGCTACCTGGAGTTCACCATGCTGACCCTCGGCAATATCTTCGTCCTGATGCTGCTGGCCACGGCCGGCGCCTGGCTGTGGCACGCCCACGGCCTGCGCGAGCGCGCCCTGGCGCTGGTCAAGCAGCACTGCGCGAAGGTCGAGGTCGAGCTACTCGACGACAATGTCGCCCTGCGCAAAATCACCCTGCTGGCCGATGCCCGCGGTCGCAAGCGCCTGGCACGGGTCTATGGCTTCGAGTTCACCGTCACCGGCGAACAGCGCCATGTCGGCAGCATCGTCATGTTCGGCCAGCACCTGGGGCGCATCGAACTGGAACCCCATCCGTTCAGCGCACCGCCGACCGACAATCCGCAGGTGATCGACCTGGAGCGCTGGCGCCGCGAGCGCGAGCACTGACAGGGGCCCAGGGCTCTAGAGCAGCTTGAACAGCCGCAGGCTGGCCTTGCCCAGCTCGATCCGCGTGGGCAGATCAGCGTCGCAATGGGTGTCGATATTCAGGGCAAAGCTGTAGCGCCGGCCCTGCTGCTCCACCCAGCCGACCCACCAGCCGATGTCGGGATCGCCCGACGTGGCCCAGCCGGTCTTGCCGTACAGCCGCCAATCCGGACCCTGCTCGAGCAGGCTGATGTCCCGCACCTGGGCCTGGATGGCTGGGGTAACGGGCAGCTGGTCCTGAACCAGGCGGGCTAGAAAGCGGGCCTGCTCCACCGCGCTGATGGCCAGCGGCCCGCGCAGCCAGAACTGATCGACCTGGTTGCCGATCTCGCCGTTGCCATAGTCCAGCGCTGCGACCCGACTGCGCATGCGCGCCAGACCGATACGCCGCGCCAGTGCCTGGTAGACCGACACATTGGAGACCTTGAGCGCCTCGCGCAGGCCCATGTCCTTCTCCCAGCTCTTGAGGAACTTGGGTTTGCCGTCGAAAGGAAAGACCTCCTCCAAACCGCTGACCACGCCGGTGTCGAGACCGATCAGGGTATGGGCAATCTTGAAGGTCGAGGCCGGACTGTAGCGGGTCAGCGCACGCTGTCGGTTGTGCCCCCGCCAGCGCTCGCTGCCGACCTCATGGAGCACGAAGGTGCCGGTCACCCCGGCACGGGCAAAGGCCTCGGCGACCGCCGGGCTGTCCCGCCAATCCATGGCCTGGACCTGGCCGGCAAGCGCCAGTAGGAGGCCGCACAGTATCCGTTTCATCATCGCTTCCTTTCGTTTGGGTCCAGCCTGGACAGCACCAGATCGGCCCGGTTCCGTGCAACGCCTATCCCGCCGCCTGGAGAAACGCCCGCATCCGCTCGGCGCTGTCATCGGGCTGCTCCTGCATGAAGCAGTGGCCGCCCTGGACCACCTGGGCGTGGACATGGGCATTGCTGGCGCACCAGCGCGCCACCGACTTGGCGACGAAGGGATAGCTGTCCTGGCCATAGAGCACCTGGGTCGGCGTCACCACCCTGGCCAGCGACGGCCACAGGCGCTTGGGGAAGGAGGCGAAGATGTCCGCCTCGCGGCTCGACCGGCATTTCAACTCGACGCCGTCCTCGGTGTCGCGCAGGGCATGGTTGATATAGGCCTCGAACGCCGCCTCGGTCCAGCCGCGAAACATGCCGCGGCCGTGCAGGGCGGCATGGGCGGCGAGACGATCCGGCCACTTTTGGCGCCGCTTGCGCGCCTTGCTGGCCAGGGTGTTGCGCTGACTCAGGCCGACCACATCGGACAGCGCCATGACGCCGATCATCGCCGGGGTGAACAGCACCGGATCGAGCAGCACGGCGCGCTGGAACAGCTGTGGCTGCTGGGCCAGCATCAGGCCGGTCAGCACGCCGCCGAAGCTGTGCCCGGCGGCGAAGGCCGGCACATCGGCAAACTGCTCACGCCCGGCGGCGAAAGCCTCCAGGGCCAGCTCGGCGCTGCGGTTCCAGCCGTGGAAGCGGCCACCGTGGTCGCTGTCGCCATGCCCCTGCACATCGCACAGCCACAGGTCGAAATCCTCGGCCAGGCGTTCCAGCAGCGGCTCATAGACCCGCCCGCAATAGCCGTTGCCATGCAGGAAGTGCAGCAGCGGCTTGCCCGAGGGCGGGCTGTTCCAGCCACGCAGGGTGAAACCGGCGGAACAGGCGTGGGACCAGGACTCTAGATGCATGGCGGTATTCGGCTGTGGGAACGACGGGCAAGCTTATCAGGCCGGCGCGAATGACCAATTGGTTCTGCTCAAAGGGCAGGCCGAGGGACACTAGCGCCTGCAGGCGGCCATGGCCTGACGCAGCGCGTCGGCGTCCTGGGCCGCGGCGAAGATCAGCTCCAGGCGCGAGTCCTTGCGCCAGGCGCTGGCCTGCCAGCGCAGCGGCTGACCGTCCAGGGCGTTGGCCGAGCACCAGCCGGCGTCGCTGTGCAGCACCAGCTTGGCGCGGCGCCAGGACAGGGTCGCCAGCCACTGTTGCACGGCGCGCTGAGCGAAGCGCTGGCTCGGGTGCCAGGACCAGCCGATACTCCAACCCTCGGGCAGCGCCTGGACCTGGCAGATCGGCTCGGCAGGCGTGCGCCAGATGCGGGGCAGCGGCGCAGACGCTTCCGGCAATCCCGCCAGATCGCCGCCATCCGACACCTCGCGGGCATATCCGGGCAACTGCGCCAGGTCCAGCGCCGCCTGGCTGGTCCAGTGCAACGCGCAAGCGGGTAGCCCGGCGAGCACCCGCGCCCTGGCCGCCTCGTCCAGGCCCTCGGCCTTGTTCAGCAGCAACAGCCCGGTACTGGCCAGCGCCGCCTGCTGGCTGTCCGCCAGGGCCTGACCGGCGGCCAGCGCCGCTGCGTCCAGCACCAGCACCGGCGGCTGCACGGCCAGGACGCCGGCCCAGGGCGGCTGGCGCAGTTGTTCGAGGAGTTGCACCGGATGGCCGAGGCCGGAGGGCTCGATCAGCAGGCGCTGCGGCCGGGCCTTGCGCAGCAGGCGCCCCAGGCCGACCTGGAAGGGCACGCCGTTGACGCAGCACAGGCAGCCGCCGGCCACCTCGCCGAGGGCCACGCCCAGGGCGTCGGTTTCCAGCAGGGCGGCATCCAGGCCGATCTGGCCGAATTCATTGATCAGCACCGCCCAGCGTTCATGGGCCGGCCGCTGCGCCAGCAGCTGGCGAATCAGGCTGGTCTTGCCGGCCCCCAGGGGGCCGCCGATCAGGTGCGTGGGGATGTGCTTCAGCATGGGCCTATGGTGCGGTCAAAGGGCCGGGAGGAGAAGCCCCGGCGTGCTGCGCAGACGCGCAAAAGACGTCGTGCTAGAGTCGCCGGCATCTTCACCGGGAGTTCATTCGATGCGTCGTCTAGCGCTGCTGAGCCTCTGCGCCCTGTCCACCCTGGCCTGGGGCGAGGCCTGCGTCATCCACAGCCAGGCCGAGCGCCTGGACGTCAAGGTTTGCCAGCAGAACCGCAGCATCCCGCCGCAGCTGTTTCGCAACGGCTTCTGCCAGCCCCAGCTCAAGGGGCAGAAGGTCGAAGTGGCCTTCGTCGAGCAGTGCCCAATGGGCGCCTTCGGCGTCTGCCGCAACGCCAGGGTCGGCGGCACCCCCTACCAGCAGGATATCCACTACTACGGCGTGAGCAGCGACGCCACCTACCTCAAGCCCTTCTGCGAAGGGCAGAACAAGGGCGTATGGATGGCCCGCTAAAGGCCGGCCCGACTACGCCAGCCAGTCCAGGGTCAGCAGCAGCCGACGCTCGCCACCGAGCGGCTGCGGCGAGCGGTGGATCAGGCCACGGCCCTCGTTACCCGACCATTTCTCGCCCTTGGCCAACAGCACATGCCCGGCCTGGCTGCCGTTGATCAGCGCCGGGTCCTGCGGCTCCGCGTTGGGATCGCCCAGCCGCTGGCGCAGCATTGCCCCTTCCGCCAGCCACTGACTGCCCGGCCCCGCATAGCTGGTAATCAGCCGTACGGGCACATGGTCGACGTGAAAGCGCGGGCACATCGCCCGATCCAGCGCACGCAGGCGCAGGCCGATGCGCCTGGCATCGAACAGGCAGGCGAAGGCGCCGACCAGCCAGGCAATATCGGCCAGACAGGCGGCCTGGCCCGGCAGGTCGCTGTACTCGGCAAGCAGGCCGGTCAGCTCGGGCTGGCTCTCGCTGGTCGCCAGGTCGAGGACCAAGGTCTGCCCCAGGGCATGCCCCTGGGCCAGCAGCAGGCCGGCGAAGTCGGCGATCTGCGCCGGCAGGCGACGCTGCCAGATCGCCAGGTTGACCTCGTCGCGCAGCACTTCGGTGAGCACCTCCAGCTGCTCGCCGAGCATCTGGGTGGGCGGCTGTCGATACAGGAGCGCATGCATCAGGCGGCGTCCTCCTCGACCCAGGGACCGAAGGGGTCCGCTAGGCTGGTCCAGGCCTGCTCGCCCTGGGCCATTTCCGTGTCGTCGAGCAGGCAGGCGTCCAGCTCGGCATGCAGCCGGGCGAAGTCGATGTGCTGGCCGATGAACACCAGCTCCTGGCGACAATCGCCGACATCCGCCTGCCAGTTCTGCATGATCGCCTGCAGCCCCTGTTCATCCTCCGGCCACTGGCTTTTCGGCACGAAGCGCCACCAGCGCCCGGCAAAACCGTGGCGCATCAGGCCGCCGGCCTGGGACCAGCTGCCGGCCTCGCGCGGCTTGCTGGCCAGCCAGAAGAAGCCCTTGGAGCGCAACAGCCGGCCATTGCTCCACTCGCGGCCGATGAAGTCGAAGAAGCGCTGCGGGTGGAACGGACGACGCGCACGGTAGGCGCTGGAGACGATGCCGTACTCCTGGCTTTCCGGCACGTGCTCGCCGCGCAGTTCCTTGAGCCAGCCAGGCGCCTGGGCCGCGCGCTCGAAATCGAAGCGCCCGGTGTTGAGGACCTTGTCCAAGGGCACCGCGCCCATGCTCATCGCATGCACCTCGGCATGGGCATTGAGGCTGCGCAGGATGGCCGTCAGCTCTTCACGTTCGGCCTGGCTGATCAGGTCGATCTTGCTGATCAGGATGACATCGGCGAACTCCACCTGCTCGATCAGCAGGTCGGTGATCGAACGCTGGTCCTCCTCGCCGAGGGTTTCGCCACGGCTGGCCAGGTCTTCGGCCTCATGGTAGTCGCGCAGAAAATTCATCCCGTCGACCACGGTGACCAGGGTGTCCAGACGCGCCTGGTCGGCCAGGCTGCGACCCTGCTCGTCGCGGAAGATGAAGGTCTCGGCCACCGGCAAGGGCTCGGAGATGCCGGTGGATTCGATCAGCAGATAGTCGAAGCGTCCCTCAGCCGCCAGCCGCGCGACTTCCTCGAGCAGGTCTTCACGCAACGTGCAGCAGATGCAGCCGTTGCTCATCTCCACCAGCCGCTCCTCGGCGCGGCTCAGGCTGACATCGCGCTGGACCTCGCGGCCATCGATATTGATCTCACTCATATCGTTGACGATCACCGCGACCTTGAGCCCCTCGCGGTTCCTCAACACATGGTTGAGCAGGGTGCTCTTGCCGGCACCGAGAAAGCCGGACAGCACGGTTACGGGTAGCCGTTGAGGCATAGCGGGGACTCCTGTTCAGTGACGATGACGAACGACCCGCACAGCGAATCGGCCAACGAAGAAACAAAAGTTATAACATAACATTATCTTGAATGAGACGTTATCGACTGACAATGCGTGCAGCCTAGGCTTGCGCCGTGATCAACCCACGCTCACGACGCACGGCAGTCCGATCCAGCACTCAGCGACCTCAGCATCCGGGTGGGTTTCACGTGGAACTGCTGGCGATGCGCCACTCTTGTCGCTCCCAGGCCTGAGACGCGCGCAGGGTCCGGCGTTCTGCGATAGGCTGGTGCCCCCGGCCACCGGAAAACCGCGCCAGGAGACACCCACAGACGCGCCCCGCGGGTCGATCCGTTAATCGGCCATCAATCCGTACCCGCAGGCCACCGCCATGAGGACGACATGCAGGTCGAACTGATCGATATCCGCGACCACCTGAGCCGCCATGCGCCCTTCGATGCGCTGCCGGAGGAAACCCTCGACGAGATCGCCCGCCAGGTGGAGGTCGGCTACTTCAAGGCCGGCAGCGACATCCTCAGCTACGGTGCGCCGATCGAGGATCTGCACTACATCCGCAGCGGCGCGGTGGAGATCTACCGGCGCAACGGCGAACTGTACAACCGCCTGGCCGAGGGCGAAGTGTTCGGCCAGTTCGGCCTGCTGCGCGGGCACAAGGTGCGCCTGCCGGCCCGCGCCATCGAAGACAGCCTGATCTACTTCATCCCCGGCGCCATGTTCGAACAGCTCTGCGAGGCCAATGACGCCTTCGCCGACTTCGTCGAAGCCGAGGGCGTGTCACGCCTGAAGCCGCGCGAGGCGCCCCAGGGCAACGCCACCGAGCTGATGAGTACGGAGGTGCGCAAACTGATCACCCGGCGCACCGTCAGCGTGCCCCTGGGCACCTCGGTGCAGGACGCCGCGCGGATGATGACAGAGCACGGCGTCTCCTCCCTGGTGATCTTCGGCACCAAGGCCGCCGGCGACAGCGGCCCGCCCCAGGTCATGGCCGGCATCACCACCGACCGCGACCTGCGCACCCGGGTACTGGCCGAGGGCCTGGCCCTGGACACGCCGGTGGACCAGGTGATGTCACCCGACCCGATCACCATCCAGGCCGAGGATTCGGTGTTCGAGGCGATGCTGTGCATGCTGCGCAACAACATCCATCACCTGCCGGTGGTGCACCGCCAGCGACCGGTCGGGGTGATCAACCTCTCCGACATCATCCGCTACGAATCCCAGAGCAGCCTGTACCTGGTCAACAACATCTTCAACCGGCAGTCGGTGGCGGAGCTGCAGGGACTGCTGCCGGATCTGCGCGCAACCTTCCTGCGCCTGGTCAACGAGCAGGCCAACGCCCATATGATCGGCAGCGCCATGTCCGGCATCGGCCGCAGCCTGACCCAGCGCCTGCTGGAACTGGCCGAGCAGGAGTTCGGCCCGCCTCCGGTGCCCTATTGCTTCCTGGCGCTGGGCTCGATGGCCCGGGATGAGCAGCTGATCGTCACCGACCAGGACAACGCCCTGGTGCTGGACAACCGCTTCGACCCGCGGGTGCACGACGAGTATTTCCTCAAGCTGGCGACCTTCGTCAGCGACGGCCTGGCGGCCTGCGGCCACAGCTATTGCAAGGGCGGGATCATGGCCACCAACCCGAAATGGCGTCAGCCGCTGCGGGTGTGGAAGGGCTATTTCACCCAGTGGATCGAACGCCCCAACCCGGAAACCCTGCTCAATGCCTGCATCTTCTTCGACCTGGACAGCGTTTTTGGCGAGGCCGCGCTGGCCGAAAGCCTGAAGACGCTGCTGGCGGAGAAGGCCAGCAACAACCCGCTGTTCCTCGCCAGCCTGGCGCGCAACGCCCTCAACCGCACGCCGCCGCTGGGTTTCTTCCGCACCTTCGTGATGGAAAAGGACGGCCAGCAGAACAACATCATCAACCTCAAGGGCCGCGGCACCGCGCCGTTGACCGACCTGATCCGCGTGCATGCCCTGGCCTGCGGCTCCAAGGCGCAGAACTCGTTGGAACGTCTGGATGCCATCGGGGAAACCAAGCTGCTGACCGAAGAGGCCATCACCCAGCTGCGCTATGCCCTGGAGTTTCTCTCCATCGTGCGCATTCGCCACCAGGCCATGGACATTCAGGAAGGCCGCGAGCCGGACAACTACATCGAGCCGGAGCACATCTCCGCCGCCGACCGGCACAGCCTCAAGTCGGCCTTCCAGGTGCTGAGCAATGCGCAGAAGTTCCTGCGCTTCCGCTATCCGGGACAGGAATCGGGGCGGCCACTGTGAGCCTGCCAGGCACCCTGCTCAGGGACGGCAAATCGAGCATCCCCGACTGGCAGAACATCCTCGGCGAACTCGCGGCCAAAACCCGTGATGAACGGCTATCGCGCTTCTATAAGGCAGGCACCGTAAGCGCGGATACGCCGCTGGAAGATGTACCTCTGCTGGCCCTGGACGTGGAAACCACCGGCCTGGACAGCCAGCGCGATTCGATTGTCAGCCTCGGCCTGGTGCCGTTCAACCTGCGGCGCATCCGCTGCGGCCAGGCGCGCTACTGGGTGGTCAAGCCGGCGTGCGAGCTGAGCAGCCAGTCGGTGACCTTCCATCACATCACCCATTCGGACATCCGCGACGCACCGCCGCTGGCCAGCGTGTTCGACGAACTGCTGGCCGTCATGGCCGGCAAGGTGATGGTGGTGCACTACCAACCTATCGAACGCGGCTTTCTCGATCAGGCCATGCGCCAGCTGGTCGGCGAAGGCCTGCATTTTCCGCTGATCGACACCATGCAGCTGGAGGCCCGGCTGCACCGCGGCAAGCATCGGCCCGGCTGGCTGGACCGGATGATGGGCCGCAAGCCCGTGTCGATCCGTCTGGCCGACAGCCGCCTGCGCTACGGCCTGCCGCTGTACCAGGCGCACCATGCGCTGACCGATGCCCTGGCCACCGCCGAGCTGCTGCAGGCCCAGGTGGCGCGAATGGATGCAGAGCGCATCGCGGTCGGCGAACTCTGGCAATGAAAAAAGGCGTGCCCGCGAACGGGCACGCCTTCTTCACTACAGCCGGTCTGAACGACGCGCTTAGCGCGGCTCGGACATCAGTCCCTTGACGATGGAGATACAGCCGACCAGCAGCACGATGGTGAAGGGGAATCCGGCGGAGACCGCCATCGCCTGCAGGGCCACCAGGCCACCGCCGAGCAGCAGGGCGATGGCCACCACACCCTCCAGAATCGCCCAGAAGGCGCGCTGCGGCACCGGCGCATTGACCTTGCCGCCGGCTGTGATGGTATCGATCACCAGGGAGCCGGAGTCCGACGAGGTGACGAAGAACACGATCACCAGGACGATACCGACGAAGGAGCTGATCTCGGTCAGCGGCAGCTCGCCGAACATGGCGAACATCTTCAGCTCCAGCGCCGCGTCCTGCACCCCGGTGAAGCCGTCACCGAGCAGCTGGCTGAGCGCCGTGCCGCCGAAGGCGGTCATCCACAGCACCGACACCAGCGAAGGCACCAGCAGCACCGCGATGAGGAATTCGCGCACGCTGCGGCCGCGACTGACGCGGGCGATGAACATGCCAACGAACGGCGACCAGCTGATCCACCAGGCCCAGTAGAAGGCGGTCCAGCCCTGGCTGAAGTTGGCGTCTTCGCGGCCGATCGGGTTGGACAGGGCTGGCAGGTTGACCAGGTAGCTGCCCAGGTTGCTGAAGAAGCCGGTGAGGATCGCCAGGGTCGGACCGACCACGATGATGAACAGCAGCAGCAGCGCCGCCAGCACCATGTTGATTTCCGACAGGCGCTTGACCCCCTTGTCCAGGCCGGCCATCACCGAGACCAGGGCGATCGCGGTGATACCCACCACCAGCAACACCATGCTGGTGTCGTTGGACTGGATGCCGAACAGATACTCCAGCCCGGCCGATGCCTGCTGCGCGCCGATGCCGAGGGAGGTGGCCAGACCGAACAGCGTGGCCAGCACGGCCAGAATGTCGATGAGGTGCCCCGGCCAGCCCCAGACCCGCTCGCCGAGCAGCGGATAGAAGATCGAACGGATGCTCAGCGGCAGGCCCTTGTTGAAGGAGAACAGGGCCAGCGACAAGGCGACGATGGCGTAGATCGCCCAGGGATGCAGGCCCCAGTGGAAGATGGTGGCGGCCATGCTCAGGCTGGCGGCGGCCTGCTCATCGCCGGCCGCGGCACCCAGGGGCGCCCAGTCGGTGCGGACACCGTCCTCGCCGACGCTGACACCGCCCAGGGCCGAGCCGTAGTGCGACATCGGCTCGGCCACGCCATAGAACATCAGGCCGATGCCCATGCCGGCGGCGAACAACATGGCGAACCAGCCACTGTAGGAGTAGTCCGGGGTGGCTTCCTTGCCACCCAGGCGCACCCGGCCCAGCGGCGAGAGGATCAGGCCGACGCACAGCAGCACGAAGATGTTCGCCGAACCGAGGAAGAACCAGGCCAGGTTGCTGGTCAGCCAGTTGCGCAGGGCGGTGAACAGCGGCTCGACCTCGCTCTGCAGGGCCAGGGTCAGGACCACGAACAGCACGCTGAGCAGCGCCGAGATGGTGAACACCTTGCCATGGATGTCCAGGTTGAAGAGGAAGCGACCCTTGATGTTGTCCTGGCCGATGACATAGTCGGTGTCGATCAGGTTCGCCGCCCCGGTCGGGGCTGGAATGCTATCCAGGCTCTCTGCTGGCGGGGCTTTACCCTGCGCAGGATCTTTTGCCATGTGACGTGCTCCTTTTTTGTTTGACTCGCAGATAGACGCAAACACTGACCTGCGCCCTGCACGTTTCGACCGATTTTCAGCTCGGCTGCCCATAAGCGTAACAGCCCAGCCGACACCCTGCCGGTCCGAACGCGGCACGCCCCTAGGCGCAGGCGTCAGATCTTGCCGCCTGGCCCCCGGTTGATGCGACACTGCACGCTGTGACTGGCCTGCTTTACCGCGGCTTCTGCCGCACAGGAATGCGCATGCTCACGGACCTTGGCATCCCCCACCTGCTAACCTATCTGCTCGCCGCGATCCATACGCTCGGCGTACTGGCTGCGATCCACGCGGTGTTCACCGTGCGCACCGCCCAGGGGGCCATCGCCTGGGCGGTATCGCTGTTCTTCATGCCCTACCTGACCCTGCTGCCCTATCTGGTGTTCGGCCGCAGCCGCTTCGATGCCTATATCAAGGCCCGGCGCCTGGCCGACCAGGAGATGCACAGCGCCATCGCCGTGCTGAACTGGCGGCCCTGGGTCGAGGAGGCCATCACCGCCCGCGCCTCCAAGGCCTTCCGCCGCCTGCGTGCGCTGCCGCGCCTGGGCTCAATGCCCTGCCTGGCGAACAACCAGGTGCAGCTGCTGATCGACGGCGAGGCGACCTTCACGGCGATCTTCGCCGCCCTGGCCGAGGCCCGCCAGGTGATCCTCCTGCAGTTCTTCATCGTCCGCGACGACGCCCTCGGCCGGCGCCTGCATGAGCGATTGCTGGAGCGCGCGCACGCCGGGGTGCGGGTGTACATCCTGTATGACGGCATCGGCAGCCACGCCCTGCCCCGCCACTACATCGACAGCCTGCGCAGCGCCGGCGTGCAGATCCATGCCTTCCCCACCCGCGGCGGGCTGTTCAACCGCTTTCAGCTGAACTTCCGCAATCACCGCAAGGTGGTGGTGGTGGACGGCGAGCGCGGCTTTCTCGGCGGCCTCAATGTCGGCGACGAATACCTTGGATGCAAGCCACCACTGGCTCCCTGGCGCGATACCCACGTCGAGGTGCGCGGCCCGGTAGTCGCCTGCCTGCAGGAGTCCTTCGCCGAGGACTGGTTCTGGGCCACCCGGCAGATTCCGCCACTGCTGCTGCCCGAGGCCTACCCGAGCAGCGGCATGCTCTGCCAGCTGATCACCAGCGGCCCGGCCGACCCCCAGGAAACCGGCTCGCTGCTGTTCGTCGAGGCGATCCACGCCGCGCGCGAACGGATCTGGATCACCAGCCCCTACTTCGTGCCCGACGAGGCCCTGTTCAGCGCCCTGCGCCTGGCCGTGCTGCGCGGCGTCGACGTGCGCATCCTGTTGCCGGCGCGCCCCGACCACCGGGTGGTCTATGCCGCCTCCAGCCTGTACGCCTTCGAGGCGCTGCGCGCCGGGGTCCGGGTGTTCCGCTACCTGCCAGGGTTCCTCCACCAGAAGGTCATGCTGATCGACCAGGGCGCCTGCGCCATCGGCAGCGCCAACCTGGACAACCGCTCGTTCCGCCTGAACTTCGAGATCACCCTGCTCACCGTCGACGACGCCTTCGCCAGCCAGGTCGCGCAGATGCTCGAGGCGGATTTCTCCCGCTCGCGCGAGCTGGTCCGGGCCGACCGCCACAAGGTGCGCCACCTGCAGCGCCTGGCCATGCGCGTGGCGCGGCTGATCTCGCCGATACTCTAGGCCGACAGAAAAAACCCGAAGGCCGGCGTCACTGGCTATGGTTAGTGCTGAGTCGCGAGCTTTGCATTACGGAGTCTCAACGAGTCGCTGCCGATGAACTTCCGCCTGCCGGTCATCTTCTGCTTCAGTCTGTTGGCCGGCGCCACTGCGCTGCATGCCGAACAATACCGCGTGGGCGTCGAGCGCCAGCCCTACCTGCCCTACTTCACCGTCGAAGACGGCCAGTACCGGGGCTACGCCCGCGAACTGCTGGACGCCTTCGCCGCCGACCAGGGCCACCAGTTCACCTACGTGGCGCTGCCGGTCAAGCGCCTGCTCGGCGACTACCTGGCCGGCAAACTGGACTTCAAGTTCCCCGATCACCCGCACTGGAAATCCCGGCAGAAGCAGGGCCACCGGGTCCACTACAGCCAGGCCGTGGCGCCTTATACCGACGGCGTGATGGTGCTGTCCGCCCACGTCGGCCTGGGCAAGGCGCGGATACGCCGGCTCGGCACCCAGCTGGGTTTCACCCCCTGGCCGTACCTGGCGGACATCGAAGGCGGGCACATGAGCCTGACGCAGAGCAATCACATCGACTCGCTGCTGCGCATGGCGGCCAGCGGCCGGGTCGATGCGATCTACCTCAATCCACGGGTAGCGCGCCTGGCGCTGCGCGCCGCCGGCCTGGCGGAGGACGCATTGCGGTTCGACCCCGGACTGCCCCATGTCGACGGCGACTATTACCTGTCCAGCCGCCTGCACCCGGAGGTGATCGCCGCCTTCGACCGCTTCCTGCAGCAGCAGCCGCAGCTGGTGCAACGGCTCAAGGCCAAGTACGAGATCGATTGAGCACCCCGGCAGGGCCGTTCAGCAAGCTGCAGACGAACAAAACCCCCAGTGGCCAGGCCAACTGGGGGTTCTCCTCTTGCAGCAGCCCGCGCTTGTGGCGCGGGGAGCGGGCGCGGCCTCAGCCGTTGCCCTGGCCCTTGTCCATCGGGGACAAGGGGGAGCCGAGCTCACAGCTCCAGAGTTCCAACGCCGGCTGGCTCGCTTGTGGCGGGCCGAGCCAGTCACTCATTGGGTGACAACGCTGGTCGAAACACAGTTGGTAATCCCCTGCCTCGGGGGTTCGCCCCAGGCGCAGCGGTTGCAGGGGCGGTAACTGGCGGCGGTAGTGCCAGCTGCCCTCATGCAGTTCGGCATCGGCAGGAATCTCCATGCCGGCGCCCGAACCCTTGACCCGCGCCTCGCCGAGCAACAAGCCCTCGGCGGCGACGCGGTAATCCTCTTCCCAGCGAATCTTCTCGATGCTGTGCCGCCAGGCCAGGGTGAACGCCGGAACCGGCAGTTCGGCCCAGATCGCCCCGGCCAAGCCCATGCACAGCCCGATCACGCGGCGGCCGCCTGGACGCGGCGACCGCGCCAGAAATGCACGGCGAGGAACAGCACGGCCAGGGCGAAGCCGATCTCATCGCTCATCGGCGTGGCGAGGATCAGGCTGGCACCGGCGGCGAAGCCCAGCGCGCGCTCCCACCAGGGCATCTTGCACTGCAGGAAGCCGGTGAACACCGCGCCCCACAGGCCGATCGCCACGGCCGCCTTGAACAGGATGTACAGGGTCGCCAGCCAGCCGCCGCTGCCTTGCAGCATCAGCGCCGGGTCGTAGACCGCCATGAACGGCACGACGAAGCCGGCGATGGCGATGCGGATGGCCCACAGGCTGATCTTCAGGCCCTTCTCCTTGGCAATCGGCGCGGCGGCGAAGCAGGCCAGGGCCACCGGCGGGGTGAGGTCGGCCATGATGCCGAAGTAGAAGACGAACATGTGCGAGACGATCAGCGGCACGCCCAGCTCCAGCAGGGCCGGCGCGGCGATCGAGCTGGTGATGATGTAGTTGGGGATGGTCGGGATGCCCATGCCCAGCACCAGGCAGGTGAGCATGGTGAGGATCAGCGAGAGGAACAGGTTGTCCTGGCCGATGGCCAGGATATAGCCGGCGAAGGTCGAGGCCACCCCGGTCAGCGACACCACGCCGATGATCACCCCCACCAGGGCGCAGGCGATACCCACCGGCACCGCATGGCGTGCGCCTTCGACCAGCGCGTGCAGGCAGATGACCAGGGTGTCGCGGCCGCCCTTGATGAACCAGCAGACCGCCACCAGCAACGCGACCACGGCGAACACCACGCCGATGCCGAGCTGGAAGAAGCCGGCACAGAGCAGGCCCAGGGCGATCCAGAAGGCCATGCGCAGGCCGAACGAGGACACCCGCAGGATGATCGCCGAGCCGAGGATGACGATGGCGGTCAGCGACAGGCCGACCATCCCGGAGAACAGCGGGGTGCGCCCGGTGAACAGCAGGTAGATCAGGATGAACAGCGGGATCAGCAGGAACCAGCGCGCCTTGACCGCCGCCCAGGGATCGGGGCACTCGGCTTTCGGCAGGCCCTGCAGGTTGGCCCGCTTGGCCTCCAGGTGAACCATCCAGAACACCGAGCCGAAGTACAGCAGCGCCGGCACCAGGGCGGCCTTGGCCACCTCGAAGAATGGCACGTTGATGGTCTCGGCCATGATGAACGCCACCGCGCCCATGATCGGCGGCATGATCTGGCTGCCCATGCTCGAGGTGGCCTCGACGCCGCCGGCGAAGGCCGCGCGGTAGCCGAAACGCTTCATCAGCGGAATGGTGAACTGGCCGGTGGTGACCACGTTGGCCACGCCGGAGCCGGTGATGGTGCCCATCAGCGCCGACGACACCACCGAGACCTTGGCCGGGCCGCCGAGCTTGTGGCCGAACAGGCCCATGGCGAAGTCGGTGAACAGCTTGATCATCCCGGCCTGCTCGAGGAAGGCGCCGAACAGGATGAACAGGAAGATGTAGGTGGCCGACACATAGGTCGGGGTGCCATAGAAGCCCTCGGTGCCGAAGGACAGCTGGTTGACGATCTGGTCCAGGCCGTAGCCGCGGTGCGCCAGGTCGCCCGGCAGGTACTGGCCGAACAGGCCGTAGGCGAGGAACAGGCCGCAGATAAGCGGCAGGGCGATGCCCATCACCCGGCGCGCCGCCTCGAACACCAGCACCGTCAGCGTCAGGCCGATGACCATGTCCATGTCGGTCAGGTCGCCGGAGCGCTGGATCAGATCGGCCTCGAAGTACCATTGATAGCCCGCGGTGGCCATGCCGGCCAGGCCGAGCAGCCAGGCCAGGGGTTGCCAGGGCTTGTCCTTGCCATCGGCGGGAAAGCTGAGAAACACCACCAGCAGCAGGAAGCCCACGTGCACCGCGCGCAGGATCTGGCTGGATACCGGGTGGAAGGCGGCAGTGATGATCTGGAAGCTGGAGAACAGCAACGCCACGTAAAAAAGCGCCTTCGGCCAGTCGCCCGGACGCGCAGCAAGGCCTTGGTTGTGTTCACTCATGGAGGTCACGCCCTCAATACAACATCGATAAAGCGGAAGAGTCGCTAGCAAAACCTGCCGTGGACGCGGCGCGCCGCCGCTCGGCAGCTGCCTAAGCGGCCGCCGGCGAAACGGGCCGCCACGCTGGTTTTACTAGCGTCTCTGTGGAGAACCAGCGGGCGAACGGACGGCCGCCGCCAGGGCGACCGTTCGTTCGCCGGTGTGGCTTACAGCGCGCCGACTTCCTTGTAGAAGCGCTCGGCACCCGGGTGCAGCGGGATCGGCAGGTTCTTCGCCGCAGTTTCCAGCTTGATGTCCTGGGCCGCGGAGTGGGCGGTGCCCAGGCGCTCGAGGTTGTCGAACATCAGCTTGGTCATCTGGTAGGCAACCTCGTCGGACACGCCCTCGTGGCTGACCAGGATGTTGGTGATAGCCACTGTCGGGACATCGTCGTCCTGGCCGTCATAGGTGCCGGCGGGAATGGCGGCGGCCTGGTAGGCGGCGTTGCCGATCTTCGCGGTCACTTCGCCCGGGATGGCGACGAAGGTGATCGGCAGGGTCGCGGCCAGGTCGCGGATCGCCGCCATGCCCAGGCCCGAGGACTGCAGGGTGGCATCCAGCTGGCGGTTCTTGATCAGCTCGACCGACTCGGCGTAGGGCAGGAACTCGACCTTGCCCATGTCCTCATAGCTCAGGCCGGCGGCCTCGAAGATGGCGCGGGCGTTCAGCTCGGTGCCGGACTTCGGCGCGCCGACGGAGATGCGCTTGCCCTTGAGGTCTTCCAGGCTGGTGATGCCCGACTCCTGGCTGGCGACGATCTGGATGTAGTTCGGGTAGGTGGCGGCGATTGCCCGCAGCTTCTTCAGCGGCGTCTTGAAGCCGGCGTCCTCCACACCTGTCCAGGCGTCGGCGACCGAGTCGCCCAGGGCCAGGGCCAGCTCGCCACGCCCTTGCTGCAGCAGGTTGAGGTTCTCCACCGAGGCCTTGGTCGCCTGCACCGAGGTCTTGGCGCCTTCGATGCCGTTGCTGTACAGCTGCGACAGGCCGACGCCGATCGGGTAGTACACACCGCTGGTGCCGCCAGTGAGGATGTTGATGAAGGTCGGTGCGGCGAGCACCGCGGTGCTGGCAGTCAGGGCCGCAGCAGCGGCGAACAGGCTGAAACGCTTGGTCAATCGCATGGAAGAATCTCCGTCGTTGTTATGACTTGTGCAGAGTTTTCACTGTAGACGATGCCCGTCCGCCGCAGCTTCGGGGCCCGTCCGGGGACTAGCGGATTTCGCGAAAGCGGCAATCGCCGACACCGGGCCTGGGCCTGGTGCACAAGAGGAGGCGCGGAACAGCGGGACGAGACAGGCTCGCGGAGCGGCAGTGGCGGTTCATTGGCTGACCTCTTGTCTTTCTTATGGTCGCCCGCGCTTGCAGAGGCGCGTGGCTGACAAGAGCTATAGCAGGTAGCGTGCCAGGGCAGGAAAGCCCCGTAATAGAGGGGTCAAGCCCAAACAACGCGGGATAGACAAGCAACTTTCCGCCCATTCATAACCGATAATAGGCGGAAAATTGCCTATTCGTCGTCGGGGCTGCCGGCTGGCCGATAGCTGCTGCGCTGCAGGCCGTGTCGTTGCATCTTCTCGTTGAGGGTGCGCCGCGGCAGCTGCAGCAGGGCCATGACCTGGGTGATATTGCCCTGACAGCGCAACAGCGCGTTGTGCAGGCACTGGGCCTCGAAGGCCTCCATCTGCTCGGCCAGGGACTGCGCCCCGCCCTCCGCCTCCGCCGTGCTGAGGCCCAGGGCGTGGCGCTCGGCGGCGTTGATCAGCTCGCGCACGTTGCCCGGCCAGTCGTGGCCGAGCAGCTTGGCCAGCTCGCCCGGCGCCAGCGCCGGTGCCTCGCGGCCGTTGCGCAGCGCCGCCTGGCGGGCGAAGTGCTCGAACAGCAGGGGGATGTCCTCGCGCCGCTCGCGCAGCGGCGGGATGCGCAGGGTCGCCACGTTCAGCCGGTAGTACAGGTCCTCGCGAAACCGCCCCGCGCGCACCTCGTCCATCAGGTCCGGCTTGACCGCGCTGATCACCCGCAAATCGACGCGGATGCTCTTGTTCGAGCCGAGGCGCTCCAGGGTCTTCTCCTGCAGCACGCGCAGCAGCTTGACCTGCTGGGCCAGCGGCAGGCTCTCGATCTCGTCGAGGAACAACGTGCCGCCGTCGGCATGCTCGATGCGGCCGATGCGCTTGCCCTGGGCGCCGGTGAAGGCACCACTCTCGTGGCCGAACAGCTCGCTCTCGAACAGGTTCTCCGGAATGGCCGCGCAGTTGAGGGCGACGAAGGGCTTGCCGGCGCGCGCGCTGAAGTCGTGCAGGCAGCGGGCGACCCGCTCCTTGCCGCTGCCGGTATCGCCGCGAATGAGGATGTTGACCGAGGTGGCGGCCAGCTCGAGAATCTGCCGGCGCAGGTTTTCCATCGGCTTGGACATGCCGAGCAACTGTCCCTCGATGCTGTCCTTGAAGGCGAACTGCTGGCGCAGCTGGCGGTTCTCGCAGACCAGGCGACGCTTGTCCAGGGCGCGGCGCACGCTGTCGAGCAGGCGCTCGGGGGTAAAGGGTTTCTCGATGAAATCGTAGGCACCGTTGCGCAGGGCCTGCACCGCCATCGGCACATCGCCGTGGCCGGTGACCAGGATCACCGGCAGGTCGCGGTCCAGCGCCACCAGCTTGTCGAGCAGCTGCAGGCCGTCGCTGCCGGGCATGCGCACATCGCTGACCAGCACCCCGGGAAAGTCGCGGTCGACCAGGGCCAGGGCCTGCTCCGCGCTGGCGCAGCTCTGCACGCGAAAGCCGGACAGCTCCAGCCACTGCTGCACCGCCTCGCGGATCGCCGCCTCGTCATCGACCACTATTACCTGACCGCTCATCACGCCTCCTCAGTCCATGGTTCCAGTGTATCGCGCAGGCCGGTTGCCTCGCAGCCGCAAAGGCCCGGCTAAGGCGCGGGGGCCAGCGGCAGGCGCAGGGTGAACAGCGCGCCCTCGGCGTGGTTCGCCGCCTCCAGGCTGCCGCCCAGTTCGCGGACGATGCCATAGGACACCGCCAGCCCCAGGCCCAGGCCCTGGCCCACCGGCTTGGTGGTGAAGAACGGCTCGAACACATGGCCCAGGTGCTCGCTGGCAATGCCACCGCCGCTGTCGGCGACCCGCAACAGGCAGTGCTCGCCATCACGCTGCAGCGCCAGGCTGAGCACCCGCTTGTCGACACCGGCCATGGCGTCCAGGGCGTTGTGCAGCAGGTTGAGCAGCACCTGCTCGAGGCGGATGGCGTCGCCCAGCACCTGCACGCTGGCGTCGATCTCGCGGCGCAGCTCCACGCCTTCGTTACGCAGACGCGGCGCCAGCAGCTGCAGGGCCTGCTCGAGCACCTCGCTCAGACGCAGGCGCTCGCTGAGGCCGGCCGGGCTCTTGCGGGCGAAGGTCTTCAGGTGGCCGGTGAGCCCGGCCATGCGCTGCAGCAGGCCGTCGATGCGCTGCAGGCCCTCGCGCACATCGGCCTGGCGGCCGCTGTCGAGCAACAGGCGCAGGCTGCCCAGCTGCATCTGCATGGCGGTCAGCGGCTGGTTAATCTCATGGGCCATGGCCGCCGACATCTGCCCCAGGGCGGCCATCTTCGCCGCGTGCACCAGACCTTCCTGGGCTTCGCGCAGCTCCGCGGTGCGCAGCGTCACCTCGCGCTCCAGGCGCTCGCGGATGCCCGCCTGCAGACGCTGGTTCTTGCGGCGCTGGGCGAGATAGAGCAGGAGGAAGGCCAGGGTCATCCACACCCCGGCGGCGGCCAGGCGATAGCTACGCACGCTGTCGACCAGGGTCTGCGGCTCGACCAGCAGGTGCAGGGTCCACTCATCCTCGGCCAGCGTCAGGCTCTGCCAGAGGTAGTCGCGAGGCCCCTCCGGCCCGCTCACCCGGCGCCACTCGGCGGCGGCGTCGATCGTCCGGCGCAGCTCGCTGGGCAAGGGCTGGAGCGCCTGCTCGGCGTACTTGCGCACCTCCACCAGCTCCGCTCGGTCCTGATCGCTCAAGGCCTGCAGGGCACGGAAGCGCCAGGCCGGACGATTGCTGAGGATCACCACCCCATAGCTGTCGGCGACCAGCAGCACCCCGGGCTGGGCGGCCCACTCGCGCTGCAGCTCCTCCAGCTCCAGCTTGACCACCAGCACCCCGAGCACTCCGCCATCGTCGTCGCGTACCACGTGGGAGAGGAAATAGCCGGGAATCCCGGTGGTCACGCCGACCGCGAAATAGCGCCCGGCCGACTGGCGCAGGGCATCCTGGAAATAGGGGCGAAAGGCGTAGTTGTTGCCGACGAAACTGGTCCAGTCGCGCCAGTTGCTCGCCGCCAGGGTGTCGCCGCGCTGGTCGAGCAGGTACAGCACGTTGGAGCCGGCGGCGGCGTTGAGCTGCTCCAGGCGCTGATTGAGACGCCCGCGCAACAGGCGGTCGCTCGGCGCGCGCAGCAGCGACTTGATGTCGCTGTCCAGGGCCAGCACCTCGGGCACCGAGCGGAAACGCTCGACCAGGGTGTGGATCGACTGGGCATACAGCTGCAGCTGGCCGCGGGCCTCGCCGCTGCGCTCCTCCCAGGCGCGCCGCTCGGCATAGCGCCCGGCCAGCCAGATGCTGGCGGACAGGCCGAGGAGGATCAGCGCAACGATCAGGACGACGCGATAACGCAGGAGGAAGGCGGGCATGCACGGCTCGGTTCGGGGCAATGCCGGCATGGTAAGGCAAAGCGCACGGCAGCGGTGCAGGGCCATGGGCCCGTACTGCACCCGTTGCTTTCGCCGCCAGCCAGACCTGGCCCCGGCGGCGACCGGCAACAACCCGACCTGTCAGCGATACAGGTCGGCGCGGGTCCAGGGCAAATCGTGACTGCCATCGGCGTGCGGCTTGACCGCGAGGATCTGGTGCAGGTTCATCCAGCCGTGGGCGAAGCCATAGGCGCAACCGGCCAGGTACAGGCGCCAGATACGCAGCGCCTGTTCCGGCACCAGCCGCGCCGCCTGGTCCAACTGCGCCTCCAGGCGTGCGCTCCAGTGATCCAGGGTGCGCGCATAGTGCAGGCGCAGGCTCTCCACATCGACCACCTCCAGGCCCGCCTCGCTGATCCGCGCGGTCATGGTGGCCAGGTGCGGCAGTTCGCCCTCGGGGAACACGTAGCGGTCGATGAACTCGCCGCCACCGCGGGCCACCGGCCGGCCGTCGGTGTAGCGGGACGTGATGCCGTGGTTCATCACCAGGCCGCCACTCTTCACCGCGCCGAACAGGCGCTGGCAATAGAGCGCCAGGTTGGCGTGGCCGACGTGTTCGAACATGCCGACGCTGACCACCTTGTCGAAACGGCCGTCCTGGGGCAGGTCGCGGTAGTCCAGCAGTTCCAGTTGCACCTGCTTGCCCAGGCCCTCGGCCTCGACCCGCTGGCGGGCCAGCTCCAGCTGCGCCTTGCTGAGGGTGATGCCGTACACCTCGACGCCGAACTCGCGGGCGGCGAAGCGCGCCAGGCCGCCCCAGCCGCAGCCGACATCCAGCAGCCGCTCGCCCGGGCGCAGGCGCAGCTTGCGACACAGGTGGCGCAACTTGGCCTGTTGCGCCTGGTGGATGTCTTCGGTGCCGGTCTCGAAATAGGCGCAGGAGTAGACCAGTTCGCGGTCCAGCCAGAGCCCGTAGAAGTCGTTGGACAGGTCGTAGTGGTAGCTGATCGCTGCGGCATCGGTGTCCTTGTCGTGGGGCTGGAACTCCGGCTCGGCCGATGCCTCATCGCCGATCAGCGCCTGGCTGAGGGCATCGCCGACGGCGATTACCTCGCTGATCGGCCCTTCCAGGTCGATGCGCCCCTCGACGTAGGCGCCACCCAGGGCGTCCAGGCTCGGATGGGCCAGCTGCGTCACCAGGCTCGGGTCCTTGACCACCAGGGTGACCCGTGGCTCGGGGCCCAGATCGATCTGCTTGCCGTCCCACAGGCGCAGGCGCAAGGGCAGTTGCAGGTCACGCAGGGTTGCCGGCAGATAGGCGAGCATGGACACCTTCCTCCTCTCCAGATCACTGGAAAGAGTAGTTCAGAAGACTGCCCAGTCAGGCCATCGGTTCCCCAAAAGCTGGCTATCGGCCATGCCGCCGCAGCAGCCCGTCCTGCAGCCACTGACGCAGCCAGCTGGCGGCCTGCAGGGGCGCGTTGTCGCCGAACTCGCCGAGCTGCTCGCAGAGTTCGGCGAAGCTCCAGCCCTCGATCGCCATGCCCTGCAGGGCGGCCTCCTCGGCCGGGCCGAGGCTGCGGTAGTGGCTGATCAGGCCGTGCCGCCAGATCAGGCAGACCTGGGCCTGGGGCAACTCCAGGCTGCCGGGGAAATCGGCCTGCTCCTTGTGCGCGCGCCAGATCGCCAGGCTGTTGAAGCGACAGACCCGCCATTGCACGCTGGGCAGCAGGCGCACCTGCAGGGCGGGCCAGTCCTCGGGCGCCAGCCCGGCCATCTGCTCCAGGGTCAGGGGCTCGCCTGCCGGCGCATCGAAGGCCAGGGTGAAGGCCCACTCCAGGCGCGCCAGTTCGCCGAGCGGCGCGGCCTGCTCCGGCACCAGGTGGCCGTCGATAAACTCGCCCAGGCGCTCGCCCAGCCAGCGCAGGCTGAAGTGCCGGGAGGGATGACGGTCTATGTAGGCCTGGGCCAGGGCGTCGAATTCCTCGTCGCCGAGCCAGCCGTGCAGGGCGCCGTAGTCCCCGCGCAGGGCTTCGAGCAGGCGGGCCCGATAGGCGTTGTGATAGATCGCCAGGCCTTGCTCGGCGTCCAACGCCGGACTGCCACGCAGGCTGGCGCGCAAGGCCGGGCCGGGCCTGGGATCGGCGCCGAGCAGGTAGCCCTCGATTTCCCGCTGCCAGTCGTTCAGTCGCATAACGGCGCAGCCTCCAGGGCCTCGGCGGCGACGACGCGGGCCTTGCCCAGTTCGTCGAGCAACTCCGCCAGCGGTGGGTAGTGATCGTCGCGCTCGAGCAGGGTCGCGACCGGCCCGAGATGGCGCAGGGCGCGCTGGTACAACTGCCAGACCGGGTCGGCCACCGGCTGGTCATGGGTGTCGATCAGGTAGCTGCCATAGTCGCTGTGCCCGGCCAGGTGCAGCTGGCGAATGCGCTGCGGCGGCAGGCCGCTGATGAAGTCCCAGGGCTCGAAACCATGGTTACGCGCGCTGACGTAGACGTTGTTGACGTCGAGCAGCAGTTCGCAGCCGCTCAGCTCGCTCAGCGCGGCGAGGAACTGCCATTCGCTGAACTGGTCGTCGGCGCTGCGCAGGTAGCTGGAGACGTTCTCCAGCACCAGCGGCCGTTCGATCACGTCCTGCACCTGGCGCACCCGCGCGGCGACGTGCTGCAGGCTCTCCTCGGTAAAGGGCAGCGGCAGCAGGTCATGCAGCTGGTGGGCGCTGCCACGGCTCCAGCACAGGTGATCGGAGATCCAGGCGGGATTGACCCGCTGCGCCAGCTGCTTGAGGCGTTGCAGGTAGTCACGATCCAGCGGGTGGGGGCCGCCGATCGACAGCGATACGCCGTGCATGACCAGCGGGTAGTGCTCGCCGATGGCGTCCAGGTAATAGAGCGGCTTGCCACCCTCGACCAGGAAATTCTCGGTGACGATCTCGAACCAGTCGACCGGCGGACGCTGCTCGACGATCTGCTGGTAATAGGGGGGGCGCAGACCCAGGCCGAAGCCCAGGCAAGCTGCATCAGTGGACATGCCGAACTCCTTTGCTGGCAGGATCCGGGCGACCCGGCCGGGGCCGCCCTATCCCATTCACTCGCCGACTGTACCACCGGCCTGGGTGCACTCGGCCAGGGTCATGCTCTTGAAACCCTGTCCCTTGCACGAACCTTGGCCCTTGCACGCGTTGTTGGCGGTCTTGCAGTCGTTCTGGCCCTTGCAGGCGTTGACACCGTAGCAGTTGACCATGGCCTCCTCGGCCATGACCAGGGTCGGCAGACTGGCGAACAGGCCGGCGGCGGCGAGCGCCAGGGCGGCGCCGGCGGCGGTGGTCTTGATGGACATGCTGGTGATCCTCCGGTGGTGGGATAGCTCGGCCCGGTACGACGGGATCCGGGCCGACATTTTTTAGAGTCGGCGCGCTCGGCACCGTTACAAACCGGCGACGGAATTATCGAGACGGCGCGCCGGAGTCCAGGCTCAGCACCTGCCGGGCTGTAGCCTGCACCAGCTCGCCGATCAATTGCTCGTCGGCCACCGGCGCGAGCTCGGCCGGGCCGCCCTGGGCACCGGTCGGCTTGGCCTGCAGGCGCTCATCGGCGCCGACCTCGAGGCGATACTCGCCGCCGCAGGAACGGCAATACAGGTGTTCGCCGGCCTGCTGCCCGCGGCGCTGGACCAGGGTCGGTCCGCACATGATGCAGGTCTGCAGGGGAATGCCCAGGTCGCTGTGCCCGACTATGTGATCGAGCGCACCGGCGCGGCCCAACTGGACGAAACGGGCGCCCAGTTCGGCGTCGAACTGCCGGCCAAGGTTCGCCTCGATGATGCCCAGGGCCTGTTCCACCGGCATGCCGACCCGATAGGGGCGGCTGCTGGTCATGGCGTCGAAGGCGTCGCCAATGCCGACGATGCGCGCCATCGGCGGAATCTCGTTGCCCTTGAGGCCGAGCGGGTAGCCACGGCCATCCGGGGTTTCGTGGTGCAGGCGTACCGCGTCGCTGACCAGCCCGGCCAAGGGGTGGCCGTGCAGCATGCGGAAGCCGACCTCCGGGTGGGTCTTGATCACCGCGTACTCCTCCTCGCTGAGTCGCGCGCGCTTGTTCAAGATCGCATCGGGAATCCCGATCTTACCGAGGTCATGAAGAAAGCCGCCGAGGCTGACCCGCGCGGTCTCGGCCTCGGCCAGGCCGGCCTGACGCGCCAGCAGCTCGGCAAACCGCGACACCCGCCACAAGTGCCCGCCGGTATAGGGGTCGCGGGCCTCCACCACCCAGGCCATCGCCAGCAGGCTGGCCAGCACTTGCGCCCGGGCCTCGCCATCTGGCACCGGGTTGCCAGGCTGCCCCATGGCCCGCCCCAGGAAACTCAGCAATCCCATTACAGGCTCTCCGCGCAGAACGTTCAGACAGCCTAGTTGCTCATCGGCCTTGCGGCTGTGGTGCGGAGCAAAAGGGCCGGCCGCCCGGCCGGCCCCATCACTCACTCGCCTACGCGGCCCTTGGCAAGGTTGCACTCGGCCAGGGTCATGGTCTTGAAGCCCTGGCCCTTGCACGAACCCTGGCCCTTGCAGGCGTTGCTGGCGGTCTTGCAGTCGTTCTGGCCCTTGCAGGCATTGACGCCGTAGCAATGAATCTGTGCCTCTTCGGCCACGGCGACGGTGCTGGTCAGACCGGCGAACAAAGTAGCGGCGGCGAAAGCCAGGGCGGCGCCGGTGGCGGTGGTCTTGGTATTCATGAAGTGATCCTCGAGTGGACTGGTTTGGCCGGTGGATCAGGCTACTGGCCACCGGTAGAGGACTAGAGTTCGCTCACGCTGCGGCGTTACAAGGTGCGCTCGGGCAAACCAGTCCTCGTGCGCTCACTCCCGGCGATTCAGCGAAGCGAAACGCCGCCGGGGTCGCGCCATGAGCCGCCTCCAAACCAGAGCGGCCGGGCGCCTTGCGTCCTTGGTGGGATCAGTCGCCGCTCGCGTCGAGTCGGCGTGTACTCGCGGCAATCGCCCTGAGAGGTTTTTATCAAAGTGCGTGTTTCTGGTGTATTTGCCGCACTCTTTCCCGCGTTTCTGCATCCGCGCCCGGGCCGGCGCAGATGCCGATGTCGCTCACGCCCACTTCTTCGCCGTCCTGGTCATAGAACTTGACTGGAGACAGCGGTGACCTGGTCCTCTTGTTGACGAGCACCACTGGCGGCCCCTCGGCGTGTGGATACCAGCGGTCCCCCCACTGCAGCATGCTGACGATTATCGCGTTGATTTCCCGTCCTTTATCGGTGAGGGAATAGTCGACGCTGCCGCCCCGGTTGTCTTTGCGTAGAACCTCATGCTCGAGCAGCAGCTTGAGGCGCTTGGATAGGATGCTCTTGGACATGCCCAGGTTGCGCTGGAAGTCATCGAACTTGCAGGTGCCCCATAGCGCCTCCCTGACGATCAGCACATTCCACCAGTCGCCCAGCACATCCAGCGACCTTGCCAGCGAACAATTCCGCCCCTCAAAGCTCACTCGCTCCATGGAAAATCACCTAACTACCTAAAAAATATAAGGAATTTTACAAGGCACAAAAATGCCTTGACCGGTTCTATTACAGAACCTAGGATCTTTATGGTTTCATGATGAAACCAAGCGCACCGCAAGTCAAATTTTGGAGCGATCGACATGAGCAGAATCTGGCCTTTCGGCCTCGTGGCCGTCATCACGGCGTCCCTCGTGGGTTACGCCTCAGCAAATCAAGAGCAAGTCGAACACCTCTGCCTTACCAATGAAATTGATAAGGAACTGATCAGCAGCAGCATGGCCATTACCGCCGGCGAGTGTCACCTGCATGCGGCGAACAGCGATAAGCAGCTTGCCTTGCAGCACGCGCAATTTGCCTACAGCTGGTTTTCCTATGCCCAACAGATATCCGCTGGGATTAGCCCGAGCTATCTGAAACTGGCCACGGCGAAGATTGATGAACTGCAGGTGAAATAAGATGAAAAATACAATCTTGCTTGCTTTGCTGTTGCTCGGCACTGGGGCTGCTCATGGGCAGGAACTGACCGCGCTGGGCGCTGAAGTAGCGGCTAACGCCGACGGCTCGATCCCCGCCTGGAACGGTGGACTCAAAGTAGCCGGCGCCGAACTGTCCGATCCGTTTGCCAACGAGTCCTCGCTGCTGCGCATTACCCCGGAAAACTACCAGGCGCATAAGGGTCATCTGACCGATGGCCAGATCGCCATGCTGCAGCGCTACCCGGACAGCTACTTTATCGATGTCTATCCGACCCACCGTACGGCTGCGCTACCTGAGTCCGTGCTGGAGGCCGCCAGGTACAACGCGCGCCACGCAAAGTTGAGCGCCGACAGCAACGGGGTGGAGGGCTACAGGGGCTACTACCCCTTCCCCGAGCCGAAGAGTGGTGTCGAGGCCATCTGGAACCACTTCATGCGCTACCGGGGGGGCAGCCTGGTCCGCGATCAGTTGCAGGTCATCACCCAGGCCAATGGCAGATTCAGCGAAGTCAGGATCAAGGAGGAAGCCGCCTGGCCGGAAAAACTCGATGGCTATGACGAGGTCGATGACAAGAACGTCCTGTTCTTCGCCCGCCAGGCCGTACTCGCCCCGTCGCGCCTGGCCGGCAGCATCCTGCTGGTTCATGAAACCGTCAATCAGGTGGAACAGCCGCGCCTGGCCTGGATGTACAACGCCGGTCAGCGCCGGGTGCGGCGCGCACCGCAGGTTGCCTACGACGGCCCCGGCACTGCGGCGGACGGTCTGCGCACTTCGGATAACGCCGACATGTATATCGGCTCGCCGGATCGCTACGACTGGACGCTGGAAGGCAAAGAGGAAATCTACATTCCCTACAACAACTTCCGCCTGACCGACCAATCGCTTACGGTCGCCGATGTCGCCGGCAAGGGTCATGTCAACCAGAACCTGACCCGCTACGAGAAGCACCGGGTGTGGAAGGTAGTCGGCAAACTCAAGCCCGGCATGCGCCACATCTACAGCAAGCGCGTGTTCTACCTCGATGAGGACACCTGGCAGATCGCCCTGGCCGAGCAATACGACAACCGCGGCGAGCTGTGGCGATTCTCCGAGGGGTTCCACGTGCAGTTCCATTACGCCGACGTGCCCTGGTATGCCGGGGAGGCGATTTACGACCTGAACAGCGCGCGCTACCTGATCTACGGACTGCTGGTAGATGCCCAGCATCCCATCCAGTTTGGTGTCAGAACGTCCAAGAGCGAGTTCCAACCTGCGGCCCTGCGCCGTATGGGAGTCAAATAAGCCGGCTTCGACCGCTGATGACGGCGCAACTCATCGGAATGACGTCTGAAACGACCGATGAGTTGCCCATCACCTGGGTTCGACAACCTTCCTGAGCAAACCGAGCGCATCCCGGTGGAATGAAACCGCGGAAGACTGTGCTCGGCCAGTGCTAACGATAACTCTCCTACTCCAGCCGGCTGGCCGTCCTCGACGTTCGACAGCCCCTCAGTCGACTCGCCCTACTCCACCGTCACGCTTTTCGCCAGGTTGCGCGGCTGGTCGACGTCGGTGCCCTTGAGCACGGCGACGTGGTACGACAGCAGCTGCAGCGGAATGGTGTAGAGGATCGGCGCCAGCACCTCGTGGATGTGCGGCATGTTCACCACATGGGTGCCCTCGCCATTGCTCATGCCCGCCTGTTCATCGGCGAAGACGATCAGCTCGCCGCCGCGCGCACGCACTTCCTGCAGGTTGGACTTGAGCTTCTCCAGCAGTTCGTCATTCGGCGCCACCGTGACCACCGGCATGTCACTGTCGACCAGCGCCAACGGGCCGTGCTTGAGTTCGCCGGCCGGGTAGGCTTCGGCGTGGATGTAGCTGATCTCCTTGAGCTTGAGCGCCCCCTCCATGGCCACCGGGTACTGCGCGCCGCGGCCGAGGAACAGCGTGTGGTGCTTCTCGGCGAAGTGTTCGGAAACCTTCTCCACCACCGTGTCCATGGCCAGGGCTTCGCCGAGCCGGGTCGGCAGGCGACGCAGCTCTTCGACCAGCTCGGCCTCCAGCTGCGGATCGAGGGTGCCACGCACCCGGCCCAGGGCCAGGGTCAGCAGCAGCAGGGCCACCAGCTGGGTGGTGAAGGCCTTGGTCGAGGCCACGCCGATCTCCGGTCCGGCCTGGGTCAGCAGGGTCAGGTCGGACTCGCGCACCAGGGAACTGATGCCGACGTTGCAGATCGCCAGGCTGGCCAGGTAGCCACCCTGCTCCGGGCTCAGGCCCTTGGCGTTGCGCAGCGCGGCCAGGGTATCGGCCGTCTCGCCGGACTGGGAGATGCTGACGAACAGCGTGTCGGGCTGCACCACCACCTTGCGGTAGCGGAACTCGCTGGCCACCTCGATCTGGCAGGGCACGCCGGCCAGCGCCTCGAGCCAGTAACGGGCGACCATGCCGGCGTGGTAGCTGGTGCCGCAGGCGACGATCTGCACATTGCGCACCTTGGCGAACAGCTCGGCGGCCTGGGGACCGAAGGCCTGGGTCAGCACATGATCGGCGGCCAGGCGGCCTTCCAGGGTGCGCTGCACCACCTTGGGCTGCTCGTGGATTTCCTTGAGCATGAAGTGGCGGTATTCGCCCTTGTCGGCCGCCTCGGCGCCCTCGTGGTACTGCACGCTCTCGCGCTGCACCGGCTGGCCATCGACCGTCCAGATCTGCACCGAATCGCGGCGGATCTCGGCGATGTCGCCCTCTTCCAGGTACATGAAGCGGTCGGTCACCTGGCGCAGCGCAAGCTGGTCGGAGGCCAGGAAATTCTCGCCCAGGCCCAGGCCGATCACCAGGGGGCTGCCACTGCGGGCGGCGAGCAGGCGGTCCGGCTGCTTGGCACTGATGACCGCCAGGCCGTAGGCGCCGTGCAGGTCCTTGACCGCGTCCTTGAGCGCCGCGGTGAGGTCCGGCTGGCTCTTCAGCTTGTGGTCGAGCAGGTGGACGATGACCTCGGTGTCGGTGTCCGAGCTGAACACATAGCCCAGGCCCTTGAGCTGGGCACGCAGCTCCTCGTGATTCTCGATGATACCGTTGTGCACCACCGCCAGCTCGCTGCCGGAGAAGTGCGGGTGGGCATTCTTCTCGCTCGGCGCCCCATGAGTGGCCCAGCGGGTGTGGGCGATGCCCAGGCGACCGGCCAGGGGCTCGGCGGCCAGCGCCTGCTCCAGCTCGCTGACCTTGCCCACCCGGCGGCGGCGCTCGAGCTGGCCCTGATCGTTGAGCAACGCCACGCCGGCGCTGTCATAGCCACGGTATTCCAGGCGCTTGAGGCCCTCGACCAGCACGGCGGTGATGTTGCGTTCGGCGACGGCGCCTACGATGCCACACATAGTGTTCTCTCCTTAGCCTTCCACGGCTGCGCAGATCAGCTTGATCCCGCGCGCCAATAGTTGTTCACGGGCCTCGGCAGCGAGGCGCTCGTCGGTGATCAGGGTATGGACGCTGCTCCAGGGCAGCTCCAGGTTGGGAATCTTGCGGCCGATCTTGTCGCTCTCGACCATGACGATGACCTCGCGGGCGACCTCGGCCATGACCCGCGAAAGCCCCAGCAGTTCGTTGAAGGTAGTGGTGCCCCGTACCAGGTCGATGCCGTCGGCGCCGATGAACAGCTGGTCGAAATCATAGGAGCGCAGCACCTGCTCGGCGACCTGTCCCTGAAAGGACTCGGAATGGGGGTCCCAGGTTCCCCCGGTCATCAGCAGCACCGGCTCATGCTCGAGATCGCGCAGGGCGTTGGCCACGTTCAGCGAGTTGGTCATCACCACCAGACCGGGCTTGTGTCCCAGCTCGGGAATCATCGCCGCGGTGGTGGTGCCACTGTCGATGATGATCCGCGCGTGCTCGCGAATACGCGCCACGCCGGCGCGGGCGATGGCCTGCTTGTAGCGGGAGACCGGCTGACCGCCCTCGCCTATGAGCTCCTGGGGCATCGGCACCGCACCGCCATAGCGGCGCAGCAGCAGGCCGTTCTTCTCCAGGGCGGCGAGATCCTTGCGGATGGTCACCTCCGAGGTGGCGAAGGCTCTGGCCAGCTCGTCGACACTGACCTCGCCCTGCTCGGCGAGCAGGGCGAGGATGGCGTGGCGACGCTGCGGGGTGTTGCGCTTCGACATGGATAAGTTTCGATTCGAAAGTTAATGGCGCGAATCAAAACCTAACGAAGCTTTTGCGTCAAGCTCGAGATGGGCAAATGGCGGAATCCCGGGCCGGGTCATCGTTCGACGCGCGACAGGACCTGGTTGGGGTCGAGGTAGAACATCTTCTTCCAACCCTGGGTCGTATCGTCCATTCGCCATGGCAACGGCAGCAGGCTGACCACTGAATAGTGCAGATGCGCAGGCTTACCCCGCGCATTGCCGCTGTCGCCGACCCTGCCCAGGTAAGTGCCACCAAGCAGCGGCTGCCCAGGATAGACGTCATAGGCTTGCAGATGCGCATAGTAGTGAATGTGCCACTTCGGCCCGAGGGCGAGGATCACCTTGCCGCCGCGCTCGAGCTCACCACGGTACAGCACCACCCCATAGCTGGCAGAACGTACCGCGGTGCCGGGCTTGGCGAAGATATCGATGCCCTTGTGCACACCGGAGCGGCCCCAGGGTTCGTACCAGAAGGTCTGCGCGTTCCAGTCCCGGGGGCCGGCACCCTCCACCGGAATTCGGGGCCATTCCGGCAGACCAGCCCACAGCAGCGCAGCCGCCACCCCTACCCATGCTTTGCGTAACGGCATCCTTGCCTCCTCCGGCACTCAGCCCTTGCGCTTGGTCGGTCGCTTCCAGCCGTCGATATTGCGTTGCTTGGCCCGGCCCACCGCGAGGCTGTCGGCCGGCACGTCGCCGGTGATCACCGAACCGGCGCCGGTGGTGGCACGATCGCCGAGGGAAACCGGGGCCACCAGGGCGCTGTTGGAACCGATGAACACGTCCTCGCCCATCAGGGTGCGGAACTTGTTGGCGCCGTCGTAGTTGCAGGTGATGGTGCCGGCGCCGATGTTGCTGCGCGCGCCGATCTCCGCATCGCCCAGATAGCTCAGGTGACCGGCCTTGGCGCCCTCACCCAGCACGGCGTTCTTCAGCTCGACGAAGTTGCCGACATGGGCCCTGGCGCCGAGGATGGCGCCTGGACGCAGGCGGGCGAAGGGTCCGCAGTCGGCACCCTCGCCAAGCTCGGCGCCGTCCAGGTGGCTGTTGGCCTTGACGATCGAGCCCCTGCGCAGAACGCTGTCCTTGATCACGCAGTTCGGCCCAATCTCAACACCGTCTTCGATCGCCACCCGGCCTTCGAGAATCACGTTGATGTCGACTAGCACGTCGCGACCGACCGTGACCTCGCCGCGCAGGTCGAAACGCGCCGGGTCGCGCAGGGTCACGCCCTGGGCCATCAGCTGGCGCGCGGCGCGCCGCTGGTAGTGACGCTCCAGCTCGGCCAGCTGGATGCGGTCGTTGGCGCCCTGCACCTCCATCGCGTCCAACGGCTGCTCGGTGGCCACCGGCAGACCGTCGGCGACCGCCATGGCGATCACGTCGGTCAGGTAGTACTCGCCCTGGGCATTGCTGTTGGACAACCGCCCCAGCCATTCGCCCAGGCGCGCACCGGGGACCGCGACAATGCCGGTGTTGCCTTCGCAGATCTGCCGCTGCTCGGGCGTGGCGTCCTTGTGCTCGACGATCGCCTGCACCGCGCCGCTGGCGTCGCGAACGATGCGGCCGTAGCCGGTGGGGTCGTTGAGGTCGACGGTGAGCAGGGCCAACTGATCGTCGCCGACCTTCTGCAGCAGACGCTCCAGGGTGGCCTGCTCGATCAGCGGTACGTCGCCGTAGAGGATCAGCACCCGCTCGGCGGACAACGCCGGCAGCGCCTGGGCCACCGCATGGCCGGTGCCGAGTTGTTCGCGCTGCAGGACGAAGTTCAGGTCGTCCGCCGCCAGGCGCTCACGCACGGTCTCGGCGCCATGGCCGATCACCACATGGATGCCCTGCGGCGACAGCGCCCGCGCGGTGTCGATGACGTGGCCGAGCATGGACTTGCCGGCGACCGGATGCAGGACTTTCGGCAAGGCGGAACGCATGCGGGTGCCTTGGCCAGCGGCGAGGATGACGATATCGAGAGACATGGGCGGGGCTGATCCAGGAATGACGGAAAAGAAAAAGGGTAGCCAAGGCTACCCTTTTACTGACTTGCGATGAAGCCTGGCGGAATCAGCTGCCGCCGAACTTCTTGCGCAGCTGCTGGACGGTGCGCAGCTGAGCTGCGGCCTCGGCCAGACGTGCTGCGGCGGAGCCGTAGTCGAACTCGGCACCCTGTTCGTGCAAAGCCTTCTCGGCCGCCTTGACGGCTTCCAGGGCAGAGGCTTCGTCCAGGTCGGCGGCGCGCTGCACGGTGTCGGCGAGAACCTTGACCATGTTCGGCTGCACTTCCAGGAAGCCGCCGGAGATGTAATACACCTCCTCTTCGCCACCCTGCTTTACCACACGGATCGGGCCCGGCTTGAGGTCGGTGATCAGCGGCGCGTGGCCCGGAGCGATACCAAGATCACCCAGGTTGCCGTGCGCGATCACCATCTCCACCAGACCGGAGAAGATTTCCGCTTCTGCGCTGACGATATCGCAATGGACTGTCATAGCCATACGCTTGCCTCACATTACAGGCTGTGGATAACACTTTATCCACAGCCTGATGCGCCCGTTGCCAGGCGCATGGGGTGATTACAGTTTCTTCGCTTTCTCGATGGCTTCTTCGATGCCGCCGACCATGTAGAACGCCTGCTCCGGCAGGTGGTCGTAGTCGCCTTTCAGGATACCGCTGAAACCAGCGATGGTGTCCTTCAGGGAGACGTACTTGCCTGGCGAGCCGGTGAAGACCTCGGCCACGAAGAACGGCTGGGACAGGAAGCGCTGGATCTTACGGGCGCGGGATACCAGTTGCTTATCCGCTTCGGACAGTTCGTCCATGCCGAGGATCGCGATGATGTCCTTCAGTTCCTTGTAACGCTGCAGCACGTACTGCACGCCGCGAGCGGTGTCGTAGTGCTCCTGGCCGATCACCAGCGGGTCGAGCTGACGGCTGGTGGAGTCCAGCGGATCGACGGCCGGGTAGATACCCAGCGAGGCGATGTCACGGGACAGTACCACGGTGGCGTCCAGGTGGGCGAAGGTGGTCGCCGGGCTCGGGTCGGTCAGGTCGTCCGCCGGTACGTATACCGCCTGGATCGAGGTGATCGAGCCCTTCTTGGTGGAGGTGATGCGCTCCTGCAGGACGCCCATTTCCTCGGCCAGGGTCGGCTGGTAACCCACCGCCGACGGCATACGGCCGAGCAGTGCGGATACTTCGGTACCGGCCAGGGTGTAACGGTAGATGTTGTCGACGAACAACAGTACGTCACGGCCTTCGTCACGGAACTTCTCGGCCATGGTCAGGCCGGTCAGTGCCACGCGCAGACGGTTGCCTGGCGGCTCGTTCATCTGACCGTAGACCAGGGCTACCTTGTCGAGAACGTTGGAATCCTTCATCTCGTGGTAGAAGTCGTTACCCTCACGAGTACGCTCACCCACACCAGCGAACACGGAATAACCGCTGTGCTCGATGGCGATGTTACGGATCAGTTCCATCATGTTTACGGTCTTGCCGACACCGGCACCACCGAACAGACCGACCTTACCACCCTTGGCGAACGGGCAAACCAGGTCGATAACCTTGATGCCGGTTTCCAGCAGCTCGTTGGAGCCTGCCTGCTCGGCATAGGACGGCGCAGGACGGTGGATTTCCCACTGCTCTTCTTCGCCGATCGGACCGGCTTCGTCGATCGGGTTGCCCAGCACGTCCATGATCCGGCCCAGGGTCGCTTTACCGACCGGTACGGAGATGGCCTTGCCAGTGCTGCCGACGTCCAGGCCACGCTTGAGGCCTTCGGTCGAACCCATCGCAATGGTACGTACCACGCCGTCGCCCAGCTGCTGCTGAACTTCCAGGGTGGTTTCAGCGCCGACTACTTTCAACGCTTCATAAACACTCGGCACCTGATCACGCGGGAATTCCACGTCGATAACGGCGCCGATGATTTGAACGATACGTCCGCTACTCATCTTTGGTTCCTCTGAATATTTGAACCGTTCTTAAACCGCGGCAGCGCCGCCGACGATTTCCGAAATCTCTTGGGTGATCGCTGCCTGACGCGCCTTGTTGTAGATCAGCTGCAAATCGCTGATCAGGTCACCGGCGTTGTCGGTGGCGTTCTTCATCGCGATCATCCGCGCAGCCTGCTCGGCCGCGTTGTTCTCGACCACCGCCTGGTACACCTGCGACTCCACGTAACGCACCATCAAGCCGTCCAGCAGCTCCTTGGCGTCGGGTTCGTACAGGTAGTCCCAGTGGTGCTTGAGTTCTTCATCCGGAGTCGCCACCAGCGGAATCAACTGCTCCACTGTCGGCTGTTGCGTCATGGTATTGATGAACTTGTTCGAGACCACGGACAAACGGTCGATGCGACCCTCGAGGTACGCATCGAGCATCACCTTGACGCTGCCGATCAGATCATTGATCGACGGTTCTTCGCCCAGGTGGCTGATCGCAGCGACTACGTTGCCACCAAAGTTGCGGAAGAAAGCCGCACCCTTGCTGCCAATCACGCAGAGATCGATCTCCACGCCGCGCTCGCGATTGCTCGCCATGTCCTTGACCAGAGCCTTGAACAGGTTGGTATTCAGGCCACCGCACAGACCCCGGTCCGAACTCACCACCACATAACCGACGCGCTTGATTTCGCGGTCGATCATGAACGGGTGCCGGTACTCCGGGTTGGCGTTGGCCAGATGACCGATGACCTGGCGGATACGCTCCGCATAGGGACGGCTCGACGCCATGCGCTGTTGAGCCCTGCGCATTTTGCTGACCGCCACCTTTTCCATGGCGCTGGTGATCTTCTGCGTGCTTTTGATGCTCGCAATCTTGCTGCGAATCTCTTTTGCGCCTGCCATTTGACACCTATCGGGTTAGCAGGCGGGGGCCCCGAGGCCCCCGCTGCGGCTTACCAGGTTTGGGTGGCCTTGAACTTCTCGATACCGGCTTTGAGCTGGGCATCGATGTCGTCGTTGAAGTCACCCTTCTCGTTGATCTTCGCCAGCAGAGCGGCGTGATCCCGGTTGAAGTAAGCGATCAGGGCCTGCTCGAAAGCGCCGACTTTGGCGACTTCGATGTCCCGCAGGAAACCACGGTCGGCGGCATACAGCGACAGCGACATGTCAGCGATGGACATCGGCGCGTACTGCTTCTGCTTCATCAGCTCGGTGACGCGCTGACCATGCTCGAGCTGCTTGCGGGTGGCTTCGTCCAGGTCAGAAGCGAACTGGGCGAAGGCCGCCAGTTCACGGTACTGAGCCAGGGCGGTACGGATACCACCGGAGAGCTTCTTGATGATCTTGGTCTGGGCTGCACCACCGACGCGGGATACCGAGATACCGGCGTTGACGGCCGGACGGATACCCGAGTTGAACATGGCCGATTCCAGGAAGATCTGACCGTCGGTGATCGAGATCACGTTGGTCGGAACGAACGCGGAAACGTCGCCAGCCTGGGTTTCGATGATCGGCAGGGCGGTCAGGGAACCGGTCTTGCCTTTCACTTCGCCGTTGGTGAACTTCTCGACATACTCTTCGGAAACGCGCGAGGCGCGCTCCAGCAGACGGCTGTGGAGATAGAACACGTCACCCGGGTAGGCTTCACGGCCTGGCGGACGACGCAGCAGCAGGGAGATCTGGCGGTAGGCCACGGCCTGCTTGGACAGATCGTCATACACGATCAGCGCGTCTTCGCCGCGGTCGCGGAAGTACTCGCCCATGGTGCAACCGGCGTACGGTGCGATGAACTGCAGTGCAGCGGATTCGGAAGCGGAGGCGGCCACGACGATGGTGTTGGCCAGGGCGCCGTTCTCTTCCAGCTTGCGTACCACGTTGGCGATGGTCGACTGCTTCTGACCGATGGCCACATAGACGCAGCGGATGCCGCTGTCTTTCTGGTTGATGATGGCGTCGACGGCCAGGGCGGTCTTACCGATCTGACGGTCACCGATGATCAGCTCACGCTGGCCACGGCCTACCGGGATCATGGCGTCAACCGACTTGTAACCGGTCTGTACCGGCTGGTCGACCGACTTACGCCAGATCACGCCCGGTGCAACCTTTTCAACCGCGTCGGTGGCGACGTTGTTGAGCGGGCCTTTGCCGTCGATCGGGTTGCCCAGGGCATCGACCACACGGCCCAGCAGTTCCGGACCAACCGGAACTTCCAGGATGCGACCGGTGCACTTGGCGCTCATGCCTTCGGCCAGGCTGGTGTAAGCACCCAACACAACGGCACCGACGGAGTCCTGCTCCAGGTTCAGTGCCATGCCGAAGACGCCGCCCGGGAACTCGATCATTTCGCCGTACATCACATCGGCGAGACCGTGAATGCGCACGATGCCGTCGGAAACGCTGACGACGGTGCCTTCGTTGCGGGCTTGGGAAGAGACGTCGAGTTTCTCGATACGTCCCTTGATGATTTCACTAATTTCGGAAGGATTGAGTTGCTGCATAGCTCTGCTGCCCCTTCAAACTCAAGATTTCAATGCTTCGGCCAGCTTCGCGATCTTGCCGCGAACTGAGCCATCGATAACCAGGTCGCCGGCGCGAATGACGACACCACCGATCAGGGCGGCGTCCTCCGCGGCGTGCAGACGCACTTCTCGGCCGAGCCGTGCACTGAGAACCTTGGCGAGTTTGTCTTGCTGTTCATCGCTCAATGCGAAGGCACTGGTGACATCCACGTCAACCGTCTTCTCCTGCTCGGCCTTGTAAAGCTCGAACAGCTCGACGATCTCCGGCAACAGGGCCAGGCGATCGTTTTCGGCTAGGACGTGGATGAAATTGCGTACCTGGGCGTCGAACTTGTCACCACACACCTCGATAAAGGTGGTGGCCTTTTCTGTACTCGTCAGACGCGGGGCCTTGAGCACGCGCTGCAGGGTGTCGTCTTGCGACACTGCAGACGCCAGGCCGAGCATGGCTGACCAATTGGCCAGCTGCAGGTGGGCCTGGGCGTACTCGAAGGCAGCCTTAGCGTAAGGTCGGGCCAGCGTGGTCAGTTCTGCCATGATCGCGCCCTCGCTTAAATTTCGGCTGCCAGTTTGTTAACCAGCTCCGCATGCGCGTTTTGGTCGATGGATACGCTCAGGATCTTCTCGGCGCCGCTGACCGCCAGGCTGCCCACTTGGGCGCGCAAGGCGTCTTTGACACTGTTCAGTTCCTGTTCGATCTCGGCCTGAGCCTGAGCCTTCACGCGGTCAGCTTCGACACGGGCCTGTTCACGGGCTTCGTCGACGATCTGGGTACCGCGTTTCTTGGCCTGCTCGATGATCTCGGCTGCCTGGGTTTTGGCTTCGCGCAGTTGTTGGGCCACTTTTTCATGGGCCAACTCCAGGTCACGAGCCGCACGGTTGGCAGCGTCCAGTCCATCTGCAATCTTCTTCTGACGCTCCTGCAAAGCCGTAATGACCGGAGGCCACACGTACTTCATGCAGAACAGCACGAAGATGAAGAAGGCAACGGACTGGCCAATCAGGGTTGCATTAATGTTCACGCCAACACCTCGCTCGTTCGTTGTCCGTCAAACCAAATCACTCGAGAGATCGAGTGATTAGCCTGCAATTTGACCAACGAAGGGGTTCGCGAAGGTGAAGAACAGTGCGATACCAACACCGATCATGGTCACGGCGTCGAGCAGACCGGCGACGATGAACATTTTCACTTGCAGCATCGGAACCATTTCCGGCTGACGCGCAGCGCCTTCCAGGAACTTGCCGCCCAGCAGGCCGAAGCCAATGGCGGTACCCAGGGCACCCAGGCCAATCAGCAGAGCAACAGCGATCGCGGTCAGACCAACTACAGTTTCCATTTTTCCTCCCGACTTTTATGTCGTATTGGTTAAGGTTTCTAAGGTAGAGCGGTAAAGCTAAATCGTTTGCAGCATGCCCTCGCGGGCTTCCACCGACATCACCGGCCCTGCAGCCGCCTCCCATTCGGGAGCTGGCTGCGGGGGCCTAAGCGCTATTAGTGGTTGTCTTCGTGCGCCATCGACAGATAGACGATGGTCAGCATCATGAAGATGAACGCCTGCAGGGTGATGATCAGGATGTGGAACACAGCCCAGGCCCAGTGCAGGACGATACCGAAGGCACCCAGCAGCCAGCCGGCGCTGAACACCACGGCGATCAGGATGAAGATCAATTCGCCGGCGTAGAGGTTGCCGAACAGACGCAAGGCCAAGGAAATCGGCTTGGCGATCAGGGTCACGAACTCGAGCAAGAAGTTGACCGGCACCAGCAGAGCCTGGACCAGCACGTTCTTGCTGCCGAACGGGTGCAGAGTCAGTTCGCCGAGGAAGCCGCCGATACCCTTGACCTTGATGCTGTAAAAGATGATCAAGGCGAACACCGAGAACGCCAGGCCCAGGGTGGCATTCGGGTCGGTGGTCGGCACCACGCGGAAGAACAGGTGGCTGTCACCCGAGATCTTGGCGGCGGCCATCGGCAGCCAGTCGACCGGGATCAAGTCCATGAAGTTCATCAGGAAGACCCAGACGAAGATGGTCAGAGCCAGAGGGGCAATCAGCGGGTTACGCCCGTGGAAGGTTTCCTTGACGCTGTTGTCGACGAACTCCACCAGCACTTCGACGAAGTTCTGCAGGCCGCCGGGTTGACCGCTGGTCGCCCGCTTGGCCGCCATACGGAACAACAGGACAAACAGCAGGCCCAAGACGACGGACCAGCCGAGGGTATCCACGTGGAAGGCCCAGAAACCCATTTCTTTGGCTTCCTGTGCGGTGTGGGCAAAGCTCCAGCCGTTCACCGGGTGCTGACCGAAGGTCAGGTTTTGCAGGTGGTGCTGGATATAGCCCGAAGCGGTTTGTTCTGCCATGTTTGCCTCAAACGCCCTAAGGTCTAAAAAGTCTTGTTTTCAACAGCAGGGGCGCGAACCAGTTGACCACCTGGGTCAGGAGGAACACGCCGAATACCGCCAGCGCTTCCAATGGCTTCACGCCTGCGAACGTCAGCGCAAACAGCACTGCCGTCAGAATCAATTTGCCCGCCTCACCGGCATAAAACGACCGGACGATGGCTTGAGCCGCCCGAGCCCCGGCAAACCGGAACGCCTTGTGGGCAAAATACAGGTTCGGCAGCCAGGCAATCAGGCCACCTAACAGCCCAGAGTAACCGGCCACCGGGCCACGCCATTGCCACAACACGGCAGCGGCGAGCGATGCGACGACCAGTTGCGCCACCAGCACCGGGATTACCGGTAGACGATGGAAGGGCAGGCGATTCGGCGTGCGAGCATCCATCGTGTTCTGTTCCTGGAAGCGGACCTCTGGCGTCAGCGCCAAAACAATCAATGACTTGGCATACTTTGTGCCGACGAAATGCGCGCAGAGTATAGGGGTGGTTCCCCCCCCATTCAACCTTCGGCAGTGATTTCCGACTACTCGTTACACCTGCAAATGTTTCAGCGAATGTGGGCCAGCACACCTTGCAACTCGTCGAGCGAGTTGTAGCGGATAACCAGTTGTCCCTTGCCCTTCTGCCCATGCTTGATCTGCACCGGCGAGCCCAGGCGTTCAGCCAGACGCTGTTCGAGGCGGCTGATGTCCGGATCGGGCTTGACCTTCTCGACAGTTTTTTCCTGGGTGTTCAGCCACTGCCTGACCAGTGCCTCGGTCTGGCGCACGGTGAGTCCGCGTGCGACAACATGTCGCGCCCCGGCGACCTGCTGCTCGGCGGGCAGGCCCAGCAACGCACGGGCGTGGCCCATCTCCAGATCGCCGTGGGCGAGCAGGGTCTTGATCTCTTCCGGCAGGGCAATCAGGCGCAGCAGGTTGGTGATGGTCACGCGCGACTTGCCGACGGCCTCGGCCACTTGCTGCTGGGTCAGTTGGAACTCCTGCTGCAGGCGCTGCAGGGCCACGGCTTCCTCGATCGGGTTGAGGTCTTCGCGCTGAATGTTCTCGATCAGCGCCATGGCGATGGCGGCCTCGTCCGGCAGCTCGCGGACCATCGCCGGAATCCGCTCCAGCCCGGCCTGGTGGCAGGCGCGCCAGCGGCGTTCGCCGGCGACAATCTCGTAGCGTCCGCCATCGATCGGCCGCACCACGATCGGCTGCATCACACCCTGGGCCTTGATCGACTGGGCCAGTTCCTCCAGGGCAGTGGGGTCCATGTCGCGACGCGGCTGGTACTTGCCGCGCTGGATCAGGTCCAACGGCAGGTGCTGCAGCTCCTGGCTGTCGGCCCGGACGGCTTCCTCCTGCAAGGCGTTGACGCTGGTCCCCCCCAGCAGGGCGTCCAGGCCTCGTCCTAGCCCTCGTTTCTTGGCGGCCATGCGGAATTCCTTATGCGGTTGCGGTGTGGGCGCTGGCGCGCTGACGGCGAACCAGTTCGCCGGCCAAGGCCAGGTAGGCGATGGCTCCACGGGATTGCTTGTCGTATACCAGCGCCGGCATGCCGAAGCTCGGCGCTTCGGCCAGGCGCACATTGCGCGGGATCACGGTCTGGTACAGCTGGTCGGCGAAGTGATCCTTGAGCTGCGCCGAAACGTCGTTGGTCAGGCTGATGCGCGGGTCGTACATGGTGCGCAGCAGGCCTTCGATCTTCAGGCTCGGATTGAGCATCTGGGCGATGCGCTGGATACTGTTGACCAGGTCGCTGAGCCCCTCTAGGGCGTAGTACTCGCACTGCATGGGGATGATCACCCCATCGGCGGCGACCAGGGCGTTGACCGTGAGCATGGACAGCGCCGGCGGGCAGTCGATGAGGATGTAGTCGTAGTTCTCGCGGATCGGCGCCAGGGCGTAGCGCAGGCGACTCTCCTTCATCTTCATTTCCAGCAGCGCAACCTCGGCGGCGGTCAGGTCGCGGTTGGCCGGCAGCAGCTGGTAGCCGCCGTGCTCGGAGAGCTGCATGGCCTCGGCCACATCGCATTCGCCGATCAGCACGTCGTAGATCGAGTGCTCCAGACCGTGCTTGTCCACGCCGCTGCCCATGGTGGCGTTGCCCTGGGGGTCGAGGTCGATCAGCAGCACGCGGCGCTTGGTCGCCACCAGCGAGGCGGCCAGATTGATGCAGGTGGTGGTCTTGCCCACGCCGCCTTTCTGGTTAGCGATTGCGAATACTTTAGCCATCTGCCGTTCCCCCTAGACCGAGCGCCGCAGTATCAACAGATGGCGCTGACCTTGGCAACCGGGAACCTTGAGCACCTCGGTGGCGGCGAGACGGAAGTCCTGCGGCAATGCCTGCAACTCGTCGTCCGGGTGCACGCCCTTCATCGCCAGCCAGCGGGTCTGCTCGTCGCCGAGGTGGCGGGTCCAGTTGGCGAAATCTTCCAAAGCGCTGAAGGCCCGCGAACAGATACCGGCGAATGGCTGCTGCGGCCGGTAGGCCTCCACCCGGCTGTGGATAACTTCCAGGTTGGCTAGCTTGAGCTCGAGCTTCACCTGGGTGAGGAAGCGGGTCTTCTTGCCATTGGAGTCGAGCAGGGTGAAGCGGCGCTCAGGAAACAGGATGGCCAGGGGAATGCCCGGCATGCCGCCGCCACTGCCGACATCCAGCCAGCTGTCCCCGGCCTCGGCGACGAAGGGCACCACGCTGAGGCTGTCGAGCAGGTGACGCGAGACCATTTCATCGGGATCGCGCACGGCGGTGAGGTTGTAGGCCTTGTTCCACTTGATCAGCAGGGCCAGGTAGGCGAGCAGTTGCTCCTGCTGCGCCGCGGACAGTTCGACGCCTAGCTCGCGGGCGCCCTGGGCCAGTTCTTCGGCATGGCGATGGGTGACCACTTGCATCAGGCATTGTGCTCCAACTGGCGGCCGGCGTTGCGTTTCTTCAGGTGGATCAGCAGCAACGAGATCGCCGCCGGAGTCACCCCGGGGATCCGCGAAGCCTGACCGAGGGTCTGCGGCCGGGTCTCACCGAGCTTGTGCTGGATCTCCTTGGACAGGCCGGAAATGCTCGAGTAGTCGATGTCGGCCGGCAGTTGCACGTCTTCGCTGGCGCGCAGCCGGGCGATTTCTTCCTGCTGACGGTCGATATAGCCGGCGTACTTGGTCTTGATCTCCACCTGCTCGGCGACCTGCGGATCTTCGGCGCCGCCGCCGGTCAGCTCGACCAGACCGGCGTAATCGATTTCCGGGCGGCTGAGCAGGTTGAGCAGGTTGTATTCGTGGCTCAGCGGGGTACCGAAGCGCGCGGCGATGGCCTCGCCCTGGGGGGTGCTCGGCCGCACCCAGGTGCTCTTCAGGCGCTGTTCTTCCCGGGCAATGCCTTCGCGCTTGGCGTCGAAGGCGGCCCAGCGCTCGTCGTCCACCAGGCCAAGCTCACGGCCCTTGGCGGTCAGGCGCAGGTCGGCGTTGTCCTCGCGCAGGATCAGCCGGTACTCGGCGCGCGAGGTGAACATGCGGTAGGGCTCCTGGGTGCCCAGGGTGATCAGGTCGTCGACCAGCACGCCGAGGTAGGCCTCGTCGCGTCGTGGACACCAGCTGTCCTTGCCCTGGGCCCGTAGCGCGGCGTTGGCGCCGGCCAGCAGGCCCTGGGCACCGGCTTCTTCGTAGCCGGTGGTGCCGTTGATCTGGCCGGCGAAGAACAGTCCGCCGATCACCTTGGTCTCCAGGCTGTACTTGAGGTCGCGGGGATCGAAATAGTCGTACTCGATGGCGTAGCCAGGACGGACGATATGGGCGTTCTCCATGCCGCGGATGGAGCGCACCACCTGCAGCTGCACGTCGAACGGCAGCGAGGTGGAGATACCGTTGGGGTACAGCTCGTGGGTGGTCAGGCCCTCGGGCTCGATGAACACCTGGTGGCTGTCCTTGTCGGCGAAGCGGTGGATCTTGTCTTCGATCGACGGGCAGTAGCGCGGCCCGATGCCTTCGATCATGCCGGAGTACATCGGCGAGCGATCGAGGTTGGCGGCGATGATCTCGTGGGTGCGCGCATTGGTATGGGTGATCCAGCAGCTGATCTGCCGCGGCTGCTGTTGCGCCTTGCCGAGGAAGGACATCAGCGGCGTCGGGGTATCGCCGGGCTGTTCGGTCATCACCGAGAAGTCCACGCTGCGGCCGTCGATGCGCGGCGGGGTGCCGGTCTTCAGACGACCGACCCGCAGCGGCAATTCGCGCAAGCGTCGGGCCAGGGCGATCGAGGGTGGATCGCCGGCGCGGCCGCCGGAATAGTTCTGCATGCCGATGTGGATAAGTCCGCCGAGGAAGGTTCCGGTAGTCAAAACCACCGAATCGGCGAGAAAACGCAGGCCCATCTGGGTAACTACGCCCTTGACCTCATCCTGCTCGACGATGAGGTCGTCCGCCGCCTGTTGAAATATCCACAGGTTGGCCTGGTTTTCCAGCGTTTCGCGAATGGCCGCCTTGTACAGCACGCGGTCGGCTTGGGCACGGGTAGCGCGCACCGCCGGGCCCTTGCGGCTGTTGAGCACGCGAAACTGGATGCCACCGCGGTCGGTGGCTTGGGCCATGGCCCCGCCGAGGGCGTCGATTTCCTTGACCAGGTGGCTCTTGCCGATGCCGCCGATGGCCGGGTTGCAGCTCATCTGCCCGAGGGTTTCCACGTTGTGGGTCAGCAGCAGGGTTTTCACGCCCATGCGCGCCGCGGCCAGCGCCGCCTCGGTACCGGCATGGCCGCCGCCGATGACTATCACCTGAAAACGGGAAGGGAAATCCACCACGCACCTCGTGCCTGTTGAGAATTTGGGGGGCTTTTGGGTCGAAAAGCTGGAAAGCCGGCAAGTATAGGCAGTTAGCCGGGCTGAAAGAAGCCTTTTGCACAAAAAATAGCCAACCCGGCGGGGGAGAGGAATCGGGTCGGTTAATAAAGAATATATGAATGAATTTTTATAAAGCTTTGTTTTTATGTTTATTACTTATGAAGAGCTTTTCTGTGGATAGATGGCGCCAGGCTTAGTCGCACGCTGTATTGAGCGATGTATAAGACTGTGCCATTCCGGTCAGCAGGCGGTGGGAGAGCTGGGCTCAACCTGTGGATCAAAGTGATAGTTATACACAGGCCGGTTTGTCCTCAGTTTTGTGACCGGGTTATCGACCGGGCTCAAGGGCAGTTTTCCACAGGGCTTAGGTGGCCTGTGGATTGCCGTTTCGGCGACTCGCGCGCAGGCAAAAGCCCTGCGACGCAAAAGCGCCGCAGTGGGGAAAAGGATTGGATGGTGACGCCTGGCGAAGCGCTGGGGGCGCTATTTGCCGATGCAGAAGCTGGAGAAGATCCGTCCGAGCAGCTCGTCCGAGCTGAAGGCCCCGGTGATCTCGCCAAGGGCGTGCTGAGCCTGGCGCAGGTCTTCGGCCAGCAGTTCCCCGGCCCCGGCCAGGGTCAGTTGGGCGTGGCCGTGATCGAGACTGGCGGCGGCCTGACGCAGGGCCTCGAGGTGGCGGCGGCGGGCACTGAAGCCGCTCTCTGCGGTCTGCTCATAGCCCATGCAGGCCTTCAGGTGGTCGCGTAGCAGTTCCAGGCCGGTACCGGACTTGGCCGACAGGCTGAGGGTCACATGGCCGTCGTCGCAGACGTCCAGCGCCACCGGTTCGCCAGACAGGTCGGCCTTGTTGCGGATCAGGGTGACCCTGGCCGGATCCGGGCGGCGATCGAGAAACTCCGGCCAGAGGGCGAAGGGGTCGGCAGCCTCCGGTGCGGTGGCATCGACCATCAGCAGTATCCGGTCGGCCTCGGCTATGGCCTTCAGCGCGCGCTCCACGCCGATCCGTTCGACTTGGTCCTCGGTATCCCGCAGGCCGGCGGTATCGACCACGTGCAGGGGCATGCCGTCGATGTGGATGTGTTCGCGCAGCACGTCGCGGGTGGTGCCGGCGATCTCGGTGACGATGGCCGCCTCGCGGCCGGCCAGGGCGTTGAGCAGGCTCGACTTGCCGGCGTTGGGCCGGCCGGCGATCACCACGGTCATGCCGTCGCGCAGCAACGCACCCTGACCGGCCTCGCGCAGTACTGTGGATAAGTCTTCGCGCACGCCCTGCAACAGCGCCAGGACATGACCGTCGGCGAGGAAGTCGATTTCCTCCTCGGGGAAGTCGATGGCGGCCTCGACATAGATGCGCAGCTGGATCAGGCGTTCGGTGAGGGCGTGGATGCGCCGGGAAAACTCCCCTTGCAGCGAGCGCAGGGCGTTGCGCGCGGCCTGTTCGGAGCTGGCCTCGATCAGATCGGCGATGGCCTCGGCCTGGGCCAGGTCGAGTTTGTCGTTGAGGAAGGCCCGTTCGCTGAACTCGCCGGGCCGGGCCAGGCGCGCGCCGAGTTCCACGCAGCGACGCAGCAGCAGGTCCAGCACCACGGGGCCGCCATGTCCCTGCAGTTCGAGTACATCCTCACCGGTAAAGGAGTTCGGGCCCGGAAAGTACAGCGCCAGGCCTTCGTCGATCAGTTGCTCGGGGCCGGCGTAGAACGCGCCGTAGTGGGCATAGCGCGGCTGCAGCTGGCGTTGGCAGATGGTCAGGGCGATCTGCTCCGCCAGCGGGCCGGAGACGCGCACGATGCCGACTCCGCCCCGTCCTTGAGCGGTGGCGACGGCGGCAATGGTTTCACGGGCTGTTTGCATGCTGGACTCCGAATGCTGGATAGCAAGACGCCCCACTGCGGGGGCGTCTTGTTTAGCGCTCAGAAGCTGGGGCGGTCAGGCGGCAGCGGCCTTGCTCGCGGCTTCGATCTTGCGGGTAATGTACCACTGCTGGCCGATCGACAGGACGTTGTTGACCACCCAGTACAGCACCAGACCGGCGGGGAACCAGAGGAAGAAGAAGGTGAAGATGATCGGCATCATCTTCATCACCCTGGCCTGCATCGGATCCGGCGGCGTCGGGTTGAGCTGCTGCTGGATGAACATGGTGGCGCCCATGATGATCGGCAGGATGAAGAAGGGGTCCTTGATCGACAGGTCGGTGATCCACAGCATCCAAGGGGCCTGGCGCATTTCCACGCTTTCCAGGAGCACCCAGTAGAGGGCCAGGAAAACCGGCATCTGCACCAGGATCGGCAGGCAGCCGCCCAGCGGATTGATCTTTTCCTTCTTGTACAGCTCCATCATCGCCTGGGACATCTTCTGGCGGTCGTCGCCAAACTGCTCCTTCAGCGCCTGCAGCTTGGGCGATACCGCACGCATGCGCGCCATCGACTTGTAGCTGGCGGCCGACAGCGGGAAGAACGCCAGCTTGATGATGATGGTCAGGACGATGATCGACCAGCCCCAGTTGCCCAGCAGGTCATGGATATGGCCGAGCAGCCAGAAGATCGGCTTGGCGAGGAACCAGAGGATGCCGTAGTCGACGGTCAGGTCCAGGCCCGGCGACAACGCCTCGAGGTTTTCCTGGGTCTTCGGGCCGGCGTAGAGGATCGCGCTGGTCTCGGCACTGGCGCCGGCCGGGACGTTCAACGCCGGGCCGGTGAAGCCGATGATGTAGTTACCTTGACTGTCCTTGCGGGTCTGCACCAGGTTGGTGCTGTCCTTCGCCGGGACCCAGGCGGTGACGAAATAGTGCTGCAGCCAGGCGATCCAGCCGCCGGTCACCGTTTCGCGCAGGTTCTTGTCGTCCATGTCGCCCGTCGACACCTTGGTGTAGGGCTTTTCCTTGGTCCAGAGCGCGGCACCCAGGTAGGTGGCGGTGCCGGTAGCGGTGCTCGAGGATGGGTCACCGCTGTCGTCGCGCTTGAGCTGGGCGAACAGGTTGCCGGTCCAGGCCTGGGCACTCTGGTTATCGATCAGATAGCTGACGTTCAGGTCGTACTGGCCGCGTTCAAAGGTGAAGCGCTTGGTGTAGTTGACCCCGGCTTCGCTGAACTGCAGTTCTACGACCAGCTGGTCCTGATCCTCCGCCATGCGGTACTCGCGCTGCTCGCTGTTGTACAGCGGTCGGCCGCTGGCGCGCGCATCGGGGCCGTTGGCGCCGGTCAGGCCGCTCTGGGCCAGGTACAGGCGCTCGCCGCCGTTGTCGAACAGCTGAAACGGGACATCCGGGCGATCCTGGCGACGCGGGTACTGCAGCAGATGCAGCTGCACCACGTCACCGCCGCGCGGGTCGATGGACAGGTCCAGCACGTCGGTCTTGACCCGGATCAGCTCTTCGCTGACCGGGCTGCTGATCACGCTCGGTTCGCTGACCTCGGTGCCAGCCGTCGGCACGTCGTCACTGCTGGTGGCCGCAGCCGTTTCCGGCAGGCCCGGTACGCTGCTGCTGGATGTGGCGGTCTGAGTCGGCAGGGCAGCTTGGCCGTAGTCCTGGTTCCACTGGAGAACCATCATATAGGACACGATTGCCAGGGCGACGATCAGGATCGTGCGTTGAATATCCATGATTATTCGGCCATCGAAGAGGAACGGGAGGTATTCGAGAGGGGTACCGGGTCGTAGCCACCGGGATTCCACGGGTGACAGCGACCGAGCCGACGCAGGGTCAGCCAGCCACCACGCAGAAGACCATGATGCTCGATGGCTTCCTGCGCGTAGCAAGAACAGCTGGGATAGAAACGACAGTGGTTGGCCATCAGCGGGCTAATGGCGTAGCGGTAGAACTGGATTGAAGCTAAAGCCAGTTTACGCATGGGGACCGTCGTTCACCCCGGGTTGGGCATTGGCCTGCTGGCCGGGTTGGTTGCGTGCCAGACGCTTCCAGAGCTTGCCGAACTGTTGAGCCAGTTCGGCATTCTGCAGATCGCCCAAGCCTTTACGCGCAACCACCACGATGTCCCAGCCTGCCAGGTTGTCCTGGTTGAGGCGGAACGATTCGCGGATCTGGCGTTTCAGGCGATTGCGCTCAACCGCGAGCTTGACGCTCTTCTTGCCGATCACCAGACCCAGACGGGGATGATCGAGCTCGTTGTTGCGCGCGAGCAGCAGGACATTTCTGCCCGGAGCCTTGCCGCTGGGGGAGTCGAAGACTGCCTTGAACTGGCGGGGAGTTAGCAGACGCTTTTCCCGACCGAAGCCTCGACTCACCACAAGACAGAATGCTTAGACGGCCAGACGCTTGCGGCCTTTGGCGCGACGACGCGACAGGACTGCGCGACCGTTCTTGGTGGCCATACGGGCACGGAAGCCGTGGGTGCGAGCGCGCTTGATGGTGCTGGGTTGGAAAGTGCGTTTCATGGTGCGGTACCTGGTGGTCGTCGACGGGCCGGAATGGCCCCGGTTTTAAGAGACCGGCGATTGTAGAGAAAGCCGGGGGGCAGGTCAATTTCCAACCAGGCTTTCTTCCGATCAGAAGAAATATAAAGAAGAGAATATTTAAAGATGTTTAGAAGTGTTTGTAATGATTAGGACACCCGTCATCTGTGGATAAGCGCTTCTAAGCCCCTGGATTAGCGGGCTTCGCGCTGGAGTAAGTCTGTCAGAAAACGGTGCTGGGCCTGTGCGTTTGGCGCGGATAAGCTGGGGGTGGAATGCCTGGTTATCCACAGGCGACTTATACCATGGGTTATCCCTGGGGTTGTCCGCTGGTTTCCGTTGCGGTTATCCACAGACTTCAGGAGCGTGTTTTACTTTTCCAGGAACGGGCGCAAGCGCCTGATTTGGTTGACTCGCTCGACGCTTTCATGTGGATAACTCGTGCCCCGGCGGCTACAATGGGCGCTGTTTTTGCCTCACCGCCTTACGACTTAGGGGATATCCGTGTCCGTGGAACTTTGGCAGCAGTGCGTGGAGCTTCTGCGCGATGAACTGCCTGCTCAGCAATTCAACACCTGGATCCGTCCACTGCAGGTCGAAGCCGAAGGCGACGAGCTTCGTGTCTATGCACCGAACCGTTTCGTGCTCGATTGGGTCAATGAGAAGTACCTGGGCCGTCTGCTCGAGCTGTTGGCAGAACGGACCAACGGCCTGGTGCCGGCGCTTTCCTTATTAATAGGTAGCAAGCGCTCCGCGGCTCCACGAGTTGCGGCGGGCGGCGCCAGCATTCGGCAGCCAGCCAGCGCAGTGGCGGCCAGCCCTGTGCCGGTCAATCCGCCGCCGGTCAATCCAGCGGCAGTCGAGCCGCCGTCGCGGGCGAAGTTCGATAGCATGGCGCAGTCCACGGCGGTCCAGCAGCCGGTACGCAGCGAGCGCACGGTGCAGGTCGAGGGGGCGCTCAAGCACACCAGCTACCTGAACCGCACCTTCACCTTCGATAACTTCGTCGAGGGCAAGTCCAACCAGCTGGCCCGAGCGGCGGCCTGGCAGGTTGCCGATAATCCGAAGCACGGCTACAACCCATTGTTCCTTTACGGCGGCGTGGGTCTGGGCAAGACCCACCTGATGCATGCGGTGGGTAACCATTTGCTGGCCAAGAACCCCAATGCCAAGGTGGTCTACCTGCACTCGGAGCGCTTCGTCGCCGACATGGTCAAGGCGTTGCAGCTCAACGCGATCAACGAGTTCAAGCGTTTCTACCGCTCGGTGGATGCCCTGCTGATCGATGACATCCAGTTCTTCGCCAAGAAGGAGCGCTCCCAGGAGGAGTTCTTCCATACCTTCAACGCCCTGCTCGAAGGCGGTCAGCAGGTGATCCTCACCAGCGATCGCTACCCGAAGGAGATCGAAGGGCTCGAGGAACGTTTGAAGTCGCGCTTCGGCTGGGGCCTGACCGTCGCGGTGGAACCGCCCGAGCTGGAAACCCGGGTGGCCATCCTGATGAAGAAGGCCGACCAGGCCAAGGTCGACCTGCCGCATGACGCCGCGTTCTTCATCGCCCAGCGCATCCGTTCCAATGTGCGCGAACTGGAAGGGGCGCTGAAGCGGGTGATCGCCCATTCCCACTTCATGGGCCGGGACATCACCATCGAGCTGATCCGTGAATCGCTGAAGGATCTGCTGGCCCTGCAGGACAAGCTGGTCAGCATCGACAACATCCAGCGCACGGTGGCCGAGTATTACAAGATCAAGATTTCCGACCTGCTGTCCAAGCGCCGCTCGCGTTCGGTGGCACGCCCACGACAGGTGGCCATGGCGCTGTCGAAGGAGCTGACCAACCACAGCCTGCCGGAGATCGGCGATGCCTTCGGCGGCCGCGATCACACCACTGTATTGCACGCATGCCGTAAGATTGCTGAACTTAGGGAATCCGACGCGGATATCCGCGAGGACTACAAGAATCTGCTGCGTACACTGACCACTTAATTACGCATTTCCACTAGGCAAGGGACTAGACCATGCATTTCACCATTCAACGAGAAGCCCTGTTGAAACCGCTGCAACTGGTCGCCGGCGTCGTGGAACGTCGCCAGACCTTGCCGGTATTGTCCAACGTGTTGCTGGTCGTCGAAGGCCAGCAGCTTTCGCTGACCGGCACCGACCTGGAAGTCGAACTGGTCGGCCGGGTCACCCTGGAAGATGCCGCCGAACCGGGCGAGATCACCGTGCCGGCGCGCAAGCTGATGGATATCTGCAAGAGCCTGCCGAGCGATGCGTTGATCGACATTCGGGTCGACGAGCAGAAGCTGCTGGTCAAGGCTGGCCGCAGCCGGTTCACCCTGTCCACCCTGCCGGCCAACGATTTCCCCACGGTCGAGGAAGGTCCGGGTTCGCTGACCTTCAGCCTGGTGCAGAGCAAGCTGCGCCGCCTGATCGAGCGGACCAGCTTCGCCATGGCCCAGCAGGACGTGCGCTATTACCTCAACGGCATGCTTCTGGAGGTGCAGAGCGGCGTGCTGCGCGCGGTGGCAACCGACGGTCATCGTCTGGCGATGTGCTCCATGGAGGCGGCGATCGAGCAGGTCGAGCGTCACCAGGTCATCGTGCCGCGCAAGGGAATTCTGGAGTTGGCGCGTCTGCTCACCGAGCAGGATGGCAGCGTCAGCGTGGTGCTCGGGCAGAACCATATCCGCGCCACCACCGGCGAGTTCACCTTCACCTCCAAGCTGGTAGACGGCAAGTTCCCGGACTACGAGCGCGTGTTGCCGCGCGGCGGTGACAAGCTGGTGGTGGCCGACCGCCAGGGGCTGCGTGAGGCCTTCAGCCGCACTGCGATTCTGTCCAACGAGAAGTATCGGGGCATCCGCCTGCAGTTGGCCGCGGGCCTGCTGAAGATCCAGGCCAACAACCCGGAGCAGGAAGAGGCCGAGGAGGAAATCGCCGTCGACTATAACGGCAGCGCCCTGGAGATCGGCTTCAACGTCAGCTATCTGCTGGACGTGCTCGGCGTGATGACCACCGAGCAGGTGCGCCTGATTCTCTCCGATGCCAACAGCAGTGCGCTGGTTCAGGAGGCCGACAACGACGACTCCTCCTACGTCGTGATGCCGATGCGCCTGTAGCTCTTAAATGTCCCTGACCCGCGTCACGGTCACCGCGGTGCGCAACCTGCACCCGGTGACCCTCTCCCCCTCCCCTCGCATCAATATCCTTCACGGCGCCAACGGCAGCGGCAAGACCAGCTTGCTCGAGGCCATTCATCTGCTGGGCCTGGCCCGTTCCTTCCGCAGCAATCGGCTGCTGCCGCTGATCCAGTACGAGCAACCAACCTGCACCGTGTTCGGCCAGGTCCAGCAGGCTGATGGCCGGTTGTGCAACCTGGGCGTGTCCCGTGATCGTCAGGGTGAGCTGCAGATACGCATCGACGGCGAGAGTGCCCGCAGCGCCGCGCAACTGGCCGATGCGCTGCCGCTGCAGCTGATTAATCCGGACAGTTTTCGCTTGCTGGAGGGGGCGCCCAAGGTTCGTCGACAGTTTCTCGACTGGGGGGTGTTCCACGTGGAACCTCGCTTCCTGGGGGCCTGGCAGAGGCTGCAGAAGGCCCTGCGGCAGCGGAACTCATGGCTGCGGCATGGTACACTTGACGCCGCTTCGCAGGCGGCCTGGGACCGCGAACTGTGCCTGGCCAGCGATGAGATCGACGGCTATCGGCGAGCCTATATTCAACTGCTCAAGCCGGTGTTCGAGCGAGTGCTGAATGAGTTAGTCGAGCTACAGGGACTGACACTCAGCTACTACCGGGGCTGGGACAAGGAGCGTGAGCTGAGTCGGGTACTGGCCACTTCCCTGCCCCGCGATCAGCAGATCGGGCATACGCAATCCGGCCCGCAGCGCGCCGATCTCAGGTTGCGGCTGGGCGCCCATAATGCCGCGGATATCTTGTCCCGTGGCCAGCAGAAGTTGGTTGTCTGCGCCCTGCGCATCGCTCAGGGCCATTTGGTTGATCAGGCCAAGCGCGGCCAGTGCATCTATCTGGTGGATGACTTGCCGTCAGAACTGGACGAGCAGCACCGTCGCGCGCTTTGCCGTTTATTGGAAGATTTGTACTGCCAGGTGTTCATCACCTGTGTAGACCATGAATTGTTGAGGGAAGGCTGGCGCACGGATACGCCGGTTGCCATGTTCCACGTGGAACATGGCGGCATCACCCAGACCCACGACCACCGGGAGTGAAGGCATGAGCGAAAACCAAACGTACGACTCCAATAACATCAAGGTTCTGAAGGGCCTGGATGCCGTACGCAAGCGACCTGGTATGTACATCGGCGATACCGACGATGGCAGTGGGCTGCACCATATGGTCTTCGAGGTGGTCGACAACTCGATCGACGAAGCGCTCGCCGGCCATTGCAGCGAGATCACCATCACCATCCACCCGGATGAATCCATCAGTGTGCGCGACAACGGTCGTGGCATTCCGGTGGACATCCACAAGGATGAGGGGGTCTCTGCCGCCGAAGTGATCATGACCGTGCTGCACGCCGGTGGTAAGTTCGACGACAACAGCTACAAGGTCTCCGGGGGCCTGCACGGCGTGGGGGTCTCGGTGGTCAACGCGCTGTCCAAGGAACTGATCCTGACCATTCGCCGTCACGGCAAGATCTGGGAGCAGACCTATGTTCATGGTGTACCCCAGGCTCCGCTCGCGGCCGTGGGCGATACCGACGGCACCGGCACCCAGATCCACTTCCGCCCTTCGGAAGAAACCTTCCACAACATTCATTTCAGCTGGGACATCCTCGCCAAGCGCCTGCGCGAACTGTCCTTCCTCAACTCCGGGGTGGGCATCGTCCTCAAGGACGAGCGCACCGGCAAGGAGGAGTTGTTCAAGTACGAGGGTGGTCTGCGCGCCTTCGTCGAGTACCTGAACATCAACAAGTCCACCGTCAACCAGGTGTTCCACTTCAGCGTGCAGCGCGATGACGGGGTCGGTGTCGAAGTCGCCTTGCAGTGGAACGACAGCTTCAACGAGAACCTGTTGTGCTTCACCAACAACATTCCGCAGCGCGATGGCGGTACCCACCTGGCCGGCTTCCGCTCGGCACTGACGCGCAACCTGAATGCCTATATCGAGCAGGAAGGCTTGGCCAAGAAGCACAAGATTTCCACCACCGGTGACGATGCCCGCGAAGGCCTCACCGCGATCATCTCGGTGAAGGTCCCGGACCCCAAGTTCAGTTCGCAGACCAAGGACAAGCTGGTCTCCTCCGAGGTGAAGACCGCGGTCGAACAGGAAATGGGCAAGTACTTCTCCGAGTTCCTCCTGGAGAACCCCAACGAAGCCAAGGCCGTGGTCGGCAAGATGATCGACGCCGCCCGCGCCCGTGAGGCGGCGCGCAAGGCCCGCGAAATGACCCGCCGCAAGGGCGCCCTGGACATCGCCGGTCTGCCCGGCAAGCTGGCCGACTGCCAGGAAAAGGACCCGGCGCTCTCCGAACTCTACATAGTGGAGGGTGACTCCGCGGGCGGCTCGGCCAAGCAGGGGCGCAACCGCAAGACCCAGGCGATCCTGCCGCTCAAGGGCAAGATCCTCAACGTCGAGAAGGCGCGCTTCGACAAGATGATTTCCTCCCAGGAAGTCGGCACCCTGATCACCGCCCTGGGCTGTGGCATCGGCCGCGAGGAATACAACATCGACAAGCTGCGCTACCACAACATCATCATCATGACCGATGCTGACGTCGATGGTTCGCACATCCGCACCCTGCTTCTGACCTTCTTCTTCCGTCAGCTGCCGGAACTGGTCGAGCGTGGCTACATCTACATCGCCCAGCCGCCGCTGTACAAGGTCAAGCGGGGCAAGCAGGAGCAGTACATCAAGGACGACGAGGCCATGGAGGAATACATGACCCAGTCGGCCCTGGAGGACGCCAGCCTGCACGTCAATGAGAGCGCCCCCGGCCTGTCCGGCGAGGCCCTGGAGCGCCTGGTCAGCGACTACCGCACCGTGATGAAGACTCTCAAGCGCCTGTCGCGCCTGTACCCGCAGGAACTGACCGAGCATTTTGTCTACCTGCCGGCGGTAAGTCTGGAGCAACTGGCCGACAAGGACGCGATGCAGGCCTGGCTGGAGCTGTTCGCCGCACGCCTGAAGACCATGGAGAAATCCGGTCTGGTCTACAAGACCAGCCTGCGCGAAGACCACGAGCGCCACCTGTGGCTGCCGGAGGTGGAGCTGATCTCCCACGGCAACTCGAGCTATATCACCTTCAACCGCGACTTCTTCTCCAGCAACGACTACAAGACGGTCACCAGCCTGGGCGAGCAGCTGAACAATCTGCTCGAGGAAGGCGCCTATGTGCAGCGTGGCGAGCGCAAGAAGCCGGTGAGCACCTTCAAGGACGCGTTGGGCTGGCTGATGACCGAGAGCACCAAGCGCCACAGCATTCAGCGCTATAAGGGCCTCGGCGAGATGAACCCTGACCAGTTGTGGGAAACCACCATGGATCCGGAAGTCCGGCGCATGCTCAAGGTGCGTATCGAGGACGCGATTGCCGCGGACCAGATCTTCAATACCCTGATGGGCGACGAAGTCGAACCGCGCCGCGACTTCATCGAGACCAACGCCCTGGCGGTGTCCAACCTCGACGTCTGAGTCCTATCACTGAGCACTAGTTCTCGTGCGATGAGTATAAAAACCCGGCCTTGAGCCGGGTTTTTATTGGTTCATCGCACTTTCCCGGGGAAGGCGGCCTTGATTTTCAGGAAGAAGTAGTCCGAGTCGCGGAAGCCATAGGCCATGCGCTTGATGACCTTGATGCGGTTGTTCACCCCCTCCAGCACGCTGGTGTGCATCGGGAAGCGGGCACTGGCGAGGATGCCGCGGAGGTAACGCCTGAGGTTCTTGGCGAAGCGCTGCAGCGGCGCCAGGCTACTGTCCCGGACGTGCCGTTGCCAGTCCCGCCAGCGCCGCCAGCCCTCCCAGACGCCGGGCGCGTACCAGATGTCCTTGAGCGCATCCTTGAGCAGGTAGACGGTGGCCAGTGATTGATTGGCTTGCAGCAGCTCCTGCAACTGCACCGCCTGCTCGCTCTTGAGGTTGGCCCGGTTGCGCAGCAGCAACCAGCGACTGCTCTTGACCACTTGGCGCGCCGGTTTGTCATGCCGTAGCAGGTTGGCCTGGTCGACGCGGATACGGTCGATCACCTCGCGGCCGTAGCGCGCCACCACATGGAACAGGTCGTACACCACCTCGGCCCGCGGGCAATGGCGCTTCACCTCCAGGTCGAAGGCCGTGTTCATGTCCATCGCCACCGCCTCGATCTGCTGGCAGCGCTCGCCAAGCAGCTCGAAGAACGGCCGAACAGCCTCGCGGCTGTTGCCGTGCCCGACCCACAGCACGCGGGTTCGCTCGGCATCCATGATCACCGTGGCGTAGCGATGGCCCTTGTGCAGGGCGAACTCGTCCATCACCAAGCGCCGCACGTCAGCGGGCTCGAAGGCGCCCACTGCGGCTTCCAATCGACGCTTGTCGATGGCCTTGAGGGTGTGCCAGTGCAAGCCGGTCAGGCGACTGACATGGCTTATCGGCAAGAGCTGCAACAGGCCTTCGAGCCAGATCTGCAAGCGCCGAGTCAGGCGTGCGGCCGGTCCCAACCAGTCGATCCGCTCGGTCACGCGTCCACAGGTCAGGCAGTCGACGCGGCGCACGGGTAACTGCAGAACAACACGCCGATCCAGCAGGTCACGGTCACGCACCTGGCGCATGCGCCGTTCGTGGATCAACGGACAGGGCTGGCCACAGCGCCCACACTGGGGTAGCCGGTTGGCCTGGGGCTCCAGCTCAATCAGCAGGGTGTTTTCAGCGGCGGGGCGGCAGGCGACGACCTCGTAGCCTGGCCAGAAAGCGGCAAGATCAATAGGATGCACGGCGACAGCAGGGACTGGGAGTTGGTGTGTTTGGCGACTGCCAATCTACCCATTTCCCTGACTGTCAACTCGCTCTTTCCCCAGAGTCCGCGAAGAACCTTTTTATTGCTCGGCAATACCGTGCAGCGCGCGGATGTGCGCAGGGAGCGCTTCTCCGGGCTCTAGCGATCGCCGCGAGACGAGATCGCTTGCCTGGGCCGATGTTCGTTGGGGAATACAGTGACAGGCGAGTCCGCCCGGCGGACTGCGGCAGATTACATAGCCAGGCCGCTTCGAGCCAATTTAGTCCAAGCGTCGTCTTTCGAGGTCACCGGCCAGGTCCGTCAGGCGCCTACTTAGGTGTGTGCCGTTACAGACAGCGATAAGTGCACCGTCGCAACCCGGGTGGACCAAATTAACCCGCATGGACCTGGCGGCTGGGTCGTAGTAGTCCACTTCGTGGGGGTAGGCCATACATGTTTAAGAGCCGCAGTGCAGGCTGCGTGAATGGCTTTCCTGCTGGAAAGTGTCCGATAGGCACAGGTACCGGTTCAGCCGTTCCTCGGCGAGTGTGAGCGCCGATTACAGGTCGAGTAGCTCGCGGCTCTTTATGGAGCTGCCACTAGCGTTTTCTGACGGGAGAGGGAGTAGCCGCCAGTATTTCGTGGAGCCTGTCCTTCAGCGCCGCTCCCCAGCCTCCAGGTCCGCCTCGGTTTGCTATGGGCAACACTTCAACCGCCCTCAAGTCACTACAGCCGTGACACCGGCTCAATGCCGACCGTATGGATACCCTGGTTTCACCATTGAGATAGAAGCACTATCACCGGCTGAGTGATCCCCGCGACTGAAATCGCAAGTGGTAGACCTAAAGGTGATAGCAGCCATCGACATGCTGACCCCCGTGAGAATCCCCCTACCCCGGAGCTCCTGGAATTGCCGTAACGTAGAGTGAGGCCGGCGAAACCAACTGCAGAGTGTCTTGCGCCCGGCTGAATAGCCAATGGCTTACATGGACGGGGGACGTTTGGCGCTATCTCCCCGCCGCGGTCGCCACTAATCTATACCCATCCACTGAGCGAAGGATTCGCTCGGAATCAAGGATGATTGACCATCGCTAGGATGCGCCGACAGGATGTCGAATGGTCAGGAAAGAACCCGCTTCGGCGGGTTCTTTGTTTTCCGGAACAAACTTCCGGCTTTGTTGGCGCCTGCGTATTTCAGTTGCACCGACGCAAAAAAAACCGGCCAAACTGGCCGGTTTTTTTACGCCTGGGAAACTTACTCACCAAAATAGAAAATTCGCCTGATCGAATAAATTACTTATTAATCAGCTTGTTACATAACAATCTGGTGACCAGTCGAGTTATTTACCCACAGCTTATCCACATTTCGCTCAGGCGGATTCGACGGGCTCGCTTGGCGTGGTATCGGTGCTCAGGGCGCCGATCTCGCGTTGAGTCTGGGCGACCCAGGCGAAGGCGCGGTCATTGAGTTCGGCAATGGCCCGTGGCCCGCTCCCTTCTGCGTGCATCAGCGGCCCGAACACCACCTGAATGGTGCCTGGCGTCTTGCTCCAGCCTTCCTTGGGCCAGAACTCACCGGCGTTGTGCGCAACCGGCAGCACCGGCAGTTCGGCATTGACCGCCAGCGCCGCGCCGCCCCGTGAGAACTTGCCGATCTGGCCGGCGGGAATGCGCGTGCCTTCCGGGAAGATCAGCACCCAGGCGCCCTGCTGCAGGCGCTCATGGCCCTGCTTGGCGAGCTGCTTGAGGGCCGCCTTGGGGTTGCTTCGATCGATCGCAATGGGGCTGAGCATGGCCATGGCCCAGCCGAAGAACGGTATGTGCAGCAACTCCCGCTTGAGCACCTGGCTGAGCGGCTCGAACAACGCGGAGAGGAAGAAGGTCTCCCAGGTGCTCTGGTGCTTGGCCAGAATCACGCACGGCTGCTGCGGGATGTTCTCCCGGCCTTTGACCTCGTAGCGAATGCCGACCAGCACCTTGGCCAGCCAGACGGCAAAGCGGCACCAGGTCTGGTTGACGAAGCGGTAGCGCGCGCGGAACGGCAGGAATGGCGCGATGAACATGCTGAGGATGCACCAGAAGCAGGCGCTTAGCGCCAGCAGCAGGTAAAAAAGGGCGGTTCTAGCGGACTGCACTGGCGACATAGAGGCTTTTACCGTGGCAGGTCGGAGCCTGCGTTATCAGGAGAGGAGGTGTTCGGCGACCGCCGCAATATCCTCGAATACCATAGTTCCCGCTGGCAAGGTCTTGGCCAGGGTACGTTCGCCCTTGCCTGTCTTGACCAGTACGGGCTGACAATCGACGGCGCGGGCGGCGTCGAGGTCACCGCTGCTGTCGCCGACGAACCATACGCCGGCCAGCGAAACCTGGTAATGCTCGGCAATGGTACGGAGCATACCGGGCTTTGGCTTGCGGCAGTCGCAGCCGTCGTCCGGACCGTGCGGGCAATGGACGACCAGGCCCAGCTCGCCGCCCTGCTCCGCCACCAGCTGGCGCAGGCGCGCGTGCATGGCGTTCAGGGTCGCCAGGTCGTAATAGCCGCGGGCCAGACCGGACTGGTTGGTGGCCACGGCCACGGTCCAGCCGGCCTTGGACAGGCGGGCGATCGCCTCTATGGCCCCGGGCAGGGGAATCCATTCCTCGAGGCTCTTGATGTAGGCGTCGGAGTCGTGATTGATGACGCCGTCGCGGTCGAGAATCAGCAATTTCATATCGGTCGCTTCGAGCTGATGAGCGCGGATGCCAGTCGGCAGACCCATGGCCTGCCGACTGGCGCCCTGTTCCGTCTTGACCGGGCTTCAGCCCAGCACGGAGATATCGGCCACGCCGAGGAACAGCCCGCGCAGGCGCGCCAGCAGGGCGTAGCGGTTGGCCCGCACGGCCGTGTCGTCGGCATTCACCAGCACCGCCTCGAAGAAGCTGTCCACCGGCTCGCGCAGGCTGGCCAGCTGCTCCAGGGCTTCGCGGTAGCAGCGCGCGGCGGCCATCGGCAGCACCGCCTGTTCGGCCTGCGCCACGGCAGCGGCCAGCGCCTGTTCGGCCGGTTCCTGCAGCAGCGTGGCGTCGACCTGGGCGGGAACCTGGCCGTCGAACTTGCTCAGCAGGTTGGACACGCGCTTGTTCGCCGCGGCCAGGGCCTCGGCCTCGCTGCGTGCGCGGAAGGCCTGGACCGCCTGCACGCGCTGGTCGAAGTCCAGCGGCGCGCTGGGGCTGAGGGCGCGTACCGACTGGTACACGGCGACGTCGACGCCTTCGTCCTCGTAGCGCGCGCGCAGGCGGTCGAAGACGAAGTCCTGCACCTGGGCGGCCAGGCCTTCTGCCTTGACCTTGTCGCCGAACTGCTCGATGGCGAACGTCACGGCCTCGTTCAGGTCCAGGTCCAGGCCCTTGTCGATGAGGATACGCAGCACGCCCAAGGCCGCGCGACGCAGGGCGTAGGGGTCCTTGCTACCGGTGGGCAGCATGCCGATGCCGAAGATGCCGACCAGGGTGTCGAGCTTGTCGGCCAGGGCCACCGCGGCGCCGGTGAGGGTGCTCGGCAACTCGGCGCCGGCGCCACGCGGCATGTACTGCTCGTTCAGCGCCAGGGCGACGTCTTCGGCCTCGCCGTCATGCTTAGCGTAGTAGTAGCCGGCGATGCCCTGCATCTCGGGGAACTCGCCGACCATCTCGCTGGCCAGGTCGCACTTGCAGAGGATGCCGGCGCGCGCCGCGCGCTCGGCGTCGCCGCCGACCCTCTCGGCGATGAAGGCGGCGAGCTTCGATACCCGCTGGGCCTTATCGTAGACCGAGCCGAGCTGGGCCTGGAACACCACGCCGGCCAGGCGATGGTTGAAGTGCTCCAGCTTGTGCTTCTGGTCCTGCTTGAAGAAGAACTCGGCATCGGTCAGGCGCGGGCGCACCACCTTCTCGTTGCCGCTGATGATCTGCGCCGGGTCCTTGCTCTCGACGTTGGCCACGGTGATGAAGCGCGGCAGCAACTTGCCGTTGGCGTCCAGCAGGCAGAAGTACTTCTGGTTGTCCTGCATGGTGGTGATCAGCGCCTCCTGGGGCACCTCGAGGAAGCGTTCCTCGAAGGCGCAGACCAGCGGCACCGGCCATTCGACCAGGGCGCTGACTTCATCGAGCAGGCCCGCCGGGACGATCGCCGTACCCTGCTGCTCAGCAGCCAGCTCGGCAATACGCTGGGCGATCAGCTCGCGACGCTCGGCGAAATCGGCCAGCACGTAGGCGCTGCGCAGGTCTTCCAGATAGGTGGCCGGCGTGCTGATGCGTACCTTGCTTGGACTGTGGAAGCGATGGCCGCGGGATTCGCGGCCGGCCTTCTGGGCGAGGATTTCGCAATCGATCACGTTGTCGCCGAACAGCATCACCAGCCACTGGGTCGGGCGCACGAACTCGTCGCGGCGCGCCGCCCAGCGCATGCGCTTGGGAATCGGCAGCTCGTTCAGCGAGGCTTCGACGATCGCCGGCAGCAGGGCGCTGGCCGGTTGCCCGGGAATGCGCTGGGTATAGCGCAGCTTGGGGCCGCTGCGGTCGATCTGCTCCAGCTCCACCCCGCACTTCTTGGCGAAGCCCAGGGCCGCCTGGGTCGGCTGGCCTTCGGCGTTGAAGGCGGCCTGCAGCGGCGGGCCGTCGAGGGTGTTGCTGCGATCGGGCTGCTGGGTCGCCAGCTGGTCGATCTGCACGGCCAGGCGGCGCGGCGCGGCGTAGAAGCGGCTGGCCTGGTAGTCCAGGCCGGCGGCCTTGAGGCCTTTCTCGATGCCGGCGAGGAAAGCCTCGCCGAGGCTCTTCAGGGCTTTCGGCGGCAGCTCTTCGGTGCCCAGTTCGACGAGGAAATCCAATGCACTCATTCTGCAGCCTCCAGCTTGGCCAGTACTTCGTCACGCAGTTCGGGGGTGGCCATGGGGAAGCCGAGTTTGCGTCGCGCATGCAGGTAGCTCTGGGCCACGGAGCGGGCCAGGGTGCGCACGCGCAGGATGTAGCGCTGGCGTTCGGTCACCGAGATGGCGCGGCGGGCGTCGAGCAGGTTGAAGGTGTGCGAGGCCTTGAGCACCATCTCGTAGGTCGGCAGCGGCAACTCCAGCTCGATCAGGCGGTTGGCTTCGCTTTCGTAGAAGTCGAACAGTTCGAACAACTTGTCGACGTTGGCGTGCTCGAAGTTGTAGGTGGACTGCTCCACCTCGTTCTGGTGGAACACATCGCCGTAAGTGACCTTGCCGAACGGGCCGTCGGTCCACACCAGGTCGTACACCGAATCCACGCCCTGGATGTACATGGCCAGGCGCTCCAGGCCGTAGGTGATCTCGCCGGTCACCGGGTAGCACTCGATGCCGCCGACCTGCTGGAAGTAGGTGAACTGGGTAACTTCCATGCCGTTGAGCCAGATCTCCCAGCCCAGGCCCCAGGCGCCCAGGGTCGGCGATTCCCAGTTGTCCTCGACGAAGCGGATGTCGTGCACCAGCGGGTCGATGCCGATGGCTGCCAGCGAGCCCAGGTAGAGCTCCTGGAAGTTCTCCGGATTGGGCTTCAAGACCACCTGGAACTGGTAGTAATGCTGCAGGCGGTTGGGGTTCTCGCCGTAGCGGCCGTCGGTGGGGCGGCGGCTGGGTTGCACGTAGGCGGCGTTCCAGGTTTCCGGGCCGACGGCGCGCAGGAAGGTGGCGGTGTGGAAGGTGCCGGCGCCCACTTCCATATCGTAGGGCTGCAGCACCACGCAGCCCTGCTCGGCCCAGTACTGCTGCAGGGTGAGGATCAGGTCTTGGAAGGTGCGCACGGCAGGCGTAGTCTGGCTCACGAAAAATTCACCTGTTGAGGCTGCGACAGAAAGGGCGGGAGTATACCCCAATCCTGGCGGCCTCCGCCGCCCGGGAAGGCCCTATGCCACGCTGCTTCTGGTGCACCGAAGACCCCCTCTACCAGGCCTATCACGACCAGGAATGGGGGGGGCCGCAACGCGATCCCCAGGCCCTGTTCGAGCTGTTGCTGCTGGAAGGCTTCCAGGCCGGCCTGTCGTGGATCACCGTGCTGAAGAAGCGCGCCCGCTACCGCCAGGTGCTGTTCGGTTTCGACGCCGAGCGCCTGGCGCAGCTGAGCGACGAGGAGATCGAGGCCCTGATGCAGGACCCGGGGATCATCCGCAACCGCCTCAAGCTCAGGGCCGTGCGGCAGAATGCCCAGGCCTGGCTGATGCTGGAGGACCCGGTGGGGCTGCTCTGGTCCTTCGTCGGCGGCGCACCGAAGGTCAACCATTTCAGTGCGCGCAGTCAGGTGCCGGCCGTCACCGCCGAGGCCGAGGCCATGAGCCGGGCGCTGAAGAAGGCCGGCTTCACCTTCGTCGGGCCGACCATCTGCTACGCCTATATGCAGGCCGCCGGCATGGTCATGGACCACACCACCGACTGCGACCGCTACCCGGTGCTGATCGCCAACTCACCGCCTCGGTAGCGGCGCTCAGGCGGCAACGTGGCCGCGCCCAGCAGCTGCCGCCTGCAAGGCGGACCGCAGCCTGGTTACAATAGGCGCTTTGCGATTTTCGGGAGTTGCCTGTGGAGAAGCTCAAAGGAGCGTTGGTGGTGGGCTTTCTGCACCTGCTGGCACTGTTGCCCTGGCGCGCCGTGCAAGGCCTGGGCGCCACTATCGGCTGGCTGATGTGGAAACTGCCCAACGGCTCACGCCGCGTCGCCAGCCTCAACCTGAGCAAGTGCTTTCCCGAGCTGGATGCGGCCGGCCACCAGCGCCTGTTGCGCGACACCCTGACGGGCATCGGCAAGACCCTCACCGAAAGCGCCTGCGCCTGGGTCTGGCCGGCGCACAAGTCCCTGGCCCTGGTGCGCGAGGTCGAGGGCCTGGAGGTGCTGCAGCAGGCCCTGGCGTCCGGCAAGGGCGTGGTCGGCATCACCAGTCACCTGGGCAACTGGGAAGTGCTCAATCACTTCTACTGCGCGCAGTGCAAGCCGGTCATCTTCTACCGCCCGCCCAAGCTCAAGGCGGTGGACGAGCTGCTGGCCCGGCAGCGGGTCCAGATGGGCAACCGCGTGGCGCCCTCGACCAAGGAGGGCATCCTCAGCGTCATCAAGGAGGTGCGCCGCGGCGGTGCCGTGGGTATTCCCGCCGATCCGGAGCCGAGCCGGTCATCCGGTGTATTCGTACCCTTCTTCGGCGTGCCGACCCTGACCAGCAAGTTCGTGCCCGGTATGCTCGCCGGCGGCAAGGCCCGGGGGGTGTTCCTGCACGCGCTGCGCCTGGCCGATGGCAGCGGCTACAAGGTCATCCTCGAGGCTGCGCCCGAGGGCATGTACAGCGAGAACGTCGAGGAAGGCGTGGCCGCCATGAGCGCGGTGATCGAGCGCTACGTGCGCGCCTATCCGAGCCAGTACATGTGGAGCATGAAGCGCTTCAAGAAGCGCCCGGACGGCGAGCAGAAGTGGTACTAGCCGTGTCATCCCTGGGAAGCGGCGGAAATCGACCCGCGATGGCGGTTTTTCTCTCGACCCCACTGGGCTTGGCCGGCAACTTGCGCTATTAACCTTAGAACCCTTGCCTAGGATTGCCGCATCCATGCCCAGCCAGCGCCAACATATTCGTACGTCGATGAAATGCCGGATCAAGATCTGTCACCCGAGCTTCGGCGAGCTGGTGGCGCAGACCCGCGATCTCTCCGACGGAGGGGTCTACGTCAAGCACCCGCAGCTGGCCAGTCTGGAGGCGGGCACCCGGGTCACCGGACAGGTCCAGGACCTGCCGATCGAGGCGCCGGTGCTGCAGATGGAAGTGATGCGCGTGGACAGCGAGGGCGTGGGCCTGCGTTTCGTCGAGGACTGAGGCTCAGTCCGACGGAGCCTGGCGCTGCAAGCGCTTGAGGAACACCGTCATCTCCTTCTCCGCCTGCTTGTCGCCGTGGTTCTGGGCCGCGGCGATGCCCTGCTGCCAGGCGTGCTCGGCGGCCGCCCGGTCACCCAGTTCCAGGTGCGCCTTGCCCAGCAGCTTCCAGGCCGCCGAATAGTTCGCATCGAATTCCACGCAGCGCTGGAAGTGCTGGGCGGCGCGGGCAAATTCGCCCGCATCCAGGTAGCCCTTGCCCAGGCCGAAACGCAGCAGGGCGTTGTCCATGCCTTGCGCGAGCATCTTTTCCAGGGATTCCAGCATGGTGACTCCTGTTTGCAGGTGGACCGAGGACCGTGCCAGCGGTGGCTCTTAGAAAAAGGTTAGTCCGACCTGGAACAGGCTTTCGGCATCGCGGATGTATTTCTTGTCGACCAGGAACAGGATCACGTGGTCGCCGGACTCGATCACCGTGTCGTCGTGGGCGATCAGCACCTCTTCGTCGCGGATGATCGCGCCGATGGTAGTGCCCGGCGGCAGGGCGATTTCCTCGATGGCGCGACCGACCACCTTGCTCGACTTGGCATCGCCATGGGCGATCGCCTCGATGGCCTCCGCCGCACCGCGGCGCAGCGAGTGCACGCTCTCGATATCGCCGCGGCGCACATGGGTCAGCAGGGTGCCGATGGTGGCCAGCTGCGGGCTGATGGCGATGTCGATCTCGCCGCCCTGGACCAGGTCGACGTAGGCCGGGTTGTTGATGATGGTCATCACCTTGCGCGCGCCGAGGCGCTTGGCCAGCAGCGAGGACATGATATTGGCCTCGTCGTCGTTGGTCAGGGCGAGGAAGATGTCGGCATCGTTGATGTTCTCCTCCACCAGCAGGTCGCGGTCGGAGGCGCTGCCCTGCAGCACGATGGTGCTGTCCAGGCTCTCCGACAGGTAGCGGCAGCGGGCCGGGTTCATCTCGATGATCTTCACCTGGTAGCGGCTCTCGATGGCCTCGGCCAGGCGCTCGCCAATATGCCCACCGCCGGCGATCACCACCCGCTTGTAGCTGTTCTCCAGGCGGCGCATCTCGCTCATCACCGCGCGGATATGGGCCTTGGCGGCGATGAAGAACACCTCGTCGTCGGCCTCGATCACCGTGTCGCCCTTGGGCATGATCGGCCGGTTGCGGCGGAAGATCGCCGCCACCCGGGTATCCACGTTGGGCATGTGTTCGCGCAGCTGGCGCAGCTGCTGACCGACCAGCGGCCCTCCATAGTAGGCCTTGACCGCCACCAGCTGGGCCTTGCCCTCGGCGAAGTCGATCACCTGCAGGGCACCGGGGTATTCGATCAGGCGCTTGATGTAGTTGGTCACCACCTGTTCCGGGCTGATCAGCACGTCGACCGGGATCGACTCGTTGTTGAACAGGCCGCTGCGCGACAGGTAGGCGGCCTCGCGCACCCGGGCGATCTTGGTCGGGGTGTGGAACAGGGTGTAGGCCACCTGGCAGGCGATCATGTTGACTTCGTCGCTGTTGGTCACCGCCACCAGCATGTCGGCGTCCTCCGCCCCGGCCTGGCGCAGCACCGCGGGAAAGGAGCCGCGGCCCTGCACGGTGCGAATGTCCAGGCGGTCGCCGAGCTGACGCAGGCGGTCGCTGTCGGTGTCCACCACGGTGATGTCGTTGGCCTCGCTGGCGAGGTGTTCGGCCAGGGTGCCACCGACCTGGCCGGCGCCGAGAATGATGATCTTCATCCGCTCTGTTCCTCAGCCGCGATCGGCGGCGATCTTGATCAGCTTGGCATAGTAGAAACCGTCATGACCCTCTGCCTGGGCGAGCAGCTGGCGGCCATGGGGTTGTTTCAGGCCGAATGGCCCGGCGATATCCAGCTCGCGGGCACCGGGCGTGCGGGCGAGAAAGCCGGCGATCACCTCGGTGTTCTCCGTGGGCAGTGTCGAGCAGGTGGCGTAGAGCAGGATGCCGCCGACCGCCAGGGTCGGCCACAGCGCGTCCAGCAGATCGCCCTGCAGCTGGGCCAGGGCGGGGATGTCCTCGGCCTGGCGGGTCAGCTTGATGTCCGGATGGCGGCGAATCACCCCGGTGGCCGAACAGGGGGCATCCAGCAGGATGCGCTGGAAGGCCTGGCCGTCCCACCAGGCATCGACCGCGCGCGCATCGGCGGCGATCAGTTCGGCCTGCAGGCTGAGCCGGACGAGGTTCTCGCGCACCCGCACCAGACGCTTCTCTTCGAGGTCCACCGCCACCACCGCGGCCAGTTGCGGCTGGGTCTCGAGCAGGTGGCAGGTCTTGCCGCCCGGGGCGCAGCAGGCGTCCAGCACGCGCTGGCCGGGGGCCAGTTCGAGCAATTCTGCGGCCAGCTGGGCGGCTTCGTCCTGCACGCTGACCCGGCCCTCGGCGAAGCCCGGAAGGCCGGTCACGTCGCAGGCCTGCAGCAGGCGGATACCGTCCTGACTGAAGGCGCAGGGCTCGGCTTCGACCCCCGCCGCGCGCAATTCGGCCAGGTAGTCATCGCGGCGGCCATGGCGCCGGTTGACCCGCAGGATCAGTGGCGGGTGGGCGTTGTTGGCCGCGCAGATGGCTTCCCAGTGTTCCGGCCAGTGGGCCTTGAGGGCTTTCTGCAACCAGCGCGGGTGGGCGGTGCGTACCACCGGATCGCGTTCCAGCTCGGCCAGCAGTTGTTCGCCCTCGCGCTGGGCGCGGCGCAGCACGGCATTGAGCAGGCCCTTGAGCGAGGACTTCTTCAGCTTGTCGACGCAGGCCACCGTCTCGCCAATCGCCGCATGGGGCGGAATGCGCGTGTAGAACAGCTGGTACAGGCCGATCAGCAGCAGCGCCTCGACATCACGATCGGCGGCCTTGAAGGGCTTCTGCAGCAGCTTCTCGGCCAGCAGGGCCAGGCGCGGCTGCCAGCGGGCGGTGCCGAATGCCAGGTCCTGGGTCAGACCGCGGTCGCGCGGCTCGACCCGGTCCAGCTGCTGCGGCAGGCTGCTGCCCAGGGAGGCCTTGCCGTTGAGCACGGCGGCCAGGGCGCGGGCGGCGGCCAGGCGCGGGTTCATGCCCCGGCCCTCATCACAGCAGCACCTTGCCGGGGGCGAACTGCTCGCGTCGGCTGTTGTACAGGTCGGCGAAGGCCAGGGCCTTGCCGCCCGGCAGCTGCAGGCGGGTCAGGCGCAGTGCGCCGCTGCCGCAGGCGACCGTCAGGCCGTCCCTGTCGGCGGCGAGCACCTGCCCCGCTGCGCCCTGCCCGTCTGCCCGCTGTGCGGCGAGCACCTTGAGCGGCGCACCATCGAGGGTGCTGTGGCAGATCGGCCAGGGATTGAAGGCGCGGATAAGGCGTTCCAGCTCCTCTGCCGGACGCGTCCAGTCGAGGCGCGCCTCGTCCTTGTTCAGCTTGTGCGCGTAGGTGGCCAGGCCATCGTCCTGCACCTCGCCAATCAGGGTGCCGGCGGCCAGGCCGTCGATGGCCTCGATCACCGCCCGGGGGCCGAGGGCGGCTAGGCGGTCGTGCAGGCTGCCGCCGCTGTCGTCCGCGCCGATGGCGGTGCTGACCTTGAGCAGCATCGGCCCGGTGTCCAGGCCGGCCTCCATCTGCATCACGGTCACCCCGCTCTCGCTGTCGCCGGCCTCGATGGCGCGCTGGATCGGCGCCGCGCCGCGCCAGCGCGGCAGCAGCGAGGCATGGCTGTTGATGCAGCCCAGGCGTGGTGTGTCGAGCACCACCTGGGGCAGGATCAGGCCGTAGGCCACCACCACCATCAGGTCGGGCTCGAGCGCGGCCAGCTCGGCCTGGGCCGCCGGGTCGCGCAGCGACAGCGGCTGGTAGACGGGAATCTCATGCTGCAGCGCCAGCTGCTTGACCGGACTGGGCGTGAGCTTCTGTCCGCGACCGGCCGGGCGGTCGGGCTGGCTGTAGACCGCGATGATCTGGTGGCGGGTGTCGAGCAGGGCCTTGAGGTGCTCGGCGGCGAATTCCGGGGTACCGGCGAAGACGATGCGCAGTGCTTCAGTCATGGGGTCTCGCTAAAGAAAAAGGCTTGCCGCAGCAAGCCTTTATACAGGTGGAGGCTCACGCCCGCTGGCGATGTTGCTTTTCCAGTTTCTTCTTGATGCGGTCACGCTTGAGGGTAGACAGGTAGTCGACGAACAGCTTGCCGTTGAGGTGGTCGCACTCGTGCTGGATGCACACCGCCAGCAGGCCTTCGGCGATCAGTTCGTAGGGCTTGCCGTCGCGGTCCAGCGCCCTGATCTTGACCTTCTGCGGGCGGTCGACGTTCTCGTAGAAGCCGGGTACCGACAGGCAGCCTTCCTGGTACTGGTCCATCTCGTCGGTCAGCGGCTCGAACTCGGGGTTGATGAAGACCCGCGGCTCGGACTTGTCTTCGGACAGGTCTATCACCACCACGCGCTTGTGCACGTTGACCTGGGTCGCGGCGAGGCCGATGCCCGGGGCTTCGTACATGGTTTCGAACATGTCGTCGATCAGCTGACGCAGGGCGTCGTCGACCACATCCACCGGCTTGGCGATGGTACGCAGGCGCGGATCGGGAAATTCGAGGATGTTTAGGATCGCCATATGCGTTTGTGATGCACTTGTGGAATAAAGTCAAAATCCGCTGCTAAGATGATGAGCAGCATTGAAAAACGGCTTCAAGCCGCTGTTTCACTGGGTTTCAGTCGCGGCGCCAGGGCGCTCCACGTGAAGACACATGATAAAGGGATTCACTGTATGAGGAAATCACTACTCGCCCTGCTGCTGCTGGCCGCAGGTGGCTTGGCCCAGGCGGAAGTGCAACTCAAGGAGGGCCACCCCGACCGCTACACCGTGGTCAAAGGCGATACCCTCTGGGATATTTCCGGTCGATTCCTCAGTCAGCCGTGGAAGTGGCCGGAAATCTGGCACGCCAACCCGCAGGTGGAAAACCCTCATCTGATCTACCCTGGCGACGAGCTCAGCCTGGTCTACGTCGACGGTCAGCCGCGCCTGATGCTCAACCGCGGCGAGTCGCGCGGCACCATCAAGCTGTCGCCGAAGGTGCGCGTCACGCCGATGGCCGAAGCCATTCCAACCATTCCGCTGGAGGCGATCAACAGCTTCCTGCTGAGCAACCGCATCGTCGATAACCCGGAACAGTTCCAGAGCGCGCCCTATGTGGTCGCCGGCAACGCCGAGCGCGTGGTCAGCGGCGCCGGCGATCGCGTCTATGCCCGTGGCCAGTTCGACGAAAACGCCCCGGTGTACGGCATCTTCCGTCAGGGCAAGACCTATATCGACCCGGAGACCCAGGAGTTCCTCGGGATCAACGCCGACGACATCGGCGGCGGTGAGATCGTCGCCGAGGAAGGCGACATCGGCACCATGACCCTGACCCGCTCGACCCAGGAAGTGCGCCTCGGCGACCGCCTGTTCCCCACCGAGGAGCGGGCGATCAATTCCACCTTCATGCCGAGCGAGCCGTCCCGCGAAGTTCGCGGCCTGATTCTCGACGTGCCGCGTGGCGTCACCCAGATCGGTCAGTTCGATGTGGTTACCCTGAACAAGGGCGCCCGCGACGGCCTGGAAGTGGGCAACGTGTTGGCCGTGTACAAGACCGGCGAAACCGTGCGCGACCGGGTGACCGGCGAATCGGTGAAGATTCCCGATGAGCGCGCCGGCCTGCTGATGGTGTTCCGCACCTACGACAAGCTCAGTTATGGCCTGGTCCTCGGCGCCACCCGCCAGCTCGCGGTGCTGGACAAGGTCCGCAACCCGTAACGCCGAAAGCCCCGCATTCGCGGGGCTTTTTTCTGCCTGCCGTTTACCTGCCGCCTGAACGGCGCGACCGATCAAGGATGATCAATATGTCGCAGCGCATCAGCCATAGCCTTTCCCCCGCCGAACTGGAAGCCCGCTTGCGCCTGCATTGCCTGCCGGAGCTCGGCCCGCGGCGTTTTCGCAAGCTGCTGGCGGCCTTCGAAACGGCCTCGGCAGCCCTCAGTGCGCCGGCCAGCGCCTGGCGGGCCCTGGGCCTCCCGGCGGCCAGCGCCGAGGCGCGGCGCAGCAGCGAGGTGCGTGAACGGGCCGGCGCCGCTCTGGCCTGGCTGGAGGCCCAGGACCAGCACCTGCTGATGTGGGACGACCCGGCCTACCCGGGGTTGCTCGCCGAACTGAGCGATGCACCGCCGCTGCTGTTCGTCGCCGGCGACCCCGGTCTACTCGAGCAGCCGCAGCTGGCCATGGTCGGCAGCCGTCGCGCCTCGCGCCCCGGGCTGGATACCGCACAGGGCTTTGCCCGCAGCCTGGCCGCCGGCGGTTTTGTGATCACCAGCGGCCTGGCCCTGGGGATCGACGGCGCGGCCCATCAGGGGGCGCTGAATGTCGGCGGCAAGACCGTCGCGGTGCTCGGCACCGGCCTCGAGCAGCTGTACCCGGCACGCCACGCCAGACTGGCGGCGGCGATAATCGAGGGCGGCGGTGCGCTGGTCTCCGAGCTGCCGCTGGACTGCCCGCCCCAGGCCGGCAACTTTCCCCGGCGCAACCGCATCATCAGTGGCCTGTCACTCGGCGTGCTGGTGGTCGAGGCCAGCCCCTCCAGCGGTTCGCTGATCACCGCCCGCCTGGCCGCCGAGCAGGGCCGCGAGGTCTATGCGATCCCCGGCTCCATCCATCACCCGGGCGCGCGCGGCTGTCACCAGCTGATCCGCGAAGGCGCCACCCTGGTGGAAAGCATCGAGCACATCCTCGAGGCGCTGCGCGGCTGGCAGGCCGTGCCAGCGCTCACGGCCGAACTGCCGGCGCAACAGGCCCATCCGCTGCTCGACCTGCTACACGCGGCGCCGCACAGCAGCGAAGCCCTGGCCGCAGCCAGTGGCTGGCCGTTGTCCAAGGTGCTGGCGGCGCTGACCGAGCTGGAGCTGGAGGGACGCATCGCTTGCGAAGGGGGGCGCTGGATCGGCCGCGCCGGCTGAGGTGCGCGCAGGGTTGCGTAGGGGACGGCAGGCGTGGATACACTGCAGCGAAGTGTTCGGCGGAGAGCAGTGGATGACCAGCGACTGGCAGGTGCGGCAGGCGGCGCGGGTGGTGAGCCAGGGCGGGCTGATCGCCTACCCGACCGAGGCGGTGTGGGGCCTGGGTTGCGATCCCTGGGACGAATTGGCGGTGGCGCGTCTGCTGGCGCTCAAGCAGCGGCCGATGGACAAGGGCCTGATCCTGGTGGCCGACTGCATCGAGCAGTTCGATTTCCTCCTCGAGGACCTGCCGGACGTCTGGCAGGAACGCCTGGCCAGCAGCTGGCCGGGGCCGAACACCTGGCTGGTGCCGCACCAGCAGCGCCTGCCGGAGTGGATCACGGGACGCCATGCCAGCGTGGCCCTGCGGGTCAGCGACCATCCCCTGGTCCGCCGGCTCTGCGCCCTCACCGGCCCGATGGTGTCGACCTCGGCCAACCCGAGCGGCCGCCCGGCGGCACGCAGCCGCCTGCGGGTCGAGCAGTATTTCCCGCGGCAGCTGGACCAGGTGCTCGGCGGCGCCCTCGGCGGGCGCAGCAATCCCAGCCTGATCCGTGACCTGCGCAGTGGCGAGGTGATCCGCCCGTCCTGAAGGTTTCCGCATGCGTAGGGTGGGTCAGCAGCGCATTGCCACGAAATCGACAGTTGCGCGGTGTGTGGGCGTTGCGTAACCCACCATTCAGGCGCGGCAGATGGCCATGGTGGGTTACGGCGCGGCAGGCATTTGACTGTGCCGGTGAAACCAGTTGGGGCGCCTGACCCACCCTAGGGTTTCACGGCAGCAGAATGGTCGAACCGGTGGTCTGCCGCGTGCTCAGGGCGGTTTGCGCCTGGGCGGCGTCCTGCAGCGCGTGGCGGCTGCTGATCTCCACCTTGAGCTGGCCGCTGGTGATCATGGCGAACAGCTCGTCGGCCATCGCCTGCAGCCGCTCCGGGGTATCGGCATAGCCGGCCAGGGTCGGGCGGGTGACGTACAGCGAGCCCTTCTGCGCGAGGATGCCCAGGTTGACCCCGGTGACCGCGCCGGAGGCATTGCCGAAGCTGACCAGCAGGCCGCGCGGGGCGACGCAGTCCAGCGAGGTTTCCCAGGTATCCTTGCCGACGCCGTCGTAGACCACCGGGCACTTCTTCCCGTCGGTCAGCTCCAGTACCCGCTGTGCGACGTTCTCGTGGCTGTAGTCGATGGTCGCCCAGGCGCCCTGCTCCATCGCCCGCGCGGCCTTCTGCGGCGAACTGACGGTGCCGATCAGCTTGACCCCCAGGGCCTTGGCCCACTGGCAGGCGAAGGAGCCGACGCCGCCGGCGGCGGCATGGAACAGGATGGTTTCGCCGCCCTGCAGGACGAAGGTCTGGCGCAGCAGGTACTGCACCGTGAGGCCCTTGAGCATGACGGCGGCGGCCTGCTCGAAGCTGATCGCCTCCGGCAGCCTGACCAGCTTGCTGGCCGGCAGCACGTGCAGCTCGCTGTAGGCGCCGAGCGGGCCGGTGGCGTAGGCCACGCGGTCGCCGACCTGGAACTGGCTGACCCCCTCGCCCACCGCCTCGACGATGCCGGCGCCCTCGGTGCCCAGGCCGGACGGCAGCGCCGGTGGCGGATACAGGCCGCTGCGGTAGTAGGTGTCGATGAAGTTCAGGCCGATCGCCTGGTTCTGCACCCGCACCTCGTGGGGGCCGGGCGCCGCCGGCTGGTAGTCGCCGTACTCGAGGACTTCGGGGCCGCCGTGGCGGCTGAACTGGATTCGCTTGGCCATATCTGGCTCCTGTGCATAGGGGGATCGCGCAACCCGAGCATGATGCCGCCGGGCGCTGGCGTGGGCACCTATCCAATCGTCCCTATTGACCGGCGTCAACTGCGGGGCCCCGGTGGCAAATGCTATGCTGCCCGCCGATTTCGCCGACAGCGCCGCGCTGCCGGCCTGACTCGCTTTTCAAGGTGCCGCCGTGAGTGACCGTACTGAGGCCGTGAAGGCCTATCTGCTCGACCTGCAAGACCGTATCTGCGCAGCCCTGCAAGCCGAAGACGGCAGCGCCGACTTCATCGAGGACGCCTGGCAGCGCCCCGCCGGCGGCGGTGGCCGCACGCGGGTGCTGGAGAACGGCGCGCTGATCGAGAAGGGCGGGGTGAACTTCTCCCATGTCTACGGCAGCGGCCTGCCGCCCTCGGCCAGCGCCCACCGCCCGGAACTGGCCGGGCGCGGCTTCGAGGCGCTCGGCGTGTCCCTGGTGATCCATCCGATCAACCCGCATGTGCCCACCTCCCACGCCAACGTACGCTTCTTCATCGCCGAGAAAGAGGGCGAGGAGGCGGTCTGGTGGTTCGGCGGCGGCTTCGACCTGACCCCCTACTACGCCAACGAGGAAGACTGCGTGCACTGGCACCGGGTCGCCCAGGCCGCCTGCGCGCCCTTCGGCGAGGATGTCTACCCGCGCTACAAGGCCTGGTGCGACCGCTACTTCCACATCAAGCACCGCGACGAACCGCGGGGCATCGGCGGGCTGTTCTTCGACGACCTGAACGAATGGGACTTCGACACCAGCTTCGCCTTCATGCGCGCCATCGGTGATGCCTATCTGGAGGCCTACCTGCCGATCGTGCAGCGGCGCAAGGCCACCCCCTTCAGCGAGCGTCAACGCGAGTTCCAGGCGTTCCGCCGTGGCCGCTATGTCGAGTTCAACCTGGTCTACGACCGCGGCACCCTGTTCGGCCTGCAGTCGGGCGGGCGCACCGAGTCGATCCTCATGTCGCTGCCGCCGCAGGTGCGCTGGGGCTATGACTGGAAGGCCGAGCCGGGCAGCGAGGAGGAACGCCTGACCGCGTACTTCCTGCAGGACCGCGACTGGCTGCAGCTGGGAGCGAACTGATGGACCGCTACGGCGTATTCGGCAACCCCATCGGCCACAGCAAGTCGCCGCTGATCCACCGCCTGTTCGCCGCTCAGACCGGCCAGCAGCTGAGCTACGAGGCGCTGCTGGCGCCGCTGGACGACTTCGCCGGCTTCGCCCGGGCCTTCTTCGTCGAAGGCAGGGGCGCCAACGTCACGGTGCCGTTCAAGGAGCAGGCGTTCCAGCTGGCGGACGCGCTGAGCGACCGGGCCCGCCGCGCCGGCGCAGTCAACACCCTGATGAAGCGCGCCAACGGCAGCCTGCTCGGCGACAACACCGACGGCGCCGGGCTGGTGCGCGACCTGACCGTCAACGCCGGCTGCGAGTTGCGCGGCAAGCGCATCCTCCTGCTCGGCGCCGGCGGCGCGGTGCGCGGCGTGCTCGAACCGATCCTGGCGCAGCGGCCGGCGGTGCTGGTGATCGCCAATCGCACGGTGGCCAAGGCCGAGCAACTGGCCAGCGAGTTCGCCGACCTGGGACCGCTGGTGGCCAGCGGCTTCGACTGGCTCGACGCGCCGGTCGACCTGATCATCAACGGCACCTCGGCCAGCCTGGCCGGCGAGTTGCCGCCGATCGCGCCGAGCCTGATCGCCCTCGGCCATACGCTTTGCTACGACATGATGTACGCCAAGCAAGCCACCGCCTTCAACCGCTGGGCCGCCGAGCACGGCGCGGCGCGGACCCTGGATGGCCTGGGCATGCTGGTGGAACAGGCCGCCGAGGCCTTCTGCCTGTGGCGCGGCGTGCGTCCGGACAGCGCGCCGGTGCTGGCCGAGCTGCGCCGCCAGTTGCAGCTGGCTTGATTCCGTAGGGTGCGTCGCGCGCACCGAAGGCGCCGGTTCTGGTGCGCAAGGCGCACCCTACGCCTTAGTCCTCGAACTACACCGGGCAGCGCTCGGCGCCTTCCAGTTTGAGGATTTCCTCGATCACTTGGGGCCACGCGCGGCGCCGTGCGGCCGCTGGCCTTACTCCGTAGGGTGCGCCGCGCGCACCGAAGCGGTGATACCGGCGACTGGGCTGGCGCGGTTCTGGTGCGCATGACGCACCCTACGCCTTAGTTCTCGACGGGCACCGGGCAGCGCTCGGCGCCTTCCAGCTTGTGGATTTCCTCGATTACTTGGGGCCACGCGCGGCGCCGTGCGGACGCTGGCCTGACTCCGTAGGGTGCGCCGCGCGCACCGAAGCAGTGGTACGGGCGCCCGGGCTGGCGCCGGTTCTGGTGCGCATGGCGCACCCTACGCCTTAGTCCTCGAACTGCACCGGGCAGCGCTCGGCGCCTTCCAGCTTGTGGATTTCCTCGATCACCTGGGGCCGCGCCCGGCGCATGATCAGGAAGCGGTTCTGTGCCCTTAGGCGGCGCGCCTCCTGATGGAGCATCTCCACCCCGGCGTAGTCGATGAAGTTGACGTGGTGGGCGTCGATCACCACCCGCCCGCTGCGGGTGCGCTGCAGCAGTTGCTGCAGGTAGTGGCAGGCGCCGAAGAAGATCGAGCCCTCGACCCGCAGCAGCTCCTCCTCGTCCTCCTGCCACAGCTTCACCCGCGGCTGCGAGGTGCGCTTGAGGTAGAAGAACAGCGAGGCCAGCACCCCGGCGTAGATCGCCGTCTGCAGCTCCAGCAGCAGGGTCGCCAGCAGGGTCAGGGCCATCACCAGGAATTCGGCGCGGCTGACCCGGTACAGCGCGCGCACCCCGGCGACGTCGATCAGTCCCCAGCAGATCAGCAGGATGCCGGCGGCCATGCACGGCAGCGGGATCAGCGCGAGCAGCCGCGCGCCGAACAGGGCGAACAGCGCCACCAGCAGCGCCGAGCACACCCCGGCCAGCGGCGAGCGCGCGCCGGCCTGCAGGTTCAGCGCGGAGCGGGTGAAGGAGCCGGCCGACAGGTAGCCGCTGAACCAGGGGCCGATCAGGTTGGACAGGCCCTGGGCACGCACCTCCTGGTTGGCGTCGAGGAACTGCTGCGACTTGCCGGCCAGGGCACGGGCGATCGACAGGCTGGTGACCAGGCCGAGCATGCCGCAGGCCACCGCCGCCGGCAGCAGTTGCAGCAGGCTGGAGAGCTCCAGACGCAACGGACTGAACGGCGGCAGGCTGCCCTCGAAGGCGCTGACCAGGGCGATGCCGGCGGTCAGCCGTTGCGGCAGCAGCAGCACCAGCAGGCTGCCGGCCACCAGGCCCAGCAGCAGGGCCGGCGCCCGCGGCCACAGCCGGCGGATCAGCAGGCTGACGCCGAGGGTGAACAGGGCCAGGGCCAGGGCTCGCCAGTCAGTGTCGCGCAGGTGTTCGCCGAGATTGAGCAGGGTGGCCAGGGCCGTGACCTGGCTCGGTACCTCGATGCCCAACAGGTTGGGCAGCTGGCCGAGGGCGATGACCACCGCGGCGCCGAGGGTGAAGCCGAGCACCACCGAATGGGAGACGAAGTTGACCAGGGCGCCGAAGCGCAGCAGGCCGAGCAGCCACTGGAACAGCCCGGCGACGAAGGTCAGCAGCAGCACCAGGGCGACGAAGTCCTCGCTGCCCGGGGTGGCCAGGGGGCTGACGCTGGTGAAGATGACGATGGAAATCGCCGCGGTCGGCCCGCAGATCAGGTGCCAGGACGAGCCCCACAGGCAGGCGATGATCACCGGCACGATGGCCGCGTACAGGCCGTATTCGGCCGGCAGGCCGGCGATCAGGGCGTAGGCGATGGACTGCGGCAGGGCCAGGATGGCGCCGCTGAGGCCCACCAGCAGGTCGTTGCCGAGGCTGCGGCGGCTGGTGTTGGGCAACCACCTGAGGAAGGGCAGAAGGGTCTGGCGGCTGGGTAGCGGCATCGGTGTCGTTCTGTGCGGGGGTGGGCTGCGGCCCACCACGTGCGACAAGGGTAGGCCGAAGCCTACCCTACGCCAAATTTACCCTGCGGTTCAGAGCTGTGCTTTCACCGCGGCTAGCGCGTCACCGCCGTCGCGGGTGGTCACCCCTTGCAGCCAGCCGTCGAGCACCGCCGGGTTGGCCTTGAGCCAGGCCTTGATCGCCTCGGCGTTGCTCGCCTGCTTGCTCAGCACCTGGTTCATGATGCTGTTCTCCATCTCCTGGGTGAAGCTCAGGTTGCTCAGCAGCTTGCCGACGTTCGGGCACTGGCTGGCGTAGTCCTTGCGCGCCAGGGTGTTGACGCTGCCGCTCTCGCCGAAGTACTTCTCGCCGCCGCGCAGGTACTGCATGTCGTAGTTGACGTTCATCGGGTGCGGGGTCCAGCCGAGGAACACCACGAATTCGTTGCGCTTCACCGCCCGGCCGACCTGCACCAGCATGGCCTGCTCGCTGGATTCCACCAGCTTCCAGTCGCCCAGGCCGAATTCGTCGGCTTCGATCATCTGGCGGATCGATTCGTTGGCCGGCGAGCCGGAGGCGATGCCGTAGAGCTTGTGGCCGAACTTCTCGGCATGCTTGTCCAGGTCGGCGAAGGTCTTCACGCCGGCCTCGTAGGCGTAGCTCGGCACCGCCAGGGTGTACTCGGTGCCGTCCAGGTTCTGCGCCAGCTTGGCCACCTCGCCACTGGCGACGAACTTGTCGTAGTTGCTCTGCTGCGCGGGCATCCAGTTGCCGAGGAAGGCGTCGACCTGGCCCTTCTGCAGGCCGGCGAAGATGATCGGCACCGCCAGGGTCTGGCTCTGCGCCTTGTAGCCGAGGCCCTCGAGCAGGAAGCTGGCGATGCCGTTGGTCACCGCGATATCGCTCCAGCCCGGGTCGCCGAGCTTCACCGTGGCGCACTTGGCGTCTTCGGCTTGGGCGTGGAAGGCGCCGGTTGCCAGGATCAGGCCGCTGGCCAATGCTGTGCTGAATTTGTTCATGCCTACTCTCCGCTTGTGTGTCGCTCTTGTTCTATGGGGGAGGCGGCAGGAGCGTATTGCTCCTGCCGGGTTGCGGTGTTCAGGGCTGTGGATAACGGGCGCGCCGCTCCAGGTCGTCGAGGTCGATGTGGTTGCGCATGTACTGCTGGCTGGCGTCGACCATCGGCTGATGGTCCCAGCTCTTCAGCTTGCCGTGGGTCAGCGCCTCGGCGACCAGGCGCCGGCGGCGCTGGCTGGCCAGGGTGGTCTGGTGGATCGCCGGAACATCCCAGCGCATGCGCGCTTCCTCGACGAAGGCGTCGAGCAGCTCCCGGTGGTCGGGCGACTGCGCCAGGTTCTCGCGCTCCTGGGGATCGTTGGCGACGTTGAACAGCAGCAGCGGGTCCACCTCGGAGTAGACGAACTTCCACTCACCGCGGCGGATCATCATCAGCGGGCCGATGCTGCCCTCGGCCATGTACTCGCCGAGCACCTCGTCGTGCCCGCCTTCGCCCTGCAGGTGGGGCAGCAGCGAACGGCCGTCCAGGGCCAGGCCCGGTTCGAGGCTGCCGCCGGTCAGTTCCACCAGGGTCGGCAACAGGTCCATGGTCGACACCGACTGGCTCACTCGCCGCGCGGCGAAGCGCTTGGGTGCGTGCACCAGCATCGGCACCCGGGCCGACATCTCGAACCAGTGCATCTTGTACCAGAGGCCACGCTCGCCGAGCATGTCGCCGTGGTCGCCGGAGAAGACGATGATGGTGTCGTCGGCCAGGTCGCAGTCCTTGAGGGTCTTCAGCAGCTTGCCGATGTTCGCGTCGATGTAGCTGCAGGCGCCGAAGTAGGCGCGGCGGGCGTCCTTGATCTTCTGCTCGGGCATCTGCTTGCCCCACAGATCGATGACCTTGAGGATGCGTTGCGAGTGCGGGTCCTGTTCGGCCTGCTCGATGGTCTGGCTGGGCAGCGGGATGTCCTCGTCGCGGTACAGGTTCCAGAACTCCTCGGGGATGGTGTAGGGGTCGTGGGGGTGGGTCATCGACACCGTCAGGCAGAACGGCTGGTCGGCGTTGCTGCGCACGTGGTCGTAGAGGTACTGCTGGGCCTTGAACACCACCTCCTCGTCGAAGTCCAGCTGGTTGGTGCGCACGCACGGGCCGGCCTGCAGCACCGAGGACATGTTGTGGTACCAGCTCAGGCGCTCCTCCGGCGCGTCCCAGTTCACCGCCCAACCGTAGTCGGCCGGGTAGATGTCGCTGGTCAGGCGTTCCTCGTAGCCGTGCAGCTGGTCCGGGCCGCAGAAGTGCATCTTGCCCGACAGCGCGGTGCGGTAGCCCTGGCGGCGCAGGTAGTGGGCATAGGTCGGCACGTCGCCGGGGAAGTCGGCGGCGTTGTCGTAGGCGCCGATCTTGCTCGGCAACTGGCCGCTGACCAGGGTGAAGCGCGACGGCGCGCACAGCGGGCTGTTGCAGTAGGCGGAATCGAACACCACGCCTTCGGCGGCCAGGGCCATCAGGTTGGGCAGCTTGATCGGCGAGGTGGCATCGTGCAGCGGCAGGATCGGCGCGGCCATCTGGTCGGCCATGATGAAGAGGATGTTCGGACGTTTCATGGCGAGCCTGTATTCCATATGAGGGATTTATGCGAAATTGCTGGTTCGATCATCACGCCTCAAGGCTAGCGGGTAAACCCGCTGGGAATACATGACTCGGATAAGTTCTGCTTATGTTTAAACACTTCGATGGGCTGTCCCTGGACGCGCTGCTGGTGTTCGAGTCCGCCGCGCGCCACCTGAGCTTCACCGCGGCGGCCAGCGAGCTGGGCAGCAGCCAGCCGGCGATCAGCCAGCAGATCAAGCGCCTCGAGCAGCAGCTGGCGACCCGCCTGTTCGACCGGGTCTACCGCGGCATCGTCCTCACGGAGGCCGGCGAGCTGCTGCTGCGCCATGTGCGCGATGGCCTGCAGAGCCTGGATGACGGCCTGGCGGCGGTCACCGCCCAGCCGCAGCACGAGGTGCTGCAGGTGGCCACCGACTTCGCCGTCGCCGCCTACTGGCTGATGCCGCGCCTGCACCGTTTCAACCAGCGCTACCCGGAGCTGGACGTAAGCCTGATCACCACCAATCGCGACCTCGGCGTGCTGCCCCCGGAGATCGACGTGGCCATCGCCTTCGGTGATGGCCGCTTCAAGCATGGCGAGTGCCACCTGCTGTTCGCCGAGGAGGCCTTTGCGGTGTGCAGCCCGCAGCTGCTGCGCGAGCGTCCGCCGCCCTTGCCGACCGCGGCCCTGGTGCAGTTGCCGCTGCTGCACCTGCGCCCGGACAGCCGCTCGCGCTGGCTGGACTGGAACGGCCTGTTTCGCGCCCTGGCCATCGCCGAGGCGCCGAACCCCGGCAGCCTGCGCTTCGACAACTACACCCTGCTGATCCAGGCGGCCATCGCCGGCCAGGGCGTGGCCATCGGCTGGCGCCACCTGGTCGACGAGCTGCTCGAGCAGAACCTGCTGTGCCGCGTCTGCAGCGAAGTGGCCCATACCGAGTTCGGCTATTACGTGGTGCTGCCCGAACGCAAGCGGCGCCAGCGCCTGACCGCGCTGTTCGTCGACTGGCTGCAGGCGGAGCTGGCCAGCGAGGGTCGGCCCGGCTGATCAGACGGGCGTCGCTGGCGTGCAGCGAGGCGACGGAAGGTGGGCCGATCCTCCAAGGCGGCGGAGGGATTCCCTATACTTGCTGGGGCGAAACCCGGGGTTTCGCCGTCTTCCATTCAACCCAGTGAAGCCATTCGTGAAAATCCGTCATTCGATAGTAAGCCTGCTGCTGATCTGCAGCTGCGTTGTAGTTGCATCGAACAGCCTTGCCGCACAGAAACTCCCCCGCCAACAGGAACTCGCCGCCGGCAGCGCCCTGCTGGTCGACCTGAAGACCGACGAGGTGCTGTATTCCAGCCACCCCGATCTGGTGGTGCCGATCGCCTCGGTGACCAAGCTGATGACGGCCATGGTGAGCCTGGATGCCAAGCTGCCCATGGACGAGGTCCTGGCAGTCACTATCCGCGACAACCCGCATATGAAAGGGGTGTACTCGCGGGTACGCATCGGCAGCGAGATCAGTCGAGCCAACATGCTGCTGCTGACCCTGATGTCCTCGGAGAACCGCGCCGCCACCAGCCTGGCGCACCACTACCCGGGCGGCTACGCGGCCTTCATCGCGGCGATGAACGCCAAGGCCAGGGCCCTGGGCATGAGCAGCAGCCGCTTCGTCGAGCCCACCGGCCTGTCCGAGCGCAACGTCTCCAGCGCCCGGGACCTAGTGCGCCTGCTCAAGGCCAGCCTGGAGTACCCGCTGATCGGTGAGCTCAGTACCACCACGGAGAAGACCGTGGCCTTTCGCAAACCCACCTACAGCCTGGGCTTTCGCAATACCAACGCCCTGGTGCGCAAGGCCGATTGGAGCGTGCAATTGAGCAAGACCGGCTTCACCAACAAGGCCGGCCACTGCCTGGTGATGCGCACCGTCATGGCCAAGCGGCCGGTGGCCTTCGTGGTGCTCGATGCCTTCGGCAAGTACACCCATATGGCCGACGCCAACCGCCTGAAGAAATGGCTGGAAACCGGCCGGGTATCGCCGGTGCCGGCGGCGGCGCTCAGCTACCGCAAGCAGAAGCAGGCGGAGCGCCGTCTGCAGGTGGCGCAGTAACCCGTTGGTCTACAAGTTCATCTGGTCTAGACCGTCCCAACCTTAGTTGGGTAGATGGGCCAATAGCGATTGCGCTTTAGTTGGAGTCCGGCGTTGTCATGGTTCTGCCATCGGCGCCGGCTAGCAATGCTCGACTCCAACAACAAAAGAGCGCCCTGCCCATGAAAACGATCTCCACCCTGGCCCTTGGTCTAGGCCTGGCCTGCTGCGCCGGTCAGGCGGCCGCCTGGTCGCAACCCACCCACAAGAACATCGTCAAGGATGCCCTGGTGTTCATGAACTCCGGTTCGGCCAGCGCCGAGATGCGTCGCGCCTACCAGTTCTACGTCGGCGCCGCTGGCAGCGAAGCCCGCGCCGGCGAGATCCTCGGCCAGGCCGCCTATGACGTCGACGACTTCAAGGACACCCGCCTCGGCGGCTGGTGGATCGGCTACGAGCACGCCCCGGTGGGCGGCGCCGCCGCTTCCATCGTCAACTACACCTCCTACTGGCACTTCATCAACATGGCCCGCCAGAGCGACAGCCACGGCAACGACCATGGCGGCTACGACTACCGCTACCGAAAGGTGGACGGCAGCTGGAGCGGCGACGTCGACTGGTACGCCATGGTCTACCTGTACAACCGCGAGCTGAAGAAGAGCGACTTCGACAGCACCGAGGCGCATTACCGCCAGGGCAGCCGCTCGAACTGGCAGGAGCACTACGGCGACTTCCAGACCGCCGCCTTCCAGCCGATCGACAACCTGGCCAAGTACTGGTTCGACCAGTTCAAGACCGCGCCCTCGCTGCAGACCATCGGCTATTCGCTGCACGCCACCGGCGACGTGGCCCAGCCGCACCACGCCTGGGTCACCTCGGGCAAAGGCCACTCCGGCTGGGAAGGCTGGGTCGACGACCATTACTTCCGCGAGCGCTTGGGCGACCCGGCGGCGGTGGCCAACCTGGTCGGCCGCTACGATCCGCAGAAGCCGTTGCGCGACCTGCTGACGCAGACCGCCCAGGTCGCCTACCAGCATCCCGAGCCGCTCTACGACACCAGCTACGCCACGCGTCTGCGCGTGGCCAAGTCGCTGATTCCGGAGTCCATCGCGTTGACCGTCAACGTGCTGACCAAGGGGGCGAACAGCTTCTACGGCCAGGGCGGGCTCTGAGGTGGCGGCTTTTCTGAGCCGTGCCCTGATCGTGCTGGGGCTGGCGGGCATTGGCCTGCCGGCCATGGCCGCGCAGGACCTGCGCGTCGACGGCGAACGCCTGCCGGGCAAGAGCATCGAGTTGCTCGAATGGGCCCTGACCAGGATCAAGTTCAACACCGACCCGGCGCAGTTGCGCCGCGGCCTGGTGGAGAATCGCCTGCTGGCCCGCGTGGTCGAGGCCGAGTTGCTGCCGAACTACCGCACCGAGCTGGATGGCCTGGTCGAGGTCGAGACGGCCAACCTGATCGAGCAGGTCCATGGCCGCCGCTTCGAGCATGACGTGCGGCCCTTCCTGCGCCAGCCGCAACCACTGAGCGCCGAGCGGCTGCGCCAGGTGCTGGCGCCCGCGCAGCAGGGCGTGGTGCTCGACAGCCTGCAGCTGAGCGCGGCGCAGCAGGCGCAGGCGGCCGAGGTGGCGCTGATCACCTGGCAGTTCCCCGGCCAGCCGGAGCGGCGCCTCGACCTGCTGGCGTTGTACCAGGGCGACAATGTCCAGGGCCGGGTGGAGTTGCAGCAGGGCAACCTCGTCTACCTGGCCGAGCAGGTGCGTCAGCATGTGCTGCGCGACTACCTCTGGTACCAGCTGGCCGGGCAGGGCTTCGACGCGGCCGAGCGCGAGGGCCTGCGACAGCTGGTGCGCGACAAGCTGATCCGTCATCAGTACCTGCACCAGATCGGCCTGCACAACGACTTCCACCACGAAACCGAGAGCCTCAAGCAGCTGGCGCGCCAGGTCAGCGATGCCGAGGCCGAGGCCTACTACCGGCGCCACCTGGCGCAATACCGCAATGTCGCCGAGGTGCAGGCCGCGCACATCCGCCTGGCCGACCAGGCCAGCGCCGACCGGGTCTACGCCGAACTGCAGGCCGGCCTGGCCTTCGACGAGGCGGTGCGCCGCTACTCCCTGGCAGACGACAAGGACCGTGAGCCAGCCGGCGATCTCGGCCTGATTCGCCCCGAGGACGGCCAGCTGGACTTCCTGCGCAAGACTGCCTTGCTCCAGAAGGCCGGCACGGTCTCTCAGCCGATGCTGATCGACGGCGCCTTCGAGATTGTCCAGGTGCGCGCACGCGAGGATCGCCAATTGCCCCTGAGCGACCCCAGCGTGCGTTACGAGGTCAACCAGGCGGTGGCCAAGCAGAAGCTGGCCGCGCAGTTCCAGGCGCGTCTGCAGGGCTTGCTGGACGCGGCCCGAGTGGAAGGCCTGTGAAGCGTTGGCTGGCCGCGGCGCTGCTCGGCTGTGCCGGCGCCGTGGTCCTGACCCTCTGGTTGGCGCCAGCGGCCGCGCCGGTGCGCCAGTCCGCGCCGGCCCAGGCCGTGCAGATGCCCGGGCTCGCCCCGCCGACGCCTGTCGAGGCTGCGCCCGCTGCCGCCGAGGCGCACGTGACAGGCACTGGCGCAGCTGAGGAACCGCCTGCCGAGGTGCCGCTAGCGCCCAGTCTCGATCCGCTGGAGGCCCAGGTGCTGATGCAGCTCATGCTCGAACGCGGCGACCCGCGCAGCCCGGCCCTGGGCGAGCTCGAACCGCGACCCACGCCGTCGCCAGCGGTGCTGGCCGATCCGGCGCAGTACCAGGCCTTCGAAGACCAGCACAGCCGCGCGCAGATCCAGGCCTACGTCGGCGGCGTGCAGCAGATCCCGGCGATCCGCGAGCGCATCGAACAGGCGGCGCAGTCGGGCGAACGCAATGCCGCCGAGCTGGACGAGGCCCGCGCGGCCCTGGAACAGCTGGAGATGCTCCAGCGCAAACTGCAGCGCGAGGCGCCGGAACTGCTGCCGGGCGTGCCCTCGTCTGCCCTGTGGATGGGGCGGGCTAGGCTGGTGCCGGCGCGCTGGCCTATACCTACAGCTGTCCCCTCTTGTTGACGCCTGTATGGGAGTCCGCCATGGCCCACCCACTTATGCCTGCCCCCGAGTGGCAGGTGCAGCGCTGGTTCAACACTCAGCAGGCGCCGAGCGTGGCCGGCCTGCGCGGCAAGGTAATCGTTCTGGAAGCCTTCCAGATGCTCTGTCCGGGCTGCGTGAGCGAAGGCCTGCCCCAGGCGCAGCGGGTGCACGCCACCTTCTCCCCGGAGCAGGTGGCCGTGATCGGCCTGCATACGGTGTTTGAACACCACCAGGCCATGACGCCGACCTGCCTGGCTGCCTTCCTGCACGAATACCGCATCAACTTTCCGGTCGCCGTCGACTTGCCGGACCCGCAGGGATCGGTGCCATGCACCATGCGCGACTATGCGATGCAGGGCACACCCACGCTGGTTCTGATCGATGCAGAGGGTTACATCCGCCAGCAGCATTTCGGCAAGGTCAGCGACCTGGCACTCGGCGCGGAGATCGCCATGTTGCTGGCCGAGGCTGCTGAGGTCACCTAGATCGGCAGGCGCGAGCCGGGTGGCATTTGCTGGAAAGCGCTGGGCGACTTGCCAGCCTGGGCGAACTCGATGGCTGGGTAGGGTGGACAACGCGTGCTTGTCCACCAGCTAGGGGTACTGACCGCAACGCATCGCCAGCAGATCGCTCGACACGTAAAAGCCGCTGCCTCCCCACGGAGGCAGCGGCTTTGTTTGGGCTGGCGGCGTGGCTTAGCCCCGCGCGCCGCGTACCCCTTCGGCCAGCTGGCGGCACAGGCCGAGCACGCCGTCCACCGCCTGCTTGTCGTCCTTGGCGTTGGCGATCTGGTCGATCAGCGCCGAGCCGACCACCACGCCGTCGGCCAGGCGGGCGATGGTCGCCGCGTGTTCCGGGGTGCGGATGCCGAAGCCGATGCTGATCGGCAGGTCGGTGTGGCGGCGCAGGCGCGCTACCGCCTGCTCGACGTGCTCGACGGTGGCCGAGCCGGCGCCGGTGACGCCGGCCACCGAGACGTAGTAGACGAAGCCGGAGCTGCCGTCGAGCACCTTGGGCAGGCGCGCGTCGTCGGTGGTCGGGGTGGTCAGGCGGATGAAATCCAGGCCGGCGACCTGGGCCGGGTTGCACAGGTCGGCGTTGTGCTCCGGCGGCAGGTCGACCACGATCAGGCCGTCGACTCCGGACTCCTTGGCCTCGGCGATGAAGCGCTCGACCCCGTACTTGTGGATCGGGTTGAAGTAGCCCATCAGCACCAGCGGCGTCTTCTGCTCGCCTTCGCGGAATTCACGGACCATCTGCAGGGTCTTGGCCAGGTTCTGCTTGCCTTCCAGGGCGCGGATATTGGCCAGCTGGATGGCCGGGCCGTCGGCCATGGGGTCGGTGAAGGGCATGCCCAGTTCGATCACGTCGGCGCCGGCTTGCGGCAGGCCCTTGAGGATCGCCAGGGAGGCGTCGTAGTTCGGGTCGCCGGCGGTGACGAAGGTCACCAGGGCGGCGCGGTTCTGCTCTTTCAGCTCGGCAAAGCGGCTCTGCAGGCGGCTCATGCGTGCTTCTCCTGTTCGCTCATGTGGTGCATCACGGTCTGCATGTCCTTGTCGCCGCGGCCGGACAGGTTGACCACCATCAGGTGATCCTTGGGCAGCGACGGCGCGCGCTTGAACACTTCGGCCAGGGCGTGGGCGCTTTCCAGGGCCGGGATGATGCCCTCCAGGCGGCAGCACTGGTGGAAGGCGGCCAGGGCCTCGTCGTCGGTCACCGAGGTGTATTCGACGCGGCCGATGTCATGCAACCAGGCGTGTTCCGGGCCGATGCCGGGGTAGTCGAGGCCGGCGGAGATCGAGTGGGCGTCGATGATCTGGCCGTCGTCGTCCTGCAGCAGGAAGGTGCGATTGCCGTGCAGCACGCCGGGCACGCCGCCGTTGAGGCTGGCGGCATGCTTGCCGGTATCGATGCCGTAACCGGCGGCTTCGACGCCGACGATCTTCACCGACTCGTCGTCGAGGAAGGGGTGGAACAGGCCCATGGCGTTGGACCCGCCGCCGATGCAGGCGACCAGGCTGTCGGGCAGGCGGCCTTCCTGGGCGTGCATCTGCTCGCGGGTTTCCTTGCCGATCACCGCCTGGAAGTCGCGGACCATCGCCGGGTAGGGGTGCGGGCCGGCCACGGTGCCGATCAGATAGAAGGTGCTGTCGACGTTGGTCACCCAGTCGCGCAGGGCCTCGTTCATCGCGTCCTTGAGGGTGCCGGTGCCGGCGGTGACCGGGATCACGGTGGCGCCGAGCAGCTTCATGCGGAACACGTTGGCCTGCTGCCGGTCGATGTCGGTGGTGCCCATGTAGATCACGCACTCCAGGCCGAAGCGCGCGGCCACGGTGGCGGTGGCCACGCCGTGCATGCCGGCGCCGGTCTCGGCGATGATGCGCTGCTTGCCCATGCGCTTGGCCAGGAGGATCTGGCCGATGCAGTTGTTGATCTTGTGCGCGCCGGTGTGATTCAGCTCCTCGCGCTTGAGGTAGATCTTGGCGCCGCCGCAGTGCTCGGTCAGGCGTTCGGCGAAGTACAGCGGGCTGGGCCGGCCGACGTAGTCGCGCTGGAAGTAGGCCAGTTCCTCGGCGAATGCCGGGTCCTGCTTGGCCTTGTCGTACTCGGCGGCCAGTTCGTGGATCAGCGGCATCAGGGTTTCGGCGACGTACTGGCCGCCGAACGAGCCGAACAGGCCGTTGGCGTCGGGGCCGGTGGTCAAAGAGGTCATGGCGTTCTCCTGGGGAGCGTGCGAATGGGCGATGGGCAGAGGATAAGGCTGTGGCGCCGATCATAAAAGCGATAAGATCGCCTCGACCTGTCAGGAAATCTCACAGATGACTCAGGAGCTACCGCCACTCAATGCCCTGCGCGCCTTCGAAGCGGCGGCGCGCCTGCAGAGCGTCAGCCTGGCGGCGGACGAGCTGTATGTTACCCACGGTGCGGTCAGCCGGCAGATCAGGACGCTGGAAGAGCATCTGGGGCTGGCGCTGTTCGTCAAGGAAGGGCGCGGCCTAAAACTCACGGATGCCGGGCTGCGCCTGCGCGATGCCAGCGGCGAGGCGTTCGCCCGCCTGCGTACGGTGTGCGCCGAGTTGCAGCAGGGGCGGGCCGAGGCGCCATTCGTTCTCGCCTGCCCCGGCAGCCTGCTGGCGCGCTGGTTTATCCCGCGCCTCGATCGCCTGCAGCGCGAGTTGCCGGAGCTGCGCCTGCAGCTGTCGGCCAGCGAGGGCGAGCTGGACCCGCGCCGTGCCGGCGTCGATGCCACCCTGCTGTTCGCCGAGCCGCCCTGGCCGGCGGACATGCAGGTGTTCGAACTGGCCGCTGAGCGCATCGGCCCGGTGCTCAGCCCGCATTACGGGCGCTTCGCCGAGCTGCGCCAGGCATCGCCGGCGGCGCTGCTGAACGAGCCTCTGCTGCACACCGCCTCGCGGCCCCAGGCCTGGCCGAGCTGGGCGGCCAGCAGCGGCCTGGATTCGACCGCGCTGAAACTGGGCCAGGGTTTCGAGCACCTCTACTACCTGCTGGAGGCGGCCGCCGCCGGCCTGGGCGTGGCCATCGCCCCGCAGCAGCTGGTGGCCGACGACCTGGCCAGTGGTCGGTTGGTCGCGCCCTGGGGCTTCCTCGAAACCTCGGCACGCCTGGCCCTGTGGGTGCCGGCGCGGCAGCTGGATGGGCGCGCACGGCAGCTGGCCGAGTGGTTGCGCGGCCAGCTGGGCGGCTGAGCGCTGCGACCTGCCACGGCCGAATCTGCACCGCACGGCCGGCACTTCTCGTCTAGCGTTTAACTATCGCGCAGAGGAGGAATCGCCATGTCGAACCATCACACCTACAAGAAGATCGAGATAGTCGGCTCGTCGCCCATCAGTTCCGACGAGGCGATCAACAACGCCCTGGCCGAGTGCGCCAAGTCCATTCGCAATCTGGAGTGGTTCGAGGTGGTGGAAACCCGCGGCCACATCGACAATGGCAAGGTCGGCCACTATCAGGTGACCCTCAAGGTCGGTTTCCGCATCGCCGATAGCTGAGGTCCATGTCTGGCCGGTAGAGACGCCATATAGGCCCGGCGCTGGCCCCGAAGCCTGCGGCCGCGAACGCAGCCGCTCGGCGGCAAGCGCGCGACTGGTCGTCTGCCCTTGGAATTTCGTCAACAAGCCCCACTATTACACTCGGATATTGGCGCCGCCCCGGCGCCGATCAGCAGGTGTCTACGACCAGGCGGGCCGATGAGCGTATTAGCACAGACCAGGATTTCCATTCTCGACCTCGCACCGATCCGCGACGACGGCGGTCCCGCGCAAGCCCTGGGCAACTCGCTGAAGCTGGCGCAGCACGCCGAGCGCCTTGGCTTCAGCCGCTTCTGGGTCGCCGAGCATCACAACATGGATGGCATCGCCAGTTCGGCCACCGCGGTGCTGCTCGGCTACCTGGCCGCCGGCACCAGCAGCATCCGCCTCGGCTCGGGCGGGGTGATGCTGCCCAACCACGCGCCGCTGGTGATCGCCGAACAGTTCGGCACCCTTGCCACCCTCTATCCGGAGCGCATCGAGCTGGGCCTGGGTCGCGCCCCGGGTGCCGATCAGTTCACCGCCCGGGCCCTGCGCCGCGAGCGCTCCGGCAGCGCCGACGACTTCCCCGCGGATGTCGCCGAGCTGCAGCGCTACCTGGGCCCGCGCACGGCGGATCAGAGGGTGATCGCCATGCCCGGCAGCGGCACCCAGGTGCCGCTCTGGCTGCTCGGCTCCAGCCTGTTCAGCGCCCAGCTGGCCGGCGAGATGGGCCTGCCTTATGCCTTCGCCTCGCACTTCGCGCCGCGCTACATGCACGAGGCCATTCGCGTCTATCGCAACAGTTTCAAGGCCTCGGCGCTGCTCGAGCGGCCTTATGTGATGCTCGGCGTGCCGCTGGTGGCGGCGGACAGCGACGAGCGCGCCGACTACCTGGCGACCTCGGTGTACCAGCGCGTGCTTGCCCTGTTGCGTGGCCAGAGCCTGGTGCAGCGCCCGCCGCTGGCGAGCATGGACGGACTCTGGCTGCCCCATGAAAAGCAGGCGGTGGGCGACTTCCTCGGCCTGGCGGTGATCGGCGGCCCGCACAAGGTAAGGGCGAAGCTGGAGGTGTTGCTGGAGCAGACCGGCGCCGACGAGCTGATCTTCACCGGCGACCTCTACGACTTCGATGATCGCCTGCGCTCCTTCGAACTGCTGGCCGAACTGCGCCAGGCCGCCTAGTCCGGCGTCCCGCTCAGAAGGTGCCGCAGCGCAGCACCCGGCCACGGGCCAGCACGTTGCGCTGGTCGTCGTACAGCCAGGCCTGGGCGTTGTACATGATGGAGCGCGCTTCCAGACGGTAGCGCTGGCCGGCAGCGAAGTCGGCGTAGCGCACGCGGATCTCGCAAGTGCGCTGGATCGGCTCGGACATCATGTCGGAGCCGCTACCGCCGCCCGGTACCTCGAACTGGAAGCGGCTGATCAGCTCGTGGGCACCTGGCGATACCTGGAAGTAGCGGCCGTCGTTGAGGCGTTTGCCGTCCAGCTCGTCGGCCATCAGCAGGTCGCTGGCCGGGCTGTACAGCTCGACCCAGGCCTGCCCCGGGTCGTGGGGCGGCAGCGGTGAGGCGCAGGCGCCGAGCAGGGACAGGCTGGCGATCAGGGCGAAGCGGCGCATTGGGTTCTCCGGAACGGGTCATGGAACCAGCCTACGCCGATTCCGAACTGGAGGCAGTGGCGGCGATGCGCTAGCGTGACGGGCATGACGAGCGCCTCTACCCTCTTCCTTATCGACTCGCCCGCCTGGCGCTGGGTTCCGCTGCTGGCGGCTCTGCTGCTGGCGGGCTGCAGCACCCTGGACTATTACGCCCAGCTGGCCCGCGGCCAGCTCGAGCTGCTGCGCGCGCGCCAGCCCGTCGAGGACCTGCTGGCCGATCCTGCCACCGCCGCGCCGCTGCGCGCGCGCCTGGCCCTGGCGCTGCAGGCGCGCCGTTTCGCCAGTGCCGAGCTGGCCCTGCCGGACAACCGGAGCTACCGCCTGTATGCCGATGTGCAGCGGCCCTATGTGCTGTGGAACCTGTTCGCCACCGCCGAGTTCTCGGTCGAGCCCGAGTTGCACTGCTTTCCGGTCGCCGGCTGCGTCGCCTACCGCGGCTATTACCATCAGGGCCGCGCCCGCGGGGCGGCGGCGCTGCTGCGCCAGCAGGGGCTGGACACCTATATCGGCGGCGTGGAGGCCTATTCGACCCTGGGCTGGTTCGACGACCCGCTGCTCAACACCATGCTGGCCTGGAGCGACGAGCGCCTGGTGGCGGTGATCTTCCACGAGCTGGCGCACCAGCAGCTGTACGTGGCCGATGACACCGCGTTCAACGAGTCCTTCGCCAGCTTCGTCGAGTACGAGGGCCTGCGGCAGTGGCGGGCGGCACGGGGGCTGACGGCGGTGAATGCGCAATCGGACCAGCGGCGCGCGCAGTTCACCGCGCTGGTGCTGGCCAGCCGCGAGCGCCTGCGCGCCCTGTATGCCAGTGAACTGCCGGCGCCGGCCATGCGCGCCGCCAAGCAGGCCGAGTTCGAACGCCTGCGCCGCGACTACCGGGCGCTGCGCGAGCGCCAGTGGGGCGGCGTGGGCCGCTACGATGCTTGGATCGAGGGGCCGCTGAACAACGCCAAGCTGTTGCCGTTCGGCCTCTATGATCGCTGGGTGCCGGCCTTCGCCCGCATGTTCGGCGAAGTGGGCGGCGACTGGCCGGCGTTCTACAGGCGCGTCGCCCTGCTTGGCGAGTTGCCGTCAGAGCAACGCGGCGAGGCGCTGCAGGCCTTGGCGGCCGCCGGACAGAACCGGTCGTCGGCGCCCGCGGTCGAACCCTAGGAATCGTCCGAACGAGAGAGGTGCCGCGCCATGAACAGATGCATCGTGGTTTTGCTGCTTGGCCTGCTGAGCGCGGCCAGCTGGGCGGCGCCCAAGCCCTGCGAGGAGCTGAAGCAGGAGATCGAGGTGAAGATCCAGGCCGCCGGGGTGGCCAGCTACACCCTGGAGATCGTGACCAACGACGAGGTGCATGACCCGAGCATGGTGGTCGGCAGCTGCGACAACGGCACCAGGAAGATCATCTACCAGAAGAACGGTTGAGCCCGGCCAGCCGGGGCGACGGCGCCTAGGCCGCGAACGCCCGACGCAGCTCGCCCAGGGTGGCGAAGTGATAGGTCGGCGCCTCGGCCTGCAGTTCCTCGGCGCTGCCGAAGCCATAACCCACCGCCGCCGCGTCCAGGCCGTTGCGTCGTGCGCCGATCAGGTCGTGCTTGCGGTCGCCGATCATCAGCGTGCCCGCCGGGTTCAGGACCTCCACCTGCAGCAGATGGCCGATCAGCTCGGCCTTGTCGGTGCGCGTGCCGTCCAGTTCGCTGCCATGGATCGCCTGGAAATGCCGGGCGAAGCCGAAGTGCGCGGCGATCCGCTCGGCGAACAGGGTCGGCTTGCTGGTGGCGATATACAGCCGGCGGCCCTGGCCGTTGAGGGTTTCCAGCAGCGCCTGGATGCCGTCAAAGACGCGGTTCTCGTACAGGCCGACCTCGCTGAAGCGCTCGCGGTAATGGCGCACCGCCTGCCAGGCCGTGGCCTCATCCAGGTCATAGCTGTGCATAAAGCACTGCAGCAGCGGCGGGCCGATGAAGTGCTCCAGGCTGGCCAGTTCAGGCTCGTCGATGCCCAGCTGCGCCAGGGCGTGCTGTACCGAACGGGTGATGCCCTCGCGCGGGTCGGTGAGGGTGCCGTCGAGGTCGAAGAGGAGGTTCTGGTAGTGCATGGACAACCTTGTGCGGGCCGCGATCAGTTGGAGGAATAGCCTTCCATCAGGTGCTGGTCCTTCAGGCGCACGTAGTTGTCGGCGCTGTAGCGGAAGTAGCTGCGCTCCTGCGCGGTCAGCGCGCGGGCCTGCCTGGCCGGACTGCCGACGTACAGGTAGCCGCTCTGCAGGCGCTTGCCCGGCGGCACCAGGCTGCCGGCGCCGAGCACCACTTCGTCCTCGATCACCACGCCGTCCATGACGATGCTGCCCATGCCGATCAGCACCCGGTTGCCGACGCTGCAGCCGTGCAGGGTGACCTTGTGGCCGACGGTCACGTCGTCGCCGATGTTCAGCGGATAGCCTCCGGGGTTGAACGGCCCGGCGTGGGTGATGTGCAGCACGCTGCCATCCTGCACGCTGGAGCGCTCGCCGATGCGGATGCTGTGCATGTCGCCGCGGATCACCACCAGCGGCCAGACCGAGCTGTCGTCGCCGATCTCCACGTCGCCGAGGATCACGGCGGAGGCGTCGACGAACACCCGCTCGCCGAGTTGCGGGGTGAACTGTTGGTAACTGCGAATCGCCACGATAGAAACCTCTTGAGCTGCGGTGAGCGGTGATTGTAATTAAGATAGCCGGCAAATCCGCTGAAACCTGGCTTTGCAGGCATTTTGCCAGCGCCGGGTACAGCATGAATTCCCCTTGGTTACAGGTGACTCAGTCGTGACTGCGAACAACCCCCTGCTGCAAGACTTCGACCTGCCACCCTATTCCGCCATCCGTCCCGAGCACGTCGAGCCGGCCATAGACGCCATCCTCGCCGACAGTCGCGCGGCCATCGCCGCGCTGCTCAAGCAACAGTCTGGCACACCGAGCTGGGACGGCCTGGTGCTGGCGCTCGATGAGCTGCATGCGCGCCTGGGTCGGGCCTGGGGCCCGGTCAGCCACCTCAATGCGGTGTGCAACAGCGCCGAACTGCGCCAGGCCTACGAGGCCTGCCTGCCCAAGCTGTCGGAATACTGGACCGAGATGGGCCACAACCGCGCGCTGTACCAGGCCTACCAGGCCCTCGCCGACAGCCCCGCGGCCGCCGGCTTCGAGGTGGCCCAGCAGACCATCCTCAAGCACGCGCTGCGCGACTTCCACCTGTCCGGCATCGACCTGGCGGAGGCCGACAAGCAGCGCTTCGGCGCCATCCAGAGCAAGCTCGCCGAGCTCGGCAGCCGCTTCTCCAACCAGCTGCTGGATGCCACCCAGGCCTGGACCAAGCACGTCAGCGAGGAGGCCCAGCTGGCCGGCCTGACCGATTCGGCCAAGGCGCAGATGCAGCAGGCCGCCGCGGCCAAGGGCCTGGACGGCTGGCTGATCAGCCTGGAGTTCCCCAGCTACTACGCGGTGATGACCTACGCCGACGACCGTGCGTTGCGCGAAGAGCTGTATGCCGCCTACTGCACCCGCGCCTCCGACCAGGGGCCGAATGCCGGTGAGCACGACAACGGCCCGGTGATGCAGGAGATCCTCGACCTGCGCCAGGAACTGGCCCGGCTGCTCGGCTTCGCCAACTACGCCGAGCTGAGCCTGGCGACCAAGATGGCCGAGTCCAGCGAGCAGGTGCTGAGCTTCCTGCGCGACCTGGCCGTGCGCAGCAAGCCCTTCGCCGCCCAGGACCTGGACGAGCTGCGCGCCTTCGCCGCCGAACAGGGCTGTGCGGACCTGCAGAGCTGGGACGTCGGCTACTACGCCGAGAAGCTGCGCGAGCAGCGCTACAGCATTTCCCAGGAAATCCTGCGGCCCTACTTCCCCATCGACAAGGTATTGAGCGGCCTGTTCGCCATCGTCGAGAAGCTCTACGGCATCCAGATCGAGGAGCTCTCCGGCTTCGACACCTGGCACCCGGACGTGCGCCTGTTCGAGATCAAGGAAAACGGCCAGCACGTCGGGCGCTTCTTCTTCGACCTCTACGCCCGCGCCCACAAGCGCGGCGGCGCCTGGATGGACGGCGCCCGCGACAAGCGCCGCAGCGCCAGCGGCGAGCTGGTCAGCCCGGTGGCCAACCTGGTGTGCAACTTCACCCCCGCGGTGAACGGCAAGCCGGCGCTGCTGACCCACGACGAGGTCACCACCCTGTTCCACGAGTTCGGCCACGGCCTGCACCACCTGCTGACCCGGGTCGAGCAGGCCGGTGCCTCGGGCATCAACGGCGTGGCCTGGGACGCGGTCGAGCTGCCCAGCCAGTTCATGGAGAACTGGTGCTGGGAGCCGGAAGGCCTGGCGCTGATCTCCGGCCATTATGAGAGCGGCGAGCCGCTGCCCCGGGACCTGCTGGACAAGATGCTGGCGGCGAAGAACTTCCAGTCCGGGCTGATGATGGTGCGCCAGCTGGAGTTCTCGCTGTTCGACTTCGAGCTGCATGCCCACCACGGCGACGGCCGCAGCGTGCTGCAGGTGCTCGAGGGCGTGCGCGACGAGGTCTCGGTGCTGCGTCCGCCGGCCTACAACCGTTTCGCCAACGGTTTCGCCCACATCTTCGCCGGCGGCTACGCGGCCGGTTACTACAGCTACAAGTGGGCCGAGGTGCTGTCGGCCGACGCCTTCTCGCGCTTCGAGGAAGAGGGCGTGTTCAACGGCGACACCGGCCGCGCCTTCCGCGAGGCGATCCTCGCCCGCGGCGGCTCCGAGGAACCCATGGTGCTGTTCGTCGACTTCCGTGGCCGCGAGCCGCGCATCGACGCCCTGCTCCGTCACCTCGGCCTGAGCCAGGAGGCCGCGTAAGCGGATCGACCATGAGCATCCCCACCAAACGTTTTATCGCCGGCGCGGTATGCCCGGCCTGCAGCGAGATGGACACCATCAAGATGTGGGACGAGGACGGCGTGCCGCACCGCGAGTGCGTCAGCTGCGGCTACGCCGACACCCTGGACGAGCGCGGCAACTCGGTGCCCAAGGAACTGCCGACCCGGGTCAACGTCAGCGCGCTGAAACCCAAGGCCGCCGATCCCAAGGTCAAGGCGGTGCAGTTCTTCCCCAATCCCAAGCTGAACAAGCCCAAGGACTAGCCGTCCGGCCGCGCCGCTAGTCGCGGAAGAATTCGCCGGGGGTGCGGCCGAACTGCTGGCGGAAGGCGGCGATAAAGGCCGAGGTGGAGTCGTAGCCGCTGGCCAGGGCCACGTCGGTGACCCGCTGGCCCTGTTCCAGCGGGGTCAGCGCCGCGAGCAGGCGCAGGCGCTGGCGCCAGGCGCGAAAGGTCAGCCCGGTGTCGCGCAGCAGCAGGCGGCTCAGGGTCTTCTCAGACAGCGCCAGCTCGGCGCTCCACTGGCTCAGGCTGCGGCCATCGTCCGGCTGTGCCTGCAGCTGACGGCACAGGGGCTGCAGGCGCGGGTCGCGTGGCAGCGGCAGGGACAGGCGGACTTCCGCGGCGCCGCGCAGCTGATCCAGCAGCACCTGGGCCAGACGGCCGTCCGCGCCCTGTTCGTCGTATTCCACCGGGCCGGCGCAGAAGCGGTTGATCAGCTCGCGGGTCAGCCGGTCGATTTCCAGCACCCGGCAATGCCCAGGCGCCCAGGCGGTGACGGTGCTGTCCAGGTACAGGCTGCGCATCTCGGTATTGGCCGAGCTGATCACCCCGTGCTCCAGCCCGGCGGGCACCCAGATCGCCCGCTGCGGCGGGGCGACGAAGCTGCCGGCGCTGGTGTGCACGTGCAGCACCCCTTCGATGGCATAGGACAACTGGACCCAGGGGTGGCTGTGCCAGGCGGTGCCGACCTGGCGCGGCAGGGATTCGTTGCGCGCGTAGAGCGGCCGTGGCAGACGGCGCAACGCGGGGATCTGCCGTTCGGGCAGTGGTCTTTGTCCGTTTGGCGACATTATCTGCCCTGGTGGCGTTAGTCGGCATCCAGTGGCCAAGGTAGTGTGGGCGAGCCCAGCGTGGCAAGCCCCGTATTCCTGCTTCGGACTCATCGCCATGGCCCGTTCCCGCCTGTTGCCCGACAACTTCACCCTGACCCTGATCGCGGTGGTCGCCGTCGCCTCCCTTCTGCCGGTCAGTGGCCAGGCGGCGGTGGCCTTCGGCTGGCTGACCAATGCCGCCATCGCCCTGCTGTTCTTCCTGCATGGCGCCAAGCTGTCGCGCGAGGCGATCGTCGCCGGCGCCGCCCACTGGCGCCTGCACCTGCTGGTGTTCGCCTGCACCTTCGTGCTGTTCCCGCTGCTCGGCCTGGCGCTCAAGCCGCTGCTGTCGCCGCTGGTCGGCGAGCAGCTGTACCTGGGCATGCTCTACCTCTGCGCCCTGCCGGCCACGGTGCAGTCGGCCATCGCCTTCACCTCCCTGGCCCGTGGCAACATCCCGGCGGCGATCTGCAGCGCGGCGGCCTCCAGCCTGTTCGGCATCTTCCTTAGCCCGCTGCTGGTGGCGCTGCTGCTCGACGTGCAGGGCGGCGGTGGCTCGACCCTGGACGCCATCGGCAAGATCACCCTGCAGTTGCTGGTGCCCTTTATCGCCGGGCAGGTCGCCCGACGCTGGATCGCCGCCTGGGTCGGGCGCAACAAGGACTGGCTGAAGTACGTCGACCAGGGCTCGATCCTGCTGGTGGTCTACGCCGCGTTCAGCGAGGCGATGGTGGCGGGCATCTGGCAGCAGGTGGCAGCGCTTGAGCTGCTCGCCCTGGCGCTGGCCTGCGTCGTGCTGCTGGCGCTGATGCTGTTGCTGACCCAGCTGCTCGGCAGGTGGCTGGGCTTCGACCAGGAAGACCGCATCACCATCCTCTTCTGCGGTTCGAAGAAGAGCCTGGCCACCGGCATTCCCATGGCCCAGGTGCTGTTCGCCGGCGGCCCGCTGGGCCTGCTGATCCTGCCGCTGATGCTGTTCCACCAGATCCAGCTGATGGTCTGTGCGGTGCTGGCCCAGCGCTACGCCAAACGGCCGCTCGACGCGGCTCTGGGCGCGACTCGGGCGTCCTGAGCGGCTGGCGGGCGACGGCGACGACGGACACTTGGTGAAACGGTCGAGTAACTGTATTTTTGTACAGTATTCCGTCGGAGTCGCGCCATGTCCGTTCCCCTGCCGCCGCGAGGCCGCGGCACCGCCAGCAACCCCGCCAATCGCTTCGCCCCGAGCCGCTCGGTGGCCGAGGACGACGGCTGGCTGCAGGAAGTGCCGCCCAGCCGTGCCACCGAGGTGCGGGTGGAGATGGCCAAGAGCATCATCACCCGCAACCAGTCCCCGGACCTGCCCTTCGACCGCTCGATCAACCCCTACCGCGGTTGTGAGCATGGTTGCATCTACTGCTACGCGCGGCCCAGCCATGCCTACTGGGACCTGTCGCCGGGGCTGGATTTCGAGACCCGGCTGATCGCCAAGAGCAACGCGCCGAGCCTGCTCGAACAGCAGCTGGCCAAGCCCGGCTACGTCTGTGCGCCGATCAACCTGGGTTCCAACACCGACCCCTACCAGCCGATCGAGCGCCAGCAACAGCTGACCCGGCGCACCCTGCAGGTGCTGCTGGATCACCGTCATCCGCTGACCATCGTCACCAAGGGCGCGCTGATCCTGCGTGACCTCGACCTGCTGACCGAGCTGGCGCGTCAGCGCCTGGTGGCGGTGATGATCAGCCTGACCACCCTGGATGACCAGCTCAAGCGCACCCTGGAACCACGCGCGGCGGCGCCGGCGGCCCGCTTGCGGGCGATCCGCGTGCTGCGCGACAACGGCATTCCAGTGGGGGTGCTCTGTGCGCCGATGATCCCGATGATCAACGACATGGAGCTCGAGCGCCTGCTCGAGGCGGCGAAGGAGGCCGGCGCGCAACGCGCGAGCTACATCTTCCTGCGCCTGCCGCGCGAGGTCGCGCCGCTGTTCGCGGAGTGGCTGCAGGCGCACTACCCGCAGCGCGCCGAGCATGTGCTGAGCCTGGTGCGGCAGAGCCGCGGCGGCGAGCTGTACGACAGCCGCTTCGGCGCGCGCATGCGTGGCGAGGGCGCCTTCGCCGCGCTGCTGGCGCAACGCTTCGCCGTGGCCAGAAGGCGCCTCGGTCTGCAAGGTCGCGAAGGCTTCGACCTGGACTGCTCGCGCTTCTGCCCGCCGGGTGGACAGCTGGCGCTGCTGTGAACGCCATGGTGCATTGGTCCGGTGAAGGGATGTGCTTAAATTAATGGATGAGGCTGACGAGCTGCGTGGCGCACGGGAGTTGCCATCCAGCGTTGCCGAGGCCGAGCAGCAGCCCGCCAGCTGTGCCACTTGGGCCACCACGAAGCTACCACGAACCATGACCCGTTATCTGCGCGTACCCGAACCCTCCTTCGAACTGATGGATGACCACGAAGGTCACTCGCTGATCTATCGTCAGCATGGTTTTCCGTCGCCGCTGGTGCGTTGGCATTTCCACAAGGAGTACGAGCTGCACCTGATAGTCGCCAGCTCCGGCAAGGTGTTCATCGGCGACTACATCGGCAACTTTTCCCCGGACAGCCTGTTCCTCACCGGGCCCAACCTGCCGCACAACTGGATCAGCCAGGTCGAAGAGGGCGAGAACTTCGAGCAGCGCGACATGCTGGTCAACTTCACCGACAAGGTGCTGGACAGCGGTATCGCGGTGTTCGACGAGCTCAAGAGCCTGGCGCCGCTGCTGGCGCGGGCGCAGTTCGGCATCGAGTTTCGCGACCCGCGCTGCATTCGCGAGGCGCGGCAGCTGCTGCAGAAGATCGCCGACTCCGAGGGTGCGACCCGGCTCGGTCACTTCTTCATCCTCCTCGAGTTGCTGGCGGCCTGCGAGGACTACCAGTTGCTCTCCGGCCGGCTCCCCGACCAGCCTGCCGACGAGCAGCACGTCGACCGCATCAACCGGGCGGTGGACTACATCTTCCAGCGTTACGCCCAGGACCTGAGCCAGGAAGAGGTGGCGGAGTATCTGGGCATGACCCCGACCTACTTCTCGCGTTTCTTCAAGCAGGCCACCGGGCGCGGCTTCGTCGAGTTCGTCAATCGCCTGCGGGTGAGCAAGTCCTGCGAGTTGTTGAGCAAGAGCGACATGCCGGTGACCGATATCTGCTTCGAGTCCGGCTTCAGCAATATTTCCAACTTCAACCGACGCTTCCTGCAGCTCAAGGGGGTGACCCCGTCCGACTACCGCAAGCTGGTGGTCCAGCGCTTGACCGAGCAGAACCTGTACTGATTCGGTCAGTCGCTAGCGCCACTATCCCCGCTACAGACCTGGTTTCAGAGGCATTGAGCCTGATTTCGGGGTTTGCGCGCGCTCGTTTCAGTGCAAAAAAGTATTGGTTGAGGTGCAGTCGAGGCTTTGTTCGAGGTTTTACGGAGAGGTGTAATGCAGGTCGACTAATACAAAAACAATATCGATCTCCGGTCGCTTTGGCGATGCAGGAGGGGAGTCCATACAATGAACAAATTAGCTACAGCATTAGTTGCCGTTTCCTGCCTGTCCCTCTCGGTGTCTGCCCATGCCGCCGAAAACCTGACCATTGCCACGGTCAACAACAGCGACATGATCCGCATGCAGCGGCTCGCCAAAACCTTCGAAGAGCAGAACCCGCAGATCAACCTGAAGTGGGTGGTGCTCGAAGAGAATGTCCTGCGCCAACGCCTGACCACCGATATCGCCACCAAGGGCGGCCAGTTCGACGTGCTGACCATCGGCATGTACGAGGCGGCGCTGTGGGGCGAGAAAGGCTGGCTGGAGCCGATGACCAACCTGCCGGCCGACTACGCCCTCGACGACGTGTTCCCCTCGGTACGCGAAGGTCTGTCGGTTGATGGCAAGCTCTACGCCCTGCCGTTCTATGCCGAAAGCTCGATCACCTACTACCGCACCGACCTGTTCGAGCAGGCCGGCCTGAGCATGCCCGAGCAACCGACCTGGGAGCAGATGCGCGAGTTCGCCGCGGCGCTGCACAAGCCGGAGCAGGAGCAGTACGGCATCTGCCTGCGCGGCAAGGCCGGCTGGGGCGAGAACATGGCGCTGATCAGCACCGTGGCCAACGCCTACGGCGCGCGCTGGTTCGACGAGCAGTGGCAGCCCGAATTCACCGGCAGCGAGTGGAAGCAGGCGCTCAACTTCTACGTCGATACCCTGAAGCAGTACGGTCCGCCGGGCGCCTCCAGCAACGGCTTCAACGAGAACCTGGCGCTGTTCAACAGCGGCAAGTGCGCGCTGTGGGTCGACGCCAGCGTGGCCGGCTCCTTCGTCACCGACACCAGCCAGAGCAAGGTCGCCGACAAGGTAGGCTTCAGCCGCGCGCCGCAGCAGGTCACCGACAAGGGTTCGGCCTGGTTGTATTCCTGGGCACTGGGCATCCCCACCAGTTCCAAATCCAAGGCGGCGGCCAAGCGCTTCAGCGCCTGGGCCACGTCCCAGGCCTACGCCAAGCTGGTCGCCGACACCGATGGCGTGGCCAACGTGCCGCCGGGCACCCGCGCCTCGACCTACAGCGACGCCTACATGGCGGCCGCACCGTTCGCCAAGGTCACCCTGGAGTCGCTGAAGCGGGCCGACCCGGCCGATCCGACCCTCAAGCCGGTGCCCTATGTGGGTATCCAGTTGGTCACCATTCCCGAGTTCCAGGCCATCGGCACCCAGGTCGGCATGCAGTTCACTGCAGCGCTTACCGGCCACATGTCGGTCGACCAGGCGCTCATGGCGGCCCAGCAGTCCACGGCGCGCGAAATGAAGCGCGCGGGCTATCCTAAGTAGCCCACCTCACCTAGACCGTCCTGGCGCCGCGCTTACCGCCCCGTAGGCCGGTGCCCGACCGTCCGTTCTCGCCGAATCTACACGGAGTCGCCATGACTACTTCGACCCTCGATACGCACCTGAAAAGTGCGCCCGCGACCGCCAGCGGCAAGCGCTGCGCGCTCAAGCCGGGCTGGTTTCTGGTCAGCCCTTCGGTGGCCCTGCTGCTGCTGTGGATGATCGTCCCCCTGGGCATGACCATCTATTTCTCGCTGATTCGCTACAACCTGCTGTATCCCGGCGAGAACCAGTTCGTCGGTCTGGAGAACTTCGAGTACTTCCTCAGCGACGCCGGCTTCATGCCCGGTGCTCTCAATACCCTGTTGCTGGTTGGCAGCGTGCTGCTGATCAGCGTGGTGTTCGGCGTGCTGATCGCCGCGCTGCTGGAAGCCTGCGAGTTCTGGGGTCGGGGCGTGGTGCGGGTGCTGCTGATCTCGCCCTTCTTCATCATGCCGACGGTCAGTGCACTGGTGTGGAAGAACCTGATCCTGCATCCGGTCTCCGGGATCCTCGCGGCGATCTGGAAGTTCTTCGGCGCCGAGCCGGTGGACTGGCTGGCCCAGTACCCGCTGCTGTCGATCATCTTCATCGTGTCCTGGCAGTGGCTGCCGTTCGCCATCCTGATCCTGATGACCGCCATGCAGTCGCTGGACCAGGACCAGAAGGAGGCCGCGCGTCTCGACGGTGCGGGCTCCCTGGCGATCTTCTGGCACCTGACCCTGCCGCACCTGGCGCGGCCGATCGCCGTGGTGGTGATGATCGAGACGATCTTCCTGCTCTCGGTGTTCGCCGAAATCTTCACCACCACCAGCGGCGGTCCGGGCTTCGAGTCCACCAACCTGGCCTACCTGATCTACAACCACGCGCTGCTGCAGTTCGACGTCGGTATGGCATCGGCGGGCGGGCTGATCGCGGTGGTCATCGCCAATCTGGCGGCGATCGTGCTGATCCGAATGATCGGCAAGAACCTCACCAACCAGCAATGAGGCCTTGATCATGCTGACGCTTAAACAATCCCGTCGCCTGCAGAGTGTGCTGGTGGGTTCTTCGGCCTGGGCTATCGCCGCGCTGATCTTCTTCCCGATCCTGTGGATGATCCTCACCAGCTTCAAAACCGAAATCGCCGCGTTCGCCACGCCGCCGCAGTTCGTCTTCATGCCGACGCTGGAGAACTACCTGCTGATCAACGAGCGCAGTGACTACTTCAGCTTCGCCTGGAATTCGCTGCTGATTTCCTCCGTGGCGACCCTGCTGTGCATGCTTATCGCGGTGCCGGCGGCCTACTCCATGGCCTTCTTCGAGAGCCGCCACACCAAGCGCACGCTGCTGTGGATGCTGTCGACCAAGATGCTGCCGCCGGTGGGCGTGCTGATGCCGATCTACCTGATCTGCCAGAGCCTGGGCCTGCTCGATTCGCGCATCGCGCTGATCGTCATCTACACCCTGATCAACCTGCCGATCGTGGTCTGGATGATTTACACCTACTTCAAGGACATCCCCGTCGACATCCTCGAAGCCGCACGTCTGGACGGCGCCACCACCCTGCAGGAGATCGGCCGCGTGCTGCTGCCGATCGCCCGCGGTGGCCTGGCCTCGACCATGTTGCTGTCGTTGATCCTGTGCTGGAACGAGGCGTTCTGGTCGCTCAACCTGACCTCCTCGGCCGCCGCCCCGCTGACCGCGCTGGTCGCTTCCTACTCCAGTCCAGAAGGCCTGTTCTGGGCCAAGCTCTCGGCGGTTTCGACCCTGGCTTGTGCGCCCATCCTGATCTTCGGCTGGATCAGCCAAAAACAACTCGTACGCGGCCTGTCCTTCGGCGCAGTCAAGTAACAAGAGGATTTCCCCATGGCAGATTTGAAGATTCGCAACCTGAAAAAAGGCTTCGACGGCACCGCCATCATCAAGGGCATCGACCTGGACGTACGCGACCGCGAGTTCGTGGTGTTCGTCGGGCCGTCCGGCTGCGGCAAGTCCACCCTGCTGCGGCTGATCGCCGGGCTGGAGGAAGTCACCAGCGGCACCATCGAACTGGATGGCAAGGACATCACCGACACGGCCCCGGCCAAGCGCGACCTGGCCATGGTGTTCCAGACCTACGCCCTGTACCCGCACATGACCGTGCGCAAGAACCTGTCCTTCGCCCTCGACCTGGCCGGCGTGGACAAGCGCGAGGTGCAGGAGAAGGTCGACAACGCCGCGGCCATCCTCGAGCTCAAGCCGCTGCTCGAGCGCAAGCCCAAGCAACTCTCCGGCGGCCAGCGCCAGCGCGTGGCCATCGGCCGCGCCATCGTGCGCAACCCGAAGATATTCCTGTTCGACGAGCCGCTGTCCAACCTCGACGCGGCCCTGCGGGTGCAGACCCGCCTGGAGCTGGCGCGTCTGCACCAGGAGCTGCAGGCGACCATGATCTACGTGACCCACGACCAGGTCGAGGCCATGACCCTGGCCGACAAGGTGGTGGTGCTCAACGGCGGGCGCGTCGAGCAGGTCGGCTCGCCCATGGAGCTGTATCACCATCCGGCCAACCTGTTCGTCGCCGGCTTCCTCGGCACGCCGAAGATGGGCTTCCTGCGGGGCCAGACCGCCAAGGTCGACGCTGCCGCCTGCGAAGTGAAGCTGGAGTGCGGCGCGCAGCTGAGCCTGCCGCTGGCCGCCGCCGGCCTGGCCGCGGGCAGCGCGGTGACCCTGGGCGTGCGTCCCGAGCACTTCGACATCGTGCCGGCCGGCCAGGGCCAGCTGCGGGTCACCGCCGATGTCAGCGAGCGCCTGGGCAGCGATACCTACTGCCACGTGCGTTGCGCCTCCGGGGAGATGCTGACCATCCGCGTACGTGGCGATTTCGCCCCGCGCGCCGGCGAAGTCCTGGAGCTGGCTTTCGACCCGGCCCACTGCCACCTGTTCGACGCCGATGGCCAGGCCATTGCCAAACGACTCCAGCAGGCGGCCTGAGGCCGCCCGCCAGACCCATCCAGGAATGCACAGATGAAACTCAATCGCCAGCACCTCGACCAGTTGGCGGCGCCTATCGCGCTGCCCGCGTACCGTGCCGACACCACCCAGCAGGGCATCGTCCACATCGGTGTCGGTGGTTTCCATCGCGCCCACCAGGCGTACTACACCGAGGCCCTGATGAACCAGGGCGAGGCCCTCGACTGGAGCATCTGCGGCGTCGGCCTGCGCGGCGCCGACCGCGCCATGCGCGATGCCCTGGCCGCCCAGGACTACCTCTATACCCTGGTCGAGCTGGGCGACGATGCGGACAACGCGGTGCAGGTGGTGGGCGCCATCAGCGGCATGCTGCTGGCCGAGGATTCGCCCCAGGCGCTGATCGACAAGCTGGCCGATCCGGCGATCCGCATCGTCTCGCTGACCATCACCGAAGGCGGCTACTGCATGGACGACAGCAGCGGCGAGTTTCTCGCCGAGCTGCCGGACATCCAGCACGACCTGACCCACCCCGAGGCGCCGCGCAGCGTCTTCGGCTTTCTCTGTGCGGCCCTGGCCCGGCGCCGCGCCGCCGGCACCCCGGCGTTCACCCTGATGTCCTGCGATAACCTGCCGCACAACGGCGCGGTCACGCGCAAGGCGCTGCTCAGCTTCGCCGGCCTGGCCGACCCCGAGCTGGCCGCCTGGATTCAGGCCAATGTCAGCTTTCCCAACGCCATGGTCGATCGCATCACGCCCATGACCAGCGATGCGCACCGCCAGCAACTGGCCGAGCGCCACGGCATCGAGGACGCCTGGCCGGTGGTCTGCGAGCCCTTCGCCCAGTGGGTGCTGGAGGACAAGTTCGTCAACGGCCGGCCGGCCTGGGAAAAGGTCGGCGTGCAGTTCACCGACGACGTCACGCCCTACGAAGAGATGAAGATCAAGCTGCTCAACGGCAGCCATCTGGCGCTCACCTACCTGGGCTTCCTCCAGGGCTATCGCTTCGTCCACGAGGCGATGAACGACCCGCTGCTGCGGCGTTACGTGCGCGCCTTCATGGACCTGGACGTGACCCCGCAACTGGCGCCGGTGCCGGGCATCGACCTGGAGGTCTACAAGGACACCCTGATCGAGCGTTTCTGCAACCAGGCCATCGCCGATCAGCTGGAGCGGATCTGCTCCGACGGCTCGTCGAAACTGCCCAAGTTCATCGTGCCGACCCTCAACCGGCTGCTCGAAGACGGCGCCGCGCTGGAGCGTGGCGCCCTGGTGGTGGCGGCCTGGGCGCTGTACCTCAAGGGCGTCGACGAGAACGGCGAGCAGTACCGGATCGTCGACCCACGCGCCGAGCACTGCCAGGCGCTGATCGATGACGACCAGCAGCTAACCGCCCGGGTACTGGGTGAGGAGACGATCTTCGGCAGCGCACTGGCCGCCTCCCCGGCCTTCGTCGCCGCCTTCGAGCGCAATCTCGAGAGCCTGCGCAGCCAGGGGGTGAGCGCCACCCTGCAGGCCCTGCTCGCCTAACCCCCCATGCCCGCGAAGGCGCCTTCCCCTGATAAGGAGTCAGTTATGTATCTGGTATGTGGCGAGGCTTTGTTCGATGTCTTCAGCCTGGACGAAGGCGCGCGCAGCAGTCAGCTAGAGCTGCAGGCGATTGCCGGCGGTTCGCCGTTCAACGTGGCCGTCGGCCTGCGCCGCTTGGCCGCCGATTCGGCGCTGTTCGCCGGAATTTCCACGGATTTTCTCGGCGAGCGCCTGCGCAAGGTGTTGCACGAGGAAGGCGTGAGCGACGCCTATCTGGTGTCCAGCGACGCGCCGACCACCCTGGCGATGGTCGCGGTCGACGCCCAGGGCGTGCCGCAGTACAGCTTTCGCGGCGAGGGCTGTGCCGATCGCATGCTGGGCCTCGAACATCTGCCGACGCTGGAGGCACGGGTGCGCGGCATTCATGTCGGCTCCTACTCCCTGGTGGTGACGCCGATCGCCGATACCCTGTTCGAACTGGTGCGGCGCGAGGGCGATCGGCGCCTGATCAGCCTCGACCCCAATGTGCGCCTCGGCGTCGAGCCCAGCATCGAGCTGTGGCGCCAGCGCGTCGAGGCCTTCGCCGCCCAGGCGCACCTGATCAAGGTCAGCGAGGAAGACCTGGCCCTGCTCTACCCGCAGCGCGATCCCGAGGACGTGGTCAGCCAGTGGCTCGGCCAGCGCTGCCAGCTGGTGTTCCTCACCCACGGCAGCGACGGCGCCAGCGTGCACAGCCGCCAGCACGGGCGCTGGGCGGTGCCGGCGCAGGCGGTGGACACGCGCGACACGGTCGGCGCCGGCGACACCTTCCAGGCCGCACTGCTGGCCTACCTGAGCCGCCACGGCCTGGACAGCCCGCAGGCGCTGGCCACGCTGCCGCGCGGGCATATCGAGGCGATGCTCGGCTACGCCGTGCGCGCCGCCGCGGTGACCTGCTCGCGAATCGGGCCGGACCTGCCCTACGCCCATGAACTGGAACAGCCTTGAGCCGCGCCGGAGCCTCAAGCCTTTCGTCCATTAACTTTCCAGGAGTTGTCATGCCGCACTCTCAGCCTTCCCACGATGTCACGCAGTTGTCCGCCTGGCAGGGCCTTGCCGCGCACCGCGAGTGCTTTGCCGAGTTCAGCATGCGCGACGCATTCGCCGAGCAGCCGCAACGCTTCGCCGAGTTTTCCCTGAACGACTGCGGGCTGTTCCTCGACTACTCGAAGAACCTGATCACCCGCGAAACCCGCGACCTGCTGGTGCGCCTGGCCGAAGAGTGTGGCCTGCGGCAGGCGATTGGCGCGCTGTTCGACGGCGCACGGCTCAACGCCTCGGAGGGCCGCCCGGCCCTGCACACCGCCCTGCGTCGGCCGATCGGCGACAAGGTGCTGGTCGACGGCGTCGACGTGATGCCCGAGGTGCACCGGGTGTTGCACCAGATGACCGAGCTGGTCGGCAAGGTGCATGACGGGCTGTGGCGCGGCTACAGCGAGAAGCCCATCACCGATGTGGTCAACATCGGCATCGGCGGCTCCTTCCTCGGCCCGCAGCTGGTCTCCGAGGCGCTGCTGCCGTTCGCCCAGCGCGGCGTGCGCTGCCACTACCTGGCCAATATCGACGGCAGCTCGTTCCACGAGCTGGCGGCCAAGCTGCGCGCCGAAACCACCCTGTTCATCATCTCCTCGAAGACCTTCAGCACCCTGGAAACCCTGAAGAACGCCCAGGCCGCGCGCAGCTGGTACCTGGCCCAGGGTGGCACCGAGGGAGAGCTGCATCGTCACTTCATCGCCGTGTCGAGCAATGTGCCGGCGGCGGTGGCCTTCGGCATCCGCGAGGAGAACATCCTGCCGATGTGGGACTGGGTCGGCGGGCGCTACTCGCTGTGGTCGGCCATCGGCCTGCCGATCGCCATGTCCATCGGCATGTCCAACTTCAAGGAACTGCTGTCCGGCGCCTACCGCATGGACGAGCACTTCCAGAACGCCTCGTTCGAAGAAAACATGCCGGTGCTCATGGCCCTGCTGGGGATCTGGTACGGCAACTTCTGGGGCGCCCAGACCCAGGCGATCCTGCCGTACGACCACTACCTGCGCAACATCACCAAGCACCTGCAGCAGCTGGATATGGAGTCCAACGGCAAGCGCGTGCTGCAGGACGGCCGCCCGGTGCCCTACGCCACCGGTCCGGTGATCTGGGGCGGGGTCGGCTGCAACGGCCAGCACGCCTACCACCAGCTGCTGCACCAGGGCACCGCGCTGATCCCGGCCGACTTCATCGTCCCGGTGGTCAGCTACAACCCGGTGGCCGACCATCACCAGTGGCTCTATGCCAACTGCCTGTCGCAGAGCCAGGCGCTGATGCTCGGCAAGACCCAGGCCGAAGCCGAGGCGGAACTGCGCGCCAAGGGCCTGGACGAGGATGAGGTGCAGCGCCTGGCGCCGCACAAGGTGATCCCCGGCAACCGGCCGAGCAACACCCTGGTGATGGAACGGGTCAGCCCGCGCCGCCTGGGCGCCCTGGTGGCGCTGTACGAGCACAAGGTGTTCGCCCAGAGCGCGATCTGGGGCATCAACGCCTTCGACCAGTGGGGCGTGGAGCTGGGCAAGGAGCTGGGCAAGAACGTCTACTCGCGCCTGCTCAGCAGCGAACCGGGACCGGCCGAGGATCCCTCCACCCAGGGCCTGATCGACTTCTTCCGCGGCCGTCATCGTGGCTGACAGGTCGCCTCGCCGACTTAGGTAACGCGCGGCGCAGGCCCCCCAAACGTCATGGGTTCTTAACACCGGGCGATTCGTCGCTCGGCGGGGGGCTGTGCGCCTGAATGATCCGCAAGAACCCGCTGCTGCGGCGGTTATCCGCAGCACCTCAGACAACAAAAACAATCAGGAGCAACCATGAAGACCAGTCTCAACCCTCAGTCATCGCCGGTAGTCAGTGCTGCGCGTGGCGCATCCTACCTGTTCGCCCTGGCGCTGGTTCTGCCCCAGGCCCAGGCCCTGGAGTTCAGTGGCTATGTGCGCAGCGGCGCCGGCAGTTCCGACGGCGACCGCCAATCCTGTTTCCAGTTGCCCGGCGCGCTGTCGAAGTTCCGCCTCGGCAACGAGTGCGAGCAGTACGCCGAGCTGGACCTGCGCCAGGATCTGCTGACCCTGGACGACGGCTCGGTGGTCAGCGTCGAGGGCATGGCGCAGTTCTTCAACGAATATGGGCATACCCCGACATTCACCGGCGAGCATGGCTTCACGCGGATGAACCAAGCCTTCGTCGAGTGGAGCAAGGTACCGGCGCTAAACGGCGGCTCGCTGTGGGCCGGGCGACGCTTCTACAAGCGCAACGACATCCATATCAGCGACTTCTTCTACTGGAACCAGAGCGCCACCGGCGCCGGCATCGAGGACTATGAGCTGGGCGGGCTGAAGTACAGCTACGCCTTCTCGCGCAAGGACAGCGTGTTCCAGAAGGAATACATCAACCGCCACGACTTCAACGTCGCCGGCTTCGACACCAACCCCAATGGCGAGCTGGAATTCGGCCTGAGCTTCATCGACAAGCCGCGCCACATCGAAGGCGCCCACAGCGGCTGGTCGATCACCGCCCAGCACAAGCAGCAGGACTTCCTCGGCCTCGGCGGCAAGAACACCTTCGCCCTGCAGTACGGTCCCGGCCCGGGTACCGCCCTGGGCTCGACCGGTGACGTGATGCTCGACGACAGCGCCAAGCGCTATCGCCTGGTGGAGCACTTCGACTGGCAGATCACCCCGCGCCTGGGTGGCCAGTTCCTGGTGGTGTACCAGAAGGACGAGCGCGCCAACCAGGACGACGAGAACTGGCTGTCGGTCGGCGGGCGTACCAGCTATGCCTTCACCGAGCGGTTCAAGCTGGTCGGCGAGCTGGGCCACGATCAGGTCGATGCCAGCGGCGGCACGCGCAAGCTGAGCAAGTTCACCGTGGCGCCGACCTGGTCGCCGGCCGGACCGGGCTTCTGGGCCCGTCCCGAGTTCCGCCTGTACTACACCTACGCGACCTGGAACCAGGCGGCCCAGGATGCCGCCAGCCAGATGGCGGCCGGCTCGGCACTCTCCGACAGCGGCGTGTTCGGCAGTGCCCGGCATGGCTCCAACTTCGGCGCCCAGGTCGAGTACTGGTGGTGATCGGCGGTTGCGGGCGCGTCGCTGCGGCCAGGCGGCAGCGCTCGTTGCGCGCCTAGACACGGGCACCGACAAGCCGGCGAGGAGAGGGCAGCGCGTCTCTTCCTGGCCGGCTTGTCGCTGGCGGTTGCCGATCGATTCCGCGCATTCAGACCACTACTGGCCGGGTGAGTGGTGACCCGAAATGCGCGACGAATGTCCAGTAAAGGTTCGCCGTCGCTTGCCCGGCCTACTGGCCGGGCCAAGCCGAAGCGCCCCCGCAGCTTTTCGAGGTAGGCCAAATGGATAAACAAGAACAGCAGAACAGCAGCGTGACGGAAAGCGCCGAGGACGCGCTCCGCCATATCGTCGAGGGTTTCCGACGCTTTCGTCGGGATGTCTTCCCACAGCAGCAGGCGCTGTTCAAGAAGCTTGCCCACGCCCAGGCGCCGCGCGCCATGTTCATCACCTGCGCAGACTCGCGCATCGTCCCCGACCTGATCACCCAGAGCGATCCTGGCGACCTGTTCGTCACCCGTAACGTCGGCAACGTGGTGCCGCCCTACGGGCAGATGATGGGCGGGGTGTCCACCGCCATCGAATACGCGGTGATGGCCCTCGGCGTGCATCACATCATCGTCTGCGGGCATTCCGACTGCGGTGCGATGAAGGCGGTGCTCGACCCGCAGACCCTGGAACGCATGCCGACGGTCAAGGCCTGGCTGCGCCATGCCGAGGTGGCGAAGACGGTGGTGGCGGAAAACTGCGGCTGCGCCGATCACAACACTCTGGAGATCCTCACCGAGGAGAACGTCGTGGCCCAGCTCGACCACCTGCGCACCCACCCCGCGGTCGCCGCGCGGCTGGCCAGCGGTCAGCTGTTCATCCATGGCTGGGTGTATGACATCGAGACCTGCGCGATCAGGGCCTACGATGCGGAGACGGGCGAGTTCCGCGCGATCGACGAGGGCCCGCTGCCAATGGCGACGCCGCGGGCACGCTATCCCCAGGGCTGATTGCTGCATGCCGACGGCGGGGCGGCAAGCGCCCGCGCCGTCGAGGTTCGCCGCAGAGGTCGATCAGCTCGCGGCGCGGGTCTGATCCAGCTGCAGCTCCACGCCCAGCTGCCGCGACAGGCAAGGCCAGCGCTCCCAGGCGGCCTCGGTGTGTGGGTCGCTCAGGCGCTCGCGAAAGGTCCGCACCGAAGCCTGGGTGAAACTGTCCTCGGCGAGCATGCCGTCTACCGCGTGGTGCACGGCCTCGTCCAGCTGGTTGGCGAAGGGCTCGCCGATCAGCTGGTGGGCGATCAGGTTGGCCACCGTGGTGTCCAGCGGGATCAGTGGCTGGCCCAGGTGGCTGCTGTAACGATCGTTGACCTCCTCGATCAGGCGGTGGGCCAGGTAGGCCTCGTCGAGCAGCCCATCGAGGCCCTCGTGGCCCTCCATCAGTGCCGGCGGCTGCAGGAAGAACTGCTCGGCCACCTTCAGCACCGGCTTGACTGGCGCCTCTATGCCGGCTTCTCGGGCGACCTGACTGGCCGCGTCGAGCATGTCCGGTACCTGGTCGATATAGGCGCTGACGAAGCGCGTCAGCACGCCGAGGGCGTCCTGGCTGGGCAGGCGGATGGAGGGGTGCAGGCGTTCGAGCTGGCCGTGCAGTTGGCGCGCCAGCTGACCGCTGCTGGCTTCGTGATGGTGGGCGCGCTGGATAAGTTCGCGCAAGGCGGCAGTATTCATGACAACTCCTGAGGTGGGTCATGGGCGAGAACCATAGCTGGCTGGACGCGTCAGCTAAGATGCAATTGTCATAATTCTTAAATGCTTATGCGAGCACGCTATATCTCCAAGCTGGCGGATTGACGCCCGCGGTGGTCGTGCGTGGCGTTTAGGACAAGGCTTGCGCGGCTTCGGACTTTTTCGCTTGCGCGTTGCCAGCTAGAAGTCGCCGTCTATACTCGAACGCGAAAGGCTTTATCTGATGGAACCGGACGGGCTTCGGCACGGAGAGGTTTCGACAGTAGTCGCCAGCAGTTATGGCAGTCGATCCCTTTGCCGCAGGCGCCGCCGGCGGGATAACAAGAACCATAAGGGGAACCCGCAATGATGCGACATCCACGAGTCTGGATGGGCCTCCTGCTGTGGTTGGCAATCGGCTCGGCGCAGGCCGAGTGGGGCGTGAACATCGCGCCCGGGGCCACCGAGGTCAGCCGCTCAGTTTTCGACCTGCACATGACCATCTTCTGGATCTGCGTCGCCATCGGCGTGCTGGTGTTCGGCGCCATGTTCTGGTCGATGCTGGTCCATCGCCGCTCCAACGGCCAGGAACCCGCGCACTTCCACGAGAGCACCACGGTGGAGATCCTCTGGACCGTGGTGCCGCTGGCGATCCTGGTGGTGATGGCCATTCCGGCGACCAAGACCCTGATCGACATCTACGACAGCAGCGAGTCCGAACTGGATATCCAGGTCACCGGCTACCAGTGGAAGTGGCACTACAAGTACCTGGGCCAGGACGTCGAGTTCTTCAGCAACCTGACCACGCCCCAGGCACAGATCAACAACCAGGCGCAGAAAGGCCCGAACTACCTGCTCGAGGTCGACGAGCCGCTGGTGGTGCCGGTGGGCGCCAAGGTGCGCTTTCTGATCACCTCGGCCGACGTCATCCATTCCTGGTGGGTGCCGGCGCTGGCGGTGAAGAAGGACGCCATCCCCGGCTTCGTCAACGAATCCTGGACCCGCATCGACGAGCCCGGCGTCTTCCGCGGCCAGTGCACCGAGCTGTGCGGCAAGGACCACGGCTTCATGCCGGTGGTGGTGGAGGCCAAGTCCAAGGAGGACTTCGCCGCCTGGCTGGCCGAGCGCCAGCAAGCCGCCGCCGCCGAGAAGGAGCTGACCAGCAAGGTCTGGACGCAGGACGAGCTGCTGGCCCGCGGCGAGAAGGCCTACAACACCAGTTGCGCGGCCTGCCACCAGGCGGGCGGCGAAGGCCTGCCGCCGATGTTCCCCGCGCTCAAGGGCTCGCCCATCGCCATCGGCCCAGCCCAGGACCATATCGACATAGTGGTCAACGGCAAGCCGGGCACCTCCATGGCCGCCTTCGGCAAGCAACTGTCGGAAGTCGACATCGCCGCCATCATCACCTACGAACGCAACGCCTGGGGCAACAAGGTCGGTGACATGGTCACCCCGCAGGACATCGTCGCGTTCAAAAAGGCTCAGGAGTAAGGACATGAGTGCAGTGATCGATCACGGTCATACTGACCACCACCATGGCCCGGCCAAGGGTCTGATGCGCTGGGTGCTGACCACCAACCACAAGGACATCGGCACCATGTACCTGTGGTTCAGCTTCGCCATGTTCCTGCTTGGCGGCAGCATGGCCATGGTGATTCGCGCCGAACTGTTCCAGCCCGGCCTGCAGATCGTGCAGCCGGAATTCTTCAACCAGATGACCACCATGCACGGCCTGATCATGGTCTTCGGCGCGGTGATGCCGGCCTTCGTCGGCCTGGCCAACTGGATGATTCCGCTGATGATCGGCGCGCCGGACATGGCCCTGCCGCGGATGAACAACTTCAGCTTTTGGCTGCTGCCGGCCGCCTTCGGCCTGCTGGTCAGCACCCTGTTCAGCGCCGGCGGTGCGCCGAACTTCGGCTGGACCTTCTACGCCCCGCTGTCGACCACCTACGCGCCGGAGTCGGTGACCTTCTTCATCTTCGCCGTGCACCTGATGGGCATCAGCTCGATCATGGGGGCGATCAACGTGGTCGCCACCATCCTCAACCTGCGTGCCCCCGGCATGACCCTGATGAAGATGCCGCTGTTCGTCTGGACCTGGCTGATCACCGCCTTCCTGCTGATCGCGGTGATGCCGGTGCTGGCCGGTTGCGTGACCATGATGCTGATGGACATCCACTTCGGCACCAGCTTCTTCAGCGCCGCCGGCGGCGGTGACCCGGTGCTGTTCCAGCATGTGTTCTGGTTCTTCGGCCACCCCGAGGTGTACATCATGATCCTGCCGGCCTTCGGTGCGGTCAGCGCGATCATCCCGGCCTTCGCCCGCAAGCCGCTGTTCGGCTACACCTCGATGGTCTACGCCACCGCCTCGATCGCCTTCCTCTCGTTCATCGTCTGGGCCCACCACATGTTCACCGTGGGCATCCCGCTGACCGGCGAGCTGTTCTTCATGTACGCCACCATGCTGATCGCCGTGCCCACCGGGGTGAAGGTGTTCAACTGGGCCAGCACCATGTGGCAGGGCGCGATGACCTTCGAGACGCCGATGCTGTTCTCCGTGGCCTTCGTCATCCTGTTCACCATCGGCGGCTTCTCCGGCCTGATGCTGGCGATCGCCCCGGCGGACTTCCAGTACCACGACACCTACTTCGTGGTGGCGCACTTCCACTACGTGCTGGTGCCCGGGGCGATCTTCGGCATCTTCGCCTCGGCCTACTACTGGCTGCCCAAGTGGACCGGGCACATGTACGACGAGACCCTGGGCAAGCTGCACTTCTGGATGAGCTTCGTCGGCATGAACCTGGCGTTCTTCCCCATGCACTTCGTCGGCCTGGCCGGCATGCCGCGGCGCATTCCCGACTACAACATGATGTTCGCCAACTTCAACATGGTCTCCTCGATCGGTGCCTTCATGTTCGGCACCACCCAGTTGCTGTTCCTGTTCATCGTCATCAAGTGCATTCGCGGCGGCAAGCCGGCCGCGGCCAAGCCCTGGGACGGCGCCGAGGGCCTGGAGTGGACGGTGCCCTCGCCGGCGCCCTACCACACCTTCCAGACGCCGCCGGATGTGAAATAGGGACGGGGAGAGGCTGCCATGAGCGACATCGTCGGCACTCGCCGTCTGGTCCTGCGCCTACTGGCCGTGGTGGTCGGCATGTTCGGCTTCGGCTTCGCCCTGGTGCCGATCTACGACGTCATGTGCCAGGCCTTCGGCATCAACGGCAAGACCGCCGGGGCCTACGACGGCGCCCAGGTGGCGGATGAGCGGCGCCAGGTGCGGGTGCAGTTCCTCGCCACCAACGCCGCCGGCATGGCCTGGGAGTTCCGCCCGCTGGACGACGAGTTGCTGACCCATCCCGGGGCCAGCAACCAGATGCTGTTCATCGCCCACAACCCCACCGACAAGCCGATGACCGCCCAGGCGGTGCCCAGCGTGGCACCGTCCAAGGCCGCCGCCTATTTCCACAAGACCGAATGTTTCTGCTTCACCCAGCAGGTGCTGCAACCCGGCGAGAGGATCGAGATGCCGGTGCGCTTTATCGTCGACAGGGATCTCCCCGAGGACGTGCATCACCTGACGCTGGCCTACACCCTGTTCGATATCACTGCGCGTAAACCGCCTGTCGCCCAGGCGACCCTAGCCCGGGCGGCTCCATAAGGAGAACAACAATGTCGAGTCACGAGCAGTACTATGTTCCGGCCCAGAGCAAGTGGCCGATCATCGCCACCCTGGGCCTACTGATCACGGTCTACGGCGTCGGCACCTGGTTCAACGACATGAAGGCCGCGCGGGCGGACTCCAACGGTCCGCTGATCTTCTTCATCGGCAGCCTGTTCCTCGCCTACATGCTGTTCGGCTGGTTCGGCAACGTGATCAAGGAAAGTCGCGCGGGCATGTACAGCGCGCAGATGGACCGCTCGTTCCGCTGGGGCATGAGCTGGTTCATCTTCTCCGAGGTGATGTTCTTCGCCGCCTTCTTCGGCGTGCTGTTCTATGTGCGCACCTTTGCCGGTCCGTGGCTCGGCGGCGAAGGCGACAAGGGCGTGGCCAACATGCTGTGGCCGGGTTTCGAATACAGCTGGCCGCTGCTCAATACCCCGGACCCCAAGCTCTATCCGGCGCCCAGCGGCATCATCAGCGCCTGGGGCCTGCCGCTGCTCAACACCGTGCTGCTGGTGAGCTCCAGCTTCACCCTGACCTTCGCCCACCATGCCCTGCGCAAGAACCAGCGCAAGCCGCTGACCCTGTGGCTCGCCCTCACCGTGATTCTGGGCCTGGCCTTCCTGGTGTTCCAGGTCGAGGAGTACGTGCACGCCTATACCGAACTGGGTCTGACCCTGGGCTCGGGCATCTATGGCGCGACCTTCTTCATGCTCACCGGCTTTCACGGCGCCCACGTGACCCTGGGCGCGCTGATGCTGACGGTGATGCTGGTGCGCATCCTGCGCGGTCACTTCACGCCCCAGCAGCACTTCGGCTTCGAGGCCGCCGCCTGGTACTGGCACTTCGTCGACGTGGTCTGGATCGGCCTGTTCGTCTTCGTCTATGTGCTGTGACGGCCCTACCAGGTGACCTGGGGAATCAGTTGGCCGCTGTAGAAGCCCCAGGCGATCAGGCCGACGGTCAGCGCGGTAAGGGTCACGCGCACGGTCAGCGCGTTGACCAGGCGCGAGCTGCGGCCCTCGTCCTTGACCAGGAAGAACAGGCCGCTGAACAGGCTGGCGATGGTGGCCAGCAGCAGGAGGATGATCGCGGCCTTGAGCATGTGGGACTCCGGGGAAGGGAAATGCACGTTAGACCCAGTATACCCAGCTTGATCGGTGCTTTTGCGGGGTGCCCATGACCGCCTTCCGTCCCGGCCTGCTGCCCAGCCTGGTGGTACTGGCGCTGCTGCCGCTGCTGCTCGGCCTGGGTGCTTGGCAATTGTCGCGGGCCGATGACAAGCGCGCGCTGCTCGACGCGCAGCAGGCCCGCCGGCTCGCCGCGCCGCTCAGCGTCGATCAGCTGGCGCAGCGGCAGGACTGGGCCTATACCCGGGTGAGCCTGCGCGGGCGCTTCGATGGCGAGCACGCCCTGTTGCTGGACAACCGTATCCGTGGTGGTCAGGCCGGGGTGGAAGTCCTGCAGCCCTTCTATGACCAGGCCAGCGGCCTGTGGCTGCTGCTCAATCGTGGCTGGCTGCCCTGGCCCGATCGCCGCGTCGCGCCGACGTTCGCCACCCCCGACGACACCCTGAGCCTGACCGCCTGGGCCTATGTGCCCCTGGGCGAACCCTTCCTGCTGCAACAGGACGCGCCGGCTCAGGGCTGGCCAAGACTGATCACTCAGGTCGAGCCCCAGGCGCTCTGGCAGCGCCTCGGGCGCGCCGGGCTGGGCCATGAACTGCGCCTGGAACCCGGGCCGGCGGCCTTCGAGGTCGATTGGCCGCTGGTCGCCATGAGCCCGGACAAGCACCTGGGCTATGCCGTGCAGTGGTTCGCCCTGGCAGCCACCCTGCTTGGCCTGTTCATCTATTTCGGATTGCATAACGCGCGGGAGACTCGCCATGAACCCAGCCATCGCCATGCCTGACGCCTCAACCAGCCGCCGTCGGCGCGGCCGCCTGCAACTGGTCCTGCTGCTGGCCGTGGTCATCGGACCGATGATCCTGGCCAGTGCCATGTACCAGTGGCGTTTCTGGGTACCGGACAGCCGCAGCTACCACGGCGAGCTGATCGGCAACGGCCTGACCCGCGCCGACCTGGGCGTGGCGGCCGAGGAAAGCCGCTGGCAGCTGCTGGTAACCACTCCGGATGCCTGCGCAGCCGACTGCCAGCAACTGGTGTTCCTCGCCCGGCAGATTCATATCGGTCTCAACCGCGACGCGCCGCGCGCCACCCACGCCCTGGCCAGCGGCCAGGCGCTGGAGGCCGACTACGATGCCAGGCTGCGCCGCGAGTACCCGCAACTGGCGCGATATGCCCTGCAGCCCGCGGCCCACGCGCGGACAGCCGGCGAGGGCGCCGGCGCCCAGCTGTGGATAGTCGACCCCCACGGCAATCTGGTGTTGCGCTATGACAGCCGCAGCAAGGGCAAAGGCATCCTCGACGACCTACGCTATCTGCTGAAGATCTCGCAAATCGGCTAAGGACTCACGATGCGCAAACCCGGATACCGCCTGGCCCTGTTCGCCACCCTGCTGGCCATGTTGGTGGTCATGCTCGGCGCCTATACCCGGCTCAGCCACGCCGGCCTCGGCTGCCCGGACTGGCCCGGTTGTTACGGCTTCCTCGGCGTGCCCATGAGCGAGCAGAGCCAGTCCCTGGCCGAGGCGCGCTTCCCCGAGGCGCCGCTGGAAGTGGCCAAGGGCTGGTACGAAATGGTGCATCGCTACTTCGCCGGCAGCCTCGGCCTGGTGATTCTGGCCCTGGCCGTGCAGGCGCTGCGCCGTCGTGGCGCGCCGGACCAGCCGCTGAAGCTGCCGTTGCTGCTGCTGGGGCTGGTCACCCTGCAGGCGGCGTTCGGCATGTGGACGGTGACCCTCAAACTGTGGCCGCAGGTGGTCACCGCCCACCTGCTCGGCGGTTTTGCCACCCTCAGCCTGCTGTTCCTGCTGACCCTGCGCCTGTCCGGCACGGCCGCGCCGCTGCCCCGGCCGCCTGCGGGGCTGCGCGCCCTGGCGGCGGGCGCCCTGGCCCTGGTGGTCGGCCAGATCGCCCTCGGCGGCTGGGTCAGCAGCAACTACGCGGCGGTCGCCTGCGTCGACCTGCCCACCTGCCACGGTCAATGGTGGCCGGCGATGGATTTCGCCAACGGCTTCCACCTGACCCAGCACATCGGCCCCAACTACCTGGGCGGCCAGCTCGACAGCGACGCACGCACCGCCATCCACATGACCCACCGGCTCGGCGCCCTGGTCGTCACCCTGGTACTGCTGCTGCTGGCCTGGCGCCTGCGCACCGCCGGCCTGCCGCGCCTGGCCGGCTTGCTGTTGCTGGCGCTGGGCGTGCAGCTCGCCCTGGGCATCAGCAACGTAGTGCTGCACCTGCCGCTGGCGGTGGCGGTGGCGCACAACGCCGGCGGCGCCCTGCTGCTGCTGTGCCTGGTACTGATCAATCAGCGGCTGTACCTCGCGCTGACGGCGAGGGCCGCCGTGCCCCGTCCGCTAAGCGACGGACAGCCGGGCAGCGTCGGTTTGAACGCGCTGCCAAGCGAATAACAAGAACGATCGAGGAGAAACGCCGATGGCTACTCTATTGCGCAAGCAGCATGTCCACGCCGGCTGGCGCGACTACCTGGAGCTGACCAAGCCCAGGGTGGTGGTGCTGATGCTGATCACTTCGCTGGTCGGCATGTTCCTCGCCACCCGCGCCGGGGTGCCCTGGCAGGTGCTGCTGTTCGGCAACCTGGGCATCGGCCTGTGCGCGGGCGCGGCGGCGGCGGTCAACCACGTGGTGGATCGGCGCATCGACTCGATCATGGCCCGCACCCACAAGCGTCCGCTGGCCGAGGGCCGTGTCTCGCCGGCCGCGGCCCTGAGCTTCGCCCTGGTGCTGGCGGTGGCCGGCCTGGCGCTGCTGCTGAGCTTCACCAACCAGCTGGCGGCCTGGCTGACCCTGGCCTCGCTGCTCGGCTATGCGGTGATCTACACCGGCTTTCTCAAGCGCGCCACGCCACAGAACATCGTCATCGGCGGCCTGGCCGGCGCCGCGCCGCCGCTGCTCGGCTGGGTCGCGGTGACCGGCCAGCTGTCCGCCGAGCCGCTGCTGCTGGTGCTGATCATCTTCGCCTGGACCCCGCCGCACTTCTGGGCCCTGGCCATCCACCGCAAGGCCGAGTACGCCAAGGCCGACATCCCCATGCTGCCGGTGACCCACGGCGAGCACTACACCAAGGTGCACATCCTGCTCTACACCTGCGTGATGTTTGCGGTGACCCTGCTGCCCTACGCCATCCACATGAGTGGCCTGCTCTACCTGGTCTGTGCCATCGGCTTGGGCGCGCGTTTTCTCCACTGGGCCTGGGTGTTGTACCGTGACAGCCGGCCGCACGCGGCGATCAACACCTTCAAGTACAGTATCTGGTACCTGTTCCTGCTGTTCATCGCCCTGCTGGTCGACCACTACCTGCTGCTCAATCTGTAAACCGTTGGTGTCATGACTCGAACCCAGAAAACCGTCTTCATCCTCGTCGCGCTGGTCGCCCTGATCCTCGGCCTGACCGTCAACAAGGTGCTCACCGCCAAGGGCCAGGCCGACCCCACCGCTTTGCTCGACGCCGGCATCGTGCTGCTGCCGCAGAGCCGCAACCTGCCGGAGCTGAGCCTGGTCGACCAGGACGGCCAGGCGTTCCAGCTCGACCAGCTCAGGGACCGGTGGAGCCTGCTGTTCTTCGGCTACACCTTCTGCCCGGACATCTGCCCGGCCACCCTGGCCGAATTGCGGCAGCTGCGCGGCCTGTTGCCCGAGGAGGCGCGGGCCAACCTGCGCGTGGTGCTGGTCAGCGTCGATCCGCACCGCGATACCCCGGAGCAGCTGAAGAAGTACCTGGGTTATTTCGACGCCGACTTCATCGGCCTGACCGGCGAGCCGGATGCCATCCAGAAACTGGCTAACGCGGTGAGCATTCCCTACATCCCGGCCGACACCAGCGAGGAAAACTACACCGTCAGCCACAGCGGCAACCTGGTGATCCTCGGCCCGGATGGCACCCAGCGTGGCTTCATTCGCGCGCCGTTGAACAACCAGAAGCTCGCCGTGCAGCTGCCCGAGTTGCTCAAGCCTGCCGGCTGATTCCATCCCGCCTACTGGACGAATCCCTCCGCCGCTCCGTATGTACGGCAGCGGCGGAGGGTTCCGTCTGCGCTGTCGGCAGCTTGGCTGTGGCTACTTGGCGAACAGCTGGGCGATGTCCTTGAAGGCCTTGAATTCCAGGGCATTGCCGCAGGGGTCGAGGAGGAACAGGGTGGCCTGCTCGCCGACCTGGCCCTGAAAGCGCACATGGGGCTCGATGACGAAGCGCGTGCCCCTGGCCTGCAGCCGCTGCGCCAGGCGCTGCCAGTCGTCCCACGCCAGCACCACGCCGAAATGCGGCACCGGCACGTCGTGGCCGTCCACCGGATTGCTGTGCGCCGCTTCCTGATAGGCCATCTTCGGCGCCTGGTGGATCACCAGCTGGTGGCCGAAGAAGTCGAAGTCCACCCATTGCGCGCTGCTGCGTCCCTCGGCGCAGCCGAATACCTCGCCGTAGAAATGCCGGGCGGCGGCCAGGTCATGCACGGGGATGGCCAGATGAAAGGGGGCGAGTGGCATGGTGTGGCTCCTTGTCGGCTAGGTGGGTCTGCCCATTCTAGTAACGACGAAACTGATTTAAAGCGAATATCCTTGCGCGCAAGCAAAAACAAAATCGATCAGTCGAGGCATCGATGCTGCGTGAGCTGAAAACCTTTCTGATGGTCGCCCGACACGGCACCTTCGCCGCCGCCGGCCAGCACATCGGCCTGACCCAGTCGGCGGTCAGCGCGCAGATGCGCGTGCTGGAGCAGCATCTCGGCGTGCGCCTGTTCGACCGCAGCGGCCGCGCCGCGGTGCTCAACGCCGCCGGTCGCCACGCCCTGCCCCTGGCCGAACAGATCCTCGCGCTCTATGCGCAGATGGCCCTGCCCACCGCACTGGCGCAGTGGCAGGGCGAGCTGCGGGTCGGCGCCATCGCCACGGTGCAGACCGGCCTGCTGCCCGAGGCCCTGCCGCGCTTTCGCGCCGCCGCTCCGCGGGTCGAGCTGAAGCTGGTGCCGGGCGTGTCGTTGCAGTTGCTGAGCCAGGTGGATGCCGGCGAGCTGGATCTGGCGCTGCTGATCAGGCCGCCCTTCGAGCTGCCCAAGGAGCTGCTGCAAGTCAGCCTGGCGCGGGAGCCCTTCGTGCTGATCGCGCCCCTGGACGTCGAGGGCGATGCGCCCCTGCGCCTGCTCGCCGAGCAGCCTTTCGTGCGCTACGACCGCAGCTCCTTCGGCGGCCGGCGGGTCAGCCAGTTCCTGCGCGAACAGCGCCTGAACGTACGCGAGGCGCTGGAACTGGACGAGCTGGAGGCCATCGTGCGGATGGTCGAGTGCGGCATGGGGGTGTCGCTGATCCCGCGCGCCGGCCTGTGGCTGCAGCGGCCGACCCGGCTGCGGGTGATCGACCTGGGCCCGCTGACCTTCCACCGCGAACTGGTCGCGGTGATGCGCCGGGCGCAGCGCCAGCCGGCGCTGGAGTGCCTGCTGGACTGCCTGCTGGACTGCCTGGGCGGTGAGGCGGGTGCGCCACGCGCACCACTGTGCAGTGACCGACATGAAAGAGCCCGCACGCGGCGGGCTCCTGGTGGTGTGGGACGTGCGTGCGGCTTAGAACGCCGGCACCACGGCGCCCTGGTACTTCTCTTCGATAAAGGCCTTCACCTCGGCGCTGTTCAGCGCCTTGACCAGCTTCTGCAGGGCCGCGCCGTCCTTGTTGTCGGCGCGGGCGACCAGGATGTTGACGTAGGGCGAGTCGCTGCCCTCGATGGCCAGGGCGTCCTGGGTCGGGTTGAGCTTGGCTTCCAGGGCGTAGTTGGTGTTGATCAGCGCCAGGTCGACCTGGTTCAGCACGCGCGGCAGGGTGGCCGCTTCCAGCTCACGCACCTTGATGCCCTTGGGGTTCTCGGCGATGTCCTTGGGCGTGGCGAGGATGTTGCTGGCGTCCTTGAGGGTGATTACCCCGGCCTTCTGCAGCAGCAGCAGGGCGCGGCCGCCGTTGGTGGCGTCGTTGGGGATCACCACCTGGGCGCCCTCGGGCAGGGCGTCGAGGCTCTTGATCTTGCTGGAGTAGGCGCCGAAGGGCTCGACGTGCACGCCGGCGACGGCGACCAGTTCGGTGCCGCGGCTCTTGTTGAACTCATCCAGGTACGGCTGGTGCTGGAAGAAGTTGGCGTCCAGGCGCTTCTCCGCCACCTGCACGTTGGGCTGCACGTAGTCGGTGAACACCTTGATCTCCAGCTCGACGCCGTCGGCGGCCAGGGCCGGTTTGACGAACTCGAGGATTTCCGCGTGGGGCACCGCGGTGGCGGCGACGCTCAGGCTTTCCGCCTGGGCGGAGAGGGCGGCGAAGGCCGCGGCGGCTACTAGCAGTTTTTTCATGATCGACTCCTTGTGGGAAAGGTGCAGGCGGCGGCGGATGGCCGCGCGGCTGCCGTTCTATTTACGGGAGAAATGCACCACCAGCTTGTCGCCGGTGCTTTGCAGTATCTGCACGAGGATCAGCAGCAGCACCACGGTGACCAGCATCACGTCCGGCTGGTAGCGCTGGTAGCCGTAGCGCACCGCGAGGTCGCCGAGGCCGCCGCCGCCGATCAGGCCGCTCATGGCGGTGTAGGACACCAGGGTGATGGCGGTGACGGTGATGGCCGCGATCAGGCCCGGCAGGGCTTCGGGCAGCAGGGCGTTGAGGATGATCTGGCGGGTGCTGGCGCCCATCGCCTGGGTCGCCTCGATGATGCCGCGATCGACCTCGCGCAGGGCGGTTTCCACCAGGCGCGCGAAGAACGGCGTGGCGCCCACCACCAGCGGCGGGATGGCCCCGGCGACGCCCAGGGAGGTGCCGGTGACCAGCACGGTGAGCGGGATCATCAGGATCAGCAGGATGACGAAGGGCACCGAGCGCAGCACGTTGACCAGCAGCGAGATGACGCCGTACAGGGCCTTCTGCTCGAACATCTGCCGTGGCCCGGTGAGGAACAGCAGCACGCCCAGGGGCAGGCCGAGCAGTACGGTGAACAGCAGCGAGCCGCCGAGCATGCTCAGGGTGTCCAGGCTGGCCTGCCAGATTTCCGGCCAGTCGACGTTGGGGAACAGGGTGTCCATCAGCGCAGCACCTCCAGGTGCACGTCGGCGGCCTCGAAGCGCGCCAGCGCGGCGTTCAGGTCGCCGCCGGTGAGGGCCAGGGTCAGCTGGCCGTAGGGCGTGTCCTTGATTCGGTCGATGCGCCCGGCCAGGATGCTGTAGTCCACCCCGGTTTCTCGGGCCACGGTGCCGAGTAGCGGCGCGTAGGTGGCTTCACCCTGGAAGGTCAGGCGCAGGATGCTGCCTTCGACATGGGCGAAGTCGTCGTGCTGTTCGTGCTCGTCGACATGCTCGGACTCCAGCACGAAGCGTCGGGTGGTGAGGTGTTGCGGGTGCAGGAACACCTCGGCCACGGGGCCCAGCTCGACTACCTGGCCGGCGTCCATCACCGCCACGCGGTCGCAGACCCGGCGGATCACGTCCATCTCGTGGGTGATCAGCACGATGGTCAGGCCCAGTTCGCGGTTGATCTCGGCCAGCAACTGCAACACCGAGGCGGTGGTCTGCGGGTCGAGGGCGCTGGTGGCCTCGTCGCACAGCAGGATCTTCGGCTCGGTGGCCAGGGCGCGGGCGATGCCGACCCGCTGCTTCTGCCCGCCAGACAGCTGCGCCGGGTACTTGCCCGCGTGCTCCTGCAGGCCGACCCGGGCCAGCAGGGCGGCGACGCGCTGGTCGATCGCGCTGCGCGACAGCTCGCCGGCCAGCTTCAGCGGCAGGGCGACGTTGTCGGCCACGGTCTTGGAGGACAGCAGGTTGAAGTGCTGGAAGATCATCCCCACGCGCTGGCGGAAGCGCCGCAGGCCGTCGGCATCCAGGGCGGTGGTGTCGACGCCGTCGACCTCGATGCGCCCGCCGCTGGGTTCCTCCAGGCGGTTGATCAGGCGCAACAGGGTGCTCTTGCCGGCGCCGGAATGGCCGATGATGCCGAACACCTCGCCGCGGGCGATGTGCAGGTCGGTCGGCTGCAGGGCCGGAATGGCGCGTCCGGCGACGTGGTACGCCTTGTGGACTGACTGGAATTCGATCACGCGGGAAACCTTTTGGGTTCGTCGAACGGGCGGGTAGGCCGGAAAGGCCGGCTAGTCTACCCGTCGCTGTTTAGGCCGCAAAAATCTTTATAGGCCTATGGTTATAGCTGAATTGAATTAATGAGGCGGGCCGCCCGAAGCAGTCTAGTCAGCGCCAATGCAAACGGCCGGGCGAACCCGGCCGTGCCTGCGCAGCGAGTGACTAAGGCCGGCGGGTCGGGCTGAGCACCAGTTGCGGCGTCTGCGCCGGCTTGACCACCTGGGTCAGGCGCGGGCTGAAGGTCGGGTCGAGACGCTTGACCCGCGCGTTGAGCAGGGCGGCGACCCAGTGGAAATCCTTGGCCTGGCGCACCTCGATGCTGACCGTGCAGCGGAAGGCCACCACGTCCTCGGCGACCTGGTCGAGCAGATCGCGCAGGCTGTCGTTGTCCTGGCGGTCGAGCATCGGCAGCGGCACCGGGGTGCTGGCGGCGTTCGGATCGATCAGTCGGGCCTGGGGCGGGCTCGGTGGGGGCGGGGTGTTCGGCAGCTGGGTCGCCTGGATGGCGGCGGCTTGCCGCTCCGCGGCCTGGCGCAGCTGGCGGGCCTGTTCCTGGCGGGCTTCCTCGGCTCGCGCCGCGGCCTGTTCGGCGGCGCTGTGGGCGCGGTCGGCGGCATCCAGTTCGGCATCCCGGGCCTGGGTGATGGCGCCATCCAGGCCGGTGGTCAGGGCCGGCGCCTGGGGCATCAGGCTGCGGGCGTGGCTCAAGGCCTTGGTGGCGCGATCCAGGTCGCCGCTCTGCAGGGCCTGCTGGCCGCGCTGCAGGTAGGCTTCGGCCAGCTGGCGCTGATACTGCTCCAGGCGGGTGTCGCCGCTGGCTCGCTGCTGCAGGGCCGCGAGCTGGCCCTCGGCGGCGTCCAGCTGGCCGGCGGCCAGGCTGTGGTCGAGCTGGCGAAAGGCGCTGACCAGTTCGTCGGTCGGCGGGGCGGCGACCTGCGGGGCCTGCTGGCAGGCGGCGAGCAGCAAGGACGCCGCGACCAGGGCTAGACAACGTGAGGCGAACGACTTCATTGCTGCGAGTCTCGGGTTGCGCAAAAAGTGCGCAATTCTACACCCCCTGACCGGGCGGCACCAAACCGTATCATGCGCCGCCGTCAGGCCGTGCGCCGCGGCCAGGCCAGGCTCAGCAGGAACAGGCTGGCGGCGCTGACCACGATCGAGGGGCCGGCCGGGGTGTCCTGGAACCAGGACAGGCTGAGCCCGCCACACACCGCGACGACGCCCAGCAGGCTGGCGCCCAGGGCCATCTGCTCCGGGGTGCGGGCGTGACGCTGGGCGGCGGCCGCGGGAATGATCAGCAGCGAGGTGATTAGCAGCACGCCGACTATCTTCATCGCCACGGCGATCACCACGGCGATCAGCAGCATCAGGCTCAGGCGGATCGCCGCCACCGGCAGGCCCTCGACCCGGGCCAGCTCCTCGTGCACGGTGATCGCCAGCAGCGGCCGCCAGAGCAATGCCAGCGCCAGCAGGACCAGGGCGCTGCCGGCGAGAATCCAGGCCAGGTCGCTCGGGCCGACCGCCAGCAGGTCGCCGAACAGGTAGCTCATCAGGTCGATGCGCACTTCGCGCATAAAGCTCAGCACCACCAGGCCGAGGGACAGGGTGCTGTGGGCGAGGATCCCCAGCAGGGTGTCGGAGGCCAGCGGCTGGCGGGTCTGCAGGGTCACCAGCAGCACCGCCAGGAGCACGCAGCCGACGGTCACCGCCAGGGTCGGGCTGACGTCCAGCATCAGGCCCAGGGCCACGCCGAGCAGCGCGGCGTGGGACAGGGTGTCGCCGAAATAGGCCATGCGCCGCCACACCACGAAGGAGCCCAGAGGGCCGGCGACCAGGGCCAGGGCCAGGCCGGCGAGCAGGGCGTTGAGCAGAAAATCAGCCATGGTTGCAGCCATCTCCGTGGACGTGCGGCTTGAGCGGGCCCTGGATGCTCAGGCCGCCCGGCTCCTTGACCACGGCGCCATGCAGGTCGTGCTCGTGGTCGTGGTGGTGGTGGTAGACCGCCAGGCTCTTGGCGTCCTGGCCGAACAGCTCGACGAAGGCCGGGTCGAAGCTGACCTGCTCCGGGTGGCCGGAGCAGCAGACGTGGCGATTGAGGCAGACCACCTGGTCGGTGGTGCTCATCACCAGGTGCAGGTCGTGGGAGACCATCAGCACGCCGCAGCCGTGGCGGTCGCGCAGGCGGGTGATCAGGCGGTACAGCTCGGCCTGGCCGGCGACGTCGACGCCCTGCACCGGCTCGTCGAGCACCAACAGCTCGGGTTTGCGCAGCAGCGCGCGGGCCAGCAGCACACGCTGCAGCTCGCCGCCGGAGATGCCCTGCAATGGGCTGTCGAGCACCTGGCCGGCGCCGACCTCGGCGAGCGCCGCCTGGGCGCTGGCGCGATCGACCCCCGGCACCAGGCGCAGGAAGCGCAGCACGCTGAGCGGCAGGGTGGCGTCGACGTGCAGTTTCTGTGGCATGTAGCCGATGCGCAGCCTGGGCTTGCGCCAGACGCTGCCGACCTGCGGCTTGAGCAGGCCGAGCACGGCACGCACCAGGGTGGTCTTGCCGGCGCCGTTGGGGCCGATCAGGGTGACGATCTGCCCGGGCTCGACGCTCAGCTGCACGTCCTGCAGCACGGCCTGCCCGGCGAAGCGGACCCCCACGCCGTCGAGGCGGATCAGGGCATCGCTCATTCGACCTCCCGGCAGCCGCTGCACAGACCGACCACTTCCACGGTCTGGCCTTCCACGCTGAAGCCCACATTTGCTGCGGCGCTGACGATGGCCTGGCTGATCGCCGTCTGTTCCAGCTCGATCGCCGCGTGGCACTGGCGGCAGATGAGGAACTGGCCCTGGTGGGCGTGCTCCGGCCGGTTGCAGCCGACGAAGGCGTTGAGCGAGGCGATGCGGTGCACCAGGCCGTGCTCGAGGAGGAAGTCCAGGGCGCGGTAGACGGTCGGCGGCGCGGCACGGCGCCCGTCCTCCTCGCTCAGCACGGCGAGGATGTCATAGGCACCCAGCGGCTTGTGGCTTTGCCAGACCAGCTCCAGCACGCGCTTGCGCAATGCGGTCAGGCGCAGGCCCTGGCGCATGCAGATGCTCTCGGCATCGGCCAGGGCCTGGCTGACGCAGCGCGAATGGTCGTGGGGACGTGAGGCCAGCGGAGTGAGGATCATGGGCGGCGACGCCTTGGCTGGGAGACGTTATTATATTACCTGTTTCTTCCTGCCCGGGTGTTCCTCGTGTCGCGTCTACGTTCAGCTGCCAGCCTCTTGTGTGTCCTCCTCTCGTTCAGCGCCGCGGTGCAGGCCGAGGTGCGCGTGCTGACCTCGATCAAGCCGCTGCAGCTGATCGCCGCCGCCGTCCAGGACGGTGTCGGCCAGCCTGAGGTGTTGCTGCCGCCGGGCGCCTCGCCGCATCACTACGCCCTGCGACCTTCCGACGTGCGCCGGGTGCGCGAGGTGGAGCTGCTGTACTGGGTCGGAGCCGATCTGGAGAGCTTCCTGCCGCGGGTGCTGGAGGCGCGGGACAAGCCCAGCGTCGCCGTGCAGGACCTGCCTGGGATGCAGCTGCGGCATTTCGGCGACGGACACGCCGCACACGATGAGCACGATGAGCACCACGGGCACGAGGAGCATGGCGGGCATGACGATGCAGAGCATGCACATGGCCGGCACGAACCAGAGCATCAGGCCGACTTGGAAGAGCACGACCACGCCCACCGTCCCGGCAGCCTGGACGCGCACCTGTGGCTGCTGCCGGCCAATGCCCGGGTGATCGCCGCACGCATGGCCGCCGACCTGGCTGCCGCCGACCCGGCCAACGCCGCGCGCTACCAGAGCAATCTCGCCGGCTTCGAGCAGCGCCTGGCGGCCCTCGATGAGCGTCTGCGTGCGCGCCTGAGTGGCGTGCGCGGCAAGCCCTACTTCGTCTTCCACCAGGCCTACGACTACTTCGAGGCCGCCTATGGCCTGGAGCATGCCGGGGTGTTCAGCGTCTCCGGCGAGGTGCAGCCCGGCGCCCGCCATGTGGCGGCGATGCGCGAACGGCTGAAGGCGGGCGGACCGGCCTGCGTGTTCAGCGAACCGCCGCTGCGCCCGCGCCTGGCCGAAACCCTGAGCGCCGGCCTGCCGGTGACCCTGGCCGAGCTGGACGGCATGGGCGGCAGCCTGGCGGTCGACGCAAGCGGCTACGAGCGCCTGCTGGCGCAGCTGGGCGAGACCCTCGCCGGTTGCCTCGAGCCGCTGTAGCGCCGCCTGGCGCCTGGCCTGGAACCGCTGCCGGCGGGCCGAACAACGTCGCGGCGGTCGCGCAGGGGCTAAGGTAAAGGTCAGCGACCCTGCTGTTCGCCCGCCGGCTGCCGACAGGTCGGGGCGGTCGATCCCGCACCGGGTCGCTCGGCTCGGCGACGGGAGGACCGCACATGGCCAAGCGCGGCAAGTCCCCAGCGACGACGGCCCCTGACATTCCCCTGCAGGCCGCCGCGCTGGACATCTGGGCGCAGAAGTACTGCCTGCGCGACGGGCACGGCAAGCCGCTGGACGCCAGCATCGACCACGGCTGGCAGCGCATCGCCCGCGCCGTGGCGGCGGTCGAGCAGCCCGAGCGGCGCGAGCACTGGTACCGGGAGTTCCTCTGGGCGCTGCGCCACGGCGTCATCCCGGCCGGGCGCATCGTCGCCAACGCCGGTGCCGAGGCCTACAAGCCGGCCACCTCGACCATCAACTGCACGGTGTCGGGGACCCTCGAGGACTCGATGGAGGCGATCCTCGGTCGCCTGGTCGAAGCCGGGCTGACGCTCAAGGCCGGCTGCGGCATCGGCTATGAGTTCTCCACCCTGCGCCCGCGCGGCGCCCGGGTTTCCGGGGCTGGGGCGCAGACCAGCGGGCCGCTGTCGTTCATGGATATCTACGACAAGATGTGCTTCACCGTCAGCTCGGCAGGCGGCCGCCGCGGCGCGCAAATGGCCACCTTTGACATCGCCCACCCGGACGTGCAGGCGTTTATCGAGGCCAAGCGCGAGAACGGCCGCCTGCGCCAGTTCAACCTGAGCCTGCTGGTCGGCGACGATTTCATGCAGGCGGTCGAGCAGGACGCCGACTGGCCGCTGCTGTTCCCGGTGCATCCCAAGGAGCGTGCCGACCTCGACTTCGACGATCCGGCCCAGGTGCGCTGGCGCGACTGGCCGCTGCAGCAGGGCTACTGCGTTGACGACGAAGGCCGGGTGGCCTGCAAGGTCCACGGCAGCCTGCCGGCTCGCGAGCTCTGGGACCAGCTGATGGCCGCCACCTACGCCTATGCCGAGCCGGGTTTCATCCTCATCGACCGGGTCAACCAGTGGAACAACAACTGGTGGTGCGAAAACATCCGCGCCACCAACCCCTGCGGCGAACAACCGCTGCCGCCCTACGGCTCCTGCCTGCTCGGCTCGGTCAACCTGACCCGCTTCGTCCTCGACCCCTTCGGCGCCGCGGCGCGCTTCGACTGGGACGCTTTCCGCCGGGTGGTGCGCATCTTCACCCGCCTGCTGGACAACGTGGTGGAGATCAACGGCCTGCCGCTGGCCGAACAGCGCGCCGAGATCCTCGGCAAGCGCCGCCATGGCATGGGTTTTCTCGGCCTGGGCTCGACCTTGGCCCTGCTCAAGCTGCGCTACGGCGGCGCCGAGGCCTGTGCATTCACCGAGCAAGTGGCCCGGGAAATGGCCCTGACCGGCTGGCAGGTGGCGCTTGAGCTGGCCGAGGAGAAGGGCCCGGCGCCGCTGCTGGCCGAGGAGTTCGAGGTGACCGCGCAGATGCTGCGGCTGCGCCCTGAGCTGGCCCGCGATGGCCACAAGGTCGGCGACCGCCTGCCCGGGCGGGTGCTGCACGCCCGCTATTCGCGCTACATGCAGCATCTGGCCGGGCAGGCGCCGGAGCTGGTGGATGCCCTGGCCGAGCGCGGCGCGCGTTTCACCCACCACAGCTCCATCGCCCCCACCGGCACCATCAGCCTGAGCCTGGCCAACAACGCCTCCAACGGCATCGAGCCGAGCTTCGCCCAGCACTACTGGCGCAACCTGATCCGCCCCGGGCGCAAGAGCAAGGAGCGGGTCGAGGTGTTCAGCTACGAGCTGCTGGCCTACCGCAGCCTGGTCAACCCGCGGGCCATGCCCGGCTCGCAGGACCCGGCCGAGCGCCTGCCCGACTACTTCGTCAGCAGCGAGGACATCGGCCCCACCGAGCATGTGGATATCCAGGCGGCGGCGCAGAAATGGGTCGACTCGTCGATCTCCAAGACCGCCAACGTGCCCACCGACTACCCCTTCGAGGCGTTCAAGGACATCTACCTGTACGCCTGGCGCCAGGGCCTCAAGGGCTGCACCACCTTCCGCTTCAACCCGGCGGCGTTCCAGGGGGTGCTGGTCAAGCAGGCGGACCTGGCGCGCACCCGCTACCGCTTCGAACTGGCGGATGGCAGCCAGGTGGAACTGCAGGGCGACGAGCAGGTGGAGTACGACGGCCAGCTGCACAGCGCCGCCAACCTGTTCGAGGCGCTGAAGGAAGGCTATTACGGCAAGTACTGAGCGGCGCTGCGCCGATCCTGGGCAGCCCGGCGGAGAAGAGCATGGTGGTGAAGATCGAACAACGCATCACGGGCTTCCAGCTGGTCGACGAGGCGCCGCCCTCGCCGGCCGCCGAGGCCGAGGCGACGCCTGCCCTGGTGCAGATGGACGAGACCCTGCAGCGCCCGGAAACCCTGTTCGGGGTGACCTACAAGATCAAGTCGCCGCTGTTCGAGCATGCCCTGTACGTCACCATCAACGACATCCTGCTCAACGCCGGCACGCCCCACGAGCAGCGCCGGCCCTTCGAGATCTTCATCAACTCCAAGGGCATGGAGCACTTCCAGTGGATAGTGGCGCTGACCCGGATCATGTCGGCGGTGTTCCGCAAGGGTGGCGACTGCACCTTCCTGGTCGAGGAGCTGAAGGCGGTGTTCGACCCGCGCGGCGGCTACCTCAAGCGCGGTGGGGTTTACATGCCGTCGCTGGTGGCGGAGATCGGCGCGGTGCTGGAACGCCACCTGACCGCCATCGGCCTGCTCGAGGGTCATGAGCTGGATGAGCAGCAACGGCGCCTGCTGGCGGAGAAGTGGGCGGTCTACCAGGCCAGCCAGGACGCCGCCTCGGTGGAACCCGGCGAAGGCTTCCCACCCGGGGCGCAGCTGTGCGGCAAGTGCCAGACCCAGGCGGTGGTGCAGCTGGAGGGCTGCGCCACCTGCCTCAATTGCGGCTATTCCCGGTGCGGCTAAGGCAGCTGCCGTAGGGTGCGCCGTGCGAGCCGGTCACACCGTAACCGGCAAGCGGTGCGCAGGGCGCACCCTACGGGCCGCTACAGGGCGAACGGCAGGGGCAGGTCGACCCGCTGGCGCTGGGCAAGGCGGCGGAGGAACTCGTTGGGGTCGTGGATCAGCACTTCCTGGCCGGCGAAGGACTCGGCGGCGATCAGCCGCGAGAGCCAGAAGCGCACGCAGGCCACACGCAGCATGGCCGGCCACAGCTCGGCCTCGGCAGCGCCGAACGGCCTGAGTGCGGCATAGGCGCCGAGCAGGGCCTGGGCGCGGGGCTGATCGAGGCTGCCGTCGGGCTCCGAGCACCAGTCGTTGAGGGTGATCGCCAGGTCGTAGAGCATCGGCCCCGAACAGGCGTTGTAGAAGTCGATCACCCCGGTGAGGTGATTGCCGTCGAACAGCACGTTGTCGCGGAACAGGTCGGCGTGCAGGTTGGCCCGCGGCAGGGCGAGAATCTTCGCCTTGAGCGCGGCGATCTCGGCCAGGGCGTCGCGCAGCAGCGGCAGGTCGGCCTCCGGCAGCTTCAGGGCCAGGCTCGGGCCTTCGGCGAGCATCCAGTCCAGGCCGCGGTCGCTCTTGCGCTCGAGAATGTGCCCGCGGGTGGCCAGGTGCAGGTGGGCCAGCAGGCTGCCGACCTCCGCGCAGTGGTGCGCGTTGGGGTGGGTGATGTGCTTGCCGGGCAGGCGCGGCTGCAGCAGCGCCGGCTTCTCCGCCAGCTCGCGCAGCGCCTCGCCGGCCTCGGTACGCAGGGCGTAGGGCACCGGCAGGTCGGCCTCGTGGAGCACGTCGAGCAGTTCGATGAAGAACGGCAGGTCGCCGCTCGGGCCGCGCTCTATCAGGGTCAGGACGAATTCGCCCTGCTCCAGGCTGACGAAGAAGTTGCTGTTCTCGCTACCGGCGGCGATGCCCTGGAAGTCGCGCAGGCGACCGAGCCCGTAGGGCGCGAGAAAGGTTTCCAGTTCATGGCGTTCGAGGGGGGTGAAAACCGACATATCAGGATCGCTTTACCATTTGAAGATTTCCCACGCCGGAATCAGCATGTCCGGATGGTCGGAGCGCACGAAGTTGCCATCGCTGCCATCGGCACGCACCAGGAAGTAGGGTTTGCCGCCTTTCGGCGTGACCTTGATTGCATAGAGGAAGCCATTGACCCGGTATTCCTCGATGGTCTTGTCGCCTTCCTGGCGAATGGTTACGTCCGGATCGCCGGACACCGGGTCCTCGGCGTGAGCCGCGACGGAGGCGAGTGCCAGCAGGCTGGCCAGCAACAGGCGATTGGCTGTGCGCATGATAACCTTGTCCCTTTGTCGTCAATGGTGCAGTCATTCTAGCGCTGCCCCCGCCGAAAAGGTTGATCCTGCTCATGTCAAACGCTCCCCTGGTGCTGGTCGATGGGTCCTCGTACCTGTACCGCGCCTTCCACGCCCTGCCGCCGCTGACCACCTCCAAGGGCCTGCCCACCGGCGCGGTCAAGGGCGTGCTGAACATGCTCAAGAGCCTGCGCAAGCAATACCCGGACAGCCCCTTCGCGGTGGTCTTCGACGCCAAGGGCGGGACCTTCCGCGACGAACTCTATGCCGAGTACAAGGCCAACCGGCCGTCGATGCCCGATGACCTGCGGGTGCAGGTAGAGCCGCTGCACGCCAGCGTGCGCGCCCTGGGTCTGCCACTGCTGTGCGTCGAGGGGGTGGAGGCCGATGACGTGATCGGCACCCTGGCCCGGCAGAGCGCCGCCCAGGGCCGCGACGTGGTGATCTCCACCGGTGACAAGGACATGGCGCAGCTGGTCTGCCCGCACGTTACGCTGGTCAATACCATGACCGGAAGCGTCTACGACGTGGATGGCGTGAAAGAGAAATTTGGCGTCGGTCCCGAACTGATCATTGACTACCTGGCGCTGATGGGCGACAAGGTCGACAACATTCCCGGCGTCCCCGGGGTCGGCGAGAAGACCGCCCTGGGCCTGCTGGTCGGCCTCGGCGGCGGCCTCGACGTGCTCTACGCCAACCTCGACAAGGTCGCGGAACTGCCGATCCGCGGCGCCAAGACGCTGCCGGCCAAGCTCGCCGAGCACCGCGAGATGGCCTACCTGTCCTACGAGCTGGCGACCATCAAGCTGGACGTGCCGCTGAACATCGAGATCGACGCCCTGCATCCGGGCGAACCGGACCGGGCGGCGCTGGCCGAGTTGTACGCCGAGCTGGAGTTCAAGAGCTGGCTGGACGAGCTGCTGCGCCAGGACAAGCGCCTGGCCGAGCAGGCCGCGGCGCCGGCCGGCGACCTGTTCGCCGCGCCAACCGACGCGGCGGCAGATGAGGCCGCCGCCGTCGAGTCGGACTACCAGATCGTCCTCGAACAGGCGCAGTTCGAGGCCTGGCTGGGCAAGCTCGCGGGCGCCGAGCTGATCGCCTTCGACAGCGAAACCACCAGCCTCGACCCCCAGCAGGCGCAGCTGGTCGGCCTGTCCTTCGCGGTCAGCGCCCACGAGGCGGCCTATATCCCCCTGGCCCACTCCTACATGGGCGTGCCCAAGCAGCTGGATCGCGACGCGGTGCTGCAGGCGCTCAAGCCGATCCTCGAGGACCCGGCCAGGGCCAAGGTGGGCCAGCACGCCAAGTACGACATCAACGTCCTGGCCAACGCCTCCACGCCGGTCCAAGTGCAGGGCGTGGCCTTCGACACCATGCTCGAATCCTATGTGCTGGACGCCACCGCGACCCGCCACGACATGGACAGCCTGGCCCTCAAGTACCTCGGCCACAGCACCGTGCGCTTCGAGGACATCGCCGGCAAGGGCGCCAAGCAGCTGACCTTCGACCAGATCGCCCTGGAGCAGGCGGGGCCTTATGCGGCGGAAGACGCCGACATCACCCTGCGCCTGCACCAGTGCCTGTGGGCCAGGCTCGAGGCCGAGCCGTCCCTGGCCAAGGTGCTGCGCGAGATCGAGATGCCGCTGGTGCCGGTGCTGGCGCGCATCGAGCGCCAGGGCGCGCTGGTCGACGCCAAGCTGCTCGGTCAGCAGAGCCAGGAGCTCGGCGACAAGCTGGTGGAGCTGGAGCGCCAGGCCTTCGCCATCGCCGGCGAGGAGTTCAACCTGGCCTCGCCCAAGCAGCTCGGGGTGATCCTCTACGACAAGCTCGGCCTGCCGATTCTCAGCAAGACCGCCAAGGGCCAGCCGTCCACCGCCGAGGCGGTGCTCGCCGAGCTGGCCGAGCAGGACTTCGAGCTGCCCAAGGTGCTGATGCAGTACCGCTCCTTGAGTAAGCTCAAGAGCACCTACACCGACCGCCTGCCGGAGCAGATCAACCCGCGTACCGGGCGCATCCACACCAGCTACCACCAGGCGGTGGCGGCTACCGGGCGGCTGTCCTCCAGCGACCCGAACCTGCAGAACATCCCGATCCGCACCGCCGAGGGCCGGCGCATCCGCCAGGCCTTCGTCGCGCCCGAGGGCTACAAGCTGCTGGCCGCCGACTATTCGCAGATCGAGCTGCGCATCATGGCCCACCTGGCCAAGGACGCCGGCCTGCTGGATGCCTTCCGCCATGACCTCGACGTGCACCGCGCCACCGCCGCAGAGGTGTTCGGCGTGGCCCTGGACGAGGTGACCACCGACCAGCGGCGCAGCGCCAAGGCGATCAACTTCGGCCTGATCTACGGCATGAGCGCCTTCGGCCTGGCCAAGCAGATAGGCGTCGACCGCAAGCAGTCCCAGGCCTATATCGATCGCTACTTCGCCCGCTATCCGGGGGTGCTGGCCTACATGGAGCGCACCCGCGAGCAGGCGGCCCAGCAGGGCTTCGTCGAGACCCTGTTCGGCCGCCGCCTGTACCTGCCGGAGATCAACGCGAAGAACCCGGCCCTGCGCAAGGGCGCCGAGCGCACGGCGATCAACGCGCCGATGCAGGGCACCGCCGCGGACATCATGAAGCGCGCCATGGTCGCCGTGGACGCCTGGCTGAGCGAGTCCGCGCTGGACGCCAAGGTCATCCTGCAGGTGCACGACGAACTGGTGCTGGAGGTGCGCGAGGACCTGGTCGAGCAGGTCGGCGAGCGGATCAAGGCGCTGATGGGCTGCGCTGCGGAGCTGGACGTGCCGCTGCTGGTGGAGGTCGGGGTGGGCGACAACTGGGACGAGGCGCACTGAGCCCCGGGCTGGTCGAGCCGGCGCCCGGGGCACAGGGCCACGGGCGCGGGCTCTTTAGAATCAGAATCTCTTAGCTATTGAGGTTTTTATTGCCAATAGATTTTAAAAAGCGCCTGAACTTTGCGTTTGCGCGGGCAGTCAGAGTCTAGGAATGGCCGACAGGCCCTTCGATGCTCCTGATGTTGTGTTAAGTGTTGGCAGACATCTGAACCCCGCCCTAGCGGTTCAGAGCCTTAAACCCCGAACTTCTCCCTCCCCATACGAAGCTCGGGGTTTTTTTTGTCCGCAAAAAAGTCTCCGCGTCCCTCCGGCGGCCTGCTCAGTCCTCGGCCGCGGCCGTCCGGCCCAGCTCCAGCCAGTTGGCCAGCACCGCCTGGGCCTCTTCCACGCCCTGGCGCTTGGGCGCCGAGAACAGCTGGATGCTGACCCGCTCGCCCCAGCCCTTGCGAATCTCCTGCTGGACCTTGAGCAGGGCGTTCTTGGCCGCGCCGAAGGCCAGCTTGTCGGCCTTGGTCAGGAGGATGTGCATGGGCATCTGGCTGGCGCCCGACCAGTCCAGCATCATTTGGTCGAACTCGGTCAGGGGGTGACGGATATCCATCATCAGCATCAGGCCGCGCAGGCTCTCGCGGCTGCCCAGGTAGGCCTCCAGGTGTTTCTGCCAGTGCTGCTTCAGCGGGATCGGCACCTTGGCGTAGCCGTAGCCGGGCAGGTCGACCAGGCGACGCTCGTCGTCGAGGCGGAAGAAGTTCAGCAGCTGGGTACGCCCCGGGGTCTTCGAGGTGCGCGCCAGGCTGGCATGGGTCAGGGTGTTGAGGGCGCTGGATTTGCCGGCGTTGGAGCGGCCGGCGAAGGCCACTTCATAGCCGAGGTCGTCCGGGCACTGGTCGACCTTGGCGGCGCTGATGAGAAAGCTGGCCTGTTGGCACAGACCGATAATGGGGTTCTTGGCTTGCATCGGGGCATCCGTTGAGGGCGGGCGTGGGAGGTGGGGCAGCGCGTGGCCCTTGCGACATTTGCGCGCAGCCTGCCGGGCGCAGCGGCGCGCGGCAAGTGGCGTCGTTTCCGTTTCAGTGGCGCCAGTATATAATGCCGGCGATTTTGTGTGCGCTTTGTCCCAGCTGCTGGATAGGTGTTCACGGGAACGCGATAGATCATCTGCCCGTAGAAAGCAGGCCGTTCCCCTCCCCGATGAGGCCGATCTCATGAAAAAAATAGTGCTAGCCGCCGTTGTGTCGATGCTGTCGCTCCAGGTCCAGGCCGCTCAGGACCCGGAGGCCGTGTACGCGCGCGCCTGTGCGGCCTGTCATAACGGTCAACTGCCGATGGCGCCGAAACGGGGTGACAAGGCTGCCTGGGAGCCGCGTCTGGCCAAGGGCATGGACGTACTGGTACAGAACGTCACCAATGGTCTGAATGCGATGCCGCCCCGCGGTTTGTGCATGGACTGCAGCGCCGAGGACTACCAGGCGGTCATCGAATTGATGGCCGAGTAGGTCCGACGCAAAACTCTTTCTCTCTTAGCCGTAGTTGGATTAGCTGATGAACAAAGTACTCGTGAGTCTGCTGTTGACCCTGGGCATCACCGGCCTGGCCCAAGCCGCTGGCGGTGACGCCACCGCCGGTCAGGGCAAGGTCGCCGTGTGTGGCGCCTGCCATGGCGCCGATGGCAACAGCGCTGCACCGAACTTCCCGAAACTGGCCGGTCAGGGCGAGCGCTACCTGCTCAAGCAACTGAACGACATCAAGTCCGGCAATCGTGGCGTGGTGGAAATGACCGGCCTGCTGGACAACCTCAGCGAGCAGGACCTGGCCGACATCGCGGCCTACTACACCAGCCAGAAGATGAGCGTCGGCGCGGCGGACCCGAAGCTGGTGGCTCGGGGCGAAGCCCTGTTCCGTGGTGGCAAGCTGGACCAGGGCATGCCGGCCTGCACCGGCTGCCATTCGCCGGACGGCGCCGGCCTCGACGCGGCCGGTTTCCCCCAGCTGGGAGGCCAGCACGCGGCTTACGTGGCCAAGCAGCTGACCGACTTCCGCGAAGGCAACCGCACCAACGACGGCGACAGCCAGATCATGCGCGGCATCGCGGCCAAGCTCAGCAACAAGGACATCGAAGCGCTGTCCAGCTACGTGCAAGGCCTGCACTGATGCGGAAACAGCCTGCAATGCTGTGACAGGGAAAGGGTGGCTTCGGCCACCCTTTTTCGTTTGTCGCCCCGCTACAATGCTGGGAACCCGGAACCGCCCCGGCGGGTCGAACGCTGGTCGCCACAGGGCGCCGCTCAATCGTCAAGGAGTCACACATGCGTAACCTGATTCTCAGTGCCGCCCTCACCACCGCCAGCCTGTTTGGCATGGCTGCTCAGGCCGAGCCGATCCAGGCCGGCAAGCAGTACGTCGAGCTGACCAGCCCGGTGCCGGTGTCCAAGCCGGGGCAGATCGAAGTGGTCGAGCTGTTCTGGTACGGCTGCCCGCACTGTTATCAGTTCGAGTCGACCATCAATCCGTGGGTCGAGCAGCTGCCCGAGGACGTCAACTTCGTGCGCGTGCCGGCGCTGTTCGGCGGTGTGTGGAACGTCCACGGCCAGGCCTTCATCACCCTGGAAAGCATGAAGGTCGAGCAGAAGGTGCATGACGCGGTGTTCGAGGCCATCCACAAGCAGGGCAAGAAGCTGGCCACCCCCGAGGAATTGGCCGAGTTCCTCGCCACCCAGGGCGTCGACAAGGACAAGTTCCTCAGCACCTACAACTCCTTCGCCGTGAAGGGCCAGATGGAGAAGGCCAAGAAGCTGGCCATGGCCTACCAGATCAGCGGCGTGCCGGTGATGATCGTCAACGGCAAGTACCGCTTCGACATCGGCAGCTCCGGCGGCCCGCAGCAGGCCCTGCAGGTGGCTGACCACCTGATCGCCCAGGAGCGTGCCGCGCAGTAAGCGGCACGCCGCGAGCGCCGAGCATGTTGCGCAGGTGGTCCAACGCACGCCAGGCAGGCTTGTGTGATCCGCGGGTCAACCCGGGCTGCACACCTGCCGCCGACTGGCCCAGTGGCGGCCGTCTGCGCCTGCTCAGCTTCAATATCCAGGTCGGCATCAGCACCGAGCGTTATCGCCACTACCTGACCCGCGGCTGGCAGCACCTGTTGCCGCACCCCGGGCGCGCCGGCAACCTGCAGCGCATCGGTGCCCTGCTCGCCGACTACGACCTGGTGGCGCTGCAGGAAGCCGACGGCGGCAGCCTGCGTTCCGGCTTCGTCAACCAGGTCGAGCACCTGGCCCACCTCGGCGCCTTCCCCTACTGGTACCAGCAGCTCAATCGCAACCTCGGCCGCCTGGCCCAGCACAGCAACGGCGTGCTCAGCCGCCTGCGCCCCAGCCTGCTGGAGGACCACCCGTTGCCGGGGCCGCCCGGGCGCGGGGCGATGCTCCTGCGCCTCGGCGAGGGGCCCGATGCCGTGGTGGTGGTGATGATGCACCTGGCCCTCGGCGCGCGCACCCGCACGCGCCAGCTGGCCTATATCCGCGAGCTGATCGGCGACTACCGTCACCAGGTGCTGATGGGCGACATGAACACCCATGCCCGCGACCTGCTGCAGCACTCGCCGCTGCGCGACCTCGGCCTGCTGGCGCCGCAGCTCGAGGCAACCTTTCCCAGCTGGCGGCCGCAGCGCTGCCTCGATCACATCCTGCTGAGTCCGCAGCTGCAGCTGGAGCGTTTCGAAGTGCTGTCGCTGCCGATCTCCGATCACCTGCCGGTGGCCGTGGAGATTCGCCTGCCGAACGGTGCCGAGTCGCGCCGCACGCCGGTGCTGAGTGGTACCCGCGCGGGGGACCTGAGATGAGCGACGACGCGCAGCGCTGGAAGGACAAGTACCTGGCCAGCCTGGAGCAGCAGGAAAAACTCGAGCGGCGCTGGGACGCCCGCCTCGACCTGATGCGCCGCGGCCTGGTGCGCAGCAGCCTGGCCGCCGAGGGCGCCGACAAGGCGGTCGATCAATGCATGCAGGATCTGCGCGAGATCCTCCGCCGCGACGACATCGATGTCGGCCTCGCGGCCCTGGTGCCACGGCTGGAACGGGCGGTGCTCGACTCGGAAAAACAGCGCCAGCAGCGCATCGCCCAGGTCGCCGGCGCGCTGGCGGCGCTGGTCGAGCCGCTGCTCGACCTGGACCTGCCGCGCGAGGTGCACAAGCCGCTGAAGCGCTTTGCCAAGGGGCTCGACGCGCGCGTCGGGCAGATGCGCGAGCTGCCGGTGCTGCTCGCCGAGCTGGCGCAGTTGCAGCAGCGGGCGCTGGCCGAGCGCAGCCAGGATCAGCCCGCGCGACCTGGCCTGCTGCAACGCTGGTTCGGTGGGCGTGACGGCAATGAGCCATTGGCGCCCGGCGCCGCGCCCATGGCCGAACGGACGCCTGGCCTGCCGCCGCTGGACAGCCTGCCCGCGCCGGCGGACCTGCTGCCGGGCGCGCAGGCTGTGGAGCCAGAGCCAGAGCCAGAGCCAGAAACGGAGCAGCCAGCCGATGCCGGGCTTATGGATCCTGCGCCAGTCGAGCCGGTGGCGGATGTCGAATATGCCCTGCCGGCGCCGCCCGAACCCGGCTACAGCGCCATTGCCGAGCGTGTCGAGGCGAGCCTGCTCGGCCTGCTGGATGAGCTGCCCCTGCCGGACCGTCACCAGGCCCAGGCCGACCTGCTGCGCGAGCGTATCCGCGCCGGCCTGAACCTCTACGAGCTGGTGCCGGTGCTGGACGACCTGGCGGTGCTGATGCTGGCCATCGCCGATGTCGGCCAGCGCGACTTCGAGGTCTATCTCAAGCAGCTCAACGAGCGCCTGGCGACCTTCCAGGGCTCCCTGCAGGACGCCCACGAGGACTACGCCGAGTCCCTCAGCGTGGTGCGCGGGCTGGACAGCGAACTGCGCCAGCAGGTCGACGGCCTGCACAGCAGCGTGCGCCAGGCGACCGACCTGGGCAGCCTGAAGGAGCTGGTGGAGAGTCGCCTCAATGGCCTGCTCGACACCATGCAGCAGTACCAGCGCCAGCGCGATGAGCGCGACCAGCAGGTGGGCGGGCGGTTGCAGACGCTGGTCGAGCGGGTGGCGCACATGGAGGAGGAAGCCAAGGGCTTTCGCCAGCACCTGGAAGAGCAGCGGCAGAAGGCCCTGCTCGACCCGCTCACCGGACTGCCCAACCGCGCCGCCTGGGGCGAGCGACTGGACCTGGAGCTGGCCCGCTGGCAGCGCTATGGCGGCGACCTGCTGCTGGCGATAGTAGACATCGACCACTTCAAGGGAATCAACGATGCCTACGGTCACCTGGCCGGGGACAAGGTGCTGAAGATCATCGCCCAGGAGCTGCGCAGGCGCCTGCGCAAGATCGACTTCATCGCCCGCTTCGGCGGCGAGGAGTTCGTCCTGCTGCTGCCCTCGACCCCGCTCGACGGCGGCCTGCAGCTGCTGGAGACGCTGCGCGAGGGAATCCAGGGCTGCCCGTTCCACTTCCGCGGCGAGCGGGTGAGCATCACCCTGTCGGCCGGCATCAGCGCATTCGCCGAGGGCGAGCGCAGCGACCAGGTCCTCGAGCGCGCCGACCAGGCGCTGTACCGCGCCAAGCGCGGCGGGCGCAACCGCATCGAGCGCGGCTGAGGCGCGCCGCCTGCGGCGTCAGGCGGCCTTCGGCAGGTAGGGCCGCCAGGTCTCCGGGATCTGTTCCAGACGTGGATAGTTCAGTGCCTGCAGTTGCCGCTGCGGCAGCAGGAACGGCGTGTGTCGCAGGTGCGGGGGCAGGTGGCGCAGCTCCGGCAACCACAGGCTGACGTAGGCGGCGTCGCGGTCGTAGGCGCGGGCCTGGCGCAGGGCGTTGAACATCCGGCTGCGCTGCGGGTCGCAGGCGACCCCGGCGAGGTAGGCCCAGTTGCCCCAGTTGCTGGCCGGGTCGTAGTCGAGCAGGTGCTCCTCGAACCAGGCGGCGCCATGCCGCCAATCCTGTTGCAGGTCGTTGATCAAATAGCTGGCGACCACCTGGCGGCCGCGGTTGGACATGAAGCCGGTGGCCGCCAGTTCGCGCATGTTGGCGTCCACCAGCGGCAGGCCGGTGCGCCCCTGGCACCAGCGCTGGAAGCGCTGATCGAGCCGCCGCGGCGCACGCTCGGTGGCCTTCACCCCGCCGGCGCGGAGCAGCGCGGCGCCGTGGCGCACCAGGGTCCAGCGGAAGAACTCGCGCCACAACAGCTCCAGCCACAGCGCATAGGTCGAGTCGTTGCGCCCGGCCTGGGCCTCATGGCGGCGCAGCTCGACGACGATGCGCCGCGGCGACAGGCTGCCGTTGGCCAGCCACGGCGAGAACTTCGACGAGTACTCGCTGCCGAGCAGCTGGTTGCGGGTCTGCTGGTAGTGACGCACGCCGCGACTTTCCCACAGGTAGTCGCGCAGCCGCGCCTGGCCGGCCGCTTCGCCGCCGGAAAAGGGAAAGGCGCTGGCCGGCACGCTGAGCGGCTCGCCGAGGCCCAGCCGGGACAGGCCGGGCAACGGCTGCATCAGCGCCTCGGCACCTTCGGGCAGCGGCGGCATTCGGCTCGGCGCCGCTTGTGGCTGGAACACCTGCAGGCGCTGCTCGATCAGTTCGCGGAACTGGCTGTACACCGCCGGCAGTTGATCGACCGCGCAGGGCAGTTCGGCGCTGCGCAGCAGGCCGTTACCCTCCAGTCGTTGCAGCGGCACTTCGCCCAGGCCACGCTGCACCCGCTCGAGCTGGGCGCGCTCGTCCGGGGCGATCTCCTCCAGGGTCAGCACCTGGTCCAGGCCCAGGCGGCTGACCAGCCGCGGGATCAGCTGTTCGGCGCGGCCCGGCAGCACCAGCAGCTGGGAGCCGCGCTGGCGCAAGGCGCCATTGAGCGCGGCGAGACTCTCCAGGAGGAAGCGCGTGCGGTGCACGCCGAGGCGGCGCATGCCGTATTCGCCCGGCTGCAGCAGCGCCGGGTCGAAGACGAACAGCGGCAGCAGGCGTTCGGCGCTCAGGGCGGCCTGCAGGGCCGGGTGGTCGTCGAGTCGCAGATCCTGTTTGAACCAGAGCAGGGCGTGCATAGCGGGGTCCTCGCAAGCCTGACAAAGCCCAAAGGGAAACTACTGCAGGGGCGTCCCTACTCTGTCCCACTGCTGCCGCCCTGTCAGCCACGGGCTGACGGGCGTGGCCGATCCGCCGGCTGAAGGACGCTTTACCGACAGACGGACGCCGCGCTTGTCACTAAACTGTGTCGATGCGTTAAGGAGTGCAGCATGGAAATTTTCGGCATCGCCGCGTTGATCTTTCTGGTCACCGACCCCTTCGGCAATATCGCCATCTATATCGCCGCCCTGAAGAACGTCGCGCCCAAGCGCCGCCTGTGGGTGGCCGGCCGCGAGCTGCTGTTCGCCCTGGCCCTGCTGCTGCTGTTCCTCACCTTCGGCGACAAGGTGCTCAGCGGCCTGGGCCTGTCGCGCGAGGCGACGGCGATCGCCGGCGGCATCATCCTCTTCGTCATCGCCATGCGCCTGATCTTTCCCAGCCCCCAGGGCCTGCTCGGCGACGTGCCGGACGGCGAGCCGATGCTGGTACCGCTGGCCACGCCGGCGGTGGCCGGGCCCTCGGCCCTGGCGGTGCTGATGACCCTGCGCAACACCCACGAGGGGCCGCTGTGGGAGCTGTACCTGGCGGTCGTCCTGGCGTGGGCGGCCACCGCCTTCATCCTCCTGCAGGCCTCGTTCCTGCAGCGTTTTCTCGGCGCCCGCGGGCTGACCGCGGTGGAACGGCTGATGGGCATGCTGCTGATCATGCTCAGCGTCGACATGCTGCTGGACAACCTGCAAAGCGTGTTGCACATCCGCCCATGAGAGTGCTGTGTCTTGCATTCTGTCTGGCCCTGCTCGGCGGCTGCGTCCACGGCCCGCGCATCGATACTCAGTACAGCGCCGTCGGGCAGAGCAGCCGGGTGCAGTACGTCATCCTGCACTACACCTCCACCGACATGGCGCGCTCGTTGCGCCTGCTGACCGAGGGCGAGGTGAGCAGCCACTACCTGATCGGCGATGGGCCGGCGACCATCTACCGGCTGGTCGACGAGGACCGGCGCGCCTGGCACGCCGGGCAGAGCCAATGGCAGGGTCGGACCTGGCTCAATGGCACCTCGATCGGCATCGAGCTGGTCAACCAGGGCTATAGCGAGGGCCCCGACGGGCGCACCTGGCAGGCCTATCCGCCGGAGCAGATCGATGCGCTGATCGTGCTGCTCGAGGACATCGTGCGGCGCCACCAGCTGGCGCCTGGCAGCATCATCGGCCACAGCGACGTGGCGCCGCAGCGCAAGGTCGATCCGGGCCCGCTGTTCCCGTGGAAGCGCCTGGCCGAGGCCGGCCTGCTGCCCTGGCCGGACGCCCAGGCGCTGGCGCGGCAGCAGGCGCTGTTTGCCAACAGCCTGCCGAGCGTGGCCTGGTTCCAGGCCCAGCTGGCGCGCCAGGGCTACGAGGTACCCGCTCACGGCGAGCTGGATAAGGCCACCCGCAACGTGCTGGCGGCCTTCCAGATGAAATACCGGCCGCAGCGCTACGACGGCGAGCCGGATGCCGAGACGGCGGCCCTGCTGCTGCTGCTCAACGAGCAGGCCTGAGCCGTGGCGCCCGGGTGGCGTCCGGCTCCGGCCGGATCGCCTTGATGCCCTGCCATTTGGGTGCGGCAGTTCCTTTCTCAAGCAGCCCTGGCGCCTCCCGCCGCCAGGCGCGCTATCATCCGCCGCATCGTTTGGGGGGATGAATCATGCTCAATGGCCTGTGGCTGAGTTTTTTCCTGGTGGCGGCGGTGGCCGGCCTGTCGCGTTGGCTGTTCGGTGACGACCCGGCGGTGTTCGCCGCCATGGTCGAGAGCCTGTTCGCCATGGCCAAGCTGTCGGTGGAGGTGATGGTGGTGCTGTTCGGCACCCTGACCCTCTGGCTCGGCTTCCTGCGCATCGCCGAGAAGGCCGGCCTGGTCGACCTGCTCGGGCGCGCCCTCGGCCCGCTGTTCGCGCGGCTGATGCCCGAGGTGCCGCGGGGCCATCCGGCGCTGGGCTTCATCACCCTCAATTTCGCCGCCAACGGCCTGGGCCTGGACAACGCCGCCACGCCGATCGGCCTCAAGGCCATGCGCGCGTTGCAGGAGCTGAATCCGAGCCAGACCGTGGCGAGCAATGCGCAGATTCTCTTCCTGGTGCTCAACACCTCGTCGTTGACCCTGCTGCCGGTGAGCATCTTCATGTACCGGGTGCAGCAGGGCGCCGACGACCCGACCCTGGTGTTCCTGCCGATCCTCCTGGCCACCAGCGCCTCGACCCTGGCCGGTTTGCTGGCCGTGGCCCTGGTGCAGCGCCTGCGCCTGTGGGACCCGGTGGTGCTGGCCTACCTGGTTCCCGGGGCGCTGTTGCTCGGCGGCTTCATGGCCCTGCTCGGCGGGATGAGCGCCACGGCGCTGGCGGCGCTGTCCTCGCTGCTCGGCAACCTGACCCTGTTCGGCCTGATCCTGCTGTTCCTGCTGGTGGGGGCGCTGCGCCGGGTGCCGGTGTACGAGAACTTCATCGAGGGCGCCAAGGAAGGCTTCGACGTGGCCAAGAGCCTGCTGCCCTATCTGGTGGCGATGCTCTGCGCGATCGGCGTGCTGCGGGCCTCCGGCGCCCTGGACATGGGCCTCGACGGGGTGCGCGCGCTGGTCCAGGCGCTCGGCTGGGACACCCGCTTCATCGACGCCCTGCCCACCGCGCTGATGAAGCCCTTCTCGGGCAGCGGGGCGCGGGCCATGCTCATCGAGACCATGCAGAACTTCGGCGTGGACAGCTTCCCGGCCCTGGTGGCCGCCACGGTGCAGGGCAGCACCGAGACCACCTTCTACGTGCTGGCGGTGTACTTCGGCGCGGTGGGCATCCAGCGCGCGCGTCACGCCGTGGGCTGCGCGCTGCTGGCCGACCTCAGCGGCATCGTCGCCGCCGTCGCGGTGTGCTACTGGTTCTTCGGCTGAACCGGCAGCGCCAGCTCATCGACCTCCAGGGCCGCGTCCGTCGGCGTGACGGGCGTGGCTGACGGCGCCGCGGCCGTTGGCGCCAGGACCTGGAAGCGCAGCACGCCGATCATCTGCCCGGCCTCGGTGACGACCTGGACCTGCCAGCGACCGAGGGCGTCGCCGGGGAAGTTCTGCTTGCGGGTCCAGGCGCGATAGCCCTGCTTGCGCCCGCCGTGGATGGTCAGGGCGATGCGCTCGATTTCCTTACCCTCGTGCAGCCAGACATGGTAGATGCGCTCGTCCAGGCCGCGCGGCGCGCTGATCGCGGCGTAGGCGTAGAGGCCCTGGCGGCGCAGCTGCTCGAGGTCGAGCTGCTTGACCCGCTTGCCCGGCGTGCGCCGGTAGCCGTCGAACTCGCTGGACAGCGCCACCTCGGTCAGCCACAGGGTCGCCGGCGGCACCCAGAAGCGCGCCAGCCAGCCGCTGGCGCCGAGCGCCAGGGTCAGGCCGAGCAGCAGCAGGCCGCGCCACCAGCGGGTCACGTTGATGCTGCCGTACAGGCTGGGGAACGACAGCAGCACCGCCACCGCCAGGGCCAGCTGGTAGCTCTGCGCCGTGGTCAGCTTGAGGATGATCGGCAGTGCGGTGAGCAGCACGACGAACAGCGTCAGGGTGTGGAACGCCAGGAACAGCCAGCGCCGCGGCGCCAGCCAGCGGTAGTACAGCGGATCGATGATCGACACCAGCGCGGCGCCGGCGAGCAGGCCGCTGAACAGCGCCTGGCCACTGTTCCAGGTGGTGGTGATGAAGAAGAACGGCAGGACGAAGAACAGGCTTTCCTGGTGGATCAGCTGGGTCGCGTAGCGCAGCAGCGGCGGCGGCAGCTCGAGGCCGAACCAGCGGGCGATGCTCGCGCGCAGCAGGTTCTCCAGGGTCAGCCACAACCAGCTGACCAGCATCACCAGGGCCAGCACGCTGGCCAGCTGCGCCTGGCGCTCGACCAGCAGGAAGCTGGCCAGGCCGGAGGCGAAGCCGAAGATCGCCACCAGCCAGGGGTGGCGCTGGATCAGGGCGATGAGTCGCGGCAGCTTGGCGAGGCCGCGGTGGAGCATGGACGGTGGCAAGGGCAGGCTCACGGAGAAGGGCGACGGACGGGCCAAGGATACTGCATCCGCCGCCTCCGGGCCGCGACGGCCTGACCTATGCTGTGAGCACGCGGAGCCGATCCGGCGGGTGCGGCAGATCATTTTCGGGCGAGGGTAGGTTGCATGCGTGTACTGATCACCGGCGCCGCGGGCTATATCGGCCAGCAGGTGCTCAGCGATCTGGCCATCCAGCATCCGCAGTGGATGCTGATCGCCGCCGACATCCGCCCGGTCACCCTGCAGGGCCTGCAGCTCAATGTCGAACCGGTGCGGCTGGATATCGGCCGTCCCGCCCAGGTGCGGGCCTGCGTCGCCGACTACCGGCCGCAGGCCATCCTGCACCTGGCCACGGTCGTCAATCCACCCGCGGCCATGAGCGAGGCGCAACTGCACGCCATCGAGGTGGGCGGCACCCAGGCGCTGCTGGAGGCGGCCCTGGCCTATGGTGTCGAGCACCTGACCGTCACCAGCTCCGGTGCCGCCTATGGCTTCTGTCCGCAGAGCGCCGAATGGCTCGACGAGGACCAGCCGCTGCGCGGCGATGGCGCGTTCGCCCATGCCCGCCACAAGCGTGAAATCGAGCTGTTGCTGGCCACCGCCCGGGCGCGTCATCCGCGCCTCAGGCAGTTGGTCCTGCGTCCCAGCAGCATCCTCGGCAAACGCATCGACAGCCGGGTCGGCGAGCTGATCAGCACGCGCACGGTGCTGGGGGTGAAGGGGCACGACAGTCGATTCGGCTTCATCTGGGATCAGGATGTGGTGAACGTCATTCGCCAGGGCCTGGAGCAAGGGTGCGAGGGCATCTACAACCTGGCCGGCGATGGCGCCCTGTCGCTGCGCGAGATCGCCGCCCTGCTGGGCAAGCCCTGCCGGGCATTGCCGGCCGCGGTGTTGCGCATGGCCTGGCGCCTGTCCAGGCCTCTGGGACTGAGCCGCCATGGCGTCGAGCAACTGGATTTCCTGCGCTATCGACCGCTGCTGGCCAATCGGCGACTGAAGGAGGCCTTCGGCTATACGCCGCGTTACACCAGTCGACAGGCGTTCGTGGCGTTTCTCCAGGCCCGGGGCATCGCGGCGCAGGGCTGATTGTCCGGGGGGACGGCCCCGCCTCGCGGCGGACGGCGAGCACTACCGGGCATGGCCTGGTGCCGTGCTAGACGCTCCGCGGCCGTGCAAATTCTGTCCGAGCGGTTAGACTTGTTGGGTTCCGGGTGCCGCCCAGAAGGCGCGTCCGGCCCAGAAATCAAGAAAAAGGAGAATTCCCATGAAAGGCAAATCCCTCGCATGGGTCCTGTCGGCTGCTCTTGCGGGTATCACCCTCGGCGGCGCGGCGCAGGCCGAGGAGAAGTTCGTCACCATCGGCACCGGCGGTCAGACCGGCGTGTACTACGTGGCTGGCCAGTCGATCTGCCGCTTCGTCAACCGCGGTACGACTGAACACGGGATCAAGTGCAACGCGCCGGCCAGCGGCGGCGGCGTGGCCAACGTCAATGGCCTGCGCAGCGGCGAATTCAATCTCGGGGTCATGCAGTCGGACCACCAGTACAAGGCGCTCAAGGGGCTGGCCCCGTTCGAGGCCGAGGGCGCGATGGACGACATTCGTGCGCTGTTCTCCCTGCAGAGCGAGGTGTTCACCATCCTCGCCCGCCGCGACGCCAACATCGCCGGCCTCGACGACCTCAAGGGCAAGCGCGTCAACGTCGGCAACCCGGGCTCCGGGCAGCGCGACACCCTGGAAGAGATCATGCGCGTGAAGGGCTGGGACAAGTCGGTATTCGCCCTGTCCGCAGAGCTCAAGCCGGCCGAGCAGGCCTCCGCCCTGGGCGATAACAACATCGATGCCATGACCTACTTCGTCGGTCATCCCAACGGCGCGATCCAGGAAGCCACCACCACCACCGATGCCGTGCTGGTACCGGTGACCGGCGCGGACATCGACAAGCTGCTGGCCGAGAAGAGCTACTACACCAAGGCCGAGATCCCCGGCGGGCTGTACAAGGGCAATGACGCCGCGACCCCGTCGATCGGCGGCAAGGCGGTCCTCTCGACCACCGCCAAGGCCGACCCGGAAGTGGTCTACCAGCTGGTCAAGGCGGTGTTCGACAACCTCGACCGCTTCAAGCGCCTGCACCCTGCCTTCGCCGATCTCAAGGCCGAGGACATGATCACGGTCGGCCTCACCGCGCCGCTGCACGAAGGCGCCGTGCGCTACTACAAGGAACGCGGCTGGCTGTAACGGCAGCGCTCGCCCGCTCGCGCCCGGCAGCGTCCGGGCGGCAATCTTGACTAAGCTTGAACCAAGCCCGCGCGCCGCCAGGCCGCGGGTTTTGCCGTTCTTTTCACCTCCCGAATGCAGGTTGCACCCATGCATGACAAGCAACTGTCCACCGAAGAACTGATCGCCCAGGACGTCGGTGCGCGCACCCCAGAGGGCGCCATGGCCCGGGTGATCGCCGGCCTGGCGCTGCTCTGGTCGCTGTTCCAGCTGTGGATCGCTTCGCCGCTGCCGTTCATCTTCAACTTCGGCGTGCTCAACAACACCGAGACCCGGGCCATTCACCTGGCCTTCGCCCTGCTGCTGGCGTTTCTCGCCTTCCCGGCGTTCAAGCGTTCGCCCCGTGAGCGCGTACCGCTGGTGGATATCGCCCTCGGCCTGGTCGCCGCGGCCAGCGCCGCCTACCTGTTCATCTTCTACCAGGACCTGGCCCAGCGCCCTGGCAGCCTGACCACCGCCGACCTGGTCACCGCCTGCATCGGCATTCCGCTGCTGCTCGAGGCGACCCGCCGTGCCCTCGGCCCGCCGCTGGCGATCATCGCCCTGATCTTCCTGATCTACAGCCTGGCCGGTCCCTATATGCCCGGCCTGCTGGCCCATCGCGGGGTGAGCTTCACCGCCCTGGCCAACCACCAGTGGATCACCACCGAGGGGGTGTTCGGCATCGCCCTCGGCGTGTCCACCAGCTTCGTCTTCCTCTTCGTGCTGTTCGGTGCCCTGCTCGAGCGGGCCGGCGCCGGCCACTACTTCATCCAGCTGGCCTTCAGCCTGCTCGGCCACCTGCGCGGCGGCCCGGCCAAGGCGGCGGTGGTCGCCTCCGGGCTGACCGGGATGATCTCCGGCTCGTCGATCGCCAACGTGGTCACCACCGGCACCTTCACCATCCCGATGATGAAGCGCACCGGCTTCTCCGCCGAGAAGGCCGGCGCGGTCGAGGTGGCGTCCTCGGTCAACGGCCAGATCATGCCGCCGGTGATGGGCGCCGCGGCCTTCCTGATGGTCGAGTACATCGGCATGCCCTATGTCGACATCATCAAGCACGCCTTCCTGCCGGCGGCGATCTCTTATATCGCCCTGCTCTACATCGTCCACCTGGAGTCGCTCAAGCTCGGCCTGCAGCCGATCGGCGGCCACCAGCCCAAGCCCTGGCTGCGTCGCCTGACCGGCTTCGCCTTCGGCGCGGCGCTGATCAGCGGCCTGTCCCTGGCGGTGTACTACGGCCTCGGCTGGCTCAAGCCGGCGCTCGGCGACTACGCCCTGGAGGGCATCGGCGCGCTGCTGGCGCTGGTCTACCTGGGCCTGCTGAAGGTCGCCGCCAGCGTCGCCCCGCTGGAGCCGGAAGACCCGGACGCGCCCCTCGACGCCCTGCCGCAGACCCGCGCGGTGCTGCTTTCCGGCCTGCATTTCGTGCTGCCGGTGGTGGTGCTGGTCTGGTGCCTGATGATCGAGCGCCTGTCGCCCGGCCTGTCGGCCTTCTGGGGCAGCGTCATGCTGGTGATCATCCTGCTGACCCAGCGCCCGCTGCTGAGCTGGATGCGCACCGATGGCCTGCACGAGCACGGCACCTTCATCGATGGTCTGGTCGACCTGCGCGAAGGGCTGCTGGCCGGCGCACGCAACATGATCGGCATCGGCATCGCCACCGCGGCGGCGGGGATTATCGTCGGCGCGGTGTCGCAGACCGGGGTCGGCCTGGTGCTGGCCGACCTGGTCGAGCTGCTGTCTATGGGCAACCTGCTGCTGATGCTGATGCTCACCGCGGTGTTCAGCCTGGTGCTGGGCATGGGCCTGCCGACCACCGCCAACTACATCGTGGTGTCCAGCCTGTTGGCGCCGGTGGTGGTCACCCTGGGCCAGCAGAACGGCCTGATCGTGCCGCTGATCGCGGTGCACCTGTTCGTCTTCTACTTCGGCATCATGGCCGACGTCACCCCGCCGGTGGGCCTGGCCTCGTTCGCCGCCGCCGCGGTGTCCAAGGGCGATCCGATCAAGACCGGCATCACCGCCTTCTACTACAGCCTGCGCACCGCGGCGCTGCCGTTCCTGTTCATCTTCAACACCGACCTGCTGCTGATCGACGTGGACTTCTGGCACGGCCTGTTGATCTTCCTGGTTGCCACCTGCGCCATGCTGATCTTCGCCGCCGGTACCCAGGGCTTCTTCCTGGTGCGCAGCCGCTGGTACGAGGGCCTGCTGCTCCTCCTGGTGGCCTTCACCCTGTTCCGCCCGGGTTTCTGGATGGACCTGCTGCACGACCCCTACCGCGACATTCCGCCGGCGCAGCTGGAGCAGGCGCTGGGCGATGTCGAGGCCGGCAGCCAGCTGCGCCTGCGCATTCGCGGTGAGGATGCGGTCGGCGATGCGCGCGAGTTCGCCCTGCTGCTGCCGGTGCCGGACGGCGCCAGCGGCGCCGAGCGCCTGCAGGCATTGGGCCTGCTGACCTACGAGGACGGCGACAAGGTGCTGATCGACAGCGTCGCCTTCGGCAGCCCGGCGGCCGAGGCGGGGCTGGAGTTCGACCAGCAGATCCTGGTGGTGCGGGCGCCGACCGAGCGCTGGGCCAAGGAGCTGATGTGGCTGCCGGGCTTCGCCCTGTTCGGCCTGGTGATCTGGCTGCAACGCCGGCGGCGGCAGCCTTCTGCGCCTGGCGCCGGCGGCGTCTGAGTGCCAACCCGGCGCCCCGCAAGGGGGCGCCGGTTCAGGCGCCCGGCTCGGCGTTCTTGCGGCTGGCGGCGAGTATCGCCGCGCTGTCCACCCGTTCGTCGTCCAGCGGCAGTCGGCGCAAGGTTTCCGAGGTCAGCCGCAGCTGATCGAGATACAGCTGGCATCGATCGCACTTGCGCGTGTGCATCAGCACCGCCAGGCGCGTTCGCCAGCCCAGGCGGCGGTCGATGATGTCCGACCCCAGTTCCGACATTTCCTGGCAGCTCAGCATGTGCCTACCTCCTCGAAGTGCTCCAGCATGGCGTGCAGGCGCTGGCGTCCGCGGTGCAGCAGCACGCGCACGTTGCCTTCGGCCAGCTTCAGCGACTGGGCGATTTCGCTGAAGTCCAGGCCGGCGACCTCACGCAGCAGCACCACCGATTGTTGGTCGTGGGGCAGCTTGTGCAGGTGCTCGCGGATGCACTGGTAGAGTTCTTCCTCGGTCAGCAGGGCCTCCGGCGAGTCGTGGTGCCAGCGGATCGGCGGCCGGGTCCAGCTGCCATCGCGGTTGAAGCGGCCCTCGATGGGTGAGCCGCCGTCGGCACCCCAGGCGTCCCAGGTCACCTCGCGCTTGTATTTGCGCAGCATCGCCCGGGCCTCGTTGAGGGCGATGCGCGCCAGCCAGGTGCGCAGCTTGGAGCGGCCCTGGAATTGTTCGATGGCGGCGAAGGCCTTGATCCAGGTCTCCTGCGCCACATCCTTGGCCAGCTCGGGACCCGCCAGCGGCGTGGCCATCAGCACGAGAAAATGGTGATGGGCCTGGATGGCGGCCTCGAAGGCTTGCGGGTCGCCCCGTTGCATGCCGCGGATCAGCTCTTGCTCGTTGTCCATCGGGTCCTCCTGGGCAGGACACTGCCGCAGAGGGCGGGCGGTACGGCTGGACTCGACCCGTCCTGATATTCGAGGGCACGCAGCGGCCCTTGTTACACCTTCGGTCCGCGCGCCGGCTATTCGCCGACGGGCTCCTCGGCTTTCAGCGCGCCGGTTTCGCCGGCCTCCAGCACCACGTAGGCACTGCTGCAGAACAGTGAATTGAGGCGTTTCATGTCGCCGATCAGTTCCAGGTGCAGGGCGCTGGTCTCGATGCTCTGCACCACCTGGCGGTGCAGGCGGCCGACGTGGGCGTGGGCCAGGCGCCGCTCCTGGGCGCGGAAGCGGCGCTTCTCGCGCAGCAACTGGCGAGCGCTTTCGGCATCGCCGGAAAGGAACACACTCAGGCCCAGGCGCAGGTTGGCCATCAGCTGCGCGTGCAGAGTCGCCAGCTCCTCCAGGCCACTCTCGGAGAACGAGTGGCGCTGGGCGGTCTTCTGGTTCTGCACCTTGCCGAGCATGCGCTCGATAATGTCGCCGGCCTGCTCCAGGTTCACCGCCAGTTCGATGATCTCCGCCCAGCGCCGGCTGTCGCGCTCGCCGAGTCCGTCGCGGGACACCTGGGCCAAGTACAGCTTGACCGCGCTGTACAGCGCGTCGACATCGTCGTCCAGGCGTCTGAGCTCCTTGCTCAGGGCCGGCTGGTTGCTGCGCAGCACTTCCAGCAGATGGCGCAGCATGGTCTCGATCAGGTCGCCGATGCGCAGGGTCTCGCGCACCGCGTTGGCCAGGGCCAGGCTCGGCGTCGCCAGGGCGGTGCGGTCGAGGTGGCGCGGGCTGGCCACGCCGGAGTCCTCGGGGCGGTCCGGCAGCAGCCAGTTGCAGAAGCGCGCCATGGGCCCGACGCTGGGCAGCATCAGCACGCAGCGCAGGCTGTTGTAGAACAGGTGGAAGCCGATCACCAGCTCCGCCGGCCTCCACTCCAGGCTGTCCAGCCAGTCGACCAGGGTGCCGAGGATGGGGATCACCAGCAGCAGGCCGATCAGCTTGTACAGCAGGCTGCCCAGGGCCACTCGCCGGCCGGCCGGGGTCTGCAGGCTGGCGGTGAGGAAGGCCAGCAGGCCGCTGCCGATGTTGGCGCCGATCACCAGGCCGATGGCCACCGGCAGGCTGATCAGGCCCGCGCCGGCCAGGGTCGCGGTGAGCAGCACGGCCGCCAGGCTGGAGTAGGAGATCAGGGCGAACAGCGCGCCGACCAGGGCGTCGAGCAGCAGGTCGCCGGTCAGCGAAGCGAACAGCACCTTGATGCCCTGGGCCTGGGTGATCGGCGTGGCGGCGCTGACGATCAGCTCCAGGGCCAGCAGGATCAGGCCCAGACCGATGCTCACACGGCCGAGCTGGCCGGCGCGGGTCTGCCGGCGCGAGAGGAAGAAGATCACCCCGAGGGTGATCAGCAGCGGCGACAGCCAGCCTAGGTCGAGGGTCAGCACCCGCGCCATCAGCGCCGTGCCGACGTCGGCGCCGAGCATGATGCCCAGGGCCGGCGGCAGCGCCATCAGGCCCTGGCCGACGAAGGAGGTGACCAGCAGGGCCGTGGCATTGCTGCTCTGCACCAGGGCGGTCACGCCGATCCCGGCGGCGAAGGCCATCGGCAGCCGGCTGACGTTGTGGCTGAGTACCTTGCGCAGGTTCGAGCCGTACACCCGCAGGATGCCGGTGCGGACGATATGGGTGCCCCAGATCAGCAGGGCGACGGCCGATAACAGATTGAGCAGGGTCAGCATCGTGCATCTCCCTGTCTTGGGTCGCCCAAATACGGGCAACAACCGGATGTGGCGCACCTGGGCAAAGGCCTCGAACCGGTGGCGGACACGCCGGGCAGGTGATTGATATGGCCTTGATGGTTTTCTACCGGCCCCTTCTTAAGCTGTAGACGGCGAATGGCCGCGGCGCCAGCCGCGGGTCGCCGTTCGGCATGTTCAGTCGGCCAGGCGCGCGGCCAATTCCTCCAGGCTGGCGACCTGCAGATCGGGCTCTGTGCCCCAGGGGTCGAACCGCGCCTTGGCGCTGCGCCGGACCCAGGCCGTGCGCAGCCCGGCATGGCCGGCGCCGAGCACGTCGAAGGGGTTGCTGGAGACCAGCCAGGTGGCCTCGGCCGCGCTGCCGGTGCGGCTCAGCAGGTGCTGGTACACCGCCGGGTCCGGCTTGAAACTGCGCACCTCCTCGACGCTGACGACATCCTGAAAATACCCGGCCAGGCCGGCCTGCTGCAGCAGGGCGCTGACCGCCTGGTGGCTGCCGTTGGAGAAGGCGTACAGGCGCGCGCCCTGCTGCTGCAGCTGCCGCAGGCCGGCAGCGCTGTCGGCGAAGGCCGGCAGGCTCGACCAGGCGTCCAGCAGCTGCTGTTGCGCCTGGGCGTCGAGCGGCGCCTGGCTGCTGGCGCAGGTGAAGGCCAGGGCCTCGCGGGTGCACTGGGAGAAGTCCACGTAGGCGCCCATCAGGCCGCGGCGAAAGCTGTATTCCAGCTGCTTGTCGCGCCAGCGCTGGTAGAAGTCCTCGGCCTGCTCGCCGAGCCATGTGCGCAACTGGCGGGTGACGTCGCTGGGGTCGATCAGGGTGCCGTAGACATCGAAGGCCAGGCAGGGAGTCATGGGCAATACCTCGGTTGTGAATCCGGCTTCAGGGTTGCAGAGTCAGGCGCAGGCGACACTTGGCCATTGGTCGCAGATCGCGGCTGGGCGGTCGGCGACACAAGCTGTCGGCCGACCCCGGCAAGCTGGGCGAACTGGTAACCTAGCCCGATTGAACGGAAGCGACCCTGCCCGATGCTCAACCTCTACCATGCCCCCGACCTGGAAACCCTCGGCGAACTGGCGACCACCCTGCTGGCGCAACCGTTGCGCGAGCCGTTCGCCGCCGCCCAGGTGGTGGTGCCGAGCCAGGGCATCGGCCGCTGGCTGACCCTGGAACTGGCGCGCAAGCAGGGTATCGCCATGCAGTTGGACGTGCAGCTGCCGGCCAAGTTCGTCTGGGAGCTGTCGCGCCAGGTGCTCGGCCAGTTGCCGGAGCAGTCGGCATTCTCCCCCGCCACCTTGACCTGGCGGCTCTACGACTGGCTGTGCGAGCCGGCCCGGCTGGCCGAGGCGCCGCGCCTGGCGCACTACCTGGAGGGCGGCGACGAGCGCCGGCGGCTGTCGCTGGCCGGCAAGATCGCCGACGTGTTCGACCAGTACCTGCTGTACCGCGACGACTGGCTGGCCGCCTGGGAGCGCAACGAGTTGCTCGGCCTCGGCCCGGACGAAGCCTGGCAGGCCCTGCTGTGGCGCGAGATGACCCGCGACGGCCACCCGCACCGCGCTCGCCTGCTCGAGGAGCTGCTGCGCCGCCTGTACGCCGATGAGCCCATCGCCGGCCTGCCCGAGCGCCTGCTGCTGTTCGGTATCAGCGCCCTGGCGCCGCACCACCTGCGCGTGCTCGACGGCCTGGCGCGGCACACGCAAGTGGTGGTGTTCGCCCTCAACCCCTGCCGCGAGGCCTGGGGCGAAATCCGCGACATCCGCGAGCTGGCGAGACAGCCGGAGGCCAGCCCGGACGACTGGTACCTGGACGTCGGCCACCCGTTGCTGGCCAGCCTGGGCAAGCAGGGCCGGGACTTCTTCGATTCGCTGTTCGCCCTGGCCTCCAGCGAGGGCGCGGAGGAAACCGGCATCTATTCGGAGGATGCCGACCTGCACGACGGCAGCCTGTTGCAGGCCCTGCAGAACGACATCCTGCGCCTGCGCACCCGCGCACCCGAGGAACGCCTGCTGCTGCGCGAGGACGACCGCTCGCTGGAGGTGCACATCGCCCACTCGCCGCTGCGCGAGGTGGAAATCCTCCACGACCAGCTGCTGGCCCGCTTCGCCGCCGATCCGGCCCTGACCCCGGATCAGGTGGTGGTGCTGACCCCCGACATCGAGCGCTACGCCCCCTATATCGAGGCGGTCTTCTCCGCCAGAGGCGGCGCCCCCCGTGATGCCGTGGGACGCAGTGGCGCGGCGTATATCCCCTTCACCCTGGCCGATCGCAGCCTGCGCGCGGAAACCCCGCTGATCGAGGCCTTCCTCGGCCTGCTCGCCCTGCCCGACAGCCGTTTCACCGCCGAGGAAGTGCTGGGCTGGCTGGAGCAGCCGGCCCTCGCCCGCCGCGCCGGCATCGAGGCCGAGGACCTGAGCCTGCTGCGCGACTGGCTGCGCGAGGCCGGCGTGCGCTGGGGCCGCGACGCCGGCCACCGCGCCCAGCTCGGCCTGCCGGCCGATGCCGCCTTCACCTGGCGCCAGGGTCTGGACCGCCTGCTGCTGGGCTTCGCCGCCCCGCCGCAGCTGGCCGGTGAGGGCGCGCCGCTGCTCGGCGACAGCTGGCCGCTGGATGCCCTGGAAGGCGGCCGCGCCCAGCTGCTCGGGCGCCTGGCCGCCTTCGTCGAGCGCCTCGCCGCCCTGGCCCGGGACCTGCAGCGGCCGCGGCCGCTGGCCGAGTGGGCGCAGACCCTGGTGGCGCTGGTCGACGCGCTGTTCGACGAACGCGAGGCCGGCGATACCCTGCTGCTGCTGTCCAAGGCCTGCGCCGCGCTGGCCGAGCAGGCCGAGGCGGCCGGCATCGAGCGGCCGCTGGAGCTGGCCCTGGTGCGCCAGCAGCTGACCGCCGCACTGGAGCAGGGCAGCGGCGCCTCGGGCTTTCTCTCCGGCGCGGTGACCTTCTGCACCATGGTGCCGATGCGCAGCCTGCCGTTCCGCCAGGTCTGCCTGCTCGGCCTGGACGACGGCGCCCTGCCGCGGCGTACCCCGGCCGCCGGCTTCGACCTGATCGCCCAGAAGCCGCGGCGCGGCGATCGCGCGCGGCGCCTGGACGACCGCTACCTGCTGCTCGAGACCCTGCTCTCGGCGCGCGGCGGCCTGTACCTGAGCTACGTCGGCCGCGACCCGCGCAGCAACGCCGAACTGCCGCCCTCGGTGCTGGTCAGCGAGCTGCTGGAGGTGGTCGACCTCACCGCCGCGTGCGCCGACGGCGGCGCCGCCAGTGCCCACATCACCCTTGAACACCCGCTGCAGCCCTTCGCCCCGGACAACTTCGCCGCCGGGCGCCGGGCCGGCTTCGCCGCGTCCTGGTTCCGCGCCGCCCAGCGCCTCAGCGAGCCGGTGCAGGCGCAGCCCGAGCCCTTCGCCAGCGCCCTGCCCGCGCCCGGTCCGGACGGGCCGGGCGGCGATCTGCTGACCCTGGAGCCCAGCCAGCTGATCCACTGCTTCAAGCACCCGGCGCGCTACCTGCTGGAGCAGCGTCTCGGCCTGCGCCTGGCGCAGAGCGAGGAAGCCCTGGCCGGCGACGAGCCGTTCAGCGTCGAGTGGACCAGCACCCACGGCCTGCGCCAGCTGGCGCTGCAGGCCATCGAACGGGGCTGGAGCGAGGCCGAGGAACGCGCGGTGGCGGCCGCCTCCGGCTGGCTGCCGGTGGGCGAGCTGGGCCAGGCCCATTGGGGGCAGATCCGCGGGCCGATCCGCGCCTTCGCCCCGACCCTGTTCGACGAGCGCCCCGCCGACGTGGCGCAACCGCTGCTGGTCGACCTCGAACTGGCGGGCGTGCGCATCCACGGCTGGCTCGACGGGGTCACGCCCGACGGCCTGTTCGACTACCGCCTGCGCGATCTCGGCGCCTGGGAGCTGGCGCCGTTCTGGCTGCGCCACCTGCTGCTCAACTGCGCCGCCACCCCGGGCATCGCCCGTGACAGCCGCCTGTTGTCGCCCAAGAGCGAATGGCGCCTGGGGCCGCTGGCCGATGCCCGGCAGCTGCTCGAACCCTGGCTGGAGGCCTACAAGTCGGCGCTGTGCGAGCCGCTGCCGGTGCTGGCCAAGTGCAGCTACGGCTTCGCCAGGAAATGGCGCAAGCCCGGGCGCAAGGAGCCGATCGACGCGGCGCGCAGCGAGGCGCGGCTCATGTGGCAGGGCAACGACTTCATGACCGGCGAGAGCCAGGACCCCTGGAACGCCCTGGCCTTCCGCGACCGCGAGCCGCTCGACGAACGTTTCGAGGCCCTGGCCGAGCAACTCTACGGCCCGGCCCTGGATGCCCTGCAGGGCGAGGAGGACGACGCATGAGCAGCGCCACCCTGGACCTGCTGCAGGACAGCTTCGCCGGCCGCTCGCTGATCGAGGCCAGCGCCGGCACCGGCAAGACCTGGACCCTCACCGCGCTCTACGCCCGCCTGCTGCTGGAAAAGCGGCTGTCGGTGGCGCAGATCCTGGTGGTCACCTACACCACCGCGGCCACCGCCGAGCTGCGCGAGCGCATCCGCCGGCGCCTGGCCGAACTGCTGGCGGTCTACGAGCAGGGGCCCGGCCCGGACGAGCTGCTCAACCGCCTGCACGCCCGGTACCCGGATGACGCCAGCCACCGCCGCCTGCTCCTGGCGGTGCACGGTTTCGACGAGGCGGCGATCTTCACCATCCACGGCTTCTGCCAGCGCGCCCTGCAGGATGCCGCCTTCGAGGCCGGCGGCGATTTCGACAACGAGCTGACCCAGGACGACCGCGAGGTGCTCGACGCCCTGCTCGCCGACCTCTGGCGCCATGAGCTGGCGCTGGCCGAACCGGAGTGGGCGGCCTTCCTGGTGCAGCACAAGCTCACCCCGCAGCGCCTGCGCCAGCGCCTGCGCAGCCACCTGGGCAAGCCCTACCTGCGCATTGAGCCTGCGCCGGGTGCGTCCAGCGACCTCGGTGCCCTGCGCGCCGCCTGGCAGCAGGCGCGCGCCGCCTGGCAGCGTGACAGCGGCGAGTGTCTGGAGCGGCTCAAGGCCTTCGACGGCTTCAAGGGCAACATGGTCGACGCGACCAAGCTGGGCGCCTGGCAGCAGGCGCTGGACGGCTATTTCAGCGACGCCGCCGCGCTGTTCGCCGGCCTCGACGCGCTGCCGCGGCTGTCCCGCGAGGGCTTGTTCAAGGCCTGCAAGAAGGGCGCGGTGTTGCCGCCGAGCCCCCTGGCCGACGCCTTGCAAGGGCTCTGCGAGGCGCTGGAGGCGGCGCGCCCGCAGGCCGAGCAGCGGCTGATCGACCTGCAGGTGCGGCTGATCGGCCAGCTCAACCAGCAGCTGCCGCAGCGCAAGGCGGCGCAGCGCCTGCTGGCCTTCGACGACCTGCTCAACAAGCTGCAGCAGGCGCTCTATGGCGAGGGCGGCGAACACCTGGCCGGCACCCTGCGCGCGCAGTATCCGGTGGCGCTGATCGACGAGTTCCAGGACACCGACCCGATCCAGTACCAGATCTTCCGGCGCATCTATTCGAGCCCCGACGCGGCCGGCGACGCGGGCAGCAGCCAGGGCGGCGACCTGTGCTTCGTCGGCGACCCCAAGCAGGCCATCTACGCCTTCCGCGGCGCCGACCTGGCCACCTACCTGCAGGCGCGGCGCGAGGCGGCGCGCCAGTACAGCCTGGCCACCAACCACCGCTCCACCCCCGAGCTGATCGCCGCGCTCAACCAGCTGTTCGACCGGCCCATGCCCTTCGCCGAGCCGGGCCTGGAGTATCCGCCGGTCGGCGCCAGCCAGCGGCCGCGCCCGCGCCTGGTGCTGCCGGACGAGGACCAGGCGGCGCCGCTGGCGCTGGTCTGGCTGGACGACGAACACCTGACCAAGGGCCAGGCCGGCGCCCTGGCGGCCCGCGACACGGCGCGGCGGATCGCCGCGGTGTTGGCGGCCAGCGGTCGCGGCGAGGCCTATTTCGAAGAAGAGAACCCTTCGGCATCCGTGCAAAGCGTCGCGAGCACCGTGAAAGCAAGGAAGGATCGCAGCGACGAGCGAGACAGTACTGAAGATACGGCGAGCTTGGCGCGAGAACCTGACGCCGCTATCGCGGGGCGCAGCAGCTTTAAGCGGACTCCGCTGGCCGGCGGCGATATCGCCGTGCTGGTCGCCAGCCATCGCCAGGCCGCCGAGGTGGCCGCCGAGCTGGCCGCACGCGGCGTGCCCAGCGTGCGCCGCGGCAAGGAAAACGTCTGGCACAGCGAGGAGGCCGAGGCCCTGGCCGCGGTGCTCGCCGCCTATGCCGAACCGGGACGCGAGGGCGCCCTGCGCTACGCCCTGGCCACTCGCCTGCTGGGCCGCAGCGCTCGCGACCTGGCCGCCTGCCAGGACGACGCGCGGGCCTGGGACGAGGAGCGCGAGGCCGCCGAACGCTACCACCAGCTGTGGCAGCAGCAGGGCTTCATGCGCGCCTTCCGCGCCTGGCTGGACGAGCAGCGGGTGGCCGAGCGCCTGCTGGCCCTGGCCGACGGCGAGCGGCGGCTGACCAACCTGCTGCACCTGGCCGAGCTGCTGCAGAGCGAGAGCCTGCAGCGCCCCGGCCTGGAGCAGCTGCTCGCCTGGTTCGACGACCAGCGCCGCGCCGAGGCCCATGGCGAGGACGCCCTGCTGCGCCTGGAAAGCGATGCCGAGCGGGTGCAGATCGTCACCATCCACACCTCCAAGGGCCTGGAGTACCCGTTGGTGTTCTGCCCCTTCCTGTGGGACGGCGCCCTGCTGCGCAAGCAGGAGGACATCAGCTGCCACGCCGACGACGGCACGCCGCTGCTCGACCTCGGCGGCGAACGGCTCGACGAGCATCGCCAGCGCGCCCGCCAGGAGCGCTTCGCCGAACGCCTGCGCCTGACCTACGTGGCCCTGACCCGGGCCCGCGATCGCCTGTGGCTGCACTGGGGGCCGGTGGACTGCAAGGCGAAGAAGGACGGCAGCCTCGGCGAGGAGGGCCTGCACAGCAGCGCCCTGGCCTGGCTGCTGCACGGTCGCCAGCTGCCGGGCGAGGATGCCCTGGGCGAACTGGCGGCGCACCTGCAACAGCTGGGCCCTGCGGCGTTGCGCGGCGAGCTCGAGGCGCTGGTCGCCGCCAGCGCCGGCAAGATGGCCCTGCAGCCCTTGCTCGAACAGGAGGCCAGCGCCGCCGGCGAGCGCCGCGCGCCGGCCCCGCAGGGCCTGGCCAGCCTGCAGCGCAGCCTGCACAGCGCCTGGCGCATCGGTAGTTTCTCCGGCCTGGCCGCCGGCCTGCACCTGGAGGCGCCGGATCGCGACGGCCTGGTCTTGCCGGATGCCGGCGAGCCGGGCAGCGGCTTCTTCGCCTTTCCCCGCGGCGCCCGCGCCGGCACCTGCCTGCACGCCATCCTCGAGGACTGGGCGCGGGGCAAGGGCGCGCTGAGCGAGCTGGTCGAGCCGGCGCTGAGCGGACACGGCATCAGCAGCGACTGGTGCGCGGTGGCCAGCGCGCAGTTGCAGGCGGTGCTCGACGCCGACCTGGACGGCAACGGCCTGCGCCTTTCCGCCCTGCAGCCGACGCGGCGCCTGCCCGAGCTGGGCTTCACCTTCCCGGTGGCGAATCTGGCGGTGCAGCGCCTGCGGGCGATACTCGCCGACCCGGATCACGGCCTGCCGACGGCGATGCGCGAGGCCGCCGCGCGCCTGGAGTTCGACGACCTCAAGGGCTTCCTCAAGGGCTTTATCGACCTGACCTTCGAGCATGACGGACGTTGGTACATCGCCGACTACAAGTCCAACTGGCTCGGCCCGGATGCCGGCTACTACCAGGGTGAGCGGCTGGTGCAGGCCCTGGCTGGCGAGCATTACTACCTGCAGTACCTAATCTACCTGGTGGCGCTGCGGCGCTTCCTGCGCCAGCGCCTGGCCGACTTCGACGACAGCCAGCTGGGCGGCGCCTACTACCTGTTCCTGCGCGGCATGCCACAGGCCGGGGTGTATTTCGCCCGTCCGGCCGACAGCCTGCTGGACGCCCTGGATCGACTGTTCGAGGGTTTGCACTGATGCCCGAGCGCATTCAAGCCGTAGGGTGCGTCGTGCGCACCAATCCGGTCGCCGGCGGTGCGCATGGTCCAGGCGGCCCCGCGGCACCCGATGGGAGAGTGGCATGAACCTCGATGACCTGCCCTTGGGCCCGCTGGAGCGCGCCCTGGTCGACAGCCTGCGGCGCCTCGAGGCCGATGCCGAGCCGCTGGTGCTGCTGTCCGCGGCGCTGCTGTGCAGCGCCCTGGACGAAGGCGACGTGTGCCTGCCGCTGGCGCGCCTGGCCGGCCGGCGGCCCTGGCCCGAGCATGACTGCGTGCTGCCGGCCCTGGGCGACTGGCGCAGCCGGTTGCAGGGATCGTCCCTGGTCGGCGCTCCGGGCGACTTCACCCCGCTGACTCTCGACGGCGAGCGCCTGTACCTGGCGCGCTATCACGCCTACGAACGACGCCTGGCCGAGCAGCTGCTGAGCCGCGCCGGCGATCGCCCGGCGGTGGATGAGACCCGCCTGGCCGAGAGCCTGGCGCGGCTGTTCGCCTTCAACAGCCAGCAACCCGACTGGCAGCGCCTGGCCGCCGCCCAGGCGGTGCGCCGGCGCCTGGCGGTGATCTCCGGGGGCCCCGGCACCGGCAAGACCACCACCGTGGTGCGCCTGCTCGCCGCGCTGCTGGAGCAGGGCGACCAGCGCCTGGCCATCGGCCTGGCCGCGCCCACCGGCAAGGCCGCGGCGCGCATGGCCGAGGCGATCCGCGGCGCCAAGGCGGCGCTGCCGGTCGACGAGGCGATTAAGGCGGCCCTGCCGGAAGAGGCGCGCACCCTGCACCGCCTGCTCGGCAGCCGCGGCGATTCCCCCGCCGTGCGCCATCACGCCGGCAATCCCCTGGCCCTGGATGTGCTGGTGGTGGACGAGGCCTCGATGGTCGACCTGGCGTTGATGGCCAAGCTGGTCGATGCCCTGCCGCCCGGCGCCCGGCTGATCCTGCTCGGCGACAAGGATCAGCTGGCGGCGGTGGAGGCCGGCGCGGTGTTCGCCGAACTCTGCGAGGGTCGCGGCTTCGATGCCCTGGCGGCGGCCGAGCTCGAGCGCATCACCGGCCAGCAGGTGGCGGTGGAGCAACCCACCTCGGCCCTGGGCGATGCGGTGGTGCTGCTGAGCCACAGCCACCGCTTCGCCGGCGACAGCGGCATCGGCGAGCTGGCGCGGCGGATCAACGGCGGCGATGTCGCCGGCACCCTCGGCCTGTTGCGGGAGAATCGCGGCGACCTGGCGTGGATCGCCGAGCCGACTCCGCAGGCCCTGCTCGAGCGCCTGGAGCAGGGCTACGCGCCCTTTCTCGCCGCCGCCCGGAGTGGTGATCCGGCCACGGCCTTCGCCGCCTTCAATGCCTTCCGCGCGCTGTGCGCCCAGCGCGAAGGGGCCTGGGGGGTGAGCGGCATCAACGAGGCGCTGGAGGCGCGGATCAAGCGTCGCGCCCAGGTCGCCAGCCGCGAGCGCTGGTACGTCGGGCGGCCGGTGATGGTGCGGCAGAACGACTACGCCCTGGGCCTGTTCAACGGCGATATCGGCATCTGCCTGCATGGCGAGCACGGCCTGCGGGTCTTCTTCGAAGGAGAGGGCGAAGGCGAGGACGGCTTCCGCCCCTTCGCCCCGGCGCGCCTGCCGAGCCACGACAGCGCCTTCGCCATGACCGTGCACAAGAGCCAGGGTTCGGAGTTCACCGAGGTGCTGCTGGCGCTGCCCGAGCAGCCCAGCCCGCTGCTGACCCGCAGCCTGTTCTACACCGGCATCACCCGGGCCAAGCAGCGGGTGGAGATCTGGGCCCTGGCCCCGCGCCTCGGCGAGGCGGTGGCGACCCGCGCCGAGCGGGCGGCGGGCCTGGCCGAGCGCCTGGCGCGGCGACCCGCGACCCCGGCAGAGGAGTCGAAAGCCGCGGCCACCGGTCAGCTGGGTTTGTTCGACTGATCGCAGTATCAGCCCTTCGGTCGATGGGGGCGGCGAGGAATGGTGCGTACACTCGAGCGATACGGACGAACTCTGCCGGCTGCCGGGTTCGTTGCCCGATGGTTTCGAGGAGTGCAGGTTTATGCGGGGTCGTGTGCTGTGTAGCGGCTTGTTGAGTCTGTGTCTCTGCGGTGCGGTGTGGGCCGGGGTGGACAAGGTGAGCCTGGTGACCGGCGACGACTATGCGCCCTTCACCGGCCGCGCCTTGCCCGGCGGCGGCCTGCTGACGCAGCTGGTGCAGGCTGCCCTGGCGAGCCAGGGCGTGACCAGCACGCTGGACTGGCGGCCGTGGAACCGCGGCTACCGGATGACCCTGCAGGGCGCCTACGACGCCACCTTTCCCTATGTCCGCACGGATGAGCGGGCCGCGGACTACCTCTACTCGGATGCACTGATCAACGTCAGCCAGCATATCTTCGGCCCGTCCGGCGTCGAGCTGGAGGCCGACCGGCCGGAGTCGCTGACGGGCAAGCGCCTGTGCTATCCCCTGGGCTGGCAGCCGCCGGCGGTCATCCAGCGGTTGCTCGAGCAGGGACACCTGAGCCTGCATGCGCCGGTCGGCCTGAACGCCTGCGCCAGGCTGGTGCTGCTCGGCCGCGATGACTTCTTCATCGCCAACCTCCCGCTGGGCGAGGCGGCCCTGCGCGCCACAGGCGAGCCGGAGCGTTTCCGCCGTTCGCAGCAGTCCTTCGGCAGCAGTTCTCTGCATCTCATAGTGCCGCGGCGCCACCCGCAGGCCCGGCATATCCTGCAGCGCCTCAACGCCGGCCTGGCTCGGCTGCACGAGCGCAACGAGTACGGGCCCATGCTGGAGCGCTACCTGCAGCAGCGCCATGAGCAGGCCGGCCTCTGAGGCGGGGCCTCAAGCCGCCAGCAGCATCAGCACCAGCGGCAGGCTGGCCGCCGCCAGCAGGGTCTGCAGGGTGATCAGGCCGGCCATCAGCTGGCTGTCGCCGCCCAGCTGGCGGGTCAGCACATAGGCGGTCGGCGCCGTCGGCAGGGCGAAGAACAGCACCAGCACGCTGCTTTCCACGACCGGCAGGCGCAGCCCGTAGGCCACCGCCCAGGCCAGCAGCGGCATCGCCAGCAGGCGCAGCAGGCTGTTCCAGCCCAGGGCCGGAATCTCCCCACCCAGTTGCTCGGGCTTCAGCGCCGCGCCGACGCAGAACAGGCCCAGCGGCAGGCTGGCGGCCGCCAGCAGGCTCAGCAGGCGCCCGGTGCCGCCGGGCAGGCCGAGGCCCGCGAAGTTGACCAAGGCGCCACCGAGGCAGGCGAGGATCAGCGGGTTCTTGAGGATCGGCAGCAACAGGCTGCGGGCGCTGACGCCGCGCTCGGCGGTCAGCGACCAGACCGACAGCACGTTTACCGTCGGCACCATCAGCGCCAGCATTAGCGCCGCCAGGGTCAGGCCTTCCTGGCCGAACAGGCTGGCCACCGCGGCCAGGCCCAGGTAGGTGTTGAAGCGCAGGGCGCCCTGGGTGAAGGCGCCGAAGCGCGCGGCGCGCCAGCCGCGCAGGCGGCGCGTGAGCAGCAGGGCCAGCCAAGCGATGCCCAGGGCGAGCATCACCGCCAGGGCCAGGCGCGGCAGCGCCGGGTTGTCCAGCGGCGCGTTGGCCAGGCTGCTGAACAGCAGGGCCGGGAACAGGATGAAGTAGTTCAGCCGCTCGGCGCCGGGCCAGAAGGCTTCGTTGGGAAACGCCCAGCGGCGCAGGTAGTAGCCGGCGACGATTAAGGCAAACAGGGGCCACAGGGCCAGCAGCAACTCCAGCACGACAGCCTCGCCCGCAGAAAAACGGCCATATTGGCCAGCGCCGCGCGGCGACGCAAGGCCGCTGTTGCTGGCGGCAGGCCGTGAGGGTGGTCGGTCTCAGGGCAGTTGCAGGCCGCCGCCGGCCTCGTGCAGGGCGCGCAGCCGGGTGCGCAGTTCGCCCAGATTGGCCTCGGCGGCCTGCAGTTCGGCCAGCAGCGCCGGCTCCAGCAACTGGCGCACCTCGCGGTCGAGGTCGTCGCTGAGGCGGCGCAACTGTTGCTGGCGGGCCTGGCTCTCGGTCTGCAGGCGTTGCCACTCGCCGGCCTGCGGTAGGCCGTAGCCGCCGTCGAGCAGTTCTGCCGGGCGGCTGAGAAAGCCGCTGTTGGCGAGGATCTGCTGCAGCGCGCCGCCGGCCCGCTGCAGGCTCGGCTCGGCGCTGCCGGGCTCGCCCAGGTAGCGCTGCTTGAGCTGGTCCTGGGCCAGCAGCAGCTGGCGGCGCAGGGCCGCCTGCTCCAGCAGCAGCAGGGCGGCGCTGGCGCGCAGGTCGGCCCGGGCGAACCAGGCGCGCCGCTCCTCGGCGGGCAGCTGCAGCCAGTCTTCGACCCGCCGCTGGCTGATCGGCAGGCGCTCACCCAGCACCTTGAACATGGCCTGGTAGCGTTCGCGGAAGGAGTCGAAGCGATAGCCCAGGCGCAGGGCCTCGCGCGGATCGTCGAGCACGCTCGGCTCGGCCAGCCCGCGCGCGACCAAACCGTCGAGCAGGCCGTTGGGCAGGATGCTGTCGAAGGCCTGCAGCGCCGGGGTCTGGATGCCGCTGCGCAGCAGCTTGAGGGTCTCCACCGCGCAGTTGTTGGCGATGAAGTAGTAGTCGCCGTCGTAACTCCAGTGCTGCTCGGCGGCGCGGGTGACCAGCGCCTCCAGCTGCGCGCGCTCGAGCTTGAGCGGCACCGAGGCGAGGCTGCGCAGCTCGACCTTGGTGTATTCCTCGATCACCTGGGCCAGGGGCAGGACGAACAGCCGCGAGGGGTAGGCGCCGGTCAGGCCGTCCCAGGTGGACAGTTGCAGGTCGCCGACGAAGGCGCGGTAGGACAGCACCAGGTGCTGGTCGAGGTCCAGCCGGCAGGCCGGGCCCCGGGGCCGGCCGGGGGCGCAGATCACCAGGCGCAGCATGCTGTGGCCCCAGCGGCTGGCCCAGGCCTGGTTGGCCTCGGCGAGCAGGTAGTCGACCTGGTAGACCCGCTCGGGGTCCAGGCTGGCCAGGGGCTGGCGGGCAAAATCGCGGCCGGCGTTGAGGTAGGCGTAGCCGTCGGCGCAGGGCTGGGAGTGCGGCGGTGTCCAGGCGAAATGGGCACGGAAGTAGCGCGCCAGCGAGGGTCGGCGGCAGGCGTAGCCGGGGTCGAGGAGGAAATACTCGAGGTTCACTGCGACGTATTCGCGCGGATTGCGCAGCTCGTAGACATCCGGGCTGCGCGCCAGCTGGGCGTTGTCGCGCTCGCGCTGGCCGCGGCTGCCGACCCGCTGCGGCCAGCCGGCCAGGTCGAGCAGGTAGGGATCGTCGCTGAGGGTGAAGCGCCGTGCCTCCTGGCCGCGGCAGTCGGCTGGCTGGCCGACCGGGCCAAGGCTGGCGGCGAGGCGGCGGCAGCGTTGCAGCTGACGGCGTTCGGCGGGCTGCCAGAGGCGGGCACGGTCATAGAGGTGGGCGAGTTCGTGCACCAGGGTCGCCAGCAGTTCGCGGCGCAGGGTGCCGTGGCTGCGCCCGCTTGGCGCGCGGGCGGCGCTGCCGTCGCTCAGGGCCGGCAGCAGCGCGGCGTTCAGCTCGATGCCGGTGAGGCGTCCGGCGCGGCCGTAGACCTGTCTCGGCATCTCGCGCCAGCGCACCGCCACGCGGCGGTCGAGCCCCTGAAGCAGGCGCGGGGGCAAGGCGGCGACGGCTTCGTTGAGCAGGTCGAGGCTGGCCTGGCGCTGCCGGCTGTCCAGCGCGTCGCCCTCCAGCGCCAGGTTTAGCGCGGCGTGACTGACGCCGCTGGTCAGCAGCGTCAGGGCCAGCAGCCAGCCGCGCAGGATGTTCACTGCGCGAGGATGGCTTCGGCCAGCTCCAGGTCGGAGACGGCCTGGGCTTCGGGCACGCGGCTGCGAATGGCGACGAGCGCCGCCTGCAGATGGGCGCCGCGAATCGCGCCCTGGCTGGCGACGAAGCTGGCGGCGTCGTCGCGGGCTTCGATCACGACCTTCATGTCGCGGATCGAGGTGGTGGTGTCCGAGGTGAAGTCGAGGCTGCGATCCAGCGCGCGGACCAGGATGTTGCTGGTGGCGACCAGGGTCTGCGCCTGGGCGCTGCCGACGGAAAGGGCGAGGCAGGCAAAGGCGGCGAGCAGCGGGCGATGCATGGAGGATCTCCGGGAGGCGAGCGGTGGTTATTGGACGCGGGGCGGCTGGCGCGGTTCCAGCGCCAGCCTGGCGGCGGCAAGGCTAGCCGAATGCGTGTCGCCCGGCCAGAGGCATCGCGGCTCGGCTGCGGCAGTGCCCGGGCGGGGGACGAAGCCCATTCAGAGGCTGAGAATGGCCCTGGCCAGTTGCAGATCATCGGCCAGCAGCGTGGGCTGCTGTTGGCGGATGTGCGCCAGGGCCGCTTCCAGGTGCACGCCGCGGATCTGTCCGGCGCTGGCGACGAAGCTGGCCGCGTCGTCGCGGGCGTCGAGTACCACCTTGTCATCCCGCAACGAGGAGGTGGCATCCGAACTGGCGTCCAAGGTGCCCACCAGGGCATTGCCGATGGCATCGGTGGTGCCGACGAAGCTGGAGGCCGCCGCGCCGCCGCTGATCAGCAGCAGCGCGGTCAAGCCGCACAGGGGGATTGGGTTCATGGTACGGACTCCCGAGAAGTCGTCGCCAGGCTCGGCGATTGACTGTGTGCGATCGCCCTAAGCCTAGCCCAGCGACGCCCCGCCGCACCACGGCTCAATGCCAGAAGGCCTTGTCCAGCTCGCCGCGCCGCTCGCTCGGGGAGATGCCGGCGTCGGACAGCAGGCGGTCATCGAGGGCGGCCAGCTGCCGGCGGGTACGGGCGTTGCGCTGCCAGACCGCTAGGGTGGCACGCAGCTGGCTGAGCCATTGCGGCTGACTGGTCTGGCGGATCGGTGAGGTGCTGCTGAATGTGTGCTCCATGGCGCTGACCTTCCCGCGTCCGGCGGGGGTGGGATATGGAGCACCATGGTCGCGCCGTGGAGGAATGCTTTGCAGCTACAGCGGGGTTTAATTGTACTGGTCCAGTATTGCGCTGATTAAATCTGTTCTGCTGGTAGCCGCGCCAACTGTACCGCCGCAGCCGGATGCCTGGTCCTGAAACGACAAGACCCGCCGACGCTGAGCGTGGGCGGGTCTTGTCTGCGAGCGCGGTCGGCTATTCGCCGCGGCGCTTAGCGCCAGAACGGCTTGCGCAGTTCGGCCTGGCGCTGGCTTTCGCTGATGCCGGCGTCGGCCAGCAGGCGGGCATCCAGGCGGGCCAGTTGGCGGCGGCTGACGATGCGGCGCTGCCACAGCAGCAGGTTGGCGAGCAGGCGCAGGGGCTGGGAACCGGCGGCGTTGGCGGTGCTGTTGTCGTAGAACAGGTCGGAACTGAGTGTACGTTCCATGGTGACATCCTTCCGCTTGTGGCGGGTCTAGAGAGTGTTTTGACTGGAGGCCATTTTCCGCTCCTGGCCAATAAATCAGTAGTCACAGCTGATACTGATTGTTCGACTATTAGATAGCTCGCTTTGTAACTGTTTCAGTTGTTCTGGTGAAAACTGTAACGGCCATAAGTTAAATATCGTGCTTATGTAAAATTAGCAGTGGATTCATCTGATTTTGTAGCTGCTATTCAGTGATTATCTACAGGTACAGCCTCAAATTGACTGCTATGTGTGCCTGACCTGGAGTTCAGCTTTCACGCAAAACGGCACCTGAAACGGTGCGGTTCTGTATCTCTATGAAATGCTTGAGAAAAAACCTCAGGCATGAAAAAGCCCGGCGCGCGGCCGGGCTTTTTCATCGAGTGCTGGCGGCGGGTCAGTCGACTGCCTTGACCATGTCCTCGATCACCTTCTTGGCGTCGCCGAAGACCATCATGGTCTTGTCCAGGTAGAACAGTTCGTTGTCCAGGCCGGCGTAGCCGCTGGCCATAGAGCGCTTGTTGACGATCACGGTCTTGGCCTTGTAGGCCTCGAGGATCGGCATGCCGGCGATCGGCGACTTCGGATCGTTCTTCGCCGCCGGGTTGACCACGTCGTTGGCACCGAGCACCAGCACCACGTCGGCCTGGCCGAACTCGGAGTTGATGTCGTCCATCTCGAACACCTGCTCGTAAGGCACTTCGGCCTCGGCCAGCAGCACGTTCATGTGGCCGGGCATACGGCCGGCAACCGGGTGGATCGCGTACTTCACGTTGACGCCACGATGGGTCAGCTTCTCCGCCAACTCCATCAGCGCGTGCTGGGCGCGGGCCACCGCCAGGCCGTAGCCGGGAACGATGATCACGCTGTCGGCGTTGGTCAGCAGGAAGGCGGCGTCGTCGCTCGAGCCGGACTTCACCGGACGGGCTTCCTGGGCACCGGCAGGACCGGCGGCATCCGCCGCGCCACCGAAACCGCCGAGGATGACGTTGAAGAACGAGCGGTTCATCGCCTTGCACATGATGTACGAGAGGATTGCGCCCGAAGAACCGACCAGGGAGCCGGCGATGATCAGCATCGAGTTGTTCAGCGAGAAGCCGATACCGGCCGCCGCCCAGCCCGAGTAGCTGTTGAGCATCGACACCACCACCGGCATGTCGGCGCCACCGATCGGGATGATGATCAGCACGCCGATGACGAAGGCCAGGGCCACCAGGATGGCGAAGGAGGTGAGGTCACCGGTAAAGGTGAACACCAGGCCGAGGCCGACGATCGCCAGGCCGACCGCCAGGTTGAGCATGTGCTGGCCGGCGAACTGTACCGGTGCACCCTGGAACAGGCGGAACTTGTACTTGCCCGACAGCTTGCCGAAGGCGATCACCGAACCGGAGAAGGTGATGGCACCGATGGCCGCGCCGAGGAACAGTTCCAGGCGGTTGCCGGAGGGAATCGCATCACCGAGGCTGGCGACGATGCCCAGCGACTGCGGCTCGACCACCGCGGCAATGGCGATGAACACCGCGGCCAGACCGATCATGCTGTGCATGAAGGCGACCAGCTCGGGCATCTTGGTCATTTCCACCCGTTTGGCCATGACCGTGCCGACGCTGCCGCCGATCAGCAGGCCGACGATGACGTAGCCGATGCCGGCGGTGGCCAGCTCGGCGCCGAGCTTGTAGATCAGGCCGACGGTGGTGACGATGGCGATGGCCATGCCGACCATGCCGAACAGGTTGCCGCGCCGCGAGGTGGTCGGGTGCGACAGGCCCTTGAGCGCCTGGATAAAGCAGATCGAGGCGACGAGGTAGAGAACAGTGATCAGGTTCATGCTCATGGTCAGTGCTTCTCCGCAGCCGCTTTCGGCGCCTTCTTCTTGAACATTTCCAGCATGCGTCGGGTGACCAGGAAGCCACCGAATACGTTGACCGCGGCCAAGGCCACGGCCAGGGTGCCCATGATCTTGCCCAGCGGGGTGACGGTCAGGGCGGCGGCCAGCATGGCGCCGACGATGACGATCGCGGAAATCGCGTTGGTCACCGCCATCAGCGGGGTGTGCAGGGCCGGGGTGACGTTCCACACCACGTGGTAGCCGACGTAGATCGCCAGGGCGAAGATGATCAGGTTGTAGATGCCATCGGAAATCATATCCATGTGCGCGTCTCCCCTTAGCCGTTGTTGCGGACGACCTGGCCGTCGCGGCACATCAGGCACGCGGCGACGATGTCGTCTTCGAGGTTGAGGTGGAACTGGCCGTCCTTGTCGATGACCAGCTTGAGGAAGTCCAGCAGGTTGCGCGCGTACAGCGCCGAGGCATCGGCCGGTACCATTGCAGCCAGGTTGCTGTGACCGACGATGGTCACGCCGTGGTGGATGACCACCTGCTCGGCGACGGTCAGCGGGCAGTTGCCGCCCTGGGCCGCGGCCAGGTCGATGACCACCGAGCCGGGCTTCATCTGCTCGACGGTGCTCTCATGCAGCAGGGTCGGTGCCTTGCGGCCCGGGATCAGCGCGGTGGTGATGACGATGTCGGCCTGCTTGGCGCGCTCGTGCACGGCCTTGGCCTGGCGCTCCATCCACGATTGCGGCATGGGCCGGGCGTAGCCGCCGACGCCCTGGGCGCACTCGCGTTCCTCGTCGGTCTCGAAGGGTACGTCGACGAACTTGGCGCCGAGCGACTCGATCTGCTCCTTCACCGCCGGGCGCACGTCCGAGGCCTCGATCACCGCACCCAGGCGCTTGGCCGTGGCGATGGCCTGCAGGCCGGCGACGCCGGCGCCGAGGATCAGCACGCGGGCGGCCTTAACGGTACCGGCGGCGGTCATCAGCATGGGCATGAAGCGCGGGTAGTGGTTGGCGGCGAGCATCACGGCCTTGTAACCGGCGATGTTGGCCTGCGACGACAGCACGTCGAGGCTCTGCGCGCGCGAGGTGCGGGGCGCCGCTTCGAGGGCGAAGGCGGTAATGCCGCGGGCGTTCATCCGCGCGATGGTCTCGTTGCTGAACGGGTTGAGCATGCCGACCAGCACCGCGCCGGCCTTCATGTGCGCCAGTTCGCCTTCGCTCGGCGCCACCACCTTCAGCACCAGGTCGGCACCGAACGCGGCTGCGTCGCTGCCGATGGAGGCTCCGACCGCCGCGTAGGCGCTGTCCGGAATGCTGGCGCTGACCCCCGCGCCGCTCTGTACGGTTACCTGATGGCCTTGGCCGATCAGCTTCTTGATGGTCTCCGGCGTCGCGGCCACCCGCGTCTCACCGGCCTGGGTTTCGAGAGGAACACCGATGTGCACTTCTTTTCTCCTGCGTGATCTTTTTAGTGGACCGGCGCACTGCGGGTGGCACGCTGGCGAGGGGAGGATCAGCACAAATCCGCCCGAGCAGTCGCTTCTCAAGGGGCGGGCGCGGCATTTTGCAGGCGAAGCACCAGGCCTTCAAGAAGTTCTGGAGCAAAACCTTGCGATAACTACAGGTCATAGCGTGACCAGCTGTTCTGCATTTTCGAGCGCCAGCCGCTGGGCTGGGCCTTTCAGACGGTACAGGCGGTTTTTTTCAGATAATGGCGACATTGCCGCGGGCGCGGCTGTCTGAGCGCGACATTTTCCTGTCCGTTTATCGTCAGCCCAGAATCGTCGGGGCTTGGACGAGCCTTTCTGTGCAGGAAATCGAACATCGGCAAGGGTAGCGGTGGGGCGAAGTGTAGCGTCAGTATTTGCTGACTACGGGGTCAACTATGCTGCAGGTCCGAGTCCAGCGGCCCCGCGCTGGCGACGATGACGCAATCGGCAAACAGGAGGTCGCCGCCCAAGAGCCTAACTACATGCGCGGTCCCGGCGCAAAGCCCTATTGCAGGTCGCTGGCCGCGGCATAATGTCGCGCCTCGGCCACCAGCCAGTCCCGAAAGCTCTGCAGCGCGGCGGATTCCACCTTGCGCTCGGGAATCATCAGGTAATAGGCCTTGTCGCTGCGGCAGGCATGTTGCAGGGCCAGCACCAGACGGCCCTCGGCCAGCTCGCGCTGGATCAGGAAGGGCGGGATCAGGGCCACGCCCATCTCGTGCATGGCCGCCTGGGCGAGCATGGAGAACAGCTCGTAGCGCGGCCCGCTGAGGTCCCTGGCCACGTTCATTCCCAGCGAGCCGAACCACTGGCGCCAGGCATAGGGGCGGGTGGTCTGCTGCAGCAGGGGCAGTTCGGCGATCCGCTCGGCGCTCAGCTGCTGGCGCCCGGCGAGCAGCGCCGGGCTGCACACCGGCATGGGGTTCTCGCGCATCAGCAGGTGCGAGTCGGTGCCGGACCAGTCGGCGTCGCCGAAGTAGATCGCCGCATCGAATGGCGTGTCGGCGAACAGGAACGGCCGGGTGCGGTTGGTCAGGTTGACCGTGACCTGGGGGTGCAGGCGCTGGAAGTCCTTCAGCCGCGGCAGCAGCCACTGGGTGCCGAAGGTCGGCACCACCGCCAGCTCGATGCTCATCGCGCCCTGCTGGCCCATCACCGCCAGGGTGTCGCGTTCCACCGCATCCAGCTGCGCGGCCACCCGCCGGGCGTAGGACTGCCCGGCCTCGGTCAGCTTGACCCCGCGCCGCGAGCGACGGAACAGCTCGATGTTGAGGAATTCCTCGAGGCTGGCGACCTGGCGGCAGATCGCGCTCTGGGTCAGCGCCAGTTCTTCGGCGGCCTTGGTGAAGCTCTGGTGGCGGGCGGCCGACTCGAAGGCGACCAGGGCGGCGGTGCTGGGGATCTTGCGGCGCATCTGTGCGGCCCTCTCACAGAATCTTGCGTTAATGAGGTATTAAACCTATCTCGAAGTGCGTAATCCGCACAACATCGTGCGAATAACTCGTTTGCCCGGCCTGCCATTGGCGCCTAGGATCAATGCCATCTCTGTTGCAGGCGAGCGGCGCTCGTCCTGCGGCGTCACCGACCCAACTCGAGGTTCCCGGCATGGCCAAGGCAAGTTTCAACTGGATCGACCCGCTGCTGCTCGACCAGCAGCTGACCGAAGAAGAGCGCATGGTGCGCGAAAGCGCCCAGCAGTTCGCCCAGGACAAGCTCTCGCCACGGGTGCTGGAAGCCTTCCGCAACGAACAGACCGACCCGGCGATCTTCCGCGAGATGGGCGAAACCGGCCTGCTCGGTGCGACCATTCCCGAGGCCTACGGCGGCAGCGGATTGAACTACGTGAGCTACGGCCTGATCGCCCGCGAGGTGGAGCGCATCGACTCCGGCTACCGTTCGATGATGAGCGTGCAGTCGTCCCTGGTGATGGTGCCGATCTTCGAGTTCGGCAACGAGGCGACCCGGCAGAAGTACCTGCCCAAGCTGGCCAGCGGCGAATACATCGGCTGCTTCGGCCTGACCGAGCCAAACCACGGCTCCGACCCGGGCGCCATGGTCACCCGGGCGAAGAAGGTAGACGGCGGCTATCGCCTGTCCGGCAGCAAGATGTGGATCACCAATTCGCCAATAGCGGATGTATTTGTGGTCTGGGCCAAGGATGACGCCGGCGAGATCCGCGGCTTCGTCCTGGAGAAGGGCTGGCAGGGTCTCTCCGCGCCGGTGATCCACGGCAAGGTCGGCCTGCGCGCCTCGATCACCGGCGAGATCGTCATGGACAACGTGTTCTGCCCGGAAGAGAACGCCTTCCCCGAGGTGCGCGGGCTCAAGGGCCCGTTCACCTGCCTCAACTCCGCCCGCTACGGCATCAGCTGGGGCGCCCTGGGCGCCGCCGAGTTCTGCTGGCACACCGCCCGCCAGTACTGCCTGGACCGCCAGCAGTTCGGCCGCCCGCTGGCCGCCAACCAGCTGATCCAGAAGAAGCTGGCCGACATGCAGACCGAAATCACCCTGGCCCTGCAGGGCTGCCTGCGCCTGGGGCGGATGAAGGACGAAGGCACGGCGGCGGTGGAAATCACCTCGATCATGAAGCGCAACAGCTGCGGCAAGTCCCTGGACATCGCCCGCATGGCCCGCGACATGCTCGGCGGCAACGGCATCAGCGACGAGTTCGGCGTGGCCCGGCACCTGGTCAACCTGGAAGTGGTGAACACCTATGAGGGCACCCACGACGTTCACGCGCTGATCCTCGGTCGCGCGCAGACCGGCATCCAGGCGTTCTTCTGAAGGTAGGGCGCGCCGTGCGCACCACGCTTTGACGGCGCTGCGCACAGCCGCTATCAGATCGCTCTAAGGGTTAGCTCGCCTGGCGGCTAACCCAACCCACGTCCTGTTTGCTGTCGGTGCGCGTGGCGCACCCTACGGAGTTTCCATGCCCGGCGCCCTGTCCCATATCCGCGTGCTCGACCTGTCCCGTGTGCTCGCCGGGCCCTGGGCCGGGCAGATTCTCGCCGACCTCGGCGCCGAGGTGATCAAGGTCGAGCGCCCCGGCAGCGGTGACGACACCCGCCATTGGGGCCCGCCCTTCGTCAAGGATGGCGAGGGCAACGACTCGCGCGAGGCGGCCTACTTCCAGGGCGCCAACCGCAACAAGCAGTCGCTGACCCTGGACTTCACCCAGGCCGAGGGCCAGCGCCTGGTGCGCGAACTGGTGCAGAACTGCGACGTGCTGCTGGAGAACTTCAAGGTCGGCGGCCTGGCCGCCTATGGCCTCGACTATGCCTCGCTGAAGGCGCTCAACCCGCGCCTGATCTACTGCTCGATCACCGGCTTCGGCCAGACCGGGCCCTACGCCAAGCGCGCCGGCTACGACTTCATGATCCAGGGTCTGGGCGGCCTGATGAGCCTGACCGGCCGCCCCGAAGGCGAGGAAGGCGCCGGCCCGGTCAAGGTCGGCGTGGCCCTCACCGATATCCTCACCGGCCTGTACGCCACGGTCGGCGTGCTCGCCGCGCTGAACCAGCGCGAACAGTCGGGCATCGGCCAGCATATCGACGTGGCCCTGCTCGACGTGCAGGTGGCCTGCCTGGCCAACCAGGCGATGAACTACCTGAACACCGGGGTCGCGCCCAAGCGCCTGGGCAACGCCCACCCGAACATCGTGCCCTATCAGGATTTTCCCTCGGCCGACGGCAACTTCATCATAGCCGTGGGCAATGACAGTCAGTTTCGCAAGCTTTGCGCGGTCGCTGGCCTTCCGGCTTTGGCCGACGACCCGCGTTTTTCCACCAACAAGGCCCGCGTCGCCCATCGCGCCGAACTGATCCCGCTGCTGCGCCAGGCCACGGTGTTCAAGAGCACCGCCGAATGGATCGCCCTGCTGGAGGAGGCCGGCGTGCCCTGCGGGCCGATCAACGACCTGGCCCAGGTCTTCGCCGACCCCCAGGTGCAGGCCCGCGGCCTGAAGATCGAGCTGCCCAACGGCCTGGGCAGCAGCACGCCGCTGGTGGCCAGCCCGCTGCGCCTGTCGGCCACGCCGGTGGAGTACCGCAACGCCCCGCCGTTGCTCGGCGAACACACCGAGCAGGTGCTGCAGCAGCACCTGGGGCTGACGGCGGAGCAGATCGAGGCGTTGCGCGGCGCCGGGGTGATCTGAGGCGGACGCCCACCGGCGCCGCTGCGCAGCGGGTGCAATGCAGGCTTTACAGCATATGCGCGAACTCGTATATTCGGTTACCCATATATATTCGGCGTCCGACCTCGGCGGGCGCCCCTGCGAGCCCTGCCATGGCCGACCAGCCGACCCCGACCGCCCTGTTCAAATCCCTTGCCGATGACACCCGTGCGCGCCTGATGCTGCTGATCCTGGGCGAGGGCGAGCTGTGCGTGTGCGAGCTGACCTGCGCCCTGGGCGAGAGCCAGCCGAAGATTTCCCGTCACCTGGCGCAGTTGCGCAGCGCCGGCCTGCTGGCCGATCGGCGTCAGGGGCAGTGGGTCTACTATCGGCTGCATCCCGAGCTGCCAGACTGGGTGCAGGCGCTGCTGCGCACCACGCTGGAGGCCAATCGGCCCTGGCTCAGCCCCGCTGCCCAGCGTCTCGAGGCCATGGGCGAGCGCCCGCTGCGGGCGGCGGCCTGTTGCTGAGCGGCGCCCCGCCGGGCAAGCGAATCGACTGCAATCCACACCGGAGCATCACATGAGCATCAAAGTAGGCATCAATGGTTTCGGCCGCATCGGCCGTCTCGCCCTGCGCGCCGCCTGGGACTGGCCGGAGCTGGAGTTCGTGCGGATCAACGATCCGGCCGGCGACCCGGCGACCCACGCCCACCTGCTGAATTTCGACTCGGTGCATGGCCGCTGGCAGCACGAGGCCGGGGCCGACGGGGACAGCATCCTGATCGGCGGCAAGCGCATCCGCGTCACCGCCAACAAGGCCATCGCCGATACCGACTGGTCGGACTGCGATCTGGTGATCGAGGCCAGCGGCAAGATGAAGACGGTCGCCGTGCTGCAGGCCTACCTGGACCAGGGTGTGAAACGCGTGGTGGTCAGCGCCCCGGTCAAGGAAGCCGGCGCGCTGAACGTGGTCATGGGGGTCAACCAGGACCTGTTCGACCCGGCGCAGCACCGCATCGTCACCGCCGCGTCCTGCACCACCAACTGCCTGGCGCCGGTGATCAAGGTGGTCCACGAGCACCTGGGCATCCGCCACGGCTCGATCACCACCATCCACGACCTGACCAACACCCAGAGTATTCTCGACCAACCGCACAAGGACCTGCGCCGCGCGCGCGCCTGCGGCATGAGCCTGATCCCCACCAGCACCGGTTCGGCCACCGCCATCGCCGAGATCTTCCCGGAGCTGCGCGGCAAGCTCAACGGCCACGCCGTGCGCGTGCCCTTGGCCAATGCCTCGCTGACCGACTGCGTGTTCGAGGTCGAGCGCGCCACCACCGTGGAGGAGGTCAACGGCCTGCTCGCCGCCGCCGCCGCCGGTCCGCTCAAGGGCATCCTCGGCTACGAGGAGCGGCCGCTGGTGTCGATCGACTACCGCAGCGACCCGCGTTCCTCGATCATCGACGCCCTGTCGACCCTGGTGGTCAACGGCACCCAGGTGAAACTGTACGCCTGGTACGACAACGAATGGGGCTACGCCAACCGCACCGCCGAACTGGCGCGCCTGGTCGGCCTGGCCGGCTGAGCCCAGGGGCGGGAAAGGCCTGCCGCCTTTCCCGCCCCGATCCGCGCGCCTGGTCGCTGCGCGGGTATTTCCACCCTCCATCCGCTTCCGGGGTTCACCCATGCACGCCTTGTCCCGCCTGGCCCCCGAGGTCCGCCAGTACCTGCTGGTGACCGCCAATTACTGGGCCTTCACCCTCACCGACGGCGCCCTGCGCATGCTGGTGGTGCTGCACTTCCACAGCCTGGGCTACTCGCCGCTGCAGATCGCCGCCCTGTTCCTCGGCTACGAGCTGTTCGGCGTGGTCACCAACCTGCTCGGCGGCTACCTCGGCGCGCGCCTGGGCCTGAACCGCACCATGCATATCGGCCTGGCCCTGCAGGTGCTGGCCCTGCTCATGCTGACGGTGCCGACGGCCTGGCTGGGCATCGCCTGGGTGATGGCCGCCCAGGCCCTGTCCGGGATCGCCAAGGACCTCAACAAGATGAGCGCCAAGAGCTCGATCAAGTTGCTGGTGGCCGATGGCGAACAGGGTCGGCTGTATCGCTGGGTGGCGCTGCTCACCGGGTCGAAGAACGCGCTCAAGGGCGTTGGCTTCTTCCTCGGCGGCGCCTTGCTGGCGCTGCTCGGCTTTCGCGGCGCGTTGCTGCTGATGGCTGGTGCCCTGGCGCTGATCTGGCTGGGCAGCGTGCTCAGCCTGGAGCGCGACCTTGGCAAGGCGCGCGCCAAGCCGAAGTTCCGCGAGCTGCTGTCCAAGAGCCGGGCGATCAACAGCCTCTCGGCGGCCCGGCTGTTCCTCTTCGGCGCCCGCGACGTGTGGTTCGTGGTGGCCCTGCCGGTGTACCTGGCGACCACCTTCGGCTGGGATTTCTGGCAGGTCGGCGGCTTTCTCGCCCTGTGGATCATCGGCTATGGGCTGATCCAGTCGCTGGCCCCGGCCATCACCGGCAAGCGCCGCGGCCAGGTTCCGGACGGCCGCGCCGCCTGCGCCTGGGCCCTGGCCTTGGCCGGGCTGCCGGCCGCCATCGCCCTGGGCCTAGGCGCCGACTGGCCGGCACAGACGGTGCTGATCGGCGGCCTGCTGCTGTTCGGCGCGCTGTTCGCGGTCAATTCCTCGCTGCACAGCTACCTGATCGTCTCCTACGCGCGGGAGGACGGGGTGTCGCTGGACGTGGGCTTCTACTACATGTCCAACGCCCTCGGCCGCCTGCTCGGCACCCTGCTCTCCGGCTGGGTGTACCAGGCCCATGGCCTGCCGGCCTGCCTGTGGGTCTCCTCGGCCTTCGTGCTGCTGGCGGCGCTGATCTCCCTGGCTTTGCCGAGGCACGCCACGGACGGCTAGGGCTATGCCCGGCCTCTGCCGCTGAAAGACAAAAGGCCCAGGTTTTCACCTGGGCCTTTTGTTTGAGATGGCGCACCCGGCGGGATTCGAACCCACGACCCCTGCCTTCGGAGGGCAGTACTCTATCCAGCTGAGCTACGGATGCGTTGCGGGGCGCAATCATACGCATCTGGCCTGCAGGCGTCCATGCTGGCGCGATGTTCGCGATTCTGCACGAGTACCACGAGCCTGCCCTGGACCGACCAGTACCTGCCAGCTGGCGCTATGCGTCGTTAATTTTTTCGAACAGCCTATTGCCCTTTACCCTTGTCGACCCTAGGATTCGTTTGAGATTTCAAACGCAGAGATTGAAACTGTGCGGAACTCCGTGCGCCACCAGCCGTTCGAACTCTGCATGGGCTCGTCAGGGCCGCCAGCTCGCGCGATCGCGAGGACCAGAGTTTTCGCCGGGCACTGCCCCATGACCCCGTAACGACCGTCCGACGCCTGGGTGTCGGAACTTGAAGGAGACTGCCATGCAACTGAAAGACACCCAACTGTTCCGTCAGCAGGCCTATATCGACGGCCAATGGCTCGACGCGGACAGCGGCCAGACCATCAAGGTCAACAACCCCGCCACCGGCGAGATCCTCGGCAGCGTGCCGAAGATGGGCGCCGCCGAGACCCGTCGCGCCATTGAGGCCGCCGACCGTGCGCTGCCGGCCTGGCGTGCGCTGACCGCCAAGGAGCGCGCAGGCAAGCTGCGTCGCTGGTTCGAGCTGCTGATGGAGAACCAGGACGACCTCGGCCGCCTGATGACCCTGGAACAGGGCAAGCCGCTGGCCGAGGCCAAGGGTGAGATCGCCTATGCCGCCTCCTTTATCGAGTGGTTCGCCGAGGAGGCCAAGCGCGTCTACGGCGACGTGATTCCCGGCCACCAGCCGGACAAGCGCCTGATCGTGCTCAAGCAGCCGATCGGCGTCACCGCCGCCATTACCCCGTGGAACTTCCCGGCGGCGATGATCACCCGCAAGGCCGGCCCGGCCCTGGCCGCCGGTTGCACCATGGTGATCAAGCCGGCCAGCCAGACCCCCTTCTCCGCCCTGGCCCTGGTGGCCCTGGCCGAGCGCGCCGGCATTCCCAAGGGCGTGCTCAGCGTGGTCACCGGCAGCGCCGGCGAAGTCGGCGGCGAGCTGACCAGCAACCCGATCGTGCGCAAGCTGAGCTTCACCGGCTCCACAGAGATCGGCCGCCAGCTGATGGCCGAGTGCGCCCAGGACATCAAGAAAGTGTCGCTGGAGCTGGGCGGTAACGCGCCCTTTATCGTCTTCGACGACGCCGACCTGGACAAGGCGGTGGAAGGCGCACTGATCTCCAAGTACCGCAACAACGGCCAGACCTGCGTCTGCGCCAACCGCATCTACGTACAGGACGCGGTCTACGATGCCTTCGCCGAGAAGCTGGCCGCCGCGGTGGCCAAGCTGCAGATCGGCAACGGCCTGGAGGAGGGCGTGACCACCGGGCCGCTGATCGACGACAAGGCCGTGGCCAAGGTCCAGGAGCACATCGCCGACGCCGTGGGCAAGGGCGCCAAGCTGCTCAGCGGCGGCAAGGTGCACAGCCTGGGTGGCAGCTTCTTCGAGCCGACCATCCTCACCGATGTGCCACGCAACGCCGCGGTGGCCAAGGAAGAGACCTTCGGTCCGCTGGCGCCGCTGTTCCGCTTCAAGGACGAGGCCGAGGTGATCGCCATGTCCAACGACACCGAGTTCGGCCTGGCCTCCTACTTCTATGCCCGCGACCTGGGCCGGGTGTTCCGCGTGGCCGAGGCCCTGGAGTACGGCATGGTCGGCATCAACACCGGGCTGATCTCCAACGAGGTGGCGCCGTTCGGCGGGGTCAAGGCCTCGGGCCTGGGCCGCGAGGGCTCGAAGTACGGCATCGAGGACTACCTGGAAATCAAATACCTGTGCCTGGGTATCTGATCGTCCTCTCGTAGGGTGCGCCGCGCGCACCTTGGCTAAATTTCCGGTGCGCATGGCGCACCCTACGCATAACTTTCCGGTGCGCCTTGCGCACCCCACCCCGAGGAAGTCATGAGCAAGACCAATGAATCCCTGATGCAGCGCCGCACCGCCGCCGTTCCGCGTGGCGTGGGGCAGATCCACCCGATCTTCGCGGACAGGGCGGAGAACGCCACGGTCACCGACGTCGAGGGCCGCGAGTTCATCGACTTCGCCGGCGGCATCGCGGTGCTCAACACCGGCCACCTGCATCCGAAGATCATCGCCGCGGTGCAGCAGCAGCTGACCAAGCTCAGCCACACCTGCTTCCAGGTGCTGGCCTACGAGCCCTATGTCGAGGTCTGCGAGCAGGTCGCCGCGCGGGTGCCGGGCGATTTCGCCAAGAAGACCCTGCTGGTCACCACCGGCTCCGAGGCGGTGGAGAACGCGGTGAAGATCGCCCGCGCCGCCACCGGCCGCGCCGGGGTGATCGCCTTCACCGGCGGTTACCACGGCCGCACCATGATGACCCTGAGCCTGACCGGCAAGGTCGCCCCCTACTCGGCCGGCATGGGCCTGATGCCCGGCGGCGTCTATCGCGCCCAGTATCCCTGCGCGCTGCACGGGGTCAGCAGCGACGATGCCATGGCCAGCATCGAGCGCATCTTCAAGAACGACGCCGAGCCCCGTGACATCGCCGCGATCATCATCGAGCCGGTACAGGGCGAGGGCGGCTTCTACGTCGCGCCCAAGGACTTCATGCAGCGCCTGCGCGCCCTGTGCGACCAGCACGGCATCCTGCTGATCGCCGACGAGGTGCAGACCGGCGCCGGGCGCACCGGCACCTTCTTCGCCATGGAGCAGATGGGCGTGGCCGCCGACCTGACCACCTTCGCCAAGTCCATCGCCGGCGGCTTCCCCCTGGCCGGCGTGTGCGGCAAGGCCGAGTACATGGACGCCATCGCCCCGGGCGGCCTGGGCGGCACCTATGCCGGCAGCCCGATCGCCTGCGCCGCGGCCCTGGCGGTGATGCAGGTGTTCGACGAGGAGAAGCTGCTGGAGCGCTCCAAGGCGGTCGGCGAGCGCCTGGTCAGCGGCCTGAAGCAGATCCAGGCCAAGCACAAGGCCATCGGCGACGTGCGTGCCCTGGGCTCGATGATCGCCGTGGAGCTGTTCGAGGATGGCGACCTGCACAAGCCCAATGCCGCGCTGACCGGACAGATCGTCGCTAAGGCGCGGGACAAGGGGCTGATCCTGCTGTCCTGCGGCACCTACGGCAACGTGGTGCGCGTGCTGGTGCCGGTCACCGCGCCGGACGCCCAGCTGGACAAGGGCCTGGCGATCATCGCCGAGTGCTTCGACGAACTGGCCTGAGGTCGGTGATCAGCAAAGACCCGCTGCGGCGGGTCTTTTTTTCCTGCCTGCCGCCTGCCGACTCCTCCGGATGCCCGCTCCGAAACATTAGCTGACGCCGCGAAAGCACCGGTTTAGACTGCGCGGCTTTATCCAGACGAAGTGCAGGGAATTGCCCAGATCCTCTTCCGAGCCGGCCTGGCTCAAACATGTGTCCCCCGCCCAGGCGAAATCTTGCGATGCGCCTGGGCGCTCTGCGGCGGGCGGGGCATGAGCGTCGCCCCAGAGATCCTCATCGCCGAGGCCGACCCCTGGACCGCCGACCTGCTCGCCCAGCTGGTGCTGGACGTGCGCGGCGACGCGCGGGTGATCCGCGTCGCCGATGGCGGCGCGGCGCTGGCCAGGTGCAAGCGCCGGCTCCCGGAGCTGGTGATCGCCGACGGCGAGCTGCCGGGGCTGGACGGGGTCGAGCTGCTGCGCCAGTTGCGCCGCCATCCGCGCACCCCGGCCCTGCCCTATATCCTCATCAGCAAGCGCCTGGATGCCGCCAGTGTGCGTGCGGTGCGGCCCCTGGCGCCGACCGCCTACCTGGGCCGCCCCTTCAATGCCGAGCGTTTGCGCCTGCGCCTGCGCGAGATGCTACCGAGTGCCGAGGGCGCGGCCGCTGGCGCGCCGCCGGCGCTGCTGGTGGCCTGCCTGGCCGAGTACCTCGATGGCGTGCGTGAGGAGGGCCAGGGTGCGCCGCTGCTGGCCGCGGTACGCGAGGCCGTGAGCCAGTGCCTGAGCTGCGACGCCCCCGACCTGGGCGAGCTGGAGAGTGGCTTCGCCCGCGACCCGCAGATCACCGCGCGGCTGATCGCCGCGGCCAACAGCGCGGCCCTGCACCAGGGCACGCCCTGCCAGAGTCTGGCCCAGGCCCTGCCGCGCCTGGGCGTGGCGCGCACCCTGAACCTGGTGCTGGGCATGGCGGTGCAGCGCAACGCCCTGCTCCGCGATCCGCGCCTGGCGGCCCGCGCCACGCGGGTCTGGGCGGTGGCGCAGCGCAGCGCCGAGGTGGCCCACTGGCTGGCTCGCGAGCTGGGACTGGACGCCGAGCTGTGCTTTACCGCGGGGCTGCTGCACAACATCGGCGAGCTGGCCCTGCTGCGCAGCCTGCAGGACTGGCAGGACGCCGGCGGTGCCCTGGATGAGGCGGAGCTAGACGAAGTCATGCGCCGCCGGGCCGCCAGCTTCGGCTCGGCGCTGCGTATCCGCTGGCGCCTGCCGTTTGGCCTTCGCGAGTTGATTGCGGCCTTCTACCAGCTCTCCAGCGGGGTGTTCTCCCGCGAGGCCCTGGTCCTCAACCTGACCGGGCTGCTGCTCAATCTGCCGTCGGAGCAGACGCCGAGCGACCTGCGCAGCGCCCGTTGCGTCAGCCTGCTGCGCCTGGACCCCGAGCTGCTCCTGCGCCTGCCGCCGGCCTAGGGCCGAACAGGCTGCGGGCGAAGACCAGGGTGCCAACGCCCCAGGCGCCGTTGAGCAGGAAGCCGATCAGGAAGCGCCCTGGCAGCTGGCGCAGATCGAAGCCCAGGCCCTTGAGCGGAAACACCAGCAGCAGCGCCACGCTGGTCAAGGCGATGCCGCCGAACAACAGGGCCTTGAGCCAGGGCTGCGGCGTGCCGGGTTGCCAGCGCAACAGGCCGAGCATCAGCATGCCCCAGACACCGCCCCAGAACGCCGCGGACAACCAGGCCGGCAGCCCCAGTGGCCAGGTGGCCTGGACGCTGAACGGTGCGAACGGCACCACGCCATAGGCGTGCAGCAGGCCCAGCAGTGGCTGGTGGAAGCAGGGCACGGCGAGGAATCCGGCGAGAAAGAACAGGCTCAGGCGTCCCATGGACGACCTCCTTGGTGGGGATGCGGGGGCGATTCGGTCGCTACACGATTGGTATAACAAATCGCCGGGATGTCGCGGGCGGCTTGTAACAAAAGCGCCGGAGCCTCCTCTATAGTCCATATTTGCCAAGGAGTTACCCGTGCGCGCCATGCTCCCCTTGCTGGACCGGCTGGCCTTTCCGGCGATCCGCCGTGGCCACCTGGAGGCCCTGCAGATCAACCTGACCTATCGCTGCAACCAGCGCTGCCTGCATTGCCACGTCAATGCCGGGCCGACCCGTACCGAGGCCATGACCGACGAGAGCCTGGCGCTGCTGCACCAGGTCATCGACGCCCACCCGGTGCATACCCTGGACCTCACCGGCGGGGCGCCGGAGATGCACCCACGCTTTCGCGAGATCGTCGTCCATGCGCGTCGCGAGGGCCTGCGGGTAATCGACCGCTGCAACCTGACCATCCTCAGCGAGCCGGGCTATGAGGACCTCGCCGAGTTCCTCGCCGAGCAGGGCGTGGAGGTCACCGCCTCGCTGCCCTGCTACTCGCGCGACAACGTCGACAAGCAGCGCGGCGACGGCGTGTTCGACGCCAGCATCGCAGGCCTGAAGAAACTCAACGCCCTGGGTTACGGCCAGGACGGCAGCGGGCTGCTCCTCAACCTGGTGTACAACCCCCAGGGTCCGCGCCTGCCGCCACCCCAGGCGGCGCTGGAGGCCGACTACAAGCGCCACCTGCGCGAAGACTTCGGCATCCACTTCAACCATCTGCTGTGCATCACCAACCAGCCGATCGCCCGCTTCGGCAGCACCCTGGTCAGCAAAGGTCAGTTCAACGATTACATGCAGCTGCTGCGCGACAGCTACCGCCCGGAGAACCTCGACACGCTGATGTGCCGCAGCCTGGTCAGCGTCGACTGGCAGGGTTACCTGTATGACTGCGACTTCAACCAGATGCTCGAGCTGCCGCTGCAGTTGCAGGGTCAGCTGATCGGTCGCGAGCGCGCCCACCTGCGCGACCTGCTCGGCCGCGAACTGGATGGCAACCCGATCGTCACCCGCGATCACTGTTTCGCCTGCACCGCCGGCCAGGGCTCGAGCTGCGGCGGCGCCCTCAATGACTAGCGCCGGTAGGGTGCGCCGTGCGCACCACCAGAGCATGCTGCGGACGCTGGTGCGCACGGCGCACCCTACGGAGCTGTTCGCGCTTGGTGCGCATGGCGCACGCTACGGGGCAGCTGGCGCCCTCAACTGATAAGGACTGAGGTATGGATGGAAGCGGCGTGATCGGGCTGTTTTTCTGGGGCTTTCTGCTGGCTTACGGGGTGCTGATGGTGGCGTTGTCGCCCCGCGCGGTGACCCTTGGGGGCTTCTTCAACGGCGAGGACAGCCAGGGCCGCAGCGCGGCGCCCTGGCTGCTGACCTCGAGCATCTTCATCAGCTGGATCTTCGCCAAGTCGGTGACCAACGCCGCCAACCTGGGGGCCAGCTACGGCCTGATCGGCGGCCTGGCCTACGCCACCTACTGGCTGTCGATCCCGCTCACCGGCCTGGTCATCTACCGCCTGCGCCGGCGCTACGCCGCCACCAGCCTGGTCGGTTTTCTCAGCAGCCACTATGGCCGCGGCGCGGCCCTGGCCTTCTCCGCGGCCATCCTTATCCGCCTGTTCAACGAGGTGTGGAGCAACACCGCGGTGGTCGGCGGCTACTACGGCGACTCCGGCAGCGCCGAGTTCATCGGCGCGGCCCTGCTGTTCACCGCCGTGACCCTGGCCTACAGCCTGCGCGGTGGCCTGCGCAGCTCGATCCTCACCGATGCGGCGCAGGCGGCGATCTTCGTCGTCGCCCTGGTCTGGGTGCTGGGCCTGGTGCTGCCGCAGCACTCGCCGGCCGAGCTGGCCAGCACCAGCCACTGGGCCCTGGACGCCGGGGTCGACCTGCTGCTGGTCGCCGGCCTGCAGATCTTCAGCTATGGCTTCCACGACCCGGTGCTGACCGACCGCGGCTTTATCAGCGAGGAGCAGACCATGCGCCGCTCCTTCATCGTCGCCGGGGTGCTGGGCTTCTTCGCCATCCTCGCCTTCAGCCTGATCGGCGTGCACGCCCAGCTGACCGGCCTGGCCGCCAGCGACAATGTGCCGGCGGCCCTGGCCAAGTCCATGGGCGTGGCGGCGCTGCTGGTGATGACCGTGGTAATGGTCTCGGCCGCCGGCTCGACCCTGGACTCGACCTTCTCCAGCCTGGCCAAGCTGGCCGGGCGCGAGCTGCCGCTGCTGGCCGGCCGCGACCTGGGGCAGAAGGCCATCGGTGTGGGCATGGCGGTGATGGTGCTGTTCGCCCTGCTCGGCAACCTGCCGATGATCGCCGGCACCGACATTCTCAAGGCCACCACCATCAGCGGCACCATGGTCATCGGCCTGGCCCCGGTGTTCATCCTCCACGGCCTGGTGCGGCCGACCCGCCTGGGTTTTCACCTGAGCTTCTGGTGTGGCCTCGGTCTCGGCCTGGCCCTGACCCTCGGCTGGATTCCCCAGGACTGGGCCATAGGCGAGGGCAAGTACGCCCTGCTGCTGGGCACCAACCTCTACGGCCTGGGGCTGTGCGTGCTGGGCTATGTGCTGCCCGGCTGGTTACGGAGGACTGCCTGATGCTGCTTGGCGTCGTAGGGTGCGCCGTGCGCACCAGGCATCTGCCTGCGGAATGGGGGCGCACGGCGCCCCCCGCCTCTGGTTGGCTGGGGGCTGAAGCCTGATGCGCGCCGGGCGCGACTGCCCGCTGGACTACCGCCTGCCGCGCGAGGCCTTCGCCGGCGCGCCGCTGTTCGATTGCGCCAGCCTCTATGTGGTCGGCGGCCTGTACGGCAATCGCCAGGCCCTGGCCGCCCTGGAACGCCTGCTGGCCGACGAGCCGGGCGCGCGGGCGGTGTTCAACGGTGATGCCCACTGGTTCGACCGCGATCCGGCCATCTTCCAGGCCGTGGAACAGGGCCTGGCCAGCCACCTGGCCCTGCGCGGCAACGTCGAGACCGAACTGGGTCGCGGCGCCGACAGTGGCGCCGGCTGTGGCTGCGCCTATCCGATGAGCGTGGATGACGCCGTGGTGGCGCGCTCCAACGCCATTCAGGCCGAACTGAACGCAACCGTGCGAGGGCTGCCGGGGATGGCCGCGCGCCTGGCGGCGCGGCCGCCCTGTGCGCTGCTCAGTGTCGGCGGCCGGCGGGTGGCCATCAGCCATGGCGACGAACAGTCCCTGGCCGGCTGGGGCTGCTCGCGTGAATCACTCAGCGCGCCGGCGCGCCGGCAGCAGCTGGATGCCTGGTTCGCCGCCAGCGGCGTGCAGGTGCTGGCCACCAGTCACACCTGCGCCGCCGTCGCCCTCGACCTGGCCAACGGCGCGCTGATCAACAACGGCGCCGCCGGCCTGCCGAACTTCGCCGATGGTCGCTACGGCCTGCTCAGCCGTATCGCCACCCACCCGCATCCGCACGCGCTGTACCGCTGCGAGCGTGATGGCCTGTTTATCGAGGCGCTGGCGCTGCACTATGACCACGACGCCTTTGTCGCCGAGTTCGACCGCCAGTGGCCGGCGGGCAGCCCGGCGGCGCTGTCCTATCGCGCGCGGCTGGTCGGCGCCGGCCTGGAACCACCCGCGGCGGCCCTGCTGGGCGGCTTCACCCTCAACTCGCACAGTGGCTGTGCACCGGAGACCCACATCGGATGAACCTTCGCAAACTGCTGCTGGTGGCGCTGATCGGCGCCCTGATCGCCGCGTTCTTCGTCTTCGACCTCGGCCAGTACCTCAGCCTGGAGGTCCTCAAGGCCCAGCAGGCGGCGCTGAATGCCCAGGTCGCGGCCAGTCCCTGGCAGGCCGCCGGGCTGTTCTTCCTCGGCTATGTCGCGGTCACCGCCCTTTCGCTGCCCGGCGCGGCGCTGATGACCCTGCTGGCCGGCGCCCTGTTCGGCCTGCTCGAAGGCTTCGTGCTGGTGTCGCTCGCCTCCACCCTGGGGGCCAGCCTGGCCATGCTCAGCAGCCGCTTCGTGCTGCGCGACTGGGTGCAGGGGCGCTTCGGCCGGCGCCTGGCCAGCATCGACGCCGGCATCGAGCGCGAGGGCGCCTTCTACCTGTTCGCCCTGCGCCTGGTGCCGATCTTCCCGTTCTTCCTGATCAACCTGGCCATGGGCCTGACCCGCCTGCCGCTGCGCACCTTCTGGTGGGTCAGCCAGGTCGGCATGCTGCCGGGCACCCTGGTCTACGTGAACGCCGGCCGCGAACTGGGCCAGCTCGAGACCCTGGGCGGCATCCTCTCGCCCGGGCTGCTCGGCGCCTTCGTCCTGCTCGGCCTGTTCCCGCTGCTGGCGCGCAAGCTGCTGGAGCTGATCAAGGCGCGCCGGGTCTACGCCGGCTGGAAGAAGCCCAAGCGGTTTCAGCGCAACCTGCTGGTGATCGGCGCCGGCGCCGGCGGCCTGGTCAGCGCCTATATCGCCGCCGCGGTGAAGGCCAGGGTCAGCCTGGTGGAGAAGCACCAGATGGGCGGTGACTGCCTGAACACCGGCTGCGTGCCGTCCAAGGCGCTGCTGCGCTCGGCCAAGCTGGCCCACGAGTTGCAGAAGGGCGAGGCCCTGGGCCTGCGCGGGGTGAGCGGCGAGGTGGATTTCGCCGCGGTGATGCAGCGCGTGCAACGGGTCATCGGCGACATCGCCCCGCACGACTCGGTCGAGCGCTACACCGGCCTGGGCGTCGAGGTGATCGAGGGCGAGGCGCGCATCACCTCGCCCTGGACGGTGGAGGTGAACGGCGAGACCCTGAGCAGTCGCAACCTGATCATCGCCGCCGGCGCCCGTCCCTTGGTGCCGAAAATTCCCGGCCTGGAGCAGGTCCAGGCCTACACCTCGGACACCATCTGGACCCTGCGCGAGCGGCCGCGCTGGCTGCTGGTGCTGGGCGGCGGGCCGATCGGCTGCGAGCTGGCCCAGGCCTTCCAGCGCCTCGGCAGCCAGGTGATCCAGGTGGAGATGGCCGAACGCCTGCTGCCGCGCGAGGACAGCGACGCCAGCGAGCTGCTGCTGGCCAGCCTGCAGGCCGATGGCGTCGACGTGCGCCTGCAGCACCAGGCCGAGCGCTTCGAGCTGGTCGACGGCGAGCAGCGCATGGTGGCCCGCCGCCTCGACACCGGCGAGCAGGTGACCATCGCCTTCGACTGCCTGCTGCTGGCCCTCGGCCGGGTGGCCAACGTCAGCGGCTACGGGGTCGAGGAGCTGGGCCTGGTGGTGCGCGACAACGGCACCCTGGAGACCGACGAGTACCTGGCCACGCGCTTCCCCAACATCTATGCGGTGGGCGATGTCACCGGCCCCTACCAGTTCACCCATGTCGCCGCGCACCAGGCCTGGTACGCCGCGGTCAACGCGCTGTTCGCCCCCTTCAAGCGCTTCAAGGCGGACTACCGGGTGATCCCCTATTGCACCTTCACCGCGCCGGAGGTGGCGCGGGTCGGCCTCTCCGAGGGCGAGGCGCAGCAGCAGGGGGTGGCCTACGAGGTGACCCGCTACGGTATCGACGACCTCGACCGGGCCATCGCCGACGAGGCCGCCCACGGCTTCGTCAAGGTGCTCACCGAGCCGGGCAAGGACCGCATCCTCGGCGTCAGCATCGTCGGCGAGCAGGCCGGCGAACTGCTGGCCGAGTACGTGCTGGCGATGAAGCACGAGCTCGGCCTGAACAAGATCCTCGGCACCATCCACAGCTACCCGACCCTGGCCGAGGCCAACAAGTACGCGGCCGGCGAGTGGAAGCGCGCCCATGCGCCCCAGGCCCTGCTGCGCTGGGTCGAGCGTTTCCATACCTGGAGACGGGGGTGAACCGGGCCCTGCTGCTCGCCTGGCTGACGTTGCTGGCGCCCATGGCCCTGGCTGGCGGGGCGGACGCCGGCGCGCCGGGCAATGCCCTGACGCCCTGGACGGCCGGACCGCCGGCGGCCGAGTGGTCGCCGCCCTGGCGGGTCGCCGATATCCCCAAGCTGCAGGCGCCGACCCGCAGCCTGGTCGAGCGGGACGGTCGCCTGGTGCTGCACATCGACGCCGATGCCGCGGCCGGCGGCCTGCTGCACCCGCTCGACCTGCCCGGCGACCGGCCCTGGCAGCTGAGCTGGCAGTGGCGCAGCGAGCGGCGCCTGGAGCAGGCGCGCTTCGCCACCCGCGAGGGTGACGACTATGCCGCGCGGGTCTATGTGCTGCTCGACTACCCGCTGGACAGCCTGCCGTTCCTGACCCGGCAGAAGCTGCGCCTGGCGCGCACCTTCTACGACCCCAGCCTGCCGGCGGCGACCCTCAGCTACGTCTGGGACAACCGCCAGGCGCCCGGCAGCCATGCCCGCAGCGCCTACACCGAGCAGGTCGAGATGCGCGTGCTGCGTGGCCCCGAGGCGCCGCTCGGGCAGTGGCTGAGCGAGCGCCGCGACCTGCGCGCCGATGCCATCGCCGCCTTCGGCAGCGCGCCGTCACGGATACTCGGGGTGGTGTTCGCCGCCGACAGCGACAACACCGGCGAGCGCGCGCAGAGCTACTTCGCCGAACCCCACCTGCGGCCCGCCGCGCCTTGATTGAGCCTTGCGCGACGGCGCCCGCTGCCGCCATCCTCTGCGCCTGGCCAGCCTTGAAGAGCCGATAGCGCGATGAACCACTATGACCTGATCCTGCTCGGCGCCGGCCACGCCCACCTCGGCGTGCTGCGTCGCTGGGCCCTGGTCGAGCGCCCGCCCGGGCGCATCGCCCTGCTCAGCGCCGGCCCGCAGGCCTGGTACTCAGGCATGCTGCCGGGGTTGCTGGCGCAGCGCTTTGCTGCCGAGGACTGCCGCATCGAGCTGGACCCGCTGTGCCGCGCGGCGAAGGTCGAGCTGATCATCGCCCAGGCCGCGGGCCTGGATCCCCAGCAGCGCCAGGTTCGGCTCGACGATGGCCGGCGCCTGGCGACCCGCTGGCTGTCGCTGAACGTCGGCGCCGAGGTGGCCGCCCCGCCACAGCGCGGCGAGGCCATGCAAACCCTGGCGGTGAAACCCTTCGCCGCCTTTCTCCACGGCTGGCGCGCCTGGCAGGCCGAGCCGCAGCCGCTGGCGATCCTCGGTGGCGGCGCCGCCGGGGTCGAGCTGGCCCTGGCCCTGGCCGGTCAGGTGCCCGAGCTGTCGCTGTTCTGCGCCGGCCAGCTGCTCGACGGCCACAACCCCGGCCTGCATATGCGCGCCTGGGGACACCTGCGTCAGCGCCGGGTGCGGGTGCGCGAGCACTGCCCGATCGAGCAGATCGACGGCGAGCGCCTGCTCAGCGGCGCGGAGCCGGTCTGGCGCGGCAGTCGCCTGCTCCTGGCCAGCGGCGCCCGGGCCCTGCCCTGGCTGGCCGGCAGCGGCCTGGCCTGCGACGAGGGCGGCTTCGTGCAGATCGGCGCGACCCTGCAGAGCCACTCCCACCCCTGGACGTTCGCCGTCGGCGACTGCGCCAGCCTGCCCGGGGCGCGCAAGAGCGGGGTCTACGCGGTGCGCCAGGGGCCGGTGCTGGCGGCCAACCTCGGCGCCGTGCTGCGAGGCCAGGCGCTGCGCAGCTACCAGCCGCAACGCCACAGCCTGGCGCTGCTCGCCACCGGCGATGGTGGCGCCCTGATGGGCTGGCAGCAGTGGAGTGCTGGCGGCCAGCTGTTCGGCCGCTGGAAGGACTACCTGGACCGGGGCTTCATCCGCCGCCACAGCATTTCCGGCTAGCGTTGTTCGACCAAAGTGCCATGGCCGTGCCAGGCCAGCCGTGCTCGAATCCTCGGGCACGGAGGCCGCGCCCGGGCGGGCGTCTGGCACCGCCAGCACAACAACGAGGTCCGCCATGAATCCTGCCGCCATTCGCCAGCCGCGGGCCTGCCTGCTGCACGCCCTCGGCCTGGTCGCGTCGCTGCTGCTGGTGCAGCAGCTGCAGCTGTCGTCCTATCTCGCCATACCCGTGCTGCTACTGCTGGGTCTGTGGCCCTGGCTGGGCGTCTGGCGCGCCCGCGATGGCGGCGCGGCCGGGCCGGACGAGGCCGGCACGGCGTTCGCCACGCTGAGCCAGAGCCTGTCCCGCCACACCTGCCATAACGCCCTGTCCGCCGCCCAGGTGGCCCATGCCGTGCAGCAGCTGGCCGGCAAGCTGCAGTCGCAGCTCGGCGCGATCGAGCAGATCAGCCAGGGCGCCGAGGCCATCACCCACACCGAACAGGACAGCGCGCGGCGCGCCGAGCAGACCCTGGCCGCCGCGCAGACCGTGCGCCAGAGCAGCGATCGTGGCCAGCACGAGGCGCAGCAGGCCATCGCGCGCATGCAGCAGCTGCGCGCCCAGACCGCCGCCAGTCGCGAGCTGATCGATGGCCTGAGCCGGCGCACCGAGCAGATCGAGCAGGTCACCCAGGTCATCCAGTCCATCGCCAGCCAGACCAACCTGCTGGCGCTCAACGCGGCCATCGAGGCGGCCCGCGCCGGCGAGCAGGGCCGCGGATTCGCGGTGGTGGCCGACGAGGTGCGCAACCTCGCCGCGCGCACCGCCAGCGCCACCGAGGAGGTCGGCCAGATGGTCGCCGACATCCGTCAGCAGAGCGCCGCGGTGGTCAGCCATATCCAGCGCCAGGCCGATGAGCTGGAGCAGGCCGCCACGCAGATCGAGCACACCGGCGCGCAGCTGCACGGCATCGCCGACCTGGCGGTGGCCGTGGAGGACCAGGTGGCGCAGATCAGCGCCGGCACGGCGAGCAACCACGAACGCCTGGCCAGCCTGTTCGTCGCCGTCGAGCAGTTGCGCGGCGATGTCTGCGCCAGCGGGGGCCAGACCCGCCAGCTCGGCGGCGCCGCCGAGCAACTGGTGGGCCAGGCCGAGACGGTCAGCGAACAGCTCGCCGAGGTCGGCCTGGACGACTACCACCAGCGCGTCTACGACCTCGCCCGGGAGGGCGCGGCGGCCATCGCCGCGCGCTTCGAGGCCGATATCCAGGCCGGGCGGATCGCCCTGGCCGACCTGTTCGACCGCCAGTACCAGGCGATCGCCGGCAGCTTTCCGGCCAAGTACAAGACCCGCTTCGACGCCTATGCCGACCAGGTCCTGCCGGCCCTGCAGGAGCCCTTGCTGGCGCGCCACGAAGGCCTGGTGTTCGCCATCGCCAGCACCCCGGAGGGCTATGTGCCGACCCACAACCAGGCGTTCAACCACCCGCCGACCGGCGACCGCGCGCTGGATACCGCCAGGAGCCGCAGCAAGCGCCTGTTCAACGACCGCACCGGCATCCGCTGCGGCAGCCACCGGCAGGCGTTGCTGCTGCAGACCTATATGCGCGATACCGGCGAGCTGATGCACGACCTGTCGGTGCCGATCCATGTCCTCGGCCGCCACTGGGGCGGCTTGCGCCTGGGCTACAAGCCGGAGCCCTAGGACCCGGTCGCGGCGGGTCAATGTTTAGTGCGAAGCAAACCGAGCATGCGAACAATCGGATTTAATCGCCCCCGAGCGCCGTGCGAGCCTGCTGGCCATGACTTCGCCAGCCCGTCGTTGCGCCCTGTCCCCCACCTGCCCGGTCCGCCGGGCCGGCGGTGCGCTCGGCGTCGATGGGCGCAACTCCCGCCTGCCTGAAATCCTCGCCTTCTGGGCGCTGTGGCATTGCCGCCACGCGCGCCCGCCGGACGCCCCGCTCGGCTATATCTGAATAGGGCGGTCGCAACTCGTTGCGGCCCTTTCCATCAGTGACCTGCCGCCTGCTGCCGCGTTCGCGCCGCAGCCTCGCGGGCACAGTGCGCCGTGCCGGCGCTAACGAGAATCCCATGTCATTCGCATCCGTGCAGGACGCCCAGGATTTCCTGGCGCACAACCCCGATATCGAACTGTTCGAGCTGTTCATCCTCGACGCCAACGGCGTGCCGCGCGGCAAGCTGTTGCACCGCGACGAGCTGCTCGCCGTGTACCAGGGCGGCCGGCCGCTGCCCAGCACCATCCTCGGCCTGAGCATCAATGGCGACGACGTGGAGGACTCCGGGCTGGTCTGGGAGGTCGGCGACATCGACTGCCGCGCCTACCCGCTGCCCGGCAGCCTGGTGCGCCTGCCCTGGCGACGCATCCCCACCGCCGCGCTGCAGGTCAGCATGCACCCGCAGCAGGGCCTGCCCGCCACCGTCGCCGACCCCCGGCACGTCCTGGTGCGGGTGATCGAGCGGCTCAAGGCCGACGGCTTTCACCCGGTGATGGCCTGCGAGCTGGAGTTCTACCTGCTCGACCAGCGCCGCGACGCCGAGGGCCGGCCGCAGCCGGCGCGGGATGCCGACGGTGGCCGCCCGCGCAGCACCCAGGTCTACGGCCTGCGCGAGCTGGAGCAGCTCGAACCCTTCCTCAAGGACCTCTACGCCGCCTGCAAGGCCCAGGGCATTCCGGCGCGCACGGCGATTTCCGAGTACGCCCCGGGCCAGGTGGAGATCACCCTGGAGCATGGCGACGCGCTGGCGGCCATGGACCAGGCCGTGCGCTACAAGCGCCTGGTCAAGGGCGTGGCCAACAGCCACGGGATGCAGGCCTGCTTCATGGCCAAGCCCTTCGACCACCTGGCCGGCACCGGCATGCACATGCATGTCAGCCTGGCCGACGCGGCCGGGAACAACCTGCTGGCCGGCCGCCCTGATGACTTCGACGGCCCGGCCGGCAGCCTGCTCAAGCAGGCCCTGGGCGGCATGCTCGCCAGCCTGCTCGACTCCCTGCTGCTGTTCTGCCCCAACGCCAACTCCTACCGGCGCTTCCAGGCCAACAGCTACGCGCCGCTGGCGCCGACCTGGGGCGTCGACAACCGCACCGTCAGCCTGCGCGTGCCGGGCGGGCCGGCCGCCAGCCGGCATATCGAGCACCGCATCTGCGGCGCCGATGCCAACCCCTACCTGGCCGCGGCGGCGATCCTCGCCGCCATCCACCGCGGCATCCGCGAGCGCCTCGACCCGGGCGCGCCCATCGAGGGCAATGGCTATGCCCAGGCCAAGACGCTGCTGCCGACCGACTGGCTGACCTCGATCCAGGCCCTGGAAGGCTCCGCCTGGGCCCGCGAAGCCCTGGGCGAGAACTTCCTCAAGGTCTACCTGGCGGTCAAGCGCACCGAGTACCGCCAGTTTATGGCCGAGGTCGGTGAACAGGACTGGCGCTGGTACCTGACCCAGGCCTGAACCCGGTTTCGATGCGTCGGGTGCGCGGGGGCGCCCAGCCTGTGCGCACCGATATATCTGTGTGCGCAGGGCCCAGGCGTCCCCGCGCACCCTAAGACCTGCGGTGCGCACGGCGCACCCTACGGTAACGAGGATCACTCCATGAATGCTGTCACCCAGGCCGCACTGCCGGCCGCCAAGCGCTGCCCGTCCTACTACAGCGCCACCCTCAACCAGGAAACCCACTACCCGACCCTGCAGGGCCACCACAGCGTCGATGTGGTGATCATCGGCGGTGGCTTCACCGGCGTGGCCAGCGCCGTCGAGCTGGCCGAACGCGGCCTCAAGGTGGCCCTGGTCGAGGCGCGGAAGATCGGCTGGGGCGCCACCGGGCGCAACGGCGGCCAGGTCACCGGCAGCCTCTCGGGCGACGCCGCCATGCGCAAGCAGATGGGCAAGACCCTGGGTGCGGAGGTGGACGACTTCATCTGGCAGCTGCGCTGGCGCGGCCACCAGATCATCCAGCAGCGGGTGGCCAGGTACGGCATCGCCTGCGACCTCAAGCACGGCCACCTGCATGCGGCGATGAAGGCCAGCCACATGGCCGAACTCGAGGCCGCCTATGAAGAGGCCGTGCGCCGCGGCATGGGCGCGGAGGTCAGCCTGCTCGATGGCGCCGGGGTGCGTTCACACCTGGGCAGCGAGCTGTACTGCGGGGCGCTCAAGAACACCCGCAACATGCACCTGCATCCGCTCAACCTGTGCCTCGGCGAGGCCCGGGCGGCCGAGGGCCTCGGTGCGCTGATCTTCGAGCATTCCGAGGTGCTGCAGATCGTCCACGGCGCCAAGCCGGCGGTGATCACCGCCGAGGGACGGATCGATGCCCGCCAGGTGCTGCTGGCCGGCGACGTCTACCACAAGCTGGAGCCGCAGAAGCTCAAGGGCATGATCTTCCCGGCCATGGGCGGCATCGTCACCACCGCGCCGCTGGGCGAGCTGGCCAAGGCGATCAACCCCGAGGACCTGGCGGTCTACGACTGCCGCTTCGTTCTCGACTACCACCGCCTGACCGCCGACGGCCGCCTGCTGTTCGGCGGCGGCGCCAACTACTCCGGGCGCGATTCGCGGGACATCGCCGCCGAGCTGCGCCCGGGCATCGAGCGCACCTTCCCGCAGCTCAAGGGCGTGCCGATCGACTTCCAGTGGAGCTGCGCCATGGGCATCGTGATGAACCGCATCCCCCAGCTCGGCAAGCTCTCGGATCACGTCTGGTACTGCCAGGGCTACTCCGGCCACGGCGTCGCCACCAGCCACATCATGGGCGAGATCATGGCCGAGGCGCTGACCGGCAGCCTGGAGCGCTTCGACACCTTCGCCGCCTGCCCGCAGATCAAGGTGCCCCTGGGCGCGCAGCTGGGCAACCCGATGCTGGCGGTCGGCATGTGGTACTACCAGTTGCTGGAGAAGCTGCGCTGAGTCGAGGTAGAGCGTTGAAGGTGCAGGGTGGTTTGCTTAGGCCGGGGCGATAGGCGTCGGGAGAGGGGGCGACTGTCGGCCGGGAGCGGCCAGTCGACAATGGTGCTTCCGCCCCATTGCGGTCGCTCGCAAAAGCCGGTGGACAAGAAAGCGTTGTCCGCCAGCGGTCATCCAGGCTACCTCGCTGAGGGGAGCTTGATAGTCAAACGTATTGGAAGACTTGCCGTGACAATCTTCATCTATACAGCAGAGCTGTGTTTGAGCGCAGCCTTGGAACATATGCCTGCTAAACACAGCATCAAAATTTTTAATCGATCGTACCGGAAATACTAGCAAGCCCACGACTTTACCTTGCAGATGTGCATGAACCATATAAACCACTTGGCAGGAAGAGGGCATATAGCCATTTAGCAAAAAAACGTTAAAATAAGCCGCTATGAAACATGGGCGAAGCATATTACATAAGCATGCCTTATTGTTTACATGTCAACGATACCAGCGTCATGGTATTAAGGTAGCAAAGCTGGACCGAAAAAATACCGGGCCTCACATACAGCCATTACGCAAGGAAAGTCGGCGTGAAAGTTTCAATGATTGAACTTAGGGGCGTAAAATCTTTTGATGGGGCAACCTCGGTAATACTTCCCAGTGAGATATCGATGTGTGCTTTCTCAGGGAAAAATGGTGCCGGGAAGTCAACTCTGCTAAAGGCTGTATGGCTTGTGCAGAAGGCCTATTTTATTGAGCTGTTAAATAATCAAGAAATATCCAATTCTTTCTCGCAGGAACTGAGAAAATATTTAAGCGGAAAAGATTCGTACATAAGAGTAACATTTAAGACAGAAGAGAGCGATCTAGAGGTAAATCTAACCAAAGACCCTTCAATCCCGAAAGGCTATAGCATTACTTGTAGCGATGACAAGTCTTTAAAAAAGCGCTGGAATCTGTTGGCGCCTAACAATATAGTGCTGTACATAGATGCAAGCAAAGGCTTTTCCGAAGCAACCCTGACATTTGATGGGATCAATATCAAAGGGAATGACAAAGGCAGTTTGGTCTTGGAGGCGATTTTGAATCCCGAGAGTTTGTTCTCTGGGATATATAGTCAACTCGTAAAAGACTATGTGCATGATCGATTAATACCTAGCAAGCCCGACCGGCTTCTCTACTTTCACATCGCTTCAAAATTATTTACCCATCTAATACCAACGGTTGAGCTTAGGAATTTCAGTGGCAATCATATGCCAGGAGAGTTTGTACTCCTAGGTAAAGCGGGTAGAGACAAAGCACGCCCACTTTATGACGTTCGAGACTTCAGTTCAGGTGAAAAGGCACTTCTCAGCACCTTAACTTTTTTATGCGTCTCCAAAACAGTAAGCACGCTAATCATCGATGAGCCCGAGAACCATTTCCACGAATCTTTACTGCTGGAATTCGTTAGTGTTCTCCACCGACTTTGTGAAACAGGAGGAATACATAAGTGGATGGAAGGGACCGAAGGTCGTGGAAAAAAGGTGAAACTGGACTGGGTTGCAGCCGAATACAAAGACCACAACATAAACCAAGTTCTTGTATCAACTCACTCAAGATCATTAATATATAAATTTTTCTTAATTGGGAAAAACTACATTGTAGACAATGGTGTGTCCGCCATTTCTTATGAAGATGCTGAAGCCGAACTGAGAAATCTAGGCCTAAGCTCCATTTATAGCAAAGTTCTTTTGGTTGAGGGGGATGGGGATCACGAAGCACTTGAGCATATGCTTCAGGACCAAAACATTCAGATAAAACCACTCAACGGCTCATCTGCAGTAATCGACACGTTCAAAAGGCTGGCCGAACTAAAAGATTATGTACAGGAATCTAAGTTCGTATTTCTTGTAGACTCTGACAATAAGCCTGATACTTTCTTTGACAAGGTCTCAGCAATCGATCCTCAGTATTATAAAGACGCATTTATAAGAATCGATCGCCACGAGTTTGAAAACTATTTCCTAGATCCGGAAATAATAAAAGCTTCCATGGACGGATTTCTAGATGTATCAGGCGAACAGGGAAAGAAGCTCGATGTTACAACTATTACATCCAGGCTCATTGAGATCGCGCGCGACTCTCTACCCTCTGTCTATAAAAAAGAGCTTTCTCTAATATTTCAGCAGGTGATCGAAAGAAAATTCTCTTCTTTAATTTGGGGTAACAAGGATTTCTCTTGGGTAGATGCTAAAGAAATTCAAGAGCAGTTAATGACGAGTATTTTAACTGATCCAGAGTTTGCCGACCTGAAAGACTTACTATCCAAAGAATCTAAAGGTGTATTTGAAAAATATAATAAAATCGACAACGCCAACCTATTAAAGCGATGCGATGGAAAGCAAGTGCTTTCTAGAGCAGCATCTTATTTCTCAAATCAAGCTGGCGTAACTTCATACGCATTTAAAAAGGCGGTTTACAAAACCGCATTTTCCATTGAGAAATCCGATGCCTCTATGCTCGTTGGCGAAATCATAACTAAGCTTGGCTAGAACATCTGAAAGCTCCCTGATTTCGCAGCTGACTTTTTAGGGGCTTTTTAGCGAGGTAGCCTAGATGACCAATAGTGGAAAACGCTCCGCGGTTGTCCACCCTACACGGACTTGATGGCTATGTAGGGTGGACAACGCTTTCTTGTCCACCGGCTTTTGCGAGCGCCCGAAATGGGTCGCAAGCACCGTTGTCGAATGGCCGCTTATCGGCCGGTTTCCTCAGGCCGCTTCGGTTCGATCTCTGCCTTGCACTTCCTGGGTGCGCTCAATGCCATGCCCATTAACAGGCGTGCAGATTCGCACCTGTAAACCGGTGGCCTAGCGCGCGGACTTGTCGCCGGTCGCCAGCGCGCCGCCGGGCTGTGCCTGCTGCGCCGCGTGATGGGCGGCGTCGCGGTCCTCGACGAAGCTGACCGGCGCCGAGCCGTCGGCGTTGAGCTGGATGATTTCCTTCGGCTGCCCTTGCTCGTCGAAGAGCACCTGGCCGAGGCCGGCGCCGTTCCACAGGCGTTCGCCGGCCTTGCTGCGGCTGGGGATGCGCGGCACCACCCGCATGCGCCGGCGCTTGGTCAGCCAGTTGAGCGGCGAGCGCGGCGAGTAGAGCCAGCGGTTGAGGCGGTCGAACCAGTCGAGCAGGCGCGGCGGGAATTCGTTCTTCAGGCCGCTGCTGGTGATCTGCCAGATATGCGGGGCGCTTTTGCGATGGCGGATCAGCACCTGGTAGACGAAGGAGTAGTGCACGTCGCCGGACAGCACCACGTAGCAGCCCGGGGTGCGCGAGTGGCGGAAGATGTTGAGGATCACCTGGGCGGCGCCGCGATGGGCCATCCAGTTTTCCGCATCGACCATCAGCGGGTGGCCGATCCAGGTGAACAGCCGCTGCACCGCTTCGATCAGCTTGACCCCGAAGATCGGCGCCGGCGAGACGATGATCGCCGCCCGGTGGTCGAGCAGCGCCTGCTGCAGTTCGCACAGCGCCTCCCAGTCCATCAGCCCGGACGGACGCTTGCGCTTGCGCTCGCTGCGCCAGCGCCGGGTGCGGGTGTCGAGCACCAGCAGGGCCGGCTCGCTCGGCAGCACGTAGTGCCAGTGGTGAAAGCGCAGCAGGCTGTCGATCAGGGCGTCCTGGGCGCCGCTGTCGAGGTGATTGCGCCCGTCGCGGGCGGCGCTCATCGCCTCGATCCGTTGCAGCGCCTCGGCGAACGGCTGCGGGTCGTTGCCCCAGCCCTGGCACAGCAGGTAGGCGATCAGTGCGTTGCCGATGATGCGCTTGGAGAAGGCGTGGCCGTAGGCCGTTTCCTCCCACTGCGCCGACAGGTTCCAGTCGTCGGTGACGTCGTGGTCGTCGAAGATCATCAGGCTCGGCAGGTGGGCCAGGGCGCGGGCGACCCGGTCGAGGCCGTCGCGGAAGTCCTCGACGTGCTGGCGCTCGCTCTCGTAGCGCCGCGCCCGTTCGGCGTCCAGTTGCGGCCGGTGGCTGCCGAGCAGGGTCCAGGGCGTCGGCGACCAGACCAGCAGGTACATGGCCAGCATCTCGGCCAGGGTGACCAGGTGGTTGTCGGCGCTGCTGGTGGTGAAGATCGGTTTCTTCACCCCGCCGAAGAAGCGTTCGCGCAGGCTGTCGTTGTGCTCCAGCGCCGGCAGCAGCTCGGCGCGCTGGTAGTAGCCGACCTCGTGGGCATAGAGCGCGTCGCTGTCCTCGACCAGGGCACCCTCGAGGCGTTCGCCGAACAGGCCGAGGCGCTCGATCAACTGGTGGATCGCCCGCAGCATGGGGCCGCTGACATCGTCGGCGTAGATCTGGTCGCCGCTCATCAGCAGCAGCGCCGGGCGCTGCTCGGGTTCGTGGGCCTGGGCCAGCAGGCGGTCGGCGCACAGCAGGCCGTCGGCGGCGGGGTGGTGCGGCTTGCGGCAGGAGCCGTGGAGCAGCTGGTCGAGGCGCGCGCGCAGGACGAAGTTCGGCCGCGCGGCCCCCTCGTACAGCAGGTGCGGCGCCCACTCGGCGATGCTCTGGGCGGGTCCGTGGTCGCCGGCGATCAGCAGGTCGTAGTCGATCCGCACGTTGCAGGGCAGCGGGCTGTCCAGCTGCAGGTCGATCAGGTGGACGAAGGCGTGCTCGCCGACCTGCAGCACCCGGCATTGGCTGTCGTCGAGGACATGGTCGCGCTGCTCGGGCGCCTGGCCCTGTTCGCCGTAGCTCAGTTGCAGGCGCAGCGACAAAGCCCGCGAGCCGACCAGCCAGAGCACCAGGCGCTCGGGCTGCAGGCGCCGCAGCAGGGGGCCGGCGAGGACGGGGGGCAGCGGTGGATTGGCGGTGGCGGACATCGGCGCATCGGGCTCTGGCTGGCGGGAAGGTCGAGGTAGCGGGGTCGAGGATACACCCTCGCGGCGCTGCGTCAGCGGGCGGCCCGGCGCAGGCGCGGCAGGTCGAGCAGCTCGATCTCGCCATAGTTCAGGCGCACGATGCCCTGGGCTTCCAGCTCCTTGAGCAGCTGGTTGGTGGTCTGGCGCGACAGCGCGAGCATCAGCGCCAGCTGCTCCTGGGCCAGGTGCAGCACCCGCCGCGGCTCGCCTTCGCCGTAGTTCTCGGCGATCAGCAGCAGGCGTCGGGCCAGGCGCGGCGCCGCCGGCAGCAGGCTCATCTCCTCCAGGGCGGTAAAGGTCAGGCGCAGCTTCTGGCTCATCAGCAGGGCGAAATCGCGCCAGTGCTGGGGCTGGCGCTGGAGCAGGGCCAGCAGCCGCGCCTGGGGCACCAGCAGCAGGGTGCAGGGGCATTCGGCGAAGGCGTCGTGGGTGCGCGGCTGGCCGTCGAACAGCGACACCTCGCCGAACCAGGACGGCGGCTCGATCAGGCTCAGCAGCGCCTCCTTGCCGTTGGCGTTGACCGCGCCGATGCGCAGGGCGCCCTCGACCAGGGCGTACAGGCCGCTGGGCGGGTCGCCGCGGCGAAACAGCGGCTGCCCGGCCGCCAGCCGCTGCACCTGGGCGTCGGCCAGCAGGGCGTCCTGCAGGGGTGCGGGCAGGGCGCTGAACCAGTGACCGGCCAGCAGGGCAACGCGGTAGCTCTCGATCATCGGCGGTCTCCGGGGGTTTGTCGGCTAGCCGACAGAGTGGCGCGGCGCGCCGGGCGCATGATGGGCGCATCCGTGCAGCCCGAGGATCTCCCGCATGAAAAGCCTAGTCGAACACCTGGCGCAATACGCCGCCTACCACCGTGACCGCCGCAACATCGCCAGCCATTTCATCGGCATACCGATGATCGTCCTGGCGGTGGCGGTGCTGCTGTCGCGCCCGGGGTTCGAAGTGCTGGGCCTGTGGCTGTCGCCGGCGACCCTGGCGGTGCTGGTCGCCGGGCTGTTCTACCTGCGCCTGGACCTGCGCTTCGGCCTGCTGATGGCCGCATTGCTGGGGCTATGCCTGTGGCCCGGCGCGATCCTGGCGGCGCAGGCCACCGGCCTGTGGCTGGGCGGCGGCCTGGCGCTGTTCGTCATCGGCTGGGTGATCCAGTTCGTCGGTCACTACTACGAGGGGCGCAAGCCGGCCTTCGTCGACGACCTTATGGGGCTGGCGATCGGCCCGCTGTTCGTCGCGGCCGAGGCGGCCTTCCTGCTCGGCCTGCGCCGGGAGGTGGAACGGGCGGTGGTCGAGCGGGCCGGGCCGACCCATATCCGCGCGCCCAAGGCCGGCGCCTGACCCGGCGCCGGTGCGCGGGCTCAGGGGGTCATCGCCATCCACTGCTGGCTCAGGGCGCGGCTGTGGCGATCGACCGTCATCGGCGCGAAGGGCCGGCCCGAGACGCTGGCCAGGGTGTTGCTCTGGCTGTTCATGTCGCTCAGGGCGGCCTTGAGGTATTCCCAGCGCACCTTGAGCTTGTCGGCCTGCGCACCCAGCGCCGCCAGCTCCTGGTCGACCGCCGGAATCAGCAGGCGTTCGTCCTGGCCCAGGTAGGTGTCGGGCTGTTCGCGGGCGATCTCGAAGCTGCCCATGTAGGCGCGGCTGAGGTACTGCACGGCGAGGTACTCGATCTTCGCCGACAGCTCGCTTTCGCCGCTGGACGGCAGCTGCCGGGCGGCATGCAGGAAGTCACGCAGGGCCTTGCTCAGCTCCTTGGGGTAGCCCCAGGGCAGGTTCTCCTCGCCGGGGCCGAAGGACACCCCGCGGCGCAGCTGGACCACCAGCTCGAGATGGCTGGCGCGCAGCACGTCGCTGGACTGCGGCAGGCTGTGCACCGCGGCGGCGAGGGTCTGGATATCGTTCTCCAGGCGCTGCCGGTGGCTCTTCTGGAAGCCTTCGCCGCGCAACAGCATCAGGCTGCTGGTGGCGCGGCTGGCGTACACCTGCACTTGCACCTGGGCGCTGGCGGCCTCGGCGTAGGCCAGGGGCGGGAGAGTGGCGAGGACGCCGAGCGTCCATATCAATAGCTGTCGAAAAAACGACTGAGTACGCATCCGGGGTGCTCCTTGTTGTTTTTGTGAGCAGTGCGGAAAAGATTCGGCGCCTTGGCGCGCCGCACGGAAGAGTACTGCGAGTACCGCTGCGTGACATGCCCCAAAAGAGTGATTTCGTCGGAAAAAGCGCCGCCAAGCCGCGCGGCCAGGCCCCCTTGCGGTTGGCCCGGCCATTGGCCAGGTGCGTGGTTGGCGTCGCGGCCCGGCGGCCTCAGCCGAGGGCCGACGCCTGGGCGATGCGCGGCTGGAAATACAGGGTGGCGCCCCGCACCAGCCGCTGCAGGCTGGCGTGGTCCTTGGCCACTTCCGCCTCGATCGGTTCGGCCTGGCTGGCGACCCGCAGGGTCACCCGGGTGATGGCGCCGAGCGGGCGGATGTCGCGCACCTCGGCCGCCAGGTGGCCGGCCTCGGCCAGGTGCGACAGCGAGATCTCGTGGGGGCGGAACAGCAGTTGCCGGTCGCAGGAGAGCTGCAGGCGGTTGGCATCGCCGAGGAAGTGGTAGACGAAGTCGCTGGCCGGCTGCTGGTAGACCTCGGCCGGGGTGCCGATCTGCTCGACCACGCCCTTGTTCATCACCACGATGCGGTCGGCCACCTCCATCGCCTCCTCCTGGTCGTGGGTGACGAACACGCTGGTCAGGTGCACCTGCTTGTGCAGGCGCGCCAGCCAGCGCCGCAGTTCCTTGCGCACCTTGGCGTCGAGGGCGCCGAACGGCTCGTCGAGCAGCAGCACCTTGGGCTCCACCGCCAGGGCGCGGGCCAGGGCGATGCGCTGGCGCTGGCCGCCGGACAGCTGCTCGGGGTAACGCTCGGCCAGCCAGTCCAGCTGCACCAGCTCGAGCAGCTCGTGCACCCGCTTGCGGATCTGCGCCTCGCCCGGGCGCTGCTTCCTCGGCTTCATGCGCAGGCCGAAGGCGACGTTGTCGAACACCGTCATGTGGCGGAACAGGGCGTAGTGCTGGAACACGAAGCCGACGTTGCGCTCGCGCACGTCGCGGGCGCCGACGTCTTCGCCGTGGAAGGCGATGCGGCCGCTGTCCGGGGTCTCCAGGCCGGCGATGATGCGCAGCAGGCTGGTCTTGCCGCAGCCGGAGGGGCCGAGCAAGGCCACCAGCTCGCCGCTGCGGATGTCCAGGTTGATGTCGCTGAGGGCCTGGAAGGCGCCGAAGCGTTTGTTGATGTGGCTGACTTCGATGCTCATGGCTTATTCCTCGCCGGTACGGGATTGCAGGCGCTCGAGGCGCGACTCGCTCCACTGCTTGAGCAGCAGGATCAGCAGGGCCAGCGCGAGCAGCAGGCTGGCGACGCTGAAGGCAGCGACGTGGTTGTATTCGTTGTAGAGAATCTCGACGTGCAGCGGCAGGGTGTTGGTGTAGCCGCGGATATGCCCGGAGACCACCGACACCGCGCCGAACTCGCCCATGGCCCGCGCGGTACAGAGCACCACGCCGTAGATCAGGCCCCAGCGGATGTTCGGCAGGGTCACGTGCCAGAACATCTGCCAGCCGCTGGCGCCGAGCAGGCGCGCCGCCTCCTCCTCCTGGGTGCCCTGCTCCTGCATCAGCGGGATCAGCTCGCGGGCGACGAAGGGCACGGTGACGAACAGGGTGGCCAGGACGATGCCGGGCAGGGCGAAGATGATCTGGATGTCGCGCTCGGCCAGCCATTCGCCGAACCAGCCGTGGGCGCCGAACAGCAGCACGTAGATCAGCCCGGCGAGCACCGGCGACACCGAGAACGGCAGGTCGATCAGGGTCACCAGCAGGCTCTTGCCGCGGAACTGGTACTTGCTCACGCACCAGGCCGCGGCCACGCCGAACACCAGGTTGAGCGGCACGGCGATGCCCACCGCGAGCAGGGTCAGGCGCAGGGCGGCCAGGGCGTCGGGCTCCAGCACCGCGCTGAAGAAGGGCCCCAGGCCCTGCTTGAGCGCCTCGCTCAGCACCACCAGCAGCGGCAGCAGGAGAAACAGGGCGAACACCAGCCAGGCGGCGCCGATCAGCAGGCGGCGGCCCCAGGCCGGGTCGCGGCGCGCGGCACTGGCCGGCGCGATGATCAGGGTGGCAGTGGACATCTTGGCATCCTCAGGCGCGGGCCAGACGACGCTGCAGCAGATTGATCGCCAGCAGCAGGATGAAGGAGACCAGCAGCATCAGCACGCCGATGGCGGTGGCGCCGGTGTAGTCGTACTGGTCGAGCTTGACCATGATCAGCAGCGGCAGGATCTCGGTCTTCATCGGCATGTTGCCGGCGATGAAGATCACCGAGCCGTACTCGCCGACGCCGCGGGCCAGGGCCAGGGAGAAGCCGGTCAGCCAGGCCGGCAGCAGGGCCGGCAGCAGCACGTGGCGCAGCACCTGCAGCGGCCGGGCGCCGAGGCAGGCGGCGGCTTCCTCGACCTCGCGGGGGATGTCGGCCAGCACCGGCTGCAGGGTGCGTACCACGAACGGCAGGGTGACGAAGGTCAGCGCCAGGGTGATGCCCAGCGGGCTGTAGGCGATCTTCAAGCCCAGCTCGGCGGCCCACTGGCCGATCGGCCCGTTCGGCGCGTACAGCGCGGTCAGGGCGATGCCGGCCACCGCGGTGGGCAGGGCGAAGGGCAGGTCGATCATCGCCTCGATCACCTTGCGCCCGGCGAAGCGGTAGCGCACCAGCACCCAGGCCAGCAGGGCGCCGATGACACCGTTGAGCAGGGCGGCGCCCAGGGCGGTGGCGAAGCTGAGTTTGAGCGCGGCCAGCACCCGGGGGGCGGTGACTATGGTCCAGAACTCGCCCCAGCTCAGCTGTGCGGCATGCAGGAACAGCGCGGCCAGGGGAATCAGCACCAGTAGGCTGAGGTACCCCAGGGTGTAGCCCAGGGTCAGGCCGAAGCCGGGAATCACGGGGGAAGTGCGGCGGTGCATGGCGAATGCCTTCAGGTGAGTCAGGGTAGGGTGCGCCGCGCGCACCACTCTGTTGCGGCGGGTATAGGCGCTACGCGCCTGCACCCAGCCTCGGGTTGCTCAGTGAGTTCACTGCACCTGGTAGATCTGGTCGAACACCCCGCCGTCGTTGAAGAACTTCGGCTGCGCGCGCTTCCAGCCGCCGAACTCGCCGTCGACCGTGACCAGCTCGAGGTCGGCGAACTGCCTGGCGAACTCGGCGGCCACCGCCGGGTCACGCGGGCGGTAGAAGTGCTTCGCGGCGATGCGCTGGCCTTCGGCGCTGTACAGGTAGTTCAGGTAGGCCTCGGCGACCGCGCGACTGCCCTTGCGCTCGACGTTCTTGTCGACCACCGCCACCGGCGGCTCGGCGAGGATCGACAGCGACGGCGCGACGATCTCGAACTGCTCGCCGCCTTGCTCGCGCAGCGCCAGGTGCGCCTCGTTCTCCCAGGCCAGCAGCACGTCGCCGATCTGGTTGTTGACGAAGGTGATGGTCGAGGCGCGGGCACCGCTGTCGAGCACCGGCACGTTCCTGTAGAGCTTCTCGACGAAGTCCTGGGCCTGCACCTCGCCGCCATAGTGACGCTGGGCGAAGGCCCAGGCGGCGAGGAAGTTCCAGCGCGCGCCGCCACTGGTCTTGGGGTTGGGGGTGATCACCTCCACACCCGGCTCGACCAGGTCGTCCCAGTCCTGGATGCCCTTGGGGTTGCCCTTGCGCACCAGGAACACGATGGTCGAGGTGTAGGGCGTGCTGGCCTGGGGCAGGCGGCTCTGCCAGTCCTCGGGCAGCAGCTTGCCGAGGCGATGGAGCTCGTCGATGTCGCCGGCTAGGGCCAGGGTCACCACGTCGGCACGCAGGCCGTCGATCACCGCGCGGGCCTGTTTGCCCGAGCCGCCGTGGGACTGCTGAACCTGCACCGCCTCGTGGCCCAGGGCCTGCCAGTGACGGTTGAATGCCTGGTTGTACTCGGTGTAGAGCTCGCGGGTCGGGTCGTAGGACACGTTGAGCAGGGTCTGGCTGGCGGCGGCTGGGCCGGCGATCAGGGCGCTGGCGAGGGCGGCCAGGGCGAAACGGCGAATGGACATGGTGCAGCTCCTGAGCAAGAAAGTGATGTCGATGCAGGGGGATGGGGCGGGGCGCTCAGCGCCACATTCGCTGACGACATCGGTAGCTGCTGTGCGGCTTCATCGGGTGCCTCCTCGGCGGCAGTGCTCAGGTTGCGGTGGGTTGCGGGCCAGCCGTTGGGCTGAACGTGGAGCGGATGCTAGGCAGGATTTGTTATTCCTAAAAATAATATTTAAGAACATATATATGTTTTTTATATATATAAGATTGCGCCACGCAACGCGCTACGGAGTAAGCGAAATTGCATAAATAAATAATTTTTTATTCTTTTTTGTCCTGTTCTGGTCGCGCCTACACTGCCCGCCGCAGCACGCCGTCGGAGGCCTTATGCACAACCCAAACATGCGTTACCTGATAGTGCCGGGCTGGCAGGGCTCGCCCACCGAGCATTGGCAAAGCCACTGGCAGCGCAGCCTGGCGGGCAGCGCCCGGGTGGAGCAGGGCGACTGGCTAGTGCCGCGCCGGGACGACTGGGTCGCCGAGTTGCAGCGCAGCATCGCCGCCGACCCGCGGCCGACCCTGCTGATCGCCCATAGCCTCGGCTGCATCACCGTGGCGCACTGGGCGGCGCAGGCGCCGGAGGCGTTGTTGCGGCGGGTGCGTGGTGCCCTGCTGGTGGCGCCGGCGGATGTCGAGCGCGATAACTGCCCGGCGGCCCTGCGCAACTTCGCGCCCATCGCCCGCCGGCCCCTGCCCTTCGCCAGCCTGCTGGTCGGCTCGGACAGCGACGCCGCCGCCAGCGCCGCGCGGGCCCTGGAGCTGGCCGCCGACTGGGGCAGCGAGGCGCTGATCCTGGCCGGTGCCGGCCATATCAACGTGGCCTCCGGGCACCACCGCTGGGAGCAGGGCTTCGAGTACCTCTACCGCCTGCAGGGGCTGATCGCCCGCCAGGCCCGTCTGCGCGCCTGAGCCGGCGCCTCAGTCGGAGGCCAGCAGCGACACCGACTTGATCTGCAGCCACAGCGCCTGCTGCTCGTGGATGCCCAGCTTGTCGAAGGAGTAGCGGGTGATGCGGGCGATCAGCCGTTCATCGCCGACCCGCAGCGTGACCAGCACCTGCCCGGGGTCGCCCGGCACCTGCCAGTGCTCGACCCGCGCCGGCAACAGGTTGAGCAGGCTGCTGCCTTCGGCCCGCTGCAGGCTCAGGCTGACGTCCCGCGCCTTGACCTTGACCCGCACCGCCTTGCCATTGGGCAGCGGCGCGTGGGTCAGCTGCAGGCGCGCTTCGCCGCCGCCGAGCTCAAGACTCAGCAGCCGGTAGGCCGGGTCGTAGGCGCAGACCCGGCCATCGACCACGGCTTCGGCGTCGTCTTCCAGAATGAACGGCAGGTCGTGGCGCAGCAGGGTCTGCTTCAGCGGCCCGCTGGCCAGCACCCGTCCCTGCTCCAGCACCACCAGGTGATCGGCCAGGCGTGCCACTTCGTCCGGCGCATGGCTGACGTAGAGGATCGGGATCTGCAGCTCCTGGTGCAGGCGTTCCAGGTAGGGCAGCACCTCCTGCTTGCGCTTGTGGTCCAGGGAGGCCAGCGGCTCGTCCATCAGCAGCAGGTGTGGGCTGGTCAGCAGGGCGCGGGCGATGCCGACGCGCTGGCGTTCGCCGCCGGACAGGCGCGCCGGCATGCGCTCGAGCAGCGCGGCGATGCCGAGCAGCTCGGCGGCCTGCTCCAGCTGCACCCGTCGCTGCGCGGCGGCGATGCGCTTGAGGCCGAACTCCAGGTTGCCGCGCACCGACAGGTGGGGGAACAGGTTGGCGTCCTGGAACACATAGCCCAGGGCGCGTCGGTGCGGGGCGAGAAAGTGCCCGCGGGCGCTGTCCTGCCACAGCTCGCCGTTGACCCGCAGGTAGCCCTCGGCGGGCCGCTCCAGGCCGGCGAAGCAGCGCAGGCAGCTGGTCTTGCCCGAGCCGGAGGGGCCGAACAGGGCGCTGATGCCGCGTCCCGGCAGGCGCAGGTCGAGGTCCAGGGAAAAGTCGCCGTGATCGACGCGAAAGCGCGCCTCGATCAGCCGCTCGCCGTCATCGGCGGGCGCGCCGGCCTGGCCGCCGCTCATCGCCAGGCCTGCCGGGCATGGCCGCTGGAGTAGAGCGCCAGCAGCACGATGAAGGAGAAGGCCAGCATGCCGCCGGCCAGCCAGTGGGCCTGGGCGTACTCCAGGGCCTCGACATGGTTGTAGATCTGCACCGAGGCCACCTGGGTCTTGCCGGGGATATTGCCGCCGATCATCAGCACCACGCCGAACTCGCCGACGGTGTGGGCGAAGCCGAGGATGGCGGCGGTGACGAAGCCGGGCCGGGCGAGGGGCAGGACCACGCTGAAGAAGGCGTCCCAGGGCCCGGCGCGCAGGGTCGCCGCGGCTTCCAGGGGGGCGCGGCCGATGGCCTCGAAAGCGTTCTGCAGGGGCTGCACGACGAAGGGCAGCGAGTAGATCACCGAGCCGATCACCAGACCACTGAAGCTGAAGGTCAGGGTGCCGAGGCCGAGGCTTTGGGTCAGCTGGCCGAGGAAACCGTGGGGACCCATGCTCACCAGCAGGTAGAAGCCGATCACCGTCGGCGGCAGCACCAGCGGCAGGGCAACGATGGCGCCGACCGGGCGCTTCAGCCAGGAGCCGGTGCGCGCCAGCCACCAGGCCATGGGCGTGCCGAGCAGCAGCAACAGCACCGTGGTCAGCGAGGCCAGCTGCAGGGTCAGGAGGATGGCGTCGAGGTCGGCTTGGCTCAGGGGCATCGAAGGCTCCGGGCTCAGAGCTGGTAACCGTAGCGGCGAATGATAGCGGCCGCCGCCGGACTCTTCAGGTAGTCGAGCAGGGCCTGGGCGGCCGGGTTATCGGCGCCCGGCCGCAGCAGCACGGCATCCTGGTGCAGCGGCTGGTACAGCGTGGCCGGCACCAGCCAGGCCGAGCCCTCGGCGATCTCGCCGTCCTGGTAAACCTGGGACAGGGCGACGAAGCCCAGCTCGGCGTTGCCGGTGGCGACGAACTGCAGGGCCTGGCTGATGCTCTGGCCCTCGACCAGCTTGCCGGCCACGGCCTGGCGCAGGCCGAGCTGCTCCAGCACCTGATAGGCGGCCAGGCCGTAGGGCGCGGCTTTCGGGTTGGCCAGGGCCAGGTGGCGGAACTGGCCGTCCCTGAGCACCTGGCCCTGGTCATCGACGTAGCCGGCCTGCGCCGACCACAGCACCAGGGCGCCGGTGGCGTAGGTGAAGCGCGAGCCGGGGACGGCCAGGCCGTCCTGCTCCAGCCGCGCCGGGGTCGACTGGTCGGCGGCCAGCAGCAGCTCGAAGGGCGCGCCGTTGCCGATCTGCGCGTAGAGCTGGCCGGTGGCGCCGTAGGCGGCGAGCACCCGGTGGCCGCTGTCCTGCTCGAACTGCCGGGCGATGGCCTGCATCGGCGCGGTGAAGTTGGCGGCCACGGCCACCTGCACCTCGGCGGCCAGGGCGCTGCCGGTCAGGGCTGCGGCTGCCAGGCCGAGCAGGGTGCGCAACAGGCGATGAGGCATGGGTTGTTTCCTCGTGAGTCCCGGCAATTCACATGGCGGGGACGGTGTCAGGCGGCGGGCTCGGGCATCAGGGGCGATGGTCGAGGCGTCGATTGTGCTGGGCGCATCTTGGAAATAGCTGACCATCGAGTCAAGCGCTGCCTGCGCCGCCATCAGGCGCGCCGCCAGACGCTGGCCAGCCAGGGTTGCTGGGCCCGCGGCAGGCCGGCGGGACGGTAGTAGTGCTGCAGCTCGACGAAGCCGGCGGCGTCGAGCAGCGCACGCCAGTTGGCCAGGTCGTAGTAGGCGCCGTAGCGGTCGCCGTTGAAGTCCTCCTGGTTGTCGCCGCGCGGGTTGGAGCTGAACAGCACGCCACCGCTCTTGAGCGTGGCGTGCAGCTGGCGCAGCACGCGGGGCAGCTCCTGGCTGGGAATGTGGAACAGCACGGCATTGGCGAAGATGCCGTCGAAGCTCGCCGGCGGCAGGTCGAGGGCCAGGAAGTCCTGCAGCCATACCTCGCAGCCGCTGTCGGCCCTGGCCATCTCGACGAAGCGCGGACAGCCGTCGAGGCCGACCGGCTCGTGGCCCAGGGCCTTGAAGGTACGCAGGTCGCGCCCCGGGCCGCAGCCGAAATCGAGGATGCGCCAGGGCGCCGGCGCCTGGATGTGCTGCAGCAGGGCGGCGATGTTCTGGCTGACGTCGTGGTCGCGGGTGCCCTCGCGAAAGCCCACGGCGTTCTCCTGGTAGTGGGCCAGGGTCAGGGCGCTGATCTGCTGCAGTTGCTCGGGCGTCAGGGGCATGCGGAGGCACCGGGGGGCGGGGTGGGCGGCGTGAATGTGCCTATTTAACCCCATCGCGTGGCGCAGGTTATAGTGCGCGCGCCCTCCCGCCACAGTGGATGTACTGGACATGGCCGCGCCGCACCTCGAACACCTTACCCCGCCACCGGTCAGCCTGCTGCAGGCCCTGCTGTTCTGGTTGAAGCTGGGCCTGATCAGTTTCGGCGGCCCGGCCGGGCAGATTTCCATCATGCACCAGGAGCTGGTCGAGCGGCGCCGCTGGATCTCCGAGCGGCGATTCCTGCATGCGCTGAACTACTGCATGTTGCTGCCGGGGCCGGAGGCGCAGCAGCTGGCCACCTACCTCGGCTGGCTGATGCACCGGACCTGGGGCGGTCTGATCGCCGGGGCGCTGTTCGTGCTGCCCTCGCTGCTGCTGCTGATCGGCCTGTCCTGGGTCTACCTGGCGTTCGGCGACGTGGCGCTGGTGGCCGGCATCTTCTACGGGATCAAGCCGGCGGTCACCGCCATCGTGGTGCAGGCGGCCCAGCGCATCGGTTCGCGGGCGCTGAAGAACAACTGGCTGTGGGCCATCGCCGCGGCGGCCTTCGTCGCCATCTTCGCCTTGAATGTGCCGTTTCCGTTGATCGTGCTCGGCGCCGCGCTGCTCGGCTACCTGGGTGGGCGCCTGTTGCCGGACCAGTTCAGCGTCGGCGGCGGCCATGGCGCGGCGAACAAGTCCTACGGCCCGGCGCTGATCGACGACGACACGCCGACGCCGGCGCACGCGCGCTTCCGCGCCTCGCGCCTGCTGCTGATCCTCGCGGTCGGCGGCGCCCTGTGGCTGTTGCCGATGGTCCTGCTGTGCGCGCTGTACGGCTGGCAGGGCACCCTGACGCAGATGGCCTGGTTCTTCACCAAGGCCGCGCTGCTGACCTTCGGCGGCGCCTACGCGGTGCTGCCCTACGTCTACCAGGGCGCCATCGGCCACTACGGCTGGCTGAGCCCAACGCAGATGATCGACGGCCTGGCCCTGGGCGAGACCACGCCGGGGCCGCTGATCATGGTGGTGGCCTTCGTCGCCTTCGTCGGCGCCTACCTGCAGCCGATGCTGGCCGGCGACTCGGCCTTCGTCAGCGGCGCCGTGGCCGCCTGCCTGGTCACCTGGTTCACCTTCCTGCCGTCGTTCCTGTTCATCCTCGCCGGCGGCCCGCTGGTGGAGTCGACCCATGGCCAGCTGCGCTTCACCGCGCCGCTGACCGGGATCACCGCCGCGGTGGTCGGGGTGATCCTCAACCTGGCGCTGTTCTTCGCCTACCACGTGCTCTGGCCCCAGGGCTTCGCCGGCCACTTCGACTGGGTGTCGGCGCTGATCGCCCTGGCCGCGGCCGTGGCGCTGCTGCGCTACAAGCGCGGGGTGATGGAGGTGCTGGGCGCCTGCGCGGTGGCCGGTCTGCTGCTGCAGCTGGCCCTGGGCTGAGCAACCCTCGGGCCGCGCCGCCGGCTCAGAGAAACCAGCGGTACTCCCGCGCGCTCAGGTGGTGCATGAACTCCAGGTGGTCGTGGCGCTTGTTCTCGCAGTAGACCATGACGAACTCGCTACCGAGGCCCTGCTTGACCACCGGGTGGTCCTGCATGGCTGCCACCGCGCCGAGCATGTCCTGGGGGAAGTCGATGCCGCTGGCGCGGTCCTGGTTGAGCGGGGCGATGGGCTCGCGGGCGGCGTCCAGGCCGTGCTCCATGCCCACCAGGATGGCTGCCAGGACCAGGTAGGGGTTGGCGTCGGCGCCGGCCAGGCGGTGTTCGAGGCGCAGGTTGCCCCCGTCCGACTCGGGGATGCGGATGCACGCATCGCGGTCCTCGAAGCCCCAGCTGGCGCGGCTGGCGGCGTTGACCATGGCGCCGTAGCGGCGGAAGGCGTTGTGGTTGGCGGCGAAGATCGGCATGCAGTGCGGCAGCAGCTCCAGGCAGCCGGCCACCGCGTGGCGCAGCGGGCGCTGCTGGTCGGCGGCCAGCAGGTTGTTGCCGTCTTGGTCGTACAGGCTGACGTGCACGTGCATGCCGCTGCCCGGCGCGTCCAGGTAGGGCTTGCTCATGAAGCTGGCCCGGTAGCCATGTTTCAGCGCCACGCCGCGGCTGCTGCGGCAGAACAGCGCGGCCCAGTCGGCGGCGCGCAGGCCGTCGTCGCAGTGGCCGAAGTTGATCTCGAACTGGCCGGGGCCGAGCTCGGCGGTGATCACGTTGGCGTCGACGCCCTGCTCATTGGCCGCCAGCACCATCTCGTCGAGCACGGCGGAGAAGCGCGACAGGCGCTCTATATGCATGTTCGGCTGGTCGTCGGCGTCGCCGGTCAGCAGGTCGCGGGGAAACTGCGGAAGGCCGTCCTTGAGGGCGCGGTCGAACAGGTAGAACTCCAGCTCGAAGGCCACCACCGGGCGGATGCCGCGCGCCGCCAGGCGCCCCAGCACCCGCGCCAGCACCTCGCGCGGCTCGAACTCGATGGGCGCCGCGGTGCCGTCTGAGCTGATCAGCATCTGGCCCATGGGCTGGCTTTCCCAGCGCACCGGCTTGAGGGTGCCGGGGATCAGCCGGCGCGGGGCATCCGGGTCGCCGTCGTTGAAGCAGTAGTCGCCGATCGGATGCAGGCCGCCCTGGGCACCGAGCAGCACGCAGTTCTGCGGCAGCTTCAGCGGGCTGCCGGCGGCGACCTTCTCGAGCATGTCGATGGGGTAGCGCTTGCCGTAGAAGTGCCCGGGTAGGTCCAGGCAGATCAGGTCGACGTAGCGCACGCTGGGGTGCTGGGCGCGGAAGGCGCGCACTTCGCTGAGCAGGTCGGGAAAGGTCGTGGTGGTCATGCTGGGTTGTCCTGCGGGTCTGGGTTAGCGAAACACCCAAAGCACCCGGGTCGGTTGGTCGGTGAGGTTGGCGTAGCGGCACTGGGTATGCGGCGGCAGCTGGAAGGCGTCATTGGGGCCCAGGGTCACCGGCTGTTCGGCGTCCGCCAGCCAGATCGTCAGCTCGCCCTCGAGGACGAAGCCGCCCTGCTCGTCGCTGTCGTTGAGGTGGCCCTCGCCGCTGCTGGCGCCGGGCTCCAGGTAGCTGTCGAGCATGGAGAAGCCGGCCGACATGTTCGGCGACAGCAGCACATCGGTGATGCCGCCGCCGTAGTACAGGGTGCGGCGCTCGCCGGGGCGGGTCACCCAGGGCAACGCACGCGGCTTGCTCAGGCTGTAGAAGTAGGTGGTCGGCACGCCCAGGGTCTCGCTGATCGCGGTCAGGTCGGCCACGGTGGGGCGCGACAGGCCGCGCTCGACCTGGGAGAGGAAGCCCACCGAGCGGCCGATGCGCTCGGCCAGCTCGCCGAGGGTGAGGTTCTTGTGCTTGCGCAGGTCGCGAATCAGGATCGCCAGGCCTTCGACTTCTTCTTGCATGTCCATGATGGGGTCCTCTGTCTCAGATCAGGTCGCGCAGCCGGTACCAGGCCTTGCCGGCGGCCTCCAGCGGCGCCGCGAGCCAGGCGCCGCCGGGGAAGCGCGGGTTGTCCAGGCCCTGGTACAGCTCGAGCAGCTCGGCGTCGCCGAGGATGGCATCGGCCACCGCCCGGGCGCCGGCGAGGGTCGGCAGCACGCCGTGGCCGGAGAAACCCTGCAGCCAGTAGCGCTGGCCCTGGCGGCCGATATCCGGGGTGCGCTTCATGCTCACGTCGATATGTCCGCCCCAGGCGTAGTCCAACTGTACGCCGCGCAGTTGCGGAAAGACCCGCTCCAGGTAGGGGCGGGTGGCCGCGGCGATGTCCTTGGGGATGCCGCCCAGGTAGGTGCAGCCGCCACCGAACAGCAGGCGTCGGTCCGGGGTCAGGCGGAAGTAGTCGGGGACGAACTGGTTGTCGATCACGCAGCTGTCGTGGGGCAGCAGCGAGCGGGCCAGCTCGGGGTCCAGCGGCGCGGTGGCCACCTGGTAGGAGCCGACCGGCAGCAGGCGCCTGGCCAGGGCCGGGTCGAGGCGGTCGATATAGGCATTGCAGGCCAGCACCAGCACCTCGCCGCGCACCTCGCCCCTGGCGGTGCGCGCCACGTAGCCGGAGGCGCTTTCGCGGTAGTCGAGCACCCGGCTCTGCTCGAAGATGCGCCCGCCGGCCTGCTCGATGGCGGCGGCCAGGCCCTGGGCCAGTTTCAGCGGGTTGAGATGGGCGCCCTCGGGGTCGTAGAGCGCGGCCCGGTAGCGTGTGCTGCCGATCCACTCGCCCAGTTCGTCGCCGGCGATCAGGCGCAGCGCGTCATGGCCCCACTTGCCGGCCGCGTCCTCCTGGGCCCGCTGCAGCTGCGCGACCCGCCGCCGCTGCACCGCGGCCCACAGGCTGCCGCGGCGATAGTCGATATCGAAGCCGTGGCGCAGCGGCTGTTCGCGCAGCTCGGCGGCGGCCCAGCGCATGCTGTCCCACAGTCGGCGGGCCCGCTCCAGGCCCAGGGCCTTCTCCAGCGGTTGCATGTCGCAGGACCAGCCGAGCAGGGCCTGGCCGCCATTGCGCCCGGATGCCGCCCAGGCCACCCGGCTGGCCTCCAGCAGGCACACCCGCTTGCCGGCCAGGGCCAGGCGCAGGGCGCTGTGCAGGCCGCTGAAGCCGCCGCCGATGATCAGCACCTCGCAGTCCTGATGGCCTTCCAGGGTCGGGCGCAAGGGAATGGCAGCGGGCAAAGTGGCGGCGTAGTAGCTGGCTACATGCTGGGCGGATTGCTTGAACACGGCGCGCTCATGAAATTATCAGAATGTAATTTCATGAAAATATACGCGCATTAATTCACGAAGCCAAGCTGTCGTCGACGCTGATCGTCCTTTCGCGGGTGCTGGTCCTGGTGGCAGGCCTGCTCACTCGGCCAGACGGACCTGGTTGCGGCCGCCGTGCTTGGCCGCGTACAGCGCCCGGTCGGCGCGCTCGAGCAGCTCGCCGGGGCTGCTGTGGACGTCGGTGCAGGCGATGCCGGCGCTTAGGGTCACGGAGAATTCGCCGCCGTCGGCGATGAAGCGCAGCTCGGCGAAGCGCTCGCGGATCTCGTCGACAATCCGCCGGGCCTGCTCCGGCTGGCAATCCGGCAGCACCGCGAGGAACTCCTCGCCGCCGTAGCGGCCGAGGCTGTCGATGCGCCGCAGGCGCTGGCGCAGCAGGTTGGCCAGGGCGCGGATGACGCTGTCGCCGGCGGCATGGCCGTGATTGTCGTTGACCTTCTTGAAGTGGTCGATGTCCAGCATCACCACGCTGGCGCGGCTGCCGTTGCGCAGCGCGCGCTCCAGCTCGAGGGCGACCTGTTCCTTGATGTCGGCGTGCTTGAGCAGGCCGGTGAGGCTGTCGCGGGCCAGGGCATTGCTCAGCAGGCGGGCGCGCTGGGCGCGGGTGAACACCGTGGAGATCAGCGCATGGTCGGACAGCGGCTTGGTCACGAAGTCGTCGCCGGCCATCATCAGCGCGCTCATCTGCCGGGCGATATCGGTTTCCGCTGACAGGTAGATGATCGGCACCCGCAGCCAGTCGTCGTTGAAGCGGATGATCTGCGCCAGCTCGGGGCCGGTACAGCCCGGCATGTTGACGTCGAGCAGCACCACCTCCGGGTTGAACGCCTCCATGCGCCGGAAGATGTCCGCTGGCTCCTGGCTGACTTCCACCAGCATGTTGGCGCTGCGTAGCACCAGGCTGTAGCGGGCGGCCAGCTCCTGGTCGTCGTCGATGATCAGTACCCGGTAGGGCTCGCCCTGTTGCTTGGCGAAGCAGCGCTCCAGGCGATTCTCCAGCTGCGGGATGTCCACCGGCTTGGTGAAGAAGCCCAGGGCGCCGACGCGCACGGCCTGCAGGTGGGTGGCGAAGTCGTCCTGGGTGCTGATCACCAGCAGCGGCAGGGGCGCGTCGAGGCGCCGCTGCAGGGCGGCGGCGTAGTCGAGGCCGGTCTGCTCCGCGTCTTCCAGGTTGACGTCGACGATCAGGGCGTCGGGCAGGCGCCGGCCGATGGCGGCATCGAGCGCCTCGGGGTGGATGAAGTGCTCGGCGTGGTAGCCGAAATTCTCCAGGGTCAGGCGCATGTTCTCGCCGACGCTGGCCTCGTCCTCGAGGATATAGATGCAGTAGGGCTCGAGCTCGGACCTGCCGCCTCGCAGCGTCTTGTCCAGCTGGTGCGCCGGCGCTTCGGCCTGGTACTGCTGGCGGGCCAGCCGCTGCAGCTCGTCGATGAAGCCCTGCAGTTCCTGCTGTTCCTGCTGCAGGCTGGCCAGCCACTGCTCGGCCTGCTGTTCCAGCTGGCGGGCGTGCTCGCCGAGGCTGGCGAAGCCGAAGGTGCCGGCCGACCCGGCCAGGCGGTGCAGCTGGTTGCGCAGGCTGTTCAGGTGCCGTCGCTGGTCGGCCGGGGTGCAGGCGCGCAGCAGCTGCTGGGCCTGTTCGTCCAGCTGCGGCAGTTCATCCTTCAGGCGCTCGGCGAACTGTTCGCCGAGCTGCTGCAGGTGGCGCTGCAGCTCGCTACTCAGTGGTGCTTGATCAACCATGGGCCTGGTTCCAGATCTGCCGCACCTGGGCGGCCAGTTGCATCGGGTCGAAGGGTTTGATGATCACATCGCGGGCGCCCAGGCTGCGGTAGTGCTGGATCTCCGCCGGCTGCACCTTGGCGGTCATGAAGGCCACCGGGACCAGGCCGATGTCCACCAGCAGGCGCAGTTTCTCCAGGGTCTGCGGGCCGTCCATGCCGGGCATCATCACGTCCAGCAGGATGAAGTCCGGGGCGAAGCCCTGGATCTGGTCCAGCGCTTCCTGGCCGGAAGAGCAACTGAGCACCTTGAACCCGCCCACGGCTTCCAGGGCGACCTTGGCCACGGCCTGGATCGAGGGGTCGTCTTCCACATGCAGGATGCGGGTCAGTTCAGGCATGCCGATTCTCCTTGGCGGGCAGCAGGCGGCCGAGCAGTTGCAGGAAGTGTTGCTCATTGGTGCGCGACTTGGCTAGCGCCGCCTCGACCCGGTCGAGCTGTGCGGCGGGCAGCTCCTGGGCCGAAAGTACCACGACCGGCAGGCCGGGGTGCCGTCGATGCAGCTCGTCGAGCAGCTCCAGGCCATTGCCGTCGGGCAGGCCGAGGTCCAGCAGGATCAGGTCGTAGCGCCCTTCGGCGAGGCGCTGGCGGGCCTCGGCGAGGCTGCCGGCGGGGATGAACTCGGCCAGTTCGCGGGCCTGCGTGGCGACCACCTGGCGCAGGTCGGCGTCGTCCTCGACGTGCAGGATGCGCGACCTGCCCGGCAAGCTGTGCAAGGCCTGATGCAGGTTGTCGAGCAGGCGCTGTGGGTCGATCGGCTTGTCCAGCCAGTCGATGGCCTGGAAACCGCCGGCCAGGGTTCGGCGGCCCTCCTCACTGGCGGCGGAGATCACCAGCACCGGCAGCGTGCGGGTCGCCGGTACGCTGCGCAGTTCACGGATCAGTTGCAGGCCATTGCCATCCGGCAGACGCAGGTCCAGGGTCAGCGCGGCGAAACAATGCTCGGTCAGTTGCGCACGGGCTTGCGCCAGGCTGGCGGCATGGTTCACCCAGCAACCGGCTTCCGTCAGCCATTGGCGCAGCAGCTGGGCGACATCGACATCATCCTCGACCACCAGCACCCAGGGCCGTTCATCGTCGACGCTGGCCGGCGCGGGGGTGGCTGTCGCGGGCTGCGGCAGTTCGAACCAGAAGGTCGTGCCCTGGCCCTCGCACGAGTCGAAACCGATGCGTCCGTCCATGCGCTCGATCAGTTCCTTGCTGATCGCCAGGCCCAGTCCAGTGCCGCCCTTCTGCCGGCTGTCGGCGGCATCGGCCTGGGAGAACTTCTGGAATATGCGCGTATGGAATTCGGCCGGTATCCCGGGGCCTCGGTCCTGCACGCTGATGCGCACGTGGCGGTCGTTGAGGGTGGCGCTGAGGCGCACGCTGGCTCCCCGGGGGGAGAACTTGACGGCATTGGAGAGCAGGTTGGTCAGCACCTGTTGCAGGCGCATGGCGTCGACGCGTACCAGCAGTGCTGCGCAGTCCGCCGCCTCCAGGGCTACCCCGTGCTGGTCGGCGAAGGCCTGGTTGCTCGCCAGGCTGTCGGCGAGCAGGGTGGGCAGGTCGAGCAGCTGCAGGTCCAGGGTCATCTTGCCGGCGACCAGCTTGTCCATGTCCAGCAGGTCGTTGATCAGGTGGCTCAGGCGCAGGCTGTTGTGGTGGGCGATCTCCAGCATCTGCTGCATCTTCGCCGGCAGTGCGCCCAGGGCGCCGCCCTGGATCAGGCCGAGGGAGCCGGCGATCGAGGTCAGCGGGGTGCGCAGCTCGTGGCTGACCGCGGAGACGAACTCGCGCTGCAGGCGCTCGATGCGCTTGTGTTCGGTGATGTCGTGCATCACCGCGACGGCGCCCAGCTGGCGGCCATCCGGGGCGTACAGCGGGTCGGCGTTGGTGCTGACCAGGCGCGCGGCCTGGCCCTTGGCGACGATGCTGATCTGCGCCTCGCGCACCCGCTCGCCCCGCAGGGCGCGGAGCAGCGGCACGTTGTCGCCCACCAGCGGGGTCAGGCCATCGGCCTCGAACAGGTCGTAGTGCCGGCTCCACTGCTCGGGCGGCAAGCGGCTGATATCGGTGCCGTGCCATTGCCGTGCGGTGTCGTTGAACAGGGTCAGTTCACCCTCGGCGTTGCAGGCCACCACCCCCTCGGCGAGGGCCTCGAGCAGGCGCCGGTTCATCTCCTGCTGCTGCTCCAGTTCGGCCTCCTGGCGCTTGCGCGCCGTGACATCGCTGATCACCCCATGCCAGACCACCGTGCCGTCGGCCTGGCGCTGCGGCGTGGCCTTGCCCTCGACCCAGATCAGCTCCTTGCGCGGATGGTGCACGCGGTACTCCTGATGCCACTGGCTGAGGTTTCTGGCCGAGTCGAGGATGGCGGCGCTGAGCCGGGCGCGGTCGTCCTCGTGGATCAGGGCGTATACCGCATTGCTCTGCATCTGGACGTCGGCGGGGCTCAGCCCGTAGATGTCGGCGATGCCCTCGCTGACATAGGGAAAACGCAGGGTGCCTTGGGCCGGCAGGTGCGCCTGGAAGACCATGCCGGGCAGTTGCGCGGCGATCTGCTGCAGGCGCTGCTGGGCCTGCACGCGCTGGCTCAGGTCCTGGGCGATGGTGATATAGCCGAGCAACGCGCCGCCCACGTCGAGGACCGGCGAGACCGTCAGCAGCACCGGCAGGCGGCTGCCGTCGCGGCGCAGGTAGGTCCACTCGAGCGGCGGCCGGTCGTCCTGCGCCTGGATGCTCAGCAGCGAGAAGTCGGCCGCACAGACGCTGCCGAGTTCCTGCGTGCGGGCCTCGGCACGGCTGGCCAGCTCCTGCGGATCGAGCAGCGCCTCGGTCAGGGGCCGCTCGAGCAAGGCCTGGCGGTCATAGCCGAGCAGTTGTTCGGCGGCCGGATTGACGCGGGTGATGCGGCCTGCCGGGCAGGTGGCAATCATCGCGCTGCCGGCGCTGTCGAGGATGGCGCGCTGCAGCGCCGCGTGCTCGGCATGCTGGCGCGCGCTCAGGCGCAGTTCGAAGAGACGCTCGACCTGGCGCGCCAGGCGTTGCAAGGCCTTGCGCTGGGGGATGCTCAGTTGCCTGGGACGGCGGTCGATCACGCACAGGGTGCCGAGCTTGTGTCCGTCCCGGCTGCTCAGCGGCATGCCGGCATAGAAGCGGATATGCGGCGGCCCGATGACCAGCGGGTTGTCGCGAAAGCGCGGGTCCGCCAGGGCGTCGGGGACTTCCATCAGCTGCGGGGCGAGAATGGCATGGGCGCAGAAGGCAAAGTCGCGCGGTGTTTCGCAGGCGTCCAGGCCGACCCGGCTCTTGAACCACTGGCGCTGCGCGTCGACCAGCGAGATCAGCGCGATGGGCGTCTCGCAGAGCTGCGCGGCGAGCTGGGCGAGGTCGTCGAAGGCCTCCTCGACGGGGCTGTCGAGCAGCGCATAGCGCTCGAGCTCGGCGAGTCGCGCGGCTTCGTCGAGGGGCTCGGGGGCGCTGCCGGGAATCGGTTTCATGGGGTCGTACTCCCGAGCGCCTGGCGCAGGCGGGGCGGCGCGGCGGCGGGCCGCCAGGCGCAAGGTTTCAGTGCCTCGAGTCTCATGCGGATTGCTCCTGTGCGGTGGCGGCGGCCAGCGGCAATTCGATCCAGAAGGTAGCACCCTGGCCCTCGGTCGAGTCGAAGCCGATCCGCCCCCCCATGCGTTCGATCAGCTCCTTGCTGATCGCCAGCCCCAGGCCGGTGCCGCCGCGTTGGCGGCTGTCGGAGGCATCGGCCTGGGCGAATTTCTGGAAGATGCGCCCATGGAAGGCCCGGGCGACGCCGGGGCCGCGATCGCGCACGCTGATCCGTACCCAGGCGCCCCGGCGCTCGCTGCTGATCTCGACCTCCTGCTCTGCGGGCGAGAACTTCGCGGCGTTGGCCAGCAGGTTGCTCAGCACCTGCTGCAGGCGCTGGCCGTCGACCCTGACCCGCTCCGCGCAGCCCCCGACCTGGCGCAGGCGCACGCCGTGTTCGGCGGCATAGGCCTGATTGCACTGCAGCGCCTGTTCGATCAGTGGCTGCAGTGCCAGCGCCTCGCAGGCGATGGGCATGCGCTCGGCTTCCAACTTGCCGATGTCCAGCAGGTCGTTGATCAGCAGGCCCAGGCGCCGGCTGTTGTGCCGGGCGATCTGCAACATCTGCCTCAGGTGCTCCGGGACTTCGCCGAGGGCGCCGGAGTCGATCAGCTCCAGGGGCCCACTGATGGCGGTCAGCGGCGTGCGCAGCTCATGGCTGACGGTGGCGACGAACTCGTTCTGCAGGCGCTGTAGACGCTTGCTTTCGCGGATGTCCTGGACATGCAGGATCCAGCCGTCGACGGCGGCCGAGCTGTGGCCGAGGACGGCGGCGCTGAGTTCGACATCGACGGGCTCGCCGTGGGCGTCGAACAGGCATCCTTGCCAGCTGCGCCCGGTCTGTCCATCGGCGGCACCGAGCACGGCGTCCAGACCGACGCCCAGCTGCGGGTCGGCGAAGTGCGCCAGGGGCTGGTCGAGCAGCTCCTCGGTGCTACGCCGCAGCAGGCGGCAGAAGGTGGGGTTGACCGTCAGCAGGCGTCCCTGGGGATCGAGCAGGGCGAGGCCCTGGGGGGCCATCTCGAAGGCCTGGCGAAATTGCCGCTGGCTGTGGTTGAGGGCCAGCAGCAGGTTGGCCTGGCGATGCTGGCTGTGCAGGGTCAGGCCGATCAAGGCGCTGATCGCCAGGGCCAGGCTCCAGCCGATCAGGCGCAGCCAGCCGAGTTGCGGCGATTCGGCATGGGCGTCGCTGGCCCCGAGCCGCCAGTGCGCCCCGGCCATGCGCACGGTCAGCTCGACGGCGGGGGCGCCGTCGACGGCCGCGATGCCCTTGATCAGCTCGCCGTCGGCGGCATCGCGGTGCCTGAGGCGAATGACCAGGCCGAGCTGGCGGGCCGCACGCTCGACCTCGGCATACAGGCGGTCGAAGTCGATCACCGTGCTGATAAGGCCCCAGTAGCTGTCGTCGCGGAGGAACACCGGCACCCGGTAGATCAGCCCGTTGCCGCCCTGGACCAGCGGCAGCGGGCCGTCCAGGCCCGGCTCGCGGCTGGCGATGATGCGCTGCACGGCCGGCCACTGCTTGGGCAGGTCGGGGTAGGACAGGCCGAGGGCGGCTTCGTTGCCGGCCAATGGGTAGACGAAGACGATGCGGTTGTCCGGCGCCAGGCCGATGTTGCGGATATAGCGGCCACGCCGCAGCAGGCCGTCGAGCCAGGGTTGCAGCTCCGGTGGATGCACTTCGCCTTGCCGGGCGCCGATATAGGAGGCCAGGCCGGTGGCCAGGTGCAGGGTGGCGTTGAGTTCGCTCAGCAGCACCGCACGCACTTCGCCGGCACGGGCGGTGAGGCGCTGCTGGTGGGCGTCGAACTGGCGCAGGGCGAACTGCTGCAGCAGCAGTTCGACACCCAGTCCGAGCACCAGCAGCAGGGCCAGGCTGATCGCCCAGTTCCTGTTGCGACGGCGCCGCGAACGGGCCTGCTGGCGGGTCAATACGTTCATGCCGGGGGCGCCTCGGGCAGTTCGAACCAGAAGGTGGCGCCGCGGCCTTCGCCCGAGTCGAAGCCGATGCTGCCGCCCATCCGTTCGATGATTTCCTTGCTGATGGCCAGACCGAGTCCGGTGCCGCCCTTGTTGCGCGTGTCGCTGGCGTCGGCCTGGGAGAACTTGGCGAACATCTGCTCGCGGAAGGCTTCCGGTACGCCGGGGCCCTGGTCGCGCACGCTGATTCGCAGTCGCCCGGCGCGCGCCTGCACGCTCAGTGTCACGGCCTGGCCGGGCGGGGAAAACTTCGCCGCATTGGACAGCAGGTTGGCCAGCACCTGCAACAGGCGCTGGCCGTCGACCACCACCCGGGCCGCGTCGACTCCCTCGCGCAATTGCAGCGGTACGTCGAACTGCCGGGCGTAGGGCTGGTTCTGCTCCAGGGCCTGCTCGAGCAGCGGCATCAGCAGTTGTTCGCGCAGCTCCAGGTGCATCTTGCCGGCCGCCAGCTTTTCCATGTCGAGCAGGTCGTTGATCAGCTCGCCGAGGCGCTGGCTATTGCTCTGGGCGATCGTCAGCATCTGGCGCATCTCGGCCGGCACCTCGCCGAGGGCGCCGCCGTTGATCAGGCCCAGGGAACCGGCGATGGCGGTCAGCGGGGTGCGCAGCTCATGGCTGACGGTGGAGACGAAGTCGTCCTTCAGCCGCTCGATGCGTTTACGTTCGCTGATGTCGCGGATCACCGCGATAAAGCGCTGCTCGCCCTGGTGGCTGATCTGCGAGACGGCCAGCTCGATGGCGAACTGCTCGCCGTTGCTGCGCCGGCCGCTCAGCTCGCGCACGCTGCCGATCAGGCGCGCCTCGCCGCTGTGTCGATTGCGCGCCAGGTAGCCATCGTGGACCGCCGCCTCGGCTGCGGGCATCAGCAGCTTGACGTTGCGCCCGGCGACTTGCGCCAGGCTGTAGCCGAACAGCTGTTCGGCGGCGCGGTTGAAGGTCTCGATGCGGCCTTGCTGGTCGATGGTGACGATGGCGTCGAGGACGTTTTCCAGCAGGGTGCGCAGGTAATCCTCGCGCTCGCGGATCGCCCGTTCGGCGGCGATTCGCGCGCTGAAGTCCTGCACCTGGGAGACGAAGTGCAGCGGCCGGCCGCGGGTATCGCGCACCAGCGAGACGCTGAGCAGCACCCAGACGGTGGCGCCGCGCTTGTTCAGGTAGCGCTTCTCCATCTGGTAGGCGTTGATGCGTCCGGCCAGCAGGTCCTCGACGTTCTGCAGGTCGGCCGCCAGGTCGTCGGGATGGGTGATCTGCTGGAAGTCGCCGCGCAGCAGTTCCTCGCGGCTGTAGCCGAGCATCCGGCACAGCTCGTCGTTGACCTCCAGCCACTGGCCCTCCGGCGAGACCAGGGCCATGCCCTGGGGGGCGGTGCTGAAGGCGCTGCTGAAGCGTTGCTGGCTGACCTGCAACTGGTCCTCGACCGCCTTGCGTTCGCTGATGTCCCAGATGAACCCGGAGATCCACAGCAGCTCGCCCTGGCTGTCGTATTCCCCGCGGCCCTTCTCGCGCACCCAGACGCTGTGGCCGTCGGCATGGCGCAGGCGGTAGGTCAGCTCGAAGGCGTCCCGGCGCGCCAGCGCCTCGGTGGCGCGGTAGGTGGCCGACAGGTCGTCCGGGTGAATCACGCTGGCGTAGCTGCGTTTGTGGTTGTCGACGAAGTCGCTGGCCGGGTAGCCGCATAGGGCGAAGATGTCCTCGCTCATGTAGCGCATGGTCCACTCGGCGTCGTTGTGGCAGCGGTAGACCACCCCGGGCAGGCTGCTGACCAGGCCGCGGAAGCGGCTTTCGCTCTTCTGCAGGGCGCGGGTGGCCTGCAGCAGTTCGCTGATGTCGCTGGCGATGCCGAGGAAGCCGGCGATACCGCCAGCCCCGTCGGGGATGGCGCTGACGGTGAGGTTGACCGTACGGCTCTGGCCGTCCTTGCGGATGTAGGTCCACTGGCGGGTTTCGGCCGTGCCCTTGCGCGGGTTGTGCACGAACACCTCGAAGCCCTCGATGGGCTGCGCGGCGGCCTGGCTGAGTTGCTCGCCGCGCTGGCGTACTTCGTCGGCCCGGTGGAACGCCGCCGGGGTGCAGCGTCCGACCATTTCCGCGGCCCGGTAGCCGAGCAGGGTCTCGGCGCCGGAGTTGAACAGGGTGATCAGTCCGTGCGGGTCGGTGGCGATGATCGATACGCCGGTGGCCGAATCCAGCAGCGCCTGGAGGAAGCTGCGCGCCTGATGCATCTCCAGGTCGCGCTGCTTGCTGTCGCTGATGTCCTGCACCGTGCCGACCAGGCGCAGCAGCTGGCCCTGCTGGTTCGGCTGCAGGCGGCCCAGTTCGTGGACCCAGCGGATCTCGCCGCCGGGGCGGATGATGCGGTGCACCACGTCGTGCACGCCGCCAGCCTCGGCGGCGCGCTGGCTGGCCTCCACCTGTGCACGGTCCTCGGGGTGCACGCACTGGTAGAAGGCCGCCAGGCTGGGGCTGAAGTGCCGCGGGTCGCGGCCGAAGATGTCGAAGATCACGCCGGACCAGTGCAGCTCGCCGCTGCCCAGGTCGAACTCCCAGTGGCCCAGGCGGGCGATCTGCTGGGACTCGTCGAGACGTTCGAGCAGGGTCTGCCGCGCCTGTTCCTGCTGCTGACGTTCCAGGGTGGTGCCGACCCAGCGGGCGAACAGGCGCAGGAATTCGTGATCGGCCTCATCGAACGGCTGCTCGCGGGGCTCGGCGGCGGAGAAGTTCAGGGTGCCGAAGCGCCGGCCACCGACCCAGACCGGCAGGCCGATGTAGCACTCCAGGGCGAACTGCCGATAGCAGGGATGGCTGGCGTGGGGCGACCGGGCCATGTGCTCGATGGCCAGCACCTCGTCGCTGCCCAGGGCGATGCTGCAGTAGGTGTCACCGAGGGGGAAGCACTGGCCGTCGCGCAGGCTGTCGGCCGGTGAGACCTGGACCAATACGCGATAGTCCTCGCCCTCTATCTGGCTGATGATCGCCAGCGGCAACTGGTAGAAGCGCGCCCCCAGTTGCAGGGCCTGGCGCAGTTGCTCCTGGCTGCTGACTTTCGGCAAGGCGGCAATCTCGTTCAGCGCGCGCAGGGCCGCCTGCTGGCGTTGCAGGCGCCGCTGCTCGAGGCGGCGCTGGCTGTCGCGGCGCAGCGCTTCGACCAGTTGGCCGAGGGTCGCAAGCAGCGGATGCAGTTGCTCGATCAGCTCGTGCGGATAGCCTTCGGCCCGATTGGCCAGGCCGAGCAGGCCGACCATCTGCCCGCGACTGAAGATCGGCAGGCCGGCACAGGCGCGCACGGGCGGATGGGCCAGCGGCAGGCCGCTCGGCGGTGCTGCGGCGCCGCTCTCGTCGACGATCAGCGGTTGGGCATCGCTCAGGACGCGCCCGAACAGGCTGTGGCGGTCGCGAATCTCCAGGCCGCCGGCCTGCTGGTCAATCTGCTCGGCGAGGCCGCTGATGGCGTAGGTGCGCAGGTAGGGCGTGCCAGTCTCGTCGTCCAGCACCTCGCCGATGAAGCCGAATTGACTGGCGCTCAGTTCGAGGATGCGCTGCAGCAGGGCATCGAACACCTGGTACTGGTTCTGGGCGTCGATGTAGGCGGCCTGGGCCTGGGTGATGATGGTCAGCAGTTGGCGTGACTGCTCGCTCTGCTGGTGCCGCCGTTGCAGGGCGTGCTGGTGGCTGCGCATCAGCGCCTGGGTGCTGTTGCGGGTGGCCAGCAGCAGCGCCAACAGCAGGGCTTCTGCGCCCAGCCAGGCGAGCAGCCATTTGCCGACCAGCCAGCGCTTGCTCTGCTGGTGCGCGGCGAACTGCTCGCTGACATCGCGCCAGACCAGGGCCATGGCCAGGTTGGGCGCGGCGGATTGCCGCCGGTGCTGGTAGGCGGGCAGGGCGATCTGGTTGAGCAGGTAGGTTCGGCCCTGATCGTCGACCAGCTTGAGGGCGTTGCCCGCCGCCGGGTCCGGCAGCTGCTGCTGCTGTTGCCAGCGCTCCACCTCGGGGCGGGAGGCGTCCAGCAGTTGCCAGCGAGTGGGTCGTGATGACAAACCACGCAGGTGCTCGCCGCTGTTCGGCGCTTCGAGCAGGCCGCTGCGGACCAGCAGTGCCACGCCGGCCTGCAGCTCATGATCCAGGCGTTGCAGGTCGTCGAGTATGCCGAAGCCCACCTCGATGGCCCCGACCGTGGTTTCACCGCTTGGGCTCTCCGCCTGCAGCGGCGCGACCGCGGCCATGCCGGGCTGGTCGGGCAGCAGGACCAGGCCGGAGCGGCTGCGTCCTTCGCTCAGGGCGTCGCGCAGCATTGGTCGCTCGGCACCCTGGCGCTCGCCGAACCTGGTTGGCGCATGGACCCGCAGCAGCACCTCGGCGTCAGGCGCCAGGTGGACATAGAGACGGAACGGGTGGCGGGTCTGCAGGCTGCGCCAGCGTGGCGCCAGGCGCGTGTACAGTTGATTGCGGATATGCCTGAGGCTGTCGTCGGCGCCTCTGCTCGGCAGGCTGTGGGCCTGGCGTACCAGCTCGACCACCCAGGCGTCGGCGGCAATGGTGTCGGCCAGCATCGTCGCCTGTTCCCGCAGGTTGTCCTGGGTTCTCAGCTGGGCCAGGCGCTGCAGTTCCCCCTGTCGGGCCATCTGCAGCTGCCACAGGTCGTCGTGCTCCTGCAGCGCCTTCCAGCTGAGGGTGCTGAACAGCAGGGCGAGGATCAGGCTGCCGAGGCCGACTATCCAGTAGAGCGCCCGGGCCTTGGCCGCGGCGATCATGGACAGCTTCCTGGGACGGCCAGCGGCTGTCACGCTCAGGTCAGTCCGGCCAGGCGGCGCAGGCGCGCCAGGTCTTGCTGGTCGGGTTCGGGGTGCAGTTCGCAGACAGCCAGGCGCATGACAATGGTTTCTCGTTTGACGTTATTGCTGGCCAGACCATAGCAGGCACCGATCAGCTCGCGCAGCGGTGTGGGCAGCCGCCAGTGGGCTTTCAGGCGATAGGCCAGCACGTTGCTGGCCTGGTCCAGTGCCTGCTGCAGCTGTTCGGCGTCCAGCGTCTCGCCGGCATTCTTCCACAGCTGGGCCTGGTGCAGCACGCACAGTTCGCCCATGCGCTGCAGCACCGCCGCGCTGTGTAGCGGCGCGGGATCGAGGTGGCACTGCTCGGCCAGCCGGGACACCCGCTCGCCGAGGCGTTCGATCTGCTCGACATAGGCGATGGCCTGCAGCTTCAGTTCGGCGTCCTCGAGCTCCGCCGCCGGGCGCAGGCCCAGGCCCAGGCCGAGATTCAGGCTGGTGACCGGCCCGAGGCGGTGCAGCGCCTCGGCCAGGCTCAGGCAGGCCTGGTTGGCGCGATTGTATTGGCTGCTGTTGGCCGCGGCGATCAGGCGCGCGGTCAGCGCCGGGTCGCGCTGCCAGCGCTCGTTGAGCAGCTGCAGGCTTGGCGGTTCTTCTCCCGCCTGCTGCAGGCCATCGAGCATGCCGGCCAGCAGCGGCAGGTCGAGGGCGCTGGCCGGCAGCGCGGCCAGGTGATCGACGAAGCTGTCACCGGCCAGGGGCGCGACGCACGCCTCGGCCTCGTCTGCCGGCAACAGTTGCTGCAGGCATTCCAGTACTTTGGGCACCTGAAACGGCTTGCTGATGAAGGCGCTGACCCCGATCGCCTTGACCTCCAGCACGCTGCTGCGATCGGCGCGGCCGGTGACCATCACCAAGGGGACCTGGCTGTTGTCGCGGTGCACCTGTTCCAACAGATGGGTGCCCGAGTCGTCGGGCAGGTTCCAGTCGGAAATCACCAGATCGGCGGCGTGCTGTTGCCAGTCCATCAGCGCGGCCGCCACGCTGTCCAGGCACTTGACCTGAGCGGCCGGGCGCAGACTGAGAACGATCTGCTTGAGCAGGTCTGCGATCCACGGATCGTCTTCAAGAATCATCACGCGCATGACAGCTCCTTGGTGGCTTGTGCTTGCAGCCCGGCCCGCCGTCCGTCGCCTGGACAGGTCCGCAATGCGGCCTCCCGGCCATGGCTCGGAGGCGGCGTCAGCAGTAGGGTGGGCTGGAATTCCGGCGGCACGTTCAGCTCCGTTTGAGTGCACAGCAGTATAGATATCGGCACGCTCGAAGCATAAGTATCCAAAAGACCAACTGGTTTTCTGCCCTGGGGTGGGGATAATGGTGCACGGTCTGTTGCTTCAGGGCAGGCTGCGAAACCCTTTTGAGAGGCACTCGATTCCATGTGGTACAACGGATTTCTCGACCTGTCGATCTGGCAACTGATCGCGGTCACCCTGCTGATGACCCACGTGACCATCGTCAGCGTCACCGTCTATCTGCACCGCTACTCGGCGCACCGCGCCCTGGAGCTGCACCCGGCACTGAAGCACTTCTTCCGCTTCTGGCTGTGGCTGACCACCGGGCAGAACACCCGCGAATGGACGGCCATCCATCGCAAGCACCACGCCAAGTGCGAAACCGTCGATGATCCCCACAGCCCGGTGGTCAAGGGCCTGAGCACGGTGCTGCGCAAGGGCGCCGAGCTCTATCAGGAGGAGGCGAAGAACCAGGAAACCCTGCGCATCTACGGCAAGAACTGCCCGGATGACTGGGTCGAACGCAATGTCTATTCGCGCTACCCGATCGGCGGCGTGACCCTGATGGCGATCATCGACCTGGCCCTGTTTGGCGTGCTCGGCATGACCGTCTGGGCGATCCAGATGATGTGGATTCCGGTCTGGGCCGCCGGGGTGATCAACGGCCTCGGCCATGCCGTCGGCTACCGCAACTTCGAGTGCCGCGACGCGGCGACCAACCTGCTGCCCTGGGGCATCCTGATCGGCGGCGAGGAGCTGCACAACAATCACCACACCTACCCGAACTCGGCCAAGCTGTCGGTGCGCAAGTGGGAGTTCGACATGGGCTGGGCCTGGATCAAGCTGTTCAGCCTGCTGGGCCTGGCCAAGGTGCAGCGGGTGGCGCCGATCGCCCACCGGATCGAGGGCAAGCGGCAGCTGGACATGGACACCGCCATGGCGATCCTCAACAACCGCTTCCAGATCATGGCGCAGTACCGCAAGCTGGTGATCGCCCCCCTGGTCAAGCAGGAGCTGCTCAAGGCCGACGCCTCGGTGCGTCACCAGTTCCGCCGCGCCAAGCGCCTGCTGGCCCGCGAGCCGAGTCTGCTGCGGGAGACCCAGCAGCTGCGCATCAACGCCATGCTGGCGCACAGTCAGGCGCTCAAGGTGATCTACGAGAAGCGCCTGGCGCTGCAGCAGATCTGGGCCCGGACCAGTTCCAATGGCCACGAGATGCTCGAAGCGATCAAGCAGTGGGTGCACGAGGCCGAGGCCAGTGGCATCCAGTCGCTGCGCGACTTCGCCGAACAGCTGCAGAGCTACTCGCTGCGCCCGGCCGCCGTGCGCTGACCGGAGTCCGCGTCGCCGGTCAGAAGCCCGCCACTTGGCGGGCTTTTTCGTTGGCCGCCGCGGCGAAGCTCTATGCTGAAGGTGTCGCCCACGCATTTATCAGAGTGGCGGTCCTATGGACGAGCAGGGTCCTGTCCCGAGCGAACTGGAAGAGTTGACGCTGGCGCTGTTGCACTGCCGCGGCGAGGTTGCCCGGCTGCGAGAGCGCGAGCGCCTGTTCAGCACCCTGGTGGGCAGCCTCAACGCCGTGCTCTGGGCCCTCGACTGGTACAACCACCGGATGGTCTACGTCAGTCCGGCCTACGAACGGATCTTCGGCCGCTCCGCCGCGCTGCTGCTGGCCGACTACCAGGAGTGGCGCAACAGCATCTACCCGGATGACCTCGACTACGCCGCAGAGAGCCTGGCCAAGGTCCTGGAGACCGGTGCCGTGGAGACCCGCGAATACCGCATCATCCGCGGCGACGGGCAACTGCGCTGGCTCAGCGACAAGTGCTTCATCGGTCGCCAGAGCGAGGCCGGCGATCCGCACATCATCGTCGGTATCGCCGAGGACATCACCGAGAAGAAGCAGCTGGAAGGCGAGCTGCAGCGCCTAGCCACCACCGATGTACTGACCCAGAGCAGCAACCGCCGGCACTTCTTCGACTGCGCCCTGCGCGAGTTCGAGCACGCCCGCCAGTTCGGCACGCCGCTGGCCTTCCTGCTGCTGGATATCGACGATTTCAAGCAGATCAACGACAGCTACGGCCACCAGGTCGGCGATCAGGTGCTGCAGCGCCTGGCCCAGTGCGGCGCCACGGTGCTGCGCCGTGGCGACCTGTTCGGGCGCATCGGCGGGGAAGAGTTCGCCGCGCTGTTTCCCGGCTGCGAGCCGGCCCTGGCCAAGCAGATCGCCGAGCGCCTGCAGCGCGAGGTCAAACGCCTGGGCTTCAGCCACCAGGGCAAGGCCTTCGGCATCACCGTCAGCCAGGGCCTGACCAGCCTGGCCCAGGCCGACCTGAGCCTGGATGCGCTGTTCGCCCGCGCCGACGCGGCCATGTATGTGGCCAAGCGCCAGGGCAAGGACCAGATCGTCTTCGCCTGAATACCCCAGCCGGCTGCGTCGACGGCGTTGGCGACTTATCGCCAACGCCGTGCGGGCGCTCGGCGGAATCTCGCCTATTGCGGGCCGGCAGACCGCACCCTGGCGATTCGTCCTCGCGAAAAAGCCGCGCCCCAGAGCCATCGCCAGTCGGATCGAGGCGCTTGGCACGGTTGCTGCCTTAGCCATCCCACGGCCAGTGCGCGTCTCGACGACCCTCATCCTTTCGTCGAATGTCGCCTTCTCCTCGATTGACGGGGTAAACGTCGGCCATCTACGATATTTCGACGATATTGGAATTGGTATGACCAATATTCTCGAGGGACATAACAAGAACTTCAAGAAAGCTGTCGAGGTCCTCCATGCCGGTCCTGCTCATTGCCCCGTCCTGCCGCCTTGCCGATTCGCCGGGTACGCCGCGATCGATTCCCTTGTCGCGTATCGCCGGGCCGCTGCCGCCTACTCCGAACCCCTGATTACGGGCGCTCCCCGCCGTGCCCGGCGCTTGGCTTGCCGCGGCAGCAGGGAGAGTGCCCCCGATTTCGGTGCGTGACCGCCGCTTCGTCAGCGAGGCTGGTGTCCGGACCGATGTGCCACCCTTACAACACTGGAGCAAATCACAATGACAAAGACCTCCCTGGCTCTGGCCATCGCTGCCGGCACCCTGTCCCTGAGCCCCCTGGCCCAGGCCGAGTTCATCAAGGACAGCAAGGCCAGCCTGGAAGCGCGCAACTTCTACTTCAACCGTGACTTCCGTCAGGATGCCCGTCCGACTCCCAGCCAGGCCAAGCAGGAAGAATGGGCGCAAGGTTTCATCCTGCGTATGGACTCCGGCTATACCGAAGGCACCGTGGGCTTCGGCCTCGACGCCATCGGCATGCTCGGCTTCAAGCTCGACTCCGGTGATGGCACGGCGGGCAGTGGCCTGCTGGTTCCGGACCGCTCGGGCGGCTCCCAGGACTATTCCTCCGACCTGGCCGTCGCCGCCAAGGTCAAGGCCTCCAAGAGCACCCTGCGCGTCGGCAGCATGCAGTTCAAGAACATGGCCATCGCCTCCAGCGACAGCCGCCTGACCCCGCAGGTGTTCCAGGGTGGCCATCTGCTCTCCCAGGAAATCAATGGCCTGACCCTCGATGGCGGCTACCTGCGCGAAGTCAACCATCGCAACTCCGGTGACTTCGAGGACATCGCCATCACCAGCGGCGGCCGGCGCGGCATCACCACCAGCGGTGGCACCACCAGCGATTCCTTCCAGTTCCTCGGCGGCAGCTACAAGCTCAGCCAGGACCTGACCGCGGCCTACTACCACTCCCAGCTGGAGGATCTGTACAAGCAGAACACCTTCAACCTGGTGCACGTGCTGCCGATCGCCGACAAGCAGAGCCTGAAGACCGACCTGCGCTACACCCGCTCCACCGACGATGGTTCGCGCAGCAACGTCGACAACAAGGCGCTGAATGCCATGGTCACCTACAGCCTGGAAGGCCACAGCTTCGGCCTGGGCTACCAGAAGATGAGCGGCGACACCGGTTATGCCTACGTCAACGGTACCGACCCGTACCTGGTCAACTACGTGCAGATCAGCGACTTCGCCAACAAGGACGAGCGCTCCTGGCAGGCCCGTTACGACTTCAACTTCGCCTCCATCGGCATTCCCGGCCTGACCTTCATGACCCGCTACCTGACCGGCGACAACGTCGAACTGGGCGCCAACCGTTCCGAGGGCAAGGAGTGGGAGCGCGATACTGAGCTGATGTACGTGTTCCAGGAAGGCGCGCTGAAGAACCTCGGCGTGCGCTGGCGCAACGCGGCGGTGCGTTCGAACTTCGCCAACGACATCGACGAGAACCGCCTGATCGTCAGCTACACCCTGCCGCTGCTCTAAGCGCAACGCCTGCCGCGCGCCTGACCCCGCGCGCTACAGGGAGAAAGCCCGCCAACTGGCGGGCTTTTTCGTTGATCAAGCTGTCGCCGCCCGTCGGACCGGGAAGCGGGCTCGCTCCGCAGTACACTATATTGATAAATATATTGTTAATGGCTTAAGTGAGTGCCATCCCATGACCACCTCCGACGTGCCCCTGGATACCCAGCGCCTGCGGGCCAACGCCGATGCGGCCGGCCAGTTGCTCAAGGCCCTGGCCAATCCCGACCGCCTGCTGCTGCTCTGCCAGCTTGCCCAGGGCGAGCGCAGCGTCGGTGAACTGGAGGCCCAGCTCGGCATCCAGCAGCCGACCCTGTCGCAGCAGCTGGCGGTGCTGCGCCGCGAGGGCCTGGTGGAAACCCGTCGGGACGGCAAGCAGATCCACTACCGCATCAGCAGTCCGGCGGCCCTGGCGGTGATCGACACCCTGTACCGCCTGTTCTGCGCGGAGCAGTCGGCATGAGTCTGGATTGGCTGCACTTCACGCCCTGGTCGGCCCTGGCCGGCGGCGCGCTGATCGGCGCGGCGGCCAGCCTGTTCATGCTGCTCAATGGCCGCATCGCCGGGATCAGCGGGCTGCTGGGCAGCGCCCTGGAAGGCGGCGAGGGGCGCACGGAGAAGCTGCTGTTCCTCGCCGGGCTGCTGCTGGCGCCGTTGCTCTGGGGCCTGTTCGCACCGCTGCCGGTGCTGGAGTTTCCCAGCGACGGCCTGGCGCTGCCGCTTGCCGGCCTGCTGGTCGGCCTCGGCACCCGCTACGCATCCGGCTGCACCAGTGGCCACGGCGTGTGCGGCCTGTCGCGGCTGTCGCCGCGCTCGCTGGCGGCGACCCTGGCCTTCATGGCCAGTGGCTTCGCCACGGTGTATGTCCTGCGTCATCTGCTGGAGGTTTGAGCATGGGCAAGTTGACTGCGCTGCTGGCCGGCCTGCTGTTCGGCCTTGGCCTGCTGCTGTCGGGCATGGCCAACCCGGCCAAGGTGCTGGGCTTCCTCGACCTGGCCGGCGCCTGGGACCCGTCCCTGGCACTGGTCATGGCCGGCGCCATCGCCGTCGGCTATCCCGCCTTCGCCTGGGCCAAGCTGCGCCGCGATTCGCTGCTCGGTGCGCCGCTGCGCCTGCCGAGCGCGCGTGAGTTGGACCGCCGGCTGATCGCGGGCAGCCTGTTGTTCGGCGTCGGCTGGGGCATCGCCGGCATCTGCCCGGGACCGGCGCTGGTGGGCCTGGCGGCGGGCTACGGGCAGATGGCGCTGTTCGTCGTGGCCATGCTCGTTGGCATGGCCCTGTTCGCTGTCCTGCAGCGCCGCGGCGGCGCCTGAGCCGGCGCTGCATTATCGGGTGCGCCCGGCTATGCTGGCGGCCCACGGAGGAGTCCCCATGTCACCCGAAATAGCCGCCTTCTTCGATCCGGCCACCTCGACCTACAGCTACGTGGTCAGCGACCCGGCCAGCAAGCGCTGCGCCATCATCGATGCGGTGCTGGACTACGACGCCGCCGCCGGGCGCACCTCCGCGGACGGCGCCAGGCGCCTGGTCGAGCATGTGCGCGAGCAGGGTCTGCAGGTCGACTGGCTGCTGGAGACCCATGTGCATGCCGACCACCTGAGCGCGGCGGCCTACCTCAAGGGCGAGCTGGGCGGGCAGCTGGCCATAGGCGCGGGCATCACCGCGGTGCAGGCGACCTTCGCCAGGCTGTTCAACGCCAGCGACGAGTTCGTCGCCGATGGCCGCCAGTTCGACCACCTGCTCGAGGATGGCGAGTGCTTCGGCGTCGGCACCCTCGAGGCGCGGGCGCTGCACACCCCGGGTCACACCCCGGCGTGCATGACCTACCTGATCGGCGATGTCGCCTTCGTCGGCGACACCCTGTTCATGCCCGACTACGGTACCGCCCGCTGCGACTTTCCCGGCGGCGATGCGCGCAGCCTGTATCGCTCCATCCACCGGCTGTTCGCCCTGCCGGACGACACCCGCCTGTTCCTCTGTCACGACTACAAGGCGCCCGGCCGCGACGAGTACCAGTACCAAACCAGCGTGGCCGAGCAGCGTGCGCATAACGTGCATGTGCGCGAGGGCATCGACGAGGACGCCTTCGTGGCCATGCGCCGCGCCCGCGACGCCGAGCTGAGCATGCCCCGGCTGATGCTGCCGGCGGTGCAGGTGAACATGCGCGGCGGGGAACTGCCGCCGGCCGAGGGCAACGGCACCCGTTACCTGAAAATCCCGTTGAACCTGTTCCGATGAGCTGGCGTCCGGACTGGTTGCGCGGCTACGACCGCCGGGTGGCCGGCCAGGATGGCCTGGCCGCGCTGATCGTCACCCTGATGCTGATTCCGCAGAGCCTGGCCTACGCCATGCTGGCCGGCCTGCCGCCGCAGACCGGGCTCTACGCCAGCATCCTGCCGCTGCTGGCCTACGCGATGTTCGGCTCCAGTCGCGCCCTGGCGGTCGGCCCGGTGGCGGTGGTGTCGCTGATGACCGCCGCGGCGCTCGCGCCACTGTTCGCGCCGGGCAGCGCCGAGTACCTGGGCGCGGCCATGCTGCTGGCCCTGTTGTCGGCGCTGCTGCTGTTCGGTATGGCGCTGCTGCGCCTGGGTTTTCTCGCCAACTTCCTCAGCCATCCGGTGATTTCCGGGTTTATCAGCGCATCGGGCCTGCTCATCGCGCTGGGCCAGCTCAAGCATATTCTCGGCATCCAGGCGGCGGGCCAGGCCCTGCCCGAGCTGCTGCCGGCGCTGCTCGAGGGGTTGCCGGCGACGCACCTGCCGACCCTGCTGATCGGTGCCAGCAGCCTGTTGTTTCTCTGGTGGGCGCGGGCCCGCATGAAGGCACTGCTGGTGGCGCTTGGCGTCAGTCCGGCGCTGGCGGCGAACCTGGCCAAGGCCGGACCGGTATTGGCCATCGTGGTGTCGGTGCTGGTGGTCGGCGCCCTGCAGCTGGAGCAGGCCGGCGTCGCGGTAGTCGGGGTGATTCCCCAGGGGCTGCCGCCGCTGACCCTGCCGTCGCTGGACCTGGCGTTGATGCGCCAGCTGTTGCCGGCGGCGGCGCTGATCAGCCTGATCGGCTTCGTCGAGTCGGTCTCGGTGGCGCAGACCCTGGCGGCCAAGCGCCGCCAGCGCATCGCCCCGGACCGCGAACTGCTCGGCCTCGGCGCGGCCAACCTGGCGGCCGCGGTCAGCGCCGGCATGCCGGTGACCGGTGGCTTCGCCCGTTCGGTGGTCAATTTCGAGGCGGGCGCGCAGACGCCCATGGCCGGCGCCCTGACCGCCGTGGGTATCGCCCTCAGCGCGCTGCTGCTGACCCCCTGGCTGCACGACCTGCCCCAGGCGGTGCTGGCGGCGGCGATCATCGTCGCGGTGTTGGGCCTGGTCGACCTCGGCGCGCTGCGCCACACCTGGCGCTATTCGCGCCAGGACGGCGCGGCCCAGGCGGCCACCCTCGGCGGCGTGCTGCTGTTCGGCGTCGAGGTGGGCATCCTGCTCGGCGTCGGCCTGTCGCTGCTGCTGTTCCTCTGGCGCACCAGTCGCCCACACCTGGCGGTGGTCGGCCAGCTGCCGGGCAGCGAGCACTTTCGCAACGTCCTGCGCTACAGCGTGGTGCAGAGCCCCAGCGTGTTGTCGCTGCGGGTCGATGAAAGCCTGTACTTCCCCAATGCGCGCTTTCTGGAGGAGCGCGTCGGCGAGCTGATCGCCGCGCGGCCCCTGGTACGGCATCTGGTGCTGATGTGTTCGGGGGTCAACCTGATCGACGCCAGCGCCCTGGAGAGCCTGGAAGCCATCGCCGAGCGCCTGCGCAGCGCCGGGGTGCAGCTGCACCTGTCGGAAGTGAAGGGGCCGGTGATGGACCAGCTGCAGCGCTCGGCCTTTCTCCAGCAGTTCGGCGGCCAGGTGTTCGTCAGCCAGTACCACGCGCTCTGCGCCCTGGACCCGGACAGCACCGACCGCGCCCTGCAACAGACGGCCTAGCGCGGGCGGCGTGGCGCCGCCCGGGCTCAGCGCCGTTGCGGCGCGGGCTGCTGCTGGGTGATGCAGTGGATATTGCCGCCGCCGAGGAGGATTTCCCGGCCCGGCACCATCACCACCCGGTGCTCGGGGAACAGCGCCTGCAGGATAGTGCGGGCCTGCTCGTCCAGCGGGTCGTCGAAGCTCGGCGCGATGATGCCGCGGTTGACGATCAGGAAGTTGACGTAGGAGCCGGCCAGGCGTACCTCGGGGCTGCGTTCCTGGCTGCCGGCGACCAGGTCGACCCCGGCGCATTCCTCGGCGCTGGCATGCAGCGGCCCGGGAATCGGCATCTTGTGCACGATCAGCTGGCGGCCCCGGGCGTCGCGGGCAGCGGCCAGCACCTGCATGGCCGCCTGGCAGCGGGCGTAGTTGGGATCCTGCGGGTCGTCGGTCCAGGCCAGCAGCACCTCGCCCGGGCGCACGTAGCAGCAGAAATTGTCGACGTGGCCGTCGGTCTCGTCGTTGAACAGGCCGTCCGGCAGCCAGATCACCGTGTCGACGGCCAGGTGGTCGCGCAGCATCTGCTCGATCTCGGCGCGGCCCAGCTGCGGGTTGCGGTTGCGGTTGAGCAGGCATTCCTCGGTGGTGATCAGGGTGCCCTCGCCGTCGACATGGATCGAGCCGCCTTCGAGGACGAAGCCCTCGGTGCGGTAGCGCGCGCAGCGCTCGATCTCGAGGATCTTGCTGGCCACCTGGTCATCGCGCAGCCAGGGGAAGTACAGGCCGCCATCGAAGCCGCCCCAGGCGTTGAAGGTCCAGTCGACGCCGCGCACTTCGCCCAGGGCATTGCTGACGAAGGTCGGCCCGGTGTCGCGCACCCAGGCGTCGTCGGTGCTGATCTCGACCAGGCGGATGGCCGGGTGATCGAGGCGCGCGCGGGCGTTCTCGTACTGCTCGGCGCTGACGCAGACGGTCACCGGTTCGAATTCGGCGATGGCCTTGGCCACCGCGCTGAAGGCGGCCTGGGCCGGCTTGCCGCCCAGACGCCAGTTGTCCGGCCGCTGCGGCCAGACCATCCAGGTCTGGCTATGGGGTTCCCACTCGGCCGGCATGCGGAAACCGTCGGCGCGTGGGGTGCTGTTCAGGGTGGTCATCGCGTTTACCTTTTTCAGATTCGGCCTGGTAGTGCGTTACGGAAGCCTACCTGTCCCGACGTCGCTGCGACAGCCGGGACGTTCGTTTGACGAGGCGCGATCAGGACTCCAGCACGCCGTCGAGGGTCTTGATCGGCGCGTATAGGTTCGGCCGGCGATCGCGGAAGCTGCCCCAGGCGCTGCGGATGTGCTCCAGCTGGTCGAGGTCGAACCGGTGCACCAGCACGCCTTCCTCGGTCTCGTTCAGTTCCTCGACCTTCTGCCCGAACTGGTCGGCGATGAAGGAGCTGCCGTAGAAGGTGATGTGGTAGCCGTCCTGGTCCTCGCGGCCGATGCGGTTGCTGGCCACCAGCGGCATCAGGTTGGCGCCGGCGTGGCCCTGCTGCACGCGCTGCCAGTGGTCGCGGGAGCTGATGCTCGGGTCGTGGGGCTCGCTGCCGATGGCGGTCGGATAGAAGAGGATCTCGGCGCCGAGCAGGGCCATGCTGCGCGCGCACTCGGGGAACCACTGGTCCCAGCAGATGCCCACGCCGATCTTGGCGTAGCGGGTGTTCCATACCTTGAAGCCGGTGTCGCCCGGGTTGAAGTAGTACTTCTCGTGGTAGCCGGGACCGTCCGGGATATGGCTCTTGCGATAGATGCCGAGGTTCTCGCCGTCGGCGTCGATGATCGCGATGCTGTTGTAGCGCGCCCGCCCGGCCAGTTCGAAGAAGCTGATCGGCAGCACCACCTGCAGCTCCTTGGCGACCTGCTGGAAGTGCGCGATGGCCGCGTTGGCCTCGACCGTGGTGGCCAGCTGCAGGAAGTCCGGGTTGGGCTTCTGGCAGAAGTACGGGGTCTCGAACAGTTCCTGGATCAGGATGATCTGCGCGCCCTGGGCGGCGGCCTGGCGCACCAGCTTCTCGGCGTTGGCGATATTGGCGGCGCGATCCCAGGAGCAGGCCATCTGGGTGGCGGCGACGGTGACGATGCGGGACATGGAACACCTCTTCAGAGCAGTAGGCGGTGGCCGTTACAGGCGAGCGGACGGCCGAATGCGGTGGCGGCTCGGCGCGTCTAGGACGGCCGAGCGGCTGCTGACTTTATAGTCGATAAAAATCGGCTTTAGAAGCTATTTTTTTCTATTTTCAGATAAATTTCGATAAAAATATCGATAGTTATCCGTTTATTGTGACGGAGGGCTGCCACGCCAGCACCTGCAAATCCGGGATGGGCAGGGTGCGGGCGTCACTCGGGCGGCAGCGGCGCGTCCCGTTTCGGCAGGCAGGGCGGCAGGTACAGGCCCAGGTAGGCGTCGAACACGCGCATGCCCTCTTCGGCCAGGCGCGGGCTGATACGGCCATGCTGTTGCACCGAGCGGGCGTAGACCCGGTCGCCCAGCTCCATGGCCAGGGCGAACACGTCGATATCCGTCGGCAATGGCGGCAGGAGGAAATGCCGGGCGAACAGCGCCTGCATCAGCTGGCCCAGTTCGATGTCGTGCTGGCGGTCGGCCTGGGTCACCTCGGCCAGGCCGTGCTGGGCGAGGATCAGCTGGCGGGCGGCGGCGTCGCCGGCGTAGATCGCCAGCATGCGCAGCTCGACGGTGCGCGCCAGGTCGCGCCAGTCGCGCAGCTCGGCGTGTGCCACCGGTTGTTGCAGGCTGGCGCGGAAGGCGGCGTGGATGTCCGCGGTCAGGGCTTCCAGCAGGGCCGGCACGCTGGCGAAGAAGTGGTACACCGAGGACGGCGGGATGGCCGCGCGCTCGGCCACGCTGTAGATCGACAGGCTCGCCACGCCCTGCTCGGCGAGCAGTTCGCGGGCGGCGGCGAGGATCACGGCGATGCGTGCCTGGCTGCTGGCGCGGGGCTTGCGGGCGGTACTGGGACGCGACATGGCGGAGATCTCGGCAAGGGACGGCCTATTGGACGTCAGCCGTCGCTGCTGGCGCAAGCCGAGCGGGCGCCCGCCTGCGCGTCAGTCGCCGCCGCGGAACTGGCGCCAGACCCGGTCGCGAACCTGCGCGTGCCTCTCCGGCATGGCGTCCAGGGCATACAGGGGGCGCTTGGTGGCGCGATCGGGATAGAGCCCGGGGTGGTCGCGCAGGTGTTCGTCGAGGTAGGCCTGGGCGTCGGCATTGCCATTGGGGTAGAGGACTTCCTCGGTGATCAGCGCGGCGACCTGCGGGCGCATCAGGTGGTCGATCAGGCGGTGGGCCAGGTCGGGGCGGCGGGCGCCGCGTGGAATCACCAGGTTGTCGATAAACAGCACCGAGCCTTCGTCGGGCACCAGGAAGCGCACCGGCTGGCCGGCGTCGGCGGCGGCCAGGGCGTCGCCGACCCAGGCCATGGCGACGCACAGGCGGCCCTGGTTGAGGTCGTCGATATAGCGTTCGCTGTCGACGTAGCGCAGGTTGGGGCGCAGGCCCGCGAGCACGTCGGCGGCGCGCTCGATGCGGCTCGGGGCGCTGCGGGTCAGGCTGCGGCCCTGGTAGTTGAGCAGCAGCGACAGGGTCTCGTCCGGCGCGTCCAGCACGCTGATGCCGCAGCTCGCCAGGCGCGCGCTCTGCGCGGCGTCGAACAGCAGGCTCCAGCTGTCCGGCAGCGGGCCGCCGAACGCCGCTTCGGCCTGCGGCGTGTTGATCGCCAGGCCGACCGCGCCCCACAGGTAGGGCACGGCATGGCGATTGCCGGGGTCGACCGCGGCCAGCTTGCTCAGCAGTTCCTTGTCCAGGTGGCGGCGATTGGCCAGGCGCTGGAAGTCCAGGGGTTGCAGCAGGCCCTCGTCGATCAGCCGCGGCAGGTCGTTGTGCGAGGGCACGATGAGGTCGATGGCCTCGTTGCCGCGGATCGCCGCGTGCATTTCCCCGGCGGTGCTGAAGGTGCGGTACTCGACGCGGATGCCGGTGTCGGCGCTGAACCGCTGCAGTACCTGGGGGGCGATGTAGTCGTTCCAGTTGTACACGCGGATGACGTCCTCGGCGCTGGCCAGCAGGGGCGTCAGGCTGAGCAGCAGCGAAGCGAGCAAGCGGGGCATGGGGTGTCTCCCTGTCGGCATGGGCGTGCGCGCCATCCGGCGCGGCCGTCGAGTGCAGCAGGCGCAAGCCTGGGCAATGCTGCCCGGGGCCGGCTGAATAGAACGACGCCGGCTCGGGGCCGGCGTCGGGGGTGTTGCTTACACGGTGTGCAGGTACCAGTTGTACTCGAGGTCGGAGATGGTGGTCTCGAACTCCTCCAGCTCGGCTTCCTTGCACGCGACGAAGATGTCGATGTACTCGGGGCTGATGTACTGGTTGAGCACTTCGCTGTCGTCCAGCTCGCGCAAGGCATCGCGCAGGTTGTTCGGCAGGCTCTGCTCCAGCTGCTCGTAGGAGTTGCCCTCGATCGGCTCGCCCGGCTCGATCTTGTTGGTCATGCCGTGGTGAATGCCGGCGAGGATCGCCGCCATCATCAGGTAGGGGTTGGCATCGGCGCCGGCGACGCGGTGCTCGATGCGCACCGCGTCGGCACTGCCGGTCGGCACGCGCACCGCCACGGTGCGGTTGTCCAGGCCCCAGCTCGGCGCGTTCGGCACGTAGAACTGCGCGCCGAAGCGGCGGTAGGAGTTGACGTTCGGGCAGAGGAAGGCCATCGACGCCGGCATGGTGTCGAGGATGCCGCCGATGGCGTGGCGCAGCACGTCGCTCTGCAGCGGGTCCTCGGAGGTGAAGATGTTCTTGCCGGTCTTCTTGTCGAGCAGCGAGATGTGCACGTGCAGACCGTTGCCGGCCTGGCCCGGGTAGGGCTTGGCCATGAAGGTCGAGTCCATCTCGTGGTCGTAGGCGATGTTCTTGATCAGGCGCTTGAGCAGCAGCGCATAGTCGCAGGCCTTGAGCGCATCGTTGGTGTGATGCAGGTTGACCTCGAACTGCGCCGGGGCACTTTCCTTGACGATGGCGTCGGCCGGCAGGGCTTGCTCCTTGGCGGCCTCGAGCATGTCCTGCAGGCAGTCGACGTATTCGTCGAGGTCGTCGATCAGGTAGACCTGGGTGGAATGCGGGCGCTTGCCGGAGATCGGCGAGCGTGGCGGCTGCGGACGGCCGTTCACGTTCTCCTGGTCGATCAGGTAGAACTCCAGTTCGAAGGCGGCGCAGATGGTCAGGCCTAGTTCGTCGAACTTCTGCACCACCTGGCGCAACACCTCCCGTGGATCGGCGAAGAAGGGCGTGCCGTCCAGTTCGTGCATGGTCATCAGCAGTTGCGCGGTGGGGCGCTTCTGCCAGGGCTCGTTGCACAGGGTGTTGGGGATGGGGAAGCAGATACGGTCGGCGTCGCCGATATCCAGGCCCAGGCCGGTGCTTTCCACCGTCGAACCGTTGATATCCAGGGCGAACAGCGAAGCCGGCAGGTTGATGCCTTTTTCGTACACCTTGTGGAGGCTGGCGCGTTCGATGCGCTTGCCGCGCACCACGCCATTCATATCTGCAATGAGAAGGTCGACGAACTGGACCTCAGGATGTTCCTTAAGGAACGCGTTCGCTTCATTAAGCTGAACGGCACGCGGGGGTACCGACATGATGCAACACCTTATTTGTTAAAAATATCAATCATGCGACTGCACGACAGTGAGTCAATCCTAAACGTCAATGCCTGTCAAGAGAGGCAAATGGTGCCCTGAAAAAGAGCTTCGTGGCCATTTATAGGGCGTTTCAGGGCAGTCATGAGCAGCGCGCGGTCAGGCCTGGCGCGCTGCTCAGTTGGGTGTGTTCAATTTTTTACATGGCTATTGTGTAAAAAAATGAACAACGCTAAGCTCCGCTCAAGCCCATAACAGCAATAAGACGGGTGTCCCATGTCGCGCCTGCCGTTGATCGGTGTTACCGCCTGTACCAAGCAGATCGGTCTGCATTCCTACCATATAACCGGCGATAAATACGTTCGCGCCGTGGTTGCCGGAGCCGGTGGTCTGCCACTGATCATTCCGGCCCTGGGCGAGCTGATCGACCAGCCGAGCCTGCTCGATAATCTGCACGGCCTGCTGTTCACCGGTTCGCCGTCGAACGTCGAGCCCCACCATTATAGTGGCCCGCCGAGCAGCGCCGGCACCCAGCACGATCCGGCGCGGGACCAGACCACCTTGCCGTTGATCCGCCGGGCGGTCGATGCCGGCATCCCCGTGCTGGGCATCTGCCGTGGTTTCCAGGAGATGAACGTGGCCTTCGGCGGCACCCTGCACCAGAAGGTGCACGAGGTCGCCGGCATGCTCGACCACCGCGAGCCGCAGGAGCAGCCGCTCGAGGTGCAGTATGCGCCGAGCCATGCCCTGCAGGTGCAGCCGGGCGGGGTGCTCGCCGGCCTCGGCTTGCCGGGGGAGATCGAAGTCAATTCCATTCATGGCCAGGGCGTTGAGCGTCTGGCGCCCGGCCTTCGCGTAGAGGCACTGGCGCCAGACGGGTTGATCGAAGCCTTCTCCGTCGAGGGGGCGCCGAGCTTCGCCCTCGGGGTGCAATGGCACCCCGAGTGGCAGGTAGTATCCAACCCGAATTATCTCGCCATCTTCCAGGCCTTTGGTGAGGCTTGCAGGAAGAGGGCGGGGCAACGCTGAGCCGGCTATAAAGGATTCGGCTCTTTCCAACCCTGAGGTCTCTATGAGCACCAAATTGGACCAGCTTTCGAGCTGGCTGAAAGAACGCAAAATCACCGAAGTTGAATGCCTTGTCAGCGATCTTACCGGCATTGCCCGCGGCAAGATCTCGCCGACCAACAAGTTCCTCGACGAGAAGGGCATGCGCCTCCCCGAGAGTGTGCTGCTGCAGACCGTCACCGGTGACTACGTCGAGGACGATGTCTATTACGAGCTGCTCGATCCGGCCGACATCGACATGGTCTGCCGCCCGGACGAGAATGCGGTATTCCTGGTGCCCTGGGCCATCGAGCCGACCGCCCAGGTGATCCACGACACCTATGACAAGCAGGGCAACCCGATCGAGCTGTCGCCGCGCAACCTGCTGAAGAAGGTGCTGAAACTCTATGCCGACAAGGGCTGGCGGCCGATAGTCGCGCCGGAAATGGAGTTCTACCTGACCAAGCGCTGCGAGGACCCGGACTTCCCGCTGCAGGCGCCGCTGGGCCGCTCCGGCCGTCCGGAAACCGGCCGCCAGTCGTTCTCCATCGACGCCGCCAACGAATTCGACCCGCTGTTCGAGGACATGTACGACTGGTGTGAACTGCAGGGCCTGGACCTCGACACCCTGATCCACGAGGAAGGCCCGGCGCAGATGGAGATCAACTTCCGTCACGGCGACGCCCTGGCCCTGGCCGACCAGATCCTGGTGTTCAAGCGCACCATGCGCGAGGCGGCGCTCAAGCATGACGTGGCGGCCACCTTCATGGCCAAGCCGATCACCGACGAGCCGGGCAGCGCCATGCACCTGCACCAGAGCATCGTCGACCGGGAAACCGGGCGTAACGTCTTCTCCAACGAAGACGGTTCGATGAGCGAGCTGTTCCTCCATCACATCGGCGGCCTGCAGAAATTCATCCCCGAGCTGCTGCCGCTGTTCGCGCCGAACGTCAATTCGTTCCGCCGCTTCCTGCCCGATACCTCGGCGCCGGTGAACGTCGAGTGGGGCGAGGAGAACCGCACGGTGGGCCTGCGCGTGCCGGATTCCAGCCCGCAGAACCGGCGGGTGGAGAACCGCCTGGCCGGCGCCGACGCCAACCCCTACCTGGCGTTGGCCGCCAGCCTGCTGTGCGGCTACATCGGCATGGTCGAGGGCATCGAGCCGAGCGCCCCGGTGGTCGGGCGTGGCTACGAGCGGCGCAACCTGCGCCTGCCGCTGACCCTGGAGGCGGCGCTGGAGCGCATGGAGACCTGCAAGACCGTGGAACAGTACCTGGGCAGCAAGTTCGTCAGCGGCTACGTCGCGGTCAAGCGCGCCGAACACGAGAACTTCAAGCGGGTGATCAGCTCCTGGGAGCGCGAGTTCCTGCTGCTGTCGGTCTGAGTGAGTGGGGGCCGGCCTCGAATGCATCCGGCCCCGATCAATGCATGAATTTGAGGTGGATATGAGCAAACCCGTGAGCAACCCGAAAACCCGCGAATGGCAGGCCATGAGCCGCGAGCATCACCTGGCCCCGTTCAGCGACTTCAAGCAGCTGGCGGAGGTCGGCCCGCGCATCATCACCAAGGCCGAAGGCGTGTACCTGTGGGACAGCGAGGGCAACAAGATCCTCGACGGCATGGCCGGCCTGTGGTGCGTGGCGCTGGGCTACGGCCGCGAAGAGCTGGTCGAGGCGGCCGCGGCGCAGATGCGCGAGCTGCCGTTCTACAACACCTTCTTCATGACCGCCCACCCGCCGGTGCTGGAGCTGGCCAAGACCATCGCCGAGATCGCCCCGGCGGGGATGAACCATGTGTTCTTCACCGGTTCCGGTTCCGAAGGCAACGACACCATGCTGCGCATGGTCCGCCACTACTGGGCGATCAAGGGCCGGCCGAACAAGAAGGTGATCATCGCCCGGGAGAACGGTTACCACGGCTCCACCGTGGCCGGCGCCAGCCTCGGCGGCATGAAGTACATGCATGAGCAGGGCGACCTGCCGATTCCCGGCATCGTGCACATCCCGCAGCCCTACTGGTTCGGCGAAGGCGGCGAGATGAGCCCCGACGAGTTCGGCGTCTGGGCCGCCGAGCAGCTGGAGAAGAAGATTCTCGAAGTCGGCGAAGACAACGTCGCCGCCTTCATCGCCGAGCCGATCCAGGGCGCCGGTGGGGTCATCGTGCCGCCGGACAGCTACTGGCCGAAGGTCCGCGAGATCCTCGCCAAGTACGACATCCTGTTCGTCGCCGACGAGGTCATCTGTGGCTTCGGCCGCACCGGCGAGTGGTTCGGCAGCGACTACTACGGCAATGCACCGGACATGATGACCATCGCCAAGGGCCTGACCTCCGGCTACGTGCCGATGGGCGGCCTGATCGTGCGCGACGAGATCGTCGAAGTGCTCAACCAGGGCGGCGACTTCAACCACGGCTTCACCTACTCCGGGCACCCGGTGGGCGCCGCCGTGGCCCTGGCGAACATCCGCATCCTGCGCGAGGAGAAAATCGTCGAGCGGGTCAGGGAAGAGACGGCACCCTATTTGCAGAAACGCCTGCGTGAACTGGCCGACCACCCGCTGGTGGGCGAGGTGCGCGGCGTCGGCCTGCTCGGTGCCATCGAGCTGGTGCAGGACAAGGCGACCCGCGCGCGCTTCCCGGGCGAGGTGGGCGTGGGCATGATCTGCCGCGGTCACTGCTTCGACAACGGCCTGGTCATGCGCGCCGTGGGCGACACCATGATCATTTCGCCGCCGCTGGTGATCAGCAAGGCGGAGATCGACGAGCTGGTGGACAAGGCCCGCCTGTGCCTCGACCTGACGGCCAAGGCAGTACTTAACTGAAGTGAGTGATGTAAGTGCTTTCGGACCCTTAGGCCTGAAAGTTGTAAAAAGTGCCAGGACCTTGCCAGACTGCATCCGCGCGTTGGCCAGGCTCACCGGAAGGTGTCGCAGTGAGGCTGCGCCGCCCTCCGGAATACTTCTACGACAACAGGAGCTGTACGCATGAACAAATTCGGCAAAACCCTTCTCGCGCTGTCCCTGGCCGGCGCCGTAGCCGGTGCCGCCCAGGCCGAGGAAAAAGTACTGCACGTCTACAACTGGTCGGATTACATCGCCGAAGACACCCTGGACAACTTCCAGAAGGAAACCGGCATCAACGTGGTCTACGACGTCTTCGACAGCAACGAGACCCTGGAAGCCAAGCTGCTCTCCGGCGGTTCGGGCTACGACGTGGTGGTGCCGTCCAACCAGTTCCTCGCCAAGCAGATCAAGGCCGGCGTGTTCCAGCCGCTGGACAAGTCCAAGCTGCCGAACTGGAAGAACCTCAACGCCGACCTGATGAAGGCCCTGGAAGCCGCCGACCCGGGCAACCAGTACGCCTTCCCCTACCTGTGGGGCACCACCGGCATCGGCTACAACCCGGAGAAGGTCAAGGCCGCCCTGGGCGTGGACAAGATCGACTCCTGGGCTGCGGTGTTCAAGCCGGAGAACATGGAGAAGCTCAAGTCCTGCGGTGTCGCCATGCTCGATGCGCCGGAAGAGATCTACGCCGCGGCGCTGCACTACCTGGGCAAGAACCCGATCGCCCAGAGCCCGGCTGACGTGAAGGCGGCCGAAGAGCTGCTGCTGCAGGTACGTCCGCATGTCACCTACTTCCACTCCTCCAAGTACATCTCCGACCTGGCCAACGGCAACATCTGCGTAGCGGTCGGCTGGTCCGGCGACGTGTTCCAGGCTCAGGCCCGCGCCGAGGAAGCGAAGAACAACGTACCGGTGGCCTATGCCATTCCCAAGGAAGGCGCCGCCACCTTCTTCGACATGATGGCCATCCCGGCCGACGCCAAGAACACCGAGGCGGCCTACACCTTCCTCAACTACATCCTCACCCCGGAAGTGATCGCGCCGATCTCCGACTATGTGGCCTACCCGAACGGCAACGCCGCCGCCACGCCGCTGGTCTCCGAGGAAATCCGCAACAACCCGGGCATCTACCCGACCGAGGAAGCCTCGAAGAAGCTCTACACCTTCACCGAGCTGAGCCCGAAGGTGCAGCGTGCCATGACCCGCAGCTGGACCAAGGTCAAGTCCGGCCGCTAAGCGACACCAAGCCAACCGGCTTCTGGCGGGGCGACCCGCCAGAAGCGCTAACAACAAAAAAGGAAGCTTGTATGCGTGATTCCACTCTTCTGCCCGGCCTGCTTGCCGGGGCTGTCGGCGGTGCGTTTTGCTGCGCCCGGCTGTCTGTTGCCTGGCGTCGCCGGGTCATCGCCATCGCCTGGCGTTAGGTGGCTCAACAGCAACGGTCTTTTCCGATAAAGTGCCGGCCTTTTCGCGGGCGGGCCGATGAAGAAAGAGGACACACGCATGCGCATCTGCTTCGCCAAGGCCCTGCTCGTCAGCGCCCTGGGCCTCGTCGCGGCGAGCCTGGTTCAGGCGGCCGGGACCCTGCACATCTACAACTGGAGCGACTACATCGGCGAAACCACGCTCGCCGACTTCGCGCGGGCCAGCGGGATCACGCCGGTCTACGACGTCTTCGACTCCAACGAAACCCTCGAAGGCAAGCTGCTGGCCGGCCGTTCCGGCTATGACCTGGTGGTGCCTTCCAACCATTTCCTCGGCAAGCAGATCAAGGCCGGCGCCTTCCAGAAGCTCGACCGCAGTCTGCTGCCCAACTGGGACAACCTCGATCCTGCGCTGCTCAAACAGCTGCAGAAGAACGATCCGGGCAACCAGTACGCCGTGCCCTACCTGTGGGGCACCAACGGCATCGGCTACAACGCCGAGAAGGTCAAGGCGGCCCTCGGCGTCGAGCGCATCGACTCCTGGGCGGTGCTGTTCGAGCCGCAGAACATGCAGAAGCTGGCCAGTTGCGGGGTGAGCTTCCTCGACTCGGCCGACGAGATGATCCCGGCGGTGCTCAACTACCTGGGACTGGACCCCAACAGCACCCGCCCCGCGGACTACGCCAAGGCCGAGGCCAAGCTGCTCGAGGTGCGCCCCTACGTCACCTATTTCCACTCATCCAAGTACATCGGCGACCTGGCCAACGGCAACATCTGCGTGGCCGCCGGCTACTCCGGCGACATGCTGCAGGCGGCCGCCCGTGCCGAAGAGGCCGGCCAGGGCGTGGAGATCCGCTACGCGATCCCCCAGGAGGGGGCGAACCTGTGGTTCGACATGCTGGCCATCCCCGCCGATGCGAGCAATGTGCAGGAGGCCCATGCCTTTATCAATTTCCTGCTGGAGCCGGCGGTGATCGCCGGGGTCAGCGACTACGTCGGCTACGCCAACCCCAATCCCAAGGCCTCCGAGCTGATGGATCCAGCGGTGCGTGACGACGAGCGGGTGTACCCGCCGCAAGCGGTTTTGGACAGGTTGTTTATCTCGGCGGAGTTGCCGAGCAAGGTGCAAAGGCTGATGACCCGCAGCTGGAACAGGGTCAAGTCAGGCCAGTAAATTCGCTCGTCCGGCCGCAGGGGTTGGGCGCTATTTTCCGGGAGTTTTGGTAATGGCAGTTGCTTCGAGTGCCTACAAGAAGATCCTCGAGGGCGATCAAGAGCCCAAAGAGGTGCTGGTCAAGATCGAGCGGGTCACCAAGAAGTTCGACGAGACGGTCGCCGTCGACGACGTCTCGCTGACCATCCACAAGGGCGAGATCTTCGCCCTGCTCGGCGGCTCCGGTTCGGGCAAGTCGACCCTGCTGCGCATGCTCGCCGGCTTCGAGCGGCCCACCGACGGGCGCATCTTCCTCGATGGCGAGGACATCACCGACATGCCGCCCTACGAGCGGCCGATCAACATGATGTTCCAGTCCTACGCCCTGTTCCCGCACATGAGCGTGGCCGAGAACATCGCCTTCGGCCTCAAGCAGGACCGCATTCCCAAGGCCGAGATCGACGCCCGGGTCGAGGAAATGCTCAAGCTGGTGCAGATGACCCAGTACGCCAAGCGCAAGCCGCACCAGCTCTCCGGCGGCCAGCGTCAGCGCGTGGCCCTGGCCCGTTCCCTGGCCAAGCGGCCCAAGCTGCTGCTGCTCGACGAACCCATGGGCGCGTTGGACAAGAAGCTGCGCTCGCAGATGCAGCTGGAGCTGGTGGAGATCATCGAGCGGGTCGGGGTGACCTGCGTGATGGTCACCCACGACCAGGAAGAGGCCATGACCATGGCCCAGCGCATCGCCATCATGCACCTGGGCTGGATCGCCCAGATCGGCAGCCCGGTGGACATCTATGAGACCCCGACCAGTCGCCTGGTCTGCGAGTTCATCGGCAACGTCAACCTGTTCGACGGCCAGGTGGTCGAGGACATGGAAGGCCACGCGCTGATCGACAGCCCGGACCTGGAGCGCAACATCTTCGTCGGCCACGGCGTCAGCACCTCGGTGCAGGACAAGAGCATCACCTACGCGATCCGCCCGGAGAAGCTGCTGGTCACCACCGAGCAGCCGAGCGGCGAGCACAACTGGTCGCGCGGCAAGGTGCACGACATCGCCTACCTGGGCGGTCATTCGGTGTTCCACGTCGAGCTGCCGAGCGGCAAGATCGTCCAGTCCTTCGTCGCCAACGCCGAACGGCGTAATGCGCGGCCGACCTGGGACGACGAGGTCTTCGTCTGGTGGGAGGACGACAGCGGGGTGGCGCTGCGCTCATGAACATTTCCCGAAGCATTAGCCGCCGGCTGCCCAAGGGTCGCCACTTCGTCATCGGTGTGCCGTTCGTCTGGCTGTTCCTGTTCTTCCTGCTGCCCTTCATCATCGTGCTGAAGATCAGCTTTGCCGAAGCCGAACTGGCCATCCCGCCCTATACCGATATCTACACCTGGGCCGACAACCAGCTATCGCTGGTGATCAACCTGGGCAACTACATCTTCCTCAGCGAGGACGACCTGTACGTGTCGGCCTACCTCGGCTCGCTGCAGATCGCCCTGATCAGCACCCTGCTGTGCCTGCTGATCGGCTACCCGATGGCCTATGCCATCGCCCGCGCGCCGAGGGAGATGCAGACGGTGTTCCTGCTGCTGATCATGATGCCGACCTGGACGGCGATCCTGATCCGCGTCTACGCCTGGATGGGCATCCTCAGCAGCAACGGCCTGCTCAACAGCCTGCTGCTGAACCTGGGCCTGGTCGACGAGCCGCTGCGCATCCTCAACACCAACGTCGCGGTGTACATCGGCATCGTCTATTCCTACCTGCCGTTCATGGTCCTGCCGCTCTACGCCAACCTGGTCAAGCACGACCAGAGCCTGCTGGAGGCGGCGGCAGACCTGGGTTCGAGCAACTTCAACAGCTTCTGGAAGATCACCGTGCCGCTGTCGAAGAACGGCATCATCGCCGGCTGCATGCTGGTGTTCATCCCGGTGGTCGGCGAGTTTGTCATCCCCGAGCTGCTTGGCGGCCCGGAGACCCTGATGATCGGCAAGGTGCTGTGGCAGGAGTTCTTCAACAACCGCGACTGGCCGGTGGCCTCCGCCCTGGCGGTGGTGATGCTGCTGATCCTGATCATCCCGATCATCCTGTTCAACCGTAACCAGGCGAAGGAAATGGAGGGCAGGGCATGAAGCGCGTAAGTTTCTCCACCCTGATGCTGTGGGCCGGGCTGGTGTTCATCTACCTGCCGATGGTCATTCTGGTGATCTACTCGTTCAACGGTTCGCGCCTGGTCACGGTGTGGGGCGGCTGGTCGGTGAAGTGGTACGTCGGCCTGCTCGACAACACCCAGCTGATGAGCGCGGTGCTGCGTTCCCTGGAGATCGCCCTGTACACGGCGATCGCCGCGGTGGCCCTGGGCACCCTGGCGGCCTTCGTGCTGACCCGGGTGACCCGCTTCAAGGGGCGCACCATGTTCGGCGGCCTGGTCACCGCGCCGCTGGTGATGCCAGAGGTGATCACCGGTCTGTCGCTGCTGCTGCTGTTCGTGGCCATGGCCCAGCTGATCGGCTGGCCCGCCGAGCGCGGCCTGCTGACCATCTGGATCGCCCACACCACCTTCTGCACCGCCTACGTCTCGGTGGTGGTGTCCTCGCGCCTGCGCGAGCTGGACCTGTCCATCGAGGAGGCGGCCATGGACCTGGGGGCGCGGCCGTGGAAGGTGTTCTTCCTGATCACCATCCCGATGATCGCGCCGTCCCTGGCGGCCGGCGGCATGATGTCCTTCGCCCTGTCGCTGGACGACCTGGTGCTGGCCAGCTTCGTCTCCGGTCCCGGCTCCACCACCCTGCCGATGGAGATCTTCTCCGCCGTGCGCCTGGGCGTGAAGCCGGAGATCAACGCCGTGGCCAGCCTGATCCTGCTGGCGGTGTCGCTGGTCACCTTCCTGGTCTGGTTCCTCTCCCGCCGGGCCGAGGAGCGGCGCAAGCGCGCCATCCAGCAGGCCATGGACGAAACCACCGGCGCCAGCCAGCAGCGCGGTCCGGACAGCCGCCGCGACCCGTCGCAGCAGCCTGCGGTGGTCTGATCGCGCGGGGTTGGGCACAACGATAAGGGGTCACTCAGGTGGCCCCTTTTTTGTGCTGTGGATTATTGCCGGGTGGCGGCGGCTGTTCTGCCGCGATCACGGCGCGGCGGTTTCCGCCCAGTCGCAGAAGCAACCCAGCGCCAGGGTGTTGCTGGCGTCGACCGTCCGGCCTGCCGCCAGGGCTTCGAGGATCGGCTCGATGAAGCTGTTGCTCGAGTTGCAGGTGAGGCCTTCGCTGTAGGGGCCGAAATAGGCCAGCTGGCCGTGGGTGTCCCAGATGGCCACGGCCGGGCTGGCGGGTATCCCAGCGGCGCCGGGCAGGGTCGTCAGTGCCTGCAGGTCGTCCAGGCCGGCCGCCAGGCGGCCCTGGCTGCCGGGCTTCTGCACCGCGTAGAAGGCCACGCCGCGCGGGGCGAACTCGGCGATCAGTTCGCTCAGGTGCTGCTGGTTGCCGACATTGCAGGGGCAGGCGGGGTCCCAGAAGTGCACCAGGCGAATCGGCCCGGGGCCGGCCAGGCGGTCCGGCAGGCGCAGTTCGGCGCCGGAGAACAGCGCCGCGCGCTCGTCGAAGGGGCGCAGGTAGCGCTCCTCGAACCAGCGAAGGGCCAGCGCCAGGGCGGCGACCAGCAGCAGCGTGAGCAGGCAGGCGAGCAGGGTCTTGCGGCTGGGGCGGGACATGGCATGGCGGTCGCGGAAGGGGCGCCTAGCTTGCCATGTCGCGCGTTGCAGCTGAACATCTGCGCGCGCCTGCGGCACAATGGCGCCCAGCGCAATGTCCACCCAGTCCACGGAAAGCCTTATGCCAGAGCGTTTCGATCCCGAGCACCTGCGTCCCTTGCTGCGCCCCCTGGCCGCGGCGACGCTGGAGTTGCCGGCGGTGCAGGCCTATCGGAGCTTCTATGGCATCGATCTGGCGCAGCGCCACGCGCGTCTGGACTGTCGCCTGGGCGGCTTCTCCGTCGCCGGCTACCAGATCGCTGCGCACCTCTGGGCGCCCCCCGAGCCGCAGGCGACCCTGCTGCTGGTGCACGGCTACTACGACCATATGGGGCTGTACCGCCATGTGGTCGACTGGGCGCTGCAGATGAACTTCGCGGTGCTCGCCTGCGACCTGCCGGGGCACGGCCTGTCCAGCGGCGCCCGGGCCAGCATCGACGACTTCGCCGAGTACCAGCAGGTGTTGCACGGCTTGCTCGAGGAGGCGGCGCTGCTGGACCTGCCGCAGCCCTGGCACCTGTGCGGGCAGAGCACCGGTGGCGCGATCCTGCTGGACTACCTGCTAAACGGCGCGCCACGGCCGGAGATCGGCCAGAGCATCCTCCTGGCGCCGCTGGTGCGGCCGCGGGCCTGGACCTGGTCGCAGCTCAGCTATCGCCTGCTCAGCCCCTTCGTCAAGGCGATACCCCGGCGCTTCAGCGAGAACTCCAGCGATCCCGCGTTCATCGACTTCGTGCAGAACCGTGACCCCCTGCAGCCGCGCAACCTGCCGACGGCCTGGTTCGCTGCCCTGCGCGACTGGGTGCCGCGCATCGAGGCGGCGCCGCGCAGCGCCCACAGCCCGCTGATCATCCAGGGCGAGGCGGACATGACGGTGGACTGGCAGCACAACCTCGAGGTGCTGCAGGACAAGTTCGCCACGCCGCAGATTCTGCGCCTGCCCGAGGCGCGCCATCACCTGGCCAATGAGGTGCCGGCGCTGCGCCAGCGCTATTTCGACTTTCTCCGCGAGCGCCTGGCCTGAGGCTCAGATGCCCTGGGGCGCCGGCTCCAGCTCGGCGCTGCTCTGGCCCACGGCCAGGCCGGAGCGGATCGCCGTCAGGGCGGCGCGGTAGTAGGCCTGGCCCGCGGGCGACTGGGCGAAACTGACGAACTCCTCCAGCTCCGGATCGGACAGCTCGCGGTAGACGTGCAGCAGGGTGTTGTCCAGGTCGGCACCAATCTGCTCGATAAGGTGCTGACGCTGGGTATCGAGCAGGGTCTGGGCCGCGCCGCCGCCGAGCAGGCCGGGCAGCATCTGGCTGAGGCTGTCGGCGGCGACGCCGGCCAGGGCCAGGCTGATCTCGGCACCCGCCTCTTCGGCTGGCAGGGCCTGGGCCAGGTGGCGGATCAGCAGGCGCCGGGTGGCGCTGGCCTCGCTGCGCGGCAGGCCGTCGGCGTGCAGCGCCAGCTGCTCGCGGCTGGTGGCGAGCAGTTCGGCGGCGACTATCTTGCGGCCCAGCGGCGACTGGAAGAACTGCAGTGCCGGCAGCGGATCGGCCAGCTGCTGGCGCAGGCTGAATTGCGCACGCTGGTCGATGGCCCGCGGGTCGAAGCGGCGGTTGCTGTTCTCCACCAGGGCCTGGTAGACCGCCGGCGGCAGGCTGCGGCGGTAGCGCTCCTGGGCGGCACGCAGGGCGTCGTTGAAGTGCGCGCGCTGCTGTGGCCAGCCGGCGGCCTGGTACAGCTGCAGGTGCACGTCGGCCAGGCTGGGCAGGCTGAAGATCAACAACAAGACAACGCAAAGGGCGCGCATACAGACTCCTGTGTAGCGGGCGGCTATTTTCAATGGCCAGTCGAAGCTTGTCGAGGCGCGCGGCCTTGCCACGCTGTAGAATCGCCGGCATGCCGACCGACGCCAAAGACCTGCCCCTATCGAACATCGTCGACGACCTAGCCGAACAGGGCTGGTCGTTGCAGCCGCTGTTCGCGCCTAATGCTCTGACCCTCGAGTTGGCCGAAGAGTGCCGCAGGCGCGCGGCCCGGGGCGCCTTGACCCCCGCCGGCGTCGGCAAGGCCCAGGAGGTCCGCGAAGGCATTCGCGGCGACCGCATCGAGTGGCTGGACCCCGGCCAGTCGGCGGCCTGCGATCGCTACCTGGCGCTGCTCGACGAGCTGCGCCTGACGCTCAACCGCGGCCTCTTCCTCGGCCTCGAGGACTACGAGAGCCACTTCGCGTTGTACCCGCCGGGCGCCTTCTACCAGAAGCACCTGGACCGCTTTCGCGACGACGACCGCCGTGCGGTGTCGGTGGTGCTCTACCTCAACCCGGACTGGCAGCCCGAGCATGGCGGCGCCTTGCGCCTGTATCTGGCCGATGGCTCGACGCGCGACATCGCCCCCCAGGCCGGCAGCCTAGTGGCATTTCTGTCGGCGGAGATGCTCCATGAGGTGCTGCCGACCAGCCGCGAGCGACTGTCGCTGACCGGTTGGTTCCGCCGTCGCGGCGCCGACCCGTTGCAGCCATGAGCGCTGCGCCGAAGCGCGGCAGGGGAGGGGATATGCAGAAGGTGCTGGTCAGCCGTTGCCTGCTCGGCCATCCGGTGCGCTACGACGGCGGCGCCCACGGCCCCATCGGGCTGCTCGAGCGCTGGCAGGCCGAGGGGCGCGTGGTGGCCCTGTGCCCCGAGGTGGCCGGTGGCTTGCCGACGCCGCGGCCGCCGGCGGAAATCCCCGGTGGCCAGGGCGCCCAGGTGCTCGACGGCCTGCTGCCGGTGCGCAGTGCGGACGGCGAGGACTTCAGTGCCGCCTTTCTCGCCGGCGCGCAGCAGGCGCTGGCACTGGTCGAGCGCCAGCAGATCCGCCTGGCGGTGCTCAAGGCACGCAGCCCCTCTTGTGGCAACCGCGAGAACTACGACGGCAGCTTCAGCGGCCGCAAGGTCGCCGGCGAAGGGGTCACGGCGGCGCTGTTGCGGCGGGCCGGGGTGCAGGTGTTCAGCGAGGAGGAGCTGGCCGAAGCAGAAGCGGCGCTGCGCCGGCTGGAAAGCGCTGAGCCGGGATTCGCGGTGGAATGAAGAAGGGAGGCCGACGGCCTCCCTTCTTCGTTGCCCGGCGGGGCTTAGAACAGCACGCGGCTGCGGATGGTGCCGTGCACGTGCTGGAGCTTCTCCAGGGCCAGGTCGGAGTACTCGGCGTCGACGTCGATCACCACGTAGCCGACCTTGTCGTTGGTCTGCAGGAACTGGCCGGAGATGTTGATGCCGTTGTCGGCGAACACCTTGTTGATCTCGCTCATCACCCCCGGCACGTTGGCGTGGATGTGCAGCAGGCGGTGCTTGCCCGGGTGCGATGGCAGGGCCACCTCGGGGAAGTTGACCGAGGACACCGAGGTGCCGTTGTCGCTGTACTTGACCAGCTTCTCCGCCACTTCCAGGCCGATGTTGGCCTGCGCCTCGGCGGTGGAACCGCCGATGTGCGGGGTCAGGATCACCCGGTCCAGGCCGCGCAGCGGGCTCTCGAATTCCTCGTCGTTGGACTTGGGCTCGACCGGGAAGACGTCGATGGCCGCGCCGATCAGGTGCTCGTCCTTGATCGCCTCGGCCAGCTTGTCCAGCTCGACCACGGTGCCACGGGCGGCGTTGATCAGGATGCCGCCCTTCTTCATGGCGCGGATTTCCTTCTCGCCGATCATCCACTGGGTGGAGGCCAGTTCCGGTACGTGCAGCGAGACGATGTCGCACATGCCCAGCAGTTCGTAGAGGTTGCCGATCTGCGTGGCGTTGCCCAGTGGCAGCTTGGTCACCACGTCATAGAAGAACACCTGCATGCCCATGGCCTCGGCCAGTACCGAGAGCTGGGTGCCGATCGAGCCGTAGCCGATGATGCCGAGCTTCTTGCCGCGGATCTCGAAGGAGTTGGCCGCACTCTTGATCCAGCCGCCACGGTGGCAGGAGGCGTTCTTCTCGGGAATGCCGCGCAGCAGCAGGATGGCCTGCGCCAGCACCAGTTCGGCCACCGAGCGGGTGTTCGAGTAGGGCGCGTTGAACACCGCGATGCCGCGCTCGCGGGCGGCGTCCAGGTCGACCTGGTTGGTGCCGATGCAGAAGCAGCCGACGGCGACCAGCTTCTTCGCGCAGTCGAACACCTCAGCGGTCAGCTGGGTGCGCGAGCGGATGCCGATGAAGTGGGCTTCGGCGATCTTCTCTTTCAGCTCGTCGCCTGACAGGGCGCCCTTGAGGTACTCGATGTTGGTGTAGCCGGCGGCCTTCAAGGTGTCCACGGCATTCTGGTGGACGCCTTCGAGGAGAAGGAACTTGATCTTGCTCTTGTCGAGAGAGGTCTTGCTCATCGGAGTACCTGTTGTCCCACAAATAGTGTCAGGGAAGCGTCAGCTGTGTTGCTGATCGCGCCCGCGGAAGGGCCGGGGGCGCGATTCACGGGGTGCGTATGCTAGCATGATCTCCTTTTTCCATGCTTGGTTGCGACCTGAATGGTTCTCGGGGCGACCATGAATCGTTTGAGAGTTCACTTGATGACCACAGCTGCCCTGATCGAAGAACTTAAGACCCTGGTCGAGCCCGGCAAGGTGCTCACCGATGCCGATTCCCTCGCCACCTACGGCAAGGACTGGACCAAGCACTTCGCACCCAACCCCACTGCCATCGTCTTCCCCAAGAGCGTCGAGCAGGTCCAGGCCATCGTGCGCTGGGCCAACCAGCACAAGGTCGCCCTGGTGCCGTCCGGCGGTCGCACCGGGCTGTCCGCGGCGGCGGTGGCGGCCAACGGTGAGGTGGTGGTGGCCTTCGACTATATGAACCAGATTCTCGAGTTCAACGAATTCGATCGCACCGTGGTCTGCCAGCCGGGGGTGATTACCCAGCAGCTGCAGGACTTCGCCGAAGACAAGGGGCTGTACTATCCGGTGGACTTCGCCTCCGCAGGCTCCAGTCAGATTGGCGGCAATATCGGCACCAATGCCGGCGGTATCAAGGTGATTCGCTACGGCATGACCCGCAACTGGGTGGCCGGTCTGAAGGTCGTCACCGGCACCGGCGAGCTGCTGGAGCTGAACAAGGACCTGATCAAGAACGCCACCGGCTACGACCTGCGTCAGCTGTTCATCGGTGCGGAGGGCACACTCGGTTTCGTCGTCGAAGCCACCATGCGCCTGGATCGTGCGCCGCAGAACCTTACCGCCATGGTCCTCGGCACCCCGGACTTCGACTCGATCATGCCGGTGCTGCATGCCTTCCAGGGCAAGCTCGACCTGACCGCCTTCGAGTTCTTCTCCGACCGCTGCCTGGACAAGATCCTCGATCGCGGCGACGTGCCGGCGCCCTTCGAGACCCGCACGCCCTTCTATGCCCTGCTGGAGTTCGAGGCGACCACCGAGCAGGTGGCCGAGGCGGCCCTGGCCACCTTCGAGCACTGCGTCGAGCAGGGCTGGGTGCTCGACGGGGTGATGAGCCAGAGCGATCAGCAGCTGCAGAACCTGTGGAAGTTGCGCGAATACATCTCCGAGACCATCTCGCACTTCACCCCGTACAAGAACGACATCTCGGTCACCGTGTCGAAGGTGCCGGCCTTCCTCGCCGACATCGACAACCTGGTCAACAGCAACTACCCGGACTTCGAAGTGCTCTGGTATGGCCATATCGGCGACGGCAACCTGCACCTGAACATCCTCAAGCCGGACGCGCTGAGCAAGGACGAGTTCTTCGCCAAGTGCGCGACAGTGAACAAGTGGGTGTTCGAGGTGGTGCAGAAGTACAGCGGCTCGATCAGCGCCGAGCACGGCGTCGGCATGACCAAGCGTGACTACCTGGGCTACAGCCGTTCCGCGGCGGAGATCGGCTACATGAAGGCGATCAAGGCGGTGTTCGACCCGAACGGCATCATGAACCCGGGCAAGATCTTCCCGCTCTGACCGGCGCGCCTGCGCCTTTGGTAGCAGTGACAGCCCATGTCGGCCAGGCCAGCATGGGCGATTGAGCATTGAACAGACCCAGCTTTGTAGGGTGGAAAACCGCGCAGCGTTTCCACCATTAGCCGCAAGGAGTCCCCATGAGCTACCAGCACCAGTATGTCGACGGCACCCATATCCACTTTCCCATGGGCAAGGTGGTGTGCATCGGCCGCAACTATGCCGAGCATGCGCGGGAACTGAACAACCCGGTGCCCACCGAGCCGCTGTTGTTCATCAAGCCCGGCAGCTGCGTGGTGCCGCTGGACGACGGCTTCAGCATTCCCGAGGACCGTGGCGCGGTGCATTACGAGGCGGAGATCGCCGTGCTGATCGGCAAGCCGCTGTCGCGTTGCCCCGATGCGGAAGAGGTGCGCGACGCGATTTCCGGTTTTGCCCCGGGCCTGGACCTGACCCTGCGCGACGTGCAGGCCCAGCTGAAGGAAAAGGGTTATCCCTGGGAAATCGCCAAGTCCTTCGATGGCGCCTGCGTGCTGGCGCCGTTCGTGCCGGGCGATGCCATCGAGGCGCTGGAGGACATCGGCATCCGCCTGAGCATCAATGGCGAGATCCGCCAGGACGGCAACAGCCGCGACATGCTCAACCCCATACTGCCGCTGATCCAGCACATCTGCGGTCACTTCAGTCTGCAGCCGGGCGATGTCATCCTCACCGGCACGCCGGTTGGTGTCGGTCCCTTGCACAAGGGTGACGAGCTGGCGCTGGAACTGGTCGGCCACTCGCGCTTCGCCAGTCGCGCGCTGTAAGGCGCCGGGCCTGGTCGGGGCGCCCCGGGGCGCCTTTCGTCGCGGCAATCGAACCTTAACGCCAGGACGTTAGTCTGACGGGAGTCCTTTTCCCGAGTAGTACCCGATGCCTGTATTGCCGTCCCCCCTGCTGCGTCCGCGTCGGTTGGCGCTGTTGTCCCTGCTCCTGCTGCTGGCGCTGGCGCTCGACTACCTGCAATGGCACAAACGCGCCTATTTCTGGATCAAGGAGCAGGGCTTCAGCCTCGTCGAGCGCCAGGCAAGCATCTGGCTGCCCGACTATCGAGCGGTACTGCGCGGCAAACCGCTGGCCGGCCTGGAGGATGACGAGACCTCCGGACTGACCTACCACCCGGGCCGCGACACCCTGTTCACCGTCACCGGCAAGCACCCGCAGCTGGTCGAGCTATCGTTGGATGGCGAGGTGCTGCGGCGCATCCGTCTCGAGGGCTTCGCCGATCCAGAGGGCGTCGAACTGGTGGCGGACGGACGCCTGGCGATCATCGACGAGCGCCGCCACACCCTGACCAGCTTCCACCTGGCCGACGATGCGCAGAGCATCGATGCGCGCAATTACCCGGCCTTCGACCTGGGCTTCGCCGACGCCGGCAACAAGGGCTTTGAGGGCATCGCCTGGGACTCGCGCCGGCAGCGCGTGCTGCTCGGCAAGGAGCGCGGTCCGATGGGCCTGTTCAGCCTGCCGTTTCCCGGCGAGGATGGCGCGCCGGGCACCCTTCAGCCCCTGCCGATGGGCAACCTCTTCGTGCGCGACATCTCCTCCCTGACCCACGACGTGCGCACCGGCCACTCCCTGGTGCTCTCCGACGAGTCGCGCCTGTTGCTGGAGTTGGATGAGGACGGCGAGCCGGTCAGCTTCATCAGCCTGGCCGGCGGGCGCAACGGCTTGCTCGAGGGTATCGAGCAGGCCGAAGGCGTGACCATGGACGCGGACGGCAATATCTACATAGTCGGCGAGCCGAACCTGCTGTACGTGTTCAAGCGCCGGGCCGGAGCCTAGCTCGCCGCTCAGTCAGTGCTCGGCGACGGCGCTCAGCGGGTGAGGCGCCTGACCCCTTCGACGGTGCCCAGCAGCAGCAGGTCGGCCGGGCGTGCGGCGAACAGGCCGTTGGTGACCACGCCGACGATGTTGTTGATCTGCGCTTCCAGCTCGCTCGGGTTGACGATCGACAGGTTGTGCACGTCGAGGATCTGGTTGCCGTTGTCGGTCACCACCCCTTCGCGGTACACCGGGTCGCCGCCCAGCTTGACCAGTTGGCGGGCGACGTGGCTGCGCGCCATGGGGATTACCTCGACCGGCAGCGGGAAGGCGCCGAGCACCGCTACCAGCTTGCTGGCATCGGCGATGCAGATGAAGGTCTTGGCCACCGCGGCGACGATCTTCTCGCGGGTCAGCGCGGCGCCGCCGCCCTTGATCAGGTTGAGGTGCTCGTCGCTCTCGTCGGCGCCGTCGACGTAGAACTCCAGGTCACTGACCGCGTTCAGCTCGTACACCGGGATGCCGTGGCCCTTGAGGCGCGCGGCGGTGGCTTCCGAGCTGGCCACGGCGCCATCAAACTCCATCCGGTGCTTGGCCAGGGCGTCGATGAAGCAGTTGGCGGTGGAGCCGGTGCCGACCCCGACGACGCTCTTGGCGTCGAGCTTGGGGAGGATGAAGTCGACGGCGGCCTGGGCGACTGCCTGTTTCAGTTGATCCTGGGTCATCGCGGTTTCTGCGCCTGATTGAAGTCGGGAGGCGCGAATTATAGCCGTTTGCGCCGGCAAAACCCCGCCATTCGTATGGTCGCTCGGCGCGGGCCTGGGGTAGACTCCGGGGTCCCCTAGCGCAACCGCCTGCGATATCGCCATGCTCGAACAGTACGTCAAGAAGATCCTCACCTCGCGCGTCTACGACGTCGCGGTGGAAACCCCCCTGCAAGCCGCCAACCAGCTCTCCGAGCGTCTGGGCAACCAGATTCTGCTCAAGCGCGAAGACCTGCAGCCGGTGTTCTCCTTCAAGATTCGCGGCGCCTACAACAAGTTGGCCCAGCTGTCGGCCGAGGAACAGGCCCGCGGCGTGGTCACCGCCTCGGCCGGCAACCACGCCCAGGGCCTGGCCCTGGCGGCCAAGGTGCTGGGGGTCAAGGCGACCATCGTGATGCCCAAGACCACCCCGGAAATCAAGGTCAACGGCGTGCGCTCGCGTGGCGGCAAGGTGGTGCTGCACGGGGACAGCTTCCCCGAGGCGCTGGCCTATTCGCTCAAGCTGGTGGAGGAGAAGGGCTACATCTATATCCACCCCTACGACGATCCGCACACCATCGCCGGCCAGGGCACGGTGGCCATGGAGATCCTCCGCCAGCACCCGGGCCAGCTGGATGCCATCTTCGTCCCGGTGGGCGGCGGCGGGCTGATCGCCGGCATCGCCGCCTACGTCAAATACCTGCGCCCCGAGGTCAGGATCATCGGCGTCGAGCCGGACGATTCCAATTGCCTGCAGGCCGCCATGGCCGCCGGCGAGCGCGTGGTGCTGCCGCAGGTCGGGCTGTTCGCCGACGGCGTGGCGGTGGCGCAGATCGGCGAGCACACCTTCGCCATCTGCAAGGACCACGTCGACGAGGTGATCACCGTCAGCACCGACGAGATCTGCGCGGCGATCAAGGACATCTACGACGACACCCGCTCGATCACCGAGCCGGCCGGCGCCCTGGCCGTGGCCGGGATCAAGCGCTATGTCGAGCGCGAGGGCTGCCGCGACCAGGTGCTGGTGGGCATCGACTCGGGGGCCAACGTCAACTTCGACCGCCTGCGCCATGTCGCCGAGCGCGCCGAGCTGGGCGAGAAGCGCGAGGCGATCATTGCTGTGACCATTCCCGAGCAGCCGGGCAGCTTCAAGGCATTCTGTGAGGCGATCGGCAAGCGCCAGATCACTGAGTTCAACTACCGCTACCACACCGACAGGGAGGCGCACATCTTCGTCGGCGTGCAGACTCACCCGGAGACCGACCCGCGCGCGGCGCTGGTGGCGAGCCTGCGCGAGCAGGGCTTCCCGGTGGTCGACCTGACCGACAACGAACTGGCCAAGCTGCACATCCGCCACATGGTCGGCGGCCATGCCGCGCGGGTCAGCGACGAGGTGGTGCTGCGTTTCGAGTTTCCCGAGCGGCCCGGGGCGCTGTTCAACTTCCTGCAGCGCCTCGGCGGGCGCTGGAACATCTCGATGTTCCACTACCGCAACCACGGCGCGGCCGACGGCCGGGTGGTCGCCGGCCTGCAGGTCCCCCAGGCCGAGCGCCACCTGGTGCCGGCGGCGCTGGACGAGATCGGCTACCCCTACTGGGACGAGAGCGACAATCCGGCCTACAAGCTGTTTCTCGGATGAGCCGGCGCGCCGGCAGGAAGGCTGAATGGAACACTATCAACTGCTGAAACTGGCCCACAGCCTGCCTGGCATCCTGCTGCTGCTCGGGGTGCTGGCCCACGTGCTGATGCTGTGGAAGGCGGCGCGCGACGGCGATGCCCAGGTGCTGCAGCGCAAGCTCGCGCGTACCCGCTCGATCAGCCTGCCGCTGCTCGGGCTGCTGGCCCTGAGCCTGCCGGTCAGCGGCTGGTGGCTGGTCGATCTGGCGAGCTGGCCGCTGGGGCAGACCTGGTTGCTGGCCAGTAGCCTGCTGTTCGCCTTGCTAGTGATCGGCGGCCTGTTGCTGAACGGGCAGCTGAGTGCCTGGCAGGCCCTGGGCGAGACGCCGGCGCCCGCCCGGTTGCTGCGCTTCGCCGCCGGCTATGCCGGACTGATCCTGCTGGTGCTGTTGCTGATTCTCGGGCTGATGGGCGCCAAGCCGGCCTGAGGGCCGTGGAGAAACCAGAACGCCGCCCATCCGGCCGGCGTTTTGGTTGGCGCGGGGCGGCGTCTAGCGTAGCGAGATGATCGGCCAGCCGCGGCTCTGCGCTTCGGCGCGCAGCTTGGCATCGGGGTCGACCGCCACCGGCCGGGTCACCCGCTCGAGCAGCGGCAGGTCGTTCATCGAGTCGCTGTAGAAGCAGCTGTCGTCCAGGCTCATGCCGGTTTCGGCGAGCCAGCGGTTGAGGCGGGTGACCTTGCCCTCCTTGAAGCAGGGCACGTCGGTGGTGCGGCCGGTGTAGCGGCCGTCGGCCATTTCGCACTCGGTGGCCAGCAGGGTGTCGACGCCCAGGCGTGCGGCGATCGGCGCGGTGACGAAGCGGTTGGTGGCGGTGATGATCAGCAGCTTGTCGCCGGCGGCGCGGTGCTCTTCCAGCAGGGCTTCGCCCTTGGCCAGGATGATCGGCTCGATGCAGTCGCGCATGAACTCGCGGTGCCACTGTTCGAGCTGGGCCATTTCGCTGCGCCCGAGTATCTCCAGGCTGAAGTTCAGGTAGTCGCGAATGTCCAGGCGACCGGCCAGGTAATCCTCGTAGAAGGCGTCGTTGCGCGCCTTGTAGGCCACGCCGTCGAGGATGCCGCGCTCGCACAGGTAGTCGCCCCAGGCGTGGTCGCTGTCGCCGCCGAGCAGGGTGTTATCGAGGTCGAAGAGGGCCAAGCGCACGCGGATCACCTTTTATTGCAGAAGCCGAGGGGCGCCAGAATAGCGGCTTTTCCGGGCCATTCCTACTTAGCGGACGGCCGCGTTGCCGCTGCCGCGGGCTTTGTGGAACAATGCCGAAACATGCGTTTACGAGGTTGTGCGCCGTGATCGACCCTGATGGTTTTCGCCCTAATGTCGGCATCATCTTGACCAATGATGTCGGCCAGGTGCTCTGGGCGCGTCGGATAAACCAGGACGCCTGGCAGTTCCCGCAAGGCGGGATCAACGACCATGAGTCGCCGGAAGAAGCGCTGTTTCGTGAATTGAATGAGGAAGTCGGCCTGGAGCAGGAGGATGTGAAAATTCTCGCCTGCACCCGTGGCTGGTTGCGGTATCGTCTGCCTCAACGTCTGGTCCGCACCCACAGCCAGCCGCTGTGTATCGGCCAGAAACAGAAATGGTTCCTGCTGCGCCTGCAGTCGGACGAGAACAAGGTGCGCATGGACCTGACCGGCAAGCCGGAGTTCGATGGCTGGCGCTGGGTCAGTTACTGGTATCCATTGGGCCAGGTGGTCACATTCAAGCGCGAAGTCTACCGTCGCGCCCTCAAGGAACTCGCTCCGCGCCTGTTGGCGCGGGACTGACACTGACTAGAGCCGAGCCATGCTCAATACGCTGCGCAAGATCGTCCAGGAAGTTAATGCCGCCAAGGACCTCAAGGCGGCGTTGGGCATCATCGTGCAGCGCGTCAGGGAGGCCATGGGCAGCCAGGTCTGCTCGGTCTACCTGCTCGACCCGGAAACCAACCGCTTCGTCCTGATGGCCACCGAAGGCCTCAACAAGCGTTCCATCGGCAAGGTCAGCATGTCGCCCAGCGAGGGCCTGGTCGGCCTGGTCGGCACCCGCGAGGAGCCGCTGAACCTCGAGGACGCCGCCGCCCATCCGCGCTACCGCTACTTCGCCGAGACCGGCGAGGAGCGTTTCGCCTCCTTCCTCGGTGCCCCGATCATCCACCACCGGCGGGTGATGGGCGTGCTGGTGATCCAGCAGAAGGAGCGTCGCCAGTTCGACGAGGGCGAAGAGGCCTTCCTGGTGACCATGAGCGCGCAGCTCGCTGGGGTCATCGCCCATGCCGAGGCGACCGGCTCGATTCGCGGCCTGGGTCGCCAGGGCAAGGGCATCCAGGAAGCCAAGTTCATCGGCGTGCCCGGGTCGCCCGGCGCCGCGGTCGGCACCGCGGTGGTGGTGCTGCCGCCGGCTGACCTGGAGGTGGTGCCGGACAAGGCCATCGATGACATAGACGCCGAACTGGCGCTGTTCAATACCGCCCTGGAAGGGGTGCGCGCGGACATGCGCAACCTCTCGAGCAAGATGGCCAGCCAGTTGCGCCCGGAAGAGCGCGCGCTGTTCGACGTGTACCTGATGATGCTCGAAGACGCCGCCCTGGGTAACGAGGTGGTCAACGTCATCCGCACCGGTCAGTGGGCCCAGGGCGCTCTGCGTCAGGTGGTCGGCGAGCACGTCAACCGCTTCGAGCTGATGGACGACGCCTACCTGCGCGAGCGCGCCTCCGACGTCAAGGACCTCGGCCGCCGCCTGCTCGCCTACCTGCAGCAGGCGCGCCAGCAGACCCTGGAGTACCCGGACAACTGCATCCTGGTCAGCGAGGAACTGTCGCCGACCATGCTCGGCGAGGTGCCCGAGGGCAAGCTGGTCGGCCTGGTCTCGGTGCTCGGCTCGGGCAACTCCCATGTGGCGATCTTCGCCCGCGCCATGGGCATTCCCACGGTGATGGGCGCGGTCGATCTGCCCTATTCGAAGATCGACGGCATCCAGCTGATCGTCGATGGTTACCACGGCGAGGTATTCACCAACCCCAGCGAGCTGCTGCGCAAGCAGTACGCCGATGTGGTCGAGGAAGAGCGCCAGCTGACCCAGGGCCTGGATGCCCTGCGCGCCCTGCCCTGCGAGACCCTGGACGGCCACCGCATGCCGCTGTGGGTCAACACCGGCCTGCTCGCCGATGTGAAACGGGCCCAGGAGCGCGGCGCTGAGGGCGTCGGCCTGTACCGCACCGAAGTGCCGTTTATGATCAAGGAGCGCTTTCCCAGCGAGAAGGAGCAGCTGGCCATCTACCGCGAGCAGTTGGCCGCCTTCCATCCGCTGCCGGTGACCATGCGCAGCCTGGACATCGGTGGCGACAAGGCGCTGAGCTATTTCCCAATCAAGGAAGAAAACCCCTTTCTCGGCTGGCGCGGTATCCGCGTGACCCTCGACCACCCGGAGATCTTCCTGGTGCAGACCCGTGCCATGCTCAAGGCCAGCGAGGGCCTGAACAACCTGCGCATCCTGCTGCCGATGATCTCCGGCATCCAGGAGCTGGAGGAGGCCCTGCACCTGATTCACCGCGCCTGGGGCGAGGTGCGCGACGAGGGCACCGACGTGCCGCTGCCGCCGGTCGGGGTGATGATCGAGATTCCCGCGGCGGTCTACCAGACCCGCGAGCTGGCGCGCCAGGTGGACTTCCTCTCGGTCGGCTCCAACGACCTGACCCAGTACCTGCTGGCGGTGGATCGCAACAATCCGCGGGTCGCCGACCTCTACGATTTCTTCCACCCGGCCGTGCTGCAGGCGCTGGGCAAGGTGATCAGCGACGCCCATGCCGAAGGCAAGCCGGTGAGCATCTGCGGCGAGATGGCCGGGGACCCGGCGGCGGCGGTGCTGCTGATGGCTATGGGCTTCGACAGCCTGTCGATGAACGCCACCAACCTGCCCAAGGTCAAGTGGCTGCTGCGCCAGATCAGCCTGGGCAAGGCCAAGGAGCTGCTGGCCCAGGTGATGAGCATCGACAACCCGCACCTGATCCACAGTACCCTGCAGCTGGCCCTGAGAAATCTGGGCCTGGGACGCATGATCAATCCGGCGTCGGATATTCAGGCCTGATAGCGTGCTTGGCGTCCGGTCCGCCGGACCTCCTCAGCATTCGAACTCGATCTCGCCCAACGGCTTGCCATAGGGGCCGTAGCGCCGCTCGACCAGTTGCCGCGAACCGTCGGCGCGCACCATCAGCGCCGTGCTGGCGAGGGTGCCGTAGCTGCGCGTGGCGATGAAGATACCTGAGAGCAGGCGCTCGGTATTCAGGCCGACACCGGTGTCGGGCAGCGCGGAATCCGGCGGTTGCTGAGGGTCGTGCAGCAGGTCCAGGAGTGATGGTGCCTGGGGTTCGATCAGGCACTCGCTGAGCAGCGCCTTGCCCTTCTCGACCTTTGGCCAGGGCGTGTCCAGGGCGGCGTTGGACAGGCCGTAGATGCCTTCGGAAAGCTGCTGCGGGGTGCCCTCGCGGGAGTTCAGCAGCCACAGTTGCCGGGCGTCGCCGACCAGCAGGTTGAATGCCGAATAGTCCCCGGCGCGCTCGGCCAGCTCGGCCAGGAACGCCTCGGGGCCAAGCTCGCCGCGCAGGAATTGCACCGGCAGCTCGCCGCGCGAGCGGCCGAACGGCGGCTGCCGCGGGTCGCGAATATTGGTCAGGGCGGCGTAGCGGCCCTGGGGGCCCACCGCCAGCCAGGTCCCGCCGGCTTGCAGGTCCCGTCCGCCGTAGATGCCCGGGGCGTCTTCCCAGGGGGCCAGTGGCTGGCTCGGCCGGTCATAGAATTCGTCGCGGTTGGCGGCCAGCACCAGTGGCAAGGGGTGCGAGGGGCGCCAAGCGAATACGATCAGGCACATAGAAACTCCTTGAGTGACGGGACTCTGAAGGTGTGTCTCGGTAGCCGACCGTGACCTCACTGCGGCCCAGGCGGGCCAGAGTCCAGTTCCAGCAGATGCGTTTTCCTGTTGTGACAGTTCGCTCCTGAAGCGCCCAACATTCGCCCGACAGCTTAGGGCTGACGGCCGGCTAGGGGAAGGGGTAACGGGCCAATTTGCGAGGTCGAACGGTCCCCCTCTCGTGGCTGAAGGCGCGATGTTGCGGCCGGGCGCGGCGGCAGGCGACCCGCCTGCGGTCTGCGGCGGTGGAGTGCGGATGCCCGCTTCCGTTACCATGCCGCTTTGCTTGCGGGGGCCTCGATGGAGCTGTTGCTGTATTTGCTGCTGGGAGCGGCCGCGGGGGTGCTGGCGGGCCTGTTCGGGGTCGGCGGCGGGATGATCATCGTGCCGGTGCTGGTGCTGAGTTTCAGCGCCCAGGGTTTCGATCCGCTGGTGCTGACCCACCTGGCGGTCGGCACCTCCCTGGCGACCATCGTCTTCACCTCGATCAACTCGGTCGTCGAACACCACCGCAAGGGCGCGGTGCGTTGGCCGGTGTTCGCCTGGATGACCCTCGGCATTGTCCTCGGCGCCGGCCTGGGCTCGCTCACCGCCGCCGCTATCCAGGGACCGATGCTGCAGCGGATCATCGGCATGTTCGCGATCTGCGTGTCGATTCAGATGGCCCTGGACCTGCGCCCCAAGGCCGGCAGCACGGTGCCGGGCAAGGTCGGCCTGGGCGCCGCCGGCGGCCTGATCGGCTGGGCCTCGGCGATCTTCGGCATCGGCGGTGGCTCGCTCAGCGTGCCTTTTCTGGTCTGGCGCAGCCTGTCGATGCAGCAGGCGGTGGCCACCTCGGCTGCCTGCGGTCTGCCGATCGCCGCGGTCGGAGCGCTGAGTTTCATGTGGCTGGGCTGGGACAATGCCGAGCTGCCGGCCTGGAGTCTGGGCTACGTGTATTTGCCGGCACTGGCTGGGGTGGCCTGTACCAGCATGTTCTTCGCGCGCTTCGGTGCGCGCCTGGCGCACCGCTTGTCGCCGCGCGTGCTCAAGCGTCTGTTCGCCCTGCTGCTGTTCGGCGTGGGCCTGAATTTCCTGATTTGAGGAGTGTTGCATGCTGCCTTACCCGCAGATTGACCCGGTGGCCATAGCCCTGGGACCGCTGAAGATCCATTGGTACGGCCTGATGTACCTGATCGGCATCGGCGGCGCCTGGTGGCTGGCTTCGCGCCGGCTGCAAGCCTTCGAACCGCGCTGGAACAAGGAGAAGCTTTCCGACCTGGTGTTCTGGGTAGCCATGGGCGTGATCCTCGGCGGCCGCCTGGGCTATGTGCTGTTCTACGACCTGGCCGCCTACCTCGAGCAACCGAGCCTGATCCTCCAGGTGTGGAAGGGTGGCATGTCGTTCCACGGCGGCTTTATCGGCGTGCTGCTGGCCACCTGGTGGTTCGGCAGCCGCAACGACAAGGGCTTCTTCCAGCTGATGGACTTTATGGCACCGCTCGTCCCCATCGGCTTGGGCGCGGGCAGGATCGGCAACTTCATCAATGCCGAGTTGTGGGGCAAGGCCACCGACCTGCCCTGGGCCATGGTCTTCCCCACAGATCCGCAGCAGCTGGCCCGTCATCCCTCGCAGCTGTACCAGTTCGCCCTGGAGGGCGTGGCGCTGTTCGCCATCCTCTGGTTCTACTCGCGCAAGCCCCGGCCGACCATGGCGGTCTCGGGCATGTTCGCCCTGTGCTACGGCATCTTCCGCTTCATCGTCGAGTTCGTCCGGGTGCCGGACGCCCAGCTCGGCTACCTGGCCTGGGGCTGGTTGACCATGGGCCAGGTGCTGAGCCTGCCGATGATCCTCGGCGGCCTCGGTCTGATCGCCTTCGCCTACCACCGTCAGGGAGCCACCCGATGAAACAGTATCTCGACCTGATGCGCCGGGTGCGCGAGACCGGCACCTTCAAGAGCGACCGCACCGGCACCGGCACCTACAGCCTGTTCGCCCAGCAGATGCGCTTCGACCTGGCCGAGGGCTTTCCCCTGGTCACCACCAAGAAGTGCCACGTCAAGTCCATCATCCACGAGCTGCTGTGGTTCCTGAAGGGCGACACCAACATCAAGTACCTGAAGGACCACGGCGTCAGCATCTGGGACGAGTGGGCCGACGAGAACGGCGACCTCGGGCCGGTGTACGGGTACCAGTGGCGCAACTGGCCGGCGCCGAACGGCGAGTCGATCGACCAGATCAGCCAGCTGATCGAGATGATCAAGCGCAACCCGGATTCGCGGCGGCTGATCGTCTCGGCCTGGAACCCGGCGCTGATCGAGCAGATGGCCTTGCCACCGTGCCACGCGCTGTTCCAGTTCTACGTCGCCGAGGGCCGGCTGAGCTGCCAGCTGTACCAGCGTTCGGCGGACATCTTCCTCGGCGTACCCTTCAACATTGCCAGCTACGCACTGCTGACCCTGATGGTCGCCCAGGTCTGCGACCTGCAGCCCGGCGAGTTCGTCTGGACCGGCGGCGACTGCCACCTGTACGCCAACCACCTCGAACAGGCCGACCTGCAGCTGAGCCGCGAGCCGCTGCCGCTGCCGACGATGAAGCTCAATCCGGCGGTGCAGGACCTGTTCGCCTTCCGCTACGAGGACTTCGAGCTGGTCGGTTACCAGTCCCATCCGCATATCAAGGCGCCGGTCGCGGTATGACCGCCTTCCGGGCGGCCTGATGCTCAGCGCCGAGCCCCGCAGGCTTTTTGTCGGGGCGCGGGACTGGGCGGTATCACCTGGGCATGGCGGTTCGGCCTCCGACCAGGCCCCGCTTCGGTCATTGGCGGGTGGGCGGCGGCGAAGCATTTGTTACCCTGACGGCTTTGTGTGTTGGGGAGGAAGCTGTTTATGCCGAGGATTCTGAGCGCCGTGCTGCTGTTCTGGCTGGTTCTGCCGAGCTGGGCGGCCGAGCCGTCCGGGCCGCTATTGCGCGTGGGTATCAGCGAAGTGCCGCCTTTCGTCATCCAGGAGGAGAACGGCCAGTGGCGCGGTATCAGCATCGACCTGTGGCAGGAAATCGCCGCCCAGGCCGGTTATCGCTTCGAGTTGCAGCCGATGGCGTTCCAGGAGCTGCTGCCGAGCCTCGAGGCCGACAAACTCGACGTGGTGGTCGGCGCCCTGACCATGACCGCCGAGCGCGAGGCGCGCTTCGACTTCACCCACCCCTTCTACCAGACCGGCCTGGCCATCGCGGTGCCGCGCGAGGGCGAGGGCGGCGGCTGGCATGCCCTGAGGGCGCTGTTGTCCTGGCAGTTCCTCAGCCTGGTGCTGGGGCTGGCGGCCCTGTTGCTGCTGGTCGGCGCCCTGGTCTGGCTGTTCGAGCGGCGGCGCAATCAGGAGCAGTTCGGCGGCAGCCCGGCCCAGGGCCTGGGCTCCAGCTTCTGGTGGGCGGCGGTGACCATGACCACGGTCGGCTATGGCGACAAGGCCCCGGTGACCCTCGGCGGGCGCCTGATCGGCCTGGTGTGGATGTTCGCCGGCCTGATCATGGTGTCGACCTTCACCGCGGCGGTGACCAGCACCCTGACGGTGGGCAACCTGCAGGGCGGCATCCAGGGCACCGATGACCTGCGCCGGGCCCATGTCGCGACCATCGACAAGACGGTCAGCGCACGCTACCTGGAGAATCAGCGTATCCGCCACAGCGACTACCCGAACCTGCTGAGCGCCATGCGCGCGGTGCAACAGGGCGAGGCCGACGCGGTGGTCTACGACCTGCCGATCCTGCAGTACCGCAATGGTGAGCTGGGCCAGGGGGGGCTGCGGGTGCTGCCCGGTACCTTCGAGAACCAGTCCTACGCCTTCGCCCTGGCCAGCGGCAGCCCCTACCGCGAGCAGCTCAGCCAGGCGATCCTGCGAGTCACCGGCAGCGATGACTGGCGCAAGACCAAGGAGCTCTACCTGGGTCGGCCCTGAGTCTGGGCAACGCCGGTGAGCAGCTGATGAGCGAGCTGCTCGACCGCTTCGCGCCGTTCCTCGGAGTCGCGCCAGTGGCGTGGCTGCAGACTCGACCAGCGCGGGTGGGCGCGGGCTCTGCGCAGCGGCTCGGGCAGCGGCTCGTCGCGCCAATCCACGTCGGCCGGCGATTCCAGGCGCAGGGTCGTGGTGGCCGCGTGGCCGCGGGCCGCCAGGGCGTCCAGCAGCTGGCACTGGCGCAGGGCCAGCAGACGCAGCACCGCATCGTCCACCGTCAGTTCATGCTCGCCGCGAAACTTGCCGAGCAGGCGGGTGCCGTAGTTGCGCGCGGTCTGCAGTCCGCCGCCGGCCAGGGCGCCGATCAGCGCGGCGGCGCCGAGGGTGATGCCGCCGACCAGCAGGTCGATGCCGGCGCCGGTTGCCGCGCCGGCGGCCATGCCGCCGCCGACCTTGAGGCCGAGCTGCCGAAGGGTTTCCGGGTTGAACAGGTCATCGCCCCAGCGGCCGTCGAGCAGCGGCAGCTCGCCGGCCCGGGCATCTTCCGGGCGGAAGGCGTAGAGCCGCAGCAGGGCCTCGACACAGCGCTGTTCGCGCTCACGGATGGCCTCGCGTAGCTGTTCGATCGCCTGGCGCTCCGGCTCGGCCTGCGCGGCGACGCTGCGGCGGCAGGCGGCGCAGTCGATCAGCAGTTCGGCGATCAGCCGGGCGCCGGCGTGTCGGCGGCTTGTGCGTTGCGCCTGGTGATCGTCGATCAAGCGCTGCAGTGGCGCCTGGGCCTTGTCCAGCAGCAGCGCCAGGCTCTGGTACAGGCGTCGCTCGCCGTCTTCGGGTGGCGCCACCGTGTCGAAGGCGACCCGGGCATGCAGGCCCAGGCGGGCCAGGACCGTGGCCCAGTCCGCTTCGCGATGCGCGCCGCTGGCGACGAAGTTGAGGACCGGCAGCAGCGGGCGGCCGGTCATGCTCAACACCGCCAGTTCGTCGCGGTACTTGGCCAGCACCGGCTCGCGGGCGTCGATCACGTAGAGCCCGGCGTCGGAAGCCAGCAGCTGGCGTAGCACCTTGGCCTCCTGCTCGAAACGCTGGCGCGCTTCGCTGCCGTCGAGGAAGCGGGCCAGGCGCGCCGGCCCGTCGAGGCGTTCGCCGGGTCGGTCCTGGCGCTCCAGGTAGTCGAGCAGGGCGATGGCGTCTTCCAGGCCGGGGGTGTCGTACAGCTCCAGCAGCGCCTCGCCGTCCACCGACAGCCGTGCGCCCTCGACGTGACGGGTGGTGCTGGCCCTGGGCGACACCTCGCCGAAACCGACGTCGCGGGTCAGGGTGCGCAGCAGCGAGGTCTTGCCGACATTGGTGTGGCCGACCACGGCCAGTCTCAGGGGGCTAGTCATGGCCCGTCTCCAGCCAGGTCAGGGGCGCCGCGTCGCCGTGGGGCAATTGCAGCAGCGCCAGGGCGTCGTGCCAGTCGGCCAGGCGCGCGGCGTCCAGGGCTTCCCCGGGCGGCGCCGGCAGCAGCCAGATGCGCGTGGCGCCGGCGCTGCGCGCCAGCTCGCCAAGCAGCGCCAGGCTGCCGCGGTCCGGCGAGCGGCGTGGGTCGCAGGCCACCAGCAGGCGCGCCGGCGGAAAGCGGCTGAGCTGTTCGAGCAGGCGCTGGCGCTGTTCGCGGCTGTCGATCACCCCGGCGTCGCCGACGCCCGCGGGCAGGCTCGGCGGCCAGAGGCGGCGCTCGTCCAGCTCGACGGCCACCAGCAATGCCCCCTCGCTGCCCTGCGGGCCCGCCGCTGCCGGCTCCTGGGTTGTGGCAGCGGGCGCCGCGTCGCACACGCCGAGGCGCTCGCTGCCCGGCAGCAGGCGCTCGCGCAGCAGGTCGTAACCGGGCAGCCTTGTGTCCAGGACCAGGCGCGCACCGCCGCGGCGCCAGCGCCACAGGCACAGCAGCATCAGCAGCAGGCGCGGCAGCAGGCCATAGACCAGCAGCACGCCGAGCAGCCAGGCCGCCCAGCCGTGGCGCGCCGCCTCGCTGGTCAGGGCACCGGCGCCGCTGGCGCGGATCAGCTCGGCGTCCGGCAGGGCGAAGCCGAGCAGCCCCGGCAGAGCGCCCAGGGCCTGGGTCAGGGCGATGAAGGTGTCGCCGCCGAGAATCGTGCTCTCCCAGATGAAGCCATAGCGGCGGGTGGCGAGCAGGGCCAGCAGGCTCAGCAGGGCGGCGAGCAAGGCCAGCAGCCACAGGCCGTGCACCAGCACGCCGAGTCCCCAGCGGCCCAGGCGGGCGCGTTGCAGCAGCAGGAGCAGCGCCGGGGCCAGCTGCGCGGAGCGGGCATCGCGGGCGAGCTTGTCGCTGAGCCACAGCCACAGGCGGCCGAGGGCGCTGGCGTTGTCGCCGCCCAGCAGCAGACCGAGGCCCCAGCCGAGTAGCAGCAGCAAGTCGAGGCCCAGCAGGCTGCCCAGGGCCCAGAACACGTTGACCGGGCGCTGGCCGTCGCCCAGGGCGGCCACGGCCAGTCCGCCGCCACTGAGCAGAGCCAGCAGCAGCAGGGTGGCCAGGGCGAGGCGGGCACCCTGCTGCCAGTGCCGCAGCGCCAGCAACAGGCCGTCACGTTCGGCGAGCAGCAGCGCGCGGGCCTGGATGCGTGCGGCCAGGTTGCCCCCCGCGGCACGGGCTCGGCGGTTGGCTTCGCCATCCTCCAGCGGGCCGGCCTGCTCCTCGCGCAGGCGAATCGCTTCGCTCAGCCACAGGCGTTGCAGTAGATTGAGGCTCGGCTTCTCGGTTGGGCTCACGCGACGTTCCAGTGGCGGGTGGAAAACAGAGCATAACCGCACGGTCGCAGCCATGGCACGGCCACGCCGCTATACTTCCCCAGCCAGGCCGCTTGGCCAGGCGGCGGGTCGCCCGGTGCCGACTGTCCAACCGAACAATAATGCGAGTGCCGCCGTGAAGTTACCGCATCTGGATTGGGTCAATCAGGACTCCCCCTACCTGCGTCAGCATCATCAGGGCTTCCGTACCCTAAGCTTTACGGACGAGCTGGAGCCGGCGTTCCGGCGTTATCACGCCAATGCCTTTCTGGTGCGGATGCGCTGGGCGCTGTTGGTGGCCATGGTGCTGGCACTGCTGTTTGCCGTGCTGGATTTCATAACTCTGCCGGAGCAGCTGAACGACCGGCTCCTCAGTCTGCGCCTGGGGGTGATTCAGCCAATGCTGACGCTCGCCTGGTTGGCCACCTACCGCCGTGAGCTGCGTGATTATCTGCAGATAATCGGCGGCACCGTGGCCTTGCTGTGCGGGTTGGCGGGGGTGGGCATTATCGGCGTCGCTCGCCACCATGCTTTCTCCTTGCCCTATGAGGGCATCATCCTGGTCACCGTCTTCTTCTATTTTCTAATCGGTCTGCGATTCACCACCGCGGTGTTGTGCGGCTGGTTGATATTTTTTGCTTACCTGGCGGTGGAACTGACCTTCGATACAGTGACGGAAGTGCTGCTCAACAATTTATTGTTCCTTGCGTTGGCCAACGTCATCGGCTCGGTCGGCTGTTATTTCCTGGAGTACGCCACACGGCTGAATTTTCTCGCCCTTGGCTTGCTCCAGGACCTGGCGGACAAGGACTTTCTCACCGGCCTGTTCAATCGCCGCGCCTTCACCGAGCGCGCCGAGCGCAGCTGGCGGCAGGCCCAGCGCGAGGGGCGCGCCTTGGGGCTGGTGATGATGGATGTGGATTTCTTCAAACGCTACAACGACCACTACGGCCATGCCGCCGGTGACGAGGCGCTGCGCCAGGTCGCCAGGGTGATAGGCGAGCACGTCAGGCGTCCGCTGGACTGCACCGCCCGCTACGGTGGCGAAGAGTTCGTCGGCTGCTGGTACGACCTGGGCGAAGAGCAGATGCTGCTGATTCTGGAGAAGATCCGCAGCACCACCGAGGCCCTGGGCCTGCCCCATGGGCAGTCGGATGCGGCCGCCGTGGTCACCCTCAGCATCGGCCTGGCCTACCTGATCCCGCAGCCACGCCAGAGCCTGGAGGACGCTCTGCGCGTGGCCGACGAGGCCCTGTACCTGGCCAAGGAACAGGGGCGCAACCGGGTGGTGTGCAAGAAGCCCTGACGGCGCCGAGGCTTCAATCATCGGCGCCGAGTGGGTATCCTCGCGGCCATGAAAACTTCCCTGCCTCTCTGTCTGATCGCCGCCCTCGCCGATAACCGGGTGATCGGCCGCGACAATCAACTGCCCTGGCACCTGCCGGCCGACCTCAAGCACTTCAAGGCGCTGACCCTGGGCAAGCCGATCATCATGGGTCGCAAGACCTGGGACTCCCTCGGCAGGCCGCTGCCGGGCCGCCTCAATCTGGTGGTCAGCCGCCAGCCGGGGTTGCAGCTGCAGGGTGCCGAGGTGTTCGCCTGCCTCGATGGGGCGTTGCAGCGGGCCGAGGCCTGGGCCCGCGAAACCGGCGCCGAGGAGCTGATGCTGATCGGCGGCGCGCAGCTCTATGCCCAGGGCCTGGAACGCGCCGATCGCCTGTATCTGACCCGCGTGCGCCTCAGCCCCGAGGGCGACGCCTTCTTCCCCGAGTTCAGCGAGCGCGACTGGCAGCTGGACTCGAGCAGCGAACAGGTGGCGCAGGACGCCGCGCCGGCCCACGCCTTCGAGACCTGGAGCAGACGCTAGACTTCGCGCCCAGGCAGAAAAAAGCCCGGCCATTGGCCGGGCTTTTTCATGGACTCGGCATTTAGCCGTCCAGCAGGCTCTTGTCGCGAACCGCGCCCTTGTCGGCGCTGGTGGCGAGCAGGGCATAGGCCTTGAGCGCGGTGGTGACCTTGCGCGGGCGGGCCTCGACCGGCTTCCAGCCCTTCTTGTCCTGGGCGTGGCGGCGGTGGGACAGTTCTTCATCGCTGACCAGCAGGTTGATGCTGCGGTTGTGGATGTCGATCTTCACCTTGTCGCCTTCCTGTACCAGGCCGATGGCGCCGCCGGCGGCGGCCTCCGGCGAGGCATGGCCGATGGACAGGCCCGAGGTGCCGCCGGAGAAGCGGCCGTCGGTGAGCAGGGCGCAGGCCTTGCCCAGGCCCTTGGACTTCAGGTAGCTGGTGGGGTAGAGCATCTCCTGCATGCCCGGGCCGCCTTTCGGCCCTTCGTAGCGGATGATCACGATGTCGCCGGCTTTGACCTCGTCGGCGAGGATGCCGCGCACGGCGCTGTCCTGGCTCTCGTAGATCTTCGCCGTGCCCTCGAACTCGAGGATCGATTCGTCGACCCCGGCGGTCTTCACCACGCAGCCGTCCAGGGCGATGTTGCCGTAGAGCACGGCCAGGCCGCCTTCCTGCGAATAGGCGTGCTCGACGCTGCGGATACAGCCGTTCTCGCGGTCGTCGTCCAGGCTGTCCCAGCGGGTGCTCTGGCTGAACGCGGTCTGGGTCGGGATGCCGGCCGGGCCCGCCTTGAAGAAGGTGTGCACGGCCTCGTCCTGGGTCTGGGTGATGTCCCAGTCGGCGATGGCGTCGGCCATGCTGGGGCTGTGCACGGTAGCCACGTCGGTGTGCAGCAGGCCGCCGCGGGCCAGTTCGCCGAGGATGCCGAACACGCCGCCGGCGCGATGGACGTCTTCCATATGGTACTTCTGGATGTTCGGCGCCACCTTGCACAGCTGCGGCACCTGGCGCGACAGGCGGTCGATGTCCTTCAGGTCGAAGTCCACCTCGCCTTCCTGGGCGGCGGCCAGCAGGTGCAGGATGGTGTTGGTCGAACCGCCCATGGCGATGTCCAGCATCATGGCGTTCTCGAAGGCCTTGAAGTTGGCGATATTGCGCGGCAACACGCCCTCGTCGCCTTCGCCGTAGTAGCGCTGGCACAGTTCGACCACCAGGCGGCCGGCGCGCAGGAACAGCTGCTCGCGGTCGCTGTGGGTGGCCAGGGTCGAACCGTTGCCCGGCAGGGAAAGGCCCAGGGCCTCGGTCAGGCAGTTCATCGAGTTGGCGGTGAACATGCCGGAGCAGCTGCCGCAGGTCGGGCAGGCGCTGCGCTCGTACTCGGCGACCTTCTCGTCGCTGGCGGTGTCGTCGGCCGCCACCACCATGGCGTCGACCAGGTCCAGGCCGTGGCTGGCCAGCTTGGTCTTGCCGGCTTCCATCGGCCCGCCGGAGACGAACACCACCGGGATGTTCAGACGCAGGGCGGCCATCAGCATGCCGGGGGTGATCTTGTCGCAGTTACTGATGCAGACGATGGCGTCGGCGCAGTGGGCGTTGACCATGTATTCCACGGAGTCGGCGATGATCTCGCGGCTCGGCAGGGAATAGAGCATGCCGTCATGGCCCATGGCGATGCCGTCGTCGACGGCGATGGTATTGAATTCCTTGGCCACGCCGCCGGCCTTCTCGATCTCGCGGGCGACCAGCTGGCCCATGTCCTTCAGGTGCACGTGGCCGGGGACGAACTGGGTGAAGGAGTTGGCGACGGCGATGATGGGCTTCTTGAAGTCCTCGTCCTTCATCCCGGTGGCGCGCCAGAGGGCGCGGGCGCCGGCCATGTTGCGGCCGTGGGTGGAGGTTTTCGAGCGGTAATCGGGCATGGCGGTCAATCCTGGGGAGGCTGTTCAGGTCACGGGTTCGAGTCCCGCTGGTAGTACGTATGTTGAGCGCGATGCGCGCCGCTGGCAAACACCAGTGAGCGTCTGCGAGGGGGCGGGGCCGAATGGCTGGACGGGATCACCGCTCGCTCGGCCTGGGCTCAGGAGTCCGCCTGGGTTGGGGCAGGGTAGAGGGATTCTAATCCCAGGCGGCGCGCGGGTGAAAGCGTGGTCCGACGTCGGGGCTACTCGATCAGCTCGATGCCGCGCAGGCGCTCGGCGCGCCGACGCAGCAACTCGATGGTCACCAGCAGGGCAATGGACACCAGGATCAGCAACGTGGCGATGGCCAGGATGCTCGGGTTGATCTGCTCGCGCAGGCCCGAGAACATCTGCCGCGGGATGGTGCGCTGCTGGGGGCCGGCCATGAACAGGATCACCACCACCTCGTCGAAGGAGGTGATGAAGGCGAACAGCGCGCCGGAGATCACCCCGGGCCGGATCAGCGGCATGATGATGTCGAAGAACACCCGCAGCGGGGTGGCGCCCAGGTTGATCGCCGCGCGCACCAGGGAGTAGTCGAAGCCGGTCAGGGTGGCGGTGACGGTGATGATCACGAAGGGCGTGCCCAGCGCCGCGTGCGCCAGGATCACCCCCAGGTAGCTGCCGGCCAGGCCCAGGTCGGCATAGAAGAAGAACATGCCGGCGGCGGTGATGATCAGCGGCACGATCATCGGTGACAGCAGCAGGGCGGTGATCAGCCGGCGTTGGGGCATGTCGTCGCGCGACAGGCCGACCGCGGCGCAGGTGCCTAGGGCGGTGGCGATCAGGGTGGCGAAGAAGCCGATGAAGAAGCTGTTCTGGATCGCCAGGATCCATTTCGGGTCCTTGAAGATCTGCTCGTACCAGCGCAGCGAGTAGGCCTCGGGCTGCAGGCGCAGCATGCCCTCGGTGAAGCTGAAGAACGGCTCGACGTTGAACGACAGCGGCACTATCACCAGGATCGGCAGGATCAGGAACAGCAGCACCAGCCAGGAACTGGTCTGCAGCAGCCAGGCACCGAAGCGGTGCCAGAAGCCGAAGTAGGCGGGAATCTTGCTCATCGTTTGTCTGCTCCTAGCCCAGCTTGATATTGCTGGCGCCGACGAAACGGTCGTACAGCCAGTACAGCACCAGGATCAGTCCCAGCAGCAGCGAGCCGAGGGCGGCGGCCAGTTCCCAGTTGTTCGAGCGCTGCATGTGGAAGGCGATGATGTTGCTGATCATCTGGCCATCGGTACCACCGACCAGCGCCGGGGTGATGTAGTAGCCGACCGAGATGATGAACACCAGCAGCGCCCCGGCGCTGAGCCCCGGCAGGGTCATCGGGAAGTAGATGCGGACGAAGGCCGGAATCGGCCGGGCACCGAGCGACATGGCGGCGCGCAGGTAGCTCGGGTCGATGCCGCGCATGACGCTGTACAGCGGCAGGATCATGAACGGCAGGAGGATGTGGGTCATCGCCACCACGGTGGCGAACGAGGTGTAGAGCATCTCGAAGGGTGCGCCGATCAGGCCGGTGCCGAGCAGGAAGGAGTTGATCACACCGTTGGTCTGCAACAGGGCGATCCAGGCCGTGGTGCGCACCAGCAGCGAGGTCCAGAAGGGCAGCAATACCAGCACCAGCAACAGGTTGGCGCGGTTCTCCGGCAGGCCGGCAAGGTAGTAGGCCAGCGGATAACCGAGCAGGGCGCAGAGCAGGGTGATGACCAGCGCCATGTTCAGGGTCTTGGTGTACAGCTGGACATAGATCTGCGTGTCCTCACGCATCTGGATGCCCTGCTCGGGGTGCAGTTCCAGGTCGAGGGCGGTGAGGTAGTAGTCGTAGGTGTAGGCCTGGCCGGCGCGTTGGATGGCGAACCACAGCGCCGGTTTCTGCCAGTTGCGATGGGCCTCGAGCACGGTCTCGGCGCCCTGGCTGGCCAGTTGCTCGGCATCGAGCCGGCGCACCTTGCGCGCGGTGGACTTGACCACGCTGGACATGCCGGCATAGGCGCGGTTGAACTCTTCGGCCAGCTTGCCGGACAGGCGTTGTTCGGCCAGGCCCTGCAGTTCCGTGGCGAACACGGTGAAGGTCTGCGGGTCGGGGGTGGTCTTGCCGTCCCAGCGCTCGAGTTCGGCCAGGGTCTGGGGGATCAGTTCGGCCACGGTCGGGTGGTGCACGCTGCGCCAGAGCATGGTGCCGATCGGGGCGACGAAGGTCAGCAGGATGAAGGCGAGCAGTGGTACGACGAACAGGAAGGCGGTGATGCGCTTCTTGCGTCGGGCGCTGGCGGCCTGGCCGGCTTCGGTGGTGGTCAGGGAAGACAAGCGGCGACTCCTAAACGACGCGGTGGCGGCCCTCATCCCCGGGGCGGGGATGAGGGCCTGGGAGTGTTACTTGAGCAGCCACTCGTTGAACTTCTCGCCGAGGGACTCGCCGTAGTCGGCCCAGAACTCCGAGCCGGCCTGGAGGCCGACATCCAGGTGAGCGGTCGGCAGGTGCGGGGCGGCGGCTGGGTCCATCATCGGCGCGGAGGACTTGCGGGTCGGGCCGTAGGCCACGTCCGACATGCCGGCCAGCGGCTTGGACTGGGTCGCGTAGGCGATGAACTTGAAGGCCAGGTCCTTCTTCGGCGAGCCCTTGAGCACCGACCAGGCGTCGAGGTCATAGACGTGGCCATCCCAGACGATCTCGAAGGGTTTGCCTTCCTGGCGGATGGCGTCATAGAAACGTCCGTTGGCCGACTGCACCAGCACCGCGCCGCCGTCGTTGAGCAGTTGCGGAGCCTGCGACCAGGAGTCGAACCAGACGATGTCGTTCTTGATGGTGGCCAGCTTGTCGAGGGCGCGTTGCTGGCCTTCCGGGGTGGCCAGCACCTCGTAGACCTCTTCAGGCGCTACGCCATCGGCCAGCAGGGCCCATTCCATGTTGACCTGCGGGCGCTTGCGCATGGCGCGCTTGCCGGGAATCTTCTTGGTGTCGAAGAAGTCCTCGATGGAGGCGGCGGGGGTGCCACCGATGGTGTCCTTGTTGTAAGCGAAGACCACCGACCAGACGATGTTGCCGATGGCGCACTCACTGGCCAGGGCTTCGGGGATGAAGTCCTTCTCAGCCGGGGTGCCATCGGCGCCGGCCGGCAGGATGTCGCGCGGAATGGTTTCCAGCAGGCCCTCGGAGCAGGCCCGCTCGAGGTCGATCACCTCGACGTCGACCACGTCCCACTGGATGTTGCCGGACTCGACCTGGGCCTTCATTTCCGCCACGCCGCCGGAATAGTCCTCGAACAGCACCTTGATCCCGGTGTCCTTCTGGAACGGGTCGATCATGTGGTTCTTCTGCGCCGCGCCGTAGGCGCCGCCCCAGGACACCACGGTCAGGCTTTCCTCGGCGCTGGCGGCGAAGGACGCCGTGCCCAACGCCGCAGCCAGGGCGAATGCGGAAAAGCTGGTAGTCAGTGATCTAGCCATTGCTGTGCTCCATTGCCTGTTGTTGTGTTATCACGACGCCGTCGGAACGGCGGGGCGGTCCAGGGCCTGGCTGTCCTGCGGCAGCCAGGCCAGGGCAACCTCGTCCTGGGCGCTGAGTTGCGGGGCTGAACTGTCGTTCAGGTTCTTTACCACCAGCTCGGTGCCGTCGGCGGTCTCGAAGTGGTAGCGGATGTATTCGCCGACGTAGTGGCGGGTGACGAAGCGTGCCTTGACCTGATTGCCGGCGCTGCCGAGGCGGTCGGTGAAGGTGAGTTTCTCCGGACGCACCGACACCATGGTCGGCAGGCCGACTTCGGTGCAGTTGGCCTTCAGGGTGTTGACCTGGGCACCGTCTTCCAGGCGCACGCTGACGGTCTCGTCGCCGACCGCTTCGATGGTGCCCTTGAGCTTGTTGCTCTCGCCGATGAAGTCGGCCACGAACAGGTTGGCCGGGCGCTCGTAGAGCACGTCGGGCGCGGCGCATTGCTGAACGATGCCGTTGTTGAACACGGCGATGCGGTCACTCATGGTCAGGGCTTCGGTCTGGTCGTGGGTGACGTAGATCACCGTGAAGCCGAGTTGCTCGTGCAGGCGCTTGATCTCGAACTGCATCTGCTCGCGCAGTTTCTTGTCCAGGGCGCCGAGGGGTTCGTCCATCAGCACGATGTCCGGGGCGAAGATCAGCGCCCGGGCCAGGGCCACGCGCTGGCGCTGGCCGCCGGACAGCTGGCCGGGGTAGCGCCCGCCGAAGTCCTGCAGTTCGACCAGGGCCAGGTATTCGTCGACCTTGGCGCGGATCTCCTCCTTGGGCCGTTTGCGGATCTTCAGCGGGTAGGCGAGGTTCTCGCGCAGGGTCATGTGCGGGAACAGCGCGTACTGCTGGAACACCATGCCGATGTTGCGCTGATAGGGGGCGATGCTGGTGACCGAACGGCCGTTGATCAGGATTTCGCCGCTGGTCACGTCTTCGAAGCCGGCGAGCATCATCAGGCAGGTGGTCTTGCCCGAGCCGGAAGGGCCGAGCAGGGTGATGAACTCGCCCTTGGCCACGTCCAGGTTGAAGTCCTTGACCACCAGGGTCTTGTGGTCGTAGGTCTTCTTCACATTGGTGAATTGCAGGAACGCTTTTTGCCCAGCCTGGTCCGCCATATCCCTCCCTAGCCTCCGATCAAAACAGGCTTCCGGCTCTTGGCCTTGGCCCGACTCAATGATTCGACCAACCGCTCTCGATTGTTACGAACAGTCGTGATGGACATAACCAAAAGCAATAAGTACGCCAGTCCCACCCGGCGGCGTGCGACGGCGCTGCCGCTGTTGCTAAGCCTAGTTCAGCTTGGCGCGAGCGTGAGGGCGATGTGCAGGGCGGTAACAATCAATCTTGGGCAAGGCACCCGACGACACGCACCGCAGCGGTGCCGGGCACCTTGTGAGCGGAACCGGGCGCTGTTGGGGGGGACAGGTGCGCAGAAGGGGCGCGGTGTAGTGCCATGGCCGCGCCCCGGGCGGATGGAGCGCGAGTGGCTCAGGCGTCACCGAAGGCCAGCCGGCGCAACCTGTTCACTTCGTCCGCAGGCAGGTTGATGCCATGCCGTTCGCTCCGGAGGCGTTGTTGATAGCGGCGATCACCAGGTTGGCGCTGCTGTCCGGCCCCGTGCATGCGGGCGATCAGCTGTTCGCAGCGGGCGGCGAAGTTGTTGCCGGCGCCGTGGCTGGGGTCGATGACGATCAGCAGCTGTCCGGTCCAGGGCGTCTGCGCGCCGGGATGGCCCGACCAGTCGAACTCGAAGGAGAAGTGCCCGCCGGTCAGGGCGGCGGCCAGCAGTTCGACCATCATCGACAGGGCCGAACCCTTGTAGCCGCCGAACGGCAGCAGGGCGCCACCGTCGAGAATCGCCTGGGGCTCGCGGGTGGGCTGGCCGTGGTGGTCGACGCCATAACCCTCGGGCAGCCGGTGACCGGCGCGGGCGGCGATCTGCACGTCGCCATTGGCGATGGCGCTGGTGGCCAGGTCGAAGACCAGCGGTTGGCCCTGCGCGCGGGGGGCGGCGAAGGCAATCGGGTTGGTGCCGAACAGTGCGCTATGGCCGCCGTGGGGCACCACGCAGGCGAAGCTGTTGACGAAGGACAGGGCGACCAGGCCCTGCTGGGCGAAGGGTTCGACGTCCGGCCAGAGCGCGGCGAAGTGGTGCGAGTTGCGGATGGCCAGCAGGGCGATACCCGCCGCTCTGGCTTTTTCTTCCAGCAACGGGCGAGCGGCGGCCAGGGCCGGTTGGGCGAAGCCGCCAGCGGCGTCGACGCTGACGAAGGCCGGCGCCAGGTCTTCCACCACTGGCTCGGCCCGGCCGTCGACCCAGCCGCTGGCCAGGCTCGACAGGTAGCCGGGGATGCGGAAGATGCCGTGGCTGTCGGAGCCGTCGCGTTGCGCGCTGGCGCAGTTGTCTGCCAGGCAGCGAGCGACGTGGGGCGAGGTGCCGTGACGCTCGAAGATGGCGGCGAGCAGGGTGCTCAGCTCGGCGAAGCCGATGGTTTCCAGCTGGACGGCGGGGGGCATGGGGCTACTCCTGGAGCGTTGGGAAGAGGTGGGTTGTGCCGGCGCAGTGGCCTGGCGTGAGCGCACAGCGGCGGCTCACTATCCGTTCGTGCAAGTTTGCTGTCAATGCTTGACTGAATGACAGAAAACATTCAGGTTAGATGGCAACGGAGGGTCATTCATGAAGCAATCGGTCAAACAACGTCTCGAGAGCAGCCTGGAGCAGTCGACCGCCTCGGGGCGGACGATTGCCAACTACATGCTGGCCAATCTCAACGAGCTGCCATTCCAGACATCCGCGGCCATCGCCGACCGGCTCGGGGTGAGCGAGTCCACGGTCGGGCGCTTCTGCCGGGCCCTTGGCTACAGCCACTTCAAGGCGTTGAAGAACGACCTCAAGGAGGACCTGGGCGATAGCCCCTGGTTGATCGGTGATCGGCTCAAGGAATTCCAGCAGCACAGCGGCCAGGATGCGCAGAACGCCTCGCGCAGTCTCGAGCTGGAAATCGCGTCGTTGGTGCAGGTCTACGAGCACAGCCGCAGCCCCCAGTGGCAGGCCGTGGCGCAGCGCCTGGCGGGCGCCTCGCGGGTATTTGTCGCCGGCTTCCAGACCGAGCGCGGTATCGCCGTGTCGGCCGTGCACCTGTTGCAGTACCTGCGCGACGGGGTGCAGCTGGTCGATGGCGCATCCGGGCACTTCGGCGAAGTGTTGCTCAGCCAGCCGGGGCAGACCGCGCTGCTGGTGTTCGAGGCCCGCCGCTATTCGCAGCACGCCCAGTTGCTTTGCCGCAAGGCGCGCGAGGCGGGCATCAAGGTGACCCTGGTGACCGACCCCTATTGCGAGTGGGCGGACGCGCATGCCGACGAGGTGTTTCGCGTGCCCACCGAAATGAACCTGTTCTGGGAGTCGACGGCGGCGATGCTGTCGCTGGTCCATCTGCTGGTCAACGAGGTGTTCCGCAATCTGGGCCCTGGCGTCGAGGCACGCTTGGAGGCCACCGCCGCACTGCATAACGAGTTTGTCGGCTACACCACGTCGCCGGGATTCAGCAAGAAAAGCCATAACAACAAGTAGAGGTGAAGCATGAATCGAGTCATGGGTTTAGCAGCCGCATGTGCACTGACCTTCGGCGCCCTGGGAGCCGCCCAGGCAGAGCCGTTGCGTATCGCCACCGAAGGTGCCTATCCGCCCTTCAACTATGTCGACTCGAACAATGAGCTGCATGGCTTCGATGTGGATATCGCCAAGGCGCTGTGCAGCCAGATGAAGGTGGAATGCACCCTGGTGGCGCAGGACTGGGACGGCATCATCCCGGCGCTGATGGCCAAGAAGTACGACGCTGTGGTGGCGTCCATGGTGGTGACCGAGGAGCGGCAGAAGCAGATCAGCTTTACCGATCGCTATTACCGCACCCGCCTGGCTGTGGCGGTGCCCGAGGACTCCGCGCTGGCCGATACCACGCCGGCTTCGCTGGACGGCAAGATAGTCGGCGCCCAGTCGTCCTCGACCCAGAGCATCTACGCCGAGGACGTCTATGGCGCTGCGGGCGCCGAGGTCAAGCTCTATCCGACCCAGGACGACGCCAACAACGACCTGGCCAACGGCCGCCTGGATGCGGTGGTCAACGACAAGTTTCCGCTGCTCGACTGGTTGGGCAAGAGCGGCAAGGACTGTTGCAAGCTGCTCGGCGACATCCAGGGCAGTGACGATGATGTGGCCATCGCCGTGCGCAAGGACGATCGGGCGCTGCGCGAGCAGCTGAACAAGGCCCTGGCGGAGATTCGCGCCAACGGCACCTATGCGCGGATCGTCAGCCAGTATTTCCCCTTCGACATCTATTGAAAGAGCGTTGCCGTCAGGCGCTCGTATGAACCCAGCGTGGCTCGTCCGTTCGTGACCCTTGGCGGTCGCGGGCGAGCGCGCCCCGCGGTTTCGTGACCTGCCTGCCTAGGCAGGACATTCAGAGGTTACCAAGATGCCGGAATCCTTCTCCCTACTACTATTCGGCGACGGTGGCTGGGGCCTGGCCCTGCTGGCCGGCGCCCTGGTGACCATCTCCCTGGCGCTGTGCTGCCTGCCGCTGGGCCTGCCGCTGGGTCTGGCGGTGGCGGTGGCGGCGCGTTCGAAGAAGCGCCTGCCGCGGGCGCTGTCCACGCTGTTCGCCACGGTGTTCCGCGGTCTGCCGGAGCTGCTCACCCTGCTGATCGTCTACTACGGCTGTCAGATCGCCGTGCAAAAACTGCTGGCCTATTGGGGCTACAGCACAGAGGTCAGCATCAATGCCTTCGTCGCCGCGATGATCGCCTTCGGCCTGGTGTTCGCCGCGTTTTCCAGCCAGGTCTGGCTGGCTGCCTTCAAGACCCTGGGCAAGGGCCAGTACGAGGCGGCGAGCGTGCTGGGCCTGTCGCGCTGGCAGACCTTTCGCAAGGTGATACTGCCGCAGTTGGTGCGGGTCGCCCTGCCGGGGCTGTCGAACAACTGGCTGACCCTGCTCAAGGACACCTCGCTGGTCTCGACCATCTCCCTGGTCGACCTGATGCGCCAGACCAACCTGGCAGTCAGTGCCACCAAGGAGCCGATGCTGTTCTACTTCGCCGCCTGTCTGCTGTACCTGTTCTTCTCGGCGCTGTCCGGCCGGGTGTTCAGCTTTGCCGAGAAGCGCTACAGCCTCGGTCACAGGAGCGCGCAGGCATGAGTGCCACGGAAATCTTGCAGCTGTTCTTCGACCCGGAGCTGTTCGAGCGTTACGGCGCACGGATGCTCGACGGTTTGCTGGTGACCGCCAAGCTGGTGGCCATCTCCTTCAGTCTGGGGCTGGCGCTCGGGCTGCTGCTGGCGCTCGGGCGCCTGTCGCGCAACGCCGTGCTGCGCGGGGCGACCGGCGCCTATATCTACTTCTTCCGCGGCTCGCCGTTGCTGGCGCAGCTGTTCATGCTCTATTACGGCCTGGGCTCGTTTCGCGAGTTGTGGCAGGACCTGGGTCTGTGGTGGTTCTTCCGCGACGCCTGGTATTGCGCGCTGCTGGCGTTCACCCTGAATACGGCGGCCTACCAGGCGGAGATCCTGCGGGGCAGCCTGCAGGCGGTGGCCCGCGGGCAGCACGAAGCCGCCGCGGCGTTGGGGCTGAGCCGGCGTACCACCTTCTTCAAGGTGATCCTGCCGCAATCGCTGCTGCTGGCCGTCGGCCCCCTGGGCAATGAGTTGATCCTGATGGTCAAGGCCAGCGCGATCGCCTCCCTGGTCACCATCTATGACCTGATGGGCATCACCAAGCTGGCCTTCTCGCGCACCTTCGACTTCCAGCTCTATCTGTGGGCCGCAGTGCTCTACCTGCTGATCGTCGAGGTCATCCGCCGCCTGCTGCGGCGTGTCGAGGCGCGCCTGGGCCGGCACCAGGACAACTGAACCGGACTGTTTTCGCTAACCGTCGCGCCCAGGTCGGGTGCGGCTTAAGGAAAGACCAATGAGTTGCGACACTATTGTTCTCGGCGCCGGCATCGTCGGCGTGTGTACCGCCCTGCATCTGCAGGCGCGCGGTCGCCAGGTGGCGCTGGTCGACCTCAAGGACCCAGGCGAGGGCACCAGTCATGGCAATGCCGGTTTGATCGAGCGCTCCAGCGTGGTGCCCTATGCCTTTCCCCGTGAGTTCCTGCGCCTGCTGCGCTACGGGCTGAACCGTGAGCCGGACGTGCGCTACAGCCCCTGCTATCTGCCCAAGCTCGCACCCTGGTTGCTGAGCTTCTGGCGGCATTCGGCGCCCGCGCCCCTGGCGCAGGCGACCCGGGCCATGCGCCCATTGATCGAGCGCTGCGTGGTGGAGCATGACGCGCTGGTCGAGCAGGCCGGACTGCAGCACCTGATTCGCGCCAATGGCTGGATCGAGATCTACCGCTGCCCGCGCGCCCTGCGCCGCGCCCAGCAGCAGGCGCAGGCCATGAGCGCCTATGGCCTGCATTTCGAACTGCTGGATGCCGCGCAGTTGCATGCCCGCGAAGCCAATCTGTCGTCTGAGGTGTGTGGCGGGGTGCACTGGCTGGACCCGAAGACGGTCAGCGATCCGGGTAGCCTGACCAAAGGCTACGCGGCGCTGTTCGTGCAGCGCGGTGGGCAGTTGCTCAAGGGCGATGCCCGCTCCCTGGAGCCGCAGGCCGAAGGGTGGCGAGTGCGCACCGAGCAAGGACCGCTGAGTGCGAAAGAGGCGGTGGTGGCCCTGGGGCCGGAATCCAACGAGCTGCTCTCACCCTTGGGCTATCGGCTGCCACTGGCGGTCAAGCGCGGTTATCACATGCACTACGCCGCCACCCAGGAACTCAAGCATTCGGTCTGCGACACCCAGGGCGGCTACGTACTGGCGCCGATGACCCAAGGAATACGCCTGACCACCGGGATCGAGTTCGCCGCCGCCGATGCGCCGATCAACGAGACCCAGTTGCGCCGCGCCGAGGCGCTGGCCCGCCAGGTCTTTCCCCTCGGTGAGCGGCTCGACCCGCAACCCTGGCTGGGCAAGCGCCCCTGCCTGCCGGACATGCTCCCGGTCATAGGGCCTGCGCCCCGGCATCGGGGGCTTTGGCTGAACTTCGGTCATGCCCACCACGGCCTGACCCTGGGGCCGGTCAGCGGTCGCCTGCTGGCCGAGATGATGACCGGCGAACCACCCTTGACCGACCCGGCGCCGTACAGCGCCGAACGCTTCTCTTAAACCCGAACACCACAACAACAAGCGCCGCTCCAGCGCCGCTCTCTCCTCGGGAGGCCGGCGCCCGGCGGGCTGCGATGGGAGAGGACTCAGATGCTTGCGACTAGCAGCCAGACCGGCGCCTTGGCGCCAACCCCGGGCGTGATCGAGGCGGCGTGTAGCCGGCCGGCCGTTGAGATTCAGGGCATGAGCAAGTGGTACGGCAGTTTTCAGGTGCTGCACGATATCGACCTCAGGGTGCAGCCGGGCGAACGCATCGTGCTCTGCGGGCCCTCGGGGTCGGGCAAGTCGACGCTGATCCGCTGCATCAACCGGCTGGAAGTCGCCGAAGAGGGGCGGATTCTGGTGGAGGGCAGCGACCTCGCCCAAGCCTCGGCCCAGGCGACCAAGGTGCGTCGGGAGATCGGCATGGTGTTCCAGCATTTCAACCTGTTCCCGCATATGAGCGTGCTGGACAACTGCACCCTGGCGCCGATCAGCGTGCATGGCCTCAGCCGCTCGGTGGCGGTGGAGCGGGCCCGGCACTACCTGGCCAAGGTCGGCATCGAAAACCAGGCGGACAAGTACCCCTGCCAGCTCTCCGGGGGCCAGCAGCAGCGCGTGGCCATCGCCCGGGCGTTGTGCATGGAGCCGCGGATCATGCTGTTCGACGAGCCAACCTCGGCCCTCGACCCGGAGATGGTCAGCGAGGTGCTGGACGTCATGGTCAAGCTGGCCGACAGCGGCATGACCATGCTCTGCGTCACCCACGAGATGGGCTTCGCCCGTCAGGTGGCGCAACGCGTGCTGTTTCTCGATGCTGGACGGATAGTCGAGGACAGTCCGCCGGAGACCTTTTTCACGGCGCCCAAGAGCCCGCGGGCGCAGGCGTTCCTGACCCAGATACTGCACTGAGCCGGGGCTCGAGGAGTGGCGCACATGGCGCAATTGCAGCAAGGTTGCCTCTGGGAGCAGGTCACGCCCAGGCGGAGCGAAACAGTGGTACTGGCGGAGCGGCGCAGCGCCGATGTCTGCATTATCGGCGGCGGCATCACCGGCCTGGCGGCGGCGCTGCACCTGCTGGAGCAGGGCAAGCGGGTCTGCGTGCTGGAGGCTCATGGGGTCGGTCACGGCGGCTCCGGGCGCAACGTGGGGCTGGTCAATGCCGGCACCTGGATCAGGCCCGACGATGTCGAGGCGGCCCTCGGCGAGCAGGCGGGCCGCCGCCTGAACCAGCTCCTGGGCCAGGCGCCGACCCAGGTGTTCGCGCTGATCGAGCGCTACGGCATCGACTGCCAGGCGCGTCGCACCGGTACCCTGCACATGGCCCACAACGCCGCGGGCGTGGCGGACCTGGAGGCTCGTCGCGAGCAATGGTGCCGGCGCGGGGCCGATGTCGAACTGCTGACCGGCGCGGCCTGCGCCGCCTATTGCGGCACCGCGAAGATCAGCGCCGCCCTGCTCGACCACCGTGCCGGTACCATCAATCCCATGGCCTATACCCTGGGGCTGGCCACGGCGGTACAGGGTCTGGGCGGCACGCTGTATCAGCATTCCCCGGTCAGCGGTCTGCGCCGCCAGGGCGGCGCGTGGGAGGTGAGCACGCCGGGCGGCGCGGTTCTGGCGGACAGAGTCATCCTCGCCACGGGGGCCTACACGGAAGGGGAGTGGGACCAAGTCAGGCGCAATCATTTCCGTGGTTATTACTATCAGGTGGCCTCGCAGCCGCTCAGCGGCGCGGCGGCGGCCCGCATCCTCGAGCATGGCCAGGGTGCCTGGGATACCCGCACGGTGCTGAGCAGCATCCGCCGCGATGGCGAAGGCCGCCTGCTGCTTGGCAGCCTGGGCCGGGCAGACAACAAGCCGGCCTGGTTGATCAGCCGCTGGGCCGACCGCATCCAAGGGCATTACTTCCCCGAACTGGGCCGGGTGCAGTGGCAGCTGCACTGGACCGGGTGCATCGACTTCACCCCGGACCACCTGATGCGCCTGTTCGAGCCGGCCCCGGGACTGGTCGCGGTGACCGGCTACAACGGCCGGGGCAACACCACGGGCACGGCCATCGGCAAGGCCCTGGCCGAGTTCCTCCTGCACGATGACCCCGCCCGTCTGCCGCTGCCGTTCTCGCCCATGCGGCGGCTGGTTTCGGCGGGCCTGAGGAGTGCGTGCTACGAGGCGGGCTTCTCGCTGTACCACGCCGGCCAGTGTCTGCGGGTGATCCTGTAGCGGGGCGCGAGGGACGAGCAGGGCCCGCGGCGGCGGGCGGCTGCTCGTGGCGGGCTCAGCTGTTGGGCAGCAGGCGGCAGGTCAGGCTCTTGATGTAGCGGGTCTCGGCGATGGCCGGGTGCACCGGATGGTCCGGTCCCTGGGCGCCGCGTTCGAGCAACTGGATGTTGCGGTCCAGGTGGCGGGCGCTGGTCAGCAGGATGTTCTGCAGGTCGTCCTCGGGCAGGTGCATGGAGCAGGAGGCGCTGACCAGGATGCCGTCCTTGCCGAGCAGGCGCATGGCCTGTTCGTTGAGGCGGCGGTAGGCGGCTTCGCCATTCTTGAGATCTTTTTTCCGCTTGATAAAGGCGGGCGGGTCGGCGATCACCACGTCGAAGCGCTCCTCGGCGGCCTTGAGCTCCTTGAGGGCGGCGAACACGTCGCCTTCCACGCAGGTTACCCGCTCGGCGAGGCCGTTTAGCGTGGCGTTGCGCTCGACGCCGTCGAGGGCGAAGCCGGAGGCGTCCACGCAGAACACTTCGCTGGCACCGAAGGCGGCGGCCTGCACACCCCAGCCGCCGATGTAGCTGAACAGGTCGAGCACACGCTTGCCCTGGACGTAGGGCGCCAGGCGCGCGCGGTTCATGCGGTGGTCGTAGAACCAGCCGGTCTTCTGCCCCTCGATCACCGGCGCCTCGAACCTGACCCCGTTCTCCTCCAGGGCGACCCACTCCGGGACCACGCCGAAGGCGGTGTCCACGTAGCGCTCCAAGCCTTCGGCGTCGCGTGCCGCGGAATCGTTCTTGAGCAGGATGCCGCTGGGCTTGCACACCTGGATCAGGGCGGCGAGCACCTCGTCCTTGTGCTGCTCCATGGTCGCCGAGGCCAGCTGTACCACCAGGATGTCGAAGAAGCGGTCGACCACCAGGCCCGGCAGCAGGTCGGAGTCGCCGTAGACCAGGCGGTAGCAGGGCTGCTCGAACAGGCGCTCGCGCAAGGACAGGCAGACGTTCAGCCGGTGCACCAGTAAGGACTTGTCCAGCGGGTGCTTGAGGTCGCGCGACAGCAGGCGCGCGCAGATCAGGTTGTTCGGGCTCAGGGCAACGATGCCCAGGGGCTTGCCGCCGGCGGCTTCGAGTACGGCCTGGGCGCCAGGGGCGAAGCCGTGCAGCGGGGTGGCGGCGACGTCGATCTCGTTGCTGTACACCCACAGGTGGCCGGCGCGCAGGCGTCGGTCGGCATTGGCTTTCAGGCGCAGGCTGGGCAGGGACATGGGGCGCTCTCCGGGAAAAAGAGCGGGATTATAACCCAGGGCGCAGGCGCAACGCTGCCTGCCGGGGATGGCTGCACAGCGCTTCCGACAATCGCTAGACTGTGCCCTTCCTCACACTCCAGTAGTTGCCCAGCATGGCCCACGAACTCAGCGCAGAACAGATCCAGAAGGCCCTGCAGGGCATTAGCGTGCCGCCGCAGCCGCAGATCATGGTCGATCTGCAGATGGAGCAGGTCATGCCCCACCCGGATCTGCGCGTCATCGCCCGGCTGATCAGCCAGGATCCGGGCCTGTCCGGCGCGTTGCTCAAGCTGGTCAATTCGCCGTTCTTCGGCCTGGCCAATCGCATCGCCTCGATCCAGCAGGCGGTCAACCTGCTCGGCTGCGACTCGGTGATCAACCTGATCAATGCCCAGTCGATCAAGGGCGAGCTGACCGACGAGGCGATCGTCACCCTCAACCGTTTCTGGGACACCGCCCAGGATGTGGCCATGACCTGCCTGACCCTGGCCAAGCGCATCGGCTACCAGGCGCCCGACGAGGCCTATACCCTGGGGCTGTTCCACAACTGCGGCATCCCGTTGATGGTCAAGCGCTTCCCCGACTACATGACGGTGCTGGAGGAGGCCTACTACAGCGCCGGCGGCGAGCGCCGCGTGGTGGATACCGAGAATCGCCTGCTCAACACCAACCATGCGGTGGTCGGCTACTTCACCGCCAAGTCCTGGAACCTGCCGCTGCACCTGTGCGAGGCGATCGCCAGTCATCACAACGCCCTGTCGATCTTCAGCGACGATTCCGGTCGCGACGCCCAGCTCAAGACCCTGCTGGCGATCCTGAAGATGGCCGAGCATATCTGCCAGACCCACCAAATCCTCGGCAACCAGGCCGAGGACCACGAGTGGCAGAGCATCGAACAGCTGGTGCTGGAGTATGTCGGCCTGTCCGAGTATGACTTCGAGAACCTGCGCGAGAGCATTCGCGAGCTGGGTACCGTCTGACCGCCGAGTGGGTAGCCACTGGGCCGCCCTGTTAAGCTGGGCGCCCGTATTTCCTGTCATTGTTCCGATCGAAAGCCCATGCCCGAATTGCCAGAAGTCGAAACCACCCGCCGCGGCATCGCACCCTACCTCGAGGGCCAGCGGGTCAGTCGGGTGATAGTGCGCGAGCGGCGCTTGCGCTGGCCGATTCCGGAGGACCTGGACGTGCGCCTGTCCGGGCAACGCATCGAGTGCGTCGAGCGCCGCGCCAAGTACCTGCTGATCAAGGCCGAGAGCGGCAGCCTGATCAGCCACTTGGGCATGTCCGGCAGCCTGCGTCTGGTCGAATGCGGCTTGCCGGCGGCCAAGCACGAACATGTGGACATCGAACTGGAGTCCGGGCTGGCGCTGCGCTACACCGACCCGCGGCGCTTCGGCGCCTTGCTCTGGAGCAGCGATCCGCTGCAGCACGAATTGCTCCGCAAGCTCGGCCCCGAGCCCCTGACGGAACTGTTCGACGGCGAGCGCCTGTATCAGCACTCCCGTGGCCGGGCCATGGCGGTCAAGCCGTTTATCATGGATAACGCGGTGGTGGTCGGGGTTGGCAATATCTACGCGACCGAGGCGCTGTTTGCCGCCGGCATCGACCCGCGCCGCGAGGCCGGCTCGATCTCGCGGGCGCGCTACCTGAAGCTGGCGGAGGCGATCAAGCGCATCCTCGCCCATGCCATCGAACGCGGTGGCACCACCCTGCGCGACTTCGTCGGCGGCGATGGCCAGCCGGGCTACTTCCAGCAGGAACTGTTCGTCTACGGCCGTGGCGGCGAGTTCTGCAAGCAGTGCGGCAGCACCCTTCGCGAGGTCAAGCTGGGCCAGCGTGCCAGCGTCTACTGCCCGCGTTGCCAGCGTTGAGCCCTGGTAAGCGGCTCCTGCACACTATCCGCAGAGTCCGCATTCGCCTTTCGTGGCGATTGACGGCCATCACGCTGACAATTGCCGGCGCGCTGTTATAGTTATCCTCACTGCCTCCCAATAGCTGAAGGATCGCCCGATGAATCTGTTTCGCTCGACCGCTGTTGTCCTGGCGCTGACCACTGGCCTGCTGGCGCTGCCGGCGCAGGCGGAAGTGATGCAGCAGAATGCCAGTGGTGACCCGCTCTATACGGCCAACGCGCCCAAAGGCTACGCCATGATGGGTGACCTGCTGATCGCCCGACCACTGCTGATCGCCGCCACCGCTGTCGGTGCGCTCGCCTTCGTCGTCAGCCTGCCGTTCACCGCCTTGGGCGGCAATGTCGCCGAGGCCGGGGAGGCCCTGGTGGTCGAGCCGGGCAAGGCCGCCTTCGTGCGCTGCCTGGGCTGTACGTCCACGGGCTACAAGCGCGACTGACCCCAAGCTCGAACAAGAAAGCCGGCTTAGATGCCGGCTTTTTTATGATTGAGAGGAGGTAGGGGCGGATCGACCCAGACTATCTGGGAGAAAGCGCTGCGCTGCCGATTCCCCTGGGGTCGCTGGCGGCCTCGACCCGTTGGCCCGGTTTGTCCCAGAGCAGGACCTGCTGGTTGCCGTACTGGCGATTCACGCTCTTGAGTACATGGCCACGGGCCCTGAGTGCAGCAACCTGCTCAGGGCTGAAGGTGTCGGGCTCGTGCTCGATCTGGTCCGGCAGGTACTGGTGGTGATAGCGGGCGACGCTTGGCCAGCGTGCGATAGGCTGGCCGTCCAGGTACTCGAGTATGGCCAGCAGCACCATGCTGGGGATCCGGCTGCCACCGGGCGTACCGAAGCTGGCGAATGCCTGCGGGCTCTCGATGAAGGTCGGGCTCATGCTCGACAGCGGTCGCTTGCCGGCGGCGATGGCGTTGGCCTGGCTGCCGGCCAGGCCATAGGCATTGGCGCCGCGTATGTCGGCGGCGAAGTCGTCCATCTCGTCGTTGAGCAGCACCCCGGTGCCCGGCACGGTGAAGGCGGCGCCGAACGGCAGGTTGATCGACAGGGTGGCGGCCACCGCGTTGCCGTCGGCGTCCAGCACCGAGAAGTGGGTGGTGTGGTTGCCTTCATGCCAGTCGCCGGCCGGCGGCAGGCTGGCACTGGGTGTGGCGCGCAGGGGGTCGATGCTCGCCGTCAGTTGCTCCAGGTAGGGGGTGGCGAGCAGCCGCTGCGTCGGGTTGGCAACGAAGTCCGGATCGCCCAGCAGGCCGCGGTCGCGATAGGCGCGGCGCAGGGCTTCGACGACGAAGTGCACGCGCTGATCAGGCGCGGCCTCGCGCCAGGGCAGGCGCTGCAGGATCAGCAGGCTCTGGCCCAGGGCCAGGCCGCCGGCCGAGGGAGGCGGCGCGCTGATCAGCTCGCGGCCTTCGGCGAGTGTCACGCGCAGGGGCTGGCGCTCCACCACGCGATAGTCATCGAGATCCTGCTGCGACCAGATGCCGCCGGCCGCCCGCACGCCCGCGACCAGGCGCTCGGCCGTTTCCCCCGCGTAGAACCCGTTGCGGCCGTCCCGGGCCATGCGCTCCAGGGTGCGCGCCAGTTCGGGCTGGCGCAGCAGGCCCAGTTCCTCGGGGATTTCCCCCTCGTCGAGGAAGATGCGTGCGCTTTCCGGGTCGTCGCGCAGGGCCGCCAGGCGCCAGGCGGCGCGCTCGCGGTAGACCCGGTCGACCCCCACGCCGTCGCGCGCCAGGCGGATGGCCGGTGCCAGCGAGTCGCCCAGTGGCAGACGACCGAAACGCTGCGCCAGTTCGACCAGCGCTGCCGGCAGGCCGGGAATCGCGGCGGCCAAGGGGCCGTTCAGCGACAGTGCCGGCTGGACTTCGCCATCGCGGCGATAGAGATCGGCATGGGCGGCCAGTGGCGCCCGTTCACGGGCATCGAGGAAGCGGTAGTTCGGCTGTTCACCGGCTTCTCTCAGCAGGAAGAAGCCGCCGCCGCCGAGGCCCGAGCTGTAGGGCTCGACCACCGCCAGGGCGGCGCTGATGGCCACCGCCGCGTCGAAGGCGTTGCCGCCCAGGGCCAGGGTTTCCTGGCCGGCGACCGTGGCGGCGGGATGGGCGCTGGCGATGGCCGCGCGGCCGGGCTGTTCGGCCGCCTGCGCGCAGAGGGCGAGCAGCAGGAGCAGGCCGCCGGTGAGGGCTCGCCAACCGGTGGTGGTACGGTGCGCGTACCTCACCGCTCAGGCCTTGCCGGTGATGATCAGGTACTTTTCCATCAGCTCGTCCTTGCTTTCGACATGGTTCTCATCGAGGGGAATGCAGTCCACCGGGCAGACCTGCTGACACTGCGGCTCGTCGTAGTGGCCGACGCACTCGGTGCACAGGTTGGGGTCGATCACGTAGATCTCCTCGCCCTGGGAGATCGCGCCGTTCGGGCATTCGGGCTCGCAGACGTCGCAGTTGATGCAGTCGTCGGTGATGATCAGGGACATTGAATAAGCGCTCCAGCCGAGGCCCGCGGCCGCGACACTGTCAGACAACGATGGGCGAATTGTGCCGGATTGTCGGGGCAGGCGCCATGTGTCGAGGGGGCTGGCCGACGAGACATCGGCACAGCCGGGTCAGCGCTTGAAGCGCTGGGCCAGCGCGTCGGCGACTGCCGGGTGGACGAACTTGGAGATGTCGCCACCCAGGGCGGCGATTTCCCGTACCAGGGTCGAGGAAATGTAGGAGTACTTTTCAGACGGCGTGAGAAACAGGCTCTCCACCTCCGGCGCCAGTTGGCGGTTCATGTTGGCCAGCTGGAATTCGTACTCGAAGTCGGACACCGCGCGCAGGCCGCGCAGGAAGGCGTTGGCGCCCTGTTCGCCGGCGAAGGTCGCCAGCAGGCCGGAGAAACCCATGACCTCGACATTGGGCAGGTGCTTGGTGACTTCGCGGGCCAGTTCCACGCGCTGGTCCAGGGGAAATAGTGGGTTCTTCTTCGGGCTGGCCGCCACGGCGATGATCACGCTGTCGAACAGCCGCGACGCACGTTCGACCAGGTCACCATGACCCTTGGTGATGGGGTCGAAGGTGCCTGGGTATAACACTCGATTCATCGTGACATCCTGGCGCGATCTGTTCGGGTCTCGGATGGTAGCGCAGCGCTGCGTGACGGCCAAGTCACGCCGGCCCGGCGCCAGGCCGCGGGGGCAGGCCAGTCCGCGCGGGGCGGTGCCATCAGGCGAGCTGCAGGCGCTCGGCCAGCCGGGTCGCCAGCTTGGCCGTGAGGGCGTAGATCGACAGCTGTGGGTTGGCGCCGATGCTGGTGGGGAACAGCGAGCCGTCGTGGATCGACAGGTTGGCCAGTTGGTGGTGGCGGCCGAGGCTGTCGGTGACCGCCTGGCGCGGGTCTTCGCCCATGGCGCAGCCGCCCATCACGTGGGCGCTGCTCAGGCGGGTGCGGTACAGCTCCAGGGGCAGCGCGTCGATCAGCTGGCGTGCCTGTTTCAGCGTGCTCACGTAGCCGGCGTCGGCATGCAGCGGCAGCACGGCCTTGGCGCCGGCGGCGAACTGGATCTCGGCCATGCTGTGGAAGGCACGGCGCACGCCGTCCCAGCTGTAGGCGGTCATCTGGTAGTCGAGCACCGGGCTGCCGTCGCTGCGCAGTTCCACCCGGCCCTCGGCGCTGTCGGGGTGAAAACCGTCGCGCAGCAGGGCGAGCATCACATTGGTATGGGGCAGCTGTTCCATGCGCAGGGCGCTGTCGACACCGAAGCGGCCGAGCAGGGTGGCGGCCAGCGCCGGGTGCAGAGGCGGCACTTCCAGCTTGTAGGACAGGCGGCCGCTGGTGCCGTCCTGCCATTGGAAATGGTCGGAGTAGATCGACTGTGGGGCGCCGTAGAAGGGGTTGATCACCTGCTCGAACTGCGCGGCGGAGAAGTTCACCAGGTGCAGGAAGGTGCGCCTGCCGGTGCGTTGGTACGGGTCCGGGGCGCCCGAGCGCAGGAGCAGGCCGGGCGTGTTGATGCCGCCGCCGGCGAGGATATAGTGCCTGGCCTTGACCCGAATTGTGCGGCCGGTCGGGCTCGCGCCGCGTTCGTCGAGCGCCAGGCACTCGATGCCGCTGACCCGCTCGCCGTCGATCAGCAGTCGTTCGGCGCGGGCCAGGTAGAGCAGCTCGCCGCCCTTGTCCAGGGTCGCCGGGATGGTGGTGACCAGCATCGACTGCTTGGCGTTGCTCGGGCAGCCCATTCCGCAGTAGCCCAGATTCCAGCAGCCGCGCACGTTGCGCGGAATCACTTTCCAGTCATAGCCGAGCTTGTCGCAGCCGTCACGGATCACCTGGTTGTTGGCGTTCGGCGGCACGGCCCAGGGGGCGACGCCGAGGCGCTGCTCCATGCGTTCGAACCAGGGCGCCATGTCCGCCGCGCCATGGCCTTCGACGCCGTGCTCCCGGGCCCAGTGCTGCAGGGTCTGCCCTGGGGTACGAAAGCTCGAGGTCCAGTTGACCAGGGTGGTGCCGCCGACGGCGCGGCCCTGGAGGATGGTGATGGCGCCATCCTTGCTCATCCGACCGATGCCCTCCTGGTAGAGGCTGGCGTAGGCCTCGGCCTCCTGCAGCCTGAAGTCGGTGCTGGTCTTCAGCGGCCCCTCCTCGATCAGCAGCACCTTGAAGCCAGCAGCGCTGAGAATCTCCGCACTGGTGCCGCCACCGGCACCGCTGCCGACGATGGCGACGTCGGCCTCCAGGATCAGGTCCCGTTCTAGGCGCGAGCCGTCATGGGTTTTCCAGCCGCGGGCCAGGCCTTCGGCGAACAGATCGGGTACGGGCATATAGGCAACTCTCGAGCGGGTTCGTTGGGCGCAAGCCGGTTTGCTGGGGCAGGCTCAGACCGTCGGCGGCCCGGGGTAGCCGCAGTGGGCCCAGGATTCGGCGCGGCTGTACCAGGCCATCATCACCAGTTGCAGCAGGGAGGCGTGGCCCATTCTCAGCAGATCGAACGAGCTGTTCTGCCAGCGCTCGAGGAAGCGCTGCATCTGCACGGTCGAGGCGCCGTCCCAGCTGCCCCACACCCCGGTCAGCGGACCACGGGTGAGCGGCAGGGCGAGCACGTCGAACAGCTGCAGGGTGAGTTTGAGCATTGCCGGCGACAGGTGCGCGAGGCTGTAGTCCAGGCTTTCCAGCGTGCCGGCGACCGCCTGGTCCATCTCGGCGGCCGGCAACGCGCCTTCCAGCATCACCGGGATCAGGGCGTGCAGAAAGGGCAGGTCGGTTTCGCGGATTACCGCGAAGCCCGCGTGCGGCGTGCTGGTCGAGCAGCCGCTGAGCGTGGCGGTCAGCCCGGCGCCGGCCAGCAGGGTCGAGCCGAACAGCCCGATCTTCAACAGGTTGCGGCGTGACAGCTGCGTTGCGGCGACTGGGGCGGCGATCATGGTTGGGTTCACCCGCTGCGTTCGGTGGCGCGCTCAGCGCACGAAGAGTTTGTAGACCAGCTTCTGCAGCGTCTTGCCATAGGGCGGGTAGATCAGCCGGGCGGCGTTGAAACGCTGCTTGCTCAGCACCCCCTTGGCCTTGCTGAAGGTCAGGAAACCCTCGTGGCCGTGGTAGTGGCCCATGCCGGAGGGGCCGATGCCGCCAAACGGCAGGTCGTCCTGGGCGACATGCAGCAGGGTGTCGTTGAGGCACACGCCGCCCGAATGGGTCTCGTGCAGCACCCGTTGCTGCTCGCCCCTGTCGTAGCCGAAGTAGTACAGGGCCAGTGGGCGGGGGCGCAGGTTGATGTAGGCAAAGGCGTCGTCGATGTGCTCGTACGGCACGATCGGCAGCAGCGGGCCGAAGATCTCGTCCTGCATCACCTGCATCTCGTCGTTGACGTCCAGCAGCAGGCAATGGGGCATGCGCCGGCCCTGGGCCTCGGCGAACAGCGGGACGACCGTGGCGCCCTTGCTCCGCGCGTCCTCCAGGTAGCCGTCGAGGCGTTGCTGCTGGCGCTCGTTGATGATCGCGGTGTAGTCGGGATTGTCCGCCAGCTGCGGATAGAAGCCCTGCACCGCGGCGCGGTAGGCCTCGACGAAGCCCTCGACGCGCTCCTTGGGCACCAGCACGTAGTCCGGCGCCACGCAGGTCTGCCCGGCGTTCAGGGTCTTGCCGAAGGCGATGCGCTCGGCGGCGTCGCGCAACGGAACCTCGGCGGAGACGATGGCCGGCGACTTGCCGCCCAGCTCCAGGGTCACCGGGGTCAGGTTGTCGGCGGCGGCGCGCATCACGTGCCGTCCTACGCTGGTGGCGCCGGTGAACAGCAGGTGATCGAACGGCAGCCGGGAGAAGGCCATGCCGACCTCCGCCTCGCCCAGCGCCACGCTGACCAGGTCCTCGGGAAAGACCTGCGCCAGCAGCTCCTTGACCAGTTGCGAGGTCGCCGGGGTCGATTCGCTCATCTTGATCATCACCCGGTTGCCGGCGGCCAGGGCGCCGACCAGCGGGCCCATGGCGAGAAACAGCGGGTAGTTCCAGGGCACGATGATGCCGACCACGCCCAGCGGCTGGTAGATCACCTTGGCCGAGGCCGGCATGAACTGCAGGGCCACCCGGCGCCGAGAGGGCCTCATCCACTTCTTCAGGCGCTGGGTCGCGTAGTGGATGCCATGCAGGCTGGGCATCAGTTCGGCGAGCAGGGTCTCATCGGCCGAGCGATTGCCGAAATCCGCGGAAATCGCCTGGACCAGGGCGTCCTGCTGGGCGAGCAGCACTTCCCGCAGGTCCTTCAGCCACTGGATGCGCTGCTCGGCAGAGGGCATCGGATTGGCCGCGAAGGCCTGGCGCTGTCGGGCGAAGCTGGCTTGCAGGGCGCCGACCTGCTGCTGGCTCGACTGCAGGCTTTGTTCCAGGTAGGCGATGTCGGCGACCATGGTGCGGCTCCTCGGCGATCCAGCCGTTCAGTCACCGACCCGGGTCGAGTAGGTGCTTCGCTGGATTTTTAGAGTAATTGCTCTAAAGTGTCAACACGCCGGTCGTTGCGGTAGGGGCGTGAGGCCCAGGCGACCGGTCGGGCGGATGTTGGGGCTGCATCGGCTTACCCCCGTGTGGCGGCACCTGTACCCTTGGCGGATTGTTTGCATTCAAGTCGAGTTGTTTATGGCGTCTGTCCCGAAGACCCGCGAGCGCATCCTGCAAGCCAGCATGGCGCTGTTCAACGCCCAGGGCGAGCGGACTGTCACCACCAACCACATCGCCGCCCACCTGGGGATATCGCCTGGCAACCTCTACTACCACTTCCGCAACAAGCAGGCGATCATCGCCGAACTGTTCGGCCAGTATGAGCAGCAGGTGGACGCCTTCCTGCGCCTGCCCGAGGGCCGGGCGCTGACCCTGGCCGACAAGCCCCTCTACCTGGAGGCGTTGCTGGCGGCCATGTGGCAGTTCCGCTTCCTCCACCGCGACCTCGAGCACCTGCTCGACTGCGACGTCGAGCTGGCCGCACGCTACCGGGCCTTCGCCCAGCGCTGCCTGCACAGTGCCCAGGGCATCTACCAGGGTTTCGTCGACGCCGGCGTCCTGTCGATGCGCCCCGCGCAGATCGAAGCCCTGGCGCTCAACGCCTGGATCATCATGACCTCCTGGGTGCGCTTTCTCAGCACCGCCGGCGACCATGTCGATGACCTCAGCGAAGAGATGCTGCGCCGCGGCATCTACCAGGTGTTGGCGCTGGAAGACGGCTTCATCGAGCCCGCGGCCCGATCGGCCGTCGAGGAGTTGCAGGGCAAGCTGTTCGTCCCCTTGGTACAGGTGTTCTAATAGCCGACGGTTGCTTACCGCTCCTTGGCGGGGCGAGTGGCGCCAATCGCTACTAGCACCCGTGGCTTCAAGGCGTGGAGCGTTGCGGACGATTGTCGCGGTTGAGGATTTAAGGCCTGCGGTCGCCGGCCGATATCCTCTGAATGGCAGGTGCGGGCTTGGGTAAAGATCGGCCCAGGTGCCCTGGCCTTAACAAGCCGGGGGCCGAGAGTCGGTCCCGGGGGTTACTTGGGGGAGGCGGCTCTGTGCGAGCGTCCGCCGTTGGTTGGGACAATCCAAAAAATCATCTGCAGGTGTCATTTGCGGCACCTCGAGCAATCTATGGTCTTCGTCACTGGCTCAGGAAGCAGCTCCAGTTCGTTCATCGTTTCACAAGGACCGGCCTTGCGCCTTCGGCGCGCGCTGACGTCCTTCGCCGTTCACCTGATGCGCCTGTGCGCCCTATTGGCATGCAGCCTGCCTGCGGTCCTGGCCGCCTCGCCGGAGCATCCGCGTGATCCGCAGAGCGTGGCGTTCTGGTACGCCGACAACCCGCCGCTGGCGGAGCTCAGCCAGTTCGACTGGAGCGTGCTCGAGCCCGGGCACGCCGATCGCGAAGCGGTGGCCTTCCTGCGTGCTCAGGGCAGCCAGCCCTTTGCCTACCTGTCCATAGGGGAGTTCGATGGCGATCGTGCTGCACTCGCAAAGGGGCGGCTCGACGGCGCTGCCAGCCCCGTCCGCAATCAGGCCTGGAACAGTCAGGTCATGCGCCTCAGCTCGCCGGATTGGCGGGAGTACCTGCTGCGTCGCGCGGCCGAACTGCGCGAGCAGGGCTACAGCGGCCTGTTTCTCGATACGCTGGACAGCTTTCAGCTGCTGCCCGAGGCCGAGCGAGCGGCCGAGCGAACTGCGCTCAGGGACTTTCTCGCCGACTTGAAGCGCACGGAGCCCGGGCTGCAGCTGTTCTTCAACCGCGGCTTCGAGGTCCTGCCGGAGCTGCCAGGGGTCGCGGCGGCGGTGGCGGTCGAGTCGATCCATGCGGGCTGGGATGCCGCCAACCGCAGCTACCGGCCGGTGCCCCAGGGCGACAGGGACTGGCTGGAAGGTCATCTGGCGCCGCTGCGGGCCCAGGGCGTGCCGCTGGTGGCCATCGACTACCTGCCGCCTGAGCGCCGCGCGGAGGCGCGCAAGCTGGCCAAGCGCCTGCAGGAAGAGGATTTCGTGCCCTTCGTGACGGTGCCTGAGCTGGACTACCTGGGTGTCAGCAGTATCGAGGTGCAAGCGCGGCGCATCGCCCTGCTCTATGACCCCCGCGAGGGGCCGTTCAACGAGAACGATGGGCACCTTCGCCTTGGCGGGCTGCTGGAGTATCTCGGCTTTCGCGTGGACTATCTGCCCGCCGACCAGTTGCCCGCCCGTCCTGCCAGCGGCCTGTATGCCGGAGTGGTCACCTGGATGACCGGTGGTGCACCGGCTGAAGAGGGAGCGTTCGAGCGCTGGCTCACGGCACGCCTGGATGAGCAGGTTCCCCTGGCGATATTCGCCGGGATGCCCATCGACAACGACGGTCTGCTCAAGCGCTTGGGCCTGCGTCGGGTGGCACAGCCCCTGCGCGGCAAGGCGCGACTGCTGCACCATGACGCCACGTTGCTCGGTGGTTTCGAGGCGCCGCTGCGCCTGCGCAAGCGTTATCTGCCTGCGTTGACAGTGACCGAAGGGAGCGCCGCTGCGCTGACCCTCGCCGATAGCCAGCAGCACGAGTACAGCCCGGTAGTGCTGGGTGATTGGGGGGGGATGGCCCTGGCACCCTACTTGTTCGAGGACGGCGCGGATCGTCGGCGCTGGATTCTCGATCCCTTCGCCTTCCTCCAGCGCGCCCTGCGCCTGCCGGTATTTCCGCGCCCGGATGCCACCACCGAAAATGGCCGGCGCATCGCCACCGTGCACATCGACGGCGACGGCTTCGTCTCGCGGGCGGAGGTGGTGGGGACCCCCTACGCGGGCAAGCAGGTGCTGAACGACTTCATCAGGCCCTATCCGTACCTGACCTCGGTGTCGGTGATCGAGGGCGAGGTCGGGCCCAGGGGCATGTACCCGCACCTGGCCCGTGAGCTGGAGCCGATCGCCCGCGAGATATTCGCCGACCCCAAGGTGGAGGTGGCCACCCACACCTACAGTCACCCGTTCTTCTGGCAACCAGAGCGGGCTCGGCAGCGCGAGGGTTTCACGGCGGAATATGGCTTCAAGATGGCCATCCCGGGTTACGACAAGATCGACTTCCACCGGGAGATCGTCGGGTCCGCGGCCTACATCAACGAGCGCCTGACCACACCGGACAAGCCGGTGAAGATGGTCTTCTGGTCGGGTGGCGCCATGCCGGACGAGGCGACCATCAAGCTGGCCTATGACAGCGGCCTGGCCAACGTCAACGGCGGCAATACCATCCTGACCAAGGCCTATCCCTCGGTGACGGGCCTCTATCCCTTGATCCGGCCGACCTCGGGCGGGCTGCAGTACTACGCACCGGTGATCAACGAGAACCTCTACACCAACCTCTGGCAGGGCCCCTACTACGGCTTTCGCGATGTCATCGAGACCTTCGAGCTGACCGACAGCCCGCGGCGTCTGCGCGGCCTGCACCTGTATTACCACTTCTATGCCGGCACCAAGCAGGCGTCGATCCGGGTGATGCACCAGATCTACCGTTTCATGGATCAGCAGCAGCCGCTGTCGCTGTGGATGAGCGACTACATCACCCGTATGCATGGCCTGTACCAGGCCAGCCTGGCGCGCGGCAGCGACGGCAGCTGGCAGGTGCGTGGCCTCGACGGCCTGCGCACGCTGCGCCTGGACCCTGGCCAGGGCTGGCCCGACCTGCTGCGCTCCAGTGGCGTGGCGGGGGTCCGCGACCTGCCCCAGGGTCGCTACCTGCACCTGAGCGCCGATCGGGTTCACCTGGTCCTGCGCGCCAGCCGCGATCCGCATCCGGCCCTGGAGGAGGCGAACACGCCGCTGACGGCCTGGCGCTACGCCAGCGACGGGCGGGTGCGCTTCTCCTTCGCCGGACAGATTCCCCTGGATTTCTCGGTACGTGCCCAGGGCAGCTGCAGCGTCGAGGTCGACGGCAAGACATTCCCAGGGAGCCGTCAGCAGCAGCTCTGGCGCTTCAAACTGCCAATGACGCGGGTGCAGGATGCGCAACTCGTCTGCCGCTAAGCCCACCCGCCTGCTCAGCCCCTGGGCCCTGCTGCTGCTGGCCCTGGTGGTGGGCGGGCTGCTGTACCTGACCCACAGGAGCGAAGAAGTGTTCCTGCCGGCGGGCAAGCAGCCCGACGCAGTGTGGGTCAGCTACGCCGAGCTGCTGCTCGAGGCGCACCCGGAGAATGACGAGCTGCGCCTGACCCTGATCGAGCAGCTGATCAAGCTGGGCGACTACCCACGGGCGCGCCGCCACCTGCGCGAGCTGCAGGTGGATGAAACCGATAGCTTGCGCTTCTACCGGGTCGAACTGGACGTGCTCGAGGCCCTGGCCAGTCGCAAGGGTATCGAGCGGCCCAGGCGCCTGGCCCTGGTCGAACGCCTGAGCGCGCTCGGCCGTGGCGGGCTGTCGAGCGAAGTGTTACGGCGCCATGCCCGTTACGCCCTGTCGCTGTCGGCGCCCGGGCTGGCCGCGGACATCTACGTGGAACTGGCCGGGCGTGAACCGGAGCAGTCCGCCGAGTGGCTCGGGGAGGCGGCCAGGTGGTATCTGGCGAGCGGTCAGCAGGAGCGCGCCGCCGGCCTCTATCTCCAGCTGATGGAGCAGGCGCCGACCGCGCAGCAACGCGCGCAGTGGCTCGTCCAGGCCTTCGCGGCCCTGCGCGCGGGCGACCGGGGCGAAGCCGCCGTGGAAATGCTGGCGCGCCACTTCGCCGAGTTGCGCGATGGCGACCCGCGGCTACTGGCCGAGGCCGTCGAAGCGGCCATCGGCAGTCGACGCCTGGACCTCGCCACGCAGTTTATCCGCACCTGGCGCGCCTGGCGCCCCGATGATCCACAGGCCATGGCTCTGGACTTTCGCGTGCGCCTGGCCGAGGGCGACGTGGCAGAGGCCTGGAAGATCGGCCAGATGCTGGTCGAGGCCCGTGCAGACGAGCCGGAGCTGCTCAGGCAGATGGCCCAGCTGGGTGAGTGGGTTGGCGAGACTCAAGCCGCGCTGGGCTACTGGATCCGCCTGTTGCAGCTGCATGAAGATGACCAGACCCGCGAGCACACCTGGCGCCTGGCGACCCAGCTGTTCGATTTCGAGCGGGCGATTCCGCTGTTGGAAAGCCTCAGCGAGCGCCGCCGCCTGAGCGACGTCGAACTGGATGCGCTGATCTACAGCCAGCGCTCGCGCGGCACGCCGGAAGCGCTCGAGCGCTGGCTGCGCAGCTACCTGCAGCATCATCCCCAGCACCGCAAGGCCTGGGACGGCCTGCGGCTGTTGCTCGAGCACAATCAGCAGTTCGCCGCCGAGACCCGGGTCTGGGCGGACATGGACAAGCGTTTCAAGCTCACCGTCGCCGAACGCATGGCCTGGGCCGAGGCCCATTGGCGGCTGTTCGATGCGCCGGCCGCCTGGCAGGTCCTCGACGCCATCGATGCCGATACCATCGACGATGAGGACTACTGGCGCATGCGCGCGGCGCTGGCCTGGGATCTGGAGCAGGATGGCGATGCGCAGCAGGCCTACGAGCGCCTGCTGGCCTTGCAGGTGACCCTGGGCAATGGCGATGAGCACCAGTTGATCAGCCTCTACCGCGAGTCGGCCCCGGACAAGGCGCTGGCATTGCTGATCAAGAGCTGGCAGCGCAGGCGAGATAGCGCCACCCTGACCGACGCCCTGCAACTGGCCGAGCAGCTGGCCGCCTGGGTGCAACTGCAAGCCCTGGTCGACGAAGCCATGGCGCTGCCGGGTAGCAGCAGAGTGCCGGCCCTGTGGCAGGCCCGTGGGCTGCTGGCGGAGCGCGGCGGCCGGCAGGAGGAGGCCGAGCGCCTGTATCTCCAGGGTTTGAGCCTGTTCCCCCAGCACACCGTGTTCCGCGAACGCCTGCTCTGGCTGTATATAGATCAGGGCCGGCGCACTGAGCTTTCGCCGCTGCTCCAGCAGTGGCGCAGCCTGGCGCGCCAGGACAGCGTGCTGTGGTTGCCGTTCGCCAGCGCCAACCTGCTGCTCAACCGCACCGAGCAGGCCCTGGCCTGGTACCGCCTGTACCTGCGCAGCAAGCCTGGCGACTGGCTGGTGCAGGCGGCCTATGCCGATGCCCTGGACAGCGGCGGCTATGCCGATGCCGCGCAACGTCTGCGCCGCCATCTGTTGAGCCGGCTCAGCGAATCCCAGCTCGCCGGCGCCATCGAACGCTACCGCGTCTACCTGCGCCTGGTCAGCACCGCCCAATCCGGACGCCGTGCCCTGCAGCAGGCCTGGCGGTGGCAGGACGGCTCGCAGACCATGCTGCAGTTGTGGTTCGAGCAGTTCCTGGCGCGACTCGACGGCACCCGGCAAGAGGCGATGAAGGACGAGTGGCTGGCTTGGGCCCGCAGCCAGGGTCTGGAAATCGGCCGCTACGAGCTGTTCCAGGAAGCCATGCGTGGCCAGGATCGTGACGCGCTGGAACGCCTGCTGGCCGGCGGCGGACTGGATCAGGCCCAACGGGTCGAGGCGCTGACGCGCCTGGGCCGGGGCGGCGAGGCGTTGGGCGAGGGCTTGGCCGGCCTGTCCGACGAGCAGCCTGGCAGCATCCGTGGACAGCTGCTGCGCCAGACCGTCGAGCTGCATCAACGCACGCCACAGGGCGTGCAACTGAGCTGGCAGCACCGCGATTTCGGTGGTTTCGACCTGGGCGGGCCGGGTGCCAGGATTGCTCGGCATCTGGGTAACGACTGGTATGCCGACCTGCGTCTCGGCCAGGGCAGCTACGATGCGCCGACGCTGGATGAGCGGGTGTTGGGGGAGGAGCGCAACCTGCAGCTGCTGCTGCAGCGCGAACTCAGTGACGGCGCCCTCGACCTGAGCGTCGATGGTAGCTGGCGCGATGATCAGGATCGCCTGGGCTTCGGTCTGGCGCGGCGGCTGCAGTTGTCGTCGCGCGATGAGCTGGAGGTCAGCCTGGGCTGGCATCGCGAGGCCGACGAAAGTGGCCTGCTGCGTGCCCTGGGCATGCGCGATGGGCTTGGCGTCGCCGGTCGCCACAGCTTCGGCGCGCGGGATCAGGTGAGCTGGTCGCTGGCCCACCAGCGCTACAGCACCCGCCAGGGCGATGCCCTGGGCAGCGGGCAGCAGTTCAATCTGGAAGCCACCCACGCGCTGTTCTTCGAGGGGCCGACCTGGTTGTTGCGCAGCGGCATCAGCTATCAGCAGAACCGCCTGGAAAGCGCCCTGCCGGATGATCTGCTGGCGCTGCGAGAGGTCGACGGGGCGCGGGCCACGCCGGGCGATCTGCTGCAGGAGCGTTTCGGCCAGCTGTATCTGGGCAGCACCTGGCGCCGCGGCTTCCCCGGCACGCTCAACCGCGAGCGGGCCCAGTACACCTGGCTGGTCGATGTGCTGGCCGGCTGGCAGTGGACCGAGCAGGAGTTCGGCTACGCCATCAACACCGGGGTCGGCCTGGAGTTGTTCGGCGACGACGAATTGGCCTTCACCTTCGGCTACCAGTCCGCACCGCGCAGCGGTGGCGGCGAGCCGGGCGGAACCATGGGTATCAGCTACAGTGCCCGCTTCGGGCGCTGAGCACGGATTCAACAGGAGGATCGAATCATGCAATCCCTACGCAGTCTGGCCCTGGTGGCCATTGCTCTGCTTGTCGCGGGCTGTTCCAGCTTCACCCGGGAGAGCGGCCCTGCCTTCCCGCAAGGTGCACAGTGGGGGCTGTTGCCGCTGGTCAACTTTTCCCAGGCGCCCCAGGCCGGTGAGCGGGCCGAGCAGATCCTGCTCAGCGTGCTGGCCGAGCAGGGGCTGCGGCCGCGTCTGTATCCGGCGCTGCCCCAGGCCGACCTGACCCTGCTGGACGACCGCGAACGCCTCACCCAGGCGCTGGCCTGGGCGCGTCAGCAGGGCCTGGACTACGTGGTCAGCGGCAGCGTCGAGGAGTGGCAGTACAAGAGCGGGCTGGACGGTGAGCCCGCCGTCGGCATCAGCCTGCAGGTGATCGAGCCCGCCAGCGGCCGGGTGCTCTGGAGCAACAGCGGCGCGCGAGCCGGCTGGTCGCGGGAGAGCCTGGCGGGGACCGCGCAGAAGGTGCTGCGCGAGCTGGTCGGCGACCTGCAGCTCGACTGATGGCGATGGAATCGGCCCACAAGGACTTCACCCTGGCGCCACGGGCCAGCAGCCGTGTGTCCTGGCTGGAGACTCTGCTGCTCAGCGCGTTGGCCATCGGCCTGGGCTTCTGGCTGTCGCCGGAAGACCCGCTGATGGTCGAGGCGGCCTTCCCCTGGGTGATCATGGCGCCGTTGTTGCTGGGCATGCGCTATGGCTTCATGAACGGCCTGGCCAGCGCCGCCATGCTGGTGCTGGCGCTGTTCCTCTGCCGCGCCTACGGCGAGGCGCTGTACCAGGACATGCCGGCCTCGTTCATCGTCGGCGTGTTGATCAGCGGCATGCTGGTCGGCGAGTTTCGCGACATCTGGGAGCGCCGCCTGGAGCGTCTGGATCTGGCCAACGACTACCGCCAGCTGCGCCTGGATGAGTTCACCCGGGCGCACTACATCCTGCGCATATCCCACGACCGCCTGGAGCAGCGTGTGGCCGGCACCGACCAGAGCCTGCGCAGTTCGCTGCTGGGGTTGCGCAGCCAGTTGCGCGCGCTGCCGCGCGGCGATGATGCGTTGGTCGCCCTGGCCGGTTCGATCCTCAGTCTGCTGGCGATGTATGGCTCCTTCCGCGTCGCCGGGCTCTACCGCGTCGGTGCCCGGGGGCGGATCGACGCCGAAGCCTTGAGCAGCATCGGCGAGGTCTCGGCACTGCGCCATGACGACCTGCTGGTGCGCCTGTGCCTCAAGCGCGGGGAGCTGGTCAGCGTGCGCGAGGCCCTGCTGGAGCGCGGCGAGCATCGCCAGCACTCGTTGTACCAGGCGTGCATCCCCCTGGTGGACACAGAAGGACGCGTGCTGGCAATACTCGCCGTGGAGCAGATGCCCTTCTTCGCCTTCAACGAGCGCACCCTGAGCCTGCTGATGATTCTCGCCGGGCATATCGCCGACCTGCTGCTCAGCGACCCGCTGGCCCTGCAATTGCCGGACAGCGACGCCCAGGCGTTCAGCCAGAACCTCAAGCGTTCGCTGATCGATGCCGAGCAGCATTCGCTGGAGGCCTACCTCTATGCGTTCGAGCTCGAGCCTGCGGCCCACCACGATGAGCTGCTGCGGCTGATCGAGGGCAGCCAGCGCGGTCTCGACCTGCAGCTCAAATTGACCAATCAGCGGGGCAATACCTGCGTGCTGGTGCTGCTGCCGCTGACATCGGCCGAGGGCGCCGAGGGCTACCTGCTGCGCCTGAACAGCCTGTTGCGCGAGCGTTTCGGCCTCGACCAGGGGCTCGGCAGCCTGGGCGTGACCACCCATGCCTATGGCCTGGACGCCCGCAACGAGCGCCAGGCCCTGCGCCATTTCCTCTTCAACGAGTGCGCCTTCAGTGACCAGCAAGTGGCTATTTAGCGGCGCCTTTCTGTTCGAGCTGAGCAGCTGGGCGAGTCTGTCCGCGCAGCTGCCGGTCGGCCAGGCAGCCCTGCTGTACGCGACGGCCCATGCCCTGGGCAGCCTGCTGCTCAGCGCCGGGATCTGGCTGTTGCTGCCGCGCCGCTACAAGTTCCCCTTGCCCTGGAGCCCGCTGTTCATCTTCGCCCTGGCGTTCTTCGTGCCGCTGCTCGGCGCCATCGGCGTGATCCTCGCGGTGTTTCCGGCGTTGTACCTGCCGCGCAAGCAGCAGGAACAGGCGTGGGATTCGCTGGCGGTGCCGGATCTGCCGTTTCGCCCGCAGGATCAGCGCGGCGACCTGATGTTCAGCGATGGCGGCCTGCAGGACGTGGTGCGTCACGCCCCCAGTACCGAGAAGCGCCTGAATGCGCTGTTCGCCACCCGGCGCATGGACGGGCGCGACTCCATCCCGATCCTCAAGCTGGCCCTGCGCGATCCGGCCGATGATGTGCGCCTGCTGGCCTACTCGATGCTCGACCAGCAGGAGAGCCGGATCAACCAGCGCATCGAAACGGCGCTCGGCGAGCTGGTCGCGGCGGCCGAGGAACAGCGGCCGGCACTGCACGCCACCCTGGCGCGCTGGTACTGGGAGCTGGCCTACCTGGGCCTGGCCCAGGGCAGCGTACTGGAGCACGTGCTCAATCAGGCCCGCGAACATGTCGAGCATGCCCTGGTCGGCCCCGGCAATGGCGAGTCACACCTGCTCGCCGGGCGCATCGCCCTGCAGCAGGGCTTGCTGGACCAGGCCGAGGCGCATTTCCAGCAGGCCGAAGCGGCCGGCATCGACGCGCAGAAACTGGTGCCGTTCCGCGCCGAGATCGCCTTCCTGCAGCGCCGCTATGGCGATATTGCCGCACTGCTGGCGACCCTGCCGGCGCAGCTGCTGCAGCGTCCGCCCTTCGCAGAACTGGCGAGATACTGGCTATGAAGAAACCCGCCGAACCCTTGCCGACCGCCGATATCTGCCTGCTGCTCGAGGGCACCTGGCCCTACGTGCGCGGTGGCGTCTCGAGCTGGGTCAACCAGCTGATCCTCGGCCTGCCCGAGCTGACCTTCTCGGTGTTCTTCATCGGCGGTCAGCGCGAGGCCTATGGCAAGCGCCAATATGCGATCCCCGCCAACGTCCTGCATATCGAGGAGCATTTTCTCGAGAGCGCCTGGCTGCCCGGGGCGGCCGTTAGCGCAGCGCGAGGAGAGGGGCCGCGAGCGGTGCTGCGCGACCTGCATCAGTTCCTTCACCATCCCGATGCGCCTACCGCGGAGCAAGGCCAGGCGATGCTCGAGATGCTCGCCAGCGGCACCCTGAGCCTGGACGACGTGCTGCACAGCAAGGCCAGCTGGGAGGCCATCACCGACGGCTACACCCGGCATTGCAGCGATCCGTCCTTCGTCAACTATTTCTGGACCCTGCGTACCATGCAGGCGCCCTTGCTGATGCTCGCCGAGGCGGCGCGGCGACTGCCGCGGGCGCGGGTGCTGCACTCGATCTCCACCGGCTACGCCGGGTTGCTGGGGGCCATCCTCCAGCACCGCTGGCAGTGCAACTACCTGCTCAGCGAGCATGGGATCTATACCAAGGAGCGCAAGATCGACCTGGCCCAGGCCAGCTGGATCTCGGAGAACCCGGACGAAGCCCTGAGCACCGGGCTGGATGCCGAGGTCAGCTATATCCGCCGCCTGTGGATCCGCTTCTTCGAGCGCATCGGCCTGCTCGCCTACCGCTCGGCCGAGCCGATCATCGCGCTGTACGATGGCAACCGTCAGCGGCAGATCGCCGATGGCGCCGCCGCGTCGCGCACCCGGGTGATCCCCAACGGCATCGCCATGGGCGCCTGGGCCAACGCCATGGCGCAGCGGCCGGAGGGCATACCGCCGGTGGTGGGGCTGATCGGCCGGGTGGTGCCGATCAAGGACCTGAAGACCTTCATCCGGGCGATGCGCTCGGTTGTCAGCGCCATTCCCGAGGCCGAAGGCTGGGTGGTCGGGCCCGAGGAGGAGGACCCGGACTACGCCCATGAGTGTCATAGCCTGGTGACCAGCCTCGGCCTGGAAGGCAAGGTGAAGTTCCTCGGCTTCCAGAAGATCCATGACGTGATGCCCAAACTGGGCCTGATGGTGCTGACCTCGATCAGCGAGGCCCAGCCCCTGGTGATTCTCGAGGCCTGGGCGGCCGGCACGCCGGTGGTCAGCACCGACGTCGGCTCCTGCCGCGAGCTGATCGAGGGCGCCGGCGAGGAGGACCGTGGCCTCGGCAGCGCCGGCGAGGTGGTGGCCATCGCCGACCCGCAGGCGACGGCGCGGGCGATTCTCGACCTGCTGGGTAACCCCCAGCGCTGGCGGGAGGCCCAGGCCGTCGGCCTGACCCGGGTCAACCGCTACTACACCGAGGAGCTTATGCTCGACCGCTATCGCTCCCTCTATCAACAGGCCATGGAGTCCGTCTGAAATGGCCGGAATCGGTTTCGAACTGCGCAAGATCCTCGCCCGTGACTCCTACTCGGCCACCCTGCGCGCCTACGTCTACGCCGGCCTGATCAGCTCCGGGCCCTGGGTGTTGTCGATCATCAGCGTGATGCTGATCGGCGTGCTGAGCCTGGGCGTGGTGGTGCCGGAAATCCTCATCCGCCAGTTCCTGGTGACGGTCACCTACCTGATGGCCGGCTCGCTGATCTTCACCGGCGGCGCCCAGCTGTTCTTCACCCGCTTCATCTCCGACCGGCTGTTCGAGAAGCGCAGCGACCTGATCCTGCCCAACCTGGTCGGCATCCTCCTGCTGGTGACCCTGTCATCGGGTGCGCTGGCGGTGCTCATCCTGGCGCTGCTGTTCGACCAGCCGCTGTTCTACCGCCTGCTGGTGCTGGCCAACTTCGTGGTGTTGTGCAACCTGTGGCTGGTGATCATCTTCCTCTCCGGGATGAAGGCCTATAACCGCATCCTGCTGGTGATGCTGGCGGGCTATTCGCTGATGGTGCTCTGCGCGCTGCTGCTGCGTTTCATGAAGATGGACGGCTTGCTGCTGGCGCTGTTGATCGGCCACGCCAGCCTGCTGTTCATGTTCCTGTTCGATATCCTGCGCGAGTACCCGGCGCCGCGCCTGGTGGCGTTCGACTTCCTCGACCGGCGCCAGGTGTTCGTCAGCCTGGTGGTGACCGGCCTGTGCTACAACCTCGGCATCTGGATCGACAAGTTCTTCTTCTGGTTCAACCCGCACACCTCCGACGCGGTGATCGGTCCGCTGCGTGCGTCGATCCTCTACGACCTGCCGATCTTCCTCGCCTACCTGGCGATCATTCCCGGCATGGCGGTGTTCCTGGTGCGCATCGAAACCGACTTCGCCGAGTGGTACGAGCGGGTCTATGCGGCGATCCGCGGTGGCGAAACCCTGCAGCACATCGGCCAGCTGAAGGAGCAGATGATCCTGGCGATCCGCCAGGGCCTGCTGGAGATCTGCAAGGTCCAGGGGCTGACCGTGGTCCTGCTGTTCCTGCTCGGGCCGCAGCTGCTGGAGTGGCTGGGGATTTCCTCCTACTACCTGCCGCTGTTCTACGTCGACCTGATCGGCGTCAGCGTCCAGGTGGTGTTCATGGCCCTGCTCAACGTGTTCTTCTACCTCGACAAGCGCGTCATCGTCATGCAGCTGTGCCTGCTGTTCGTGGTGCTCAACGGCGCGCTGACCGCGCTCAGCCAGTACCTGGGGCCGAGCTTCTTCGGCTATGGCTTCACCCTGTCCCTGCTGGCCTGCGTGCTGCTCGGCCTGGCGCGCCTGACCCGCTCCCTCGACGATCTCGAGTACGAGACCTTTATGCTCAGTCGCTAGTCGGCGGCCCTGGCGGCCAGCCACTGCGGAATGCGCCGCTCCAGGTAGTAGCCGGGGCGGCGCGGCGAGCCGTCGACGAAGCCGACGTGGCCGCCGTGGGCGTGCAGTTCGAACTGCACGCCAGGCGCCAGCTCGCTCGGCTCCGGCAGGCTGTGGCGGAATACGAAGGGGTCGTCGGCGGCCTGGATGATCAGGGTCGGAGTGTGGATGCGGCCGAGAAAGTAGCGGCTCGACGAACGCTGGTAGTAGTCCTGGGCATCGCTGAAGCCATGCAGCGGCGCGGTGATGCGGCCGTCGAAGTCCCAGAAGGTGCGCATGCCGTCCAGCGGGCCTAGCCGCTCCAGGGTCGACAGGCGATCGGCCTGGCCCAGATCGGCGAACAGGCGCTGCTTGCTGCGCACGTAGGCGACCATCTCGCGCATGAAGTGCGCCTGGTAGACCCGCGAGAAGCCCTGGCCGATGCGGTCGGCGCACTGGTCCAGGCGAAACGGCACCGACACCGCCACCGCGCCGCGCAACGGGCTGTCGCCGCCGGCTTCGCCGAGGTGCTTGAGCAGCACGTTGCCGCCCAGCGAATAGCCGACCGCATAGAGCGGCGCCTGCGGCCGCTGGGCGCGCAGGTGGCGCACGGTTTCCGCTAGGTCCTCGCTGGCGCCGGAGTGGTAGCCGCGCGGCAGCAGGTTGGGCTCCCCGGAGCAGCCGCGCCAGTTCAATGCCACGCTGGCCCAGCCTTGGGCGGCTAAAGCCAGTTGCAGCCCCACCACATAGCGCGAGTCGGACGAGCCGGTCAGCCCGTGCAGCACCAGCACCAGGGGCGCGCTGGCGCTGTGCGGGCCGTGCCAGTCGAGGTCGAGGAAATCGCCGTCCGCCAGCCACAGGCGCTCACGCCGGCGCCGCAGGCTCGCCGGCTTGCGGCACAGCGGGTTCCACAGGGTCTGCAGGTGCGGGCCGGGCAGCCACCAGGCGGGGGTGAAGTTCGTGCTCATGTCGCAGTGTACCGCCGGGGTGGCGTCATCGCCCTAGGCGCCGCGGTGCCACAGTGCGTAGTACACCTGGCCGGCCTGCTTCTCCCGGTGCAGCCGCCAGTTGCCGGGCAGGCCCAGGCTAGAGGGCGGCGTTTCGCTTTCGCTGTAGATCCAGGCGTCGGCGCCGAGCCAGCCGCGCTCCTCCAGTAGGGTGCAGATGGGCGACAGCAGCCCCTGGTGGAACGGTGGGTCGAGAAACACCAGGTCGAAGGGCGTGGCCGGCTGCTGCTGCAGGTAGGCCAGGGCGTCGGCCTGCAGTAGCTGGCCGTGCTCGCAGCGCAGGGTCTGCAGGTGGCCGCGCAGGGCGGCCACCGAGTCCGGGTTGAGGTCCAGGGCCAGGGCGCTGCTGGCGCCACGCGACAGCGCCTCCAGGTACAGCGCGCCGCTGCCGGCGAAGGGGTCGAGCACCCGTGCCCCTTCGACATAGGGCGCCAGCCAGTTGAACAGCGTCTCGCGCACGCGGTCGGGGGTCGGGCGCAGGCTCGGGCCATCGGGGAAGGCGAAACGGCGCGAGCGCCACTGGCCACCGATGATGCGCAGCTGGCCCTGGCCGCCGTGGGCCTTGGCGGGTTTGGCGGTGACTCTGCGCATCAGTGCTCCGGTACGCCGGCAGGCGCTTCGCTGGGTTTGTCCGTCGGTGGCGGCAGTTCCTGCTGGGCCACGCTCGGTCCGGCGGTGACGATCACCAGGGCCTCGGGGTCGAGGTGCCTGGCCATCGCCGCCTTGACCTGCTCGACGCTGAGGGCCTGGACCTGGGTGACGAAGGTCTCCAGGTAGTCCAGCTGCAGGTCGTAGAAGCCGATCGTGCCGAGCTGGCCGACGATCGCCGAATTGCTCGCGGTGGACAGCGGGAAGCTGCCGGCCAGTTCGCGCTTGGCGTCGTCCAGTTCCTTCTGCGTCGGGCCCTGCTCCAGGAACTCGCGCAGCAGGTCCTTGACCAGCTGCAGGGTGCCGGCGCTGAGCTCGGCGCGGGTCTGCAGGTTGATCATGAACGGGCCGCGCGCCTGCATGGCGCTGAAACCGGAGTAGACGCCATAGGTCAGTCCGCGTTTCTCGCGCACTTCTTCCATCAGGCGGGAGCCGAAGCCGCCGCCGCCGAAGACCTGGTTACCCAGGTAGAGCGCGGCGTAGTCGGGGTCGCGGCGGTCGATGCCGAGTTGGGCGAGCATCAGATGGGTCTGCTTGGAGGGAAAGTCGATGTGGCTGCTGCCGGGCTGCGGTGACTCCGGCTGGGCAATGCGCGGCAGCGCCGGCCCTTGCGGCAGCGCCGCCGAGACCTGGGCGGCCATGGCCTCGGCTTCGCTGCGCGAGAGGTCGCCGACCAGGGCGATCACCGCATTGCCGGCGGCATAGGCCTTGGCGTGGAAGGCGCGCAGCTGCTCGGGGTCGATCGAGGGGATCGACTGCTCGGTGCCGTCGCTGGGGTGGGCATAGGGATGCTCACCGTACAGACGCTGGAACAGTTCCAGGCTGGCCAGCTTGCCCGGGTCCTGCTTCTGGTACTCGAGGCCCGCCAACACCTGGTTCTTGATCCGCGTCAGGGCGTCCTCGGGGAAGCTCGGCTGGCCTACCACCTGGTCGAACAGGCGCAGTGCCGGCTCACGAATCTCCGGGGCGCTGAGGGCGCGCAGGCTGGCCACCGCCATGTCGCGGTAGGAGCCGTTGCCGAACTGCGCGCCGAGGTTCTCGAAGCCGGCGGCGATGGCACCGGCATCCAGGCCCGGCACGCCCTCGTTGAGCATGGCGTTGGTCAGCATGGCCAGGCCGGGCACGCCGTCATCCTGACTGCTGCCGGCGGCGAAGAGCAGGCGCAGGTCGAACATCGGCAACTGGCGGGCCTCGACGAACAGCACCTTGGCGCCTTCGGCTGTCTGCCAGGTCTGGATCTGCAGGTCGCGGCGCGTCGGCGCCTGGCCGTTCAGTTCGGCGAGGGACTCGAGCTTGCTGCTGGCGACCGGAGCAGGCTCGGGTGCGGCGCTGTGGTCGGAGGCGACCACCAGCAGCAGGAGCGCCAGCAGCGCTGCGAGTGCCAGGCCGAGCAGGCCGTAGCGTAGACCGTTGCGTTCACTCATTGCGCGCCTCCTCGGGCAGGACATGGGCGACGCTGAGGCGGTCGCGGGTGAAGAAGGTGCGTGCGGCATGCTGGATATCGGCCGGGGTCACGGCCTCCAGCTCGGCCAGTTCCTGATCGATCAGCTTCCAGGACAGGCCGACGGTTTCCAGCTGGCCGATGGTGGTGGCCTGGCTGGTGATCGAGTCGCGGTCGTAGACCAGCCCGGCGATCACCTGGGCGCGCACCCGCGCCAGCTCCTCGGCGGAGGGCGGAGTCTGCTGCAGGTCCTGCAGCTCGCGCCACAGGCCGGCCTCGGTCTGCTCCAGGGTCTTGCCGGTCTGCACGTTGGGCGTGGCGGACAGCACGAACAGGCTGTCGCCGCGGGCGTAGGCGTTGTACCAGGCGGACGCGCCGGACACCAGTTCCTCGCCGCGCTCCAGGCGCGTCGGCAAGCGTGCGCTGTAGCCGCCGTCGAGCAGGGCGGCGATCAGGCGCAGGGCGTGCACCTGACGTGGGTGCTCGGCGGTGGCCAGGCCCGGTACGTTGAAGCCCATCAGCAGGTTCGGCAACTGGGTCTTCAGGTGCAGGGTGAGGCGTCGCTCGCCTGGTGCCGGCAGCTCGCGCGGGGCCTTGGCGGTTGGTACCGGGCGCCGGGGAATGGGGCCGAAGTAGCGCTCGGCCAGCGTCCTGACCTCATCGGCCGTGACATCGCCGACCACCACCAGGGTGGCGTTGTTCGGCGCGTACCAGGCCTGGTACCAGGCGCGCAGCTCCTCGATGCTCATGCGCTCGAGGTCGGCCATCCAGCCGATGGTCGGGGTGTGGTAGCCGCTGGCGGGGTAGGCCATGGCCTTGAAGCGTTCGTAGGCCTTGCTCGACGGCTTGTCGTCGGTGCGCAGGCGGCGCTCCTCCTTGATCACCTCGATCTCACGCTGGAACTCGTCGGCCGGCAGCTTGAGGCTGGCCAGGCGATCGGCCTCCAGCTCCAGGGCCACGGCCAGGCGATCGCGCGCCAACACCTGGTAGTAGGCGGTGTAGTCGTCGCTGGTGAAAGCGTTCTCCTCGGCGCCCAGCTCGCGCAGGATGCGCGAGGCCTCGCCGGGACCAAGCTTGCGACTGCCCTTGAACATCATGTGCTCCAGGGCATGGGACAGGCCGGTCTGGCCAGGCGTCTCGTAGCTGGAGCCGACCTTGTACCAGAGCTGGGAAACCACCACCGGCGCGCGGTGATCTTCGCGGACTATGACCTTGAGGCCATTGTCCAGGCTGAATTCGTGGGTCGGTTGGGGGGCGGCGGCGAGTGCCATCAGCGGCATGCAGAGCGCGCCGAGGACTGCGCCGACGGCGCGGCGGGCAATCATATTCATTAACTGTCGACCTGTCGGGCGGCCCGCTTGAACTTAGCGTCGGCGGGCGCGGAGGTGCTAGGATACTCATCCGTTTTACTGGCGGCCATGCCTGTTAAGCCTGCTGAAAACCGCTGCGCAGCGTCGTGTGGGTTTGCCTGCCCAGCCTTTGCGATGTTTTCAGACCTGCCTATCGGCGCGTCGCTCCTTTGAGATAGCCGTCCTCCATGTTTGGTTCCAACGACGACAAGAAGACTCCCGCCGCATCCGCGGCCGAGCAAGCTGCCGAGAAAGGCGCGGATCAAGCCGCGGAAAAGAAGGGCCTGTTCGGCTGGCTGCGCAAGAAGCCGCAGGCGCCTGCCGACGCCACCGCGCCGGCCACTCCGGAGCCGACTCCTGTGGCCGAGGTGACGCCAGCGCCGCCAGTAGTCGAGCCGACCTCTACGCCGGTGGCTTCGCCTGCCGATAGCGCCGTGGCCGCGACCGCTGAGCCGGCGCCCCAGGCCGCTGCCGTAGCGGCGCCAGCCGCGCCGACTGCCGGCTACCTGCCAGAGGCGCCGGCCGCTCCGCAATCGACACCGGCGTCGACGCCAGCCGCAGCGCCCAGCGCCTCGCGCTTTCGCATCAATGCCGGCAGCGAGGTGCTGCACACCCCGCTGCCGACGCCGGCGCCCGAGCCGGTCGCGCCGCCCGCCCCCGTGGTCGCGCCGCCAGTCGAGCAGGCCAAGCCGGGCGACAACCAGGGCGGCTGGTTCGCCCGCCTCAAGCAGGGCCTGTCGAAGACCAGCGCCAGCCTGGGTGAGGGCATGGCCAGCCTGTTCCTCGGCAAGAAGGCGATCGACGACGACCTGCTCGACGAGATCGAGACCCGCCTGCTGATGGCCGATGTCGGCGTCGAGGCCACCACCGCGATCATCCAGAGCCTGACCCAGAAGGTCGCGCGCAAGCAGCTGACCGACAGCGGCGCGCTGTACAAGGCCCTGCAGGAGGAGCTGACCGTGCTGCTCAAGCCGGTCGAGCAGCCCCTGCACATCGACCACGCCAAGCGCCCCTATGTGATCCTGGTGGTCGGGGTGAATGGCGTCGGCAAGACCACCACCATCGGCAAGCTGGCGAAGAAGCTGCAGCTGGACGGCAACAAGGTGATGCTGGCGGCCGGCGACACCTTCCGCGCCGCCGCGGTGGAGCAGCTGCAGGTGTGGGGCGAGCGCAACCAGATCGCGGTGATCGCCCAGCACACCGGCGCCGACTCCGCCTCGGTGATCTTCGATGCGGTGCAGGCCGCCAAGGCGCGCGGCATGGACGTGCTGATCGCCGATACGGCCGGGCGCCTGCACACCAAGGACAACCTGATGGAGGAGCTGAAGAAGGTCCGCCGGGTGATCGGCAAGCTGGACGACAGCGCGCCCCACGAAGTGCTGCTGGTGCTGGACGCCGGCACCGGGCAGAACGCCATCAACCAGGCCAAGCAGTTCAACCAGACGGTCAGCCTCAGCGGCCTGGTGCTCACCAAGCTGGACGGCACGGCCAAGGGCGGGGTGATCTTCGCCCTGGCCAAGCAGTTCGGCCTGCCGATCCGCTATATCGGCGTCGGCGAAGGCATCGACGACCTGCGCACCTTCGAGGCCGAGGCCTTTGTCCAGGCGCTGTTCGCGGAGAAATAGGGATGATTCGATTCGAGCAGGTCGGTAAACGTTACCCCAACGGTCACGTCGGGCTGCACGAGCTGAGTTTTCGCGTGCGCCGCGGCGAGTTCCTGTTCGTCACCGGCCACTCCGGTGCCGGCAAGAGCACCCTGCTGCGCCTGCTGCTGGCGATGGAGCGGCCGACCAGCGGCAAGTTGCTGCTCGCCGGGCAGGACCTGGCGCAGATCACCAGCGCACAGATTCCCTACCTGCGCCGGCAGATCGGCGTGGTGTTCCAGAATCATCAGCTGCTGTTCGACCGCAGCGTATTCGACAACGTCGCCCTGCCGTTGCAGATACTCGGCCTGGGCAAGGCGGAGATCGGCCAGCGGGTCGGCGCCGCGCTGGAGCGGGTGGCCTTGTCGGACAAGGTCGAGCTGTTTCCCGGCGACCTCTCGACCGGCCAGCAGCAGCGCGTCGGCATCGCCCGCGCCATCGTCCATCGCCCGGCCCTGCTGTTGGCCGACGAACCGACCGGCAACCTCGACCCGCGTCTGGCGGCGGAGATCATGGGCGTGTTCGAAGACATCAACCGCCTCGGCACCAGCGTGCTGATCGCCAGCCACGACCTGGCCCTGATCGCGCGCATGCGCCACCGCATGCTGACCCTGCAACGCGGCCGCCTGATCGGCGACGGGGAGGCAGTCTGATGAGCGCCACGCGCATTCCGCCACCGCAGCCGGCCCAGCGTGTCGGCGCGGCACCGAAGAAGACCGAGCACACGGCCGCCGACGAGGGCCCGGATTTCCGTACCCAGCTGCATGCCTGGCTGGAGAGTCACCGCGCCAGCCTGGCCGACAGCCTGCGCCGCCTGGCCAAGCAGCCGATCGGCAGCTTCTTCACCTGCCTGGTGATGGCCGTTGCCCTGAGCCTGCCGATGGGCCTGGCCCTGCTGCTGGATAACGTCGAGCGCCTCGGCGGCTCCTGGCAACGCGCCGCGCAGATCTCCCTGTTCCTGCAGGTCGACGCCAGCGAGGTCGAGGGTGAGGGCCTGCGCGAGCTGATCGCGGCGATGGAGGATGTCGCCGAGGCCGAGTGGATCAGCCGCGAACAGGCACTGGACGAGTTCCAGCAGCAGTCCGGGCTCGGCGAGGCGCTCAAGGAACTGCCGGAAAACCCCCTGCCGGGCGTGGTGCTGGTCACCCCCAAGGAAATCGACAAGGCCAACCTGGAGGCCCTGCGTCTGCGCCTGGCCGAGCTGCCCAAGGTGCAGCAGGCCCAGCTCGATCTGCTCTGGGTCGAGCGCCTGACGGCGATCCTCAACCTGGGCGACCGCTTCGTCTTCGGCCTGACCCTGCTGCTGGTGCTGGCCCTGCTGCTGGTGATCGGCAACACCATTCGCCTGCACATCGAGAATCGCCGTACCGAGATCGAGGTGATCAAGCTGGTCGGCGGCACCGACAGCTACGTGCGCCGGCCCTTCCTCTATATGGGCGCGCTGTATGGATTCGGCGCCGGGCTGCTGGCCTGGCTGGTGCTGGCCTATGGCCTGGGTTGGCTGAACGATGCCGTGGTGCGCCTGGCCGGTCTGTATGGCAGCGACTTCGCCCTGGCCGGGGTGCCCACGGCCGATGGCCTGTCGCTGCTGCTCGGTGCGGTGCTGCTGGGCTACATCGGCGCCTGGCTGGCCGTCGCACGCCATTTGAGCGAGCTCGCGCCCAGGTAGTAACCGATTGATTTCTTTAATATTGACTATCTGTAACGGAACTTGTATACGCGTTCCTAGTCGTATTGCGCAGTGCTACACTGCACGCGTTTCGTGAGTCGGAGGGTTCAAATGTCAACGTCCTTGCAACCTGTTCATGCCCTAGTCCCAGGCGCCAACCTGGAGGCTTACGTGCACGCGGTCAACAGCATCCCGCTGCTGACGCCGGAGCAGGAGCGCGAGCTGGCCGAGAGCCTCTACTACAAGCAGGATCTCGAGGCCGCCCGGCAGATGGTGCTGGCCCACCTGCGTTTCGTCGTGCATATCGCCCGCAGCTATTCCGGCTATGGCCTGGCCCAGGCCGACCTGATCCAGGAAGGCAACGTCGGCCTGATGAAGGCGGTCAAGCGCTTCAACCCGGAAATGGGCGTGCGCCTGGTGTCCTTCGCCGTGCACTGGATCCGTGCCGAGATCCACGAGTTCATCCTGCGCAACTGGCGCATCGTCAAGGTCGCCACCACCAAGGCCCAGCGCAAGCTGTTCTTCAACCTGCGCAGCCAGAAGAAGCGGCTGGCCTGGCTGAACAACGACGAAGTGCATGCGGTGGCGGAAAGCCTGGGGGTCGAGCCCCACGAGGTGCGCGAGATGGAGAGCCGCCTGACCGGCCACGACATGGCCTTCGATCCGGCCAACGATGCCGACGACGACAGCGCCTTCCAGTCGCCGGCCCAGTATCTGGAAGACCACCGTTACGACCCCGCGCGCCAGCTGGAGGATGCCGACTGGAGCGACAGCGCCACCGCCAACCTGCACGAAGCGCTGGAAGGGCTCGACGAGCGCAGCCGCGACATCCTCTACCAGCGTTGGCTGGCCGAGGAGAAGGCCACGCTGCACGACCTGGCCGCCAAGTACAACGTCTCCGCCGAGCGCATCCGCCAGCTGGAGAAGAACGCGATGAACAAGCTCAAGGGCTCGATTGCCGCCTGAGCGCCGAACCTGAACAAGCCGCACCCGGGTGCGGCTTTTTTCTGCCTGGAGATTAGCCGTGAAGTTGCCACCCCTGGGGCCCCGGCAATGGCTGGTGTTTGCCGCCGTCGCCCTGCTGTTCTTCGCCTGGGGCGCCTTTCTGGTGCGCACGCCCCCGCCGGATGAGCCGCTACCCTGGCTGGCCGAGTGGCAGGCCCTGGTGCTGGAGCCGCTGGCCGATGAGCGCCTGCGTCTGGCGGAGTTGAGTGTCCTGGTCGCCGGTGAGCTGTGGTTGCAGCCGCGACCGCAGGGCGCGCGCCTGCTCTACCGCGGCGAGTGGCTGGACGCCGGCGTGCCCTGGCGCCTGGAGGCCGAGCTGGCGCTGAGCGAGGCCGAGCGCAGCAGCCTGATGGCGGCGACCGGGCTGGGGACGGAAGACACCGAGCAACCGCTTGCTGCACAGCTCGTCGCGCAGCTGGGCGGTCATGGCATCGTCGGCCTGACCCTCGAACCCCAGGATGCAGTGCCGGCCGCGCGCCTGGCCAGCAGTCTCGGTCAGCCGCGCCTGCGCCTGCAGCTGGACGACGGTGAGGCCTGGGTCTACCCGCAGCTGGGCCTGACCGCCCATGCCGACGGAGAGCGACTGCGCGTGCTGCAAGCTGTGCCACAGCGGGTCCTGGGTTCGCGCTGAGCCGGTCGGGCTATCGGCGGCTGTCTGTGCTCACAGCCAGCCGGGCCACCAGTCCGGGCGCGCACCGCGCAGCTGGTTGAGGTAGTGGCTTCCCCCCAATTGCCACATCTGCTGGCGAATCCAGGCGGCGCGGCGGCTGACCCGGCTGCTCGGTCGGCTGGCGCTCCACTGGCGCGGGTTGGGCAGTACCGCGGCCAGCAGGCTGGCCTGCTGGCGCGACAGGTAGGGCGCGCCCTTGTCGAAGTGGTGCCGTGCCGCGGCTTCGGCACCGAACACCCCTTCACCCCATTCGACGCTGTTGAGGTAGACCTCGAGAATCCGATGCTTCGGCCAGAGCAGCTCGATCAGCGCGGTGAACCAGGCCTCCACGCCCTTGCGCAGCCAGCTGCGGCCGGACCAGAGGAACAGGTTCTTGGCCACCTGCTGGCTCAGCGTGCTGCCGCCGCGCAACGAGCCGCCCTGGCGATTGTGGCTAAGTGCCGCGCGGATCGCCGCGACATCGAAGCCCCAGTGCTCGGCGAACTTCTGGTCCTCGGCGGCGATCACCGCCAGCTTGAGGTCGTCGGGCAGCTCGCCCCAGGGGCGCCAGGTTCGTTGCAGGTCGATCGGCCGGTCATTGACCCAGGATTGCACCTTGCGCTCGACCATCAGCGCCGTGCCTGGCGGCGGCACCCAGCGAAACAGCAGGACCAGCACGGCCGTGGCGGCCATGAAGTAGAGCAGCAGTTTCAGCAGTTGGCGGCGGATGGAGCGGAACATGCGAGCTTGGCCGGGAGGGGGGTGGCGGGCCATTATAGCGGCCGCCTTCGAATTGTCTGGAGTGACGCATGGCTCGTCTGTGGTTGTTGCTGGCCGCTTTTGCCGGATTCACCGGGGTCGCCCTCGGCGCCTTCGCCGCCCATGGCCTGAAGGCTCGGCTCAGCGCCGACCACCTGGCGGTGTTCCAGACCGGCAGCCACTATCAACTGATCCATGCCCTGGCGCTGTTCGGCGTCGCCCTGCTGGCCCTGCAGGCGCCCGGGCGCCTGGTCAACCTGGCCGGGGCGCTGTTCGTCCTGGGCATCCTGCTGTTTTCCGGCAGCCTGTACCTGCTGGCCCTGAGCGGCTACGGCAGGATCGGCATCGTCACCCCCTTCGGTGGCCTGGCCTTTCTCGGCGGCTGGCTGTGCCTGGCGCTGGCGGCTCTTCGCCTGACTTGACCCGTGCGTCAGGAAAGCTGGACGAATGGCGCCCTTTAGCCTTGGTCGGCGCCGATGATCGGGCTAGAATGCCGACCCTCTCTCAAGATGTGACCGCTCCAGCATGCACATTCAGTTGAACGGTGAAGCATTCGAGCTGCCCGATGGCCAGACCGTCGCCGACCTGCTCGGACGTCTGGACCTGGCCGGCCGGCGCATTGCGGTCGAGCTCAATCTGGACATCGTGCCACGCAGCCAGCACGCCAGTACCGCGCTTCGCGACGGTGACCGGGTCGAAGTGGTACATGCCATCGGTGGCGGCTGAGCCCGCCGCCCCGTCCCCCGTCATTAGTCCCGAGGAGTCTTCGATGAGCCACGTTCGCAGCGACAAGCCCTTCACCCTGGCCGGCCGCACCTACCAGTCGCGCCTGCTGGTCGGCACCGGCAAGTACAAGGACCTCGACGAAACCCGCGCGGCCATCGAGGCCTCGGGGGCGGAGATCGTCACGGTTGCCGTGCGCCGCACCAATATCGGCCAGAATCCCGGCGAGCCGAACCTGCTCGAGGTGATCTCGCCGGAGCGCTACACCATTCTGCCGAACACCGCCGGTTGCTACGACGCCGACGAGGCCGTGCGCACCTGCCGCCTGGCCCGCGAGCTGCTCGATGGCCACAAGCTGGTCAAGCTGGAGGTGTTGGCCGACCAGAAGACCCTGTTCCCCAACGTGATCGAAACCCTCAAGGCCGCCGAAGTGCTGGTCAAGGATGGCTTCGACGTGATGGTCTACACCAGCGACGATCCGATCATCGCCCGCCAGCTGGCCGACATGGGCTGCATCGCGGTGATGCCGCTGGCCGGCCTGATCGGCACCGGCCTGGGCATCTGCAACCCCTACAACCTGCGCATCATCCTCGAAGAGGCGACGGTGCCGGTGCTGGTCGATGCCGGCGTGGGTACCGCCTCCGACGCGACCATCGCCATGGAACTGGGCTGCGAAGCGGTGCTGATGAACAGCGCCATCGCCCATGCGCAGAACCCGGTGCTGATGGCCGAGGCGATGAAGTACGCCATCGAGGCCGGACGCCTGGCCTACCTGGCCGGGCGCATGCCGAAGAAACTCTATGCCAGTGCCTCGTCGCCACTGGAAGGCCTGATCCGTTGATCTGTGGCCGCCCCAAGCCCCATCGTTCTTAAGAGCCCCCGATGACTGAATCCCACGATCCCTCGGCACCGGCCGAGGAACAGCGCCACCTGCGTACCATCAAGAGCTTCGTCATGCGCGCCGGACGGATGACCGAAGGCCAGCAGCGTGGCCTGGACCAGGGCTGGCCGAAGTTCGGCCTGGAACTGCAGGCCGGCGCGCCGGATTTCGACCAGGTGTTCGGCCGCAGCGCGCCGCGCACCTTCGAGATCGGCTTCGGCATGGGCCATTCCCTGTTGGAGATGGCCGCCGCCGCGCCGGAGCAGGACTTCATCGGCGTCGAGGTGCACCGGCCGGGCGTCGGCGCCCTGCTCAACGGTCTGATGACGCAGAACCTGAGCAATGTGCGGGTCTACAGCTGCGATGCCCTCGAGGTGCTGCGCCAGTGCGTGGCCGACGCCAGCCTCGATCGCCTGCTGCTGTTCTTCCCCGACCCCTGGCACAAGGCCCGTCATCACAAGCGCCGCATCGTCCAGCCGGCCTTCGCCGAACTGGTGCGGCAGAAGCTCAAGGTCGGCGGCGTGCTGCACATGGCCACCGACTGGCAGCCCTATGCCGAGCACATGCTCGAGGTGATGCAAGCCGCGCCGGGTTATCACAACCTGGCGGCGGACGGGGACTACGTGCCGCGGCCGCCGGAGCGGCCGATCACCAAGTTCGAGCGCCGCGGCGAGCGCCTCGGCCACGGCGTGTGGGACCTCAAGTTCCAGCGCAGCGCCTGAACCGCACGCACCAGACTATCGGCGCTGCCCGCGCGGCGCCGCCATCAGGACGATGGCAGATGATCGGGACCACCCGACGCCAGGACGGCCCCTCACCTCGATGACTCCGATAGAAGCGCAACCACTCACGCACGAAATAAGAAAGGCGGCGTACGCTCGACGGCGCCGTGAGGAGAATGTTGTGTTGCGAACACTTTCACTGCTGCTGCTGGCGACCCTGGCGCTGCCGGCGCAGGCCAAGCTGGACGCTGCCCAGGCCGCCCGTCTGGGGCAGGACCTGACGCCGCTGGGCGGCGAGCGGGCCGGCAATGCCGAGGGCACCATCCCGGCCTGGCAGGGTGGCCTGGCCCAGCCACCGGCCGGCTATCGGCCCGGGATGCACCACCCCGACCCCTACGCCGGCGACGCCCCGCTGTACCAGGTCGACGGGCGCAATCTCGAGCCGTACCGCGCCCGCCTGTCGGCGGGGCACCAGGCGCTGCTCGCGCGGCATCCGGACTACTTCCTGCGCGTCTATCCGACCCGGCGCAGCGCCGCGGCGCCGCAGCGGATCTACGACGCCACCCGCTACAATGCGCAGAACGCCGAGCTGATCTCCGGCGGCAACGGCGTCGCCGGGGTCGCGGCGGGGGTGCCCTTCCCGCTGCCGGAAGATGGCCAGCAGGCCATCTGGAACCACATCATGCGTTACCGCGGCGAGCAGATCAGCATGGTCACCAACCAGGCGGCGGTGCTGGCCAATGGTGCCTACAACCTGCTCAAGCTGGAGCGCGACGTGTATTTCCGCTATGGCCGCGAAGGCGTCAGCCCGCAGGACCTGGACAATACCCTGTTCCACTACCGCTACAAGGTGGTCGCCCCGGCCAAGCTGGCCGGCTCGGCGCTGCTGGTGCAGGAGACCCTCGACCAGGTCCTGGCGATCCGCAAGGCCTGGCGCTTCAGCCGCGGCGAGCGCCGCGTGCGGCGCCTGCCGATGCTGGCCTACGACAGCCCGCAGCCGGACACCAACGGCATGGCCACCGCCGACATGGTCGACACCTACAACGGCGCGCCGGATCGCTACACCTGGAAGCTGCTCGGCAAGCGCGAGCTGCTGGTGCCCTACAACAGCTACGCGGTACACCAGCAGGGCATCCCCTACGACAGCATCCTGCAGCGCAACACGGTCAATCCCGGGCTGCTGCGCTACGAGCTGCACCGTGTCTGGCTGGTCGAGGCCGAGTTGCGCAAGGGCTTCCGCCACCCCTACGCCAAGCGGCGTTTCTACCTGGACGAGGACAGCTGGCAGATCCTCGCGGTCGACCTGTATGACGATGCTGGCCAGCTGGTCGGCCTGCAGGAGAGCCACCCGATCAGCTACTACGAGGTGCCGATGTTCGGCAGCACCCTGGAGACCCTCTACGACCTCGAGGGCGGGCGCTTCTTCGTCGACGGCATGGACAACAACGAGCCGATGTACGACTTCGCCGCGGAGCTGGGGCCGCGCGACTTCACCCCGCAGGCGCTGCGCCGCGTCGGCAACTGAGGCCGGGCTCGCCGCACTGAACAAGCCGCCGCTTCAGGCGGCTCTTTATTGTGCGCAGGAAGGGGGCGACAGGCTGGCGGCTAGTTGCGATCGGCCAGCACGCCAATCAGGAAGAACACCAGCAGCAGCACCGGCGCCAGGGTGTAGTTGTTGAAGTGGCCGAGGCCCTGGGACAGCCAGGGGGTGAGGAAGACGATCGCCAGGCCGTAGCCGAGCGCGCAGACCAGCACGAAGATCAGCGTGCGCAGGAAGAAGTTGAGGTTGCCGATACTGCGCTGCACCCAGGCGTTGATCCCCGGGCCGAACAGCACGAACAGGGTGGCCATGATCGCCAGGGAGATGTCGTACAGATGGCCACGGCTCCAGCGCGAGAGGGTGGCGATCAGTTCGAGTAACAGGTCCATGCGGGGTCCTTAGCGCCGCGGGCGCATGAATAGCCGGTCAGGGCAGGAAGTGTTGCAGCAGGTCGTTGAGAAACAGCTGACCCTCGCGGGTGGCGCTCAGTCGTGCCGGATCGCGGTGCAGCAGGCCGCGGCGCTCGGCCTCGGTGCGGGCGCCGGCGAGCAGCGCCAGCGGCAGGCCGGTGCGCGCGCTGAACAGCTCGCTGGCCACTCCGTCGGTGAGGCGCAGCACGTTCATCAGGAACTCGAAGGGCAGCTCGTCGGCCTCCAGCAGTCGCTCGCCGGCGCTGAAGCGCTTGCCTGCATCCAGGTAGTCCTTGGGCAGGCGGGTCTTCCAGCTGCGCTTGATCACGCCCTGCGGGCTGCTCAGCTTGGCGTGGGCGCCGGCGCCGATGCCGAGGAAGTCGCCGAAGGTCCAGTAATTGAGGTTGTGCCGGGCCGCCCGGTCCGGCTGGGCATAGGCCGACACCTCGTACTGGGCGTAGCCGTGCTCGGCCAGCAGGGCCTGGCCGGCCTCCTGGATGTCCCAGAGGATGTCGTCTTCCGGCAGCGTCGGCGGCTGGCTCCAGAACACCGTATTCGGTTCCAGGGTCAGCTGGTACCAGGACAGATGCGTCGGTGCCTGGGCGATGGCGGTGCGCAGGTCGTCGAGGGCGTCGTCGAGGGACTGGTTGGGCAACCCGTGCATCAGGTCCAGGTTGAAGTTGTCGAAGCCGGCGGCGCGGGCCATGTCGGCGGCGCGGACCGCTTCAACGCCGTTGTGGATGCGCCCCAGGGCCTGGAGCTTGTCGGCCTGGAAGCTCTGCACGCCGATCGACAGGCGATTGATGCCGAGGGCGCGGTAGGCGGCGAACTTGGCCTGTTCGAAGGTGCCGGGGTTGGCCTCCAGGGTGATCTCGATGTCGGGGGCGAACGGCACGCGGCGCTCGACCCCCTCCAGCAGGCGGCCGAGGGCCTGGGCGGAAAACAGGCTGGGGGTGCCGCCTCCGAAGAAGATCGAGGTCAGCGGGCGACCATGGACCTGCGGCAATTCTTCATCGAGGTCGGCCAGCAGGGCGTCGACGTACGCCTGCTCGGGCAGCGTCGGGCCGGCGGCATGGGAGTTGAAGTCGCAGTAGGGGCACTTCTTCACGCACCAGGGAATATGGATGTAGAGCGCGAGTGGCGGGAGCTGAAAGCCCCCGCCGGCGGAAGTGCTCATACGAGCCCCAGGCGCTGCTTGAGCAAGGCCATGGCGCGGGCGCGGTGGCTCAGCTGGTTCTTCTGCGCCGGCGCCAGTTCGGCGCTGGCGCAGTTGCGCTCCGCGACCCAGAACAGCGGATCGTAGCCGAAGCCCTGGTCGCCACGCGGCTGGTGCAGGATGCGCCCGTGCCACAGGCCTTCGCAGAGGATCGGCAGGGGGTCTTCGGCGTGCCGCAGCAGGGCCAGGGCGCAGACGAACTGGGCGCCGCGCTGTTCATCCGGGACGTCCCGCAGGGCTTCGAGCAGCTTGGCGTTGTTCGCCGCATCGCCCTGCCCGTCGGCGTAGCGCGCCGAGTAGATCCCCGGGGCGCCGCCGAGGGCGTCCACCGCCAGGCCTGAGTCGTCGGCCAGGGCCGGCAGGCCTGATACCCGGGCGGCGTGGCGGGCCTTGAGGATGGCGTTTTCGATGAAGCTCAGGCCGGTTTCTTCCGGCTCGACGCTGCTGAACTCGCCAACCGAGCGCACGCGCACGGCGTCGCCGAGCATGGCCTGGAGTTCCTTGAGTTTGCCGGCGTTATGGCTGGCGAGTACGAGTTCGCTGATGGGCATCATTCGTCCGGAAAGAATTCCTGGCTGAAGTCGAGGCTGTGGGCGACGCCGTCGCCGGCCTTGACGTTGATGGAGAAACGCAGCACTTCGCGGTTCTCGAAGGGAAACTGCGCCAGGTAATAGATCGCCGAGCCTTCGTTGACCTGCTTGAAGTTCAGCGGGTGGCTCTGTCCGAGGAGGTTCTTCACCTCGCCGTCGACACTGGCGGCCATGGCTGCGCCGGCCTTGAGCACGGAGATGTTGACCACGCCCTGGCGCTTGCTGCGTACCAGGCCGGTGGCGGCGGCGATATCCGGCTGGAGGAAGCTGGAGTTGAAGGCGATGTAGTGCACATCCAGCTCGCCGAAGCTCTGCTTGCGCTCGGCAAGCACCGGCAGGCTCAGGCACAGGGCGATGAAGAATAGGGTGATGCGGCGCATGGTGGCTCTCCTGCAAGGTTGGGCCTGGAGGGACGGACGGCTCAGCTGGCGGTCTGCGTGTCCAGGGCGGTGGGCCCGCTGATTCGGTAGATGCCGATCTCACCTAACAGATTAGGCCAAATACGGCTGGCCCAGCCGTGGCGGTGGTCGCGGTCGACCGCCAGGCGCTCCTGGATGCTGGCGTGCTGCGCGTGGCACAGGCGCTCGAAGTCCTCGAAGGTGCAGAAGTGGATGTTCGGCGTGTTGTACCAGGTGTAGGGCAGGAAGTCGGAGACCGGCATGCGCCCCTTGCTCGCCAGGTACCAGCGGCAGCGCCAGTGGCCGAAGTTGGGGAAGGTGATGATGCAGGTGCGGCCGACCCGCAGCATCTCCGCCAGGACCCTGTCGGGGAAGTGCAGGGCCTGCAGCGACTGGGTCATCACGACCACGTCGAAGCTGTCGCTGGCGAAGTTGCCCAGGCCCTCATCGAGGTTCTGCTCGACCACGTTGACGCCGCGCTCGATGCAGCGGGCGATCTTCTCCGGGTCGATCTCCAGGCCATAGCCGCTGACCGCCTTGTGCTCAGCCAGCCAGGCCAGCAGTTCGCCGTCGCCACAGCCGAGGTCGAGCACGCGGCTGCCGGCGGGAATCCACTCCTGGATGATGTCGAGATCTGCACGCATGACGGGGTTACACCTGGATTCGGTTCATGTAGCTGGAAAAGGCCTGTAGGTAGCGCGGGATCGGCATGAGGAAGGCGTCATGGCCCTGGGGCGCGTCGATTTCCAGGTAGCAGACGTTCTTGCGCGCGGCCATCAGTGCGTCGACGATCTCCCGCGAGCGCGCCGGGGAAAAGCGCCAGTCGGTGGTGAAGGCCATCACGCAGAAGTCGGCGCTGGCCTTGGCCAGGGTCTTGGCCAGGTCGCCATCGTGCTCGGCGGCCGGGTCGAAGTAGTCCAGGGCCTTGGTCATCAGCAGGTAGGTGTTGGCGTCGAAGCGCCCGGAAAACTCCTCGCCCTGGTAGCGCAGGTAGCTCTCGACCTGGAATTCGACGCTGTGGAAGTCGTAGTTGAGCTTCTCGCTCTTCAGGCCGCGGCCGAATTTCTCGCCCATGGCGTCATCCGACAGGTAGGTGATGTGGCCGACCATGCGCGCCAGCATCAGGCCGCGCTTGGGGATCACGCCCTGTTCCTGGAAGTGCCCGCCGTGGAACTCCGGGTCGGTGAGGATGGCCTGGCGCGCCACTTCGTTGAAGGCGATGTTCTGCGCCGACAGCTTGGGCGCCGAGGCGATCGCCAGGCAGTGACGCACCCGCTCGGGGTAGCTGATGGTCCACTGCATGGCCTGCATGCCGCCGAGGCTGCCGCCAACCACGGCGGCCCACTGCCCGATGCCCAGGGCGTCGGCCAGGCGTGCCTGGCTGTGCACCCAGTCCTCCACCGTCATCACCGGGAAGTCCGCGCCATAGGGCTTGCCCGTGGTGGGGTTGAGGCTCGAGGGGCCGGTCGAGCCGTTGCAGCCGCCGAGGTTGTTCAGGCTGACGACGAAGAACTTGTTGGTATCGATGGGCTTGCCCGGGCCGATGCAACTGTCCCACCAGCCCGGCTTGCGGTCGTCCGGGCTGTGATAACCGGCGGCATGGTGATGGCCGGACAGGGCATGGCAGATCAGCACGGCGTTGCTGCGTGCCTCGTTCAGCCGGCCATAGGTCTCGAAGATCAGCTGATAGTCGGCCAGGCTGCGCCCGCACGCCAGCGCCAGGGGCGCGGCGAACTGCAACACCTCGGGCGTCACCAGGCCAACGGAATCTGGGGGAAAGGCAGTCGGCATCGACCCTGCTCGCGAAATGGGAAGAAAAAAACGAAGGGCAGCAGTCTAAAGAGCGCCGCCCCCTGCGGCAAGCACAGGGGGCGCAGCGCCGTTGGCTATTCGGCGGCGCCGAGCGCGCGCCGGGCACCCGGCAGGCTGACCACCTTGCCCTGGCGCTGGATCGGCGCCGGTCGGCGCAGGGTGCGCAGCATCTCGCCGGCCTGGGCCAGCTGCTGCTCCAGCTCGCCACGGTAGTGCGCCAGTTGCTGGCTGCGCTGGCGGCTCTGCTGGGTTTGCTGGGCTAGGGCCTTGAGGCGCAGCATGTGGGTTTCCAGCAGCTGCTTGTGCTCCAGGGTGTGCTGCATCAGCGGCAGCAGCGCGTCGCCGGCCCATTGCTCGGCTTCCTGGCGCAGGCGCTGGTGCAGGCCGATGACCTCCTGCACCAGGGTGGCGAAGAAGCGCCGGGTCAGGCTGCGCTGTTCGGTAAGCAGGGTCTTGAGGTGCAGGCGGAACTGGTCGGCCTTGGTCTGCTGCTGCTTGAGCTCGCGCAGGTAGCGCTGGACGTCGAACTGCGGCGCGTCGACGCCGTGCAGCGGGTTCTCCTCGTTGTGCCGGCGGTAGATGGCGGCGACCATCCGGTTGGCCATCTCGGCCTCGTGCGACAGGCTGTGCAGGTCGCTCTCCACCGAGCGGAAGAAGTGCAGGATGGCCTGGTTGATGCCCAGGGTGGTCCAGCTGCCTGTGAGGTTCTTGCGCACCTTGTTCAGGTGCTCGTCGAGGCGTTCCGGCCGCGCGGCGGCACGCAGCAGGTCGCCCTGGCGCTTGAGCAGGCGCTGGTTGGTCTTCAGGCCGAGCAGGCGGCGATGGTGCAGGCCGTGATCCTCCTTGGTCTTGGCGGTCAGCTCGAAGAGCATCTGGCCGTTGTCCTGCTGGTGGCCGCTGAGCAGGGCCTGCTGTTCGTTGACCTTCTCCAGGCGCAGGTTGAGCACATGCTGGCTGTTCTGCACCAGCGCCAGCACCTGGTTGACCACGCGCTCCTCGATCAGGCGTTCCTTCTGCCTGACGATGCGTTCGCAGAGCAGGGTTTCCAGGCCGCTCATCTGGCTGCGGGCGAGCAGCGCCGAATCCTTGCGCACCTTGGCCAGCAGCGCCTGCTTGGCCGAGAGCGGCAGCACGTCCTCGCCCTTGATGCCGAGCTGCTTGGCGGTGGTGGACTGGATGCGCGCGATGGCCTGCTGGACGAAGGCGTCGCCGGCCAGGTCGTCCCATAGCACATCGATCTTGTTGAGCACGGCGAACAGGCTGGTCTGGGTGTCGTCGTCGAGCTGGCGAATATGCTGCTGCCAGATGTCCATGTCGCTGGCGGTGACGCCGCTGTCGGCCGACAGCAGGAAGATGATCGCCTGGGCGTTGGGCAGCATCGACAGGGTCAGTTCCGGCTCGCTGCCCAGGGCGTTGAGGCCGGGCGTGTCGAGGATGCGCAGGCCCTGGCGCAGCAAGGGGTGGTCGAAGTTGACCAGGGCGTGGCGCCAGGCCGGCACCAGCACCTGGCCGGGCTTGCCGGTGCGCTCCAGCATGTCCGGGTGGAAGCCCAGCTGGATCGCCTGCTCCACCGGCATCGGCTTGGTTCGGGCGACCTGGATGAAGGCCTGGACCATGTTGTCCGGGTCGCTGGGGTCCAGCGGTATGTTCACCCAGTGCCGGGGGATGCGCTTGAACTGCGAGACATTGGCCTCGGACAGGCGCGTCTCGATCGGCAGCAGGCGGATATAGGAGCGCTCCGAGCGCGGGTCGAAGAACAGCTCGGTGGGACACATGGTGGTGCGCCCGGCCTGGGACGGCAGCATGCGCTGGCCGTACTCGGAGAAGAACAGGGCGTTGATCAGTTCGGTCTTGCCGCGGGAGAACTCGCCGACGAAGGCCAGGGTGATATGGTCGGTGCGCAGCAGGCGCAGGGCGCGCTCGAGCTTGGCCTCGACGGCGTCGGAGATCAGGCGATTGGTCACCAGCCAGCTGCGATAGCGGGTGATCTCGCGCATCAGTTCGCGCTTCCAGGCGACGTAGGCATCGACCTGTTGACTGAGACGTTCCATGCTCATCCGGGCGTTCCCCTCGGTAGTGCATCCTTGGATAGCGGCCACGGTGCAGGTCTCATCCGGGCCATTGGAGTATCCGTTGCGGTGTTCTGCGGCTGTCGCCACCCCCCGGCGCGCGGCATCACGCGCGGCGCACCTCGGCATGGCTGCCTGGCGGGGATTATGCGGGTCCCGCCGGATGCGTCAATTGGCCAGCGTCACCGTCCCGCCTTATGGTCGCCCCGGCCGGTCGAACGGTCGGGTCTGGCTCCGAGGAGTAGGCCTGGGCTCGCGCCGGACGCGCCGGCGCGGCGCGCGAGGCCGGTCAGATCGCCAGGCTGAGCCCGCGGAACATGCCGGTCATCATCGCCAGGTTGCGAATCACCAGCATGTCGATCAGGTTGAGCGCCAGGAAGGCGACGATGGGCGACAGGTCCAGGCCGCCCAGGTTCGGCATGAAGCGGCGGATCGGCGCCAGCAGCGGCTCGCACATCTGGTTGATCAGCTCCACCGCCGGGTTGTGACTGCCCTGGGCGACCCAGGAGAGGATCACGCTGATGATCAGGGCGAAGAAGAACACCTTGAGGAACAGCGCGGTGATGCCGATGATCGACCAGATCAGCAGTTGCACCGGGTTGCCGACGCCGTAGCCCATCAGCATCAGGGTCAGGGTCATCAGCAGCAACTGCACCAGGATCGCCAGCACCAGCGAGGCCAGGTCGAGGCCGCCGAAGCCGGGGATGACCTTGCGCAGCGGCTTGAGCAGCGGCTGGGTGGCGCGCACGATGAACTGGCTGAGCGGGTTGTAGAAGTCCGCGCGCACCAGTTGCAGGATGAAGCGCAGCAGCACCACCAGCAGGTACAGGCTGCCGAGGGTCTGCAGGATATAGACCGCAGCGGTATCGAGTCCGATCATCATGAGCTCCTTATTGACCAAGCTGTTCGGCCAGTTCCGCCGAGCGGCGGGCGGCGGCATTCAGGGCCTGTTCGACCAGGGTTTCGAAGCCGCCGGCCTGAAAGGTCTTGATGGCCGCCTCGGTGGTGCCGGCCGGGGAGGTCACGCGGCGGCGCAGCTCCGCGGCGTCGACGTCGCTGCTTACCGCCATGCGCGCGGCGCCGAGGGCGGTGTGTTCGGCCAGCTGGGCGGCGGTCTCGCGGGGCAGCCCGAGCTTCTCGCCGGCGGCGGTCATCGCCTCGATCAGCAGGAAGAAATACGCCGGGCCGCTGCCGGATACCGCGGTGACCGCGTCGATCAGCCGCTCTTCGTCCAGCCACATAACCAGGCCGACCGCGCTGAGCAGGCGTTCGGCTTGCTGGCGCTGCTCGTCAGAGACCCGGGCATTGGCATACAGGCCGCTGACGCCCTGGCGCAGCAGCGCCGGGGTATTGGGCATGCAGCGCACGACGGCGCGTGCGCCCAGCCAGCTTTCCAGGCTGGCGCAGGTGATGCCGGCGGCGACGGAGACGATCAGCTGGCCGGCTTCCAGGTGTTGGGCCAGTTCCTGGCAGACGCCCTTCATGACCTGCGGCTTGACCGCCAGGACGATGACGTCGGCGCCGGCAACCGCATCGGCGTTGGCGGCGAAGGTCTCGATGCCGTGTTCGGCAGTGATCCTGGCGCGCTGCTCGGCGCCGTGGTCGCTGGCGCGAATGGCGCTGGCCGCGACGCCTTGGGCGCGCATGCCGCCGATCAGGCTGGCGGCCATGTTGCCGGCGCCGATAAAGGCGATCTTGGGGTCGTTCATGTGGGCTTCCTTATTCAATGCGAGGGGCGCCGTAGTCGCGGGCGCCGAACAGGGCGGTGCCGATGCGTACCCAGGTCGCGCCTTCGCTGATGGCGGCCTCCAGGTCGTGGCTCATGCCCATGGACAGGGTGTCGAGGTCGAGTTCCAGGCTCGCCAGCAGCTCGCGCACGCGGGCGAATGCCGCGCGCTGGGCGACCGGGTCCTCGGTGGGTTCGGGGATGCACATCAGGCCGCGCAGCTTCAGGTTGGGCAGCCGGGCGACTGCCTGGGCCAGCGCCGGCAGCTCTTGCGGGGTGCAGCCGGACTTGCTGGCCTCGCCGCTGATGTTGACCTGCAGGCAGACATTCAGGGGGGGTAGCTGTGGCGGGCGCTGGGTGGACAGGCGCTCGGCGATCTTCAGGCGATCGACCGAGTGGACCCAGGCGAAGTGCTCGGCGATGGCGCGGGTCTTGTTCGACTGGATGGGGCCGATGAAGTGCCAGGTCAGCGCCAGGTCGCCCAGCTCGGCCTGCTTCTCCAGGGCTTCCTGCAGGTAGTTCTCGCCGAAGTCGCGCAGTCCGGCGGCATGGGCCTGGCGAACCGCCGCGGCGGGTTTGGTCTTGCTCACGGCAAGCAGGCCGATCGAGGCAAAATCGCGCTGCGAGGCTTGCGCCGCCTCACGGATGCGCGCTCCGACCTTTGCAATATTCTCTGCTATCGTGGACATTACTCGCGCTCTATAGCCCCGCTCGTTCAGCGTTCGCGGCATTCTACCTGCTTGCTTGTCATTAGGGAGTCCCATGGATATCACTGAGCTGCTTGCCTTCAGCGCCAAGCAAGGCGCGTCGGACCTGCATCTCTCGGCTGGTCTGCCGCCGATGATTCGGGTCGACGGCGATGTCCGCCGGATCAACCTGCCGGCCCTGGATCACAAGCAGGTGCACGCGCTGATGTACGACATCATGAACGACAAACAGCGCAAGGACTTCGAAGAATTCCTCGAGACCGACTTCTCCTTCGAGGTGCCAGGGGTCGCGCGCTTCCGGGTCAACGCCTTCAACCAGAACCGTGGCGCCGGCGCGGTGTTCCGTACCATTCCGTCCAAGGTGCTGACCATGGAAGACCTCGGCATGGGCGATGTGTTCCGCAAGATCACCGACGTGCCGCGCGGCCTGGTGCTGGTCACGGGGCCCACCGGCTCGGGCAAGTCGACCACCCTGGCGGCGATGCTCGACTACCTCAACAGCACCAAGTACCACCATATCCTGACCATCGAGGACCCGATCGAATTCGTTCATGAGTCGAAGAAGTGCCTGGTCAACCAGCGCGAGGTGCACCGCGATACCCTGGGCTTCTCCGAGGCCCTGCGCTCGGCGCTGCGGGAAGACCCGGACATCATCCTGGTCGGTGAGATGCGTGACCTGGAGACCATCCGTCTGGCGCTGACCGCCGCGGAAACCGGTCACCTGGTATTCGGCACCCTGCACACCACCTCGGCGGCCAAGACCATCGACCGGGTGGTCGACGTGTTCCCCGCCGAAGAGAAGTCCATGGTCCGCTCAATGCTCTCGGAGTCGCTGCAGGCGGTGATCTCCCAGACCCTGCTGAAGAAGATCGGCGGCGGCCGGGTGGCGGCCCACGAAATCATGATCGGCACCCCGGCGATCCGTAACCTGATCCGCGAGGACAAGGTGGCGCAGATGTACTCGGCGATCCAGACCGGTGGCTCGCTCGGCATGCAGACCCTGGACGCCTGTCTAAAAGGGTTGGTGGCCAAGGGCCTGGTCAGTCGCGAGAGTGCCCGGGAAAAGTCGAAGAACCCGGAAAACTTCTGATTCATCATTCCCCTCCGCCACCAGGCGCGCGGGGTTCGGGCCAGTGGCGAGTCACGCGCCTCGGCAGCTGGCCCTCGTGTAGGCGCGTGACACAGATGGGCGAGACAATGCATGGAATTTGAAAAACTGCTGCGCCTGATGGTGGAGAAGGGCGGCTCGGACCTGTTCATCACCGCCGGGGTGCCACCGTCCATGAAGGTCAACGGCAAGATCATGCCGGTCACCAAGATGGCCCTGTCGCCGGAGCAGACCCGGGAAACCGTGTTTGCGGTGATGAACGAGCAGCAGCGCCGGGAGTTCGCCGAGAATCACGAGTGCAACTTCGCCATCAGCGCCCGCGGCGTCGGGCGCTTCCGCGTCAGCGCCTTCTACCAGCGCAACCTGGCGGGCATGGTGCTGCGCCGGATCGAGACCAACATTCCGACCCTGGATGACCTCAAGCTGCCGGAAATCCTCAAGAAGCTGGCGCTGACCAAGCGCGGCCTGGTGCTGTTCGTCGGCGCCACCGGTACCGGCAAGTCCACCTCGCTGGCGGCGATGATCGGCTACCGCAACAAGAACAGCAGCGGCCACATCATCTCCATCGAGGACCCGATCGAATACATCCACCAGCACCAGAACTGCATCGTCACCCAGCGCGAGGTGGGCATCGATACCGAGTCCTATGAGGTGGCGCTGAAGAACACCCTGCGCCAGGCGCCCGACGTGATTCTCATCGGCGAGGTGCGCACCCGCGAGACCATGGACCACGCCGTGGCCTTCGCCGAAACCGGCCACCTGTGCCTGGCCACGCTGCACGCCAACAACGCCAACCAGGCCCTGGACCGGATCATCAACTTCTTCCCCGCCGACCGGCAGAACCAGGTGTGGATGGACCTGTCGCTCAACCTCAAGGCCATCGTCGCCCAGCAGCTGATTCCGACCCCGGACGGCAAGGGGCGGCGCGCGGTGATCGAGGTGCTGATCAACACCCCGCTGGCTGCCGACCTGATCCGCAAGGGCGAGGTGCACGAACTCAAGAGCCTGATGAAACGCTCGACCGAGCTGGGCATGCAGACCTTCGACCAGGCGCTGTACAGCCTCTACAGCCAGGGCGAGATCACCTACGAGGATGCGCTGCTGTACGCCGACTCCGCCAACGACCTGCGCCTGATGATCAAGCTCGGCTCGGAGACCGATGGCGATCACCTGTCCCAGATGAGCGAAGGGCTGTCCCTGGAGACCGCGCCGGAAGATCCGGGGCGGCGTTTCCGCTGAGGCCCGGTGGTTTCAACCAGCCCGCGATCGCGGGCTTTTTTATCGGCAGGTTGCGCTCGGCCTGCCGGGTCATTCGCCGCAAATTGCAGTCAAGGAGTACGGCATGGACGTGAAGCACGACACCCATAGCAAGGTCATCGGCTATCTGTTGTGGATTTTCGGTTTCCTCGGTTCCCATCGCTTCTATTACGGCAAGCCGGTGACCGGCACCCTCTGGTTCTTCACCCTGGGCCTGCTGTTTATCGGCTGGATCATCGACCTGTTCCTGATCCCGACGATGGACCGTGAGGCGGACCTGCGCTTCAGCGCCGGTAAGACCGACTACAACGTGGCCTGGATCCTGCTGACCTTTCTCGGCGTGTTCGGTGTGCACCGCATGTATCAGGGCAAGTGGATCACGGGAATCCTCTACCTGCTCACCGGCGGCCTGTTCCTGGTCGGCGTGCTGTACGACTTCTGGACCCTGAACAGCCAGATTTCGCTGAAGAACGCCGAGCGCGGTTGATTTTCTCGGAAAAGAACAAGCCCGCCATCAGGCGGGCTTGTCTATGGTCTTCGAGAGCTTATGCCTGGTAGCTGAGATGGCCGTCGACCAGGGTGTAACGCACTGCGCCCGGCAGGCAGTGGCCGATGAAGGGGCAGTTTGCGCCCTTGGAATACCAGGTTTCGCCAGCGAGGGTCGAGGCCTGCGGATCGAATAGCAGCAGGTCGGCTGGGGCACCCACGCTCAGGCGGCCGGCCGGCAGGCGCAGGGCGTCGGCGGGGCCGGCGCTCAGGCGCGCCAGCAGCGTCGGCAAGTCCAGCAGGCCATCCTGCACCAGGGTAAGGGCCAACGGCAGCAACAGCTGCGCGCTGCTGATGCCCGGTTCGGTGGCGCCGAAGGGCGCCAGCTTGGCGTCCCGTTCATGGGGCTGGTGATGGCTGGCGATTGCCTGGATCACCCCGGCCTTCACCGCCTCGCGCAGGCCTTCGCGGTCGCCGCCAGTGCGCAGCGGCGGCTGCACGTGGTAGAGGCTGGAGAAGCCGGTCAGCGCCTCGTCGGTGAGGATCAGCTGGTACAGGGCGACGTCTGCCGTCACCGGCAGGCCGCGGGCCTGGGCGTTGGCGATCAGCTCGGCACCGCGGGCGCTGGTCAGCTGGCTGAAGTGGGCGCGCACGCCGGTCTGCTCGACCAGCAGCAGGTCGCGGGCCAGGGCGACGGTCTCGGCCGTCTCGGGGATGCCGGGCAGGCCGAGGAAGCTGGCGGTCGGGCCCTCGTGGGCCAGGCCGCCTTCGGCCAGGTCGTGGTCCTGGGAGTGGAAGATCACCGTCAGGTCGAAGGTGGCCGCGTATTCCAGGGCGCGGCGCAGCGTGCGGCTGCTGCGGAAGTTGTCCAGGCCGTTGCCGAACGCCACGCAACCGGCGTCGCGCAGGGCCACCAGTTCGGCCAGCTGTTCGCCAGCGAGGTTCTTGCTCAGGGCACCGATGGGGAACACCTTGGTGTGGCCGGCCTCGCGGGCGCGGTCGAGCACTAGCTCGGCCACCGCCGGGGTGTCGAGGATCGGTTTGGTCAGCGGCGGGCAGCACAGGCTGGTGACGCCGCCGGCGGCGGCCGCGAGAGTCTCGCTGGCGATGCTGCCCTTGCGGCTGTAGCCCGGCTCGCGCAGGGCGACGGACAGGTCGACCAGGCCCGGCGCGGCGACCAGTCCCTGGGCATCGATGCTCTGTTCGGCGTCGAAGGCGTCCGGCGCCTGGCCGATGGCGGCCAGCTTGCCATCGGCGATGTACAGGTCGGCCGGCCGGTCGAAGCCGCTGCTCGGGTCGATGACGCGGGCGCCGAGGATACGGGTGCGCATCAGTTCTGCTCCTCGGTATTGAGTTGACGTTGGGCGGTCTGGCCGCTCATGGCCATCGACAGCACGGCCATGCGCACGGCGATACCGTAGGTGACCTGGTTGAGAATCACCGACTGCGGACCGTCGGCCACCGCCGACTCGATTTCCACGCCGCGGTTGATCGGCCCCGGGTGCATCACCAGGGCATCCGGCTTGGCCAGCTTGAGGCGCTGCTCGGTGAGGCCGAACAGGCGGTAGAACTCGCCCTCGCTGGGCAGCAGGCCGCCCTGCATGCGCTCGCGTTGCAGGCGCAGCATGATCACCACGTCGACATCCGCGAGGCCCTTGGCCATGTCGCTGAAGACGCTGACCCCGTATTGCTCGATGCCGACCGGCAGCAGGGTCTTCGGCGCGATCACGCGGATGTCCCGGCAGCCCAGGGTCTTCAGCGCCAGCATATTGGAGCGGGCGACCCGGGAGTGGAGGATGTCGCCGACGATCACCACCGAGAGATTCTCGAAGCCGCCCTTGTGCCGGCGGATGGTCAGCATGTCGAGCATGCCCTGGGTCGGGTGGGCGTGGCGGCCGTCGCCGCCGTTGATGATCGCCACGTCCGGGCAGACGTGCTCGGCGATGAAGTGGGCGGCGCCGGAGTCGGCATGCCTGACCACGAACATGTCGGCGGCCATGGCCTCGAGGTTGCGCAGGGTGTCGAACAGGGTCTCGCCCTTGCTGGTCGAGGACGTCGACACGTTGAGGGTGATGACGTCGGCGGACAGGCGCTGGGCGGCCAACTCGAAGGTGGTGCGCGTGCGCGTGGAGTTCTCGAAGAACACGTTGCACACGGTCTTGCCGCGCAGCAGCGGAACCTTCTTCACCGCGCGGGCGCCGACTTCGAGGAAGGAGTCGGCGGTGTCGAGCAGCTCGGTCAGCAGCTCGCGGGGCAGGCCGTCGAGCGAGAGGAAATGGCGCAGCTGGCCTTGGTCGTTCAGCTGCAGCGGGCGCTGGGCGTCAATCGGCGTCATCGCGGGGGGTCTCAGTTGGCGAGCGTCTGGAGTTCGAGGGTGAGCGGCGTGGGGCCGGACAATTTTACCCGCTGATCGGCGGCCAGCGACAGGGTGGCGCCGACCACGTCGGGGCGGATCGGCAGGTCGCGGGCGTTGAGGTCGAGCAGGCAGACCAGGGTCACGCTGGCCGGGCGTCCGTAGTCGAACAGCTCGTTGAGGGCGGCGCGGATGGTCCGTCCGCTCATCAGCACGTCGTCGATCAGCACCAGATGCTGGCCCTCGATCTCGAACGGCAGTTCGGAGGGTTGCACCTGGGGGTGCAGGCCGCTCTGGGTGAAGTCGTCGCGGTAGAAGGAGACGTCGAGCACGCCCAGCGGCGCCGGCTTGCCGAGGGCCTCGAGCAGGGCCTGGGCGACCCAGACGCCACCGGTGCGGATGCCGATGAAGCGCGGCTCGCTGATCTGCCGCTGGTTGAGGTGGCCGATCAGTGCGCCGGCCATTTGCGGCAGCAGTTCGGCGGGGGACGGTAGGGGCATGGAAAACTCCTTGTGGGCCAGGCCCGAGCTCAGCTCGGGAGGTGTTCGGCCAGCCAGCCTTCGAGCAGCAGCGCGGCGGCCAGGGCGTCGACCGGGCGCTCGCGGTAGCCACCGCTCTGCCCCTGCTGCAGGCGCTCGCCCTTGGCGGCATAGGTGGTCAGGCGCTCGTCATGGGTGTGCACGGGCAGGTTGAAGCGGCCATTGAGGCGGCGGGCGAACTTTTCCGCGCGGGCGCTCATCTCGCTCGGCGTGCCGTCCATGTTCAGCGGCAGGCCGACCACGATGGCGTCCGGTTGCCACTCGCGCAGCAGGGCTTCGACCTTCTGCCAGTCCGGTACGCCGTTCTGCGCCTTGAGCACGCACAGCTCGCGGGCCTGGCCGGTGATGGCCTGGCCGACGGCGACACCGATCTGCTTGCTGCCGTAGTCGAAACCGAGCAGCAGGCGCAGCGGCTTTGCGCTGGCATCGACCATCAGGCGTGACCGGCTTGCGAGGTGAGCAGGCTGAGGTCCACGCCCAGGCGCGCGGCCGCGGCATTCAGGCGCTGGTCGAAGGGCAGGTCGAAGAGGATGGCACTGTCGGCCGGGCAGGTCAGCCAGGCGTTATCGGCCAGCTCGGCCTCCAGCTGCCCGGCTTCCCAGCCGGCATAGCCCAGGGCGATGAGGTACTTGGCCGGCCCGCTGCCGTCGGCGATGGCGAACAGCACGTCCTGGGAGGTGGACAGGCCCAGCTCGCCAAGCTCCAGGGTGGCCTGGAACTGCAGGCCGGCCGGGTGCAGGACGAAGCCGCGGTCGGTCTGCACCGGGCCGCCGGAGAAGATCGGCAGGGCCTGGCAGAGGCTCGGCGGCTCGTCGTCCGGGCGCAGCTGCTCGAGGACATCGGCCAGATTGAGGCCGTTCGGGCGGTTGATCACCAGGCCCATGGCGCCTTGCTCGTTGTGCTCGATCAGGTAGATCAGGGTGTGCGAGAAAAGCGGATCGGCCATGTGCGGCATGGCGATCAGGAAGTGATGCTTGAGGAAGCTCGGGTTGGCGTCTTTCATGCGCGTTAGCTTAAAGCCTGCGGGCGGAGCCTGGAAGCTAAAACGCCAAGCGGCGGTGTCGTCCCGGCTCAGTTGCTCGACAGTCGGTCGCCGCGCTCGAAGCGCCAGGTGCGGATGATTTCCAGGCGGTCGACATCGGCCAGGTCGCCGGTGAAGGGAGCGAACGGCGCGGCCAGGCGGACGATGCGCAGGGCGGCCTGATCCAGCACGCGCTGGCCGGAGGATTCCAGCACCTGGACTTCGTAGAGGGTGCCGTCGCGGTTGATCGACACCAGCAGGCGCAGGCTGCCGTAGATCTGCTGGCGGCGCGCATCGTCCGGGTAATTGAGGTTGCCGATGCGTTCGACCTTCTTGCGCCATTCGTCCTTGTACCAGGCGCCCTTGTCGCGCATGGTCGAGGCGGCGTTGAGGCGGTGGATCTTCGGGCGTTTGGCGTACTGCTGGATCTCCTGGGCCAGCTCGGCTTCCAGGCTGGCGATCTCCGCCGACAGCTGGGCGCTGTCGAACACCGGCGCCAGGCGGGCCTGCGGCGCTGGCTTGCTCTCTTCGCGCTTGACCGGAGTCTTCTGTGATTGTGGTGCGCGGGTGGCGACCGCGGCCTTCGGCGCCTCCTGGCGGGCCGCCGGCGGCTGCGGTGCGGCTGGCGGGGTCACTCGCTTGACCTGGGTGTCCTGGAACAGTGCCTGCTCGGTGGTCTTGGGCGCGGCCTGGTGCTCCAGGGTGCCGCTGCCTTGCTGGTTGTCCTGGGCGAGGAAGTCCGCGTCCTTGGGCTTTTCCTCGCTCTTGAAGGTGGACAGGGTGATTTCCAGGGTCTTGCTGATCTGGCTGGGCTCGGCCAGGGAGAAGCCCAGGCCGAGGATCAGGGCGACATGCAGCGCCGTGGCGAGGAACAGGGTGAACCCCAGGCGATCCGCCGGGCGGACGCCGGCGGACGGGGTTGCGGTGGGCTTGGCGGCTGCGGTCATCGCGATTCGGGTCGATTCAGGTTGCCGCGCAGTCTGCCGAGGGCTCGTACAAAAGTCTATGAAGCACTGCGCGCATTGAGCCTGTCGGCGATCTTGTCCATCAGGCGCTCGCCGATGCGGGTGTCGTAGGCGGCATCGATCTCGCGGATGCAGGTCGGGCTGGTCACGTTGATCTCGGTCAGGTAGTCGCCGATCACGTCCAGGCCGACAAACAGCAGCCCCTTCTCGCGCAGAGTGGGGCCGACGCCGGCAGCGATCTCGTGGTCGCGCTCGCTCAGTGGACGGGCCTCGCCCCGGCCGCCGGCGGCCAGGTTGCCGCGGGTCTCGCCCTGGGCCGGGATGCGTGCCAGGCAGTAAGGCACGGCTTCGCCGTCGATCATCAGGATGCGCTTGTCACCTTCGCTGATCGCCGGCAGGTAGCGTTGCGCCATGATCTGCTGGGTGCCATGGGCGGTGAGGGTCTCGAGGATCACCGAGAGGTTGGGGTCGCCGTCGCGGTGGCGAAAAATCGAGGTTCCGCCCATGCCATCGAGGGGTTTGAGAATGATGTCACGCTGCTCTTGGGCAAACTCGCGCAGAATGTCGGGTCTGCGGCTGACCAGCGTCGGCGGGGTGTATTGGGGAAACTGGGTGGCGAACAGCTTTTCGTTGCAGTCGCGCAGGCTCTGCGGGCGGTTGACCACCAGCACCCCATCGCGCTCGGCCTGCTCCAGCAGGTAGGTGGAATAGACGAACTCGTTATCGAAGGGCGGGTCCTTGCGCATCAGGATCACGTCCAGTTCATTCAGCGGCAGATCCTGCTCCTCGCCCAGCTCGAACCAGCGCTGGGGGTCGTTGAATACCTTGAGCGGGGACAGGCGGGCGCGAGCCTGGCCCCTGATCTGATAGAGGTCGCGCTGCTCCATATAGTAGAGCGACCAGCCGCGCGTTTGCGCGGCCAGCAACATGGCCAGCGAACTGTCCTTCTTGAAGGCGATTTGCGTGATGGGGTCCATGACTATGCCGAGGCGAACGCTCATGGGGGAACTCTCCGTGAAAGGCGGTAGCTGAGAAGGCGCAGAGACTAGCGTGTGGCGCCAGGGTGGCGCCGACTGGGCGGGCGGTCAAGGGGAAAGCCCGGCCTGGCGCGGCTTATGGCTTGCATGGGGAGAGTGTGCTAAAAAGGCCCGACGATCGGGTTGCGGCCCGTCGGCGGCAGGGCCTCAGGCGCACTGGTTCAACGCGATAATAACGACTCACCGAGGCGATGGTAGGGCAAACATGGAACAGCATTCCGAAGGCTTGAGGGTGATGGTGATCGACGACTCGAAGACGATTCGTCGTACCGCGGAAACCCTGCTGAAGAAGGTGGGTTGCGAGGTAATCACCGCGGTAGACGGTTTCGATGCCCTGGCAAAGATCGCCGACAGCCACCCGAGTATCATTTTCGTCGACATCATGATGCCGCGGCTCGATGGCTACCAGACCTGCGCCCTGATCAAGAACAACAGTGCGTTCAAGTCCACGCCGGTGATCATGCTGTCCTCCAAGGACGGCTTGTTCGACAAGGCTAAGGGGCGCATCGTTGGCTCCGATCAGTACCTGACCAAGCCCTTCAGCAAGGAAGAGCTGCTCGGGGCGATCAAGGCTCACGTACCCGACTTCGTTCCAGTGGATCAAGCATCCTGACCACCAAGTGGCACAGTCCTAGACGCCTATTCATGTATTGGGAAACACCATGGCTCGAATTCTGATTGTTGATGACTCGCCGACCGAGATGTACAAGCTGACCGCCATGCTGGAGAAGCACGGGCATCAGGTACTCAAGGCGGAAAATGGCGCCGATGGCGTCGCCTTGGCGCGCCAGGAGAAGCCCGACGCGGTGTTGATGGATATCGTCATGCCGGGGCTCAACGGCTTCCAGGCGACCCGCCAGCTGACCAAGGACGCCGACACCAGCCACATCCCGGTGATCATCGTCACCACCAAGGACCAGGAAACCGACAAGGTCTGGGGCAAGCGCCAGGGCGCCAAGGACTACCTGACCAAGCCGGTCGACGAAGAAACGCTGCTGAAAACCATTAATTCGGTATTGGCCGGTTGATCCCGGCTCAGTCCGCTATTAGATAAGAAGAAGGCCAAGGCTGGCATGTCGGACGCGCAGACACCCTTTCAACTGCTCCTCGAAATCGACCAGCGCTGTCGGCAACTGGCGGCTGGCCTGCCGTTGCAGCAGGCCGCGGTGCAGACCTGGAGCGGCATCGGCTTTCGCATGGGCGAGCGCATGTTCGTCGCGCCCATGGGTGAGGTCGGCGAAGTGCTGCACGAGCCACGCTACACCCTGCTGCCTGGCGTCAAGAGCTGGGTGAAGGGGGTCGCCAACGTGCGTGGCCGGCTGCTGCCGGTGATGGACCTGTGCGGGTTCTTCGGCAACGAGTTGTCGCCACTGCGCAAGCAGAGGCGTGTGCTGGTGGTCGATCACCAGGAGGTATTCGCCGGTCTGACGGTCGATGAAGTGTTCGGCATGCAGCATTTTCCAGTGGACGCCTTCTCCGAGCAGCTGCCGCCGCTCGAAGCGTCCATCCAACCCTTTATTCATGGCGTGTTTCAACGCGAGCAACCCTGGTTGGTCTTCAGCCCTCATGCGCTGGCCCAGCATCAGGGGTTTCTCGACGTGGCGTATTAACAGCTTTTCGGTGGGGCCGGCGTGGTCGGCCTTTTGGCGTTACATGGGAACCGTAGTGCGGTCGGTCCAGGCGGGGGCCAGATAATGAAAAAACTCAATGCAGGCAATCTATTCGCGGGTACGCGCAGCAGCACGCTGATCGCCGGACTGTTCATCGTCCTGATCGTCTCCATCGTGTTGCTGTTCGCCAACTTCGCCTACATCAACACCCATTCCAACTACGATACCGAGTACATCAGCCACTCCGGTGAGCTGCGCGTGCTGTCCCAGCGGATCGCCAAGAACGCCTCCGAAGCCGCGGCAGGTACCGCCGAGGCGTTCGGCCTGTTGCGCGAGGCGCGCAACGACTTCCAGACCCGCTGGGGCTATCTGACCGACGGCAACAGTGCCAGCGGCGTACCCGCGGCGCCTGACGCCGTGCAGGCGCAGATGGCCGCTGTGCAGCAGGACTGGGACAGCCTGCGGCAGAACACCGACGCTATTCTGGCCAGCGAGCAGACGGTACTTTCTCTGCACCAGGTTGCCGTAACCCTGGCGGAGACCATCCCGCAGCTGCAGGTCGAGTATGAGGAAGTGGTCGACATCCTCCTGGAAAGCGGTGCCCCGGCAGCCCAGGTCTCCGTGGCCCAGCGCCAGTCGCTGCTGGCCGAGCGTATTCTCGGCTCGGTGAACAAGGTCCTGGCCGGTGACGCAGACTCGGTGCAGGCCGCCGACATGTTCGGTCGCGATGCCAGCCTGTTCGGCCGTGTCTTGAGCGCGATGCTCGAAGGCAACGCGGCGATGGAGATCGCCAAGGTGACCGATGCCGAGGCTCTCGAGCGTCTGGCGGAGATTTCCGAGCTGTTCGAGTTCGTCTCCGGTTCGGTGGACGAGATCCTCGAGACCTCGCCGGAACTGTTCCAGGTACGGGAGTCGGCCAACACCATCTTCAGCGTGTCGCAGACCCTGCTGGACAAGGCCTCCGAGCTCGCCGCCGGCTTCGAAGACCTGGCGGGCGGGCGGGCCCTGAACACCCTCGCCGGCTATGTGCTGGGCGCCCTGGCCCTGGCTGCGATCATCCTGATCGGCCTGGTGATGGTGCGCGAGACCAACCGCCAGCTGCGCGAAACCGCGGAAAAGAACGACCGCAACCAGGCGGCGATTCTGCGCCTGCTCGACGAAATCGCCGACCTCGCCGATGGTGACCTGACTGTGGCCGCGACGGTAACCGAGGACTTCACCGGTGCCATCGCCGACTCCATCAACTACTCCATCGACCAGCTGCGTGACCTGGTAGCCACGATCAACCTGACCGCCGTTCAGGTTGCGGGCGCCGCCCAGGAAACCCAGGCCACGGCGATGCACCTGGCCGAAGCGTCCGAGCACCAGGCCCAGGAAATCGCCGGGGCATCGGCGGCGATCAACGAAATGGCCGTGTCGATTGACCAGGTATCGGCGAACGCCAGCGAATCTTCCGCGGTAGCGGAACGTTCCGTAGCCATCGCCAACAAGGGTAACGAAGTCGTACACAACACCATCACCGGCATGGATAACATCCGTGAGCAGATCCAGGACACCTCGAAGCGGATCAAGCGCCTCGGTGAGTCGTCCCAGGAGATCGGTGACATCGTTAGCCTGATTAACGACATTGCCGACCAGACCAACATCCTCGCCCTGAACGCCGCGATCCAGGCCTCCATGGCCGGTGACGCGGGCCGAGGCTTCGCCGTGGTAGCGGACGAGGTACAGCGCCTCGCAGAACGATCTTCTGCGGCAACCAAGCAGATCGAGGCACTGGTCAAGACCATTCAGACCGACACCAACGAGGCCGTTATCTCGATGGAGCAGACGACTTCCGAGGTGGTGCGCGGTGCGCGTCTGGCGCAGGACGCCGGGGTGGCGCTGGAAGAGATCGAGAAGGTATCCAAGACCCTAGCGGCGCTGATCCAGAACATCTCCAACGCGGCGCGCCAGCAGGCCTCCTCGGCCGGTCATATCTCCAACACCATGAACGTGATCCAGGAGATCACCTCGCAAACCTCCTCCGGCACCACCGCCACGGCCAAGAGCATTGGTACCCTGGCCAAGATGGCCAGCGAGATGCGCAAGTCGGTTTCCGGCTTTACCTTGCCGGAAGCCGGGGAGCAGGCATAAGCGAATGCGCGGCGGCGACCCGAGACGGTCGCCAGAGCCGGCCGATGGCCATCAGCGAGGGGCACGACATGCAGTCAGGCGTCTGGGCCTTGCAACCCGTGGTGGACATGTCCGCCGCGGAGTTTCGCGACTGGCAGAGCCTGCTCGAAGAGCGCACCGGGGTGGTGATCACCGAGCAGCGCCGGGCATTTCTGCAGACCAACCTGAGTGCGCGGATGCGCGAGCTGGGGGTCGGCGATTACGCCGCCTATTACCGCCAGGTCACCGATGGTCCGCGCGGTGCGGTGGAGTGGTCGACCCTGCTGGACCGTCTGACCGTGCAGGAGACCCGCTTCTTTCGCCATCCCGCGTCTTTCGAGGTGCTCGAACGCCACCTGGCTGAACAGCTTGACCGGGGGCTGCAGCGCCCCCTGGCCTTATGGAGTGTGGGTTGCTCCAGCGGTGAGGAGCCATACTCGCTGGCCATCAGCGCCGCTCAGGTACTGCGTGACAGCGAATGGCCGGAGCACTTCGGCGTGACCGGTACGGACATCAGTCTCAATGCCCTGAGCAAGGCCCGCGAGGGCCTGTATGGGGCACGCAAGCTCGAACAGATGGAGGAAGACCTGCGTCAGCGTTATTTCGCGACTCAGGCCGATGGACGCTTCAAGGTACTGCCGAGTCTGGCCGCGCGCGTCTGCTGCGCCAGGCTCAACGTGCTGGAACTGGCCAAGGCGCCAATGTCCGGTATGGACGTAATTTTCTGTCAGAACTTGCTGATCTATTTTCGCCGCTGGCGTCGCCGCGAGATCCTCAATCGCCTGGCTGAGCGCCTGGCACCGGGAGGGCTGCTGGTGGTCGGTGTAGGTGAAGTGGTCGGTTGGCAGCATCCGGAGTTGATCCCGGTGGCCGACGAGCGAGTGCTGGCGTTTACCCGCAAGGGATAGGGCTTTATGAGTGGAGTGGCTATGGGTGATCGGCACGACTATGTCGCCCTGGAGTGGGTCAAGGGCGAAATCGCGGAAACCCTGAAGCAGGCGCGTCAGGCCCTGGAGGCGTTCGTCGAAAATCCGCAGGACTCGACGCGCATGCGTTTCTGCCTGACCTATGTGCATCAGGTGCACGGTACCCTGCAGATGGTCGAGTTCTACGGCGCGGCCTTGCTCGCCGAGGAAATGGAGCACCTGGCCCAGGCCCTGATGGAGGGCCGCGTGGCCAACCAGGGCGAGGCGCTGGAAGTGCTGATGCAGGCGATCCTGCAGCTGCCGACCTATCTCGACCGGATCCAGACCGCGCGCCGCGACCTGCCGATGGTCGTGTTGCCGCTGCTCAACGACCTGCGAGCCGCCCGCGGCGAGAAGCTGCTGTCGGAAACCAGTCTGTTCTCCCCGGACATGTCCGCCCGTGCCCCGGCGCTGTCGGTCGAGTCCCTGGCCCAGCTGCGCACCGCCGAGTTGCCGGTGCTGCTGCGCAAGCTGCGACAGATGTTGCAGGTGGCCCTGGTCGGGGTGATCCGCAACCAAGATCTGGGCACCAACCTGGGCTACATGGCGCGGGTCTTCGCGCGTCTGGAAACCCTGTGCAAGGGGGCTCCGCTCGGTCCGCTCTGGCAGATCGCCTCCGGTCTGGTCGAGGGACTGGCCAATGGCAGTGTGGTCAACGGTACCTCGGTGCGCACCCTGCTACGTCAGGTCGACAAGGAACTCAAGCGCCTGCTGGAGCAGGGGGCCGACGGTATCAACCAGCCGGCGTCCGACGAGCTGACCAAGAACCTGCTGTTCTATGTCGCCAAGGCGCCGGCGCAGTCGCCGCGGATTCGTAGCCTGAAGGAACAATACCGGCTCGACGATGCCCTGCCGACCAACGAGGTGGTGGACGAGGAGCGGGCCCGCCTGGCCGGCCCCGATCGCGATGCCATGCGCTCGGTGGTCGCAGCCCTGTGCGAGGAGCTGGTGCGGGTCAAGGACAGCCTCGACCTGTTCGTGCGCAGTGATCGCAGTCACGTGGCCGAGCTCGATGCCCTGCTGGCGCCGCTCAAGCAGATCGCCGACACCCTGGCGGTGCTGGGCTTTGCCCAGCCGCGCAAGGTCATAGTCGACCAGATCGATGTGGTCCACGGCCTGTCCCTGGGCCAGCGCCAGCCCGACGATGCCGTGCTGATGGATGTCGCCGGTGCCCTGCTGTACGTCGAAGCGACGCTGGCGGGCATGGTCGGCCCGGCGGAGGATGCCGGCCGCGAGGACAGCCATCTGCCGACCACCGACGTGGCGCAGATCCATCAGCTGGTGATCAAGGAAGCACGCAATGGCTTGGAGCAGGCCAAGGACGCGATCATCGAGTTCATTGCCTCGCAGTGGAACCACGAACATCTGGCCCGGGTGCCCGAGCTGCTGACCCAGGTGCGCGGCGGCCTCGGCATGATCCCGCTGCAACGCGCGGCGGACCTGCTGAAGGCCTGCAATCGCTACATCGAGGAGCAGCTGCTGGCGCGCAAGGCCGTGCCCAACTGGCAGCACCTCGACACCCTTGCCGACGCCATCACCAGCGTCGAGTATTACCTCGAGCGACTGGCCGAGGATCACGCCAGTCAGGGCGATCTGATCCTCGATGTGGCCGAGGAGAGTCTCGAGAGCCTCGGCTATCCGCTCAAGGAGAAGCCGTCGATCCTCGATCGGGTCGAGCAACCAGAGCCGGCACCTGCTCCCTTGGCCGACCCGCTGGACGACATCGAGGTGCTGGCCGAAGAAGCGCCCACAGCCCTGGACCCCGAGGCGCAGGAGGGTCGCGAGTCGCTCGAAGCGTTGGCGGATGACGAGTTGAGCGCGGAGTTCGCCGAACTTGGCACCGCACCGACCGCCGAGGATTGCTCGGCGGATGAGCCGCCATCCCTGTCCGAGCAGGCCGAAGCTGTACCGAGCGAGCTTCTCGAGGCCGCGCCCGAGACCGAGGTGGAGAGCTCGCCGGCACTGGAGGACGAGGCAGCGGGCGAGGCGCCGCTTGCGTTCGATGGCCTGCAACTGGATGAACTGGACCTGCAAGAGCCGGCCAGCCCTGGGCACTGGGACGAGGATGAACTGGCGGCCCTGGAGATTCCCGAGGTCGAACTGCCCAGCGCGCCGACACCGAGCGAGGGCGACGCCGAGGAGCAGGTGCCTGAGGCTGACAAGCCGCTGTCGCTGGCCGATGTCATGGCCGCACCGCAGCAGGCGATCAACCCGCCTGCCGGCGAAGTGCCGCCCAGCCTGCTGCCGCCGCCGGCCGATGAGGAGCCGATCGACGAGGAGCTGGCGGAGGTCTTTATCGAGGAGGCCGGGGAAGTCCTGGAGACCATCGGCCAGTTCCTGCCGCAGTGGTGCGCCGATACGGCAAACAAGGATGCCCTGGTCGAGGTGCGCCGCGCCTTCCACACCCTCAAGGGAAGCGGGCGCATGGTCCGTGCGCTGGTTATCGGCGAGCTGGCCTGGTCGATCGAGAACCTGCTCAACCGCGTGCTCGATCGCAGTATTCAGCCCGATGCCGAAGTGCAGCGGGTGGTCGGCGAGGTGGTCGAGGTGATGCCGGCGCTGGTCGAGGAGTTCGCTGCCAATGCTCAGCGCCAGCGCGATGACGTCGATCTGCTCGCGGCCTCTGCCCATGCCCTGGCCAAGGGTGAAAGCCTCCCAAAGTCTGACGCCCCGGTTGCGCCGGTAGCCGCGCCAGCGGGCGAAAGCGAGGCTACCGCCGCGTTGGAGGAAATCGGCGAGACGCTCGACCCGCAACTGCTGGAGATCTTCCGCAACGAAGCGGAAACCCACCTCGATACCCTGGTCGGCTTCCTCGCCGATTGCGCCCAGGAGCTGCCGCAGCCGGTCACCGACGACCTTCAGCGCGCCCTGCATACGCTCAAGGGCAGCGCCTACATGGCCGGCATATTGCCGGTGGCGGAGATCGCCGCGCCGCTGGAGAAGCTGGTCAAGGAATTCAAGGCCAATCTGATTCCGATGGACATGACCGAGGCCGAGCTGCTGAGCGCCGCCGAGCAGCTGTTCCGTGTCGGCCTCGAGCAGCTGGAGAGTCAGCCCCTGGCGCCGCTACCGGGTGCCCCGGAATTCCTCGAGCGCACCCAGAAGCTGCACCAGGAGCGCCTCGCCGCCGCCGAGAACGGCCGCAAGAGCGAGCAGGGCGAAACGCGCGACCCGCAGCTGATCAGCATCTTCCTTGCCGAGGGCATGGACATCCTGCTGGATGCCGAGGATCTGTTGCGCCGCTGGCACCAGCACCCGTCTGAGCGTCAGGAGCTCAGCGCCCTGCTGGAGGAGCTGACCACCCTGGGGCGTGGCGCCGATATGGCCGAACTGCCGCAGATCGAGGAGCTCTGCGAGGCCCTGCTCGATCTCTACGGCGCGGTTGAGGAGGGCAGTCTGGCGGTCAGCGAGCGCTTCTTCAGCGAAGCCGAGCAAGCCCACGAAGCGCTGATCGGCATGATGGATCAGGTCGCCGCGGGCCTGCAGGTCAGCGCCCAGCCTGAGCGTGTCGCGGCGCTGCGCAGCTTGCTCGGCGAGGCCCTGGATCCGAGCGCCCTGGCCCTGTTGTCCGACGACGGCCAAGGCGGGCTGGAGATAGTCGAACTGGACGAAGCCACCGCCGCGGCAGAGCTGGATCGCTGGACGAGCGACGGCGACGATGAACTGGCGACGGAAGTCGAGCTACAGCTCGAGCAGGCTGTGGACGACACGGAAAGCGCTGCATCCTTCGATGTGCTGGACGAGGAAATGGTGGCGATCTTCCTCGAAGAGGCGGTCGATATCCTGGAAAGTGCCGGCAAGGCACTGGAGCGCTGGCTGGCCGAGCCTGACCAGAAGGCGGCGCTTTCATCCTTGCAGCGCGACCTGCACACCCTCAAGGGGGGCGCCCGGATGGCGCAGATCGGCCCGATCGGCGATCTCGCCCATGAGCTGGAATCCCTGTACGAGGGGCTGCTGGACCGACGTTACAGCCATTCGCAACCCCTCGCCGAGCTGCTGCAGCAAAGCCATGACCGCCTGGCTGTGCTGCTCGAACAGTTGCAGCGCCGCGCCGAGTTGCCGGAGCCGACTGACCTGATTGAGGCGATTCGTGGGTTTCGCCAAGGCCGTACGCCGGACTTGACCCCGGCGCCGAACCTCCCCGAGCCTGCTTGCGAAGCCGAAGCCGAAGCCGAAGCCGAAGCCGAAGCCGAAGCCGAAGCCGAAGCCGAAGCCGAAGCCGAAGCCGAAGCCGAAGCCGAAGCCGAAGCCGAAGCCGAAGCCGAAGCCGAAATCTCGGGAGCTGAGGATGCTCAGGATGCCGAGTGGGAACCCGAGCGTCAGCCCAAACCCGAACCTGAGTCTGAGTCTGAGTCTGAGTCTGAGTCTGAGTCTGAGTCTGAATTTCAGTCCGGGCTCGAGCTGAACGAAAGCGCCGACGTGCCGCGGCCACAAGACGCTTGCGAGGCTGACGAAACACCGGGCGAGCCTCGGCCGGCAGCCGATGAGCGCGATCCGGAGCTGGTGGAGATCTTCCTCGAGGAAGGTTTCGACATCATCGACAGCGCCGGTGCGGCCCTGCAACGCTGGATCGACGACGTCGATAACAGCCTCGAGCTGGAAGCCCTGCAACGCGACCTGCACACCCTCAAGGGTGGCGCGCGGATGGCCGAGATCCGCGAGATCGGCGATCTGGCCCATGAGCTGGAGTTTCTCTACGAAGGCCTGTGCGGCGGCCGGCTGCGGGCCAGCCCGGCGCTCTTTGGCCTGCTGCAGACCTGTCACGACAGTCTCGCCGAGATGCTCGAGGCGGTGCGTGGCCAACGCGCCGTACCCAATGGACAGGCGCTGATCGAAACCATCAAGGGCTTTCGCGCCAACCCGGACGAGCAGCTGAGCATGCCGTCGGCAGTGCAGCTCAAGGCCGTGGACGCGGTCGACGACCACTTCGCTGCCGAGGCCGACATCCTCGATATCTTCATGGAGGAGGCCGACGACCTGGTGGATGCCATGGAACTGGCGCTCGGCCGTTGGGAGGCGAGCCGCGAGGACGCCGGCGCCATCGACGACGTGCTGCGCGTGCTGCACACCCTCAAGGGCGGTGCGCGCTTGGCCGGACAGAGGCGTCTGGGTGACCTGACCCATGACCTGGAACAGCACCTGACCGAGATCCAGCAGCAGGGCGCGCCCTGGCCGGAGAGCCTGTTCCTCGATGTGCAGTCGGGCTTCGAAGGCCTGCAGGCCGAGCTCGACCAGTTGCGCCAGCAGCTGCGCGACAGCGCGGACGGCGCGGCGCCGGCCCCCGCAGAGGAACCAATGCAGGACAGTGCGCCGCGCGCGCCGCAGCTGGCGACGCCGATAGTCGCGGCCAGCGAGCGCCCTGCCCAGGAGCTGGTGGCCAAGGTGCTGCCGTTCATGCAGCGTGCCGAACAGGCCGCCCAGGACGCCGCCGCGCGCCGAGCGCCGCAGGAGCTGGTCAAGGTGCCGGCGGATCTGCTCGAAGGGCTGGTCAACCTGGCGGGCGAGACCTCGATCTTCCGTGGCCGGGTCGAACAGCAGGTCAGTGATTTCGGCTTCACCCTGAGCGAGATGGAGGCGACCATCGACCGGGTGCGCGATCAGCTGCGGCGCCTGGATACCGAGACCCAGGCGCAGATCCTCAGCCGCTACCAGGCCGAGGCCGAACGCGCCGGTTATGAGGATTTCGACCCGCTGGAGATGGACCGCCACTCGCAGCTGCAGCAGCTGTCCCGGGCCCTGTTCGAATCGGCCTCCGACCTGCTCGACCTGAAGGAGACCCTGGCCGCGCGCAATCGCGATGCGGAAACCCTGTTGCTGCAACAGGCGCGGGTCAACACCGAGCTGCAGGAAGGCCTGATGCGCACCCGCATGGTGCCCTTCGACCGCCTGGTGCCGCGCCTGCGGCGGATCGTCCGCCAGGTCGCCGCGGAACTGGGCAAGCAGGTCGAATTCGTCGTCGGCAACGCCGAGGGGGAAATGGACCGCACGGTGCTGGAGCGCATCGTCGCGCCCCTCGAACACATGCTGCGCAACGCCGTCGACCATGGCATCGAGCCGGCCGAAGTGCGTCGCGCCAGCGGCAAGCCGGAACAGGGCAGCATCCGCCTGAGCCTCGGCCGCGAGGGTGGCGACATCGTCCTCAATCTGGCCGACGATGGCGGCGGCATCCGCCTGGAGGCGGTCCGCCGCAAGGCCATCGAGCGGGGCCTGATGGACGAGGAGTCGGACCTTACCGATCACGAGATCCTGCAGTTCATCCTCGAGGCCGGCTTCTCCACGGCGGAGAAGGTCACGCAGATTTCCGGACGGGGCGTGGGCATGGACGTGGTGCACTCGGAGGTCAAGCAGCTCGGTGGCTCGATGAGCATCGACTCGACGCCAGGCGAGGGCACTCGCTTCAGCATTCGCCTGCCGTTCACCGTGTCGGTCAACCGGGCGCTGATGGTGCTGTCCGGCGAGGATCTGTATGCGATTCCGCTGAATACCATCGAGGGCATCGTGCGGGTATCGCCCTTCGAGCTGGAGGCCTACTACCAGCCCGACGCGCCGCGTTTCGAGTATGCCGGTCAGGCCTACGAGCTGCGCTATCTGGGCGACCTGCTGAACAACGGGCAGCAGCCCAAGCTGGTCGGTCAGAGCCTGCCGTTGCCGGTGATCCTGGTGCGCTCCAGCGAGCACGCGGTGGCCGTGCAGGTCGACAGTCTGGCGGGCTCCCGCGAGATCGTGGTGAAGAGCCTCGGACCGCAGTTCGCCGGGGTCCACGGCATCTCCGGCGCAACCATCCTCGGTGACGGCCGGGTGGTGGTGATCCTCGACCTGCTGGCGACCATCCGCGTGCTGCATGCGCACCTGCTCAGCCAGGCCCAGCCGCGGCTGCCGGCCAAGACCGCGAGCGCCGAAGAGGTCGAGGCCGAGCGGCCGACCCTGGTCATGGTGGTGGACGACTCGGTGACCGTTCGCAAGGTCACCAGCCGCCTGCTCGAACGCAACGGCATGAACGTGCTGACGGCCAAGGATGGCGTCGACGCCATCGCCCAGCTGCAGGAGCACAAGCCCGACATCATGCTGCTGGACATCGAGATGCCGCGCATGGACGGCTTCGAGGTAGCGACCCTGGTGCGCCACGACGAGCGGCTGAAGGACCTGCCGATCATCATGATCACCTCGCGTACCGGCGAGAAGCACCGCGAGCGGGCCATGGCCATCGGCGTCAACGAATACCTTGGCAAGCCCTACCAAGAGTCCCTGCTGCTCGACAGCATCCACCAACTGGTCAAACGGAAATGACTGAGAAAAGCGCGGCACGTATTGCGGTCATCGCCGACACCTCGCTGCAGCGCCATGTGCTGCAGCAGGCCCTGAGCGGCAGCGGCTACCAAGTGGTACTCAACAGCGACCCGGCACGCCTGGACGAGGAAGCCCTGGGCTCCTGCGAGACCGATCTGTGGCTGGTCGACCTGGCCCAGTCGGAGGATTCGCCGCTGGTCGACAGCCTGCTCGAGCGAGTCTCGGCACCGGTGCTGTTCGGCGAGGGGCATGCCCCCGAGCGCCACTCGGAGAACTATCCGCGCTGGGAGCGGCGGCTGTTCGGCAAACTGAAGAAACTGGTTGGCGATCCCTCCCAGGCCGTCGGCCCGAGCCTGGCGGCGCTGCTCGCCGAGGCGCAGAGGCCGGTTCGCCTGGAGCTGCCGCAGGCACTGGCGACGTCGCCGCTGACCGCCGGCGAACCGGCGCGTCAGGTCTGGCTGCTGGCCGCCTCGCTTGGCGGTCCGGCGGCGGTCAAGGCCTTTCTCGATGCCCTGCCCGGCGGCTTGCCGGTGGGCTTCGTGTATGCCCAGCATATCGACGCCAGCTTCGAGTCGGCGCTGCCCCAGGCGGTCGGCCGGCACAGCCAGTGGCACGTCAACCCGGCGCGGCATGGCGAAGCGATTCGTTGTGGCGAGGTGGTGGTGGCGCCGATCAGTCGCGAGCTGGGCTTCAGCGACGAGCGTCTGATGCAGATCGCCGAGCGCGGTTGGCCGGAGCCCTACAGCCCGTCGATCGATCAGATGATGCTCAATCTCGCCCAGCATTTCGGTGCCCAGTGCGGGGTCATCAGCTTCAGCGGCATGGGCAGCGACGGCAGCGCCGCGGCGGCCTACGTGCGCCGCCAGGGCGGTGAAATCTGGACCCAGCGCGGCGACAGCTGCGTCTGTCCGAGTATGCCGGACAGCCTGCGCGAGGGCGGCTACAGCAGCTTCAGCGCCGACCCGCGCGAGCTAGCCGCCGCACTGGTCAAGCACCTGGCCGAGCAATGCAGTTAACCGGGACAAGCGCCCGTACAGGACCTAGAGATGAGCCAAGTCGTAGCCACCCAGAACAGTGCCAGCAGCCTGACCGCGTTGCAGGTGCCGCTGGCCGACCGTACTTTGTTGCTACCCAACGTGGCACTCGCCGAGCTGATCCCCTATCGCGCGCCGCAAGTCAGCGCCGGTATGCCGGCCTGGTTCCTCGGGCAGATCGCCTGGCGTGACCTGCGCCTGCCGTTGCTGTCCTTCGAGGCGGCCTCGGACGGCCAGGTGCAGGTCGGCTCCTCTTGTCGGGTGGCGGTGATCAACGCCCTCGGCGGACGGCCCAAGGTCAAGTTCCTGGCCCTGCTGGTGCAGGGGATTCCCCGCTCGATCAAGGTCGATGGCGAGCTGGCGCGCGCGGACGAGGCCCTGGCTCCGCTGGAACTCGATGCGGTGGCCTGGGGCGAAGAGACCCTGAAGATTCCCGACCTGATCGCTCTGGAGCAGAGATTGGCCGACGCCGGCCTGATCTAGCGCCTGTCGCCCCGAGGGCCGCTCGCCGCCTTGGTGAGCGCGCCCGGTTGCTTCCTCTCCCGTTCGCCCGGAAACACCGCTCTCCCACGCCCTGGAGCGCGGCAGACGAGCGCCCGTGGCGCCGTTCATTCGCCCACAAAAAAGCCCCGCGTGCCAGGCTCCAGATCGGCGGAGCGTGGCGCGCGGGGCTTTTCAGTCGCGCTTAGCGGGCGCTTTGCGGCTGCGCTTCAGCGGCGGGCGCTTCGGCGGTGTCGCTGTCTTTCTTGCCGGTCCAGTAGTCGGCGTTCTTGATGCCGAGCTTCTCGGGGTTGAAGACCGGGTCCAGGCCCTGCTTCTTCTGGGCCTCGTAGTCCTTCAGGCAGGTGTAGGCGACCTTGTGCATCAGCAGGATGGCGCCGATGTTCAGCCAGGCCATCATGCCCACGCCCAGATCGCCCAGGCCCCAGGCCAGGTCGGCGGTCTTCACGGTGCCGTAGACGGTGGCCGCGATGATGCCGAACTTCAGCGCCAGGGTCAGCCACGGGCGGTGAATCTTGCGGTTGATGAAGGCGATGTTGGTTTCGGCGATGTAGTAATAGGCGATGATGGTGGTGAAGGCGAAGAAGAACAGGGCGATGGCCACGAAGTAGGAACCGAAGCCCGGCAGGATATTCTCCATGGCGGTCTGCACGTAGCCAGGGCCGGCCGCGACGCCGGCGATGCCGATGTGCAGCGCTTCGCCGTCAGGACCTTGCACGTTGTACTGGCCGGTGATCAGCAGCATGAAGGCAGTGGCCGAGCAGACGAACAGGGTGTCGACGTACACGGAGAAGGCCTGCACCAGGCCCTGCTTGGCCGGGTGGCTGACCGCCGCGGCGCTGGATGCGTGCGGGCCGGTGCCCTGGCCTGCTTCGTTGGAGTACACGCCGCGCTTCACGCCCCACATGATGGCCAGGCCGAGGATCGCGCCGAAGCCGGCCTGCATGCCGAAGGCACTTTCGATGATCAGGGCGACCACGCCAGGCAGTTGCTCGATGTTCAGACCGATGATCACGCAGGCGACGATGATGTAGCTCAGGGCCATGAAGGGCACCACGACCTCGGCGAAGGTGGCGATGCGCTTGATGCCGCCGAAGATGATCAGGCCCAGCATGACTGCCAGCACGGCTGCGGTGGTGCTCGGCTCGATGCCCATGGCGTTGTTCAGGCCGTTGCCAATCGAGTTGGCCTGTACGCCCGGCAGCAGCAGGCCGCAAGCCAGTACGGTGACCAGGGCGAAGACCCAGGCGTACCACTTCATGCCCAGGCCCTTCTCGATGTAGAAGGCCGGACCGCCGCGGTGCTGGCCGTCGATGTCTTCCTTGTAGACCTGGCCCAGGGTCGATTCGATAAAGGCCGAGCTGGCGCCGAGGAAGGCAACCATCCACATCCAGAACACGGCGCCCGGGCCGCCGAAGGTGATGGCAGTGGCCACGCCGGCGATGTTACCGGTACCGACACGACCGGCGAGGGTCATGGTCAGGGCCTGGAAGGAGGAAATGCCGTGGCTGCTGGTGCGCTTGGCGAAGACCAGGCGAATCATTTCCTTAAAGTGGCGCACCTGGAGGAAGCGGCCTCGCAGGGTGAAATACAGGCCCACGCCGAGGCACAGGTAGATCAGTGCCGGGCTCCAGACGAGACCGTTGAGGCTATTGACTAGATCATTCATCGCAGAACGCTCCGTGCCATCTCAAGCTGCGGCGCTCTTATGGAGTCGCAGTCCTGTTATGGCTTTTGTAGTTGTAGGGGAGACTCGTTGGCTTGGCGAAGTACTCGCCGTACCGGGTGCCACGTCGTGCCTGGATAGGGGCAGGTCGCGGGCGGCGCACAAGATAGCCAGATTGAGACGAGAGTTCCAGCCCTAAAAGTCGCCCCACAGCTGCTGAGCGACGGACAGCGCTACCACCGGCGCGGTCTCGGTGCGTAGCACCCGTGGGCCGAGGCGGGCGGCGAGGAAACCGGCGGCCTTGGCCTGCGCCACCTCGGCTTCCGCCAGGCCGCCCTCAGGGCCGATGAGAAACGCCAGGGACTGCGGTCGGGCATGGCTGACCAGGGGCTCTGCCACCGGGTGCAGCACCAGCTTGAGCTGCGCCTCGACCCGCTGCAGCCAGTCGCCGAGGGCAATCGGCGGGTGGATGAGCGGCAGCACCGAGCGGCCGCACTGCTCGCAGGCGCTGATCGCCACCTGGCGCCAGTGGGCCATGCGCTTGTCGGCGCGCTCATCCTTCAGCCGGACTTCGCAGCGCTCGCTGACGATCGGGCTGATGTCACTGGCACCCAGCTCCGTGGCCTTCTGGATCGCCCAGTCCATGCGCTCGCCACGTGACAGGCCCTGGCCCAGGTGAATGCTCAGGGGCGATTCGGCCAGGCCGGCAAAGCGCTCGCGCAGCTCGACCCGCACGTTCTTCTTGCCGACCTCGATCAGCTCGCCGAGAAATTCCTGGCCGCTGCCGTCGAACAGCTGCACGGCATCGCCGGCGGCGTGGCGCAGCACGCGGCCGATGTAGTGGGCCTGGGCTTCCGGCAGCTGGTGTTGGCCGAGGGACAGGGGGGCGTCGATGAAGAAACGGGAGAGGCGCATGGGACTGAAGGGTAGGCCGTGGACGGAAAGCGCCAAGCTTACCCTTATCGGTGACCCGCTTGTAGGGTGCGGGCCACCTGCCACCGGGGCTCAGCCCGGGTCGCGGAAGTCGACGCGGGCGCCGCTGGGCAGCGCCACGCTGACCGACTGACGGGTGGCGATGTCGATGCCTTCGCTGGCCACCTCGGCGAGGAAGTCTATCTGCTCCGGGGTGATCACGTAGGGCGGCAGGAAGTACACCACGCTGCCCAGAGGGCGCAGCAACGCGCCGCGCTGCAGGGCGTGCTGGTAGACCTTGAGGCCGCGGCGCTCCTGCCAGGGGTAGGCAGTCTTGCTCGCCTTGTCCTGAACCATCTCGACGGCCAGGGCCATGCCCGTCTGGCGCACCTCGGCGACATGGGGGTGATCGGCCAGATGGGCGGTGGCGCTGGCCATACGTGCAGCCAGCTGTCTATTCGCCTCGATCACACCGTCCTGCTCGAAGATGTCCAGGGTGGCCAGGGCCGCGGCGCAGGCCAGGGGATTGCCGGTGTAGCTGTGCGAGTGGAGGAAGGCGCGCAGGGTCGAGTAGTCGTCGTAGAACGCCTGGTAGATGGTGTCGGTGGTCAGGCAGGCGGCGAGCGGCAGGTAGCCGCCGGTCAGGGCCTTGGACAGGCAGAGGAAGTCCGGGCGGATGCCGGCCTGTTCACAGGCGAACATCGTCCCGGTGCGGCCGAAGCCGACGGCGATCTCGTCATGGATCAGGTGCACGCCGTAGCGGTCGCAGGCCTCGCGCAGCAGCCTGAGGTAGATCGGGTGGTACATGCGCATGCCGCCGGCGCCCTGGATCAGCGGCTCGACTATTACCGCGGCGACCTCCCGGTGGTGCTCGGCCAGGCACTGTTCCATGTGGGCGAACATGGCCCGCGAGTGCTCCTCCCAGCCCATCCCTTCCGGGCGGTAGAAGCAGTCCGGGCTGGGGACCTTGAGGGTGTCGAGCAGCAGCGCCTTGTAGGTGTCGGTGAACAGCGAGACGTCGCCGACCGACATCGCCGCCACGGTCTCGCCGTGGTAGCTGTTGCTCAGGGTGATAAAACGCTTCTTCGCAGGCTGGCCGACGTTGAGCCAGTAGTGGAAGCTCATCTTCAGCGCCACTTCGATGCAGGATGAGCCGTTGTCGGCATAGAACACCCGATCCAGACCGGCCGGGGTCATCTTGACCAGGCGCTCGGACAGCTCGACCACCGGTGCATGGCTGAAACCGGCGAGGATCACGTGCTCCAGCTGGTCGACCTGGTCCTTGATGCGCTGGTTGATCCGCGGGTTGGCATGGCCGAACACGTTGACCCACCAGGAGCTGACCGCATCGAGGTAGCGCTTGCCGTCGAAGTCTTCCAGCCACACGCCTTCGCCGCGCTTTATCGGCACCAACGGTAGCTGCTCGTGGTCTTTCATCTGGGTACAGGGGTGCCAGAGCACGGCCAGGTCGCGTTGCATCCAGTGGTCATTCAGGCTCATCGAAACGCTCTCCCAATCATCTGCGGCAAGCCTATCAGATGTGTCCGAGGCTATGGGGCGGGCATCCGCTCGGTTGGCCGCCCGGCGAGGGACTGCCGTTCATCTGCCAAATGCTGCCGTTGGGAGGGCCGCGCAGAACCGGCGCGGCGTTCGTCGACCTAAGGCTGTTGGCACGCGATAAGCCAATTAAGCATCGTATTTCTCGATATTTCAGAGCGAATTTTTTCGCTTTTTATCGAATGCTTTGTTGATAGTCTTGCTGGGTATTTTCCAAGGGCTCGAGGCGAGCCCGCGTTGTGGAGCCGATTCGACATGCAGTGGCGCAACACTTCAGAGCGTTACGGTCTGGTCAGCATAGTGCTGCACTGGCTGGTGGCCGTGGCGGTCTTCGGCCTGTTCGGCCTGGGTTACTGGATGGTCGGCCTGGACTACTACAGCAGCTGGTACAAGACTGCGCCGGAGCTGCACAAGAGCTTCGGCCTGCTGCTGTTCGCGGTGATGCTCGGGCGCATGCTCTGGCGACGGCTCAGCCCGCCGCCGGCGAGCCTGTTGAATCATGGTCGAGTGACCCGTCTGGGCAGCAAGCTAGGGCATGGCTTTCTCTACCTGGGGCTGTTCGTGCTGATGGTCTCCGGCTACCTGATCTCGACCGCCGAGGGGCGTGGCATTCCCGTATTCGGCCTGTTCGAGGTGCCGGCGACCGTCACCGGCATTCCCGGCCAGGAGGATGTCGCCGGGCTGGTGCATGAGTACCTGGCCTGGGCCCTGGTGGTCTTCGCCGGCATCCACGCCCTGGCCGCGCTCAAACACCACTTCATCGATCGCGACGCCACGCTGCGGCGCATGCTCGGGCGCTGATGCGCTCGGCCTTCCGCCAGCTTCCACCTATCGACCCGCACACCCTCACAAGGAGATTCGTCATGTTGAAAAAGACCCTCGCCGCGTTGGCGCTCGGCTCGGCCCTGTTCGGCGCCGGCCAGGCCCTGGCCGCCGATTACGTGATCGACACCAAAGGCCAGCACGCCTTCGTCAACTTCAAGATCAACCACCTGGGTTACAGCTGGCTGTACGGTACCTTCAAGGAGTTCGAAGGCAGCTTCAGCTACGACGAGAAGAATCCGGAAGCCAGCAAGGTCAAGGTCACGCTGGACACTGCCAGCGTCGATACCAATCACGCCGAGCGCGACAAGCACCTTCGAAGCGGCGACTTCCTCAATGTCGGCAAGCATCCGAACGCGACCTTCGAGTCCACGGCGGTGAAAAGCACCGGTGAGGGCACCGCCGATATCACCGGCAACCTGACCCTCAACGGCGTGACCAAGCCGGTGGTCATCGCCGCCACCTTCGTCGGCCAGGGCGAGGATCCGTGGGGCGGCTACCGCGCCGGCTTCTCCGGTTCGACCAAGCTGAAGCTCAAGGACTTCGATATCCAGATGGACCTCGGCCCGGCTTCCCAGGAAGTCGAGCTGATCCTCTCGGTGGAAGGCGTGCGCCAGTAAGCGAGAACGCCCCAACGAAAACGCCGGCCCTCGGGCCGGCGTTTTCGTTTCCGCTGATCAGGCAGGCCCGTTGCGGGGCGCGCCTGTCGGCGTGACGGCTCAGCTGTCGCGGTTGCGCGTCAGCAGGGCCGGCTTCTCGCCCCGAGGGCGGCTGCTCGGCAGTTGGTCGAGCTGCTCCGGGGTGGGGAAGCGGTCGCTGCGCGAACCCTTGTGCATGATCACCGGCTGCTTGTCGCGGGTGCTCTTCACGGCGGGTTCCTGGAGGGGCAGCTCGTCGCGGCCGAGCGAGCTGCTGGCGTCGCGCGGCGGACGCGCGCGACCACCGCCCGTGCGGCCCTGGCCACCCTGACGCTTGCCCTGGCCGGTGCCAGTGCCGCTGTTGCGAGGTCCCTTGCCCTGTCCGCGAGGAGCCTGGGCTGGAGTGCCGGCGGCAGCCGCTGCTGCGGGGCGGCGGCCGCGGTTCTGCGGCTTGTTCTGGTGCGGGCTGACGTAGTCGACCCGGTTGCCGAAGTTGTCGATCTCGTCATCGCGGAACTCGTCCGGCGCACGGTCGGGAGGCAAGGCGGGGATGGCCGCCGCGGCCGGGCGCGCCGCCCGCGGCTGCTGCTGGCCGCGACTCGGCTGGGACTTGGCCTTGCCGCTGTCCTTGCCCTTGTCCTTGCGGCCGCTGCCGTGGCGCTCGCCGCCGGCACCGCCGCCACGTGGTGGGCGCGGCTTCTGCGGTTCGCGGACTTCCGGACGCTCGGCCTCGACCTTGCTGGCATCGAAGCCCATCAGGTCGCCGTCGGCGATCTTCTGCTTGGTCATCCGCTCGATGCCCTTGAGCAGCTTCTCTTCGTCCGGAGCGACCAGCGAGATCGCCTCGCCACTGCGCCCGGCGCGGCCGGTACGGCCGATGCGGTGCACGTAGTCTTCCTCGACGTTCGGCAGCTCGAAGTTGACCACGTGGGGCAGCTGGTCGATGTCCAGGCCGCGGGCGGCGATGTCGGTGGCGACCAGGATGCGCACCTTGTTGGCCTTGAAGTCGGCCAGGGCCTTGGTGCGGGCGTTCTGGCTCTTGTTGCCGTGGATCGCCACCGCCGGCAGGCCGTGCTTGTCGAGGTACTCGGCCAGGCGGTTGGCGCCGTGCTTGGTGCGGGTGAACACCAGCACCTGCTCCCAGGCACCGGCGGTGACCAGGTGGGCGAGCAGGGCACGCTTGTGGCTGGCCTGCAGGCGGAACACGCGCTGCTCGATGCGCTCGACCGTGGTGTTCGGCGGCGTCACTTCGATGCGTTCCGGGTTGTGCAGCAGTTTGCCGGCCAGGTCGGTGATGTCCTTGGAGAAGGTCGCCGAGAACAGCAGGTTCTGACGCTTGCTCGGCAGCTTGGCGAGGACCTTCTTGACGTCGTGGATGAAGCCCATGTCGAGCATGCGGTCGGCTTCATCGAGCACCAGAATCTCGACGTGGGAGAGGTCGATGGCTCTCTGGTTGGCCAGGTCGAGCAGGCGTCCGGGGCAGGCCACCAGGACGTCGACACCCTTGGACAGGGCCTGAATCTGGGGGTTCATGCCAACGCCGCCGAAGATGCAGGCGCTGACGAAATGCAAATCGCGGGCATAGGCCTTGAAGCTGTCATGCACCTGGGCGGCCAGCTCGCGGGTGGGGGTCAAGACCAGCACGCGCGGTTGTTTCGGGCCGTGGCGGTGTTCGCGATCCGGGTGACCGTTGGGGAACAGTCGCTCGAGGATCGGCAGGGCAAAGCCGCCTGTCTTACCTGTACCCGTCTGAGCCGCCACCATCAGGTCGCGACCTTGCAACACGGCGGGAATGGCCCGCTGTTGCACCGGCGTGGGTTGGGTGTAGCCGACGGATTCGACCGCACGGACTAAAGCCTCGGAGAGACCGAGGGAGGCAAAGGACATGTGCAATCCTGTCTAGTGAGGGCGAGGCCCTATGGGGTGTATTGCCTGGCTTGAATCGCGGCGTGGGGCGCGCAATCCCGTCCGGTACTGCTGGCCAACTGGGGGCTAGCATCCGGGCGCAAGCCTGGCGGGGAGGCCCGAGTATAACAGAACAGTGGCCCCGTGGGAGTTTTCGCCTGTCCGCTGGTCCAGGTCTCCTCTGCACTCGCGACTCGGGCCGCTACCAGCCAAGCGCAATGGTCCCTGCAGGAGGCCGCCAGCGCCCGCCTCGGCGTTTCGAGGAGGCCGTTGTCGAGGGGCGGATAGTCCCCCTGGTGGCGGCGGCGCGGTAAAGCTCGACGTGCAAAGTCGCATCGTCTCGGAGATCATGCAGCGCAGTCGTCAGCCCATGTCGCTCGGTCGCGCCGCTAGCGCCGCGGCCGGATAGCTTCGCTCGACCCGGACAAGTGCGGCGCAGCACCGGCAGTGTCCGGGCTCGTGCCCTGGCGAATGCCGGGCCGAGCGTTCGCTGGTCTATAACTTGACTCAACGATCAAGCCCTGCAGGCTTGGTCGGCCTCACCACGATGGAGCGCCTGCAATGGCCACGAGAAACACCACCAATGCTTCGGTATCCCCGAAGGGAAGCCTGGAGACCCTGTCCCAGCGCGAAGTGCAGCAGCTGCGGGAGACCGGTTGCGGCAGCGTCTATGCGCTGTTTCGCCAGTGCGCCCTGGCGATACTCAACACCGGTTCGGGCAGTGATAACGCCAAGACTATCCTGGAGGCCTATCCGGACTTCGAGATCCGCATCCATCAGCAGGATCGCGGCATCCGTCTCGAGCTGACGAATGCGCCGGCCGATGCCTTCGTCGATGGCGAGATGATCGCCAGCACCCGGGAAATGCTGTTCAGCGCCCTGCGCGATATCGTCTATACGCAGAGCGAGCTGGAGAACAAGCGGGTCGATTTCAGCAGCTCCCAGGGCATCACCGACTATGTCTTCCACCTGCTGCGCAACGCCCGCACCCTGCGCGCCGGCGTGGAGCCGAAGATCGTGGTGTGCTGGGGCGGGCACTCGATCAATCGCGAGGAGTACAAGTACACCAAGATCGTCGGTCACGAACTGGGCCTACGCGGCCTGGACGTCTGCACCGGCTGCGGCCCCGGGGTGATGAAAGGCCCGATGAAGGGCGCCACCATCGCCCACGCCAAGCAGCGCAATGTCACCGGGCGTTACCTGGGGCTGACCGAGCCCGGCATCATCGCCGCGGAGGCGCCCAACCCGATCGTCAATGAGCTGGTCATCCTGCCGGATATCGAGAAGCGCCTGGAGGCCTTCGTGCGGGTCGGCCACGGCATCATCATCTTCCCGGGCGGGGCCGGTACCGCCGAGGAGTTCCTCTATCTGCTCGGCATCCTCATGCACCCGGACAACAGGGAGCTGCCCTTCCCGCTGGTCCTCACCGGACCGCGCAGCGCCGAGGCCTACCTGCAGCAGCTGCACCAGTTCATCGGCGCGACCCTGGGCGAGGAGGCGCAGCAGCGCTACCGGATCATCGTCGACGATCCGGCCGAGGTGGCGCGGGAGATGGCCCGAGGCATCAAGGAGGTCACCCAGTTCCGCCGCGAGCGCAACGATGCCTTCCACTTCAACTGGCTGCTGAAGATCGACGAGACCTTCCAGCGTCCCTTCGAACCCACCCACGAGAACATGGCCGGTCTCAAGCTGACTCGCGAGCAGCCCGTGCATGAGTTGGCGGCGCAGCTGCGCCAGGCGTTCTCCGGAATCGTGGCCGGCAACGTGAAGGTCCAGGGTATTCGCCTGATCGAGGAGCATGGTCCGTACCAGATCACCGGTGACCAGAGCATCATGCGGCCACTGGACCGCCTGCTGCAGGCGTTCGTCGATCAGCAGCGCATGAAGCTGCCGGGCGGCAGCGCCTACGTGCCGAGCTACAAGGTGGTGGCCTGAGGGGCTGCGCCGTCCGAGCTGCCGGTCGCCGTGGTGGCCGGAAAACGAGCGGCTTTCAGGGGGCGGGCGCAACGTCCGCGGCTTCTGGGGTGGCGACCTGGTGCACCTCAAGGGGCGGCGCGTAACGGGCGAGCAGGGCGGCATAGCCCGGCTCGCGCTTGAAGCGGCGCAGCTCCTCGGCGAAGCGCTCGGCCAGCGCTTCGAAGCCGCCATCGCGGCGCAGGCCCAGGTACAGGCGGTCGCGACTGATCACCTTGGGGCTGTGCCCGATCGCCTTGCTCAGGCCCATCTGATTCAGCAGGAAGTGCCCGGCACGATGGTCGTTGATCACCAGATCGATCCGATCGCGCTGCAGCTTGCCGAAATTGGCCGCGTGGGTCGGCGCCGGTTCCCGGGTAAAGCGCTCGGACTCTCGAAAGGCGCGATTGGCGTACCAGTAGCCGGCGGATACCCCGACCTTGAGCCCGTCCAGGTCGCTCAGTCGACGATAGCGGTAGGGTCTAGCGGTGCTGTGGAACAGCACGAACTCGATTTCCGACAGCGGTTCGTCGGGGTACAGCATGGTGGCTTGGCGTGACGCGGTCTGGAAGACATCGAAGATGCCGTCCACCCGGCCCTGGCTGAACGCCGCCAGGCAGCGCTTCCAGGGCATCAGTTGCCACTGCACTTCGACGCCCAGGCGCTGCAGGACGATGTGCGCCGCTTCGTAATCCAGGCCGCGCAGCAGGCCCTGCTCCTCATAGATGTAGGGGGGCCAGGCTTCGCTCACCAGGCGCAGAGGCTGGGCCTGGGCGGTTAGGCAAGAGCTGACGAGGAGGAGGATGACGAGTAGTTGTCGTTGGAGTGCCGTCATCGGGCCAGAATACGCGGGCCGTCGGGCCTGGGAAAGGGCGCGCTTGCGGCAAACCGGCAGGCGGTCACAACCCTGGGGCCGGAAGGGGCGGCCTCAGGGTTGCGTCTGGCCTCAGCGCGACAGCTTGAGGTTGTTCCAGATCGCCAGGCTGGGGCCGGCCAGGTTCATGGTGTAGAAATGCAGGCCCGGCGCGCCGCCTTGCAGCAGGCGCTCGCACATCTCGCTGACCACCTGCTCGCCATAGGCGCGGATGCTGTCGCTGTCGTCGCCGTAGGCCTCCAGCTGTTTGCGCACCCAGCGCGGAATCTCGGCGCCGCAGGCATCGGAGAAGCGCGCCAGCTTGCTGTAGTTGGTGATCGGCATGATGCCGGGCACCACCGGGATGTCCACGCCCATCTTGCGTACCCGCTCGACGAAGTAGAAGTAGCTGTCGACGTTGAAGAAGTACTGGGTAATCGCGCTGCTGGCGCCGGACTTGGCCTTGCGCACGAAGTTGGCGATATCGGCTTCGAAGTTGCGCGCCTGGGGATGCATCTCCGGGTAGGCGGCGATCTCGATATGGAAGTGCTCGCCGGTCTCCTCGCGGATGAAGCTGACCAGCTCGTTGGCGTAGCGCAGCTCGCCGCTGGCCATGCCCATGCCGGAGGGCAGGTCGCCGCGCAGGGCGACGATGCGCTTGATGCCGGCGTCCTTGTACAGGTTCAGCAACTGGCGCAGTTCGGCCTTGCTGTCGCCGACGCAGGACAGGTGTGGCGCGGTGGACACCTGCACCTCGTCGTTCAGCTGCAGCACGGTGGAGACCGTGCGGTCGCGGGTGGAGCCGCCGGCGCCATAGGTGCAGGAGAAGAAGTCCGGCTTGTAGGCGGCCAGTTCGCGCGCGGTGTTCAGCAGTTTTTCATGTCCGGCCTCGGTCTTCGCGGGGAAGAACTCGAAGCTGAAGCTGTGTTCTTGGCTCATAGGAATATCCAGGCGTGAGGCTGATGAGGCGAGGCGCCCGGCACGGCCCAGGGGGCTGCGCGGGGCGCCTGCGGCCGGAGGCTTAGTAGCGGTAGCTGTCCGGCTTGAACGGGCCTTCCACGGTCACGCCGATGTACTCGGCCTGCTTCGGTGTCAGCTGGGTGACCACGCCACCGAAGCCCTTAACCATTTCCAGGGCCACTTCCTCGTCGAGCTTCTTCGGCAGCACTTCCACGCACAGGCGTTCGGCCTTCTGCGCCGCCGGCAGGTCGGCGAACTTCTGGCCGAACAGGAAGATCTGCGCCAGCACCTGATTGGCGAAGGAGCCGTCCATGATCCGGCTCGGGTGGCCGGTGGCGTTGCCCAGGTTGACCAGGCGGCCTTCGGCCAGGAGGATCAGGTAGTCGTCGTTGAGCGGGTCGAGGTCCAGGCCGGTGCGGTGAACCTTGTGCACCTGAGGCTTCACTTCTTCCCAGGCCCAGTGCTTGCGCATGAAGGCGGTGTCGATTTCGTTGTCGAAGTGGCCGATGTTGCACACCACGGCGCGCTTCTTCAGGGCCTTGAGCATGCCGGCGTCGCAGACGTTGACGTTACCGGTGGTGGTGACGATCAGGTCGATCTTGCCCAGCAGGGCGGCGTCGACGCTGGCCTCGGTGCCGTCGTTGATGCCGTTCTTGTAGGGCGAAACCAGCTCGAAGCCGTCCATGCAGGCCTGCATGGCGCAGATCGGGTCGACTTCGCTGACCTTGACGATCATGCCTTCCTGGCGCAGCGACTGCGCCGAGCCCTTGCCCACGTCGCCGTAGCCGATCACCAGGGCCTGCTTGCCCGACAGCAGGTGGTCGGTGCCGCGCTTGATGGCGTCGTTGAGGCTGTGGCGGCAACCGTACTTGTTGTCGTTCTTGCTCTTGGTCACCGAGTCGTTGACGTTGATCGCCGGGACTCTCAGGGTGCCGGCCTTGAGCATGTCGAGCAGGCGGTGCACGCCGGTGGTGGTTTCCTCGGTGATGCCGTGGATCTTGTCCAGCATCGCCGGGTATTTCTTGTGCAGGATCTCGGTCAGGTCGCCGCCGTCGTCGAGGATCATGTTGGCGTCCCACGGCTGGCCATCCTTGAGGATGGTCTGCTCGATGCACCACTCGTACTCTTCCTCGGTCTCGCCCTTCCAGGCGAACACCGGGATGCCGGCGGCGGCGATGGCGGCGGCGGCCTGGTCCTGGGTGGAGAAGATGTTGCAGCTCGACCAGCGTACCTCGGCGCCGAGGGCGATCAGGGTCTCGATCAGCACGCCGGTCTGGATGGTCATGTGGATGCAGCCGAGGATCTTCGCGCCCTTGAGCGGTTGCTCGGCGGCGTACTTGCGGCGCAGGCCCATCAGCGCCGGCATCTCGGATTCGGCGATGATCAGCTCGCGACGGCCCCAGGCGGCCAGGGAAATATCGGCGACCTTGTAGTCGTTAAAACCGGCAGGCGTCATTACAGCGCTCATAGATAGAGTTCTCCATTCGTTGTCTGCGAATGGGCGCCGTTGATGCGTTGAACGCCCTCTGCGGTAGAGAGCACGCCCCATCCGAGCCTGACAAATCCCTGTGGACAGGGTCTGCTGCAGCGCCCCTCGGACGGGTGGCGGGCACGACCGGAGCGGTGCCGGTCGCGTGAAGCCCGCCGATTATAGCGGCGGTGCTCGTCGAGCCCAAGGCTTTCCGTCGCCGGATTGGCCGCCTCGAGGGTTGCCGGCAGGTCGACGGATTCGTGCGCGCCTCGCACTCTCGACATTTGCGGCAAAACACCGCGCTTGGCCCGGCCGCCACGAGTCGGGATACTGTGGCCCGTTTTTCACCGTCGAACCTATTGCCTATGAAACTGAAGATCGCCTTACCCGTCCTGTTCATCAGCCTGGCCCTGGCCGCCTGCGGCGGCGTCGACCCGGATTCGCCCCTGGGCAAGCGCCAGGCGATCTTCAAGCAGATGCTCAAGACCAGCGAAGACCTGGGCGGCATGCTGCGCGGGCGCATCGCCTTCGACGAGCAGCGCTTTATCCAGGGCGCCGCGGAACTGGATCAGCTGGCGCGCGAGCCCTGGCAGCACTTCCCCCAAATCAAGGAAGAGGACGACACCCGCGCGAGGGACGAGGTGTGGCAGCGCCAGGCGCGTTTCCAGGCGCTGGCCCGCGAGCTCGAGGGGGCGACGGCCGCCCTGGTCGAGGCCACCACCGCCCCGCCGCTGCGCCAGAGCGAGCTGGCGCCGGTCGTGCAGCGGGTCGAGGACAGTTGCGAGGCCTGCCACAAGGAGTTTCGCGCGTTCTGAGTGGGGGGCGACTGCGCCCTCGTGCCGTTGTCCAACAAATAAAAAAGCCCCGCATATGCGGGGCTTTTTTCTTATAGCGGGGGCTTACAGGCCGGCGGCGGCGCGCAGTTCGGCGGCCTTGTCGGTCTTCTCCCAGGTAAAGGCGGTGAAGTTGTCGTCGCCGTAGCTCATCTCCACCGGCTCGCGGCCGAAGTGGCCGTAGGCCGCGGTCGGCTGGTACATCGGGTGCAGCAGGTCGAGCATCTTGGTGATGGCGTACGGGCGCAGGTCGAAGACCTCGCGCACCAGCTTGATGATGCTGTCTTCGCTGACCTTGTTGGTGCCGAAGGTGTTGACCGAGATGGAGGTCGGCTGGGCCACGCCGATGGCGTAGGACACCTGGATCTCGCAGCGCTCGGCGAGGCCGGCGGCGACGATGTTCTTGGCCACGTAGCGGCCGGCATAGGCGGCGCTGCGGTCGACCTTGGACGGGTCCTTGCCGGAGAAGGCGCCGCCGCCGTGACGGGCCATGCCGCCGTAGGAGTCGACGATGATCTTGCGTCCGGTCAGACCGCAGTCGCCCACCGGGCCGCCGATGATGAACTGGCCGGTCGGGTTGATGTGGAACTGGGTGTCCTTGTGCAGCAGTTCGGCCGGCAGCACGTGCTTGACGATCAGCTCCATCACGCCTTCGCGCAGGTCGTTGTAGCTGACGTCCGGGTTGTGCTGGGTGGACAGCACCACGGCGTCGATGCCGACCACCTTGCCGTTCTCGTAGCGGCAGGTGACCTGGCTCTTGGCGTCCGGGCGCAGCCACGGCAGCAGGCCGGACTTGCGTGCCTCGGCCTGGCGCTCGACCAGGCGGTGGCTGAAGCAGATCGGCGCCGGCATCAGCACGTCGGTCTCGTTGCTGGCGTAGCCGAACATCAGGCCCTGGTCGCCGGCGCCCTGGTCTTCCGGCTTGCTGCGGTCGACGCCCTGGTTGATGTCCGGGGACTGCTTGCCAATGATGTTGATGATGCCGCAGGTGGCGCCATCGAAGCCGACGTCGGAGCTGTCGTAGCCGATGTCGACGATGACCTTGCGCACCAGCTCTTCCAGGTCGACCCAGGCCGAGGTGGTGACTTCGCCGGCGATGATCGCCACGCCAGTCTTGACCAGGGTCTCGCAGGCCACGCGGGCATGCTTGTCCTGGGAGATGATGGCGTCGAGGATCGCGTCGGAAATCTGGTCGGCGATCTTGTCCGGATGGCCTTCGGACACGGACTCGGAGGTAAACAGGGAGTATTCGCTCATCTATCGGTCTTCCTAAATTAATTACCGGTGGGTGAGGGTGGCCCGTGGGCCGGTGTGTTCATCCGGTTTGGCGAAGTGCCGCACCTGAATCTGGAAACCATTGCGTAAGCCCAGGTACTGGCTTTCGCCAGGCGTGAGCCCTGCGGCGATAGCCCAACGGGCCAGATCGTCCTGTTCGAAGCCCAGCCAGAGATCGCCGCAGGCCTGCCTGGCCCAACTCTGGTTGTGGCTGCACAACTCGGTGATCAGCAGGCTGCCGCCGCGGTTCACGCGCAGTGCCAGCTGCTTGAGCGCGTCGGCGGGGGCGGCGAAATGGTGCAGGACCATGTTCAGCACCACGCAGTCGGCGCTCGGGTACTCGTCATTCAATGCGTCGGCCAACTGCAGCGCGACGTTGTCCAAGCCTTCCTTCATGCAGCGCTGGCGAGCCAGCTCGAGCATCGCCGGGCTGTTGTCCAGCGCGGTGACCCGGGCGAAGCGCCGGGCCAGCTCGGGCAGGAAGCTGCCGTCGCCGGGGCCGACCTCCAGGGCCGTGGCGTCGCCGGCGAAGCCCAGGGCGTCGAGCAGGGCCAGCACGCTGTCGCGGTACTGCGGCAGGCCGGCGATCAGGTCCTGCTGGGCCTGGAAGCTGGCCGCGCTGCGGGCGAAGAAGTCCTGGCTGGTCGCCGCCCGCTGGCCGTGCACTGCGGTTATCCGGGCCTGCACCTCGGCGGGCAGCGCCAGGCCGTCGACTTCCTCCAGCAGCGCCGCGTGCAGCGTGCCGCCGAGCGAGTCGCCCTGGGCCAGGGCGCGGCGATAGAAGATCGCGTTGCCCTCGCGGCGCGTGGCCACCAGGCCGGCCTGGGCCAGCACCTTGAGGTGATGGCTCATGCCCGACTGGCCGGTGGCGAAGATCTGCGCCAGCTCCAGCACGCCGAACGAGTCGTTGGCCAGGGCGCGCAGCACGTTCAGGCGCAACGGATCGCCGCCGGCCTTGCACAGGGCGGCCAGCTCGTCGGCAGGCTCGAAGCTCAGCTGGGGCACGCGGATATTCATAGGGCGCGAAGTCTAGTCGGTCATTTTTCATACAGCAACAGCAATATCAAAAAGTTTTGATATTGCTGTCGTGGCGCGATTTGCCTTGTTGATGCCGCGCCTGGCCCGAGAAAAGCCGGACCTGCGACCATCTGTCATTGCCCCGCACCGCCCGGGTGGGCGAAAATGGCCGCCTTTTTCGTGATCAGCCCCAGCAGGAGATTCAGCGATGCCCAGCCGTCGTGAGCGTGCCAATGCCATTCGTGCCCTGAGCATGGATGCCGTGCAGAAAGCCAACAGCGGCCACCCGGGTGCCCCGATGGGCATGGCGGATATCGCCGAAGTGCTGTGGCGTGACTACCTCAAGCACAACCCGAACAACCCCGAGTTCGCCGATCGCGACCGCTTCGTGCTGTCCAACGGCCATGGCTCGATGCTGATCTATTCGCTGCTGCACCTGACCGGCTACGACCTCGGCATCGAGGACCTCAAGCAGTTCCGCCAGATGGGCAGCCGCACCCCAGGCCACCCTGAATACGGCTACACCCCGGGCGTCGAGACCACCACCGGGCCGCTCGGCCAGGGCCTGGCCAACGCCGTGGGTTTCGCCATCGCCGAGAAGGTCCTGGCGGCGCAGTTCAACCGCGACGGCCATGCCATCGTCGACCACAACACCTACGTGTTCCTCGGCGACGGCTGCATGATGGAAGGCATCAGCCATGAAGTCTGCTCGCTGGCCGGCACCCTGGGCCTGGGCAAGCTGATCGCCTTCTACGACGACAACGGCATCTCGATCGACGGCGAGGTCGAAGGCTGGTTCACCGACGACACGCCGAACCGCTTCGAGGCCTACGGCTGGCAGGTGATCCGCAACGTCGACGGTCACGACGCCGAAGAAATCAAGATCGCCATCGACACCGCGCGCAAGAGCGCGCAGCCGACCCTGATCTGCTGCAAGACCACCATCGGCTTCGGCTCGCCGAACAAGCAGGGCAAGGAAGACTGCCACGGCGCGCCGCTGGGCGTCGACGAGATCGCCCTGACCCGCGCCGCCCTGGGCTGGGAGCACGGCCCGTTCGAGATTCCCGCGGAGATCTACGCCGAGTGGGACGCCAAGCAGGCCGGCGCCGCCGTCGAGGCCGAGTGGAACGAGCGCTTCGCCGCCTACGCCGCCGCCTACCCGGAACTGGCCGCCGAGTTCCAGCGGCGCATCAAGGGCGAGCTGCCGGCCGACTTCGCCGAGCAGGCCGCCGCCTACATCAAGGAAGTCGCCGAGAAGGGCGAGACCATTGCCAGCCGCAAGGCCAGCCAGAACGCGCTGAACGCCTTCGGCCCGCTGCTGCCGGAATTCCTCGGCGGCTCGGCCGACCTGGCCGGCTCCAACCTGACCCTGTGGAAGGGTTGCCAGGGGGTTTCCGCGGCGGACGCCTCGGGCAACTACCTGTTCTACGGCGTGCGCGAGTTCGGCATGAGCGCGATCATGAACGGCATCGCCCTGCACGGCGGCTTCGTTCCCTACGGCGCGACCTTCCTGGTGTTCATGGAATACGCCTGCAACGCCGTGCGCATGTCGGCGCTGATGAAGAAGCGCGTGCTGTTCGTCTACACCCACGACTCCATCGGTCTGGGCGAGGACGGCCCGACCCACCAGCCGATCGAGCAGCTGGCCAGCCTGCGTTGCACGCCAAACCTCAACACCTGGCGTCCGGCCGATGCGGTGGAATCGGCGGTGGCCTGGAAATGCGCGATCGAGCGCAACGATGGCCCCAGCGCGCTGATCTTCAGCCGCCAGAACCTGCCGCACCAGAGCCGCGACGCGGCCCAGCTGGGCGACATCGCCCGCGGCGGCTACGTGCTCAAGGACTGCGCCGGCGAGCCGGAGCTGATCCTCATCGCCACCGGCTCGGAAGTCGGCCTGGCCGTGCAGGCCTACGACAAGCTGAGCGAGCAGGGCCGCAAGGTGCGTGTGGTGTCGATGCCGTCGACCAGCGTGTTCGACCAGCAGGACGCCGGCTACAAGCAGGCCGTGCTGCCGCTGCAGGTCGGCGCGCGGATCGCCATCGAGGCCGCCCATAGCGACTTCTGGTACAAGTACGTGGGGCTCGAGGGCCGGGTCATCGGCATGACCACCTTCGGCGAATCGGCGCCGGCGGCGGCGCTGTTCGAGCACTTCGGCTTCACCCTGGAAAACGTCCTGGAAACCGCGGCCGAGCTGCTCGACGCCTGACCGCGCCGGGGTGGGTGGCCGCGGCCATCCACCCTGCTAGCCTGCCGAGATCGCCATGTCCAAGCGTCCCTATAGAGTTGCCCTCAACGGCTACGGCCGCATCGGTCGCTGCGTGCTGCGCGCGCTGCACGAGCGCGGCGCGGGCGCGCAGCTGGAGATCGTCGCCCTCAACGACCTGGCCGACCAGGCCAGCCTCGAATACCTGACCCGATTCGACTCGACCCACGGACGCTTCCCCGGCGAGGTGCGGGTCGAAGGGGACTGCCTGCATATCAACGGCACTTCCGTGCAGGTGCTGCGCCAGGAGGAGCCGGAAGGCATCGACTGGGCGGCGCTGGACCTCGACCTGCTGCTGGAGTGCTCCGGGCAGTACACCACCCGTGCCGAGGCCGAGCGTTTCCTCGAGGCCGGTGCGCCGCGCCTGCTGCTGTCGCAGCCGATGGCCGGCGAGGCGGATATCGACGCCACCATCGTCTACGGGGTCAATCAGCAGCGCCTGGACGGCACCGAGCGCCTGGTGTCCAACGCCAGTTGCACCACCAACTGCGGGGTGCCGCTGCTCAAGCTGCTCAACGAGGCGGTGGGCCTGGAGTACGTGTCCATCACCACCATCCATTCGGCGATGAACGACCAGCCGGTGATCGACGCCTACCACCACGAGGACCTGCGCCGCACACGCTCGGCCTTCCAGTCGGTGATCCCGGTGTCCACCGGCCTGGCCAAGGGCATCGAGCGCCTGCTGCCGGAGCTGGCCGGGCGCATCCAGGCCAAGGCCATCCGGGTGCCGACGGTCAACGTCTCCTGCCTGGACATCACCCTGCAGACCGCCCGCGACACCTCGGCGGCCGAGATCAACCGGGTGCTGCGCCAGGCCGCCGAAGCCGGGCCGCTCAAGGGCCTGATCGCCTACACCGAACTGCCCCATGCCAGCTGCGACTTCAACCACGACCCCCATTCGGCGGTGGTCGACGGCAGCCAGACGCGCGTCTCCGGCCCGCGCCTGGTCAACCTGCTGGCCTGGTTCGACAACGAGTGGGGGTTCGCCAACCGCATGCTCGATGTCGCCCAGCATTTCCTCGAAGTCTCCTCTGCCACCGTTCCACCAGCCCCCGTGAAGGACTGATTCCAATGACCGTTTTGAAGATGACCGACCTCGACCTCCAGGGTAAGCGCGTGCTGATCCGCGAAGACCTCAACGTGCCGGTGAAGGACGGCGTGGTGAAGAGCGATGCGCGCATCCTCGCCGCCCTGCCGACCATCAAGCTGGCGCTGGAGAAGGGTGCGGCGGTGATGGTCTGCTCGCACCTGGGCCGCCCCAGCGAGGGTGAGTTCTCCCAGGAGAACAGCCTCAAGCCGGTCGCCGACTACCTGGCCAAGGCCCTGGGCCGCGACGTGCCACTGCTGGCCGACTACCTCGGCGGTGTCGAGGTCGCCGCCGGCGAGCTGGTGCTGTTCGAGAACGTGCGCTTCAACAAGGGTGAGAAGAAGAACAGCGACGAGCTGGCCCAGCAGTACGCCGCGCTGTGCGACGTGTTCGTCATGGATGCCTTCGGCACTGCCCACCGCGCCGAGGGCTCGACCCATGGCGTGGCCAAATTCGCCGCCGTCGCCTGCGCAGGTCCGCTGCTGGCCGCCGAGCTGGACGCCCTGGGCAAGGCCCTGGGCAATCCGGCGGGGCCCATGGCGGCAATCGTCGCCGGCTCCAAGGTGTCGACCAAGCTGGACGTGCTCAACAGCCTCAGCCAGGTCTGCGACCAGCTGATCGTCGGTGGCGGCATCGCCAACACCTTCCTCGCCGCGGCCGGCTTCCCGGTCGGCAAGTCGCTGTACGAGGCCGATCTGGTGGACACCGCCAAGGCTATCGCGGCCAAGGTCAGCGTGCCGCTGCCGGTCGACGTGGTGGTGGCCAAGGCCTTCGCCGAAGATGCCGAGGCGACCGTCAAGCTGGTGGCCGAGGTGGCCGAGGACGACATGATCCTCGACATTGGTCCGCAGACCGCGGCGCAGTTCGCCGAGCTGTTGAAGTCGTCGAAGACCATCCTGTGGAACGGCCCGGTCGGGGTGTTCGAGTTCGATCAGTTCGGCAATGGCACCAAGGTGCTCGCCGAGGCCATCGCCGAGAGCCCGGCCTTCTCCATCGCCGGCGGTGGCGACACCCTGGCGGCGATCGACAAATACGGCGTGGCCGAGCGCATTTCCTACATTTCCACCGGCGGTGGCGCCTTCCTCGAGTTCGTCGAGGGCAAGGTGCTGCCGGCCGTGGCCGTGCTCGAAGAGCGCGCGCGGGGCTGAGTCGCGCGGGGCGCGCCGTGGGCCGGGCGTTGAAGCCTGTACCGCGGTGCGCCCCAGCGACCCCTTATCCCCGAATACTTGAATAGCGCCTGCCCCTGCGGCAGGCTTGCACGATTAACGACCTCCAAACCGGGAGACAGGAAACCATGGCACTTATCAGCATGCGCCAGATGCTCGACCACGCCGCCGAATACGGCTACGGCGTGCCGGCCTTCAACGTGAACAATCTCGAGCAGATGCGCGCGATCATGGAAGCGGCCGACAAGACCGACTCGCCGGTGATCGTCCAGGCTTCCGCCGGTGCCCGCAAGTACGCCGGCGCGCCCTTCCTGCGCCACCTGATCCTCGCCGCCATCGAAGAGTTCCCGCATATCCCGGTGTGCATGCACCAGGATCACGGCACCAGCCCGGATGTCTGTCAGCGTTCGATCCAGCTGGGTTTCTCCTCGGTGATGATGGATGGCTCGCTGAAGGAAGACGGCAAGACCCCGGCCGACTACGACTACAACGTCCGCGTGACCCAGCAAGCCGTGGCCATGGCCCACGCCTGTGGCGTCTCGGTGGAAGGCGAACTGGGCTGCCTGGGCAGCCTGGAAACCGGCATGGCCGGTGAAGAAGACGGCGTCGGCGCCGAGGGTGTGCTCGATCACAGCCAGATGCTCACCGATCCGGAGGAGGCCGCCGACTTCGTCAAGCGCACCCAGGTCGATGCCCTGGCCATCGCCATCGGCACCAGCCACGGCGCCTACAAGTTCACCAAGCCGCCGACCGGCGATATCCTCGCCATCGACCGGATCAAGGCGATCCACGCGCGCATTCCCAACACCCACCTGGTGATGCACGGCTCCAGCAGCGTGCCGCAGGAGTGGCTGGCGGTGATCAACCAGTACGGCGGCGACATCAAGGAAACCTACGGCGTGCCGGTCGAGGAGATCGTCGAGGGCATCAAGCACGGCGTGCGCAAGGTCAACATCGACACCGACCTGCGCCTGGCCTCCACTGGTGCCATGCGCCGCATGATGGCCGAGCACCCGAGCGAGTTCGACCCGCGCAAGTTCTTCGCCGCCACCGTCACCGCCATGCGCGATATCTGCATCGCCCGCTACGAAGCCTTCGGCACCGCCGGCAACGCCTCGAAGATCAAGCCGATCTCCCTGGAAGGCATGTTCCAGCGTTATGCCAAGGGCGAGCTGGCGGCCAAGGTCAACTAAGCCCGCGCCGCGTCAGCCAGAAAGCCCGCGAAAGCGGGCTTTTTTATGGTTCATCGCACTTTCCCGGGGAAGGCGGCCTTGATTTTCAGGAAGAAGTAGTCCGAGTCGCGGAAGCCATAGGCCATGCGCTTGATGACCTTGATGCGGTTGTTCACCCCCTCCAGCACGCTGGTGTGCATCGGGAAGCGGGCACTGGCGAGGATGCCGCGGAGGTAACGCCTGAGGTTCTTGGCGAAGCGCTGCAGCGGCGCCAGGCTACTGTCCCGGACGTGCCGTTGCCAGTCCCGCCAGCGCCGCCAGCCCTCCCAGACGCCGGGCGCGTACCAGATGTCCTTGAGCGCATCCTTGAGCAGGTAGACGGTGGCCAGTGATTGATTGGCTTGCAGCAGCTCCTGCAACTGCACCGCCTGCTCGCTCTTGAGGTTGGCCCGGTTGCGCAGCAGCAACCAGCGACTGCTCTTGACCACTTGGCGCGCCGGTTTGTCATGCCGTAGCAGGTTGGCCTGGTCGACGCGGATACGGTCGATCACCTCGCGGCCGTAGCGCGCCACCACATGGAACAGGTCGTACACCACCTCGGCCCGCGGGCAATGGCGCTTCACCTCCAGGTCGAAGGCCGTGTTCATGTCCATCGCCACCGCCTCGATCTGCTGGCAGCGCTCGCCAAGCAGCTCGAAGAACGGCCGAACAGCCTCGCGGCTGTTGCCGTGCCCGACCCACAGCACGCGGGTTCGCTCGGCATCCATGATCACCGTGGCGTAGCGATGGCCCTTGTGCAGGGCGAACTCGTCCATCACCAAGCGCCGCACGTCAGCGGGCTCGAAGGCGCCCACTGCGGCTTCCAATCGACGCTTGTCGATGGCCTTGAGGGTGTGCCAGTGCAAGCCGGTCAGGCGACTGACATGGCTTATCGGCAAGAGCTGCAACAGGCCTTCGAGCCAGATCTGCAAGCGCCGAGTCAGGCGTGCGGCCGGTCCCAACCAGTCGATCCGCTCGGTCACGCGTCCACAGGTCAGGCAGTCGACGCGGCGCACGGGTAACTGCAGAACAACACGCCGATCCAGCAGGTCACGGTCACGCACCTGGCGCATGCGCCGTTCGTGGATCAACGGACAGGGCTGGCCACAGCGCCCACACTGGGGTAGCCGGTTGGCCTGGGGCTCCAGCTCAATCAGCAGGGTGTTTTCAGCGGCGGGGCGGCAGGCGACGACCTCGTAGCCTGGCCAGAAAGCGGCAAGATCAATAGGATGCACGGCGACAGCAGGGACTGGGAGTTGGTGTGTTTGGCGACTGCCAATCTACCCATTTCCCTGACTGTCAACTCGCTCTTTCCCCAGAGTCCGCGAAGAACCTTTTTTGTTGGCCGCGATGGAGGGCTTGTCATGGCGCAGGAGCTGATTTTTGACGGAATTGATAGATCTCGAGCTCATCGCGGACGCGGATAGTATTTCAGCCGTAGTGTGACTTTGTTGGCATCTGAGTCTTCTCAATGACTAGGGTGCTGATTATGTACTCGTCAGCATGCCTGCAAGAAGAAGTGCGCCCTATGCCTTCTAGGGATGGATGAGCCGGTGCAGTGAATGCGCAGGCGAGCATGCGGGATGCGAGACAAGCAGTCCACATGAGTCGAGGTTATCAATGAGAAAGCATGCCATTTATATCGCTGTTGGCTTTGCCTCCGCCCTGCTGGCTGGTTGCGCCAGCCAGCCCAGCACGGCCGACCTGATGCGGGCACACGCCGATGAGGCGCAGGCTCGTGTGGAGTTGAGGAAGCAGTTTGCCGCGGACTGGGATCGTGGCTCGGAGCTGGTGCGCGACGGCGAGAAGCGCATCAGCAAGGGCGAGAAGCAGATCGACTCGGCCGAGCAGGCCCTCGAGGAGGGGCGTGAGCAGGTGACCCGCGGTAACCGCGAGATCGAAGAGGGGCGTCGCCTCCTGGAAGAGAGCGAGCGCCAGTTCAAGGAGCACTTCCCCGGGCATGCGCTCAGCAGCGGCAGCTGATAGCGCGCGGGTTCATCGGTCCGGTGGGCGAGCGCCTGCCGGGCCGTGTAGCGAAGAAGCCAGGCCCTGCGGCCTGGCTTCTTCGTTGTGGGTCAGGGGCGATGCCTTACTTGACCCAGTGCTTGCCCCAGTGGGTGATGTCATAGGCGGCAGACTGCTGTGCGCTGAAGGCGCGGGTGCTCGGTTGCTGCGCCGCGGCGATTTCGTCGTCGATGATCTTGGTCGACAACGACAGCCAGCTGGTGGCGAACGCCGCGGCATCGCCGTTGATCTCCAGGGCCTGCTGGTTGATGTTGAGGGTGTTGTCGCAGGCCTGGTGGTAGCAGGGGTCGAAGGCGACGCCGGCGTCGCCACCGTACTTCGCCGCCTGCTCTTCGCTCTTCAGCACTTCGGCGCCGGTGAACAGGCCGCCGAAGGCGATGCCGTCGAGGAAGAACTGCGCGTAGTCGGAGCGGAAGCTGATCTCGTCACCCTCCGACGGCAGCGCGCGCAGGCGGTAGTAGGTCTCGAACAGCTTCTCCACCGCCGCCGAGCCGGGTGGGCCCTCGAGGCCGAACTGCGAGCCGTCGCCGTCATAGATGAAGTAGGCGAAGTTCGGCGAGGCGATCATGTCGAAGTTCAGGTAGACCTTGATCTTGGCTTTCTCCTGCGCACTGAGGTTCTGCACGTAGTGGGTCGAGCCGACCAGCCCTGACTCTTCCGCGCCCCACCAGGCGAAGCGCACCTTGTTGCGCGGGTGGGCCTTGCGCATCTGCAGGGCCATCTCGAGGATCGCCGCGCTGCCCGAGCCGTTGTCCTGGATGCCGCCGCCCTCGAACACCGAATCGAGGTGGGCACCGACCATCACCACGTTGTCCGGGTTGCCCCGGCGGGTTTCGGCGATGATGTTGAAGGTCTCGGTCTTCTCGCGCACCACGTCGACCACCAGGCGCAGCTGCAGATCGGCGGTGGCGGCCCAGGCCGCGCCCAGGTCGTAGGTGGCGAACAGCACCGGGATGCCGCCGCCGTAGGAGTCGCCGAGGGTCGCGTTGAGCAGGCCCTTGCGCTCTTCGGTGTTGCCCTGGTTGAAGATGATCGCGCCGACGGCACCGGCCGCCGCGGCGTTCTCGGCCTTCTGCTGGAAGCTGCAGGCGCCGCGCTGGATCAGGGCGATGGAGCCGACCGGGAAGCCGGCGAAGTCGGCCGCCTCGCAGCCGCTGGTCGAGGCGTTGTTCGGCCCCAGGGCCAGGTCGACCGGCGTGACGCTTGCGCTGACATTGCCGGCCTCGGTCTGCGACAGGTAGGTGAAGTCTGTCTCCCATTCATAGGTGGCCGGCGTCGGCGCCAGCGCCGCCAGTTCGCCCGGGCCCTGGGGATAGAAGGCAGTGAACGGGAAGGGCTGCAGGCTGACCTGGTAGCCGGCCGCCTCGAGGGTCTGCTTCACGTAGTCCACCGAGGCCTGGTAGCCGGGCAGGCCGGCGGCGCGGGTGCCGCCGTTGGCGGCGGCGATGTCCTGCAGCATCTGCAGGTGGTACATGGTCTTGCGCGCTTGCATGCAGCGGGGCAGGCCCAGCGGGCTGTTGTTCAGCAGCACCGAATTGCAGCCGGCCGAGGTCGGTCGGGCCGGGCTCCAGAATTCGTTGAGCAGGTCGCTGGGGGACGGCGGGGCGGCTTGCAGGCTGGTGGACAGGGCGAGGGCGAGAGAGCAACTGAGAAAACGCCAGTGGGTAACTGTTTTAGACATGGTTCCTCCAATCCTTAGGGAGAGTGCGTTGCCAGGTCGGCTTGTGGCCTCTGGCGACTGGTCCTTAACTGCATCGATCCGGACGCGAAGAGGAAGCCTAGCCCGGCTTTTCAGTTTTTGGAGCGTGCGTACCATCTCTGTGAATTGGTCCACCCTTTGGCGCGCGCGAATCGACCGCGCAAGGGGGCTGCTCGGTGATCGGGGGCCTCGCCCAGCTGGCTTCAGGCGACGAACGGTAGGCCTGCGGGTCGGTGCTGCGGCATACTCCGCGGCCCCGATCCATCCCAGCGAGCAACCGGGCCGCGGCCATGACTCCACTGAAATACCTCCAGGGCTATCCCGCGCAGTTGCTCGAGCAGGTGCGCCAGCTGATTGCCGAAGAGCGTCTGGGCGATTACCTGAGCCGGCGTTATGCCGGTCGTCATGCGGTGCAGAGTGACAAGGCGCTGTACGCCTACACCGTGGCGCTCAAGCAGGAACACCTGCGCAATGCGCCGGCGCTGGACAAGGTGCTCTACGACAACCGCCTGGACCTGACCCACCGCGCCCTGGGCCTGCACACGGCGATCTCGCGGGTGCAAGGCGGCAAGCTCAAGGCCAAGAAGGAGATTCGCGTCGCCTCGCTGTTCAAGGAGGCGGCGCCGGAGTTTCTGCAGATGATCGTGGTGCACGAGTTGGCGCACCTGAAGGAGTCCGAGCACAACAAGGCCTTCTACCAGTTATGCGAGCACATGCTGCCCGGCTATGGCCAGCTGGAGTTCGACCTGCGTCTGTACCTGACCTGGCGCGAGCTGTCGGCGGCCAAGCCCGGCTGAGCGCTCAGCCGCGCAGCATCACGTTGAGCTGATCGACCACCTCGGCCCAGTCGGCGTCCTCGAGGATCTCCTCGCGCAGGAAGGTCGCCTGGGCCGGACTCCAGAAGGCGGCGTCGGCGAGTTTGCAGGTCGGCGCCAGCGGCGAGTGGTTGCGCACGAAGCGATCGATGCTGGCCTGATCTGCGGGCAACCCGAGTTGCTTGAACAGGGACGGAAGACTGTGGATGGGGCTTTCCATGACGAGTACCTCTGCTCGGTGGATAAGGCGCCGATGGGGCGCCGGCCAGCGCACAACCATGCTCCTATCAGCCTAGCGCAGATCGCGGCCGGCCTGGCCTGCGCTCCGGCTCAGACGACCCGCAGTACCTCGAAGTGCTGCACGCCGCCGGCGATGCGCAGCTCCACCTCATCGCCCGGGCCGCAGCCGAGCAGGCGCTGCCCCAGGGGCGCGCGCGGGCTGACCAGCATTACCTCCTGTCCCAGCCACTGAAGCTTCAGGCCGGCACCGTCCGGGCCGAGCAGCAGGCATTGTTCGCGCTCCCGGGCATCGGCCAGCCAGACCAGGGCGCCGAGCTGGATGCCCTGCAGCGGGTCGAAGGGGCGCAGGGTCAGTTGCTGCCAGGCGCTCAGGCTCTGGCGGATCTCCTGCGCCCGGCGTGCCTGGCCGGTCGCCAGGTAGGAGGCCTCCAGGCCGAGGGTGTCGTACTTGTTCTCGGCGATGTTCTGTTCGTCGGTGGCCGCCTCGTAGGCGCTCAATGCGGCGCGCTGCGCCAGCTCCAGAGCGGCCTGCAAGCGTTCGATAATCAACGGGTGAAGCGTGTTCTTGTCCATCGACGACTCACAAGGTGCGGCGGGGAAAGGCGGATTATCCGCGTGGCAATGCTCGCTGGCAAAAGTCGGGGAGCGCTCCGGGCTCAGGAAAGCCGCGCAATAGAAAGGTCGCTTGGCTACACTCCGGGCGATACCGGGGGAAGTCATCATGGAAACCGTACAGTCGGACTATTCGGTCTATCGCGACCTGATCACTCAGCTGATGAGCGATCAGGAGCAGCTGCCGAGCCTGCCGACCCTGACCTGGAAGATCCGCCGCGCGCTCGCGGAGCCTGAGGTCAGCATCAGCCAGTTGGTCGAGCTGATCGGTCAGGATCCGGCGCTCAGCGCCCTGCTGATGAAGTATGCGTCCAGCGCCTTGCTGCGCTCGCGCATGGCGCCGCGGAACCTGCTGGATGTGTTGCGGGTGCTCGGCCTGCAGCAGGTGGACCGCGTGGTGATGGTGCACAGCGTCAGAAGCCTGTTCACCCTGCACAGCGCCGAGCACAAGCAGCTGTTCCTCGAGGCCTGGCATCGGCTGACTCTCAAGGCCAGCATCTGCGCCTTTCTCGCCCGGATGGTCGGGCGCATCCCGGCGGACCATGCGGTGCTGGCGTGTCTGCTCAGCGAGGTTGGCTCGCTGGCCGTACTGTCGGCATTCAAGAGCAAGGAACTGGTGCCCAGCCAGGAGCGCTATTACAAGTTGTGCCGGGCCTACAGCAAGTCGCTGGGAGTCATGCTGCTGAAGAAATGGGCAGTGGACGAGGCCTATGTGCAGATCATCCGTGATGCCGGCAATTGGACCCTGCAGCGGCAGCGGCAGATCGAACTGATCGACCTGGTCAATCTGGGCTTGTACCACACGGTCAAGGACACCAACCCCGCCGCCGACTTGCCGCCGCTCAGCGAGCTGGTGGGCTTCAGCAAACTGACTCCACCCGCTGATGAGATGGATGAGGACGGCTGCCTCTCGCTGGTCAGCCAGCACTGGGACGAAATCCACAGCATCGCCGCGGCGCTGCGTTAGCGGCCCACCCACTTCGCCGTGCTGTCGCCGCGGCCCTTGAGCAGGTGGGCGGCGAGGGTGCGCAGCGGGCCGAGCTGCCGGCAGATCAGCGCCAGTTGGGTCTGCACCAGGCGCTGCTGGTCATCGAGTTCCTCCGGCAAGCGCTCCAGCTCGGCGGCGAGCTGCTCCTCGGCATCGCTGTGGATCGCCACCGCTCGGCCGTCACCGAGCTCGCCGGCGATTTCATCCAGGCTGCTGGCCAGGCGTTCGGCGCTGCTCAGCAACTGGTTCTGGCCATCGGCCAGGAGCATCTCTCCCCGGTGTGCGCCGAGTCCCGAGAGGTAGCTCAGCAGGGTGTGCGAGAGCACCAGGAAGCGAAAGCCGATGTCCGCCTCCTTGCGGAAGTGCCCGGGCTCCATGAGCATGTTGCCCAGGGTGGTGGACAGCGCCGCGTCGGCGTTGTGGGCATTGCGCCGCGCCAGGCGATAGGCCAGGTCGTCGCGCTTGCCGCTGGCGTACTGCTGGATGATCTGGCGCAGGTAGGTGCTGTTGCAGCTCAGGGTGTTGGCCACCATGCGGTCCAGTCGCCGGCCCTGCCAGTCCGGCAGGATCAGGAACACCGCCAGGCCGGCGATCAGGCTGCCGAGCAGGGTGTCGACCAGGCGCGGGATGATCAGGCCATAGCCGTCGCCGACCTGGTTGAAGCAGAACAGTACCAGCAGGGTGATCGCCGCCGTGGCCAGGGTGTAGCGGTTGCTGCGGGTGGCGAAGAAGGCCACCCCGGCGGCCACGGCGATGAACGATTGCACCATCGGATTGGGGAACAGGTCGAACAGCGCCCAGCCAAGCACCAGGCCCAGGACCGTGCCGGCGATGCGCTGCACCAGCTTGCGCCGGGTGGCGCCGTAGTTGGGCTGGCAGACGAACAACGTGGTCAGCAGGATCCAGTAGCCCTGGGCCGGGTGTATCCAGTGCAGCAGGCCGTAGCCGGCGGCCAGGGCAATGGCCAGGCGCAGGGCATGGCGGAACAGCAGGGAGGTCGGCGTCAGCTGTTGGCGCAGGCGTTCGGCCACGTCCTTCAGCGACTGCGGTTCGCGGTCCAGCAGGCTGCTGTCCTGTTCTTCGGCCAGGGCGTCTGGGTTGCTGGCATTGCCGAGCAGCCGGTCGAGGGTGGCGAGGTTGCCGGCCAGGGCTTGCAGCGAGCGCAGCAGGTGGCGCCAGGCCGGGTTGCTCTGCAGGCGCAGGTGGTCGAGGGAGGCGTGCAGGTCGGCCAGCGCCTGGGAGCACAGCTCGCGGTACTCGAAGGCCTGGCGCAGTTCGATGGCCTGGGCCAGTCGTTCACAGGCCTCGCCGTGCAGGCGCAGCAGGCGCTGGCAACGGAACAGCACGTCGCTGTGGAAGAACGCCTCGGCCAGTTCGTTGTAGGGGTAATGGGAGGAGCTGGCGCGCTCGTGGATGTCCTGGGCGAGGAAGTACAGCTTGAGGTAGCGGCCGACCTTGGCGTTCGGCCGGTCATTGCCGACCCGGTGCAGGATGATTTCCTTGGTGGCGTTCAGCGCGGCCACCACCTGGCCATTCTGTTTGGCCAGGGCCAGTCGGCGCTGCTCCACATCAAGCTGGCGCAGCGGCTCGAACAGTGCGGCCTTGAGCTTGAGGTAGCGACCCAGCTCGCGAAACAGCCGGGCCAGGCTGTGCTGCACCGGCTGATGGGCGAACAGCGCGTTCCAGATCACCGAGAGCAGGCCGTACCAGGCGGCGCCGGCCACCAGCAGCAGCGGTTCCAGGCCGAAGCCGACGCTGCCGCCGCGCTGCTCCACGCCGATCATGCTGTAGATCGCCAGAATCAGGGTGGCCCAGCCGAGGGTGGCGAAACGCTCGCCGAGGGCGCCGAGCATGGTCAGGGCGAAGCTCGACAGGGCCAGGGCGGCGACGAACAGCCAGGGGTAGGGGAACAGCAGTTCCACCGTGTAGGCCGCCGCGCTGAAGCAGCCGAGGGTCACCAGCAGGGCGGTGAGCCGGCCCTGCCAGCTGTCGTCGGTTTCCGCCAGGGCGCTGGCGATCACCCCGAGGAACAGCGGGATCAGCGCGTGCATCCAGCCCTGCGACCAGCACAGCAGCAGGCTGCCGCCCAGGGCGATGAACACCCGCAGGCTGTAGCTGAACTTGTCCAGCGCCCAGAGACGACGCAGGGAGTGGCGCAGGGAGGGAGACGACATCGATGAACGGCCTTGTCCGTGAGACTTGCGTCGAAGACTACTGGAATAGAGCGATCGGCGGCACTCCCTCGACGCCAGAGCGCATGCCAGGCACGGGCGCCAGGCGACGCGGCGGCCTGGGATGAACCATGGACTATCCTCTAGGCAGGCAGTCGCGCCTCATGCCTGAGGCATCACCGTGGCGGCTGTCATGGAGAGGACCGTGAAGTTTTCCGCGACGTTGGCGTCGGCGCGCCGTGTATGCCTGGCCCTAACCCTGTTGCTGGTGCCGACCTGGCTGAATGCGGCTCCCGCCCTGGTGGTGGAGCTGCGCGTCGATGGCGCGATCGGCCCGGCCAGTGCCGACTACCTGGTGCGCGGGCTGGCGCGGGCGGTGGACGAGGGCGCGCAGCTGGTGGTGATCAGCATCGACACTCCCGGCGGCCTGGATACCTCGATGCGCGACATCATCAAGGCGATACTCGCCAGTCCGATTCCGGTCGCCAGCTATGTCGCGCCGAGCGGCGCGCGGGCGGCCAGCGCCGGCACCTATATCCTCTACGCCAGCCATATTGCGGCCATGGCGCCGGGAACCAATCTCGGCGCGGCGACGCCGGTGCAGATCGGTGGCATGCCCGGCTCGCCGTCGCCGAAACCGGAGCAGCCGGAGGCGAGCAAGGAAAGCGAACCGGCCACTCAGCCCGACAAGCAGGAACAGGCCGATAAGGCGGAAAAGGCGAAGAAGGCGGAAAAGGCCAGCGCGCCGACCGATACCCTGAGCAAGAAACAGATCAACGATGCCTCGGCCTATATCCGCGGCCTGGCGCAGATGCGCGGGCGCAACGCCGAGTGGGCCGAGCAGGCGGTGCGCGAGGCGGTCAGCCTGTCCGCGGCCGAAGCGCTGCAGCTCAAGGTGATCGACTACCTGGCCAACGACCTGGCGCACCTGCTCGAGCAGCTGCACGGCAAGCGCTTTACCGCCGCGGGCGTCGAGGTCACCCTGGACACCGAGGGCGCCGTGCTGGTCAGCCACGAGCCGGACTGGCGCACCCAGTTACTGGCGGTGATCACCAACCCCAGCGTGGCGCTGCTGCTGATGATGTTCGGCGTCTACGGCCTGTTTTTCGAATTCTCCAACCCGGGTACCGGAGTCGGCGGCGTGCTCGGCGGAATCTGCCTGATCCTGGCGCTCTATTCGCTGCAGCTGCTGCCGGTGAACTACGCCGGCGTGGCGCTGATCCTGCTGGGCATCGCCTTCATCGCCGCCGAGGCCTTCATGCCGAGTTTCGGCGTGCTGGGCATCGGCGGGATCGTCGCGTTCTGCTTTGGTGCGCTGATCCTGATCGATACCGATGTGCCCGGTTTCGGCATCCCCCTGGCGCTGATCCTGACCCTGGGACTCACCAGCGGCCTAGTGATCTTCGTCATTCTGAGCATGGCCCTGCGCGCCAGGCGCCGCGCCCTGGTCGGGGGCGACACCGAGCTGCTCGGCAGCCTGGTACGGATCGACGCCGTGGCGCCGGACAACCTGCGCGGCGGCTGGGTGCAATTGCAGGGTGAGAAGTGGCAAGTGGTCAGCCAGGTGCCGTTGCAAGCCGGCCAGCAGGTGCGGGTGCTGGGGCGCAAGGGTTTGATGCTGGAAGTCGCGGCGGCCGAAGAGGCACCGCCCAAAGGAGAGTAACCATGGGTTTCGAACTGAGTTTTTCCGCCTTGGCGGTGCTGCTGATCGCCCTGCTGGTCTCGGCGTTCCGCATCCTGCGCGAGTACGAGCGCGGCGTGGTGTTCCAGCTGGGGCGCTTCTGGCGGGTCAAGGGCCCCGGCCTGATCATCATCATCCCCGGCATCCAGCAGATGGTGCGCGTCGACCTGCGGACCATCGTCCTGGACGTGCCGACCCAGGACGTGATCTCCCGGGATAACGTCTCGGTCAAGGTCAATGCCGTGGTGTACTTCCGCGTGCTCGACCCGCAGAAGGCGATCATCCAGGTCGAGGACTTCCTCAAGGCCACCAGCCAGCTGGCGCAGACCACCCTGCGCGCGGTGCTCGGCAAGCATGAGCTGGACGAGATGCTGGCCGAGCGCGAGCGGCTCAATGTGGATATCCAGCATGTGCTCGATGCGCAGACCGACGCCTGGGGCATCAAGGTGGCCAATGTCGAGATCAAGCACGTCGACCTCGACGAGTCGATGATCCGCGCCATCGCCAAGCAGGCCGAGGCCGAGCGCGAGCGGCGGGCCAAGGTGATTCACGCCGAGGGCGAGCTGCAGGCCTCGGAAAAGCTCATGCAGGCCGCCGAGATGCTCGGTCGCCAGTCGGGCGCCATGCAGCTGCGCTACATGCAGACCCTGAGCAATATCGCCGGGGACAAGAGCTCGACCATCGTCTTTCCATTGCCGGTCGAGCTATTCCAAGGCATCAAGATGCCCAAATCCTAGGGTTCATATCGACTATAGTCTGGGTTGCAATTAAGGACCGTTCGGTCCTTAATTGGCCCATGAATCCTGGACGACCCAAATCCTTCTGCCCCGAGCAGGCCCTGGAGTGCGCCATGCAGCTGTTCTGGCGGCGTGGCTACGAGGCCGCGTCGTTGCAGGAGCTGCAGCAGGCGACCGGCCTGTCGAAGAGCAGCCTGTACCAGACCTACCCCAGCAAGCAGGCCTGGTTCGAGGCGGCGTTCAACCACTACTGCCAACAGCGCCAGGCCGAGCTGCTCGCGTTGCTCGAGCGCAGCCCCTCGCCCCTGGGCTATATCCGCCAGCGGCTGCTCGGGGTGCTCGACGATCAGGGCGTCGACGGGGTGCCGCGCGGCTGCATGCTGGTCAACGTGGCCAACGAGTTCTCCCAGCGCGAGCCTGGCGTGGCGCTGACCGTGCGGCGGGCTACCGAGGGGTTCTGTCAGGTCTTCTGCCAGGCGCTGCGGCAGGCCCAGGCCTGTGGCGAGCTCGGCGCCGAGGCCGATGTCGAGGCCCTGGGCGACTACCTGCAGTGCGTGATGAGCGGCCTGCGTACCCAGGTCAAATCCGGGCTGCCGCCGGCCAGTATCGAGGCCACGGTGCGCCTGGTGATGCGCAGCCTTGCCTGATTTTTCGTTCTATTCAGGAGCCGTTCGGCTTCACCTTTAAGGAGATGAGCATGCGTGAGCTCTTCGAGCTGCGCGGGGTCGCCCCCGAGCTGCTGTTTTCCCCCTACTGCTGGCGCGTGCGCCTGGCCCTGCTGCACAAGGGACTGGAGTTCCACAGCCGGCCGTTGTGCTTCACCGACAAGGCGCCGCTGGCCTGCTCCGGGCAGCAGCTGGTGCCGGTGCTGCGCGATGGCGACAGCGTGGTGCACGACAGCGTGGCGATCTTCCAGTACCTGGACCGCGCCTATCCCGAACGCCCCCTGCTGGGCACTGGCGAGGCGCAGAGTCGGGCGCGACTGCTCGAGCGGGTGATCTTCCAGGCGCTGCGCATGCCGCTGCTGAAGATCCTCGTGCCGCGGGTCCACGCGGTGATCGCGCCGGCTGACCAGGCGTATTTCCGCAGCACCCGCGAGAAGGCTCTGGGCATGAGCCTGGAGGCCTTCGCCGATCCCGAGGCGGGCACAGCGCAGCTGCGTCAGGCGCTGGCGCCGCTGGAGGCCTGGCTGGCCGATCAGCCCTACCTGGACGGCGACAGCGCCGGCGGTAGCGACTACCTGGTCGGCGGCCTGTTCTTCTGGGCCTGGTGCCTGGGCACCCAGCCCTGGGCCACGGAGTCTCATGTCGGGGCCTGGTTCCAGCGTCTGTTGCAGGGCTACGAGCGCGCCTGCGGAGCGGTGAAGCGGGCCGAACCGGGCGGACAGGCGGCGGTATGATCGATCTCTACTACTGGACCACGCCGAACGGCCACAAGGTCAGCATCTTCCTCGAGGAAAGCGGCCTGGAGTACCGGATCAAGCCGGTGCACATCGGCAAGGGCGAGCAGTTCGACCCGGACTTTCTCAAGATTGCGCCGAACAACCGCATCCCGGCCATCGTCGACCACAGCCCGGGGGATGGCGGCGAACCCATCGCCTTGTTCGAGTCGGGGGCGATCCTCGAGTACCTGGCGGACAAGATCGGGCAGTTCCTCCCGCGCGAGGCGCGGGCGCGCTATCAGGTGCTGCAATGGCTGCACTGGCAGATGGGCGGGGTCGGGCCCATGGCCGGGCAGAACCACCATTTCGTGCGCTACGCGCCGGAGTCGATCCCCTATGCCATCGAGCGCTACGTCAAGGAGACCGCGCGCCTGTATGGCGTACTCGATCGTCAGCTCGCCGGGCGAGAGTACGTGGCTGGCGCCTATTCGATCGCCGACATGGCCATCTATCCCTGGGCCAAGGGCTGGGAGGCGCAGCGCCAGCGTCTGGAGGACTTCCCGCACATGGCCGCCTGGCTCGCGCGCATGGCGGCGCGGCCAGCGGTGCAGCGCGCCTATGCCCTGGCCGCTGAGGTCAACCGCGACCCGGATGCCTTGCGTACCGCCGAGGCGCGCAAGCTGCTGTTCGGCCAAGGCAACTGAGGCGCCAGTAGGACCGTCCGGCAGCGGGCGGCCTTCGCCAGTGTCGATCTGCCGTAAAAACAGAAATTTCAGGAAATACTCCTGAAAAGCGCGGCCAATTCAGACCGGCTCCGGGCGCGCGTTGCCTAGACTTTTCCTATGGTCATCCGGTTTCCGCCTGGAGGTAGTTATGCGCATCGGTGTTCCCAAGGAAATCAAGAATCACGAGTACCGCGTCGGCCTGACACCGCAGTCGGTGGCCGAGCTGACCGTGCTGGGGCATGAGGTGCTGGTCGAGACCCATGCCGGCAGCGCCATCGGCTTCAGCGACGCCGACTACCTGGCGGTCGGCGCGCAGATCGCCAAGGATGCGGCCCAGGTGTTCAACGAGGCGCAGATGATCGTCAAGGTCAAGGAGCCGCTGGCGGTCGAGCGCGCCCGGTTGCGGCCAAACCACACGCTGTTCACCTACCTGCACCTGGCGCCCGATCGGCCGCAGACCGACGAGCTGATGGCCAGCGGTGCCACCTGCATCGCCTATGAGACCGTGACCGACGCCAACGGCCGCCTGCCGTTGCTGGCGCCGATGTCGGAGGTGGCCGGGCGCATGTCGATCCAGGCCGGCGCCAGCTGCCTGGAGAAGGCCCGCGGCGGCCGCGGCGTGCTGCTTGGCGGGGTGCCGGGCGTGGCCCCGGGCAAGGTGGTGATACTCGGCGGCGGGGTGGTCGGCAGTCATGCCCTGGCCATGGCCGTCGGCCTGGGCGCGGACGTCACCGTGCTGGACAAGAGCGTCGATGCCCTGCGCCGCCTGGATGCCCAGTACGGCAACCGCATCACCACCCTCTACTCGACTCGCACCGCCCTGCGCGAGCAGGTGCTGGCGGCCGATCTGGTGATCGGCGGGGTGCTGATCCCCGGTGCGGCGGCGCCGAAGCTGGTCAGTGCCGAGATGATCAGGCAGATGCAACCGGGCGCGGTGCTGGTCGACGTGGCCATCGACCAGGGCGGCTGCGCGGAGACCTCCAAGGCCACCACCCATGCCGACCCCACCTATGTGGTCGATGAGGTGGTGCACTACTGCGTGGCCAACATGCCCGGCGCGGTGGCGCGCACCTCGACCCTGGCGCTGAACAACGCGACCCTGCCGTTCGTCATCGCCCTGGCCGAAAAGGGCACGCGGCGTGCCCTGGAGGAGGACCCGCACCTGTGCAACGGCCTCAACGTGGCCAAGGGCCTGATCACCTGCGGCAGCGTCGCCGAGGCCCATGGCCTGGCGTACCACTCGGCCACCAGCGTGCTGGAGCACCTCTAGCCCGAGCGCTCGGTCGCCCGCCGCCTGGATGGCGGGCGGCGCCGCGGCCCCTTCTCGGTTGCGCGGTTCGGCCGTCCTGTTGTCACGCCCCCGCCAAGCCCGGCTAATCTCTAGTGCAGGTATTGGCTCATGGGAGAGCACGGCATGGGCAATGGGTGTATCAGTCGGCGCCGGCTGCTGGCCGGCATGGGCAGCGCCGCCTTGTTGCTCGGTGCGCCGGGGGCCTTCGCCGAGCGTCTGCTGACCCCGGCACAGACCCTTGGCCCCTTCTATCCCGACCCGTTGCCGCTGGACCGGGACAATGACCTGCTGATCGTCGGCGACAACCTGACGCCGGCCAGCGGCACCGTGGTGCATCTGCACGGGCGGATTCGCGATGCGCGCGGCCGGCCCCTGGCCGATGCCCTGGTGGAGATCTGGCAGGTCGACGCCCACGGCATCTACCTGCACAGCCAGGGCGGCGACCGTGCGCGGCGCGATGGGAACTTCCAGGGTTACGGCCGCTTCCTCACCGGCAGCGACGGTCGCTACCGCTTCCGCACCATCCGCCCGGTGGCCTACCCGGGGCGCACGCCGCATATCCACTTCGCCGTCACCCTGCCGGGGCAGCCGCGCTTTGCCACCCAGTGCTATATCCGTGGCGAACGCCTGAACGCCCGCGACGGCATCCTCAACTCGATCGGCGACCCCAGGCTGCGCGAGCTGTTGATCGTGCCATTCGTGCCGGTGGCCGGCTCGGTGGCGCGCGAGCAGGTGGCCCGCTTCAATATCGTCCTCGGCGTGACGCCGACCGCCTGAGCGCCGGTCGCGTCAGAGCGGCCAGACCAGCAGTAGCAGCGGCACGCTGACCACTACCACGAGGATTTCCATCGGCAGGCCGAGGCGCCAGTAGTCGCCGAAGCGGAAGCCGCCCGGGCTGAGGATCAGGGTGTTGTTCTGGTGGCCGATGGGGGTGAGGAACGAACAGGACGCGCCGATCGCCACCGCCATCAGCAGCGAGTCGGGGCTGACTCCCAATTGGCTGGCCGCGCTCAGGGCGATCTGGCACATCACCGCGGCGGTTGCGGCATTGTTCATGAAGTCCGACAGGGTCATGGTCACCACCAGCAGCAGAGTCAGCACCACCACTGGGTTGCCCTGGGCGACGTGCTCCATCAGCAGGCGCGCCAACAGGTCGGCGGCGCCGCTCTCGGACATGGCCCCGGCCACCGGAATCATGGCGCCGAGCAGCACGATCACCGGCCAGTCGATGGACTGGTAGAGCAGGCGCAGGGGGACGATCCGCGCCACCATGAACACCAGCATGCCGGCGGCGAAGGCCACCGCCGCCGACAGCACGCCGAATGCGGCGAGCACCACCGCCAGCAGCATCACCCCGGCGGCCAGGCCCGCCTGGCCCGGGTTGGGGATGCTGATGGCGCGGTCGGCCAGGGGCACGCAGGCATAGTCACCGGCGAAATCACTGATATCGCTTGCCTCGCCCTGCATCAGCAGCACGTCGCCGCGCTCGAACTGGGTTGAGCGCAGGCGCTTGATCGAACGGTGGCTGTGCCGTGAGATGGCCAGCAGGTTGATGTTGTAGCGATGGCGCAAGCGGATATTGCTCGCCGCCAGGCCAAGCAGCGGAGAGTCCGGGCGTACCAGCAGCTCCTGCAAGACGCGCTCTTCATGGCTGCTGTCTTTTTTCTCGTCGGCTTTATTCTTTTCCGGCGTTGCCTGGGCAGCGTTGCCGTCCTGATCAGCCGCCTTGTTGTCGGCTTTCTTCGCCGCGGCCAGGGTCAGCCCCAGCTTGCTGAGCACGTCGCCGAGGGCCTCCGGCTCGGCCTCGATCATCAGCACGTCGTCGGCCTGGAGGATGCGCCGCGGGTTGGGTGCCGACAGGCGCAGCTTGTTGCGCACCATGCCCACCACCTGGGCGTCGGCTTCCTCAAGCAGCTGCTCGACCTCGCGCAGGCTCTTGCCTACTGCCTTGGCGCCTTCCTTGACCCGGGCCTCGGTAATATAAGTCCCCGTATCAAAGCCGGCCGCGCCGGCCACTTCGCGCCGCGGCACCAGGCGCCAGCCGACCAAGGCGATGAACAGCACGCCGGTCAGCGCCACGGCGACTCCTACCGGGCTGAAGTCGAACATGGCGAAGGGCCCGGCACCGCTCTGTGCACGGAAGCTGGAGACGATCAAGTTAGGCGGCGTGCCGATCAGCGTGGTCATGCCGCCCAGGATGGTGCCAAAGGCCAGGGGCATCAGCAGGCGACCGGGGGGCAGCTCTTGTTTGCTGGCGATCTTCAAGGCGATCGGCATCAGCAGGGCGAGGGCGCCGACGTTGTTCATGAAGGCCGACAACACCGCGCCCAGCCCGGTCAGGGCGGCGATCGACAGCATCGGTCCGGCATTGGCGGGCAATATCCGCTGCGCCATGGCGTCGACCGCCCCGGTTCTTTGCAGGCCGAAGCTGAGTACCAGCACGCAGGCCACGGTAATCACCGCCGGATGGCCGAAGCCGACGAAGGCCTGCTGATCCGGCACCAGGCCGGTGATCACGCAGGCCAGCAGCGCGCCGAGGGCAACTATGTCGTGACGCCAGCGGCCCCAGAGGAACAGGCCCATGGTGGCGGCGAGGATGGCGAAGATCAGTCCTTGGTCTTGGGTCATGCGGGCGAACGATCCTTGGAAGGAGGCGAGTGGGGTGGAGTCAGCCTAGCTGCGCCGGGATGGCGGGGTATGGCTCAGACATACTGCGCCGCCGCGTAACCCGAGGCCCAGGCCCACTGGAAGTTGAAGCCGCCGAGGTGGCCGGTGACATCGAGCACCTCGCCGATGAAATACAGGCCCGGGCTCTTCAGCGACTCCAGGGTCTTGGACGACACCTCGCGGGTGTCGATGCCGCCCAGTGTCACCTCGGCGGTGCGATAGCCCTCGGTGCCGGCCGGTACCAGGCGCCAGTCGGCGAGCCTCTCGGCGATGGCCCTGAGCTCGGCGGGGCTGTACTGCTTCAGCGGCTTGGAAACGAACCAGCTGTCGGCCAGCAGGCCGGCCATCTTCTTGGTGAACAACTCGGCGAGCAGGGTCTTCAGCTCGCTGTTCGGTCGCGCCGCCTGCTGGGTGGCCAGCCAGTCCGGCAGGTCGATATGCGGCAGTAGGTCGATGCTGATGCTGTCGCCCGGCTGCCAGTAGGAGGAAATCTGCAGAATCGCCGGGCCGCTGAGGCCACGGTGGGTGAACAGGATGTTCTCGCGAAAGCTCTGGCCGTTGCAGCTGACCAGGCAGTCTTCCACCGAGGTGCCGGACAGCTCCGTGCACAGTGTCTTCAGTTGCGGGTCGGTGATGGTGAACGGCACCAGCCCGGCGCGGGTCGGCAACAGCTGGTGGCCGAACTGCTTGGCCACCTGATAGCCGAAGCCGCTGGCGCCCAGGGTGGGGATCGACAGGCCGCCGGTGGCGATCACCAGCGACTGGCAGGCGACCTGGCCGGCGCTGGTCTGCAACTGGTAGCCGCTGTCCACTCGGGCGACCTCGCTGACCGAGGTCTGCAGGCGCAACTCGACGCCGACCTCGGCGCATTCGGCCAGGAGCATCTCGAGGATGTCGCTGGACTTGTTGTCGCAGAACAGCTGGCCGAGCTTCTTCTCGTGGTAGGGCACGCCGTGCTTGGCCACCAGGCCGATGAAGTCCCACTGGCTGTAGCGGGCCAGGGCCGACTTGCAGAAATGCGGGTTCTCGGAGAGGAAGTTGCCCGGCTCGCAGTACATATTGGTGAAGTTGCAACGTCCGCCGCCGGACATCAGGATCTTCTTGCCGGCCTTGTTGGCGTGGTCCAGCAGCAGCACCCGCCGGCCGCGCCCGGCGGCGGTCAGCGCGCACATCAAACCGGCGGCGCCGGCGCCGATAATCACCACATCCGTCACTTGCACAGCCACTTCCCCACAACCCGACTGGCGCCGCCAGCGCGGAACCGAACAGCGTGCATCTTACCCGATGGCCGCGCTTCAGGGCGTGACGACCGACGTGGCGATGTCCGCTAGGGCCTTGCTCAACTTGCCGACCACCGGGCACTGCGCGATCCCATGCCGTTCGGCAATATGGGCGGGGTCGTTGTAGCCGAGCCAGACCCGGGCCGCGGCATCCTCCCAGACCAGCGCCTTGAGCGGCAGGTCGATGCCGGCGCTCTGCGCGCACTGCAGCAGCGGCGTGCCGCCCTGGGGGTTGCCGAAGATCAGCAGTTCGGTGGGACGCAGCGGCTGGCCGACCTTGGCGGCGCCGGCGGCGTGGTCGATCCGGGCGAAGACCAGCAGCCCGCGCTGCTTTACGGCGAGCTCCAGGCGGTTCATGGTATCGGCGGCGCTGTGCGGGCTGGGCAGCACCACCAGTCCGTCGGCGGCCTGGGCGAGCAGGCTGCACAGCAGCAGGGCGAGGCTCGACAACGATCGCAGGCTGTTCATCGGCGGTTCCTCGCGGATGGGATGGCGTTGCCGGGGCGGTGGGCAATGGCCAGGCGGGCGCCACGACGAGACCCAGGCCACAGGTGTTTTCGTGCGTGATGACTAGTATTGACCAATGTTTCGCTATGGATAGCCCGTTATGACAGGTTTGCGCGTCTGTTGTCTGTCGCTGCTGTTGCTGGCCTGGTCCGGCCTGGCCTGGTCCGCCGGGGCCGCGGAGCGGCTGCGCCTGGTCGCCAGCCACTGGCCGCCGTTCAACGACCAGGAGCTGCTCAACCATGGCCTGGCCTCGGACCTGGTCGAGACCGCGTTCAACCGTGCCGGCTATGCCACCGACTATGTGGAGGTGCCCTGGGCCCGAGCCGTGCGCGGCCTGCGCCTGGGCGACTACGACGTGTTGATCAACGCCTGGTACAGCGAGGAACGCAGCGCCTTCGGTTACTTCTCCCGGCCGTTTATGGTCAATCGCATCCGCCTGCTGCGACGCAAGGATCGCCCGCTGCAGTTCGACACGCTGGCCGATCTCTATCCCCATCGCATCGCGGTGATGCGCGACTACGCCTATTCACCGGCGTTCGACCAGGACGGGCGACTGCGCAAGGTCAAGGTCAGCAGCTTTCTCAGCGGCGCGCGCATGGTCCATGCCAGGCGGGTGGAGCTGATGCCGGAGGACGAGATAGTCGCGCGCTACCATTTCGGTCGCGAGCTGCGGGACATCCGCGATGATCTGGAGTTCGTCGCGCAGCCGCTGAGCGAGAACGGCCTGCATGTCCTGGTGGGGCTCGGTCGCCCCGATCATCAGCGCATCGCCGAGGCGTTCAACCGCGCCATCGAGGCGATGCGCGCCGATGGCAGTTATGCGGCCATCTTCCGGCGCCACGGCCTGTAGCGCTACTGCCAGACTGTCAGGCCGCGGCCCTGGTGCTTGGCGCGATACAGGCGCTGGTCGGCCTCGTGCAGCAGGCTCTCCAGGCTGGCCCCCGCGCCCTGGCTGACCCCGGCACTGAAGGACAGCGGCGGCGCGCCAGCGCTGTAAGGCAGCCCGGCGCAGCGCACACGCAAGCGGTTCAGGCCTTGGGCCAGGTCGGCAGCGTCCTGCTGGCTGAGCAGGGCGAACTCTTCGCCGCCGAGGCGCGCGAGCAGGGCGTCGGGAAAGGCCTCGAGGAAGGCGCCGGCGAAGGCGACCAGGGCGGCGTCGCCGCTGGCGTGGCCGTGCTGGTCGTTGATGCGCTTGAAGTAGTCCAGATCGATCATCGCCACGCTTGGCGCGCGGCCGGCGCGCTGCGCCTGCTGCAGCTGACCGACGCTCTGCTCGTAGAAGGCCCGGCGGTTGTTCAGGCCGGTCAGCGCATCGTACTGCGCGGCCTGCTTGAGCGCGCGCAGCAGGTCGCGCCGCTCCAGGGTCGAGATCACCCGGCAGTTCAGCTCTTCCGGGCAGAACGGCTTGCGCAGGAAGTCGTCGGCGCCGTGCTTGATGAACTTGGCGCTAAGCGAACCCTTGGCGTCGGCGGACAGGCCGATGATGATCAGCTCGTGGCGCTTCATCTGCTGGCGCAGCAGCTTGACCAGCTCGAAGCCGCTGAGCCCGGGCATGCTGTGGTCGACCACCAGCAGGTCGATATCCGGCTGCGCCTGGAGGATGCGCAGGGTCTCGTCGCCGTCGCGGGCGTCGAGCAGCTGGAAGCGGTGCGGCGCCAGCACATGGCGGATGTACTGGCGGGTGGCGTCGGAGTCCTCGGCGACGAGGATCTTCACCCGGCTGTTGCTTTCCAGGCGGTGCAGCAGGCGGAAGGCGTACTCGTAGGAGTGCTGGCTCTCCTTGAGCACGTAGTCGACCACCCCCTTGAGCAGCAGCTGGTCACGCCGCTGTTCGTCATACGAGCCGCTGAGCACGATGCACGGCAGGCCATAGTGCATCACCAGGTCGACGCTCTCGCCGTTCGGCGCATCCGGCAGGTGCAGGTCGACGATGGCGGCGAAGAACAGGCTGGCGGAGCTCTCCAGCATGACCTGGGCCTCGGCCAGCGAGGCGCAGAACAGCGGCTGCAGCTCGGGTTCCTGACGGAACAGGTGCTGGAGGATCTTCAGTACCAGCGGACTGTCTTCGATGACCAGAATGTTGCGCACGATCAACTCCTGTAGCGGGTGCGGCCGCGGTTGGTCGGGGCTCAGAGTGCGCGTACGCGCAGCGAACGACCCTTGATCTTGCCGTCGGTGAGGCGCTTGAGCGCCTGCTTGGCGATGCCGCGCTCGACCGCGACCAAAGCCTGGTAGTCGAAGAGGGCGATCTTGCCGACCTGGGTGCCGGGAATCCCGGCCTCGCCGGTGAGGGCGCCGAGGATGTCGCCGGGGCGCAGCTTGTCCTTGCGCCCGGCGCCGATGCACAGGGTGATCATCGGCGGTTGCAGCGGCTCGCCGGCCTGTGCCTTCAGGCTGTCCAGCGGGTGCCAGGTCAGCGCGCCTTTCTGCAGGGTCTCCACGGCCTGGGCGCGGTGCGCCTCGGCCGGTGCCACCAGGCTCACCGCCAGGCCCTTGGCGCCGGCACGGCCGGTGCGACCGACGCGGTGGATATGGGTCTCCGAGTCGCGCGCCAGCTCGACGTTGATCACCATGTCCAGGGCGTCGATGTCCAGGCCGCGGGCGGCTACGTCGGTGGCCACCAGCACCGACAGGCTGCGATTGGCGAACATCGCCAGGACCTGATCGCGGTCGCGCTGCTCGAGGTCGCCGTGCAGCGCCGCGGCGGAGATGCCGCGGCCGCCCAGGTGATCGACCACTTCCTGGCACTGCTGCTTGGTGAAGCAGAAGGCCACGCAGGATTCGGGGCGGAAGCTGGCCAGCAGCTTGACCACCGCGTCCAGGCGCTGCTCCGGGGCGATCTCGTAGAAGCGCTGTTCGATCTGGCTGTCGTCGTGCAGGGCCTCGGCCTTGACCTGCTGCGGGTCGCGCATGAAAGCGGCGGACAGCTGCTTGATGGCCGCCGGGTAGGTGGCGGAGAACAGCAGGGTCTGGCGCCGGCTCGGGGTCTGATTGATGATCGCCGCGATGCTGTCGTAGAAGCCCATGTCGAGCATGCGGTCGGCCTCATCCAGCACCAGGGTGTTGAGCCCGTCGAGCTTCAGGGTGCCCTTGTCCAGGTGCTGCTGCACCCGCCCCGGGGTGCCGACGATGATCTGCGCGCCGTGTTCCAGGGAGCCGATCTGCGGGCCGAAGGGCACGCCACCGCAGAGGGTCAGCACCTTGATGTTGTCGCCGGCGCGGGCCAGGCGGCGAATCTCCTTGGCCACCTGGTCGGCCAGCTCGCGGGTCGGGCACAGCACCAGGGCCTGGCAGCCGAAGTAGCGAGGGTTCAGCGGATGCAGCAGGCCGATGCCGAAGGCCGCGGTCTTGCCGCTGCCGGTCTTGGCCTGGGCGATCAGGTCCAGGCCCTTGAGCATCACCGGCAGGCTCTGCGCCTGGATCGGCGTCATCTGTGCGTAGCCGAGGGACTCGAGGTTGGCCAGCATGGCGGCGGACAGCGGCAGGGAGTTGAAGGCGGTGGACGTCACGGTTGGAACCTGCGAAAGAACGAAATGGCGCGCAGTGTAACAGGCGCGGCCGGCTAGGCGCGGTGCCGCTGGCCGCGCCGGCCCGACGGCGGACGCCGCGAGGCCCAGCGCTACAGGGTCAGGGTCAGGCCGCCGAGCAGGGCACCGGGTAGCAGGGTCGAGCCGTTGTGGCGCTGCTGGTAGGTGCTGGTGGACAGGCTCAGCTCGCGTTCGCGGGTCAGCGCCTCGAGCTGGCTGCCGAGCAGGCGATAGAGGCTGTCGTCGAAGCGCATGCTGGTCAGCGGCCCCTGGATGCGGCCGTCCTCGACCCAGAAGCAGGCGAAGCGGGTCATGCCGGTGATCCGCGCGGCGGGCCGGTCGGAGTAGTTGAGGTACCACAGGTTGCCGATATACAGGCCGCGGCCGAGGCGTTCGAGAACCTGTTCCTGGGGCAGATCGCCGCCGGCCATCGCCAGGGCGGACGGCGCCTCCCAGGGGCTGGCGCCATTGGCCGGCAGGTCGTACTCGGCGGCGCTGCGGGCGCTGACCAGGCTTTCCTCGGCCAGGCCGGCGCGGATCAGGCACAGGTCGCGGCGCACAAAGCCCTCGCTGGAGAAACCGGGGAGCAGCGAGTCGCTGACCTGCTCGTGCAGGTGCAGCAGCGGGCTGAGCCGGGCCTCGCCGCTGTGCAGGCGCTGCAGCGGGCTGTCCTTCTCGGCCAGGGCCTGGGCGGAGAACCCGCCCCAGGCCAGCAGCTCGAGGAGCTCCTGCAGCGCGGCGGGGGCCAGGTAGGCGCGGTAGTCGCCGGGCGCCAGGGTGCGCGGAGGCAGGCCCAGGTAGGCCAGTTGTTCCTGCCCCTGGCGCAGGCGCTCGGCGAAGGCGTCGGCCTGCCAGTGCTGGCCGGCGTACTGCGCCTTGAGCGCCTGGCCGTTGCCGTGGAACAGGCTCCAGTCGAGGTTGAAGCTGCTCGCCTGGTGCCAGCCGAAGGCCCCGCTGGAGCTGGCGAAGCCGCGGCTGATGGGGCCGGCGGCGTAGAAACCGACCAGGTCGAGGCCGGCGGCCTGGCGCGTCACCTCGGCGATCACCTCGGCGCTGTCGGGCAGGGTCTCGAGCCGCTGGGCCTGGCTGTGCCAGGGCTCGCGGTTGAACTGCAGGTAGGGATCGGCTGGCAGCAGGGGCAGGATCGCGCGCAGCTGCCGCACGGCCTCGCCCAGGCGCTGGCGGTCGACCTGCGGCACGCCGCTGAGGCTCAGCTGCTGCTCGGCATGGCGGCCGTGGTGGATCAGCTGCAGGTTCAGGCTGGCCTGCCGCACCTGGCCGGCCTGGCGCACTCTGGCCTGGTTGAAGCGGACGAAGTCGGAGCACTCGGCGCTGTAACCGAGGCTGAACTCCTCGTCGGCGAGCAGGGCGCCGCCCAGCCACTGACTGAGGGCCTCGAACTGGCTGAGGGCGTGATCGTTCATCAGCTGGCTCCGCCGAATACGTCGACCGCGGCGAACACGCAGGCCGGGGTGGCGTGGCCGACCCGCACCACCTGATTCGGCTCGCCTTTGCCGCAGTGCGGGGTGCCCAGCACCTCGACGGTGCTGGCGTCGCCGACCGCCCTGAGCGAGCGCCAGAACTGGCTGGAGACACCGCGATAGTTGGGATTCTTGACCACCCCACGCAGCTCGCCGTGCTCGATCAGCTGGCCCCACTCGCAGCCGAACTGGAACTTGTTGCGCGCATCGTCGATGGACCAGGAGCGGTTGCTGGCCATCAGGATGCCCTGCTCGATGCCGCCGATCAGCTGCGCCAGGCTGTGGTTGCCCGGCTCGATGTTGAGGTTGGCCATGCGGTCGATGGGGGGGCGGTTCCAGCTGCTGGCGCGGCTGTTGGCCACCCCCGGCAGGCCGCTGCGCAGCTGCGACAGGGCGCCGCCCAGGGGGCGCAGCAACAGCCCGTCGCGGATCAGCAGGGTCTTGCGCGCCGGGCTGCCGTCGTCGTCGAAGGCGTAGCTGGCCAGCTCCTCGGCAGGCGTCGGGTCGAAGCTCACGTTGAGCAGCCGCGAGCCGTACTGCAGGCGGCCGAAATCCTCGGCCTTGACGAAGCTGGTGCCGGCGAAGTTGCGTTCGTCACCGAGGATGCGGTCCAGCTCCAGGGGGTGGCCGATGGACTCGTGCAATTGCAGGATCATCTGGTCGGGCATCAGCAGCAGGTCGCGTGGCCCGCTGGGCGTGTTGGGTGCTAGCAGCAGCTGCAGGGCCTGGTCGGCGACCCGGGGTGCGGCGCCGACCAGGCCCAGGCGCGCGATCACCTCGGCGCCGCCCTGCTGGCCGAGGTGGGCGCCGCCGAGGTGGCGGGTCTGGCTGTCGCTGCCGTCGTAGGCGGTGACGCCGAGGTGCGGGTAGATGAAGCGCTGGGCCGAACTCAGCTCGGCGCCACTGTTGTTCAGGTAGAGCTGCTCGACCTCGCTGACCTGCAGGCCGACCCGCCAGGTGACCAGGCGCGGATCGCCCGGCACCGCCGCCGACTCGGCGGCGAGCAGCTGGTAGCACTCGGCGAGCGAGGGGAAGGGCTGGTCGAGGCCGGGCGAGCGGTAGTCGCCGCGGGCGCTGGAGGGTTCCAGCGTGCGCTGGTCGAGCAGGGCGCAGGACGCGAGGCGCCGGGCCAGTTCGGTCGCCTGCTCGAGGGCGGCCTGCAGGCCCTGGCGGGACAGGTCGCTGGTCGCCGCATAGGCCTCGACCCCCGCCAGGCGCACGCTGAGCATGGCGCCCTCGTCGCGGCTGAAGCGCGGCGGTTCGGCGATGTGCTTGCGCACCCACAGCTGGCGGTCGTCCTGGCGCACGTAGCGCAGCGACCAGTGCTCGGCCGCGCAGTGCAGTGCGGCGAAGTGGCGCTTGAGGGCGGCGAAGGCCTGGTACATGCGACGGTTCCTTGCACGGAGCGGCGCCGTTCAGGGCGGCAGTGGCGGATGGGTCGAGCCGATCAGACCTTCATCATGGCGCGAAGGCGCGGACCGCGACAAGTGCGGCGGCGTGCAGCGGTCGCAGGCGCCGCGCTGAAAGCAGAACGCCGCCCAAGTGGGCGGCGTTCTGGGGGAACGACGGAGCGTTACAGGCCGACGTGCTGCTTGACCGCGGCGACGCCATCCTTACCGTCATAGGTGGTGACACCGGCCAGCCACTTGTCGAGCATTTCCGGGTTGGCCTTGATCCAGTTCTTCGCCACTTCGACCGGATCTTCCTTCTCCAGCACTTTCTCCATCAGCTGGCTTTCGATCTCGACGCTGAACTGCAGGTTGTTCAGCAGCTTGCCGACGTTGGCGCAACGCGCCTCGTAGTCCGGGGTGACCACGGTGTAGACCTTGGCCGCGCCGTAGTCCGGGCCGAACACGTCATCGCCGCCGGCCAGGTAGGTGATGTCGTACTGGGTGTTCATCGGGTGCGGGGCCCAGCCGAGGAACACCACCGGCTCCTTCTTCTTCACCGCGCGCTGCACCTGGACCAGCATGCCGGCCTCGCTGGACTCGACCATGCGGAAGCCGCCCATGCCGAACTGGTCGCCCTTGATCATCTGTTCGATCAGCAGGTTGCCGTCGTTGCCCGGTTCGATGCCGTAGATCTTGCCGCCCAGCTGATCCTTGAACTTGGCGATGTCCTGGAAGCTCTTGAGGCCCGCTTCGGCGGTGTAGGTGGGGACCGCCAGGGTGTACTTGGCGCCTTCCAGGTTCGGCGTCGGCAGCACCTTGACGCCACCGTCCTTGGCGAAGGGCTCGATCACCGCGTCCATAGAGGGTGCCCAGTAGCCGAGGAACACGTCGATCTGGCCTTTCTGCACGCCGGTGAAGGCGATCGGTACCGAGGCCATGATCTTGCGTGGCTGGTAGCCCAGGCCTTCGGTGAGGGTCATGGCCACGCCGGTGGTGGCGGCGATGTCGGCCCAGCCGATCTCGGCGAAGCGCACCTGCTTGCAGCTTTCCGGTTCCTGGGCCCAGGCGTTCTGCACCAGGGCGCAGGACAGCAGGCCGAGGCTGGCGATGGTCTTGAGCTTGTTCATAAGCGATTCCTCTGGGGGTAGGTAGGGTGAAGGCTGGTCACTGGCGTTGAAAGCGCGCGTTTACCCAGCTGATCAGGCCGCTGCGTGGTGCGGTCTGCTTGGTGCCGAAGCTTTCGGTGATGCGGTCGAGGATGATCGCCAGCAACACCACGGCCATGCCGCTCTCGAAGCCCAGACCGATATCCAGGCGCTGGATGCTCGCCAGCACGTCGTTGCCCAAGCCGCCGGCGCCGACCATGGAGGCGATGATCACCATCGACAGGGCCATCATGATGGTCTGGTTGACCCCGGCCATGATCGACGGCATGGCGTTGGGCAGCTGCACCTTGAACAGCAGCTGGCGGCCGGTGCAGCCGAACGACTGGCCGGCCTCGACGATCTCCTTGTTGACCTGGCGGATGCCCAGGTTGGTCAGGCGCACGGCCGGCGGCATGGCGAAGATCACCGTGGCGATGATCCCCGGCACGCGGCCGAGACCGAACAGCATGGCCGCCGGGATCAGGTAGACGAAGGCCGGCATGGTCTGCATGAAGTCCAGCACCGGGCGGATGGTGGTGGCGACCCGCTCGCTGCGCGCGGCCCAGATACCCAGGGGGATGCCCAGCAGCAGGCTGATCAGGGTCGAGGAGAAGGTCAGGCCGAGGGTGACCACGGTCTGCTCCCAGAAGCCGGTCATGACGATGAGGATGAACGACACCGCGGTGAAGGCGGCGAAGCGCGCACCGATGCGCCACAGGCCGAGGCCGACGAAGATGGCGATCAGCAGCCAGGCCGGCGGCAGCATCAGCAGGGCTTCGACGCCCTCGGAGAAGCCGCTGACCACGCTGCCGATGCTGTCGAAGGCGCCGCTGTAGTTGTCCAGCAGGTGCTGGACCACGTCGTTGACCCAGCTGCCCAGGTCGAGTTTCTTGTCGCTCATGTCATTCTCCCTGCAGGCGGTTGAGCAGGCGGCCCTTGCTGATGGCGCCGCTGTAGAAACCGTTGGCGTCGATCACCGGGATCGGCCCCTCGTTGTCCACCAGGCGCTCGATCACCTGGTCCAGCGGCATGTCCTCGGCGACCGGCTCGACCTGCTTGAGCAGGTCCCGGCTCAGCTCGCGCGGGTTCACCCCGTCGACCATCAGGGCGATCTTCTCCAGGCTGATGGAGCCGCAGAAGCGCTTGTTCTCGTCGAGGACGAAGGCGTAGTGCTTGTCCTGGGCCTGCAGTTCCTGACAGATGGCCAGGGCGCATGGCGCCACGCCGTTATGCACGTAGGTGGGCACGCTGTCGGCCTTGAGCTGGCCGGCGGTGAGGTAGCGATTGGTGTCGACGGTGTCGAAGAAGTTGCGCACGTAGTCGTTGGCCGGGCTGTCGACCAGCTCCTGCGGGGTGCCGACCTGGATCAGCTTGCCGCCTTCCATGATGCCGATGCGGTTGCCGATGCGCATGGCCTCCTCGATGTCGTGGGAGACGAAGATGATGGTGCGCCGGTGGGTCTTCTGCAGCTCCAGCAGCACGTCCTGCATCTCGCGGCGCTTGAGCGGGTCGAGGGCGGAGAAGGCCTCGTCCATGATCATGATCGAGGGGTCCACGGCCAGGGCGCGGGCCAGGCCGACGCGCTGCTGCATGCCGCCGGACAGCTCGTGGGGGTACTTGTGGGCGAAGGTGTCCAGGCCGACCTGGGCGAGCACGTCCATGGCGCGCTTCTCGCGTTCCTTGCGGCCGACCCCGGCCACTTCCAGGCCGAAGGCGGCGTTGTCCAGCACGCTGCGCGAAGGCATCAGGGCGAAGGACTGGAAGACCATGCTCATGTCGCGGCGGCGCAGGTCGACCAGCTCGGCATTGGCCATCTTGGCCACGTTCTGGCCGTCGATGTAGACATCACCGGCGCTGGGCTCGATGAGGCGGTTGATCAGGCGGATCAGGGTGGACTTGCCCGAGCCGGAGAGGCCCATGAGGACGAAGATCTCGCCCTCCTCGACGCTGAAGGACACATCGCTGACGCCGATGACGGCGCCCTTCTCGGCAAGGATCTTGTCCTTGCTCCAGCCTTCCTTGAGCAGCTCGATGGCTTCCTGTGGGTTTTGGCCGAAGACCTTGTAGAGGTTCTCGACGACGATCTTTCCTGACTGCATTTGGGTAGGACCCTCTCTTATTAGAATTCAGTTCAGTTACTGGAACCCGGCGTGCGAGGCTGGGGGCGTGAGGTGCTATCGATAGTGCTTGCCTGTGTCGGTGGCTGTGGGGTGAGGTGGCGCGGCCAGCGCCGACGGGCGGTGGCCGCGACCGAGGTCGCCGGGGCGACCGTTTAGCGCTGGGCCGCTCGCCGTGCCGGGGCGCCGCCTGCGACGTAGTAGGGCGCGGTGCTGCGCGGCAGTGGGGTGCGGCCGCGGATTTTGTCGGCGATCTTCTCGGCCATCATGATGGTCGGCGCGTTGAGGTTGCCGGTGGTGATGATCGGCATGATCGAGGCATCGACTACGCGCAGGCCTTCCATGCCGTGCACCCGGCCCTGGCCGTCGACCACCGCCATGTCGTCCTCGCCCATCTTGCAGGAGCACGAGGGGTGGAAGGCGGTTTCCGCATGTTCGCGGACGAAGGCGTCCAGTTCCGCATCGCTGTTCACGTCGACACCGGGGCTAAGCTCGCGGCCGCGGTAAGGGTCGAGCGCCGACTGCGCCATGATTTCGCGGGTGATGCGGATGCCGTCGCGGAACTCCTGCCAGTCCTGTTCGGTGGCCATGTAGTTGAACAGGATGCTCGGATGCTGACGCGGGTCCTTGGATTTGAGGTGGACGCGGCCGCGGCTCGGCGAGCGCATGGAGCCGACGTGGGCCTGGAAGCCGTGTTCCTTGACCGCATTGCTGCCGTTGTAATTGATCGCCACCGGCAGGAAGTGGTACTGGATGTTCGGCCACTCGAACTCTTCGCGGCTGCGGATGAAACCGCCGGCCTCGAACTGGTTGCTGGCGCCGGTGCCCTTGCCGAGGAACATCCATTCGGCGCCGATCTTCGGCTGGTTCCACCACTGCAGCGCCGGGTACAGCGACACCGGCTGCTTGCAGGCGTACTGCAGGTACATTTCCAGGTGGTCCTGGAGGTTCTGGCCGACGCCGGGCAGCTCGTGCACCACCGGGATGTCCAGGTCGCGCAGCAGGGCGGCCGGGCCGACCCCGGAGCGCTGGAGGATCTGCGGCGAGGCGATGGCGCCACTGCACAGCAGCACCTCGCGGCGGGCATGCACGGTCAGCGGTGTGTCGCTGTTGCCGTGCAGGTAGGCGACGCCGATGGCGCGCTTGCCGCTGAACAGGATGCGGTCGGTGAGGGCATGGGTGATGATCTTCAGGTTCGGCCGGCCGCGGGCCTGGTCCAGGTAGCCGCGGGCGGTGCTGGCGCGCCGGCCCTGGGGGGTCACGGTGCGGTCCATCGGGCCGAAGCCTTCCTGCTGGTAGCCGTTGAGGTCGTCGGTGCGCGGGTAGCCGGCCTGCACCCCGGCTTCCATCATGGCCTGGAACAGCGGGTTGTTGCCGGTCTTCGGCGTGGTCACGCTGACCGGGCCGTCGCCGCCGTGGTAGGCATTGGGGCCGATGTCGCGGCTCTCGGCCTTGCGGAAGTAGGGCAGGCAGTCCAGGTAGGTCCAGTCCTCCAGGCCCTCGAGCTTGGCCCAGCCGTCGTAGTCCATGGCATTGCCGCGGATGTAGCACATGCCGTTGATCAGCGAGGAGCCGCCCAGGCCCTTGCCGCGACCGCACTCCATGCGGCGGTTGTTCATGTGCGGCTCGGGGTCGGTAACGTAGGCCCAGTTGTAGCGCCGGCCTTGCAGGGGAAAGGCCAGGGCGGCAGGCATCTGGGTACGGAAGTCGAGGCGGTAGTCGGGGCCGCCGGCTTCCAGCAGCAGCACGCTGACGTCGGCATCCTCGGTCAGGCGGGTGGCCAGCACGTTGCCGGCCGAACCGGCGCCGATGATGATGTAGTCGAATTCTTGGGACATATGACCTTCCTGCGTAGGGTGGATTGGGCCGGGCCCTCATCCACCATGGCGGATCTGCAGTGGTGTGGTGGACCAGGCCGCTGCGCGACCCGTCCCCCTACGATCGGGCTCAGAACACCGAGGCGTAGTCGCCCAGTTCCACCTGCACCGATTTGACCTGGGTGTAGTGCTCCAGGGTGGCCACACCGTTCTCGCGGCCGACGCCGGACTGCTTGTAGCCGCCGACCGGCATTTCCGCCGGCGACTCGCCCCAGGCGTTGATCCAGCAGATACCGGCTTGCAGCTGATGGATGACCCGGTGGGCGCGGGCCAGGTCGCGGGTCACCAGGCCGGCGGCCAGGCCGTACTCGGTGTCGTTGGCGCGGCGGATCACTTCTTCCTCGGTGTCGTAGGCGAGGATGCTCATGACCGGGCCGAAGATTTCCTCGCGCACGATGGTCATCTCGTCGCTGCAGTCGCTGAACACCGTGGGCGCGACGTAGGCGCCCCGGGCGTATTCGCCGTCGGTCACGCGCTGGCCGCCACAGAGCAGGCGGGCGCCTTCCTTGCGACCGGTCTCGATGTAGCCGAGCACGCTTTCCATGTGGGCGAAGCTGACCAGCGGGCCGAAGTTGGTGTTGGCATCTTCCGGGTTGCCCAGGCGGATGCGCTGCACCCGCTCGAGCACCTTGGCCTCGAAGCGCGCCTGCAGGTTGCGCGGGATAAACACCCGGGTACCGTTGGTGCAGACCTGACCGGAGCTGTAGAAGTTGGCCATCATGGCGATGTCGGCGGCGCGGTTGAGGTCGGCGTCCTCGAAGATGATCAGCGGCGACTTGCCGCCCAGCTCCATGGTCACATCCTTGAGGGTCGAGCCGGAGGCGCTGGCCATGACCTTCTTGCCGGTGCTGGTGCCGCCGGTGAAGGAAACCTTGGCGATGCCCGGGTGTTCGGTCAGCCACTGGCCGACTTCGCGGCCGCTGCCGGTGAGCACGTTGAACACGCCGTCCGGCAGGCCAGCCTCGGTATAGATTTCGGCCAGCTTGAGCACCGACAGCGGGGTCACTTCGCTGGGCTTGAAGATCATCGCGTTGCCGGCGGCCAGGGCCGGGGCCGACTTCCACAGGGCGATCTGGATCGGGTAGTTCCAGGCGCCGATGCCGGCGACCACGCCCAGGGGCTCGCGGCGGGTATAGACGAACGACGACTCGCGCAGCGGGATCTGCTGGCCTTCCAGGGCCGGGATCAGGCCGGCGTAATACTCCAGCACGTCGGCACCGGTGACGATGTCGACCGCCTGGGTCTCGGACAGCGGCTTGCCGGTGTCGAGGGTTTCGAGCGCGGCCAGCTCGTCATTGCGCTGGCGCAGGATGTCCACGGCGCGACGCAGGATGCGCGAGCGCTGCATGGCGGTCATCGCGGCCCAGACCTTCTGCCCCTCGGTAGCGCTGGCGACGGCGCGGTCGACGTCTTCCTTGCCGGCGCGCTGCACCTGGGCGAGCACTTCGCCGTTGGCCGGGTTGACGGTCTCGAAGCTCGCGCCGCTGCTCGAGTCGGTGTAGCGACCACCAATGTAGAGCTTCTGTTCGTCGAATCGGGCCATGGTCGAATCCTCTTGATTGGCATCTGGATAGGGCTGGCGGGCGGGTTTGTTGCGCGCTGGCCGGCTGGCTCGGCGGCATGCTTGTGGCCATGCGCGCCGATCAAAGTGGAAGCCAGCCTACTTTATTTTTATTGAACGCTCAAACAACAAAACTGTTCGGGAACGACAAAGCCTGCTCCGAAAGCGACGGCGCAGACGGCCTCATGGGCCGCGGAAAAAATTGCAATGGGGGTGCCGGCCCAGTCGGTGGGGCCGGTTTGCCGTCAGTGCTGGCGGTCGCCCGGATGGCGGCTGGTGCGCGCCGGCTGGCTGGCCTGGGGCGAATCGGCCTTGGCCAGTTGCAGGTCGAGGTAGTCGTAGGCGATCTGTACCGCCTGGCGGGTATCGAAGGCCTCGCCGGACAGGGCCCCGCGCAGCCACAGGCCGTCGATCAGCGCCGCCAGGCCGCGGCCCGCGGCGCGGGCCTGGGGCTGCGGCAGGAGCCGGTGGAACTGGCCGCAGAGGTTGGAATACAGGCGGTGGTCGTTGATCCGCTGCAGGCGGCGCAGGGCCGGGTGGTGCATGCTCGAGGCCCAGAAGGCCAGCCAGGTCTTCATGGCCGGGCCGTTGACCTGGCTGTCGTCGAAGTTGCTGTCGATGATCGCCCGCAGGTGCGAGCGCGGGCTGTCGTCCTGCAGGCTGGCGCGGCGCTGGCGCACCGCCTGGTTGAGTGCCTGCATCAGGTGGCGCATGGTGGCCTCGAGCAGGCCGTTCTTGTCCTGGAAGTAATGGCTGATGATGCCGTTCGACACCCCGGCCAGGCGGGCGATATAGGCGATGCTGGCATCGCCCATGCCGACCTGGTCGACGGCTTCGAGGGTGGCGGCGATCAGCTGCGAGCGGCGAATCGGCTGCATTCCGACCTTGGGCATCGGTTTCTCCGGCGACAGGGACTTGGCGAGGAAGGACGCAGTCTAGGGCGTTCTTTATTGACCGATCAATAAAGAACGCGCTTTAGGAGACGAATTGTCGCCCGGGGACATGTGTGGCGCGGCGTCCGAAAAGCCCGTGCAGCGAGCTGTTGATCGAGAGCGCGACTAGGCCTCGGCGACTATGTACTTGAGCAGTTCGACCACCTGTTGCGGGCTCTGCGCCCAGGCCATGGCGGCGCCATCCACCTCCTTCAGCGGGTGAACCAGGTCCTCGCCATGCAGGGTGATGTAGGGCTTGCCCAGAGCCGCGCAGTAGCCGGCATCGAAGGCGGCATTCCACTGCTTGTACTGGTCGCCGAAGCGAATCACCGCGATGTCGCACTTTTCCAGCAGGGTCTTGGTGCGTATCGCATTGACCTTGGCGGACTTGTGATCGCGCCAGAACGCCTGGCTCTCTGGGCCCAGCGCATCGCCGGCGGCATCGCTGGCCTCGTGATCGGTCACCGCTGAACTGAAGCTGATCGCCAGGCCCTGCGCCGCGGCGCCCTGGATGATCTGCTGGCGCCAGTCGGTATGGATTTCACCGGATAAGTACACTGTCCAGGTCATGGTCTTCCCGGGTCTGTTCTATCGAATGGATGCCGGCTCTGAGCCGCCTTGTGGCGGACAGTCTGCCACGTCTTGCCCGGCTTGCCCGGCTTTTCATGGGCGGCGGCCTGGGCCTGGCGTCGATGCCGCCTCAAGGCGCGCGCCGATACGGGCGGTAGGCCAGGGGAAGCTGCCTGGACGGTAAAACAAAAAAGCGGGCCGAGGCCCGCTTCTTGTATCGCTGAGGTGGCTTACTTCAGCCAGGACTCGACCCGCTCGGGGTTGGCGGCGATCCAGTCCTTGGCGGCCTGCTCCGGCTTGGCGCCGTCGCGAATGGCCAGCATCACCGCACCGATTTCCTCGCTGGTCCAGTTGAACTTCTTGAGGAAGGCGACCGCTTCCGGGGCCTTGTCCTTGAAGCTTGGGTTGACCACGGAGTCGACATGTTCAGCTTCGCCATAGACGCCCATCGGGTCTTCGAGGAAGCGCAGCTTCCACTTGGCGAACATCCAGTGCGGTACCCAGCCCGGCACCACGATCGCTTCGTTCTTCTTGATGGCGCGGGCCAGGGCGGTGGCCATGGCCGGGCCGGAGCTCGGCATCAGCTTGTAGTCGAGCTGGTACTTCTCAAGGGCTTCCTCGGTGCGGCGCATGATCCCGGCGCCGGCATCGATGCCGGTGATCTTGCCGTCGTAGGCTTCCTTGGTGGCGTTCAGGTCGGCGATGCTCTTGGCTTCGACGTAGTCGGGCACGACCAGGCCGATCTTGGCGTCGTTGTAGTTGGTGCCGAGCACCTCGAGCTGGTCCTTGAACTTGGCGTAATACTCGCCGTGGGTCACCGGCAGCCAGGCGGACAGCAGGCCGTCGATGTCGCCACGGGCTACGCCCTGCCACATGATGGCTGGTTCGAGAGGCTTCAGCTCGACGTCGTAGCCGAGCTTGCTTTCCATGATTTCGGCGGCGAGGTAGCTGGTGGCGACGCTGTCGTCCCAGCCGTTGACGAAACCGAAGGTCAGGGTCGGCTTTTCCGCGGCCATGGCGGAGGACATGCCGACAGCCAGGGCGGCGGCGCCGAGGCCTTGGAGGAGGGTCTTGAGTTTGCGCATAGGTGTAGCTCCGTCAGGGTGAGTTGCAGTTCTTGTTGGTGTTACTGGCTCGTTCTGATTGCGGGTACTGCGCCGGCCGGTTGCCGGGGCGAGGGCCCGGCGACCGGCTGGTCTTCGAGCCACGAACCGGGTCGTGGCTCTTGGTCCTTACAGGCCGACGTGCTGCTTGACCGCGGCGACGCCATCCTTACCGTCATAGGTGGTGACACCGGCCAGCCACTTGTCGAGCATTTCCGGGTTGGCCTTGATCCAGTTCTTCGCCACTTCGACCGGATCTTCCTTCTCCAGCACTTTCTCCATCAGCTGGCTTTCGATCTCGACGCTGAACTGCAGGTTGTTCAGCAGCTTGCCGACGTTGGCGCAACGCGCCTCGTAGTCCGGGGTGACCACGGTGTAGACCTTGGCCGCGCCGTAGTCCGGGCCGAACACGTCATCGCCGCCGGCCAGGTAGGTGATGTCGTACTGGGTGTTCATCGGGTGCGGGGCCCAGCCGAGGAACACCACCGGCTCCTTCTTCTTCACCGCGCGCTGCACCTGGACCAGCATGCCGGCCTCGCTGGACTCGACCATGCGGAAGCCGCCCATGCCGAACTGGTCGCCCTTGATCATCTGTTCGATCAGCAGGTTGCCGTCGTTGCCCGGTTCGATGCCGTAGATCTTGCCGCCCAGCTGATCCTTGAACTTGGCGATGTCCTGGAAGCTCTTGAGGCCCGCTTCGGCGGTGTAGGTGGGGACCGCCAGGGTGTACTTGGCGCCTTCCAGGTTCGGTGTCGGCAGCACCTTGACGCCACCGTCCTTGGCGAAGGGCTCGATCACCGCGTCCATCGAGGGTGCCCAGTAGCCGAGGAACACGTCGATCTGGCCTTTCTGCACGCCGGTGAAGGCGATCGGTACCGAGGCCATGATCTTGCGTGGCTGGTAGCCCAGGCCTTCGGTGAGGGTCATGGCCACGCCGGTGGTGGCGGCGATGTCGGCCCAGCCGATCTCGGCGAAGCGCACCTGCTTGCAGCTTTCCGGTTCCTGGGCCCAGGCGTTCTGCACCAGGGCGCAGGACAGCAGGCCGAAGCTGGCGATGGTCTTGAGCTTATTCATTAATGACTTCCTGTATGAATGAATTAAGGGGCGTGCTGCTCACTGGCGCTGGAAGCGCGCGCTCACCCAACTGATCAGGCTGCTGCGTGGCGCAGTCTGCTTGGTGCCGAAACTCTCTGTGATGCGGTCGAGGATGATCGCCAGCAACACCACGGCCATGCCGCTCTCGAAGCCTAGACCGATATCCAGGCGCTGGATGCTCGCCAGCACGTCGTTGCCCAGGCCGCCGGCGCCGACCATGGAGGCGATGATCACCATCGACAGGGCCATCATGATGGTCTGGTTGACCCCGGCCATGATCGACGGCATGGCGTTGGGCAGCTGCACCTTGAACAGCAGCTGGCGGCCGGTGCAGCCGAACGACTGGCCGGCCTCGACGATCTCCTTGTTGACCTGGCGGATGCCCAGGTTGGTCAGGCGCACGGCCGGCGGCATGGCGAAGATCACCGTGGCGATGATCCCCGGTACGCGGCCGAGGCCGAACAGCATGGCCGCCGGGATCAGGTAGACGAAGGCCGGCATGGTCTGCATGAAGTCCAGCACCGGGCGGATGGTGGTGGCGACCCGCTCGCTGCGCGCGGCCCAGATGCCCAGGGGGATACCCAGCAGCAGGCTGATCAGGGTCGAGGAGAAGGTCAGGCCGAGGGTGACCACGGTCTGCTCCCAGAAGCCGGTCATGACGATGAGGATGAACGACACCGCGGTGAAGGCGGCGAAGCGCGCACCGATGCGCCACAGGCCGAGGCCGACGAAGATGGCGATCAGCAGCCAGGCCGGGGGCAGCATCAGCAGGGCCTCGACGCCCTCGGAGAAGCCGCTGACCACGCTGCCGATGCTGTCGAAGGCGCCGCTGTAGTTGTCCAGCAGGTGCTGGACCACGTCGTTGACCCAGCTGCCCAGGTCGAGTTTCTTGTCGCTCATGTCATTCTCCCTGCAGGCGGTTGAGCAGGCGGCCCTTGCTGATGGCACCGCTGTAGTGGCCGTTGGCGTCGATCACCGGGATCGGCCCCTCGTTGTCCACCAGGCGCTCGATCACCTGGTCCAGCGGCATGTCCTCGGGGACCGGGTCGACGCGCTTGAGCGTGTCCAGTTCCAGGCCGCACTGGGTTTTGCCGTCGACCATCAGGGCGATCTTCTCCAGGCTGATGGAGCCGCAGAAACGCTTGTTCTCGTCGACGATGAAGGCGTAGTGCTTGTCCAGCGCCTGCAGCTCCTGGCACACCTTGTTGGCGTCGGGCGCCACGCCGTTGTGCACGTAGAGCGGCACGCTGTCGGCCTTGAGCTGGCCGGCGGTGAGGTAGCGGTTGGTGTCGACGGTGTCGAAGAAGTTGCGCACGTAATCGTTGGCCGGGCTGTCGACCAGCTCCTGGGGGGTGCCGACCTGGATCAGCTTGCCGCCTTCCATGATGCCGATGCGGTTGCCGATGCGCATGGCCTCCTCGATGTCGTGGGAGACGAAGATGATGGTGCGCCGGTGGGTCTTCTGCAGCTCCAGCAGCACGTCCTGCATCTCGCGACGCTTGAGCGGGTCGAGGGCGGAGAAGGCCTCGTCCATGATCATCATCGAGGGGTCCACGGCCAGGGCGCGGGCCAGGCCGACGCGCTGCTGCATGCCGCCGGACAGCTCGTGGGGGTACTTGTGGGCGAAGGTGTCCAGGCCGACCTGGGCGAGCACGTCCATGGCGCGCTTCTCGCGTTCCTTGCGCCCGACCCCGGCCACTTCCAGGCCGAAGGCGGCGTTGTCCAGCACGCTGCGCGAAGGCATCAGGGCGAAGGACTGGAAGACCATGCTCATGTCGCGGCGGCGCAGGTCGACCAGCTCGGCATTGGCCATCTTGGCCACGTTCTGGCCGTCGATGTAGACATCGCCGGCGCTGGGCTCGATGAGGCGGTTGATCAGGCGGATCAGGGTGGACTTGCCCGAGCCCGAGAGGCCCATGAGGACGAAGATCTCGCCCTCCTCGACGCTGAAGGACACATCGCTGACGCCGATGACGGCGCCCTTTTCGGCAAGGATCTTGTCCTTGCTCCAGCCCTGCTTGAGCAGGTCGATGGCGTCCTGTGGGTTTTGGCCGAAGACCTTGTAGAGGTTCTCGACGACGATCTTTCCAGACTTCATGGGAGGTTTCCCCTTCAGTAGACATCCAGACCAGCTACATGGAACCTGATGAACGCCCTCGGGCCATTCGTCAGGTGATGCCGACTGTTCTTGCCTGTGTGGGTGGTCATGATTTCCGGGTTCGGACAACAGGCTGCAGAGCGTTGGGGCAGGGTGCTCGGACGCCGTCGGGGTGCCGCTCCACTGGCCGTGGGCGTTACTCGAGTGCGTGGGTGAGTGAACCTTGCTGTGCCGTGCTGCAAACTGCTTTCCAAACCCTCTGGCAGTGTTACGAAGCCCAATCCTTTGGGAGATCACATCTCAACATCGAGATGCGCGTACATCCGAATTTTCTTGTTAGGCCGGCGCCTAAGTAGGGGTGCCAGCGCTTATCTTTTTCGGTCCAGAGCGGTGGGGCTCTGGTCTGCCAGCTCCCTCAGGGAGAAGACAGCGACGAGATCGGCTGACTCAACGATATAGGCTTCGAGACGTCGCAATTATCGGTTTGCGACGTTGACGTGTTGGGCGACGACATGGCGTCTGCCTAAAAAAACCTTAACAGACTTGATGGCCCTTTGGCCAAGTCGGCCGACCGCGCCAGGCGCGGTCGGCAGGCCCTGTTCTGGGGGGAAGCACCGTATGACGGGGGCTCGGGGAGATGTACGGGTGTTCGAAATTTACTACGGCTGGTCGCTGCTTAGCGGGCTGCCGTCGCGTTTGCTGACCCCTTGCAGCCATTGCGCCCGCACCTGCGGGTTGGCTTTCAACCAGGCCTTGGCTTCGCGCCGGGGGGTGGTGTTCTGGTTGAGAATGGCTTCCATCAGGTCGTTCTCCATCTGCAGGCTGAAGCGCAGATTCTTCAGCAGCCGGCCGAGGTTCGGACACTGGCTGGCGTAGTCCTTGCGCACCACGGTGTAGACGGTGGCACCGCCCAGGTCGGGGCCGAAGTAGTCGTCGCCGCCGGGCAGATAGTTCACGTTCAGCTGGTTGTTCATCGGGTGGGGTTCCCAGCCGAGGAATACCGCGGGTTTTTCCAGGTGTTCGGCGCGTTTTACGTGCAGGATCATCTCCGATTCGCTGGACTCCAGCAGGCTGAAGCCACCGAGATCGAAGGCGTTGTTTTCGATCATCTGCTGGATCGTCTGGTTGGCGCTGTTGCCCGGCTCGATGCCGTGGATCTTGCCGCCCAGGGCCTTCTTGAACTTGCCGATGTCCTGGAAACTCCTGATCCCGGCGTCGAAGCCGGCCTGGTTGACCGCCAGGGTGTACTTGGCTCCTTCCAGGTTGACCGCATGCAGTTCGATCGAGCCGTCGTCGAGGTAGGGGCGCACCCCCTTCTCCGAACTGGGCAGCCACAGGTCGAGGAAGACATCGAGGTCATTGTTGCGCAGGGCGTCGTACGTCTCGGGTACGGACAGGCGCTTGATCTGGGTGCGGTAGCCCAGTTCGCTGAGTAGCAGACGCGTGACGGCGTTGGTCACGATCAGATCGGTCCAGCCGACGTCGGCCAGGCGTACCCGGTCGCAGGCCGCGGGGTCGGCGGCCTGGGCCAGCATCGGCGTGCTCAGCGCGGCAGCCAGGAGAAGGTTCTTGTATCGGGTCATGGGCATATCCAAGTCACCGTTGACGGATTCCCTGCCGCTCCGGGACGGGCGGGGCGTGAGGCCCTGGGCGAGGCGCGCGATCGGTTGCCGGGCGGCGCATGGGCGCCTGGATCATGGCGTTGGAACTGGATTGCTGCCTATGCGCTGGGTCGCATACGGAACGTAATTGTCGCGCAGCGTATCGTCGCGCGCGGAAAACTGCGCACTGGGTCACGTTTGTCGCTGCGGCCTTTGGGCGGGAACGCGAGGGGCTGACGGATTTGGACATGGACGAGTCGGTGTGGGACTTCTGGCCACTGGCGAAATCTCGATGATGGCGGCATTGCAGCACCCAGTTCAGGAGATTGTCGTGGCTATTAGTGTGTTCGACCTGTTCAAGATCGGTATCGGGCCTTCCAGCTCCCATACCGTCGGCCCCATGCGCGCCGCGGCGCTGTTCGTCGGTGCCCTGCGCGAGCGTCGCCTGCTCGAGCGCGTCGGCCGTGTCGAGGTGCGCCTGTACGGTTCGCTGTCGGCCACCGGCGTCGGTCACGGCAGCGACACCGCGGTGATCATGGGCCTGATGGGCGAGTGGCCCGACAGCATCGACCCGAGCCAGATCGCCCCGCGCGTCGAGGCGCTGCGCGCCAGCGGCCGGCTGCAGCTGGACGGGCGCCTGGCGGTGGCCTTCGACTGGCAGCGCGACATGCTGCTGCTGGAGGAGAACCTGCCGTACCACCCCAATGCCATGACGCTGACGGCGTTCTGCGGCGAAGGCCGCGAGCTGCACAGTGACACCTACTACTCGATCGGCGGCGGCTTCGTGGTCGACGCCGAGCAGGCCGCCGCCGGCCAGCTGGATCAGGACAGCACCCGGCTGCCCTACGACTTCTCCAGCGCCGCCGAGCTGCTCAGCCTGTGCAAGCAGCACGGCCTGCGAGTGTCGCAGCTGATGATGGAGAACGAGAAGGCCTGGCGCAGCGAGGCGGAGATCCGCGCCGGCCTGATGCGCCTGTGGCAGGCTATGCGTGACTGCGTGGACAACGGCCTGAAGCACGAGGGCATCCTGCCCGGCGGCCTCAACGTCAAGCGCCGCGCCGCCAAGCTGCACCGCAGCCTGCAGGAGATGAGCAAGCCCAACGTGATCGGCTCGACCCTGAGCGGCATGGAGTGGGTCAACCTGTTCGCCCTGGCGGTGAACGAGGAGAACGCCGCGGGCGGGCGCATGGTGACCGCGCCGACCAACGGCGCGGCCGGCATCATCCCGGCGGTGCTGCACTACTACGTGCGCTTCAGCCCGGCGGTGAGCGAGGCCGACGTGGTCGACTACCTGCTGGCGGCCGCCGCCGTGGGCATCCTGTGCAAGAAGAACGCCTCGATCTCCGGCGCCGAAGTGGGTTGCCAGGGCGAGGTCGGTTCGGCCTGCGCCATGGCCGCCGCGGGCCTGGCGGAGATCCTCGGCGCCACCCCGGAGCAGCTGGAGAATGCCGCCGAGATCGGCCTGGAGCACAACCTCGGGCTGACCTGCGACCCGGTCGGCGGCCTGGTCCAGGTGCCGTGCATCGAGCGCAACGCGATCGCTGCGGTGAAGGCGATCAACGCCGCGCAAATGGCCCTGCGCGGCGACGGCGAGCACTTCATCTCGCTCGACCGGGTGATCCGGACGATGCGCGACACCGGTGCCGACATGCACGACAAGTACAAGGAAACCTCGCGCGGTGGCCTGGCGGTCAGCGCGGTCGAGTGTTGAGGCGCGGACGATCTGTGCGCGACTAGCTTCAAGGGCGCGGCGCGATCGGTGCCGCAGCCCTTTTCGGTGCGTGGCAAAGGCCACAGTGCCCGCTTCGAGGGCGAGTCGCCGGTCGGTTTCGGCTAACCTGAGACGACCGCTAGGTCAATTTATGGACCGTTGGTCCGTTACCGGTGTTACCAGGTGGAAGGCTGGGGTGACAATCTGTCGCACCCCTAGTGCTACTGAAATGCTCAGGTGCTCGGGCGTCTGAACACTGGCCGTCGCAGGCTGGACGATCTTGTCGTTCCTGGGAAGGCTGAGTGGCACGTGGATTGGATGTTGTTCATTTTTTATTGAACAGCCAATCAAATTAGGCACGGCGTTTGCCTTGTGATTCATACCAGTCCGGGTATGTCACATACCAGAACAACAAGATCAAAGAAGAGCCTCGCCACGAAGGCTCGAATACGTGCTCAGCGTGAGGGTTTCTCTGATGTCGCAGTCCAACCAAGGGGCCCAGCCCCAGAACCGTGTCCCTCAGTCCATTGGTTTCCTGCTGCTGGACAACTTCACCCTGATTTCCCTGGCTTCGGCCGTGGAACCCCTGCGCATGGCCAACCAGCTCTCCGGCAAGGAGCTGTATCGCTGGTACACCCTGACCCAGAGCGGCCTGCCGGTAAGCGCCAGCGACGGCCTGCAGATCACCCCTGATGCCGGCCTGGACAATGCCCCGGCGCTGGACGCGGTGATCGTCTGCGGCGGTGTGGATATCCAGCACAGCGTCACCCGCGAGCACCTGCACTGGCTGCAGGTGCAGGGCCGTCACGGTCTCCAGCTCGGCGGCGTGTGCACCGGCAGCTGGGCGCTGGCCAAGGCCGGCCTGCTCGACGGCTTCGACTGCAGCGTGCACTGGGAATTCCTCGCGGCGATGCAGGAGGCCTTCCCCCGTGCCGCCATCAGCACCCGCCTGTTCTCCATCGACCGCACCCGCTGCACCTCGTCCGGCGGCACTGCGCCGATGGACATGATGCTGCACCTGATCGGCCGCGAGCACGGCCGCGAACTGGCTGCGGCGATCTCCGAGATGTTCATCTACGAACGCATCCGCAACGAGCAGGATCACCAGCGCGTGCCGCTCAAGCACATGCTCGGCACCAACCAGCCGAAGCTGCAGGAGATCGTCGCGCTGATGGAAGCCAACCTGGAAGAGCCGATCGACCTCGACGAGCTGGCCTGCTACGTCGACGTGTCGCGCCGCCAGCTCGAGCGCCTGTTCCAGAAGTACCTGCACTGCTCGCCGTCGCGCTACTACCTGAAGCTCCGGCTGATCCGCGCGCGCCAGCTGCTCAAGCAGACCTCGATGTCGATCATCGAAGTGGCCTCGGTCTGCGGCTTCGTCTCCACGCCGCACTTCTCCAAGTGCTACCGCGAGTACTTCGGCATTCCGCCTCGCGACGAGCGCGCCGGCCAGACCTCCAGCAACGTGGTGGCCCTGGTGCCGATGCCGGAAGACCTGATGCGCCCGTCCTCGTCCACCGCCATGACCGCGCTGACCCGCGCCCAGGGCGAATCGACCTTCGCCAGCGTACGCCTGTACCCCAACCGCCCGGTCTGAGCGCAGGTAGAAAAAAGGGCGCTCGATGCGCCCCTTTTTCATGCCCGGCAGTCGCGCCTCAGCGCGGCACCAGGGCTGGCAGCAGGTGGCGGGAGATCGCCTCGCGCACGGTCGGCAGCAGGGTGGCGTTGCCGCCCAGCAGCTCCTCGACCAGCCGGCGCAGGGCCTGCGCGCGATCCGGGCTGAGGCCCTGAACCGCGTACTCGCAGGCTTGCTCGGCGCTGACGCCGGGCGGAATGGAGAGGCCCAGCGCCACCAGGCGGTCGCGGAAGTCCTCTTGGTCGATCAGGTCGGCATGCATCATGGCTCGCTATGCTCCGTCGGTTTAACGGCCGGTGCCGCGCCTTAGCGCAGCACCCCCTCTTCAATCAGCAGCTTGAAGATAGCCTCGGCGCCTTCCTGTGGCGAGACATCTTTGAGCACCTTGCCGCCGCCGCCGGATGCCTTGGCCGTGGCCGCCTTCATCCGTTCGGCGCCGGTCTTGGCCTTGATCACCTTGAGCCGCTTGGGCCGCGGGCGGGCCGGCTGCAGCTGGGCTTCGGCGAGCAGGTTGTCCTCGATGATGGTCACGTCCTCGGCGCGCAGCTGGCCGCGACGGGCCGGGCCGAAGGCGCTCTGGCGCGCGGTCGGGGCGGCGTTGTCGACACAGGCGAGGAAAGGCAGGCGCACCCGCAGGCGGCGCCGCTGGCCGCGGGGCAGAGCTTGCAGCACCTGGGCCACGCCGTTCTCGACCTTCTCCACCTCGGCCAGGCCGACCACCAGGGGCCAGCCCAGGCGTTCGGCCAGGAGGAAGGGCAGCAGCCCCGAGCCTTCGCCGGTTTCCGCCTGGCTGCCGGTCAGCACCAGCTGGGCGCCGGCCTCCTGCAGGTAGCGGGTCAGCACCGGCAGGGCATCGGCCTGCTTGGGTTGTTCGAGTACCGCCATTTCCGTCAGGCCCATGCCCAGGTAGGCGCGCAGCGCCTCTTCCTGGGGATCGCCGGCGTGCAGCACCTGCAGCTTGTCGCCGGCCAGGCGCAGGCCCAGTTCGACGGCGCGCGAGTCCTGCTCGGCGCGGCGGGCGCGGCCCGAGGTCGGGTGGGCGCCGACCGAGACCAGGGTGATGATGTTCAAGTCAGTCATGGAGCGACTCCCGTAGGGTGGATCGCGCTTGTTCGATCCACCGCACCTTGGCAATGGCGGATGCGCGGAGCGGCATCCACCCTACGATTACGTCAGGCCGCATCACGGGCACCTCCCTGGCGATAGGCGTGGACCTTGTCCATCAGCGCCTGGAGGATCTGCGCCGAGTCGCCGATTACCGACAGGTCGGCGCGCTTGATCATGTCGCAGCCGGGGTCCATGTTCACCGCCACCACCTTGTCGCAGGCGCCGATGCCCTGCAGGTGCTGGATGGCGCCGGAGATGCCCACCGCCAGGTAGACCCGCGCGGTGACCCAGGTACCGGTGGCGCCGACCTGGCGGTTGCGCGGCATGAAGCCGTCGTCCACCGCCACGCGCGAGGCGCCTTCGGTGGCGCCGAGGACCTGGGCGGCCTGGTGGAACTGCTGCCAGTCCTTGACCCCGTTGCCGCCGGAAAGGATGAACTCGGCCTCGGCCATGGGGATCAGGGCCGGGTCGACGGCCACCGCGCCGAGGTCTTCGATGCGCGGCAGGCTGTGGGCGATCTTGCCCTCCAGCGCCAGCGGCCGCACTTCGTGACGGGTGTCGCTGACCGGCTCGGCGCACTCGGCGGCGGCCAGGATCAGCCGCGGCGCCTGGCGTACCAGGTCCTGCTGGCCGGCACCGGCACGGCCGATGCACTGGCCGTCGGCGACCTGCCAGACGCGGGTGGCCGGACGCTCGCCGAGCTTGGCGGCCAGACGCCGGCCGAGTTCGCCGCCACCGGTGCGGCTGTCGGGCAGCAACCAGTGGCGTGGCGACAGCTGGCTTTCCACGGCGCTGAGGGCCAGTACGCGTTGCTCCGGGGCGTAGCCATCGAAGGCCTCGCCGTCGATCAGCAGCAGGCGGTCGACGCCGGCGGTGTCGAAGGCGCTTTCCTTGTGCTCGCCGAACACCACGGCCAGCACGGCGCCGCCGTCGCTGGCCAGCTTGTTGGCCAGGCCGAGCAGGTCCTTGTCGTGGGCCGACAGGCGGCCGCCGACCATGTCCGGGACCACGGCGATGTAGAACGCCGGCTGCTCGACCACGTGCAGCGGCAGCTGGACCTCGGCGCTGGCCGCTGCGCGCTTCTGGCTGCCGCCCTGCTGGGCGCCGCTGCGGTCGATGCGCTTGATGCCGTTGGGGCCGATGAAGCCGACCGCATGGGGGTTCTTGCGGATGACGCCGTTAGGCCCCATCCAGCTGGTCTGCGCCACCTGCATGGCCGCGTGCAGCGGATGCAGGCGGTTGCGGGCGATCCATTCGGCGCGGGGGTCGCGGCGGATAATGTCGCTCATCAATGCACCTCCAGGGCTTCAGGCTTGGCGGGCGCCGGCTGCTTGGCCGGGGCGGGCGCCTCCAGCAGCACGTCGGCGACCAGTTCGGCGATGTCCTTGATCTGCGGCCGCGGTTCGACCACGCCTTCGAGCATGGCGGTGCACTGCGGGCAGCCCACGGCCACCAGCTCGGCGCCGGTCTCCTTGATGTCGACCATGCGCATGTCGGGAATCCGCTGCTTGCCGGGAATGTCGGTGATCGGCGCGCCGCCGCCACCGCCGCAGCAACGCGAGCGGAAGCCGGAGCGTTCCATTTCCTTCACTTCGATGCCGATGGCCTTGAGCACGCTGCGCGGCGCCTCGTACTCGCCGTTGTAGCGGCCCAGGTAGCACGGGTCGTGGTAGGTGACGCTGCCGCCCTTGTGCTGGCCGAGACTGAGCTGCTGGCCGCTGATCAGTTCTTCCATGTAGGTGCTGTGGTGCAGGACCTGGTAGTGGCCGCCGAGGGCGCCGTACTCGTTCTTCAGCACGTGGAAGCTGTGCGGATCGCAGGTGACGATCTTCTTGAAGCGGTACTGGCTCATGGTGGCGATGTTGCGCTTGGCCAGCTGCTGGAAGGTCGCCTCGTCGCCCAGGCGTCGGGCCACGTCGCCGCTGTCGCGCTCTTCCAGGCCGAGCACGGCGAAGTCGACGTTGGCGGCCTTCATGACCTTGACGAAGGCGCGCAGGGTGCGCTGGTTGCGCATGTCGAAGGCGCCATCACCGACCCAGAACAGCACCTCGGCTTCCTTCTTCTCGCTCATCAGCGCCAGGTTGAGGTCGGCGGCCCAGTTCAGGCGGCCGCCCGGGGCGAAGCCGCCGGGGTTGTCGGTGGCGATCAGGTTGTCCAGCACCTCGGCGCCCTTGTTCGGCGTGGCGCCTTTTTCCAGGGTCAGGTGGCGGCGCATGTCGACGATGGCGTCGACGTGCTCGATCATCATCGGGCACTCCTCGACGCAGGCGCGACAGGTGGTGCAGGACCACAGGGTGTCGGCCTCGACCAGGCCCTTGCCGCCCTGGACCACGATCGGCTGGTGCGGGCCGCCGCCGTGCTCGCCCACCGGGATGCCCGGGTAGGGGCTGCCGGCGAACTTGGCGTCGGTGCCGCCGGCCAGGCCGATGACCATGTCCTGGATCAGCTTCTTCGGGTTCAGCGGCTGGCCGGCGGCGAAGGCCGGGCAGACCGCCTCGCACTTGCCGCACTGCACGCAGGCGTCGAAGCCGAGCAGCTGGTTCCAGGTGAAGTCGGTGGGTTTTTCCACGCCCAGCGGTGCTTTGACATCGTCCAGGTTGAGTGGCTTGAGCCCGGTGGAGCGACCGCCGCCGAAGCGTTCGGCGCGGCGGTGCCAGGCCAGGTGCAGGGCACCGGCGAAGGCGTGCTTCATCGGCCCGCCCCAGGTCATGCCGAGGAACAGCTCGGACACGCCCCAGGCCACGCCGACGGCGAGGATGAGGGCGAGGATCCAGCCGCCGAAGTCGGCCGGGAGGATGCCGGCCACCGGCAGGGTGGCGATGAAGAAGCTCACCGAGAACATCAGCAGGCTCTTCGGCAGGCGGTTCCACGGGCCCTTGGACAGGCGCGCCGGGGGATTCTTGCGGCGCTTGGCGACGAACAGCGCGCCGACGAACATCAGCACGGTGGCGGCCAGCAGGGCGAAGCCGAGGATCTTGCTGTGCAGGCCGAAACCGTGCACCAGGATCGCCAGCACGGCGGCCAGGACGAAGCCGCCGGCCGTCGCCACGTGAGTCTTGGACATGTACTTGTCGCGCTCGACCACGTGGTGCAGGTCGACCAGGTAGCGACGGGGCATGGCCAGCAGGCCACCGATCCAGTCGACCTGGGCCGGCTTGCCGCGGCGCCACATCAGGAAGCGCTTGGCTGCGCCGAGCACGGCCAGGGCCAGCGCGGCAAACAGCAGAATGGGGAGAATGGTGTTCAACATCGTTTGGTCTCCTTGCCGGGACCTGAGAGCGGCGTCAATCCAGTCACCTCGCCCCGGCGGGGAAAGGGATAGGGAGAGGGGCTCCGGCACTAGCTGGCGGAGCCCCCCACCCCCGCCCTCTCCCCGGGGGAGAGGGAGTCATGCGTGCAGGTTTAGAAGTCCTTGCACAGGCGCAGCGCGTCGTAGATCGCCGCGTGGGTGTTGCGCTGAGCCACGCAGTCACCGATGCGGAACAGCAGGTAGCCGTCGCCGGCCTCGCTCAGGCATGGCTGCGGCTTGATCGCGAACAGTGCCTCGACATCGATCTGGCCCTTGTTGCGCGAGCCTTCCTTCAGCGCGTAGTAGAGGGTCTCGTCCGGACGCACGCCGTTCTCCACCACCACCTGGTCGACCACCCGCTCTTCCTTGGCGCTGGTGTATTCGTTCTCCAGCACTGCCACCAGCTTGTCGCCCTCGCGGTAGACCTTTTCCAGCATCAGGTCGCCGGTCATGATCACTTCTTTCGGGTACATGCTGCGGTAGTAGGTCGGGAACGAGGTGCCACCGATGGCCACGCCCGGCTTGATGTCGTCGGTGACGATCTCGACCTGGGCGCCCTTGTCGGCGAGGAAGTCGGCCACCGACATGCCGGTGAATTCGCAGATGGTGTCGTACACCAGCACGTTCTTGCCCGGTGCGACCTTGCCGTCCAGTACGTCCCAGCTGCTCACCACCAGGCCTTCTTCGGCGCCCCAGTGCTCGTTCTGCTCGAGGAACGGATGACCGCCGTTGGCCAGCACGACGATGTCCGCGCGCAGGTCCTGGATGGTCGCCACGTCCGCCGGGGTGCCCAGGCGCAGGTCGACGTTCAGGCGCGCCAGCTCCAGCTGGTACCAGCGGGTGATACCGGCGATCTGGTCACGCTGCGGCGCCTTGGAGGCGGTGGTGATCTGCCCGCCGAGCTGGTCCTTCTTCTCGAACAGGGTCACGTCGTGGCCACGCTCGGCGGCGACGCGGGCCGCTTCCATACCGGCCGGGCCACCACCGACGATGACCACCTTGCGCTTGGGCCCGGTGCTCTTCTCGATGATGTGCGGCACGCCCATGTATTCACGGGAAGTCGCGGCGTTCTGGATGCACAGCACGTCCAGGCCCTGGTACTGGCGGTCGATGCAGTAGTTGGCGCCGACGCACTGCTTGATCTGGTCGACCTGGCCCATCTTGATCTTGGCGATCAGGTGCGGGTCGGCGATGTGCGCGCGGGTCATGCCGACCATGTCGACGTAGCCGCCCTCGAGGATACGGGTGGCCTGGTTCGGGTCCTTGATGTTCTGCGCGTGCAGCACCGGGACCTTGACCACTTCCTTGATGCCGGCCGCCAGGTGCAGGAACGGCTCCGGCGGGTAGCTCATGTTCGGGATGACGTTGGCCAGGGTGTTGTGGGTGTCGCACCCTGATCCAACGACCCCAATAAAGTCGATCATGCCGGTGGCGTCGTAGTAGGCGGCGATCTGCTTCATGTCCTCGTGGGACAGGCCGTCCGGGTGGAACTCGTCACCGCAGATGCGCATGCCGACGCAGAAGTCGTCGCCGACTTCCTTGCGCACGGCCTTGAGCACTTCCAGGCCGAACTTCATGCGGCCTTCGAAGCTGCCGCCCCACTCGTCGGTGCGCTTGTTCACGCGCGGCGACCAGAACTGGTCGATCATGTGCTGGTGCACGGCCGACAGCTCGACGCCGTCCAGGCCACCTTCCTTGGCGCGACGCGCGGCCTGCGCGTAGTTGCCGATCACCCGCCAGATCTCCTCGACCTCGATGGTCTTGCAGGTGGCGCGGTGCACGGGCTCACGGATGCCCGACGGCGACATCAGGGTCGGCCAGTTGAAGCCGTCCCAGCGCGAGCGACGACCCATGTGGGTGATCTGGATCATGATCTTGGCGCCATGCTTGTGCATGGCGTCGGCCAGGTTCTGGAAATGCGGGATGATGCGGTCGGTGGACAGGTTCACCGAGCTCCACCATTCCTGGGGGCTGTCGATGGCCACCACCGAGGAACCGCCGCAGATGGCCAGGCCGATGCCGCCCTTGGCCTTCTCTTCGTAGTACTTGACGTAACGCTCGGTGGTCATGCCGCCGTCGGTCGCGTAGACCTCGGCGTGGGCGGTGGACAGCACGCGGTTACGGATGGTCAGTTTGCCGATCTGGATCGGCTGGAACATTGCTTCGAAGGCCATGACTCGTTCCTCGATTTAGAGCGGCTTGACGACAAAGAGACCGTGGTCGTGGCCTTCTTCCGAAGCACCGTAGACCTGCTCCGCCTGGGTGCGGATGCTGCTGCCCTGGGCCTGCAGAATCTGGTCCATGGCGCCGGCGAACCAGCCGGTGAACATGTAGTCGACCTTGCGCCCGCACTTGCCGTAGACGTAGACGAAGGCGGAGTGGTCCAGGCGCACTTCACAGGTGCCCTTGTCGAGGTCGATCGACTGGATCTTGAACAGGCCCCAGCCGCGCTGCGACAGGCGCTTCATGTAGTGCTCGAACACCGCCACGCCGGACAGGCCATGGCATTCGGCTTCCTTTTCGCACCAGTGCCAGGCGGACTTGTAGCCGGCCTTGTAGAGGATCTCGGCGTAGGCTTCGGCGCCCAGCACTTCCTCGATGCCGATGTGGTTGTTGACGAAGAAATGCCGCGGTACGTAGAGCATCGGCAGGGCGTCGGTGGTCCAGACGCCGGTTTCGCTGTCGACTTCGATGGGCATTTCAGGGGCGTGTTTTGCCATGATCTTCTAACTCCAGAATTCTGTGGTGTAGCCCCTCTGCCGTGGGGAGAGGGCGCGGTAAGTAGTAGAGGAGGGCTTACTCGCCCCAGACGTCCTTGAGCACGCGTACCCAGTTCTCGCCCATGACCTTGCGCACGGTGCGCTCGGACATGCCGCGCTTGAGCAGGGTCTCGGTCAGGTTGGGGAACTCGCCGACGGTGCGGATGCCCAGCGGGTTGACGATCTTGCCGAAGTTGGTCAGGCGACGGGCGTAGCCCTTGTCGTGGGTCAGGTATTCGAAGAATTCCTTGCCGTGACCCTGGGTGAAGTCGGTGCCGATGCCGATGGCGTCTTCGCCGACGATGTTCATCACGTACTCGATGGCCTCGGCGTAGTCGTCGATGGTCGAGTCGATGCCCTTGGCCAGGAACGGCGCGAACATGGTCACGCCGACGAAGCCGCCGTGGTCGGCGATGAACTTCAGTTCCTCGTCGGACTTGTTGCGCGGGTGCTCTTTCAGGCCGGACGGCAGGCAGTGGGAGTAGCACACCGGCTTCTGCGACTCGAGGATGACCTCCTCGCTGGTCTTGCTGCCGACGTGGGACAGGTCGCACATGATGCCGACGCGGTTCATCTCGGCGACGATCTCGCGGCCGAAGCCGGACAGGCCGCCGTCGCGCTCGTAGCAGCCGGTGCCGATCAGGTTCTGGGTGTTGTAGCACATCTGCACGATGCCCACGCCGAGCTGCTTGAACACCTCGACGTAGCCGATCTGGTCCTCGAACGCGTGGGCGTTCTGGAAGCCGTAGATGATGCCGGTCTTGCCCTGGGCCTTGGCCGCGTGGATGTCGGCGGTGGTGCGCACCGGGATGACCAGGTCGCTGTTCTCGCGAATCAGCTTGTTGCTGGCGGCGATGCTGTTGACGGTGGCCTGGAAGCCCTCCCAGACCGAGACGGTGCAGTTGGCCGCAGTCAGGCCGCCCTTGCGCATGTCTTCGAACAGTTCACGGTTCCACTTGGCAATGATCAGGCCGTCGATGACGATGCTGTCGGCGTGTACTTCGGCTGGGCTCATCAGGCTGTCCCCTCTTGGTTTCGTGCGCCAAACCCGCTGTTGGCGCTTTGGGGGCAGCATATTCCTTGGGGACCGGGGGACCCGATGCAAAAACGACTGGGGTATTGCCGAAAGCGTCAAGCCCGTGTCGTGATCGGATAAGGCGTCGGCAGCGCGCATGTCTTGCAGGTGCGGCTGTTCGGTGCGCGGCGTCGGCATGCCTCGCAGCGCCCGCGTGGCGCTGCCGGCCCAGGCGGACCGGGTGCCTGGCGTGCCTAGGCCGCCGGCTGTTCGTGACGGTCCTGGCTGGGGCAGTTGGCGAAGCGCGCGCGGTAGCAGCGGGAAAAATAGGAGGAGGATTCGAAGCCGCAGGCCAGACCCACTTCCAGCACGCTGAGGTCGGTCTGGCGCAGCAGCTGGCGGGCCTTGTCCAGGCGCAGGTTGAGGTAGAAGTTCGACGGAGTCTCGTTCAGGTGCTTGCGGAACAGCCGCTCCAGCTGGCGCGGCGTGACCTTGACCAGCTCGGCCAGGGCCTGGGAGCTGAGTGGTTCTTCGCTGTTGCGCTCCATCTCGCCGATCACCTGCACCAGCTTCTTGTTGTGCAGGTCGTAGCGGCTGGCGATCTGCATGCGCTGGTGGTCCTGGCGGGTGCGGATGCGCCCGAGGACGAACTGCTCGGAGACGTTGAGCGCCAGCTCGTGGCCGTGATCACGGCCGATCAGGGTCAGCATCAGGTCCAGGCTCGAGGTGCCGCCGGCGCTGGTGATGCGCCGGCCGTCGATCTCGAACAGTTCCTGGGTCACCTGCAGGGCGGGGTAGCGCTCCTTGAAGGCATTGAGCGCCTCCCAGTGCAGGGTCAGGCGCTCCTTGCCGAACAGCCCGGCCTCGGCCAACACGAAGCTGCCGGTGTCGATGCCGCCGAGTACCGCCACCTCGCGTTCGGCGCGACGCAGCCAGGCGGCCAGGCGGCTGTCGAAATGCTCCAGCGGGTTGTAGCCGGCGACCACGAACAGGCTGTCCTGCTTGCCCGGCATCTGCAGCGCGTCGTCGACGTTCAGCGACATGCCGCCGCTGCTCTGCACCGCCTCGCCGTCCTGGCTGAGCAGGCGCCAGCTGAACAACTCGCGGCTGAAGCGGTTGGCCGCGCGCAGCGGCTCGACGGCGGACATCAGGCCCATCATCGAGAAACCGGGCATCAGCAGGAATTGGAAGGTCTGGGGCATGGGGCGGCTTCGGCGGTTGTCGTAAGCAACTAAACGGCAGTCGCGGGGCAAGTGCAACAGGCAAAGTCGCTTTGGTTCAACAGCTGGTCGTTCTAGTGCGAATAAGCGGCACCATCGCTGCGTAAGGTGATCGCCATCGGGCAAGCGTTGCCCGCCCGGCCCAGGACGGAAACGCCGGGCTACCAGAAGAAAAACACGGACTAACCGTATCGCCGCAAGAGGGCACCACCATGAAAAGTCTTAAACTCGTCGCCGGTTGCTGCTTGGCCACCCTGTTCAGCTCGTCGCTGATGGCGGCCGAGGATGCCAGTTGCCAGAAGGCGCGCATCGGCCTGGTCGGCTGGACCGACGTGGTGGCCACCACGGCGGTGGCCGCGGAGCTGCTGGAAAGCCTGGGCTACGAAACCAAACAGACCACGGCCTCCCAGCAGATCGTGTTCTCCGGCATCAGCAAGAACCAGATCGACTTCTTCCTCGGCTACTGGAAGCCGGCGATGGATGACAACATCAAGCCGTTCCTCGACAAGGGGGCGGTCAAGGTCTCCGCAGAACCCAGTCTTGCCGATGCTATCGCCACCCTGGCGGTGCCGACCTATGCGGCCGAGGCCGGGCTGAAGACTTTTGCGGATATCGCCAAGTTCAAGGATCAGCTGGACGGCAAGATCTATGGCATCGACCCGGGCACCGGGGCCAACACCAAGATCCAGGCGATGATCGACTCCAACCAGTTCGGCCTCGGCGGTTTCACCCTGATCGAATCCAGCGAGGCGGCCATGCTTGCGGCAGTCGGGCGGGCGGTCAAGCGTGAGAAGCCAATCGTCTTCGTGGGGTGGAACCCGCATCCGATGAATATCCAGATGGACCTGACCTACCTGACTGGCAGCGACGACGTGTTCGGCCCCAATGAAGGCCAGGCCACGGTGTGGACCGTATCCGCCCCGGACTATGCCCAGCGTTGCCCGAACGTCCATCGCCTGCTGAGCAATCTCAAGTTCAGCGCCGTCCAGGAAAGTGAGCTGATGGAGCCGATCATGGGTCGCGAATCGCCGGACCAGGTGGCGCGCGACTGGCTCAAGGCCAACCCGCAAGTGGTCGAGGCCTTCCTGGAGGGCGTGACCACGGTCGATGGCCAGCCGGGCCAGGCCGCCGCCGTCGCCAAACTGCAGTAACCCCTGACCCAGATTTCCGTGCGCGCTCGCCCGCGCACGGCCTCCGCTCGCCTGAATGAAGGACCCCGAATCATGAACTACGAAGTAATCGTCACCTGTGCAGTGACCGGCGCCGGCGACACCGTCGGCAAGCACCCGGCCATCCCGGTCACCCCCAAGCAGATCGCCGACGCCGCCATCGAAGCGGCCAAGGCCGGCGCCACCGTGGCCCACTGCCATGTCCGCGACCCCAAGACCGGCAAGCCGAGTCGCGACGTCGAGCTGTACCGCGAGGTGGTCGAGCGCATCCGCGAGAGCGATACCGACGTGATCATCAACCTCACCGCCGGCATGGGCGGTGACCTGGAAATCGGCCCGGGCGAACAGCCCCTGGAGTTCGGCGCCGGCACCGACCTGGTCGGCCCGCTGACCCGTCTGGCGCATATCGAGGCCCTGCGCCCGGAGATCTGCACTCTGGACTGCGGCACCCTGAACTTCGGCGACGGCGACTACATCTACGTCTCCACCCCGGCCCAGTTGCGTGCCGGCGCCAAGCGCATCACCGAACTGGGGGTGAAGGCCGAGCTGGAGATCTTCGACACCGGCCACCTGTGGTTCGCCAAGCAGATGCTCAAGGAAGGCCTGCTGGAAGACCCGCTGTTCCAGATCTGCCTGGGCATCCCGTGGGGCGCGCCGGCCGACACCACCTCCATGAAGGCCATGGCCGACAACCTGCCGGCGGGCGCCAATTGGGCCGGCTTCGGCATCGGCCGCCTGCAGATGCCGATGGTGGCCCAGGCCATGCTGCTGGGCGGCCACGTGCGCGTGGGCCTGGAAGACAACATCTGGCTGGACAAGGGCGTCTACGCCACCAACGGCCAGCTGGTCGAGCGCGCCATCGAGATCATCCAGCGCCTCGGCGGCCGCGCCCTGACCCCGGCCGAAGGCCGCGCCAAGATGAACCTCAAGCCGCGCGGCTGAATCGGCGCCCCCATCCGCGGTCCGGCGCGATGCCGGACCGGGTCCAATAGCCAGTCCCGGACGTGGTCCGGGCAACCTGCAGGAATCATCATGGGCTTTGTCACTGAACTGAAAACCTTCGCCGCCCTCGGCACCGGCGTCATCGGCGCCGGCTGGATCGCCCGCGCCCTGGCCCATGGCCTCGACGTGTTGGCCTGGGACCCGGCGCCGGGCGCCGAAGAAGCGCTGCGCGCGCGCATCGCCAACGCCTGGCCGGCCCTGGAGAAGAAGGGCCTGGCGCCAGGCGCCTCGCCGCAGCGACTGCGCTTCGTCGCCACCATCGAGGAGTGCGTCAAGGACGCCGACTTCATCCAGGAGAGCGCCCCCGAGCGCCTGGACCTCAAGTGCGAGCTGCACGCCAAGATCAGCGCCGCCGCGCGCCCCGACGTGATCATCGGTTCGAGCACCTCGGGCCTGCTGCCCAGTGAGTTCTACGCCGATGCGACGCATCCCGAGCGTTGCGTGGTCGGCCACCCGTTCAACCCGGTCTACCTGCTGCCGCTGGTGGAAGTGGTCGGTGGCCAGCACACCGCGCCCGAAGCCGTGCAGGCGGCGATCGAGATCTACACCACCCTGGGCATGCGCCCGCTGCATGTGCGCAAGGAGGTACCCGGCTTTATCGCCGACCGCCTGCTCGAGGCGCTGTGGCGCGAGTCGCTGCACCTGGTCAACGACGGCGTGGCCACCACCGGCGAGATCGACGACGCGATCCGCTTCGGCGCCGGCCTGCGCTGGTCGTTCATGGGCAGCTTCCTGACCTACACCCTGGCGGGCGGCAACGCCGGCATGCGCCACTTCATGTCGCAGTTCGGCCCGGCCCTGAAGCTGCCCTGGACCTACCTCGAGGCCCCGGAGCTGACCGACCAGCTGATCGACAGCGTGGTGGAGGGCACCGCGGTGCAGCAGGGCGAGCGCAGCATCGCCGAGTTGGAGCGCTATCGCGACGACTGCCTGATGGCGGTGATGGACGCGATCAAGGCGACCAAGGCCAAGCACGGCTTCGACTTCGCCGACTGACGTGCAGCCTGGCCCGCCTGAATCGGGCCAGGCATTGAGCGCGGCGGCACTCCCGCCAATCGATACCCGGCCGGGGGCGAGCCGCCCGGCCGCAGGAGAACAACCGATGTCCAGTGCGCAACCTCTGACCACCTACCAGACCGAGATCCAGCCCGAGTGGGTGGACTACAACGGCCACCTGCGCGATGCCTTCTACCTGCTGATCTTCAGCTATGCCACCGATGCGCTGATGGATCGGCTGGGCCTCGACGAGGCGGGTCGGGCGCGCACCGGGCACACCCTCTACACCCTTGAGTGCCACCTGAACTACCTGGCCGAGGTCAAGCTCGGTGCCGAGGTGGAGGTGCGCACCCAGTTGCTGGCCCATGACCGTAAGCGTCTGCACATCCACCACGGTCTTTACTATCCGGGCGGAGATGAGCTGTTGGCGGCCAGCGAACAGATGCTGATGAATATCGACAGCGCCAGCGGGCGCTCCGCGGCTTTCGACGAGCAGGTCATGGCGCAGGTGCTGGCGCTCGGCGAGGCCCATGGACGCTTGCCGGTTCCGCTGCATGTAGGCCGCACCATCGGCCTGCCGGGGCGCTAAGGTTGACCCTCATGGTGGAGCACGGGCAGGCAGCGGGGCACGCCAGGCACTACGAGCTGACGGCGCAGATGCTGGAGTTCGTCGCGCTCAGCCAAAGCTTCGTCGCCCGGGACGCCAGCCTGGCGGCGCAACGTGAGGCCTACCGACGTATGGCGCAGGCATTCGACCGGCCGCGATCGGAGCGCCTGGATGTGCGCGATCTGCACTGCCAGACGGTGCCGCTGAGGCGCTATTTGCCCGCGGGCCCGATGCCGGCGTCGGGCTGGCCCTGTGTGCTGTACCTGCACGGAGGCGGCTGGGCGTTCGGCGATCTCGATTCCCATGACCTGGTCTGTGCCGAACTGGCCGAGCGCCTCGGCGTGGCGGTGGTGGCAGTCGCCTACCGGCTGGCGCCCGAGCATCCGTTTCCGGCGGGCCTGCGCGATTGCCAGCAGGTCTGGCAGGCGCTGCGCAACGACCAACTGGATATCCAACTGGATCAGCAGCGCCTCGCCGTGGCCGGCGACAGTGCCGGCGGCAACCTGGCGGTGGCGCTATGCCTGGCCTTGCGCCAGGCGGGGCAGCCGCAACCCTGCGCCCAGGCGTTGATCTATCCCGGTCTGAGTCCGCAGCCTCTGCCCTCGCATCTGAGCTGCGCCGATGCGCCCCTGCTCTCGCGGGAAGACCTGCAGGCCTGTCTGGACTGGTACCTGGCCGATTCGAGTCTGCGCGCCGATCCGCTTGCGCTGCCACTTGCTGCCCAGGACTTCAGCGGTCTGCCGCCGGCGTTCGTAGCGGTCGCCGAGCACGATCCGCTGCGTGATGACGGTGCGCTCTATGCCCAGCGCCTGGCCGCGGATGGTGTGGCTGTGCGCTTCGAGCCGGGGCAGGGCCTGGTGCACGGCTGCCTGCGTGCGCTGGGGCGGGTGGCCGAGGTGGATAACCTGTATGCGCAATTGATCGACTGGCTGGGGAGCGCGCTACGGGGCTGAAAACGCTTCCGGCCCGATCGCTTCTCCAACACCAGCTGTTATGGCATCGTCTGAGGAGATCGCAATGAACGCTGTAGATCCCACCCTGGAAAACCCACCGATCGCCGATTGGCGAAGCTACCCGATCAGCGCCGACCTGGTGGCTGTAAGAGCCGTGGCGGACGCGCTGGAAACGGTCTGGAGCGACGGTCGCGTCAGCCCGTTCCATCACCAGTGGCTGCGCGACAATTGTTCCTGCAACAAGTGCGTGTACAGCGTGACCCGCGAGCAACTGTTCGAGATCGTCGATGTGCCGGAGCAGCTGCACCCGCAGCGCACCCGCATCGACGAGCAGGGGCATCTGCTGGTCGACTGGCAGGACGGCCATCACAGCCGCTACCACCCCGGCTGGCTGCGCGCCCACGCCTATGACGAGGCGTCGCGTGCCGAGCGCCGCGCCCAGCGGCCGCAGAGCCGCCTGTGGGGCGCGGAGATGGGCGAGCAGCTGCCGCAGTTCGACTACCAGGCGGTGATGACGGACGACGGTACCCTGCTGAACTGGCTGCTGGCGGTGCGCGACATCGGCCTGACCCAGCTGCTCGACGTGCCGACCCGCGCGGACGTGCTGCCGACCCTGGCCAAGCGCATCTCCTTTATCCGCGAGAGCAACTTCGGCGTGCTGTTCGATGTGCAGTCCAAGGCCGATGCCGACAGCAACGCCTACACCTCTTTCAACCTGCCGTTGCACACCGACCTGCCGACCCGCGAGCTGGAGCCCGGGCTGCAGTTCCTGCACTGCCTGGTCAACGATGCGAGCGGAGGGGAGAGCGTGTTCGTCGACGGCTTCGCCATCGCCGAGGCGCTGCATCAGGAGGCCCCCGAACTGTTCGATACCCTGTGCGACACGCCGATCGAGTTCCGCAACAAGAGCCGCACCAGCGACTACCGCTGGCTGGCGCCGATCATCGCCCTGGACGCCTACGGGGCGGTCAGCGAGATCCGCATGGGCAACTTCCTGAAGGGGCCCTTCGATGCGCCGGTCGAGCGCATGCCGGCGCTGTACAGCGCCTACCGGCGGTTCATCGAGATGACCCGCGAGCCGCGCTTTCGTGTGCAGCGACGACTGGAGGCCGGGCAGCTGTGGTGCTTCGACAATCGCCGCACCCTGCATGCGCGCACCGAGTTCGACCCGACCAGCGGTGCCCGGCATTTCAAGGGCTGCTACGTCGATCGCGACGAACTGCTGTCGCGCATTCATGTGCTGCAGCGCTAGAAGCGTCGCCTGGCGGCTTGATTACGACCTGTTTCGCGGTCGGCGCCGAGCGCTGCTGGGCGTCGAGACAGGCATAAATTAAACGTGGGCATAGGCGGTTATTTTATTGCTTCCGACGACTGCCCATCTTCATAACAATCCGGTTCGTATCGTTTTGCCCAGGATTCGACTGTTGCGTCACCGCGGCAGCAGGCCCGCCCACCGAGCGGGACGCCGTAAGCCGCAGGCGGAGGACTCGGGCAGACGCAGCAGCAAACCGATGCCGCAGAAGTCGTACGACTTGTGAGGTGAGAGGTCCGGCGCCAGGAGGTGCCATCGCGGTGCGAAGGTTTTCTTCGGCGCGCCAAAGCAATAGCGACAGGCATGACAATTACAACAATTAGCTACGACTCCAACGTGGGAGAACAAAAAATGTCGAGAGTCAAAGAGCAATTCGGTGGCGCCCCTGGCACTACCGTGTTCAAAGAGGAGTTACTGGCCCAGTCGGGACTCTTCAAGGGCATGCACAAGGGCATGACCATCGTATCGGCGGTCCTGGTATTGGCCTTCGTGCTGTTCTCCGGCTTCAACACCGAGCTGGCCGGCAAGCTGTTCGGCGCGACCCGCAGCTGGATCGAAAGTGTCTTCGGCTGGTACTACCTGATCGCCATGGTGTTCTTCATTGCGGTCTGCTTCGTGCTGGTGTTCACCCGCTATGGCAGCGTGCGCCTGGGTGACGACAACAGTCGTCCGGACTTCAGCAATTTCGCCTGGTTCTCCATGCTGTTCTCCGCCGGTATCGGTATCGGCATCCTGTTCTTCGGCGTCGCCGAGCCGATCTTCTACCTGGATAACAGTGGCGCCTTCGGCTATCCGAACAACCCCTACGCCGACATGGCCGGGGCCACGGCCGTCGGCCATGACCGCGCGGTCGACGCCTTGCGGGTGACCTATTTCCACTGGGGCTTCCATGGCTGGGCGGTGTACGCCATCGTCGGCCTGTCGCTGGCTTACTTCGCTTACCGCAAGAAGCTGCCGCTGGCCCTGCGCTCGGCGCTGCACCCGTTTATCGGCGATCGTATCTATGGCCCGATCGGTCATGTCGTCGACATGTTCGGGGTGCTGGGCTGCGTCTTCGGCATCGCCACCTCCCTGGGCCTGGGCGTCAGCCAGATGGCCGTGGGCATGGAGCGTCTGATCGGCGTCGATTCGGGCACTACCACTCAACTGGTGCTGATCGCCCTGATCTCCGTCGTCTCGATCATGTCCGCGCTGTCCGGCGTTGGCCGCGGCATCAAGATCATCTCCGAGTGGAACATCATCATCTCCGCCCTGGTGGTGGCCTTCTTCCTGTTCGGCGGGCCGACCGCCTGGCTGGTCAGCATGTTCGGCGAGTCGTTCGGCAGCTACCTGGTCAACTTCCTGCCGATGGGCCTGTGGTTCCCCGAGGAAGAAGGCCCGGCGGCCTGGCAGAACGGCTGGACCGTGTTCTACTGGGGCTGGTGGTTGGCGTGGGCGCCGTTCGTGGGCCTGTTCATCGCGCGCATCTCCCGTGGCCGCACCTTGCGTGAGTTCGTCATCGGCGTGCTCTGCGTACCGACCTTCATCATCTTCGTCTGGCTGGGCATCTTCGGTGGCTCGGCGCTGTATCAGGAGCTGAACGCGGCAGGTGGCGCCGGCACCGGCGAGCTGGTCAAGCTGGTGACCGAGTGGAACCTGCCGGCCGCGTTGTTCACCGCCGCCGACGGCATCGCCGGCACCGGCGTGATGGGCTGGATCCTCTCGGCCATGCTGGTGTTCCTGCTGCTCAGCTGGTTCGTCACCTCCTCCGACTCCGGCACCCTGGTGCTGACCACCATCCTGTCCCTGGGCAACGAGGAGCCGCCGCGGGTGTTCCGCATCTTCTGGGGCGTGGTGATCGGCTTCGTCGCCGGGGTGCTGCTGGTCGCCGGCGGCCTCAGCGCCCTGCAGACCGCCAACATCGCCGCGGCCCTGCCGCTCAGCGTGGTGATCCTGCTGATGACCCTGGGCGTCCTCAAGTCGCTGATCACCGACTCGAGTGAAGTCAGCGTGACGGGAGTCCTGGCGGAGGCGGATAACGCCTAAGCGCTACCAGTTGTACGCTGCACCACACGGGCTGCCTCAGGGCGGCCCGTGTCGTTTCAGCGCGGTTGACGGTTGCCCTCGATGACCCCGCCCAGGGCGTCGAGGGCCAGCTGCAGCAGGCCGGCGTCGAGGGCGTCGCGGGCGTAGGTGACGAAGATCGGCCGGTTGAACTCCGGCGCATCGGCCACCCGTGACAGCGTTCCGTCCTTGAGCAGGGCGCCTACCTGGCGTTCCGGCAGGTAGGCGGCGCCGCCATTGTCGAGCAGCCAGGGCAGTCCCAGTTCGGCGAAGCCGCAGCTCAGGCGGCTGTTCTGCAGCTGCGGCAGGCGCTCGCTGTGGGCGGCGTTGTAGCCCCAGCCCCAGTCGATATACAGGTAGTTGTCCACGGACACCTGGGCCAGCGCGGTGGCGCCGTTGGCGACCATCAGCAGGCGGTCCTCGCCGGCCTGCTCCACCACCAGGCCGGCGGTGCTGTCGGCGACGAAGATCAGGCCGATATCCAATATCCCGGCCGAGACCTGGCGGACGATCTCGCTGGAGTAGTCCGCCTCCAGGTGCAGGTGCAGCTCTGGCGCCTGCCGGTTCAGCGCGTTGCCCCATTTGAACAGCAGGTCGCTGGCCAGGCTGGGGTGAGCGCCGAGGCGCAGCAGCCCGGCGTTGCCGTCGCGCTGCGACAGCTCGCGCTTGGCCCGTTGCCAGCGCTGCTGCAGGGCCATGGCGTGCTGGTAGAACTGGCGCCCGGCAGGCGTCAGCGCCATGCCTTCATGGCTGCGGGTGAACAGCTGCTGGTCCAGCTGCTCCTCGAGCAGCTTGATCCGGGTGCTGACCGCCGACTTGGTCAGGCACAGCTGTTCGGCACAGAGGCTGAGGCGCTTGAGGTCGGCCAGGGTCAGAAAGGTCTTGATCGCTTGCAGGTCCATCGACGCCCCCGGGCGCTCTGCCCTGTACAAAAAAATCGAACGGCCAGTGCGAAACTATCCGATATGCGCTGGGGCGGCAATTTCCTAGGCTCGCTGCGGTTAACTCCACATTTACAGCGGCAGGTGAGCATGAACGCGAGCAAGCAGCGCCCCCTGGGCGGATACCGGGTTGTCGATTTTGGCCAGTACATCGCCGGCCCGGCGGTGGCGATGATGTTGGCCGACCAGGGGGCCGAGGTGATCCATATCGACCCGCCCCATGGGCCGCGCTGGGACAACCCGGCCGACGCCATCCTCAACCGTGGCAAGCAGCGCATCAGCCTCGACCTGCACAACGAGGCCGATCTGCAGCTGGCGATCGACCTGGTCCGGCATGCCGATGTGCTGGTGGAAAACTTTCGTCCGGGGGTGATGGAGCGCCTGGGCCTCGGCGCCGAGGCCATGCGCGCATTGAATCCGGCGCTGGTCTATCTGTCCCTGCCGGGCTTCTCCGAGAAGGATGAGGAATTCGCGGCGCTGCCGGCCTGGGAAGGCATCATCGCGGCGGCCGTGGGCCAGTTCACCGACATGGGCCTGAGCCGGGTGCTGATGGGCATCACTCCGTCGTTCTCGCCGCTGCCCCTGGCGTCGGCCTATGCCTCGGTGCTCGGCGCCACCGCGGTGACCCTGGCGCTGTTCGCCAGGGCCAGGAGCGGGCAGGGCGAGCGCATCGAAGTACCCATCGCCGCGGCGTTGATGGAGGGTCTGGCCTACAACTCCATGCACATCGAAGGCCTGCCCGAGCGCTACAAGTCGCTGCGCGAGCGGGAGATCGAGCGCCGGCGCAGCAACAACCTGCCGCTGAACCTGGAGTATGCCGACCTGCAGGAGTTCCTCGATCCCTTCTACCGCACCTATGTCTGCCAGGACGGCCGGCCCTTCTATTCGGTCAACTGCTCCCATGCCCGCCACCCGATCGCCTGCCTGCAGGTGCTCGGGCTGTGGGAGGAGATCGCCGCCCTGGGGATTCCGACTCATAGCCCGTACCTGGACGTGGCGGATTGGCCGGATGGCGCCGAGTGCACCCTGCTGTCCTATCCGCTGTCGCGGCAGTGGGCGGACCTGGTCTCGGAGAAGATGAAGGCGGCGTTCCTGAGCAAGCCGGCCTACGAGTGGCAGCGCCTGTTCGGCGAGGCCGGAGTGCCGGGCTGTGCCCATCAGCTGACTCGCGAATGGCTGGCCAGCGACCACGCCCTGCAGTCGCACAGCGTGCTGCAGGTCGAGGATCCGCGCTACGGCGCCATGCGCCAGCTGGGCAACATCTGCTGGCTGCAGGGCGACGATGCGGTGATCGACAAGCAGCCGGCCCAGGTGCCCCACGAGGATCGCGGCGCCGTGCTGCAGCTGCTGCAGAGCTGGCGCGATCGCCCCAGCATGCTGCCCGACGCCGATCCGGCGGCGCCGGCCCGGGGCTGGCTGGAGGGTGTGCGCATCCTCGACCTGACCAACGTGATCGCCGGTCCGACCATCGCCTGCACCCTGGCCCGCTTCGGTGCGGAGGTGATCAGCATCGATCCGCCGCAGCCGGCCCTGGACCCCTGGAACACCACGGTGTTCGGCATGCAGGCCAACCAGGGCAAGCGCAGCGTCCTGCTCGATCTGAAGAGCCCCGAGGGCCAGGCGCTGCTGGACAGGCTGCTGCCCCAGGTGGACGTGGTCACCATCAACGCCAGCGACGCGCAGCTGGAACGCCTCGGCCTGTCGGCGGAGCGCCTGCAACGGATCAACCCGCAGCTGATCCTCTGCCAGTTCGACGCCTTCGGTGGCCCCACGGCGGGGCCGCGCAGCAACCATCCGGGCTATGACGATTTGGTGCAGGCGACCACCGGCATCATGGCGCGCTTCGGCGGCGGCATCGAGACGCCGGAGGAACACGCCCACTTCGGCACCATCGATGTGTTGGGTGGCTACTGCGCCGCCCACGCCATCGGCGTGGCGCTGGTCAAGCGGGCCAATGGCCAGGGTGGCTCGGTGGCGCGCAGCTCGCTGGTCGCCGCCGGGCAGCTGATCCAGGTGCCGTTCATGTACGACTACCCCGGACGCGGTCCCTTCGACGAGCCGAGCGGGCGCGAGGTGAAGGGCGCCCATGCCTTCTATCGCTGCTACCAGGCGCTGGACGGCTGGCTGTTCCTGGCGCTGGACCGGCGCAGCCAGCTGGCCGATCTGGCGCGGGCCCTGCAATTGCCCGAGCTGGCAAGCGCCGACCAGAAGACGGCCGAGCAGTGCCTGGAAAGCCTGTTCCGCAGCCAGACGATGGGCCACTGGCAGGCACTGCTGGCGCCGGTCGATATCGGCTGCCAGCCCCTGGGGCGCATGAGCCAGTTGCGCGAGTCGTCGCTGATGAACGAGGCCGGCGGCATCGACCTGAACGGCCCGAAGACCGTGGCCTTTATCGAGTACCCGGAACACCCCTGTGGCCATCGGGTGGCGCTGATCGCACCGAACTCGATCCGTCTGCAGCGGGCGCCCGTGCGCCTGCCGGGCAAGATGGCGAAATATGGCAGCGATACCCGCGCCGTGCTGCAGCAACTGGGCTGCACGGCGGAGCAGGTCGAGCAGATGATCGAACAGGGCGTGGCCGCCGAGCAGTGGTCGGAGCGCTACCTGCCGAGTTGATCGGTGCGCAGCATCAGAACCTCGTGGCCCGCGGCCGGTCATTGGCCGTGGGCCTTGCGCTGCAGCCCTTACGAGGGCTTCTGCAAGGGAGCCTGAGCGCGGCACCGGGCCGTGAAGTAGGGGGTAATTGTGGGGAGGGGCAGGTGGAGGCGCGCGGAATGAATTCGCACAAAGCACGAAGGGGAGCCTAGGCTCCCCTTCAAACTATTGCGGCGTGCTTTGTTTTTCTTGTTGAACGATCTGTTGTTCTTGTTCTCGTTCCAAACCGTCTTGTCCGATCCCATCGAGGGATCAAGGGCAAACGTATTTTTTTGGATGCTGGCAGCGTCTTGTCACCAAGTGATCCGACCGGAGCGGCGTGCTACCTTCAGGTAGTTTTATTCTTATCGCCTAGGTCGCGGGGCTGACCCCGAAACGCGCACCCTTTCCAAAAAAATCTGTTTGCGACTCTTCTGTCCTGTTGTTTTTGTTGTCGCAGAGCCGAGACGTTTTCTTTTTTGCTTTATTGTTTTTGTGCCATAGATAAAGCATTTGCCGTGCCAGTATTTTTTTACCCTTATAAATCAATGACTTGTCGGATTTCATGATTTTTCAGGCAACCCCGGGGAAGAGGATTTTGTGGTGCTACTACCCGGTTTTGTTACCCACGGGATCGGGGGTAACACGCCCGGCCTGGGTGGCTGGTAGCCGAAACCACGCGCCTGGGAGGCCGGGGGAAGGGCCGCGAGGCATAAAAAAACCCTCCAAAGCCGGGGCTTGGAGGGTTGGGAAGTGCCCGTCAGGGCCTCAGTGTGCAGCCTGTCGCGGCGGGCGACCAACCCGCCGGTGAAGCTCTGTTACTCGGCGGGGACACCCTTCAGGTAGGGGGCCGGTTCGGCGCCGAGGTTGTTCAGCATGCGCTCGCTGTACCAGTCGAGGAAGTTGACCACGCCGAACTCGTAGGTCTTGGAGTAGGGGCCCGGCTGGTAGGCGGTGGAGTTGATCCCGCGCTGGTTCTCTTCGCCCAGGCGACGGTCCTGCTCGTTGGTGGCGTCCCAGACCTGGCGCAGGCGCGCGACGTCGTAGTCGACGCCTTCCACGGCGTCCTTGTGCACCAGCCACTTGGTGATGACGATCGACTCCTGGGCGCTGACCGGCCACACGGTGAAGTTGATGATGTGGTCACCCATGCAGTGGTTCCACGAGTGCGGCAGGTGGAGGATGCGCATGGAGCCCAGGTCCGGGTTCTGGATGCGACCCATCAGCTTCTTGCTGCCCTGCTTGCCGTCCATGGTCATGGACACGGTGCCCTTGAGCAGCGGCATGCGCACGATACGGTTGCGCAGGCCGTAACCGGCGTGCAGGTAAGGGATCTTCTCGGCTTCCCACTTCGCGGCGGACTCGGCCACGTGGTCCTTGAAGGCCTGGTCGGCACGCGGGTCGTTGGTGTCGTCCCACTCCAGCAGGCTGTTGAGCAGTTCCGGGTGCGAACCGCTGCAGTGGTAGCACTCGCGGTTGTTTTCCAGCACCAGCTTCCAGTTGGCCTTCTCCATCATGGTGCTCTGCACCGCGACCTTGGCGTTCTCCATGTCGTAGGGCTCCATGTAGTGGGCCAGACCGGAGAGGAACTCGTCGATTGCCGGCGGGTTCTCCGCCAGGGAAATGAAGATGAAGCCGCCGGCGGTCTTGCAGTGCACCGGCTTGAGACCGTACTGCTTCATGTCGAAGTCGGCGCCCATTTCGGTACCGGCGAACAGCAGGCGGCCGTCGATCTCGTAGGTCCACTGGTGGTACGGGCAGACCAGTTTGGCCACCTTGCCTTTGTCGCTGGTGCACAGGCGCGAGCCGCGGTGGCGGCAGACGTTGTGGAAGGCATGCACGACGCCTTCGGCGCCACGGATCACGATGATCGGGTTGTCGCCCAGTTGCAGGGTCAGGTAGTTGCCCTTGGCCGGAACCTCGCAGGTCATGCCGGCGATCAGCCACTCCTTGTGGAAGATCTCCTGCATGTCGATCTTGAACAGGCGCTCGTCGTTATAGAACGGCTGTGGCAGCGAGAAGGTGCGCTCACGGTTGTGCAGCATCTCGGCGGTGGCCTTGCGTGCAGGCTCTAGTGGATCGCCCAGGCTCAGAGTGGAAGTGACGTCCATCGGTAACTCCTCAGTGGCGGAAGCACTCGCTGCTCGCGCCGGAAAAAGTGGCTGTTTCGGTTGCTACGCAAGGCGGCGTGGCACCCCTCAATTATCGCCTGCCGACTGGCGTTCTGCTGCGCGCAAATATAAGGGGGCGTGCGCTCTTATCCATTTGCATCGGCTGGAATCGAGTTTGGATGGCGGCGCTAAGCTAACCTTATCCATGGGCGACATGGCGGCATCCGTTTCCGACGCTGCAAACCACGTGTTCTGCGGCAGGTCGCGATAAGTATGTGGATGTCGCTGACAGGTAAGTGGCGGCGGCGGTCGTTACGCACAATCCGCCGCATATTAGGCCGATGTCCGGCCGTGCGCGGAGAGACGTCCATGACGACGAACGACTTCCTCAATCCGGTTACGACCCAGACCTGGAGCAACGGCCGCCACCTGGTGCGCTGCGTCAAGGTCATCCAGGAAACCTGGGATGTTCGCACCTTCTGCTTTATGGCCGAACAGCCGGTGCTGTTCTTCTTCAAGCCCGGGCAGTTCGTGACCCTGGAGCTGGAGATCGACGGCCAGCCGATCATGCGCTCCTACACCATTTCCAGCTCGCCCTCGGTGCCCTACAGCTTCTCGATCACCATCAAGCGGGTGCCCGGCGGCAAGGTGTCCAACTGGCTGCACGACAACCTCAAGGAAGGCGATGAGTTGCCGGTGCACGGTCCGGTCGGGCTGTTCAATGCCATCGACTTCCCGGCCGAGAAGGTGCTGTACCTCAGCGGCGGCGTCGGCATCACCCCGGTGATGTCCATGGCCCGCTGGTTCTACGACACCAACGCCAACGTCGACATGGTCTTCGTCCACAGCGCGCGCACGCCCAAGGACATCATCTACCACCGCGAGCTGGAGCACATGGCCGCGCGGATCAACAACTTCAGCCTGCACGTGATCTGCGAGAAGCATGGCCTGGGCGAGGCCTGGGCCGGCTACCGCGGCTATCTCAACCAGAAGATGCTGGAATTGATCGCCCCGGACTTCCAGGAGCGGGAGATCTTCTGCTGCGGGCCGACGCCGTACATGAATGCGGTCAAGCGCCTGCTCGAGGCCAACGGCTTCGACATGTCGCGCTACCACGAGGAATCCTTCGGTGCCACGCCGGCGGACGTCCGCGAGGAGGTCAAGGAACTGGCTGCCGAGGCCGCCGAGGCAGAGCCGGTGCCGCTGTCCGAGCAGCTGATGGTGGAATTCAGCAGCACCGGCAAGAGCGTGCGCATCGAGCCGGGCGAGACCGTGCATGCGGCCGCCGCCAAGCTCGGTCTGCACATCCCCAAGGCCTGCGGCATGGGCATCTGCGGCACCTGCAAGGTGATGAAGACCGCCGGCGAAGTGACCATGGAGCACAACGGCGGAATCACCGACGAGGACGTCGCCGAAGGCTTCATCCTGTCCTGCTGCAGCGTGCCTCAGGGCGACGTGGTCATCGACTTCTAAGACCCGCAGCCGATGCCTTGCCGGACCCGTTCGGGGCCGGCAGGGCGCTTCCTTTCTGCGCCCCCCCTCACTCCGACAGCCGCCCAGACCGTCCCGCCCATCCCCCCGATCCGCCACCGCTTTCCGCTATTTCACCGTCGCCCCAGGGTCTGTTGAGCTGCCGGGTGCTCCGGTCCTTGCGCTTCCGCTTATCGGCCTGCGCAGTACCCTTGGGCAGTTCGTTGCTTGTCGTCGCCGGCTGGCTGCTAGATTAGGGCTGGTTACTGGCGGCGGGCGCAGCCGCCAGGGAGTATCCCGCAAATCGAGCGCCTGGCAGGGCCGGGTGCGAGGAGGCAGGATGAAGACGTCCGTGTATATCGCGACCAGCCTCGATGGTTTCATCGCCCGGGCCGATGGCGCGCTCGACTGGCTACCGGACGGGGGCGCTGCAGAGGGTGCCGAGGATTATGGTTACGCAGAGTTCATGAGCACTGTCGATGCGGTGGTCATGGGCCGTTGCACCTACGAGCAGGTACAGCGTTTCGACGAATGGCCCTATGCCGACACCCCGGTGGTGGTGCTCAGTCGCCGCACGCGAAAGATTCCCGCGCCCCTGGCCGCCAGCGTCGAGGTCATGTCCTGTCCCCCGCTGGAACTGATCGAGCGCATGGCGGAGCGGGGCGCCAAGCACCTGTATATCGACGGCGGGCAGACCATCCAGGGCTTCCTGCGCGCCGGGCTGATTCAGCAGCTGATCCTGACCCGGGTGCCGATCCTCATTGGCACCGGCATCCCGCTGTTCGGGCCGCTGTTGCATGACATCCGCTGGCACCACATGGCCACCCGCACCTTCGCCAATGGTCTGGTGCAGAGTCGCTACACGCGCGTCGCCTGACGCCCGGCGGCTGCGCGGCGCGCGCCGGACGAAAAACGTACAGCCGGCGGCGACCCTAGGGCCGCCTGGCGTGGCGCGGAATGAACACAGTTTATCCACAGCCCGGCCCACAGATACTGTGGCTAACTGCCGCGGCTAACTTTATGAAATTGTTCAGAAAATGCTCTGATGGCCGGAGCCCTTCAGGGGCTTTGCCTGGAGGCGGGGCTGCACAGCTTATCCACAGCGTCATCCACCGGAATCTGGGATAGATACCCTCGGCGCGCCTCACCGCCAAGCGGGCGCCGCGGCGATTTGAAAAGCGACAGCGCAAAGCCTTGCGGGCGATGGCCGATGTCCCATTTCGGCAATGAGCGCTTTTTGAATTATCGAGTCATCTGCCTGTCCCTAACCTGGGGGCTCCCGCCTGTGAGGTGTCCGCCCGCTCGAGCCGCGCTTGCCACTTGCACCGGAGATGCCCATGAAGATCCTGATGATCCTGACCTCGCACGACCAGCTCGGCGACACCGGCAAGAAGACCGGCTTCTGGCTGGAGGAATTCGCCGCGCCTTATTACGTGTTCAAGGATGCCGGCGCCAGCATCACCCTGGCCTCGCCCAAGGGCGGTCAGCCGCCCCTGGACCCGAACAGCGATGCGGCGGAGGCGCGGACGCCGGCGACCGAGCGCTTCAAGCAGGATGCGGCGGCGCAGCAGGCGTTGGCCAATACCCGGGTGCTCGACTGCGTCGAGATGCAGGACTTCGATGCGCTGTTCTATCCCGGCGGTCATGGCCCGCTCTGGGACCTGGCCGAGAATGTCACCTCGATCGCCCTGATCGAGCAGTTTCACGGCGCTGGCAAGCCGGTTGCCGCGGTCTGCCATGCCCCGGCGGTGTTCAGGCATACCAAGGGCCGCGACGGCAAGCCGCTGGTCAGCGGGCAGCGGGTCACCGGCTTCAGCAACAGCGAAGAACAGGCCGTACAGCTGAGCGAGGTGGTGCCGTTTCTGCTCGAGGACATGCTCAAGGAGAAGGGGGGCCATTACTCCAGGGCTGACGACTGGCAGAGCCATGTGGCCGAGGACGGCCTGCTGATCACCGGGCAGAACCCGGCGTCTTCCGCGGCGGCTGCCGAGGCCCTGCTCAAGCGCCTGTGACGCCGCCGCCGGCCCGGGCGCGCTATTCGTCTTCCTGCTCCGTTGCCTTGTGGCTGGCCACCAGGCGCTGCTGCACCTCCGCCGGCACCGCGCTGTAGTGGCTCAGCTCCAGGCTGTAGGCGCCTTGGCCGGCGGTGATCGACTTGAGGCGTCCGCCGTAGCCGTCCAGTTCCGCCAGCGGCACCTGCCCCCGGACCAGCGCCAGGCCCTGGGCTGCGGCCTCGCTGCCGAGCACCTGGCCGCGGCGGCCGACCAGGTCGGTGGTGATGTCGCCGAGCTTGCTCTCCGGGGTGGTGATCTCGATGTTGGCGATCGGCTCGAGGGCGATGCAGCCTGCGCCGCGCAGGGCATCGAGCATGGCCTTGCGTCCGGCAGCCTGGAAGGCGATGTCCTTGGAGTCGACGGCGTGGCTCTTGCCGTCGTAGACCGTGACCTTGAGGTCCTCGACCGGGTGGCCGGTCAGCGGGCCGGCCTCCAGCACCGAGCGCACGCCCTTTTCCACCGACGGGATGAACTGCGAGGGGATCACCCCGCCCTTGACCGCATCGACGAACTCGAAACCGGCGCCGCGGGCCAGCGGCTCGACGCGCAGAAACACCTCGCCGAATTGCCCGGCGCCGCCGGTCTGCTTTTTGTGCCGGCTATGGCCGTCGGCCGCCCGGGTGACGGTCTCGCGGTAGGGCACCCGCGGCGGGCGGGTCTGCACCTCGACCTTGTAGGTGCCGGCCAGGCGGTCGAGCAGGTAGCGCAGGTGCAGTTCGCCCATGCCGCGCAACACGGTTTCCTGGGTGCTGGCCTGGTAGTCGAGCCTGACGCACGGATCTTCGGCCAGCAGGCGGTGCAGCACCTCGGCGATGCGCTGCTCGTCGCCGCGGCGCTTGGCCTCGATGGCCAGGCCCTGCATGGGGGCGGGGAAGGCCAGGGGCTTGAGGTGGATGCTGTCTTCGTCGTGGGAGTCGTGCAGCACGGCATCGAACTCCAGCTCATCGACCTTGCTTACCGCGCCGAAGTCACCGGGCACCAACTGGGTCACCTCATCGTAGCGCTTGCCCTGCAGGCGCAGCAGGTGGCCGACCTTGAACGGCTTCTTGGCTTCGCCGATGAACAGCTGCATGTCGCGGCGCAGGGTGCCCTGATGCACGCGGAAGATCCCCAGCTTGCCGACGAAGGGGTCCATCACCACCTTGAACACATGGGCCAGCACATGGCGCTGCGGGTCGGGCTGCGAGCGAAAGGGCTTGGCGCTCGCGCCCTCGCCCTTGTAGAACAGCGGGGGATTGCCCTCGCTCGGGTTGGGCGCCAGGCGCACGAGCATGTCCAGCAGTTCGCCGACTCCGGCGCCGCTGCGCGCCGAGACGAAGCACAGGGGAATCAGGTGACCCTCGCGCAGGGCCTGTTCGAACGGCGCGTGTAATTTCTCGGGATTGATCTCGCCCTGTTCCAAATAGCGCGCCATCAGCGCCTCGTCGAGCTCCACCACCTGATCGACCAGGGCCCGGTGGGCCTCGGCCACCGAGGAGAAGTCGGCTTCGCCATCGGGATTGAAGAAGCAGTCGACTACCCGGCTGGCGCCCGCGGCCGGCAGGTTGAGCGGCAACACCTCCTTGCCGAAGGCCTCGCGCAGCTCCTCGAGCAGCAGGGGCAGGTCGACTCGCTCGGCATCGATCTTGTTCACCACCAGCATCCGGCACAGGCGCCGTTCGCCGGCCAGGGCCATCATCCGCCGGGTGTTCAGCTCGATACCGCCCTGTGCGTTGACCACCACCAGGGCGGTGTCCACCGCGGCCAGGGCGGCGATGGACTGGCCGATGAAGTCGGGATAGCCGGGCGTGTCGATCAGGTTGATCTCGGTCTCTTGATAGGTGCAGTGGGCCAGCGCCGAAGACAGGGAGTGGCGGTACTCGCGCTCCAGCGGGTCGAAGTCGCAGACCGTGTCGCCGCGCTCCAGGGTACCCATGCTGGCGAGGGCACCGCTGTGCTGCAGCAGCGCCTCGACCAGGCTGGTCTTGCCGCAGTCGGCATGGCCGACCAGCGCGACCGTGCGTATGGCCTCGACCGGATAGTTCGCCATATGTGCCTCCCTCCGCCAGATTTCTGCAGTATAGGCAGCGGCGCGGCGGCGGCTCAGGGGTGCAGCGAGGTGCGGCTCCAGTGGCCGTCGGCGTCCTTCTGGTAACGCAGCCGCTCGCGCAGGCGCTGCCAGCCGCTGGGCCAGAACTCGATGCGCTCGGGCTGCACGCGAAAGGCGCACCAGTCGGCCTGCCGGGGGATCGCCTCGAATCCCGTCGCCTGTTCCAGTTGGCGCGCCTGTCTGTGCAGCCTGCCCTGCTCGCCGGCCGTGCGACCCTGCTCCGAGGCCCAGGCGCCCAACTGCATGATCCGCGAGCATTTACGCCAGTACTGGTCGGCGGTTTCGTCGCCTTGCAGCACCGCCTCACCCTCGACCAGCACCTGCTCCTGCAGCGCCGGCCAGTAGAAACACAGGGCGGCCCGGGGGTTGTCCCGCAGCTGCTGACCCTTGCCGCTCTCGCGGTTGGCGAAGAACAGCAGGCCGGCTGGTTCCACGGCAACCACGTAGACCGTGCGCACCGAAGGCCTGGCCGCACGGTCGGCGGTGGCCAGGGCGGCGCTGTGGGGCTCTTCCACGCCGCGGGCGGCGGCCTCGTCGATCAGCCGCTGCAGGCGTTCCAGGGCCTGTGGATAGAGTGCTGCATGGGGATTCATGGGATTGTCCTGGGGCGCTCGCCGAGCGCACGCAAAGAGTATAGGCGCCACTGCCGAAGGCCGTGCTCGGACGCCGGTAGCATCGCTTAACTCATTGATGCTGAACAAAATATGAGCTGAGATCGGCAGGCCGCAGAGGGCCTGGGCTGCGGTCATCGCCCTACAGCATCTGGACAGCTTGTGCACAGAGTCATCCACCGGCTCTGTGGGTAAAGGCGCGAGGCGCGTCCCGTGTCCGGCGCCTCGCAAGGCCAGAAGCCGGCAGAGCGAGGGCTTGCGCAATCCTTGAGCAGTCTGGCGCAGGCCTTGTGAATAGTAGCTCTTGAAGAGTTATTCACAGGCTATGCACGGCGTCGCGCACAGTTTCTGCGTCTAAATGCTCGTATCCTTTTACGCTACTGCCGAAAAATTGATCGATCGGCACAGGCCCTCGTCGGCACTGGGATGCAGCCCGGCCTGTACAGCTTGTCCACAGTTTGATCCACCGCCGTTGTGGAAAACGGGCCGGCGAGGGCGGTGCGACCGCGGTGATGGTTCGGCAGGCGCGCAAGGGGCGAGCGTTCGCAGGCGTCTGGCTAGAAACTGCACAGCGAGGCGAAACCGGCGCAGAGTGGGCCTTGCAGCCATCTATCCACAGCTTGCCAAGGGTTTGCTGCACAGCATCTGTGGGTTACTGGATTACTAAGTTATTGAAATCGCTCATAAAGTGATCGCATGGCGAAGCCCCGCAGGCGGCGCGCCGCGCAGCCGTTGCCGAACAGCTTATCCACAGCTTGATCCACCGACATCGTGGGTAAGTGCACGGGCGCACTCAGCGCGCCATCAGGCCGTGGCGCCGCCGGGTCATTGCCCGGCCACCTGCGACACGTAGTTCGCCAGCAGGGCGATCTGTTCGTCGCTGAGGGAATCGGCGTAGCTGGGCATCACGCCGAGGCCGCCGCGCAGGGCCGCCTGCACTTGCTCGGCGCTCGGCTTGAGCTGGTCCAGGTCGGGGCCGATGTTGCCGCTGGCCCCAGCCGCGCGCAGGCTGTGGCAGAGGGCGCAGGGTGGCTGGGCCTGTTGCTGGAACAGGGTGCGGGCGGCGTCCGCATCGGCCGCCTGGGCGAGGGTCGCTGTCAGGCCGATCAGCACGGCAGGGACCAAGTGGCGGGTTGCGCGGCTACACCACCTGGATGTCGACAGCATGGTCGCGCCAGGAGTTGTTGCCATAGCCTCGTTCGTTTTCCACACGCTCGCGGGGTTGCATGTCGCCCTCGAAGTCGATCGCCCGGCTGGCCAGGCTATAGCTGCCGGGCTCGAGGTCGGCGATGAACAGGAATGGCCGCCAGGCGTGCGGGCCCAGGTCCGGGCCGATAAAGCGCGCCATGTGCCAGTTGTTGCCACCGTTGGTCGACACTTCCACGCGCAGCAGCGGCTTGGCGCCGCCGAAGGCGACGCCCTGGATCATCACCCGTCCGGCCGCTACCCGTTGCAACGGCCGCGTGATCCACGACTTGACGTTCATTTCCCACATCGACGGCTGATCCGCCGCCCCGCCCTGGCCGATCGGGCGGATGCGATAGCCGGAGACCTGGATCTTGGCATCGCTCTGCTCGGCGGTGAAGGCCACCTGTTTGACGTACTTGACGTTGTTCACCCCGTAGAAGCCTGGCAGGACCATGCGCAGCGGGCCGCCGTGGGCGAGGGGCAGGGCCTCGCCATTCAGCTCCCAGGCCAGCAGGGCCTGCTCCACGGCGCGCAGTGGCACCGAGCGCTCGACCATCACGCTCTTGAGGTCCAGGCCTTCGGGCAGCGCCTCGCCGCCGGTGCTGGTCATGTAGCGGCGGCCATCGGCGATACCGCCCAGCGCCTTGATCACCAGACGCATGGGCACGCCGGTCCACAGCACGCAACCGGCGGCGCCGACCGACCATTGGGTGCCGCTGGCGCCATGGGGGAAGAAGGCGCGACCATTGCCCGAGCATTGCAGCACGCTGGCGACGGTCTCCACGCCGAGCTGCTTGAGTTGGCCCAGGGTCATGCTACGGGGATTGTTCACCCCCTGGAAGGTCACGCTCCAGGCGTCGGGATCGGCGACTATGGCCGGGTCGGGCGGCGGCAGGTTGTTGCGGATGAACAGCCGCTCGTTGGAGGTCACCAGGCCGGTGCCCTGGGCCTCGCGGCGGGTTTCCAGGGTCTTGTCGCTGTGCACGATCAGGGCCTCGGGGGTCTTCCAGCTGACATAGTCCGGCAGCGGCGTCTGCGCCGCCCAGGCATGCGGTGTGACGCTGAGCAGACCGGCGGACGCCAGCGCGCCGGTGCTGCCGAGCAGCAGGTGGCGGCGATGCAGGTCGATGGAGTCGTTCATGGTGCTTGTCCCTCCTTCGCTGGTGTGCACCACTCGAGGGGGAGTTCCGCCAGGTGGCGAGTGGCGCGCAGGCGCTGATGGCAGGGGAGGCGGTGAGCAGCTGCGGGCGTGCGTTTGCGGCGTCTTTCGACGTGCCTGCCATGCTTGCTTCGGTCTAGGTCGCGAGCGCCGGCCTGTCAAGGTTGGTGGTCGCTTCCTCATGGTACCGGCGTCGTGCTGGTCGCTTATTGCTCAGTGCCGGCCAGCCCTTGTGGCACTAGGTCATGGGCCTGTGGCGAACAACTTGTCCACAGGCCCATGCACAGCTTCTGGGGGTAACGGGCATTCAGTGCCGGGTCAGGCGCCCATGGCGCTGCGGATGTCCGCCGCCAGCAGGCGGACCCGCTGTTCGTCGGTGTCCCAGGAGCACATGAAGCGGGCGCCGCCGGCGCCGATGAAGGTGTAGAAGCGCCAGCCCTTGGCGCGCAGGGTTTCCAGGGCCGTTTCGGCGATCTGCAGGAACACCCCGTTGGCCTCCACCGGGAACATCAGGCTGACCCCCGGCACGTCGCTGACCAGTTCGGCGAGCAGGCGGGCGCAGCGGTTGGCGTGATTGGCGTAGTGCAGCCAGGCATCGTTCTGCAGCAGGCCGACCCAGGGCGCGGACAGGTAGCGCATCTTCGAGGCCAGTTGGCCGGCCTGCTTGCAGCGGTAGTCGAAGTCCTCGGCCAGTTCCTTGTTGAAGAACAGGATGGCTTCGCCCACGGCCATGCCGTTCTTGGTGCCGCCGAAGCACAGCACGTCGACCCCGGCCTTCCAGGTCAGCTCGGCCGGCGAGCAGTCGAGGAAGGCGCAGGCGTTGGAGAAGCGCGCGCCGTCCATGTGCAGCTTCAGGCCCAGTTCGCGGCAGGTTTCGCTGATCGCGCGGATTTCCTCGGGGCGGTAGGCGGTGCCGACCTCGGTGGCCTGGGTGAGGCTGACCACCCGCGGCTTGGGGTAGTGGATGTCCTGGCGCTTGAGGGCGATTTCGCGGATGGCTGCGGGGGTCAGTTTGCCGTTCTCGGTCTTGGCCAGCAGCAGCTTGGAGCCGTTGGAGAAGAACTCCGGGGCGCCGCATTCGTCGGTCTCGACGTGGGCGGTCTCCGAGCAGATCACGCTGTGGTAGCTCTGGCACAGGGCCGCCAGGGCCAGGGAGTTGGCCGCGGTGCCGTTGAAGGCGAAGAACACCTCGCAGTCGGTTTCGAACAGCCGGCGGAAATGGTCGGCGGCGCGGGCGGTCCACTGGTCGTCGCCATAGGCGCGGTCGTGGCCATGGTTGGCCTCGGCCATGGCGGCCCAGGCCTCCGGGCAGATGCCGGAGTAGTTGTCGCTGGCGAACTGTTGGGATGAATCGGGCATTGCAAGTTCCTTCTTATCGAGGCGCCGGGGTGAGGGCCGGCGTATGCCGCTACTTTACTCCCGCGCGGCGGCGGGCGGCAGCAGGCGACAGCCTGGCCCGCGAATGCTCCTCGGTGTCGCCGGCGGTCATGGGCTAAGGTCGTTGCAGTCCCCTCTGGCTCCCGCCTGCCCATGCCGCCGCCGATCAGCGTTCTGTCCGCCGCCCCCCGCGATGCCGCCCTCGACCTGATCAAGTGGTTGGCGCTACTGAGCATGCTGCTCGATCACCTGCGCTACGTCTGGCCGCAGCTATATTGGCTGTATGTGCCGGGGCGCCTGGCCTTTCCGCTGTTCTGCCTGGCGATCGCCGCCAACCTGCGCCGGCAAGCCCCGGGCCGGCCGCTGCCGCTGCGCTACCTGGGCCTGCTGCTGGGCTTTGCGCTGTTGTCCGAGGGGCCCTATCGGCTGCTGGTGCCGGCGCCGCAGGTGCTGAATATCCTACCGACCCTGGCCCTGGGTCTGATTCTCGCCCACGCCCTGGAGCAGCCCCGGGGCGGCGCGCGCGGCTTGGCGGCGGGCGCGCTGGTGCTGGCCGTGCTGGGTCACCCCTGGCTGATGTTCGGCGCCGCTGGCGCGCTGCTGCCGGCGGCGTTCGTCCTGGCCTTGCGCGAACCGCGCCGAGCCTGGCCGTGGCCGGTGGCGCTGTGCCTGCTGGCGAACTACTCGCAGCCGCTGTACGGCCAGGCGCTGCATGGCGAGGCCTTCGCCCTGGCGGTCGTTTTCAGCTGCGGCCTGGCCCCGTTGGTCGGAATTCGCCTGTTGCGGGCCCCCGGTCGGTGGTCGGTGGCGCCGGTGGGGCGTTGGGCCTATGGTTTCTATCCGGTCCACTTCCTGATCCTGGCGTTGCTGCGCGAGCACCTGGCCTAGAGCCTGCGACGCACTGTCGCAGGTGGGCTGCCGGAACGCCTCTGGGACGCTGCATGCGCAAGACCGACAGGAGCATGTCGCAAACGCAATCCCCTGTGGCGTGCATAGGCATCTGAGGGTTCGGGGCGAGTCATACCATCCGCTGCACAGGGTCAACCCCCTCCCGATTCCACACCGATGCGCTACAGCGTGGCGCCGCAGGAGATCAGCGATGTTCAGCAAACAAGACCAAATCCAGGGCTATGACGACGAACTGCTCGCGGCGATGAACGCCGAAGAGGCCCGTCAGGAGCATCACATCGAGCTGATCGCCTCGGAGAACTACACCAGCAAGCGCATCATGGAAGCTCAGGGCAGCGGCCTGACCAACAAGTACGCCGAAGGCTACCCGGGCAAGCGTTACTACGGTGGTTGCGAGCACGTCGACGTGGTCGAGCAGCTGGCCATCGACCGCGCCAAGCAGCTGTTCGGCGCCGACTTCGCCAACGTCCAGCCGCACTCCGGCTCCTCGGCCAACGCCGCCGTCTACCTGGCCCTGCTCAACGCGGGTGACACCATCCTGGGCATGAGCCTGGCCCACGGCGGTCACCTGACCCACGGTTCCAAGGTCAGCTCCTCCGGCAAGCTGTACAACGCCGTGCAGTACGGCCTGGACACCGCCACCGGGCTGATCGACTACGACGAAGTCGAGCGCCTGGCCGTCGAGCACAAGCCGAAGATGATCGTCGCCGGCTTCAGCGCCTACTCCAAGACCCTGGACTTCCCGCGTTTCCGCGCCATCGCCGACAAGGTCGGTGCGCTGCTGTTCGTCGACATGGCCCACGTCGCCGGCCTGGTTGCCGCCGGCCTGTACCCGAACCCGATTCCGTTCGCCGACGTGGTCACCACCACCACCCACAAGACCCTGCGCGGTCCGCGTGGCGGCCTGATCCTGGCCAAGGCCAACCCCGAGATCGAGAAGAAGCTCAACGCCGCGGTCTTCCCCGGCGCCCAGGGCGGCCCGCTGATGCACGTGATCGCCGCCAAGGCGGTGTGCTTCAAGGAAGCGCTGGAGCCTGAGTTCAAGGAATACCAGGCCCAGGTGATCAAGAACGCCCAGGCCATGGCCAAGGTGTTCATCGAGCGCGGCTTCGACGTGGTCTCCGGCGGCACCGACAACCACCTGTTCCTGCTCAGCCTGATCAAGCAGGGCCTGACCGGCAAGGACGCCGACGCCGCCCTGGGCCGCGTGGGCATCACCGTGAACAAGAACTCCGTGCCGAACGACCCGCAGTCGCCGTTTGTCACCTCGGGCCTGCGCATCGGCACCCCGGCCGTGACTACCCGCGGCTTCAAGGAGCCCCAGTGCATCGCCCTGGCCGGCTGGATCTGCGACGTGCTCGACCACCTCGGCGACGCCGACGTCGAGGCCCAGGTGGCTAAGCTGGCCGCTGGCCTGTGTGCGGACTACCCGGTCTATCGTTGAGTTTTCCCTTTCCCTCCGGGAGCAGTGCCCGCAGGGCGGATGAGGGAAACGGCGGATTTTAGGTACGCCAGAGTCCCCCAGGTTTCCCTCACCCCCCAAGGCCTCTGGCGAGGCTTGGGGGAACAGATTTCAGGAGCATACCCATGCAACGTTATTCCGGCTTCGGCCTGCTCAAGCATTCCTTCAGCCACCACGAGAACTGGCAGCGCATGTGGCGCAACCCGACGCCCAAGCCGGTCTACGACGTGATCATCGTCGGCGGTGGCGGCCACGGCCTGGCGACTGCCTACTACCTGGCCAAAGAGTTCGGCGTGAAGAACGTCGCGGTCATCGAGAAGGGCTGGCTGGGCGGCGGTAACACCGCGCGCAACACCACCATCGTGCGTTCCAACTACCTGTGGGACGAGTCGGCGCAGCTCTACGAGCACGCCATGAAGCTGTGGGAAGGCCTGTCCCAGGACCTCAACTACAACGTCATGTTCTCCCAGCGCGGCGTGTTCAACCTCGGCCACACCCTGCAGGACATGCGCGACATCGAGCGCCGGGTCAGCGCCAACCGCCTCAACGGCATCGACGGCGAGGTGCTCAACGCCAAGCAGGTCGAGGACATGATCCCCTTCATGGATTGCAGCAAGAACACCCGTTACCCGGTAATGGGCGCTTCCCTGCAGCGTCGTGGCGGCGTCGCCCGTCACGATGCGGTGGCCTGGGGCTATGCCCGCGCCGCCGACGCCCTGGGCGTCGACCTGATCCAGCAGACCGAAGTGATCGGCTTCCGCAAGGAAAACGGCGCGTGCATCGGCGTCGAGACCACCCGTGGTTTTATCGGCGGCAAGAGGGTGGGCGTCGTGACGGCGGGCAACTCGGGGCACATGGCCAAGCTGGCGGGCTTCCGCCTGCCGCTGGAGTCGCACCCGCTGCAGGCCCTGGTCTCCGAGCCGATCAAGCCGATCATCGACAGCGTGATCATGTCCAACGCGGTACACGGCTACATCAGCCAGTCGGACAAGGGCGACCTGGTCATCGGCGCCGGCATCGACGGCTACAACGGCTACGGTCAGCGCGGTTCCTACCCGACCATCGAGCACACCCTGCAGGCCATCGTCGAGCTGTTCCCGATCCTCTCGCGGGTGCGCATGAACCGCCAGTGGGGCGGCATCGTCGACACCACTCCGGACGCTTGCCCGATCATCGCCAAGACCCCGGTGAAGAACCTGTTCTTCAACTGCGGTTGGGGTACTGGTGGCTTCAAGGCCACGCCGGGTTCCGGCCACGTATTTGCCGCCAGCCTGGCCAAGGGCGAGATGCACCCGCTGGCCAAGGCCTTCTCGATCGAGCGCTTCCACAATGGCGCGCTGATCGACGAACACGGCGCGGCCGGGGTGGCGCACTGATATTGGCCCCCTCTCCCGACGGGAGAGGGAGGAATGTTTTCTGGAGGTACCGACCATGCTGCATATCTTCTGCCCTCACTGTGGCGAGCTGCGCTCCGAAGAGGAGTTCCATGCCAAAGGCCAGGCGCACATCGCCCGCCCGCTGGACCCGAATGCCTGCACCGACGAGGAGTGGGGCGAGTACCTGTTCTTCCGCGACAACCCGCGTGGCATCCACCACGAGCTGTGGGTGCACGCCGCCGGTTGCCGTAAGTTCTTCAACGTGACTCGCCACACGGTGAGCTACGAAATCCTCGAAACCTACAAGATCGGCGAGCGTCCCAGTGTCACTGAGGCCAGCGTTGCCGCGAAGAAGACTGCCGGCCAAGGAGTAACCGCATGAGCCAGGTCAATCGTCTTTCCCAGGGCGGGCGCATCGATCGCAGCCAGCCCCTGACCTTCAAGTTCAACGGCGAGACCTACCAGGGCTATGCCGGCGACACCCTGGCCGCCGCGCTTCTGGCCAACGGCGTCGACATCGTCGGCCGCAGCTTCAAGTACTCGCGTCCGCGCGGCATCGTCGCCGCCGGCGCCGAAGAGCCGAACGCGGTGCTGCAGATCGGTTCCACCGAAGCGGCGCAGATCCCCAACGTGCGCGCCACCCAGCAGGCGCTGTACAGCGGCCTGGTGGCGACCAGCACCAACGGCTGGCCGAACGTCAACAACGACCTGATGGGTATCCTCGGCAAGGTCGGCGGCAAGATGATGCCGCCCGGGTTCTACTACAAGACCTTCATGTACCCGCAGAACCTCTGGCTGACCTACGAGAAGTACATCCGCAAGGCCGCCGGCCTCGGTCGTGCGCCGCGGGAAAACGACCCGGACAGCTATGACTACATGAACCAGCACTGCGACGTGCTGGTGGTCGGCTCCGGCCCCGCCGGCCTGGCCGCCGCCTTGGCCGCCGGCCGCAGCGGCGCGCGGGTGATCCTCGCCGACGAACAGGAAGAGTTCGGTGGCAGCCTGCTGTCGACCCGCGAGACCCTGGATGGCAAGCCTGCCGCCGAGTGGGTCGCCGCGGCCCTCGCCGAACTGGAAAAAATGCCGGAAGTGACCCTGCTGCCGCGCGCCACGGTCAACGGCTACCACGACCACAACTTCCTCACCATCCACCAGCGCCTCACCGATCACCTCGGTGAAGTCGCGCCGATGGGCCAGGTGCGTCAGCGCATGCACCGCGTGCGCGCCAAGCGCGTGGTCCTGGCCACCGGCGCCCACGAGCGCCCGCAGGTGTATGCCAACAACGACGTGCCGGGCAACATGCTGGCCGACGCGGTCTCCACCTATGTGCGCCGCTACGGCGTCGCCCCGGGCCGCAAGCTGGTGCTGTCGACCAACAACGACTACGCCTACCGCGTGGTCCTGGACTGGCTCGACGCCGGCCAGCAGGTGGTCGCCGTCGCCGATGCGCGCAGCAACCCGCGCGGCACCTGGGTCGAGGAAGCGCGCAAGCGCGGTGTCCGGGTCCTCACCGGCAGCGCCGTGGTCGAAGCCCGCGGCAGCAAGCGGGTGACCGGTGCGCGCATCTGCGCCATCGACCTGAACAAGCACAAGGTCACCAGCCCGGGCGAGATGCTCGACTGCGACCTGATCGTCAGCTCCGGCGGCTACAGCCCGGTGGTGCACCTGGCCTCGCACCTCGGTGGTCGTCCGGTGTGGCGTGAAGACATCCTCGCCTTCGTTCCGGGTGAGGGCTTCCAGAAGCGCCTGTGCGCCGGCGCGGTCAACGGTGTGTTCGCCCTCGGCGACGCCCTGGCCGACGGTTTCGAGGCAGGCGCCTCGGCCGCCGCCGAAGCCGGCTTCAAGGCCGTCAGCGGCAGCCTGCCGAAGGTCGAGAAGCGCACCGAGGAGCCGGCCGTCGCGCTGTTCCAGGTGCCCCACGACAAATCCACCGCACGGGCGCCGAAGCAGTTCGTCGACCTGCAGAACGACGTCACCGCGGCCGGCATCGAGCTGGCCACCCGCGAGGGCTTCGAGTCGGTCGAGCACGTCAAGCGCTACACCGCGCTGGGCTTCGGTACCGACCAGGGCAAGCTGGGCAACATCAACGGTCTGGCCATCGCCGCCCGTTCGCTGGGCATCAGCATTCCGGAGATGGGCACCACCATGTTCCGCCCGAACTACACCCCGGTGACCTTCGGTGCCGTGGCCGGGCGCAACTGTGGCGAGCTGTTCGACGCCAAGCGCTACACCGCGCTGCATGCCTGGCACCTGAAGAACGGCGCCGAGTTCGAGGACGTCGGCCAGTGGAAGCGTCCCTGGTACTTCCCCAAGAATGGTGAAGACCTGCACGCCGCCGTGGCCCGCGAGTGCAAGGCCGTGCGCGAGAGCGTCGGTCTGCTCGACGCCTCGACCCTGGGCAAGATCGATATCCAGGGCCCGGATGCCCGCGAGTTCCTCAACCGCATCTACAGCAACGCCTGGACCAAGCTGGACGTGGGCAAGGCCCGCTACGGCCTGATGTGCAAGGAAGACGGCATGGTCACCGACGACGGTGTCACCGCCTGTCTGGCCGACAACCACTTCCTGATGACCACCACCACCGGTGGCGCGGCGCGCATCATGGAATGGCTGGAGATCTACCACCAGACCGAATGGCCGGAGCTGAAGGTGTACTTCACCTCGGTCACCGACCACTGGGCCACCCTGACCCTGTCCGGCCCCAACAGCCGCAAGCTGCTGGCCGAAGTGACCGACATCGACCTGGACAAGGACGGCTTCCCGTTCATGACCTGGAAGGAAGGCAATGTCGGCGGCGTGCCGGCCCGGGTGTTCCGCATCTCCTTCACCGGCGAGCTGAGCTACGAGGTCAACGTCCAGGCCGACTACGCCATGGGCGTGCTCGAGCAGATCGTCGAGGCGGGCAAGCAGTACAACCTGACGCCTTATGGCACCGAGACCATGCACGTGCTGCGCGCCGAGAAGGGTTTCATCATCGTCGGTCAGGACACCGACGGCTCGGTCACCCCGGACGACCTGGGCATGGGCTGGTGTGTCGGTCGCACCAAGCCGTTCTCCTGGATCGGCTGGCGCGGCATGAACCGCGAGGACTGCCTGCGTGAAGACCGCAAGCAGCTGGTCGGCCTCAAGCCGGTCGACCCGAACAAGGTGCTGCCGGAGGGTGCGCAACTGGTGTTCGATGCGAAGCAGCCGATCCCGATGACCATGGTCGGTCATGTGACCTCCAGCTACATGAGCGCGGCGATGGGTTATTCCTTCGCCATGGCCCTGGTCAAGGGCGGCCTCAAGCGCATGGGCGAGAAGGTCTACGCGCCGCTGGTCGATGGCAGCGTGATCGAGGCGGAGATCTGCAGCCCGGTGTTCTACGACCCGAAAGGCGAGCGGCAGAACATCTGAGCCTTCGGCACCCAACCCGAGGGGCCGGCGAGCCGGCCCCTCCTGGTCAATCAGACATTAGCGACAGGTTAACAACATGACCGCGATCAACGTCTACAAGCAGCGCCCCGATGCCGCCAAGGCCGAATCCCCGCTGTTCCACGCCGGTCTCGACGAGCTGGCACGCAAGGGCAAGAGCAGCGCCGGGGTGACCCTGCGCGAGAAGAAACTGCTCGGCCACCTGATCCTGCGCGGCGAAGCCAGCGACAGCAATTTCGCCGGCGCCGTGCACAAGGCCATCGGCCTGGAGCTGCCGGTGGCCCTGACCCTGGTGGCCAGCGGCGAGACCTCGCTGCAGTGGCTGGCGCCGGACGAGTGGCTGCTGATCGTGCCGAGCGGCGAGGAGTTCGCCACCGAGCAGAAGCTGCGCGCGGCCCTGGAGGGCCAACACTTCTCCATCGTCAACGTCAGCGGTGGCCAGACCATCGTCGAGCTGAGCGGTCCGAAGGTCCGCGAGCTGCTGATGAAGTCCAGCTCCTACGACGTGCACCCGAGCAACTTCCCGGTGGGCAAGGCCGTCGGCACCGTCTTCGCCAAGTCCCAGCTGGTGATCCGCCATACCGCCGAGGACACCTGGGAGCTGCTGGTGCGCCGCAGCTTCGCCGACTACATCTGGCTATGGTTGCAGGATGCCAGCGCCGAGTACGGCCTGGCGATCAAGGCCTGAGCCGCGCCTAGCCTCCCAGCGGGGCGGCCGTGGCCGCCCCTGCCGGTCAATTGAAGGGAAGGATCAACATGAGCCGTGCCCCCGATACCTGGATTCTCACCGCCCACTGCCCGAGCGTGCTCGGCACCGTGGACGCGGTGACCCGCCTGCTCTACGAGCAGCAGTGCTATGTCACCGAGCACCATTCGTTCGACGACCGGCTGTCCGCACGCTTCTTCATCCGCGTCGAGTTCCGCGCCCCGGCCGGCTTCGACGAGACGAACTTCCGCGCCAGCCTCGACGAGCGCCTGGCGCCCTTCGACATGCAGACCGAGCTGACCCCGCCGGGTTATCGGGCCAAGGTGGTGCTGATGGTCTCCAAGGCCGACCACTGCCTCAACGACCTGCTCTATCGTCAGCGCATCGGCCACCTGGCCATGGACGTGGTCGCCGTGGTGTCCAACCACCCGGATCTCGAGCCCTTGGCGCGCTGGCACGACATTCCCTACCACTATTTCCCCCTCGACCCCAATGACAAGCCGGCGCAGGAGCGCAAGGTCTGGCAGGTGATCGAGGACAGCGGCGCCGAACTGGTGGTGCTCGCCCGCTACATGCAGGTGCTGTCGCCGGAGCTGTGCCGCAAGCTGGATGGCTGGGCGATCAATATCCACCACTCGCTGCTGCCCGGCTTCAAGGGCGCCAAGCCCTACCATCAGGCCTACCAGAAGGGCGTGAAGATGGTCGGGGCCACCGCCCACTACATCAACAACGACCTCGACGAGGGGCCGATCATCGCCCAGGGCGTCGAGTCGGTGGATCACGCCCACTACCCGGAAGACCTGATCGCCAAGGGCCGCGACATCGAGTGCCTGACCCTGGCCAAGGCCATCGGCTACCACATCGAGCGGCGGGTGTTCGTCAACGCCAACCGCACCGTGGTGCTGAACGCCTGAGGAATACTGGCGCCGGGTAGGCCCGGCGGCAGGGCAACACAGTGGAGAGAGCAGTACCGCACGGCCTGTCGGCGGTCTCTCCAGCAGCTGAACAACGCTCCAAATGCAAGGCCGCGTGGCCGCTGGCTGCGCCTTTGTGTCCACAACAACAATGGAGAACAACGCATGTCTGGTAATCGTGGTGTCGTCTATCTCGGCGCGGGCAAGGTCGAGGTACAGAAAATTGACTATCCGAAGATGCAGGATCCGCGCGGCAAGAAAATCGATCACGCGGTGATCCTGCGCGTGGTATCCACCAACATCTGTGGTTCCGACCAGCACATGGTGCGCGGTCGTACCACGGCGCAAACCGGCCTGGTACTGGGCCACGAGATCACCGGCGAGGTGATCGAGAAGGGCCGCGACGTCGAGAACCTGCAGATCGGCGACCTGGTCTCGGTGCCATTCAACGTCGCCTGCGGCCGTTGCCGCAGCTGTAAGGAACAGCACACCGGCGTCTGCCTGTCGGTCAACCCGGCCCGTCCGGGCGGCGCCTACGGCTACGTCGACATGGGCGACTGGACCGGTGGCCAGGCCGAGTACGCCATGGTGCCGTACGCCGACTTCAACCTGCTCAAGCTGCCGAATCGCGACAAGGCGATGGAGAAGATCCGCGACCTGACCTGCCTGTCCGACATCCTTCCGACTGGCTACCACGGCGCGGTAACCGCCGGCGTCGGCCCGGGCAGCACCGTCTACATCGCCGGTGCCGGTCCGGTCGGCCTGGCCGCTGCCGCCTCGGCACGCCTGCTTGGCGCCGCCGTGGTCATCGTCGGTGACGTCAACCCGGTGCGTCTGGTGCATGCCAAGGCCCAGGGCTTCGAGATCGCCGACCTGTCCCAGGACACCCCGCTGCACGAGCAGATCGCCGCCCTGCTGGGTGAGCCGGAAGTCGATTGCGCCATCGACGCCGTGGGCTTCGAGGCCCGTGGCCATGGTCACGAAGGCGTGCAGCACGAGGCTCCGGCCACCGTGCTCAACTCGCTGATGGGCGTGGTCCGCGTGGCCGGCAAGATCGGTATTCCGGGCCTGTACGTCACCGACGATCCGGGCGCGGTGGATGCCGCGGCGAAGAAGGGTGCCCTGAGCATCCGCTTCGGCCTGGGCTGGGCCAAGTCGCACAGCTTCCACACCGGCCAGACCCCGGTGATGAAGTACAACCGCCAGCTGATGCAGGCGATCATGTGGGACCGCATCAACATCGCCGAAGTCGTCGGTGTGCAGGTGATCAGCCTGGATCAGGCACCGAACGGCTACCACGAGTTCGATGCCGGCGTGCCGAAGAAATTCGTCATCGACCCGCACAAGCTGTTCAGCGCCGCCTGAGTCCAGGTGCGCTAGATAGGAAGGGCGGCCTTGGGCCGCCCTTTTTTGTGCCTGGCGATAATGCCCGGCCAGCGTGAAGCCCGGTGTCCCTAGGCTTCGACGGCGTCTATCGCCTCGTCCAGCGTCTCGCCGCGCAGGCGCGCGATGCGCTGGTCCTTCTCGCGCCACAGCAGGCTCACCCAGTCCTGCACCTGGCGGCGAAACGCCGCGTCGTTCTCGTAGTCGCCCTGCCACAGCGCCGGGTCGAGGGCGCGGATGTGGATGTCGACGATGACCCTGGGCACCTGGCCGCTGATCAGCTGCCAGAAGCCCGGAATGCGCGGCCCGGGGTAGACCAGGGTGACGTCCAGCACCGCGTCCAGCTGTTCGCCCAGGGCCGCCAGGACGAAGGCCACGCCGCCGGCCTTGGGTTTGAGCAGGTAGCGGTAGGGCGAACCCTGCTGGGCATGCTTGGCCGGAGTGAAGCGGGTGCCTTCCAGGTAATTGACCACGGTCACCGGCAGCTCGCGGAACTTCTCGCAGGCGCGCCTGGTGATGGCCAGGTCCTGCCCCTTGAGTTCCGGGTGCTTGGCCAGGAAGGCCTTGGAGTAGCGTCTCATGAAGGGATAGTCGAGCGCCCAGAAAGCCAGGCCGAGCAGCGGAACCCAGATCAGCTGCTGCTTGAGGAAGAACTTGAAATAGGGCGTCTTGCGGTTGAACGCCTGCACCAGGGCGGGAATGTCGACCCAGGACTGGTGGTTGCTGATCACCAGGTAGGAGGTGTCCTGGCGCAGCTCGGCACCGCCGCGGATATCCCAGACGGTGGGCAGCAGGCTGGCGAAGATCAGCTTGTTGAACTCGGCCCAGGTTTCGGCGACCCACATCACCCCGCGCGAACTGGCGGCCTTCAACCGGCGGCCGGGCAGGGCGAACTTGCCCAGGGCGATCAGCAGCAGCGGGCCGATCAGGACCAGGGTATTGAGCACGAGCAGCAGGGTGACGCTCAGACCGGTCAGCAGGCGGCGCATGGCTACTCCTTGTGGTGCGCGGCTTGGGACAGGTCATGATAAGCAGACCGCGCGCGGCCACCAAGTCGCCCGGGGCAACGGCGGCAGAAAATCCCCGGCGCGGCGCCAGGCATCCACATCTATGGCTTATGCTTACCCCGTTCATCGGTCCGTGCAGTGGAATCTTGCCGTGCTCAAACGCATTCCAGTCACCGAATTGCTCCAAGGCATGTTCATCCATGAGCTATGCGGCTCCTGGATGGAGCATCCATTCTGGAAGACCAGGTTCCTGCTCAACAGCGGCAAGGATCTGCAGCGCATCCTCGACAGTGGCATCCGCGAGGTGTGGATCGACACCGGACGGGGCCTGGACCTACCGAGCGGTAAGACGCTGGAGCAGGATCAGGACGAGACCGAGGCGGTATTGCTGGCCGCCGCGCCCACACCCGAGGCGGCGCCGCCAGCCGGCAAACGTGCCCTGGAGGAGGAGATCCAGCGCGCTGCCAAACTGTGCGACAGCTCCAAGGCCGCGGTGATGGCGATGTTCGGAGACGCGCGCATGGGGCGGGCCGTGGAGGTCGATCAGGTGGGCGAGCTGGTCGACGAGATTTCCGCCTCGATCCTGCGTCAGCCCAGCGCGTTGATCAGCCTGGCGCGGCTCAAGCACGCCGACGAGTACACCTACATGCACTCGGTGGCGGTGTGTGCGCTGATGATCGCCCTGGCGCGCGAGCTCAAGCTGGCGGAGGAGCAGGTGCGCGAGGCCGGCATGGCTGGGCTGCTGCATGATATCGGCAAGATGCGCCTGCCCCCGGAGGTGCTAAACAAACCGGGCAAGCTGAGCGACAGCGAGTTCGCCACCGTGCGCGCTCACCCCGAGGCTGGCGCGCGCATCCTGCAGGACAGCCAGCAGGTCGGTTCCCTGGTGCTCGACGTCTGCCTGCACCACCACGAGAAGGTCGACGGCAGTGGCTACCCGCACCGCCTGGAGGGCGAGCAGATCAGCCTGCTCGCGCGGATGGGGGCGGTCTGCGACGTGTACGATGCGATCACCTCGGACCGTCCCTACAAGGCTGGCTGGGAGCCGGCCGAGTCGATCCGCAAGATGGCCGGCTGGAAAGGTCACTTCGACGAGCGGGTGTTCCAGGCCTTCGTCAGGACCGTGGGCATCTACCCCACCGGGTCGCTGGTGCGGCTGCAGAGCGGACGCCTGGGGGTGGTGCTGGAGCAGCATGAGCATTCCCTGCTGACGCCGATGGTCAAGGTGTTCTTCTCGGCCAAGAGCAAGCAGCCGATCCCCCAGGAGGTCATCGACCTGAGCAAGCTGGCCGGTCGCGAGCGCATCATCGGTCGCGAGTCGGCGGCCGAGTGGGGCTTTCGCAACCTGGACGAGCTGTGGACGGGGTTGCCGGGCCGCTGACCCTCCCGCCGATGCCCAGCCGGGTGACCACCGCCGGTTTTCCGACATGTCTAGTGACCGCCTGCGCGGCCGGGGCTCTACAGCGGTCGGTTGCGGCGGTCCGGCGTAATTATTGCTTCGTTGTCGGCCTTTGCCGCCGCCCTTGCCGGTCGCGGCCTGGATTCGGAGAGAAATCGCTATGACCGGAGTACTGAAGCCAGGTGTGCGCCTGCTGGAGCGTTTCAGCTTTGCGCGCAAGTTTCAGCTGTTGTTCGTCCTGTTCGTGCTGCCGCTGGCCTATGCGCTATGGGGCATCAGCAGCGACCATCTGGCGCGCCTGGAGCTGCTCGACCGCAAGCTCGAGGGCATGCAGGGGGTACAGGGGCTGGCCGCGGTGCAGCAGGCACTGATCGAGCAGCAGACCCTGTTGTCGCGCTGGAAGGGCACCGACGCGTCGGCCGAGCCGTTGCTGCGGCAGCACGCCAGCGCGCTCGACCAGGCGCTGGAGCAGGCGGCCCGGGCCCAGGCCGCCGGCCGGCCGAGCCAGATGGCGGCCAGCCAGTTGAAGGCGGTGCAGGGCGCGCGGCCGCAGCTGAGCGCCGAGGCCTTGGGCAAGATGGCGTTACCGGACGCCCTGGAGCGTTACCAAAGCACCCTGATGCAACTGGCCGTGCTGCGTGAGCAACTGGCCACCGACAGCGGCCTGATTCTCGCCGCTGACCTCGACACGGCGCTGCTCACCGAGCAGCTGACCCTGACCCTGCCGCTCGTGCTGGAGCGCCTCGGCAGTTTCGTCGCCCATGGCTATGGCGCGGTGCTGTCGCAGCGCTTCACCCTGCAGAACCGCCTGCTGATCGGCGAGCTGCGCCGTGGCCTGGAGGAGTCGCAGAGCCAGCTGGTCAAGGCGCAGCAGGCCCTGGAACAGAGCGCCCCGGAACTGATGCGCACGCTTCATGAGCCTTTCGCCCAGGCCCTGAGCGGCCTCGAGCGGTTTCTCGCCGAGGTCGATCGCGACATGTTCGAAGCCAGTCCCATGAGCCTCAGCCCCGAGCAGCTGGTGCAGCGCACCGAGGCACTGCACCAGCCCCTGCAGGCGCTGCAGCAGGCGCTCTATCGGCAGTTCGCCGCGAGCCTGGGCGACTATCGGCGTGACGCGCAGGCGGCCATGCTCCAGGTGGTCGGCCTGTTCGTCGGGCTGACCCTGCTGGCGCTCTATGTGCTGCTGTGCCTGAACGCCTCGATCCGCCGTAGCACCGCCGGCATCATCCAGGCTGCCCAAGGCCTGCGCGACGGCGACCTGCGCGTGCAGATGCAGGTGCACGGCGCCGACGACCTGGCCGGCATCGCGATGGCCTTGAACACCGCGGTAGCGCAATTGCGCGGTTCGCTGCAGGGGGTCAACCGGGAGAGCGAGCAGCTCGGTGGCACGGTGCAGGCGCTCAGCGGTCAGGCGCAGAACGCCCTGAGCGCGGTGGAGCAGCAGCAGGGGCAGATGAGCCAGATCGCCACTGCCGCCACGCAGATGGCCGCCACCGCCCAGAGCGTCGCGCAGAGCTGCGAGGAGGCGGCGGTCGAGGCCGGCCACACCCGCGAGATCGCCAATCAGAGCAACCAGCGCAGCGCCCGCACCAGTGCCAGCATGCGCCAGCTGAGCAGCCGCCTGGGCGACAGCGCGGCGGCGTTGCAGCAGCTGCGCGAGCAGACCGAGCAGATCACTCGGGTGGTGGATGTGATCAAGGGCATCGCCGAGCAGACCAACCTGCTGGCGCTCAACGCTGCCATCGAGGCGGCGCGGGCGGGCGATCAGGGCCGCGGTTTCGCCGTGGTCGCCGACGAGGTGCGCTCGCTGTCGCAGCGCACGCAGAACTCCACCGCGGAAATCGCCCAGACCGTCGCCGACCTGCACCGGGTGGTCGGTCAGTCGGTGGGCCTGATGGAGGAAGCCGTGCGCCAGGCCGAGGGCGATGTCGGCAGCGTGCTGGCCATGGGCGAGGACCTCGACGGCATCGTCCAGTCGGTGCAGCGGGTCAGCGACCGCCTGGCGCAGATCGCCACCGCCGCCGAGCAGCAGGCGGCCACCGCCGACGAGGTCAGCGGCAGTATTCAGCAGGTCGACCAGGCCGCCAGTGCCCTGCTCGATGGTGCCCAGGCGGTTAGCAGTGCCGCCGAGCAGCTGCGCCGCGGCAGCCAGGAGCTGGCGCAGAATACCGGGCGCTTCAAACTCGATTAGCCGGCGCGCCGCCATCAGTAGGGTGCGCCCTGCGCACCGCCTGAACCGCACCCAGGCAGCCTAGGCCCTGGTGCGCACGGCGCACCCTACCGGCATGTTCCGAGGTTGACGCCTGCGCCCGGCTGCCGCAGGCTCCTCGCCGAGTTGCCCGAGAGCAGGACGCCATGCCGCATATTCTGATCGTCGAAGACGAAGCCGCGATCGCCGACACCCTGGTCTATGCCCTGCAGGCCGAGGGCTTCGCCACCAGCTGGCTGAGCCTGGCCGGCGAGGCGCTCGAGCGGCTGGCCTGTGAGCCCTTCGACCTGGTGATTCTCGATGTCGGCCTGCCGGACATCAGCGGTTTCGAGGCGTGCAAGCGCCTGCGGCGCTTCTCCGAGGTGCCGGTGATCTTCCTCACCGCGCGCGACGCCGAGATCGACCGGGTGGTGGGGCTGGAGATCGGCGCCGACGACTATGTGGTCAAGCCCTTCAGCCCGCGCGAGGTGGCGGCAAGGGTCAAGGCCATCCTCAAGCGGGTCGGGCCGCGATCGGTTGGGCCGCATTCGGTCGGGCCGCGTGCGGTCGAGCCGGCGCCGCTCGCAGAGGGTGCCTTTCGGGTCGATACCCAGCGCTTTCAGATCCACTACCTGGGCCAGGTGCTGGCCCTGACCCGCCACGAGTTCCGCCTGCTGCAGGCCCTGCTGGCGCAGCCCGAGCGGGTGTTTTCCCGCGAGCAGCTGCTCGACGCCCTGGGCGTGGCCAGCGAGGCCGGCTACGAGCGCAGCATCGACAGCCATATCAAGAGCCTGCGCGCCAAGCTGCGCCAGGTCGCCGCCGACCGCGAACCGATCCAGACCCATCGCGGCCTGGGCTACAGCTGCAGCCCGGAGCGCTGAGATGCCCCTGGGCGTGCGCATCTTCCTGGTCTACTTCCTGTTCGTCGGCCTGGCCGGCTGGTTCGTGCTCAGTACCGTGATGGACGAGATCCGCCCCGGGGTGCGCCAGTCCACCGAGGAGACCTTGGTGGATACCGCCAACCTGCTGGCGGAGATCCTGCGCCACGAGGTCAAGGCCGGCAGCCTGGCGCAGAGCCGCCTGCCGGCGCTGCTCGAGGCCTACGGTCGGCGCCGGCCGCAGGCGCAGATCTGGGGCGTGGAGAAGAGCCAGGTCAATCACCGCATCTATGTCACCGACGCCGCCGGCATCGTCCTGCTCGACTCCAGCGGCGTCGCCGTGGGCCAGGACTATTCGCGCTGGAACGACGTGTTCCTCACCCTGCGTGGCCAGTACGGCGCCCGCTCCAGCCGCGAGGACCCGAGCGACCCGGACTCCTCGGTGATGTACGTGGCGGCGCCGATCAGGGACGGCGAGCGGATCATCGGGGTGGTCTCGGTGGCCAAGCCGAACCGCAGCCTGCAGCCCTATATCGACCGTTCCCAGCAGCGGCTGGGCTGGCTCGGCGCCGGCCTGATCGGCCTTGGCCTGCTGGTCGGCGCGTTGCTGTCCTGGTGGCTGAGCGGCTCGCTGCGCCAGCTGACCCGCTACGCCCAGGCCGTCAGCGCCGGCCAGCGCGCCGAGCTGCCGAGTCTGCACGGCGGCGAACTGGCGCAACTGGCCCAGGCCCTCGAACGCATGCGCACCGAACTGGAGGGCAAGGCCTACGTCGAGCGCTATGTGCACACCCTGACCCACGAGCTGAAGAGCCCGCTGGCGGCGATTCGCGGCGCCGCCGAGCTGCTCGACGGCGAGATGCCGGCCGAACAGCGGCGCCGCTTCGTCGGCAACATCGACCAGGAAGCCGGGCGCATGCAGCAGCTGATCGAGCGCCTGCTGCACCTGGCTCAGGTGGAGCAGCGCCAGGGCCTGGAGGAGCGGGTCAGGGTGCCGCTGGGCGAGCTGTTCGCGGCGTTGCTGCAGGCCCAGCAGGCCCGTATCCAGCGCGCCGGCCTGCGCATCGAACAGCGGATTGCGGCCGACCTGGCGGTGCGCGGCGAGCGCTTCCTGCTGCGCCAGGCCCTGGCCAACCTGCTGGACAACGCCCTGGACTTCACCCCCGAGGGCGGCTTGATCCGTTGCAGTGCCGAGGTTCGCGACGGGCAGGTCGAACTGCGCCTGTTCAATCAGGCCGAGGCCATTCCTTCCTACGCCCTGGCGCGCCTGTGCGAGCGTTTCTACTCCCTGCCGCGCCCCGGCGGCGGGCGCAAGAGCAGCGGCCTGGGGCTGAACTTCGTGCAGGAGGTGGCGACGCTGCACGGCGGCGCGCTGCAGATCGGCAATGTCGAGGGCGGGGTCGAGGTCATGTTGAGCCTGCCGCGCGTCTGAGCTCCGCCTTACAACAGCAGCAGGCTGGCCAGGCCGAGGAAGGCGAAGAAGCCGACGATGTCGGTCACGGTGGTGAGGATTACGCTGCCGGCCAGGGCCGGGTCGATGCCCATGCGCTCGAGCAGCAGGGGGATTCCCCAGCCCGCCAGCGCCGCGCACAGCAGGTTGATCAGGATGGCGCTGCCGAGCACCGCCCCCAGGCCCCAGTGGCCGAACCAGGCGACCGCCAGCAGGGCGATGACCACGGCCCAGAGCACGCCATTGAGGATGGAGATGCCCAGCTCGCGGTTGAGCAGGATGCGGAAGTTGCCCTTCTGCACCTGGCCCAGGGCCAGGCCGCGGATCACCAGGGTCAGGGTCTGGCTGCCGGCGATGCCGCCCATGCTCGCCACTATGGGCATCAGCACGGCGAGCGCGACCAGTTGTTCGAGGGTGGCCTGGAACAGGCCGATCACCCAGGCGGCGCTGAAGGCGGTGATCAGGTTGATGCCCAGCCAGACCGCGCGGCGGCGCGAGCTGACCAGCACCGGGGCGAAGATGTCGGCCTCATCGTCCAGACCGGCCATCTGCATCAGGGTGCGCTCGGAGTCCTCGCGCATAAGGTCGGCCACGTCGTCCAGGGTGATTCGGCCGATCACCCGGTTGTGTTCGTCCACCACCGGGGCGGACAGCAGGTTGAGCTCCTTGAAGACCTGGTCGACCTCGCTGCCACTGGCGTCGGCGGCGATGCCGACGATGGCGCTGTCCAGCAACTCCGCCACGGCCCGGTCGAGGTCCGCGGTGACCAGCACGCTCAGGCGCAGCCCGCCCTGGTAGTGGCCCTTGCGGTCGACCACCATCAGCAGGTCGGTCTGCGGCGGCAGGGTTTCCAGTAGGCGCAGGTAGCGCAGCACGGTGCTGACCCTGACGTCGGCGCGGATCTGGATCGCGTCGGCGTTCATCAGGCCGCCGGCCGAGTCCTCCGGGTAGGCCAGCATCGACTCGAGCTGGCTGCGCTGGCTGGCACTGCTGGCGTGCAGCAGCTTGGCGCCCAGCTCGGAGGGCAGGGTCTGGATCAGGTCGACGCGATCGTCGAGCTCCAGGTGACTGGCCGAGGCGATCAGGTCGTCGAGGTCGAGCTCCAGGGCCAGGGCGATGCGGATCTCGTCGTGCAGGTAGGTCAGCACCTTGCCGGCCCGTTCCGTCTCGACCATGCTCCAGACGCTGCGCCGTTCCTCCGGCGGCAGCGCCTCGAGCAGGCCGGCGACCTTGGCCGGGTGCATGCGGTGGAGGATCTTGCCGACCCGCTTGAGCTTCTTCAGGCCCAGGGCGTCGCGGATGGCCTCCAGGTGGTTGATCTCGCCTTGGCCGCTGTCCAGGGTCGCGTCCTGCTTGGCCTGCTGCGCATCGGCCGACTCCCCGGCCAGCTGCCGGCGCAGCTTGATGCTCAGGTGCGGCAGCACCCGCCCTTCGCGCGCCGGGTCGATCTGCTGCCACAGGGCCAGGCGCGGCTCGTCCTCGAGCAACTCGAGCATGGCGGCTACCTTGGCCGGGTGCATGCGCCCCAGCAGCTTGCGCACGCGCTTGTTCTTGCCGCTCTCCAGCGCCTGGATGATCTGTTCGCTGTCGCTGCGGCTGTCTTTGCTGTGGCGAGCGTCAGGTTCGGTCGACTTCATAAGGCCCAGGTTCGCGCTAGAAACATAAGAAGGTTCGTGCCCCGAGACCGGGGGGCGGTCGGTGCCGCCCGTGCGGCGCGGGGCGGCATGCGCCGCTGCAAGTATGGCCCGGCTGCGGCGGTTGCGGGCAACGCCGCCTGTGCGCCGTGCCGCCCGCGCGTTGGCGGGGGCAGACTACCGAGTTTCTGCGCGGGCGAACAGGACCTCGAGGGCCCACTGCATTGGCTATCATTGAAGGCGGCGCACCGCGGCCCATGCCTCGTGGCGCGCCCCTCCACAGCCCCGGGAAGTCACGTATGAAAACAGTCGCCGAGATTCTTCGCAGCAAGCAGTCCGCCGCGGTCCATAGCGTCAGCCCCACTACAACGGTGCTCGACGCCATCAAGCTGATGGCCGAGAAGGGCATCGGCGCCCTGGTGGTGCTGCACAACGGGCGCCTGGCGGGCATCGTCAGTGAGCGCGATTACGCGCGCAAGGTGGCCCTGCTCGAGCGCTCGGCCTTCTCCGCCCAGGTCAGCGAGATCATGACTGCCGAGGTGATCACCGTCGGCCCGAGCCAGACGGCCCAGGAGTGCATGCAGCTGATGACCGACCGCCACCTGCGCCACCTGCCGGTGATGGCCGAGGGCGAGCTGATCGGCCTGCTGTCGATCGGCGACCTGGTCAAGGAAACCATCGCCGAGCAAGCCCGCCTGATCCAGCAGCTGGAGCAGTACATCCGCGGCGAATAGCGCCTGGGCACGTAACCCGGCGCACGCACAATCTCCACGCAATCTCCACCGTGCCAGCATAAAACCACCCCATGGCCTGGCCAGACTCCGCCTACCTTAGTCACTGCGGAGCGCTGCGCCATGAACCGAATCCTGGCTTTCAAACTGGGCACCATTGCCCTGCTGATCCTGTTGTTGCTGATCCCCCTGTCGATGATCGATGGCCTGGTCGGCGATCGCCAATACCAGCGCGCCGGCGTGCTGCAGGACATCGCCCGCAGCTCCAGCTACCGCCAGCGGATCAGCGGGCCGATCCTGGTGCTGCCCTACACCAAGACCTGGCTGGAGTGGAAAACCCACAAACAAAGCGGGGAGCGCTATCAGGAGCAGCAGCAGTCCCGCGGGCGTCTGTACTTCCTGCCGGAGCGCTTCGTGCTCAACGGCGAGGTGACCACCGAGCGACGTGCGCGGGGCATCTACGAGGCGTTGCTGTACCGCAGCGACAACCGCATCAGCGGCGCCTTCAAGCTGCCGGCGCGCCTGGGGCTGGGCGACGATCTGGGCCTGTACAGTTTCGCCCGGCCGTTTCTCGCGGTGGGCATCAGCGATGTGCGTGGTATCGGCAATGACCTGCAGCTGCGCCTCAATGGCCAGAGCCTTGGCTTCGCGCCGGGCAGCGGCGACGAGCGCTTCGGCCCCGGCGTGCACGCGCCCTTGCCGGCCCTGGACAGCCAGGGCGGCCAGCTGCTGGAGTTCGCCTTCAACCTCGAGCTGCAGGGCACCGAGCAGCTGGACATCACCCCGGTGGGCCGCGACAGCCGGGTCGAGCTGCGCGCCGACTGGCCCCATCCGAGCTTCGTCGGCGAGTACCTGCCAAGCCGGCGCGAGGTGACCGCCGAGGGCTTCCTGGCGCAGTGGCAGACCAGCTTCTTCGCCACCAACCTGGAGCAGGGCCTGCAGGACTGCGTGCGCAAGGGCGACTGCCAGGCGCTGTCCGGCCGCAGCTTCGGGGTCAGCTTCGTCGATCCGGTGGACCACTACCTGAAGACCGACCGGGCGATCAAGTATGCGCTGCTGTTCATCGCCCTGACCTTCGCGATGTTCTTCCTGTTCGAGGTGCTCAAGCGTTTGGCCGTGCATCCGGTGCAGTACGCCCTGGTCGGCCTGTCCCTGGCGCTGTTCTACCTGCTGCTGCTGTCGCTGTCCGAGCACCTGGGCTTCGCCCTGGCCTACGGCCTGTCGGCGCTGGCCTGCGTGGCCCTGAACGCCTTCTACGTCAGCCATGTGCTGCACAGCCGCCTGCGCGGGACAGGTTTCGGCGCGCTGCTTGCGGCGCTCTATGCCCTGCTCTACGGGCTGCTCAGCAGCGAGGACTATGCCCTGCTGATGGGCTCGCTGCTGGTGTTCGGCGTGCTCGGCGGGGTGATGGTGCTGACCCGCAAGCTGGACTGGTACGGCGTGGGGCGCAACGTCGGCAGCAGTCCGCTCAACCAGGCCTGAGGAGCCGGGCGCGGCCCAGGTCGCGCCCTTGCTGGAGGGAATCGCCATGCGTGTCGTACTGCAATTTACCGCCTGCTTCGTCCTGGGCCAGTGCGCCCTGCTGATGGCCCTGGGTTTCTTCCACCTGTGGTATCGGCCATGAGCGGGCATGTCGGCCTGCGCGAGGACGTGCGGCTGGGACGCCTGCTGGCGCGGCGCATCGCCCGGCTGTTTGTGCCGCCGGGGTGCGGCTGCCGATTCAGGCCGGCGGCAGGGTCGCCTGCATCGAGGGGCGCAGGCTGACCTCGGCGAACCAGGCGGCCAGCTGCGGAAAGCGCTGGCGCCAGTCCAGCTCGGGCTGGCGTAAGTCCAGGTAGCCGAGGGCGCAGGCCAGGCCGATGGCAGCGATGTCGAAGCGGCTGCTCAGCTCGGCGATGCCCTGTTCCTCGAACTGCCGCAGGGAACGCTCGATCTTCTCGCCCTGGGCCGCGAGCCATTGCGGCCAGCGCTTGTCCTCCGGGCGCAGGAAGCTCTCGTAGCGCATGCCCACGGCGGCATCGAGGATGGCATCGGCCAGCGCTGCCAGGGTCAGGCGGCGCCAGCGCGCGGCCCCGCACGGCGGGATCAGCGGCTCGCCGACGTGCTGCTGGTCGAGGTACTCGAGGATCACCCGGCTGTCGAACAGCACGTTGCCGTCGGCCAGGCGCAGGGCGGGAATCTTGCCGGCCGGGTTGTGCGCGTTGAGCGTCGCGCTGGGGCTGACCGGGGTCAGCTGCACCTCCTCCAGTTGCACCCGTTCGCGCTGGCCGGTCTCGTGCAGCAGCACCAGGACCTTGCGCACGAAGGGCGAGGCGGGGGAGTGGAACAGGGTCATGCTGGGCGTGGCCATAGGCGCTCCTCGATTCGCTAGCCGGCCCAGCCTAGCAGCCTGGGCGGCGGCGGCCCAGCTTGGACTGCGCCGGGCATGGCGCCGTGGCGGCGCGCCGGGCACCGGCGTGACCGGTGCAGCGAGCGGCGGTATGGCCTTCGACCAAAGTCGCGTTATCGGTCATCGCGGGGACTGCTATGTTGAATGCGTAAAACAACAAAAACCCTTGAGGAGCACCTCATGTCCGCTAGCAAAGAAGAGGCTGCCAAAGCCTATTGGAAAGACAACCTGCGGCTGATGCTGATACTGCTGGCCATCTGGTTCACGGTGTCGTTCGGCTGCGGGATCCTGTTCGTCGAACAGCTCAACGCCATCCAGTTCTTCGGCTTCCCCCTGGGCTTCTGGTTCGCCCAGCAGGGTTCCATCTACGTGTTCGTGGTGATGATCTTCTTCTACGTGTGGAAGATGAATCAGTACGACCGCAAACACGACGTCCACGAAGACTAAAGGCGCCGAGCATGGATACCCAAACCCTGATCTACCTGTTCGTCGGCGCGACATTCGCGCTCTATATCGGCATCGCGCTGTGGACCCGTGCCGGCTCCACCAGCGAGTACTACGTCGCCAGCAAGGGCGTACACCCGGTGCTCAACGGCATGGCCACCGGCGCCGACTGGATGAGTGCGGCATCGTTCATTTCCATGGCCGGGATCATCTCCTTCGTCGGCCTCGACGGTAGCGTCTACCTGATGGGCTGGACCGGTGGCTACGTGCTCCTGGCCATGTGCCTGGCGCCCTACCTGCGCAAGTTCGGCAAGTTCACCGTGCCGGACTTTATCGGTGAGCGTTACTACTCGCAGACCGCGCGCCTGGTGGCGGTGGTGTGCGTGATCTTCATCTCCTTCACCTACGTGGCCGGGCAGATGCGCGGCGTCGGTATCGTCTTCTCCCGCTACCTGGAAGTGGACATCAACACCGGCGTGGTCATCGGCATGTGTATCGTGTTCTTCTACTCGGTACTCGGTGGCATGAAGGGCATCACCTACACCCAGGTGGCGCAGTACTGCGTGATGATCTTCGCCTACATGGTGCCGGCGATTTACATCTCCATGCTGATCACCGGCAACCCGATCCCGCAGCTGGGCTTCGGCAGCGAGGTCACCGGTACCGGTCAGTCGGTGCTCGAGCGCCTCAACGGCCTGGGCACCGAGCTGGGCTTCGGCACCTACACCGACGGCAGCAAGTCGACCATCGACGTGTTCTTCATCACCATGGCGCTGATGGTCGGTACCGCCGGCCTGCCCCACGTGATCGTGCGCTTCTTCACCACCCCGACCGTGCGCGCGGCCCGTCAGTCCGCCGGTTATGCGCTGCTGTTCATCGCCATCCTCTACACCACCGCGCCGGCCGTGGCCGCGTTCGCCCGCACCAACCTGCTGACCACCATTCCGGGGATCAGCTACGAGGAGGCGCCGCAGTGGATCAGCAACTGGGAGAAATCCGGTCTGATCGCCTGGCTGGACAAGAACGGCGACGGCAAGATCCAGTACGGCCCGGGCGCGCCGTTCGCCGGTGCGCCGACCTTCGCCGAGGAACGCGGCGAGCATGGCCAGCGCCTGGTGACCAACGCCCCGACCGATGCCGCCACCGAGCTGTACGTGGACCGCGACATCATGGTTCTGGCCAACCCGGAAATCGCCAACCTGCCGGGCTGGGTGATCGCCCTGATCGCTGCCGGTGGTCTGGCGGCGGCGCTGTCGACCGCGGCCGGCCTGCTGCTGGTGATCTCCACCTCGATCTCCCACGACCTGCTGAAGAGCGCGATCAAGCCCAACATCAGCGAAAAGGGTGAACTGCTCGCCGCGCGTATCGCCGCCGGTGTGGCGGTGGTGGTGGCCGGCCTGTTCGGCATCTACCCGCCGGCCTTCGTGGCCCAGGTGGTGGCGTTCGCCTTCGGCCTGGCGGCGGCCTCGTTCTTCCCGGCCATCGTCATGGGCATCTTCTCCAAGAAGATGAACAAGGAAGGGGCGATCGCCGGCATGGTGGTCGGCCTGGCCTTCACCTTCAGCTATATCGTCTACTACAAGTTCATCAACCCGACCGCGGGCCCGAACGAGTGGTGGTTCGGTATCTCTCCTGAGGGCATCGGTACCCTGGGCATGCTGTTCAACTTCGCGGTATCGCTGGTGGTTTCCAAGGTCACCGCCGCGCCACCGGATCATATCCAGCACATCATCGAGGACATCCGCATCCCCCGTGGTGCCGGAGCCGCCATCGACCACTAAGCGCTAGCGCGCACTCACCAACGCCCCGGAAACGGGGCGTTGTCGTTTCCGCGCGGTGCGTCCAGTCGGCGGCCGATCTGCTGCTGCAGTGCTGGACGAAAAACAGCCAGCCCTGGCAATGCCCCGCGGCTGCTGGATCGTGGCGCTCGGGGCACAGCTTATCCACAGGCCGATGCACAGATACTGTGTCTAACTGCCTACCTATCTTGTTGAAATGGCTCAATAAATAGCCAAGGCCCGGGAGCCGTTGCGGCGCCTGGGCCGGGCGCCTGTTCGTACAGCTTATCCACAGCGCTATCCACCGCTTCTGTGGGCAACGGGCTGCAGTGTCCGGCTTGCCCAGGAGGCCCGTGTCGTGGCGCGCTCAGATGTCGACGTGCTCGATAGTGCCCATGATCTGCCGGGGCGTGGCCAGGGCAGGGGCCATGGTCCAGCGCCGGTAGCGCTCGTTGCCGATGCGCAGCATGCCGGTGTGGCTGTTCTTGTCGGCGTCGAGCGCCGGATCGGGGTCATAGAAGCCGAGGCTGTAGCGCAGCTGCTCCACCTCCTCGGGGGCGCCGGTGAGGAACAGCCAGCCGGGGCCGATGCGCTGCTGCCTGGCGTATTCCCCGAGCACCTCTGGGCTGTCCAGCTGCGGTTGCAGGCTCAGCGAATAGAGAAACACCTCGCGGCCGGCGCGATCGCCCAGCAGCCTGTACACCTGGCGCAGATTGGCCGTGGCCGTGGGGCAGATGCCGGTGCAGGCGGCGTACATCATGTTGATGACCACCAGCTTGTCGCGCACCAGGTCGTCGTAGAAGCGCACCGTCTGGCCCGTGTGGGTCTGCAACCGGGTATTGGGGATGCGCCGGTCGCCGCCCCGGGCGCCGGCGTGGCAGCCGAGCGCCGTGACACCTAGGGCACCCAGGCCCAGCAATAACTCTCTGCGTGTGTTCATCTGCCGTTCACCTCCTGGCTGAGGGGGGGTCAGGCGTCCTTGCTCTCGACATCCCAGCGCACCATCATCGCGTGGTCCTCATGGATCACGTTGTGGCAGTGCATGACGTACTTGCCGGTAAAGTCGCGAAAGCGCACCAGCACCTTGATGGTCATGGTCTGGTGCAGCTCGAAGACGTCCTTGCGCCCGCGCTCATGGGGTGGGATCGGCACCTCGACGCCATCGATGCTCTTGCTGAGGATGCGGCCTTCCTCCAGGTGCAGGTGGATCGGGTGGGACCAGCCACCGGACTTGCCCACCAGCTCCCAGATCTCCGCGCTGCCCTTGTCGATCCGGGCCCTGGGGTTGTCCCGGTCGAACAGCCGACCGTTGACCATCCACAGGCCGTTCTTGCGGTCGAACTCCCAGCGCCGCACCTTCAGCGTGGCGAGCTCTTCCGCCGTGGGCAGTTCAGGCAGCGGGCGCAGGGCCGCGGGCACCTGGCTAAGGTCCTGTTGTGGTGGGTAGCGGTCGACGATGAACTTCAGCACCCGGTCGCCCGGCTTCCTGACGTCCTTGGGCTTGCGCGTGCTGTCCTGGCGCAGGCGGTTGACCAGGTACAGTTCGGTGTTGATCGGATAGCGGGAGAAGTCCACCACGATGTCGGCGCGCTCGGCCACGGCGATACGCACCTTGCGCTGGTTGAGCAGCGGCGTCGGCAGCAGGTTGCCGTCGTTGGCGATATAGGTGAAGGACTGCTCGCGGTCCCGACCGTCGACCAGGTAGAACTCGTAGAAGCGGCTGGGCCCGCTGTTGAGCAGGCGCAGGCGGTACTTGCGCGCGTCCACGCGCAGCACCGGCTCGATCTTGCCGTTGACCGTGACCTTGTCGCCGAGCACGCCCTCGACATGAAATTCATCCCAGAACAGGTAACCGTCGGGGTCGAAGCGCTTGTCGCCGAAGGCCAGAGGATAGTCGTAGCGGCCGCTCGGCAGGCGCAAGGCTGACGAGCTTGCGTCGGTCTCATTGCCCGAGTCGAGATCGTCGAACAACAGGTAGAACCCCGCCAGGCCGCGGTAGACGTTCGGTGCGGTGAAGTCCTCGGTGTGATCGTGGAACCATAGGGTTCCCAGGGCCTCCTTGGGGTCGCCGAAGCCCCCGCCGTATTTGGCCCGCCAGTCTTCGTAGCCGGCGTAGACATTGGGATAGAAGTGATCCTTGAAGGTGCCTTTGCCTTCGTTTGGTCCCAGCTCCTTCAGCGTCGGCCCGGCCTTGTCCTTGCGGTAGTAGTCGCTGGGGTAGCCGTCGCAGCCGGAGGACATGTGCAGGTTGTGCAGGTGGGTGGAGATCTCTGGGCTGCCGAAGCCCACATGATCCTTGGGTAGATCGTTGTGGAAGCGGCAGACCACCGGCTTGCCGTAGCGGGCCAGGATGGTGGATGGCAGGGTTGCCTCGCGGCCTGCGCTGACGTAGGTCCAGGCGGTCTGCCAGGGTAGGTCTGGATGAAAACTCCAGGGGATCTCCTTGGCGGTCAGCTCATAGAGGGTCGGGGCACCGAGGGCGGCGACTATCTCGTCGTAGCGCTGGTGCGGCTCGCGCCCGGCCTCCTTGTCGTCGAACTTCGGCTGTGCCTCGGCAGTCGGGACCAAGGTGTCGGAGGGCCTTACGGGGACGATTGCTCTGGGCAGTTCTTCCTGCCAGGGCCGGGTCGGCGGGCTGGGCGGGAACACCGGTTGGGGCGTGGTCACCCACTCGGCAGCATCGCCCGCTCGGCTGCGCAACAGCAGGGGGGCCGCCATCGCCGTCGCGGACAGCTTGAGGAACGAGCGCCTGTCCGGGCCCTCAGGGTTGTCTTCCGCTCGAGTCGGAGTCGATCGTTTGCCATTCTCTTTCATGAATAGAGCCTCTGTATCCCGGTTACCGAAGCGGCGGAACATTGGCGAGTAGGTCGTTGGAGAATGGCTGTGGAACGAAACTGCGCTGCGGCCCCTCCAGCATGGCGCGTGGGGACAACTAACACGTGCTCGCCGTATAAATAAAGCTGGCTGGTGACGACGTGTCAATTTAACGGCAAATTGCTATCTATCGTCTATTTGTTGGAATAAATAACTGATTTATATGGAATGTGGTTGTTTTTATAATGGCCGTCAGGGTGCTGGGAGGCCCGATATTGCGAAATATATTGAGCGCGGGGCGCTGGGGGGATAAGGGGGGCACTGGCGTCTGAGGATGCCTCAGAATGCCTGCACCCGCTGGCGTCGGCGCCAGCCCTGCAGGCGTTGCTCGAGGGCCTGCAGGCTGTCCAGCTGCTGGCGGCGGGCGCGGCTGAACAGGATCAGCGCCAACTCGGCGGTGACCAGGGCGTCGGCGCTGGCGTGGTGGCGCTGCTGCGCCTGCAGGCCGAAGTGCCGGGCCCAGTCGTCGAGGCCGCCGCGGGCGATGTGCGCCTGTGGGCAGAGCAGCGGCGCCAGCTCGGCGAGGTCGAAGAAGCGGTGGCGCAGGCGGTGGCCGAGGGCCTGCTTGAGGGCACGGCCGAGCATGCGTCGGTCGAAGCCGGCATGAAACGCCAGCAGCGGGCTGTCGCCGAGAAACTCCATGAAGTCCAGTAGCGCCTCGGCGCGCTCGCTGCCGGCGGCGATAGCGCTGGGGGCCAGGCCATGGATCAGCACGCTGGCGCCCAGCTGTCGATCCGGGCAGCGCAGGGTGCGCTCGAACTGCTGGCCCAGGTCGATGGCGCCGCCCTCGATCACCACCGCGCCGATCGACAGCACCTGATCGCGGCGCAGATCCAGGCCGCTGGTTTCCAGGTCGAGCACCACCAGGCGCTGTTCGTTCAGCGCTCGCTCATCCAGTGGCGCCGGGGCCGCGAGGCGCGCCCGGCGATCCAGTTGTGTCTCGAGCAGGGCCGGCCCGCGGCCGGTCAGCCAGGTGAACTGACTCATAGTTGATAACGCAGTGCCAGGCTGCTCTGCAGGCGCTTGGCCTGGCGGAAGGACTCGCGCAGGATGCGCCGGTCCAGGTGGTTGAGGCTGTCCGGGTCGAGGCGGTTGGAGTACGCCTGGTGCTCGCGGGCCTGCAGCTGGTGCTGCTGCATGCGGGTCTGCTGGATGAAGTGGTAGGCCTCCTCGTAGGCGGCACCGTCGAGGGGGGCGATGACCTGCCTGGCGATCAGCTCGCGCAGGCGTTCCAGGGTGTTGCAGGTCTCGATGCCGTGGGCCAGGGCGAGCAGGCGGGCGCCGTCGACGAAGGGCGTCAGGCCCTGCACCTTGAGGTCCAGGGTGTCCTTCTCGGCCCCCTTGCGGGCCACCACGAAATCGCGGAAACGCCCGACCGGCGGGCGCTGGCGCAGGGCGTTCTCGGCCATCATGCGCTGGAACAGGCTGTTGTCGGCGATCCGCCGCAGCAGCTCCTCGCGAACCCGCTCGCAGCCCTCGTCCGGCCCCCAGACCACGCGCATGTCGAAATAGATGCTCGAGGCCAGCAGGTTCTCCGGGGTGGCCTCGTCGATGAAGCCGGCGAAGCGCCGTGTCCACTCCTGGCGCGACAGGCACAGCTCGGGATTGCCGGCCATGATATTGCCCTTGCACAGGGTGAAGCCACACTGCGCCAGGCGCTGGTTGATCTCGCCGGCCAGCGGCAGCAGGCGCCGGCGCATGTCGGCGGCCTCGGTCTTGTCCGCGGCCTCGAACAGGATGCCGTTGTCCTGGTCGGTGTGCAGGGTCTGCTCGCGCCGCCCTTCGCTGCCGAAGCACAGCCAGGTGAAGGGCACCCCGGGATCGCCGAGGTCCTCCAGGGTCAGCTCGATCACCCGGCACACCGTGTGATCGTTGAGCAGGGTGATGATGTGGGTGATCTGGGTCGAGCTGGCGCCGTGGGCGAGCATGCGGTCGACCAGCTGGCGGATGTCCTCGCGCAGCGCGCTCAGGGTCTCGATCCGCCCGGCGTGGCGGATGGTGCGCGCCAGGTGGACCAGGTCGACCCGCTGCAGGGAGAACAGGTCGCGCTCGGAGACCACGCCGCACAGGCGCTCGTGCTCCACCAGGCAGACGTGGGCGATGTGCCGCTCGGTCATGGCGATCGCCGCGTCGAAGGCGCTGGCATCCGGCGCCAGGTGGAAGGGCTTCGCGGTCATCAGGCGCTCGATCGGCTGCTCCAGCGACTCGCCGTCGGCGATCACCCGCCGCAGGTCGCGCAGGGTGAAGATGCCGAGGGGCTTGAGCGCCGGGTCGACGATGACGATGCTGCCGACGTGCTGCTCGTGCATCAGCTTGACCGCCTCGCGCAGCGGCGTATCCGGCGCGCAGCTGATCGGCTGGCGCATGGCCAGCTCGCCCAGGCGGGTATCCAGGGAATACTGCGCGCCGAGGGTCTCCACCGCGCGTAGCTGCACCTGCTGGTTGACCTGCTCGAGCAGGCTGCTGACCCCGCGCAGGGCGAAGTCGCGCAGCGGGTTGGATACGTTGAACAGCTTGGTGAACGCCGCCTTGCCCAGCAGCAGGCAAAAGGTGTCTTCGGCGGCCAGGTGCTCGGTACGGGTGGCGCGCTCGCCGATCAGCGCGGCCAGGGGAAAGCACTCGCCGCTGGTGATCTCGAAGGTGGTCTCGGTGCCGCGCCGCGCCGAGTGCGGGCGTTCGCCGTGCACGCGGCCCTGCTTGACGATGTAGAAGTGTTCGACCGGGCCATCGGCCGGCTTGATGATGGTTTCGCCTTCGCCGTAGAAGCGCAGCTGGCAGTGTTCCACCAGGTAGGCCAAGTGGGCCGTATCCATCTGATTGAAGGGCGGGAACTTCTGCAGAAACTCCATGGTGCCGTGGATGTTCTGCATGACGGCGGTCTTGCCCGCCTGGGCGAAGGCGTCCGCTTTGCTCATGGCCGGTCTCGACGATTCACTGAGGGGGTATGGTCGTCCGCGGACGGCCGTCTGCACATTGGACGTAAGTCTAGAGCATAAAAAAACCGCCCCGGAGGGCGGTTCTTATTGCAGCAGCTGCAGGTTACAGGCCGTTCCTGGCCTTGAACTCGCGGCGCCGGCGGTGCAGCACCGGCTCGGTGTAGCCATTGGGCTGCTTGGCGCCTTCGACCACCAGTTCCAGGGCGGCCTGGAAGGCGATGTTGTTGTCGAAGTCCGGCGCCATTGGCCGGTACAGCGGGTCGCTAGCGTTCTGCCGGTCGACCACCGGCGCCATGCGCTTGAGGCTGGCGACGATCTGCTCCTCGCTGGCGATGCCGTGGCGCAGCCAGTTGGCCAGCAGCTGGCTGGAGATGCGCAGGGTGGCACGGTCTTCCATCAGGCCGACGTCGCTGATGTCCGGCACCTTGGAGCAGCCGACGCCCTGGTCGACCCAGCGCACCACGTAGCCGAGGATGCCCTGGGCATTGTTGTCCAGTTCGTTCTGGATTTCCTCGGCCGACCAGTTGGTGTCGGCGGCCAGCGGGATGCTCAGGATATCGTCGACCGAAGCCGGGGTACGCTGGGCCAGTTCGGCCTGGCGGGCGAACACGTCGACCTGGTGGTAGTGCAGGGCGTGCAGGGTGGCGGCGGTCGGCGAGGGAACCCAGGCGGTGTTGGCGCCGGACAGCGGATGGGCGACCTTCTGCTCGAGCATGCCGGCCATCAGGTCGGGCATGGCCCACATGCCCTTGCCGATCTGCGCGCGGCCCTGCAGGCCGCAGGCCAGGCCGACGTCGACGTTGTTGTTCTCGTAGGCGCCGATCCACTTCTCGGCCTTCATGGCCGCCTTGCGCACCATGGCGCCGGCCTCCATGGAGGTGTGGATTTCGTCACCGGTGCGGTCGAGGAAGCCGGTGTTGATGAACACCACGCGCTCGCTGGCGGCCTGGATGCAGGCCTTGAGGTTAACCGTGGTGCGGCGCTCCTCGTCCATGATGCCGACCTTGAGGGTATTGCGCGGCAGGCCGAGGACGTCCTCGACGCGGGCGAACAGCTCGTTGGTGAAGGCGACTTCTTCCGGACCGTGCATCTTCGGCTTGACGATATATACGCTGCCGGTGCGGGTGTTGTGGCGGCTGGTGTTGCCATTGAGGTTGTGGATGGCGATCAGGCTGGTGATCAGGCCGTCCATCATGCCTTCCGGCACCTCGAAACCCTGGCTGTCGACGATGGCGTCGATGGTCATCAGGTGGCCGACGTTGCGCACGAACAGCAGGGAGCGGCCATGCAGGGTCAGCTCGCTGCCGTCCGGCTGGGTGTAGACGCGGTCCGGGTTCATGGTGCGGGTGAAGGTCTGGCCGCCCTTGGACACCTGCTCGGCGAGGTCGCCCTTCATCAGGCCCAGCCAGTTGCGGTAGACCACCACCTTGTCGTCGGCGTCGACCGCGGCGACCGAGTCTTCGCAGTCCATGATGGTGGTCAGGGCGGCTTCCATCAGCACGTCCTTGACCCCGGCCGCATCGGTGCTGCCGATCGGGCTGTCGGCGTCGATCTGGATCTCGAAGTGCAGGCCGTTGTGCTTGAGCAGGATGGCGAACGGCGCATGGGTGTCGCCCTGGAAGCCGACCAGCTGGGCGTCGTCGCGCAGGCCGGTGTTGCTGCCGCCCTTGAGGCTGACCAGCAGGCGGGCGCCTTCGATGCGATAGCCGGTGGCGTCGACATGGGAGCCGGCTGCCAGGGGCGCGGCCTGGTCGAGGAAGGCGCGGGCGAAGGCAATGACCTTGTCGCCGCGGACCTTGTTGTAGCCCTTGCCCTTCTCGGCGCCGCCGTCTTCGCTGATCACGTCGGTGCCGTACAGTGCGTCGTACAGCGAGCCCCAGCGGGCGTTGGAGGCGTTCAGGGCGAAGCGCGCGTTCATCACCGGCACCACCAGCTGCGGGCCGGCCAGGTGGGCGATCTCGTCGTCGACGTTCTGCGTGCTGATCTTGAAGTCGGCCGGTTGCGGCAGCAGGTAGCCGATCTCCTCGAGGAAGGCCTTGTAGGCCGCGGCATCGTGGGCCTGGCCAGCGCGGGCCTGGTGCCAGGCGTCGATCTGCGCCTGCAGCTGGTCGCGCTTGGCCAGCAGGGCGCGGTTCTTCGGCGCCAGTTCGTTGATCACGGCCTCGACACCGCTCCAGAACTTGTCGGCGGTGATGCCGGTCCCGGGGATGGCTTCGTTGTTAACGAAGTCGAACAGCACTTTGGCGACCTGCAGGCCACCGACTTGAACGCGTTCAGTCATCACTTGCCTCACTCTGCTCAGCTCTTCAGCTCTACTTAATAGCCGCGTGGAACCCGGGGGTTACGTCTTGTAGTCCGAGGCGCGGCATACTACATCAAGATTATCGGAAAATCAGCGGGGGTCGCGTCGTTCTGCGACCGTAAAGTGCTTTGCAGTCACGCGATGAGCGCTTTGTCTTAAATATCTGTGTTTATTGTTTCATAAAGCTAGCTAAACGGTATACGACTTATTGTGCGGCGCCCGTCGGCCGACGTGAGCGACGCCTGCCTATACTGCGATCATCACCCGAAGGAGCCGAGCGATGCGTATAGCCGCGGCCACTACAGAGGATCTCGACGAATTGGCCGAGCTCTTCGCCGCCTATCTGCGTTTCTATCAGGTGGACAGATCCCTGGCCGCGGTCCGCGCCTTTCTCGTCGAGCGCCTGAGCCGCGGCGACTCGACCCTGCTGGTCGGGCGTGACGCGACCGGCGCCGTCCTCGGTTTCGTGCAGCTCTATCCCTACTTCGCGTCCCTGGCACTGCGCCCGGCCTGGCTGTTGAGCGATCTCTACGTGGCACCGGCGGCGCGTCGGCGCGGCGTCGGCAGCGCGCTGATGAATGCCGCACGGGTGCAGGCCGAGGCGAGCGGCGCCTGCGGATTGCAGCTGGAGACGGGGAAGGGCAATCTGGAGGCCCAGGCGCTGTACGAGCGCCTCGGTTATGTACGTGATGAAGTGTTCTTTACCTACTGGCTGCAGCTGTCTCGCCGCAACCCTTGATGCCACTGGCGCGGACGCTGCCGGCGCTGTCTTCACCTGAAACGATGAGAGGCATTCCATGGAGCACCTGGTACTTACCGTAATCGCCCAGGATCAGCCGGGGCTGGTCGAGCGCGTCGCCCAATGCGTGGCCAACCACGGCGGCAACTGGCTGGAGAGCCGCATGTCGCGCATGGCCGGGCAATTCGCCGGGATACTGCGCATCGCCGTGCCGGCCGAGGCGCGAGCCGGACTGGTCGAGGAGTTGCAAGGCCTCGGTGCCCAGGGCATCCGCGTGCTGCTGGCCGACAGCGGCGCGGAGCCGGTGTGCAGCTGGAAGCCGATACTCCTCGACCTGGTCGGCAACGACCGGCCGGGCATCGTCCGTGACATCACCAGCCTGCTCACCGCCCAGGGGGTCAACCTGGAGAGCCTGGTCACCGAGGTGATGCCGGCGCCCATGAGCAGCGAGCCGTTGTTCCACGCCGAGGCGTTGCTGGCGGTGCCGCTGGAGCTGTCCCTGGAGATGTTGCAGGGCAAACTGGAGGCACTGGCCGATGACCTGATGGTCGAGCTCAATCTGCGCACCGAGAACTGAGGGGGTGACCGAGAGCGGATATCCACGGCTGATGTGCGTAGGGCTGTGGATAACCTGGGGGGCGGCGGTGCGCGCGCTAGTGCCCCGGGGTCTGCCGAGTTCTGATTAAAAAACCAGCAATTTCAATGGCTTGTGCACAGAGATCGGGGATCGTTCTGTGGATAAGGTCGGGATGACTGGCTGCAGGCCAGGTCCGGCGCGGGTTGCGCCGGGCTGCTCGTTTATTGTCCAGTTGACCGCCGGACATCGCCCCATGGATGCCTGCGGCTGGCTGAGGGTTGTCCTCACCCAGGCGCAGGGTTCAGCCCGGGCGATCAGGCCCGGCCGCGGCGCCGCAGGGTCAGCCAGGCGTCCAGGCTGTAGAGCGCCAGGCCGGCCCAGATGCAGACGAAGGCCAGTAGCTTGGCCGGGTCGAAGTGTTCGCCGTACACCAGCACCGCCAGCAGCAGCACCAGGGTCGGGGCGATGTATTGCAGAAAACCCAGGGTGGTATAGGGCAGATGACGCGCGGCGGCGTTGAAGCAGACCAGCGGCACCAGGGTGATCGGCCCGGCGGCCATCAGCCAGAGGGCTTCGCTGGTGCCCCAGAAGGGGGCCTGGCTGCTCATCGCGGCGGGGTGCAGCAGCAGCCAGGCCAGGGCGACCGGCAGCAGCATCCAGGTTTCCACCACCAGGCCCGGCAACGCGGCGACCGGCGCCTGCTTGCGGATCAAGCCGTAGAAACCGAACGTCAGCGCCAGCACCAGGGATACCCAGGGCAGGCTGCCCAGTTGCCACACCTGTTGCGCCACGCCCAGGGCGGCCAGGCCCACGGCCAGCCACTGCAGGCGGCGCAGGCGCTCGCCGAGCAGCAGCAGGCCGAGCAGGACATTGATCAGCGGGTTGATGTAGTAGCCCAGGCTGGCCTCGAGCATCCGTTCGTTGTTCACTGCCCACACGTACACCAGCCAGTTGCAGGCGATCAGTGAGCCGCAGGCGGCCAGCACCGCGAGGCGCCTGGGGTGCTCGCGCAATTCGCGCAACCAGCCTGGGTGCTTCCAGGCCAGCAGCAGGGCGGCGCCGAACAGCGCCGACCAGAGCACCCGGTGGACGATGATCTCCAGTGCCGGGACGCTCTGGATGGCTTTGAAGTAGAGGGGGAACAGGCCCCAGATGATGTAGGCGGTGAGGCCCAGAATATACCCGCGGCGCGGGTCGACGGTGGCCATGCAGAGTCCTTGCTTAGGCTACTAACTAAAGGCCAGGGATTCTAGTTGGCCGCACCGGCACTTGTCTGGTCGTTCAGCTTCGCCGGCGCTGCCTGCCGAGCAATTAGTGTAAGCCAGGCTTTACGGCTTGGCCGCAACTGTAGTGCTGTTTAGCTGTACGGCCCGGTTGCTGGCGCCTCGGCTTGCAGCGCTCTTCTGCAACTGATCGATTAAATGCTCGGAGGGTTCCTCGCTCGTCCGTGATCGGGGGGCTCAAAACAGCTTAAGCGGCTCCTCGTCCAGCGCCGCCAGCTGCTCACGCAGCATCAGCACCTGCTCGCCCCAGTAACGCTCCGTGCCGAACCAGGGGAAACTGTGGGGGAAGGCCGGGTCGTCCCAGCGGCGCGCCAGCCAGGCGCTGTAGTGCATCAGGCGCAGAGCGCGCAGGCCTTCGATCAGGGGCAACTCGCGTGGGTTGAAGTCGTGGAACTCCTGGTAGCCGTCCATCAGCTCGGACAGCTGGCCGAGGCGCTCGTGGCGCTCGCCTGCCAGCATCATCCACAGGTCCTGCACCGCCGGGCCCATGCGGCAGTCGTCGAGGTCGACCATGTGGAAGGTCTCGTCGCGGCACAGCAGGTTGCCGGGGTGGCAGTCGCCGTGCAGGCGAATCGCCTGCACCGGGGTGTTGGCGAACAGGCCGTCGAGCCGCTTGAGCAGGTCGCGGGCCACCGACTCGTAGGCCGGCAGCAGGCTGCGCGGGATGAAGCCGCCGTCCAGCAGGGTGGCGAGCGACGCGTGGCCGTAGTTGTCCACGCCGAGGTGCTCGCGGTGGCTGAACGGCCGGGTCGAGCCGACCGCGTGCAGGCGGCCGAGCAGCTGGCCGAGGCGGTACAGCTGATCCAGATTGCCCGGCTCCGGGGCGCGGCCGCCGCGCCGGGGGAACAGGGCGAAGCGAAAGCCGGCGTGCTCGAACAGGGTTTCGCCATCGCGGGCCAGGGGCGCCACCACCGGCACTTCGCACTCGGCCAGCTCGAAGCTGAAGCTGTGCTCCTCGCGGATCGCCGCATCGCTCCAGCGTTGCGGGCGGTAGAACTTGGCAATCAGCGGCGTCTGGTCTTCGATGCCCACCTGGTAGACGCGGTTCTCGTAGCTGTTGAGCGCCAGGATCCGTGCATCGCTGAGGTAGCCGAGGCTTTCCACGGCATCCAGGACCAGGTCGGGGGTGAGGGCGTCAAAGGGATGGGACATGGGCGACTCCGCGGCGGTGATCGCCCAGTGTACCCCCTTGCGGCCACCGGGGCGGCGCGCGTTCAGCGCTCGCCCGGCTTGGGCGTGCGGGCCAGGCAGTAGACATCGACCCGCGCCGCACCGGCGCGCTTCAACAGGCGCGCCAGGCTCTCGGCGGTGGCGCCGGTGGTCAGCACGTCGTCGACCAGGGCTAGGTGCAAGCCTTGCACCCGACTCGCAGGCGCCAGGGCAAAGGCCCGGCGCAGGTTGCGCCGGCGTGCGCTGGCATCCAGTTGTTGCTGGGCCTGGGTGTCGCTGGTGCGCAGCAGCCAGTGTGGCTGCTGCGGCAGTTGCAGGCTGTGGCTGAGCCATTGGCAGAGCAGCTGTGCCTGGTTGAAGCCGCGTCGGCGCTGGCGTGCGGCTGCCAGCGGGACCGCCAGCAGCAGGTCGGGGCGCGGCAGCCCTTCATCGAAGGCGTGGCGCAGATGATGTGACAAAAGCTCGCCGAGCAGACGTCCCAGAGGCCACCGGGCCTGGTGCTTGAAGCGGGTGATCAGGCTGTCCACCGGGAAGCCGTAGCGCCACGGCGCCGTGACCCGATCGAACGCCGGCGGCCGGCGCAGGCAGTCGCCGCAGGTCAGCCCGGCGCCGGGCAGCGGCAGGGCGCAGACCTGGCAGTGCTCGCCCAGCCAGGGCAGCTCGCCCTCGCAGTCGCTGCACAGGGCGTGTTTCAGGTCCGCGGGCTCATCGCAGAGCATGCAGGGCTGTTTGTTTTCTAACCATCGGTAAACCGGTGGCCTGTTGCCAGGTTGACAGCGCATGGGCCTTCCATAAATATGCCGGACATCCGTGTCGTGCCTGCTGACTCTAGCAGGCCGTTGCCGCCCACAAGGAATCGATCATGAGCGCTACTACAGCCGCCGAACTGCGTCACGACTGGACCCTCGCCGAGGTCAAGGCGCTCTTCCAGCAACCCTTCAACGACCTGCTGTTCCAGGCGCAAACCGTGCACCGCGCGCATTTCGATGCCAACCGCGTGCAGGTCTCGACCCTGCTGTCGATCAAGACCGGCGCCTGCCCGGAAGACTGCAAGTACTGCCCGCAGTCCGGCCACTACAACACCGGCCTGGACAAGGAAAAGCTGATGGAGGTGCAGAAGGTGCTGGAGGCGGCGGCCGAGGCCAAGGCCATCGGTTCCACCCGCTTCTGCATGGGCGCGGCCTGGAAACATCCTTCGGCCAAGGACATGCCCTACGTGCTGAAGATGGTCGAAGGGGTCAAGGCCCTGGGCCTGGAAACCTGCATGACCCTGGGCAAGCTGAGCAAGGAGCAGACCCAGGCCCTGGCCGAAGCCGGCCTCGACTACTACAACCACAACCTGGATACCTCGCCGGAGTTCTACGGCAACATCATCACCACCCGCACCTATTCCGAGCGCCTGGAGACCCTGGCCCATGTGCGCGAGTCGGGGATGAAAATCTGCTCGGGCGGCATCCTCGGCATGGGCGAGTCGCTGGACGACCGCGCCGGCCTGCTGATCCAGCTGGCCAACCTGCCGGAGCACCCGGAGTCGGTGCCGATCAACATGCTGGTCAAGGTCCAGGGCACGCCGCTGGCCGACGAGCAGGACGTCGACCCCTTCGACTTCATCCGCATGCTCGCGGTGGCGCGGATCATGATGCCGCAGTCCCACGTGCGCCTGTCCGCCGGCCGTGAGCAGATGAACGAGCAGATGCAGGCCCTGGCCTTCTTCGCCGGCGCCAACTCGATCTTCTACGGCGAGAAGCTGCTGACCACCGCCAACCCCCAGGCGGACAAGGACATGCAGCTGTTCGCCCGCCTCGGCATCAAGCCCGAGGAACGCGAGGAACACGGCGACGAGGTGCACCAGGCGGCCATCGAGCAGGCGCTGGTCGAGCAGCGCGACGCCAAGCTGTTCTACAACGCCGCAAGCTGAAGTCGCGCGGTGGAGCGGGACGCGCCTGCTGCGCGCCGCGCTCCACCCTACGTAGTCCTCTGCAGGGTGGATAACCCGCTTGCGGTTATCCACCGGGTTTTGCCATGAGCTTCGATCTCGCCTCACGCCTCGCCGAACGCCGGGCGGCCAATCTCTACCGCCAGCGGCCCCTGCTGGGTTCGCCGCAAGGCCCGCAGGTGCGGGTCGATGGCCGCGAGCTGCTGGCCTTCTGTTCCAACGACTACCTCGGCCTGGCCAATCATCCCCAGGTGATCGAAGCCTGGCAGGCCGGTGCCCGGCGCTGGGGCGTCGGTGGCGGCGCCTCGCACCTGGTGATCGGCCACAGCACGCCGCACCATGAGCTGGAGGAGGCGCTGGCCGAATTCTGCGGGCGCCCGCGGGCTTTGCTGTTCTCCACCGGCTACATGGCCAACCTGGGCGCCGTGACCGCGCTGCTCGGCCAGGGCGACACGGTGCTGGAGGATCGGCTCAACCACGCCTCCCTGCTGGACGCCGGCCTGCTCAGCGGCGCGCGCTTCTCGCGCTACCTGCACAACGATGCCGCCAGCCTGGCCACGCGCCTGGACAAGGCCGCCGGCAACACCCTGGTGGTGAGCGACGGGGTGTTCAGCATGGACGGTGACCTCGCCGACCTGCCGGCCATCTGTGCCGAGGCGCGGCGCAAAGGGGCCTGGGTGATGGTCGATGATGCCCACGGCTTCGGCCCGCTCGGCGCCAGCGGCGGCGGCATCGTCGAGCACTTCGGCCTGGGCGCGGAGGATGTGCAGGTGCTGGTCGGCACCCTGGGCAAGGCCTTCGGCACCGCCGGCGCCTTCGTCGCCGGCAGTGAGGAACTGATCGAGACCCTGGTGCAGTTCGCCCGCCCCTACATCTACACCACCAGCCAGCCACCGGCGCTGGCCTGCGCCACCCTGAAGAGCCTGGAGCTGTTGCGCAGCGAGCACTGGCGGCGCGAACACCTGGACCTGTTGGTCGCGCGCTTTCGCGCTGGCGCCGCGGCCATCGGCCTGCAGCTGATGGACAGCGCCACGCCGATTCAGCCGATCCTGGTCGGCGACAGCGCCCGCGCCCTGCGCCTGTCGCAGATGCTCCGAGAGCGCGGCCTGCTGGTCACCGCGATCCGCCCGCCGACCGTGCCGGCCGGCAGTGCGCGCCTGCGCGTGACCCTGTCCGCGGCCCACAGCGTGGAGCAGCTGGACCTGCTGCTCGAGGCCCTGGCCGAGTGCTGGCCGCAACTGGCTGGCGGGGAAGAGGAGGGCGGTGATGCGTGACCGGCTGATCCTGCTGCCCGGCTGGGGCCTGGGTACGGCGCCCCTCGAGCCCCTGGCCGAGGCCCTGCGCGGCCTGGATGCGCGCCTGCGGGTGCAGGTCGAGCCGCTGCCACGGCTGGATAGCGGCGACGCCGAGGCCTGGCTCGACGAGCTGGATGCCAACCTGCCCGAGGACGCCTGGCTGGGTGGCTGGTCCCTCGGCGGCATGCTCGCGGCGGAACTGGCGGCGCGGCGTGGCGAGCGCTGCAGCGGCCTGCTCTGCCTGGCCAGCAATCTGCGTTTCGTCGCCGAGGTGGGCTGGCCCGCGGCGATGCCGGCGGAAACCTTCGCCGCGTTCCGCCAGGGCTGCGCCCGCGATGCGACGGCGACCCTGAAGCGCTTCGCCCTGCTCTGCGCCCAAGGGGCAGGCGATGCCCGCGGGCTGTCCCGTCAGCTGCTCGGTGCAGCCCCGCAAGAGTCCGCGCAGCGCTTGCTGAGCGGCCTCGACCTGCTTGCGGCGCTGGACACCCGCGCCGCCCTACAGGCCTTCGTCGGCCCGCAGCTGCACCTGTTCGCCGGCCTCGATGCGCTGGTGCCGGCCGAGGCGCCGGCGGCCCTGCTCGAGTTGTTGCCGGATGTCGAGGTCGGTCTGATCGACACGGCCAGCCACGCCTTCGTCCTCGAGCGCCCCCATGAAGTGGCGGCGGCGATTCAGGCGTTCCTGCACGAGGCCGGCGATGATTGAGCGCCTGAGCCAATCCGCCAGCGGCCTGCCGGACAAACGGCAGGTCGCCGCATCCTTTTCCCGCGCCGCCGACAGCTACGACAGCGTCGCGGCACTGCAGCGCAGCGTCGGCAATCAGTTGCTGGCGCGGCTACCGGCGCGGCTCGAGCCGCAGCGCTGGCTCGACCTGGGCTGCGGCACCGGGCATTTCAGTCGCACCCTCGGCGAACGCTTCACGGCGGCCGAGGGCGTCGCCCTGGATATCGCCGAAGGCATGTTGCGCCATGCTCGGCCACTGGGGGGCGCGCAGCGCTTCATCGCCGGTGACGCCGAGCGCCTGCCGTTGCGCGACGAATGCTGCGACCTGCTGTTTTCCAGCCTGGCGCTGCAGTGGTGTGCGGACTTCCGCGCGGTGCTGGACGAGGCCCGGCGGGTGTTGCGCCCCGGCGGCGTGCTGGCGTTCAGCAGCCTGTGCGTGGGCACCCTGCAGGAACTGCGCGACAGCTGGCAGGCGGTGGACGGCTTCGTCCACGTCAACCGCTTCCGTCGCTTCGCCGACTACCAGCAGTTGTGCGCCGCCAGCGGCATGCGGCTATCGACCCTGGAAACCCGCGCCGAAGCGCTGCACTACGCCGACCTGCGCAGTCTCACCCATGAGTTGAAAGCGCTGGGCGCGCACAACCTCAACCCGGGACGCCCGGGCGGATTGACCGGCCGCGCGCGCATCCTCGCGCTGGTCGAGGCCTACGAGCGCTTTCGCCAGCCCCAGGGCCTGCCGGCCACCTATCAGGTGGTCTACGGCGTGCTGCAGAAACAGCCTTGAAATGAACGCCGCCAGACGGCTGGCCGGAGAGGAACAATCGACATGACCTACGCCTACTTCGTCACCGGCACCGATACCGAGATCGGCAAGACCACCATCGCCGCCGGCCTGCTGCATGCGGCGCAGTGCGCCGGGCTCAGCACCGCAGCGGCCAAGCCGGTGGCCTCCGGCTGCGTAAGCACGCCGGACGGGCTGCGCAACGAGGATGCCCTGGCCCTGCTGGGTGAATGCAGCCTCGATCTGCGCTACGAGGAGGTCAATCCGCTGCCATTCGAGCCGGCCATCGCGCCCCACCTGGCTGCCCGCGAGGTCGGCGCGGTGCTGGACGTGGCGAGCTTGCGCGGGCCGGTGCAGCGGATCCTGGACAAGGGCGCCGACTTCACCCTGGTCGAGGGAGCAGGGGGCTGGCGCGTGCCGCTGGATGGCCAGGCGTCCCTGTCGGATCTGGTGATCAGCCTGCAGCTGCCGGTGATCCTGGTGGTGGGCGTGCGCCTGGGGTGCATCAACCAGGCGGTGCTGACCGCCGAGGCGATCGCCCGTGACGGCTTGCCGCTGGCCGGTTGGGTGGCCAACGTGGTCGATCCGCAGACCTCGCGCCTCGAGGAAAACCTGGCGACCCTGGCCGAACGCCTGCCGGCGCCCTGCCTGGGGCGGGTGCCGCGCCTGGACCAGCCGCTGCCGGCGGCCGTGGCCGCGTATCTCGACCTCGCCCGGCTCGGGGTTGCGTTATAAAGCGGCCTTTTGCCATTACCAAATGCCAGTAGGGCGGCCGGATGTTTTCTGCTTCAATGCAGGTCTACGGCGTCTTTCCCCCAGGGGAGCTAACTCATGGAAATCTCCGGCAGCGCCTTCAGCGCGGGCATCAGCACCATTCAGTCTGGCCAGCGGCGCATCGATCAGGCGGCGACCGAGATCGCCGGCGCAGCGTTTGCCGCTCCACCGCCGCAACAAAGCCGCGTCGATGCAACGCCCGAATCGCGTGCCGACGCTCCCGCCGATCTGAGCGAAAGCCTAGTGGCCTTGCGCGTCGGCCAGCATGAGGCGCAGGTCGGCGCGCGGCTGGTGAAGACCGCCGATGAAGTGCTGGGCACCCTGATCGATACCAAGGCCTGAGCGCCTTTTCGCCAGGGCGGGCGCGGCCCTGTTGCGTCCAGCCCCCGCTTGATCCGGCAATGCAGTCCTGAAGCCGACCAGTGGTGAGGAAAGGCTGATGCAGGTCGACGGCGCAATGGCGTCTTTCTTGTCCGCAGTCGCACCGCTGCCGCTCCTTCCCGCTTCGCCCACCCACTCCCACGACTCCAGCGCTGTCGACGACGTCCCTGCGCGGAACGCTGTGCCCTCCTGGATGCGCCCAGTACCCGTGTGGTGCATCTGCAGAGGGTCCGCTCAGTCGCCGAGTTGCGGTCCTATCGTCAGCAAGACCAACCATCGAGGCTGGGGCAGTTTGTCGTGCCCAGGGCGTAGTCTGTGCTGCGCAGGTGCTTGACAAGGGGGGGGGGTAAACGTATGTTTCAAACATGCGTTTGATTGCTTGCCGACCTATAGTCGCTCAAGCAGTCGGGAATGACCCCGCAGCGACCGTCTTGACGGTCACCCACACACTCAGAGTCCACCGCAGAGGTTAACCGCTATGCCTGATTACAAGGCCCCCTTGCGTGATATTCGTTTCGTTCGCGACGAACTGCTCGGCTACGAAGCGCACTATCAGAGCCTGCCTGGCTGCCAAGACGCTACTCCGGACATGGTCGACGCCATCCTCGAAGAGGGCGCCAAGTTCTGCGAGCAGGTGCTGTCGCCGCTGAACCGTGTGGGTGATACCGAGGGCTGCACCTGGAGCGAGTCGGGCGTGAAGACCCCGACCGGTTTCAAGGAAGCCTACAAGCAGTACGTAGAAGGTGGCTGGCCGAGCCTGGCCCATGACGTCAACCATGGCGGCCAGGGCCTGCCGGAGTCGCTCGGCCTGGTACTGAGCGAGATGGTCGGCACCGCCAACTGGTCCTGGGGCATGTACCCGGGCCTGTCCCACGGTGCGATGAACACTCTGGACGCCCACGGCACCGACGAGCAGAAGCACACCTACCTGACCAAGCTGGTGTCCGGCGAGTGGACCGGCACCATGTGCCTGACCGAGCCGCACTGCGGCACCGACCTGGGCATGCTGCGCACCAAGGCCGAGCCTCAGGCCGACGGCAGCTACAAGGTCAGCGGCACCAAGATCTTCATCTCCGCCGGTGAGCACGACATGGCCGATAACATCGTCCATATCGTCCTGGCCCGCCTGCCCGATGCACCGGCCGGCACCAAGGGTATTTCCCTGTTCATCGTGCCGAAGTTCCTGCCGACTGCCGAAGGCGGCGTAGGCGAGCGCAACGCAGTGACCTGCGGCTCGATCGAACACAAGATGGGTATCCACGGCAACGCCACCTGCGTGATGAACTTCGACGGCGCTACTGGCTACCTGATCGGCCCGGCCAACAAGGGCCTGAACTGCATGTTCACCTTCATGAACACCGCCCGCCTGGGTACCGCGCTGCAGGGCGTGGCCCATGCCGAGCTGGCCTTCCAGGGTGGCCTGAAGTATGCCCGCGAGCGTCTGCAGATGCGTTCCCTGACCGGCCCGAAGGCGCCGGACAAGGCCGCCGACCCGATCATCGTGCATCCGGACGTGCGCCGCATGCTGTTGACCATGAAGGCGTTCGCCGAAGGCAACCGCGCCATGGTCTACTTCACCGCCAAGCAGGTCGACATCGTCAAGTACAGCCAGGACGAGGCCGAGAAGAAGCAGGCCGACGCGTTGCTGGCCTTCCTCACCCCGATCGCCAAGGCCTTCATGACCGAAGTGGGCTTCGAGTCCGCCTCCCACGGCATGCAGATCTACGGTGGCCACGGTTTCATCAGCGAGTGGGGCATGGAGCAGAACCTGCGTGACTGCCGCATCTCCATGATGTACGAAGGCACCACCGGCGTTCAGGCCCTCGATCTGCTGGGTCGCAAGATCCTCATGACCCAGGGCGAGGCGCTGAAGGGCTTCACCAAGATCGTCCACAAGTTCTGCCAGAGCAACGAAGGCAACGACGCGGTCAAGGAGTTCGTCGAGCCCCTGGCCAAGCTCAACAAGGAGTGGGGCGAGCTGACCATGAAGGTCGGCATGGCCGCGATGAAGGATCGCGAAGAAGTTGGCGCCGCATCGGTGGACTACCTGATGTACTCCGGTTATGCCTGCCTGGCCTACTTCTGGGCCGACATGGCTCGCCTGGCTGCCGAGAAGCTGGCTGCCGGCACTGAAGACGCGGCGTTCTACAAGGCCAAGCTGCAGACCGCGCGCTTCTACTTCGCGCGCATCCTGCCGCGGACCCGTACTCACGTCGAGGCCATGCTGTCCGGTGCCAGCAACCTGATGGACATGAGCGAAGAGGATTTCGCCCTGGGCTACTGAGGCCGGTCGCGAGCTCATCTGAAGAACCGCTGCCGAAAGGTGGCGGTTTTTTTTGGGCGCTCCGCAGGCGCGAGTCGAACGAGGTCCTGCGCGGCCGAATGCGCAATTTGTGCGCCAGGCCAGGTATTTGCTCGTGGCCATCTGGCAAAATGCCAGCTTCTCAGCGCTGTCGGTGTTGTCTCTGGAGTTTGCCTTGTCGCGCCTCGCTGCCGTGCGCCTCAGCCATTTTCTGCCCTCGCTGCTGCTGCTCAGTGGCGGCATGCTGGCGGGCGGCCTGCCGAGCCTGAGCGAATTCTTCACCTCCCTGTTCAATGTGCTGCCGACCCTGCTGCTGCTGTTGGGCGGTACCTTCTGCCTGGTCTACGGCCGCCAGCGCGAGCTGTTCCTGCTGCTGGTGCTTTACCTGGGCTACTTCCTCCTGGATATCCAGCTCGACTACTACCGCGCCGAGGGCCGGGTGCGCGGCGATGCGGCGTTGGTCTTCCACCTTTGCAGCGTGCTGCTGCCGCTGCTCTACGGCCTGTACGCGGCGTGGCGCGAGCGTACCCATCTGCTGCAGGACCTGGTCGCCCGTGCCGCTGTGTTGCTGGCGCTCGGGAGCGTCGCCCTGGCGCTGGCGCAGCGCTATCCGCAGGCGCTGCTGCAGTGGCTGGCGGTGATCCGCTGGCCGGCCCTGCACGGCGAGTGGATGAGCCTGGTCCAGCTGGCTTACCCGTTGTTTCTGATGGGCTTCGTCCTCCTGCTGGTGCAGTACCTGCGCGCTCCGCGCCCGCTGCATGCGGCGCAGTTGCTGGGGTTGGGCGGACTGTTGTGGATGTTGCCCAATATCTTCACCCAGCCCCATGCGCTGAATGTGATGAGCAGCCAGGTGATGCTGATGCTGGTCGCAGCGGTGGCCCATGAGGCCTATCAGATGGCCTTTCGCGATGAGCTCACTGGCTTGCCGGGCCGGCGCGCGCTGAACGAGCGGTTGCAACGCCTGGGTCGCAACTATGTGATCGCCATGGCCGACGTCGATCACTTCAAGAAATTCAACGACAGCCATGGTCATGATGTCGGCGATCAAGTGTTGCGTCTGGTCGCCAGCCAGCTGCGCAAGGTCGGTGGTGGGGGCAAGGCCTACCGCTACGGCGGCGAGGAGTTCACCCTGGTGTTCCCGGGCCGGACGCTCGATGAGTGCCTGCCCCACCTGGAGGCGGTGCGCCAGGCGGTGGAAAACTATCGCCTGCAGCTGCGTGACAAGCAGAGCCGCCCGGAGGATGACCAGCAGGGTCGGCGGCGCCGCGGCCGGACCGGCGCCGGCGAGGTGTCGGTGACGCTGAGCATGGGGGTGGCCGAGCGCGGCGCGCAGCAAGGCAACCCGGAAGAGGTGATCAAGGCGGCCGATCAGGCCCTGTACAGCGCCAAGGGCGCCGGGCGCAACTGCATCCGCAGCCACGGTCAACGGCGTGGCGCGGTCAGGTTGCGCGGGACGGGTGCCTGAGCCGGCCGCGTCCGGCCAGTGGCGTGTCGACTGGCTAAGCGAGCCCTGAATAGCTCCAGCCCAAAACAAAGCCCGCCATTTGGCGGGCTTTGTCTGTCGGAGCGGGCGTCGTTCAGCCCATGTCAGCCTACTCGGCGCGGACCCCGGCGGACTGGCGAGCGGTGACCCGCAGGGCCGACTCGACCATGTCGTAATCGACATAGCAACCCTGCAGGTGGCGATGGCCGGTCTGCGGGTCGAAGCTCTTGCGCCCGTGCATGACCCGGCGGTTGTCGAAGGCGACCATCTCGCCGGCGGCCAGGCGCAGGTCGAGGCGGTAGCGCGGCGAGCGCAGGATCTTCCAGAAGGCCAGATAGGCGCGGTACCACGGCATGATCTGTGCCGGAGGCAGGCGCAGGCTGTCGCGCAGCCAGTTATTGAAGCGTACCTCGATGACCTGGTCGTTCTCGTCGAGATGGATGACGGTCGCGCGGGTGACGATGTCGGTCTCCTCGTCGGCGAAGCGGCAATCGATCGCCGTCTCGGCCAGCAGGCGGAAGGCCTCCGGGTCCTGGGCGCGCAGGGCCTCGGCCACGGCGACGCCGTCGGCGAAGATCGACTCGCCGCCCTGGGCGCTATTGGCCAAGCAGTAGAGCATCTGGATGTCCGGCGGATTCTTCCAGTTGGTCAGGTCGGTGTGCAGCTCCAGCCCCAGGGCGGTGTAGGCCGCGTTGTTCGGCTTGGGCTTGCTGTAGACCTCGAAGCGACCGCCGAAGTTGGTGGCGCGAATCGGACCTATGGTGGCCGCCACCTGGTCGATCTCGCCGCCTTCGTGCGGGCCGTCCTGCAATATGGCAAAGCCATCGCGGCACAGCGCATGCAGCCAATCCAGGCGCGCTCTGCCACCGGCCATGTAGTCGGCGAAGTCGGTTCGATGGGGGATGAAGTCCTCGGCCCAGGCGACGTTCGCCGGCACGATGCATGGCTGCCAGGCCTGCTGGTGCGGACGCAGCTGGTACAGCCAGCCGGCGTCGAAGCGGCTCAGGTGGCCGTCGCTCCAGGTCAGCGTCAGGTGACCGTCCGCTACGCAGATACCGGGGGCAACTTCGACGACGCTGGGGTGGAGGTCGAGGATGAACTGGGTACGCTCGTAGGTCTGCGGGTGGCGGCAGGCATCGCAGGCGCAATGGTCGCGCAGCCACAGCAGCGGGAACTCCGCACTCTCGATGGTTTCCAGCACCTGCCAGTCGACCTGGACGGCCGACTCCTGGTAGCGAGCCGCGATGATCGGCAGCGAGCTGGCGTAGTGGCCATACTCCTTCATGTCGACCGGGCTGCTCAGTGAATTGGCGGCTGCGGCTGGGGGGGTGAGGCTGGCAGTCATCGGGTGTCTCCGCTAGAGCGCATCGCGTGTAAAGGGAACTGGGCCAGCCGAGGAATTGCGCTGCGGCCAAGGCCAGGTGCGGCTCTAGAGTGGGGCTTGCCAGGTAGCCTGACAAACGATCAATTCGTGCACTAAGGCCAAGCTGAGCTAATACCTATCTTTGCCTTATGCGGCTATGCTGGCGGCATTGTCTGTATCCCCGGAGTCTTCGTCATGCCAGATGCCCATCGTTCCGATCTGGTCTATGCCTCGGTCACGAGCGGCCTGCTCCCGGGCTTGCCGGGCTCGACCCAGGAGTTGCCGCCACTGTTGTGGCTGGAGGCGTTCGAGGTGGCGGCCCGCACCCTGAGCTTCACCGCGGCAGGGCGCGAGCTGAACATTACCCAGTCGGCCGTTAGCCAGCGCATCCGTCTGCTGGAGGACCGCCTCGGCCAGCAACTGTTCGTGCGCCATCCGCGCAGCCTGAGCCTGACCCTGGCCGGGCAGGCCTGGCTGCCGTCGATCCAGGCGGCCTTCGCCCGTCTGCGTGACAGCACGGCCGAGGTGTTCGGCCTGTCGCGGGATGCCCCGGTCACGCTGCGCGCCACGCCCCTGGCCCAGCAGGCCTGGCTGGCGCCGCGGCTGATCGGCTTTCACCGTGCCCATCCCGAGGTGGCCCTGCACCTGGCCAGCGGCTTCTGGATCAATGACTTCGGCAGCGAGGGCGCCGACATGGAGATCCGCTACGGGCGCGGCGACTGGGAGGAGTTCGAGTGCATCGCGTTGGGCCAAGGCGAAGAGCAGATGATGGCCCTGGCCGCGCCGGAACTGGCGGCCCGCCTGCAAAGTCCCCAGGATCTGGCCGGCGAGACGCTGCTGCATTCGGTGGGTTTCGCCGTCGGCTGGCGCGCCTGGCTGACGGCGGCCGGGGTCCCGGAGTTGGAGCGGCGTACCCATCGGGTCAGTTGCGACACCCAGGTGATGGCGCTGGAGCTGGCGCGCCAGGGAATGGGCATCGCCCTGGCGCACCGCAACCTGTTCATGCGCTGGCAGCGGGAAGTGCGCCTCGGCCTGGTGCCGGTCTTCGACCTGTTCGTGGCCACCCCGGAGCGCTTCTGGCTGGTGCGCCCGCGCCGGCGCCAGCTGCGCGAACCGGCGCAGAAGTTATGGGACTGGCTGGCCAGTCACAGTGCCGATTGAGCCGGGTGGAGGGGGTGGCCTGGTTGTGATCCGGGCGAACTGTCGAGCGGCTGGATCTGGCGGCGTGGAAGTGGGCTGGTGACGCGATCATTACGATTGGTCACAAAAAGACCTTATGCGTATCGAATGTATCCTTGGTAGGCTCTCAATCCTGTTGTAAGTCCGTTGGTATGTTCGAGGATTTCCCATGGCTGATTACCAAGCTCCCCTGCGCGACATGCGCTTCGTGCTCAACGAAGTGTTCGAAGTATCCAAGCTGTGGGCCGAACTGCCGGCCTTGGCCGAGGTGGTGGATGAAGACACCGCTAGTGCGATCCTCGAGGAGGCCGGCAAGGTCACCGCCGGGCTGATTGCCCCGCTGAACCGCAGCGGCGACGAGGAAGGTTGCTCCTGGGACAACGGCGCCGTGCGCACCCCGACCGGCTTCCCCGCAGCCTACCGGGCCTATGCCGAAGGCGGCTGGGTCGGCGTCGGCGGCGATCCGGTATTCGGCGGCATGGGCATGCCCAAGGTGATCTCGGCCCAGGTCGAGGAGATGGTCAACTCGGCCAACCTGTCCTTCGGCCTCTACCCGATGCTGACCGCGGGCGCCTGCCTGTCGATCCATGCCCATGCCAGCGAAGAGCTCAAGCAGCAGTACCTGCCGAAGATGTACGAAGGCACCTGGGCGGGCTCCATGTGCCTGACCGAGCCGCACGCCGGCACCGACCTGGGCATCATCCGCACCAAGGCCGAGCCCCAGGCCGACGGCAGCTACAAGGTCAGCGGCACCAAGATCTTCATCACCGGCGGCGAGCACGACCTCACCGAGAACATCATCCACCTGGTGCTGGCCAAGCTGCCGGACGCCCCGGCAGGGCCCAAGGGCATCTCGCTGTTCCTGGTGCCCAAGTTCCTGGTCAATGCCGATGGCAGCCTGGGCGAGCGGAACGCCCTGTCTTGCGGCTCGATCGAACACAAGATGGGCATCAAGGCCTCGAGTACCTGCGTGATGAACTTCGACGGCGCCACCGGCTGGATCATCGATGCGCCGAACAAGGGCCTGGCGGCCATGTTCACCATGATGAACTACGAGCGCCTGGGCGTCGGCATCCAGGGCCTGGCCACCGGCGAGCGCTCCTACCAGAGCGCCATCGAGTACGCCCGTGAGCGCATCCAGAGCCGCGCCCCGACCGGCCCGCAGGAGAAGGACAAGGTTGCCGACCCGATCATCGTCCATCCGGACGTACGGCGCATGCTGCTGACCATGAAGGCGCTGAACGAGGGCGGTCGCGCCTTCTCCAGCTACGTGGCCATGCAACTGGACACCGCCAAGTTCAGCGAGGACCCGGCGACCCGCAAGCGCGCCGAGGAGCTGGTGGCCCTGCTGACCCCGGTGGCCAAGGCCTTCCTCACCGACATGGGCCTGGAGACCACCGTCCACGGCCAGCAGGTGTTCGGCGGCCACGGCTTCATCCGCGAGTGGGGCCAGGAGCAGCTGGTGCGCGATTGCCGCATCACCCAGATATACGAGGGCACCAACGGTATTCAGGCCCTCGACCTGGTCGGGCGCAAGGTGATCGGCAGCGGCGGCGCCTTCTACAAGCACTTCGCCGAAGAGATCAAGGCCTTCACCGACTCGGCCGACAGCAGCCTGGCCGAGTTCACCGAGCCGCTCAAGGGCGCCATCGCCAACCTCGAGCAGATGACCGCCGACCTGCTGGAGCGGGCCAAGGTCAACGCCAACGAAATCGGCGCCGCCTCGGTGGAGTACCTGCACGTGTTCGGCTACACCGCCTACGCCTACATGTGGGCGCTGATGGCCAAGGCTTCCCTGGGCAAGGAGAGCGAGGACGACTTCTACGCCAGCAAGCTCGGCACCGCGCGCTTCTACTTCGCCCGCCTGCTGCCGCGCATCCACTCGCTCAGCGCTTCGGTCAAGGCCGGCAGCGAGAGCCTGTACCTGCTGGACGCGTCGCAGTTCTAAGCGGCACTTAGCAACGCCAAAGCCCTGGCCCAGTGCCGGGGCTTTTGTTTTTCAGGCTCAGCGCCCGACGCGCCGTCGGCGAAGCTCGTTTAATCATCTCCCCTGAAACTAAAAAACCTATAGCCACTGTCTTCTGCCCCGCAGGCCCCGAGTTTGCAGTACAGGCAGCTTTTTCCTCGCCAGCGACGACAAAAATCATAATTTCGCGAACCCCTGAGCCTGACCAGAATGCGGCCATCACCCACAGATAGCCGCAACCGATCAGGATCAGAGGAAGCAAGCCATGACCGATCTCAACCAAGCCTGGCCGCCGTGTGCCGGCCAGGCCCTGGAAACCCTGGATATCGACACCCTAGTGGTCGGCGCCGGCCAGGCCGGCGTGGCCATGAGCGAGCACCTCAGTGCGCTCGGCGTGCCCCATCTGGTGCTGGAGAGGAACCGCATCGCCGAGGCCTGGCGGACGGGGCGCTGGGACTCGCTGGTGGCCAACGGCCCGGCCTGGCACGACCGCTTCCCGGGGCTGGAGTTCGACGACCTCGACCCCGATGCCTTCGCCTCCAAGGAGCGAGTGGCGGCCTACTTCGAGGCATATGCCGAGAAGTTCGCCGCGCCCATTCGCACCGGCGTCGAGGTGAGGAGGGTGGTGCGCAATGCCGACCGCCCGGGTTTCACCATCGAGACCTCCCAGGGCGTGATCCGCGCCCAGCGGGTGGTCGCCGCCACCGGCCCCTTCCAGCGCCCGGTGATTCCGGCCATCGCACCGCAGGATGAGGGGCTGTACCAGATCCACTCCGCCGCCTACTTCAACCCGCAGCAGCTGCCCGAGGGCGCGGTGCTGGTGGTGGGGGCCGGCTCCTCGGGCGTGCAGATCGCCGACGAGCTGATGCGGGCCGGGCGCAGGGTCTACCTCTCGGTCGGCCCCCACGACCGCCCGCCGCGCACCTACCGGGGCCGCGACTTCTGCTGGTGGCTGGGCGTGCTCGGCCTGTGGGACGCCGAGGAAGTGCAGCCTGGCCGCGAGCACGTGACCATCGCCGTCAGCGGCGCCCGCGGCGGCGAGACCATCGACTTCCGCCGCCTGGCGGGCGAGGGCATGACCCTGGTCGGCCTGACCCAGTCCTTCGAGGGCGGCGTGGTGACATTCCGGGACGACCTGGTCGGCAACCTGGCCGCGGGCGATGAGAACTACCTGGCCCTGCTGGATGCGGCCGACGCCTATGTCGCCCGCAACGGCCTGGACCTGCCGGAGGAACCGGAGGCGCGCCGCCGCTACCCGGATGCCGAATGCGTGCGCGAGCCGATTCGCCAGTTGCACCTGGCCGAGGCCGGCATCCGCTCGGTCATCTGGGCCACCGGCTATGCCGTGGACTTCGGCTGGCTGCAGGTCGACGCCTTCGACGCCCAGGGCAAGCCCCAGCACCAGCGCGGCGTGTCCCGCGAGCCGGGGGTGTACTTCCTCGGTCTGCCCTGGCTGTCGCGCCGCGGCTCCTCGTTTATCTGGGGCGTGTGGCACGACGCCAAGCACATCGCCGGGCATATCGCCACGCAGCGCAGTTACCTCGCCTACCGCGATGCCGAGCAGCGCCAGAACGCCTGACTCCACCCACAGTTTGAAGGACGCACCGCCATGCCGACCCATACCCGCATCCGCATGTTCAACACCCAAGACACCTACCCCAACCAGAGCCTGGACAACGACCTGTGCCAGGCCGTGCGCGCCGGCAACACCGTCTATGTACGCGGCCAGGTGGGCACCGACTTCGACGGCCGCCTGGTCGGCCTGGGCGATGCCCGGGCCCAGGCCGAGCAGGCCATGAAGAACGTCAAGCAACTGCTGGAGGAGGCCGGCAGCGACCTCAGCCATATCGTCAAGACCACCACCTACCTGATCGACCCGCGCTACCGCGAGGCGGTCTACCAGGAGGTCGGCAAATGGCTCAAGGGCGTGTTCCCCATCTCCACCGGCCTGGTGGTGAGCGCCTTGGGCCAGCCGCAGTGGCTGATGGAGATCGACGTGATCGCCGTCATTCCCGACCACTGGCAACGATGAGGCGCGCGCCATGACCTTCTCCATCGTCGGCCGCTGCGCCGAAACCGGCCAGTTGGGCATCGCCATCAGCTCCTCGAGCATCGCCGTGGGCGCGCGCTGTCCCTGGCTGCGCGCCGGGGTCGGCGCGGTGGCCAGCCAGAACATCACCCTGCCGGCCCTCGGCCCGCAGATCCTCGATGCGCTGGAGAGCGGCCTGGAACCGGCCGCGGCCCTGGACAAGGCGCTGACCCGTAACGGCTACAGCCAGTACCGCCAGGTGGCGCTGCTCGACAGCCAGGGCCGCAGCGCCCTGTTCACCGGCAGCCAGGCCCTGGGCGTGCACAACGCCCGGGCCGGCGAACAGTGCGTGGCCGCCGGCAACCTGCTGGCCGAGCGCGGGGTGGTCGAGGCCATGGTGCACGCCTTCGAACAGGGCTCCGGGCCGCTGGCCGAGCGCCTGCTGGCCGCCCTGCAGGCGGCCATGGCCGCCGGCGGCGAGGCCGGCCCGGTGCATTCGGCGGCGCTGCAGGTGGTCGACGACCTGACCTGGCCGCTGGTCGACCTGCGGGTGGACTGGGCCGAGCAGGATCCCATCGGCGAGCTGGACAGGCTGTGGCGCGCCTACCGGCCGCAGATGCGCGACTACGTGACCCGTGCCCTGGACCCGACCCGCGCGCCGAGCTACGGGGTGCCCGGGGATGAGTGAGCTGAGCAGCCGCGAGCTGCTGGCCGAGCTGGTGGCCTTCCCCACGGTCAGCCGCGACTCCAACCTGGCGTTGATCGCCTTCATTCGCGCCTACCTCGAGGGCCTGGGGCTGGCCTGCAAGCTGGACTACAACGCCGAGCGGACCAAGGCCAACCTCTATGCCCGCCTCGGCCCGGAGGGCCCCAGCGGGGTGATGCTGTCCGGGCACAGCGACGTGGTGCCGGTGGACGGCCAGGCCTGGACGGTCGAGCCGTTCCGCCTGAGCGAGCGCGACGGCCGCCTGTACGGCCGCGGCACGGCGGACATGAAGGGTTTCATCGCCTGCGTGCTGGCCAGCCTGCCGCGCTTTCTCGCCCGGCCGTTGCGCCGGCCGCTGCATATCGCTATCTCCTACGACGAGGAGGTCGGCTGCCTGGGCGTGCGTAGCCTGGTCGCGGCGCTGGCCGCGCGGCCGGACAAACCGGCGTTGTGCCTGATCGGCGAGCCCACCGAACTGCGCCCCGTGCTCGGCCACAAGGGCAAGCTGGCCATGCGCTGCCAGGTACACGGCGCTGCCTGCCATTCGGCCTACGCCCCCCTGGGGGTCAACGCCATCGAGTACGCCGCGCGGCTGATCGGCAAGCTGGGTGAGATCGGCCAGCGCCTGGCCGCCCCCGAGCGTCAGGATGCGCGCTTCGACCCGCCGTTCTCGACCGTGCAGACCGGGCTGATCCAGGGCGGCCGGGCGCTGAATATAGTGCCGGCCGACTGCCAGTTCGACTTCGAGGTGCGCGCCCTGCCGGAGGACGATCCGCGGGAGGTCGCCGACGCGCTGCGCGACTACGCCGAGACCGAGTTGCTGCCGCAGATGCGCGCGCGCAGCGACGCCAGCGCCATCGACCTGCAGCCGCTGTCCGCCTACCCGTCCCTGGCCACCGCGCCGGACGGCGAGGCGGCCGAGCTGCTGGCGCTGCTCAGCGGCCGTCGCGACTTCGGCACCGTGGCTTTCGGCACCGAGGGCGGCCTGTTCGCCGAGGCCGGCATCGCCACGGTGGTCTGCGGCCCCGGCAGCATGGAGCAGGGCCACAAGCCGGACGAGTTCGTCACTCAGGCCCAGCTGGATGGCTGCGATGCCATGCTGGTGCGGCTGGCCGAGTGGTTGCAGCGCTGAACCCATGTCACCCTATAGCGCGACGCCAATAGGCGTAGGGTGGAAAACCGCAAAGCGTTTTCCACCGCTTTCGGCCAGGAGGTTTTTTACAGGCGGCAAAGTGTGCCGACGTTAAACAACCCAGCTGTAGCGGGCCCAAGATCCGTTCGATTGGCTACTGTCGAACTCGACGCGCAGCCACGGTGGCTGGCGGTGAGCGACGGGAGCACAGGACGATGCTGGAAGCGCACACACTGGGGCTGTTCGTTGGCGCGGTGACCCTGCTGTTGCTGGTGCCGGGGCCCAACATGTTGTTCGTCATGAGCCACGGCATGCACTACGGCTGGCGTGGCGGAGTGGCGGCCGCGTTGGGCATCGCCCTGGCCGACCTGATCCTCTCGCTGCTCACAGCCGCCGGGGTGACCGGCCTGGTGGCGGCCTGGCCGCCATCCTTCGACCTGATCCGCTACTGCGGCGCCGCCTACCTGTTATGGATGGCCTACCGGGCCCTGCGTAGCGAAGGATCGGGGGCAGGGCAGGCCGGTGAGCGGACGCCTCTGCGGGCGGTGATGCTGCGCGCCATGTTCAACAGCCTGCTCAATCCCAAGGCGCTGCTGTTCTTCATCCTGTTCCTCCCGCAGTTCGTGGCCCCGGCAAACGGAGCGCTGGCCGCACAACTCCTGTTGCTGGGCGCTCTGTTGACGCTGCTGGCCCTGCTCTTTCACCTGGCTCTGGGCCTGCTCGGCGGCACCTTCGGCCGCGCCCTCGGCGGTTGGCGTCGGGCCCGGAGCCTGCAGCGCTGGGGGCTGGCGGGCGTCCTCGGCGGCTTGGCGCTGCGCCTGCTGGTGATGCCGCGCCCCGGCTGAGCAGTGCTGTTTCTTTCGGCCTGCCATCAGTTGTTATCGGGCTTGAGTTCTTGATAACCGTCAGCAGCTAGGCTGGCCTGCCGGCTTCACCTGGCACGACACCGTCGAAACCCGGCTGACCAAGGTCGGGTTCATCGACGAAAACATCGACCACAGGCACCGAGCTGGTGTCCGCCACGTAGTCACCGAGGCTCTCTGGAAGCAGCGCGCCTTGGCCTCGCTGTCCGCTCTGGATAGAGCGCTTCATTGGCGCCCCGTGCGGATCTCGAATCCATCACCGCACGGTCGATGCCGACGCTTTTACACGGCCCGGGCCAGAAGAAGACCAGGGGCCAAGGTTTCGCGGAGGCTATCGAAGCCCAGGGCGCCGCCCTGAACGAAGACGAAAATGAGCAGCGGGCGAAGGGAGAACCCGCCAGTATCAGAGGCACCGGGAGTCGAACGACGTCGCTCAAACACAGGCAGAGAATAACTACGGGCCACCGTCGGGTGGCCTTTTTGCATTAGCGGGTAATACTTCTCTCTATAGGTGGCGCGGTGCTGGTGGCTCGCGCCGCGAGGAGGTGCTTGTGAACAAGCTATCAATTGTGGGTGCCGGTATGGTGGGTGAGGCGGCGGCTCAGATCATCGCCCGGGAAGAGTTCTGTCGTGAGTTGACGTTGATCGATGTGCAGGGCGAGTTGGCGCAGGGCAAGGCGCTGGACGTCTGGCAGGCGGCAGTTGAGTCAGGCTCTGATACCCGGGTTACCGGCGGGTCCAATGCCGAATTGCTGCAGGGTTCCGACCTGGTGGTGATCACGGCGGGTGTGCCGCGCAAGCCCGGTCAGTCGCGCCAGGATGTACTGAGTACCAATCTGCCAATTCTCGATGGCATCATGCTGGATATTAAGCGGCATGCTCCGGCTGCCACCGTGTTGGTGGTGTCGAACCCGGTCGACGTGCTGACCTATCGGGCCTGGTCTCTCAGCGGGCTGGGACGCGACAAGGTGTTCGGGCAGGCGGGGGTGCTGGATACCGCGCGCATGAAGACTTTCATTGCCGAGGCGACGGGGTTTTCTGCTCGGGATATCTCGGCGCTGGTGCTGGGCGGGCATGGCGATAGCATGGTGCCGCTGATGCGCTACTGCACGGTCGGTTCGGTGCCGCTGTCCCACTTCCTGTCCAGCCAGCAGATAGAGCAAATTGTGCAGCGCACCCGTCAGGGTGGCGGCGAGATTCTGGGTTTGAAGAAGCTGGGGAGCGCCTGCGATGCGCCGGGCGTGGCCATTGCGCAGATGGTGGATGCTATCGCCAATGGGCGAAGCCGCATTCTGCCGGCGGTCGCGATTCTCGAGGGCGAGTACGGGCGAACTGGCATCGCCATGGGTGTCCCCTGTGTGCTGGCAGAGGAGGGGGTTGCGCGGGTGATCGAGTTGCCTCTGGATGCGCAGGAGCAGGCGATGTTCGACCGCTCTGCAGATCAGGTGGTGCGTGATATTGCTGAAATGAATGCCTTGTGAACGGGTGCGCAAGGGGGAGTGGAGCCACTTGGCAATACGCTCGAATCGTCAACGCCTGGGTAACAGCTATTGGCCTTGATCCGGCCAAGTGATGAATCCGACCAGGCGACAACTATCCTGATACCGGGAGAGCCCCGGAGTAGTGTAATTCGGGATCAATGCTTTCAATCACCCTTAGAACAGGGCTTTTTGCCAGCTATGTAAGGTGGACAACCCTTGGTTGTCCACCGGCAGCTCTTGGGCCATATCCGCCAGTCGCCGAGGGCAGCCCGCTCGGGTGGAACGGCCTGACCCCAGCGCCTATGCCCCGCCCGCGCTTGCCGGTGCCAACTGCTCCTTGCAGAACTCGACGAACAGCTGCGCCGGCTTGGTCAGCTGGGCGCGTTTGAGCCAGGCGGCCACCAGGCCGGAGCCGGTGACCTCTTCCGCGACTTCCACCGCCACCACCTTCTTGCCGTCGTAGGTGCACTCCGAGTGCGGGCGGGTCACCAGCAGGGAGAAGCCGAAACCCTGGCCGACCATGCCGCGCACCATCTCGATGGACGGCGAGCTGAAGACGATGTTCGGCGTCAGGCCCAGCTCCTCGAACAGGCTGACGAAGTAGGTGCGACTGGGCTGCACGTCGAGCAGGATCATCGGCTCCAGGCACAGGTCGCGCAGCGACACCTGGGCCTGGCCGGTGAAGCGATGGCCCTCGGGCAGCAGGGCGTAGGGCTTGGCCGGCGTCATCAGCGGCTCGCACTCGATGGTGCCGTCGAGGTCGTGGGCGTAGAGGATCGCCAGGTCGAAGCGCCCGGCGGTCAGGCCCTGCACCAGTTCCTGCTGCTCGCCGTCGCGCAGGCGGATCTCCACCCCGGGGTAGAGGGCGTTGAAGCCGGCGATCAGCCGCGGCAGGTAGAGCGGGGCGACGGTCTCGAAGCAGCCGATGTCGATCTGCCCGGCCACCACGTCGTTGTCGGCCAGGGCGTTCTGCTCGAACTCGTGGGCCATGCGCAGCAGCTCCTGGGCCTTGCGGTAGAAGCGTGCGCCGCTTGGGGTCAGGGATACGCCCTGGGCATGGTGGCGGATGAACAGCTGCACGCCGAAGCTTTCCTCCAGGCCCTTGATTGCCGTGGAGATCGACGGTTGGGCGATGTACAGCTTGCGCGAGGCCTCGGCCACGCTGCCGCACTCCACCGTGGTCACGAAATACTTGAGCTGGCGCAGGGTATAGGTCGCCATGGCTACCTCTGGTCGCGGCTCTGCAAAGCCGTCTTGTCATGGAATTCGAGGCCCCAACATACCCCAGGCCGGCCGTGGGGCAGCCCAGTTTTTTCATGGCCTGCGAGCATATATTTACTAATTTTCCTGAACCCGATGCTGGGCCACCATCGACCTCGATCACCACTGAGACCGCCGCGTCGGTCGGGACGAGGAACGATGTTGCAACTGAGCGACTGGCAGCAGCGGGCTGCCCAACAAGGCTTTATCACCCAGGCACTGATCGACGGCCAGCTGCGCCCGGCGGCCTCCGGCGTCACCTTCGCCGCGATCGATCCGGCCACCAACCGGCGCCTGGCCGAGGTGGCCGCCTGTGGCGAGCTCGAAATCGACGCAGCAGTGCGCAGCGCCCGCCGCGCCTTCGAACAGGGCCCTTGGCCGCGCATGGCGCCACGTGAGCGCAAGGCGGTGCTGCTGCGCCTGGCCGAGCTGGTCCTGGCCCACCGTGAGGAGCTGGCCCTGCTCGACTCGCTGAACATGGGCAAGCCGGTGCGTGACGCCTACGACCTCGATGTACCCGGCGCGGCGCAGGTGTTCGCCTGGTACGCCGAGAGCCTGGACAAGCTCTACGACCAGGTGGCGCCCACCGCCGACAGCGCCCTGGCGACCATCCGCCGCGAGCCCCTGGGGGTGATCGGCGCGGTGGTGCCCTGGAACTTCCCCCTGGACCTGGCCGCCTGGAAGCTGGCGCCGGCCCTGGCGGCCGGCAACTCGGTGGTGCTCAAGCCCGCCGAGCAGTCGCCGTTCTCCGCCCTGCGCCTGGGCCAGCTGGCCCTGGAGGCCGGCCTGCCGCCCGGGGTGCTGAACGTGGTGCCGGGCCTGGGTGAGACCGCCGGCAAGGCCCTGGGCCTGCATATGGACGTCGACTGCCTGGCCTTCACCGGCTCCACCGAGGTGGGCAAGTACTTTATGGCCTATGCCGCCCAGTCGAACTTGAAGCAGGTGTGGCTGGAGTGTGGCGGCAAGAGCCCCAACCTGGTGTTCGCCGACTGCCAGGACCTGGACCTGGCGGCGGAGAAGGCCGCCTTCGCCATCTTCTTCAATCAGGGCGAGGTCTGCTCGGCCAACTCGCGGCTGCTGGTCGAGCGCTCGATCCACGACGCGTTCGTCGAGCGCCTGCTGGCCAAGGCCCGCGACTGGCAGCCGGGCGACCCGCTGGATCCGGCCAGCGCCATGGGCGCCATCGTCGAGGCGCGGCAGAGCGAACGCATCATGGCCTTCATCGACCAGGCCCAGGGTGAGGGCGCGCGCCTGGCCTGCGGCGGCCAGCGGGTGTCGATCAACGGCTGCGACAACTTCATCCAGCCGACCATCTTTACCGGCGTGCGCGCGGACATGCGCCTGGCTCGCGAGGAGGTGTTCGGCCCGGTGCTGGCGGTCAGCACCTTCGACAGCGAGGAGCAGGCCGTGCGTCTGGCCAACGACAGCGTCTACGGCCTGGCCGCCTCGCTGTGGAGCGACGACCTCAACCGCGCCCACCGTGTGGCCCGCCGCCTGCGGGTCGGCACCGTGTCGGTGAACACGGTGGACGCCCTCGACGTCTGCGTGCCGTTCGGCGGCTGCAGGCAGTCCGGCTTCGGCCGCGACCTGTCGCTGCAGGCCTTCGACAAGTACAGCCACCTGAAAACCACCTGGGTCCAGCTGCGCGGCTGAGCCGCGCACGGACCCTTTGCGTTCCCCCTGGCACAACAACAAGATCGCAGGAGAACTCCCCATGTACGATCCCGATATCAGCCTCTCCCCACCGCTCGCCGACGGCGCTCCGCTCGCCGCCCGGCGCAAACCCAGCTTGGGCCTGGGCGCCCTGCTCGCCGTGGCCATCGGCCTGGTGGTGTCGCAGGGCGTCATGGTGCTGATGCTGCAGGGCGCCGGCATCGCCGGCCTGGGCTTCCTCATCCCGCTGGCGCTGGCCTTCCTGCTGGCGCTGACCTATATCTGTTCCTTCTCCGAGCTGGCGCTGATGATCCCCCGCGCCGGCAGCCTGAGCAGCTACACCGAGGTGGCCCTGGGACACTTCCCGGCGATCCTCGCCACCTTCTCCGGCTACGTGGTGGTGGCGATGTTCGCCCTGTCCGCCGAGCTGCTGCTGCTCGACCTGATCGTCGGCGAGGTCTATCCGGGGCTGTTCCCGCCGATGAGCGTCGCCTTCGGCGTGCTGGTCCTGTTCACCCTGCTCAACCTGCTGGGCATCGACATCTTCGCCCGCCTGCAATCGGTGCTGGCCCTGGTGATGGTGGTGGTGCTGCTGGCCCTGGGCCTGACCGCCATGACCGAGAGCGGCAGCCAGCCGGCGCTGACCCAGGCCCTGACCCACGACTGGAACCCGCTCGGCGCCGGGGTGCTGACCCTGGTGGCGCTGGCCATCTGGGGCTTCGTCGGCGCCGAGTTCGTCTGCCCGCTGGTGGAGGAGGCGCGCGAGCCGGAGCGCAGCATTCCCTGGTCGATGATGCTCGGCGCCGGGGTGATCTTCATCACCATCGCCCTGTATGCCATCGGCGCGCTGTTCTATGTACCGCAGGACGAGCTGGCCGGCGCGGCGCTGCCGCACTACCTGTTCGCCACCGCCCTGCTCGGCGAGGGCGGCAAGGTCTTTCTGGTGATCGCCGCGACTGCCGCCACCTGCAGCACGCTGAACACCTCCCTGGCGGCGATCCCGCGCATGCTCTACGGCATGGCGGTCAACGGCCAGGCCTTCCCGCAGTTCAAGCGCCTCAGCCAGCGCACCAACACGCCCTGGGTGGCGGTGCTGTTCGTCGCCCTGATCACCGGCGCGCCGGTGCTGCTGATGGGCGACCGGCCGGACGCGATCAACCTGCTGCTGCTGGCCGCGGCGATCGCCTGGCTGCTGGCCTACATCATCTGCCACCTGGACGTGATCGCCCTGCGCCGGCGCTATCCCGAGCTGGCGCGGCCGTTCAAGACGCCCTTCTACCCGTTGCCACAGCTGCTCGGCATCGCCGGCATGCTGGTGTCGATCTACTACGTGTCGCCGGCGCCGGAGATGACCGCGTCGATCTTCACCAGTGCCGGCGTGGTGCTGGGCCTGGTGGCGCTGATCGCGGTGCTGTGGATCAAGCTGGTGATGCGCAAGCCGCTGTTCACCCCGGAGCCGCTGGACCAGGTGCTGGCGCGCAAATGACTTACCGCCGGGGCACGGCCCCGGCCTTCGATAACCCCAGACAGGCGAGGTCGCTGCCATGACAGTCTTGCAAACCCCCACCCGCTCCACCCGTGACTACCAAGAACTGGACGCGGCTCACCACATCCATGCCTTCGTCGATCAGAAGGCGCTGAATGCCGAAGGCCCGCGGGTAATCGTCCGTGGCGAGGGCCTGCACCTGTGGGACAGCGACGGCAAGCGCTACCTGGACGGCATGTCCGGCCTGTGGTGCACCAACCTCGGCTACGGTCGCCAGGACCTGGCCGCCGCCGCCAGCCGCCAGCTGGAGCAGTTGCCCTACTACAACATGTTCTTCCACACCACCCACCCGGCGGTGGTGGAACTGTCCGAGCAGCTGTTCAGCCTGCTGCCCGGCCACTACAGCCACGCCGTGTACACCAACTCCGGATCGGAGGCCAACGAGGTGCTGATCCGCACCGTGCGGCGCTACTGGCAGATACTCGGCCAGCCGCAGAAGAAGGTGATGATCGGCCGCTGGAACGGCTACCACGGCTCCACCCTGGCCAGCACCGCCCTCGGCGGCATGGGCTTCATGCACGAGATGGGCGGCATGCTGCCGGACTTCGCCCACATCGACGAGCCCTACTGGTACGTTGCCGGCGGCGAGCTGAGCCCGGCCGAGTTCGGTCGCCGCTGCGCCCTGCAGCTGGAGGAGAAGATCCTCGAGCTGGGCGCGGAGAACGTCGCCGCCTTCGTCGCCGAGCCGTTCCAGGGCGCCGGCGGCATGATCTTCCCGCCGGAGAGCTACTGGCCGGAGATCCAGCGTATCTGCCGCCAGTACGACGTGCTGCTGTGCGCCGACGAGGTGATCGGCGGTTTCGGCCGCACCGGCGAGTGGTTCGCCCACCAGCACTTCGGCTTCGAGCCCGACACCCTGTCGATCGCCAAGGGCCTGACCAGCGGCTACATCCCCATGGGCGGACTGGTGCTGAGCAAGCGCATCGCCGAGGTGCTAGTGGAGCAGGGCGGTGTCTATGCCCACGGCCTGACCTACTCCGGCCACCCGGTGGCGGCGGCGGTGGCCATCGCCAACATCAAGGCGCTGCGCGACGAGGGCGTGGTCGAGCGGGTCAAGGCGGACACCGGCCCCTACCTGCAGCAGTGCCTGCGCCAGGTGTTTGCCGATCATCCGCTGGTCGGCGAGATCCAGGGCACGGGGCTGGTCGCCGCCCTGCAGTTGGCCGAGGACAAGGCCAGCCGCAAGCGCTTCGCCAACGAGACGGACATCACCTGGCGCTGCCGCAGCATCGGCTTCGAGGAAGGGCTGATCATCCGCGCCACCGGCGGGCGGATGATCATGGCGCCGGCCCTGGTGGCGAGCCGCGACGAGCTCGACGAGCTGGTGGCCAAGACCAAAGTGGCGGTGGATCGCACCGCCATGGAGCTCGGCGTGCTCTAGGCCGCAGCCGGTATCCGCGGGGTTTGGCCGCGCTGTAAGCCTTGGCTTGCAGCACGGGCCGCAGATCGCCGCTATTGGGCCAGCGTCGTGTGGCGTAGCCATGCAATCCATGGGCGTCGCGCAGGACGGACAGGTCTACCTCCAGGGAAACGCTGGATGGCCGTCAGGACGGTGCGCCGCTCACTGACGGCCGACTTCTAGCTATTGCGCCGCCAATTCGGGGCGGTGTTGTCGCAGCTCTTGTGGGTTGACCAGCTCGCAAGGCTCGCCCCTGAAGAACGCCTGCACGTTGGCGAAGGCATCGCCGAAATACAGCTCGTAGCTGTGCTTTTCGACATAGCCCAGGTGCGGCGTGCAGAGGACCCGTGGGTGGTTGAGCAATGGGTGCGCTTCGTCCAGCACCGGCTCATCTTCCAGTACGTCCAGTGCCGCATACCCGGGACGGCCTGCGCTCAATGCCTCGAGCAAGGCGCCTGGGGCGAGCAGTTGCGCACGGCTGGTGTTGACCAGCAGGGCGCCGGGTTTCATCTGCAGCAGGTCGTCGCGGGCAACGCAATGCCGGGTGCTCTCCGTCAGCCGCAGGTGGAGGCTGAGGACATCGACCTCGGCAAAGAACGCCTGCCTGGAGTCGGCGGCACGATGGCCATCGCGCACCGCCGCGTCCCGCGAGGCCTGGCTGCCCCATACCACCACGGACATCTCGAAGGCCTGGGCGTAGCGCGCCAGGCGCTGGCCGATCCGCCCGTAACCCCAGATGCCCAGGGTCTGGCCATACAGGCGTTCGCCGAGATTGGTCTGCCAGTGCCCCGCGTACAGGCCCTGGATGGCCGGCAGCAGCTGGCGCCGGGCGTTGAGTATTAGTGCCCAGGTCAGTTCCGCCGGGGCGATGGGCGAACCGCGGCCCTCCATCACCGCGACACCCCGAGCGGTGCAGGCCTCGAGGTCGACATGGGGGCCAACCTTGCCGGTCTGGCTGATCAGCTTGAGGCGGGGCAGGCGCGCCAGCAGATCGGCATCGATCCGCGTACGCTCGCGGGTCAGCACCAGGGCGTCGGCGTCGGCGAAGCGCTGCGCCAGCACTTCCAGGTCGCTCTGGGCGTCATGAAACAGGCTGACCCGGTGACCCTCGAGCCGGGAGAAACAGTCGAGGGAGCGGATGACGTGCTGGTAGTCGTCGGGTATGGCGATATGCATGGTCTGTGCTGCAAGGGCGAGCGACTCGCCCTTGCCCTCCTCTGGTATGCGACGAGCCTCAGCTGGCGGCCTGCAGGGCGGCGCGCTGGCGACCACGCCAGGCGCGCAGCATCGGCAAGGCGACCATCAGTGCCACCAGCGCCCACACCGCCAGGGTGATCGGGCTGCCCCAGAGGATGCTCAGCTCGCCGTTGGACAGTGACAGCGCACGGCGCAGGTTGTCCTCCATCATCCCGCCCAGGATGAAACCGAGCAGTACCGCCGACAGCGAGTAGTCGAGCTTGCGCAGGATGTAGCCGCACACCCCGATGCCGATCATCAGGAACAGGTCGAAGGTGGTGGAGTGCACCGCGTACACGCCGATCGAGGTGATGATGGCGATGGCCGGCACCAGCGCCCAGGTCGGCACCGCGAGGATGCGGGTAAAGACGCGCACCATCGGCACGTTCATCACCAGCAGCATGACGTTGGCGATGAACAGCGAGGCGATCAGCCCCCACACGACGTCTGGCTGGTTTTGGAACAGCATCGGCCCCGGGGTGATGTTGTACAGCGTCAGCGCGCCGAGCATCACCGCGGTGGTGCCAGAGCCGGGCACGCCGAGGGTCAGCATCGGCACCATGGAGCCACAGGCCGCGCCGCTGTTGGCGGTTTCCGGCGCCGCCAGGCCGCGCAGGTCGCCCTTGCCGAACCGGTTGTCGCGGGTCGCCATGCGTTTCTCGGACATGTAGGCCACGGCACTGGCCAGGGTCGCGCCGGCACCGGGCAGCACGCCGAGGACGAAGCCGACCAGGCCGCTGCGCAGGTTGGTGGCCAGCACCGAGGCGCCTTCCTTGAGGTTGAACAGCATGCGCCCGGTGGCCGAGACCGCCTTGTGGCCATGATGGGTGCGCTCCAGCAGCACCAGGATCTCGCTGATGCTGAACAGGCCGAGCACCAGGACGATGAACTGGATGCCATCGGCCAGGCCGAGGCTGCCGAAGGTGAAGCGGTACACGCCGCTGTTGGCGTCGATGCCGACACAGGACAGGACCAGGCCGATGAGCGCGGCGATGGCCGTCTTCAGCGGCTTGTTATCGGCCATGCCGGCCAGGCAGGCCACGGCGAAGACCATCAGCACGAAGTACTCGGCCGGCCCGAAAGCCACCGCCCACTTGGCCAGCAGTGGGGCGAACAGGACCACGCCGATGGTGGCGATGGTGCCGCCGATAAAGGAGCTCCAGGCCGACAGCGACAGGGCGATGCCGGCCTTGCCCTGCTGGGCCAGGGGGTAGCCGTCGAGGGTGGTCATCACCGCCGAGGCTTCACCGGGGATGTTCAGCAGGATCGAGGAAATTCGCCCGCCGTACTCGCAGCCCAGGTACACCGCCGCCAGCAGGATCAGCGCGGTTTCCGGCGGCAGGCCGAGGGCGAAGGCGATCGGGATCAGCAGGGCCACGCCGTTGACCGGCCCCAGGCCCGGCAGCAGGCCGACCACGGTGCCGATCAGGGTGCCGCACAGCGCGGTCAGCAGGTTATAGGGGGTCAGGGCTACGCCGAAGCCGAGGCCCAGGTAGTGAAGGGTGTCCATGGGTCAGCTCCCAAGTTTCGTGAGCATGCCGAGGGGCAGAGGCACATCGAGGCCATAGTCGAACAGCAGGTAGAGGCCGACGGCGATCAGCACGCCACCGAGTCCGCTCTGCAGCCGGGTGGCGCCGTACAGGTAGGCCATGACGGCGGCGAACAGCGCGCTGCTGATAATGAAACCGAACAGCTCGAACAGCCCCGCGTAGACCAGCATCACGCTGATGCACAGGGCGATCTTGCCGATGACATGCCGATCCAGTGGCGGTTCCGCGTTTTCCCGGTTCTGCCGGGCGGGCTTGAGCAGCTGGCACAGCGCGCCAAGCATCAGCAGCGCCAGCAGCAGCAGGGGGTAGGCTCTGGGCCCCACCGGCTCGTAGGCGAAGGGGGCCTGGTAGCCCCAGGCCAGAGCTGCCAGGGCGGCGCAGATCAGCAGGTTGCAGCCTGCAAAGATTCGATCGTGCATCTCAATTCTCCTGGCCGAGCCACCCGCCGGGGTGGCTCGGCCTCCAGGGCGTTACTCGCCGACCAGGCCGAACTCTTCGCCCAGCTTGCGGTAGTTCTCCACCTGCAGCTTGACCAGTTCGTTCAGGGCCGGGCCGGTGACGGCCAGCGGAATCACATCGCGATCCTGCAGGTACTGCTGGAACTCCGGGGAGTCCTGCAGTTTGGCGAAGGCCGCCTTCCACCAGTCGATGTGTTCCTGCTTCACGTCCGGGCCCATGTAGTAGCCGCGGATCAGCGGCCACTGGATGTCGTAGCCCTGTTCCTTGGCGGTGGGCACGTTGTTCAGTTCGCCCGGCAGGCGCTCTTCGCTGTAGACCACCAGGGGGCGAATCTTGTTGGCCTTCTGCGCACGGATCTCGCTGGCGCTGCCGGTCACCAGGTCGACGTGCTTGCCCATCAGCGCCATGTAGTGCTCGGCACCGCCTTCGAAGGCGGCGTAGCGCAGCTCGCGGGGGTCGACGCCGGCGGCCTTGGCCAGCAGGGCGATCTTCGCCCAGCCCTGGCCGCCGATGCTGCCACCGCCGCCGACGGTGATGCTCTTGGGATCCTTCTTCAGCGCCTGGACCACATCGTCGAGGGTATTGAACGGCGAGTCCTCGCGCACCGCCAGGGTGCCGTAGTCGGTGCCGATGGTGGTCAGCCACTGCACCGCGTTCTCGTCGTAGCGGCCGTATTTGCCCAGGGCCAGGTTGAGCAGCGAGGCGCCGGAGAAGGCGATCAGGGTGCCGGCCTCGTCGCGGCGGTTGGCGGCGATGGAGTTGTAGGCCACCGCGCCGATACCGCCGGGCATGTAGGTGACGCGCATGGGGGAGTCGAGCAGCTTGTGGTCCTTGAGGCCGGCCTGGGCCAGCTTACAGGTCATGTCGAAGCCGCCGCCGGGCTTGCTCGGGGCAATGCACTCGGGACGCGAAGGCTCGTTGGCCTGGGCCTGGAAGCTGCCCAGCAGCATGGCGCAGGCGAGGGGCAGTAGTTTGCTGAGGCTTGCAGTTTTCATCTTGGTGTTCCTGTTCTTGGATTTGTTTGCAGGAGTTGAACGCCGTGCTATCAGCACGACACGATTTGGCTGGGAGTCAAGGGTCTTTCGTCAGCTCCCAGCCGGGAGCCGGGTGATCTCGATCAGAAGAAGCGATAGCTGTAGTCGACGTAGAAGCGGTGGTCGGTATCGTCTTCCTTCACGCCATCCAGGCGACCGGTCTTGTCCGAGTGGTAGTCGAGATAGGTGTAGCGAACGGCCAGGCCCTTGATGGCCGGAACCTGGTAGGTCAGGTCGAAGGCCCATTCGTTCTCGTCCGCTTCGCCGAGGGCGGCGTTGGCGCTGTTCTTGGCGTCGCTACCGTTCTTGTAGCTGACGACCGTCTTCAGACCGCTGACATGGTCTTTCCAGTCGTAGCCGGCCGAGAGCATCCAGACCTTCTCGTCGTTGTTGGTGAAGTCGGCCAGTACCCCGCCGGTCGGGAAGGGATTGGTGCCGTGGTCGCCGGCGAAGTTGTCTTCGATCCAGGCTCCGTCGAACTTGGCGGCCGCCGCGCCGAGTTCGAGGTTGCCGATTTTCCAGTTGGCGGCCAGGTAGATGCCCTGGCCGTCGTTGTCGCTGGCGGTCACGCCGTTCTTCGCGCCCAGCACGTCCTCGTCGTCCAGTTCGGCGCTTTCGGCGCCGGTGACGAAGAGCTTGCCGTCATCGCTGGAGGTGTGGATGCCGCCGGTGAGCTTGAGGCTGGACTGCTCGGCCAGCTTGAAGTCGTACGCGGCGACCAGGCCGGTCTTCTTCAGGAAGTCCTGCGCCCGCAGGTGTTCCAGGTTGAGGCTGAAGGGCCCGGCGACGTAGCTGACGCCCAGGTTGTCGATGTAGTCGATGGCGCCATCGGCGGAGTTGTCGGTCTTGAAGGCCGCGAAGGAGCTGTCCGAGCGCGACGACCACTCGTTGTAGCGCGCCCCGTACAGGTTCAGGCCCTTGAGCGGCATGAGCTGGAAACTGCCGCCGGAGAAGGTGTTCGGCACGGCGCGGCTACCCGAACTGGAAAGCAGCAGGGTCTTGTGCAGCTGGCGGCCGAGCTTGGCGCTGGCCAGGTCCTGGTACTTGAGCTTGACGAAGGCCTGGGCGATCTGGCCGAAGGAGTCATGCAGCTCGCCGTTGTTGTCGACCGAAAGCACGTCGGAGGTGTTCCTGCCGCTGTTATTCAGCTTGTTGACGCTGTAACCGGAGACACCGACGCCGATCATGTCGGCGAAGTAGGGCGATTCGTAATTGAGCTGCAGGCCCAGGGCCGATTGGGTGCGGTCGTTGCTGTCGGTCTCGAAGTCGCGGTCGAAGTGCACGCCGCGCGCCTTCAGTTCCAGGGAGTGGCCGGTGGTGTCCAGGGCCATGGCGCTGAGCGGCAGGGTCAGGCTGGCGGTAAGCGTCAGGGTCAGTCCCAGGGTGATCTTATTCTTATTGAAACGCATCGTTTCTCTCCGTTGCGGGTAGTGACGCTCGCCGCAGCGAGGGTCGGTTCGGTAGTAGCTGGACGGGCGTCAGGCAGCGCTCGCCCTTGGCTCGCGCTAGCGGCGCGCGTTGGGTACGTAGACGTCGCCGGTGAACAGGCGGCGGGCGGTGCGGATCAGCGAGGCGCGCATGGCCTCGTGCGAGTCGCCAGCGGCCGGCTCCAGGGAGACCTCGATCTGCCCGCCGGCGTGCTCCAGCCTGACCAGGCCGGCGCCGCTGACCGCTGCCAGGTCATGGGCGATGCTGCCCGGCAGCGCGCAGGCGCTGGCCAGGCCGATGGCGCCGGTGGCGGCCAAGGCGCGGTGGCAGTTGTGCGGCATGAAGTAGCGGGTATTGAGCGCCCCACCCCTGCGCGCCGGGGACAGCAGCACCGGCTTGGGGATGACCATCTGCGACACGTCGCCCAGGCCCATGGCGCGGCCGGCCTGCAGGCGGATGCTCTCCAGGCGCGCCAGCAGCTCGCGGTCGGCATCCAGTTCGGCAGGGCTTTCGTAACCGCTCTTGCCCAGCGCATCGGCGTGCATCATCACCATCGGCATGGCCATGTCGATGCAGGTCACCTCGACCCCGTCGAAGCAGTCGCGCACCTGTCCGGTGGGCAGCAGGCGGCCGGTCTTGGCCCCGGCGGCATCGAGAAAGGTCAGCTTGATCGGCGCCGCGCTGCCGGGCACGCCATCGATGCAGGTGTCGCCCTCATAGCGCACCCGGCCATTGGGGGTCATGACCTCCGAGTCGATCAGGGTGTTGGTGTTGACGTTGCGGATGCGCACCCGGGTGACCGGCGCCGCGGCATTGACCAGGCCGTGCTCGATGGCGAACGGGCCGATGGCGCAGAGCATGTTGCCGCAGTTCGGCGCCGTATCGACGCGCCGCTCGTTGACCATCACCTGCACGAACAGGTAGTCGACATCCGCGCCAGGGTGGCTGGAGGTGCTGACGATCGCGACCTTGCTGGTCTGTGCGCTGCCGCCGCCGATGCCGTCGATCTCCAGCTCATGCCCCGAGCCCATGATCTTCAGCAACAGCTCATCGCGTTGCGCGGTATCGCTCGGCAGGTGGTTGGCGAGGAATACGGGGCCCCGGGAGGTGCCGCCGCGCATAAGAACGCAAGGAATGGCTTGCATGATGTCTCCGCTGCAATAAAGCTATCGTTTGTTGCGTGAAGCGAATATTGATCGGCGGATTTTGATTTGTATATTGCATATATCGTTGCGTTTATTGCGTTTTGAACATTAATGTTGAATGGGTTTCTCGCGAATCGCTGTGACCCCAGCAAACTCAAGGTTTGGCTCCGGTCGCTTGATGATTCTTTAGCAATAAAAGGCACTAATTAATAAAGGTGGTGCATGAATTACGAGCTGCAGGACCTGCGCGCCTTCGTGAAAATCGCCGAGCTGGGCAGCTTTCACGAAGCGGCCAATGCCATTCACCTGTCGCAGCCGGCGTTGACCCGGCGCATGCAGAAGCTGGAAGAGGGGCTGGGCACCCAGTTGCTCGACCGGACCACGCGACGCGTCAGCCTGACCGCCGTGGGGCGCGACTTTCTGCCCAAGGCGCAGCGCCTGCTGGATGACTTCGAGCGTTCTATCCTGGGTATTCAGGAGCTGGCGGAGCGGCAGTCTGGGCAGGTGACGCTCGCCTGCATTCCCACCGCGGCCTTCTACTTCCTGCCGACGGTGATCCGCGAGTTCAACCGCCAGTATCCGAAGATCCGCATCCGCATCCTCGACCTCAGTGCCCACGAGGGGCTGGAGGCGGTGCTGCGCGGCGAGGCGGATTTCGGCATCAACATGCTCAGTGGCCAGAGCGCCGAGATCGACTTCACCCCGCTGGTGAACGAACCCTTCGTGCTGGCCTGCCGCCGCGACCACCCGCTGGCCAACCAGCCCCAGGTGGCCTGGCGCGAGCTCAGTGACTACCGGCTGATCGGCGTCGGCCGCCTGAGCGGCAACCGGGTGTTGCTGGACCACGGTCTGGCCAACCTGGACTGGCGCCCCAGCTGGTTCTACGAGGTGCAGCACCTGTCGACCTCGCTGGGCATGGTCGAGGCCGGCCTGGGCGTTGCGGCCCTGCCCAGCCTGGCCATGCCCGCCGAGGACCACCCGATCCTCGTCCAGCTGCCGCTGGTGGATCCGGTCATCAGCCGCACGCTGGGCCTGGTTCGGCGGCACGGTTCGTCGCTCTCGCCTGCAGCGGAGAAGTTCGTCGACACCCTGCTACGCCAATGGCCCGGCTACACCTCATTGGGTGATCGTCCGAAGTGAGCAGGTACGCCGGGGTACTCCGCTGTTTTCGCTCGTGCAGGGTGTGTACCCAGGACCGCGGTGACCCGGCGGCGAATGTAGGTTTTGGCTTACAGCGCGTGCTGCAGATTGCCACTACTGCCCCTTTCTGAGCGGGAGTAATCTGCAAGCCATGGACGTCGCGCAGGAAGCGCAAACCTACCTACAGGGACACGCAGGATTGCCACCAGGACGGTGTGCGGATCACGGATGTCAGGACTCAGTCTGCAAAGGCCCCGCTCAAGCGGGGTTTTCTTTTTTCTGCGTTCGCAAAAGCCAGTCTCAAGTGGCCGATCCGCGGCAGACCTCGGCGCTTCGCGTGCTAGCGGGTCATCTTCTTCACGAACACCACCACGAACAGCGCCATGGTGAAACTGCCAACGAAGGCCTCGAAGGCGGCGAGCGGGCGCGCCAGGCCATGGGGGCTGATGTCGCCGTAGCCCAGGGTGGTGAAGGTGACCACGCTGAAGTACAGGCAGCCGAGCAGGTCCATGAGGTTGGCCAGCAGGCCATGGTCGAGATCCAGGCCGAGACGCTGGCCGCCCTGCTCGACCCCGACCAGGAAGTACAGCAGGCCGCAGAGGCCGATCAGCCCGAGGGAAAATAGCACCACGTTGAGCGGCTTCTCGCCGTAGCCGCTGAACAGGTCGACCAGCCAGGACAGCAGGCGCTGCCCGGAGTAGCGCGGCAGTTGCAGGCGGCGAACGACCATCTCGCGGTGAAAGAACAGCCCCGCCTGCTCGAACAGCCCGGCGCGCTCCAGGTGCAGGCGCAGGTTGCGGTAGGTCTCCTCGGCTTCCTGGAAGAGCTCCAGGGCGGCCGCGGTGTTGCCCCGGTGGTACAGCTCGCGGCCCTTGCGTTCCTGTAGCAGTTGCCGGTCCCAGATCACGTTGTCCAGGCGGGCGCCGTCCAGGCGCACGCCGAGCAGGTTGCAGTCGCGCAGGTCGGCGCAGTGCAGGTTGGCGTGGCGCAGGTCGGCCTTCATCAGGGAGCTGCCGCGCAGGTCGAGGGCGAACAGGTGGGCGTTCTGCAAATCGGCGCGGTACAGGTCGGCGTTGCTGAGGATGTAGCCGTGGTGGCCGCCGTGGTTGACCAGGTTGACGCCGCTGAGGCTCGCGCCCTTGAGCTGGAAGCCCGACATCGGCCGGCCGCTGCGGGCGCGTAGCTCCAGGGCGGCGCAGAGCTCGTCGAGCTGGCGCTTGTCCTGGTTGGCGTCCAGCCAGAAGCTTTCCTCGTACTGCGTCGCGGCCATGTGCCGGCGTTCCAGGGGCCCGGGCTCAGGTCGCGCTGTGCCGCTGCACCCACTGTGCAAAGGCGTCGATGAACTTCTGCAGGAGCGCCTGGATGTCCGCGTCGAGCCGGTGGTCCTCGCCGAAGAAGCTGCCGGCGCCGCCGAGGTAGGCTTCCGGCACCAGCATCAGGCGCACGTCGAGCGACACCATGGCCTGACGCAGATGCTGGTTGGCGCCGAAGCCGCCCACCTTGCCCGGCGAGGCACTGAGCACCGCCCCCGGTTTGCCGCTGAAGCCGCACTGACCGCGCGGGCGCGAGGCGACGTCGATGGCATTCTTCATCGGCGCCGGTATCGAACGGTTGTATTCCGGGGTGACGAACAGCACGGCATCGGCCGCCTTGAGCTTGCTGCGGAAGGCGCTATAGGCCTGGGGCGGCTGGTCGCCGTCGATATCTTCGTTGTACAGCGGCAGGTCGCCGATTTCGACCAGCTCCAGCTGCAGCGTAGCCGGGGCCAGTTCGGCCAGCGCCAGGGCCAGCCTGCGATTGATCGAGGCCTTGCGCAGGCTGCCGACCAGCACGGCGACGCGATGAACCTTGCTCATGCGAACTCCCGGACCCGTGTCCAGAAAGGGCTGAGCTGAAAACTATAGTGCAGTGGCCGCCCGGCTGCTCCGGGCCGGTCCCGGGCTGAGCCCTCCCGGGCCCTTAGCGCAGGATCATGCAGGTGGCGGTGCCATAGGCGTAGAGCGTGCCAGCTTCGTCGCGGATGTTGCCTTCGGAGATCACCAGGCGCGAGCTGGCGTTGACCACCTTGCCTTCGGCGCGCAGCGTGCGGTTGAAGGGGATGGCCTTGCACATCTTCACGTTCAGCTCGATGGTGCCATAGCTCACGCCGGCCGGCAGAATGGTATGGGTAGCGCAGGCGGTCACCGAGTCGAGTACGGTGGCGGCGAAACCGCCGTGCACGCCGCCCATGGGATTGGCGTGGCGCTCGTCGGCGGTGACCGCGAAGACCACACGGTTGGGCTCGGCTGATTCCATGGTCATGGGCATGGTCTTGGCCATGTTGGGCATGGGGAGGTGGCCGGCGGCGAGGGCTTGCATAAGCTCCAGCCCGTTCATCTGCTGTGGGTTCATCGAGGGTCTCCAGGGCCGTTCAGGCGGCGCGGCGGGTGGATTGAAGTTGCGCGAACCAGTCGAGGGCTTCGTCCCACAGCGCGCTGGCGTGGCTGCGGAAGTAGCCCATGTGGCCGATGGCACCGAGGCCCTCGGCGTGCGAGTCGATGGTGCGGGCCTGATAGGGGGCGGCGCTGTAGGCGGCCATGAAGGCATCGCGTGACGCGGGTGGAGCCCACAGGTCGTCGAGGGTATTGGCGGCGACGATCGGCGTGCGCACGCTGGCAAAGCGTGCGGCCAGGTGGCGTTGTTGCGGGTCGTCGAAGAAATAGCGCGGGTAGTGGCACCAGCGCTTCCACTGCCGGTACACGCCGAGCGGCAGGTCTTCGCCCATGCCCAGCTTGCTCCAGGCCAGATAGCCCTTGCTGCGCACGATCACTGGGCCGATCAGGTTCCACATCAGCTGCACCCGCAGCCGTTCCAGTGGCGGCATCCAGCCGTGCCAACCGGCGCCGGTGCCGAAGGTGTAGAAGCCGCTGACCCGCTCGTGCCCGGGCAGCAGGCCGAAGGCGTGGCCGCCGTAGGAATGGCCGACCATGAAGGTGGGCAGGTCGTCGCCGTGCAGCTGGTCGAGGGCGGCGGCCAGGTCGTGGTTGGCCCAGTCGAGGTAGTCCATGGTGAAGCCGCGCAGCTGCGCCGGCTTGGACTGGCCGATGCCGCGGTAGTCGACGCTGAGGGTGGTGAAGCCGCGCCGTGCGGCGTGCTCGGCGAAGCGCCGGTAGAAACCCTGGGGTACGCCGGTGGCGCCGCCGATCAGCAGGCGGGCGCGGGGTGTCGGGGCGTGGTACAGCGCCGCGCGCAATGGGTAGCCGTCGCGAGCCTTGAGGGCCAATTCTTCGCGGTCGATGGTCGGGGCGTCACTGGTCATTCTGGGCCTCCCGTGGGTAGTGCCGGATCAGCTGGAAAAGCGCCTGGCAGGCGCGTTGCAACGGCTCGCAGCTGCCGGCCACCCGGGCCTGCAACAGACCGCCTTCGTAGAGCGAGACAAACAGGTCGGCGAAACCCTCGGCGCTGTCGCCGGCGAAGCCGACGCCCTGCAGCTGCGCGCTGAGGGCCTGGCGCAGGCGGGTAAAGCAGTCAGCCAGGGCGGCGCGGATCTCGACGTCTTCCGGGCCGCTTTCCAGGGCCACGGTGGCCAGGGGGCAGCCGCGCTCGAAACGGCTGCTTTCCAGTTGCTGCAGGGTGTTGTCCAGCCAACGCTGCATGGCCTGCAACGGATCAGGGTGTTCGCGGAACAGCTGGGCGAAGAAACCGTCGATACGCCGGCCGATGTGCTCGATGGCCGCCACCGCCAGCTCGGTCTTGCCGCCGGGAAAGTGGTGATAGAGGCTGCCCTTGGGCGCCTGCGCCTGGGCCAGGAGTTCGTTCAGGCCGGCGCCATGCAGCCCCTTGCGTTGCAGGGTGTCGGCCATGGCCACGATCAGTCGGTCGCGAGTGGAGCGGGTTGTCGTATTCATGGGGGTATATTTAGACCGGTCGGTTTAATTTGCGAAAGCGATGGATGTGCCGAATGGGCGGCTGAATCGGTCGCGGGTGGTGGATGGCGGGGGCGGCGTGCCGCTGTGTCTCAGGCGAAGGCGGCCAGCAGGTCGGTCTCGAACGCCTGTTGCGCTTCGCTCGGTTGGCGGCCGCGGTGGCTGGCCAGGTGGAACTGCACGGTAAAGCCGTAGCGCTCCGACAGCAGCGCCAGGGTCGGCGATTACCCGGTGTACCTGACCTTCGACATCGACTGTCTGGACCCGGCCTTCGCCCCGGGCACCGGCACCCCGGTGTGCGGCGGCCTGTCCAGCCACCAGGCCCTGGAAATCCTGCGGGGGCTGCGCGGGATCAACCTGGTCGGCATGGATGTGGTGGAGGTGGCGCCGCCCTACGACAACGCCGAGGTGACCGCCCTGGCGGGTGCCACCCTGGCGATGGAGATGATTTGTCTGTATGCGGCGCGGCACAAGCTGGCCGGGCGCTGAACGCAGCCAGGGCCGGTCCGGGGCGGTAAAAAAGGCGGGCCCGCAGGCCCGCCATTCACGCCAACCGATGCCTGTCGTCTACGGGGTCAAGCTCTGCCGCAGGCCAATGGGCGTCGGCTGGAACAGGCGCGCGTCCATCAGCCTGGGCTCGCGGACGATGGGGCGAAAATCCATGCGCGCGAGGATGTCGCGCTGCAGGTCCACGCCGGGGGCGATCTCGATCAGTTCCAGCCCCTCCACCGTCAGGGCGAACACGCAGCGCTCGGTGACGTACAGCACCGGCTGGCCACGTTCGGCAGCCAGGCGGCCGGCGAAGGTGCGGTGCTCCACCTCGGCGACGAACTTGCGCAGCTCGCCGTCCTGGACGATGCGCAGCTGGCCGTCTTCGATGCGGATGTCCTGCTGGCCGGCGCTGAAGGTGCCGACGAACACCACCTGCTTGGCGTTCTGGCTGATGTTGATGAAACCGCCGGCCCCGGACAGGCGTGAGCCGAAGCGCGAGACGTTGAGGTTGCCGGCGGCATCGGCCTGGGCCAGGCCGAGGAAGGCCAGGTCGAGGCCGCCGCCGTCGTAGAAGTCGAACTGGTAGGGCTGGTCGATCAGCGCGCTGTGGTTGCTCGCCGCGCCGAAGTCCAGGCCCGAGGCCGGCACCCCGCCGATCACCCCGGGTTCGGCGGTGAGGGTCAGCAGGTCGATCACCCCTTCCTCGGCGGCGACCGCGGCGACCCCCTCGGGCATGCCGATGCCGAGGTTGACCACGGCGCCGGCGCGCAATTCCAGGGCGGCGCGGCGGGCGATCAGCTTGCGCACCTCCAGTGGCATGGGGGCCAGGCTGTCCACCGGCACCCGGATCTCGGCGGCGAAGGCCGGATTGTAGGCGGTGGCGAAGGTCTGCTGGTGGTGCTCGGGGGCGGCGACCACCACGCAGTCGACCAGGATGCCGGGGACCTTCACCTCGCGTGCCTTCAGTGAGCCGCGCTCGACGATGCGCTCGACCTGGGCGATCACCAGGCCGCCGGAGTTGTGCGCGGCCATGGCGATGGCCAGGCTCTCGATGGTCAGCGCCTCGCGCTCGAAGCTGAGGTTGCCGTCGGCGTCTGCGCTGGTGGCGCGGATCACCCCGACCTGGATCGGAAAGGTCGGGTAGAACAGGTAGTCCTGCCCATCGATCGGCATGCGCCGCACCAGTTCGGTGGTGGTGCGGGCGTTGAGCTTGCCGCCGCCGAACTCGGGGTCGACGAAGGTGCCCAGGCCGACCCGGGACAGCTGGCCCGGCTTGCCCGCGGCGATGTCGCGGAACAGCTGGGAGATCACCCCCTGGGGCAGGTTGTAGGCCTCGATGCGGTTGTCCACCGCCAGCTTCTGCAGGCCCGGCACCAGCCCCCAGTGGCCGCCGATCACCCGCCGCACCAGCCCCTCGTGGGCCAGGTGGTTGAGGCCGCGGCCCTTGCCGTCGCCTTGCCCGGCGGCATACACCAGGGTCAGGTCGCGGGGCGCCTGCTCGGCGAGGAAGCGCTGCTCCAGGGCGATGGCGATGGCCTCGGCGAAGCCGATGCCGACGAAGCCGCCGGTGGCCAGGTTGGCGTTGTCCGGGATGCGCGCCACGGCGGCGGCGGCAGTCATGATCTTGCTCATGGCAGGTACTCGTCTGCGAGGTGGGGCGGCTTAAAGCGCCCGGTGACCGCCAGCGATAGCGGCGGCGGCCAGCCTTCCTCTTGTTTTTGTTCTGGTCCCTGCGCGGCGCACGGGACGCGGCGAAACAGGCCTGCGGGTTGCAGAGCGAAAGCCGTGCCAGAACGGCGCAGAGGCGTGCACGTGTCGTCGCAGGCGGCTGGGCCGGGCGCGGCACTCGCCGGCCGCGTAGCAGCGGGCGGTGCAGGCTGTCTGAAATGTTGGACATGTGCAGGCGTGTGGCCCGCGTGGCGCCAGGCTGTCCAGGGTGCTGGACGTTGCGCGCTGGCTCAGCGCTGGGACAGGCCGTGCTGTTGCAGTTTGCTGTAGAGGCTGGCGCGGGAGATGCCGAGTTCGACGGCGGCGCGCCGGCGATTGCCGGCGCAGGCCTCCAGGGCCCGCAGCAGCGCCTCGCGCTCGGCGTTGGCGATGCTCTGTGCCAGCGGCGGTACGCGCAAGTCTGCCGGGTCGGCGGCAGTGTCCACCGGGCTGGTGGCGGCGGGTGCTGCCGGCGCCGCTATCGGTGCCGCGGGCGGGGCAGTCGGCGTAGCCAGCAGCGGGATAATCTGTGCGGCCTCCAGCAACGAGGTATCGGCTGCCAGTTGCGCCCGCTCCAGCAGGTTGCGCAACTCGCGCACGTTGCCGCGCCAGGGCTGCGCGCTGAGCAGGGCCAGGGCTTGCGGGCTCAGCTCCATGGGCGGCTGGCCGGAGCGGTTGGCGATGTCGTCGAGCAGGTATTCGACCAGCGCCGGGATGTCCTCGCGGCGCTCGCGCAGCGGCGGCACATGCAGGGCCAGCACGTTGAGGCGGTAGTAGAGGTCATCGCGGAACTGGCCGGCGGCGACCTTGGCTTCCAGGTCGATATGGGTGGCGGCGACCACCCGCACGTTGAGCGGCTTGACCTGGTTGGAACCCAGCGGCTCGACCTCCTGTTCCTGCAGCACGCGCAGCAGCTTGGCTTGCAGGGGCAGGGGCAGGTCGCCGATCTCGTCGAGGAACAGGGTGCCGCCGTTGGCCGCCTCGAACTTGCCGATGCGCGCCTTGCGGTCGGCGCCGGTGAAGGCGCCGGGGGCGGTGCCGAACAGCTCGGCCTCGACCAGGGACTCGGGAATCGCCGCGACATTGACCGCGACGAAGGGGCCGTTGGCCCGTGGCGACAGGTTGTGGATGCCCTGGGCCAGCAGCTCCTTGCCGGTGCCGGTCTCGCCGCGCAGCAGCACCGTGGCGTCGAGTTGCGCGGCACGCCGGGCCTGGCGCTTGACTTCGCCGGCGGCGGCGCTGCTGCCGATGAAGCCGGCGATGGTGTAGCGGGCGCGGCGCGCTTTGGCCAGCTCGTGCTGGGTGGCGAGCAGCTGGTTCTGCAGGCTGCTGTACTTGGCCATCAGGGGTTTGAGGTGGCGGGCGCGGTCGAACAGCACGAAGCCCAGGGCGCCGACCAGGGTGCCATCCTCGTCGCGCAGCGGGATGCGGGTGACCACGAAGTGTTCATCGCCGAAGGCCATCAGGTCGAGCACGCTCGGCTGGCCGCTCTCCACCACCTCGCGCAGGCGGCTGGCCGGCAGCACCTGCTCGATGTCCTTGCCGAGTACGCTGCGCGGGTCGCCGACGCCGAGTTTCTCGGCGTACTTGTCGTTGATCCAGACGATGCGGGCCTGGCGATTGACCGCGATGGTGCCTTCGCACTGGGCGTTGAGGTGATCGAACAGCAGCGGCATGGCCACGGCGCGAAAGCGCTCCGGGGAGACGCCGACAATCAGCCCGTGTTCATCGAGGTCGCCGTGGGATATGGCCATGGCAGCAGGGTGTCCGGTAAAGGGTGGGGCCGATTATGGAAGCCGGCGCGCCGCCGAGGCAAGGCGCGCCGGTGGCGCAGCGGCAGGGACTCAAGGCCCGCCGTACACCTCGTTGGGCAGCCAGGTGGCCAGCGGCTGGAACCAGAACACCAGGGCCAGGGCGAGCAGCTGCAGGGCGATGTACGGCATGACGCCCAGGTAAATGTCGCGGGTGGTGATGCCCGGCGGGCACACGCCCTTGATGTAGAACAGGGCGAAGCCCACCGGCGGGGTGAGGAACGAGGTCTGCAGGCACAGGGCGAACATGATGGCGAACCACAGCGGGTCCACGCCCATGCCGAACAGCACCGGCGCCACCAGCGGCAGGATGATCAGGGTGATCTCCACCCAGTCGAGGAAGAAGCCCAGCAGGAAGGTGATGAACAGCACCGTCAGCAGCACCCCGGTCTGGCCGAAGGGCAGGCCGGTCAGCGCTGCGCGCACCACATCGTCGCCACCCAAGCCGCGCAGCACCGCGGCGAACACCGTGGCGCCGATGAAGATGCCGAAGATGAAGGCGGTGGTGCGGCTGGTCTGGTACAGCGCCTCGCGCAGCACCGCCAAATCCAGGCGGCGGCTGACCAGGGCCATCAGCAGCGCGCCGGCGGCGCCCACGGCCGAGGCCTCGGTGGTGGTGGCGATGCCGAAGAAGATCGAGCCGAGCACCGCCAGGATCAGGGCCAGCGGCGGCACCACGGCCCAGAACACGTCGAGCAGGGCGCGCATGTCCAGCGGCTGGCGGTCCTTCGGAGCCGGGGCGAAGTCCTTCTTCAGCCAGGCGGCGACGACGATATACAGGATGTACAGCGCGCCGAGCATCATCCCGGGAATCAGTGCGCCCATGAACAGCTTGCCGACCGAGGCCTCCGGGGTGCCGAGGCGGTCGGCCATCAGCACCAGCATGATGCTCGGCGGTACGAGGATGCCCAGGGTGCCCACGGAGCAGGCGGTGCCGACGGCCAGCGACTTGTTGTAGTTGGCCTGCAGCATCGGCCCCAGCGACAGCATGCCGAGCAGCACCACCGAGGCGCCGACGATACCGGTCGAGGCGGCCAGCAGCACGCCGACTATCACCACGGTGATGGCGTAGCCGCCGCGCAGCGGCCCCAGCACCCGCACCAGGCTGTGCATCAGGCGCTCGGCGATGCCGGAGCGGTCGAGCATGATGCCCATGAAGATGAACAGCGGCAGCGCCACCATCAGCTCGTTGGCAACGATGCCGTAGATGCGCGCATCCAGCACGCCGATGGTACCGCTCCAGGTGAACCAGAGATCGGCATCGAAATATTCGACCAGCACATGGCCGGTGACGGCGAACAGCAGGCCGATGCCGGCCAGCGACCAGGCCACCGGGAAGCCGAGCAGCAGCAGGCCCATGAAGCTGGCGAACATGGCGATAACAAGAATTTCTTCCAGACCCATTACTTCAGCCTCGTGATCAGGGGTTCGGATGGCCGCCGTTGCGGTCATCGGCAGGCGTTTGAATGGCCCGGGGGAATTGGAACAGCAGGGTGCTGCAGCGCGAGGCGCGTGAGACCAGGGCGATGGCCACGAGGATCAGGCCCAGGGGCAGCACGCTCTTGAAGATGAAGCGGTAGGGCAAACCGCTGGGCGCCTGGGAGTGCTCCTGGTAGATGAACGCCGTGTAGGCGTAGGGCACCAGGGTATGGATCATCAGGTAGACCACCGGTAGCGCCAGCAGGGCGATGCCCAGCAGCTCGATGCGGGCCTGGGTGCGCAGGGAGAGCTTCTCCCGCAGCACATCGACGCGCACGTGATCGTCGCGCACCACGGCGTAGCCCAGCGAGAGCATCATCGCGGCGCCGAACAGGTGCCAGGACAGTTCTTCCAGGCCGATGGAGCCGCGCGCCATGACGAAGCGGCTGAAGACGTTGCTGAGCACCACCAACAGCACCAGCAGCCACAACCAGGCGGTGGCGCGGCCGATGGCGGCGATCAGGCGATCCAGGCGCCAGGACAGGCGGTTATTCGGCAGGGCGTCCTGCTTGGCGGGGGCGCCAGGCAGGTTGGGAGAAGCGGAGGACTGAGTCACGGAAACCTCGGGCTCGGCAAGCAAAGGAAATCGACGGGCGCCGGCATGGCCGGGCCCGTCGAGGTTCGGGGCTGAGTGATCAGTCCTGCTTGTAGTAGTCCCGCGGCAGGTAGCCCATGCGGTGCCAGGTGGCGTGGTGCTTCATGAACTCGCGCTGGCTGGTCAGCACACGCTTGAACATGGCGTCCTGGCCGGCGATCTCGTCCAGCACCTCATTGGTCACCCGCTGCAGCTCACGCAGCACCGGCTCGGGCAGCACCTGGGCCTTCACCCCTTCCTGCTCGTATTCGGCCAGGGCGGTCGGCTGCGCCCACTCGCTCTCGGCGAAGCCCTTGAGGGTGGCCGACTCGCAGCCCATCTCGATCAGCGCGCGGCTTTGCGGCTGGAGCTTGTTCCAGACATCCCGGTTGACCAGCAGGTGTGAGGTGGTCAGGGTCTGGTGCCAGCCCGGCATGATGTAGTTCTTGATGATCTGGTCGAGGCCCAGCATCTTGTCGATCGCCGGCTGGGAGAACTCGGTGGCGTCGATGGTCTTGCGTTCCAGCGCCTGGTAGATCTCGCCGCCGGGAATCATGGTGACCGAGGCGCCGAGCTTCTCCAGCACCTTGCCGCCGATGCCGGCGAAGCGGATGCGCAGGCCGTCGAAGTCCTTCAGGTCGGTGATCGGCTTGGCGAACCAGCCGGCGCCCTCGGGACCGATGATGCTGCACAGCATCGGGTGGATGTTGTGCTCGGCGTAGATCTCCTCGAGCAGCTTCTTGCCGTCGCCCTGGTAGTACCAGGCCAGGTAGGCCGGCGGCTCCAGGTTGAAGGGCGCACCGGAGTAGAGCGGCAGGGCGGGGATGGTGCCCTGGTCATAGCCGACCCAGGTGAAGCCCGCCGGGTACTTGCCGCTGCTCACCGCATTCATGATCTCGAACGGCGGGACCAGCTCGCCGGGTTCGTAGTAGCGCAGTTGCATGTCGCCGCCGGAGATCGTCTTTAGCGATTCGGTCAGGTGCTTGACCGGCGAGACCAGGCCGACCAGGTGCGAGGGGAATGCCAGTGGCACCTGCCAGCGGACTTTCTCCGTGGCCGCCGCCGGCGTGGCGAGCAGGCTGGCCGACAGCAGCGCGGCGGCGCCGATGCCACAGGTGAGGCGAGAGAGCTGTTGCTTGATCGACATACGGATTTCCTTCTTGTTGTTGTGCCTGCCGGTGAGCAGGTGCCCTGGCGCCGTTCTGTCGAACAGTCGGCGAAACTGGCCAGATAACGAACATAGCTCAGCCGAGTGCGAAGGGGCAGCGCCAGTGTTGTGCTTGAGGTTGTTCTGGCGTCTAGCGCATCCAACCAAGCAGGTTCTGTGCCTGAGCCCCTGGCCTCAGGCTAATCCGCGCCTGTCTAGGCCTGTGGACGAACAGCCCGGCAGGGCCTGTCCAGATGGCCAGACATCTTTGGTCGGATAGTGATGGCGCGGTCCAGGGTATTGGACGGGCATCCAGGAAAATGGACTTGTAATGGCGCCAGGCGATGCCGGCCTGCATCGTTGCGGGTGCCGCGCCCTGGCGCAAAACGATGGGGCGTTGTCGGGGCTGAACATCGCCCTGTCGCCGCTACATGGCTAACCTATATAGTGGGATTGGATGCTCCATTGTTCGGCGGATTGGCCGGGAACAAATATAAAAAATCAGTTGGGCTGCCACATAAATGATTCTTCTATATAACTGTATTTCGGGACTAGAACATGCCTGCCAGTACGCGGTTCGCAGTAGCGGTACATATACTCACTGGCCTAGCCATCCATGAAAACGAACCGCTGCCTTCGGAGATCATTGCGAAGAGCGCCAATACCAATGCCTCGGTGATCCGCCGGATCATGTCGATGCTCAATACTGCAGGCTTTTCCAGGTCGCAGCTGGGGCAGGGCGGAGGAGCGCTGCTGGCCAGGCCGGCCAGCAGCATCACCCTGCTCGACGTGTTCAGGGCCGTGGAGACGACGCCGCTGTTTACCCTGCATCACGCGGTGCCTGATTCAGGCTGCGCAGTGGGCGAATATATAGCGCCGGTGCTGCAGGAAAAGATTAATAGCGCCGTGGCCGCACTGGAAGCGGAACTCAATGGCGTAACTATCGCCGATATTGCCTGCCGTATTTCCGAATGCGAGCGGGGATGTCCCGAACTCGATAAGTATCACGGGCGAGTCTAAGAGCTGCTCACGCCACTTGGTCGATTAAATGTGGCTGGTTTAATCGTGGCCAAGTGGCGGCAATTGGCGCACCTCCAGGCGCTGATCCAATAGCGCGCCTATGGTGTCGCGGGCCTGGTCCGTGGCAGCGCTTGTCCAGACCGAATCGATGCCCAGTTCGACTCGACTCCTGAGCAGTCCCTGCTCCTGCAACCGTCTCCTGACTTCGGCGGCGACTGCTGGCGAGGGGTCGACGATCCGCACGCCGGCACCGGCCACCCGGGCGATGCTGTCGATCAGGAAGGGGTAGTGGGTGCAGCCCAGCACCAGGGTGTCGGCGCCCTTGCGCAGTGCCGGAGAGAGCAGGGCGTGCAGCTGCGCATGCAGCTCCGCCGAGTCCAGGTCGATGGCCTCGACCCGGTCGGCAAGGCCCGGGCAGGGGACGAAGAGTACCTCCACGCCAGCCTCGTGGCGGCGGCGCAGCCGGTGCAGGCTATCGCTCTGCAGGGTGCGGCTGGTGGCCATGACGGCGATCACCCCGCTGCGGGTCAGGGCGACCGCTGGCTTGATGGCCGGCTCGATGGCGATGATCGGAACATCGAAGGCCTCGCGCAGCGCGCCGACGGCCACCGCGGTAATGGTGTTGCAGGCGATGACCACGGCTTTGCAACCCTGCTCGACGAGAAACTCGATGACTCGTGCCGAGCGTCTGGCGATCCAGGCGGTGCTGCGGTCGCCGTAGGGGGCACAGGCGGAATCCGCGACATAGAGCAGGTCTTCATGGGGTAGCTCGCGGCGGATGTCGCGCAGCAGCGACAAGCCGCCGACTCCCGAGTCGAGTACGCCAACCGGCCTGGATGCAGACACCGGGCGCTACTCCAGATTCTTGTCGAGCTTGTTGTCGCGTGGACTGCGTAGGCGCGCCAGCAGGCCCTGCAGATCGGGCGAGGCCTGCAGCACCAGCATCGCCAGCGCGCCCGCCAGCATGCCCCAGAACGCCGAACCGATGCCCAGCAGCGAGACCCCGGAGGCGGTGACGAGAAAGGTGATTAACGCTGCCTCGCGGTGCTGCTCCTCCAGCAGGGCGCTGGCCAGGCCATTGCCGATGGTGCCGAGCAGGGCCAGGCCGGCGATCGCCAGGATCAGCTCATTGGGAAAGGCCAGGAACAGCGCGCCGACCGTGGCGCCGAAGATGCCCACCAGCAGGTAGAAGAAGCCCGCGGCCACGGCGGCGCTGTAGCGCTTGGTCGGGTCTTCGTGGGCTTCCTTGCCGGTGCAGATGGCGGCGGTGATGGTCGCCAGGTTCAAGGCATAGCCGCCAAACGGGGCCAGCAGCAGGGTGGCCACTCCGGTCCAGCCGATCAACGGCGAGCTGGGTGTCTGGTAGCCCGAGGCGCGCAGCACGGTGAGCCCCGGCAGGTTCTGCGAGGCCATGGTCACCGCAAACAGCGGCAGGGCCACGCCGATCATGGCCTGCAGGGAAAAGCTCGGGGCGACGAACTGCGGGGTGGCCAGGGCCAGCTCGACGCCGTCGAAATTCAGCATTCCGCGACTGGCGGCGATGGTCACGCCGACCGCCAGCGGGGCGACCACCGCGTAGCGTGGCAGCAGGCGGCGCGCCAGCAGGTAGCAGGCGAACATCGGGAATACCAGGCCGAACTGGCTATTCATCGCGGCAAATGCATCCAGGCCGAAGCGCAGCAGAATGCCGGCGAGCATGCCGGCGGCGATCGCCATGGGGATGTGCTTGACGATGCGCTCGAACCAGCCGCTGAACCCACAGAGGGTGATCAGCAGGCCGCAGGCAATGAAGGCTCCGGTCGCCTCTGCCAAGTCGACCCCGGAGGCGCTGGTGATCAGCATGGCGGCCCCGGACGTGGACCAGGCGATGGCGATGGGCGCGCGATAATGCAGGGACAGGGCGATGCCGGTAACGCCCATGCCGATGCACAGGGCGAGCATCCAGGAGCCGATCTGCGCCGGGCTTGCCCCCAATGCCTGCGCCGCCTGAAACACCAGCACGGCGGAGCTGGTAAAACCGACCAGTACCGTCACGAAGCCGGCGTTGATGGCGGAAAGGGAAAGGTCTTTGAACAAGGTCATGGCACTACATCCTGTAGCCAGTTTGCTTCGTCATGGGCCGCGCAGAGGTCCTGCTGGAGCACTCTGCGCGGCGTGTACGCAGCCGCTTACTGCGAGGCGCTCTGCTGGTCTTCGATCGCCTTGATGAAGGCCGGATGGGCTTTCACCGCCTCGATCATGCGCCGCACCTTATCGCTCATGAGGATGTCGACGGGGAAGTACTGACCCCAGCTGGCGTAGACCGCCAGCATCATGTCGACCACTGTGATCCGATCGCCGCAGACGAAGGTCGACTGTTGCAGCTGCTTGTCCACCGCACCCCACAGGGCATTGATGGCGTCGCTCGCTGCGCTCAGCGCCTGCTCCTTGGCCGGGCCGTCGTCGAGGGTCTTGCCGATGAAGAACAGACGGCCGTAGGCCGGGTGCATGGTAGCGTTGGCGAACATCACCCACTCGATGAAGCGGGCCTTTTCCAGGCCGCTTTCCGGCAGCATCTGGTTCTTGTGCTTGTCCAGCAGGTAAAGAATGATCGCCGCGCCTTCGCGGATCACCTGGCCGTTATCGACCAGCACCGGGACCATGCCGCGCGATTCGAGCTTGTCGAAGTCCGTTGCCTTGTTGCGGTCGATCGCCTCGACCGGCTGGTTGAGCTCGTTGAGCAGCGCGTGAATGGCCAGCGAACAGGCACCCGGCAGATAGTACAGCTTGTACATGTGCTTCTCCTTTACATGGTTTCGAGCTGACGCTCGTCGAAAGAGCGGGGCCGGGCTGGGCCCCGCGGTCTACCTCTATTGCTGATGCCCCTTGTGCCGGACGGGCCCGGCGCGTGGGGATGGCGATGGAGCGAGTCTAGGCAACCTAGGTTACTTTCGTATACCTGCATTCCTTTAGTTGCTACATTTACTGGTAACCATCCGGTAACCAGCTTTCCAAGGAGTCGACCATGCTGCCCAGACGCCGCAACCGCGTACCCAGCCCCCCGGGAAACTGCCCGCTGAGCGAATGCCTGAGCATCATCGGCGGCGCCTGGACGCCCAATATCATCTGGTACCTGAGCCAGCAGTCGCGCCGCTTCAGCGAGCTGAAGGCTGATATCCCGGGGATATCGGCCAAGGTGCTCACCGCCCGCCTGAAGAAACTCGAGAGCGAGGGGGTCGTGCTGCGCCGGGTCCTGCCGACCTCGCCGCCCAGCGTCGAGTACAGCCTGTCGGAGCTCGGGCAGGAGCTGAAGCCGGCGATCGAGGCCATAGTCGCGGTCGGTCACCGCCTCAAGGAACTGGAGCAACAGGCCGGGTGAGTCCGCCGGCATCGAGTCCCGCCGCTCAGAACCAGGCATTGGCCAGTTTCCACAGTGTCGCGCCGCACAGCATGACCAGCATGACCAGCAGCATGCGGCGGATGTAGGCCGCTCCCCGGCGGATCGCCGCCCGACTGCCCAGCCAGCCGCCGAGCGCATTGGCCAGGATCATCGGCACGGCCACTGCCCAGACCACCTTGCCAGCCCAGATGAAGGCGGCCACGCCACCGACATTGGTCAGCAGGTTGATCGGCTTGGTCGTCGCGGTGGCGGCGAGCATCTCCAGCTTCAGCCGTGCATGCTTGACCAGCACCAGAAAGACCCCGGTCCCGGGCCCGGAAAAACCGTCGTAGAGCCCGACGGGCATCAGGTTGCAGATGATGCGCGCGGATGACGGTGGCGGCCCGCCGCCGAATGTGCCGGTCCTGACCAGCAGTGCTGCCAGCAGGGCGACGATGAGGCAGCCGAGAATGCACAACTCCAGCAGCCAGTCGGGGGTGAGCATGGCCAGGTGGCTGCCCAGATAGGCGGCCAGCAGGCAAGGCAGGGCCGCCACCCGGACGATCCGCCAGACCACCTGGCCGCCGAGCATATAGCGCACGGCGGCGCTGGCGGTGCCCATCAGGGCTACCGCCTTGTTGGTTGCCAGAACGTTCACCGGCGGCATGCCGGAAAGCAGCAGGATGGGCACCTGGATGATGCCGCCGCCGCCGGCGATGGCGTCCAGGTAGCCGGCCAGCAAAGCACCGAGCACCAGGACGGCCAGCCATCCGAGGGCCATATCCGGCAGCATCAGCTCCATTCGGGGCCGCCTTCAACGTACCGGAACAAGGGGCTCACAGACCCAGTCGCCTGCGCCGTTCGCTGACCTGTTCGCCGCCGCTGCCCCAGTTGTCGGTGTTGACCTCGTCGATCACCACGAAGGTGGAGGCCGGGTCCTTGTCGAGCACATCCTGCAGGGCCTGGGTCACGCGGGCGATCAACTCGGCCTTCTGCTGCCGGGTGACACCGAGGTCGGTCACTTTGATATTCACGTAAGGCATGGTCTTCTCCTGATTGCGGAATTCCGCGGGGCGTTTGTCGGGCGCTGGGGTCAGTTGCAGCCGCAGCTCTCGGCTTCCAGTGCGGCGCTGTCGAGGGCGCCCTGGGTGGGGAAGCCGCTGCGCTTCCACCATTCCAGGCCGCCGATCAGTTCCTTCACCCGGAAACCGAGCTGGGCCATCTTCAGCGCCCCAGCGGTCGATGCGTTGCAGCCGATGCCGTCGCAGTAGACGACGTAGAGCACGTCGCGGCGCAGGCCGGCGGTATGCTCGGCGGTCATCTGCTGGTGCGGGAAACTGATCGCCGCGGCGATGTGTTCACGGCAATAGGCCGGCGCCGTGCGGGCGTCGAGCACGACGACGTCATCGTCGTTCTTCTGCGCCTGGGCCAGGTCCCAGGCATCGATTTCGTAGGCCAGCTTGCTGGCGTAGTGGTCAGTCTGCGGCTGCATAGGTGTCATCCTTGGTTGCGGTCGGTGGACCCGGCAGGCCGTGGGCGCCGCCGGGTCGGGTGGCACTCAGGCGAAGATGTAGCGCCGCTCGCGATCGGCGTCGAAGTAGGGGCTGTCGACGATCAGGCTGCCGTCCTCCTTGCAGATCTCCAGGTGGAACTTGGTCGGCCCGGCGTAGCCGTAGTGATCGCGCGGGATCTCGATGCTCTTGGCGCGCGCCAGGTCGTAGCGCGAGTCGTCGGCGATGAAGCGTAGGGAGAAGGCGTCGCGGGTCTGCAACTCGCCCTCGCCGAGCGGCACGCTGCGGTGGATCACGTACTTGTCGAAGAGCAGCGCGTCGCCCAGCTCGTAGTCGTCCTCGACCGCGAAGTACTCGAGCAGGCGGCCGATGCCGGAGGAGTTGAGCGGTTCGTCGCGCAGCGCGACATAGTCCTCGAAGGCGATGCCGCCGGACTTGATACGCTCATCCAGGCAGCGGAAAACCGCCGGGTCGATGAAGTCGTACATGAACTCGCCGGAGATCACATCGCGCGGCACGTAGCGCATGCCGCCGGCCTGGCCCTTGGTGTCGATCCGGTGCAGCGGCGCCCAGAGGGTGGTGGCGTAGTCCTCGGAGCGGTTGAAGCCGAAGCTCTGCGACTCGATGTGCCAGCTGAAACCCTTGCTCACGCCCTGCTTCAGACCGAAACCGACGCCCTGGGTGAAGAACAGGGTGCGTTGGTTGAGGTCGCGCATGATCCGCTGGAACTGCTGGTCACCGAGCAATTCGAAGATCACCTCGTCGTCGTTGCACAGGTCATAGCGCAGCTTGTCGAAGCCCTTCTGATAGTGATCGGTCGGGGTTTCCAGTTCCTCGTTCACCCGCTTGCGCAGGTAGTCGATCATCTCGGCAGAGAACAGCTGCTTGAGCAGGACGAAGCCGGTTCTCTGGTAGTCGGCGATATGGGCTTCGGTCAGGCGAAATTTCTGGTTGAGCGTTTCCACAAAACACATCTCCATTGTCTATTTGATGGACCAGTTGAAATCTGCGGCGCAGCGACCGCCAGCGCGGCGCATCGGCGCGCGCGAGCGGTTGCCCCGCCGGCAGGCGTCATACCTGCCGCTGCAGAATCCGCGACGTATCGACTGCGTCGTAACTGCCGGGACGAGGCGCGAATACATGCTCTTTCTTCAGCACCTCGATGAATGCGTCGAGCCATTCATCGCTGGGCGAGGTGAAGCCCCGGCCCAGGCGCGCCAGGGCGCGCAGCGTGCGGTCGTTGCAGTACTTGATGTTGCGGCGCTTGCGGCTGGCCCAGAACTTCCCGAGCAGTACATCCGGGTCCTGGCTGCCGCTGATGGCACGGAACAGCTCGGCAAAGTCGCGGTGGGCGCTGCGCTGGAATGAGCAGCCGGCGCGCTCCAGGGCGGCGAACAGGCGCTCCATGCTGACCTCGTGAACGCTGTCGACGTGGTAGGTGCCGGGGGGCGACAGGGCATCCAGGGAAAGCGCCACGATGCCCGCGGCGACCTCGTCGACCGGCGAGAGAATCACCGGCTCGCCGAGGCTGGCCGGCAGCTGGCCGACCTTGACGCAGGCGGCGAGGAACTGCACCAGGCGGTTGTCCTTGGCATTGATCTGGAAGCGCGCACTGCGCGAGTCACCGGAGACGTTGCCGGCGCGATAGATGAAGCCGTTGTTGCCCTGCAGGCGGAAGGTGTTGAGCAGGCGCTCGGCGCTGTATTTGCTCTGCTCGTAGTTGTTCTGGAACTCCTGGGCAATATCCAGCGAGTCCTCGGAGAAGAACGCCAGCTCCGGCTTGCCGTTGACCCCGCTGACCGCCAGGGTCGACATGTAGTGCAGGTCCTTGTGGCGCTGCAGCAGGGCGAAGGCGATGCACGACTCCACCGACTGCACGTTGCTTCTGGCGAACTCCTCCTCGGTCCCGAACAGGCGGGTGTCGGCGGCGAAGTGGTAGATGGCCTCGACCTGTCGGGCCAGCGCCTGATAGGTCGCGTCGTCCAGGCCCAGCTGCGGCGCGCAGACATCGCCCTCGTGGATGCTCAGGCGCTGGTCGAAACCCTCCAGCTGGATGCCCGGGAAATACCAGGCGAACAGGCGCTGCAGGCGCGCCCGGGCGCTGCTGCCATTCTTGTTGCGCACCAGGCAGTGGATATGCGCGTCGGTGTGCAACAGCAGCTCCTTCAGCGCATAGATGCCGATGTAGCCGGTGGCGCCGGTCAGCAGGATCTGGTGGTACTCGCGGTGCCTCTGGCGATACGGCTGGGCGATCAGCTGCTTCGGTGCGTAGTTGATCATCCCGGTACGGGTGCCCGGCTCCAGCAGCAGTTGCGGTGCGCGCGCCGAGAGCCCGGCGAGGTTGCACAGCTCGCTGCCGATGCCGCGCACCAGTTCGTGCATGGCGGCGGCCTCGACCGAGCGCGGGAAGGACAGGTCCAGCACCAACTGGCCGGCAATCACCCGCGCGGTCAGCTTCAGCTCGTGGCAGCGGTTGTTCTGCGCATGCCGCGCGCGGCCGAAGGAGAAGGGCGCCGGCACCAGGGCGAAGCGCTCGTCATGGGCGAAATCGACGTCGCCCAGGTAGTTGAAGCACACCGGCGCCGAGGGCGTGTAGCGGCCCTGCGCCGCGGGCTGGTTGAGGCCGTAGCCGACCCCGAGGTCATGCACCTCGGCGAAGGCCCGGGACACCGCCGCTACGGCGGCGGACAGCTCCAGGTGCGACAGGTCGAGCAGCAACGGGAAGGTCGAGGTGTGCCAGCCGACCACGCGACTGACGTCGGTGCTGTCGTCGAAGGTCACCCGACCATGGCTTTCGACGTCGATCGCCAGGTCGCGGCCGCCGCGCAAGCGGGCCAGGCCCAGGGTGAAGGCCGCCAGCAGGAGCAGGTGCAGCGGCGTGCCGGAGCTGCTCACCAGGTCGCGGAGCAGGCGCTGGCTGTCTTCGGCGCAGAAGCCGAGCCACAGCGTGGAGGCGGCACCCTCGGTGTTGTCCTCGGCGAAATAGCGCGGCAGTGCGGCCACCCGCGCCTGGGTGCGGCGCAGCCAGGCGCTCTGCAACTGCTGCTTGTGGCCCTCGAGGTGCGCCACCCAGTCCCAGAAGGTGGTCGGGTTGGGCGAACGTGGGGCCGGCGAGCCGAAGTAACGGTCGCTGTAGTGGCGTGTCAGCTCGGCAATGATGATGCGCCAGGAAATCACATCCACCGCCTGGTGATGGGCCACCAGCAGCAGCAGGTCGTCGCCGGACTTGACCTTGAACAGGTGCACGCGCAGCAGCCGGCCTTCGGCCAGGGACAGGGACTGGTGCACGCGGTCCGCGACCCGCTCCACATGGTTCTGGGTTTCCGCCCCGTTGCCGCCGGCGATGAAGGAAGCGCTGAGCACGTCGTTGCCGTCCTGCTCGGCGTGGCTGGCGTAGGGGCCCTGGGCATCGTCCCGGTAGGCCACGGCCAGCGCCGGGTGCTGTTCGAGCAGCTGGCCCAGGGCGCTGTTGAGCACGGCCATGTCGATCTTGTCGACGCTCCTGAGCAGCAGCGCCTGGTTGTAGTGATCCGGATGCTGCAGGCGCTGCTCCATCAGTTCGCGCTGTGCCGGCGAGAACAGGACCAGGCGTTTGAGATCGCGGGCCGGGGTGTCTTGCGCCCCCTGTTGCTCGCGCTGCTCCAGGGTGCGCAGCAGGCCCTGAATGCTGGGGGCCTTGAGAAAAGCATGGGCGCTGACCGGGAAGCCCTTCTCCTGCAGTTCGGCGATCAGCTGGATGGCATCCAGGGAGTCGCCGCCCAGCTCGAAGAAACTCTCTTCCAGGCCCGCGCTCGTGCTGCGCAGGTGCTTGCAGAACACCGCACGGATGACGTGCAGGCATTCATCACCCTGTTCGCCCTGGTGTGGCTGCGGCTCCAGGTCCTGCTGCGGGTGCTGCAGCCGGGCCATTAGCTGCTCGCGCAGCAGGGCCAGGTGGGTCTTGCCGTTGGCGTTGCGCGGAAACGCGTCCAGGCGCAGCAGCGTGCCCGGAATCATGTGGGCCGGCAGCAGCGTCTGCAGGCGTTGCTTCAGCCAGACCTCCGGCGGCTCGCGGCGCTCGCTCAACAGCGCCGCGACCAGGCGCTCGCGGCCGCGCAGTGGGAGCAGGAAGACCGCGGCATCCTCGACGCCGGCCACCTTGCGCAGGACGTTCTCGACATGCTCGAGTTCGACTCGGTAGCCGTTGATCTTGACCTGCCGGTCGATGCGCCCGAGGAACTGCACCAGGCCGCTGTCGTCCAGGCTGACCAGATCCCCGGTCTTGTACAGGCGCAACCTGCCCTCCGGACGCTCCAGGTCAACGAAGGCGTTGGCCGTGGCCTGCGGATTGCCACGGTAGCCCTGGGCCACCGAGGGACCGCCGATATACAGCTCGCCGCGCGCCGCGCTGCGGCGAAAGGCTCCTTGCTCATCGCGCACATAGAGCAGGGACTGGCCGAACGGCCGACCGACTGGAACGCTGTCGGCCGCCAGGGCATCGAGCTGGGCGAGGTCGATGACCGGGTAGGCCGTCACCCCGACCGTGGTTTCGGTGGGGCCGTAGTGGTTGAACAGTCGAGCGATCCGCCCGGACGCCAGTACGCGACGGGCCAGCGCCTTGGGCAGGGCTTCACCGCCGAACACCAGGTACTGCAGGTTGGGCAGCTCGACGCCCGCCGGAAACATGGCGTTCCAGTGCGAGGGGGTGATCTTCAGAAAGTCGATGCTGTGCTGCCTCAGGTAGTCGCGAAAGGCGCTGGGGTCCTTGCGCTGGGCGATGCTCAACAGGTGCAGGCAACCGCCGGTGGTCAGCGAGAGAAACAGCGAGGTATTGCCCAGGTCGGCGGCCAGGGTGCTGACATGGGCATAGTGCAGGCCGCCTCCGATCGCCAGGCACTGGCGGATCGCCTGGCTGTAGTGCGCAACGTTGCCATGGCTGACGCTCACGCCCTTGGGCTTGCCGGTGGAGCCGGAGGTGAACAGCACGTAGGCGCTCGTGTCGGCCGTCGGGCTGGTGCTCCTGCCGGGCTCCAGCGCCCGCTCGGCGGCGTGAATGTCCAGGGCGGCCACACCCATTTCGCGCAAGGCCAGCAGGTGCTCGCTGTCGCACAGGACCAGATCCGCCTCGATGGCCACGAGGCGTTGGTAGTTCTCCTCGCGTACCCCGTCGTCCTCGACGAAGCTGTAGGCGGCGCCTGCCTTGAGCGCGCCGAACAGCGCGACAATGGCATGGACGTCGCGGCTGGTGTAGATGGCCACCAGCGCCGCGTCGGGCAGTCCCGCGTGCATAAGGTGGCCGGCCATTCGAGAGGACAGGCGCTCCAGCTCGAAATAGGACAGTGACTTGCCGGCCGCCACCACCGCCGGCTGGAGGGGTGAGGACTTGCTTAGCTCACGCAATTTTTCTAGCAGCATTTCATCAGCTTCCTGTCGAAATCTGGCTATCGGATGGAGCTCCGCCTAGAGGGCGACGCCATGCTGGACAAAGGCTTCGCGGGTCGGCGGATGGTCGAGCACGCCACAGCGCCGCAGCAGCTTGACCAGGTTGGCCTTGGTGGTGCCGACGTAGTCATTGAGCCTCTCGAGAAACTGCGCCTGGGTATCGGCGATGATGCTGTCTGCTTCGCTCGCGCTGAAACCGCAGCCAAGCAGGACCTTGCGGTCGAAGTCGCGCGCTTCGTCGCCAGCCAGGTAGTCGTCCAGGTAGGCGGGCAGCATGCCGCCGATGACCCGCTTGGTGTCTTCGGGCAGGCGCGCCCAGTGGGCTGTCATCAGGTTGGCGAAGTAGCTGGCGTGGCGCCCCTCGTCGGAGACGTGGTCGGTCATCACCTTGGTGAAGGCCTGCGAGGCTTCCTTCTCGCGGCCGATGCTGATCAGGTCCTTGGTCAGGGTATGCTCGGCCAGGGTCACCGAGATCAGCTGAAAGTCGCTGTGGACCGCTTCGGGCAGCTGCGCGAAGGCGCGGTGCACGGCGCTCAGGTTGCCGTTGGTCTGTGGTACCTCGAGCGGCTCGATGCCAGTCAGGTTCTTCATCTGGATGATGTAGTCCAGGGCGACGTGGGCGTGGTAGCCCTCGTCAATGACCACGGTCAGGGCGTTGAGCTTCTCCTGCTCGCTGGCCCCGGCGATCACGTTGTTGACGATGTTCAGGCTGCAGTCGATGACGAAACGGGTCTCCAGCAGGCCGATCTCGTACATGTACTGGTAGGCGGACTGCGCGAGCACGTAGGCCACGCCCGCGCTGCCGAGGGCCTGCACCTTGGGATGCTCGCTGAGGATCTGCCGGGACTTCGGGTAGGTAAAGTCGTCCTTGGCGGCCTCGGCGATGACGATGCGCGGGCTGTTCTTCACCGTGGCCGTGGCGTACCACTTGTTAACCGATTCGAAGAATTGACTGGCGTTGAGTTGGACGGCTGCGTTCATGGGGATCCTCCTTGACTATGGGGTGGGTGGCGGTGCGGGTTCAGAACGGCATCAGTACCGGAAAGGCCTTGCGGTGGGCGCCCAGCGCCTGGCTGACGGACTCACCGAGGGCGACGGCGAAGTCCTCGAGATCGCGGCTGCTGTGGGCGGCGGAAAGGAAGATCGGCTCTTCCAGCGACGGCGCCATGAGGAAGCCCCTGTCGAGCATCTGCCGGTGCACGGCGGTGTAGATCTCGTAATGCTGGGTCTTCACGTCCTGGTACGAGCGCATCGGCCTGTGGCTGTCGCGGAAGGCGACGCCGCCGAGGGCACCGAAGCGGGTGAACAGGAACGGGATGTTCTGCGCGTTGAACTGCGCGTGGATGGCGGCGTCGAGGATCTGCCCCTTGCGCTCCAGCTCCTCGTAGAACCCCGGCTGAGCCAGTACGTCCAGCGCCGCGTTGGCGGCCGCCATGGTCAGCGGGTTGGCGGCGAAGGTGCCGGACTGGAACACGCTGTTGCCAATGGCCACGTGCTGCATGAAGCGCGCCTTGCCGGCGTAGGCGCCGATTGGCGTGCCGCCGCCGATGATCTTGCCGAAGGTGATCAGATCCGGCTCGATGTCCATCAGGTTGCAGATGCCGCCGAAGGTGAAGCGGAAGCCGGTGACCACTTCGTCGAAGATGAACAGCGAACCGTACTGGTCGCACAGCTGGCGGATCAGGCCCATGAAGCCTTGCTGGGGGCGGACGAAGCCCATGTTGGTGGCGTAGGGCTCGACGACCACCGCGGCGATGGCGTTGCCATGGGCCTTGAACAGGCTCTTGAGCTGCGCCTCGTCGTTGTACTGACACAGCAGCACTTCGCGGTTGAGGTTCTCCGGAATGCCCTGGGTCACCCCCTTGACCTTGACCCCCGAATCGCTCGGGCTGGCCAGCAGCACATCCGAGTGGCCGTGATAGGAACCGACGAACTTGACCAGCAGGTTGCGTCCGGTATGGGCGCGAGCGATGCGGGTGGCGGTCATCACCGCCTCGGTACCGCTGCAGACGAAACGGATCTGCTCGATCGCCGGCGTGCTTTCGACGATGCGCTTGGCCAGGCGATGCTCCAGCGGTGAGGTCAGACCCACTACCGTGCCCTGGGCGGCCTGGCTGGCGATCGCCTCGACCACCTCGTCACGGGCATGGCCCAGCAGCAGAGCGCCGAAGGCGTTGAGGAAATCCGTGTAGACGTTGCCGTCGACGTCGGTGATCTGCGCGCCCTTGGCCGAGGCGGCGCAGATCGGCTCGCCGCCGACCTGGCGGAAGGCGCGCATGGGGGAGCTGACGCCGTCGGGGACTACCGTGCGAGCAAGTTCGAAGAGCTGAGCGGAGGTCTTTGTGGAGCGCATGCTGGTTAACTTCCCTATTGGTTCCTAGCGGTTCGGTTGCTCCCTCGGTACTTCGCTCCTCCAAGGGGGTGATGCGTTTGCAGCGCCGATTTAAATGTATCTGTGTTGCAAACACATGAACGATTAGAGACCGGAAAAAAACGCCCGCGCCATTCGAAAATTGCAGAAACGTGACAAGGGTCACCGTCGAGTTTTTCGAGGGCTTTCGCGCGTCAGGCGCCAGGTCCCGCGCCAGAGCGGCTGGAGAATATTCCGCGCGAATCGGCGTTGGCCTGCTAGCGGATGGGCCACATAGGCGTGGGGAGGGGCTGGGATGGCTCGTGGTAATCGTGCGGTACGCTGGCACGAGCGCTTGGTCAGGGGGGGCAGGTGTGCGTCTGGCTGCCGGCCAGCGCCCGGTGGCGAGCGCGAAGGTGGGATTCGGGGGCACATGAGCTCGAGCCGTGGGTCAAACCACGCAGATGAGGCTCAGGTAGATAATCGTTTTTGACGCCTGATAAATGCCGGTTAAAACTATCGTAACCCCGATTTACGGTAAGCAAATCGACTAGCTATTGAGGCGGCGAGACTGTCCCGTTGCCCGGCTCATTTCCCGGAGCGGGCGTTGTGTCGGGCCGGACATAGACAAGGCTTTTGTTTCTGTGGACCCCAATGTCGAGGCGGCGGGTGCCCTCGAGTCACTTATCCTGCGGTAGTCGGCTCTAATCTGGGGTCAGAATGAAAATAAGAAACGTGTGGATTGCTGCGGGCGCGACCTTCGGGTGCTTGATCTTGGTCGCGGCAGCCATGGCAGCGGTAATGCGCTATTCCTCAACGCACCTGCTCGAGCGCGATGCAGAGCATACAGCCCTATCCTGGGCCGAGTTCGTCGGTGCGACAGTTCCAGATCTTGAGGAATTGTTCAGCGACGGTGAGCTCACTGACCGGGCGCGCCAGAATCTCACCTATTTCCGACGCGTGCAGGAAGTGTTCCGCTTCAAAATGTTTAGTCCTGAGGGCAAGACCATGCTGGTCTCGGACGACCTGGATCTGCCCGCAGGCGCCGTGAAGACTCAGAGCAATATTGGCCATGGAAATACCGTCGTCCGCGAGCTGGTGCTTAGCGGCGAAAACGTAGTCCTTTTGAAGCGAGGTGCCGCAGGTCCTGGGCGTCCCGCCATCTTCAGCGAGGCCTATGTGCCTATTTCGCGGGGGCAGCGCATGATTGGGGTGGTCGAAGTCTATGTCGATCAGTCCGAACGTGCTGCCCGTATCGAGCAGGCCTTCACCGTGGTCGCGGGAGCGATGTTCGCGTTACTGAGCGCCATCGGTGTCGTCGGCAGCGTGGTATTTCACCGGCGCCTCGAGGCCGAGAGAGAAGCCGAAGAACGCATGCGTTACTTAGCACATCACGATGCGCTGTCTGGACTGCTCAACCGGACGAGCTTCGGCGAGGCCCTGCAAGAGGCCAGCTGGCGCCACGACGCCGGAGGGGCAGAGTTCTCGGTGCTCTGCATCGATCTGGATCACTTCAAGGACGTGAATGACAGTCTCGGCCACGCAGCCGGTGACGAGCTGCTGCGGCAGGTTGGCGAGCGCCTGCGTTCTCTGGTTCGGCACGGCGACCGGGTCGCGCGCCTGGGGGGGGATGAGTTCGCCATCCTGCAGAGTGGTGTGGCCTCAGCCGACGACGTGATCACCTTGGCGGAAAAGGTGGTGGAAGTGCTGGCTCGGCCTTATGGAGTTTTCGGGCAGACACTTCAATCCAACGGGTCGGTCGGCGCCGCCATCTATGGGATGGACGCCAGGACTGTTGAGGCGTTGATGCACAAGGCGGACTTGGCGCTATACCGCGCCAAAGCCGCCGGCCGTGGTACTTTCAGCTTCTATGACGAGACGCTCGACAAGCAGCTTGAGGAGCGCCGCGACCTGATCAGCGAAATGCGAGTGGCAATCGGCGGCGAGCAGTTTCGGTTGCACTATCAGCCCCAGTATTCATCGGACGGCAAGACCCTCAACGGTTACGAGGCTTTGCTGCGCTGGACGCACCCCCCACTTGGCCCACTGACGCCAGATAAGTTCATCCCACTGGCCGAAGATACCGGGCTGATCGACCCGCTTGGCCGCTGGGTCTTGCGCGCCGCGTGCACGCAGGCCGCGCTGTGGCCTAGTGATCTGAGCGTGGCGGTCAATCTTTCTGCTGCCCAGTTTCGCCACGGTGATCTAGTCGAGATAGTCGCTCGCACCCTGGATGCCACTGGCCTGCCCGCCCACCGCCTGGAGTTGGAAATTACCGAGTCATTGCTGATGAGCAATACCGAGCAGGTGACGCAGGCGCTCAGCCGGCTCGTAGCCATGGGTGTGCGCATCGCCATGGACGATTTCGGCACCGGCTATTCGAGCATGGCCTACCTGTGGCGCTTTCCTTTCGACAAGCTCAAGATCGACCGCGCGTTCACCGAGAATCTGGATACCGATCCCAAGGTCGGCCTGATCGTCAGGTCGATCATTGCGTTGTCGCATTCGCTGGATATACGGGTCAGTGCCGAGGGGGTGGAAAAAGCTGAGCAACTCAAGGTCTTGCGCAAGCATCGTTGCGATGAGGTTCAGGGCTATTTGTTAGGGCGTCCAGTTCCTGACGATCAGTTGGTCCATCTAGGCGCAGCAGATGCGCCTGATGGGATCGTTCAGGCTCAGAGCACTGCGGGAATCGAGCCAGATTCGATGTAACAAGCCTATATGGACGCTCCCCACAAGTAGATGAGGAATCGCTTTTCAAGCCTGCCGTCAGTGCGGTTGCATTCGTATATCCGGCCTGTCATGGGCAGCATCGCCCTGGCCACTCTGTAGTTCGCGCAGCGGGGGCCCAGCGTTCAATCGATCACGTGGATCATGATTGTTATCGGCCTTGTTCCGCTGCAGGACTCGCCTGTTCCGACAGTCTCGCGTCTCACCACAACCACCCGAAACCCTTCATTCCCTCCTGATTACTCCCGCCGTCAGGCGGGCCTTACGCGCTGCCAGTTGCCGCTGAAACGTCGCTCGTGGCACCACACCGCCCAGCAGATCCGTACCAGTTTATTGGCCAGGGCCACCGCCGCCTTGTTGTGGCCGATGCGCGCCGCCAACAAGGCGGCGCGGGAGCCGTGGACCAGCAAGGTACGCACATAGACGTTGCCCTGGCAGCTGATATGGCCCAGCTTGCGCCGGTTGCCGCTGCTGAACTCGCGTGGGGTCAGGCCCAGCCAGGCACTGAGTTGACGGCCGCTGGCGAAGCGCTGCGGATTGCCGACCGCGGTCTTCAGGGCGCTGGCGGTGAGCAGGCCGATGCCGCTGACCTCGTCCAGCCTGCGCACGATTTCATCCTCGGCATGCCATTGCTGCAGCTGCCGCTCGCAGTCGGCCATGCACTGCTGATAGAGATTGATCTCGCCCAGGACGATCTGCAGCAGGCCGCGCAGACGCGCCAGCTCCGGGCGCTCGATCAGTTCGTTGGCCCGGCGCAGGAAGGCCGCGGTGCTGGCCGGCGCCTCGATACCGGCTTCGCGCAGGATGCCACGCAGCAGGTTGATACGCTGGGTGCGGCTCTTCTTCCAGGTCTCGCGCAGGCCGTGCAGCTGCTGCAGTTGCTGCTGCTCGTGGCTCTTCACCGGCACCGGATGCAGGCCGGCACAGCGCGCCGCTTCGAGCATCGCCTCACAGTCGTTGCGGTCGGTCTTGTTGCGCCGCCGATAGGCGCGCACATAACGTGGATGCAGCAGCATCACCCGGTGCCCACGGGCCTGCATCAACCGCCCCCAGTAGTGCGCCGTGCCACAGGCCTCCATCAGCCACTCGACCGCCTCGGCCTGCTCCTGTATATATCGCCCGAACGCCTCACGACTCAGCCGCCTGCGCTGACTCACCACGCCGGCACGGACACTCTCGGCAACTTGGTAAACGGACTTGGCCATATCAACTGCTATGCGTTTCATCAGCGCTCTCCCAACGAACAGTCACCACCACGTTGTCTAAGAAGGGTGGCTCGGGGAGCGTCCATTACGGCACTCAAGAGCTTTTGCATGGCTGTTAGCTGGGGCGATTGGGTTCTACCCCATTTTCACGGGCGGTTTGGAAATGGGTAGAACGCGAAATTCGGGGCGACTCACGGTGGACGCGTCCGTACGAGCACATTCAAGCATGCTGGGCACTCAGTATGCGACGTTCATACCACCAAATCAGCAGGTAGATCAGCGTGACGACACTAGTTGCAACCGCCATTGCAGTGAAGAGCAGAGCGGCTTGCCTTGGGATGAATTCCAGCAGTGAGGTCAGAAACTGGCCCGAGAAGATGGCCATCGACAGGTAAGCCAAATTGCGGCCATGCCGTGCGGCTGGTGTGCGCTCCACTCATGTGGTTCACCAGCGGACTCGATAGGCCGAAGCCGATACCGGCACATCTCTCAAAAGACCGTGCCGCTCGATGCCCGAACGGTAGGGAGTCATCGTCCATTTCTAACTCGGAAATCGTTGCGCGCGCGCGCGTGCGGGAAGGGCGGTAAGTCCTCAACACAGTCGCTGTCGGCGTTGGGGGGCATAAGCGAAACGGGGAGCGAACGGGGAGAATATGGGGGTAAAAGAAAAAGGGGTCAGGTCGATCTGACCTAACCCCCTTGATTTGTATGGTGGGCCTACACGGACTCGAACCGTGGACCAAAGGATTATGAGTCCTCTGCTCTAACCAACTGAGCTATAGGCCCCCAGAAGGCCGGCGGATTATACCGGGGGCTTGGCGCCAGCGCCAATCGAATGACTCGGCTCGAAAAACAGGTTCGAGCGCATCGCCGCTGGTGTTTTGAGGCTGTTGCGAAAGGCGGGAGTGGGGTGCCGGCGGTGCGCGCCGGTGAAAGCAAAACCCCCGGTTTGGGCCGGGGGTTTTGTTGTTACTCGTCGAGGAAGGAGCGCAGGTGCTCGCTTCGCGTCGGGTGGCGCAGTTTGCGCAACGCCTTGGCTTCGATCTGACGGATTCGCTCGCGGGTGACATCGAACTGCTTGCCGACTTCCTCGAGGGTGTGGTCGGTGTTCATGTCGATGCCGAAGCGCATGCGCAGTACCTTGGCTTCGCGGGCGGTGAGGCCGGCCAGGACTTCGCGGGTGGCTTCCTTGAGGCTTTCCACGGTCGCCACGTCGATCGGCGACTGCATGGTGGAGTCCTCGATGAAGTCGCCCAGATGCGAGTCTTCGTCGTCGCCGATCGGCGTCTCCATGGAGATCGGTTCCTTCGCGATCTTCAACACCTTGCGGATCTTGTCCTCGGGCATTTCCATGCGCTCGCCTAGCTCTTCCGGAGTCGGTTCGCGACCCATCTCCTGCAGCATCTGCCGGGAGATACGGTTGAGCTTGTTGATCGTCTCGATCATGTGCACTGGAATACGGATGGTGCGAGCCTGGTCGGCGATCGAGCGAGTGATCGCCTGACGGATCCACCAGGTGGCGTAGGTCGAGAACTTGTAACCGCGACGGTATTCGAACTTGTCCACCGCCTTCATCAGGCCGATGTTGCCTTCCTGGATCAGGTCGAGGAACTGCAGGCCGCGGTTGGTGTACTTCTTGGCGATGGAGATCACCAGGCGCAGGTTGGCCTCGACCATCTCCTTCTTCGCCCGGCGGGCCTTGGCCTCGCCGATCGACATGCGCCGGTTGATGTCCTTGATCTCGGCCAGGGTCAGGTCGCACTCGGCTTCCAGGGCAACCAGCTTCTGCTGGCAACGCTGGATGTCGGCCTGCAGGTTGCCGATGGCTTCGGCGTACTTGGCCTTGCCCTTGGCCAGCTGCTCGGCCCAGGTCGGGTCGACTTCGTTGCCCGGGAACAGGCGCAGGAAGTCGGCGCGCGGCATGCGTGCATCACGCACGCACAGCTGCATGATGGCGCGTTCCTGGGCGCGCAGGCGCTCCAGGGCGCTGCGCACCCGTACGACCAGTGCGTCGTACTGCTTGGGTACCAGCTTGATCGGCATAAACAGATCGGCCAGTTCCTTCAGCTCGGCGATGGCCTGCTTGCTGCTGCGGCCGTGCTTCTTCAGGGCCTTGTTGGCCTTGTCCAGCTGTTCGGCTACGGCAGTGAAGCGGCGCAGGGCTTCTTCCGGGTCCGGGCCGCCATCGCCTTCGTCCTCGTCGTCGCCGCTGTCGTCGTCATCTTCGTCGTCGTCATCGCTGTCATCGGCGGCAGCACCGTCCTTGGCCGGCACGGGCGCGGCGGCTTCGGCGGGCACGCTGCCGTCGTCGGGGTCGATGTAGCCGTTGAGTACTTCAACCAGGCGGCCACCCTCGGTGGTCACGCGGTTGTACTCGGCGAGAATGCTGTCGACGGTGCCGGGGAAGTGGGCGATGGCGCTCATCACCTCGCGGATGCCTTCCTCGATGCGCTTGGCGATTTCGATCTCGCCTTCGCGGGTCAGCAGCTCTACCGTGCCCATTTCGCGCATGTACATGCGCACCGGGTCGGTAGTGCGGCCGATATCGGTCTCAACGGCGGCGAGTGCGGCCGCGGCCTCTTCGGCTGCGGCTTCGTCGGTGTCGGCTTCGGCCAACAACAGGGCGTCCGCATCCGGAGCACTCTCGAATACGTTGATCCCCATGTCGTTGATCATGCGGATGATGTCTTCCACCTGTTCCGGATCGGAAATATCCTCCGGCAGGTGGTCGTTGACCTCCGCGTAAGTCAGGTAACCCTGCTCACGACCGCGGCTGATCAATTCTTTCAAACGAGATTGCTGTTGCGCTTTTACGGACATAACACCCTATCCACTGAAGGTCTTGGCGGGCTAAAAACAAGCCGCGGATTATACCCGAATAAGACCCTTACGCGCCAGTTGGGCTCGGGACTACTGGTGATGTATTACGGCTCAGCAGGTTGCGCAGCAGGTCTTTTTCCTCTGCACTCAACTCACTTTGACGGGCTTTGCGCAGCAAATGTTCCAGGCTGCGCTCGCGTTGGCGGGCGACTAGAGTAGTTATAGTGTCGAAAAACTGTTGTTCAAGGTTGTCCGCCGAAATCAGCCACTCCTTTTCCGCCAGGGCCCGCAGTAGACGGCCCTGTTCGGTGCCGTGCCAGCGCGCGATCAGCTGCAGCGAGCGCAGTTTCGGGTTCTTCTGCAGGGCGCCGAGCAGGGCCACCAGCAGTTGGGCGTAGGTGTCGTCCTCGGCAGCGAAGTGGCTGACGTCCTCGACTTTCTGCGCCAGTTCGGGGTGGTGCAGCAGGGTGCGCAGGGCGCTCAGGTGCGGCGATTCGACGCTGACGGCGGTGCGTGGTGCGCGCGGCCGCTCGTCGCCGCGCCCCTGCTTGCTCCACTTCTTGCCGTCCTTCTTCCACTCTCCCTTGCCTTTGTTGCCGCGCTCGAAGCTGGGCGCCGGGCTGGGGTGGGCGTAGTCCTCGTAGCTGGGAGGGGCGTCGTGGTAGGCGCTATCCGGAATGTCCGGGTAGTCCGGGTATTCGCTTGGCGCCGCGCCAGGGCTGGAGGTCGGCGCCATCTGGCTCAGGGCTTCGCCGCTGAGGCCGGTGATCTCGGTGAGGCGCTGGCGCATCAGAGTGCGCAGGTTGTTGCCGGGGATCTTGTCGATCAGCGGCGCAGCCAGGGTCACCAGGTGCGCCTTGCCTTCCAGCGAGCGGGGGTCGGCCTCTTCGCTGAGTTGCTGGAAGAAGTAGTCGGCCAGCGGTTGGGCCTGTTGGATGATGCGTGCGCGGAAGGCATCGGTGCCTTCGCTGCGAACCAGTGTGTCCGGGTCCTCGCCGTCGGGCAGGAACAGGAAACGCGCGCGACGGCCGTCCTGCAGGTTGGGCAGGGTGGCTTCCAGGGCGCGCCAGGCGGCGTTGCGTCCGGCCTGGTCGCCGTCGAAGCAGAACAGCACGCTGGGTACCAGACGGAACAGGCGCTTGAGGTGCTCTTCGCTGGTGGCGGTGCCGAGGGTGGCGACGGCATTGCGCAGGCCCTGCTGGGCCAGGGCGATGACGTCCATGTAGCCCTCGACCACCATGATCTCGTCGAGGTCGCGGTTGCTCTTGCGTGCCTCGAACAGGCCGTAGAGCTCCTGGCCCTTGTGGAACACCGGGGTTTCCGGCGAGTTCAGGTACTTGGGCTTGTCGTCGCCGAGTACCCGGCCGCCGAAGGCGATGACCCGGCCGCGGCTGTCGCGGATCGGGAAGATGACCCGGTCGCGGAAGCGGTCATAGCGCTTGCCGCTCTCGGCGTTCTCCACCAGCAGGCCGGCATCGATCATCGCCTTCTGCTGCAAGCTGTCGCTGGCCAGGTGCTTGAGCAGGTTGTCCCAGCCTGGCGGCGCAAAACCGAGGCCGAAGTCGCGGGCGATCTCGCCGGACAGGCCGCGGCCCTTCAGGTAGTCCACTGCGGCCCGGCGTTGTGGATGGCTCTTGAGCGCCTGGCGATAGAAGTCGGCGGCGGCGGCCAATAGCGGGTAGAGCGGCGAGTCGGTGGGTTGGCGGGGCTTGTTGCTGCGTCCGCCTTCCTCGCGGGGCACTTCCATTCCGGCGCGTTTGGCCAGGTCCTCGACCGCCTGGGGAAACTCCAGTTGGTCGTGGTCCATGACAAAGCCCAGGGCATTGCCGCCGGCGCCGCAGCCGAAGCAGTAGTAGAACTGTTTGTCCGGGCTGACGCTGAAGGACGGGGTCTTCTCTTTATGGAAGGGGCAGCAGGCGGTGTAGTTCTTGCCGGCCTTTTTCAGCTGGATGCGCGCGCTGACCACTTCGACGATGTCGGTGCGGTTGAGCAGGTCATCGATAAAGGACTGTGGGATCAGGCCGGCCATAGGCGCTCAGAATACTGCCGTGCGGGGCGGCTGGACAGGGTCGCTGGCCAGGCGAAAAACTCCGGCCATTCGCCTGTCGGCGAAGCGGAGTGCGGGGCCATAAAACGCAAAGCCCGGCGAAGGCCGGGCGCTGCTGGGTGCTCCGAGGCGGTCCGTACTGATTAGTACAGGCGCACGCTGCGGCGCTGCTCGCGCTGCACTTTCTTGGCGTGGCGCTTAACGGCGGCAGCGGCCTTGCGCTTACGCTCGGCGGTCGGCTTCTCGTAGAATTCGCGGCTGCGAACTTCAGCCAGAATGCCGGCTTTTTCGCAGGAGCGCTTGAAACGACGCAGAGCTACGTCGAAGGGTTCGTTCTCTTTAACTTTGACGGCTGGCATCCAGGGCGTACCTTCTTTATTACCGGTTTGGGTAACGTACTCCTGGCAGATGGCGCGGGAGGACGTAGGTTTTTAAGGGTTGCGGATGTTACCGTCTCGTCGCCCTGAATGCAAAGCCTCTGATCGAAAAGCGCTGGTCGGTCTCCTGGCCTGCCTATTATCATGCGCGCCTTCGAAATCATGACACCTCAAGTCAAGGCGCTGCCCATGCTGGTACTGGGATTGGAAACCTCATGCGACGAGACCGGCGTCGCGCTCTATGACAGTGAGCGCGGTCTGCTGGCCGATGCGTTGTTCAGCCAGATCGACCTGCACCGGGTCTATGGTGGCGTGGTACCGGAGCTGGCCTCGCGCGACCACGTCAAGCGCATGTTGCCGTTGATTCGCGAGGTCATGGCCGAGGCCGACTGTACCTCCGGCGAGATCGACGCGATCGCCTACACCGCCGGCCCCGGCCTGGTCGGTGCGCTGCTGGTCGGCGCCTCCTGCGCCCAGGCCCTGGCCTATGCCTGGGATATCCCGGCCCTCGGTGTGCACCACATGGAAGGGCACCTGCTGGCGCCGATGCTGGAGGCGCAGCCACCCAGTTTTCCGTTCGTCGCCTTGCTGGTGTCAGGCGGTCACACGCAGTTGGTGCGGGTCGACGGCATTGGCCAATATCAGTTGCTGGGCGAGTCGCTCGACGATGCGGCGGGCGAAGCCTTCGACAAGACGGCCAAGCTGATGGGCTTGCGCTACCCGGGGGGGCCGGAGATCGCTCGCTTGGCCGAGCGAGGCGCTGCTGGGCGGTTCGTGTTTCCGCGGCCGATGACCGACCGGCCCGGCCTCGACTTCAGTTTCAGTGGCCTTAAGACCTTCACCCTGAATACCTGGCAGCAGTGCCGCGATTCGGGCGATGACGATGAGCAGACCCGTTGCGACATCGCCCTGGCTTTCCAGGAGGCGGTGGTCGACACCCTCACCATCAAGTGCCGCCGCGCCCTCAAGCAGACGGGCCTGAACAGCCTGGTGATCGCCGGGGGCGTCAGTGCCAACAAGGCCCTGCGCGAATCCCTGGAGAGCATGCTCGGGGCGCTCAAGGGGCAGGTGTTCTATGCGCGTCCGGCCTTCTGCACCGACAACGGCGCGATGATCGCCTACGCTGGCTGCCAGCGGCTCAAGGCCGGTCAGCGCGAAGGCTTGAGCATCTCGGTGCAGGCGCGCTGGCCAATGGAGCGCTTGCCCGCACTCTAGCCGGGCAGGAAGCGGGCGGGGCAGGCGCAGTTGGCGGCGATCAGAAGTGCCGTTCGCGCCCCGCGAACAGGTCGCGCAGATTGCCGCGATGGCGCCAGACCACCAGTGCCGTCAATACACTCACCGGCAGCAGCGCCGCAGGCTGCTGCCAGGCGAGCAGCGGCAGGGTCAGCGGAGTGGCGATGAGCGCCGCCAGGGAGCTGGTGCGGGTCAGGGCGAAGGTCAGCAGCCAGGCTGCGATCGCAAGGAGTGCGGCGGGAGGATAGAGGCCCAGGAGCATGCCGGCGGACGTGGCGACGCCCTTGCCGCCATGGAAGCGGAAATACAGCGGATAGAGGTGGCCGACTACGGCGGCGAGGCCGATCCAGGCCTGCTGTTGCAAGTCCAGGCCCAGCAGTTTGGCGACCAGCACTGGCACGAGGCCTTTGAGCAGATCGCCCAGCAGGGTCAGCACCGCCAGCCGTTTGCCGGCCACGCGCAGCATGTTGGTGGCGCCGGGGTTTCCCGAGCCGCTGGCGCGCGGATCCGGTCCGCCCGCCACGCGGCTGAGCAGAATGGCGAAGGACAACGAGCCCAGCAGGTAGGCGAGGACCGCCAGCAGCCAAAACATGGTATCCATATCCACGGCGAGGGATGGGGTGATTCTACAGGCCGATGCGGTGGGTAGCGAGCGAGGGGCGAGAGGCAGCTGGCGAGGCTTGCCAGGCCCAGGCCCAGGCCCAGGCTGACGGCCGCTGTATTCTGCGTCGTAAATGGACATTTTAGTCCGCTATCAATGCCGTATAGTCCTGCGCAATGATGGTGCGCAGGGCGTCGGCCCGGTGCCGCGGCCACGCCGCGTTGTGGAGAGAGTGCTTGGACATAGTGTTTATCGAGGGTCTGGAAGTCGACACGGTGATCGGCGCGTACGACTGGGAGCGCACCATTCGCCAGTGCCTGCGCCTGGACCTGTACCTGGGGTGGGACAATCGCCCGGCGGCGGCGGGTGACGACCTGAGCAAGGCGCTGGACTATGCGGCGGTGTCGGCCCGGGTTCAGGCCTATGTCGGCGAAGCGCAGTTCATTCTGGTGGAGACCCTGGCGGAGCGCCTGGCCGAGCTGCTGATGGCCGAGTTCCAGATACCCTGGTTGCGCCTCAAACTGACCAAGCCGGGCGCGGTGCCCGCGGCCCTGGGCGGCGTTGGCGTGGAGATCGAGCGCGGATGTCGCTGATCCCGGTTTTTCTCGGTCTCGGTAGCAATATCGAGCGTGAAGCCCATCTGTGTGCCGGCCTCGATGCGCTGTCTGGCTTGCTTCACGATATGCGCTGCTCGCCGGTTTTCGAGAGCCATGCGGTGGGGATCAAGAGCGGTCCGTTCTTCAACCTGGTGGTCACCGGTTACAGCAACTTGCCGCTGGGCGAGTTGGATCGACGCCTGAAGTTCATCGAGGCGGATAACGGTCGCTATGCGCCAGAGCGCAAGGGCTTGCCGCTGGATATCGATGTGCTGCTGTATGGCGACCAGGTCGGCAATTTCGATGGTCTGATTCTGCCGCGGGCGGAGATTCTCAAAAACGCCTTCGTGCTCTGGCCGCTGGCGTTGCTTGCGCCCGAGGCGCTGCACCCTGAGGTGCAGCGCCGTTTCGCCGAATTGTGGCAGGCAGCCAGCATCGATCAACAGCTGTGGCCGGTGGCATTCCAGTGGCGCGGCCATGAGCTGACCCCGGCGTCCCTGCTGCTTGCCTGCCCGCCGACGGCTCGGCGCTAGCACAGCCCGGCTGGCTAGGCTGGCGGGCTCGCCTTGTAGTCCTTGAGTGCCTGCAGGCGTTGTCGCTTCAGCGCTTCGCCCAGCTCGGCGCCTTTGAACCCCTGCTCCAGCAGGGGCTGCACGGCTACCTCGCGGGCCACCTGCATGGCCCGGCGCAGGTAGTCCGCCTGCGGGTAGGCACGCTGCTCCAGGCCGTCGCGGCCGCGCGCATCCATCTCGCAGGCGGCGATAAACTCCTCGAAGCGCTGCGGTCGCCGGAACACGTCGAAGTGTTGTAGCAGCTCCAGCAGGGTCGAAGCCTTCAGCTCCAGGGCCCGATGGCCGTGGGTGTGGTACTCGCCCACCAGCAGGGCCAGTTCCTGGCAGTCTCTTGGGGCCTTGCAGCGCTGGTTGATAGAACGGATCGACGGCAGGCCGCGTTGTTCGTGGGCGATATGCCGCGGCCACTGCGCCTGCGGGGTCAGGCCCTTGCCAACGTCATGCAGCAGGCAGGCCCAGCGGACCGTCAACGGTTGCTGATGCTCCGCACACTGGCGCAGCACGCTGAGCACATGCATGCCGGTATCGATTTCCGGGTGGTGGGCCGCAGGCTGCGGCACGCCGAACAGGGCGTCGACCTCCGGCAGCAGCGTCTTGAGCGCGCCGCAGTCGCGTAGCACCTGGATGAACACGTCGGGCCGCGGTTCGAGCAGGGCGCGGGAGATTTCCTTCCAGCTGCGCTCGGGGGTGAGCGCGGACAGTTCGCCGGACTCGCTGAGCTGGCGCATCAGCTCAAGGGTTTCCGCCGCCACGCGGAAGCCGTCGGGTGCGTAGCGGGCGGCGAAACGGGCGACCCGGAGCACGCGCAGCGGGTCCTCGGCAAAAGCCGGGGAGACATGGCGCAGCAGGCGCGCCGCGAGATCGCGTTGGCCGCCATAGGGGTCGATCAGCCGGCCGTGCTCGTCCTCGGCCATGGCGTTGACCGTCAGGTCGCGGCGGATCAGGTCTTGTTCCAGGGTGACGTCGGGGCTGGCGTAGAAGGTGAAGCCACCATAGCCTCGGCCGCTCTTGCGCTCGGTGCGGGCCAGGGCGTACTCCTCGCCGCTCCTGGGGTGGAGAAACACCGGAAAGTCCGCGCCTACCGGGCGAAACCCTTGCTCCAGCATGTGTTCGGCGGTGGTGCCGACAACCACCCAGTCGGTTTCCTCGACCTTGCGCCCCAACAGGCGATCACGTACCGCACCGCCCACTTTGTATATCTGCATGACTACCTCCGATGTCGCAGAGGATAGCGGTTGCGATGGCAGCAGGGGAAAGGCTTATTGGCGGATCGGCGCCTGCAGGAACGTGGGCCGGCTACTTATGGGCAAGCAGCCGGCCGCGCGAGGGCTCAGACCGGCGGGATGACCAGGTCCAGGCGCGGGTAGTCGCCTTCCTGTTCGGGATCGCCCCGGGGCGGCACGTGGTGGGTCTCGATCAGCTGGTCGCCCTGGAAGGTCTCCAGGTGGATGTCGAAGCCCCACAGGCGATGCAGGTGCTTCATCACTTCCTCGGTCGAGCTGCCCAGGGGTTTGCGGTCGTGCTGCTGGTGGCGCAGGGTCAGCGAGCGGTCACCGCGGCGGTCGATGCTCCAGATCTGCACGTTGGGCTCGCGATTGCCGAGGTTATATTGGGCCGCCAGGGTCTCGCGGATGGTCCGATAGCCCGCTTCGTCGTGGATGGCCGGCACCACCAGCTCGTCCTTCTGGTCGTCGTCCAGAACGCTGAACAGCTTGAGGTCGCGAATCACCTTGGGCGACAGGTACTGGAGGATGAAGCTTTCGTCCTTGAAGCTCTTCATGGCGAACTTCAGGGTGCTCAGCCAGTCGCTGCCGGCGATGTCGGGGAACCAGCGGCGGTCCTCCTCGGTAGGCGCCTCGCAGATTCGGCGGATGTCGCGGTACATGGCGAAGCCCAGGGTGTAGGGGTTGATGCCGCTGTAGTAGGGGCTGTCGAACGGCGGCTGGTAGATCACGGCGGTATGCGACTGGAGGAACTCGAGGATGAAGCCCTCGGTGATCAGGCCCTCGTCGTACAGGTCGTTCATCAGGGTGTAGTGCCAGAATGTGGCCCAGCCTTCATTCATCACCTGGGTCTGGCGCTGCGGATAGAAGTACTGGGCGATCTTGCGCACGATGCGGATCACCTCGCGCTGCCAGGGCTCAAGCAGTGGCGCATGCTTCTCCAGGAAGTACAGGATGTTCTCCTGGGGCTCGGCAGGGAAGCGCTTGCTGTCCTTCTCGCCATCCTTGCTGGCGCCCTTGGGGATGGTGCGCCACAGGTCGTTGATCTGCTTCTGCAGGTGCTCCTCGCGCTCCTTCTGACGCCGCCGCTCCTCTTCGGCGGAAATCGGGTAGGGCCGCTTGTAGCGGTCGACGCCGTAATTCATCAGGGCATGGCAGGAGTCGAGCAGGTCCTCCACCGCGTCGATGCCATGGCGCTCCTCGCACTGGGTGATGTACTGCTTGGCGAACACCAGGTAGTCGATGATCGAACTGGCGTCGGTCCAGCTGCGGAACAGGTAGTTGCCCTTGAAGAAGCTGTTGTGTCCGTAGCAGGCGTGGGCGATCACCAGCGCCTGCATGCACAGGGTGTTCTCCTCCATCAGGTAGGCGATGCACGGGTCGGAGTTGATCACGATCTCGTACGCCAGGCCCATCTGGCCGCGCTTGTAGTTCTTCTCGGTGCTGAGGAAGTGCTTGCCGTAGGACCAGTGGTGATAGCCCAGCGGCATGCCCACCGAGGCGTAGGCGTCCATCATCTGCTCGGCGGTGATCACTTCGATCTGGTTGGGATAGGTGTCCAGCGCGTAGCGTTCGGCCAGGCGGCTGATCTCGCGGTCGAAGGCGCGGATCAGTTCGAAGGTCCATTCCGAGCCGGTGGCGATCGGTTCGCGCCGTTTCGCGCCGGTGCGGGCTGAGCTGTCATAACTGGTCATGTTACGAGCCTCCGCTGGAACAGTTCGCGGAACACAGGGTAGATATCCGACGCCGAGACCAGCTGTTGCTGGGCGAAGGTATCCTCGAAGCGTTCGCAGACCTGCTCGTACTCGAACCACAACGCCTGGTGTTCGCGGGGGGTGATCTCGACGTAGGTGAAGTACTGCACGAACGGCATGATCTGCTTTATCAGGATATCGCGACAGATGGGCGAATCGTCATTCCAGTTGTCGCCGTCCGACGCCTGGGCACCGTAGATGTTCCATTCGTTGATCGGGTAGCGCTCGGCCATGATCTCCTGCATCAGCTTGAGGGCGCTGGAGACGATGGTGCCGCCGGTTTCGCGGGAATAGAAGAACTCCTCCTCGTCGACCTCTTTCGCACTGGTGTGGTGGCGGATGAACACCACGTCGATCTTGTCGTAGCTGCGCTTGAGGAACAGGTAGAGCAGGATGAAGAAGCGCTTGGCGATATCCTTGGTCGCCTGGGTCATGGAGCCTGACACGTCCATCAGGCAGAACATCACCGCCTTGGAGCTGGGGTTGGGCTGCTTGACCAGCAGGTTGTACTTGAGGTCGAAGGTATCGAGGAAGGGCAGGCGGCCAATGTGCGCGCGCAGCCTGGCAATCTCCGCCTCCATCTCCTGTATGTCGCTAAGGTTGTCCGGTTCTTCGCGCTTGAGTCGCTCCAGCTCGGCCAGTGCCGCGCGCAGCTTGTTGCGGCTGCTGCCGGACAGGGCGATGCGCCGCGCATGGGCCGAGCGGAGGGTGCGAACGATGTTGATCCGCGACGGGTTGCCGACGCTGCTGATGCCGGCTCGAACCGACTTGAAGGTGTCGGCGCCGGTCAGGTGCCGCTTGACCAGGTTGGGCAGCTCCAAGTCCTCGAACATGAAGTCGAGAAACTCTTCCTGGGTGATCTGGAAGACGAATTCGTCCATCCCTTCGCCAGTGTTGCTGGCCTTACCACCGCCCTTGCCGCCCCCGCCGCCTGGTGGGCGGGGGATATGCTCGCCGGCAGTGAATTCCTTGTTGCCGGGGTGGACGATGGTCTGCCGGCCGCCGCGGCCGTGGTGCAGCACCGGCTCGTCGATGTCGCGACCGGGAATGCTGATCTGCTCGCCGTGCTCCATGTCGGTGATGGAGCGGCGGCTGACCGCCTCCTCCACCGCCTTCTTGATGTGGTCACGGTAGCGCCGCAGGAATCGCTGGCGATTTACCGTGCTCTTGTTCTTGCCGCTAAGGCGCCGGTCTATCACATAGCTCATAGGCCCCTCCGGGGAGCTTTCGCTTCAAGCCAAAAGCTGCAGACGATCCAGTTGCAGCTTAAGGCTGATGGCTTGAGGCTGCTTTACTGCGATTTGCGAACCCGCAGGTACCACTCGGAGAGCAGGCGTACCTGCTTGTCGGTGTAACCGCGCTCGACCATGCGCTTGACGAAGTCGTTGTGTTTCTGCTGGTCCTCCTTGCTTGCCTTGGCGTTGAAGCTGATGACCGGCAAGAGGTCTTCGGTGTTGGAGAACATCTTCTTCTCGATCACTACACGCAGTTTCTCGTAGCTCAGCCAGGTCGGGTTCTTGCCATTGTTGTTGGCGCGGGCGCGCAGCACGAAGTTGACGATCTCGTTGCGGAAATCCTTCGGGTTGCTGATGCCGGCCGGTTTCTCGATCTTCTCCAGTTCCTCGTTCAGGGCCACGCGGTTGAGGATCTCGCCGGTTTCCGGGTCGCGGTACTCCTGGTCCTGAATCCAGAAGTCGGCGTACAGCACGTAGCGGTCGAAGATGTTCTGTCCGTATTCGCTGTAGGACTCGAGGTAGGCGGTCTGGATTTCCTTGCCGATGAACTCGATATAGCGCGGTGCCAGGTATTCCTTGATGAAGCGCAGGTAACGCTCACGCACCTCGGCGGGGAACTGCTCCTGGTCGATCTGCTGCTCCAGCACATACAGCAGGTGCACGGGGTTGGCCGCCACCTCGTGGGCGTCGAAGTTGAACACCTTGGAGAGGATCTTGAAGGCGAAGCGGGTCGACAGGCCGTTCATGCCCTCGTCGACGCCGGCGTTGTCGCGGTATTCCTGGATCGACTTGGCCTTGGGGTCGGTATCCTTGAGGTTCTCGCCGTCGTAGACGCGCATCTTCGAGTAGATGTTGGAGTTCTCCGGCTCCTTCAGGCGCGACAGTACCGAGAACTGCGCGAGCATCTTCAGGGTGTCGGGTGCGCAGTGGGCCTGGGCCAGGGAGCTGTTGGTCAGGAGCTTGTCGTAGATCTTGATCTCGTCGGTGACGCGCAAGCAGTAGGGCACCTTGACGATGTAGATGCGGTCGATGAACGCCTCGTTGTTCTTGTTATTGCGGAAGCTGTGCCACTCGGACTCGTTGGAGTGGGCCAGCAGGATGCCGTTGAACGGCAGGCCGCCGAGGCCCTCGGTGCTGTTGTAGTTGCCCTCCTGGGTGGCCGTCAGCAGCGGGTGCAGCACCTTGATCGGTGCCTTGAACATCTCGACGAATTCCATCAGACCCTGGTTGGCGCGGCACAGGGCGCCCGAGTAGCTGTAGGCGTCGGCGTCGTTCTGCGGGAACTCCTCGAGCTTGCGGATATCCACCTTGCCGACCAGGGCGGAGATGTCCTGGTTGTTCTCGTCGCCCGGCTCGGTCTTGGCGATGGCGATCTGGTTGAGGACCGAAGGGTAGAGCTTGACCACGCGGAACTGGCTGATGTCCCCACCGAACTCTGACAGGCGCTTGGTCGCCCAGGGCGACATGACGGTGGTCAGGTAGCGGCGCGGGATGCCGAAATCCTCTTCGAGGATGGTGGCGTCCTCCGCGGCATTGAACAGACCCAGCGGCGACTCGAATACCGGCGAACCCTTGATCGCATAGAAGGGCACCTTCTCCATCAGCTCCTTGAGCTTCTCCGCCAGGGACGACTTGCCGCCGCCGACCGGACCCAGCAGGTAGAGAATCTGCTTCTTCTCTTCCAGGCCCTGGGCGGAGTGGCGGAAGAAGGCGACGATCTGGTCGATGCACTCTTCCATGCCGTGGAAGTCGGCGAAGGCCGGGTAGCGGCGAATCATCTTGTTGGAGAAGATCCGCGACAGCCGGGCGTTGCTCGAGGTGTCGAGCAGCTCAGGCTCGCCGATCGCCATCAGCAGGCGCTCGGCGGCGGTCGCGTAGGCGCTGGGGTCTTGCTTGCAGAGCTCGAGGTACTCTTGGAGGCTGTATTCCTCCTGGCGAGTTGCTTCGAAGCGTTGTTGGAAGTGGCTGAAAATACTCATGACGTCACCTCGGTCGATGCTCGGAGCCGGGCGAGGGATCGGTCGTTCGGGTGCTAAGACGCAGCCGATGAGAGTGCCGACGAAGATCCCCCAGAATACAAAAGGTCGTTACCGTTGGCCCGAAGCCGGTCAGCCGGCTTTCCCTGATTTTTGGATGGCCTGAGGTAAGGATAGTTCGGAATCTGGAAGAGCAAGCGCGGCGCAACGATAACAAGATATTGCCGCGCCCGGTGCCGGGCGCGGAGGCAGAAGTGGCGCGGGATTGCCGCTAGGCAGCGGACAGTATTTTTTTTACTCGCCCGAGTTCTGCGCGACATCGGCCGGATAGCTGACGCGCCACAGTTCGAAGCCGCCATCCAGGCTGTAGACCTCGGAGAAGCCTTGGCCGACGAGGTAGGCGGCGGCGCTCTGGCTGGAGTTGCCGTGGTAGCAGGTGACGATCAGCGGGGCGTCGAGATCGGCCCGGGCGATGAAGTCCGCCAGCGAATAGTTGTCCAGGTGCTGCGAGCCAATGATATGGCCGAGGGCGAAGCTCTGTGGGTCGCGGATGTCGACCACGGCGGCGCCTTGCTGGCGTAGGGCTTGCGCCTGTTGCGGGGAGATGCGCTTGAACTCGCTCACGGTGTTTCCTCGTTGCAGTCGCAGCGGTGGCGTTCGCCGCTGTCGATATTCAATAGGGTCATGGCCCCGCCCCAGACGCAGCCGGTGTCGAGGGCGAACAGGCCAGGTTCGCTGCAGCGGCCTTCCAGCGCGGCCCAGTGGCCGAAGACGATCTTCTGGCCACGGGTCTTGCGGTTCGCGTGACTGAACCAGGGGGCATAGCCGGGCGGTGCGCTGTCGAGGCCCTCCTTGCTCTTCAGGTCCAGGGTGCCGTCGGCCGTGCAGAAGCGCATGCGGGTGAAGTAGTTGGTGATCACCCGCAGGCGGGTGATGCCCTGCAGTTCGCCGCTCCACCTGGCCGGTTCATTACCGTACATGCCGTCGAGGAACAGCGGCAAGCGGCTGTCGTCGCGCAGCGCCTCCTCGACCTCGGTCGCTCTGCTCAAGGCCTTGTCCAGTGACCATTGTGGCGGAATGCCGGCATGCACCAGGGCGATGTCGCGGTCGGCGTCGTAGTGCAGCAACTTCTGCCGGCGCAGCCAGTCGAGCAGTTCCTCGCGATCCGGTGCGTCGAGGATCTCGCGCAGGGTGTCGGCTTTCTTCAGGCGCTCGATATTGTGGGCGGCGGCCAGCAGGTGCAGGTCGTGATTGCCCAGCACGCAGGTCACCGCCTCGCGCAGGGAGTAGACGAAACGCAGGGTGGCGAGGGACTCCGGGCCGCGGTTGACCAGGTCGCCGACCAGCCACAGACGGTCCTTGGCCGGGTCGAAGGCGACGCGCCGCAACAGGCAGCGCAGCGGTTGCAGGCAGCCTTGCAGGTCGCCAGCGGCGTAGGTTGCCATCAGTGCAGCGAGCCCGGAACGAAGAGGCGGAACGGGGCGATGATCGCGTCGAAGCGCTTGCCGTCCTCGGCGATCATCTGATAGCTGCCCTGCATCGCGCCCACCCGGGTCGCCAGCACCGTGCCGCTGCTGTAGGTATGGCTCTCGCCGGGGGCAATCAGCGGCTGCTGGCCGACGACGCCGGCGCCGCGCACCTCCTGCACGCGTCCATCGCCATCGGTGATCAGCCAGTGGCGCGACAGCAGCTTGGCCGGCTGCTGGCCATTATTGGCGATGGTCACGGTGTAGGCGAAGGCGTAGCGGTTCTGCTCCGGCTGGGATTGCTCCGGCAGGTAGCGGGTGGCGACCGTGACGTCGACCTGGTAACGGGAATCGGGCATGCGTTGAGACTCGCTGAACTGGAAGACCAGTCTAGTTGCTGGTGGCCGCTGCGGGTTGCTGTGCCAGCTGGTCGGCCAGGCGCACGAAGGCGGCCAGGTCGAGCTGCTCCGGTCGCAGGCTGCCGTCGACGCCTGCGGCCTCGATCGCGCTGGCCGGCAACAGCGCCTTCAGCGTGTTGCGCAGGGTCTTGCGGCGCTGGTTGAAGGCCTCGCGCACGACGCGCTCGAGCAGCTGGTGATCCTTGGCCGGGTGCGGCAGCACCTCGTGGGGCACCAGGCGGACGATGGCCGAGTCGACCTTGGGCGGCGGGCTGAACGCCCCGGGGCCGACATCGAACAGGTGTTCGACCCGGCAGTGGTACTGCACCATGATCGACAGCCGGCCCCAGTCGCCACCGCCGGGGCCGGCGGCGAGGCGCTGGACCACTTCCTTCTGCAGCATGAAGTGCATGTCGCGGATCACCGCGGCGTTGTCCAGCAGGTGGAAGATCAGCGGGGTGGAGATGTTGTACGGCAGGTTGCCGACCACCCGCAGGCTGCGTGGGGCCGGTACGAGGCGCTGGAAGTCGAACTTCAGGGCGTCGCCCTGGTGCAGCTGGAAGCGCGGCTCCGCAGCGAACTTGCCATTGAGGATCGGCACCAGGTCGCGATCGAGCTCGATCACGTCGAGTTGCGCGCCACTGCCGAGCAGGCCCTCGGTCAGCGCGCCCTGTCCCGGCCCGATCTCCAGCAGGCGTTCGCCCTCGCGCGGATGGATGGCGCGCAGGATGCGGTGGATGACCCCGGCGTCGTGCAGGAAGTTCTGGCCGAAGCGCTTGCGTGCGCGGTGTTGGTAGGTGTCGGACATGGCAGCGGCTCCAGGCTTCAAGCCGCAAGCTTAAAGCGAATGCAAAGGGCGGCAGTTTAACAGCAAAGGGCACGCAAGCCGTAGGCCGTGAGGTGCGACCCGGCAGGGAGCCGCTCAGCCTAGGTGCGGCTGGCGGCCATCTGGTAGGCGGTTTCCAGGGCGACCTGCAGACTGCCGCTGTCGATCCGGCCGCTTCCGGCCAGGTCCAGGGCGGTGCCATGGTCGACCGAGGTGCGGATGATCGGCAGACCGAGGGTGACGTTGACCGCGGCGCCGAAACCTTTGTACTTGAGTACGGGCAAGCCCTGGTCGTGATACATCGCCAGCACCGCGTCGCAGTGGTCGAGGTGCTTGGGGGTGAACAGGGTGTCGGCCGGCAGCGGGCCGAGCAGGTCCAGGCCCTCGCCGCGCAGGCGTTCGAGCGTCGGCTCGATGATCTCGATCTCTTCGCGGCCGAGGTGGCCACCTTCGCCGGCGTGGGGGTTGAGGCCGCAGACCAGGATGCGCGGCTCGGCGATGCCGAATTTCGTGCGCAGGTCGTGGTCGAGGATGCGCGCCACGCGCGTCACGCGCTCGGCGGTGATGGCGGCGGCCACGTCCTTGAGCGGCAGGTGGGTGGTCACCAGGGCCACGCGCAGGCCACGGGTGGCGAGCATCATCACCACCTGCTCGGTACGCGTGAACTCGGCGAGAAACTCGGTGTGGCCGGAGAAGGGGATGCCGGCCTGGTTGATCACGCCCTTGTGTACCGGGGCAGTGATCATGGCGGCGAAGTGCCCGTCGAGGCAGCCCTGGCCGGCGCGGGTCAGGGTCTCCAGGACGTAGCCGGCGTTAGCCGGCTCCAGTTGTCCGGGCTGTACAGTCTTGGCCAGTGGCGTGTCCCAGACATATAGGCTGCCCGGGGCGCTTGGCTGCTCGGGCCAGGCGTCCGGGGCGACGGCGATCAGTTCGATTGCGATGCCTAGCTGGCCGGCGCGCTCGGCGAGCATCGCCAGGCTGGCGATGGCGACCAGGGGCCTGGGTTGTGCCTGGCGAGCCAGTAGCAGGCACAGGTCGGGGCCGATGCCGGCCGGCTCGCCGGGGGTCAATGCGAAAAGCTGCGGTGCGGTCATGGGCGGGGTCTCGATTGCGCCGCCTGGGCGGACAGTGGGGCAGGCGCCTATCTTAAGCCGCGCCACCCTGAAAGCAAAAAGCCCGGCGCTAAGGGCCGGGCTCTGCTTGGTGCGGTGGTGTTACAGCTTGGTCTCGACGTAGGCCTCGTCGCGGATCTGCCGCAGCCAGGCTTGCAGTTCTTCGTCGTATTTGCGGTTGCGCAGCAGGTTCAGCGCCTGCTGCTCGCGGAACTCAGCGCTGCTGTCGGTGGCGCGCCGGCCCATGACCTGCAGGATGTGCCAGCCGTAGCCGGTCTTGAACGGCTTGGACAGCTCGCCGCTGGCGGTGTTGGCCATCACTTCGCGGAACTCCGGCACCAGCGCGCTCGGATCGATCCAGCTGAGGCTGCCGCCGTTGAGCGCCGAGCCCGGATCCTCGGAGAAGCTCTTGGCCAGCTCGGCGAAGTCCTCGCCGGCCTGGATGCGCTGGTGCAGGCGCTCGACCAGGCGCTTGGTTTCCGCGTCGCTGCGAATTTCGCTGGGTTTGATCAAGATGTGCCGGACGTTGACTTCGTCGCGCACCTGACTGGCGCCGCCGCGCTTTTCCAGCAGCTTGAGCAGGATGAAGCCACCCGGGGTGCGCATCGGTTCGGTGACCTCGCCGACCGACAGGGCGCCGATCATAGCGTCGAACGGTGGCGGCAGCTGGGCCGCCTTGCGCCAGCCCATTTCGCCGCCTTCCAGGGCGGTTTCACTGGCCGAGCGGGCGATGGCCAGCTGGGCGAAGTCGGCGCCGCGCTGCAGCTGCTGATATAGCTCGCGGGCCTGGCGTTCGGCTGCCTGGATGGTTTCCGGCGAGGCGGCCTCGGGGACCGGGATGAGGATGTTGGCCAGGCGGAACTCTTCCGACAGCTGCAGCTTGCCGAGGTCGGAGGCGAGGAAATTCTGCACTTCCTGGTCGGTCACCTGAATGCGCTCGGCCACCCGGCGCTGGCGCACGCGGCTGATGATCATCTCGCGGCGCACTTGGTCGCGGGCATCGGCGTAGGACAGGCCGTCCTTCGCCAGGGCGGCTCGGAACTGCTCCAGGCTCATGCCATTGCGCTGGGCAATGGTGCCGAGGGCCTGGTTGAGTTCCTCGTCGGTGATGCGGATGCCGGAGCGGTCGCCGATCTGCAGCTGGATGTTCTCGATGATCAGGCGCTCCAGCACCTGATCATCCAGCACGCTCTGCGGTGGCACTTCGGCGCCGCGCTTGGCGATGGTCTGCTGGACTTCGCGCACCCGGGCGTCGAGCTGGCTCTGCATGATCACGTCGTTGTCGACGATCGCCACCACGCGGTCGAGGGATTTAACTTCGGCCTGCGCCGCAGCGCCGAGGAACAGCGCGCCCAGCAGTAGCGGGCGCATGCAATCAGAAAGCTTGGTCTTCACGTTCACGATAACCTTGAATGCCTTGGTCGAGGAAAGTCTCCACCTTGTTGCCAGTCACGCCGCCCAGGCCCTTGAGCACGATCTGCAGGAAGATCCCGGTGTCGGCTTCGTCGTTCAGCGAGGGGTTGAGACTGACTTCGTCGTAGTCGATCCAGTAACGGTTGATCAGGCGCAGCTTCCAGCAGCAGCTGTCGTACTCGAAGCCGCCGAAGGCCTCGAGGGTACGGTTGCGGCTGTAGTCGTACTGCCAGCGGGAAATCACGCTCCACTGCGGGACGATCGGCCAGATCACCGAGAAGTCGTGCTGGCTGATCTTGTAGTAGTCCTTGATGAAGTTGGCCGTACCGGGCGTGCCGTAGTCGCCGTTGCCGACTACCCAGTTGCCGCTGGCCTGGTCGTAACGCACGGTGTCGTTGCGGTAGCGGTAGCCGGCATTGACCACCTTGTTCGGGTTGTCTTCCGGCTGGTAGTGGAACATCGCGCTGCCCGAGCGGGTGCGGTGGGTGTCCGGGTCCCAGTTGAAGTCCGAGGAGAGGCGCCAGTCACGGTTGAAGCGATACAGGTATTCCAGTGCGTAGGGCGACTGCGAGGCCTGGGCGTCGGCGCGGCTGCGGTAGTCGATGCCCGGCAACTGCACCTTGCGGTCGGCCAGATAGAAGGCCTGGCCGATGCTGAAGCGCTGGCGCTCGAAGCCGTTCGGCTCGACCCAGCGGCTGGTGACACCCAGCGACAGCTTGTTTTCGTCGCCGATGCGGTCCTTGCCGGAGAAGCGGTTCTCGCGCCATAGCGAGGAGTAGCTGAAGGTGCTTTCGCTGGTGTCGAACACCGGGATATCGGTCTGGTCCTCTTCCGGCACGTAGAGGTAGAACGCGCGCGGTTCCAGGGTCTGGCGGAAGGCCTTGCCGAACCACTGGGTGTCGCGGTCGAAATACAGGCCGCTGTCCACGCTGAACAGACCGAGGCCGCGGTCCTGGCTGCCGCTGAACTCCTGCTCGGCGAGCAGCGTGCTCTTGCCCTGCTGGTCGAGGCTGAGGTTGTAGTGGGTCTGCAGGTACTTGACCTGGGGCTTGATGAAGCCCCAGTTCCAGTTCAGCGGCAGGCTTATGCCCGGCTCGAGGTGTAGGCGGTCGCCGTTGGCGCGGGCGAGGCCACGCAGGCGGGCGTCGTACCAGAGCTGTTCGGCGACACCATCCTCGTTAATGAAGCTGCCTGAGCGCAGGTTGCGATCGAAGCGTACCAGCTCGCTGCCGTAGCTGAAGTCCAGGCCGCCCGGGTGGAAGGGCAGGGTGCCGTCCAGGGTGATCTGCGGCAGGCGGTTATAGGGAGTGATGTCGGTGATGTTGGCCAGTTCGTAGGCGTGGGCGTTCAGTCGCGCGGTATAACTGTCGCCGCGATAGGTCAGGGTGCCGCGCTGGTTGACGTAGGCGGTGGTCTCGATGCCCAGGTCGGTGTCCAGGTCTTGGAAGTAGTACGGGTCGCTGATGTCGGTGTAGTCGACTTCCGCCAGCAGGCGCGAGTCGAGGCCGCCACGGTGCTGCCAGCTGTACAGCCAGCGCTGGTCCTCGTACTCGGACTGCAGCTTGCGATCGTCGTTGCTGTCGTCGAGGTAGGCCGCGCCGACCTGGCCTTCGCTGCTCTTGGTCAGGTAGCGGAACTCGCCTTCCATGAGCAGGCCGCGATCGCTCATGTAGGTCGGATACAGGGTGGCGTCGTAGTTCGGCGCCAGGTTGAAGTAGTAAGGCGTCTGCAGCGTGACGCCGCTGTCGCTGGAGCTGCCGATGCTCGGCGGCAGGAAGCCCGACTGGCGGCGGTCGTCGATCGGGAAATAGATGTAGGGTGTGTAGAACACCGGAATGTCCTTCACCCGCAGGGTCACGTTGGTCGCGGTGCCGAAACCGGTGGCCGGGTTGAGGGTGATGTTGTTGCCCCTCAGGTGCCAGGCGTTGCTGCCGGGTTCGCAGCTGGTGTAGGTGCCGTCCTTCAGGCGGATGATCGCCGACTCTTCGCGCTTGGCGTACAGGGCGCTGCCGCGCACGTGGCTCTTGTGCAGCACATACTCGGCGTTGTCGACCTTGGCTTCGCCGTTGTCCAGTTGCAGCTCGGCACGGTCGCCGACCACCAGCATGCCCTGGTCGCGCAGGCGCACGTTGCCGATCAACTCGCCGCGGCTCTCGGCTTGATGCAGGCTGGCCTCGTCGGCCTCGACCTGCATGCCGGCCTGGCGAATCACCACGTCACCGGCGAGGGTGGCGACCTGCTCCTGCTGCTCGTAGCGCGAGGCCTTGGCGGAGACGAACAGCGGCGCCTCGTCCATCGGCGTCTGGTCGTTCATGCCCGGCCGGCGCGGCTCGACATAGGCGCCAGCGCAGTAGGGCGCCACCTCGGCCAGTTGCGCGGGGTTGAGCTGCTCGCGCGGCACCCAGTCCAGGTGGCTGTAGTCGGCGCTGCGCGAGGCCAGGGCCTTGCCGCGGCTTTCCGTCACCAGGGTGGTGCGCGCCGCCTTGTCGTCGGTTGCGGCGCTCGTGCCGGCACTGATGGCCGAGCCGCTGTGCACCGGGCGCGCCGGCAAAGCGGCCTCGCTGGTTTTCGGGGCACAGGCCCAGCCGCCGGTGGCGGAGGCCCGACAGTCGAACTGTTCGGCTGCAATTGCGAATTGACCAGCGACGGGTTGAAGGGCTAGAAGACCGCCAGTGACCAGAAGTGGGAATTTTTTACGAACCGCGGGGATTTTTACTGCCATCTTATTTTTCCGGGCTTCCTGCGCGCCATCGGCCCAGGGGCCGCACGCCTCTCGATGGGCTTAAAAAGATGCTGGATAATAAAGCATGACCCGCGCAACGGCTAGCGCCGTCGGAGACCCTTGTAATGCCTGATCAAGATGTACGCCTGCAACTCCTCAAGCAGTGGCTCGACCAGCAGTTATCTGTGCTATTCGCCGAACGGGGCTGGGGCGCGGTGCCCGACGCCGCGCTGACGGCCGCCAGCAGCGACGCCAGTTTTCGCCGGTATTTCCGCTGGCAGGCCGGTGCGCACAGCCTGATCGTCATGGATGCGCCGCCGCCCCAGGAAGACTGCCGGCCCTTCGTCAAGGTCGCCGGGCTGCTGGCCGGGGCCGGGGTCAATGTGCCGCAGATCCTGGCGGCGGATCTCGAGCGCGGCTTCCTGCTGCTCAACGACCTGGGTCGGCAGACCTACCTGGAGGTGATCGATGAGCAGAGCGCAGACCGCCTGATGGACGATGCTCTGCAGGCCCTGCTGGCGTTCCAGCGCCTGCCGATGGATGCGGGCTTGCCGGGCTACGACGAAGCCTTGTTGCTGCGCGAGTTGCAGCTGTTTCCTGACTGGTACCTGCGCCGCCACCTCGGCGTCGAGCTGAACGCGACGCAGCAGGCTGCCTGGCAGCGGGTCTGCACCCTGCTGATCGACAGCGCGCTGGCTCAGCCCAGGGTGCTGGTGCACCGCGACTACATGCCGCGCAATCTGATGCTCAGCGAGCCGAACCCCGGCGTGCTGGATTTTCAGGACGCGGTCTATGGCCCGGTGACCTACGACGTCACCTGCCTGTTCAAGGATGCGTTCCTCAGCTGGCCCGAGGCACGGGTGCGCGAGTGGCTGCAGGACTACTGGCACCAGGCCCGCGCCGCGGGCGTGCCGGTGCAGGAAGACTTCGAGGACTTCCTGCGCGCCAGCGACCTGATGGGCGTGCAGCGTCATCTCAAGGTGGTCGGCATCTTCGCGCGGATCTGTCACCGGGACGGCAAGCCCCGCTACCTGGAGGATGTGCCGCGCTTCTTCGCCTATATCCAGGCGGTGTTGGCGCGGCGCCCCGAGCTGGCCGAGTTGGCTGAGCTGCTCGCCGGCCTGCCGCAGCCGGCAGAGGTGCCGGCATGAAGGCGATGATCCTCGCCGCCGGCAAGGGCGAGCGCCTGCGTCCCTTGACTCTGCACACGCCCAAGCCGCTGGTGCGGGTGGCGGGCGTGCCCTTGATCGAGTATCACCTCAGGGCCTTGGCGGCAGCCGGATTCAGCGAGGTGGTGATCAACCATGCCTGGCTGGGGCAGCAGATCGAGGCGCACCTCGGTGACGGCGCGCGCTTCGGCCTGAGCCTGCGCTACTCCGCCGAAGGCGAGCCGCTGGAGACCGGCGGTGGCATCTTTCGTGCCTTGCCCTTGCTCGGCGAGGAGCCCTTCCTGGTGGTCAATGGCGATATCTTCACCGACTACCCCTTCGCCGAACTCAGTCGCCCGCTGGCCGGGCTAGCCCATCTGGTGCTGGTGGACAACCCGGCGCACCACCCGGTGGGGGATTTTCGCCTGGACCGCGGCCAGGTCGCCGATGCACAGGCGGGGCAGCCGAGCCTGACCTACAGCGGCATCGCCGTGCTGTCGCCGTTACTGTTCACCGGCTGCCGGCCCGGCGCCTTCAAGCTGGCGCCGCTGCTGCGCGCGGCCATGGCCGAGGCGCAGGTGACGGGCGAGCGCTTCGCCGGCCGTTGGGTCGATGTCGGCAGCCATGAGCGGTTGGCCGAGGCCGAACAGCTGCTCGGGACGAGCCGCTGAAATGCTCTGGCCCTTGACCCTGCTGGGGGCCATCGCCGGCTGGAGCGTGGCCAGCATTCCCGGCGCCCTGCTGGGCGGCCTGCTCGGCCAGGTGGCGGACAGGCGCCTGCGTGTGCGCGGCTGGGCCGAGTTGCGCGAGCGGCTGGGTGCTTCGCCGCCTCCAGGGGATGACGTGCTGCTGTTCATCCTGCTTGGGCGTCTGGCCAAGTGCGACGGCCAGGTGCTGCAGGCGCATATCCGTCAGGCGCGTGCGGAGATGCAGCGCCTGGGGCTGGATCAGGATGCCCAGCGCCGGGCGATCGAGGCGTTCGCCCGCGGCAAGACCGGGCGCGACAGCCTGCGGGCACCGCTGCGCCGTCATCGTGGGCGCGGCGAGGCGCTACTGCGTGCCTGTTGGCGGATGGCCTGGGTCGACGGTCGGGTCAGTCGCACCGAGCGCGAGCTGATTCTGCTGTGGGGCAAGTGGCTGGATGTCCCGGCTGCCACCCAGGAGGCGCTGAACGCCGCCTATGCGCCCCAGCAGGGGCCGGTCGCCGCGACTGCCGGCGGCAGCTACCAGGCGGCCCTGCGCCTGCTCGGGGTCGCGGCTGACAGCGAGCCGGCACAGATCAAGCAGGCCTATCGCCGGCTGCTGAGCCGGCATCACCCCGACAAGCTGGCCGGCAGCGGCGCCACTGCCGAGCAGGTGCGCGAGGCGACGGAACGGACCCGGGAGTTGCGTCAGGCCTACGGGCTGATCCGCCAGCGTCACGGTTTCCGCTGACGCGGGCAGCCCCTTTCAGCGCGCCGGCGCGGCGCGATTCAGGTGCTTGCCGAGCCAGCCACGGATGCGCCGGAACAGCTGCTCCTGCTCGGTCTGTAGGTTGCCCGGCAGGGCCTTGAGGCCGATCTGGGTGTAGCCGGGGTGATTCAGGCGCTCGCTGGCCAACAGGCGTTTCAAGGCGGCGTCGCGCTCGGCCGGCTGATCCTGGTAGTAGAAGTCGCCGGTCGCCCGTCCCGGCTCCAGGATCAGTTGCTCCAGGTCGGGGTCGAAGCCGGCGGCGGGTCGGGCACTGACCAGCAGCAGGTTGTGCACGGCGTCGGGTTTGCGCTCGGCCAGATAGCGAGCGGCCCAATAGGCGCCGCTGCCGTGGCCGAGCAGGACGATGGGCTTGGCTTGCTGCTGTTGGGCGAAGGCCACGCCCGCGGCGATTCGTTCCAGCACTCGGGCGCTGTGTGCCTGGCGCAGCTCCGCCAGGGCAGCGTCCGACTCGCTGCCGGGGGCTGTCGTTTCGCTGGCGGCTTCGGCGCTGCCGAGCTCCTCCGTCGAGATGGCCACGACCGGTGCCTCTGGTGCGGGTTCGGCGCCGTCGGCCGGGGCGCCTGGTAGTCCGCCGGCCAGCTCGCCGATCGGGTCGGGCAGGCTCAGGCTCAGGCTGTGCCAGCCGCTGTCCGGCAGCTTGCGCCGCAGCGGGCCGACGCTGCGCGGCCAGTCGGCGCTCTGGTTGTCGCCAGGCAGGAGGATGACCGTGCCGTGCGGCTTGCCTGAATTGGCGGGCATCCAGAGGGCGAGGAATGCCTCGTTGCCCGCCTGCAGGCGCTGCTGTTCAGCGTCCCCCAGCTGGCGCGCGAGGGCGCGGGCGGCCAGTTCGCTGCGCTCCGGCAGGGGACTGCGCTCGGCGATCGGTTTGGCGTCGGGCGCCCCGCTCTCGACCTGCTCTTCGGCATGCGCATGGACGCCGAGCAACAGCAGGCAGAGCGCGAGGCAGGCGGGGCGTGAGGTCATGGAGCTTCTCCGGCGGAAGGTGCGACGACCAGCCTAGCGGTTTGCGGGGTGGCTTGCCAGGCGCCAGGCGCCACTCCCGGCGCCAGTCCGGGCTGCTACAATGCGCGCCTTTCGTGTCCTGCCTGAGGTGCGCCATGCAACCCTTCGCCATCGCCCCGTCGATCCTCTCCGCCGACTTCGCCCGCCTGGGCGAGGAAGTGGATAACGTGCTCGCCGCCGGTGCCGATATCGTCCACTTCGACGTGATGGACAATCACTACGTGCCCAACCTGACCATCGGCCCGATGGTCTGCGCGGCGCTGCGCAAGTACGGCATCACCGCGCCGATCGATGCCCATCTGATGGTCAAGCCGGTGGATCGCATCATCGGCGATTTCATCGAGGCGGGCGCCAGCTACATCACCTTCCATCCGGAGGCGTCCGAGCATATCGATCGTTCGCTGCAACTGATCCGTGACGGCGGCTGCAAGGCGGGCCTGGTGTTCAACCCGGCGACGCCGCTGGACTGCCTCAAGCATGTGCTGGACAAGGTCGACATGATCCTGCTGATGAGCGTCAACCCCGGCTTCGGCGGGCAGAAGTTCATCCCCGGCACCCTCGACAAGTTGCGCGAGGCGCGGACGCTGATCGACGCCAGTGGTCGCGCAATCCGTCTGGAGATCGACGGCGGGGTCAACGTCAAGAACATCCGCGAGATCGCCGCGGCCGGCGCTGACACCTTCGTCGCCGGCTCGGCGATCTTCAATCAGCCGAACTACCGCGAGGTGATCGACGCCATGCGCGCCGAGCTGGCCCAGGTGCGCGCGTGACGCCTTTGCACGCGCTGTTCGGTGGCCGCCTGCCGGACCTGGTGATGTTCGACCTGGACGGCACCCTGGTGGACTCGGTGCCGGACCTCGCCGCCGCTGTGGACAAGGTCCTGCTCGCCCTGGGGCGCGCGCCTGCCGGCATCGAGCGGGTCCGCGACTGGGTCGGCAATGGCGCCCGGGTGCTGGTGCGCCGCGCCCTGGCTGGCGGCCTGGAGCACGCCCATGTCGAGGACGCCGAGGCCGATCAGGCCCTGCGGGTGTTCATGGAGGCCTATGCCGAGAGCCATGCGCTGACCCAGGTCTATCCCGGCGTGGCGGCCACCCTCGACTGGCTGCGCAAGCAGGACGTGCCCATGGCCATCGTCACCAACAAGCCGGAGCGCTTCGTCGCGCCACTGTTGGATGAGAAGGGGCTGGGGCGCTATTTCCGCTGGATAGTCGGCGGCGACACCCTGCCCCAGCAGAAGCCCGACCCGGCGGCGCTGCTGCATGTGCTGCGCATGGCCCGGGTCGAGGCCGGGCAGGCGCTGTTCATCGGTGACTCGCGCAACGACGTGCAGGCCGCCAGGGCCGCGGGGGTACCCTGCGTGGCCCTGAGTTACGGCTACAACCATGGCCGGCCGATTGCCGAGGAAGGGCCGGCGCTGGTGCTCGACGATCTGCGTCAGCTGCTGGCGGGCGCCTGAGTCGTCCGGCGGCTGCCAGGGTGGATGGGCGAACCACGGGGGCTCGGGTTGATTCGGCCTGGCGCCTGCGCTAGTGTGGCCGGACTTCAAACCCCGCCCAAGAGATCCCCCGTGGTGGTTACCTGCAGACTCTGGCTCGCACGAGCCGGGATGAAAATCATCAAGGCCCTGGCCCGTTGGCGCTGGCGCCTCTGACTCGATTCTGGCCGCCCAGTCGGCACGTTTGCACACGACCGTTTACCTCAAGCCACGAGGCTGATCATGATCCGCGAAGAATTCCTGCGTTTGGCCGCTGCCGGCTATAACCGCATTCCCCTGGCCTGCGAAACCCTGGTGGACTTCGACACGCCGCTGTCGATCTACCTGAAGCTGGCCGACCAGGCCAACACCTACCTGCTCGAGTCCGTCCAGGGCGGCGAGAAGTGGGGGCGCTACTCGATTATCGGCCTGCCGGCGCGCACCGTGCTGCGCGCCTACGATCACAGCGTGCGGATCAGCGTCGACGGGGTGGAAACCGAGCGCCACGAGTGCGCCGACCCGCTGGCCTTCGTCGAGGCGTTCCAGGGGCGCTATCGGGTGCCGACCCTGGCGGGCCTGCCGCGCTTCAACGGCGGCCTGGTGGGCTATTTCGGCTATGACAGCGTGCGCTATGTCGAGGCCAAGCTGGCCGATGGCGGCAACCCCGATCCCTTGGGCACGCCGGATATCCTGCTGATGGTGTCCGACGCCGTGGTGGTGTTCGACAACCTGGCGGGCAAGATGCACGCCATCGTCCTCGCCGATCCCCAGCAGGACGGCGCCTTCGAGCAGGCCCAGGCGCAGTTGCAGGAAATCCTGCATAAACTGCGCCAGCCGATCACCCCGCGCTTGGGCGTCGACCTCAATGCCCCTGCCGCTGCCGAACCGGCGTTCCGCTCCAGTTACAGTCGCGAGGACTACGAGCGGGCGGTCGGTGCGATCAAGGACTACATCCTCGCCGGCGACTGCATGCAGGTGGTGATTTCCCAGCGCATGTCGATTCCCTTCAAGGCCGCGCCGATCGACCTGTATCGCGCCCTGCGTTGTATCAATCCGACCCCCTACATGTACTTCTTCAACTTCGGCGACTTCCATGTGGTCGGCTCCTCGCCCGAGGTGCTGGTGCGGGTCGAGGACAACCTGGTGACGGTGCGCCCGATCGCCGGCACCCGTCCGCGCGGCGCCAGTGAAGAGGCTGACCTGGCGCTCGAGCGGGACCTGCTGTCGGACGCCAAGGAGCTGGCCGAACATCTGATGCTGATCGATCTGGGGCGCAACGACGTCGGCCGGGTCTCCAGCACCGGCAGCGTCAAGCTCACCGAGAAGATGGTGATCGAGCGCTATTCCAACGTCATGCACATCGTCTCCAACGTCACCGGCCAGCTCAAGGGCGGCATGAGCGCCATGGACGCCCTGCGCGCCATCCTGCCGGCCGGCACCCTGTCCGGCGCGCCGAAGATCCGCGCCATGGAGATCATCGACGAGCTGGAGCCGGTCAAGCGTGGCGTCTACGGCGGCGCGGTCGGCTACCTGGCGTGGAACGGCAACATGGACACCGCGATCGCCATCCGCACCGCGGTGATCAAGGGCGGCGAGCTGCACGTGCAGGCCGGCGCCGGCATCGTCGCCGACTCGGTGCCGGCGCTGGAGTGGGAGGAGACGCTGAACAAGCGTCGCGCCATGTTCCGTGCCGTTGCCCTCGCCGAACAGACAACCGAATAAAGGAGTCCCGCCATGCTGCTGATGATCGACAACTACGACTCCTTTACCTACAACGTGGTGCAGTACCTCGGTGAGCTGGGGGCCGACGTCCACGTCATCCGTAACGACGAGCTGAGCGTCGCCGAGATCGAGGCGCTGCAACCCGAGCGCATCGTGGTGTCGCCCGGCCCCTGCACGCCCACCGAAGCCGGCGTGTCGCTGGCGGTGATCGAGCATTTCGCCGGCAAGCTGCCGATCCTCGGCGTCTGCCTGGGCCACCAGAGCATCGGCCAGGCCTTCGGCGGCGACGTGGTGCGCGCGCGCCAGGTGATGCACGGTAAGACCAGCCCGGTGTTCCACCGCGACCTGGGCGTGTTCGCCGGCCTCAACATGCCGCTGACCGTGACCCGCTACCATTCCCTGGTGGTCAAGCGCGAGACCCTGCCCGATTGCCTGGAGGTCACCGCCTGGACCCAGCTGGAGGACGGCTCGGTCGACGAGATCATGGGCCTGCGGCACAAGACCCTGAACATCGAGGGCGTGCAGTTCCACCCCGAATCCATCCTCACCGAACAAGGCCATGAGCTGCTGGCCAATTTCCTCAAGCAACACGGAGGCGTGCGCCGATGAACATCAAGGAAGCCCTCAACCGGGTCGTGGCCCAGCTCGACCTGAGCACCGAGGAAATGCAGGACGTGATGCGCGAGATCATGACCGGCCAGTGCAGCGACGCACAGATCGGCGCCTTCCTCATGGGCCTGCGCATGAAGAGCGAGACCATCGACGAGATAGTCGGCGCGGTCGCGGTGATGCGTGAGCTGGCCAGCCATGTGCACCTGGCCAGCCTGGAGCATGTGGTCGACGTGGTCGGCACCGGCGGCGACGGCGCGAATATCTTCAACGTGTCCACGGCCGCCAGCTTCGTCGTCGCCGCCGCCGGCGGCAAGGTGGCCAAGCACGGCAATCGCGCGGTGTCCGGCAAGAGCGGCAGCGCCGATCTGCTGGAGACCGCCGGCATCTACCTCAACCTGACGCCCGAGCAGGTGGCCCGCTGCATCGACAGCGTCGGCGTCGGCTTCATGTTCGCCCAGGTGCATCACGCGGCGATGAAGCATGCCGCCGCGCCGCGCCGCGAGCTGGGCCTGCGCACCATCTTCAACATGCTCGGCCCGCTGACCAACCCGGCGGGGGTCAAGCATCAGGTGGTCGGGGTGTTCACCCAGGCCCTCTGCCGTCCCCTGGCCGAGGTGCTCAAGCGCCTGGGCAGCCAGCACATCCTGGTGGTGCATTCGCGCGACGGCCTGGACGAGTTCAGCCTGGCCGCCGCCACCCACGTCGCCGAGCTGAAGGATGGCGTGATCAGCGAGTACGAGGTGCAGCCGGAAGACTTCGGGCTCAAGAGCCAGAGCCTGATCGGCCTGGCGGTGGAGGGGCCGGAGGCCTCGCTGGCGCTGATCCGCGACGCCCTGAGCAAGCGCAACACGGAAGCGGGGCAGAAGGCCGCCGATATGATCGCGCTTAACGCGGGTGCGGCCCTGTACGCCGCGGACTTGGCCGGCAGCCTGAAAGAAGGTGTGCGCCTGGCTCACGATGCCCTGCACACCGGGCTGGCCTGGGAAAAGCTGCAGGAGCTGGTGTCCTTTACCGCGGTGTTCAAACAGGAGAATCAAGGGTGAGCATCCCTACCGTTCTGGAAAAGATTCTGGCGCGCAAGGTCGAGGAAGTCGCCGCGCGCCGGGCCCTGGTCGGTCTCGCCGAACTCGAGCGTGAGGCCCGCGGCGCCGATGCCACCCGTGGCTTCGCCCGGGCCCTGCTGGAGCAGGCCAAGCGCAAGCAGCCGGCGGTGATCGCCGAGATCAAGAGGGCTTCGCCGAGCAAGGGCGTGCTGCGCGAGGACTTCGTGCCGGCCGACATCGCCCAGAGCTACGAGCGCGGCGGTGCCACCTGCCTGTCGGTGCTGACCGATGTCGACTTCTTCCAGGGCGCCGACCGCTACCTGCAGGAGGCGCGCAACGCCTGTGCACTGCCGGTGATCCGCAAGGACTTCATGATCGACCCGTACCAGATCGTCGAGGCTCGCGCATTGGGGGCTGATTGTGTGCTGCTGATCGTTTCGGCCCTGGCCGATGGGCAGATGGCCGAACTGGCCGCGGTGGCCAAGGAGTTCGGCCTCGATGTGCTGGTCGAGGTGCATGACGGCGCCGAGCTGGATCGCGCGCTGAAGACCCTCGACACGCCGCTGCTGGGGATCAACAACCGCAACCTGCACAGCTTCGAGGTCAGCCTGGAAACCACCCTGGACCTGCTGCCACGGATTCCCCGCGATCGCCTGGTGGTGACCGAGAGCGGCATTCTCAACCGCGCCGACGTCGAGCTGATGGAGATCAGCCAGGTCTACGCCTTCCTGGTCGGCGAGGCCTTCATGCGCGCGGAGAATCCCGGGGCGGAGCTGGAGCGCCTGTTCTTTCCCGAGCGCAAGCGGGTCATCAGTCGTCCCGATGTCGACTGACCCTGGTGCATAAAAAAGCCGGCACATGCGCCGGCTTTTTTATGCAGGCGATATTCAGCGCGTGCCGAACACCACCATGGTCTTGCCCTTGACGTGCACCAAGCCCTGTTCTTCCAAGGACTTGAGCACCCGGCCGACCATTTCCCGCGAGCAGCCGACGATGCGGCCGATCTCCTGGCGGGTGATCTTGATCTGCATGCCGTCCGGATGGGTCATCGCGTCCGGCTGCTTGCACAGGTCGAGCAGGGTACGCGCGACGCGGCCGGTGACATCGAGGAAGGCCAGGTCGCCGACCTTGCGCGTGGTGTTGCGCAGGCGCTCGGCCATCTGGCTGCCGAGGGCGTAGAGGATGTCCGGGTCCTGTTGGGTCAGTTCGCGGAACTTGGCGTAGCTGAGCTCGGCCACCTCGCATTCGGTCTTGGCCCGAACCCAGGCGCTGCGCTCCTTCTCGGTGCCGTCCTTTTCGAACAGGCCCATTTCGCCGAAGAAGTCGCCGGCGTTGAGGTAGGCGATGATCATTTCGCGGCCGTCGTCGTCCTCGATCAGGATGGTGACCGAGCCCTTGACGATGAAGAACAGGGTCTCGCAACGATCCCCCGCATAGATGATGGTGCTCTTCGCCGTGTAGCGACGGCGATGGCAGTGCGCGAGGAGTTTGTCGAGATTCTTTATTTTAGGTGTGAGGGTAATAGCGACCATTCGCGAGTCCCGAGTGAAGCCAAAAGGGTAAGCCTAGTTCCAGCAGGCGATTTCTTATTCAGTTGCCTGGCACGGTGCGCCAGTAATCCGGCGCCAGCTTACCAGACACTTTTGCGTCGGTGGGCATTTTGCCCTTTGGTTGGCCGTGTGCCCTGGGTCGTTGACGCATTGTTGACAGGTCGGGTCGTTAATAAGGGCTGTGATAAGCTGCGTCCCTTTTTAGCAGCGGAGACGCGGTAATGAAAGCGCGCATTCAGTGGGCCGGAGACGCCCTGTTTCTCGGTGAGTCGGGCAGCGGTCATGCGGTGGTGATGGATGGCCCGCCGGAGAGCGGTGGCCGCAACCTCGGCATACGTCCGATGGAGATGCTGCTGATCGGTCTGGGCGGCTGCAGCAACTTCGATGTGGTGAACATTCTGAAGAAGTCCCGACAGGCGGTAGAGAGCTGCGAGGCTTTCGTCGAGGCCGAGCGCGCCGGCGAGGAGCCCAAGGTGTTCACCAAGATCCACCTGCGTTTCGTCGTCAAGGGGCGCGGGCTGAAGGAGGCCCAGGTCAAGCGTGCCGTCGAGCTGTCGGCGGAGAAATACTGCTCGGCCTCGATCATGCTGGGGCGCGCCGGGGTTGAAATCAGCCACGCCTACGAAATCGTCGAGCTGGGTTGATCACCTTTCATCATTTGCTGGGTGCGGACGCTGGCGGACGGCCTGCGTCATCTGCATAATGTCGCCCCATTTTTCGGGGCGTCATACGCTTTGAACGGACAACCAAACTCGCCAGTGCGAAGAGGTGTTAATCGTCCTACGCAGCTGCATCGTTAGCAGCTGACGGGCATGCTCGATCACGCGGCCTGGCCGCATCCACCATAGAGAGTTCCAACGGTGATGAAAAGCAAACTCAGGCTCCACGGGTTCAACAACCTGACGAAGACCTTGAGCTTCAACATCTATGACATCTGCTACGCGGAAACCGCGGAAGATCAACAGGCCTATGTCCAGTACATCGACGAAGAGTACGACGCCGAGCGCCTGACCCAGATTCTTACCGATGTTGTCGACATTATCGGCGCCAATATCCTCAATATCGCTCGCCAGGACTACGAGCCCCAGGGCGCCAGCGTGACCATCCTGATCTCCGAGCAGCCGGTGGAGCCGACGGAGAGCCAGATCGAGGAGTCGCCCGGCCCGCTGCCCGAGACCATTCTCGCGCACCTGGACAAGAGCCACATCACCGTGCACACCTACCCGGAGATCCATCCGGTGGAGGGTATCGCCACTTTCCGTGTGGATATCGACGTGTCCACCTGTGGCCTGATCTCGCCGCTCAAGGCACTGAACTACCTGATCCACCAGTTCGACTCGGACATCGTCACGGTCGACTACCGGGTGCGTGGCTTCACCCGTGACGTGGATGGCAAGAAGCACTTCATCGACCACGAGATCAACTCGATCCAGAACTACCTCTCCGACGACACCCAGGCGGCGTATCAGATGACCGACGTCAACGTGTACCAGGAGAACCTGTTCCACACCAAGATGCTGCTCAAGGACTTCGAACTGGACAACTACCTGTTCGGCGATGCGACCCGCAACCTGACGCCCGAGCAGCGCCAGCAGGTCGAAGAGCGTCTGCGTCACGAGATGCTGGAGATCTTCTACGCGCGCAACATGCCGCACTGATCGCACGGCACGAGACAAAAAAGGGCGCCATTGGCGCCCTTTTTCATGCGCCTGCAACCTAGAGGCGGTAGGTGCTCTTGGTCATCACCTTGGACAGCAGGGTCATGCCCAGCTTGACCGGCGCGGGGAAGCGCAGGCCGCCGGCTTCCACGGCGCTGGTGGCATGCTGGGCTTCGTCCTCGCGCATCTGCTCGAGGATCGCCCGGGACTTTCCATCCTCGGGCGGCAGCTGCTGCAGATGTTCGTCGAGGTGCTTGACCACCTGGTCCTCGGTGGCGGCGACGAAGCCCAGGCTGACCCGGTCGCTGATCAGTCCGGCGACCGCGCCAACGCCGAACGACAGGCCGTAGAACAGCGGGTTGAGCACGCTGGGCTGGCTGCCGAGCTGGCGGATGCGTTGTTCGCACCAGGCCAGGTGGTCGGTCTCCTCGTCGGCGGCATGCTCCATTGCGGCGCGTACTTCCGGCAGCTTGGCGGTCAGCGCCTGGCCCTGATACAGCGCCTGGGCACAGACTTCGCCGGTGTGGTTGATGCGCATGAGGCCGGCAACATGCCGGGCCTGCTCGGCATCCAGCTCGACTTCATTCTCCACGATCGCCGGCGACGGGCGGCCGGGCTGGCCACTGAAGGGCAGCAGGGTGCGCAGGGCCATGTCGGCCTGCAGCAGCAGGCGGTCGACGGGCGAGTAGTGGCGATCGTTGGTCATGGGGGCCTCCGGCGTGGGCAACGCCGCGCAGTTTATCGCAATTGCCGGCTGTGGGCCGAGGCGCGAACTTGCCAGTTGCGCCGTGGCCGTTGCCTTTACGGACGTTTCGGCGACTCAGCCCGGTGGCCAGTGCAGCGGGCGCTGGCCGAGCACGTGCAGGTGGATGTGGAAGACGCTCTGGCCGGCCAGGGCCTCGCAGTTCATCACCAGGCGGAAGCCTTCCTCGCAACCCTGCTCGCGGGCCAGGCGTTGCGCGATGAAGACCATGTGCCCGAGCAGCGCCTTGTCGCCTTCCTCGAGGTCCTTGAGGGTGCGGATGTGCTGCTTCGGGATCACCAGGAAATGCACCGGCGCCTGCGGGCCGATATCGTGGAAGGCAAACACCTGGTCGTCTTCATAGAGCTTGCGCGCGGGGATCTCCCCGGCGACGATCGTGCAGAACAGACAGTCCATGGACGGTCTCCCGGCCTGTTGGAAGAGGCCTGAGTGTAACCAGACAGATTTTCCGCGACCAGTGCACAAGGAGCCTGTGTGAAGAACGACATCCATGACCTGGGGCTGGTGCTCGACTCCAAGGTCAAGCTGATCCTCATCGAATCCTGGGACGAGCCGCGCGTGTTGGAGACCCTCACCGGCCTGGCCGTCAAGCGCGGCCTCGGCCTGCACACCTGGACGGTGACCGACGGGCTGCGGCGCCTGGGTTTCGGTGCCGACCCGTTGGGCGAGGGCGCTACCCAGGAGCCGGAGGCCGCCCTGCGGCTGATCAAGGCCGACCCGCAGCCGAACCTCTATGTGATGTGCGACCTGCACCCCTTTCTCGACGACAACCCCAGGCTGGTGCGCCTGCTCAAGGAGGTCGCCCTGAGCGGCAGTCCGGGCAAGCCGACCCTGGTGCTGGTGTCCCATGCCTGCAAGTTGCCGCCGGAGGTGCAGCGCCACGCCGCGCGCTTCCGCCTGGCGCTGCCATCCGAGGATGAGCTGCTGAGCATCGTGCGCGAGGAGGCGGCGCGTTGGAGCGAGCAGAACCGCAACGCCCGGGTGCGCACCGACAACCGCACCCTGCAGCAGGTGGTGAAGAACCTGCGCGGCCTGAGCCACGGCGAGGCCCGCAGCCTGGCGCGCAACCTGATCTGCGACGACGGCGCGATCACCCAGGAAGACCTGCCGGAGTTGAACAAGGCCAAGTTCCAGTTGCTCGATCTGGAGGGGGTGTTGAGCTTCGAGTACGACACCGCGCGCTTCGCCGAAGTCGGCGGCCTGGGCAATCTCAAGCGCTGGTTGGGCGAGCGCCAGGGCATTTTCCTCGAGGGCAAGGGCATCGACCTGCCCAAGGGGGTGCTGCTGGTCGGCGTGCAGGGCGGCGGCAAGAGCCTGGCGGCCAAGGCGGTGGCGGGCATGTGGGGCCTGCCGTTGCTGCGTCTGGATTTTGGCTGCCTGTACAACAAGTTCTTCGGCGAGACCGAGCGCAACCTGCGCGAGGCGCTCAGGCTCGCGGAGCAGATGGCGCCCTGCGTGCTGTGGATGGACGAGATCGAGAAAGGTCTGGCCAGCGGTGACCACGACGGCGGCGTCAGCCAGCGGGTACTCGGCACCCTGCTGACCTGGATGGCCGAGCGCAAGGTGCCGGTGTTCATGGTGGCCACCGCCAATGCCATCGACCGGCTGCCGCCGGAACTGGTGCGCAAGGGGCGTTTCGATGAGCTGTTCTTCGTCGACCTGCCGGACGCGGCGGTGCGCGCGGAGATCTTCCGCATCCACCTGGGGCGTCGTGAACTGGACGTCGGCAGCTTCGACCTCGACGTGCTGGCTGCGGCCAGTGCCGGATTTTCCGGCGCAGAGATCGAACAGGTGGTGGTCAGCGGGCTGTATGCCGCCCAGGCGCAGCAGCAGGGGGTCGATCAGGGCTTGCTGCTGCGTGGCATCCAGAGCACCGCGCCCCTGTCGGTGGTGATGGCCGAGGATCTCGCCGCCCTGCGTGCCTGGGCCAGCGGTCGCACGGTCAATGCCAACGGCTGATGGCCGGGCGGTTCAAAGCGGACGGGCAAAGCGCCGGTTGATGAGGGCGGTGAGGCGGCGCACCAGCCAGCGTGGCGCCAGGCGCGGGGCCGCGGCCAGCAGGCGGTTGCGCCAGCCGGGGATGATCACCGCGCGCTTCTTCTCCAGGGCACGGACGGTCAGCAGTGCCAGCTCTTCGGCGCCCATCAGCAGCTTGCGGCCTTGCAGCGGGCGCTCGTCGATCCCGGCGTTGCGGAAGAAGGCGCTGTGCGTGGGGCCTGGGCATAGCACCGATACGCTGACCCCTTGCTGCTTGAGCTCCTCGCGCAAGGCCTCGGAGAAGTGCAGCACGTAGGCCTTGCTGGCGTAGTAGTTGCTCATCCAGGCGCCCGGCTGGAAGGCCGCCAGGGAGGCGACATTGAGGATCTGCCCGCCGCCCTGCCGGGCCATGCTGGCGCCGATGGCGTGGCACAGGCGGGCGAGGGCGAGCACGTTCACCTCGATCAGCTTCTGCTCGCGGCTCCAGTCCTGGGCGATGAAGGCGCCGGAGCTGCCCAGGCCGGCGTTGTTCACCAGCAGGTCGATGTTCAGTTCGCTCTGTTCCAGTTCGTGCAGCAGGCCGGACACCTGCAGCGGCTGGCTCAGGTCGCAGGTGCGAAACAGCACCTCCACGGCGAAGCGCTGGCTCAGCTCCAGGGCGATGCTTTCCAGCGCCTGGCGTTGCCGGGCCACCAGGATCAGGTTGCGCCCGCGGCGTGCCAGGGCCTCGGCCAGGGCCAGGCCGATGCCGCTGGAGGCACCAGTGATCAGGGCGTAACGGGGCATCGGGGTGTCTCCGGGAATGGGGGCGAGTTGGACCATGGCGGCGCCGCAGGAGTGCCTGGGCGGCGCATATATTACCGCCGCCCGCGGCCCGGTCAGCAAAAGAAACCGCGCTTCGGCGGTCAGGGCTGCGCCGGATTCAACTCGAGACCGCTCAGGGCCAGGCCGAGCATCGCGAAACCGCCGAGGAACAGGATCAGCAGGCCGCCGAGCAGCACCGCCAGGTACAGTCCGGCGAGCAGTTTGACCGCCAGGCTGTTGGCCGGCGGTGGCGGCCCGTAGCGGTTGGCGCCGGCGCTACCCGGGACAATCAGCATCAGGAGCCAGAAAATCGGGATGAGGTTAAGCAGCAGCAGCCAGGCGCTCCAGCCAATGTCGTGCAGGCGTTGCGCGCCGATCTGCACGCTAACCACCAGCATGCCGAGCACCACGCCGACGGCCAGCACCAGGCCGAGTGTCTCCGAGATGTTGGCGGCGATGGCCACCACGCCCACGATCCCGGCCACGCAGAGGCTGAGCACCAGGGACCAGGCCAGGTAACGCAGGCGACCGATGCGCCCTTCGAGGCTGAACACATTCAGCTCGCCGTAGCGCGGCAAGGTCGCGGCCACCGCAGCCTTCGGCGTCGCGTAGGGGCTGTTGGCCGGGGCCGTGGAGTGGCCGGAGCTGCCGGTGTCGGCCTGGGAGAACACTGCCTGGTGGGCGACGAACTTGGCGATGATGATGCCGCAACCGGCGCAGGATGCTGACTTGCGCTGCTGCTGGCCGCATTTCGGACAGACCATGGTGGCGGCGAACTGGGGCGTTTCATCAAGCTCATCTGCTTCCTTGCCGGCCAGCAGGCTCAGGCTGGCGCCCGGGTCGGGCTCCTTGCGCGCCTTGGCGCCGGCGCGATGCAGGGCGGCAAGATACTGATCGGCATCGCTTTCCGGCAGATCGCGCTTGATCGCCACGGTGCTGCCGCAGAACAGGCTGTTGATCCGCGTGCGATCGCTCTTGAACAGGCGGGCTAGGTTGTCCTTGGCCGTCTCCAGCGCCACTTCGGGCATCAGCTCGCCATCGAAGACAATCTTGAAACGGGTCTGTGTCATACAGCCTTCCTTGTCGTCCCGGGGGGAAGGAGCCGCGCCGAATAGCAGGGTGCTGGCCCCTGACACAGCAGCCTAGAGCAGAAGTTCGCTGTCTGCCCAGTCGCCCGGTGGGGCGCCCCGTTCAGCCTGGCCAGCGTTGCTGCAGGTTCTGCGCCTGGCGCTGGGCGGCGCGGTACTCGCGATCCAGGCGCGCCACCAGTTGCTCGACCGTCGGCAGGTCGGCGATGGTGCCCACACCCTGGCCGGCCGACCACACGGTCTTCCAGGCCTTGGCCTCGTCGTCGAGGGGTTTGAGCTTCTCGCCGTAATCGATATCGGCCGGGCGCTGCAACTGTTGCAGGTCGTAGCCCGCCTGCTCGAGGCTCTGGCGCATGAAACTGGCCGGCACCCCGGATACCGCAGGCGTGTGAATGATGTCGGCGGCCTGGGCGTCGATGATCATCTGCTTGTACCGATTGGGGGCCTGGTTGTCCTGGGTGGCGATGAAGCGGGTGCCGAGGTAGGCCAGGTCGGCGCCGAGCAGTTGCGCGGCGAGCAGCTCGTGGCCGTGATTGAGGCAGCCGGCGAGCAGCAGGGTCTTGTCGAAGAACTGGCGGATCTCCGCGATCAGGGCAAACGGGCTCCAGGTGCCGGCGTGCCCGCCGGCGCCGGCCGCCACCGCGATCAGTCCGTCGACCCCGGCCGCGGCGGCCTTCTCGGCATGGCGCCGGGTGGTCACGTCGTGGAACACCAGGCCGCCGTAGCTGTGCACCGCATCGACCAGCTCCTTTACCGCGCCGAGGCTGGTGATGACGATCGGCACCCGCTGCTCGACGCAGATTGCCAGGTCGGCCTGCAGTCGCGGATTGCTGGCGTGGACGATCAGGTTGACCGCATAGGGCGCCGCCGACTCATCCAGTCCCGCGCCGATCTCCTCCAGCCAGGCGCGAAAGCCGCTGCTTTCGCGCTGGTTCAGCGCCGGGAAGCTGCCGACTATGCCGTTGCGGCAGCAGGCCAGCACCAGTTGCTGGTTGGACACCAGAAACATCGGCGCGGCGACCACCGGCAGGCGCAGGCGTTGTTCGAGCAGGACAGGCAGGGACATGGCGACACCTTCGATGAACGGAGCGAATCAGAACGGGCGGACCACCACCAGCACGACGATGGCGATCAGCAGCAGCACCGGCGCCTCGTTGAACCAGCGATAGAACACGTGGCTGCGACGGTTTTCGCCGCGGGCGAAGCGTTTGAGCTGGGCGCCGCAGATATGGTGGTAGCCGATCAGCAGCAGCACCAGGGTGAGCTTGACGTGCATCCAGCCCTGGCTGAAGTAGGCGCCGGCGTTGAGGCTCAGCAGGCCGATGCCGAACACCAGGGTGGCGATCATCGAGGGCAGCATGATGCCGCGGTACAGCTTGCGTTCCATGACGCAGAAGCGCTCGCGGCTGATCTCGTCCTCGCTCATGGCGTGGTAGACGAACAGTCGCGGCAGGTAGAACAACCCGGCGAACCAGCAGACCAGGGCGATGATGTGCAGGGCCTTGAGCCACAGATAGAGCATGCGTAGAGCCTCGAGATATAAACAGCCCCGATAGTAGTGGCCACTGTCACCCGCGTCATCAGCAGCGGTTGGCCCCTGGCCGATGCGGCTTTATCATCGGCTACTTTCCAATGGCTTTTTCGCAAGGGGCAACTAATGGTCAAGGTCGGTATCGTCGGCGGCACTGGGTACACCGGTGTCGAGCTGTTACGTCTGCTGGCGCAGCACCCGCAGGCGCGAGTCGAGGTCATTACGTCGCGCTCCGAAGCGGGCATGCGCGTCGACGAGATGTACCCGAATCTGCGTGGGCACTACCCGAACCTGGCCTTCAGTGTGCCGGACGTGAAAACCCTGGGCGCCTGCGACGTGGTGTTCTTCGCCACCCCCCACGGCGTTGCCCACGCCCTGGCCGGCGAGTTGCTGGCCGCCGGCACCAAGGTCATCGACCTGTCCGCCGACTTCCGCCTGCAGGACGCCGAGGAGTGGGCCAAATGGTACGGCCAGCCCCATGGCGCGCCGGACCTGCTGCCGGAGGCGATCTACGGCCTGCCGGAGGTCAATCGTGAGGCGATCAAGCAGGCGCGCCTGATCGCCGTGCCCGGTTGCTACCCCACCGCCGCCCAGCTGGGCCTGATTCCACTGCTGGAGAGTGGCCTGGCCGACTCTGGCCGGCTGATCGCCGACTGCAAGTCCGGGGTCAGCGGCGCCGGCCGTGGGGCCAGCGTCGGCTCGCTGTTCAGTGAGGCCGGCGAGAGCATGAAGGCCTACGCGGTCAAGGGCCATCGCCACCTGCCGGAGATTCGCCAGGGCCTGCGGCGCGCGGCCGGTGGCGAGGTGGGGCTGACCTTCGTGCCGCACCTGACGCCGATGATTCGGGGCATCCACGCCACCCTGTACGCCACCGTGGTGGACCGCAGCGTGGACCTGCAGGCGCTTTACGAGGAGCGCTACGCCAACGAGCCCTTCGTCGACGTGATGCCCGCCGGCAGCCACCCGGAAACCCGCAGTGTGCGCGGTGCCAACGTCTGTCGCATCGCCGTGCACCGGCCCCAGGATGGTGACCTGGTGGTGGTGCTGTCGGTGATCGACAACCTGGTCAAGGGCGCGTCGGGCCAGGCCCTGCAGAACATGAATATCCTCTTCGGCCTGGATGAGCAGCTCGGTCTGGCGCACGCGGCCCTGTTGCCCTGATGGCCGGCTGGGAAGTCCGCCCGAGCGATCCACGGCGTGCCGGTCGGGTACGCCTGGCACTGCTGCTGCTGATTCTCGCGGTGCCGCTGGCCTTCGCTGCGGGCGCCTGGTGGCAGGCTCGCAGTACCCAGGCCTTCATGGCCGAGCACGAGGCGCTGCAGGAGCGACTTCGCGCGCAGGAACGGGAACTGGATCAGCTGCGTCAGAGCCTGGCGGTGCTCAGCAGCGGCGAAAAGGTCGCCCAGCAGGCCAGCGAGCAGAATCGCCTGACCATCAAGCTGCTCGAAGAGCAGATCTTCAAGCAGCAGCAGGACCTGGCTTTCTACAAGGGCGTGCTGGCGCCCGCCAGCCGTCGCGAAGGCCTGCGTATTCGCGCCTTTGAGTTGCAGGCCACGGACACGCCCCGGCATTTTCGCTACAAACTGCTGCTTAGCCGGGTGGGCAAGGACGACAAGCCGCTGCAGGGGAAGTTGCGGGTGACCGTAGAGGGGCGGCAGGGCGGCAAGGACGTTAGTCTGGCGCTGGCGGAGCTGACCCAGGGATTGCCTGACCAGTTCAGCGAGGAGGCGATTGTCTTCACCTTCAAGCACTTCCAGGCGATTCCCGAGGCGGGACGCTTCGCGGAGCTTAAGTTACCTGAGGGCTTCGAGCCACGTCAGGTCAGGGTGCGCGCCGAAGTCAAAGGCGAAAAGCCCTTGGAGCGCACATTCAAATGGATCGACGAAGAGTAAGAGTCCCCGATGTGGAATAAAGACAAGAGCAAGAACGACCTGCAGCGCTTCGCTGGCAAGACCAGCCTGATCGCCACGGGCGCCGAACTGAACGGCGACCTGCGCTTTCAGGGCGCTGTGCAGGTCGACGGCCGCATGAACGGTAACGTGCAGACCAGTGACGGCATGGTGCGGGTCAGTGTCGAGGGGCAGGTTGAGGGCGAGATCCGCGCGCCCCATATCGTCATCGACGGCGAGGTGATCGGCGACGTGCATGCCAGTGAGCACCTTGAGCTCGGTGCCCGGGCGCGGGTTCGTGGCAATCTCTATTACGGCCTGATGGAAATGGCCATGGGCGCGCAGATCGAGGGGCGCCTGTGCCATCTCAAGGACGGCCAGCGACCGTTGGAGCTGCCGGAGAGTCTGGATCTCGCACAATAGTTGACCGCTTTTCTAGGGTAAGCGGATAATGCAGGGCCTCAACGCAGTATGGCGCTTGGCGCCGGGAGAATAGTCAGCATGAGCGTCGAAACCTTCACCCCCACAGCTTTGCTGTTCACCGAAGGCGCAGCGAGCAAGGTGAAGAGCCTGGTCGATGAAGAGGGCAACCCGCGCCTCAAATTGCGCGTGTTCGTCACCGGAGGCGGTTGTTCCGGCTTCCAGTACGGTTTTACCTTCGATGAAGAGGTGGCCGAGGACGACACCATCGTCGAGCGCGAAGGGGTGAGCCTGGTCGTCGATCCGATGAGCTTCCAGTATCTCGCCGGCGCTGAAGTGGATTATCAGGAAGGCCTGGAAGGCTCGCGCTTCGTGATCAAGAACCCCAACGCAACCACCACCTGCGGCTGCGGTTCGTCCTTCTCGATCTGATCGACGTCTGCCGCTTTGATCGAAACGCCGTGCCTTGTGCACGGCGTTGTCGTTTCTGCGGGCGGAGAAAGCTGCTCAGGCGGGGTAGATGGCGCCGAGCACCCGCAGCCCGCGGGCGCCGGTGACGCTTGGCCGGTTGGCGGGAATACCTTGCAGGCAGCAGTGCGCCAGCCAGGCGAAAGCCATGGCCTCGACCCAGTCGGCGGGCACGCCGTGGGCCTCGGTGCTGCTCACTCGGCTGCCCGGCAGTAGTTCGGCCAGGCGGGTCATCAGGCGGTGGTTGTGCGCGCCGCCGCCGCAGACCAGCAGCTGTTCGGGCTGGCCCATGGCGCCCGTCAAGGCGGACACGGTGCTGGTTGCGGTCAACTCCAGTAGCGTGGCCTGCACGTCCTGGGCGGCGAAGCGCGGCAGTTGGCTCAGCCGGTCATCGAGCCAGGCCAGGTTGAACAGCTCGCGGCCCGTGCTCTTCGGGCCCTGGGTGGCAAAGAATGGGTCGCTCAATAGTGCCTGCAGCAGCACGGGTTGCACATGCCCGCTGGCAGCCCAACTGCCGTCGCGGTCGTAGCTGACGCCCCGGTGGCGCTGAATCCAGGCGTCCATCAGCACATTGCCGGGGCCGCAATCGAAGCCTCGCACCGCTTGTTCGGGCTGCAGCAGGCTGAGGTTGCTGAATCCGCCGATGTTCAGGACGGCGCGATGGCTGCCGGGCGCGCCGAACAGCGCCTCATGGAAGGCCGGCACGAGGGGTGCGCCCTGGCCGCCCGCCGCGACGTCGCGACGGCGGAAGTCGCCAACCACGCAGATCCCGGTCAACTCCGCCAACAGCGCAGGGTTGCCGATCTGGATGCTGAAGCCGCGCGCCGGTTCGTGGCGCACCGTCTGACCGTGACTGCCGATCGCGCGGATCGCCTCCGCTGTCAGTTTCTGCTGGTCCAGCAAGGCGCCGATGCCCTGGGCGGCAAGCGCGACCCAGCGCTGTTCGGCCACTGCCGCGCGCGCCAACTCGTCGGGACCTGGCGCGCACAAGTCAAGTAGCTCGGCGCGCAGGGCGTCGGGCATGGGCAGGAAGTGCGTGGCCAGCAGGCGCGTAGTGTCGCTCTGTTCGATCAGGGCGATGTCCATGCCGTCCAGGCTGGTGCCGGACATCACGCCGAGGTAGAGCGGCATTGGCGTTAGCGCTTGTTGAGGGCGAGGAGGGTGGAGCGTTCCTTGTCCATCCGGGCCATCAACGGCTTGCTCAGTTGCAGGAAGCGCTGTTTTTCATTGCGCGCGATGGGGTCGGCCATCGGCAGCTTCTGGCTCAGCGGATCGACATGGGTGCCGTTGACCTGGAACTCGTAGTGCAGGTGCGGTCCGGTGGACAGGCCGGTGGTGCCAATGTAACCGATGATCTGCCCCTGCTTGACGCTGCCGCCGGTGCGGATGCCTTTGGCGAAACCCTGCATGTGTGCATAGAGGGTGCGATAGCGGCTGCCGTGCTGGATCACCACGGTGTTGCCGTAACCACCCTTGCGCCCGGCCAAGGCGATCTTGCCGTCGCCGGCGGCCTTGATCGGCGTGCCGCGCGGGGCAGCGTAGTCGACGCCCTTGTGGGCGCGGATCTTGTTGAGGATCGGGTGGCGACGGCCGTTGGAGAAGCGCGAGCTGATGCGCGCGAAGTCCACCGGGGTGCGAATGAACGCCTTGCGCATGCTGGTGCCGTCGGCACTGTAGTAGCTGGTGTTGCCCTGCTTGTCGGTGTAGCGCACCGCGGTGAAGGTCTTGCCACGGTTGGTAAAGCGCGCCGAGAGAATCTCGCCGCTGCCTACCGTTTTGCCGTTGGCTACCTTCTCTTCGTAGATCAGTTCGAATGCATCGCCTTCGCGAATGTCCATGGCGAAGTCGATGTCGTAGCCGAAGATATTGGCCAGGTCCATGGTCAGTCCATGGGACAGGCCGGCGCGCTTGGCCGACAGAAACAGCGAACTCTTGATCACGCCGTGGGCGTAGGCCGAGCGAACTTCCGGTTTGATCAGGTCGCGCTTGAAGGCAAAGCCCTTGTCGGTCTTGGCCAGGCTGATGCTTTCCAGGTCGCTCAACTTGCTGTGCAGGCTTTCCAGCTCCCCGTCCGGCGTCAGCTGGAACTCGAGCTTCTGGCCAACCTTGAGGCGGCTGAACTGCTTGGCCTCTTTGCTGCTGTTGAGCACCGCGTGCAGGGTGGTTGCCGACAGACCGACCTTGGCAAAGAGGGTGGAAAGCGTATCGCCATTGGCAACGCTGATGGTTTTCTGAAGGGGGTCTGTTGCTGGGGTGGTTTGTTCGGCGAGCTCAGGGCTCTGTTCTTCTGTGGTGACAACTTGTTCTGCGGCGCCCTCGATTTCGGCGAACGGCGAGGCGTTGTCGGCTGCAAGGCGGCCAGCCGGTCGCAGGTCGTCCTTCTCCTGCACCACCAGTTCCGAGCCGCTGTCGAGGTCGAGATTAAGGTAGGTTCGCTTGGCTTCGACTTCCCGGGATGGGAACACCAGGAGTGCCAGGCTGAGCATCGCGGCTACGCCGCTGGCGGCCAGGATGTGGCTTTTCGGGTACAGGGGGGGCGCTTTTCTTGTAGAGGTCATGGGCGGCTTTGACTTTGAAGAGATGAAAAGAAAAAAGATGAAGAAAGAGCTGAATATGCACTAACTGTATAAAATATAACCAAATCGTCTGTGAGGCAACCCTGAAGGCGCTTGGGCGAGGCGGGGGCGGCTGTCGCGGGGCAAAACTTGTTATTTGTCCGCGATCTTGTATGGTTGGTTCCCTTTGGTTTTTGAGTGGTCGTGAGTCCTGTCATGAAGTCGGTCGAAGAGCAGCTGGCGCTGATCAAGCGTGGCGCAGAAGAGGTTTTGGTTGAGTCCGAGCTGGTGGAAAAGCTCAAGCGCGGTCAGCCGTTGCGTATCAAGGCTGGTTTCGATCCAACTGCCCCGGACCTGCATCTCGGTCATACGGTGCTGATCAACAAGCTGCGCCAGTTTCAGGAGCTGGGGCATCAGGTGGTGTTCCTGATTGGCGACTTCACCGGGATGATCGGCGACCCGAGCGGCAAGAGCGCGACCCGGCCGCCGCTCACGCGCGAGCAGGTGCTGGACAACGCCGAGACCTACAAGTCGCAGGTGTTCAAGATTCTCGATCCGGCGAAAACCGAGGTGGCCTTCAACTCCACCTGGATGGATCAGTTGACGCCGGCTGACTTCATCCGGCTGGCCTCGCAGTACACCGTGGCGCGGATGCTCGAGCGTGATGACTTCAATAAACGCTACTCGAGCAATCAGCCTATCGCCATTCATGAGTTTCTCTACCCGCTGGTGCAGGGCTATGACTCTGTAGCGTTGCGTGCCGATGTCGAGCTGGGGGGGACCGATCAGAAGTTCAACCTGCTGATGGGGCGTGAGCTTCAGCGCTCCTACGGTCAGGCCTCGCAGTGCATCGTCACCATGCCGTTGCTCGAAGGCCTGGATGGCGTGAAGAAGATGTCCAAGTCCCTGGGTAATTACGTGGGTATTCAGGAGGCGCCGGGCGTGATGTACAGCAAGCTGGTGTCCATCCCCGATGTGCTCATGTGGCGTTACTTCGAGTTGCTCAGCTTCCGCTCGATGGAAGAGATCGCTCAGTTCAGGCGGGATGTCGAGCAGGGAGCCAATCCGCGCGACATCAAGATCAAACTGGCCGAAGAGATCGTGGCGCGTTTCCATGGTGAGGAAGCGGCTGCCAGCGCGCATCGATCGGCGGGCAACCGCATGAAGGATGGTGAATTGCCCGAGGATCTCCCAGGGGTTGAGCTGGTCGCCGCTGAGGATATGCCGATCGCCGCGCTGCTTAATAAGGCAGGGTTGGTTAAGAACGCCGCGATGGCGCGGGATCTGCTCGGCTCCGGTGGTGTGCGAGTCGACGGCGAGGTGGTGGATCGCACCTTTATCTGCAAACTTGGTGCGGTGCATGTGTGCCAGGCGGGCAAGAAGGCCTTTGCGCGCGTCGCCCTCAAGGCTGAATAGGCGAGAATAAAGCGTTGACCTGCTGCGCCCGCTGCCTATAATGCGCGCCTTCTTCGGCGTAAGCCTCTTATAAAACGCTTTGCAAAACAAAGGGTTAAGTTTAGATAAGGGGTTGCAAAGCAGCGCAGGCTGCGTAGAATACGCCGGGCTGACTGGGTGGCAAGTTGATCCTGTCGGTGCTTCGGTTGAGGTGATCGGAGGCGGTGAAAGAGGCGGTTGACAGCGGTTTGAAACGCTGTAGAATTCGCCTCCCGCTGACGAGAAGCTTGAGGTTGATCGGAGGCGCAAGTGGTTGAAGTAGAAAAGAAATTTTCGAAACTGCTTGACGGAAGATGAGGCTGCTGTAGAATGCGCGCCTCGGTTGAGACGAAAGACTTAACCAACTGTTCTTTAACAACTGAATCAAGCAATTCGTGTGGGTGCTTGTGGGGTAAGACTGATAGTCAACTGATTATCAGCATCACAAAGCAACACTCGTTAATTCGAGAGTTAACTCTTTTAAGTAAGAGGTTTGCGATTGCTGAGCCAAGTTTAGGGTTTTCTCAAAACCCAAGCAGTATTGAACTGAAGAGTTTGATCATGGCTCAGATTGAACGCTGGCGGCAGGCCTAACACATGCAAGTCGAGCGGATGAGGGTAGCTTGCTACCTGATTCAGCGGCGGACGGGTGAGTAATGCCTAGGAATCTGCCTGGTAGTGGGGGACAACGTTTCGAAAGGAACGCTAATACCGCATACGTCCTACGGGAGAAAGTGGGGGATCTTCGGACCTCACGCTATCAGATGAGCCTAGGTCGGATTAGCTAGTTGGTGAGGTAATGGCTCACCAAGGCGACGATCCGTAACTGGTCTGAGAGGATGATCAGTCACACTGGAACTGAGACACGGTCCAGACTCCTACGGGAGGCAGCAGTGGGGAATATTGGACAATGGGCGAAAGCCTGATCCAGCCATGCCGCGTGTGTGAAGAAGGTCTTCGGATTGTAAAGCACTTTAAGTTGGGAGGAAGGGTTGTAACCTAATACGTTGCAATTTTGACGTTACCGACAGAATAAGCACCGGCTAACTCTGTGCCAGCAGCCGCGGTAATACAGAGGGTGCAAGCGTTAATCGGAATTACTGGGCGTAAAGCGCGCGTAGGTGGTTTGTTAAGTTGGATGTGAAAGCCCCGGGCTCAACCTGGGAACTGCATCCAAAACTGGCAAGCTAGAGTACGGTAGAGGGTGGTGGAATTTCCTGTGTAGCGGTGAAATGCGTAGATATAGGAAGGAACACCAGTGGCGAAGGCGACCACCTGGACTGATACTGACACTGAGGTGCGAAAGCGTGGGGAGCAAACAGGATTAGATACCCTGGTAGTCCACGCCGTAAACGATGTCAACTAGCCGTTGGAATCCTTGAGATTTTAGTGGCGCAGCTAACGCATTAAGTTGACCGCCTGGGGAGTACGGCCGCAAGGTTAAAACTCAAATGAATTGACGGGGGCCCGCACAAGCGGTGGAGCATGTGGTTTAATTCGAAGCAACGCGAAGAACCTTACCTGGCCTTGACATGCTGAGAACTTTCCAGAGATGGATTGGTGCCTTCGGGAACTCAGACACAGGTGCTGCATGGCTGTCGTCAGCTCGTGTCGTGAGATGTTGGGTTAAGTCCCGTAACGAGCGCAACCCTTGTCCTTAGTTACCAGCACGTTATGGTGGGAACTCTAAGGAGACTGCCGGTGACAAACCGGAGGAAGGTGGGGATGACGTCAAGTCATCATGGCCCTTACGGCCAGGGCTACACACGTGCTACAATGGTCGGTACAAAGGGTTGCCAAGCCGCGAGGTGGAGCTAATCCCATAAAACCGATCGTAGTCCGGATCGCAGTCTGCAACTCGACTGCGTGAAGTCGGAATCGCTAGTAATCGTGAATCAGAATGTCACGGTGAATACGTTCCCGGGCCTTGTACACACCGCCCGTCACACCATGGGAGTGGGTTGCACCAGAAGTAGCTAGTCTAACCGCAAGGGGGACGGTTACCACGGTGTGATTCATGACTGGGGTGAAGTCGTAACAAGGTAGCCGTAGGGGAACCTGCGGCTGGATCACCTCCTTAATCGACGACATCAGCTTCCTTATAAGCTCCCACACGAATTGCTTGATTCATTGCGAAAGACGATTGGGTCTGTAGCTCAGTTGGTTAGAGCGCACCCCTGATAAGGGTGAGGTCGGCAGTTCGAATCTGCCCAGACCCACCAATTGTTGTGGGGTTTGGCCTTGGTAGAATATGGGGCCATAGCTCAGCTGGGAGAGCGCCTGCCTTGCACGCAGGAGGTCAGCGGTTCGATCCCGCTTGGCTCCACCACTTACAGCATCGTTGTGTAGAGTTCAGAAATGAACATTCCTGAGATCGTCAGTTGAATGTTGATTTCTGGTCTTTGACCAGTACGAAAATCGTTCTTTAAAAATTTGGGTATGTGATAGAAGTGACTGATTAATTACTTTCACTGGTAATTAATTTGGTCAAGGTAAAATTTGCGTTGTTCTCAAGTGCAAATTTTCGGCGAATGTCGTCTTCACGTTATAGACAATAACCAGATTGCTTGGGGTTATATGGTCAAGTGAAGAAGCGCATACGGTGGATGCCTTGGCAGTCAGAGGCGATGAAAGACGTGGTAGCCTGCGATAAGCTTCGGGGAGTCGGCAAACAGACTTTGATCCGGAGATCTCTGAATGGGGGAACCCACCCAGCATAAGCTGGGTATCACACACTGAATACATAGGTGTGTGAGGCGAACCAGGGGAACTGAAACATCTAAGTACCCTGAGGAATAGAAATCAACCGAGATTCCCTTAGTAGTGGCGAGCGAACGGGGACTAGCCCTTAAGCTTCTTTGATTTTAGCGGAACGCTCTGGAAAGTGCGGCCATAGTGGGTGATAGCCCTGTACGCGAAAGGATCTTAGAAGTGAAATCGAGTAGGACGGAGCACGAGAAACTTTGTCTGAATATGGGGGGACCATCCTCCAAGGCTAAATACTACTGACTGACCGATAGTGAACCAGTACCGTGAGGGAAAGGCGAAAAGAACCCCGGAGAGGGGAGTGAAATAGAACCTGAAACCGTATGCGTACAAGCAGTGGGAGCCTACTTTGTTGGGTGACTGCGTACCTTTTGTATAATGGGTCAGCGACTTATATTCAGTGGCGAGCTTAACCGAATAGGGGAGGCGTAGCGAAAGCGAGTCTTAATAGGGCGTTTAGTCGCTGGGTATAGACCCGAAACCGGGCGATCTATCCATGGGCAGGTTGAAGGTTAGGTAACACTGACTGGAGGACCGAACCGACTACCGTTGAAAAGTTAGCGGATGACCTGTGGATCGGAGTGAAAGGCTAATCAAGCTCGGAGATAGCTGGTTCTCCTCGAAAGCTATTTAGGTAGCGCCTCGTGTATCACTGCTGGGGGTAGAGCACTGTTTCGGCTAGGGGGTCATCCCGACTTACCAAACCGATGCAAACTCCGAATACCAGCAAGTGTCAGCACGGGAGACACACGGCGGGTGCTAACGTCCGTCGTGAAAAGGGAAACAACCCAGACCGTCAGCTAAGGTCCCAAAGTTATGGTTAAGTGGGAAACGATGTGGGAAGGCTTAGACAGCTAGGAGGTTGGCTTAGAAGCAGCCACCCTTTAAAGAAAGCGTAATAGCTCACTAGTCGAGTCGGCCTGCGCGGAAGATGTAACGGGGCTCAAACCATACACCGAAGCTACGGGTTCATCTTAGGATGAGCGGTAGAGGAGCGTTCTGTAAGCCTGTGAAGGTGAGTTGAGAAGCTTGCTGGAGGTATCAGAAGTGCGAATGCTGACATGAGTAACGACAATGCGAGTGAAAAACTCGCACGCCGAAAGACCAAGGTTTCCTGCGCAACGTTAATCGACGCAGGGTGAGTCGGCCCCTAAGGCGAGGCAGAAATGCGTAGTCGATGGGAAACGGGTTAATATTCCCGTACTTCTAGTTACTGCGATGGAGGGACGGAGAAGGCTAGGCCAGCACGGCGTTGGTTGTCCGTGTTTAAGGTGGTAGGCAGAGTGCTTAGGTAAATCCGGGCGCTTAATGCCGAGAGCTGATGACGAGCGTTCTTTTAGAATGCGAAGTGGTTGATGCCATGCTTCCAGGAAAAGCTTCTAAGCTTCAGGTAACTAGGAACCGTACCCCAAACCGACACAGGTGGTTAGGTAGAGAATACCAAGGCGCTTGAGAGAACTCGGGTGAAGGAACTAGGCAAAATGGCACCGTAACTTCGGGAGAAGGTGCGCCGGTGAGGGTGAAGCATTTACTGCGTAAGCTCATGCCGGTCGAAGATACCAGGCCGCTGCGACTGTTTATTAAAAACACAGCACTCTGCAAACACGAAAGTGGACGTATAGGGTGTGACGCCTGCCCGGTGCCGGAAGGTTAATTGATGGGGTTAGCGAAAGCGAAGCTCTTGATCGAAGCCCCGGTAAACGGCGGCCGTAACTATAACGGTCCTAAGGTAGCGAAATTCCTTGTCGGGTAAGTTCCGACCTGCACGAATGGCGTAACGATGGCGGCGCTGTCTCCACCCGAGACTCAGTGAAATTGAAATCGCTGTGAAGATGCAGTGTATCCGCGGCTAGACGGAAAGACCCCGTGAACCTTTACTATAGCTTTGCACTGGACTTTGAGTTTACTTGTGTAGGATAGGTGGGAGGCTTTGAAGCGTGGACGCCAGTTCGCGTGGAGCCATCCTTGAAATACCACCCTGGTAACCTTGAGGTTCTAACTCTGGTCCGTTATCCGGATCGAGGACAGTGTATGGTGGGTAGTTTGACTGGGGCGGTCTCCTCCTAAAGAGTAACGGAGGAGTACGAAGGTGCGCTCAGACCGGTCGGAAATCGGTCGTAGAGTATAAAGGCAAAAGCGCGCTTGACTGCGAGACAGACACGTCGAGCAGGTACGAAAGTAGGTCTTAGTGATCCGGTGGTTCTGTATGGAAGGGCCATCGCTCAACGGATAAAAGGTACTCCGGGGATAACAGGCTGATACCGCCCAAGAGTTCATATCGACGGCGGTGTTTGGCACCTCGATGTCGGCTCATCACATCCTGGGGCTGAAGCCGGTCCCAAGGGTATGGCTGTTCGCCATTTAAAGTGGTACGCGAGCTGGGTTTAGAACGTCGTGAGACAGTTCGGTCCCTATCTGCCGTGGACGTTTGAGATTTGAGAGGGGCTGCTCCTAGTACGAGAGGACCGGAGTGGACGAACCTCTGGTGTTCCGGTTGTCACGCCAGTGGCATTGCCGGGTAGCTATGTTCGGAAAAGATAACCGCTGAAAGCATCTAAGCGGGAAACTTGCCTCAAGATGAGATCTCACTGGAGCCTCGAGCTCCCTAAAGGGCCGTCGAAGACTACGACGTTGATAGGTGGGGTGTGTAAGCGCTGTGAGGCGTTGAGCTAACCCATACTAATTGCCCGTGAGGCTTGACCATATAACACCCAAACAATTTGTTGTTTGTGTGTCAGACGGTTGAAGTCGACAACAAACCGAAAATTTGCCAGAACACGCAATACCGCATATCACATACCCAATTCGGGGAAGCGCCTCAACCGCGACTCCCCTGCTGAATTGCTTGACGACCATAGAGCGTTGGAACCACCTGATCCCATCCCGAACTCAGTAGTGAAACGATGCATCGCCGATGGTAGTGTGGGGTTTCCCCATGTGAGAGTAGGTCATCGTCAAGCACCTATCCCAAACCCCCGCCCCGCGTAAGCAGGTCGGGGGTTTGTCTTTTAGTGAAAGCCTAAGATTTGTACTTGGGCGTGAAGCGCTGGCGAAAGCCGCTAAGTTTCACCAAGTGGTTGAAGTAGAAAAGAAATTTTCGAAACTGCTTGACGGAAGATGAGGCTGCTGTAGAATGCGCGCCTCGGTTGAGACGAAAGACTTAACCAACTGTTCTTTAACAACTGAATCAAGCAATTCGTGTGGGTGCTTGTGGGGTAAGACTGATAGTCAACTGATTATCAGCATCACAAAGCAACACTCGTTAATTCGAGAGTTAACTCTTTTAAGTAAGAGGTTTGCGATTGCTGAGCCAAGTTTAGGGTTTTCTCAAAACCCAAGCAGTATTGAACTGAAGAGTTTGATCATGGCTCAGATTGAACGCTGGCGGCAGGCCTAACACATGCAAGTCGAGCGGATGAGGGTAGCTTGCTACCTGATTCAGCGGCGGACGGGTGAGTAATGCCTAGGAATCTGCCTGGTAGTGGGGGACAACGTTTCGAAAGGAACGCTAATACCGCATACGTCCTACGGGAGAAAGTGGGGGATCTTCGGACCTCACGCTATCAGATGAGCCTAGGTCGGATTAGCTAGTTGGTGAGGTAATGGCTCACCAAGGCGACGATCCGTAACTGGTCTGAGAGGATGATCAGTCACACTGGAACTGAGACACGGTCCAGACTCCTACGGGAGGCAGCAGTGGGGAATATTGGACAATGGGCGAAAGCCTGATCCAGCCATGCCGCGTGTGTGAAGAAGGTCTTCGGATTGTAAAGCACTTTAAGTTGGGAGGAAGGGTTGTAACCTAATACGTTGCAATTTTGACGTTACCGACAGAATAAGCACCGGCTAACTCTGTGCCAGCAGCCGCGGTAATACAGAGGGTGCAAGCGTTAATCGGAATTACTGGGCGTAAAGCGCGCGTAGGTGGTTTGTTAAGTTGGATGTGAAAGCCCCGGGCTCAACCTGGGAACTGCATCCAAAACTGGCAAGCTAGAGTACGGTAGAGGGTGGTGGAATTTCCTGTGTAGCGGTGAAATGCGTAGATATAGGAAGGAACACCAGTGGCGAAGGCGACCACCTGGACTGATACTGACACTGAGGTGCGAAAGCGTGGGGAGCAAACAGGATTAGATACCCTGGTAGTCCACGCCGTAAACGATGTCAACTAGCCGTTGGAATCCTTGAGATTTTAGTGGCGCAGCTAACGCATTAAGTTGACCGCCTGGGGAGTACGGCCGCAAGGTTAAAACTCAAATGAATTGACGGGGGCCCGCACAAGCGGTGGAGCATGTGGTTTAATTCGAAGCAACGCGAAGAACCTTACCTGGCCTTGACATGCTGAGAACTTTCCAGAGATGGATTGGTGCCTTCGGGAACTCAGACACAGGTGCTGCATGGCTGTCGTCAGCTCGTGTCGTGAGATGTTGGGTTAAGTCCCGTAACGAGCGCAACCCTTGTCCTTAGTTACCAGCACGTTATGGTGGGAACTCTAAGGAGACTGCCGGTGACAAACCGGAGGAAGGTGGGGATGACGTCAAGTCATCATGGCCCTTACGGCCAGGGCTACACACGTGCTACAATGGTCGGTACAAAGGGTTGCCAAGCCGCGAGGTGGAGCTAATCCCATAAAACCGATCGTAGTCCGGATCGCAGTCTGCAACTCGACTGCGTGAAGTCGGAATCGCTAGTAATCGTGAATCAGAATGTCACGGTGAATACGTTCCCGGGCCTTGTACACACCGCCCGTCACACCATGGGAGTGGGTTGCACCAGAAGTAGCTAGTCTAACCGCAAGGGGGACGGTTACCACGGTGTGATTCATGACTGGGGTGAAGTCGTAACAAGGTAGCCGTAGGGGAACCTGCGGCTGGATCACCTCCTTAATCGACGACATCAGCTTCCTTATAAGCTCCCACACGAATTGCTTGATTCATTGCGAAAGACGATTGGGTCTGTAGCTCAGTTGGTTAGAGCGCACCCCTGATAAGGGTGAGGTCGGCAGTTCGAATCTGCCCAGACCCACCAATTGTTGTGGGGTTTGGCCTTGGTAGAATATGGGGCCATAGCTCAGCTGGGAGAGCGCCTGCCTTGCACGCAGGAGGTCAGCGGTTCGATCCCGCTTGGCTCCACCACTTACAGCATCGTTGTGTAGAGTTCAGAAATGAACATTCCTGAGATCGTCAGTTGAATGTTGATTTCTGGTCTTTGACCAGTACGAAAATCGTTCTTTAAAAATTTGGGTATGTGATAGAAGTGACTGATTAATTACTTTCACTGGTAATTAATTTGGTCAAGGTAAAATTTGCGTTGTTCTCAAGTGCAAATTTTCGGCGAATGTCGTCTTCACGTTATAGACAATAACCAGATTGCTTGGGGTTATATGGTCAAGTGAAGAAGCGCATACGGTGGATGCCTTGGCAGTCAGAGGCGATGAAAGACGTGGTAGCCTGCGATAAGCTTCGGGGAGTCGGCAAACAGACTTTGATCCGGAGATCTCTGAATGGGGGAACCCACCCAGCATAAGCTGGGTATCACACACTGAATACATAGGTGTGTGAGGCGAACCAGGGGAACTGAAACATCTAAGTACCCTGAGGAATAGAAATCAACCGAGATTCCCTTAGTAGTGGCGAGCGAACGGGGACTAGCCCTTAAGCTTCTTTGATTTTAGCGGAACGCTCTGGAAAGTGCGGCCATAGTGGGTGATAGCCCTGTACGCGAAAGGATCTTAGAAGTGAAATCGAGTAGGACGGAGCACGAGAAACTTTGTCTGAATATGGGGGGACCATCCTCCAAGGCTAAATACTACTGACTGACCGATAGTGAACCAGTACCGTGAGGGAAAGGCGAAAAGAACCCCGGAGAGGGGAGTGAAATAGAACCTGAAACCGTATGCGTACAAGCAGTGGGAGCCTACTTTGTTGGGTGACTGCGTACCTTTTGTATAATGGGTCAGCGACTTATATTCAGTGGCGAGCTTAACCGAATAGGGGAGGCGTAGCGAAAGCGAGTCTTAATAGGGCGTTTAGTCGCTGGGTATAGACCCGAAACCGGGCGATCTATCCATGGGCAGGTTGAAGGTTAGGTAACACTGACTGGAGGACCGAACCGACTACCGTTGAAAAGTTAGCGGATGACCTGTGGATCGGAGTGAAAGGCTAATCAAGCTCGGAGATAGCTGGTTCTCCTCGAAAGCTATTTAGGTAGCGCCTCGTGTATCACTGCTGGGGGTAGAGCACTGTTTCGGCTAGGGGGTCATCCCGACTTACCAAACCGATGCAAACTCCGAATACCAGCAAGTGTCAGCACGGGAGACACACGGCGGGTGCTAACGTCCGTCGTGAAAAGGGAAACAACCCAGACCGTCAGCTAAGGTCCCAAAGTTATGGTTAAGTGGGAAACGATGTGGGAAGGCTTAGACAGCTAGGAGGTTGGCTTAGAAGCAGCCACCCTTTAAAGAAAGCGTAATAGCTCACTAGTCGAGTCGGCCTGCGCGGAAGATGTAACGGGGCTCAAACCATACACCGAAGCTACGGGTTCATCTTAGGATGAGCGGTAGAGGAGCGTTCTGTAAGCCTGTGAAGGTGAGTTGAGAAGCTTGCTGGAGGTATCAGAAGTGCGAATGCTGACATGAGTAACGACAATGCGAGTGAAAAACTCGCACGCCGAAAGACCAAGGTTTCCTGCGCAACGTTAATCGACGCAGGGTGAGTCGGCCCCTAAGGCGAGGCAGAAATGCGTAGTCGATGGGAAACGGGTTAATATTCCCGTACTTCTAGTTACTGCGATGGAGGGACGGAGAAGGCTAGGCCAGCACGGCGTTGGTTGTCCGTGTTTAAGGTGGTAGGCAGAGTGCTTAGGTAAATCCGGGCGCTTAATGCCGAGAGCTGATGACGAGCGTTCTTTTAGAATGCGAAGTGGTTGATGCCATGCTTCCAGGAAAAGCTTCTAAGCTTCAGGTAACTAGGAACCGTACCCCAAACCGACACAGGTGGTTAGGTAGAGAATACCAAGGCGCTTGAGAGAACTCGGGTGAAGGAACTAGGCAAAATGGCACCGTAACTTCGGGAGAAGGTGCGCCGGTGAGGGTGAAGCATTTACTGCGTAAGCTCATGCCGGTCGAAGATACCAGGCCGCTGCGACTGTTTATTAAAAACACAGCACTCTGCAAACACGAAAGTGGACGTATAGGGTGTGACGCCTGCCCGGTGCCGGAAGGTTAATTGATGGGGTTAGCGAAAGCGAAGCTCTTGATCGAAGCCCCGGTAAACGGCGGCCGTAACTATAACGGTCCTAAGGTAGCGAAATTCCTTGTCGGGTAAGTTCCGACCTGCACGAATGGCGTAACGATGGCGGCGCTGTCTCCACCCGAGACTCAGTGAAATTGAAATCGCTGTGAAGATGCAGTGTATCCGCGGCTAGACGGAAAGACCCCGTGAACCTTTACTATAGCTTTGCACTGGACTTTGAGTTTACTTGTGTAGGATAGGTGGGAGGCTTTGAAGCGTGGACGCCAGTTCGCGTGGAGCCATCCTTGAAATACCACCCTGGTAACCTTGAGGTTCTAACTCTGGTCCGTTATCCGGATCGAGGACAGTGTATGGTGGGTAGTTTGACTGGGGCGGTCTCCTCCTAAAGAGTAACGGAGGAGTACGAAGGTGCGCTCAGACCGGTCGGAAATCGGTCGTAGAGTATAAAGGCAAAAGCGCGCTTGACTGCGAGACAGACACGTCGAGCAGGTACGAAAGTAGGTCTTAGTGATCCGGTGGTTCTGTATGGAAGGGCCATCGCTCAACGGATAAAAGGTACTCCGGGGATAACAGGCTGATACCGCCCAAGAGTTCATATCGACGGCGGTGTTTGGCACCTCGATGTCGGCTCATCACATCCTGGGGCTGAAGCCGGTCCCAAGGGTATGGCTGTTCGCCATTTAAAGTGGTACGCGAGCTGGGTTTAGAACGTCGTGAGACAGTTCGGTCCCTATCTGCCGTGGACGTTTGAGATTTGAGAGGGGCTGCTCCTAGTACGAGAGGACCGGAGTGGACGAACCTCTGGTGTTCCGGTTGTCACGCCAGTGGCATTGCCGGGTAGCTATGTTCGGAAAAGATAACCGCTGAAAGCATCTAAGCGGGAAACTTGCCTCAAGATGAGATCTCACTGGAGCCTCGAGCTCCCTAAAGGGCCGTCGAAGACTACGACGTTGATAGGTGGGGTGTGTAAGCGCTGTGAGGCGTTGAGCTAACCCATACTAATTGCCCGTGAGGCTTGACCATATAACACCCAAACAATTTGTTGTTTGTGTGTCAGACGGCTGAAGTCGACAACAAACCGAAAATTTGCCAGAACACGCAATACCGCATATCACATACCCAATTCGGGGAAGCGCCTCAACCGCGACTCCCCTGCTGAATTGCTTGACGACCATAGAGCGTTGGAACCACCTGATCCCATCCCGAACTCAGTAGTGAAACGATGCATCGCCGATGGTAGTGTGGGGTTTCCCCATGTGAGAGTAGGTCATCGTCAAGCACCTATCCCAAACCCCCGACCCGCGTAAGCAGGTCGGGGGTTTGCTTTTGCGCGCTGGAAACGCCTCTTTACGTTTGTAGGCAAGTGGCAGGGGCATCGTTATCATGCGTGCCTTATTGCTCCGAGGGGAGGCAGCATGCTGCCATTACTAAGGCTTCTCCAAGATGGCCGCTTCCATTCCGGCGAGGCGCTCGGGGCGGCGCTGGGCATCAGTCGCGCCGCAGTCTGGAAGCAATTGCGTTCGCTGGAGGCCGAGCTCGGCTTGCCGGTCTATAAGGTTCGCGGCCGGGGCTACCGCTTGGCAAGCCCGCTTCGTCTGCTTGATGAGCGCAAGCTGAGCGAGGAAGCTTGGCCGGTGAGTGTGCTGCATTCTGTCGACTCGACAAATTCGGAGGCATTACGCCGTCTAGAGGCCGCTCAGTCGGTGCCTTTTAGCGTGCTTGCCGAGCGGCAGACGGCTGGCAGGGGGCGCCGTGGGCGTACCTGGATCAGTCCTTTCGCCGAAAATCTCTACTACAGCCTAGTGCTGCGAGTAGAGGGTGGTATGCGGCAGCTGGAAGGGCTCAGTCTGGTGGTCGGGCTGGCCTTGGTGCGGGCCATTCGTGGCATGGGGGTCGAGGGTGTCGGCTTGAAGTGGCCGAACGACCTGCTGGTCGATGGGCGCAAGATCGCCGGCATACTCCTGGAGCTGTCCGGGGACCCCGCGGATGTCTGCCATGTCGTGATCGGTATAGGGGTCAACGTCAATATGATGCCTGGGCAAGCGTCGACCATAGACCAGCCCTGGACCTCGATGCGCGCCGTGCTGGGTTGTGGGGTGGACCGCAATGAGCTGGTCAGTGGCCTGAATAAGCAACTGATGGGCTATTTGAGCCTGCATCAGCAGCGTGGATTCTCAGCGCTGCTCGAGGAGTGGCAGGGCTGTCACTTGTGGCAGGGGCGCCAGGTTAGGCTTACCGCCGGCGCACAGGAGATAGTAGGTGTGGTCCTGGGGGTAGATGTAACAGGAGCCTTACGCTTACTGGTGGATGGCGTGGAGCGGCATTTCAGTGGTGGGGAGCTCAGCTTGAGGTTGTCGGATGATTCTTGAGCTCGATTGCGGCAATAGCTTTATCAAGTGGCGGGTTATCGACCGAGAAGATGCGGTTGCCTGCTGCGGCGTGGTCGGATCCGATCAGGAGCTAGTGGACGCCCTGCGCGGGCGGGCGGTGGGCTTGAGTGCCTGCCGCCTGGTTAGCGTGCGCAGCGATGAGGAAACATCCAATCTGGTTAGTGCCCTGAGCGAGGCGTTCTCGCTTGATTGTGCGCGAGCTGAGACGGCGGCCGAACTGGCTGGTGTGAGCAACGGCTACGAGGAGCATGAGCGCCTGGGGCTGGATCGCTGGCTGGCTCTGGTCGGCGCCTATCATCTGGCAAGCGGTGCCTGCCTGGTGTTGGATCTGGGCACCGCAGTGACCTCCGACTACGTCGACGCCGGTGGTCGGCATCTGGGCGGCTTCATTTGTCCGGGCGTGCCGTTGATGCGCGGCCAGCTGCGCACCCATACCCGGCGCATACGTTATGACGATAAGGTGGCTGAGCGCGCCTTGCATAGCCTGGCCCCAGGCCGCTCTACGGCCGAAGCAGTAGAGCGAGGCTGCTCACTGATGCTGCAAGGGTTCGTGCACACCCAGCTGGAGCTTGCGCGAGAGTACTGGGGCGATTCGTTCGAGGTATTTCTTACCGGGGGCGATGCAGCGCTCGTGGCGGGTTTGCTGCCGAGGGCTCGGGTGGTCCCGGATCTGGTGTTTATCGGTCTCGCGCTCGCCTGTCCGTTGAGTCGAGGTTGACGATGCGTTGGATTTTCCTGCTGTTGCTCGTACTCAACCTGTTCTATTACGTCTGGCACCAACAGCAGGCGCCGATGCGTGCGAAAGAGGTCGCGCCGCTAGCTCTGCTGCGTAGTGGCCAGGGCGATATCCGCCTGCTCAGCGAGTCAGCCGTGCCACTGCCGCGCGAGCAGCCCAGGGCGGCGCTTGAGGATACGGTCTGTCTGTTCTTGGGCAGCTTCGAGCAGAGAGCAGCAGCTCAGGCGTTGGAACAGCGCCTGATCAGTCTGGACATCCGTTCGAGCGTGCAGGCGATCGATGCCACTGCCGGCGTCGACTATTGGGTCTATCTTCCGCCGCTGGCGTCCCGTCAGGCGTCGCTGCGCCTGCTCAAGGAGCTGCAGGCGCGCAAGATCGACAGCTACATCATTGCCGAGGGTGAGCTGGCGAACGGTATATCGCTGGGAATATTCCCGAGAAGCGACTCGGCGCAGAGTGTCGTCGAGCGTTTGCGCGGCGCGGGCTATGAGCCGCTGCTGAAGGAATTGTCGCGTGCCGAGCGCAGCTACTGGGTGAGGGTCGCACCGGAGAGTCGGCGTCTGGCCGAGGATTCGTTGCTGCAGCGTTTGGCTTTAGACTTCAAAGGCTTACAGCATCAAATAAAACCGTGCGAAAGCATTGCAAGGCCCTCGCGGATTGAATAGAATGGCGCCCGCTTCGCAGGGTGGGTCCAGCGATGGATCTGTGGGGCGACTGGAAAAGCAGCTAACCTCAAGATTTTAAATGAGAAAATGCTTGACAGTAGGGTGGCATGAAAAGAGAATGCCGCCACCTTTTGGAGGGATTCCCGAGTGGCCAAAGGGATCAGACTGTAAATCTGACGTCATCGACTTCGAAGGTTCGAATCCTTCTCCCTCCACCAGATTTAGCGTGAGCTGAAGGCTCCGCGGGTATAGTTCAGTGGTAGAACCTCAGCCTTCCAAGCTGATGATGCGGGTTCGATTCCCGCTACCCGCTCCAGGTCTTCAGTCGGTAACAAGTGTTTCGCTCATGTAGCTCAGTTGGTAGAGCACACCCTTGGTAAGGGTGAGGTCAGCGGTTCAAATCCGCTCATGAGCTCCATTTGATGAAGGCAGATATGAGAATATCTGCCTTTGTTTTAATGGGCAGCGTGGCTTGCTCAATCCTTCATTGGGAGACGGTCAAAATGGCTAAAGAGAAGTTTGAACGTAACAAGCCGCACGTCAATGTCGGCACCATCGGTCACGTAGACCACGGTAAGACCACTCTGACCGCTGCTCTGACTCGCGTCTGCTCGGAAGTTTTCGGTTCCGCTCGCGTCGACTTCGACAAGATCGACAGCGCGCCGGAAGAGAAGGCTCGTGGTATCACCATCAACACCGCGCACGTAGAGTACGATTCCAACATTCGTCACTACGCGCACGTTGACTGCCCTGGCCACGCTGACTATGTGAAGAACATGATCACCGGTGCTGCGCAGATGGACGGCGCTATCCTGGTTTGCTCCGCTGCCGACGGCCCGATGCCGCAGACTCGCGAGCACATCCTGCTGTCCCGTCAGGTAGGCGTACCGTACATCGTCGTGTTCCTGAACAAGGCCGACATGGTCGACGACGCCGAGCTGCTCGAGCTGGTCGAGATGGAAGTTCGTGACCTGCTGTCGACCTACGACTTCCCGGGCGACGACACTCCGATCATCATCGGATCCGCGCTGATGGCTCTGAACGGCCAGGACGACAACGAGATGGGCACCACTGCCGTCAAGAAGCTCGTCGAGACTCTGGATACCTACATCCCTGAGCCGGTTCGTGCCATCGACAAGCCGTTCCTGATGCCGATCGAAGACGTGTTCTCGATCTCCGGTCGCGGCACCGTGGTTACCGGTCGTGTCGAGCGCGGTATCGTCAAGATCCAGGAAGAAATCGAGATCGTTGGTCTGCGTGACACCACCAAGACCACCTGCACCGGTGTCGAGATGTTCCGCAAGCTGCTCGACGAAGGTCGTGCTGGTGAGAACTGTGGCGTCCTGCTGCGCGGCACCAAGCGTGACGACGTAGAGCGTGGCCAGGTTCTGGCCAAGCCGGGCACCATCAAGCCGCACACCAAGTTCGAAGCTGAAGTGTACGTGCTGTCCAAGGAAGAAGGTGGTCGTCACACCCCGTTCTTCAAGGGCTACCGTCCGCAGTTCTACTTCCGTACTACCGACGTAACCGGTAGCTGCGAGCTGCCGGAAGGCGTTGAGATGGTAATGCCGGGCGACAACGTGAAAATGGTTGTCACCCTGATCAAGCCGATCGCCATGGAAGACGGCCTGCGATTCGCGATTCGCGAAGGCGGTCGTACCGTTGGTGCCGGCGTGGTTGCCAAGATCGTCGAGTAATCGGTTGATCTGTCTCCGTCAGGCCGGCATAATGGTCGGCCTGATTTTCATCTAGGTCAGTAGCTCAATTGGCAGAGCGGCGGTCTCCAAAACCGCAGGTTGGGGGTTCGATTCCCTCCTGACCTGCCATATTTCTAGCGAATATGGCGTGTCTTTCACAGGATCCTCGTAAATGAATGCTAATGCTGAGGCCAAAGACTCGCGCTTCGATCTGCTCAAGTGGCTGGTTGTAGTCGCTCTGGTCGTCGTGGGTGTGGTCGGTAATCAGTACTTCTCTGCCGAGCCGATTCTGTACCGTGTTCTGGTTTTGCTGGTTCTGGCTGGTGTTGCGGGCGCTGTGGCGCTGCAGACCGCTAAGGGGCAAGTGTTTACCGAGCTGGCCAAGGAAGCGCGCGTCGAGATTCGCAAGGTCGTCTGGCCGACGCGTCAGGAAACCACTCAGACCACGCTCATCGTGGTAGCTGTCGTCCTTGTGATGGCGCTGGTATTGTGGGGGCTTGATTCGTTGCTGGGCTGGCTTGTTTCGTTGATCGTAGGTTAAGGGTGTCCCGTGGCTAAGCGTTGGTACGTCGTGCATGCTTACTCGGGTTACGAGAAGCATGTTATGCGCTCGTTGATCGAGCGCGTCAAGCTCGCTGGCATGGAAGATGGCTTCGGCGAGATTCTGGTCCCTACCGAAGAAGTGGTAGAGATGCGCAATGGCCAGAAGCGCAAGAGCGAGCGCAAGTTCTTTCCGGGCTATGTCCTGGTGCAGATGGACATGAACGAGGGGACTTGGCACCTCGTCAAGGATACCCCGCGAGTCATGGGTTTCATTGGCGGCACTGCCGATAAGCCGGCGCCGATCACCGACAAAGAGGCTGAGGCCATTCTGCGTCGCGTCGCCGACAGCGGTGACAAGCCGAAGCCGAAGACCCTGTTCGAGCCGGGCGAGATGGTCCGCGTGGTCGATGGCCCATTCGCTGATTTCAGCGGCGTCGTCGAAGAAGTCAATTACGAAAAGAGCCGTATCCAGGTGGCGGTGACCATTTTTGGTCGTTCGACACCGGTCGAGCTGGAGTTTAGTCAGGTCGAAAAGGCATAACTGACACAAGCATCCCATACCCCGCAGTCTCGGACTGCGGGGTTTTGTCGTCACTGGGATAAATATGTAATCACCGGGGAGCCGCAAGGCGTTAGGACCCGTAATTGGAGTAGCTCATGGCTAAGAAGATAACGGCTTACATCAAGCTGCAAGTAAAGGCTGCACAGGCCAACCCGAGCCCGCCCGTTGGCCCGGCTCTGGGTCAGCACGGTGTGAACATCATGGAATTCTGCAAGGCGTTCAACGCCAAGACCCAGGGCATGGAGCCCGGTCTGCCGACTCCAGTGATCATCACTGTATACAGCGACCGCAGCTTCACCTTTGAAACCAAAAGCACCCCGGCTTCGGTTCTGCTGAAGAAGGCGGCAGGTCTGACCAGCGGCTCGGCTCGTCCGAACACCGTCAAGGTCGGCACCGTAACCCGTGCCCAGCTGGAAGAGATCGCCAAGACCAAAGAGGCTGATCTGACTGCAGCTGACCTGGATGCGGCCGTGCGTACCATCGCCGGTTCCGCTCGCAGCATGGGCCTGAACGTGGAGGGTGTGTAAATGGCTAAGTTGACTAAGCGTCAAAAGGCAATCGCCGCGAAAGTCGAAGCCGGCAAGGCTTATAACTTCGTGGAGGCAGCCGCGCTGCTGGCTGAGCTGTCGGCCGTCAAGTTCTCCGAGTCGGTGGACGTTGCGGTAAACCTCGGCGTCGATCCGCGTAAATCCGATCAGGTCGTACGTGGCGCTACCGTGCTGCCGAACGGCTCCGGTAAGAGCGTTCGCGTCGCCGTGTTCACCCAGGGTCCGGGCGCCGAGGCTGCTCTGGCCGCTGGCGCTGATCGCGTTGGCATGGACGACCTGGCTGCCGAAATGAAAGGCGGCGACCTGAACTATGACGTGGTCATCGCTTCGCCGGACGCCATGCGCGTTGTCGGTCAGCTGGGCCAGGTGCTGGGTCCGCGCGGTCTGATGCCGAACCCGAAGGTCGGTACCGTGACTCCGGACGTCGCTACCGCGGTGAAGAATGCCAAGGCTGGTCAGGTGCGTTTCCGTACCGACAAGAACGGCATCATCCACGGTTCCGTCGGCAAGGTTGGCTTCGAAGCCGAGAAGCTGAAGCAGAACGTTGAGGCGCTGATTGCTGACCTCAAGCGTCTGAAGCCGTCGACTTCCAAAGGTATCTACGTCAAGCGCGTGACCCTGAGCACCACCATGGGCCCGGGTCTGGTCATCGATCAGGCATCGCTGGACGTGTAATGAAATTGGCCGGCGGAGTTGCTCCGTCGGCCTGAAAGATTGGGGTCCCTGCCTGGCGGGGGCTGTCCAAGACCGTAGGTGGCGCAAGCCTTAAACCCGGGGAGCGATCCCCGCCAGCCTACGCAGATGGTGCTCCCGATTCGTACCGAATCAGACACCAAAACGCCGTCCAGCTTCGGTTGGACGAAACGGTAACATCCAGGAGTAAACCCGTGGCAATTAAACTCGAAGACAAGAAGGCCATCGTCGCTGAAGTCAACGAGGCTGCCAAAGCTGCCCTGTCCGCTGTCGTGGCCGATGCCCGTGGCGTGACCGTAGGTGCTATGACCGGACTCCGTAAAGAGGCCCGCGCATCTGGTGTGTACGTGAAAGTCGTACGTAACACCCTGCTGCGCCGCGCCGTTGAAGGCACTCAGTTCGACGTGCTCAACGACGTGTTCAAAGGCCCGACCCTGATCGCGTTCTCCAACGAACATCCGGGCGCTGCTGCTCGTATCTTCAAGGAATTCTCGAAGGGTCAGGACAAGTTCGAGATCAAGGCAGCTGCGTTCGAGGGTCAGTTCCTCGCAGCCAATCAGATCGACGTACTGGCAACACTGCCGACTTACAACGAAGCGATTTCTCAGCTGATGAGCGTGATGCAAGGCGCTACCAGCAAGTTCGTTCGTACTTTGGCGGCCGTTCGCGACCAGAAAGAAGGCGTTGCCGCCTGATTCAGGCCGTATAGTCCCCTTTCAATCTTATTTGTTTAATTTGATGGCCGCGAAGGCTGTCCCCCAATACAGGAATTAGAGTCATGGCTCTGACCAACGAAGACATCATCAACGCCGTATCCGACATGTCCGTGATGCAGGTTGTTGAACTGATCAAGGCAATGGAAGAGAAGTTCGGCGTTACCGCCGCCGCTGCTGTTGCTGCCGGCCCGGCTGCTGCCGCTGCTGCTGTCGAAGAGCAGACCGAGTTCAACATCGTTCTGGTTTCCGCCGGCGAGAAGAAAGTGAACGTCATCAAGGCCGTTCGCGAGCTGACCGGTCTGGGCCTGAAAGAAGCCAAGGCTGTTGTTGACGGCGCCCCGGGCGTGGTCAAGGAAGGCGCTTCGAAAGACGAAGCCGAAGCTGCCAAGAAGGCACTGGAGGAAGCTGGCGCCACTGTCGAGCTCAAGTAAGCGACGACTTTGCGTCTGCAGCCTAAGCGTCTCGCATAAGGCTGATGGCTGGTGGCTCTTGCCACCGGCCTTTTTCCGTTCTAGCTCGAGTATTCATGGCTCGGCCTGGCGCGGGAATTCCCACCCACTGAGGGTGGCGCAAACCTAGGGTTTGCAAGATTTTCTGGCTGCTCCCGTCGGAGAGGCCAAATAAGCAGGTGACCAAGCTGGGGAACGCTGATGGCTTACTCATACACTGAGAAAAAACGTATCCGCAAGGACTTTAGCAAGTTGCCGGATGTCATGGATGTGCCTTATCTCCTGGCCATCCAGCTGGATTCGTATCGCGAATTCCTGCAGGCGGGAGCGACCAAGGACCAGTTTCGCGACATCGGCCTGCATGCGGCCTTCAAGTCCGTTTTCCCGATTATCAGCTATTCCGGCAATGCTGCTCTGGAGTATGTCGGTTATCGCCTGGGCGAACCGGCCTTTGACGTCAAGGAATGCGTGCTGCGCGGCGTGACCTTCGCGGTGCCGCTGCGGGTGAAGGTTCGCTTGATCATTTTCGACAAAGAATCGTCGAACAAAGCGATCAAGGACATTAAAGAGCAAGAAGTTTACATGGGGGAAATCCCCCTGATGACCGAGAACGGTACCTTCGTTATCAACGGAACCGAGCGCGTCATCGTTTCCCAGCTGCACCGCTCCCCGGGCGTGTTCTTCGACCACGACCGCGGCAAGACCCACAGCTCCGGCAAGCTGCTGTACTCCGCGCGGATCATTCCGTACCGCGGTTCCTGGCTGGACTTCGAGTTCGATCCGAAGGACGCCGTGTTCGTGCGTATCGACCGCCGCCGCAAGCTGCCGGCCTCGGTCCTGCTGCGCGCCCTGGGTTACAGCACCGAAGAGATGCTGGACGCCTTCTATGACACCAACGTGTTCCATGTGAAGGGCGATTCCCTGAGCCTGGAACTGGTGCCGCAGCGCCTGCGTGGCGAAGTCGCCGTGCTCGACATCAAGGATGGCAACGGCAAGGTCATCGTCGAGCAGGGCCGCCGCATTACCGCGCGCCATATCAACCAGCTGGACAAGGCTGGCATCAAGGAGCTGGAGGTTCCGCTCGACTACCTGATCGGCCGCACCACGGCCAAGGTGATCGTGCACCCGGCTACCGGCGAGATCATCGCCGAGTGCAACACCGAGCTGACCCTGGATCTGCTGGTCAAGATCGCCAAGGCCCAGGTCGTGCGCATCGAGACCCTCTACACCAACGACATCGATTGCGGTCCGTTCATTTCCGATACCCTGAAGATCGACTCCACCACCAATCAGTTGGAAGCGCTGGTCGAGATCTATCGGATGATGCGTCCTGGCGAGCCGCCAACCAAGGATGCCGCCGAGACCCTGTTCAACAACCTGTTCTTCAGCGCCGAGCGCTACGACCTCTCCGCCGTTGGCCGGATGAAGTTCAACCGTCGTATCGGTCGTACCGAGATCGAAGGTTCCGGCGTGCTGAGCCGCGAAGACATCGTCGAGGTCCTCAAGACCCTGGTCGACATCCGCAACGGCAAGGGCATCGTCGACGACATCGACCACCTGGGTAACCGTCGTGTGCGTTGCGTCGGCGAGATGGCCGAGAATCAGTTCCGTGTCGGCCTGGTGCGCGTCGAGCGCGCGGTCAAGGAGCGTCTGTCGATGGCCGAAAGCGAAGGCCTGATGCCGCAGGACCTGATCAACGCCAAGCCGGTTGCGGCCGCGGTGAAGGAGTTCTTCGGTTCCAGCCAGCTCTCGCAGTTCATGGACCAGAACAACCCGCTCTCCGAGATCACCCACAAGCGCCGCGTTTCCGCGCTCGGCCCGGGCGGTCTGACCCGTGAGCGTGCCGGCTTCGAAGTCCGTGACGTACACCCGACCCACTACGGCCGCGTGTGCCCGATCGAGACCCCTGAAGGTCCGAACATCGGTCTGATCAACTCCCTGGCGGCCTATGCCCGCACCAACCAGTACGGCTTCCTCGAGAGCCCGTACCGTGTGGTAAAGGACACCCTGGTCACCGACGAGATCGTGTTCCTGTCGGCCATCGAAGAAGCCGATCACGTGATCGCCCAGGCTTCGGCGACGATGAACGAACAGGGCCAGCTGGTCGATGAGCTGGTGGCCGTGCGTCACCTCAACGAGTTCACCGTCAAGGCGCCGGAAGACGTCACCCTGATGGACGTTTCGCCGAAGCAGGTAGTTTCGGTCGCGGCCTCGCTGATCCCGTTCCTCGAGCACGACGACGCCAACCGCGCCCTCATGGGCTCCAACATGCAGCGTCAGGCGGTGCCGACCCTGCGTTCGGACAAGCCGCTGGTCGGTACCGGCATGGAGCGCAACGTCGCCCGTGACTCCGGCGTCTGCGTGGTCGCGCGTCGTGGCGGGGTGATCGACTCGGTCGATGCCAGCCGCATCGTGGTGCGGGTCAACGACGACGAAGTCGAAACCGGTGAAGCCGGCGTCGACATCTACAACCTGACCAAGTACACCCGCTCCAACCAGAACACCTGCATCAACCAGCGTCCGCTGGTGAGCAAGGGTGACAAGGTCGAGCGCAGCGACATCCTCGCCGACGGCCCGTCCACCGACATGGGTGAACTGGCCCTGGGTCAGAACATGCGCGTCGCGTTCATGCCGTGGAACGGTTACAACTTCGAAGACTCCATCCTCCTGTCGGAGCGTGTGGTCCAGGAAGACCGCTTCACCACGATCCACATCCAGGAACTGACCTGTGTGGCCCGTGACACCAAGCTCGGCCCGGAAGAAATCACCGCGGACATCCCGAACGTAGGTGAGGCTGCGCTGAACAAGCTGGACGAGGCCGGTATCGTCTATGTCGGTGCCGAAGTCGGCGCCGGTGACATCCTGGTCGGCAAGGTCACGCCCAAGGGCGAGACCCAACTGACTCCGGAAGAGAAGCTGCTGCGTGCGATCTTCGGTGAGAAGGCGTCCGACGTGAAGGACACCTCCCTGCGCGTGCCGACCGGCACCAAGGGCACCGTCATCGACGTGCAGGTCTTCACCCGTGATGGTGTCGAGCGTGATGCCCGTGCCCTGTCGATCGAGAAGATGCAGTTGGACGAGATCCGCAAGGACCTCAACGAGGAGTTCCGCATCGTCGAAGGCGCCACCTTCGAGCGTCTGCGTTCGGCCCTGGTCGGCAAGATCGCCGAGGGCGGTGCCGGCCTGAAGAAAGGCACCGAGGTGACCGACGAGTTCCTCGACGGCCTCGAGCGCGGCCAGTGGTTCAAGCTGCGCATGGCCGACGACGCGCTGAACGAGCAGTTGGAAAAGGCCCAGGCCTACATCTCCGACCGCCGTCAGCTGCTCGACGACAAGTTCGAAGACAAGAAGCGCAAGCTGCAGCAGGGCGACGACCTGGCACCGGGCGTGCTGAAGATCGTCAAGGTCTACCTGGCCATCCGCCGTCGCATCCAGCCGGGTGACAAGATGGCCGGTCGCCACGGTAACAAGGGTGTGGTCTCGGTGATCATGCCGGTCGAGGACATGCCGCACGATGCCAATGGCACGCCGGTGGACATCGTCCTCAACCCGCTGGGCGTACCGTCGCGTATGAACGTCGGGCAGATCCTCGAAACCCACCTGGGCCTGGCGGCCAAGGGCCTGGGCGAGAAGATCAACCGCATGCTCGAAGAGCAGCGCAAGGTCGCCGAGCTGCGGCAGTTCATGCAGCAGATCTACAACGAGATCGGCGGGCGTCAGGAAAACCTCGACGAGCTCAGCGACCAGGAAGTGCTGAACCTGGCGAAGAACCTGCGCGGCGGTGTGCCGATGGCCACTCCGGTGTTCGACGGCGCCAAGGAAAGCGAGATCAAGGCGATGCTCAAGCTCGCCGATCTGCCGGAGAGCGGCCAGATGCGCCTGTTCGACGGCCGTACTGGTAACCAGTTCGAGCGTCCGACCACCGTCGGCTACATGTACATGCTGAAACTGAACCACCTGGTGGACGACAAGATGCACGCGCGTTCCACGGGTTCCTACAGCCTGGTCACCCAGCAGCCGCTGGGTGGTAAGGCGCAGTTCGGTGGTCAGCGCTTCGGTGAGATGGAGGTGTGGGCACTGGAAGCCTACGGTGCCGCCTACACCCTGCAGGAAATGCTGACCGTGAAGTCGGACGACGTGAACGGCCGGACCAAGATGTACAAGAACATCGTGGACGGCGATCACCGTATGGAGCCGGGCATGCCCGAGTCCTTCAACGTACTGATCAAAGAGATCCGTTCGCTCGGTATCGACATCGATCTGGAAACCGAATAACACGTGACGCGAATCGGGAGTGGGGCGCTGTAGCCCACTCCCTGCTCCGCCAGGAGGAAAGGCCTTGAAAGACCTACTGAATTTGCTGAAAAACCAGGGTCAGATCGAAGAGTTCGACGCCATCCGTATCGGATTGGCCTCGCCTGAGATGATCCGTTCGTGGTCGTTCGGTGAAGTTAAAAAGCCGGAAACCATCAACTACCGTACCTTCAAGCCCGAGCGCGATGGTCTGTTCTGCGCCAAGATCTTTGGCCCGGTTAAGGACTATGAGTGCCTGTGCGGCAAGTACAAGCGCCTCAAGCACCGCGGCGTGATCTGCGAGAAGTGCGGCGTCGAAGTGGCCCTGGCCAAGGTTCGTCGTGAGCGCATGGCGCACATCGAACTGGCCTCGCCCTGTGCCCACATCTGGTTCCTCAAGTCGTTGCCGAGCCGCATCGGCTTGCTGATGGACATGACCCTGCGTGATATCGAACGCGTGCTCTATTTCGAGAGCTACGTGGTGATCGACCCGGGCATGACCACCCTGGAGAAGGGCCAGCTGCTGAACGACGAGCAGTACTTCGAAGCCCTCGAAGAGTTCGGTGACGACTTCGACGCGCGCATGGGCGCCGAAGCCGTGCGCGAGCTGCTGCACGCCATCGACCTGGAGCACGAGATCGGTCGCCTGCGCGAAGAGATTCCGCAGACCAACTCGGAAACCAAGATCAAGAAGCTGTCCAAGCGCCTGAAGCTGATGGAAGCCTTCCAGGGCTCCGGCAACCTGCCGGAGTGGATGATCCTCACCGTGCTGCCCGTGCTGCCGCCGGACCTGCGTCCGCTGGTACCGCTGGACGGCGGGCGTTTCGCCACCTCCGACCTGAACGACCTGTATCGCCGGGTGATCAACCGTAACAACCGCCTCAAGCGCCTGCTCGATCTGTCCGCGCCGGACATCATCGTGCGCAACGAAAAGCGCATGCTGCAGGAAGCGGTCGACGCCCTGCTGGACAACGGCCGTCGCGGTCGCGCCATCACCGGCTCGAACAAGCGTCCGCTGAAGTCCCTGGCCGATATGATCAAGGGTAAGCAGGGTCGCTTCCGTCAGAACCTGCTGGGTAAGCGCGTGGACTACTCCGGTCGTTCCGTGATCACCGTGGGCCCGACCCTGCGCCTGCACCAGTGCGGTCTGCCGAAGAAGATGGCCCTGGAACTGTTCAAGCCGTTCATTTTCGGCAAGCTGGAAATGCGTGGTCTGGCGACCACCATCAAGGCCGCCAAGAAGATGGTCGAGCGCGAGCTGCCGGAGGTGTGGGACGTGCTCGCCGAGGTGATCCGCGAACACCCCGTGCTGCTCAACCGTGCGCCGACCCTGCACCGTCTGGGTATCCAGGCGTTCGAGCCGGTGCTCATCGAAGGCAAGGCGATCCAGCTGCACCCGCTGGTCTGCGCGGCGTACAACGCCGACTTCGACGGTGACCAGATGGCCGTACACGTGCCGCTGACGCTGGAAGCCCAGCTGGAAGCGCGCGCGCTGATGATGTCGACCAACAACATCCTCTCGCCGGCCAACGGCGAGCCGATCATCGTGCCGTCGCAGGACGTGGTACTGGGTCTGTATTACATGACCCGCGAAGCCGTCAACGCCAAGGGCGAAGGCCGCGTGTTCGCCGACCTGCAGGAAGTCGACCGGGTGTTCCGCGCCGGCGAAGCCTCGCTGCATGCTCGCGTGAAGGTCCGGATCAACGAGACCATCAAGGAAAAGGACGGCTCGATCACCAAGAACACCCGCATCGTCGACACCACCGTCGGCCGCGCGCTGCTGTTCCAGATCGTTCCGGCCGGCATGCCTTACGACGTGGTCAACCAGTCGATGAAGAAGAAGGCGATCTCCAAGCTGATCAACCAGTGCTACCGCACCGTTGGCTTGAAGGACACCGTGATCTTCGCCGACCAGCTGATGTACACCGGTTTCGCCTACTCGACCATTTCCGGTGTGTCGATCGGCGTCAACGACTTCGTCATCCCGGACGAGAAGGCGCGGATCATCGACGCCGCCACCGAGGAAGTGAAGGAGATCGAGAGCCAGTACGCCTCCGGCCTGGTAACCCAGGGCGAGAAGTACAACAAGGTGATCGACCTGTGGTCGAAGGCCAACGACGAAGTGTCGAAGGCGATGATGGGCAACCTGTCGAAAGAGAAGGTCATCGATCGCGATGGCAACGAAGTCGAGCAGGAGTCCTTCAACTCCATGTACATGATGGCCGACTCCGGTGCGCGGGGTTCTGCTGCGCAGATCCGCCAGCTCGCCGGTATGCGTGGTCTGATGGCCAAGCCGGACGGCTCGATCATCGAAACGCCGATCACCGCGAACTTCCGCGAAGGTCTCTCGGTTCTGCAGTACTTCATCTCCACCCACGGTGCCCGTAAGGGTCTGGCGGATACCGCCCTGAAGACCGCGAACTCCGGTTACCTGACCCGTCGCCTGGTCGACGTGGCGCAGGACCTGGTGGTGACCGAGGTCGATTGCGGCACCGAGCAGGGTCTGCTGATGACCCCGCACATCGAAGGCGGCGACGTGGTCGAGCCCCTGGGTGAGCGCGTACTGGGCCGAGTGATCGCCCGTGACGTGTTCAAGCCGGGCACCGACGAAGTCATCGTCCCGGCCGGCACCCTGGTCGACGAGCAGTGGGTCGAGTTCATCGAGCTGAACAGCATCGACGAAGTGATCGTGCGTTCGCCGATCAGCTGCGAAACCCGCTACGGCATCTGCGCCAAGTGCTACGGTCGTGATCTGGCCCGTGGTCACCAGGTGAACATCGGTGAGGCGGTCGGCGTTATCGCTGCACAGTCGATCGGTGAGCCGGGTACCCAGCTGACCATGCGTACGTTCCACATCGGTGGTGCGGCCAGCCGGACCTCCGCAGCCGACAGCGTCCAGGTGAAGAACGGCGGCGCGATCCGCCTGCACAACCTCAAGCACGTCGAGCGCCTGGATGGCGCGCTGGTCGCGGTTTCGCGTTCCGGCGAGCTGGCGGTGGCCGACGAGTTCGGTCGCGAGCGCGAGCGCTACAAGCTGCCTTACGGTGCGGTGATTTCGGTCAAGGAAGGTGACAAGGTCGAAGCGGGCGCAATCGTCGCCAAGTGGGACCCGCACACCCACCCGATCGTCACCGAGATGATGGGTACCGTGACCTTCGTCGGCATGGAAGAAGGCATCACCATCAAGCGCCAGACCGACGAACTGACCGGTCTGACCAACATCGAGGTTCTCGATCCGAAGGATCGTCCGGCGTCCGGCAAGGACATCCGCCCGGCGGTCAAGCTGGTCGACGCCTCTGGCAAGGAACTGCTGCTGCCGGGCACCGACGTGCCGGCCCAGTACTTCCTGCCGGCCAACGCCCTGGTGGGTGTGGCTGACGGTGGTCAGGTCAACGTGGGTGACGTCATCGCACGTATCCCGCAGGAAACCTCGAAGACCCGCGACATCACCGGTGGTCTGCCGCGCGTTGCCGACCTGTTCGAGGCACGCCGGCCGAAAGAGCCGTCGATCCTCGCCGAGATCAGCGGCACCATCTCCTTCGGCAAGGAAACCAAGGGCAAGCGCCGCCTGGTGATCACGCCGACCGATGGCAGCGATCCTTACGAGGAGTTGATTCCGAAGTGGCGTCACCTCAACGTCTTCGAAGGCGAACAGGTGAATAAGGGCGAAGTCATTTCCGACGGTCCGAGCAACCCGCACGACATCCTGCGTCTGCTCGGTGTCAGCGCGCTGGCCAAGTACATCGTCAACGAGATCCAGGACGTTTACCGCCTGCAGGGCGTGAAGATCAACGACAAGCACATCGAGACCATCCTGCGGCAGATGCTGCGCAAGGTCGAAGTGTCCGAGTCGGGCGATTCCAGCTTCATCAAGGGCGACCAGATGGAACTGACCCAGGTGCTGGAAGAGAACGAGCGCCTGTCCGGCGACGATCGCTTCATCGCCAAGTACGAGCGCGTACTGCTGGGTATCACCAAGGCCTCGCTGTCCACCGAGTCGTTCATCTCGGCGGCGTCGTTCCAGGAAACCACCCGCGTTCTGACCGAAGCGGCGGTGACTGGCAAGCGCGACTTCCTGCGTGGCCTCAAGGAAAACGTTGTGGTGGGTCGTCTGATCCCCGCCGGTACCGGTCTGGCCTATCACAGCGAGCGCAAGCGCAAGCGTGATGCCGACAAGCCGGTCCGCGTCAGCGCCAGTGAGGTGGAAGCCGCACTGACCGAAGCGCTGAACTCCAGCGGTAGCTAATCGAGGGGGTGGCCCCGCGAGCTTGCTCGCGGGGCTTAGCCTTGACGAAGGGGGCGTGTCTCATTAGACTCATGCACCCCTAAATTTGGCAGGGCGTTCAGCTCTGCCATTTTGTTTATGTCGAAAGACAACAGTGGAGCTAGTAGATGGCAACTATCAACCAGCTGGTACGTCAGCCGCGCAAGCGTATCGTCGAGAAGTCCGACGTGCCTGCGCTGCAGAACTGCCCGCAGCGTCGTGGCGTGTGCACCCGCGTGTACACCACTACGCCGAAAAAACCTAACTCGGCACTGCGTAAAGTATGCCGTGTGCGCCTGACCAACGGTTTCGAGGTTTCCTCGTACATCGGTGGTGAAGGTCACAACCTGCAAGAGCACAGCGTGGTGCTGATCCGTGGCGGTCGTGTAAAAGACCTTCCGGGTGTGCGTTACCACACCGTGCGCGGTTCCCTGGACACCTCCGGTGTGAAGGGCCGTAACCAGGGTCGTTCGAAGTACGGTACCAAGCGTCCGAAATAATTCGGTGCGCTGACTGATTTTCTATTTATTGAGTCGATAAGAGTAAGGTCGGGCGACACCTAAGGGTGGGGTCCCGGGCTAACCTGAAGACCGTTTGAGGGCTTATCAATGCCAAGACGTCGCGTAGCAGCCAAGCGTGAGATTCTGGACGATCCGAAATACGGAAGCCAGATTCTCGCCAAGTTCATGAACCACGTAATGGAAAGCGGCAAGAAGGCCGTCGCCGAACGTATCGTTTATGGCGCGCTGGACAAAGTTAAAGAGCGCAAGAACAGCGATCCCCTGGAAATCTTCGAGAAAGCTCTCGACGCCATCGCTCCGCTGGTCGAAGTGAAGTCGCGCCGTGTTGGTGGTGCGACTTACCAGGTTCCGGTCGAAGTTCGTCCGTCTCGTCGTAACGCTCTGGCCATGCGCTGGTTGGTAGACTACGCCCGCAAGCGCGGCGAGAAGTCTATGGCTCTGCGTTTGGCTGGCGAGTTGCTGGATGCCGCTGAAGGCAAAGGTGCTGCAGTTAAGAAGCGTGAAGACGTGCACCGCATGGCTGAAGCCAACAAGGCGTTCTCGCACTACCGCTTCTAATTCTGGCAACACTAATTTTGCGAGGGCTTTATGGCTCGTACTACAGCAATTAACCGCTACCGTAACATTGGTATCTGTGCGCACGTTGACGCGGGCAAGACCACTACTACCGAGCGGATCCTGTTCTACACAGGTCTCAGCCACAAGATGGGTGAGGTGCACGACGGTGCTGCCACCACCGACTGGATGGTGCAGGAGCAGGAGCGCGGTATCACCATTACCTCCGCTGCCGTTACCACCTTCTGGAAAGGCTCCGTTGGTCAGTATGACAACTACCGCGTAAACGTCATCGATACCCCCGGCCACGTTGACTTCACTATTGAAGTAGAGCGTTCGCTGCGCGTACTCGATGGCGCCGTCGTGGTGTTCTGCGGCACTTCCGGTGTTGAGCCTCAGTCCGAAACCGTATGGCGTCAGGCCAACAAGTACGGCGTTCCGCGTGTTGTTTACGTGAATAAGATGGACCGTGCGGGTGCCAACTTCCTGCGCGTCATCGGTCAGATCAAGAACCGTCTGGGTCACACTCCGGTGCCGATCCAGCTGGCCATCGGTTCGGAAGATAACTTCCAGGGTCAGGTCGACCTGATCAAGATGAAGGCTATCTACTGGAACGAAGACGACAAAGGCACCACCTATCGTGAGGAAGAAATTCCGGCCGATATGCTGGAGCTCGCTGAAGAGTGGCGTTCGAACATGGTCGAGGCTGCGGCCGAGGCCAGCGAAGAGCTGATGAACAAGTACCTTGAAGAAGGTGAGCTGACCGTCGAAGAGATCAAGGCAGGTCTGCGTGCGCGCACCCTGGCTAGCGAGATCGTTCCGGCTGTTTGCGGTTCCTCCTTCAAGAACAAGGGCGTCCCTCTGGTTCTCGATGCTGTCATCGATTTCCTGCCTGCTCCGACCGAGATTCCGGCGATCAAGGGTATTCACCCTGACCTCATCGAGAAGCCGAAAGAAGAGCTGGTTGAGGCTGATTATGATGAGCGTCATGCGGATGACAACGAGCCGTTCTCGGCCCTGGCGTTCAAGATCGCTACCGACCCGTTCGTTGGTACTCTGACTTTCGTGCGCGTCTACTCGGGGTTCCTGACCTCGGGCGACTCCGTGATCAACTCGGTCAAGGGTAAGAAAGAGCGCGTTGGTCGTATGGTGCAGATGCACGCCAACCAGCGTGAAGAGATCAAAGAAGTACGCGCAGGTGACATCGCTGCTCTGATCGGCATGAAGGACGTCACCACTGGTGACACCCTGTGCAACGCCGACAAGCCGATCATCCTCGAGCGTATGGACTTCCCGGAGCCGGTGATCTCGGTAGCTGTTGAGCCGAAGACCAAGGCCGACCAGGAGAAGATGGGTATCGCACTGGGCAAGCTTGCTCAGGAAGACCCGTCGTTCCGCGTCAAGACCGACGAAGAGACCGGTCAGACCATCATCTCCGGTATGGGTGAGCTGCACCTGGACATCCTCGTTGACCGCATGAAGCGCGAGTTCAACGTCGAGGCCAACATCGGCAAGCCGCAGGTTTCCTACCGCGAGAAGATCACCAAGAGCTGCGAGATCGAAGGCAAGTTCGTGCGTCAGTCTGGTGGTCGTGGCCAGTTCGGTCACTGCTGGATCCGCTTTGCTCCGGCAGACGAAGGTCAGGAAGGTCTGGTATTCGTCAACGAAGTCGTGGGCGGTGTGGTTCCGAAGGAATACATCCCGGCCATCCAGAAGGGTATCGAAGAGCAGATGAAGAACGGCGTAGTTGCCGGTTATCCGCTCATCGGCCTCAAGGCGACCGTGTTCGACGGTTCCTACCATGACGTCGACTCCAACGAGATGGCGTTCAAGGTGGCGGCCTCCATGGCGACCAAGCAGCTGGCCCAGAAGGGTGGCGGTGTTGTGCTTGAGCCGATCATGAAAGTGGAAGTGGTAACCCCTGAAGACTACATGGGTGACGTGATGGGTGACCTGAATCGTCGTCGCGGTCTGATCCAGGGTATGGAAGACACAGTGTCCGGTAAGGTTATCCGTGCCGAAGTTCCGCTGGGTGAGATGTTCGGTTATGCGACCGACGTCCGTTCCATGTCTCAGGGTCGCGCCAGCTACTCCATGGAATTCTCCAAATACTCCGAAGCTCCGTCGAACATCGTCGAAGCACTGGTTAAAAAACAAGGCTGATTCAGCCCTTTAGGCAAGAGGTTCACTGTCGTGGCTAAAGAAAAATTTGAACGTAACAAACCGCACGTCAACGTTGGCACCATCGGTCACGTTGACCACGGTAAAACCACTCTGACCGCTGCTCTGACTCGCGTCTGCTCGGAAGTTTTCGGTTCCGCTCGCGTCGACTTCGACAAGATCGACAGCGCGCCGGAAGAGAAGGCTCGTGGTATCACCATCAACACCGCGCACGTAGAGTACGATTCCAACATTCGTCACTACGCGCACGTTGACTGCCCTGGCCACGCTGACTATGTGAAGAACATGATCACCGGTGCTGCGCAGATGGACGGCGCTATCCTGGTTTGCTCCGCTGCCGACGGCCCGATGCCGCAGACTCGCGAGCACATCCTGCTGTCCCGTCAGGTAGGCGTACCGTACATCGTCGTGTTCCTGAACAAGGCCGACATGGTCGACGACGCCGAGCTGCTCGAGCTGGTCGAGATGGAAGTTCGTGACCTGCTGTCGACCTACGACTTCCCGGGCGACGACACTCCGATCATCATCGGATCCGCGCTGATGGCTCTGAACGGCCAGGACGACAACGAGATGGGCACCACTGCCGTCAAGAAGCTCGTCGAGACTCTGGATACCTACATCCCTGAGCCGGTTCGTGCCATCGACAAGCCGTTCCTGATGCCGATCGAAGACGTGTTCTCGATCTCCGGTCGCGGCACCGTGGTTACCGGTCGTGTCGAGCGCGGTATCGTCAAGATCCAGGAAGAAATCGAGATCGTTGGTCTGCGTGACACCACCAAGACCACCTGCACCGGTGTCGAGATGTTCCGCAAGCTGCTCGACGAAGGTCGTGCTGGTGAGAACTGTGGCGTCCTGCTGCGCGGCACCAAGCGTGACGACGTAGAGCGTGGCCAGGTTCTGGCCAAGCCGGGCACCATCAAGCCGCACACCAAGTTCGAAGCTGAAGTGTACGTGCTGTCCAAGGAAGAAGGTGGTCGTCACACCCCGTTCTTCAAGGGCTACCGTCCGCAGTTCTACTTCCGTACTACCGACGTAACCGGTAGCTGCGAACTGCCGGAAGGCGTTGAGATGGTAATGCCGGGCGACAACGTGAAAATGGTTGTCACCCTGATCAAGCCGATCGCCATGGAAGACGGCCTGCGTTTCGCGATTCGCGAAGGCGGCCGTACCGTTGGTGCCGGCGTGGTTGCCAAGATCGTCGAGTAATCGATTGATCTGAGAAGAGCCCCCGCTTGCGGGGGCTTTTTTATTGGGTTGACACCCATAGGGGGCGTCTATAGAATTGCGCCTCCTTTTAACGGGCGTATTGCGTCCGTTGGGAATAGCAGCTTGGAATCTGAGGTCAAAATGCAAAACCAACAAATCCGTATTCGGTTGAAGGCTTTTGACCATCGCCTGATCGATCAATCTACCCAGGAAATCGTGGAAACCGCGAAACGTACTGGTGCTCAGGTGCGTGGTCCGATTCCTCTGCCTACCCGCAAAGAGCGGTACACAGTGCTGACTTCTCCGCACGTCAACAAAGACGCGCGTGATCAGTATGAAATTCGTACCCACAAGCGTGTTCTGGACATCGTCCAGCCGACGGATAAAACCGTCGATGCGCTGATGAAGCTCGATCTTGCGGCTGGCGTGGAAGTGCAGATCAGCCTCGGCTAAAACCTTGGGGTTTTAGTCGTGTAACGCTCTGAAATGGGCGGCCATAGCGGGTGAGAGCCCCGTACACTCATGAGGTTTACAACATGACTATTGGTGTAGTCGGTCGTAAGTGCGGCATGACCCGCATTTTCACCGAAGAAGGTGTCTCCATTCCGGTCACGGTCATTGAGATCGAGCCGAATCGCGTCACCCAGTTCAAAACTGAGGAGTCCGATGGCTATCGCGCAGTGCAGGTCACTGTCGGCGAGCGCCGCGCCTCTCGTGTCAGCAAGGCTCAGGCCGGTCACTTCGCCAAGGCGAACGTCGCGGCGGGTCGTGGTGTTTGGGAATTCCGTCTCGAAGACGGCGAGTACCAGGCTGGCGACCAGATCAACGCTGAAATTTTCCAAGCTGGTCAGCTGGTGGATGTCACCGGTCAGTCCAAGGGTAAAGGCTTTGCCGGTACCATCAAGCGTTGGAACTTCCGCGGCCAAGACAACACTCACGGTAACTCCGTGTCCCACCGCGTACCGGGCTCCATCGGCCAGTGCCAGACTCCGGGTCGCGTCTTCAAGGGCAAGAAAATGTCCGGTCACATGGGCGCTGAGCGTGTGACTGTGCAGTCCCTGGAAGTAGTGCGCGTCGACGCTGAACGCAACCTGCTGTTGGTCAAGGGTGCCGTTCCTGGCGCTACTGGCGGCAACCTGGTTGTGCGTCCGGCAGCCAAGGCTCGCGGTTAAGGGGAAGCTGACATGCAATTAAATGTAAATGGCGCTCAGGCGATCGAAGTTTCCGAAGCGACCTTCGGCGGCGAGTTCAACGAGACCCTGGTTCACCAAGCAGTTGTGGCCTACATGGCTGGCGGCCGTCAGGGCAGCAAGCAGCAGAAGACCCGTTCCGACGTGTCTGGCGGCGGCAAGCGTCCGTGGCGTCAGAAGGGCACTGGTCGTGCCCGTGCCGGTACCACCCGTGGTCCGATCTGGCGTGGCGGTGGCGTGACTTTCGCGGCGCGTCCGCAGAATCACGACCAGAAGCTGAACAAGAAGATGTATCGCGCGGCCATCCGTTCGATTCTTGCTGAGCTGGTGCGTACCGACCGTCTGGTCGTGGTTGAGGACTTCTCCGTAGAAGCGCCGAAGACCAAAGAACTGCTGGGCAAGCTGAATGGCATGGGTCTGAACGACGTTCTGATCGTGTCTGATGCCGTTGACCAGAATCTGTACCTGGCTGCCCGTAACCTGCCGCATGTCGATGTTCGTGACGTGCAGGGTTCCGATCCGGTCAGTCTGATCGCGTACGAAAAGGTGCTGGTCACCGTTTCTGCCGTGAAGAAATTCGAGGAGCTGCTGGGATGAACCAGGAACGCGTATTCAAAGTGCTGCTTGGCCCGCACATCTCCGAGAAGGCCACTCTGCTGGCTGACAAGAAAAGCCAGTTCGTTTTCAAGGTTGCAACCGATGCAACCAAGCTGGAAATCAAGAAGGCCGTCGAAAGCCTGTTCAGCGTGAAGGTTGAGCGCGTGACTACTCAGAACGTTCTGGGTAAGAGCAAGCGCACCGCTCGCGGTCTGGGCAAGCGTAACGACTGGAAGAAGGCGATCATCTCCCTTCAGCCGGGCCAAGATCTCGATTTCGCCAGCAGTGCTGAGTAAGGAAGGGGTGCATCATGGCAATCGTTAAATGCAAACCGACTTCCGCTGGCCGCCGTTTTGTGGTCAAGGTGGTCAACCAGGAGCTTCACAAAGGCGCTCCCTACGCTCCGCTGCTCGAGAAGAAGTCGAAGACTGGCGGTCGTAACAACAATGGCCGTATCACCACCCGTCATATCGGTGGTGGCCATAAGCAGCATTACCGTCTGGTCGACTTCCGTCGCAACGACAAGGATGGCATTCCAGCCACCGTCGAGCGCGTGGAATACGATCCGAACCGTACTGCTCACATCGCTCTGCTGAAGTATGCCGACGGCGAACGCCGCTACATCATCGCGCCCAAGGGCGTGGTAGCTGGCGATCAGCTGGTATCCGGTGCTATGGCGCCGATCAAGGCCGGTAACAGCCTGCAGCTGCGCAACATTCCGGTGGGTTCGACCGTTCACGGTATCGAGCTGAAGCCGGGCAAGGGTGCCCAGATCGCTCGTTCCGCTGGTGCTTCGGCTCAGCTGATCGCCCGTGAAGGCGTCTATGTGACTCTGCGTCTGCGTTCCGGCGAGATGCGCAAAGTATTGGCCGAGTGCCGTGCGACCCTGGGCGAAGTCTCGAACTCCGAGCACAGCCTGCGTTCGCTGGGTAAGGCCGGTGCCAAGCGCTGGCGTGGCGTTCGCCCGACCGTTCGTGGTGTTGCCATGAACCCGGTCGACCACCCACACGGTGGTGGTGAAGGTCGTACCTCTGGTGGTCGTCATCCGGTGTCTCCATGGGGCTTCCCGACTAAGGGCGCGAAGACTCGTGGTAACAAGCGCACCGATAACATGATCGTCCGTCGTCGCAAGTAAATAGAGGGATACGACAGTGCCACGTTCTCTGAAAAAAGGTCCTTTTATTGATCTTCACCTACTGAAGAAGATCGAAGTGGCGGTGGAGAAGAACGATCGCAAGCCGGTGAAAACCTGGTCGCGCCGTTCGATGATCCTGCCGCAGATGGTCGGTCTGACCATCGCTGTACATAACGGTCGTCAGCATGTCCCGGTTCTCGTGAACGAAGACATGGTCGGTCACAAACTGGGCGAGTTCGCCGGTACCCGCACTTATCGTGGGCACGTGGCTGACAAGAAAGCCAAGCGTTAAGGGGTAAGGAACGATGGAAGTAGCCGCTAAGTTGTCGGGCGCTCGAATCTCCGCCCAGAAAGCCCGCTTGGTCGCCGACCAGATCCGCGGGAAGAAGGTGGGCGAAGCGCTCAACCTGTTGGCTTTCAGCAGTAAGAAAGCCGCGGAAATTATGAAGAAAGTGCTGGAGTCGGCCGTTGCCAACGCCGAGCACAACGAAGGCGCCGACGTGGATGACCTCAAGGTCAGCACCGTTTTCGTTAACGAAGGGCGTTCGCTGAAGCGAATCATGCCGCGTGCCAAGGGCCGCGCTGATCGCATCGTCAAGCGGTCTTGCCATATCACTGTCAAGGTTGCGGACAAGTAACGGAGTCGATCAGATGGGTCAGAAAGTACATCCCACTGGCATTCGCCTGGGAATCGTCAAGGATCACACCTCCGTCTGGTACGCAGACGGTCGGACTTATGCGGACTACTTGTTCGCTGATCTGAAGGTGCGTGAGTATCTCCAAGACAAACTAAAAAGCGCGTCCGTAAGCCGTATCGACATTGCTCGCCCGGCTCAAACCGCACGCATCACCATCCACACCGCCCGTCCCGGTATCGTGATCGGCAAGAAAGGTGAAGATGTTGAGAAGCTGCGTCAGGACCTGACCAAGCAAATGGGTGTGCCGGTGCACATCAACATCGAAGAGATCCGCAAGCCGGAGCTCGACGCGATGCTGGTTGCCCAAAGCGTTGCCCAGCAGCTGGAGCGTCGTGTGATGTTCCGTCGCGCCATGAAGCGCGCCGTACAGAACGCCATGCGCATTGGTGCCAAAGGCATCAAGATCCAGGTAAGTGGTCGTCTCGGCGGTGCGGAAATCGCACGTACCGAGTGGTACCGCGAAGGTCGTGTGCCGCTGCACACCCTGCGCGCTGACATTGACTACAACACCTACGAAGCGCACACCACCTACGGTGTGATCGGTGTCAAGGTTTGGATCTTCAAGGGTGAGGTCATCGGTGGCCGCCAAGAAGAGCTGAAGCCGCAGGCGCCCGCTCCTCGTAAAAAAGCTGCCAAGTAAGGGGTACGCCAAATGTTGCAACCAAAGCGTACAAAATTCCGCAAGCAGATGACCGGCCACAACCGTGGTCTGGCTCAGCGCGGTAGCAAGGTCAGCTTCGGCGAGTTCGCGCTGAAGTCTGTGGCCCGCGGTCGTCTCACCGCCCGCCAGATCGAGTCCGCTCGTCGTGCTCTGACCCGTCACGTAAAGCGTGGCGGCAAGATCTGGATTCGCGTGTTCCCTGACAAGCCGGTAACCAAGAAGCCTCTGGAAGTGCGGATGGGTAAAGGTAAGGGTGGCGTTGAATATTGGGTAGCCCAGATTCAGCCAGGCAAAGTCCTGTATGAAATCGAAGGCGTTTCCGAAGAGCTGGCGCGTGAGGCTTTCGCCCTGGCTGCTGCAAAGCTGCCGCTCGCCACCACCTTTGTTAAGCGGACGGTGATGTGATGAAAGCGAATGAGCTTCGTGAAAAATCAGCACAGCAGCTGAACGAGCAACTGCTCGGCCTGCTGCGCGACCAGTTCAATCTGCGCATGCAGAAAGCAACTGGCCAGTTGGGGCAGTCTCACCTGCTCTCGCAAGTTAAGCGCGACATCGCTCGTGTGAAAACTGTGCTCAACCAGCAGGCAGGTAAGTGATCATGGCTGAAGCCGAAAAAACAGTCCGTACGCTGACCGGCCGAGTTGTCAGCGACAAGATGGACAAGACCATCACCGTATTGATCGAGCGTCGCGTTAAGCACCCGATCTACGGCAAATATGTCAAGCGTTCGACCAAGCTGCACGCGCACGACGAAAACAACCAGTGCCACATCGGCGACAAGGTTTCCATCCGTGAAACCCGTCCGCTGGCCAAGACCAAGTCTTGGGCGCTGGTTGAAGTTCTCGAACGCGCAGTGGAAGTCTAAGGGCTAAGGGTCGGAGAAATTATATGATTCAGACTCAATCCATGCTCGATGTGGCCGACAACAGTGGTGCACGCCGCGTCATGTGCATCAAGGTGCTGGGTGGCTCGCATCGCCGCTACGCTGGCATCGGCGACATCATCAAAGTTACCGTCAAGGAAGCGATTCCGCGCGGTAAGGTGAAGAAGGGCCAGGTGATGACTGCTGTCGTCGTCCGTACCCGTCACGGCGTGCGCCGTGCCGATGGCTCGATCATTCGCTTCGACGGCAACGCTGCTGTTCTGCTGAACAACAAGCAAGAGCCGATCGGCACCCGTATCTTTGGGCCCGTGACCCGTGAACTGCGTTCCGAGAAGTTCATGAAGATCGTCTCGCTCGCCCCTGAAGTGCTGTAAGGAGATCCGACATGCAAAAGATTCGTCGTGACGACGAGATCATCGTGATCGCCGGCAAGGACAAGGGTAAGCGCGGTAAGGTGCTGAAGGTGCTCGCTGACGACCGTCTGGTCGTGGGCGGGATCAACCTGGTCAAGCGCCATACCAAGCCGAACCCGATGTCGGGCGTTCAAGGCGGTATCGTCGAGAAAGAAGCGCCGCTGCACGCTTCTAACGTGGCCATTTTCAACGGCGAAACCAACAAGGCTGACCGCGTTGGTTTCAAGGTTGAGGACGGTAAGAAAATTCGTGTCTTCAAGTCGACCCAAAAAGCGGTTGATGCTTGAACACTGCTAGGTAGAAGACCATGGCACGACTAAAAGAGATTTACCGGAAAGAAATCGCGCCGAAGCTTAAGGAAGAACTTAAGCTCGCCAATGTGATGGAAGTTCCGCGCATCACCAAGATCACCCTGAACATGGGCCTGGGCGAAGCGATCGGTGACAAGAAGGTCATCGAGAACGCGGTTGCCGACCTGGAAAAGATCACCGGTCAGAAAGTCGTTGTGACTCATGCCCGTAAGTCGATTGCAGGCTTCAAGGTTCGTGAGGGCTGGCCGATCGGCGTCAAGGTAACCCTGCGCCGCGAACGTATGTACGAGTTCCTCGATCGTCTGCTGTCCATCTCCCTGCCGCGCGTGCGTGACTTCCGCGGCCTGAATGCCAAGTCCTTCGACGGCCGCGGCAACTACAGCATGGGCGTGAAAGAGCAGATCATCTTCCCGGAAATCGATTACGACAAAATCGATGCGCTGCGCGGTCTGGATATCACCCTGACCACCACCGCCCGTACGGATGATGAAGGTCGTGCCCTGCTGCGCGCCTTCAAATTCCCGTTCCGCAACTGACTGGAGTTCGATCATGGCCAAAATGAGCATGAAGAACCGTGAGCTGAAGCGTCAGCAAACGGTAGCCAAGTACGCGAAGAAGCGTGCCGAGCTGAAGGCTGTCATCGCCAATCCGAACAGCAGTCCGGAGGCGCGTTGGGAAGCCCAGGTAGCCCTGCAGAAGCAGCCGCGTGACGCCAGCGCCTCGCGCCTGCGCAACCGCTGCCGCATCACCGGTCGTCCGCACGGCGTTTATCGCAAGTTCGGTCTGTCCCGTATCAAGCTGCGTGAAGCGGCGATGCGTGGCGATGTACCGGGCCTGGTGAAAGCCAGCTGGTAAAAAAGCGAAGCCGGCCTTGTGCCGGCTTTGTCTTTCTGTGAATCAGGCCCCTTTGGGGCTTGATTCATTTTTGAGCAGTCTCTAGAATGTTCGGCTCGCCTGAGCCTGGGCCGTTTTTTGCCCGGGCATTCGGTGACTCTTAGCCGCGAGGCTAATTCTTTTTGTATCAGGAGCGTCTAGCCCATGAGTATGCAGGACCCGTTAGCGGACATGCTAACTCGTATCCGTAATGCCCAGATGGCTGAAAAGTCCGTCGTAAGCATGCCGTCTTCCACGTTGAAGGTGGCTGTAGCCAAAGTTTTGAAAGACGAAGGTTATATTGCGGGTTATCAGATCAGCGGCGAAAGCAAGCCGCAGCTGTCCATCGAGCTGAAGTACTTCGAAGGCCGTCCGGTCATCGAAGAAGTGAAGCGCGTTAGCCGTCCAGGCCTTCGCCAGTACAAGTCCGTCGATGATCTGCCGAAGGTTCGTGGCGGTCTTGGCGTATCCATCGTCTCCACCAACAAGGGTGTGATGACGGATCGCGCTGCGCGCGCTGCCGGTGTCGGCGGCGAAGTGCTTTGCACTGTGTTCTAAGGGGGGATAGCCATGTCTCGCGTTGCTAAAAACCCCGTCAAGCTGCCGTCTGGCGTCGAGATCAAACTCGCCGGTCAGCAGCTTTCGGTAAAGGGTGCCAAGGGTACTCTGGAACTGAAGGTTCACTCGTCTGTTGAAGTGGTCCAGGAAGCCGATGAGCTGCGTTTCGCTGCTCGCAATGGCGACCAGCAGACTCGCGCAATGGCCGGTACCACTCGTGCCCTGGTCAACAACATGGTGATCGGCGTTAGCACTGGCTTCGAGCGCAAGCTGCAGCTGGTCGGCGTTGGTTACAAGGCGCAAGCCAAAGGTCAGGTTCTGTCTCTGGCTCTGGGCTTCTCCCATCCGATCGACTACGAGCTGCCGGAAGGCGTGACCGCCGAAACCCCGAGCCAGACCGATATCCTGATCAAGGGTGTCGACAAACAACTGGTTGGTCAGGTTGCTGCGGAAATTCGTGACTTCCGTCGTCCTGAACCTTACAAGGGCAAAGGTGTTCGTTACGCAGACGAAGTCGTCCGTCGTAAAGAAGCCAAGAAGAAGTAGGGCCTAGCAAATGACCGCCAAGAAAGAAACAAGACTGCGTCGCGCGCGCAAAGCACGCCTGAAAATGCACGAGCTCGAAGTCGTGCGTCTCTGCGTGTACCGCTCCTCGCAGCACATTTACGCCCAGGTCATTTCGGCCGACGGCAGCAAGGTTCTGGCCAGCGCCTCTACCTTGGACAAAGCACTGCGTGATGGCGCCACTGGCAACGTCGACGCGGCCAAGAAAGTTGGTCAGCTGGTTGCTGAGCGTGCGAAAGCCGCTGGTGTGACTCAGGTCGCATTCGACCGTTCTGGCTTCAAGTACCACGGCCGCGTCAAGGCGCTGGCTGATGCTGCTCGTGAAGGCGGGCTGGAGTTCTAAGTTATGGCAAATAACGACCAAAAGCGCGACGAAGGCTATATCGAGAAGCTGGTACAGGTTAACCGCGTTGCCAAGACCGTTAAGGGTGGCCGTATCTTCACTTTCACCGCGTTGACCGTGGTGGGTGATGGTAAGGGTCGCGTCGGTTTCGGCCGAGGCAAGTCCCGTGAAGTGCCGGCTGCCATCCAGAAGGCAATGGAAGCTGCACGTCGCAACATGATCCAGGTGGACCTGAACGGCACCACTCTGCAGTACGCCATGAAGGCCGCCCACGGCGCCTCCAAGGTCTACATGCAGCCGGCCTCCGAGGGTACCGGTATCATCGCCGGCGGCGCCATGCGTGCCGTGCTGGAAGTGGCGGGTGTGCAGAACGTTCTGGCCAAGTGCTACGGCTCGACCAACCAAGTGAACGTGGTCCATGCCACCTTCAAGGGTCTGAAGGCTATGCAGTCTCCAGAGTCTGTTGCGGCCAAGCGTGGCAAGAGCGTCGAGGAGATTCTCTAACCATGGCTAATACCGTGAAAGTCACGCTGATCAAGAGCGTGAATGGCCGTCTGGCCAACCACAAAGCTTGCGTCAAGGGCCTGGGCCTGCGCCGCATCAATCACACCGTAGAGGTTCTGGATACTCCGGAAAACCGCGGCATGATTAACAAGGCTTACTATCTGCTGCGCGTGGAGGGTTAATCCATGTACCTGAACGATTTGAGTCCTGCGCCGGGTTCCCGTCGCGAGAAGCACCGTCCGGGCCGTGGCATCGGTAGCGGCTTGGGCAAGACCGGTGGCCGTGGCCACAAGGGTCAGACCTCGCGCTCCGGCGGCACCATTGCTCCGGGTTTTGAAGGCGGCCAGCAGCCTCTGCACCGCCGTCTGCCCAAGTTCGGTTTCGTGTCTCTGAAGGCTATGGATCGCGCTGAAGTGCGTACCTCCGAGCTGAACAAGATCGAAGGCGACGTTGTTACTCTGCAGGCGCTGAAGGATGCCAACCTGATTAACCAAAACGTACAGCGTGTGAAAGTCATGCTGTCCGGTGAGGTTACTCGCGCGGTCACCCTTAAAGGTATCGCCGCCACCAAAGGTGCGCGCGCGGCTATCGAAGCAGCTGGCGGTAAGTTCGAGGACTAAATGGCTAAGCAAGGTGCTCTCTCAGCGCTCAGCAATGGCGGGTTATCCGAGCTCTGGGCTCGTCTGCGCTTCCTGTTCATGGCGATCATCGTCTACCGGATCGGCGCACACATCCCAGTGCCGGGAATAAACCCTGATCGGCTGGCGGACCTGTTTCGGCAGAATGAGGGGACCATTCTTAGCTTGTTCAACATGTTTTCCGGCGGCGCGCTGGAGCGGATGAGCATCTTTGCACTGGGGATCATGCCGTACATTTCGGCGTCGATCATCATGCAGCTCATGAGCGCTGTCAGCCCGCAGCTGGAGCAGTTGAAGAAGGAAGGTGAGGCTGGTCGTCGCAAGATCAGCCAATACACCCGCTACGGCACCCTCGTCCTGGCTTTTGTTCAAGCGATCGGCATGTCCGTGGGCTTGGCCAGTCAGGGCGTAGCGTTCTCGGACGGTTTCGGCTTCCACTTCGTCGCGATCACCACCTTTGTGGCTGGCGCGATGTTCATGATGTGGCTGGGCGAGCAAATCACCGAGCGCGGTGTTGGCAACGGTATCTCGATGCTGATTTTTGCAGGCATCGTGGCCGGTCTGCCGGCGGCGATCGGGCAGTCTTTCGAGTCTGCGCGTCAGGGCGATATCAATATCTTCGCGCTGATCGCCATCGGTTTGTTGGCAGTAGCGATCATCGGTTTCGTGGTGTTCATTGAGCGTGGTCAGCGCCGTATTGCGGTGCACTACGCCAAGCGTCAGCAGGGCCGCAAGGTCTTCGCTGCGCAGACTAGCCACCTGCCGTTGAAGGTGAACATGGCGGGGGTCATCCCGGCTATTTTCGCCAGTAGCCTTCTGTTGTTCCCGGCCTCGCTGGGTGCCTGGTTTGGTCAGTCCGAGGGTCTGGGCTGGCTGCAGGATATTTCGCAGGCTATCGCTCCTGGTCAGCCGTTGAACATTTTGCTGTTTAGTGCAGGGATCATTTTCTTCTGCTTCTTCTACACGGCATTGATGTTCAACCCGAAAGACGTAGCGGAAAACCTGAAGAAGTCCGGTGCCTTTATTCCGGGCATCCGTCCGGGCGAGCAGTCCGCACGCTATATCGATGGCGTGTTGACCCGCTTGACCATGTTCGGTGCTCTGTACATGACGGCCGTATGCTTGTTGCCCCAGTTTCTGGTGGTGGCGGCCAACGTACCGTTCTACCTTGGCGGGACCTCGTTGCTGATCGTGGTGGTGGTTGTGATGGACTTTATGTCGCAAGTACAATCGCACCTCGTTTCGCACCAGTACGAATCCCTGATGAAGAAAGCCAACCTGAAGGGCTACGGCAGCGGCATGATGCGCTGACGTGTCCATAAGGTTCGAGGAGTTGGTGATGAAAGTTCGTGCATCGGTGAAAAAGCTGTGCCGTAACTGCAAGATTATCCGTCGCGAAGGTGTCGTGCGCGTGATCTGCAGCGCGGAGCCGCGTCACAAGCAGCGCCAAGGCTGAGTGTGAGTGAAGCGTGATAAGCCCGGCAGCTAGTGCGCTGCCGGGTTGATTATTTGTTTCTACAGCGTTAATATCTCGCGCCCTATTTCTTGGCTTCCGGGGCGTAGGTAGCTGTCAATTGGAGTTCCACTGAATGGCCCGTATTGCAGGCGTAAACATTCCGGATAACAAGCACACTGTTATCTCGCTGACCTACATCTTTGGTGTCGGTCGCACAACCGCACAGAAAATCTGTGCTGCTACCGGAGTTAATCCGGCGGTAAAGATCAAGGATCTCTCTGACGAGCAGATCGAGCAGCTGCGTGGTGAAGTCGCCAAGGTGAATACCGAGGGTGACCTGCGCCGTGAAGTGAACATGAAAATCAAGCGCTTGATGGATCTGGGCTGCTACCGCGGCCTGCGCCATCGCCGTGGTCTGCCGGTTCGCGGTCAGCGTACCAAGACCAACGCCCGCACCCGTAAGGGCCCGCGCAAGCCGATCCGCAAGTAATCGCATTGGCGAATCGACAGGAATTTAGTCATGGCAAAACCTGCTGCTCGTACTCGTAAGAAAGTCAAAAAGACGGTGGTTGATGGCATCGCCCACATCCACGCTTCTTTCAACAACACCATCGTGACCATCACCGACCGTCAGGGCAACGCTCTGTCCTGGGCTACCTCCGGTGGTTCGGGTTTCCGCGGCTCGCGTAAGAGCACCCCGTTCGCTGCCCAGGTGGCTGCTGAGCGTGCTGGTCAAGCCGCGCTGGAATACGGCCTGAAGAACCTCGACGTCAACGTCAAGGGCCCGGGTCCGGGTCGTGAGTCCGCTGTCCGTGCATTGAACGGCTGCGGTTACAAGATCGCCAGCATCACCGATGTGACGCCCATCCCGCATAACGGGTGCCGTCCTTCGAAGAAGCGTCGCGTGTAATCAGGAGACAGTGAGAAATGGCTCGTTACATTGGTCCCAAATGCAAACTGTCTCGTCGTGAAGGCACCGATCTGTTCCTGAAGAGCGGCGTTCGCGCTCTGGAATCGAAGTGCAACATCGAAGCAGCCCCGGGTATTCACGGCCAGCGCCGTAGCCGTCAGTCCGACTACGGCACCCAGCTGCGCGAAAAGCAGAAAGTCCGTCGTATCTACGGCGTGCTGGAGCGTCAGTTCAGCGGTTACTACAAGCAAGCTGCCAGCCAGAAGGGCGCCACCGGCGAAAACCTGCTGCAGCTGCTGGAATGCCGTCTGGATAACGTGGTTTACCGTATGGGCTTTGGCGCTACCCGTGCAGAATCCCGTCAGCTGGTTTCGCACAAAGCGATCAGCGTCAACGGTCAGACCGTAAACGTCCCGTCCTACCAGGTTAAAGCTGGCGACGTCGTTGCTGTTCGCGAGAAGTCGAAGAATCAGCTGCGCATTGTTCAGGCTCTTGAGCTGTGCGCCCAGCGTGGCCGCGTTGAATGGGTAGAAGTTGACACTGAGAAGAAGTCCGGCGTGTTCAAAAGCGTCCCGGCTCGCAGTGACCTCTCCGCCGACATCAACGAAAGCCTGATTGTCGAGCTCTACTCCAAGTAAGGGCTAGAAAATAGGTGCATCCATGCAGATTTCGGTAAATGAGTTCCTGACCCCCCGCCATATCGATGTGCAGGTGGTCAGTCCGACCCGCGCCAAGATCACCCTCGAGCCTCTCGAGCGTGGTTTCGGCCACACCCTGGGCAACGCGCTGCGCCGCATCCTGTTGTCCTCCATGCCTGGCTGTGCAGTAGTCGAGGCCGAGATTGACGGTGTGCTCCATGAGTACAGCGCCATCGAAGGTGTTCAGGAAGATGTGATTGAAATCCTGCTCAACCTTAAAGGTCTGGCTGTCAAGCTGCACGGTCGTGACGAAGTGACACTGACTCTGGCGAAGAAGGGCTCGGGTGTAGTTACCGCCGCCGATATTCAGCTGGATCACGATGTCGAAATCGTCAACGGCGACCACGTAATCGCCAACCTGGCCGCTAATGGCGCGTTGAACATGAAGCTCACCGTGGCCCGTGGCCGCGGTTACGAGCCGGCAGACGCACGCCAGAGCGACGAAGACGAGAGCCGCAGCATCGGTCGCTTGCAGCTCGACGCTTCGTTCAGCCCGGTGCGCCGTGTGTCTTACGTGGTGGAAAACGCTCGCGTCGAGCAGCGTACCAACCTGGACAAACTGGTTATCGACCTGGAAACCAACGGTACCCTGGATCCGGAAGAGGCTATCCGTCGTGCCGCGACCATTCTGCAGCAGCAGTTGGCCGCGTTCGTCGACCTCAAGGGTGACAGTGAGCCGGTGGTAGTCGAGCAGGAAGACGAGATCGATCCGATCCTGCTGCGTCCGGTAGACGACCTGGAACTGACCGTGCGTTCGGCCAACTGCCTGAAGGCGGAAAACATTTACTACATCGGCGACCTGATTCAGCGCACCGAAGTAGAACTGTTGAAAACGCCGAACCTGGGCAAGAAATCCCTGACTGAAATCAAGGATGTTCTGGCCTCTCGCGGTCTGTCCCTCGGTATGCGCCTCGACAACTGGCCGCCGGCAAGTCTGAAGAAAGACGATAAGGCGACTGCCTGATCGTCATCATCACCGAACGTGAGTTTGGTAAGGAATTGAACCATGCGTCATCGTAAAAGTGGCCGTCACCTGAGCCGTACCAGCGCCCACCGCCAGGCCATGTTCCAGAACATGGCGGTTTCGCTGTTCGAGCACGAGCTGATCAAAACTACTCTGCCGAAAGCCAAAGAACTGCGTCGCGTCGCTGAGCCGCTGATCACTCTGGCCAAGATCGACAGCGTTGCCAACCGTCGCCTGGCATTCGATCGTACTCGTTCGAAGGCCATCGTCGGCAAGCTGTTCAACGACCTGGGCAAGCGCTACGCCACCCGTCAGGGCGGCTACCTGCGCATCCTCAAGTGCGGTTTCCGCGCTGGTGACAATGCTCCGATGGCTTACGTTGAGCTGGTCGACCGTCCGGTCGGCGGCACAGTGGAAGCTGCTGAGTAAGTTGCAGGTTGTGACGAAGAACCGGGCCTAGGCCCGGTTTTTTGTTGTCTGGACGAATGATATTCCGAACGTGGTGTTTGATATTGTGTTCATGAGTGGCCTCGGGTAGGGTTGGTTGGTCTCCGTTTCCGCCGCCTGCCGGCCTCCTACAAGAACAAGTTCCCATCATGTCCGACCCTACCGCTTTAAGCCTGCTCCCTCCTGTTGTCGTCCTGGTCTGCGCCATCTGGCTGCGTCGGCCGATCCTCGCGCTGGTGCTCGGCGCCATCAGTGGTCTGTTGCTGTTGGGACCGCAGAGCTCACTGGCCAGTTTCGCGGCGATTTCGCTGAAGGTGATGCAGGATGAAACCATCGGCTGGCTGATCCTGGTCTGCGGTAGCTTCGGCGCGCTGATTGCCTTGCTGGTGCGCACCGGCGGCGCCCTAGCCTTCGGCCGGGCGGCGTTGAAGCTGGCCAAGGGGCGACGCTCGTCGCTGCTGATGACCTGGGTGCTCGGCGTGGTGATCTTCGTCGACGACTACCTCAATGCCCTGACCGTCGGCGAGACCATGAAGCGCGTCACCGATCGCTTCAAGGTGTCGCGGGAGATGCTCGCCTATGTGGTCGACTCCACCGCAGCGCCGGTGTGCGTGCTGGTACCACTGTCCACCTGGGCGGTGTTCTTCGGCGGCCTGCTGGAGAGCAACGGCATCGCCGAGTCCGGGGCGGGGATCAGCGTGTACATGCAGGCCATTCCCTACATGTTCTATGCCTGGCTGTCGGTGTTGCTGGTGGTGCTGGTGGCCGTCGGGCTGGTTCCGGCCATAGGGCCGATGCGCAAGGCCGAGATGCTCGCCACCCATGGCTCGGCGGGCGCCATGCACGTCGGCGAGCTGGCATCGGCGGCGGAAATCGACGCGCAGGGAGACGAGGCGGGCGGCAAGCTGCACAACTTCCTCTTGCCGTTGCTGTTGCTGGTCGGTTTCACCGTGTATTTCGATATCGACGTGTGGATGGGCATGCTCGCGACCCTGGCGCTGGTGGTGCCCTTCTACCTGGTGCAGGGCCTTATGCCGCTGGACGAGATGCTCGAGCAGATGATGGACGGCTTCAAGTCCATGCTGCCGGCCATCGGCACGGTAATCGCGGCCTTCATCTTCAAGGATGTCTGCGATCAGCTGCTGTTGCCGCAGTTCGTCGTCGAAGCGCTGCAGCCTTATATGAGCGCGCAGCTTCTGCCGGCGCTGGTGTTCGTGGCGATGGCGCTGCTGGCGTTCGCCACCGGGTCGTCATGGGGTATCTTCGCGGTGACCATCCCGATCGTCATGCCGTTGGCTTACGCCTTGGATGCCAATATCCCCCTGGTGATCGGCGCCTTGCTGTCGGCCTCGGCCTTTGGCAGCCAGGCGTGTTTCTACAGCGACTCCACCGTGCTGGCGGCGCAGGGTTCGGGCTGCAACCTGATCAGCCATGCACTGACCCAGTTGCCCTATACCTTGATAGCGGCTGGGCTGGCCATCGCCGGATTCCTGTTGATCGCCTGAGCTGCGGCGAGCCAGTAAGGCCCAATTCGGTGCTGCGCCAATAGCGCTGTGCATGGTGCGCCGCACGGTCTCTTGGACGCCGTCAGCGAGCTGGTTGCTTCGATGCTGGTAAGGTCAGGCGTGCGCTGTTCGCCCGGATGGTGCGGCTGCTAGCGGCTGGCCACAGCCTGAAGGTGGGGCCTCCACCTCTTTGCGTTAGTGCGTTGCACGGGGGCTTGGGAATGCAGGCTTCCTGTCAGCCCGCTTGACGAACGTGCAGTGCTGGAGGCGAGTTGGCCGCCACTCGGTCCGGTGTTTATGCGGGTTCACGGTGGGGAAGATCAGGGAATTCAGTTAGATGTTCTATGAAAGAAAATACCTATTAGCTTCTTGTCTTTCATAAATTGGTTCATCTTTAAAGGCGGGTCTAATCTTCTTCCATCGTCGGTTGCAATTAAATGAGCCGACCCGATGAGGAGAAGGAGATTACGATGTCGAACCCAGGTAAATGCCCGTTCAATCACGTCGCGGGTGGCGGGACCACAAACAAGGACTGGTGGCCTAAGCAGCTGCGCGTAGACCTGCTCAACCAACACTCCGAGAAATCCAATCCGCTCGGCGAGACGTTCAACTACGCCGAGGAATTCAAGAAGCTGGATTACCAGGCGCTGAAGGCCGACCTGGTCAAGCTGATGACCGACTCTCAGGACTGGTGGCCGGCGGACTTCGGCCACTACGGTCCGCAGATGATCCGCATGGCCTGGCATGCTGCCGGCACCTACCGGACGACCGACGGACGGGGCGGCGGCGGGCGCGGCCAGCAGCGCTTCGCGCCGCTCAACTCCTGGCCGGACAACGTCAACATCGACAAGACTCGCCGCCTGCTCTGGCCGATCAAGCAGAAGTACGGCCAGCGCATCTCCTGGGCGGACCTGCTGATTCTGGCCGGTAACGTGGCGCTGGAGTCCATGGGCTTTCGCACCTTCGGCTTTGGCGGCGGTCGCGAAGACGTATGGGAACCGGACATGGACGTCAACTGGGGCGCCGAAACGCAATGGCTGGGTGTCGACCCCGAGCGCGTCAAGGGCGATCGTGAACTGTCCCCACCGTTCGGCGCGACCCACATGGGCCTGATCTATGTGAACCCGGAAGGGCCCAACGCCAGTGGCGACTATCTGGAGGCGGCCAAGGACATCCGCAGTACCTTCGGGCGCATGGCCATGGACGACGAGGAGACTGTCGCCCTGATCGCCGGTGGTCACACCTTCGGCAAGGCCCATGGCGCCGCGCCGGAATCGCACAAGGGGCCGGAGCCTGAGGCGGCGTCCATCGAGGCCCAGGGCCTGGGCTGGATGAGCAACTTCGGCAGCGGTCATGGCAAGGACACCATCTCCAGCGGCATCGAGGTGACCTGGACGCAAACCCCGGCGCAATGGAGCAACAATTTCTTCGAGAACCTGTTCCAGTACGAGTGGGAGCTGACCGCTTCACCGGCCGGGGCGAAGCAGTGGGTGGCCAAGGACGCGCCGGAAGTGATTCCGGATGCGCATGTGCCGGGCAAGTTCCACAAGCCGACCATGCTAACCACCGACCTAACCCTGCGTTTCGATCCGGAGTTCGGCAAGATCTCCAAGCGCTTCCTGAATGATCCCCAGGCCTTTGCCGATGCATTCGCCCGTGCCTGGTACAAGCTGACTCACCGTGACATGGGGCCGAAGGCGCGCTATCTCGGGCCGGAGGTGCCGAAAGAGGACCTGATCTGGCAGGATCCGCTGCCGGCGGCGACGCATAACCCCAGTGCGGCCGACATCGCCGACCTCAAGGCCAGGATTGCCGCCTCCGGTCTGTCGGTGGGTGACCTGGTCTCGGTCGCCTGGGCGTCGGCCTCGACCTACCGCGGCGGCGACAAGCGGGGCGGCGCCAACGGTGCGCGCCTGGCGCTGGCGCCGCAGAAGGACTGGGCCGTCAACCAGCGTGCGATGAAGGTGCTGCCCAAACTGGTGGAGATTCAGAAGGCATCGGGCAAGGCATCGCTGGCGGACGTCATCGTGCTGGCCGGCAATGTCGGTGTGGAGCAGGCGGCCAAGGCCGCCGGTGTCAAGGTCGAGGTGCCTTTTGCGGCGGGGCGTGTCGATGCCACGCAGGCGCAGACCGACATCGAGATGTTCGAGGTGCTGGAACCTGTGGCCGATGGCTTCCGCAACTACAGCAAAGGCAAGCTGGGTGTACCGACCGAGGCCATGCTGATCGACAAGGCGCAGTTGCTGACGCTGAGTGCGCCTGAGTTGACGGCGTTGGTCGGTGGCCTGCGGGTACTGGGTGCCAACTTCGATGGCGGCCAGCAAGGCGTGTTCACCGACAAGGTCGGCGTGCTGAGCAACGACTTCTTCGTCAACCTGCTGGACATGGGTGTCGAATGGAAGGCTGTGGATAGCAGCGCGGAGGTGTTCGAGGGCAGGGATCGTAGCAGTGGCAAGGTGAAGTACACCGGCAGCCGCAGCGACCTGGTCTTCGGTTCCAACTCGGTGCTGCGCGCCTATGCCGAGGTTTACGCCAGTGCCGACGGCAAGCAGAAGTTGGTCAAGGACTTCGTCGCGGCCTGGACCAAGGTGATGAACCTGGATCGCTTCGATCTGGCGTGAGTCTGCCTGTGCTACGAAGGAGCCCCGCCTGAGCGGGGCTTCTTCGTTTCAGGCGTGCTCGCGTGCCAGTAGCGGCTTGAGGAAATAGCCGGTATGCGACTGGGGCATTTCGGCGACCTCTTCCGGGGTGCCGCAGGCGATGATCTGGCCGCCCTTGGAGCCGCCCTCGGGGCCGAGGTCGACCAGCCAGTCGGCGGTCTTGATCACGTCCAGGTTGTGCTCGATCACCACCACGGTGTTGCCGTGGTCGCGCAGGCGATGGAGCACATCAAGCAGCTGCTGGATGTCGGCGAAGTGCAGGCCGGTGGTCGGCTCGTCGAGGATGTAGAGGGTCTTGCCGGTGTCGCGCTTGGACAGCTCGCGACTGAGCTTGACCCGCTGCGCCTCGCCACCGGACAGGGTGGTCGCGCTCTGCCCCAGCTTGATGTAGGACAGGCCGACGTCCATCAGGGTCTGCAGTTTGCGGGCGATGGCCGGCACCGCGTCGAAGAAGCCGCGGGCCTCCTCGATGGTCATGTCGAGCACCTCGGTGATGCTCTTGCCCTTGTACTTCACCTCCAGGGTCTCGCGGTTGTAGCGTTTGCCCTTGCACACGTCGCAGGGCACGTAGATGTCCGGCAGGAAGTGCATCTCCACCTTGATCACGCCGTCGCCCTGGCAGGCCTCGCAGCGCCCGCCCTTGACGTTGAAGGAGAAGCGCCCCGGGCCGTAGCCGCGCGAGCGCGACTCCGGCACCCCGGCGAACAGTTCGCGGATCGGGGTGAACAGGCCGGTGTAGGTGGCAGGATTCGAGCGCGGCGTGCGGCCGATCGGGCTCTGGTCGATGTCGACCACCTTGTCCAGGTGCTGCAGGCCGTCGAAGCTGTCGTGGGCCGCGGCCTCCAGGGTGGTGGCGCCGTTCAGGGCGGTGGCGGTCAGCGGGAACAGGGTGTTGTTGATCAGGGTCGACTTGCCCGAGCCGGACACGCCGGTGACGCAGGTGAGCAGGCCGACCGGCAGCTCGAGGTCGACGTTGCGCAGGTTGTTGCCGCGCGCGCCCTTGAGCTTGAGCAGCTTCTTGCGGTCGAGTGGGGTGCGGCGCTCCGGGTAGCGGATGCGCTCGCGCCCGGAGAGGTATTTGCCGGTGAGTGAGTCGGGGTGGTTCATCACCTCGTCCGGGGTGCCCTCGGCGACTATCTGGCCGCCGTGCACGCCGGCGCCGGGGCCGATGTCGACCACGTAGTCGGCCAGGCGGATGGCGTCCTCGTCGTGTTCCACGACTATCACCGTGTTGCCCAGGTTGCGCAGGTGGGTGAGGGTGCCGAGCAGGCGTTCGTTGTCACGCTGGTGCAGGCCGATGGAGGGCTCGTCGAGGATGTACATGACCCCCACCAGGCCGGCGCCGATCTGGCTGGCCAGGCGGATGCGCTGGGCCTCGCCGCCGGACAGGGTGTCGGCGCTGCGGTCCAGGGTCAGGTAGTCGAGGCCGACGTTGACCAGGAACTGCAGGCGCTCGCGGATTTCCTTGAGGATCTTCTCGGCGATCTCGCCGCGACGACCGCTCAGGTGCAGGTCGCCGAAGTAGTCGCAGGCCTCGCCCACCGGCAGGCCGGTGACCGCCGGCAGGGTGCGCTCGCCGATCCATACATGGCGGGCCTCGCGGCGCAGGCGGGTGCCGCGGCAGTCGGGACAGGGCTGGGTGCTGAGGAACTTGGCCAGCTCCTCGCGCACGCTGGCCGACTCGGTCTCGCGGTAGCGGCGCTCCAGGTTCGGCACTATGCCCTCGAAGGGGTGGGCGCGCTTGACGATGTCGCCGCGGTCGTTGAGGTAGCGGAAGTCGACGTTCTGCGCGCCGCTGCCGAACAGGATGACCTTCTGCTGCTCGGCGGCCAACTCGTCGAAGGGGACTTCCAGGCTGAAGCCGAAATGCGCGGCCAGTGAGCCGAGCATCTGGAAGTAGTAGACGTTGCGCCGGTCCCAGCCGCGGATCGCCCCCTCGGCAAGGGTCATCTCACCGTTGATCAGGCGCTTGGCGTCGAAGAACTGCTTGACCCCCAGGCCGTCGCAGGTCGGGCAGGCACCGGCGGGGTTGTTGAAGGAGAACAGCTTGGGTTCCAGCTCGCTGATCGAGTGGCCGCAGTGCGGGCAGGCGAAGCGCGCGGAGAAGATGATCTCCTCGCCTTCTTCCCCGTCCATTGGCGCCACCAGGGCGATGCCGTCGGCCAGGTTGAGCGCGGTCTCGAAAGACTCGGCAAGGCGCTGCTGCAGGTCCTCGCGGACCTTGAAGCGGTCGACCACCACGTCGATCGAGTGCTTCTTCTGCTTGTCCAGCTTGGGCAGCTCGTCCAGCTCGTAGAGCCTGCCGTTGACCCGGGCGCGGACGAAACCCTGGGCGCGCAGTTCCTCGAACACCGACAGGTGCTCGCCCTTGCGCTCGCGAATGACCGGGGCCAGCAGCAGCAGCTTGCGACCCTCGGGCAGGGCCAGTACCTGGTCGACCATCTGGCTGACGGTCTGCGCCTCCAGCGGCACGTCGTGGTCCGGGCAGCGCGGAATGCCGACACGGGCATAGAGCAGGCGCAGGTAGTCGTAGATCTCGGTGATGGTGCCGACGGTGGAGCGCGGGTTGTGCGAGGTGGACTTCTGTTCGATGGAGATGGCCGGGGACAGGCCTTCGATGGTGTCGACGTCGGGCTTCTCCATCATCGACAGGAACTGCCGGGCATAGGCCGACAGCGACTCGACGTAGCGGCGCTGGCCCTCGGCGTAGAGGGTGTCGAAGGCCAGGGAGGATTTGCCGGAGCCGGACAGCCCGGTGATCACGATCAGCTTGTCGCGCGGCAGGGTCAGGTCGATGTTTTTCAGGTTATGGGTGCGTGCCCCACGGATCAGAATCTTGTCCACAAACAGCGGCCTCGCTTGGCGGGCGGAAACCCTCGAGTATACGGCTCGCCCGCACCCTGCGGCAAAGTGCGTGCCTGTGCCGCAGGCGGGATGGCTGCTAGAATCGCCGGCTTGTTCGAATGGGGCCTTGGTAAATGCACGATCCGCACAGCGAGCGCATGAGTGGCGGCGAGACCCGCGCGGCCGGTGGCCTGGCGCTGGTGTTCGCCTTTCGCATGCTCGGCATGTTCATGGTGTTGCCGGTGCTGGCGACCTACGGCATGGAGCTGCGCGACAGCACGCCGGCGCTGATCGGCCTGGCCATCGGTGCCTACGGCCTGACCCAGGCGCTGCTGCAGATTCCCTTCGGCATGCTCAGCGACCGCATCGGCCGGCGTCCGGTGATCTACGTCGGCCTGCTGATCTTCGCCGCCGGCAGCGTGCTGGCGGCCAACGCCGATTCGATCTGGGGGGTGATCGCCGGGCGCGTGCTGCAGGGCGCCGGGGCCATCTCCGCGGCGGTGATGGCGCTGCTCTCGGACCTGACCCGCGAGCAGCACCGGACCAAGGCGATGGCGTTTATCGGCATGAGCATTGGCCTGTCCTTCGCCGTGGCCATGGTGGTCGGGCCGCTGCTGACCCGCGCCTTCGGCCTGTCCGGGTTGTTCTGGGTGACCGCTGCCATGGCCCTGCTGGGCATGCTGATAGTCGCCGGCCTGGTGCCGCGCACGGCCGGGCCGCTGCAGCACCGCGAGTCCGGGGTGGCCGGGCAGGCGCTGTGGCCGACCCTGAAGCACGCCGACCTGCTGCGCCTGGACTTCGGCATCCTGGCCCTGCACGCCATCCTCATGGCCAGTTTCGTCGCCCTGCCGCTGGCCCTGGTGGAGCAGGGCGGGCTGCCCAAGGAGGAACACTGGTGGGTCTATCTGACCGCGCTGCTGGTGGGCTTCTTCGGCATGCTGCCGTTCATCATCTATGGCGAGAAGAAGCGCCAGATGAAGCGCGTGCTGCTCGGCTCGGTGGCGGTATTGCTGGCCTGCGAGCTGTACTTCTTCGCCTTCGGCGCCAGCCTGCGGACGCTGGTGCTGGGCACCGTGGTGTTCTTCACCGCCTTCAACCTGCTGGAGGCCTCGTTGCCCTCGCTGATCAGCAAGGTCGCACCGGCCGGCGGCAAGGGCACGGCGATGGGCGTGTACTCCACCAGCCAGTTCCTCGGCGCGGCCCTGGGCGGCATCCTCGGCGGCTGGCTGTATCAGCACTACAGCCTGTCGGGCGTGTTCCTCGGCTGCGCCGTGCTGGCCCTGCTTTGGCTGGTCTTTGCTGTTACTATGCGCGAACCGCCTTATGTCACCAGCCTGCGCTTGCCGCTTACAGCCGCGGCATTGCAAGAAGCGGGGTTGGCCGAGCGATTACTGGCAGTGCCTGGAGTGGCGGATGCCGTGGTGGTGCGTGACGAGGCCGCCATCTATATCAAAGTGGATACCCAACAATTGGATCGCATGTCCCTGGAGCGCCTGATCAATTCGGCGCCGGCGACGTGCTGAAAGCCTAGGAGAACGTTATGGCCCGTGGGGTTAACAAAGTCATTCTGGTCGGCACCTGCGGACAGGACCCGGAAACCCGTTACCTGCCCAGCGGCAACGCGGTCACCAACCTGAGCCTGGCCACCAGCGAGCAGTGGACCGACAAGCAGACCGGGCAGAAGGTCGAGAAGACCGAATGGCACCGCGTCTCGCTGTTCGGCAAGGTCGCCGAGATTGCCGGCGAGTACCTGCGCAAGGGCTCCCAGGTGTACATCGAGGGCAAGCTGCAGACCCGCGAGTGGGAAAAGGACGGCATCAAACGCTACACCACCGAGGTCATCGTCGACATGCAGGGCACCATGCAGCTGCTCGGCGGCCGTCCGAGCGGCGACAGTGGCGACAGCGCACCGCGTCAGCAGCGCCCGGCGCCGCAGCGCGCACCGCAGCAGCAGGCGCCGCGTCCGGCCGCACAGCAGCCGGCCCAGCCGGCGGCGGATTTCGACAGCTTCGACGACGACATCCCGTTCTGATCGCCTGAGTTCAGCCTAAATCATGCGAATGCGCCTGATGCTCCTGGGGGGCGGCAATGCGCTGGGACAGGCCCTGATCCGTCTCGGCGCCGAGGAGGACATCGGCTTCCTCGCCCCGCGCCCCCCGGACGCCGGCTGGGATGCGGCCAGCCTGACCCAGCTGCTGGACGACACCCGCCCCGACGCCCTGGTCAACCTGGCGTACTACTTCGACTGGTTTCAGGCCGAGGCGGTCGACAGTGAGCGCCTGGCCGCCCAGGTGCGGGCGGTCGAGCGCCTGGCCGAGCTGTGCCAGCATCACGAGATCCGCCTGTTGCAGCCCTCCAGCTACCGGGTGTTCGACGGCTCGCGGGTCACCGCCTACAGCGAGAAGGAAGAGCCGCAGCCCCTGGGCGAGCGCGGTCGCACCCTCTGGCGCCTGGAGCAGAGCGTGCGCGCGACCTGCCCCAAGCATGTACTGCTGCGCTTCGGCTGGCTGCTGGATGACAGCCCCGAAGGGCTGCTCGCCCGCTTCCTGGCGCGCGCCGAGGGCGAGCAGGCGCTGTACCTGGCCGATGATCGACGGGGCAACCCGACCCCGGTGGACGATGCCGCGCGGGTGATTCTCGCCGTGCTCAAGCAGCTCGACTGTCAGTCGCCGCTTTGGGGCACCTACCACTACGGTGGCCACGAGGCGACCACGGCGCTGGCGCTGGGCCAGGCGGTGCTGAGCGAGGCGCGCAACTACCGCAGCAACCTGGTCGAGGAACTCACCGCCCAGGCCCACGCCGCCCGCCCCGACGTCGCGGAAGAGCCGCAGCATGCGGTGTTGGCCTGCAAGAAGATCTTCCACACCTTCGGCATCAAGCCGCGCTCCTGGCGCGCCGGACTGCCGAGCCTACTGGATCGCTACTATCGCCATGTCATCTGACGCGCCCATCCTGGTCACCGGCGGTGCCGGTTTCATCGGCTCGCACCTGGTCGATGCCCTGCTGGTGCAGGGTTTCCGGGTACGGGTGCTGGACAACCTGTCGATGGGCAAGCGCGGCAACCTGCCCCTGGACAACCCGCGCCTGCAGCTGGTCGAGGGCGATGTCGCCGATGCCGCGCTGGTGAGCGAGACCCTGGCTGGCTGCCAGGCGGTCGCGCACTTGGCCGCGGTGGCCTCGGTGCAGGCGTCGGTGGACGATCCGGTGAGCACCCACCAGAGCAACTTCATCGGCACCCTCAACGTCTGTGAGGCCATGCGCCAACACGGCGTCAAGCGGGTGCTGTTCGCCTCGAGCGCGGCGGTCTACGGCAACAACGGCGAAGGCCAGGCGATCGACGAGGACACGGCGAAGGCGCCGCTGACGCCCTATGCGGCGGACAAGCTGGCCAGCGAGCACTACCTGGATTTCTATCGCCGCCAGCATGGCCTGGAACCGGCGGTGTTCCGCTTCTTCAATATCTTCGGGCCGCGCCAGGACCCGTCCTCGCCCTATTCCGGGGTGATCAGTATCTTCACCCAGCGCGCCCAGCAGGGCCTGCCGATCAGCGTGTTCGGCGATGGCGAGCAGACCCGTGATTTCTTCTATGTCGCCGACCTGGTCGAGCTGCTGCAGCAGGCCCTGTTGGCGCCGCAGGTGGTGAACGGCGCGGTCAACGTTGGCTGGAACCAGGCCACCAGCCTCAACCAGTTGCTGGCCGAGGTGGGCGATCTGTTCGGTGGCCTGCCGCCGGTCAGCTACCTGCCGCCGCGGCCGGGCGACATTCGCCACTCGCGGGCGAATAACCAGCGGTTGCAGGCCAGCTACCGGCTGCCTTCGCCGACACCGCTGCGCCAGGGGCTCAAGCAGCTGCTGGGCCTCGCCTGACGGGCCCGAAACCCGAAGAAGCCGGCGGCGATGCCGGCTTTTTTGTGGGCGCTGGAAGCGTCTAGAACCTGTAGCCCAGGCCGACCATATAGACGAAGGGGTCCACCTCCAGATCGACCTTGACCTTGTCGCCGGCGAGATGGGTGGTGCCGGTGGTGTCGATGTCGATATAGCGCGCCTGGGCGTTGAGCAGCAGATGGTCGCTGAGCATGACGTCGATACCGACCTGGGCCGCCAGGCCCCAGGAGTTGTCCAGATCGAAGCCCTGGAAGCCCTTGGCTTCGGCTTCGCTGCTCAGCTCGCTGTCGAAGAACCAAGTGTAGTTGATGCCTGCACCCACGTAGGGCTGCAGGGGGCAAGTGCCAGCCATGGGGTAGTAGACCAGGCTCAGGGTCGGTGGCAGGTGTTTGAGGCTGCCGAGATTGCCGTTGAGGCCGGCCAGGGCACCGGGCATTCCCTTGACGCCGACGTCGTGGCTGAAGGGGGTGGCGGCCAGCAGTTCGACGCCCAGGTGCTCGCTGAGCATGTAGGCGAAGTTCAGGCCCAGCTGCGTGTCGCTGTCCAGCGTGGCGCCTGTCCCGGCCACCGGTCCCAGCAGCGCATGGTGAATGTCGCCGCTGTCTTCCCGGGCGTCGACCGTGGCGGCGCCGGCGCGCAGGATCAGGTCGCCGGCCTGGTAGGCCTGGGCCAGGGGGGCGGCGGTTGCGGTGGCCAGCAGGGAGAGGGCAAGCAGAATGTGACGCATGGTGGGGCTCCGATCGGATCAGCAGTGGAAAACTGCGGGCAATGTTAGGGAGCTAAGCGAATGCGGCCTTGATCCAGGGCAACGAATGCGCCGGTGGCCGCGTTCGCTTTGTCCGTTGCCTTCATGCTGATTGCGGATGATAATGTTTCTCTTTTTTATCCAAGCCCTAAGGACGAGGACTGTTCCCATGTCCCCTCACGCCCCCCGCGCGCTCGCCGCGGCGCTGCTGCTCGGCAGTGCACCGCTGCTGGCGGCTCCGCTGGACGCCGCGCTGGACGAAAGCCAGCGCCTGGCCGCCGAGGCCAAGGCCTCGCAGGCGCGCATCGCGCAGCTCGATGACGCCAGTCGCGAAATGCTCGCCGAGTACCGCAATGCCCTGCAGCAGGCCGAAGCCCTGCAGGACTACAACAGCCAGCTGCGCGAGCTGGTCGCCGCCCAGCGCCAGGAGCTGGCGGGCTATCAGCGCCAGCTGGACGGCATCGAGCGCACCCAGGAGGCGGTGACGCCGCAGATGCGCCGGATGGTCGAGGTGCTCGGTCAGTTCATCGCCGCCGATCTGCCGTTCCTCCCCGAGGAGCGCGCCGATCGCCTGGCGCAGTTGCAGGAGTTGCTGCCGCGCGCCGATGTCAGCCTGGCGGAGAAGTACCGGCGCATTCTCGAGGCCTATCAGGTCGAAAGCGACTACGGCCGCACCCTGGAAGCCTGGCGCGGCGAGCTGCCGGGTGAGGCGGGCGCGCGCAGCGTCGAGTTCCTGCGCCTGGGCCGGGCCATGCTCTACTACCAGACCCTCGACGGCCACGAGAGCGGCTGGTGGAACCCGCACAGCCGCAGCTGGCAGCTGCTCAATGGAGATGCCCGGCGGCCGCTGCACCGGGCCATCGCCATCGCCCGCCAGGAGCAGGCGCCGACGCTGCTCGAGTTGCCGGTGCGCACGCTGAGCCAGGAGGCAGGCCAATGAGTCTTCGAGTTCTCACCGCGATCTTCCTCGGCCTGCTACCGGCGCTAGCCGGCGCCGCCGAGCCGCTGAGTCCGGATCAACTGTTGCAGCGCATTCGCAGCGAGCGCGCCGCCGAGGTGTCGGCCATGGCCGTCCGTGAGCAGGCCTTCGTCGCCGAGCGTGGCGAGCGCGCGCGCCTGCTGGCCACGGCCAAGGCCGCCTTGCAGGTACAGGAAGCCGAGGCCGCGCGCCTGAAGGCCGAGTTCGACCGTCTGGAGGCCGAACTGGCCACGCAGGAAAAGTTGTTGGCCCAGCGTGCCGGTCACCTCGGCGAGCTGTTCGGCGTGGTCCGCCAGAGCGCCGGCGATGTCGCCGGGCAGTGGCAGGACAGCCTGCTCAATGCCCAGTACCCGCAGCGCCTGCAGCGCCTCAAGGCCCTGGCCGAGAGTCGCAGCCTGCCTTCGGCCGAAGACCTCGAGGGCTACTGGCTGCTGCTGCTCGAAGACCTCGCCGCCAGCGGGCGGATCGAGCAGGTGAGGTTGCCGGTGGTGGCCGCCGATGGCAGCCGCAGCGAGCAGCCGGTGCTGCGTGTCGGCAGCTTCTCCGCCTTCGCCGAGACGGCCTTCCTGCGCTACGACGCCGATGCCGGTGAGCTGCTGGCGCCGCCGCGCCAGCCCGGCGGCCTGGGCCTGGTGGCGGATTACCTGGACGGCGAGCAGGCGCTGGCGCCGCTGCCGGTCGATCCCAGTCGTGGCACTCTGCTGGCGCAGTTGCAGCGCCAGCCGACCCTGTGGGATCGCCTGCAGCAGGGCGGCCTGGTCGGCTGGCTGATTGTCGCCCTGGGGGCCGGCGGCCTGCTGCTGGCGCTCTGGCGCCTGCTCTACCTGGGCCGGGTCGGCCGGGGTGTGAGCGCGCAGATCCGTCAGCTCGGCAGCCCGCGCGACGACAACCCCCTGGGGCGGGTGATCGGCGTGCTCGGGCCCAAGCCGCAGCTGGCCGATCTGGAGACCCTGGAGCTCAAGCTCGACGAGGCGATCCTGCAGGAGACCCCGCCGCTGGAGAAGGGCCAGGGCCTGCTCAAGCTGTTGGCCGCGGTGGCGCCGCTGCTCGGCCTGCTGGGCACGGTGACCGGCATGATCGTCACCTTCCAGGCCATCACCCAGGGCGGTGGCGGGGATTCGCGGCTGATGGCCGACGGCATTTCCCAGGCCCTGGTGACCACGGTGCTGGGGCTGGTGGTGGCGATTCCGCTGCTGTTCCTGCACAGCCTGCTGGCGAGTCGCAGCAAGGGCCTGATCCAGCTGCTCGAGCAGCAGAGCGCCGGCCTGATCGCCCTGCACCTGTCCGGGGCGCCGCGCCGTGACTGACGGCCTCGGCCTATGGCTGCGGCTGCTCGACAGCGGCCATGCGCTGGGCGACTTCATGGCCGCCGGCGGCCCGGTGATGTGGGCCCTGGCCGGGCTTTGCGTGCTGTTCTGGACCCTGGTGTTCGAGCGCTTGTGGTTCATCCGCCGGGTCTTTCCGCGCTGGGTCGGCGAGCGCCGCCGGGCCTGGCGGCAGTTGCTCGGCGAGGACAGCGGCAGCTGGCAGCGCGCGGTGCGCAGCGCCTGGCTGGCCCAGGCCCGGCAGCAGCTGAGCGGGCCGCTGCGCCTGGGCAAGACCCTGGTGGCTTTGTATCCGCTGTTCGGCCTGCTCGGCACCGTCAGTGGCATGATCGCGGTGTTCGACGTGCTGGCGCTCAACGGCACCGGCAACCCGCGCGGCATGGCCGCCGGGGTGTGGCAGGCGACCCTGCCGACCATGGCCGGGATGGTCCTGGCCATCAGCGGATTGTTCAGCCTGGCGCGTCTGGAACGCGACGCCCGCCGGGCCCTCGAGCGGCTGGCCGACCAGCTGCGTCACGACTGAGACTGCCCATCATGAGAATGCGTCGCCATCATCAGCAAGACGAAGACACCGGCATCGACCTGACGCCGATGCTCGATGTGGTCTTCATCATGCTGATCTTCTTCATCGTCACCAGCTCCTTCGTCAAGGAGGCCGGCGTCGAGGTGCAGCGCCCCCAGGCGCAGACCGCCAGCCCCCAGGACAAGGGCAATATCCTCATCGCCATCACCGCCGACGGTCAGGTGTGGATGGACAAGCGCGTGGTCGACGTGCGCAGCGTGCGCGCCCACGTCGAGCGCCTGCGCGTCGACCAGCCGGACGGCGCGGTGGTGGTGCAGGCCGACCAGGATGCGCGCACCGGCCTGGTGGTGCAGGTGATGGACCAGGCGCGCCTGGCCGGGGTGCAGGACGTCGCCCTGGCGGCCAGCACGGGAGCGCTCTGATGCGCCTGGCGCTGTCGTTCCTCGGCGCCTGCGCGGTGGCCTTGGCGCTGTTCGCCCTGATGCTCTACATGGTCGCGCCACCGAGCAGCCAGCCGAGCGATGCGCCGGTGACCGTGGCCAACTTCGTGCGCCTGGACGGCGAGTCGAGCCAGGCCGCCACCCGCAGCCGCCAGCAGGCGCCGCAACCGCCCCAGGCCCCACCAACCCAGGCGCCGCCGGCACCCACGCCGCTGGCGGCGGCGCCGAGCGCCACGCTGCCGACCCTGGACCTGCCGCTGCCGAACCTGAGCAGCGCGGTCAGTTTCGCCAGTGCGCCGACGCCCAGCCTCAATGGCCTGGCGGCCGCGGCGACGAGCGCGGCGGCGCCCGGTGCGGCGGCGGGAAGCGAGGCCGCCGGCCAGCCGGGGGCGGTGGAAAGCGAGGTGATGCCGCTCAACGACGTCAGCCCGGACTACCCGCGCTACGCCCTGCAGCGCGGCATCCAGGGCCACGTCAAGCTGGCCTTCACCATCAACCGGGCCGGCGCGGTGGAGAACTTGCGGGTGCTCGAGGCCAGCCCGGCCAATGTCTTCGAGCGCGAGGCGCGCCGCGCCGCGGTGCGCTGGCGCTTCGCCCCGCGCACGGAGAACGGCCTGGCCGTGGCCCGCGAAGCGGTAAAGACCCTGTATTTCCGTCTCGAGGAAGGAAGCTGAGATGCGTCATCTATTGCTGATCGGGCTGCTCTGCGTGGCGGGTGCCGTGCAGGCCGCCGCGCAGCGCGTCGAACCGGCGGTGCTGCAGGCCCTGAATGCCGCCCAGAGCGCCCAGCAGCAGGGCGACCATGCCGCCGCCCGGCGTGCCCTGGATGGCGTCGAGGCCCGGCCCGGCAGTCTGGAAGAGGCGCTGCTGTGGCGCAGTCGTGGCTACCTGGCCTGGGCGCAAGGGCAGCACGCCGCGGCCATAGACTGGCTGGCGAAGGCCCTGGGCAGCGGCAAGCTGGCCGCCGACCTGGTGGCCGCCGAACAGTTGAACCTGGCCAGGCTGAACCTGCTCGAGGGCCGCTATGCGCAGGTGGTGGCTCTGCTCGCGCCGCAGCAGGGCGCCGCCGACGAAGAGCGCCTGCAGCTGCTGGTGCAGGCCTATCAGGGCCTGGGCCAGGCGGCCAAGGCCCTGCCGCTGGCCGAGCGTTACGTCCAGGCCCATCCGCAGGCGGAGGACAGCTGGCTGCAGTTTCTCGTGGCGGTGAACGCCGACCTCAAGCGCTACCCGGCCGCCGAACGCTGGCAGCGCCAGCTGCTGCTGCGCGCGCCCGAGCAAAGCCAGCGCTGGCGCCAGCTGGCCGCCCTGCAGCAGCTGGCCGGCGCGCACGCCAAGGCTTTGGCGACCCTGCGCACGGCCCACAGCAAGGGCCTGGCCTTCAGCGCCGGCGAGCTGGACAACCTGGCGCTGCTGGCCGGCGCGGCGGAGCAACCCTGGCAGGGCGCCCAGCTGCTGACCGGCATGCTCGAAAGCGGCCTGCTGCCGCGCACGCCTGAGCGCGAGGAACGTCTCGCCCTGCTCTGGTGGCAGGCCCGCGAGCGTGGCGCAGCGGCGGCGCTGTTCCGCGAACTGGCCGGGCGCACCGGCAGCGCCCGGCACTGGCTCAACCTGGCCCAGCTGGAACTGGAGCAGCAACGCTGGCGCGCCGGCCTGGCGGCCCTGAACAAGGCCGAACAGGCCGGCGCCGAGCGCCGCCAGGTCCGCGCCTGGCGCGACTGGGCGCAGCAGGAACTGGCATTCGCGCAGCAGGACCGCCTGGCGAGCGCGCGCTGAACTCGGCAGGTGCGATAGATGATGGCGCAGGGCGGTTCAGCCTCAGGCCCAGCCCGTGGAGCGAAGCGGCATTGCGGGCAGGGACGAGCCGCGCCGGGCTCGGGATGAACGACTTGCGCTACTGGGACTTCACGCGTGCCAGGGCGGTACTCAGCCGTCCTCCAGCTCATAGGCGTAGATCTTGTGCGCCTGCATCTGGTAGCCGGCTTCGGCCAGTTCGCTGCTACTCGCCTCGACCTGCAGCGGGCCCTCGATCCAGAACGGCTGGTAGAGGGCGTCGAGCAGCACGCCCAGTTCGCTGGTGACGTGGACGATCTGGTTCGACGGTGGCGGCGGCACGTGGATGCAGGCGCCGAAGTAGGGCACCAGGAGGAATTCGGTGACGCGGCCTTCCTCGCTGACATCCAGCGGCACTATATAGCCGGGCAGTCTCACCGCCTGGCCGTCGAGTGCCTTGACCACCGGGGCGTCCGGCGCCTGTTGCCTGGCCGCTGGCGCCGATTCCGCCGCCAGGGCGTCGGCCAGCTGCGACAGGTCGTGCATGGGCAGCGGCTCGCTGATCTGCGGCGGGGCGTCGGCGGGGATCAGCTCGGACCAGGTCAGCTCGCGCACCGCCTCGGCCCAGGACGGCAGGGCGAGGGCGAACAACAGGGCGAGAAGCAGGGGGCGGGACATGCGGGAGCCTCACAGGCGAATGGACAGACCGTCGGCGAGCGACTGCCGATAGGCGCGCCAGGCCGGCACGCCGCCCATCAACAGGGCGGCGCCAAGGATAGCGCCGAGCAGCGACCACTCATAGGGCGTCGGCGCATTCAGCGGCAGGTACAGGCCGTAGTGGGCCTGCACGGCGCCCTGGGCGGCGGCGATGCCCAGGTACAGCAGGAACAGGCCGAGCAGCAGACCGGCCAGGGCCAGGGCCAGGGCCTCCAGCACCAGCAGGCCGGCGATGTGCCAGGGACGGGCGCCCACCGAACGCAGGATGGCCATCTCCCGCCGCCGTTCGTTGAGGCTGGTGAGGATCGCCGTGAGCATGCCGATCAGCCCGGTCAGCACGACGAACAGCGACACCACGAACAGCGCCTGTTCCGCCGTGCCCATCAGGCTCCACAGCTCCTGCAGGGCGACCCCGGGGAGGATCGCCAGCAGCGGCTCGCCGCGATACTCGTTGATCTCGCGCTGCAGGCCGAAGGTGGCGATCTTGCTGTTCAGCCCCAGCAGCATCGCGGTGATGGCCTCGGGCTGCAGGTCCAGGGTGCGCGCCTGCTCGGCGGAGATCCTCGCCGCGCCGCGCGCCGGCATGCCGCTGCGCCAGTCGAGGTGCAGCGCCTGCATGCCGGCCAGGGAAATGTGCAGGGTGCGGTCCACCGGCGTGCCGGTGCGGGCGAGGATACCGACCACCTTGAACGGTTTGTCGTCGTGCTTGACCAGGCTGATGCTGGCCACGCCGTGGGCCAGCACCAGTTCGGCGCCGAGCGGGTAGTCCAGCGCCTCGGCCACCTCGGCGCCGAGCACCACCTCGAACGGATCTCGCTCGAAAGGCCGGCCCTCGGCCAGCTGCAAGTGCCGGCCGCGGGCGTAGCGATAGTGCTCGAAGTAGGCGGCGCTGGTGCCCAGTACCCGGTAGCCGCGGTGCGAGTCGCCGAGGGAGAGGGGGATGGCCCACTTCACCTGGGGGTGTGCGGCGATGTGCTGGAAGCTGTCCCAGCGGATGTTGTTGGTGGCGTTGCCGATGCGGAACACCGAGTACAGCAGCAGGTTGACGCTGCCCGAACGCGCCCCGACTATCAGGTCGGTGCCGCTGATGGTGTTGGCGAAACTGGCCCGCGCCTCGTTGCGCACCCGTTCGACGGCCAGCAGCAGGCACACCGACAGGGCGATGGCGAAGACCGTGAGCAGCGCGGTGAAACGGCGGTTGGCCAGGCTGGCCAGGGCAATGCGCAGCAGGTGCATCTCAGGCCTCCCGGGGCGCGGCGGCGCGGTTGAGCTCGGCCAGCGACAGGCTGCGGTCGAACAGGTGGGCCAGGCTCTGGTCGTGGCTGACGAACAGCAGGCTGGCCCCGGCCGTGCGGCATTCGGCGAACAGCAGCTGCAGGAAGGCCTCGCGGGCGTCGTAGTCCAGGGCCGAGGTCGGCTCGTCGGCGATCACCAGTTCCGGCTGGCCGATCAGCGCGCGGGCGGCGGCGACGCGCTGCTGCTGGCCGATGGACAGCTCGCCGGCGCGCCGCTCGAGCAGCTCGGCGTTCAGCCCCAGGTGGTCGAGCAGGGCGGCGGCAGCGCCGTCGACGCTGCCGTGACGCTGGGCGGCGCGCTGGCTGCGCAGGCGCGAGAAGCGGCAGGGCAGCTCGACGTTCTCCCGCACCGAGAGGAACGGCAGCAGGTTGAATTGCTGGAAGATGTAGCCGGTGTGGTCGACCCGGAAGCGATCGCGGGCGCCGGCCGACAGCTTGCCCAGGTCCTCGCCGAGCAGCTCGATGCTGCCGCGCTGGGCGCGCTGCACGCCGCCCAGCAGGCCGAGCAGGGTGGTCTTGCCGCTGCCGCTGGGGCCCTTGAGACACAGGCTTTCGCCACGTTGCAGGGTGAAGCAGGGGATGTCCAGCAGCTCGGCCTGGCCGGGCCAGGCGAAGCCGAGGTTGGACAGCGTGATCAGTGCTGAACTCATGACCAGGCGGCCGGGTTGCCCCGACCGATCTACTGCGAATAGGTGAACTAGAGGCTCAAGGTCGGCGCGGCTGGGCTCAGCTCGGCGCCTTGCTGGCCGTTTGGGCCGATCAGTTGTACCTGAATTTTCTCGGTGGCGGGAAAGCGCTTGAACAATTCGCTCAGGTCCAGCCGTTGCAGGGCTTCCGGCTGCTGGCACCGGAGGCGGTAGTGGGCATGGATCTCACTGTGTTCGCCGCCGTGCTCGGGTGCCTGGCTGTGATCGTGGTGGTCGTGCTCGTCGGTGACGAACAGCGGGCTCTCCAGGTTCTGCTCGGCAACCGTGCAATCGCCGGCGCCTAGATCGAACAGCGCCACGGGCTGTTGCAGCAGGCCGTGGGCCGCGGCGACTTTGGCGCGGTCGGCGGTGCTGGCGGCGGCATGTTCGAAGCCGACCAGGTTGCTGGCCGGACTGCGCAGCTCCAGTTCCAGGGTCTGGCCGTCCAGCACGGCGTTAAGCTGGGCGGCGCCGTGCTCGTGGGCGGCCAGGCTGGCGGGCTCGGCGTGTTCATGGGCGTGCTCGGCATGTCCGTGATGGGACGCGGTGGCCTGGGCGAGGGCCAGGGGCAGCAGGGTAAAGGGCAGGGCAAGCAGCAGGCGGTGCATAGTGGTCTCCGCGAAGGCACTAAAGTTGTTACGTTATAACGAATTTAGGGCGCCGCTGGCCAGTCCCTTGGCCGGACGGAGGCGACGTGGGAGCATGACGGCTGAGCAATCGAGGGCGACAAGATGCTGCGTATCCGTGGACGTATCGGTGACTGGCCGGTGGACCTGACCCTGGAGCTGGATGCCGAGGACTGGGCGCAGCTGGCCGAACACCTGCCGGCGGCGGCCGCTGCCGTAGAGCCGGCCGACGCGAGGCGGTCGGGCGCGCAGGGCAGCGATGCGCTGTGGCGCACCACCCTGGACCTGCTGCGCGAGGCCGGGCGGGTCGAAGGACCGCAGCTGCTGGCTCAGCTGGCCGCCCTGGCCGGCGGCGAGGCCGCGGGCAAGCGCCTGCTGGTGCGCCTGCGCCATTGCCCCCAGGTACGGGTGGAAACCGCCACCGACGCGCCGGTCTATCACTGGCAGGGCGACTAGCCGGCCTGGTCGATGCGCACCCCCGGCGCGCCGCGCTGCAGCATTTCGCGCAGGTCGTCGGGGACGCTGACCTTGTGCAGGGCCGTGCTATCGACCATGACGTAGGTCACTTCGCCCTTTGCCAGCAGGCGCTGGTCCTCGTGGCGCAGGATGTCCACCTGCAGGCTGTAGGAGCTGTTGCCGATGCGCAGCGTCTGCACCTGCAGTTCGAGCACCTCGTCGAAGCGCGCCGATGCGCTCCAGTCGATGTTCAGGCGCACCACCTGGGTGTCCAGGCCTCGCTCCAGCAAGGCCCGATAGCCGCCGAGCAGCGCCCGGTAGAACTCCCCGGCGGCCAGGTCGATGTAGTCGGCATAGCGGGCGTTGAACACCACCTGCTGGGCGTCGCACTCGGCATAGCGCACCCGCAGCAGCAACTGAAAGGGCGGCTGCACTTTAGTAGATCGCCTGGTACAGCTTGCGCCGGTAGCTGGTCACCAGCGGGTGGTCGTTGCCGAGCAGGTCGAACACCTGCAGCAGGCTCTTGTGCGCCACGCCGTCGGCATAGCCGCGGTTGCGCACGAACAGCTTGAGCAGGGCATCCAGCGCCGCCTCGTACTGCTGGCGCGCCAGTTGCTGGATGGCCAGCTGGTAGGCCGCCTCGTCGTCCTCGGCGTTCTGCGCCAGGCGGCTCTTCAGGCTGGCGACCTCCGGCAGGTCGGCGGCCTGGCGCAGGAAAGTCAGCTGGGCGCGGGCGCCGGCCAGGGCCTGCTTGTGTTCGTCGCCCTTGACCGCATCGAGCACGGTCTCGGCTTCGCCGAGCTCACCGCGCTCGGCCAGGCAGCGGGCATAGAGGATCAGCGCGGCGGCGTTTTCATTGTCTTCGATGAGCAGCTGCTTGAGCAGGTTCTCCGCCTCGCCGATGCGGCCGTCGGCGAACAGCTCCCGGGCGCTCTGCAGCAGGTCGGCCTGGGGTGGTGGCGGCTCGGCGACGTGGGGCTGGAGCATGGCGCGGATCGCCGACTCCGGCTGGGCGCCGGCGAAGCCGTCGACCGGCTGGCCGTCCTTGAACAGCACCACGGTGGGCAGGCTGCGGATGCCGAAGCGGGCGACGATCTCCTGCTCGGCGTCGCAGTCGACCTTGGCCAGCAGCAGTTCGCCCTGATAGCCCTCGGCGATCTGCGCCAGCAGCGGCATCAGCGCCTTGCACGGGGCGCACCATTCGGCCCAGAAGTCCACCAGTACCGGCTTGTGAAAGGAGTTCTGGATGACCAGCTGCTCGAAGTTGGCGGCGCCGGATACGTCAAAGATATAAGGGGTGTCGCTCATGGTCGGTCTCGGACAGGGGCAGAGTGGATAGGACTATAAGTGTGGCCGCGCGCGCTTGGATACAAGGGCGGCGGCTGCTATGGCGTTCAGGCACGCTGGGCGTGGTACAGGCTGACCTGGCAAAACTCCGCCGGCTCGGCCAGGTCCGGCCAGGTGCAGGCCTCCAGCACGGCGAGGCGGCTATACAGCCGGTGGCGGAAATCACGCACCCGCGAGTCGGCGACCAGGGCCTGGCGGCCGCGGCTGAGGAACTGGTCGAGCAGCGGCAGGTTGGCGCGGTCGTAGAGTACGTCGGCGACGATGATCAGGTCGAAACGGTCGGCTTCGGTGAAGAAGTCCGCCGAGTAGCTCAGCTCGACGCCATTGAGTTCGGCGTTGGCTCGGCAGGCCTGCAGGGCCAGCGGGTCCAGGTCGCAGGCCACCACTTCGAGGGCGCCGGCCTTGGCGGCGGCGATCGCCGCCACCCCGGAGCCGGCGCCGAAGTCCAGCACCCGCTTGCCGTGCACCCAGTGCGGGTGCTCGGCAAGCCAGCGCGCCAGGATCAGCCCGCTGGCCCAGCAGAAGCACCAGTAGGGCGGCTCCTCGAGGATGCGTCGGGTTTCTTCCGGGCTGAAGGCGCGGTCCATGTTGGCCGCATCGATCAGCCACAGCTGCAGCTCGGTGCCGGGCAGGGGCGTGGCGGCGAGGCGGGCGTCGCCGAGCAGCCGGTTCAGGGCTGCCTGCAGTTCATGGGGCGGCGTCATGGCGCGGGGACCAGATACAGCTGGCCCATGGCCTGGTTGTCGGCATGGCGGATGGTCAGCGGCGGTAGGCGCAGGATCAGGCGGCCGGACTGGTGGGCGCGGCCGCGCAGCTCGACGCGCGAGTCGTGGGCGAAGGACTGCGGGTTGAAGTGCAGGCGAAACGGCAGGGCGCCGCCGTTGCCGCTCAGCTGGATATTGCCCAGCAGGCGCTGTGGCAGGCCGCGTTGATCGAGGACCAGCAGGGCCAGCTCGACCTCGGCGCCGCTGGGCACGCCGAGCAGCTGGCCACTGAGCTCGCGCAGGTGCTCGGGCACGGTCTCTGGCGCGGGTGCCGGCACCGGGCTGGGCGCTGGAGCGGGGCTGTCCGGGGCGCTGGCGCAGGCGCCGAGCAGGAGGGCCAGGGCGAGCGCGGCAAGCGGTCTGGGCGACATGAGTGAGTCCATCGGCGGGGTTGCCAGAAAGCTTAGTTGCAGGCGCGCCTGTATACCGCAAAGTAGGCGGCTTGTCTTGCCTGCGGGATGCGCTACCATGGCGCCTTCCGGTTAAAGGCTGCAGCCCCCTATGCACTGTCCGTTCTGCGGTGCCAACGACACCAAGGTCATCGACTCGCGCCTGGTCGCCGAAGGCGAGCAAGTGCGCCGTCGGCGCGAATGCCTGGCCTGCGGCGAGCGCTTCACCACCTTCGAAACCGCCGAGCTGGTGATGCCGCGGCTGATCAAGCAGGACGGCAGTCGTCAGCCGTTCGACGAAGAGAAGCTGCGCGCCGGCATGCAGCGGGCCCTGGAGAAGCGCCCGGTGGGCATCGAGCGCCTGGAGGCGGCGATCGCCCATATCAAACACAAGCTGCGCGCCACCGGCGAGCGCGAGGTCAAGTCGCTGGTGCTCGGCGAACTGGTGATGGGCGAGCTGCAGAAGCTCGACGAAGTGGCCTACATCCGCTTCGCCTCGGTTTACCGGCGCTTCCAGGACCTCAACGAATTCCGCGAGGAGATCGACCGGCTGTCCCGCGAGCCGTCGAAAGGGTGATGCCGAACTGCGACCAGGCCTTCATGGCCAGAGCCCTCGAGCTGGCCCGCAAGGGCCTGTATTCCACCCATCCGAATCCACGCGTCGGCTGCGTCATCGTCCGCGACGGGCGGATCATCGGCGAGGGCTGGCATGCCCGCGCCGGCGAGGCGCACGCCGAGGTGCATGCGCTGCGCCAGGCCGGCGACCAGGCCCGCGGCGCCACCGCCTATGTCACCCTGGAACCCTGCAGCCATCATGGTCGCACCCCGCCGTGCGCCGATGCGCTGGTCGCCGCGGGCGTGGCCCGGGTGGTCGCGGCCATGCAGGACCCCAATCCGCAGGTGGCCGGCAACGGTCTGGCGCGCCTGCAGCAGGCCGGCATCGAGGTGCTCGGCGGTGTGCTCGAGGCCGAGGCGCGGACCCTCAATGCCGGCTTCATCAAGCGCATGGAACTGGGCCTGCCGCTGGTCCGGGTCAAGCTGGCGATGAGCCTGGACGGTCGCACCGCCATGGCCAGCGGCGAAAGCCAGTGGATCACCGGCCCGGCGGCGCGGGCCGCGGTGCAGCGCCTGCGTGCCCGTTCCAGCGTGGTATTGAGTGGCGCCGACACGGTGCTGACCGACGGTGCGCGCCTGACCGTGCGCCCCGACGAGCTGGGCCTGGGCGCCGAGCTGACCGCCCTGGCCGCCAATCGTCCGCCACTGCGGGTGCTGATCGACGGGCGCCTGCGGGTGCCGCTCGACGTGCCGTTCTTCCAGGCCGGGCCGGCGCTGGTCGCCACCTGCGCCGCCGCCGCGGCGCGCGAACGCTTTCTCGAGGCAGGCCATGAGCTGCTGGCCGTTCCGGGCAGCAATGGCCATGTGCACCTGGGCAAGCTGCTGGCCGAGCTGGCCGCGCGCGGCGCCAACGAGGTGCTGGTCGAGGCCGGGCCGCGCCTGGCCGGGGCCTTCGCCCGCCAGGGCCTGGTCGACGAGTACCAGTTGTTCGTCGCGCCCAAGCTGCTCGGCTCCAGCGCCCGCCCGTTGCTCGACCTGCCGTTGGCGCGCATGGCCGAGGCGCAGGAGCTGAAGATCGTCGACATGCGCGCAGTCGGCGACGACTGGCGGATCATCGCCGTGCCCAGGGGCAAGGACTGATCGGCCAATCGCCGGCACGGCGGCCTTGCGCCCATGCAGGCTGTGGTCAATTGTGGTAAAACGCGTCTCGGCCACCCAGGTGGCCGCAACGTTCTCAGGGCGGGGTGCAATTCCCCACCGGCGGTAATGGCGCGCAAGGCGCCTAGCCCGCGAGCGCTTGCCTGCTGTCCCCCGAGGGGGCGAGGGTAAGGTCAGCAGACCCGGTGTGATTCCGGGGCCGACGGTCACAGTCCGGATAAAGAGAGAGCGGGATTGTCTGAAAGGGCGCCGTTGCGGGCGCCTGCTAGATCCCTTTCGATCAGTCACGCCCTGTTTTTGATAAACAGGAGTTCGTCCATATGTCACAGGCTTATCACTCGACCCCGGCGCGCGGCGTGTTCCATCCGCCTCGTGTCGTTTCCGAGTCCGCGGAGGCGCTATGTTCACCGGCATAATCGAGGCCATCGGCAGTATCCGGGCGCTGAGCCCCAAGGGCGGCGACGTGCGTGTCTACGTCGCGACCGGCAAGCTCGACCTGGGCGACGTCAAGCTGGGCGACAGCATCGCGGTCAATGGCGTGTGCCTGACTGCCGTGGAGCTGCCCGGCGATGGCTTCTGGGCCGACGTCAGCCGCGAGACCCTGGCGCGCACCGCCTTCATCGACCTCAAACCCGGCAGCCCGGTCAACCTGGAGAAGGCCCTGACACCCAGTAGCCGCCTCGGCGGGCACCTGGTCAGCGGCCATGTCGACGGCGTCGGCGAGGTGATCTCGCGCGAGGACAACGCCCGCGCCGTGCAATTCAAGATCCGCGCGCCGCGCGAGCTGGCCAAGTACATCGCCCACAAGGGCTCGATCACCGTCGACGGCACCAGCCTGACAGTGAACGCGGTGAGCGGCGCGGAGTTCGAGCTGACCATCGTCCCGCACACCCTGGCCGAGACCATCATGGTCGACTACCGTCCAGGGCGGCAGGTCAACCTTGAGGTCGACCTGCTGGCGCGTTACCTGGAGCGCCTGCTGCTCGGCGACAAGGCCGCCGAACCCAAGGCCGCCGGCCTGACGGAAAGCTTTCTGGCCGAACACGGCTACCTGAAGAATTAAGGAACCGCCAGCATGGCACTCAACAGCATCGAAGAACTGATCGAAGACATTCGCGCCGGCAAGATGGTCATCCTCATGGATGACGAGGATCGCGAGAACGAGGGCGACCTGATCATCGCCTCGGAAGCGGTCACCGCCGAGCACATCAACTTCATGGCGCGCTTCGCCCGCGGCCTGATCTGCATGCCGATGACCCGCGAGCGCTGCGAGCTGCTCAAGCTGCCGCTGATGGCGCCGCGCAACGGCTCCGGTTTCGGCACCAAGTTCACCGTCTCCATCGAGGCCGCCGAGGGCGTCACCACCGGCATCTCGGCTGCCGACAGGGCGCGTACCGTGCAGGCCGCGGCGGCGAAGAACGCCAAGGCCGACGATATCGTCAGCCCCGGCCATATCTTCCCGCTGATGGCCCAGCCCGGCGGCGTGCTGGCCCGCGCCGGTCACACCGAGGCGGCCTGCGACCTGGCGCGCATGGGCGGCTTCGAGCCGAGCGGGGTGATCTGCGAGATCATGAACGACGACGGCACCATGGCCCGCCGCCCGGAGCTGGAGGAGTTCGCCGCCGAGCATGGCATCAAGATCGGCACTATCGCCGACCTGATCCACTACCGGCTGATCCACGAGCGCACCGTCGAGCGCATCAGCGAGCAGGAACTGGACACCGAGCTGGGCCAGTTCAACCTGGTGACCTACCGCGATGCGGTGGAGGGCGACGTGCACATGGCCCTGACCCTGGGCACCATCAGCCCCGAGTTGCCGACCCTGGTGCGGGTGCACAACATGGATCCGCTGCGCGACCTGTTCATGGTAAAGCAGGAGGGGCGCTGGAGCCTGCGGGCGGCCATGAGCAAGGTCGCCGAGGCCGGCAGTGGTGTGGTCCTGCTGCTGGGCAACCCGCTGACCGGCCCGGACCTGCTGGCCCACCTGGACCGCCAGCTGGGGCACGAGGCGAAAGTGGTCAACCCGACCACCTACAGCACGGTCGGCGCCGGCTCGCAGATCCTCCGTGACCTCGGCGTGCGCAAGATGCGCCTGATGAGTTCGCCGATGAAGTTCAACGCAATATCCGGTTTCGACCTGGAAGTTGTAGAATACCTGCCCTCCGAATAACCCCGAGGGGCGCCCCGGGCGCCCCGGCTCTTTATCCAGACGAGACCCGCTATGACCCTGAAGACCATCGAAGGTACTTTCATCGCCCCCAAGGGCCGCTTTGCATTGGTGGTCGGCCGCTTCAACAGCTTCGTCGTCGAAAGCCTGGTGAGCGGCGCAGTTGACGCCCTGGTGCGTCACGGCGTGAGCGAAAGCGACATCACAATCATCCGTGCCCCGGGTGCCTTCGAGATTCCCCTGGTGGCGCAGAAGGTCGCCCAGCGCAGCGAGTTCGACGCCATCATCGCCCTCGGCGCGGTGATCCGCGGCGGTACCCCGCACTTCGAATACGTCGCCGGCGAGTGCACCAAGGGCCTTGCCCAGGTCTCCATGGAGTTCGGCGTGCCGGTGGCCTTCGGCGTGCTGACCGTGGACTCCATCGAGCAGGCCATCGAGCGCTCCGGCACCAAGGCTGGCAACAAGGGTGCGGAAGCCGCGCTGTCGGCCCTGGAAATGGTCAGCCTGCTGGCGCAGTTGGAGGCCAAGTGAGCCAGAACGACAGCCACGGCCAGAAGCCGCAGCCGGCCAAGAAGGGCCCCAGCGCCAAGACCCTGGCGCGCCGCGAGGCGCGCACCCTGGCCATGCAGGCGCTGTACTCCTGGCACATCGCTGGCCAGGCGCTGAACGAGATCGAAGCGCAGTTCCGCGTGGACAACGACTTCAGTGCCGTCGATGGCGCCTACTTCCATGAGATCCTGCATGGCGTGGCGCGGCAGAAGACCGAGATCGACGAGGCCTTCACCCCGCTGCTGGATCGTCCGCTGGACGAGATCGATCCGGTCGAGCTGTCGATCCTGCGCCTGTCCACCTACGAGCTGAAGAACCGCATCGATATCCCCTATCGGGTGGTGATCAACGAAGGCATCGAGCTGGCCAAGGTGTTCGGCGCCACCGACGGACACAAGTTCGTCAACGGCGTGCTGGACAAGCTGGCGCCGCGTCTGCGGTCCGACGAAGTTCGCGCGCACAAGCGCTGATTCGGACGCGCCTGGCCTTGGGTGAGTTCGAACTGATCCGTCACTACTTCGCCGCCGCGTCCTGCGCGCAGGCCGGCGAAGGCGTGGCCCTGGGCATCGGCGATGATTGCGCGCTGCTGGAGGTGCCGCCCGGCGAACAGCTGGCGGTGTCCACCGACTCCCTGGTCGAGGCCGTGCATTTCCCCACCGGGGCCGACCCCTACCTGCTAGCCCAGCGCGCACTCGGTGTGTCGCTGAGCGACCTGGCCGCCATGGGCGCGACGCCCATCGGCTTCACCCTGGCCCTGACCCTGCCCCGCGCCGAGCCGGCCTGGCTGGAAGCCTTCGCCCGCGGCCTCGACCAGATGGCGCGGCAGTGTGCCGCGCGTCTGATCGGCGGCGATACCACCCGTGGGCCACTGAGCCTGACCGTCACCGTGTTTGGCCGGGTGTCGGCGGGGCAGGCGCTGACCCGCGGCGGTGCGCAGGTAGGCGACCTGCTCTGCGTCGGCGGATGCCTCGGCGACGGGGCCGGTGCTTTGCCCCTGGTATTGGGACGGCGCCAGGCCTCGACGCAGATCGCCGAGCCCTTGCTGGCGCGCTACTGGTCGCCGCAGCCGCAGCTGGCCCTGGGCCAGGCCCTGTGCGGCAAGGCCACGGCGGCGCTGGACATCTCCGACGGCCTGCTGGCCGATTGCGGGCATATTGCCGCGGCCTCCGGGGTGGCGCTGCTGGTCGAGCAGGCGCGGTTGCCGCTGTCGAGCGCCCTGCGCGCTCTGCTCGGCGAAGACGCCGCGCGGCAGTGCGCGCTTGCTGGCGGTGACGACTACCTGCTGGCCTTTACCCTGCCGGCGCAGCATCTGCACGGCCTGCAGGCAGCCGGCTGGCCGGTGCAGGTGGTCGGCCGGGTCGCGGCCGGCGAGGGCGTGCAGCTGCTGGACGAACAGGGGCGCAGCCTTACACCGCCAGCGCGCGGTTATCAGCATTTCGGGAGCAGCGGTGTCTGAGACTTCGAGAGTGCCACCTTCGGTCTGGCGTAACCCCTGGCATTTCCTGGCCTTTGGGTTCGGCTCGGGCACCCTGCCGAAGGCGCCGGGAACCTGGGGCTCGCTGGTGGCCCTGCCATTCATCCCACTGTGGCAGATGCTGCCGGATTGGGGCTACTGGCTGATGCTCGGCCTGACCATGCTGTTCGGCTTCTGGCTGTGTGGCAAGGTCGCCGAGGACCTGCGGGTGCATGACCACGAGGGCATCGTCTGGGACGAGATGGTCGGCATGTGGATCACCCTCTGGCTGGTACCAGAAGGCTGGATCTGGCTGCTGCTAGGCTTCCTCATGTTCCGCCTGTTCGACATCCTCAAGCCCTGGCCGATCAGCTGGGTCGACAGGCACGTGCACGGCGGCGTCGGCATCATGCTCGACGATGTGCTGGCCGGGGTGTTCGCCTGGCTGGCGATGCAACTGCTGGTGTGGGGCTGGGCCAACGGCCTGGCCGCGGGACTGGGCCTTTAGCGAGACCGGGGATGAAGCTGCTGGGTTGCTGGCTGGCATTACTGTTGGGACTCCTGAGCTGGAGCGGCGTCCAAGCCGAACCGGCGGGGCCGACGCACATCCGTCTGGCCAGCGAGGTCTGGGAAGACGATACCGAGGCCGACGGCAGCGGCCTGGCCTGGGACATCCTGCGTCAGGTGTTTGAGCCCGCCGGTGTCCTGCTGGCGATCCAGAGCGTGCCCTATACCCGCTCCATCGGCCTGGTCCAGCGGGGCGAGGCGGATGCCTGGGTCGGTTCCTACCGGGATGAGATCGACCGCGGCGTGATCTACCCGCGCTGGCACTACGATGCCGACCAGATCACCGCCCTGGGCCTGGCCGAGCGCCCGGCGCCCACCCTGGACACGCTCGGCGCGGCGCAGCTGGTGTGGATGCGTGGCTATGCCTTCCAGCGCTATCTGCCGGATCTGAAAAACTACCGGGAAATCCAGCGCGACAGCGATATCCCGCGAATGCTGCTGTATCACCGTGCCGACTTCTATATCGACTCGCGTGCCGAGGTCGAGGCGGTCCTCGAGCAGGCGGCCGATCCGACGCGTTTTCGCATCACCCCGGCGACCAGCCTGCCGCTGTATCTGGGTTTCGCCGACAACCCGCGAGGGCGTGCCTTGGCCCGGCTGTTCGACCAGCGTATGGATGAGCTGGTCAAGCGCGGCAGTCTGCGAGCGGTTTTCGCGCGCTGGCAGCAGCCCTATCCGTTCGAGTAAGGAGTGCAAGACGCATGATGCAGAGTGTGAAGGCGCTGGCCATCGGCCTGCTGTTGACGGCCGTCGAACCGCTCTGGGCGGCCACCCAGGTGCGCGTGGTCGGTCTGTTTCCCGGGGCTGCGGTGATCAATGTCGACGGCCAGCGCAAGCTGGTGAAGGTCGGCCAGGTTGGCCCCGGCGGGGTGGAGCTGGTCAGTGCCGACAGCCGCGGGGCGGTGCTGCGGGTCGATGGCGTCGAGCGCAGCTATGGCCTCAGTCGCGAGTACAGCGATGGCTTCGCCGAGGCGAGCAAGCGCCAGTTGAGCATTGCCAAGGGCGTCGGCGGGCATTATTGGGTGGCCGGCTCGGTGAATGGCCATCCGGTGCAGTTCCTGGTCGACAGCGGGGCCACCGCGGTCGCCCTCAATGATGGCCAGGCCCGGCGTCTGGGTATCGACTACCGGGTGAGCGGCCGGCCCTTGCAGGTCAACACCGCCAGCGGCACGGCGCGCGGCTGGCGGGTCGACCTCAAGAGCGTCAAGGTCGGCGGCCTCGAGGTGCTGGGCGTCGAGGCGGTGGTGCTGGAGGGCGGCGCGCCGACCGAGGCCCTGCTCGGCATGAGCTTTCTCAGCCGGGTCGGCTGGAAGGTCGAGCAGGATGTGCTGATGCTCGAGTCCAAGCACTGAGCCCGGGCCGATCGGCGCGTTTCGATACCTATCATCGGTAATTCAGGCTGACCCGCCGGCGGGGGCTGCTGTTACAATGCCGCCCTTGCCACTTCCCAGCCCTTATTCTTCTTAGGAGCATCCGGTGCCTGTCGTGTTCGTCGCCGCCTCCCAACTGCCCACGCCGTTTGGCGTGTTCACCATGCATGGTTTTCTCGAGGAGGCCACCGGCAAGGAGCATGTCGCGCTGACTTTCGGCGATGTGGCCGACGGCGAGCCGGTGCTGGGGCGCCTGCACTCCGAATGCCTGACCGGCGACGCGCTGTTCAGCCTGCGCTGCGATTGCGGCTTCCAGCTCGAGGCGGCCCTGCGGGCGATCGCCAGCGAGGGCCGTGGCGTGCTGCTCTATCTGCGCCAGGAAGGCCGTGGCATCGGCCTGCTGAATAAGATCCGCGCCTACGAGCTGCAGGATGGCGGCGCCGATACCGTGGAGGCCAACGAGCGCCTGGGCTTCGGCGCCGACCAGCGCGACTACGCGATCTGCCGGCCGATGCTCGAGCACCTGGGCATTCGCGAACTCAAGCTGATGACCAACAACCCGCGCAAGGTCAAGGCTCTGGGCGACATGGGCATCAGCGTGGCCACCCGTGTGCCGCTGCAGATCGACCACAATCCGCACAACAAGAAGTACCTGGCGACCAAGGCCGGCAAGCTCGGCCATCTGCTCGGCAGCCTGCACCAGGGCGAGGTCGAGGAAGCGCCGTGAGTCGCAGCGAGCAGCGCCGGCGCCTGGCGCTCCGCTGGTGGGGGCTGCTGACCCTGGCCCTGGCGCCGCTGTTCGTCCTCAACCTGGTGTTCGGCGGCGCTCGCCAGCCGGGGCCGCTGGCCATGCCGCTGTTCATCGCCGGCCTGCTGGCGATGTTCGCCAGCCTGCCGCTGTTTCGTGCCTACAAGCGTGCCCTGGTGGCTACCGAGAAAGCCCTGGATACGCCGCAGGAGCCAGCCGCCTGGCAGGCGCTGGGCGAGTGCCGAGGGCGGGCCATGCTGGTCGCCGCGCTGCCGGCCTGGGTCGCCGCCGTTGCGCTGTTCGCCGGTCTGGAGGGCATTCCGCTGCTGCTCCTGGCGCTGTCCAGCCTGGTGCTGTTCTACCTCTACCGTATTCCCCGCCAGCTCGGCTGATGACGCGCCTGGGGCTGTGCCTGCTCGCGCTGCTGGCCTGGCCGGCGCTGGCGGTGGAGCGGGTGGTCAGCCTGGCACCCTCGCTCAGTGAGATCGTCTTGGAGCTCGAAGCTGCCGACCTGCTGGTCGGCGTGCTGGATGGCGGCGAGCGCCCCGCCGCGCTGAGCCACCTGCCGTCGGTGGGGCGCTATGGCCAGCTGGAAATGGAAAGCCTGCTCAAGCTGCAGCCCGATCTGGTACTGCTCTGGCCCGACAGCATCGGCCCGGCCCAGCGCCAGCAGCTGCAGGCGTTCGGCATTCCCCTACTGGTCGTGGAACCACGCGACCTGACCAATCTCGCCGCCCAGTTCGCCGAGATCGGCGCGCGCATCGGTCGCCAGGCGCAAGGGGAGTCGTTGCGCCAGCGCTTCGACGAGCGCCGGGCCGAGCTGAGCCGGCGCTATCGCCGCGAGCGGCCGTTGCGGGTGTTCTATCAGATCTGGGACAAGCCGCTGTACACCATAGGCGGGCGCCAGATCATCAGCGACGCCCTGCGCCTGTGCGGCGCCGAGAACGTCTTCGCCGACCTGAGCCTGCCGGCGCCGCAGGTCAGCGTCGAGTCCGTGTTGCAGCGCGATCCCGAGGTTATCCTCGCCGGCAGCGGCGCCCAGCTGGACGGCTGGCGGCGCTGGCCGCAGTTGACCGCGGTAAAGCGCAAGCAACTCTGGCCGGTGCCGGACAAGGGCCTGGAACGGCCCAGTTTCCAGATGCTGGCGGCGACCGAGAAACTGTGCGCCCGGCTGGCGGACGCGCAGTAGCCCTCTGAATGCACAAGGCCCCGCGATTGCGGGGCCTTGTTGTAGGTGGCGGCTTAGAAGCGATAGCCGACGCTCAGTTGCACATCTTCTTCCGGTGCTGGATACAGTCCCTTGTTTCCCGGTGTCCAGGCGGAGTAGGTGGCGAAACTGTCGTAGCGCTTGCCGGTGAGGTTGTTGACCCGCAGCTTGGCGTTGAACTGGCGGTACTCGTATTTCAGGGCGGCGTTGAACAGGGTATAGCCCCCTTCGCGCGGCAGGACATGGGCGTCGTCGCTGGAGAGGTAGCGGGCGCCAGTGTAGATCGCTTCCAGATAGGCGTTCAGTCCCGGCAGGACGATGTAGTTCAGGTGTGCGCCGGCGCTATGACGGGACACCCAGGGCACTTCGTTGCCCTTGTTCTGGCCGGCGCGGAACTCCGAGTCGGTGAAGCTGTACTGGGCACCGACACTGAGCTTGTTGGTCAGCGAACCCTCACCCTCGAGCAGCAGGCCCTGGCGACGGGTCTTGTCCAGGTTGATATTGGCGCCGGCGCCAGGGCCGAATACGGAGTGTTCGGCGAGCGGGTCGTACAGCAGCTCGTCCTCCAGATCCAGGCGGTAGAGAGTGGCCTGGTAACGCTGGCTGCCATCGCGCCACTCGATTCCGCTTTCCCAGGACTCACCGGTCTGTGGCTTGAGGAAGGTCACGCCGGGCCCGACTGAGGCGTTCTCATTGACGTTGGCCCAGCGCAGCACATCTTCGCGCTTGATAAACAGGCTGGTCTGCTGATTCGCCTGCCACTGCAGGGCAACGCTGGTGCTGCCTTCCCGGTCGGTATGACTGAGGTCGTTGCGCTTGTTGCGGTCCTCCGCCTCGCTGGCGCGGTAGCCCAGGATCAGGCTGACATCGCTGGCAAGGGGCTGACTCAGTTGGGTGTACCAGTCGCGCTGAGTCTGGCGCGCCAGGCTGCTGAAGCTCGGAAAGCTGGCGTAGGCGGCCTGGTAATCGCTGGTGATGTGGTCGTGGCCGATCAGCCACTCGCTGCGCCCCAGGCCGCTATCGAAGTGGGCCGTCAGGCGCGGGCTGAAGCTCTCCACACGGGTGCCGTCATTGAACGGGCTGCCGGAAATCAGGCCTACGCCATCGGAGTCGCGGAAGCTGTAATCGAAGTTGCCGGTCCAGTTGGCGCCGATGGCCTGTTCCAAGGCGAAGCGGTGGACCTGGGTCTTGCTGTCGTTCCACTCGTTGGAGGTGCTCGCCTTGCGGTCCGCGCGGCGTTGGGCAATGGTCAGGGCGCCGGGGTAGAGCAGTTCATCGTCGGTGCTCTGGTACTCATACAGTGCCCAACCATCGGCGTGATCGTAGCGCAGCCGGGCGAAACCGTTGCTGTAGCTGGCGTTGTTGTGGTCGCGATAATTGTCGGTGTGGCGCGTTTCGCCGCTGGCATAGACGGAGAACCCGGCGCCTAGCTGCTGGAACAGATGCCCGCGATAGGCCTCCAGGTCGTGGCTGCCCTGGGTCGTCTCCACATAGGCTTCGTTGTCGACTGGCGTGCGGGTGATGATGTTGATCACCCCGCCTACCGCCTGGTCGCCGTAGAGCACGGTGCCGGCGCCGCGGATGATCTCGATGCGCTCGATGTTGGCCAGGGGCACGCTGTTGAGGTCGGGGCCGTTGAGGCTGGGATTGTTCAGGCGGCGGCCGTCGACCAGCACCAGGGTGTTGTTCACCGCATTCTCGCCGAAGCCGCGCAGGCTGATCGACGCGCGGTTGCCGTCGCCCAGGGTGTCGCGAACCTGCAGCCCCGCCTGCCCGCGCAGCACTTCGATCAGGTTGTGGGCGGCGCTTTTCTCGATCTGTTTGCGGTCGATCACCCGGACGCTGGCCGGCGCGGGCTTCTGCAGGGGGGTGCCGCGGGTCACCACCAATGGCTGGGCCTGATAGGGTTCGGCGGGCTCGGCAGCCAGTACCAGGCTCGGGGTCAGCGCTACGGCGAGGGCGAGAGGGGACAGTTTCATGGGTAAATCCTCAAAAGGGAGAAGTCTTTTGAGGAGGGCAGGGACAAGCACGGGCAAGCGGACGGGTGCCAGCGCTTGACGGTGATGCCCTCCGCAACACCAGTCAGATTGCGCCGAGGCAGGTCTCCGGGCTGTCGACTGCGATTTTCCCACCTTCCCGGGCGTACCCAGTGGTGTGTCGGGAAAGCCGGCGCCAGAGCGGGTGTCGCTCGGCGGCTGTCGATTACCGTTGCGGGGGCAGCGCAGGCTTGGCGGCTGTCGGCTGACAGCGGCGCACCTGCTTCCCTTTTCACGCGGCTGGTATGGCCGCGACCTCGGACAACTTGAAACGCCGCGCACCATAAGGGGCTGCGGCGGGTAAAGCAATGCTGCGGCGCGGACGTTGGTCGCCCGCGCCGCGTCGATCAGGCTGGCAACATGGCCAGGCGGCGACGGATGGCGGCCTCGATGCCGGCCTCGTCAAGGCCGCATTCGGCGAGCATCTGCGCCGGCTTGGCGTGCTCCACGTAGTAGTCCGGCAGGCCCAGGTGCAGCACCGACTTGAGCAGGTCCTCACGGGCCAGGTACTCGCTGACCGCGCTGCCGGCGCCGCCCATGATGCTGTTCTCCTCGATGGTCACCAGCAGCTCGTGCTCGGTGGCCAGCTGGCGCAGCAGGGCCTCGTCCAGGGGTTTGACGAAGCGCATGTCGACCACCGTGGCGTCCAGGGTCTCGCCGACCTTCAGCGCCTCGGCCAGTTGCACGCCGAACGCCAGCAGGGCGATGCGCCTGCCCTGGCGGCGGACCACGCCCTTGCCGATCTCCAGCGGTTGCAGGCCCGGCTCGATGCTGGCGTCGGGGCCGCTGCCGCGCGGGTAGCGCACCGCCGCCGGGCCCAGGTACTGGTAGCCGGTGGTGAGCATGCGGCGCAGCTCGTTCTCGTCGCTGGGGGTCATCACCAGCATGCCGGGGATGCAGCGCAGGTAGGACAGGTCGAAGCTGCCGGCGTGGGTCGGGCCGTCCTCGCCGACCAGGCCGGCACGGTCGATGGCGAACAGCACGTCGAGGTTCTGCACCGCGACATCGTGGATCAGCTGGTCGTAGGCGCGCTGCAGGAAGGTCGAGTAGATCGCCACCACCGGCTTGGCGCCGTCGCAGGCCATGCCGGCGGCCAGGGTCACCGCATGCTGCTCGGCGATGGCCACGTCGAAGTAGCGCTGCGGGTAGCGCTCGCTGAAGGCCACCAGGTCGGAGCCTTCCTTCATCGCCGGGGTGATGCCGACCAGGCGGTTGTCCTGCGCGGCCATGTCGCACAGCCACTGGCCGAAGACGTTGGAGTACTTGGGCCCGGAGGGCTTCTTCGGCGCGTTCGCCGGCGCGTTGATCGGCTCCAGCTTGGTGATCGCATGGTAGCCGATCGGGTCGGCCTCGGCCGGGGCGAAGCCCTTGCCCTTCTTGGTGATCACGTGGAGGAACTGCGGCCCCTCCAGGTCGCGCATGTTGCGCAAGGTGGCCAGCAGGGTCGGCAGGTCGTGGCCGTCGATCGGGCCGATGTAGTTCCAGCCCAGTTCCTCGAACAGGGTGCCGGGCACCAGCATGCCCTTGGCGTGTTCCTCGGTCTTGCGGGCGATCTCCCAGGCGCCGGGCAGGCGTGACAGCACCTTCTTGCTGCCTTCGCGCATGCTGGCGTAGGTGCGGCTGGAGAGCAGCTTGGCCAGGTAGTTGGACAGGCCACCGACATTCTTGGAGATCGACATGTCGTTGTCGTTGAGGATCACCAGCATGTTGGCGCTGACGTCCGAGGCGTGGTTCAGCGCCTCGAAGGCCATGCCGGCGGTCAGGGCGCCGTCGCCGATCACCGCCACGCTCTTGCGCTTGCTGTTGTCCAGGCGGGCGGCGATGGCCATGCCCAGGGCTGCGCTGATCGAGGTGCTGGAGTGGCCGACGCCGAAGGTGTCGTACTCGCTCTCGCTGCGGCGTGGGAAGGCGGCGATGCCGTCCTTCTGCCGCAGGCTGCTCATCTGCTCGCGGCGGCCGGTGAGGATCTTGTGCGGATAGGCCTGATGACCGACGTCCCACACCAGGCGGTCGTCCGGGGTGTCGAAGACGTAGTGCAGGGCGATGGTCAGTTCGATCACCCCGAGCCCGGCACCGAAGTGCCCGCCGGTCTGGCCGACGGTGTAGAGCAGGTACTGGCGCAGCTCGTCGGCCAGGCTCACCAGCTCGGCTTCGCCCAGGCGGCGCAGTTCGTCCGGCGTGTTCGCGCGGTCGAGCAGGGGCGTCAGCGGGCGCTCGCGGGGGATCTCATCGAAGGTCGTCGGCATCGGGCGAATCGTTATAGGCAAAAAGATGCGGCAGTTTACCCGAAAGCGATGCCAAGCTTTAAGCCATAACTCCGCGCAAGCGCGGCGGGGTTGCCCGCCCGGCCTGATTCACCCGCGCAGGCCGGTGTCCCCGTCGGGGCGCGGCTCGGCCAGGTGCCTCAGTGGCGGCGCTCGACGATATAGCGGGCCAGCTCGCGCAGCGGCTCGGCGCCGTTGTCGAAGGCGCGCAGGGCGTGCAGCGCCTGGTCGCGCAGCTCCAGGGCGTAGGCCTTGGCCGGTTCCAGGCCGAGCAGGGCCGGGTAGGTCGGCTTGTGGTTGGCCTCATCCTTGCCTTGGGTCTTGCCCAGGGTGGCGGTGTCGCTCTCCACGTCGAGGATATCGTCCTGCACCTGGAACGCCAGGCCGATGGCCCGGGCATAGGCGTGAAGGGCCTTCAGCGCGGCCTCGTCGGCGCGGCCGCTGGCCAGGGCGCCGAGGCGCACGCTGGCCTCGATCAGCGCGCCGGTCTTGTGCCGGTGCATGGTTTCCAGGGCCGCCTGGTCCAGCTGCTGGCCGACCGAGCCGAGGTCGATGGCCTGGCCGCCGACCATGCCCGCGGGGCCTGCGGCCTGGGCCAGGGCGGCGATCATCGCCAGGCGCAGCTCGGCGTCGTGGGGGTTGCGGCGGGCGTCGGCGAGGACCTCGAAGGCCAGGCTCTGCAGACCGTCACCGGCGAGAATGGCGCAGGCCTCGTCGAAGGCCTTGTGGGTGGTCGGCTGACCGCGGCGCAGGTCGTCGTCGTCCATGGCCGGCAGGTCGTCGTGGACCAGCGAGTAGGCATGGATCAGCTCCACCGCGCAGGCCGCGCCGTCGGCGTCTTGCACCTGGCCGCCGAGGACTTCGCAGGCGGCGTAGACCAGCAGCGGGCGCACCCGCTTGCCGCCGTTGACCACGCTGTAGCGCATGGCCTGGTAGAGCCTTTGCAGCTCCGCGCCTGGGGGCTGCAGCAGCGCATCCAGGGCCTCGTCGACGCGGCGCTGACACTGCGCCTGGTAGGCCGCGATCATGCCGGGCGATCCGCGTCGAAGGGGGCTTCCTCCAGCTCGCCGTCGCGTTCCAGGAGAATCTGCACCTTCTGCTCGGCCTGGGTCAGGGCGGCCTGGCAGTCGCGGGTCAGGCGAATGCCCTGCTCGAAGGCGCTCAGCGAGTCTTCCAGCGACAGCTCGCCGCTTTCCAGGCGCTCGACCAGGCTCTGCAGGTCGGTGAGGGACTGCTCGAAGTCGAGCGCGGCTTTCTTACGGGCCATGGCGGACGGTCTCTGGAGGGGGCTCTGGCAGGGTGTGTGACCGGCGCGACACTAGCAGAGGCGCGGCGTGCGGGCAAATCGCCGGGCGCGCGCAGGGGCCTCGCTCAGCCGGCAAAATAGGTGGTCCAGAAGTAATAGGCGGTCATGCCGCCGCCCACGCCGATCACCAGGGCGCGCAGCAAGGCCGGTGGCAGGCGCTGGCCGAGGGCGCCACCGGCGTAGCCGCCGAGGGTGGCGCCGGTCAGCAGGATGGCCAGCTCGTACCAGCTGACCCGCCCGGCGACCACGAAGGTGACGGTGGCGATGCTGTAGATCACCGCCGAGATCAGGTTCTTCAGGGCGTTGGCGCGGGCCACCGGATGGCCCTCGATGGAGAAGGCGGCCAGTTGCAGGATGCCCATGCCGGCGCCGAAGTAGCCTCCGTAGATCGACACGCCGACATGGGCGCCGAGCGACAGCGGGCTGTGCGGCGGCTGCGCACTTGGCGCCGCCTGCGCCCGGCGGGCGGCCAGCAGGCGACTGAGCCAGGGGCTGGCGGCGAACAGCGCGGTGGCGGTCAGCAACAGCCAGGGGATCAGGTGGCGGAAGATCTCGTCGCCACCGGCCAGCAGCAGCAGGCCGCCGCCCAAACCGCCGAGCAAACCGGCCAGCAGCAGCGGCAGCAGGTAGCGGCCCAGCGGGCGCAGGCTGCTGCGCGCCGCCCAGGCCGCGGCCAGGCTGGCCGGCCACAGGGCCACGGCGTTGGTGGCGTTGGCGGTGACCGGCGGCAGGCCGGCGGCGAGCAGGGCCGGAAAGGAGAAGAAGGTGCCGCCGCCGGCCAGCGCGTTCATGCCGCCGGCGGCGAAGCCGGCCAGCACCAGCAACAGGATATCGTTCAGGCTCATGGGCGATCCGCGCAAAGAAGGAGTCGAGCTTACCCAGCGCGGTGCCGACGGCCAAGCCGACCAAGGTGGTGTGTGCGCGAAACGGCGGGCTGTCGTGCTGGCGCGCTGCAACTGTCGGCAGCCTAGTCACCGCGCGCGCAGCAGCGACCCGCCTGCTGAATCGGCGGGCACTGCACCGAGCCGAACGAGCAGAACACGCAGCAGTCCCCCGGTTTGGGGCGCAGCAGTGCCTTGCACTGGCTGCACTCGTAATAGTACTGGCAGGCGTCGGTGGGCATGCTCTCCTGCTTGGCGAAGCCGCAGTGCGGGCAGGTCAGCACGGATTCGAGGACGACGGGTTTCATCGCGGTGCTACTCCCGTACCCTGGAGGGGTAACCGGCATTGCCGGTCGCCTCTATCAGCGTCGCCGGCTGCACCCGGTCGGGATCGTATTGGACACTGGCGGTCTTGCGTTCGAAATCGACCTGCACCTTCTCGACCCCCGGCACTTGTTGCAGGGCCCGCTTGACCGTCAGCGGACAGAGCCCGCAGGTCATGTTCTGCACCTCGAGAGTGAGCGCTTGCGGTGGGGCGGCGAGCGCCAGCAGGGGCAAGGCGGCCAGGGCCGTCAGCAGCAGTTTGCGCATGGGACACCTCCTTTCAGTAGAGCAGTGGGGCAAGCCAGGGCACGGCGAGCAACGCCAGCAGCAGCGGCGTGACGATCCAGAACAGCAGGCGCTGGCGCCTCAGCGCGCGTGGGTCGGTGCAGGGCGCTCCGGGCGCGCAGACCTGCGGCACGAAGTACAGTCGGCGAAACGCCAGGCCGAGGAACAGCAGGGTCAAGCCAATGAAGATCGGCCGGTACGGCTCCAGCGCCGTCAAGCTGGTCATCCACGAGCCGCCTATGCCGAGCGCCAGCAACGCCAGTGGTGCGACGCAACACAGCGACGCGCCTATGGCCGCCAAACCGCCCGCCAGCAGCGAGCCTTTTCCGCTAAGCATGCTCATGTCGACTCCTTGAACCTGTGTACGCTGGGACTAGTCTAAATTCCGTACCTGGGTACAGAGTCAAGGAGTTGTGGATGAGCGTCGAATTGAGTATCGGCAAACTGGCCAAGGCCGCCGAGGTGAGCGTCGAGACGATTCGCTACTACCAGCGCCGTGGCCTGCTGGCTGAACCGCCCAGGCCGCCGGGTGGCCAGCGCCGCTACCCGGCGGCGATGGTCGCGCGCCTGTGCTTTATCAAGCGGGCGCAGGCGCTGGGCTTCAGCCTCGCGGAGGTGGCCGATCTGCTCAGCCTGGACGCGGCCAGCGCCTGCGCCGAGACGCGCGCGCTGGCGGCGCGCAAGTTGGCGCTGATCGAGCGGAAGATGGCCGAGCTGGCGACGATGCGGCAGGTGCTGGGCGAACTGGTCGGCCGGTGCGACGCGGGCGGCGCTGAGGCGAGCTGTCCGATCATCGAGGTGCTGGCCAGGGCGGGTTGAGCGCAGTGGCGATAGATGACGATCGGCTCGACCTCTTCATCAGCCGTGGCGGACCTTCGTGCGCCGCTATCCTATCCTGCCCAGCGCCGGAAACACCCGCAGAAACCAGTAGGACAAGGCCGCCAGTTGACCGGTGATCATGGCCAGTCCCATGAAAATCAGGATGACGCCCGCTCCTAGATGGATGACCCGACTCCAGCGCCGAAGCCGTTTCAGGTGCGCCAGGAAATGGTTGATGAACAGGGCGCTCAGCAGGAACGGCACGCCCAGGCCCAGTGAGTAGATGGACAGCAGCGCGATGCCGTCAACCCTGGTGCCGGAGGCGCTGATCGTCAGGATGCTGCCCAGGATCGGGCCGATGCAGGGCGTCCAGCCGAAGGCGAACGCTGCGCCCAGGGCATAGGTGGCCACAGGGCCGAGCCTGGCATTGACACGATGGACCAGGCGTACATCCAGATGCAGCCAGCGCGGGTTGACCAGGCCGGTCATGAACAGGCCGAAGGTGATCACGATGGCGCCGCCGATAAGGTTTGTCTGCTGCTGATAGGTCAGCAGCAGCTTGCTCAGCGCGCTGGCGCTGGCACCCAGTACGACGAACACAGTGGAGAAGCCGAGGACGAAGGTCAGGCTCATGCCGACTACGGCGATACGTTCGCGGCGGTTCTGCATCGATTGCAGTTCGTCCACCGAGCGGCCCGCGATAAACGACAGGTAGCCGGGCACCAGCGGCAGCACGCAGGGGGAAATGAAGGAGATCATCCCGGCGGCAAAGGCGCTCAGGATGCCGATATCGCTTAGCGTCGGCACCGCTCAGCCCCCCTGGGGCGTGCCGATGAGTTCGCGCAGGTACTCGATGACCTCGGGATTGTCCCATTCGGCGGCGCCCAGTTTCCTGCCCAGCTCCCGGCCATGGCGGTCGAGCAGTAGGGTGGCGGGCAGTCCGAAGGCGCCGAGGCTGCCGATGGCCCGGGCACTCTCGTCGATATAGAGCTCGAGGTGCTGGATGCCGATTTCCGCGTAAAAGTCCCGCACCACCTGTTCCCCGTCCGGGTCGAGCGAGAGGGCCAGCACCTGGAAATCGGCGCCGCCGAGTTGCCCCTGCAACCGATCCAGGGTCGGCATCTCCTCACGGCATGGGCCGCACCAGGTGGCCCAGAGGTTGAGCAGGACAATCTGGCCCTTGAAGTCGCTGAGGGTGCGCGGCTTGCCCTGGCTATCGGTAAATTCGACTGCGGCTACGGTCTTCGGCTCGGGCCAGATCGTCAGGTCGGCAGGGGGCGCGGCCGCAGCGGTCTGCAGGAATAGGAGCAGCAGGCTGGCCACGGCCAGGGGCCAAGCCCGGCTTGGCGCCGGGCATTCAAGCGGTGTGAGCGCACTCCGGGTCGGTGTATGCCAGTCCATGCTTTGCCCTCGTCGCGTCATGCCGCGGGGTGCCGGCTGCAGTTGCGCACGACGGTCTTGCCTTCAGTGTAGTCAATTGGCCCCGGGCACTGTTGAGCGGCGGGGCGCGCTTGCCTAGTTCGCCGGATAGTCGGCTACCACCTGGTCGGTGCCCGCCTGGGTCAAGCCAATCACCTGGTAGGCCTGCTGCTTGCCGCCGACCTCCATGCCCGGTGAACCGGCCGGCATGCCCGGCACGGCGATGCCGACCAGGTCGGAACGCTGGCTCAGCTCGATGATCTGCGCCGCCGGCACATGGCCCTCGACGAACTTGCCGTCGATCACCGCCGTGTGGCAGGCGGCCAGGCGGGGTGCCACGCCGAGGCGCTGCTTGACCGCATGCATGTCGGACTCGACATGGTCGATGACCGTGAAGCCGCTGTCTTGCAGATGTGCGACCCACTTCTTGCAGCAACCGCAGTTGGCGTCGCGGTGCACGTCGATGCTCAGTGGCTCGGCGGCCTGGGCCGCGGCGCCGAACAGCAGGGCGGCCAAGGCGCTGGCCTGCATGCTGGCTCGGTACAGGTTGGATTTAGTGGGCATGCACGTGCTCCTTGCCGTCGGCGTGGGTGTGGGTCTTGGTTGCCGGCTTGGGCGCCGCGGCCGCCGGCTGGGCGTCGTGGTGGCTGGCGCCGGGCGTTTCGCCGGCATGGTGGTCGGCGCTGGCCAGTTCAGCGCCATGATGGTCGGCGGCGACATCATGGTGACTGGCGCCGGCCGCCTCGCCAGCGTGATGGTCATCCGCGGCCTCGTCATGATGGCTCATGCCGGCCATCTCACCGGCGTGGTGATCGTCGCCCGGCGTGCCGTGCTGATTCTCATGGTTATGCATGTCGGACTCGCCGCCGCCGTGCTGGTGGCCGCCGCTGGAGGCGACCAGGGTCCGGTACTGCTGGGTATCGAGTTCCGGCAGCTGCTGCAGGAAGGCGACCATGCCCCAGATATAGGGGTCAGCCATGCTCTTGCCCCAGGCCGGCATGCCGGTGGCCTTGATGCCGTGCTTGATGGTCCAGAAGGCGGCCGCCGGGTTGCCGTCGACGCCGATCTCGGCCAGGTTCGGCGGCGCGGGATAGAGCGCCTGGCTCAGTTCGGTAGCGGCGACGCCGGGGGCCAGGTGGCAGCCGATGCACATCGAGTTGTAGTTACCCGCCCCGGCGCGGATCAGCTCCTGATCGTTGAGGTCGGGCACCTGAATGTCCCGCGAGCGCACCTCGATGGAGCGGTCGCGGGCCATGCTCAGGAAGGCGTACACGGCCGGCAGGTGCGGGTCATCGGCGCCGACGTTGACCAGGCCGAAGTAGGCGCCGGCGGTGGCCGCGGCCCCGCCGACCAGGCTCGCGGCGACCAGGGTCTTGACTGTTCTTTTCATCTCAGCTCCTCAGAACCACATCCGGATACCGGCGACCAGGCGCGCCTCGCTGACATCACCGCCTTCTTCGCGCACCAGGTCGGCGGTATTGCCGTAGGCGCGATTCCAGGTGACGCCGATGTAGGGTGCGAACTCACGGCGGATTTCGTAGCGCAGGCGCAGGCCCACTTCGCTGCTGGCCAGGCCGGAGCCTACGCCGCGTTCGTGGTCGTTCCTGCCGTAGAAGTTCAGCTCGGCGGTGGGCTGCAGGATCAGCCGGTTGGTCAGCAGCATGTCGTACTCGCCCTCCAGGCGCAGGGCGCTTTGTCCTTGCTCGCCGACGAAGCCGGTGGCCTCGACTTCCAGGCCGTACAGCGGCATGCCCTGGATGCCGAAGGCACCCCAGGTCTGCGCCGGGCCCGGCTTGAAGTCCTGGCGCAGGCCGCCGACCAGTTCCCACCAGGGGCCGATGGCGTGCCCCCAGAGCGCCTGGAGTTCCGCCTCTTCGGTCATGCCATTGGTGCGCTCACCCTCCGAACGCAGCCACAGGCGGTCGATGTCGCCGCCCACCCAGGCCGAGGCATCCCAGCTGAGCACGCTGCCTTCGTCGGCGTTCTGGTACTCCAGCTGGTCGAACAGCAGGAACCAGCTGAGCATCTTGTCGTGCACGGCATGGCCGGGCAGCGGCGGGAACGCGGCGGCGCGGTCGGCGTCGGTCAGCACCGGGATCGGGGTGCGGCTGCTCGTAGCGGGCGCGCGGCTGCCCTGGTAGGCGCCGCCATGGCCCATGGCCTTATGGTCCATCTGTCCATGGTCCATCTGGCTGTGATCCATGGCGCCATGATCCATTTGCTTCGGGCTCATCTTGCCGGGATCCATGGCACCGTGGTCCATCTGCCCATGGTTCATCTGGCTGTGATCCATGCTGCCGTGGTCCATCTGACCATGGTCCATGGCCTGGGGCTTGGGCGCCGGCTGAGCGCTGCCATGGCCCATCGCTGCGTGGTCCATTTTCGAGTGGTCCATCTGCCCGGCGGCATTGGCCATGCCGGCCACGCCCAGGGCGAGCGCCAGGGCGCCGCCGACCCGTCTTGCTGTATTCAGTGAGCTGTTCATCTCTAGGTTCCCTTACTCGTCCACTCGCACTTCACGGAACATGCCCATTTCCATGTGCAGCAGCAGATGGCAATGGTAGGCCCAGCGGCCCAGGGCGTCGGCGGTGACCCGGTAGCTGCGCTTGGAGCCCGGCGGCATGTCGATGGTGTGTTTGCGCACCCTGAAGTTGCCGTTGTCGTCTTCCAGGTCGCTCCACATGCCGTGCAGGTGGATGGGGTGGGTCATCATGGTGTCGTTGACCAGGGTGATGCGCAGTCGCTCGCCGTACTTGAGGCGCACCGGCTCGGCGTCGGAGAACTTGATGCCGTCGAACGACCAGGCGAACTTCTCCATGTGCCCGGTCAGGTGCAACTCGATGGTACGGCTCGGCTCGCGGCCGTCCGGGTCGGGGAAGGTGCTCTTGAGGTCGGCGTAGGTCAGTACCCGGCGGCCGTTGTCGCGCAGGCCCATGCCCGGGTCATCGAGTTTCGAGGTGGGCATCATGGTCTGCATGTCGACCAGCGGATTGTTCGCCTCCGAGGCCGGATGGGCTTGCATCTGCGCGCTCATGCCGGCCATGGCGCCCATGCCCGCCATCTGGCTGTGGTCCATGGCGCCATGGTCCATTCCGGCCATCTGGCTGTGGTCCATGCCAGCCATGCTGCCGTGATCCATGCCACCCATGCTGCCATGGTCCATGCCCATGTCGTCCATGCCGATCAGCGGGCGTGGGTCGACCTCGGGCACCGGAGCGCTCAGGCCCTCGCGCACGGCCAGGGTGCCGCGGGCATAGCCGGTGCGGTCCATGGACTGGGCGAAGATGGTGTAGGCCTCGGCGCTGGCCGGCTCGACTATCACGTCATAGGTTTCCGCCACGGCGATGCGGAACTCGTCGACGCTGACCGGTTCCACGTGCAGCCCGTCGGCGGCCACCACGGTCATCTTCAGGCCGGGGATGCGCACGTCGAAATAGCTCATGGCCGAGCCGTTGATGAAACGCAGGCGCAGCTTCTCGCCGGGCTTGAACAGGCCGGTCCAGTTGCCATTGGGCGCCTGGCCGTTCATCAGGTAGGTGTAGGTATAACCGCTGACATCGGCCAGGTCGGTGGGGCTCATCTTCATCTCGGCCCACATCTTGCGATCGGCCACGGCCTCGGACCAGCCGTTCTCGCTGACGTCGTCGATGAAGTCGCCGACCGTGCGCTTGTTGAAGTTGTAGTAGTCCGACTGCTTCTTCAGCTTGGCCATCAAGCGATTCGGGTCTTCATCGGTCCAGTCGGTGAGCATCACCACGTAGTCGCGGTCGTACTGGAAGGGTTCCGGCTCCTTGGCGTCGATGATGATCGGTCCATAGACCCCGGCCTGCTCCTGCAGCCCCGAGTGGCTGTGGTACCAGTAGGTGCCGTTCTGCTGCACCTTGAACCGGTACTCGTACATGCCGTTGGGCGCGATGCCGTGGAAGCTCAGGCCCGGCACGCCATCCATGTTGGCCGGCAGGATGATGCCGTGCCAGTGGATCGAAGTGTCTTCGCTCAGGCGATTGCGCACGCGCAGGGTCACGGTGTCGCCTTCGCGCCAGCGCAGGATGGGGCCCGGCAGGCTGCCGTTGATGGTCATCGCGGTGCGGGCCTTGCCGGTGATGTTCACCGGGGTTTCGCCGATGAACAGTTCGAAGTCGGTGCCCGCCAGCATGGTCGGCTGTCCAGGGCTGGTGACGGCCCACACCGGTGTGCGCCACAGGCCCAGTCCGGCCAGCAGGCCGCCGGCGGTCAGGCCTTTGACGAATGTTCGCCTCGAGGTTTTCGCGTGCATGCCGTTTATGTCCAATCTATCGAAGGAAACCAGTGCTGGGCGACCAACCGCCTTATGGCTCGAGGTTGGTGCCGCGTTGGTCAGGGGGCTTCCGACTCCCTGCACGTTTGTCCGCTGACGCCGCCCGGGCGCGCGTCAGCGGGGGTAAAAATTGCCATATTCCAACCTTCAGGGTGATTACATTTCTGTAAGGTTGGCCGACGGGGACCGATCAGCACTTGGCATGTTCGGCCTTTTTCATCTTCATTCCGGTCATCGGCGCTGCGGCCTTTGGCTGCTGGGCTACCTGCGTGGCGACGGTTTCTGTCGACTGCATGCGGGCGAAGGTGCGGTCGCCGCCGCCTTCGGCCATGGCCAGGGAGGAAAGGCTCAGGGCCGCGATGGCGAAGAAGGTTTTCAGCGTGTTCATGTGGGAATCCTCGGTAGCGTCGTTTCGGACCGCCGAGCACGCTGTGCTCGAACGGCGGGGTGAGCTTCAGGCTCGAACCCACCTTAGCCGGCGGCGCCTGTCAGGACGCTGAGATAGAGATTACAGTTCTGTCAGGATGCGTTTTTATTCTTGAAGGGCCACCGCGCGTCTCTGTACTGTCATGCTCGTGCCTCCCTGGCATATCAGGCTGCGATGCCTGGGTTTCTTTCGGTCGGTTCGGCGAGTGCCGCTGCCGACCTCACGCCAAGCACTCAAGAGAGATAACGATATGTCGAGCAAATCCACCGCCGCCACCGGCGCGGCACTGGCACTGGCGGCGGCCAGCCTCTTCAGCACCCTGCCGGCGCAAGCGGCCGAGGAGGCGCAGACCGCCGAAGTGCAGTGCTTCGGCGTCAACGCCTGCAAAGGCCAGAATGACTGCATGACCGCCACCAATGCCTGCAAGGGCCAAGGCGCCTGCAAGGGCCAGGGTTTTCAGCTGATGACCCAGGCCAAGTGTGATGAGGCCGGTGGCAAGGCTGGCGAGTGAAGTCAGGCGGGGGAGTGCTAGTCACTCCCCCGGTCACGGGGCCGAACGGGCAGTCGCCATCCCCTGAACGGCATCCGTTTCAGGCGCTGAGTTGCGTGGGATAGCCCAGGCCTTCGATCACCGCGCGGATGTCCTCCGGGCTCTCGGCGTTCGCCACCTTCACCTTGCCGGCCGCTCGGTCTATTTCGACCTTGGCCTGGCTGTCCAGGGCCTGGATGGCTTTGGTGATCTTGCTGACGCAACTGCCGCAACCCATTCCGGAAACGTCTAGAGCGAACATGGTCTGTCCTCGTGCTGTGTGGCGTCATTGCCACGGCGGCAGCATCGACCCTGACATCATGGCAAGGTCAAGCCCGGTTTCACCGCGCATCAGGGCTGGCCATTCTCTCTCAGGATTTCCAGGGCGCGCGCGAGGCTGGCGCGGGACAGTTCGCCCAGGTGGTTGCCGACCTGGCGGCCCTCGGCGTCGTAGAACAGCGTGGTCGGCAGCGCCATGGAGCCGACCTGCTGGCCGAGGCGCCCGTCGCTGTCGAGCAGTACGTTGCGTAACTGGAGGCCGCCGTGGTCGAGGAAGCGACGGATCTCGCCCGGCCCCTCGCCCTGGTTGACGAACAGGAAGGTCAGTGCCGGCTCCCGGGCTTGGGCCTCGGCCAGGACCGGCATTTCCCGCCGGCACGGCGGACACCAGGTCGCCCAGAGATTGATCACCAGCGGTTTGCCCCGGTAGTCCTGCAGCGCGACCGGGGTGCCATGGCTGTCGCGCAGCGTCAGCGCGGGCAGGCGGGTGCCTTGTTCCAGTGCCTGCCAGGCGAGTGTGCCGATTCCCCAGCTCAGTACCCCGACGGCCAGCGCCACGCCGAGCGGCCTGCGCAGGCCGCGGTCGCGCCAGGCCTGCCAGGCCCCCAACACGAGCGCAGCGAGGACTCCGGGCCAGGCGATGAAGCCGCCGTCACGGATGTCCACGACCTTCCACAGCGCGTCTCGGTAGTGCTCGAGATAGCTCACCACGAACGCCAGGCGGGCGACCAGCAAGGCCATCAGCAACAGCCGGAACACCTGTTGTTCGGGGTTGCGGCCGCTGGCGCGGCCAGCCCACCAGCCGCTCAGCGTCGCCAGCAGCAGGCTGCCGATCAGCAGCAGGTGGGATACGTCCAGGGTCAGCGGACCCAGGTTGACGGTTAACACGCGAGAGCCTCCCGGCTACCTGGCTGATGATTGTGCGCGGGCGCGCGCTGCACGAATTCCCGCGGGGGCGATAGGTAGCGGCGCTAGCTGCCAGGCCGTGAGGGCGTTCAGTCGCCCAGGTTATCCTCTGCCTTGTCTCGGGGCCAGGTAGAGAGCGCCAGGAAATACAGGAGGATCAGGTTGACGAGCGGCACGATCATCAGCAGCCCCAGCCACTGCGAATACCCGGCCTTTTTGAAGATCAGACAGAATGGCAGGATGATCAGGGCGGCAAAGAGCAGCATCATCAAAGGCCCGAGTGGCCACATCGTGGTGTCATGCATCGGTCGTCTCCGGGCTATGGGTTGATACATTAGTCGGGTGCAGGGGCGCCCGGCGTCCTCGATCAGTCGATGGCGACCTGCCGTAGGCGCAGGGCAGGACTCATTCCCTCGGCTCGTGCCTGCTGCTGCCCGATTCGCCATGCCGATGGCGATGACCACCATGATGATGGCCGAACAGGTGCATCAGCGGGCATAGCAGCAGGATCAGGTAGGGCAGAAGCTGCGAAATATGCCCGTAGTGTTCCCGGGCCAGATAGAACAGGGCGATGGCCAGCAGCATCATCAGCACCACGCCGTTTCTGCTTTTCCAGAAAGGCGGCGTGGGGGGATCGGAGCTAGGTGGCGAGTGGGGCATCAGGCGACTCCCGTGGCGAATTGGGCGCGGCAGGCGGCGCTCCGCGAAGGCGGCGAACACTTGGACGCCTCATTCACAGCCTAGACAGTGCCCCTGTCAGGCAGCTGATACGGAGATTACATTTGCGTAAGCTGCTGGTTGGTGTGTCCGATTCGCTGCACACTCGCCGTCTTAGCAACCCGGAAAATCGCCCATGAAAATTCTGGTGGCCGAAGATGAGCCCAAGACCGGTATCTACCTGCAGCAGGGCCTCAGCGAGGCCGGCTTCAGCGTGGACCGGGTGATGAACGGCGCCGAGGCCCTGCAATGTGCCCTCGAACAGCCCTATGACCTGCTGATTCTCGATGTGATGATGCCCGGCCTGGACGGCTGGGAGGTCCTGCGCCTGGTGCGGGCCGCCGGCAAGTCGATGCCGGTGCTGTTCCTCACCGCCCGCGACCGCGTCGAGGACCGGGTGAAGGGGCTCGAACTGGGCGCCGATGACTACCTGATCAAGCCCTTCGCCTTCTCTGAGCTGCTGGCCAGGGTGCGCACGCTGTTGCGTCGCGGCAACAGCGCGCCGAGCCTGGCCAGCCTGCAGGTCGCCGACCTGGAGGTCGACCTGCTCAAGCGCCGGGCCATTCGCGCCGGCAAGCGTATCGAACTGACCGCCAAGGAGTTCGCCCTGCTCGAGCTGCTGTTGCGTCGCCGCGGCGAGGTGCTGCCCAAGTCGCTGATCGCCTCGCAGGTGTGGGACATGAACTTCGACAGCGACACCAATGTCATCGAGGTCGCCGTGCGCCGCCTGCGGGCGAAGATCGACGATGAGTTCGCGGTCAAGCTGATCCATACCGTGCGCGGCATGGGTTATATGCTCGACGAGCCGGAGTCGCGATGAGTCGGCTGTCCCTGACGGCCCGCATGAGCCTGATGTTCATGCTGGCGGTGGCCGCGGTGTTGACTATCGCGGCGCTGAGTTTCAATCGCCTCAGCCAGCATCATTTCGAATTGCTCGATCGTCAGACCCTGGAGGACAAGCTCGCTTCCACCCAGGGCATCCTCCGGGCGGCGCCCGGCGCCGACCTGGCGAAGGCGCGGGGGCAGCTGAATGCGCTGCTGGGCGCGCACCATGATCTGAGCGCGCTGATCCTCGATGGTGATGGCAGCGTGCTGTTCTCCAGTACGGACTCGCTTAGCATCCCGGCACAGTATCGCCGCTATCCCGAGGCCACGCTGTGGGAGTGGCAGGCCGGCAAGCGCATGTACCGCGGCATCACCGCGCCCGTACCGGTAGCGCGCGGTGAGCCGCTGACGGTGCTGCTGGCGCTCGACGTGACCACCCACATGTCGTTCTTCGGCACGTTGCAGCGCTGGTTCTGGTTCGGCCTGGCCATCAGCGCCCTGGTCAGCGCCGGGCTGGGCTGGGTGGTGGCGCGCAGCGGGCTGCGGCCCTTGCGCCGGGTCACCGAGCTGGCGGCATCGATGTCGGCCAAGTCGCTCAATGAGCGCATTCCGCTGGAGCCGGTGCCGCTGGAACTGCAGCAACTGGCGACCTCGTTCAACGCCATGCTGGGCCGGCTGGACGAGGCCTTCGTGCGCCTCTCCAGCTTCTCCGCGGATATCGCCCACGAACTGCGCACGCCGCTGAGCAGCCTGATGACCCACACCGAGGTCATCCTCAGTCGCAAGCGCGACGTCGAAGCCTACGAGGAGAACCTTCATTCCAACCTCGAGGACCTCAGGCGCATGGCGCGGATGATCGACGACATGCTGTTTCTGGCCAAGTCGGACAACGGGCTGATCATCCCGCAGCAGCAGCCGGTCGCCCTCGAGTCCGTGGTGAGCAAGCTGTTCGACTACTACCAGCTGCTGGCCGAGGAACGCGGGATTGCGCTCAGGGTCTCGGGGGCGGCCAGCGTACGTGGCGACGTGCTGATGTTGCACCGCGCCATTTCCAACCTGCTGTCCAACGCCCTGCGCTACACCGCGGAAGGCCAGGCCATCTCGGTGGATATCCGGCAGAGCGATGCGGCCATCGAGCTGGTCGTGGAAAACCCGGGAGAAACCGTTGCGCCGGAACACCTCGAGCGCCTGTTCGACAGGTTCTACCGGGCCGATCCGGCGCGCCGTGAGGGCGGACCGAGCAACGCCGGCCTGGGGCTGGCGATCACCCGCTCGATCGTCGAGGCCCACGGCGGGCGCATCTGGTGCAGCTCGGCGAATGGCAGGACGGCCTTCCACATGGCGTTCGCCCGCTAGCGTTGTCCGGCGGGCCCATGCTCAGGGCGAACTGCAAGCGCTTCTTGAGGGGGCGAATGCTGGCGGGCCCAGTGAGGTCTTCAGGCGATGGCGAGCCGTATCGGTGCCGCCCACCGGTGATGGGCGTCGTCCACTGACAGGCGGGCAAGCCACTCAGAACGTATGGCTGAGCAGCAAGCCACCGCCGGCGTCTGGGCTGGCATCGGAAAACCCCTTGAGCGCGTACAGCTGGACCTTCCAGGCCGGGCTGAGCCTATGGCTCAGGAACAGGGTGATCTCCTGGGTCTCATGGCCTTTGGCCGTCACTTTCTCGCGCCAGTCATAGGCCACGCCCACGGACGTCGCAGGCGCAAGCCTGGTAACGAAGCCGAGCGAGGCATAGAGCGGATCGCGGAAGTCCGTGCCCGCGGGGTCGCCGAACTTCTTCCAGCCCAGGGTGGCGAAACTGCCGATTGCTCCGAAGGTCCGAGCGAGGTCGATCTGGGCCGAGTAGTCGGTCTTGCCGGTACCGAGGCAATGGTCTTCGTCGGCCGTCGGCAGTTTGACCTTGCCGACCAGATCCAGTATCAGCCCGCCGGCCTGACTGCCGTCCAACAGCGCATAGCCGGCGCTGGCGACGGTGTCACCCAGGCCGCTTTCAACGCTGGCGCAGCCCCCCGGCAAGGGCTCGCCATCCGGGCCCACCGAGGGATTGGTGATGCGCAGGTAGGGGATGGTCAATTTGTAGATCAGCGGGCCAGTTTCGTACTTGGCGATCACCGGTACATACCAGGTCTCGCTGGTGGCAGGCGTCCCATAGCGGCCCCGCGAGTAGTCCAGGCCCGTCGTCACCGTGAACGACTCGGCAAGGGCGGGCATGGCCAGGAACACCAGCAAGCCCGGCAGGGTCACTCGAAGGCCGCTCATGTCTACCTCGTTGCTATCGCGATATCGAAGCTCGGATTTAGGTCGCGGCCCGCCCCGACGCAAGCCTCATCGCGTCCGATTACCCCTGCTCCCCGGTGGGCCAAGCGGGAAGACCAGCGCACCCGCTTTAGCTTAGCCGGCTATCGGCATCTCGCTTCAGCTCGGTCCGGAGCGGTCCACCTTGTCGACCCGCTCGGGCCTGTCCATGCGCTCGATCCGCTCCGGTGTGTCATCGCGGTCTATCCGCTCGATCCTTTCGATCCGCTCCGGTGTGTCATCGCGGTCTATCCGTTCGATCCTTTCGATCCGCTCTACCCGCACGCCGTTCTCGAAGATTTCGATCCGCTCCCGGGTTTCCAGGCGGTCGGCGGATTCACGTATCTCGATCCGCTCGCGGCGCTCCAGTTCGCCGGAAGCCGATTCCTCCCGGCGCTCGATCCGCTCCCTCGTCTCGCCTTCGTGGCTGCGCTCGAAGGACTCGCTGACGTCCCGATCCGAGCCCCGGCTCTCGTGCTGTTCGGATTCGCTCGTGGCCGAGCCATGCTCGCCAGAGCCCTGCTGGATGGAGGTGGCGGGGCGCTCAGGGGCGAATTCGATGCGCGCGGCGCGGATGTCCCGATCCGTGCCGAACACGCCGGTCACCCGGATGCGCCGGTCGACCGCCAGGTCGCCGACCTGCCCGCCGGAGTAGGCGGTACTGCGATCCACATAAGCGGTGAAGCCACCGAACTCGATGCGATTGCCCTGTTGCCCGCGCACCAGTCCCTCCACCAGCGCGTTACGCACCCGTCCGGCGAAGGGAGCGCCGGGATCGCGTTGCGTCCTTGCAACATTCAGGCGCTGGCCATCCCAGGTACCGCGCACCAGTACCTCGCCGCTGGGTGCCAGCGGCTTGCTCAGGGCCAGCCCTTGCAGGTTGCCGGCGCGCTCCACGGCGCCGATCGCGCTGACCTGCGCCAGGTTCGGTGCCCGATCGATGCGGCTGGCAACCACTTCGCCCCGGGCATTGCGCAGGCCGCTGACCCGCACCGGCTCGCCGATGCGCAAGCCTGCCGCGACCCGGGCTCCCGGCGCGAGGTGAACCGGTTGCTCCATTACGCGCAGCGAGGCGGCGCCCGCCCGGGCCTCCGTGATCGGGCCTTCATAGGCATGCAGGATGGCGATGCTGCGCGCCCGCAGTCCGTGGGGCGAGGCGCTGGCCTCCACCGCCACCACCTGGCCGATGGCCAATTTGTCGCTGCTGGCGGGAACGCCGTTCTCACTGAGTGGAACCGTGGCGTCGAAGTGCACTTCCACGCCATTGACGCAGATGGAACCAAAGCCGGTGATGGTGCCGACAATGCCCGTGCCGCCCATTCCTCCTTCATCGGCGGGCGCACCGGTGCCGCCGATGCCGCCGGTGGCAACGGCGCCCGTGCCGCCGATGCCGCCCGGGTCGACGCAGGCGGGAGCCGCGCCCAGCGGCGTCGAGGCGAGCAGCAAAGGTCCGCATAGGAAAACGATCGCGTACAGGAGTCGAGAAGCAGTGTTCATGACGAACTGGCCTCGGTCGGGGGGGCGCCTGCCGGCGGGCTGGGTTCAGTGTAGAAATAAAGGCCGATGGTGATGCGCTGTCGGGCGTTCGGGGGCGGTGCGTCCCGCTTCTCCAGCTCGGCGGCCAGCTGGTTGAAGCCGATCAGCAGCTGCATGCCTTCGGCCTGGACGGCTTCGCGCAGTTGGCGAACCGCGGCGGGGGACAGGCTGTCGTAGTGCACGCTGCGCTCGAAGAAGGGCTCCCCGTCTTCGCTCAGGTTATGCACGGCGGCGCAGGCATGGTCGTGCAGGTTGTGCCGGAAATAGGCGGCCTTCTCGTCAAACCCCCTCTTTGGAATGAACGCCTTGGTCTCTAGGTGGACGCGGTCCTGGTCGTCCAAGCGCACGACGCCCAGGCGCAGCCACTCGTCGAGCACGACGCGTGCGCGAATATCCTTGCTGACCTGAGCCACCAGCGCGTCGAACGAGCACTCGCCACCCGTGCTGGCCAGGCGCGCCAGAGGCTGCGGACTGCCGGGTTGCGCGCAGAACGGTGAGTTGTTCAGCCAGACGCTGACCAAGTGGGCGCCAAACGAAATGATCTCGGGCAGCGCCACTTCCGACTCGTGCGCCTTGGCCCGCAGGCGCTTGACATCCTTGCGATGCACCCCGGTCAGCAGGCTGACCCGGCTGTCGGTCGGGGGCTTGTCGTCGAGACGAAACTCGCGCTCGGCAACCTCGACGAAGATCGCCTTGAGCAATTCGGCAAAGCCGCCATAGGTGACCCCGTTCTTCAGCATCAGCCTCACCAATGGGCGCATGACGTGTTGCAGCGCCGGCAACAGGGAAGGAGGCAGAGTGGGCAATCGCATCTACGGCTTACCTTAGGACATTGGTGGGCGGGGAGGCTGTTCTGAGCGCTCGGGCCGCCGTCTCGCTTTCAGATTTTCTGCGCTTGGACCTTCATCGCCTGGAGCCTGTAGCAGTATCGACCCTGGGATGAACGTGTGGCGCTTCTTCATGACGCTTTCCAGATGCGTCCCTCAAGCGTCCGGATGCGCTCTATCAGTGGGCCAGCGTGCTCATTTCCGAGCGCGCTGGCCTTGCCGACCTGCCTCGGCAAGGTCGACATCCGCTGCCTTGAGGCGCCGCCTGGTTCCGCCGGCAAGCGACGACTTCGCCTCTGGCCCGAGGGGCTTAGTTGCTAGTCTGGGCAGCCATTCTCGACGCATTCACCAGGTCTTCGAGTGCTTCTCTGGCTGCATCGGCTGCGTCTTCAGCCGCTTCTCGGGCTGCGTCGGCGGCGTCTTCGGCTGCCTCCCTGGCTGCATCGGCTTCGTCGTCGTCAGGCCCTCTGGCCGCATCTGCCTCAGCCCTGGCAGCGTCCCGGGCTGCATCTGCCTCGGCTTTGGCGGCGTCCCTGACTGCATTTGCCTCGGCTTTGGCAGCATCTCTGGCAGCATCTGCCTCGGCTTCCGGAACGCCAGCCGCTCGGGCAGCGTCCCTGTCCGCGTCTGCGGCATCTCTGGCGGCCTCCCTGGCTGCATCGGCAGCATCTCTGGCCGAGTCTCGGGCTGCGTCTGCGGCGTCTCTGGCCGCATCCCGGACGCCATCGTGGCCATGTCCATGACCGTGGCCATCGCCCGAGCCTCCGTGGCCGCCGCCGCCGCCGCCGCCATGTCCGCCTCCGCCGTGTCCGCCGCTTCCTGAGCCTCCACTGCCGGAGCCGCCGCTGCCGGATCCCCCACCACCACTGCCGCTGCTGCCGCCATCCTTGGCATAGACGCTGGAGAAACCGCCAATGTAGTCGGGTACCAGAACCGTTGATGCCGATAGGACTCCGCCAATGGCCAGAGCCAGTAAACATTTCTTGAGCAGCATGATGAACCTCCGCTTAGCGTTGCCTGGTTACGTCGGTATCGAAGTCAGCAACCAGTTAATTCCCGCCGCCCATCGGGCGGTCAGCCAACCAGCGCGGCCAACTATCTGCAGTGAATGGCAACTGCGGTCTCCGCAAGATCCTTCTGAGCCAGCTAGCATCGTTGTGTGGGAATTTTTCCCACATCACTAGGTTAGACCTGCCAATCCGAGTGTCAACGACCGACTGTCAGGACTCGGCGAGTTTGGAGTTTTTGGTGTCGGTCCGCCGCCGCGGGGGGGGGCGAACTCGGCAACTGGCTTCGAGCCGGCGCGATTTCGCCTGGCCTTGTCGGAAGGGGAGGGATGTAGCAGGGGCGAATCAGGTGCTCGGGGCAAGACCTGGCGCAATAAAAAAGCCGGCTTGTGGCCGGCTTTTAGGGGGGAGTCAGGGCTTATTTTTGGTAAGCCGCGACCGCCTTGTTGATCAGGCCGCGGGCCTCTTCGGCGCCGCCCCAGCCTTCGACCTTGACCCACTTGCCCTTCTCCAGATCCTTGTAGTTCTCGAAGAAGTGCTTGATCTGCTCGATCAGCAGGGCCGGCAGGTCGGTGTATTCCTGAACGTCCTTGTACAGTACGGTCAGCTTGTCGTGGGGTACGGCGACCAGCTTGGCGTCGCCGCCGGCTTCGTCGCTCATGTGCAGTACGCCGACGGGGCGCGCGCGGATCACCGAACCCGGGGCCACCGGGTAGGGGGTGACCACCAGCACGTCGAGCGGGTCACCGTCGTCGGCCAGGGTGTGGGGGATGAAACCGTAGTTGGCCGGGTAGAACATCGGCGTGGCCATGAAACGGTCGACCATCAGGCAGTCGGTCTCGTGGTCGATCTCGTATTTGATCGGCGCGTGGTTGGCCGGGATCTCGATGGCGACGTAGATGTCGTTCGGCAGGTCTTTACCAGCTGGAATCTTGCTGTAGCTCATGGGGCGACTCCCGGGGATGGGCCAAAAAAGTGGCGCGATTATAGGCACATTCCCCGACGCTGGCTATGCCGGGCTGTTTAGCCATTGGTCGCGCCTGGCGTCTCTTTTGGGGGGCTTTGGTAGTCCGGGTGCGCGGCCTGCAAGCGCTGCAGGCGCGCCTGCGGGTCCTGCCGGTAGAAGCGCGCGAGCTGCGCATAGACGGCCGGGAAGGCCTGGTGCAGCAGGTCCGGGGCGCTGAAGAAGTACTCGCTGGCTACCGCGAAGAACTCCGCCGGGTCTTCGGCGGCATAGGGGTCGATGGCCGTGTCGGCCTGCGGGTCGGCATCCAGCTGGGCGTTGAGCCGGTCGTAGGCGCCTTGCATGGCACTGGCCCAGTCCTGGATACGCATGTCGCGGTGCAGTGGCGGCAGGCCGTTGGCGTCGCCGCCGAGCATGTCCAGCTTGTGCGCCAGTTCGTGGATCACCAGGTTGTAGGCGTCCCAGCCGCCGCTGGCCTGCACGCCGGGCCAGGCCAGGATCACCGGGCCGCGCTGCCAGGCCTCGCCGCTGTGTTCGGCGTCCCACTCATGGACCACGCCGCTGGCGTCGCGGTGGCGCTGCGGGCTGACGAAGTCGTCCGGGTACAGCACGATCTCGTGGAAGCCCTGATACCAGTTCAGCTCCTCCAGGTGCAGCAGCGGCAGAACGGCCTGGGCGGCGAGGGCGAGGCGGTCGACTCTGTCCAGCTCGACACCGGGCAGGGCGCTGACGCGCTTGTCGTGCAGGAACAGCACGGCGAGCTCGCACAGGCGCAGGGCTTCCGCCTCGCTCAGGCCGTCGAGAATCGGCAGGCGTTGCAGGACGGCGTCCCAGTGGGCGGGTTTGACCGGATGGCGGGCAAGGATGCGTCGGCGGCGCCAGGCGCGGAATGACCACATGGAGAATCGGCTCGGGGTGGCGAATGGCCCACCTTAAGTGGCGCCCGCCTGGTCGGCAAGCCGTGGCGAACCGGCACAAAGGCTGCAGCGTACCGGGCAGTGACGACCGCGAGGAGGACTGGCGATGTCGATAGAACGTCTGGATCATCCCGCCGCGAGCCTGTTGCACGGCCACGGCATCGACCTGCCGGGCCAGGCGGCGCGGGTGCGGGCGATGTGGCTGGGCGGGCGCGAGGGGCGCGCACCGGTGCTGCTGGTGGCCTTGCTCTGGGCGCGCGAGTGCGCCGATGTGGTGCAGAGCCTGGAGCACCATCTGGATGCGCTGTTCGCCGATTTTCGCTGCACGCCGCAAGGCTGGAGCGAGGCGCAGGCGGCGCGGCAGGTGCTGGCGGCGCTCAACCAGCAGCTGTTTCGCCGGCAGCGCAGCGGCCAGCCGATTCCCCAGCTCAATGCCGGGCTGCTGTTGCTGCAAGAAGGCGATGCGCAGTTCCTCCAGGTCGGGGCCATTGGCCTGCTGCGCTATCACAATGGCGTGTTGCACAGGCTGGCCGGGCGCGACGGGATGCAGCTGGGCATGCAGGCCGAACTGGCGCTGGTGCAGCACAGTCTGGCGCTGGGGCCGGGCCAGACACTGTTGCTGGCGCCGCAGCCGCTGCTTGCAGTGAGCAACCTGCAGGGCTTTCGCGACGATTGTGCGACGCTGTCCGGCGAGCAGCTGGCGGCCCAGCTGGCGCCTTGGCTGCGTGCGCCCGGGGCGGCCATGCTGCTGCGGGCCGGTGCGGCGGCAAGCCTGCCGCCGGCGACTGCCCGGGAGCAGTGGCCGGTGCCGCTGGTGACGGTCGGCATGCAGCTCGATGGCTGGACGCTGCTCGAGGCCTGTGCCTTCGGTCCGCCCGGCCGGCTGTTCCGTGCCCGCGAGGAAGGGGGGCGCGAGGCCCTGCTGTGGCTCGCCGAGCAGGCGGCCGATGAGGCGTTCTGGCAGCGCGAATGGGCGCTGCGGCGCAGTCCGGTGGCCAGCCTGCCGCAGGTGCTGTCGCCGCGCCGCCCGCGCCGGCATGCCTTCCTCGTGTTCGAGGCGCCGCCGCCTGGCCTGTGCAGCCTGACGGACTGGATCGCCGCCCATGGTCGCCCGGACGCGGTGGCCCTGCTGGCGCTGCTCGACCCGCTGATCGCCGCGGTGCGGGCCTTGCAGCGTCGCGGCATGCAGGGGTTGTGGCTGGACCCGCGAAGCATCCTGGTCGATGCCCTGGGGCAGGTGCTGCTATTGCCGGAGCAGGCGGCGCTGTTGCCTGGGGTGCCGCGCCAGCGTTTGCCGGCGGACGTGGTGCCGCTGGCCCCGGAGCTGCGCGGTGCGGGGCCGGCCGATGGGCGTGCCGATCAATTCGCCTTGGCTGCGCTGGTCTATTGGCTGCTGGGCGGTCGCTGGCCGGAGATGGCCCGTGTCGGCGCGGGCCGGGCTACAGCCTATGTGCCCCTGGCGAGCTTCGTCGCCGGCCTGCCGACGGGCTGGGATGGCGTGCTGGCCCGGGCCCTGGCGCCGCAGCCGGCGGCGCGCTTCACGGCCCTGTCGGAGTTGCGCCAGGCCTTGCAGCAACCGCTGCAGCAGGCGAATCCAGCGCGGGTCAGAACGCCCAGGCGGGGCTGGCGCCTGGCCTTGCTGGGGGCGCTGGTGCTGCAACTGGGGCTTGGGTTGTGGCTTAGCCTGCTGGGCGGGTAGACAGGCGCGCGGGCCTGCAGCCGCATCCCTGCGGCACATATAGGCGAGGTTGACGCAGGTGAATCAGTCGCCGTTGATCGGCAGCACGTAGCTCTTGAACTGGCTGTCTTCGCGGAAGCCGATGGACTCGTAGACCTTCTGCGCGACCTGGTTGTCGCTGCTGGTAGCGACGCGCATGCGCACCGCGTTGGTCTCCTTGGCCATTTTCTTGGCGGTCTGCAGCAGTCGGTCGGCGACCAGTTGGCGGCGGGCATCCTCGGCGACATAGATGTCGTTGAGAATCCACACGCGCTTGAGCGATAGCGAAGAGTAGCTCGGGTAGAGCTGGCAGAAACCGAGCAGGCGGTCGTCATCGTCGGCCAGGGCCAGGTAGATCACCGACTCCTGCCGGCGCAGGCGGGTTTCCAGGAACTTGCGCGAGGAATCCGGGTAGGGCAATTCGCCGTAGAACTCGCGGTACTTTACGAACAGCGGGGTCAGCAGGTCCAGATGCTCCAGCGTGGCAGGGACTATGCGCATGGCGGCCTCGACGTTATTGGGTGGGCGGATACGGCAATGCAGGTGCGATGCCAGCAAACGTCGCGATGCTGCCTAAGGCTTTTTGAAAGCGCAATCCAAGCAAGCGTTTGATTTATCCGCCGAACAGGCGGCCATAAGCGCCGGCCGGGTGGCAGGCCGCCTCTCGCGGCGCCATGACCGCCGTTCGTTGCTGTCCGTTGCAGGGATTTTCGCTTGCCTGGCGGTGCGCGGCGACCTTTCTCGCCCGGCGGTGGTCTCAGCTGCGCGGCTGAGGGCAGGCCGCGCCAGCAGCCGCTGTGCTAACCTGCGGCGAGTTTCTACCGGGTCTGATCGGGCCCGTTTCAGGGGGGATTCATGCATATCCATATTCTCGGCATCTGCGGCACCTTCATGGGGTCGCTGGCCGTCCTGGCCAAGGAACTGGGCCACCGGGTCACAGGTTCCGACGCCAACGTCTACCCGCCGATGAGCACCCAGCTCGAGGCCCAGGGCATCGAGCTGACCCAGGGCTACGATCCGGCGCAACTTGACCCCGCGCCGGACCTGGTGGTGATCGGCAATGCCCTGTCGCGCGGCAACCCGGCGGTGGAACAGGTGCTGAACCAGGGCCTGCCCTATGTCAGCGGCCCGCAGTGGCTGGCCGACCATGTGCTGCAGGGCCGCTGGGTGCTGGCGGTGGCCGGCACCCACGGCAAGACCAGCAGCTCGAGCATGCTGGCCTGGGTGCTGGAGCATGCCGGCATGAGCCCGGGGTTCCTGATCGGTGGGGTGCCGCAGAACTTCGGCGTGTCGGCGCGCCTGGGCGGCACGCCGTTCTTCGTGGTCGAGGCCGACGAGTACGACAGCGCCTTCTTCGACAAGCGCAGCAAGTTCGTCCACTACCGCCCGCGCACCGCCATCCTCAACAACCTGGAGTTCGATCACGCGGACATCTTCCCCGACCTGGCGGCTATCGAGCGGCAGTTCCACCACCTGGTACGGACCATCCCCGGTGACGGCCTGATCATCCACCCCACCCGCGAGCCGGCGCTCGAGCGGGTGATCGAGATGGGCTGCTGGACGAAGGTCGAGACCACCGGCGAAGGCGGGCAGTGGCAGGCGCGCCTGCTCAGCGAGGACGCCTCGCGCTTCGAGGTGCTGTTCGAGGGCAAGCCGGCCGGGACGGTCGATTGGCCGCTGACCGGCCGGCACAACGTCGCCAATGCCCTGGCGGTGCTTGCCGCGGCGCGCCACGTCGGGGTGCTGCCGGAGCTGGGCTGCGCCGCCCTGTGCCAGTTCAAGAACGCCAAGCGGCGCATGGAGAAGGTCGCCGAGGTCCGTGGCGTGACCATCTATGACGACTTCGCCCACCACCCCACGGCGATCGCCACCACCCTCGATGGCCTGCGCAAGCGCATCGGCGACAGCAAGCTGATCGCCATCATCGAGCCGCGCTCCAACTCGATGAAGCTCGGCGCCCACCGCGACGGCCTGCCGGCCTCGGTGGTGCAGGCCGATGCAGTGTACTGGTACGCGCCGGCCAATCTTGGCTGGGACCTGGCGGCAACCGTGGCCGCGAGCACTGTGCCGACCCGGGTGTGCGACTCGCTGGAGGCGATCATCGATGGGGTCAAGGCCGAGGCGGCCCCTGGCACCCAGGTGGTGGTCATGAGCAACGGCGGCTTCGGCGGTCTGCACGGCAAGCTGGCCGCGGCACTGGAGAACTAGGATGAGGGGTCCCGAACGCGTCACCCTGGCCATGACCGGCGCCTCGGGCGCCCAGTACGGCCTGCGCCTGCTCGACTGCCTGGTGCAGGAGGACCGCGAGGTGCACTTCCTGATCTCCAAGGCCGCGCAGCTGGTCATGGCCACCGAGACCGACGTCAGCCTGCCGGGCAAGCCCCAGGCGATCCAGGCCTTCCTCAGCGAATACACCGGCGCCGCACCGGGACAGATCCGCGTCTACGGCAAGGAGGACTGGATGGCGCCGGTGGCGTCCGGTTCCGGGGCGCCGGCTGCGATGGTGGTGGTGCCCTGCTCGACCGGGACCCTCTCGGCAATCGCCACGGGCGCCTGCAACAACCTGATCGAGCGTGCCGCCGATGTGGTGCTGAAGGAGCGGCGCCAGCTGATCCTGGTGCCGCGCGAGGCGCCGCTGTCGAGCATCCACCTGGAGAACATGCTCAAACTGTCCAATCTGGGCGCGACCATTCTGCCGGCGGCGCCGGGCTTCTATCACCAGCCGCAGACCCTCGACGACCTGATCGATTTCGTCGTCGCGCGCATCCTCAACTGTCTGGACATTCCCCAGGACATGCTGCCGCGCTGGGGCGAGCATCATCAGGTCAGCGGCGATGAGTGACCGCGGCTGGGGCAAGGCGCTGCTGCTTCCGCTGGCGCTGAGCCTGCTCGGCGGCTGCGCCAGCGTGCGCACCCTGGATGCGGCCAAGCCCGGTGCCCCGCTGATCTACGCCGGCACCCGCCTGGACTGGTACGCGATCGAGGGCGGCTGCTGCCCGCTGGAGCGCTTCGGCGCCGAGGCGCCCGCGTATCCGGCGCTCGACCTGCCGGCCAGCGCGCTGCTGGACACACTGTTGCTGCCCTTCTCCCTGGCCGTCGAACTGGGCGTGAGCCTGGGTGTCAGCGGCGGACTCTAGCCGCGCTCACCAGTGCTTCAGCCAGCGGTTCCAGCGGTACAGTCCGCGGGCGAACAGGTTGTAGCCCCAGCGCGCCAGCGGCTGCAGGCCGGGCAGGCGCAGCAGGCGGCCCAGCCAGCGCTGGCCTGCGGTGTGCTGGAAGAGCTCGGCGAAGGCGTCCACGCCGATCGCGATGCGCCCGGATTCGTCCTTGAGATAGAGCCGCTCGCGCACCTGCTCCAGGTCGCTGTCCAGTTCCGCCACCGACTCGGGGCGCTGGTGCACGTCGATCCATTCCACCGGGCAGCTGGCGCCGCGCGCCATGCGCGCGCGCTGGTTGTCGATGCCGGCCCGGCAGACCGGGCAGGCGCTGTTGTAGTAGACCCTGAGCTTGCTCATCTTGCTGGCCAGTTTTTTGGGTGGTCCTGTGATTCAGCCTGGCATGGGCCCGCTGATCCGCCAACCCGCCATTCGGCAGCAAACCGTGCCGTTCGCCAGGCTCAGGACCCGACCGCATCCGGGCTGAGGGGCGGGGTGCCGTCGAGGTGCGCCTCCGTGGGGCCGAGCAGCAGCTGCTCCACCGGTCGTGGCGCGCCGTACAGATAGCCCTGGAATCTGTGGCAACCGAGTTGCAGGAGGGCGTCGCGTTGCTCCACGGTCTCCACCCCTTCGGCGATCACCGCCAGTTCCAGGCTTTCGGCCAGGGCGATGATGGTGCGCACGATGACCGTGTTGTTGGCCGACAGGAGCAGGTCATGGACGAAGGCGCGGTCGATCTTCAATTGATTCAGCGGCAGGCGGTTGAGCTGGCTGAGGGAGGAATAGCCGGTGCCGAAGTCGTCCAGGGAGAAGCTTATGCCCCTGTCCTGCAGCTGCCCCATCGTGACGATCATGGCCTCGACGTCTTCGACCAGCAGGCTCTCGGTCAGCTCGAGTTCCAAGCGCAGTGGGTTGGCGCCGGTTTGCTCCAGCGCGCTCAGCACCTCGCTGACAAAATCCGGGTGGTGAAACTGACGGGCGCTGACGTTGACCGCCAGGCTCAGCTGCGCCAACTCGGGGTCGTCGGCCCAGGCGGCCAGCTGACGGCAGGCGCTGAGCAGGACCCACTGGCCCAGCGGCAGGATCAGGCCGCATTTCTCCGCCGCCGGGATGAACTGCGCCGGAGGCACCAGACCGCGAGTAGGGTGCTGCCAGCGCACCAGCACCTCGGCGCCCAACAGGTTGCCGGCCTGGTCCACCTGGGGTTGGTAGTGCAGGATGAAATCGTTCTGCTGGATGCCTTGGCGTAGCTCGCTTTCCAGGGAGGTGCGCGCCCTGATCCGCGCCTGCATCTCCGGGTTGAAGAACCTGAGGGTGTTGCGCCCCGCGGACTTGGCCTCGTACATGGCCAGGTCGGCACGCTTGAGCAGGTCTTCCACCGTGCTGCGCGATTCGGAGAACAGGGCAATACCGATGCTGGCAGTGCAGATGTGCTGGCGCCCCTGCAGGGCGTAGGGTTCGCCGAGCGCCTGAAGAATCTTGCTGGCCACGCTCTCGATCTGCGCCAGCGCCTCGTCCGGGCGGCTGCTCAGGTCTTCGAGCATCACCACGAACTCGTCGCCGCCCAGGCGCGCGACGGTATCCTCGATGCGCGCCTGATTGACCAGGCGTTGGCCGACCAGCTGGAGAAGCTGGTCGCCGACGGCGTGGCCGAAGGTGTCGTTGAGGTCCTTGAAGTCATCCAGGTCGATGAACAGCAGCCCGCCTTCCTGGCGCCGGCGTGAACGGCGGGTGAGGGCGTGCTGCAGGCGATCGAGCAGCAGGCGCCGGTTCGCCAGGCCGGTGAGCGGGTCATAGAAGGCCAGGCGGTGGATCTCGTCGCGGTTCTTCTTGTGTTCGCTGATGTCGGTGGAAATACCACACAGGGCGTAGATGCGGCCGTCCGGATGGCGCAGGGGCAGCTTCACGGAGAGGTAGGTATGCTCGCTGCCGTCGTTAAGGTTGTGATTGGTTTCCTCCTTCTCGACCCGCTCGCCCAGCTGCAGCACGCGCCGGTCGTTGTTGTGCAGGTTGCTGGCGGTGGCCGCGTCGAAGAACTCGTCGTCGGTATGGCCGACCACGTCCTCCAGGGGCCTGCCGAACAGCTCGCAGACCTTGCGGTTGGCGTACTGATAGCGCAGCTGCTGGTCCTTGATATAGATATAGGCCTCGACACTGTCGAGGATGGTATTCAGGCGTGCTTCGCTGGCGCGCAGGTGCCAGGTCTTTTCCGCGACCTGGCGGCGCAGCAGCAGCACGCCGCCGACGGTCGCCAGCAGCAGGGCGGCCAGGCCCGCCAGCCCCCACCAGACGTAGGGCGGTAGGCGCGCGGGCCGGCTCTTCTCGCCCCAGCGTTTCAGCGTCTGGGTGTAGAACGAGTCGGGCTCCTGCTCCCAGGCCAACAGTCGCTCGTCGATGGCGCCCAGCAGGTCCTGGTTGTCGCCCTTGCGGGTGGCGTAGAACATGCGCAGCGGTGGAAACATGAGCGGCGTGCCGAGCAGGCCGTACTCCTCGGCGTACTGGTCGCCGAACTGCTTGTTGGCGACCGCCGCGTCGGCCAGGCCGCTGCTCACCAGGGCGAAGCCCTGCGCCAGCTCGGCGACCGGTAGCAGGGTCGCCTGCAGGTCGGCGCTGGGGAGGAAGGCCAGGAGGTAATCGTGCTGGATCGAGCCGTCGAGTACCGCGATGCGCTGCTGCTTGAGGTCCGCGGGCGACAGGAGTTCGAGCTTCTTGCGGCTGTACAGCTGCGACCAGCTGTACAGCGCGGGCTTGCGATGGAAGTCGAGCCGCTTGGCCCGCTCCTCGCTGTAGGCCACGTCGGGCAGCAGGTCGATCTCGCCGCGCTGCACCAGGCTCAGGCAGGTTTGCCAGTCACAGGGCACGACGTGCAGGCGCCAGTCCTGCTGGCGGGCCAGTTCCACCAGCAGCTCGCCCAGGATGCCGGAGGGCTGGCCGTCCTGGCTCAGCGCGATCTTCGGCGGGTTGCTGTAGACCCCGACCCGAACCTCGCGCGGTTGTGCGCTCAGCGCGCTGCCCAGGGCCAGCAGCAGGGGCAGCGCACTCGCGATGACGAGGTGGCGCGTGGCGCGGAAGGACAACATCGACCGCCTCTTTGCAAGTTGCCCGGCAGGGGGGACTTTATCGCATGAAACGATCGAAATAACAGTGATGTCAAGTGGCCATGGCTGTGCGGTCTACTGTGCCCAGCCGCAGTAGACATAGGTCATCGGCCTGGGACCCTTGAGGTAGCGCGCCTGCAGCGAGCCGAGGTGGAAGCCGCCGGCGACGAGCAGTGCCGGGATATCGCGGTTCAGGTGGCAGCCGCCGGCCAGGGGCTTCCAGTAGGGCGTCAGGCGATGCTGCCAGCGCACCACGCCGGCGTCCGGCGCCAGGCCGTGCTCGCAGAACAGCAGGCGGCCGCCGGGTTTGAGTACCCGGCGCATCTCTCGCAGCGCGGCCACGGCGTCGGCGATGGTGCACAGGGTGAAGGTACAGACGATGCTGTCGAAGCTGGCGTCCGCGGCCCGGATCTGGCCCAGCTCCAGGGCGATCATCTCCACCGGGATGGCGATCCGCGCGGCACGCTCGCGGGCCAGTTTCTGCATGGCGGCGTTGGGGTCGACGCCGACGATGGCACTGACCCTGGCGGCATCGTAGTAGGCCAGGTTGAGACCGCTGCCGATGCCGATCTCCAGCACCCGGCCCTGGGCCTGGGGAACGATCTGCGCGCGGGTCTGCATGACTTCGCCGAGGCCGCAGGCGAAGTCGATCAGGTGCGGCAGGATATAGCGCTCATAGAGTTGCATGGCGGCGCTCGCATTGATCAGGCGTCGTCGGCGGGTTCGTCCTCGTCGTGCTCGTTGTCGGCGCTGATGGCGGCCAGGCACTTGAGTCGGTGGCGTTCCTCGCCCTCGGTCAGGCTCCAGCTGTCGTGCTCGGCATCGAAGCGGGCCGCCGTCAGCGCGCCCAGGGAGAACTGCCAGTGGCGGCGGGTGCGGCCGTCCACGCCTTCGGCCTTGAGCAGGGGCTTGCGCTGGCTGTCGGCGTCGGCCGAGCCGGCGCTGACCTGGGCCAGCAGTTCGTTGTCGAGGCTGAACTGCCAGGCGTAAAGGCCGTCGATCTCGAGCATGTCGGCGGCTTGCAGGGCATCGATCAGGCTGTTGTGGGGCGTACTCATATCGGGCTCGTCTTCGATTCGGGAGGGGGGCTAGCGACCGAGGCGGCGCAGGCGGTCGGATTCGATCACGCGGACGCCTTCACCCTCTTCCAGGGCTAAGCGCCAGAGGGCGCGGGCCAGTACCGTGGCCTCGATGCCGCCGTACTTGCCCGGCAGCCAGCGCAGCAGCGGTGCGGCCAGGCGTTCGCCGAGGCGGAATTCGCGGCGCGGGCCGAGCAGCAGCGAGGGCCGCACCAGGGTCAGCTGCGGCCAGTCCTGGGCCTGCAGGGCCTGTTCCGTCTCGCCCTTGACCCGGTTGTAGAACACCGACGACTGCGGGTTGGCGCCCAGGGCGCTGACCACCAGCAGGTGGCGGGCGCCGAGTTCGCGGGCACGCCGGGCGAAGGCCAGCACCAGGTCATGGTCGACGGCACGAAACGCCTCCTGCGAGCCGGCCTGCTTGATGGTGCTGCCCAGGCAACAGAATGCCGTGTCGATTGCTCCGTCGAGCTGCGGCAGCAGCTCGAGCAATTCACCGACCGGGTTTTCCAGATGGGCGTGCGCGGCCAGCGGTCGCCGGCTCGGCGCCACCACGCGTGCCACCGTGGGCTCGCTGAGCAGGCGGTCGAGCAGGTGCTCGCCGGTCAGTCCGGTGGCGCCGGCGAGGAGGATGCGCTGGGGCGTCAAATACATAGAGGTCGGATCTCCGCTGGTTATCGCTCAGCTTAGTGGCTGCTCGTCGGTTTGTCGGTGGGGGCGGCGCTCAGGGCCTGGCTGGCCTGCTGCTGGCGGAGCGCGCGCCAGCGTGCGAGTACCGCCTTGGGCGCCCAGATCTGCGGCTCGGAGGGTTCGAAACCGTCGGCCTCTTCGCGCTCGGCGACATGGGCCTTGGTCAGTTCGAAGGCCTGCTGCAGGTCATCGGTCTGTTGCAGGGCTTCGGCGAACAGCGCCCGGCCAAAGTAGGTGAAGTCATTTTCCTCCGAGCAGCCGAAGGACACCCGGTCGGCGCGGGCGGCGGTCATCACCAGGGTCTTGTCGTCCTGCAGCTTGGGGATGAAGCCGCCGGAGTAGCAGGCCGAGATCACCAGCACCTTGTGCCGCTCGCGCAGCGGTTGCAGCACGGCGGCCAGCTCGTCGGCGGGCAGGTCGGCCAGTTGCAGGCGCGGCTGGTCGAGGTTCAGCTCATGCTGGCGCGAGCCGTGGCTGGTCAAGTAGATGAACACCAGGTCTTCCGCGCCGCTGCGTTCGGCCAGGGCCTGCACGGCTCGGCGCAGGCTCTCGCGGGTGGCCAGCGGGCGGTCGGCGAGGTGGTCGCGATGATTGGCCAGGGTCAGGCTGCCGCGGGCGGCGAAGCGCTCGCCGAGCAGGCGGGCGACGTAGTCGGCCTCGCGCAGGAACACGCTCTGCTTGCCATCGCCGGCCACCGTCAGGGCATAGAGCTCGATCTGCGGGGTGGACGGCGGCAGGGCGGCGATGGCTTCGGCGAGCAGGCGGCCCTGCTCCAGCAGGCCCAGCTCCAGCGGGTCGGGCAACAACCGGCCCTCGGCGTCGCGGCCCCGTCGGCCTTGCTGCCAGGTGCCGCTCTGCGCCGTGCCATCGGCGAGGGTCAGGGTGCCGGCGCCGGCCTGCTCGCCGCGGCTGAACTGGCCCTCGTAAGTGCTGCCGTCGGCCAGGCGCAGGCGACCCTGGCCATGGTAGGTCCAGTTGCGGAACTGGCCCTGGAAATGGCTGCCGTCGACGCCCTGGAACTGGCCGGCACCGGTCAGGGCGCCATCGTTGAAGCGCCCGCTCCAGACGTCGCCGCCGGCGCCCTGGTAGCGGCCCTTGCCATGGAACTGGGCGTTGCGAAAGGCGCCGCTGTAGTGATCACCGTCGGCGCCGTCGAAACTGCCCTGGCCATGCAGTTGTCCGTTGACGAATTCGCCGCTGTAGCGGTTGCCGTAGGCGTCGTTGCGCAGCCCTTGGCCGTGTGGCTGGCCCTTGCGGAACTGGCCCTGGTAGCTGCTGCCGTCGGCCCATTCGAGACGGCCCTGGCCGTCGAACAGGCCGCGCTTGAACTCGCCGCGATAGACCTGGCCGGCAAGCTTGAGGGTGCCTTCGCCGGCGAAGCGGCCGTCGACGAAGCCGCCCTGATAGTGGCTGCCGTCGCCCTGGTGCAGGCTGCCCTGGCCGTGGAAGGCGCCGAAGTGGAAGTCGCCGAGGTAATGCTCGCCGTTGGCGCCCTGCCATTCACCGGCGCCGTGCATCTGGCCATCCTTGAAGAAGCCGGCGAACCAGCTGCCGTTGCGGTAGTCGAGGCGGCCGGGGCCCTGCAGCAAGCCGTCGACCACCTCGCCGCGGTAGCGCGCGCCGTCGGGCAGGACGGCATCCGGCGGCAGCAGCGGCTCGCCGTCGCCGCAGGCGGCGAGCAGCAGGGCCAGGCTGAAGGGGGCCAGAGTGGTGAGCGGGCGCATGGCGGGCATCCGGTTCTAAGCGTTGCCGGCAGTATGCCGCAAAGTACGGCGCACGCGGTGCAGTGGCGTGCGGGAAAGTGCACGCCGGGGTCCGAGTCCAGGCTCGAGCACCCCGGCCGGCTCATGGACTCAGACGAAGCAGAGGGTCAGGGGTTCGGCGATGTAGGCCGGCTTTTCTTGGCCTTCGATCTCCAGCACGACACGGGCCTTGAGTAGCCACTGGCCGGGGTTCTTCTCGTTGGCATCGGTCAGGCTGACCGCCAGGCGCACCCTGGAACCAACCCGGACCGGCTGGATGAAGCGCACGCTGTCGAGGCCGTAGTTGACGGCCATCTTCAGGCCCTGGGGCAGGATCATGATGCCTTCCATCAGCTTGGGCACCAGCGACAGGGAGAGGAAGCCATGGGCGATGGTGCCGCCGAACGGCGTCAGCTTGGCCTTCTCCGGATCGACGTGGATGAACTGATGGTCACCGGTGCAGTCAGCGAATTGGTTGACGCGCTCCTGGTCGATGGTCAACCACTCGGAGCGTCCGAGTTCCTTGCCTACATAGTCTTTGAGTTGTGCGACGGGTACTGACGGCATGTTTCCTCCTTGAGAAGACGAGCGCGTTGATCTACCGAGTAGGGACGCGCGTGCCAAGATCATCATGGCGCGGGCGCCGGGTCAAGCGCGCCGAGTTCGCGAATGCGAGGGTGCAGGGATACAGAAGGTGCGGCCTATAATGGCCGGATTCTGACCGGGCACCCCGGGGGTGTCCGGACCCTGTTGGATGGTCTCGGCTGCGCCGCTCCACGGTGAGCCGATTCCCGCTTCGGAGAGTCTTCATGTTGTTACGCGGCCTGTCCTGGCTGGTGCTGTGCCAACTGCTCGGTACTGCGCTGAACGTCCTGCTGTTACCCATGCTGCCGGGGCCGATCATCGGTATGCTCCTGCTGCTCGGTTTCCTGCTGCTGCGCGGCGAGGTCGGCGAGCCGGTCCAGTTGGCCGCGAGCAGTCTGCTCAAGTACCTGCCGCTGTTGTTGGTGCCGCCGGCCGTGGGCGTGATGGCCTATGCCGAGGCGATAGCCGCCGACTTCTGGGCGGTGGTCGGCGCCCTGGTACTGTCGTTGCTGCTGTCGGTGGTGTTCGCCGGCTGGCTGATGCAGAAGCTGATCGAGCGCCAGTCGCGCCGTGGGAAGGGCGCATGACGCCCGATTGGTACGGCGCCTGGCAGGCGGTGACCCATCATCCATTGTTCGGCGCCGGGGTGACCCTGGGCGCCTATCAGCTGGCGGTGGCGGTCTACGAAAAGACCCGCTGGGTATTCCTGCAGCCGGTGCTGGTGTCGATGCTGCTGGTGATCGGCGTGCTGCTGCTGTGTGGGCTGAGTTTCGCCGAGTACCGGGCCAGTGCCGAGGCGGTGAGCCTGTTTCTCGGCCCGGCCACCGTGGCCCTGGCCGTGCCGCTCTATCTCAACCTGCGGCGCATCCGCCAGTTGTTCGGCCCGATCATGCTGACCCTGCTGATTGCCGGCGTGGTGGCGACGGTGCTCGGGGTCGCCCTGGCCTGGCTGTTCGGCGCCGAGCGCATCATGCTGATGAGCATGGCGCCGAAGTCGGTGACCTCGCCCATCGCCATGCTGGTGGCCGAGCAGATCGGCGGCATCGCCGCCCTGGCCGCGGTGTTCGTGATGATTACCGGGGTGCTCGGCGCGATCTGCGGCCCGGCACTGCTGCGCCTGGGCGGTGTGCGCCACCACGCGGCGCTGGGCATGGCGCTGGGCATGACCGCCCATGCCGTGGGCACGGCGCAGGCGATGCAGCTGAGCGAGGAGTGCGGCGCCTTCGCCGCGCTGGCCATGAGCCTGATGGGCATGGTCACGGCGGTGCTGCTGCCGCTGGCGGTTATTCTGTTGCTGTAAGGAGGCCCGATGAACCTACCCCTGTTTCCATTGAACGTCGTGTTGTTTCCCGGCTGCCTGCTCGACCTGCAGATTTTCGAGGCGCGCTACCTGGACATGATCAGCCGCTGCATGAAACAGGAAGAAGGCTTCGGCGTGGTGTGCATCGTCGAAGGCGAGGAGGTCGGCGAGGCCGCCAGCCAGTTCGCCGCGGTGGGCTGCGAGGCGCTGATCCGCGACTTCCAGCAGCGGCCCAATGGCTTGCTGGGCATCCGCGTCGAGGGCGGCCGGCGCTTTCGCGTGCAGCGCGCCCAGGTTCTGCCCGACCAGTTGACGCTGGGCGAGGTGGAGTGGCTGCGGGACGCCCCCGAGCGGCCCCTGCTCGCCGAACACGCCGACCTGGCCGCGTTGCTCGGTGCCCTGGCCGAGCACCCGCTGGTCGAGGGGCTCGGCATGGGCGGCGCGGTCGACGAGCAGACGGCCCTGGCCAACCAGCTGGCCTACCTGCTGCCCTTGTCTGCCGAACAGAAATTGCAGCTGCTGGTGCTCGACGAGCCGCTGGAGCGTCTGCAGTTGCTGCAGGTGGCGCTCGACCAGCTGCAGGGCGAGCTGGGCGCCTGAGCCGGCGCGCGTCGCATCAGTAGCGGTACAGCAACAGCCCTTCCGACAGGTGCCAGGTGGCGATGCTGCCGAGTAGCGCCAGGCAGGCGGGCAGAACCAGCCACCAGACCCTCGCCGGCAGCGCCGGCAGAGGCGCGCGCCACTCCAGCAGACCCAGGCAGAGGCCGCACAGCCCCGCTGCCAGCAAGGCGCCGGCGATGATGTCGCTCGGCCAATGCACGCCCAGGTAGACCCGCGACAGGGCGATCGCCACCGCTGGCAGGCCGGCCAGCAGCAGCCAGCTCAGGCGCAGGCGTGCCGGCTGACCGCGGCCGGCGAGAATGCCCAGCAGCAGGAAGAAGGCGAACGCCGCCGAACTGTGGCCGCTGGGAAAGCTGAAACTGCCCAGCGGCTCCAGCAGTACATCCGGGCGGTGGCGGGCAAACAAGTCCTTCAGCGCGCTATTGAGCAGCGCCGTGGTCAGCAGCGCGCTGCCGGCGAGCGCGGCCGCGCGCCATTGCCGGGCGAGCAACAACAGCAGGCCGAGCAGCAGGCCGGCGGCGAGCTGGGTGGTGAAGTCGCCGAGGCGGGTGACCAGCACCATCAGCTCATCCAGGCTGCTGCTGCGTTGTTCCTGCAGCAGCGCCAGCAGGCCCTGATCGAGCTGGCTCAGACGCGGCCAGCCGAGAATCAGGCCGAGCAACAGCAGCAGGCTCAGGCCGGCGGCGATCAGGCTGCTGCGGCGATAGCTGCGCAGGCTGCAGTGGGCGCTGACCAGCAGCAGCAGCGCCAGGCCGCCGACGAGCGCCGCCGCCTGGTTCCAGAAGCCTGGCGGCAGCGGCAGGCGCAGGGCCGCGCCGGTGGCCCAGCCCGGCAGCAGGTAGGCCACCGCCCAGCCCGCCGCCGCAACCAGGCTGACCGCGGCGAAGCGCCCGGCCGGCATGTTGAACATGCCGGCGACCATCGGCAGCATGGGTCGCAGCGGCCCGATAAAGCGGCCGACCAGCAGGCTGGCGACGCCGTAGCGGCGGAAGTAGCCTTCCGCGCCGGCCAGCCACTGCGGGTGGTGGCGCAAGCCCGGCAGGCGCCGGATGTCCTGGTGAAAGTAGCGGCCCGCGGCATAGGACAGGGCGTCGCCCAGCAGGCCGCCGCCGTAGGCCAGCGCCAGGGTCTGCCACAGGCCCAGGGCGCCATTGCCGGCCAGCACGGCGACGGCGAACAGCAGCACGGTGCCGGGCACGATGATCCCGGCGATCGCCAGGCACTCGACGCAGGCGATCAGGAATACCGCCAGGCCCAGCCATTGCGGATGGGCCGCGAGGTAGGCGCTGAAGCTGTCGAGCCAGGCACTCACCGGCACGCCCCCGCGTTATCGAGCAGCCGGTAGTCGCGGCCTTCGACCTGGCCGCGGCGCAGTGGATTGCGGGTGCAGTGGCGGGCGAAGACGGCATCGACGAAACGGTAGGGCAGGTGCTCGTCGCGTCCGGCCGGGATGCCCAGGCGGGTGGTCTGAACGATCCGTGGGGGGCGTTCGCCGACATCCTCGACGAACAGGCGTTGGAGGTCGAAACGCTGCGCGTCCCAGTCCGCCACCTTCAGGGCCAGTGCCCGGCACAATAGAGTCTGGCCGGCGCACAGGCGCTGCGGCGGGCGCGGCTCGCCGCGGGCATCCGGGTTATTGGCCTGCATCCGTGCCAGGCTGGCGGTACCCGATTGGTCGTCCAGCCAGGGGTGCCCCGACTTGATCAGCACGGCATTGCCCGGCCCCTGGGCGCTGAAGTTCAGCGAGTCGCCGCCGCGGGCGTAATACATGTAGATGTGACCGCCGTCGGCGAACAGCGCGCGGCGCTTCTCGGTATAGCCGAGCGAGGCATGGCTGCCTTTCTCCGCCCGGTAGTAGGCCTCGGTCTCGATGATGCGTGCGCTGAGCCAGAGCCCGGCGACCCGATGGCGGATCACCATGCCGAGTAGTTCGCGGGCCAGGGTCTGCGCGTCGCGGTCGAAGAAGGCGTCGCTCAACGGCTTGGCACCGGGCCAGGGCAGGTCGAGCAAGCGGTTGTCGGGCATGGCGGCGGCGGGTCCGGGCGGCACAAATGGTCGACATGATAATGACTAAGTTCGCCGTCTGGCGCGTCCGCCGGCGAAAAACTGCCACAACGCCTTACGGGCGCCGGACCGGGCCCTAGGTCACCGAGTGCAGCAGCACCTCTTCCACCTCGTCGGGGCGCTGCGGCTGAGGGTCGCCGGTCAGCTCGCTGATCAGTTTCAGGTGCTGGTCCAGGCCGCGGCTGACCGACTCCATTCTGGCGATCATCCGCGAGGCGGCGCCGCGCACGCCCGGGTCGGTGCTGCGCAACAGGTCGAACGACAGCGAGGTCATGGCGGCCGTCATGTGGGTGAGGCTGCGCGAGGTGAGCGTGAGCAGTTCGGTGAGTTGCTGTGCTTTGCGGGTCATGTCGGTCTTCCTTGGCCGGTATGTCAGAACGGTGGCGGTGCGGCGAACCAGGCCGCGAAGTGGCAGAGGGCCATTAGTATCGAGGCAATCATGACGAGTTTCTGTGACATCGGCGAGTTCCATTCGCGGTCAGGCTGTGCGCGTGTATGGCGCGATGCTATCACGCCTGCCTTGCAGGCTCTCAAGTTCTACTCGTCCGGGCCGGTCGCTGCGGGTGTGGGAATGTGCGGTGCGGGCTTGCCTGGGGCGGCGCTTGTGGCCCGTTTAGGCGCTTAAGGCATTGCCGCGCGGGACGCTCCGTCTGCTATCTGCCCGGCGCCGCTGTGCGTGGGTGCGCGGCGCGGCTATAATCAGCGGCTTTTCCCAGTGCCAGGCCCCCGAGACCATGACAGAGTCCGTGCTCGACTATATGACCCGTCTGGGCCGTGCGGCCCGCGAAGCCTCGCGGGTCGTCGCCAGTGCCAGTACCGCGCAGAAGAATCGTGCCCTGTTGGCCGCCGCCGAGGCGCTGGACGCCGCGCGCGGCGAGCTGGCCGAGGCCAACGACCAAGACCTCGCCGCCGGTCGCGCCAATGGCCTGGATGCGGCGCTGCTGGATCGCCTGGCGCTGACCCCGGCGCGCATCGACGGGATGATCGAGGGCCTGCGGCAGATCGCCGGCCTGGCCGATCCGGTCGGCGCGATTCGCGACATGAGCTACCGCCCGTCGGGTATCCAGGTCGGCAAGATGCGAGTGCCCCTGGGCGTGATCGGCATCATCTACGAGTCGCGGCCCAACGTGACCATCGACGCCGCCAGCCTGTGCCTGAAATCCGGCAACGCCACCATCCTGCGCGGCGGCTCCGAGGCGATCCATTCCAATCGGGCGATCGCCGCCTGCATCCAGCGTGGCCTGGCCGCGGCCGGTCTGCCGGCCGCCGTGGTGCAGGTGGTGGAAACCACCGACCGCGCCGCGGTGGGTGCGCTGATCGCCATGCCCGAGTTCGTCGACGTGATAGTGCCGCGCGGCGGCAAGGGGCTGATCGAGCGCATCAGTCGCGACGCCCGGGTGCCGGTGATCAAGCACCTGGACGGCATCTGCCATGTATATGTCGATGCCCTGGCCGATCTGGACAAGGCCCGGCAGGTTGCCTTCAACGCCAAGACCTACCGCTACGGCATCTGCGGCGCCATGGAAACCCTGCTGGTCGACCAGGCGGTCGCCGCGGCCTTCCTGCCGGGCATGGCGCAGATGTTCGCCGAGAAGGGCGTCGAGTTGCGCGGCTGCGAGCGCAGCCGTGCGCTGATCGAGGCCAAGCCGGCCACGGAAGAAGACTGGAGCACCGAATACCTGGCGGCGATCCTGTCGATCCGCGTGGTCGACGGCCTCGAACAGGCCATCGAGCACATCAATCGCTACGGCTCGCACCATACCGACAGCATCGTCACCGAGCACCAGGGCCATGCCCGGCGCTTCCTCGCCGAGGTCGACTCCAGCTCGGTGATGCTCAACACCCCGACCTGCTTCGCCGACGGCTTCGAGTACGGCCTGGGCGCGGAAATCGGCATCTCCACCGACAAGCTGCACGCCCGCGGCCCGGTCGGTCTGGAAGGCCTGACCTGCGAGAAATATGTGGTGATCGGCGACGGTCAGCTGCGCGGACAGAATGCCTAAGCGCAGCGACGCCCGACGCATTGGGATCTTCGGAGGCACCTTCGACCCGGTGCATATCGGTCACCTGCGCAGTGCCCTGGAAGTGGCCGAGTTCATGGCCCTCGACGAGTTGCGCCTGGTGCCCAGCGCCCGGCCGCCGCACCGCGGCACGCCGCAGGTGTCGGCCCAGGATCGCCTGGCCATGGTGCAGCTGGCGGTGGCGGGGCTGGCGCCGCTGTGCGTCGATGATCGCGAGCTGGGGCGCGACAAGCCGTCGTACAGCATCGACACCCTGGAGTCGCTGCGTGCCGAGCTGGCGGCCGACGATCAGCTGTTTCTGCTGCTGGGCTGGGACGCCTTCTGCGGCCTGCCGAGCTGGCATCGCTGGGATGAGTTGCTGGAGCACTGCCACATCCTGGTGCTGCAGCGCCCGGATGCCGACAGCGAGCCGTCGGAGGCGCTGCGCAACCTGATCGCGGCGCGCAGCATCAACGACCCGTTGGCCCTGAATGGGCCGGGCGGGCAGATTTCCTTTGTCTGGCAGACGCCCCTGGCGGTGTCGGCCACGCAGATCCGCGGGTTGCTGGAGAGCGGCAAGTCGGTGCGTTACCTGGTGCCCGACCCGGTACTGACCTATATCCACGCGCACGGGCTGTACCGTGCAGCGAACTGAACACGAGGCAAATGAGTTACCTATGAAGAATCAAGTTATGCGCAGCGAAGACCTGGTCAAACTGGCGATCGCCGCCCTGGAAGACATCAAGGCCCAGGACATCACCACCATCGATGTGCGCGAGAAGACCAGCATCACCGACTACATGGTGATCGCCAGCGGCACCTCCAGCCGTCACGTCAAGTCGCTGGTCGACAACGTGCTGGAGAAGGTCAAGGAGCAGGGCGTGCGCCCGCTCGGCAGCGAAGGCCTGGACAGCGGCGAGTGGGCCCTGCTCGACCTCGGCGACATCGTCGTGCACGTCATGCTGCCGACCGCGCGCCAGTTCTACGACCTCGAGCGCCTGTGGCAGGGCGCCGAGCAGAGCCGTGCGCAGCATGGCGCGGATCACGAATAAGGGCCGCCCGCGTTGCGCATCAAACTGATCGCCGTCGGCTCGCGCATGCCGCGCTGGGTCGAGGACGGCTGGCAGGAGTACGCCAAGCGCATGCCCGCCGAGCTGGCCCTGGAACTGGTGGAGATTCCTCTGACCACGCGCGGCAAGAATGCCGACGTGGCGCGGATGATTCGCCAGGAAGGCGAAGCCATGCTGGCCAAGGTGCAACCGGGGGAACGCATCGTCACCCTGGAGGTCGAAGGGCGGCCGTGGAGCACCGAGCAGCTGGCCGTCGAGCTGGACAAGTGGCGCCTGGATGCGCGCACCGTCAACCTCATGGTCGGTGGGCCGGAAGGCCTGGCGCCCGAGGTTCAGGCGCGCAGCGAGCAGCGCTGGTCGCTATCGCCGCTGACCCTGCCGCACCCGCTGGTGCGCATCCTCATCGGCGAGCAGCTCTATCGCGCCTGGACGGTGTTGTCCGGCCACCCCTATCACAAGTAACCAGCAGTCACTGATGCCGCAGCCGATCCGCCTCAAGGACCACGAAAAAGACGCGCGCCTGATCCGTGCGCGGGCGTTCGTCGGTGCCCTGGTGGTGGTGCTGCTCACCGCGGTGCTGGTTGCCCGCCTGTATTACCTGCAGGTGGTGCAGTACGAGCACCACTCGACCCTGGCGGAGAACAACCGCATCCACGTGCAGCCGATCCCGCCGAACCGCGGGCTGATCTTCGACCGCAACGGGGTGATCATCGCCGACAACCGGCCGAGCTTCAGCCTGACCCTGACCCGCGAGCGCGCCCGCGACTGGGAGCGGGTGCTGGATGTGATAGTCGAGGTCCTGGCGTTGGGCGAGGACGAGCGGGCGCTGTTCGAGAAGCGCGTGCGCCAGGGGCGCCGGCCGTTCGAGCCGGTGCCGGTGCTGTTCGAGCTGTCCGAGGAGCAGATCGCCCGGATCGCCATCAACCAGTTCCGCCTGCCCGGGGTCGAAGTGGTGGCCCGCCTGGTGCGCCATTACCCGCTGGGCGAGCACTTCGCCCATTCGGTGGGCTATGTCGGGCGGATCAACGAGAAGGAACTGAAGGAGCTCGACCCGGTGGCGTACAGCGGCACCCACCATATCGGCAAGACCGGCATCGAGCGCTTCTACGAGGAACAGCTGCACGGCGAGGTGGGCTACGAGGAGGTCGAGACCAATGCCCGCGGCCGCGTGTTGCGCGTGCTCAAACGCACCGACCCGCTGCCCGGCAAGGACATCGTGCTGACCCTCGATGCCCAGCTGCAGAAGGCCGCCGAGGAGGCCCTGGGCGGCCGGCGCGGGGCCGTGGTGGCGATCCAGCCCGCCAGCGGCGAGGTCCTGGCCATGGTCAGCCAGCCGAGCTTCGACCCCAACCCGTTCGTCACCGGCATCAGCTTCAAGGCCTACGCCGACCTGCGCGACTCGATCGACCGCCCCCTGTACAACCGCGTTTTGCGTGGCCTCTATCCGCCGGGCTCGACCATCAAGCCGATGATGGCGGTGGCCGGCCTCGATGCCGGGGTGGTGACGCCCACCTCACGGGTCTTCGATCCGGGCTTCTACCAGTTGCCAGGGCACACGCACAAGTACCGCAACTGGAACCGCAGCGGCGACGGCTGGGTGAGCATGGAGATGGCCATCGCCCGCTCCAACGACACCTACTTCTACGACCTGGCCCACAAGATGGGCATCGACCGCATGCACGACTACATGACGCGCTTCGGCCTGGGCCAGCGGGTGTCCCTGGACATGTTCGAGGAGACGGCCGGGCTGATGCCGTCGCGCGACTGGAAGCGGGCGCGCTACCGTCAGCCCTGGTACCCCGGCGAGACGCTGATCCTCGGCATCGGCCAGGGCTATATGCAGACCACGCCGCTGCAGCTGGCCCAGGCCGTGACCCTGATGGCCAACCGTGGCAAGTGGATTCGTCCGCATCTGGCCAAGAGCATCGAGGGGCACCAGCCGGTCGACAGCGAGCCGATGCCGGACATCGTCCTGCGCGACCCCAAGGCCTGGGATCACGCCAACTTCGGCATGGTGCAGGTGATGCACGGCGCCCGTGGTACGGCGAAGAAGGTCGGCGACAGCGCGGTCTACCGCATCGCCGGCAAGAGCGGCACGGCCCAGGTGGTGGCGATCAAGCAGGGCGAGAAGTACGACCGCAGCAAGGTCCAGGAGCGCCATCGCGACCACGCCCTGTTCGTCGCCTTCGCCCCGGTGGAGAATCCGCAGATCGCCGTGGCGGTGATGGTGGAGAACGGCGAGTCGGGCTCGGGCGTCGCGGCGCCGGTGGTCAAGCAGGTGATGGACGCCTGGCTGCTCGATGACAGCGGCCAGTTGAAGGCCGAATATGCACAGCCTGCAGGCACCAAGGTGGGCCAGCTATGAACAACAGTTTTGACCGCACCCTGTCCAACGAGGATGTGCTGCGTCGCCGCGCCAGCCTGCTGCAGCGCCTGCACATCGACGGCATCCTGCTGCTGTTGCTGCTGACCCTGGCGGCCGGCAGCCTGTTCATCCTCTATTCGGCCAGCGGCAAGAATGTCGAGCTGCTGATCAAGCAGGCCAGCTCCTTCGGCATCGGCCTGGTCGGCATGTTCATCGTCGCCCAGCTCGAGCCGCGTTTCATGGCGCGCTGGGTGCCGCTGGCCTACGTCGGCGGGGTCGGCCTGCTGGTGGTGGTGGATGTCATGGGCCACAACGCCATGGGCGCCACCCGCTGGATCAACATTCCCGGGGTGATCCGCTTCCAGCCGTCGGAGTTCATGAAGATCATCATGCCGGCGACCATCGCCTGGTACCTGTCCGGGCGCAGCCTGCCGCCGAGCCTGCGACACATCGCCATCAGCCTGGCGCTGATCCTCGTGCCGTTCGTGCTGATCCTGCTGCAGCCGGACCTGGGCACCTCGCTGCTGGTGATCACCTCGGGCGCCTTCGTGCTGTTCATGGCCGGTCTGCAGTGGCGCTGGATCATCGGCGCGGCGGCGGCCCTGGGGCCGATCGCGGTGGCCATGTGGTTCTTCGTGCTGCGCGAATACCAGAAGCAGCGCGTGCTGACCTTCCTCAATCCGGAGAGTGATCCGCTGGGCAGCGGCTGGAACATCATCCAGTCGAAGGCGGCGATCGGCTCGGGCGGGGTCTGGGGCAAGGGCTGGCTGCTCGGCACCCAGTCCCATCTGGACTTTTTGCCGGAAAGCCACACGGACTTTATCATTGCCGTGCTGGCCGAGGAGTTCGGCCTGGTCGGGGTCTGTCTGCTGCTGCTGCTCTATGTGTTGTTGATCGCTCGCGGCCTGGTGATTACCGTGCAAGCGCAGACGCTGTTCGGTAAGCTCCTCGCCGGGGCCTTGACGATGACGTTCTTCGTCTACGTATTCGTCAATATCGGCATGGTCAGCGGCCTGTTACCGGTGGTGGGGGTGCCGCTGCCGTTCATCAGCTACGGCGGCACTTCGCTGATCACGCTGCTGGCTGGATTTGGAATTTTGATGTCGATCCACACCCATCGTAAGTGGATCGCTCAGGTTTGATTGGGGTGACTATTTCCATGCACATACTGCGCGGCTGGGCTGCACGGCACGCTTCCTGGCTCGGCTTTGCCGGGCTTTTCGGACTCGCTCAGCCGGCGTTCGCCGCCGAGTACGAGAACTCACCGCAGGTGGCCGAGTTCGTCGCCGAGATGACTCGCGACTATGGCTTCGCCGGCGAGCAGCTGCTCGAGCTGTTCGCCCAGGTGGAGCGCAAGCAGGCGATTCTCGACGCCATCTCGCGCCCGGCGGAGAAGGTCAAGCCCTGGAGTGCCTACCGGCCGATCTTCATCACCGAGGCCCGCGTGGCCCGCGGCGTCGAGTTCTGGAAACAGCACCAGGCGGCCCTGACCCGTGCCGAGCAGGAATATGGCGTGCCGCCCCAGGTGATAGTGGCGATCATCGGCGTGGAAACTTTCTACGGTGGCAACACCGGCAGCTACCGGGTGGCCGATGCCCTGTCGACCCTGGCCTTCGACTACCCGCCGCGGGCGCCCTTCTTCCGCAAGGAGCTGCGCGAGTTCCTCATGCTGGCACGCGAGGAACAGGTCGACCCGCTCGGCGTCAAGGGCTCCTACGCCGGGGCCATGGGCCTGCCGCAGTTCATGCCGAGCAGCTTCCGCGCCTACGCGGTGGATTTCGACGGCGACGGCCGGATCAACATCTGGAGCAATCCGGTGGACGCCATCGGCAGCGTCGCCAGCTACTTCAAGCGCCACGGCTGGCAGCCCGGCGAGCCGGTGGCCAGTGCCGCCCGGGTCGAGGGCGAGCAGGTCGAACAGGGGCTCAGCCCGGGGCTGGATCCGCTGCACAACGTCGGCGAGTTGCGCCGGCTCGGCTGGACCAGCGCCGATGCACTGGATGACGAACTTCCGGTGACCGCGTTCCGCCTGGACGGCGCCGAGGGCCCCGAATACTGGCTGGGGCTGCCGAACTTCTTCGTCATCACCCGCTACAACCGCAGCGTCATGTATGCCATGGCGGTGAACCAGCTGGCCGAGCTGCTGGCCGATGCCCGGGGGGCGCAATGATGCGAGCGCTGCCCCTGAAACTCGCTGCTTATGGCGCCCTGGCGCTGCTGCTGGCCAGCTGTACCAGCACCCGTGCGCCGCAGTCGGTGGCGCCGGTGAAGCCCGGTGGGGCGATTTCCGGGCCGGGCGACTACAACCGTCCGCACAAGGACGGCGCGCCCTGGTGGGACGTCGACGTCTCGCGCATCCAGGATGCGGTGCCGATGCCGCACTACGGTCCGGTCAAGGCCAGCCCCTATACGGTGTTCGGCAAACAGTACTATCCGATCAGCGATGCCCGGCGCTACACCGCCGTGGGCACGGCCTCCTGGTACGGCACCAAGTTCCACGGGCAGGCCACCGCCAACGGCGAGGCCTACGACCTGTATGGCATGACCGCGGCGCACAAGACCCTGCCGCTGCCCAGCTACGTGCGCGTCACCAACCTGGACAACCAGCGCAGCGTGATCCTGCGGGTCAACGACCGCGGTCCGTTCTACTCCGACCGGATCATCGACCTGTCCTTCGCCGCGGCGAAGAAGCTCGGCTACGCCGAGAGCGGCACGGCACGGGTCAAGGTCGAGGGCATCGACCCGCACGAGTGGTGGGCGCAGCAGGGCCGACCAGTGCCCCTGGTGCTGGCGGCGCCGCAGCAGGCGGCCAAGCCCCAGGTGATCGCCCAGCCGGTGGCCGAGCCGCTCGAGCACTATTCGCCGCCGCCGCAGCAGCACGCCGCCGCTGTCCTGCCCGTGCAGATCGACGCAAAAAAAAACGCTTCAGTCGGAGCCTCTGGCCTGTATCTCCAGGTGGGAGCCTTCGCCAATCCGGACGCTGCGGAGCTACTCAAGGCCAAGCTGAGCGATACCGTGGCTGCCCCGGTGTTCATCAGCTCAGTGGTGCGCAACCAGCAGATCCTGCACCGGGTGCGCCTGGGCCCGATCGCCAGCCAGGGCGAGGCTGAGCAGCTGCAGGACAGCGTGCGCCTGGCCAATCTGGGCCAGCCGACCCTGGTCAGGGCGGATTGATGCGGCACTATTTGCCCACCGGCCTGACTAAGCACTGAGTCGCGACCGACCCGAGGGCCGGCGCGACACCGAAAATTTTGCCCTCGCGGGCCTGTTCCACCCTTAGCAACCTCGAGAGACGGATGAAAACCATCAGCTTTGCGCAACGCATCTTCCTGTCACTACTGCTGCTCACCGCACCGGCCGCCTGGGCCAGCCAGATGGTGATTCCGGCGCCGCCGCAGCTGGCCGCCAAGTCCTATGTGCTGATGGACGCCGCCAGCGGCAACGTGCTGATCGAGCACAACGCCGACGAGCGCCTGCCCCCGGCCAGCCTGACCAAACTGATGACCGCCTACCTGGCGACCCTGGACATCAACCGCGGCCAGATCAAGGGCAGCGACATGGTGCGCATCAGCGAGAAGGCCTGGCGCATGGGCGGCTCGAAGATGTTTATCGAGGTGGGCAACGAGGTCGCCGTCGACGACCTGCTGCGCGGCATCATCATCCAGTCCGGCAACGACGCCAGCGTGGCGATCGCCGAGCATATCGCCGGCAGCGAAGAGGCCTTCGCCGACATGATGAACGCCACCGCCGAGCGTCTGGGCATGGACAACAGCCAGTTCCGCAACGCCACCGGCTGGCCGGACCCGGAGCACTACTCCTCGGCCAAGGACATGGCCAGACTGGCGCGGGCGATCATCTACGAGGACCCCCAGCACTACGCCATCTATGCGCAGAAGGAATTCCTCTGGAACGGCATCAAGCAGCCCAATCGCAACCTGCTGCTGTGGCGCGACAAGACGGTCGACGGCCTGAAGACCGGCCACACCGAAGAAGCCGGCTACTGCCTGGTGTCTTCCGCGGTGCGTGACGGCATGCGCCTGATCTCCGTGGTGTTCGGCACCAACAGCGAACAGGCCCGCGCCGCGGAGACCCAGAAGCTGCTGACCTACGGTTTCCGCTTCTTCGAGACCCGCACCTTCTACCAGAAGGGCGCCGAAGTGGCCCAGGCCCAGGTGTGGAAGGGTGCCGCTCGTCAGGTCAAGGCCGGCCTGGCCAGCGACCTGACCCTGACCCTGCCGAAGGGCCAGCTGGACAAGCTGCAGGCCGGCATGACCCTCGACCCGCAGCTGACCGCGCCGATCCAGCAGGGCGACGTGATCGGCAAGGTCGAGGTCAAACTGGGCGAGGAGGTGGTGCACAGCGCCGACCTGGTGGCCCTGGAAGCGGTCGACGAGGGTGGTCTCTTCCGCCGCCTGTGGGATAGCATTCGCCTGTTCTTCTACGGACTGTTCAACTGATTTAGCCCAAGGACGCCCCTGTACCCGGGGCGTCCTGCTTTGGACGGGTCACAAGCCCGCTGATCCTATGACCGATACTGACGTTCAAGCTCCGAAAATCGAGTTCCCCTGCCCGCGCTACCCGATCAAGGTGATCGGCGATGCCAGCGAGGGCTTCGCCGACCTGGTGGTGGAAGTGGTGCAGCGCCACGCTCCCGATCTGGATGCCTCGACCCTGGTGGTGCGCGACAGCCGCAACGGCCGCTTCCTCTCGGTGCAGGTGCTGATCACCGCCACCAGCGTGGACCAGTTGCAGGCGATCCACGTCGACCTGCGGGCCACCGGCTGCGTGCACATGGTGCTGTAGTGGCGGCAGCCACTCTCGTCGTACGCCATCTCGGCGTCGTGGATTACCTGCCGACCCTCGAGGCGATGCGGCGGCTGACGGCCGAACGCGATGAACTGACGCCCGACGAAATCTGGCTGCTGCAGCACCCCCGGGTGTTCACCCAGGGACAGGCGGGCAAACCCGAGCATCTGTTGGCGCCGGGCGACATTCCGGTGATTCAGGTGGAGCGCGGCGGGCAGGTCACCTACCACGGCCCGGGCCAGCTGGTGGCCTACCTGATGCTGGACCTGCGCCGCCTGGACCTGGGTGTGCGCGAGCTGGTCACGGCGATGGAGCAGAGCCTGGTGGATGTGCTCGCCGGCTATGACGTGGAAGCGGCGCCCAAGGCCGATGCGCCTGGCGTGTATGTCAACGGCGAGAAGATCGCCTCGCTGGGGCTGAGGGTCAGCCGCGGCTGCTCGTTCCACGGCCTGGCGCTCAATGTGGATATGGACATGTCGCCGTTCTGGCGGATCAACCCCTGCGGCTATGCGGGGCTGAAAATGGTGCAGTTGCGGGATCTGCTCGATGCGCCGCCCTCGTTCGACGAGGTGACGCAGCGTCTCGAGCAGGCGCTGCGCCGGCGGCTGGGTTACACGAACCCGTAGGGAGCGGGTGGATGGCGTTCCATCCACCCACCGTGTCGGTCCTCGCCGCGGATGAAAGCAGCACCATCCGCCCTGGGTGACGCTCCTAGCTCAGGTTGAGCGTCGGGATGAGGCTCGGCGCGACGTCCTGGCCCGGCACCGGTACCGGTGCGGCCAGACCCAGGTTGTTCTTCTCGAATACCTTGTCGGCCCGGTAGCTGGAGCGTACCAGCGGACCGGCCGCCACCTCCATGAAGCCTTTCTCCAGGCCTATATCGCGGAACCGATTGAACTCTTCCGGACTGACCCAGCGCTTGACCGGCAGGTGGTTGCGAGTGGGCTGCAGATACTGGCCGAGGGTGAGGATGTCCACGCCGATGGCGCGCAGGTCGTCCATGGTTTCGATGATTTCTTCATCGGTTTCACCCAGGCCCAGCATCAGGCTGGTCTTGGTCAGCACATCCGGGCGGTGGCGCTTGGCGTGCGCCAGCGCGTTCAGGGTCTTCTCGTAGCCGGCGCGCGGGTCGCGCACCACATGGGTCAGGCGCTTGACCGTCTCGACGTTCTGCGCGAACACCTGCAGGCCGGAATCCACCACCCGCTCGATGGCCAGCAGGTCACCGTCGAAGTCCGGAGTCAGGGCCTCCACTACCACCTCTGGCGTGCGCTCCTTGATGGCGCGCACGCAGGCGGCGTAGTGGCTGGCGCCACCGTCGTCCAGGTCGTCACGGTCCACCGAGGTCAGCACGATATAGCGCAGCGCCATCAGTTCCACCGACTTGGCGGTGTTCTGCGGTTCTTCCAGGTCCAGCCAGCCGTTCGGGTTGCCGGTATCCACCGCGCAGAAGCGGCAGGCGCGGGTGCACACCGAGCCCATCAGCATGATGGTGGCGGTGCCGTTGGACCAGCACTCGCCCATGTTCGGGCAGTGCGACTCCTGGCAAACGGTGCTCAGGCGATGCTCGCTGACATTGCGCTTGACCGCTTCGAAGCGGCTGCCGCCGGGGGCCTTAACCCGCAGCCATTTGGGCTTGGGTTCATACACCTGGGGTTCGGCCGAGGCGCGGCGCTTCTGGCCATCCTTGATCGCGGTGATGCCCTGAACGGTGCGGAATTTGTCGCCGCTGGCAACGGGTTTGGGCGAGGACGTGTCTGACATCGGAAATCGGGACTCCGGTAGAGGCTCCATTGGCGAGAGGCTTGTGGCCGCCGCGCAGTCTATCACAGAAGGCCTTTTTGCAAGCTGGCGGTCGCCTGCCGGCGGTCGCCGCCGGCCTGGGGGAATCGCTTCAGTGGCTGCGCAGCTGTTGCAGCAGCTCGTAGCTCGGGTAGCCATCGGCCGGCCGGCCGAGGCGCTGCTGGTAGGCGCGCACCGCCTTGCGCGTGTTGGCGCCGATGATGCCGTCGGCCGGGCCCGGCTCCAGGCCGATGCTGGCCAGGCGCTCCTGCAGCTCGACGCGCTCGCTGCGTCCCAGTTGGCGGTCGGAGCGGGGCCAGGCGGCTTGTACGCCGGGCTGGCCATCGAGGGCGTCCGAGAGCAGGCCGATCGCCAGCGCATAGGCGGTGGAGTTGTTGTACTTGAGGATGCTGCGGAAGTTGTTCAGCAGCAGGAACGCGGGGCCGCGGTGCCCGGCAGGCAGGAACAGGCTGGCCAGGTTGTCCTCGCGGGCATCGACCGGGTTGACCGGCTTGACGCCAAGGGCGCGCCACTGCACCAGGCTGCGGCGCACTTCCGGGTCGGCCAGGGCGTAGTCGAAATCACTCGGCAGGCGCACCTCGAATCCCCAGGGCTGGCCATTGTCCCAGCCCGAGTTGTGCAGGTAGTGGGCGGCGGAGGCCAGTGCATCGGCGGTCGAGTGCCACAGGTCGCGGCGACCGTCGCCATCGAAGTCCACCGCGTACTGATTGAAGGTGGTGGGCATGAACTGGGTCTGCCCCATGGCCCCCGCCCAGGAGCCCACGAGCTTCTGCGACGGGCTGTCGCCGGCCTGCAGTATCTGCAGGGCCGCCAGCAGCTGGCTGCGCCAGAAGGCCTGGCGGCGACCGTCGAAGGCCAGGGTCGCCAGGGAGCGGATCACGTTGTTGCTGCCGATGTTGCTGCCGAAGTTGCTTTCCATGCCCCAGATGGCGATCAACACCTCGTGGTCGACGGCGTAGGCGCTGCGAATGGCTTTCAGGGTCGGCCGGTGCTGGGCCTTGAGCACACGCCCCTGGGCCACGCGAAGCGGCGAAAGGGCGCCATCCAGGTACTCCCACACCGGGCGGCTGAACTCCGGCTGGTTGCTGTCGGCGGCGATGACCTTGGGGTCGGGGGTGACGCCGGCAAAGGCACGGTCGAACAGGGCGGCATCTATGCCGGCGGCGATGGCATCGCTGCGCAGCAGGCTGCGCCACTCCTCGAAGCTGAGCAGCGGGGCGGCGACCGTCGAGCTCGGGCCGATGGCAGAGGTGACTGCCGCTGCAGGAGAGGAGGCCAGGGGTTGTGCGGGGGCTTCGGCACAGGCGCTCAGGAGTACAAGCAGGCAGGCCGTGGCGGTGTGATTCAGGCCGCGAAGGAGCAGGTAGGGCATGGTGGTCTCGGGGCGTTTTGCAGGCGCTTACCTTAGCACGAATGGCCGGCCATGCGGGCTGTGGCGGGGCTTTCAGGCGGCCACAACGAACGAAGCCTCCCAGTTTGGCTGGGAGGCTTCGCGGCGATAACTGCCTTTGCCCTTGCGCGGTTTTTCCTGGCGACAGCGAAACAGCGGCTGGGCGATTAGGGATTTGGCCTTGTTCGGGCCATGCTTGCTTTTCCTGCTCATGGACAGTCCTCTGCGGGGCCCGCTGCGTGCGGGCGCGCCGATGATGAGGGTGGGGTGTGGGGGATGTCCAGTCTTGGGGCGGGCGGTCAGCGGCCGGGGTCTGCGGGCAGCCCCAGGCGCTGGCCGCAGAGCGTCAGGGTCAGCAGGCTCAGGCCGTTCCACGGGTCGCCTGCGGCCTGGCCCTTGATCTGTGCGTCGATGCGCTGGGCGTCCTGCAGCAGCTGGCCCCAGCGTGCCGCGGAGTGGCGCTGCAGGGCCTTGCTGACCAGGGGCCGGCGCTTGTCCCAGACCGGCGGGCGCGCCGAGCTGAAGGCCTTGTCCAGTGGCATGCCCTGGGCGTACTGCTGGGCGATGGTGGCGAGCAGGCGCAGCTCCCGGGCCAGGGCCCAGAGAATCACCGGTGGCTCGACCCCTTCACCGCGCAGGCCCTCGAGCATGCGCAGGGCGTGGGCCGCCTCGCCGTTGAGGGCCGCATCGATCAGGCCGAACACGTCATAGCGGGCGCTGTCGGCCACGGCGGCGAGCACGGTGTCGGCGTCGATCTGGCCGCCCTCGGCGAGCAGCTTGAGTTTCTCGATTTCCTGGGCAGCGGCCAGCAGGTTGCCTTCCACCCGCGCGGCGATCATGTCCAGCGCTTCCTGGCTGGCGCTGAGGCCGGCCTGGGCCAGGCGCTGGCGAATCCACTGCGGCAGCTGGGCGGCGTCGACCGGCCAGATCTGCAGGAACTGGGTCTGGGGACCATCGATCAGGGCCTTGGCCCACTTGGTCTTCTGCGTGCTGCCGTCGAGCTTCGGCAGGCTGATCAGCAGCACGGTGTCCTCGGCCGGCCGTGCCAGGTACTCGAGCAGCGCGGCGGCGCCCTTGTCGCCGGGCTTGCCGTTGGGGATGCGCAATTCCAGCAGGCGCTTCTCGGCGAACAGCGACAGGCTGGCGCCGGCCTGCAGCAGGCTGCCCCAGTCGAAACTGCTTTCGGCGTTGAACACCTGGCGTTCGCCAAAACCCTGCTGGCGGGTCGCGGCGCGGATGGCGTCGCAGGCTTCCTGGCAGAGCAGGGCTTCATCGCCACTGACCACATACACCGGGGCCAGGTTGCCCTGAAGATGCTTGCTGAGTTGTGCGGGGTTGAGTTTCATCGGCTGGGCGATGCGGGGCCGGCGGTGCGGCCCCGCAGGCGTATCAGGGGTAGGTCGGCAGCGATACGGGCGACTGCTGGGGTTGCGCCGCCTGGCTCTGGCGGGCGGCCTCCAGGGCTTCGGCTTCCGCCTTGGCCTTGGCTTCGGCGCTCTGCTGCAGCTGCTCGAGCTGGGCCGGGCTGATCTGCTCCAGGCGCTGTACCAGTTGCTGCACCAGGTCGCGGCGCATCTCGTTGCGCAGCTGTGCGGCTTCCTGGGCTGAACCGATCAGGTTATTGCCATCCTGCACATAGAAGCTCTGCACCTCCAGGCTGTTGCTCAGCAGCAGCAGGTTGCGGCTGCCGCGGATCTCGTAGTCGAGGGTGGTGGTCAGCTCATATTCGGCGCTGCGCGCCGCGCTGGTGTAGCTGGCCGCACGCTGGTCCTCGCGCTCGTTGCTCAGTACCAGGCGGTAGGGCGCGCCGGGGTAGACCCGCACGTCGTTGCTCTCGAGTACCTGGCGCACCTGCTTGAGCGTGTCGCCGTAGGCGTTGCGCGCGCTGACGTCGAGTTCCTTGAGGGCGAACTGCACGTCGCCGGTGCCGCGCAGCTGGAAGCCGCAGGCGCTCAGGAGCGCGGCCAGGCCGATTACCAACAGATTCCTTTTCAGCATCTTTGTATCCCCTTGTAGAGCGTCCCGGCGTGCCGCACTGCGGTCGCGCCGGGCTTGATCAGTTGGCGACTATGTTGACCAGCTTGCCGGGCACCACGATGACCTTGCGGATGCTCAGGCCCTCGGTGAAGCGCAGCACGTTCTCGTTGACCCGCGCCGCTGCCTCGACTTCCTCGCGACTGGCGCTGGCCGGCATTTCGATCTGGCCGCGCAGCTTGCCGTTGACCTGGACCACCAGGGTCAGGCTGTCCTGGACCAGGGCGGACTCGTCCAGGGTCGGCCAGCGGGCGTCGATGACCGCCTCGGCATGGCCCAGGTCGTGCCACAGCTGGTGGCTGATGTGCGGGGTGATCGGTGCCAGCAGCAGGACCACGGTCTCCAGGCCCTCCTGCAGCAGGGCGCGATCCGCGGCGCTGGCCTGCGGTGCTTTCTCCAGCACGTTCATAAGGGTCATCACCGCGGCGATGGCCGTGTTGAACTTGTGGTGTAGACCGATATCCTGGCTGGCCTGCTTGATGGCCAGGTGGATGGCGCGGCGGATTTCCTTCTGCCCGTCGTTCAGGCTGGTGGTGTCCAATGCAGCCGGCAGGCCCTGGCTGATATGGCCATGGGCCAGGCGCCAGACGCGACGCAGGAAGCGGCTGCCACCCTCGACGCCGGAATCGGACCACTCCAGGCTCATGTCCGGCGGCGAGGCGAACATCATGAACAGGCGGCAGGTGTCGGCGCCGTAGGCATCGATCATCGCCTGGGGGTCGACGCCGTTGTTCTTCGACTTGGACATCTTCTCGGTGCCGCCGATTTCCACCGGCAGGCCGTCGCTCTTCAGTTTGGCGGCGATGACCTTGCCCTTGGCGTCGCGCTCGACGATCACGTCGGCCGGGTTGAACCAGTCCTTGCCGCCGTTATCCGCCAGGCGATAGTAGGTATCGGCGACCACCATGCCCTGGGTCAGCAGGTTCTTGAACGGCTCGTTGGAGGACAGCAGGCCCTCGTCGCGCATCAGCTTGTGGAAGAAGCGCGCGTACAGCAGGTGCAGGATGGCGTGTTCGATGCCGCCGATGTACTGGTCGACCGGCAACCAGTGGTTGGCCGCGGCCGGGTCGACCATGCCGCCGGTGTACTGCGGCGAGGCGTAGCGGGCGAAGTACCAGGACGACTCGACGAAGGTGTCCATGGTGTCGGTTTCGCGCTTGGCCGGCGCTCCGCACTTCGGGCAGCTGCACTCATAGAACTCGGGCATGCGCGCCAGCGGGCTGCCGGCGCCATCCGGCACCACGTCTTCGGGCAGTACCACCGGCAGCTGGTCTTCCGGCACCGGTACGTCGCCGCAGCTGTCGCAGTGGATGATCGGGATCGGGCAGCCCCAGTAGCGCTGGCGGCTGATGCCCCAGTCGCGCAGGCGGAACTGGGTGCGCGACTGGCCGAGACCCTTGTTGCGCAGCACCATCTCGATGGCGTCGAAGGCGCCTTCGAAGTCCAGGCCGTCGAACTCGCCGGAGTTGATCAACTGGCCGTGCTCGCCGTAGGCGTCCTGCCAGGGCGCCGGGGTCTCATCGCCGGCGCTGGTGCGCACCACGGCCTTGAGCGGCAGGTCGTACTTGTGGGCGAACTCGAAGTCGCGCTCGTCGTGGGCCGGTACTGCCATCACCGCGCCGTCGCCGTAGTGGATCAGCACGTAGTTGGCGACCCATACCGGCAGTTTCTCGCCGGTCAGCGGGTGGACGACGAACAGCCCGGTGGGCAGGCCCTTCTTTTCCTGGGTGGCGATGTCCGCTTCGGCCACGCCGCCGCGCTTGCATTCGTCGATGAAGGCCTGCAGCTCGGCATTGTCCCGGGCCGCCAGGGTGGCCAGGTGGTGCTCGGCGGCCACCGCCACGTAGGTGGCGCCCATCAGGGTGTCGGGGCGGGTGGTGAAGACCTTCAGCGCGCCGCTCTCGCCGATGCTCTCGGCGTCGTAGGGGAAGCTGACTTCCATGCCGCGCGACTTGCCGATCCAGTTGCGCTGCATGGTCTTGACCTGCTCGGGCCAGCCGTCCAGCTCGTCCAGGCTACTCAGGAGCTCATCCGCGTACGCGGTGATCTTGAAGTAGTACATGGGGATCTCGCGCTTCTCGATCAGCGCGCCGCTGCGCCAGCCGCGGCCGTCGATGACCTGCTCGTTGGCCAGTACGGTCTGGTCCACCGGGTCCCAGTTGACGGTGCCGTTCTTGCGGTAGATCACGCCCTTCTCGAACAGGCGGGTGAACAGCCACTGTTCCCAGCGGTAGTAGTCCGGCTTGCAGGTGGTGACTTCCCGCGACCAGTCGATGGCCAGGCCCAGGCTCTTGAGCTGGGTCTTCATGTAGTCGATGTTTTCGTAGGTCCACTTGGCCGGGGCGACCATGTTCTTCATCGCCGCGTTTTCCGCCGGCATGCCGAAGGCGTCCCAGCCCATCGGCTGCAGCACGTTCTTGCCCTGCATGCGCTGGTAGCGGGCGATCACGTCGCCGATGGTGTAGTTGCGCACGTGGCCCATGTGCAGCTTGCCGCTGGGGTAGGGGAACATCGACAGGCAGTAGAAGGTGTCCTTGCCCGGCTGTTCACTCACTACAAAGGATTTCTGCGCGTCCCAGTGGGACTGCGCGGCGGCTTCGATTTCGCGTGGCTGATACTGTTCGTGCATGGCTACTGGCGCTAGGGAATGGAGGCTTGCGGGAAACGCCGTAGCATACATGACCCCCCTTGACTGAGGGAAACCCTGATTGCTCGTGCGGCCCGGCGGCCAAAGGCCGGCCTGCCGTTGGTCGCCGGGCCCGGCTGCGCGGAGGGCGACCGCTAAGCTTGCAGTAGGGCTGTTCGATAAAGCCCGACGCGAGGTGATTGGATGGGTGAGTTGCGGCGAGCGCAAGGGAGCGGCGATTTGTACAAGCGGCTGCTGCAACGCCTTGCCTTGGCGCTGGACGAGGCCGACAGCCTCGGGCGGATAAGCGAGTCGCCGCCGGGTGAGTTGGAGTTGCGCGGACTGACGGCGGCCGAGTTGGAGCTGATCCGCGCCTATATGGACCACGATCTCAACTGGCTGCGCGGCTGGCACGCCGCGGCCGAGGAGCTGGCGCAGATCGAACAGTTGCCGGTGCGCGAGGCGAAGTCCGGGCAGGCCCTGAAACGCGCGATGAGCCGGGCCCTAGGCGGCGCGTCAGGCTCGGCCAGGCAGCAGGTGCTGCTGTGTTGTGCGCTGTGTGGCGAGGACGTCGACTGGCGCCCGGGGCAGGGCGTGGAGGCCTGTACGGCGTGCGGCTCGCAGCTGTTCCGCGCCCGCGGCAGTCATCGATAGCGCGTCCATCGGAGGTTTCTGCGTTGCTGTGGCCCGCTCCTGGTTGGCATCCACCGGCGAGCTGATAGGCTTGGCGCCCCAGTGGAGGGTGCCCGATGCCGATTCGCTACATCCTTAAACAACTGTTCATGCCGCCCGGCGTGCTGCTGCTTCTGCTGCTGGCAGGTTGGTGGCTGCGCAGGCGCTGGCCGCGCTTGGCGGCCGGCTGCTTCGTGCTCGGCTTCGGCGGGTTGTGCCTGATGAGCCTGCCGGTCTCGGTGGAGTGGGCTGCGCGTCTGCTGGAGCGGGATGGGGCGCTGGCCGAGGCGCAGTGGCCGGCGCTGGCGCGGCAGGCCGAGGCGATCGTGGTATTGGGTGGCGGGCGCGAGCGCGATGATCCGGCCTGGGGTGGCGACCAGCCTGCCGCCATGGCCCTGGAGCGCCTGCGCTACGCCGCGCGGCTGGCCAGGGCCAGCGGCTTGCCGCTGCTGACCAGCGGCGGCCTGCACTTTGGCCACCCGCCCAGCGAGGCGGCCCTGATGGCCCAGGTACTGGAGCGGGATCACGGGGTGGCCGTACGTTGGCAGGAGGGTGCGAGCCGCACCACGTGGGAAAATGCGACGCATAGCGCCGACCTCTTGCGCCAGGCGGGCGTCACCCGGGTGGTGCTGGTCACCCAGGCCTGGCACATGCCCAGGGCGCGTTGGTGTTTCGAGCAACAGGGTCTGCAGGTACGGGCGGCGCCGGTGGGCTTTCTCGGGGTGGCCAACGGCCGCCCCGCCGCCGGCTGGCTGCCGGAAGCCAAGGCCCTGTGGCAGAGCGCGCTGCTGCTCAACGAGGCGATCGGGTTGCTCGCCTACCCGCTGTTCTACGGCCAGGCCCCTTCCGGCGAGTGAGGGCCTAGAACGTCCTGGCCATGCGGCTGGCCAGTAGGGCCCAGCCCAGCAACAGCGCGCAGAGGATCGTCAGCGGCCAGGCGCGCCATTGCAGGTAGGGCGTCAAGTGCTGCATCGGCTGCACTTCGCCGTAGAGCACTCCGCGCTCGAACTGCGGCAGCTGCGCGCTGATCTCGCCGAAGGGGTCGATCAGCACGGTCATGCCGTTGTTGGTCGCGCGGATCATCCAGCGTCCGGCCTCGAGGGCGCGCATCTGCGCCATCTGCAGGTGCTGCAGGGGGCCGATCGAACTGCCGAACCAGGCGTCGTTGCTCACCGTCAGCAGCAGGTCGCTCTGGGCGGCCAGGCCGGCGGCGAACTCCGGATAGACCACTTCGTAGCAGATATAGGTGGCGATGCTATGGCCCTTGGCCTGCAGCAGAGGCTGGTCGGCCGACCCGCGGGCGAAGTCCGACATCGGCAGGTCGAAGAAGGCGATCAGGCCGCGCAGCAGCTCTTGCAGGGGTACGTATTCGCCGAAGGGCACCAGTTTCTGTTTCAGGTAGTCACCGCTTCCCTCGCCGACCACGCTGACCGCGTTGTAGTAGCGCGGCTCGCCGCGTTCGTTGGCCTGGCGGATCGGCACGCCGGTGATCAGCGCGGCGCCGCGCTCGCGGGCGAAATGCTCCATGACCCCCAGATAGCCGAGGGCCTGCTCCTTGAGCACCGGTACCGCGGTCTCCGGCCAGACGATCAGGTCGGTGGGCCGGGCGCTGAAGCTCAGGTCGCGGTACAGCGCCAGTTGCGCGTTGAGCTGAACCGGGTCCCATTTCAGGTTCTGCGGCACATTGCCCTGCATGGCTGCCACCCGCAACGGGGCGCCGGTTGCCGTGGTCCAGGCGTGGCCCTTGAGCAGGCCCCCGGCGATCCACGGCGCGGCCAGCAGCACCAGGCCGGCGACGAGGAAGGCGGGGCGGGCGCGCAGCGGGCGCAGATTGACCAGCAGTGCGGCGCTGAGCGCCAGGACGAAGGACAGCAGCCAGACGCCACCCAGCGGCGCCAGTCCGGCCAGCGGGCCGTCGAGCTGGCTGTAGCCGGCATAGAGCCAGGGGAAGCCGGTGAGGAACCAGCCGCGAAAGGCCTCCTGGGCCAGCCACAGGGCGGCGAAGGCCAAGGCGTCGGCCAGTGGCGCCTCGACGCGGCGCAGCCAGCGCGCCCACAGCCAGGCGGCCAGGGCATAGAACAGGCCGAGGCCGGCGACGAAGGCCAGGGTCAGCAGCGCGGCCAGGGGCGGCGAGGCGGCGCCATAGTCGTGGATGCTGACGTAGACCCAGCTGGTGCCGGCGGCGAACAGGCCGAAGCCGTAGCACCAGCCGCGCCCCGCGGCCTGGCGTGCGTGCAGGTCGCGCAGGCCGAGGTAGAACAGGGCGATGGACAGGATCGCCAGCGGCCACAGGTCGAAGGGGGCGAGTGCCAGGGGCGTGACGGCGCCGGCCGCCAGGGCGATCAGGTTGCCCGGCCAGCCGGGGCGAGTTATCCAGTGCATCGCGTGCAGGTCCTTGGATTGGGGTGGCGCAAGAGTAGAGCGGAACGCGGGAGGGGGAAAGCAGGTGCGGCTGATGGCCTGCCTGTCGGGCCGCGGACGCGGCGCCGACAGGCAGGCAGCCTGCGCCTCAGCGCATCAAGGGGGTCAGGCGCAGCAGGTGGATGCGCCGGCTGTCGGCGTTGAGCACGCGGAAGCGGAACTCGCCGATCTCGGTCACCTCGTTGCGCTTGGGCAGGTGGCCGAAGGCGCTCATGACCAGGCCGCCGACCGTGTCGAACTCGTCGTCGGAAAACTGGGTTTCGAAGGCTTCGTTGAAGTTGTCGATCGGCGTCAGCGCCTTGACCAAGAAGTCACCGCTGGGCAGTGGTTTGACGTAGCTGTCTTCCTCGACGTCGTGCTCGTCCTCGATGTCGCCGACGATCTGCTCGAGCACGTCCTCGATGGTCACCAGGCCGGCGACGCCGCCGTACTCGTCGATCACCACGGCCATGTGGTTGTGGTTGGCGCGGAACTCGCGCAGCAGTACGTTGAGGCGCTTGGACTCGGGGACGAAGGTCGCCGGGCGCAGCAGGTCCTTGATGTTGAAACTGTGCTGTTCGTCCTGCAGAACCAGCGGCAGCAGGTCCTTGGCCAGCAGGATGCCGATCACGTCGTCGAGGCTTTCGCCGATCACCGGGTAGCGCGAGTGGGCGGCGTCGATGATCGACGGCAGGAATTCCCTGGGTGTCTGGCTGGCCTTGATGCTGATCATCTGCGAACGGGGGACCATGATGTCGCGAACCTGCAGGTCGGCGACCTGGATGGCACCTTCGACAATGGCCAGGGCCTCGCTGTCGAGCAGCTTGTTCTGGTGCGCGTCGCGCAGCACTTCCAGCAGTTCCTGACGGTTTTTCGGCTCATGAGCAAAAGCCTGGGTCAGCTTGTTCAGCCAGGACTTCTGCTCGTTGCTCGATCGATCTTCGCTCATTGGGGTACTCGGGATCCTTGCTTGTGGGCAATCAGTCGTCGCCGGCGTAGGGGTCGGGATGCCCCAGCTCGGCGAGCAGTGTTCGTTCCAGTGCTTCCATTTCCTCGGCTTCGGCCTCTTCGATGTGGTCGTAGCCGAGCAGGTGCAGACAGCCGTGAATCACCAGGTGGGCCCAGTGGGCTTCCAGGCTCTTGCCCTGTTCGCCGGCCTCGCGGGCGACCACCGGGGCGCAGATCACCAAGTCGCCAAGCAACGGGATATCCAGCAGCGGTTCGCCGTCCGGCCCATCCGGCAGGTCGGCGGGAAAGGACAGCACGTTGGTCGCGTAGTCCTTGTGCCGGTAGGTGCTGTTGAGTTCGCGCCCCTCGGTCTCGTCGACCAGGCGGATGGTCAGCTCGGAGTCGGCCGTGCGCTGGCGCAGGGCCAGTTCGCACCAGGCGCGAAACTGTGCTTCGCCGGGCAGTTCGGCTGCCTGGCTGGCGACCTGCAGGTCCAGTTCAACCATCGGCGTTGTCCTGTGCGTCGTCGAGCTTGCCGTGCATGCGGTTGTCGTGTCGCTCGTAGGCCTCGACGATGCGCTGTACCAGCGGGTGGCGCACCACGTCCTTGGGCTTGAAGTGGGTGAAGCTGATGCCCGGCACCTCGTGCAGCACGTCGATCACGTGGGTCAGGCCGGAGCGGGTGCCGCGCGGCAGGTCGACCTGGGTGATGTCGCCGGTGATCACCGCGGTGGAGCCGAAGCCGATGCGAGTGAGGAACATCTTCATCTGTTCCAGGGTGGTGTTCTGGCTCTCGTCGAGGATGATGAAGCTGTTGTTCAGGGTGCGGCCGCGCATGTAGGCCAGCGGGGCGATCTCGATCACCTGGCGCTCGATCAGCTTGGCCACCTGCTCGAAGCCGAGCATCTCGTACAGCGCGTCGTACAGCGGGCGCAGGTAGGGGTCGATCTTCTGCGCGAGGTCGCCCGGGAGGAAGCCGAGCTTCTCCCCGGCCTCCACCGCCGGGCGCACCAGCAGGATGCGCCGCACCTGCTCGCGTTCCAGCGCGTCCACCGCGCAGGCCACGGCCAGGTAGGTCTTGCCGGTACCGGCCGGGCCGATGCCGAAGTTGATGTCGTTGTCGAGGATCGCCTTGACGTAGCGCTGCTGGTTGGCGCCGCGCGGACGGATGCTGCCCTTGCGCGTGCGCAGGGTCACGCCGACTTCGCTCTTGTCGCCAACGGTCTCCATGGCCGACTCCTGCAGGAACAGGTGGACCAGGTCGGGCGACAGCTCGGTGCTCTTGGTCTCGCGGTACAGGCGGTGCAGCAGCTGCTCGGCGGCGGCGGTCTGCTCGGCGGGGCCGATCAGCTCGAACTGGTTGCCGCGGTTGCGGATCTCGATCGCCAGGCGCTGTTCGATCAGGCGCAGGTGTTCGTCGAATTGCCCGCAGAGGTTGGCGAAGCGGCGAGCCTCGAAGGGTTCGAGGATGAAGCGATGGGGTTCTATGGGTGCGTTCAAGGTCGTAGATGGCCGCCAGTCGGCAGGGGTTGTGAGGCGAAGAATAGCGCTAGCCGTCGAAGGGGGAAAGCTCACTCGACTGCGGCTTTAGCCGCATCCAGGATGGACCCTTGTCCACCCCGGCGCGCTGGGTTGATACGCGGCCTGCTAAGCCAGCAGGCTGCCGCGCAGCGAGTGGGGCAGGGCGTCGTCGATATGCACCTCGACGAACTGGCCGATCAGCCGCGGATTGTCGCAGTGGAAGTTGACGATGCGATTGTTCTCGGTACGGCCCTGGAGCATCCCCGGGTCCTTCTTCGAGTAGTCGCTGACCAGGATGCGCTGGCGGCTGCCGACCATGCGCCGGCTGTTCTCGAAACCCTGCTGGTTGATGCGGTTCTGCAGGATCTGCAGGCGCTGCTTCTTCAGCTCATCCGGGGTCTCGTCGACCAGGTCCGCCGCCGGCGTGCCCGGCCGGGAGCTGTAGATGAAGGAGTAGGAGAAGTCGAAGCCGACCTCTTCGACCAGCTTCATGGTCTGCTCGAAGTCCTTCTCGGTCTCGCCGGGGAAGCCGATGATGAAGTCCGAGCTGATCAGGATGTCCGGTACCGCGGCCTTCAGCTTGCGGATGCGCGACTTGTATTCGAGGGCGGTGTGATTGCGTTTCATCGCCGCGAGGATGCGATCGGAGCCGGACTGCACCGGCAGGTGCAGGTACTTCACCAGTTCGGGGATCTGCGCGTGGGCCTCGATCAGGGCGTCGGAGAACTCCAGCGGGTGACTGGTGGTGTAGCGGATGCGGTCGATGCCGTCGATCGCCGCCACGGCATACAGCAGTTCGGCGAAGTCGGCGATCTGTCCGCCCGGGGTCTCGCCGCGGTAGCCGTTGACGTTCTGCCCGAGCAGGGTCACTTCACGCACGCCGTTCTCGGCCAGGTGGATGATCTCCGCGAGCACGTCCTGCAGCGGCCGGCTGACCTCTTCGCCGCGGGTGTAGGGCACCACGCAGAAGGTGCAGTACTTGCTGCAGCCCTCCATCACCGAGACGAAGGCGCTGGGGCCGTCGACCCGCGGCTCGGGCAGGCGGTCGAACTTCTCGATCTCGGGGAAGGAGATGTCCACCTGGGGCTTCTTGGTGCTGCGCGCGGCGTCGATCATTTCCGGCAGCCGGTGCAGGGTCTGCGGGCCGAACACCACGTCGACGTAGGGCGCGCGGTCGCGAATCGCCGCGCCTTCCTGGCTGGCCACGCAGCCGCCGACACCGATCACCAGGTCGGGTTTCTCCAGCTTCAGTTCGCGCCAGCGGCCGAGCTGGGAGAACACCTTGTCCTGGGCTTTTTCGCGGATCGAACAGGTATTGAGCAGGATGACATCGGCGTCCTCCGCACGTTCGGTGACTTCCAGGGCTTGATGTTCGCCCAGCAGGTCGACCATGCGCGAGCTGTCGTACTCGTTCATCTGGCAACCGTGGGTTTCGATATAAAGCTTCTTGGTCATGCGGGCTCAAAGGGCTGTTCGAAGGACCGCGCATTATAGTGTCCGGGCGCCTGGCTTCCTAGCATTGCCTGCCCGGTGGCTGTGCTATGATCTGCGCCCTTCATTTTTCCTTCAGTCTAAACTGCCATCCATGAGCAAGCGCGAGCCTATCTACAAGGTCATTTTCCTCAACCAGGGCCAGGTCTACGAGATGTATGCCAAGCAGATCTTCCAGAGCGATCTGTGGGGCTTTCTCGAGGTGGAAGAGTTCGTCTTCGGCGAGCGCACCCAGGTAGTGGTCGACCCCAGCGAGGAAAAGCTCAAGGCCCAGTTCGATGGCGTGGTGCGCAGCTTCGTGCCGATGCACGCGATCATCCGCATCGACGAGGTGGAGCGCCTGGGCACGCCGAAGATCAGCGAGGCCAAGGGCGGCGGCAATATCATGCCGTTCCCCATGCCGATGCCGGACAAGTAGCGGTTTAGCTGGGTTGTGGTCGTAGGGTGGATGTCGCTTTTTACATCCTCCGTTCTGCGTCAGTGCGCTGCTGAAAGCCGCGCGGTGGAAAACGCTTCGCGGTTTTCCACCCTACGGCAGCGGGGCGAACGGCGAGGGGCTTTCCGCGGTCTGCAGTTCCAGCAGGTAGTTGCGGAAGATCTGCCCCAGTACCTGGCTGGCGATCTCCAGTTCCTCGCGCTGCATCTGCTCGGATACCAGGTCGGCGCTGTCCATCGCCTCGTCCGAGCCATTGACCGCCGCCATTTTCAAGACGATGTAGGCCTGCACGTTGTTCGCCGGCACCCCTTCGCCGTGGAAGAACATCATGCCCAGGCGGTGCTGCGCCTCGGCGTGGCCCTGCAGTGAGGCCTGCTCGAACCAGCTAAGCGCCTGGGGCAGGTCGCGTGGGGTGCGTTCGCCGTCGTAATAGAATTCCCCCAGCTCGTACTCGGCCTGGGCGTCGCCGTTGCGCGCCGCCTGCTGGCAGGCGGCCAGGGCGTCCGGCAGGTCCGCGGGGGCGGTGTTCAGCGAGCAGCTCCCGGTTGCCGGGATCAGGAGCGAGTTGCCGCCGGCGCAGGCCAGCAGCGGCAATAGCAGCAACAGGCAGCCCAGGGTCAGGGTGCGGCCGGTGCAGTTCATGGAAATCCGTGTACCTCAGGGTGCGGGGCGGGCCTCGTGCCCGGCCAACGGAACGCGTCGGCCGTCACATTATGAAATAAGCCATGGGGTTCTTACAAAGTCTTTACCGGCTTTTCTGTTTGTCCGTCGCTGCCGGGCAGGGCCAGCAGCAGCCAGGCCAGCAGGCCGTACGCCGGTATCAGCAGCAGCTGGGCCAACTCGACTCGGTGCAGCGGGCCGAGCGAGTCCTGACTGGCGGAGAGCCATTCTCCGAGCACGAGCAGCCCGGCGACGGCGAGCGCGGCCAGCAGCGGCCGGCGTTGCGGCCATTGCACGGCGCCGGCGTAGAGGATCAGCAGCAGGCTGGCCAGGCTGAGCAGCAGGCGATAGTCCTCGAGCAGGTGCATCTGCCGGAACAGTTCGAAGAAGGCGCAGAGTCCCAGCACCAGCCGCCCCCAGTTGGGGCGGCTCCACAGCCAGCCGCGCGCCAGGGTCAGGGCGGCGGCGCCGAGCAGCGGCCAGGCGAGGAAGATGCTGGCCTGGCTCAGCCATAGCTGGGCGGCCTGCCAGCCCGGGTCGACGCCGTGGCGCAGGGCGCCGGCAGCGGCGGCCGCCGCCGGCAGCAGGAAACCCAGCAGGGCGCAGAACAGCGCCGGCTGCTCGCCCTCGCCGTAGTGTCGGCGCGCCTTGCCGAGCGCGACGGCGCAGGCCAGGCAGGCCAGCGCCAGCAGGGCGCCGGAGAAGACCGCGGGCTGCATCAGGCGTCTTGCAGGCGGGCGAAGGCGCGCTCTGCCGCATCCAGGGTGATCTGCAGCTCGGCCGTGCCGTGGGCGATGGAGGTGAAGCCGGCCTCGAAGGCGCTCGGCGCCAGATAGACCCCGCCCTCCAGCATCAGGTGGAAGAAGTGCTTGAAGCGCGCGGCGTCGCTGGCCATCACGTCGTCGAAGGTGACGATGTCGTCGGCGCCGCTGAAGTACAGGCCGAACATGCCGCCGGCCTGGGTGGTGACGAAAGGGATGCCGGCCGCATCGGCGCGCTCCTGCAGTCCCTGCAGCATGCGACTGGTGTAGTCGGTCAGCTCGGTGTGGAAGCCGGGGCGGCTGATCAGCTTCAGGGTGGTCAGGCCGGCGGCCATGGCCAGCGGATTGCCGGACAGGGTGCCGGCCTGGTAGACCGGGCCCAGCGGGGCGATGCAGCCCATGATCTCGCGCTTGCCGCCGAAGCAGCCGACCGGCATGCCGCCGCCGATGATCTTGCCGAAGGTGGACAGGTCCGGGGTGACGCCGTAATGGGCCTGGGCGCCGCCGAGGGCGACGCGGAAGCCGGTCATCACCTCGTCGAAGATCAGCACCACGCCGTGCTTGTCGCACTGTGCGCGCAGGCCTTCGAGGAAGCCCGGTGCCGGCGGCACGCAGTTCATGTTGCCGGCCACCGGCTCGACGATGATGCACGCCACCTCCTGGCCGACTTCGCCGAGCATGCGCTCGACTGCCTGGAGGTCATTGAACGGCAGGGTCAGGGTGTGCTTGGCGAACGCCGCCGGCACCCCGGCCGAGCTCGGCACGCCCTGGGTCAGGGCGCCGGAGCCGGCCTTGACCAGCAGGCTGTCGGAATGGCCGTGGTAGCAGCCTTCGAATTTGATGATGCTGTCGCGACCGGTGTAGCCGCGGGCCAGGCGGATGGCGCTCATGGTCGCCTCGGTACCGGAGCTGACCATGCGCACCATTTCCATGGACGGCACTAGGCTGCACACCAGCTCGGCCATCTCGCTTTCCATGGCGGTCGGCGCGCCGAAGGACAGGCCGTGCTCCAGTTGCCGGCGCACCGCGTCGATGACCTCCGGGTGGCTGTGGCCGAGGATCATCGGACCCCAGGAACCGACATAGTCGACATAGCGCTTGTCGTCCTCGTCGGTGACATAGGCGCCGGCGGCGTGCTTGAAGAACAGCGGGGTGCCGCCGACGCTCTTGAAGGCGCGCACCGGCGAGTTGACCCCGCCCGGGATGTGCTTCTGCGCGTTGGTGAACAGGATTTCGGAACGGGACATGGCAGACCTCTTCAGTAATCGTCTCGGGGCGAGCCGGCTCGCCCGGAAAAATAATCAGTTGTGCGCGAACAGGGCGCTGAAGGCGCGGGCGCGGCGTTCGACCTCGGCGGCCGAGTCGGCGGCGAACAGGGCATGGATCACCGCGATCATGCTGGCGCCGTGGGCGATCAGCGGTGCGGCGTTGTCCAGCGTGATGCCGCCGATGGCGACCACCGGCAGCTGCAGGTGGCTCTTGGCCTGGTCCAGCAGCTCCGGCGTGGCGGTCGGTGCGCCGGGTTTGGTGTGCGACTCGAAGAAGCGGCCGAAGGCGACGTAGCTGGCGCCTTCCTTGGCGGCCTGCTCGGCCAGCTCGAAGCGGGCGTGGCAGGTGCCGCCGATGACCGCCTGGCCGCCCAGCAGGGCGCGGGCCGCGGCCAGGGAGCCGTCGCTCTGGCCCAGGTGCACGCCGACGCCGAGGCGCGCGGCCAGCTCGGCATCGTCATTGATGATCAGCGTCGCGCCGTAGCGTTCGCACAGTTTCAGCAGGGCCTCGGCCTCGCGCTGCTGGCGGCCCTCGTCGGTCGACTTGTCGCGATACTGCAGCAACCGGGCGCCGCCGTTCAGTGCGGCTTCGACATAGGGCAGCAGCCTGCCGCCGGCCAGCAGCTGGCTGTCGGTGATGGCGTAGAGGCCGTTCAGGGTCATGGCGAAGGCTCCTTCAGTAGGCATCCAGCGGCAGGCGGCGGGGAATGTACTGGCCGTGGCCGGGTTGTTCGGCGTCGCGCAGGGTGCGCCAGGTGTAGTCGAGGGCCGAACGCACGGCGCTGACCAGCTCTTCGCCCTGGGCCAGACGCCCGGCCAGGGCGCTGGCCAGGGTGCAGCCGGAACCGTGGTAGCTGCCGGGCAGGCGCTGGCAGGTGAAGCTGTGGTGGCTGCCGTCGCGGCTGTACAGGCGGTTGTGCACTTGCTGCTCGTCGCCGTGGCCGCCGGTGATCAGCAGGTGGCGGATATAAGGCAGCAGCTTTTCCGCGCACTGGTCGGCGCTGCCATGCGGCAGTTCGGCGAGGATGCGCGCCTCCGGCAGGTTCGGCGTGGCGATGGTCGACACCGGCAACAGCCGCTCGCGCATGGCGTAGCCGACCTCGTCCTTGCCCAGGGCGCCGCCGCCGCCGGCACGCAGCACCGGGTCGCAGACCAGCGGCACGTCCGGCAGCTGCTGGCGCAGCTGCAGCACGGTGTCGACCATCTCCACCGAGCCGAGCATGCCCAGCTTGATCGCGGCCACCGGCAGGTCGGCGAGCACGGCGCGGGCCTGGGCCAGCACCCAATCGCGGTCGAGCACGCGGAAGTCGGCCACATCGACCGTGTCCTGCACGGTCAGCGCGGTCACGGTGGGGGCGGCATGGCAGCCCTGGGCGAGCAGGGCTTCGATATCGGCTTGCAGGCCGGCGCCGCCACTGGGGTCGTGGCCGGACAGGCAGAGCACTACGGGGCGGGAAGTGGGCGTTTTCATGGTGCGCGAGCTTAGCATTATTCGACCGTTTTGGACCGTGTCGGGCCGCCGCAGGCGACTGCGCCCTACGTGGTGGTGGGCGCGTCCGGTTTCCGGCCTGACTCGCAGTGGCGGCCGGCAGGCGCCTTGCAGGCCCCGTTCCAGAAGCGTTCTGTTAGTGACCTGGCAGTCGCGACGGGCGGATCTTCGCGCCGGGGCTGTGCTAGAGTTGCCGGCAATCGTCCAACCAGGCCATGCGAGGCGGCACCTCAGCGAGGGTGAGGCTCTCCGGCGGATTCCGACATTGCCTTTGTGGGGCTTCATGCGCTACCTCCTGACCCTTCTGCTCGCCCTCTGGCCGCTGTTCGGCTGTGCCCTGGAGTTCGACGAATACACCCGCGCCTTGCCTCTCGGCCAGGCCTTGCATGTGTTCGAGGACGTGCGCGGCGATGCGACCATCGCTGACATCACCTCGTCGGCGCTACAAGGCAGTTTCCGCCGTCACGACAAGGAGGTGCTGAACGCCGGCTACTCGCGCTCGGTGTTCTGGTTGCGCCTGGATCTCCAGTATCGCCCGCAAGGTTCGCCGGGGCGCCAGTCCTGGCTGCTAGAGCTGGCCTATCCGCCGCTGGATCAGGTGGAGCTGTACCTGGAAGATGGCCAGGGCGGCTTCCGCCTGGCCCAGCGCACGGGCGACGGCCTGCCGTTCGCCAGCCGGCAGATCAAGCAGCACAACTACCTGTTCGACCTCGACTTCCAGCCGAACCAGGCCCGACGCATCTATCTGCGCCTGCAGAGCCAGGGGTCGATCCAGGCGCCGCTGACCCTCTGGTCGCCGACCGCCTACCTGGAGGAACAGCCGGGGCGCATCTATGTGCTCGGCATCATCTACGGCGTGCTGCTGGGAATGCTGGTCTACAACCTGTTCATCTACCTGAGCGTGCGTGACACCAGCTACCTCTATTACATCCTCTATATCGCCTCGTTCGGCCTCTATCAGGTCTCGGTGAACGGCGCCGGCATCGAGTACTTCTGGCCGGACAACCCCTGGTGGGCGAATGCCGCCACGCCCTTCCTGATCGGCGCGGCGGGCTTGTTCGGTTGCCAGTTCGCCCGCAGTTTCCTGCAGACCGGCGCCCACAGCCCCTGGGTCGATCGGGCCCTGTTGCTGATGATGGCCATCGCCGGCGCGGTGATGATCCTGGCGCTGACCGCCAGCTACGCCCTGGCGCTGCGCCTGGCGACCTACCTGGCGCTGATGTTCACCGTGCTGATCTTCGCCGCGGGGATCATCGCCTGGCTGCGCGGCTTGCGTGTGGCGCGCTATTTCATCATCGCCTGGAGCGCGTTCCTGGCCGGTGGGGTGATCAACACCCTGATGGTGCTCGGTTACCTGCCCAACGTGTTCCTGACCATGTACGCCAGCCAGATCGGCTCGGCCCTGGAGGTCGGCCTGTTGTCCCTGGCGCTGGCCGACCGGATCAACGCGATGAAGGAGGAGCGCACGCGGATTCTCCAGGACAGCGGCCACAAGCTCGAGGCGCTGAACCAGGAACTGGCCAACAGCAACCGCCTCAAGGACGAGTTCCTCGCCACCGTCACCCATGAGCTGCGCACGCCGATGAACGGCGTGATCGGTTCCCTGGAGCTGATGCAGACGCTCAAGCTGGACGCCGAGCTGGCGCAGTACCAGCAGACCGCCGCGGGCGCGGCGCGGGACATGATGGGCATGGTCAACGACATCCTGGCGCTGACCGAACTGCAGGCCGGCAAGCTCTACCCGCGCTGCGAGCCGTTCAGCCTGCGCGGGCTGTTCGACGGGCTAGTGGCGCAGTACGCGCCGCGGGCCGAGGACAAGGGGCTGCGCTTCGTCCTCGAACTGGACGAGAGCCTGCCCGACACCCTGCAGGGCGATGCCGCCAAGCTGGCCCAGAGCCTGGGCTACCTGCTCGACAACGCCATCAAGTTCACCGCCGCGGGGGAAGTCGGCCTGCGGGTCGCCCGGGCGGGCGGCCAGGGCGAGGGGCTGCCGCTGGGCATCGAGGTGCGCGACAGCGGCGAAGGCTTCGACGGGCCTCAGGATGCGCTCCTGTATCGCAGCTTCCAGCAGCTGGACGGCTCCATGACCCGCAAGTACGGTGGCCTGGGTATCGGTCTGGCGATCTGCCGGCAGCTGGTCGAGCTGCTTGGCGGCAGCCTCAATCACGAGTCGCGGCCCGGCCAGGGGAGTCGCTTCAGGCTCGAGCTGACCCTGGGCCTGCCGGTGCAGCGCCCGAGCCAGGTTGCCCCGCTACGCCGCGTCGACGCCCCGGCCGTGCGCCGTCCCGAGCAATGCACGGTGCTGGTGGTGGAGGACAACGCGATCAACCAGCTGGTGACCCGCGGCATGCTGCTCAAGCTCGGTTACCGGGTGCGCACCGCCGACAACGGCGCCGAGGCCCTCGAGGTGCTGCGCGCCGAGGCGGTGGACGCCGTGCTGCTCGACTGCCAGATGCCGGTGATGGACGGCTTCGCCACCTGCCGGGCGCTGCGGACCTTCCCGGCCTGTACCGAGCTGCCGGTGCTGGCGATCACCGCGCACAGCCACAGTGGCGATCGCGAGCGCTGTCTGGCCGCCGGGATGAACGACTACCTGGCCAAGCCGGTGAAGTTCGAGGAGCTGCGCGTGCTGCTGCACGCCTGGGTGCTGAGTCGACGGCCGGAAGAGCAGGGCGCGGCGCAGTCGTCCTGACGGATTTAGCCTCTGTTTTGCCGTGGATCCCCCTTTTTACCCTGCCTGAATCCTGATTCACTGAATGGACAGTGAATCAGGATTCAGCCCATGACTGAACGCACCGCGATCTTGCCCCTCGAGCGCAATCAAGAACTGCGCGAGCGCATCCTCGCCTGCGCCCTGGCGCGGGTCAGCGCCGGCGGTTTTGCCGCCCTGACCATGCAGGCCCTGGCCGAGGACGTGGGCATCGCCACCGGCAGCCTGTACCGCCATTTTCGCGGCAAGGATGAGCTGGCCGTCGAGGTGTTCGCCGCCGCCAGCCAGCGTGAAGTGGATGCCCTCGCCGCCGTCCTGGGCGGGTCCGGCCGCCCGAGCGTACGGCTGGCCGCCGGCCTGCGCCAGTTCGCCGCCCGTGCCTGGCACAGTCGCCGCCTGGCCTTTGCCCTGATTGCCGAACCGGTCGACCCCCAAGTCGACGAGCAGCGCCTGCTGTATCGCGAGGCCTATGCCGAACTGTTCATCAGCCTGCTGGAAGAGGGCGTCGCCTGCGGCGACTTTCGCCTGGCCGATGCCGGCCTGACTGCCGCCTGCCTGGTCGGTGCCATTGCCGAATCCCTGGTCGGGCCGCTGTCGCCACCTGCGCGAGCGGCCCGCGAGGCTGGCCGTCTGTCCCAGGATCTGGGCGAAGTCAGTCAGAACCTGGTCACCTTCTGCCTGCGCGCCGTCGGCGCCGAGGAGCCACAGCCATGAAACCGAACCTGCTCGTCGAAACCCACGAGGTACTCAATCAGGTGCCGCCGCTGGATGGCGCCAACCTCTACCGCCTCGACCTGCCGTTGCAGGAGTGGACGCGCCGCTACCAGGGCGACTGGGCCGAGGCGCGGATCGACACCTACGGTGCCCTGGCCGGCGGCGAGCTGATGGCCGCAGGCTTCCTCGCCAACGAGAACAAGCCGGTGTTTCACAGCCATGATCGCTATGGCCACCGCATCGACCTGGTCGAGTTCCATCCGGCCTACCATCAGCTGATGGGCGCGGCGATCGAGCACGGCATCCCCTCCCTGCCCTGGACCGACCCCAGGCCCGGCGCTCAGGTGGCACGCGCCGCCATGAGCTATCTGCACAGCCAGGCCGAGGCCGGCAGCGGTTGCCCGCTGACCATGACCTACGCCAGCGTGCCGGCGCTCAGGCTGCAGCCGGACCTCGCCGAACGGTGGCTGCCGAAGATCCTTTCGACCCAGTACGATCCGCGCAACCTGCCGTTCGAGCAGAAGAGCGGTGCCACCATCGGCATGGCCATGACCGAGAAGCAGGGCGGCACCGACGTGCGCGCCAACACCACCCGCGCCTACCCGGTCGGCGCCGGCGGTCCGGGCCAGGCCTACGAGCTGGTCGGCCACAAGTGGTTCTGCTCGGCGCCGATGTGCGACGCCTTCCTCACCCTGGCCTACACCGACAAGGGCCTGACCTGCTTCCTGCTGCCGCGCCACCGTCCAGACGGCACGCGCAACGAGTTCTATATCCAGCGCCTGAAGAACAAGCTGGGCAACTGGTCCAATGCCTCCAGCGAGGTGGAGTACCGCGGCGCCCTGGCCTGGATGATCGGCGAGGAGGGGCGCGGCGTGCCGACCATCATCGAGATGGTGGCGCTGACCCGCTTCGACTGCATGATCGGCTCCAGCGCGCTGATGCGCCAGGCGCTGACCCAGGCCGCGCACCATTGCGCGCACCGCCAGGTGGGCGGCCGGGTGCTGGCCGAGCAGCCCTTGATGCAGAACGTGCTGGCCGACCTGGCCCTGGAGAGCGAAGCGGCCCTGGCCCTGACCCTGCGCATGGGCCGGGCCCTGGACCAGGCCGGTGACGAGCAGGAGGACAAGTTCGCCCGCCTGGTCACCGCCGTGGGCAAGTATTGGATCTGCAAGCGCGCCCCGGCGATGATCAACGAGGCCGCCGAGTGCATGGGCGGCGCCGGCTATGTCGAGGACAGCATCCTGCCAAGGCTGTACCGCGAGGCGCCGGTCAACTCGACCTGGGAAGGCTCGGGCAACGTGCAGTGCCTGGACGTGCTGCGCGCCCTGGCCAAGGAGCCCGGGGTGCTCGATGCGCTGTTCACCGAGCTCGGCGACGGCCATGGCGATGCGCGCCTCCAGGCCCATATCCAGGGGCTGCAGGCGGCCTTCGCCGACAAGCAGGATATCCAGTACCGCGCCCGCCAGCTGACCGAGGACGTGGCCCTGGCGCTGCAGGCCAAGCTGCTGCTGGAGGCCGGTAACGCGGCGGCGTCCGACGCCTTTATCGCCAGCCGTCTGGGCGGGCAGGGCGGACGGGTCTACGGCACCCTGCCGCGCGGCGTGGATGTCCAGGCGCTGCTGGCACGCAGCACGCCGCACCTGGTCTAGGGCCATGGACGGTGAGGCCAGCATCTTCCAGCGCCTGCACGACTGGCTTGGCGGCAGCGCCGGTCGTGCCTATGGCATCTCGGCCATGCAGGCCGAGGACGGCTGGACGCGTTTTGTCGCACGGCCGATGGCCGAGCACTTCAATCCCCTGGGGACGGTGCACGGTGGCTACACCGCCACCCTGTTCGACGCCGCCCTGGGCTTGGCGGTCTACTCCGCAGCCGAGCCGGACGCCGTCCATGTCACGGCCAAACTCGAGGTGACCTACCTGCGGCCGCTCGGCGCGCAGGCGCTGCCGCTGGCCGTCGAGGCCCGCCTGCTGCGGCGCGAGGGCCGTGCGGTGTTCGCCGAGGCCACGCTATGTGATCGTCATGGGCGGCCTTGTGCCCAGGCCTGCGCGCGTTTTGTCCAGCCAGGCCGCCCGCAGGGGGTTGACCTAGGGGCCGCCCCGGGCTTGCAGACTGATGGCCCGTTCACTGTGGAATTACCGTCATGACCCGGAAACAGGCCTTTCGCAACGAGTATCAACAGGCGCGCCAGCAGCGAGGCGCCGGCGATGTCTTCGGCGAGCTGCGTCATCTGGAGCGCGCCCACATCCTCGGCCAGCCGCGTTTTCTCGATCACCTGAGCAGCCACTTGTGGCTGCTGGCCTGGGCCTGGCGCCAGCGCGACGCGGCGGAGCTGCTGGCCCAGCTGCTGCGCCTGCCGGGCAGCCTGGGTTCGCTGCTCGGCCTCTATCCCCTGGGCAACCCCGGCACCCGGCGCGTGGGGGCGTTGACGCCGCAGGCGCTGCCGGAGGACCTGGAGGCGCTGCTGCGCTGAGCACGTCGCGCTATCCCTAGGCGTGGCGAAGCGGGCAAGATAGAACGGTATCTCCAGCCAGGAAGCGTAACCGTGAACCCTTGTTCCGAAGACTTCGTCGTCGCCCAGAGTGCGGAGGAGGCGGTGGACCGCCTGGCCGCCCTGCATCAGCAAGCCACCGGCGCCTTGAGCCAGGCGCTCAAGCGCTATCTCAAGGAGCGGGTCAAGCCCGACGCCGAACAGCATCGCCAGTTCCGCTACCCCGAGCTGCGCCTGACCTACCAGGGCCAGGGCGAGGCGCCGGCCAGCGTACGCGCCTTTGCCAAGGTCCAGGTGCCCGGCACCTACAGCGTCACGGTCACCCAGCCGGCGGCCTTCCGCAAATACCTGCTGGAGCAGCTCGGCCCGCTGATGCAGGACTTCACCGTGCGGGTGGAGGTGGGCACCAGCCAGCAGAACATTCCCTATCCCTATGTGGTCGAGCAGGGCGATGAGCTGGCCGGCTCCGGGGTCACCGCCGCCGAGCTGGCGCGGGTGTTCCCCAGTACCGACCTGTCGGCCGCCACCGACGGCACCGCCGACGGCCTGAACGACTGGGAGAACACCGACCCGTTGCCCTTGGCGCTGTTCGACGCGGCGCGGGTGGACTTCTCCCTGCGCCGCCTGGTGCATTACACCGGCAGCGACTGGCGCCACGTGCAGCCGTGGATCCTGCTGACCAACTACCACCGCTACGTCGACCAGTTCATCCGCCACGGCCTGGACGTGTTGGTCGGCGAGTCGCGCTTCGTGCGCATGGTGCTGCCGGGCAACGTGGTGATCGAGCGCGGCATGGCCGAGGGCGAGATGCAGGCGATCATCGAGACGGTGGTCTGGCACCGCTACCAGATGCCGGCCTACCACCTGCAGGCCGCCGACGGCGATGGCATCACCCTGGTCAATATCGGCGTCGGCCCGTCCAACGCCAAGAACATCACCGACCACCTGGCGGTGCTGCGCCCGCACTGCTGGCTGATGATCGGCCACTGCGGCGGCCTGCGCCAATCGCAGACCATCGGCGACTATGTGCTGGCCCACGCCTATATGCGCCGCGACGGCATCCTCGACCGGGTGCTGCCACCCAACATCCCCCTGCCGGCCCTGGCCGAGGTGCAACAGGCGCTGCAGCAGGCGGCCAGGACGGTGACTGGCGAGGAGGGCGACGAGCTGAAGAAACGCCTGCGCACCGGCACCGTGCTGACCTACGACGACCGCAACTGGGAGTTGCGCTGGGCCCAGGAGCGGCCGCTGATCAACCTGTCGCGGGCCGTGGCGGTGGACATGGAGAGCGGCACCATCGCCGCGCAAGGCTATCGCCTGCGGGTGCCCTACGGCACCCTGCTGTGCGTCTCGGACAAGCCGCTGCACAGCGAGATCAAGCTGCCGGGCGCGGCGGGGGCCTTCTACGAGCGCGCGGTGACCCAGCACCTGCACATCGGCATCGCCGCCCTGGACCTGCTGCGCAGCCAGCTCAACTCGCTGCATTCGCGCAAGCTGCGCAGCTTCGACGAGCCGCCGTTCCGCTAGGTCGGCAGGGGGTAGGGTGCGCCGTGCGCACCTTTGCCTGTGGACGCCTGGTGCGCACGGCCCACCCTGCCGGGCAGACACCTACTTACTGGCGTCCAGCACCACCCGGTAGCGCGCCTTGCCGGCGCGCAGGTGGTCGATGGCCTCGTTGACGCGGCTCATGGGGAAGTGCTCGACCTGCGGCAGGATCTGGTGACGGGCGCAGAACTCCAGCATCTTCGCCATGTTCGCCGGCGAACCCACCGGCGAGCCGGACAGGCTCTTCTGCTGCGGGATCAGGTTGAACACGTGCACCGGGATGGCGCTCGGCGCGATGCCGACGAAGTGCAGGCGGCCCTTGCCGCGCAGGGTGCCGATCAGTGCCGGCCAGTCGAGGTCGGCGCTGGCGGTGATCAGCAGGAAGTCCAGGCTGCCGGCGATGGCCTCCAGTGCCGTGCTGTCGGTGGAGGCCACCACCTTGTGCGCGCCCAGGCGCTTGGCCTCGTCCTGCTTGTTCATGGACGAGGTGAAGGCGGTTACCTCGCAGCCCCAGGCGTTGAGAAAAACCAGGGCCAGGTGGCCGAGGCCGCCGATGCCGACCACGCCGACCCGGTCGGTGGGCTTGACGCCGAAGTCTAGCAGCGGGCTGAACACCGTGGAACCGGCGCAGAACAGCGGGCCGACCAGCGCCGGGTCGAGTCCGGCCGGCAGCGGGACGGCCCAGGCCCAGTGGCTGCGCAGGCGGTCGGCGAAGCCGCCGTTGCTGCCGATGATGGTCGGCTTGACCGTGCCGCACAGCTGATGCGCGCCCTCGATGCAGGAGCTGCAGTGCATGCAGCTGCCCTTGTACCAGCCGATGCCGACGCGCTGGCCGAGCTTCAGGCCGCGGGCCTGCTCGCCGAGGCGCACGACGGTGCCGACCACCTCGTGGCCGGGGATGAAGGGGTAGCGGCTCATGCCCCACTCGTTGTCGATCATCGACTGGTCGGAGTGGCAGATGCCGCAGTACTCGACGGCCACCTCCACCTCCTCGGCGCCCAGTGGGCCGGGGTCGTAGCTATGAGGTTGCAGGGCGGCGCCGGGGGCGGTGGCGGCCCAGCCGGTGAAACGCTCGAGTACGGATGCGGAACTGCTCATGGGACGGCCTCGGTATGCAGATGGACAACCCCGCCAGCTTAGTCGCATTGGCGGGTGGCCGGCGTCTCGATCAGCGCGGGTGATGATGGGACAACGCTGTCGGTTACACTGCGCCTCCCCTCGACCGCCGCTGGAAGGACCATGTCGCGCCCGCCCCGTTCCACCGCTCCTCGCCGCCCCTCCGCCCAGCCCGCCGCCCGCCGCGTGGCCAAGGCGCCGCCGAGCGAGCCGCGGCTGATCCTGCTGAACAAGCCGTTCGACGTGCTGACCCAGTTCCAGGACGAGCAGGGCCGCGCCACCCTCAAGGACTTCGTCGCGGTTCCCGGCGTCTACCCGGCCGGGCGCCTGGACCGCGACAGCGAGGGCCTGCTGCTGCTGACCAACGATGGCCGCCTGCAGGCGCGCATCGCCGACCCCAGGCACAAGCTGGCCAAGACCTACTGGGTGCAGGTGGAGGGCGAGCCGACGGCCGCGCAGCTGCAGGCGCTGCGCGAGGGCGTGCAGCTCAACGATGGCCCGACCCTGCCGGCCGAGGCGCGCGTGCTGGACGAGCCGCAGCTGTGGCCACGCAACCCGCCGGTACGCTTTCGCAAGAGCGTGCCGACCACCTGGCTGGAACTGGTGATTCGCGAGGGGCGCAACCGTCAGGTACGACGCATGACCGCCGCGGTGGGCCTGCCGACCCTGCGCCTGGTGCGTGTGCGCATCGGCCCCTGGGCGCTCGACGATCTGCAGCCGGGGCAGTGGCGCGAGGTGCCGGCCCAGCTGTAGGCGTGGCGCAGGGCGCGCAAGCGACCTGGCGCGAGTACCCTCAGCCCTGGATGCCGCGGGCCACTTCGATGAAGTAGGTGATGATCGGCTTGGCCAGGAAGGCGAACAGGCACAGGCCCAGGCCGAGGAACAGGATAGCGGTGCCCAGGCGCCCGGCCTTGGACTTCTTGGCCAGGTCCCAGATGATGAAGAACATGAACAGCATCAATCCGCCCACCAGGACGTACATCATCAGGGCTTCGAACTGTTCGGTTTCCATGGGGGCCTCGCGGATAGGGCTGGGACAACGGCGGGCGGCGATTATACCCGTCCTGGCCGCGCCTGCCGCAGGCACCGGTCGGGCTGCGGCGATCAGCCGCGCAGGTGCTGCAGCGGCAACTGGGTGGTCGAGAGGATCTGCTGCAGGACGAAGCTCGAGCGCACGCTGGACACCCCTTCGATGCGGGTCAGGGTACCGAGCAGGAACTGCTGGTAGTGGTCCATGTCCGGCACCACCACCTTGAGCTGGTAGTCGGCGTCCATCCCGGTGACCAGGCAGCATTCCAGCACCTCCGGGCATTGGCGGATGGACGCCTGGAAATGCTCGAAGCGTTCCGGGGTGTGGCGGTCCATGCCGATCAGCACGTAGGCGGTGAGGGTCAGGCCGAGCCGTTTGCGATCGAGCAGGGCCACCTGGCCGAGGATATAGCCGTCGTCCTGCAGTTGCTTGGCCCGCCGCGAGCAGGGCGAAGGCGACAGGCCGATGCGCTCGGCCAGGTCCTGGTTGGACAGGGTGGCGTCGCGCTGCAATTCGGCGAGGATGTTCAGGTCGTAGCGGTCAAGTCTGTTCATGTTTTCACGGCTTTATCCGGTTGCTTGCGGTAAATCATGCCTGATTAGCTAAAAATTGCGCAAGCAATGCAATATTTAGCAATCTTAGCAATCATCTGTCGCGGCCGTTGCCCTAAGATTTACCTCAGTTTCACGGCCCGGACGACACGTCCACCCGGCACGCCCAATCAGGTGCGCCGGCGCCGCCGGCCCTACCGGGCCGCCACGGCACCCGGGTCCGCACTGCCCAACCAGGCGGGCGACGAAAGCGGCGACATCATCGCCAGTACAGGACACCATTGCAGAGGGGAGGCCGCCAGGTCTCCCCTTTTTCTTGCCCGCAGGAAAGGGCCGACGGCTCGCTCAGGGCCGCACCGGCTCGGCAGGGTCGGCATGCACCATCACCTCGGCCCGCGGGAACCGCTGGCGGATTGCCGTTTCCACCTGGACGCACAGGGCGTGGGCCTGGGCCAGGCTGATGGCGCCGGGCAACTCCAGGTGCAACTGGACGAACCAGCGGGTGCCGGAGATGCGCGTGCGCAGATCGTGCACGCCGAGCACCCCGGGCACGTTGCAGGCCAGGGCATGCATCTGCTCGCTGATCTGCGGTGACAGCTCCTGGTCCATCAGCACGGCTACCGCCTCGCGGACGATGCTGATGGCGCTCCAGAGGATGTAGCCGGCGATGCCGATGGCGAACAGCGCATCGACCTGCGGCCAGCCGAGGCCGGCCAGGACCAGGGCCAGCAGGATGCTGCCGTTGAGCAGCAGGTCGGAGCGGTAATGCAGCGAGTCGGCGTGGATGGCCGTGGAGCCGGTCTGGCGCACCACGTGCCGTTGAAACAGCAGCAGGGCGAAGGTCAGCGCCAGCGACAGCAGCATCACCGCGATACCTAGCGCCTCGGCGGTCAGCGGCTGCGGCTCGAGCAGGCGCTTGATGCCCTGCACCGCGACCAGCACCGAACTGGCGGCGATGAACAGCGCCTGGCCGAGTCCCGCCAGGGCCTCCGCCTTGCCGTGGCCGTAGCGGTGGTCCTCGTCCGCCGGGCGCAGCGCGTAGTGCACGGCGAGCAGGTTGAGCAGCGAGGCGACGCCGTCGAGCAGCGAGTCGGTGAGGCCGGCGAGCAGGCTCACCGAGCCGCTCAGCCACCAGGCGATGGCCTTGGCCAGGGCCAGGGTCAGCGCCGTGGCCAGCGCCGCGGCGGTGGCCAGGCGCATCAGGCGCGCCTGTTGTGCCGTTAGCTTCACGGCTCAGGCGCCCCCACAGCCTGGCGCTGCGTCGGGCAGCCGCGCATTTACGCCGCCGGGGCCAGGCCGAAGGCGGCCAGTTGCTCGACGTTGCCGCTGTGGCGGATCAGCCGCGGGTCGTCCAGCGGCAGGCGCTGGCCGGTGTGCTGCTCGATCAGCGCCTTGAGCTTGGCGTTGTCGACGCGGCCCTCGGCGTTCAGCGCCTGTCTGAGGGTGTCCGGGGCCATGGAATACTGGCCGTTGGGCAGGTAGATGGCGCCGGTGGCGAAGTCGATGCCGAAGGCGATCAGCCCGGGAATGACGAAGAACAGGATGCCGATGGCGTCCATGGCCACCACTACCGGGTCGACCTTGCCTTCGATCTGGCCGCGGCGTTCGGGATAGAACAGCGTGCCGCAGGCACTCAGCTGGGTGAGCAGGGTGGCGGCGAGGACGCCGCTGATCAGGCGGTTTTGCATGTGCATCGGGCACCTCCATATGAAAGTTGGCGCAACTATAGCAAGGCGCCCGGGGCAAAGCCGCTGCGCCGTTAACAAGGTCGTCGCGGGCCTCGGGCAGGCGTGCGCAGGGCCGGTATAATCGCCGGCCTGAACTGGAGTGCCCATGACTGCCCTGCCTATCGACGCCCTGCTGGATGACCTGCGCCTGGCCCTCGCCGGCAGCCACGAGGCGGTGCTGGAGGCGCCCCCGGGCGCCGGCAAGACCACCCGCGTGCCGCTGGCCCTGCTGGATGAACCCTGGCTGGCCGGGCAGCGCATCATCATGCTCGAGCCGCGCCGCCTGGCCGCCCGCGCCGCCGCCGAGCGCCTGGCCAGCGAGCTGGGCGAACGGGTTGGCGAGACGGTCGGCTACCGCATCCGCCTGGACAGCAAGGTCGGCCCCAGGACGCGCATCGAGGTGGTCACCGAGGGCATCCTCACTCGGCGCCTGCAGGACGATCCGGCCCTGGAGGGCGTCGGCCTGGTGATCTTCGACGAATTCCACGAGCGCAGCCTCGACGCCGACCTGGCCCTGGCCCTGTGCCTCAATGGCCGCGCCATGCTGCGCGGGGCGGACAGCGGCGAGCCGGCGCTGAAGGTGCTGCTGATGTCGGCGACCCTGGAAGGCGAGCGCCTCGCCGCGCTGCTCGATGAGGCGCCGGTGCTGCGCAGCGAAGGGCGCATGTATCCGGTGGACATCCGCTGGGGCCAGCCGACCCAGGCCGGCGAGTGGCTCGAGCCGCGGGTGGTGCAGACCGTGCTGCAGGCGCTCGCCGACGAGCCGGGCAGCCTGCTGGTGTTCCTCCCAGGGCAGGCGGAGATTCGCCGGGTCAACCAGCAGCTGGCCGAGGCCCTGGGCGAGCGCGATGACATCCGCCTGTGCCCGCTGCACGGCGAGCTGGAGCTGAGCACCCAGCGCGCGGCCATCGAGCCGGCGAGCCCTGGCACGCGCAAGGTGGTACTGGCCACCAATATCGCCGAGACCAGCCTGACCATCGACGGCGTGCGCGTGGTGGTGGACGCCGGCCTGGCGCGGGTGCCGCGTTTCGATCCGGGCAGCGGCATGACCCGCCTGGACACCCAGCGCATCTCCCGTGCCTCGGCCACCCAGCGCGCCGGGCGTGCCGGTCGTCTGCAGCCGGGGGCCTGCTACCGCCTGTGGTCCCAGGCCCAGCATGAACAGCTGGCGAGCTACTCGACGGCGGAAATCCTCCAGGCCGACCTGGCCGGCCTGGCCTTGCAGCTGGCGCGCTGGGGCGTCGCCCCGGACGAGCTGGTCTGGCTCGATCCGCCGCCGCCGGCGGCCTACGCCCAGGCCCGCGACCTGCTGCTGCGCCTCGGCGCCCTGGACGAGGGCGGCGCGCTGACCGCCCACGGCCAGGCCATGGCCGAGCTGCCAAGCCATCCGCGCATCGCCCACCTGCTGTTGCGTGGCCAGGACCTCGGCCTCGGCACCCTGGCCTGCAACCTCGCCGCGCTGCTGTCGGAACGCGACACCCTGCGCGGCGCCGGCGCCGACCTGCACAGCCGCCTGGCTCTGCTCGGCGGCGAAAGCCGCGCCTCACGCCCGGCGCAAGGCGGGGTGCAGCGGGTACGACAGCTGTCTCGACAGTTCCTGGGGCTGCTCAAGGGGCGGCCGGTCAACGAGCCGGTGGGCGATCCCGAGCATCCGCGCTGGCTCGGCGCGCTGCTGGCTTTCGCCTATCCGGACCGGGTCGCCTGCCAGCGCCGCGCCGGCGGCGCCGAGTACCGCCTGGCCAACGGCCGCGCGGCGCTGTTCGCCGAGGTCGATGGCTTGATGAAGTATTCCTGGCTGGTGCTGGCCGACCTGGGCAGTCGCCAGGGCCAGCGCGAGGAGCGCATCTACCTGGCCGCCGACCTCGACCCGGCGCTGTTCGACACGGTATTGGCCGAGCAGGTCAGCGAGCTTGAGCTGCTCGACTGGGACGAGCGCGAGGGCGTGCTGCGCGCCGAGCGCCAGCGCAAGGTCGGCGAGCTGGTGCTCGGCCGCGAGCCATTGGCCGCGCTGGACGAGGCGCAGCGCAGCCGCGCCTTGCTGGGGCTGGTGCGGCGCAAGGGCCTGGAGCTGCTGCCCTGGACCGTCGAACTGCGCCAATGGCAGGCGCGGGTGCAGCTGCTGCGTGAGCTCGACCTGGCCGCCAAGGGCCAGAGCGAATGGCCGGACTTGTCCGACGCGGCGCTGCTCGAGCGTCTGGAGGACTGGCTGCAACCCTACCTGGACAAGGTCAGCCGCCTCAGCCATTTCGCCAACCTGGACCTGCCCGGCCTGTTGCACAACCTGCTGCCCTGGCCACTGCCGCAGCGCCTCGACGAACTGGCGCCGCGCACCCTGCAGGTGCCCTCCGGCTCGCGCATCGCCCTGGACTACAGTGAGCGCCCGCCGGTGCTGGCGGTACGCCTGCAGGAGCTGTTCGGCCTGGCCGAGACGCCGCGCCTGGCTGGCGGCCGCCAGCCGGTCAAGCTGCACCTGCTGTCGCCGGCGCGGCGGCCGGTGCAGGTGACCCAGGATCTGGCCAGCTTCTGGGCCAGCACCTATGCCGAAGTGAAGAAGGACCTCAAGGGGCGCTATCCCAAGCACTACTGGCCGGACGATCCGCTGATCGCCGAGCCCACCGCGCGGGCCAAACCGCGCAAGTGAGGCAGCGTGGTGCTCAATGCAGGCGCAGGTCCTCGCCGGCGGCCTGCAGTTCCTGGTAGGCGCGGTCCAGGGCATCGCGCAGGGCCTCTGCGCCCGGGGCATGGCGCGAGATGATCAGCCTCAGCGGCAGGCGGTGCAACTGGACGAAGGGCAGCTCCGGCATGCCCAGCTCTTTGCGCGCCAGCTCGACCGGGGCCTGGTAGTCCAGCAGGAAGTCGCCGCGCCCGCGCTGCAGCATTTCCAGCGCCGAGGCGTGGCTGCCGGTGCGGTGTTGGCGCATATCCAGGGCCGGGTCGTCGATCAGGCGATTGACCGACGGCCAGTAGCTGTAGCCGCTGATCAGGATCAGTCCACGGCCGTACAGGTCGTCGGGGATGCGTGGCAGCAGGGTATCGCGGCGAAAATACAGGTTGAGCACCGCCTCGCCGAGAGGCGTGCGGCTTTCCAGGGTGTGCTCCGCCAGTTCGGGCTTGCCCGGTGCGCCGGGCCAGATATGCACGCCGCCATCCTGCAGTTCACTGTACAGACGGGCGCTGGGATAGGCGCGGATATGCGCCTGGTAGCCGGCCTGTTGCAGCAGACGCTCGGTCAGGCGCAGAGCGGGGCCCTGGGGCCGGCCCTGCTCGTCGCAGTAGGAGTAGGGGGGGAACTCATAGAAACCGACCTGGATCACCGGCCGCGGACTGTCGGTGACGGTCTGGGCCTGGCTGGTCGCACAGTACAGGGCCGCAACAAGGACGAGGCAGAGGAGTCTTGGCATCGAGGACCCGGCGGCTCTTGGCCGTCTTGTTGTTATCAGGAGTTCGCGCCACGGAGAATGGCCAAGTGCCAAGGCATTTGTCCAGCGCGCGTTGCAGTCATCCCGAATCAGTCTAGTCGAGCGCGGGCAGCAGCAGGCGGGCCAGCAGTGGCAGATGCCCGGCGATGTCGCGGGTGTCGTGCTGGCGCACCTGGGCATCCAGCGGCGTCAGGCGTGGGCTGTGGAGCAGGTAGTCGAGGGTGCTCCCGGCGCCCGCTTCGTGCCCATCCTTGGCGAAGTGGGTGTGCCAGGCAGCCTGCTGCGGGCCGCTGGCCTGCTCCAGGCTGGGAATCATCGGGTAGCGGCTGGCCAGTCGGGCCAGTTCGCCCGCTGCGTCACCGCGGCTGTTCACGGCCGGCCTCGGCTGCTGCTCCGGCCGCAGCGGGTTGAGGTCGACGCCGAGCAGCCAGGGCGTACCCTGGCGCTGCAGCCGTTGCAGCAGGCGGGCGGTCATCGCCACCTGCCGGCGCTGGGTGTCAGCGCCTTCGGCGGCGCTGTCCAGTTGGCTGTTGACCACCGCCAGCTGGCCGCCGCCACGCACCGCCAGGTAACTGACCAGCAGCGCTCGCTGCGCTTGGAACGGCTGCTGCAGCGGGTTGGCCGGCTTCCGCGGCAGCTGCAGGCGTTCGGCGCGGTTCAGGCGGTAGCGACTCAGGGTGGCCAGCTTCAGCTCGGCGCTGCCGCCGGCGTGCAAGGGGGCGACAAGCCCGGCCTTCCAGTATGGCGTCTGGCTGCTGCAGGGGTACAGCTCGCTCAGGTGCGACTGCAGGCGCGCCAGCTGGTCCTGCTGGGCGCCGCCGCCCTGTAGCTCCTGCAGCAGGACGATATCGGCCTGTTCCTCGCGCAGCACCCGTAGCACATTCTCTAGCGCCCGCGCCGGGTCGTATCCGGGATCGTGCTGCCCGCTTCCCAGGTACCGGACGTTCCATGTCATCACCTTCAGTGCCTGGCCCGGCTGCAGCACCGGGGCCTGGGCGGCGCAGGCGATCGCAGCGGCTTCGCGCGCGGCCGGTCGCCAGGCCAGGCCATAGATCAGGACGAGCAGCAGGGCGAGGGTCGGCGCGAGGCCGAGCAGGGCGAGACGCAATGGGCGCGGCAGAGGCATGGGCAGGCGGGGCCAGGGGGCCTTGAACTATGCTGGAAGGACGCGAGCATACCGGAGATGCGCCCTCGCGCCGACCCTCGCCCTGCTGCTCGCCCAAGAGGATGCGGGAATGACCGAAGCACTGATTGCCCAGCGCGGCCCCTATGCGGTCGAGGTGATCGCCGGCAAGGACTACTTCTGGTGTCGCTGCGGACGCAGCGCCAATCAGCCCTTCTGCGACGGCAGCCACAAGGGAACCGGCCTGTCGCCGTTGAAGTACCATGCCGAAAGCAGTGATACCTTGTATTTTTGCGGCTGCAAGCACACCGGCACGCCACCCTGTTGCGATGGCAGCCATAACCGGTTGTAGTGAGCGCCGGGAGCCGAAGAGCAAGAGATGCCGGGGGGCAGGGTATGTACCGCAAGGTGTTCGCCAACAAAGTATTCGACCGCAAGGTGGTGCTGATCACCGGCGGTTGCGCCGGTATCGGTCGCGCCCTGGCCGTGCGCCTGGCCCAGGCCGGGGCGCGGCTGGTGATCTTCGACCTGCAGCAGCAGGCGCTGGACAGCCTGGTGCAGCATCTGGACGACCATCACAACGCCGAGGCCCTGGGCCTGGTCTGCGACGTCGCCGACGCCGAGGCGGTGCAGCGGGCCGTGGCCCTGGCCATCGAGCGCTTCGGCGGCATCGACGTGCTGGTCAACAACGCCGGCATCACCCATCGCAGCAGCTTCGCCGAAACCGGGCTGGAGGTGTTCCAGCGGGTCATGGCGGTCAATTACTTTGGCGCCGTGCACTGTACCCAGGCGGCGCTGCCCAGCCTGATCGCCCGCCGCGGCCAGGTCATCGTGCTCAGCTCGCTGTCGGGCTTCGCCCCTCTGCTCTACCGCAGCGCCTACAACGCCAGCAAGCACGCCCTGCACGGCCTGTTCGAGACCCTGCGCTACGAGCTCAAGGGCTCGGGGGTCAACGTCATGCTGGTGTGCCCCGGCTTCACCGCCACCGACCTGCGCAAGAACGCCCTGGTCGGCGATGGCTCGGTGGCCGCCCAGCCACCGCTGGCGATGGGCAAGGTGGCGTCGCCGCAGGATGTCGCCGAGGCCATCTACCATGGTGCGCTCAAGCGCAAGCGCCTGCTGATCCTGTCCAATGTCGACTGGCGCGCGCGGCTGCTCGCACGATTCTTTCCACGGATTTTCGAGCGGGTGCTGTTGCCGCGCCTGTCGGGACTCAAGCCGCAGCGGGCCGGCCGCGCCTGATGCGCGCCGGCGTGCTGGCCCTGCTGCTGGTGCTGGGCAGTGCGCTGCAGGCGGCGCAGCCCGCGCCGCTGCTGGTGATGACCGACCTCTGGCCGCAGCTTCGCATGCTCGACGACCACGGCGAACTGCGCGGCCTGGATATCGACCTGCTGGCGCAGCTGAGCCAGCGCACCGGCCTGCGTTTCGAGGTATGGCGTGCGCCCTGGGCCCGCGGCCCGGCCGCGCTGGAGCAGGGCAAGGCCGACCTGATGACCGGGCTGGCGAAGACCGCCGAACGCGAAGCCTAGGTCCGCTACCTCGCGCGCCCCTATTTCGCCTGCGCCCCGCGTTTCTACACCAGCCCCGAGCAGGCGTCGGCGCTGCACAGCTACCACCAGTTGGGCGGGCTGCGTGTCGGCCAGGTGCTGGGCTCAGCCTACTTCGAACCGTACGATTCGGATCGGAACCTGCACCAGTCGGCGGTCAACAACGAGGCCCAGCTGCTCGGAATGCTCGCCCGCGGGCGCCTGGGGGCGGTGATCGGCACCGATTGCCAGGTCGACTACGAACTGCGCCAGCCGCGCTGGGCCGCGCGCATCGCCAAGGCGGCGTACCACCCGCCGGTGCGCACCGAGTTGTACATCGGCTTGTCCCGGCGGCGGCCTTTGCCGGACGAGCACCGCCTTCTGAGCCAGGCCCTCGGGCAGCTCCAGGCCGAAGGCTGGATCGCGCGGGCGGCGCAGCGTTACCAGCTGCAGACACCCTGACGCCGCAAGGCTGTGTGCCGCTGCGCTATTCCTGGAGCGCGTGCGGGTCCCAGTAGGTGGCTTCGATCTTGTGGCCGTCGAGGTCGCGGACGAAGCAGCCGTAGTAGGGCTCGCCGTAGTCCGGGCGTGGGCCGGGAGCGCCTTCGTCGCGGGCGCCGGCGGCTAGTGCCGCGCGGTAGAAGGCATCCACCGCGTCCCGCTCAGGGGCGATGAAGCCGACGTGGCTGCCATTGCCGACGCTGGCCGGGCGCCCGTCGTGGGGCCGCTGCACCCAGAACTCGGGGTAGTCGCGGCCGTAGGCGACGGCGCCGGGGTGGGCGAGGATACGTCGGCAGCCGAGCGTCGGCAGCACCTGGTCATAGAAGGCAACGGCCTCGTCGAAGCGATTGCTGCCCAGGGAGATGTGCGAAAGGATGCTGGGGGTGGCGTCGGCCATGGGGTTCTGCTCCGAGAAAACGACCTTCCCAGCCTAGCCCGTTTTCAGTCCTCCAGCGGCAGCGCGCTGCGCAGCATGAACAGGCGAAACAGCACCACGGTGGCGAACAGCTGGAGGAAACCATTGAGGCTGTACAGCAGCAGGCCGAGCAACAGATCGGGCTGCTCGCCCTCGCCAGCCTGGGTCGCCCAGTCGAGCAGCCACAGCGGCACCATCACCCCGAGCACACACAGCAGGATCTGCCAGAAATAGCCGGTGGTCAGCTCGAAGCTTTCCTGCAGCGCCTTCAGCGGGCCGAGGCCGCGCAAAAGCAGCAGGAACTCGGCGAACGACAGCTTGATCATGATCCACAGCCCGGGAAGGATGAACAGCGATGCGCCGAGCATGATCGCCAGGGCGCTGAGCCCAGCCAACAGGGCGAAGCGCGGCCACAGGCCGAGGCTGGCGGCGAGCAGGTCGCGCAGACGCGGCACCTGGCCCTCGCTGCGTGCATCGAGAAACAGGATCAATGCGCCGGTGTACAGCGGGTAGAACAGCAGGCCCACCAGCAGGCGGTAGGGCATCGCCGAGTCGAGCCCGACTATGCCGGTCACCTGTTGCTGCACCACGCCCTCGAGCACCACCAGCGGCAGGCACAGCGCCGCGATGGCGACCAGGTTGTGGCTGAAGAAGAACAGGGCGTCGCGCAGGGCGAGGAGGGGATTCATCGATAGGACATCATCGTCGAGTGAGCAGGCACCCACTCTAGCCGATCGCCCCAGCGCGCGGCTAATCCAGCAGCGCGCCGCTCTGCAGCACCTCGGCATATTCGTCGCGCAGGTTGGCCATGGCCATGTCGTGCACCTCCTCGGCGCTGCGCGGGCGACCGCCATAGTCGCGCTTGGCGAAGGTGTAGCAGGCGTCCGCCACCACCCGGGTGACGAACCCCAGGTTGCTGGCGCTGCGCGCCGTGGCCTCCACCGAGTTCTCGCTGGCTACCCCGGTTATGACCACCCGGCCAATGCCGCGCACATGCAGCCAACGCTCCAGGCCGCTGTGGACGAAGGCGTCGGTGACGTTCTTCTCGAACACCGCCTCGCCGGGCTGGGGCGCCAGTTCGGGCTGGAACCGCGCGCCCGGCTGGCCAGGGGCGAATACCGAATCGGCCTGCCGGGACATATGGCGGATGTGCACCACTGGCCAGCCGGCCCGGCGCCAGCGCGCGAGCAGGGCGGCGATGCATGCTTCGGCCCGGGGATTGTTGCGCGGGAGCGCCAGGTCGCGGATGCCCTGCTGCATATCGATGATCAACAGGGCCGCGGTGGGCGCGCTATGAGCGTCTTGCTTGAGCATTTCGACTGTCCTTGGTCGCGGGCTGGCATACTGGGCGTCGAATTTAACCCGCGCGCTCCCGCCCGTCAGCCGCCTGCCGAGGATTCCCGGTGAAGAAAATCGCCGTATTCGCCGACGTTCAGAACCTCTACTACACCGTGCGCCAGGCCCATGGCTGCCATTTCGACTATGCCGCGCTGTGGGCCGACATCGGCCAGCATGGGCAGATCGTCGAGGCCTACGCCTATGCCATCGATCGCGGCGACGCCAAGCAGCAGCAGTTCCAGCAGATCCTGCGCAACCTCGGCTTCACCGTGAAGCTCAAGCCCTATATCCAGCGCAGCGACGGTTCGGCCAAGGGTGACTGGGACGTCGGCATCACCATCGACATCATGGACGCCGCGCCGCGGGTCGATCAGGTGGTGCTGGCCTCCGGCGACGGCGACTTCGACCTGCTGCTGGACAAGGTGCGCAGCTACGGCGTCGAGGCGGTGGCCTACGGCGTGCCGGGGCTGACCGCGCAATCGCTGGTGCGCGCGGCCAGCCGCTACGTGCCGATCGAAGGCAATCTGCTGTTGAGAAACTGAACCATGCCCGCCGAACTTATCGCCGTGCTCGACTTCGAGACCACCGGCCTGTCCCCGGCGCAGCAAGCCCGCGCCACCGAGGTCGGCGTGGTGCTGGTCGAGGGCGGGCGCATCGTCGCCCGCTACCAGAGCCTGATGAACGCCGGCGTGCGGGTGCCGCCGTTCATCGAGCAGCTCACCGGCATCAGCAACGCCATGCTGCGCGACGCGCCGCCGGCGGCCCAGGTGATGCACGAGGTGGCCGACTTCGTCGGCGATGCGCCGCTGCTGGCGCACAACGCCTCCTTCGACCAGAAGTTCTGGGATGCCGAGCTGGCCCTGGTCGGTCGCCGGCGCCTGCTGCCCTTCGCCTGCTCGCTGTTGCTGGCTCGGCGCCTGCTGCCCCAGGCGCCCAGCCACAAGCTCGGCGTGCTCAACCGCTGGGCCCGCCTGCCGGACACCGGCCAGGCCCACCGCGCCCTGGCCGACGCCGAGATGGCGGCCAACCTGCTGACCTTCATGGCGACACTGCTGCGCGAGCGCCATGGCATTGCCGAGGTCAGCCACGAGCTGCTGTGCCGCCTGCAGAAGGTGCCGGCGGCGAAGATCGCCCAGACCCTGGCGCGACTGAACTGAGCGCCGGCCGGCGCCGGGGCTGGTAAACTGCGCGTCTTTGCATTCGCGCGCTGACGCCCGGTTAAATCGCCATGACTTTCGCCTCCCTCGGCCTGATCGAGCCGCTGCTGCGCAGCCTCGCCGGCCTCGACTACCAGACCCCGTCCCCCGTCCAGGCCCAGGCCATTCCGCCGATCCTCAAGGGCCGCGACCTGATGGCCGCGGCGCAGACCGGCACCGGCAAGACCGCCGGCTTCGCCCTGCCGCTGCTGCAGCGACTGATGATGGAGGGGCCGGTGGTGGCGGCCAACTCGGTGCGCGCCCTGGTGCTGGTGCCGACCCGCGAACTGGCCGAGCAGGTGCAGCAGAGCTTCCAGGCCTACGGCCAGCACCTGCCGCTGCGCAGCTACGCGGTGTACGGCGGGGTCAGCATCAACCCGCAGATGATGAAGCTGCGCAAGGGCCTCGACGTGCTGGTGGCCACCCCCGGGCGGCTGCTCGACCTGTACCGGCAGAACGCGGTGAAGTTCAACCAGCTGCAGACCCTGGTGCTGGACGAGGCCGACCGCATGCTCGACCTGGGCTTCGCCCGCGAGCTGGACGAGCTGTTCTGCGCCCTGCCGAAGAAGCGCCAGACCCTGCTGTTCTCCGCGACCTTCTCCGAGGCCATCCGCGCCATGGCCAAGGAGCTGCTGCGCGACCCGCTGTCGATCGAGGTCAGCTCGCGCAACGCCGCGGCCAAGTCGGTCAAGCAATGGCTGATCCCGGTGGACAAGAAGCGCAAGGCCGAGCTGTTCCTGCACCTGTATCAGGAAAAGCGTTGGAGCCAGGTGCTGGTGTTCGCCAAGACCCGCAAGGGCGTCGACGAGCTGGAGGCGCAGTTGCAGCAGGCCGGCATCGATGCCGAGGCGATCCACGGCGACAAGCCGCAGCCGACCCGCCTGCGCGCCCTGCAACGCTTCAAGCAGGGCGAGGTGCAGGTGCTGGTGGCCACCGACGTGGCGGCCCGCGGCCTGGACATCGACGACCTGCCTTTGGTGGTCAACTTCGACCTGCCGATCGTCGCCGAGGACTACGTGCACCGCATCGGCCGCACCGGTCGCGCCGGGGCCACGGGCCAGGCGGTGTCGCTGGTATGCGCCGACGAGGTGGAACACCTGGCGGCCATCGAGACCCTGATCAACCAGGTGATCCAGCGCGTCGACGAACCGGACTTCATCCCCGACCATCGCGTGCCCGTCACCCAGGCCGGCGGCGTGGTGCTGAAGAAACCGAAGAAGCCCAAGCAGAAACTGATACCCGGTGCGGGCAAGGCCGCCGGCAAGGGCAAGATCCACCTCGGCAACTGGTTCGAGGAAGACGATACGCCCAAGGCCAAGGCAGTGCGCAAGGTGCCGAGCTTTGCCGGCAAGCCGGCCAAGGGCAGCCGCAAGCCGTAGGGTGCGCGGGGCCGCCGAGGCCATGCGCACCAATGGCATCAGCACTCGTGGGCCATGGTGCGCGCGGCGCACCCTACGGGCTCAGCAACAACTCCAACCCGTAGGGTGGGTTAGCGGCGTGATGAGGTTTGGTCGGCAACCGATAATGGTGCCGCGTAACCCACCGTTCTGGGGCGATCACCTGTCGCGGCCGCATTGAGGTAGGCAGCACGCCCGGCCAAGGGCGGCCGGAAACAGTAGGGTGCGCCATGCGCACCAATGGCATCAGCACGCGTTGGCTATAGTGCGCGCGGCGCACCCTACGGGTTTTTCAGCCAGTCGAGCATGCCCAGCCCGGCGGCGCGGCCGCTGGCGAAGCAGGCGGTGAGCAGGTAGCCGCCGGTCGGCGCTTCCCAGTCGAGCATCTCGCCGGCGCAGAACAGGCCGGGTAGCCGCGTGCACATCAGTCGTTCATCCAGCGCCTCGAACGGCACGCCGCCGGCGCTGCTGATGGCCTCGTCCAGCGGCCGCGGTCGCACCAGCGCCAGTGGCAGGGTCTTGAGTGCGGCGGCCAGGCGCGCCGGTTCGGCGAAGCAGTCTTTCGGCGCCAGCTCGCGCAGCAGCGCGGCCTTGACCCCGTCGATGCCCACCTGGCGATGCAGGTGCTTGGCCATGGAGTGCGAGCCGCGTGGTTTGCTCAGCGCCGCCTGCACCTTGCCGAGCGGGCTCTGCGGCAGCAGGTCGAGGTAGACGGTGGCGCTGCCGGCCTGGTTGATCCGCTCGCGGATGGCGGCCGACAGCGCGTAGACCAGGCTGCCTTCGACGCCCGTGGCGGTGAGGACGAACTCGCCAAGGCGCTGCGGTTCGTCGTCCAGGCGCAGGCTGACGTTCTTCAGCGGCGCACCGGCAAACTTCTCCCGCAGCAGCGCACTCCAGTCCGTCACCTCGAAGCCGCAGTTGCTCGGTTGCAGCGGTGCGACTTCGATGCTGCGTCCCTGCAGCAGCGCCGCCCAGGCGCCATCGGAGCCCAGTCGCGCCCAGCTGCCGCCGCCCAGGGCCAGCAGGGTGGCGTCGGCCTGCACGCTTATCTCGCCGCTTGGCGTGGCCAGATGCAGGGCGCCGTCCGCGGTCCAGCCCAGCCAGCGATGCCGGGTATGGATGTGCACGCCCAGTTCGCGCAGGCGCTTGAGCCAGGCGCGCAGCAGCGGCGCGGCCTTCATGTCGGTGGGGAACACCCGGCCCGAGGTGCCGACGAAGGTGTCGATGCCCAGCCCATGAATCCATTGGCACAGGCGGTCGGCGTCGAAGTCCGCCAGCAGCCGGGCGATCGCCTCGCGGCGCGCGCCGTAGCGCGAGAGGAAGGCGTCCTTCGCCTCGGAGTGGGTGATGTTCATGCCGCCGACCCCGGCCAGAAGGAACTTGCGGCCCACCGAGGGCATGGCGTCATACAGATCGACGCGAACGCCGGCCTGGGCCAGCACCTCGGCGGCCATCAGGCCGGCGGGGCCGCCGCCAATGATGGCGACGTGTGGAGCAGGGGCGCGTGGGGAATCGGTCATGGTTGCGGGGCGAGTCGAGGTGGAGACGGCGCATTCTACCGCAGCGCGCCGTCGACGCCTCCGAGGATGCCTGAGCAACGCTCGTGCGCTAGCGGGACGTGGCAGCCCGCGACCGCCTCAGGACCACTGATCGTTGCGTTTGCGCCGGCGGGTCATGCTCGGCAGGATCAGCCCAAGCAGCAGGCCGGCGCCGGCGATGCCGCCGCCATAGACCAGGTAGCGCATTAGCAGGCGGTTGCTCTCATCGCCCAGCTGGGCCTGGGTGCTGCGCAGCTCCGACTGGGTCGCGCTCAGTTCTGCAGTCAGGGCCTTGCGTGTGGCCTGCAGCTCGTCGATCAGCGCCTTGCGCGAGTCCAGGGTCTCCTGCAGGCCCTGGACCCGGGTCTTCCAGCTGTCGTCGATGTTCTTGAGCTGGGCGCTGAGTTCGGTCACCTGCTGTTCCAGCTGGGGCAGGCGCTCGGCCTGGCCGGGCATCTCCTGCAGGTCGCGGCTGGGAATCCACACGCTGTCGCCGGACTCGCTGCGCACCTTGCTGTAGTCGCCCTGGGTGGCGAGCAGCTCGACTTTCTGCCCGGACTTGAGGGTGCCGACGATGCGGTAGCCGTCGGTCGGGCCGCTGCGCACGTAGGTCTGCAAGCTGTCGCTGACCCAGCGCTGATTGCCGGCGGCCTGGGCCAGGCCACTGGCCAGCAGGCCGAGCAGGGCGCCGGCGAAGACGCGACGCAGGCGTCGGGAAAGGCCGGAGCCCGGGGACGAAAGGTGATGGGTTGGGGACATGGCTATCTTCACGTGAATAAGGGTAAAGGCCCCGATGACCGGGCCGGTGAAAGCAGGGGCCGCTGCCCTGCGCGTGGTGCCAGCCGACCCGGCTGGCACGCCCGGAGCGGTCGGGCGAGAGGAGGGGGAATCGATCTGGACCCGCCGCGTCATCCCTGAGGCCTCCCGGACACAGACCGCTCATGTCGCCGTGGGTTCACTCATTTCGGCGAGGCGTCCTACCGGGCGCGTGACGCCGATGGCTGAAGCGAGGGGCGCGAGGCGAGCAAGACGGGGGCGGGAAAGGCCTACACCGGTGCCATTGCGCGGCGCGATCAGCCCGGAGCCGGGGTCTTGCGCGGGCGCCTGGTGGCCGTCTTGGCCTTGCCCGCCCGACGTTTCTTCTTCCAGGGAGCGGCAGCCGGGCGGGTCGCCGCCGGGCCGCTGATGCTCAGGCGCAAGCCGGCGCAGCGCTGCACCTGCTTGCTCATCCAGGCCGACTGCTTGGCGACGAACTCGTCCAGGCTCATCTCGCCGCTCTGCACCATGTCCAGGGCCTGCTCCCAGATGGCGGTGGTGCCGGGGTCGGCGATGGCCCGGGGCACCGCGTCGATCAGGCTGAAGGCGGCCGGGGTGGCGGCCAGGGCCTTGCCCTGCTTGCGCAGGTAGCCGCGCTCGAGCAGGCCCTGGATGATCCCGGCGCGGGTCGCCTCGGTGCCGATGCCGGTGGTGTCCTTGAGCTTCTGCTTGAGGCGCGGATCGTCCACCAGCCTGGCCACGTTCTTCATCGCCTTGATCAGGTCGCCCTCGGTGAAGGGCTTCGGCGGCTGGGTCTGCTGGTCCTTGAGGTGCACGGCGGCGACCGCGCAGGCCTGGCCCTCGCGCAGGGACGGCAGGGCTTGCGTGGCGGTGTCGTCGCCGTTCCTGGCCGCAGCCAGGGCCTGGGGCAGGGCGCGCTTCCAGCCGGGCTCGACGATCTGCTTGCCCACCGCGCGCAGGGCCTGTCCGGCGCAGTCGAAGTCGGCCTGGGTGCGGTCGAACTGGTGGTCGGGCAGGAACTGCGCCAGGTAGCGGGCGCGGATCAGCTCGTAGACCGCGCGTGGCTTGCCGGCCAGGCGGCTTGGGTCCGGCGCGACTGCCGTGGGGATGATGCCGTGGTGGGCAGCGACCTTGGCGTCGTTCCAGGCCCGCGAGCGGCGCTGCGGATCGATATGCGGCATCAGCTCGGCCAAGGCCGGATCGGCGCGGCCCAGGGCCGCGAGGATCGCCGGCGCCTCGCCGTGCTGGCTCAATGGCAGGTAGCCGCAATCGCTGCGCGGGTAGGTGATGAGCTTGTGGGTCTCGTAGAGCGCCTGGGCGATGTCCAAGGTCTCCTGGGCGCCCAGGCCGAGCCGCTTGGAGCAGACTTCCTGCAGGGTGCCCAGGTCGAACGGCAGGGGCGCGACCTCGCGCATGCGCTCGGTGCGCAGGCGCTCCAGGCGGGCGCTGGCGGCGGCCGTCATGGCATCGGCCGCCTGCTGGGCCAGCGCCTGGATGAGGCAGCGGCCCTGCTCGTCGCAGGCATCCGGCGCGGCGCGCCACTGGGCATTGAAGGCCGTGCCGGCGCTTTCCAGCTGCACCTCGATGGCCCAGTAGGGCACCGGTACGAAGGCGGCGATGCTGCGGTCGCGGTCCACCACCAGGCGCAGGGTCGGCGTCTGCACCCGGCCCACCGGCAGCACGCCCTGGTAGCCGGACTGGCGCCCAAGCAGGGTGAACAGCCGGCTCATGTTCATGCCGATCAGCCAGTCGGCGCGCGAGCGCCCGAGCGCCGCGTGGTACAGGTTGAAGGTCGCGGCCCCCGGCTTGAGCGCCGCCAGGGCCTTGCGGATCGAGGCCTCGTCCAGGGCGGACAGCCACAGGCGCTGGATCGGCCCGCGAAAGCGGCAGTGCTCGACCAGTTCGCGGGCGATCATCTCGCCCTCGCGGTCGGCATCGGTGGCGATCACCAGCTCGTCGGCCTCGCCGAGCAGGCGCTTGACGGCCTTGAACTGGCCGGCGGTCTTGCTCTTGACCAGCATCTTCCACTGCTGCGGGACTATGGGCAGATCGGCGAGGTTCCAGCGCTTGTAGCGGGCGTCGTAGGCATCCGGCGGCGCGGTCTCCAGCAGGTGGCCGATGCACCAGGTCACCGTCAGGTTGGCGCCGAGCCAGCAGCCGTCGCCACGCCGGTTGGCGCCGAGCACCTTGGCGATGTCCTTGGCCTGGGAGGGTTTTTCACACAGAAATAGACGCATGGCGCTCGGCACTGAGGGTCGCGATGGCGCCAAGCATGGGCAGAAAGCGCCGTTCGGGCAAGAATTATCTGTATGCATGTACAGTTAATGTGTCGCCGAATCATCTGCCTTGAGTCAGCAGGGGGGAGTGTTTTCCAGCGGGCGCGGCGGGGTGGGCTCGCCGCCGGTACGACTTGTGATCGTGCGCGAGTACAGGGGGATCCAGGCTAGCCGATCGGTGGACAAGCGGAGCGTTGTCCACCCTGCATGGCCTGCCAGCTCGCGTAGGGTGGAAAACGGCGGAGCCTTTTCCACCGAGGGGGATATCCAGGCTACTGGCTGGGCGAATCGTTCAGCCCAAGCCGCGCTCGGCCCAGACCCTGGCCGCGCTGTGATGCAGGATGCCGTGGCGTCTGGCCAGGGCGGCGCGGTCCTTGTCGTAGCCGCCGCCGATTACCCCCATCACCGGGATGTCGCGGCCCAGGCAGTGGCGGAGCACCGCTTCGTCGCGGGCGGCCAGGCCCTGGTCGCTCAATTGCAGGTAGCCCAGGGCATCGTCGCGGTGCACGTCGACGCCGGCGTCGTACAGCACGATGTCCGGCTGGTACAGCGGCAGCAGGTAGTTCAGCGCATCCTCCACCACCTTCAGATATTCGGCGTCGCCCATGCCCCGGGGCAGGGGGATGTCCCAGTCGCTCTCGGCCTTGCGCGCCGGGAAATTCTGCTGGCAGTGCAGCGACACGGTGATCGCCTCCGGGCAGTCGGCCAGCAGCCGCGCGGTGCCGTCGCCCTGATGCACGTCGCAGTCGAAGATCAGCACGCGCTGCGCCTGGTCGGCCGCCAGCAGGTAGCGGGCGATCACCGCCAGGTCGTTGAAGATGCAGAAGCCGGCCGGGAAGTCGTAGTGGGCGTGGTGGGTGCCGCCGGCCAGGTGGCAGGCCAGGCCGTGCTGCAGGGCCAGTTCGGCGGCCAGCAGCGAGCCGCCCACCGCGCGCACGGTGCGCCGGGCCAGGGCCTCGCTCCAGGGCAGGCCGAGGCGGCGCTGGTCCTCGCGCGGCAGTTCGCCGCTCATGTAGCGCTCGATATAGGCTGGGCAGTGGGCCAGGGCCAGCACCTGCGGTGGGCAGAGTTCCGGGCGCAGCAGTTCGGCGTCGGTGACCAGGCCGCTGGCCACCAGGTGGTCGCGCAGCAGGCGGAACTTGTCCATGGGGAAGCGGTGCTCGGCCGGGAAGGGCGGGCTGTAATCGTCGTGGTAGACCAGCGGCAGCGGCATACAATGGGCTCTTTTCGGCAGCGTACGAGTATGGCGGCGCCGCCGGTTCTGACTCAAGCGGAGGGCCGATGCCTGCCTCGATCGAACTGCACACCCCGCGCCTGCTGCTGCGCCGCTGGCGCGCCGATGACCGGGCGGCCTTCGCCGCCATGAACGGCGACCCCGAGGTGATGCGGCATTTTCCCGCCTGCCTCAGCCCTGAGCAGAGCGACCGCGTGGCCGAGCGCATCGAGGCGGACTTCGCCGAGCACGGCTTCGGTTTCTGGGCCCTGGAGCGCAAGGACAGCGGCGCCTTCATCGGCTTCACCGGCTTGCGCCCGGTGACCTTCGCCGCGCCGTTCTGCCCGGCGGTGGAGATCGCCTGGCGCCTGGCCCGCAGCCACTGGCGTCAGGGCCTGGCCAGCGAGGCGGCGCGCGCGGCCCTGGCCTGTGGCTTCACCCGGCTGGGCCTGGCGCAGGTGGTGTCCTTCACCACGCCGGAAAACCTAGCCTCGCAGCGGCTCATGCAGGCCATCGGCATGCGCCACGATCCGGCCGGCGACTTCGACCATCCGGCCCTGGCGGAAGGCCATCGGCTGCGCCGGCATATGCTCTATCGCCTGAGTCGCGCCGACTGGGAGGCGGGCCGATGAACGAGATCGACCAGGTGCGCGCCTACCACCAGCTGAGCAAGCACCAGCCGCAGCGCTTCGCCCCGGGCCCGGGGCGGCTGGACTGGGCGACCCAGCCGGCGCCGTTTCGCCGCTACGCCGGCGCCCGGCTGATCGAGTTGTACCAGCGCCCGCTGGAGGAGTCGCCGGGCTACGACGCGGTGTTTGCCGCGCCCCTGGGCACGCCTGCGCCGTTGAACCGGGCCAGCGTCTCCCAGCTGTTGTACGACAGCCTGGGGCTGTCGGCCTGGAAGGAGGCCGGCGGCAACCGCTGGGCGCTGCGGGTCAACCCCTCGTCCGGCAACCTGCACCCGACCGAGGCCTACCTGCTGTTGCCGGCGGGCAGCCTGGAGGAGGGGGCGTTGCTGGCCCACTACGCGCCGGACGCGCACGCCCTGGAGGTGCGCGCCGAGCTGCCGGCGGCCCTGGCCGAGCCGCTGAGCCAGGCGCTGCCGGCCGGCGGTTTGCTGCTCGGCCTGGCCAGCATCCTCTGGCGCGAGGCCTGGAAGTACGGCGAGCGCGCCTATCGCTATTGCCAGCACGACCTCGGCCACGCCCTGGCCGCCGTGGCCATTGCCGCCAGTACCCTGGGCTGGCAGGTGCGCCTGCTGCGCGGGGTCGCCGAGGCGCGCCTGGACGGCCTGCTGGGGCTGGACCGCGAGGGCTTCCACGAGGCTGAGCACGGCGATTGCCTGCTGTGGGTCGGCCCGGCCCAGGACGCCGAGTTCGCCTTGCCTGGCACGCTGCTGCAAGGCATCGCTCGGCTTGAGCTGACCGGCGCGCCGAATCGCCTGTCGCGTCACTACCGCGACTGGCCGGAGCTGGCGCGGGTGCATGCGCTGTGCCGTGCCCCGGCCCTGCCCGTCACCGCCTGGAACGCCGAGCCGGGGCGGCTTCAGGCGGACAACCCGGGACTGCCGCTACGGCCGATCCTGCATCGGCGGCGCAGCGCCCAGGCCATGGACGGCAAGAGCGGCATTCACGCCGAGCTGCTGCTGGCCTGGCTGCGCCGGCTGCTGCCGGCCAACTCGCCGGTGCCCCTGGCCGTGAGCGGCGAGCCGGCGGCGGTCGACCTGCTGCTGTTCGTCCACCGGGTGCAGGGGCTGATGCCCGGCCTGTACTGGCTGGCGCGCAGCGATGGCCAGATCCAGGACGGCCTGCGCGAGGACTTCCTGTGGCAGCGGGTCGACGCCGAGCTGCCGCTGTACCGCCTGCTGGAGGGCGACGCCCGCGGCCTGGCCGGTTTCCTCTCCTGCGGCCAGGACATCGCCAGCGACGGTTGCGTCGCGGTGGCCATGCTGGCGCGCTTCGACGCGGCGCTGGCCGATGGCCCCTGGCGCTACCCGCGGCTGTACTGGGAGTGCGGGCAGATCGGCCAGCTGCTGTACCTGGAGGCCGAGGCGGCGGGGCTGTCGGCCACCGGCATCGGCTGCTATTTCGACGAGGCGGTGCACGAATTGCTCGGACTTGCCGACAGCCGCTGGCAAAGTCTTTACCATTTCACCATCGGCCGTGCCCTGTGGGACGAACGCTTGTCCACCTTGCCGGCCTATCCCGAACACCGTTTGCCGCCGACCTAGGCGGCCCAGAGGAGATGCAGCATGAGTCAGGTGTTGGACGAACTGGTCGCCCTGTTGAGCCTGGAGGCCATCGAAGAGAACCTGTTCCGCGGGGTCAGCCAGGACCTGGGCTTCCGCCAGCTGTTCGGCGGCCAGGTGCTCGGCCAGTGCGTGTCGGCGGCCAGCCAGACGGTCGAGGCCGAGCGCCACGTGCACTCGCTGCACGGCTACTTCCTGCGCCCGGGCGACGCCAGCCTGCCGGTGGTCTACCAGGTCGACCGGGTCCGCGATGGCGGCAGCTTCAGCACCCGGCGGGTAACGGCGATCCAGAAGGGCCAGCCGATCTTCACCTGCAGCGCCTCGTTCCAGTACGACGAGGAGGGTTTTGCCCACCAGAATCCGATGCCCGACGTGCCGGGCCCGGAAGGCCTGCAGTCGGAGACCGAGCTGGCCAGTCTGGTCGCCGACGCCCTGCCCGAGCGCATCCGCGAGCGGGTGGTGGGTGCCAAACCGATCGAGATCCGTCCGGTGACGGTGGCCAACCCCTTCGCCCCCGAGCGCAGCGAGCCGGTCCAGCACGTGTGGTTCCGCGCCGCCGGCGAGCTGCCGGACGATCCGCAGCTACACAAGTACCTGCTGGCCTACGCCAGCGACTTCAATCTGCTGACCACCTCGATGCTGCCCCACGGCGTGTCGGTCTGGCAGCGCTTCATGCAGGTCGCCAGCCTCGACCACTCGCTGTGGTTCCACGGCAACCTGCGCCTGGACGACTGGTTGCTGTACTCCATGGACAGCCCCTGGGCCGGCAATGCCCGCGGTTTCTCCCGTGGCAGCGTGTTCAACCGCCAGGGCCAGCTGGTCGCCTCGGTGGCCCAGGAAGGCCTGATCCGCCTGCGCGAGGACTGGAAGTGAAACTGGCTGCGGCGCGCCACTGGGTGTTCGACATGGACGGCACCCTGACCCTGGCGGCCCATGACTTCGCGGCGATCAAGCGCACCCTGGCGATTCCCCAGGAACACGACATCCTCCAGCATTTGGCGAGCCTGCCCGAGGACGAGGCGGCGGCCAAGCATGCCTGGCTGCTCGAGCATGAGCGTGAGTTGGCGCTGCGGGCGCGGCCGGCGCCGGGGGCCGTCGAGCTGGTGCGGGCCCTGCGGGCGCGCGACTGCCGGCTCGGCATCCTCACCCGCAACGCCCACGAACTGGCGCTGTTGACCCTGCAGGCGATCGGCCTGGGCGACTGCTTCGCCACGGCGGACATAGTCGGGCGCGCCGAGGCGCCGCCCAAGCCCCACCCCGGCGGCCTGCTGCACCTGGCCGAGCGCTGGCAGGTGGCACCGGGCGAGCTGGTGATGGTCGGCGACTACCGCTTCGACCTGGAATGCGCCCGCGCCGCCGGGGCCTGCAGCGTGCTGGTCAACCTGGCGGACAATCCCTGGCCCGAGCTGGTCGATCATTTCGCCGTGGATTGCCACGCGTTGCAGCAGGCGCTGTAGGGGGGCGCCGCGCGCCCGCTGGGGGCCACTTAGTGGTGCGCATGGCGCACCCTACACTCTCATCGAACCACCGATTGTGTCGCCGAGGTGGATGAAGAAAGCGTCATCCACCCTGCGGCGTTCCCAGGCGAGTAGGGTGCGCCGCGCGCACCCGGTGTCCGATTGCCCGGTGGTGCGCAGGCGCACCCGACGGAACGTTCGTTCGGCTAGTGGTGACTGCCGCCGGACTCCAGGTCCCTGAGGATCGGGCAGTCGGGGCGGTGGTTGCCCTGGCAGTGGTCCATCAGCTCCTGCAGGGTGTCGCGCAGGCCGGTCAGTTCGGCGATCTTGTGGTTGAGCTCGGCGATATGCCCGGCGGCCAGGGCCTTGACGTCGGCGCTGGCGCGCCCGCGGTCCTGCCACAGGGCCAGCAGCTTGGCCACCTCGGCCAGGGAGAAACCGAGGTCGCGGGCGCGTTTGATGAAGGCCAGGCGGTGCAGGTCCTGGGCGCCGTACTGGCGGTAGCCGCTGTCGCTGCGTCCGGCGGCCGGCAGCAGGTCGATGGACTCGTAGTAGCGGATCATCTTGGCGCTGAGCCCTGTCTTGCGTGCGGCCTGGCCGATATTCATCGCGCGTCTCCCGTGTTCGCCTGTGTCGAGCCCAGGGACCTGGGTCGCCAGGTCTTGAGCAGCAGGGCGTTGCTCACCACGCTGACACTGGAGGCGGCCATGGCCGCGCCGGCGATCATCGGGTTGAGCAGGCCCAGGGCGGCCAGGGGGATGCCGACCAGGTTGTAGATGAAGGCCCAGAACAGGTTCTGGCGGATCTTGTTGTAGGTGCGCCGGCTGATGTCCAGGGCCGCCGGCACCAGGCGCGGGTCGCCGCGCATCAGGGTGATGCCGGCGGCGTGCATGGCCACGTCGGTGCCGCTGCCCATGGCGATGCCGACGTCGGCGGCGGCCAGCGCTGGCGCGTCGTTGATGCCGTCACCGACCATCGCCACCGTCGCGCCGGCCTTGAGTTCGTCGACCAGCTTCGACTTGTCCGCCGGCAGCACCTCGGCATGCACCTGGCCGATGCCCAGGGTCTCGGCCACGGCGGCGCAACTGCCGCGGTTGTCGCCGCTGATCAGGTGGCTGTCGATGCCCTGCTCCTTGAGGTAGGCGACCGCCTCGGCGGCGCCGTCCTTGAGGGTGTCGCCGAAGGCGAACAGGCCCAGCACCCGCGGTTGCGGTTGTTGCTCCAGCAGCCAGGACAGGGTGCGACCCTCGGCCTCCCACTGCCGGGCCTGCTCGGCCAGCTCGCCCGGTTGCAGGGCGCAGTCCTCGAGCAGGCGGCGATTGCCCAGGGCCAGGCGCCGCTCGCCGATTCGCCCGGCGATGCCGCGGCCGGGCAGCGCCTGGCTGTCGGCCAGCTCGGGCAGGCTCAGTTCGCGTTCGCTGCAGGCGTCCAGCACGGCCTTGGCCAGCGAGTGCTCGCTGCCGCGCTGCAGGGCGCCGGCCAGGCGCAGCAGCTCGTCATCGTCGCCATCGAGGGCCTGCAGGTGGGCGATCTTCGGCGTGCCGGAGGTGAGGGTGCCGGTCTTGTCGAAGGCCACCACCGCGACCCCGTGGGCGACCTCCAGGGCCTCGGCGTCCTTGATCAGGATGCCGTGGCGCGCCGCCACCCCGGTGCCGGCCATGATCGCGGTCGGGGTGGCCAGGCCGAGGGCGCAGGGACAGGCGATCACCAGCACCGCCACGGCGTTGAGCATGGCCGTGGTCAGGGACTCACCGAGCAGCAGCCAGGTCAGCAGGGTGGCCAGGGCGATCAGTAGCACCGCCGGGACGAACACCTGGCTGACCCGGTCCACCAGCTTCTGGATCGGCGCCTTGGCCGCCTGGGCGTCTTCGACCAGGCGGATGATCTTGGCCAGCACGGTTTCCGCGCCCAGGGCCGTGGTCTCGACCAGCAGGCGGCCCTCGCCGTTGATCGCCCCGGCGGTGACCGCATCGCCTGGCTGCTTGGGCTGGGGCAGGCTCTCGCCGCTGATCAGCGCCTCGTCGGCGTGGCTCTGGCCTTCGAGCACCTGGCCGTCGACCGGGAAGCGCTCGCCGGGCTTGACCAGGATGCGGTCGCCCAGGGCCAGGGCGCTGAGGGCGACCATTTCCTCGCGGCCGTCGCGCAGGCGCCGGGCCTGATCCGGGCGCAGGGCCTGCAGGGCTCGAATGGCGCTGCTGGTCTGGCGCTTGGCGCGGCTTTCCAGGTACTTGCCCAGCAGGATCAGGGCGATGATCACCGCCGATGCCTCGAAGTACAGCTCGAGCATGACCCCGGGCCGAGCCACTGCCCATTGGTACAGGCTCAGGCCGTAGGCGGCGCTGGTGCCCAGGGCGACCAGCTGATCCATGTTGCCGGCGCCGGCGCGCAGGGCCTGCCAGGCGGCGCGGTAGAAGCGGGCGCCGAGGAAGAACTGCACCGGTGTGGCGAGGGCGAACTGCAGCCAGGCCGGCAGCATCCAGTGCAGGCCGACGGGCTCGAGGAGCATCGGGATCACAAGCGGCAGCGACAGGACGATGGCCGCCAGCAGGTGCCAGCGCTCGCGCTGCAGCAGTCGCTCGGCGCTGGGGCGGGTCGGCTTGTCGATATCCAGCAGGCTGGCCGAATAGCCGGCATCGGCGACTGCCTGCAGCAGCGGCTGTGGATCGGTTCCTGGCGCGATGCGCAGTTGCGCCTGCTCGCTGGCCAGGTTGACGCTGACCGCCAGCACGCCCGGCTGCCGGGTCAGGGCGCGTTCGACGCGGCCGACACAGCTGGCGCAGGTCATGCCGTCGATGGCCAGTTCCAGCGGCTCGCTCGGCACCTGGTAACCGGCGCCTTCGACGGCGGCGATCAGCGCGGCAAGGCTGCCTTCGGGCGCCTCGACGCGCGCCTGCTCGCTGGCCAGGTTGACGTTGGCGGTGGCGACCTGGGGCAGCTTGCGCAGGGCACGCTCGACGCGGCCGGCACAGCTGGCGCAGGTCATGCCGGCTACGGGCAGATCGAAGGTGGTCAGGCTGGACATGGATGGTCTCCCTTGGGTTCGCCCCTAGGATCAACCTTGACCCATGGGTAAGGTCAAGCCCCGGTCATGGCATGCTCGGCGCCGCCAGCAGATGGAGCCCGCTGGCATCCTGGGAGATACGCAGGCGCCGTACTTCGCCGGCCTGCAGGTCGACCTCCTCGCGGTGGGGCGCGGCGATGCCGGGTTGACAGCTGCCGCTGCCGAGACTGGCGAGGCGCAGCGCGACCTTGCCGGGTGGCAGGTTGAAGGCCACCGACTGGCTCTGGTGCAGGCGGGCGGCCAGCTGCTCGTGCAGGTACAGGCCGATCTCGCAGGGCGTGGCCACTTGCAGGCGCTCGCGCGAGACGATCAGTACGGCATAGCCGGCGGCCTGGGTGGTCGCGGGAGCCAGCGCCTGGGCCGCGGCGAGGGTGCAGGGCAGGCAGGCGAGCAGGGCAAGGATCCAGCGGGACATGCGGTGGCTCCCAGTCGGCGGGGGAGTCTTGAGCTTGGTCGAGCTTCGCCGACCGGGCAAGCGCCGGTCTTGACCTTGCCGCCATGGCAAGGCGGACACTGGCCTCGAGCCAGCGGCCATCCCGGCCGGGCCATGGGCAACATGAGGAGTGGAACCATGCAGGTGTTCAAGGTGCAGGGCATGAGCTGCGGTCATTGTGTGCGGGCCATTACCGACGCGGTGCGCGATCGCGATCCGCTCGCCGAGGTGCAGGTCGACCTGGTCGCCGGCGAGGTACGCATCGACAGCCCGTTGCCGAGCGAGGCGCTGATCGAGGCGATCTTCGAGGAGGGCTATAGCGTCAGCCTGGCTTGAGCGGCCATGTGCCGGCCAGGACTCAGGCCCGCCAGTCGCGGACCAGCCCACGCAGCACCGCGTCGATCAGGCCGGCAGCCTCCTGCCAGGGATCGAACAGCGCCGGGTCGCGGGTCCAGTCGGTGAACAGGCCGACCACCTGGGCATGCAGGGCACGGGCGGCCAGGCGCGGGGTCACCCCCGGGTGCAGGCGCGCCTGACATGCGGGACGGCTGAGCAGGTCCTCCACCAGGCGGATGAACAGGTTGACGAAGTCGCTGTGCTGGCGCTCGGCCTCGCGCAACTCGTCGGTGAACTCGCAGCGGTGCAGGAGGATGGTGAAGATGCGCCGCTGCCGTTCGTCGCGGGCCAGGTTCTCGATGGCTTCGATGATCAGGTTGCGCAGCGACAGCAGGGGGGCGCCGTCGTCGCAGCCGGCCAGGCGCTCGGCCAGCTGTTCCGGTGGCAGGCGCACCTGGTTGAGCAGGGCGTTGAACAGGTCCGCCTTGTTGGCGAAGTGCCAATACACCGCGCCGCGGGTCACCCCGGCGTGGCTGGCGATCTGCTCCAGGCCGGTATGGGCCACGCCTTTTTCCAGAAACAGGGTCTCGGCGGCGGCGAGAATCTCGGCGCGGGTCTGCTCGGCTTGTTCTTTGGTGCGGCGCATGGCGGTCGGGGGCGCTCCGGCTAGGCTCAAGGTCTGTGCAACAGTCTGTCGTGATTTTAGCGCCAGTCAGGCGTTTACAAACAGCCTTGTATGTAACTAGCATCCCCTTCCTTCTGCACTCTGCCCCGCGCTGTCCCGGAGACACCCATGTCCTTTGCCCGCCACCTTCCTCTCGCCCTCGGCGTTCTCGCCTGCAGTATCTGGCTGTCTGCCGTCCAGGCGGCCGACGCGCCGCCGCCCCCGCAAGTGCTGGTGGAAACCGTCGAGGCCGCGCCACTGCCGCTGGTCTTCGAGTATGCGGCTCGCACCGCGGGCTTTCGCGAGGTGCAGGTGCGCGCCCAGGTCAGCGGCATCCTGCAGGAGCGCACCTACCTGGAGGGCAGCCCGGTCAAGCAGGGCCAGGTGATGTTCCGCATCGACCCGCGTACCTACCAGGCCGCCCTGGCGCGGGCCAAGGGCGCGCTGGCCCAGGAGCAGGCGCGCTACCGGCAGACCGAGCGCGACCTCAAGCGCATCCGCGAGCTGCAGAAGAAGGGCTTCGCCAGCGAGAGCGAGCTGGACAATGCGATCTCCAATTTCGAGCAGAGCAAGGCCAATATCCAGGCCGCCGAGGCCGAGGTGCAGTCCAAGCAGATCGACCTCGACTACACCACGGTGGAGGCGCCGATCTCCGGCATCACCAGCAAGGAAACCGTGTCCGAGGGCAGCCTGATGATCGCCGGCGATCCGAATGCCAGCCTGCTGACCCGCATCACCCAGCTCGACCCCATCTACGTCAACTTCGCCGCCCCCGATCGTGACGTGGAGAACGTGCGCGGCAGTCTGCAGAGCGGCGCCCTGACCCTGGATGGCAAGCAGATGCGCGTGGAGATCCAGTTCGGCGACGGTACCCGCTATCCGCTGGAGGGCAAGGTGGACTTCACCGACAGCCTGGTCGACCGCAGCACCGGTACCGTCGGCGTCCGCGCCGTGGTGCCCAACCCGGAGCAGCAGCTGCTGCCCGGCCAGTTCGTGCGGGTGCTGGTCAAGGGCATCAGCCTGGCCAACGCCATCACCGTGCCGGAGCGCGCCGTCGCCCAGGGCCCGCGCGGCACCTTCGTCTATGTGGTGGACGAGCAGGGCATCGCCCGTCAGCGTCAGGTCAGCACCGGGCGCACGGCCAATGGCCGCTGGGTGATCGAGTCCGGCGTCAGCGCCGGCGAACGGGTGATCGTCGAGGGGCTGCCCAAGGTGCGCCCGGATGCCCCGGTGAGCATCGCCGCGCCCACCGCCGTAACCGACAAGCAGTCCTGAGGAGCGTTGCCCGTGATCTCACGCTTCTTTATCGACCGCCCGGTGTTCGCCTCGGTCATCTCCGTGGTCATCGTTCTCGCCGGCCTGATGGCCATGCGCGCCCTGCCGATCGCCCAGTACCCGGAGATCCTGCCGCCCCAGGTGTCGGTCAGCGCCAGCTATTCCGGGGCCAGCGCCCAGGTGATCGCCGAGACGGTGGCGGCGCCCCTGGAGCAGTCGATCAACGGCGTGCAGGGGATGATCTACCAGCAGTCCAACTCCGGCGGCAACGCCATGAGCCTGTCGGTGTACTTCCAGGTCGGCACCGATCCGGACCAGGCCACCATCGACGTCAACAACCGGGTCCAGGCGGCCCTGGCCAAGCTGCCGGAAGAGGTGCGCCGGCAGGGGGTGCGGGTCGAGAAGAAGTCCTCGGACATCCTCCAGGTGGTCAACCTGTTCTCCCCCGACGGCTCGCGCGACCCGGTGTATATCAGCAACTACGCGCTGATCAACGTGATCGACGAGCTCAAGCGCCTGCCGGGGGTCGGCGATGCCCGCCAGTTCGGCTCCAAGGACTACTCCATGCGCATCTGGCTGCGCCCGGACAAGCTGGCGCAGTTCAACCTGACCCCCAGCGACGTGGTCGCGGCGATCCGCGAGCAGAACTCGCAGTTCGCCGCCGGCAGCTTCGGCCAGCAGCCGCTGCAGCAGGAGCAGGACTTCACCTACACGGTGACCACCCAGGGCCGCTTCACCGACCCCGAGGAGTTCGAGAACGTGATCCTGCGTTCGGATGCCACCGGCGCCAGCCTGCTGCTCAAGGACGTGGCGCGGATCGAGCTGGGGGCCCAGGACTACTCGCTGATGACCTCTCTCAACGGCCAGCAGAACGCCGCCTTCGGCATCTATCTGCAGCCGGGGGCCAACGCCCTGGACACCGCCCAGGCGGTGCGCGACACCCTGGCGCGCCTGGCGCAGAAGTTTCCCGAGGGCATCACCTACAAGATCCCCTACGACACCACCAAGTTCGTCAAGGTGTCGATCCAGGAGGTGATCAACACCTTCTTCGAGGCCCTGGTGCTGGTGGTGCTGGTGGTCTTCCTGTTCCTGCAGAACTGGCGCGCCACGCTGATCCCGGTGCTGGCGATTCCGGTGTCGCTGATCGGCACCTTCGCCGGCATGTACCTGCTGGGTTTCTCGATCAACCTGCTGACCCTGTTCGGCATGGTGCTGGCCATCGGCATCGTCGTGGACGACGCCATCGTGGTGATCGAGAACGTCGAGCGGGTGATGCACAACGACAAGCTGGGGCCGCGCGAGGCGACCATCAAGGCGATGGGCGAGGTCACCGGGCCGATCGTCGCCATCGTCCTGGTGCTCTGCGCGGTGTTCGTGCCGGTGGGTTTCCTCGGCGGACTGGCCGGGGAGATGTACAAGCAGTTCGCGATCACCATCGCCGTGTCGGTGGTGATCTCCGGCATCGTCGCCCTGACCCTGAGCCCGGCGCTCTGCGCGCTGCTGCTCAAGCCCGGGCAGCAGCAGCCGGCGGCGCCGCTGCGCGCCTTCAACCGGCTGTTCGAGCGGCTGACCGACGGCTACAGCGCCGGCGTGCGCTTCTTTCTCAAGCGCAGCGCCCTGGGCCTGCTGCTGTTCGGCGCGATGATCGCGCTGATGCTGGTGCTGTTCGGCCGGGTGCCGTCTTCCCTGGTGCCGAGCGAGGACCAGGGCTACGTAATCAACGCCTACTTCCTGCCGCCGGCGGCGTCTCTGACCCGCACCGAGGCGCTGACCAGCGAGGTCACCGAGCAGCTGATGGCCCACCCGGCGGTGGAGAACGTGGTGACCTTCGCCGGCTTCGACATCCTCACCTTCGGCACCCGCAGCAATGCCGGGGTGTCCTTCGTGCCGCTCAAGGACTGGAGCGAGCGCACCACGCCGGAGCTCGACGCGCGCAACCTGCCGCGCGCGTTCATGGGCATGGGCGCGGCGCAGAAGGACGGCATGGTGATGACCTTCAACCCGCCGCCGATCCGCGGCATGAGCACCACCGGCGGCTTCGAGGGCTATATCCAGGACCGCAGCGGCGGCGGCACCGCGCAGCTGGCGCAGAAGGTCGCGGCGTTCCTCGAGGCGGCGCGCCAGCGTCCCGAGCTGGCGGGGGTGCAGAGCACCTTCAGCGCCAACGTGCCGCAGTACTACATCGACCTCGATCGCACCAAGGCGCGGGCCCTGGGCGTGCCGATCAACGAGGTATTCACCGCCATGCAGGCGACCTTCGGCAGCTACTACGTCAACGACTTCAGCCTGTACGGCCGCACCTTCCAGGTCAGCCTGCAGGCCGAGGCGGACTTCCGCCGCAAGCCGGAGGACCTGTCCCAGGTCTACGTGCGCGCGGCCGGCGGCGAGCTGGTACCGCTGGCGACCCTGGTCAAGGTGCAGCGGGTGCTCGGGCCCGACACCTATGCGCGCTTCAACGTCTACCCGGCGGCGAAGATCCTCGGCGGGCCGGCGCCCGGCTACAGTTCCGGCCAGGCCCTGGCGGCGGTGCAGCAGGTGGCGGATGAGGTGCTGGGCAGCGACTACAGCATCGGCTGGACCGGCTCGGCGTTCCAGGAACAGGCGACCCAGGGCTCGGGCAGCATCGCCTTCGTCTTCGGCCTGATCATGGTGTTCCTGATTCTCGCCGCCCAGTACGAGCGCTGGACCCTGCCGTTGGCGGTGGTCACCGCGGTGCCTTTCGCCGTGTTCGGGGCGATTCTCGCGGTGTGGCTGCGCGGCCTGGAAAACGATGTGTACTTCCAGGTCGGCCTGCTCACCCTGATCGGCCTGGCGTCGAAGAACGCCATCCTCATCGTCGAATTCGCCGTGCTCTGCCGCCAGCAGGGCATGGGCCTGTTCGAGTCGGCGCTGGAGGCGGCGCGGCTGCGCTTCCGGCCGATCATCATGACCTCGCTGGCCTTCATCCTCGGCGTGCTGCCGCTGGCCATCAGCAGTGGCGCCGGCTCGGCCAGCCGCCACTCGATCGGCACCGGGGTGATCGGCGGCATGCTGGCGGCCACCGTGCTGGCGATCTTCCTGATCCCGATGTTCTACCTGTTGGTCGAATCCCTGGCCGAAAAACTCACCGGGAGGGGCAAGCAAAGTATGTAGGGTGCGCCGTGCGCACCCCGGCAGGGGGCAGTTTTTCGGTGCGCGCGGCGTACCCTACTGACTGGGCCGGTGCCGGCAGCCTTCCGGGCGCAACATGCGAGAGAGCGAATGAACCTACGTCTGCTGCTGATCCTCGGGGCCCTGTGCGCCTTCGGCCCCCTGGCCATCGACTTCTACCTGCCGAGCTTCCCGACCCTGGCGCGGGCCTTCGCCACCGACGTCGAGCACGTGCAGCTGTCCCTGGCCGCCTATTTCGTCGGCCTGGCCCTCGGCCAGCTGGTCTACGGCCCCCTGGCCGACCGCTTCGGCCGGCGCCGGCCGTTGCTGGTCGGGGTGCTGCTGTTCGGCCTGGCGTCCCTGGCCTGTGCCCTGGCGAGCAGCCTGGAGACGCTGATCGCCGCGCGTTTCGTCCAGGCCCTCGGCGGTTGCGCCGGCATGGTGGTGACCCGCGCGGTGGTGCGCGACCTGTGCGACCCGATCACCTCGGCCAAGGTGTTCTCCCAGCTGGTGCTGGTGATGGGTATCGCGCCGATTCTCGCGCCCCTGGCCGGCGGCCTGCTGCTGAGCAGCCTGGGCTGGCAGTCGATCTTCCTCTGCCTGGCGCTGTTCGCCGCCCTGTGCATGCTGGCGGTAGCGCTGTGGCTGCCCGAGACACTGAGCCAGGAGGCCGCCCCGGCGTCCCTGAGTGGCGTTCTGGGCGAATACCGCCGGCTGCTGGGCGACCGGCCCTTTATCGGCCACGCCCTGACCGGCGGCCTGTCGATCGCCGGGATGTTCGCCTATATCGCCGGCTCGCCCTTCGTCTTCATCGAGCTGTACGGCGTGCCGGCGGCGCACTACGGCTGGCTGTTCGGCAGCAATGCCGCCGGCTTCATCCTCGCCGCCCAGCTGAATGCCTGGCTGGTGGCGCGCCATGGCCCGGGCTACTGGTTGCGGCGCCTGGTGTGGTTCTATCTGGCCTGCAGCCTGGCCCTGCTGGTCGTTGCCCTGGGCCAGCCCGCGGCGCTGTGGCCGCTGCTGCTGCCGCTGTTCGGCTGCATCGCCAGCCTCGGCGTGCTGCTGCCCAACTCTACGGCTTGCGCCATGGCCGGCCAGGGGCGGCATGCCGGCAGCGCCTCGGCCCTGCTCGGCAGCCTGCAGTTCGCCATCGCCGCCAGTGCCGCGGCCCTGGTCGGTGCGCTGCACGACGGCACGGCCTGGCCGATGGCGGCGGTGATCTGCGGTTGTGGCGTGCTGGCCACCATGGCATCGCGCCTGACCCTGTGGTCCGAGCGGCGGCTGCCGCAGCCGCTGAGCGGAGGCCCCGGCTAGCCGGCGGCGCGTTGCTCGGCCGGCGGCAGCGGGTGCGGGGCGCGCAGGCGTGCCTCGAGGGTGGCGACGAACAGGCGGGCCTCGGCCTCGCTGCGAAAGCTCACGCTGTGCTTGGCGAAACTGACTTGCCAGCGCAGCCCTTCGGCCGTGCGCAATGACTGGATGTGGATATTCACGCTGGGCTCCTCCTCGCAGGGAAGCAGCAGTCTAGCCAGCGTGGGTGACATTTCCCCGGTTCGGGTCAAGCACGCGACCGGTGGTCAGTGGCGCTGCGGAACCAGGCCGGCGCTGCGCTGCACGGCCAGCCCGGCCAGCTGGGCGAAGCCGCCGACCAGGGCGATGTCCAGGCTGCTCGGCCGGCTGGGGCGATCCGGATAGATGGCCAGGGTGCCGATGGCTCGGCCCTGGTCATCCTTGAACGGCACCGACCAGCAGGCGCGCAGCCCGGCCTTGCGGGCCTCGTCGCGGAAGTCGCGCCAGTAGGGGTGCGTGTCGAGGTCCTCGGCGATCACCAGCTCGCCGCTGTAGGCGGCATGGCCGCAGGAGCCGACCTCGGCGCCGGCCTGGACGCCATCGATGGCCTGACGATAGGGCTCGGGCAGGTCGGGCGCGGCGACCAGGTGCAGGCGCTGCTGCGGGTCCTGCAGCATGATGGCCGCGCGCATCTGCGGGAGCAGCGCCTGTAGGCGCAGGCAGATGGCCTCGAGCATCTGCGTCAGCGGCTGGCGCTCGAACAGCCCCTCCAGCAGCGCGCCGCGGGCCAGTTGCAGCTGCTGCTGGAGATGGTGCTCGTGGTTGTCGCGCAGGCTGCCGCTGAGGCTGTTGTCCGGCCGGCGGCTGAGCTGCAGCTCGACCCAGCGCAGCTGGCCATGGCGGGTCAGCAGGCGGTAGTCACCGCGCAGGCTGGCCTGCTCGCCGTTGGCCAGGGCGCTCAGCTGTTGGGCCAGGCACGCGCCGTCGCTGCTCTCGAAGAAGCGTGCCAGGAGGCGGCCGAGGCTCTCGTAGGCGACGTAGCCGCTGAGGCGTTCCCACGCCGGGTTGAGGAAGCTCAGGTGGCCGCCGGCATCGGTCTTCACGATCACCTCGGCGAGCTGCTCGACCAGCTCGCGGTAACCGGCTTCACTGGCGCGCAGCTGGTCGTCGAGCTTCTTGTGCTCGCTGATGTCGATGTCGATGCAATAGATCTCGGGGCGGTCGCGGTTGTCGCGCAGCAGCGAGCGACTGGAATAGACCCACACCGGGCTGCCGTCCTTGCGCTGCAGTTGCATTTCCGCGGCCGGGGTCGGCGGCCCACCGAGCAGCCAGTGATTGATCGCGCTGGCCACCTGGTTGCGCGCCGGCAGCGGCACGATCAGGTCTTCCAGGCGCTTGCCCAGGGCTTCCTGCACGCTGTAGCCGTACAGCTGGGTGCTGGCGGCGTTCCAGTAGACCACCCGGCGATCGCGGTCGTAGCCCTGCACGGCGATGCGCGGGGTCTGTTCGAACAGTTGGCGAAAGCGCTGTTCGCTCTCGCGCAGGGCCACTTCGTCGCGCTTCTGGCTGCTGATGTCCTGCAGGGTGCCGAGGATCTGCCCGTCGCCGTCGACCTCGCCGCGCAGCATCAGCCAGGTGACCTGCTGGCGGTGCGGCTGGTGCAGGCGCGCGCCGATGTTCAGTGCCTTGTGCTGGGTGAGCAGGCCGTCGACGGCGCGCTGCACCGCCTGGCGATCGGCGGGGTGCAGCCAGGTGAGCAGTTGTTCGAGGTTGCTCGAGGCGTTGCCGGCATCGCGGCCCAGCAGCTCCAGCGCCTCCGGGCTCCAGTGGAAGCGACCCTGGTATTCCCAGCTGCCCAGCGCCGCGTTGCGCTGGGCCTGCTGCAGCAGCCGGGTGTTGCGCGTCAGGGCGCCGAGCAACTGGCTCTGCGCCTGGCGATCGCGGTGGCTGACATAGAAGATCAGCAGGCAGCTGAGCAGCACGAAGGCCAGGCCCTTGAGCGTCTGCAGACGCATGATCAGCGTGGGCTCTGACACCGCGATGGCCAGCAGCTGGTCGCTGGAGAGAATCCAGGCGGTGCCGAAGAGGGCGTATACGCCGGTCAGGCGCAGTGGGGCTACTAGTTCGGGTCGCATCCTTACCACCGATATATCGGATGTTCACGGGCGCAGGCTGGGCGTGCCGGGCACGCGCGCTGGCAGTCACTGAGCTGATTGCAGTCTAGAGGGTGGCGGCCGGGGGCGAGAGGCGTGATAGGCGCCTGGACCTGGGCCAGGCGCCAAGATAGCAGGACTGGGAATTAATTGCCGTCGTTAGCGCGTCCCAGTTCCAGATAGTTGACCTTGTGCAGCCTGCCCTGGCTGTCGAGATAGGTGATGGTGGCGGGAACCACGCCGACCTTGTCCGAGTTGTCGGTGATGTGGATGACCTTGTGTACGTCCAGCTTCAGGCCGTAGTGGTAGTCCACCGGCTCGATCTGGCTGGCGTCCTGCAGCAGCGGGGATTGTGCCTGCGCAGCAGCCGAGAAGCCGAAGGCGGCGACGAGTGCGAGGGGTATAAGGCGTTTCATCTGGGTGACCTCCTGCGTTGCCCTACATAGATATGGACGTGGCAGCACGGAGGCCGTTACGCGGCCGTCAGGCCGTTGGTCGGCTTGGCCCCTGGCGGGGCCAGGCCCGGGTTCAGAAGCCCTCGAGGACGATCTTGCCCTTGGCCTTGCCGCTCTCCAGCAGGGCATGGGCGCGGCGCAGGTTGGCCGCGTCGATGCGCCCGAAGTGCTCGCCCAGGGTGGTCTTCAGCACGTCGCCGTCGATCAGGCCGGCGACCCGCTCCAGCAGGCGATGCTGCTCGATCATGTCGTCGGTCTGGAACAGTGAGCGGGTGAACATCAGCTCCCAATGCAGCGACAGGCTCTTGGCCTTGAGCTTCATGATGTCCAGCGGTTGCACCGGGTCGTCGATCAGCGCCAGGCGGCCCTGGGGGGCCAGGGCCGCGACCAGCTGGTCGAAGTGCTGGTCGGTCTGGGTCAGGCTGGCCACATGGGTCACCTGGTCGATGCCGATGCGCTTGAGCTCCTCGCTCAACGGCTTGCTGTGGTCGAGTACATGGTGGGCGCCGAGCTCGCGCACCCAGGCCTGGGTCTCGGGACGCGAGGCCGTGCCGATCACCGTCAGGCCGGTGAGCTTACGCGCCAGCTGCACCAGCATCGAACCGACGCCGCCGGCGGCGCCGACGATCAGCAGGCTCTGGCCCAGGCCGGCCTTGCCTTCGGCGACCTGCAGGCGCTCGAACAGCAGTTCCCAGGCGGTGATCGCGGTCAGCGGCAGGGCGGCGGCCTCGGCGAAGCCCAGGGTCTTCGGCATATGGCCGACGATGCGCTCATCGACCACGTGCAGCTCGCTGTTGGCGCCGGCACGGTCGATGGCGCCGGCGTAGAACACCCGGTCGCCCGGCTGGAACAGCGTGACCTCGCTGCCCACCGCCTGGACGATGCCGCTGGCGTCCCAGCCGAGCACCTTGGCCTCGCCGTTCTCCGGCGCGACCTTGTTGCGGATCTTGCTATCCACCGGGTTGACCGAGATGGCCTTGACGGCCACCAGCAGGTCGCGCGGACCGGGGGTGGGTTCGGCCAGCTGCACGTCCTGCAGGGCGTCGGCATTGGTGGCGGGCAGGGACTGGTAGTAGGCGATGGCTTTCATGGCGTCTCCTCAGAGAATACGGTGCATTGGCTGGTGTTCGACCTGTTCCAGCAGGCCGGCGCAGGTGCGGCCAAAGCTCAGGAAGTGGGCGCTCCGTTCATGGGCGTCGAGCGCGGCGCGGTCTTGCCATTGTTCGATCATGCTGAACCGCTGCGGGTTGTCCCGGTGGCGATGCAGGTTGTATTGCAGGCAACCGGCTTCGGCCTGGCTGGAGGGGATCAGCAGGCGCAGAGCGGCCTCGACGGCAGCGGCCTGGCCAGGGCGTGCGATGAGGGTGACGATCAGGGTGAGGGGCGTTGACATGGTGCGACTCCGGCTCGAGAAGCGCCCATGGTCGGCTATTTGATTGTCGAGAAAAACGTCCTGATACTAGAGTCTCTTTCAATATTTTTTTGAATATAGCCGCCGTGATACGTTTCGATGACCTGCAGCTGTTCGTGCGTACGGCGCAGAGCGGCAGTCTGTCCGCCGCCGCCCGCCTGCTGGATATCTCCCCGGCGGTGGCCAGCGCCGCACTCAAGCGCCTGGAGCAGCAGCTGGAGGTGCGCCTGTTCGTCCGCTCGACCCGCAGCCTGCGCCTGACCGCCGAGGGCGAGCTGTTCCTCGGCCACGCCCGACTGGCCTTGCAGAGCCTGGAGGAGGGGCGTCTGCAGCTGGCCGGCAACAAGGCCGAGATCAGCGGCCAGCTGCAGCTCTCTGCCCCCTCGGATTTCGGCCGCAACACCCTGCTGCCCTGGCTCGACGAGTTCCAGCAGGGCCATCCGCGGTTGCAGTTGCGTCTGCTGCTCGGCGACCGGGTCAGCGACCTGTTTCGCGAGCCGGTGGATATCGCCCTGCGCTATGGCACGCCGGAGGACTCCAGTCTGGTGGCCCTGCCGGTCGCCCCGGACAACAGCCGGGTGCTCTGCGCCGCGCCGGCCTATCTGGCGCGGCATGGCGAGCCGCAGACGCCGGAGGCGCTGGCCGCACACAACTGCCTGCTCTATATGCTCGGCGGTCGGCTGCATGATCGCTGGTGCTTCCAGGACGGCAAGCGCGAGCAGAGCCTGACGGTGGGCGGCGATCGCTGCAGCGACGACGCCGATGTGGTGCGGCGCTGGGCGGTGGCCGGCTTCGGCCTGGTGTACAAGTCCTGGCTGGATGTGGCCGCCGATGTGCAGGCCGGACGGCTCAAGGTGTTGCTGAAGCAATGGCGCGGCGAAGCGACCCCGCTCAATCTGATCTGTGCCCACCGCGCCCAGTTGAGCAGGCCGGTGCACCTGCTGCGCGAGTTCGTCCAGGCCCGCTGCGCCGAACTGCTGGCGCGGGCGCCCTGGCGATCCTAGGCTTGCCCGGCAACGGGCCGCGACATCCCGCCGCAGCTCGGCGCCCTTGCCGCAGCCCGGCCACCTGCTAGAGTCGCCCGTCATGAACCTGGCCCGCTCCGACCGCACGCTGCTCGCCTGGATGCTGTATTTCAGCGTCCTGTTCGGCGCGCTCGCCTGCAGCATCGGTCACGGCCAGATGGCCGGCCTGCAGCTCAGCGGCCTGGACGGCGTCTATTGCTCCCTGGATGGCGGCAGCGCTTCAGGCAGTGATTTCGGCGCAGCCGGCCTGGCGTCCCAGGGGGCGGCCGGCGGGGCCGGTTGCGCCCTGTCCTCGACCTTCGGCGCCCTGATCCTGGCGGCCTTCTTCGGCCTGCTCGGGCTGCTCTGCGCCGCCCGCCAGCCGGCGCTCCCGACCTTGCGCGCCGCCCGGCCGGTGCGTTTCCTCTGGCCCTCGGCCAACCCCCGCGCCTCCCCTTCCTTGTAGCGATCCGCGCCGGCGCTGTGCCGGCTGCTGTTCCATTCCCGGGCCCGGCCCCGGCTGCCGGCATTCGCGTGCCTGCGGGCCGGCGGCCGCGGGGCCCGCGAATCACTGGCCGCGCTACCTGGAGTTCATCGATGCAACAAACCACCCCCTCGTTCTACCACCTGGCCTGGCGCTGGCATTTCTATGCCGGGCTGTTCGTCGCGCCCTTCTTGATCCTGCTGTCGCTGACCGGGATCATCTACCTGTTCAAGCCGCAGCTGGACCAACTGCTGTATGCCGAGTTGCTGCAGGTGCCGGTCGCCGAGCAGCGCCTGAGCGCCGATCAGCAGCTGGTCGCGGTGCGTCAGGCATACCCCCAGGCGAGCGTCGGCAAGTACCTGCCGCCGCGCGCCGAAGGGCAGAGCGCGCAGTTCGTCATCGCCGAGCAGGGGCGCGAGCTCAACCTGTTCGTCGACCCCTACCGCGGCACCCTGCTGGGCAGCCAGGACGCCCGGGACAACCTGCAGGCCATCGCCCGCCGGCTGCACGGCGAACTGATGCTCGGCACCCTCGGCGACCGCCTGATCGAACTGGCCGCCGGCTGGGGCATCGTCCTGGTGGTGTCCGGGCTCTACCTGTGGTGGCCGCGCGGTGGTGGCGGCGCCGGGGTGCTGTGGCCGCGCCTGGCCAGTCGCGGCCGCCTGTTCTGGCGCGACCTGCACGCGGTGGCGGGTTTCTGGGGGGCGCTGCTGTTGCTGTTCATGCTGCTCACCGGGATGACCTGGACCGGCTTCTGGGGCGAGCGCTTCGCCGGCGCCTGGAACCACTTCCCGGCGGCCATGTGGGACGCGGTGCCGACGTCCGAGCTGCAGGCGCGCAGCCTCAACAGCAGTGCCCGGCAGACCGTGGCCTGGGCGGTGGAAAACACCCCGCTGCCGCTGTCCAATCCCCATGCCGCGCACCAGGCGCCTGCGACCGACGGCGCGACGCCTGGCGCGACGCGGATCGGCCTGCAGCAGGTGGTCGACACCGCCACTGCGCGCGGCGTGCAGCCCGGCTACAGCATCAGCCTGCCCAAGGGCGAGACGGGCGTGTACAGCGTTGCACTGTTCGCCGACGATCCGCGGCATGACGCCACCCTGCACCTCGACCAGTACAGCGGCGCGGTGCTGGCCGAGGTGCGCTGGCAGGACTACGGCGCCGTGGCCCGAGTGGTGGAGACCGGTGTGGTGCTGCACGAGGGCAAGCTGTTCGGCCTGGCCAACCAGTTGCTGATGCTCGGGGTCTGCCTGATGGTGCTGCTCAGCGCGGTCAGTGGCCTGCTCATCTGGTGGCGCCGGCGTCCCCAGGGCAGCCTCGGCGTGCCGCCGCTGCGCCATGACCTGCCGCGCTGGAAGGCGGCGGTCGTCATCATGCTGCTGCTCGGCGCCGTCTTCCCGCTGGTGGGCGCGTCGCTGCTGCCGGTCTGGCTGCTGGACCGCTTGCTATGCTCCCGCCAGGGCGTGACGCCCCGTCTGCAGGCGGGTTGAGGCATGGCCGTGGCGGAGTGCTTTCGCGTGATCTGCAATACCTCATTCATCGTCCCAAGGAGAACCACCATGCCCATGAAGAAAAGCCTGCTGCTGGTCGCGCTGCTCGGTACCAGCCTGCTGGCCGGCGCCCATGAATACAGCTCGGGAGAATTGCACATCGCCCACCCCTGGTCGCGGGAGATGCCGCCGGTGGCGCCGACCGCCGCCGCCTATTTCGTGGTGCACAACCAGGGCCAGCAGGCAGACCGCCTGCTTTCCGTGCAGACGCCGCTGGCCGGCAAGGCCGAGATGCACGAGCACGTGCATGCCGACGGGACCATGAAGATGCAGCAGGTGCAAAGCGTGGAAGTGCCCGCCGGCGGCGAGGTCAAGTTCGCGCCCATGGCCTATCACGTCATGCTGTTCGACCTGGCGCGACAGATGAAGGACGGCGAGCGCTTCCCGCTGACCCTGAGGTTCGAGAGGGCCGGCGAGGTCGAGGTCGAGGTGGCGGTGCAGAAGCAGCCGCCGGTCGAAGAGACGTCGCACCACTAGCAGGTGCTTGGCCCTGGGATAACCAAGCGGCCGCTGCGGATCTAGCGGCGGCCGCTCAACAGCCGGCCGACCTGGCCCTCCGCCTTGAGGCTGTCGAAGGCCGCGCGGGTGCGGGTCACGGTCTCATCGGCGGTTGCCTGGCTGTAGGCCATGTACAGCCCCGTGGATATGGCGTCCAGGGTGTAGACCGGCTCCAGCTCGGCGCAGTCGATGCGAGCCTCCTTACACAGCATGGCGACATCCTGTTCCGGCATGGGCACCAGCTCGATCTGCTCGTTCAGCAGCTTCTGGAAGTTGTCGCGGTTATGCGCCGAGACTACCAGCCTGCTGAAGCCCTGGGTGCGCAGGTACTTCTGCCGGACATCGTCGCGCAGCACGCCAATGCTGTAGCGCTGCGCGTCCTGCAGGGTGCGCACCTGGATGTCCGTACGCGCGCGCAGTTTGTACAGGTGGTAGTCGATGCGGGTGATCTCGCCCACCCACTTGAACTGGGGCTCTCGTGCCGAGGTGCGGGCGATCAGGTAGATCAGCACGTTGGGTTGCTGCAGCGCCATGTCGTAGGCGCGTGCCCAGGGATAGAGGGCGAGGCTGTAGTCGTTCAGCCCCGCCCGTTGCAGCGTGGCTTCCACCACCGCGCTGGCCGGTCCGGCCACGCGGCCCGCTTTCAGGTAGCTGTAGGACGTGTCCTCGGTGACGGCCCGGATCTCTTGTGCCTGGCTGCTGGTAGCGGCCAGGGCGAGCAATATGGCGATGCAGAAGGAGCGGGGGAATGTCATGAGCAGCCTCCTAGTCGTCATTGGGCTATGCGGTCGCGGCCCAGGCGCTTGGCGCGGTAGAGCGCCTCATCGGCGCACTGCAGCAGTTGATCGAAACGGTCCATGCTGTGCGGGTCGAACTGCGCGACGCCGATGCTCAGCGTCACGTGTGGCGCCACCTGCGAGCCGTCGTGAGCCAGCGCCTGAGCGGCGAGGTCCTGGCGCAAGCGTGTGGCGGCCTGGCGTGCTTGGTCGAGGTCGGCGCCCGGCAGCAGTACGGCGAACTCTTCGCCGCCGAGCCGCGCCACCAGTTCGCCGGCACGGCCGAAGACATGCTTCAGCCGGTTGGCCACCGCTTGCAGGCACTGGTCGCCCTGGGCGTGGCCGTAGGTGTCGTTGTAGAGCTTGAAGAAATCGATGTCGCACATCAGCACCGACAGCGGCTGGTTCAGGCGGGTCGCGCGGCGGAACTCGATTTCCTTCATTTCATCGAAATGCCGGCGGTTGGCCAGCCCGGTCAGTGGGTCGCTGCGGCTGAGTTCCTCCAGGCGGCTATTGGCCTGGAGCAGCTCGGCCGTGCGTTCCTCCACCAGCTCGGCCAGACGATCGCGGTGGGCGGCGAGGTCGAGTTCGTCGCGCCGCTGTTGCTCGAAATAGTCGGACAGCTTGCCCTGCAGGTTGTTGATCCCGGCCTCGAGCAGGCTCAGTTCGTCGCGCCGCGAGGCCTTGCGCTCGATATGCAGCCGCTGTTTGAGGTTGGCCGGCGACAGTTCGCCCAGGTGCCGCGCGATGTGCCGCACGTGCACCGTGACCGAGCGGTTGAACATCCACATGATCAAGCCCGCCAGCAGCAGCGACTGGATGATCTGGGTGAGCACGATGCTGGTCACGTCGCTCAGCAGGCGCCGCCACAGCAGCCGCTCGTCACCCTCGATGATCAGCTCGCCAAGGTTTTCCCGCGCGCCGAGGTAGGGCTCGTAGGCCAGGGTCTGCCGCAGCGATGGCACCAACGGCGTGGGCAAGCGCTCGGGGCGCTGCTGGACCAGCATCTCGGGAGGGCGTCCGGGGCGCAGTATGCTCAGGCGCACCCGACCTACCGGCGCGGCCTCGGCGACGCTGTCCAGCTGGGTCTGCAAGGTTTCGCGGTCCATCTCCCAGATTGCCTTGGCCAGGGTGCTCTGGAACACCTGGTCGATCAGCTTCAGCTCGGCGGTCATCGCCGCCAGGTTGCTGTTCCATGCCGACACGCTGCGCAGGGTGACCGTGACCAGGGTGAACAGCAGGCAAAAGATCAGCGTCGCCAGCACCAGACGGCGGCCGAGCGAGCTGCAGGGCGAGGCCTGTTCGGGCGGCGCGCCGGCGAGCTGGCTGGACCGTGCCGTGCCCACGCTACAGCCACCGCTTAGCGATGGTTGCGTAGGTGCCGTTGTCACGGACGGTCTTCAGGCCCTGGCGAAAGCGCTCTACCAGCGCGTCCGAGGTTTGCAGGCTGAAGGCCATGCTCAGGCCGTCGTCATCGGCCAGGTCGGGCAGGCTCAGGACCGGCACCGGTACTTCGGCTCCGGCCCGGCGCGCCAGGTAGCGGGCGTTGAGCTCGTTGGCGATCCACAGGTCGACACGGCCCAGGGTCAGCTTTTCGTAGTTGTGCGCGTACTTGTTGCTCGACTGCAGGTTCTTGCCGATGGCAAAGCCCCTGGCCAGCAGGTGCTGTTCGCCGGCGTCCTGCTTGACGGTGGCGATCTGGTAGCGGCGCGCATCGTCGAGTCGCCTGAGCTGGATGTTGCGCTGGGGCAGCGAGTACAGGTGCCAGCGCATCGGCGCCACGATGCCGACCCACTTGAACAGCTGCTCGCGTTGGCGAGTGCGGGCGATCGAGTAGATCAGCACGTTTTCGCTATTCAAGGCGATGTCGTAGGCGCGCGCCCAGGGCATGGACTGGATGTTCGCCTGCACCCCGACTTCCTCCAGCACGGCCTGCACGACCTCGGTGCTCATGCCGGTGAGGCGGCCGTCCTCGGTCATGTTGTAGGGCGGCAGCTCCTCGGTGACGATCTGAATCCTGTCGCTTGCCGGAGCAGGCGACGACAGGCAGGCCAGCGCGGCGAGCAGCAAGCGGCGAACGGATGGAGCGCTGAACAGGACACGTTTCATGTGATCGGCAACCTCGGCAAAGGCAACCTGCAGGGGGCGCACAGGCAACGGGTGGGCCACTATATTGCTATCTGCAGGGGGGATCTACTTCTGTTTCGGCGCCGAGGGTGGAAACTTCAGTGCCCGGGCTGCTGGCCGATGCTCCTGGCGTTTCATCGGCGCCCCCGGCGAGCGCGGCCCGACCCGGCAATGGTCATCACGGGCGTGCCCTGCGGGCTTGCAGCGAGCCTTCTATCCTGGGCGTCTCAGCTCAGCCGTGCGTCCAGGCTGTTCTGCGCCAGGCGTTCGGCCTGCGCCTTGGTCATGCCCAGGCCTTCGTGCAGGGCGGCGAAGTTCTCGGTGACGTAGCCGCCGAAGTAGGCCGGGTCGTCCGAGTTGACCGTGACCTTCACGCCACGCTCGAGCATCTCGAGGATGTTGTGCTGGCGCATGTCGTCGAACACGCACAGCTTGATGTTGGACAGCGGGCAGACGGTCAGCGGGATCTGCTCGTCGATGATCCGCTGCATCAGCCGCTCGTCCTCGATGGCGCGCACGCCGTGGTCGATGCGCTGGATCTTCAGCAGGTCCAGGGCCTGCCAGATGTACTCGGGTGGGCCCTCCTCGCCAGCATGGGCGACGGTCAGGTAGCCCTCGCTGCGCGCCTTGTCGAATACCCGCGCAAACTTGCTCGGCGGATGGCCCATTTCCGAACTGTCCAGGCCCACGGCGATAAAGGCGTCGCGGAAGGGGCGGGCCTGCTCCAGGGTATTGAAGGCCTCCTCCTCGGACAGGTGGCGCAGAAAGCTGAGGATCAGCCCCGAGCTGATGCCCAGCTGCCGCTCACCGTCCTTGAGCGCCTGGCCGATGCCATTGAGCACCACCTCGAAGGCGATGCCGCGGTCGGTGTGGGTCTGCGGGTCGAAGAAGGGCTCGGTGTGGATGACGCTCTGCGCCTTGCATTTCTGTAGGTAGGCCCAGGTCAGGTCGTAGAAGTCCTGTTCCGTGCGCAGTACGTCGGCACCCTGGTAGTAGAGGTCGAGGAATTCCTGCAGGTTGTTGAAGGCGTAGGCGCCGCGCAGGGTTTCGACGTCCTGCCAGGGCAGGGCGATCTTGTTGCGTTCGGCCAGGGCGAACAGCAGTTCGGGTTCCAGCGAGCCTTCCAGGTGCAGGTGCAGTTCGGCCTTGGGCAGGGCGTTGAGCCAGTCGTACATGGTGTGAGCCTCGTGTCGGGTGGGCCGGAGTTGGGCGCAGTTTAACCTGACCTCCGGGGCAGAATCTCCCGGCGTCGCGGCGATCGCTGCGTAGGCCGGGCTGAACGCAGCGATACCCATGGCGCCTGCACCTCTGCGACGGGGTTCACAGGCTCAACCCATCCTCGGTTCAGCCGGCGATCAGCGTCTGGGCCGCCTGGCGGTGGTCGGCGATCAGCTTGGCCAGGTCCAGGCCCTCGACCTGGCCGTCGATGACCCGCCAAGTGCCGCCGATCATTATCCGGTCGGCGCGGTCGGCGCCGCACAGCAGCAGGGCCGCGAGTGGATCGTGACTGCCGGAGAAGCGCAGCTCGTCCAGCTTGAACAGCGCCAGGTCGGCCTGCTTGCCCACCGCCAGCTCGCCGATGTCGTCGCGCCCCAACAGCCGGGCCGAGCCCTTGCTGGCCCAACCCAGGGCCAGTTCGGGGCTGATGCGCTCGGCGCCGTAACGCAGGCGCTGCAGGTACAGGGCCTGGCGTGCCTCGAGGATCAGGTTGGAGGCATCGTTGGAGGCGGAGCCGTCCACGCCGAGGCCGATGGGCGCGCCGGCGGCCTGCAGGTCGAGGCTCGGGCAGATGCCCGAGGCCAGGCGCATGTTCGAGCTGGGGCAATGGCTGATGCCGGTGCCGGCGGCGCCCAGGCGGGCGATTTCCTCGGGGTTGAAGTGGATGCCGTGGGCCAGCCAGGTGCGCGGGCCGAGCCAGCCGACGCTGTCCAGGTAGTCGACGGTGCGCAGGCCGAAGCGCTGCCGGCAGAAGTCCTCCTCGTCCAGGGTCTCGGCCAGGTGGGTGTGCAGGCGCACGTCCAGCTTGCTGGCCAGCTCGGCGCTGGCGCGCATGATGTCCGGGGTCACCGAGAAGGGCGAGCAGGGCGCCAGGGCGATCTGTACCCGGGCGCCGGCACCGCGCTCATGGTACTGGCCGATCAGGCGCTGGCTGTCGGCGAGGATCACCTCGGCCTGTTGCACCGTCTGCTGCGGCGGCAGGCCGCCGTCGGCTTCGCCCAGGCTCATGGAGCCGCGGGTCAGCATCGCGCGCATGCCCAGCTCGCGCACCACTCCGACCTGCACGTCGATGGCGTTTTCCAGGCCGCCGGGGAACAGGTAGTGGTGGTCGGCCGCCGTGCTGCAGCCGGACAGCAGCAGCTCGGCCCTGGCCACCTGGGTGGCCAGGGCCAGCTGCTCGGGGGGCAGCCGCGCCCACACCGGGTAGAGGGTCCTGAGCCAGGGGAACAGCGGCTGGTTGACTACCGGTGCCCAGGCGCGGGTGAGGGTCTGGTAGAAGTGGTGGTGGGTGTTGATCAGCCCCGGCAGCACCACGTGCTCGCGGGCATCGAAGCTGTGCTGGCAGGGGCGGCTGGGCTGCTGGCCGGCGTCGAGCAGTTCGGCAATGCGGCCGTTCTCGACCACCAGGCCACCGGCGGCGGATTGGTCGTTGGCGGTGAAGACGGCGAGGGGGGTCTTGATCCAGGTGCGGGTGGCTGCCATCGAGCAGGCTCCTCTGAGGTTGAGTTCAGGTTAGCCAGCTCAGTGTTGACCCTGTCTGCTGATCCAGGTACGTCGGACGACGTGGGGCGAAGATACCTGTCTGCCTGGTCAGGATCAACCCCGACCGTCGCCTTGCTACAGGCGCCGCAGCTCGATGCGCCCGCGGCTGATGCCGGCGAGCCACTGCTGCAGTTCGTCGACGCGGGCCTCGGGCAGGGCCAGTTGCAGCTCGGCGCCGCTGGCGTCGAAGCGTTCCGCCTCCAGCAGCGCCTGCAGCTCGTCCAGGCGCGCCTTGAGCAGCGGCAATTCGGCGAAGGCGCAGTGGAATGCGACGCGGCTGCGCGCTACCAGCTCGGTGCGCTCGCCGCCCTGCAGGCACTTGCTGGCGCTGCCGCCGTAGGCGCGGGCCAGGCCGCCGGTGCCGAGCTGGATGCCGCCGTACCAGCGGATCACCAGCACCGCCACCTGGTCGCAGTCCTGGCCCTCGATGGCGGCGAGAATCGGCCGGCCGGCGGTGCCGCCCGGCTCGCCGTCGTCGTTGAAGCGGTACTGCTGGCCGACCTTCCAGGCCCAGCAGTTGTGCGTGGCGCTCGGGTCGCTGGCGCGCTCGACAAAGGCCTGGGCCTCGGCCGCGCTGGTCACCGGGGCGGCCAGGGCGAGGAAGCGGCTCTTGCGGATGTCCTCGCGGTATTCGCAAGGCGCGAGCAGGGTGAAGGCCATCAGTGCGGCGCGGGCGGGGTCAGGCCGCAGCCCTTGAGGATGATGCGCACCAGGTTGTCGCCGGCCTCGGCGAAGTCCTGCTTGGTCAGGCGCGAGCGGCCGGTGACGCGGCAGATCTGCGAGGCGAAGTCGGCGTAGTGCTGGGTGCTGCCCCACAGCAGGAAGATCAGGTGCACCGGGTCGACCGGGTCCATCTTGCCGGCAGCGATCCACGCCTCGAACACCGCGGCGCGGCCGCGAAACCAGGTGCGGTAGTCCTGATCGAAATAGGCCGACAGGCATTCGCCGCCGCTGATCACCTCCATGGCGAATATGCGCGAGGCCTTGGGGTAGCGGCGGGAGAAGTCCAGCTTGGCGCGGATATAGCGGTCCAGGGCCTCGGCCGGGTCGTCGTCGACGGTCAGGCTGTTGAAGGTGCTGTCCCACAGTTCGAGGATATTGCTCAGCACCGCCAGGTACAGCCCCAGCTTGTTGCTGAAGTAGTAGTGCAGGTTGGCCTTGGGCAGGCCGACGGTCTGGGCGATGGTGTTCATGCTGGTGCCCTTGAAGCCGTGCCGGGCGAACTCTTCCTCGGCGGCGGCAAGGATGGCCTCCTCGTTCTTCTGGCGGATGCGTCCGGCGGGCTTGTCGGCGGGATTGGCGCTGTGTGCGGGAACTGCGAGGGTCATAAGCGATACCGGAATGTTCAGAAAGCCAAGCCTGTGCACAGATAACCCAGAGTCGCCGCAGTGACAAGCGCAAGGGGCGCAAAAGCCGCGGCCGCCGCCGTCGAGGCCGACTAGGGGCGGGGCGGCTGCCGGCCGGCGCCCAGGTACCAGCCAAGCGCGGCCCACAGGGCGGCCAGAGCGGCGCCGACCAGGGCGACCAGCAGCACGCCCTGGGCCAGGCTGTCGAGCAACGCCTTGGCCCAGGCGCTGAGGGCGTCGCCGCCGCGGTAGACCACGGTGTCGATGAAGCTCTTGGCCTTGTACTGGCTGTGCGCGTCGAGCGGGGCGAAGAGCATCTCCCGCCCCGGGCGGACGAAGGCGTACTCGCCGACCCGGCGCACGATCATCAGGCTCGCCAGCATGGCGAAGGTCGGCGCCAGGGCCAGGCCGAGAAAGCCCAGGCAGACCAGCAGCGGCACCCCGGCGAGCAGCGCGCGCAGGCCAAGCCGCTGCGCCACCCGGCCGGTGACGAACAACTGCGCCAGCAAGGACAGCGCCTGCACGGCGAAATCGAGCAGGGCGAACACGCGCACCTGTTCGATCGGCTCTGGGAATGTCTGCTCGACCAGGCGCGCCTGCTCGAAGTAGAGGAAGGTGCTGGCGCTGGCCAGGAGGATGACGAAGGCGGCGATACCCAGCAGGTAGGGCGAACTCAGCACCTGGCCGATGCCGCTGAAGGGGTTGCCGGCTACCGGCTCGCGCGGGTTCTCGCTGGGCGGGGCGCCGGGGCGGCCGGCCCCCGCCACCGCGCGCCAGGCCATCAGGCGGCGCTTGGCGAGCAGGGCGACGGCCAGGAGCAGGGCGGCGCCGAGGATCAGCCCGGCCTGGCCAATGCTGCCGACTACCAGCGCGCCCAGCGCCGGGCCGCACAGGCCGCCGCTGCTGGCGCCGGCGGCGATGAAGGCGAACAGCCGGCGTGCCTGGGCGGCATCGAACACGTCGGCCATCAGGCTCCAGGCCACCGAGACCACGAACAGGTTGTAGACCGACAGCCACACGTAGAACAGTCGCGCCAGCCACACCGCGTCGCTGGCGCGGAACAGCGCGGCGAAGGCCAGCAGGTTGAGGATGAACAGACCGTAGACCCAGTCGACATAGCGCGCCCGGGGTACCCGCGAGTTGAGCCAGGCGAACAGCGGCACGGCCACCAGCATGAGCACGAAGGTGGCGCTGAACAGCCACTGCAGGTTCTCCACCCCACCGCGAATGCCCATGGCCTCGCGGATCGGCCTGAGCATGAAGTAGCCGCTGAACAGGCAGAACATCAGGACGAAACCGCTCAGTGCCGCGCGCAGCTCGACCGGTTCGGCGTTGATCGCCCGGGACAGGCGTTGCGCCGCGTTCATCGCGCCGGCCAGGGGCAACGGAGGCTCAGGCGAAGGCCTGGGCGATCCGCTCGCGCAGCGGCGCATCCGGCAGGCGGCCGTGGCCGGCCTTGAGGTTGTCGGCCATGTAGCGCGCCTTGGAGGTAGCCGGAATCGCCACGGTGACCGCCGGATGGGCGAGGATGAACTTGAGCAGCAGCTGGGCCCAGGAGTCGGCGTCGATCTCCTGTGCCCACTCCGGCAGCGGCCGGCCGCGCACCCGCTGGAACAGCTGGCCCCGCGCGAAGGGCCGGTTGATCAGGGTGGCGATGCCGTGGTCGGCGCAGTAGGGCAGCAGGCGCCGCTCGGCGTTGCGCTCGGCCACCGAGTAGTTGAACTGGACGAAGTCCAGCGGTTCTCTGGCCAGCACCGCCAGCAGGTCGTCGTGGGCGGCCTCGCGGTAGTGGGTGATGCCGATATAACGCACCCGGCCCTGGGCCTTCAGTTCACGCAACAGGGCCAGCTGGGTTGCGGTGTCCTGCAGGTTGTGCACCTGCATCAGGTCGATCCGCTCGCGCTGCAGCGCGCGCAGGCTGGCCTCGAACTGGGCCAGGCCGCGGCTACGACCGCTGGCGGAAACCTTGCTGGCGACAAAGGCCTTGCTCTGGCTGGCGCTGCGCTGCAGCAGCGCGCCGGTGACCGCCTCGGCGTTGCCGTAGCTGGGCGCGGTGTCGATCAGCCTGCCGCCGCCTGCGAGGAGGGTGTCCATCACCTGCATCAGGGGCGCGAGGCTGGCGTCGTCGAGGTCGACGTGGAAGGTGCGCGAGGTGCCCAGGCCGATCGCCGGCAGCAGTTCGCCACTGGCGGGAATCGGCCGCCGCAGCAGGCCGGCGGGCTCCAGGGCCAGGGCCAGGGCATCGCGGGGTAGCAGCGGCAGGGCGGCGGCGAGGCCGAGCAGGCTGGCGCCGCGCTGAATGACCTGACGACGGCTGGGCATGCTGTCCTCCGGAGCGCGGCCGACGGGGCTGAAAAACCGACGCGGGCGGTGCCGCGGGCGCTCGCTTCACCGTTCGAGCATAGTCCCGTGGATCAGGCCGCGCCGGATCAGTTGCCCGGATGCTCGCTCAGCACCTGGTCACCGCCCTGGCGGTCCAGCCCGATCACTTGGTAGGCGTCGCGGACGTTGCCGCGCTCCATGCCGGGCGAGCCGGTCGGCATGCCCGGCACGGCGGCGCCGAGCAGATCGGGACGCTGGCGCAGCTTGAGGATGTCGGCCGCCGGCACGTGGCCCTCGACGAACTGGCCGTCGATCACCCCGGTGTGGCAGGACGACAGGCGTGGCGGCACACCCAGGCGCTGCTTGAGCGCGCTCATGTCGGTCTCGACATGGTCGACGACGGTGAAGCCGTTGTCCTGCAGGTGACTGATCCAGGCCTTGCAGCAGCCGCAGTTGGGGTCGCGGTGGACATCGATGGTCAGCGGCTCGGCGGCCTGGGCCAGGCCGGCAAGCAGGGTGGTGAGCAGCAGCACTGGGCGCATCGCGGGAGCCTCTCCAAGGGTTCGGCAGCACAGGATAACCCCGGCGCCGCCAAGGCCCCAATCGCCGGCTGTTTCCGGATATGCCAGGCAGGGCCTATGCTGGCCGTTCACGGAACATGAGAAGGAAGCTGTCGATGCTATTGGCGCGGGTGGTACTGATCCTGCAGATACTGGCGCTGGGCGGCCTCGGCCTGGCCTATTTCATCCGCCCCCACGAGATGAGCAACCTCAGCGGCATGCTGTTACTGGCCCCCGCCGCAGCCACCGATGTGCGCGCCTACTATGGCGGCCTGCAGCTCGGCCTGGCGGCCTACCTGCTGCTGGCCCTGGCGCGCGTGGAACTGCTGCGCGGCGCCCTGACCCTGCTGGTGCTGCTGTACAGCGCCCTGGCCCTGGCGCGCATCGGCGGCCTGTGGCTGGACGGCGGCGCCCAGCAGACCTTCAACCTCTATGCCCTGCTGCTGGAAGTGGTCTCGGCCGGGCTGGCCTTCTGGGCGCTGCGCGGCCTGAACCGACTCTAGAACTTCAGCGCCGTTTCAGCAGCACGCCCGCTTCCATGTGGTGGGTGTAGGGGAACTGGTCGAACAGCGCGCTGCGCGTGACCTGGTGGGTGTCGCTGAGCTGGGCGATGTTGGCGGCCAGGGTCTCGGGGTTGCAGGAGATGTAGAGGATGCGCTCGAAGCGCCGGGTCAGCTCGCAGGTGTCCGGGTCCATGCCGGCGCGCGGCGGGTCGACGAACACGCTGCGGAAGTCGTAGCTCTTCAGGTCGACGGCGGCCAGGCGGCGGAACGGCCGCACCTCGTTGAGCGCCTCGGTCAGCTCCTCGGCGGACAGGCGCACCAGGGTCACGTTGTCGACGCCGTTGTCGGCCAGGTTGGCCAGGGCGGCGTTCACCGAACTCTTGCTGATCTCGGTGGCCAGCACCTTGCGCACCCGGCTGGCCAGGGGCAGGGTGAAGTTGCCGTTGCCGCAGTACAGCTCCAGCAGGTCGTCGTCGCGCTGGCCGAGCGCCTCGAAGGCCCAGCCGAGCATCTTCTGGCAGACCTCGCCGTTGGGCTGGGTGAAGGCGCCTTCGGGCTGGCGATAGCGGAAGCGCCGGCCGGCCACCTCGAGCTCTTCCTCGACGTAGTCCTTGCCGATGACCAGGCGCTTGCCGCGCGAGCGGCCGACCAGGCTGACCTGCAGGTCGGCCGCCAGTTTCTCGGCCTCGGCCTGCCAGGCCTCGTCCAGCGGCCGGTGGTAGCACAGGGTGATCAGGGCGTCGCCGGCCAGGGTGGTGAGGAACTCGACCTGGAACAGCTTGAAGCTCAGTACCTTGCTGGCCTGCCAGGCCGCCTTCAGGCGCGGCATCAGTGCATTGATCCGCGCGCTGGCGATGGGGAAGTCGTCGAGCAGGATCGGCGCGTGCTTGTCGCCGGCCTCGAACATGGCGTAGTGGCGATCCTCGCCCTCGCGCCACAGGCGGAACTCGGCGCGCAGGCGGTAATGCTCGCGGGGCGAGTCAAAGACCTCGGGCGCAGGCGCGTCGAACGGCGCCAGCAACTCGATCAGGCGCTGTTTCTTCTCGTCTAGCTGGGCGGCGTAGGTGGCGGGATCGAACTGGGGACGGCTCATGGACTACTCGACGGTGCTTGCGGCTGAAACGGACAGGAGCGGGACTGGCCCGCTCCTGGAGGACTGGCTGGGCGGTGTCAGGCGAAGAAGCCCAGCTTGATCACGAACAGCGCCGAGAGTATCACCAGCGCCGGGTTGAGGTCGCGCCGGCGGCCGGCCAGGACCTTGACCAGGGTCCAGGTGATGAAGCCGAAGGCGATGCCGTTGGCGATCGAGAAGGTCAGCGGCATGGCCAGGGCGGCGGCCGCCACCGGCGCGGCGACGGTCAGGTCGTCCCAGTCGATCTGCGCCAGGCTGCTCATCATCAGCACCGCGACGAACAGCAGCGCCGGCGCGGTGGCGTAGGCCGGCACGGCGCCGGCCAGGGGGGCGAAGAACAGGCTGAGGAGGAACAGCAGGGCGACCACGCAGGCGGTCAGGCCGGTGCGCCCGCCGGAGCTGATGCCGGCCGCCGATTCGATGTAGCTGGTGGTGGTGCTGGTGCCCAGGGCCGCGCCAGCCATGGTCGCGCTGCTATCGGCCAGCAGGGCGCGACCCAGGCGCGGCATCTTGCCGTCCTTGTCCAGCAGGTCGGCCTTCTGGGCCACGCCGACCAGGGTGCCGGAGGTGTCGAACAGGTCGACGAAGAGGAAGGCGAAGATCACGCTGAGCAGGCCGATATCCAGGGCACCCATGATGTCCAGTTGCAGCAGGGTCGGCATCACCGAGGGCGGCATGGACACCACGGCGTCGAGCTTCGACAGGCCGAGGACGATGGACAGGCCGGTGATCAGCAGGATGCCGATCATCACCGCGCCGGTGACCTTGCGATAGGCCAGGGCGGCGATGATGAAGAAGCCCAGGCAGGCCAGCAGCGGCCCGCCTGCGGTCATGTCGCCGAGGGTCACCAGGGTGGCCGGGTGGTCGATGACGATGCCGGCGTTCTTCAGGGCGATGATCGCCAGGAACAGGCCGATACCGGCGGCGATGCCGGCACGCAGGGCCAGGGGGATGCTGTTGATGATCCATTCGCGGATCTTGAAGATCGACAGCAGGAAGAAGATCACCCCGGAGAGGAACACCGCGCCGAGGGCCACCTGCCAGGTATGGCCCATGGTCAGCACCACGGTGTAGGTGAAGAAGGCGTTGAGGCCCATGCCCGGAGCCAGGGCGATCGGGTAGTTGGCCAGCAGGCCCATGATCGCCGAGCCGATGGCCGCGGCCAGGCAGGTGGCGACGAACACCGCGCCACGGTCCATGCCGGTCTCGGCGAGGATGCTGGGGTTGACGAAGAGGATGTAGGCCATGGTCAGGAAGGTGGTGAGACCGGCGAGGATCTCGGTGCGCACCGTGGTGTTGTGCGCTTTGAGGTGGAATAGGCGTTCCAGCATGGCGTCTCCCTGTGGCGCAGATGGCGCCGTTGATGTGCAGGCCGCAAGCAAAGCACATCCGCTGGCGGGTGCATGTTTTTACTGGCGATCCGAGAAAGGCGCGCATCATATCAGCTAGGCTTTAGCCGGTGAATTTGTGACCGGAAGGTCAGCTAATTTCCCTTTCCCGCCGAGGAGCAGAGCATGACCACACGCGCCGTAATCACCGTAGCCGATGGCGTCGAAGACCTCGAATGCGTGACCCTGATCGACGTGCTGCGCCGCGCCGAAATCGAGGTGGTAGTGGCCAGCATCGAGAACCGCCGGATGATCACCTGCGCCCGCGGCACGCGCCTGACCGCCGACGCCATGCTGGTCGACGTGCTGGCCCAGGAGTTCGACCTGATCGTGCTGCCCGGCGGCATGCCCGGCGCCCAGCGCCTGGGCGAGCACGAACCGCTGGCCGAGCGGGTGCGCCAGCAGGCCAAGGCCGGCAAGTTCTACGCCGCCATCTGCGCGGCGCCGGCCATGGCCCTGCAGCCTTTCGGCGTGCTCAAGCAGCGGCGCATGACCTGCTACCCGTCCTTCAGCGATCGCCTGTCCGGCTGCAGTTTCGTCGACGAGCCGGTGGTGGTCGACGGCAACTGCATCACCAGCCAGGGCCCCGGCACCGCCCTGACCTTCGCCCTGACCCTGGTGGAACAGCTGCGCGGTAAGGGCACCCGCCGCCAGGTGGCCGAGGCCATGCTGGTGGGCTAGGTCCGTGCGCGGGGCGGTTGGCGGCTCGGCTACGCGGCCGTGGTCCGCCTCAGCAGGCTGGACAGCTGGCTGTCGCGGCGCTCGATGAACTGCCACAGGCGCTGCGCGTAGTCCGCTGGCGCCGCCGCCTGCACCGAAGGCTGTCGGGCCAATGCCTGGCGCCAGCGTTCGACCTTGTTCAGGCCGGCGAAGGTGTCGAAGTCGGCGATGCGCTCGAATACCTGCCAGTAGCGGAAGACCGGGGCGAAGGCCGCATCCACCAGGGAGAAGCGCTCGCCGGCGAACCAGGGGCCCGCCTGCAACCTGTCCTCCAGTTGCTCGAAACGCCGGCGCAGGGCCTGGTGCCGGGCGTCCAGCTGGTCCGCGTCGGCGGCGTTGTAGAAGCGCGCGATGTCGTTGAGCACGGCCGAGGCGAACTCGATCCAGGCGCGGTGGCGGGCGCGCTCGAAGGCGTCGGCGGGGTGCAGGCGCGGGGCATAGATTTCGTCGAGGTACTCGGCGATCACCGCCGACTCGAACAGCACGCCGCGTTCGCTGCGCAGCAGCGGCACCTTGCCCAGCGGGGAGAGGGCGAGGAACCAGGCGGGCTTGTCGCTCAGGTCGACATCGCGGCGGCTGAAGGCCACGCCTTTTTCCGCCAGCACGATGGCCGCCCGTTGCACGTAGGGGCACAGCGGGTGGCTGACCAGTTCCAGTGAGGTGTTCATGGGGTAGCTCCTTCGGCTTTCAGGGCCAGCGGGCCGTCGCCGAGCAGGAAGTGGACCAGGGACATGGCGGCGAGGAACAGCGGGTATTCCCAGCCGCCGCCGGGGTTGCTGAAGACCCAGCCGTTGGGCGCATGGATCAGCAGCGCGCCGAGCAGGATCGGCAGCAGCGCCAGGGACACCCAGCGGCCATGGAACCCGAGCAGGATCAGCAGGCCGCCGAGGCTTTCCGCGAGGATCAGTGGCAGGGCCAGGGCCGCCGGCAGACCCTGGCTGGCCAGCCATTGAGCGAGCCCGGCGACGCCGAAGGTGAGCAGCTTGAGCAGCAGCCCATGGCTGACCCACATGGCGGCCAGGCTGGCGCGCAGCAGCAGGCGCGCGGCGGCGGGGTAACGGGGCAGTGCGAGGCTGGGCATGGGCACATCTCCTGTCAGTCGGCAGTAGCGCCTTGACCCCAGGCTATGCTTTGCAATTCGGCGGATAAATTCCCAATATCCGCACAACGCCTATGCGGATTTGCATCGATGGATTGGAGCGACCTCCAGTACTTCCTCGCCGTCGCCCAAGGCGGCTCGATCAGCCAGGCCGCCCGCGCCCTGCGGGTCAACCACAGCACCGTGCTGCGGCGGCTGCAGCGCCTGGAGCAGCGACTCGGTGTGGCGCTGTTCCAGCGCCTGCCTGGCGGCTATGAACTGACCGCGGCAGGCGAGGCGCTGGCCGCGCAGCTGGACGGGGTGGACGAGCAGATCGAACGGGCCGGGCGCCAGCTGCTGGGCCAGGATCTGCAGATTCGCGGCAGCATTCGCCTGACCTCCACCGACACCCTGTTCGCCAGCCTGCTGACCCCGCTGCTGGCGCAGTTTCGCCAGGCCCATCCGGGCGTGCAGCTGCAGCTGGTGACCAACAACAGCTTTCTCAGCCTGACCCAGCGCGAGGCCGACATGGCGGTGCGCGGCACCAACCAGCCGCCGGAGAACCTGCTCGGCCGTTGCGTCGGCCGTATCCAGACCGCGCTGTACGCCTCGCCCGCCTACCTGGCCGGTCGACCGGCGAACCTGCCGTTGAGCGAACACCAGTGGGTCGGCCCCGACGAGAGCCTGGCGCACCTGCGGCAGGCCGCCTGGCTGGCGGCGCGGGTGGCGGATGAGCAGGTGGTGGCGCGTAGCGACAGCCTGGTCGGCATGGTCGAGTGCGTGCGTCTGGGCATGGGCGTCGGCCTGCTGCTCTGTCCGCTGGCCGAGGCGCACACCGAGCTGGTGCGCCTGGCCGATGCCGACCCGGCGCTGGATACCCAGGTGTGGGTGCTGACCCATCCGGATCTGCGCGGAGTGGCGCGCATCCGCGCGCTCGGCGAGTTCCTCTACCAGCGGCTGAGCGCCGACCCGCGCCTGCAGCACTGAGCTATCAGCGCGGGTGCGCCGCCGCGCCGGCCTCCTCCGGTTCCTGCAGGCGGTCGCGCCGGGCCAGGCTCGGGAACAGCCTGATCCAGGCGCCGGTGACCAGCAGGGTGCCGACCCCGCCCAGCACCACCGCCGGCACGGTGCCGAACCAGTGGGCGGTGAGCCCGGACTCGAACTCGCCGAGCTGGTTGGAGGCGCCGATGAACAATCCGTTCACCGCGCTGACCCGGCCGCGCATGGCGTCCGGGGTGTGCAGCTGCACGAAGGCGCCGCGGATGACCATGCTGATCATGTCCGCCGCGCCGAGTATCACCAGCACCGCCAGGCTGAACCAGAAGGAGGTCGACAGGCCGAAGGCGATGGTGGCCACGCCGAACACCGCCACCGCGGTGAACATGGTCCGCCCGACGTTGCGCTCGAGGGGGAAGCGCGCCAGCCAGAACGACATCAGCAGCGCGCCCACCGCCGGCGCCGAACGCAGCAGGCCCAGGCCCCAGGGGCCGGTGAGCAGGATGTCCTTGGCGAACACCGGCAGCAGGGCGGTGGCGCCGCCGAGCAGCACGGCGCACAGGTCCAGGGAGATGGCGCCGAAGATGTCGCGGCGGCTGCGGATATAGCGGATGCCGGCCAGCAGCGACTCCAGCGAGGCGCGCTCCTTGCGCAGCGGCTCCTGGCGCGGCGGCAGGCTGAGCATCAGGGCGCAGGCCAGCCCATAGAGCAGGGCGGTCGGCGCGTACACCCACAGGCTGCCGAAGGCAAACAGGAAACCGCCGAGGGCCGGGGCGGCGATGGTCGCGGTCTGCATCGCCGAGGCCGAGGCGGCCACCGCCGCGGGGAACAGCGCCGCCGGCACCAGGCTGGGCAGCAGCGCCTGGGTCGCCGGCATCTCGAAGGCGCGGGTACTGCCGAGCAGGAAGGCGAGGGCGAAGATCAGCTCGCGGGTCACCTCGCCGCTGCTGCTGCCCAGCACCAGGGCCAGGGCGATCAGCGCCTGGCCGCCCTGGCACAGCGCGGCCACCTTGCGCCGGTCGTAGCGGTCGGCGACATGCCCGGTGTGCAGCATGAACAGCACCCGCGGGAGGAACTCGACCAGGCCCACCAGGCCCAGGTCGAGCACGTTGCCGGTCAGCTGGTACATATGCCAGCCGATGGCCACGGTGAGCATCTGGAAGCCGCTGGCGGTGCACACCCGCGCCAACCAGAAGGCGATGAACGGCCGCTGATGGCGAAGGAGCAACTTGCCGTGGACGGACATGGCGAGGTCTTTAGGTGGCTAACGAACGGTGCGCCAGCCTAGCATGAGCGGGCGGTCTTGCCAGCGGGCGGCGGCGACGGCGCGCCGCGCGACAAATAACCACAGCGGCCGCCACCGGGCCGGGGGGTACTCTTTGGGCAGTGCTTGATCCAGGTCAAAACCGGTTCCGCCACTCGCACGGGTCGTGCGCCGAATCACCTGACGGAGAATGCTCCATGCTTGGCCTCGAGGCGCTCGATCTCGCCCGCATCCAGTTCGCCTTCACCATCTCCTTCCACATCATCTTCCCGGCCATCACCATCGGCCTGGCCAGTTACCTGGCGGTGCTCGAAGGGCTGTGGCTGAAGACCCGCGAGGAGGTGTATCGCGACCTCTACCACTTCTGGTCGAAGATATTCGCCGTCAACTTCGGCATGGGCGTGGTCTCCGGCTTGGTCATGGCCTACCAGTTCGGCACCAACTGGAGCGCCTTCTCCGACTTCGCCGGGGCGGTTACCGGGCCGCTGCTGACCTACGAGGTGCTCACCGCGTTCTTCCTCGAGGCGGGTTTCCTCGGCGTCATGCTGTTCGGCTGGAACCGCGTCGGCCCCGGCCTGCACTTCTTCTCCACGGTCATGGTGGCGATCGGCACGCTGATCTCGACCTTCTGGATCCTCGCCTCCAACAGCTGGATGCACACCCCCCAGGGCTACGAGATCGTCGACGGCCGGGTGATTCCGGTGGACTGGCTGGCGGTGGTGTTCAACCCCTCGTTCCCCTATCGCCTGGCCCACATGGCCACCGCGGCCTTCCTCGCCACCGCCTTCTTCGTCGGCGCCTCGGCTGCCTGGCACCTGCTGCGCGGGCGCGACAACCCGGCGATCCGCAAGATGCTGTCGATGGCCATGTGGATGGCCCTGATCGTGGCGCCGATCCAGGCCATGATTGGCGACCTGCACGGCCTCAACACCCTCAAGTACCAGCCGGCCAAGATCGCCGCGATGGAGGGCCACTGGGACAACAGCAGCGGCGAGCCGACCCCGCTGATCCTGTTCGGCTGGCCGGACATGGAAGCCGAGCAGACCCGCTTCAAGATCGAGATTCCGGCCCTGGGCAGCCTGATCCTGACCCACAGCCTGGATAAGCAGGTGCCGGCGCTCAAGGAGTTCGCGCCCGAGGACAGGCCCAATTCGACCATCGTGTTCTGGACCTTCCGGGTGATGGTCGCCCTGGGCCTGCTGATGATCGCCACCGGCCTGTGGAGCCTGTGGTTGCGCCGCAGCGGCGGCCTGTTCCACAGCCGGCCGTTCCTGCACCTGGCGGTGTGGATGGGGCCCTCGGGGATCATCGCCATCCTCGCCGGCTGGTACACCACCGAGATCGGCCGCCAGCCCTGGATCATCCAGGGCCTGATGCGCACCGCCGACGCCTCCTCCGGCCATGGCCTGGCGCAGATGAGCCTGACCCTGGCGCTGTTCGTGGTGGTGTATTTCGCCCTGTTCGGCGTCGGCATCAGCTACATGCTGCGCCTGGTGCGCAAGGGCCCGGTCACCGGCGAGGGCGAGGAAGTGGCCCACGGCGGTCCCGGTCAGCAGCACACGCCGTCGCGGCCGCTGTCGGCGGCGGACGAGGGTTTGGATGACACGGAAACCGATCTGCCGGGCGGGAGGGCCTGAACATGGGTATCGATCTTTCGCTGATCTGGGCGGTGATCATCGCCTTCGGGGTGATGATGTACGTGGTCATGGACGGCTTCGACCTGGGGATAGGCATCCTCTTTCCCTTCGTCGCCAGCGAGGGCGAGCGCGATGTGATGATGAACACCGTGGCGCCGGTGTGGGACGGCAACGAGACCTGGCTGGTGCTCGGCGGCGCGGCGCTGTTCGGTGCCTTCCCGCTGGCCTATGCGGTGGTCTTGAGCGCCCTGTACCTGCCGCTGATCCTGATGCTGCTGGGGCTGATCTTCCGCGGCGTGGCCTTCGAATTCCGCTTCAAGGCCAAGGCGGCCAAGCGGCACATCTGGGACAAGGCCTTTATCGGCGGCTCGCTGACCGCGACCTTCTTCCAGGGCGTGGCGCTGGGCGCCTATATCGACGGCTTCGAGGTGGTGGACCGGGCCTATGCCGGCGGCGCCCTGGACTGGCTGACGCCGTTCTCGCTGTTCTGCGGCCTGGCGCTGATCGCCGCCTACGCCCTGCTCGGCTGCACCTGGCTGATCATGAAGACCGAGGGCCGCCTGCAGCAGCAGATGCACGACCTGGCGCGGCCGCTGGTGTTCGTCCTGCTGGCGGTGACCGGCATCGTCAGCCTGTGGACGCCCCTGGCCCACGCCGAGATCGCCGCACGCTGGTTCAGCCTGCCCAACCTCTTCTGGTTTATGCCGGTGCCCGTGTTGGTCGTCGTCTGCACCTGGGCGCTGCTGCGGGCGGTGGCGCGCAACGCCAACTACTCGCCGTTCCTGCTGACCCTGACGCTGATCTTCCTCGGCTACAGCGGCCTGGGCATCAGCCTGTGGCCGAACATCATCCCGCCGTCGGTGAGCATCTGGGACGCCGCCGCGCCGCCGCAGAGCCAGGGTTTCATCCTGGTCGGCGCGCTGTTCATCATCCCCTTCATCCTGATGTACACCGCCTGGAGCTACTACGTGTTCCGCGGCAAGGTGACCGAGGATCAGGGCTACCACTGAGGGCAGGGCAATGAGCGGAACGCAGGAGAAGAAACCGCTGTGGCAGCGCCTGGCCTGGCTGGTGCTGATCTGGGCCGCCAGCCTGCTGGCGCTCGGCGCCGTGGCCGGGCTGCTGCGCCTGTTCATGAGTGCTGCGGGGCTGGGCACGCCCTGAAGGCCATCGGCCCGATAGCGTAGGGGGCGCCGTGCGCACCAAGCGTCTATGGGGGCGCCTAGGTGCGCATGGCGCACCCTACGGGTCGGCGGCCCGTTGGTTTATTTGATCGCCTTGAGCACCACGAACTTGGGATTGGCCGCCACCTGCTCGACGCCGCGGAACAGGCGCTTGAGTTTGGCGTGGTAGCCCAGGTGGCGGTTGCCGACTATCCACAGCTCGCCGCCCTTGATCAGCGCCGCGCGGGCCTGCTGGAACATGCGCCAGGCGAGAAAATCCCCCACCACCTGCTGCTGGTGGAAGGGCGGGTTGCACAACACCAGGTCCAGGGAGTCCGCCTCCTGCTCGGCCAGGCCGTCGCCGGCGCGAATGGTCGCCGGCCGTTCGCCCAGGGCCGCGAGCCAGTTCTCAGTCGCCGACTGCACCGCCATATAGGACTCATCCACCAGGGTCAGCTCGGCCAGGGGGCTGGCCAGGGCATAGGCGATGCCGAGCACGCCGTTGCCGCAGCCGAGATCGGCCACCCGGATGCGACCCAGGTGCTTCGGCAGGTGCGGCAGGAAGGCGCGGGTGCCGATATCCAGGCCCTCGCGGCAGAACACATTGGCATGGTTGAGCAGCTCCAGCGGCGGTTGCTCGAGGCGGTAGCGGCTCGGGTAGGGTGACAGCGGCCTGGCCTTCTCCTGCGGGGTGGCCAGCAGCAGGCGGGCCTTCTTCACCGCCAGCGAGGCCTGTACCGGCCCGATGTATTGTTCCAGCAGGTCGCCGGCGGCCCGCGGCAGGTGCTTGACCATGGCCGCGGCGACCACCCGGGCGCCGGGCGCCAGCTGGCCGTGCAGGCGGATCAGCTGTTCCTCCAGCAGCGCCAGGGTCTTGGGCACGCGGATCAGCACCCAGTCGAACGGCCCCTGGGGCGTCTCGCTGGCCGGCACGAAGCTGACCGCATCGGCCGGCAGCTGGTTGCGCGCCAGGTTGACCGTCAGCCCCAGCTGCCCCAGGTAGGAATCGCCGCTGCTGGTCACCCGGGCGTGCCCGGCCAGGCTGGCGGCCAGGGCGCCGAAGCTGTCGTTGAGCAGCAGCACCCGGGCGTCGCCGGCCAGGCCCTGCTCGTGCAGGTGCTTGAGCAGGTATTCGTCGGCGGCGTCGAAGGCCTGCAAGGGCTCGTTGGCCTGGTCGGGCTGGCGGATCAGGTCGAGCTGGGCGAAGGGGCTGGTGAATAGGGGCATCGGTCACTCGGAGTTGCTGGATGACAAGGGCGGATCGTCGGCGCCGCGGCCGCCATTGTCGGCGCAAGCGCCGGAAAAGTCTCGAAACTGAGAAATGGTCCGGCAAAACCGCCCTTGTGCCTCGGCGACCTATGCCGAAGAATGCCGCCCCCGCCGACCAGGGCGGCTGCACGCGCTACCGCGAGCCCCCTGGCAGCGCGCCAATAATAATCGGGCCTCCGTGCACCAGGTGCGGATACGACCCGGTAGCCCATGACGATCCTGCGCCCGCGGGGCACAGCCGATCCGTCAGCTCACAATCAATCGAACCGATGGCACCCCTGCCGAGCGCGGGTGCCACGGGCTGCCATTGCATTAAGGAAAGTCGATGTTCAAACCCCTGCTGGCCCTGTTCTGTTCCACCCTGCTGCTGGCATCCCCGGCCGCGCTGGGGCAGGACCAGGCGCCGATCGTCATCAAGTTCTCCCATGTGGTCGCCGAGGACACGCCCAAGGGCCAGGGTGCGCTGCTGTTCAAGAAACTGGTGGAGGAGCGTCTGGCGGGGGAGGTGAGGGTCGAGGTGTACCCGAACTCGACGCTGTTCGGCGATGCCGACGAACTGGCGGCGCTGCGTGGCAACCAGGTGCAGATGCTGGCGCCCTCGCTGTCCAAGTTCGGCCAGTACACCCAGCAGTTGCAGGTGTTCGACCTGCCGTTCCTGTTCGACGACCTGGCGGCGGTCAAGCGTTTCCAGAAGCGCGACAAGGGCCGCGAGCTGCTGCGTTCGATGGCCCAGCACAACATCCACGGCCTGGCCTACTGGAACAACGGCATGAAGCAGCTGTCGGCCACGCGCCCGCTGCGCCTGCCGGCGGACGCCAAGGGCCTGGCCTTCCGCATCCAGCCCTCGGACGTGCTGGCGGCCCAGTTCGACCTGCTCGGCGCCCGGGCGCTCAAGCTGCCGTTCGCCGAGACCTTTGCGGCGCTGCAGAGCGGCGCCGTGCAAGGGGCGGAGAACCCCTGGTCGAACATCCGTAGCCAGCAGCTGGACAGCGTGCAGCCCTTCATCACCGAGACCGCCCATGGCTCATTGAATTACATGCTGGTGAGCAACTCGACGTTCTGGAACGGCATACCCTTTCGCACCCGCTCGGAGCTGGAGGCGATCATCGAGGAGGTCAGCCATGCGGTCGGCCGTTCGGCGGAACAGCTCAATCAGCGCGACCGGGCGCAGCTGCTCGCGGCCGGCAAGGCCGAACTGGTGCAGCTGAGCCCGGCCGAGACGGCCGCCTGGCGTCAGGCGATGGAGCCGCTGTGGCAGCGCTACGAGGCGCAGATCGGCGCCGATGTGCTGCGCGCGGCGCAGACCGTCAACCGCCGCTGAGCCGGGCAATGGCCGCAGTGTGCGAGGGTGTTTATCGCCCGCGCTTTGCGGGACACTGAAGTCACTGCGATGACCTGGAGTCGGCCAAATGACCGTCAGCGAGGAGAAGTTCACCCGCCAGATCCTGAGCGATGTGCACGTATGGTCGCCGAGCCTGTTCAGCCTGCGCTGCTCGCGCGATCCGGGGTTCCGCTTTCGCGCCGGGCAGTTCGCCCGCCTCGGCGTGCAGAAGGCCGACGGTTCGCTGGTCTGGCGCGCCTACTCGATGGTCTCGGCGCCCCACGACGAGTTCCTCGAGTTCTTCTCCATCGTCGTGCCGGGCGGCGAGTTCACCTCGGAGTTGAGCCGCCTGAAGGCCGGTGACCGCCTGCTGGTGGACAAGCAGGCCTTCGGCTTCCTCACCCTCGACCGCTTCGCCGATGGCCGCGATCTCTGGCTGCTGGCCAGCGGCACCGGCCTGGCGCCGTTTCTCTCGCTGCTGCAGGACTTCGAGGCCTGGCAGCGTTTCGAGCGCATCATCCTGGTCTACAGCGCCCGCACCGCCAGCGAGCTGGCCTACCAGGAGTTGATCCGGGGCATCGGCCAGCTGGAGCACCTGGCCGAGTACGCAGACCGGCTGACCTACCTGCCGCTGGTCACCCGCGAGCAGGCGCCAGGCTGTTTGCATGCGCGCATCACCACCCTGCTGGAAAGCGGCGAACTGGAGCGGGCCGCCGGCGTCGAGCTGAGTCCCGAACATTCCCGGCTGATGCTCTGCGGCAACCCGCAGATGATCGACGACACCCGCGCCCTCCTGAAACAGCGCGGCCTGCACCTGAGCCTGACCCGTCGACCGGGCCAGGTGGCGGTGGAGAACTACTGGTAGGCCTTGCTGAGCAGGGCGGCCGGCGGCGGGCTACTTCTGCTGGGCCTTGAGCAGGTCGCGGATCTCGCTCAGCAGCTGCTGATCCGGGGTCGGCGCCTTGGGCTTCTCCGGCGCGGCTTCTTCCTCGCGCTTGAGCCTGTTCAGCATCCTGATGGCCATGAAGATGGCGAAGGCGATGATGGTGAAGTCGAACAGCGTCTGCAGGAACTTGCCGTAGTTCAGGGTGACGGCCGTCACATCGCCCTGCGCGGCCTTGAGCACGATGGCCAGGTCGGTGAAGTCCACCCCGCCGATCAACAGGCCCAGTGGCGGCATGACCAGGTCGGCGACGAAGGACGAGACGATCTTGCTGAACGCGGCGCCGATGATGATGCCCACCGCCATGTCGACCACATTGCCCTTGATGGCAAAACTCTTGAACTCGCCGAGAACGCTCATGCCCATGCCCACCCTCTGTATGTGATGGCCTGAGTGTAGCCAGCCGCGACGGCCTTGCCGGCTCGGCGTCAATCGGCGCAGGGGCGCTCGGCGCGCGACTCGCAACCGGGCTTGGCAAACAGGTGGACGTGGAACCGCTCCACCCCATCTCGCGCAGGGCGGCCAGCTCGCCGGGAGTCTCTAGAGTGGCCGCGCAAGCGCTGCCTTCGCCGCTGAGCTAGGCTGATGGTAAAGCCAACCCCCAACCCCACCGGAGGATGCCGCCATGCCATTGCAAACTCATCCGCTCAGCCGTGAGTTCCCGCAGTTCGAAAGCCAGATGCGCGCCTTGCTCCAGGCTGATGGACATTTCGCCCGGCTGGTCCGGGAGTATGAGGAGCTGGACAAGCGCATCTACGAAATAGAAGACGGTCGGGTGGCCATGGACGAGATGGAGCTGCTGGGCCTGAAGATGCAGCGTGTCAGCTTGAAAGACGAAGTCGCGTCGATGCTGAGTAACGGTGCCGGCAGCTGATTGGCGGCGCGCAGGCTGGGGTGCTGGCCTGGCGCGTCGACCCTTGGATAGACCCTCTTCTCCATTCGAGGTATCCCTCCTCCGAAGCAGGCCTGTCCCGGCCTACATGCGTTTGTGCCCCGGGCGGGCCGCTGCAGGCCATCGCGGCGGATCATCCCGTTCGGCTGGCGCGACAGGCTATGATGCGCGCTTTCGTCTGACGGAGTCCGAGATGGCCAAGGCCAAGCGCATGTACGGCTGCACCGAGTGCGGCGCGACCTTTCCCAAGTGGGCCGGCCAATGTGGCGAATGCGGCGCCTGGAACACCCTGGTGGAAACCGTCCTCGAGGCCAATGCCGTCACCCCCAGCGGGCGCACCGGCTGGGCCGGCCAGCAGGCGCAGATCAAGACCCTGGCCGAGGTCAGCGTCGAGGAAATGCCGCGTTTTTCCACCGCCTCCGGCGAGCTGGACCGGGTGCTCGGCGGTGGCCTGGTGGACGGCTCGGTGGTGCTGATCGGCGGCGACCCGGGCATCGGCAAGTCGACCATCCTGCTGCAGACCCTGTGCAACATCGCCACGCGCTTCCCTGCGCTCTACGTCACCGGTGAGGAATCCCAGCAGCAGGTGGCCATGCGCGCGCGGCGCCTGGGCTTGCCGGAGGACAAGCTCAAGGTGATGACCGAGACCAATATCGAGGCTATCATCGCCACCGCGCGCCTGGAAAAACCCAAGGTGATGGTGATCGACTCGATCCAGACCATCTTTACCGAGCAGCTGCAGTCGGCCCCCGGCGGGGTGGCCCAGGTGCGTGAGAGCGCGGCCCTGCTGGTGCGTTTCGCCAAGCAGAGCGGCACGGCGATCTTCCTGGTCGGCCATGTGACCAAGGAAGGCGCCCTGGCCGGGCCGCGGGTGCTCGAGCATATGGTCGACACCGTGCTGTATTTCGAGGGTGAATCCGACGGCCGCCTGCGCCTGTTGCGCGCGGTGAAGAACCGCTTCGGCGCGATCAACGAGCTGGGTGTGTTCGGCATGACCGACAAGGGCCTCAAGGAGGTCACCAACCCCTCGGCGATCTTCCTCACCCGCGCCCAGGAGGAGGTGCCGGGCAGCGTGGTCATGGCCACCTGGGAGGGCACCCGGCCGATGCTGGTGGAGGTGCAGGCGCTGGTCGACACCAGCCACCTGGGCAACCCGCGCCGCGTCACCCTGGGCCTGGACCAGAACCGCCTGGCCATGCTGCTGGCGGTGCTGCACCGGCACGGCGGCATTCCCACCTACGACCAGGACGTGTTCCTCAATGTGGTCGGCGGGGTCAAGGTGCTGGAGACCGCCTCGGACCTGGCGCTGATGGCGGCGGTGATTTCCAGCCTGCGCAACCGGCCTTTGGCTAATGACTTGCTGGTGTTTGGCGAAGTGGGCCTGTCCGGGGAGATCCGCCCGGTGCCGAGCGGCCAGGAACGCCTCAAGGAGGCGGCCAAGCACGGCTTCAAGCGCGCCATAGTGCCCCGGGGCAATGCTCCCAAGGAGGCGCCGGCGGGGCTGCGGGTCATCGCCGTGACGCGCCTGGAGCAGGCGCTGGACGCCTTGTTCGAGTAGGGCCGCACGCCGCGCCCGGCGGCGCGGCCGCGGGTGCCGGCTAGTCGCCGCCGAGCGCGGCCAGTTCCCGCTCGAGCAGGGCTTCGTCGCCGAGGTTGAGCTCGACCAGGCGGCGCAGGTGGCTGATCGAGTCGAGATCGATATGCTGGCAGCTGAAACCCAGCAGCTCGTCCTGGGCGCGGGTCAACAGCACCTCCATGCGCACGCGGATATCGCCACCCAGGTTGACCTGCGCCTCGAAGGGCTGCTCGGCGTCGCCGCTCCAGTCCGTCGGGCGCCTGACCAGCAGGCCCTTGAGCGACAGGTCGTGCAGTTCGACCGGCCAGCGCTGGGCGCCCTGGACGATCTCGGTGGGTGCGTCGAAGGCAATGCGCTGGAAGCGCCGACGCTCTTGGCTGGTATCACTCATCTACAGACTCCCGGACGGATGCGTCCACTATAGCCAAGGCCGCCGCGACTGGCTCGGCATTCTTGCCGGGCGCCGGCCATCGGTGCCGCTTCGCGACCATGAAAAAGCCCGCCGATTGGCGGGCTTCCGTGTTCCTGGCGCGGCTTAGTTGCCGTACACCGGGAACTTGGCGCACAGCGCCTTGACCTGCTCGCGCACGCGGCCTTCCACGGCCTCGTCGCCCAGGTTGGCGAGGATCTCGCAGATCCAGCCGGCCAGCTGGCGGCACTCGCCTTCCTGGAAGCCGCGGGTGGTCACGGCCGGGGTGCCGATGCGCAGGCCCGAGGTGACGAAGGGCGAGCGCGGGTCGTTCGGTACCGAGTTCTTGTTCACCGTGATGTAGGCGCGACCCAGGGCGGCGTCGGCGTCCTTACCGGTGATCTCCTGCTTGATCAGGCTGAGCAGGAACAGGTGGTTCTGGGTGCCGCCGGAGACCACGTCGTAGCCGTTCTCGATGAACACGCTGGCCATGGCCTGGGCGTTCTTCACCACCTGCTGCTGGTAGGCCTTGAACTCGGGCTGCAGGGCTTCCTTGAAGCACACCGCCTTGGCCGCGATCACGTGCTCCAGCGGGCCGCCCTGGCCGCCCGGGAACACCGCGGAGTTGAACTTCTTCTCCAGCTCCTCGTTCTGCCGCGCCAGGATCAGGCCGCCGCGCGGGCCGCGCAGGGTCTTGTGGGTGGTAGTGGTGACCACGTCGGCGAACGGCACCGGGTTCGGGTAGAGGCCGGCGGCGACCAGGCCGGCGACGTGGGCCATGTCGACGAACAGGTAGGCGCCAACCTTGTCGGCGATGGCGCGGAAACGCGGGAAGTCGAGGACCTGGGAGTAGGCGGAGAAGCCAGCGATGATCATCTTCGGCTGGTGTTCCACGGCCAGGCGCTCGACCTCGTCGTAGTCGATCAGACCGTTGCCGTCGATGCCGTACTGCACGGCGTTGTACAGCTTGCCGGAGAAGCTGACGCTGGCGCCGTGGGTCAGGTGACCACCGTGGGCCAGGCTCATGCCCAGCACGGTGTCGCCGGCGTTGAGCAGGGCCATGTACACGGCCGCGTTGGCCTGGCTGCCGGAGTGCGGCTGGACGTTGGCGTAGTCGGCGCCGAACAGCTGCTTGGCGCGGTCGATGGCCAGCTGCTCGATCACGTCGACGTATTCGCAGCCGCCGTAGTAACGCTTGCCCGGATAGCCTTCGGCGTACTTGTTGGTCAGTACCGAGCCCTGGGCCTCCATGACTGCCGGGCTGGTGTAGTTTTCCGAGGCGATCAGCTCGATATGTTCTTCCTGACGCTGGGCTTCCTGCTCCATCGAGGCAAACAATTCGGCGTCAAAACGAGCGAGGTTCAATTCACGGCTGAACATATGGCAATCCCCTGAGAATCAGCTGGGCGGTAGAAAGAGGGGGCGAATTCTACCCCATCGCGGCGCGCGCGGGGCGTGAATGGCGGTCATGGGCTGCACAAGCGGGGCTCATCAGCCCAGCATGAACAGGGCGGCACCGCCGAACTGGGCGGTGAACTGCTGGGCCGGCATGGGCCGGCCCAGCAGGTAGCCCTGCACCTCGTCGCACTCATGCTCGCGCAGGAAATCCAGCTGCTCCTGAGTCTCCACGCCCTCGGCGATCACCGCCAGATTGAGGCTGTGGGCCATGGCGATGATGGCGCAGGCGATCTGCCCATCCTGCTCGCCGTCGGGCAGGCCGTCGACGAAGCTGCGGTCGATCTTCAGCACGTCGATGGGGAACTGTTTGAGGTAGTTCAGCGAGCTGTAGCCGGTGCCGAAGTCGTCGATCGCCAGGCACAGGCCCAGGCGCTTGAGGTCGGCCAGGGTGCCCAGGGCGCCGGTCACGTCCTGCATCAGGATGCTCTCGGTCAGCTCCAGCTCCAGGCAGGCCGGCGGTACGCCGCTGTCGGCGAGGATCGCGGCGATGCGCCGATCCAGGTCGCCGTCGGCGAACTGCCGGGCCGACAGGTTGACCGACACCTTGGGCACGCGGACCTTCGCCTGGTGCCAATGCTTGAGCTGACGACAGGCTTCGGCCAGCACCCAGTCGCCGACCTGCACCACCAGGCCGAGCTCCTCGAGCACCGGGATGAAATCATCCGGCGGCACCAGGCCGCGACGTGGGTGCTGCCAGCGCAGCAGCGCCTCGACGCCGGTCAGGCGCTGGCCGTTGCCGGAGAACTGCGGCTGGTAGTGCAGGACGAACTCGCCCTGGCCGAGGGCGTGGCGCAGGTCGCTCTCCAGCTCCAGGCGCTCCAGGGCGCTGGCGTTCATGTCCGCCTGGTAGAACTGGAAGTTGTTCTTGCCGCGCTCCTTGGCGTGGTACATGGCGGTGTCGGCGTTCTTCATCAGCTGGCTCAGCTCGTCGCCATCCTGGGGGCTCATGGCGATGCCGATGCTGGCGGTGACGAAGAACTCGCGGCCCTCGAGGACGAAGGGCCGGGCCAGGCTGGCGAGAATCTGCTCGGCCACGTGGATCGCCCGGTTCATCGCGGCCTCGCGGCTGGCCGACGACTGCAGCAGCAGGGTGAACTCGTCGCCGCCCATGCGCGCCACCGTGTCGTCGCCTTCGACACAGGCCGACAGGCGTGCGGCCACGTCCTTGAGCATGCGGTCGCCGGCGGCGTGGCCCAGTGAGTCGTTGATCGGCTTGAAGCGGTCGAGGTCGAGGAACATCAGCACCACCCACTCGCGGTTCCGCTCGCCGTGTTGCAGGGCGGTGTGCAGGCGATCCTGGAACAGCGTGCGATTGGGCAGCTGGGTCAGGGCGTCGTAGTAGGCCAGGCGGTGAATGCGTTGCTCACTGGCCTTGCGCTCGCTGATGTCGCTGAAGAAGCACACGTAGCTTACCAGGTCGCCGTCCTCGTCCTGCACGGCGGTGATGCCGACCCAGGCCGGGTAACTCTCGCCGTTGCGGCGCTTGAGCCATACCTCGCCCTCCCAGCTGCCGCGCTGGTTGAGCTGGCCGAGGATGTAACGCAGGTGGCCAGCCTGCTGCTGGTCGGCGGTGAGCATGCCCGGCAGCTGATCGAGCACTTGCGCCGAGCTGTAGCCGCTGACCCGGCTGAAGGCCTTGTTGACCTGGACGATATAGCCGGCCGGGTCGGTGACCAGGATCGCCGCGGTGGAGTGTTCGAACACCGTGGCGGCCATGCGCAGTTCCTTCTCCGCGCGACGTTGCTGGGCGATGTCGCGGCCGACGCCGAGCAGGCCCTCGAAGCGGCCGTGCTCGTCCCACATGGGCACCAGACGCAGTTCCACCGGAATCTTGCGGCCGTCGGCGCGCAGGCAGTCGAACACGAACACTTTCGGTTGCAGCTGCCGGCGTAGCTCGGCCACGCGTTGGGGCGTGCCGAGGCCATCGCGCACCTGCTCCAGCAGCAGGTCCAACTCGGTCAGTTGCGCCGGGTTGCTGGCCAGCTCGCGGAAACCGCTGCTCAGTACCGCTTCGGCGGTGAAACCCAGCACCGTCTGCACCGAGGGGCTGACGTAGCTCAGCTGCAGGCTGCTGTCGGTGGAAAAGATCACGTCGCTGATGCTCTCGGCCAGCAGGCGGTAACGCTGTTCGCCGGTGCGCAGCGACTCGCTGCGTTCGATCTGTTCGGTGATGTCCTTGGCAATGCCCAGCAGGCGGCCGACCCGCCCGTTCGCGTCACGCTGCAGGGCCTGCTCGCGAATGCTGAACCAACGCCAGGCGCCATCCTGGCGCCGCCAGCGCAGCTGCGCGTCGAGCAGCACGCCGTCACCGACCACCTGCTGCAGGTTGCGGAGGCGCCAGTAGTAGTCGCTGTCGTCCGGGTGCAGGATATGCTCCCAGAAACGCTCGCCCATGCACTTCAGCTCGACCTGGCTGTAGCCCAGTTGCAGGCCCAGGTGGTGGTTGCTGAACAGCACCCGGCGGTTGGCCACGTCATGCACGTAGAGGGTGTCCGGCACGGCGCGCACCACGTCGGACCAGAAGCGCTCGCGCTCGACCAGGGACAGTTCGATGCGTTTGCGGCTGGTGACGTCGCTGATGCTCAGGGTCACCGCATGCAGATCCTCCGGATTGTCCGGCAGGCGCAGGACCAGCCAGAGGTGGCGCTCCTGGCCCTGGGGGGTGCGGATTCGCTGCTCCATCTCCAGCAGCCCGGAGTTTTCCAGCAGGGCAGCCAGCAACTGCATGCGGAAACCGCCGGGGCGCAGCGGGCTGCTGTTGATCAGGTGCTGCCAACCCTGTTCGGCGCTGCTCACACCGAGCAGACGCAGCGCCACCTGATTGGTCTCGGTTAGGCGCAGGCGTTGCAGCAGTTCGCCGTGGCGCCGGGGGTTGGCCTGTAACCAACGGCTCAGCTCGGCGCCGTCGCGCAGCTGCAGTTGGCGCAGGTAGTCGTGCAGGTCGGCCAGGTCGAGCACGCACAGCGCGGTGCCGGTGCCTTCGAAGATGTCCTGGTAGCGCCGCCGGGTCTCCTTCAGCACGCGGGTGGCGTGCTGTTCCTCGGTGACGTCGCGCAGCACCCAGACGAACCCCAGGTGCCGGCCGTCCTCGCCGAGGTCGCTGCGGCTGATGGCGAACAGGCGGCGGCTGGCGTCTTGCTGGATCTCCACCAGATCTGGGCCCTGCTCGCTATGGAAGGCGGTGTGGTGCAGCAGCAACGGGTCGAGATGGGGCAGCAGGTCCAGCAGGTGCAGGTTCTGCGCGTCCCGGCTGGCCAGGCCGAACAACGCCTCGGCCTGGGGGTTGAGGTAGCTGATCTGGCCGTTGCCGTCGGTCACCAGCACCCGCTCCTCGACGGCGCCCAGGGCGCTGGCGGCCTGGTGCAGCGAGCGTCGCGAGGCGGCGTTGAGCTCGTGCAGCCGGCGTTGCTCGCGCAGCAGGCGATACAGGGCGACCAGGGTGAGCAGGGTGCAGAGGGTGAACAGGGCGAATTTGCCCGCCAGTTGTGGCAGCAGTTGTGCGCGCACCTTGCGTTCGTTGAACAGCGCCCGCAGTCGCCAGTCGCTGCCATTGAGCGGGGTCAGCAGGATGCTCTGGGCCAGGTCTTCGGCGGTCACCGGCGGGAATCTGCTCGCGGCATGGCTCGGGCGCTCCTGGCTGCTGACGATCAGGCGCTGCGCCAGGCTGTCCTCGAGCAGCCACTGGTAGTCGCCCTGGCGGTGCTCGGAGAGCCATTCACGCAGCGCCGCGGTGCTCATGCGCAATGCCCAGTAGCCGCCTGGGGCGTCGTCCCCGGCCTGGCGCAGGAGCAGGTAGATGCGCCCCTCGTCGTGGGGGCTGAAGGCGTAGTGGTAGGGGGCCCCCTGGCTGCGCCGGAACAGCTGGCCGAGAAAGCGGGCGTCATTTGCCTGGGGCGCACTGTCGCCGAGGATGCCGCCGCGCGGGCCGAGCCAGGCCAGGCTCAGCACATTCGGGAAGACCGCGCGCAGGCTGTCCAGTACCGCTGCGCGCTGGGGGGGCGTGGCGGGAGGACGGCTGAAGGGGCTGAGCATCGCGAGGCCGGCGCGGGCCTTGAGGTCCATGCTCAGGCCGAGGTGGTTGGCCAGCTGGGCGTTGAATTCGTGGTTGAGTTGGCGCTGGCTGTCCTCCATCTGCCGCGCCTGGAGGTGCAGTTGCCACAGCAGCAAGGCAAGCATGCCCAGTACCAGGGCCACCAGTGCGCCCTTGACCGAGCTCCGCAGAGGACGCGTCGCCGGCGGCTCGCCCGGCGTGTTCGGGAAGGGGAGTGGAACGGCTGTCGCCATGGGTCAGATCCAGCAGCTACGGTCCGGTTGATGCCGGCAGCATTGAGCGTCCACGTCCGAGTGGGCAGCGAAAGTCGGCTAGCATGCCACAACCTCGGCAAAGTGCCAGGCCAACCGACGAGCGCTGTTTGCCCTGTGCAGCGCATTCCGGTAGTTTTGCCGCACGCGCGCGGGAGCCTTGGTTCACGTGCAGCATGCGAGTGGCGCAGCGCCCATCGGGCGGTCTCGCCAGGCCCGGGCGGGCGAAACATTCGCCGCCGCGGGGCGCGACAGCCGCCGACCAATCTCCAGTTTCTTGTCATAGAACCCAGGTTATCCATGGCTCAATACGTCTACACCATGCATCGGCTGAGCAAAGTTGTGCCGCCGAAGCGGGAAATCCTCAAGAACATCTCCCTGTCCTTCTTCCCCGGCGCCAAGATCGGCGTGCTCGGCCTCAACGGCTCGGGCAAATCCACCCTGCTGAAGATCATGGCCGGGGTCGACCAGGAGTTCGACGGCGAAGCGCGGCCGATGCCCGAGCTGAACGTCGGCTACCTGCCCCAGGAGCCGCAGCTCGACCCGAACAAGACCGTGCGCGAAGTGGTGGAAGAGGCCGTCAGCGTGATCAAGGACGCCCAGGCGCGCCTGGATCAGGTCTATGCCGCCTACGCCGAGCCGGACGCCGACTTCGACGCCCTGGCCGCCGAGCAGGGCAAGCTGGAAGCCATCCTCCAGGCCGCCGACGGCCACAACCTCGAGCGCCAGCTGGAAGTGGCCGCCGACGCCCTGCGCCTGCCGGCCTGGGACGCCAAGGTCGCCGTGCTTTCCGGTGGCGAGAAGCGCCGCGTGGCCCTGTGCCGGCTGCTGCTGTCGGCGCCGGACATGCTGCTGCTGGACGAACCGACCAACCACCTGGACGCCGACTCGGTGGCCTGGCTGGAGCACTTCCTCCACGACTTCCCCGGTACCGTGGTGGCGATTACCCACGACCGCTACTTCCTCGACAACGTCGCCGGCTGGATTCTCGAACTCGACCGCGGTGCCGGCATTCCCTACGAGGGCAACTACTCCGGCTGGCTGGAGGCCAAGTCGGCCCGCCTGGCCCAGGAATCCAAGCAGCAGTCGGCCCACGAAAAGGCCATGAAGGAAGAACTGGAGTGGGTGCGCAAGGGCGCCAAGGCGCGTCAGTCCAAGTCCAAGGCGCGCCTGCAGCGCTTCGAGGAGATGCAGTCGCAGGAGTTCCAGAAGCGCAGCGAGACCAACGAGATCTACATCCCGGTCGGCCCGCGCCTGGGCGACAAGGTCATCGACTTCGTCAACGTGACCAAGGGCTACGGCGACCGCGTGCTGATCGACAACCTGTCGTTCAGCATGCCCAAGGGCGCCATCGTCGGGGTGATCGGCGGCAACGGCGCCGGCAAGTCGACCCTGTTCCGCATGCTGATGGGCAAGGAGCAGCCGGACTCGGGCAGCATCGAGATCGGCGAGACCGTGCAACTGGCCTGCGTCGACCAGAGCCGCGACGACCTGGACGGCGGCAAGACCGTCTGGGAAGCGGTGTCCGGCGGCTCCGACATGATCCGGATCGGCAACTACGAGGTGCCGTCGCGTACCTACGTCGGCCGCTTCAACTTCAAGGGCGGCGACCAGCAGAAGTTCGTCAAGGACCTCTCCGGCGGTGAGCGCGGCCGTCTGCACCTGGCCCTGACCCTCAAGGAAGGCGCCAACGTGCTGCTGCTCGACGAACCGTCCAACGACCTCGACGTGGAAACCCTGCGTTCGCTGGAAGAAGCACTGCTCGACTTCCCCGGCGCGGCCATCGTGATTTCCCACGATCGCTGGTTCCTCGACCGCGTGGCCACGCACATCCTGGCTTACGAGGATGACTCGCACATCGAGTTCTTCGAGGGCAACTACACCGAGTACGAGGCCGACCGCAAGAAGCGCCTCGGCGAGGCCGCCGCCCAGCCCCATCGGGTGCGGCACAAGAAGCTGGCGTAAGCCGGAGCTTCTTCACAGAAAAACGGAGCCCCAGGGCTCCGTTTTCTTTTTTCAGGCCTTTGCTCAGCCCTTGACGCAGACCACCTGGCGCAGCGTATGCACCACCTCGACCAGGTCGCGCTGGGCGGCCATGACCGCATCGATGTCCTTGTAGGCCATGGGGATTTCGTCGATCACCTGCTTGTCCTTGCGGCACTCGACGTGGGCGGTGGCGCGTTCCTGGTCCGCCACGTTGAACTGCTTCTTGGCCTGGGTGCGGCTCATGCTGCGTCCGGCTCCGTGGCTGCAGGAGCAGAACGCCTCCTGGTTGCCGAGGCCGCGGACGATGAAGCTCTTCGCTCCCATCGACCCGGGGATGATGCCCAGCTGGCCCCGCTGCGCCGACACCGCGCCCTTGCGGGTGACCAACACCTCCTGGCCGAAGTGATGCTCCTTCTGCACATAGTTGTGGTGACAGTCGACCGCCTCCAGGCTGGTCTCGAACGCGCGGCTCAGCACTTGCCGCGCTGCGCCTATGACCGCCTGCAGCATCAGCGCACGGTTCTGCCTGGCATAGTCCTGGGCCCAGCCGACCGCCTCGACATAGTCGGCGAAATGCCGGCTGCCCTCCTCGAAGTAGGCCAGGTCCCTGTCCGGCAGGTTGGCCAGGTGCTGGCGCATGTCGGCCTGGGCCAGCTCGATGAACTGCGTGCCGATGGCGTTGCCGACCCCCCGCGAGCCGCTGTGCAGCATGAACCAGACGCGGTCCGCCTCGTCCAGGCAGACCTCGATGAAATGGTTGCCGCCGCCGAGGGTGCCGAGGTGCTGGCGGTTGTTGGTCTTCTCCAGGCGCGGGTATTTGTCGGTGATCGCCTTGAAGCGCGCGGCCAGGGCGCGCCAGGCCTGGTCTGCCTGGAGCGGCACCTCGTCCCAGGCGCCCTGGTCGTGCCTGCCGAAGGTCTTGCCGTGGGGCACCGCCTGCTCGATGGCGCGGCGCAGGCCGTGCAGGTTGTCCGGCAGGTCGCCGGCCCGCAGCGAAGTGCGCGCGGCGATCATGCCGCAGCCGATGTCGACGCCGACGGCCGCCGGGATGATGGCGCCGAGGGTGGGAATGACGCTGCCGATGGTCGAGCCCTTGCCCAGGTGGACGTCCGGCATCACCGCCAGGTGCTTGAAGATGAACGGCATCCGCGCCGTCTTCAGCAGCTGCTGGCGCGCCTCCTCCTCGACTGGTACGCCCTCGGTCCAGAGCTTGATCGGTTTGCCGGTGGCGGCTTGGAGAATCTGCGGTGTGCGGGTCTTCATCGGCGTGGACTGGCCTCGGTGACGTGGCGGAGGGCGGCGCGAGGCGGCTCGATACCGTCAGACCCTGCGCGCCTCGCCCAGAATCAAGCCTACACCCTGTCCGCACGGCAGGCATGCGGCGCTCGGCACCACCCGGGAGTTTCGCCGGCGCTCGTGCAAGCTGGCCGTGAGCGTCCACACTTATAGCAAGAGCACGATAAGGAGTACTTCCATGCCCGCCTTCGAACCCCGTGCGGCGCTCGACGCGTTGTTGGCCGAGTACAGTGCGCGGGCCAATGCCATACGCCAGGACCTGGCGCGCAGCCATTCGCCGGATTTCGCCGAGCAGGCGCTGCAGCGGCAGAACGACGAGGTGCTGGAGGCGCTGCTGGCCGAGGCCGAGGCGGCGCTGCGCCAGGTCGGAATGGCCAAACTGCGGCTGGCAGAGGGGCGCTACGGCGAGTGCCTGCGCTGCGGCGAGCCGATCGAGCCGGCGCGCCTGCAGGCACTGCCGGCCGCGGAGTACTGCCTGCGCTGCGCCGATCACGCCGCTGCGTCGAAACCTTAGGCCGAGGCCATTTCCTCCAGCAGTCTGCGTGCTGCAGTCTGCGCGGCATCGGTATAGGGGCGCAGCACGTTGGCGCCGCCGGCATGGTGGAAGGCCTCGATATCGCCCTCGTGGAAGGCGCTGAGGGTTATCTGTCCGCGAAACGATATGCCGCGCAGGGCCCGCAGGAGCAGGGCGTTGATGTCGCGCTGGGGGATGGTGCTGAGCAGTGCCCTTGCCTGCAGGATGGGGAGATGGGCGAGGAAGTCCGCATCCTCGGCGTCGCCATAGCAGACGTTGAGTCCCTCCTTGCGCGCCAGGGCGAGGGCTTCGGGGTCGAAGTCGACCCCGAGCACGCGCATGCCATCCTGTTCGAGCTGCATGGCCAGTTGTCGACCATAGCGACCCATGCCGTAGATGATGATGTCCAGCTCGGTGCTGTCGGGCGGGTTGTCCGCCACGCTCTCACGGTGCGGGATCGATCGCTCGAAAAGCCCAAGCCAGGGCGATAGGCGCGCATACAAGGGCTGCGCGTAGAGAATCATGTAGGTCGACAGGGTGATGGTAATCAGGCCTACCAGGGTGGTCAGGCCCAGGGCGCCCTGGTCGATGTGGCCCAGGCCGATGCCCATGGCGACGAAGATGATCGAAAACTCGCTGATCTGGGCTACGGTCAGGCCCGCCATGAAGCCGGTGCGCTTGCGATAGCCCATCCAGCCCATGATGGCCATGACGATCAGCGGATTGCCGATCAGGACGAACAGCGAGAGCAGCAAGGCGCTGCCGATCTGGCCGTGGAAGTGGCCGAAGTCGAGCTGGATGCCCAGGTGCAGGAAGAAGAACAGCAGGAGAAAATCCCGCAGGCTGGTCAGGCGACTGGCCACCGCCTCGCGCAATGGGGTCGAGGCCAGGGAGAAGCCGGCGAGGAATGCGCCGATTTCCTTGGACAGGCCGAGCGCTTCGGCACCGCCGGCCAGCAGTGTGCCCCAGGCGATCGCCACCAGCATCAGCAGCTCCGGCGAACGGGCCATCGAGGTGAGCAGCCGCGGCAGGACAAAGCGCATCAGCAGGTAGAGCAGCGCCAGGCTGGCGAGCATTGCGACGAGCAGGACTTGCGGGGGGACGCCCTTGGGGGCGGGCGTGCTGGGCTGGTAGAGATTCAGCGCGAGCATCGCCAGCACCACGGCGATGTCCTGGACGATCAGGAAACCCATGGCGATTCGCCCGTGCAGGGAGTCGATCTCGCCTTTGTCCGACAGCAGCTTGACGATGATGATGGTGCTGGAGAAGGTCAGGGCCACGGCCACATAGAGTGCGCTCAGCCACTCCAGATCGAGCAGTCGGCACAGGATGAAGCCGAAGAGGATGGTGAACGTCAGCTGGCCGAGGCCGGTGGCCAGGGCCACTGGCCCGAGCGTGCGGACCAGGCGCATGTCGAGCTTGAGCCCGACTACGAACAGCAGCACCGTGATGCCGATTTCCGCGAGCAGGGCCAGTGGTTCGATATCGCTGCTCAGGCCCAGCACGGCCGGGCCGGCGATGATGCCGACGAGGATATAGGCGATGATCAGCGGCTGGCGCAGCTTCACGGCGATAAAGCCGAGCAATGCCGATAGTGCGAGCAGGGCGGCTACTTCCTGGAAAAGGCTCATGTACGGGGTTCCTTTGGCAACGACGTACCTTAGGCCTCTGCGCCGATTGCGCTGCTGTCCTGGATCAAGCTTTTGGCTTGTAGCGGCGGCCCGATACCGCCATGATTTCCCCAGCGAGTGCCCCTCTGTTCAAGGATTTCCGATGCCTGATTCCGTTGCTGCCCACCTGCGGCTAGCGCCCGATGCTCTAACCCGCCCGTTCTCCGCCACCCAGTTCAACTTCGCCACCACCGATGATCTCGAGCCCTTCCGGGGCGTGCTGGGCCAGGAGCGGGCGGTCGAGGCGCTGCAGTTCGGCGTGGCGATGCCGCGCCCGGGTTACAACGTGTTCGTCATGGGCGAACCGGGCACCGGGCGGTTTTCCTTCGCCAAGCGCTACCTGAAGGCCGAGGCCAAGCGCCTGGCCACGCCGTGCGACTGGGTCTACGTCAACCATTTCGACGAGCCGCGCGAGCCGCGGGCGCTGGAGCTGGCGGCCGGCAGCGCCGGCGAGTTCATCGCCGACATCAATGTGCTGATCGACAACCTGCTGGCGACCTTTCCGGCGGTCTTCGAGCACCCGTCCTACCAGCAGAAGAAGAGCGTCATCGATCGCGCCTTCAACAAGCGCTATGACCAGGCCCTGGACGTGATCGAGCGCCTGGCCCTGGAGCGCGGCGTGGCGCTGTACCGCGACAGCAGCAATATCGCCTTCACCCCGATGCTCGAGGGCAAGGCCCTGGACGAGGCCGAGTTTGCCCAGCTGCCGGAGGCCGAGCGCGAGCGTTTCCACGCCGACATCGCGACCCTCGAGGAGCGCCTCAACGAAGAGCTGGCCAGCCTGCCGCAGTGGAAGCGCGAGTCGAACAACCAGCTGCGTCAGCTCAACGAGGAAACCATCACCGTGGCCCTGCAGCCGCTGCTGTCGCCGCTGTCGGCGAAGTACGCGGAGAACGCCGGGGTCTGCGCCTACCTGCAGGCGGTGCAGGTCAACCTGCTGAAGACCGTAGTCGATCAGCTGGTGGAGGTGGAGAAGGTCGACGTGCAGGCGCGCAAGCTGCTCGAGGAGCAGTACTGCCCGAGCCTGGTGGTGGGCCACCACACCGACGGCGGCGCCCCGGTGGTGTTCGAGTCGCACCCGACTTACGACAACCTGTTCGGTCGCATCGAGTACAACACCGACCAGGGCGCGCTCTACACCAGCTACCGCCAGCTGCGTCCGGGTGCGCTGCACCGGGCCAATGGCGGCTTCCTGATCCTCGAGGCGGAGAAGATGCTCGGCGAGCCGTTCGTCTGGGACGCGCTCAAGCGCGCCCTGCATTCGCGCCAGCTGAAGATGGAGTCGCCCCTGGGCGACCTCGGCCGCATCGCCACCGTGACCCTCAATCCGCAGGTGATCCCGTTGCAGGTCAAGGTGGTGATCATCGGCGCCCGCCAGCTGTATTACGCGCTGCAGGACCACGATCCGGACTTCCAGGAGATGTTCCGCGTGCTGGTCGACTTCGACGAGGACATTCCCCTGGGCGACGAGAGCCTGGAACAGTTCGCTCAGCTGATGAAGACCCGCACCTCGGAGGAGGGCATGGCGCCGCTGACGGCGGCTGCGGTGGCTCGCCTGGCGACCTACAGCGCGCGCCTGGCCGAGCACCAGGGACGGCTGTCTGCGCGCATCGGCGACCTGTTCCAGCTGGTCAGCGAGGCCGACTTCATCCGCCAACTGGCCAACGAGCCGGTGACCGACGTGGGCCATATCGAGCGCGCGCTCAAGGCCAAGGCCACTCGCACCGGCCGGGTCTCGGCGCGGATCATCGACGACATGCTGGCCGGCATCATCCTGATCGACACCAGCGGCGCCGCAGTCGGTAAATGCAACGGCCTGACCGTGCTGGAGGTCGGCGACTCGGCTTTCGGCGTGCCGGCGCGCATTTCCGCCACGGTCTACCCGGGCGGCTCGGGCATCGTCGACATCGAGCGCGAGGTCAACCTGGGCCAGCCGATCCACTCCAAGGGGGTGATGATCCTCACCGGCTACCTGGGCAGCCGCTATGCCCAGGAGTTCCCCCTGGAAATCTCCGCGAGCATCGCCCTGGAGCAATCCTACGGCTACGTCGATGGCGACAGTGCCTCGCTCGGCGAGGTGTGCACGCTGATCTCGGCCTTGTCGCGCACGCCGCTCAAGCAGTGCTTCGCCATCACCGGCTCGATCAACCAGTTCGGCGAGGTGCAGGCGGTCGGCGGGGTCAACGAGAAGATCGAAGGCTTCTTCCGCCTGTGCGAGGCCCGTGGCCTGACCGGCGAGCAGGGGGCGATCATTCCGCACTCCAACGTCACCACCCTGATGCTCGACGAGCGGGTGCTGCAGGCGGTGCGCGCCGGGCGGTTCCATATCTACGCGGTGCGCCAGGTCGACGAGGCGTTGAGCCTGCTGGTCGGCGAGGATGCCGGCACGCCGAACGCCGAAGGCCAGTTCCCGGCCGGCAGTGTCAATGCCCGGGTGGTCGAGCGCCTGCGCGAGATCGCCGAGATCGACCTGAGCGAAGAGCCCAAGGGCGAGGAGGCGAAGGAGGCGAAGGAGGCAGAGGTCGCGCCGGTGAAGGAGAAGAAGCCGCGGGAGAAGAAGCCCGCGGCCTGAGTGCCTCGGGCGGCCGGGCGTGGTCCGGTTCGGTGGCTGGTCAGTCATTGAGCGCTGCGCCGGTCGCGGCGCACCGCGCGGCCTGGACGGGCTTGCCCACGCCTCGTGCACAGGGTTATCCACAATTGCCGTGGATAACCCTCGGGTTTCCCTCATCGGCGTTGCGGGTGTAGGCTGGAGACCTGACCTAGCGAGGGTCGCTGCCATGCCGCGCAACCTCTGCCTCACTCGTAAATGCCTGGGCTTGGTCACCCGCATCGAATGCGTGGTACTGCCCCTGGCCGGTGAGAAGGGACTCTGGACGCTGATCTGTGCCGCCGGAATCTCCGGCGAACAACCCTCCGCCATCAAGGCGCAAGGCCCATTCTACGGGCCTGTTGTGGCCGAGGGCGTGCTCAGCGGGATCGCCGAAAGCCTGGCCGCGCAAGGCTACGATGAATGCCCCGAAATGATGATCTGGCGCTTGCATATTCAAGCCGAGCTGCGGCGCTTGAACGGCGAGCGCTGCCGTCATCCTGGCAATTACCAGTTCCGCCCGGAAACCTGATCGGGTCGCTGGTCGCCTTTTGATCGGTCGCTTGCAGCGCCAGCATTCCCGGGTGCCTGGCGATTAATCCTATGACTGCCCACAGCGTTATCCACAGTTTGCGGGGATAACTCGGCCTCGTGCGCCGGTCTTGTCTGCCGGGGCGTGCTGGGTATACTCGGCCGCAGATTTTCGCCCCTAATCTGTGAGTACCCATGGAACGCTTTATCGAAAACGCGATGTATGCCTCGCGCTGGCTGCTGGCTCCCATCTACTTCGGCCTGTCCCTGGCCCTGCTGGCGCTGGCGCTGAAGTTCTTTCAGGAGGTCTTCCACATCCTGCCCAATGTCTTTGCCATGGCAGAGGCTGACCTGATCCTGGTGCTGCTGTCGCTGATCGACATGGCCCTGGTCGGTGGCCTGCTGGTGATGGTGATGATCTCCGGCTACGAGAACTTCGTCTCCCAGCTGGACATCGACGAAGGCAAGGAGAAGCTCAGCTGGCTGGGCAAGATGGACTCCGGCTCGCTGAAGATGAAGGTGGCGGCCTCCATCGTGGCGATCTCCTCGATCCACCTGCTCAAGGTGTTCATGAACGCGCAGAACATCGATGACAGCAAGCTGATGTGGTACGTGATCATTCATATGGCCTTCGTGCTTTCGGCCTTCGCCATGGGCTACCTGGACAAGCTGACCAAGCACGACCACTGATCCGCCCAGCGGCCCACTCACCGCCCGGCCGTTGTGAAACGGACGGGCGGTTTGCTTTGTGCCTTGCGCTTGCCTGCTCTTGTACAAAAATTATATAGGCTGCTTTTTCTGTACATGACGGGGGGCGAGGTAATTCCATGAATCTGCACGATCTGTCGGCTCATGCCCACGCCGGGCGCATCGACGAACTCAACCTGATCTCCATCGAGGGCGGCATCTACGTGCTCGAGGCGCGCATGGATGGGCGCGCGCACTCGCTCAGTGACAGCCATGGCGAGGTGCTGCACCTGCGCTCCGTCGAGCATGCCCGCGACATGCTGCATGAACTGCCCAGGGTGCCGTTCAATCTGGTGCATGCGGTGGTGCATGATGAAATGTGCGGTATGGCGGACGACAAGCCCGATACGGTCAGGGTACCAATCTCGATCACCTCGGCCTGGTAAGCGGAGGGGGGTGGGCCTTGGTCGCAGGTGCCGGGCACTGCCGGCGGCGCCTGGGGCATGCGTGGCTTCTGTGCTAGTCTGGCCGGCCTTTTCAGCCCCAGCGGAGCAGTGTCATGTCCGAACTCAATCTCTCTACTGACGAAACCCGCGTCAGCTATGGCATCGGTCGTCAGCTCGGCGGTCAGCTGCGTGACAATCCGCCGCCGGGTGTCAGCCTCGAGGCCATCCTGGCCGGTCTGAGCGATGCGTTCGCCGGTCAGCCCAGCCGCGTCAGCGAGGCCGAGTTGTCCGCCAGCTTCAAGGTCATCCGCGAGGTCATGCAGGCCGAAGCCCAGGCCAAGGCCGAAGCGGCCGCCGGCGCTGGCATCGCCTTTCTCGCCGAGAACGCCAAGCGTGAAGGCGTCACCGTGCTCGCCTCCGGTCTGCAGTACGAAGTGCTGAGCACCGGCGAAGGCGCGGTGCCGACACGTGAAGACACCATCCGCGCGCACTACCACGGCACCCTGATCGACGGTTCGGTGTTCGACAGCTCCTACGAGCGCGGTCAGCCGGCCGAGTTTCCGGTCGGCGGCGTGATTGCCGGCTGGACCGAAGCCCTGCAGCTGATGAATGCCGGCAGCAAGTGGCGCCTGTACGTACCGAGCGAACTGGCCTACGGCGCCCAGGGCGTCGGCAGCATCCCGCCGCACAGCACCCTGGTGTTCGACGTCGAGTTACTGGACGTCCTCTAAGCGGTTCCCGCGGGGCGCCAGGCTCGTCGCTGGCCCCCGCGCAGGCGGCTCTGCAGGTTGTGCCTGCGCAGTCGCCGGCCCCGATGCTCAAGGGCGCAATGCCCTTGAGTAGCAGAACAGGAACAGGTTGCGGACTAGCTCCTTGAGCACCAGGGGTTCGTTGCAGCTCAGTTCCTGCAGGTCCAGGTCTCCCTGTTCGCGCAATTCCTCCAGCGCCTCTTCCTCCAGTACCGCGCAGGCCTCGCCGGTTTCTCGGTTCAGTATGCGCAGATACGGATGCGGTCTATCCAGCCAGGCATCGATCAGGTAGGTCATGCTCATCATCCTCTTGAGTGATTCTGTGAGAATAATTCGTATTACGGTGGTGGCAAGTGCTTATTTGGGTTTCATCAGGCAATAAAAAGCCCGTCACGCAGGACGGGCTCTTGGGCGCGGTTGCGGCTCAGTGGGTGCGAGCGACGGCGAAGCGGCTCAACTCGACCAGGGCGTCGCGGTATTCGCCTTCGGGTAGCGCGTCCAGGCAGGCGATGGCCCGCTCGGCAAAATCACGGGCCTTCTGCGCAGTGTAGTCGAGGGCGCCAGCGGTCTCGACCGCATTGCGGATGCTTTCCAGGTCCTCGATGCCACCTTTCTGGATTGCCTGGCGAACCAGGGCAGCCTGTTCGGCCGTGCCTTCGCGCATGGTGTAGATCAGCGGCAGGGTCGGCTTGCCTTCGGCCAGGTCGTCACCGACGTTCTTGCCCAGAGTGCTGGCATCGCCGCGATAGTCGAGCAGGTCGTCGACCAGCTGGAAGGCCACGCCGAGGTGGTCGCCAAAGGTGCGCAGGGCCTCGGTCTGTTGCGCCGAGGCGCCGGCCAGGGCAGCGGCGCTGTGGGTCGAGGCCTCGAACAGCATGGCGGTCTTACCGCGGATCACCTCCATATAGGTGTCTTCCGTGGTGCTGGCGTCGCGAATCTTCGACAGCTGCAGCACTTCGCCTTCGGCGATCACCCGGGTGGCCTTGGAGAGGATCTTCATCACCGGCATGGAGCCGAGTTCGACCATCATCTCGAAGGAGCGCGAATAGAGGAAGTCGCCGACCAGCACGCTGGGGGCGTTGCCCCATTGGGCGTTGGCGGTGCTGCGGCCGCGGCGCATGTCGGACATGTCGACCACGTCGTCATGCAGCAGGGTGGCGGTGTGCAGGAACTCGATGGTGGCGGCGAGCAGGCGCAGCTGCTCGTCGTCGCGGCCCAGGGCCTTGCCGCAGAGCAGCACCAGCAGCGGGCGCAGGCGTTTGCCGCCGGCAGAAATAATGTAGTCGCCGATCTTCTCTACCAGCGGCACGCGCGAGACGAGTTGTTGGCGGATGATGCCGTCGACGGCGGTAAAATCGTCCGCCACCACGCGGTAGAAGGCCTGGGGTTGCATCGGCGACAAGTGCTCCTCTAAGGTTGCGCGGCATGCTAGGGGGCAGGGGGGGGGCTGTCAAGGCAAGCCCCAGCGGTGCTTGCGCCCTGTCTGTGGGTTGCGTACAATCGCGCACCCTGAACTTCCCCCTGGGCATTTCCCTGCCTTACGCAATTGCAAGGGCGTCCTTCCGGCCCCGAGCAGCCATGCCAGCCGATGACCATACCTATAAAGCGCTGGGTGAGCAGGATTAACGGAGATTTACCATGTACGCAGTGATTGTTACTGGTGGCAAGCAATACAAGGTCACCGAAGGCGAATTCCTCAAGATCGAAAAGCTCGAAATCGCCACTGGCGAGGCCGTGACTTTTGATCGCGTGCTGCTGATCGGCAACGGCGACGACGTCAAGATCGGCGCGCCGGTTGTAGACGGTGCCAAGGTTGTAGCTGAAGTTGTTTCGCAAGGTCGTCACGACAAGGTTCGCATCATCAAGTTCCGTCGTCGTAAGCACCACATGAAGCGTCAGGGCCACCGTCAGTGGTTCACTGAGATCAAAATCACCGGTATTCAGGCCTGATTCGTTTCGGCCTAATCCCTTAACAGGAGTATTGAACTCATGGCACACAAAAAAGCTGGCGGTAGTACCCGCAACGGTCGCGACTCAGAAGCCAAACGCCTTGGCGTGAAGATGTACGGCGGCCAGGCCATCAAGGCCGGCAACATCATCGTGCGTCAGCGCGGCACCCAGTTCCACGCCGGTTACGGCGTTGGCATGGGTAAGGATCACACCCTCTTCGCTAAGGTCGAAGGTGTGCTCAAGTTCGAAGTAAAGGGCGCGTTCAACCGCCGTTACGTGAGCGTCGTCGCGGCTTAATCGCGAGGCTGCTGGAAAAGCCCTGTCCTTGCGACGGGGCTTTTTTGTTTCTGTATCCTAGGGGTTCTTGCCCGATGACCCGGGTTGCCGCGCTACCGGCGCGGGGTCATCCGGCAAGAGCCTGATGTTCTTAGATTCTGTTGACCCGCAGTGCTGCGGGAGGCGTACCCATGAAATTCGTCGATGAAGTATCGATCTATGTAAAGGCCGGCGACGGCGGTAATGGCATGATGAGCTTCCGTCGTGAGAAGTTCATCGAGAAGGGCGGTCCCAATGGTGGTGATGGTGGTGACGGCGGCTCGGTGTATATCGAAGCCGACGAGAACCTCAACACCCTGGTGGACTACCGCTATACCCGACGCTTTCTCGCGCCGAACGGCGAGAAGGGCGGAAGTACCGATTGCACGGGGGCCAAGGGCGAGGATCTGATCCTGCCGGTGCCGGTTGGCACCACGGTGATCGACTCCGCGACCCAGGAGGTGATCGGTGACCTGACCAAGGCGGGTCAGCGCCTGCTGGTCGCCCAGGGTGGCTGGCATGGCCTGGGCAACACCCGCTTCAAGTCCAGTACCAACCGTGCGCCGCGGCAGACCACGCCGGGCAAGCCGGGCGATGCGCGCGACCTGAAGCTGGAGCTCAAGGTGCTGGCCGATGTCGGTCTGCTCGGCCTGCCGAATGCCGGCAAGAGCACCTTTATTCGATCGGTGTCGGCGGCCAAGCCAAAGGTGGCCGATTATCCCTTCACCACCCTGGTGCCGAATCTCGGGGTGGTCAGTGTCGATCGCTACAAGAGCTTCGTGGTGGCCGATATTCCCGGGCTGATCGAGGGCGCCTCCGAGGGGGCGGGGCTGGGTATCCGTTTCCTCAAGCACCTGGCGCGGACTCGTCTGTTGTTGCACCTGGTGGACATGGCGCCGCTGGATCTGAGTGATCCGGCCGAGGCGGCGGTGACCATCGTCGAGGAGCTGACCAAGTTCAGTCCGGCGCTGGCCGATCGCGATCGCTGGCTGGTGCTGAACAAGTCCGACCAGATGCTGGAAGAGGAGCGCGAGGCGCGCGTTGCTGAAGTGGTGGCGCGTTTGGAATGGAAGGGACCGGTCTATGTGATCTCTGCCCTGGCCCATGAGGGTACCGAGCGGCTCTGTCAGGACATCATGAAGTACCTGGAGGAGCGTGCCGAGCGTGCTGCGGAGAATCCGGAGTTCGCCGACGAGCTGGCCGAGCTGGATCAGCGTATCGAGGACGAGGCGCGTGCCCGTCTGCAGGCGCTGGATGATCAGCGTGCGCTGCGTCGGGCGGGGGTCAAGAGCGTCGATGATGTCGACGAGGATGACTTCGACGACGAAGATGACGAGGATGGCCCGGAGATTATCTACGTCCGGGATTAAGCAAGTTTTCAGCGCCGCTTAATAGCGGCGTTTTTGTAACGGTGGAACTGGCGCTGTCTGGCTAAGGTTGGAAGATCATGCGTGACAAGGTGACCGGCGCGCGGCGCTGGGTAGTAAAGATTGGCAGTGCATTGCTGACCGCCGATGGTCGGGGTCTCGATCGGGCGGCGATGGCGGTGTGGGTCAAGCAGATGGTGGCGTTGCGCGAGCAGGGCGTCGAGCTGGTGCTGGTGTCCTCCGGGGCGGTGGCGGCGGGTATGAGTCGCCTGGGCTGGAATGCCCGGCCGAGCGCCATGCACGAGCTCCAGGCGGCAGCTGCCATCGGCCAGATGGTGCTAATCCAGGCGTGGGAGTCGAGCTTTGCCGAGCATGGCCAGCACACGGCGCAGATCCTCCTGACTCATGACGACCTGTCCGATCGCAAGCGCTACCTGAATGCCCGCAGCACGCTGCGTACCCTGGTGCAGCTGGATGTGGTGCCGGTAATCAACGAGAACGACACCGTGGTCACCGACGAGATCCGCTTCGGCGACAACGACACGCTGGCGGCGCTGGTGGCCAACCTGGTCGAGGCCGATCTGCTGGTCATTCTTACCGATCGGGATGGTATGTATGACGCCGACCCGCGGCATAACCCGGATGCTGCGCTGATCAGCGAGGCGCGTGCCGATGATCCGGCCCTGGATGCGGTGGCGGGCGGCGTGGGTGGCGCGCTCGGGCGCGGCGGCATGCAGACCAAGCTGCGCGCGGCACGGCTGGCGGCGCGTTCCGGGGCGCACACGATCATTGTCGGTGGGGCGATCGAGCAGGTGCTGGCGCGGCTCAAGGCCGGCGAACAGCTGGGTACCTTGCTGGCGCCGGAGCGCGGCCTATTGGCGGCGCGCAAGCAGTGGCTGGCCGGGCACTTGCAGACCCGCGGCACCCTGGTGCTGGATGCTGGTGCGGTCAAGGCGCTGGTCAAGGATCGCAAGAGTCTGCTGCCAGTGGGGGTGAGGGCGGTGCAGGGCAGCTTCCGCCGTGGCGAGATGGTGGTGTGCGTCGACCCCGAGGGGCGTGAGGTGGCGCGTGGGCTGGCCAACTACAGTGCGCTCGAGGCGCAGAAGATCATCGGGCAGCCGTCGGATGCGATCCTGCGCCTGCTCGGCTATGTCGATGAGCCCGAGCTGGTGCATCGGGACAACCTGATTCTGGTGTGAGGGATGGGCATGCGCATGACCAAGCGGTTGTCGGCGGTGCTGATGCTGCTGCCGTCGCTGGTCTTCGCCGAGCAGATCGGCGAGGTGTCCACGGTATTCAAGCTGCTGGGGCCGAACGACAAGATCGTGGTCGAGGCGTTCGATGACCCCAGGGTGGAGGGGGTAACCTGCTACCTGTCCCGGGCCAAGGCCGGTGGGGTCAAGGGTGGCCTGGGGCTTGCCGAGGACAGGGCCGAGGCGTCGATCGCCTGTCGCCAGGTCGGTCCGGTTCGCTTCAAGTCCGAGCTCAAAGAGGGCGAGGAGGTGTTTCGCGAGCGCACCTCCCTGGTGTTCAAGACCATGCAGGTGGTGCGCTTCTTCGATGAGAAGCGCAATACCCTGATCTACCTGGTGTACAGCGACCGGGTGATCGAGGGCAGTCCGCAGAATGCGGTGACGGCCATACCGATCCTGCCCTGGCCGGAGCGGCCCTGAGCGGAAAAGGAGGCTCGACTCGAGATCGGGCCTTTTCTATAGGCAATAAAAAACCGGCCCTGGGGCCGGCTTTTCAAGAACAGACAGCTTAGGCTGCTGCAGCTTCACCGAGCGCCTTGATGTGGGCGTTCAGGCGGCCTTTGTGGCGGGCTGCTTTGTTCTTGTGGATGATGCCTTTGTCAGCCATACGGTCGATGACCGGGACAGCCAGGGTGTAAGCGGTCTTGGCCTGTTCGAGGTCTTTGGCGTCGATAGCCTTGACCACGTTCTTGATGTAGGTACGGACCATGGAGCGCAGGCTGGCGTTATGGCTACGACGCTTCTCAGCCTGTTTGGCGCGTTTTTTGGCAGAAGGTGTATTGGCCACCGTCAAGCTCCTCGAAAACTGGGGGGTTACAAACAAATAAGGCCGCGAATCATGCCGAGCTCAGGGGCGCCTGTCAAGCGTGTTGGCGTTTGTCCCTGCTGGCCTGACCAGTGGCAGGCCGCTACACTCGTCGCCTTCGCGCGCCGGCGGATTGTCCGCTGGCGTGCTCGCTCGCGGAAATCGAATTATTACATGAATCTGCTCAAGTCGCTGGCCGCCGTCAGCTCGTTGACCATGCTTTCCCGTGTTCTGGGGTTTGTGCGCGACACCATCATCGCGCGCATCTTCGGTGCCGGCGTGGCCTCGGACGCCTTCGTGGTGGCCTTCAAACTGCCCAATCTGTTGCGCCGGATCTTCGCCGAGGGGGCCTTCTCCCAGGCCTTCGTGCCAATCCTGGCGGAGTACAAGACCCAGCAGGGTGAAGAGGCGACGCGTACCTTCGTCGCCTACGTCAGCGGCCTGCTGACCCTGGTGCTGGCGCTGGTCACCCTGGTCGGCATCCTGATCGCGCCCTGGATCGTCTGGGTTTCCGCCCCGGGCTTCGCCGATGAGGCCGATCGCTTCGCCCTGACCACCGATCTGTTGCGAGTGACCTTCCCTTATATATTGCTGATCTCCCTGTCGTCGCTGGCCGGTGCGGTGCTCAACACCTGGAACCGCTTCTCGGTGCCGGCCTTCGTGCCGACGCTGCTGAATGTCAGCATGATCGTCTTCGCGCTGTGGCTGACTCCTTATTTCGACCCGCCGATCATGGCCCTGGGCTGGGCCGTGCTGGTCGGCGGCCTGCTGCAGCTGCTCTACCAGCTGCCGCACCTGAAGAAGGTCGGCATGCTGGTGCTGCCGCGCCTCAACCTCAAGGACATGGGCGTGTGGCGGGTGCTCAGGCAGATGGGGCCGGCCATCTTCGGCGTGTCGGTCAGTCAGATCTCGCTGATCATCAACACCATCTTCGCCTCCTTCCTGGTCGCCGGCTCCGTGTCCTGGATGTACTACGCCGACCGCCTGATGGAGTTGCCGGCCGGAGTTCTCGGTGTGGCCCTGGGTACCATCCTGTTGCCGGCACTGTCGAAGACCCATGCCAGTGCCGATCGCGAAGAGTACTCGCGGCTGCTCGACTGGGGGTTGCGCCTGTCTTTCCTGTTGGCGCTGCCCAGTGCCGTGGCCCTGGCGGTGCTGGCCGAGCCGTTGACGGTCTCACTGTTCCAGTACGGCAAGTTCGCCGCCCATGATGCGCTCATGACCCAGCGGGCGCTGATCGCCTACTCGGTCGGTCTGCTCGGCATCATCCTGGTGAAGATACTCGCGCCGGGTTTCTACGCCCGGCAGAACATTCGCACGCCGGTGCGCATCGCCGTGGTGACGCTGATCGCCACGCAGCTGATGAACCTGGCGCTGATCGGTCCGCTGGCCCATGCCGGGCTGGCCCTGGCCATCGGCCTTGGCGCCTGCCTGAATGCCGGCTTGCTGTATTGGCAATTGCGCAAGGGCGATTACTTTCAGCCACAGCCGGGCTGGGGGCTGTTCCTCGGCAAGCTGCTGCTGGCGGTGGCGACGATGGGCGCCACGTTGCTGCTGGTCATGCACTTCATGCCGGCCTGGAGCGAGGGCAACATGCTGCTGCGTCTGCTGCGACTGGCAGGCTTGGTGCTGGTCGGGCTGGCGAGCTATTTCGCCACGCTGCTGCTGCTTGGCTTCCGCCTGCGCGACTTCGCCCGACGGGCGCGCACCTGATCGGCGACAGGTTGGATTTGCCGCCTGTTGTCTGCGGGGCGGTGTGCGTATAATCGGCCACTTTCTGAGCAAGAAGCGTGCTATGCAGCTGGTTCGAGGCCTTCATAATCTGCGGCCCCAGCATCGGGACTGTGTTGCCACCATCGGCAATTTCGACGGCGTCCATCTTGGCCATCAGGCCATCCTGGCGCGCCTGCGCGAGCGCGCGGCCGAACTGGGGGTGCCCAGTTGCGTGGTGATTTTCGAGCCGCAGCCGCGCGAGTTCTTCACGCCGCAGACGGCGCCGGCGCGCCTGACCCGTCTGCGCGACAAGCTCGCGCTGCTGGCCGAGGAGGGCGTCGATCGGGTGCTGTGCCTGGCGTTCAACCCGCGCCTGCGCGAGTTGAGTGCGGCCGAGTTCGTGCGTGAGGTGCTGGTCGAGGGGCTGGCGGTGCGCCATCTCGAGGTCGGCGACGACTTTCGATTCGGCTGCGATCGCGCCGGGGACTTCGCCTTCCTGGCCGAGGCCGGGAGCCAGCAGGGTTTCAGCGTCGAGGCCGCGGCCACTGTCGAGGTGAACGGCGGCCGGGTCAGCAGCACGCGTGTGCGCGAGGCCCTGAGCAGTGGCGACTTCGCGCTTGCCGAACAGCTGCTCGGTCGACCTTTCCAGATTGCCGGGCGGGTGTTGCACGGGCAGAAGCTGGGCCGTCAGTTGGACGCGCCGACGGCCAACATCCAGCTCAAGCGCCGCCGCGTGCCCTTGACCGGGGTGTACCTGGTCAGCACCCGGGTGGACGGCCAGGCCTGGCCGGGCGTCGCCAATATCGGTGTGCGGCCGACCGTGGCCGGCGACGGCAGCGCCCATCTGGAAGTGCATCTGCTGGATTTTGCCGGCGACCTGTATGGCCGGCGTTTGACGGTGGCGTTCCACCACAAGCTGCGCGACGAGCAGCGTTTCGCCTCACTCGAGGCCCTGAAGACGGCAATTGCTGCCGATATTGCCGCCGCCCGTGCCCATTGGCAGGGCCAACCGCTTAAGTGAAGAGCCTGAGATGACCGACTACAAAGCCACGCTAAATCTGCCTGATACCCAGTTTCCGATGAAGGCCGGCCTGCCCCAGCGCGAGCCACAGACCCTGCAGCGCTGGAACGACTTCGGCCTGTATCAGAAGCTGCGGCAGATCAGCGAGGGGCGGCCGAAGTTCGTCCTGCACGACGGCCCGCCCTACGCCAATGGCAGCATTCACATCGGTCATGCGGTCAACAAGATCCTCAAGGACTTCATCACCCGCTCCAAGACCTTGTCCGGCTTCGACGCACCCTACGTGCCGGGCTGGGACTGCCACGGCCTGCCGATCGAGCACAAGGTGGAGACCACTCACGGCAAGCACCTGGCCGCCGACAAGACCCGCGAGCTGTGCCGCGCCTACGCCGCCGAACAGATCGAAGGGCAGAAGGCCGACTTCATCCGCCTCGGCGTGCTCGGCGACTGGGATAATCCCTACAAGACCATGGAATTCGCCAACGAGGCCGGCGAGATCCGCGCCCTGGCCGAGATGGTCAAGCAGGGCTTCGTGTTCAAGGGGCTGAAGCCGGTCAACTGGTGCTTCGATTGCCGCTCGGCCCTGGCCGAGGCCGAGGTCGAGTACGCCGACAAGCAGTCGCCGACCATCGATGTTGGTTTCCCGGTCGAGGACGCCGACAAGCTGGCCGCGGCCTTCGGCCTGAGCGGCCTGGACAAGGCCGCCTACCTGGTGATCTGGACCACCACGCCCTGGACCATCCCGGCCAACCAGGCGTTGAACGTGCATCCGGAGTTCGACTACGCCCTGGTCGACACCGGCGACAGGTACCTGCTGCTGGCCGAGGAGCTGGTGGAGAGCTGCCTCGCGCGCTTCGGCCTGCAGGGTGAGGTGGTCGCCCGGGCCAAGGGCGAGGCGCTGGAGCTGATTCGCTGCCGCCACCCCTTCTACGAGCGCTTCTCGCCGGTCTACCTCGCCGACTACGTGGCCCTGGACGCCGGTACCGGCATCGTCCACTCGGCCCCGGCCTATGGCGAGGACGACTTCCATTCGTGCAAGCGCTACGGCATGCACAACGACGACATCCTCAATCCGGTGCAGAGCAATGGCGTCTACGCCGAGTCGCTGCCATTCTTCGGCGGCCAGTTCATCTGGAAGGCCAACCCGGCGATCGTCGACAAGCTGGCCGAGGTCGGCTGCCTGCTGGCCCACGAGAAGGTCAACCACAGCTACATGCACTGCTGGCGGCACAAGACCCCGCTGATCTACCGCGCCACGGCGCAGTGGTTCGTCGGCATGGACAAGCAGTCGGCCCAGGGCAACACCCTGCGCGAGCGCGCCATCGCCGGCATCGAGCAGACCGCCTTCGTCCCGGCCTGGGGCCAGGCGCGCCTGCACGGCATGATCGCCGGCCGTCCCGACTGGTGCATCTCGCGCCAGCGCAACTGGGGCGTGCCGATCCCGTTCTTCCTGCACAAGGAAAGCGGCGAGCTGCACCCGCGCACGGTCGAGCTGATGGAGGCGGTGGCCCAGCGCGTCGAGCAGCAGGGCATCGAGGCCTGGTTCCAGCTGGACGCCGCCGAACTGCTTGGCGACGAGGCGGCGCAGTACGATAAGATCAGCGACACCCTGGACGTCTGGTTCGACTCGGGCACCACCCACTGGCACGTGCTGCGTGGCTCGCATTCGCTCGGCCATGCCAGCGGCCCGCGTGCCGACCTCTACCTGGAAGGCTCCGACCAGCATCGCGGCTGGTTCCATTCCTCCCTGCTGACCGGCTGCGCCATCGACGGCCATGCGCCCTACAAGGCGCTGCTGACCCACGGTTTCGTGGTCGACGAGAACGGCCGCAAGATGTCCAAGTCGCTGGGCAACGTGGTCGCGCCCCAGGAAGTCAACGACAGCCTGGGCGCCGACATCCTGCGCCTGTGGGTGGCTTCCTCGGACTACTCGGGCGAGATGGCCGTGTCCAAGGTCATCCTGCAGCGCAGCGCCGATGCCTACCGACGCATCCGCAACACCGCGCGCTTTTTGCTCTCCAACCTCAGCGGCTTCGACCCGGCGCAGCACCTGCTGGCGGACACCGAGATGCTGGCGCTGGACCGCTGGGCGGTCGACCGCGCGCTGCTGCTGCAGCGCGAGATCGAAGAGGCCTACGACAGCTACCGCTTCTGGAACGTCTACCAGAAGGTGCACAACTTCTGCGTGCAGGAGCTGGGTGGCTTCTACCTCGACATCATCAAGGACCGCCAGTACACAACCGCCGCCGACAGCGTGGCGCGGCGCTCCTGCCAGACCGCGCTGTTCCACATCGCCGAGGCGCTGGTGCGCTGGATCGCGCCGATCCTGTCGTTCACCGCCGACGAGATCTGGCAGTACCTGCCGGGCGAGCGCAACGAGTCGGTCATGCTCAACGGCTGGTATCAGGGTCTGAGCGAGTTGCCGCAGGGCTTCGAGCTGAGCCGCGAGTTCTGGGAGCGGGTCATGGCGGTCAAGGTGGCGGTGAACAAGGAGCTGGAGAACCAGCGCAGCGCCAAGGCCATCGGTGGCAACCTGCAGGCCGAAGTCACGGTGTACGCCGAAGACAGCCTGATCTCCGACCTGGACAAGCTGGGCAACGAGCTGCGCTTCGTGCTGATCACCTCCACCGCGACGCTGGCGCCGCTGGCCAGCGCGCCGAGCGATGCAGTGGAAACCGAAGTGGCCGGTCTCAAGCTCAAGGTGGTCAAGTCCGCCCACGCCAAGTGCGGGCGCTGCTGGCACCACCGCGAGGACGTCGGCAGCCATGCCGCGCATCCGCAGATCTGCGGTCGTTGTGTGGACAACATCGAAGGCGCCGGCGAGGTTCGTCACTATGCCTAACGCCAGCCGTTACGGGCGCCTGGCCTGGTTGTGGCTGAGCCTGCTGGTGTTTGCCGCGGACCAGGCCAGCAAGCTCTACGTCGAGGATGTGCTGACCCTGTACCAGCAGGTGGTGGTGATCCCCGGCTACTTCAGCTGGACCCTGGCCTACAACACCGGTGCGGCCTTCAGCTTCCTGGCCGGGGCATCCGGCTGGCAGCGCTGGTTCTTCGCCGCCATCGCCCTGGTAGTCAGCGTGGTGCTGGTTATCTGGCTCAAGCGCCTCAAGCCCGAGGAAACCTGGCTGGCCGTCGCCCTGGCCCTGGTGCTCGGCGGCGCCCTGGGCAACCTGGTCGATCGCGTGGTGCTCGGCCATGTGGTCGACTTCATCCTGGTGCACTGGCAGCACCGCTGGTATTTCCCGGCGTTCAACATCGCCGACAGCGCCATTACCGTCGGCGCCATCATTCTGGCGCTGGATATGTTCAAGAGCAACAAGTCCGGAGACCTCGCCCATGACTGAGCTACGTATCGGCCCGGACAAGGAAGTCACCCTGCATTTCGCCCTCAAGCTGGAAAACGGCGAGGTGGTGGACAGCACCGAAGGCAAAGCCCCGGCCACCTTCAGGGTCGGCGACGGCAACCTGTTGCCGGGTTTCGAGTCCGCCCTGTTCGGCTTCAAGGCCGGCGACAAGCGCAGCGTGCAGGTGCTGCCGGAGCAGGGCTTCGGCCAGCCCAATCCGCAGAACGTGCAGGTGATGCCGCGCGCGCAGTTCCAGGACATGGAGCTGTCCGAGGGGCTGCTGGTGATCTTCAACGATGCCGCCAACACCGAGCTGCCGGGCGTGGTCAAGGCCTTCGACGAGGCCCAGGTGACCATCGACTTCAATCACCCGCTGGCCGGCAAGACGCTCAACTTCGACGTGGAAATCATCGAAGTCAGGGCGCTCTGAGGCCTTGCCGAGGGGCTGCCAGCCAGTCCCTCCTGGCGGCCATTCGCCCGCTGCCTGCGGGCGGCGTTAAACTCCCAGTTCCCGCTTCGCGCCGAGATCCACGCCCATGCATATCAAACTCGCCAACCCCCGCGGCTTCTGCGCCGGCGTCGATCGTGCCATCGAGATCGTCAACCGCGCCCTGGAGGTCTTCGGCCCGCCGATCTACGTGCGCCACGAGGTGGTACACAACAAGTTCGTGGTCGAGGACCTGCGCGCGCGCGGCGCGGTGTTCGTCGAGGAGCTGGACCAGGTGCCGGACGACGTCATCGTCATCTTCAGCGCCCACGGCGTGTCCCAGGCGGTGCGCAGCGAGGCCGAGCGGCGAGGCCTAAAGGTGTTCGACGCCACTTGTCCGCTGGTGACCAAGGTGCATATGGAAGTGGTGCGCTACAGCCGCGAGGGCCGCGAGTGCATCCTCATCGGCCACGCCGGTCACCCGGAAGTCGAGGGCACCATGGGCCAATACGACGCCAGCAACGGCGGCGCCATCTACCTGGTGGAGGACGAGGCGGACGTGCAGCGCCTGCAGGTGCGCAACCCGCAAGCCCTGGCCTTCGTCACCCAGACCACCCTGTCGATGGACGACACCAGCAAGGTGATCGACGCCCTGCGCCGCAAGTTTCCCGACATCGGCGGCCCGCGCAAGGACGACATCTGCTACGCCACCCAGAACCGCCAGGACGCGGTCAAGCAGCTGGCCGCCGAATGCGACGTGCTGCTGGTGGTCGGCAGTCCCAACAGCTCCAACTCCAACCGTCTGCGCGAGCTGGCCGAGCGCATGGGCACCCCGGCCTACCTGATCGACGGCGCCGAAGACCTCAAGCGCGAATGGTTCGACGGCGTCGCCGGCATCGGCATCACCGCGGGCGCCTCGGCCCCGGAAGTGCTGGTGCGCGGCGTGGTCCGCCAGTTGCAGGAGTGGGGGGCAGTCGGTGAGAGCGAGCTGGCCGGAAGGCCGGAGAACGTGACCTTCTCCATGCCCAAGGAGTTGCGCGTGAAGACCTTATAACCCCGGGTGGGCGGAGTTAAACGGTTATCGAGCCGGATTGTTGTTCTGGATGGAAAGGAAAAGGGGCGGCGTAATGCCGACCCTTTTTTGTTCTGCGGCCTAACGTCGCCAGCATTGGGCAAGTGTGCCGCCTGACTGGCCCTTGGCGCCGGTATTGCTCAGGGTCAGGGTGCCGCACAGGTCGCCGGCCATGGCGCCCTTGGGGACCGCGCGCAATGTGTAGGCGTTCGCCGTAGGGGCAGCGGCGAAGCTCAGGTCGTAATACTTGGTTGTGCCGTCCTTGGGCGCCTCGGTAAAGGGGAGCGCAGGCGCGGCGTTGGTTGATGTCAGGTACTTGCCGTTCGAGGTGTAGTGGCGCTCCATGAACTGCGCCAGCTCAAGAATGGCGGTCTGGGCGTCGGCACGCCGGGACTTTCGCACATGCTCCTGGTACGACGGGTAGGCAATTGCGGCCAGAATCGCCACGATTGCCACGACGATCATCATCTCGATCAGGGTGAAGCCTGCACTGCGCTTGGCGCAGTGCAGGCTATTGCTCGGTTGCTTCATCAGTTGGTCCTTAATTCACGCCAGGAGTTTCGGCCAAATCGCTGCGAGCCAGACACCGCCACGCATTTCGGCGTGGCGCCGCTGGAGCCGGCGAAGCAAAGCCACTTGTACAGCGGTGTCACGCCCTTGCTGACGCCATGGTCTGGATCGGAAATACCCGACCAAGGTATTTCCCCGTTTTCGTTTGGCAGGGTTGTGGTGTCGGCACTGTCCAGGTTGCCGTCACCGCTGGTATCAAAGTAGACGTTTTCCAGGCGCCCGCCGCTCGACAGCTTGATTGACATGATCCAACTGGTGCCACCGGATGCACAGGGGTCGGCCGATGGCGTCATGGTAGTGAAAATAACCCGACCCGAGCGCAGGGTCGCCTTGGCGACGACGCGCTCTCCCTTGGCGCCTGGGCCGCCTTCCGCGGTTTGCCAGGCAAGATCCAGGTAATAGCCGCGGTCTCCCGATTGCAGGATGTTGGCCGAGATGGCGCGCGCCTTGGTGCCGTTCGCCAGGGTGGCCTCTTTGAGGATCTTCTGCTGGCGCAGGTTGCCGCGGCCATTGGTCAGCAGACCCTCATCGATAATGCCGTAGAAGGTATCGACTTGTGGATTGTTCGGGATTTCGTTGTCGCCGACTTTGTAGAAGCTACCGGTGCCGAAGAAGACCATGTGCTTGCCATCATCATTGAATGCGGATGAGAGCGGCGCCGTGATCGCTTGGCGGTTACCCGAGGCGTCCTTGGCGATGAACATGGGGTTGGCGCCCAGTCCGTTTGGAATGCCCCACTGGTTGACGTTGCTGCCCAGGTCCAGGCGCCAGACGTTGCCCAGGGTGTCGGCCACGTAGACGCGATCGGCGACCTGGTCGAAGTCGGTGTCGGATGCCAGGGGGGCACCCAGGTTGCCAGTGGTCGGCAGGGTGATGTCCTTGATCACGCTGCCGTCGGAGGCGTCCAGGACCCAGACCCGTCCTGTGGATGGGGCCGTATCGTGGTAGCCGCTGCTGACGATGACGCCGAACTTTCCGTTGGGCAACGCGACCAGTGCCGGTTGGCCCATGGTGTAACCCATGGCAGGATGGCTGAACTCCCACAGCACATTACTGCTGGTCATGTTGCTCGGGTCGGTGATGTCCAGGGCGAAGATGCTCTTGCCTCCGGCGCCGGTCGCGCCGACCACCAGGGTTTTCCAACCGGTAGTGCTGCCCAGCCAGGCATCGCCGACGCGCGGAGTGGCATCAACATAATAGCGGTGGGCATAGGCCGGGTCGGTGAGCTTGGCCAGGTTGCCCATGACGCCATCGGGCACGTAGGCGAACAGTTCCTTGCCGCCGTTGGTCAGCGTGTTGCTGCTGAGCCTGGCATCGAAGCCATGCAGCATGCCGTCGTTGGCCCCGACAACCACCATGGGCAGGCGATTCTGGTAGCTGCTGGAGCCGCGGAATGCCGTGTAGGCAGTGCCGACGGCGCCACTGTTCCAGGATAGACGCGAGTAACCGAAGTCCTGCTTGTGGATGAACTGCGGGTCCGAATTGACGATGTCACCCAGGCGGCTGGAGCGCTGGCGGAAGGGTTTGGTGCGGTCGTCGTTGGTGATCTCCAGGCTGCGGTCGCCGCGCAGGTAGTCGACCCGCAGCTGTGCCTCTGTGGTGCCGGTGTCGCCAGGCTGGACCAGGAGCGCCAGTTGCGTGGAGTCAATTCCGGTCTTGGTGAAATCCCGGCCTGTGGTCGAACGCCGAGGCCCGTTGTTGGAGTCGGGGGTCAGCGGGCTGATGGTGAAGATCTTGCGGGTGGACACGTTGGCCAGGCTGTCCAGGGCGGTTGCGGCACTCCAGGTCGCGGTTGTGGCAACCACACCGTTGCTGCCGATCTGCTTGGCCAGCAGGTCGCCGCTCCAACGCGTGCTATCGAGCAGTGACTGGAATACGGCGGTGTCGGTTTCCAGGCGGCTTGAGTTGCTGGACAGCGAAGCCGTCGTGCTCTTGGCTTCCAGGGCAATTTGGGCGAAGGCCTGCTTAAGACTTTGCACCATATTGGCTGCATCGCTCGCCACATAAAAATTGTCTGGGCGTGGGTCGCCGGTGCTCAGAACATCAGTGGTGGTGCGCCACCAGGATTCGGGTAGGGCCGCCGTGCGTGCATAGGGGTCGCCGTAATCGTCAGGCACCTTGAAGCCGCCGTACTTGGCGGCAAGCCAATACTGGTTCTGGTCCTTGCTCCGCAATACTTGATTTTCACGCACGTCCACCCAGTAGGTAGAGACGGTCTGCTTGCCGGCGATGGTGCTGCGCAGGTCCTTGGTGTTGGCGTCGTAGGCCATGCCCACCATGTAGGCCGAGTTTTCCCGGCCGCTGAAGGGAGTGTTGATGGTGATCCCTTCGAGCTGGGCCACCTTCTGCGTCGCGGTGACCACGTTGATGCTGGTGTCGGAGGATACCTGCGCCGGCATGCTGGGCTCATCGGTGGTCCGCGAGTTGCCAGGCAGGTTCTTGTCGCGGTGGGTGTTGACGTCGCCGATGCCGAGGATCACGTTCTTCTGGCAGGCGTACTGAATCGGGTCCTGCCAGTTGGTGATGACGGGAAAACCATCGGCGAGGTCATAGGTGTTGCCGCTGCTGATGGTCGAGTAGGCGGGCACGTTGCCCTGGTTCTTGAAGTAGCGCAGGGCGGTGTAATACAGCTCGCTGACCGGGTCCTTGGACTTGTGGTTCAGGCTGGTCATCTGTCCGAACTTGTTCAGGTAGTTGATCACGCCGCTGTCGGCAATGCTGGAGTGGGTCGCGCTGGCATCGCTCGGATTGGGGTTGCGTACAAAAACGCCGGTGGTGGCATCCCACTCGTTGGCCGGGTTGCTCAGCTCCCCCGGCGTGCCGGGGCTGCGGGTGATCTGCCCGACGTACTTCTGCTGGGCGCGCAGCACGCCACCGTCGCGCAGGGTGTCGGAGTCATTGAGGTAGCCGAAGACGCTGTAGCGGATGTCCTTGGAATACAGCTGAATCAGGCCTTCGGGCTTGTAGCCCTGGGCGTACTTTGTGCAGTTGGTTTCCAGGCCGACGCTGGCGTCGCAGACCTTCACGCGCATTACCACTTCATACACGTTGCCGCCATTGCCGGTCAGCGTGGTGGACGAGCTGTAAGGCGTGACAGTGCCACTCCAGCTGCCGTTCAAGGTAAAGCGCATGCGGTTGCCATACCCCTCCAGCCGCGTGTTGAACTCGCTCCAGTCTGCTGCTGTGGCAGCGCTCACGGTTGTTGATCCGGATATTTGCAGACGCCCGCTGCTGTTCTGGCCAGTGTGCCGGGCCTTTTCCAGCCAGGTTTCGGTCGCGGTGTCCCTGACGCGATAACCGCCGGTCAGGGCGCTACGAAAGGGATCGATGGTCTGGGTCGCGGCCCAGTTGAGGTAGTTACCGCTCCACAGCTTGCCGGCGCAGGTGCGGCTGGTGGAAATGGAGACCGGGTAGAAGTGGCTGTTGCGTTTGTCACTGTTGGCCGTGTCGTCGCTGTAGTCATAACACTTGTTCGAGTCGAAGTAGCCGACGAAGGTGGTGCTGGCGCTGTAGTTGCCCAGGTTGGCCATGCTGATGATGGTCGGCCACTCGACCGAGGGCACCAGTGCTAGGTTGCCAGGTACGTTGCCGCCGCCCAAGAGCAGCGGTGCCTGCGAGACTTGCGCCTGGGCCGGGGTGGCGGCCAGGGCGATGCACAGGGACATCGCAAAGCCGGCGCTGATGTTTACTGGGCTTGAGCTTACGGCGGACCTGATCATCGCGGACACTCCCTGTTTGTGCGGGCGCAACAGTTGTCTGTTCATTGTTCGACCAAGAAGGTGGAGCTGAGCTGCGCGCGAGAAGTGGCGCTGCTGTTCAGGTTGGTGCTGACGCCGTAGCCGTCGGCCTCGACCCGCACCAGGGCGCCCTCGTCGGTAATGGCTGCGCCGGCCTCGGTGCTGGTGCGCAGCTTGGCCAGCAGGGTGATCTTGTAGGTGGGGTTGCTGCTGACCCCGGGGAAGCTGCTATAGGACCCCGTCTGCGGGGCGGCTTCCAGGGTGTTCAGGGTGCCGTTCAGGAACTTGCTGTTGACGATGTTTTCGCCATCGCGCAAGGCCGCTTCGGCGGCCTGCAGGGCGACATTGTTGTCGCGCATGTTGCCGGCCATGCTTTCCTGCAGCGAGGTGCCGCGCATGCTGCTCAGGCCGATGATGGTCAGCAGCAGTAGCATGACCAGGGCGATGATCAACACGGCGCCTTGCTGGCTGCGGATGTGCAGTGATGGAGTAGGTCTGTTCATGGTAGGCGGTTACGCAGTCCGATGGTGGTCGAGAAGGTGTGTGCCAGACGGCGGTTGGCGATGGTCGTGTTGGCGCCGTTGAAGGCGATCACCTGGTTTTCCGGGACCACGTTGGTATCGGCGCTGACGGCGAGCAGTTCGATGCGCACCGCGGCGACATTGTCCCAGTTGGTGACGTTGTTGGCGGTGACGTAGTTGCTGACTTGTTTGTTGAGGTCGGCGATACCGTAGAGGATCTGCATGTCCTCGATCCCCTCGACCAGCTCTTGGTCGCTGGCGGTACCGGTGGCATAGCTGATACGGCGCAGCGAAGGTAGGCCGTTGGCGCCGTTACCGATGTAGTAGGTGGCGCTCTCCAGGGTGAGGATCTGCATGTCCGGGCCATAGGTATGGCTGAAGTTGCTGGCCCCCGGGTTCTTATTGCCAGGCGTGCCGACGTTGCCGCGAGTCAGTGAGTTGGCGTTGGCGTTGTTGGTCGTCTGGAACACGTCGCAGCCCTGGCCGTCGGCAATGATGACGATTGAGTCCTGTGGGATCGTGCTCGAGCCGGTCAGGTTAATGGTGTTGGCGTTGAGGGGCGTATTGCCGGACGCGGTGACATTGGAGGCGTTGGCGGCGTGCTTGAGGACAAGCACATCGCCGCGCACGCGATTGCTCACCCAGCTCGGCGAGGTGTCGTTCCAGCCCTTGATTCCCTGGCTGACGTCGAACAGGTCCGGGCTGTAGGCGCTGTGTGTCTCATTGAGCAGATTGGTTGGGCTGCCCAGGCACTCGCCCTTGTAGCCGGCGTTGCGGATATCGTAGGTGAGGAAGCTGGTGGCGAAACGCCCACTCTCCTGCACGCGGAACAGAGCGTTGTTGCTACTGTAGGTCTGCTTGCTACTGAGGAAGATCTGCAACACGCCTCCCATAAGCAGCAGGCTGAGGGCCAGTGCGATCAGCAGTTCGACCAGCGAAAGTCCTTTTTGCCGCAGGTGAAGGGTCGTGTTCATATTTCAGTCCGGTAGACGAAGGTCTCGGTGGGCGTGGTGGTGTCGCCGGTTGCCTTGATCCGGCCGCGGTTGTCGTTCCAGCGCACGGAAATGGTCACCAGGGTGCCACTCTTCTCCACCTTGCCGGTGCCGTCCGGCAGTTTCAGGGCGAGGTTGTTCAGCCACTCGGCTCTGTCCTTCTGGGCAGTGGTGCCGCTCACCGTGTTGCTGCTGGAGGATGTCGGGAAGTCGACGAGGTAGGCGCTGGTCAGCGCGGCCGTGCGATTGGCGCGCATGCGGTCGGCCAGGTCATAGGCAAGCAGCGTGGCCTGGGAGCGGTAATAGGCGCTGTGGTTGCTCTGCATGCTGGTCAGCTGCAGCCCAGCCAAGCCCAGCAAGCCGATGGAGAGCACGACGATGGCGATCAGCACTTCGATCAGGGTGGCCCCTTGCTGAGGCCTGGCGAGTGGGGCGCGCATTAGCAGTTCACCTTGCTCAGGGTGGTGTTTCCGGTTACCGAGACCGACAGCGTGCGTTTCTGCTGGCCGGTGCAACTGCTTTGGGTAACCGAGAAGTTGCTGGCGGCAGCGGCCAGGCCGGTACCGCGGAAGGTGATGCCGGCGTTCGGGCCGGTGATGCTGCTGTCCTGTACGCTGTCCCAGACCTTGAGGACATCGCCGCCGACTTGACGGATCAGCCAGCCTGCGCCCCAGTCGGTGCCATTCTCGCATGCGGTACCGGCGGCATTGCGCCGGCACACCACGACATCCAGGCGACGCTTGATCGCTTCCGAGCGCGCCAGCTGCAAGGCCGTCTGCAGTTCGCTGCCGATGGTGGCGATGCGGTTGTCGCGCAGCATGGCGCTGAATGAGGGGGCAGCAATGCTGATGACGATGGCCAGGACGGCTACGGTCACCATGAGCTCGATCAGGGTAAAGCCTCGGGTGTCGCGCATGACTGTTCTCTACAGAATCGTTGAGCAGATCATCTCAGGTTGCGTGCTATCCACAACAAAAGGGGGATGCCCGGCCACTTCTCCGGGGTGAACGGTTCAGCGGCTGCAGAGATTGTTGCTCGCGGCCCGGTCGATGCGGGCCCGCCCTGCGAGGTTGATCACGATTCGGGCAGCCGGGCGCGTGTTTTCGCACAGGGTGAGCGTGCCGTTGAGAGCATGGGTGGTGCCATCGACCTTGAAACTCAGGTGCTTCTGATTGCGAAAGTTCGACCAGTCCCAAGTGTAGTTGGTTACCAGCGGCTCCATTTGCAGCAGCGTATCGCTACCGTCGAGTTGGCCGTTGAGGTTGACGTCGATGAAGATCAGCAGTTGCTCTTGCCAGCGCCGCGAGCCATTGCAGCTGCTTGTTCCCGCGCACAGGCTGACGGGCATTGCGCCAGAAATCGCCCTGTTTCTTGCGTAGTTGAGGGCCGCGAGCATCTGGTTGATGTGTGCAGTCTGTCGACTCTGTTGCAAGTAGGCGCTGAAGCTCGGCGCTGCGATACTCAGCAGGATTGCGGTGAGGGCAATGGAGACCAGCAGTTCCATCAGGCTGAAGGCCTGGAGGCGATAGGGGGACATGATGCGCTTCCTTGTGCTCATGTATGGACGGCCATCCTGGCCTGCTGTTTGTTTAGCTGAGCACCTCGAGGTGTCAAGTAAGGGGGTATGAGTTGTCGCTAGATAAGTGCATGGAAAATGCGGTCGTGGTGGGGGGCGGTGTCGTCGGTATGCTCTCGGCCTATCGATTGGCGCAGGCCGGGCTCAAGGTATTGCTGCTTGAGGCGGGTGGGCTGGGGCGCGAGTCCTCCTGGGCCGGCGGCGGTATCGTCTCGCCGCTCTATCCCTGGCGCTACAGCTCGGCCGTCACCGCGCTGGCCCATTGGTCGCAGGACTTCTACCCACGCCTGGGCGAGCAACTGTTGGCTGAAACCGGCATCGACCCGGAGGTGCATGTCACCGGCCTGTACTGGCTGGATCTCGAGGACGAAGCGCAAGCGCTGGACTGGGCAAGGCGCGAGGGGCGGCCGCTGCAGCGGGTCGAGATGGCGGCGGTGCAGCGCGCGGTGCCGGCGTTGGCCGGGGGCTTTACCCATGCGGTGCAGATGGCCGGGGTGGCCAACGTGCGCAACCCGCGCCTGGTCAAGGCGCTGCGCGCGGCGCTGCTGAACCTGCCGAACGTGACCCTGCGTGAGCAGTGTGCGGTCAGCGGTTTTGTCCTTGAGAAAGGGCGCGTCCGTGGAGTGGTTACCGCTGAAGGCGAGATGCGTGGCGATTGTGTCGTCGTGGCGAGCGGGGCCTGGAGCGGCGAGCTGCTCAAGGGGCTCGGCGTCGAGCTTCCGGTGGAGCCGGTGAAGGGGCAGATGATTCTGTACAAGTGCGCGGAGGACTTTCTGCCGAGCATGGTGCTGGCCAAGGGGCGCTATGCGATTCCCCGACGCGATGGACACATTCTGGTAGGCAGCACATTGGAGCGCGCGGGCTTCGATAAGACCCCCACGCCAGCGGCGCTAGCCAGCCTGCAGGCGTCGGCCGAGGCCTTGCTGCCGGCGCTGGCCGAGGCCGAGCGAGTCGGGCACTGGGCGGGCTTGCGCCCTGGGTCGCCGGAGGGCATTCCCTTTATCGGCGCGGTTCCCGGCTATGAGGGGCTCTGGTTGAACTGCGGCCACTATCGCAACGGTCTGGTATTGGCCCCGGCGTCCTGCCAGCTGCTGGCCGATCTGCTGCTGGGACGCACGCCGATCATCGACCCCGCGCCCTACGCGCCGGCGGGGCGCCTGGGCTGAAGGTATCGCGCTGGCGGCGACCGGCCGGGTGCTGCTGTAGGCGCCCGAGCGGAGGTGGGGCTCAGTCGATTCCCAGCTTCTTCAGCCGGTAGCGCATCGAGCGGAAGCTCAGGCCCAGGCGCTGGGCGGCGGCCGTGCGGTTCCAGCGGGTTTCTTCCAGGGCCTGCATGATCAGCTTGCGCTCGATCTCCTCCAGGTGGTCCTCCAGGTTGTCGATCTGCGCCAGGCTGGTTTCGCCGTTTTCCCCGGCGGGGCAGGCGTCGGCCAGGCGCAGGTCGCCGGCGCTGATGCGGTCGTCTTCGCACAGGGTGTAGGCGCGCTCGAGCATGTTTTCCAGCTCGCGCACGTTGCCGGGGAAGCGGTAGCTCTTGAGCTTCTCCAGGGCTTCGGGGTCGAGCCGGGCGGGGCTCAGGCCGGTGTCCTCGGCCAGGCGCCTGAGCATGACCTCGGTCAGCTGGCTGATGTCTTCGCGGCGCTCGCGCAGCGGCGGCACGCGCAGCTCGATGACGTTGAGGCGGTAGTAGAGGTCCTGGCGAAAGCGTTCGGCGGCGACTTCCGCCGCCAGGTCCTTGTGGGTGGCGCAGAGGATGCGCACGTCGACCACCAGCTCCTGCTGGCCGCCGACGGTGCGCACGGCCTTTTCCTGGATCGCCCGCAGCAGCTTGACCTGCATCGCCAGCGGCAGGTCGGCGACTTCGTCGAGGAACAGGGTGCCGCCGTTGGCGGCCTGGAACAGGCCCTGCTTGTCTTCGACGGCGCCGGTGAAGCTGCCTTTCTTGTGGCCGAAGAATTCGCTCTCCATCAGCTCCGAGGGGATGGCGCCGCAGTTGACCGGCACGAAGGGTTGCTCGCGGCGCGGGCCCTGTTCGTGGATCAGGCGGGCCACCAGCTCCTTGCCGCTGCCGGACTCGCCGCTGATATACACCGGCGCCTGGCTGCGGGCGAGTTTGAGAATCTGCTTGCGCAAGGCCTGCATGGGCGGCGAGTCACCGAGCAGGCGGCTGTCCACGGGCAGCTCGGCGCTTTCCGGGGCGCGCAGGCGCAGGGCGGTGGCGACTAGTTCCCGCAGGCGAGCGAGGTCCACCGGCTTGGTCAGGAAATCGAAGGCGCCGGCCTTGAGGGCCTGGATCGCCGTGTCCAGGCTGCCGTAGGCGGTGATCATCGCCACCGGGACCTGGGGGTGACGCTGCTGAATGTGCTGCACCAGCTCCAGGCCGGTGCCGTCGGGCAGGCGCATGTCGGTCAGGCACAGGTCGAACGGTTCCTTGGCCAGCCACTCGCGGGCTTCCTTGACGTTGCGCGCGCTGCGGGTGTCGAGCTTCATCCGGCCCAGGGTGATTTCCAGCAGTTCGCGGATATCGGGCTCGTCGTCGACGATAAGGGCTATCTGGCGGGTCATGTTCAGCTCAGCTTGCGCGGGTGGGCAAAGGTGATGCGAAAGCAGCTGCCGCCGCCCTCGCGTGATTTGTAGTCGAGGCGTGCCTGGTTGCTTTCGCACAGCTCACGGGAAATATACAGGCCCAGGCCGGTGCCCTTGTTCTCGGTGGTGTAGAACGGCTCGAAGATGTGCTGCAGCTGCTCGGCCGGCACGCCAGGGCCATTGTCCAGCACCTCGAGCACCGGCAGTTCGCTGTCCGGGTCGCGAAACAGTTTGAGCCAGACCTGCCCTCGTCCATGTTGTTGGGCACTGTAGCGCAGGCCGTTCTGCACCAGGTTGGTCAGCACCTGGGTCAGTTGATGCGGGTCCATTCGCGTCTGGATGCTGCCGCCCTGGGTTTCCAGGTGCAGCTGCCGGTCGGCGGGCGCCGAGCTGCGGAACTCGCTGGCGAAGCGGTGCAGCCAGTACTTGAGGTCGAGCAGCTGAGGTTCTGCCTGGCGCCGGCGTGACAGTTGCAGGACGTTCTCGATCACCAGGTTCATCCGCCGCGAGTGGTCCTGGATGATCTGCGCCAGACGCAGGTCGGGACCCTGCAGCTCTTCCGACTCCTGCAGCAATTGTGCGGCGTGGCTGATGGCGCCGAGGGGGTTGCGGATCTCGTGGGCGATACCGGCGGTCAGGCGGCCCAGGGAGGCGAGCTTGAGCTGCTGGGCCTGCTGGGCAACCTGGGAGATGTCGTCGAGGAAGATCAGGGTTTCGCGCTGCTCGCCACGCTGCAGCGGTACGAAGCTCGGCTGCAGGACCGGCCCGTCGTCTCGGGCTTGCAGGCTGGCCGGGCGCAGGGTCGGGTTGTCCCGCCAGTGTTGCAGGCGCTTGACCAGCGCGGAGCAGTGCGGATCGAGGATCTTGCCGGCCAGGTCCTCGCGGCCGAGCAGGCTCAGCGCGCCCTGGTTGGCCAGCAGCACCCGGTGCTGATCATCCAGGACCAAAATGCCGGTGCGCATGCGTTGCAGGATCAGGGCGTTGAGCGCCTCCAGGCTGGCGACGTCGGCGGCGCGCTGTTCGGCCAAGCTCTCGCTGGCATGCAGGCGCCGGGTGATGCCCTGGACGAACAGCGCGGCGGCGAAGCACAGGGCGCCGAGGGCGCCGACCTGGACGAACTGGGCGGCGGCGGCGGGGCGGTCGAGGCTGAGGTAGAAGGTCAGGTAGATCAGGCCGATGGCGGCCACGGCGGCGATCAGCAGGCCGATGCGCCCGCGCAGCAGGATATTGGCGATCGCCACGGCGACGATCAGCAGGGCGCCGATGCCGCTGGGGGTGCCACCTGCGGCGTAGAACAGGCCGGATAGCAGGATTACGTCGACCAGCGCCAGGCTGAACAGCTGAATCAGGCTGCGTGGCCGCTGCACCACCACCGCCACCAGAATGTTCAGGATCAGGTAGAACCAGCTGCCGTTGCGGAACAGGGCGGGATTGGCCAGGTCCAGCAGCTCGTCGTGCAGGTCGCTGGAGATCAGCAGGACCAGGGCCAGGCCTATGGCCAGGCGGTACAGGTGATAGAGCCGCAGGATGCGCCGACCCTGGGCTCCGCTCAGGGACAGGACCTCACTGCTCACCGGATTTGCGGCCTTGTTCCAGGTGCGCGCGGCTGCAGTACCAGTGCTCGTCCTGGTTGAGCGCGTGCTCGCGTGGCACGTGCACGCCACACTGGGCGCAGCGCACCATGGGGGCGGGCTTGCGGCCGAGGTTGTCGGCACGCTTCGGCGGGCGGATAAAGCGTCGCCAGAGCCAGAACGCGGCGGCGACGATAGCGATCAAGATCAGCAGGCGGAACAGGCCCATGGCTCACTTTTCTCCAGTAAGGCCTGGCAGTTTAGCCAAGCTGGCGGTCGCAGCACAGCGGCCAAAGCCGATGCTGTGCATTGTTTCCGGCGCCGGCGATGCGGGACAATGGCGCTTGTGCAACGGCGCCGCCGATCTCCGGTGGCGCAAACGGGATTAGTTTGGTGGAGGCTGTCATGAGCCAAACCCTGCGTGTCGTGATGGCCCAGATGAACCTGCGCGTCGGCGACGTGCATGGCAACGTCGAGCGGATAATCGAGGCGGCCTGCGGCGCGCGCGATCAGTGGCAGGCGGATGTCATCGTATTCCCCGAGCTGGCGCTGTGCGGCTACCCGCCGGAGGATCTGCTGCTGCGCTCGAGCATGCAGCTGCGCATCGAGCAGGCCTTGCAGCGCCTGCAGGAGCAGGTGCACGGCATCTATCTGGTGGTCGGTTATCCCTGGCTGGAGGACGAGCTGCGCTACAACGCCTGCGCGGTGATCGCCGATGGCCGGCTGCTGGCCAGCTATTACAAGCAGAAGCTGCCCAACTACCGGGTGTTCGACGAGAAGCGCTACTTCGAGTCGGGTGACCAGCCCTGCGTGGTGGACATCAAGGGCGTGCCTATTGCCCTGAACATCTGCGAGGACATCTGGTTCGCCGAGCCGATGGCGCAGGCACGTGCGGCCGGGGCGCAGCTGATGTTCAGCCTGAATGCCTCGCCCTTCCACCTGGACAAGCAGTCCGAGCGCGAGGAGAACCTGGCCGAGCGCGCGCGCGAGGGCGGGATGCCGATCGTCTATGTCAACCAGGTCGGTGGCCAGGACGAGCTGGTGTTCGATGGCGGCAGCTGCGTGGTCGATGCCGCCGGGCAGGTCTGTCAGCGCGTGGGGGCGTTCAATGAGGGGTTCTACCCGGTCGACTTGCAGGTGGTTGAGGACGCAGTGATTCCACGGCCGGCGACCTGTGCACCCCTGCCAGCGCTGGAGGCCAGCGTGTATCAGGCGCTGGTCATGGGGGTGCGCGACTATGTGCGCAAGAACGGCTTCAAGGGCGTGGTGCTGGGGCTCTCCGGCGGCATCGATTCGGCCTTGACCCTGGCGGTGGCGGTGGATGCGCTGGGTGCCCAACACGTCGAGGCAGTGATGATGCCGTACCGCTATACCGCGCAGATCAGCCTGGAGGACGCCGAGGCCGAAGCCCAGGCGCTGGGCGTTGGCTACCGGGTGCTGCCCATCGCGCCGATGGTCGAAGCCTTCATGGGCACCCTGGCGCCGGTGTTCGAGGGCCTGGGCCGTGACACCACCGAGGAAAATCTGCAGGCGCGCTGTCGTGGCACGCTGCTGATGGCGATCTCCAACAAGAAGGGCTATCTGGTGCTGACCACCGGCAACAAGAGCGAGATGGCGGTCGGCTACGCCACCCTCTACGGCGACATGGCCGGCGGCTTCGACGTGCTCAAGGATGTGCCCAAGACCCTGGTGTTCCGCCTGTGCGAGTACCGCAATACCCTGGGGGCGGTGATTCCGCAGCGGGTCATCGATCGGCCGCCGTCGGCCGAGCTGGCGCCGGATCAGAAGGACGAGGACTCGCTGCCGCCCTACCCGGTGCTCGACGAGATCCTCAAGCTGTATATCGAGCACGACCTGTCGGCCAACGCCATCATTGCCGAGGGCTTCGACGAGGACACGGTCAGGCGGGTGTTGCGCCTGGTCGACTTGAACGAATACAAGCGGCGCCAGGCGGCGGTCGGGGTGCGGGTTACCCAGCGGGGCTTCGGCCGTGACCGGCGCTACCCGATTACTTCCGGCTGGCGTATCGGCGACTGATCGAGCGGGTCCGTGGGGCGTGAACGAAAAAGGGAGGCCTCAGGCCTCCCTTTTTCATTCTGGCTCCGCGCCGTCAGTCGAACAGGCCGAAGGTCAGGTAGCTGAACCAGGAGCGGCCCTGGTCTGCTTGGGGCGCATCCGCTTGCGGCGACTTGAGTTCGTCGGGAATCTGCTCCTTGGCGTCTTCGTACTGACGGATCACGTCCTGGCTGGCGCGGGTTTCGCCCGGCGGCAGCGGTGTGTCGCTTTCGATCAGGCCCAGGGTGGCCTTGGCCAGCCAGGAACGGCTGTCGATCTCCTCCTCGCGCGGCACGAACTGGCCGTCGACCAGGGTCGGGTGGTCGGGGTAGTTGAGCTTGAGGGTTGCCAGGCTGGTGGCGGCCAGTTCGTTCAGGGTCAGGCGCTGGTAAGCCTCGGTCATCACCGCCAGGCCGTCGCCGACTGCCGGGGTTTCCTGGAAGTTCTCCACCACGTAGCGGCCGCGGTTGGCGGCGGCGACATAGGCGTGGCGCTTCAAATAATAGTGGGCGACGTGGATTTCATAGGCAGCCAGCAGGTTGCGCAGGTAGATCATGCGCTGCTTGGCGTCCGGCGCGTAGCGGCTGGTCGGGAAGCGGCTGGTGAGCTGGGCGAACTCGTTGTAGGAGTCACGGGCGGCGCCCGGATCGCGCTTGGTCATGTCCAGCGGCAGGAAGCGCGACAGCAGGCCACGGTCCTGGTCGAAGGAGGCCAGGCCCTTGAGGTAGTAGGCGTAGTCGACGTTCGGGTGCTGCGGATGCAGGCGGATGAAGCGCTCGGCAGCGGAGCGTGCGGCTTCCGGCTCGACGTTCTTGTAGTAGGCGTAGATCAGTTCGAGTTGCGCCTGTTCGGCATAGCGACCGAAGGGGTAGCGCGACTCCAGGGCCTTGAGCTTGCCGATCGCGCTGGTGTAGCTGCTATTGTCCAGGTCGCTCTGGGCCTGCTGATACAGCTCGGTCTCGCTCAGGTTTTCGTCGATGACCTCGTTGGATGAGCAGGCGGCGGTGAGGGCGAGGATGGCGATCAGCAGCAGGTGTTTCACGTGCATGGCGGCTTGCGTCCCTGTGACGGCGGCTGTCTTGAGCAAAGCCGTCCTGTTATGATGAGCGCCCCCGGTATCCCTGGGGCAAAGACGCCGTATTTAACCACAAGCGTGTAGCCGAAACCAAAAGGCTGCGCCCCCGCCGTTGCCGAGCATGTCATCCATAAATAAGCAGGCCATCCATTTGACTGCCGAGGTGCCGTCCGAACTGGGCGGGCAACGCCTCGATCAGGTCGCCGCCCAACTGTTCGCCGAGCACTCGCGCTCGCGCCTTTCCGCCTGGATCAAGGAGGGGCTGCTGACCGTCGATGGCGCGCCGCTGCGGCCGCGCGACATCGTCCATGGCGGTGCGCTGCTGGAGCTGCGCGCCGAGCAGGAGGCCCAGGGCGAGTGGCTCGCCCAGGACATCGCGCTGGATATCGTTTACGAGGACGACCAGCTGCTGGTGATCAACAAGCCCGCCGGGCTGGTGGTGCACCCGGCCGCCGGCCACGCCGACGGCACGCTGCTCAACGCCTTGCTGCACCACGTGCCGGACATCATCAACGTGCCGCGCGCCGGCATCGTCCATCGCCTGGACAAGGACACCACCGGCCTGATGGTGGTGGCCAAGACCATCCAGGCGCAGACCCAGCTGGTCGATCAGCTGCAGAAACGCACGGTCAGCCGCATCTACGAGTGCATCGTGATCGGCGTGATCACCGCCGGCGGCACCATCGATGCGCCCATCGGCCGCAGCTCGGCCCAGCGCCAGCGCATGGCGGTGACCGACGGCGGCAAGCCGGCGGTCAGCCACTACCGGGTGCTGGAGCGCTTCCGCTCGCACACCCATACGCGGGTGAAGCTGGAAACCGGGCGTACCCACCAGATCCGCGTGCACATGAGCCATGTCGGCTACCCGCTGGTCGGCGATCCGGTCTATGCCGGGCGCTTCCGTATTCCGCCGGCGGCCAGCCCGACCCTGGTGCAGAGCCTCAAGGAGTTCCCGCGCCAGGCCCTGCATGCGCGCTTCCTCGAGCTGGATCATCCGGTGACCGGCAAGCGCATGAAGTGGGAATCGCCGCTGCCCGATGATCTGGTCTGGTTGCTGACCCTGCTGCGTCAGGATCGCGAGGCCTTCATCGGGTGAGCGCCTGGGCCCATGACTGGCTGACCCCGGACTGGCCCGCGCCGGCACGGGTCAGGGCCTGCGTCACCACGCGCAGCGGCGGCGTCAGTCTGGCGCCCTACGACAGCCTCAACCTCGGCGAGCACGTCGACGACGACCAAGTGGCCGTGAGCAAGAACCGCCAGCGCCTGATCAGCCAGCTGGGCTGCCAGCCGGCCTGGCTCAGCCAGGTGCACGGCATCGCCGTGGTCGAGGCCGATCCCGTTCGGGTGGCCGAGGCCGACGCCAGCTGGACCGGCGCCCCGTCCGTTGCCTGCACGGTGATGACCGCCGACTGCCTGCCCGTGCTGTTCTGCGATCGGGACGGGAGTCGGGTGGCGGCCGCCCATGCCGGCTGGCGTGGCCTGGCGGGCGGAGTGTTGGAGGCGACCCTGGATGCCCTGGCCTGCGCGCCGGAGCATGTGCTGGCATGGCTGGGGCCGGCCATCGGCCCGCAGAGTTTCGAGGTCGGTGCGGAGGTGCGCGAGGCGTTTCTCGCCGCGCACGCCAATGCCGCCGGCGCCTTCGAGCCCAGCGCCAATGCCGGGCGCTATCTCGCCGACATCTACCTGCTTGCACGCATCCGCCTGGCGGCTCGCGGGGTGACCGCCGTCTATGGCGGCGGCTGCGATACCTACAGCGATCCGCGCTTCTTCTCCTACCGCCGCGCCGCGCGCACCGGTCGCTTCGCCTCGCTGATCTGGCTCGCCGACTGACCCGGGTCAATGCCTGCGCGGCTTGAAATACGCACAATCGGCCTTATCTAGTCTTCATCTCGGCGGGCATTTGCTGTGGCCGTTTCAGCGTGCCGGCCTGCCCCTATCAGGAAGGATGACGCCATGCGAATCGACCGTTTGACCAGCAAGCTGCAACTCGCGCTGTCCGATGCCCAGTCCCTGGCCGTCGGCCTCGACCACGCCGCCATCGAACCCCTGCACCTGATGCAGGCGCTGCTCGACCAGCAGGGCGGCTCGATCAAGCCGCTGCTGCGCCAGGTGGGCTTCGATGTCGCCAGTCTGCGCCAGGCCTTGACCAAGGAACTGGATCAGCTGGGCAAGATCCAGAGCCCCACGGGTGACGTGAACCTGTCCCAGGATCTGGCTCGATTGCTCAACCAGGCCGACCGCCTGTCCCAGCAGAAGGGTGACCAGTTCATCTCCAGCGAACTGGTCCTGCTTGCCGCCTTGGACGAGAACACCCGGCTCGGCAAGCTGCTCCTGGCCCAGGGCGTGAGCAAGAAGGCCCTGGAGAACGCCATCGCCAACCTGCGTGGTGGCGAGGCGGTGAACGATCCGAATGCCGAGGAGGCGCGTCAGGCGCTGGACAAATACTGCATCGACATGACCAGGCGTGCCGAGGACGGCAAGCTCGATCCGGTGATCGGTCGCGACGACGAAATTCGCCGCACCATCCAGGTGCTGCAGCGCCGCACCAAGAACAATCCGGTGCTGATCGGCGAGCCGGGCGTGGGCAAGACCGCAATCGTCGAGGGCCTGGCCCAGCGCATCGTCAATGGCGAGGTCCCCGATGGCCTGAAGGACAAGCGCCTGCTGTCGCTGGACATGGGCGCGCTGATCGCCGGGGCCAAGTTCCGCGGCGAGTTCGAGGAGCGCCTCAAGGCGGTGCTCAACGAACTGGCCAAGCAGGAAGGTCGGGTCATTCTGTTTGTCGATGAATTGCACACCATGGTCGGGGCCGGCAAGGCCGAAGGTTCCATGGATGCTGGCAACATGCTCAAGCCATCGCTGGCGCGCGGCGAGTTGCATTGTGTCGGCGCGACCACCCTGGACGAATACCGTCAGTACGTCGAGAAGGATGCGGCCCTGGAGCGGCGCTTCCAGAAGGTGATGGTCGACGAGCCCAGCGAAGAGGACACCATCGCCATTCTGCGCGGCCTGAAGGAGCGCTACGAGGTGCACCACAAGGTGGCGATCACCGACGGCGCGATCATCGCCGCGGCCAAGCTCAGCCATCGTTACATCACCGATCGTCAGTTGCCGGACAAGGCCATCGACCTGGTCGACGAGGCCGCCAGCCGCATTCGTATGGAGATCGACTCCAAGCCCGAGGTGCTCGACCGCCTGGAGCGGCGCATGATCCAGCTCAAGGTCGAGGCCCAGGCGCTGAAGAAGGAAGAAGACGAGGCGGCGATCAAGCGGCTGGCCAAGCTCAACGAGGATATCGCCCGCCTGGAGAAGGAGTATGCCGATCTGGAGGATATCTGGAAGGCCGAGAAGGCCGAGGTTCAGGGCTCCGCGCAGATCCAGGAGAAGATCGAGCAGGCGCGCCAGGAGTTGGAGACCGCGCGGCGTAAGGGGGATCTCAACCGCATGGCCGAACTGCAGTATGGCATCATTCCGGATCTGGAGCGCAGCCTGCAGATGGTCGATCAGCACGGCAAGACCGAGAACCAGTTGCTGCGCAGCAAAGTCACCGAAGAGGAGATCGCCGAGGTGGTGTCCAAGTGGACCGGCATCCCGGTGTCCAAGATGCTCGAGGGCGAGCGCGACAAACTGCTGAAGATGGAGGGCCTGCTGCATCAGCGGGTGATCGGCCAGGAGGAGGCCGTGGTCGCCGTGGCCAATGCGGTGCGCCGCTCCCGCGCCGGGCTGTCGGACCCTAACCGTCCCAGTGGATCGTTCCTGTTCCTCGGCCCGACCGGCGTCGGCAAGACCGAGCTGTGCAAGGCGCTGGCCGAATTCCTCTTCGACACCGAAGAAGCGCTGGTGCGCATCGACATGTCCGAGTTCATGGAGAAGCACTCGGTGGCGCGGCTGATCGGCGCGCCGCCCGGCTATGTCGGCTATGAAGAAGGCGGTTACCTGACCGAGGCGGTGCGGCGTAAGCCTTATTCGGTGATCCTGCTGGACGAAGTCGAGAAGGCCCATCCTGATGTCTTCAACATCCTCCTGCAGGTGCTGGAGGACGGTCGCCTGACCGACAGTCATGGGCGTACGGTCGACTTCAAGAATTGCGTGCTGGTGATGACCTCCAACCTCGGTTCGGCGCAGATCCAGGAGCTGGTGGGCGATCGCGATGCGCAGCGCGCGGCGGTGATGGATGCGGTGGGCAGCCACTTCCGTCCGGAGTTCGTCAACCGCATCGACGAGGTGGTGGTGTTCGAGCCGCTGGCGCGCGAGCAGATCGCCGGAATCGCGCAGATCCAGTTGGGGCGCCTACGTCAGCGCCTGGCCGAGCGCGAGCTGAGCCTTGAGCTTTCCGATGAGGCGCTGGACAAGCTGGTGGCCGTCGGCTACGACCCAGTCTACGGCGCGCGGCCCTTGAAGCGGGCAATCCAGCGCTGGATCGAGAACCCGCTGGCGCAGCTGATCCTGTCCGGACGGTTCGCCCCTGGCAGCGCGGTCACCGCGACGGTCAGGGATGAGGAAATCGTATTCGCCTGAGTCGCAGTAGTTACCCGGCGCGGCGACAGATGACACGGGTTTGCGTCTAGAGGTGTTGCAGCAATAGCGCCAGCGCCGCCGCCTGATCTTCCGCCAGGTCGATGATATGAAAGCCCGCCCAGCAGTGCTTGCCGTCGGCGCCCGGGCGGCTCCACAGGCAATCCGCGGCGAAGCTGATTTCGCCGACCCCGTTGACCACCAGTTCGCTGACCAGGCGGCATTCGACCAGCATGTCGGCCATTTGTGGCTGGTCGCTGAAGAGCATGAAACCGTCAGCCGAAATGTCCACCACGCGGCCGAGGCGCTGCCCGGAGTGCCGCTCGAAAACCTCCAGCTGCAACTCGGTGCTGTGGCGGCTGTGCTTGCGGCGATCGTCCATGGAGGCTCCTTAAGGGGTTTCGGCCGCGCGCCCGGTGAAACGCTGCAGCACACGATAAATGGCATTCAGGGCGCGATCGACCAGTGGCGCATCCTCCTCCTGAGGCAGTATGCGCGCCAGCCCGCGCTCCATTTCGCTGGCCAGCTGGCTGAGCGGTTTGATCGCCGCGCGCTGGCCGCTCTGGTCGACGAACATGTAGTTGTGGGTGGTCGGGCTGAACCAGGAAAGCTTCAGCAGGCGCGTTTGTGCGCCCGTCCTGAATTCGAACCAGGTGCCGAATTCGATGTGTTCCAGTTGCTTGGCGAGCACCTGTGCGCGAGGCGAGGGCGGGGCGCCGGTTGGGCTGCGGCTGGCCAGCGCGGCGTCTTCGCCGAGCATGGCGCCGAGGGGGCTCGCCGGCAGCGTCGGATTGAGCTTGGCGGCGAGCCCCGGCTGCTTGGCCTGCACCGCATGCTGGCAGGCGACCAGGTCGTGCAGCAGGCGGCGGATGCCGTTCTCGTGATAGCTGCCCAGCTGCTTCAAGCCTTTGCGCAAGTCCTCCAGCAGCGGCACGCGCAGTGCCTGCAGGCGCTCGCGCCCGGCATCGTCCAGTTCGGTGCCGCTCCAGGCCAGTTGCTCGGCGACCTCGCAGGTGCGCTGCCATTCGCTGCTCTGGTCGCCGTGGCGCAGGAGGGTGAAGACCAGTACGTCGGCCCAGGTCTGCTGGAGGAAGTTCTGAATGATGGCCGGTGGTTCGCGCTCATGCAGGCTGCGGTCGATCACGTCGAGTGCCCGCTGGCGTGCGCCGAGCAGCTTGTCCCGCCCCTTGGCGGCCTCCACGGCGCGCTTTTCGCGCAGCTCGACCTTGTGCTTGAGGGTTTCGCTGAACTCGTTGAACTCCTCCAGCAGGCGCTCGAATAGCTGAGCATTGCCAATTGGGTCCTGAATGACCTGTTCGACGACCCACTGCAACTTGGCCAGCAGGCCCCGCTCATCGCCTTCGCCGCCATGCAGCACGCCGGCCTGCGCCATGGCATTGAGCAGGCGGCGTGCCGGGTGGTGATGCTGGGTGAACAGCGCTTTGTCCTGCAGGGCGATCTTCAGATAGGGCGTGTGCAGGTGGGAGAGTATGGTCTTGCAGCTGTCCGGCAGGTTGTCGTCGTCCAGGATGAAGTCGAACAGCATTCCGACCAGGTCGACGATGTCGGCCTCCTTGTCAGCCAGCTTGTGTTCGCCGGGGTTGGCGCTGTTCGCCTCCAGTTGCTGCTGCAGGTCGACTTTCAGCCCCTCGACCTGCTGTCGCTGACTTATGCGTTGGGCCAGGTCCTCGGCAGACTGGCGTTGCATGCGGTTGAGCGCTTCGAGCAGGTCGCTGGCGCTGTAGGTATGGCTGGCATCGCGTGGTGCGAAGCTGGCGATGCTGCGGGTGCCGCCGAGCAGAGGCGCGTCGCTGTCGCGCTGGCGGTGCTCGCCGAGCAGAGCGCCGAGGCTGCTGAGCAGCTGGGCGGGGTCGGCCGGCGGTGGCCCGTCGAGATTGAGTGGGGGCTGGGGCGCTTGTGTGCCGCTGATCGCGTGCGTACTGCTGGGCTCGGTCGCGCGGCCAGGCGCGCGCTGGCCCTCATTTGGCGCGGACGCCGCGGCATCAGCGGCCTCGCCGGGAGCAGATGCGGGCGCTGCGGACGGACGCTCGGCGCTGCTGCTGCTGCGCTGGGCGCTGTATTTCAGGTTGGGCAGGACGCCGGCGTCGATGAGGCGCTGGTTCAGGGCTGCATACAGGCTGTCCAGGCTGTGCATGACGTGCTGGTCGAACAGGCCGTAGAGGATCACCTTGATGCGCAGCGGGAAGGGGCTGGGCGCTAGGGCTTCGCGGAATGCCTGGGCAATCATCTGCGGGCCGAAGGGGTTGCCGTCTTCGCCGAGCTTCTTGCCGTTGTTGAGCAGGGCCAGGCGCTGCTCCAGGGCGAAGATAGCCTGGGCGCAGCGCGCCTTGACGCGGCTGACCATATTGGTGACTTGCAGGCTTTCTTCGTAATCCTCGTTCTGCACCAGGGCCAGCTGCTCTGCGTCGACCTCGTCGGCTCTGGTGGGCGGCCTGAGCGTGCCGTCGAGAAAGTCGGAGAAATTGCGCGAGATCTTCTGGTGATAGCTGCGCTCGATCTGCGGCCGCTGTTTGCGTATCTCGCGCATGCTGTCGAAGAACAGCGTCTGCACCTGATTGTTCTCGGCCTGCTCCGCGCATTCGAACAGGGTGTCGTCGACCTGGGCGAAGACGCCGGTCAGATGTTCGGCCAGGCGATTCATCACCAGCTTCCGGCAGCTCTGCCCCAGCTCGCCGTAGCGTGGTTGTATGCCACGGCTGGCGAGGGTCGGTACGGAAGTCGGGGAGTCTGGGGGCGTGTCCTGGATACTCATGCATTTTCCTGGCTAAAGCCTTGCGGCCGGCGCGTCCCGCAACGAACACAGTCTCAGTAGATATAGCAGCCGATGTCATGACTGCAAGGCATTGTCATAAAAGCACTTTAAGGGGTTGACAGGGCGTTCTGGAACCGTAAAATGGCGCGCCTCTGATGCGGGAAACGGCGAACACCGGGAACGGCAGCAGAGCATTGAAGGATGGTAGTTCCGCGATAGCTCAGTCGGTAGAGCAAATGACTGTTAATCATTGGGTCCCTGGTTCGAGTCCAGGTCGCGGAGCCAATCTTCAGCCGGGGTATAGCGCAGTCCGGTAGCGCGCCTGCTTTGGGAGCAGGATGTCGGGAGTTCGAATCCCCCTACCCCGACCATTTTTGGGTCGTTAGCTCAGTTGGTAGAGCAGTTGGCTTTTAACCAATTGGTCGTAGGTTCGAATCCTACACGACCCACCACCTTTCCCTCGCTTCACTCGGGCTGCAGGCCCAAGGCCAGTATGGCCTGATCGATACGCTCTCGCAGCGCTCGGTCCACTCCTTTGCTGCACATCAGGTAACGCAATTGTCCCGCTGGTAAGTCCGGCATGCCCAGTTGCGTCACCCTGGCATCGTACATATCGGCTTCCGCCAGAATATAGGGTATCTCCCGCTCGTCGACCAGGGTGTAGTCGATGCGCTTGGCGGCTAGCATCAGTACGTTATGTGTCGGCGCCGCGGTAATGCTGCTGTGTTCGGCCTGGGCCAGCAGGGCGTCCAGTTCTCCATAGGAATACCCGTCAATCAGGCCCAGACGCAGTGGGCTCTTCAGCAGTGCGGCGAAGTTCTCGTGGGCTTTGACCTGCGAGGCCAGGTCGGTCCGGGTCAGCACGACCATTGGCCTGTCGCGATAGATGGGGCGGGAGAACCAGGCATAGGCACTGCGTTGCTCCGTTTTGAACCAGCCAATCGAGCAGGCGGCTTCGCGCTCCAGTGCAAGTTTCATCTGGATGCGCTTGGACGGGCGCGACTGGAGCCTGATCGTTATGCCGGCCTCTTTGAATATCGCCTGCGCGCGTTCCAGCAGGAAGCCGGCCGGCTCGCCCTGTTCGCTATGGTAGTAGGGCGGCTTTTCAATGTAGTAGACCGGCAAGGGCTCCGCTGCGGCCGCGAGTGCGGTAAGCAGCAGCCCAAGCCAGAGGAGGCTGCGCATGGGTACGTCTCACTGCGGAGTGTGCCGTGCGCAGTATAGGTGATGGTGCTAGTGCAGTTTCAGGCGCGGCTCGGTGCTGCGACCGATGCGGTCACTGAGCATCAGCAGCAACGTGCGGAATGCACCGTACAGTGCCATCTGGTGCATGCGGTAGAGCGATACGTAGAACACCCGAGCCAGCCAGCCTTCGAGCATCACGCTGCCGGTCAGGTTGCCCATCAGGTTGCCGACAGCGGAAAAGCTCGCCAGGGAAATCAACGAGCCGTAGTCGCGGTAGCGGTATTCCGGCAGGGGCTGGCCCTCGATGCGCTGCTTCAGGGATTTGGCCAGTAGCGTGGCTTGCTGGTGGGCGGCCTGGGCGCGCGGCGGCACGTTGCGGCCTTCGCTGCCCGGTTGTGGGCAGGCGGCGCAGTCGCCGAAGGCGAAGATGTTGTCGTCGCGCGTAGTCTGCAGGGTCGGGCGCACTTGCAACTGGTTGATGCGGTTGCTCTCCAGGCCGTCCAGATCCTTGAGGAAGCCCGGGGCGCGGATGCCCGCGGCCCACACCTTGAAACTGGCGGTGATGGTTTCGCCCTGGGCGGTGTGCAAGGCGTCGCGGGTCACCTGGCTGACTGCTGCATTGGTCATGACGGTCACCCCGAGCTTTTCCAGGGTCTGGTGCACGGGCTGGCCGATGCGCTCCGGCAGCGCCGGCAATACCCGAGGGCCGGCCTCGATCAGGGTGATGCGCATATTTTCCGGGCGGATGCGGTCCAGTCCGTAGGCGGCCAGCTCGTGGGCGGCGTGGTGCAGCTCGGCGGCCAGCTCCACCCCTGTGGCGCCGGCGCCGACTATGGCCACGCTGATTTGCGCGCTGCTGTTGCCCTGGTCGGCATGGGCGCGCAGGTAGTGGCTGAGCAGTTGGCGGTGAAAGCGTTCCGCCTGCTCGCGGGTATCGAGGAACAGGCAATGTTCGGCGGCGCCGGGCGTGCCGAAATCATTGGTGGTGCTGCCGACGGCTATCACCAGGCTGTCGTAGCCCAGCTCGCGTTCGGGCATCAGCAGCTCGCCGTGCTCGTCGAGGGTGGCGGCCAGGGTGATGCGTCGTTCGGCGCGATTCAGCCCGCTCATGCGGCCATACTGGAACTCGAAGTGATTCCACTTGGCCTGGGCTACATAGTTCAGTTCGTCTTCCGAGGAGTTGAGCGAGCCTGCCGCCACCTCATGCAGCAGTGGCTTCCAGATGTGCGTCAGGTTGGCGTCGACCAGGGTGACTTTGGCACGGCCGCGCTTGCCCAGGGTTCTACCCAGGCGGGTGGCAAGCTCCAGGCCGCCGGCGCCGCCGCCGACGATGATGATGCGATGGGACATGGGACACTCTCACAAGGCTTTGAAGAAAGCGGAGGGCGTGCGGTTGGGCGAGCGCGAAGCAGCTCATAGCACCAACCGGCTCAGCAGGCGGCTCAGCAGGCCCAGTCCGATGACCACGACGAGGATCACCAGCAGCAGGCGCCAGACCCTGAAGGGCTGGCGCGCGACTTGATGTTGCGGTGCGCTCAGGTACTGGTCGACGCGTTGTTGGTCGTCTGGGCTCAGGCGGCTGGACATGGGGGCCTCGATGGGACTGGCGCGGGGTGCCTGATGGCGTTCGCCCGGCCTGGAGATGCTGGCTATTCTAGCCGCGGTGGTTATAAAGGCTCAACGCAAAGGTCATCATTCAGTCTGATAATACCGCCCTGCAGTACTCGCGCGGTGATCCCGCCATGGCCGCGTACTGCCTGGAAGGTGCCGGGGCCGAGGCGTTCCTCCAGGCGGGCGCAGGGCTGGCACCAGCCGGTGGTTTCCAGGATCGCCTGGCCAATGCGGAAGCGCCGACCCTTGAGGCTGAACAGGTTGATGCCGCTGACGGCGATATTGCGCCGCAGCTCCTCCGCCCGCAGCGGCTGCTCGGCGGTTCGCCCGATCAAGGCGCCGATCACCGGCAGGTGCTCCCACTGAATCAGGGTCACCTGGCGCGCGTTGCGCGGCCCTGGGCGGCTGTGGTCGCCAGTCAGGCCGGCATCGCGACGCGCTTCCACTGCTTCCAGCTCGAGCATTTCGCCGCGCGCGAGCGGGCGCACGCCAATCCAGCGTACTCGACCCTGTTGTGGGACGGTGGCGAGCAATTGCTGCAGCGGGCTCATAGGCTGATTCCAACGTCGAACAGCACGCTGCGGCCCAGGTTGCCGCGCAGGAAGTCCGGCGCGTCCGGGTGGGCGAACAGCACTCGCGCAAAAGTCGGACCTACCAGCGACAGCGAGCGCCAGCCTTGGCGCAGATACTCGGTGGGCGGGGGGAAGTGGCTGTTGAAGTCCGGTACGGCGCGCTTGAGGTTGACGTAGGCGAGCAGGTCCAGCTCGCCGAGGTCGAGGCCGCGCTCGCTGTAGTTGTGCGCTTTCTTGCGCAGGGTCGGCCCCAGGCGTGCCTGCAGTTCTGCCGCTGGGATGCGCCTTGGCTTGGCTTCGCGGCGAACCAGTTGCTTGAGGGAAAAGGCGCTGCGGCGGCGCTCCAGTTCAGCGCGCCATTCGTCGTTCAGGCGCCGCCCTTCGTCGAGTACGAAGAACACCTCGAAGCTGGCTTCGCGAAACAGCACGTCGGGCGGCTCCTGTTCGGCTGCGCTGAACTCCTCGAGGCGGTGCTCGATGTTCAGGGCTTGCAACAGGCGCTGGCACACCCAGCGCTCGCGCTCCCACTTGCGGGCGTTGGAGAGAAAGGCATTGGCTTGCTCGGCCTGGTGCGTGAGCAGGCGCAAGTAGTCGGAGTCGTCCATGCGCTCAGCTTAGCCCGTGGTGCGGGGCGCTTGGTACCCTTTGGGCGCCAATAGACATCTGGCACCGCGGCGTATCAGGCGTGTCGCGGCGGCCCGGCGGTTGGCTGCCGGCAGCTTTGTCGTCGTCCGGAGTCCCCAGCTAATGTGATGTTGCAGTGGGGGCGCGTGGTCAGTCGCTGGTGGCCGATTGCCGCAGCCAGCTTGCGCCGATTCGATTGTGTGGGCGGCGGTGTAGACTGGTTGCGTTCATCCGCCAAGCGTTGGGGTTTCGGTCATGATCGCGGCTGCGTTGCTTTCATCCAGCAGTCAGTGGGTTGGTTGGCTGCTGTATCTGGCGGTGCTGCTGTGGGCGATTTGGCGTGCGCCCTGGCTGGCGCTGTTCAGTGACCTGCGCCGGCAGCACCTGCTGTGCGGCACGGCGTTCGCGCTGTTTCTGCTGTGGCTGGTGCGGCGCGATTTCGACTCCGGGCTGTCCTACCACTTGATCGGCATGACCGCGGTGACCCTGTTGCTCGACTGGCCGCTGGCGATTCTGGCTGGTGCCGCGGCTCAGTTGGGCATGCTGGTGCTGGGGTATCAGGACCTGCGGGCGTTGGGGGTGAACGGTGTGTTGCTGGTGCTGGTACCAGTGTTGATTGCCGAGCTTTGTGCCCTACGGGTAGAGCGCGCGCACCCGCGCAACCTGTTCGTCTATATCTTCTTCTGTGCGTTCTTTCCGGCGGCCCTGTCAGCATTAGCTTGCATTCTGCTCGGGTTGGGTCTGCTCTGGCTCGACGGGCTGTTCACGCTGCCGTACTGGCTGGGCGACCTGGCCGGCTACCTGTGGCTGGCGATGTTTCCCGAGGCCTTTATCAACGGCATGCTGATCACTGCGCTGGTGGTGTTCTGTCCCGACTGGCTGGAGACCTTCAATCGCACGCGCTACCTGTCGGCGCCATGGAGAGGCGACGACAGGTCAGATTGAATGGTAGGGCGGCGGGCGCGATCTGCGGGCTGTTATCAGTGCTGGCGCGGCGGCAACTCGCCGGAAAACAGGTCGTCCTCCAGTTCATTGCCGGGAATCGCGTGTTCTTCCGATGCCCAGGCGCCCAGGTCGATCAGCTTGCAGCGCTCGGAGCAGAACGGCCGGCTCGGACTTTGCGGGCCCCATTCCACGGGGGCGCAGCAGGTGGGGCAGGCGACGGTGGTGGGTGCGCTCATGGTTGGCCTCCGCTTAAAGTGAGATAAAAATTGTGCAGGCGTTCGACTTCGCTGCGCAACCAGTGCAGGTCGCGGTCATTCACCAGCACATCGTCGGCGTAGCGCAGGCGCTCTTCCCGGCTGGCCTGGGCCCTGAGGATGGCCTGCACCTGTTCGGCGGTGGCCTGATCGCGGTCCATGGTGCGCTGCACGCGCAACTGTTCGGGGGCGTCGATCACCAGTATCCGCTGAGTCAGTTGGTGCTGGCCCGATTCCACCAGCAGGGGCGACACTAGCGCAGCGTAGGGGGATTCGGCGCGGGCCAGGTAGTCGACGATCCGTTGGCGGATCAAGGGGTGTAGCAAGGCCTCCAGCCAGCGGCGCTCGGCGACATCGGCAAACACGCGCGCGCGCAGGGCGGCGCGGTCCAGTTGGCCATCGGCTTGCAGTACCTCGGCGCCGAAGTGCTCGGCTATCTTCGCCAGTGCCGGCTGGCCGGGCTCGACCACCCAGCGCGCGGCATGATCGGCGTCCACCAGATGCACGCCCAGGTCGATGAACAGCTGCGCGACTGCGCTCTTGCCGCTGCCAATGCCGCCAGTAATACCGAGGATCCAGGGCTTCATAAACGGGTGCGGCTCGCGTGGGTTGCTGGTTGGCCGTCGATTGTAAGGCATGCGGCCGTGAGCCGGCGAACGGCCGAGGCGCTCGTGGGCCTTGGTCTGAGCGGACGGAACGGAATGCAGATGGGTTGCTTACAGGTGCGAGCCTGCTGGCGATCCGTACGGCGAGTGCACGGTATCGCGAACAAGCCCGCTCCCGCAGGTGCGCTAGCGAAATCCGGCAAATTGCAGGTAGGTGCCGGTGATCTGCTCACCCCATAGCAGGGCGATCCAGCCGGCGATCGCCAGGTAGGGGCCGAAGGGGATCGGCGTGCTGGTCTCGGCATTGCGCAGGCGCAGCATGATCACCCCGAGCACGGCCCCGACCAGCGACGACAGCAGGATGGTCAGCGGCAACACCTGCCAGCCACCCCAGGCGCCGAGCATGGCCAGCAGCTTGAAGTCGCCGTAGCCCATGCCTTCCTTGCCGGTCACCAGCTTGAACAGCCAGTACACCGACCACAGGCTGAGGTAGCCAGCAACCGCCCCCCACAGCGCGTCGCCGAGGCTGGCATACAAGCCGAAGTAGTTCGCGATCAGTCCGAGCCACAACAGCGGCAGCACCAGGGCATCGGGCAGCAACTGATGGTCGGCGTCGATCAGGCTCATCGCCAGCAGCCCCCAGGTCAGCAGCAACATGCCGGCGGTCTGCCAGGTGAAACCGAAATGCCAGGCAACGTAGGCAGACAGCAGGCCACAGGCCAGCTCTACAATGGGGTAGCGAGGACTTATGGCTGTCTTGCAGCTGGAGCATTTGCCGCGCAATGCCAGATAGCTCAGTACCGGAATGTTCTCCCAGGGGCGAATCTCATGGCCGCAGTGTGGGCATTGGGAGTTGGGTAAGAGCAGGTTGAACGTACCGGGGTGCGGCTGGGCCGGAAGTTCAAGAATCTCCCTGGCCTGTGTCTGCCAGTCTCGCTGCAGCATAAGGGGCAGGCGATAGGTAACTACGTTGAGGAAACTGCCGATCAGCAGGCCGATCAGCAGGACAAGTAGAGCCAAGGCCAGCGCGTGTGTGGCCAGAAAGTGGATAACTGACATGCTCTAAACGACGGCGCCAAGTTGGAATATGGGCAGGTACATGGCGATAATAAGGCCGCCCACCAATACACCCAGCACCGACATGATGATGGGTTCCATAAGGCTGGTCAGGCCGTCGACCATATTGTCAACTTCCTCTTCATAAAAAGTCGCCACTTTGTCCAACATTTCGTCCAGTGCGCCGGACTCTTCGCCAATCGCGGTCATTTGTATCGCCATTGATGGAAAGGTGCCCGTGGTGCGCATGGAAAAGTTAAGCTGCATGCCGGTGGATACGTCAGCTTTGACTTTATTGGTCGCGTTCTTGAAAACGACGTTGCCGGTTGCGCCGGCTACGGAGTCAAGAGCTTCCACAAGCGGAACGCCGGCGGCAAATGTGGTGGAAAGGGTGCGAGCAAAGCGAGCTACGGCCGATTTGTAGAGAATGTCGCCGACAATAGGCATCTTGAGCACGGTTCGATCCATCCAGTCACGAAATTTCTGCGACCGCTTGTGCATTTCCTTCAGGGCGAAAGCGGTTGCAAACATTCCAATCAAAATGATCAGCCACCACTCCTGCAGTGCCTGCGACAGTCCGATGACCATCTGGGTAAAGGCCGGGAGTTCGGCGCCGAAGTTCTCGAACACAGACTCAAACTGTGGAACTACCTTGATCAAGAGGATGGCCGAAACGATGATGGCCACCACGATCACCGCGATCGGGTAGTTCATGGCTTTCTTGATCTTGGCCTTCAAGGCCTCGGTCTTTTCCTTGTAGGTGGCGATGCGGTCCAGCAGGGTTTCCAGTGCTCCGGCCTGCTCGCCGGAGTCAACCAGATTGCAGTAGAGATCGTCGAAGTATTCGGGTTTCTTGCGCAGCGAAGCGGCGAAGCTATTACCGGCTGCGACCTCCTGCTTCACCTCGTCCACGAGTTTGCGCATGTTGGGGTTGTCGAAGCCTTCACCAATGATATCGAACGACTGCAGCAGGGGAACGCCCGCTTTCATCATGGTCGCCATCTGCCTGGTGAACAGGGCGATGTCCATGGGCTTGATTTTCTTGCCGGCGCTGAATAGCGAAGTGGCTTTTTTTCGCACCTTGGTCGGGTTGATGCCTTGCTTGCGCAGCTGGGCCTTGACCAGCGCGGGGTTCTGCCCGTTGATTTCACCCTTGACGATGGCGCCTTTCTTGTCTTTGCCTTCCCAGCTGAATACGCTGGTTTTCAGTGCTTTTTCCGCCATGGTTAATCCTTGGTCACGCGGTTGACTTCCTCAAGGCTGGTTACGCCTTGCATGGCCTTCAACAGGGCTGAGGTGCGCAGATCATTAAAGCCGTCTTTACGCATCTGTGCGGCAATGTCGATGGAGTTGCCTTCCTCCATGATAATCCGCTGAAGGTTGGGCGTGTTTTTAACCACTTCATAAATACCGACGCGTCCCTTGTAGCCACCCTTGCAGTTTTCGCAGCCCACCGGACCGTAGATCTTGAACGAGCCTATCTTGCTTTCTGGGAAGCCCTCGGCGAGAAGGGCCTCTTTGGGAATGTCGACTTCCTTCTTGCAGTGGCCGCACAGCTTGCGCGCCAGGCGTTGGGCGATGATCAGGTTGACCGAGGTGGCGATGTTGAACGAGGGCACGCCCATGTTGCGCAGGCGCGTGAGGGTTTCTGCAGCGCTGTTGGTGTGCAGGGTCGACATGACCATGTGGCCGGTTTGCGCAGCCTTGACTGCGATGGATGCGGTGTCCAGGTCACGGATCTCACCCACCATGATGATGTCGGGGTCCTGGCGCAGGAACGCACGCAGCGCCTGGGTAAAGTCCATGCCCTGCTTCGGGTTTACATTCACCTGGTTGATCCCCTCGAGATTGATCTCCACGGGGTCTTCGGCGGTGGAAATATTCACGTCCGGGGTGTTGAGGATATTCAAGCCTGTATAGAGCGAAACGGTCTTACCCGAGCCCGTGGGGCCGGTCACCAGTATCATGCCCTGTGGCTGTTTCAGGGCTGTCATGTAAAGCTCTTTCTGGTCTTCCTCATAACCCAGCGCGTCGATGCCCATCTGGGCGCTGGTCGGGTCGAGGATACGCATCACGATCTTCTCTCCCCACAGGGTGGGCAGGGTGTTGACGCGAAAGTCGATGGCCTTGTTCTTCGAAATTTTCATCTTGATCCGGCCATCCTGCGGCTTGCGCCGCTCGGAGATATCCAGCGCGGCCATCACCTTGAGACGGGCCGATATGCGCGGAGCCAGCTGAATCGGCGGCCGCGCCACCTCGTGGAGAATGCCGTCGGTGCGCAAGCGTACGCGGTAGACTTTTTCGTAGGGCTCGAAGTGCAGGTCCGACGAGCCGCCCTTGATGGCGTCGAGCAGCATCTTGTTGACGAAGCGCACGACCGGCGCGTCGTCGGCGTCAACGCCGCCATCATTGTCCTGTTTGGTTTCGTCGACGGCTTCGACGTCCAGCCCATCGAGATCGACGTCGGCCAGGTCTTCCATGCCGCTGGACGCGGAGTCGAAGAACTTGTCGATGGCGTCACCAAGCTTGTCGTCTTCGACCAGAATAGCCTCGGTATTGAGGCCGGTGCTGAACTGGATATCCGTAACAGCTTGATGATTGGTCGGGTCGGAAACGCCGATAAAAAGCTTGTTGCCCCGGCGCCATAGGGGGAGCACGCGGTGCTGGCGTGCCAGTTTTTCGCTTACCAGCTCACGCGGTGCCCCGTCCTTGTCGAGCGTATTCAGGTCGAAGAAGGCTACGCCGAATTGGTCGGCAGCCAGTTCGGCCAGTGCCCGGCTCTTCACCAGCTTGTTCTGAACCAAATAGGTCACCAGGGGCAGCTTGTTGCGTTGGGCCTGCTGCTGGGCCTGCTGGGCTGACTTCTCATCCAGCAGTTCGGCCAGCACCATCTGTTTGGCCAGGCCGGTAAGGGACACGCTTTCGTTCATTGCAGACTCCGTACGCTATGCCTGCCTTATAACGTAGTTGGTCGACCACTGCCAAACATGGTGAGTTGGGGTGCCAAAAAATGTCAGTTACTGTCTTGGCGGGGGAGGCAGTGCTTGATATGCGGTGCCTGAATGCCCAAAAAACGGCTAATTTACGGTTTGGCATGCTAGCTGCATAAGTCTGGGCAGGTCACTGGACCTGTCCATATTTAGGAGAGACTTCATGAAAGCTCAAATGCAAAAGGGTTTTACCCTGATCGAATTGATGATCGTGGTCGCGATCATCGGTATTCTGGCTGCGGTTGCGCTGCCGGCGTATCAGGATTACACCAAGCGTGCTCGTGTTACTGAAGGTCTGTCGCTGGCTTCGGCCTTTAAAGCCCATGTTGCTGATATACATGCTGGTGGGAATTTCACTGCAGCCACAGGCTACAACACCAATCCGCCTGCATTTAGTGCAACAGATAATGTCGCTGCCATCACCATTGCACCGACTACCGGTGTTATCACGTTGCAGTTTACTGCCCGTGTTGGAACCGCAGCTAACCAAACCGTCACCCTGGTACCTTTCTCTGGTGGTGTTGCCGCTCCTGTTTTGCTGCCTGATGCGACTGCAGCCTTCACTCCGGCCCAGGGCAATATCGGCTGGCGTTGCATGGCTCTCGGTGCAGCTTTCGGTGTCGGCGCTGCGGGCACTCTGCCGGCGAACCTTGCTCCGGCTGAGTGTCGCTAACAGCGAAAACTATTCGATGGGGTAAGCCTTTCGTGAAATTCCGTCGTTTAGTCTGAATGTTGACGCCTCGCGAATGCGGGGCGTTTTCGTTTGTGCGATCTGCTGCAGGATTGGAGGTTGAGAGTGGGTTTCCGTTTCAAGATTGCAAGCCTCCATTTTATCGGCAGCTCTGTCGTAGTTGCGATCTTGGCTGCTGTTGTTTTCTTTGTTTGGTACCCGCCGCCTTATTCGAGAATAAGTGGTGGCGGTTTGTTGTTCTTGATGGTCTTTACGGTGGACGTGGTTTTGGGACCGTTGCTAACTGCGCTGATCGCGAGTCGGAATAAGGCTCGGGTGGAGCTGTGTCGAGACTTGTTCTTCATCTTCATCGTCCAGTTGTCGGCTTTGGGTTACGGAGGTTGGAGCCTGTATCAGGCGCGACCCGTTTATACGGTATTTGAGGTTGATAGATTTAGGGTGGTCAGGGCGGCAGACCTAGAGGCTGCCATGCTGGAGCAGGCACCAAAGGAGTTTCGTCAGCTGTCAATTTCTGGCCCTGTTCTCATTGGTACAAGACGTGCCTCTAGCGCGGAAGAGGTGCTCCAGGGGATAGACGATGCTTTGCGGGGATTCGATCTAGCTATGCAGCCGCAGCGTTGGGTGGCGTACGATCAGGTTCGGGCGCAGGTGGTTGAGCGGGCTGTACAGTTGGATGCGTTAATGGAGCGCAGGCCTGCTGAGCGGAAAGTCTTTGACGGGGTGGTTCAGGCGCTGGGGCTGAAGGCGAGAAGCATAAAGGTATTACCACTAGCGTCCCGAATGTCTTCTTGGTCTGTGCTGATTAATGAACAGGGTTGGCCAGTGGGCTACGTTCCCGTTGACCTCCTATAGGGTGAGGGTTGCAGTGGTCAGGAAGCCTTTCAGTCACAGATCGACGCCGCCCATTCTTGCGGATGTTATACAGGGCCAGGTGAAATAGATTCGGCAGTGCTTCGTCGCTGTGCTCAATTTCTGTAGGAGTCTGGCGGAAGCTTCCCTCATGGGTAGAGTTTCGGCGGGCAGGGTCAGAGCCTCAGCCGCATCGACAAATCCACCGCCTTTACATCCTTGGTCAGCGTGCCAATCGACACATAGTCCACTCCGGTCTCGGCAATTTCCCGCAATGTGCTTTCGTTGACCCCGCCCGAGGCTTCCAGCTTGGCGAGGCCCTGGGTGATGGCCACGGCTTGGCGCATGTCGTCCAGCGACAGTTCATCGAGCATGATGATGTCGGCGTCGGCGTCCAGGGCTTCGCGCAGTTCTTCCAGGCTCTCCACCTCCACCTCCACCGGCTTGCCGGGGGCGATCCGGTGGGCGGCTTGCACGGCCTCGGCGATGCCGCCGCAGGCGGCGATGTGGTTTTCCTTGATCAGGAAGGCGTCGTACAGGCCGATGCGGTGGTTGTGGCAGCCGCCGCAGGTGACCGCGTATTTCTGCGCCAGGCGCAGGCCGGGCAGGGTCTTGCGGGTGTCGAGCAGTTTCACCGCAGTGCCCTGCACCAGGTCGGCGTAGTGCTGGCAGCGCGTCGCCACGGCGGACAGGGTCTGCAGGAAGTTCAGGGCGCTGCGCTCGCCGCTCAGCAGGGCGCGGGCGGGGCCTTCCAGGTGGAACAGGGCCTGGTTCGGTGCGACCCGCTGGCCGTCGCGGACTTCCCAGTGCACCGTGACCCGCGGGTCGAGCTGGCGAAACACCGCGTCGACCCAGGCGGTGCCGCAGACTACCGCGGCTTCGCGGGTGATCACCGTGGCGTGGGCCAGGCGCTGTTCCGGGATCAGCTGTGCGGTGATGTCGCCGCTACCGATGTCCTCGCTCAGGGCGCGGCGCACGTTGGCCTCGATTTCGGCGGTGAGGTCGGCGAGGGTTAGGTTGGGCATGTCGGGCTCCACAGTCTGAGTGGGGCGATTATAGGGATAGCGAGCGGCGGTTGCAGCGGGATTGGCGCCGTAGGCATTCTCGGATGAGTACCTGGTCTACGTAGCCAGAACCGCTCAAGTGCTAGTCTTAAAAGGATAATGGTCAGGCGTTCCTGGTCGGGATGTGGGCCGGCGTGGTGCTGCGTGTTGCGCGCGATCGCCACGGGTTGCCCGCTGTTTGCCGGAAAATACCGGCGTACTGATGCGTTTGTCGCCTTTAGCTGGCCGTTGAGAAGCTGGCGCGTTACATCTGTGACCTGGGTCATATCTGCAGTAGAAGTCTGCGTGGTGCGTGCGGGGGCGTCCCTATAATGACTTTACTTTTTGGAATGATGACGCCAGGACCTTGACGTTACGGATGACGCCCAGTTGATCGCTGTGCAGATCGGTGCGCCCATAAGGGACCGTCTGCAGGAGGCTTGCAATGAAGACTGATGCGAAAGTGGTGCACCTGAGCAAGGTGGCCCCTGAGCAATCGCCCACTTCGCCGCTAGGAAGACTGCCCGTGGCGCTCATTCAAGTGCGTGACAAGGCTGCGCAGCAGCTCAAGCAGGCGTTGCAGGCGCTGTTCGACAATGCCGACGACACCCTGTTCGAGATGGCCGATCGGGCCACCAGCAACACCGAGCAGAACGCCTTCTTCGAAGCCATGCGCGACCTGCGCCTGAAGCGCAAGAACATCGAGCGCGGTTTCCTGCAAAAGGTCTTCGAGTCCTTTTTCAGTCTCAATCAGTATGAGATCGGCAAGCCGCCTCCCTTGGACGCCATGTCGTTCGACAGCCTGTCGCTGGTGCAGAACGACGAACTCGAGGAGACGGTGGCACTGGACGCCATGGTCGCCAAGGTCATGAGCCGCGACAGCATGGCTGTCAGCCACCTGACGGCGCGGCTCAACGCCATGGTCAGCAAGAAGCTCGACGAGCGCTCCAACCCGCTCGGTCCGGTGGCCCTTTGTGAGGCGTTCCTGCAGTCGTGCAGCGGTCTGGGTGTGGAGATCAGGGTCAAGCTGATCATCCTCAAGCTGTTCGAGAAGTACGTGCTGGGTGATCTCGATCAGCTGTACGCCGAGGCCAACCAGGCGTTGATCGAGGCGGGCGTGCTGCCGGAGCTGAAGTCGGCGCCCACGCGCCGTCAGCCGGGGCGTAGTGCTTCGTCGGCAGCCGGCGGCGAGGGCGCTGCCATGCAGTCCAGCGCTGGCGAGTATGCCGAGCAGAGCGTGCAGGAGGTATTTGGCGCCCTGCAGGAGTTGCTGTCCCAGGCCCGTGGCAGCGGCATACCGCGGCGCGAGATTCCGGCCGATGCGCAGCCGATTTCCAGTCATGACCTGATGCGCCTGCTCTCCTACATGCAGCAGCGCGCGCCGGCGCAGGTCGCCGACGAGTTCGATGTGCGCGATCAGCTCGGCCAGTTGCTGACCCGGGCCAGCGCCAAGAGCGGCAAGGCCCGGGTGGTCGGCGAGGTCGACGAGGATGTGATCAACCTGGTGGCGATGCTGTTCGAGTTCATTCTCGACGACCGCACCCTGCCGGATTCGCTGAAGGCGCTCATCGGCCGCCTGCAGATCCCGATGCTCAAGGTGGCGGTGCTGGACAAGACCTTCTTCGGTCGCGGCAGTCACCCGGCGCGACGCCTGCTCAACGAGATCGCCTCGGCGGCGCTCGGTTGGAGCGATCAGGACAACGCCCGGCGCGACAGCCTGTATCAGAAGATCGAGCAGGTGGTGCAGCGTCTGCTCAATGACTTCGTCGACGATCCGGTGATCTTCTCCGAGCTGCTCGCCGATTTTCTCGCTTTCACCGGCGATGAGCGGCGCCGCAGCGAACTGCTCGAGCAGCGTACCCGCGATGCCGAGGAGGGCAGCGCCAAGGCCGAGCTGGCCCGGCGCCAGGTCGAGCAGGCGTTGAATGAGCGCCTGCTCGGCAAGACCCTGCCAGAGGTGGTGGTGCGCCTGCTGCAGGAGGCCTGGAGCAAGGTGCTGATGCTGACCTGCCTGAAGCATGGGGTGGACTCGCCACAGTGGCACGCGGCGCTGCAGACCATGGACGATCTGGTCTGGAGTGTGGCGCCGCACGAAGATCCGGAGGCGCGCCTGCGCCTGCTGGAACTGGTGCCCGGGCTGCTCAAGGCCTTGCGCGAGGGCATGGCCAGCGCAGCCTTCGACCCGTTCTCCACCGGCGAGTTCTTCAGCCAGCTGGAGGCGCTGCATGTGCAGGCCTTCCAGCGCTTCAAGCGGCCGCTGGCCGAGGCGCCGGAGATCGACGAGGAGCAGCGCGTGGCCTTGGCCGAAGCGGGTATCGAGCTGCCGCTGCTGGAGCTACCGGCGGACGAGGAGGCTGCAGCGGCGGCCGAGACGGCTCCGATGGTGGCGGTGGTCGAAGAGATGGTGCTGCAGGCGCCGGGCGAGCGGCGTGTGGCCGAACCGGAGATCAAGCTGCCGGATGACGACGAATCGCTGCAGCAGGTGGACAACCTGCGGGTCGGCAGTTGGGTCGAGTTCCAGGAGGACGACGAGCACAAGCTGCGCTGCAAGCTGGCGGCGGTGATCAAGCCTACGGGCAAGTACATCTTCGTCAATCGCACCGGCATGAAGGTGTTGGAGAAGACCCGCATGGGCCTGGCCGTGGAGTTCCGCCGCTGCGCCATTCGCCTGCTCGACGACGCACTGCTGTTCGATCGCGCCCTGGAGTCGGTGATCGGCAACCTGCGCAAGCTCAAGGGCGCCTGACCCGGGCGCGGCCGTGAGGCGCGCCTGGCATTGCCGGCAACGCTTGGCCGCGCCGCAGCGCTGCACTAGAGTGGTGGCTCGTTCAAGGAGCCGATATGCAGCTGGACCCTCAGAGTGGTTGGTGCGCGGGCATCCACCACTGTCCCTCGCCCAACTTCAATGCGCGCCCGCAGGGGGAGGTGTCCCTGCTGGTGATCCACAATATCAGCCTGCCGCCGGGCCAGTTCGGCACCGGCAGGGTGCAGCAATTCTTCCGTAACCAACTGCCCGCCGACGAGCATCCGTACTTCGCGAGCATCGCGACGCTGCAGGTGTCGGCGCATTTTCTGATCGAGCGCGACGGCGCCATTACCCAGTTCGTCTCCTGCAATGAGCGCGCCTGGCATGCCGGCCAGTCGAGTTTTGGCGGGCGGGAGAACTGCAATGATTTTTCCCTCGGCATCGAACTGGAGGGCACCGACGACATCCCCTTCACTGAGGCCCAGTACATCGCCCTCGAGGCGCTGATTGGTGAACTGCAGCGGCACTATCCGGCGCTCGCCTCGGAGCGCATCTGCGGGCACAGTGACATTGCTCCGACGCGCAAGACCGATCCCGGTCCGGCGTTCGACTGGCCGCGGTTGCGCGCCGCGCTGAAGGATAAGAAGGAGGCGTTATGAGTTTTCTGGTGCTGTTGCTGGTGCTGTGGGTCGAGAAGTTTTCCGCCTGGCGCGACGCCATCCAGCAGGATGGCCCCTGGTTGCGTCTGCTGGCGAAGGCCGAGCGACAGCCGGATTTCATCGAGAGCCCCTGGTTGGGCATTGCCCTGTTGGTGGTGCTACCGCTGCTGGCCCTGACCTTGGTGCTGTCGCTGCTTGAGCCGCTGCTCTACGGCTGGCTGGCCCTGCCGGTGCATCTGCTGGTGCTTATCTACAGCCTCGGCCGAGGCGACCTGCTGGCGGCCCTGGGGCCGTTCCGCGACAGCTGGCGGCGCGGTGATACCGAGGCGGCCTATCTGGTGGCGCGGCGCGACCTGGCTTTGGACGCGGACGCCGAGGGTGCGTTGCTGCAGCGTGTGCAGGGGCACATGCTGTGGCAGGCCTACCAGAGCTTCTTCGCGGTGATCTTCTGGTATGCCCTGCTGGGTCCCTTGGCGGCCCTGGCCTATCGCCTGCTGGCCCTGCTCTGCGAGCACGCCGGGCAACCGGCCCTGCGCGAGCGTGCCGTGCACCTGCGGCATGCCTTCGACTGGCTGCCGGCGCGGGTTCTGGCGGCGAGCTTTGCCCTGGTCGGCAATTTCGTCGCGGTCAATCGGGCGTTGCTGCACGAGCTGCTGAGCTGGGACATCAGTGCCGCGCAGCTGGCGATCAACGTCGGCCGCGCCGCCTGCGACATCCCGGACTCCGCGCCCGGCGAGGCCGGGGTCAGCAGCCTGGACAACCTGTGGCAGCTGCTGGTGCGTGCGGCCGTCCTCTGGTACGCAGTGTTCGCCCTGTGGACGCTGTTCCTCTAGCGCCAGCGCTTGTCCCGGCGCCGTGAGCGCCTGGTCTGCTTAACCTTAAGTTACACAGTCTCCCGTCGATAACGGGTATATAAGGCGTCGCGCGCGTCGGGTGTCCGCACCTGCGCAGCAACCCCGGATGCCGTGGATCGAGCTGCAGAGTCGTGACTGCCGCGCTCTACCAATCCGCGTCACCGACCCTGTATACACCACAATAATTACAACAGGAGACGTCTTGTGAAGACCGTGTTGTATCCGGCCATCGCGCTGATGAACCGCCTCAGCTTCGGCATGAAGTTCAGCCTGATCAGCGTGCTGTTCTTCCTGCCCATGCTGGTCACCAACTACTACCTGGTGCGTGACTCCTATCGGCAGTTCGTCGGCACCCAGGTGGCCCTCTCCAGTCTCGATCTGCTCGGCGCCAGCCTGTCGCTGCGCCGCGACCTCGAGAGCTATGCCGACCTGCTGAAGATCAACGAGATCATCGGTCAGTCCGGCCAGGCCGGCGACCTCAACAGCCGTATCGGTCAGCTGCAGAGCAGCCTGAACACCACCCTGCAGGGGCTGGCGCCGGTGGTGCGCGACGCCGAGCAGGTCGAGGAATTCAATGCCAAGCGCGACGAGCTGATCGCCGGCCTGCAGGCGCTGCAGAAGGAATCCTCGCTGCAGGGCAAGACGGTGCTGGCCAGGAAGCTGCAGGGCAGCGCCCAGGTCTTCATCAAGCTGGTGGCCAGTCAGGCGGGGCTGAGCCAGGATCGCCAGCGTGAGGTGCGGCAGATGACCGAACTGGTTACGGTGGTCACGCCGATGGTCACCGCGCTGCTCAGCGAGGGCCGGGCGACGGGCTCCTATTCGTTGGGCCAGGGCTTCCTCAATTCGGCGGCCAGCACCGAGTTCGACGAACTGTTGCTGGAGCTGGAGAAGGCTCACGCGGAGTACGGTCTCAACCTGCAGGAGGCACTGGGCGCGCGTTCGGCGCTGCAGAGTCAAGCCGACGCCAGCCGCGGCAGTCTGAAGGACAGCGCCCTGCTGTTCGAGGACAAGGTGGTGGTCGCCGATACCCTGGAAATGCCGTGGCAGCAGTTCTATGACCAGGTCAGTGCGCAGATGGGCAAGACCTACGCGTTCAACGACGCGGTGCTGGCCTTTCTCGATCAGCAGCTGCAGGAGCGTCTGCAGGACAATCGCGGGCAGATGATGCTGCTGGCGGCGGCCCTGCTGCTGGTGTTCCTGCTGATCGTCTATCTCTACAGCGGTTTCTATGTGTCGATCCGCACCACCCTGAAGAGCCTCGGCGGGGTCATGGGGCAGGTCGCCGCCGGCGACATGACCGTCAGCTTCAAGGCCCAGAGTAAGGATGAGCTGGGCGAGTTGGGCCAGGTGTTCAACGAGACCGTGAGGAAGATCCGCCACCTGATCGAGCGTGTCGGCCACACCGTGACCGAGGTCGAACGACAGGCCGACCGGGTGGAGCTGGTTTCCGGCGAGAGCAACCAGGCGGTGGCCGGGCAGCGCAACCAGATCGAACAGGTGGCGACGGCGATGAACCAGATGTCCGCCACCGCTCAGGAGGTCGCCCGCAGCGCCGCCGCGGCGGTAGGCAGTGCGCAGAGCGTGAATGATGAAACCGTCAGCGGTCGCGCCCTGGTCGAATCTCAGGTCGGCAGCATCCAGCGTCTGGCCGGGGAGATCGACCAGTCGGTGGCGGTGATCAACCAGCTGGCCAACGACAGCGCCTCGATCAGCCAGGTGCTGGACGTGATCAAGGGCATCGCCGAGCAGACCAACCTGCTGGCGCTCAATGCCGCCATCGAGGCAGCACGGGCTGGTGAACAGGGCCGAGGTTTCGCCGTGGTGGCCGACGAGGTGCGCAATCTGGCCAAGCGCACCCAGCAGTCCACCGAAGAGATCGAGAAGATGATCAGCAAGCTGCAGGGCGGCGTCGGCGCGGCGGTCAAGACCATGAGCGTCAGCCACCAGATGGCCGACGGCACGGTCAGCGAGTCGGGCAAGGTGCAGCAGGCGCTGGAGAACATCCTCGCCGCGGTGGGCATGATCGTCGACCAGAATCAGCAGATCGCCGCGGCCGCCGAGGAGCAGACCGCGGTGGCCCACGACATCGACCAGAACATCGTGGAGATCAACCACGCCGGCGAGCGCACCGCCCAGGGCGCCAGTCAGACCGAGCAGGCCAGCCGCGAGCTGTCCGAGCAGGTGTCGCACCTCAAGCAGCTGATCGGCGCCTTCAGCGTCTGATTGCGCTGTAGTGCAAAGAAGGCCCGCCATCTGGCGGGCCTTTTTACGTTGTGGCGCCGCTCACAGGCTCCAGCCGAACAGCTCGGCGGCGTTGCGGCTGCTGGCGGCGGCCAGCTCGTCCGCGCTCAGGCCCAGCAGCGGCGCCAGCTCGGCGCAGATATCGGGCAGGAATTCCGGGCTGTTACGCTGGTTGGGGTGCATGGCCGGGGCCATGTCCGGGGCATCGGTCTCCAGCACCACGGCGTCGGCCGGCAACTGCCCCAGGATCTTGCGCAGGCGTTTGGCCTGGGGCCAGGTCGGCGCGCCGCCGAGGCCGAGCCTGAAACCGAGCTTGAGGTATTCGCGGGCTTCCTCGTAGCTGCCGGCGAAGGCATGGATGATGCCGCCGCGCTTGAGCCGGAAGCGTTTCAGGGTGGCGATGGTCGGCGCGTGGGCGCGGCGCACATGTAGCAGGGCGGGCAGCTCGAACTCGGCGGCCAGCGCCAGCTGGGCCTCGAACAGCGCCTGCTGGCGCTCGCGGTCGAGCTGTTCGAGGAAGTAGTCCAGGCCGAACTCGCCCACCGCGCACAGCTGCAGGTGGCCGGCCAGGCGCTGCAGCCAGTCGCGCAGTTCGCCCAGGTGCTCGGCGCGGTGCTGCTCGAGATAGACCGGGTGCAGGCCGAAGGCGGCGTGCAGCCGGCTGTCGCCTTGCACCAGCTGCCACAGGCGCGGCCAGTTGTCCCGGTGCACGCCGAGCACCACCAGGCGCTCCACGCCCCGGGCGCGGCAGCGCGCCAGCAGCGCGTCGCGGTCGGCGTCGAAGTCGGGGAAGTCCATGTGGGTGTGGGTATCGATCAGGCGCATGGCTTGAAGCATCGGCGATTTACCCGCCCGGCGCCAGCCGGATGCGGGTGCCTACTGTACTGCCTGGCGCTGCTTGAGCACCCGCGGAATGGCTTCCACGCCGGGCAAGTAGTGGTCCTGCTCGATCGCCTGCAGCGCCCAGTCCAGCACTCGCTCGGCAATTTGTGCGTGTTGCTGGGAGATCGCATTGACCCGTTGCGGCAGGAAGTCCAGCAGCTGGGTATCGCCGAAGGTCGCCAGGCGCGGTTCGACCTGGTCGGCTGAGGGGGACCGCTCGCGCAGGGCGTCGAACACCCCTTCGAGCAGGACGTAGGCGGTGGTGACCACTGCATCCGGCATCTCGCCGTCCCCCGCCAGCAGGGCGCGCATCAGCCGGTAGCCGCAGGCGCGGCTGAACTGCTCGCCATGGCTGACGCTGACGGCGCCGCCAAAGCCCGCGAGGGCCTGGCGGAAGCCCTGCTCGCGGGCCTGGCTGATCACCAGTTCGCCGCGCGCGCCGAGCAGGGCGATATGCCGCGGCGGCGGTTGCAGCAGGCTGCCGGTGAGCAGGGCGCCGGCCTGGCGGTCGTCGCTGACCACCGAGCGGATGGCTGCCGGGTCGAGGGCGCGGTCGACAGCGATCACCGGCACCCCGTCGGCGACCAGGCGGCGGTAGACCGGGTCGTCCTGGGGCAGGCAACTGGCGACTATCAGGGCATCGCAGCGCCGCGAGCGGAACAGTTCGAGCAGCAGGCGCTCGCTGTGCGGGTCGTCGTCGGAACTGGCGATCAGCAGTTGGTAGCCTCTGCTGCGTGCGCGCTGCTCGAGCAGCTTGGCCAGGCGCGCGTAACTGGGGTTTTCCAGATCCGGCAGGATGAAACCCAGGCAGCGGCTCTGGCCGCGGCGCAGGCCGGCGGCCTGCTGGTCGGGGCGAAAGCCGTGGGCCTCGACCACCTCCAGCACCCGCTGCACCGTGGCCGGGCTGATCCGCCGCTTGGCGGCCTGGCCATTGACCACATAGCTTGCGGTGGTGACCGAGACTCCGGCCAGGCGGGCGATATCGGAAAGCTTCACGGCGGTGGTCCTGGATTTGGCGGCTGACGATCGGGCTTCAAGGATCGCCGATTATGGGGTAACGTGCCAGTACTTGATGAAACGATTCAGCAAGCGACTTGGCCGGCTATCCTCGAGGGTGTCGCGAGCCGCCTGCATCAGCCGGCCGCAGTCGCCAGGGGAGAGTCTTATGCTCGAATTGAATGCCAAGCAGATCCAGATGGGTGGCCGTGCCGCCAGCAAGTCGGCGGCGCTGGCGATGCTGGCCGACAGCCTGGTCGGCGAGGGGCTGGTGGCGCCCGGCTACCTCGCCGGCATGCAGGCCCGCGAGGCGCAGGGCTCGACCTACCTGGGCCAGGGCATCGCCATCCCCCACGGCACCCCGGAAACCCGCGATCAGGTCTACCGCACCGGGGTGCGCCTGATTCAGTTCCCCGATGGCGTGGACTGGGGCGATGGGCAGAGGGTCTACCTGGCCATCGCCATCGCCGCCCGCTCCGACGAACATCTGCGCCTGCTGCAGCTGCTCACCCGCGCCCTTGGCGAGGGCGACTTGAGCCAGGCACTGCGCGAGGCGCAGCAGCCCGAGGCGATAGTCGCGCTGCTCCAGGGCGCGCCCCAGGAGCTGGCCCTGGACAGCCAGCTGATCGGCCTGGACGTGGCCGCCGCCGACTTCGACGAGCTGCTCTGGCATGCCGCCCAGCTGCTCAAGCGCGGCGCCTGTGTCGAGCCAGGCTTTATCGCTGGCCTGACCCAGCGCACGCCCTTGCCGCTGGGCAACGGACTCTGGTGGGTGCACTGCGAGCAGGCCGTGCTGCGCCCCGGGCTGGCCTTCGTCACGCCGCAGCAGCCGCTGCAGTTGCACGGCCAGCCGCTGACCGGGTTGTTCTGCCTGGCCAGCATCGGCGAGGCCTCGCGGCAGTTGCTCGAGCGCCTCTGCGACCTGCTGATCGACGGGCGCGCGGCGACCTTCAGCGAGGCCAGTTCCAGTCACAGCGTGCTCGAGGCGCTGGGCGGCGAGGTGCCGGCGCACTGGCCCAGCCAGCGCGTCACCCTGGCCAATGCCCATGGCCTGCATGCCCGTCCGGCCAAGGCGCTGACCGAGATCGCCCAGGCCTTCGCCGGCGAAGTACGGGTGCGCCTGGTCGGTGAGGCCGGCCCGGGGGTTTCGGTGAAGAGCCTGAGCAAGCTGCTCGGCCTGGGCGCGCGACGCGGCCAGGAGCTGGAGTTCAGCGCCGAGCCGGACATCGCCGACGACGCCCTGCCGGCCTTGCTGGCGGCCGTGCAGGCGGGCCTCGGCGAAACCGTCGAGCCGCTGCCGGCTGGCGGCATGGCGGCGCCGACGGGCGCCGCGCCGAGTGAGCCGCCGGCGCCGCGGGCGCCCTTGCCCGGGGCGCGGATCCAGGCGGTCGCGGCTGCCCCGGGGATCGCCATAGGCCCGGCGCTGGTGCGCATCGCCGCGACCTTCGACTATCCGCAGCGCGGCGAGGATGCGGCCACCGAGCGCCAGCGCCTGGAGCAGGCGCTGGAGCAGGTCGGCGCGGATATCCAGCGGCTGATCGAGACGACCCGCGAGGAGAATATCCGCGAGATATTCGCCACCCACCAGGTCATGCTGCGCGACCCGGCCCTGCGCGAGGACGTCGACGCCCGGCTGGCCGAGGGCTTCAGCGCCGAGGCGGCGTGGATCACCGAGGTCGAGGCGGCGGCGCAGCAGCAGGAGGCCCTGCACGATGCCTTGCTGGCCGAGCGCGCCGCCGATCTGCGCGACATCGGCCGTCGGGTGCTGGGGCAGCTGTGCGGCGTCGAGGCGCCGCGCGAGCCCGATGAACCCTACATCCTGGTGATGGAGGAGGTGGCGCCCTCGGATGTCGCCTGCCTCGATCGCCAGCGGGTCGCCGGCATCCTCGCCGCCCGCGGCGGCGCCACCGCCCATAGCGCGATCATCGCGCGGACCCTGGGCATTCCCGCGGTGGTCGGCGCCGGCGAGGCGGTGCTGGCCCTGGCCCAGGGCACCGAGCTGCTGCTCGATGGCGACCACGGCCTGCTGCGCGTGGCGCCCGACCGGCAGGCCCTGGAGCAGGCCCGGCGCGAGCGCGAGGCCAGCCTGAAGCGGCGCGAGCGCGCCCATGCCGAGCGCCTGCGCCCGGCCGTGACCGGCGACGGCCACGCGGTCGAGGTGGCGGCGAATATCGGCTCCGGCGGCGATACCGCCGAGGCGGTCGAGCTGGGGGCCGAAGGCGTCGGCCTGCTGCGTACCGAGCTGGTGTTCATGGACCTGCCCGAGGCGCCGGGCCAGGCCGTCCAGGAGCAGGCCTATCGCCGTGTGCTCGACGCCCTCGACGGCCGGCCGCTGGTGGTGCGTACCCTGGATGTCGGCGGCGACAAGCCCTTGCCCTACTGGCCCATGGCGGCGGAGAGCAACCCCTTTCTCGGCGTGCGTGGCATCCGCCTGAGCCTGCAGCGCCCGGACATCCTCGAGACCCAGCTACGCGCCTTGCTGGCGTCGGCCGAGGGCCGTCCGCTGCGAATCATGTTTCCCATGGTCGGCACCATCGAGGAGTGGCGCGCGGCGCGCGACCTGACCCTGCGCCTGCGCCAGGAAATTCCGGTGGACGACCTGCAGCTGGGGATCATGGTCGAAGTGCCTTCGGCGGCTTTGCTGGCGCCCTTGCTGGCGCGCGAGGTGGACTTCTTCAGCATCGGCACCAACGACCTGACCCAGTATTGCCTGGCCATCGACCGTGACCATCCGACCCTGTCGGCCCAGGCCGATGGCCTGCACCCGGCGGTGCTGCGCCTGATCGCCATGACGGTCGAGGCCGCTCATGCCCAGGGCAAGTGGGTCGGTGTCTGCGGCGAGCTGGCCTGCGACATGCTCGCCGTGCCGGTGCTGGTCGGCCTGGGGGTGGATGAACTGAGCGTCTCGCCACGGGCCATCGCTCTGGTCAAGGCGCGGGTGCGCGAGCTGGACTACCGCCACAGCCAGGCCCTGGCGCAGCAGGCACTGGCGCTGGAAAGCGCCGCGGCGGTGCGCGCGCTGATCGGGGAGGTCCACTGATGGCGCGCATCCTGACCCTGACCCTGAACCCGGCGCTGGACCTCACCGTGCGTCTCGACGCGCTGCACCCCGGGGCGGTCAACCGCAGCCTGGGGCAGAGCAGCCAGGCCGCGGGCAAGGGCCTCAACGTCGCCCAGGTGCTCGCCGACCTCGGCCACAAGGTCACGGTCAGCGGCTTTCTCGGCGCCGCCAATGCCCAGCCCTTCGAGCGCCTGTTCGAGCGCCGTGGCTTCGTCGATGCCTTCGTCCGGGTGCCGGGGGAAACCCGCAGCAACATCAAGCTGGCCGAGGGCGACGGGCGGATTACCGACCTCAACGGCCCGGGGCCGCTGATCGGCGCCGGCCATCGGGCCGAGCTGCTCGACACGCTCGAACCCATCGTTGCCGGCCACGACGCCATCGTGGTGGCCGGCAGCCTGCCCCAGGGCGTCGGCCCCGAGTGGTTCGCCGCGCTGCTGCGGCGCCTGCAGGCCTTCAATCTGCCGCTGCTGCTCGACAGCAGCGGCGCGGCCTTGCGCGCCGGGCTGGCGCTGTCGCCCTGGCTGGTCAAGCCGAATGAGCAGGAGCTGGCCGAGGCCTGTGACCTGCCGGCCCTCGACTCGACCGCCCTAATGGCGGCGGCGCTGCGCCTGCACCGCCAGGGCGTCGAGCACGTGCTGCTGTCGCGTGGCGCCGCCGGGGTCTGCTGGCTCGGCCCGGGCTTCGCCCTGCAGGCCACGCCGCCATCGGTCAAGGTGGTCAGCACCGTGGGCGCCGGCGATTCGCTGCTGGCCGCAACCCTGCATGGCCTGCTCAGCGGCTGGCCGGCCGAGCGCACGCTGCGCCTGGCCACGGCCATCGGCGCCCAGGCGGTGACCCAGCTCGAGTTCGGTATTCACGATCGGGAACAGCTCGCGCGCCTGGAAGCGGGCGTGACCGTGGTCGCCCTGAGTTAAAAACAATAAGAGGTCTTTTCCATGAATCTGCTGATCGTCACCGCCTGCCCCAACGGCATGGTCACCAGCGTGCTCTGCTCGCGCCTGCTGGAGGCCGCCGCCCAGCGTCTGGGCTGGTCCACCCGCGTCGAGGTGCATGACCCCAAGGCCATAGGTTCGCCGCTCAGCGCCGAGGACATCGCCGCCGCCGACCTGGTGGTGGTGGTCAAGACCGGCGAGCTGCCGCTGCAGCGCTTCGTCGGCAAGCGTCTGCTGCAGTCGACCCCGGCCGCGGCCCTGGCCGATCCGCAGGCGTTCCTGCGCGACGCCGCCGCGCAGGCCGCTCCGCTGGCGGCCGCCGACGCCGGCCCGAATGCCGCGGGCGCCGCCGCGGCCCAGCCCAGGCTGGTGGCGGTGACCGCCTGCCCGACCGGCGTGGCGCATACCTTCATGGCCGCCGAGGCCCTGCAGCAGGCGGCCGCGCAACTGGGTTACGCGTTGCAGGTGGAAACCCGTGGCTCGGTGGGCGCGCGCAACGTGCTGAGCGAGGCCGACATCGCCGCCGCCGATGCGGTGCTGCTGGCCGCCGACATCGAGGTGGACACCGCGCGCTTCGCCGGCAAGCGGGTGCTGCGCTGCGGCACCGGGGTGGCCCTCAAGCAGCCACAAGAGACCCTGCGCCGCGCCCTGGATGAGGCGACGCCGCTGGCGCCGGCCCAGGCGCAGAGTGCCCAGGGGAGCAAGCCGGCGGCCCAGGCTGGACCCTACAAGCACCTGCTGACCGGGGTGTCCTACATGCTGCCGATGGTGGTGGCCGGCGGCCTGCTGATCGCCCTCTCGTTCGTCTTCGGCATCGAGGCCTTCAAGGAGGAGGGCAGCCTGGCGGCGACGCTGATGCAGATCGGCGGCGATGCCGCGTTCAAGCTGATGGTGCCGGTGCTGGCGGGCTATATCGCCTATTCCATCGCCGACCGCCCGGGCCTGGCGCCGGGGATGATCGGCGGCCTGCTGGCCAGCTCCCTCGGCGCCGGCTTCATCGGCGGCATCATCGCCGGCTTCCTCGCCGGCTATGCCGCCCGCGCGCTGAACCGCTGGCTGCAGTTGCCGGCCAGCGTCGAGGCGCTCAAGCCGATCCTGCTCATCCCGCTGCTGGCCAGCCTGTTCACCGGCCTGGTGATGATCTACGTGGTCGGCCAGCCGGTGGCCGGCCTGCTCCAGGAGCTGACTGCGTTCCTCGACGGCATGGGCAGCACCAATGCCATCTTCCTCGGCCTACTGCTCGGCGGCATGATGTGCGTCGACCTCGGCGGGCCGATCAACAAGGCCGCCTATGCGTTCTCGGTCGGCCTGCTGGCCTCGCAGAGCTACGCGCCCATGGCCGCGACCATGGCCGCCGGCATGGTGCCGCCGCTCGGCATGGCCATCGCCTCGCTGCTGGCGCGGCGCAAGTTCGCCGAGAGCGAGCGCGAGGCGGGCAAGGCGGCCGGGGTACTGGGGCTGTGCTTCATCTCCGAAGGGGCGATTCCCTTCGCCGCCAAGGACCCGTTGCGGGTGATCCCGGCGTGCATCGCCGGCGGCGCCCTGACCGGCGCGCTGTCGATGTATTTCGGCTGCAAGCTGATGGCGCCCCACGGTGGCCTGTTCGTCCTGCTGATCCCCAATGCGATCAACCAGGCGGCGCTGTACCTGCTGGCGATAGCCGCCGGCAGCCTGCTGACCGGGGTGAGCTATGCGCTGCTCAAGCGCGGCGAGGCGGTGGGGCTGGTGGTGGCGGGGGAGAAGGCCTAGATACGGGCTGCGCCGTGCGCCGCCTGGCCAAGCTGGCAGCGGCGGCGCCCGGCGTGGGGCTCAGTGGTGTTCGCGGGTGGCGCGGAACTTGACGTCCGGCCAGCGCTCCTCCATCAGGCTCAGGTTGACCCGGGTCGGTGCCAGGTAGGTGAGGTGGCCGCCGCCGTCTACGGCCAGGTTTTCCGCCGCCTTGTTGCTGAATTCCTCGAGCTTCTTCTTGTCGCTGCACTCGATCCAGCGCGCCGACCACACGGTGATCGGCTCGTAGGCGCACTCGACCTTGTATTCCTCCTTGAGGCGGCTGGCGACCACGTCGAACTGCAGCACGCCGACCGCACCGAGGATGATGTCGTTGCTGCGCTCGGGAAAGAACACCTGGGTGGCGCCTTCCTCGGCCAGTTCCTGCAGGCCCTGGCGCAGCTGCTTGGATTTCAGCGGGTCCTTCAGGCGCACGCGGCGGAACAGTTCCGGGGCGAAGTGCGGGATGCCGGTGAAACCGAGGTTCTCGCCTTCGGTGAAGGTGTCGCCGATCTGGATGGTGCCGTGGTTGTGCAGGCCGATGATGTCGCCGGCGTAGGCCTCCTCCAACTGCTCGCGCTCGCTGGAGAAGAAGGTCAGGGCGTCGGCGATGCGCACGTCCTTGCCCAGGCGCGCGTGGCGCAGCTTCATGCCCTTCTCGTACTTGCCCGAGCAGATGCGCATGAAGGCGATGCGGTCGCGATGCTTGGGGTCCATGTTCGCCTGGATCTTGAACACGAAGCCGGAGAACTTCTCCTCCACCGGCTCCACCACCCGCTCGTGGGCGGCGCGGGCCAGGGGCTTGGGCGCCCAGTCGACCACCGCGTCGAGCACATGGTCGACGCCGAAGTTGCCCAGGGCGGTGCCGAAGAACACCGGGGTCAGCTGGCCGGCGAGGAATTCGTCCTGGTCGAATTCATGGCAGGCGCCCTGCACCAGTTCCAGCTGCTCGATGAAGCGCTCGTACTCGTCGCCCAGGTGGGCGCGGGCCTCGTCGGAGTCCAGGTGCTGGATGATCTTGGTCTCGGTGCGCTCGTGGCCGTGGCCCGGGGTGTAGACGATGATGTAGTCGCCGACCAGGTGGTACACGCCCTTGAAGTCGCGGTAGCAGCCGATCGGCCAGGTGATGGGCGCCGCCTTGATCTTCAGCACCGCCTCGATCTCGTCGAGCAGCTCGATCGGGTCGCGGATGTCGCGGTCGAGCTTGTTGACGAAGCTGACGATCGGCGTGTCGCGCAGGCGGCACACGTCCATCAGGGCGATGGTCCGCGGCTCCACACCCTTGCCGCCGTCGAGCACCATCAGCGCACTGTCCACCGCGGTCAGGGTGCGGTAGGTGTCTTCGGAGAAGTCCTCGTGGCCGGGGGTATCGAGCAGGTTGATCATGTGCTCGCGGTAGGGGAACTGCATCACCGAGGTGGTGATGGAGATGCCGCGCTGCTTCTCCATTTCCATCCAGTCGCTGGTGGCATGGCGGTCGGATTTGCGCGACTTGACCGTGCCGGCCACGGCGATCGCCTTGCCCATCAGCAGGAGCTTCTCGGTGATGGTGGTCTTACCGGCGTCCGGGTGGGAGATGATGGCGAATGTGCGCCTCTTGGCGACTTCGGCGGCCTGGATACTCATGCTGGGGGAACCCGTCGACTGATTGTCGGTCTGTCAAAAAAGGCGGCGATTATACCGGTAAACGCCGAGCCGCGCGGCGCCCTGTGCTCCGCCTGGAAAAACGCGACCCGGGCAGTGCTTGTGCAGCATTCCGTCATGTTTTGTTTCATATCCGCAACGACCGGGCTCTGAACCGACAAAAAGGCTCGGCGCGAGGCATTTTTTATTGATCTCAGTTCCCCCTGGTCCTAAAGTTCGCGGCCGAACGTCCATGCTGGCAACGATCCATCCGGCTCAAGTACTGACGACGAGAGATCGTGCGCGATACTCGGCGACATGCCTTGGGAAGTAGGCGAACCAAAGTGGGGAAACTGATCAGGCGTTCGCGCTTTGCTATTACTTAGTGAGGCACCCCTTACCACCTTTGTTTGTTTTGCCATTTGGAGCCCCCCGCATGTCGATTAAGGTTGAAGACTATTATCCGCGCGAAACCTTCCAGAAGATGAAGGCCTTCGCCGACAAGCAGGAAACCCCCTTCGTGGTGATCGACACCCAGATCATCAGCCAGGCCTACGACGACCTGCGGGCCGGTTTCGAGTTCGCCAAGATCTACTACGCGGTGAAGGCCAATCCGGCGGTCGAGATCATCGAGCTGCTGAAGAACAAGGGCTCGAACTTCGACATCGCCTCGATCTACGAGCTGGACAAGGTCATGAGCTGCGGCGTCGGCCCCGAGCGCATCAGCTACGGCAACACCATCAAGAAGTCCCGCGACATCCGCTACTTCTACGAGAAGGGCGTGCGCATGTTCGCCACCGACTCGGAAGCCGACCTGCGCAACATCGCCAAGGCGGCGCCGGGCTCCAAGGTCTACGTGCGCATCCTCACCGAGGGTTCGACCTCGGCCGACTGGCCGCTGTCGCGCAAGTTCGGCTGCCAGACCGACATGGCCATGGACCTGCTGATCCTCGCCCGCCAGCTGGGCCTGGACCCCTACGGCGTGTCCTTCCACGTCGGTTCGCAGCAGCGCGACATCGGCGTGTGGGACGCGGCCATCGCCAAGGTCAAGGTGATCTTCGAGCGCCTCAAGGAAGAAGACGGCATCGTCCTCAAGATGATCAACATGGGCGGCGGCTTCCCGGCCAACTACATCACCCGCACCAACAGCCTGGAAACCTACGCCGAGGAAATCATCCGCTTCCTCAAGGACGACTTCGGCGACGACCTGCCGGAAATCATCCTCGAGCCGGGGCGCTCGCTGATCTCCAACTCGGGCATCCTGGTCAGCGAAGTGGTGCTGGTCTCGCGCAAGTCGCGTACCGCCGTGGAGCGCTGGGTATACACCGACGTGGGCAAGTTCAGCGGCCTGATCGAAACCATGGACGAGGCCATCAAGTTCCCCATCTGGACCGAGAAGCAGGGCGAGATGGAAGAGGTGGTGATCGCCGGCCCGACCTGCGACAGCGCCGACATCATGTACGAGCACTACAAGTACGGCCTGCCGCTGAACCTGGCCATCGGTGATCGCATGTACTGGCTGTCCACCGGCGCCTACACCACCAGCTACAGCGCGGTGGAGTTCAACGGCTTCCCGCCGCTGAAAGCCTTCTACCTGTAAGCCTTCGCGCTCCCCGAAAACCCGCCTTCCGGCGGGTTTTTGCGTTTCAGGGCCCGGGCCGGGTGGCGGCCGCCGGCGGCCCACGCAAAAAGTTCCGCAGTCGGCGAAATAATTCTTGATTGATAATGATTATTGAATAGAATCGCGTCTCTTTCTATTTGGGAGTGATTCGCATGCGCAAGTGTGGCAAGGGTATGGGCAGTCTGCCGCAGCGTCGTCTGCTGGTTTGTGCGGTGGCATCCGCCACTCTGGTCTTGGGCTCGGCACAGCCGCTCAGTGCGGCGGAGGCCGACAGCGTCACGCTGGAACCCATGCAGGTGGTGCACAAGCGCAATGCCTACAAGGTCGAGCGGACCCGCACGGCCACCAAGACCGACACGCCGCTGCGCAACGTGCCGCAGGCCGTCAGCGTGGTGACCGACGAGCAGATCCGCGATCAGTCCATGAAGGGCATGGCGGACGTGGTGCGCTACGTGCCGGGCGTGCAGATGGCCCAGGGCGAGGGCCATCGCGATGCGCCGATCCTGCGTGGCAATGCCACCACCGCCGACTTCTTCGTCGACGGCATGCGCGATGACGTGCAGTACCTGCGCGACCTGTACAACGTGGAGCGGGTGGAGGTGCTGAAGGGCCCCAATGGCATGATCTTCGGCCGCGGCGGCAGCGGTGGCCTGATCAACCGGGTGACCAAGCAGGCCAACTGGACCGACGGCCGCGAAGTCGGCTTGAGCTACGGTTCCTGGGAGAACCGGCGCATGACCGGCGACTTCAACCAGGCGGTCAACGAGCGCCTGGCGCTGCGCCTGACCGCGCTGTTCGAGGATTCCAACAGCTTCCGCGACCATGGCGAGCTGGAGCGCTGGGCGATCAACCCGACCGCGAGCTTCGCCCTGAGCGACGCCACCCTGATCGAGGTCGGCTACGAGCACTTCGAGGACGATCGCACCGTCGACCGTGGCCTGCCGTCCTTCACCAAGGCCGGAAGCAGCCGCGGCGAGCCGCTGAAGGTCAACGAGTCCAGGCACTTCGGCAGCCCCGAGGACAGCTTCTCCACGGCCGAGGTGGATGCGCTGAACGGCCGCATCACTCACGAGTTCGCCAACGGCGTGCTGCTGACCAACCAGACCCGCTATGCCGACTACGCGAAGTTCTATCAGAACGTCTACCCGTCCGCGGCCTACAACGCCACCACCAACCAGGTTCAGCTCGGCGCCTACAACAACGCCACCGACCGCACCAACCTGATCAACCAGACCGACCTGACGATCGCCGGCCACGCCCTGGGCTTCGACCACACCCTGCTGGTCGGCGCCGAGCTGAGCCGCCAGGACACCGAGAATTTCCGCGAGACCGGCTTCTTCAATGCCGCCGCCACCCAGAAGAACACCCTGGTGACGCCGCAGGACAGCATCTATCAGGGGCCGGTGGTGTTCCGCCACAGCGCCACCGACGCCGACAACCGCAGTGTCGCCCGGAACGCCGCGCTCTACCTGCAGGACCAGATTCAGCTGACCTCGCAGTGGGAGCTGCTGCTCGGCGTGCGCTACGACAACTTCAAGGTGGACGTGGACGACTACAAGGGCGGCGGCCACACCCGGCTGTCCAGTTCCGACGACCTGTACTCGCCGCGCGCCGGGCTGATCTACAAGCCGCTGGACAACCTGTCCGTCTACACCAGCTACTCGATCGCCTACGTGCCGCGCGCCGGCGAGCAACTGGCCTCCCTCAGCGCCAGCAACAGCGCGCTGGAGCCGGAGGAGTTCACCAACCGCGAGATCGGCGTGAAGTGGGACATCAGTCCGCGCCTGGCGGCGACCGCGGCCCTGTACCACCTGCAGCGCAGCAATGTGGCGACGACCGACCCGAGCAACTCGAGCCGCTCGATCCTGGTCGACGGCCAGCGGGTGCGCGGCGTCGAACTGGAGCTCACCGGCCAGCTGACCGATGCCTGGCAGGTCACCGGCGGCTATGCCTACCAGAACAGCGAGATCCAGACCCCGGACTACGACGGCAACGAGATCGCCCAAGTACCGCGCGACTCCTTCTCGTTGTGGAACCGCTACGATTTCGACCCGCAATGGGGCGCCGGTCTGGGCCTGATCTACCAGAGCGACGTGTTCGCCGCGGCGGACAACAAGGTGGTGCTGCCGAGCTTCACCCGGGTCGATGCGGCCGTGTACTACAAGGTCAGCCCGCAGCTGCGCCTGCAGTTGAACGTGGAGAACCTGCTGAACGAGGAGTACTACGCCTCGGCCCATGGCAACAACAACATCATGCCGGGCTCGCCGCTGGCCTTTGCCCTGGGCGCCAATGTCTCTTTCTGATTAGTGGTGCGGCGGCTCGGCCGTCGCCCGCTGTGTTCGCTTGGCAGAAGGCCGCCCAATCGGGCGGCCTTCTGCCGACTGGCGGCTGGGCCCGCCTGTCCAGTGGTGTGCGGCTGGCCAGTGGGCTTGCGTCGCGAGGCCGAAGCCTGGGCGCCGGCGCTGTGTAAATAGCCGGTAAAGACTGGCAAATGCAATTGTTTCTCACTTAGAGTCTTCCGCCTCCCGTCACTCCTGTCTGGTGTCCGAACCGTGTTCAAGCAAATCCTCTTTCAGCTGCACTGGTTGCTGGGTATCAGCGCCGGTCTGGTATTGGCCCTGATGGGCGTGACTGGTGCCGCCTATTCCTTTCAGGATGAGCTGCTGCGTGCGCTCAATCCACAGACACTGCGGCTCGAGGTGCGGCCGACGGTGTTGACGCCCGCCGAGCTGGTCCAGCGCGTCGAGGCCGCGACGGGCATGCGGGTCGTCGGACTGGCCCTGGAGCCGGGCAGCGATAGCGCCGCGCGGGTCAGCTTCGTCCCGGCAGCGGGGGAGCGCCGCGGGCCGATGCGCTATGTCGACCCCTACAGCGGCGAAGTGCTGGCGCCGCCCACGGGCCAGGCCTTCTTCGCCCTGATGCTGCAGCTGCACCGTTTCCTCGCCATGGGCGACAGCGGCAAGCAGGTCACCGCCGCCAGCACCCTGGCGTTGCTGTTCTTCTGCCTGTCCGGGCTGTACCTGCGCTGGCCGCGCCAGGCATCCAACTGGCGCGCCTGGCTGCTCCTCGACCGCGGCAAGAAGGGGCGCGCGTTCAACTGGGACCTGCATGCGGTCCTTGGCACCTGGTGCCTGATGTTCTACCTGCTGGCGGCGCTGACCGGCCTGTTCTGGTCCTACGACTGGTATCGCGACGGCGTGACCGGCCTGCTTGGCGACGCCCCGGGCGCGCAGCGGGACCGGCCGGGCCGGCGCGCCGCAGCGCCCCTGGCGGCGCCGGAGGTCGACTATCAGGCGCTGTGGAGTGGGCTCAGGGACGCCGCCGGTCCGCAGCTGGCCAGCTGGAACCTGCGTCTACCGGAGCGGCCGGGGCAACCGGCGAGCGTGCTCTATCTGCTGCGCGATGCCGCGCATCCGCGCGCCTACAACCAGCTCGGGCTCGACCCGCTCAGCGGTCGCGTCAGTCACCACGAGCGCTATGCCGACAAGTCCTTCGGTGCCCGCCTCCTGACCAGTGTCTATGCGCTGCACAGCGGCGAGTACTTCGGCTTGGCCGGGCGCGTCCTCATGGCTTTGGCCAGCGGCGTCATGCCGCTGTTCGCCATCACCGGCTGGCTGCTCTATCTCGACCGGCGGCGCAAGCGGCGTGGGGCGATCCTGGCCCGTGGTGCGGTGGCACCGGCGGCGGATAGCGCGGATGCCTGGCTGGTCGGCTTCGCCAGCCAGAGCGGCTTCGCCGAACAGCTGGCCTGGCAGGCTGCCAGGCGGCTGCAGGCCGCCGGTTTTCCGGTGCATGTGCAGCCCCTGGGCGCGCTGACTGAGCAGGCGCTGCGCGAGACGCGCCAGGCGCTGTTCGTGGTCAGCACCTTCGGCGACGGCGAGGCACCGGACAGCGCCCGCGGCTTCGAGCGCGCGTTGCTCGGCCAGCCGCTGGCGCTGGATGGCCTGCGCTACGCCTTGCTCGCCCTGGGGGACCGCCAGTACCGCCAGTTCTGCGGCTTCGCCGAGCGCCTGCACGACTGGCTGGCGGAGCGGGGCGGGCAGGCGCTGTTCGAACCGGTGCAGGTGGACGGTGCCGACATCCGCGCCCTGGGACACTGGCAGCGCCGGCTCGGCGAGCTGACCGGCGCATCCGAGTCGTTGCCGGCGCAACCCTTCGCCGAATGGACATTGCTGGAGCGCGAGTGCCTCAACCCCGGCAGCAGCGGCGCGGCGACCTTCCTGATCCGCCTGCAGCCGCCGGCCGGCGTCGACTGGCAGGCGGGCGACCTGCTCGATGTCCTGCCGTGCAACGCCGTCGATCTGGCAACCCGGGCCTACTCCATCGCCTCGTTGCCGAGCGACGCCGGCCTGGAGCTGATCGTGCGCCAGCAGCGCCGCGACGACGGCGCTCTGGGCCTGGCCTGCGGCTGGCTCAGCGAAGCCTTGCGGCCCGGCCAGCGCCTGCTGGCGCGGGTGCGACGCAACAGCGCCTTCCACGCCCCGGTCGATGACCGGCCGCTGATCCTGATCGGCAACGGCACCGGCCTGGCGGGGCTGCGCAGCCTGCTCAAGGCGCGCATCGCGGCCGGCCACAGGCGCAACTGGCTGCTGTTCGGCGAGCGCCACGCGGCCCATGACTTCTACTGTCGCGACGAGCTGCAGGGCTGGCTGGCCAGTGGCGAACTGGCGCGCCTCGACCCGGCCTTCTCCCGCGACCAGGCGCAGAAACTCTATGTGCAGGATCGCCTGCGCGAGGCCGCGGAGGAACTGCGCCGCTGGCTGGCCCAGGGCGCGGCGATCTACGTTTGCGGCAGCCTGGACGGAATGGCCGGCGGCGTCGATCGGGTGCTCCACGACATCCTCGGCGCCGGCGGGCTGGAGGCGTTGCGCGAGGCCGGCCGCTACCGGCGCGACGTCTATTGAGCGCCCTCGGCGTGGCGCTGCCGCGCCGATCCTGCACGGCCGGGCTTTTCCCTTGGGCGGCACGGCTCTAAGCTTGTGCCCATGAACAGACGAATACTGCTGAACTGCGACATGGGCGAGAGTTTCGGCGCCTGGACCATGGGCGACGACGCGCTGGCCATGCCGCTGGTCGACCAGGCCAACCTGGCCTGCGGCTTCCACGCCGGCGATCCGCTGACCATGCGGCGCACCGTCGAACTGGCGGTGCAGCACGGGGTGCGCATCGGCGCCCACCCGTCCTATCCGGACCTGGCCGGCTTCGGCCGCCGTCACATGGCCTGCACGCCGGATGAGGTGACCGCGTTGGTGCTCTACCAGCTCGGCGCGCTGGAGGCCTTCTGCCGCGCAGCGGGTACCCAAGTGGCCTACGTCAAACCCCACGGCGCGCTGTACAACGATATGGTGCGCGACGACGCCCTGCTCGCCGCAGTGCTCGATGCCTGCGCCCTGTATCGCAAGGGCCTGCCGCTGATGGTGCTGGCCCTGGCCGACAATCGCCGCGAGCTGGAATTCGCCGACGCCGCCGATGTGCCGCTGATGTTCGAGGCGTTCGCCGACCGCGCCTACCTGGCCGACGGCCAGTTGGCGCCGCGGCGCCTGAGCGAGGCGGTGCACAAGGAGCCCCAGCGCATCCTCGACCAGGGCCTGGCCATCGCCCGCGGCGAGCCGTTCGCCGATATCGACGGCCGGCCGCTGCAGCTGTGCGCCGACAGCCTCTGCGTGCACGGCGACAACGCCGAATCCCTGGCCGTATTGCGCCGCCTGCGGGCGCTGCTGGACGCCGCGTGATCCGTCTCGAACCGGCCGGCGCCGAGGCCCTGCTGCTGGTGCTGGCCGAGCAACCCGATGACCGCCTGCCGCAACGCCTGGCCCTGCTGGCCGCGCGCATCCGCAGCGAGCTGGGGCCGCTGCTCAGGGACCTGGTGCCCGGCTGGACCAGCCTGCTGCTGCACTACGACCTGACCCGCACCGACCACGAACAGCTGACCGCGCGCCTGACCCCGATGCTGGAACAGTGGCTCGGCGAGCCGCTGGCCAGCGAGGCCGGGCGCCTGCACGAGATTCCCGTCTGGTACGCCGGCGAGGACCTGGCCGAGGTGGCGCGCCTGTGCCGCCTGAGCGTCGCCCAGGTGATCGAGCTGCACAGCGCTGGCGAGTACCGGGTGGGCGCCATCGGCTTCGCCCCCGGGTTCGCCTACCTCGGCGAGTTGCACGAGCGCCTGGTCCTGCCGCGCCGGGCCACCCCGCGCACCCGGGTCTCGGCCGGCAGCCTCGCCATCGCCGAGCGCCAGACCGCGGTCTATCCCCAGGCCTCGCCCGGCGGCTGGCACCTGCTCGGCCTGTGCCCCTGGCGCCTGTTCGATGCCGCTCGCGTGCCGCCCTGTCCATTGAGCCTGGGCGACCGGGTGCGTTTCGTGGCGATCGACGAGCAGACCTTTCGCGCCGAGGGCGGTCCCCTGTGAGCTGGCTGCGGGTGATCAAGCCGGGTCCCCTGAGCCTATTGCAGGACGGCGGCCGTCACGGCTGGCAGCACCTCGGCGTATCGCCGGCCGGGCCCCTGGACCGCCAGGCCGCGGCCTGGGCCAACCGCCTGCTGGACAACCCCTGGGGCACGCCGCTGCTGGAGATCGCCCTGGGGCATGTCGAGCTGGCGAGCGAACTGGATACCTGGCTGGCGCTGACCGGCGCCGAGGTCTCGGCGAGCCTCGATGGCCGGCCGCTGCCGCCCTGGTCGCGCTTCGCCATTGGCGCCGGCCAGCGCCTGCAACTGGACTACGCCCACAGTGGCCAGCGCGCCTACCTGGCGGTGGCCGGCGGCTTTCAGGCGCCGGCCGTGCTGGGCAGCGTCAGCACTCAGACGCGCGAAGGGCTGGGCGGTTTGCGCGGCGGCGGCGAGCCGCTGCGGGCCGGCGAGCTGCTGGCGTGCGGCGTGGCCCGCTTCGACCGCGGTCTCAGCGTGCCCTGGGCGTACCGCCCGGACTACCGCGCCACGCCGCTGCTGCGGGTGATCACCGGTGGCGACGCCGGCCGCTTCGAGGAGCCGCAGCTGCAGGCGTTCTTCGCGCAGACCTGGCAGCTCAGCCCGCAGTCCGACCGAATGGGCGCGCGCCTGCTCGGCGAAGCCCTCGAGCCGCCACGGCGGCAGTGGTCGCTGGGGGTGACGCGCGGGGCGATCCAGGTGCCGGCCGATGGCCAGCCGATCATCCTCCAGACCGACCACCAGACCATGGGCGGCTATCCGTTGCTCGGCTGGCTGCATCCGCTCGATCAGGATCGCCTGGCCCAGTGCCCGCCCCATCACAAGCTGCGCTTCACCCCGGTCAGCGTCACCGACGCCCAGGCCGAGCTGCGCACCTTCTACCGCTTTTTCGGGCGCTAGGGATGCCGTTCGCCGGGCCCGTGCCCGGCGAACGCTGTCCTCAACCAAGCGCCGCGGGCCCCTCAGGCGTTGATCGTCTCGGCATGGTGACAGGCCACCTGGCGCGCCTCGATCAGGCGCAACGGCGGCAGCTCGCGGCGACAGCGCTCGTCGGCGTAGGGGCAGCGCTTGTGGAAGGCGCAGCCCGGCGGCGGATCGAGGGGATTGGGCAGTTCGCCGGCGATCTTGATCTTCGGCTTGAGCGGGTCGGGGTGGATGGCCGGGGTGGCGGAGAGCAGGGCCTGGGTATAGGGGTGCAGCGGACGGGCGTAGATCTGTTCGCCGGGGCCCATTTCCGCCGGGCGGCCGAGGTACATCACCAGCACGTCGTCGGCGACGTGGCGCACCACCGAGAGGTTGTGCGAGATGAACACGTAGCCGGTGTTGAACTCCTCCTGCAGGTCCATGAACAGGTTGAGCACCTGGGCCTGGATGGACACGTCCAGCGCCGAGGTCGGCTCGTCGGCCACCAGCACCCTGGGCTGCAGCATCATCGCCCGGGCCAGGGCGATGCGCTGGCGCTGGCCGCCGGAGAACATGTGCGGGTAGCGCTGGTAGTGCTCGGGGCGCAGGCCGACCTGCTGCATCATCGCCTGCACCCGCTCGCGCCGCTCGACCCGCGACAGCTGGGTGTTGATCAGCAGCGGTTCGCCGAGCTGGTCGCCGATCTTCTGCCGCGGGTTGAGCGAGGCGTAGGGGTTCTGGAACACCATCTGCACGTCGCGGCGCAGCTGCGCGCGCTGCGCCTTGCTGGCGCCGGCGACCTCCTGGCCGGCGATCTGCAGGCTGCCTGAGCTGGGCTCCTCGATCAGGGTCAGGGCGCGGGCCAGGGTCGACTTGCCGCAACCGGACTCGCCGACCACGGCCAGCGTCTTGCCGGCCTGCAACTCGAAGGACACGCCGTTGAGCGCCTGGACGCTGGCCGCCGGCTGGAACAGGCCGCGCGACACGCTGTAGTGGCGGGTCAGCTCGCGGGCACTGAGCACCGGGTCGCCGCTGGCTTGTGGGCTGGCTACGGCACTCATCACGCCACCTCCGAGGTCAGGTTGAGGGGGAAGAAGCAGCGCACCGCGCCGCGCTCATGGGGCGCCAGCGCCGGCCGCTGCTCGCGGCAGCGGGCCTGGGCATAGGGGCAGCGCGGCGACAGCAGGCAGCCGCTGGGACGGTCGTAGCGGCCGGGGACGATGCCGGGCAGGGTCGACAGGCGCCGGGCGCCGAGGGCGTGCTCGGGAATCGCCTTGAGCAGCGCCTCGGTGTAGGGGTGGGTGGGGGCGTCGAACAGCTGCGGCACAGCGCCGACCTCCACCGCCTGGCCTGCGTACATCACGCAGACGCGCTGGGCAGTCTCGGCGACCACCGCCAGGTCGTGGGTGATCAGCACCAGGGCCATGTCCTGCTCGCGCTGCAGGCCCAGCAGCAGCTCCATGATCTGCGCCTGGATGGTCACGTCCAGGGCCGTGGTCGGTTCGTCGGCGATCAGCAGCTTGGGCTCGGCGGCGATCGCCATGGCGATCGCCACGCGCTGGCTCATGCCGCCGGAGAGCTGGTGCGGGTAGGCATCCAGGCGGCTGGCGGCGCCGGGGATCTCGACCCGCTCCAGCAGTTCCAGGGCGCGCTGGCGCGCGGCCTTGCCCTTCAGGCCCAGGTGCTGGCGCAGCACCTCCTCGATCTGGAAGCCCACGGTGAAGCTGGGGTTGAGCGCGGTCATCGGGTCCTGGAAGACCATCGACAGGTCCTTGCCGACGATGTGTCGGCGCTGCTTGCCCTTCAGGCGCAGCATGTCGGTGCCGTCGAACTGCAGGCTGTCGGCGCTGACCCGGCCGGGGGCCTCGATCAGGCCCATCAGCGCCATCATGGTCACCGACTTGCCGGAGCCGGACTCGCCGACGATGGCCAGCACCTCGCCCTTGTCGACACTGATGTCCAGGCCATCGACCACCGGTACGGCATCGGCGTCGCCGAAGCGCACGCTGAGGTTCTTGATATCCAGCAGGCTCATGGACGACGCTCCGTTTGGCTGTGGTGCGCGCGGCGCACCCTACGGATTGTTGGTGCCGCGGTCGGGGTAGGGTGCGCCGTGCGCACCAATGGGTGGTGGTACATGCGGGCCTCCTTACACGGCTTTTTTTAGTTTCGGGTCGAGGGCGTCGCGCAGGCCGTCGCCCATCAGGTTGATTGCCAGCACGCTGAGCAGGATGGTCAGGCCGGGTAGCGAGACCACCCACCAGGCGCGCTCGATGTAGTCGCGCGCCGAGGCCAGCATGGTGCCCCACTCCGGGGTCGGCGGTTGCACGCCGAGGCCGAGGAAACCCAGGGCGGCGGCATCGAGGATCGCCGAGGAGAAGCTCAGGGTGGCCTGGACGATCAGCGGTGCCATGCAGTTGGGCAGCACGGTGACGAACATCAGCCGCATCAGGCCGGCGCCGGCCAGGCGCGAGGCGGTGACGTAGTCGCGGTTCAGCTCGCCCATCACCGCCGCGCGGGTCAGACGCACGTAGGACGGCAGCGAGACGATGGCAATGGCGATCACCGTGTTGATCAGCCCCGGGCCGAGGATGGCGACGATGGCCACCGCCAGCAGCAGCGAGGGCAGGGCCAGCATCACGTCCATCAGGCGCATGATCGAGGGGCCCAGCAGGCGCGGGAAGAAACCGGCGACCAGGCCCAGGAGGATGCCCGGGATCAGCGACATCAGCACCGAGGACAGGCCGATCAGCAGCGACAGGCGGGCGCCATGGATCAGTCGTGAGAGCAGGTCGCGGCCCAGTTCGTCGGTGCCGAGGAGGAACTGCGCCTGGCCGCCTTCCAGCCACACCGGCGGGGTCAGGAGGAAGTCGCGGTACTGCTCGCTGGGGTCGTGCGGCGCCACCCAGGGGGCGAACAGCGCGCAGAACACGATCAGCAGCATGAACAGCAGGCCGGCCACTGCGCCCTTGTTGTGGGCGAAGGCCTGCCAGAACTCCTTGAGCGGCGAGGGGTAGAGCAGGCTCTGGTCGATGACCGGCATATCGGTGGAAGCATTCATGTCCGGCCCTCCTCAGCGCTGATGGCGAATGCGTGGGTTGGCCAGGCCGTAGAGGATGTCCACCACGAAGTTGACCAGGATCACCAGGCAGGCGATCAGCAGGATGCCGTTCTGCACCACCGGGTAGTCGCGCGCACCGATCGACTCGATCAGCCACTTGCCGATGCCCGGCCAGGAGAAGATGGTCTCGGTCAGCACGGCGCCGGCGAGCAGGGCACCGACCTGCAGGCCGAACACCGTCAGCACCGGGATCAGCGCGTTGCGCAGGCCGTGGACGAACACCACCCGGGCCGGCGACAGGCCCTTGGCGCGGGCGGTGCGCACGTAGTCCTCGCGCAGCACCTCGAGCATCGCCGAGCGGGTCATGCGGGCGATCACCGCCAGGGGGATGGTGCCGAGCACCACGGCCGGCAGGATCAGGTGCTGCAGGGCATCGACGAAGGCGCCTTCCTCCTCCGACAGCAGGGTGTCGATCAGCATGAAGCCGGTCACCGGGGGGATGTCGTAGAGCAGGTCGATGCGCCCGGACACCGGGGTCCAGCCCAGGCCCACGGAGAAGAACATGATCAGCAGCAGGCCCCACCAGAAGATCGGCATGGAGTAGCCGGCCAGGGCGATGCCCATCACCCCGTGGTCGAACAGCGAGCCGCGTTTCAGCGCGGCGATCACCCCGGCGACCAGGCCCAGGGTGCCGGCGAACAGCAGCGCGGCGATGGACAGCTCGAGGGTGGCGGGAAACAGGGTGAGGAACTCGTGCCACACGCTTTCGCGGGTGCGCAGCGACTCGCCCAGGTCGCCCTGGGCCAGGTCGCCGATGTAGTCCAGGTACTGGGCGTACAGCGGCTTGTTCAGCCCCAGGCGCTCCATGGCCTGGGCGTGCATTTGCGGGTCGACCCGGCGTTCACCCATCATCACTTCCACCGGATCGCCGGGAATCAGGCGGATCAGGGCGAAGGTCAGCAAGGTGACGCCGAAGAAGGTGGGGATCAGCAGCCCCAGGCGTCTGGCGATAAAGGCAAGCATGGGATATCGGCACTCCAACGGTTGGATCGGCACGCCGGGTCGCATGGCCCGGCGCTGTTGTTGTAGGGGGGGACGCAATCTCGCGCTGCGCGGATGCGCTCCGGGACAGCCGGTGCGCAGCGACTCGGCCAATCCGCGGATCGCAGCCGGGCGACGGGGTTGGAGCTCATGGCCGGCTCACCCGGGCGTAGTTGTTCGAGCCCATGGGGCTCAGGACGAAGCCCCGTACATCCTTGCGCAGGGCGCTGAACTGCTTGGGGTGGGCCAGGGCAATCCAGGGCGCCTGTTCATGGAAGATCGCCAGGGCCTGGCGGTACAGCGCGGCGCGCTGGCGCTGGTCGGCCACCTGGCGGGCCTCGGTGATCAGCCGGTCGAACTCGGCGTGGCACCAGCCGGCCTGGTTCTCCCCGGACTCGGCCGCGGCGCAGGACAGGTTGGGGGTGAGGAAGTTGTCCGGGTCGCCGTTATCGCCGGCCCAGCCCATGAACACCAGGTCGTGTTCGCCGTTCTTCGCCCGCTTGATCAGTTCGCCCCACTCGAACACACGGATGTCGGCGTCGATGCCGATGGCCGCCAGGTCGGCCTGCAGCATCTGCGCGCCGATGCCCGGGTTGGGGTTGGTCGGCCCGCCGCCGGGACGGGTCCAGATCGACAGTTTGAAACCGTCGGCGTGGCCGGCCTCGGCCAGCAGTTTTCGCGCCCGTTCGACGTCGCGGGGCCAGCCTTGCAGCTGTGGGTCATGGCCCCAGAGCGTCGGCGGGTAGGGGGCGAGCGCCGGGCTGGCGCCGCCCTCGCCATACTGCGCGCGCAGGTAGGCGGCCTTGTCGAAGGCCAGGTTCAAGGCCTGGCGCACGCGCACGTCATCCAGCGGCGGGTGGCGGGTGTTGATGCCGATGTAGGCGGTCAGCAGCGAGTCGAGCTCGAGGACCTGCAGGGTCGGATCGGCCTTGAGCGCCGGAATATCCACGGGGCGCGGATAGAGGGCGATCTGGCAGTCGCCGGCCTTGAGTTTCTGCTGGCGCACGTTGGGTTCGGGGGTGATGGCGAAGATCAGCTTGCCGATGCGCGGGGCGCCTCCCCAGTAGTCGGGGTTGGCCCGGTAGCGCACCTGGGCGTCCTTGGCGTAGCGCTCGAAGACGAAGGGGCCGGTGCCGATCGGCAGGCTGTTGAGTTGTTCGCTGTTGCCGTCGGCGAGCAATTGCCCGGCGTACTCGGCGGAATAGATCGAGGCGAAGGCCATGGCCAGGTTGGCCAGGAAGGGCGCCTCGGGACGCCTGAGGACGAAGCGCACGCGGTGCTCGTCGAGTTTCTCGATGCGCTCGATCAGCTCCGCCATGCCCATGGCTTCGGCATAGGGAAAGCCGCGCAGCGAGCGGCCGTGCCAGGCATGCTGTGGGTCGAGCTGGCGCTGGAAGCTCCACAGCACGTCGTCGGCGTTGAGCTCGCGACTCGGGGTGAACCAGGCGGTGCGATGGAACCTGACCCCCTGGCGCAACTGGAAGGTGTAGCTCAGGCCGTCAGCGGCGATGTCCCAGCGCTCTGCCAGGGCCGGCACGACCTCGGTACTGCCGGGGGCGAACTGCACCAGGCGCTCGAGAATGGTTTCCGCCGCCGCGTCGGCGGTGGTGGCGGCGGTGTACTGGACGATATCGAAGCCTTCCGGACTGGCTTCGCTGCACACCACCAGGCTGTCGCTGGCGGCGTGGACCTGGCCGGCGGCGAGGGCGCCGCTCAGCAGCAGGCGGAGCAATAGGGGTGAATAGTTCGGCATCAGGGTGTCCCCGAGGGTCGATGGTGCGGATCGGCAGCCGGGTAGGCCGCCGTGGCACGGAACCCGGGCCGGTGGGTAACCGGCTCGGGCATTCACAGTGGGACTACTTGCTGACACTGACTCCGTAGAAGGAGTTGAGGCCGAATGGACTGATCCTGAAGTCCTGCACTTCCTTGCGCATCGGCTGGTACACCGTGGAGTGGGCGATCGGGGTGATCGGCACCTGGGCCTTGAGGACGTGCTGGGCCTGCTTGTACAGCTTGGTCCGCTCGGCGACGTCGGTGGTGCGCTTGGCCGCCTTGACCAGTTTGTCGTACTCCTCGAAGCACCATTTGGAGAAGTTGTTGCCGTCCACTGCATCGCAGCCGTAGAGGGTGCCCAGCCAGTTGTCCGGGTCACCGTTGTCCCCGCTCCAGCCGATCAGCATGGTGTCGTGCTCGCCGGCCTTGGCGCGCTTGAGGTACTCGCCCCACTCGTAGGTGACGATCTTGGCGTTGACGCCGACCTTGGCCCAGTCGGCCTGGAGCATCTCGGCCATCAGCTTGGCGTTGGGGTTGTAGGGACGCTGCACCGGCATGGCCCACAGGGTGATCTCGGTGCCTTCCTTGACTCCGGCGGCCTTGAGCAGCTCCTTGGCCTTGTCCGGGTTATAGCCGGCATCCTTGATGGTCTCGTCGTAGGACCACTGGGTCGGCGGCATGCCGTTGACCGCCAGCTGGCCGGCGCTCTGGTACACGGCGTCGATGATCGCCTGCTTGTTCACCGCCATGTCCAGGGCCTGGCGCACTTCGAGCTTGTCCAGCGGGGCATGGGTGACGTTGTAGGCGATATAGCCGTCGTTGAAGCCCGCCTGGGAGGGCATCAGGATGTTCGGGTCCTTGGCCAGCGAGTCCAGATCGGCCGGGCGCGGATTGAGGGTGACGTGGCATTCGCCGGCCTTGAGCTTCTGCATGCGCACCGAGGCATCGGTGTTGATGGCGAAGATCAGGTTGTCGATCTTGACGTCGTCCGGCTTCCAGTAGTCCTTGTTGCCGGTGAAGCGGATCTGCGCGTCCTTCTGGTAGCGCTTGAAGACGAAGGGGCCGGTGCCGATCGGCTTCTGGTTGATATCGTCGGCCTTGCCGGCCTTGAGCAGCTGGTCGGCATACTCGGCCGAGTGAATCGAGGCGAAGCTCATGGCCATGTTCTGGATGAAGGCGGCGTCAACCTCGTTGAGGGTGAAGCGCACGGTGTGCTCGTCGATCTTCTCCAGCTTGGCGATGTTGGCGTCCATACCCATGTCGGTGAAGTAGGGGAACTCGGACGGGTAGGCCTTGCGGAACGGATGCTCCGTGTCGAGCATGCGCTGGAAGGTGAACAGCACGTCGTCGGCATTGAACTCGCGGCTCGGCTTGAAGTACTCGGTGCTGTGGAACTTGACGCCGGGACGCAGGTGGAAGGTGTAGACCAGGCCGTCTTCGGAGACGTCCCACTTCTCGGCCAGGCCAGGCACCACTGCGGTGCCGCCGCGCTCGAACTGGGTCAGGCGGTTGAACATGGTTTCCGCGGCGGCGTCGAAGTCGGTGCCGGTGGTGTAAAGGCCTGGATCGAAACCGGCGGGGCTGCCTTCGGAGCAATAGACCAGGCTGCTGGCGGCGTGGGCGAGGGGCGTGCTGGCGAGCAGCCCGGCGACGACCATGGCCTGGATGACGGCGTTTTTACGCATATTGACCTCATGTTTATTGTGGTTGTCATCGTGAGGGGCCCCTTGTGGGGGCCTGGCAAGAAGCTAGGCAGGGCATATGCCCGAGGCAAGTGTCATCTTGGACAGAGCTCAGCAACTGTAGGTGTGCTGTAAGGACTTGTCGCATTGATGAAACTTCTGGCGGATTTGCTGGCAAGGTGCCGCCATCTTCGGGTTATGGCGGTGTGGTCAAGTTGGCCCGGCCAGGTCTACCCGAGCAGGTCTACTTGACCGGGGCGACCAGACAGGGGGCGCGCTCAGGGCATCTGCACTTCGATGACGCCGTCGGCGTTGACCGTCACCTGGCTGGTGCCGGCCTCGATCTCCGGGGTGACTGCTGCTTCCATCATCGCCATGCCCTTGGCCATGCGCATCGGCATCGGCGGCTGGAAACCACCGCTGTTGAGGTTCAGGTTGACCAGCTTGTAGCCACTGCCGCCGAGGGCCTCGGTGACCAGCTGGGCCCGCGCGCGGAAGGCGGCCACGGCATCCTTGAGCAGGGCATCTTCATGGCTCTTGCGCGTCGGCGCAGCGATGCTGAAGTCCATGCCCGCCATCTTCAGGGTTTTCAGCATCTCCCCGGTGAGCTTCGACAGGGCGGCGAAGTCGGCGCTTTCCAGGCGCAGCTCGGCGCGCTCGCGCCAGGCGGTTATCTGCTGGTTCTTGTCGTCGTACACCGGATAGCTGTGGCGGCTGCCGAGGGCGACGCTGATGCCCTTGGCGGCGCGTGCCTGCTTCACGGCTTCGTTGAGGGTGCCGGTGATCTGTGCCGCCAGCGTGGCCGGGTCGCTGTGCTGCGCCTCGCTGTAGAGGGTGACGTGCATCAGGTCGTGGGCGATTTCCTGGCTGACTTCCGCGCGCAGGGCGATCTGGTTGTAGCGCGCCTCATCGGCCTGGGCCGTGAGGCTGAGCAGGGCGGCGGCGCTGAAGGCGAGGGCGCTGGCGAGGCGGGGTAGCGATTGCATGGCAACTCCTTGTAAGGACTGGGCGCAGGGACTGCGCGACGGGTTCCTGAGGTTAGACGTAGCTCTTCGACTGCGCGGGTTAAGCGCGGTTCCCGGCCCGAGCGGCGTGCTGCGGCCAGTTGCCGCACGAGGCCGGGCGGAGCCTTGGTTATACTCGCTCGGCTCGCAAACCGAGGCTATTTGGAGAGCTTATGCTCGCACCCGTGCAGTTGTTGTCGGCCAGTCGACAAAATCTCTGGCGCCTGACCCTGATCCGTATCCTGGTCCTGGCCGCCCAGGCCGGCTCGGTCGGCCTGGCCTACAACTCCGGGCTGCTGCCGCTGCCCTGGCTGGAGCTCAGCGTCACCCTCTGCGTCTCGCTGGTCCTGTGCCTGCTCACCGCCCTGCGCCTGCGTGGCCCCTGGCCGGTCACCGAGCAGGAGTATGCCGTGCAGCTGGGCTGCGACCTGATCATCCACAGCGTGCTGCTGTATTACACGGGCGGCTCGACCAACCCCTTCGTCTCCTACTACCTGGTGCCGCTGACCATCGCCGCGGCGACCCTGCCCTGGATGTTCACCATCGTCCTGTCCGGGTTGGCCCTGGCCGGCTATACCCTGTTGCTGGTGTGGTCCCATCCGCTGGAGTTGCCGGCCGGGCCCCGGGAGAGCCTGCTGATCTACGGCATGTGGCTGAGTTTCGCCCTGGCCGCCGGCCTGATCACCTTCTTCGTCGCCAAGATGGCCGAGGAGCTGCGCCGCCAGGAGGAGCTGCGCGCCGAGCGTCGCGAGGAGGGCCTGCGCGATCAGCAGCTGCTCGCCGTGGCCACCCAGGCCGCCGGCGCCGCCCATGAGCTGGGCACGCCGCTGGCGACCATGAGCGTGCTGATCAAGGAGCTGTTGCGCGAGCACCGCGAGCCGTTGTTGCAGGAAGACCTGGGCGTGCTGCAGGAGCAGGTCAAGTTGTGCAAGGACACCCTGCAGCAACTGGTGCGCGCCGCCGAGGCCGATCGCCGCCAGGCGGTGGTCGAGCAGTCCTGCGTCGAATGGCTGGAAACCGCGCTCAAGCGCTGGCACCTGATGCGCCCCGAGGCCAGCTACCGCTACCAGTGCGTCGGCCGCGGCACGCCGCCGCGACTGATGCCGCCGGCCGACCTGACCCAGGCCCTGCTCAACCTGCTGAACAACGCCGCCGACGCCTGCCCGGACAAGCTGGACATCCGCCTCGACTGGGACCACCAGTGGCTGCGCCTGAGCATCCGCGATCATGGCGACGGCGTGCCCCTGGCGATTGCCGAGCAGCTCGGCCGGCCCTTCTTCACCACCAAGGGCAAGGGCTTCGGCCTCGGCCTGTTTCTCAGCCAGGCCAGCGTCACCCGTGCCGGCGGCACGGTAAAGTTGTATAACCATGAAGAAGGCGGCACGCTCACCGAGCTCAAGTTGCCGCGTGCCTACGGCCGTGGCTGATGCCGGCCAGCAAGGAGTGAACCATGAGTGACGAGCCGCTGTTCGACGGCGAAGAACAACCCCACCTGCTACTGGTCGATGACGACCCGACCTTCACCCGGGTCATGGCGCGGGCCATGAGCAGCCGCGGCCTGCGGGTCTCCACCGCTGGCTCGGCCGAGGAGGGGCTGGCCCTGGCCGAGCAGGATCTGCCGGACTACGCCGTGGTGGACCTGAAGATGGAGGGCGACTCCGGCCTGGTGCTGCTGCCCAAGCTGCTGGAGCTGGACGCCGAGATGCGCGTGGTGATCCTCACCGGCTATTCGAGCATCGCCACGGCGGTCGAGGCGATCAAGCGCGGCGCCTGCAACTACCTGTGCAAGCCGGCCGATGCCGACGATGTGCTGGCCGCCTTGCTGACCCAGCATGCCGACCTCGACAGCCTGGTGCCGGACAACCCGATGTCGGTCGACCGCCTGCAGTGGGAGCACATCCAGCGGGTGCTGGCCGAGAACGAAGGCAATATCTCCGCGACCGCGCGGGCCCTGGGCATGCACCGGCGCACCCTGCAACGCAAGCTGCAGAAGCGCCCGGTGCGGCGCTGAGCTGCGCCTGGACGGCGCGAGTCCGGCTGCCCCGCGCCGGACTCGGGAGGCAACGGCGGGCGGATAATTTCTGCGCGCAAGCCGCCTGCTAGAGGGACTTTGCTTGTTATCATTAGGCCCCTAAGTAAGTGCCTGCCCAGGGGCCGTCATGCTCGCCGCCATCCAGCAAACCCTCGTCATCACCGCCCCGGTGTTCTCCATGCTGTTTCTCGGCGTGGCGCTCAAGCGCCTGGGCTGGATCGATGCCGCGTTCATCAACACCGCCTCGGCCCTGGTGTTTCGCGGCACCATGCCGACCCTGCTGTTTCTCGGCATCATCAAGGCCGACCTGGGCACCGCACTGCAGCCGGCGCTGATCGGCTATTTCGTGCTGGCGACCCTGGCGACCTTCCTGATCGCCTGGGGCTGGGCCATCCTGCGCTGTCCCGAGGCGGATCGCGGCGTCTATACCCAGGGCGCCTTTCGCGGCAACAACGGCATCGTCGGCCTGGCCCTGGCCACCAGCCTGTACGGCGACTACGGCCTGGCGGTGGGCAGCGTCCTGGCCGGCGTGGTGATCCTCAGCTACAACGCGCTGTCGGCAATCGTCCTGGCGATCTACAGCCCCAATGCCAAGGCCGATCCCTGGACCATCGTGCGCAGCATCCTCAGCAACCCGCTGATCATCGGCGTGCTGCTGGCCATTCCGGTGGCCTACTGGCAGGTGGAGCTGCCGGACTGGCTGCTGACCTCCGGCGGCTATTTCGCGCAGATGACCCTGCCCCTGGCGCTGATCTGCATCGGCGGCACCCTGTCGCTGGCCTCCTTGCGCGAGAGCAGTGGCATCGCCCTGAGTTCCAGCGCGATGAAGATGGTCTGGCTGCCCCTGCTGGCGACCCTGGGCGCCTGGCTGTGGGGCTTTCGCGGGGCCGACCTGGGCATCCTGTTCTTCTATTTCGCCAGTCCCACCGCCGCGGCCAGTTTCGTCATGGCACGGGCGGCGGGCGGCAATCATCAGCTGGCGGCGGTGATCATCGTCATCACCACCCTGGCCGGGGTGGTGACCATCAACCTCGGCCTGCTGCTGCTGCAGTGGGGCGGCTGGGCCTGAGGCTGCGGGTCGCTCAGGCGGCGCGCTGCTGCTGCCAGGCGCGCGCGCCGACCACCAGCAGAGTCACCACGGTCAGCGGCAGGGCGTAGCCGAGCATGGCGTCGGCGAAGGTCTCGGCGAACGGCCGGCCGCTGGCCGCGAGCACCAGGTAAAGGGTGTAGGCGGCGTAGTAGGCGAGAAACAGCAGGCCCTCCCAGCGGCTGATGCGGTAACCGGAGAAGAAGATCGGCAGGCAGGCGATGCTGACGGCGATCATCACCGGGAAGTCGAAGGCCAGGGCATTGGCCGCCACCGTGATCGACTGGGGCGACACCAGCGCGGCCAGGCCCAGCACGCAGAGCAGGTTGAACAGGCAGCTGCCGACGATATTGCCCACGGCAATGTCGCGCTCGCCCTTGAGCGCGGCCAGCAGCGAGGTGGCCAGCTCCGGCAGCGAGGTGCCGACGGCCACCACGGTCAGGCCGATCACCAGTTCCGACAGGCCCAGGGCGCGGGCCAGGCTGACCGCGCCTTCGACCAGGAGGTTGGAGCCGAGCACCAGCAGCACCAGGCCGCCGATCAGCAGGCCCAGGTCGAGCAGCCAGGCATTGGTTCTGGCTGACGCCTTCAAGCCGTACTCCGCGGCGAACTCGTCGTTCTCGGCGGCCTTGTCCTTGCGGCTGCTGACGATCAGGAAGGCGGTGTAGGCCAGCACCCCGGCGAACAGCAGGGCGCCGTCGAGCCGGTCCAGTGCGCCGTCCCAGGCCAGGGCGTAGGCCAGCAGGCCGGCGCCGATCATCAGGGGCACATCCAGGCGGATCAACTGCCGCGAAACGATCAGCGGCGCGACCAGGGCGGTCATGCCGAGGATCAGCAGGACGTTGGCGATATTGCTGCCGATCACGTTGCCGATGGCCAGGTCGCCGCTGCCGTTGAAAGCGGCCTGCACGCTGACCGCGGTCTCTGGCGCGCTGGTGCCGAATGCCACCACGGTCAGGCCGATGATCAGCGGCGGGATGCCGAAGCGCGCCGCCAGGCGGGCGGCGCCGCGTACCAGCACTTCGGCGCCGGCCACCAGCAGCAGCAGGCCGGCGATCAGGTAAACGAAGGTCATCAGGGTCATAACGAGGGGCTCCAGAAAGGTGCGGCCAGTGTAGCGATCCGCGCACGTTGGACCAGTGGGGCGCGGTGGCTATTGGTAACCGCTTGTAAAGGCCGGGCGCCTCAGTCGGCCAGTTGCTGCACGCGTACCGGCACCACGCCGGCGCGGAGCATGTCGAGCCGCTCGGCGGCCTTCTTCGACAGGTCGATGATCCGCCCGCGGGCATAGGGGCCGCGGTCGTTGATGCGCACCACCACGGTCTTGTCGTTGCGCAGGTTGGTCACCCGCACCCGGCTGCCGAACGGCAGGCTGCGGTGGGCCGCGGTCAGGGCGTGCTGGTCGAAGCGCTCGCCGCTGGCGGTTTTCTTGCCATGGTGGCGGGCACCGTAATAGGACGCCTTGCCTTCGGCGCTGTAGCCGCCGTCGGCGACGCGTTGGCCGGCGCAGCCGGCCAGCAGGGCGAACAGCGCCAAAAGCAGAGTGAAACGATGCATAGGTTGTCTCTCCGGATGGATAAACGCCGGGGCAAGCCCCGGCGTCGCATGTTGCGGACATCCCTGTTGTGCTGCTTGGGCCGTGCGGCCCGGCTTAGCCTTCGAGCTTCTTCTTCAGCAATTGGTTCACCTGGCCGGGGTTGGCCTTGCCCTTGGAGGCCTTCATCGCCTGGCCGACGAAGAAGCCGAACATCTTGCCGCGTTTGGCTTCGTCGCTGGCGCGGTACTGTTCGACCTGTTCGGCGTTGGCCGCCAGCACCTCGTCGAGCATGGCCTCGATGGCTTTGGTGTCGGTGACCTGCTTGAGGCCCTTCTTCTCGATCACCTCGTCAGCCGTGGCGCCTTCGCCAGCCGCCATGGCCTCGAACACCATCTTGGCGATCTTGCCGCTGATGGTGTTGTCCTTGATGCGCAGGATCATCCCGCCCAGTTGCTCGGCGGATACCGGCGACTGCTCGATTTCCAGGTTGTCCTTGTTGAGCAGGCTGGACAGCTCGCCCATCACCCAGTTGGCCGCCAGCTTGGCGTCGCCACAGGCCTGCTGCACCTGCTCGAAGTAGTCGGCCAGTTCGCGGCTGGCCGCCAGCACGCTGGCGTCGTAGGCGGACAGGCCGAACTCGCGCTCGAAACGCTCGCGCTTCTGCACCGGCAGCTCCGGCAGGCCGGCGCGGATCTCCTCGAGGAAGCTCTGCTCGATCACCACCGGCAACAGGTCGGGACAGGGGAAGTAGCGGTAGTCGTTGGCCTCTTCCTTGCTGCGCATCGAGCGCGTCTGGTCCTTGTTCGGATCGTACAGGCGGGTTTCCTGAACCACCGTGCCGCCGTCCTCGATCAGCTCGATCTGGCGCTGCACCTCGTGGTTGATCGCCTTCTCGATGAAACGGAAGGAGTTGACGTTCTTGATCTCGGCGCGGGTGCCGAACTCGGCCTGGCCTTTTGGGCGCACCGAGACGTTGCAGTCGCAGCGCAGCGAGCCTTCGGCCATGTTGCCGTCGCAGATGCCCAGGTAGCGCACCAGGGCGTGGATGGCCTTGACGTAGGCCACCGCTTCCTTGGCGCTGCGGATATCCGGCTCGGAGACGATCTCCAGCAGCGGCGTGCCGGCGCGGTTGAGGTCGATGCCGCTCATGCCGTGGAAGTCTTCGTGCAGGCTCTTGCCGGCGTCCTCTTCCAGGTGCGCGCGAGTGATGCCGATGCGCTTGACCGTGCCGTCTTCCAGGGTGATGTCGAGAAAGCCCTTGCCGACGATGGGGTGGTCCATCTGGCTGGTCTGGTAGCCCTTGGGCAGGTCGGGGTAGAAGTAGTTCTTGCGGGCGAAGACGTTCGTCGGCGCGATCTCGGCGTCGATCGCCAGGCCGAACTTGCAGGCCATGCGCACGGCTTCCTCGTTGAGCACCGGCAGAGTGCCGGGCATGCCGAGGTCGACCAGGCTGGCCTGGGTGTTGGGCTCGGCGCCGAAACTGGTGGCGCTGGCGGAGAAGATCTTCGAGCGGGTGGCGAGCTGTGCGTGGATTTCCAGCCCGATCACGGTTTCCCATTGCATGTGAGTCGTCCTCAGAATCCGGCTGGCGCGCGGGTGTGCCAATCAGTGATTTGTTGATACTGGTGCGCCACGTTGAGCAGGCGCGCTTCCTGGAAGTACGGGGCGAGCAGCTGCACACCCACCGGCAGGCCGTCGACGAAGCCGGCGGGCATGGACAGACCGGGGATGCCGGCCAGGTTGGCGGTGATGGTGTAGATGTCTTCCAGGTAGGCGGCGACCGGGTCGTTGTTCTTCTCGCCGAGCTTCCAGGCCGGGTTCGGCGTGGTCGGGCCGAGGATCAGGTCGACTTCGTCGAAGGCCGCCACGAAGTCGTTCTTGATCAGCCGGCGGATCTTCTGCGCCTTGAGGTAGTAGGCGTCGTAGTAGCCGGCCGACAGCGCGTAGGTGCCGACCATGATGCGCCGCTTGACCTCGGCACCGAAGCCCTCGCCACGGGAGCGCTTGTACAGGTCCTCGAGGTTGACCGGGTTCTCGCAGCGGTAGCCGAAGCGCACGCCGTCGAAGCGCGACAGGTTGGAGCTGGCTTCCGCCGGGGCGATGACGTAGTAGGCCGGGATCGCATGCTGCATGTTCGGCAGGCTGATCTCCTTGACCGTGGCGCCGAGCTTCTTCAGCTCCTCGACCACCGCCATGACCTGCTCGCCGATGCGTGCATCCAGGCCGCTGCCGAAGTACTCCTTGGGCAGACCGATGCGCAGGCCGGCCAGCGGCTGGTTGAGGCTCGCCAGGTAGTCGTCCACCGGCTGGTCGACGCTGGTGGAGTCCTTCGGGTCGAAACCGGCCATGGCCTGCAGCATCAGTGCGCAGTCCTCGGCGGTGCGCGCCAGCGGGCCGCCCTGATCGAGGCTGGAGGCGTAGGCGATCATGCCCCAGCGCGAGACGCGGCCGTAGGTCGGCTTGATCCCGGTGAGGTTGGTCAGCGCCGCCGGCTGGCGGATCGAGCCGCCGGTGTCGGTGCCGGTGGCGGCCGGCAGCAGGCGCGCGGCTACCGCTGCAGCGGAGCCGCCGGAGGAGCCGCCCGGTACGCGGCTCAGGTCCCAGGGGTTCTTTACCGCGCCGTAGTGGCTGGACTCGTTGGCCGAGCCCATGGCGAATTCGTCCATGTTCAGCTTGCCCAGGGTCACGGCACCGGCGGCGGCCAGCTTCTCCACCACGGTGGCGTCATAGGGCGCCTTGAACCCGCTGAGGATCTTCGAGGCGCAGCTGGTCAGCACGCCCTGGGTGCAGAACAGGTCCTTGTGGCCGATTGGAGCGCCGAGCAGGGCGCCGCTCTCGCCATTGGCGCGGCGCGCATCGGCGGCCTTGGCCTGGGTCAGGGCCAGCTCCTCGGTGACGCTGATGAAGCTGTTGAGCTGCGGGTCGAGTTGCTGAATGCGCGCCAGCAGGTCGCGGGTCAGTTCCTCGGCGGAAAATTGCTTGTCGGCGAGTCCGCGGGCGATCTCGGCCAGGGTCAGTTGGTGCATGGCTTGGCTCATTCCGTTACTCGATGACTTTGGGAACCAGGTACAGGCCATTTTCCACGGCCGGGGCGATGGCCTGGTAGGCGTCGCGCTGGTTTTCTTCGCGCACCAGGTCGGCGCGCAGGCGCTGGGTGGCTTCCAGGGGGTGGGCCAGGGGCTCGATGCCGGTGGTGTCCACCGCCTGCATCTGGTCGACCAGGCCGAGGATGCTGTTGAGGGTCTCAGTGGTGCGCGGAATATCGTCTTCACTCAGGCCCAGGCGGGCCAGGTGGGCGATTTTTTCCACGTCGGAGCGTTCAAGCGCCATTGGGATTCTCCAATACGAGGGCAGCCAGTGGAAATGTGAGCGGGTCGTCGTGCAGGTGAAACGCTGCAGGGAACGGATGCCGTGAGCTGGCGGTCAAAGGCCGCGATGTCGGGCTCTGGAGCCCGGAAAAACAGGCAATCTAACATATTGGCGCCTTGCTCAAAATCCCTGTCGTTGTTAGAGTTTGCCGCACTTTTTTACCCACGCGTTGCCTAGGGTCCCTCTCCCATGTTCAAGAAACTGCGTGGCATGTTTTCCAGCGATCTGTCGATCGACCTGGGCACTGCCAATACCCTCATCTATGTCCGCGAACGTGGCATCGTGCTGAACGAGCCGTCCGTGGTCGCGATCCGCACCCATGGCAACCAGAAGAGTGTCGTCGCCGTCGGCACCGAAGCCAAGCGCATGCTCGGCCGTACCCCAGGCAATATTTCCGCCATCCGTCCGATGAAGGACGGGGTGATCGCCGACTTCAGCGTCTGCGAGAAGATGCTCCAGTACTTCATCAACAAGGTGCACGAGAACAGCTTCCTGCAGCCGTCGCCACGGGTGCTGATCTGCGTGCCGTGCAAGTCGACCCAGGTCGAGCGCCGCGCGATCCGCGAGTCGGCCCTCGGTGCCGGCGCCCGTGAAGTGTTCCTGATCGAAGAACCGATGGCCGCGGCCATCGGCGCCGGTCTGCCGGTGGAAGAGGCCCGTGGCTCGATGGTCGTCGATATCGGCGGCGGCACCACGGAAATCGCGCTGATCTCCCTCAATGGCGTGGTCTATGCCGAGTCCGTGCGGGTCGGTGGCGACCGTTTCGACGAGGCCATCATCACCTACGTGCGCCGTAACTACGGCAGCCTGATCGGCGAATCCACCGCCGAGCGGATCAAGCAGGAAATCGGCACCGCCTATGCCGGCGGCGAGATCCGGGAAGTCGACGTGCGTGGGCGCAACCTCGCCGAAGGCGTGCCGCGCAGCTTCACCCTGAATTCCAACGAAGTGCTGGAAGCGCTGCAGGAGTCCCTGGCGACCATCGTCCAGGCGGTCAAGAGCGCTCTCGAGCAGTCGCCGCCGGAACTGGCCTCGGACATCGCCGAGCGCGGCCTGGTGCTGACCGGTGGCGGCGCGCTGCTGCGCGACCTGGACAAGCTGCTGGCCCAGGAAACCGGCCTGCCGGTGATCGTCGCCGAGGACCCGCTGACCTGCGTGGCGCGTGGCGGCGGCAAGGCCCTGGAGATGATGGATCGCCACACCATGGACCTGCTGTCCACGGAATAAGGCGTTCGCCCCAAGTCTCGAGCTGCAAGCCGGGTCTCCACCCGCTTGCAGCTTTTTATTGTCGCCTGACGTCTTGAGGAGCCGCCCATCAAACCGCTATTCGCCAAAGGACCTTCGCTCGGCATGCGCCTGCTGGTGCTGGCCGTGCTGTCGGCCGCGCTGATGGTGGTGGATGCGCGCTTCACCGTGTTGCAGCCGCTGCGCAGCCAGCTGGGGGTGATAGTCGAGCCGGTCTACTGGCTCGGGCGCCTGCCCGTGACCCTCTGGGAGAGCGCGACCGAGGAGCTGAGTTCGCGCAGCGAACTGGCGGCCGAGAACGAGATGCTCAAGGCCGAGCAGTTGATGATGCAGCGGCGTCTGCAGAAGCTCGCCGCCCTGACCGAGCAGAACGTGCGCCTGCGCGAGCTGCTCAACTCCGCGGCGCTGGTCGACGACGAGGTGCTCGCCACCGAGTTGATCGGCATCGACCCGAACCCCTTCACCCACCGCATCCTGATCGACAAGGGCGAGAAGGATGGCGTGCTGCTCGGCCAGCCGGTGCTCGATGCACGCGGCCTGATGGGCCAGGTGGTCGAAGTCATGCCCTACACCTCGCGGGTGTTGTTGCTTACCGATACCACCCACAGCATTCCGGTGCAGGTCAACCGCAACGGTCTGCGCGCCATCGCCAGCGGCACCGGCAACCCGGAGCGCCTCGAGCTGCGCCATGTGGCCGACACCGCCGACATCAAGGAGGGCGACCTGCTGGTCAGCTCGGGCCTCGGGCAGCGCTTTCCCGCCGGTTACCCGGTGGCCACGGTCACCGAGGTGATCCACGACTCCGGCCAGCCCTTCGCCATCGTTCGCGCGGTGCCGACCGCCAAGCTCAACCGCAGTCGCTACATGTTGCTGGTGTTTACCGACCCGCGCAGCCCGGAGCAGCGCGCGACCGAGTCGGCCGAAGCCCAGGAAGCCGCCGATCGGCGCGCCCAGGAAGAACAGCAGCGGGCGGCGTCGACGGCTCCCGAGCCGGCAACACCATCGACGGAACAGGAGGCCGGCCAATGATCGCCGTGCGTGCGCGCAACGTCTGGGCGATCTGGCTCAGCCTGGCGGTGGCCCTGCTGCTCAGCGTGGCGACCCTGCCGAAGTTCATGGAGATCGGCCGGCCGCTGTGGTTGGCGCTGTTCCTGACTTACTGGGTGCTGGCCTTGCCGCATCGAGTCGGCATGGCCACCGCCTGGTTCATCGGCCTCCTGGCCGACGTGCTCAACGGAACGCACCTGGGGCTCAATGCGCTGGTTCTGACCCTGATCACCTTCCTGGTGCTGAGCCTGCACCAGCGCTTGCGCATGTTCCCCCTGTGGCAGCAGAGCATGGTGCTGCTGGTGGTGTTCGGTCTGGCCCAGTTGCTGCACTTGTGGCTCAATGCCCTGACCGGCAGTCGCCCGCCGACCCTGGCGTTCGTCCTGCCGGCCTTGGTCAGTGCGCTGTTGTGGCCGTGGGTCTTTGCCCTGCTGCGCGGCGTGCATCGGCGTCTCGGCGTCAATTAACCCGGGCGCTGCTCAACCAGTACCCGACAGGGAGAGGTCTTGATGGCCACGCTTTACCTGGCGTCGGGATCGCCGCGTCGACGCGAGCTGTTGACGCAGATCGGCGTGCCCTTCACCACCCACATCGTTCCCATCGATGAAAGTCCCTTGGCGGACGAGGCGCCCGGCGCCTACGTCGAACGCCTGGCGCGCGCCAAGGCGTCGGCCGCCCTGGCTACCCTGGAGCAGGCCGCCGACGCCGTGGTGCTCGGCGCCGATACCGCCGTGGTGCTCGATGGTCGCATCCTCGGCAAGCCGGCGGATCGCGCCGAGGCCCTGGGCACCCTGGCGGCGTTGTCCGGGCGTGAACACCAGGTGCTGACTGCGGTGGCCCTGGCCTCGAGCGCACGGACGGCGGCCAGGGTGGTGGTCAGCCGGGTCAGTTTCCGCCCCTTGAACGACGCCGAAATCGCCGCCTACTGGGCCAGCGGCGAGCCGCGGGACAAGGCCGGCAGCTATGGTATCCAGGGTCTGGCGGCGGTGTTCGTCAGGCAGTTGCAGGGCAGCTATTCGGCGGTGGTCGGCCTGCCCCTGTGTGAAACCGCCGAACTGCTCGCCGATTTCCACATTCCCTGCTGGCAGACGCTGCCGGCGCACAGTTAGCCAGCGGCGGTCGCGGCCTGCCGCCGCGCTGCCCTGAAGGGCACGGCGCAGCGGCGCAAAGCCCCCTTGCAGAAGAGATGGACCGATGAGTGAAGAGATTCTGATCAATATCACGCCAATGGAATCGCGCGTGGCGGTGGTGGAAAACGGCGTTCTGCAGGAGGTGCATGTCGAGCGCACGCAGCGCCGCGGCATTGTCGGCAACATCTACAAGGGCAAGGTGGTGCGCGTGCTACCGGGCATGCAGGCGGCGTTCGTCGACATCGGCCTGGAGCGCGCGGCCTTCATCCACGCCTCGGAGATCTCCACCCGCGAGGGCCAGGCGGTGGAAACCATCAGCGCTTTGGTTCACGAGGGCCAGAGCCTGGTGGTGCAGGTCACCAAGGACCCGATCGGCAGCAAGGGCGCACGCCTGACCACCCAGCTGTCGATTCCCTCGCGCTACCTGGTGTACATGCCGCGTACCAGCCACGTCGGCATTTCCCTGAAAATCGAGGATGAGGGCGAGCGCGAGCGCCTCAAGCAGGTGGTCGCCGACTGCGTCAGTGCCGAGGGCATCGAGGAAACCGGCGGATTCATCCTGCGCACCGCCGCCGACGGCGCCGGCGCCGACGAGATCCTCATCGACATCCGCTACCTGCGCCGCCTGTGGGACCAGATCGCCGCGCAGATGCAGAGCGCCCCGGCGCCCTCGGTGATCTACGAGGACCTGTCCCTGGCGCTGCGCACCCTGCGCGACCTGGTCAGCCTGCGCACCGAGAAGATCCGCATCGACTCGCGGGAGACCTTCCAGAAGATCGCCCAGTTCGTCGGCGAGCTGATGCCGGAGATCGCCGACCGCCTGGAGCACTACCCGGGCGAACGACCGATCTTCGACCTGTACGGCGTCGAGGATGAGGTGCAGCGGGCTCTGGAGCGCAAGGTGCCGCTGAAGTCCGGCGGCTACCTGATCATCGACCCGGCCGAGGCGATGACCACCATCGACGTCAACACCGGGGCCTTCGTCGGCCATCGCACCCTCGAAGAGACCATCTTCAAGACCAACCTCGAGGCCGCTACGGCCATCGCCCGCCAGCTGCGCCTTCGCAACCTCGGCGGGATCATCATCATCGATTTCATCGACATGGAAGATGAAGAGCACCAGCGCCAGGTGCTGCGCACCCTGGAGAAGCAGCTGGAGCGCGACCATGCCAAGACCAACATCATCGGCATCACCGAGCTGGGCCTGGTGCAGATGACCCGCAAACGCACCCGCGAGAGCCTCGAGCAGGTGCTCTGCGAGCCCTGCGAGAGCTGCCAGGGCCGCGGCAAGCTGAAGACCGCGGAAACCATCTGCTACGAGATCTTCCGCGAGATCCTCCGCGAGGCGCGTGCCTACCAGCCCGAAGGCTACCGGGTACTGGCCAACCAGAAGGTGGTCGATCGCCTGCTCGACGAGGAGTCGGGCAACGTCGCCGACCTGGAGAGCTTCATCGGTCGTACCATCAAGTTTCAGGTCGAGACCATGTACTCCCAGGAGCAATACGATGTGGTGCTGTTGTGACATGACGCGCGCTGTTCAGGGATCGAGCTGAATGGATCGATTGGCCCGCGGGGTCGCCGCCGTCTTGCGCTGGACGCTGGCCTGTTGCGCCTTGCTGCTGGTGTTGGCGGCGCTGTTTGTCAGCCTTGGCCGCGAGCTGGTGCCCTGGGTCGCCGAGTATCGCCTGGAGGCGGAGGATCAGGCGCGTGCGGCGCTCGGCCTGCAGCTGCAGATCGGCCGCCTGGAAGGCCGCTGGCAGGGTTTCGCGCCGCTGCTGATCGCCCACGATCTGCGCCTCGGCGACGGTGCCGAGGCGCTGCACCTGGACCAGGTGCGCCTGCGCCCGGACCTGCTGGCCAGCCTCCTGGCGCGCCAGTTGCGCGTGGCTTCGCTGGAGCTGGAGGGGCTGCACCTCAGCGTCCGCGAGGACGAACAGGGCGGCTGGTCGCTCAAGGGCCTGGCCGCCGAGGGCGCAGGCGCGGGCGGCGATGTGCAACAGCTGCTTGGCCACCTGCAGGCGGTCGAGCGCCTGTCGCTGCTCAACAGCCAGCTGACCCTGGAGGCCCGCGGCCATCCGCTGCGCACCCTGACCTACGTCAACCTGACCCTGCGCAGCGGCCCCACGCGCCAGCGCCTGGACGGCCGCCTGCTGCTGCCTGATGGCCAGCCGCTGGCCTTGCAGCTGCGTTCGCGCCTGCAGGCAGAGCGCTGGCGCGAGGCCCGGCTCGAGCTGTACCTGAGCCTGCCGCAGAGCGACTGGGCGCGCTGGCTGCCGCCCAGCCTGGCGGCGCAGTGGCGGATCGACGAGCTGCAGGCCGGCGGCGAGGTCTGGTTGTCCTGGGCCGAGGGCAAGGTGCAACGGGCGGTCGCGCGCCTGCATGCGCCGCAGGTGCGGGCCGGCTACGCCGAGCGCGACCCGGTGCGCCTGCAGGACCTGACCCTGAATGCCTACATGAATCGCACCGCGCAGGGTTTCCAGGTTTTGCTGGACGACCTGGCGCTGAGCCGCAGCGACGAGCGCTGGGGCGAGGCGCGGCTGGCGTTGAGCTACCTGCAGGACAGTGCCGAGGCCGAGGAACAGTGGCTGGTGTCGGCGGACCGCCTGGATCTGGCGCCGCTGGTGCCCCTGGTCGCCGCCCTCGCGCCGTTGCCGGAGCAGGCCATGCAGCTGCTCGAGCAGCTGCAGCCCCACGGCGCGGTGCACAATGTCCAGCTGGACTACCGGCCGCGCAGCGAGGGTGACAAGCGCCTGCAGTTCGCCGCCAACCTGGAGCGCATCGGCTTCGCCGCCCACGAGGCTTCGCCTGCGGCGGAGAACATCAGTGGCAGCATCAGCGGCGACCTGGGCCAGGGCGAGTTGCGCCTGGACACGCGGGATTTCGTCCTGCACCTGGACACCCTGTTTCCCGAGCCCTGGCACTACAGCCGGGCCAGGGCGCGCCTGACCTGGAGCCTGGACGAGCAGGCCTTCACCCTGCGCAGTCCCTACCTGCAGGTGACCGGCGAGGAGGGGGAGATCGCCGGCGATTTCCTCATCCGCCTGCTGCGCGACCCCCAGGCCGAAGACTACATGGACCTGCGTGTCGGCCTGCGCCAGGGCGATGCCCGCTACACCGAGAAGTACCTGCCGACCCGTGCGCCGGGGCTCAGCCGGCAGCTGGCCAGTTGGTTGAAGAACGCCATTCGCGGCGGCGCGGTCGAGCAGGGCTACTTCCAGTACCAGGGCTCGCTGAACAAGGGTGCGGCGGATGCGGCGCGCAGCCTCAGCCTGTTTTTCGCCGTGCGCGACGCCGAGCTGGCCTTCCAGCCGGGCTGGCCGGCCCTGCGCGAAGGCCGTGGCGAGGTGCTGATCGAGGACAGCGGCGTGCGGGTGCGCCTGGCCGACGGGCGCCTGCTCGATAGCCGGGTGAGCGGGGCGCTGGCCGAGATTGCCCATGTCGATCAGGGCCAGGTGTCGCGCCTGCGGCTCGACGCACAGCTGCACAGCAGCGTGGGCGACGCCCTGAAGATTCTCCAGGATACGCCCCTGGGCACGGCCGAAACCTTCGCCGGCTGGCAGGGCGAGGGACCACTGGACGGCCGGCTCAAGCTCGACCTGCCGCTGCAAGAGGGGTTGCCGGCGGCCGTGGTGGTCGACTTCGCCACCGAGGGCGCGCGGCTCCAGCTGGCCAATCCGCAGTTGCAGCTCAGCCAGCTGCGCGGGGCCTTTCGCTACGACACCGCCAGCGGCCTTAGTGCCGCGGATGTTCGCGCCCGTGCCCTGGGGCATGCGCTGCGTGGCAAGGTCGTCGCCGAAGGCAGCGGCGGACGGCCGCGCAGCCGCATCGAGGCACGCGGCAAGGTACCGTTGAACGAGCTGTCCGCCTGGCTGGGCGTCACCACCGAGCTGCCGCTCGATGGCAGCGTGCCGTATCGCCTGGACCTGAGCCTGGATGGCCTCGACAGCCAGTTGCGGGTCGACTCCACTCTCGAGGGGCTGGCCATCGACCTGCCGGCGCCCTTCGGCAAAGCGGCCGAGCAGCCACGCGAGGCCAGTTGGCGCATGACCCTGGGCGGCGCCGAGCGGCGCTACTGGTTCGATTATGCCAAGTTGGCCAGCCTGTCCTTCGCCGCTGCGCCGGGGCGCTCGAGCCAGGGCCGCGGCGAGCTGCGCCTGGGTGATGGTCCGGCATTGCTGCCGGCGGCCAAGGGCCTGCGCGTGCGCGGCCGGCTGTCCGAGCTGGACTGGGCGGCATGGCAGGCCAGCCTGCAGCCCTATGCGGACATGCCCCGCGACGATGCCCAGGCCCTGTTCAAGGATGCGCAGTTGAAGATCGCCCGCTTCCGCGGCTTCGGCAGCACCCTGGACAATCTCGCCGTGCACCTGCGCCGCGCCGGCAGCGCCTGGGCCCTGAGCCTGGACAGCCAGACCCTCAAGGGACGGGTGAACCTGCCGGACGCAAGCGCTGCGCCCATCGCGGTCAACCTCGATTACCTGCGCCTGCCGCCGGCTGAGCCGAAGACCACCGAGGTGCCGGACAAGCCCGACCCCCTGCAGCAGGTCGATCCGCGGACGATCCCAGCCCTGGACGTGCAGATCGCCCGGGTGCTGCAGGGCAAGGAACTGCTGGGCGCCTGGTCGCTGAAGGCGCGGCCGAGCAGCGAGGGGCTGCGCTTCAACGACCTGCGCCTGGAGCTCAAGGGCCTGCAGCTGGAGGGCAGCGGCGGCTGGCAGGGCGCGCCGGGCGCCACCAGCAGCTGGTACAAGGGGCGCCTGCAGGGCAAGGACCTGGCACCGGTGCTGCTGGCCTGGGGCTATGCGCCAACCGCCAGCAGCGAAAGCTTCCGCCTGGACGTGGACGGCCGCTGGCCGGGCTCGCCGGCCTGGGCCAGCCTCAAGCGCTTCTCCGGCAGCATGGACGCGTCGCTGCGCAGCGGGCAGTTCTCCGAGGTGCAAGGGTCGGCGTCGGCGCTGCGGGTGTTCGGTTTGCTCAACTTCAACTCCATCGGCCGGCGCCTGCGCCTGGACTTCTCCGACCTGCTCGGCAAGGGCCTGAGCTACGACCGGGTCAAGGGCCTGCTGGTGGCCAGCGACGGGGTGTTCGTCACCCGCACGCCGATCACCCTGACCGGCCCGTCGAGCAACCTGGAGCTCAATGGCACCCTGAACATGGTCAATCAGCAGATCGACGCCAAGCTGCTGGTCACCCTGCCGGTGACCAACAACCTGCCCCTGGCGGCGCTGATAGTCGGCGCGCCGGCCATAGGTGGCGCACTGTTCGTGGTGGACAAGCTGCTCGGCGACCGGGTGGCGCGTTTCGCCAGCGTGCAGTACGACGTCGAGGGCGACCTGGCGGACCCGAAGATCACCTTCGACAAGCCGTTCGAAAAACCGCAATGATCCCGAGCCGGCTACACGGTCGGCGGCGATGATCTGTAAGCTGGGGGCAGACAGAGCCCTCGAGGTGGATAGCCATGAGCCTTGCCGTGATTCAGCTGGTCAGCCAGGCCGATGTCCAGGCCAACCTGAACAGTGCCAGAGCGCTGCTGGAGCGGGCGGCGCAGGCCGGCGCCCGGCTCGCAGTGCTGCCGGAGAACTTCGCCGCCATCGGCCACCCCAACCTGGTGGCCCTCGGGCGCAGCGAGGCGCTGGGCGAGGGGCCGATCCTGCCCTGGTTGAAACAGGTCGCCCGCGACCTCAGGTTATGGATAGTCGCCGGCACCATTCCCCTGCCCCCGGACGGTCAGCCCGAGGCCAAGGCCCATGCCTGTTCGCTGCTGATCGACGAGCAGGGCGAACGGGTCGCGCGCTACGACAAGCTGCACCTGTTCGATGTGGATGTGGACGACAGCCGCGGCCGCTATCGCGAGTCCGACGACTACGCCCACGGCGCCCGGGTGGTGGTGGCCGACACGCCCGTTGGGCGGTTGGGATTGACGGTCTGTTACGACCTGCGTTTCCCTGAGCTGTATGGCGCCCTGCGTGAGGCGGGCGCCGAGCTGATCAGCGTGCCCGCGGCCTTCACCGCCGTTACCGGTGCCGCGCACTGGCAGGTGCTGATCCGCGCCCGCGCCATCGAGACCCAGTGCTACGTGCTGGCGGCAGGCCAGGGCGGCACTCATCCGGGTGGCCGCGAGACCCACGGGCACTCGGCCATCGTCGATCCCTGGGGGCGCATTCTCGCCGAGCAGGCAAGCGGTGAGGCCATGCTGCTGGCGCCGCGCGATGCCGCCGAGCAGGCGGCGATCCGCCGGCGCATGCCGGTAGCCCGGCACAAACGTTTTTTTGCAGCGGCCGACCCGCGGCTGCCCGGTTTGGAGTAGTTATGAACGAGATGTTGTTGTCCGTCAGCGAGCACCTGTTGAGTCCGGGCGGCCTGACCCTCGACCATTTGCCCGGGGTGCTGGGCGAACTGGCCGGCCCGGGGATCGACGCCGCCGATCTGTACTTCCAGAGCCAGGTCTCCGAGACCTGGGTGCTGGAGGACGGCATCGTCAAGGAGGGCAGCTTCAACCTCGACCAGGGCGTCGGCGTGCGCGCCCAGTCCGGCGAGAAGACCGGCTTCGCCTACAGCAACGCGATCACCGCCGAGGCGCTGAGCCAGGCCGCCGGGGCGGCCCGCTCGATTGCCCGGGCCGGCCAGCACGGTCGCGTGCAGGCCTTCAGCAGCCCGCTGGTCAGTGCCCTATATGCCCCGGACAACCCGCTGGACGTGATCGACCGGGCGCAGAAGGTCGAGCTGCTCAAGCGCATCGACCAGGCCACCCGTGCCCTCGATCCACGCATCAAGCAGGTCACCGTGAGCCTGGCCGGGGTCTGGGACCGGGTGCTGGTCGCCGCCAACGATGGCAGCCTGGGCGCCGACGTGCGGCCGCTGGTGCGCTTCAACGTCAGCGTCATCGTCGAGCAGAACGGCCGCCGCGAGCGCGGCGGCCACGGTGGCGGTGGGCGCACCGACTACCGCTACTTCCTCAACGAGGACCGCGCCATGGGCTACGCCCGCGAGGCCTTGCGCCAGGCCCTGGTCAACCTCGAGGCGATCGCCGCGCCGGCCGGTAGCATGCCGGTGGTGATGGGCGCGGGCTGGTCCGGGGTGCTGCTGCACGAGGCGGTCGGCCACGGCCTGGAGGGCGACTTCAACCGCAAGGGCAGCTCCGCCTACAGCGGCCGCATGGGCGAGAAGGTCGCCTCGAGCCTGTGCACCATAGTCGACGACGGCACCCTGGCCGAGCGCCGCGGCTCCCTGAGCATGGACGACGAAGGCACGGCCACCGAATGCACCACGCTGATCGAGAACGGCGTGCTCAAGGGCTACATGCAGGACAAGCTGAATGCCCGCCTGATGGGCGTGGCCTGCACCGGTAACGGCCGGCGCGAGTCTTATGCCCATCTGCCGATGCCGCGCATGACCAACACCTACATGCTGGCCGGCGAGAGCGACCCGGAGGAGATCATCCGTTCGGTGAAGAAGGGTATCTACTGCGCCAACCTCGGCGGTGGTCAGGTCGACATCACCAGCGGCAAGTTCGTCTTCTCCACCAGCGAGGCCTACCTGATCGAGGACGGCAAGATCACCGCACCGGTCAAGGGCGCCACCCTGATCGGCAACGGTCCGGAGGCCATGAGCCGGGTGTCGATGGTCGGCAACGACCTGGCCCTGGACAGCGGCGTCGGCACCTGCGGCAAGGATGGCCAGTCGGTGCCGGTGGGCGTCGGCCAGCCGACCCTGAAGATCGATGCCATCACCGTCGGTGGTACTGGGGCCTGATGATTTTTGGCTGGGCTGCACTCGGCCCGCCCAGCCGCTATCGGGGGATTAACGCAGCCCGCGCTGGGCTTCGTCCAGTTCGCGGATGTACTTGAAGATTTTCCGCGAGGCGGCCGGCGCCTTGTTCTGCGCCGCTTCGTGCTGGGCCAGGCGGATGAGCTGGCGCAGATGCTGGCGGTCGGCCTGCGGATAGTCGCCGACGAAGGCCTCCAGGGTCTCGTCGGTGCCACCGATCAGGCGGTCGCGCCAGCGCTCCAGGTTATGGAAGCGCTCGTTGTACTGGCGCGTGGAGGCGTCGAGCTGGTCGAGCAGGGTGGTGATGGCGTCGATGTCCTGCTCGCGCATCAGCTTGCCGATGAACTGCACGTGGCGCTTCTTCGCCACGTTGGCCGTGTGCTTCGGCGCTTCGGCCAGGGCCCGGCGCAGGGCATCGGTCAGGGGTAGCTTGTTCAGCAGCTCGGGCTTTAAGGTGGTCAGGCGCTGCCCGAGGTCTTGCAACGCATGCAGCTCGCGTTTGACCTGGGATTTGCTCTTCTCGCCGGAGAAGTCGTCAAGGTATTCAGGCATGGCGGTGGTCCAGTGGAAAACGCCGCCATGATAGCAGCAAGTTTCCGGCTGCAAGCGTTCGGTCCTCGCCGGACCTGGCTTGCCGCCCATCGCTTAGGAGTGTTTATGAATGCAGTAGAAGTGGTTGGCCCCGCCGCCGTGCCGCAGTTGCAGGCCCAGGTCGAGCAGATCATCGCCGAGGCGAAGAAGCAGGGCGCCAGCGCTTGCGAGGTCGCCGTGTCGGTGGAGCAGGGTTTGTCCACCAGCGTGCGCCAGGGCGAAGTGGAGACGGTCGAGTTCAACCGCGACCAGGGCTTCGGCATCACCCTCTATGTCGGTCAGCGGAAGGGCTCGGCCAGTACCTCGGCCAGCGGCGAGGCGGCCATTCGCGAAACCGTGGCGGCGGCCCTGGCGATCGCCAGGCATGCCTCGGAAGACGAGTGCGCCGGGTTGGCCGATGCGGCGCTGATGGCCCGTGAGTTGCCGCAACTGGACCTCTACCATGCCTGGGCGATCAGCCCCGAGCAGGCCATCGAGCAGGCCCTGAGCTGCGAGGCGGCGGCCTTCGCCACCGACAAGCGGATCAAGAATGCCGACGGTACCACCCTCAATACCCACCAGGGTTGCCGCGTGTACGGCAACAGTCACGGCTTCGTCGGCGGCTATGCCAGTACCCGCCACAGCCTGAGCTGCGTGATGATCGCCGAAGACGGCGGGCAGATGCAGCGCGACTACTGGTATGACGTCAACCGTCAGGGCGAGCTGCTCGCCGATGCCGCGGACATCGGCCGGCGCGCCGCGCAGCGTGCGGTCAGCCGCCTGGGCGCGCGCCCGGTACCGACCTGCGAGGTGCCGGTGCTATTTTCCGCCGAGTCGGCGACCGGCCTGTTCGGTCATTTCCTTTCGGCGATCTCCGGCGGCAACCTCTACCGCAAGTCGTCCTTCCTCGAGGGCGCCCTGGGTCAGCAACTGTTCCCGGGCTGGCTCAAGCTCGACGAACGCCCGCACATCCCCCGTGCGCTGGGCAGCGCGGCGTTCGACGGTGACGGTTTGGCGACCTACGCGAAGTCCTTCGTCGAAGGCGGCGAGCTGCTGTCCTACGTGCTCGGTACGTACTCCGGGCGCAAGCTGGGCATGCCCAGCACGGCCAATGCCGGTGGCGTGCACAACCTGTTCGTCAGCCACGGCGACGAGGACCAGCAGGCGCTGCTCAAGCGGATGGGGCGCGGCCTGTTGGTTACCGAGTTGATGGGCCATGGCCTGAACATGGTCACCGGCGACTACTCGCGTGGCGCCGGCGGCTATTGGGTGGAGAACGGGGAGATCCAGTTCCCGGTGCAGGAAGTGACCATCGCCGGCAACCTGCGCGACATGTTCAAGCAGATAGTCGCGGTGGGTAACGATCTGGAGCTGCGCAGCAATATCCGCACCGGCTCGGTGCTGATCGAGCGCATGACCGTGGCCGGCAGCTGAAGCGTCGCCGCACGTTCGCAACGCAAGAGGGGCTGTCCGCTGCAACGGACAGCCCCTCTTGCGTTGGGCGGTTGGCTACTCGCCTTCGTCGAAGTAGTTGTTGATCAGCGCGACCAGCGCCTCCAGGGCGTCGTGGTCCTGTTCGCCTTCGGTGTGCAGGTGGATCGGCGTGCCCTTGCCGGCGGCCAGCATCATCACCGCCATGATGCTCTTGCCGTCCACCAGGCTTTCCGGGGCGCGGCCGACCTTGACCTTGCAGGGGTAGCGCCCAGCCACGCCGACAAACTTGGCCGCTGCGCGCGCGTGCAGGCCCAGCTTGTTGATGATGGTGATTTCGCAGGAGGGCATCGCGGAAGTTCCTTAGCTGAGGTCGCGGTGGCGAACCTGGACGTTCTTCAGGATGGGTTTCAGGGTCGCGCCCAGGCGGTTGGCCAGGTACACCGAGCGGTGGTGGCCGCCGGTGCAGCCGATCGCCACCGTGACATAGGCGCGATTGCTGGCGGCGAAGCGTGGCAGCCATTTGTTCAGGTAGGTGAGGATGTCCTGGTACATCTCCTCGACATCGGCTTGCGCCGACAGGTACTCGACCACCGGCTGGTCGAGCCCGGAGTGGTCGCGCAGCTCCGGCTTCCAGTAGGGGTTGGGCAGGCAGCGCACGTCGAACACCAGGTCGGCATCCACTGGCATGCCGCGCTTGAAACCGAATGATTCGACCAGGAAGGCGGTGCCGGGTTCGGGCTGGTTGAGCAGGCGCAGCTTGAGCATGTCGCGCAGCTGATAGAGGTTGAGGTGGGTGGTGTCGATCTTCAGGTCGGCCAGGTCGATGATCGGCCCGAGCAGCAGGGACTCGTCGGCGATGGCCTCGGCCAGGGAGCGGCTCTCGTTGGTCAGCGGGTGCCGTCGACGGGTCTCGGAGAAACGCTTGAGCAGGGTTTCCTCGTCGGCGTCCAGGTAGAGCACGTTGCACTGGATGTGGCGCGCACGCACGTCGTCGAGCAGTTCGGGGAAACGCTTGAGCTGGCTGGGCAGATTGCGCGCATCGATCGATACCGCCACCTGGGGATGCAGCAACTCGGTGTGCAGCAGGGCGCGCTCGGCCAGTTCGGGGAGCAGGCCGGCGGGGAGGTTGTCTATGCAGTAGAAGCCGTTGTCCTCGAGGACATCGAGGGCGGTGCTTTTGCCGGAACCGGAGCGACCGCTGACGATGATCAAGCGCATGGGGAAAAGTCCTAACGGCTGCTTTGAACGTCCACCACGACCTGATACAGGGAGTCGTTGCTTTGCGCCTGGCGCAGGCGTTCGCGCACGTCGCCGCGGTCGAGCATGCTGGCGATCTGGCGCAGCAGTTCCAGGTGCTCGTCGGTCGCGGCCTCGGGCACCAGCAGGACGAACAGCAGGTCGACGGGGGCGCCGTCGATGGCGTCGAAATCCACCGGCGCATCCAGGCGCAGCAGGGCGCTGATCGGCGCATTGCAGCCCGCCAGGCGGCAGTGCGGAATGGCGATGCCGTTGCCGAATCCGGTGGAGCCGAGTTTTTCGCGGGCGATCAGGCTCTCGAAGATGTCCTGCCCGGCCAGGTCGGGCAGCTCGCGCGCCACCAGGTTGGCAATCTGTTCGAGTACGCGTTTCTTACTGCCGCCCGGCACGTTCACCAGGGAACGGCCGGGGGTCAGGATGTTTTCAAGTCGGATCATGGGAGGTGAGCGAGGTCAGCGGGCCATGGCGCCCTGCTGGCGTTCGAGCTGCTTTTCCTTGTGCTTGATGAGTTGTCGGTCGAGTTTGTCGGTGAGCAGGTCGATCGCTGCGTACATGTCGTCATGTTCGGCGTTGGCGACCACTTCGCCGCCGGCTATGTGCAGGGTCGCTTCGATCTTCTGCTTGAGCTTTTCGACCTCCATGGTGACCTGCACATTGGTGATCTTGTCGAAGTGGCGCTCCAATCGATTGAGTTTCTCGTCGATGTAGTCGCGTAGGGCGTCGGTCACATCCAGCTGATGTCCACTGATGTTGACTTGCATACCGCTTTCTCCTTGTTGCCGTGTGTAAGAGACAGGCAGTGCTGCCTGCCGCGGGAACACCTTGGCGTGGAAGACTCGGACCCACCGAACCCGGCATGTCGCTATCCGGCGCGACCGCTCTGGTCGCTGCAGGGAGTATTGCGAGCTGTGCTGCGTTGTGTGTTGACCTGTCTTCCGTTGAGTGCCGCCTTACATCAACCGCTTGCGCTCACTGGAGGGCGCTATACCGAGGGATTCACGGTATTTGGCGACCGTGCGGCGGGCCACTTGAATGCCCTGTGCCTCCAGTAAACCAGCGATCTTGCTGTCACTCAACGGCTTTTTTGCATTTTCCGCGGCCACCAGTTTCTTGATGATCGCGCGGATCGCCGTCGACGAGCACTCGCCGCCCTCGGCGGTGCTGACGTGGCTGGAGAAGAAATACTTCAGCTCGTAGATGCCGCGCGGGGTGTGCATGAATTTCTGCGTGGTGACCCGCGAGATGGTCGATTCATGCATGCCGACCGCTTCGGCAATGTCGTGCAGCACCAGTGGCTTCATCGCCTCGTCGCCGTAGTCGAGGAAGCCGCGTTGGTGCTCGACGATCTGGGTGGCGACCTTCATCAGGGTTTCGTTGCGGCTCTGCAGGCTCTTGATGAACCAGCGCGCCTCCTGCAGCTGATTGCGCATGAAGGTGTTGTCGGCGCTGGAGTCGGCACGTTTGACGAAGCCGGCGTACTGCGGATTGACCCGCAGGCGGGGCATGGCTTCCTGGTTGAGCTCGACCAGCCAGCGTTCGTTGTGCTTGCGCACGATGACGTCCGGCACCACGTACTCCGGCTCGCCGGACTGGATCTGCGAGCCGGGACGCGGATTGAGGCTCTGGATCAGCTCGATGACCTGGCGCAGCTCGTCTTCCTTGAGTTTCATGCGTCGCATCAGCTGGCTGTAGTCGCGGCTGCCGAGCAGGTCGAGGTAGTCGCCGGCCAGGCGTTGGGCTTCGGCCAGCCAGGGTGACTTGGGCGGCAACTGGCGCAGCTGCAGCAGCAAACATTCGCGCAGGTCGCGGGCGGCTATGCCGGCGGGCTCGAACTGCTGGATGCGGTGTAGCACCGCCTCGACCTCGTCGAGCTCGATGTCCAGCTCCGGGTCGAAGGCCTCGACCACTTCCTCCAGGCTCTCTTCCAGGTAGCCCTGTTCGTTGATGCAGTCGATCAGGGTGACGGCGATCAGTCGGTCCTTGTCGGACATCGGCGCCAGATTGAGCTGCCAGAGCAGGTGGCTCTGCAGGCTCTCGCCGCTGGAGGTGCGGGTGGTGAAGTCCCACTCGTCGTCGTCATTGCTCGGCAGGCTGCTGGCGCTGGTCTGATAGACGTCTTCCCAGGCGGTGTCGACCGGCAGCTCGTTGGGGATGCGCTCGTTCCATTCGCCGTCCTCCAGGTTGTCCACCGTCTGCGACGTTTCCTGGTAGCTGGTTTCCTGGTAGGGCTCTTCCTGCTTGCTGGCAGGGGAGGGGTTGTCGGCGCCATCGGCCAGGGGATCGGAGTTGTCGAAGTCGTCGCCGTCTTCCTGGCGCTCGAGCATCGGGTTGGACTCCAAGGCCTCCTGGATCTCCTGTTGCAGATCCAGGGTGGACAGTTGAAGTAGGCGAATGGCCTGTTGCAGCTGCGGGGTCATCGTCAGCTGCTGGCCCATCTTCAGGACTAGCGATGGTTTCATTGCAGACCTTTTATACCGGCGTCTGTGCGCAATCCACTACAGGGCGCCGAAGCGCCGCAAGGAAGCAAATTATATGCCCGCTTCCGAGTGTTTTGCCTAGCATTAGCTGCAGTGCGGTGGAGAAAAGCCGCCGCTAGAGACGGAATTCGTGGCCCAGGTAAACCTCTTTGACCATTTGGTTGGCCAGAATGGCGGCGGCATCGCCTTCGGCGATCAGCTGGCCATCGCTGACGATGTAGGCCGTCTCGCAGATGTCCAGGGTCTCGCGGACGTTGTGATCGGTGATCAGTACGCCGATCCCCTTGGCCTTGAGGTGATGGATGATCTGCTTGATGTCGCCGACCGAGATCGGGTCGACCCCGGCGAAGGGTTCGTCGAGCAGAATGAATTTCGGGGCGGTGGCCAGCGCCCGGGCAATCTCCACGCGCCGCCGTTCGCCGCCGGACAGGCTCATGCCGAGGTTGTCGCGGATGTGGCTGATGTGGAACTCCTGCAGCAGGTTCTCCAGCTCATCCCGGCGTGCCCCGCGATCCAGGTCCTTGCGCGTCTCGAGGACGGCCATGATGTTGTCGGCCACGCTGAGTTTGCGGAAGATCGAGGCCTCCTGGGGCAGGTAGCCGATGCCGGCGCGCGCACGGCCATGCATGGGTTGATGGCTGACGTCGTGGTCGTCGATCAGCACGCGGCCCTGATCGGCACGCACCAGGCCTACGATCATGTAGAAGCAGGTGGTCTTGCCGGCACCGTTGGGGCCGAGCAGGCCGACGATCTGCCCGCTGTCGATGCTCAGGCTGACGTCGCGGACGACCTGGCGACCTTTGTAGCTCTTGGCCAGGTGTTGGGCTTTCAGAGTGGCCATCGCTACTGCGCCTGCTGGTCGGCTGGTTTGTTCTTCGGCTGGATCACCATGTCGATGCGTGGGCGCGGCGTGGACACCTTGGTGCCGGTGGCGCGACCGGCGTTGACGATCTGCCGACGGGTGTCATAGACGATCTTCTCGCCTTCGAAGGTGTTGCCTTCCTGGATCACCTTGGCCTGGTCGATCAGCACGATGCGCTCGCTGGCGGCGAAGTACTGGATGGTCAGGCCGTAGGCCTTGACGACCTGCTTGTCGGCGGCCGGCTTCTGCTCGTAATAGGCGGGCTTGCCGACCGAGGTGAAGATCTCGATGTCGCCCTGGGCATTCTGGGTGATGGTCACCGTGTCGCCGGTGATCTTCAGGGTGCCCTGGGTGATGATGACGTCGCCGCGATAGACGGCCACGCCTTGCCGGTCGTCCAGTTCGGCGCTGTCGGCTTGCACGCGAATGGGCTGATCACGGTCGGATGGCAGCGCCCAGGCGCAGGCGCTTCCGAGCGCGGCGCTCAAACTGAGCAGAAGGGGGAGGGTTTTAACGAACCTCATGCTGGCCTCTTACGTTGGACAGCAGGAGCATCCTGCCGTCATTCAAGTACGCTTTCATTCCTTGTGCCGTGGTCACCCCATTGGCCGCGTCGATTCTAACGGCTTGCTGGGTCTGCGCATATTCCTTCTCCGGGAACAGCGTCAGGCGGCTGGTGGTGAGGATGGTGGGGCGGCCCTTGGCGTCGGTGCGCTCGACGCGCACCTTGTCGATCAGTTCGACTTCCTTGCCTTCGGGCGCCACTTCGCCGCGTGCGCCGCGGATCTTCCACGGGTATTCGCTGCCGCGGTACAGCTGCATGTTCGGCTCGGTCAGAAGCGTGATGTCGCTGGCCTTGACGTGTTCCAGCTTGCTGGCGGTCATCTCGTAGTGCAGCTTGCCGTCGGCCTGGTACTGCACGGTGCTGGCATTGACCACATAGAAGTCGATGGCGTTCTCCGTGCCCACCGCTGCCGGTCTGTCCGAGAAGCTGTTGGGGTTGATGTTCCAGTAACCGACCGCCGCGAGCAGGGCGGCGGCGAGGGTGAACAGAACGGGTGTCAGCAGTTTACGCAGCATAATGGGCTCTAGAGGTAGGCGGCCTGGGCGGCCTCGAGGCTGCCCTGGGCGCGCATGATCAGCTCGCAGAATTCGCGGGCCGCGCCTTCGCCGCCGCGTGCCAGGGTCACCCCGTGGGCGTGCTGGCGGACGAAACTGTCGGCGCTGGCGACGGCCATGCCCAGGCCGACTCGGCGTATCACCGGCAGGTCCGGCAGGTCGTCGCCGAGGAAGGCGACCTGTTCATAGCTTAGGCCGAGTTCGCCGAGAAGCTCGTCGAGCACCACCAGTTTGTCCTCGCGGCCCTGGTACAGGTGCTGGATGCCGAGGTTCTGCGCGCGACGTTCCACGACCGGGGTCTTGCGCCCGCTGATGATGGCGGTGCGCACGCCGGAGGCGATGAGCATCTTGATGCCGTGGCCGTCGAGGGTGTTGAAGGTCTTGAACTCGCTGCCGTCGGTCAGGAAGTACAGCTTGCCGTCGGTGAGTACGCCGTCGACATCGAAGATCGCCAGTTTGATCGCTTGCGCGCGTCGCTGCAGGTCTGGGGTCATGTCACATCACTCCGGCGCGTAGCAGGTCATGCATGTTCAGGGCGCCGATCGGTCGATCGGAGTCGTCGACCACCACCAGGGCGTTGATCTTGTGGTCTTCCATGATCTTCAGGGCCTCGGCGGCGAGCATTTCGGCGCGGGCGGTCTTGCCGTGCGCGGTCATCACCTCGTCGATTCGCGCCTGGCGTACGTCGAGGCCGCGATCCAGGGTGCGGCGCAGGTCGCCGTCGGTGAAGATGCCGGCGAGGCGGCCATCGGCCTCCACCACCACGGTCATGCCGAGGCCCTTCTGGGTCATCTCCAGCAGGGCGTCGCGCAGCGAGGTGCCGCGCTGCACCTGGGGCAGGCTGGCGCCGGCGTGCATGACGTTCTCCACCTTGAGCAGCAGGCGGCGGCCGAGGGCGCCGCCCGGGTGGGAGAAGGCGAAGTCTTCGGCGGTGAAACCGCGGGCTTCCAGCAGGGCGATGGCCAGGGCGTCGCCAAGCACCAGGGAGGCGGTGGTCGAGGAGGTCGGCGCCAGGTTCAGCGGGCAGGCTTCCTTGGGGACCCGGGCGTCCAGGTTGACCTCGGCGGCCTTGGCCAGCGGCGAGTCGGGGTTGCCGGTCATGCTGATCAAGGTGATGCCGAGGCGCTTGATCAGCGGCAGCAGGGTCACGATTTCCGCGGTCGAGCCGGAGTTGGACAGGGCCAGGACCACGTCGTCGCGGGTGATCATGCCCATGTCGCCATGGCTGGCCTCGGCCGGGTGCACGAAGAATGCGGTGGTGCCGGTGCTGGCCAGGGTCGCGGCGATCTTGCTGCCAACGTGGCCGGACTTGCCCATGCCGACCACCACCACCCGGCCCTTGCTGGCCAGGATGAGTTCGCAGGCGCGGACGAAGTCGCCGTCGATGCGGTGCAGCAACTCTTCAACCGCCTCGAGCTCGAGGCGGATGGTCCGCTGCGCAGACTTGATCAGCTCATTGGGTTGATTCATAGCGTTGTCGTGGCAGGCCGAGGAAAAAGGCGGCGATTATACCGGGAATGTGCCGCAGGCTCACCCATGAATCCTGTGGTCGGCGTCGCAGTGTGGTTGCGCCGCGCAGCGTGCATCTTGGGCGAGTCAAATGGCCGGTGGTATAGTGCGCGGCTGTTTCGGCCCGTCCGACCGGCGTGGTGTCCTTCTAGTGAGGCAGCGCGTCTACCAGGGAGGCTGTTCACAAGGAGTCCAGATGAGCGCCGAGAGTCAGTACGCGGTCGAGCTGAAAGGCGTGAGCTTTCGGCGGGGCGACCGGGATATTTTCAAAGACGTCGATATTTACATTCCGCGCGGCAAGGTCACCGCGATCATGGGGCCTTCCGGCTGTGGCAAGACCACGTTGCTGCGCCTGATCGCCGCGGAACTCAAGCCGCATCAGGGCGAGGTGTGGGTCAACGGGCTGAACCTGCCCAGGCTCGCGCGCGCTGAGCTGTTCGACATGCGCAAGCAGATGGGCGTGCTGTTCCAGAGCGGGGCGCTGTTCACCGATCTCGATGTGTTCGAGAACGTGGCCTTTCCGCTGCGCGTGCATACCCGGCTGCCCGAGGAAATGATTCGCGACATCGTATTGATGAAGCTGCAGGCCGTCGGCCTGCGCGGAGCCTACGAACTGATGCCGGACGAGCTGTCCGGCGGCATGAAGCGGCGCGTCGCGCTGGCCCGGGCAATCGCCCTCGATCCGCAGATTCTGATGTACGACGAGCCGTTCGTCGGTCAGGACCCGATCGCCATGGGCGTGCTGGTACGGCTGATCCGCCTGCTCAACGATGCGCTGGGTATTACCAGTATCCTGGTGTCCCATGACCTGGCGGAAACCGCCAGCATCGCCGACTACCTCTACGTGGTGGGCGATACCCAGGTGCTGGGTCAGGGCACGCCGGCTGAATTGATGGAGTCGGACAATCCGCGTGTGCGCCAGTTCATGCAGGGAACCCCGGATGGGCCGGTGCCGTTCCACTATCCGGCGGTGAGCTACCGCGACGACCTACTGGGGGGGCGCTGATGCGCAAGACATCTCCGCTCGAGCGCATCCGCCTGTTCGGTCGCGCCGGCCTCGATGTGCTGGCCACGCTCGGGCGCTCGAGTATTTTTCTGGTGCGGGCGATCTTCGGTCGCGGCACCTCGGGCAATTCGCTGCAGCTGCTGATCAAGCAGCTGTATTCGGTCGGGGTGATGTCCCTGGCGATCATCGTGGTGTCCGGCATCTTTATCGGCATGGTGCTGTCGCTGCAGGGGTTCAACATCCTGGCGCGCTACGGCTCGGAGCAGGCGGTTGGGCAGATGGTTGCGCTGACCCTGTTGCGCGAGCTGGGGCCGGTGGTCACTGCCCTGCTGTTCGCCGGTCGTGCCGGCTCGGCGCTGACCGCGGAGATCGGCAACATGAAGTCCACCGAGCAGCTGTCCAGCCTGGCGATGATCGGTGTCGATCCGCTCAAGTACATCGTGGCGCCCCGGCTGTGGGCCGGCTTCATCTCCATGCCGCTGTTGGCGATGATCTTCAGCGTGGTCGGGATCTGGGGCGGGGCGATGGTCGCCGTCGACTGGCTCGGTGTCTACGAGGGGTCGTTCTGGGCGAACATGCAGAACAGCGTGGCCTTTCGCGAGGACGTGCTCAACGGCGTGATCAAGAGCATCGTTTTCGCCTTCGTCGTCACCTGGATCGCCGTTTTCCAGGGCTATGACTGCGAGCCGACTTCGGAAGGCATCAGTCGCGCCACGACGCGCACGGTGGTCTACGCCTCGCTGGCGGTGTTGGGCCTTGATTTTATTCTGACCGCTTTGATGTTTGGAGACTTCTGATGCAAAACCGCACACTGGAAATGGGTGTCGGCCTGTTCCTGCTCGCCGGGCTGTTGGCGCTTCTGCTGCTGGCGCTGCGGGTCAGCGGCCTGGCGCTGGGCAGCGGCGACCATACTTACAAGGTTTATGCGCACTTCAACAATATCGCCGGTCTAACCGTACGGGCCAAGGTGACCATGGCCGGGGTGACCATCGGCAAGGTGACGGCCATTGACCTGGATCGCGACAGCTACACCGGGCGGGTGACCATGGCGCTGGATAAGGACGTGGACAACCTGCCCGCGGACTCGACCGCATCGATCCTCACCGCTGGCCTGCTCGGCGAAAAGTATGTCGGCATCAGCGTGGGTGGCGAGGAGGAGTTGCTCAGCGACGGTAGCACCATCTACGACACCCAGTCGTCGCTGGTGCTGGAGGACCTGATCGGCAAGTTCTTGCTCAACTCGGTCAATAAAGACTAGTCCAATTAATCGGAGCTGTGAATATGATCAAGATGCTGCGTAACGGCCTGATCCTGCTGCTGGCGGCCTTGCCGCTGTTCGCCGTGGCCGCGCCCAGCGCCCACGACGTGGTGCGCCAGACCACCGAGACCCTGCTGGCCGACCTGAAGGCCAACAAGGAGGAGTACCGCGACAACCCGGATGCCTTCTACACCGCGCTGAACAACATCCTCGGCCCGGTGGTGGACGTCGACGGCATTTCCCGCGGGGTCATGACCGTGCGCTACTCGCGCCAGGCAACCCCCGAGCAGATGACCCGTTTCCAGGAAAACTTCAAGCGCAGCCTGATGCAGTTCTATGGCAACGCCCTGCTCGAGTACAACAACCAAGACATCCGCGTGCTGCCGGCCAGCGGCAAGCAGAACCCTCAGCGTACCGCGGTGGACATGGAGATCAAGGATGGCAAGGGGGCGGTCTACCCGCTGTCCTACACCATGGTCAGCGAGGCGGGCACCTGGAAGATGCGTAACGTGATCATCAACGGGATCAACGTCGGCAAGCTGTTTCGCGACCAGTTCGCCCAGTCCATGCAGAACAACGGCAATGACCTGAACAAGGTGATCGACACCTGGACCGAGACCGTGGCGAAAGCTCGTCAGGGCAAGGAGGCGTCGTGAGTCGGGCGAGCATCTCGGAAGCCGATGCGGGTGAATTTCGCCTGAGCGGCGTGCTCGACTTCCGCACTGGCCCGGCCTTGCGCGAGCGCGGCGGGCAGTTGCTTGGTGCCACGCGCGCCGAGGCCTGTGTGCTCGACTGCTCGGCGGTGGAAAAATCCAGCAGCGTCGGGCTGGCCCTGCTCCTGGCGCTCATGCGCGATGCCCGGGCGGCGGGCAAGAGCCTGGAGCTGCGCGGTCTGCCCCAGGATATGCGCGAAATCGCCAGTGTCTGCGGGCTGCAGGAGCTGTTGCCGCTGCAGGAGTGATCCGGGCCGCTGGCGCAGGCTGCGGCCGCCCCGCCGTCGCGTGGGGGTTAGCGGGCAGGGGGCATTTTTTGTATGATGCTCGGCCCGCAGGCCTAGGCTCTGCTGTCGTAATTCAATAAAGCCGATCGAGGTTGAGCATGCAGGCCTTAGAAGTGAAGAGCCTCCTGGAGGCTAAACTGCCGAACACCCAGGTGGAAGTTGAAGGCGAAGGCTGTAACTTCCAGCTGAATCTGATTAGTGACGAGCTGGCCGCGCTGAGCCCGGTCAAGCGTCAGCAGCAGATCTACGCCCACCTGAATCCCTGGATCGCCGATGGCAGCATCCACGCGGTGAGCATGAAATTCTTCAGCCGTGCCGACTGGGCCACGCGCTCCTGAGGCGACGAGATAGTTATGGATAAGTTGATTATTACCGGCGGCGTGCGCCTCGATGGCGAAATCCGCATTTCCGGGGCGAAGAACTCCGCCCTGCCCATTCTTGCCGCGACCCTGCTCGGCGACGCGCCGGTGACGATCTGCAATCTGCCGCACCTGCACGACATCACCACCATGATCGAGCTGTTCGGGCGCATGGGCATCGAGCCGATCATCGACGAGAAGCTCAGCGTGGAAGTCGACGCGCGGGCGATCAAGACCCTGGTCGCCCCCTACGAGCTGGTCAAGACCATGCGCGCCTCGATCCTGGTGTTGGGGCCGATGGTCGCTCGCTTCGGCGAGGCCGAAGTGGCGCTGCCTGGCGGCTGCGCCATCGGTTCGCGTCCGGTCGACCTGCACATCCGCGGCCTCGAGGCCATGGGCGCGCAGATCGATGTGGAGGGCGGCTACATCAAGGCCAAGGCGCCGGAAGGCGGCCTGCGTGGCGCGCGCTTCTTCTTCGACACGGTCAGCGTCACCGGTACCGAGAACATCATGATGGCGGCCACCCTGGCCAAGGGTCGCAGCGTGCTGGAAAACGCCGCGCGCGAGCCGGAAGTGGTCGACCTGGCCAACTGCCTGATCGCCATGGGCGCCAAGATCGAGGGCGCGGGCACCGACACCATCACCATCGACGGCGTCGAGCGCCTGCATGGTGCGCGTTTCAGCGTGATGCCCGATCGCATCGAGACCGGCACCTACCTGGTGGCCGCCGCCATCACCGGCGGCCGGGTCAAGGTCAAGGACGTCGACCCGACTACCCTGGAAGCGGTGTTGTCCAAGCTGCAGGAGGCCGGTGCGGAAATCACCAGCGGTGCCGACTGGATCGAGCTGGACATGAAGGGCAAGCGGCCGAAGGCCGTGACCCTGCGTACCGCTCCCTATCCGGCGTTCCCCACCGACATGCAGGCGCAGTTCATCGCCCTCAACGCGGTCGCCGAAGGTACCGGCACCGTCATCGAGACGGTGTTTGAGAACCGTTTCATGCACGTGCATGAAATGCTGCGCATGGGCGCGCAGATCCTGGTCGAAGGCAACACCGCCATTGTCACCGGCAGCGAGAAGCTCAAGGGCGCCCCGGTGATGGCCACCGACCTGCGCGCTTCGGCCAGCCTGGTGCTTGCCGCGCTGGTCGCCGAGGGCGATACGCTGATCGATCGCATCTACCACATCGACCGTGGCTACGAGTGCATCGAAGAGAAGCTGCAGTTGCTGGGTGCGAAGATCCGCCGCGTACCGGGTTGATTCGCCACTGCGCGCAGCGCTGTCCGCCGCCGGCCCGCCAGGGCCGGCCTGCTTCAGTTCCAAAGGAATTTTGCGTCATGCTCACCATCGCACTGTCCAAGGGTCGCATTCTCGACGACACCCTGCCGTTGCTCGCCGAAGCCGGCATCGTGCCGACCGAGAATCCGGATAAGAGCCGCAAGCTGATCATCCCCACCACCCAGGACGATGTGCGCCTGCTGATCGTCCGTGCGACCGACGTGCCGACCTATGTCGAGCATGGCGCCGCCGACCTCGGCGTGGCCGGCAAGGACGTGCTGATGGAGTACGGTGCCCAGGGCCTCTACGAGCCCCTGGACCTGCGCATCGCCAAGTGCAAGCTGATGACCGCCGGCGCGGTCGGCGCGCCGGAGCCCAAGGGGCGCCTGCGGGTGGCCACCAAGTTCGTCAACGTGGCCAAGCGCTATTACGCCGAACAGGGTCGCCAGGTCGAGGTGATCAAGCTGTATGGCTCCATGGAGCTGGCGCCGCTGGTCGGCCTGGCCGACAAGATCATCGACGTGGTCGATACCGGCAACACCCTGCGAGCCAACGGCCTGGAGGCCCAGGAGCTGATCGCCACCATCAGCTCGCGGCTGATCGTCAACAAGGCTTCGATGAAGATGCAGCACGCGCGCATCCAGGCGCTGATCGATACCCTGCGCGACGCGGTCGAGTCGCGACACCCCAACTGATACCTTTGACGCGGCAATCGGCCGCGTCCGCCTATCCGTGTCATAGCCATTTTTCTCGGGCGTCCATACGGTGGGCTTGGTAGCCTAGCGACGCCCGAGCATTCGCCAATCATGAGGCCCGCTATGACCAGTCCCACCGCCATCCGTCGACTCAATGCCGCTGACCAGGACTTCGCCCGTCACCTGGATCATCTGCTGAGCTGGGAAAGCGTGTCGGACGATGGCGTCAACCAGCGCGTGCTGGAGATCATCGACGCGGTGCGTTCGCGCGGCGATGCCGCCTTGGTCGAATACACCCAGCGTTTCGATGGCCTGGAGGTCGCCGGCATGGCCGACCTGATCCTGCCGCGCGAGCGCCTGGAGCTGGCCCTGACCCGCATCAGCGCGGCCCAGCGCGAGGCGCTGGAGAAGGCCGCCGAGCGGGTGCGCGGCTATCACGAGCGGCAGAAACAGGAGTCCTGGCGCTACACCGAGGTCGACGGCACCGTGCTCGGCCAGCAGGTCACCCCGCTGGACCGCGCCGGCCTCTATGTGCCGGGCGGCAAGGCGTCCTACCCCTCGTCGGTGCTGATGAACGCCATCCCGGCCAAGGTTGCCGGGGTGCCGGAAGTAGTGATGGTGGTGCCGACTCCGCGCGGCGAGATCAACGAACTGGTCCTGGCGGCCGCCTGCATCGCCGGGGTCGACCGGGTCTTCACCATCGGCGGCGCCCAGGCCGTGGCGGCCCTGGCCTATGGCACCGAGAGCGTGCCGCCGGTGGACAAGATCGTCGGCCCGGGCAACATCTATGTGGCCACCGCCAAGCGCCACGTGTTCGGCAAGGTCGGCATCGACATGATCGCCGGGCCCTCGGAGATCCTGGTGGTCTGCGATGGCCAGACCGACCCGGACTGGATCGCCATGGACCTGTTTTCCCAGGCCGAGCACGACGAGGACGCCCAGTCGATCCTGGTCAGCCCGGATGCCGCCTTCCTCGACCGGGTGGCCGCGAGTATCGCCAAGCTGCTGCCACAGATGGAGCGCAGCGCGATCATCCGCACCTCCATCGAGGGGCGCGGTGCGCTGATCCAGGTAGCCGACATGGCCCAGGCCATCGAAGTGGCCAACCGCATCGCCCCGGAGCACCTGGAGCTGTCGGTGGCCGATCCCGAGCAGTGGCTGCCGCAGATCCGCCACGCCGGCGCCATCTTCATGGGGCGCTACACCGCCGAGGCCCTGGGCGACTACTGCGCCGGGCCGAATCACGTGCTGCCGACTTCCGGTACCGCGCGCTTCTCCTCGCCGCTGGGGGTGTATGACTTCCAGAAGCGTTCGTCGATCATCTTCTGCTCGGCCGAGGGCGCGTCGGAGCTGGGCAAGACCGCCTCGGTGCTGGCTCGTGGCGAGTCGCTGACCGCCCATGCCCGCAGCGCCGAGTACCGCATCAAGCCGTGAATGTAGGGTGCGCCGTGCGCACCTTTCGATTTTTCGGTGCGCATGGCGCACCCTACCAATTCGAGGAGAGAAGGGCAGATGAGCAAGTTCTGGAGCCCCTTCGTCAAGGGCCTGGTGCCCTACGTGCCGGGCGAGCAGCCCAAGCTGGCCAAGCTGGTCAAGCTCAATACCAACGAGAATCCCTACGGCCCGTCGCCCAAGGCCATCGCGGCGATGCAGGCCGAGCTGAACGACAGCCTGCGCCTGTATCCCGACCCCAATGGCGAGCGCCTGAAGCAGGCGGTGGCGGACTACTACGGCGTGCAGGCCAATCAGGTGTTCGTCGGCAACGGTTCCGACGAGGTCCTGGCCCACGCCTTCCACGGCCTGTTCCAGCATGGCAAGCCGTTGCTGTTCCCGGACATCACCTACAGCTTCTACCCGGTCTATTGCGGGCTCTACGGCATCGCTTACGAGGCAATCGAGCTGGATGAGCAATTCCAGATCCGCGTCGAGGATTATGCGCGGCCCAACGGCGGCATCATCTTCCCCAATCCCAATGCGCCGACCGGCTGCTTGCTGGCCCTGGAGGCGATCGAGCGCCTGCTGCAGGCCAACCCGGACTCGGTGGTGCTGGTGGACGAGGCCTATATCGACTTCGGCGGCCAGACGGCGATCGCCCTGGTCGACCGCTATCCCAACCTGCTGGTCACCCAGACCCTGTCCAAGTCGCGCTCCCTGGCCGGCCTGCGGGTCGGTCTGGCGGTCGGTCATGCCGAGCTGATCGAGGCGCTGGAGCGGATCAAGAACAGCTTCAATTCCTACCCGCTGGACCGCCTGGCGATTGTCGGCGCGGCGGCCGCCTTCGAGGATCGCCCGTATTTTGAGCAGACCTGCGCGGCGGTGATCGACAGTCGCGAGGCGGTGGTGGCCGGGCTGCAACAGCTGGGATTCGAGGTGCTGCCCTCGGCCGCCAACTTCGTCTTCGCCCGCCACCCGCAGCGCGATGCCGCCGAGCTGGCGGCGCGGCTGCGCGAGCAGGGGGTGATCGTGCGGCATTTCAAGCAGGCGCGGATCGCCCAGTTCCTGCGCATCACCATCGGCGCACCGGAACAGAATCAGGCGCTGCTGGAGGCGCTCGGCGCGCTCTAGCGCCGCTGGAATGGAAAAAGCCGGAACCGCGCAGGCGGCTCCGGCTTTTTCATGGCCGCGCTACGCCGACCCTCAGTTGCCGTTGGCTGGCGGGCGAACGCCGATCTGCGCGGTCAGGCGCAACAGCTCGGCGTTGCGGATGACCTCGATGTGCACGGACTCGCCGGGCTTGGCGCGGGCCACCTGGTTCATCGAGCGGCGGCCGTCGCTGGCCGGCTCGCCGTCGATGCTGAGGATCAGGTCGCCCGGCTGCAGCCCGGCCTTCTGCGCCGGGCCGCCGCGGTAGATGCCGGCGACGACGATGCCGGGGTGGCCGGCCAGGCCGAAGGACTCGGCCAGTTCGGGGGTCAGCGGCTGCACTTCGATGCCCAGCCAGCCGCGAATCACCTGGCCGTGCTCGATGATCGCCTGCATCACCTCCAGGGCCAGCTTGACCGGAATGGCGAAGCCGATGCCCTGGGAACCGCCGGATTTGGAGAAGATCGCGGTATTGATGCCGACCAGGTTGCCCTGGGCGTCGATCAGCGCGCCGCCGGAGTTGCCGGGGTTGATCGCCGCGTCGGTCTGGATGAAGTCCTCGTAGGTGTTGAGGCCCAGCTGGTTGCGCCCGGTGGCGCTGATGATGCCCATGGTCACCGTCTGGCCGACGCCGAAGGGGTTGCCGATGGCCAGGCTGACGTCGCCGATCTTGATGTCGTCCGAACGGCCCAGGGTGATGGCTGGCAGGCCGCCCAGGTCGATCTTCAGTACCGCCAGGTCGGTCTCCGGGTCGCTGCCGATGATCCGTGCCAGGGTCTCGCGGCCGTCCTTCAGGGCCACCACGATCTGGTCGGCGCCACTGACCACGTGGTTGTTGGTCAGCAGGTAACCTTCCGGGCTCATGATCACCGCCGAGCCCAGGCTCGACTCCATGCGCCGCTGCTTGGGCAGGTTGTCGCCGAAGAAGCGGCGGAACTGTGGGTCCTCGAACAGCGGGTGGCTCGGCTTGTTGGCGAACTTGGTGGTGTAGAGGTTGGCCACCGCCGGCGACGCCTGGCTCACCGCATCGGCGTAGGACACCGGGCCCTGTTGCAGGCGTTTGTAGAGGGGGGCCTGGCGCAGCTGCACGTCCTGGCGCGGCAGGCCGACCCAATCGGGGAACTGTTGGATGAGCAGCAGCGCCAACAGCACGCCGACCAGCAGTGGCCAGCCAAGAAATCGCAAGGCCTTGAACATCAATGAAATCCTGAGGGTTGCTAGGGCCAGGGCAGCCCCTTTAAGGTGCGCCATTATAGAGGGGCGTCGGCCAAGAGTGCAGCGCCCTGCAACAGTTGGAGAGGAATCGACATGGCCATTGCCCTGACCACCCTGGTGGATGAGGCCGAGCGCTACCTGGGCGCGGCGCGTATCAGCGACTACTGCCCCAATGGCCTGCAGGTCGAGGGGCGGCCGCAGGTGCGGCGTATCGTTAGTGGCGTGACCGCCAGCCAGGCGTTGGTCGATGCCGCGGTCGAGGCCGAGGCCGACGTGCTGCTGGTGCACCACGGCTATTTCTGGAAGGGCGAGAATCCCTGCGTCACCGGGATGAAGCAGCGCCGCCTGAAGGCGCTGCTGGCCCACGACATCAGCCTGCTGGCCTACCACCTGCCGCTCGATCTGCACCCGGAAGTCGGCAACAACGTGCAGCTGGCGCGGCAGCTGGAAATCACCGTCGAGGGGCCCCTGGAGCCGGACAATCCGCGCACCGTCGGGCTGGTCGGCTCGCTGGCCGAGCCCATGAGCCCGCGCGATTTTGCCCGCCGCGTGCAACAGGTGCTCGGCCGTGAGCCGCTGCTGGTCGAGGGGCCGGGGCCGATTCGGCGCATCGGCTGGTGCACCGGTGGCGGTCAGGGCTATATCGACCAGGCCATCGCCGCCGGCGTCGATCTGTACCTCACCGGCGAGGCCTCCGAGCAGACCTTCCACAGCGCCCGCGAGAACGGCATCAGCTTCATCGCCGCCGGCCACCACGCCACCGAGCGCTACGGCGTGCAGGCGCTGGGCGACTATCTGGCGCGACGCTTCGCCATCGAGCACCTGTTCATCGACTGCCCCAATCCGGTCTGAACTTGGTTCCGCCGAGGCGGGGGGGCGCGCTGCAAGCGTCCGGCAAGCCGCCGCGGGCGGCATAAAGCTAGATTTTTTTGGTCTAACCGCTCGCCTCAATAGAAGCTTGTGGCGTGATAGAGTGCGCCCTAGTCCTTGGCCCGTCGGCCTCATCACACTGCAATCCGTGAGTAGCCATGCTCGATAAACTGACGCACCTCAAACAGCTGGAGGCGGAAAGTATCCACATCATTCGTGAAGTGGCCGCCGAATTCGACAACCCGGTGATGCTCTATTCCATCGGTAAAGACTCCGCCGTGATGCTGCACCTGGCACGCAAGGCGTTCTTTCCCGGCAAGCTGCCGTTTCCCGTCCTGCATGTCGACACTCGCTGGAAATTCCAGGAGATGTACAAGTTTCGCGCGAAGATGGTCGACGAAATGGGCCTGGACCTGATCACCCACATCAACCCCGATGGCGTGGCCCAGGACATGAACCCCTTCACCTACGGCAGTGCCAAGCACACCGACGTGATGAAGACCGAGGGCCTCAAGCAGGCGCTGGACAAGTACGGCTTCGACGCCGCCTTCGGCGGTGCGCGGCGCGACGAAGAGAAGTCGCGGGCCAAGGAGCGCGTGTACTCCTTCCGCGACAGCAAGCACCGCTGGGACCCGAAGAACCAGCGTCCCGAGCTGTGGAACGTGTACAACGGCAAGGTCAAGAAGGGCGAGTCGATCCGCGTGTTCCCGCTGTCCAACTGGACCGAGCTGGACATCTGGCAGTACATCTACCTGGAGCAGATCCCGATCGTGCCGCTGTACTTCGCCGCCGAGCGCGAGGTGATCGAGAAGAACGGCACCCTGATCATGATCGACGACGAGCGCATCCTCGAGCACCTGTCGGACGAGGAAAAGGCGCGCATCACCAAGAAGATGGTGCGTTTCCGCACGCTTGGCTGCTACCCGCTCACCGGGGCGGTGGAGTCCACGGCCACCAGCCTGCCGGAAATCATCCAGGAGATGCTCCTGACCCGCACCTCCGAGCGCCAGGGGCGGGTCATCGACCACGACGCCGCCGGCTCGATGGAAGAGAAAAAACGCCAGGGCTACTTCTAAGGATTCCGAACCATGAGTCATCAGTCTGATTTGATCAGCGAGGACATCCTCGCCTACCTGGCCCAGCACGAACGCAAGGAGTTGCTGCGCTTTCTCACCTGCGGCAACGTCGACGACGGCAAGAGCACCCTGATCGGTCGCCTGCTGCACGACTCGAAGATGATCTACGAGGATCATCTGGAAGCCATCACTCGCGACTCGAAGAAGGTCGGCACCACCGGCGAGGACGTCGATCTGGCGCTGCTGGTCGACGGCCTCCAGGCCGAGCGCGAGCAGGGCATCACCATCGACGTGGCGTACCGCTATTTCAGCACCGCCAAGCGCAAGTTCATCATCGCCGACACGCCCGGGCATGAGCAGTACACCCGCAACATGGCCACCGGCGCCTCGACCTGCGACCTGGCGATCATCCTGGTCGATGCGCGCTACGGCGTGCAGACCCAGACCAAGCGCCACAGCTTCATCACCTCGCTGCTGGGCATCAAGCACATCGTCGTCGCGGTCAACAAGATGGACCTGAAGGACTTCGATCAGGGCGTGTTCGAGCAGATCAAAGCCGACTACCTGAAGTTCGCCGAGCGAGTCGACCTGAAGCCGACGACCCTGCACTTCGTGCCGATGTCCGCGCTCAAGGGCGACAACGTGGTGAACCGCTCCGAGCGCTCGCCCTGGTACGAGGGTCAGTCGCTGATGGAGATCCTCGAGACCGTCGAGGTAGCGGGCGACCGCAATTTCGACGACATGCGCTTCCCGGTGCAGTACGTCAACCGTCCGAACCTGAACTTCCGCGGCTTCGCCGGCACCCTGGCCAGCGGCATCGTGCACAAGGGTGACGAGGTGGTGGTGCTGCCGTCCGGCAAGGGCAGCCGGGTCAAGTCCATCGTCACGTTCGAGGGCGAACTGGAGCAGGCCGGTCCGGGCCAGGCGATCACCCTGACCCTGGAAGACGAGATCGATGTATCGCGCGGCGACATGCTGGTGCATGCCGACAACCGCCCGCAGATCCGCGACAGCTTCGATGCGATGCTGGTGTGGATGGGCGAGGAGCCGATGCTGCCGGGCAAGAAGTACGACATCAAGCGCGCCACCAGCTATGTGCCGGGCAGCATCGCCAGCCTCAAGCACCGGGTCGATGTGAACACCCTGGAGCAGGGTGCGGCCAGCAGCCTGCAGCTCAACGAGATCGGCAAGGTCACCATCGCCCTGGATGCGCCTATTGCCCTCGATGGCTATGACTACAACCGCACCACCGGCGCGTTCATCGTCATCGACCGCCTGACCAATGGCACGGTCGGCGCCGGCATGATCATCGCCGAGCCGCTGGCGGTGCGCTACGCCGACGGTCACCACGGCAAGCTGGCCCACGTCGCCACCGAGGAGCGCGCCGTGCGTTTCGGCCAGCAGCCGGCCACCGTGCTGTTCAGCGGCCTGTCCGGCGCCGGCAAGAGCACCCTGGCCTACGCGGTCGAGCGCAAGCTGTTCGACCAGGGCCGCGCGGTCTATGTGCTCGATGGCCAGAACCTGCGCCATGACCTGAACAAGGGCCTGCCCCAGGATCGCGCCGGCCGCAACGAGAACTGGTTGCGCGCCGCCCACGTGGCGCGCCAGTTCAACGAGGCCGGCCTGCTGACCCTGGCGGCCTTCGTCGCCCCGGATGCCCTGGGTCGCGAGCAGGCCAAGGCCCTGATCGGCCGCGAGCGTCTGATCACCGTGTACGTGCAGGCGTCGCCGCAGGTCTGCCGCGAGCGCGATCCCCAGGGCCTGTATGCGGCCGCCGGCGACAACATTCCGGGCGAGTCCTTCGCCTACGATGTGCCGCTGGATGCCGACCTGGTGATCGATACGCAGAGCGTATCGGTGGACGAGGCGGTCAAGCAGGTGCTGTCGCTGCTGCGCGAGCGCGAGCTGATCTAAGGCGTAACCGGCAACAAAAAAGCCCCGCTCTCGAGCGGGGCTTTTTTGTTGGTCGGGCGGGCCCGTGGCGATGACGGCGGGAGGCCGTCGTCGAATTACTTCTTGCTCTTCAGTCCGTAGCTTTCGTCGAGCATGCCCGGGACATCGGCGCTTTTCGGCGCATAGTCCTTGGGCATTTCCTGGGGTGCAGGCGCCTTCAGGCGTTCGCGTTTCTCGCCGCCTTCGCTGGCATGCAGGGTGGCCAGCAGGCGCTGACGGGTCAGTTCATCCTGGGCCAGGCGGTTGGCGCCTTCGGACAGGTGCTGCTGCACGTCCAGCTGGGTCTGGCTGAGCTTCTTCACCAGATTGGCGGTGGTGTTGAAATGGGTTACCACCTCGCTCTGGTAAGCGTCGAAGCGTTTCTGCATTTCGTCCAGCTGGCGCTGCGTGCGGTTCGGAACCGCATTGGGGGCCAGGCGGGCGATCAGGAAACCGATGGCAATGCCGGCTACCAGGGTGAGGGCCGGTACCAGCCAGGCTGTGAGCGTCTGTTCCACGAGTCCTTCCTCTCTAAACGGCTTTGCTTTACGTTAACGGCTCGAACCTGCGCTGTATACCGCAATGCAATGCCGAGATGTGTGCGGCGCAGGCTGTCAGCTAGACGTGTCGACCCTGCCCGGGGTCACGGAGTTAACCGTTGCTCATCCGCGAAACCCCCGTATTCATCGATGGCCCCTGTGGCCAACTGGAAGCCCTGTCCCTGGTTGTGCCCGAAGCCCGCGGCGTGGCGCTGATCTGCCACCCCAATCCGGTGCAGGGCGGCACTATGCTCAACAAGGTGGTCTCGACCCTGCAGCGCACCGCCCGCGATGCCGGTCTGACGACCCTGCGCTTCAACTACCGCGGCGTCGGCGCCAGCGCCGGCAGCCACGACATGGGCAGTGGCGAGGTCGACGATGCCGAGGCGGCGGCGCACTGGCTGCGTGCTCAGCACCCGCAGCTGCCGTTGATCCTGCTCGGCTTCTCCTTCGGCGGCTTCGTCGCCGCCAGCCTCGGAGGGCGGCTGGAGGCCCAGGGCATCGAGCCGGCGCATCTGTTCATGGTGGCGCCGGCGGTACAGCGGCTGAGCGCGGAGAACCCGCCGGCCCAGCGCTGCGCGCTGACGCTGATCCAGCCGGAAGGCGACGAGGTAATCGAGCCGCAGGCGGTGTATGACTGGTCGGCGGCGCTGCAGCGTCCCCATGAGCTGCTGAAAGTGGCAGAATGCGGGCACTTTTTTCACGGCAAGCTGACCGATCTCAAGGATCTGCTGCTGCCGCGACTCTGACCTTCGATTGCCGCCTGACGGGCGCCTACTCCAACAAGCGAAAGCCATGACCACTCGTATCCTCACCGGCATCACCACCACCGGCACACCGCATCTGGGCAACTACGCCGGCGCCATTCGCCCGGCCATCGTCGCCAGTCGCGATGCCAACGTCGACTCCTTCTACTTCCTCGCCGACTACCACGCGCTGATCAAGTGCGACGACCCGGCGCGCATCCAGCGTTCGCGCCTGGAGATCGCCGCCACCTGGCTGGCCTGCGGCCTGGATGTGAGCCGGGCGACCTTCTACCGCCAGTCCGACATTCCGGAAATTCCCGAGCTGTGCTGGCTGCTCACCTGTGTCGCCGGCAAGGGGCTGCTCAACCGGGCGCACGCCTACAAGGCATCGGTGGACAAGAACGTCGAGGCCGGCGAAGACCCGGACGCCGGGGTGACCATGGGCCTGTTCAGCTACCCGGTGCTGATGGCCGCGGACATCCTGATGTTCAACGCCCACAGGGTGCCGGTGGGGCGCGACCAGATCCAGCACGTGGAGATGGCGCGCGATATCGCCCAGCGCTTCAATCACCTGTTCGGCCAGGGCAAGGAGCTGTTCACCCTGCCCGAGGCGGTGATCGAGGAGGACGTGGCGACCCTGCCGGGGCTCGACGGGCGCAAGATGAGCAAGAGCTACGACAACACCATCCCGCTATTTGGCAGCGCCAAGCAGCTCAAGGACGCCATCGCCCGCATCGTCACCGACTCGCGCTTGCCCGGAGAGGCGAAGGATCCGGACAATTCGCACCTGTTCACCCTGTACCAGGCGTTTTCCACGCCGGCGCAGCAGGCCGAGTTCCGCGCCGAGCTGCTCGACGGGCTGGCCTGGGGCGAGGCCAAGCAGCGCCTGTTCCAGTTGCTCGATGGCGAGCTGGGCGAGGCCCGCGAGCGTTACCAGGCGCTGATCGCCAAGCCGGGTGATCTGGAAGACGTGCTGCAGGCCGGCGCCGCCAAGGCGCGACGCATCGCCACGCCGTTCCTCGGCGAGCTGCGCGAGGCGGTTGGCCTGCGCTCGTTCCGCGAGCAGGTGCAGGTTGCCGGTGCGGGCAAGAAGAAGGCGGCCAAGACCGCGCGCTTCGTCAGCTTTCGCGAGCAGGATGGCAGCTTCCGCTTTCGCTTCCTCTCCGCCGAGGGCGAGGAGTTGCTGCTCTCGCGTCCCTTCGGCGATCCCAAGCTGGTTGGCGCGATCAGCCAGCGCCTGATCGCCCAGGGCCCCGACGCCCTGGAGCTGCGCGAGGACGAGGGCGATCAGTTCACCCTCTGGCTGGACGGCGAGTGCCTGGCGGACAGCCCGGCCTATGCCGACCCGGAGGAACTGGATGCCGCCATGCTGCGCCTGCGCGACGCCATCGCCGAGCTGGCGGGCTAGAGCGGCGGGGATTGTACGGAGGGCGCGCGGCGGGCCAGGCTGGCCGCTCGGCCCGTCGCGTCTCGATTGCCAAGCGCGGAGGGCGTCGCTAAAGTGGCGACCCCATTTTTGTTGCCCAGCTAACGAATATGACACCCCTAGAGCGCTACCAGGCCGATCTCAAACGCCCCGAATTCTTCCATGACGCGGCCCAGGAAACTGCGGTGCGCCACCTGCAGCGCCTGTACGACGACCTGGTGGCGGGGCAGGCGAGCAAACCGGGGCTGTTCGGCAAGCTGTTCGCGCGCAAGCCGCAGGGGCCGGTAAAGGGCCTGTATTTCTGGGGCGGCGTCGGCCGCGGCAAGACCTACCTGGTCGATACCTTCTTCGAAGCACTGCCGTTCGAGCAGAAGATGCGCACCCACTTCCACCGCTTCATGAAGCGCGTGCACGAGGAGATGAAGACCCTCAAGGGCGAGAAGAACCCGCTGACCATCATCGGCAAGCGCTTCGCCGACGAGGCGCGGGTGATCTGCTTCGACGAGTTCTTCGTCTCCGACATCACCGACGCGATGATCCTCGCCACCCTTCTCGATGAACTGTTCAAGAATGGCGTGAGCCTGGTCGCGACCTCCAACATCGTGCCGGACGGCCTGTACAAGGACGGCTTGCAGCGTGCCCGCTTCCTGCCGGCGATCGCCCTGCTCAAGGCGCACACGGAGATCGTCAACGTAGACAGCGGCGTCGATTACCGCCTGCGCGCCCTGGAGCAGGCCGAGCTGTTCCACTGGCCGCTGGATGCGGCGGCCGAGCTGAGCCTGGAGAAGAGCTTCAACAGCCTGCTGCCCGAGCACTGTTCGGTGCAGGAGAACGAGCCGCTGATGATCGAGAATCGCGCCATCACCGCGCGCAAGATCGGTGACGACGTGGCCTGGTTCGAGTTCCGCGAACTGTGCGACGGCCCGCGCAGCCAGAACGACTACATCGAGCTGGGCAAGATCTTCCACGCCGTGCTGCTGGCAAATGTCGAGCAGATGAGCGTGGCCAAGGAAGACATGGCGCGGCGCTTCATCAACCTGGTGGACGAGTTCTACGACCGCAACGTCAAGCTGATCATCTCCGCCGAGGTGGAGCTCAAGGATCTCTACACCGGTGGCCGCCTGACCTTCGAGTTTCAGCGCACCCTCAGTCGCCTGCTGGAGATGCAGTCCCACGAGTTTCTCTCGCGGCCGCACAAGCCGTAATCGCTCAGCGAGACCTGAAGGGCTGCCGATTGGCGGCCCTTTTTCTTGCGCCCGGCTGCGCGCCTAGTCGCCAGGGACTGTAGGTGGCGTCTCGCGCCCGATCCCGGCCTAGGCGTGGCCTTCCTTCTGCTGAAACTGCCGCCGGTACTGGTTGGGCGACAGTTCCGTGTGCTGGCGGAACAGCCGGGCGAAGAAGCTGGCGTCGTCGTAGCCGACTTCGTAGCTGATGGTCTTGATGCTCTTGCGCGTGGCGCTGAGCAGCCCCTTGGCGGTCTCGATGCGCAGGCGTTGCAGGTAGTGCAGCGGCTTGTCGCCGGTCGCGCTCTGGAAGCGACGCATGAAGTTGCGGATGCTCATGCCGTGCTCGCGGGCCACATCCTCGAAGCGGAACTTGTCGCAGAAGTGCTCTTCCAGCCACTGCTGGATCTGCAGGATGGTCAGGTCGTGGTGCAGTTTCTGGCCGCCGAAACCGATGCGTCCCGGGGTGTAGCTGCGTTGCACTTCGTAGAGGATGTCGCGCGCCACGCCCTGGGCCACGGCGGCGCCGCAGAAGCGTTCGATCAGGTAGATGTACAGGTCGCAGGCGGAGGTGACGCCGCCGGCGCAGTACAGGTTGTCGGCATCGGACAGGTGCTTGTCCTGATTGAGCTGCACCCGGGGGAAGCGCTCGGCGAACTCGTTGAAGAAACGCCAGTAGGTGGTCGCCTCCTTGCCGTCGAGCAGGCCGGCCTGGGCCATCCAGAACACCCCGGTGGCTTCGCCGCAGATCGCGCTGCCCGCGGCGTGGCGTGCCTTGAGCCAGTCGAGCACCTGGGGGTGACGTTGGCAGAGGGCGTCGAAGTCGTCCCAGAAGGCCGGCAGGATGATCACGTCGGCGGCGTCCAGGGCGCCGTCCACCGGGATCAGCACGTCGCTGAAGCTGCGTACCGGTTGCCCGTCCGGGCTGACCAGATGGATCTCGAAGGACGGCGTCAGGCCGCGGCCCTGCTGTTTGCCATAGCGCAGACTGGCCATGTGGAAGAAATCCTTGGCCTGCATCAGGGTCGAGGCGAAGACGCCCTCGGTGGCGAGGATGCTGACGCGCTTGAGTGGCTCGGGGGGCTGGATCGGCATAGTGGCGAGCTTTAGTGGCTAAGTGGTCAGGAGGCGGCTGGATCGTCTTATTTTTTGGCGCTTGTGTCCAGTGCGACCAAGCGTTTGCTTGGCTACAGTCGAGGCTGTCCCAACCCGATCCGTTACCCAGGTGCGCCATGATTCCCAGAACCCTGTTCAGCTCCGACCATGAGCTGTTCCGCGACAGCGTCCGCAAGTTCCTCGAGCAGGAGGCGGTGCCCTTCCACCAGCAGTGGGAGAAAGATGGTCACGTCGACCGTCGGCTATGGAACAAGGCGGGGGAGGCGGGGCTGCTCTGTTCGCACATCCCCGAGGAGTACGGCGGCATGGGCGCCGACTTCCTCTACAGCGCGGTGGTGATCGAGGAGATCGGTCGGCTCGGCCTGACCGGCATCGGTTTTTCCCTGCATTCGGACATAGTCTCGCCCTACATCCTGCACTACGGCTCCGAGGCGCTGAAGCACAAGTACCTGCCGAGGCTGGTGTCGGGCGAGCTGGTCACCGCCATCGCCATGACCGAGCCGGGCGCCGGTTCCGACCTGCAGGGAGTGAAGACCACTGCGGCGCTGGATGGCGACGAGTATGTGATCAACGGCTCCAAGACCTTCATCACCAACGGCTATCTGGCGGACTTGGTGATCGTGGTGGCCAAGACCGATCCGAAGGCGGGCGCCAAGGGCACCAGTCTGTTCCTGGTGGAGGCCGATACACCCGGCTTCGCCAAGGGCAAGCGCCTGGAAAAGGTCGGCATGAAGGCCCAGGACACCTCCGAGCTGTTCTTCCAGGATGTGCGGGTACCCAAGGAAAACCTGCTAGGCCAGGCTGGCATGGGCTTCGCCTACCTGATGCAGGAACTGCCTCAGGAGCGGCTCACGGTCGGCGTCAGCGCGCTGGCCTCAGCCGAGGCGGCGTTGCAGTGGACCCTGGACTATACCCGCGAGCGCAAGGCGTTCGGCAAGGCGGTGGCGGACTTCCAGAACACCCGCTTCAAGCTGGCCGAGATGGCCACCGAGATCCAGGTCGGTCGGGTGTTCGTCGATCGCTGCCTGGAGCTGCACCTGCAGGGCAAGCTGGATGTGCCGACCGCGGCCATGCTCAAGTACTGGGGCACCGACCTGCAGTGCAAGGTGCTGGATGAGTGCGTGCAGCTACATGGCGGCTACGGCTTCATGTGGGAGTATGCGGTGGCGCGGGCCTGGGCCGATGCGCGGGTACAGCGCATCTACGCCGGCACCAACGAGATCATGAAGGAAATCATCGCCCGCTCACTGTAGCGCGGGATGTTGCACGAGATAGCCCGGCGCATGCCGGGCTTTTTTGTCGCGGCTTGCCTGCTTGCGTCAGGGGGCCGGGTTCGGCTGGGTCTTGTGGATCGCTTCGATGCCGGCCAGTACCTCGTCGCTGAGGGTCAGCTCGCTGCTCGCCAGGTCGCTTTCCAATTGCTCGAGGTTGGTCGCGCCGATGATATTGCTGGTCACGAACGGCTGGCCAGTGACGAAGGCCAGTGCCATCTGCGCCGGGTCCAGCCCGTGCTCGCGCGCCAGCGCGACATAGCGTGAACAGGCGCTTTCGGCCTGGGCATTGGTATAGCGCGAGAAGCGACTGAACAGGCTGAGCCTGGCGTTGGCCGGGCGCGCGCCATTTTCGTACTTGCCCGACAGCATGCCGAAGGCCAGGGGCGAGTAGGCAAGCAGCCCGCATTGCTCGCGGAGGGCGACTTCGGCCAGGCCGACCTCGAAACTGCGGTTGAGCAGGTTATAGGGGTTCTGGATGGACACGACGCGCGGCCAGCCGCGGCTCTCGGCCAGCTGCAGGAACTTCATCGTGCCCCAGGGCGTTTCGTTGGACAGGCCGATCTGGCGGATCTTGCCGGCCTTGACCTGTTCGTCGAGCGCTTCCAGGGTGTCCTCGAGCGGGGTGAACGGGCTGTCCTGGTGGCGGTAGCCGAGCTGGCCGAAGAAGTTGGTCGGGCGCTCGGGCCAGTGCAGCTGGTACAGGTCGATCCAGTCGGTCTGCAGGCGTTTGAGGCTGGCATCGAGGGCGGCGACTATATGGCTGCGGTTGAATCTGATCTGGCCGTCGCGAATGTAGTCGATGCCGTTGCCGGGGCCGGCGATCTTGCTGGCCAGCACCCAGTCGCCGCGATCACCGTGGCGGCGGAAGTAGTCGCCGATGATCTGTTCGGTCTTGCTGTAGGTCTCGGCCCGTGGCGGCACCGGGTACATCTCGGCGGTGTCGATGAAATTGACCCCGTAGGTCTTGGCGCGCTCGATCTGGGCGAAGGCCTCGCGGGCGTCGTTCTGCTCGCCCCAGGTCATGGTGCCCAGGCAGATTGCGCTGACTTCGATGTCCGTTCGACCAAGCTGGCGATAATTCATGCTGTGCTCCTTCTGCGAGGGGCACCATACAAGCAGGTTGAATTTATTTGCGCAATCTGCATAATTGCGCACCTCTTTCTGCAGTGGAAGTGATGCGCCGCCTGCCGAAGAATCTTGCCGTGCTACGGACGCGCTGACCCGAGCCCCCGACAGCGTCTGTGTTCGGCTGCCTTTGACTTGTCAAAGTACGCACTATTCAGTAAGATCCGCCGTCTTATTTATCAGGGCGGCCCCTGAGGCTATAAAGAATGAAGACTTTTACTGCTAAACCGGAAACAGTAAAGCGCGACTGGTTCGTCGTCGACGCTGCTGGTCAGACCCTGGGTCGTCTGGCTACCGAAATCGCCAGCCGTCTGCGTGGCAAGCACAAGCCCGAGTACACCCCGCACGTTGATACCGGCGACTACATCGTCGTGATCAATGCCGAGCAGGTACGTGTTACCGGTGCCAAGACCACCGACAAGATGTACTACTCTCACTCCGGTTTCCCGGGCGGCATCAAGTCCATCAGCTTCGACAAGCTGATCGACAAGGCGCCAGAGCGTGTGATCGAGACCGCGGTTAAAGGCATGCTGCCGAAGAACCCGCTGGGTCGCGACATGTACCGTAAGCTGAAGGTGTACAAGGGTGCCGTCCACCCGCACACTGCTCAGCAGCCCCAAGAACTGAAGATTTAACGGAATAGTTCATTATGTCGGCGACTCAAAACTACGGCACTGGCCGTCGCAAGACTGCAACCGCTCGCGTATTTCTGCGTCCGGGTACTGGCAGCATCTCCATCAACAATCGCACTCTGGATACCTTCTTCGGTCGTGAAACTGCCCGCATGGTAGTTCGCCAGCCGCTGGAGCTGACCGAGACCACCGAAAAGTTCGACATCTTCGTCACCGTTATCGGTGGTGGTGTGAGCGGTCAGGCTGGTGCGATCCGTCACGGTATCACTCGTGCTCTGATCCAGTACGACGAAACCCTGCGCAGCTCGCTGCGTAAGGCCGGTTTCGTGACTCGCGATGCTCGCGAAGTTGAACGTAAGAAGGTTGGTCTGCGCAAGGCGCGTAAGCGTCCGCAGTACTCCAAGCGTTAATTCGCTATCTGCGTTCAAAAGCGCCCAGTCTCCTTTCGGAGCTGGGCGTTTTTTATGGGGCTTTGGTTGTTCTGCGACAACATGCCGCAGCGCTGGAGCCCGCGTCCTGCAAGGTGTTGGAAGGGTGTTGGCGGGGTAATTACCTTGTCAGAAAAGGGCCTTTTCTTTACCATTTGGCGAATTTTTTGCGCGACTCGATTTTTACTTAGTAGAGGCCTGAACAACAGGCCACAAAGCTGATGGGAGACGACTGAATGAGCAATGACGGCGTGAATGCAGGCCGGCGTCGCTTCTTGGTGGCGGCCACCTCTGTGGTGGGTGCTGCTGGAGCGGTGGGTGCCGCGGTCCCGTTCGTGGGGTCATGGTTCCCGAGCGCCAAGGCTAAAGCTGCCGGTGCACCTGTAAAGGTGAACGTCAGCAAGATCGAGCCGGGCCAGCAGATGGTTGCCGAGTGGCGGGGGCAGCCGGTTTTCATCGTGCGCCGTACCGAGGAGATTCTGGGCAACCTGAGCAAGATCGAAGAGCGTCTGGCTGACGTCGATTCCCAGGCCTCGGTGCAGCCGGCCTATGTCGACCCGAAGACTCGCTCGATCAAGCCGGAAGTGCTGCTGCTGGTCGGCTTGTGCACTCACCTTGGCTGTTCGCCGTCCTTCCGTCCGGAGGTTGCCCCGGCGGATCTCGGTGCCGAGTGGGTGGGGGGCTACTTCTGCCCGTGCCACGGCTCTCGCTACGACCTCGCCGGCCGTGTCTACAAGGCCCAGCCAGCGCCTTTGAACCTGCCGGTGCCGCCGCACATGTACGAGTCGGATGACGTGATCGTCATCGGTGTGGATCAGGAGCAAGCATGATGAGCAAGTTCATGGAATGGGTGGATGCGCGCTTCCCCGCGACCAAGATGTGGGAAGACCATCTGAGCAAGTACTACGCGCCGAAGAACTTCAACTTCTTCTATTTCTTCGGCTCGCTGGCCCTGCTGGTGCTGGTCAATCAGATCGTCACCGGTATCTGGCTGACCATGAGCTTCACGCCGTCGGCCGAAGAGGCGTTCGCCTCGGTCGAGTACATCATGCGTGACGTGGAGTACGGCTGGATTCTGCGCTACCTGCACTCCACCGGCGCCTCGGCGTTCTTCGTCGTGGTCTATCTGCACATGTTCCGCGGACTGCTCTACGGCTCCTACCAGAAGCCGCGCGAGCTGGTGTGGATCTTCGGCATGCTGATCTATCTGCTGCTGATGGCGGAAGCCTTCATGGGCTACCTGCTGCCGTGGGGGCAGATGTCCTACTGGGGCGCCCAGGTGATCATCTCGCTGTTCGGCGCCATCCCGGTAATCGGCGATGACCTGACCCAGTGGATCCGTGGTGACTACCTGATTTCCGGCATCACCCTGAACCGCTTCTTCGCTCTGCATGTGGTGGCCCTGCCGATCGTGATCCTCGGCCTGGTGGTGCTGCACATCCTGGCCCTGCACGAAGTCGGTTCGAACAACCCGGACGGCGTCGATATCAAGAAGAAGAAAGATGAGAACGGCGTACCGCTCGACGGCATCGCGTTCCACCCGTACTACACCGTCAAGGACATCGTCGGGGTGGTGGTTTTCCTGTTCATCTTCTGTTTCGTGGTGTTCTTCTTCCCGGAAATGGGTGGCTATTTCCTCGAGAAACCGAACTTCGAGCAGGCCAACCCGTTCAAGACCCCTGAGCACATCGCGCCGGTGTGGTACTTCACCCCGTTCTACGCGATTCTCCGTGCGGTGCCGGACAAGCTGCTCGGCGTCATCGCCATGGGTGCGGCCATTGCCGTGCTGTTCGTGCTGCCCTGGCTGGATCGCAGCCCGGTCAAGTCGATGCGCTACAAGGGTTGGCTGAGCAAGATCTGGTTGCTGGTGTTCTGCGTGTCCTTCGTCATCCTCGGCGTGCTGGGTGTATTGGCGCCGACTCCAGGTCGTACGCTGCTGTCGCAGGTTTGTACCTTCCTGTACTTCGCGTACTTCATCCTGATGCCGTTCTACACCAGGATGGAAAAAACCAAACCGGTTCCGGAAAGGGTGACAGGCTGATGAAAAAGCTCTTTGCTGCATTTGTGATTGCTGTGCTGCCTGCCGTTACTTTCGCGGCGGGTAGCGGCTACGAACTGGACAAGGTCGACATCGACCTGACCGACAAGGCCGCCATGCAGGATGGCCTGCGTACCTTCGCCAACTACTGCATGGGCTGCCATGCCGCCAAGTTCCAGCGTTACGAGCGGGTGGCCGATGACTTGGGCATTCCCCATGAACTGATGCTGGAGAATGTGGTATTCAACGATGCCAAGATCGGCGACCACATGAAGATCGGCATGCAGCCCGACGACGCCAAGGCCTGGTTCGGTGCGACCCCGCCGGACCTGACCCTGGTCGCTCGCGTCCGCGGCACCGACTGGCTGTATACCTACCTGCGCACTTTCTATGAAGACCCGTCCCGCCCGCTGGGTGCGAACAACAAGGTCTTCCCGAACGTCGGCATGCCGAACGTGCTGGTGGGCCTGCAGGGTCGCCAGTACATCGGTTGCAAGCAGGTGCAGGTGGTCGAGGACGGCAAGAAGCAGTTCGACCCGCTGACCGGCACCCCGATCACTCACGAGGCCTGCGACCAGCTGACTGTCGAGCCGAAAACCGGCGAGCTGAGCGAAGAGCAGTTCGATGAGAAGATCAAGAACCTGGTGACCTTCCTGGCCTACTCGGCCAATCCGGTGAAGCTGGAGAGTCAGCGCATCGGCACCTACGTGCTGTTGTACCTGGCCTTCTTCTTCGTGTTCGCCTACCTGCTCAAACGTGAATACTGGAAGGACGTGCATTAATCCGCTGTCGTTCCGCTGTTGACCTGCGCGCCCCTACGGGCGCGCAGGTCTTTCTGCTTCATATAACCTTATAAGCGAGGAGGATCGCCATGGGCGTGACCAACCGGTTGGCCTGCTACTCCGACCCCGCCGACCACTATTCCCACCGCGTACGTATCGTGCTCGCCGAGAAGGGTGTCAGCGCCGAAATCATCAGTGTCGAGCCGGGTCGTTGTCCGCCTCAGTTGCTGGAGGTCAACCCCTATGCCAGCCTGCCGACCCTGGTCGATCGCGATCTGGCGTTGTACGAGTCGACGGTGGTGATGGAATACCTGGATGAGCGCTACCCTCATCCGCCGCTGCTGCCGGTCTACCCGGTGGCCAGGGCCAACAGCCGCCTGCTGATCCATCGCATTCAGCGCGACTGGTGCGCGCTGGTAGACCTGATTCTCGATCCGCGCAGCAAGGAGCCGGCCCGGGTGCAGGCGCGCAAGGAGTTGCGTGAAAGCCTGACCGGCGTATCGCCGCTGTTCGCCGACAAGCCGTATTTCCTTAGCGAGGAGATGAGCCTGGTGGACTGCTGCCTGCTGCCGATTCTCTGGCGTCTGCCGCAGCTCGGCATCGAGCTGCCGAAGCCGGCCAAGCCGCTGCTCGATTACATGGACCGCCAGTTCGCGCGCGAGGGCTTCCGGGCCAGTCTGTCTGCCGCCGAGCGCGAGATGCGTTAATACCTGAGGAGGTTTCGATGAACTCCAGTCGTCCCTATTTGGTTCGTGCCCTCTATGAGTGGATCGTCGACAACGACTGTACGCCCCATCTGTTGGTCAACGCCGAGTTCGCCGGGGTGCAGGTGCCGGCCGGCTTTGCCAGCGACGGGCAGATCGTCCTGAACGTCTCGCCGGGCGCGGTGCGCCACCTGCATATGGACAACGAGGCGGTGAGCTTCGAGGGGCGTTTCGGCGGCGTGGCGCACAGCCTGTACATTCCCTCCGGTGCCGTGCTGGCCATCTATGCCCGGGAAAACGGTCAGGGCATGGTGTTCGATCTGGAGCCGCCGGTGCCCGACGATGAGGATGCCGACGGGCCCGATGACCAGGGGCCGCCGGACGGCGAGCCGCCACGACCCAGCGGGCGCCCGAGCCTGAAGGTGGTGAAGTAAATAAAAAAGGCGATCCGAGGATCGCCTTTTTTATTGGTCGTGGTGTTGTCAGTTGGTGTACTGGAACAGTTTGACGATCTTCTGCACCCCGGCAACGCTCTGCACCAGGCTGGTGGCCTGGGCGGCCTCCTGGCGCGACACCAGGCCGAGCAGGTAGACGATGCCGTTCTCGGTGATCACCTTGATGCGCGAGCCGGGAACGGTGGCGTCGGCGAGCATCTGGGTCTTGATCTTGGTGGTCAGCAGGGAGTCGTTGCTGCGCGCCAGCAGGCTGGTCGGCTGCAGCACCTGCAACTCGTTGTGCACCTTGGTCACATTGCGCACCCGGCGCGCGGCCTGTTCGGCCATGGCCTTGAGGTCGCTGCGTGGGGTCTGGCCGGCCAGCAGCACCACGCCGTTGTAGCTGGTGACGACGATGTGCGAAGTCGGGCTGGTCAGGTCGACGTGGGCCCGGGCGATATTGCTCTCGACCTCCGGGGCGATGAACTGGTCGTCGATCTTGTTGCCGATGCTGCGGCTGCCGCAGCCCGCCAGGACCAGGGTAAATGCCAGGGCGGCGAGGATCAGTGGTGAACGGGTCATTCTTCACTCCCGAAAAGTTGGCTGTCGATAAGGTCGCACAGGCAGTGGATGGCCAGCAGGTGCACTTCCTGGATGCGCGCGGTGATCTTCGAGGGCACACGGATCTCCACGTCTTCGGGCAGCAGCAGCGAGGCCATGCCGCCGCCGTCGCGGCCGGTGAGGGCGACCACGGTCATCTCGCGGTCGTGGGCGGCCTGGATGGCCTGGATCACGTTGGCCGAGTTGCCGCTGGTGGAAATGGCCAGGAGCACGTCGCCCGGCTGGCCGAGTGCGCGGATCTGCTTGGAAAACACCTCGTTGTAGCTGTAGTCGTTGGCGATCGAGGTGATGGTCGAGCTGTCGGTGGTCAGGGCGATGGCCGGCAGGCTCGGGCGTTCGCGTTCGAAGCGGTTGAGCAGTTCGGAGGAGAAGTGCTGGGCGTCGCCGGCGGAGCCGCCGTTGCCGCAGGTGAGAATCTTGCCCTCGCTGAGCAGTGCCTGAACCATGACCAGGCTGCCTTGCTCGATAAACGGTGCGAGCACTTCCATGGCCTGTTGCTTGGTTTCGATGCTGGCTTGGAACAGCTGGCGGATACGGGCTTGCATGTCCATCGGAAATATAACCTTCAGTGGGGTGGCGGCTCAGGTATCAAAGGCGTTCTGAATCCAGTCCAGTCGCGGGGTTGCGCTGCCATGGGCGTTGATGGCGATCACGTCGAAGCGGCATGGGTGCTTGGCCCAGCGCGACTCCTGTTGCAGGAAGTGCTGGGCGGCCGTGGCCAGCTTGTCGCGCTTGCGCGCATCGACGCTGGCCACTGCGCCGCCCCAGGCGGCATGCCGCCGATAGCGCACCTCGACGAATACTACTGTATCGGCGTCGAGCATGACCAGATCGAGCTCGCCGCGGCGGCAGCGCCAATTCTGCGCCAGCAGGCGCAAGCCGTGCCGCTCCAGATGCTGGCGGGCCAGGGCCTCGGCGGCCTGCCCGCTGCTCTGGGAGCTGGTCGCGTCGCTCAATTGCTGCTGGCAGGCAGGGGGTGCACCTGGCCGTCACGGAACTCGGCCCAGGGCAGTTGGCGTTCGATGCGCTGTGCCGGGTTCAGGCTCAGGCTGCCGGACAGGCCGTCGAGGCGGCTGTCGGGCAGGGCCTTGAGTTGGCTCAGGCGAGGCGTCAGGCGATAGGCGTCGACCCCCATGGCATAGAGCCGACCGAGGCTGCCGTTGGCCTGGGGCCACTGGCTGCTGACCTGCTGGCGCAGCGGCTCGTCGGCGTTCAGCAGCCAGGGCGTCTCGCAGAAGCGGATGCCGTCGAGGTCCAGGAACTGCGCTTGGCTGTGGTTGCCGGTATACAGGTGCGAGGTGGCATAGACCGGCACGTCGCCGGCGTACTGGAAGGCTAGGGTCGGCTTGATCTGCTGGGCCTGTTGCGGGGTTGCGGCGAGGAAGATGAAGTCGACATCCTGGCGACGCGACGGCTGCGCCGCCACGGCTACGCCCAGGGTGTTCTGCAGACGGCGGGCGCGGGCCTCGCTTTCCCTGAGTTGGAACAGATCGGCGATCTGCTTGGCCAGTTCCACCGGCTGGTCGACGTGTTCGGCGGCGATCAGGGTGCCTCCGGCGGCTTGCCAGCTGTCGCGGAAGGCCGCCAGTACGCGGTCGCCCCAGTCTCCGCGTGGCACCAGGGCGACTGCCCGGCGCATCCCGTCGGCCCAGGCGCGGCGCGCCACTTCGCGGGCCTCGTCCTCGGCCGCCAGGCCGAACTGGAACAGCTGTGGCGGTGCTTCCTGGGCGGACTCGCTGTAGTTCAGCGCCAGGGTGGTGATGGGCAGCTGCTCCCGGGTGCTGAGGTCGGTGACCAGGTTCTTCTCCAGCGGGCCGACCACCAGCTGCACGCCGGCAGCCTGGGCCTCTCGGTAGAAGTCGTCGAGCGAGCGCAGTCCAGTACTGTCGTACAGGCGGATGTTCGGCGGGTTCTGCCCGCTCTGCTGGGCCTGGTAGTGGGCGGCGAGGAAGCCGTCACGCAGGGCGCGGGCCACGGCGGCGAGCTGACCGTCCTGCGGCAGCAGCAGGGCTATTTCGCTGAGCGGCTGACTGGACAGCTGCTGCAGCTTGCCCAAGGCGGCCGGCAGTTGCAGGGCGGCCGGATGTTCGGGGTGCTGGGTGCGCCAGGTCTCGATGGCGCTCTGTTGGGCGTGCAGGGTGCTGCTGGCCTTGACCGCCCGGGCCAGGCTGAGCCAGCCGCTCAGATCGGCGTCGCCGCTGGCCTGCAGCTGCTCCGGCGGCAGGCTGGCGATTAGCTCCCAGATGGTTTCGTGGTTGCGCGCGGCGGCGTCGCCAGTGAGCAGCGGGGCGATGTAGATGCGTTCGCGGGCGGCCGCCAGGGGCTGTTCGTTTGCTTGCAGGGCCTGGGCACGAGCGAGTTGGGTGCGGATCTGCTGATCGATCGGTAACTCGCCCAGGTGTGCCAGGCTCGGGTGCTGGAGCGCCCGCAGGGCGCGTTTGGGGTCGTCTCGGGCCAGGGCCAGCTCGGCTGCCAGGGTGCTGGCGAACACCTGTTGTGCCGGTTTGAGCGTATCGAGCTGCACCCGTTCGAGGATGGCGGAGGCGCGAGCGAGATTCTTCTGCTGGTAGGCCAGGTCTGCGGCGGATAGGCGCAGCAGGTTGGCCGGCTCGGACTGGCTGTCGCCGGCCTGTTGCAGCAGCTGCTCGATGCTGGCTTGGGGAGTGCGCGGCAGTTCGCCCAGGTTGGAGGTGGGCGAGCTGGTGCACGCGGCCAGCAGGCCGGCGAGGCAGAGCGCGTAGAGCGGGCGCAGGCAAGCGATCATGTAAGCCTTCCTGATACTTGATCAAATGAACGGCGAATTGTACCCAAGCCCCGGCGGCGGTGCGATGTCGATGCCGTGAAACGGGCTACAATGCGCGCTTTCGCGATATTGAGGCTTGTGCTGTGACCGTTCCCGGTGCTCCGAATTCCCCCCTTGGCACGCTCTATGTAGTGGCCACGCCGATTGGCAACCTGGACGACATCAGCGCGCGGGCGCTCAGGGTGCTCGGCGAGGTGGCCCTGATTGCCGCGGAAGACACGCGGCACTCGGTACGGCTGCTGCAGCACTTCGGCATCGCCACCCCCCTGGCGGCCTGCCATGAGCACAACGAGCGCGACCAGGGCGGGCGTTTCCTTGCGCGGTTGCAGGCGGGAGAGGATGTCGCGCTGATCTCCGACGCCGGTACCCCGCTGATTTCCGATCCTGGTTACCACCTGGTGCGCCAGGCCCGGGCGGCGGGCGTGGCGGTGGTGCCCGTGCCGGGGGCCTGTGCGTTGATTGCGGCGTTGTCGGCCGCCGGGCTGCCCTCCGATCGCTTCATCTTCGAGGGCTTTCTGCCGGCCAAGGCGGCGGGGCGCCGGGCGCGTCTGGAGCAGGTGCGCGAGGAGCCGCGCACCCTGATCTTCTATGAGGCGCCGCACCGTATCCTCGAGTGTCTGGAGGATATGCGTGCGGTCTTCGGTGATGAGCGTCAGGCGCTGCTGGCCCGCGAGCTGACCAAGACCTTCGAGACGCTCAAGGGGCTGCCGTTGGCCGAACTGTGTGCCTGGGTGGCGGCCGACAGCAATCAGCAGCGTGGCGAATGCGTGGTGCTGGTGGCGGGCTGGCAGGCGCCGGAAGGCGAGGCGGCGGTCAGTGTCGAGGCGTTGCGTGTGCTCGACCTGCTGCTTGCGGAAATGCCGCTCAAGCGCGCGGCCGCGCTGGCGGCGGAGATCACCGGGGTGCGCAAGAACCTGCTCTATCAGGTAGCGTTGGAACGTCAGTCCCACGACTAGTCCTTGTCCTAATGGGGGCGCGCCGTTAACCTTGGCGGCGGAGAGTCGATCGGACAGTCGCTGCCGTGTTGCGTTTACGTAATGCGGGGGAGGAAAGTCCGGGCTCCATAGGGCGGAGTGCCAGGTAATGCCTGGGGGGCGTGAGCCTACGGAAAGTGCCACAGAAAATAACCGCCTAAGCGCTTCGGCGCCGGTAAGGGTGAAAAGGTGCGGTAAGAGCGCACCGCGCGGCTGGTAACAGTCCGTGGCTAGGTAAACCCCACTCGGAGCAAGACCAAATAGGGTTCCATTGGCGTGGCCCGCGCTGGAACCGGGTAGGTTGCTAAAGGCGTGCAGTGATGTACGCCGTAGAGGAATGACTGTCCTCGACAGAACCCGGCTTACAGATCGACTCTCCACCTTTCTCTTCTATCGGCTTTGCCTTTTTCCCCGCCTTTTCATGCCTAAAAAATCTTACTGTTGATAAATCACTTTAAGTTTGTGGTTGAGCTTATTGCTTTGGCTGATTTTTGTTCTTGAGTCCCCTCGTCGAGCTGCGATCCATCCCCTCTTTTATTCGCTAAATTGCCGTCCTGTAAGGATTTTTCCCTTCTGGCCCGCCTTGACGGTGGGGTGGGGGCGTTCCTATAGTGTGCGCAAGTGGTAAGAAGTGGCACGAAGTGGGAATTTTTGGGCATGGATAGCTAATTACGAGGGAGCGCAGCCGTGTTTCGCGGAGCCAACGCCATCAGTCTCGACGCCAAAGGGCGACTCGCGATGCCAAGTCGGTATCGGGACGAGCTCGTGTCGCGCTGCTCCGGCCAGCTCATCGTGACCATCGATGCCATTGACCCTTGCCTTTGCGTCTATCCATTGCCGGAATGGGAGCTGATCGAGAAGAAGTTGCGTGAACTGGCTTCCTTTCGAGAAGAGAACCGCCGCCTGCAGCGCATGCTGATCGGTAACGCCGTCGACCTCGAGCTGGATGCCAGCGGCCGATTCCTGGTGCCGCCCCGCCTGCGCGAGTATGCCGGGCTGGACAAGCGGGCGATGCTGGTCGGCCAGCTGAACAAATTTCAACTGTGGGACGAGGATGCCTGGAATGCCGTGGCGGACGCCGATCTGGCCGCCATCAAGCAACCCGGCGCCTTGTCCGACGACCTACGTGACCTGATCCTGTGACTATGACCAACAGCTTTCGCCATATCACCGTCCTGCTCGACGAAGCCGTCGCGGGGCTCGCCGTGCGCGCGGATGGCTGCTACCTGGATGGTACCTTCGGGCGAGGCGGGCATAGCCGGCTGATCCTCGAGAAGCTCGGGCCGGATGGGCATCTATTGGGGTTCGATAAGGACCCCCTGGCTATTGCCACAGGGAATGCGCTGGCGGCCGAAGACGGCCGCTTTGTCGTTGTGCAGCGCAGTTTTGCGGAACTTGGCGAGGAAGTCGCTGTCCGCGGGCTGGCTGGCAAGGTCGCCGGCGTGCTGCTGGACCTGGGCGTATCCTCGCCGCAGCTGGACGATGCCGAGCGCGGCTTCAGCTTCCTCAACGATGGCCCGTTGGATATGCGCATGGACCCGGCGCGCGGCGTCAGCGCCGCGCAGTGGATCGCCACGGCCGCCGAGGATGAGATCGCCCGCGTGTTCAAGGAATACGGCGAGGAGCGCTTCGCCAAGCGCATGGCCCGCGCGGTGGTGCTGCGGCGCGCCGAACGACCGTTCGAGCGGACCGCCGACCTGGCCCAGGTGCTGACCGACGCCAATCCGGCTTGGGAGAAGGGCAAGCATCCGGCCACTCGCGCCTTCCAGGGCTTGCGCATCCATATCAACAACGAGTTGGGCGATCTCGAGCGCGGCCTGGATGCCGCCCTGGAAGCCCTGGAGGTCGGTGGCCGGCTGGTGGTGATCAGCTTCCACTCCCTCGAGGATCGTATCGTCAAGCAGTTCATGCGCCGGCACGCCAAGGGCGAGCAGGACAAGCTGCCGCGCGACCTGCCGATCATTCCCAAGGCCTTCGAGCCGCGCCTGAAGCTGCTCGGCAAGCCGCAGTACGCCTCGGACGCCGAGCTGAAGGCCAATCCGCGCTCGCGCAGCGCGGTGATGCGCGTGGCGGAGAAGGTGCGATGAGTGGCGTTTTCGCCAAGCCCCTACCTTCCGGCAGCCTGCTGATGCTGGTGCTGTTCCTTGCGGTGCTGGGATCGGCGCTGGCCGTGTCCTACTGTGCCCACTGGAATCGGCAGTTGCTCAATGGCCTGTACGCCGAGCTGAGCGTGCGCGACAAGGCGCAGGCCGAGTGGGGGCGACTGATTCTCGAGCAGAGCACCTGGACCGCGCACAACCGCATCGAGGCCCTGGCCAGCGACAAGCTGAAGATGCGCATTCCCGACGCCGCCGAAGTGCGCCTGGTGACGCCATGATCCGTCTGGAAGGCGCGCTGTATCCCTGGCGTTTCCGCCTGGTGCTGCTGCTCCTGGCGCTGATGGTCGGCGCCATCGTCTGGCGCATCGTCGACCTGCAGCTGATCGACCGCGCCTTCCTCCAGGCCCATGGTGACGCGCGCAGCGTTCGGCATATTCCGATTCCGGCGCATCGCGGCCTGATCACCGACCGCAACGGCGAGCCGCTCGCCGTGAGTACCCCGGTGACCACCCTGTGGGCCAATGGCAAGGAGCTGCAGGCCGGCAAGGCGCAGTGGCCGGCCCTGGCGACGGCCCTGGGGCAGGATCCGAAGGTGCTCGCCGAGCGCGCCCAGGCCAATGCCGAGCGCGAGTTCATGTACCTGGTCCGCGGCCTGACCCCGGAGCAGGGCCAGCGCGTGCTCGATCTCAAGGTTCCCGGCGTTTATGCCATCGAGGAGTTTCGTCGCTTCTACCCGGCCGGTGAGGTGACCGCCCACGTGGTCGGCTTCACCGATATCGACGATCGCGGCCGCGAGGGCATGGAGCTGGCGTTCGACGAGTGGCTGGCCGGGGTGCCGGGCAAGCGTCAGGTGCTCAAGGATCGTCGCGGCCGGCTGATCAAGGACGTGCAGGTCGCCCAGAACGCCAAGGCAGGCAAGGCCCTGGCGCTGTCGATCGACCTGCGCCTGCAGTACCTGGCCCATCGCGAGCTGCGCAACGCCCTGGTCGAGTTCGGCGCCAAGGCCGGCAGCCTGGTGATGATCGATGTGAAGACCGGCGAAGTGCTGGCCATGGTCAACCAGCCGACCTACAACCCGAACAACCGTCGCAGCCTGCAACCGGCGGCCATGCGCAACCGGGCGATGATCGACGTGTTCGAGCCGGGCTCGACCATGAAGCCGTTCTCCATGAGTGCCGCACTGGCGAGCGGGCGCTGGAAGCCGAGCGATACGGTCGATGTCTACCCGGGCTCGCTGCGCATCGGCAAGTACACCATCCGTGACGTCTCGCGCAGCAGCGGCGCCCTTGACCTGACCGGCATCCTGATCAAGTCGAGCAACGTCGGCATGAGCAAGATCGCCTTCGATATCGGCGGCGAGTCCATCTATGCGCTGATGCAACAGGTCGGCCTGGGTCAGGACACCGGCCTGGGTTTCCCTGGCGAGCGCGTCGGCAACCTGCCGAACCACCGCAACTGGCGCCAGGCCGAGACCGCCACCCTGTCCTATGGCTACGGCCTGTCGGTGACGGCGGTGCAGCTGGTGCATGCCTACGCGGTGCTGGCCAACGAGGGGCGCAACGTGCCGCTGTCGCTGACCCGGGTCGACCAGATGCCGGAGGGCGTGCAGGTGGTGTCCGCGGATGTCGCGCAAACCATGCGCGGCATGCTCCAGCAGGTGGTCGAGGCCCCCGGCGGGGCGCACCGCGCCAAGGTTCCGGGCTATCACGTGGCCGGCAAGAGCGGCACCGCGCGCAAGGCCACCGTGGGGGCCAAGGGTTATACGGAGAATGCCTACCGCTCGCTGTTCGCCGGCTTCGGGCCGATGAGCGATCCGCGCATCGCGGTCGCTGTGGTCATCGATGAACCGAGCGAGGGCGGCTACTACGGCGGCGTGGTTTCGGCGCCGGTGTTCGGCAAGGTGATGGCCGGCGCGCTGCGCCTGATGAATATCGTTCCCGACAACTTACCGCCCGTCGAATCGCAGGAGCTGGCAGTGAACACCGGCACAGGAGGGCGAATCTGATGCCCATGCCCCTAAATCAGTTATTGCCCCAAGCGGCCAGCTCCCTGCTGATCCGTGAGTTGACCCTCGACAGCCGCAAGGTGCGCCCGGGGGATCTGTTCCTCGCCGTTCCCGGCAGCCAGCAGGACGGTCGTCTGCATATCGCCGACGCGCTTGCCCGCGGCGCCGCTGCGGTGGCCTACGAGGCCGAGAACGCGCCGGCCCTGCCGCCATCCGGCGCCGCCGAGTTGCTGGCGATCAAGGGCCTGGCCGGCCAGTTGTCGGCCATCGCCGGGCGTTTCTATGGCGAGCCGAGTCGCGCCCTGCACCTGGTTGGCGTCACCGGCACCAACGGCAAGACCAGCGTCACCCAGTTGCTGGCCCAGGCCCTGGACCTGCTCGGCCAGCCCTGCGGGATAGTCGGCACCCTCGGCAACGGTTTCTACAGCGCGTTGTCCCAGGGGCGTCATACCACCCCCGACCCGATCGGCGTGCAGGCCACCCTCGCCGAGCTGAAGAAGGCCGGCGCCCGTGCGGTGGCGATGGAAGTGTCGTCCCACGGTCTGCATCAGGGGCGGGTGACGGCGCTGGCGTTCGACGTGGCGGTGTTCACCAACCTGTCGCGCGATCACCTCGACTATCACGGCACCATGGAGGCCTACGCCGAGGCCAAGGCCATGCTGTTCCGCGTGCCCGGGCTGCGCTGCCGGGTGATCAACCTGGACGATGCGGCCGGTCGCAAGCTGGCCGAGGACCCGCGTGAGTCGCGGGTGATCAGCTACAGCCTGGAGGACGCCGCGGCCTATCTGTATTGCCGCGAGGCGCAGTTCAACGACCAGGGCGTGCGTGCGCGGCTGGTCACCCCGCGCGGCGAGGGCAGCCTGCGCAGCACGCTGCTCGGTCGTTTCAATCTGAGCAACCTGCTGGCCGTGGTCGGTGCGCTGCTCGCCATGGACTATGCGCTGGACGAAATTCTCAAGGTGTTGCCGCGCCTGCAGGGGCCGGTCGGGCGCATGCAGCGCCTGGGCGGCGTGAAGCAGCCGCTGGTGGTGGTCGACTACGCCCACACTCCGGATGCCCTGGAGAAGGTCCTCGAGGCGCTGCGCCCGCATGTGCGGGGGCGTCTGCTGTGCCTGTTCGGCTGTGGCGGCGACCGCGACCGCGGCAAGCGGCCGCTGATGGCCCAGGTGGTCGAGCGTCTGGCCGATGGCGTGTGGGTCACCGACGACAATCCACGCAGTGAGACGCCGGAGCAGATTTTCGAGGACATCCGGGCCGGTTTCACCGCCCCCCAGGACGCGCACTTCGTGGCGGGTCGCGGCCAGGCCATCGCCCAGTTGGTCGCCCAGGCGAGCGCGGACGACGTGCTGGTGCTGGCGGGCAAGGGGCATGAGGATTACCAGGAGATACAGGGCGAGCGCCAGCCGTTCTCCGACCTGGAAGAAGCCACCAAGGCCCTGGTGGCGTGGGAGGCAGCTCATGCTTAAGGCATTGCGCTTGAGCGAAGTGGCGGGCCCTCTGCAGGGTCGCCTGGTTGGCGCGGACTGTGCCTTCGATGGCGTCAGCACCGACAGCCGGGCGATTCGTCCGGGCCAGCTGTTCGTCGCCCTGGCCGGCCCGCGCTTCGACGGTCATGACTATCTGGCCGAGGTCGCCGCCAAGGGCGCGGTCGCGGCGCTGGTGCAGCGCGAGGTGGCGGATGCACCGCTGCCGCAGTTGCTGGTGGCCGACACCCGGCTCGGTCTGGGCCGCCTCGGTGCCCTGAACCGCCAGGCCTACGGCGGCCCCTTGGCGGCAGTGACCGGCTCCAGCGGCAAGACCACGGTCAAGGAAATGCTCGCCAGCATCCTGCGCGCGGCCTTCGCCCAGCGCGGCGAGGCGGTGCTGGCCACCCGTGGCAACCTGAACAATGATCTCGGCGCGCCGTTGACGCTGCTGGAACTGGGCCCCGAGCATGTCGCCGCGGTGATCGAGCTGGGCGCCAACCATGTCGGCGAGATCGCCTACACCGTCGGCCTGACCCGGCCCCAGGTGGCGATCATCACCAATGCCGGCACCGCCCATGTCGGTGAGTTCGGCGGGCCGGAGAAGATTGTCGAGGCCAAGGGCGAGATCCTCGAAGGCCTCGGTGAGGCTGGCGTCGCTGTGCTCAACCTGGACGACAAGGCCTTTGCCATCTGGCAGCGCCGGGCCGGCGCCCATCGACTGCTCAGCTTTGCCCTGGGCAATGCCGCGGCGGATTTCCACGCCAGCGACCTGGCGCGCGATGCCCGTGGCTGCTCGGCCTTCACCTTGCATTGCGCAGCGGGCCAGGCGCGCATCCAGCTCAACCTGCTCGGCGAGCACAATGTCGCCAACGCCCTGGCCGCCGCCGCCGCCGCCCATGCGCTGGAGGTACCACTGGTCGATATCAAGACCGGGCTGGAAGCGCTCCAGCCGGTCAAGGGCCGCGCCGTAGCGCAGCTGGCGACGAATGGCGTGCGGGTGATCGACGACAGCTACAACGCCAACCCTGCTTCGATCTGCGCCGCCGTTGATATACTCGCCGGCTTCTCCGGGCGCACCGTTCTGGTGCTCGGGGACATGGGGGAGCTGGGCGAGTGGGCCGAGCAGGGCCACCGCGAAGTCGGCAGCTATGCCGCCGGCAAGGTCGACGCGCTGTGCGCGGTAGGGCCGTTGATGGCTCACGCGGTCAAGGCATTCGGGAACAATGGCCGGCATTTCGCCGATCAAGCCAGCCTGATCGACGCACTGCGCGGCGAATCGGGCAATACCACCATTCTAATCAAGGGTTCACGCAGTGCCGCGATGGAGAACATCGTGGCGGCGCTGTGTGGCACGTCGGGGGAGAGTCACTAAATGCTGCTGCTGCTGGCCGAGTACCTGCAACAGTTCCACAAGGGTTTCGCAGTGTTCCAGTACCTGACACTGCGCGGCATCCTCGGTGTATTGACCGCGCTGGGGCTGGCGCTGGCGCTGGGGCCGTGGATGATCCGTACCCTGCAGATCCGTCAGATCGGTCAGGCGGTGCGCAATGACGGCCCGCAATCGCACCTGTCGAAGAAGGGCACGCCGACCATGGGTGGCGCGCTGATCCTCTCCGCCATCGCCGTCAGCACCCTGCTCTGGGCCGACCTGTCCAACCGCTACGTCTGGGTGGTGCTGGCTGTCACCCTGCTGTTCGGGGCCATCGGCTGGGTCGACGACTACCGCAAGGTGATCGAGAAGAACTCCCGCGGCCTGCCGAGTCGCTGGAAGTATTTCTGGCAGTCGGTGTTCGGCCTGGGCGCCGCGGCCTTCCTCTATATGACCGCACAGAGCCCGGTGGAAACCACCCTGATCCTGCCGCTGCTCAAGGACGTGAGCATCCCGCTGGGCGTGGGCTTCGTGGTGCTGACCTATTTCGTCATCGTCGGCTCGAGCAACGCGGTGAACCTGACCGACGGCCTGGACGGCCTGGCGATCCTGCCCACCGTGATGGTCGGCGGCGCCCTGGGCATCTTCTGCTACCTGTCCGGCAACGTGAAATTCGCCGAATACCTGTTCATCCCCTATGTGCCCGGCGCCGGCGAACTGATCGTGTTTTGCGCCGCGCTGGTCGGCGCCGGCCTGGGTTTTCTCTGGTTCAACACCTATCCGGCCCAGGTCTTCATGGGTGATGTCGGCGCGCTGGCCCTCGGCGCCGCGCTCGGCACCATCGCGGTGATCGTCCGCCAGGAAGTGGTGCTGTTCATCATGGGCGGGGTGTTCGTCATGGAGACCCTGTCGGTGATCATCCAGGTGGCGTCCTTCAAGCTGACCGGCAAGCGCGTGTTCCGCATGGCGCCGATCCACCACCATTTCGAATTGAAAGGCTGGCCCGAGCCCCGGGTGATCGTGCGCTTCTGGATCATCACGGTGATCCTCGTGCTGATCGGCCTTGCCACCCTGAAACTGAGGTAATAGAGAGTGTCGTTGATCGCTTCCGACCAGTTCCGCATCGTTGTCGGCCTCGGCAAGAGCGGCATGTCCCTGGTGCGCTTCCTGGCGCAGCAGGGCATGCGCTTTGCCGTGGTCGATACGCGGGCGAACCCGCCGGAACTGGCCACCCTGCGTGAGCAGTTCCCGCAGGTGGAAGTGCGCTGCGGCGAGCTGGACGTGGAGTTCCTCTGCCGTGCCAGCGAGCTGCTGGTCAGCCCGGGCCTGGGCGTCGCCACCCCGGCGCTGCAGGCCGCGGCGGCCCGCGGGGTGAAGCTGTCCGGCGACATCGACCTGTTCGCCCGCCATGCCAAGGCGCCGATCATCGCCATCACCGGCTCCAACGCCAAGAGCACGGTGACCACCCTGGTCGGCGAAATGGCCGCGGCGGCCGGCAGGAAGGTCGCGGTGGGCGGCAACCTCGGCACGCCGGCACTCGATCTGTTGAGCGACGAGGTGGAGCTGTACGTGCTCGAGCTGTCCAGCTTCCAGCTGGAGACCACCGAGCAGCTCAACGCCGAGGTGGCCACCTGCCTGAACATCAGCGAAGACCATATGGATCGCTATGACTCCCTGGCGGCCTATCACCTGGCCAAGCACCGCATCTTCCGCGGCGCCCGCCAGGTGGTGGTCAACCGCGACGACGCGTTGTCGCGGCCGCTGGTCGCCGACCAGGTGCCGTGCTGGAGCTTCGGCCTGGGCAAGCCTGACTTCAAGCGTTTCGGTCTGCTCGAGGAGAATGGCGAGAAGTACCTGGGCTACCAGTTCGACGCGCTGCTGCCGGTGCGTGAGCTGAAGATCCGCGGCGCCCACAATCAGTCCAATGCCCTGGCGGCCCTGGCCCTGGGCCATGCCGTCGGCCTGCCGATGGCCGCCATGCTCGATGCCCTCAAGCGCTTCGCCGGCCTGGCGCACCGCTGCCAGTGGGTGCGCGAGCTGCGCCAGGTGAACTACTACGACGACTCCAAGGCGACCAACGTCGGCGCCGCCCTGGCCGCCATCGAGGGGCTCGGCGCGGACATCGCCGGCAAGCTGCTGCTGATCGCCGGCGGCGACGGCAAGGGCGCGGACTTCTCCGCCCTGGTCGCGCCGGTGGCCCGCCACTGCCGCGCGGTGGTGCTGCTCGGCCGTGACGCCGAGCGGCTGGCCGCCACCCTGGGCGACCAGGTGCTGCAGGTTCGCGTCGACAGCCTGGAGCAGGCCGTGCAACGCTGCGCCGAGCTGGCCCAGCCGGGTGATGCCGTGCTGCTGTCGCCGGCCTGCGCCAGCCTGGACATGTTCAAGAACTTCGAAGAGCGCGGACGCCTGTTCGCCCAAGCGGTGGAGGGCCTGCAGTGATGATCGCGCAGCTGCTCGCCGCCCCCTCGCCGCTGAATACCCGTCGCGGCATCGACCTGGACTTCCCGCTGCTGGCCGGTTGCCTGGCGCTGTTGGGCCTGGGCCTGGTGATGATCGCCTCGGCCTCCTCGGAAGTGGCCGCGTCGCTGTCGGGCAACCCGCTGTATCACATGATCCGCCACCTGATCTATTTGGCCATCGGCATAACCGCCGCGCTGATTACCCTGCTGGTGCCCATGGCCCAGTGGCAGCGCTTCAGCGGCACCCTGTTGCTGGTGGCCTTCGTCCTGCTGGTGCTGGTGCTGCTGCCGGGCATCGGCCGCGAGGTCAACGGTGCCAAGCGCTGGATCGGCTTCGGCCTGTTCAACCTGCAGCCGTCGGAGCTGGCCAAGCTGTTTACCGTCATGTTCATCGCCGCCTACCTGGTGCGCCGCCAGGCCGAGGTGCGCGAGAAGCTCATGGGCTTCCTCAAGCCGCTGCTGGTGCTGGGGCCGATCGCCGTGCTGCTGCTGGCCGAGCCGGACTTCGGTGCCACCGTGGTGCTGGTCGGCGCGTCCATCGCCATGCTGTTTCTCGGCGGGGTCAACCTGCTGCGCTTCATTCCGCTGGCCGCCGCCGTGCTGGCCGCCGGCGTAGTGGTGATGACCAGCCAGGCCTACCGCCTGGAGCGTCTGACCAACTTCGTCGACCCCTGGGCCGACCAGTACGGTGCCGGCTACCAGCTGAGCCAGGCGCTGATCGCCTTCGGCCGTGGCGAGTGGTTCGGCGTGGGCCTGGGCAACAGCATCCAGAAGCAGTTCTACCTGCCGGAGGCGCACACCGACTTCGTGTTTGCGGTGCTCGCCGAGGAGCTGGGCATGGTCGGCGCCTTGGCCACCGTGGCGCTGTTCGTCTTCGTCAGCGTGCGCGCCCTGTATATCGGCCTGTGGGCGGAGAAGGCCAAGCAGTTCTTCTCGGCCTACGTGGCCTACGGCCTGGCCTTCCTGTGGGTCGGTCAGGTGCTGATCAATATCGGTGTGAACGTCGGCCTGTTGCCGACCAAGGGCCTCACCCTGCCGTTCCTCAGCTACGGCGGCAGCTCCCTGGTGATCTGCTGCGTCAGCCTGGCGCTGCTGCTGCGCATCGAGTGGGAGCGGCGCACCGAGCTGGGCAGCGAGGACATCGAGTTCGACGAGGCGGATTTCTCCGAGGCGGGCTATCCCGGGGCGGGCCATCCCGAGGCCGGGCATTCCGCGGAGGTGGTCCATGGCCGGTAACGTGCTGATCATGGCCGGCGGCACCGGCGGCCACGTGTTCCCGGCCCTGGCCTGCGCCCGCGAGTTCCAGGCGCGCGGCTATCGCGTGCACTGGCTGGGCACGCCGCGCGGCATCGAGAACGAACTGGTGCCGGCGGCCGGCCTGCCCCTGCACCTGATCCAGGTCAGCGGCCTGCGCGGCAAGGGCAAGCTGTCGCTGCTCAAGGCGCCCTTCCAATTGCTCAAGGCCCTGTTGCAGGCGCGCAAGATCGTCCGCGATCTGCAGCCGGTCTGCGTGCTCGGCATGGGCGGCTACGTCACCGGGCCTGGCGGGCTGGCGGCCAAGTTGGCCGGCGCGCCGCTGATCATCCATGAGCAGAACGCCGTGGCCGGCACCGCCAACCGCAGCCTGGTGCCGTTCGCCAGCCGGGTCTGCGAGGCCTTCCCGGACACCTTCGGTGCCAGCGCCAAGCGCCGCACCACGGGTAATCCGGTGCGCGAGGAGCTGTTCCTGGAGACTCCGCGGGCGTCCCTGCGCCAGCGCCGGCCGCGTCTGCTGGTGCTCGGCGGCAGCCTCGGCGCCGAACCGCTGAACAAGCTGCTGCCCGAGGCCCTGGCCCTGGTGGCCGGCGAGTTGCGTCCGGAAGTGTTCCACCAGGCGGGCAAGCAGCACGCCGAAGTGACCGGCGAACGTTATCGCGGCGCCGGCGTCGAAGCGCAGGTCGCGCCCTTTATTAGCGACATGGCCAAGGCCTACGCCTGGGCCGACCTGGTGGTGTGCCGGGCCGGCGCCCTGACCGTCAGCGAGCTGGCCGCCGCCGGCCTGCCGTCGTTCCTGGTGCCGCTGCCCCATGCCATCGACGATCACCAGACGCAGAACGCCGGCTATCTCGCCCGTGAAGGCGCCGCCGTGCTGCTGCCGCAACGCTCCACTGACGCCGCCGCACTGGCCGCGCAGCTGACCGAGGTTCTGATGCACCCCGAACGATTGAACGACATGGCGCGCACCGCGCGCCGCCTGGCCAAGCCCGATGCAACCCGCAGCGTGGTCGAGATTTGCCTGGAGGTGGCCCGTGGTTGAGAGTCGCAAAGCCTACCCGCAGCCGGAAATGCGCCGCATCCGCCGCATCCACTTCGTCGGCATCGGCGGCGCCGGCATGTGCGGTATCGCCGAAGTGCTGCTGAACCTCGGCTACCAGGTGTCCGGCTCCGACCTCAAGGGCTCGGCGGTGACCGAGCGCCTGGAGAAGTTCGGTGCGCAGATATTCATCGGCCACCGCGCCGAGAACGCCGCCAGTGCCGACGTGCTGGTGGTGTCCAGCGCGATCAATACCGCCAACCCGGAGGTCGCCATCGCCCTCGAGCGCCGCATTCCGGTGGTGCCGCGGGCCGAGATGCTCGCCGAACTCATGCGCTACCGCCACGGCGTGGCGGTGGCCGGCACCCACGGCAAGACCACCACCACCAGCCTGCTGGCCTCGGTGTTCGCCGCCGGCGGCCTGGACCCGACCTTCGTCATCGGTGGCCGGCTGAATGCCGCCGGCACCAACGCCCAGCTCGGCACCAGTCGCTACCTGATTGCCGAAGCGGACGAGAGCGACGCCAGCTTCCTGCATCTGCAGCCGATGGTCGCGGTGGTCACCAACATCGACATGGACCACATGAGCACCTACGAGGGCGACTTCAACAAGCTGAAGAAGACCTTCGTCGAGTTCCTCCACAACCTGCCGTTCTACGGCCTGGCGGTGGTCTGCGTGGACGATCCGGTGGTGCGCGAGATTCTGCCCCAGGTGGCGCGGCCGACCGTCACCTACGGCTTCGGCGAGGACGCCGACGTGCGCGCGATCAACGTGCGCCAGCAGGGCATGCAGACCCACTTCACCGTGCTGCGTCGCGACCGCGAGCCGCTGGATGTGTCGGTGAACATGCCGGGCAATCACAACGTACTGAACTCCCTGGCGACGATCGCCATCGCCACCGACGAGGGCATCAGCGACGAAGCCATCGTCCAGGGCCTGTCGGGCTTCCAGGGCGTCGGCCGGCGCTTCCAGGTCTACGGCGAGCTGCCGGTGGAGGCGGGGAGCGTGATGCTGGTCGACGACTACGGCCATCACCCGCGCGAAGTCGCCGCGGTGATCAAGGCCGTGCGCGGCGGCTGGCCGGAGCGGCGCCTGGTGATGGTCTACCAGCCACACCGCTTCAGCCGCACCCGCGACCTGTACGACGACTTCGTCCAGGTGCTGGCCGATGCCAACGTGCTGCTGCTGATGGAGGTCTACCCGGCCGGCGAGGAGCCGATCCCAGGGGCCGACAGCCGCCAGCTGTGCCACAGCATTCGTCAGCGCGGTCAGCTGGACCCGATCTACATCGAGCGTGGCGTCGACCTGGCGCCGCTGATCAAGCCGCTGCTGCGCGCCGGCGACATCCTGCTGTGCCAGGGCGCTGGCGATATCGGCGGCCTGGCCCCGCAACTGCTGCAGAGTCCGCTGTTCGCCGCGGCCCAAGGTGAGTCGAAATGAGCGCCAATACCCTGAAATCGCAACTGCCGGCCAGCGCCTATGGCCGGGTTGCCGTGCTGTTCGGCGGCAAGAGCGCCGAGCGCGAGATCTCGCTGAAATCCGGCAACGCGGTCCTCGGCGCCCTGCAAGGCGCCGGGGTGGACGCCTTCGGCATCGATGTCGGCGATCACTTCCTGCAGCGCCTGACCCGCGAGAAAATCGACCGCGCCTTCATCGTTCTGCACGGCCGTGGTGGCGAGGATGGCAGCATGCAAGGGCTGCTCGAATGCGCCGGGATTCCCTATACCGGCAGCGGCATCCTGGCCTCGGCCCTGGCGATGGACAAGCTGCGCACCAAGCAGGTGTGGCAGAGCCTGGGCCTGCCGACCCCGCGTCACGCCGCGCTCACCTGCGTCGCGGACTGCCAGGCGGCCGCGGCCGACCTGGGCTTCCCGCTGATCGTCAAGCCGGCCCACGAGGGCTCCAGCATCGGCATGGCCAAGGTGCAGTCGGTCGAGGAGCTGATCGCCGCCTGGCAGGCCGCCAGCCGTTATGACGCCGAGGTGTTGGTCGAGCAATGGATCCAGGGGCCCGAGTTCACCGTGGCCGTCCTGCGTGGTCAGGTGCTGCCGCCGATCGCCCTGGGCACCCCGCACAGCTTCTACGACTACGACGCCAAGTATCTGGCCAGCGACACCCAGTACCGCATCCCTTGCGGCCTGGACGCGGCCAAGGAGGAGGAACTCAAGGACCTTACCGTGCGCGCCTGCGAGGCGGTCGGCACCCAGGGCTGGGCGCGCGTCGATGTGATGCAGGACGCCGCCGGGCAGTTCTGGCTGCTGGAGGTCAATACCGTGCCGGGCATGACCGACCACAGCCTGGTGCCGATGGCCGCCCAGGCGGCCGGACTGGACTTCCAGCAACTGGTGTTGGCGATCCTCGCCGACAGCGTAGAGGCACAGGGTTAAGCCATGGGCGCCGTCCTTCGTCATCAGCCAGGCTCACCGCGCGTTCCCGTGCGCGGCAAGCCTGTGCCGCGCGGCGCCAGCCGCCTGGTGGCCAAGGAGCCGATCGGCGCGCGCCTGCCGAAACCCAGTTTCGGCCTGTTCAAGCGCCTTACCTGGCCGCTGCTCATGCTGCTGCTCGGTTTCGGCGCCTACGAACTGGCCCAGCGCCTGCTGCCTTATGCCGATCGGCCGATCGCCAAGATCAGCGTGGCGGGTGACCTGAGCTACATCAGCCAGCAGGCGGTGCAGCAGCGCATCGCTCCCTTCGTCAGTGCCAGTTTCTTCAGCGTCGACCTGCTGGGCATGCGCCACGAACTGGAGCAGATGCCCTGGATCGCCAGCGCCGAGGTGCGCCGGGTCTGGCCGGATCAGCTGCTGGTGCGCCTCGAGGAACAACTGCCGATCGCCCGCTGGGGCGACGAGGCGCTGCTCAACAACCAGGGCCAGGCCTTCACCCCCCGGGAGCTGGCGCACTACGAACACCTGCCACAGCTCTACGGCCCCAAGCGGGCGCAGCAGAAGGTCATGCAGCAGTACCAGGTGCTCAGCCAGATGCTGCGGCCGATGGGCTTCTCGGTGGCGCGCCTTGAACTGCGCGAGCGCGGCAGCTGGTTCCTGTCCACCACCCAGGGCATCGAGCTGCTGCTGGGGCGCGACCATCTGGTGGAGAAGATGCGCCGCTTCGGCACCATCTTCGACAAGGCGCTGAAAGAGCAACGAGCGAATATCGCGCGGATCGATCTGCGCTACGCCAACGGCCTGGCCGTGGCGTGGCGTGAGCCGATCGCGCCGGCGGCGGCCGACAAGGTGGCCGTGCAGTGAATCAGGAGAAGACAAGACAAATGGCAAACGTGCAGAGCGGCAAGATGATCGTCGGCCTGGACATCGGCACCTCCAAGGTGGTGGCGCTGGTGGGTGAGGTCGCGGCCGACGGCCAGCTGGAAATCGTCGGCATCGGCACACACCCCTCGCGTGGGCTGAAGAAGGGCGTGGTGGTGAATATCGAATCCACCGTGCAGTCGATCCAGCGTGCGGTCGAGGAGGCGCAGCTGATGGCCGGCTGCCGCATCCACTCGGCCTTCGTCGGCGTGGCCGGCAACCATATCCGCAGCCTCAACAGCCACGGCATCGTCGCCATCCGCGATCGCGAGGTCAGCCCGGCCGACCTCGAGCGCGTGCTGGATGCGGCCCAGGCCGTGGCCATTCCGGCCGACCAGCGGGTGCTGCATACCCTGCCGCAGGATTACGTGATCGATAACCAGGAGGGCGTGCGCGAGCCCCTGGGGATGTCCGGCGTGCGCCTGGAGGCCAAGGTGCACGTGGTCACCTGCGCGGTCAACGCGGCGCAGAACGTCGAGAAGTGCGTGCGCCGCTGCGGCCTGGAGGTCGACGACATCATCCTCGAGCAGCTGGCCTCGGCCTATGCGGTGCTCACCGACGACGAGAAGGAGCTGGGCGTGTGCCTGGTCGACATCGGCGGCGGCACCACCGACATCTGCATCTTCACCGAGGGGGCCATCCGCCATACCGCGGTGATCCCGATCGCCGGCGACCAGGTCACCAACGACATCGCCATGGCCCTGCGTACACCGACCCAGTACGCCGAGGAAATCAAGATCCGCTACGCCTGCGCCCTGGCCAAACTGGCCGGCGCCGGCGAGACCATCAAGGTGCCCAGCGTCGGCGATCGGCCGCCGCGCGACCTGTCGCGCCAGTCCCTGGCCGAGGTGGTCGAGCCGCGTTACGACGAGCTGTTCACCCTGATCCAGGCCGAGCTGCGGCGCAGCGGCTACGAGGACCTGATTCCGGCGGGCATCGTGCTCACCGGCGGCACGGCGAAGATGGAAGGCGCGGTGGAACTGGCCGAGGAGATCTTCCATATGCCGGTTCGCCTGGGCGTGCCCCACAGCGTCAAAGGCCTGGCCGACGTGGTACGCAACCCGATCTATTCCACCAGCGTGGGCCTGTTGCTGTATGGCCTGCAGAAGCAGGCGGACGGCATCTCCATGTCGGCGCTCGGTGGTTACGGCGATGAACCCAAGGCACCGGTACTGGAGCGGCTCAAACGCTGGGTCCAGGGCAATTTCTGATGTAGGGCGGCAAGTGCAGTAGGCGTTATAACTAGAACAGGAAGGAGAGGGATTATGTTCGAACTAGTAGACAATGTTCCGCAAAGCGCGGTCATCAAGGTAATAGGCGTGGGCGGCGGCGGTGGCAATGCCGTCAACCACATGGCGAAAAACAACATCGAGGGCGTCGAGTTCATCTGCGCCAACACCGATGCCCAGGCGCTGAAGAACATCGGCGCGCGCACCGTGCTGCAACTCGGCCCAGGCGTGACCAAGGGCCTGGGCGCCGGCGCCAATCCGGAGGTCGGCCGCCAGGCCGCGCTGGAAGATCGCGAGCGCATCGCCGAGGTGCTGCAGGGCACCGACATGGTCTTCATCACCACCGGCATGGGCGGCGGCACCGGCACCGGTGCGGCGCCGGTCATCGCCGAAGTGGCCAAGGAGCTGGGCATCCTCACCGTGGCCGTGGTCACCCGTCCGTTCCCGTTCGAGGGGCGCAAGCGCATGCAGATCGCCGACGAGGGCATTCGCGCCCTGTCGGAGAGCGTCGACTCGCTGATCACCATCCCCAACGAGAAGCTGCTGACCATCCTCGGCAAGGACGCCAGCCTGCTGTCGGCCTTCGCCAAGGCGGACGACGTGCTGGCCGGTGCGGTGCGCGGCATCTCCGACATCATCAAGCGTCCGGGCATGATCAACGTCGACTTCGCCGACGTGAAGACGGTGATGAGCGAAATGGGCATGGCCATGATGGGCACCGGCTGCGCCAGCGGTCCGAACCGCGCCCGTGAAGCCACCGAGGCGGCAATCCGCAATCCGCTGCTCGAGGACGTCAACCTGCAGGGCGCCCGCGGCATCCTGGTGAACATCACCGCCGGTCCTGACCTGTCCCTGGGCGAGTACTCCGACGTGGGTAACATCATCGAGCAGTTCGCCTCCGAGCACGCCACCGTCAAGGTCGGTACCGTGATCGATCCGGACATGCGCGACGAGCTGCACGTCACCGTGGTCGCCACCGGTCTGGGCGCGCGCATCGAGAAGCCGGTCAAGGTCGTCGACAACACCGTGCAGGTAACCGCCAGTGCGGCTCCGACTGCCCCGGCGCGTGCCGAGCAGAGCGTCAACTACAAGGACTACGAGCGGCCCACCGTACAGCGTCAGAGCCATGCCGGCGCTGCCACCGCGGCCAAGATGAACCCACAGGACGACCTGGATTATCTGGACATCCCGGCTTTCCTGCGTCGCCAGGCCGATTGATGGAATGTATCAGGAGTATTAGGGTGATTGGTGTTCAGCAAAGGCCGGTTCTGCTATCATCGCCGGCCATTGTTGAAAACAATTCGCAACTAGTGCTATAGCGGCCAGAGCCATGATCAGACAACGCACCCTGAAGAACATTATCCGCGCCACCGGCGTTGGCCTGCATTCCGGGGAGAAGGTATACCTGACCCTGAAGCCGGCACCAGTGGACACGGGAATCGTGTTTCGTCGTACCGATCTCGACCCCGTGGTGGAAATTGCCGCGCGGGCGAGCAATGTCGGTGAAACCACCATGTCGACCACCTTGGTCAATGGTGACATCAAGGTGGATACGGTAGAGCACCTGCTTTCGGCCATGGCAGGCCTGGGCATCGATAACGCCTACGTCGAGCTCTCTGCATCCGAAGTGCCGATCATGGATGGCAGTGCTGGTCCCTTTGTATTCCTGATTCAGTCCGCCGGCTTGCAAGAGCAGGAAGCGGCGAAGAAGTTCATCCGTATCACCCGTGAGGTCACGGTCGAGGAGGGCGACAAGCGCGCCACCTTCGTGCCGTTCGATGGGTTCAAGGTGACCTTCGAGATCGATTTCGATCACCCGGTGTTCCGCAACCGCACGCAGTCGGCCAGCGTCGATTTCTCCAGCACGTCTTTCGTCAAGGAAGTCAGTCGGGCACGCACCTTCGGCTTCATGCGCGACATCGAGTTCCTCCGTTCGCAGAACCTGGCGCTCGGTGGCAGTGTGGACAACGCCATCGTGGTGGATGAGTACCGCGTGCTCAATGAAGACGGCCTGCGTTACGAGGACGAATTCGTCAAGCACAAGATTCTCGACGCCATCGGCGACCTCTACCTGCTGGGTAACAGCCTGATCGGCGAATTCCGCGGCTTCAAGTCGGGGCACGCGCTGAACAACCGCCTGTTGCGCACCTTGATCGAGGAAACCGATGCCTGGGAAGTGGTGACCTTCGACGACGCGAGCACCGCGCCGATCTCCTACATGCGCCCGGTAGCGGCCGTGTAAGCAATACCTCCTTCCGTTTGTATTCGAGGCCACCCCTGGGGTGGCCTCTTTTTTTACTGCGGCTGAAGACTATTCGCCTGCTCAATCGTCGCGCGCGCGGTGCCTGGCCAGGCGCTCCAGCGCGGCGCGCAGCTTGGGGTCGCTGATGCCCTCGGCGGTGGCCTGGATGTTTTCGGCGGCGCTGTCGGACAGGCTGAGAGTGCGACCGGGCGCACGCCTTTCGGCGGTCGGCGGTTGCACCTTGAAGAGAATTTTCGTTAAGGTCGCGAATTCTTCGAGTGCCTGCAGCTGACGCAGCAGGCGCCGTTGTTGATACCGCAAGCGGGTGGCCCAGTGGCCATCGGTGACGATAAGAAGCAGGCAACCCTCGCGCCACGACGCCACATGGCAGTGTTCGCGGGCCGCGGGTTGCAGCTGGCTCTCCAGTAGACGCTGTAGGTGGTCGAGGCGTTGCGCCTGATTGAACAGCGCTTTGAGGGGCTTCGCCTCGCGCAGCAGCGCGGCGGGGGCTCGAGCCGGCAAAGGACGAAAGGTCATGGCAGGACGCCTGAAATTGTGGAGCCGCCATGGTAGCAGAATCCCTGCCGCCAGCTTGGGCTCCGCCCTATAGGGGAAGCCATGCACATCATATTACTCAGTCGGCGCCATGGCGCCGCGCGCTCACTCAGCCTGGATTTGCGCTGGTTGCTGCTGGCGCTGGCACTGCTGCTCGCCGCCGCGCTCGCCAGTGGCGTGGCCGTCGGCGCCTGGTGGACTCCGCGAGCACCGAGCCTGCAGGATAACGTGCAGGTCGCCGACGCGCTGGATCGCCAGCGCGCCGAAGTCGGCGCCGTGCGGATCGACGCGCAGCGCCAGCTGGATGCCTTCGCCGCCCATGTCGCCGAATTGCAGGCGCGCCTGACCCGCCTCGATGCCTTGGGCGAACGCCTGACCGAGCTGGCGGAGCTGGATTCCAGCGAGTTCGATTTCTCCCTGAATGTCGGCCAGGGTGGTCCGGAGGAGCTGGTAGAAGGGGCCGCCTATGCGCCGCCTTCCTTTATCAGCACCCTGGACGACCTGGCCCTGCGCATGGACAGCCGCGAGCAGCAGCTCGAGGTGCTGGAGCAGCTGCTGGCCGAACGGCGCCTCGACGAGGCCGAATACCTGGCTGGGCGCCCGGTGTTGCAGGGCTATATCTCCTCGCCGTTCGGCCGCCGGACCGATCCGTTGACCGGCCGCCTGAGCGTGCACAAGGGCGTGGATTTCGCCGCCAAGGCCGGCAGCGACGTGGTCGCCGTGGCCGCCGGAGTGGTCACCGCGTCAGGGCGGCGCTCGGGTTATGGCAATACCGTGGAGATCAGCCACGCCGACGGTTACGTCAGCCTGTACGCCCACAATCGCGAGAATCTGGTGCGCGTCGGCGACCTGGTGCAGCGCGGCCAGACCATCGCCAAGGTCGGCAGTACCGGGCGCTCGACCGGTTACCACGTGCACTTCGAGGTCAGCAAGAATGGCCGCGTGGTCAACCCCACAAGCTTCATCGCCCGGGTCGGCGGCGTGGAATAACGCCGCTTTCCTCCTTTTCGTTTCCGGGTAGAATGCCCCCTTCGCACGCAGCCATGAGGGCTGCACAGGGCGGCCTGCGGGTCGGCCTCCATCCATACGCCTGGAAGATCCTGTCGATATGTTTGCGCCTTTGTTGAAGAAACTCTTTGGAAGCAAGAACGAGCGTGAGGTCAAGCGCATGCTCAAGACGGTGCAAGCCGTCAACGCCTTCGAAGAGCAGATGCTCGCCCTCTCGGATGAGCAACTGCGTGCCAAGACCGACGAATTCAAAGCCCGTCTGGAGAAGGGCGAAACCCTCGATCAGCTCCTGCCGGAGGCCTTCGCCGTGGCCCGCGAGGCAGGCAAGCGGGTGATGGGCATGCGCCACTTCGACGTGCAGCTGATCGGCGGCATGACCCTGCACGAAGGCAAGATCGCCGAAATGCGTACCGGTGAGGGCAAGACCCTGGTGGCGACCCTGGCGGTCTACCTCAATGCGCTGTCCGGCAAGGGTGTGCACGTGGTCACGGTCAACGATTACCTGGCCCGCCGCGACGCCAACTGGATGCGTCCGCTGTACGAATTCCTCGGCATGTCGGTGGGTATCGTCACGCCCTTCATGCCACCGGAAGAGAAACGCGCCGCCTATGCCGCCGACATCACCTACGGCACCAACAACGAATTCGGCTTCGACTACCTGCGCGACAACATGGCCTTCAGCCTGGAGGAGAAGTTCCAGCGCGAACTGAACTTCGCGGTGATCGACGAAGTCGACTCGATCCTCATCGACGAGGCGCGTACCCCGCTGATCATCTCTGGCCAGGCCGAGGACAGCTCCAAGCTGTACACCGAAGTCAACAAGCTGATCCCGCGCCTCAAGCAGCACATCGAGGAAGAGGAGGGCGTGGTCACCCAGGAAGGCCACTACAAGGTCGACGAGAAGTCCCGCCAGGTCGAGCTGAACGAAGCCGGCCACCAGTTCGTCGAGGACATGCTGACCCAGGTCGGCCTGCTGGCCGAGGGCGAGAGCCTCTACTCGGCGCACAACCTCGGCCTGCTGACCCATGTCTACGCTGGCCTGCGCGCCCACACCCTGTTCCAGCGCAACGTCGAATACATCGTGCAGAACAACCAGGTGCTGCTGATCGACGAGCACACCGGCCGCACCATGCCGGGACGGCGTCTGTCCGAGGGCCTGCACCAGGCCATCGAGGCCAAGGAAGGGCTGCCGATCCAGGCCGAGAGCCAGACCCTGGCCTCGACCACCTTCCAGAACTACTTCCGCCTGTACAACAAGCTGTCCGGCATGACCGGCACGGCCGACACCGAGGCGTTCGAGTTCCATCAGATCTACGGCCTGGCCGTGGTGGTGATCCCGACCAACCGGCCGCTGGCGCGCAAGGACTACAACGACCTGGTCTACCTGACCCAGGAAGAGAAGTACGCCGCGATCATCGAGGACATCAAGGAGTGCCAGGCCCAGGGCCGGCCGATCCTGGTCGGTACCGCCTCGATCGAGACCTCCGAGTACGTCTCCGCGTTGCTAAACAAGGAAGGCATCGAGCACAAGGTGCTCAACGCCAAGTTCCACGAGAAGGAAGCCGAGATCATCGCCCAGGCCGGTCGTCCGGGCGCGCTGACCATCGCCACCAACATGGCCGGTCGCGGTACCGACATCCTCCTGGGCGGCAACTGGGAGGTCGAAGTGGCGGCGCTGGAGAATCCCACCGCCGAACAGGTCGCGCAGATCAAGGCCGATTGGCAGAAACGCCACCAGCAGGTGATCGAGTCCGGCGGCCTGCACGTGATCGCCTCCGAGCGCCACGAGTCGCGGCGCATCGACAACCAGCTGCGCGGCCGTTCCGGTCGCCAGGGCGACCCGGGTTCCAGCCGCTTCTACCTGTCGCTGGAAGACAGCCTGATGCGCATCTTCGCCTCGGACCGGGTGAAGAACTTCATGAAGGCCCTGGGCATGCAGTCCGGCGAGGCGATCGAGCACCGCATGGTGAGCAACGCCATCGAGAAGGCCCAGCGCAAGGTCGAGGGGCGCAACTTCGACATGCGCAAGCAGTTGCTGGAATTCGACGACGTGGCCAACGAGCAGCGCAAGGTGATCTATCACATGCGCAACACCCTGCTGGCCGCCGACGACATCGGCGAGACCATCGCCGAGTTCCGTCGCGAGGTGCTGGACGGCACCATCGACACCTATATTCCGCCGCAGTCGATGCCCGAGCAGTGGGATATCGCCGGCCTGGAGGAGGCGCTGCAGACCAGCTTCGCTACCCAACTGCCAATTCAGCAGTGGCTCGACGAGGACAGCAAGCTCTACGAGGAGACCCTGCGCGAACGCATCCTCCAGGAGCTGATCGCCGCCTACAACGAGAAGGAAGAGCTGGCCAGCGCCGAGGCCCTGCGCACCTTCGAGAAGCAGATCCTGTTGCGCGTGCTGGACGACCTGTGGAAGGACCACCTGTCGACCATGGATCACCTGCGCCATGGCATTCATCTGCGTGGCTATGCGCAGAAGAACCCCAAGCAGGAGTACAAGCGCGAGTCCTTCACCCTGTTCCAGGAACTGCTCAACTCGATCAAGCGCGACACCATCCGCGTGCTGTCCCACGTCCAGGTGCGCCGCGAGGACCCGGCCGAAGAGGAGGCCCGCCTGCGTCGCGAGGCCGAGGCGCTTGCCGAGCGCATGCAGTTCCAGCATGCCCAGGCATCTGCCCTGGCCCAGCCCGAGGCGATGGCCGAGGAAGGCGATGTGGCAGTCGCCACCGCGCCGGTGCGCGCCGAGCAGAAGATCGGCCGCAACGAGCCATGCCCGTGTGGCTCCGGCAAGAAGTACAAGCACTGCCACGGCCAGATCAGCTAAGGGCCGCTGGTCATCGCCCGGCTGGCCTCGGCTATGCTTGGCGCAAGGTTGCAACGCCGCGAACGGTTCTGACCGCTCGCGGCGTTTTTCCATCGAATCCGGTCCTGCCTGGCGGCAGGTTCTTTATCCACAGGGCGCCGCCGTGGTCGACGCGCTGTTCTGCACATTCAAGGAGCACGTTCATGGCTGTTGGTCTTGGCCCTCTGTCTACCCTGCACCCGGTTCCAGGCTTCGAGCTGGGTATCGCCTCGGCCGGTATCAAGCGCCCCGGGCGCAAGGATGTGGTGGTGATGCGCTGCGCCGAAGGCTCCAGCGTCGCCGGGGTCTTCACCCTCAATGCCTTCTGCGCCGCGCCGGTGATCCTGGCCAAGAAGCGCGTGCTGGGGCCGGTGCGTTACCTGCTGACCAATACCGGCAATGCCAACGCCGGCACCGGCGAGCCAGGCCTGCAGAATGCCGCGCGCACCTGCGCGGCGCTGGCGCAGCTGGCCGGTGTCGACGAGGAGGCGGTGCTGCCGTTCTCCACCGGGGTGATCGGCGAGCCGCTGCCGGTGGAGAAGATCGAGGGCGCCCTGCAGGCCGCCCTGGATAACCTGGCGGAGGACAACTGGGCCGAGGCCGCCACCGGCATCATGACCACCGACACCCTGCCCAAGGGCGCCAGCCGCCAGTTCGTCCACGACGGCGTGACCGTGACCGTCACCGGCATCAGCAAGGGCGCCGGGATGATCAAGCCGAACATGGCGACCATGCTCGGCTATATCGCCACCGACGCCAAGGTCGCCCAGGGCGTGCTGCAGGACCTGCTGCGCGACGCGGCGAACAAGTCGTTCAACCGCATCACCATCGACGGCGATACCTCGACCAACGACTGCTGCATGCTGGTCGCCACCGGAAAGGCGCCGCTGCCGGAGATCACCCAGGCCAGTGGCGCGCTGTTCGCCGCGCTGAAGCAGGCGGTGTTCGAGGTGTGCATGGAGGTGGCCCAGGCCATCGTCCGCGACGGCGAGGGCGCGACCAAGTTCGTCACCGTGCAGGTCAACGGCGGCGCCACCCACCAGGAGTGCCTGGACGTCGGCTATGCCGTGGCCCATTCGCCGTTGATCAAGACCGCGCTGTTCGCCTCCGACCCGAACTGGGGACGCATCCTCGCCGCGGTCGGCCGCGCCGGGGTGGCCCAGCTGGACGTGAGCAAGATCGACGTGTTCCTCGGCGATGTGTGCATCGCCAGTCGTGGCTGCCGCGCGGCCAGTTACACCGAGGAGCAGGGCGCGGCGGTGATGGCCAAGGAGGAGATCGGCATCCGCATCGAGCTCGGCCGCGGCGGCTGCAGCGAGACCATCTGGACCACCGACTTGTCCCACGAGTACGTGAAGATCAACGCCGAATACCGCACCTGATCCGGTTCCGCAGCGTTCCACGCGCCTATTCCCGTTGTTCATGGCCCCATGAACAACGGGAATTTGCTATTCGGGGGGGCGCCTCTTAACGTCGCCTGAGCTGTCCCCATTCCGTCACGCAAGGAGCGACCCCATGTCCCTGACCCTGATCATCGGCGACAAGCGCTATTCCTCCTGGTCGCTGCGCGCGGCCCTGGCCCTGGAACTGGCGCAGGCGCCCTACAGCGAGGTGCAGATCGCCCTGGACCGTGCCGATACCCGCGCGCGCATCCTGGAGCATTCGCCGAGCGGCAAGGTGCCGCTGCTGAAGACCGAGGAAGGCCCGGTATGGGATTCCCTGGCCATCGCCGAATACCTCGCCGAAACCTTCCCCGAGGCCCACCTGTGGCCCCGTGGCCAGTACGCCCGCGCCCTGGCCCGCAGCCTGTGCGCGGAGATGCACAGCGGCTTCGGGGCGCTGCGCACGCACCTGCCGATGGATCTTCGGCGCGACGAGGCCCTGGTGCAGATTCCTGCAGAGGCCCAGGCCGATATCCGCCGCATCTGCGCGCTCTGGGCCGAGTGCCGGAGCCGCTTCGGCCAGGATGGTCCCTTCCTGTTCGGCCACGCCAGCCTGGCGGACGCCTTCTTCGCCCCGGTGGCGGCACGTTTGCGCAGCTACCGCGTCGAGCTGCCGGAAGTGGCCGCGGCCTATGTCGAGACCATCTACTGCTGGCCGGCGTTCCAGCGCTGGTACCAGGCGGCGCAGGTGGAGGCGCTGCGGTGAAGCGGGTGCATGTAGCTGCGGCGGTGATTCGCGCAGAGGATGGGCGCGTGCTGATCGCCCGGCGCCCGGAGGACAAGCACCAGGGCGGGCTGTGGGAGTTTCCCGGCGGCAAGGTGGAGGCCGGCGAGGCGGTACAGGTCGCCCTGGCCCGGGAGCTGGAAGAGGAGCTGGGCATCCGCCCGACGCTGGCGCGGCCGCTGATCCAGGTGCGGCACGACTACCCGGACAAGCAGGTGCTGCTGGATGTCTGGGAGGTCAGCGCCTTCAGCGGCGAACCCCATGGCGCCGAAGGCCAGCCCCTGGCCTGGGTCGCCCCGCGCCAGCTGGGCGACTACGAGTTTCCCGCGGCCAATCGGCCGATAGTCGCCGCCGCCCGCTTGCCCGAGCGCTACCTGATCACCCCGGATGACCTGGCGGCGCCGGCCCTGCTGCGTGGCGTGCAGGCCGCGCTGGACGGCGGCGTTCGCCTGCTACAGTTGCGCGCGCCGAAGATGTTCGATGCCCAGTACCGCGACCTCGCCGTGGATATCCAGGGCCTGTGCGCCGGCCGTGCGCAACTGATGCTCAAGGGGCCGCTGGAGTGGCTGGGCGATTTTCCCGCCGCCGGCTGGCATCTGACGTCCGCGCAGCTGCGCGAGCTGGCCGGCGGCGGCCGACCGCTGCCCGCGCAACGCTGGCTGGCGGCGTCCTGTCACGGTGCCGAAGAGCTGGCCCTGGCCGCGCAGATGGGCGTGGATTTCGTCACCCTGTCGCCGCTGCAGGTCACGGCCAGCCATCCGCAGGCCAGTCCTTTGGGCTGGACGCAGGCACGCGAACTGCTGCAGGGCTTCGATCGCCCGGCCTACCTGCTCGGTGGCGTGGGGCCGGAGGATGTCGAGCGCGCCTGGCAGGCCGGGGCCCAGGGGGTGGCGGGCATCCGCGCGTTCTGGCCGGCTTGACGCACGACGCATGGCGGCTTGTATAGTGCCTGCCCCTTGTCGGTGCGAGTAAGGCGGATTTCCCTGCGGTGAACAGGTTCAAAGGTTGGTTGAGGGCATTCTGGCCTGAGCCCATGGCGGTGGGGCGCGGCGAGCAGCTGCTGAGCTGCGTCGGGGCACTGCTGGGCCTGCTGATCAGTGGCTGGATCGCCCGGCAGGCGCTGGGCAACGCCGGGCTCTGGCTGGTGGCGCCGATGGGGGCCTGCGCCGTGCTGTTGTTTGCCGTGCCGTCCAGCCCGCTGGCGCAACCCTGGTCGGTGTTCGGCGGCAACCTGATCGCGGCTCTGGTCGGCGTCGCCTGCGCCCAGTGGCTTGGGCATGGCTTGGTCGCCGCCGGCATCGCGGTGGCCGCCGCCATGGTGGCGATGTTTGTCCTGCGCTGCCTGCACCCGCCGGGCGGCGCCATCGCCCTGACCGCGGTGCTGGGCGGCGAAGAGGTCGCCCAGCTGGGCTATGCCTTCGCCCTCTACCCGGTGTCGCTCAACAGCCTCGGCCTGCTGACCATCGCGTTGCTGTTCAACAATGCCTTCCGCCGTCGTTATCCCCATCGCGCCATGGCACCGGATAGTCCGCGCAAGACCCGTGACCTGCCGCCGCGTGACCGCCTGGGTTTCACCGCGGCCGACCTCGACGAGGTACTCCAGGCGCGCGGCGAACTGCTCGACATCGCCCGCGAGGACCTGGCGGACATCCTCCGCCAGACCGAGGAGCGCGCCTACCGCAGGCGCTTCGGCGAGGTCCGCTGCGCCGACATCATGTCCCGCGACGTGCTGTGCCTGCATCCGGAGACCAGCCGCGCCGAGGCCTGGGCCCGCATGCAGGCTCATCGCCTCACCGCCATGCCGGTGGTGAACCAGGCGCGTCAGTTGCAAGGCATGCTCTACCTGCACGACCTGCTGCGGACCGGCGAGGCCGGGCAGGTGCGCGAGGCGATGCAGACCGGGGTGCTGACGTGCGCGCCGCAGTGGCCGACCATCCGCCTGGTGCAGCGCCTGTCCTCCGGCGAGGTGCACAAGGTGCCGGTGCTGGACGAGGACGGGGTATTGCTCGGCATCGTCACCCAGACCGATCTGGTGGCGGCGCTGTATCGCCGTTCCCTGGAGACGGGGCCCGCCGCGCCGTCGACCGAAGCCTAGCGGCCAGGTCTCTGGCGCAGTCGAGGAACCCCCCCAGGCAGGGGTTGGCGTTGTTCGCGCTCCAGTACAGCCCCTGTTCGATCTGCGGCGAGCTCAGCAGGGGGCGGAACACCGCGCCGTCCAGGCGCATGCGGCGCATCGAGTCGGGCACCAGGGACACGCCCAGGCCTTCGCCGACCAGGTTGACGATGGTCTGCTGCAGGTGGGTTTCCAGGCGGATGCGCGGGGCGAAGCCGGCCTGCCGGCAACAGTCGATCAGGGCGTCGTGCAGCGCCGGCGCCGTGCTGCGGGGAAAGCTGACGAAGTCCGCGGCGGCCAGTTGCGCGACGTCCAGGCGCTCCAGCGCCGCCAGCGGATGGGCGCTCGGCAGCACGGCGCAGAGCGGTTCGCGACGCAGCGGCAGATAGTGCAGCTGGTCGCTCGGCTGGCCGGGAAAGGCGATGCCGAAATCGGCGGCGCCGCTGCCCAGCGCCTGGGCCAGGTCGCGCGGCAGGGTCTCGTCGAGGCGCAGCTCGACCTGCGGCCGGGCGTCGCTGTAGGCCTTGACCAGCGCCGGCAGCAGGCTCCAGGCGGCGCTCATGGTGAAGCTCAGGCGCAGCTCGCCGCGTTCGCCGCGGGCGGTGGCCTGGGCGGTGCGCACGGCCGTGTCGAGGTCGGCCAGCAGCGCCTTGGCGTGGCGGTAGAACTGCTCGCCGGCGAGGGTCAGGCTGACCGAGCGCGAATTGCGCACGAGCAGGGCGATGCCCAGCTCGGCCTCGAGGGCGGCGATCTGCCGGCTCAGGGGCGGCTGGGTGATGTGCAACTGGTCGGCCGCGCGGCCGAAGTGCAGGGTTTCGGCGAGCACGGTGAAGTAGCGCAGCTGGCGGATATCGGTCATTGATGCGTAAGCCGTATTGGTCTTCCTATCAAATAGCATTAGACGGTATCGATCGCCAGGCCTAACCTGCGGACCTTCTTCGGCCGACTGAGCGTGCCCGGCCCATGGCTTCCGTACTCGACGTACTGCTCCCGATCTTCGCCCTGATCCTGGCCGGCTATCTGTGCCGGCGCCTGGGCGTGCTCGGCCCGAGCGCGGCGTCGGAGATCAACCGCATGGTGGTCTGGTTGTGCCTGCCGGCCCTGCTGTTCGAGGCGACCGCCACCGCGGTGTGGGCGCAGATCTGGCAGCCGCAGTTCATCCTGGTCTACAGCCTGGGCACCCTGGCGGTGTTCGTGCTGACCCTGCTGTGGCGTCTGCGCCAGCGCGCAGGCCTGGCCGATGCCAGCGTGCAGGGGCTCAGCGCGTCCTATGCCAACACCGGCTACATGGGCATTCCGCTGTGCGTACTGGTGCTCGGCGACGAGGGCCTGGTACCGGCGCTGATCGCCAGCCTGATTGTGGTCTGCGTGCTGTTCTCCCTGGCGGTGGTGTGCATCGAGGTCGCGCTGCAGGACGAGAAGCGCCTGCATCGGGCGCTGGCCAAGGTGCTGCTGGCGCTGGCCAGGAACCCCCTGGTGGTGGCGCCGTTGCTCGGTGGCCTGTGGTCGCTGTGGGGCGAGCCGCTGCCGCTGCCGGCGCATCGCCTGCTCGACCTGCTGGCCGCCGCCACCGCGCCCTGCGCGCTGATCTCCCTGGGCCTGTTCCTGGCGCACAAGCAGAGCGGGCGCCGCGAGGGCAGCATCGGCCTGGTGCTGATCAAGCTGATCGTCCATCCGCTGTTCACCTGGGTGCTGGCCTTCCAGGTGTTCCAGTTGCCGCCGCTGTGGGCCTACGCGGCCCTGCTGCTCAGCGCCCTGCCGACCGGCACCGGGCCGTTCATGCTGGCCGAGTTCTACCGCCGCGAGGCCTCGGTGGTGTCGAGCAGCATCCTGCTGTCGACCCTCGGCTCCCTGTTCAGCCTGTCGCTGTGCCTGTACCTGCTGGGGCTGTGACGGCGGCGCCGAGGGCCGAAGCGGGCCGGTACAGCAGCAGGCGGTAGGTGGCGAGGCAGATGGTCCAGTCGAGCAGCGCCGTCCACAGGTTGTGGGACAGGAAGTGCGCGCCCTGCAGCATGCGACTCACCGAGAAGACCGTGCCCAGGCCCAGCGCCACCCAGAGCGCGAGCCTGGCGGCGCGCGGGCGCCGGTCGCGCAGCACGAAGAACAGCGCCAGCAGCGAGAAGCCGGCCGCCGCATGGCCGCCGGGCCAGCAGCGACCGGGCTTGGCGGTGGGCGCGCGGGGGATGAGCAGCGGCGTGTAGCTCTCCTCGCCGCCGTACTGGCTCAGGCTCCAGGGGCATTGCACGCCGGTCAGGGCTTTCAGCGGCGTGACGATGCCGCTGGACAGGCCCATCGCCAGCACCAGATAGCCCAGGGAGCGGCGCCACTGGCGCAGGCGGGTCGGCAGCAGGCTGAGCAGGAAGCCGAAGATGGCCAGCACGCCGATGAGGATCACCGCCTGCTTGGCGCGGTCGTGGAGGATGTTCTCGAGAAACCAGCTGTGCCCGCCGATGAAGCCGCTCTGTGGGTCGTAGGCCCAGTTGGCGATGGCGAAGTCCAGGGCCGTCGGCTCGCCGAGCAGCACCAGCATCGCCAGCAGCGGCAGGCCGAAGCCCAGGTGGAAGTTGAATGGCCGCGAGGCGGGCGATACTCCAGTCGACATTGGCGCATGATCCTTCGGATTGTCAGGGAAGTCGGCTCGCCCGGGCTCGGCACGGCGGCCGCCGGCGACGTATGATCGCCGCTCGAGCGAATGCCTGGCAGTTTGCTCGGGCGCCTGTGAGTCCCGTGTGCAGATCAGGTGAAGAAAACGTCAAATGCCAGCACCTGATACTGGTCTCCGTACTCTTTTTTCGCCGGTCTGCCGATGGCCGCTCCGAGGGGTTAACCGAACATGCGCATCCTGGTGGTGGAAGACAACCGCGACATTCTCACCAACATCCTCGACTACCTGAGCCTCAAGGGTTACAGCGTCGATTGCGCCCAGGATGGCCTGAGCGGCCTGCACCTGGCCGCCACCGAGCATTACGACCTGATCGTGCTGGACATCATGCTGCCGGGCATGGACGGCTATCAGCTGTGCCAGCGCCTGCGCGAGGATGCCCGCAGCGACACGCCGATCATCATGCTGACCGCCCGCGACGCCCTGGACGACCGGCTCAAGGGCCTCAACGCCGGCGCCGACGACTACCTGCTCAAACCCTTCGCCCTGTCCGAGCTGGTGGCACGCATCGAGGCCATCCTGCGGCGCAGCCAGGGCAGCCGCAAACGCCGCCTGCAGATCGGCGACCTGAGCTACGACCTCGACACCCTGCAGGTCAGGCGCGGCGGCCAGTCGCTCAAGCTCAACCCGCTGGGCATGAAGCTGCTGGCGGTGCTGATGCAGCGCAGCCCGGCGGTGGTGCGGCGCGAGGCGCTGGAGGAGGCGCTGTGGGGCGACGACTGCCCGGACAGCGACAGCCTGCGCAGCCATATCCACCAGCTGCGCCAGGTCGTCGACAAGCCGTTCGACAAGCCCCTGCTGCACACCATCCATGGCGTCGGCTACCGCCTGGCGGAGTCCGGCGATGATGTCTAAACAGCCGCTGCTGCGGCGCATCGTCATCGCCTTCGTGCTGATGACCCTGGTGGTCAGCGGGGTCTTCGCCCTGAGCATCGTGGCCATCGTGCACCTGGTCGAGGAGCACCTGGTTTCCGAGGAGCTGGATCGTCAGCTCGGCAGTGTGCTGCACGACGACCTGCAGCGGGGCCTGCCTCCGCGCCTGGATTCGAGCACCCGGCTGTTCGCCTCGCACCTGCCGGCCTACGCCGTGCCGCCGCAGTTCGCCGAGGTGGAGGAAGGCTTCTCCGAGGTGGTCGAAGAGGAGCAGGCCTATTACGTGTTCAAGCGCACGATCGACGGCGAGGCCTTCATGCTGGTGCAGGAACAGCATGAGTTCGAGGCGCGGGAGAACGTGCTGTTCGACGTGGTGCTGGCCGGCTTCCTGCTCAGCGTGCTGGCGGCCTGGGGGCTGGGCTGGCTGCTGGCCCGGCGGGTGATGGCGCCGGTGATCCGCCTGGCCCACCAGGTACGCCACCGCGACCAGTTGCACCCTCTGGCGCCGGCCCTGGCGCCGGACTATCCAGACGACGAGGTCGGCCGCCTGGCGGCGGCCTTCGACAGCACCCTGGGCCAGCTGCGCCATTCCCTGGAGCGCGAGCGGCTGTTCACCAGCGACGTCAGCCACGAGCTGCGCACGCCGTTGATGGTCATCGCCACCTCCTGCGAGCTGCTGATCGAGGCCAACAACCTGGAGGCCCGCCAGCGCGAGCAGGTGCAGCGCATCGGCCGGGCTGCCGAGGAAATGCGCGACCTGGTGCAGACCTTCCTGATGCTGGCCCGCGCCAACCCGGATGAGGCGAACCTGGGCGGCAGCGCCGAGCTGGCCGTGGTGGCCGAGGAGCAGAGCAAGCGCTGGGGGCCGCTGATCCGCGCCAAGGGCCTGCAGTTCGAGGTGATCGAGCACGGCAGCGACGCCACGCGCTACAACCTCAGCTTCCTGCGCACGGTGATCTCCAACCTGTTGCGCAACGCCCTGCACTACACCGAGCAGGGCGGCGTACGCCTGATCGTCGAGCCGGGTGGTTTTCGCGTCGAGGACAGCGGCGTCGGCATTCCCCCCGACCAGCAGGAGCAGATGTTCCAGCCCTTCGTGCGTGGCGCCCAGGCCCGCGGCGAGGGTCTGGGCCTGGGCCTGTCGCTGGTCAAGCGAATCTGCGAGCACCAGGGCTGGGAGGTGCGGGTGCGCGAGCTGCAGCCCCGGGGCAGCCTGTTCGAGGTGCGCCTGCAGCGCAGCTGAGGCGGCGTGCCGCGCTTCACGTTTCTTTCACATTCTGATGACGGGGGCTTGATGGCCCCCTCGCTAGTCTGCCAGCCGTGGATTCCTCAACGGAGCAGGCTGTCATGTCGAGCGGCAAACCCATCGAGCTGGATTTCTCGCGCAAGTACGATCGCGAGCATGCCCAGCAGTATTTTCACAAGCATCAGGATGGCATGGCGCGGCGCCTGTCCCATTGGCGCGACCAGCAGCTGGCGCGTTATGCCCTGAAGCTGGCCGGCGAACCGAACCTGGTGCTCGACCTGCCCTGCGGCGCCGGGCGTTTCTGGCCGTTGCTGGCCGAGCAGGCGAACCGCGTGATACTCGCCGCGGACAACTCCCAGGACATGCTCGACACGGCCCTGGCCGCCCAGCCGGCGGCGGTGGTCGCGCGGGTCAAGGCCTTCCAGACCTCGGCCTTCGCCATCGACCTGACGGACAACGCCGTGGACAGCATCTTCTGCATGCGCCTTCTGCACCATGTCGCCGAGTCGCCGCATCGCCTGGCCATGCTGCGCGAGTTCCACCGGGTCACCCGTGACACCCTGATCGTCTCGCTGTGGGTCGATGGCAACTACAAGGCCTGGAAACGTCGTCGCCTGGAGGCGCGGCGCGCCGCCGAAGGGCGGGCGACGCAGAACCAGAACCGCTTCGTGATCGACCGCGACACCATCGAGTCCGAGTTCGCCCGGGTCGGTTTCGACATCCTCGGGCACAAGGACTTCCTGCCGGGCTACGCCATGTGGCGGGTCTACGTACTGCGTAAGGCCAGCTGAAATGGCCGCACTGATCGCGTTAGCGCACAAGCAAACCTTCCAGCCGACCTTCGAGCGCTGGTGGCAGATCCGTGGCGAGTGGGTCGAGGCACCCAACCAGCGGCGCGGCGGCGAGAGCGGGGTGCAGCGCCTGGGCAGCCAGTCCGGGCAGCTGCTGTACCTCAAGCGCCAGGTCGGCCACCTGTATCGTTCCTGGCTGCATCCCTTCGGTCAGCCGACGGTGCTGCGTGAGGTGCAGGCCATGCGTGCCCTGGCCAGGCTCGAGGTGCGCGTGCCGGAGCTGGTGTATTACGGCGCGCGGAAGCACGCCGGGCAGTGGCGCGCGTTGCTGGTGACCGAGGCCCTGGACGGCTTCGTCAGCCTGGAGCAGTGGTATGCGGGTGCCTCGCCGCAACCATGCAGCGCGGAGCTCAACCGCCAGCTGCTGCAGCAGCTGGCGCTGACCCTTAGTCGCCTGCACCTGGGGCGCTGGCAGCACGGCTGCCTGTACCCCAAGCACATCTTCGTCAAGCATCACCCCGCAGCCGATGGCGGCTGGGTCGAGGTGGCCCTGCTCGATCTGGAGAAGTGCCGCCGGCGGCTAGTCGCCTCCCGCGCCTCGCAGCGCGACCTGGCGCAGCTGTATCGCCATCGCGGTGCCATGCCCGAGGCCGACTGGCGGGTCTTCGTCGAGGCCTACAACTGCTTTATCCGCGCCGTGGAGCCGTATCACCGTGAAGCCTGAATCCTGTTCGCCAATCCATGATGGCCGCGCCCTCAAGGGCCGGGTCGGCTGGCGCCGGCTGGTGCACGCCTCGGGCTATTCATGGGCGGGGCTGAAGGCGGCCTTCAGGGGCGAGGCGGCGTTTCGCCAGTTGCTGGCGCTCAACCTGGTGCTGCTGCCCCTGGCGCTCTACCTGCCGGTCGACCGGGTCGAGCGCGCCGTGCTGATTGCCGTGTGCCTGCTGGCGCTGATCGTCGAGCTGCTCAATTCGGCGATCGAGGCCACGGTGGACCGCATTTCCCTGGAGCTGCATCCCCTGTCGAAGCAGGCCAAGGACCTCGGCAGCGCCGCGCAGCTGGTGGCCCTGAGCCTGATCGCCGTGGTCTGGGCGGTGATCCTGCTGTAGCTCATCGGCGCGCTTTGACGCTGGGCGCCGGCCTGCGGCCTAATAGCCGGCCGAAGCGCCAGACGCTGTCCGTCGAGAGTCCTGATGTCCGTGCCAGCCCGTTCCCCGTCCAACCTGCGCCCCAGCACCCTGCACCTGCCCCAGGGCGACTGGGCGACCGTGCTCGACTGCCTGGCGGCGCACTTTCCGGCGATCGGCCGCGAGCTGTGGGCGCAGCGCATGGCCAGGGGCCGGGTGCTGGATGCCGAGGGTGTGCCCATCGACCCGCAGCACCCCTATCGGGTCGGCTTGCGGGTGCACTACTTCCGCGAGGTGGTGGCCGAGACGCCGATTCCCTTCGAGGAAACCGTGCTGCATGTCGACGAGCACCTGCTGGTGGCCGACAAGCCGCACTTCCTGCCGGTGATGCCGGCTGGCGAGTACGTCGAGCAGACCCTGCTGGCGCGTCTGGCCAAGCGCCTGGGCAACGCCGACCTGGTGCCGCTGCACCGCATCGACCGGCACACCGCCGGGCTGGTGCTGTTCTCCACCAATCCCGAGAGCCGCGGCTGCTACCAGGCGCTGTTCCGCGAGCGGCGCATCGACAAGCGCTACGAGGCCCTGGCCCCGGCGCTGCCGGCGTTGCAGTTTCCGCTGCTGCGCCACACCCGCCTGGAGGCCGGCGAGCCGTTCTTCCGCATGCGCGAGGTGCCCGGCGTGGCCAACAGCGAGACGCGCATCGAGGTGCTGGAGAAGCTCGGCGAGCTGTGGCGCTATGCGCTGTACCCGGTCACCGGCAAGAAGCACCAGTTGCGCGTGCACCTGGCCGCCCTGGGCGCGGCGATCTGCAACGATCCCTTCTATCCCGAGGTGAGCGCCGCCGCCGACGCCGCGGACGACTACGGCAAGCCGCTCAAGCTGCTGGCCCGGGGGCTGGACTTCATCGACCCGCTCAGCGGCGCGCCGCGTCACTTCGAGAGCCGCCTCAGCCTGCAGCCCTGAGCCCGATCGGGCCGTTGACGCGGCTAGGCGTCTGGCTTGGGCGCCTCCTGCCAGAGCACTTCGGCGATCTGCTGGCGGCGGGCGATCAGCCGTGCGGCGACGAACAGTAAATCGGACAGGCGATTGACGTAGGCCAGGCCGACGCCGCGAATCGGCTCCAGGGCATTGAGCTGCTGGCAGCGTCGCTCGGCCGTGCGGGCCAGGCTGCGGCAGATATGGGCCTGGGCGATCAGGCGCGAGCCGCCGGGCAGGATGAAGTTCTGCAATGGCCCCAGCTCCTCGTTCCAGCGGTCGATGGCGCCCTCCACTCGGGAGATCTCGCTGGCCTGCAGGGCCTGGTAGTCTGGCATCGCCAGTTCGCCGCCGAGGTCGAAGAGGCGGTGCTGGCAGGGCGACAGTACCTCGATCACCTCCTGCAGCGCCGGGCAGCCGGCGGCCTCGCTGGCCAGTTCGGCCAGCAGCAGGCCAAGCTGGCTGTTGAGGCTGTCCAGCTCGCCCATGGCCTCCACCCGCGGATGGTCCTTGGCCACCCGGCGGCCGTCGGCCAGGCCGGTTTCGCCGGCGTCGCCGGTGCGCGTGTAGATCTTCGACAGTCGATAACCCATGGTCAGGAATCCTGGTGCGCGGCGACGGCAGTCAATGGCAGGCGCAGGGTGAAGCAGGTGCCCTGACCGCGACTGGACTGTACTTCCATCTGCCCTTTGTGATTGTTGGTGATGATGAAGTAGGACACCGACAGCCCCAGCCCGGTACCCTGGCCGACCTCCTTGGTGGTGAAGAACGGCTCGAAGATGCGCTTGCGCACCGGCTCGGGCATGCCGACGCCGTTGTCCTCCACCTGGATCTCCGCCCAGGGCGGCGCCAACCGGGTGCGCAGGGTGATCTGCCCCGGCGTCCTGGCGTCCTCGCGCTGGTGGATGGCCTGGGCGGCGTTCTTCAGCAGGTTGAGCAGCACCTGCTCCAGCTCGTTGGCGGTGCCGGGGACCGGGCCGAGCTTGGGGTCGAACTCGCGCTGGATGACCAGGCTCTTGAAGTCGAAGCTCTCGGTCAGGTCGAAGTCGTTGCTGGCGATCTCCAGGGCCTGATCGATCAGCGCCGGCAGTTGGCAGGGCACCAGCTGGCGGTTGCTGCGGCGGCTGAAACTGAGCATGTGGCTGACGATGCGCGCCGCCCGGGTGCCGGCCTGCTGGATGCCGTCGAGCAGCGGAGGGATCTGCCGGGCCTGCAGGTACTGGTCGATGGCCTCCAGGCTCAGGCCGAGCTGTTCGGCCTGTTCGCGGTTCTTCTCCAGTTCCGGCGACAGGCGCCGGCGGATGTTCTGCACGTTGTGCAGGATGGCGCCCAGGGGATTGTTGATCTCATGGGCCATGCCGGCGGCCAGGCTGCCGACCGAGAGCATCTTCTCCGACTGCACCATCATTTCTTCCAGGCTCAGGCGCTGGGTGATGTCGTCGATGCGGATCACCACGCCGCGCCCGCCACCGCCCATCAGCGGGTAGAAGGTCAGGGCATAGTGGCGCGGCTCCTCGTCCTTGCTCCAGGTCACCCGTTCGATCTTCTCCACCTTGTGCTGCTCGGCGGTGCGCCTGAGCTGGGCGAGGAACGGCTTGAGCGGCGGGAAGGCGAGGAACACCGGCTGGTTCAGCGCCTCGCTCAGTGGCGTGCCGGACAGGGCGCTGGCTTCCTGGTTCCACTGGGTGACGTAGAGCTGTTCGTCGAGGGCGATCAGCGCCGAGGGCATGGAGTCGATGATGCTGTTGAGGTAGTTCTGGAAGCCGGTGAGCTTCTTCTCGATCTTGCTGCGCACCTGCACTTCCAGCTCCAGCTTGCGGTTGGAGTGGCGGGTCTCCTCGGCCAGGCTCTGGGCCTGGTCGAATGCCGTCTGGGCGTCGTCGCGGGCGCGCTTGAGCTGCTGCTCGCGGGCCTCGATGCGCATCAGCATGGTGTTGAAGGCTTCGGCCAGGCTGCCGATCTCGTCGCGGTTTCCCGGGCGGGCGCGCAGCGCGTAGTTCTCCTCGCGGGTGACCTGGCGCGACAGCTCTTCCAGCTTGCGGATCGGCTTGGTCACCAGGCGGCGGATCTGCCGGGCGACCAACACCCAGAGCAGCACGCTGAAGGCGAGGATCGCGCCACTGGCGGTCAGGGTGCCGGTGTAGAAGGCGCCCGGCAGTTCGCCCGAGGCGACCAGCAGCAGGTAGCCGGGGCGCCGGCCGGGCTGCGCCAGTTCGACCAGGTGGGTGGTGCGGAACTCATCCCGGCGCCAGGCCTCCAGCTGTTCGACCTGCGCCGGCAGATTCAGCGCCTCGCCGCGCTGCAGCTGCGCCAGGCTCATGCCGTTGCTGTCGTAGATCGCCGCGGCGCGCAGGGGGGCATAGTCGTCCAGGCGGGTGAGCAGCTTTTCGGCGGCCTGCACCGAACTCAGCGCCTCGTAGCTCAGCGGCGGGATGGCGATCAGCCGGCCGAGGGTGTGCAGGGCCTGGGGCGCGACGCTCTCCTGGGAGATCCAGTAGGCCGCGCTGATGAACGCCAGGTTCGCCACCAGCAGCACGGTGGCCAGCGATACCAGCAGCGCCGCCAGCAGTTTGCGGCCGACCGGCAGGTTTTCGAGGCGCTGACGCAGGGGCATGGGCGGGCGAGTCGCGGTGACTGAGGTGCGGGCAGGGTAACGCGCCGCTCAGTGGCTGGGCAATCCGCGTGCGCCCAGGTGTTTGAGCAGGCGCTGGTGCAGCGCCGTGAGGTGCGGCAGGACCAGGCGGTGGCGCTGGGCCGCGGCGCAGGCATGGCCGAGCAGGTAGGCGATCTCGGTGCGGCGGCCCTGGGCGACATCCTGATGCATCGACGAGTAGTTCGCCGCGGTGGCCTGGATCACCCGCTGCACCTCCTCGTGCAGGCCATCGGCGGCGGCGGGCTGGCCGCAGGTGTGCAGCAGCTCGGCGAGCTCGTCGCAGAGTGTCGCGAGCTCCGCCGGGTGTTGCCGCAGGTCGCCGTTGCGGCAGTCGTAGAGCACCGTCAGCGGGTTGATCGCGCAGTTCAGCGCCAGCTTGCGCCAGAGCCGGCCGAGGATGTCCAGGCTCCAGTCATGGACGATGCCGGCCCGTTCCAGCTCGGCCAGCCAGGGCGGCGGGGTGAGGTCCAGCGGATCACCGAGCCAGGTGTGGCCATGGCCGGCGAACACCACGCGCCAGGCGTCCTCGCGAAAGGCACCCTCGGTGCTGGAGGCGAGGATGCAGCGGGCCTGGGGCACGCGTGCGGCGACCGCATCCTGGCTGCCCAGGCCGTTCTGCAGCAGGATGACCTCGGCCTCGTCCGCCAGGCGCGGCGCCAGGCCGGCGATGGCCTGCTCGGCGTCGTAGGCCTTGCAGGCCAGCAGCAGGCGTTGGATGGGGGCGGGGTCGGTGGCGGTCTGGGCGTCCAGCGGGAACTGCCGGGCCTGGCCCTTCTCGACCAGGGTCAGGCCGCCGGCGCGGCGATAGGCGGCGAGTCGCTCGGCATCACGCAGGATCAGCTGCACCGGCACCCCGGCGCGGGCCAGGCGTGCGGCCCACAGGCTGCCGAGGCTGCCGGCGCCGAGGATGTGCCAGGTGGTTTTGCATTCGCTCATGGACGGCAAGTCTATCGCGACCTGCGCCGTCTTGCCCGCGGGGCGGTGCAGGGGAATCCTCTAGTGCGAGCGCGGCAGGCGCGTGGCCGTGACCCGGCCGCTGGCATAGGACTCCGGGAGCAGCTGGGCGGCCTGCTCGATCACGCCGTCCGGGTCGATCGGCAGGTTCTTGGCGTCGAGGCCCACCAGGCTGATGCCGGCCTTGAGGGTGATGAAGCCCTCGCTGGTCTTGAAGGCCTTGAGATTGATGCCTTCGTGCAGGCGCCGAAAGCTGCTCGGCGAGCACTCCTGCAGGTTCGCCGGGAGGGTGAGAAGGGCGAAATGGTTGTCGTCCAGGCGCGCCAGCACGTCCAGGGGGCGCACCAGTTGTTGCAGGCGGCGGGCGACGCCGTGCAGCAGTTCGCTGTAGAAGCCCTCGCCGTGTCGCTGCTGCAGTTCGCCGGCTTCCTGCAGTCCAATCAGCAGGTAGCACAGTGCGCCCCCGCGGGACTCGACCTGGCGCAGGCTGTCCTGCAGCTTCTGGCGCAGGTAGCGCGGGTTGCCCAGGCCGGTCAGGGGGTCGACCAGGTTGCGCTCCTCCAGGCTGCTGACGTTCTGCGTCAACAGGCGGTTTTCCTGCAGCAGGCGTTGCAGGGTGTTGCACAGGCGGTCGGCGGCGAAGACTCGCGGCACCAGCTGCTCGCTCATCGCCGACTTGCTGATGAAGTCATCCACGCCACGGTCGAAGGCCTCGCCCAGGACGTTTTCGCCTTCCTTGCCGGTCAGCAGCATGATGTAGGTGTAGTGGTCGGTCATCTCGTCGAGCTGGCGCACTCGCCCGGTGAGCTCGAGGCCGTCCATCTCCGGCATCAGCCAGTCGGCCAGCAGCACGCTGGCCGGGCGCTGTTCCTGCAGGCGGATGGCTTCGGCGGCGCTGTTGGCGAAGCGCAGGTCCTGGTAGCCAGCCTGGCTCAGGGCACGACCGATCATGGCGCTGGAGAACTTCGCGTCGTCCACCACCAGGATGCTGAGATGGGGGTTGGGCATGGGCAGGCTCGCAGGGATGGCACATGGGCCCGGTACTTCGCCGGGCAGTGTTTGTGGCTAAAGATATATACTGGTTCGGTTTTTTAACCGTCAAGCCAGGTGTGCCCGGTCCGTGACCTGGGTCGCGCCGTTTATCTGGAGGAATCCCATGCCCTCGTTCGACGTGGTGTCCGAACTGGACAAACACGAAGTCACCAACGCCGTGGATAACGCCATCAAAGAGCTGGAGCGTCGTTACGACCTGCGCGGCAAAGGCAGCTTCGAACTCAAGGAGCTGACTGTCAACCTGACCGCCGATGCCGAGTTCCAGCTGGAGCAGATGCTCGAGATTCTCAAGTTGAGCCTGGTCAAGCGCAAGATCGACGTGCAGTGCCTGGAGTTCAAGGACGCCTATGCCTCGGGCAAGAGCGTCAAGCAGGAAGTCACCCTGCGCGAGGGCATCGACAAGGAGCTGGCGAAGAAGATCGTCGCCCATATCAAGGACGGCAAGCTCAAGGTACAGGCGGCGATCCAGGGCGAACAGGTGCGTATCACCGGCAAGAAGCGCGATGACCTGCAGGAGTGCATCGCCAGCCTGCGCGCCAAGGACTTCGGCATGCCGCTGCAGTTCAACAATTTCCGCGACTGACCGGCGGAATATTGAACCTCTGCGGCGCAAAGGCGTCGCAACAGGGGTGATAGCACTTTGACCGCCATGGCTTGCCATGGCGGTCGTGTTTTGTGCGTTGGAAAACGCACGGTAGTTGCAATGCCTAGAAGGAGCGACCGATGGAAATGAACCTCGAGCAACTGGTGAAGATGTCCGAGACCTGGCTGCCTGTGGTGCTGAACTACAGTGGCAAGTTGACCTTGGCACTGGTTACCCTGGCCGTCGGCTGGTGGCTGATCAACGGCCTGACCCGCAAGGTCGGCGGCCTGCTGGATTCACGTAACGTCGACCGCGCGCTGCACAGCTTTATCGGCAGCCTGGCGAGCATCGCGCTCAAGGTAATGCTGCTGGTCAGCGTGGCCTCGATGATTGGCGTGGAGACCACCTCGTTCATCGCCGCCATAGGTGCCGCCGGCCTGGCCATCGGCCTGGCCCTGCAGGGCAGCCTGGCCAACTTCGCCGGTGGCGTGCTGATCCTGCTGTTCCGCCCGTTTCGCGCCGGCGAATGGATCGAGGGGCAGGGCGTGGCCGGTACCGTCGACAGCATCCAGATCTTCCACACCACGCTGAAGACCGCGGACAACAAGGTGGTGATAGTGCCCAACGGCAGCCTGTCCAACGGCCACATCACCAACTATTCCCGCGAGCCGAAGCGCCGCGCGGAAATCAAGGTGGGCGTCGATTATGCCGCCGATATCAAGAAGGCCCGCGAGGTGCTGCTGAAGATCGCCGAGGATCCGCGGGTGCTCAAGGATCCGGCGCCGGTGGTCTATGTGGTCGGTCTGGGCGACAACTCGGTCGACCTGTCGCTGCGCGTGTGGGTGGAAACAGGCGACTTTTGGCCGGTGACCTTCGAGTTCACCGAGCTGGTCAAGGAGCGTCTGGACGAGGCCGGAATCGGCATCCCGTTCCCGCAGCGGGTGGTGCACCTGGTGCAGGCCAGCTGATCGCCTGAAGCCCTGCAGGGGGCTGCCTAGAGCCGCCCTGCCGGAGCGTTGATTCGCAGGTCCGCCGCCGCGCCGGTGCAATTGCCTGGCCGGGGCGCGGGGACCGGCTTCGCCGCCTAGGGGCGCTCTGAAAAACACTTCTTGAATCTGATGAAATACGCCGATCCCGCCACCTCGCCGACGCCGAGTACGCCGAGTACGCCGGCAAGCGCAAGCAGACCCGCAAGGAGCTGTTCCTGATCGAGCCGCATTACCCGAAGGGCGAAGGTGGCCGCCCCGCCTATCCGCTGCTGGCCATGTTGCGCGTGCACCTGATGCAGAACTGGTTCGGCTATAGCGATCCGGCAATGGAGGAAGCGCTGTACGAGACCACCATCCTGCGCCAGTTTTCCGGGCTGAGTCTGGAGCGCATCCCGGACGAAACCACCATCTTCAACTTCCGTCGGCTGCTGGAGAAACACGAACTGGCGGCCGGAATACTGGCGGTGATTAACGGCTATCTCGGTGACTGCGGTCTGTCGCTGCGTCAAGGCACCATTGTCGATGCCACGCTGATCGATGCGCCCGGCTCGACCAAGAATAAGGACGGCAAGCGCGACCCGGAAATGCACCAGACCAAGAAAGGCAACAGTACTACTTCGGCATGAAGGCCCACATCGGCGTTGATGACGAATCGGGCCTGGTGCACAGCGTGGTCGGCACGGCGGCCAACGTGGCGGATGTCACCCTGGTCGACCAGCTGCTGCATGGTGACGAGGACGTCATCTGCGCCGATGCTGGCCGGAACGTGATCTGGCAGGTCGCGGCGCGCCGTAGTACCTACAAGAAGCTGGGCAAGAACAATCCACGCTACAAAGCCAAGCGCAAGGTCGAAAAGGCCAAGGCCCAGGAGCGCGCCAAGGTCGAGCAGCCATTCCGGGTGATCAAGCGGCCGTTTGGCTACGTGAAGATGCGCTTCCGTGGCCTGGCGAAGAACACCGCGCAACTGGTGACGCTACTCGCACTGTCGAACCTGTGGATGGCGCGTCGACATTTGCTGGCGAGCGCAGGAGAGGTGCGCCCGTAATGTGGGAAATGCCTGCCGCGAGGTGCTCGCGACGGCCCAAAACGGGGAAATGAGTGGGCTATTTGGCCGATTTTTGATCGACTGCCCGCTCTCAAAATTGGTGAAGGCTGAAGTTGGCGGGGAGTGTCTAGCTACTTCAGACCTTCCCTAGCAGAAGGCGCTTGGGCTAACACCAGCCTCCCAGGTCGAGCGAAAATATGCCAGCAATGTAGCCTGGGCTACTTTTTTTTTATAATTACCGATCAATAATCGTTGTGCGCCATAAGGGCTGATGCTGCAGTTAATGAGCTTGTTCGCCAGAAAAATGGCGATCCAATCCCTTTTGAGCACCCATCAAGCCATTGAAGCGTCTTAGGCTTTTTAGACCGTGAGGAATGATCATGTACGAGAAGGCATTCGATGATCAAAAGCAGAGGGCGATGCGCGAATATTTTCTGGATGAATTGTCGCCTCGCGGAAAGCTTAAAAAATATAAAAGCAAGCAGACCATAAATAACGATCAGTTCAAAGGCAGTTTTGGCATTGTGGTAAGCGGGAAAATATCCAAAAGCGTTATCAGTCCCCAAGGCAATGAGAAACTGCTTTACACCATGCGTCCCGGTGAGATTTTTGGCGAGATGGATCTATTGTGCGAGGGTGACTTTAACTTTCTCTTCCGGACTAAAGAAAACGCTGTGGTTTCGTACATTGCTCGGGATTTGCTGCTGTCAGAGATCGCTAATAACACCGCCGTCTATTCGTGCCTGATCAATAGCATCACACGCAAATTCAGAATCGTACTGCTACAGCTAACCAGCAACACCTTTAATGATTCTACCGGCCGGATTGCCGATGCTCTGATCAGGCTGGTGGCGTGCTCTGACACGCTTGATGTTGGTCATGATCCGCGCATGATTTCAACGACATTCACACAGAGTGAACTGGCGCACAATGTCGGCTGTTCGCGAATTACCGTAACCCGCGTGCTCAAACAGTTTGAGAATGAAAAGCTGATCAGTCGGAAAAACCGGAAGATCATTATTGAAGATATAGATGGACTGGCAAGATATACAAGCCGGGCTCAATAGGCCGTGCTCTGAAACAGCATTCGTTGAACGTCATAATAATTCTAAGGAGGTGTCATTGTGTTAACACTGATTGGTATTGTAATTGTCATCGTCGGACTCGTGATGCGTTTCAACCCGCTACTTGTTGTCTTGACCGCAGGTTTCTCCACGGGACTGGTCGCCGGAATGTCGCCGCTGGATATTCTGGCAGCCATCGGGCAGGCCTTTGTCACTAACCGCTACATGTCACTGCTGATTCTGGTGCTGCCGGTCATTGGCGTACTGGAACGCTGCGGCCTGCGCGAAAAGGCTGAAGATCTTATTCGGAGCATGCGCACGCTGACTGCAGGACGGGTCATGTTCGCCTACCAGATATTTCGTCAGGTCACGGGAGGCCTGGGTTTGAACATCGGTGGCCACCCCAGCTTCATTCGCCCGATCATTGCCCCGATGACTGAAGCCGCAGCCGCCAAGGGCGGCGCCACCAGTCCGGCCTGGCTTGATCGCATTCGTGGCATGTCGGCCTCTTCAGAAAACTATGGAAATTTCTTCGGCCAGCTCATGTTCCCGGCTGCCGGAGGCTTGCTGCTCATCAAGGGCGTACTTGAAAACGCTGGTTATAAAGTTGATCTGGTTGAGATGGCGGCCTATGCCATTCCGACAGCGCTTGCCGCAGCAAGCATCGGGCTGATTCGTTTCCTTCTACTTGACCGTGCCATTCGCGGCACAGAAATAAACCAGGGATGTGAGCAAGCATTATGATCACTCTGGAGCATATTTACGCCACAACTGGCGTCTTCCTGCTTGCTTTTACTCTATTGGCGCTGCTCGATTCAAAGTTGTCCGGCATGGTCAAGTGGGGGACTGTAATTTTCTGGGGCCTGTATGGCGTTTCATTCATCTGGGGCCAACAAATGCCACCTGCGGCAGTCGGTGGCATAGTTGTCGTGATGGCCCTGATCGCCAGTGTCAAGTGGATGGGCGTCGGCGAGTACTTCAGTGCAACGGCAGAGTTCCGGCGCAAGCTGGCCGACAGGTTCGGTTTCTGGCTATTCGGACCAGCCCTGCTCGTGCCCCTAGTTACTTTTTTGGTGGCTTGGTTAGTCCCCGAAATGGGAGCCCTCGTCGGCCTCGGTATTGGTTCTCTGGTCGCTCTGCTGATTACCTTCATGATGACTCGTACGTTACCGTTCCAAGCTTTTCAAGAGGGGCGGCGTTTGCTTGATGCCATCGGCTGGGCAATCATCCTGTCGCAATTTCTCGCTGCACTCGGTTTTCTTTTTGACAAGGCCGGAGTCGGTAACGTCGTGGCAGAGCTCGTTTCCGGCGTGGTTCCGGTGGATCTTCGTCTGGCCACAGTTATTGCCTACTGCGTAGGAATGACGCTATTTACCATGATCATGGGCAATGCGTTTGCCGCGTTTGCGGTAATTACTACCGGCATCGGAATCCCCCTTGTGATCAATATGCACGGTGCCGACCCTGCGATCGCAGGTGTCATCGCCATGTTGTGCGGCTATTCCGGAACACTGATGACGCCGATGGCGGCAAACTTCAACGTAGTACCGGCGGCACTGCTTGAGATGGAGGATAAAAGTGGCGTGATCAAGGCCCAGGGGCTGACCGCGTTGCTGATGCTGCTAATTAATATCGGTCTTATGTATTTTCTGGCCTTCCCAGGGAAGTAATAGAAAACGGAGTGAATAAGCATGCGTAATGTACTGATAACAGGCTTCGGTCCGTTTGGCGGAGATCCTATTAATCCGGCGCTGGAGGCCATTAAGCGCATGGAAGGGCGCACCATTGCAAACCACCGGATCTTCACCCGGGAGCTTCCAGTCACTCGCTTTGAATCGTGCAGCGCAATTGAAAAGCATATCCATGAAACCGATCCGGTCCTTGTTCTGGCGATTGGCCAAGCTGGCGGGCGACTTGAAATCACACCGGAGCGGGTTGCTATCAATGTTGATGATTTCAGGATTCCCGACAACGGTGGTTTCCAGCCGATTGACGAACCGGTCGCCGAAGGCGCGCCGCTTGCTTACCTGAGCACTCTGCCGATCAAGGCCATGGTCGCAGCCATGCGTCAGCAGGGGATTCCTGCCGCAGTCTCAAGCTCGGCGGGTACCTTCGTCTGCAACCACCTGTTTTATGGCTTGATGCATTTTCTGGCCGAATCGGGCAGTGCGGCACGCGGTGGCTTTGTTCACATTCCGTACCTACCGGAGCAGGCGGCCCGTCTCGGGGCGCAGCCCAGCATGGCGGTGGATACCATTGTACGGGGGCTTGAGATCTCGATTGCCGCGGCACTGAGTACGCCGGTCGATATCCGACAGTCAGGCGGTACGATCAGTTAGCCGAGTACATTTCGGCTAGGGACACAGGAGTTGAAAAGCGCGCCGAGCACGCTGGCCGGAACGTGATCTGGCAGGTCGCGGCGCGCCGTAGTACCTACAAAAAGCTGGGCAAGAACAATCCACTCTACAAAGCCAAGCGCAAGGTCGAAAAGGCCAAGGCCCAGATTCGCGCCAAGGTCGAGCAGCCATTCCGGGTGATCAAGCGCCACTTCGGCGGCGTGAAGGTGCGCTTCCGTGGAATGGCGAAGAACACCGCGCAACTGGTAACGCTATTCGCACTGTCGAACCTGTGGATGGCACGTCGACATTTGCTGGCGAGCTCAGGAGAGGTGCGCCCGTAATGTGGGAAATGGCTGCCGCGAGGTGCTCGCGACGGCCAAGAACGGAGAAATGAGTGGGCTATCTGACCGACTTTGATCGACTGCCCGCTTTCAAAATCAGCTGAGGATGAAGTCGGCGGGGAATACCGGGCTACTTCAGACCTTCCCTAGGCCGGCAAGCCCCTGAGTTCGCTGCCAAAGGCCGCGCGATAGGCCTCGATCAGCCGGCGCCAGTCTGCGTCATTCCACGAGGAGTGGCGTCGGAGCTGCTGCATGTCGTGGCGGGCCGCCTGGGCCGGCGTCAGTCGCCGGCGGCACTTCTCCAGGTCGAGCAGCGCCACTTCCGCGCGCGCCGCCTCGCCTGCGCCGCAGACCCTGACGAAGATGTGCTTGATATAGATGCAGCTGTGCTGCCAGCGTGCCCGGTGCAGCTGGGCCAGGTTCCTGGCGACCTGCACCAGCAGCTCGTCATGCAGGCGCTCACCGTGGCGCTCGCGGCCACCCTCGGCATACCAGTCATCGAGCGGCTGGAATCCCTCCAGTGCGGCGGTGACCAGCAGGCCGCGCCAGCCTTGCTGATCCTGTTCGGCCGCACAGTAGACGATCTCCGGAACCCTGACCCCCGCCCGTTGTGCACCGAGCAGGGCATCGCGCTCGCGCAGCACGGTCGGGCGACCGAAGGGATGGCGCAGGCTGCGGTAGATGTGCCCGGTCTGGCGCTTGGCATACAGCAGGCGGCCCCGCTCGTCGCGAATGCGCTGTACGCCGCTGGTTCCACCGCGCCGCTCGTTGGGCGGTTCTACCCAGTCGCCCTGCAATTGCCACCAGCTGTCGAGGGTACCGCTCGTGGCGATTCCGGTTGGGTCTGCGTCTGTCTTCATGTGCGGCCTTATTCTCAAGACTTGTGAGCGGGCCGACCGCCAGGGGCCGACCTCGGTGCTACCTCTCAATGGGTGGAGCGCGACCGGGGGGTAACGGTAGGGGTTACCATCCTGCACGGATGCGGCGTCCGTTGGTGTTGCGTGGATGTATCGAGTGCGCGGTGCTGGCCGATTCGGCAGCCTCCCGGCGCGGGGCCTGTGACTGTCGCCAGCCGCCGGCTAGGGGCGGTTGGCCTGGATGCGGCGCAGCCGTGCCGGGGCGCTCGGTCCGGCAGGCGGGCACAAGGCCCGCGCACGATAGCCTGGGAGTGAATGCAAGCCCCGTACCTATAACGTGCTGCGCGGCCGCAGCGCGCATTCGCGTGGCGAGGCCGCCGGCGGTTGTCCGCTCAGGCCTGCTCGGGTGGCGCGGCCGGTGCCGAGCCGTTGGCCTGGGGTCCCTCGCGTCGCCATTGCAGGGCGATCAGGATCAGCGTGGGGATCCCCAGCAGGGCAGTGGCGAGGAAGAACTGGGCGTAGCCGAGCTTCTCCACCATCACCCCGGAGTAGCCGCCAATCAGGCGCGGCAGCAGCAGCATGATCGAGCTGAGCAGGGCGTACTGGGTGGCGGAGAATTTCAGGTTGGTCAGGCTCGACAGGTAGGCGACGAACGCGGCCGTGGCCAGGCCGGCGCTGAAGTTGTCGGCGCAGATGGTCACGATCAGCATCTGCAGGTGCGGGCCCATGTCGGCGAGCAGGAGAAACAGCAGATTGGTCGCCGCCGAGGCCGCGCCGCCGATGAACAGGATCGGCAGGATGCCGAAACGCACGATCAGCAGGCCGCCGATGCCGGCACCGAGCAGGGTCATGACCAGGCCGAACAGCTTGCTGACGCTGGCGATCTGATCCTTGGTGAAGCCCTGGTCGATATAGAAGACGTTGGCCATCACCCCCATCACCGTGTCGGACATGCGGTAGGTGGCGATCAGCCCGAGCAGCAGCAAGGCCTGCCAGCGATAGCGCACGATGAAATCGTTGACCGGGGTCAGCACCGGCGCCAGGCCGCGACGGCCCATGGTCGACAGGCACAGGGCAGTGAGGATGGTGTAGAGCAGGGCGCGCAGAAAAGCGCGATCGGTGAGCAGCAGGTCGAGCAGGCTCGCCTCGCCGCGCACCAGGCTGGCGAAGTCGGTGTGGTAGAGCTGGGTGAACATCGCCGGCACCGAGACCAGCAGGACTATCAGGACCAGTACCGAGACCATCTGATGGGTGAAGCCATAACGTGCCGCCGCCAACTGGGTCTTCAGCGGCACCGCCGGCTCACGCATCCAGAGGCTGGTCAGCAGCCCCGGCAGCATCAGCAGGGCGAATACCAGGTAGGTGCCGGCCCAGGCGCTGTGCTGATAGCTCAGCACGGTAGAGCCGAAGCCCTCGGCGAAATACAGGGCGCCCGCGGTGGCGAGCAGCGCGGCGATCCGGTAGCCGGCCATGTAGCTGGCGGCGAGCGCCGCCTGGCGGGTCTGCTCGACGATCTCCAGGCGGTAGGCGTCGATGGCGATGTCCTGGGTGGCGGAGGCGAAGGCCACCAGCACAGCCAGGGCGATCAGCCAGGTCAGGTGGGTCTGCGGGTCGCACAGCGCCATGCCGGCCAGGCCGCAGGCAATCAGTACCTGCGACAGCACCAGCCAGGAGCGGCGCCGCCCCATGCGCCCGAGCAATGGCAGGCGCCACTGGTCGAGCAGCGGTGACCACACCCATTTGAAGGCATAGGCCAGGCCGATGAGGCTGGCGAAGCCGATGGTCTCGCGGGCCACGCCGGCTTCGCGCAGCCAGACTGACAGGGTCGAGAACACCAGCATGTAGGGCAGACCGGCGGCGAAGCCGAGGAGCAGGAGTACCAGCGTGGAGGGGCTGGAATAGGCGGCGATGGCATCGCGCCAGCTTTTACGAGGCATTGGGCGGGTTTCAGCCTGGGATGACCTGACAAAGGCCGCACTCTAACCGCTGTGCTCCATCGGGCGCCAGCCATGCCGTCGGATATCCACTCGATCATGCTGGATAAGCACGCCTTCTGCACGCAGTCGCGCCCGTTGTTCGGCGCCCGACGGACTGCCCGCCGGCAGGCTCAGGCGGCCGCCGGCGGCGATCACCCGGTGCCAGGGCAGGGCACTGCCCTGCGGCAGCTGGCCGAGTACGCGGCCGACCCAGCGCGCCGCGCGGCCGAGCCCGGCCAGTTGCGCCAGCTGGCCGTAGCTCACCACCCTGCCGGGCGGCACCTGCGCCAGCGTCAGGTACAGGGCCTCGCGCCGGGCGCTGGGCGAATCTGGGTCCTGTTTGATGTCCATGTCGTTGGTAGGGCTCATGGGCGTGCCTGGGGTGCCTTGGCGGAACTCGCGTGGCTTTCGTCGGTCAGTTCTTGCTCAGTCGCCGAGCCCGCGGATAATGCTCGGCCCTTTGCGAACCTGAGCAATACTCGGTCTTTTTCATGTATTCGAAAACCCTGCTGTGCCTGGCCCTTTCCCTGGCCACAACCCCGCTGCTGGCCGACACCGTGTGGTTGAAGAACGGCGATCGCCTGACGGGCGAGATCAAGTTCTTCGACGGCGCCAAGTTGCTGCTGAAAACCGAGTACGGCGGCGCCATCGCCCTGGACTGGGACCAGGTCGCCACCCTGGACAGTGACCAGGAGTTGCTGATCAAGGAAAGCGCGGTGAGCGGCGAACGCGCCAAGTCCCTGCAGGCCGCCGAGCCGGGCAAGGTCGTCGTGGCCAATGGCGAGGCGCCGCGCACCATCGAGCTGGCCAGCATTCAGCAGATCCTCAAGCCCAAGCCGCTGGTCGAAGATCTGACCTGGAAGGGCAATCTCGACGCGGCCTTGGACTACAAGCGTGGCGAGGCCGACAGTGACGACTACGACATCGACCTGAAGACCAAGGCGCGCCATGGTCTGTGGCGGCACAACGCGGAAGCCGGCTACAACCGCCAGTACCAGGACGACGTGGTGTCCACCGATAACTGGAGCGCCGAGTACGCCCTGGATCGCTTCCTCGACGAGCACTGGTTCTGGCAGGGACGGCTGGAATACAAGCACGATCAGATCGAGGAGCTGGAGCGCCAGCGCACCCTCGGTACCGGCCCCGGCTACCAGTTCTGGGACAACGAGCTGGGCGCCTTCTCGGTGGCCGGCCTGCTCAACCGCAGCGACTACCGCTTCGCCGACGGGCAGGAAGAGAGCTTCTATGCCCTGAGCACCAAGTGGGACTACAACCGCTACGTGGTGGGCAAGACCGTCGAGGTGTTCAGCAGCGGCGAGCTTGGCAAGCCCCTGGCCAATGTCGCCGACTACACCCTGGATGCCGAGGTGGGCCTGCGCTACAAGGTCACCGACTGGGCCTCGCTGCACATGAAGGCGGAGAAGGACCTGGTCAGCGGCGCCGAGGGCGAGCTGGACGAAACCCACTACAGCCTCGGCTTCGGCGTCGGCTGGTAGCCCGTCCGGCACGCAGCCGCTGGTCTCGCCGATAGCAAAGAGCCCCGCAGAAGCGGGGCTCTTTAAAGGTGGCGGGACGCGCTTACAGGCGCAGGCCGCCGTCCAGTTCGAGGATGCGCCCGGTGTAGTAGTCGTTCTCCAGGATATAGGCCACCGAATGGGCGATCTCGGCCGGTTTGCCCATGCGCCGCAGCGGAATCCCGGCGGTCATCTTGTCCAGGGCCTCGGGCTTCATGCCCAGAGTCATCTCGGTCTCGATGAAACCCGGCGCCACGCCGGCGACGCGGATGCCGTAGCGCGCCAGTTCCTTGGCCCAGACCACGGTGTCGGCGGCGACGCCGGCCTTGGCCGCGGAATAGTTGGCCTGGCCCATGTTGCCCGCGCGGGAGATCGAGGAGATGTTGATGATCGCCCCCTGGTTCTGCAGCTCGATCATCTTCGCCGCCACCTCGCGGGTGCAGAGGAACACCCCGGTCAGGTTGACGTCGATCACCGCCTGCCACTGGGCCAGGCTCATCTTGCTGATCTCGCCGTCCTTGACCTTGAGGGTCAGGCCATCACGGAGGATCCCGGCGTTGTTCACCAGGCCGTGGATCGCGCCAAAGTCCTCGGCGACCCGGGCGACCATGTGGGTGACCTGCTCCTCGTCGGCAACGTTGCAGATATAGGCGCGGGCTTCGACGCCGGCGGCCTGGCAGGCCCGCACGGCTTCCTCGAGCTTCTCCGGGTTCAGGTCGACCAGCGCCAGTTTGGCGCCCCTGGCCGCCAGGTATTCGCCCATGGCGCGGCCCAGGCCCTGGCAACCGCCGGTGATGATGATGACTTTGTCTTTGAGTTGCATCGCGTTATCCCCTCAAGGTACTGCATTTGCCCCGCTGGCACCCGCTAACCGCTATTCTGGGCGCCTGTCCGTTAGTGACGGATTCTTTACGAGGAGTCATAAGGTGAGCGTGAAAGCCGGCAAGCATGCCCGAGAATTGCTACTCAAGGAATACCGCGGGGTGCTCTCCACCCACTCCAAAGCCATGCCGGGCTTCCCTTTCGGATCGGTGGTGCCCTATTGCCTGGACGCCGCCGGCCAGCCGTTGATCCTCATCAGCCGCATCGCCCAGCACACCCACAACCTCGGGCAGGACGCCAAGTGCTCGCTGCTGGTCGGCGAGCGTGGCGCCGAGGATGTGCAGGCGGTCGGTCGCCTCACTCTGCTCGCCGAAGCACGACAATTGTGTGACCAGCAGGCGATCGAGGCCGCCGCCGAGCGCTACTACCGCTACTTCCCGGATGCGCGCAACTACCACCGCAGCCATGACTTCGATTTCTGGGTGCTGGCGCCGGTGCGCTGGCGCTACATCGGCGGCTTCGGCGCCATCCACTGGCTGGATCAGGTGGCGCTGGCCAATCCCTTCGCCGGCGAAGTGGAGCAGGGCATGCTCGAGCACATGAACCGCGATCACGCCGCCGCCATCGCCCATTACGTCGAATTGGCCGGCTTGCCGACCCGGGCGCCGGCCGAGCTGGTGGGCATCGACAGCGAGGGCTTCCACCTGCGCATCGGCCAGGGCCTCCACTGGCTGGCCTTTCCGGCGCCCTGCGACAGCCCGGGCGCGGTGCGCCAGGCCCTGGTGCAACTGGCTCGCGCCGAAGTCTGGCCGACCGACGGCGTGGTTTCGCCTTGAATTGCCGGCGATATCCCATATCTCAGTGTTATTGGAAGCTGTTCTTCCGTTAAGGAACCCTTGATGCGCGTTTTCCTGTTGTTGTTCCTGTTGTTCCCGATCATTGAGCTGGCACTGCTGATCAAGGTCGGCGGCGCCATCGGCGTGCTGCCGACCCTGCTGCTGGTGATTGCCACCGCGATCCTCGGCAGCGTGCTGCTGCGCGTCGCCGGCGTCGCCACCGCCTGGCGCGCCCGCGAGAAGCTGGCCCGCGGCGAGCTGCCCGAGCAGGAGATGCTCGAGGGCCTGCTGATCGCCGTCGGCGGCGGCCTGCTGCTGCTGCCGGGCTTTATCAGCGATATCTTCGGCGTGGTCTGCCTGATCCCCTTCACCCGCCGCCTGCTGGTCGCCAAGCTGCGCCAACGGGCCGCCGAGCAGGCCATGCGCCAGCGCGCCTTCGCCGACGACCTGGCGGCCCGCGCCGGGCAGGCCCGTCCGGGTGCGGCCCGGCCCAACGTGCTGGAAGGCGAATACGAGCGGCGCGACTAGCGCGCGAGCGTTTCGCTGGCGCGCCCATGAGCGCGCACCGGGCCGGCGTCCGTCGGCCCGGTGAAAAAGGGCCCGGAAAGCATATTTTTTTCAGTGACGCCCCTTGAAATACCCTTGCACGCCCTTATGTAGCGGTCACCGCAAGGTTTTCTGTCGACAACGGCAGAACAGATTTCAGCGTTGTGCCGAGCGCCACGGGTGGGCGATCAAGTGATCAACCATCCATGTTGCTCCGCAGCGCAACCGGCACCGCCGGACTTTGCTAACCCGCCGGTGAAGGCACCGGCCGATGTAAACAACCAATTGGGAGAGATCGACAATGAAGCTTCGTCCTCTGCATGACCGCGTCGTGATCCGTCGCAGCGAAGAAGAAACCAAGACCGCGGGCGGCATCGTGCTGCCGGGTTCCGCTGCCGAGAAGCCGAACCAGGGCGAGATCGTCGCCGTCGGCACCGGTCGCGTGCTGGACAACGGCGAAGTCCGTGCGCTGGCCGTCAAGGTCGGTGACAAGGTGGTGTTCGGCCCGTACTCCGGCAGCAACACCATCAAGGTCGACGGCGAAGACCTGCTGGTGATGGGCGAGAGCGAGATTCTCGCCGTCATCGAAGCCTGATTCCCGCGAATCTCCGTTTAACCGTCAAGAATTGAGGATCAATCACCATGGCAGCTAAAGAAGTCAAATTCGGCGATTCCGCCCGCAAGAAGATGCTCGCCGGCGTCAACGTCCTGGCCGACGCGGTCAAGGCCACCCTCGGCCCGAAGGGCCGCAACGTGGTGCTGGAGAAGAGCTTCGGTGCTCCGACCATCACCAAGGACGGCGTTTCCGTCGCCAAGGAAATCGAGCTGAAGGATCGCTTCGAGAACATGGGCGCGCAGCTGGTCAAGGACGTCGCGTCCAAGGCCAACGACGAGGCCGGTGACGGCACCACCACCGCTACCGTGTTGGCTCAGGCCATCGTCAACGAAGGCCTGAAGGCCGTCGCCGCCGGCATGAACCCGATGGACCTCAAGCGTGGTATCGACAAGGCCACCATCGCCATCGTCAAGGAGCTGAAGGAACTGTCCAAGCCGTGCGCTGACAGCAAGGCCATCGCTCAGGTCGGCACCATCTCCGCCAACTCCGACACCTCCATCGGCGACATCATCGCCGAAGCCATGGAAAAAGTCGGCAAGGAAGGCGTGATCACCGTTGAAGAAGGCTCGGGCCTGGAGAACGAACTGTCGGTCGTAGAAGGCATGCAGTTCGACCGCGGCTACCTGTCGCCGTACTTCATCAACAAGCCGGACACCATGGTTGCCGAACTGGAAACCCCGCTGATCCTGCTGGTCGACAAGAAGATCTCCAACATCCGCGAAATGCTGCCGGTGCTGGAAGCCGTCGCCAAGGCCGGTCGTCCGCTGCTGATCGTCGCCGAAGACGTCGAAGGCGAAGCGCTGGCCACCCTGGTGGTCAACAACATGCGCGGTATCGTCAAGGTCGCTGCCGTCAAGGCACCGGGCTTCGGCGATCGTCGCAAGGCCATGCTGCAGGACATCGCCATCCTCACCGGCGGTACCGTGATCAGCGAAGAAGTCGGCCTGAGCCTGGAAGGCGCCACCCTGGAGCACCTGGGTAACGCCAAGCGCGTGGTCCTGAGCAAGGAAAACACCACCATCATCGACGGTGCCGGCCAGCAGGCGGATATCGAAGCCCGCGTGGCGCAGATCCGCAAGCAGGTCGAAGACACCACTTCCGATTACGACAAGGAGAAGCTGCAAGAGCGTCTGGCCAAGCTGGCCGGCGGTGTTGCGGTGATCAAGGTCGGCGCCGGTACCGAAGTCGAGATGAAAGAGAAGAAGGCCCGCGTCGAAGACGCCCTGCACGCTACCCGTGCCGCGGTGGAAGAAGGCGTGGTACCTGGCGGTGGCGTGGCCCTGGTGCGCGCACTGCAGGCCATCTCCGAGCTGAAGGGCGAGAACGACGACCAGAACGTCGGTATCGCACTGCTGCGCCGCGCTGTCGAAGCGCCGCTGCGCCAGATCGTCGCCAACGCCGGTGACGAGCCGAGCGTGGTGGTCGACAAGGTCAAGCAGGGCGAAGGCAACTACGGCTACAACGCCGCTACCGGTGTGTACGGCGACATGATCGAGATGGGTATCCTCGATCCGGCCAAGGTCACCCGTTCCGCGCTGCAGGCCGCCGCTTCCATCGGCAGCCTGATGATCACCACCGAAGCGATGATCGCCGAAGTGGTCGACGACAAGGCCGGCCCGGCCATGCCTGACATGGGTGGCATGGGTGGCATGGGCGGCATGGGCGGCATGATGTAAGCCACCCGGCACCCTGAGCTGTAACGAAAACCCCGCGCTTGTCGCGGGGTTTTCTTTTTTGCGCGCAGGTATTTCCCGGATGGGTCATGGGGCCAACGACGGCGCGTCTTCCGCCTGGTCATGCCGGGCTGCGCAAGGCGCCGGGCCGGCGCTGGCTCTGCGGCAGGACCTTGGGCTTGGGCTGCCGCACTCTGGTGCGAGGGCGGGCGCGCGCCAGGCGCGCCGCTGCTTGCGTGTCTGCTCGGTCGCCCTGTGACCAGATCCCTACCGTTTGTCGACGAGGGCGAGCAGTTCGTGCGCGCTGGTCTAGGGTTATCGAACAGCGTTTGGCAGCGCTATCAAGAGGTTGCAGTGATGAAACTAGAAATCGCTCGAGGTTTGTTTCTCGCCGCCGCGCTGGCCGTGGCGTCGATAGCGGCCGCAGCCTGGCAGGAGCCGACCCCTGAGGTGCTGACCGATAACGGGCTGGGCTACTGCCCCCTACCGCCCAAGGCGCGGGTAGTGGCGCCGGCGCGCCCGGATCATGACCTGTTGCTGTTCCTCTTCAGCATGTCCCAGGGCCTGGCGCCACGCGGCTGAGGCGGCGCCTGGCGCTGTCCGCGTCTGCACAAAAAAGCCCCGCACTGGCGGGGCTTTTTTTGTGTCGAGGATCAGCTCGCGTGGGCCGGCTCGAGACTCGGCGCGGGGTCAGGCCTGGCCAGCAGGCTGTAGACGCAGGGCAGCACGAACAGGGTGAACAGGGTGCCGACCGACATGCCGGTGGCGATCACCAGGCCGATGTCGAAGCGGCTCACCGCGCCGGCGCCGCTGGCGAGGATCAGCGGCAGCATGCCGAAGACCATGGCCGCGGTGGTCATCAGCACCGGGCGCAGGCGGATCGCCGCGGCCTGCTCCACCGCTTCGCGGCGCGACAGGCCCTTGTCGCGGCGCAGCTGGTTGGCGAACTCGACGATCAGGATGCCGTGCTTGGTGATCAGGCCGATCAGCGTCACCAGACCCACCTGGGTGTAGATGTTCATGCTGGAGAAGCCGAGGAACAGCGGCACCAGGGCGCCGCAGATCGACAGCGGCACGGTCACCAGGATCACCAGCGGGTCGCGGAAGCTCTCGAACTGCGCGGCCAGCACCAGGAAGATCAGCGCCAGGGCCAGGCCGAAGGTCACGTACAGGGCGCTGCCCTCCTGAATGTACTGGCGCGCGGCGCCGGCGTAGTCGGCGGCGAAGCCGGCCGGCGCCTCCTCGGCCATGATCTGTCGCACGGTGTCGATCGCCTCGCCCATGCTGACGATCGGCACGCCCTGGATGATCGCCGAGTTGAGCTGCTGGAACTGGTTGAGCTGGGTCGGCCGGGCGCGGTCGCTGACCTTGACCAGGGTCGCCAGTGGCAGCATCTGCCCGCTTTCGCTCTTGACGTAGTAGCTGCCCAGCCAGCCCGGGTTGTCGCGGTAGGCGCGCTCGACCTGGGCGATCACCTTGTAGCTGCGCCCGTCGATGGTGAAGCGGTTGATCTCGCCCTCGCCGAGCAGGCTGGCCAGGGTCAGGCCGAGGTCCTGCATGGACACGCCCATCTGCGCGGCCTTCTGTCGGTCGATCTCCACCACCACTTCCGGCTTGTCGAAGGCCAGGTCGACGTCGAGGAAGGCGAACTTGCCGGACGCCAGGGCCCGCGCCTTGACCCGCTCGGCCACCTGCAGCAACGACTGGTAGTCGTTCGGCGTGTTGATCACGAACTGGAACGGCAGACCCTCGCCGGTGCCGGGCAGGGACGGCAGGTTGAAGCCGAAGATCTGCAGGCCGGGGATCTGCGCCAGGCGCCCCTGGACCTCGGGCAGGATCTCCATCTGGGTGCGCTCGCGCTCGTTCCATGGGGTCATCAGGAAGCCGCCGATGCCCGACTGCACGCCGTTGAAGCCGTTGATCTGGAACGAGGAGTAGTACTCGGGGAACTCCTTGAAGATCGCCACGAACGGGTCGGTGTACTGGTTCAGGTAGTCCAGGTTGGTCGGCTGCGGGGCGTTGGCGATCATGAAGATGATGCCCTGATCCTCCTCCGGGGCCAGCTCGCTCTCGGTGAACTTGAGCAGCACCGGGATCAGGCAGAGGATGATCACGGCGAACACCAGCACCACCGGGCGGGTGTCGAGGGTGCCGTGCAGGGCGCGCTGGTAGCGCTGCTTGAGGCGCTCGAACAGCAGGTCCAGGCGGTGCGCCAGGCCGCTGGGGTTCTCCTCGTGGCGCAGCAGCTTGGCGCACATCATCGGCGACAGGGTCAGGGCGACGATGCCGGAAATGATCACCGCGCCGGCCAGGGTCAGGGCGAACTCCTTGAACAGCGCGCCGGTCAGGCCCTCGAGGAAGCCGATCGGCGCATACACCGCGGCCAGGGTGATGGTCATCGACACCACCGGCACGGCGATCTCGCGGGCGCCCTCGAGTGCCGCGTCGAAGGGCGTCTTGCCCTCCTCGATATGCCGGTGGATGTTCTCCACCACGACGATGGCGTCGTCCACCACCAGGCCGATGGCCAGGACCATGGCCAGCAGGGTCAGCAGGTTGATCGAGTAGCCCATCAGCTGCATGAAGAACAGCACGCCGATCATCGACAGCGGGATGGTGATCACCGGGATCAGCACCGAACGCAAGGCGCCGAGGAACAGGAAGACCACCACGATGACGATCAGCACCGCCTCGCCCAGGGTCTTGAGCACCTCGTCGATCGACGCCTGGATGAACAGCGTGGCGTCGTAGGCGATCGACACCTTGAGATTCGGCGGCAGCTGGGTTTCCAGCTCCGGCAGGATGCCGCGCACCTCCTTGATCACGTCCAGCGGGTTGGCGCTGGGCGTGCCCTTGATGGCGATATAGACCGAGGGGATGCCGTCGAAGGAGCTGAGCGAGTCGTAGTTCTCCGCGCCCATCTCCACTCGCGCCACGTCGCGCAGCAGCACCCGGCTGTCGCCGACGGTCTTCAGCGGAATGGCGGCGAAGGCCTCGGGGGTCTTCAGGTCGGTTTCGGCGTTGAGGCTGGTGACCACGTACTGGCCCTTCACCTCGCCGGCGGCGGCGAGGAAGTTGTACTGGCGCACCGCGTTGTTGACGTCGGCGGCGGTGATGCCGTGGGCGGCCATCTTCAGCGGGTCGAGCCACAGGCGCATGGCGAACACCTGGTTGCCGAGGATCTGCGCCTCGGCCATGCCCGGCAGGGTGGCCAGCTTCGGCTGGATCACCCGTTGCAGGTAGTCGGTGATCTGCGGGTTGCTCAGTTCATCGCTGAAGAAGCTGATGTACATCAGCGCAGAAGCGCCGGCCGCCTCCTTGCTCAGCACCGGGTCCTGGGCCTCCTGGGGCAACTGGTTCTTCACCTCGTTGGCCTTGGCCAGCAGCTCGGTGAACAGGCGGTCGCTGTCGGCGCCGATGCGTGCGTAGATGGAGATGATCGACAGGTTCTGCCGGCTCACCGAGGTCATGTAGTCGATGCCTTCGGCGCTGGCCAGGCTCTGCTGCAGGGGTTGGGTGATGTAGCCCTGGATGGTCTCGGCATTGGCCCCGGGGTAGGCGGTGGTCACCGTGATCAGGGCGTTTTCCAGGTGCGGGTACTGGCGGATGGTCAGCTTGTTGAACGCCTGCAGGCCGAGCAGGACGATCAGCAGGCTGACCACGGTCGCCAGCACCGGGCGGCGAATGAACGGATCGGTAAAAGCCATGGCTAGGTTCCTTTGCGCCGGTGGCGAATCATTGCCCGGCGCCAGCCGGGGCGGAGGCGTCGGCCGGATCGGCGGCGATGGCCACATGGGCGCCGTTATCGAGCTTGAGCTGGCCGGCGGTGACCACCCGCTCGCCCGCCTGCAGGCCGTCGAGGATCACCACCCGACCATCGCGGCGCTCGCCGGTCTCGACGAAGCGCCGCTCTACCATCAGTTGCGGCTGGCCCGGGGTGCCCATCTCCGGCTGGCCGTCTGCGTCGCGCTTCTCGGTAATCACGTACACCGAATTGCCGTACAGGGTGTAGGTGATCGCGGTTTCCGGCACCACCACCTGCGTGGCCGCGCCCGGCAGCAAAACCTCCAGATTGGCGAACATGCCCGGCAGCAGGCGGCCGTCCGGGTTGTCCAGGGTGGCGCGGACCTGCACGTTGCGCGTGGTGGTCTCGACCTTGGGGTTGATCGCGGCGATCTCGCCCTCGAACACCTCGTCGGGATAGGCGGCGACGCTCAGGCGCACCCGCTCGCCGAGGGCCAGCTTGGGCACCGCCTGCTCCGGCAGGAAGAAGTCGACGTGCAGCTTGGCCAGGTCCTGCAGGGTGGCGATGTTGGTGCCGGGCGACAGGTAGTCGCCGACCTCCACCTGGCGGATGCCGATGGAGCCGGAGAAGGGCGCGAGGATGCGCTTCTTCGCCAGCTGCGCCTGCACTTGGGCGACGCTGGCGCTGGCCTGCTGCCGCTCGGCGGAGAGGCGGTCGAACTCGCTCTTGGAGATGTTCGAGCGGCTGACCAGGCTGCGGCCGCGCTCGAACTCGACGCTGGCCAGGCCCAGCGCGGCCTCGGCGGTGGCCAGGTTGGCCCGCTCGACCTGGTCATCCATCTGCAGCAGGGCCTGGCCCTTGACCACCCGCTCGCCGGATTGAAACAGCAGCTCGCGGACGATGCCGCCGACCTCGACGGTCAGGTCGACGCCCTGGAACGCCTTGAGCGTGCCGATGGCCGGCAGGCGGCTCTGCCAGGGCTGCTCGCTGGCGGTGGTGGCGGCCACGCTGATGGCCGGTTGCGGTGCGGAGAACTGCTGCACCTGTTGGTAGATGGCGAAGCCTTTGTAGGCGGCGAGGGCGAGCACCACGAGGGCGACCACGCCCAGCATGATGAGCATGCGGCGGAGCAACATATTCCGGTTCCTTGGCAGGGCAGATTGGGCCTGGGAATAGGCTAGGCGGGCACCTTAGACCCTATGCCACGGCCAAGTCAAAGTGCCCCGGGCGCCGGAAATTGCCGGGGCACGACGCCGCGAGCGAACTCAGGCGCTCAGGCGCTGGGTCACCTCGCCCAGCTGGCCGGCCAGGCCATGCAGATTCTGGCTGGCGGACTCGGTGCGCTGGACGTTTTCCTGGTTGGTGGTGGCGATCGCGGTGATCTCGGTGAGGTTGCGCGAGATGTCTTCGGCCACCGAGGTCTGCTCCTCGGCGGCCGTGGCGATCTGCCGGTTCATGTCGCGAATCGCCTCCACCGCGGCGGTGATGCGCTGCAGCATGGCTCCGGCCTCGGTGACCTGGGTGACGCCCTGTTCGCTGCGGCTCTGGCCGTTCTCGATGGCGCGCACGGCATTCAGCGCACCGGTCTGCACCGTCTCGATGATCTGGTGGATTTCCGCGGTGGATTCGGCGGTGCGCTGGGCCAGGGTGCGCACTTCGTCGGCGACCACGGCGAAGCCACGGCCTTGCTCGCCGGCGCGGGCGGCCTCGATGGCCGCGTTGAGGGCCAGCAGGTTGGTCTGTTCGGCGATGCCGCGGATCACCTCCAGGACCTTGCCGATGCGGCTGCTGTCCGCTTCCAGCCGGCGGATCACCTCGGCGGTGCTGGAGATCTCGCCGCGCATGCCGGTGATGGTGTCGATGGTGGCGCGCATCACCTGCTCGCCCTGCTGTGCCGAGTGGTCGGCATCGTCCGCGGCGCGGGCCGCCTCGGCGGCATGGCGGGCCACTTCCTGTGCGGTGGCGGACATCTCGTGCATGGCGGTGGCGACCTGGTCGGTGCGCGAGAACTGCTCGCGCGAGCCCTCGGCCATCAGCGCGGCGATGGCGTTGAGTTCGCCGCTGGCACCGTCCAGGTTGGCGCTGCTGCGCTGCAGGTGACTGAAGGTCTCGGCGAGAAAGTCGCGCAGGGTGTTGGCGGCGCTGGCCAGGCGGCCCAATTCGTCCTGGCGGCTGGCGTCGACCCGCTGGCCGAGGTTGCCACGGCTGAGCTGGGCGATATGTTCGATCAGGTCGCGAACCGGATTGATCAGGCTGCGGTTGATCAGCCACAGGCTGAACAGGCCGATCAGCAGGCTCGACAGCAGCAGCACCAGCAGGCCGAGCTGTACCGTGCGCTCGGCCGCGCTGCTGATGGCCGCCGATTGCGCCTGGCCGCGCTGGCCGAGCTGCTCGACCAGGGCGCTCATCTGTTCGCTGGCGGCGCGGTCGATGCCCTTGACCGCGGCATCGCCGACCGCCGCATCGGCGCCGGCGGCAACGAAGGCCGCATGGCCCTGGCGGTAGGCCTGGCCCATGTTCAGGTGTTCGCTGCGCAGGCGCTCGACCTGGCTTTTCAGGGCGTGGTCCTGCTGCCGCTCGGCGCTGCGCAGCAGTTCGCCGAGGGTCGCCTGCACCCGGCTCTCCTGGGCCTGGAACTGGCCCCAGTACTTGTCCAGGTCGGCGGGGTTCTTGCCGCGCAGCAGGACGTTCTTCCACTCCTGCACCTGCACCTTGAATTCGACGTTGGCGCTGTCCACCAGGCGCGAGGCCTGCAACGTGCCATCGACCAGCTCCCGGTAGGACTGCACGCCGCTGGACAGGAAGGAGAAGCAGGCCAGGGCGATCAGCAGGATCAGCAGCAGGCTGCCGCCGAGCAGGCTGAGGATTCGGGCGCGTAGGGAGCGTTGCAAGAGCATTGGTCGGGGTCTCGGGTCAGCGGATGGAGGTCGGTAGCCGCGGCGTCCAGGCTAGCGGGGAAACATGACATCCATGTGACGTAGAGCGAGGTGCGGGAACTGCGTCTGGCTATCGGCAGGTCGCGGCCAGGCTTGAGCGGCTCTGCTGCGGAGTTCCCGGGTAAGCTAAGCCAGGCGCAGGTGGTTGTCCCACAGGCCGGCGGGCAGATGCAGGGGGCGGCTGGCGATGCGTGGGGTGCGGCAGTCGAACAGGCGGCAGCGACCGGCCCCGGAGCTGACCACGAAACCCTCGGCCACCGCGCCGACCCCGGCGCAGTCGGGCAGCGGGGTGTCCAGGCGCAGTTCGGCGCTGTCCAGGTCCCAGATGAACAGGCGGTTGCCCCGTGGCGCGGTGAGGGCCAGCAGGCGCAGTTCGTCGTGGATCGCCAGGCTGGCGGTGTACTGGGTCATCGCCAGGCGTTGCGCCTCGCCCAGGGGAAAGGCCTGGAAAGCCTGGCCCGGGCGCTTGATCGCCAGCAGCGTCGCCGCGTCGCTGGCATCGCCCATGTACTGCTGGCCGCTGACCACGGTGCCGTCGGCGGCCACCGCCAGGTGACGCACGCTGTTCTGCCGCTCGGGCAGCCGCTCCTTGCTCAGCAGGCGGCCATCTCGGGTCAGCAGCACCAGGCTGGACTCCATGGCGTCGAGATTCATCTCCACCCGGCTGTCGGCCTCGGTGCGGATGCCGCCATTGGCCACCACCAGGGTTTCGCCGTCGGGCATCCACAGCAGCTGGTGCGGGCCGACGCCGTGGCTGGACAGCTCGCCGCTGCGTTGCAGGCGCCCAGCCTGCAGGCGGTAGGCGCCGATCACCCCGCGACCGGGTTCGGCGGTGTCGTTCTCGGTGGCGTACAGCCATTCTCCGCCGCGGTGGAACACCGCGTGGCCATAGAAGTGGCGCTGCGCCGGCGAGTCCAGGGTCTGCAGCAGCTGGCCGTCGCGGGTATCGATCAGGTAGCTCTGGGTGCTCGGCCGACGGCCGACGAACAGGGCCAGGGGCAGGTGCGGGTGGGGCACCACGTCGTGGCAGCGCTCGGCGACCGGGGTGGCGAAGGCCTGGCTGCCGTCCAGACGATAGCCGACGGCGTAGTGGCGGCCTCGGCCATCGTCACGGGCGGACAGCAGCAGCGGTGGATGGCCGTTGCCGATCAGCTGCCAGCCGCCGAGGGCGCCGGCGGCCAGGGCGGCGGCGCCGAGGCCGAGGAAGGTTCTGCGCTGCATGGTCGATGCGCCTCAGTCGCCGTCGTGGGAGTTGAAGCCCAGCTGAATGCCCAGGGCCTTGGACAGCTCGGCCTCGTGCAGGCGGTGCAGGGCGCTGAGGCTGTCGTACAGGGCATTCAGCTCGGCCAGGCCGGCGCTGTCGGCGAGCAGCTCGCCGAGCGGGCGCTGCAGGGCGGCGAGACGCTGGCGGGTGTCGGTGTAGGCGGCGTCGATACGCTGGCCGAGGGCCTGCTGCTCGCCGGCGAGCAGTTGCCGCAGGCCATCGTGGTCGGCGCCCTGCCAGAGTCGCTCGGCGCTGCTCAGGCTGGCGGCCAGGCTGGCCAGGCTGGCGCCGCTGCGCCAGGCCTCGGCCTGATAGGGCTGCGGTTGGCCCTTGCTCTGCCGGCCGAGCGGCGTGCCGAGCTTTTTCTTCAGGCCGTCGAGGGCGTTGACCTGGGTGCGCAGCAGTTCGGCCACGGCTTCGCCGGCATCGGCGTAGCGGGCATTGGGGAACTCGCGCAGCTGCGCGGCCATGCCGTCGGCGGCCTGCCAGTGCTGCAGCACGTCCGCGGCCAGGGCCTGCTGGTGCTGGCCGATGGCGCCGAGCAGCGGGCAGTAGCGGGCTTTCTGCTGGGCGTCCTCGAGGTCGAGGCCGGTGTCGAACAGCAGGTACTCATAGGCGGTCAGGCCCTGGACCACCACGCTGGACTTGTCCAGGTCGGCGGGCGTCAGCTGCGGCTTGCGCTTGAGCAGGGCGCCCACCTGACGCGCCACCAGGTTCTTCTTGTCCGGCCAGAACTGCACCTGCCAGGCGCGATTGCCCTCGGCCAGCGGGCCGATCTGCAGCGGTTGCAGGCCGGCCCAGGCGCGCTGGGCGTCGAGGAAGGCCTGGCGGGCCTGTTGCAGGTCCTGCTCGCCGCTGCAGAAGGCCTCGGCGCTGGCGGCCAGCTGGCGGTCGGCTGCGGCCCAGCTGCTGTAGCCTGGCAGCAGCACGCCGTCGGCCAGCGCGCGGCTGACCTGCTGTTGCGGGTTGCCGGGTGAGCAGGCGCTGAGCGCCAGGCCCAGCAGGGCGACGGTGAACGGCGAGCGGATCATGGACGACTCCTTACAGCGAGTTCAGGAAGGCCAGCAGCGCGGCGCGCTGCTCGGCGGTGAAGTTGAGGACGTGTTGCTTGGCCGCCTCGGCTTCGCCGCCGTGCCAGAGAATGGCCTCGAGCAGGTTGCGGGCGCGGCCGTCATGGAGGAACTGGGTGTGGCCGTTGACCGTCTCGGTCAGGCCGATGCCCCACAGCGGCGGTGTGCGCCACTCGCGGCCGGAAGCGAGAAACTCGCTGCGATGGTCGGCCAGGCCCTCGCCCATGTCGTGCAGCAGCAGGTCGCTGTAGGGGCGGATGGTCTGGTTGGCCAGCTCCGGCTCGGCGGCCGCCGCCGCGGTGGTGAACTGTGGTGTGTGGCAGGCCTGGCAGCCGGCCTGGTGGAACAGGCCCTTGCCGGCCAGCACCTGGGGATCGTCGACCTGGCGCCGCGCCGGCACCCCGAGGTTGCGGCTGTAGAACAGCACGCTGGCGAGGATGCTGTCGCTGACCTCCGGCTCGCCGCCGTGGGGTGCGCTGCGGCAGTCGAGCTGCCGTGCACTGCAGTCATCGCTGTTCAGCAGGCTGCTGGTCAGGCCCATGTCGCCGGCGAAGGCATGGGCATTCTGCTGGTTGAGCGAGGGCTGTCCGGCCTTCCAGCCGAAACGACCGAGCACGCTGCGCTGCGCGACATCGTCCCAGACCCGGTTGGGCCGTCCGGAAATGCCGTCGCCGTCGGCGTCCTCGGGGTCGGCGTTGGCCAGCAACGCGGCCTCGGGGATGGCTTCGAGCAGGCCGAGACCGATCATCGGCGGGGCGATGCGGGCGGAGAACTGCGTATCGGGGGGCAGCGGGCCATAGCCGAGCTGGCTGATCTGCAGGCTGGGGCGGCGCAGTTCGACCTCGTGGCCATCGGCGAACCGCACCGTCTGCGGGCTGTAGTCGAAGCGCACCTTGCCCTCGGCGGCGACGCCGGGGTTGGCCATGTCCTGCAGCTGAGCGCCGTAGGTCGGCTCGGGTACCACGCCCAGACGCTTGATGACCTCGGCGTGCTCGGCGCCGGCCGGCAGCGACAGGCGCACCAGCAGCGAGGCGGCGCTCGGGGCGTCGGCGGCCGGCGGATGACCGCGGCCGTCCTTGATATGGCAGTTCTGGCAGGCGTTGGTGTTGAACAGCGGGCCCAGGCCGTCGCGGGCGAGGGTGGTCGAGGGGGCGATCACCCAGGGGTTGCGAAAGAAGCTGTTGCCGACGCTGAAGTCCAGGCGCCGGGACGGCGAGAGGTTGGCCGAGGGCAGGGAGTAGGCATTGTGATCGGCCTTGAACACCGTGGCGCTGCCGCCGGACAGGGCCTCGCCGGGCTCGGCCCGGGTGAAGCGCGGAGACTGGTCGCAGGCGCTCAGGGCGCAGGCGAGCAGCAGCCAGGGCAGGGCAGACAGGCGGGGCAACGGGGCAAACATCGAACACATCCGCGACGGCAGAATCGGGCGGGCCATCTTAACAGTGCGACGCAAGTTAAATAAGAGAGATTTGCGTTTGCGGTTATGGCGAATGGTCGCACCCCTTAGGTGTTCCGGTCGTGATGGCATGGCGTGGCCTTGTGGCGGGTCGGTCCAGGAAATGTGCGGGCGAAAAAAAGCCGATGCGCTCGGCGAGCGCATCGGCCGGGTGCCTCCGGACCACTTAGAACTGGTGGTCGGCGGTGTCCGGGTTGAGGTCGCCGATGCCCAGCTTGCCGGCTGCCTGTTCGATGGCGCCGGTCTGCGCCACCAGGGCGGCGATGGCGTCGCGGATGATCTGCTGGCCTGCGCTGTTCTCGGCGGCAATCAGCTGGTCGAAGTGCTGGCCGTGTTGCTCGGCGCTGTCGACCAGGGCCTGCAGCTTGGTTTCGGTGGTCTGCAGCTTGGCCTTCAGGCTGCTGTCGGCCTCGGCGTCGACCTGGGCCAGCAGCGAGGACAGGCTCGGGCCGCTGAGGGTGCTGCCGTCGACCTTGCGGTACTCGCCCAGGTAGACGTTGCGAATGCCCTTGGCGTCGTAGAAGTGCGAGTTGTGGGTGTTGTCGCTGAAGCAGTCCTGCTCGTCCTCGGTGGAGTTGGCCTCCAGGGCCACCTTCATGCGCTCGCCGGCCAGTTCGCCGAGGGACAGGCTGCCCATGCCGAACAGCATCTTGCGCAGGCCGTTCTCGGCCGAGTCGGCTTCCAGGCTGGCGCGGTAGTTGTCGGCCACGCCGGGCTGCCACTGGCCGACCATCTCCTCCAGGTCGGCGACCAGCAGATCGGCGGCGGCCTTCAGGTAGGCGCGACGGCGCTCGTTGTGGCCGCCGGTGGCGCCCTCGCCGACCACGAAATCAGTGGCGGGGCGCTCGCCGGCACCGGGGTTGCTGCCGTTCAGGTCCTGGCCCCAGAGGAGGAATTCGATGGCGTGATAGCCGGTGGCGACGTTGGCTTCGGAGCCGCCCAGCTCGTTCAGCTCGGCCAGCATTGCGGGGCTGATGGTGCTGACATCGAGCTTGTCTTCGCCGACCTGGATCTCGCTGTTGGCGATGATATTGGCGCTGGCGCCGGGGTTACCCAGGGCATGCTGATAGTCGCCGGCCACGTAGTCGATCAGGCCTTCGTCCAGGGGCCAGGCGTTGAGCTGGCCTTCCCAGTCGTCGACCACGACATTGCCGAAACGGAACACTTCGCTCTGCATGTAGGGCACGCGGGCGGCCACCCAGGCATCGCGGGCGGCCTGCAGGGTGGCCGCGGTCGGGTTGGCCAGCAGGGCGTCGATGGCGTGCTGCAGGGCCTCGCCGGTGCTGGCCGCGTCGCTGAACACGGCCAGGGCCAGGTCGGCGTAGTGCGCGACCACGGCCTTGCCGGCAGCTGCGTCGATCGCGCTGACCTTGGCTACCGCCGCATTGGCGGCGGGAACGGCAGCTTGCGTGGCTGCGGCCTTGTCTTCGCCGCAACCGGCGAGGGAAATGGCGATGGCCAGCAGGCTGGCGGAAGCCAGGGGCATACGAATCATGACGACATCCTTATAGGTGAAGAGGTGAGCGGTGTGCGCGGCTGTGCGCGAAATCGTCAACATAATGCGAAAGATTTGCATTAAGCGCAAAGGGATATTGCCTCCGCTCGATAGAAAACCCGTGCGCCGGGTCTGCGCGTTTCGCCGCAGATGCCGTTAGAATGCCGCCACGCATCCCATCTGCAGCCGTTATGGAGAACACCGCATGAGCCTGAGCAGCGTCGCCTTTCTCGTCATCCTGGGCCTGGTCGCCGCCTACGCGGTGATCCTCTACAACGGCCTGGTACGCCTCAAGCATGGGGTCGGCAAGGCCTGGTCGAATATCGATGTATTGCTCAAGCAGCGCCACGAAGAGCTGCCCAAGCTGGTGGAAACCTGCAAGCAGTACATGCAGCACGAGCGCACCACCCTGGAGCGGGTCATCGCCGCCCGCAGCGCCGTGGCCAGTGCCCGTGAACAGCACGATGTGGGCGCCCTGGGCAAGGCCGAGAGCGGCCTGCGTGCCGGCCTGGGCCAGTTGTTCGCCCTGGCCGAGAACTACCCGGAGCTCAAGGCCAACGACAGCTTCCAGCACCTGCAGCAGCGCATCAGCGGCCTGGAGAACGGCATCGCCGACCGCCGCGAGCTGTACAACGAGGCGGTCAACCTGAACAACGTGCGCATCGAGCAGTTCCCCGACGTGCTGATCGCGCGCTTCTTCGCCTTCAAGAGCGCCGAGCTGTTGCAGTTCAGCGAGGCGGAGAAGGCCGACGTCGACCTCAAGACCCTGTTCGGCTAAGCCGTGCCGTTCGATGAGTCGCTGATCGGCCTGGCCGTCAGCCTGGCCGTCAGCCTGGCCGCCACCGCCGGCGGCGCCTGGTGGAGCCTGCGGCGGTTGAGCCAGGCGCGGCACCTGCTGGACACCCCGACCTCGAAGATCCGCTCGGCCGCCCAGGGCTATGTCGAGTTCTACGGCGTGCTGCGCGAGCAGGCGGACACCGCGATCGTCGCGCCGCTGACCGGTAAGCCCTGCCTGTGGTGGCGTTTCAGGATCGAGGAATACTGCGGCGATGGCGATAAGCGCACCTGGCGGGTGGTCGAGCGCGGCTGCAGCGAGGGCTGGCTGCTGCTCGATGATGGCACCGGCCAGTGCCTGATCGACCCGCGCGGTGCGGAGGTGCGGCCCTCGTCCCGCGAGGTCTGGCGCGGCAATCTGCGTCACCCGCGGGGGCCGGCGAAGGGCGGCTGGACGGCCTGGCTGGACAGCGGCAAGAGCTACCGCTACACCGAGGAGCGCCTGCACGGCGGTCAGCCGCTGTACGCCATCGGCGAGTTCCGTAGCAGCGGCGGCGGCCGTCAGGGCCTGGACCTGAGTGAGGCGCAGGGGGCGGTGATTCGTGAATGGAAGGGCGACTTCGCCGGCCTGCTGCAGCGCTTCGACAGCGACCGCAATGGTCAGCTGGACGAGCAGGAGTGGCATCGGGTGCGCCTGGCCGCCCAGCTGGAGGCCGAGGATCGCCATCGCCAGCACAGCCAGCGGCCGGCCCAGCACCATATGGGCAAGCCGGGTGAGGCCCAGCCGTTCATTCTCTCCACGGCCGGGGAGGACGAGCTGGCGCGCCAGTTCTACTGGCATGCGGCCGGGGGCGCGTTGTTGTGCCTGGCGGGGGCATTGGCGACGGCCTGGCTGCTGAACGGCCTCTAGGCCCGGCGAGCCTGGCCCGACTGCTAGTCAGGCCGCTCTGCCGCGGCGCCGGCGAGGCCCAGGGGAAGTTCAGAGGGTGGCGGGATTGGCCGCGGCCGCGAGGCGACGGGACTGCTTGAGGTACTGGGTCAGCTCACGCGGCGGCAGCGGCTTACTGTAGAGGTAGCCCTGCCCCTCGTGACAGCCCTGGGCGATGATGTAGTTTTCCTGCTCGACGGTCTCCACGCCTTCGGCGATCACCTGCATGCCCAGGCTGGTGCCGAGCTGAATGATCGCGCGAACGATGGTGGCATCGTCTTCGTCTTCGAGCAGGTCCTGCACGAAACTCTTGTCGATCTTCATCTTGTCCAGTGGCAGGCTCTTGAGGTAGCTCAACGAGGAATAGCCGGTCCCGAAGTCGTCGATGGCGATCAGCGCGCCGGAGCGGCGCAGGCTGAGCAGGTGCTGGGCGGCGGTGGTGATGTCTTCCATCAGGCCGGTCTCGGTGACCTCCAGCTCGAGGCTGCGCGAGGGCAGGCGATAGACTTGCATCAGGTTGTTGACCACCCGCGGCAGTTCGGCATGGTGCAGCTGCACGGTGGACAGGTTGACCGCCATGCGCAGCTCGTCGAAGCCCTGGTCATGCCACTCGCGCAGCTGGCGGCAGGCCTGGTCGAGCACCCATTCGCCGATCGGCACGATGGTGCCGTTCTGCTCCGCCAGGGGGATGAACAGGTCCGGCGGGATCAGCCCGTGCTGTGGATGCTGCCAGCGCAACAGGGCCTCGACACCCACCACCCGGTGGTCGCGGTAGTCCACCTGGGGCTGATAGACCAGTTCGAATTGCTGCTGGGACAAGGCCTCGCGCAGGTCCTTTTCCAGTTCGCGGCGTCGGCGCATTTCGCTGTCGACACTGGCGATATAGAACTGGTAGCGGTTGCGCGAGCGGCTCTTGGCCAGGGTCATGGTCTGCTCGGCCTTCTGCAGCAGCTTCTCGGTGCTGTCGCCGTCCTCGGGGAACAGGGTGATGCCGATGGTGGCGCGCAGGCGCACTTCCTGCTCATCGAAGGTGAACGGGGCCTCCAGGTCGTCCAGCACGCTTTGCGCCAGCTCGGCCGCCTCGTAGGGCTGTTCGATATCGGCCTGGACCAGGGCGAACTGGTCGCCGCCCAGGCGGGCCAGGGCCCCGACTCGGCCGCTGTGGCTGCGCAGGCGGTCGGCCAGGGCAAGCAGCAGCTGGTCGCCGGTCTGGTAGCTGAACTGCTCGTTGATGCCCTTGAAGTCGTCCAGGCCGACGCACAGCACGGCGACGCGACGCTGGCGACGGCCGGCGTCCTCGAGGATCTGGTCGAGCAGCTGCTGCAGCTGTTGGCGGTTGGGCAGGCCGGTGAGGAAGTCCTGCTGGGCCATGCGCTGCAGGCTGCTTTCCGCCTCGCGACGCAGGTGGGTGTTGCGCTCGATGGAGGCGAGCAGCTGGTTGGCGGTGTTGATCCACAGGCCCAGCTCGTTCTTCTCGTTGCCATCGAGCATGGGCAGCTTGTGCTCGCTCGGCCGGTCCGGGTTGATGCGACTGAGGTGGTCGATGATCTTCGCCAGCGGCTTGGTCAGCAGCAGGTGATAGACCAGGTACAGCACCAGGGCCATGGCCAGGGCGCGCAGCACGCCAGAGATGAAGATCACCACCGAGCTGGTGACGAAGTTCTGGCCGTAGACCGCGGTATCGAGGGTGATGTTCAGGTCACCGTAGTATTCGCTGTAGGGGCCGCGGCCGACCAGGCGGGTGGAATAGCTCTGCTCCTTGTCGAGTATCGGGTCGGTCAGCCAGCGTGTCGGCAGCTGCAGCGCCGCGCGGGCCTTTTCCGCGAGCATCGGCTCCTCGGGGTGGCCGATGGAGGCCACGCGCACCGACTCGTGCTGGAACAGGCCCTCGATGACCTGCATGCCCATCTCGCGATCCAGGCTGTAGACCGCCTGGGTGGAGGGGTCGCGGAACATCCCGAGAATGCGCTGGGCATCGTCGTTGACAGCTTGTCTGGTCTTGTACGCATCGAAGACGATCTGCCCACAGCTCAGCACCACACCGACGGCCAGGGCCGAGAGCAGCACGACGCGTAGCAGCTTCAATGACAGGCTGTTCTGGAGTTCCAACTTCAAATGGCGATTCCTTGTGCGATGCCAGAGGCGTCAGACCGGTGTGAGTATTGGCAAACTCTCGGGGGCCGTCAAAGGGCCCTGGCCTCGAGTTGCGGCGCCAGGCCTGGTGCATGCCCACTTGAACTGTGTCGGCACGCAGCAATAGGGACTTGAGCGCCAACGGTGCCATATCCGCGTCCAGGCGTCATCACGATTCGGCAACATTGTGCGGTAGGAGCCAGGCGCGGCTCGGGCGAGCCGTCAGCCATGTGGGGCGGGTGGATGAGTGGCGCGCCGCTCAGGTCGCCGAGGCGCTCTGCGGTCGCGCCTGGGGCGGGCTCCAGAATGCAAGAAACCCGGCATAGGCCGGGTTTCTGGTGCGTGGACGCGAGGTCTTAGGCGGCGTAGTTCTTGGCTACGAAGTCCCAGTTGACCAGGTTCCAGAACGCCTCGACGTACTTCGGACGCAGGTTGCGGTAGTCGATGTAGTAGGCGTGCTCCCACACGTCGCAGGTCAGCAGCGGGGTGTCGCCGCTGGTCAGCGGGCAGCCGGCGCCGATGGTGCTGGCCAGGGCCAGGGAGCCGTCGGCCTTCTTCACCAGCCAGCCCCAGCCGGAGCCGAAGGTGCCGATGGAAACCTTGCTGAACTCTTCCTTGAACTTGTCGAAGGAACCGAAGGCTGCGTTGATCGCGTCGGCCAGGGCGCCAGTCGGCTGACCACCGCCGTTCGGGCTCATGCAGTTCCAGTAGAAGGTGTGGTTCCAGACCTGCGCGGCGTTGTTGAAGATGCCGCCCGAGGAGGTCTTGACGATCTCTTCCAGGGACTTGCCCTCGAACTCGGTGCCCGGCACCAGGTTGTTCAGGTTTACCACGTAGGTGTTGTGGTGCTTGCCGTGGTGGAATTCCAGCGTCTCTGCCGAAATGTGCGGCTCGAGGGCGTTCTTCTCATACGGCAGCGGCGGCAATTCGAAAGCCATGGTCTATCTCCTACTCAGGTCAGGTGCGGTGTGCGCGAGGCCGTTCACGGGCGGCCGGACAAGCGGCGGGAATTTCTATTCCTTGGCGCCGCAGACCCGGGATCATAGCACCGGGGGCAAGGCTTAACCACGCAACAACTGTGTGGGAAAAACCGGTGCCAGGGCCCTGGGCCGTCGGCTCAGCGGCCCAGCAGCAGCTGCAGGGCGATGACCAGCATCATCGTCGCCACGGCCAGGTCGATCAGCCGCCAGGTGTTCGGCCGCGCCAGCCAGGGTGCGAGCCAGGCCGCGCCCAGGGCCAGGCCGATGAACCAGAGCAGCGAGGCGCTGGCGGCGCCGAGGGCATAGGCGCCGGGAACCGGCTGCTGGGCGCCGAGCGAGCCGATCAGCAGCACGGTATCCAGGTAGACGTGGGGGTTGAGCAGGGTCACCGCCAGGGCCGTCAGCAGCACGGCGCGCCGCGAACGTGGCGCCGCTTCGGTCTCGCTCAGAGCCTGCGGACGCCAGGCGCGTCGTAGCGCCTGGCTGGCGTAATAGAGCAGGAACAGCGCGCCACCCCAGCGTGCGATGCCCAGCAGCAGCGGGCTCTGGCTCAGCAGGCTGGCCAGGCCGAAGACCCCGGCGCTGACCAGTACGGCGTCGCACAGGATGCACAGCAGGGCGACCGGCAGGTGATGTTCGCGGCGCAGGCCCTGGGCCAGCACGAACGCGTTCTGCGCGCCTATCGCCATGATCAGGCCGATGGCGACCAGCAGTCCGTTGCTGTAGCTCTGCCACATGGCCGTCACTCCGGAGTCGCCGCGGCCGCCAGGGCGCGGAGGGTGGACAGGGCGCGCTCGGCTCGCTCGATGGGCACGAACAGGTGGTCGTGGTAGTAGCCGGCGATCACGTTGCAGCTCACCCCCGCCTGGGCCAGGGCTGCAGAGAAAGAAGCGGTCAGGCCCACCGCGGCCAGGGAGGAGTGCACGTGCAGGGTGATCCAGGCCGCGACGTAGTCGTAGCCCAGGCCGCGGGCATCGGCCTGGGCACGGGGCAGCACCAGGGTCAGGCCTTCGCGCTCGTGCATGCGGGCGAGCGGCTCCAGGCCCTGGCAGTCGGCGTCGTGGGGCAGGCTGCAGAATACGTACTGGCCCGGGTTCAGTTGCGGCTCCATGTGCTGCAGCAGGCGGGACAGATCGGTTTCGCCGGACATGGCGGGCTCCTCGGGCAATGGGCTGGGAAGGTGGCCAGTGTGTGGCGCCTGGCTGTATAAGAAAAACCAATAATGCTCATTACTCATTAGGAGAAATGATTTGTTCGACTACAAGCTGTTGGCGGCCCTGGCTGCGGTGGTGGAGCAGGCTGGCTTCGAGCGCGCCGCCCAGGTGCTGGGCCTGTCGCAATCGGCGGTGTCTCAGCGGATCAAGCTGCTCGAGGCGCGGGTCGGCCAGCCGGTGCTGGTGCGGGCCACGCCGCCAACCCCCACGGATGTCGGTCGGCGCCTGCTCAACCATGTGCAGCAGGTGCGCCTGCTCGAGCGGGACCTGCAGGGCCAGGTGCCGGCGCTGGACGAGGGCGGGTTGCCGGAGCGCCTGCGCATCGCCCTCAATGCCGACAGCCTGGCGACCTGGTGGGCCGGCGCGGTGAGTGGGTTCTGCGCCGAGCAGCGGGTGCTGCTGGACCTGGTGGTGGAGGATCAGGAGGTGGGCCTCAAGCGCATGCGCGCCGGCGAGGTGGCGGCCTGTGTCTGCGCCGCCGAGCGGCCGGTCGCCGGCGCCCGCTCCTTGCCCTTAGGGGCCATGCGCTACCGGGCCCTGGCCAGCCCGGCGTTCATCGCCCGGCATTTTCCGCATGGTGTCGAGGCGCAGCGCCTGGCGCGGGTGCCGGCCATCGTCTTCGGTCCTGACGACCTGCTGCAGCACCGCTACCTGGCCGCCCTCGGCGTGGAGGGGGGCTTCGCCCACCACCTCTGCCCGTCGTCCGAGGGTTTCGTGCGCCTGGCGTGTGCCGGATTCGGCTGGGGGCTGGTGCCGGAATTGCAGGTCGAGGGCGAACTGGCCAGGGCAGCCCTGGTGGAAGTCCTGCCCGGGCGGCCGTTGGACGTGCCGCTCTACTGGCACCATTGGCGCAGCGGTGGCGAGTTGCTGGCGAGCCTGACCCGCCACCTGCAAACGGCGACGCGGGCCAGCCTGGTGCCGCTCGCCGGGTAGCGGCCGCCATCTGCGCCTCCGGCCAGGCACCGCAGCCGCCCGCGCGCCTGGCGGTCAGGCGATGAGGATTTTCCCGCAGCCGGGCAGCTGCTCGATGCAGCGCTCGCCGAGCAATTGCGAGGGGGTGAGGTAGCCGCCATGGCCGCCGTAGGCGAGCAGGTGGGCTACGGCCAGGAGCATGCCGTGCACCGTCACCTCGTAACCGTTGGCGGTCTCCAGGCGTCCGCGCTTGATCGCCCCGGCGGCGTTGCGCACCTCGCCCCAGAGCCAGGTGCGGCTGCGATTGCGGCTGCTCTGATCGGGGCCCTGTACGCGTTTGTCGACCAGGCCCTTGAGCCAGCCCTGCACCCGCCGGCGCGCGAGCAGCGGGCGCAGCGGGTCGGCCAGGCGCATGGCCACGGCCACGGTCACCGGCGTCGGCAGGTACACCTCGATATTGCCGATGCCGGTGGAGTAATAGGCGGTCGCCACGTCACCCCAGGGGATGGTCACGGCCGGCCTGGCGCCCCGGCCAAAGTCGATGGTGCGCCGCTTGTAGCCGAGCGGCACGTCGGTGATCAGGCCTTGGCGGCGCACCTTGCCACCGAGGCCCAGGCCTTCCACGGCGGTCTTGGCGGTGCCCGGCGACAGACCGCTGGCGCTGTCGAAACCCAGCGCCAGGTGGCTGGCATCGGGCAGCGCCCGGTGCAGGCAGGCGGCCAGGCAATCGCTGGGAATCACGTCGAAGCCGGCCCCGGGGCAGACCACCAGGCCCAGCTCGCGGGCCTTGTGGTCGAAGCCGTGGACGGTCTCGAACACCTCGATCTCGCCGCTGATGTCCAGGTAGTGGGTGTGGCTGGCCAGGCAGGCCTGGAGCATCGGCAGGCTGGTGGCCGAGAAGGGACCTGCGCAGTGGGCGACCACGGCGATGTCGGCCAGCGCCTCGCGCGCCCGCTCGCGGTGCTGCAAGTCGAAGATCCGGCACTCCAGGCCCAGCCGGCTGCCCAGGGCGTGCACCGCCGCCGGGTTGCGGCCGGCCAGTATCGGCGTCAGTCCCTGGCGCTGCGCCTCCTCGGCCAGCAGGCGGCCGGTGTAGCCGTTGGCGCCGTAGATCATCCAGTGTCGCTTGGCCATGCGCGGGCTCCTGTTGCGGGCAATGGCTAACAGCGTAGACGCAATAGGTACAGGCACCGGTTCAGTCGCGCGGCCCTGAGGGCGGCGGCGCGGGTGCGTGTGCGCGTCGACCGGGCGTGCCGGCGGCGGCGCTGCTAGAGTGCGCCACGGGGTCAATGCAGGGGAAATGGGGCGATGAAGATTCTGGTTACCGGGGCAAGCGGATTCATTGGCGGGCGTTTCGCCCGTTTTGCCCTGGAGCAGGGGCTCGAGGTGCGGGTCAACGGACGCCGGGCCGAAGCGGTCGCACACTTGGTCAAGCGCGGCGCCGAGTTTGTCCAGGGCGACCTGGGCGACGCGGCCCTGGCCCAGCGCCTGTGCCGCGACGTCGAGGCGGTGGTGCACTGCGCCGGCGCGGTGGGCGTGTGGGGTCGCTATGCGGACTTTCACCAGGCCAATGTGCAGGTCACCGAAAATGTTGTCGAGGCATGCCTGAAACAGCATGTGCGCCGTCTGGTGCACCTGTCGTCACCGTCCATCTATTTCGACGGCCGCTCCCATCTGGGCCTCCGGGAAGAGCAGCTGCCCAAGCGCTTCTTCGACCACTACGGCAGGACCAAGTATCTGGCCGAACAGCAGGTGTTCGGGGCCCAGGAGTTCGGCCTGGAGGTGCTGGCGCTGCGCCCGCGCTCGGTGACCGGGGCCGGCGATACCAGCATCTTTCCGCGGCTGATCAATATGCAGCGCAAGGGCCGCCTGGCGATCATCGGCAATGGCCTGAACAAGGTCGACTTCACCAGCATGGCCAACCTCAACGATGCCCTGTTCAGCGCACTGCTGGCGGCCGGCCCGGCCCTGGGCAAGGCCTACAACATCAGCAACGGCGCGCCGGTGCCGCTGTGGGATGCGGTCAACTATGTGTTGCGCGGGCTCGACCTGCCGCCGGTGACCCGCCACCTGCCCTTCGCCCTGGCCTATGGTGCGGCGGCGTTGAACGAGGGCGTCTGCCGGCTGCTACCCGGGCGCCCGGAGCCGACCCTGTTCCGCCTGGGGATGGCGATGATGGCCAGGGACTTCACCCTGGATATAGGCCGCGCGCGCGAGTACCTGGACTACGACCCGCAGGTCAGCCTGTGGACCGCGCTGGATGAATTCTGCCAGTGGTGGCGGGCCCACCATCCGGGCTGACGTCCGCTCAGACGTTGACGCGCTGACCGCGATAGATGCGCTGGGCGCTGCGGGCCGGGCGCTCGGCCACGCCACCGGGGCTCGCCGACGCCGGCGTGCCGGCGGCCGGCTCGAACGGGCGGTCGCTGAAGCGCGCCAGGCACTGGCCCAACTGGCGGGTCTGTTCGTCCCGCGAGGCGCGGCAGGCACTGAGCATGGCGCCGACCGAATCGGCCTGGCTCAGGCGGATGTCCAGCGCCAGCTCCTCGCGCAGGCGGCGGCGCAAGGTCGTCATGCAGTCCAGCACTTCTTTGGTCAGTTCCATAGGCCCCCCTGTGATGATTCCGCCTGGCTCGGCGCTGCAGCGTCCCGAGCCTTGCAGCGGGTGGCAAGGTGCAAGCAAGGTGCGTACCAGCTCACCGGGAGCGGAACTCGGCGCCTGTTGGCGGGTCGATGGGCCATTGCTCTGCCCGCACACGGTGCACGGCGCACCGGCTTGGCGCAGCGCTGAAGCGCCACGCGTGAAACGTTATACTGCGCGGCATTTCGCTCCCTCGGCGTTTCTTGAAGGTTTACCCATGCGTAACGATGCTCACGACGATTTCGATGATGTGCCCAGCCTGACGCCCGACTCGCGCGATCGCGATGATTTCGATAGCGCTTATCCCGCGTCGGCGCGGGCACCCGGCCATGGCCGCGCCGCTGCCGCCCCGGCCAAGGGCGCCAGCACCGGGCCGCTATGGGCGCTGGTCGGCGCCCTGACCATCGCCCTGGGCGGTCTCGGCTGGTGGAGCTTCCAGCAGATCAGCCTGATGGAGCAGCAACTGGTGGCCACTCAGGAAAGTTTCGCGCGCATCAGCGAGGACGCCGCCGGGCGTATCCAGGACATCTCCGGCAAGGTGGTGGCCACCGAGTCGACGGTCACCACCGGCAGCGAAGCGCTGAAACTGCAGGTCAAGCAGCTGGAAACCAGGCTGGCCGAGCTGGGCAAGCAGCAGCAGGGTGCCGCCGGCCAGTCCGGCGATCGTGACAAGCGCATCGAGCAGCTGGCGACTGCGTTGAAGAGCCAGCAGGGCGCGACCGGCCAGTTCGAGGCGTCGCTGAAAAGCCTGAGCGGCGCACAGGCGGCGTTGAAGAGCGAACTGGCCGCGCTCAAGGGGGCGCAGAACGGCCTGGGCAAGCTCGAAGGCCAGCTCAAGAGCCTGAATGAGGAGGTGGCCGCGCTGAAGAAGATCGGCAACCCGAGCCAGGCCATCGGCCGCCTGGAGCAGGACATCCTGGTGCTCAAGAGCGACCTGGAGAACCGTCCGGCGCCGAAGAGCAACACCGCCGAGTTCGATGCCTTCCGCGCGCAGATGACCCGCCACATCAGCACCCTGCAGGCGCAGATCCAGAACCTGCAGGCGCAGATCGACGCGCGCTGAAGCCCGCCGCTCAACAGAAAGCCCGCATCGCTGCGGGCTTTTTTGTGGGCGTCGAATCGACCGGCCCTACAGTCGTGGGTAGTCGATATAGCCAACCGCCCCGCCACCGTAGAAGGTGTCCGGTCGCGGCTCGTTGAGCGGCGCATCCTGCTCCAGGCGCGCCGGCAGATCGGGGTTGGCGATGAAGGGGATGCCGAAGGCCACGGCGTCGGCCTTGCCCTCCGCCAGCCAGGCGTTGGACTGGGCCTTGGTGAAGCGCTCGTTGGCGATGAACACGCCGCCGAAGGCCTGTTTCAGGCTTGGTGCCAGACTGTCGTCGGCTTCCTTCTCGCGGGCGCAGATGAAGGCAATGCCGCGCTTGCCGAGTTCGCGGGCGACGTAGGTGAAGGTCTCCTTGGGGTTGGAGTCGCCCATATCCTGGGAGTCTCCTCGTGGTGCCAGGTGCACGCCGACTCGGCCTGCGCCCCAGACCTCGATGGCCGCGTCGGTCACCTCTAGTAGCAGGCGGGCGCGGTTCTCGATGGAGCCGCCGTAGCGGTCGTTGCGCTTGTTGGTGCTGTCCTGGAGGAACTGGTCGAGCAGGTAGCCGTTGGCGCCGTGGATTTCCACGCCGTCGAAGCCGGCGGCCTTGGCGTTCTCCGCGCCCTGGCGATAGGCCTCGACGATGTCGGCGATTTCCTCGGTCTCCAGGGCGCGTGGCACCGGGTGTTCGCGCAACGGCCGCAGCAGGCTGACGTGGCCCTTGGCGGCGATGGCGCTGGGCGCCACCGGAAGCTCGCCGTTGAGGTAGACCGGATCGGAGATGCGTCCGACATGCCACAGCTGCAGGACGATCTTGCCGCCGTGGGCGTGCACCGCCTTGGTGATGTTGCTCCAGCCGCGCACCTGCTCGGCCGACCAGATGCCGGGGGTGTCCGCATAGCCGACGCCCATCGGCGTGACCGCGGTGGCCTCGCTGATGATCAGCCCGGCCGAGGCGCGCTGTACGTAGTACTCGGCCATCAGGGCGTTGGGCACACGGCCGGCGTCGGCGCGGCAGCGGGTCAGCGGCGCCATGATGATGCGGTTGGCGAGTTCCAGCTCGCCGATCTTGATCGGGTCGAAAAGCGTAGGCATGGGTGATCCTCCGTCAGGGGCATGCGCCGAGGGTTTGACTAAGCAATGTTGGGACAGGCGCGGCCTACAGCTCGTGGCTGATATGCCGTAGAAAGGCCTGGATGCAGTCTTCGTTGCGTTTGAAGAAGTGCCACTGGCCGACCTTCCTGCTGGTCACCAAACCGGCTCGCTGCAGGGTGGCCAGGTGCGCCGACACCGTCGACTGCGCCAGGCCGGTGCGCTGTTCGATATTGCCGGCGCACACGCCCAGCTCCAGCGGGTTTTCCTGATCGGCGAAATAGGCTTCTGGGGTCTTTAGCCAGTGCAGGATGTCGCGGCGCACCGGGTGGGCCAGGGCCTTGATCACTTCATCGATATCGATGGGCATAGTCGGATGTTCCAAGAGTGGCTGTATCGCTATATCGCGAATTAACGAAATATATATCGACATTATCCGATTTGCACTTCGTTTGCGGCGATAGTGAGCATCGATTCGGCTGATGGGGTGGCTGCCGGATGCGTGGAGAAGGGGGTAAGCTCGCCGGATGAACTACCTCGCACACCTGCATCTCGGCGGCGACGCGCCGGCGCAACTGCTCGGCAGCCTGTATGGCGACTTCGTCAAGGGGCCGCTGGCCGGGCAGTGGCCGGCGGACATCGAGGCGGCGATCCGCCTGCACCGGCGCATCGACGCCTTCACCGACAGCCATCCGCTGCAGGCCCGCGCGCGGGCGCGCTTCCCGGCCGAGCGACGGCGCTATGCCGGCATCCTCCTGGATCTGTTCTTCGATCACTGCCTGGCGTTGCACTGGGCGGACTATGCCGAGCAACCGCTGCAACAGTTCACCGCCCGGGTCTACCGCCTGCTGGCCGCCGAGCCGGCGCTGCCCGGTCGCCTGGCGCTGATCGCGCCACGCATGGCTGCGCAGGACTGGTTGGGCAGCTACAGCGAGTTCGCCGTGTTGGAGCAGGTGCTCGCCGCCATGCAGCGGCGCCTGTCGCGGCCCGAGGGGTTGGACGGTGCCATGGTTGAGCTGGAGCGCCTGTATGTGCCGCTGACTGAGGACTTCCACTTGTTCTATCCACAGCTGCGGCGCTTCGCCGAGGACCAGCAGCGCACCTAGCGGACGCGGCTCAGGCGGCCTGGCTTTGCTCCACCGGGGCGGACGGTGCGGCGGCCGTGGCAGACAGCGCGGCGCTCACCGCCGCCTGGGCTCGGCGGGCCAGCTCGTTGCGATTCAGCCCGTGGCTGGCGATGGGCGTGAGCAGTTGGATCTCCACCTCGGCCACCTCGCTCTCGAGCAGGCGCAGCAGGTGCGAGAGCATGTCGTCGTCGCCGATAAAGGGCGCGATGGCGCAGAGCGCGCCGCCGCGTCGGTAGCGGATCGCCAGCGGCTGCAGGGCCACGCCAGTGTCGATGGCACTGCTCAGCAGGCGGCCGTGGAAGGTGCGCACCTGCTGGCCGTCAGTGGTGGTGCCTTCCGGGAAGATCAGCAGATGGCGACCGCGGCGCAGGTGGCGAGCGAGCTGCTGGTTGAGCAGGCCGCTGTCGCCGGCGCCGCGGCGAATGAACAGGGTGCCAGCCTTGTGCGCCAGCCAGCCGGCCAGCGGCCAGCCGCGCACCTCGGCCTTGGACAGGAAGGACAGCGGGGCGAGCGCGCCGAGCAGCGGGATATCGGTCCAGGACACATGGTTGCTGACCCACAGCATCGGCTCGTTCGGCAATTCCCCCGTCACCCGCAGGCGCAGCGGCAGGACGCCGGCGAGGCGGGCGAGGAACCAGCGGCTCAGGCGTTGGCGGGTGGCCATCAGGTCGTGGCGCACCAGGCGCTCGAGCAGGCTCAGCCCGGCCGCCAGCAGGGTGCCCAGGGCGAGCACGGCCGCCAGGCGCAGCAGGCGCCAGTACACACGCAGTTTCTTCATCGGGACTCCAGGGCGGGCAGGGACGCGCCGGCACTGTCTACACAGCGCCGGCGTTCCTGGCAAGCGCGATCAGACCGCGGCCTTGAAGTGCCGGGCGTAGCGCGGGCAGAGCTCGTCGCGCTTGAGCAGGATGAACAGGTCGGCGACCTGAAAGTCCGGGTCCCAGCACGGCTCGCCGCAGATCTTCGCGCCCAGGCGCATATAGGCCTTGAGCAGCGGCGGCATCTGCGCGATGACGTTGCCCGGCACCTCCAGTGGCGGCAGCGGGGTCTTCGGCTCGGCGCGCAGGTGTTCGGTACACAGGTGGCGTTCGCGCAGGCGCTGCATGATCGCCTGGGCCTGGATGCCGCCGTCCTGCATGGGGATGCTGGCGCAGCCCATCAGGTAGCGGTAGCCGCCCTGGTTGAGCACCTCGGCCAGTTCGGCCCAGAGCACGGCGATGGTCGCGCCGTTGCGGTAGGCGGCGTCCACGCAGGTGCGGCCGATCTCCAGCACCGGGCCCTCGAGGTTGGGCAGGCCGTGCAGGCTGAACTCCTCCTCGCTGTAGAAGCGGCCGAGGCCGGCGGCGGCCCGGTGGTCGAGCAGGCGGGTGGTGGCCACCAGCTCGCCGCTGGTCAGGTCGCGCACGCCGATGTGGCTGCAGTGGCCATCGTAGTCATCCATGTCCAGGCCCTGCTCGGCGCCCTTGAGCTTGGCATCGAACTCGCTGCTGAACACGCGATAGCGCAACGCCTGGGCTTCACGCAGGGCGGCGGGGCCGAGCAGGCGCTCGGCCTGCAGGCGGCGCGCGCTGTTAGGAGCGTTATGGGTCATGCCTAAGCCTCCATATTTGCCGGCTTTATGCTCTTGCGGCCGGTCGAACTTGTTGGGCAAGCTCAGGCTAGGCAGCCGTGGTGTCACCTCGGTGAAACTTCGGTGATGCTTGTGTGACAGCGGCCCCATCAACAGTCGAGGAATCCGTCCATGCCCTGGCAACGCCTGCTGCAACCCCAAGACCGCCTGCCCGCCGCCAGCCTGGACGAGTGGTACGCGGCGTTGCTGGAACGGCTGGGCAATCCCTCGCCCTTCGAGCTGGCGTTGCTCGGCGGTCGTCTGTCCGCCACCCCGGGGCTGGCCTTTCTCGCCGGCTACCAGGGCGCCCTGCGCGTGCTCTGGCCCTCGGCGCCGCGCTCCCTGGGGGCGCTGTGCGTGACCGAGAACAACAGCGTGCGCCCGGCGGACATGGGTACGCGCCTGCGTGGCCTGGCGCTCAGCGGGCGCAAGGATTTCGTCACCGCCGCCGACGCCGCCGACTGGCTCCTGGTCGCCGCGCGCGAGGAAGAGCAGGGTCAGGCGCCGCGCCTGGCCCTGGGGGTGGTGCACAGCGGGGCGCCGGGCGTGCGCATCGAAACCCTGCGCCCCATGCCGATGATGCCGGACATAGGCCACGCCCGCTTGCACCTGGAGGGCGCCCACTGCCAGCGCCTGGCCGGTGACGGCTGGGACGACTACGTCAAACCGTTTCGTAGCATCGAGGACCTGCACGTGCTGACCGCGGTGTGTGCCTGGCTGCATGGCGTGGGGCGCGAGTCGGCCTGGCCGCAGGCCCTGCAGTTGCGCCTGCTGGGCCTGCTCGCCGCCTGTGCCGAAGTGTCCCGGTTGAGCGCCACGGCGCCGGCCAGCCACCTGCTGCTGGGCGGCCTGTTCGCCCAGTTCGCCGCCCTGTCGGCGGACCTGGACGCCGCCTGCGCCGCCGGGCCGGCGAACTGGGCGGCGATGTGGAAGCGCGACAAGGGCCTGCTGGAAATCGCCGAGACCGCGCGCAGCAAGCGGCTGCACAAGGCCCTGGCGGCCGTCGGCTGACGGGGTCGCCAGGCCTTCGCCAGAGCTGGCGGCAGTCGACAGGCGGCGCCCCGGGTTGCGCTGCCGGGCCCATCGCCGAGGCGCATGCGCTCTCGTCGAGCTGCAGCGCCGGCGCGGCGGTTTGCTCGGCACCGCGCGGACGGCTATCGTGGCGCCAGCTTCGCTTGCCTGCCGAGGATCTATGCGCACACCGCCCGCCCCGTTGCGCTGCAACCCATCGCCCATGCCGCCACGCTGATGCCCGGGGCCATCTTTCCCTGGCGCAGCGGCAATCGCTTCGCCTTGCTGTGCGACGGCGCAAGCTTCTTTCCGCGCATGCTCGAGGCGATCGACGCCGCGCAGCGACTGGTCGAACTGGAGCTGTACCTGATCGAAAGCGGCGCCTGCAGCGATGCGCTGGTGGACGCGCTGTGCGGCGCGGCGCAGCGCGGTGTGCAGGTGCGCTGCCTGTTCGATGGCTATGGCGGCCAGGCCTTGCAGCAGGCCGACCGGCTGCGCCTCAGCGTCGCCGGGGTGCAGTTGCACTGGTACAACCCGCTGCGCTGGCGGCGCGGCATGCGCAACTTCTATCGCGATCACCGCAAGTTGTTGTTGGTCGACGGCGAGCGGGCGTTCGTCGGCGGTACCGGTTCGACGGACGAATTCTGGCGCCCTGGAGAGGCACAAAGCCTCTGGCACGAGGTGATGGTGGAGATCGCCGGCCCCCTGGTGCAGGACTGGCGGCAGCTGTTCGAGCATCAGTGGCAAGCGTTCAGCGGGCGCCAGGTGTGGCGCCGCCGGTCCCTGCCGGGCGTCAAACGCCTGCCCTCGCCACCGCCCGAAGGTCACGGCTGGGGGCGCGTGGCCTATGCCGATGCGCGCCAGCACCGGGACATCCTACAGGCCCTGGTGCGCGCCTTGCGCGGCGCGCAGCGGCGCATCTGGCTGGCCACGCCCTATTTCCTGCCGACCTGGAAGGTCCGCCGCGCGCTGCGCAAGGCCGCCGCCCGTGGCGTCGAGGTGTGCCTGCTGACCAGTGGCCGGCACAGCGACCATCCGCCGGTGCGCTTCGCCGGCGAGCGCTACTTCCCCAAGCTGCTCAAGGCCGGCGTGCGCATCTTCGAATACCAGCCGCGCTTTCTGCACCTGAAGATGGTGCTGGTCGACGACTGGATCAGCGTCGGCTCCTGCAATTTCGATCGCTGGAACCTGCGCTTCAACCTCGACGCCAACCTGGAGGCCCGCGATCCCGCGCTGACCGATGAGGTGCTGGCCTGCTTCCAGGCGGATTTCGCCGAGAGCCTGGAAATCAGCCTGGCGCTGTGGCGGGCCCAGCCCTGGTGGCAGCGCGTGCAGCAGCGCCTGTGGGGCTGGCTGGACCGGCTGGCGGTGAACCTGCTCGATCGCCGCCGCTAGGCCCAGGTGTGGCTGGGGCTGTCGCCGCCAGCCGTCGCGCAGTTCGGCTTCGGACCATGGTCGCTGACGCAGATTGGCGCGAATGCCGGTCTACTTCTTAGGCGGCGGATATTCCTTTCGCCCAGAACCTTGGTCAGGAGAGAGCCAATGGCTGCGAAGAGAGTTCTGATGCTGGTCGGCGACTACGTGGAGGACTACGAGGTGATGGTGCCGTTCCAGGCACTGCAGATGGTCGGCCATAGCGTCCATGCTGTCTGCCCGGACAAGACCGCCGGGCAGTCGGTGCGCACCGCGATTCACGACTTCGAAGGCGAGCAGACCTACAGCGAAAAGCCCGGGCACAACTTCGCCCTGAACTTCGATTTCACCGAGGTGCAGGCCGAACACTACGACGCCCTGCTGATTCCCGGCGGCCGGGCGCCGGAATACCTGCGCCTGAACCCCCGCGTGCTGGCGCTGGTGCGGGCCTTCGCCAAGGCCGACAAGCCGATCGCCGCCATCTGCCATGGTGCCCAGTTGCTGGCCGCGGCCGGGGTGCTCGAGGGGCGCGAGTGCAGCGCCTTTCCAGCATGCGCGCCGGAGGTGCGTCAGGCGGGCGGCAGCTATGTGGATATCGCCGTGGATCATGTGCATGTGCAGGGCAATCTGGTCACGGCCCCGGCCTGGCCGGCCCACCCGACCTGGCTGGCCGCCTTCCTTCGCCTGCTGGGGACGCGTATCAGCCTCTAGAGGCGAGGTTTACGGAGCGCTAGGCGATGAGCGACCGTTCGTCGCGGCGGTCGGCTAAAGCCGCGCGCCATTGACCGGGGTCAGCACTTTTCCTGCGCGTGTGGCCTAGCCTTGCCCCAGTGGTGGCTTTTCCAGGGGGATTGCATGCACCGTAGGATGTCCGACCGCAGTGACGAACGCCGGCAGCGCCGGGACAGCGTCCGGGCCTGGCCGTATCGCGATCCGATGAAGTGTGCGTCGACGGCGACGGCCGTGCTGCATTACCTCGAGAGTATCGGCTACGAGCGGCCTCGGCCCGAGGAGGAGCGGCGTCTCATCGAACTGGCCCGCGCCGACCGGGGTGGGGCCAGTGCAGCTCTGCTCGAGCGCTATCGGCTGCTGGTGCTGTGCCTCGCCCAGGACTGCGTCGACCGCGGCCTGGCCCTGCCTCGACTGGTCGAGGCAGGCAGCCTTGGCCTGTCGCACGCCCTGCAGCGCTATGACCTGGACTCGGCCTGTGGCTTCACCCTCTACGCGGCCTGGATGGTGCGCAGTCGTATCGAGTACGCCGTGCAGGAGCACAGTGGCAGCATCCGCCTGCCGCTGGCGGCGGCGCGCAAGCTGTACCGCTACCTGCGCGGCCTGCACGAGCGTCAGTAGGGCGCCGGTTGCCAGGCGTCCAGGCCCACGCTGGGCGATCGAGAGCCTCAGCCGACCTGGGCGATCCAGTCGTTGAGGTTGTAGTAGTTGCTGATGCGCGCCACCTTGCCGTCCTTGATCTCGAAGAAGGCGCCGGCTGGCAGCTCGTAGGTCTGGCCCTGGGCCGGGGGCAGGCCTTCGTCGTCGGCCAGGTATTCGCCGTGGACCACGAACTCGGCGGCGGCGCGGCTGCCGTCGGCGTTCTGCATCACCACGATATCGCTCAGGCGCTCGCGGTAGCAGCGGTTCATCTTGTCCATGAAGGCGGCGAAGGTGGCCTTGCCCACCTGGCGTTCGCCCTGGTTGATGTCGTGCACCACGTCCTCGTCGAGCAGCGCGAGGAAGGCGGGCATGTCGCCGGCGTTGAAGGCGGCGTAGTAGGCCTGGACGAGTTCGGTAGCGGTCATGGCAATGCTCCAGTCGCAATGGGGAAAGTAGGAATGGGTCGACATGATAGTTTCGGCCTCTCATGCCGGCTTAGTCGCCTGCGTCACCTCCCTGCGACGGAACGACCTTCCTATGGACATCCGCGTGCTGCACGGCGCCGCCATCGCGCCCTATATCGACGACCTCGCCCGCCTGCGTATCACCGTATTCCGCGAGTTTCCCTATCTCTACGACGGTTCTCTGGCCTACGAGACCGAGTACCTGCAGACCTACACGCAATCGGCCGACAGCCTGGTCGTGCTGGTGCTCGATCACGAGCGCGTGGTCGGCGCCTCCACCGGCCTGCCGCTGACCGATGAAACCGAGGAGTTCCAGCGGCCCTTCGCCGCGCAGGGCTGGGATACCGAGCGAATCTTCTACTTCGGCGAGTCGCTGTTGCTCCCGGAGTACCGCGGCCAGGGCCTGGGCGTGGGCTTCTTCGCCAAGCGCGAAGGCTTCGCCCGGCGGCTCGGACGCTTCGACTGGTGCGCCTTCTGCGCGGTCGAGCGGCCCGGGGATCACCCCAGGCGCCCCGCCGACTACCAGCCGTTGAACGAGTTCTGGGGCAGACGCGGCTATCAGCACCATCCGGAACTGCGCACCGAGTTCGTCTGGCAGGACCTGGACGAGCGTGCCGAGTCGGCCAAGCCCCTGTCGTTCTGGTTGAAGGAGATCCGTCCGTGATCAGGCTCGCCGCCTGCCAGTACCACATCGACCTGCTGGAGAGCTGGGAGGCCTACGCGGCCCACCTGACCGCCCTGTGCGAGGAGGCAGCGGGACAGGGCGCCCGGCTGCTGCTGTTGCCCGAATACGCCGGACTGGTGCTCAGCGGCCAGCTGCCGGCGGCGCAGCGCGGCGACCTGCACGCCTCCATCGCCGGCATCCAGCCCCTGCTGCCGGCCTGGCTGCAGCTCTGCGAGGACCTGGCGCGGCGCCTCGGCGTCTACCTGCAGCCCGGCTCGCTGCCGGTGCTGGACGCCGACGGTCGCTACCGCAACCGTGCCTGGCTGTTCGGCCCCGAGGGCAACCTGGGCAGCCAGGACAAGCTGATCATGACCCGCTTCGAGCGCGAGCAGTGGCAGATCGACGCCGGCGCCGGCCTGCGCGTGTTCGACACCGCCCTGGGCCGCCTGGGCATCCTGATCTGCTACGACAACGAGTTCCCCATGCTCGCTCGGCAACTGGCCGAGGCCGGCGCCGACCTGATCCTCGCCCCCAGCTGCACCGACACCGAGGCCGGCTTCTACCGGGTGCGCATCGGCGCCCAGGCGCGCGCCCTGGAGAACCAGGTTGCCGTGCTGCAGGCGCCTACCGTGGGCCTGGCGCCCTGGTCGCCGGCGCTGGACGAGAATATCGGCCGCGCCGCGCTCTACGTACCCTCGGATTACGGCCTGCCGGCCAATGGCGTGCTCGCCGAAAGCGCCGAGCTCTGTCCGTCGCGCAGCCAATGGCTGATCTGTGAGCTGGACTTGGATGGCGTGCGCCGGGTGCGTGAGCAGGGTCAGGTGTTCACCCGCCGCGACTGGCCGGAGCAGTTCGCCGCCGCGCGCCTCGACGACGTCTGAGGCGCGGCGGGCACTCCCCGCTACCAGCCGTGGGTCAGGCGGTACTGCAGCGGCGTCATGCTGAAGCGGCGGGCGAATACCCGCGACAGCTGCTCATCCGAGGTGAAGCCGGCGGCCCGCGCCGCGGCCTTGACCGAGGCGCCGGCCTCGAGCTGTTCACGGGCGACCTGCAGGCGCAGCGTTTCGACGAACGCCGCCGGACTCTGGCCGGTCTCGGCCTGGAAGTGGCGGTAGAAGCTGCGCGGCGATTCCCCCACCTGGTCGGCCAGGCGTTCGACATTGAGGGGCTCCCTCAGGTGCGTGCGCAGCCAGTCGATCAGCTGCCCGTAGCGGCTCGACTGACTCTCCAGCAGCAAGGAAAACTGCGACTGGTTGCCCATCCGGCGCACCGGCAGGATCAGCTGCTTGGCGACCCGGGCGGCCACCACCCGGCCGAGGTCCTGCTCGACCATCGCCAGGCACATGTCGATTCCCGAGCTGACCCCTCCGGCCGTCCAGACCTGGCCGTTCTGTACATAGATCGCATCCGGCTGCACCTCGATGCGCGGGTAGCGGCGCTGCAGGCGCTCGGCCGCCGCCCAGTGGGTCGTGGCCCGCAGGCCGTCGAGCAGGCCCCATTCGGCGAGGGCGAAGGCGCCCGAGCAGACCGAGGCGTAACGGCGCGCGCTGCCGGCTGCCTGTCGCACCCAGGCGGTCAGGGGTGGGTCGGCGATCGCCTCGAGCAACCCCTGCTGGTTGCCCCCGGCGACGATCAGGGTGTCGAGGCGGTCCGCCGCCACTTCGGTCGCCGCGCGGGTGGCGATGTCGATGCCGCTGGTGGTCGCCGTATTGCCGCCCCGGGCCGACACGCTGAACACCTCGTAGGCCGGCTCAAGGTGGAAACTGTTGGCCATCTCGAACACATCGGCGGGGCCGGCGATGTCCAGCAGTTGCACGCCGGGGAAGGCGACTAGGGCGACCTGGCGTCGCGCTGTTGCCAGTGCACTGGTCGAGGAGGGGCTGGACATCGTCAGGCCTTCGGCTGTTTGGCAGGAATCGGCAATAGATTGTCATGGATGCCAGATTCGCCGACAAGAACAATGCGCTTCACCAGCGCCGTGGTGCGCGCTCAGCCCCAGGAGCCAGCAGCGATCATGCCCTTCAGAATCGGATTCCTCCTCTATCCCCACCTCACCCAACTGGATCTGACCGGGCCCGCCCAGGTGCTGGCGGCCATGAGCGACAGCGCGCTGCATTTCGTCTGGAAGCGCCACGAGCCGGTGCCCAGCGACGCCGGCATCAGCCTGCTGCCCACTGACACCTTCGACTCATGTCCCGCGCTGGACATGCTGCTGGTGCCCGGTGGTCCGGGTCAGCAGGGGCTGATGCGCGACGCCGACGTGCTCGCCTGGCTGGCGCGCCAGGGCGCCCAGGCCAGTTGGGTCACCAGCGTCTGCTCCGGTTCGCTGCTGCTCGGCGCCGCCGGTCTGCTCAAGGGCTATCGCGCGGCCAGTCACTGGGCCTACCGCGACTATCTGCCGGCCTTCGGCGCCCGGATCGACGAGCGGCGGGTGGTGGTGGACCGCAACCGCATCACCGGCGGCGGGGTCACGGCTGGAATCGACCTGGCCTTGTCGCTGGTGGCCCTGGTCCGGGGTGAGGAGGAAGCCAAGGCCGTCCAGTTGCAGCTCGAGTATGCGCCTCAGCCGCCGTTCAACTGCGGCCGGCCGGAGCTGGCCGGCGCGGCGCTGACGGCTCTGGCCAGGAAGCGCCTGGCCGCTTCCATCGCGAGCCTGCCCGGCGGCGCCTGAGCGGCCGACGCCACTCGGGCCGTGGCCTGATGCTGCGTTACGTCGGCGTCTGCGCCCCTCGCCGGCCGGGTCATCTAGGCTAACGGGTATCGCGCTGCACAGGCCAAGGGGGCGCGCGATCAGTCGATCCGCCCCCACTGGCCTGCCGCGCCAGCCGAATCAGGAGCCGAGCCAATGCCCAAGCCCGCGCTGGAGGGCGAGTCACGCCAGGGTGAAGCGCAACGCCTGCTCATGTGCTATCGCGAGGTGCGCGCCCAGTCCGAGCGCCTGTGCCAGCCCCTGACGGTGGAGGATTTCGGCGTGCAGAGCATGGCCGACGTGAGTCCGCCGAAATGGCACCTGGCCCATGTCAGCTGGTTCTTCGAGGCCTTCCTGCTGCGGCCTTTCCTGCCCGGCTACCGGGCCCTGGATGAGCGCTACGACCACCTGTTCAACTCCTACTACCAGACCCACGGCACGCCCTTTCCCCGGGCCCGGCGCGGTCTGCTCTCGCGGCCGACCGTGGCCGAGGTCTACCGCTACCGCGAGCATGTCGATCGGGCCATGGCCGCGCTGCTCGAAGGGCCGCCCAGCGGGCAGCAGGCCGAGGTCATCCGCCGCACCGAACTGGGCCTGCAGCATGAACAGCAGCACCAGGAACTGCTGCTGATGGACATCAAGCACATCCTCGCGCAGAACCCGCTGCTGCCGGCCTACCGCGGCGACCTGGGCCGCGATAGCGCGCCGGCCGCGCCTATGCGCTGGCTTCGCTACCCGGGCGGCATCGGCCATATCGGAGACGCCGATGCGGATTTTGCCTTCGACTGCGAGCGGCCGCGCCACCGGGTATTCGTCGAGGCGTACGAACTGGCCAGCCGACCGGTGAGCAATGCCGAATACGCCGAGTTCATCGCCGCTGGCGGCTATGCGCGCAGCGACTGCTGGCTGGCCGACGGCTGGACCCTGTCCCAGCAGGCTGGCTGGCAGGCGCCGCTGTACTGGAAGCAGGAGGGTGGGGCGTGGCTGGAAATGACCCTGGGCGGCCTGCGCGAACTGGACCCCCATGCGCCGGTCTGTCATCTCAGCTATTACGAGGCCGAAGCCTACGCGGCCTGGGCCGGGGCACGCCTGCCGAGCGAGGCCGAGTGGGAGCTGGCCGCCCAGGGCGAGCCGCTGGTGGGCAACTTCGTCGAGCAGGACCGCCTGCAGCCGATGGCCGCCGTGGCCGGGGGCGAGGGCCCGGCGCAACTGTTCGGCGATGTCTGGGAGTGGACCGGCAGCGCCTATCGCCCCTATCCGGGATTCCGCGCCCTGGCCGGCAGCCTGGGCGAATACAACGGCAAGTTCATGTGCGGGCAGATGGTGCTGCGCGGCGGCTGTTGCGCCACCCCGCAGGCCCATGTGCGCAGCAGCTACCGCAATTTCTTCTACCCCGCCATGCGCTGGCAGTTCTCCGGGCTGCGCCTGGCCAGAGAGGCATGACCATGGCGACGGCCATCCGCTTTCACGACCAGCACCGCCAGGACCCCAGCGACTCGTTGCGCGAGGAGAGCCTGTTGGGGTTCGCCCGCACGCCCAAGGCCATCTCGCCGAAGTTCTTCTACGACCGCCGCGGTTCCGAGCTGTTCGAGCAGATCTGTCGGCAGCCGGAGTACTACCCCACGCGCACCGAGGAGCTGATCCTGCGCGAGGCAGCAGGTGAGATCGCCGAGATCGCCGGTCATCACGCCAACCTGGTGGAGCTGGGCAGCGGCGCCAGCCGCAAGGTGCGTCTGCTGCTGGAGGCCATGCATCCGAGCAGCTACCTGGGCATCGACATTTCCCGCGACTTTCTGCTCAGCAGCGCCCGGCGCCTGGCGGCCGACTACCCCTGGCTCGAGGTGCATGCGGCCTGCGCCGATTTCAGTCGGCCCCTGAACCTGCCGGAAGAAGCGCTGGGCGAGCAGCCCCTGGCGTTCTTCCCGGGCTCGAGCATCGGCAATTTCGACCCGCAGCAGGCGCGGGGCTTCCTGCGCAACCTGCATGCGATGCTGCCCGCTGGTGCCGGTCTGCTGATCGGCGTGGACCTGGTCAAGGACACCGAGATACTGGAAGCGGCCTACAACGACCAGGCCGGGGTGACCGCGGCCTTCAACCTCAACCTGCTCGAGCGCCTGCGCGGCGAACTGGACTGCGACATCGAGCCGAGCCGCTTCGTCCACCGGGCGTTCTTCAACGAGGCGCAGGCGCGGATCGAAATGCATCTGCTCAGCCCCGGGGCCCAGGAGGTGCGCATCGAGGATGAGCACTTCGCCTTCGCCGCCGGGGAAAGTCTGCACACCGAGAATTCCTACAAGTACAGCCTGGACGGCTTCGTCGAATTGGCCGGCGAGGCGGGCTTCGGGGCGCTGGCGGTATGGACCGATCGGCGCCAGCTGTTCAGCGTGCACTACCTGCAGCGGGATTAGCCCGCTGCCGCGCGGGCGGTTCGGCTCAGTCCAGCGCCGTGCTGGCGCGGGACAGGCGGTCGTGGATGGCGGCCCAGGCTGCGTGGGCCGGTGGGCTCTGGATCAGCAGCCGTTGCAGGCCCAGGTTGTCCAGGCGGTAGAGCGCGGCGTAGAGCCCCTGGGCGTATTCATCCGGGTTGTCGCCGAGGTCCAGCGCCGGGCCTGCGCTGGGCCGGGCGTTACCGCACCAGAGCCAGCCGCATTGCGGGTCGGCCAGGGCCTCCTCTGGCGGTGCCTGGTGAAAGCGCCAGCTCGGCGTCCCCGGCGCGTAGTGACGGTGGTGTTGGCCGGGAGCGCGGACGCTGCCCTCGACTCCGCGCTGCAGGGCCTCTCCGAGCACCTGCTCGATGCTGGCGGGCGCCAGCATGCCCTCGCGCAGCAGTCGTGGCGGCTCACCGGGCAGCAGGCCGACGATGGTCGACTCCAGCCCTACCTGGCACTCGCCGCCCTCGAGGATCAGCAGGTCGCTGTCGGCGAACTGCTGCTGCACGTGGGCGCTGCTGGTGGGGCTGATCGACATGTAGCGGTTGGCCGAGGGCGCCACCAGCGCGCCGCCGAAGCGTTCGAGCAGTTGTCGCGCCAGTGGGTGAGCCGGAACCCGCAGGGCCACGCTGTCCTGCCCGGCGGTGATCTCGCGAGGCACGTCGTGCCGCGCCGGCAGCACCAGGGTCAGCGGACCGGGCCAGAAGCGCGCCATCAGCCGCCGGGCCGCGGGGCTGATGTCCGTGGCCCAGTCCGCGGCCTGGGCGGCAGCGGCCAGGTGCACGATCAGCGGGTTGCTGCTCGGCCGGCCCTTGAGCGCGAACACCTGCGCCACCGCCGCCAGGTTGCGGGCGTCGGCGGCCAGTCCGTAGACGGTCTCGGTGGGCAGGGCGAGCAATTGCCCGGCGCGCAGGCGGGCGCAGGCGAGGTCGAGGTCGGTGGTCAGCTGGGGCATGGCGAGTCGAGCAGGAAAACGGAGGCGCTATTGTGCCAGTTTCGCCGACCGCAGGCGCGCGCCGACTATCGCCGGCGGCTGCGAAGGGGGGCGGCACCGGCGGCAGGAGAGCGTGGTCCGCCGCCGATGGCCGGGCAGATCAGTCGAACATATCCGGCTCGTTCTGCACCAACTGCTCCCAGATGGGCTGGAAGTGCAGCCAGCCGATGTATTCGCTGCCCACGTGCTCGCGGCTGTAGCGTGCGCGCTCGGGGGTTACATAGGTCGGCTTGAGGCCGCCCGCATTGATCATCAGTTGCTGCTGGCAGCAACGTTCCAGGGCGATAAACCAGAAGGCCGCCGCCTCGATGCTGTGGCGGCTGGCGGTGAGCAGGCCATGGTTCTGGTGGATGGCCGCCTTGACCCCCGCGAAGGCCTTGGCCACGTTGGAGCCGGCGTGGTTTTCCACGGCCACGGCACCGGCCTCGTCGCCGATGATCACGTGGTCCTCGAAGAATGCGCAGGCATCCTGGGTGATCGGCTCGATCGGCCGGCCCAGGGCGGCGAACGCCGTGCCCTAGACCGAGTGGGCATGGCACATGGCGATGATGTCCGGGTGCGCTTCGTGGACATTGGCGTGCAGGAGGAAACCGGCCCGGCAGACAGCAAAATGCCCGGCACAAGGCCGGGCATCCTGGCAGGTCCGGGCGGCGCTTACTTCACTTCCACCGCCAGGCTTTCGGCGATCTTCTTGTTCCAGATCGCCGGGCCGGTGATGTGCACCGACTCGCCCTGGGTATCGACCGCCACGGTCACCGGCATGTCCTTGACCTCGAACTCGTAGATCGCTTCCATGCCCAGTTCGGCGAAGGCCAGCACCTTGGACTTCCTGATCGCCTGGGACACCAGGTAGGCGGCGCCGCCGACGGCCATCAGGTACACGGCCTTGTTGTCCTTGATCGCCTCGATGGCGATCGGGCCGCGCTCGGACTTGCCGATCATGCCGAGCAGGCCGGTGCTTTCGAGGATCTGCCGGGTGAATTTGTCCATCCGCGTGGCGGTGGTGGGGCCGGCCGGGCCGACCACTTCGTCACCGACCGGGTCGACCGGGCCGACGTAATAGATGAAGCGGCCCTTGAGGTCCACCGGCAGTTCTTCACCCCTGTTGAGCATCTCGACCATGCGCTTGTGCGCGGCGTCGCGGCCGGTGAGCATCTTGCCGTTGAGCAGGATGGTCTCGCCCGGCTTCCAGCTCTGCACTTCTTCCGGGGTGATGCTGTCCAGGTCGACCCGGCGGGCGCTCGGGCCGGCTTCCCAGACGATGTCCGGGTAGGCGTCCAGCGAGGGCGCCTCCAGCTCGGCCGGGCCGCTGCCGTCGAGGACGAAGTGGGCGTGGCGGGTCGCGGCGCAGTTGGGGATCATGCACACCGGCAGCGAGGCGGCGTGGGTCGGGTAGTCCATGATCTTGACGTCGAGCACCGTGGTCAGGCCGCCCAGGCCCTGGGCGCCGATGCCCAGCTGGTTGACCTTGTCGAACAGCTCCAGGCGCAGTTCCTCGATCTTGTTCTGCGGGCCGCGAGCCTTCAGCTCGTGGATGTCGATGGATTCCATCAGCACTTCCTTGGCCATCACCGCGGCTTTTTCCGCGGTGCCGCCGATGCCGATACCGAGCATGCCCGGCGGGCACCAGCCGGCGCCCATGGTTGGCACGGTCTTGAGTACCCAGTCGACGATCGAGTCGGACGGGTTGAGCATGGCCATCTTCGACTTGTTCTCCGAGCCGCCGCCCTTGGCTGCGACGTCCACCTCGACCTTGTCGCCGGGGACGATGGAGTAGTGGATCACCGCCGGGGTGTTGTCCTTGGTGTTCTTGCGGCTACCTGCCGGGTCGGCGAGGATCGAGGCGCGCAGCACGTTCTCCGGCAGGTTGTAGGCGCGGCGCACGCCCTCGTTGATCATGTCGTCGACGCTCATGGTCGCGCCGTCCCAGCGCACGTCCATGCCGACGCGGACGAACACGGTGACGATGCCGGTGTCCTGGCAGATCGGCCGGTGGCCGGTGGCGCACATGCGCGAGTTGATCAGGATCTGCGCCATGGAGTCGCGCGCGGCCGGGGACTCTTCCTTCAGGTAGGCCTCGTGCATGGCCTGGATGAAGTCCACGGGGTGGTAGTAGGAGATGAACTGCAGGGCGTCGGCGACGCTCTGGATCAGGTCGTCTTGCTTGATCACGGTCATGCGGGGCGCTCCTATTAGGGCAAGCACTTCGAGGGGCGCCGGACCACGACCCGGCGCAGGCTTTCAAGGCGAAAGCCGAGCTAAAAAAGGCGCGGCAGTATAACGCGCGGCGCCGCGGGCGGACACCCGCCAGGGGCGAAGGCGGTCGCTGATCGCCCGCATGGGTGCTAGGCATTTGCCGGGCGCGGGGGTAGAGTGACGGCCAGATGCCAGTATGGGATGGAGCCCATAACCCCATGAGCTCGAGCAGCCAGCGGGTCAAACAACGCAGGTTACAGAGTCTGTTGTTCAAGCGCTTCGGCATGGCGGTGGCCACCTATGCCCTGACGGCGCTGCTCTGTGTCGTGGCCATGCTCAGTGGTTTGCTGCAGGCCAGCGTGCCGGCTGCGCTGCTGATCGGTGGGCTGGTGACAGCCAGCCAGCTGTGTTTCTTTGCGCTGTTTCGCCGCGGCAAGAATCTGCGCTTCAAGGATCCCAGCCTGACCGAGGCGCAGGTGCTGATGGCCCTGTTCTGGCTGACGCTGCTGCTGGCCCAGTTCGAACAGGGGCGCGGCAGCCTGCTGGTGGTCTACCTGCTGATCCTGCTGTTCGGCGTGTTCGAGCTGCCGCCCAGGGTCTTTGCCCGCTGCGCCGTGTTGGCCTTCGGCGGCTTCGCCGGGTTGATTCTCTTCGAAGCCTTCACCGCGCGCCTGGCCGAACCGGCAGCGGCTTTCCTGCAGGTCAGCGTCCTGGCCGCGGTTCTGCTGTGGATGAGCCTGTACGCCAGCTATGTGCAAACCATGCGCCAGCGCATGCTGCAGCGCCGCTTCGCCCTGCAGGCCCACCAGGACACCCTGCGCGGCATGATGCGCCAGCTGGAGGACCTGGCGGCGACGGACGAGTTGACCGGCCTGTTCAATCGTCGGCATTTCCTGCGTCTGGCCAGTCGCGAGCTCGAGCATCTGGATGGTGGCCGCCAGCACGGCCTGGCCCTGATCGATCTGGATCATTTCAAGCGAATCAACGATCTCCACGGCCATGCCGCGGGTGACCGGGTGCTGCAGACGTTCGCGGTGGTTGCGCGCTCCTGCCTGCGCGACCGCGACGTCCTCGCCCGCTACGGCGGAGAGGAGTTCGTGCTGCTGCTGCCCAACACCGACTGCGATCAGTTCGCCACCTGTTGCGAGCGCCTGCGTGACGCCTTCAGCCGGGCCGAGCCATTGGGTGTTAAGGTGGACGACCTGAGTTTGTCCATCGGAATGACCCTGTTGACCAAGCACGATGATCTGGACGAGGCGCTGCATCGCGCCGATCAGGCGCTGTACCAGGCCAAGCGCAGCGGTCGCAATCGCTGCGCGGCGGCCTGGGAGGAAGTCGATGCCTGAACTGCGGGTGGGCGAACAGTGCCTGACCGTCGATCCCGCCAGCAACCTGCTCGATGCCCTGCTCGCGGGCGGCGTTGCCGTGCCCTACAGTTGCCGCGCCGGTAGTTGTCACGCCTGTCTGGTGCGCTGCCTGCACGGCGAGCCCCTGGATGCCAAGCCCGAGGCCCTCGATGGCGAGCGTCGCGAGCAGGGCTGGCGGCTGGCCTGCCAGTGCCGGATCGTCGATGACCTGCAGGTCGAGGTGTTCGACCCCGTGCGCGATGGTCGAGCGGCGCGCATCGCCAGTTGCGACTGGCTCAGCCCCAACGTGCTGCGCCTGCGCCTGACGCCGCTGCAGGCGCTGCGTTACCGGGCCGGCCAGCACCTGGTGCTGTGGACCGAGGGCGGGGTGGCCCGGCCCTACTCGCTGGCCAGCCTGCCCGGCGAAGACCCCTGGCTGGAGTTCCACCTCGATTGCCGGCAGCGCGGCGCCTTCAGCGATGCCGCGCGGGCTTTTCGCCCGGGTGACAGCCTGCGTCTGGGCGAGCTGCGCGGCGGCGCGCTGCACTACGATCCGGACTGGCAGGCACGCCCGCTCTGGCTGCTGGCCGCGGGCACCGGCCTGGCGCCGCTTTACGGCATCCTGCGCGAGGCGCTGCGCCAGGAGCATCAGGGCAGCATCCGGGTCATTCACCTGGCCCAGGAAGATGCCGAGCACTACCTCGCTGAGCCCCTGGCCGAACTGGCCGCAGCTCATCCACAGCTGCGGGTCGAGCAAGCCAGCGCGGCACAGTTGCCCGAGGCTTTGGCCGAACTGCGCCTTGTCGCGCGCAAATCCCTCGCCTTACTCTGCGGCCACCCCGCTAGTGTCGAAACCTTTGCGCGGCGCCTGTATCTGGCTGGTGTTCCGCGCAACCAGGTGTTCGCCGACCTGTTCCTGCCGCACGCCTGATGGCGCCGCCCGAGGATGACCGATGAGCGAGCACTTGCTGGTTGAACGTGAGCCGGGATTGCTGACCCTGCGCCTCAACCGTCCGGACAAGAAGAATGCCCTGACCCGTGCCATGTATGGCAGCCTGACCGCGGCGCTGCAGCAGGCCGAGCAGGACGCCAGCGTGCGCGCGGTGCTGCTCAGCGGCGGCGCCGAGTGCTTCACCAGCGGCAACGATGTGGCCGATTTTATCCAGGCGCCGCCCACCGGGCCCGGCAGCGAAGTGTTCCAGTTCATGCGGGCGCTGTTCGACTTCAGCAAGCCGGTGGTGGCCGCAGTCTGCGGGCCGGCGGTGGGCATCGGCACCACGCTCCTGCTGCATTGCGACCTGGTCTATGTCAGCCGCGATGCCAGGCTGAAGATGCCCTTCGTCAACCTGGGGCTGTGTCCGGAGTTCGGCTCCAGCCTGATCCTGCCGCGACTGCTGGGGCATGCCAGGGCCGCCGAACTGCTGCTCCTGGGCGAGTCCTTCAGCGGCGAACAGGCGGCTGACTGGGGGCTGGCCAATCAGGTCTTGGCAGACGGCGCGGCGACCCTGGCCAGGGCCCGGGAAATGGCCCTGGGCTTCCGCCACCTGGCGCCCTCGGCGGTGGCGGACAGCAAGCGCCTGATGCGCGCGCCGGGCCGCGAGAAACTGCGTCGGGTGATCGAGGAAGAGGGCGCCCTGTTCGGCCAGCGCCTGCGCTCGGCGGAGGCCATCGAGGCACTGACCGCCTTCATGCAGCGGCGTCCGGCGGATTTTTCCACGTTCGCGTAGGGTGCGCCGTGCGCACCCAAATGTCGGTTCGCATGGCGCACCCTACGCCGCACAAACGAAAAGGCCGCTCATCGAGCGGCCTTCGTGTCTCCGGCGTTGTTACACCAGCTTCTCGCCGACATGCAGCATCTTCATGCCGTTGGTGCCGCCGATGGTGTGGTAACTGTCGCCCTTGGTCAGGATCACCCAGTCGCCCGGCGCCACCACGCCGCGCTTGAGCAGCTCGTCCACCGCCGCCTGGCTGACCTGCTCCGCAGGCAGCGCGGCCGGGTCGAAGGGCACGGTGTAGACGCCGCGGAACAGCGCCGCGCGGGCCTGGGTGGCGCGGTGCGGGGAGAAGGCGAAGATCGGCACGGCGGAGCGAATCCGCGACATGATCAAGGGCGTGTAGCCGCTCTCGGTCAGGGCGATGATCGCCTTGACCCCGGGGAAGTGGTTGGCGGTGTACATGGCCGCCAGGGCGATGCTCTCGTCGCAGCGTTCGAAGGACTTGCCGATGCGGTGGCTGGACTGCTGGCTGGTCGGGTGCTTCTCCGCGCCGACGCAGATGCGCGCCATGGCCTGCACCGCTTCCAGCGGATAGGCGCCGGCGGCGCTTTCCGCGGAGAGCATCACCGCGTCGGTGTAGTCGAGCACGGCGTTGGCCACGTCGGAGACTTCCGCGCGGGTTGGCATCGGGTTCTGGATCATCGACTCCATCATCTGCGTGGCGGTGATCACCGCCTTGTTGTGTCGGCGCGCGTGCAGGATGATCTTTTTCTGGATGCCGACCAGCTCGGCGTCGCCGATTTCCACGCCGAGGTCGCCGCGCGCGACCATCACCGCGTCACTGGCGCGGATCAGGCCATCGAGAGTCTCGTCGTCGGCCACCGCCTCGGCGCGCTCGATCTTCGCCACCAGCCAGGCGCTGCCGCCGGCCTCGTCGCGCAGCTGACGGGCATACTCCATGTCCGTGGCGTCACGCGGGAAGGATACCGCCAGGTAGTCCAGTTGCATTTCCGCGGCCAGCTTGATGTCGGCCTTGTCCTTGTCGGTCAGCGCCGGTGCGGTCAGGCCGCCGCCGCGGCGGTTGATGCCCTTGTGGTCGGACAGCGGGCCGCCGATCAGCACCGAGCAGTGCAGCGCGTCTTCGGTGGCGCTGTCGACGCGCATGACCACGCGGCCGTCGTCGAGCAGCAACTCGTCGCCCACGCCGCAGTCCTTGACCAGGTCCGGGTAGTCGATACCGACGATGGCCTGGTTACCCTCGGTCAGCGGATGGCTGGTGGAGAAGGTGAAGCGGTCACCGACCTGCAGCTCGATGCGTTTGCCGGCGAACTTGGCGATGCGGATCTTCGGGCCCTGCAGGTCGCCGAGCAGGGCGACGTGCCGGCCATGCTTGGCGGCCAGCTCGCGCACCAGCTTGGCACGGGCCTTGTGCTCGTCCGGCGAGCCGTGGGAGAAGTTCAGCCGGGCCACATCGAGGCCGGCGACGATCAGTTTTTCGAGGACTTCGGGCGAGTTGCTGGACGGGCCGAGGGTGGCGACGATTTTGGTGCGGCGAAAGGGCATGCGCAGACTCCTGAGTTGCAGCTAGCCGCGAGGCTACTATGCCGGCCCCCTGTAGTCATTGTTCCTCTGCACTACTTTGCGTGTCGGCTTTGAGTATCAGCAGGTCGCACTGCACGCTTTCCAGGATGCGTTCGGCGGTATGCCCGATCAGCGCCGTGTCCAGATGACCGCGGGCGATGGCGCCCATCAGCAGCAGATCGATGTGCTGCTCGCTGACGAAGCGCGGCAGCACTTCCTCGGCGAAACCCTCGACCAGGTGGGTATCGGGCAGGGCGATGGGGTACTGGCCGAGCAGTTGCTCGAAGGCCTCGCGGTGTTGCGCGGCGCTGCGCGACACGTAGTCCTCGTAGTTGGTCACCAGCTCGGCGTCGAACACCAGGCTGCGCGGCAGCGGCGCGTGGCAGTGCAGGTAGTGGGCCTCGACGCCGAACTGCTCGCTGAGACCGATGGCCGCGCGGATCAGCTGGTGGTCGAGGGCCGCGGGCTTGTCGGCGCTGTGCAAGGGATCGAGGGCGGCGCACAGCGTGCCTCCCTGCCATTCGCCGTGCTGCACCAGCCACAGCGGCAGCGGGCAGTGGCGCACCAGCTGCCAGCAGCTGTTGTTGTGCATCAGACGCTGCAGCAGGGTTTCGTGGGCCATCGACTTGAGCACCAGATCGGGACTCATCTCGGCCACCTTTTCCTCGATCAGCGCATGGGGCGGCTTGCCCCAGCGCACGTCCAGGTGCAGTTCCAGGCCTTCGGCGCGCAGCGGCGCGACCAGCTCCTCCAGCCAGGTGCCGCGCTGCTCGAGCAGGGCGGCGCGGGCGCGCACCTGCAGGGCACTGTCGAAGAAGCGACTGGCATCCAGGGCGGCGCTGTACTCGACCAGCAGCAGGTACAGCGCCGCCGGATGTTTGCGGGCCAGCCAGACGGCACGCTCGAGGGCCGGCTGACGGCTTTGATGGGGTTCGATGACCACCAGTAATTGGTGCAGACGCATGGATCTGAGCCTCGCTGCGTAGGAACTGCCCCGTGTGGGGCATCGGCACTTATCCCTATTGAGCATAGTCGCAGGTGCCGCAGCGTTCGCCTCGGGTGCGCCGGCCTGAAGTTATTCCGAGTTCGGTCGATACAGTGCGCAGTGGAGGAGAGGCCCATGCGAACCCTGTTGATCCTGACCCTGGCGCTGAGCGCAGCCGGTTGTACCCGTTGGTCGCTCGACCATCACCTGAACAATGCCTATCGCGCCTATGAGCAGGGCGAGTGCGACGAGGTGATGCTCGAACTGTCCCAGGCCGAGCGCAAGAGTCGCGCGCGCAGCTACCTGCAGCCGGAAATATCCCTGCTGCGTGGGCAATGCCTGGAGCGGCAGAACCTGTTCGTCGACGCGGCCCAGACCTACCAGTTCATCATCAGTCGTTATCCGAGCAGCGAGTATGGCTTCCGTGCCAAGGCGCGTCTGGAAACGCTGCGCCAGCTCGGTCACTATGACCAGGCGGAGGCGGCCACGGCCTTGCCGGTCGCCCGTTAGCCGGGCGGGCGGTCGCGCGCCGCGCCAGGCTCAAGAGGATGTTCAGGGAGAAAGACATGCGAGGATGGCTTTGCCTGTTGCTGTTGCCAGGGTTGGCGACGGCGGAGATCTATCGCTGGGTCGACGCCAACGGCCAGGTGCACTTCGGCCAGCGCCCGGCCGGCGCCGGCGCCGAGCAGGTCGAGGTCAGGCCGCAGGTCGTCGAGCGGGATGCCGCCACCCGTGAGCGCCTGCAGCGTACCGAGCGTTTCTACGATGCCCGTCGCCAGGAGCAGGCCCAGGCGGCGGCCGCCTCGGCGGAGCGTCAGGCCGAACGTGACAGCGAATGCCGGGTGCTGCGCCAGCGTCTGGCCCAGTTGCCCGAGGGCCGGCGCTACTTCCAGGAAGAGGCGAATGGCGAGCGCACGTACTACAGTGATGAAGAACTCGACGCCGTTCGCCGCCAGCTGCGCGAGCGCCTTTCCGCGCGATGTGCCTGAAGCGGCTCCAACTGCAGTAGTGCGGTCCTACTCAAGGGCCATCCAATGCGATGCGCCACTATGCCAGCCCAGCGCCATATCGAACGCCACCAGCTGCCCAGCTATCTGAAGGTGTTCAACCGAATTACCGACAAGCCGATGGGGTACATCGGCAACGTGTCGTTGGACGGTCTGATGCTGATCAGTCAATTGCCGCTGCTGGTGGGCGGGCGCTTCGAGCTGCGCCTGAAAATCCCCGGGGTGGAGGGGCCGCGCTTCATCGATTTTTCCGCAACCTGCCAATGGTCCCGCGAAGATGTCTCGCCGGGCTACTTCGACTCAGGTTTCGCCCTGGTCGCGCCGCCTGCCGAGTACGTCGAGATGGTCGATGCCCTGCGTCGATACTTCAGCTTTCGCCCACTGGCCGCCTCGGCCTAGGCCGCGCCGAACCCGCTAAACCTGTCACGGTAGGGCCTTTGTCCGGGCGAAAAAAAAGGTTCATCGCACTTTCCCGGGGAAGGCGGCCTTGATTTTCAGGAAGAAGTAGTCCGAGTCGCGGAAGCCATAGGCCATGCGCTTGATGACCTTGATGCGGTTGTTCACCCCCTCCAGCACGCTGGTGTGCATCGGGAAGCGGGCACTGGCGAGGATGCCGCGGAGGTAACGCCTGAGGTTCTTGGCGAAGCGCTGCAGCGGCGCCAGGCTACTGTCCCGGACGTGCCGTTGCCAGTCCCGCCAGCGCCGCCAGCCCTCCCAGACGCCGGGCGCGTACCAGATGTCCTTGAGCGCATCCTTGAGCAGGTAGACGGTGGCCAGTGATTGATTGGCTTGCAGCAGCTCCTGCAACTGCACCGCCTGCTCGCTCTTGAGGTTGGCCCGGTTGCGCAGCAGCAACCAGCGACTGCGCTTGACCACTTGGCGCGCCGGTTTGTCATGCCGTAGCAGGTTGGCCTGGTCGACGCGGATACGGTCGATCACCTCGCGGCCGTAGCGCGCCACCACATGGAACAGGTCGTACACCACCTCGGCCCGCGGGCAATGGCGCTTCACCTCCAGGTCGAAGGCCGTGTTCATGTCCATCGCCACCGCCTCGATCTGCTGGCAGCGCTCGCCAAGCAGCTCGAAGAACGGCCGAACAGCCTCGCGGCTGTTGCCGTGCCCGACCCACAGCACGCGGGTTCGCTCGGCATCCATGATCACCGTGGCGTAGCGATGGCCCTTGTGCAGGGCGAACTCGTCCATCACCAAGCGCCGCACGTCAGCGGGCTCGAAGGCGCCCACTGCGGCTTCCAATCGACGCTTGTCGATGGCCTTGAGGGTGTGCCAGTGCAAGCCGGTCAGGCGACTGACATGGCTTATCGGCAAGAGCTGCAACAGGCCTTCGAGCCAGATCTGCAAGCGCCGAGTCAGGCGTGCGGCCGGTCCCAACCAGTCGATACGCTCGGTCACGCGTCCACAGGTCAGGCAGTCGGTGCGGCGCACGGGTAACTGCAGAACAACACGCCGATCCAGCAGGTCACGGTCACGCACCTGGCGCATGCGCCGTTCGTGGATCAACGGACAGGGCTGGCCACAGCGCCCACACTGGGGTAGCCGGTTGGCCTGGGGCTCCAGCTCAATCAGCAGGGTGTTTTCAGCGGCGGGGCGGCAGGCGACGACCTCGTAGCCTGGCCAGAAAGCGGCAAGATCAATAGGATGCACGGCGACAGCAGGGACTGGGAGTTGGTGTGTTTGGCGACTGCCAATCTACCCATTTCCCTGACTGTCAACTCGCTCTTTCCCCAGAGTCCGCGAAGAACCAAAAAAAAGGTTCATCGCACTTTCCCGGGGAAGGCGGCCTTGATTTTCAGGAAGAAGTAGTCCGAGTCGCGGAAGCCATAGGCCATGCGCTTGATGACCTTGATGCGGTTGTTCACCCCCTCCAGCACGCTGGTGTGCATCGGGAAGCGGGCACTGGCGAGGATGCCGCGGAGGTAACGCCTGAGGTTCTTGGCGAAGCGCTGCAGCGGCGCCAGGCTACTGTCCCGGACGTGCCGTTGCCAGTCCCGCCAGCGCCGCCAGCCCTCCCAGACGCCGGGCGCGTACCAGATGTCCTTGAGCGCATCCTTGAGCAGGTAGACGGTGGCCAGTGATTGATTGGCTTGCAGCAGCTCCTGCAACTGCACCGCCTGCTCGCTCTTGAGGTTGGCCCGGTTGCGCAGCAGCAACCAGCGACTGCTCTTGACCACTTGGCGCGCCGGTTTGTCATGCCGTAGCAGGTTGGCCTGGTCGACGCGGATACGGTCGATCACCTCGCGGCCGTAGCGCGCCACCACATGGAACAGGTCGTACACCACCTCGGCCCGCGGGCAATGGCGCTTCACCTCCAGGTCGAAGGCCGTGTTCATGTCCATCGCCACCGCCTCGATCTGCTGGCAGCGCTCGCCAAGCAGCTCGAAGAACGGCCGAACAGCCTCGCGGCTGTTGCCGTGCCCGACCCACAGCACGCGGGTTCGCTCGGCATCCATGATCACCGTGGCGTAGCGATGGCCCTTGTGCAGGGCGAACTCGTCCATCACCAAGCGCCGCACGTCAGCGGGCTCGAAGGCGCCCACTGCGGCTTCCAATCGACGCTTGTCGATGGCCTTGAGGGTGTGCCAGTGCAAGCCGGTCAGGCGACTGACATGGCTTATCGGCAAGAGCTGCAACAGGCCTTCGAGCCAGATCTGCAAGCGCCGAGTCAGGCGTGCGGCCGGTCCCAACCAGTCGATACGCTCGGTCACGCGTCCACAGGTCAGGCAGTCGATGCGGCGCACGGGTAACTGCAGAACAACACGCCGATCCAGCAGGTCACGGTCACGCACCTGGCGCATGCGCCGTTCGTGGATCAACGGACAGGGCTGGCCACAGCGCCCACACTGGGGTAGCCGGTTGGCCTGGGGCTCCAGCTCAATCAGCAGGGTGTTTTCAGCGGCGGGGCGGCAGGCGACGACCTCGTAGCCTGGCCAGAAAGCGGCAAGATCAATAGGATGCACGGCGACAGCAGGGACTGGGAGTTGGTGTGTTTGGCGACTGCCAATCTACCCATTTCCCTGACTGTCAACTCGCTCTTTCCCCAGAGTCCGCGAAGAACCAAAAAAAACCGCCCGCGAGGGCGGCTTTCTTCGCGGCGAGACGCGGCTCAGGCCGCCGCCGGCTCCTTCACCGTCAACTCCAGCAGCTCATCGGAGCGCGCCTGCACCTCGCGATAGCGCTCGGGGTCGCGGGCCAGGACCTCACCCATGGCGGGGAAGATCTCGTTCAGCTTGCGGGTCCATTGCTCCGACTTGGCCTGGGCGGGGAAGCAGCGGCGGATCAGGTCGAGCATGATCGAAACGGTCACCGAGGCGCCCGGCGAGGCGCCGAGCAGCGCGGCGATCGAGCCATCCTCGGCGGCGACCAGTTCGGTGCCGAACTGCAGGATGCCGCCGCGCTTGGCGTCCTTCTTGATGATCTGCACGCGCTGGCCGGCCACTTCCAGGCGCCAGTCCTCGGCCTTGGCCTCCGGGTAGAAACCGCGCAGGGTTTCCAGGCGCTGCTCCTCGGACTGCAGCACTTCCTTGATCAGGTAGCGGGTCAGGTCGAAGTTGTCGCGGGCCACCGCCAGCATCGGGCCGATATTGCCCGGGCGCACCGATAGCGGCAGGTCGAGGTAGGAGCCGTGGCGCAGGAACTTGGTGGAGAAGCCTGCGTAGGGGCCGAACAGCAGCGAGGTCTTGCCGTCTACCACGCGGGTATCGAGGTGCGGTACCGACATGGGCGGCGAGCCCACGGCCGCCTGGCTGTAGACCTTGGCCTGGTGCTGTTTGACCACTTCCGGATTGTCGCAGCGCAGCCATTGGCCGCTGACCGGGAAACCGCCGTAACCCTTGCCTTCCGGAATTCCGGACAGTTGCAACAGCGGCAGGGCGGCGCCACCGGCGCCGAGGAAGACGAACTTGGCCTGGATCTCGCGATGGCTGCCGTCAATCTGGTTCTTGATGCTGACGCGCCAGCCCTGTGGATTGCGCTGCAGTCCCGTGACCTTCTGGCTGCATTTGACCCTGGCGTCCGGCTGCTTGGCCAGATGCTCGAGCAGGTGCTTGGTCACCGCGCCGAAGTTGACGTCGGTGCCGCCCAGGACCCGGGTGGCGGCGATCGGTTCGTTGGGATCGCGGCCCGGCATCATCAGCGGCATCCACTTGGCCAGGGTGGCGCGGTCTTCGCTGTATTCCATCTCGGCGAAGGCGTGGTGCTGGGTCAGCGCCTTGAAGCGCTTCTTCAGGTAGGCGATGCCCTCATGGCCACGGACGAAGCTCAGGTGCGGCACCGCGCTGATGAACGACTTGGGCGCACCGAAGCTGCCCTTCTCGATCAGGTAGGCCCAGAACTGCTTGGATTCCTCGAACTGGGTGTTGATGGTCACCGACTTCTTGATGTCGATCGAGCCATCCGCCGACTCCGGCGTGTAGTTCAGCTCGCACAGCCCGGCATGGCCGGTACCGGCGTTGTTCCAGGGGTTGGAGCTCTCGATCGCTCCGGACTCCATCAGCTCGATGATTTCCAGGCTCATGCCCGGGTCGAGTTCCTTCAGCAGCACGGCCAGGGTCGCGCTCATGATGCCGGCCCCGACCATCACCACATCTACTGTTTCGTAATCGTTGTGCGCCATTACCACTACTCCAAAAAATCAGTACCCAATTGACGGCAAGAGACCTCAGCGTGTTGTCACGCGTGTCAGAGGTCGCAGGACAGTCCCTGGGTGGCGGAGGGGATGGCAGCGCCTGTATCAGCCGCAAGATCGTTCATTATTCGCCACACTCTTGTGAAGTTGTTGAAACCGTTTTTTTCACGCTCTTTTGGAGCGGTGAACCTCAAAGAAACGCGTCTGGCCCGGGCTGGCCGGTATCGTCCAGGCAAAGATCTCGTGGCTCTACGGCACGGCGCTTTGCAGCGGGATGACGGGCGGCAACCGCAAGGGGCAGCGCGAAGTGGGCGACTCTCTGGGGCGAGGCCGATGGCTCATGCATCAGCGGGACGGCGAGGCCCGATCAGGAGGCGTCCTTATAATCGGGGCGCGATTATAAGGCGAAAGCGGAAAAATTGATTGCCCTGTGTGACTTTTCTTCTTCCGCTGGTCAGGCCGCCAACGCTTTGCCGAGGGGTGGGTGCGGGGCGACTGGCAGAGTCCGGGCACCGGCAGGCAGTGGCTGGTGCAGCCAGGTGAGCCGTTGTTCGTTGACCTCGATCCAGCCGGCACCGCACGGGGCCTGGGCCGACTGGCGGAAGGCGCGGCACAGGCCCTGGCCATCGAGCAGGGCAAAGGTCCGCAGTGGCGGGCGGGGGGCGAACAGCGAGCGTAGCGACAGCATGGTGCAGAACCCTCGGCGGTGACGACTAAAGTCTTATGCCATGGGGCGATGACAGGCGAGTGACAGGAACCCGCGAACGCCGCGGCGTGTCACACAGGCGACGCTGTTAGCGCATCGAACCGCTGGTTATACTGCCGGCCACTTTGCACCCCTCTAAGGAGAGATGAGCATGCTGCATCGCCTGCTGTTTGGACTGTTCGCTGTCGCCAGCCTGACCCTGGCCGGCTGTGCGCACAGCCCGCAACAACTCAGCCCGCAACCGAAGATCAACAGTCCCCTGGTGGCCGTTGGCCAAGGCCAGCCGGTGGTGGTACGGGTGGTCGATGGTCGTCCGTCGCCGGTGCTCGGCACCCGTGGTGGCCTGTACCCGGAAACCAGCGCCATCAGCGTCAGCGGCCAGGACATCCTGCCCAAGCTGCAGGCCCAGGCCGAGGCGGCGGTGCGCCTGCTCGGCTTCACCCCGACGCCGAACGCCTACAATGCGCCGCAACTGACCCTGACCCTGGCCGAACTCAAGTACCAGTCGCCGAAAGAGGGGCTGTACGTCACCGAGTCGGACATCACCGCCACCATCCGCGCCGACGTGCAGAACAGTTCGCGTCGCTACAGCGGTCGTTACGGGGCGTCGTTGAACCAGCGTTTCGGCATGGCGCCGAATCAGGAAGCCAACACCAAGCTGGTCAGCGATGTGCTGAGCGACGCACTGACCCGCGCCTTCAAGGACCCGACCATCGGTCAGTTGCTGCTCCAGTGAGCAGGCAGGCGTAAATGAAAAGCCCGGATTCATCCGGGCTTTTTCTTGGGCGTCGCGCGGCGTTCAGGCCGCTTCGGCATACAGCTCAGGCAGGCTCAGGCCGGTGCGCCGGTCGATGTCCGGCAGGTCATAGTGTTCGTGGCCACCGAGGGCGCAGTAGACCAGCCACTGGTGGTCCTGCACGTTGAAGGAAAGTCCATCTATCAGCTCTTCCACTTCATCCAGCGAGTCGATCAGGTAGTCGCGATCAACGGGTTGCGGGTTAAGCATGGTCAGGTCTCCGTGAGCGGGTTGAGTGCGCAGCCGCAACGCGGTTGCGTAGCAAAGTGCATTCAAACCCTAGGCCAGTCATATGACGATTTTGGGATGGCTTAAGACGATTTCGGGATAGCGCCCACGTTCGTCGGGAACAAGTCTTATAAAGCTGGAGCTCCAGTAAACTGCCCGGCGTATTTCGGACGGTTCGCTGCGGCGCGGCGGTGTGAAGTGCGATCGATGGCGGTGCTCGCGGCGAATGGTCTGCGTCTCTGATGGTTGAATCAGCAGCCTTTGTCCGCTGACGGCCCCCCGTCGGATCGCCTCACGCGGCTGGAGCGAGCTGGTTTTTCCCCGTTGTGGTGCACTCGGCGCGGCCGTGCACCGTTGTGATGTGGAGGTTGCTGATGTCCCTGCAGGCGCTCTGGTCCCTGTTCCTTGTCCATCCGGCCCAGTCGGCCAACTCACTGGCGCTGTTCTTCGCCGTCGCCGGGGCCTGGCTGCTACTGGCCACCCGTCTGCGTGAGCAGCGCGGCCAGGCTCGCCTGGCGGCCGAGAGCGAACTCGATGGGATCTCCGCCCAGGCCAGCCTGCTGAGCGAGGCGACCTTGCGGATGAACCGCTTCTTCTACCGCTTCGGTTATGCCTGCCTGGCGATCGCCCTGGCGGTGTCGGGGATCAGCACCAAGCTGTGAGTGGCGCCTGCGGGCGACAAGAAGACAAAAAAGGCAGCCCGCGGGCTGCCTTTTTCATGACGCGGCGAACGCCTAGAGTGGCAAGCCCGCCTTGACCCGGTACTGGTTGCGCACCGGGTTGGCGTATTGCAGCACCAGGTAGGGCTGCTGTTCGGTCGGACAGGCCGCCAGGCGCTCCTGCCACTGGGTCTGGGCGGCGGCCAGCTCTTCGGCGGGGAACAGCTGCGCGGCCTCGGGCACCTGCAGTTCGGGGTCGCGCTCGGCCCACATCGCATAGGCCAGGTAGTGCACCGGGAACAGGCGGTAGCCGGCGAGTATCTGCCGGTCCATCTCGGCGGCCAGCTGCTTGCTGTCGTCCGGGCAGCTGCTCAGGGGCTCGCCGAAATGCACATGCACGCGGCCCTTGTAGCCGGTGATGCCGAGGGCGATGCTCTGGTCGTCCTCGCCGGGAGCCTTGTCGTAGCGACCGCTTGCGGCGCGCACGCACAGCTCGCGCGCCTTGGCCAGGTCGCAGGGGTCGTATTCGTAGCTGATCGACACCGGCGTCAGCTTCAGCGAGGCGATGACATCGGCGAACGGCTCGTCCTTGCGGCTCATGTGGAACATCTTGAGGATCGCCGAGTCGGTGCGGTCGTCGCCGTCCTTGGCGCGGCCTTCGGCCTGGGCGATCCAGATCGACTCGCCATCCTGGCGGATCGAGTGGCTGATGTAGGCGGACAGCAGCTGGTAGGCGGCGAGCTTCTCGCGGCGGCCGCTGAGCGAGCGGTGCACGATGAAGCTCTTGTTCAGGCGCATCAGGTCGCTGACGAAGGGCTTCTGCAGCAGGTTGTCGCCGATGGCGATGCGTGGCGTCGGCAGGCCGGCGTGGTACACCGCATAGTTGACGAAGGCCGGGTCCATGACGATGTCGCGGTGATTGGCGAGGAACAGGTAGGCGCTGCCGGGCTTGAGTCGCTCGACCCCGGAGTAGGTCACGCCATCGGTGGCGCGCTCGATGGTGCGGTCGACGTAGTGCTCGATCCGGTCCTGCAGCGCCGCCACCGAGGCGACATCCTTGAACTCGCGGCGCAGGCGATAGGCTATAAGTGGTTTAAGCAGCCAGCCGAGGTTGCCGGCCAGGCGCGGGAAGCGGAACTGGGTGAGGATGTCGAGGAACGCATCGTCGGCCAGCAAGCGTGCCAGGACGGCGGGGACTTCGGCGTCGGCGTAGGGTCGGATGGCATCGAATTCGCCCATCATGCTCTCTTGTCGGTGTTCGGCTGCGGTTAACAGGCCTGTTGAAGGTGAGGGCCCGGTTCTGCGGGGCCAGCAATAGACCGGCGATTATACGCGCAAGTCACAGGGAGGCCGCGATGCTGGAAACCCAGGAATATCAATGCCCCTACTGCGGCGAAGTCGTCGAGGCGCTGCTCGACCTGTCCGCCGGCGATCAGCAGTACATCGAGGACTGCCCGGTGTGCTGCCGGCCGATTGTCTTCGACCTGCGCAGCGATGGCGTAGACTGGACCCTGGATGTTCGTGGAGAAAACGACTGATGCAGCGCATCTACGAACCACTGGACCTGATGGAAGGCGAGCTGCTGCTGGGCATGCTGGCCAGCGAGGGCATCGACGCCCACCTCAGCGGTCGCCACCTGATCGGCGCCGTCGGCGAGCTGCCGGCCTGCGGCCTGCTCGGGGTGATGGTCGAGGATCGCCAGGCCGAGCGCGCACAGCAGTTGATCGCCGCGTACAATGCCGCGCAACCGCTGCCCGGCGATGAGCCGGAGAATACACAGGGCGTGCTGATCTGCTGATCGGCAGAAGCGCCCCCGCCTGATCCATATCGAGTTGCCCCATGAGTGGACGTTACGCCCTGTTCCGCTGGACGCCCGCGTTCGCGGCGCTGCCCGGCTTTCCCGCCGACCAGCAGCCCCACTGGAATATCGCGCCCAATGCCCAGGTCCTGCTGCTGCGCCAGGTCGCCGGCGAACGCCAGCTGAGCCGCGTGCGTTGGGGCCTGACCCCGCCCTGGCTGACCGACCTGTCGAAGACCCCGGCCCAGGCGCGCGCCGAGACCCTGGCCGAGCAGCCGATGTTTCGCCAGGCCTTTCGCCAGCGTCGCGGCTTGCTGCCGGCCAACGGCTTCTACGAGTGGCGTGGCAGCGCACGCAAACGGCCCTATTGGCTGACCGGTGAAGGCTCGACGCTGTATTTCGCCGCACTGTGGGAGGCCTATCCCGTGGAAGGTCAGGTCTACCTCAGCGCCGCCCTGGTGACCCAGGCGGCGGCCAACCAGCGGCGCCCGCTGATTCTCGATGAAGCCGGCCAGGCGGCCTGGCTGGCCGAGGACACGCCCCAGGCCGAGCTGCTGGCGCTGCTGGCCAGCCCGCCGACGCCGCTGCGCGAGCGGGTGCTGGCCAATCTGGTCAACGACCCCAGGCTCGATGGCCCGGAGTGCCTGACGCCGGCCTGACGCCGGCGGCGAGCGGCGGCTGGCGCTAGACCTTGAACTGATTGATCAGCCGGCGTTGCTGCTCGGCCAGCTTGGTCAGCTGGGCACTGGCCTGGCTGGCCTCGTCGGCGCCGCTGGCGACCTGGTTGGCCACCTGGCCGATATTGCTGACGTTGCGGTTGATGTCCTCGGCCACCGCGCTCTGCTCCTCGGCGGCGCTGGCGATCTGGTTGTTCATGTCATTGATCACCGAGACCGCCTGGGTGATCGACGTCAGGGCCTGGGCAGCCTCGCTGGCCTGGCGCACGCTGATGTCGGTGCGGCTCTGGCTGTCCTCCATGACCTTCACCACCTCCCGGGTGCCCTGCTGCAGCTGTTCGATCATGCTCTGGATCTCGCCGGTGGCCTGCTGGGTCTTCTGCGCCAGGTTGCGCACTTCGTCGGCGACCACGGCGAAGCCGCGGCCCTGCTCCCCGGCGCGCGCCGCTTCGATCGCGGCGTTGAGAGCGAGCAGGTTGGTCTGTTCGGCGATGCTGCGGATCGTCACCAGGATGGCGTTGATGTTCTCGCTGTCCCGGGCCAGGTGCTGCACCACGCCGACCGCGCGGCCGATCTCGCCGGCCAGGGCGCCGATCGCGTCGGCGCTCTGTTGGACGATCTGCATGCCATGGCTGGCCGCCTGGTCAGCGTGGTGAGCGGCCTCGGCCGCCTGGGTGGCGTTGCGCGCGACGTCCTGGGCGGTGGCGGTCATCTCATGCACCGCGGTGGCCACCAGTTCGATCTCCGCCAGCTGCTGCTGTACGCCCTGGTTGGTGCGAATGGCGATGTCGGCGGTGTGCTCGGAGGAGTCGCTGACCTGCTGCACCGAGCCGATCACCTGGCCGATCATCGCCTGCAGCTTGCCGAGGAAGGTGTTGAAGCCGCCGGCGATGGCGCCCAGCTCATCGCGCCGTGTACTGCTCAGGCGGCGGGTCAGGTCGCCCTCGCCTTGGGCGATGTCGTCGAGCATGGCGACCATCTGCTTCAACGGGCGGGCAATGCCATAGCCGACGAACCACACCACCAGCAGGCCGATGGCGGCGATCAGCAGGCCGATCATGGCCATGCCGAGGGTGTCGCTGTCGCGTTGCTGGCTCAGGTCGTTCTGCAGCGCCTGCAGGTCGGCCATCACCGTGCTCAGCGGCAGTTTCAACATCAGCGTCCAGCGTGCATCGGTGTTGCCGACCGGGAAGCTCTGCAGCAGCTGGATATGGCCGGCGGCCGGATCGTCCGCGACCTGCACGGCATACTGGCTCTGGCCCGGTTGCAGGCCCTTGAGCTGGCTCATGGCAGCGGCATCGAGCAGTGCGTTGGCCGGCTCGCCGAGCTTGTCCGGGGCCTGGGTCGAGGCCACCAGGCGGCCGTTGCTGGCGATCAGCGCCAGTTCGCCGGCGCCGTCGTAGAGCTTGCGGTCGGCGGCCAGCAGCAGGTCCTGAATGAAGTTCACCGACAGGTCGGCGCCGGCGATGCCGCGGAACTGGCCGTCGACCAGGATGGGCGTGGTGAAGGAGGCCAGCATGACCATCTTGCCGCCGACGTCGTAGGGCGCCGGGTCGATGGCGCAGGGCCGCTTGCGTTCCTTCGGGCACAGGTAGTACTCGCCTTCGCGCACGCCGGTGGGCAGCAGCTTGTCGCTCTCCATGAAGCCGATCACGTCCAGCGCCAGGCTGCCATCGGCATTGCGGAACCACCACGGCGTGAAGCGCCCGGTCGCGTCGTTGCCGCCGGCCTGGTCGCCGGTATAGAAGCGGTCGTTGCCATCGAAGGCGTCGGCTTCCCAGCCCAGGTAGCTGCCGAGCAGCTTGGGGTTCTGCGCGGTGGTTTCGCGGACCAGATTGAACAGCTCTTCGCGGCTCAGCGACAACAGGCGCCCGCCGTCGGCCGCCTGCATGCCGACCAGGGCGTTGACCCGCGCCAGGTCGGCCGTCACCTGCAGGGGCAGTTCCAGTTCGCGCTGGATCTGCAGCACCTGGGCATCGGCCAGAGCCGTCAGGCGCTGCTCGATGACCTGCTCGAGCAGCACCTGGCTACGTTGTTGCACCAGTTCCTGGGTGCGCGCGCCGGCGAACAGCGCGTACAGCACCAGTGCCACCACTACGGCAAGGACGCTGGCGCCGGCCAGTGCGGCCACGGAAAACTGAATGGATCGGAAATTCATGGAGACTCCAAACTCGCGGGGGAACGCCAGTCCCTAGATCGGCAGCGCGAAGAAAAACTGAGGGGCGATTGTGCGGAATGCGTGCGCCAGCTGTCTGTCTAGATGCGACGCGGTTGCCGGTCATTCCCGCGCGGCCGTAGCATACCGAGCTCAAATTTGTGGAGAAGCACCATGGCCAAGCCTTTATACCTCTGCGCACTGACTGCGGCCCTGCTGCTGGCTGGATGCCAAGCCGTCAACACCACCAGCGGCGGAGCGGTGGGGGTCGAGCGCAAGCAGTACATGCTCGGCATGCTGTCGAGCCAGGAAGTCAATCAGATGTATGCCCAGTCCTATCAGCAGACCCTGGCGGAGGCGGCGAGCAAGGGCGTGCTGGACAAGAGCAGCGCCAATGCCAGGCGCCTGCGCGCGATCACCGACCGGCTTATCCAGCAGGCGCCGATCTTCCGTCCGGAGGCCGCGCAGTGGCAGTGGGAGGTCAACCTGATCAAGAACGACGAGCTCAACGCCAACTGCGGGCCTGGCGGCAAGATCATCTTCTACAGCGGCCTGATGGAAAAGCTCAGGCTCACCGACGATGAGATCGCCGCGATCATGGGCCACGAAATGGCCCACGCCCTGCGCGAGCACAGCCGCGAAGCCATGTCCAAGGCCTACGGCCTGGGCCTCGCCAAGCAGGGGGCCGGCGCGCTGCTCGGTTTGGGCGAGGGCACCATGGCCATCGCCGACGCGGCGGTGCAGTACGGCCTGACGCTGCCCAACAGTCGCGGCAACGAGAACGAGGCCGACCTGATCGGCCTGGAACTGGCCGCCCGGGCCGGCTACAACCCCAATGCCGCCATCAGCCTGTGGCACAAGATGGCCCAGGCCAGCAATGGCGCACCGCCGGAGTTCATGAGCACCCACCCGTCGTCGAGCAGCCGGATTGCCGCCCTGCAGGCGGCGATCCCGAAGGTCATGCCACTCTACGAGCAGGCCAAGGCCTCGCGCTGATCCCGTTGCCGAGCCGTCGCGCCCGGCCACCGGTCGGCCGGTGCTGGGCGTCTTACTGTCCCTGGTGCGAGGGCGACTCGTGAAATATGCCGTGTTTGGCGCCACCGGCCTGCTTGGCCATCACGCCGCCCGGGCGGTCAAGGCCGCGGGGCACCAGCTGCGGCTGATTCATCGGCCGTCTTCGCGCATCGAGCGCCTCGCCTATCTGGGGGCCGAATGCCGCGCCGCCGAGCTGTTCGACCATGCCGAGCTGAGCCGGGCGCTGCAGGGCATCGACGGCGTGATGTTCTGCGCCGGACACTACCCGGGCCTGCCGCGGCGTTGGCAGGATGAGGTGGCCTGCGCCCTGGACCAGAGCAATCACTTCTATGCCGCCTGCCTGGCGGCCGAGGTGCCCCGGATCCTCTATGTCGGGGCGGCCATCGCCTTGCCCCGGCACCCGGGGGGGCTGCCAGGGCATGAGGGGCTGTTCTACGAGGGCATGCCGCGCTGGCGCAACCCCTACCTGCTGTGCAAGTGGGCGCTGGACGAACAGGCCCGCGAGCAGGCCCGCTGCGGCTTGCCGGTGGTCATCGCGATCCCGGGTATGACCCTGGGTCCCCTCGATGTCGGCCCCAGCACTGGGCGCCTGATCACCGCGATCGCCAGCGGCACGATGCGCCACTACGTGCCGGGGGCGCGCAACCTGATCGACGCGGCGGAGGCGGGGCGCGGCTTGCTACTGGCCCTGGAGCGCGGGCGGGTCGGTGAGCGTTACCTGCTTACCGGGCAGAACATCCAGCTGGCCGAGCTGACCGCGCGCATCGCCGCCTTGCTCGGTGTGCGTGCGCCAAGGCCGGTGCCCCTGGCGCTGGCCCGGGGCGTGGCGGCGTTGGGCCGGTTGCGCTACCGGCTCAGTGGCCGCGCGCCTCTGCTGGACGACACGGCGCTGGCGGTAATGGCGGGCGGGCAGTACCTGGACGGCAGCAAGGCGCGGGAGGAGCTCGGCTTCGTCGCCGAGCAGTCACTGGACGACACCCTGGGGCGCGCCATCCAGTGGTTTCGGGAGAACGGCTACATCGACGTCTGAGGTGCGGTTTGCCTCAGGGCAGGGCCTTTTCCGCGTAAGGCCGCGCGTGCAGGCCGAGTTGCGCGCGGAAGCTCTCCATGTCGAACATGGTGCAGATTTCCTGGATCTCGTGGCGCGCGGTTAGCGTCCAGAAGGCCATGGCCGAGATGCTCAGCACCTTGTCGCTGGGCGGGTAGCCGAAGGCCGGCGTCTCGATGGTGCCGATCAGCGTGCTCCAGGTGACCACCTTGTTGCCTTCGGCGACGCATTCCTCGACCACCACTTCCAGGTCCGGCATGGCGCGGCGGATGCCCTGCACCATATCGGCAAACGCCGCACTGCGTAGCGGCTGCCCGGCAAAGGAACTCTTGTAGAGAAAGTCCTTGCTGTGCAGTTGCTCGACCAGGGCCAGATGGCCCTTGTTCCAAGACAGGTCGATATGCCGGCGCACCAGCCGTTTCCGATCATCCAATGACATGACGCACTCCATGACTACCTGCAGGGTTGAGCAGATTGTTGCGCAGGATACCAGCAGTGGATGCCGGGCGAATATCGGCTCGTTCGCCCGTATCACCGCCGTGGTTCAGCCCAGGGGCGCCAGTTTCAGGGCCTGGTAGCCGGCGTAGAGCGCCAGGGCGGCGAAGGCGCAGGCCGCGACGCGGCGGATCAGGGTCAGCGGCAGACGCTCGGCGGCAAAGTTGCCGGCCAGCACCACCGGCACGTTGGCGATCAGCATGCCCAGGGTAGTGCCTAGCACCACCAGCAGGAAATGCGGGTACTGGGCCGCCAGCATCACCGTGGCGACCTGGGTCTTGTCGCCCATCTCGGCGAGGAAGAAGGCCACCAGGGTGGCGAGGAACGGGCCGTGGCGCCTTAGCCCGGAGCCTTCGTCGTCGTCCAGGCGGTCGGGGACCAGGGTCCACAGGGCGACCGCGGCGAAACTGGCGGCGAGCAGCCAGCCCAGCTGGGACGCGGAAAACAGGCCGGCGACCCAGGTGCCGAATGCGCCGGCGGCCAAGTGATTGGCCAGGGTGGCGACCAGTATCCCGGCGATGATCGGCCAGGGGCGGCGGTAGCGGGCGGCCAGCAACAAGGCGAGCAGTTGCGTCTTGTCGCCGATTTCGGCGAGGGCGACGATGAGGGTGGGGACGGCGAGGGATTCCAGCATCGGGCTTCCAGAGGGGCGGGTCGACTTGGCTATGACACGTACGACCTTCCCGCCCCGGGTGAGGTGTGCGTGTCATAGGTCTTGTCAAACCGCAGGCCCGGAGTGTGGGCCTTGGGTCGCACGCGCCATGGTCGGTTGACCAAGTATGTTGACGCGTGCCGGGCGAGCCGCCGGTGCAGCTGGGCTCGCGGGAGACTACTCCCCTAGGACGGGCGCATTCTGCCCAAACCGATGGGCTTGGGCAAGGCGATGGTGCAGGTTCAGCGCTTGCTCGCCCGGTAGATGCGAAAGCCGTTGGCCTCGGCCAGGGTCTGGCAGGGGCCCAGGTGCTGCTCGATCAGCGGTGGGTACTTGAGGAAGCTGTTGGCCACCAGGCGCAGCTGGCCGGCCGGTTGCAGATGCTGGCCGGCCTGGCGCAACAGCTGCTCGGTGGCCTGGTAGTGGGTATGCACGCCCTGGTGGAAGGGCGGGTTGCTGAGGATGGCGCTCAGCGCCTTGGGCGCGGCATCGATGCCGTCGCCGCTGATCACCTCCGCCTCCAGGCGGTTCGCCGCCAGGGTCAGGCGGCTGCTGGCCACGGCAAAGGCGTCGACATCCAGCAGGCTCACCTGGCTTGCGGGGTAGCGGCGCTTGAGGGCGGCGCCGAGCACGCCGGCGCCGCAGCCGAAGTCCAGCAGGTGGCCCGCCGGCAGCTGCTCCAGATGCTCCAGCAACAGGGCGCTGCCGACGTCCAGGCGGCCGTGGCTGAACACCCCGGGCAGGCTGACCACTGCCAGCGGGCCGTCCGCCAGCGGCAGGCTGTAGTGCCGGGCCAGGCTTTCCAGCTCCGGGCTGTCCGGCGCCTGGTCCACCTGCACCTGCCACAGCTGGCAATGGCGGGCGCTGTCGAGCTTGCGCGGTCTGCCGAAGGTCGCCAGCTGCTTGGCCGCCCGTTCGACGCCGGCGCGCTTCTCGCCGACCAGGAACAGTCGGCGGCCCGCCAGGCGCGCGGCCAGGGCGGCCAGCAGGTAGTCGGTCAGTTCGCGGGACTTCGGCAGGAACAGCACGGCCGCCTCGAACTCGGCCGCCGGTGGGCTCACGCCGAACTGGCTGCGCCCGGCAAAGCGGCCCTCAAGGCTGGCCTGGTCGCCGGCGTGCCAGCTCCAGCCGAGGGCTTCGGGCAACTGACCGAGCAGGTCGTCGGCCGGCAGGCCGGCCAGCAGGGTGGCGCCGGCAAAGAGTTCGGCCTGACGCAGCAGCACTTCGCTTCGCGGGTCCATAAGCGCTCCTCGAAAAGTCGCGCAGCTTAGCCGACAACCCGGCGCGGCGCACCGGCGAAGAAGGCCTGGGCGTTCTCCGCCATCTGCATGACGATGCGTTGGCGCGCCTCGCGACTGCCCCAGGCGCTGTGCGGGGTGACGATCAGGCGCGGAATGTCGGTGGCCAGCAGGGGGTTGCCGTCCTTGGGCGGCTCCTGGGTCAGCACGTCGGTGGCCGCGCCGCCCAGGTGGCCGCGACGCAGGGCGGCGGCCAGGGCCTGTTCGTCGACCAGGCCGCCACGGGCGGTGTTGACCAGGAAGGCCCCCGGCTTCATCAGGTTCAGTTCGTACTCGCCGATCAGGTTGGCGGTGGCCGAGTTCAGCGGGCAGTGCAGGCTCAGGGCATCGACCCTGGGCAGCAGCTCGTCCAGGGGCAGGCGGTCCTCCCGGGGCGGGCGCCCCGGCAGCTGGCCGAGCAGCACGTGCATGCCGAAGGCCTCGGCCAGGCGGGCCACCGCGCCGCCCAGTTCGCCGTGGCCGAGCAGGCCGAGGGTCTTGCCTTCCAGCTCGACTATCGGGTGGTCCAGCAGGCAGAACTGCCGGGCCTGCTGCCAGCGTCCGGCGCGGATGTCTTGCTGGTAGTCCGGCAGGCGAGTGGCCAGGGCCAGGAGCAGCATCAGCGTGTGCTGGGCCACCGAAGGCGTGCCATAACCCTGACAGTTGCTGACGGTAACGCCGTGGGCGCGGGCGGCGGCCAGGTCGATGTTGTTGGTGCCGGTGGCCGCGACCAGCACCAGCTTCAGCTCGGAGCAGGCGGCAAAGGTATCGGCGCCGAGGGCAACCTTGTTGCTGATCGCCACCTGGGCGCCCTGCAGGCGCTCGATGACCTGCTCCGGGACGCTGCGGTCGTGCAGTTGCAGGGTGGCGAAGCTCTGCTCGAGCGGCGACAGGTCGAGGTCGCCGAGGTCCAGCGAACTGTGGTCGAGGAATACCGCGCGGCTATTGTTGCTCATCAGCTGTACCTTTCCTTACGGTCCTGGCGAGGGGTAATGTGGCGAGCCTAACAGACACAACGGACGTCGCGGAGGCCCCATGTACTGGACTGAATTTCTCACCGTGGCCCTGATCCACCTGCTGGCGGTGGCCAGCCCGGGCCCCGACTTCGCCATAGTGGTGCGCGAAAGCGTCGCCTATGGACGGCGTGCCGGCATCTTCACCGCCCTGGGGGTAGGCTGTGGCATCTTCGTGCACGTGGCCTATTCGCTGCTGGGTATCGGCCTGATCGTGTCGCAGTCGATCGTGCTGTTCAATGCGCTGAAGTGGCTGGCCGCGGCCTATCTGCTGTATATCGGCATCCGCGCGCTGCGGGCCAAGCCGGCCGACCCGGCCAGTGCCGAACTGAGCCTGGCGGCGGGCGTCCGTGCGCCACACGCGGCCTTCACCACCGGTTTCGTCACCAATGGCCTGAACCCCAAGGCCACGCTGTTCTTCCTCTCGCTGTTCACCGTGGTGATCGATCCGCACACGCCGCTGGCGGTGCAGGGCGGCTACGGCGTCTACCTGGCCCTGGCGACGGCGCTGTGGTTCTGCCTAGTGGCCATGCTGTTCAGCCAGCAGCGGGTACGCGCCGGATTCGCCCGCCTCGGCCACTGGTTCGACCGGCTGATGGGGGCTGTTTTGGTCGGGCTGGGGGCGAAGCTGGTGCTCAGCGACTAGCGCAGAGCTCTTCACCTGAAAAAAGCCCCGCGACTCGGCGGGGCTTTTTCGTTACGGCTTCATGTTCGGCTGTTACAGCAGCTCGACGGCCACCGCCGTGGCTTCACCGCCGCCGATGCACAGCGCCGCCACGCCGCGCTTGCCGCCGGTGTTGCGCAGGGCATTGAGCAGGGTGAGGATGATCCGCGAGCCGGTCGAGCCGACCGGGTGGCCCTGGGCGCAGGCGCCGCCGTAGATGTTGACCTTGGCATGGTCCAGGCCGTGTTCGCGCATCGCCAGCATGGTGACCATGGCGAAGGCCTCGTTGATCTCGAACAGGTCGACCTGCTCCTTGCTCCAGCCGGTCTTCTTGAACAGGTTGCTCATGGCACCGATCGGCGCCAGGGTGAACTCGCTGGGATCCTGGCTCTGGGTGGCGTGGCCGACGATCCTGGCCAGTGGCTTGAGGCGGCGCTTGGCGGCTTCTTCGGCAGTCATCAGCACCAGGGCCGAGGCGCCGTCGGAGATCGAGCTGGCATTGGCGGCGGTGATGCTGCCGTCCTTGCGGAAGGCTGGCTTGAGGCCGGGAATCTTCTCCAGATTGGCGCTCAGCGGCTGCTCGTCGTCTTTCACCAGCACCTCTCCCTTGCGGGTGCGGACACTGATCGGCACGATCTCGGCCGCCAGCGAGCCGGCGGCGATCGCCGCCTGGGCGCGCTTGAGCGACTCGATGGCGTAGGCATCCATCGCCTCGCGGGTGATGCCGTGCTGGTCGGCGGTGTCCTGGGCGAAGGCGCCCATCAGGCGGCCGCTACGAGCGTCTTCCAGGCCGTCGAGGAACATGTGGTCCTTGATCTCGCCATGGCCCATGCGCAGGCCGGTCCGCGCCTTCTCGAGCACATAGGGCGCGTTGGACATGCTCTCCATGCCACCGGCCACCATCAGCGTATTGCTACCGGCCTTGAACGCGTCGAAGGCCAGCATCACCGCCTTCATGCCGGAACCGCACAGCTTGTTGATGGTGGTGCAGCCGGCGGCGGCCGGCAGGCCGGCGGCCAGTGCCGCCTGGCGTGCCGGGCCCTGCTTGAGACCGGCGGGCAGCACGCAGCCCATGAGCACTTCCTGCACCTCGTCGGGCTGAATGCCGGCACGGCTGACCGCTTCGCGAATGGCGGCGGCGCCCAGCTCGACGGCGGACAGGCTGGACAGGCAGCCCTGAAAGCTACCCATGGGCGTGCGGGCGCCGCTGACGACTACGATATCTGTCATTTCAGTAACCTTTCTGAATATCTATGTTCTGGTGGTTCTGGAATTGGTAATTATCTTTATTTCGCCAATGAAATATGACTGATATTGATTGTTTGGTCATGGTCAAATTCATTCTTTTGACTGATTTGTGCGTCAGGCTAGGCGACCTAGAGTCGATCTCATCGAAAACCGCTATGACTGCAGACAAGGTGCCTCCCCATGTTGCAAACCCGCATCATTCCGCCCGCCGCCAACGCCTATCCATACCCCCTGCTGATCAAGCGCCTGCTGCTTTCCGGCGTGCGCTACGAAAAGACTCGGGAAATCGTCTACCGCGACCGACTGCGCTACAGCTACGCGACGTTCAACGAGCGCGTGGCGCGTCTGGCCAACGTGCTGACCCAGGCCGGGGTCAAGGCCGGTGATACCGTGGCGGTGATGGACTGGGACAGCCATCGCTACCTCGAGTGCATGTTCGCCATCCCCATGCTTGGCGCGGTGCTGCACACCATCAATATCCGCCTGTCGCCCGAGCAGATCCTCTACACCATGAACCATGCCGACGATAAGTTCGTGCTGGTCAACAGCGAGTTCGTACCGCTCTACAACGGCATCGCCAGCCAGCTGACCACGGTCGAGAAGACCCTGCTGCTGACCGATGCCGAGGACAAGAGCGCCGATCTGCCCGGCCTGGTCGGCGAGTACGAGCAACTGCTGGCGGCCGCCAGCAGCAGCTATGAATTTGCCGATTTCGACGAAAACTCGGTGGCCACCACCTTCTACACCACCGGCACCACCGGCAATCCCAAGGGCGTCTACTTCACCCACCGGCAGCTGGTGCTGCACACCCTGTCGATGGCCACCACCGTCGGCAGCCTGGATAGCATCCGCCTGCTGGGTACCGACGACGTCTACATGCCGATCACCCCGATGTTCCACGTGCATGCCTGGGGCATCCCTTATGTCGCCACCATGCTCGGCATCAAGCAGGTCTATCCGGGGCGCTACGAGCCGGACATGCTGTGCCAGCTGATCAAGGACGAGCGGGTCAGCTTCTCCCACTGCGTGCCGACCATCCTGCAGATGGTGCTCAACGCGTCCAGCGCCCAGGGCCACGATTTCGGCGGTCTGAAGATGATCATCGGCGGCAGCGCGCTGAATCGCGCCCTCTACGATGCCGCCAAGGCCCGTGGCATCCAGCTGACGGCCGCCTATGGCATGTCCGAGACCTGCCCGTTGATATCCTGTGCGCACATCAACGAAGAGCTGCGGGCCGGCAGCGAAGACGAGCGCATCACCTATCGGATTAAGGCCGGCGTGCCGGTGCCACTGGTCGAGGCGGCGATCATGAACGCCGACGGCAATCTACTACCGGCCAATGGCGAAGCCCAGGGCGAGCTGGTCCTGCGTGCGCCCTGGCTGACCCAGGGTTACTTCCGTGAGGAGCAGAAAGGCGAGGAACTGTGGGAGCACGGCTGGCTGCATACTGGCGATGTCGCGACCCTCGACGACATGGGCTTCATCGACATTCGCGATCGCATCAAGGATGTGATCAAGACCGGCGGCGAATGGATTTCCTCGCTGGAGCTGGAGGACATGATCAGTCGCCACCCGGCGGTTCGCGAGGTGGCCGTGGTCGGGGTGCCGGACCCGCAGTGGGGCGAGCGGCCATTCGCCCTGTTGGTGCTGGCCGAGGGCCAGGCGCTGGACGCCAAGGACCTCAAGGCGCACCTCAAACCATTTGTCGAGCAGGGCCACATCAACAAGTGGGCGATACCCACACAGATCGCCATTGTTACCGAAATTCCCAAAACCAGCGTCGGCAAGCTGGATAAGAAACGCATTCGCGTGGACATCGCCCAGTGGCAAGCGGCCGGAAGTGAGTTCCTCTCCACGCTCTAGGTCCCGGCGCGTATGCCTCGGCCAAGTGACTAATCAGTCAAACAAGCGTTTGGCTTGTTAATTGCTCCTTCCAGTGCATTCTTGGCTCCTCGCAAAGCAGACCGAACGGTCACGAGTGGCGAGCCAGAGTGCCTGGGGCTGCAAATCACACTTTCGAGGGATCAAGCAGCACGATCCGCTGGATATAGTCCGCACCATCCATAACAAAAACACATGGAGTAGCGTCGATGACAAAGACACAACCGTTCTGGCGCCTGGCAAAACTGCCGCTGGCCGTCAGCCTGGCATCCACCCTTGCCGCACCCGCATTCGGCGTGACCTTTAATATCGGCGAAATCGAGGGGCAGTTCGATTCCTCGCTCTCCGTCGGCGCGAGCTGGTCGGTGCGGGGCGCCGACCCGGATCTGATTGGCCGCAACAACGGCGGTGACGGACTGTCACAGACCTCCGATGACTCGCATTTGAACTTCAAGAAGGGCGAGACCTTCTCGAAGATCTTCAAGGGTGTCCATGACCTCGAACTGAAGTACGGCGACACCGGCGTCTTCGTCCGTGGCAAGTACTGGTACGACTTCGAGCTGAAGGACGAGAGCCGTCTGTTCAAGGACATCAGTGACAGCAACCGCAAGGAGGCCGCCCAGGCATCCGGCGCGCAGATCCTCGACGCCTTCGTCTACCACAACTATGACCTTGCCGATCAGCCAGGCAGCGTGCGCCTGGGTAAGCAGGTGGTGAGCTGGGGCGAGAGCACCTTTATCCAGAACAGCATCAACTCGATCAACCCGGTCGATGCCTCGGCCTTCCGTCGTCCCGGCGCGGAAGTCAAGGAAGGCCTGATTCCGGTCAACATGTTCTATGTGTCCCAGAGCCTGACCGACAATCTGTCGATGGAGGCCTTCTACCAGCTGGAATGGGACCAGTCGGTTGCCGATAACTGCGGCACCTTCTTCGCTCAACCCGATGTGATTGCAGACGGCTGTGACCGTAACCTGGCAGTACTGAGTCCGCAGCTGGGCGCTTTGTCCGGATTTGCCGCAGCGCAGGGTTTCGGTTATCAAACTACCTCCGAGGGCGTGATAGTGCCCCGTGGCGGCGATCAGGATGCGCGTGATAGTGGGCAGTGGGGCGCGGCGTTCCGCTACTTCGCCGAGCCGTTGGACACTGAGTTCGGCGCCTATTTCATGAACTACCACAGCCGTACGCCAGTATTTAGTGGCCGGGCGGCGCCTGCAGGCGCCTACGCTGCTGCGGGGGCTGCTGGGGCCGCATTTGGCGCATCACAGGTGGCTGCGCAGTGCGCTGCATTGATGGGCGCTTGCGCCAACCCTGCAGTTCTCGCCGGTGTTCGGGCGGCTGTTTTGGGTAGTCCTGCATTCCAGCAGGCGGCAACCGGGCTGGCATCGGCGACAGTCGCCGGTAATAGCCAGTATTTCATCGAGTATCCCGAGGATATTCAGCTCTATGGTCTGAGTTTCTCTACTACCCTGCCTACCGGTACGGCGTGGAGCGGTGAAGTCAGCTACCGGCCGAATGCACCGGTGCAGATCAACACCACGGATATTCTGTTTGGCGGCTTGACGCCTCTTGATCCTACTGTCTCTCCGATAAAAGCCACGCCAGGTACTGACACCCCCGGCTACCGCCGCAAGGAGATCACCCAGTTCCAGACCACCTTCACCCAGTTCTTCGATCAGGTCATGGGCGCTAGCCGTCTGACGCTGGTGGGCGAGATTGGTGTCGTGCATGTTGGCGGCTTGGAAGACTCCAGCGAACTGCGCTACGGTCGCGATCCGGTCTACGGACCAGGGCCGCTGGCTGGCAATCGCTGCCAGACGCTCAACGCCAGCACCTTGGGTAGTGCTACTGCCGAAAACGTGTCCAAGTACTGTGAAGACGACGGCTTCGTAACCGGCACCTCCTGGGGCTATCGCGCCCGTGCGATCTGGGACTACCCGGACGTATTCGCCGGTGTGAACCTGCGCCCGAGCGTGTCCTGGTCCCATGACGTCGACGGTTACGGCCCCAACGGCCTGTTTAACGAAGGCAACAAGGCTGTCAGCCTGGGGCTGGATGCCGAGTACCAGAACACCTACACCGCTAGCCTGGCCTACACCGACTTCTTCGGCGGCAAGTACAACACTTCGATTGACCGTGACTTCGTTGCGCTCAGCTTCGGTATGAACTTCTAAGCGGTCAGGAAATTTGAGGAAGACTATGTCCATGAAAACAACAAAAGGTCTGTTGCAAACCGGAGCCCTGACCCTGTCGCTGCTGGCCTGCAGCGTAATGGCTGCCGTGTCGCCTGATGAAGCCGCCAAGTTGGGCGCCAGCCTGACGCCGGTCGGCGCCGAGATGGCCGGCAACGCCGACGGCTCGATCCCGGCCTGGACCGGCGGCCTGCCGGCCAACGCCGGCAGCGCCGATGCAGCGGGTTTCCTGTCGAACCCGTTCGCCAACGAGCAGCCGCTGTTCACCATCACCGCGCAGAACATGGAGCAGTACAAGGACAAGTTGACCCCTGGTCAGCAGGCCATGTTCAAGCGCTACCCGGAATCCTACAAGATGCCGGTGTACACCACTCATCGTTCCGCCACCCTGCCGGCCAATGTCCTGGAAGCGACCAAGCGCAACGCGGTCAGCACCAAGCTGGTCGAGGGCGGCAACGGTCTGGAGAACTTCGATCAGGCCAACCCGTTCCCGATCCCGAACAATGGTCTTGAGGTGATCTGGAACCACATCACCCGTTACCGTGGCGGCAGCGTCAAGCGTCTGGTGACCCAGGCGACTCCGCAGGCGAACGGCTCCTACAGCCTGGTGTACTTCCAGGATGAGTTCACCTTCCGCAGCGCCCTGAAGGATGCCGACAGCAGCAAGCCGAGCAACGTGCTGTTCTACTTCAAGCAGCGGGTAACTGCACCGTCGCGTCTGGCCGGTAACGTGCTGCTGGTGCACGAGACCCTGAACCAGGTCAAGGAACCGCGCCTGGCCTGGCTGTACAACGCCGGTCAGCGCCGCGTTCGTCGCGCACCGCAGGTGTCCTACGACGGTCCGGGTACCGCTTCCGACGGTCTGCGTACCTCCGACAACTTCGACCTGTACAACGGCGCGCCTGATCGCTACGAGTGGAAGCTCAACGGCAAGAAGGAAATCTACATTCCTTACAACTCCTACGAGTTGGACTCGCCGAAGCTCAAGTATGACCAGATCATCAAGGCTGGCCATATCAACCAGGACCTGACCCGCTACGAGCTGCACCGCGTATGGCACGTGACGGCGACCCTGAAGTCGGGCGAGCGTCACATCTACGCCAAGCGTGACTTCTTCATCGACGAAGACACCTGGCAAGCCGCTGCCATCGACCACTATGACGGTCGAGGCACCCTGTGGCGCGTAGCCGAGGCCCATGCCCAGTACTACTACGACAAGAAAGTGCCGTGGTACACCCTGGAGTCGCTGTATGACCTGCTGTCCGGCCGTTACCTGGCCCTGGGTATGAAGAACGAAGAGAAAACCTCTTATGAGTTCGACTACCCGGCCAAGGAAAGCGACTACACCCCGGCCGCGCTGCGTCAGGCTGGCGTGCGTTAAACCCACGGCGGCTGGTTGAGCGCCCCCCCCTGGCGTGCTAACGAGCCAGTCAGCACGCCAGGGGGGAAGACTGAAGATGCCCGCATCGCGAGATGCGGGCATTTTTCATTATGGGATACCGGTGGAAGCAGATTTGCCGCACCACGGCCTCGGACGACTGCTGCCGGCAATGGGCCTGCCAGCGGCGTGAATCGGTGTGCAGCTATTGCAAAGAATTGTTAACGAGACGTCGAGCGGGCTTCAAATGGCAAGACCGAGGGGCTAGGCTGCTGATCAAGCGTGCCTATAGACCCCACTCTTGCAAGAACCCGGGTAATGACTGATCTGTCCAGCTCTCATAGTTTCGCGAGTCCGACTGCGCCCGTGAGCGACGGCCATTTCTTCCGACCGCCGCTGCCAGCAGGCCATGTCCTGCGTCCACGTTTGTGCGAGCGGCTGGCGGAGGGCCTGCCCGGTCGCCTGCTCCTGGTCAGTGCTCCTGCCGGGTTCGGCAAGAGTTCGCTGGCGATCGAGTTTTGCGAGCGGTTGCCCGAGCAATGGCAGAGCCTGTGGTTCGGCCTGAGTCGTCGCGACAGCGAGCCCGGACGCTTTCTCGAGCGTCTGCTCAGCGGCTTGCAGCAGCTGTTTCCTGGACTGGGGCGCGATGCCCTGGGGTTGCTGCGCTTGCGGCAACGGCATCAACCGTTCGCCTACGAGGAATGGCTGGACGGCCTGCTCGACGAGCTGGCCCTGCGCCTCGATCCAGCCAGCCCGGTGCTGCTGGTACTGGATGACTATCACCTGGCCCAGGGTGCGGTGCTGGACCGCTGCCTGCAGTTCTTTCTCAATCATCTACCGGCTGGCCTGCTGTTGCTGGTCACCAGCCGCGTGCGCCCGGACTGGCATTTGGCGCGACTGCGCCTGTCGCGCCAGCTGCTGGAACTGCAGGAACAGGACCTGCGTCTGACCGACGAGGAGGCCTGCGAGTTGTTGGCCGGTCAGGGCGTCGAGCTGGCCAAGGACGAGCGCGCCGACCTGCTTCAGCGCAGCGAGGGTTGGGTCGCGGGGCTGCGCCTGTGGCTGCTTGCCGCGGACGAGGCGTGCGCCGCCGACGGCAGCTTGCCCAGGCCCCACGGCGCCGCAGGCTTGATTCGCGATTACCTGTTGGAGGAGGTGATCGAGCGGCAGCCGGCGGAGGTGCAGGCTTTTCTCTATGACACCGCACGTCAGGAGCGCTTCTGCGCCGAGTTGTGCGACGCCATCCGCGAGTCTCACGACAGCGCCTCTATCCTGGCTCACCTGCAGGCCCACCAGGTGTTCCTGGTGCCCCTTGATGAGCAGGGTCGCTGGTTTCGCTATCACCATCTGTTTTCCGACCTGCTTCGTGCACGCCCGGCCGGTGGACTGAGCTCGGCCCCGGCCAGCGCCCACCTGCGCGCCTGCCGCTGGTTCAGCGCCCAAGGCATGCTGGACGAGGCGATCGAACAGGCGCTGCGCGGAGGACAGCCGGATGTCGCCGCCAACCTGGTGCAGAGTCTGTCCGAGGAGCAGCTGCTGGCCGAACAGAACGTGGTCACCCTGCTGCGCTGGAAGATGGACCTGCCCGACAGCCTGCTGGCCAGCACGCCTCGGCTGATCGTGCTGTACAGCTGGGCACTGGCCATGGCCTGCCAGCTGGATGCCGCTGAGGAGCTAGTGGGGCAGATGAGTCGCTTTCTGCCTGCACCCTCGGCGACCGAGCAGCAGAACCTGCTGGCGCAGGTGCAGGCGCTGCTTGGCATGATCGCTCGCGGACGCGGCGAGAGCTTGGTCGCGCAGCGTCACTGCACCGAGGCCCTGGCCGGCCTGCCAGCCGAACGCTACGGCCAGCGCCTGATGTGCCTGTCGACCCTGGCCAACCTGGCGGTTGTCCAGGGTGACCTGTGGTGCGCCCGCGGCCTCAATCGCGAGGCCCTGGAGCTGGCACAGCGGGTGGGTAATCCCCTGTTCGAGGCGTTGGCGCACTATGACCGAGCCCGGGTGCTGCAGGCCCGCGGTGAGGTGCTGCGGGCGCTCGACGAGGTGCGCCAGGGCCTGGAGCGACTGCGCGGGTTGTCGCAGCAGCGCCTGTACGCGGTACGCGCGCGTCTGACCCTGTACGAAGGGTATTTGTTGAGCCTGCGCCTGCAGCCGCAGTTGGCGCGCCAGCGGCTGGCTGCCGGTATCGCCGAGGCGCGTGCCTGCCGCGATGTCAGCCTGCTGATCGGACATTGCGTGCTGGCCAGCCTGGAAGGGCGCGAGGGCGCCCTGACCGACGCATTCGCGCGTCTCGCCGAGGCCGAGCGGCTGATGCATATCTGGGACGTGCCGCCCATCTATTACCTGGCAATGATCACCTTGACCAAGTGCGAGCTGTGGTTGCGCCAGGGGCAGACTGAAGTGGCGGACGCCTGGCTGGTGCGCCTGGCCGAGGCGTACAGCGGTGAACAGGCGGCCGCGGCGGCGCCGGAGTTCAATCCGCAGCTGGCCCTGTATATCGAGTTGCAGCAGGCGGTGCTCGAGCGCAGCCTGGGCGAATCGGCCGCTGCCGAGCGGCGCCTGCGGGCGTTGAGCCAGCGCGTTCAGGCGACGGGCGGCCAGTTGCTTGGGCTATATGCGCAAGTGCAGCTGGCTGCGCTGCACCATGTAGATGGCCGGGAGCGGGATGCCCAGCAGCAATTGACGATTGCCCTGCAGCTGGCCGCGGGTGGGGCGTTGTCAGCATTCAACGAGTTGTTGACCCAGCAGCCGGACTGGCTGCGCGCGCAGTTGCTGGCGCAGCCCGAGAGTCCCCAGCGCGACGCGCTGTTGGCCCAACTGCCGGCGGCGCAGGCAGTGGCGTCGAGCGTCGATCAGGGCGCAGCGGTGGAAAGCCTGAGCGCCCGGGAGCTGGCGGTGCTGCAATTGATCGCCCAGGGCTGCTCCAACCAGCAGATCAGCGACAGCCTGTTCATCTCCTTGCATACGGTGAAAACCCACGCCCGTCACATCAACAGCAAGCTGGGGGTCGAGCGGCGTACCCAGGCCGTGGCGCGGGCCAAGCACCTCGGGCTGCTGAGCTGATTGCTCCGACTGCGCCTATGAGGGCACCGGGCCGTTAGCCTCCTCGGCCTGATGCGCGCCGTCGAATTCGCCGCGCAGGCGCTGGAGCAGTTCGAGGCTATCCCGCTGCCAGGGATGGAAATCATCGCGGAAGAAATCCCGGTAGGGGCCGAGCAGGGGGCGGTATATACCGCGTTTGCCCCATAACCAGCTCAGGCCGCCGCGCCAGACCCGCCAGTTCCACAGCAGGCCATCGCGCTTGAGCATGTGGACCAGGCCGCGGCTGGTATCGAGAACGAAGAAGAAGGTGCCCATCAGCATGGCTCGGCGCAGCAGGCTGCGGTTGCCGCAGACCTGATTGTAGACGTCGAAGGCCACGGCCTTGTGCTCGGTCTCCTCCAGGGCATGCCAGCGCCACAGGCGCACCATGGTCGGGTGCGCGCCCTCCAGATGGCGCGCATCCCTGAGCAGGCCTTCGGCCATGATCGCCGTGATATGTTCCAGCGCCGCGGTGGCCGCCAGCTGCCGCTGTGGTGAAAGGCGCTTCTGGGTGAAGCGGATTCGGGCCTGGACATGGCCCTCCAGTCGATCGATGTCGTAGCCGAGGTCACGCAGGCGCTTGCTGTAGACCTGGTGTTCGCGGCTGTGGTGGCCCTCCTGGCCGATGAAGCTGCGGATCTGCTTGCGCAACTGCGGGTCGCCGATGTGCTCACGGAAGTAACGTACCGAGTCGATGAAGAAACGCTCGCCGTCGGGGAACTGCAGCGACATGGCGTCGAACAGGTGGCTCTTGAACGCGTCGCCACCATGCCAATGGCGGGGCAGCGGGTCGGGCAGCTCGAAGTCCATTTGCCGTGGGTGAATGCACAAGCCTTGCGGGGTCGTGCTGGCCATGCGGACTCCTTGAGTGACGAGCTGCTGGTCCTTGCACTATCGGTGCATGGCCATGCTCGGCCAAGGTTATCTCTAGCCAATGTGTCGGTCATATCCGGCCAACTGCGCTGTTCCCTCGGTCGCTAAACGATGCAGTCATGCAGGGAGTAAGGCGTGCTTCCCGTTCGGCCTGCGCCACAGCGCCCGGCAAATCCATTGCCGGGCGCTGCAGCGCAGGGTTATCGTCATCGCCACGATGAATCGGGTCCGCCACGACCAGCGGCGGATAAACAGACCATGAAAGCTCCGCTCAACTTCACTGCCGAACTGGTACCCGTGACCTATGCGGTGGCCTTGCTCGAGCTGGCGGAGGCCTTCGGGGTGCCACGCCCGGTGCTGTTCGCCGAGGCGCGGGTGCGCGCCGGGGTGCTGGACAGTCCCCATGGCCGCCTATCCCTGCTCGAGTTCAACCAGTTGGCCAGTTGCGCGCTGAAGCTCTGCAATGAACCGGCCCTCGGTTTGCTGTTGGGCCAGCGCCTGAACGTCTCCAGCCATGGCATCCTCGGTTATGCCGTGCTGTCCAGCGCCAACCTGGGCGCGGCCCTCCAGTTCCTCCTCAAGTATTACCGGGTCCTGGGGCTTGCCTATGAGCTGGAACTGGTCGAACTGGGCGATTGCGTCGAGCTGCGGGCCAGGGAGTCACTGCCGCTCGGCCCCCTCAGCCGCTTCGCCGGTGAAACCCTGCTGGCCAGCCTGCACAGCAGCGCCTGCTTTCTCATCGGAGAGCCCTTGCAAAGGGTCGAGGTCGGCTTCGTGCATGCCGCGCCCGGTTATGTGCAGCGTTACACCGAGGTATTTGCTACATCGGTGGCTTTCGATCAGCCCTACCAGCGCCTGAGCCTGCCGGTGGCTTACCTGGCGCGGCCGATGGCTCTGGCCAATCCGGCCACCCTGCAGATGTGCGAACAGCAGTGCGAGGCGCTATTGACCGCAGTGGACGTGGGCGACGCCCTAGTGACCCGGGTGCGGCGACTGTTGCTGGCGCGTCCCGGCAAGTTCCCTGGCCTGGAAGACGCCGCCCGGGCGCTGCACACCAGCGCGCGCAGCCTGCGCCGACACCTGGCGGGCATGGGGGTCAGCTACCAGCAGGTGCTCGATGAGGTGCGCAAGGGGCTGGCGCTGCAGTACCTCACCGGCAGCCACCTGCCCCTGTACGAGATCGCCGAACTGCTGGGGTTCAGTGATGCGTCCAATTTTCGCCGTGCATTCAAGAAGTGGACGGGTAAGCTACCCCGCGACTACCGCATTGAGGAGTAACCGATGAGTTCTGCTGCATCACCCGCCCTGATCCGCGAAACCTTTCCCGTCGGCCCCTTGCAGTGCAACTGCACGATCATCGGCGATCCCGCGACCAAGAAGGCCATCGTCGTCGATCCGGGCGGCAATCCCGAATTGATCATGGCGCGCCTCGACGCCCACGGACTCAAGGTAGTGAGCATCATCCACACCCATGCGCACCTCGACCACTTCCTCGCCTCCGGGCAGATGAAGGAAAAGACCGGCGCGACCCTGCACCTGCACAAGGAGGATCAGTTTCTCTGGGACAACCTGGAGACCCAGTGCCGCATGTTCGGTGTGCCCTACACCCCGGTGCCTGCGCCGGACCAGTGGCTGGCCGACGATGAGGCCCTGGCCTGTGGCTGTGGCGTGGCGCTGCACACCCCGGGGCATACGCCGGGGTCGATGAGCTTCTGGTTCCCCCAGGACAAGCTGCTGATCGCCGGGGACACCCTGTTCAAGCGCGGCATCGGTCGTACCGACCTGTGGGGCGGCGACTACTCGACCATCGAGCGCTCGATCAAGCAGCGCCTGTACCGGCTCGATGAGGACGCCACCGTGGTCACCGGGCATGGTGCCGATACGCGCCTGGGTGACGAGATGCGCGAGAACCCGTTTGTCCGTGCTTGAGGGCAAGAGCCAAGGCGCTGACTAGACTGATCACTACCAATGCCTTGGAGGGATTGTCATGCCTAGTCCGCGTCTGATTCTGACCTGCTGCTGCGCCAGCCTGCTGCTTGGCTGCGCGTCCCAGAACCCCTATGACGGTCAGCCCAGCAGCAACAAGACGGCCACCTATGGCGGCCTCGGCGCCCTGGCCGGCGCGGTGGCCGGCGCGGCGATCAGCCACGACAACCGCGGCAAGGGCGCGCTGATCGGCGCCGCCGTGGGTGGCGCGGCGGGCGCCGGCTACGGCTACTATGCCGACAAGCAGGAGGAGGAGCTGCGTCGCAGCATGCAGGGCACCGGCGTGCAGGTGGCGCGCCAGGGCGATGTGATCCAGCTGATCATGCCCGGCAACATCACCTTCGCCACCGATTCGGCGGAGATCGCCGGCAGCTTCCATGCGCCGCTGAACAACCTGGCCAACTCCTTCCGCCAGTACCCGCAGAACAGCATCGAGATCGTCGGCCATACCGACAGCACCGGCTCCCATGCCTACAACATGAACCTGTCGCAGCGCCGCGCGCAGAGCGTGGCCAACTACCTGATCGCCCAGGGCGTCGACCAGACGCGCCTGAGCACGCGCGGGGCCGGGCCCGATCAGCCGCTGGCGAGCAATGCCACGGCCGATGGCCGGGCGCAGAATCGCCGGGTCGAGGTCAATCTGCGTCCTTTGCCCGGCGCGCAATGAGGCCTGGATCCAGCCTCACGCACGGCCTTGCTGCACTTCTCACTGCGCGTTAGCAGCGGCTGCTAAGCTGGCACGGAACTTCGAGGCGCCTGGCGCCTCGAACTCCTCTGCGCGCGCTCAAGCCGTGCAGAACCACTGAATAAGGACGTATCCATGAAGAACTGGCGTAACCTGACTGCTTTGACGGTCGGCCTGACCCTGCTGGCTGGCTGCACCACCAATCCCTACACCGGCGAGCGTGAGGCCGGCAAGGCGGGGATCTATGGCGGGGTCGGCGCGGTCACCGGTGCGGTGATCGGGGCGGCTACCTCGAGCAAGAAGGATCGCGCCAAGGGCGCGTTGATCGGCGCGGCCGTGGGCGGCGCGGCCGGCGGTGGCTACGGTTACTACGTCGACACCCAGGAAGCCAAGCTGCGTCAGACCCTGCAGGGCACCGGCGTGCAGGTGCAGCGCAATGGCGACGACCTGAAGCTGATCATGCCGGGCAACATCACCTTCGCCAGCAATTCGGCGGATATCTCCAGCGGCTTCTACCCGACGCTCAACTCCCTGGTGCTGGTATTCAAGGAGTTCGACAAGAATGGTGTCGATATCGTTGGCCACACCGACAGCACCGGTTCGCTGGAGCTAAACCAGAACCTGTCCAACCGCCGGGCCCAGAGCGTCGCCTCCTACCTTTCGGCCAACGGCGTGGCGCCGGTACGGCTTTCCGCCTACGGTGCCGGGCCGAACCAGCCGATCGCCAGCAATGCCAGCGAGGCCGGCCGGGCGCAGAACCGCCGCGTCGAGATCAACCTGCGCCCGTTGTAACTCGGCGCAGTTCGGCAAGCCCCGCCCGCGCGGGGCTTTTTTGTGTCGTCGCTTTGCCGTCACTGCGCCTGCCGCTGGATTCCTGACTAGACTGCCTCCTTGAATGTTGCAAGGTGCCCTCACCTTCCTGGTGCGGGCTTGGCGGGCAGGGAAGCACTCAGGAGAGGTCATGGACGGCGTGTCGCATTCCATTCCCCCGAAACCCTGGCTGGCGGTATGGGTCACCTTGGCCCTGTTGCTGGGCCTGGGCGGGCTGATCGTCTGGCAGTGGCAGGCCCTCGAGGCGAGCAGCCAGGACGAGGCCCGCCAGCGCTTCCAGCTCGAAGCGCAGGATGTCGGGCAGCGCATTCTCCATCGCATGGCGGCCTACGAGACGGTGCTGCGCGGTATTTCCGGGCTGATGATCGGCAGCGATTACGTGTCCCCGGGAGAATGGCAGCGTGCCGTCGCTCAGCTGCAGCTGCAGGATCGTTATCCGGGGATCCAGGGGCTGGGCTGGGGGCGCTACGTGCGCGAGGGGCAGCTCGAGGAGTTCCTCGAGGGCGTCAAGGCCAGTGGTCGCGCCAACTACCAGACCTTTCCACTCGGTCCGCGCGAGGAGTACGTGCTGATCGACTACATCAGCCCGCTGGACTGGCGCAACCGGCGCGCTCAGGGGTACGACATGTTCAGCGAGCCGCTGCGCCGCGAGGCGATCGAGGCGGCGCTGAACAGTGGCGAGGCGGCCCTCACCGCACCGGTCATTCTGGTGCAGGAGACCCGCGCTGACGTGCAGGCCGGTATGTTGCTCTACCTACCGGTGTTTCGCCCCGGACAGCCATTGACCACCAGGCTCGAGCGGCGCGAAGCGCTGCTCGGCTTTGTCTATGGCGCCTTTCGCAGCCACGACCTGATGGCCGGCATCCTCGGCCCGCAAGGTCGCCTGTTCGATATCGAGCTCAGTGACCGTCAGGCCGGGCGGCCGCTGCTGGCCGAACAGCCCGCGCGGGTCGGCTCGGCGGCGCAGTTCAGGCACGCCATCGATTTGCCAGTGTACGGCCGCACCTGGGTACTGGAGGTCAGCAGTACCCCGCAGTACGAAGCCTCCCTGGCGCGCCGGAGCATGGGCTTCAACCTGTGGACGGCCCTGACCGCCGTGGGCTTGCTGGCGGCGCTGGCGGGGGGCTACCTGTACCTGCGCGAACGCCAGCTGTTCGTCAGCCAGCGGGCCACCGAGCAGTTGCGCGAACGCGAGGAGCGCTTTCGCATGGTGGTCGAGGCGTCGCCCAATGCCATCGTCCTGGTCGACAGTGGCGGACAGATTGCCATGGCCAACCAGCAGGCCGAGCAGCTGTTCGGTTATCCGCGGGAGGAGTTGCTCGACCAGCCGGTGGAGTTGCTTCTGCCCGAGCATCAGCGCCACGGCCATGTGCCATCCCGGCGCGGTTACCTGGAGCGGCCCGAGCCGCGGCGCATGGGCAGCAATCGCGAGCTGTTCGGCCAGCACCGTGACGGCCGTCTGATTCCCCTGGAGGTTGGTCTCTCGCCGCTGCGCAGCGGCGCCGATACCCTGGTGCAGGCGGTGATCATCGACATCAGCGAGCGCAAGGAAGCCGAGCAGCGCCTGCGCGATCAGGCCGAGCAACTGGTGTTGGCCAACCGCTACAAGTCCGAGTTTCTCGCCAACATGTCCCACGAGCTACGCACGCCGCTCAACAGCGTGCTGATCCTCAGCGACCAATTGCGCCAGAACAGCACCGGCAACCTCACCCAGAAGCAGACCCAGCACGCTGACATCATCCACCGGGCCGGCAGTGACCTGCTGCAGCTGATCAACAGCGTGCTGGATCTGGCCAAGGTCGAGTCCGGTCGCCTGCAGCTCGAAATCGAATCGCTGGACCTGCGTGAGCTGCTCGATGAACTGGACGCCAGCATGCGTCCGCAGGCCGAACTCAAGGGCTTGCGGCTGCACGCCCTGGTGGAACCCGGGGTGCCGGCGCGGATTCACAGCGACCGCGCGCGCCTGCAGCAGATACTGCGCAACCTGCTGTCCAATGCGGTGAAGTTCACCGAACAGGGCGAGGTGCGGCTGAGCGTCTGCCCGGCGCCCGCCCTCGACGAGCCGCAGCGGCTGAGTTTCAGGGTGCAGGACACGGGGATCGGTATCGCCGCCGAGCAGCATGAGCAGATTTTTCAGGCCTTTCAGCAGATCGACGGTTCGGCCAGTCGGCGCTTCGGTGGCACCGGCCTGGGCCTGGCCATCACCCGTCAGCTGGCGCGGGCGCTGGGCGGCGAGGTGCACGTGCAGAGCGAACCGGGCCGGGGCTCGTGCTTTACCCTGAGCCTGCCGGTACAGGCGCCGGTCGCGCCGGCAGGCGAGGCGCTCGAAGTTCAGCCGCGGCGCCAGGGCGTGGGGCCGGCCGTGCTGATCGTCGAGGACAATGCCAGCTTCGCCTCGGTGCTGGCCGAGGCAGCCCATGCCCATGGGTTTGCCAGCGTCTGCTGCGGCACCGGCCTGCAGGCGCTCGAGCTGATGCGGCAGGAGCGTTTCCGCGCGGTGATTCTGGACATCCTGCTACCGGACATCAGTGGTTGGCAGCTGTATCGCCAGCTGCGCGGTCAGGCCGAACACCGCGATACGCCGGTGCACATCATCTCCAGCGCGCCGCAACCAGCCGACTGGAACGACGACGGTACCCGCTACCTGGTCAAGCCGATCAGCCGGGAGGACCTCGAACGGGTCTTCGCCGAACTCCAGGGGGCCGGCCAGGCCCAGGCGCCGGCGTTGTTGCTGGTGGAGGACGTGCAAGTGGAGCGCGAGCACTATCGCCAGCACCTGCAGCAACTGGGTTTCGAGGTGGTCAGCTGCGCCAGCGCGACAGAGGCGCTGGCGGCCTATGCCGAGCGGCAGTTCGCGGCCCTGGTGGTCGACCTCGACCTGCCCGACCTGGACGGATTCGACCTGCTGGAAACCCTCGACCGGCGCACGCCCCTGAATGGCGCGCGGGTGGTGATCAACACCGGCGTGGATGTCACCCAGTTGAGTCTGCAACGTCTGCGGCGCTACAGCGCGGTGGTGGTGCGCAAGCAGGGCGAGGATCTGCAGGCGCTGGGCGAGGCCGTGCAGGGATTTCTCGGCGGCTTGCGCGCTGCCGACCGGAGCCGGGGCGATACGCGGCCCACTAGTCTGGCCGGGCGCCGGGTGCTGCTGGTGGACGACGATGTGCGCAATGTCTATGCGCTCACCGCCTTGCTCGATGCCGCCGGGATCGAGGTCACGTCGGCCAAGGATGGGCAGGAGGCCATTGCCAGCTATCGTCAGGCCGAGGCGGAGCTGATCCTGATGGACATGGCGATGCCACACATGGACGGCTATGCAGCCACCCGGGTGCTCAAGCAGGAGCACGGTTGCACGGTGCCCATCATCGCCCTGACCGCCCATGCGATGAAGGGCGACCGGGAGAAATGCCTGGCCGCCGGCGCCGATGACTACCTGGCCAAACCGGTCAGTGGCGAAGAGTTGCTGAGCATGCTGGAGCGCTGGTTGAACCAGCCGTCACAGGACGCGCGCCAGTCGCGCGCGGCGACCGTGGACCAATCCTGGAGCGCTGGCTCCAGGTAGCCGGCGCGCCGTCAAGCAAGGAGGTAGGTATGGCACAGCTGCAAGCCAAGGGCGCCGCCAGGAGCAGGCAGACGCTGCTGGTGGTGGATGACCGGCCGGAGAACCTCGAAGCCATGCAGGCGTTGCTGGGCGACGGCGACTGGCAGCTGCGTTGCGTCAGTTCCGGCGAGGCGGCGCTGCAGTGCCTGCTGGACGAAGAGGTGGGCCTGGTGCTGCTGGATGTGCAGATGCCGCACATGGATGGCTTCGAGGTGGCGCGGCTGATGCGCGGCAATCCGCGCACCCGCTACATCCCGATCATCTTCGTCTCGGCCATTGCCCAGACGGCCAATGCGGTGCTCCAGGGCTATGCCACCGGCGCGGTGGATTTCATGCTCAAGCCCTTCGATCCCAAGGTGCTGCGCCACAAGATCCACTCGTTGCTCGACCATGAGCGCAATCGCAGCGAGTTGCTGCAACTGACCCAGCAGCTGGACAGCGCGCGGGCCTTCAACGCCTCGGTGCTGGACAACGCCGCCGAGGGCATCATGGTGGTCGGCGAGGATGGCCTGATCCGTTTCGCCAATCCGGCCATGGCGCAGATGCTCGGCTATTCGGTCAACGAACTGCAGGGCAGCGCGCTGCTGTCGCACCTGCGCAGCCCGGCGGTCGAGTGCGACTGGCAGCAGTCGGAGTTCTACCAGCACTGGCGCCAGAATCAGACCTACCGCGTGCATGAGGCCAGCCTGCGTACCCGCGATGGCGGCAGTGTGCCGGTGGCCCTGTCCTGCTCGCCGCTGCCCAAGCTGCAGCAGGCCATGGTGGTGCTGGCGCTGGACATGTCGGTGGTGCGCAGCCTGCACTCGCAGCTGGAATCCCTGGCGGTGACCGATCCGTTGACCGGGCTGCTCAACCGCCGCGGCTTCCATCAGGCCCTGGAGTCGGCGCTGTCGCGGACCGGGCGCAGTGGTCAGCGTCTGGCCCTGCTCTATCTCGATCTGGATGGCTTCAAGCGCATCAACGACTCGTTGGGGCATGGCGTCGGCGACCAGTTGCTAAAGCGCGTGGGCGAACAGCTCAAGGCCAGCCTGCGCCCCTACGACACCCTGGCGCGGGTCGGTGGCGACGAGTTCACCGCGGTGCTCGACAGCCTCGGCCATTCGGAGGACGCGGCGCGGGTGGCGGAGAAGCTCATCGAGCAGGTCTCGGTGCGCCACAGCCTCAACGGCGTCGACTTCACCGTCGGCGCCAGCGTCGGCATTGCCTGCTTTCCCGAGTGTGGGCAGACCGTCGACAGCCTCCTGCGCGCCGCGGACATGGCGATGTACGAAGCCAAGCGCGCCGGACGCCAGCAATACCGCTTCTTCCTGCCGGAAATGAACGGCCGCGCCCGTTCGCGGCTGATGCTCGAGGAAAGCCTGCGCACGGCCATCGAGCACAACGACTTCGTGCTGGTCTACCAGCCGCAGATCTACCTGGACAGCGGCCGCCTGCGAGGTTTCGAGGCGCTGCTGCGCTGGCAGCACCGGGTCGCCGGCACCGTGGCCCCCAGCGTGTTCATTCCCCTGCTGGAGGAAACCCGCCTGATCAACCGCCTGGGCGACTGGATCTTCCACCAGGGGGTGCGCCAGTACGGCGAGCTGAGCCGGGATTTCAGCGATGACCTGGTGCTCAGCATCAATGTCAGCCCGGTGCAGTTCGGCATGCCGCAGCTGGTGGAGGACCTGGGGCGGGTGCTGGACGAGTTCCAGCTGGACCCGGCCCGGCTGGAGGTCGAGGTGACCGAGAGCGCGTTGATGCAGAACCTGGAGAATACCCAGGAACAGCTGCGCCAGCTGCGCCTGCTGGGGGTGAAGATCGCCATCGACGACTTCGGCACCGGTTACTCATCCCTGGCCTATCTGCGCCATTTCGAGCTGGATACCCTGAAGATCGACCGTCTGTTCATCGCCAACATGCTCGACTCGCCGAGGGATGCGGCGGTGGTCAGCACCATCATAGACCTGGGGCGCAATCTGGGCCTGGAGGTGATAGCCGAAGGGGTGGAAACCCGGGCGCAGCGCGACTGGCTGATCGCTCACCAGTGTCCGATCATGCAGGGCTTTCTGGTGGCGCCGGGGCTGTCGGCGGAGGATGCCGGACAGTTCCCGGCGCAGCTCGACTGGGACGCGCTGCCGGTGCATGGCGCGCCCAAGGACTGAGGTCGAGGGCGTCGTGCCTCAGCGGGCGGGGTAGCGGCGGTGCAGCTCTGCCAGCTCGGCGTCCTTGCGTTGCCACAGCTGGTTGACCCACTGCTGGAAGGCCAGGCGGTAGCCGTCATCCTGGTCGTAGTTGTTGCCAATAAACGCCCGGTCGATCGGCAGCTGGCCGAACGTGACCACTACCTCCGTCACCTCACCGCTGAGCAACGCCCAGAAGCCCGGATTGCCTTGGGGATAGTGGATGGTGACGTTGACGATGGCGTCCAGCTGCTCGCCCATGGCATCCAGCACGAAGGCGATGCCGCCGGCCTTGGGTTTCAGCAGGTGCTGGAAGGGCGAGTCCTGGGCGGCATGCTTGGCCGGGGTGAAGCGCGTGCCCTCGAGGAAGTTGAAGATCGCCGTGGGCTGGCCGCGAAACTTGGCGCAGGTGCGCCGGGTGGTCTGCAGGTCCTTGCCGCGCTTCTCCGGGTGCTTGGCCAGGTAGGCCTTGGAATAGCGCTTCATGAAGGGAAAGCCCAGGGCCCACCAGCACAGGCCGATCACCGGCACCCAGATCAGCTCCTGCTTGAGAAAGAACTTCAGCGGGCGGATGCGCCGGTTGAGCAGGTACTGCAGCACCAGGATATCGACCCAGCTCTGGTGATTGCTGGTGACCAGGTAGGAGTGCTGGTAGTCCAGGCCCTGCAGGCCCTCGACCTGCCAGCGGGTCCGGCACAGCAGCTTCATCCAGGCCTTGTTGCAGCTGATCCAGGCCTCGTGGATGAAGTTCATCAGGACGCTGCACAGGCGCTGCGCGGCGGCGAACGGCAGGCAGACCTTCAGCAGCGTCACGCCGAATAGCGGCCAGCACCAGAACAGGGTGTTGAGTGCCAGCAGGCTGGCGCCGATCAGGCCGCGAAGGGGGGCGGGCAGAAAATGCAGCATGGGGGCAAGTGCCTCCGCCAAAAGGGGGGCTAGGGCCCCGGGTCGTTGAGTGCCCGAGATTTTCCACCCCGGGTCGGCGGCGCACAGGTTAACCGTTGCGCCTCGAACTGCAAGCCCTGGCGTACCCTGATGATCAGCACAGATCGCCACCAATTGCCGCTGTTTCTGCCATTCCGTCCATCCGCTGCGGCAGGCTGGCGGCCTGGGTCGCGGTCAGCGCGATGGTGTAGACGATGTCGTCGACCAGGGCGCTGCGTGACAGGTCGTTCACCGGCTTCCGCAGGCCCTGCAGCATTGGCCCGACGCTGAGGCAGTCGGCACGGCCCTGCAGGGTCTTGTAGCTGCTGTTGCCGCTGCTCAGGTCGGGGAATACGAAGACCGTGGCGCGGCTGGCGGCCGCACCCTCTGCCGCCGGCTGCGGGCCATTGCCGACGAGGGCGGCGATGTCGATCTGCAGCGGCCCGTCGAACGTCAGGTCCGGCCGTTCGAGCCTTGCCAGGCGGATCGCCTCGCTCACCTTGGCGAGCTCCTCGGCATTGCCAGGGGCGCTCAGCATGGCTACCCGCGGGTCGATGCCCAGGGCCTTGGCCGAGTCGGCGCTTTGCGCGGCGATCTCCGCCAGCTGCGCGGCGCTGGGGGCGGAATTGACCGCGCAATCCCCCAGTACCAGCACCTGGTCCGGCAGCAGCATCAGGTACAGTGAGGACACCAGGCTATAGCCGGGCGCCGGCTTGATCAGCTGCAGGGCCGGGCGGATGGTGCTGGCGGTGGTGTGGATGGCGCCGGAGACCAGACCATCGGCCTCGTCCAGGGCCAGCATCATGGTGCCCAGCAGCACATTGTCTTCCAGCTGGGCGGCGGCCATCGGCGCGTTGAGGCTCTTGCCCTGGCGCAGCTCGACCATCGGGGCGACGTAGCGTGCCCGAATCAGGTCGGGGTCGAGGATCTCCAGCCCCGCGGGCAGGTCGATGCCCTGGGCCTGGGCCACGTTCCGCACCTCCTCGGGCTTGGCCAGCAGCACGCAGCGGGCGATGCCGCGGGCCTGGCACAGGGCGGCGGCCTGCACGGTGCGTGGTTCGCTGCCTTCCGGCAGGACAATGCGCCGATTCGCCGCCTTGGCCCGCTGTTCCAACTGGTAGCGGAACGCCGCCGGCGACAGGTGGCGCTCGCGCGGGCTGCCGCAGCGGATGCGCAGCCAGTCGTGGTCGAGGTGGCTGGCGATGAACTCGGCGACCTTCTCCGCGCGGTCACGGTCGTCCAGGGGAATCTCCTTGTTCAGGCGATTGAGGTCGGTCGCGGTATCGTATGAGCCAGTGGCCACGGTCAGCAGCGGCAGGCCGCCGAGCAGGGCGCCGCGACACAGCTCCATGATCCGCGGGTCGGGGCTGAAGTCGCTGCACAGCAGCAGCCCGGCCAGCGGCACGCCGTTCATTGCCGCCAGGCTGGCGGCCAGGATGATGTCGTCGCGGTCGCCCGGCGTCACCACCAGGGTGCCGGGCTTGAGCAGCTGCACGGTATTGGCCACCGCGCGGGCGCAGAGCACGATCTTCAGCACCCGCCTCAGCTCGTAGTCGCCAGCGTTGAGCACGCGGGCCCCGAGCAGGTCGGCGATGTCACGGGTGCGCGGGGCGTTCAGCTCCTCCTGCCAGGGTATGCAGCCGAGCAGGCGAAAGTCCTCGCCGCGAAACAGCGCCGAGCTGTCCCTCACCCGGCGGGCATAGGCCTCCAGGTCCTCTTCGCTGCGCACCTTGTTGAGGATCACCCCGAGCACCTTGGGGTCCTTCGGCCCGCCGAACTGCTGGGCCTGAATGCCGACCCGGTCGCACAGCTCGCCGAGGCTTTCCTGTTCCGGCGCCGAGACCAGGATCACGTCGGCGTCCAGGCTCTTGGCCAGGTGGAAGTTGACCCGCGCCGCGTAGCTGGCATGCCGGGTCGGCACCATGCCCTCGACTATCACCACGTCCTTGTCCTGTGCGGCCAGTTGGTAGCGGCTGACGATATCCTCCAGCAACTCATCCAGCTGACCGTCGCCCAGCATCTGCTCCACCCGGCTCAATGCCAGTGGTGCAGGCGAGTGCAGGCCGTGGGTGCGGGCGATCAGTTCGCTGGAGCGTTCCGGCCCGGTGTCGCCCGGATGCGGCTGGGCGATGGGCTTGAAGAACCCGACCCTGAGCCCGGCGCGCGCCAGGGTACCGACCAGGCCGAGGCTGACGGACGTGAGGCCGACGCCGAAACCGGTCGGCGCGATGAAGAAACTGTGCATGGGGCTTCCTGGCTGAGGGCGCCCCTGTGTCCGGGGCACCGCTGTTGTTCGGTGCCCTGGCCCGCTCGCTGGAGCAGGCCAGGGTCTGGTCATGTTCTAGCCGTCCCCCGGCCCGTCGTCGGGAGGCTGCACGGCGGCGCGCTGGCACCAGCCGCAGGCGAAGCGCTGGCCGCGTTGACCTTCGCGCTTGGCCGGGTCGAGGACCCAGGCGCGCTCCTGCCAGGGCGGCTGGTGGCGCAGATGCTGGGTGTGCCCGCAGGAAAGCACGGCGACCCAGTGAGCGTCCTCGTCCTGACGGAAATCCAGCAGGCGCACGGGTTCTTCGCTTGGCCGTCCGTCAGCGCTCGGGTCGCTTTCGAGCGTTCCCTTGGTTAGAATTGTTCGTTCATTCTTCTTAAGCAAAAGGTCTCGCCCCATGCTGATCGCCGCCAACAAGGCCGTCTCCATCGACTATACCCTGACCAACGATGCCGGTGAGGTGATCGATAGTTCCGCTGGCGGCGCGCCGCTGGTTTACCTCCATGGCGCCGGCAATATCATCGGCGGCCTGGAAAAGGCCCTGCTGGGCAAGCAGGCCGGTGACGAGCTGAGCGTCGCGGTCGAGCCGGAAGACGCCTACGGCGAATACAGCGCCGAGCTGGTCGCCACCCTCAACCGCTCGATGTTCGAAGGCGTCGACGAGCTGGAAGTCGGCATGCAGTTCCACGCCTCCGGTCCGGACGGCAGCATGCAGATCGTCACCATTCGCGAGCTGGACGGCGACGACGTGATCGTCGACGGCAACCACCCGCTGGCCGGTCAGCGCCTGAACTTCCAAGTCAAGGTCGTCGCCGTGCGTGACGCCAGTGAAGAAGAAGTGGCCCACGGTCACATCCACGGCGAAGGTGGTCACCACCACTGATCCGCGGCAGGCATGCCGGCGCCGAAGTTCGACTTATGGTTGGCTCGACTGCGCCCGCGACTGCTAAGCTGAGTTAAACGAAAAGGCGCCCGTCAACGGCGCCTTTTCTGTCCTTGGTACCTTATCCCCTGCAGTTTCAAGGAGTCCGTCATGAGTGCCTTTCACGACATCAATCTGCGTGCGCTGGATGGTGAGGAACTGCCGCTGGCGCCTCTGAAAGGGCAGGTGGTGTTGGTGGTCAACGTCGCCTCCAAGTGCGGCCTGACGCCCCAGTACGCGGGTCTGGAGAAGCTCTACCAGCAGTACCGGTCGCGCGGGTTCAGCGTGCTGGGCCTGCCGTGCAACCAGTTCGCCGGGCAGGAGCCGGATGGCGAGGCGGCCATTCGCGAGTTCTGCAGCCTGAACTACGGGGTGAGCTTTCCCTTGGGCAGCAAGCTGGAGGTCAACGGCCCCGAGCGGCATCCGCTGTACCGCCTGCTGGCCGGCGAGGGTGCCGAGTTCCCCGGCGACATCACCTGGAACTTCGAGAAGTTCCTGGTCGGCCCGGATGGCCGGGTGCTGGCGCGCTTCTCGCCGCGCACCACGCCGGAGGATCCGGCGCTGATCCAGGCAATCGAGAACGCCCTGGGCTGAGTCTCGCGGCCGAGTCGGACCGCTCCCTGCGGTTCGGCTCGGCCACTCCCCCCTGCAGCCGATCCGCTGCGCTAACAGCTTCCGCGCTTTTCCTGGCTAATCACCCCCATCAATAGTGCTGGGCCGGCGAGACGACCGGTCATATCCTCGCGGCCATGAACAGCCGACTGCGACTCGACAAGCGTGACCTGATCCTCGCCAAAGGTGCCGAGGTGATGACCCGTCGTGGTTATCACGGCGCCGGCGTGCAGGAAATCGTCCAGGCCGCCGGGGTGCCCAAGGGCTCCTTCTACCACTACTTCGCCAGCAAGGAAGACTTCGCCCTGCAGGCCCTGCGCCAGCTCTACGAGCCGCGCCTGCAGCGCTACGAGCAGGCCCTGGGCAATGCCGCGCTGAGCCCGCGGGCGCGAATCCTCGGCTACTACCGGGAACTGGTGGAGCACTTCGCCCGCCAGGAGCGCCCAGAGCACCACTGCTTCATCGGCAGCCTGAGTTTCGAGATGGCCGAGCTTTCGCCGGCCATCGGTGCCGAGGTGGACGCCATCCTGCAGCGCTCGGCGGACATCCTCCGGCACTGCCTGGAACAGGCCCAGGCCGCCGGCGAGTTGGGCGCGGACGAGGACTGCGACAACCTGGCGAGCTTTATCGCCAGCGCCTGGCAGGGCGCGCTGACCCGCCTGAAAGTGGCGAGCAATGCCCGCGTGCTCGACGACTTCCTGTTGCGTTTGCAGCGCCTGCTGCAGGCCTGATTTTTTCACCCTATCGACTAGACGACCGGTCGCCTGGCCGGCCCAGAGGAGCAACCATGAACGCCCCGGTACAAGCCCTGTTCCAACCCTTCAGCCTCGGCGCCCTGGAGCTGCCGACCCGCGTGGTGATGGCGCCGATGACCCGCTCCTTCTCGCCCGGCGGCGTGCCCAACAGCAAGGTCATCGAGTACTACCGCCGTCGTGCGGCGGCCGGGGTCGGCCTGATCGTCACCGAAGGCACCACGGTCGGCCACAAGGCCTCCAACGGCTATCCCAACGTGCCACGCTTCTACGGCGAGGACGCCCTGGCCGGCTGGCAGAAGGTGGTCGAGGCGGTGCACGCCGAGGGCGGCAAGATCGTGCCGCAGCTGTGGCATGTGGGTAACGTGCGCAAGCTCGGCACCGAGCCGGACGCCGAGGTGCCGGGCTACGGCCCCAGCGAGAAGCTCAAGGACGGCAAGGTCATCGTCCACGGCATGAGCAAGGCGGACATCCAGGAGGTCATCGCCGCTTTCGCCCAGGCCGCCCGCGATGCCCAGCGCATCGGCATGGACGGGGTGGAGATCCACGGCGCCCACGGCTACCTGATCGACCAGTTCTTCTGGGCCGGCAGCAACCAGCGCGACGACGAATACGGCGGCGACCTGGCCCAGCGCTCGCGCTTCGCCATCGAGCTGATCCAGGCGGTGCGCGCCGCGGTCGGCCCGGACTTCCCGATCATCTTCCGCTTCTCGCAGTGGAAGCAGCAGGACTACAGCGCGCGCCTGGTGGAAACCCCGGAAGCCCTGGATGCCTTCCTCAAGCCGCTCTCCGAGGCCGGCGTGGATATCTTCCATTGCTCGACCCGGCGCTTCTGGGAGCCCGAGTTCGACGGTTCCGAGCTGAACCTGGCGGGCTGGACGCGCAGGCTCACTGGCAAGCCGACCATCACCGTCGGCAGCGTCGGCCTGGACGGCGAGTTCCTGCAGTTCATGGTCAACACCGACAAGGTCGCCCAGCCGGCCAAGCTCGAGGGGCTGCTGGAGCGCCTGCACAAGCAGGAGTTCGACCTGGTGGCCGTGGGGCGCGCCCTGCTGGTCGACCCGGACTGGGCGCTCAAGGTGCGCGATGGCCGCGAGGCGGACATCCTGCCGTTCAGTCGTGAGGCGCTGATGAGCCTGGCCTGAGACCGTTTTGAAGGGGGCGCCGGCTTACGGCGCACCGCTCCTCGAGCCCCGTTTTTCGGGGCTTTTTTTCGACCCGGGAAAGGCCGGGAGGGGCCCGGCAATGCCAGGCCCGACCCGGGCGCTGGGGCTCAGAAGCGGTAGTTGACGCCGAGGGTCAGGGTGCGTCCGGGCGCCGCCTGGCGGCCCCATGGGCTGGTGTCGATACCGCGGAAGTAGTACTGGCGGTCGAACAGGTTGCTGATCCCGGCGGAAGTGGTCAGCAGACTGCCGTCGTCGAGCTTGAACTCGCGCTCGATGGCGGTGTTCCACAGCCAGTAGGCCGGCAGCCGGCCGACGGTGGCGTTGGCGTCCTCGTCGCGGCTGTTGGCCGCATCGGTGTAGGCCTGGCTCACGTAGAGGCCGTCCAGGGTGTAGGTCCAGACTCCGGCGAAACGGTAGCGGCCGTCCACCGTGAGCTGGTGGCGGGAGGCGAAGGGCACCTCGTTGCCCTTGAAGGCGCCGGCGCGCTGTTCGCTGTCGAGGAAGGCGTAGCCGGCATGCAGGTCGAGGCCAGGCAGCGCCGCTGGGGTCCAGAACAGCTCGCTCTCGATGCCCTGGTGGCGGGTGCTGCCGAGGTTCTCGAAGCGGTCGTTGCTGCGGTTGTATTCGATCTGGTCCTCGAAATCGATGCGGTACAGGCCGAAGTCGATGCGCAGGCCCTGCCAGGGGGTGTAGCGCACGCCCGTCTCGTAGTTCCAGGCCAGTTCGGCGGCGACGTCGCCCTCTTTGACGATGGAGGTGATCTGCGGCACGCGCAGGGACTTCTGCGCGTTGGCATAGGCGAACCAGGCATCGCTGAGCTGATAGCCCAGACTCAGGCCGGGCAGCCACTCCTCGGCGACACTGTCACGTTCGACTGCGCTGACGCCGTCGGCGTATTCCATGCGCGCATGCTCGTAGCGCACTCCGGGGGTGATGGTCAGGCGGCCGTCGAGCAGCTCGATCTCGTTGCTGACATAGGCGGCCTTGGCCTCGTCGTCGAAGGTCCAGTCGCGGATCACGCTGTGCGCGCCTGTGCCCAGGTTCTGGCGGTTGACCTCGAAGTCGACGTCTTCCTTGACCAGGCGGGCGCCGAGCAGCCAGGTCTGGCTGACGCGGTCGCCGTCGATGCTCAGGCTCAGGCGCGGCTCGCTGCCCCAGACGCGGAAGTCGCGCGGCGCGTCCTGGAAGGTGGTCGGCGTGGCGTCGGGGGTGAAGGGCAGGCCGACGAGGAAGTTGCGGTAGCTGTGCTGGGCGAAGTTGGTCCAGCTGAACTCCGCCGCGTCGAACGGGCCGATGGCCCCGAGGTACCGGCTGTAGGTGGCCCACACACGATCGCTGTCGCCCTCGAAGCGGTCGAGGTCGCGGGTCGACTGGCGCGGGTCGTCCTTGTAGTCGGCCACGCTGAGGGCGCCGGCCAGGTCCAGGTCGGCCTTGTAGCGCTGCACGCCGAAGCTCAGGCTGCGCGTGTCGTCGATGTCCCACTGGCCGCGCAGGCGGTAGTTCTGTACCTCGCTGTCGGAGTGCTCGCGGCCGTACTCGCCGGTGACGGTGTTGAGGTCCAGTTGCAGGCCGAAGTTGTCGGTGAGGTAGCCGCCGGTGCCAAGGTAGCTGTCCCACAGGCTGCGCCCGCCTGGGGCGAAGGTGGCGCGTTCCTGCAGGGTACTCTCCCACTGCCGGGGGATGGGTTTGCTGATGAAGTTGATCACCCCGCCGACGTTGTTGGGGCCGTACTGCACGGCGGCGCCGCCGCGCACGATGTCGATGCGCTCGACCGTGGCCAGGGTCTGCGGGAATAGCGACAGGCTGGTCTGGCCGTAAGGTGCCAGAGACAGCGGGATGCCGTCGGAGAGCACCTGGGCGCGACCGCTGCGGCTCTCGTAGAGACCGCGCACGGAGATCTGCGGCAGCGCACCGGTGCCGGTCTCGTCGAACACCTTGACCCCGGGAACGCGCTGCAGGGCATCGTCGAGGCCGCGCACGCTGGCCTTGCTCAGATCCTCGGCGCCGACCACGCTGCGGCTGCCGGGGTATTTGCGCACTTCGGCGTCGCTGGCCGTGCCCAGCACATCGCCCTTGATCACCGTCGGGGCGAGGACCGTCTGGGCGCTGCTTGTGTCGGCTAGGGCGGCGTGGCTGATGGCGAGCGTCAGCAGGCTGAGGGGCAATGAAAGAAGTCGAGCGCTGTTGTGCATGAGCGGGTCTCAGTATTAACGATGGGTTTGGAGGCGCGGGAGGCGCCTCCGAGGGGTGGCAGGTCTAGAGCGCGCCGGATTGGCGGGCGTGACCGGCCGGATCGCCGGGACGGGATCCCATGGCGTGGTACTTGGTGGTGCTGGCTTGGACGCGCCCCGTACGAGCGGGCTGCGCAGTTGGGCAGGTGGCAGTGCATTCAATAAAAGTCATTCACTAATGGTAATAATTCTCATTGGGTGATGTAAATGACTTTGTGCTCTCGCGCCTGGCGCCACGGTTGCGCGTCGTCCGGGCCCGGCGGGGAGAGCTGGTGGCGGAGTGCGCGCCGTTCTCCGCGAAACGGGTACGGGGATAGATGAGTGGTCGTTGCTGTCCGGAGCGGGGGCGGCCGCCAAGGCACGGGCGGCTGCGGCTTTGCTTACTCGCGCTTGAGCAGGATGCCGGCCCCGCCTGGCAGGCCGTTGGCGGCTGGGAGCAGGGCGCTGCGCAGCAGCTGTTCGAAGCGCTCGACTATGGCGTCCCAGCCCTGCTGCGCGGCGTGCTGCCGGGCGTTAAGGCGGGCCCGGCGCAGGTTTTCTCGATCCGCCAGCAGCCACTGCGCCGCCGCGATAAAGCCCTGTTCGTCGCCGGCGCCGGCCAGCACGCCGCTGTGCCCGTGGCGGATGTGCTGCGCTGCCGCGGCCTGGTCGAAGGCCACCACGCCGAGTCCCGAGGCCTGGGCTTCGAGCACCACATTGCCGAAGGTTTCCGAGAGGCTGGGAAACAGGAACAGGTCGCCCGAGGCGTAGTGCGCGGCCAGTGCCTCGCCGCGCTGCAGGCCACAGAAGCGGGCGTCCGGCAGTTGCTGCTGGAGGCTGGCCCGCGCCGGACCGTCGCCAACCAGGATCAGCTGCAGGCGGCGTCGCGGGTGCGCGGCCTGCAGGGCGCGAAAACTCGCCACCAGCAGGCCGAGATTCTTCTCGGCGGCGAGGCGGCCGACATGCAGTACGGCGATGTCGTCATCCTCCAGGCCCCAGCCCTGGCGCAGTTCCGCTGAGCGCTTTATCGGGTGGAACAACTGGGCATCGACGCCACGCGCCAGCAGCTCCAGGCGCTCGAAGCCGCGGCGCTGCAGCTCCTGCTGCTGGCTGAGACTCGGCACCAGGGTCATCCGGCAGCGGTTGTGGAACCAGCGCAGGTAGCCGGTCAGGGCACGGGCCAGCAAGCCGAAGCCGTAATGCCTGGTGTAGAGCTGAAAGTTGGTGTGAAAGCCGCTGACCACCGGAATCCGCAGGCGCCGGGCGGCGCGCAGGGCGGACAGGCCTAACGGACCCTCGGTGGCGATATAGACCACGTCCGGGCGCCGCAGCCGCCAGTGGCGCAGCAGCTTGTGCCGCGCCGCCTGGCCCCACTGCAGGCCGGGGTAGCCGGGCACTGGCCAGCCGCGGGTCAGCAGCAGCTGCTCGCTGCTGGGCCGGTTCTGCTCGCTGTCCTGCCGGGGGCGCACCAGTTGCAGGCGATGGCCGCGAGCGCGCAGCCCCTGCGCCAGGCGGCCAAGGGTGTTGGCCACGCCGTTGATCTCCGGCGGGAAGGTTTCACTGATCAGGGCGATGGATAGCGGGGCTGTACTCATGGCGGCAGTGTCGACCGCCGCCATGTAGCGGATATGACCTTAACGTTGCGTAATGGTGACAGCGCCCTCGCCGCGCTCGCGCACCCAGAACAAGGTCGCGCCGGCCACCGCCGCCGGCATCATCAGGATGTTCAGCCCCGGCACCAGCAGCGCGGCGTAGGTGATGCCGCCGAACCCCAGGCTCTGCCAGCGCTTCTCGCGCAGCCAGGCGAGCATGTCCGGCCAGCTCATCTTGTTGTTGTCCGCCGGGTAGTCGATGTACTGGATGGCCATCATCCACACCCCGAACAGCAGCCACAGCGGCGCGGCGATCAGGTTGACCACCGGGATGAAGGTGAGGATCAGCAGGCCGATGGCCCGTGGCAGGAAGTACAGCAGCTTGCGTGCCTCGCGGCCGAGGGTGCGCGGCACCATGGCCAGCAGTTCGCCCCAGCTGAAGGCGGGGAAGGGGTCTTCGCCGCGTACCACCACCTCGACCTTTTCGGCGAGGAAGCCGTTGAAGGGCGCGGCGATGATGTTGGCCAGCATGGTGAAGCTGAAGAACACCATCAGCAGCACCAGCACCACGAACAGTGGCCACAGCAGGTATTCGAGAAAGCCCAGCCAGTCCGGCAGGCTCGGCATGAAGGTGTCGACCCAGCCGCCGAACTGCTGCACGGCGAAACCGACCAGGGCGACGAAGAGGATCAGGTTGATTGCCAGGGGCAGCAGTACGAACAGCCGCAGGCCAGGGCTGAGCACCAGTTTCAGGCCTTCGCCGAGGTATTGCGGGCCGGATAGAACGGGAGCGGGCATAGGGTTCTCCGTCAGGTGGACGTGGCGCCGACCTTACCGGCTTTGTCGGGCAGGGGAAAGTCGCCGGACGCTCTATGAACCTGTCGCAAGCGGTTCGTTCGGGCCGTTATTAGCGATCTCTATCCCACGTATTGGCAAAGGGTATTTCCTAAGCCTCGCGGGCTTGGGTAGCCTGCGCCGCAGTCAATCAGCCCCGTAGCCCGCGATGCGCAGCGGGGTTGCAACGTTTCGGTGGCTAGCGCTCCTACACAGCCTTCCCCAAGTGCTCAGCTAGCCCCCTTTTATTCGCACCGGTCGAGCCACCGGCAGGAGTCAGATATGTCTGCAGCACGTCATGCCCGGGTGATCATCCTCGGTTCCGGCCCGGCCGGCTACAGCGCCGCGGTCTACGCCGCGCGGGCCAATCTCAAGCCGCTGCTGATCACCGGCCTGCAGGCCGGCGGCCAGCTGACCACCACCACCGAGGTCGACAACTGGCCGGGCGACGTCCATGGCCTCACCGGTCCGGCGCTGATGCAGCGCATGCAGGAGCACGCCGAGCGTTTCGAGACCGAGATCGTCTACGACTATATCAATGCCGTGGACCTGGCCGGCAAGCCGTTCACCCTGGTCGGCGACAGCGCCACCTACAGCTGCGATGCGCTGATCATCGCCACCGGCGCCAGCGCCCGCTACCTGGGCCTGCCGAGCGAGGAAGCCTTCATGGGCAAGGGCGTCTCGGCCTGCGCCACCTGCGACGGCTTCTTCTACCGCAACCGCGAGGTGGCGGTGGTCGGCGGCGGCAACACCGCGGTGGAGGAGGCGCTGTACCTGGCCAATATCGCCAGTAAGGTGACCCTGGTGCACCGCCGCGAGACCTTCCGCGCCGAGAAGATCCTGCAGGACAAGCTCAAGGAGCGCATTGCCGAGGGCAAGATCGAGCTGCGCCTCAATGCCGAGGTCGACGAGGTGCTGGGCGACAACATGGGCGTGACCGGCGTGCGCCTGAAGCAGGGCGATGGCAGCAGCGCCGAGCTGAAGGTCGACGGCCTGTTCGTCGCCATCGGCCATACGCCGAACACCTCGCTGTTCGAGGGCCAGCTGGCGCTCAAGGACGGATATCTGGTGGTCAACGGCGGCCGCGACGGCAACGCCACCGCGACCAATGTGCCGGGTGTGTTCGCCGCCGGCGACGTGGCCGACCACGTCTACCGCCAGGCCATCACCTCGGCCGGCGCCGGCTGCATGGCGGCCCTGGACGTGGAGCGCTACCTCGACGGCCAATAGGTTCAGCGATACGAAAAAGCCCCGCGAGATGCGGGGCTTTTTTCTGCGCGGGCGTTATGGCCTCGGGGCTCAGCCCTTGCGGGCGAGCGGCAGGTGCTCGAAGCGCACGCCGGCCAGGCCGGTGTCCATCAGGGCGCGGATATTGCCGTGGTCGCTACCGTTCGGGGTGGCCAGCACGCTGCGGTAGTGTTCGCCGAAGCACAGCAGGGTCTCTTCCAGGCTCAGGCCTTCGAGCAGGGCCAGGCCTAGGGTCTTGCACGAGCCCTCGTTCTGCCCGGCGGCATTCTCCACCGCACCGTTGTGGAAGGCGCTCGGCTGGTAGTCGTAGTGCTCGGCGATAAAGGCCAGGGTCTCGGCGAAGGCGAATTGTTCGCTGCGCAGGCGGGCGCGGAAGTCGTTCAGCGCACTCATGCCTGCTTGCCCTTGTCGAAGGCCGCCTGCTGTTCGGCGCTGGCTTCCTTCTGGTATTTGGCCTTCCACTCGGCATAGGGCATGCCGTAGATCTCCTCGCGGGCCTGGTCCGGGGTGACCTGCAGGCCGAGGTCGTCGGCGGCGGCCTTGTACCACTTGGACAGGCAGTTGCGGCAGAAGCCGGCGAGGTTCATCAGGTCGATGTTCTGCACATCGGGGCGGCTGCGCAGGTGTTGCAGCAAGCTGCGGAAGGCGGCAGCTTCGAGTTCGAGGCGTTCTTGCTCGGTCATGGCGGTGCTCTCTCGGGGCAGGCTGACTGTGTGGTCGCCGATGATAAGAGCCCGCCTGGCTGACGGCAATGCCCCGGCGCAGCGCGGCGCCGGGTGGTCGGCCGTGCCAGTCAGCGATGGCCGGCGAGGGTGATCGACACCGATTCGGCGAAACGCAGGGCGTGGGGCTTGTCGACCTCCACCTCGGCGTAACGCACCGAGGCGTGCTCCATCACCAGGTCGAGGATTTCCTGGGTCAGGCGCTCGAGCAGGGCGAAGCGGTTGCCTTCGACGTGCTGGATGATCGCCTTGGTGATGGTGCGGTAGTTCAGTGCGTGGTCGATGTCGTTGTCGCGCACCGCGTCCACCGCCGGGTAGAGGATGGTCAGGTTGATCAGCACGTCCTGCTTGTTGTTGATCTCCTCTTCCTTGATGCCGATGTAGGTGCGCAGGCGCAGGTCCTTGACGCGGATGCGCGCCATCCCGGGTTCCAGTCGCGGCATGTTCAGTGGCTCCGTCCGATCAGTTGCAGGAATTCCTGGCGGGTGTTGGTCGACTCGCGGAAGGCGCCGAGCATCACCGAGGTGCTCATCACCGAGTTCTGCTTCTCCACCCCGCGCATCATCATGCACATGTGCTTGGCCTCGATCACCACTGCCACACCGGCGGCGTTGGTGACCTGCTGCACCGCCTCGGCGATCTGCCGGGTCAGGTTCTCCTGGATCTGCAGGCGGCGGGCGAACATGTCGACGATCCGCGCCACCTTCGACAGGCCCAGCACCTTGCCGGTGGGGATATAGGCAACATGGGCCTTGCCGATGAAGGGCAGCAGGTGGTGCTCGCACAGCGAGTACAGCTCGACGTCCTTGACCATCACCATCTCGTCGTTGTCGGAGGCGAACAGCGCGCCGTTGACCACCTCCTCGAGGCTGGTCTGGTAGCCGTGGCAGAGGTACTGCATGGCCTTGGCCGCGCGCTTCGGCGTGTCCAGCAGGCCTTCGCGCTCGGGGTCCTCGCCGACGCCGATGAGGATCTCGCGGTAGTGGTTGGACATGGGTGGGTTCATCGCAGGGTCCTCGCGGCGCGCCTCATTTGAGGTGGCGGCCGCCGTTGACGGTGAGGGTGGTGCCGGTCACGTAGGGGTTGTCCAGCAGGTAGCGCAGGCTCTGGTAGATCACCTGCGGTCCGGGCTCGATGCCCAGCACGGATTTGTCGAGGGTCTTGGCGCGGTACTCGGCGTCGTCCTCGGGGTTGAACATGATCAGGGCCGGGGCGATGCCGTTGACCTTGATCTGCGGGGCGAACTGGGCGGCGAAGGACAGGGTCAGGCTGTCCAGTCCGGCCTTGCTGGCGCAATAGGCCGCGCGCTTGGCGCTGCCCTTGCGTGCCACATCGTCGCTGATGTGGACGATGTCGGCCGGCGTCGAGCGGCGCAGCAGGTCCGCGCAGTGCAGGTTGATCAGGTAGGGCGCCAGCATGTGCACGCTGAACAGCTGCTGGAACACCGCGGCTTCCTGGCCGGGGGCGGCGCTCAGCCAGGCGGAGGCGTTGTGCACGATCGCCCGCAGGCGGTCGGTGTGCTGCTTCAGCTGTTCGATGAAGGCGAGGATGCCGGCCTCGTCCGAGAAGTCGGCCGGCAGCGTCAGCGCGCCCATCGCGCGCAAGCGCTGCAGTCCCTCGCGCTCGCTGCGGAAGGTCACGATCACCGGGTGACCCTCCTCGAGCAATCGCTCGGCACAGTGCAGGCCGACCCGCTGGCTGGCGCCGGTAATCAGGATGGGGGCTGGGCTCGCGCTCATGCTTGGGCTCGGAGTAGTGATTAAGAGGCTCAGCGGCACCGAGACCGGGTACCTGACCAGTACGGCGCGGTGTCGACTGAACCAGCGGCAAACTTATACCACAGCGCTTTTTTGTACAAGCCTTGGGCGAGCCGGAATCGCTTCCGCGCCCTCATGGACAGGCTATTTGATTGAGTTGTATGGCGTTTGCGGGGATGCGCAGATGCCGTGAAAACTTGTCCTGGTGCTGTACAATAATGTTTTTGTTGTACAGATGTGGTGGGGCACCTGGCCGTTGCGCAGCGCCGCCCGGCGTGGGTGGGGACGAGCCGGTGTTGCTGCGGACGAGCACAGCGCCAAGCCCGTCTTGTAACGGGCTGATCCTGGTGTGCTCCTGTCGCTCCGGCGTCAGCGCCCCGCGGCGGCGCTGGGACGGTGCAGGGGAGCGGCGCTGTCGCGCTGCAGCCAGGGCGCCAGCAGGCGCGTGACCAGCGGGATGAACAGGTAGGTCATCAGCGGGGTCAGGGCCAGGGTGGTGAGCAGTATGCGCGGCAGCAGCGAGACGTCCGCCAGGGCGCTGCCGAATACCAGGTTGAAGGCCAGTGACACCGGGAAGAAGGCCAGCCAGATGGCGATGCTCTGCTTCCAGCGCGGCGCTTGCCGATGGCTGGCGCCGAACCAGGCATCGAGGCCGATGGCCCGGCGCTCCTGGGGCTGGGCGAACAGGCCGCTGCCGCGCTCGAGCCAGGCGCGGCGCGAGGCGGAGTGCTCCCAGGAGGCCAGGGTCTGCTGGTCGGCGAAGCGGAAGACGATCTGGAACTCGTCATCGCCCGGTGGCGGGGCCAGTACGCCGGAGCCCAGGTAGCCGGGAAAGTCGGTGGCCAGCTGTTCGCCTTCATGCAGCCAGGCGATCAGGTCGTGATAGCGGCCGCTGGCGACGCGGCGCGCCACCATCAGGGTGACGGGTTCTGCAGACATTGTGTATCTCCATTGCGATCGGCGCGTCATCCGGGTAGGGGACGCGCGGCACGCAGCCCGGGGTGATGGGCTGCGTGTAAATGACAGGCAAGGATTATTCCGTTTTCTGCGAAATTAGCCAGCATGCCGAGGCCGTTCGTGCTTTTGCTGACCAGCGGTCAGGCGCTGGTCCTGAGTCTGGAGGCTCGGCGCCCGAAAGGGGGGGCGGATATGCTGTACAAACTTTGTACAATGTAAGGTGCCCGACGCTGGGTTACAATGCCGGCAACCTTTTCCGTCGCGATAGTGCCCCATGTCCGATCTCGCTGGTGCCCCCTCCCTCGCTTCCAGTGCCCTCAAGCAGGAAGAGCTGTTCCCCATCCGTGAAGTGTCGCGCCTGACCGGGGTCAATCCGGTGACCTTGCGTGCCTGGGAGCGGCGTTACGGGCTGATCCAGCCGACCCGCACGGAAAGCGGCCATCGCCTGTATTCCCAGGCCGATATTGAGTCGGTGCGCAGCATCCTGGCGTGGATCGAACGCGGCGTGGCGGTCAGCAAGGTCGGCAAGATCCTGGCCAAGAGCAGTGCCACCAAGGCCGCCTCGACCCCGGTCTATCAGGAGGTCACCTCGGGGGAGTGGGCCGACTGGCAGGCGCAGCTGCGCCGGGCGATCGGCAATTTCGACGAGCCCAGGCTCGAGCAGCTGTACGGCCAGGTGTTCGCCAGTTACCCGTTGCCGGTGGTGTTCCAGGATGTGCTGATGCCGCTGTGGCAGGAGCTGCTGATCCGCCAGGACGACTACGGCCAGACCAGCGAGTGGTTGTTCCTCGATACCTTCCTGCGCGCCCGGGTTTTGCAGCGCTTGCAGAACCTGCGCGCCCAGGTCGAGGAGCGCGTGCTGCTCGCCGCCCTGCCTGGCCACTGTCGCGAGTTGCAGCTGCTGGTGGCCGGCTTGCTGCTCGGCGGTCCGGAGGTGGGCGTGACTGTGCTGGGGCTGGGGCAGCCGCTGGAAGAGCTGGCGCTGGTCTGCGACAAGGTGCAGCCGCAGGCCCTGGTGCTGTTTTCCAACCAGCCGCCGAGCAGCGAGCTGCCGCGCTTGCTGTCGCGCCTGGCGCTGGCGGTGGATTGCCCGCTGGTGCTGGCCGGTGAAGGCGCGGACCTGGCCGAAGACAGCCTGCACGGCTCGCCCATCGCCTGCCTGGGCAGCGAGGGGCGCCTGATGCAACGGCGTCTGCAGCAGTTCCTCGCCGGTCACCTGGATACCTGAGCTCCGCTGTCACGCGCTCCGCATGCGGCTAGCCCTTGGCTGCTGCACGCTCAGGGGGTCGCCGCCTCTGGTCCTGGACCCCCGCTTTTCACTGTACGCTCTGTGCAGGTAGTCCTTGCCTGTTGTGGGGTTTTGTTGTGCAAATATTGTACATTAAAATTTATTGTATAGGTTTTTCGGGCGCTAGGCGGTTGCGACGACGCCCCAGCGCATGCTCCCAATGCGTACTCCGACAGCCGTCCTCCGCTGGACTGCCATCCTCGCTTGGAATCATTGGCTGTCGGACTTTTTATCCCGAGAAGGGCTCAGACCCTGCCAAGCACTCGACCCGCGCTTTCGCGGGTCTTTTTTTGTCTGGCGTCGAGCTGCACCTGATCAGGTGCGATGGACATCCGGGAAGCGCAGCCGGTGCTGCTGGTAGATGAATTGCAGCAGGCGATCGCTGCCGCGTTGGCCCAGGGCCTTGAGCCGGTAGGCCAGCAGGCCGCTGCCGGTGCGGCGTACCAGCACGCCGTCGATGGCGATCGGCTTCTGTCCGGACAGCGGCAGCAGCAGGCTGAACTGCCTGGGCGGCGCGGCCTGGCCGCGGTGCTCGATCAGCAGGCCGTTCATCGACAGTTCATGGACCCACAGCTCGCTGGCCTTGGCGTTGCGCTGGTTAAGCGCCACGGCGGGCTCCAGGGGCAGGCGCCAGGCGCGACTGGCCGGGCCCTCGTCGAATATCTGCGGGGTGCCGAGTTCCAGGTGCTGTTCGTGCTGGTCGTCTTCGCTCAGCTGGGCGGTGAAGGTCAGGCGCTGGTTGGCCAGGTGCGCTTCGATGGTCAGCTGCTGGTTGGCGGCGCAATTGGCCAGCAACGCCTTGATCTGCTCGCCGGCGTCGAGTTGCAGGTTGGGCGCCGGTTTGCGCGCGTCCTTGTCCGGCTGTTGCAGTCGTTTGAGGAAGTCCCTTTCCGCCTGGGTGAGCAGAGGCTGGTCTTGCATGGGCGAATACTACGCAAAAGGGCTGGTCCTTCTGAGACAGCGTAGCTCGCCTTTTGTTAGGGCTGTGCCCGTAGCAGCGCCAATTCGGCCTCGAGGCTGGCCACCTGGACTTCCAGCTGCTCGACCCGCTGCTGGGCAAGCACCTGCTCGGTGACATCCTTCTGGATGCCGATGTAGTAGGTCAGCTGGTCGGCATCGTTGAACACCGGGGTGATCGACAGCTCGTTCCAGAACAGGCTGCCGTCCTTGCGGTAGTTGCGGATGACCTGCCGGCACGGCTGGTGGTTCTGCACCGCGTAGCGAATGGCTTGCAGGCCCGGTTGGTCGTGGTCGTCGTTCTGCAGAAAGCGGCAGTCGCGGTAGAGGATCTCATCGTTGCTGTAGCCGGTGAGCTCTTCGAAGGCGGGGTTGGCGTAGATGAGGATGTTGTCGTCGCCCTCCTGCTCGGCCACCACTATGCCGTCGTTGGAGGCGTCGATCACCAGTTGCAGCAGTTTGGCGTTGATCATGAGGCGTATTCCCGGTCCATGTCGCTGCATTCTAAAACATCCGGAGGGGCTGTCCACTTGCGGCATAATGCCCGGCGATTTCCCTCTGGTACGGAGCAATTCTATGAAAGTCGCCATTCTGTCCGGGTCGGTCTACGGCACCGCCGAGGAGGTCGCCCGACACGCCGAGCGCCTGCTCAAGGACGCCGGCCTGGAGGCCTGGCACGACCCACGCGCCAGCCTCGCGGAGGTTCAGGCGTTCGCCCCCGAGGCGTTTCTAGTGGTGACCTCGACGACCGGCATGGGCGAGCTGCCGGACAACCTGCAGCCGCTGTACTTTGCCATTCGCGACCACCTGCCGGCCTGGAGCGGCCTGCCCGGCGGGGTGATCGCCCTGGGCGACGCCAGCTACGGCGATACTTTCTGTGGCGGTGGCGAACTGGTGCGCGAACTGTACGCCGAACTGGGCATCCGCGAGGTCGCCGAGATGCTGCGCCTGGATGCCAGCGAGAGCGTCACCCCGGAGAGCGATGCCGAGCCCTGGCTGGCGGCGTTCATCGCCACGCTGAAGGCCTGATGCATCCGCGCGCGGCCGAGCTGATCGCGGCGCTGCAGCTGCAGGCGCATCCCGAGGGCGGCTACTATCGGCGGCTGTTCGAGTCGGCCCAGTGCCTGCCGAACGGCAGACCCTGTTCCACGGCGATCCTGTTCCTGCTGCCGGCCGGCGTGGCCAGCCGCTGGCACCGGGTCGACGCCGACGAGCTGTGGCACTTCCACGAGGGCGCGCCGCTGGAGCTGCTGGTCGCCGAGTCGCCGGCGAGCATCCGCGCCGAACGCCTCGGCCCGGTCGCGACCGGGCAGTTGCCGCAGCGCGCGGTGCCGGCTCAGGCCTGGCAGGCGGCGCGCAGCCTCGGCGACTTCAGCCTGGTCGGCTGCACGGTGGCGCCGGGCTTCGATTTCGCCGGTTTCCAGCTGCTCAGCGAGGATGCCGCCGCCCAGGCGGCCTGGCCGCTGCTGCGCCGGCAGTACCCGGAATTGTTCTAGAGGCGCCGCGCTGACCCGTTGGGTCACTAAGCTGGCCGGCAGGGCGACTCACGGTCGCCGCGCGCCTCGCTAGACTCCTCGGCAGTCGCAGACTGATAACCGCCGAGGAGGCTGCCGTGACCCAAGCCCATGCCCTGCCTGTCGTGAACCTCAAGGACCAGGTGTCCGCCGCCGAATGGCAGGCCCGTGTCGACCTGGCCGCCTGCTATCGACTGATCGCCCTGTACGGCTGGGATGACCTGATCTTCACCCACATCTCGGCCAAGCTGCCGGGCCGCGAAGAGTTCCTGATCAACCCCTACGGCCTGATGTTCCACGAGATCACCGCCTCCAGCCTGGTGAAGATCGATCTGGCCGGCAACAAGCTGATGGACAGCCCCTTCGACATCAACCCGGCCGGCTACACCATCCACAGCGCGGTGCACGAGGTGCGCCACGATGTGGCCTGCGTGCTGCATATCCACACCGCCGCCGGCATCGCCGTGTCGGCGCAGAAGCAGGGCCTGCTGCCGCTGTCGCAACAGTCGCTGTTCGTGCTGTCGAGCCTGGCCTACCACGGCTACGAGGGGGTGGCGCTGAACCACGACGAGAAGGCCCGGCTGCAGGCCGACCTGGGCGACAAGCACTTCATGATCCTGCCCAACCACGGCCTGCTCACCGCCGCCGGCAGCATCGCCGACGCCTTCCTGATGATGTTCATCCTGCAGCGCGCCTGCGAGATCCAGGTGATGGCGCAGAGCGGCGGCGCCGAGCTGATCCAGATTCCCCGGCAGATTCTCGACGGCGCCCAGGCCATGGTCGCCGGGGTGATGAAGTCGCCCCAGGGCATGGGCGGCGCGCTGCCGTGGCCGGCGCTGCTGCGCAAGCTCGATGCGCAGCTGCCCGGCTACGCCGAATGAGCGCGCTGGCTGGCCTCGCCCTGGACGACTGGCGGGCGCGTGGCCAGGGCTTCGCCTTTCGCGGCCACGCCATGCGCTACTGGAGCGCCGGCGCCGAGAGTGCCGAGCCGCTGCTGCTGATCCACGGCTTTCCCACCGCCAGTTGGGACTGGCATTACCTGTGGCAGCCACTGGCGCAGAAATACCGGCTGATCGCCTGCGACATGCTCGGCTTCGGCTATTCGGCCAAGCCGCGCGGCCATGCCTACAGCCTGCTGGAGCAGGCCGACCTGCAGCAGGCCTTGCTGGCGCACCTGGGGATCGGCGGTGGCGTGCACGTGCTGGCCCACGACTACGGCGACAGCGTAGCCCAGGAATTGCTGGCGCGGCATCACGAAGGGCGCCTGCGGCTGGCCAGCTGCGTGTTCCTCAATGGTGGCCTGTTCCCCGAGACCCACCGGCCGGTGCTGGTCCAGCGCCTGCTGCTGAGTCCCCTGGGAGAGCTGATCGGCAGGCTGTTCAATCGACGCAAGCTGGCGGCCAATTTTTCCCGGGTGTTCGGCCCGCAGACCCAGCCCAGCGAGACCGAGCTGGATGACTTCTGGCGCCTGATCGCGCACAACGACGGGCCGGCGGTGATGCACCGGCTGATCCGCTACATGCCGGAGCGGCGCGCGCAGCGCCAGCGCTGGCTGGCGGCCATGCAGCGGGGCGCGGTGCCGTTGCGGCTGATCGACGGCGCCGCCGACCCGATATCCGGGGCGCACATGCTGGCGCGCTACCGTGAGTTGATCCCGGCGCCGGACACGGTGTCCCTGGAGGGTATCGGCCACTACCCGCAGACCGAGGCGCCGGCCCTGGTGCTGCAGCATTATCTGCGCTTCAGGCAGGCGCTGGAGGAGCGGGCATGAACAGGCGCCACCTGCTCAAGCTGGGGGCGTTGGGCGCCGTGGTGGTGGCCGGTGGCGGCTACTGGTGCCTGGGACGCGGCGAAGCGCCGGGCGAGCTGAGCCTGGCGGGCGCGCAGCGGGTACTGGCCGACCTGGCCGATCGCCCCCTGGTCAGCCTCGAGGGCTGGAGCCCGGTCGAGGTGTTCAATCACTGCGCCCAGAGCATCGAGTACTCCATCAGTGGCTATCCCGAACTCAAGCCGGCCTGGTTCCGCGCCAGTGCCGGGGCGCTGGCCTTCGGTGTATTCGCCGCCCGCGGCGCCATGCGTCATCCGCTCAGCGAAGCCATACCGGGGGCCGCGCCGCTGAGCGAACCGGCCAGCCAGGCCCTGGCCTTGCAGCGCTTGCAGCGCGCCTTCGACGTGTTCGCCGGGCATCGAGGCCAGTTGCGCCCGCACTTCGCCTACGGCCAGCTGAGCCATGCCGAGTATGCCCAGGCCCATGTGCTGCACCTGTACAACCACCTGAGCCTGATCAGGCCGGCCTGAATCCGGGGAGGGCATCCCGCAGCCTTATCGGCTGCCATTCAGCGGCGCCGGCTTGCTTGTGACCATCGATGACCTGCTGGACACTCCCGGCACTCGAAATTCACCAGGAGCCTCTTGCATGACTGCCAGCATCCGTTTTCAAGACCAGGTCGTGATCGTCACCGGCGCCGGGGGCGGCCTGGGCCGTGCCCATGCCCTGCTGTTCGCCCAGCATGGCGCCCGGGTGGTGGTCAACGATCTGGGCGGCAGCACCCATGGCGAAGGCGCCAGCGCCTCGGCGGCGGACCAGGTGGTCGCGCAGATCCGCGCCGCCGGCGGCAGCGCGGTCGCCAACCACGACTCGGTGACTGATGGCGACAAGATCGTCCAGCATGCCCTGGACGCCTTCGGGCGTGTCGACGTGGTGGTGAACAACGCCGGCATCCTGCGCGACAAGACCTTTCACAAGATGGAGGACGCCGACTGGGAGCAGGTCTACCGGGTGCATGTCGAGGGCGCCTACAAGGTGACCCGCGCGGCCTGGCCGCACATGCGCGAGCGGGCCTATGGACGGGTGATCTTCACCGCCTCGACCTCCGGCATCTACGGCAACTTCGGCCAGTCCAACTACGGCATGGCCAAGCTCGGGCTTTATGGCCTGACCCGCACCCTGGCCGTCGAGGGGCGCAAGAGCAACATCCTGGTCAATGCCATCGCCCCCACCGGCGGCACGCGGATGACCGAGGGGCTGATTCCCGCCCAGGTGTTCGAACAACTCAAGCCCGAGCTGGTCAGCCCCCTGGTGGTCTACCTGGGCAGTGCCGAGTGCCAGGACACGGCCGGGTTGTTCGAGGTCGGCGGCGGCTGGATCGGCAAGACCCGCTGGGAGCGCAGTCTCGGCGCCGGCTTCGATCCGCACCAGGGTTTCAGCCCGGAGGACGTGGCCGCCCACTGGCAGCAGATCTGCGACTTCGAAGGGGCCGTGCATCCGGCCGACAATATCGAGGCGTTGCAGGCGATGATGGCCAACCTGCAGCGCCACGCCCGCTGAGCCAAGAGGCGAGGGCCGTGGGGGCGGTAGCCCGGACGCGGTGCGGGGCCGCGCTGCTCGAGTTAACAGCGGCGCCGGCTCAACCCTTGCCGGGAATCCCGTACTTGCGCAGGCGCATGGCGATGGCGCTGTGCGAGGTCTGCAGCCGTGCGGCCAGCTGGCGGCTGGAGGGGTGGCTGACGTAGAGCTTCTCCAGCAGGGCCTTCTCGAAGCCGGCCACCGCCGACTCCAGGCTGCCGATCTCGCCGTCCAGCTGTTGCGGCGCCACCGCGGTGCCGGCGATGTCCAGGTCGTCGATCTGCACCAGGTTGCTCTCGCAGATCGCCGCGGCGCGGAAGATCACGTTCTGCAGCTGGCGCACGTTGCCCGGCCAGCGGTTGGCCAGCAGCGCCGCATAGGTGTCCGGCGCCAGGTGGCACTGCAGGCGCTGGATCTGCGTGCAGGCCTGGCGCATGAAGTGCCGTGCCAGCAGCAGGATGTCCTGGCCGCGCTCGCGTAGCGGCGGCACCTCCAGGTTGAGCACGTTGAGGCGGTAGAACAGGTCCTCGCGGAAGCCGCCGTCGCTGACCATTTTCTCCAGGTCGCGGTGGGTGGCGCTGAGGATGCGCACGTTGACCTTGACCTCGCGCTCGCCGCCGACCCGGCGGAAGCTGCCGTCGCTCAAGAAACGCAGCAGCTTGGCCTGCAGGTAGGGCGACATCTCGCCGATCTCGTCGAGAAACACCGTGCCCTGGTTGGCCAGCTCCAGCAGCCCCGGCTTGCCGCCGCGCTGGGCGCCGGTGAAGGCGCCGGGCGCGTAGCCGAACAGCTCGCTCTCGGCCAGGTTCTCCGGCAGCGCGGCGCAGTTCAGCGCCAGGAAGGGCGCGTTACGCCGTGCGCTGATGGCATGGCAACCGCGCGCCACCAGCTCCTTGCCGGTGCCGGTTTCGCCGTGGATCAGCAGTGGCGCGTCGAGGCTGGCGACGCGCAGGGCGCGGGTCTTCAGGGTGCGGATCGGCAGCGACTCGCCGAGCAGCGAGTCGAAGCCCTCGACGTGGTCATGGTGCAGCGCGGCCAAGCGCTCGCCGATTCGGCTCGGCGCGTACAGGGTGAGCAGGCCGCCGGCCAGCTGGTGCAGGCCGGTGTCGCCGGTCTCGCTGATCGGCGTGGCATCGAGCAGCAGGGCCTGGCCGTTGAGGGTGACCTCGCGCAGCGGCAGGCGGAAGCGCTGCTCCAGCAGCGCGGCCTGCAGCGCCGGGTCGGCGAACAGTTCGCCCAAGGGCAGACCCTCCGGCTCGCGTCCGCACAGGTCGGCCAGGGCCGGGTTGGCCAGCAGCACGCGGCCCTCGCCATCCACCGCCAGCACCGGATCGCTCATCGCCGCCAGCAGGGCGTCGAGTTGCAGGCGGCGGCGCTGGCCGGGGAGGATGTCGACCACGGTCACCGCCTGTACGCCGCGCACCTGGAACAGCGCCTCGCGCAGTTCATCGAGCACCACCGGGCTGAGCGTCGGCGCGTCGATATAGACGTTCGGCGGCACCATCTCCACCGCGTCCAGGTTGAGATTGCGCCCGCCGAGCAGGGCCAGCACTTCCTGGGTGATGCCGACGCGGTCGATAAAGGTGACGTGAATGCGCATAGGTAGGGCAGGGTGGCTCGAATGCAGGTAGCGCAGTATGACCGGTCTGCGCGCCAGAGTTAACCGAGACGCACGACCGGAGCTGCGCAACCCGGGCGCTGGAGGCACCTGCCGCGGGCATCTGCGTCACCAGGGCAGGGTGGCGCAGCGCTCGACGGCCAGCGAGGCGGCTGTAATTCCGCTCACTCCGCGCTTAACATGCACCCTTGAGATTCGCTTTCGGGTGCAAGGCCTGTTTTCCTGTATGCAGGATCGGGCGCCCAGGCGGCGTTTCACCAGTTGTGTATGCGGGTGTGGGTTTCTAATGAACAAGATGCGCTCGGAAGCAGTCCGTGACGAGATCGAAGCACTAATAGCCGCCGGCAAGCTGCCGCCGGGCAAGCACCTTGACGAAACCGAGCTGGCCGAGCGCTTCGGCGTGTCCCGCACGCCGGTGCGCGAAGCGCTGAACCAGTTGGCCAATGCCGGGTTGGTGGAAATCCGCCCGCGCCGCGGTGCGGTGGTGGCGGAAGTCGGTCCGCACACCCTGGTGGAGATGTTCGAGGTGATGGCCGAGCTCGAAGGCATGTGCGGTCGCCTGGCCGCGCGACGCATCAGCAAGGCCCAGGAGGAGGCCCTGGTGGCGGCCGAACGGGCCTGCGAGGAAGTCCGGTCCTGCGGCGATCCGGACCTCTACTCGGAGCGTAACGATGTGTTCCACGGCATCATCTATGCGGCGAGTCAGAACGCCTTTCTGGTCGAGCAGGCCTGGATCCTGCGCCGTCGCCTGCGTCCCTACCGGCGCCTGCAGCTGCGCATACGCGACCGCATTCCCAACTCGCTCAACGAGCACGCGGCGATAGTCGCGGCGATCCGCGCCGGCGAGGCGGACAAGGCCAATCAGCTGTTGCGCGAGCACGTGATGATTCAGGGCAAGCGCTTCAGCGACCTGATCGCCTCCCTGCCACTGCTGCACTCGCTGGAGGACTGAGCCCGGGCGGTGCTGCCGCCAGCTAGTTCGAACCGGATCAGCCGCAACTGATGCGCTGGATCACCTCGGCTTCGTCGATGTCGATGGTCAGGCGCTGCGGGTCGTGCTCGAGGGTCACCATATCGCCGGGCGCCACCACCCGCACGGATCTCGCTCCGGTCTGCTCCCGCGCCCGCTCGATGCGCGCGGCGGTGGCCGGCTTGCCCAGCATGCCCGGCACCGCCTCGGCCCGGCAGCTGGTGTCGCTGACGCCACTGCCGGCGCTTGGCGTGGCGGTCGAGCTGCAGCCGCCGAGCAGGGCGAGCAGGGCCAGAAAGGCGGTGGTGTGGATGGGCTTGATCGGCATGCGGAGGTCCTCCTTGGCGGCGGCTGATGGTTGAGTCGAGCCGGTGGCAAACACGATGAATACCTAAGGTTGTTTACGATAGGCCAGCAGCACGATGCCGCCGACCACTATGGCCCCGCCGAGCAGTTGTAGCGGGCCCAGCATCTGCCCCAGCACCAGCCAGCCGAGCAGCAGCGTCGCCACTGGCTCGAGGTTCATCACCGGCGCGTTGCGGGCCATGTCCAGGCGCGGCATGCAGATGAACAGCAGGCTGAACCCGGTTCCGTAGAGCATCGCCAGTATCGTCAGGGCGAGCCAGCCGACGCTGCTGGACGGCTGCGCGGCGCCGCCGGGTATCAGCTCCAGGGCGCCGGCCAGCAGTGAGCTGGCGAACACCACCAGCATGGTCAGCATGCTGCGCACCGAACCGCGCAGGCCCGCCAGGCGGTGCTCGCTGACCCACAAGGCGGCGGCGAAGGCGCAGGCGGCACACAGCGCCAGGCCGATGCCCAGCAGCGACGCCGAGCCGGTCTGCGCGTCGCCGCTCAGGTGGGCCGGCACGTCCAGGGCGAACAGCAGGCCACAGAGGATCAGGCCCATCAGCCAGGCGCTGCGCCGGGTCGGCGGCGGCCCGCCGAGGGCCCAGGTGAGCAGGGCCAGGATGATCGGAAAGGTGCTGGCGGCGAGCAGGGCCAGGGCCACCGGGATGCGCGCCACGGCCGAGTACAGGCACAGGCTCTGAATGGCCAACAGCAGGCCCATGAGCAATTGCCAGGGCCAGGTCCCCGGCGGCAGGCGCAGGCTTTGCCGCTGATAGAGCACCAGGCCGCCGAGCACCAGCAGGGTCGTGCCCGAGCGGCACAGCACCGCCAGCAGCACCCCGGCATCGTGGTCGAAGGCCACCCGCGCGGCGACGTGGTTGCCGGCCAGGACACAGGCCAACGCGGCCAGCAGCAGCACGGCGAGATGGCGAGGGAACGGCGTATGGGTGGGCATGAGGTGCGGCGAATCCTTGGTTGAGCTGCGGCGACATCCATCCGCCTGCGCAGGGTAGCGCACTTGACCGGGCTTGGGGCCGGCCGGCGCTCTAGCACGGTGGCCCCGGCCAGGGCCGCCGCAGTCGACAGCGCCGTGCCCAGGGGCGGGCCGGGTTCAGGGACGGGGGCGCCCGAGGCTCTTGTACAGCAGGCTCGAGGAGGCCGGGCACAGCCCGGCGAACTGCGCCGTGGCCTGGATGGCCGGCGGCGCCGCGCACTTGTCTGCCGGCTGGTAACCGAGCCGGGAGAAGTAGCGCGCGGCGGTGGTGGTCAGCAGGAACAAGCGCTGCACCCCTTGCTCGCGGGCGCGTGTTTCGCAGAAGGCCACCAGTTCCGTGGCCAGGCCCTTGCCGCGATGGGCCGGATCGACGGCCAGGGAGCGCAACAGGGCCAGGTCCTGCATCAGCTCGAGGCCGACCACGCCGAGCAGTCCGCGGTCGTCGCGCAGGGCGAAGAACTGCTGGCTCTGGCTCGGGGCGATATCGGCCACCGGCAGGTCGCAGGCGCGCAGCAACGGCAGGAGGTCGTCGGCTTCGGTCACCGGGGTGATGGATGGCTGCATCAAGCTTCTCTCCTCAGTCGGCATGCCGCCTGTGCGGCCTGTGAGCCGTAGTGTGGCAATTTTTCCGGCGTCTGGCAGCCGTCCCATGGGCCGACGCGGGGTGCAGCGATGTGCGCCGCCATCATCTAGGCTGAAGGGTTGTCACTCGGCGCTGGGGGGCGCATTTGCACAGGAGGATCGCACATGTTCAAAGTGTCTCTGAGCCGCAGCCTGCCCGCGGCGCTGTTCACCCTCAGCTGCAGCCTGGCCAGTCAGGCCGGCCCGGCCGACATGAGCTTCTTCGTCACCAGCCAGGGCATGGGCAAGGGGGCCGACCTCGGCGGGCTGATCGGTGCCGATGGCCATTGCCAGCGCCTGGCCGCAGCCGCTGGCGCCGGTCAGCACACCTGGCATGCCTACCTCAGCGTATCGGCCGTCGATGGCGCGCCGGCGATCAATGCCCGCGATCGCATCGGTCCGGGCCCCTGGCAGAACGCCAGGGGCGTGGTCATCGCCGGCAGCGTCGCGCAGCTGCATGGCGACAACCTGTTGGACAAGGCGAGCGCCCTGGACGAGTACGGCGCAACCATCAAGGGCCGTGGCGACTCGCCGAACCAGCACGACATCCTCACCGGTTCCCAGGCCGACGGCACCGCGTTCGCTCCCGGCGAGGACCGCACCTGCAGCAACTGGACCAGCAGTGGCGAGGGCGCCGCCCAGGTCGGCCACCACGACCGCATGGGCCTGCGCGACGATGCGCCGTCGCGCTCGTGGAACTCCTCCCATGCCAGCCGCGGTTGCAGCCAGGAAGCGCTGATCGGCACCGGCGGGGCAGGGCTGCTGTACTGCTTCGCGGTGGATTGAGCCGCTTTAGCCCGGTCCGGGCGCGGGGCGCAGTGTCCTGGCCACCTGGCGCTGGATCTCGTAGGCCGGTGCCTCGACCGCCTGGTGGTCGCGGGTATAGCGCCGGGCGAACTCGCCCACGCCCCACTCCAGGTATTGCTGCACGTGGTGCAGCTCGTGGGCCCAGAGCGCCACGTTGTCGAGTGCGTCGTGCTCGTGGCGGAAGACGATGATATCGACCAGGGTCACGGCGCTGACGTCGGGGTTCTGCAGCATGGTGTGCGCGGCGTTCAGCTGCACATCGTCGCCGACCTTGTAGCGCGCCGAGTCGAGCACCCGCAGGTCGAAGTAGGGCTCCAGATGGGCGCGGATATGCAGCGGGATGGGGTGGGTGATCCCGGCGGCCGCCGTGTTGCGCGAGCGCACCAGCCACTGTTCCAGGCTCGCGGCGGCCATCTTGCCGAGGTCGTCGAAGAGGGCGCCCATCTCCTCCCGGCTACCCGGGGCGCAGAAGCAGGTGACCACGCAGACCCGGTGCTGGCCGGCCGGGCAGGCGAGGGCGGGCAGGCTGGAGCCCAGGCCCAGCAGGAGAACCGCCAGGCGCAGCAGCTGGCGCGAATATGTAGCAGACAAGGAAAGCTCCCACGGACTATCAGGCTCTTGGGGCGTGGCCATTGGCGTCGCCCAACCGCGGGTTGGACCGCGGCGGCGCGGGTTCGTTAGGCCGCCCCGGCAGAATTTCCCGGGATGATCGCATGGCCCGGCCGGCGGCCGCGCAATCCTTGCCCATGCCACGTAGAATCGCCCGCTGAAACAGGAACTTGGGGTTGCGGTGGTGGATCTTCAGCAGGGTTTCGTCCTGACCCGGCACTGGCGCGATACGCCCGCGGGCACCGAAGTCGAGTTCTGGCTGGCCACCGACCAGGGCCCCCGGCTGATCCGCCTGCCTAGCCAGCCCTCGGTGGCCTTCATTCCGGCCGAGCAGCGCGAGCGCGCCGCGGCGCTGCTGCGCGGCGAACGCGAGGTGGAACTGCGGCCGCTGGGCCTGCGCGACTTTCGCCAGCGCCCGGTGCTCGGCCTGTACTGCCGCCAGCATCGCCAGCTGATGCGCATCGACAAGCTGCTGCGCCAGCAGAGCGTGAGCGTCTACGAAGCCGATATCCGTCCGCCGGAACGCTACCTGATGGAGCGCTTCATCACCGCCCCGGTGAGCTTCGCCGGCACGCCGGATGAGCACGGCGTGCTGCGCGAGGCGCGGATGAAGCCGGCGCCGGACTACCGGCCGCGCCTGCGCCTGGTGTCCCTCGACATCGAAACCACGGAGAAGGGCGAGCTCTATTCCATCGCCCTGGAAGGCTGTGGCCAGCGCCAGGTCTACATGCTCGGCCCGGCCAACGGCGCGCAGGCGGCGCTCGACTTTCGCCTCGACTACTGCGCCAGCCGCGCCGAGCTGCTGGCGCGGCTCAACGACTGGCTGGCCGAACACGACCCCGACGCGATCATCGGCTGGAACCTGGTGCAGTTCGACCTGCGCGTGCTCCACGCCCACGCCCAGCAGTTGCAGGTGCCCTTGCGCCTGGGCCGCGGTGGCGAGCCGATGGAGTGGCGCGAGCATGGCAGCCGCAACAACCACTACTTCGCCGCGGCGGCCGGGCGCCTGTTGATCGACGGCATCGAGGCGCTGCGCTCGGCGACCTGGAGCTTTCCCTCGTTCAGCCTGGAAAGCGTCGCCCAGACCCTGCTCGGCGAAGGCAAGTCGCTCGACAACCCCTACCAGCGCATGGATGAAATCAACCGCATGTTCGCCGAAGAAAAGCCCGCCCTGGCGCGCTACAACCTGCGCGACTGCGAGCTGGTCACGCGGATCTTCGCCAAGACCGAGCTGCTGACCTTCCTGCTCGAGCGCGCCACGGTCACCGGCCTGCCCGCCGACCGCAGCGGCGGTTCGGTCGCCGCCTTCACCCACCTGTACATGCCGCAGATGCACCGCCAGGGCTTCGTCGCGCCGAACCTCGGCGAGCGCCTGCCGGAAGCCAGCCCCGGCGGCTTCGTGATGGACTCGCAACCGGGCCTGTACGAATCGGTGCTGGTGCTCGACTACAAGAGCCTCTACCCCTCGATCATCCGCACCTTCCTGATCGACCCGGTGGGCCTGGTCGAGGGCCTGCGCCATCCGGATGACAGCGACTCGGTGCCGGGCTTTCGCGGCGCGCGCTTCTCGCGCACCCGGCATTGCCTGCCGGCCATCGCCGCGCGAGTCTGGCAGGGGCGCGAGGCGGCCAAGCGCGACGGCAACCAGCCGTTGTCCCAGGCGCTGAAGATCATCATGAACGCCTTCTACGGCGTGCTCGGCTCCAGCGGCTGCCGCTTCTTCGACCCTCGCCTGGCCTCGTCCATCACCCTGCGCGGCCACGAGATCATGCGCCGCACCCGCGAGCTGATCGAGGTCGAAGGCTACGCGGTGATCTACGGCGACACCGATTCCACCTTCGTCTGGCTCAAGCGTGCCCACGACGAGGCCGACGCCGCGCGCATCGGCCGGGCCCTGGTGCAGCGGGTCAACCAGTGGTGGCGCGAGCACCTGCGGGCCGAGTTCGGCCTGGACAGCGCCCTGGAGCTGCAGTTCGAGACCCATTACCGGCGCTTTCTGATGCCCACCATCCGCGGCGCCGAGGAGGGCAGCAAGAAGCGCTACGCCGGCCTGGTGCGGCGCGCCGACGGCAGCGACGAGATGGTCTACAAGGGCCTGGAAACCGTGCGCACCGACTGGTCGCCGCTGGCCCAGCAGTTCCAGCAGGAGCTCTATTGGCGGGTCTTCCATCGCCAGCCGTACCAGGCCTATGTGCGCGACTACGTGCGCCGCACCCTGGCCGGCGAGCTGGATGAGCTGCTGGTCTACCGCAAGCGCCTGCGCCGGCGCCTGGACGACTACCAGCGCAACGTGCCGCCGCACGTGCGCGCCGCGCGCCTCGCCGACGACTACAACGCACGCCAGGGAAGGCCGCGGCAGTACCAGAGCGGCGGCTGGATCAGCTACGTGATCACCCTGGCGGGGCCGGAGCCGCTGGAGTGCCGGCAGGCGGCCATCGACTATGACCACTACGTGACGCGCCAGCTGCGGCCGGTGGCCGACGCCATCCTGCCGTTCGTCGATGACGACTTCGGCGCACTGGTCGACGGCCAGCTCGGCCTGTTCTAGGACGGCAGGGCGCTATGGGGGCGGTCAGGAGTAGGAGCTTTCCGAGCGCGCCGAAGTCGTCGTGCGCGGGCGCTTCCCCGGGAGGTACTTGCGCGCCGTGGTCACGAAGGGCGTGACGATCAGGCTGTAGATCGTCAGGTAGCGCGCGTGATCGGGGGTGCCGAACTGCAGCGGCTCGGGCTTGGAGGTGGTGACGTAGAGCGTGCCGAACATCCAGTCCCAGAGGGACAGGTTGGTCGAGAAGTTCTTGTTGAAGTGCTTGGGCGCGGCGCTGTGGTGGATCTGGTGCTGGGCCGGGCTGTTCAGTACGTGCTCGATGACCGGCCCGAACGACAGCCAGACGTGGCTGTGGCGCAGGTTGGCCGCCAGCGCGTTGCAGATGAACACCAGGTAGGTCACGCCGAACAGGGTGTAGCGACTGATCTCGCCGCCACAGAGGTACCAGAAGGTGCCGGCGTAGGCGCCCAGAAACACGGCGGTCGCCAGCTTGCCGACGATCTTCTCCACGAAGTGCACCCGGCTCGCGGTCGCCGGCACCAGCACCGGCGCCGAGTGATGCACCTTGTGGAACTCCCACAGCAAGCGCGAGTGAAAGGCGCGGTGGGCCCAGTAATGCACGAAATCGAGCACCAGAAACACGCCCAGCCCGTACAGCAGGGACAGCGCCAGGTTCTCACCCAGTTGCGGCCGCGCGCCCCACAGGTTGGTGAAGAAGGCCATGTAGTCGGCCGAGCGCAGGATATAGGGATCGACCAGGCCGACGATGGGCACCACCAGTGCGACCTTGAGAATGGCCCGCACGAAGTAGTAGCGGTAATCCAGCAGCGCCGAAGGGTGGAAGTACACCTTGCTGCCGCCGATGAACTGCCAGAACGAGCGCGCCTCGGTCAGCCCGTGCCGCTTGCGCCAGCGGAACAGGGCGTAGGCCACGGCATAGGAAACCGAGAGGAACACCACGCCGAAGCGGCCGTTGAGGTCGAAAATGCCGGAGAACTGCTTGATGACCGGCTCGATCAGCAGTTCGCCAAGATGTGCAAAGAGTAAGGAGAGCGCGTCCACGGCAAGCCGGCCTCGGGCGAAAAGCCGGCATTATAGGGGCAATTGGAATCGTTTGCATTCGCCAGTAGATTCCAATGCGGCATCCACCGGTTCGACAGCGTCATGGGCCGGCTCGCCGCGCCCTGCGCAGACCGGACGCCTGCCAGCGGGCAGGGCGATCGACAGCCAAGGAGCAAGCTGCGCCCGCCCCGGTTGGCGCTGCGACGGGCGGAGCCTGCATCGTCGCTAGTCCGCAGGCGCTGCGACTGGCACGGCGTCCAGCGGAGACTCGAAAGCGATAAACAGAATGCACGGATCGGCGCTCGCGCAGCGGCCATGGTGCGGGCGTTTCGCCGGCCCGTACGCGTAGGTCCCGGGGGTGAGGATGGATTCGCTCTGCCCCTCATAGGTGACGTGCAGCACCCCGGAGACCAGCACCATGCGCTCTGCCGATGTGTGCCAGTGCGCGGGCACTTCAGACAACCCGGGAAGCTTAAGGAAGACGTCCAGGTTCTCCTTGGACGGATCGCCGTGCAGAACCGCGATTGCACATCCCGCCGGCAAGAACGGCGGGCACGCCCCCCACTCGAGCTGCGGGCTATCGGGGTTGAGTGCCAGCGCCTTCTCCGTATCTGCCGTTTGCGCAAACGCGAAGTTGCCGTTGAGGCCGAGCAGCACGAGCCCAAGCGAGCCTATGCGAACAACCAATGATCTGCTGAACATGATTCGTTCCTCACTGTAATTGACCAGCTGCCCAGCCGAGTGCCGCCCAACGACGGCAAAGAGGCGGTATCAGCCGGTCCTAGTGAGCGTAGCGAACGAGCCGAGTGCCGTATTGACGCTCCCCGCGCGCCGCCTTTTTGCGAGCCGCGCCCTGCTGCAGGCCCGGGGCCGGCAGCAGGGCAAGTTGGCCGGTAGCAAAGGATGAGTGCTGTACTCGTCCTGGGTGCTATAGCAACCGGGAGCTGCTGGCTCAGTCGAATGTTTGGCCCCGTCGCATGAACTACGGATTGCTCAAGGCGAACAGTCCTAGAAAACTGGAAATGGCATGCAACCGTGCCGACAGCAGCGGCCGCTGCAACGAGATCTTGGCCGGCGTCGTTGGTAGTTACGAGTGGCTACTTGCGAGTGGGGGCGGCGGCGAGGAGTGGCAGTGCCGGCCGAGTCAGCCAAGCACAGAAACCCGTGGACAAGTAAACGTTGTCCAGCCTAGCGCGGCTTCAAGATTGAGTAGGGGGGCAGGCTACTCGCCCCGCTGCTGATGCAAGGTTCTGGACGTCCCGGCAGCCGGCGACGCGCTTCGTCCGGTTCGATGGGCCGGCAGCGCTGGTGGTTCACCTTTGGTGGCGAATGCGACGGCGGACCTCAATGGTTGATCGGGAGGGGTGGGCCCGCACAGTTGGCGGGTCCTATTTGGAGGGGGTAGTTTGCGCAGTCATGTCGAGCTGGACCCGGACTGCGCCAGGGCCCAGATCCGCTCTACTTGCGGACTACAACTGCCAGACTTGCGATAGAGGGTGATTCCCAGCGAGATGCAGTGCCGTTCGTCTCCAGCCAGCACCAGGGCGGCGGATGCGAGCTCATCGCGAACCACTCGTTCCGGGACCCAGGCCAATCCAACGCCGGCAATAGCCCCACGTTTGAGTACATCGGCCATGGAACATTCGAATCGATACTCCAGAGTTGCGGCCAGGCGCTCGCGTTCCACCACCGAGCTGGTCATGCGTCCAAGGAAGCTGTTGCTGGGGTAGCACAGATAGGGGACCAGCTGCGTGCCACTCAGTGAATGCAGCGCAGCCCCATCCGCGTCGGGCGCGCTGACCGGAACCAGTCGATCGCTCGCCAGCAGGACCGAGGGATAGCGCTCCAGACCCACTATGTTCGCCACGCCAGAATCGCTATACGCCAGCATCAGATCACAGGTATCCGAGATCAGCGCCTCGGCACAGGCGGCCACGTTGTCGGCCTGCACCCGCGCCTTGATCGGACCCACGTTGCGTTGCAGTTCCGCATGCCAATCGGCAAAGAAGCTCACCGCGAGGGTATGTGACGCCGAAATGGTGACCACTCCACCGCCCCTGGGCAACAGCCCCTGAACCTCGTCCCTGCCATCGCGCAGTGCCTGCAGCACTTCCTGGGCCGTTCCCCGGAACGCCTTGCCGGCCGGGGTCAAGGCAATGGGAAACACGCTGCGATCGATGAGCGACGCGCCAACCCAGGCCTCCAGGGTCTGAATACGCCGGCTGAAGGCGGGTTGCGTCACGTTGCGCATCTCGGCCGCTCGCGAAAAATTGCGAGTCATGGCGAGCGTCAAGAAATCCTCGAGCCAGTTAACTTCCATCGGCCCCGCCTGCTACTTCGTCCACTCGCACCTCAGCGCTGTTAGCCTTCACACCCGTAGCCATCACTTTACGGGATCACGCTGCCCTTGCCAGCGCCATGCACAAAAAGCATTGCTCATCGAAAAGAAGAATTGGGCATGCGCCGGGGCCGGCGCGTATAAGAATTACCCGCTCGTTGTCCTTCCCGATAAGAACTAAAGATATCCGCCACCGCGCCCCCTGTACTGCCTACAACAACTATTACTCTGCACTCAAACACTGGGAGTCTTTTCATTGAACACACCGTCCGTTCAGCCAACTCCAGGCTTGCTTTCCTTCTGGACTGCAATGCCTCTATGGAAACAGATCTTCATCGCCCTTACTCTCGGACTGATACTTGGCATCACTCTTAATCAGACTGGAAACAGTGAATACGCGGCGGCCGTGAAGCCGATCGGCGATCTGTTTCTCAACGGCATCAAACTGCTGATCGTGCCGCTTATTTTCATCTCGCTGGTCAGTGGTGTAACCGCTTTGCGCGACATGACCACCATGGGCCGCCTCAGCCTCAAGACCATGGTGCTTTACCTGGCCACCACGGCGGTGGCGATCATGATCGGCCTGGCGCTGGCTGCCGTCATCCAGCCGGGCCTCGGGATTGACCTGGGTGCTGCGCAAGCCGTAACCGCGGCGGAATCACCGAGCCTGGTGGCCACGCTGGTCGGCCTGGTTCCGGCCAACCCAGTGGCCGCGTTTGCCCAGGGCAACGTGCTGCAGATCATCGTCTTTGCAATCCTGTTCGGCTTGGCCATTACCCTGACCGGCGACGCGGCGAAGCCGGTGAAGGTGTTCATGGATGGGCTTGCCGAAGTGTTCTACAAGCTCACCGGCATCATTATTTCCTTCGCACCTTATGGCGTATTCGCCCTTATCACCTGGGTAGCCGGCACTTACGGCCTTGACCTGCTCGCGCCCCTGGCGAAAGTAATTGGCGCGGTGTACCTGGGTTGCCTTATTCATGCCGTAGTTGTTTACGCGGGGCTGATAAAGTTCGTCGCACGACTCAATCCCGTTCGTTACATCCAAGGCGTAATCGAGCCGGCCATCGTTGCCTTCAGCAGCACCTCCAGTGCTGGCACTCTGCCCATTACGATGATGTCGGCTGAGCGCAACCTGGGCGTGTCCCGCGGCGTATCCAGTTTCGTGCTGCCGCTTGGCACGACCGTCAACATGGATGGTACGGCGCTCTACCAAGGCGTGTGTGTCCTGTTCATCGCCCAGGCCTACGGCATCGACCTGAGCCTCGCCCAGTACGCCACCATCGTCCTTACCGCCACCCTGGCCTCGATCGGCACCGCAGGGGTTCCCGGCGCCGGCCTGATCATGCTGTCGCTGGTTCTGACCTCGGTCGGCCTGCCACTGGAAGGCGTGGCAATCATCGCCGGCATCGACCGGATACTCGATATGGCTCGCACCTCGGTGAACGTAATGGGTGACTGTGCCGTTTCCGTTCTGGTCGCCAAGAGCGAAGGACAGTTGGATCAAGAACTCTACGACACACACCAGGTGCTCAAGTCGGCAGACGCTGCAGTCCAAGCCAATCCGGTCAAGGCATGACTCTCGCCGGGGCGGCGCTTGCGGCCCCGGCCACTCGCAGGCAGGTAGATCTATCCATGGCAAGAAAAATGGCGAGCCGCGCTACGCCGAAAAAGTATGGTGTTGTCGGTGGCCTAGGCGCCGTAGCTGGAGTGGACACGCTGCTCAAGCTGATCAAGGGCACGCCTCAGCAGCAGCTGGATATTGCCTTCGAACAGCATACGTTTGCCGACGCCGGGCTGGCAGCCGAGGACGACTACGATCCGACGCGGCGCAAGTTCTATGTGTACGACGCGCTGCGGAGCATGGAGCGCAGTGGCGTCGATATTGCGCTGGTGCCGTGCTTCGTTTCCCACTGCTTTCTCGATGAACTCAGGCCCGAACTGGGTCTGGCCGTCGTGAACCTGATGGATGCTCTGCGCGCGCGGATACAGCGGGATCATCCCGAGGCGCGCTCGATCGGCGTGCTGACGTCTAATTTCGTCAAGAGCTCGGGGCTGTTCGAGCGCGCGTTCGCGGACCAATGGAACGTCGTCTATCCCGATGCTCGGGTGCAAACGGATGACTTGATGACGGCTGTCTATGGCCCGCAGGGCATTCGCAGCGGCCACCATGACCTGCCGTGCGTCGAAAGACTGGCCAAGGCCTGTGAAAGTTTGCTCCAGCGTGGCGCCGAGGTGATAGTCCCCGGTTTGACGGAAATTCCCGTATTCATCGAGGCCTTGCGCGCTCGCGTCGCGGCGCCGGTCATCGATAGCAATCAAGCCTACGCCGAATACGCTCTGGCCGTTGGTGCCAGGCATCCGCGCAACCTGTTCAAGGTTGGGGTCGTCGGCGGCGTGGGGCCGGCGGCAACGGTCGACTTCATGCGCAAGGTCGTTCAGCTGACCACGGCGGCGCGCGACCAGGACCACATAAAGATGCTCGTCGAACAGAATCCTCAGATTCCCGATCGTACGGCGAACCTCCTGGCCGGTGGAGAAGATCCGAGCATTGCGCTGCTGGCTACCGGCAAGCGGCTGGAAGCAGGCGGAGCCGACGTGATCGTCATTCCCTGCAACACCGCCCATGCCTTCGTCGAGAGGATTCAGCCGCATCTGCACGTGCCGATCTTGAACATGCTTGGCGAAGTGCAGAAGCATATCCAGCTCAATCTGCCGGGCATCAGCCGTGTGGGCCTGCTCGCCACCTCCGGTACTGTCGCCAGCGGTGTTTACCATCGGGCGTTCGCTGGCTCCGGCCTGGAACTCCTCGTACCCGACGAGCCAGTACAGCAACGGGTCATGGCCGCCATATATGGCGATAGCGGCGTTAAGGCCGGACACACCTCAGGCCGCTGCAGCGAAGATCTTGCCGCCGCCATCGCCCATATGTTGGAGCTAGGCGCTCAAGCGGTGATTCTGGGTTGTACCGAGCTACCGCTGATCGAACTGCCAGGCGCAGAACCAACGGCTGTACCGCTGATTGATCCGACCAGCGTGTTGGCGGCCTCTTGCATCGCCCTCGCAACCGAGGGCGAGCCAGTATCTAGCGTGGGTTGAGTGCGGAAATCATCCAGCTAGGTCGGGCGGACCGGGTTGGCTTGTCCACCGGCCATGCGAGCTGCCGCCAAGGCTCGTTAGTTGCCCGGTGGGGCGGCCGTTGCCGGCTCGCTCTGGCTTCCGGGCTGGCAGATAAGTAGCGAGGCGGCTTGATAGGACATCAGGGAATGATCATCAATGGCCTCGCGTCAGGGTTATCGGCCTTTTCCGGTAACTGCGCAGTCAGGCGTGCAGGCGGATGATCCACGCACCGCTCTTGGTGCGGTCAGGTTGCGACGGTGTTGCGAGCCGAGGTTCGGGAGTGCGCCGCCAGCTCACACCACGTAGCGCCACAGCGTCACGAAGTGCAGCAGGCTGCCGGCGATGACGAACAGGTGCCAGATGCCGTGCCAGTGGCGGAAGCGTTCATCGAAGGCGAAGAAGACGATGCCCACCGTGTAGCAGACGCCACCGGCGGCCAGCCAGGTGAAGCCTGCGCTGCCGAGGGCGGCCAGCAGCGGCTCGATCGCCACCAGGACGATCCAGCCCATCAGCGCATAGATGACGATGGACAGTACCCGTGCCTCGGAGCGCGGCTTGAGCTCCTGCAGCATGCCGAGCAGCGCCAGCCCCCAGACAACGCCAAGCAGCGACCAGCCCCAGGGCCCGCGCAGGGACACCAGGCAGAAGGGCGTGTAGCTGCCGGCGATCAGCAGGTAGATCGACAGGTGGTCGAGCTTGCGCATGATGCTTTTCGCCGGCCCGCGCAGGCTGTGGTAGAGCGTGGAGATGCTGTAGAGCAGCGCCAGGCTCAGGCCGTAGATGGCGAAGGCGACGATTTTCCAGGGGTCGCCCTGCAGGCTGGCCAGCACTAGCAGCCAGACGGCGCCGAGTGTCGCGAGCAGGGCGCCGACCAGGTGGGTCCAGGCGTTGAGGCGTTCTCCGTGATACATGGGCAGCGTTCCGAATCCATTTGAGTGGGGCAAGCTGCGGCCTCGGGGCGCAAAGTTCAACCCCGCATGGCCCTCGCCGGGTGCTCTGCCTAGGGTTGCAGTCGGGCGCGTCGCGGCGAGCGGCCGGCTGGGGGGCGCGCGCCCGCCTGGCGCAGCAGCGCGGCCTGCCACTGGCCGGCGCTGAAGGCATCGGCCTCGACCAGCAGCTGGGGCTTGCCGGCGATCAGGCTCGCCACCGGCACGCCATCGCGATAGAGGAGGCGATTGCCGGCCACGGCCGGCACCTTGGCGCCCGGCAGCAGGGTACCCACAAGACTCAGCGGGTCGCTGGCCGACAGGCAGATCAGGCTGCCGTCGGCCGGCCGCTTGCGCATTTCGCGCAGCAGGCCGACCGCTTCCGGCAGGGCGAACTGCTCGCCGACCACCCCGGCGACGAAGCGCCCGCCGCGAACCTCGCCCCGCGCCTCCAGGCGCTGGTAGGTGCGCAGCAGCTCGCGCCAGGACGGCAGCCAGTCGGCCTCGCGGGCCAGCAGACGCCAGCAGACCACGCCATAGCGGCGCAGCAGGCTGCGCGCCACATGCTCCAGGGCCTCGGCCGCCCGCTCGGGTTTGTCGGGCTCATCGCCGCGTCCGCGTAGCAGGGCCCAGCGTCCGGCGTCCTGCATGTTGGCCAGGGCCCGCCGCGCCCGGCGCTGTTGCTGGCTGCGCTTGGCCGCCGGCAGCAGCAGCGAGCGCAGGCCGGCGAAGCTGTCGGAGTGGGCCAGGCCGAGGCTCACCAGCTCGCCCAGGGCATCCTCCAGTTCGCTGCGCAGCAGGTGCGCCTCGTCCTGCAGTTCGTCGAAGAACAGCGCGCCCTGGCCGGCCAGCACCTGGCGCAGGCGTTCGGCGCGTGGCGAGGGCTCGGCCGCAGGCAGATCGCCGAGGCAGGCGCGCCACAGCGCCAGGCTCTTGCGCGGCAGCAGCACGATCGGCGTGCTGCGCAGCGGCCCGCTGGCGGCGCGGCTGCGCCCGGCCAGGCGGCACCAGAGCCAGCGCCCGGAGCGGCACAGCTCGTCCAGCCAGTTGATGCCGTAGTCGGCGACCCGGCTCGGCAGCAGCTCGCTTTCCCAGGCGCCGGCCGCCGCCTGGAAACCTTCCAGTTGGCCGAGCACGCCGCCCAGGGCCTCGGCGCCGCGGACCCTGCTGGCTGGAGAAACGCGCTGCCAGTCGAACAGAAAACGCATGAAGTCGGCCGGCTGCACCGGTTCGATCTCGCGCCGCAGGCGCCCCACCGTGCAGCGGTGGATGCGGGCCAGCAGATGGCGCTCGCACCATTCCTCCTCCACGGCATTCGGAGTGAAGCGCCCGCGCAGCACATAGCCCTCGCGCTCCAAGGCCAGCAGGGCCTGGTTCAGCGCCGCCGGCGCCTGCTGCAGATCGGCGGCGACGCGCGCCGCTGGCAGCGGGCCGAAGCCGCTCAGGCGGCCGCGCACCAGCTCGACCAGGGCGGCGTCCGCGCTCCAGCTTTCGGCGCAGCCCTGGGGAGCCTGGATGGCCGGCTTGAATGCGCCCTGCGGGTGCAACGCCTGCCACTGGCTGAGGCGTTCGGCCGCCAGCCACAGCGCCGGCGCGCCGTCCAGCTGCAGGCAGGTGGCGCGGCGGGCCTTGGCCAGTTGCCCCAGCCAGGCCGGCCAGCCGGCGTTGGCCTGCGCCTCGGCCTGGGCGATGGCGCCGAGGCTGAGCAGCGCCTCGTGCATCTCGTCGGCATCGCGCACCTCGGGCCAGGCCTGCTCGCGCACCGCGGCGATGGCGTCTGGGTCCAGGGCGCCAAGGTCGTCGCTCGACTCGGGATCGGACCAGCGCCGACTCTGCACCGCCTGGGTTCGTCTTTCCTCCAGCGGCGCATCGTCGAGGAAGGCGTAGGGCCGGGCGTTGAGGATTTCCGCAGCCAGTGCCGAGGGGGCCGGCAGGTCGCGGGCGAGCAGCTCGACTTCGCCGCGCTCCATGCGCCGCAGCAGGGCCAGCCAGGCCTCGCAGTCCATGGCCTGGTGCAGGCAGTCGTCGAGGGTCTGGGTGACCAGCGGGTGGTCGGGAATCTCGCGCTCGCCGACGATGTTTTCCAGGCAGGCCACCTGGTCGGGGAACACCGTGGCCAGCAGGTCCTCGCTGCGCATGCGCTGCAGTTGCGGCGCCACCTTGCGGCCGCCGGCGAAGCGCGGCAGGGCCAGGGCGACGCCGGCGTTCCAGCGCCAGCGCACGGCGAACAGCGGGGCGTCCAGCAACGCCTGGACCAGGATCTGCTCGGCGCTGTTGCTGTGCAGGTAGCGCCACACCTCGTCCAGCGGGAAGCTGTGGCTGGTGGCCAGCGAGAGGATCAGCGCGTCCTCGCTGGCGGCGGCCTGCAACTCGAAGTTGAAGCTGCGGCAGAAGCGCTTGCGCAGGGCCAGGCCCCAGGCACGGTTGACGCGGCTGCCGAACGGCGAGTGGATGATCAGCTGCATGCCGCCGGACTCGTCGAAGAAGCGCTCCATCACCAGGCGCTGCTGGGTCGGCAGGGCGCCCAGGGCCGCGCGGGCCTGGGCCAGGTACTCGACTATCTGCCGCGCCGCCGCCTCATCCAGGTCGAGGGCCTGCATCAGCCAGGACGTGGCCGCTGTCACCCCGGCCTGCAGTTGTTGTTCCACTGCCTCGCGCAGCCGCGCCACCGCGGCCGACAGCTCGTCCGTGCGCCCCGGCGCCTCGCCCAGCCAGAAGGGGATGCTCGGCGGCAGGCCACGGGCATCCTCGACCCGCACCTTGCCTGGCTCGATGCGCAGGATGCGGTAGGACTGGTTGCCGAGCTGGAAGATGTCGCCGGCCATGCTCTCGATGGCGAAGTCCTCGTTGAGGCTGCCGATCGGCAGGCCCTGGGGCTCCAGCAGCACGGCGTAGTCGCCGCTGTCGGGAATGGTGCCGCCGGAGGTGAGGGCGGTCAGGCGGGCGCCGCGGCGGCCGCGCAGGCGGCGGTTCACCGCGTCGCGATGGAGATAGGCGGCGCGCACCCCGCGGCGGCCGCTGTAGCCCTCGGCGAGCATCTTCACCAGGGCGTCGAACTTCTCGCGCGGCAGGTCGACGTAGGGCGCGGCGCGGCTCAGCAGCTGGAACAGCGCGTCCTCGTCCCATTCGCGGCAGGCCACCTCGGCGACGATCTGCTGGGCCAGTACGTCCAGCGGCGCCTTCGGGATGACCAGGGCGTCCAGCTCGCCGCGGCGCACGCAGTCGAGCAGGGCGGCGCATTCGACCAGCTCGTCGCGCGACTGCGGGAACAAACGGCCCTTGGGCGTGCCGCCGACGCTGTGGCCGGAGCGCCCGACCCGCTGCAGCAGGGCGGCGATGCTGCGCGGCGAGCCGAGCTGGCAGACCAGCTCCACCTCGCCGATGTCGATGCCCAGCTCCAGCGAGGCGGTGGCCACCAGCACCTTGAGTTCGCCGCGTTTGAGACGCTGCTCGGCGTCCAGGCGCTGCGCCTTGGCCAGGCTGCCGTGGTGCGCGGCCACCGCCGCTTCGCCCAGGCGTTCGGCCAGGTGACGGCAGGCGCGCTCGGCCAGGCGCCGGGTGTTGACGAAAACCAGGGTGGTGCGATGCTGGCGCGCCAGTTCGGCCAGGCGGTCGTAGACGCTGTCCCACACCTCGTTGCTCATCACCGCCTGCAGGGGCACCGGCGGCAGCTCCAGGGCCAGGTCGCGGGCCCGGTCGTAGCCGATGTCGACTATGGCGCAGTCGCCCGGTTGCGGCCCCGGTCCATCGGCGTCAGGGCATAGCGCCAGTTCCGGTTGATCAACCTCGGGATCGAGCGCCGGCAGCGGCGCCTGGCTGCCCAGCAGCAGGCGCGCCACCGCCTCCAGCGGCTTCTGCGTGGCGGACAGGCCGATGCGCTGCAGCGGCCGGCCGCACAGGGCTTCCAGGCGCTCGACGCTGAGCATCAGGTGGCTGCCGCGCTTGCTGGAGGCGACGGCGTGGATCTCGTCGATGATCAGGCTGCGGCAGCCGGCCAGCATCTCGCGCCCGGATTCGGAGCCGAGCAGCACGTAGAGCGATTCCGGGGTGGTCACCAGGATGTGCGGCGGGCGCTTGCGCATGGCCTCGCGCTCGCCGGGGCTGGTGTCGCCGGTGCGCACCGCCGTGCGGATCTCGACATCGGCCAGGCCCTGGCGGGCCAGTTCGGCGCGGATGCCGGCCAGCGGCTGCTCCAGGTTGAGGCGGATGTCGTTGGACAGGGCCTTGAGCGGCGAGACGTAGACCACGGCGCAGCGGTCTTCCAGGCTGCCGTCGGCGGCCAGGCCCTGGCGGACCAGCGCGTCGATGGCGGCGAGGAAGGCGGTGAGGGTCTTGCCCGAGCCGGTGGGCGCGGCCACCAGGGTCGAGCGCCCGGCGTGGAGCGCCGGCCAGGCGCCAGCCTGCGCCGCGGTGGGCGCGGCGAACTGGCTGCGGAACCAGGCACCGACGGCCGGATGGAAGGCCTCCAGCACGCGCTCGGGCGTGGTCGAATCGGCGGCGCGAGTCATGTGCTCCATCATGCAAGCCTGCCCCGGCCGGCTCAAGGGCCGCCGGTCACGGCCGCACGCCGCACTTGCCTTACCCCACCCCTGTTTCCCTACACTCTGCCTTTCTTTTTCCAGCCAAGGCCACCCCGTGCAACCGGTGATCTCCATCCAGCAACTGAACAAGACCTACGCCTCGGGCCATCCGGCGCTACAGAGCATCGACCTGGAGATTCGCCAGGGCGAGATCTTCGCCTTGCTCGGGCCCAACGGCGCGGGCAAGACCACCCTGATCAGCATCATCTGCGGCATCGTCAATCCGGGCGGCGGCTCGGTGCGGGTCGGTGGTCACGACATCGTTCGCGACTACCGCGCGGCGCGTGCGCAGATCGGCCTGGTGCCCCAGGAGCTGGTCAGCGACGTGTTCGAGACGGTCTGGGCCACGGTCAAGTTCAGTCGCGGGCTGTTCGGCAGGAAGGCCGATCCGGCCTACCTGGAGCGCCTGCTGCGCGACCTGTCGCTGTGGGACAAGCGCGACGCCAAGATCATGGAGTTGTCCGGCGGCATGAAGCGCCGGGTGATGATCGCCAAGGCGCTGTCCCACGAGCCGCAGATCCTGTTTCTCGACGAGCCCACCGCCGGGGTCGACGTCGAGCTGCGCCGCGACATGTGGGCCATGGTGCGCGGCCTGCGCGCGCGCGGGGTGACCATCATCCTCACCACCCACTACATCGAGGAGGCCGAGGAGATGGCCGACCGCATCGGGGTGATCAGCAAGGGGCGGATCGTCCTGGTCGAGGACAAGCAGGTGCTGATGCACAAGCTCGGCAAGAAGCAGCTGACCCTGCAGCTGCAGCAGCCGTTGGCGAACATCCCCGCCGAACTGGCGCACCATCCGCTGGAGCTGGCGGACGAGGGCCATGCCCTGGTGTTCACCTTCGACGCCCAGCGCGAGCACACCGGCATCGCCGAGCTGCTCAGGGAGCTGGCCCAGCACGGCATCGACTTCAAGGACCTGCAGTCCAGCCAGAGCTCGCTGGAGGAAATCTTCGTCAACCTGGTGCGGGAGCAACGCGCATGAACCTCTACGCGATCCGCGCCATCTACCTGTTCGAGCTGGCGCGCACCTGGCGCACCCTGCTGCAGAGCATCGCCACCCCGGTGATTTCCACCTCGCTGTATTTCGTGGTGTTCGGCTCGGCCATCGGCTCGAGCATGACCGAGGTCCACGGGGTCAGCTACGGCGCCTTCATCGTGCCGGGGCTGATCATGCTGGCGCTGCTCACCGAGAGCATTTCCAACGCCTCGTTCGGCATCTATATGCCCAAGTACTCCGGGAGCATCTACGAGCTGCTGTCGGCGCCGGTGTCCTACCTGGAGATTCTGGTCGGCTACGTCGGCGCGGCGGCGACCAAGTCGATCATCCTCGGCCTGATCATCCTGCTCACGGCGCGGCTGTTCGTCGACTTCGAGATTCTCCATCCCGTCTGGATGCTGGCCTTCCTGGTGCTCACGGCGGTGACCTTCAGCCTGTTCGGCTTCATCATCGGCGTCTGGGCCGATGGCTGGGAGAAGCTGCAGGTGGTGCCGGCGCTGATCGTCACGCCGCTGACCTTCCTCGGCGGCAGCTTCTACTCGATCAGCATGCTGCCGCCGGTGTGGCAGACGGTGACCCTGTTCAACCCGGTGGTGTACCTGATCAGCGCGTTCCGCTGGAGCTTCTACGGCGTGTCGGACGTCAATGTGGGGATCAGCCTGGCGATGATTCTCGGCTTCCTGCTGTTGTGCATCCTCGCCGTCGGCTGGATCTTCAAGACCGGCTACCGCCTGAAGAGCTGAGGGCGGCGCGCGCCCGCTCGCTTCGCTGGCGGCTATGCTGGCAGGGTGAAAGGCGCCGGCCTCCTGGCGGAGCGACCAGGCACGGCGCCGTTTCGGCCAAGGGAGAAGGCGTATGGACGCGAAAGACCGCCAACTGGCGCAGTTGCTCAACCTCACCACACGCAGCATGACTCACCTGACGGCGGCGCTGGCGCAGCTGTCGTTCGAGCTGATGCGCAGCAGCGACCACTCCAGCCAGCGCGCCGGACAGCGGATGATCGATCACCTGGCGCAGATCAGCGGCGAACTCGACCAGCAGTGGGCGATGATCGGCGAACTGACCGGCCAGCCCACGCCCGAGGAGAAGACCGACCTGGTGGTGGAGGTGCAGATGCAGGGCGCGCCGAGCGACGACTGGTCCTCCGGCACCGGCAGTTAGCCCTGGCCGGCGGCGGGAAAGTGCGTAGAATGCGCGGCTTTTTTCCACCGGCTGGAGTGCCCGATGAGCTACAACCTGGCAGACAAACCCACGGCAGAGCGCGACGTGGCGGAGGCGGAAAAGGCCCGCCTGTTCGAGTTGTGGCAACACAACCTGCAGCGCGCCAAGGCGGACGCGGCACGCCTGTTCGCCGAGAAGAGCAAGCGCAAGGGCAAGTGGGAGGAGTGGCTGCGCGCCCAGTTGGGCGACATGTCGCCAGCGGAATACGCCAGCATGGTGCGGCGCGAGGTGAACAGGCTGGCCGCGCCGCGCTGATCCAGTTCCTGCGCATCGGCGACCCTGGGCCGCGCTCGGCGCCTGTGCTCGCCTCAGCGGTGCTTGCCCGGCTTATCCCGTCCGCTGCCGTTCATTCCTTCGGCGCGCTCGGGTCGAGCAGGTCCTCCTCGTCGCGGGTGCGCTGCTCCTGCTCGATCTGTTCGACCAGGTCGGTGATCACCCGCGTGTCGGCCTGCGCCGGCGCGGCGGGGCGCGCTTCCTGCCTGGCCGCCGGCGCGCCGGGCAGCGCGTGGCCCCGCTCGTGGATGTGCAGCCGATAGATCGGCTCCGGCATGTCCATGCCGGCCTCGTCCAGCGCCGCGGTGACCTGGCGCATGGCTTCGCTCCTGACCATCAGAAAATCGTGACTGCGCTGATCGACCCAGCCGTGATAGCGCAGCTGCACGCTGGAGTCGCCGAGGGCGCTGATGAACGCCCGCGGCGGCGGCGCCTGCAGCACCCCGTCCAGCTGGCGCAGCCGCTCGATGCCGATCTGCTGCGCCCGCAGCAGGTCTTCGTCGCTGGCCAGGCCGACCTCGAACTCGAAGCGCCGGCTGGGGTTGCGCGTGTAGTTGAGGGTGACGCTGCGAAACACCAGGGCATTGGGCAGGCGCAGGTGATTGCCGTCCGGGGTCATCAGGATGGTCGCCCGCGAGGTCAGGGCGATCACCAGGCCCTCGTTGCCGTCTATCACCACATGATCGCGCGGCGAGAACGGCTGACGAATGCTCATCAGGATGCCGGCCAGGTAGTTCTCCAGGGTTTCCTTGAAGGCGAAGCCCAGGGCCACGCCAAGCACGCCCGCGGTGCCCAGCACGGCGCCGACCAGCGAGGTGGCGTCCATGATCTCCAGGGCCACCAGCACGCCGATCGAGGTCACCGCCCACTGCGCGGTGGTGCGCGCCAGTTCGCGCAGAAACGGATTGCGCCTGGCCAGGCGCTCCAGCAGGGTGCGCTGCGACAGCCAGCGCCCGACCAGCCAGGCCAGCCACACCACCAGCAGCGCCAGGACCAGCAGTGGCAGGGCGCTGAGCAGGCCGTAGGCCTCGTCCAGCAGGCGCCGGAGCACCGCGTCGATATCGAAGTGCACAGATTCCACGAGCAGCCCCTCTGTCGCCGCGCCCGCTGCAGCGTCCGCGCGGCCAGTTGCAGTCACCAGCAAGCCTAGTCGATGGGCCGACTGGCTACGGCGCGTTCGGCCTGGCGGGATTTCTGCCTGAGTGCCGTGCAAGCGGAGGAGTCGCCGGGCCCCTTAGAAGGCAGTTCGGCTCGGCATTCCGTCAGCTTCGCCAGGTCGGTGCGGGCGCTGCTTAACAGTCTGCCGATCCAGCCAGTCACTGCCATCGGGCGGGTCTGTCGCCTGTACGGCAGTACGGCGCCGATCCCGCCTTTTGCTAGGGCTTGCCGCTGCTCAACGGCGGCGTGCGCGGCGGGATCAGGCGTTTGCTGCCGAGCGACTCGAAGGCCGAGGCAAGGCGCAGCAGCGCCGAGTCGTCATAGGCCCGGCCGGCAAAGGTCAGCCCGACCGGCATGCCGATATCCGCCATGACGCCCATCGGCACGGTCACCGTCGGAACGCCCAGGTGGCGGATGGCCAGATTGCCGTTGGCGACCCAGACGCCATTGCTCCAGGCGATGTCCGCGGACTGCGGATCGACATCGGCGTTCGCCGGCCCGACGTCGGCGACGGTCGGGAAGATCACCGCATCGAGGCCCAGCCGCGCCATCCAGTCCTCGAGGTCGATGCGGCGGGTCTGCTCTAGGCCGCGCAGGCCGTCGGGCAGCGTGGCGATCCGGTCCCAGGGGGTGATGCCGCGCTCGGCCATGCGCACATATTCGTCCATGCCCGCGGCGAGGTCGCCCTCGCGGTTCGGCAGGGTTCCCGGGTCGTGGGGGAAGATCTGCGGCCCGTCCACGTCGATCAGGCGATTCAGGTTGGGATCGCCGTTGGCCTGCAGGAAATCATCGAAGGCCCAGGCCGTCAGGTCCCACAGCTCGTGATGCAGGAACTCCTTGGACACCAGGCCGCGGTTGAACACGGTGGGCGCGCCGGGGCGATCGCCCTCGCAATTGGAGACCAGCGGGAAGTCGACTTCGACCACTTCGGCGCCGGCGGCTTCGAGTGCCTGGCGAGCCGCTTGCCAGAGCCCGATCACCGAGGGGCGGGTGTGGATACGCTGTCCCGTTGGGCCGCCGATGCCCGGGCACTCGGCCGTGCCAGCGTCGGGGTCGGCGTTGATGTACATGCGCGGCACGCCGAAGCGCTTGCCGGCGAGTGCCTCGGCGGTCGCGGCAAGCTCGGCGTAGGCGGCCGGGCGGACCGAGGCCACGCTGGGAATGGGCACCCAGGGCTGCATGCGCCACAGGTCGCCCCGGGTGTCCGGGTCTTCCGCCACCACCACTTCGAGCACCTCGAGGAGGTCCGCCATGGTCCTGGCGAACGGCACGACCACGTCCATCGTCGGGGTCAGCGGCCAGTTGCCGCGCACCGAGATCACCCCGCGCGACGGCGTGTAGGCACACAGGCCGTTGTTCGAGGCGGGACCCCGTCCGCTCGACCAGGTTTCCTCGGCGAGGCCGAATGCCGCGAAACTGGCGGCGGTCGCCGTGCCGGCGCCATTGGAGGAGCCGGAGGCGAAGGGCGCGGTGAGGTAGTCGGCGTTGTACGGGCTCTCCGCCCGGCCGTATACACCGCGCTGCATGCCGCCGTTGGCCATGGGCGGCATATTGGTCTTGCCCAGGCAGATCGCCCCGGCCGCGCGCAGCCGTTCGACGGTGAAGGCATCGCGGTAGGCGATCAGCTTGGCGAAGGCCGGACTGCCGGAGGCGGCCGTGAGGCCCTTGACCAGGTAGCTGTCCTTGGCCGTATAGGGGATGCCATCGAGCGGACCGAGGGTTGCGCCCCTGGCCCGACGGGCATCGGAGGCCCGTGCCTCTTCAAGTGCCTCGGGGTTGCGCACCACGACGGCGTTGAGGGCGGTGGGCGTGTCCGGGCCGTCGTAGGCATCGATGCGGGCGAGATAGGCCTGGACCAGCTCGACCGCCGTGGTCTGGCCGGACTCGAGCGCTGCGCGCAGTTCGGCGATGGAAACCTCGGTGACCTCGATCATGCTGGCACCGGCAGTCGATGGGGCACGTGGTGAAGGCCGGCTTCACGCCGGTTGCTGGCTTCAAGCACAGCACTTTTCTCGAATGGGGTTCTCATATCGGTCCTCGTTGCGCGGTTCGACGCGACAGGGGCTGGACATAACGGCTGGGCTGGCGAGGCGACTGCGCCTTCGCTCCAGTGCCAGGCCGGGCATGGAGCCATCAGTGTAACGGCGTTGTTGGCATCTAGCCGAGCGTGGCGCTACCGGAGCCGGTGAATCGCCCCGGGTTTCGTAGATGCCTCCAAGCCTCATAATGAGGCCCATCAGGAGGTGCCATGAGCAACCAGCGTTACCCCGAAGAATTCAAGATCGAAGCGGTCAAGCAAGTCACCGAGCGCGGCTTGCGCGTTGCCGATGTGGCAGAGCGTCTAGGAGTGTCCACTCATAGCCTGTACGCCTGGGTAAAGCGCTACAGGCTGTCGAAGGTGTTTCTTAGGAAGGCCGCCGCGTACTTTGCCAAGGAGTCCGGCTGAAGTACGCCGTCATCAGCAAGCTGTCGGCGGAGTATCCAGTGCAGCGTCTCTGCCAGACTCTCAAGGTGCATCCCAGCGGTTACTACGCTTGGCTATCCGAGCCGATATCCGTACGCGCCAAGGAAGATCAGCGCCTGCTCGGGTTGATCAAACATGCCTGGCTGGAAAGCGGTGGGGTCTACGGCTACGCAAGATCCACGACGACCTGCGTGAGCTGGGGGAGTCCTGTGGCCGGCACCGCGTGGCTCGCCTGATGCGGGGAGAGGGGCTGCGCTCGCAGACCGGCTATCGTCGGCGCCCCGGCTATTACGGCGGCAAGCCGACGGTGGCCTCGCCCAACCGCCTGGAGCGGCAGTTCAACGTCAGTGAACCGAACAAGGTCTGGGTCACCGACATCACTTACATCCGCACCTATGAAGGCTGGTTGTACTTGGCGGTGGTGCTGGATCTGTTTTCACGCCAGGTGATTGGCTGGTCAATGAAGCCACGGATGTGCAGCGACCTGGCCATCGATGCATTGCTGATGGCGGTGTGGCGGCGCAAGCCCAAGCAGGAAGTGATGATCCACTCCGACCAGGGCAGCCAGTTCAGCAGCTCGGATTGGCAGAGTTTCCTCAAGGCCAACAACCTGATCAGCAGCATGAGTCGACGCGGTAACTGCCACGACAACGCGGTAGCAGAAAGCTTTTTCCAGTTGCTGAAGCGGGAACGCATCCGACGGGAAACCTACGGCACCCGCGAAGAAGCCCGCAGTGATGTGTTCGATTACATCGAGATGTTTTATAACCCAAAACGCCGGCACGGCAGCGCTATACAGCTATCGCCAGTGGAGTTTGAAAAGCGCTATTTCCAAAGCTTGGAGAGTGTCTAGGAAACCCGGGGCGATTCACAAGGCAAGTTCCGCCCGGGTGTGCCATGTCGTTTGGCGGAGCTTCGGGCCTGATTTGTGCGATTCTTGATGGGGAGATATAGATTGCGGGTATTAAAAAAAACTAGACCATGTAACGGTTGCATGATGAGCGCACGCGCCCCTCTGTTCTTGGCAGCGGTCAACAGCTCTGTCTGCGCTCGCATTTGTTTCATTGAACTCAGCGCAGCCAGTAAGTAGGAGTAAAAAGAAAAAGGTGGCATTTGTTATTGTTTTCATTGGATAGCTCGCTTCTTATATTTGTAATCTTGGCTAATTTCCTGCTTTCCTTAGTGCACCATGCGTCGCCGCTGGTCAATGGAGGTATCTGCCGTTCGTCGAGTTTTTGGTACAGGGCAGAACAAGTTGAAGAGTCCTGGTTGGCATTAGTGAGTGGGCGCTTGCACGCATTGTTTGTTAGATAGTTTGCTCATGAAATGGCTTTTTAGCCTCGCCTAAATTATCCATTAGGACGGCAATCATTGTCATTGGTCGAGGGCTCTTTGCTACGGAGAGCATTAGTGAGCGTTTGGACTTGGGTAGTAGTTTCGCGCAGCGTTTAGCTGTGACTTTTACTGCTTTTTGGGTGCCGTGAATTTGCGCTGCGAGTATGAGGGCAAGGATAGAGTCTTGATTTGTCATCGTGCATCTGGCCTTTGATTTGTCGGTGCTTGGTTTGTCCGGAGAGTAAGTCGGCAGGCTACAATTCTTTCGGTACTGCTTAGGTTTCTGCCGACCCGGCGCGTAATATAGTAACTATGATCTTCTGAAGTGATTCTATCGTGTCATCCAATGCCGTGTTGCAGTCTGTGCTGATCATCGAGGCGGCTTCGTTGAGCATGGCAAGCAACAAGGCTGTCGTCGTTTTAAGTTGCATCTGGTCAAAAACCTGTCGTTGAACGCCCTGTTGAATAATGTTCGACAATGTATTCGCTTGCAAGTTACGGCTGTCGAGGATCTCTTGTTGTTGCTCGGGACTCAGGTTTCTGAATTCTAGTTGAGTGATGGAGCGACGGCATGCATGGCGAACGTTGAAGTCAACATGCGTGCGGATGTATGCAAGCAATTTTTCTTCAGGGGTTGTATCGCTCAGCTGATTTGTTTCAATTGCATCAAGCAGGTCAGTCTCGTGCTCATCGATTAGCTCGAAGAGTAAATCTTGCTTGCTTGATATGTGGTTGTAGAGGGAGCCGGCCTGCATGCTCAATGCGCTTGCCAGCTTTCTGAGGCTAACCTTCTGAAAACCTTGTTCGGCAAACAGATATAGCGCAGTGTTTCGGACCTGCGAGTGTGGCTCAGCAAGGGCCGAATTAGACGTTGCTTTTCTCATTGGCATATCGCTGGGCGTCCTGAAGATTTCCATCACGTAGTGTCTGAGAAAAGGCTAAGCCAACTGACGGCCATGCTTAGGCGCTATACAGTTGGCTGAGCCATCCAGTTAGCCTTATTGTCGGGAAAGTGCCAGAGCTACACCTTGACCGCCGCCGATGCACAGGGTGGCGAGACTTTTTTTGGCATCTCGGCGAATCATTTCGTATAGCAAGCTAACCAATATCCGACAGCCAGATGCCCCGATGGGATGGCCGAGTGCGATGGCTCCGCCGTTGACGTTGACCTTATCGAAGTTCCAGTCAAGTTCCTTGCCTACAGACAGGGCCTGCGCAGCGAAGGCCTCGTTGGCTTCGATCAAGTCGAGGTCGTCCAAGCTCCAGCCGGCTTTTTCCAGACATTTTTGACTGGCCGGGACTGGGCCAATACCCATGATGGCGGGGTCTACGCCGGCGCTGGCGTAGGCTTGGATAGTCGCCAGTGCTGGTAGGCCTAGCGCTTCTGCTCGTGCGGCACTCATTAGCAAAACAGCGGCGGCGCCGTCATTGATGGTGGAGGCATTACCGGCGGTTACGGTCCCGTCCTTCTTGAAGACCGGCTTGAGCATGGCCAGAGACGCAACCGAGGTCCCGGCGCGAGGTTGCTCGTCTGTTTTGAACAACAGCGGCTCGCCCTTGCGCTGGGGTATTGCCACGGGAGTGATCTCGTCCTCGAATAGGCCTGCCTCTATGGCTGAGCACGCCAAGCGTTGCGAGCGCTCGGCGTAGCTGTCCTGTTCATCGCGGGTCAACTCATAGCGCTCGGCCAAGTTCTCCGCGGTGACGCCCATGTGGTAGTCGTTGAAGGCATCGATCAGGCCATCCTGAAGTAGTGAGTCGGCCAGCTGGGCATGGCCCATTCGTAGGCCGGTACGTGCCTTGCCCAGCACATATGGCGCCAGGCTCATATTTTCCATGCCGCCTGCGATAATCACCTCGGCATCGCCGCAGCGTATCGCTTGGGCTGCCATGGCCACGGTCTTTAGACCGGAGCCGCAGAGTTTATTTACGGTTAGAGCTGGCACGCTGTTTGGCAATCCAGCATTGATCGCCGACTGGCGCGCGGGGTTCTGTCCACATCCGGCAGTCAGCACCTGACCGAGGATTACTTCATCGACAGCGTCTGGGTCCAGGCCGGTTTTCTGGAGTAGCGCACGAATAACGGTGCTGCCCAGTTCCACGGCGCTGACGGAGGCCAGGCTGCCTTGAAAGGCGCCTATGGCGGTTCGGGTTGCAGCTACGATGACTACGTCTTGCATGATTTGCTCCGGATAAAAGGCGTGGCGCTATTCCGCTCACAATTTGTGCGCCACGCTCTGCCAGTAGGCAGAAATATTGGGCCAGTCGAGTTGGGGGGATGCCCCCACGAACTAGCCTTGTCTTTGCTAGCTAAGGACTCGGCAGCCGGTAGCTGCTCGAAGCTCCTCGAGGGTGACCCCTTCGGCCAACTCGACCAGGCGCAGGCCCTGTTCTGTTACATCCAGAACGGCCAGGTCGGTGATGATCCGGTCGACGACACCGAGGCCGGTCAGCGGAAGATCACACTGCTGGAGGATCTTGTGAGCGCCGCCTTTGGCGCAGTGCTCCATCAGTACGACCACTCGCTTTACGCCAGCGACCAGATCCATGGCTCCACCCATTCCCTTGACCATCTTGCCGGGAATCATCCAGTTGGCGAGGTCGCCATCCGCTGACACCTGCATGGCACCGAGGATCGAGAGGTTGATGTGACCGCCGCGGATCATGGCGAAGGAGTCGGCGCTATTGAAGAAGCTGCTGCCAGGCAAGCTGGTGATGGTCTGCTTGCCAGCGTTGATAAGGTCGGGATCGATCTCGTGTTCGAGTGGAAAGGGACCAATGCCTAGCAGACCGTTTTCGCTCTGCAGCCAGACATCCATTCCCTCGGGAATGTAGTTGGCCACCAGAGTTGGGAGGCCAATACCCAGGTTGACGTAGAAACCATCCTGCAGTTCTTGAGCGGCGCGCTGCGCCATTTGTTCGCGTGTCCAAGCCATGATCAAGCGCTCCGTAGGGTGCGTTGTTCGATACGTTTCTGTGGTGCTGGGTTATGCACGAGGCGCTGGACATAGATACCTGGCAGATGAATTTGGTCTGCCTCCAGCTCGCCGGTCTCGACTATTTCTTCAACCTCGACCACGCAGGTCCTGCCTGCCATGGCCGCCAGAGGGTTGAAGTTGCGCGCTGTCTTGTTGAAGACCAGGTTTCCTGAGGTGTCGGCTTTCCAGGCCTTGATCAAGGCGATGTCGGCTGTCAGTGAGCGCTCCATCACATACCAATCGCCGTCGAACTGACGTGTTTCCTTTCCTTGGGCAACCAGGGTGCCGTAGCCGGTTTTGGTGAAGAAGGCCGGGATGCCGGCGCCGCCGGCGCGTAGTTTTTCTGCCAGGGTGCCCTGTGGGGTGAACTCAAGCTCCAGTTCACCGGCAAGGTACTGGCGCTCGAACTCCTTGTTCTCGCCGACGTAGGAGGAAATCATTTTGCGGATCTGTCGGGTGCTGAGTAGTTGACCTAGCCCAAAGCCGTCGACACCGGCGTTGTTGCTGATCACAGTCAGTTCGCGTTTGCCGCTTTCGCGCAGCGCTTCGATCAGTGCTTCGGGGATTCCGCACAGGCCGAAGCCGCCGACGGCCAAGGTCATGCCGTCCTCCACGAGTCCTTCGAGGGCATGGTGGGCGCTGGGGTAGATCTTATTCATCGTGTGAACTTCCTCATGGCATAGTTAGGCGGCTTTGCTCATTTGCTGAGCGCCTGCGCGATGCGAGACCCGGTGTTTTTGCCCAGCACCGTGCAGATGCGCTGGCCGGCGGCGATCAGCCGTTCGAGGTCGACGTCGGTGGCGATGCCCAGGCCGTCGAGCAGGTACAGCACATCCTCGCTGGCGACATTGCCGCTGGCGCCCTTGGCGTAGGGGCAACCGCCGAGGCCCGCGACCGAGCTGTCGAACACGCTGACGCCCTCCAGCAGGCTGGCGTAGATGTTCGCCAGGGCCTGGCCGTAGGTGTCGTGGAAGTGACCGGCCAGGCGGTCACGGGGAATATCCCGGCCAACCACCTCGATCAGGCGGCGGGTATCGCCGGCGGTACCGGTGCCGATGGTGTCGCCCAAAGACACCTCGTAACAGCCCATGGCAAACAGATCGCTGGCCACGCGGGCCACCTGTTCGGGGGCGATGAAACCGTCGTAGGGGCAACCGAGCACGCAGGAGACATAGCCGCGCACGCGGACGCCGTGCTGCTCGGCCGCCTCCAGCAACGGCAGAAAACGCTGCAGGCTCTCGCCGATCGAGCAGTTGATGTTCTTCTGCGAGAAGGACTCGCTGGCCGCGGCGAACACCGCCACCTCCTTGACCCCGGCCTCCAGGGCCGCTTCGAAGCCCTTCATGTTGGGCGTCAACGCGGCATAGGTGACACCCGGGCGCTGCTGAATGCCGGCGAACACCTCTCGGCTTCCGGCCATCTGCGGCACCCACTTGGGCGAGACGAAGCTGCCGACCTCGATATAGCTCAGGCCGGCGGCACTGAGCTCGTCGACCAGGCGCACCTTGTCGGCGATGCTGATCGGCTGCTTCTCGTTCTGCAGACCGTCGCGGGGGCCGACTTCGACCAGGCGGACTTTTTGCGGCAGCGTCATGGCTCTTCCTCCAGTTCCACCAGCAGGGTGCCTTCGGCGACCATCTGGCCTTCGCCGCAGTACAGCGCCTTGACCGTGCCGGCGTGGGGCGCGCGGATGCTGTGCTCCATCTTCATCGCCTCCAGCACCACCAGGGCCGCACCGGCCTCGACGACTTGGCCGGCCTCGACCAGCACCCGCACGATGCTGCCGTTCATCGGTGCGGTCAGGCCACCATGCTGGCTGTGGCTGGCTTCGACTTCGGCGATCGGATCGACGCGGCTGACAGTGCGCAGTTCGCCATGGAATTCTAGGTACAGGGTGTCGCCACGACGGATTGCCAGATGACTGCGGCGCTGGCCATCCCGTTCGACCACCAGCTGCTCGCCGCGCAGTTGCGCCGCAGACGGCGCGCTATGGCGCAGGCGCACCACCTGGCGTTCGCCGCCGCAGGCCAGGTGCAGGTCGGTCTCCGCCGGCAGGCCGGCGCGCCAGCCACTGGTGGCGCTCCAGGGCGAGTGATAGTCCTCGTGCTTGCGCCGCACCGGCTCGCTTTGGCTGAAGGCTTCGGCCGCCAGTTGCCAGAATTCGGCGGGCAGGGCGCCGGCCTCGGGCAGCAACTGCTGCTGGTGGCGGGGGATAAAGCCGGTATCCAGCTCGGCGTCGGCGAAGGCCGGATGGGCCAGCACGCGGCGCAGGAAGGCCAAATTGGTCCTGACCCCGCCGATGGCGGTCTGGTCGAGCATGGCCAGCAGGCGCAGGCGCGCCTCCTCGCGGTTGTCGCCCCAGGCGATCAGCTTGCCGAGCATGGGGTCGTAGAAGGGCGACACCTCATCGCCTTCGGCCACGCCGCTGTCGACCCTGCGTCCCTCGCCGGCACTGGCTTCACGGTACAGCGCCAGGGTGCCGGTGGAGGGCAGGAAGTCGTGGTCCGGGTCCTCGGCGTACAGGCGCACCTCGATGGCATGACCGATCAGCGGCACCTGCTCCTGGCTCAGCGGCAGCGCTTCGCCGCGGGCCACGCGGATCTGCCAGGCGACCAGATCGAGGCCGGTGATGGCCTCGGTCACCGGGTGCTCCACTTGGAGTCTTGTATTCATCTCCATGAAGAAGAAATCGCCGCGCTCATCCAGCAGGAACTCCACGGTGCCGGCGCCGACATAGCCGATGGCCTGGGCGGCCTTGACCGCCGCCTCGCCCATGGCGCGGCGCAGCTCGGGGGACAGGCCCGGGGCGGGGGCTTCCTCCACCACCTTCTGGTGGCGGCGCTGGATCGAGCAGTCGCGCTCGTTGAGGTACAGGCAGTGGCCGTGCCGGTCGGCGAACACCTGGATCTCCACGTGGCGCGGCTTGAGCACGTACTTCTCCACCAGCATGCGCGCATCGCCGAACGACGACTGCGCCTCGCGCTGGGCGCTGGCCAGGGCCTCGGCCAGCTCGGCCTCGCGTTCGACCACCTTCATGCCCTTGCCGCCACCGCCAGCGGCGGCCTTGAGCAGCACCGGGTAGCCGATCACCTCGGCGGCGGCGCGGAAGGTCTCCAGGTCCTGGGCTTCGCCATGGTAGCCGGGTACCAGCGGCACGCCGGCGGCCTCCATCAGGGCCTTGGCAGCGGACTTGCTGCCCATGGCGTCGATGGCGGAGGCGGGCGGGCCGAGGAAGAGCAGGCCGGCCTGCTCGATGGCGCGGGCGAAGCCGGCGTTCTCCGAGAGGAAGCCGTAGCCCGGATGGATGGCCTGGGCGCCGCTGGCCTTGGCCGCCGCTATCAGGGCGTCGATGCGCAGGTAGCTGTCGGCGGGCTTGGCGCCGCCCAGGTCGATGGCGATGTCCGCCTCGCGCACGTGGCGGGCGTCACGGTCGATGGCGCTGTGTACCGCCACGGTCTTGATGCCCATGGCTTTGGCGGTGCGCATCACCCGGCAGGCGATCTCGCCGCGGTTGGCCACCAGCAGGGTGTCGATATGGCTGCTCATGCTTGCGGCTCCTGCCAGCTGGGTTGGCGTTTAGTGAGGAAGGCGTTGAGGCCCTCCTGGCCCTCGGCGCTGACGCGGATGCGGGCGATGGCGTTCTCGGTGTAGCGGCGCAGCGCCGGGGTCAGCGCGCCGCTGCCGACTTCGCGCAACAGGCCCTTGGTCGCCTGCATGGCCTGGGGACTGTTCTGCAGCAGGTTGCCGACCCAGTCGGCGCAGGCCTGCTCCAGTTCCCCGGCCGCATAGCACTCGGCCAGCAGCCCCAGCTCGCGGGCCCGCTCGCCGCCGAAGCGCTCGGCGGTCAGGGCGTACCGGCGGGCGGCGCGTTCGCCGATGGCCTGCACCACGAAGGGGCTGATCACCGCCGGGGCCAGGCCGATGCGCACCTCGGACAGGCTGAACAGCGCATCCGTGGCGCCGATGGCCATGTCGCAGCAACTCACCAGGCCGACTGCACCACCAAAGGCCGCGCCCTGGACCACCGCCAGGGTGGGGATGGGCAGCTTGTGCAGGTTGTACATCAGCTCGGCCAGTTCGCGGGCATCATCGAGGTTGGCGTTGTAGTCGAGCGCCGCCGACTCCTGCATCCAGGCCAGGTCGGCACCGGCGGAGAAGTGCTTGCCGCGGCCGCGCAGCAGCAGGAAGCGCAGGCTCTTGTCCGCCTGCACCGCATCCAGGGCGAGGATCAGTTCGCGGATCATCTGCGCGTTGAAGGCGTTGTTCTTCTCCGGGCGGTTGAGCCACAGGGTGGCGACGCCGCGCGGGTCTGTTTCCAGTTGTACGGTAGTGAAATCGTTCATGGTCATTCCTGTAGGGTGCGCCCTGCGCACCGGCGGCCGAGGGGGTGCGCACGGCGCACCCTACGGGCAAAACCCATCACATGCGGAACACGCCAAAGGTCGTCGGCTCGATCGGCGCATTGAGCGCGGCGGACAACGCCAGGCCGAGTACCTCGCGGGTCTGCGCCGGGTCGATGACGCCGTCGTCCCACAGCCGTGCGCTGGAGTAGTAGGGGTGGCCCTGGCGCTCGTACTGCTCGAGGATCGGCTGCTTGAGCTTGGCCTCGTCCTCGGCGGAGAAGGCCTGGCCGGCGCGCGCCGCCTGTTCGTGCTTGACCTGCACCAGCACGCCGGCGGCCTGTTCGGCGCCCATCACGCCGATCCGCGCGTTCGGCCACATCCACAGGAAGCGCGGGTCGTAGGCGCGCCCGCACATACCGTAGTTACCGGCGCCGAAGCTGCCGCCGATGATCACGGTCAACTTCGGCACCTTGGCGCAGGCCACCGCGTTGACCAGCTTGGCGCCATGTTTCGCAATCCCTCCCGCTTCATATTTCTGCCCGACCATAAAACCGGTGATGTTCTGCAGGAACAGCAGGGGAATGCCGCGCTGGCAGGCCAGCTCGATGAAGTGCGCGCCTTTCTGCGCCGATTCGGCGAACAGAATCCCATTGTTGGCGAGGATCGCCACCGGGTAGCCGTGCAGGTGGGCGAAGCCGCAGACCAGGGTGGCGCCGAACAGCGCCTTGAACTCGTCGAACGCCGAGCCGTCGACCAGCCGCGCGATCACCTCGCGCACATCGAAGGGCTGCTTGGCGTCGCTCGGAATGATCCCGTACAGCTCATCGGCGTCGTACAGCGGAGCGATCGGCTCGCGGTTGTTGAGCACGCCCTGCTTGCGCCAGTTGAGGTTGGCGATGCTACGGCGGGCCAGGGCCAGGGCGTGCTCGTCGTTGTCGGCATAGTGGTCGGCCACGCCGCTGGTCTTGCAGTGCACGTCGGCGCCGCCGAGGTCCTCGGCGCTGACCACCTCGCCGGTGGCGGCCTTCACCAGCGGCGGGCCGGCGAGGAAGATGGTGGCCTGGTTGCGCACCATGATCGCCTCGTCAGCCATGGCCGGCACATAGGCGCCGCCGGCGGTGCAGGAACCCATGACCACGGCGATCTGCGGGATGCCCATGGCCGACATGTTGGCCTGGTTGAAGAAGATCCGCCCGAAGTGCTCGCGGTCGGGGAACACCTCGTCCTGGCGCGGCAGGTTGGCGCCGCCGGAGTCCACCAGGTAGATGCAGGGCAGGCGGTTCTGCTGGGCGATGGCCTGGGCGCGCAGGTGCTTCTTCACGGTCAGCGGGTAGTAGCTGCCGCCCTTCACCGTGGCGTCGTTGGCCACGATCATGCACTCGACGCCCTCGACCCGGCCGATGCCGGCGATCACGCCGGCGGCCGGTACGTCCTCGCCGTACACCTCGTGGGCGGCCAGCTGGCCGATCTCGAGGAAGGGCGAGCCGACGTCGAGCAGGCGGTTGATGCGCTCGCGCGGCAGCAACTTGCCGCGCGAGGTATGGCGGTGCTGGGCCTTCTCGCCGCCGCCTTCGTGGATGCGCGCCAGCAGGCTGCGCAGGGCGCCCACCTGCTCGAGCATCGCCGCGCGGTTGGCGGCGAACTCCGGTGAACGGGTATTGATCTGGCTATGCAGGATGGTCATGTGCGCTTCCTGTAGGGTGCGCCGTGCGCACCGTTGCCCTTGTACCGGTGCGCGCGGCCTCGCGGCCGCGCACACCTTACGGATCACTTGGTTTCGTTGAACAGCTCGCGGCCGATCAGCATGCGGCGGATCTCGCTGGTGCCGGCGCCGATCTCGTAGAGCTTGGCGTCGCGCCACAGGCGGCCGACGGGAAACTCGTTGATGTAGCCGTTGCCACCGAGAATCTGAATTGCCTCGCCCGCCAGCCAGGTGGCTTTCTCCGCGGCATAGAGGATGACTCCGGCGCAGTCCTTGCGGACCTGGCGTAAATGGCTACTGCCTTGGGCGTCGAGGTGTTTGCCGACCGCGTAGAGATAGGCACGGCAGGCCTGAAGGGTGGTGTACATGTCGGCGACCTTGCCCTGGATCAGCTGGAACTCGCCGATGCTCTGGCCGAACTGCTTGCGGTCGTGGATATAAGGCACCACCACGTCCATCGCGGCCTGCATCAGCCCCAATGGACCTCCGCTGAGCACTGCCCGCTCGTAATCGAGACCGCTCATCAGCACCTTGACGCCTTCGCCGACTTGGCCCAGTACGTTCTCCTCGGGAACCTCTACATCCTGGAATACCAACTCGCCGGTGTGCGAACCACGCATGCCAAGCTTGTCCAGCTTCTGCGCACAGCTGAAGCCAGGCGCGCCCTTCTCAAGAATGAACGCGGTCATGCCTTTGGAACCGGCGCTCAGGTCGGTCTTCGCGTAGACCACCAGTACGTCACAATCGGGGCCGTTGGTGATCCACATTTTGTTGCCGTTGAGCACATAGCGATCGCCGCGCTTATCGGCACGCAGCTTCATCGACACCACGTCGGAGCCAGCATTGGGCTCGCTCATGGCCAGGGCGCCGATGTGTTCGCCGCTAACCAGCTTGGGCAGGTACCTAGCCTTCTGCTCGGCAGTGCCGTTGCGGTTGATCTGGTTGACGCACAGGTTGGAGTGGGCGCCGTAGGACAGGCCTATACCCCCCGCGGCGCGGGAGATTTCTTCCATGGCAATCATGTGCGCCAGATAACCCATGCCTGAACCGCCGTATTGCTCGGGTACGGTCATACCGAGCAGACCCATTTCGCCGAACTTGCGCCAGAGGTCCATAGGAAACTGATCGGTGCGGTCTGCGGCTTCAGCGCGAGGTGCGATTTCTTTAGCTGCAAAGCTGGCAACGGAATCGCGCAGCATGTCGATATCTTCACCGAGGAAGAAATTCAGTCCGGGCAAATGGCTCATGGTCCAGCTCTCCTGTATTGGTCGTCGATTCTTCGGTTCATGGTGCCGATGACAGCAGTGCGGCCTGGCAGCGCTGTTCGGCGGTGTTCAGCTCCAGCTGCATGTGCTGGATGTCCTGCATCTGTTGCGCGAGTTTCTGCCGGCGTGCGGCGATCTTGTCCAAGAGTCGGCTCAACTGCTTGCGATTGCCGCCTGCGGGGTCGTACATGCCGATCAGCTCCTTGCATTCGGCCAGCGAGAAGCCGATACGCTTGCCGCGCAAGATCAACTTCAGGGTGACCCCGTCGCGCAGCGAGTAGATGCGCTCCTGGCCGCGCCGCTGGGGTACGAGGAGGCCCTGCTCCTCGTAGAAGCGGATGGTGCGGGTGGTCACCTCCATCTCGCGGGCGAGCTCGGAAATGCTGTAGGTCCTTGGCATGCTCACGCGGGTATTACCTTTACGTTAACGTTTGCCCGGTGCCGCCGATTTAACCGCGGCTGCATCACCAGGCGGCTAAGCGTTCGACAGCTGTGTCTACTGTGATCCGCAGCTGTGCGCAGGGCCCTCGTGGGAAGGCCCTGCCGCCCGATCAAAGTTGGGTCGCGTGGATCCGTACGGGTTTATCGGCCAGGCCGGCATCGTGGAACTGATCTGCATGGCGCCATTGCTCAAGCAGTCGTGCCTTCTGCTGTTGCGCGTGAGCCAGGTAGCGTTCCTTGACCGGGCCATAGCCGCGCACGGCATCTGGCAGGCTGGCCAGCTTCACTGCGATCTCGAGCTTTTCCGGGCTGAGGTCCGTTAGCAGTTGCTCGAGGATCTGTTCATAGCTGTGCAGCCACTCGCGCTCGACTTTGCGTTCGTGGGTGTAGCCGAACGGATCCAGCCTGGTGTTACGCAGGAATTTCAGTTTGGCCAGCAGCTTGAAACCCTTGAGCATCCACGGGCCGAAGCTACGCTTGGTCGGTTCAGCGCCGGGGGCGGCCTTGTTCAGCAGCGGTGGCGCAAGGTGGAAGCGCAGGCTGTAGTCACCCTCGAACGTTGTTTCGATTTTCTTGAGGAACTCGCCGTTGGTGAACAGGCGTGCCACTTCGTACTCGTCCTTGATGGCCAGGACCTTGAAGTAGTAGCGCGCCACCGCCTCGGTGAGTGGACCCGGCTGGCCGGACAGGGCCGATTCCGCTTCCCTGAATTGCTCGACTCGATCCCGATAGCGTGTGGCCAGGGTTGCATCCTGGTACTCGGTGAGGAAGTCGGCACGCCGGGTAATGCTTTCCTCCAGGCTCTGCGACAGTTGGCGCCCGCTGCTCTGGACCTTGCTGGTCTCGAGGTTGCGCTGTACCCGAGGCAGGTCGACGGCCGCGCGGCGGCCCCAGGCGAAAGCCGCACGGTTGAACGCTACTGCCGTACCGTTCAGCTCGATGGCCTGCAACAGGGCGTCCTCGCCCACCGGCAGCCAGCCTTTCTGGTAGGCAAAGCCGAGCATGAAGGTGTTGGTGGCAATGGAGTCTCCCATCAGCGCGGTGGCGATCCGGCTGGCGTCGATAAAGTTGGCTTGACCGTCACCCACCGCCTCGCGGATTTGCGCGGCCATGTCCTGGCTTTGGAACTTGGGATCTGGGTTGGCTTGCAGATCTCCGCTTTCCGCCTGCTTGGCGAAGCTGCGCACGAAGGCACTGGTGATGCTTTCCTCGCTGTTGACCAATGCGTGGGTGATGCCCTGACGCAACTTCGTCAGGGTTTCACTGTTGGCACTGACCACCAGGTCGCAGCCGAGCAACAGGCTGGTTTCACCCTCGGCGATGCGCGGCGCGAACAGCTGCTCCTGGCGCGCGGCGATGCGGATGTGCGACCACACCGCGCCGCCTTTCTGCGCCATGCCGGCCATGTCCAGGTTGAGCGCCCCCTTGCCTTCGATAAAGGCCGCCATGCCGAGCAGGGCGCCGATGGTGACCACGCCGGTGCCGCCGACACCGGTGACCAGGATGCTGTACGGCTCGGCCAGGTCGAGTGGCGCGGGTTGCGGCAGGTCCCAGTGTTCTTCGTTGTTCTCGGCCAGGGCCTTGGGCTTGCGCAACTGGCCACCTTCGACGGTGACGAAACTCGGGCAGAAGCCGGACAGGCAGGTGAAGTCCTTGTTGCAGGAAGACTGGTCGATCTCGCGCTTGCGACCGAACTCGGTCTCCACCGCGACCACCGACATGCAGTTGGATTTGCTGCTGCAGTCGCCGCAGCCTTCGCACACGGCCTCGTTGATCACTACGCGGCGTGCCGGGTCGGGGAACTTGCCACGCTTGCGCCGGCGACGCTTCTCGGCGGCGCAGGTCTGGTCGTAGATCAGTGCCGAGACACCGGGGAACTCGCGCAGTTCGGCCTGACAGGCCTCCATCCGCTCGCGGCCGTAGACCGGCACGCCTTCGGCAAGGTCCTTGATCTCGCGGTATCTGCCTGGGTCCTCGCTGACCACGATAATGCGCTGTACACCTTCGGCAGCCAGTTGGCGGCTGATTTGCGCCACGCTCAAGGTGCCGTCAACCGGTTGGCCGCCGGTCATGGCGACTGCATCGTTATAGAGAATCTTGTAGGTGATCCGCGACTTGGCGGCTATCGCCGCGCGGATCGCCAAGAGGCCGGAATGGAAGTAGGTGCCGTCACCGAGGTTGGCGAATACGTGCCGGGTTTCGGTGAACGGAGCCTGACCGATCCAGGTCGCGCCTTCGCCGCCCATCTGGCTGAAGGTCTGGGTCTGCGGGTAGATCCAGGCCGCCATGTAGTGGCAACCGATGCCGGCCAGAGCGCGGCTGCCTTCGGGGACCTTGGTCGAGGTGTTGTGCGGGCAGCCGGAACAGTAGTGCGGCAGCCGGTCCATCAGGTTGTTGAAGTGCCCCTTGCACGCCAACTGGGCGTCGAGGACCGCCAGTCTTACCTGCAACTGGCCGTTCTGCTGCTGACGCAGAATGCGTCTGGCCAACGCGCGAGCGATCTGCGCCGGGGTCAGTTCACCGATGGCCGGCAACAACCAGTCGGTGTGCGGTAGGCTCCACTCGCCTTTATCATCGAACTTGCCGACGATGTGCGGGCGTACGTCTTCGCGCCAGTTGTAGAGCTCTTCCTTCAACTGGTACTCGATCAGGTGACGTTTTTCCTCGACCACCACGATCTCTTCCAGGCCATCGGCGAACTGGCGCACGCCGTCGGCCTCCAGCGGCCAGATCATGCCGACCTTGTACAGGCGCAGTCCGAGTTGCTGCGCCATGGCCTCATCGATGCCGAGAATCTTCAGCGCCTGGCAGACGTCGAGGTAGGACTTGCCGGAGGTGATGATGCCGAGGCGCGCCTTGGGCGAGTCGAGGACGATACGGTCGAGGCGGTTGGCCTTGGCATATGCCAGTGCGGCATACAGCTTGTGCTCGAGCAGGCGCTGTTCCTGCGCCAGGGGCGGGTCCGGCCAGCGAATATTGAGGCCGCCCTCGGGTAGCTCGAACTCGGGGATGATCGGCTGCACGCGGTGCGGGTCGAGGTCGACGATAGCTGCGCTTTCCACGGTGTCGGCGACCGCCTTGAGTGCGACCCAGCAACCGGAATAACGCGACATAGCCCAACCGTGCAGGCCGTAATCGAGGTATTCCTGTACCCCGGACGGCGCCAGCACCGGCATCATCACCGCCTTGAAAATGTGCTCGGTCTGATGCGGCAGGGAGGAGGAGCGGGCACCATGGTCGTCGCCGGCAATCGCCAGCACGCCGCCGAACTTGGACGTGCCGGCGGCATTGGCATGACGAAATACGTCGCCGCAGCGATCCACGCCCGGACCCTTGCCGTACCACATGCCGAATACGCCATCGTACTTGGCGCCTTCGAAGATGTTGACCTGCTGGGTGCCCCATAGCGAGGTGGCGGCGAGGTCTTCGTTGACCCCGGGTTGGAACACCGTGTGATGCTGCTTGAGGTGATCGCGGGCTTTCCACAGGGCTTGATCGAAGGCACCCAGGGGCGAGCCGCGATAACCGGAGATGAACCCTGCAGTATTGAGACCGGCGTCGAGATCGCGCTGGCGCTGCATCAGCGGCAAACGTACCAGCGCCTGGATGCCGGTCAGCAATACTTTCCCGCTTTGCTGAACGTACTTGTCGTCCAGGGACGGTGACGTGCTCATGGCTAACCTCCAGTCTTGTTCTTATAGACGAGTGCTGTCTCCCGTAGAGAGGGGGGCGCTCAATAGATATGAACAGATTGTCTGTTAGTGTTCTGTTATTCTAAAGACATAAAAATTTGTTATAGGTATTTGATAAGCAGATACCGGATGGTCGTGCACACAAGGCGTCATCCATTCGTGCTGAGATGTGAGGTCGCCAGTCCCAGCGCTCCTGGCGCTTCGGGGGAAACAGTGGGCTGTCCTGCGTGATCGGCATGGTCATCCGTATCGCAGCCAATGCTGAAGGACCCTGGGCTCACGGCGTAGCAGGTCGTGCAGGTATGCAGCAGTTGCCGAGTTTCGCTAATTCTCGGGCGTTTGCCGGTGGCCACGTCATTGGCCTGCGGGCACCCAGTATTGCCGCTCAGGCCCTGACGACGCCGACTTTGCCCGTCTGGTCTGCATCTATACGCGCGTAGAGCCTTTCGTGCTTCAACCTCGCAACCTTGTCGGCATGGCTCGGAGCTGGGGCCGAGTCCGATATCGCCGTCTTCCTTATCACACGCCATTTCGGCATGCCCGCTATAGCCCCCGATCGATGCCCATCTGGGGCTGAGCAACACCAGTTCCGCTGAGCACCACCCCGGTTAGGGGGCTTTCTGCGCATGGCTGGCCGCAGCACCACACCGCTCGGGTACGTTGTGCTCGGGCCGCTGCTGTCGTTGAGGCTCGGCGCCTGCCCGGTGTTTATGGCGGAAGAGGTTGCGCTCAATGCACAAAAATATGGACAAAGCACGAGAAACTGTTCAATTTGTATCGGTGGATGAGTGCCAACAACAAGAATCTGTGATGGAGGCAATATGCGTGCTGCTGTGATTTCCGAGCGCAATGTTCCACCGGTGGTCGGTGAGTTCCGCGAGCCCGAGCCGCAGGAAGGCTCGGTGCTGATCGAGGTGGATACCGCCGGCCTGGGCGGCTGGGATGTGCTGGGCGCCTACCGTCTGGGCGTGGAATACCCCTGTGTGATTCGAGGCGAGGGCGTTGGCCGTGCCCCCGATGGCCGCCGCGTGTATTTCGGCGAGCGCTCGCTGTTGCCGTTCGGTGCCTGGGCCGAGCGTACCGTGGTGCCGGCCGCGGAAGTCTGGGATGTGCCGGACGACGTGGATGACAAGACCGCCATTAGCATGGGCATTGCCGCCACCGGCGCCATCGTCCCGCTGGAGCAGGCGAAGATCCAGAAAGGCGAGAAGGTGCTGGTCCTCGGGGCCACCGGCACCCTCGGTCAGATCGCCCTGCAACTGGCCCGCGGCATGGGCGCAGGCAAGGTGGTGGGCGCGGCGCGCTCCGAGGAAGCCTTGCTGCGGTTGAAGTCACGTGGCATCGCCGACGAGGTGGTGACCCTGGGCGGTGCCGATGACGCGGCCGCGCTCAAGGATGCCTCTGGCGGCGGTTTCGATGTGGTGCTCGACCTGGTCTGTGGTCATCCGATGCTGACATCGCTGAAGGCGACCAACTGGGGGGCACGAATCATGACCATCGGTACCGGTGCCGGGCGTCAGCTCAACCTGGACATCGCCGACCTGCTGTTCCGAACCCTATCGTGTATCGGTACCGGCCAGCGTCCGCCTGCCGATCGCGAGCAGATCTGGAGACGCTTATTGAAGATCGCCAAGGAGCAGCAGATCCAGGTCGATTATGTCGACTATACCCTGGACCAGGCCGCCGAAGCCTGGGCGGCGCAGCAGGTCGGTCCCCATGCCAAGATCACTGCACGCATACGCGGCTGATCGAGTTTCTCTCAGGTGGGGGCTGCGTGGCGCGACAGCCGCTGATCGCATGCTCAGTTGTCGCGCTGCCGGCGAAACCCTGCGGGCGCCATGCCGAACTGGCAGGCGCCGCGCTCGAGGTAGGGCCCGGTGCCATCGGGGATACCCTGAATATCGGCCGGCAGGCTTGAGCTGTCGGTTAGCCCTGTCGTAGAAACGGCGCAGACTCTGGCCGTGGCTACGGCGCCAGAGTCCATCGGGGCAGCGATGCATTGGGCACTAATCTGCTTCGTATCCGCAGTGACAAGTTCCGTGCATGGTCACCCTTCAGCCGCTCCTGTAATTTGATGCTGAACTCCTACCGGGCGCGAAAGCCCTGGAACTCTGGCCCAACTGGGAAGCTCCACGGCTTGACTTATGAATGCTGGACGTGGGGCAGAGAAATTGATGGCTAAAGGAAAAGACATTTCCATGCGGCAACTCCGCTACTTCGTGGCGGCGGCGGATGCCGGACAGTTCTCCCAGGCGGCGCTCAAGGTGCATGTCTCGCAGTCGGCGATCACTGCGGCGGTCCTGCAACTGGAGCAGGCGCTCGGCGTCAGCCTGTTTGAGCGCCTGCCCCATGGTGTCGCCTTGACCGCCGAAGGCAACAAGTTCGCCCAGCACGCCCGCCACATCCTCGACACCCTGCAGGATGCGCTGAGCGAACCGCTGTTTCTCGGCCACTCGATGCAAGGGGTGGTGCGAGTCGGGGCGTCCTATACGGTACTCGGCTACTTCCTGCCTGCGTTGCTGGCGCGGTTCAAGCGCAGCTACCCGCAGGTGGAGATCGATCTGCACGACATGGATCGACCGAGTATCGAGGCTGCGGTTCTCGATGGCGAGTTGGATCTTGGCTTGGCCATCATTTCCAATACCCGGAATTTGACGCGTTTCGAGCACCATGTGCTGATCCGCTCGCGGCGCCAGTTGTGGTTGTCCAGTCAGCATCCGCTGAATGCAGTATCGTCAATCACGTTAGCCGACGTGGCGGAGCATGCGTACATCATGGCGACCGTGGACGAGGGCGAATCCTCGGCTTTGCGCTATTGGCAGTCCCAGGGGCTGATGCCCAAGGTGGCGTTTCGAACCTCGTCGATGGAGGCGCTGCGCGGGCTGGTCGCCCACGGGTTTGGCGTGACCATTTTGTCCGACATGCTCTACCGCGCCTGGTCGCTGGAGGGCAAGAAGATCGAGAGCCGGCCACTAGTCGACGCGATTCCAGCCATGGAGCTTGGCCTCATCTGGCGGCCGGAAGTACAGGCGACTGAACCCGTTGAGGCGTTCAGGCAGTTCCTGATCATGGCCTGCACGTCCTGATAGGAGCTCGGCCGACAATCCAGATCAGCAGCTAGCTGTCTCCAGAGCCGGCCGAGCAGGGCGGTGCGGGTTAGGGCGTCAGGTTTAACTGTGCATCGATGGCGCGCCGCAAGCCGGGGTCGTCGGCCGCGATATCCGGGGCAAAACGCCCGACTACCCGACCTTCGCGGCTGATCAGGAATTTCTCGAAGTTCCACTGTACCGCCGGCGGTGCTTCCGGCTCGATGCCGTAGCCTTTCAGGCGCTCACGCATCGGGCCGTCGCCGGTCGCAGTCGGGCAAGCGGCGGTGAGTGCGCTGTAGAGCGGATGCTGCTCGGCCCCCGTCACCGCAATCTTGGCGAACAGTGGAAATTGCACCTTGTAGTTTAGGCTGCAGAACGCCTGGATTTCTTCATCGCTGCCGGGCTCCTGGCCGCGGAAATCGTTGGCTGGAAAACCCAGTACTTCGAACCCCTGTGCACGCTTCTCTTCATAGAGCGCCTCGAGGCCTTCGTACTGCGGGGTGAGCCCGCATTTCGAGGCGACGTTGACGACCAGCAGCACCTTGCCCTTAAACGGTTCAAGGGTAAGGCTGGAGCCTTCGATGGATTTGAGCGGGATGTCGTAAAGCGACTGACTCATGGCGTCGATCCTGATCCGTTGGATGGTTGGTTTTTCACGACTTGGCGCTCCCTCGAGCTGGTAGGCATACGAGGGAGGGCAGTTTCGATGCTTAGGTCTTGTCGTTGCGTTCCTGAATCGCGGCGGCGAAATCGCGTTTCAGCGTTGGGAAGTAGGCGATCTGCCCGCCCATGCCGCCGGCAATATCGATCGAGGCGGCGCTGATGAAGCTGGCGTATTCGCTGGCCAGGAACAAGGCCATGCCGGCGACGTCCTCGGGCCTGCCGTATCGTCCGATGGGCACCACCTTCATGACCATGGCATCGAATTCCTCGCGGCTTACGCCCGGTCCCATTTCCTTGTGATGGCGCCCCCACTGCCCGGTGTCGATCCAGCCCATGTTCAGGCTGTTGACCAGGATGTTGTCCTTGGCCAGGGACATGCCCAGCGAGCGCGACAACGCCACGCAGGCGGCGCGGTTGATCACGGACGGAATGCCGTCGGGGGTCGGAACGGTGCCGGCCAGGGCGTTGATCTCGATGATTCGCCCCCATCGCTGTTCGCGCATGAAAGGCACCACCGCCTGGACAAAGCGGAAATGCCCCATCTGCAGAATGTTGGCATGTTCGAGGATGTCCTCCGGCGTCAACGTATCCAGATTGCCGCCCTTGCCCTGACCAGCATTGTTGACCAGGACATCAACGCCGCCCCACCTATCTGCCACTTCCTTGACGAATGCCTGAACGGCCAGGCTGTCGGTGACATCGACTGCGCGGGCGATGACGGCCTGGGCCGTTGCTTCCAGGGCCGAACCGGCCTCGGCTACGGCGCTTGCTGTGCGAGCGCAGATCGCGACCATCGCACCTTCTGCGGCAAAGGCCTGGGCGATGGCGCGGCCGATACCGCGGGAAGCACCTGTCACGATCACGCGTTTACCACGGAGATCAATATTCATGAGTCCTCCTTCTCAGTGGGAGTGGAGCCATAAGAGGTGTATGTCCCCCTCGTGGGCTGCGCTGTGCAGCTCGGATGCCAAGCTAATCTAAGCTAAACAGAGACACAGAATATAGGGTTGTTGAACAAAAAATCTATATGTGTTCATCTGATCCTGTCCTGCGATCGCAGCTTTCTGGCGTGACGCTGTCGTAAGGGGGTATGACCTAATCTTGTCCTGTCATGACGTTCTCAGTGGTTGTGCAGAACAAATATAGAAATTCTGTATAAAGAATTTTAATCTGTATGTGGAATTATGCGGTTTTGTGCGCTATGGTAGTCCTCACGCTTAAAGGAACGGTTATGCGCTTTGTGTGCAGATAAGCTAGCGCGAAGTCGGACTCAGGATGCGCAGGCGTACGGGTAGTTATTCCTAAATTGTTGAAAACAAGAACAAAAGGAGCTGGTATGAAGATGATGAGTAAGCTTAGTCGGGCCTCAATGCCGCGCAGCGCCTTGGCGCTTGCGATCATGAGTTGTGCTGGAGGCGCCTCGGCGATGCAGATCGATGTCGGCAACCCGGACATCCGCATGCGCTGGGACAACACCGTGCGCTACAACCTGGGCTGGCGCATGGAGGACCAGGACCAGAAGATCCTCAACAACCCGAATTTCGACGAGTCCGACGGCAAGTTCGACAAGGGCGACATCGTGACAAATCGTCTGGATGTGTTGACCGAGTTCGACGTGTCCTACAAGAGCGATTTCGGCGGGCGTGTCAGCGCTGCCGGCTGGTACGACAACGCCTACGATGACACCTCGGTCGAGAGCAGCGTCCCTAGGCTGGCCACCAGCTACAACAACAATCGCTATAGCCGCGAAGTAGAGCGCTACGCCAATGGTCCGTCGGGCGAGATCCTCGATGCTTTCGTCTGGGGCAACTTCAATATAGGCGCGGCCCCGGTCAACATTAAGGCGGGTCGCCATGCGTTGTTCTGGGGCGAGGGCTTGCTGATCGGTGCACATGCGATGTCCTACTCGCAGGCGCCTGTGGATGCGGTGAAAGCCGTAACCAGTCCGGGTATCGAGACCAAAGAAGTGTTTTTGCCTATCGGTCAGGTCTCGGCCAAGGCGCAGGTCACCGATAACCTGTCGCTCGGTGCGCAGTACTTTTATGAGTGGGATAACACCCGCTTCCCTTACGGCGGAACCTATTTTGGTGCTGCGGACTCGTTCTTCGAGGGACCCGATCGCCTGCCGGCGGCCCCCGGCTTCAACCTCAACCATGCGACCTCCAAGCGCGGTCGCGATGGCCAGAACTGGGGTGTGATGGGCAAGCTGGACATCGAGGCCATCGAGGCCACCGTCGGCGCCTACTACCGTGAGTTCGATGATTACCAACCGTGGCTGGCACCGCAGGTCAACCTGGCGACTCGCGAGTACCGGCTGGTCTATCCGCGCGATGTCAAGCTCTATGGCCTGAGCATATCCACCGCCGTTGGCACGGCGTCGGTCGGTGCCGATCTGTCCTACCGCAAGGGCGGTGCGCTCAACGCTACCGGTGTAAGCCTGGTGGATGACGAAGGTCCGCGCGGTGACACCATTCACTTCGTGGCTAACGCTATTTATGGCGTGCCGCGTTACTGGCTGGCCGACAATTCGACGCTGGTGGCCGAGTTTGCCTACAGCCATCTGGACAAGGTCACCTCTCACGAGGAGCTGTACAAGGGTGAAGGCTTCGCCGGGTGCCGGGATGTCCAGACAGGTGGGGCCGGCGACAAGTCCGATGGCTGCTCGACCAAGGACTACTACGCCGTTGCGGTGAACTACACCCCACAGTACGTGGAAATTCTGCCCTCCTGGACCCTGGATGTTCCGCTGACGGTCAACTACGGCCTGAACGGCAACGCCGCCAGTGCCGGCGGCGGTAGTGAAGGCGCGCTCTCCTGGTCGGTTGGCGCCAAGATGACCTACCGCTCGCTGCATGAGTTCAGCCTGCGTTATGCCGACAGCTCCGCCCAGGAGAAAAACTCCAGAAACATCAACGGCGCGCGCATGGTCAACGGCAACGGCAACGTCGGCGGTACCGACCGTGGCTGGTTGTCCCTTACCTACAAAACCTCCTTTTAATAATTCCAAGATCGGAGCACAGTCATGAAACTCCAACTCGCATTTAGCCTCGCCTTGAGTGGTTTGTCGGCGTGTGCACTGGCGGCGGTCAGCCCGCAAGAGGCGGCCGAACTGGGTAAGACCCTGACCCCTTGGGGGGCAATCCAGGCCGGTAACGCCGAAGGTACGATCCCTGCCTATGAGGGTGGCCTGCGTGAGGCCCCCGCAGGCTTTCAGCCGGACAGTGGCTTTTGGGTCGACCCCTACAAGGACGAGAAGCCGTTGTTTCGGATCACTTCGAAGAACCTGGACCAGTACGCAGACAAGCTGAGCGAGGGCCAGAAGGCCCTGCTGAAGAAGTACCCGGACTACTACCTGGATATCTATCCCAGCCACCGTACAGCTGCCTACCCGCAGAAAGTGGTCGACGCAACGGTGCGCAATGCCACTGGCTGCAATATCCAGAAGGACGGCTTGGCGGTTGATACGGCCTGTCGTGGTGGCCTGCCGTTCCCGATACCCACCAGCGGTAACGAGGTGCTCTGGAACCAGCAGCTGCGTTACAAGATCGGTGGCGGTTATTCGACGACGTCCTCGTCCAACAGCTGGGTCATCGACACCAACGGCCAGGTCACCAAGAGCGCCGAGCAGGCGACCTTCGAGGAGATGCCGTACTACCAGGTCGACCAGGCCGATCGCGATCCGCTGATGTATGCCCGGGTCTTCTCGCTGAACATGTACCCGGCGCGCCGAGCCGGCGAAGTGATCGTGCTGGCCGACTACCTCGATCCGCTCGCTAAGCCGCGGCGTGCCTGGAGCTACACCCCGGGTCAGCGGCGCATCAAGCTTGCGCCGGAGTTCGCCTTCGATACTCCGGTGGCCAGTCAGGGCGGTGTAACTCTGTTCGATGAGCTGCAGATGTTCTCCGGCAGCCAGGAGCGCTTCGACTACAAGCTGGTGGGCCGCAAGGAGATGTTCATTCCTTACAACGCCTACAAGTTCTACTTCGATTGCAAGCAGGACGCCCAGTTTCTCGAGAACCACGCCAATCCGGAGTGTGAACGCTGGGAGCTGCACCGTGTGTGGGTCGTCGAGGCAACGCTCAAGCCGGGCAAGCGCCACGTATACAGCAAACGCACCTACTATCTCGACGAGGATACCTTCGGTGTAGGTCTCTATGACGCCTGGGACAAGAACAATGCCCTGTACCGTGCGATGTTCCTCAGTGGTGTTCAGCTGTACGACAAGGACATTCCCTACAACGTCAAGAACGTCATCTATGACTTCAACAAGGGCATGTACGCCCTGATCAACGACGGGCTTAAGGGCGGCTACAAGTTCGCCGCGGAACCACGTTCCGAGCGCGAGATGAAGCCCGAGGCGATCGTATCCCGGGTAACTCAACGCTAAGTGCGTTAGGGCGTATCGACGCGAGTCGATACGCCGAACCTGAGATCTTGCTGACAGTGGATCGCGGCCCCTCTGCAACTCTTTGTGGGGGCCGCAGCCGCTGCGTGGTTGAGGATAAAAATAATGATTGGCCGCGATTTTGAGATGTTCCGCCTGCTGCGGAAGTCTTCACTGCTGTGTCGTCTGCCCTATGGACTGAGGTTGCTTGGCGCCGTGTCGCTTGTCAGCGTGCTGGCGAGCGTTCCTGCCCAGGCAGCATCGACCGCTATGGTCGATTCGTTGCACAAGCCGGCACCGCAATTCGATCTGCGTCTTCCTGCGCCGGTCATTGGTGTGGCGCGTGCGGGCGATGAGCTGATCAGCGTCGGCCCGCGCGGCCTGATTCAGCGTTCCTCCGATGGCGGCAGAAATTGGGTGCAGGTGCCGAGCCCAGTCTCCAGCGACCTGGTTCAGGTGCGCTTTCGTGATGCCCGGCATGGCTGGATAGTCGGCCATGACTCGGTACTGCTGCACAGCAGTGACGGTGGTAGCAGTTGGAAGGTACAGCTGGACGGCCGCAGCCTGTTGAATTTGCTGCGCGAGGTGTATGGCCGACGTGCCGACAACGGCGATCAGGTTGCGGAGGACATGCTGGGCGAAATCGGTCTGGCTATGAGTACGGCGGCAAGTCCGGATGTGTTGGCCGCGCCCTTGCTGGATGTACTGTTCGATGCCCGTGGCTACGGTTTTGTCGTCGGCGCTTTCGGCATGATCCTGCACAGCAGTGATGACGGTGCGACCTGGGTGCCCTGGATCGAGCGGACCGATAACGATAGACGCATGCACCTGTATGCCCTGGCCGAGCATCAGGGAGAGTTCTTCGTCAGTGGCGAGCAGGGTGTGGTTATGCGCCAGGACCAGGCGTCCGGTCGCTTCGTCATGATGACAACTCCCTACACCGGCACTTTCTTTGGCGTTCGCGCTTTCAGTGATCTGTTGGTGGTGCACGGCCTGCGCGGCAACCTGTTCGTTAGCCGCAATCAAGGGCAGGACTGGCAGAAAGTCAGAACTGGCCTAAAGGGCGGTCTGGTCAGTTCGGTCGAACACGATGGCCAGCTGATATTGGTCAGTCAGAGTGGCGAGATGGTCGCCATGGACCGTCGCAGCCTGGAGGTCAGCCCTCTGCACGTGGCGAAGGCCGGAGAGGTGTATGCAGCCAGTGCAACTTCCAAGGACAACGAGTTGGTAGTGGCCCGTTTTTCCGGCGCTAAGGTCGTCGAGATCGCCAAGGCGAAATGATTCGCCGGCACGATTCCTCAATGAGTGAGCAGACATGGTAGAGCAAAAGTACAACAGCGGAATGCCAGTGATTCCGAACCTTGCGGACTTCGACAAGTTGTCCGGTGGGCTCCTCGAGCGGATTATTTTCCGTAACCGCATGCTGGTTGTGGTCGCCTGTCTGCTCGCTACGCTCGTGCTCGGATTCTTTGCCACTCGGCTCGAGGTTAACGCCAGCTTCGAGAGAATGATTCCAAGTGCCAGCCCTTACATCAAGAACTACCTGGCTTATAAGGACCAGCTACCCGGCTTGGGCAATAGTATTCGGGTGGTGGTCGAGAATAAGCAGGGCGATATCTACGACCCTGAATATCTGCAGGCGCTGCAGAAGGTCAACGATACGCTCTACCTGATTCCCGGCATCGATCGCTCCTGGATGAAGTCGCTGTGGATGCCGATTGTGCGTTGGAAGGAAGTCACCGAGGAGGGCATCGACGGCGGCGCGGTGATGCCGTCGGACTACGATGGCAGTGAGGCTTCGATCAATACCCTGCGCCGCAACATCGGCCGCGCCGGAATTATCGGAAGCCTGGTCGCCAACGACGCGACCTCGAGCATGATCGTGGCGCCTTTGCTCGACACTCATCCGCAGACTGGGCAGCCGTTGAATTACGGCGAGTTCTCTACCCAGCTAGAAGAGCAGATTCGCTCGTTTCAAAGTGACAAAATCGATATCCGCATCGTTGGTTTCAGCAAGCTGGTGGGCGATCTGATCGACGGCCTGTATGCCGTGATGATGTTCTTCGCCGCCTCGGTGGCGATCGCTGCGCTATTTGTCTACTTCTATACCCGTTGTCTGCGCAGCACTCTGCTGTTGGTCAGCATCGCTGTTGCAGGGGTGGTTTGGCTGCTAGGTCTGATGCAGTTGCTCGGCTATGAGCTGGACCCCTATTCGATTCTGGTGCCGTTTCTGATCTTCGCGATCGGCCTGTCGCACGGCACGCAGAAGATGAATGGCATCCTCCAGGACATCGGCCGCGGTACACATAAGTACGTGGCCGCGCGCTATACCTTCCGCCGTTTGTTCCTCACCGGGCTGACCGCCCTGTTGACCAACATCGTCGGCTTCGCGGTATTGGTGATCATCGATATTCCGGTGATTCGCGATCTGGCCCTGACTACCAGCATCGGTGTGGCTGTGCTGATTTTCACCAAGCTGCTGCTGATCCCGGTGGCGCTGTCCTACATCGGCGTCAGCAAGAAGGCGGCACTCATTGCGATCGAGAAGGACCGCGCCGGCGAGCAGAACCGCAGCCTCCTGGGGCATGTCTGGCACGGGCTCGATCGCTTCACCGAGCGGCCCTGGGCCACCGCGATTATTGGCCTGTCGGTTGTCGTCACGGTGATTTGTAGTGTGGTGATGCTGGACCTCAAGGTAGGCGATCTCGATCCCGGTGCGCCGGAACTGCGTCCCGACTCGCGCTACAACCGCGACAGTGCCTACATCACCGAACATTACGGGCTGTCCAGTGATCAGTTCGTGGTGATTATGAAAACCAAGGAGGATAGCTGCCGACTGTATCAGTCCCTCCAGACCATGGATCGCCTCGCCTGGCAGCTGCAGCAGACCGAAGGGGTGCAAACGACCAGCTCGCTGGCGGAAACCGTGCGTTTCGTCACCTCGGGCATGGCCGAAGGCAGCCCGAAGTGGTTGACCATCAGTCGCGACCAGGCGATCACCAATTCCTCGGTGGATGCTGCGATGATCGCGTCGCCGGGCATCACCAACCCGCAATGTTCGGTCACTCCACTGATCGCCTACCTGGCAGACCACAAGGCCGATACCTTGAGCCGTGTGCTGCAGGTGTCCGAGAACTTCGCGGCTGAGCACAACACCGCGGCGGATGCCGAACAGCCGATCCAGTTTCTCCTGGCTGCCGGCAATGCCGGAATCGAGGCCGCGACCAACATCGAGGTGGAGAAGGGCATCTTCACCATGTACCTCGCGGTCTATGGCGCCACGGCGCTGCTCTGCATGCTCACCTTCCGTAGCTGGCGTGCCACCGTGGTCGCGCTCATCCCGCTGATCATGACCACCATCATCTGCAAGGCTCTGATGGTCTGGCTGGGCATCGGCCTCAAGGTCGCGACCTTGCCGGTGATCGCCGTCGGTGTCGGGGTCGGGGTGGATTACGCACTCTATCTGCTCAGTGTGCAGCTCGCGGTTCAGGAGCGCGGCGGCTCTCTGGCGATCGCCTACCGCCGTTCGCTCGACTTTACCGGGCGGGTGGTGGCGCTGATCGGCCTGACCATGGCCGCGGGCGTCATCACCTGGGCGTGGTCGCCAATCAAGTTCCAGGCCGACATGGGCATCCTGCTGACCTTCATGTTCCTCTGGAACATGCTCGGCGCCCTGGTGCTCATCCCTGCCTTGTCGCACTTTCTGCTTAATTCCAAAACGAATGTGGCGCTGCCCGACTCGCTCGCCAGCGATCAGGCCGCTTGCTCTTTGGAGCAGAAGGCGAAAGTGAATGTTCAGGTGGTTACCGCGCATTGATCGACCCGCCCAGTAGGCGGGGATCAGCTGACTAAGCGGCCAGGCGCGTGCCGTGGCCCGTTATTGGAGGGGTGTTATGTTCGAATTGTTGATGAGTGCCGACATGATGGTTCCGGATCCCGATGGGATGACGGAAAAGCTGGTGGATAAGCTCGGTATCTACAAGCATGAGCGCTGGCGTCAGGCGTTCGACAACCATCCGTATATTGCGCACTTCCTGCGTGTGCACAAGTCGCTGGCGGTTGCGCCGACGCGTATCGAACCACAGTGGCACCTGGATATGCCGAATCCGGGCGACCCGTTGTTCCATGACTTTCTCGAAAGCCTGAAGGACTTCCAGGGTCATCACCGGCCGATGATCACCCACTCGATAGTCTTGGCCCTGCATGGCGACAAGTTCGACGCCCTGGTGGACAAACTGATGCGTCGGCGTCTGCCATTCCGAATGGCGCAGCGCACGCCGGAAATGCCCTTCGATCGCCTCTGGCTCGGCGCAACCCCTGAACAGCCTTACTACCAGCCCTCTGTGGACGGCGGTTTGTGCATCGAGATCATGCCGACCGAGCCGCTGCAGATGCCGGCAGAAACCTATGCGCTGCCGCCGGCCCAGCCGCGCGACCTGAAGCCGGGCGATATGGTGCGGGTTACCGCACGAGGATATCTGGTGCGTGACCTGGACGAGACCCTGCGCAAGGTGTCGACCAACCTCGACTGGGAGCCCAGCGGCCCGGTGGAGAATATCCGCAGTGAGGGTTATCGCCGCGCACGCATGGGTTTCAGCGTCGCCAATAGCGCGACCTTGGATATCATCGAGGCAACCTACTGGAACACCGATGCCGGTCACTACGTGAATAACTGGGGACCTGGCCCTTACTACATCCGCATCGGGGTCAATGATCTGGCCGCCAAGGCCGAGGATCTGCGCGCTCGCGGCACGGCCTTCGAGTGGGTCGATTCGTCCGAGGCGGTCGGTGGCAAGTCACTGATCAAGGTCGACCCGAAGGAGTTCGACGGCCAGGTCTTCGAGTTCGAGGAGTGCCCCGTATGAGTGCCGAAGCCAGCCAACAATTACCTTTGGTGATCAACGAGGCGGTACGCGTCGAGCGCGATGCGGCGGTTGGCTGGATCGTGCTGACCCGGCCGGGGCAGATCAACGCGATCAACGACCAGATTCGCCATGGCGTGCCAGAGGCCCTGGCGCTGCTGGACAAGGATCCGCAGGTGCGCATCATCGTCATCCGTGGCGATGGCGAGCGTGGTTTCTGCGCCGGCGCCGACATCAAGGAACGGCGTGGTGTAGAGACCTCCCTGCAGGTGCGTCAGCGTATGCAGCGGGCTCGCTGGATCGAGTCGTTGGATCAGGTCGCCAAGCCGATCATTGCCGCGATCCACGGTTACTGCATGGGCGGTGGCCTGGAGCTGGCGCTGGCCTGTGATATCCGCTTCGCGTCGCCGAATGCGATTTTCGCCCTGCCGGAAACCGGTCTTGGCCTGATCCCCGGCGGCGGTGGTACCCAGCGGCTCGCTCGAGTAGTGGCTCCGGGACGTGCCTTGGATATGTTGCTCTCAGGCGACCGGATGAACGCGGACGAGGCCCTGCAGATCGGTTTGATCAGCCGCCTGGCCAGCGATGCTGCAGGCTTGTTGAACGAGGTGACTGAGTTCGCCCAACGCATCGCCAGCAAGCCGCCGATGGCCTCGTTGTACGTCAAGAGGGCCGCGCGCGCGTCGCTGGAACTGGACCTGAAGAGTGGTCTGGACCTCGAGCTGGACCTGTTCGCCCTGCTGGCCACTACCCAGGACGCGAAAGAGGCCGCCAGTGCCTTCAGTGAGAAACGCGCGCCGCGTTTCACGGGTGAGTGAAGCATTCCCCGCTTGATCGACAACAAGAGAGAACCAGCATGACAACAGGAAAATTGGATGGCCGCGTCGCCATCATCACCGGTTCGGGCGGCGGCCTGGGTGCTGAGTGCGCCCGCGTGCTGGCTTCCCACGGTGCTCATATAGCGGTCGTCGATATCAAGGGCGAGGCCGCAGAGCAAGTCGCCGAGTCGATCGTGGCACAGGGTGGGCAGGCCATTGGCCTGTCCACCGACGTGTCCTCCGAAGAGTCGGTCGAGGCCATGGTGGCGGCAGTGGTAGAGCGTTTCGGTCGCATCGATATCCTGCACAACAACGCGGCTGTTCTGGATGTGGGGCAACGCCAGCGTGACCGCGATATCTGCAATCTGGACATGGCCGCCTGGGATCGGGCCATCGCGGTGAACCTGCGGGGAGCGGTGCTGTGCTGCAAGCACAGCATTCCGGTGATGCTCAAGCAGGGTAAAGGCTCGGTGATCTTCGCCACCTCCGGACTGGGCGTGCAGGGCGATCTATCCCTGACCGGCTATGCCACCTCCAAGGCGGCGCTGATCATGCTGCCGCGGCTGGTCGCCGCTCAGTACGGCAAGCAGGGCATCCGCGCCAATGCCGTACAGATCGGCCTGGCGCCAGCGGAGAACGCGCATGACTCCATGCCCGCGCAACTGCTGGATATCCTGCGTGACAACCACATGACCCCGGAATTGGGCACGCCCCGCGAGATCGCCAATGTCGTGGCGTTCCTGGCGAGCGACGAGTCGTCGTTCGTAACCGGCACAACCCTGGTCGCGGACGGCGGCTTCAGCAGCCACACGCCCTCGCTGGTGGCGATGCGCGAATTCTTCCAGAAGTCGGGCCGGGGCGGCATGTGATTCGTTGCTGCTGAGTGTGGGCAGTGAGCCGGGTAAGGTGTTTTTCACCCGGCCGCGTGAGGCGTTTACGCCGGATCGGAAGCGAGGCTGATGCTCGACACGATGAAGTCGACCGAGTGCTGCCGCCACAGCTGCATGCCCTGTGCAGAGCGGGTATCGACCCCTACCAGCACCGACATGGAGTAGTGGTTGGTAAACCCGCCTGAGGTGAGCAGGGCGGCTGTTGCGAGAAACAGCCGTGGATCGGCCACGGCTTTGAACTCCCCGCTTTGCGCGCCGCGCTTCAGGATATTGTCGAATTTCTCCGCGAGGGCAGGCGTCAGGTCGGCAAAGATGTTGCGCGGCGTGTCATGGGCATCATGGTAGCGGATGCCTTCGAGGGCCAGCGCGCCCAAAAACGGATCATCCCGGTATTGATCGAAGCAGTAATAGAGTAATTCGCGCAAAGCAACTGTCGGTGCCAGGTGTTCGATGTCGAGCGCGATGAGCTCGGCCATGATCCGTTGCGAGGACTCATCCAGAACAGCACTGAACAGTCGCTCTTTCGAACCGTAATAGTGATAAACGAGCTGTTTGGTAATCCCGGCTTCGCGGGCAATATCCTCGATGCGTGCGCCGCTCAGGCCTTTCTTGGAGAATTCTTGGCGAGCAACTTCCAGCAAGCGGTTCAAGGTATTGCGCTTATTGGGTTCGCTGCGAACTGGGGAAGTCTTCATTTTATCGTTATTCCGTCTGCCATACGCCGGCCGCTAGATCGGTGACTTATCGACGTGCAGATTAACACGTCGACCTTTGCATATGGCTTGCCATGCCGCCGAGTGAGCGCAGCACCATCGCCTTACTAGGTTGTAATGCCGAGTTTGCGAAGAGACCTAAACCGCGACTGAACCAAGAGGGGCGTTGCCATGGATCTGCGAATTTCCGGCCGTAAGGCCATTGTTTGCGCGTCATCCCGTGGCCTGGGAAAAGCCTGCGCGCTGGCCCTGGCGCAAGAGGGCTGCGAGGTGGTGATCAATGGCCGCGATGCCGGGCAACTGACCCGGACCGCGGCCGAGATCATGGCTCAGACTGGACATCAGCCGTTGGTGGTGGCTGCCGATCTGAGCAGCGAGGCCGGGCGTGCCGCCCTGTTGGCCTGCTGCCCAGAGCCGGACATCCTGATCACCAACAATGGCGGGCCTGCTCCGGGGCGCATCGAGGAGTGGGATCACGCCGCCTGGTTAGCTGCCGTGGAGGCCAACATGCTCTCGGCGATCCTGCTGATCCAGGCTGTGGTTGGCGGCATGCGCGCCCGGCGTTTCGGGCGGATCGTCAATATCACCTCGGCCATGGTCAAGTCGCCGCGCCTGCCACTGGGGCTTTCCACCGCTGCCCGAGCCGGGCTGACGGCCTTTTCCAAAGCGCTGGCCAGCGAAGTCGTGCGTGACAACGTCACCCTGAATAACCTGTTGCCGGAGCGTATCGAAACCGATCGCTTGCAGTTCATGAGCACACAGCTGGCCAAGCACAAGGGTTGCAGCCTGGAACAGGCGCGGGCGGAAATGCTCAGCCCGATTCCGGCCCGGCGCTTCGGTACGGCCGAAGAATTTGCCGCGGCCTGCGTGTTCTTCTGCTCGGCCCAGGCCGGCTATATCACCGGGCAGAACCTGCAGGTGGATGGCGGCAGCTATGCCGGGCTGATCTAGCTGCAGCCCAGGTTGCGCCGCTGTCGCTCATCCCGTGCAACGGGCTTTCCAATCGGCCGGGGCGACTTCCGTCTCTGCGAAGTCCAGTTCCACCTCGACTCCGTTGGGGTCGTTGCAGAACAGTTGCCATGTGCGGGTTTCGCCCGGCGCGCGAATGATGCGAAAGGCGATGCCATGCTTATCCAGGCGCTCCAGGGTGGCCGCCAGGCCCTCGGCGCGAAAGGCCATGTGATCGAGCACTCCACGGCGCGGCTCGGGCATCCGCTCGACGGCAATCAGGTGCAGGACGGGATGGGGGCCGACGTACAGCCAGTAACCGGCAATGGGGAAGGGCGGGCGCGGCCCTTCGCGCAAGCCAAGGATCTCCACATAAAAGTGGTGAGTGCTCTGCAGCTGATCGGTGACGATGGTGAAGTGATCCATGCGCGTAATCATGCGGTTTCCTTGAATGACCCAAGTTCGGCACTTCGACTGTCTCGCCGGATTGGCAGCGCTGATAGCGAGTGCACTTGCGTTGTCGGCCCCATGCTACGAGTGCGCGTTCTCCCGACCAAGACACCTGGCTGCTTTCGTTTTACTCAAGGTCAAACGGATACGCTGCTGCTGTAGCTGCTTATTCGTTAGGGTATTACTCGGCAATCGCGGTGAACTGCGTTGCGATTTCTCGATAAGTCTAATAACGGAGATCGGCCTGATGAACCTTCTACCAACTGTCTCAAGTTATCTAGCGATCATCGCCTCTATCGCGGCTGCCCTGGCCGAGGCTCAGGCGCAGGGAAACGCATAGTGGTCAGCAGACAGTTGCCAACACAACGTTTCAATAGTTCGGGCGTGCTGTGCTCGGTGTTAATGCCGTGCGCGGGCTATTGCTGAGCTGATTTTTTCAGGCTGAGCGGCTGTTACCAATCAGCGTATATAGCGAGCAGGAGGCGGGTTACCTGGCGGCAAGGCTTTCGGCCTAACGCAGGCGAGCCCCTGGCAAACGATTGAACACGGCTGGTTCGTACTCGCCGGATCAAGTGACGTGCGTTTTGCTGGCGTCGCGGTTTGTCCGCGTATGGATGATCCGATAACGAACCAGGCCATTGAAGTGCACCACAAGTCGGCTGGCGTCGTATCGACCGGCCATGGAGAGCAAATATGACATTGAGTAATGCCGAGTTCGATGTCCTCATTGTTGGGGGCGGACACAATGGCCTGACAGCCGGCTGCTACCTGGCCGCCGAGGGCAACAAGGTGATGGTGCTGGAGGCGTTGGGCAAGGTCGGCGGCATGGCATCCTCTGGCTATCTGATCCCCGAGGCTCCCGAGCACCTGGTGCATCCTTGCGCATTGGACATGATGTCGATGCGTGTGCATGCCCATGTACCGCTTGAACTGGAGTTGGATCGCCACGGCTTTCAGGCGGTCGAGTACTCGCCTGGCTATGTCTATCTGCACCCGGACGGCACCTCGGTGGTGTTCTGGCGTGACCCCAACAGAACCGCCGAGGAAATCCGCCGTTATAGCCCGCGCGATGCCGACGCCTATCTGGCGTTCGTCAAGGTGCTGGATGCCTTTATCGACATGGCGCTGCCGATGATGCGGGCCGATCCGGCCAAGTTCAATCTGGGCACCAAACTCAAGGTTCTGAGAACCGTGTTGCGCAATCGCAAGCTCAAGCCTGAGTTGATGGCGTTGATGACCGGCTCGGCCTACCAGGCGGCGCTGGAGCGTTTCGAGCACCCGGTGACCATCTCTGCCATGTGCGCGCTGACTGGGCTGGCCGGGGTGATCACGGCGGATGGCAGCGGCATCTACTACGCCCTGGTGGCCTTCCTTCATCGCTTTGGCGTAGGCCGGGTGATCGGCGGCATGCAGAAGCTCAGCGATGCGCTGCGTTCGCGCTTCGAAGAGTTGGGCGGGACGGTGATGACCTCGGCCTCGGTGGCCGAGATCGTCGCCGTGGACGGCAAGGTGCGCGGGGTGCGCCTGGTGGACGGCCAAGAGTTCCATGCCCGTGCGGTGGTCGCCAGCTGCCATCCCAAGGTGGCGCTGGAGATGGTCACGCCGGGGGCGATCGAGCAGCAACTGCTGACCCGTGTGGCGATGGCGCCGGCCAACGCCCATGGCGCCGGACCGGTCAAACTCGACCTGGCCCTGAACGGGCAGATCTCGGTGCCGCGTTTCGAGGCCATGCGCGGCGACGGCATCGACCTGCGCAAGGCCTGCCTGTTGATCGGGACCGCCGAGGCGGTGCTGGAGAACTTCGCCGCCAGTGCGCGCGGCGAAGTGCCGCGCTTGCCTTACATCACCTTCGCCGCGCCCAGCGCTGTCGACCCGTCGCAGGCGCCGAGCGGGCAGGACGTGCTGTACATCTACCCGCCGGCCATGCCGGTCAACCCCGTCGAAGGCTGGGATGCGCTGCGCGAGCGGGTCGCCGATCAGCTGATCAGCCAGGTCAGCGAATACATCGAGGGCGTTAATGAACACACCATTATTGGCCGCCGCCTCGAGGCCGCGCCGGATTTCACCGCGCGCTTGAACACGGTGAATGGCTGCGTTGTGCACATCGATACGACCACCCTGCGCTCCAGCAGCATGCGCCCGGCTCACGGTCTGGGCGGCGATACCCTGCCGGTCGAAGGCCTCTACTTGGGCAGTGCCGGCATCCACCCCGGTGGCGGTGTCAACGGCATGGCCGGGCGCCTGGCTGCCCAGCGGGCCAAGCGCTACCTGGGCAAGCGTGCCAGCGCCCGCACAACGGTACTGGCAGGTGCCAGTCAGCAACCTGTTGGCCAGTCCACGCCTGGGGCGTGAGCGCGGCCGTCCGGCCATTGATCGGTTGGGGCTCCACAGGGGCCGGTGCGGCGAGCCGCGTCGCTCGACAGGTCGATGGCAATGACAATTCAATAGAGCGAGAAGTGAACATGAGTGCTACCCCTAACGAGACCGCGATCGATCTCAAGAGTGCCTACGCCGCGGTATCGGCAACCTATCTGGGCACGAACCTGGACATCCATGAAGTGTGCCGGGAGCAGCGCCTGAAATCCCCCGTCTACCAAGGCGACTTCATCACCCAGTTCGGTGTGCCGACCAATGCCGGCATCCAGCAGGGGACACGGCCGACCTTCGCCCTGTTCAAGTATCAGGACGTGATGGCGGTACTGCGTGATGGCAATACCTACACCAGTGGCTTCATCGCCGAGGGCCTGGGCGCCTTCTTCGATGGCCTGGTGATCCTGGCCATGGACGGCGAGCCGCACCGCAAGGTACGTGCCCTGTTGCAGCCGGCATTTATGCCGGAGAACGTGAACAAGTGGCGTGGGCAGATCGACGAGGTGATCCGCAAGGGCTTCCTGGAACCGCTGATTCCGGAGAAAAAGGCCGACCTGATGCAGTTCGGTCTGGAATTGCCGATCCGCATTATGTACGCGTTGATGGGTTTCCCCTCCGATGACCCGTCCAAGTACAAGCAGTACGCCGCCTGGGCGCTGGCGATGGTCGGCGGCAACCAGATCGACCCGGAGAAGATGGCCGAGGCCCGGCAGAAGGCCGGCATCGCGGTAAAGGGGCTGTACGACGCCATCCAGGAGGTCGTGGTGCGCCGCCGCGCAGAGGGCAGCCAGGGCGACGATGTGGTCGGACGCCTGCTACGCGCCGAGTACGAAGGTCGCACCCTGGATGATCATGAGGTGATCACCTTCACCCGCTCGCTGCTGCCCGCCGCCGGCGAAACCACCACGCGCATGTTCAGTTCGGTGATGACCCTGCTGCTCACCACCCCGGGCCTGCTGGAGCGGGTCAGGGCCGATCGCTCGCTGATTCCCAAACTGATGGACGAAACCACCCGCTACGAGCCGGTGGCCACCTTCAAGGTGCGCGAGACCGCCAAGGATGTCGAGTTCCACGGGGTGAAGATTCCCAAGGGCTCATTCGTGCAGTGCATGGTGGTTTCCGCCAACCGCGATGAAGACGTATTCGATAACCCCGATGTGTTCGACATCGACCGCAAGCTCAAGCCCTCTTTCGGCTTCGGCTTCGGCCCGCATATGTGCATTGGCCAGTTCATCGCCAAGGTCGAGATCAGTTGCTCAATCAACGCCATCCTCGACCTGTTCCCCAATATTCGTCTGGATCCGTCGCAACCGGCACCGGTCATCGAAGGTGCACAGCTGCGTGGGGCCGCGTCACTGCCGGTGATCTGGGACTGAACGGCGCCAGCCCAACCTGCCTTGCGTGGCTTTCGACGATAACGATAAGAGATGATCCCCATGAGAACCTTCAAGACGATTCCTGAGCGCGGCGATTTTGGCTTTCAGCAACTGGTCGGGCCGCACCAGGTCAGTGGTGCCGCGATGGGCGGGAGCCGCGGCTTCTTCGGCCTGCAATTGAGCAAGTCCTCGCCGTTCGGCTCGGTGCGCGACGAGGACGGCAATATCTATTCGTTCGTGCGTTCGTTGCTGGCCCCGGGCGGCACGCCGAATCCGACCAAGTTCTTCTACCTGAACAACCACGTCGACGGCGTCAACCTGCGCATGGACCACGAGAAAATGGCCCGCCAGGCGCTGACCCCAATGCCGCTGCAGACTCTGGACGGCGACACCGTGCGCTGGACCAACCAGCCAGGTGAGGCCGGTAACGGCTGGGAGATCACCGCCAACAGCGAGCGTCTGACCTGGAGAGAAGATGGCCTGTTCCAGCTGGAGGGCAGGCTGCTCGGCCCAGGCTTGCAGTGGTACCTGCCTGGGGTGGAGTGGGGCACGTTCTACGTGTCGCAGCTGTGGGAACTCGCCGGCGTCTGCGAAGGCAAGCCGGTGAAGGGGGCGATGGCGCTCGACCAGTTCTACATGGCCGAGGGTGGTGCCATCCACTTCAAGAAGGACCTGGTGGTCAACAACAACAAGCACGTCATCTGGTGGTCGTTCGTCACCGTGTACAAGGACGGCAGTTGGGATACCGGCTCCTTCATGGTCGGCCATGACCACCTCGGCTATGCCATCTTCGCCAACGACAAGGGCGAGGTACGCGTCACCACCGACATCGAAGGGCAGACCAAGCACAAGGACGGCAGCTACTTCCTGGAGTCGGCCAAAGTGGTGCTGGATGGCAAGGAGGAGTGGGAGTTCCTCCCCGACCCCAAGGGAGAAATGATCGACTTCGTCGGCGGTTTCCCGATCACAGCACAGCAGGAAGGACGCTGGCGCCGGGTTGGCGATACCCGCGAGCCCTCGCATTGGCTGGGATGGGGCGAGTCCGACCGGCGCAACGGTTCCGCACGTAACGTGCCGGGCCGGGATCTCTAAAGCCCAGCGGCGTTGCGACGATGGGCTCCTGCCGGCCTGGCCGTTGCGGGAGCCCTAACGAACAAGAACAATAGGAAACGTTCGATGAGATTCAAAGACAAGGTGGTGCTAATCACCGGTGCCGGGCGTGGCATGGGGCGCGCGATTGCCCTGGCCTATGCGGCGGAGGGCGCGCGGGTGGTGGTGTCGGCCCGTACCCGCGAGTATGGCGAGGAAACCATTGCGCAGATCCTGGCGCTCGGCGCGCAGGCCTGCCTAGTAGGCGGCGATATCGCCGATCGCGCGGCGGTCAAGTCCATGGTCGAGGGTGCCATCGAAGCGTTTGGCGCCCTGGATATCCTGGTCCACTGCGCCGCGGATACGGCTCACGGGCTGATCACCGAGATGGCGGATGAAACCTTCGATCATCTGGTGCGTAGCAACATTCAGTCGTTGTTCTGGCTGGCCAAGGACGCGGCACCCCATCTGGCCAAGGCGCAGGACAAGGGGCGGATCATTTTCATCTCCTCCGGCGAGGCCAATCGCAAGTACACCCCGACCCTGATTCCCTACGGTTCCAGCAAGGCGTTCATGAACGCCTTTGCGCGTGGTCTGGCGGTGGAGTTCGGTGCCTTGAATATTCTGGTCAACGTGATCGAACCGGGGCTGATCGGCACTGACCATATGCTTGCAACTCTGGGTGAGGACCTGCCGCATCGGCTGGCCGAACATTTCCCCGTGCCGCGCCTGGGGCAGTCGGCGGACATCGCCTCGGCCGCGCTCTTTCTGACGTCCAACGAGGCGTCCTACATCACCGGTACTTCGCTGCTGGTCGATGGCGGTGCCACCATGGTGACCCTGCCGAAGGTCGAAGAAATCCTCAAGGGGCATTGAGCCCAGATCGCGCCGCCCGCTCGGCACGACGGGTGGCGCCAGGAGTCCCCTATGTCCGCCCCGTCCCTTTCACGACCCAAGGCCGCTATCGACACCGGCGAATTCAAGCGCGGTTGGCGCGTCCTCTTGCTCGGCCTCGCCGGTATCTGTACCAGCATCAGCGTGGGCCTGCTCTATGGCTTCGGCACCTTGGTGATTCCCCTCGAACAGGCCTTCGGCTGGAGCCGCGGTGATCTGCAGGCGTCGATCACCTTCTTGTTCGCCGGGGTGGCCATCTCCACCCAACTGGTCGGCCCCTTGTACCGCCGCTTCGGCCTGCGGCGCGTGGCGATCGTCTCGATCGTGCTGCAGGTGATCGGTTATGCGGCAATCACCCGGATCGAGCAGTCCATCGGCTGGCTGTACCTGGCGTACTTCGCCATGCCGCTGGTCTGCGCGGGAACCATCGCCATTACCTGGACGCAACTGGTCAACCTGTGGTTCGAGCGCAACCGTGGCCTGGCCTTGGCGGTCATTCTCTGCGGCACCGGCCTGATGGCGGTGGTGCTGCCGCCGCTGCTGGTGCGACTGATTGCCCAGTTCGGCTGGCAGGCGGGCTTTTTCACCCTGGCGGCGATGCCGTTGCTGTTTACCTTGCCGATGGCGCTGTTCTGGCTGCGCATGCCGAGCGCAGTGGGGTCTGCCTCGCCGGCGAGTGGAGAGACGGTATCGCCGTTGAGCGGTTTCAGCTTCCGCCAGGCGCTGCGCTCGCCGGTCTATTGGAGTTTCAATATCGCGCTGATCCTGTCGGTGTGCCTGACCGTCGGCATGGTCACCAATATCGTGCCGATGCTGCAGAGCAACGGGCTTTCCGCCCAGGCGGCGAGCCAGATATTCAGCAGTTTCGGCGTTTCCATCATCGCCGGGCGCTTGCTGGTGGGCTATCTGCTGGACCGCTACCCGCCGATCCTGGTCGCTGCGGTCAGCCTGGCGCTGCCGGCCATCGGCTGTGCAATCTTCCTGTTCGGCGGCGTGCAGAGCATGGCGCTACTGGTGCTCGCCACCCTGTGCATCGGTGCCAGCGCCGGTGCGGAGTTCGACCTGGCGGCGTTCCTAATGGCGCGTTATTTCGGGCTGCGTGAGTACGCGCGGATCTTCGGCCTGCACCTGGCGCTGGTCACCATCGTTTCGGGGCTGATGCCGGTGTTGTTTGGCCGCCTCTATGACGCCTACCAGGGTTATTCGGCGGTGCTGCTGTGCTGCCTCGCCTGTTCCATCATCGGCCCGTTGTCCCTGCTCTGGCTGCGGCCGGCAGCGGTGGTTGCGGCCCAACAGCAACCTGCCTGAGCGGTTGTGCAAAGTCAGGCGGGCTGGGCCCGCCCTTGAAAACCGAGGAGAAACGAATGAATGCGCAAGAAGCTATCGAGCAATTCCTGCATGGCCAGATCGAGTGCTGGAACAAGGGTGATAGAGAAGGATTCTTCGAGCATTACCGCCGGGTGTCGCCCGCCGGCCTGAGCATCGAGTACGTCGGCCGTCCGTTGCCGACCGACCCCTGGCAGATCCTGGAAGGCATGTGGGAGAACCAGCAGCCGCGCTTCCGCGTGGAGGTCAAGGAAACCATCATCAACGGCGAGGAAGCCGCTTGTCATCATCGCAACGCGCTACGTGATGGCAGTGGCGGTATCGAGACCATCGAGTTGTACCGTTTCCAGAGCGGCAGGTTGTCGGTGCGGTATTTCATCAAAGCCTGACCGGGCCACCGCGGGCGCGGTGATGGGCCGAGCTTGACCTCTATGTCCGCCGAGCCTTACGGCGCTCGGCCAGTCATGTAGGCGTCGCCCCTTCCAAGTACTCGGGGCGTATCAAGTCCGGCCTGCTGGCTGACGCCGATGCAGGCTCAGCACCAGCATGCAACCGATGGCCGATAGCAGGGCAGAGCAGAGGAACACCTGTGCGAGGCCGAGGCCGGAGACGATCACCCCCATCACTGGCCCCGCCAGCCCCACCGCCAGATCGAAGAACAGCGAAAGCGTGCTCAGGGCTGCGGTGCGATTGGCTTCGGGCGTGCGGGCCAGGGTTTCCACCGCCAACCCCGGATAGACCCAAGAAACACCGAGACCGGTCAGTGCGGAACCGAGGAACGCCACCTGAGGCGAAGGTGCGAGCCAGACGAGCAGCAGTCCCAGGGTTTGCACGAGCATGCAGATGGTGACCACCCGAAATCCACCGAAGCGCGGCACCACGTTAGGTGAGACCAGCCTGGCGAAGATGAAGGCACCACCGAAAGCGCTCAGGCAATAAGCTGCGTTGGCCCAGCCTAGGCTATCGAAGTACAGGGCGATGAAGGCGGTGAGGCTGCCGAAGCCCGCCGAGCTGCAGGCGACAGCCAGGCCGTTGGGCAGTACGGCCAGGAACACGCTGCGAAACGGCAGCCCTACGCCCGGCTGCAGGGGGGCGGGGCGTCGGCTCTGGGCGAACAGCAGGGACAGAAAGCCAAGCAGGATAATCGCGATACCGATGCTGGCGAGGCCCAGTTGATCGCGTATCAATACCCCGAGCGGCGCGCCTATGGCGGTGCCGCCATAGGCGGCGATGCCGTTCCAGGACATGATCTGCGCAGTGCGCGACGGGCCATGCAGGCCGATGGCCCAAGTGCAGCTGGGCGTGGAAATCAGGGCCGCGGCAATGCCCTGGAGAATGCGGCCGGCCAGTAGGATTACCAGGCCAGACCAGGGAGTAGAGGGTAGCAGGATCGCCAATGCGGTCACCAGGCCGCTGGCCGTGAGGGTGGCCAGTCCTGTCATGACCGTGCGCTTGGCACCGAAGCGGTCGGCGAGTTGTCCGGCCAGCGGACGCGACACAAGAGTCGTCAGGTATTGCAGGCCGATTACCAGGCCGGCCATTGCGCTGCCGAAGCCCAGGGTGTTCATCACATGACCGGGCAGTACGGCCAGTGGCAGTCCGTTGCTAATGAGTGAGACGAAGTTGAAGCAGACGATCGAAACGATCGACAGGCCGACTGGAAGGGATTTGCAGCTGCCGTTCATCCGTCGTCGACCTGCGTATCGTCTCTTAGTCCGTGGCCGCCCTGCGCGCATGTGGAGCGTCGCACCGGGGGTTAATCGCGGTTGGCGGCTTCCCAGGTCTTGAGTTCGAAGCCGGGGGCGACTGCTTCGGCAGGACTAAGGGCAGGCTGGCGCGAGAGGATTTTGCGCGCCGCCAGGTGGTCGCCTGGACGATTGCACGACTCCACCGCGATCAACCGATCTTCGCGGAAACACAAGACCGAGACCTGGGCGTCGTCCACTGAGCCGATGACCACGGTACTGTCATATCCGTTCGAAAGGCCGGCGATCTGCAGCTTCAGGTCGCCCTGATCCGTCCAGAACCAGGGCAGCGCGACGTAGGGCGCCGGGTTGCCCATTAACCTTGCCGCCACGGTGCGCGCCTGGTCCACCGCGTTCTGCACCGACTCGAGCCGAGTTGGCTGTTCATCGTTCTGCAGACAGGGGAAGCAGGCGACATCGCCTATGGCGGAAATGTGAGGGTCTGAGGTGAGCAGGCGGGCGTCGACCTTGATGCCGTTGGCGATGTCCAGGCCGGCTTCGCTGGCCAGTTGCGTATTGGGGATCACGCCGATGCCGAAGACCACCAGGTCGGCGTCCAGTATGCGTCCATCGGAGGTTTCCACCCCGGCCACGCGGCCATTCTCGCCGATCACCCGGGTCAGGCCCTGGCGGAAGTCCAGGTGCACGCCCCAGCGACGGTGTGCCCGGCTAAACAGTTCGGACATCTCGCGACTGACCGCACGGGCCATCGGCCGGTCGCCCAGTTCCAGGACATGCACGGCCGCGCCCAGCGATGCGGCCACCGCGGCGAACTCCAAGCCGATGAAGCCGGCGCCGACCACCACCACGTTGCGCGCTTGCTTGGCCAGAGGCGCCAGGGTGTCGGCGTCGAGCTTGGTCTTGATGCCGAACACGCCTTCCAGCTCGGCGCCGGGCACGGGCAGGGGACGGTTGTGCGCGCCGGTGGCCAGTACCAGGTGATCGTAGGCCAGGGCCTCACCACTCTCGAGCAGGACTCGGCGATTCTGCCGATCGATGGCGGTGACGCGGTCATGGCGTAGTTCGATGCGTTGCTCGGTATAGAAATTTTCCGGGCGGAACAGCAGGTTGGTCGCGCCGATCTTGCCGAGCAGGTAGGCCTTGGACAATGGTGGCCGCTGGTAAGGAAGGCCAGGTTCATCGCCAATCAGGCTGATGCGTCCTTCATAGCCAGACTGTCGCAGCGAAGTGGCGACCTGGAAGCCGGCCTGGCCAGCACCGACAATTACTACCGAGGCGAGTGACATGGGAACTCCTACTTAATTCTGTACGACGAGAGTTCTGCGCGATTCAGTATTGCGATACGGGCAGATGCAGTACGACGCCGTCGAGCGCTTCGCTGATAACCAGCTGGCAAGTCAGACGGCTCGTGGCACGGCGTTCGACGGCATACTCCAGCATGTCGGCTTCGCTCCCCTCGGCCTCCGGCACCCGTGCGTGCCAGTGATCGTCCACGTACGCATGGCAGGTGGCACAGCTACAGGCACCGCCGCAGTCGCCTTGGATGCCTGGTACCGAGGCAAACATCGCTGCCTGCATGACCGATTGGCCAATTTCTCCAGTCACCTGGTGTTCGGTACCGTCATGTTCGATCAGGGTTAATGTAGGCATTGTCGAGATCCTATGAAGCTAGGGTGGGGGCAGGCTGCGCGCCAAAGTGTGGTGCGCGGCCCAGGGTCAGCAGTAATAGAGGGCCTATCACGCTGCAGGCCATGGAATACACAAGCATTGCCGAGTAGGAGCCGGTACGGCTGAGTAGCAGGGCGAACAGCAGCGGGGCCAGCGCCGAGGCCACGGTGTTGAGTCCCTGATGAACGCCGAACAACCGGCCATACTCGCGAAGGCCGAAATAGCGGGCGACGAGAAATGCGGCGATGTCGAACTCCGCTCCGGCACCGAAACCGACCAGAATCGCGGCACCCAGCAGCAGAGCGAAATCCTGGTCGGCACCGAGATAGATCAAGCAGCCGACGGCCGGCAATGCCAGGCTGAGCGCGGCCACGCCCGGCGGCCAGAGCCGGTCCAGCAGGTAACCAATCAATACACGACCGAGGATCAGCGAGACGCCGAAACCGCTGAAGATGAGGCTCGCGTCGCTGGCCGTCAGTCCGCGACTCTGCAGCATCGGCACGGTACTGGTAACCATGCCGACGATTGCAGAGATCACCAGGCCGAGCGCCAGGTTGCACGTCCAGAACTTGCGGGAGGCCATGCCTTCCTTAAAGCTCATGCCCGGCAGGTCCAGCAATTCGTTGTCTGTAGGTCGTCGATTCGGGGCTTCGCTCCCAGGCACTCTGAACCAGAGCAGTGTTAAGGGCAGCAACAGCAACAGATTGAGCAGGGCGAGAATGACGAAGGCGGCGCGCCAGTCCCAGTGCTCGATGCCCCAGGCCAGCAGGCGCGGAATCGTGGCGGCGGTGAGGCCGGTGCCCGAGAGGCCGATCGCCAATGCCAGGCCACGATTGCGCTCATACCAGAGGCTGAGCAACTGGGTCCAGGTGACGGCCAGCGCCCCCATGCCGACGATGGGGAGTACGGCAAAGGCGAGGTAGAGCGTCCAGATCGAATGGTTCAGCTGAGTCGTCGCCAGGTAGCCGAGCGACAGCAAGATCAGGGAGGTGACGGTGACCCGCTTCATGCCGTAGCGCAGATTGAGCCAGCCGACCAGTTGCAGGGAAATGACCGCGCCGCCGAACAGGAAGGTGATCGAGGCCTGCAGTTCACTTTTGCTCCAGCCGAAGGCCTGCTCCAGGGGCAGGACCAGGGTGCCGAAACCGTACAGCAGTGCGGCGTTAATGCTAACGGCCACCCCGGCTACCGCGAGTATGAGCATTCTCCAGCTTTGCCGAAACTCAGTGAGGTCAATGGCCGCATTGCTAGGTGGGCGAGGCATCGGGCAGGCACCTTTTATTGGTCTTTTCTTGGTGACCAGCTCCGCGTTTTGCCTGGGTTGCACTGCGGGCGCGTGATCTTTGTTCTGATTTAAGAATTGAATGCTGTATCTAGAATATGGCAGAGTGAATGGCCTGTCTAGTCGTGCCAGGCCGATCCGCTACATAACAAAAAGCAGGTACCACGATGCATTCGCTCAGTCGCTACTCCATTGGCGCCAAGCTCCTCATGCTGCCCGGTTTCTTTGTCCTCTCCCTCCTGATCATTTCCGCGGTCGCCTACCAGGGACTGGCGAGCCAGCAGCGGGTCATCGACGAGATGGAGCAGTTGCGGGTCAAACAGTACAAGCAGGCGCTGGATATCTCGGCCTCCTCTCAAGCCGCCATGGCCAATGCCTATGCCATGGTGGTGCGGATTCTCGAGTCGAACGGCGAGGCGTCCGTCGAGGAGTTGCAGTCCTACCTTGAGGAGATGGACCTGAGTCTCGGTGAGATGTCTTCGGGGTTAAGCAGAAGCGCTGCGGAGGAGCGGCTGGGCGAGGAGGAGCGTGCCCTCTATCTGGCTCTGCAGGAGCAGGCAGCCGTGGTGGGCAGCGGTTTTACCGAGCTCAAGACCAAAGCCCTTACCGACCCACTTCAGGCCGCCTCGATGCTCGGCAACCTACGCGCCGACTACAACAGCTTGCTGGGGCAATTCGGACGTCTCCTGACACTGCAGGAAAGCCTGACGAACCAAGCCTTTACCCAAGCCGCTCGCGTGGTGAGCAACGTTACCCAGGTGTTGATCGTGACCTTGCTGGCTGCCGTCGGCTTGGCCCTGGTTGTCAGCTTGCTGTTGCGGGTGCAGATCATCCGCTCGATTCGCGCCATCGAGCAGGCCTCGATCAAGCTGCGCGATGGCGACCTAACCCAGCGCGTGCGTATTGTCGGGCACGATGAGATTGCCCGGACCGCTCAGGCATTCAACGAACTGATCGAGAGTTTTCAGCTCGCCGTCCGCCAGGTGGCGGGCGTATCGGCATCGGTAGGCGCGTCGGCAGAGGAGCTGGTCATCACCTCGTCCCGGGTCTCTGAAAGTGCCACGAGTCAGGCCAAGGCGGTTATCGAGGTGTCGGCGACGGTCGAGCAGATGAGCGAGGGAGTTGCCTCTATCTCCGTCAATGCCGAGGAGTTGAGGTCTTCTGCGGAAGCCAGTCTGCGGGGGGCGGAAGCCGGGCACTCGGCCTTGAGCCGTCTGCTTACGGAGATTGAAAGCGTACGCCTCGCTTTCTCGGCCATTAGCGGCTCGGTAGGGGACTTCGTCGTCAGCACCTCCGCCATCACCGCCAGCATCAATCAGGTCAAGGAACTTTCGGCGCAAACCAATCTGCTGGCCTTGAATGCGGCAATTGAGGCTGCGCGTGCCGGCGAAAGCGGTCGTGGTTTTAGCGTGGTGGCTGATGAGGTGCGCAATCTGGCGCAGCGCTCTGCGATGGCTGCCAACTCGATCAACGAGTTGACGCTCAAGCTGGAAGGCCAGTCCGCAGTCGTGGAGAAGGCCTTGCAGGCGGGCACTGTGGCTTTGGATGGCAGCGATAAGCTGTTGGGTGAGTTGGAGAGCACGTTGGGGGAATCCGCGCGCCTGGTCGGTAACTCGACCCGTGGTGTCGACTCGATTGCTATCGCCGTGCGCGAGCAGAGTGAGGGCGGGCGGGATATCGCCTCGAACGTCGAGCGCATTGCGCGCATGGCTGGGGAAGGGGATGCGATTACCCAGCAGGTATCCAGGGCGGTAGTGTCCCTGCGCGAACTGTCGGAAGAGTTGAGTCTCGCGGTGAGTCGCTTCCGTTTCGAGGCGAACTGAGAGCCATAGTCGCCGAGGCGAGTATGCCGTGTGGCGTACCGATGAGCGCCCTATTAACGCGCTCATCCTGGCCATCCGGGTTACTTCCAGAAATAGCTCCAGTCGAATGGCTTACATGAGCCTTAGGTGGGCGGTCGGTAGAAATGCATGACCAAAAAATAGAATGTGTTCATATCTATAGGGGTTCTGGACTTCCTAGAGCTTTGTTCGGCGCTCCTGATCCGGGTGGCGCGACTATTTCTCTAGACAGTAGATGGCATGCCAGATCCTGGGCCGTTCATCGCGCGCCCGTCTTGCTCGGCTCTAAATATTTACAAATATTCAAAAAGTGTTCATTATTTTGTTGTGCTGGTCCCTGATAAGGAGAACAAGATGAGTTCCGAAAAAGCGCGATTCCAAGTGGTAGTTGACCGCAGCCGGTGCTGTGGCTACGGGTTGTGCGCCGCAATCTGCCCGAGTATCTACAAGCTGGATGCCGATGGCCTGGTCTACTTGGACGACAAGATCGTCCCGCCCGAGCTTGAGGAAGAGGCTCGCGAAGGTGCCGCGGCCTGTCCTGCAGAGGCCATTTGGCTCGAAGACATCACTGCCGAAGGCGACGAAGCCTAAGCTGTTCACGAAGCTTCAGGTCGTAATCACGGGTAAGCGCTGGAGGGGCGGATGACGGGTCGTTTAGAGGGGAAGGTCGCACTGATTACAGGCACCGGTGGTGGGCAGGGCAGAGTAGCTGCACTGCGTTTCGCCCAGGAAGGCGCCATTGTCGTGGGCTGCGATTTCAATGCCGAGGCGAATGAGGAAACTGCCGCCTTGCTCCAGGCCGAAGGCCTGCGGTTGTATGGCTACGCTCCCGTCGACCTCGGCGATCATGAACAGGCCAAGGCTTGGGTCGAGTCTGCCGTCGCAGAGCACGGTCGCATCGATATTCTCTACAACAACGCCTCGGCGGCGCGTTTCGGCGCGGTGAGCGAGTTCAGCGTCGAGGATTGGCGCTACACCATGCGAAATGAAATCGATCTGCTGTTCTACACCACTAAATACGCCTGGAACTACCTTGCCGAGCAACACGGCGTGATCATCAACGTGTCATCGACCGCTGCCTGGGGGGGCTCCAAGGTCGCCGGCATCGCCGCGCATGCCGCTGCCAAAGGCGCGGTGGTTTCCTTCACTCGCCAGCTGGCTGTGGAGGGCGCGCCAGTCGGTATTCGCGCGATCAGCCTAAGCCCCGGATTCATCGCGACACCAGGCACGGCTCCGTTTCTCGAGAACCCCGTCGCCCGTGCGGCATTGCTCGACGGCGTGCTCATGGATCGCCCCGGCGAGCCGGAGGAAGTGGTCGCCATGGCAGTGTTCGTGGCCTCCAGCGAAGCCTCGTTCATCACGGGCTCCGATTTCGTCATCGACGGTGGTCTGCTGGCCGTCTAATAGATCCGAGCGGAATTGCCGCCTGGAAATGACACGATAGCTATCGTCCGGGCAGGCCTCAATCGGAGCTTGGGACGAACGAAAACCGAACAAGAACAGGTGAATAGTCATGGACATCATTGGCATTGGCTACATGGGCTTCGAGACCGCGAACATCGAAGCTTGGCGCGAGTATGGCCCGCAGGTGATGGGATTCGGTATTGGCCGCACTCCCGAGAGCGATCCGGACTCGCTGTACTTCCGCATCGACGACCGGCGTCATCGCTTCGCCTTCCATCCGGGGAAGATCGACCGTATCGCTTACATCGGCTGGGAGGCGATCGGGCGCATGGCCTTCGAGGATGCCTTGAAGAAGTTCAGTGCTGCCGGGGTCGAGTTCACTCGTGGTGATGCCGAACTGTGCGAGAAGCGCGGGGTGCGCGAGCTGATTCGCTTCCGTGATCCGGTCGGCTATCAGCACGAGCTGTTCTATGCGCAGAAGTGGACACCGCGCTCCTTCCAGCCGGGCCGTCCCCATGGTGGTTTTCTGGCAGACGAACGCGGTGCCGGTCATGTGGTGTTGATCACCCCGGAATACACGGCGGAACTGGAGCACTTCCTCATCGAGGTCATGGGGTTCCGCTGGTACGGTGCTGGTGCGGGCAAGGGGCGTACGGGGTTCTTCCGCTCCAAGCTCAACAATCACACCAGCCACGATATAGCCTATGGCCATGGGCCGGGTCGCATGGGCGTCCAGCACGTGGGCATCGTGGTGCACAGCATCCGCGATGTCGGCGAGACCTATGACATCGTCAAGAAACGCGAACTGCCGATGATGATGACCCTTGGGCAGCATTGCCAGGACCCGCATGTATCCTTCTACCATTTCAATCCGTCCGGCTTCGCGTTTGAGACCATTGCCGAGATCGAGCCCTGGCAAGGTGACCCCTATGAGCTCAATCCCGAGGTGCTGAGCGTCTGGGGACACGAGATGGTTGGACCTATCCTCGGACCTAGCGTGCGTACGCCTGAAGAAGTGCTGGACCCGGAATACCTGGCCAACAAGCGCTAACAATGCGCCTGGCACGTGTCGAGGTCGCCGGTGAAGCCTTCTGGGCGTTGCTGGCGTCGCCATCCGGACCGCTAAGGCGCATTCGTGCGCCTTTTGCCGAGTGGGTGGCAATGCTGGCCAGGCAAGGGGCTGCCGCGCTGGACCTGGCCGAGGAACCTATCGAGTTGGCGCGCTGCCGGCTGCTGCCGCCACTGCAGCCAGGTGCCCGGGTGTTTGGCGTTGGCTTGAATTACCTGAGTCATCTGCAGCACCTGGGCAGCGCTGTGCCCACGCATCCCCTGGCGTACCTGAAAACCGATGCGACCCTGCTCGGCCCGCTGGACGACATCCAGTACCCGCCGCTGACGGCCGAGCTGGATTACGAAGTCGAACTGGTGGCCATGGTCGCCCGGCCCTTGCTCGATGAGCCACAGGGGAGCAGTTGCCTGCTCGGCTATACGGTCGGCAACGATATCAGTGCGCGCGATGCCGGCCGGCAGATTGGGCGTCTCGATCTGCTCACGCAAAAGGCCATGGACCGCACCACGCCAGTCGGGCCCTGGATCGTCGCGCTCGACGAGCTGGGCGGTGCCGGGCAACCGGCGCTGGAGATGAGCCTGAGCGTCAATGGCGAGCGCCGCCAGCAGGACAATACCCGCAACATGATCTTTCCCGTCGACGAGTTGCTCAATTACCTCGATGCACGCATCGCGCTGCGCCCCGGCGATTTGCTGTTCACCGGCTCGACCCATGGCGTGGGTCTGGAAAACGGGCGTTTTCTGGCGCCCGGCGACCTGGTCGAGGCACACATCCAGGGCATCGGCCAGCTGCGTAACCGCGTCGGTGCGCCACGCCGCTTGCATCCGGCGCGGGAGGTCGGGCGGCTGGGGCTGCCCGCCGGCGAATGAGCATGGGCAGGCAAGGTGCCCGGGCGAGCGCAACAGGGGCGGAGCACGCCTCGTTCTGGGCTCCGCTGCGCCACAAGCTGTTCGTCGGGCTGTGGCTGGCCTGTGCGCTGACCAATATGGCGATCTGGATGCAGACGGTCGGCGCCGCCTGGATCATGACCCTGTTGTCGACCTCGCCCTTGATGGTTTCGCTGGTGCAGACCGCAATCACCTTGCCGGTGTTCCTATTCGGCCTGCCGGGCGGGGTGCTTGCCGATCGGATGGACCCGCGACGACTGCTGCTGTTAACCCAGTCGGCGATGTTCGGCGCGGCCGCGGTGCTCTGTCTGCTGGCCTGGCTCGACCTGCTGCAAGCCTGGTCGCTGCTGCTGTTCACTTTCGTCCTCGGCACCGGCAGCGCGCTGGGCATGACGGCCTGGATGATCACGCTGGTCGGCGTGATACCGCGCGAGCAGGTGCCGGCCGCGGTATCTCTCAGCGGCATCTCGATCAATGCCACCCGCGCCCTGGGCCCGGCCCTGGCCGGCGCGCTGATCGCCTGGTGGAATAGCGCCTCGGTGTTTCTGGTCATCGCCCTGTGCATGGTCGCGGTAATTGTCTTCATCATCATCCGCCTGCCAGCCAAAGCCCGTGTGGACGGGCTGCCGCCGGAAACCCTGGTCGGCGGCATGCGCAGCGGTCTGCGCTATATCCGCCACTCGGCGGTGTTATCCAGTGCGCTCAAGCAGGTGTTCGTCTTCACCAGTTGCGCCAGCGCCCTCTGGGCGCTGATGCCGCTGGCGGCCAAGAACGAACTGGGCCTGGACGCCGGGGGGTATGGCCTGCTGATGGCCTTCATGGGTGCCGGCGCGGTGCTGGCCGCCCTCGGCCTGACCAGTGCCTATCGCCGTTTTACCCTGCGTCGGCTGATCGTCGCCGGTGCCTTCGCTTTCACGGCGGCAACCCTGGCGGCGGCGCTGTCGCACAGCCAGGTGGTGGTCTGCGCGATGCTGCTGCTCGCCGGCACGGGCTGGATGGCGGTCAACGCGACCATCTCCACTGTGGTGCAGACCTATGCGGCGAACTGGGTGCGTGCCCGTGTGGCCTCGGTATATCTGCTGGTGCTCATGGGCTCGATGGCCGTAGGCGGCGCGCTGTGGGGCGCGCTGGCGCAGTACCTGGGCCTGCAGAACAGCCTGCTGCTGTCGGCGGCGAGCCTCCTGCTGGGGGTGCTGCTGACCCGCGGAGAAACTATTACCATGGGCCGGGAAGCGGATTTCGCCGACGCCCAGCAGACCGACAAGCTGGTGCTGGCGGGCGAAGTAGCCCATGGCGAGGGACCGGTCTGCGTGGAGATCAGCTACCGGGTGGGCGATGGCGAGCGTGACGACTTCCTTCGCATCGTCTACGCAGTCGGCCAGTCGCGGCGCCGCAATGGCGCGCAGAACTGGCGGCTATATCGTGACCTGGCCGAGATCAATCATTACGTCGAGCGCTTTATCGTCGAGTCTTGGCTGGATTATTTGCGACAGAGGGAGCGAATGACGCGGGCTGATGAGTCACTCGAACTGCACTTGACCAAGTTCAAACTCGGGCGTGGGGCCACTAGGCGTTATATCTACCAGGCCCTGGATCGCGCTTTTTGATTGGCTAGTGATCAGCGGTAAATGAATTTCAACATCAAACTATCTGAAGTCTTGTGTTCTGGGTATAGAATGCTTGCTCCCCGAGCCAAGTCATCCGAGAAGCGCCTATGGACAGCCCAGACGTCGCAATGCCCAATGATTCAAACAAGACTGCGCCCGTGGTCACGGTGAAGCCAGTCGCCAATGCGATTCGCATACTCCGCCACCTGAGCCAGATTGGTACGCCGGAGCGTTCGGTCGATATCGCCCGGCAGCTTTCGATCAATCCAAGCACTTGCTTCAATATTCTGCGCACGCTGGTGATGGAGGATGTCGTCGATTTCAATTCACTGTCTAAGCGCTATTCGGCCGGGGCCGGGCTGGCCCGCCTAGTCGAGCAATTGGTGACCCAGGGCCAACGTGTGCAGTTGGCCAAGCCGTTGCTGCAAAATTTTGCGGCCAGGCAGCGGGTGACGGTGACGCTGTGGCGACGGGTGGGACCCGATCGTATTGTCATTGTCAGTTCTGCTGCCAGCCCTGCCGATGTGCGTATCGATATGGCAGAAGGCCAGCGCCTGCCGATGCTGATGGGCGCCAGCGGCAGGTTGTTCGCTACTCAGGTAGATCTCGACGATCCAGAGGTCCGAGCGAATTTCGAACGCATTCGTTGGGCGCGGCCGCTCGCTTTCGAAGCGTATCGGGAGGAGGTGCGGTTGGCCGCGCAGCGTGGCTGGGCGATCGACGATGGGCATTTCTCGGTCGGCATCCTTGCCGTCGCCGCACCGGTGTACTCGCCCTCGGGCTCAATCGACTTTACGGTCTCGGCCGTCATGTTCCGTGGGCAGCGAGACCAAGAGGGTATCGAAAAGCTAGGGGCGGCGCTTGTCGAATTCTGCTCCGAACTGGCGACAGCGCTGTTCTGAAGGCGGGGAGTGATGGCGGCATCGGGCCGGTTACTCCCTCACCAGAAGCAAGCTGCCGCCCAGCGGCCCGCCGCCCGCAGCGACCGCAGCGACACGTTGATCGGCGGCTTGTCGGCCAGACGCTCGGCCCCACAGCTGCAGGCAGGCTTCATGGACATAACCGAGGCCATGGGTTCGCCCGCCCGATAACTGTCCGCCATTGGTGTTGAGGGGGAGCTCGCCGTCCAAGGCGATGCGCTTGCCGCCGGCGATGAACTCGCCACTTTGCCCGACCGGACAGAGGCCGAGGGCCTCCAGCCAGATCATGGTGAGTATCGAGAAACCGTCATACAACTGTGCCGAATCGACATCTTCTGGGCGGTAGTCGGTGCGCGCCCACATCATCTTGCCGACATCGAAGGCGGCCATTTCGGTCAGCGAAATCTGATCCCAAGACCAGGGCTGGTTCAGTGCCGCGCCCATTGCCTCGATGCGGATCGGCGGCTGGCGCGTGTCTCGCGCGACATCCCGGCGCGACAGGACAATGGCGGTCGAAGCGTCGCAGTGCACGTCGCAATCGAACATGCGCAGCGGTGTGGAAATCATCCGCGACTGCATGTAGTCGTCCATCGTCATCGGTGAGCGATAGATTGCCTTAGGGTTGCGCTGGGCGTTCTGCCGGCAGGTCAGGGCAATCTGCGCTAGCTGTTCTGGTTGCGTGCCATATTCATGGAAGTGGCGCTGTGCATACAGGGCCATCAGGTTGATGCCGGACAGCACATTGAAGGGCGTAAACCACTGCCAGGCATAGCTGCTGTCGCGACCCTGAGTTTTGTTGCTGAGAGCCCCTGCCTGCTTGTTGTACACACGTGCCGATGCCTCGGTAATGGTGCGAAAGACCAGTACGTGTTTGCACAAACCTGCGGCAATGGCCATGGCACCGTTAATCACCCCCGCCAGCGGTCCAGGACCCTCGTAGCCACCGCCGAACCAGTTGACGTTCAGCCCCAGGGCGCTTTTCAGGGCGCTTGGACCGACTGGTGAGAAGGGGTCACCATTGTTGTTGTCGCCTGGCCAGCAGGCCACACCGTCGATGTCACTGCGCTCGAGTCCGGCATCGGCGATGGCTTCCAGGCAGGCATCGATCGTCAGGCGCATGGCCGACTTAGACGACGGGCGGCCCACTTCGGACTGGCCGATTCCGGTGATGGCGACCTCTTTCTCATAACGACGATCGAACATCATTGATCCCTTTTGAACAGTGGCAGCCAGACGTCCTCGACGTTCAGGAAGCTGACCCGTACCGGCATGTCTATGTGTACCGCGAGCGGGTCCATACCTACGACATTGCTGACGAAGCGCAGGCCCGGCTGCTCGGCCAGCTCGACGATCGCGACGACGTAGGGAACTTCGAGTTCGGCGATCCATGGCTGGTAGTTGAGGGTATAGCTGAGCACCTTGCCTCTGCCGGATACAGCTCGAGGCTCGACCTCCAGGCTCGCGCAATGGGGGCAGATCGGTCCCGGCGGGTGGAAGAAGCGCGTGCAGCCACCGCAATAGTGGATCAGTAGTTCACCGCGCTCACCGCCCTGCCAGAAGGCACGATTGTCGTCATTGAGGGCGGGTAGTTTTCTTGGCATCGAAGTTTCCCGAGGTGTGGTTTCGACTCACGTTCAACGTTAGCATTTGTACATATTTTTGAAAAGTGTCATATTTCTATCGGTCTGACTGGCTATGCTGGCTATGGCCGAACGGTAAACAACAAGAGGAACATACATATGTCCCAGCCTCTGCAAGGCAGGAATGTCATCGTAACCGGCGGCTTCGGCGTATTGGGTAGCGCCCTTGGCCAGTCGTTGCTTGAGCGCGGAGCCCGGGTCGCACTAGTCGACCGTGCCGACGCTCCGAAATCTCTACTCGACGTGCAGAATCTGCTGCCTCTGGGGAGCGTCGACCTGACCTCTGCCGAGTCGGCCAAGGCTGCACTGGCGCGAGTTGCCGAGCATTTCGGTCGCATCGATGGGCTGGTCAACGTAGCTGGTGGTTTTGCTTGGGAAACCCTGGAGTCCGGTAGCTTGGAGACCTGGGATCGCATGTACCAGATGAACGTTAGGACAGCGGTCGTGACCTGTCAGGCAGCGTTGCCGCATCTGCTTGCGTCGCCCGCCGGGCGCATCGTCAACATCGGAGCACTGGCGTCGCTGAAGGCGACCCAGGGGATGGGGGCGTATGCTGCCTCCAAGGCCGGCGTGGCCCGCTTGACCGAATCGCTGGCCGAAGAGCTGAAGGATCAGGGGGTCACGGTCAATGCGGTGCTGCCGAGCATCATCGATACCCCTGCCAATCGCACAGACATGCCGGACGCCGATGCCAGTCGCTGGGTGTCGCCGGCTGCGCTGGCCGGGGTGATCTCCTTCCTGCTGTCGGACGAGGCGGCGGCGATCACGGGCGCGTGCTTGCCTGTGAGTGGGCGCGTATGAATCGCGCATCCATCCGGCTGCTTTCCATGGGAGTCGACGGCCAATGCGACTAGTGACCTTTACCGATGGTGCGGGCTTCGAACGCGCCGGTGCGCTGATCGACAACGACCAGGCAGTGCTCGACCTGCAGCAGGCCTACCGTACCCTCCAGGGGCGTGAAAGCGCGCAGCTTGCCAGTGTGCTGGCGCTGGTCGAGGCTGGCGAGCCGGCGCTCGAGCTGGCCCGTTCGCTGCAAGCACAGGCGCCTGCAGGCGCAGTGCTGCAGCGCACCGCCGTCAGGCTGCGGGCGCCAATCCAGCCGCCACCGCAGATGCGCGACTGCTCCTGTTTCGAGTTGCACCTGCGGCAGAGCTTCGCCGCCGCACGCCGAGCACGAGCACTGCGCACGCCCGACCCGGAGGCGACCCTGAAGGCGATGAATACCAAGGCCGACGATCGCGTCATCGACACCTTCAATCGCCAGCCCATCTATTACAAATGCAACCGCTTCGCGGTTATCGGCATGGACGACGAATTCCAATGGCCGAGTTTCAGCAAGGCGATGGACTTCGAGCTGGAATTCGGTTGCTACATTGGCAAGCGCGGCAAGGACATCAGCCGCGAGGACGCGCGTTCGCACATCGTCGGCTACACCATCTTCAACGACATGAGCGCGCGGGATGCCCAGGCCAAGGAGATGCCCGGCATGCTCGGTCCGGCCAAGAGCAAGGATTTCGACACCGGCAACATCATGGGGCCGTGCCTGGTGACCGCAGATGAGCTGGGAGACCCCTACGACCTGAACATGCTGGCGCGGGTCAATGGCGAGGAGTGGGGGCGTGGTAATACCCGTGACATGCGCTGGCGTTTCGAGGATGTCATCGCCCATATCTCGCGTTCGGAGACGCTGTATCCCGGTGAGTTCCTAGGCTCGGGCACGGTCGGCAATGGCTGTGGCCTGGAGCAGCTGCGCTACCTGAAGCCAGGTGATCTGGTGGAGCTGGAGGTCGACGGCATCGGCGTGCTGCGCACCCGTGTCTGATGGCTGGCGCGGCCTAGCTCCGAAAGGAGCGCTGCGCCCAGCAGGACCGGAGGTGCGCATGGATGAATGTTCATCTTGATGCAAAGCTCAATGGCTATACATTTTTGTTAAAAGTGTCTTATATTTAGCCGTGGCTTCATTCGCTGCGGCGCCCTTTACAGGAGGCAATCATGCTAACAAAAAGCCCTGTGTTGTCCGACGGAACCAAGGTTTCGGATCTGATTTACCCCTCGACTCGAGAAGTGCAGATGCGTGTGCTGTCGGATCGGGAAATCTACGAGCTGGAGATGGAGAAGATCTTCGGCAAGACCTGGGTTCTCCTCGGGCACGAGTCGGAGATCCCCGGTTCGGGAGATTTCGTCGTGCGTGACATGGGCTCGGATTCGGTGATTGTCGCGCGCGGCAAGAACGGTGAAGTCTTCGTATCCCTCAACGTGTGCCCACATCGCGGCATGCGTATCAGCACTGCCGATTGCGGCAATACGCAGATCCACAAGTGCATCTACCACGGCTGGGCCTTCCGCCCCAACGGCGACTTCATCGGTTCACCGGTCGAGCGCGAATGCATGCACGGCAAGATGATGGCCAAGGAGGAACTGGGCCTGCAGAAGGCGCGAGTGAAGCTCTACGGAGGCCTTATCTTCGCCACTTGGAATATCGAGGGGCCGTCCTTCGAGGAATTCCTCGGCGACGCCAAGTGGTACTACGACATGCTGTTCTGTCGCAGCGACAAGGGCATGGAGGTGCTGGGCCCACCGCAGCGTTTCATCGTGAATGCCAACTGGAAGACTGCCGGTGAACAATCGGCCGCTGACGGCTTCCACACCCTGACGTTGCACCGCTGGCTCGGCGAGGTCGGCAACTACGCCAAGAAAGGCGAGGGCGAAGGTGAAGGTACGGATCTGAGCCCGGAAATGATCGGCGTGGAGATTAGCTCGCCGCATGGCCATGCGCTGCGCTGCATCGATCTGGCGCGCAAGATCAAGCGTCTCACCGGACTCGATCCGGCCGAATTGTCGGTGCAGGAAAAGCTCGACGCCTTACCGCCGGCCGGCATGACCCGCGACATGGTCGAGCAGCTCGCGCGCAACCTGAGCGATGAGCAGCTGCAGGTGCTGACCACCATGCCGCCGCAAGTCGGCGGTATGTTCCCCAACATTCTCTTCGGTTTTGTCTACATACCGCAGCCTGACGGTTCGGTCGTCGGTTCCATGACCCTTCACGCCTACGTGCCTCACGGGCCGGACAAGCTGGAATTCGTCAACTGGATCTTCGCCGAGAAAGACGCACCGGCCGAACTGCGCGAAAAGATGCTCAAGCAGACCATCCAGTTGTTCGGCACGTCGGGCATGGTCGAGCAGGACGACTCCGATACCTGGCCGCACATGACGCTTTCCGCCAAGGGCGCGATGGGGCGTAAAAGCACCTTGAAATACCAGGCCTGCTTCGAGACCGGTGCGCCGGAGGGGTGGCCGGGGCCGGGTATCGTCAATGAAGGCTTCACCAAAGACGATACCCAGTGGCACTGGTGGTTGTACTGGCATGAGCTGATGACGGCGGAAGATTGATCGCTCATTCCCCTTCATCCCTCGGTCATAACAATTAGCTTCAGGGAGTTTCCTCATGGCTCAAGTTCAAGAACGAGATTCTGCGCAGATCCAGCCGGGCTCGCCGGTCGGGATCAAGCGTGTGCCGGTCGGTTCGGATCTCTACAACCAAGTGCTGACCTTTCTCTATGAAGAGGCCACGTTGCTGGATCAGATCCGCCTCCAGGAGTGGGGCGAACGCCTCGCCACCGACCTGGTCTACACCGTGCCGCTGCGGCATACCCGCGTGCAGGCAGAGCAGCCGGCGAGCATCGTGCGTAGCGTGCAGCACTATCATGACGACTATCGCTCTATCATGGGGCGCATACTTCGTCTTTCCGGCAAGAGCGCCTGGGCCGAGGATCCGCCCTCGCGTACGCGTCGGCTCGTGACCAACGTGTTTGTCGAGGAGACCGACAAGCCCGACGAGTTTGTGGTGACCAGCTACTTGTTGCTGACCCGCAATCGCTTCAAGGATCACCATGTCGACATCGTCAGCGGCGAGCGCCGAGATGTATTGCGCCTCGGCGAGGACGGCTTCAAGCTGGCGCGGCGTGAGGTCATCATCGACCAGGCCGTGTTGGGCACGCCTAACCTGGCGGTGTTCCTCTAGCAGGCGCCCTGGACTGTGCCGGAGCCGGTTTCAGGTGGAACCGGCATAGTTCGTATTCAATTGGCTGAGCCAGAGCTGGTCGTCGGTACAGAGGGTCGATTGCGAACCAATATCCCAGGTCGAGCCGATCATCCTTGATGCGAGTGCGGCTCGCGCCGGTTGTTGGCTGTAGCAAAGTCCAGTGCTGGCGGCGTGCGCCTGGGCATCGAGATTGCGCATCCTGCCCAGGGATATCAGCGTGCAGCGTCGCAGCAGCAGCGCTGCTTCCGCCTCCTCGGGAGGCAGGTTGTGGAGCGCCCACCGTGCCATGCCCGCGCGTAAGTCGATGCAGGAAAAAGGGGCGGGGGCCAGGATGACTGAGCCCTGCACCTCCCAGACCAGCAGTTCACGGCCATCACGCCGCAATGTCGCCCTGGTGTGTCCGTCGACACGTTGAGGCACCTCTATGTCGTACCGGCGCCCGGTGGTTCGTTTGGCGGCGCAGGCAATGGCCAGGCCAGCCAGATCGAGCAGGTGGGTGCACTGGTGCTGCGCGTCGACCTGACGGGTTACCGAATGGGCAATAGTATCGAGAGGCATGCCGAGCAATTGCTGCAGCTGATCGGTCGCCTGCCGGCAAGCGGAATAGGGATAGCGCAGCGCTTCGCCGTCAATGGCGCTGAGCACGCCATGCTCGTGACGTGCCCAGACGCGAAAATGGTGGAAGTCGTCTTCCAGGGCTGCGCGCACCTCACCTGTGGTGTGATGCTGTGCCGAAGCGATGTCCACCCGACGGCGAAAGGTGCTCATTTCTATCTATCCTATACAGATCTTCTTTGCGTGCCTGTGACGCTTGCTTAGGGTATATTTGAACATAAATACATAAAATGTTTACTTAAAACAAGAAGGAGTTCCCTATGGGGCTGCTGAGCGAGCAAGTGGCGTTAATCACGGGCGCCGGTGGTGGTATCGGGCGGGGCGTAGCACATAGCTTCGCGAAGGCAGGTGCCGCCGTGGTGGTTGCCGAACTCGATGTGGAAAGCGGCAGGGCTGTGGCCGAAGAGCTGCAGGGGCTAGGCGCGCGTGCGCTGTTCATAAAGACTGATGTCTCCAGCAAGGGCGATATCGACGCGGCCATCCAGGCGGCGGTCGATCAGTTTGGCGGCCTGGATATTCTGGTCAATAATGCCTTCGCGCCGACGCCGAACGTGCTGCTGGAGGAAAAGACCGATGCCATGCTCGCGCAGACGCTCAACTCCACTGTCTGGGCGGCCTGGTGGTCGATGAAGGCGGCGTTGCCGCACATGCAGGCGCGCGGTGGCGGCAAGATCATCAACTTCTATTCGATCGACACCGAAGTAGGGGCTTGGCTGCACGGTGACTATAACGCTGCCAAGTCGGCCGTGGTCGGCCTGACGCGCAGTGCCGCATCGGAATGGGGGCGCTTCAATATCCGGGTCAACGCTATCGCTCCGACGGCCATGGGCGCGACCTTTCACAAGCTGGCGGCGGAGAATCCCGGGTTCGCCGAGCATTCGGCGGCGTTACGGCCGCTGGGGCGTTGTGGTGAGCCGGAAGAGGATATCGGGCCTGTGGTGGTGTTCCTTGCCTCGGAGATGTCGCGCTTCGTTACCGGAGAAACCATCCATGTGGATGGTGGCTTGCATCTGCCCGGTTACAACTCGCGCCCGGCAGGGGTTCCGGTTCGGGAGTACTGATCGATGGCTGTGCCGCGTCGGTACGGCACAGAAGGGGGGGGCACGGTGATGTGCACCCCTTGATCCATCTGGCGTTACGCCTGCCGCGAGTCGTTTCCTCGCGGTATGGGCGATGCCTTAGTTTTTCACTACTTTGATATCGGTGTCTTCCAGATCCCAGGTGCCGGCGGTTTTCCCTTCATCGCGCAATTGGTACTTCAATATGCGGCCCTGGGGATTCTTCGGCAGGCTGCTACGGAACTCGATGTAGCGGGGCAGGGCATAGTAAGGCACCGAGTCGGTCGCCCAACGGAACAGCTCTTCCGGTGTGAGTCGTGCACCCTCGTGCAGTATGGCGGTCACCTTGACATCGTCTTCGCCCTTGTCCGAAGGCACGGCATGCACCGCGACCTCTGCCAAGGCGGGGTGCACAGCGAAAGCGGCTTCCATTTCGAAGCTGGAAATGTTCTCGCCGCGGCGGCGCAGGTAGTCCTTCTTGCGGTCGACAAAGTAGAAGAAACCCTCATCATCGAACTTGCCGATATCGCCGGTATGGAACCACATGTTGCGCATCAGCTTGAGAGTGTCCTCCGGGCGCTTCCAGTAGCCTTGGAACATGATGTCGGGGCGCAGAGGGCGGACGACGATCTCCCCGGCAGTGTTAGCCGGCAACTCGTGGTCGTTGTCATCGACGATGCGTACGTCGAAGTCAGGGATGCGCTTACCCGAGGACCCCGGCGCGGCATACTCGCCAGCTGCCAGCGAAGTGATGACGCAGGCTTCGGTGAGGCCGTAGCCATTGCCGCCGACCAACGGCGTGCCGAAGCGTTCGCGCCAGATATTCTTGGTTTCCTCTGTATAGGGATTGCCCCGAGCGGTGTGGATCTGGCCGAAGCAGCGCTTCATCGCATCGTTGTCTGGTGCCTTGGCCAGCAGGCCGCCCATGCCGCCGAGGATCGAGGCGATGGTCGCACCGGAACGTTCCACTTCCTGCCAGAAGTTGGACACCGAGAAGCGCGGCAGGATGGCGGCTCGTGCCCCCACCATAATGCTGGCGATGATGCTGACGCACAGGGCATTCATATGAAACAGCGGCAGTGGCGTGATGGTCACGTCGTCTTCGGTGGCCGGGCCTGCGCGTAGTTGCAGGCGGGCCAGATTGCACATGAAGTTGTAGCTGATCATGCAGCCCTTCGAAGGGCCGGTCGTTCCAGATGTGTAGATCAAGCATGCCAGATCGGAGGGCTGCGGCTTGGTGCTGAAGGGGGTTGCGTCGGTGCCGCGGTAGGTATCGAGGGCGTCGACCGGGATGCTGCAGGCAACCGGTTCCTCGAGGGTGCCGCGGTAGAGAATCTGAGTCACATCGCCGAGCTGATCGGCGAGGGGAGTGACGCGTTGCAGGTAGTCTGCCTCGCAGATGACCAGGTGCGTGCCGGTGTCGGCGATCTGGTGTCGCAGGAACTCGCCTTTAAGGGCGGTATTGATCGGTACGCTGACGGCGCACAATTTGTTGATCGCCAGCCAGCACACGACCGCATCGATGTTGTTGTCCAGCATGGTCAGTACGGTCTGGCCTGGCTTCACATCCAGGGCGGCCAGGGCGTGCGCCATCTTGGTCGACAGGGAGTCAACATCGGAGTATGTGTATAATTTTCCGCTGAAATCCAACAGGATTCTGTCTGGATGCCGCGCTACGGCGCGATCTAGCGCTGCGATGACAGTGTCTTTTTCACCCACTGCCCATGTGTCCGGATGCCCGGTACCGTTCATGACTTGCCTCCTTTGGCGGCCCATCCATCAATGGGATGCAGATTTTATTTTGAGGGGAGAATGTGATTCTAAATTCAAATTTACGGAATGTCTTCAGGAAAAGTTGAACAGAAACCGAAATATTGGTTCAAGTCCTGTGATAATGTGGTTTTCATTTAGCTATGGGGATAGCCATCAATGCCAAAGCGCGCCAGACCTGAAGAAACCGAGGCTGCTACGCCTGCCCGCAAGAAGTCGTCCGTGGCCGGCAAGGCGCTTCCAACCGTCAAGAAAGTCGCGCAGACAACTGGCGTGAGATCGACGAACGGTGCACAGGTAAAGCCTAATCGGCGCTCGGAGGAAACCATCGGCAATATCTTGGCAGCCACCGAGGAGGTGGTGCTGCGCTCGGGAGCGGAGCGCATCTCGATCCTCGACGTATGCCAGGTGGCCGGGGTTTCGCGGGGCACCTTCTATCGCTATTTCTCCTCCCAGGAGGATTTGCTGGATACTTTTTCCCGGCACAAGCGCGACAGCTTCCACAGCTCCCTGACCGAGATCCTCGGTGATATCACCGATCCTGATGCGCGATTAAATGCACTGATCGCCTATCTGGACACTTACCTCGAGCAAAGCCGAGCCCGGCGCCTGTTGGTGGTGGCGCCCGATTATGCATTGGGCTTCTTCCGGCGGATCTTTCACGACTCAATCGTGCGCTTTCAGGATCTGCTCGACATAGTTTTCGACGAGTGGGATGCCCGTCTCGGGGTCAAGCTCGATCGTGAGTTGATCTGTGAAATGATCATCCGCTACGTGTTGAGCGAGGTGCTGGTGCCGGAGGGGGCGAGCCGTCGTCTTCTGCCGGTGCGGGTCAAGAAGTTGGTGGCTGCTCTGACATTCGGCTCCTCCTCCCGCTCGCGTCGCTGACGCGTTCTCCCTGATGCGCCTGGCCTTCAGCACTGAGGGCCACTGCCGCACTCGCGCTACATCTATCCAGTCCTAAGCATGTTCCGGCGGCAGGCAGAGTCGCGGCTTTGCCGTGCCTGCGAGGTGGCGCGGGTGCGTGGGTATGAGCATCTTTTGAAAATAAAATGAACAGAATTTTGATTTCTGCTCAATTTGATTTTATGCTCTGGGATAGATGCGGGCTCGGCAGGCGTTGATTCAGGCGCCGTGGCTGTGTCTGCAGGACCACGAACCCAGCATCCCAAAACCACAAAAGTGCCACCTTCAGAGGTACCGAATATGCTTATCGACCTGCACGCTCATGCTCCCCATCCCGATTACTATGACCAGCACCCCTATTGGGGGCCGGCCTTTGAATCTCAGCCCGATGGCGACATCAAGTTGCGTGTGGGGGACTGGATTCTGTCGCTCGGTGCACCGGAGCGTAAGAAGGCGTTGCGTGAGGCGCATGCTCGTGGTGAGACGCTGAACGTCGAGGAATACATGGCCAAGTGGCGTGACCCGAGCAACCGCCTGGCAGCCATGGACGCGGCGGGCCAGGACGCCCAAGTGCTGTCGGTGCCGAGCCACTGCTACATGTACTGGACCGAGGCTGAGTTTGCCGTTCCGTTTGCCCGCAAGGTCAATGACGTTCTGGCCGACTACTGTTCCCAGGCGCCCAATCGCTTGATGTTCTGGGCCCATGCGCCATTGAACGTACCTCATGAGGCGGCCAAGGAAATTCGGCGTGCCGTTACCGAGTTGGGGGCCAAGGGCTTGGTCGCCGGTGGCTCTAATTTCGGTGGCATGGAGTACGACTCGCCTGAACTGGATCCGGTATGGCAAGCGCTCTGCGATCTCGATGTGCCAATCTTCGTGCACGGCTACAACCAGTCCGTGACCTGGGGTAAGCAGGCCAACACCGATCGTTACGAGACCACGGCTATCGTCGGTATGAACTACGACGAAACCAAATGCTTCTGGTACCTGATCAATGGTGGCGTGCTGGATCGCTTCCCGAACCTGAAGGTGTACATCACCCACGGCGGCGGCTTCGTGCCTTATCAGTTGGGGCGTATGGCTCAGACCAACCCGAATCTGGATCAGTACCACAACAAGAAGCCATTCCTGGACTATCTGTCTAACTTCTATTTTGACGTGGAGCTGCATGAGCTGCCGATGCGGCAGGCCATGGTCGATGTGATCGGTGCCGATCGGGTGCTCTACGGGTCCAACTTTGGCGGCAGCGACGCGGTTCGCCATGACCTCACCGAAGGGCTGCGCCTGTCGGATGAAGATCTGCAGAAGATCCGCTGGAAGAATGCCTGCGAGCTGCTGCACCTCGATCCGGCCAAAGTGGGCAAGGTGGGTGTCTGATGAAGCTTGCTCGTTGTTCCTACCACGAGACGGGCACGTTCTGGGCCGTGGTCGATCCAGACAGGGACGAAGTGCATCCCATCGACGCCGAGTTCTCCACCTGGGCGCCCGCGGTTGCTAGAGGAGCAGGCATAAGCGCGTTGCGTCTTTCTGGCGTGACACTGGCCTTGTCCAAGGTTCGCTTGCTGCCACCGATAGAGCCGGTTAACCGGGTAGTGGTAGCGGGGGCCAACTATGCCAAGCATCTGGCCGAGGACTTTGGTCTGTCTTCCCCGGTGCAGCCGGTGGCTTTTCTCAAGGCCTATGGGGCGCTGATAGGTGCACACGATCCTATTCGCTACCCACCGCTGACCGCAGAGCTCGACCATGAGGTGGAGTTGGTGGCGGTGATCGGGAATGCCGATATCGACTTGGAAGACCCCTTGGCATGCGTGCTGGGCTACACCGTGGGCAATGACGTCAGCGCCCGCGATCTGCAGCGAAGCGGCCCGGCGGGCATCGGCATGGACTTGTTTGCCGCCAAGAGCCAGGACCGGACCACCGGCGTGGGGCCTTGGATCGTCACCAAGGACGAGTTCCCGGCGGGTTCACCCGGCTTGCGTCTGATCCTCAAGGTCAATGGCGAGATCCGCCAGAATGGTTCGACCACCGAGATGACCTGGGATGTCGGCCAATTGATCCGTTTCGTCCAGCAGCGCTCCAGCTTTGCCTGTGGCGACATCCTTTTCACCGGCTCGCCTGCCGGCGTGGGAATGGGCACGGGCCGATTCCTGAATCCAGGGGATGTCGTCGAAGCGGCAATCGAAGGCATTGGTTCGTTGCGCAATGTCGTGAGCGAAAAGTCCAGCAGCTAACCGAGAGCGAATCATGACCATTAACAAAGAAGAGAAAATAGTAGTCGTAGGTGCCGGCTTGATGGGTACCGGTATTGCACACGGTTTCGCCAGCGCCGGATTTGACACTCTGTTGGTCGACACCAGCCTCGACGCGCTGGCGCGCGCCAAAGGCAGCATCGAGAAGATCCTCAGCGATGGAGTCAAGCTAGGCAAGGTTAGCGCCGAGTCTGCCGAGGCTTCCTTGGGGCGCCTGGTCACCTGCAGTGACCTCGGCGAAGGGGCGATCGGGGCCACCTGTCTGGTCGAAACCGTTTCCGAACAGCTTGCCGTGAAGAAGGCCGTTGTCATCCAGGCCGAGCCGCTGCTCGCGCCCGACGCGATCATCGCCACCAACACCTCGGCATTGAGTGTGACCGAGATCGCTGCGGTGCTGAACAGCCCAGAGCGGGTGATTGGCATGCACTTCTTCAACCCCGTGCACAAGATGAAACTTGTCGAAATGGTCCGCGGACTGGCGACCAGCGATGAGACCGTGGTGCGCACCCGGGCGCTGTGCGATGCCATGGGCAAGACTTCCATTGTGGTCAATGAATCCCCGGGTCTGACCACCAGCCGCATGTCTGCCCTGTTGGGCAACGAAGCCATGTACATGCTGCAGGAAGGAACCGCCAGCGCTGAGGATATCGACACCGCCCTGCGGCTGGGCTTCAACCACCCGATGGGGCCGCTGGAGCTGGGCGACCTAACAGGTTGGGATACCCGCCTCTCGGTACTGAAGTATCTGCACCAGTCACTGGGTGAAAAGTTCCGCCCCTGTCCGCTGATCATCAAGATGGTCGCTGCCGGTCGCTTGGGGCGCAAGTCAGGGCAGGGGGTCTACCGATACGAGAACGGCAAGCAGGTACCTAATTCGGGCCTCAAGGCGAGTGCGCTATGACCGACGTTGTTATCGTAGATGCGGTCCGCACGCCGGTCGGCCGCTTTCGTGGCAGCTTGTCCGGAGTGCGGGCCGATCACTTGGGGGCCTTGGTGCTTAAGGCCCTGGTCGAACGGGTCGGCCTACCCCCTGAACAGGTCGACGATGTGGTCTTCGGGTGCGTGACGCAGATCGGTGAACAGTCTGCCAATATCGCGCGCACCTCGTTGCTGGGCGCCGGTTGGCCGGTAACGGTTCCGGGACTGACGCTCGACCGCAAGTGCGGTTCCGGTGAGGTGGCCGTGCATGTGGCCGCAGGGGCAATCGCCGCTGGTGCGGCAGATATCGTCGTGGCCGGTGGTGCGGAGAATATGAGCCGGGTGCCAATGGGCAGCAATCGCGAGATTCATGGCGAAGCCTTTGGCTGGATGGCTGCGGACAGGTACGAGCTGACGAGTCAGGGCGAGGCGGCCGAGCGTATTGCCGACAAGTGGTCGATCAGCCGAGATGAGCTGGACGACTTCGCCTTCGCCAGCCACAGTCGCGCCGCCCGGGCTGCAGATGCCGGCTACTTCGCCAATGAACTGGTGCCCGTGCCGGTCGAGGCGCTGCGGGAGAGGGCGCTGAGGGAGCCTGTGGCCGACCTGCAGGCGGACGAGACGATTCGCCGCGACACCTCGCGGGAGAAACTGTCGACCCTGAAGACCAGCTTTCGTCCTGAAACGGGGCTCATTACGGCCGGCAACTCATCGCAGATATCCGACGGTGCCGCGGCGTTGTTGCTCATGTCGGCCGAGAGGGCGAAGCGGTGTGGCTTCAAGGCGCGGGCGCGAATCCGCGCTTTCACCACCGTGGGAGCCGATCCGACGCTGATGCTCACCGGGCCTATCGCTGCGACCCACAAGGTGTTGGCCCGCGCAGGGTTGACGCTGGATGACATCGACCTTTTTGAGGTAAACGAGGCCTTTGCATCGGTACCCCTGACCTGGATGCGCGAAACCGGCGTATCGCATGAGCGGCTGAACGTCAACGGAGGAGCCATTGCCCTCGGCCACCCGCTTGGCGCCAGCGGCGCTCGCCTGCTGACTACCCTGCTGAACGAACTGGAGCGCCGGGGTGCCCGTTATGGCCTGCAGGCGATTTGCTGTGCCGGTGGCATGGGCACCGCGACCATCATCGAGCGGATCGACTGATTATGTCCGCGGGAGTTCGTTGAGCGTGTCCCGGGTTGCCCTGGTATCGCTGGAGGAAATGCCGGCTGAGTTGCGTGAGGCCATCGCGCGTGGGCTGGAAAGCCGCGTGCTCAGTTCGTCCAGGCCGGTTCAGGCCTGGGCGAATCGGCCGGCCATCGCGTTGGCATGGCTGGAGCTCCTGGAGCGTTTCTATCGAGACAGTCTCCTGAGCGAGCGCCTGCGTGAGCTGCTGAGGTTGAAGATTGCCGGCATCACTGCCTGTCAAGCGTGCCAGCTGGCACGCAAATCCGATGCGGTGAGTGAAGAGGACATCGCCTGTCTGTCCAGCGATAGCGAACGCTTCACACCGGCCGAGCAGGCAGCCTTGCGTTTCGCCGAGCTGTTTGCGGGTGACTATTTCGCTGTCGATGAGCAGCTTTATTCCCGGCTGGCGGAGTTCTTCAGCCCCGGCCAGGTTGCGGAACTCAACATGTTCTGCGCGTTGATGCTGGCTGGCGGGCGCCTGACTCATGTCCAGCAGGCCTATTGACCTAGCGGCTTGTAGCCATTCGCTCCTTAGGTACTCTATCTAAATGATCAGAATGAAATAAACTGTTCAAAATAGTGAGGGGCAGGTGCTCTGCCTTCATGCACAGCGCTGTGCGCCGTGGGGTCGATCTCTCGACCCCTTACAACAATAAGGAGACGACCATGTCTGCCCCAGTTGAAGGTAATCTAGAGCAGGTGTTCGCCAACGTGGCGAGCAACTACCGCGGTAGCGATGTCGACCTGCACGCCGTGTACCGTGAGATGCGCGAAAAAAGCCCAGTGCTTGCGGACAATTTCATGGCGCGCCTGGGCGTGCCGTCGATCGCCGGCCTCGATCCCGATCGGCCGACTTTCACGCTGTTCAAGTACGACGACGTCATGGCCGTTATGCGTGACGCCACAAATTTCACCAGCGGCTTTATTGCGGAGGGATTGGGCTCGTTTTTTGACGGTTTGATCCTTACCGCGATGGACGGCGAAGCGCACAAGAGTATGCGTAACCTGTTGCAGCCGGTGTTCATGCCGGAGACGGTCAACCGCTGGAAAGAAGCCAAAATCGACCGTGTAATTCGCGAGGAATACCTGCAACCCATGGTGCCCAGCAAGGCTGCGGACCTCATGGATTTCGCGTTGTATTTTCCGATCCGCGTGATCTATTCGCTGATCGGTTTCCCGGAAGATCGGCCGGAGGAAATCGCCAAGTATGCCGCCTGGGCCTTGGCTATCCTGGCTGGCCCGCAGGTCGATCCAGAGAAGGCCGCCGCTGCCCGTGGCGCGGCGATGGAGGCGGCCCAGGCGCTCTACGATGTGGTCAAGGTGGTGGTGTCCGAGCGTCGAGCCCAGGGCGCCGAGGGAGATGATCTGATCTGCCGGTTGATTCGGGCGGAATACGAGGGGCGCTCGCTCGATAATCACGAGATCGCCACCTTCGTGCGCTCTCTGTTGCCTGCCGCCAGCGAAACCACCACCCGTACCTTCGGCACGCTGATGACGCTGCTGCTGCAGAACCAGGCGGTACTCGAGCGTGTGCGCAATGATCGGAGTCTGGTTTCCAAGGCCATCGACGAGGCGGTGCGCTACGAGCCGGTGGCGACCTTCAAGGTGCGCCAGGCGGCCAAAGATACTGTGATACGCGGGGTGGCCATCCCCAAGGGGGCGATGGTCTCGTGCATCGTCACGTCGGCCAATCGGGACGAGGATGTTTTCGAGAAGGCCGATGTATTCGATATCGACCGCCGCGTACGGCCGTCCTTCGGCTTTGGTTTCGGTCCGCACATGTGCATCGGCCAGTTCGTGGCCAAGACGGAAATCCAGTGCGCGCTCAACGCAATTCTCGACCTGATGCCGAACATCCGCCTCGATCCCAGCAAGCCGGCGCCGGAAATCATCGGTGCGCAATTGCGCGGGCCGCACCATGTGCATGTGCTCTGGGATTGAGCCTGTGATGCTCGAGTGACCTGGTGCCTGAAAGGCGGCGTGTGCCGCCTTTTCAGTCTCCGTTCTACGGGGCGCCGTCCCGGTCTGACGACAGAAGCAGGTGGCATGTAGGGCTCCCCTGATTAGTTGAACATAAATCTAAAATGTGTTTATATCTTCTCTAGCCGTGCTCTATGATCGAAGCACATACAGAGAACCCGTTAGCGAAGGGGATAACAATGAAGGTTGAAGATCTGATTCTGGTCAGCGTTGATGATCACGCGATTGAGCCACCAAATGCCTTTGCTCGTCACATGCCTGCCCGTTTCAAGGGCCGGGAGCCCCATGTCGTCAAGCGCGGCGACCGTGATGTGTGGGTTTTCGAAGAGCAAGCGACCGGTTACATGGGGCTCAACTCCGTGGTCGGTCGCCCTAAAGAGGAGTACGGCATGGAGCCGCTGGGCTACGACCAGATGCGTCGTGGCACTTGGAGCATCATGGACCGTGTCGACGACATGAACGCCAACGGCGTGCTCGGCTCGCTGTGCTTCCCGACCTTCCCCGGCTTCGCAGGCCAACGCTTCCAGGTGCATGCCGATCGTGCTGTGTCCTTGGCCGCCATTCAGGCCTACAACGACTGGCACCTGCATGATTGGTGCAACGCCGCGCCGGGACGCTTCATCCCCTTGATGCTGGTGCCTTGGTGGGACATGCAGGCCGCTGCTGCAGAGGTCGAGCGCCTGGCCAAGCAGGGCGTACATGCGGTGTCGCTGTCCGATAATCCGGCGATCCATGGTTATCCCTCGATTCACAGCGATTACTGGGATCCGTTGTGGAAAGCCTGTTCGGACAATAACGTCGTGATCTGCTGCCACATTGGCACCGGTGTGAAGGCCAACCATGCCTCCGACCTGTCGCCGATCGACGCCTGGATCACCTCCATGCCGATTTCCATTGCCAACTCGGCAGCCGACTGGATCTGGGCGCCGATGTGGAAAAAGTTCCCTAATCTGCGCATGGCCTTGTCCGAGGGCAGTATCGGCTGGATTCCCTATCTGTTGGAGCGAGCGGACTTCACTCACCGGCACCACAATGCCTGGACCAACTCCAACTTCGGTGGGCAGATGCCCAGCGATATCTTCAAGAAGCACTTCGTCACCTGCTTCATCGAAGACAACTTCGGTTTGCAGAACCTCAAATTCATGAACGAAGACATGGTTACCTGGGAAAGCGACTACCCGCACTCCGACTGCACCTGGCCGAATTCGCCAGAATCCGCCTGGGAAGGGTTGCAGCACCTGTCCAAGGAGACCATCGACAAGGTTACTCACCTCAATGCCATGCGTGAGTTCTCCTTCGATCCGTTCTCCATTCACGGTCGCGAGAACTGCACCGTTGCCGCGCTGCGGGCCAAGGCGACGCATGTCAGCATCGAGCCTGCACTGGGTCTCGGCGGTGCCGACCATGGGCGCAACGACGGCAAGCCGGTCACCTCGGGCGACATCAATGCGATGTTCGAGAAGGCCGACGCCGGTACTGCGCTTTAAGGTCCAGCGGAGCCCCACCCGCCGTTCCGCGGCGGGTGGGCCGAAAGCATCGGCTTGCCTGGTCGCCGCATGGCGACCAGGCCTCGTGCCTAGTTTAGAGAGCGCACATGTCTATCACCCAGTTCACCTACAGCAGAATTCCCGCCGAGGCGGAGGCACTTCGCTACGAGGTGCGGGAGTTCCTTCAGAGCAATCTCGGCGACTACCCGACAACCGCCAGGGCGCAGTCCTGGATGGGCTTCGATGCGGCCTTCAGCCGCAAGCTCGGTGCCCAGGGTTGGGTCGGCATGGCGCTGCCCGAGCATTACGGCGGCGCGGCTGCAGGGCCGTTTGCCCGCTACGTGATCATCGAGGAGCTGCTGGCCGCCGGCGCGCCTGTGTCGGCGCACTGGATTGCCGACCGGCAGAGCGGGCCGTTGATCAATCGCTTTGGTAGCGAGGCTCAGCGGGAGCGCTATTTGCCGCCGATTTGCCGTGGCGAGAGCTACTTCTGTATCGGCATGAGCGAACCGAACTCCGGTTCCGACCTGGCCTCGATCAAGACCTCGGCCACCCGTAACGCTGCTGGCTGGTTGCTCAACGGGCAGAAGGTATGGACTACCAATGCCCAGCACGCGCACTTCATGATTGCCCTGGTGCGTACCGGCGAAAAGCAGGCCGCACGCCACGAGGGCATGTCGCAGTTCATCGTCGACCTACGCCTGCCGGGCATCACCATTCGGCCGATTCGCGATCTGGCTGGCGGCGAGCATTTCAACGAGGTGTTCTTCGACAACGTGCAGCTCGATGCCGACGCCTTGATCGGCACCGAAGGCAAGGGCTGGGACCAGGTAACGGCCGAACTGGCCTTCGAGCGCAGCGGTCCGGAGCGCTTCCTCAGTTGCATCGAACTGCTGAAAACGCTGATCAGCGCCGTGGGGCGTCAGCCCGACGCCTTGCAGAGCCGTGAAATCGGCCGTCTCAGCGCCAAACTGCTGACCCTGCGCAACATGTCGCTGTCGGTCACCGCACAGTTGGCGGCGGGCGAACACCCGGCCTGGGCCGCCTCCTGCGTGAAGGACCTGGGCAACCTGTTCGAACAGGAAATTCCCGAGGTCGCGCAACTGCTGCTGGAGGCCGAGCCTCGTCAGGAGGGCGGCAGCGAGCATGCCCAGGTTCTCGCCTACCTGACCCAGATGGCACCGTCTTTCTCACTGCGTGGAGGCACCCGCGAAATCCTGCGCGGCATCATCGCGCGCGGCATGGGGTTGCGATAATTATGCGAGAGCTATTCGAATCGACTATCGAGCGTCTGCTCGCCGACCTGGCCACGCCTGAATACGTGCTTGGCTGCGAGGGCGGCGAGTGGCCGGCCGAACTTTGGGCGGCTGTTGAAGCTTCCGGTTTCACCCTGGCGGCCGTGCCGGAGTCCCTGGGCGGTGCCGAGGCCGGCTGGGCCGACCTCTACGTGCTGGCCCGCGCGGCGGGTCGCTTTGCCGCACCTATCCCGCTGGGTGAGGCCCTGTTGGGCAACTGGCTGCTCGGCAAGGTCGGCCTCGAGCCTCAGACCGACATTCTCAGCTTCGCCGCGGAGGCCGATCTGAGCCTGCGCGATGGTGCCGTGGTTGGGGCGCTGCGTGACGTGCCCTGGGGCCGGCACGCACAAAGCCTGGTGGCCATCGCCGATCGCAACAGCGCGACGCCGAGCGTGGTGCTGTTGTCCACCGAGAGTGCTGCCAGCCAGACATTGAGCCTGAACGTGGCCGGTGAACCGCGCGACAGCCTGCACTTCACCGGTGCCCGGGTGCTGGCCTCTGCGCCATTGCCCGCATCGCTGTCGGCCGAGGTGTTGCAGTTGGGCGGCGCACTGCTGCGTTCGGCGCAGATCGCCGGCGCGTTGCATGCCCTGTTGGATATGACCTCGGCTTATGCCCGCGAGCGCACCCAGTTCGGCCGTGCTATCGGGGCCTTCCAGGCGATTCAGCAGCAGCTTGCGGTGTTCTCCGAACAGGCCGCGGCGGCGGGTATTGCGGCGGAAGCCGCCTTCGCCGAGTCGGATACGCTTTTCGCCACCCTGACCATCGCCGCGGCCAAGGTCAGTACTGCGGAAGCCGCCAGCGTTGGCGCTGGCATCGCACACTCGGTGCACGGCGCCATCGGTTTCACCCAGGAATACTCGCTGCATCTGTTGTCGCGACGGCTGTGGGCTTGGCGCAGCGAATTCGGTTCGGCGAGCCTGTGGAGTCAGCGCATCGGCCAGATGGTCTGCGGCGCAGGCGGCGATGGCTACTGGGCGCTGTTGACCGACCACGCCAATCAACAGCTACGCACTCTCGAGAGGAAATCGGCATGAGTCCCTTCCTGCAGATCGAGCGCGAGGGCGGCATCGTCACCGTGCGCATGAACCACCCGGAGACCCGCAACGCGCTGACTTCACCGGAACAGATCCAGGAGTTCGTGGATCTCTGTGCCGAACTGCGCCGCGATCGTTCGGCGAGAGTGATGGTGCTCACCGGCAACGGTAGCGCCTTTTGTGCTGGTGGCAACGTCAAGGACATGCGCGAGCGCGGCGGCATCTTCGCCGGTTCGCCGTACGAATTGCGCAATACCTACCGCGATGGCATCCAGCGCATTCCGCTGGCGCTCTACGAGCTGGACATCCCGGTCATCGCCGCGGTCAACGGCCCGGCCATCGGCGCCGGGTTGGACCTGGCCTGTATGTGCGACATCCGCCTGGCTTCCAGCTCGGCCTTGTTCGCGGAAAGCTTCGTGCGCCTGGGGATAGTGCCCGGCGACGGCGGCGCCTGGTTGCTGCCGCGCATCATCGGCATTCCCAAGGCCAGCCTGATGGCCTTCACCGGCGACACCATCGACGCCGCCAAGGCGCTGGACTGGGGACTGGTGGAGCAGGTTTGCACCCATGAGACCCTGCAGGCCGAGGCGCATGCGCTAGCCCAGCGTATCGCCAGTAACCCTGGCCATGCCCTGCGTCTGTGCAAGCGCCTGCTGCGCGAAGGTCAGCACATGCGCCTGGATTCGCTGCTGGAGCTGTCGGCTGCCTATCAGTCGTTGGCCCATCATACGGAAGACCACCATGAGGCCGTCGTTGCTTTCATGGACAAGCGCAAGCCTGACTACCAGGACCGTTGAGACCACCAACCGAATTTGGAGTGATAGCCATGCGTGGCGTTTTCCGGGAAGACCACAACATGTTCCGCGAAATGGCGCGGCGTTTCGTCGATCGCGAGATCGTTCCGTACCTGCATGAATGGGAAAAGAACGGCATCGTGCCCAAGGACGTCTGGCTCAAGGCCGGCGAACTCGGGCTTCTGTGCTCGACCGTGCCGGAGGAGTACGGCGGCTCAGGCGGCGATTTCGGTCACTCGGCGGTGATGATCGAGGAACTGGCCAGGGCCAACGCCACCGCGGTGGGCTTCACCACCCATTCGGAGATCGTCGCGCCCTACATCGTGGCCTACGGCAGTGAAGAGCAGAAGCTCAAGTGGCTGCCGCGCATGGTCAGTGGTGAGCTGATCGGGGTGATCGCCATGAGCGAGCCGGGCATCGGCAGCGATTTGCGTTCCATGCGCACCCTGGCTCGCCGCGATGGAGACGATTACATCGTCTCCGGACAGAAGACCTTTATCACCAATGGTGGCAACGCCGGGCTGATGGTCACCGCGACCAAGCTCGATCCGGCGGCCAAAGAGCTGACGCTGATCTGTATCGAGGAGGAGCGCAAAGGCTTTTCCAAGGGGCGTTTGCTGGAAAAGATCGGCTTGAAGGGCCAAGACACCTCCGAGCTGTTCTTCGACGAAGTGCGGGTGCCGGCGAGTAACCGCCTGGGCGAAGAAGGCCAGGGCTTCAAGTACCTCACTCACCAGTTGGCCTGGGAGCGACTGATCATCGCCATTCGCGCGGCGCAGTCGATCCACACGCTGCTCGAAGAAACCATCGACTACACCCGCGAGCGCAAGGTTTTCGGCAAGCCGGTGCTGGACTTTCAGAACACTCGCTTCAAGCTCGCCGAAGCCAAGGCGCAGGCGACCATGTTGCGGGTGTTCGTCGACGACTGCCTGGCCAAGGTGATGCGTGGCGAGCTGGCCCCGGACGTCGCGGCCATGGCCAAGCTGCTAGGTTCGGAAATGCAGGGCAAGCTGCTCGACGAGTTCCTCCAGCTGCATGGTGGCTACGGTTTTATGAGCGAGTACAAGATCAGCCGCGCCTGGGTCGATGCGCGGGTGGCGCGTATCTATGGCGGCACCTCGGAAATCATGAAGGAAATCATCGGCCGCACGCTGTGAAATGCCGTTGAACGGTCCTCGCAGGATCAGTCGTTGAGGAATTTGCCATGATGTTGCTTCGTTCTACCTTGCTCCTGCTCCTGGGGTTGTTCTCGTTGTCGGGCGTAGCCGCGCAGGAGACGCTCGAACAACGTTACGCCCCGGAGGCCGAGCGCGCCAAAGCCCTGTTGGACAAGGCCGTGGCGCATTACCAAGCGACCGGCGACGCGGCGTTGGCAGCGTTCAGCCGCCAAGGCGAGTTCATCGACGACGAGTTATATGTCTATGTCCTGGATACTGCCGGAGTGATGCTGGCCAGCGGTGGGCCTTCGGTGAACCTGGTCGGGCGCAATATCAGTAGCGCACTGAATGACGAGCTCAACGCGGCGTTTCGCGAGGCATTGAACCTGCCTGACAGCGGCGCTGTGCACCGCGCCGAGTACCGCTGGCTGAACTGGAACGACGGCAAGGTCGAACGCAAGCATGTGTTCTTTCGACGGGTCGGCGAGCGCATCTTTGCGGTTGGTTACTACATGCCGCGCGCCAGCCCGGAAGAGGCGGAGAGTCTGCTGGAGCGGGCCGTGGCCGCCGTGGCCGAGAACCCCAAGGAAACCTTCAAGCGCATCAACAGCCTGGATGCGAACTTTATTCGCGACGATCTCTATGTGTTCGTCGCCGATCTGCGAACGGAGCGCTACGTCGCACACGGCTACAACCTGAGAATGGTTGGCACCGACTTCCGTGCCGTGCAGTCGGACGATCATGTGCCCATTGGCGAGCAAATGCTCGAGATCGTCAACGGCAAAGGCGAGGGCGAACTCACTTACCTGTGGCGCAATCCGGTGACTGGGCGCAGCGAGAGCAAGAGCACCTTGATTCGTAAGGTTGGCGATTATGCGGTCGCGGTGGGGTATTACCAGAAGCCGCGCTGACTTCGGCTGAGTCGCCAGCGCCGCGCGTGTCGTCTATCCGGGTCGCCAGGTAGGCACAGCGAGCCCTCGTTGCCATGGAGCGGCCGTCCGGCTATCGATAAAGCCTGGGCCGCAGAATCAATGCCGCTCGAGGGGGCAGTCGTCCCATGCTCTATATCCTGCCCGTGCTGGCTTCGCTGATCTGGGCCGGCAGCACCGTGGTCAATCGCCTGGCGGTGGGGGCTATCGACCCTGCAGCCATTTCCTTCTACCGCTGGCTGCTCGCCTTTGTGCTGCTCAGCCCATGGCTGCTGTCTGGAGTTTGGCGGCAGCGGCAGTCGATAACACGGCATTTCTGGCAGCTGTTCAGCCTCGGCGTGTTGGGCATGGCGCTGTACCAGTCGCTGGCCTATTTCGCGGCGCACACGGTTTCAGCCATGTCGATGGGCTTGATCCTCGGCACCATGCCGCTGTTGACCATCGTCCTCGCCATCCCGCTGCTGCGTACCCGGCCCACGCCAGGTATCTGTTTGGGTGGGATGCTTTCATTCGTTGGCCTGGCGCTGCTTATCAGCGCGGGGCAACCCTGCCGGCTGTGGGCGGAGGGGATGGGCCAGGGCGAGCTGATGATGCTGCTGGCTTCGGTCTCCTACGCCTTGTACTGCCTGCTGCTGAAACGCTGGCAGTTGCCGGTTTCTACCTGGGTGGCACTCTATGTACAGATATTCTGCGGCCTGCTGGTGCTGACTCCAGCCTTCCTGCTCGCAGCGTCGGTGCAACTGACCGCGCAGAACATCCCCTTGGTGGTCTATGCGGGGCTGTTCGCGTCGGGGCTGGCGCCGGGCCTGTGGAATTACGCACTGGCCATCCTGGGCGCGGAGAGGATCGCCGTGTTCATGAACCTGGTGCCGCTGCTCACCGCCGTGCTCGCGGTGCTCATGCTCGACGAGGCCTTGCATGGTTACCACGCCGTCGGTGGCGGGCTGATCTTGTGCGGTATTGCGCTGGCGCAGGGACGGCTCAAACCCGCCGTCGATCCATTGCCGCAGGACGAGTCATCCAGCGCCTATCCGCCGACCAATCGACCTGGCAATTGAGCTGTGGTGCTGCCCACACCGAGCTGCAGTTGGCGGCTCAGAGAGAGCCGGGCATATCCAGTTTGAGCAGCTGGATGGCATTACCGCTGCGGATTTTTTCGCGTTCGCTGTCATTGAGGCCGAGGCCTGCGGTGAGATCGCCATGGTCGTAGGCGCCACCGAAATTGGTGCCATAGACCAGCCGGTCGACCCCGACCACCTCCACGACACCTCGGCGCAGGCCCGGTGCATGTACATCGAGGTCGAAGTAGAAGTTTGGCATGTAGTCCATGAGCGGCTTCTGATTACGGGCATCCGGCGCCATGGCACGGTTCAGCTCGCTCAGGCGACCCAGCTGGAACACCGCCATACCGCCGGCATGGGTGATGTAGGCCTTGAGGTTGGGGAAGGCGTCCAGCGCACCGCCACAGATCAGGTACCAGAAGAACAGGGTTTCATCGACACAGTCGCCGACGATGGAGGTCGTCTCGAATTTGTCGTCGCTGTGCTTGTCGCCCCAGTACATCGACTGATTGAAGCCATGCACCATGATCGGCACATCCAGTTGGGCGATCTTTTCCCAAACCGGGAACAGGCGTTCGTCGTACGTCTCTATGCCGTTGAAATTAGTCCCACCGACGCACACGCCCTTGGCGCACAACTGGGTGACGGCGCGGTCGATTTCCTCCACCGCGGCAGCCGGCTCGGCCAGGTTGGCATGGCACCAGAAGTCGAAGTGCGCCGGGTCCTGGCGGCAATAGGCGGACATTTCGTCGTTGCAGATCCGCGCGTATTCGCTGCCGAACTCGTCAGCCCAGTACATGAAGGCATGTGAGGGGGCCGACAACACCAGTTTGTCCACTCCGCGCTCGGCCATCAGCTTGCGTCGACTCTCGTGGGTCATGCGTGCCAGCAGGTTGGCTTCGGCCTCTTCATCGTTGGCGGCCTTGGACGGTTGCTTGGTGCCTAGGGAGAAGTGGCCGACGGTGAAGCCCGTGGTTTTCATGAAGGGGCCCCAGAACGCGTGGCGATTGAGCATGCCCTTGGTCACAAGGTGAGCGTGAATATCGATCAGCATCTGTGTACTCCTTTATCTCGGTGATCTGCAACGCAGCGACAGACACGCCTAGCAAGTGTTCGGCCTGGAGTCGTTCCGGGAGACTGACTGGACTATAAATTATATGAACAAAAACTGTAACTATGTTCATATAATCATGAGCTGCGTCGCGACGAGCGAGGCTGGTCAGCTCGCTGGACAGACACGCCTGACTTTTCCGGCCACTGGCCTGAACCCGGAGAACAATAATGATCAAGACATGGTTCATCACTGGCGCGTCGCGCGGCATCGGTGCGGAAATCGCCAAGGCTGCGCTGGCTGCCGGCGACAATGTGGTCGCCTCGGGCCGCGATCTGGCCCGGCTCGAAACCCTGTATGGCTGCTACGGCGAGCGGGTGCTGTCGGTGCAATTGGATGTTGCCCAGGAGGGGCAGGCGGCCTTGGCGGTGGAGGCCGCTCTGCGCCGTTTTGGACGCATCGATGTCGCCGTCAATAATGCCGGTTATGGTCAGTTGGGACCCTTCGAGGAAAACGACGCGAAGGCTGTCGAGCGGCAGTTCGCCACTAACGTCTTTGGCGTGTTCCATGTCTGCCGCGCGGTATTGCCCGCGATGCGCGAACAACGCTCCGGGCACATCTTCAACATTTCATCGATCGCCGGTGTGGCCGGCATGGGCGGCGCCGCGCTGTATTGCTCGGCCAAGTTCGCGGTTGAGGGCTTCTCCGAGGCGCTGGCCCAGGAAGTGGCGCAGTTCGGCATCCACCTGACCATTGTCGAACCTGGCGCCTTCCGCACCGACTTCCTCGACGACAGCTCCGCGGCGCAGGGTGGCGAAGGCCTGAAGGATTACATCGAGTTCAGCAAGAAGATCAAAGCATCCTCTGCGGCCAACAATCACCAACAGCCCGGCGATCCGGCCAGGCTTGGGGCGATGCTGGTGCGCATAGCCGCCGAAGAAGCGCCACCACTGCGCTATCTCGCTGGTTCTGACGCGCTACAGGTAGTAACCGGCAAGCTAGCAGCCATGGAGCGGGAGATCGAACAGTGGCGCGAACGGTCGCTATTGACCGATGGAGACTTCAGTTGATGCTCAGCGCAGTTGCGCACCTTAGTTGCAAGCGTAGGTAAGGATTGATTTATCGGTTATGGGCTAGCGTGGACATAGCCTGAACAAGGAGAGCGTTTTGGAACGTGATAACTGCAAAAAAAGCCGTCGGCTGAACTACCTGTTGATCCTGATGCTACTGGCCTGTAGCAGAGGAGAAGCGTTGGCCGCGCTGGACCGCCAAGAGCTCCAGGAAATGCGCACGCTGGCGACAATGACTACGGTCAGCGTCCTGCTTTACTACAACCTCAACGGCATTCCCTATGAAGCGGGAAACCTCGAAGCCTTCAGTCTAAGTTTTAAGCGCTTGAGCGAGTTATCTACGAAAGCTGACGACGCCCGGTTGGCCGAGCAGATTCGCCTGCTCGCCGATGCTTTTGCCCAGCTCCAGCAGCTGCCACAGAGTACGGCCGACGTACGCTCAGTGTGGCCGGCTTATTCACGATGGTTGCCAGGGGTCATTGAGGCGCATATCCGGCTGGAAACATCCCTGCGCGATCGCTACAGCGCACTGCCCGAGGGGGCGCAGACGCTGCGCCGGCTCCACGGGCTCAGCCACGATATCGGACGCATGCTGCTGTACTACCAGATGGCGTCCTTCCCAAATTTCGGCGGCGATATCTGGATACCTGACAAGCAGGCGCTCAGCGCAATGGATGCTGGTATCGAACGCGGCTTCGCTGAGCTGGCCGAGCACGACCCAGCGCTTGCACAGAGGCTGAACGCACCACTCAGGAGCTACCGATTCGTGCGCGGACATTTGCTCGAACCGACTGGGAACTGGGCGCCGGACGCCGTATCGCGCTACTTGGGGAACGCTATGCGGACCCTAGATAACGAGGCGCGCACCTTGGATAGTCGCGCGCATGGATAGTGGGTGCCATCAGGCGAGAAGAGGGGCAAGAGCCAATGGCGGACGTCGACGCCCTTAAGTGGACAGTGAGGGGCTTTCAATGAGCAGAGTACTGGACAGTCTTTTTCATGACATTCTAATTGGTATAGGTGAGGACCCCGAGCGCGAAGGCCTGCTGGACACACCCAAGCGCGCGGCCAAGGCCATGCAGTACCTCTGCCACGGCTACCAGACCAGCCTCGAGGAAGTGGTCAACGGCGCCCTGTTCGCCTCCGACAACGACGAGATGGTGATGGTCAAGGACGTCGAGCTGTACTCGCTGTGCGAGCACCACCTGCTGCCCTTCATCGGCAAGGCCCATGTCGCCTATATCCCCACCGGCAAGGTGCTGGGCCTGTCGAAGGTGGCGCGGATCGTCGACATGTTCGCCCGCCGCCTGCAGATCCAGGAGAACCTGACCCGGCAGATCGCCGAGGCGGTGCAGCAGGTGACCAACGCCGCCGGCGTGGCGGTGGTGATCGAGGCCAAGCACATGTGCATGATGATGCGCGGGGTGGAGAAGCAGAACTCGCTGATGAGCACCTCGGTGATGCTCGGCGCCTTCCGCGAGTCGACCAATACCCGCCAGGAATTCCTGCAACTGATAGATCGGTAAACTGCCAGGCCTCTGTTGAATCCTAGGTGGGTTATCCACTACTGACGCAGGAATTCACCCATTCTTCGAATCGTAAAGTGTTACTGAGGGAAGTGAGCGAAAAGCGCCGGTCATCGACGTATGTTGCTGCCATTCGCGTAGGCCGTCGGCTGTGCTGGGGGATATTTGGGGGTATTTCGCCCCCAAAACATGGTGCGGCTTGCTTAGTTCTGTTGCGTGGATGTTCTTTAAATCAGTAGCTTGTTTGGGGTGTCTTTGAAAATATGGCGTAGATATTGGATTCGAAATCCGTTCAGGTCGGCCGAGAAGTGTGGGGGCATGGCCGGTTTGGCTGAAAACGGTTCTGTTGCGACTCTGGCTTAGGAGGGTAGGTCGGTGCGAGCTGGCTGAGACTCGTAATCGGGAGAGTCTCGATTGCTACTGCCGGAAAAGAAGTTGGCCGCGGTGGTTCTGAATTTCTGCAGCGCTTGCCTATTCAAGGTCTACAGATTACCGGCCGTATGGGGCGCTGGATTGGCCTAGTTGACGGCATTCGCAATTCAGAGCGCTGGTATATGGCAGGCTATCCAGGATATCTGAGGGGATGCCCTGGCTTGAAACGGCCCCCGAAACGGCCCCCAGATCTATATGGGCTACCCTGATAGGGCTGGAGGCTGCGGAAATACTGGAGCGGGCGAAGGGAATCGAACCCTCGTCATGAGCTTGGGAAGCTCAGGTAATGCCATTATACGACGCCCGCTTGAGCGGGTGACTTTGTACCAGAGTTCGCCGCCGAAATGAAGCCCGCACCGAACGCAATGTGTAGCGCCTCGGTGCGACTGCGGCTCGATCTCGTGCCTCATAGGGCGATGGCGTGCTGGGCTTCGGGGCTCGGGCGATGAGCCGCCTCACGTCGCGCCGGGCCTTGCAGGAAGCCCAGCAGCACGTCGCGGGTCTGCGACCAGGCGCCTTTGTGCTCCATGTCGAGAAAGTGCCCGGCATTGTCGATGGTGGCGAACTGGCAATCGCCGAGGTGCTCGGCGAACAGGCGCACGTCCTGGGGCGAGGTGTATTCGTCGTGTTCGCCATTGACGAACAGCAGCGGGATGTCGATCGTCGCCAGGCACTCCATCTGGCAGTGGTTCTCCATGTGCACCACCTGATTGACGTGGGCGTACATCTGCCGGTACTCGTGCTCGTCCAGGCTGCTGATGTGGCGGTGGTTGAAGCGCTTGAACAGCGAGGGCAGGTGCTTGCCGATGGTGTTGTTGACCAGGTGGCCGAGGCCCACGCCATCCACCGCCTGCAGGCTGATCAGGCCCTTCTCCAGGTAGTCGAGCATGGGCTCGTTGAGCAGGGGCGAGAAGGAGGTGATTACCGCCTTTTCGATGCGCGCCGGCCGCTGCGCCAGGGCCATCATCGCCGGCACGCCGCCCCAGGAGAACGACTGCAGGTAGTCGACTCTGAAGCGCTCGATCAGGTCGAGGAGGATGTAGGCCTCGTCCTCCTTGGTGATCGGCCGGATGTTGCTGTTGTGCGCCTTGGACTGGCCCGCGTAGGGCTGATCGTAGAGCACCACGTTGAACTGCGGATGCAGGTACCTGAGCGTCTGGGCGAAGGCGGCGGTGGTGGCCAGCGAGCCGTTGACCAGAATGATGGTCTTGCGCGCGCTGGGGTTGGCGTAAAACTCGGTGTGGACCTTGAAACTCCCGTGAACATCGACGACCGCGATAGCTGGCTTCATGTTGTTTCCTCCTGGCGCAAGTAGGCATGGCAAGCGGCCGGGTGGCGGCGTTTGCCGAGCAAAGTAGGACAGTCAGGAAAGCGCCTGGACGTGACAGCGCGATGTCAGGCTGGGGGTTTTTATAGGTTATTTATTTTCAATCGGTTAGGGTCGAAATAGAGCGTCCGCTCCAGCCTTTGCAGGGGGCTGGAGAGGCGTCGTGTAACCAGGCAGGAACCCATTTTTGCGCAGTGCGCAGACAACCGAAAGAACGCTTAGATGGCTTTTGCGACCGCGTGGTCACGTCAAGACCTTATGGTTCGATTTAAGCAGCAGCGGCGCGGCCCTGGCAAGCACCAATTTCACTTTCTTCGATCGTCGCCGTTTGCGGCAGTCCATTGCGACGGCAGGCTCAGTCGCGGGCAAATCCGGCGACTTCTCGCGCCGTCAGCGCGCGGTACTGGCCTGGGGCCAGCCGCGCATCGAGGTGAATGTCGCCGATGCTGATGCGGTGCAGGCCGACGACCTTGTTGCGGAAGTGGCCGAACATGCGCTTGACCTGATGGTAGCGTCCTTCGTGCAGGGTCAGGCGGGCGCGGCGGGGCGCGAGGATCTGCAGTTCGGCAGGCTGGGTGACCAGGTCCTCGAAGCTGAAGTACAGGCCGCGAGCGAACACCTCGATATAGACCGGTTCGATCACATCCTCGGTCTCGACCAGGTAGACCTTGGGCTTCTGGCTTTCCGGCAGGGTCACCCGGCGCGACCATTGCCCGTCGTTGGTGATCAGCAGCAGGCCGCTGGTGTTGAGGTCCAGACGCCCGGCCAGGTGCAGCTCGTGCTTGTCCGGCTCGTCCAAAAGGTCGAGCACGGTGCGGTGGTCGGAGTGCTCGGTGGCGCTGACCACGCCGAGCGGCTTGTGCAGCATGAAATAGCGCGCGCGCTTGCCGGCCTGCAGTACTTCGCCGTCGCCCAGCTCGACCCGGCTGAACACGCTGACCTCGCTGCGCCCGTCGCGGCTGACCTGGCCGTCCAGGCGCACGCCGCCGCTGGCGAGCAGCTGGCGAACGGCCTGGCGGTTGAAGCGCGGCAGGTTGCTGAGGAAGCGGTCGAGGCGCATGGTCAGTCGGGATCGGCCGCCGTCGGAGTCGCGGTGGCCGGAGGCAGTCCCCGGGCGCAGCGGGGGCAGAGGCAGGCGCGGTTGCGCTGCGCTTGTGGCAGGCGCTCGAGGACCTCGCGCTCGATGGTCGCGTCGAAGCACCAGCAGTGGCTAACGGGCATCGAGGCCTCGACCTGGGCGCACTGGTTGTCCTGGCCACAGAGCGGACAGCGGGAGGCGCAGATGGTCATAGGGTTTCTTCGCACAGGCGGTTGCGGCCGGATTGTTTGGCGCGGTACAGGGCGCGGTCGGCGCGGCCGATCAGTTGGTCGAGGGTGTCGCCCGGGTGCAGCTCGGCCAGGCCGATGCTGGTGGTGACCCGTAGTTGGCCATCGGCATGGTGGAAGCTGCTTTGTTCGGTGTGCAGGCGGATCTTCTCCGCCAGCTGGCGCGCCTGTTCCGGCGAGCTGTCCTTGAGCAGGACGATGAATTCCTCGCCGCCCCAGCGACAGATGATGTCGGACTGGCGCAGGTCCTGCCGCAGCCGGGCGGAGAAGCCGCGCAACACCTCGTCGCCGGCCAGGTGGCCGTGGCTGTCGTTGAGCTGCTTGAAGTGGTCGAGGTCGAGCAGCAGGGCGCACAGCGGGCCCTGATTGCGCCGCGCCTCCTGGATCGCCTGATTGGCGAGCAGTTCGAAGCCGCGGCGATTGGGCAAGTCGGTGAGCATGTCGGTGGTGGCCAGGGCGGCGATGCGCGTCTGGTGGCGGCGCAGGGCGATGCTGACGACGCTCAGCACGGCGACGGTCACCAGCAGGCAGATCAGCAGATTCAGGTAGAGCGAGTGGCGGATGGCGGCGAGGGCCCCGGATTCCTGCTTGTCGACGAACAGGTACCAGTTCAGCTCGGGAATGTAGCGCACGTTGAGGAAGTGCCCGCGGCCCTGTTCCTCGTAGCGGAAGTTGCCGTCCTCGGGTTGCCCCGCTCGGTCCAGCAGCTCCCGCAGCCCCTCCAGTTCGCCGAGCGACTGGCCGGTCCGGGCGCCCTGGGGCCCGCCGTCGGCACCGGTGAGGGCGATGCGACCGGTGCGGTCGACGAAGTACACGCCGCGCCCGTAGCGCTGCTGGTAGGCGTCGATCAGCTGGACCACGGCGTCCACGGTCAGGCCCACGCCGGTGGCGCCGATGAAACGCTGCTGGTAGTCGAACACCTGGTAGTTGATGAACACCGTCAGGCGGTCCTGGTTGGCCATGTCGACGTCGACATTGATCTCGTAGGGCGTGGCCATGTCACGCACACGGAAATACCAGGCGTCGCGCGCCGTGTCTTCCTGCACCTGCTTGAGCACGCCCTGGGCCTGGTAGTAGGTGCGCGACCTTTCCGAGACGAAGAAGCTGGTGACCGTGCCGTACTGGGTCTGGACCTCGTGCAGGTAGCGGGTCATCTGCTCGACGTCCCGTTCCCCGGCCATCACCCAGTCGCGCACGAAGGTGTCGCGGGCCATCATCGAGGCGATCAGCACGGGGCGCACCAGATCCTTCTGGATCTCGGAATAGACATTGTCCGAGGTCAGCGGCAGCTCGGTGTTGACGATGCTCTCGCGGATCGACTCGAGGGCGGTGCGGTAGCTGACCAGGGAGGTGGCGAGAAAGCCGCTGCCGAGCAGGGCCAGCAGGAGCAGGACCAGCGCGCGTTGGCCGGTTTTCGAGGTGGCGAGGGGCATGCGCTGATCGGCGTTCCGTGGGGGAGTTGGAGCCGGCCATGCTAGCGCGCCGTGGCCTTGGCGTCATCGCTGGCGATTTCCGCTTGCGGTGCGCGCACCGGAGGTTCGCGAAAGAGGGCGTGTTTTCCGGCTCCCTGCGACGCGCCCGGAGAGGCGCTGGATCGGCGTAGCCCGCGGGTAGCGGCTGCGCTGTAACACCTTGTCATCCATGGGGCGGACCGGATTGCGGCGGCGACGGTCAGATGCTGTGGGAGCGATCCCAGGTGTCGGCTGCGGTCGGCGTTGTTCCAGCGCTCGGAGGAGCCCGCCATGTTCTACAAATCCATGCTTGCAGCCTTGTTCGGGCTGTCGCTGAGCGGTTGTGCGGTATACGGCGGTGGCTACGACCATGGCTACCGGGGTCATGACCGTTACCACTCGATCAACCACTATCAGGTGCAGCGCTATCCGGTATACGGGGTGCCGCGTTATCACGGCCATGACGTGCGTCGCTACGACGCGCGCAGGCATGAAGGCCGCAGATATGACCGCCGCCGTTTCGACGATCGCCACTACCTGCCGGCGCCCCCGGCGCGTTTTTCCCGGGACGAACGGCGGTCCATGCGCCGCATCGACGGCCGTCGCGACTATCGTTCGGCCGAGCCGCGGCGCGGCTGGCGCGGTCAGCACCTCAAGCCGCAGGAGCGCACGCCGAGGTACCAGCAGCACCAGGAGATTCGACGGGATAGCCGGCGCAACAGCCGGCGACACGGCTGGTAAATGCCGGTCGCTGCGAGGCAGGGCCTGACTTCTGCGCGCTCAAGGGGCCGCTGCGGAGCTGATTAGGGCGCTTCTTTAGCCGGGCCAGGGAAGGCGTTTCGCGGCACTTGGCCGGTGTGCCAGGTTCAGCTCACGAACGTCCTGCAATCCGCCTGTTCGGTCTGCCAGTTGTCTCGCGACGCACAGGTCGCACCCGATGTCCGCTATTCGGCGTGGTTGAGCGTCCCGCTCCTGTTTGCCGATCGCAGGGGCTCGTTCGCTCGGGCTCTCCACGCCAGCATTGGCGGCGTTTACCGGTCCCTCCGGAGTTGAATCGGGTGGCACTTTGCTATTAAATGGCGCCGCGCTATCTATTTGACACAACTTAAAATAATTCGAGTGATACGCTGTTTTATTGACGCTTATTTATTGGCGTCGATAGCCAAGTCGCTGCCTCATTGAATCCGGAAGCATCTTCGTATGAGTACTTCGAGCGATATCTCGAGTCTGTTCAAGCTGTTCGGCGGTCGTTCGGCTCAGTATCAGGAATTTTCCGAGGAACAAGACGAGTGCGCACCTCCGGGGCGCCGGGCCGATCCGGGCAAGGACGAGGCGCGCCAATCGGCCCCTGCGTCAAGCGTCGATCAGCAGGCCGCCTCCTTGTTATCGGCGCAGGAGCCGGCCGCGGAATGCGCGCCGGTTGCACCCCTTTGCGCCAGTGCTACCGCCTGGGCCGGGAAAAGTCTGCCAGGCATGCTGAGCAAGCTGGCGCAGGCTGCGCGGGGCGAGCGCGTCGATGGCTGGCCGGCGCTCGCCCAGGTCCGACGACCGCAGCTTTCGCACCTGAAGATCATTGCCGTCATCTCGGCCAAGGGCGGGGTGGGCAAGAGCACCGTTGCCGCCAACCTGGCGGTCGCCATGCAGCGTCAGGGGGAAGCGGTGCTGGCCGTCGAGCTCGATCCGCAGAACGCCCTGTGCCACCACCTGGGGGTTGCCGTCGCGCCGGGGCCGGCCGCGGCATCTGCAGGGATTGCCCAATGCGTCGACGAAGCGGCGCTGCGCGACAGCTGCCAGGACAGCGCCCTGGGCGTTTCCATCCTGCCCTATGGCTCGGTCGATGAGGGGCAGCGGCGGGCCTTCGAGCGTCGCCTGGAGCAGGAGCCCGACTGGTTGGCGCGGCGCTTGTCCGAGTTGCAGCTGGCCGCTGGCACCTTGGTGGTGCTCGACACGCCGCCCGGGCCCTCGATCTACCTGCAGCAGGCGCTGTCGCTGGCCAACCTGGCCCTGGTGGTCAGCCTGCCGGACGCCGCGTCCTACGCCACCTTGCCGAAGATAGAGAGCCTGATCGATAGCCATGCGGGGGAACGGCGCGAATTTCTCGGCGCCGCGTATGTGATCAACCAGGTCGATCCGGCGCGCCAGCTGAGCAGGGACATTACCCAGATCATGCGCGGTGTGCTGGGGGACCAGGTGATTGGCATGATCCATTGGGATCAGTCGATCGCCGAGGCCTTGGCCTACAACCGCAGCGTGCTCGACTGCGATCCCTTCGGTCAGGGCAGTCACGACATTCAGGCCTGCTCCCAGGCCCTTCTCGCTAGGCTGGCTGCGACTGAACGGCGCGAGCAATCGGCATGAAAGCGCTCGATGTGTGGCGCGCCCGCCGGGCTTCGACGGCGGGTGGCGGACCTGGCGCGCTGCAGCGTTTGGCGCACGCCGGCCTGGTCGTGCTGGTCGCGTCTTTCCTGGCGCTGCTGATCGTCGTGCCCCTGGAGCTCCAGGGGCAGCTGGCATTCTCTGCCATCTGCCTGGGGGCGGCGCTGGTACTGCGCCGGGTCGCCAGCCGCCTGGCCGTCCTGGCCATGGTGATGCTGTCGGTCATGGCCTCGCTGCGCTACATGTATTGGCGTCTGACCGACTCGCTGGGATTCGAGAGCTGGCTGGATATGCTGTTCGGCTACGGCCTGGTGCTGGCCGAGCTCTATGCCCTGACGGTGCTCCTGTTCGGCTACCTGCAGACCGCCTGGCCGCTGCGTCGCAAACCCTATCCGCTGCCGGCCGACAGCAGTACCTGGCCGACGGTGGATGTGTTCATCCCGACCTACAACGAGCCGCTGGAAATCATCAAGCTGACCGCGTTCGCCGCCGCGGCCATCGACTGGCCGAAGGACAAGCTGCGCGTGCATGTGCTCGACGACGGACGTCGCGAGGAGTTTCGTGAGTTCTGCGAGTCGTTCCGCATCGGCTACATCGTTCGCCCCGACAACGCGCACGCCAAGGCCGGCAACCTCAATTTCGCCCTGACCCAGACGTCGGCCGAGTACGTCGCCATCTTCGATGCCGACCATGTGCCGACGCGCTCCTTCCTGCAGATCGGCATGGGCTGGTTCCTCAAGGACCCGAAGCTGGCGATGCTGCAGACGCCGCACTTCTTCTTCTCGCCCGATCCGTTCGAGAAGAACCTCAATACCTTCCGTTCGGTGCCGAACGAGGGCGAGTTGTTCTACGGCCTGGTGCAGGATGGCAACGACCTGTGGAACGCCACCTTCTTCTGCGGTTCCTGCGCCATCATCAAGCGCGCACCGCTGGAGGAAGTCGGCGGCATCGCGATCGAGACGGTGACCGAGGACGCGCATACCGCCCTGAAGCTCAATCGTCGCGGTTACAACACGGCCTACCTGGCGATTCCCCAGGCCGCCGGCCTGGCCACGGAAAGCCTGTCCGGGCATATCGGCCAGCGCATCCGCTGGGCGCGCGGCATGGCGCAGATCTTCCGCACCGACAATCCGCTGCTGGGCAAGGGCCTCAAGCTCGGCCAGCGCCTGTGCTACCTGAACGCCATGCTGCACTTCTTCTACGGTCTGCCGCGCCTGGTGTTCCTCACCGCGCCGCTGGCCTACCTGATCTTCGAGGCGCAGATATTCCAGGCGCCGGCCATGTTGATCGTCGCCTACGCCTTGCCACACATCATGATCGCCAGCGTGACCAACTCGACCATCCAGGGGCGCTTCCGCCATTCGTTCTGGAACGAGGTCTACGAGTCGGTACTGGCCTGGTACATCATGCGGCCGGTGTTGCTGGCCATGGTCAACCCGAAACTCGGCAAGTTCAACGTCACGGCCAAGGGCGGGATGATCGACCAGAGCTACTTCGACTGGAAGATGGCGCGGCCCTATATCGTGGTGCTGATCCTCAACCTGATCGGCCTGCTGGTGGGCGTGGTCAAGCTGGGCTTCGATGCGGATGCCAGCGTGGTGACCCTGCTGATCAACCTGGTCTGGACGCTCTACAACATCATTATCAGCGCCGCTGCCGTGGCGGTGGCCAGTGAGACTCGGCAGATCCGCGCCGAGCCACGGGTGTTCGCCGCCTTGCCGGCCAGGCTGACCCTCGCCGACGGCCAGACCATCGCCTGCCAGACCAAGGACTTCTCCCAGCGTGGCGTCGGTGTCAGCCTGCCGGAGGGGATGCGCGTGGCGCGCGGTGAGCGGGTGCAGGTGACGTTGTTCCGTGGCAGCGTGGAAGGCGTGTTCCCCGCCAGCGTGGTGTTCAGCAACGAGCAGACGCTGGGGTTGAACTTCATCGACCTGAGCCTGCAGCAGCAGAGCGAGCTGGCCCGTATGACCTTTTCACGGGCCGACACCTGGGCCACCGCCTGGGGCAATGGCGCGGTCGATACCCCGCTGGCCGCGCTGGGCGAAGTCTCCGGCATCGGTTGGCGCGGCATCTGCCTGCTTTCCAGGGCCACCCTGGACGCACTGCTTCAGCGCACGCGCGCGCTGTCCCTATCGGCAAACTCCATTCTGAGGAACTCATGAGTCTCACATGCAACGGAGCGCCCGCCGGCGGGCGCAAACTGGCGCTGCTGCTTTCCATCCTGCTCATGGCATGCGCCCAGCATGGGTACGCCGACGAGGCCGAGATTGCCGAGGCCGGCGAGGTCGAAACCAGCGAGCCGGTCGAGGCGCCGCCGCTGGAGAACGTCAGTACCTACAGCTACACGCTCAAGCAGTTGGGTGCCCACTACCCGATGAACCTACGTGGGGTCGAAGGCAGCGACAGCGTCACCTTCGATATCCGTGCCGACCAGGTGGTGACGGGCGCGCGCCTGGCCCTGGACTACAGCTACTCGCCGGCATTGCTCAGCGACCTGTCGCAGATCAACCTGCTGGTCAACAACGAAGTGGCGGCCAGCCTGGCCCTGCCCGCGGAGACCGCCGGGGTGCCACAGCAGTCGCTGATCGACATTCCGCCGCACCTGATCACCGAGTTCAACCGCCTCAGCCTGCAGCTGATCGGCCACTACACCATGCAGTGCGAGGACCCGCTGCACTCCAGCCTGTGGGCCAAGATCAGCAATGCCAGCCGCCTGGAAGTCCAGGTCACGCCGATTGCCCTGCCCGATGACCTGGCCAGGCTGCCGCTGCCGTTCTTCGACCCGCGCGATGCGCGCCTGCTCGAGCTGCCCTTCGTGTTTGCCGCCAGCCCCGACAATCGGACCCTGGAGGCAGCCGGCGCGGTGTCGTCCTGGTTCGGCGCGCTGGCCAGCTACCGTGGGGCGAAGTTCCCGGTCAGCCTTCGCGAGCTGCCGGCCGAGGGCAATGCCATCGTCCTGCTCAGCGGCGCCGGCACCGTGGACGGGCTGACCCTGGCGGAAAGCGCCGGCCCGAGCCTGACCCTGATGACCAACCCGAATGATCCCTTCGGCAAGCTGCTGGTGCTTTCCGGCCGCGACAGCGAGCAGCTCAAGCAGGCGGCCCTGGCCCTGGTGAGCGGCAGCCAGACGCTCTCGGGTTCCAGCGTTGTGGTCAACCAGGTCGCCACCCTGCAACCGCGCCAGCCCTACGATGCGCCGAACTGGCTGCCCAGCGATCGACCGGTGCAGCTCGGCGAGCTGATCGAAGCCCGCCAGCTCAATGTCGCCGGTTACGACCCGGGCACCATCAGGGTCGGCATGCGCCTGCCGCCGGACCTGTTCAACTGGCGCCAGCCCGGCGTGCCGCTGCACCTCAAGTACCGCTATACGCCGCAGCCGGTGTCGACCAACTCCTCGTTGCTGGTGAGCATCAGCGACCGCTTCCTCAAGTCGCTGCCGCTGCCGTCGCTCGAGCGCCTGCAGGCCGACGAGTCGCTGCTGGCCGCTCTGCAGCAGGACGACAGCCTGGTCCAGGAGACCGAGCTGCTGCTGCCGCTGGACAGCATGCCGCTGCAGTCCACGCTGCAGTTGCGCTTCATGTACGACTACATCAAGCAGGGCGAATGCCGCGACATCATCATCGACAACATGCGCGGGGTGATCGAGCCGGATTCGACCCTCGACCTGAGTGGCTACGAGCACTTCATCGCCATGCCCAACCTGGGCGTGTTCCAGAGCAGCGGCTTCCCCTTCACCCGCCTGGCCGACCTCTCGGAAACCGCCGTGGTCATGCCGGATGCCGCCGGGGTGGCGGAGTACTCGGCCTACCTGACCGTGCTCGGGCGCTTCGGCGAGTCCACCGGCCACCCGGCCACCGCGCTGACCGTCGCCCAGGCCGAGGATGAGGACGCCCTCAAGGACAAGGACCTGCTGGTGTTCGCCGCGGGCGGCAGGCAGCCCCTGCTGCAGCGCTGGGCGAGCCACATGCCGGCCGATATCGACGGCCAGCAGCAGCGCTTCGAGCTGTCCGACCTGGTCTACCGCGTGCGCAACTGGGTCAGCTCCGATGCCCAGGCCAACCTGCGCCAGACCCGCAGCAGCCTGGCGGTCAGCGGCGCCACGGCCAGCGGCTATTTGGCCGGCTTCGAGTCGCCACTGGCCAGCGGGCGCAGCGTGGTGGTGATTGCCGCCAGTCAGCCGGAGCGGTTCGCCGAGGTCAGCGCCGCGCTGATCGGCGGGGAAGACTACGAGCAGTCGATCCAGGGCAGCCTGGCGGTGGTCAACGGCAAGCGCATCAGCTCGCTGCTGGCCGACGAACAGTATTACGTCGGTAAACTCGGCTGGTTCCGCTACCTGCAATGGCTGCTGGCCCATCACCTCGGCTGGATGCTGCTGCTGACCGCCCTGACCGTCGGCCTGGCCAGCGTCCTGGCGTTCTACAGCCTGCGTGCCCGCGCGCGCGCCCGGCTGAAGGATTGAGGCCGCTCATGCTGCGGCCTGTGGTAAAGCTGTGCGCCGCTCTGCTGGCGCTCCTGGCCGGCGCTACGGCGCAGGCCAGTTGTGTCGTCGAATGGCCGCACTGGCAGCGCTTCGCCGAGCGCTGGATCCAGCCGGACGGGCGCGTGCTGGAGTCCAGCCTGGAGAAGAATCACAGCTCCTCGGAAGGGCAGTCCTACGCGCTGTTCTTCGCCCTGGTGGCCAACGACCAGGCGCGTTTCGAGACGATCTGGCGCTGGAGCCGGGAAAACCTCGCCGGCAACGATCCGCAGAACAATCTGCCGGCCTGGCTCTGGGGCCAGGGCAAGGATGGCCGCTGGCAGGTTCAGGATGCCAACTCGGCCTCCGATGCCGACCTGTGGTTCGCCTACGCGCTGCTCGAGGCCGACCGGCTGTGGCACAAACCGCACTACCGGGCCGACGCGCTGGGCCTGCTGGCACAGGTCAAGCAGCGCGAAGTCACCGAGTTGCCGGGCCTGGGCCCGGTGCTGCTGCCCGGGCCGATCGGCTTCTCGCATATCGGCCACCTCTGGCGGATCAACCCCAGCTACCAGCCGCTGCCGCTGATGCGCCGCCTGGCGGCGGTGGACCCGCAGGGCCCCTGGAATGCCATCGCCGAACAGAGCGTCAGCCTGCTGCGCCAGGCCGGCGCGCACGGCTTTGCCGCCGACTGGATCGGCTACCGCGCGGTTTCCGACAGCGCCGGGCTGTTCACCAGCGACCCGATGAACGGCGATGTCGGCAGCTACGACGCGATCCGCGTCTACCTCTGGGCCGGGATGACCCACGGCGCCGACCCGCTGGCTGCCCAGGTACTCGACAGCCTGGGCGGCATGGCGCGGGCAACGGCCTCCAGCGGCCTGCCGCCGGAGAAGGTGAATGTGCGTACCGGCGAGGTCGAAGGCGCTTCGCCCAGCGGCTTCTCCGCCGCGCTGGTGCCCTATTTCCAGGCCAAGCAGCAGCCCTGGCTGGCCGACCTGCAGTACCAGCGCGCCCGCGACGCGCTGGAGCAGTGGCACGCCGGCAGCGGCCCAGCGCCTTTCTATTACGACTACATGCTCAGCCTGTTCGGCCTCGGCTGGGCTGACCAGTACTACCGCTTCGCGGCCGATGGCCGTGTGCAACCGCTTTGGGAGTCTTCATGTTCCGCTACCGCCCGCTGACCCTGGCGCTGCTGGCCGCCCTGGCCCACGGCGGCGTCCAGGCCGAGCCCGGCGACGCCCGCAGTCTGCTGATCGAGCAGGGCCATTTCTGGCAGGCCCAGGACAAGCCCAAGCGGGCCGCCGAGGCCTGGCACAAGCTGCTGCTGCTCGACGCCAACCAGCCGGAAGCCCTCTACGGGCTGGGCCTGATCGAGGTCCAGGCCGGCAGGCCGGACTCGGCCGGCGAGTACCTGCAACGCCTGCAGGCCGTTGAACCGCTGCCGCGCCAGGCCCTGCTGCTCGAGCAGGACATCCGCCTGCTCGAGCCGGCCAACCAGCAGCTGCTGGACGAGGCCCGCCTGCTGGTGGAGAACAATGAGCGCGCCAAGGCCGTCGAGGTCTATCGCCGCGCCTTGGGCGGCAAACCGGCCCAGGGCCAGATCGGCCTGGAGTTCTACAACAACCTGGGCTTCGTCGATCGGCACTGGGCCGAGGCGCGCAGCGGCCTGGAGCGTCTGCAGCGCGAATACCCGGACGACGCCTACACCGCGCTGTTCCTCGCCAAGCACCTGGCGCGCAATCAGGGCGCGCGCGAGGAGGGCATTCGCGCCCTGGCCAAGCTGGCCCAGCGCGAGGATATCGGGGGCGACGCCGACGAGACCTGGCGCCTGGCGCTGACCTGGATCGGCCCGCCGAAGCCTGCGCAGCAGCCGCTGTTCGAACAGTTCCTGCGCAGCCATCCGGACGACGCGGAGATCCGCGCTCTGCTGAGCAAGGGGCGTAGCCAGGGCAGCGGCGGCGGCGTCGCCTGGCGGCGCGATCCGCAGCTTGAGCGTGGCCTGAAGGCGCTCGAGGAGGACGACCTGGCGGTGGCCGAGCGCGAGCTGACGACCTACCTGAAAAGCCATCCGAATGACGCCGATGCCCTGGGCGGTCTGGGCCTGCTGCGCCAGCGCCAGGAGCGCTTCGATGACGCCGAGCTGCTGCTGAGCAAGGCGCTCAAGCAGGGCGGGGGGCGCGCCTGGCAACGCGCGCTGGACGATGTGCGCTACTGGTCGCTGCTGCAGCAGGCGCGCGACAGCCTGGCGCGTGACAGGGGCGGCGACGCCCGCCAGCAGCTGGAGCAGGCGCGCCGCCTCAAACCCAAGGACAGCGAGGCGCTGCTGGCCCTGTCCGACTTGCAGGCCCGGCAGGGTGAGCTGGCCGCGGCGGAGGCGGGCTATCGCCAGGCGCTGGCGCTGGGCGCGCAGAAGGCCCGGGCGTTGCGTGGCCTGGCCCAGGTGCTGGGCGGACAGGGCAAGCCGGACGAGGCCCTGCGCCTGCTCGAAGGCCTACCCGAGGCCGAGCGCGAGAAGCTCGGCGGGCTCGCCCAGTTGCGTGCCGAACAGGCCCTGCAGCGGGCCCGGGCGGCCGAGCAGCGCGGCGACGTCCAGGGCATGCGCCAGGCGCTGGAGTCGGCCCTGCGCGACGACCCGGACAATGCCTGGGCGCGTTTCGCCCTGGCCCGCCTGTATGTCGACCTGGGCGCCGTGGACGAGGCGCGCAGCCTGATGGACGGCCTGCTGGAGGCGCAGCCGAACGATCGTGATGCGCTCTATACCAGTGCCCTGCTGTCCATCGAGCTGGGCGAGTGGAACAAGGCCCAGGCCATGCTTGCCCGCATTCCCTACGACTCGCGCAACGCCGACATCAATCGCCTGGTGGCCGAGGTGGACTTCAACCAGCAGCTGCAGCAGATCGACGAGATCAGCCGCAGCGGCCGCAAAGCCGAGGCGCGGGCGTTCCTCGGCCGCATCGAAGCGCAGGCCGAAGGCAAGCCGGCGCGTCTGTCCGCCCTGGCTGCGGCCTATGCCGACGCGGACGATCCGCAGCGGGCCATCGCCATCATGCGTGACCTGTTGCAGCGCAGCCCGCGCCCCGACCTGTCGTTGACCCTGAGCTACGCCAGCGTGCTGCTGGAGGCCGAGCACGACGTGGAAGTGGCGGGCATCCTGCGCGACCTGCAGGGCCGCGGCATGACCGCGGCGCAGCGCCAGCAGTACGACGACCTGCTGTTCTACTACCGGGTGCGCCAGGCCGAGCAGCTGCGCCAGCGCGGTGAGCTGGCCGCCGCCTATGACACCCTGACGCCGGCGCTGGTCCAGCGTCCCCAGGACCGTCTGGCGGTGTCCGCCCTGGCGCGCATGTATGGCGCCAACGGCGACACCGCCAAGGCGCTGGAACTGCTCAAGCCGCTGGTCGAGCGTCACCCCGACGATGCCAACCTGCAGGTCGGCGCCGCGGACATGGCGGCCCAGCAGGCCGAGAACGCCTACGCCGAGGCGGCGCTGGAGCAGGCGCTGAAGCTGGCCCCCAACGATGTCGACATCCTCACCACGGCAGCGCGCGTCTACCGCTACCTGGGGCGTACCGGCACGGCCGCCAAGCTGCTCGCCCGGGTGGTGGCCCAGGAGAAGCGCGAGCGGACGCCGATCTATGCCGCCAGCAGCAAGCCGGCCGCCGCCCCGGCCAACCCCTTCGCCGGAATCGGCTCGACGGCCGTGGCGCCAGCGGCTATTCCCGCGCCGCTGCCAAGTCTGTCGCTGGCGCCGGCGCCGGCCGGCGGCACGCTTCCGGCGCCGCTCGAGCGCCCGGCCGGCGACCCGGGCTACCGCACTGCGGCCCTGCCGGCCGGCGCTTATGCCGCAGCCGGGGCCCCGGCCAATCCCTTCGCCGTCTCGCCCGAAGCCGCCGAGTACGATCCGCGCGCCGGCATGAGCGAGGCGGCGCGCGCCCTGGATGACATCCTCCAGCAGCGCAGCCCCTACCTGGCGCAAGGGCTGAGCGGGCGCAGCAATGACAGCGAGTCCGGCCTGAGCAAGCTGACCGATATCCAGGCGCCGTTCGAGGCCAGTATCCCGCTCGGCGACAACCGCCTGGCCGTGCGCGTCACCCCGGTGTCGCTGAATGCCGGCAGCATCGGCGAGGCGGCCCGCGATCGCTTCGGCGGTGGCCCGGCGGCGACGCTGGCCAACCCGGGCATGTCGCCGGGCACGCAGCGCGACGCCGGTGTCGGCCTGGCGCTGGCCTTCGAGAACCCGGGCCAGGGGCTCAAGGCGGACCTCGGCACCACGCCCCAGGGCTTCCTCTACAGCACCGCCGTCGGTGGCGTCAGCCTGGAGCGCGCCTTCGCCGGCACCCCGGAGCTGCACTGGAGCGCCGGTCTGTCGCGGCGCGCCGTCACCGACAGCCTGCTGTCCTTCGCCGGCGCCGAAGACCAGCGCACCGGGCAGAAATGGGGCGGCGTCACCGCCAATGGCGCTCGTGCGCAGCTGAGCTACGACAACCGCGAGGTGGGCGCCTACCTCTACGGCGGGATGCACCGGCTCATGGGCAACAAGGTCGCGGACAACGACCGCGGGGAAGTGGGCGCAGGGGTCTACTGGTACCTGGAGAACGACGAGGACGGCCAGGCCACCATCGGCCTGGACCTGCTGGGCATCGGCTACCAGGACAACCAGGGCCACTTCACCTACGGCCACGGGGGCTACTTCAGCCCGCAGAGCTTCTTCGCCGTGGGCGTGCCGGTGACCTGGGCCCGTCGCTACGACCGCCTGACCTTCCAGCTCAAGGGCTCCGTGGGCGTGCAGGCGATCGAGCAGGACGACGCCGATTTCCACCCCGCCGATGCCGCGCTGCAGGCCGCAGCCAGCAATGCCTCCGGCGGCGCGGCGGTGTACCAGGGCAGCAACAGCACCGGCATCGGCTACAACCTGGCCGGCGCCGCCGAATACCGCCTGGGCAGCAACTTCTTCGTCGGCGGCCAGGTGGGCGTCGACAACGCCCAGGACTATCGCCAATGGCACGGCGGCCTGTACCTGCGCTACCTGTTCGAGGACATGACCGGGCCGATGGCGCTGCCGGTTTCTCCCTATCAATCTCCTTACGCTAACTGAAGGTTTTCAATGGCTTCTTCATTGCTTGCCGGCCTGTCCATTCTGATCATCGGCGACAGCCACATGGCGACCCCCTACTACCTGATCGGCGGCCTGCATGACGATCTGCTGCGCAAGGGCGCCAACGTCCACTCCATCGGCATCTGCGGCGCCAACGCCGGCGACTGGCTCAAGGCCACACCCGGCGGGGCCTGCGGCGCCGCCGAGCGGCGGGGCAAGGAGGCGGCCGTGGTCCTGCGCGGCAAGGCCACCACCACGCCGATCAAGGAGCTGATCGCCAAGGACAAGCCGGACCTGGTGCTGATCGTTATGGGCGACACCATGGCCGGTTACGACAAGCCGACCTTCCCCAAGGCCTGGGTCTGGCAGCAGACCTCCAGCCTGACCAAGGCGATCGCCGAGACCGGCACCCAGTGTGCCTGGGTCGGCCCGAACTGGGGCACCGAGGGCGGCAAGTACGGCAAGACCTACGCCAAGGCGAAGCAGATGTCCGCGTTCCTTGCCAGCAACGTGGCGCCCTGCAAGTACATCGATTCGCTGACGTTCGCCAAGCCCGGCCAGTGGGCGACCACCGACGGCCAGCACCTGACTGCACAGGGCTACAAGCAGTGGGGGAGCGCCATCAGCGGCGCGCTGGAAGGCGTACGCAAGGACGCCGGCCAGTAACGCGAGCCTCCATCCCTTTTTTGCAATGATCTAGTCGAGGAGTTCTTCGATGTCTTCATCCGTGCTTGCCGGCCTGACCCTCCTGGTTCTCGGTGAGAGCCACATGAGCCTGGCCAACCACCTGACCGAGCCGCTCAATGCGGCGCTCGTCGCCAAGGGCGCCAAGGTCCATTCCATCGGCGCCTGTGGCGCCAGCGCCGCCGACTGGCTGACCAGCAAGAAGGTCGACTGCGGCGCCGTGCAGGACAACAACGGCAAGCTGCTGCTCAAGGGCAGCGGCGCCAGCACCACGCCGATCAAGCAGCTGATCGCGCAGAACAAGCCGGACGTGGTGGTGCTGGTGATCGGCGATACCATGGCCTCCTACGACAAGCCGGCGTTTCCCAAGGCCTGGGCCTGGCAGAGCGTGACCGGCCTGACCAAGGCGATCGGCGAAACCGGCACCCGCTGCGTGTGGGTCGGTCCGGCCTGGGGCAAGGTCGGCGGCATGTACAAGAAGAACGATGCGCGCACCCAGTTGATGTCCAAGTTCCTCGCCGCCAACGTCGCCCCGTGCAGCTACATCGACTCCTTGACCCTGTCCAAACCCGGCCAGTGGATCACCACCGATGGCCAGCACTTCACCGTGGCTGGCTACAAGGCCTGGGGCAACGCGATTGCCGAGGCCATGGCCAAGCTGCCGGCCGACAAGCTCAAGGGAGCCAAATGATGATGCGCGCCCTTCGATCGCTGGCCGGCCTGGGTTGCGCCCTGGGCCTGGGCGTTGCCCAGGCCGCCGAGATTCCGCTCTATCCCACCGGCCCCAGCGAGGATGCCGCGTTCCTGCGCTTCTTCAATGCCGGGGAGCAGGCCCTGCAGCTGACCGCCAAGGGTTCCGGCGCCAGCCTGCGCCTGGAGGGCGAACAGCGGGCCTCGGACTTCCTCACCGTGCCGGCCGGCAAGGCGGTGCAGGGTTCGCTGAGCCTGGGCGAGCAGCAGCACGCCCTGGATGTCCGGGTCGCGCCGGGCGAGTTCGCCAGCGTGGTGGCGCTGGCCCAGGCCGGCCAGCCCTTGCAGGTGCTGACCGTGCGCGAGCAGCCGGATGACTTCAATGCGCTGAAGGCCTCGCTGGGGTTCTACAGCCTGGATGCCGGCTGCGAGGAGGCCGGCCTGCAAGTGGCCGGGCGCAATGTCGACATCTTCAAGGCCGTGGCCACCGGCAGCCTGCAGCGGCGCTCGATCAACCCGCTGAACCTGACCGTGCAGCTGCGCTGTGGCGGTGCGGCGGCCGGTGATCCCCTGGCCCTGGGGGACCTGGCAGCCGGTCAGCGCTACACCCTGTTTCTGGTGCCATCGGCGCAAGGCCCCCGTCTGTTCCAGGCCCTCGACAACCTGGCGAACTGACGCATAGACCATGGTCTTCACTTCACTCGAGTTCCTCACGCTCTTCCTGCCCCTTGTCCTGCTGATCTATGTGCTGGCGCGCCCGCAGTGGCGCAACGGCGTGTTGTTGCTGGGCAGCTGGATGTTCTTCGGCTGGCTCAGCCCGATGTTCATGCTGCTGCACACGGTGCTGACGGTGATCACCTGGGTGGGGGGGCTGCTGATCGACCGCGCGCCGCGCGGGTCGAAGACGCGGGTGCGCTGGCTGGCCGGATTGATCGTGCTTAACCTGCTGGTGCTGTGCTGGTACAAGTACGCCAACATCCTCGCCGCCAGCCTGGGCGAGCTGTTGCTGTCGCTGGGGGCGCTGCCGCTGGAGTGGCAGAAGGTGGCCCTGCCGGCGGGGCTGTCGTTCATCGTGCTGCAGGCGATTTCCTACCTGGTCGATGTGCACCGCGGCACGGTCAAGGTCGAGCGCCGTTTCGTCGACTACGCCACCTACCTGTTGATGTTCGGCCAGTCCATCGCCGGGCCTATCATCCGCTACAGCTGGGTCAGCGAAGAGCTGTCCCAGCGCGGCCTGAGCCGGCGCAATTTCAGCCTGGGCGCGCGGCGCTTCATGATCGGCATGAGCATGAAGGTGCTGGTGGCCGACAGCCTGTCGCCGCTCGTGGACGTGGCATTCGCCCTGGAACAGCCGAGTTTCGTCGATGCCTGGGTCGGCTGCCTGGCCTACTCGTTGCAACTGTTCTTCGACTTCGCCGGCTACAGCGCCATGGCCATCGGTATCGGCCTGATGATCGGCTTTCACTTTCCGGAGAACTTCAACCGGCCCTATCTGGCGCACAGCATCCAGGACTTCTGGCGGCGCTGGCACCTGTCGCTGTCCAGCTGGCTGCGCGACTACCTGTACATCCCCCTGGGCGGCAACCGCGGCAGCCGATGGCTGATCTACCGCAACCTGTTCCTGACCATGGCGATCGCCGGCCTGTGGCACGGCGGCGACAGCTGGAACTTCCTGCTGTGGGGCGCCGCCCATGGTATCGCCCTGTGCGTGGCGCGGATCTGGAGCGGGGCCGGCTGGTTCGCCATGCCCAGGGCCCTGTCCCATGTGCTGACCCTGCTGTTCGTCGCCCTGGCCTGGACCCTGTTCCGCGCCCCGGACTTCGCCACGGCGCTGAACATGTACGCCGGCCAGTTCGGCCTGCATGCCTTCGCCTTGGGCGATGCCCTGGCGGCGACCTTGCGCCCGGCCCACGGCATCGCCGCCGCGCTCGGTGTGTTCTGCGTGCTTGCGCCGATCTACCAGCAGCGCTGCGAGGCGCGCCTGGGGGACAACCCGCTGTTCAACCTGCTGGGCTCGCTGTGGCCGGTGCTGGGCTTTCTGCTGTCGTTCGCCCTGATCGCCAGCCGGGAAACCGTACCCTTCCTGTACTTTCAGTTTTAAGGGGCCGATGAGATGACCGACAACCGTGATTCATCTGCCGAAGAGCGGGCCGCCAAGCGCAGTGCCCTGGCCGGCCTGGTCATGCTGTGGTTCCTGCTGACCGGCCTGGCCTGTGCCTTGTGGGCCATCTTGGTGAGCGAGCGGGTGGCGCTGAAGCCCGTCGCAACCCTCAGCTGGCAGCAGGTCTTCGAGGGCGAGGTGACCCAGCGCATCGCCCGCGAGCTGGCCAAGGTGCCGTTCGCCGAGCACGCCGCGGACCTGGAGCGGGCGGCCAGCTGGCTGCTGATCGGCGATACCGGCAGCCGCGTGCGCCAGGGCTGCCCCGGCTGGCTGTTTCTCGGCGATGAGCTGAAGGTGCATCGCCAGGCCGCCGCCAATGCCCAGGCGCGCGCGCAGACGGTCATTCAGCTGCAGGGCCAGCTGGCCGCGCGTGGCATCGAGCTGTTGTTGGTAGTGGTGCCGGACAAGAGTCGGATTGCCGCCGGTGAGCTCTGCCACCTGCAGCGCGCGGCGCAGCTGGCCGGGCGCGTGCAGCGCTGGCGCGATGCCGTGGCGGCGGCGGGCGTGCCAGTGGTGGACCTGACGCCGGTGTTGCAGCCCCTGGGCAGTGCCGCCTTCCTGCGCACCGATACCCACTGGAGCGAGCTCGGCGCCGATGCCGCCGCCCGAGCGGTGAGCCGGCGTATCGCCGAGCTCGGGGTCGAGGCGACGCCGCGCAAGCACTACACCAGCCAGTTGCTCGAGCCTGAGGTGCGCCCCGGGGATCTGGTGCGCCTGGCCGGCCTGGACTGGATGCCTGCGCTGCTGCAGCCCAGCGTCGAGGTCGTCGCCGCCACCCGCCTGCAGGAAGTGGCGGAGGCGGGGGTGGCAGATGCCCTGGCCGAGGAGGACCTGTTCGGCGACAGCCAGTTGCCGAACATCGCGGTGATCGGCACCTCGTTCTCGCGCAACTCGAATTTCATCGGCTTTCTCGAACGGGCCCTGAGCAGCCGCGTCGGCAACTTCGCCAAGGATGGTGGCGAATTCTCCGGCGCGGCCAAGGACTACTTCGACAGCCCGGCCTTCAAGCAGACGCCGCCGCGCCTGCTGGTCTGGGAGATCCCCGAGCGCGACCTGCAGCCTCCCTACCGCGACGAACCCCTGCTCGACGCCATGTAGCGCCGCGAGACGCCCGCAGGAAAAAGGCCAGACCGGAATTGGCGGTCTGGCCTTGTTGCGGGTCGCCTTGGCGGGCTACTCGACGAACAGCTGCTGCACCACCGAGAAGTCCCGCTGGCCCTTGCCCTGCTTGAGCAGCAGGCGATAGAGCTGCAGGGCCAGGGCGCCCATCGGCGTGCTGCTGCCGGTCACCTGGGCCGCCTCCTGGGCCAGGCCGAGGTCCTTGGCCATCAGCTCGGCCATAAAGCCGCCGCTGTAGTCCTTGGACGCCGGGGCGTTCTCCATCACCCCGGGCCAGGGGTTGTACTTCTCCAGGGTCCAGTTGCCGCCCGAGCTCTGACGCATGATCTCGGCCAGCACCGCCGGGTCCAGGCCGTTGGCCACGCCCAGGGCCATGGCCTCGGCGGTGGCGATCATCTGCACCGCCAGCACCTGGTTGTTGCACACCTTGGCCACCTGGCCGGCGCCGTCGGGGCCGGCGTGGAAGATGTTCTTGCCCATGGCCTGGAAGATCGGCTGGGCCTTCTCCAGTACCGCCGCGTCGCCGCCGACCATAAAGGTCAGGGTGCCGGCCGCGGCGCCGGCGGTGCCGCCGGACACCGGCGCATCGAGCATCTGCAGGCCGCGAGCGGCCGCGGCCTGGTGCACCTTGCGCGCCGATTCCGGGGCGATGGTCGAGCACTCCAGCACCAGGGTGCCGGGCTTGAGCGCGGTGAGCAGTCCGCCGTCGCCCAGGTACAGGCCTTCGACGTGGCGGCTGGCCGGCAGCATGCTGATCACCACCTGCATGCCCTGCACCGCGTCGGCGGCGCTGCTGGCCGCCTGGGCGCCTTCCTTGACCAGCTCCTCCATGGCAGCGGGAACCAGGTCGAAGACCTTGAGGCTGAAGCCGGCCTTGAGCAGGTTGCGGGCCATGGGCAGGCCCATGTGGCCGAGGCCGATAAAGGCGATCTGGGTCATCGTCGTGCTCCTTGTAGGGTGCGCTTTGCGCACCATGCCTTCGGTATTCGGCGCGCGGGGCCCAGCGGCCCCGCCCACCCTATGGGTATGCCGTCACAGGTCGGCGAGGGGGTGGGGGCCTTCCCAGGTCTCGCTGAAGTGGGCCTCGATCACTTCGGCGGCGATGTTCGAAACGTCCGGCCAGTGCCAGCGCGGCGCCTGGTCCTTGTCGATCAGGCGGGCGCGCACGCCCTCGGGGAAGTCGGGGTGACGGCAGCAGTTCAGGCTCATGGCGTATTCCATCTGGAACACCTGCTCCAGGGACATGCGCTTGGCCCGGGCGATCTGTTGCCAGACCAGGTGGGCGGTCAGCGGGCAGCCCTGGGCCAGGGTCTTGGCGGCGCGGGCCAGCAGCGGGTCGCTGTCGCCCTGCAGGGCGGCCAGGGCGTGCCAGGCGGCGGGCAGGTCGGGCTGGTCGAGCAGCGCGTCGATGCGTTCGCGGCGCGGCAGCCACTGTGCTTCCGGCAGCTCGCTGCGGGCCTCGTGCTCGAGGGCCTTGAACAGGCTGTGCAGCTGCATGTGCGGCTGCTCCTGCCAGTTCAGCTGGACCAGGCCTTCGATCAGCGCATCCTGCTGGCTGTCGAGCAGGAAGCGGTCGGCCAGGTCCAGGTCCAGGGCATCGCGGGCATTGATGCCGCTGGCGGTCAGGCCGAGGAACAGGCCGAGCCGGCCGGGCAGGCGGGCGAGGAACCAGCTGCCGCCGACATCCGGGTACAGGCCGATATTGATCTCCGGCATGCCCAGGCGACTGGACGGGGTGACGATGCGCAGGCCGGCGCCCTGCATCAGGCCCATGCCGCCGCCCAGGACATGGCCGTGGGCCCAGCAGATCAGAGGCTTGGGGTAGCGGTGGATGCGGTGGTCGAGGCGGTATTCGTCGGCGAAGAAGCGCCGCGCCAGGGGCGGCACCTCGCCCGGATGGGCGCGGCATTCCTGCACCAGCTGGACCACGTCGCCGCCGGCGCAGAAGGCCTTGGGCCCGTTGCCGCGCAGCAGCACGCAGACCACCCTGGGGTCCTCGGCCCAGGCCGCGAGCTGGGCGTCGAGGGCCTCGATCATCGGCAGGGTCAGGGCATTCAGGCTCTTCGGCGCATCCAGGCTGGCAATGCCGATCTGGTTGCCATGCAGGCTGTTGTGTAGCTGGAAACTCACATTCATGGTCATTCTCGTCCGGCGGCCGTCGTCTGCCGCTCCCAGGGTTACTTGTTGCGCCACTGCGGGTCGCGCTTCTCCAGGAAGGCATTGACCCCTTCGCGGGTGTCGTCGGCATCGAACAGGTCGACGAAGCGCTCGCGCTCCTGCGCCAGCCACTGGTTCGGGTTGCGCTCGCGGGCGCCCTGGATCAGCGGCTTGATGGTGCGCACCGCCACCGGGCTCTGCCGCGCCACCTTGGAGGCCAGCAGCAGGGCGTGGCCGCGGGCTTCGCCGCTGTCGACCAGTTGCTCGACCAGGCCGATGCGCAGCGCCGTCTCGGCGTCGATGCGCTCGCCGCAGAGGATCATGCGCTTGGCCCAGCCTTCGCCGACCAGCCAGGCCAGCGCCTGGGTGCCGCCGGCGCAGGGCAGCAGGCCCACGGTGGCTTCCGGCAGGGCCATCTGCGCCTGGCGCTCGGCGATGCGCAGGTCGCAGGCCAGGGCGCACTCCAGGCCACCGCCCATGGCGTAGCCGTTGATCGCGGCGATCGACACCCCGCGGAAGTCGCGCAGCGCCTCGAAGGCCTCGCCGAAGCGCCGGGCCATCTCGCGGGCGCGGGCCTTGTCGCCGTCGGCGAACAGCTTGAGGTCGGCGCCGGCGCTGAAGAACTTGCCGCCCTGGCCGGTGATCACCAGGGCGTAGATGTCATCGTCGCGGTTGAGGTGCTCGATCAGCTGCTTGAGGCCGATCAGCGACTCGCGGTCCCAGGTGTTGGCCGGCGGATGGTTGATGGTGATCAGCGCGGTGTGGCCGTGCTTCTCCACGGTGATCTTGTGGGTCAGGTCGAACAGGCCGGGGTTGTAGGGTTCGATGGCGTGGCTCATAGCGGTCCTCGTGTCATGGCTTGGGCGTGTAGGGGGCGCCGTACGCACCAGGGCGAACGGTGCGCATGGCGCACCCTACAGCAGGCGATCGAGCATGCCGCCCTGCTCGAGCAGGCGGCGGGCGATGATCACCCGCATGATCTCGTTGGTCCCCTCGAGTATCTGGTGCACGCGGCTGTCGCGTACCCAGCGCTCCAGCGGGTAGTCGTTCAGATAACCATAGCCGCCGTGCAATTGCAGGGCCTCGTTGCACAGGCTGAAGCAGTGGTCGGTGGCGAAGCGCTTGGCCATGGCGCAGTACAGGCTGGCCTCGCCATGACGGTTATCCAGCTTGTGCGCGGCCAGGCGCACCATCTGCCGGCTGGCGGTGAGGTCGGTGAGCATGTCGGCCAGCTTGAACTGCAGGGCCTGGAATTCGCTCAGCGGCTTGCCGAACTGTTTGCGTTCCTCGACATAGCGCAGCGACTGCTCCAGCGCCGCCTGGGCCGCGCCCAGGGAACAGCTGGCGATATTGATGCGGCCGCCGTCCAGGCCCTTCATGGCATAGACGAAGCCCTGGCCCTCGGGGCCGATGCGGTTGCCGGCGGGGATGCGCACGCCTTCGAAGCTGATGGAGCGGGTCGGCTGCGCGCACCAGCCCATCTTCAGCTCGTTGCGCCCGTACTCGATGCCCTCGGCGTCGGCCGGCACCAGGAAGCAGGAGATGCCCTTGGCGCCGTCCTCGCCGGTGCGCGCCATGACGATCAGCACGTCGGTGCTGCCGGCGCCGGAGATGAAGCACTTGCTGCCGTCGAGCACGTAGCTGTCGCCGTCGCGGCGCGCGCGGGTGCGCAGGCGGGCGGCGTCGGAGCCGGCGTCCGGCTCGGTCAGGCAGTAGGAGGCGAGCAGCTCGCCGCTGATCAGGCGCGGCAGCCACTGGGCCTTGAGCGCGGCGTCGGCGAAGCTGGCGAGCATCCAGATGGCCATGTTGTGGATGGTCATGTAGGCGGTGGTGGCCACGCAGCCGGCCGCCAGCTGCTCGAAGATCAGCGAGGCGGACAGGCGCGACAGGCCCAGGCCGCCATCCTCTTCGTTCAGGTACAGGGCCAGGTAGCCCTGTTCGCCGGCGCGCTTGATCACCTCGACCGGGAACTGGTGGTCGCGGTCCCAGTCGGCGGCGTTAGGGGCCAGTTCCTGCGCGGCGAAGGCGCGGGCGCTGTCGACCAGCAGGCGTTGTTCATCGCTGAGTTCGAAGTCCATTGCGGATCCTTGTGAGATTCGGTGGCGCAGAGGCCCGAACCAGGCCGGCGGCTGGCCGGCCCGGCGCCCATCATTTCAGGTGGATGGTCATGTTCGGCCCCGTGACGGGCGACTCGTCGAACCAGCGCGTGGTGACCGTCTTGGTCTCGGTGAAGAAGCGCACGCCCTGTTTGCCGTAGGCGTGCAGGTCGCCGTAGAACGAGCCCTTCCAGCCGGTGAAGGAGAAGAATGGCAGCGGCACCGGCACCGGCACGTTGACGCCGACCTGGCCGACTTCCACCGCGTGCTGGTAGTGGCGCGCGGCGCCGCCGGAGCGGGTGAAGATCGAGGTGCCGTTGCCGTAGGGGCTGGCGTTGACCAGGGCAATGGCCTCATCCAGGGTGTCGACCTCCATGCACACCAGCACCGGGCCGAAGATTTCCTCGCGGTACAAGCCCATCTTGGTGGTCACCCCGCGGAACAGGGTGGGGCCCAGCCAGTTGCCGTTCGGGTAGCCCGGCACCGTGCACTGCGAACCGTCGAGCAGGCACTCGGCGCCTTCGGCCTTGCCCTCGGCGATCAGGCGCAGCCCCCGTTGTTTGGCCTGCTGGCTGATCAGCGGGCCGTAGGCGGCACTCGGGTCGGTCCAGGGCCCGGGGCGCAGTTCGGCCATCTGCGCGCGCAACTCCTCGATCCACTGCCTGGACTCGCCGACGAACACCGCCACGCTGATCGCCATGCAGCGCTGGCCGGCGGCGCCGCAGCTGGAGCCGACCAGGTTGCTGATGACCTGGTCCTTGTTGGCGTCCGGCAGGATCACCATGTGGTTCTTCGCCCCGGCGAAGGCCTGTACGCGCTTGAGGTGGGCGGTGCCGGTACGGTAGATGTGCTGGCCCACCGGCACCGAGCCGACGAAGGAGATGGCGCGGATGTCCGGGTGGGTGAGCAGGCTGTCGACCACCTCGCGGCCGCCGTGCAGCACCTGCAGCACGCCCTTGGGCGCGCCGGCCTCGATAAACAGTTCGGCCAGGCGGTTGGGGGTCAGCGGGTCCTGTTCCGACGGCTTGAGGATGAAGGTGTTGCCGGCGGCGATGGCCAGGGGAAACATCCACAGCGGGATCATCGCCGGGAAGTTGAACGGGGTGATTCCGGTGCACACGCCCAAGGGCTGGATCCAGCTGGCGGTGTCGATATCGCGGGCGACGTTCTCGGCGGTCTCGCCCATCATCAGGCTGGCGATGTTGGCGGCCTGCTCGACCACCTCGATGCCGCGCCAGACGTCGCCCTTGGCGTCGGCCAGGGTCTTGCCGGTTTCCCCGGCGAGGATCTGCGCCAGCTCGTCGTGGTGTTCCTTGAGCAGGTGCTGGTAACGCAGCATCAGGCGCGCGCGCTCCGGTACCGGCACTTCGCGCCAGTCGAGGAAAGCCGCCTTGGCACTGGCCACGGCGGCCTCGATCTCCTCGGCGGTGGCCTTGGGCGCCAGGGCCAGCACCTCCTGGGTCGCCGGGTCGGTGACCTCGATGAATTCGCGGCTGCGACTCTCGCGCCATTCGCCTTCGATCAACTGCGGGATTGCCTTGGCCATCGTTCCCTCCACGGGCTGGGTGCGGTTGTTGTTTGCCTATTGTTATAGCCGCCTCGAAGCGCCTTGTGGATTGACGATCTTGGCCTGGGGATGGACGATCTTGGGATTGAATAGGCTGCCAAGGCCAGGCGCTGGACATCCGGTGCGCTGGTTTCGGGGCTCACAGCTGAGTCGCAGGGGCGCAGGACATGGCGATGGATAAAACTACCCGGATTCGACAGGTCGACACCTCGAACTGGCCGCTGCCGGCCAACGGCGTGCGCTTCATCACGCCGCCGCGCCTGCGCCGGTTGCTGGCCCGCCATCCTCTGGCCCAGGGCTGCTATCCGCTGGCCCTGGGCTTCTACCCGGAGGCCCTGGGCCATCGCATGAGCCGGCCGGCGCCGATCGACCACCTGCTGATCTACTGCCGCGCCGGCCAGGGCTGGCTGGAGACCGCGGATGGACGAATGGCGGTCGCAGGGGGCGACCTGCTGCTGCTGCCCAAGGGACAGGCCCATGCCTATGGCGCCGATGCCGGCAAACCCTGGACCCTGTACTTCGTGCACTTCGACGGCGAGCTGGCCACGGAATTCCTGCGCCCTTTGGGCAAGGGGCCGCTGTGGCACATCGGTGTGCAGCCGCGCCTGCTGGCCGAGTTCGATGCGCTGCTGGGCCTGCGCAAGCAGGGCCTGAGCCTGCCGCACTTCATCTACGCCGCGCACCAGCTGCAGGCGCTGCTGGCCTCCCTGGCGGTGCTGCCGGCGCGGGCCAAGCTGAAGTCCGGGCGGGTGCTGGACGTCGATGCGGTGCAGGCGGTCATGCGCGCCCACCTGCACGGCTCGCTCAACCTCGACGAGCTGGCCGCCCAGTTCAAGCTGTCGCGCTTCCACTTCGCCAAGACCTACCGGGCGCTGACCGGCCATGCGCCGATCCAGGACTTCATCCAGCTGAAGATGGCCCACGCCTGCCGCCTGCTCGACGAGGGCAGCCAGGGAATCCGTCAGGTCGCCGAGCAGCTCGGCTACGAGGATGTCTACTACTTCTCCCGGCTGTTTCGCAAAGTGGTGGGCATGGCGCCCAGCCACTACCGGGCCCTGCACCAGGGCTGACCGGCGCGCCTGCCGCTGGCCGTATTCGTGGGCGCGTTGTCATTTCCCGGCGTGCCGGCCGGCCGCATCATGGGGCTCATCCAGCAAGCCGGGAGCCGAGCATGAGCACCGCCACTATCGAGACACTCGCCACGCTGGTCCGCCAGCGTCCCCTGGACATCGCCATCCTGTTGTACCCCGAGGTGGAGGTGCTCGATTTCGCCGGGCCCTTCGAGGTGTTCTCGGTGGCCTCGCGGGTGGCCCTTCGCGAGCTGGGGCTGGCGCACCCGGCGTTCCTCGTCCATGCGGTGGCCGCCAGCCGGACCCTGGTCAGCGCCAGGCACGGCCTGCGGGTCATGCCTGAGCGCGGCTTCGCCGACGCCGCGCCCTGCGATGTGCTGATCGTGCCCGGCGGTGTGGTGACCCAGCCGCAGGGCGATGAGGCCACGCTGGCCTGGGTCGCCGAGACCGCCGGGCGGGCGAGCCTGACCGCTTCGGTATGCACCGGCGCGTTCATTCTGGCTGCGGCCGGCTTGCTCGGCCGTGGGCCTGTGACCACCCACTGGGAGGACATCCCGGCGCTGCGCGCGCAGTATCCGCAGCTCGAGGTGGTCGAGTCGGTGCCCTTCGTCGATCGCGGCGCGCTGGTCACCTCGGCCGGCATCTCGGCGGGGATCGGCATGAGCCTGCACCTGGTCGGACGCCTGCTGGGCGTCGAACTCGCCCGCGCCACGGCCCGGCAGATGCAGTACGACTGGGACGACCGGGCGGCGCCTTGACTTGCGCCGGGGGCTTCTCTAGCGTGCCGGGTCCCTTCGCTCGCAAGACCAGGAATCAGGCATGACCGCTGTCGACAACGTCAAACTCGAGGCCGGCTGGAAACAGGCCCTGCGCGAGGAATTCGACAAGCCCTATATGCAGGCGCTGGGCGACTTCCTGCGCCAGGAGAAGGCCGCCGGCAAGGAGATCTACCCGCCGGGGCCGCTGATCTTCAACGCGCTCAACTCCACGCCTTTGGAGCGGGTCAAGGTGGTGATCATCGGCCAAGACCCCTACCACGGTCCGGGCCAGGCCCATGGCCTGTGCTTCTCGGTGCAGCCGGGGGTGCCGACGCCGCCGTCGCTGCTGAACATCTACAAGGAACTCAAGCGCGACCTGAACATCGACATCGCCGGCCACGGCTGTCTGCAGCACTGGGCCGAACAGGGCGTGCTGCTGCTCAACACCTCGCTGACGGTCGAGCGCGGCAATGCCGGCTCCCATGCCGGCAAGGGCTGGCAGCCGTTCACCGACAGGGTGATCGAGGTGGTCAGCGGCCATTGCCAGCGCCTGGTGTTCCTGCTGTGGGGCGCCCATGCGCAGAGCAAGGAGCGCCTGATCGACCCGACCAAGCACCTGATCCTGCGCTCGCCCCATCCCTCGCCGCTGTCCGCACACCGCGGCTTCATCGGCAACGGCCACTTCGGCCGCACCAACAAGTTCCTCGAACAGAACGGCCTGACCCCGGTGGACTGGCGCCTGCCCGAGCTGTAGGGCGGCGCTCAGGCGCGGGCCGGCTGCGCAGCGCCGAGCTGTTCGGCCAGGTCGCGGCTGAGCTGCGCCAGGCGCTGGCTCAGGCGCTGGCGCTGGTCCGCATCGGCGCTGCCGAGCAGCTGGCTGAACAGCTCGGCGGCGGCCTGCCGGGCGCGCGGGTAGGCGTCACGGGACTCGGCGTCGTGGACGCTTTCCCGCTCCTGCAGCAGGCGGCTCAGGCGCGCGGGGAAAGCCGCGCTGTCCCGTGCCGACAGCGCCGCCAGGAATTCGCGCTGCCAGCGCAGGCGGTTGCCCAGCCACAGGCGATTCTGCTCGCCCAGGACCGTCGACCACTGGCGCACATGGCCGCGCTGGGTGTCGTCGAGCCGGCCGAACCAGGGCTCGAGGCGTTGCTCCATACGCACGGCGCGTTCGCTGATCTGCACCTCCAGCGGCGGCTCGAGATAGCGCTCACGGTCATCGCGGTGATCGTCCGCCAGGGTGGCCCGCAAGCCGGCCACCTGCGCCTCGTCGAGGCCCTGCAACAGGGCGATGGCGGTCGGGGTGATCTGCACGGCGAGGCGCTGCAGCGCCGCATCGAGTTCGGCGAAGTGCGCGAGCAGCTGCGCGGCGCTGGGCGGCGGCTGCTCGACCAGCTCGCGGCTGCGCTGCAGCCAGGCCAGGTTGCGCGGCAGTTCGTGGCTGCAATGCCAGTTCAGGTGCGCCTGCAGGCGCGGCCTGAGCCAGGCCTGTTGCTGGCGGTCGAGGTTGAGGTAGTGGTCCAGGCGCCAGGGCAGCAACCAGTCGAGGTTGCGGTAGATCAGTTCGAAACGGCTGCAGCCGGCGAGCAGCACACAGAGGCAGAGCAGCGCCAGCAGGGACTTCAGGTGTCTATGCCGGGGCAGCGCCATGGGTTTGGTTCCGTAGCCGTGGGTTCGTTCGCTGAAGGATACGCCAGGCCCTTGCCCGTCGCCCGGCCTGCCGGCGTGGCGGCAAAAAAGAGCCCGCACGAGGCGGGCTAAAGCGTGGTCGTGGGTAGGTCTGCGGGCCTGAGGCGCTGCCACAGGCGGAACAGCGGCTCGGCCAGGAACATCACCAGAAACAGCCGCAACACCTGCAGGGCGGTGACCAGCGCCACCGAGAGCTGCAGGGCGTCGGCGGTCAGGCACAGCTCGGTGATGCCGCCGGGCATCATGCCGAGCATCAGTGCGGTCGGCTCGGCCCCGGCCAGCCAGCCGAGGGCCAGCCCCAGTCCGGCGGCGGTGAGCATGGCCAGCAGGGTAAACAGCAGGATGCGGGCGAGAAAACCCGGCGCGCTGCGAAAGAAGGCGCGGTCGAAGTGGCAGCCCAGGGCGCAGCCGATCAGCCACTGGCCGGCCTGGCCGAGGCCGGGCGGCAGCCCCAGTTGCAGGTCGAAGGCGACGCTGGCCACGGCGCATGCCGTCAGCGGACCGAGCATCCAGGGATTGGGCTGGCGCAGCTTCTTCCACAACAGGGCCAGCACGGCGCCAGCCGGCAGCAGCACGGCCAGCCAGGGCCCGTTCTCCGCGGCGGGGGCCGCTGGCGCGCCAGGCGGCAGGCTCCAGGCGAACAGCGCCGGCACCAGCAGCACCACCAGCAACAGGCGCAGGCTGTGCGCCGCGGCGACCCGGGCGATCTGTGCGTCGTGGCGCTGGGCCAGGTTGACCATCTCGCTGGCACCGCCGGGCATGCTGGCGAAGAACGCCGTGGCGCGGTCGAGCCCGGCGCGGCGCAGCAGGGCGATGCCGATCAGGCTCAGCAGCAGGGTGCCGACCGCGCCGGCGAGGATCAGGGTGAAGTGGCCGAGCAGTTGCGTCATCACCTCGCCGGTGAAATGCAGGCCGATGCCGCTGGCGACCAGCCATTGGCCGGTCTGCCGCCCGCCCGGCAGTTCGCCGATCAGCCAGCCGCCGCAGCGGGCGGCGATCACCGCCAGCAGCGAGCCGATGATCCACGGCAGCGGCCAGCCGATCAGGCTGGCCAGGTAGCCGCCGGCCAGGCCGACCAGGGGCGTGGCCCACCAGCGGCGCCAGCCGGGCGGCGAGGCGGCCAGATCAGGCATTGGCCAGGCGCGCGCGGCTGCGTCCGCGCATCCAGCGCAGGCCCGGCATGGCCAGCATCAGCGCGGCCAGCGTCCACAGGCACAGGGTGATCGGGCTGGACCAGAGGATGCTCAGCTCGCCGGCGGAGATCGACAGGGCGCGGCGCAGGTTGTCCTCCATCAGCTCGCCGAGGACGAAGCCGAGGATCACCGCCGATAACGGGAAGTCCAGCTTGCGCAGGAGATAGCCGAACACGCCCAGGCCAATCATCAGCAGCAGGTCGAAGGTGGTGCTGTGCACGGCGTAGACCCCGACCATGCTGATCACCGTGATGGCCGGCACCAGAATCCAGTTCGGCACGCTGAGCATGCGCGAGAACAGGCCGATCAGCGGGATGTTCATCACCAGCAGGATGACGTTGCCGATGAACAGCGAGGCGATCAGGCCCCAGACCACGTCCGGCTGCTGCTCGAACAGCATCGGACCCGGAGTGATGTTGTACAGCGCCAGGGCGCCGATCATCACTGCGGTGGTGCCCGAGCCCGGTACGCCGAGGGTCAGCATGGGGATCAGCGAGCCGCAGGCCGAGGCGTTGTTGGCCGCCTCCGGGGCGGCCAGGCCGCGCAGGTCGCCCTCGCCGAACTTGCCGCCGCTGCCGGCCAGGCGCTTCTCGGTCATGTAGGTCATGGCGCTGGCGATGGTCGCGCCGGCGCCGGGCAGGGTGCCGATGACGAAGCCGGCCAGGGCGCTGCGCAGCATGGTCCAGAAGGTGGCGCAGAACTCCTTGAGGTTGAACAGCAGGCGGCCGCTGGTCTTCACCGCCTTCTGCCCGGCGTGGGTGTTCTCCAGCATCACCAGGATCTCGCTGACGCTGAAGAAGCCGATCACCACGATGATGAACTGGATGCCGTCGGACAGGCTGACGCTGCCGAAGGTGAAGCGGTACACCCCGGTGGTCGAGTCGACGCCGACCGTGGCCAGGGCCAGGCCGATCAGCGCCGCCATCAGGGTCTTGACCGGCTTGTCGCCGACCATACCGCCCAGGCAGGCGATGGCGAAGATCATCAGCACGAAGTATTCGGCCGGGCCGAAGGCCACCGCCCACTTGGCCAGCAGCGGGGCGAACAGCACCACGCCGCAGGTGGCGACGATGCTGCCGACGAAGGAACTGACCGCCGACAGCGACAGGGCGATGCCGGCCTTGCCCTGGCGTGCCAGCGGGTAGCCGTCGAGGGTGGTCATCACCGCCGCGGCGTCGCCCGGCACGTTGAGCAGGATGGCGGAGATGCGTCCGCCGTACTCGCAGCCCAGGTACACCGCGGCCAGCAGGATCAGTGCGGTCTCCGGCGGCAGGCCGAAGGCGAAGGCCAGGGGCAGCAGCAGGGCCACGCCGTTGATCGGGCCGAGGCCCGGCAGCAGGCCGACCACGGTGCCGACGAAGGCGCCGAACAGCGCCACCAGCAGGTTGTCCGGGCGGGTGGCGACGTCGAAGCCTTGGCTCAGAAATTGTAGGGTTTCCATCTCAGCTCTCCACGAAAACGTCGAACACGCCGAGCGGCAGCGGCACGTCCAGCAACAGGTCGAACAGGCCATACAGCAGCACGCCCATCAGCACGCCGCTGAGGGCGCAGGGCAGCAGGCGACCGGTGAACAGCAGGCCGAGGGCGAAGGTCGCCAGGGCCGTGCTGAGGACGAAGCCCAGGGTCTCGAACAGCAGGGCGTAGGCCAGCAGGGCCAGCACGCACAGCAGCGTGCGTTTGACGCTGGGCAGGTGCAGCTGGAGCCGCGTGGCGCCAGGCTTGAACAGCAGCCAAAGGCTGCCGGCGGCCATCAGGCCGAGCAGCAGCAGGGGGTAGGCGCGCGGGCCGACCGGGTCGTAGGCGAAGGGTGCCTGGAAGCCCCAGGCGAGAACGGCGAGTCCGGCGCAGAGCAGCAGCCAGACCGCGGAAAACAGGCGGACATACATGACGGTTTACCTTGTCGAGGTCGGGAGGACCCAGGAGTCGCAGGATGGGCGGCGCTCGGCCCATCCTGCGCAGGAGCAGGCGGAGTTACTCGACCAGGCCGAACTCGCCGGCCAGGGTCTTGTACTCCTCGACCTGCTTGAAGACGAAGGCATCCAGTTCTTCGCCGGTCATCGACAGCGGCAGCAGGTCACGCTGCTCGCGCAGCTTGGCGAAATCCTCGCGGGCCAGCAGGCTGTCGAACTGCTGCTTCCACCAGCCGTACTGCTCGTCGCTGACTTCTGGGCCGACATAGAAGCCGCGGATCACCGGCCAGCTGATGTCGTAGCCCTGCTCCTTGGCGGTGGGGATGTCGCCCAGCTTGCCCGGCAGGCGATCGTCGGCCAGCACCGCGAGGATGCGCACCTTGTTCGCCGCCAGCTGCGGGGTGACTTCGCCGAGGCCGCTGCTGGTCACCTGCACGTGGCCGCCGAGCATGGCGGTGAGGGTCTCGCCGCCGCCCTCGAAGGCCACGTAACGCAGGTCCTTCGGGTCGATGCCGGCGGCGCGGGCGATCAGCGCGGTCTGCATCCAGTCCTGGCCGCCGATGGTCGCGCCGGCGCCGAAGACGATGCTCGACGGGTCCTTCTTCAGGGCGTCGACCAGGTCATTCAGGGTCTGGTACGGCGAGTCGGCGCGCACGGTGATGGCGCCGTAGTCGGTGCCGACCGCGGCCAGCCAGCGCACCGCGTGCTCGTCGTAGCGACCGAACTTGCCCTGGGCCAGGTTGAGCAGGGAACCGCTGGAGAAGGCCACGATGGTGCCCGGGTCATCGGCGCGCTGGGCCACCACCGCGTTGTAGGCCACCGCGCCGACACCGCCGGGCATGTAGGTGACGCGCATCGGCGCCTTGAGCAGGCCGCTGTCCTTCAGGCCGCTCTGGGCCAGCTTGCAGGTCAGGTCGAAGCCGCCGCCGGGCTTGGCCGGGGCGATGCACTCGGGGCGCTTGGGTTCGCCGGCCAGCAGTTGGCTGGAGAAGGCCAGGCAGGCGGTGGCCAGGGCGAGTTTGCTGAAGACAGTTTTCATGGGGTTACCTCTCGATTGTTATTGTGGATTACAGGATTGGCAGCGTGTAGCCGACGACCACTCGGTACTCGTCGGAGTCGCGGGCGAAGTCGGAGCGGAAGTTCGCGTTACGCAGGCGTACGTAGAGGTTCTTGGCCGGGCCGCTCTGCACCACGTACTTGACCTCGAAGTTGTGTTCCCACTCGCTGCCACGCGCGTCGCTGCCGATGATTCGTGCGTCGGTGCCCTTGATATAGCGCGCGAGCACGTTCAGGCCGGGCAGGCCGAGTGCGGCGAAGTTGTAGTCGTAGCGGGCCGACCAGGATTTCTCGTCGGGGTTGGCGTAGTCGTTGGCGGAGTCGTTGACCAGATAGGGGTCGCTGCCGTCGATGTAGGCGTAGCCGGTGTCGCCGCTCATGTCCTGGTAGGCCAGGCTCAGCTTGTGCCCGCTGTGGGCGTAGCTGAGCACACCGTTCAGTGCGCGGTTGTCGATCGTGCCGGCCTTGGCCAGGCCCGAGTCGTCGCTGAGCATCAGGCGCAGGTCGGCGGCCAGGGTGCCGCTGCCCAGGGGGTAGCTGGCCAGCAGGTTGAAGAAGTTCTGCCGGTAGATGTCGTCCAGCTCGCCATGGAAGTAGCGGCCCTTGAGGTTCTGGTTGAACTGGTAGTCGAGACCGGCCAGGCTCAGGTGGTCGGCCGTCACGCCGCCGGGGAAGCGCTTGTTCCTGCTGTTGAGCACCAGCGCCTCGGAGTTGCTCGAGGCGCGGTCGATGACCTTGTCCAGGCGCCCGCCGGTGAAGGTCAGGCCCTCCACTTCGGCGGAAGTCAGCAGGCCGCCCTCGAACACCTGGGGCAGCAGGCGGCTGTCGCTGGCCTTGACCACCGGCAGGTCGGGCACGTGCGAGCCGTAGCGCAGCTCGGTGGCGGAGACCTTGACCTTGGCGGTCAGGCCCAGGCGGCTGAACTCGTCGGGGGCACCGCCGCTTTCCTGCGTCGGCAGCAGGCCGGTGCCGGTGCGGCCGCCGCCCGAGTCTAGCTTGATGCCGAGCAGGCCCAGGGCGTCGAGGCCGAAGCCGACGCTGCCCTCGGTGTAGCCGGACTTGATGCCGAGGATGAAGCCCTGGCCCCATTCCTCGCGCTTGTTCTGGCCGTCGCCTTCGCGGAAGTCGCGGTTCAGGTAGATGTTGGTGGTGGACAGGCTGGCGCTGCTGTCATCGATAAAGGCGGCCTGTGCAGCAGGGGCGAGCAGTGCCGTGCCGATGGCCAGGCTGAGCAGGTGAACAGGCGACAATGCCTGGCGTGATGCGTTGGGCATCCGGTGGTCTCCACTATTATTTTTGTAGCGGCTGCACACCACTGTGCAGGCCGTTTGGGCAGGTGGATCGAGCCACCTGAAACCGATGCTAGGGACTCAAGCTTTCGCCAGGCTTTCATGGCCGAAAGTTTTCCCAGGATGTCCGCGGCGGGGCGTTCGGTGCTTCACGGCAGGGGCGGCAGGGGTACACTTCCGCCCTCTGATGACGTGAGCAGCGGCAGTGAGCCGGTTTGGAGGTGGCGGTGCGGGTATTGCTGGTCGAAGACCATCCACAACTGGCGGCCAGCGTGGCTCAGGCCCTGAAGGCGGCCGGCTGGACGGTGGACGTGCTGCATGACGGGGTGGCCGCCGACCTGGCCCTGGCCAGCGAGGACTATGCCCTGGCGATTCTCGACATCGGCCTGCCGCGGCTGGATGGCTTCCAGGTGCTGGCGCGCCTGCGCGAGCGGGGCAAGACCCTGCCGGTGCTGATGCTGACCGCCCGTGGCGAGGTCAAGGACCGGGTCCATGGCCTCAACCTGGGCGCCGATGACTACCTGGCCAAGCCCTTCGAGCTGAGCGAGCTGGAGGCGCGGGTCAAGGCCCTGTTGCGCCGCAGCCTGCTGGGCGGCGAACAGCAGCAGCGCTGCGGCGAGCTGCTCTACGATCTTGGCACCCGGCGCTTCAGCCTACGCGGCGAGCCGCTGAGCCTGACATCCCGCGAGCAGGCGGTGCTCGAGGCGATGATCGCCCGCCCCGGCCGGGTGATGAGCAAGGAGCAGCTGGCGGCCCAGGTGTTCGGCCTCGACGAGGAGGCCAGCAGCGATGCCATGGAGATCTACGTGCACCGCCTGCGCAAGAAGCTCGAGGGCAGTGGTGTGCGCATCGTCACCTTCCGCGGCCTGGGCTACTTGCTGGAGGCCGTTGGTGACTGAACGCCTGAGGCCGGCGGTGAGCGAACCGGGCAGCCTGCGCGGGCGCCTGCTGCGGCGCCTGGCGCTGCTGCTGGCGCTGATCCTCCTGCTCAGCAGCCTGAGCGCCTACTGGAGCGCCCGGCGCGCCGCCGACACCGCCTACGACCGCACCCTGCTGGCCTCGGCGCGGGCCATCGCCCAGGGCCTGTATAGCGACGACGGCCGGCTCAAGGCCAACGTGCCCTACGTCGCCCTGGATACCTTCGCCTACGACAGTGCCGGGCGTATCTATTACCAGGTGCTGGACATGCACGGTGTGCTGGTTTCCGGCTATGAGCAGCTGCCCGGCGCGCCGGCCGGCACCCCGCGTACCGACGACTACCCGGCCCTGGCGCATTTCTACGATGCCGAGTTCCGCGGCCAGGGGGTGCGGGTGGTCAGCCTGCTGCAACCGGTCAGCGAGCCGGCGCTCAACGGCGTCGCGGAGATCCGCGTGGCCGAGACCCAGGGTGCCCGCGAGCGCATGGCCCGCGAGCTGCTGCTCGGTACCCTGTGGCGCATGGGCATTCTCTCGCTCAGCGCGCTGCTGCTGGTGTGGCTGGCGGTCAGCGCCGCCTTGCGCCCGCTGGAGAGCCTGCGCCGGGCGGTGGCCGAGCGTGGCAGCGATGACCTGCGACCGCTGCCCGACGACGAGTTGCCGCGGGAGCTGCGGCCGCTGGTGAATGCCTTGAACCAGTTCAACGAGCGCTTACGCAACCTGTTTGAGCGCCAGTCGCAATTCATCGCCGAGGCGGCCCACGAGCTGCGCACGCCCCTGGCGGCGCTCAAGGCGCGGGTCGAGTTGGGGTTGCGCGCGCAGCAGCCGCAGGAGTGGCGCGGAACTTTGGAGGAAGCGGCGCAGAATACCGAACGCCTCAGCCAGCTGGCCAACCAGCTGCTCTCCCTGGCGCGCATCGAGAGCGGCGCGCGGGCGATCGCCGAGGGTGGCGCCGAGCGTCTCGACCTCAGCCAGCTGGCTCGCGAGCTGGGCCTGGCCCTGGCGCCCCTGGCCCATGCCCGCGGCGTCTCCCTGGCCCTGGAGGCCGAGCAGCCGGTGTGGCTACGCGGCGAGCCGAACTTGCTCAACGAATTGCTGTGCAACCTGCTGGACAACGCCCTGGCCCATATCCCCGCGGGCGGCAACGTGGTGGTGCGGGTGCTGGCCCCGGCGGTGCTGGAGGTGCAGGACGACGGTCCGGGCATACCGCCGGAGGAACACGAGAAGGTGTTCCGGCGCTTCTATCGACGTGGCCCTCGGGGCGCCGGCGCCGGCCTGGGGCTGGCCATCGTCGGCGAGATCTGCCGCGCCCACCGGGCCTCGATCAGCCTGCATCAGGCGCAGCCGTGCGGTCTGCTGGTGCGGGTGGAGTTTGCTCAGGAGGCGGGCTGAGTCGGCGCTGGGCACTGCCTAGGAGGGACTGCTGCAGATCGCCCGCTGGGGCGATCTGCAGCGGCTGACTTCCGCCGAGTCAGCCCTGTAGCATGCCCATGGCCGCCTCCATCGCGGCGGAGAGGTCTTCGTCTTCCTGCATGTCGACGTTCGGCTCGAGACCGAGCTTGGCGAATGCCGGAACCTTGCTCCAGTCCAGGTGGGTCAGTGGGTGCTCGCTGCCCAGGTAGCTCTGCAGGGTGGCGACCTGGACGATGTCGACATAGTCGGCCTTGGCGCTGTCGCGGCTGAAATTCAGGTGCTGGCTGGGCACCATGGCGATCTGCTCGGGGAATTCCCAGGTGCGCAGGATCTTGTCGCCGATGATCGGGTGAATCTTCTCGATCACATGGTTGAGGCTGATCGAGTCGGACAGCAGTTCGCTGTGTTCCTCGGCGTAGGTGAGGATCGGCAGCACGCCGATCTGGTGCACCAGGCCGGCGAGGGTCGCCTGGTCCGGCATGAGTCGGGTGTAGTGGCGGCACAGCACATGGCAGATGCCGGCGATCTCGGTGCTCTTGTTCCACACCTCGCGCATCTTGCGGTCGACCACGTCGGAGGTGGCCTGGAACATCTGCTCCATCGCCAGGCCGGTGGCCAGGTTGCTGGTGTAGTTGATGCCCAGGCGACTCACCGCCATCTGCAGGTCGGTGATCTCCTTGCTGGTACGCAGCAGCGGACTGTTCACCACCTTGATGATCCGTGCGGTCAGCGCGGCGTCGTTACCGATCACCTTGCTCAGATCCGGAATGCCGACGTTGGGGTTTTCCGCCGCTTCGCGCACGCGCAAGGCGACCTCGGGCAGGGTGGGCAGGACCAGGGCATCGTTGTCGATGGCCTGGAGCAGTTCTTCTTGGACTTTTTCAGCAAGCTTGCTCATGCGCGGTTCTCTTCTGAGTCGGGCGGCGAGGACGGTGTCAGCGCTGGATTTCGCGGTCTGCATCCAGGCCGTAGGGCAGATCGAGTAGGGTCAGTGGCTGGCCTTCGGGGGCGCCGAGGTGGATGCGCCCATCTTTCATGGCGTCCTCCTGGAGTACCGCGAGCAGTTCGATGCCACTGTCGCTTCGGGCGGCCAGCACCACTTCGCCGACGCCGGAACTGTGTACCGGGGAAAACAGTTCGACCGCCGGCTCCGGCAGGTGCTCGCCGGCCATGCGCAGGCGGTACAGGCGGCGCTTGAGCTTGCCCAGGTATTGCATGCGCGCGACGATCTCCTGGCCGGTATAGCAGCCTTTCTTGAAACTCACCGCGCCGAGGGCCTGCAGGTTGAGCATCTGCGGGATGAACAGTTCGCGGGTGCTGCCCAGCACCTGGCCGACGCCGGCGCGGACCTGGGCCAGCAGCCAGTCGTTCAGCGGTGCCTCGCTCAGCTGGGCGGCCAGGCGGGTGCGCAGGGTCTCGGCCTCGCTGGCTGGCGCCCAGAGCTCGCTGCGGCCGTCGCTCAGGCGCAGCGCCAGCAGATTGTTGGCGCGGGCCACGCAATCGGCATCCTGGGCCAGATCAAGCCCCAGGCTGACCAGCACGCCATCGCCGCCGCTGAGGCCGAAGCGCACCCAGGCATCGCGCTCATCGGCGAGTTTGGACTTGGAGAACACCGCATACTTCTGCAGGTCCGCCAGCTGCGCTTCGATCAGTTCGCTGGCCATGGCCAGGAGGAAGCCATCCGCCACGTTGACGATGCGGAAGCTCGAGAGCATGCGGCCCTTGGGCGTGCAGCGGGCACCGAGGCTGCAGCGGTTGTCGCTTAGGTAATTGAGGTTGCAGGTCAGCTGGCCCTGGAGGAACTTGCTGGCGTCTGGGCCGCGAACGGCGAGAATGCCTTCGTGGCTGAGGGTGCAGAAGAATGCGGTTTCGGCCATGGGGAACTAGGGATCGCTGGATAAGAGTCAGGGGCGACATCATAGAGCGCCACCGGAGGCTTGTCAGCGCCTGAGCGCACAGCCGGCGGACAGGCTTGCAGGCGCCCGTCCGCCGAGATCAACAGCCTGCGCTTTCGCCGTTATACTGCCGGGCTGACTCAACGCTCGGCAATCTCAAGGAATCTGCTAATGGTCGACTCGACTGAACTCAATCGCCTGTTCTGGCACAGCCGTCGCGGCATGCTGGAGCTGGACGTGCTGCTGGTGCCATTCGTCAAGGAGGTGTACGCGGACCTCGATGCCGAGGATCAGGCGCGCTACCGCAAGCTGCTCGAGTGCGAGGATCAGGACATGTTCGGCTGGTTCATGCAGCGCGGCGAGCCGGAGGATGCCGACCTCAAGCGCATGGTTCGCATGATTCTGGATCGTGTCCAGCCCAAGTGACGGCTTCGAATGTCGCTGGCGGCCGTCGCGGCAGCTGCTGCTCTGCTATGGGCTGATCCAGGCGCTGGCTCTGCTCACCCTGCTGCTGGTCGAGTTGCCGCCCTGGGGCTATGGCCTGGCGCTTGCGCTGTGCCTGCTCCATGCGCTTTGGGTGCTGCCGCGCCACATCCTGCTGAGTGCGCCCGAGGCCTTCCGCGGCGTGCGCTGTGGCGCCGATGGCTGGCAGCTGTGGAGCGAGGCGAAGGGCTGGCAGGCGATCCAGCTGAGGCCGGACAGCCTGGCCTTGCCGTCGATCGTGGTGCTGCGCTTTCGCCTGGCCGGGGAGTGGCGGGTGCGCGGCCTGTGCATCCCGCGCGATGCGCTGGCGCGCGACCTGCATCGGCGCCTGCGGGTGCGGCTGAAGTTCAGTCGGCGTAGGTGGGCGGCGCCAGAATAGTGTCCTCGGCCACGGGCAGCTGCTCGGGATAGTCCAGGGTGTAGTGCAGGCCGCGGCTTTCGCGGCGCTGCATGGCCGAGCGGATCATCAGCTCGGCGACCTGGGCCAGGTTGCGCAGCTCGATCAGATCGCGGCTCACCTTGTAATTGCTGTAGAACTCGTCGATCTCGTCGAGCAGCAGGCGTACCCGGTGCTGGGCGCGCTGCAGGCGCTTGTTGGTGCGGACGATGCCGACGTAGTCCCACATGAAGCGCCGCAGTTCGTCCCAGTTGTGCGCGATGATCACGTCTTCGTCGGAGTCGGTCACCTGGCTGGCATCCCAGCAGGGCAGGTCGGCCGGCATGGGCACCTGGTCCAGTGCCAGGGCGATATGGCTGGCGGCGGCGCGGGCATAGACGAAACACTCGAGCAGTGAATTGCTGGCCATGCGGTTGGCGCCGTGCAGGCCGGTGAAGCTGGTCTCGCCGATGGCGTACAGGCCGGGGACGTCGGTCTGGCCATTGTGGTCGACCACCACGCCGCCGCAGGTGTAATGCGCCGCCGGTACCACCGGGATGGGTTCGCGGGTGATGTCGATACCGAAGTCCAGGCAGCGCTCGTAGACAGTCGGGAAGTGCGACTTGATGAACTCCGCGGGCTTGTGGCTGATGTCCAGGTACACGCAGTCCGCGCCCAGGCGCTTCATCTCATGGTCGATGGCGCGGGCGACGATGTCGCGCGGGGCCAGTTCGCCGCGCGGATCGAAGCGCGGCATGAAGCGCTGGCCATTGGGCAGCTTGAGCAGCGCGCCTTCGCCGCGCAGGGCCTCGGTCACCAGGAAGCTCTTGGCCTGGGGGTGGTACAGGCAGGTCGGGTGGAACTGGTTGAATTCCAGGTTGCCGACCCGGCAGCCGGCGCGCCAGGCCATGGCGATACCGTCGCCGCAGGCACCGTCCGGGTTGCTGGTGTAGAGGTAGACCTTGGCCGCGCCGCCGGTGGCGAGAACGACGAAGCGGGCACTGAAGGTGTCGACCTGGCCGCTGTCGCGGTTGAGCACGTAGGCGCCCAGGCAGCGCTGGCCGTCGAGGTCGAGCTTGCGTTCGGTGATCAGGTCGACCGCCACTCGCTGTTCCAGCAGCTCGATATTGGCGCGCTGCCTGGCTTGGTCCAGCAGGGTGTTGAAGATCGCCGCGCCAGTGGCGTCGGCGGCGTGAATGATGCGCCTGTGGCTGTGGCCGCCTTCACGGGTCAGGTGGAACTCGAAGCCGCGCTCTTCACCGGCGCTCTGCTCGTCACGGGTGAAGGGCACGCCCTGGTCGATCAACCACTGGATCGCGTCGCGGCTGTGCTCCACGGTGAAGCGCACCGCGTCCTCTCGGCACAGGCCGGCGCCGGCATTGAGCGTGTCTTCGACATGGGATTCGACCGTGTCGCTGTCGTCCAGCACCGCCGCCACGCCGCCCTGGGCCCAGTAAGTGGAGCCATTGGCCAGGTTGCCCTTGCTCAGCACGGCGATGCGCAGGTGCTCGGGGAGGGTCAGGGCGAGTGTCAGGCCGGCTGCGCCGCTGCCAATGACTAGAACGTCGTGCTGGTAGTGTTGGCTCATGTGCAAATTCCGCGAAGAAGCGCCCCTAGTATATAGAGGGGGTGGTCGGCACAATAGCGCGCTTATGACGGGCTGTGGCGCTTGGGAACTTTCTTAGCGTTTCGGGTTCCATAAACGGTCGCCCAGGGTGGGTCGTGTTCAAGGTGGCGCGGAGTTTCGTCTTTCAGCGAGACCGGCGTCTGAGGCGCGAGCGGGTGGCCTAAGATTATTTGCGCGGCAGGGAGCGGCTCACTGTCGCGTTATTCCGTGCGACGCTAAAAAGCGATTTGCCGGAAGCTTGTTTGGGGGGGAGAACTTTTGCGCAACGCCCGAGTCTATTTTGGCAAGCCGAGTCAGCGGCAGGCGCGACACTCCTTCGAGCGCCATGAGGAGTGTTCATGCTAACCCAGGAAGAGGATCAGCAGCTGGTCGAGCGCGTGCAGCGCGGCGACAAGCGGGCGTTTGATCTGTTGGTGCTGAAGTATCAGCACAAGATTCTCGGGTTGATCGTGCGGTTCGTGCACGACAGCCATGAGGCACAGGATGTGGCGCAGGAGGCCTTCGTCAAGGCCTATCGGGCGTTGGGGAATTTCCGTGGCGAGAGCGCGTTCTATACCTGGTTGTATCGGATTGCCATCAATACGGCGAAGAACCATCTGGTGTCGCGGGGACGGCGACCGCCGGATAGCGATGTAAGTGCTGAGGATGCGGAGTTCTACGACGGCGATCATGCCCTCAAGGACATCGAGTCGCCGGAGCGCCTGTTGCTGCGCGATGAGATCGAAGCCACGGTGCACCGCAGCATCCAGCAGTTGCCAGAAGATTTGCGTACGGCCCTAACCTTGCGTGAGTTCGATGGTCTCAGTTACGAGGACATTGCCAGCGTAATGCAGTGTCCGGTGGGTACCGTGCGTTCGCGAATCTTTCGAGCGCGCGAGGCCATAGACAAGTCCCTGCAACCCTTGTTGCAGGAAGCCTAAGACAGCGGCGACAGCCAAGAGAGGAACCGCCATGAGTCGAGAAGCCCTGCAGGAATCGCTGTCCGCGGTGATGGATAACGAAGCGGACGAATTGGAATTGCGGCGCGTGCTCAGCGCGAGCAACGACGGCGAGCTGCGCGCGACCTGGTCGCGTTACCAGATCGCCCGCGCGGCAATGCACAAGGAGTTGCTGGAGCCCAAGCTGGACATCGCCGCCGCGGTCTCTGCGGCGCTTGCCGATGAAGCGCTGCCGGTGGCCCAAAAAGTGGTTCGCGGCCCCTGGCGCGCTGTCGGTCGCCTGGCTGTGGCAGCCTCGGTAACGGTCGCCGTGCTGGCGGGCGTGCGCCTGTACAACCAGGATGAGGTCACTGGCATGCAGCTGGCGCAGCAGGCCGCGCAGCCGGCCTTGGTCAGCCCGCAGGTGCAGGGGCCTGCGATGCTGGCGGGCTACAGCGCCGCAGGCGAGCAGCCGGTGGCGCAACAGGCCGGCGAGACCGAGGCGGGGTGGCATGAGCAGCGTTTGCCGGCCTATCTGCGGCAGCACGCTCAGCAGGCAGCATTGAGTGGCGGCGAGAGCGCATTGCCTTACGCGCGCGCAGCAAGCCTGGAAAGCCGTTAAGGAGTCGCATGCGCTTTATTCCTCTCTTGGTTTTTCTCTGCGGCAGTGGCTGGGCGTTTTCCGCTGTCGCTGCCGAGAATGCGCAAGACTGGCTGCGGCGCCTGGCCGAGGCAGAGCGCAGTCAGAGCTTTCAGGGTACTTTCGTTTACGAGCGCAACGGCAGCTTCTCTACCCATAGCATCTGGCACCGTGTGGAGCAGGGCGGAGCCGTGCGTGAGCGTCTCCTGCAGCTGGATGGTCCGGCCCAGGAGGTGCTACGGGTCAATGGACGTGCCGAGTGTGTAAGCAGCACGCTGGCCGATCAGGTGGCCGGCAACCAGGCGTGGCCCGCCCGTGTGCTTGATGTCCGGCAGCTCGAGAAATGGTATGAGCTGCGAGTCGTCGGCGAGTCCCGGGTGGCCAATCGCGCGGCCGTCGTGTTGGCGTTGGTGCCGCGCGATCAGCACCGCTACGGCGTCGAGCTGCACCTGGACCGCGACAGCGGTTTGCCGCTAAAGACCCTGCTGCTCAATGACAAGGGGCAGCTGCTCGAGCGTTTTCAATTCACCCGCCTGGATACGTCGTCGCCTCTGTCCGATGGCTCGTTGCGGCCAGGGGTGAGCTGCAAGCCCGTGCGCATGGTCGAGGCCCAGGCTCCTGCCGCCGGTGCCTGGCGAGCGGACTGGCTACCCCCGGGGTTTGCCCTGAGCAGCAGCAGTCGGCGGCGCAGTCCGGCCTCGGATGAGTCGGTTGCCTGTCTGGTCTACGACGATGGCGTGGCGCGTTTCAGTGTGTTCCTCGAGCCGCTGCAAGGGGCTCTGGTGGAGGATGCACGCAGCCAGCTTGGTCCGACCGCGGCGGTGTCGCGGCGTATGGCGACCGGTGACGGTGATGTGATGGTCACGGTGGTCGGCGAGATTCCGCTGGGCACGGCCGAGCGCGTGGCGCTGTCGATGCGCGCTGAAGAGTCGTCGGGCACGCCATGATCGAAGAACAGGGGCGGGTGGTTGCGGTCGAAGCAGGTGCCGTGTGGGTCGAGACGCTACGCAAGAGCACCTGCTCCAGCTGCTCGGTGAGTGCCGGCTGCGGTCAGGGGGTGCTCGATCGCCTCGGGGCGGGTGGTCGTCGTGGTCATGTGCGCGCCTTGTCCGATCTGTCTCTGAGTGTGGGCGATGCGGTGGTGATCGGTGTGCGTGAAGACCTGCTGGTGCGTGGTTCCCTTCTGGTGTACCTGATGCCTCTGCTAGGGTTGTTCGGCGCGGCGTTGCTCGCCGACCGCCTGGCCTTGGCCGAGCCCTATGTCGTGCTCGGCGCCTTCCTTGGGCTCGGGCTGTCGTGGGGCGCGGTTCGCTGGCGCAGTGCGTGCACCGCCGGTGATCCGGCCCTGCAGCCAGTGGTCTTGCGTGCCCTGATCGCGGGTCATGTCTCTACGTTGTGAGTCTTTTTGTTTCTTCTGGATGGGGAGCTGTATGTCGATGCCTAGCCTGAAACTGTGTTTTTCCGCGTTGCTTGCAGTGCTGCTGTTAGGGCAGGCGGTCGCCGCGCATGCGGAGTTGCCGGACTTTACCGAGCTGGTCGAGGAGGCCTCGCCGGCCGTGGTGAACATCAGTACCCGGCAGAAGATCCCGGAGCGGGCCGCAGCCGGTGCCGGGCAATTGCCGATGCCTGACCTTGAGGGCCTGCCGCCTATTTTTCGCGAGTTCTTTGAGCGCAACATCCCGCAGGTGCCGCGCTCGCCGGGTGGCGGGCGCCAGCGCGAGGCTCAATCGCTGGGTTCGGGGTTCATCATCTCTGCCGATGGCTATGTGCTGACCAACAATCATGTGATCGCCGATGCCGACGAGATTCTCGTTCGCTTGTCGGATCGCAGCGAGCTGGAGGCCAAGCTGGTGGGCAGCGATCCGCGCAGTGACGTGGCCTTGCTGAAGATCGAGGGACGCAACTTGCCCACCGTCAAGCTCGGCAAGTCCGAGGACCTGAAGGTCGGCGAGTGGGTGCTGGCGATCGGTTCGCCGTTCGGTTTCGATCACTCGGTAACGGCCGGCATCGTCAGTGCCAAGGGGCGCAGCCTGCCGAACGAAAGCTATGTGCCGTTCATCCAGACCGACGTGGCGATCAACCCGGGTAACTCCGGTGGTCCGCTGTTCAATCTGGAAGGCGAAGTGGTCGGCATCAACTCGCAAATCTTCACCCGTTCCGGCGGTTTCATGGGCCTGTCCTTCGCCATTCCGATGAGCGTGGCCCTGGATGTGGCCGAGCAGCTCAAGGTCGATGGCAAGGTCAGTCGCGGCTGGCTGGGGGTGGTGATCCAGGAAGTGAACAAGGACCTGGCCGAGTCCTTCGGCCTGGACAAGCCGGCCGGGGCGCTGGTCGCGCAGGTGCTGGACAACGGACCCGCCGCCAAGGGCGGACTGCAGGTCGGCGATGTGATCCTCAGCCTGAACGACAAGCCGATCATCATGTCCGCTGATCTGCCTCATCTGGTCGGTGGGCTTAAGCCGGGCAGCAAGGCCGAGCTGGATGTGGTGCGCGAAGGGTCGCGCAAGAAGCTCAAGCTCACCATCGGCGCCTTGCCTGAGGAAGGCGAGATGCTGGCGGGCGCCGCGGCGCCGGGTGGCGAGCGCAGCAGCAATCGTCTCGGGGTCAAGGTGGTCGAGCTGACCGCGGAGCAGCGCAAGAGCCTCGATCTGCAGGGCGGGGTGGTCATCACCGAGGTGCTGGACGGGCCGGCGGCCATGATCGGTTTGCGCTCCGGCGATGTGATCACCCACCTGAACAACCAGGCGATCGATTCGGCCAAGACCTTCACCCAGGTTGCCCAGTCGCTGCCGAAGAATCGTTCGGTGTCGATGCGCGTGCTGCGTCAGGGGCGGGCAAGCTTCATCACCTTCAAGCTGGCGGAGTAGCCCCGCCAATCCTGAAACAGGGCGGCGCAGTTCGCCCTTTTCATGCCTGCCGATCGGCGCCTGGGCGTGACGTGCGTGGCGCCGATCGGGTACACTTCCCGGCTATTTTCGGCGGGCAGTCGCCTGCGGCCTTTTCGAGTGTTGTTCTGTGAGTGACCTGAGTCATATCCGCAATTTCTCCATCATCGCCCATATCGATCATGGCAAGTCCACCTTGGCTGACCGTTTCATCCAGATGTGCGGTGGCCTGAGCGAGCGTGAAATGGAGGCCCAGGTGCTGGACTCCATGGATCTGGAGCGCGAGCGCGGCATCACCATCAAGGCGCACAGCGTGACCCTGCACTACAAGGCGCGGGACGGAAAGACCTACCAGCTGAACTTCATCGATACCCCCGGCCACGTCGACTTCACCTACGAGGTGAGCCGTTCCCTGGCTGCCTGTGAAGGGGCGATCCTGGTGGTGGACGCCGGCCAGGGTGTCGAGGCCCAGTCCGTGGCCAATTGTTACACCGCCATCGAGCAGGGCCTGGAGGTCATGCCGGTACTGAACAAGATGGATCTGCCCCAGGCCGATCCGGACAAGGTCAAGGACGAGATCGAGCACATCATCGGCATCGACGCGACCGACGCCGTGCCCTGCAGCGCCAAAAGCGGCATGGGCGTGGATGAGGTGCTGGAGCGCTTGGTGCAGGTCATCCCGGCGCCCACGGGCGAGATCGAGGCACCGCTGCAGGCGCTGATCATCGACTCCTGGTTCGACAACTACCTGGGTGTGGTGTCCCTGGTGCGCGTACGCCACGGCCGCATCAAGAAGGGCGACAAGGTGCTGGTCAAGTCCACCGGCAAGATCCACCAGGTCGACAGCGTCGGCGTCTTCACCCCGAAACACACCGCCACCGCCGACCTCAAGGCCGGCGAGGTGGGCTTCATCATTGCCGGCATCAAGGACATCCATGGTGCGCCGGTGGGCGATACCCTGACCCTGGCCGCCACCCCCGATGTGGAAATGCTGCCGGGCTTCAAGCGGGTCAAGCCGCAGGTCTACGCCGGCCTGTTCCCGGTCAGCTCCGACGACTTCGAGGACTTCCGCGAGGCCCTGCAGAAGCTGACCCTCAACGACGCCGCCTTGCAGTACGAGCCGGAAAGCTCCGACGCCCTCGGCTTCGGTTTCCGCATCGGCTTCCTCGGCATGCTGCACATGGAGATCATCCAGGAGCGCCTGGAGCGCGAATACGACCTGGACCTGATCACCACCGCACCGACCGTGGTGTTCGAGGTGGTGATGAAGAACGGCGAGACGATCTACGTCGACAACCCGTCGAAGCTGCCGGACCAGTCCTCGGTCGAGGACATGCGCGAGCCGATCGTGCGGGCCAATATCCTGGTGCCCCAGGAACACCTGGGCAACGTCATCACCCTGTGCATCGAGAAACGCGGCGTGCAGCGCGACATGCAGTTCCTCAGCAGCCAGGTCCAGGTGTCTTACGACCTGCCGATGAACGAGGTGGTGCTCGATTTCTTCGATCGGCTTAAGTCGGTCAGCCGCGGCTACGCGTCGCTGGATTACAGTTTCGACCGCTTCGAGTCGGCCAACCTGGTCAAGCTGGACGTGCTGATCAATGGCGAGAAGGTCGACGCCCTGGCTTTGATCGTGCACCGCGACAAGGCGCACTACAAGGGCCGTGCCCTGACCGAGAAGATGAAAGAGCTGATCCCGCGGCAGATGTTCGACGTGGCGATTCAGGCGGCTATCGGTGGGCAGATCGTTGCGCGTACCACCGTCAAGGCGCTCAGGAAGAACGTTCTGGCCAAGTGCTACGGCGGCGACGTCAGCCGCAAGCGCAAGCTGCTGGAGAAGCAGAAGGCCGGTAAGAAAAGGATGAAGCAGGTCGGCAGTGTGGAAATTCCCCAGGAAGCCTTCCTCGCCGTGCTCAAGGTGGATAGTTAAGGGCTTATGTCGATCAATTTCCCGCTGTTGCTGGTCGTTGCCGTCGCGGTCTGTGGTCTGCTGGCGCTATTCGACCTGATCTTCCTGGCGCCGCGCCGTCGCGCGGCTATCGACCAGTATCAGGGGCAGGTCGACGACCCCGACGAGGCGGTGGTCGAGCGTCTGAGCAAGGAACCGCTGTTGGTGGAGTACGGCAAGTCGTTCTTCCCGGTGCTGGCGATTGTCCTGGTGCTGCGTTCGTTTCTGGTCGAACCGTTCCAGATTCCTTCTGGCTCGATGAAGCCGACCCTGGAAGTGGGCGACTTCATCCTGGTCAACAAGTTTGCCTACGGTATCCGCCTGCCTGTTCTGGATACCAAGATCATCGACGTCGCCGATCCCCAGCGTGGCGACGTCATGGTGTTTCGCTACCCCAGCGACCCGAACATCAACTACATCAAGCGAGTGGTGGGGTTAGCCGGCGATCACGTACGTTACAGCAGCGACAAGCGGCTGTTCGTCAATGGCAAGCCGGTGGCCGAACAGTTGCTCGGCGAAGAACCGGGCAGCCTCGGCAGCGTGGCGCTCTACCAAGAACGGCTGGGCGAGATGGAGCACCTGATCCGCAAGGAAATGCGCCGTTATCGCGTCGAGCCGGGCCGTGAGTGGGTGGTGCCAGAGGGCCATTACTTCATGATGGGCGACAACCGCGACAACTCCAACGACAGTCGCTACTGGAACGACCCGAATATTCCCAAGCCGCTGCTGGGCATGGTGCCGGACCGGAATATCGTCGGTAAGGCCTTCGCCGTATGGATGAGCTGGCCGGATCCGAAGTTGCGCAATCTGCCGAATTTCTCTCGGGTCGGCCTGATTCACTGACGGTCTGATTTTTTGCGGCGCTGTTCAAGGTAACGCCGCACGCTCTCTATAGTCTTGTACTAAGAGCCGGCATGGCTCTCACTTTACTCAGAAATCTGGGGTCAAATATGACGTTTGCGCGTTCGCAGAAGGGGTTGTCGGTACTCAGCTGGCTGGCGGTACTGGCGGTTGTGGCATTCTTCGCCAGCACTGCATTCAAGATGCTGCCGCATTACCTCGACTACATGTCGATGGAAAAGATGATCACCTCGGTGGGTACCGACCAGGGCCTGGAGATCAGGACGGTGGGTGACTTCTACTCCCACGTCGACAAGGGCATGCAGGTCAACAGCATCCGCGATCTGGACCTGCGCGAGGTGCTCAAGGTCAAGGTCGAGAACAACCAGTTCGTCGCCCACCTGAAATACGAGAAGCGCGAGCCGCTGATCCAGAACCTCGACCTGGTGGCGCGATTCGACAAAGAATACCGCGTGCGCATGCCGTGAGCGTTTCGTTAGACCGCCTGGAGCGTCAGCTCGGCTACAGCTTCAAGGACCAGGACCTGATGATCCTGGCGCTCACCCACCGCAGCTTCGCCGGGCGCAACAATGAGCGCCTGGAGTTCCTCGGCGATGCCATCCTCAACTTCGTCGCCGGCGAGGCGCTGTTCGAGCGTTTTCCCCAGGCCCGGGAAGGCCAGCTGTCGCGTCTGCGCGCGCGCCTGGTCAAGGGCGAGACCCTGGCCGTGCTGGCCCGCGGCTTCGACCTGGGCGAATACCTGCGTCTCGGCTCCGGCGAGCTGAAGAGCGGCGGTTTTCGCCGCGAATCCATCCTCGCCGATGCCCTGGAGGCTCTGATCGGCGCCATCTATCTGGATGCCGGCATGGAAGCGGCCCGTGAACGCGTGCTGGCCTGGCTGAGCAACGAACTGGACGGCCTGACCCTGGTCGATACCAACAAGGACCCGAAGACGCGCCTGCAGGAGTTCTTGCAGTCGCGCGCCTGTGACCTGCCGCGCTACGAGGTGGTGGATGTCCAGGGCGAGCCGCATTGCCGGACATTCGTGGTCGAGTGTCAGGTCACCCTATTGAACGAAAAGACCCTGGGGCAGGGGGCCAGCCGGCGCATCGCCGAGCAGGTCGCCGCGGCAGCCGCCCTGATCGCCCTGGGTGTGGAGAATGGCAATGACTGATGCACCCGTAACACGCTGTGGCTATGTCGCCATCGTCGGCCGGCCCAACGTGGGCAAGTCGACGCTGCTCAACCACATCCTCGGCCAGAAGCTGGCGATCACCTCGCGCAAGCCGCAGACCACCCGCCACAACATGCTCGGGATCAAGACCGAGGGCGAGGTGCAGGCCATCTATGTCGACACCCCGGGTCTGCACAAGAACAGCGAGAAAGCCCTCAACCGCTACATGAACAAGAATGCCTCGGCGGCGTTGAAGGACGTCGACGTGGTGATCTTCGTGGTCGACCGCACCCGCTGGACCGAGGAGGACCAGATGGTCCTGGAGCGCGTTCAATACGTGCAGGGCCCGGTGATCCTGGCGGTCAACAAGACCGATCGCATCGAGGAGAAGGCCGAGCTGATGCCGCATCTGGAATGGCTGGCGCAGCAGCTGCCCAACGCCGAGATCGTGCCGATCTCGGCGCAGCACGGGCACAACCTCGAGACCCTGGAGAGGCTGGTGGGCGAGCGCCTGCCCGAGGGCGTGCACTTCTTTCCGGAAGACCAGGTGACCGACCGCTCCAGCCGCTTCTTCGCCGCCGAGCTGGTGCGCGAGAAGATCATGCGCCAGCTCGGTGCCGAGCTGCCTTACCAGATCACCGTGGAGATCGAGGAGTTCAAGCGCGAAGGGCGCATCCTGCACATCCATGCGCTGATCCTGGTCGAGCGCGACGGGCAGAAGAAGATCATCATCGGCGACAAGGGCGAACGGATCAAACGCATCGGCCAGGAGGCGCGCAAGGACATGGAGGTGATGTTCGACTCCAGGGTCATGCTCAACCTCTGGGTCAAGGTCAAAGGCGGCTGGTCGGACGACGAGCGCGCTCTGCGTTCGCTGGGCTACGACGACATCTGAGCCGCCTGCGGGCGCGTCCTCGCGCCCGCCACTGCGAGTAGCCACCGCTCATGCTTGCGCTCAGCCAGCCCGCCTATGTCCTGCACAGCCGTGCCTACCGCGAGACCAGCGCGCTGGTCGACTTCCTCACGCCCCAGGGCCGTCTGCGCGCGGTGCTGCGCGGGGCGCGGGGCCGGGCCGGCACCCTGGCGCGGCCCTTCGTGCCGCTGGAGGCGGAGTTTCGCGGGCGTGGCGAGCTGAAGAATGTCGGCCGCCTGGAGGCCGCCGGCATTCCCAACCTGCTCAGTGGCGAGGCGTTGTTCAGCGGCCTGTACCTGAATGAGCTGCTGATCCGCCTGCTGCCGGCGGAAGACCCCCATCCGGCAGTCTTCGAACACTATGCCCTCACGTTGCAGGCCCTGGCCCAGGGGCGGCCACTGGAGCCCCTGCTGCGTGCCTTCGAGTGGCGCCTGCTCGACCAGCTGGGCTATGGTTTCGCCTTGGACCTGGACCTGCACGGTCAGCCCATTGCCGCCGGCGGGCTCTATCGCCTGCAGGTCGATGTGGGGCTGGTGCCGGTCGGGCAGTTGCAGCCGGGAATTTTCCAGGGTGCCGAGCTGCTGGCCATGGCCCAGGCCGACTGGAGTGCGCCCGGCGCCCTGGCCGCCGCCAAGCGCCTGATGCGCCAGGCCCTGGCACCCCATTTAGGCGGTCGACCGCTGGTCAGCCGCGAGTTATTCATGACGCTCAAGGAGCCACCGCGTGACTGATGCCAATCGAATTCTGCTGGGTGTGAACATCGACCATGTGGCGACCCTGCGCCAGGCCCGAGGCACCCGCTACCCGGACCCGGTGAAGGCCGCCCTGGACGCCGAGGAGGCCGGTGCCGACGGCATCACCGTGCACCTGCGCGAGGATCGCCGGCATATCCAGGAGCGCGACGTGCGGGTGCTCAAGGAGGTGCTGCAGACGCGGATGAACTTCGAGATGGGGGTCACCGAGGAGATGCTTGCCTTCGCCGAGAGCATCTGTCCCGAACACGTCTGCCTGGTGCCGGAGACCCGCCAGGAGCTGACCACCGAGGGTGGCCTGGATGTGGCCGGGCAGGAGGCGCGGATTCGAGCGGCGGTGGAGCGCCTGAGCAAGATCGGCTGCGAGGTGTCCCTGTTCATCGACCCCGAAGAACGGCAGATCGAGGCCTCCAAGCGAGTCGGTGCACCCGCCATCGAGTTGCACACCGGGCGCTATGCCGACGCCGAAACCCCGGTCGAGGCGGCCAAGGAGCTGGCGCGGATTCGCGACGGCGTGGCTTGCGGCCTGGCCCACGGCCTGATCGTCAATGCCGGCCATGGCCTGCACTATCACAACGTCGAGCCGGTGGCGGCGATTGCCGGGATCAACGAGCTGAATATCGGTCACGCGCTGGTCGCGCACGCCTTGTTCGTCGGCTTCAAGCAGGCGGTGGCGGAGATGAAGCAGCTGATCGTCGCGGCGGCCAATCGCGGCTAAGAACCCCCTAGGGTGGATGACGCGGTTTCATCCACCTTATGGTGGATGGGGCGTGCGTCACCCAGCGAGGGTCAGGGCTTGCGTGCGATCAGCACGGCGCGGGTCGGCGCCGGCAGGCCTTCGATTGTGCGGCTGTGGTCGGCCGGGTCGAGAAACTCCGGCAGCGACTGGAAGCGCATCCAGTCGGTGGCGCGCTGCTCCTGTACCGAGGTGGTGCTGACGTCGACGCAGCGCACCTCGGTAAAGCCGGCGCGGCGCAACCACAGTTGCAGCGCCGGTACCGAGGGCAGGAACCAGACGTTGCGCATCTGCGCGTAGCGGTCTTCCGGCACCAGCACCTGCTGGGCATCGCCTTCCACCACCAGGGTCTCCAGCACCAGTTCGCCGCCCTTGACCAGGCAGTCCTTGAGGTCGAGCAGGTGGTCGACTGGCGATCGCCGGTGATAGAGCACGCCCATGGAGAAGACCGTGTCGAACCCCTGCAGCTTGCCCGGCAGCTCCTCGAAGGCCAGGGGCAGGTGCCACGCCGGCAGCTCCGGAAGGTAATGCTTGATCGCCAGGAACTGGCAGAGGAACAGCCAGTTGGGGTCGATGCCGACCACGCTGTCGGCACCGGCACCGAGCATGCGCCACATGTAGTAGCCGTTGCCGCAGCCGACATCCAGCACGCGCTTGCCGGCGAGGTCGAGGTAGGGGGCGACGCGCTGCCATTTCCAGTCCGAGCGCCATTCCGTATCGACGTGCACGCCGAACAGTTCGAAAGGCCCCTTGCGCCAGGGAATCAACCCTTGCAGGGCGTTCTTTAGAGCCGCTCGGCTGCGTTCATCGCAGGGGCCGTCGAAGCGGAAGCGCTGCTGCAGCTCCAGATGCTCCACGGGCAGTGGCGGCAACGCCTGCACGGCGCCGTACCAGCGCTGCAGGTCGCCGTGACCGATCGCCAGCTTGGCGTCGATCTGGCCGGGCAGGCCGGCGGTCCAGTCCTGCAGCGGGGTGCCCGCCAGTTTTTCCTGCAGGGCGTCAAGATCGAGACGATTGATCATGGCAGGGCAATCAGCGAGGCGAAGTTCAGGCACTGGAACCAGGGCACTACCTTGCTGAAACCCGCGGCCAGCAGACGCTCACGGTGTTGCTCCAGGCTGTCGGGCAGCATCACCTTCTCGATGGCGCTACGTTTCTGGGCGATCTCCAGCTCGCTGTAGCCGTTGGCGCGCTTGAAGGCGATATGCAGCTCGCCCAGCAATTCGTGCGCCTCGCTGTCTTCGAAGCGCAGCTTCTCCGAGAGGATCAACGCGCCGCCAGGCAACAGGGCCTGGCGGATGCGCCCGAGCAGGGCCAGGCGCTGCTTGGGCTGGATGAACTGCAGGGTGAAGTTCAGCGCGACCAGCGAGGCCGGCTGGAACTCGAGGGCGAGAATGTCGGCCTCGAGCACCTCGACCGGTAGCAGCTCCTGGAACATGGCGTCCTGGGCATGCAGGTATTCGCGGCAGCGCTCGACCATGGCGCTGGAGTTGTCCACCGCGATCACCCGGCAATCCGCGATCTGCACATGGCGACGCAACGCCTGGGTCACGGCGCCGAGGGAGGCGCCCAGGTCGTACAGCACGCTGTGCGGCTGGGCGAAGCGCCCGGCCAGTACGCCGATGTTCTCGACAATGGTCGGGTAGCCGGGCACCGAACGCTTGATCATGTCGGGGAATACCCGCACCACGTCCTCGTTGAAGACGAAGTCCGGCACCTGGGCCAGGGGTTGGGCGAAGAGACGGTCGGGGGGCTGGCGCACGGGGATTCCAAGGCGGAAGGGACGGCCGGCATTTTACCCAAGACGCGTCCGTGACCAAAGCCTGGGGAGTGGCGGAGCGGGAAGTATGGATCACGCTCCTCATAAGGCGGTCGTTTTTAAGACCTTAGTCTTATTTTCTTTAAGACCAATGGTCTTATCTGGTTGGGTAATTGGTCTAGGCTGAGTGCGTTAAGGGCTGAGGCCCTCTGCAGTACTCCCACCACGGAAAGGCGCCCCGATCCCCACTGCCCACTGTATGGCGAGGGTTTCGCCTGCGCCAAGGTTCACCGTACTACAACAAGATCATCTCTTTAGGAGGGTCAAACGGTGAAACATCTAGTCACCCCCTTGATTATCAGCCTGCTTGCCGCCGGCAGTGTATCGGCACTGGCCGCCGAACCTGCCGAGCCTGTGGCCGGGCCTCCGGCGGGGCGCCTGCTGGCGACCCAGTGTTTCCAGTGCCATGGCACCAACGGTCAGTCGCAGAGCCAGATCGACAGCATCGATGGCGAGGATGCAGACGATCTTCTCGAAGACCTGCTGGAAATGAAGGCTTCGGATGAAGTCAGCGTAATGAACCAGCAGGCCAAGGCCTACAGCGACGAAGAGCTGCGCCTGATCGCCGACTACCTGGGAAGCATAGGCGGCGATCGTGACGACCACTGAGTCATCGCCAGCAACCGGAGGACAAATCATGAATAGTTTGAATCGTCGTAGATTTATCCAGGTCTGCGGGACTGGTGTGGCGCTCGCCGCGTTGCCTTTCTCCTTGCACGCGGCCGCCGGCGCACGGATCGTTGTGCTCGGAGGCGGGTTCGCCGGCGCGACCGCCGCCAAGTACCTCCGCCTGTTCGGCCATGACCTAAATGTGACCCTGGTCGACCCGGCGGCGGCCCACGTCTCCTGTGTCGGCAGCAACCTGGTGCTGACCGGGGAAACCGCGCTGGCCGATCTGAGCAACCCATTGACTGCCTTGCGCGACCGCTATGGCGTCGCCCTGTTGGCCGACCGGGCCGTATCGGTCGACCCGACGAGCAATACGGTGCATCTGGCGAGCGGCGCGAGCCTGGAGTACGAGCATGTGATTCTGGCGCCGGGCATCGACTTTGAACCCGTGCAAGGTCACGACTTCCAGGCTATGCCCCATGCCTGGATTGCCGGCGAGCAGACGACTCTGTTGCGGGACCAGTTGATGGCCATGCCGGCTGGCGGCACCTTCGTCATCGCCATTCCGAAGACGCCCTTCCGCGCCCATACCGCGCCCTACGAGCGGGCCACGGTGGTAGCCGATTTCTTCCGCCGCAAGCGCCCAGGCTCGAAGATCCTCATCCTCGACGCCAACCCGGCCATCGCCGGCATGCGCCGCACGTTCAGCGCCGCGTTCGCAGGGGTCTACCGGGATATCGTCGAGTACGTACCGAATGTCACGGTCAACGCCGCAGACGCATTGAACATGCGCCTGGACATCAGCCGCGACGGTCTGGCCGATTCGGTGACGGCCGATGTGATCAACCTGATTCCGGCGCAGAAGGCTGGACGGTTGGTCTTCGACAGTGGCTTGGTACCAGACGGCAGTCGGTTCGCCCCGGTCAATCCGCTGAACTACGCCAGTACTCTGGCTCCGGCCGCGAACGTCCATGTGCTGGGCGATTCCCAGTCGACCGGGCAGGCCAAGTCCGGGCACATGGCCAATGCGCAGGCCAAGGTCTGCGTGGACGCGATTCTGCGGGATCTCGCCGGCCTGGCGCCGGACCCTGCGCCGAAGACCACCGCCGCGGCCTTCCCGCCCATTACCCGCAGAACTGCGAGCTGGACGACTGTGACCTATTCTTTCGATCCGCTGACCATGACCATGGTTTCGACCTCCTCGGCCGAGGCGCCGGAACCTACGGAAGAGGTCCGCGAGGAAGAAGGACCGGGTTGGTTGAAAAACCTGCAGAGCGACAGTTTCGCCTAGGGGCCGCGAGCAGCTATGGCAGGTCCGGCGCCGTGCCGGACTCTGCGGGCTCGTGGAAAGGTGTTTACTTCAGTTGATCAGAGAAGAACTCCCCGGCGCCCTGTAGCGGCCCAAGTGGATTGCGCTTGACCTCCATGTGCCGGATGTTCGGTTCGCCATTGCTGACCTTGTGCACCAGCATGTCGTCGACCACCACGAACACCGCACGGAAAGTCCAGCCCTGCAGTTCCCGTCTCTTGCGGAAGTTGAATATATCGGCCCAGAAGTTGCCGACCCGCTGGGTGTCGGTCTTGTTGAATTCGAACGCATAGCCGACGCAGCGATCCTTGGCCTCCAGGCATTCCATAAGGCCATCCGGCAGGTAGCTGATGGGGACATTGGGCTGGACGAACATCAGCCGCACATCGATGAACGAGAGCATCTTGCCGTTGCCCTCGGCCAGTGGGTCGAAGCCCAGAGAGAACAACTCCGAACGCGTGGTCCGGCCAGGAATCGCTTGGGAGTAGCGTATTTCCGCATCCAGGTAGTCGCTGAACGGCGACTGTACCTCGGCGCGCTCGCTGGGTAACAGGCTGCTACAACCACTCAGGTAGAACAGGCTCACGATCACTACAACTTCACGCCAGTCGACTCTCATGTCGTCTTCCCCCAGAAGTTAGATCCGTTCTACTTTCTATAGTCGATCTGGCCGTACTTCGCCCTTTTTCTCTGCTGCCCGGCGGGCCCAGGATGGGACGAGCGGTCACGCGTGAGGCGCTGTGCCGAGCGTCCTCGGCAAGACGGTAGCGCCCGGGTTAGGCTCCCGGCGCGGGGAATAGGCGGACCTGCCCGGCGTCGTCTGCAGACGTCTGCACACCGTCCGTCGGGGATCTACCCGGGGAAATTATCTAACCGCAATGGGGCAGTCGAAGGTCTTCGCCGGGGCGACTTCGGGTTCCCAGGGGCGCTGGTAGGTCAGCAGCAGGTGGCCCTTGCCGGGCTGCGCGGCGTTGAACAGCCAGGTCGATTGCCCCGCGCTGCCGACTAGGCCGGCATCCTCCGGGTTGCTATAGACCTCCGGGCCGAGGCTGTTGAGCACGCTGTCAGCGGCGTCGCGGATCACCCAGCGAAAGCCCGTGGTCGGGTTGCTCGGCAGGATCAGCACCAGTTGCTGACCACTGTACAGGCGGAGTGGACACTGGCTCTGCTTCTGCACGGTCACGCTGCCGGGCTTGTGGGCGCAGGCCGTCAGCAGGGCCAGGCCGAGGGGTAGCAGCAGGCGTTGGGCGTTGGGCATGGTCGGACTCCAGAGGACGGCAAACGCCGGTCAGCATAGCCGCTGAGCGGCTTCTGGAGGAAGGCCGCGGGGGAACGGCGCGGCGCCGCCGCCCCCTGGCGCATGGCTGCTCAGGCGAACAACACCTTGGCCACGTCGGCGAAGCGCTTGGCGAAGTGCACGGTCAATCCTTCCTTGAGGTAGTCCGGCAACTCTTCATAGGAGCCGCGGTTGGCCTCGGGCAGGATCAGCTCGAAGAGCTTCTGCCGGCGGGCGGCGATCACCTTCTCGCGCACCCCGCCGATCGCCAGGACCTGGCCGGTGAGGGTCAGCTCGCCGGTCATCGCCACGCCCTTCTTCGGCGCCTGGTTGCGAGCCAGCGACAGCAGCGCGCTGGCCATGCTGATGCCGGCGCTGGGGCCGTCCTTGGGCGTGGCGCCTTCCGGCACGTGCAGGTGGACGAAGGCCTCGTCGAAGAAGCCCGGCTTGCCGCCGTACTTCTGCAACTGCGAGCTGATGTAGCTGTGGGCGATCTCCGCCGACTCCTTCATCACTTCGCCGAGCTGGCCGGTGAGCTTGAAGCCGCGGCTGAGGGTATGGATGCGGGTCGCCTCGATCGGCAGGGTCGCGCCGCCCATGCTGGTCCACGCCAGGCCGGTGATCACGCCGATGCCCGACAGCACCTGCTCGCTGCGGAACACCGGCATGCCCAGGTAGTCCTCCAGGTCCTTGGCGGCGATCTTCACCTTGTCGTCCGGTGCCTCGAGCAGCTTGACCACCGCCTTGCGCACCAGTTTGCCGAGTTGCTTCTCCAGCTGGCGCACGCCGGCCTCGCGGGCGTAGCCCTCGATCAAGGCGCGCAGGGCGGCATCGCTGATCGACAGGTTCTTCTTCGCCACTCCGGCCTTGGCCAGTTGCTTGGGCCACAGATGGCGCTTGGCGATGGCCAGCTTCTCCTCGGTTATATAGCCGGACAGGCGGATCACCTCCATGCGGTCGAGCAGCGGCCCGGGGATCGAGTCCAGGGTGTTGGCGGTACAGACGAACAGCACCTTGGACAGGTCCAGGCGCAGGTCCAGGTAGTGGTCGAGGAACTCGACGTTCTGCTCCGGGTCGAGGGTCTCCAGCAGGGCCGAGGCCGGGTCGCCCTGGAAGCTGGCGCCGAGCTTGTCGATCTCGTCGAGCATGATCACCGGGTTCATCACCTCGACCTCCTTCAGCGCCTGTACCAGTTTGCCCGGCAGGGCGCCGATGTAGGTGCGGCGGTGGCCCTTGATCTCCGCCTCGTCGCGCATGCCGCCGACGCTGAAGCGGTAGAAGGGCCGGCCGAGGCTTTCGGCGATGGACTTGCCGATACTGGTCTTGCCCACGCCCGGTGGGCCGACCAGCAGCACGATGCTGCCGGCGATCTCGCCCTTGAAGGCGCCGACCGCGAGGAATTCGGTGATCCGCGACTTGATGTCGTCCATGCCGGCGTGGTGGGCGTCGAGCACCTGGCGGGCGTGCTTGAGGTCGAGCTTGTCCTGGCCGTAGACGCCCCACGGCAGGGCGGTGGCCCAGTCCAGGTAGTTGCGCGTCACCGCATATTCCGGCGAGCCGGTCTCGAGGATCGACAGCTTGTTCAGCTCCTCGTCGATGCGCTTGCGCGCCTGCTCCGGCAGGGTCTTGCCCTCCAGGCGCTGCTCGAACTGCTCGAGGTCGGCGCTGCGGTCGTCTTTGCTCAGGCCCAGTTCCTGCTGGATGATCTTCAGCTGTTCCTTGAGGAAGAACTCGCGCTGGCGCTCGCCGATCTTGCGGTTGACCTCCGCCGACAGCTCCTTCTGCAGGCGGCCGACCTCCACCTCCTTGCGCAGCAGCGGCAGCACCTTCTCCATGCGCTTGAGCATCGGCACGGTGTCCAGCACCTCCTGCAGCTCGGCGCCGGGGGCGCTGGTCAGCGCCGCGGCGAAGTCGGTCAGGGGCGACGGGTCGTTGGGGCTGAAGCGGTTCAGGTAGTTCTTCAGTTCCTCGCTGTACAGCGGGTTGAGCGGCAGCAGTTCCTTGATCGCGTTGATCAGGGCCATGCCGTAGGCCTTGACCTCGTCGCGCGGGTCGAGGGGGCTCTTCGGGTAGTCGACCTCGGCCAGATACGGCGGCTTGCGGCTGAGCCAGCCACGGATGCGCACGCGGGTCAGGCCCTGGGCGACGAACTGCAGCTTGCCGCCTTCCTCGGCCGCATGGTGCACGCGTACCAGGGTGCCGTGCTGCGGCAGGCTGTCGGGGTCGAAGGCTGCGGCGTCGCCGGGCGGACTGTCCAGGTAGAACAGCGCCAGGCACTTGTGCGCGGTGTTCGACACCAGCTCCAGGGTCTTGGCCCAGGGCTGTGGGTTTACGATTACCGGCAGTATCTGCGCCGGGAACAGTGGGCGGTTGTGAATCGGGATCACATACAGCTTGTCCGGCAGCTGCTGGTCGGGCAGCGCCAGGCTGTGGCTGGTTTGCGCGGCCGGTTCGGCGACGACTTCGATGTCTTCGGGTTCGTTCATACGGCACCTGCTGTTGCACGTTGCATGCAACATGGGGCGCGACACGGTTTTTTTCAATCGGCATGAGGCCAGTTGCAATCAACCGGGCAGAGCAGCCGAGCACTACGCTCCCGGAGGCTTAGGTCGTGGCGGTTGAGCCGGGCACCGGCAGGCCTTGCCAGCGCTGCTCGATCAGCGGCGTGAACAGGGCGAAGCAGTCGAGGGGCGTCAGCCGCGGTTGCGCGGCCTCAATCAGGTCCTGCTGCAGGCGGCGGAGCAGGCCGGGCATCGGTTCGTCCCGGTGGGTCGCGGCCAGCTGCTGGCAGAGCTCGCGCAGCTGCGCCTGCAGGGGGGCGGGGCAGCGCTGGTAGTTGGCCGCGCGAACCGCCAGGCCACGCAGGCGGGCGAGATCTTCGAGCGTGCGGCAGGCTTGGCCGAGGCCTTGACCCTGTTGACCCGGGTGCAGGCGCGCTTCGAGCTGCTCGATGACCGTCAGCAGGGCCTCGATCACCTGGCAGTGGGCGGCGAAGTCGGCGGGCTTGCGGCGCAGGTGCGGCCATTGCTGCTGCAGGGCCGGCAACCGCAGGCTGGGGCCTGGCCAGTTCAGCCAGAGCTGGTCGAGCTGGCGGGCCAGGGCGCGGCGTTGGCAACTGCTGGCCAGGTCCTGCTGGGCGCCGAGGCCACGGTGTTTCTGCAGGGCTTGCAGCAGCGCCAGGCAGCGTTGCAGGGTGGCGCGTTCCAGCTCGGCCAGGGTATGCCGGTGGCGGCGGCTGGCGCGTCCGGTCAGCCACTGACCGAGGAAGGTCAGTGCGAGCGCCAGGGCGAGGATGATCTGCGGTTCCATAGGCTATCTCGAGGCGGCGGGGTGGGCCGGAGGTGCTGACTGGAGCAACTTCCCTGCCAGTTGTGTGCAACCGCTCTGGCACAGGCTTGGGCGTGCTGCATGACAAGCCTGGGCGCACCATGCCTGTGCGTTCCATGGATGCTCCGGTTGTTTTGCTGCAAATCGGTGCGGCGGCCAGTGCGATGGGCAGGTGCGGCGGCCAGTGGCCACTGGTCGGCGGGGGCTGACGGCGAACCCCGCAACTGGTTAAAGTTCCGCGTTTAACATCGCGGACTGCCGTTGCAATGCTCAAAGCTCGCCTGATCTGCCTGGATGACCAAGCCCACGAGCACACCCACGACCACCATCAGCTGGTGCTGTCACTGTCCGGGCGTGCCGAGTTCGAGGTCAACGGCCGGGGTGGCGAGGTGTGCCGGATGCGCGCCTGCCTGGTGCCGGGCGACGCCGATCATCAGTTCGCCGGGGTCGGCGACAACCGCATGCTGATCCTCGACCTGGACGAGCAGGACACTCCCAGCGAAGACCTTGAGCTGCTCACCCACCTGTTCGAGACCCCGCGCTACCCGCAGCTGGACGCCGATTTCCAGAACCTGCTGAGCTACGCCGGCGCCGAGCTGGAACGCTACGGCAGCGATCCGATGCTGGCCCGGGCGCTGGGCGGGGTGCTGTTGCGGGCCCTGCACCTGCGCCTGTTCGGCGAGCGTCAGGCGCGTGGCCAGGGGCCGCTCGACCTGGAGCGCCTGGACGCCTACATCGGCGAGCACCTGGTGCGGCGCATCAGCGTCGCCGAACTGGCCCAGGTGGCCTGCCTGAGCCCGAGCCATTTCCATGCCCAGTTCAAGGACAGCGTCGGCCTGACGCCGCACCAGTACCTGCTCAAGACGCGCCTGGACCGTGCCGCGCGCCTGTTGCGCGAGAGCCCCTTGCCGCTGATCCGCATCGCCGAGGAATGCGGCTTCTCCAGCCAGAGCGCGCTGACCACGGCCATGCGCCGCTACCTGGGCCTGACCCCCAAGCGCCTGCGCGCCAGCGAGTGACGGCTTGCCTCAAGGCCGCAGCGCTTGCCGCGGACGAACGCGGGTGGCCCCTGTCGTGGATTCGAGGGTGAAGTTCTGCGCGTTGGCAGCTACCCTGCTCGGCATTGCGGCAGCGGCTGTCAGGGCGGCGAGTTTTCCTCGGGGGGTTGAGAGGTTGCGCCAGGCGCGATTATTTTTCAGGTCGAAACATCGGTTCATTGCGCTGCAGGCCCTGGCGTTCGGGCTTGCCTGTGTCCTCAGCCCGGCGTTGCGGGCGGCCAGCCTGCAGGCCGAAGTGGTCGGCGCCGCCGGTCAGCCGCTGGCCAACGCGGTGCTCAGCCTGCGTGGGCCGCTGGGGGGGAAGGACGTGCCGCCAAGCGCAGTCCTCGACCAGAAATCCATGCAGTTCGTGCCCCGGGTGCTGGCGGTGCGTCGCGGCACCGCGGTGAGCTTCCCCAACAGCGACAACATCCGCCATCACGTCTATTCCTTCTCGCCGGCCAAGCGTTTCGAGCTGCGCCTGTACCAGGGCACGCCGAGCGAGCCGGTGCGTTTCGACACGCCCGGGGTGGTGGTGCTCGGCTGCAATATCCACGACTGGATGGTCGGTTACGTCTACGTGACCGACGCCCCCTGGTTTGCCGTGAGCGACGAGCAGGGCAGGGTGCGACTCGAGGGGCTGCCGCAAGGACGCTACGCGCTGAGCCTGTGGCACCCGCAACTGTCCGGGCCGCAGCAGCAGGCCGACGAGCTGGAGCTGGACGATTCGCCCAAGGCGCTGCGCCTGAGCCTGGCAGTCGAGCCGGTGGCGGACGAACCAGCGTCGGGGCCGCCGCCGAGTGCCTTTGGCGATGCCTTCAGGAAAGCCGTCCGTGATACTGCGCAGTAGCTTCCAGGCGCGTATCGCCGGGGTCCTGATCCTTTTGCTGGCGGTGGTGATCGGCGCGCTCTACCTCGCCGTGCAGGCGGCCACCGGCGTCGCCGTGCGGGCTCAGGCCGGCGAGCAACTGGGCGTCGGCGCGCGGGTGTTCGAGCAGGCGCTGGAAGTGCGCGGCCGCCAGCTGCACGAGGCGGTGCGGGTGCTCGCCGCCGACTTCGGCTTCAAGGAGGCCGTGGCCAGCGGCGACGACGAGACCATTCGCTCGGCGCTGGCCAACCATGGCGCGCGGATCAACGCCAGCCTGGTGATGATGTTCGGCCTCGATGGCCGCCTGCAGGTGAGCAGCGACGCGGGCATCGATGCGCAGACGGCGGCACGCCTGAGCGCGCAGCTCAGGCCGGGACGCGACGACGGCGTGCAGGCCTTCCTGGTGCCGATTGCCGACCAGATCTACCTGCTGGTGCAGGCCACGGTCGCCGCGCCGCTGCCGATCGCCCGGGTGCTGATGGGCTTCGCGGTGGACCAGACGTTTGTCCGCGAGTTGCGCGAGCTGACCCACCTGGAGCTGACCCTGGTGGCGCGCCGGGAAAGCGTGCCGGCGCTGTGGATCAGCTCCCTGCCGGATGGCGCCGCGGCGAAGCTGCGGGCTGATCTGGATGGGCCCTCCGAGGCCGGGAGTGACCTGCTGCAGGTCGGCGAGGAGCGCTACCTCGGCCAGCGCCTGCTGCTCGCCAGCGGCGCCGATTTTCGGGTCGATGCCTTGCTGCACAAGTCCCTGACCCAGGCCCGCGAGGCCTTTGCGCCGCTGGACCGGCACATCCTGCTGATCGCCCTGGCCGCCCTGCTGGCCTCGCTGCTCGGCGCGCTGCTGCTGGCACGCAGCATCTCCCGGCCGGTGCGCAGGCTGGCCTGGGTGGCGGAGCGGGTGGGCCGGGGTGACTACCAGGCGCCCTTGCAACTCGAGCGCAGCGACGAGCTGGGCAGCCTGGCCAAGGCCTTCCAGAGCATGCAGCAGGGCATCGCCGAGCGCGAGCGGCAGCTGGCGCACAATGCCCTGCACGACGCGCTGACCGGCCTGCCCAATCGCACCCTGATCGTCGAGCGGCTCGGCAGTGCGCTCAGCGCCGGGCGGCCGATGGCCCTGCTGTACCTGGGCATTGCCAACCTGCGCACGGTCAACGACAACTGTGGTCCCGGCGCCAGCGACCTGGCCCTGCAGCAGTTGAGCCAACGCCTGCAGGCCACCCTGCGCCCGGGCGACAGCCTGGCCCGGGTCGCCTCCGACGAACTGTTGCTGCTGCTGGAGCATGCCGACAGCGACAGTGCGGTCGCCGCCGGCGACCGCCTGCTGCAGGTCATCCAGCAGCCGCTGCAGATCGGCCATGTGGATGTGGCGCTGGAGTGTGCGATCGGCATCGCCGCCAGTCCGGAGGACGGCGACAGTGCCGACGTCCTGCTGCGCCGCGCCAGCATCGCCATGCAGGATGCCGCGCAGTCGTCCGGGCGCCTGCAGGTCTACCAGCAGGGGCGCGATGCCGCCCATCAGCGCCAGATCCGCCTGATTCGCGACCTGCCGCGGGCCGCCGAGCAGGGCGAGTTGCGCCTGCACTACCAGCCGAAGCTTGACCTCGAGGCTGGCCAGGTTTGCCAGGCCGAGGCCTTGCTGCGCTGGCAGCATGGGCAGCTGGGCATGGTTTCGCCGGGCGAGTTCATTCCCCTGGCCGAGCGCACCGGCAGCATCCGCCTGCTGACCGCCTGGGTGATCGAGGAGGCGGTGCGCCAGTTGCAGCAGTGGAATGCGCGTGAGCTGCGCGTGCAGCTGTCGTTGAACATTTCCACCGAGGACCTGCTCGACCCCGAGCTGCCGGAGCGGGTCAACCAGTTGCTGGCCACCTATCGGGTGCCGGCGCAGCAGCTCACCTTCGAGATCACCGAGAGCGGCGTGATGCTCGACCCGGTCGCGGCCCTGCGGGTGCTGCACGGCCTGCGCGACTGCGGGATCCGGCTGTCGGTCGATGACTTCGGCACCGGCTATTCATCCCTGGCCCAGCTCAAACGCATGCCGGTGCAGGAGTTGAAGATCGACCAGTCCTTCATCCGCGACCTGGACGACACCAGCGAAGACGCCGTGATCGTCCGCTCGACCATCGAGATGAGCCATAGCCTGGGACTCAAGGTGGTCGCCGAGGGCGTCGAGCTGGCGCGCAGCCTGCAGCTGCTCCGGCTCTGGCAGTGCGATACCGTGCAGGGCTACCTGATCAGCAAGCCGCTGAGCGCCGAGGACTTCGAGGCCTGGGTCGTGCAGCCCTCGGCAGCGCTCGTGGCCAGGGGGGGCGTCGAGCCATGAGTTTCCGGCATTGCTGCGCTGTCGTATTGCTCGGCCTGGTTGGCGCCGGGGCCATGGCCGACCAGGGGCGCCTGCTGGCCACCGGAGGGGCGAGCAGCCTGGAAGGCGGTGCCGGCGGCGGCATCACCCCCTGGGCGGTGCTGGCAGGCTATGGCGAGCGCGGCGAGTGGGGTGGCGATGTGTTCGCCACCCGGGTGCAGACCGCCGATTACCGGCTCGACGTGGCCGGGCTGGCGGCGTCGTTCGACAATCGCCTGGAGCTGTCCTATGCGCGCCAGCGTTTCGACCTGGGCAGCCTGGCGCGCGATTTGAGCTTGCCGCAGAACAGCCTGAGCCAGGACGTGCTCGGCCTGAAGGTGCGGCTGTTCGGTGACCTGATCTATGACCGCTTGCCGCAGGTGGCCCTCGGCCTCCAGTACAAGCGGCAGCGGGATTTCCTCATTCCCAGCCTGGTCGGCGCCCGGCGCGACCAGGACGGCGAAGCCTACCTAGGCGCCAGCCGGCTGTTTCTCGGTGGCGCCTTCGGCTACAACCTGCTGCTCAATGGCGCGCTGCGCTACAGCCGGGCCAACGAACTGGGCCTGCTCGGTTTCGGCGGCGATCGCCGCGATCGCCGCTCGCTGCTCAAGGAGGGCTCGCTCGCCGTGCTGCTCGACCGCCACTGGGCGATCGGCGTGGAGTACCGCGAGAAGCCGGACAACCTGCATTTCGCCGGGGAAAGCGACTGGGCCGACCTGTTCCTCGGCTATTTCCCCAACAAGCGCCTGGCCGTGGTGCTGGCGTATGCGCGCCTCGGCGAGATCGCCAGCCTGGATCGGCAGAACGGCGCCTACCTGTCCGTCCAGGGGAGCTTCTAGCCATGCGCATGCTGCTGTTGCTCCTGGTCCTGAATCTGGCCGCCTGCGCCCAGCGCGCGCCCCATGACGACGGCCTCTACCAGGCCCTGGGCGGCCGCCCGGGCATTACCCGGATCGTCGAGGGCATGCTGCTGAACATCGCCGGCGACCCGCGTATCGTCCGGCATTTCGCGGCCGTGGATATCGTCCGTCTGCGCGACAAGCTGGTCGAGCAGTTCTGCGTGGAGGCCGGCGGGCCTTGCACCTATAGCGGCGCCAGCATGGAGGAAAGCCACAAGGGGCAGCAGTTGACCCCGAGCGATTTCAACGCCCTGGTGGAGAACCTGCAGGACGCCATGGATGCCCAGGGCGTCCCGGTGCCGGCGCAGAACCGCCTGCTGGCCAGGCTGGCGCCGATGCGTGGGCAGGTGATAGGGCGCTGAGCCGGCGTGCCGGCCGGTCATTTGCCGACTGATCAACAAACCAGAAGGAGAGCGAGATGCCGTATGTGAATATCCAGATCACCAAGGGCGCCAGCCGCGAGCAGAAAGCCCAGCTGGTCAAGGAAGTGACCGATTCCCTGGTCCGGGTACTGGGCAAGAAGCCCGAGTACACCCATGTGGTGATCCAGGAAATCCTCGAGGAAGACTGGGGCTACTGCGGCCTGCTCACCGATGAGTGGAAGCGTCAGCAGGCGGCCGAATAGATCACCTGCGTGGAGCCGCTGGAGCGATTGTCGCCGCACGAGGCCTGTCGCCAGGCGGTGGCGCTGGGTGGTTTCGAGTTCGGCCCGGCACTGCGCGGTTGTCCTTTGTCGGCGCGAATCCGAGGTGGATCTGCCGTGCGATATCCTTGACAGGCGCAGGAAACAAACTGCGGCACGCACTGCTCTATAGTTGAAATATCCACGTCCGCCGACAGGGTCAAGGCGCGAGCGCGCCATGCACGCTTCGATCCGACGGCGGCAGTTCAACAGAGAGGTAGGTCTCATGAGCACCATGCAATGCGTCCATCGCGACCACACCATCGTTGCCGACGTCGTCGAGCATCCCGGCATCCCGACGCCCTGGGCCGGTGGTTGTCATATCACCACGCCGGATGGGCGGACCACCAAGCGCCTGACCCTGCCGGTGGACAGCCTCTATCTCGCCGAACTGGAGAGCGCCCAGCGTGCCTCGATCGCCCACGGCAAGTGGCTGGTCGATCAGGCCCTGGATCATGGCAAGGCGCTGTTCCACTAGGGCCTGCGCCGGGCGCGCCGGCTGCCGGGCAGCCGACTCGCGCCCGGAACCCGCCGGCGCCGCCCTCGTCCGGCGGGCCGCTCCCGCCACCCTGGGGGATGAGGGCCGCCGAGTAGAGGTCGCGCCATGAGCCACAAGCACCAGAACCTGCTGTACGCGATCTTCGAGGATCCGTTGCGCAGCAATATCCACTGGCGTGAAGTCGAGTCGCTGCTGCATCACCTCGAGGCCAGCGTGGAGCCGATCCTCGGCGCGCGCTTCCGGGTCACGCTGAACGGCTACGAGTTCGTCCTGCACCACCCGCACAAAGGCAACGAATGCAGCAAGCAGGAGATCAAGCACCTGCGCGAGTGCCTGAGCAACGCCGGCATGAGCCCCTCGGCCTACGACGAGAAGTTCGGGCGCGCCGGGTAGGCTGGGGCGATGGCGCGCTGGTTGATGCTGGTCGGTGGCGGGCTGTTGCTGCTCGGTGCCATCCTGCATTTCGCGCCCTGGCTGCTGCACTGGTTCGGTCGTTTGCCGGGCGATATCCGCATCGAATCGGCGCGCGGCCGGGTGCTCATTCCGCTGACCTCGATGCTGCTCGTCAGCCTGGCGCTGAGCCTGCTGATCAATCTGTTCAGGCGCTGACCGCGCAGCGCTGCCGGCTCGACAGGGGCGTGCAGTCGCTACTGATCCTGCCAATCCAGGTCGCAACAGAACACCCGCAGCAGGCCGCCGACATGAACGGTCTGCGACAGGGTGATGCACATGCGGGAATCCGCTATCGACAGGTAGGGTCGACTGACCTGAATGACCCCCGGCTGTTTCAGGGCGCGGTAGTGGTAGTGCTTGTGCGACCAGTTGGCATGGTCGCCGCACAGCAGCGGGGCGAAGCGCAGATTCAGCCGCTGCTGGTAATGCAGGGGATAGACGCTGGGCGACACCTGGTGACCCGCCTCATCGAGCAGGTAGCAGCGGACCGTGCGCGGATCGCTGCACAGCAGCGCGCTGCTTTGGGCGAACTGCTGGTGGCCGGTGAAGTCGGCCAGGGCCTGCTGGAACAGGCCTTCGATACCGCGCGAGTAGTGCTGCAGGTCGGCGCGGCGTTTGACGCTCTGCCACTGCCGGCCGCGTCGCAGCCTGGCGAAGGTCTCGGCGACCCCGGGCGGGTCGACGATGCACGGCTGCGGCTTGGCGAAATAGAAGCCCTGAAGCATGTCGGCGTTGGCCGCGATGGCCAGCAGGGCCTCGTGTTCGCTCTCCACGCCCTCGACCACCACTAGGCAGCCGGCCTCGTGGAGCAGGCTGACGATGCCGTTGAGAATACGCTCGACGCGACCGGAGCTGCTCGCATCCTGAATCAGGCGGCGGTCGATCTTGACGATGTCCGGCTCCAGGTCCCAGATCCGGTCGAAATTGGAGTGGCCGGCGCCGAAGTCGTCGATGGCGATCAGGCAACCCAGCTCCCGGAAGTGGCGGATGAACTGCTTCAGTTGCGCCTGATCACGGACTTCGCTTTCGATGATCTCGATGACCAGCCGATGGGCCGGGATGCCGGTCGCGTGCAGGAGGTTTCGGGTGAAGCCGATGTCCGGGCGCTCGCTGACCAGGTACTGCGAGTTCAGGTTGAGGAACAGCCAGGCGTGACCGCTGGCCTGGCGGGCAAAGTTATGCATGTGCAGGGTGCGGCAGGTGCGGTCCAGCTCCAGGCATTCGCGGCCAACCTTCGGCATGGCCAGCAGCGCCGCCGGTGACTCCGGGCGGCCATCGGCATGGCGGGCGCGGACCAGCCCTTCGTAACCCACCGCGCGGCCGTGGGCGATGCTGAAGATCGGCTGGAAATGGCTGCTCAGTGACAGGCCGCGATAGTGGGTGTACGGCATCGACTCGGCGAGTGGCTCTTGCTGGGCGATACGGGCGGGCTGGTCGAGTTCCGGCAAGGGCAGGGCGGCATTGTGCATCTGGCTTCCCCTAGCGCTGCGGCTGCAGTTGCTGCAATGCGGTATCCACCAGGGCCAGCAGCTCGTCGATGGCCTGGGTGGCGTGCTGAAAATAGGCCTTGGCGGCGATTGCCGGCTGGGCCTGGCCGAGCAACTCCTGTTCGATGCAGCGCAGGAAGTCGTCGATCACCCGTTGCCGCTGAGGCAGGCGGAACAGGTCGCCCTGTGGTTGTTCGCCGGTATGGCGCTGCAGGGTCGCGAAGGCGGTGCCGGCCAGCAGCTGAATCTTCTGGTAGAGAAAGCGCAGGCGCACGCGCTGCTCGGCGCTGCTCTTGCCGGCGGCCGCGATACCGGTGCCCAGGGCGCGCGCCTGGCCTGCCCATTCCGCCGCCTGCACCACGTCGCGCCAGATGCAGGGCAGGTAGCCCAATGTGGCGCGGCCCTCGCTCAGGTCGACCTCGCAGGCCACATCCTCCATCAGGAAGATGCTGTTGCGGATGATCAGGTGATGCTGGAGCAGATTGTTCGCCGGATCGTCTATGCGCCCCTCACGTAGGCGCGACCAGTGATCGAACAGGCCGTTCCAGGTGTCGCGGTGGCTGCCGCCGAGCTGCTGGGCCTCGCGGATATGCAGGTCGAGCTGCTGCCGCGTATCGGCAAGGGCCTGGCCCATGCTGGCATCGCCGCAGAGCACGCCGTTGCTCAGGCCGCGGTGGCGCTGCAAGCCGGCGATCAGCGCGCGCAACAGGGCCAGTTGGCGGATATTCGACTGGATGAGCAGTCGCTTCTGGCGTTTCATCCGCCGGTGCAGGGCGTAGAAGGCCAGGGTCAGTGCGACCGCTGCGGCGGGCAGGTACAACGCGAGTTCGTGTAAGCCATCCATGCGGTTTACCTCGTCAAATGGGCCAGATGATGGGCGATGGTGCGGGCCTGGTCGGCGGCCCGCAGATTGTCGGCATTGCCCTGGCGGACGTGGTCGGCCAGCTCGGCGATCTCCGCCACGGCCTTGCCCTGCTGTTCGGTACTGACCGCCACCTGGTCCACCTGCTCGGTCAATTGCCAGGTGCACTGCTGGACCCGATCGAGCAGGTTGCGCACCGCCTCCGAGCCCTCGGCGCTGCCCTGTGCCAGCTCGCTGAGGCCGGCCACCTGCACGGTGGCGCCCTGGATGTGCCGTTGCACCGACTCGATGTTGCGGCTGATCTCCGCCGCGGACTCCTGGCTGTGCTGGGCCAGGCGGCGCACCTCGTCGGCGACCACGGCGAAGCCACGCCCGCTCTCGCCGGCACGCGCGGCTTCGATCGCCGCATTGAGGGCGAGCAGGTTGGTCTGGTCGGCAATGCCGCGAATGGTGCCGGACATTTCGTTGATGGTGTGCGAGTTGCTGTGCAGCTGCAGGATCAGCTCGTTGGTGGCCTGGGCCTGCTGGGCCATGACGGCAACCTGACGCACCAGTTCGGTAACCTGGTCGATGCCATCGCCCAGTTGCGCACGGGCCACCAGGCTGGCCTGCCGGGACTCGTCGGCCAGCGCCGCCACCTGGACGATGCTCACATTCAACTGCTCGACGGCGGCGGCGGCCATGCTGGCCGCATCGCTCTGGCCCTCGGCGTTGCGGGTCACCAGCATGGCGCTTTGCTCCAGCTCCTGGGAGGAGTGGGATATTTCATCCAGGCGCTGTTGCAGCAGTTGCTGATGGCGCTGCTCGCGATGCAACCACTGCTGCAGGCTCCGGCCGAGCGGCTGCAACAACTGCCACTCGAGTGTGCTGGGCGCCGCCTGGTCGGCCTGTCGGGCGGAGTCGTCGCAATGGCGCTGCAGCCGCAGCACCTCCTGCCACAGCAGCCACAGGCTGGAGATGGACAGATAGGCCAGCACTGCCCAGGCCGGCGCGACGGGCTGGGTCGGCAGCAGCAGCGCCAGGGCGCTCGCGGCCAGGGCGATGCCGACCAGGGTGCGGAGCATGCCGGTGATGCCCAGTGCGCCGAGCAGCAATAGGGTGGGGTAGGTAAGCCACTTCATGAGTCCGTGTCTCCAGCAGTAGCCAAAAAAAACGCCTGAAGCCCTGCGAAAAGTCCGCAGTGGGTTCAGGCGCCGTTGCCTGGCAGGAGCGAGTCCCGCCGAAATGATCGTTGTAGTGGAAGCAATGCAGAAAGAGTGCCATGGCGGCGCCGCGGCTGCGGTGAGGGCGGGCGGGGCGCTGGAGCGCAGGCGATTCCCGGCTGGCGCGGGCGCCATTGCGCCAGTGTTCACCAGAATGGTGCGCGCGGCGCCCGTCTCTGGCGCAGGCCGCTCTAGCCCGGGCCGCCGCAACGCCTGCCTGTGCTCTGCAGGCAAACGGGCGATGGTGATTCGTCGCAGCGCCCATAGCTTTCTGCAAAAAATACGGAGTTTTCAGCAAGAAGCTGTCATGCCTCTGCCACTAAATTCCGTAATCCAGTCGTGCCGTTCGTGCTGTGGCCGGTTCATGGTCGGACCAGTGTGTCCAAGCCCCAGCGGTAGCCGCGTTTTTCCACAACTGTTTCCACAAGAGGATGGGCGTGATGTTCAAAGCCAGTCACGTCTTGCAGGACGAGTTCCTAACCCGGATCTCTGCCGCCAAGGCCGCCGATTTTTTCCCTGTCATCAGCGCCAACTACAGCGTTGACGAGGCAGCCTATCTCACCGAGCTGCTGCAGCTCGCCGACCCCGGTCAGGACGGCATCGAGGTCATCCGCCGCAGTGCCCGCACGCTGATCGAAGACGTGCGCAGTCGCGACAATGCCGTCGACACCCTCGACGCGCTGCTGCGCCAGTACAGCCTCGACACCCAGGAAGGGCTGATGCTCATGTGCCTGGCCGAGGCGCTGCTGCGCGTGCCGGACGCCGCCACCGCCGACGCGCTGATCCGCGACAAGCTGAATGCCGCCGAGTGGGAACGCCACCTGGGCAAGAGCGACAGCGTGCTGGTCAACTTCGCCGCCTGGGGCCTGGTGATGACCGGCAAGGTGGTCGACCCGGAAACCGCCGACGGCCGGCCGAAGAACATCCTCGGCAAGCTCATCCAGCGTTCCGGCGAGCCGGTGATCCGCGCCGCGATGAACCAGGCGATGAAGCTGATGGGCAAGCAGTTCGTGCTCGGTCGCAGCATCGCCGAGGCGCTGAAGAACGGTCGCCCGGAACGCGAAAAAGGCTACACCTACTCCTTCGACATGCTCGGCGAAGCGGCTCTTACCCAGGCCGATGCCGAGAAGTACATGGCCGACTACCGCAAGGCCATCGAAACCGTCGGCGCCGAGCCGCAGGTCGGCCCCGGCCCCAAGCCGTCGGTGTCGATCAAGCTGTCGGCGCTGCACCCGCGCTACGAAGTGGCGCAGCGCGAGCGCGTGCTCACCGAGCTGTTCGCCAACGTCCGCGAACTGGCGATCATGGCCCGCGAGCTTAACGTCGGCATCTCGGTGGACGCCGAGGAAGCCGATCGCCTGGAACTGTCGCTGGAGCTGTACGAGAAGCTGATGCGCGACCCGGCGATCAAGGGCTGGGGCGAGTTCGGCCTGGTGGTGCAGGCGTACTCCAAGCGCTGCCTGCCGGTGCTGGTGTGGCTGACCCTGCTGGGCAAGGAACTCGGCGCCAAGATGCCGCTGCGCCTGGTCAAGGGCGCCTACTGGGACAGCGAGATCAAACAGTGCCACGTGCAGGGCCTGGACGGTTTCCCGGTGTTCACCCGCAAGGAAGCCACCGACACCTCCTACCTGGCCTGTGCGCGCTTCCTGCTGTCGGAGTTCACCCGTGGGGTGATCTACCCGCAGTTCGCCAGCCACAACGCCCACACCGTCAGCTCCATCCTGTCCATGGCCGCCGAGAACCCGCAGCCGCGCGAGTTCGAGTTCCAGCGCCTGCATGGCATGGGCGACGCGCTGTACGACACCGTGCTGGAGAAGCACGGCAAGACCGTGCGCATCTATGCCCCGGTCGGCGCGCACAAGGACCTGCTGCCCTACCTGGTGCGGCGCCTGCTGGAAAACGGCGCGAACTCCTCGTTCGTCCACCAGCTGGTCGACCCGAGCACCCCGGTCGAGTCCCTTCTCGATCACCCGGTGACGCAGTTGCGCAAGTTCAAGTCGCTCAGCAATGAGAAAATCCCCCTTCCGCCCGCGCTGTTTGGCGCCGCGCGGAAAAACTCCCAAGGCATCAACATGAATATTCAGCACTCCTGGGCCGAACTCGAGTCCGTCTATCAGCCGCACCTCGACCGTCAATGGCAAGCCGCCCCGGTGATCAACGGGCAGAAGCTGGCCGGCAGCGCCCAGGAAGTCCGTTGCCCCTACGAGCTCAGCCGTGTGGTCGGCAGCGCCCAGTTCGCCACCGCCGCCCACGCCGCCCAGGCCCTGGACGTGCTGCAGGCCGCCTGGCCGCGCTGGAATGCCACGCCGATCGACACCCGTGCAAGCATCTTCGAGCGCCTGGCCGACCAGCTGGAAGCCAATCGCGGCGAGCTGATGGCCCTGTGCACCCTGGAAGCCGGCAAGAGCCTGCAGGACGGCATCGACGAGGTGCGCGAGGCCGTGGACTTCTGCCGCTACTACGCCCAGCAGGCGCGCCTGCGCCTGGGCCGCGAAGAGCTGCAGGGCCCGACCGGCGAGCGCAACGAGCTGTTCCACGAAGGCCGTGGCATCTTCGTCTGCGTCAGCCCGTGGAACTTCCCCCTGGCCATCTACCTGGGCCAGATCGTCGCCGCCCTGGTCGCCGGTAACTGCGTGCTGGCCAAGCCGGCCGAGCAGACCAGCCTGATCGCCGCCCGCGCCCTGGAGCTGATGTTCGAAGCCGGCCTGCCGGCCGACGTGATCGCCTTCCTGCCGGGCGACGGCGCCACCCTCGGCGGCGTGTTCTGCCGCGATGCCCGCGTCGCCGGCGTGTGCTTCACCGGGTCTACCGAGGTGGCGCGCCTTATCAACCGCCAGCTGGCCGAGAAGGAAGGCCCGATCGCCGCGCTGATCGCCGAGACCGGCGGGCAGAACGCGATGATCGTCGACTCCACCGCGCTGCCCGAGCAGGTGGTCAAGGATGCCGTGCAGTCGGCCTTCACCAGCGCCGGCCAGCGTTGCTCGGCCCTGCGCGTGCTCTATGTGCAGGCCGATATCGCCGAGCGGGTGATCGAGCTGCTCAAGGGCGCCATGGCCGAACTCAAGGTCGGCCCGACCCACCTGCGCGTCAGTGACGTCGGCCCGGTGATCGACGCCGAAGCCAAGGCCGGCCTGGACGCGCATATCGCCAAGCTCAAGGGCGAGGGCAAACTGATTGCCGAAGCCAGCCTGCCGGCCGGCCTGGACGGCCATTTCGTCGCCCCGGTGGCGTTCGAGATCGGCGGCATCGAGGAGTTGAAGAAGGAAAACTTCGGCCCCATCTTGCACATCGTCCGCTACCAGGCGGCCGATCTGGACAAGGTCGTCGCGGCCATCAACGGCACCGGCTACGGCCTGACCCTCGGCGTGCACAGCCGCAACGAGCAGACTGCCCAGCGCATCGAGGCGCTGGCGCGGGTCGGCAACCTCTACATCAACCGCAACCAGATCGGCGCCGTGGTCGGTGTACAGCCGTTCGGTGGCTGCGGCCTGTCCGGCACCGGCCCCAAGGCCGGTGGCCCGAGCTACCTGCTGCGCTTCGTCAATGAGCGCACCACCTCGGTGAACACCACGGCGGTGGGCGGCAACGCCTCGCTGCTGTCGCTGGGCGACGAGGTCTAAGCGGCAAACACAGGGTGGGGCCCAAAAGGCTCCACCCGGCCCTGGCCGTGTCGCCCACCGGCGGCCCGGTCAGCGGTTCCCAGGCAGCGACTGCATACCGCGGTCGCTTAAAACTAGTGTCGCGGCTTGAGCCGTGCCAACACGAGAACAACAAGATGAACGAGCAGAACGTTTTTGTTGTAGGGGTGACCTTCGTGGTCTACCTGGTGCTGATGCTGGGGTTGGGCATCGTCGCCTACCGTCGCACCCAGAACTTGTCCGACTATATCCTCGGCGGCCGCTCCATCGGCCCGGGCACCGCGGCGCTGTCCGCCGGCGCCTCGGACATGAGCGGCTGGCTGCTGCTGGGCCTGCCGGGCTACGCCCTGGTGGCCGGCTTCGAAGCCAGCTGGATCGCCATCGGCCTGCTGGCCGGTACCTGGCTGAACTGGCTGTTCGTCGCCCGTCGTCTGCGCGTGTACTCCCATGCGGCGAATGACTCGGTGACCATGCCGGCCTACTTCGAGAACCGCTTCAACGACAAGTCCCGTGCCCTGCGCGTGATCTCGGCGCTGATCATCCTGACCTTCTTCCTGTTCTACACCAGCTCCGGCCTGGTCGCGGCGGGCAAGCTGTTCGAAACCGTATTCGGCTTCAACTACCAGATCGCCGTCGTGGTCGGCACCCTGGCCGTGGTCTCCTACACCCTGTTCGGAGGCTTCCTCGCCGTGGCCTGGACCGACGTGGTGCAGGGCCTGCTGATGGCCGCCGCGCTGGTCATGGTGCCGGTGTTCGCCCTGAATGCCGTGGGTGGCGTGGATGCCGCGCATGCCGCGATCCTGGCCAAGAACCCGGAAATGCTGACCTTCTTCAACGACACCAAGGGTGAGCCGCTGGGCATCATCGCCATCCTCTCCCTGCTGGGCTGGGGCCTGGGCTACTTCGGCCAGCCGCACATCCTGGCGCGTTTCAAGGCCATCTCCGACGAGAAGGACATGCCCACCGCGCGTCGCATCGCCGTGAGCTGGACCGCCTTGACCCTGTTCGCCGCCCTGGCCATCGGCTGGGTTGCCGTGGGCTACCTGGAGACCGATCTGGGCGACGCCGAGACCGTGTTCATGGTCCTGGTCAACAGCCTGTTCCACCCGGTGGTCGCCGGCATCCTGATGGCCGCCGTGCTAGCCGCGGTGATGTCCACCGCCGACTCGCAGCTGCTGGTAAGCTCCTCGGCCCTGGCCGAAGACTTCTACAAGGCCCTGCTGAAGAAGAACGCCAGCGACAGCGAGCTGGTCTGGGTCGGCCGTGGCGCCGTGGTGCTGATCGCCATCATCGCCCTGGTCCTGGCGCTGAACCCGGATACCACCGTACTGGGCCTGGTGTCCTACGCCTGGGCCGGCTTCGGCGCTGCCTTCGGCCCGGCCATCCTGCTGTCGCTGTACTGGAAGCGCATGAACCGCAATGGCGCCCTGGCCGGTATCGTCCTCGGCGGTCTCACCGTGGTGGTGTGGAAGCAGCTGTCCGGCGGCATCTTCGACCTGTACGAAATCATCCCCGGCTTCATCCTGGCGACCATCGGCATCATCGTGGTCAGCCTGCTGAGCGAAGAGCCGGAGTCGTCGCTGCAGACCCAGTTCGACAAGGTCGACGGTCAGCTGGCCTGATGAGTTTCATCCCCGCCCGTAGCCGGTCGTCTGCAGGTGGGGCGCTCGAGCGGGGATTGCATTGCTGATGCCCGCCTCGGGCTCCACGACGACCCGATAGTGCTTCGCCGGCCCACACCTTCGGGTGTCGGGTCGGTTTTTTTTGCCCCCGAAAACGTGCCGGCTGGCGCCTCGCGCCCGGCCCCGCTGCGGCGAGTCGGGCGGGGAGGAAAGATCGATACTCCGGGCCTGCCGGTAGCCGGCAAGAGCGCGGCGCGCAGCTATTCTCTTGGGTATCCCGTGGCTGATCGTCAGGCGGCCTGCCGCCATCTGAAGGAGGCGTAGCCGATGAGTGGCGCATTCCCTGTCTTTGGCGAGCCCGCCCCCTGGTTCACCTGCCGCACCGATACCCGTGAGCGCTTCGTCTTCGATACCGTGGCCGGGCGCTATATCGTGCTGTGCTTCTACGGTTCGGCGGCCGAGCCCCTGAGTGCCCAGGTGCTGAAGTTGTTGTTCGCCCAGCGCCAGCGCTTCGACGATGACAACCTGGCGTTCTTCGGCGTCTCGGTCGACCCCGATGACGAGCGCCTGGGGCGAGTCGGCTCGTCGTTGCCGGGGATTCGTTTCTTCTGGGATTTCGAGCGCAGCGTCAGCACCCTGTACGGCGCCGTGCAGGCGGACGGCGGCCACCGGCGCATCACCTACGTGCTCGACCCGCTGCTGCGGGTGCTCGCCGTGCTGCCGTTGGCCGGCGACGCCGAGGCCCACATCCGCGAACTGCAGGCCGTGCTGGATCGCTTGCCGCCGGTGGGGCCGGCCTATCCGGCGACCGTGCAGGCGCCGGTACTGGTGCTGCCGCGGGTGTTCGAGCCCAAGCTGTGCCGGGCGCTGATCGACTACTACCAGGCCCAGGGTGGCGAGCCGTCCGGCTTCATGCAGGACCGGGACGGCAAGACCGTGATGGTGCTCGGCCAGGATCACAAGAGCCGGCGCGACTGTACCCTGGAGGACGAGGTGCTGCGCCTGGCGTGCCAGCGGCGCATCCACGACCGGCTGGTGCCGCAGATCCACAGGGCCTTCCAGTTCCAGGTCACGCGCATGGAGCGCTACCTGATCGGCTGCTACGACGCCGGCGAGCAGGGGCACTTCCGCCCGCACCGCGACAACACCACCAAGGGCACCGCGCACCGGCGTTTCGCCGTTTCGCTGTTCCTCAACACCGGCGAGTACGAGGGCGGCCAGCTGCGCTTCCCGGAGTTCGGGCCGGCCCTCTATTCGGCGCCGCCCGGCGGTGCCGTGGTGTTCTCCTGCAGCTTGCTGCACGAGGCCACCGAGGTCACCCGCGGGCAGCGCTACATGTTCCTGCCGTTCCTCTATGACGAGCCGGCGCGGCAGGTGCGCGAGCAGAACCTGGCGTTCCTCGAGGCCGGCCCCGAGGCGCCGGCCGGGCAAGACGCGGCAGGGCAGGCCGGCTGACCCGCCGCGGCGCTGGGCTTGCAGGGAACCAGGCTCTACACTGCCGCGATAAAACCAAAACACCAGCGTGACCTTGCCTGCATGAAAATCCAGCCCCTGCCCCCGCTCAACAGCCTGGTGGCGTTCGAGGCGGCCGCGCGCCACCTGAGCTTCACCCTCGCCGCACAAGAACTCAACGTCACCCAGGGGGCGATCAGCCGCCAGGTCCGCCTGCTCGAGGACTACCTGGGCAAGACCCTGTTCGAGCGCACCACCCGGGCGATCCACCTGACCCCCACGGGCGGCCAGTACTACGAGACGGTGCGCGAGTCGCTGCAGCAACTGGCCCATGCCACCGGCCAGATCCGCCACTGGCATGGCGCGCAGCAGGTCACCGTGGTCACCAGCACGGCGATGGCCTCGTTGTGGCTGCTGCCCAAGGTCGCCGAGTTCCAGCGCGACAACGAAGAGATCGACCTGCGCATCATCGCCTACGACCACGTCAAGGACTTCTCCCGCCTGGACTGTGACCTGGCCCTGTACTACTGCCGCACCCCGCCGAAGGACATGCAGGTGACCCCGCTGTTCTCCGAGGAGGTGTTTCCGGTGTGCAGCCCGGGCTACCTGGCCAAGCAGCCGGACCTCAAGGAACTTCAGCAACTGGCCGGCTGCACCTGGCTCTGGCTGGAAGACCCGCAGCGCGACTGGATCGGCTGGGGCGAGTGGTTCCAGCGCCTCGGCCAGCCGATGCCCAAGCCGCGGCACCGGATCAATATCAACAGTTACTCGATGCTGATCCAGACCGCGCTCAGCGGCCAGGGCATCGCCCTGGCCTGGTCGAACCTGATCGACAATCACCTGCAGACCGGCGCCCTGGTGCGGCCCATCGACGACGCCCTGCATACCGATGCGCAGTTCTGCCTGCTCGAGCCCCTGGGGCGCGGTGCCAGCCGGCAGAGCGTCAAGCGCTTTCGCGCCTGGTTGATGCAGCAGGTGGCGCAGATGCCGGACGGCGAAAGGGCCCTGGCGGGCGCCTGATTCCCGGCTGAAACGGACACTGCCGCGGGCTTGTGGCCTGCGGCAGTGGTGCGTGAAGCGCGCCAGTGGTCATCTGGCGCCGGCTTCTGTGCCGGCCGTTCGCGCCGGTGGCGCGAGGAGAGCGGCCCCGCCCGGGGTTGTCACTGGCGCGCTGCCTGAGCCATCCCGGGAACTTCTTCAAGGACACCATCGCGCCACGGGTACTGGGCGGGACGGCGGCGCCTGGCCGACGCCCGGGGCGTGGCGCAGGCGCTGCTGCAGGATCGGGACACCGATCGACTTCGGCGCGTCGTCGAACGCCCAGGGTGCAGCTTCGGCCGAGGCGGCCTGGAGTCGCCGTGGAGGCGATCCTTGCAGGGCGCCAAATTGCGCGTTTCGCGCCTCTTGGACAAACCACTTATGGTCATGCATTGATGAACTTTAAGCATGGCTGCAACCCCAATTTCCCAGCATTAACGCCGAGCATATGGGGTCGATGTGTTTTTGCATTAATGATTAAAAATCACTAATTGCCCTGGAAAAATCGTTTGTCGAGAACTCCCCTGTTTCCCGAAACTCGCCGGCAACGGAGCCGGGCCAGCGCGCCTGCCGACCATCCATCTCAGAGCCCAGCAGGGGAGAACAACAATGAGCAACGCCACCTCTCAGCAGATTCCGGTACATCAGCTGGAAACCGTACTCGCGCCGATCCACGAGGCCACCGGCCTGTCCAACGAGTTCTACACCGACCAGAAGCTGTTCGAGTTGGAGCGCGACCAGATCATGGGCAAGACCTGGGCCTGCGTCGGCTTCGCCAGCGATCTGAGCCAGAACGGCTCGGTCAAGCCGGTCGACTTCATGGGTCTGCCGCTGCTGCTGATGCGCAACCGCGAGGGCCTGGTGCAGGTGTTCCACAACGTCTGCAGCCACCGCGGCATGAAGCTGGTGGAGGAGGAGGGCACCGTGCAGGGGGTGATCCGCTGCCCCTACCACTCCTGGACCTACGACCTCAACGGCGGCCTCAAGGGCACCCCCCACGTCGGCGGCATCGACAAGCACAAGGACGAACGCTTCGCCTGCGAGAAGCACGGCCTGAAGGCGATCCGCAGCGCGATCTGGATGGACATGGTGTTCGTCAACCTGTCCGGCGACGCGCAGCCGCTGGAGGAGATGCTGGCGCCGCTGACCGCGCGCTGGAGCCAGTTCCTCGGTGAGGACGGCATGGGCCTGATGCGCCGCCGCCCGCACATGGACGCCACCACCCTGGACATCAAGTGCAATTGGAAGCTGGCGGTGGAGAACTACTGCGAGGCCTATCACCTGCCCTGGGTGCACCCGAGCCTGAACACCTACTCGCGCCTGGAAGACCACTACAACATCCTGTTCGATGAGCAGTTCGCCGGCCAGGGCAGCTACGCCTACAACCTCTCCGATGTGGCTGGCACCCACCTGCCGCAGTTCCCCAGCTGGCCCCAGGATCGCCTGCGCAACGCCGAGTATGTGGCCTTCTTCCCCAACGTGCTGCTGGGCATCCAGGCCGACCACGCCTTCGCCATGCAGCTGGAACCGGTCGCGCCGGGTCGCACCATCGAGCACCTGCGTCTGTTCTACGTCGGCGAAGAGGCCCTGGGCGACGAGTACGCCGCCTGCCGCAACGCCATCCTGGAATCCTGGAAGGTGGTGTTCGCCGAGGACATCGCCTCGGTCGAAGGCATGCAGAAGGGCCGTCACTCGCCCGGCTATGGCGGCGGCGCCTTCTCCCCGGAGATGGACATCCCCACCCACTACTTCCACCAGTGGGCCGCGCGCAAGCTGCTGGCCGTCGCCCAGACCGCCTGAGGAGGCCACCATGTACCCGATTGCCGAGCATTGGCTGAACTATATCGACGGGCAGTGGTGTGACAGCGAGTCGCGCCTGACCGTGAACAACCCCGGCACCGCCGAGCCGGTGGCGAGCATCGCCCAGGCCTCGGTCGCCGACGCCGAGCGCGCCCTGGTTGCCGCACGGCGCTGCGCCGACAGCTGCGAGCTGACCCGCGCCCGCCCGGCGCAACGGGTGACCTGGCTGCTGCGCATCGCCGAGGAGATCCGCGCGGTGGCCGAGGAGGGCGCCTGGGTGCTGTGCCAGGAGAATGGCAAGAGCCTGAATGACGCCCGCGACGAGTTCATCGAGGCGGCGCGTTACTTCGAGTACTACGCCGGCATGGCCGACAAGATCGAGGGTACCTCGATCCCCCTGGGCGACGGCTACATGGACTTCACCGTCTACGACCCCATGGGCGTGTCGGCGCAGATCGTGCCGTGGAACTTCCCGGTGTCGATCTGCGCCCGCTCCCTGGCCCCGGCCCTGGCCGCCGGCAACGCGGTGGTGATCAAGTCGCCGGAGCTGTCGCCGCTGGGGATGTGCGTGCTGATCCGCGCCATCGCCAAGGCCGGTCTGCCCAGCGGCGCGGTCAACCTGATCTGCGGCCGCGGCCGCGAGGTCGGCACGCACCTGGTGGGCAGTGCCAAGGTCGACCAGATCGTCTTCACCGGCTCGGTGCCGACCGGCCAGACCATCCTGCGTGACGCCGCCGCCCACGCCATCCCCAGCGTCATGGAGCTGGGCGGCAAGTCGGCGGCCATCGCCTTCGCCGACGCCGACCGCCAGCAGCTGCTGGCCAGCGTCAAGGGCGGCATCTTCTTCAATGCCGGCCAGGTCTGCTCGGCCATGTCGCGCCTGCTGGTGCAGCGCGAGATCTACGAGGAGGTGGTCCAGGACGTGGTCGCGTTGGCCGAGGGCCTGAGCGTCGGCCTCGGCCAGGACAACCCGGACCTGACCCCGGTGATCAGCGCCGGCCAGCTGGCCGGCATCGAGGAGCTGTGCCGCCGCGCCCTGGCTGAGGGATCGGTGCTGGCCACCGGCGGCGAGCGCTTCGGCGACCGTGCCGGGCACTTCATGCGCCCGACCGTGTTCCGCGACGTCAGCCCGCAGATGTGTATCGCCCAGGAAGAGGTGTTCGGCCCGGTGCTGGCGATCATCCCCTTCGACAGCGAGGAAGAGGCCCTGGCGATTGCCAACGGCACCGAGTTCGGCCTGGTGGCCGGGGTCTTCACCCAGGACATCAGCCGCGCCATGCGCTGCGCCCGGCGCCTGAAGGCCGGCCAGGTGTTCGTCAACGAGTGGTATGCCGGCGGCATCGAGACGCCGTTCGGCGGTGTCGGCCTCTCCGGCTTCGGCCGCGAGAAGGGCCAGGAAGCGCTGTACAGCTACGTGCGCACCAAGAACGTCGCCATTCGCGTGGCGGGGGAGTAAGCGAGATGTTCAAGACCTGGCTCTGTGTGGTCTGCGGCCTGATCTACGACGAGGCCCTGGGTTGGCCGGATGACGGCATCAAGGCCGGCACCCGCTGGGAAGACGTGCCGGCGGACTGGAAGTGCCCCGAGTGCAAAGTCGGCAAGGAAGATTTCGAGATGCTCGACATCAGCCCGGTGGTCGCCGCGGCCTCGGCCGCCGCCAGCGCGCCGCTGCCGGTGCCGCCGCAGCCGCTTAAGGCAGCGGTTCAGGCCTCGGCCGAGCCGCGCCAGCCGATCGTCATCATCGGCAGCGGTTATGCCGGTTATGGCCTGGCCCAGGCCCTGCGCCGCGCCGACCCCCAGGTCGAGATCCGCGTGCTGACCCGCGAGTCCGGTCACCTCTACTCCAAGCCGGCGCTGTCCATCGGTCTGGCCCAGGGCAAGAGCGCCGAGGCTCTGGCCGGCGAGTCGGCCCTGGCCATCGAGAAGCGCCTGAAGATCCGCGTCTATACCCATTGCGAGGTCGAGCGCATCGACCCCGTGGCCCGGCGCCTGCACACCAACATCGGCGAGATGGAGTACGGCCAGCTGGTGCTGGCCAGCGGCGCGGCGCCGATCCGCCTGCCGATCGAGGGCGACAGCGCGGCGCTGCTCAGCGTCAACAACCTGCACGACTACCGGAGCTTCCGCGAGCGCCTGGTCGGCGTGCGCCGGGTGGCGATCCTCGGCGACGGCCTGATCGGCTGCGAGTTCGCCAACGACCTGGCCGCGAGTGGGTTTGAAGTCAGCGTTATCGGCCTCGGCCAGTGGCCGATGGAGCGCCTGCTGCCGGTCGAGGCCGGCCGCCAGTTGCAGACCGCCCTGGCTGAGCTGGGCGTGCGCTGGCACCTGCAGAACACCGTGCAGCGCATCGACTCGGCCGAGCAGGGTTATCGCCTGACCCTCGCCGATGGCCAAAACCTGCAAGCCGATCTGCTGCTGTCCGCCGTCGGCCTGCGCCCCAACCTGAGTCTCGCCGAAAGCGCCGGGCTCGCGGTGGCCCGCGGCATCCAGGTGGACGCCCAGCTGCAGTGCTCGCAGCCGGGGATCTACGCCCTCGGCGACTGCATCGAGATCGACGGCCAGCTGCTGCCGTACCTGGCGCCGATCAACCAGGGCATCGCCGCCCTGAGCAAGACCCTGCTCGGCACGCCGACTGCGGTCAGCTACCCGCTGATGCCGGTGACGGTGAAGACCCCGGCCGCGCCGCTGTGCCTGCTGCCGCCGGCCGTCGGGGTGGCCGGCGAATGGCGCTGCACGGCCACCGACGACGGCCTCAGCGCCGGTTATTACGATGCCGAGGGGGCGCTGCACGGCTTCGTCCTGCTCGGTCGCCAAGCACAATTGCAGCGCAACAGCTGGCTGCAGTCCTGTCAGAACGCGCAACGGGCCGTGGCCTGAGGGCAGTAGCATGAAAAACACCATCAAGTTGCCCTACGACGACGCCAGCTGCGGCTGGTATGCGGCGCTGCCCGAGCAGCCGCCCTGCACCCGCCTGCAGGGCGAGCAGCGCGCCGACTACACGGTGATCGGCGCCGGCTTCGCCGGTCTGGCCGCCGCGCGGCGCCTGGCCGAGCACCATCCCGAGGCGCGCATCCTGCTGGTCGACGCCCAGCGCGTGGCTTATGGCGCCTCCGGGCGCAACTCCGGCTTCGTTATCGACCTGCCGCACAAGTTCGCCCTGGAGCACCCGGACCCGGCGCACAAGCAACGCCTGCTGGCGCTCAATCGCGCCGCCATCGCCCAGTTGCAGGGGCTGATCCAGAGCCACAAGATCGACTGCCAGTGGTCGCATGCCGGCAAGTACCAGGGCGCGGTGGGCCCGCGTGGCCTGGCCTACCTCGATCACTTCGAGAAGCTGATGAGCGACCTCGGCGAGCCGTTCCACCGGGTCGAGCGTGCCGAGTTGGCCAAGGTGCTGGGCACCGGCCACTACAGCGGGGCGATCTACACCCCCGGTTGCTACCTGATGCAGCCGGCGGCGCTGGTCACCGGCCTCGGGCGTTCGCTGCCGGGCAACGTCGAGCTGCTGGAGGAGTCGCCGATCCAGCGTCTGCAGCGTGACGGTCAGGGCGGCTGGGTTCTGCACGGCAATAACGGCCGCATCCGCACCCCGCAGCTGTTGCTCGGCACCAGCATCTTCACCCAGGAGTTCGGCTACCTGCGCAACCGCCTGCTGCCGGTGATGACCTTCGCCAGCTGGACCCGGCCGCTGACCGACAGCGAACTGCAGGTGTATGGCGGCCAGCTCGACTGGGGCCTGACCCCGGCCGACCACGCCGGCACCACGGTGCGCATGACCCAGGATCGCCGCCTGATCATTCGCAACACCTACAAGCACGTGCCCAAGTACGGTCAGAGCACCAGCGATGCGATGCGCGAGTCGGTGCGCAGCGATCATCGCAAGGCCTTCCTGGCGCGCTTCCCGCAACTGGCCAACGTGCCGTTCAGCCACACCTGGGGTGGCGTTTATGCCATCTCGCGCAACTTCACCAACTTCTTCGGCGAGCTGGAGCAGGGCGTCTACGCCTCGGCCTGCGACAACGGCGTCGGCGCGGCCTGGGGCACCATCTCCGGCACCCTGCTGGCGGATCTGGCGGTGGGTGCGGATTCGGCGCAGTTGCGCGACATCCAGGCGGTCACCGGCATGCCGTCGTTGAACCCGCCGGAACCCTTCCTCGGCCTCGGCGTGCGTTCGCGCATCCGCCTGGCGGCCTGGAACAGTCGGAGCGAGCTATGAGTCAGGTCGTTTCTGGCAAAGGCCCGGTGCTGCTGGTCGATCATCATGACCTGGAGTTCATCCCCCGTGGCGGCCCACCCGGCGCCGCCTTTGTCGCCCGCGCCATCAGCAACGAAGTGTCGCCGACTATCGGTATCGGCTTCGCCCGCTGGGAGGGCGCCGAGGTCAACTGGACCCTGCTGTATGACGAGGTGATCTTCGTCATCGAAGGCTGTTTCGAACTGCAGGCCAACGATGAGCTGTACCGGGTCAAGCCGGGCCAGCTGCTGTGGATTCCGGAAGGCACCGAGCTGGTCTATGGCGGTCATGCGCTGTTCGGTTACGTGGTGCATCCAGGCGATTGGAAGCAACGTCACGGTTTGGCCTGAGCCTTCGTCCTGGTCTCGCCGCCGCATTCCCCTAACCGGGAGCGGCGGCTTGCTTCATTCTGGCCAAGGAGCCACGCATGCTCGGACTGACTAAGACCTTCGGCGCCCTGTACCTGGCCAGTCTGTTGATGCAGCTGGGCTCGACCCTGCTGATGACCTACCTGGCGCTGCGCCTGAGTGCCGACGGGGTGGCCGAGTTCTGGGGTGGCGCGCTGATGGCCGCCAACGCCCTGGGCATGGTGGCCGGCGGCAAGGTCGGGCGGGTGCTGATCCAGCGGGTCGGGCATATCCGCACCTATGTTGCCTGTGGCGGGGTGATTTCCGCCGCCGTATTGGCCCACGAATTCAGCAGTGCCTTGCCGCTTTGGCTATTTCTGCGCGCATTGGTCGGCCTGGCGATGATGTGCCAGTTGATGGTGCTGGAAAGCTGGCTCAACGACCGCGCCCGCAGCGACCAGCGCGGCAAGGTGTTGGGCATCTACATGGTGGCGATATACGTCGGCATGGTGCTCGGCCAACTGGCCCTGAGCTGGAAGGGCGATCTGGGCATCCACGCGCTGCTCGGCGTGGCCATGGCCTTTGCCCTGTGCCTGGTGCCGGTGGCCCTGACTCGCAGCATGCACCCGGCGGCGCTGCAGCCGGCGCCGGTGGATATCAGGCTGTTTATCCGGCGGGTGCCGCAGTCGCTGGTCACCGTGCTGATGGCCGGAATGATCTACAGCGCCTTCTTCGGCCTGGCGGCCATCTATGCCAGTCGCCAGGGCCTGGATACCACCGAGGTCGGCCAGTTCATGGCGATGATCATCGGCGCCGGACTGCTCGCCCAGCTGCCCCTCGGTTGGCTGTCCGATCGCTTGCCGCGGGCCAGTCTGATCCGTGGCGTGGCGGTGCTGCTGGTCCTCGCCTGCCTGCCGCTGGGTTTCTCTCAGCAACCGTCCTTCGGCGTCCTGCTGCTGGTTGGCGCCTGCATCGGTTTTCTGCAGTTCTGCCTGTATCCGCTGGGCGTGGCCCTGGCCAACGACAATATCGAAGCCGAACTGCGCGTGTCCCTGGCCGGCCTGTTGCTGGTGACCTACGGCGTCGGCGCCGCTATCGGCCCGTTGCTGGCCGGCGCACTGATGGAGCACTTCGGTGCATCCAGCCTGTATCTGTTCTCTGCCGCCTGCGCCGCACTGCTTGCCCTGGCAGTCGGGCAGGGCAAAGTCAGCGGCGCGCACCTGCAGGAGGACGCACCGTTGCACCACCAGGCCACCCCGGTCTGCCTGGCTAGCGCCACCCTGGCGGCCGCGGTGGAGCCCGCCGAGCTGGCCGCCTGGGCGCCGAGCCCAGTCGAGCCGCTGGGGCCGTGCGAGCCGGGGAAAGGTTGAAGCCATGCCCCTTCTTTGTGCCTGAACTCACTCAAGTGGAAATCCAGTCATGTTCGACAGCAAGAATAAGTACCTGGCCGATGAGGCCGCCGCCCAGCCGCTGCGCAACCCGGTGAGCGTCGAGACCCACAAGGCGGCGCGCGGCTACCGTCTGCAGCGGGTCCGCCAGCAACTGCTCAAGCAGGACTGCGCGGCCATCCTGCTGTACGACCCGGTGAACATCCGCTATGCCACCGACACCTCGAACATGCAGGTGTGGACGCTGCACAACTTCGCCCGCTATGCCCTGGTGTTCGCCGATGGGCCGGTGGTGCTGTTCGAGTTCCACAACTGCGAACACCTGCACGAGGGTAACGAGCTGCTCGACGAGATCCGTCCGGCGATCAACTGGAGCTACTTCGGTGCCGGCTCGCGCATCGGCGAGAAGGCCGTGGCCTGGGCCGACGACATCCGCGCGGTGCTGCGCCGGCATGCCGGCGACAAGGCGCGTCTGGCAGTGGACAAGGCCGATCTGGAGGGGCTGGACCTGCTGCGCGAGCACGGCCTGACCCTGGTCGAGGGCCACAGCCTGATGGAGGAGGCGCGCAAGGTTAAGTCGGCCGAGGAGCTGGAGCTGATGCGCTGGACCATCGCCGTGTGCGAGCGCGGCATCCAGCGCATGCACGACGAACTGGGTCCCGGCATGACCGAGAACCAGCTGTGGGCCTGGCTGCATTACGAGAACATCCGCCATGGCGGCGAGTGGATCGAGACCCGCCTGCTGGCCTCCGGGCCGCGGACCAACCCCTGGATGCAGGAGTCCAGCGACCGGGTCATGCAGGAAGGCGAAATCATCTGCTTCGACACCGACCTGATCGGCCCCTATGGCTACTGCGCCGACATCTCCCGGGCCTGGACGGTCGGCCACGTCGCCCCCACGGCCGAGCAGCGCAAACTCTACCGCCTGGCCCATGAGCAGGTGCAGCACAACATGAGCCTGCTGCGCCCGGGCCTGAGCCACCGCGAGTTCGTCGAGCGTTCCTGGGACATCCCCGCGGCCTATCACCACAACCGCTACTGCTGCGTGGTGCACGGCGTCGGCCTGGCCGACGAGTACCCGGCCCTGGCGCACAAGGGCGCCGACTGGGCCAGCGCCGGCTACGACGGGGTGTTCGAGGAGAACATGGTGCTCTGCGTGGAGAGCTATATCGGCGAGCAGGGTGGCGCCGAGGGCATCAAGCTGGAGCAGCAGGTGCTGATCACCGCCGATGGCTGCCAGGCCCTTTCGCGTTTCCCCTGGCAGGACGACTGGCTGTAACCATCCAGAGGCGGGCGAATAACTCAGCAAAATTCATGGACTGTCGGTGCTCTGCGCAGGCCTTCGAAGTCGCCTCCGAGTCGTTCGCGCATAGCCCGATGTCGCCCTCGAAACCGCAAAAATAACTATTGTTTATCAATTGCTTGCGTAACTAGTGTGCGGCGCGGAAAAGTCCGTGCGGCGACGCCGCGGAGCTGCCTGTGGCTTCCTTTATTGATGACTAATAATCATCAATTGGCCAGATAAAATGGCTTGTCGCGCCGCCGCCCCTGTCTGACCATCGACCACCCGCCCACAGCCTGCCGCGCCTGCCGGCTTCGCCCGCAGCGCTGTCGGCCGTGGATGATTTCGAGACTACAAAAACAATAGCGAGGCCCCTTGCATGAGAGACATGGTCGCTGAGAGTTCGGCACCCCGGGATTTCAACATCCGCCTGATGGGACTGAACTTCCATCGCATCATCTTCCCCACGTCGTTGCTGATCGTCCTGGCCCTGGTGCTCAGCGCACTCAACGATCCCCCGGCCTTCGGCCAAGCCCTGGAGGGGGTCAAGGGCTGGATCCTCAGCAACTGCGACGGGTTCATCATGATCACCGGCAACCTGGCCGTGCTGTTCTGCGCCGGCCTGGCCCTGTCGCCGTTCGGCAGGATCCGCCTGGGCGGCCAAAACGCCAAGCCGGAGTTCGGCCTGCTGTCCTGGTTCTCCATGCTGTTCGCCGCCGGCATGGGCGTCGGCCTGCTGTACTGGGGCGTGGCCGAACCGGTCGCGCAATACACCGAGTGGTGGAAGACCCCGCTCAACGTGCCCAAAGAGACCCCCGAGGCGCTGCATGCGGCCATGGGCTCGACCATCTTCCACTGGGGCTTTCACCCCTGGGCGATCTACCTGACCAGTGCGCTGGTGGTGGGCTTCTTCGCCTATAACAAGGGCCTGCCGTTCTCCCTCAGCTCCGGCCTGCAGCCGCTGATCGGCAAGGCGCACAAGGGCCTGCCCGGGCAGATGGTGGACAGCTTCACCGTGGTGCTGACGGTATTCGGCCTGGCCACCTCCCTGGGCCTGGGCGCCATGCAGGCCACCGCCGGCATCTCCCACGTGCTGGGGCTGGCCAACTCCTTCGCCCTGCAGCTGCTGTTCATCCTGCTGGTCACCGGCTTGGCCGGCTTTTCCCTGTGGCGCGGGATGGATGCCGGGGTCAAGTTGCTGAGCAACATCAACATGCTATTGGCCCTGGGACTGTTCGTCCTGGTGGTGGTAGGGATCGGCGTGCTGAGCTTCTTCTCCGGGGTGCTCGACACCACGGTCGACTTCGTCACCTTCTTCCTGCCCCTGAGCAACTGGATCGATCGTCCGGACCGCGACTGGTTCCAGGGTTGGACGGTGTTCTACTGGGCCTGGTGGTGCACCTGGGGCCCACTGGTTGGGGTGTTCGTCGCTCGCGTCTCCCGTGGCCGCACCCTGCGCCAGATGGTCGGCGTGGTGATGGTGGTGCCGACCCTGGTGGCCATTCTCTGGTTCAGTGCCTTCGGCGGCGGCGCCATCGCCCAGGTGATCGACGGCACGGGGGCACTGGCGGTGGGGTTGGCGGACGTCAACATGGCGATCTTCCAGTTCCTCGAGGGGCTGCCGCTGGCCGGCATCGGCTCGCTGCTGGTGGTGATCCTGCTGATCATCTTCATGGTCACCTCCATGGACTCCGGCGCCCTGGTGGTCGACAACCTGGCGGCCGGCGGCGACCCCGACACCGCGCCGGTGCAGCGGGTGCTGTGGCTGGTGATGATCGCCCTGGTCACCATCACCCTGTTCGTGGTCGGCGGCGACACCGCGCTCAAGGGCATCCAGGCGGGCGCCGTGGCCATGGGACTGCCGTTCATGGCGTTGATGCTGTTGCTGATGGTCGGCCTGCTTAAGGCCTTGGCCAGCGAGCCGCGGCCCTGAGTGTAAAGCTGTCGATTCCGACGCGTATTCACGGCCCGTGGGCCCGAGGTATGAAAGATGACTGCTGACAGCTACAGGTTGGAACACTTCATCGCCGACCTGCGCCGGATCGCCGCCGCTGCGCCGGACGAGACGAGTCTGCTGGACGAAATCGGCCCGCTGGCCCAGCGCGTGGTGCGGGCCCGCGATTGGCTGAGGGCCGATATGTACCAGGCCGATGCGGAGCTGGGCTTCGGCACCACCCAGTTGCACGTCGAGCCCGACCAGTCGCTGTTCGTGGTGGTCGACAGCTGGCTGCCCGGTCGTGGGGTGCGTCCCCACGACCACGATACCTGGGCCGTGGTGGTCGGGGTCGAGGGCGTCGAGCACAACAGGTTCTGGCGGCGCCTGGACGACGCCAGACGCCCCGGTTACGCGGAGCTCGAATGCACCGGTGGGCAGCACATCGCCGCGGGCGAGGTGCTGCTCATGCCCAGCGGCAGCATCCACAGCGTGACCAACGAAACGGCGCATACCAGCCTGTCGTTTCATGTCTATGGTCGCCATCTCAACCATACCCGGCGGCGCCAGTTCGACCCGGAGGGCAATCGCGAACTGCCATTTCTGATCAGCCCTCGTTGACAGGGGCGGTCAGGTTAGAGCGGTGGACCGGCGAAGGCGGCGTTGCGCCTCTGGTCGGTAGAGTCGGAGTCAATGCGGCGAATGGCGCAATTGGATCGCTGCGCGACGCGGATAGAACGGTCGTGGACTTTGCCCGACCCTATAGTCAGCCGCGAAGTTGTGGCCCTTCTGTTTTGAAGTCAAAGTTTGCTGGCTGTCGTGATAATACTTCCGGTTCCCCTGGAAGTTGTCTTGCCTGTCAACTTGTGCTGTTTTAAGTATGTAATAAGTCCCTGTGCGGATGCTGTGTTTAGTTGCCCTTTTAATGGGGCGGCTCGACAGCCTGTGCGCGGATCGTGCGTGTCGGAAGATGCCGTATTCGGCTTCGAGAAGGCGGATGGAATGGCTCATGGCCGGCAACCTTGGTGGGTGCCGGGTGGGGCTGGGTGGTCGTGAATTAGTGATCAAAACTCATTAATTCATGGTGGAAAAATCATTTGTAAGAAACCGGATGCCGGCGAATTATTGGGCAGTCGAAAGTGCGTGGAGGCGTGCGCGAAAAGTTTCTAGTCGACTCAATTCGAGTCGCTCGTACATCAGGCATATCAAACTATAACAATGGAGAAGCTGATATGAGCAGTTCCAGCGGTATGTTCCGTGGCGTCGATGCCCGGATTACCCTCGTATCGACAGCAATAATCGTGGCGTTTGTCGCCTTCTGTGCGGTGATGGGCGAACAGGCCGGCACAATATTCGGCGAGCTTTCGACCAATATTCTGTTGAACTTCAAGTGGTTCTACCTGGCCATGGCCTCCGGCATCCTGGTCTACTTGCTGTACCTGATGGTCAGTCGTTTCGGCAATGTCACCCTCGGCAAGGATGGCGAGAAACCCGAGTTCAGCACCGTGTCCTGGCTGTCCATGCTGTTCAGCGCCGGCATGGGCATCGGCCTGCTGTTCTGGTCGGTGGCCGAGCCCATGTGGCACTACGCCGGTAACCCCTTCAGCGCCACCACCCTGAGTGCGGAAGCCGCCGAGACGGCGATGCGCGTGACCTATTTCCACTGGGGCATGCACGCCTGGGCCCTGTACCTGATGCCGGCGCTGTGCCTGGCCTATTTCTCCTTCCGCAAGGGCAAGCCGCTGTCGATTCGCGCCACCCTCACCCCGCTGTTCGGCGAGGCGCGCATGAATGGCTGGCTGGGCGCCATCTTCGACATCCTCATCGTGGTGGTCACCGCGTTCGGCATCGCCACCTCATTCGGCCTCGGTGTCGAGCAACTGGCCACCGGGATCAAGACCCTGACCGGTATCGACATGGGAATCGGCATGAAGATGCTGCTGATCCTCGGCATCTCCCTGGTTGCCATCATGTCGGTAGTGTCCGGGGTGAATCGCGGCATCAAGCTGCTGTCGCTGTGGAACATGGGCCTGTCGCTGGTGATCCTGGCGGCGGTCATGGCCTTCGGTCCGACCCGTTACATCCTCAACACCATCCTCGAAGGCACCTCCGGCTACGCCCAGAGCGTGATCGGCATGAGCCTGTGGAGCGACGCGCAGAACGATGCCGGCTGGCAGAACTGGTGGACCGCCTTCTACTGGGCCTGGTGGCTGACCTGGGCGCCCTTCGTCGGCACCTTCATCGCGCGCATCTCCCGTGGCCGCACCATCCGCCAGCTGGTGATGGGCTCGCTGGTCATCCCGGTGCTGTTCAGCTTCGTCTGGATCGGTACCTTCGGCGGCGCGGCCCTGAACTACGAGAAGGTCGATCGCATCGCCCATCAGGAGCAGGTGGCGAGCCAGGCACTGACCGGCGAAGAAGCCAAGTTCGAGGGCGGTGCCATCCTGGTGGCGACCAAGGCCGATGCCACCAACTCGCTGTTCACCCTGTTCGACAAGATCGAGCAGTCCTCTGGCATGAGCATTGGTGGCCTGCTCGGCGCCCTGGCCTCGCTGCTGATCGTCACCTACTTCGTCACTTCGGCCGACTCCGGCACCCTGGTGGTGAGTACCCTGGCGGCACGCGGTAGCCTCAACCCACCGGCGGCCAGCCGGGTGGCCTGGGGGTTGATGGTCGGTGCCATCGCTGCCGGTCTGCTGTGGTCCGGCGGTCTGAAGAGCGTGCAGACCGCGGCCATCTGTGCGGCCCTGCCGATCGGGGTGATCCTGGTGCTGATGGCCATGGCCCTGCACCGAACCCTGTTGGCCGAGCCGATACGCAGCCTGCAACTGCGCGCCGACGACGATCTCGAGCCTTCGGCTGGCTGACAGCGCGAGCAGTCAGCAGCGACCAAGCCCGTCACCGAGAGGTGGCGGGCTTTTGTTTTATGGGGCCGGCGTATCGCCTCGGCGTCAGCCGGCTTCCTCGGCGAGCCAGTCGAAGAATGCCCTGACCGGCGGGTGGCGTTCGCGTCCCGGCACGCACAATGCGCTGTAGCCGGCGCCGGGTACGCCGATCTCGGCGCGGTAGGGGCGCAGCAGGCCGCTGGCCAGGCTCTGGGAGACCAGGATCGAACTGGCCAGTACCAGGCCCTGACCGGCGATGGCGGCCTGTAGGGCGAAGTGTTCGTCGTCGTACTCGCGGATCGCCGCCTTGCTCAGCCAGTCTTCTCCGGCCTGCGCGCACCAGGCCTCCCAGCCTTGGGCATAGAGCATGGAGTTGTGCCACTGCACGCTGATCAGCGATGGCGTCTGGCGCGTGGCGCGCTCCACCTGCTCCGGGGCGCCATAGACCGCGAAGTGCTCCTCGAACAGACGGCGGCCGTGGAGGCTGCCGTCGGCTTCGAAGCCGTAACGGATGGCCAGGTCGATGCTGGCATCCTGATGCAGGTCGACGACCGTACAGCTGGTATCCAGGCGCATCCTGATATGCGGCTGCGCCGCGTAGAAACGGCCGAGCCTGGGCACCAGCCAGAGCGCGGCGAAAGCCGGCGTGGTGGAGACCGTCAGCTGGCTGGCGCTGAGCTGCGGGCGCAGGCTGTCGACGCTCTGCGCCACCTCCAGCAGGGCGCCATGCAGGCTGCGGAACAGGCGCTCGCCGCCATCGGTCAGGCGCACCTGGCGCGGCAGGCGTTCGAACAGCGGCATGCCCAACCAGGTTTCCAGGCCGCGGATCTGATGGGAGATCGCCGTAGGCGTCACCGCCAGTTCGTTGGCTGCGGCCTTGAAGCTCTGCTGGCGTGCCGCGGATTCGAAGGCACGCAAGGCGTTGAGGGGCAGGGATGCGAACATGCGGGCTCCATAGATGAATTCATCTCATGCCAGGTGACGACTGCTCATTTGTCCGAGAGGCGCTGGGTGAATAGCTTTGCTCGGTAACAGCAAGCCGCAAAGGCTAGCTGATCTTGTTGAGGGAGACGACCGATAGATGAGCAGAGTTCTTGCAGTGCACGGCAGTCCACGAGGCGAACGTTCCCAGACGCGGCGCCTGACGGAGATATTTCTCGAGGCCTGGCTGGCCGCGCATCCGGGCGCCGAGCTGACCCGCCGCGAAGTGGGGCGGGCGCCCATGCCCCATGTCGGCGAGCCGTTCGTGGCGGCCGCCTTCTATCCACAACCGGCGGCGCGCCCGCTGTACATGCAGGCTGACCTGGCCTTGAGCGATGCGCTGGTGGATGAGTTGCACGGCCACGAGCTGCTGGTGATCTCCGCGCCCATGTACAACTTCAGCATTCCCAGCGGGCTCAAGGCCTGGATCGATCATGTGGTGCGCATCGGCCGCACCTTCGATGTCATCCAGGACAACGGCGTCGCCCAGTACCAGCCGTTGCTGCACGGCAAGCGCGCGCTGATCGTCACCAGCCGCGGTGGCTATGGCTTCGGTCCCGATGGTGCCAATGCCGCCTTCAACCATGCAGATACCTTGCTGCGCACGGCACTCGGCTTTATCGGCATCGAGGATGTCAGGGTGGTGGCGGCGGAGGGCGAGGAGTCAGACAGCCAGGCCTACCAGGCGTCCTGCGCGGCGGCCGAGCGGGAACTGCGCGAGTTGGCCATGAGGCTCTGATGGGGCCGGGAGGCGGCGCAATGGCCGGTGCTGTTGGATGCCTGGGCCAGCAACCGGGGGCGGTTCGGCCCCCGGCCGGGTCGGTCACTTCGGCTGGGCCACCACGCGCAGGTAGGGCTTGAGGGTCTTGAAGCCGTCCGGGTACTTGCGCTGGGCTTCCTCGTCGGACACCGAGGTGGGGATGATCACGTCCTCGCCCGGCTTCCAGTTCACCGGGGTGGCTACCGTGTGCTTGGCGTTGAGTTGCAGCGAGTCGAGCAGGCGCAGCACCTCGTCGAAGTTGCGTCCGGCGCTCATCGGGTAGACCAGCATGGCCTTGACCTTCTTGTCCGGGCCGATGATGAACACCGAGCGTACGGTGGCGTTGTCCATCGCGGTGCGCGCCCCGCCGCTGGCATTGGGGTGCATCATGTCGTAGAGCTTGGCGACCTTGAGGTCTTCGTCACCGATCATCGGGTAGTTGACCGCGTGGCCCTGGGTCTCCTGGATATCCGCGGCCCAGGCCTTGTGGTTGCTCACCGGGTCGACGCTGAGGCCGAGGATCTTGGTGTTGCGCTTGTCGAACTCCGGCTTGAGCTTGGCCATGTAGCCCAGTTCGGTGGTGCACACCGGGGTGAAGTCCTTGGGGTGGGAGAACAGAATGGCCCAGCTGTCGCCGATCCACTCGTGAAAATGCAGGGGGCCTTCGGTGCTGGATGCGGTGAAGTCCGGTGCTTCGTCACCAATACGAATAGTCATGCTCAACCTCCTTGCGGCTACTGTTGCGGGCGGGCCCGCACGCCTGTGCCGGGCCGATGGCAGCAAGCAGTATAGTCCTCGTCCGCAGTCCCGGCCGGGCGTAGGGCAGGTGGCCGCACGGGCGCCTGGCGAAGCCAGATGGTCGTCATGCCTTCCTTGGCGGCGGGCGCTCGGCTAAGGTGCGGGCCATTCCCTTTCCACCCTCAAGATCAGGTCCCCATGAGCTCAACTCCGAACAATCCACTGCATGGCGTCACCCTGGAAACCATGCTGACCGACCTGGTGGCGAAGCTGGGCTGGGACGGCCTGGCCAAGCGCATCGATATCCGCTGCTTCAAGAGCGATCCGAGCATCAAGTCGAGCCTGACCTTCCTGCGGCGCACGCCCTGGGCGCGGGAGAAGGTCGAGGCGCTCTACCTGCAGCAGCGCAAGGCCTGAGCGCGGCCGAGCTAGCGCCAGCTGGCCCGCACCGGCGCCAGTGGCGTCTGGCACTGGGTGCTGGTGCCCGGCACCAAGTAGGGCGCGAGGATCGGCGCCATGCCCTTGAGCACCTGCACCGGCAGGGCCGAGGTGAAGGTGAACTTCTCAGCGGCGCGCCCCGGCACGAAGGCGGTGAGGGTGCCGTAGTGGCGTGGCCCGAGGAAGAAGACGAAGGTGGCGGTGCGGTTCATCGCCCGTGAACTGAGCACCTGGCCGCCACGGCCGACGGTCTCGACCCGGTTGTCGCCGGTGCCGGTCTTGCCGCCGAGGGTCAGCTCGCGGCCGTCCGGCAGGCTGAAACTGCCCTGCAGGCGCCGCGCCGTGCCGCCTTCGACCACCTGGGAAAGGGCGTTGCGCAGGGCCGCGGCGACTTCCGAGGGCATCACCCGCTGGGCGGCCAGTTGCGCGTGGCCGACCCGGGTTTCGTAGGGGGTGTCGGCGGCGAAGTGCAGGCTGTCGATGCGCATGGTCGGCTGGCGGATGCCGTCGTTGAGGATGATGCCCATCAGTTCGGCCAGGGCCGCCGGGCGATCGCCGGAGCTGCCGATGGCGCTGGCCAGGGACGGCACCAGGTACTCGAACGGATAGCCGTGCTTCTGCCAACGCCGATGGATGTCGAGGAAGGCCTCGACCTCCAGCATGATGCGGATGCGGCTGTCGCGCGCACTCTTGTGGCGGCTGCGGAACAGCCAGCCGTAGACCTCCTGGCGCTGGTCGCGACTGGCCAGCACGGCGTCGTTGAATGTCGCCTGGGGCCGTTCCAGCAGGTAGCCGAGCAGCCACAGCTCCAGCGGGTGGACGCGGGCGATATAGCCCTGGTCGGGCAGGCTGTAGGCGCCCGGGCCGTAGCTCAGGTAGAGCTCGGCGATGCGCTTGTCGGTGAGCTTGTCCTCCGGCAGGTGGCTGCGCAGGAAGGCGCTGAAGGTATCCTCGTCGGCCTGCGGCATCAGGTAGCGGTGCACCGCGGCCAGGCGCGCCGGGGTGTGGCGCAGGCCGCTGAGGAAGGTTTCCAGGCGCTGCTGGGCCGGCTGGCCCTGGTACTTGCGCCAGAAGCGCAGGAGAAAGGTCTTGCCTTCGCGGTCGGCGAAGCGGCTGAGGTAGACCTGGCGCCGCGGGTCCTTGTCGTCCTTGAGCAGTTCCGCGCTGTTGCCCGGCGCCTGGTAGGTGCTGTAGCGCACCAGGTCACGCATCAGGCGGATGAACGGCAGGTTGATCGACTCGCGCAGGGCGTCGCGCAGCGGCGGGATGCGGCCGTTGTCCTCCTTGCGGAAGTTGGCGAAGGTGTGCAGGCCGCCGCCGGTGAAGAAGCGCTCGTAGGGGCTGGCGGAGTACTTGCGCTCCAGGGCGGCGTCGAGCATGGCCGGCAGGCCGGCGTCCGGGGTACGGCTCAGGTAGTCGATGGCCCAGCGGGTCAGGTAGTCCTGATCGGCGACCTCCACGCCGCGCAGCTGCTTGGCGTCCTGCCCCGCGTAGCGCTGGTGCAGCTCGGCGATGATCTCGAGATAGGTGGCCAGCACGCGCAGCTTGGCGGTGGAGCCGAGTTCCAGCTTGCTGCCCTCGTTGATGTCGAACGGCTGATCGGTGCTGTCGGTCTGCACCCGCACCCGGCTGCCGCTGGGGGTGCGCTCGAACAGGGTGAAGCTGTAGCGCACCTCGGTGGTCTTCTCGGCGGACAGCAGGCGCTCGCCGAACAGGCCGATCTGCTCGGCGAACTCCGGGTCGGCCAGGCGCCGCAAGTAGGCGCTGGCGGCCTGCTGCAACTCGTCGTTGAGCGTGGCGCTGGCGTGCAGGTCGAGGCGGTCGAGGTCGTACAGGGGCATATTCAGCAGGCCCGACAGGCGCGAGCGGGCGACGGTGATGCCCTTGTTGCCATCCACCGTCTGCAGGTTCGGCTGCAGCTCCCAGTTGCGGTAGCGCAGCGTCTGGGCCAGGGCGGCATCGCGCAGGGACTGGTCGATCAGCCCGCCGCCGGCCAGCAGGCGGATATGGCTGTCGATCAGCGCGGCGAGCGGGTGCCGGCCCTGGGCCAGGTAATAGGACGGGCGGCGTTGCGCGATCATCAGCGCCAGCACCTGGCGCAGGGCCATGCCGCGCTGCGCGTTGCTGGCCTCAGGCGAGCGCGCCGGGTCGAGCAGGCGGTTGACCTCGGCAAAATCGGCGCCGTACCAGATGCGCAGGCCGTCGGCCAGGCCGTGGACCTCGCCGTGCCCCGGGGCGGCGGACAGCGGCACGCTGTTGAGGTAGTCACGCACGATGTTTTCCCGCGCCTGCTGGGTCTGTGCACCGCCCTGGTAGGCGCGCACGCTGGCGGACACCATCTGCCGCAGCTTCTCGCCGGCCGACTGGGTCAGGCCGTGGGGTGAGTGCCGGTATTTTTCCAGCTGGGTGGCCAGGGTGCTGCCGCCGGCCGACTGGTCCTGCACGTCCAGCACCTTGCCGAGCTGGGACCAGGCCGCCATGGCGAAGCGCGGCCAGTCCACCGCCGGGTTGGCCAGCGGCTGTTTGTCGTCGAGCAGGTGACGGTTCTCGATGAACAGCAGGCTGCTCACCACCAGTGGGGGAATGGCGGCGAAGCTCGGGTAGTGCTGCCGCGGGTAGCGGAACTGGTAGAACGGCGTACCGCGGCAGTCGCTGATGCTCAGGCCGGTCTGGGGCTTCTCGGTGAAGGGCGGGAAGAAACCGCGCCGGCTGTAGTCGAGCAGCGCGGGGGAGAAGCGCGCCTGCTCGAGAATGGCAAAGTCGCGCTGTTCCAAGCGCTCGAGCATCAGCGGCAGGTAGGCGTAGCCCTGACGCTTGTCGAAGGGGCCGTCCTGTGGGTAGACGATCGCCGGGCTCGGCCCCGGCTCGACGCGGTAGGTCAGGCTGCTGGCGTACTCGCTAAGGTAGCGCGCCTGGAAGTGCGCGGTGCGCAGCTCGAAGCGCGCCAGCAGGATGGCGCCGAGCAACAGCAGCCCCAGCAGCAGCCAGCAGGTCACCCGCACCAGGCGTCTAGGCCCGGATGGTTTGCGATTAATCCTCTGTAGGCTGCTCGATGGAAGGGCAGCCTGCTGTGTGCCGGATTGCCATAATGCACCCATAATTTGCTCGGCCCTGATCAATGCCCCCTAGGGTTTAGACAAGCTTAGTCGGTGGCTGCTGGGCAGAGGCCGGCGTGAGGGGCCCGGATGCGAAAAAAACATGGGCTACGGCCTGGATCTTCTCGATGAAACAGCAGCGGAGGCGGGGGATGCAGCACGATCAACGGGAACAGCTCGGCCTCAGCTGGCAGGCCAATGCCGATGCCTGGGCGGCGGCGGTGCGTGAGGGGCGTATCGAGAGCCGTCGGCTGGTCACCGATGCGGCGATCCTGCAGGCGATCCTGGCCCTGGCACCGGTGCGGGTACTGGACGTTGGCTGTGGCGAGGGCTGGCTGTGCCGCGGCCTGGCCGAGCGCGGCATCGAGTCGGTGGGCGTGGACGCCTCGGCGCCGCTCATCGATCTGGCCAAGGCCGCCGGTGGAGCAGGTGCCCGCTACCGGGTCTGTGGATACGCCGAGCTGGCCAGTCAGGCGGCGGAGTTGGGTCGCTTCGATGTGCTGGTGTGCAACTTCGCCCTGCTCGAGGAACCGCTGGCGCCGGTCCTGCAGGCCTTGCACCGGCTGCTGGCCCCGGGTGGTCACCTGCTGATCCAGACCCTGCACCCCTGGCGCGCCAGCCAGGATGCGGCCTATCGCGATGGCTGGCGGGTGGAGACCTTCGCCGGCTGCGGCGAGGGGTTCCAGGCACCGATGCCCTGGTTCTTTCGCACCCTGGAGTCCTGGCTGGGCCTGCTCGGCGGGACCGGCTGGCGCCTGCAGTGGCTGCAGGAGCCCCTGCACCCGCAGAGCGAGCAGCCGGTGTCGCTGTTGCTGCTGCTCAGTGCCGAGGCTTAGGGGCGTTGCCCGCAAGACCTTGGGGCATGTGCGGCAAGCAGTCCACCGGCGACGGCGCGATGGCCATGATCCTCGGGGCGAGGCGGATTAGACTGGCGTCTCACTGACAGGGAACTCGATATGAAACAGGCGTTATTGAGCGTGGATGTGCAGGCGGGACTGTTCCTCGCCGATCCGCTGCCGCTCCAGGCCGAGGCGGTGCTGGAGCGGATCAACGACCTGGCCGGGCGGGCGCGAGCCGCGGCGGTGCCGGTGTTGTCACCAAGGCTCGGCCGGTATTCTAGGCCGAGCAGATCATCGCGCAGCACAATTGGCGGCTGGCTCAGCTGATCCAGCCGTATCGGCCGGTACTGGTGTTGTCGGCGCAGCAGGTGCAGTTCTTCGGTTGAGCGTTCGCGTTGTCGATAGGCGGGAGGCGCAATGCGTAAGGTATGTCTGGCGGGTCAGCAGGTGTCGGTGATCGGCCAGGGCACCTGGCACATGGGCGAGGACCCCGGCGCGCGGCGCCGTGAGGTGGCCGCCTTGCAGCAGGGCATCGAGCGCGGCCTGCGGCTGATCGACACGGCCGAGATGTACGGCGAGGGCGGTGCCGAGAGGGTGGTCGGCGAGGCCATCGGTGGGCGCCGCGAGCAGGTGTATCTGGTCAGCAAGGTCTATCCGCACAACGCCAGCCGCCAGGGCGCCATCGCGGCCTGCGAGCGCAGCCTGAAGCGCCTGAAGTGCGAGCAGATCGACCTCTACCTGTTGCACTGGCGGGGTCAGTATCCCCTGGCGGAAACCGTCGAGGCCTTCGAGCGGCTGCGCGAGCAGGGCAAGGTCGCGGCCTGGGGCGTGTCGAACTTCGACCTGGACGATCTGCAGGAACTGGCCGAGCCGGTCTGCGCGACCAATCAGGTGCTGTACAACCCCGAGGCGCGGGGCATCGAGTTCGACCTGCTGCCCTGGCAGCAGGGGCAGGGCATGCCGCTGATGGCCTACTGCCCGCTCGGCCAGGGCGGCGCGTTGCTGCGTCATCCGGCGCTGCGCCGGGTGGCCGAGGCCCATGGCGTCACGCCGGCCCAGGTCGCCCTGGCCTGGGCCTTGCGCCAGGACGGGGTGATCGTCATTCCCAAGGCGGTCGAGCCGGCGCATGTGCGCCTGAACGCCGAAGCCGCCAGCCTGCGCCTGTCCGCCGAGGACCTGGCGCAGATCGACGCGGCCTATCCGCCGCCGCGGCGCAAAAGCTATTTGCAGATGGTTTGAGCAGTCTGAACGGAGGGCAGGGCAATGAAGAGCTGGTTGCTGGTGGTCTGTGCACTGTTGGCCGGCTGTGCCGGCTATCGCTATGGCGAGGTCAGCCACGCCTATCTGGAACCGGCGCCGGCGGTTGCGACCGTCGTGCGCGGCAGGCAGAACTGGCTGGAGGTGCCGGGGGCGCGCGTGCGCGTCGAGCTGGGCAATGAGGTCCAGCACAGCGAGCACCAGGTGATACTGTTCATCGTCCCGGTGATGTACGACCCCATCGACAAACCGCTGTACCAGGCGGGACGGGGCGCCCGTCTGCTGCTGGAAATCAGCCCGCAGGCCGGCGCCGCGGGCTTTCGTCCGGAGCAGGTGGTGCTGTCGATAGACGGCCGCGAGCATCGCCCGGCCGGGGTCCAGCAGCTGGTGGCGTTCGACCCGGGCCAGTACCCGCTGGAGGGCGTGCGCGATGCCGAGGAGCGGGCGCCGGCCGGCCTCGACTATCCCCTGCAGCGCGCGGGACGCCATTACCAGTTCTGGCTGCGGTTCGACGCGCCCATGCCGGCGCCGTCCCAGGACATCCGCCTGGACCTTTCCCGGGCCTTGCGCGTGCCGGGTCAGCCGGCGGTGCCGCCGATCCGCTTCCGCGTGGTGCCCTGGAAGCAGAGCTACACCTGAGTGGCGAGGCACCCGCCGGACGGGCCCCAGAGCCAGCAACGCCGGGCTTCTCAGCTGCCCGGCGATGGTGCACGATAGGCGTTCCCAAGCTGGCGGGCCGGAGATCATGGGCAGCCCCACACTGAGCGATGAGCAGGTGCGCTTCATCGAAAGCGGCGTGTCGATCAGCGCCGCCTCGCGCGACGTGCGCCGGGTGCCTTCGGTGTGCAAGGTGGTCGGTTGCCGGGTGGCGGCGGACCGGCGTCTGGTCACCATCCTGGTCGACGCCGCGCAGGCCGGTCAGCTGCTGCAGGACGTCGCCGGCAGCGGCGCCCTGGCGGTGGTGTTCTGCTTGCCCAGCAGCCACCGTACCCTGCAGCTCAAGGGCCATGATGCCCGCCAAGTTCCCCTGGCCGACGGCGATGCCGAACTGGCCGAGCGCCACCGCGCGGCCTTCGCCGATGACCTGCTGCCACTGGGCTACGCGCTGCCCTTCGCCCTCGCCACCCATGGTTTCCAGGCCGAACGGCTACGGGCGCTGAGCTTCACCCTGAGCGACCTGTTCGAGCAGACCCCCGGCCCCAATGCCGGCATGCGCCTGGAGCCCGAGGCATGAGCGGCGGGCCGAGCCTGGATGCCATCCGCCCCTGCCTGGAGGGAGCGGTGCCGGCGGCGATTGCCACCTGCGACGCGGCGGGCACGCCGAACGTGACCCTGGTGTCCCAGGTGCACTATGTCGACCCCAATCATGTCGCGCTGTCCTTCCAGTTCTTCAACAAGACCCGTGAGAACATCCTGGCCAATCCCCAGGTCACGGTGTTCCTTCTGCACCCGCAGACCAGTGCGCGCTACCGCCTGGCGTTGCTCTACCGGCGCACCGAGACCGAGGGGCCGCTGTTCGAGAGTATGAAGGCCAAGCTCGCTGGGATCGCCTCGCACACCGGCATGAGCGGGGTGTTCCGCCTGCTCGGCGCGGATGTCTACCAGGTGCTGGATATCGAGCATGTAGCCGGCGAGGAAGTGCCGCCGGCGCAGTGCGCCCCCTGCCATATCGCCCGCCTGCGCCAGTTGAGCCAGCGCCTGGCCGCCTGCGGCGACCTGGCCGGCCTGCTGGAGCAGTGCCTGGCCGGGCTGGCCAGTCTGCTCGAGATGCCCCAGGCCATGGTGCTGCTGCTGGACAGCCAGGGGCAGAAGCTGTTCACGGTGGCCAGCCACGGCTACCCGCTCTCCGGGATAGGTTCGGAATTCCCCCTGGGTCGCGGCATCATCGGCGTGGCGGCGCAGTTCCGCACCCCTGTGCGCATCGCCCACATGGCATCGGAATACGCCTACAGCCGGGCCATTCACGAGCACCTGGCCGAGGCCGGGGCGGGCGACCGGCTGGAAACCGAGATTCCTTTTCCCGGCCTGGCCGAGCCCCATAGCCAGTTGTCGGTCCCCATCCTGGCGGCCGGACGGCTGCTCGGCGTGCTGCATGTCGAGCATGCCGAGCCCCATCGCTTTGGTTATGACGAGGAAGACTGCCTGATGGCCCTGGCCAGCCTGCTCGGCGCCTCGATCCTGGCCCTGCAGCAGGCGGCGGATAGCCCGCTGGAGGAGGGCGAGGGCGCCCCGGCGCCGGCGCCGCTGCTCGGCGTACCGCTGACGGTGCGCTACTACCCGGCCAACAGCAGCGTGTTCCTCGGCGAGGACTACCTGATCAAGGGGGTGGCCGGGGCGATCTTCTGGCGCCTGCTGAGCCTGCATGTCGAGGAACGGCGCAGCGAGTTCAGCAACCGGGAATTGCGCGTCGATCCGGCGCTGAAACTGCCGGAACTCGACGACAACCTCGAGGCCCGGCTGATCCTCCTGCAGCGCCGGCTGGCCGAGCGCAGCCGCGACATCATCCTCGAGAAGTGCGGGCGCGGGCGCTTGCGCCTGTTGCTCAAGCGCCCGGTGCTGCTGCAGCAGATCGCCGCTCGTTAGACGCCTGTCAGGCGCGGCGCCAGAGCACGTTGCCGGCGAACAACAGCACCGCCAGGAGCATCACCACCGCCGTGCTGCCGAGCACCGGCCCGGCCTGGGGCGTGCCGGTGAGCACCAGGGCCAGCGACAGCATCATGATCGGCAGGAACAGGTTGTGCAGCCAGAACTGCAGGCTGGCCAGGCGACTGGCGGCGGCCTTGGGGAAGTAGTGGTAGATCACCCCGACCAGGGTCAGGGTGACCCAGCCGAGCAGGTTCATGTGCGCGTGCACGGCCATCAGGCGGTGGTCGCCGCTCAGGCCCATGAACACGCCCAGGCCGACGGCCAGGCAGAAATAGACGATGGCGACGTAGATCCAGCGACGGGAAAGGGGGCTCATCACGTAACTCCTCATTGGGCTTGGTGTTGGGCGGCAGGCCGGCTCAGGCCGGCAGGTCCGCCGGCTCGACCGTCCGGGCCAGGCCCAGGGCGGCATCGAGACGGGCGTGGTGGCGCGGCGACAGCTGCGCCTCCAGCGTGTCGAGGGTGGCGGCGAACAGCTCGGCGGGGGCCTTGGCGCGCAACTCGAGAAGAAAGCCGGCACGCTCCTCGGGGTTCAGCGCCGGCAGCATCCAGTACAGGACGCGCTGCATCTCGTCCGGGCTGAGCGAGGCGACGATGCGCTGCTCCAGGTCGATCAGCTCGGCATCGCTGTGGGTTTCCCAGAGCAGGCGGTTGTTATCGCGCTCTTCCTGTTCCATGTGCAGCAGGTTGTCGGCGACGAAACAGGCCAGGCGCCGATAGAGCTGGTGCACCACGTCGCCGCGGCGCAGGGCCGGCAGGTGGATCACCTGCTCGGTCAGCGCGGCCAGTTCGTCCATCGCCTCGCGGTGTTGGCGGTGCTCGGCCGCGCAGTGCAGGGTTGCACCGGGGCGACGCCGCTCGAGGGCCGGGTCGACCATCTGGTCCTCGTGGTCGATGTGCGAGCGGCAGAAGGCCAGCAGGCCCTGCAGTTCGGCGAGCACGGCGCGGGCCTCGGCGCAGTCCTGCCAGTCGCAACGGCCCAGGGCGCAGAGGGTGTGGACCAGGTGGGCGCGCAGGCCCTTGTGGATCAGCGCATAGATATCGAAACGGGCGGCGGTGCACGGCATCGACTGACTCCTCGGTGGTGGTCTGAGGAGGTCCATGCTAGGGCGCGGCTATCGGGCGGTTTGCGAAATAACCCCTAGGCAATCCCTAAATATTCCCTAACCGCTCACGCCATCGGCGTGCGGTTCGGCGCTGGCGCGCAACCTTGGCCTGGGGGGCGAGTCGGGTGGCGCGGGCGCTGCACCGAGGGGCTCCGGGGCAGGCGCCGAACCTGTGGCTGGCGGGCGTGTGCTGGCTCTGGGCGACGGCGCGAGGGCGCCGCCGTCGTCAGATGGCGACCAGTCCGCGCACGCCGTCGGCGGCCATGGTCGCGCCGCGGCCCTGCTGGACGATTTCGCCGCGACTCATCACCAGGTACTGGTCGGCCAGTTCGGCGGCGAAGTCGTAGAACTGCTCGACCAGCAGGATGGCCATGTCGCCGCGTTCGGCGAGCTTGCGGATCACCGCGCCGATTTCCTTGATCACCGAGGGCTGGATGCCTTCGGTGGGCTCGTCGAGGATCAGCAGGCGTGGCTGGCTGGCCAGGGCACGGCCGATGGCCAACTGCTGCTGCTGGCCGCCGGACAGGTCGCCGCCGCGGCGCTGCTTCATCTCGCGCAGCACCGGGAACAGCTCGTAGATGAATTCCGGCACCACCTTGGCGTCCTTGGCGCCGAAGCGCGACAGCCCCATCAGCAGGTTCTCCTCCACCGTCAGGCGGGCGAAGATCTCCCGGCCCTGGGGCACGTAGGCGATGCCGGCCTGCACCCGCTGGTGCGGCTTGTGCGCGGTGATGGCCTGGCCTTCCCAGGTCACCCTGCCGTCCTTGGCCGGGATCAGGCCCATCAGGCACTTGAGCAATGTGGTCTTGCCCACGCCGTTGCGGCCGAGCAGGCAGGTGACCTCGCCGACCCGGGCCTCGAACGACAGACCACGGAGGATATGGCTGCCGCCGTAGTACTGATGGAGTTGCTCAACTTGCAGCATGTCGATGTCCTTAATGTTCGTTCGGTGCGCATGGCGCACCCTACGGCGTTCGCCGCGGCGGGTAGGGTGCGCCGTGCGCACCGATCATCAGCGACCCAGATAGACCTCGATCACCCGCTCATCGGCCTGCACCTGGTCGAGGCTGCCTTCGGCCAGCACGCTGCCCTGGTGCAGCACGGTGACGTGGTCGGCGATGGTGCCGACGAAGCCCATGTCGTGCTCCACCACCATCAGCGAGTGCTGGCGCGCCAGGGACTTGAACAGCTCGGCGGTGAACTCGGTCTCGGCGTCGGTCATGCCCGCCACCGGCTCGTCGAGCAGCAGCAGGTGCGGTTCCTGGACCAGCAGCATGCCGATCTCCAGGAACTGCTTCTGGCCGTGGGACAGCAGCCCGGCGGGGCGGTGGCGCGAGGTGTCCAGGCGGATGGTGCTCAGCACCTGGTCGATGCGGTCCTGCTGCTCGCCGCTGAGCCTGGCGCGCAGGCTGGCCCACACCGATTTGCCGGTCTTCTGTGCCAGCTCCAGGTTCTCGAACACGCTCAATGCCTCGAACACCGTGGGCTTCTGGAACTTGCGGCCGATGCCGGCCTGGGCGATGGCCACCTCGCTCATGGCGGTCAGGTCATGCTGCTCGCCGAAGTAGGCGGTGCCGCTGTCCGGGCGGGTCTTGCCGGTGATCACGTCCATCAGGGTGGTCTTGCCGGCGCCGTTGGGGCCGATGATGCAGCGCAGTTCGCCGACGCCGATGTACAGCGTCAGGTCGGTCAGCGCCTTGAAGCCGTCGAAGCTGACGTTGATATCCTCCAGGCTGAGGATGGTGCCGTGGCGCACATTGACGCCCTTGCCCAGGGTCTTGCCGGTATCCAGGGGCGCGTGCGGCGCGATTGCGGCCTGGCGCGGGGGCGCGGAGTGGGGCGCGGCGCTCATTGCGGTTTCTCCTTCTTCAGCAAGCCGATCACGCCCTTGGGCAGGAACAGGGTGACGACGATAAACAGGGCGCCCAGGGCGAACAGCCAATACTCGGGGAAGGCCACGGTGAACCAGCTCTTCATGCCGTTGACCAGGCCGGCGCCGAGCAGCGGGCCGATCAGGCTGCCGCGCCCGCCCAGGGCCACCCACACGGCGGCCTCGATCGACTGGGTCGGGGCCATCTCGCTGGGATTGATGATGCCCACCTGGGGCACATAGAGCGCGCCGGCCAGGCCGCACAGCACCGCACTCAGCACCCAGATGAACAGCTTGTAGCCGCGCGGGTCGTAGCCGCAGAACATCAGGCGGTTCTCGGCGTCGCGCACCGCGGTCAGCACCCGGCCGAACTTGCTGCGCGCCAGCCGGAAGCCCAGCACCAGGCTGCCGACCAGCAGCGCCACGGTGGCGAGGAACAGCACCGCGCGGGTGCCCGGCGCGGTGATGTCGAAGCCGAGCAGGCGCTTGAAGTCGGTGAAGCCGTTGTTGCCGCCGAAACCGGTCTCGTTGCGGAAGAACAGCAGCATGCCGGCGAAGGTCAGGGCCTGGGTCATGATCGAGAAGTACACGCCCCTGATCCGCGAGCGGAAGGCGAAGAAGCCGAACACCAGGGCCAGCAGGCCGGGGGCCAGCACCACCAGGCACAGGGCCCAGAGAAAACTGTCGGTGCCATACCAGTACCAGGGCAGTTCGTTCCAGGCCAGGAAGCTCATGAACGCCGGCAGCTCATCGCCGGCGCTCTGGCGCATCAGGTACATGCCCATGGCATAGCCGCCGAGGGCGAAGAACAGGCCATGGCCCAGCGACAGCAGGCCGGCGTAGCCCCACACCAGGTCCAGGGCCAGGGCGACCACGGCGTAGCAGAGGATCTTGCCGACCAGGGTCAGGGTATAGGCGCTGACCTGCAGCGGGTGCTCGGCCGGCAGCAGGTGCAGCAGCGGCAGGGCCAGCAGCACGGCCAGCGCGCACAGGCCGAGGCCGAGGCGCAGCTGCGGGCCGAGGCGGGCACTGGCGCGCATCAGCAGGCTCTTGTTCAGCGTGGTGGGGTTAAGTGGCATGGTCATCAGTCGATCACCCGTCCCTTGAGCGCGAACAGCCCTTGGGGACGCTTCTGAATAAAGAGAATGATCAGCGCGAGGATGAGGATCTTGCCCAGCACGGCGCCGATCTGCGGTTCGAGGATCTTGTTGGCGATACCCAGGCCGAAGGCGGCCATCACGCTGCCGGCCAGCTGGCCGACGCCGCCGAGCACCACCACCAGGAAGGAGTCGATGATGTAGCTCTGGCCCAGGTCCGGGCCGACGTTGCCGATCTGCGAGAGGGCCACGCCGCCGAGGCCGGCGATGCCCGAGCCGAGGCCGAAGGCGAGCATGTCCACCCGTCCGGTCGGCACGCCGCAGCAGGCCGCCATATTGCGGTTCTGGGTCACCGCGCGCACGTTGAGGCCCAGCCGCGTCCTGTTCAGCAGCAGCCAGGTGAGCACGACGACGGCCAGGGCGAAGCCGATGATGACGATGCGGTTGTAGGGCAGCACCAGGTTGGGCAGCACCTGCACGCCGCCGGACAGCCAGTAGGGATTGGCCACCTCGACGTTCTGCGCGCCGAACAGCACGCGCACCAGCTGGATCAGGATCAGGCTGATGCCCCAGGTCGCCAGCAGGGTTTCCAGGGGGCGGCCGTAGAGGTGGCGGATTACCGTGCGCTCCAGGGCCATGCCGATGGCGGCGGTGACGAAGAAGGCCACCGGCAGCGCGGCCAGCGGGTAGAGCGCCAGGTACTCGGGGGCCAGGCGCTGGAAGCCGAGCTGCACCAGGTAGGTGGCGTAGGCGCCGAGCATCAGCATCTCGCCATGGGCCATGTTGATCACCCCCAGCAAGCCGAAGGTGATGGCCAGGCCGAGGGCGGCGAGCAGCAGGATCGAGCCGAGGCTCAGGCCGCCGAAGGCCTGGCCGAGCCATTCGCCGATCAGCAGGCGGCGTTCGACCTGGGCCAGGCTGGTCCGGGCGGCGCGGCGCACCGCGGCGTCGCTCTCCACGCCGTCGTCCAGCAGGTTCTCCAGGCGTACCCGGGCCATGGGCTGACCGCTGTCGCCAAGCAGGCGCACGGCGGCCAGGCGCACGGCCGGGTCGGCGGCGACCAGTTGCAGGTTGGCCAGGGCCAGGGCCAGGGCCTCGCGCACCGCCTCGTCCGGCTCGCCGGCCAGGCGCTGCTCGAGCAGCCCCAGCTGCGCCGGCTTGGCCTTCTGTTGCAGGGTCTGGGCAGCTGCCAGGCGCACGGCCGGACTCTCGGCGAGCAGCTGGTGGCTGGCCAGGGCGGTGCCGATCAGGCCGCGCAGGCGGTTGTTCAGGCGCAGCTTGCGCGGGCTGCCCACTGGCGCGGCCGCGCCCTCGGCGGCCCGGTAGGCATTATCGATGAGGATGAATGCGTGCTTGTCGCTGTCGCTGGCGACACGGCCCTGATCCAGGGCTTCGAGCAGCATCAGGCGCCCGCTCTCGGGGGCGGCGGCCCAGCGCTCCAGCAGCTTGGCTTGTTGCGAGGAGCTGGCCGCGGCGAACTGGTTGGCATCGCCGGCGTGGCTGGCCAATGGCAGCACGACCAGCAGCAATAGGCAGTAACGGTACAAGGCAGTGAGCATGACGGGGTCCTTCGGGTTGCGCTGCGCAGCCCCTCTCCCGGCGGGAGAGGGGCGCTCTGGCGCTTAGTTCGAGCTGACCGCGTAGTCCGGCTTCTTGTCGTTGCCGGGGATGTACGGGCTCCACGGCTGGGCGCGGATCGGGCTGCTGGTTTCCCAGACCACCGAGAACTGGCCGTCCTCCTGGATCTCGCCGATCATCACCGGCTTGTGCAGGTGGTGGTTGCTCGCGTCCATGGTCAGGGTGTAGCCGCTCGGCGCCGCGAAGCTCTGCCCGGCGAGGGCCTCGCGGACCTTGTCGACCTCGGTGGTGCCGGCCTTCTCGACGGCCTGGGCCCACATGTGGATGCCGACGTAGGTGGCTTCCATCGGGTCGTTGGTCACCGCCTTGTCCGCACCCGGCAGGTTCTTGGCCTTGGCGTAGGCCTTCCACTTGCTGACGAACTCGGTGTTGACCGGGTTTTCCACCGACTGGAAGTAGTTCCAGGCGGCCAGGTGGCCGACCAGCGGCTTGGTGTCGATGCCGCGCAATTCCTCCTCGCCCACCGAGAAGGCCACTACCGGCACGTCGGTGGCGTCCAGGCCCTGGTTGGCCAGTTCCTTGTAGAACGGCACGTTGGAGTCGCCGTTGACCGTGGAGATCACCGCGGTCTTGCCGCCGGCGGAGAACTTCTTGATGTTGGCGACGATGGTCTGGTAGTCGCTGTGGCCGAAGGGGGTGTAGACCTCTTCGATATCCTTCTCCGCTACGCCCTTGGAGATCAGGAAGGCGCGCAGGATCTTGTTGGTGGTGCGCGGGTAGACGTAGTCGGTGCCCAGCAGGAAGAAGCGCTTGGCGGCGCCGCCGTCTTCGCTCATCAGGTACTCGACCGCCGGAATGGCCTGCTGGTTGGGCGCCGCGCCGGTGTAGAAGACGTTCGGCGAGAGCTCCTCGCCCTCGTACTGCACCGGGTAGAACAGCAGGCCGTTGAGTTCCTCGTAGACCGGCAGCACCGACTTGCGCGACACGCTGGTCCAGCAGCCGAAGGTCACGTCGACCTTGTCCTGGGTCAGCAGCTGGCGGCCCTTCTCGGCGAACAGCGGCCAGTTGGAGGCGGGGTCGACCACCACCGGCTCGAGCTGCTTGCCGAGCACGCCGCCCTTGGCGTTGATCTCCTCGATGGTCATCAGCGCCATGTCCTTGAGCGAGGTCTCGGAGATGGCCATGGTGCCGGACAGCGAGTGGAGGATGCCGACCTTGATCGTCTCGGCGGCCTGCAGGCTGAAGGGGAACGCGCCGCTGAGCAGCAGGGCGCTGGCGGCGAAGGCAGACTTGAGCAGGGGACGGCGTTTCATGCGGTGGATCTCCCGTGGGCATTGGATGGCCACAGCATGGTCCGGGCGGGCGCCGCGGCGTTATACGCCGCCTGACGTAAAGGCCTACGTCATCTGACGTATCCAGCCGCTGCGCCAGCCTGGTGCATCCTCTGCGCCCATGAAGCCATCCTGGTGCGTGTCCCTGTCGTCCAGCTGCCCCGTCTTGCGCGGTGCGGGCCGCTGGGCGGCGAAAATGGGGCAGGGCACGCGCCTTGCAAGTGCGCTGGCTCGTTCTCAGGAAGACTCCGTCGTGCACGCCAACGGCCCCCAGCGCATCGTCAATATTCGCCGCGACTACAACGCCTGGGTCGCCGACGAGACGCGCGAGGACTATGCCCTGCGCTACACCGCCCGCGCCTTTCGCAAGTGGTCTGAGGCGCGCATCGCCAACACCGCGCTGGGCACCCTGTCGTTCCTGGTGCTGGAGGCCATCGGCGCCACCCTGGTGCTCAACTACGGCTTTGCCAACAGCCTGTGGGCGATCCTGGCCATGAGCCTGGTGATCTTCCTCACCGGCCTGCCGATCAGCTATTACGCCGCGCGCCACGGCATCGACATGGACCTGCTGACCCGCGCCGCCGGCTTCGGCTATATCGGCTCGACCATCACCTCGCTGATCTACGCCAGCTTCACCTTCCTGTTCTTCGCCCTCGAGGCGGCGGTGATGGCGGTGGCGCTGCAGCTGTACTTCGCCATCCCGCTGAGCCTGGCCTACGTGATCAGCGCCGTGGTGGTCATCCCCCTGGCGGTCTACGGCATCACCCGCATCAGTCGCCTGCAGGCCTGGAGCCAGCCGCTGTGGCTGGTGCTGCTGCTGGTGCCCTACGCCTGCGTGCTGATCGCCCATCCGCAGCTGCCGGCCGAGCTCGTCGCCTTCACCGGCGGACGCGGCGACAACGACTTCGACCTGGTGGCCTTCGGCCTGGCCTGCACCCTGGTGCTGGCGCTGGTCACGCAGATCGGCGAGCAGGTCGACTACCTGCGCTTTCTCCCCGAAAAGACCGCGGAGAACCGTCGGCGCTGGTGGACGGCGCTGCTGCTGGCCGGCCCCGGCTGGATAGTGCCCGGTGCCCTGAAGATGCTCGGTGGCGCCCTGCTGGCGGTGCTGGCCCTGCAGCATGGGGTGCTCGCCGAGCACGCCGCCGAGCCGGCGCAGCTGTACCGGGTGGCCTATGAGCAGGTGTTCGCCAGCCCGCAGTGGGCGCTCGCCGCCATGGTCCTGCTGGTGGTGGTGTCCCAGGTCAAGATCAACGTCACCAACGCCTACGCCGGCTCGCTGGCCTGGTCGAACTTCTTCGCCCGGGTCACCCACAGCCATCCGGGGCGGGTGGTCTGGCTGGTGTTCAACGTCGGCATCGCCCTGATGCTGATGGAGCTGGGCGTGGTCGAGGCGATCGAACAGGTGCTCGGCCTCTACGCCAATGTCGCCATCGCCTGGATCGGCGCCATTGTTGCCGACCTGGTGATCAACAAGCCGCTGGGCCTGTCGCCGCGGCTGATCGAGTTCAAGCGCGCCCATCTGCACGACATCAACCCGGTGGGCGTCGGCGCCATGCTGCTCGCCTCGCTGCTGGCGATCCTCGCCTACACCGGGATGTTCGGCGAAGTGGCCCAAGCCCTGGCCCCGCTGATCGCCCTGGGCACCGCGCTGCTGGTCGCGCCGCTGCTGGCCTGGCTGACCGGTGGACGCTACTACATCGCCCGGGCGCCGCAGCCGCAGCTGCTGCAGCCCTACCTGCGCCAGGGCAGGCTCGACTGCGGGGTGTGCGGCAACGCCTACGAGGCGCCGGACATGGCCTTCTGCCCGGCCTACGCCGCGCCCATCTGTTCGCTGTGCTGCTCCCTGGACGCGCGCTGCGATGACCAGTGCAAGCCGCGGCAGGCGTTGCAGCAGCGGCTCGAGGCCTGGCTCGCGCGGCTGCTGCCGGCGGTGGCCGTGCCGCGCCTGCACACCCGCCTGCTGCACTACGTGCTGGTGTTCGGCCTGATGATCAGCTTGCTCGCCGGGGCCCTGGCGCTGGTCTACGGCCAGCTCGTCCACGGGCTCACGCAGAACCCCGCCGACGCCGCCCAGAGCCTGCTGCAGGGGTTGTTCAAGGCCTTCCTGATTCTCGCCCTGTTCGTCGGCGTGCTGGCCTGGTGGGTGGTGCTCAACCGCGAGAGCCGGCGGGTGGCGCTGGAGGAGTCGCGGCGCCAGACCGGCCTGCTGCTGCAGGAGATCGAGGCACACCGCGAGACCGACGCCCAGCTGCAGAAGGCCAAGGAGACCTCGGAGGCCGCCAGCGCGGCCAAGAGCCGTTACGTCACCGGGCTGTCCCATGAGCTGCGCACGCCGCTCAACAGCATCCTCGGCTACACCCAGATCCTGCGCCGTGACAGCGGCCTTGCCGAGCGCCACCAGCAGGCCCTGGCGACCATCCAGCGCAGCGGTGCGCACCTGCTGTCGCTGATCGACGGGCTGCTCGACGTGGCGCGCATCGAGGCCGGCAAGCTCAACCTGGAGCCGTCGGAGATCGACTTCGCCGACTTCGTCGAGCAGCTGGCGAAGATGTGCGCGCCCCAGGCCGCGGACAAGGGCCTGGCCTTCCAGCTGGAGCGCGGCGGCCGGCTGCCGGCGGTGGTGCGCGGCGACGAGAAGCGCATCCGCCAGATCCTCATCAACCTGCTCGGCAATGCCGTGCGCTACACCGAGCGCGGCACCGTCACCCTGCGCGTCAGCTACCTGCGCCAGACCGCCAGCTTCGAGATCCTCGACACCGGTATCGGCATGGCCGCCGACCAGCTCGAGCGCCTGTTCCAGCCCTTCGAGCGAGGCGATCCGCTGCGCCAGGACAGCGGCCTGGGCCTGGGCCTGACCATCGCCCGCATGCTCACCGTGCTGATGGGCGGCGAATTGACGGTGAGCAGCGCGCCGCAGCAGGGCACGCGCTTCCAGCTGCGCCTGTACCTGCCGGCGGTGCGCGTGCCCCAGGCGCTGCTGGCCCAGGAGCACGACATCGTCGGCTACCGTGGCCCGCGGCGGCGCATCCTGGTGGTCGACGATCACCTCGAGCATCGCCAGGTGCTGGCCGGCCTGCTCGAGCCGCTGGGCTTCGAGATCGCCATGGCGGGCAACGGCCGGGAGGCGCTGAGCCAGGTCTCGCTGCTCAACCCCGAGCTGATCCTGATGGACCTGTCGATGCCGCAGCTCGACGGCTGGCAGACCAGCCGGCTGATCCGCAGCTCGGTCGGCTCCCAGGCGCCGATCATCGTGGTCTCGGCCAGCGCCTTCGCCGATGACGACCAGCGGCGCCTGGACCCGGCCTGCGACGACTACCTGGCCAAGCCGGTGCACGGCCCGGCGCTGCTGGAAAAGGTGCGCCAGCACCTGAACCTGGAGTGGCTGCGCCGCGAAAGCGCCGAAGCGCCGGCGCTGGCGGCCCTCGAACTGCCGGCCGCGGCCCTGGCCGAACTCGGCGAGCTGGTCGCCCTGGGCTATGTGCGCGGGGTGCTCGAGCGTCTCGACCGGCTGGAGCGTGAGGTGCCCGATTGCGCGGCGGCCATCGAGCGCCTGCGCGGCCTGGCCCGGCGCTTTCAGCTCGACGAGCTGGCGCGCGGCCTGGCCCAGGCGACGCCGAGCGCCGAGCGCCCCTCGCAGGCGTCCTGGTCATGAATATCGTCGAGCGCGGCGAGCAGAGCATCGTGCTGATCGTCGACGACCTGCCGGACAACCTGGCGCTGCTCTCCGACGCCCTGGAGCAGGCCGGGCACATGGTGCTGGTGGCCCTGGACGGCGCCACCGCGCTGCAGCGCATGCAGCGCCTCAAGCCCGACATCGTCCTGCTCGACGCGCGCATGCCGGGCATCGACGGCTTCGAGACCTGCCGGCGGATCAAGGCCCGCGCCGAGTTCGAGGACGTGCCGGTGCTGTTCATGACCGCCCTGACCGAGAGCGAGCACGTGCTCGAGGGCTTCGCCGCCGGCGGCGTCGACTACGTGACCAAGCCGATCCATCCCGAGCAGGTGCTGGCCCGGGTCGCCTCGCACCTGCGCACCGCCCGCACCCTGCGCCAGGCCCGCCAGGCGGCCCAGCCGGCGCCGGATGGCGAGGCGGCGCGCGCCGCGCTGACGCGGCGCTACCAGCTCACCGCCCGCGAGCTGGAAGTGCTCGAGTGGGTGGCCTGCGGCAAGACCAACCGCGACATCGGCGAGATCCTCGGGCTCAGCCCGCGCACCGTCAACAAGCACCTCGAGCATGTCTACGTGAAGCTCGGCGTGGAAACCCGCACCGCCGCCGCGGCGGTGGCCATGGCCATGGGAGTGGCACACTGATGCAGGCAGCCTGCGAACTCGATGACGGCTGGCGCGCCGAGCTGGCCCTGCGCTTCGAACGGCGCGGGCCGCGCACCGTGCTGGCCGGACGCCGCCACCGCGGCCCGCTCACCGTGCAGCGGCCGTTCTACCCCGAAGGCGCGCCCTGTCATCTCTACCTGCTGCATCCGCCGGGCGGGGTGGTGGGGGGCGACCGCCTGGCGCTGGATGTCGTCCTGGAGCCGGGCAGCCACGCCCTGCTGACCATGCCCGGCGCCACCAAGTTCTACCGCAGCGCCGGCGCCACCTCGCAGCTGTCGCAGCGCTTCCGCCTGGGCGAGGACAGCCTGCTGGAATGGCTGCCCCAGGACAGCATTTTCTTCCCCGGCGCCCAGGTGGCGCTGGAGAGCCGCTTCGAGCTGGCCCCCGGCGCCCGCCTGCTGGCCTGGGAAACCCTGTGCCTGGGCCGCCCGGTGATGGCCGAGCGTTTCAGCCAGGGCGCCCTCGACAGCCGCCTGCACCTGTTGCTGGACGGCGAGCCGCTGCTGCACGAGCGCCTGCGCATCGCGGGCGGCCGCCTGGACAAGCTGGCCGGCCACCCGCTGGTCGCCACCTTCTGCGCCGCGCCGGCCGACGCCGCGCTGCTGGCGCAGGCCCGCGAGATCATCGAAACGTTGCCCGGCCCGGCCGGCGCCACCCTGCTCGACGGCCTGCTGGTGGTGCGCCTGCTCGAGCATGACAACCAGCGCCTGCAAGCCACCCTGCAGCGGCTGTGGTGCGCCCTGCGGCCGGCCGTGGCCGGCCTGGCGCCTTGCCCGCCGCGTATCTGGAACACCTGAGGAGAGCGAGCCATGGAGCTGACCCCGAGAGAGAAAGACAAGCTGCTGCTGTTCACCGCCGCGCTGCTGGCCGAGCGCCGCCTGGCCCGTGGCCTGCGGCTCAACTACCCGGAGGCCGTGGCACTGATCAGCGCCGCGGTGCTGGAGGGCGCCCGCGACGGGCGCACGGTCGCCGAGCTGATGGAGAGCGGTCGCCAGATCCTCAGCCGCGAGCAGGTGATGGACGGCGTGGCCGAGATGATCCACGACGTCCAGGTCGAGGCGACCTTTCCCGACGGCACCAAGCTGGTGACCGTGCACAACCCGATCCTCTGAGGCCACAGCCATGAGCATGATTCCCGGAGAAATCCAGGTCGCCGACGGCGACATCGAACTGAATGTGGGCCGCGAGCAGGTGACCCTGAGCGTGGCCAACCATGGCGACCGGCCGGTGCAGGTCGGTTCCCACTACCACTTCTTCGAGGTCAACCCGGCGCTGGTGTTCGAGCGCGACAAGGCCCGCGGCTTCCGCCTGGACATCGCCGCCGGCACCGCGGTGCGCTTCGAGCCGGGGCAGGCGCGCAGCGTGACCCTGGTGGCGCTGGCCGGCAAGCGCGAGGTCTACGGCTTTCGCGGCGCGGTGATGGGCGCGCTGGAGGAGCAGGCATGAGCCGGATCTCCCGTCGCGCCTACGCCGACATGTTCGGCCCCACCGTCGGCGACCGCGTGCGCCTGGCCGACACCGACCTGTGGGTGACGGTGGAGCGGGACTTCACCCTCTACGGCGAGGAGGTCAAGTTCGGCGGCGGCAAGGTCATCCGCGACGGCATGGGCCAGGGCCAGATGCTCGCCGCCGAGGCCATGGACCTGGTGCTGACCAACGCCCTGATCATCGACCACTGGGGCATCGTCAAGGCCGACATCGGCGTCAAGCACGGGCGCATCGTCGGCATCGGCAAGGCCGGCAACCCGGATATCCAGCCGGGCGTGACCCTGGCGGTCGGCCCCGGCACCGAGGTGATCGCCGCCGAAGGCAAGATCGTCACCGCCGGCGGCGTCGATGCGCACATCCACTTCATCTGCCCGCAGCAGGCCGAGGAGGCGCTGACCTCCGGGGTCACCACCATGCTCGGCGGCGGCACGGGACCGGCCACCGGCACCAATGCCACCACCTGCACCCCGGGGCCGTGGAACATCGCCCGCATGCTCCAGGCCGCCGACAGCCTGCCGGTCAACATCGGCCTGCTCGGCAAGGGCAACGCCTCGCGTCCGCAAGCCCTGCGCGAGCAGATCGAGGCCGGGGTGATCGGCCTCAAGCTGCACGAGGACTGGGGCTCGACCCCGGCGGCGATCGACTGCTGCCTGGGCGTGGCCGAGGAAACCGACGTGCAGGTGGCGATCCACACCGACACCCTCAACGAGTCCGGTTTCGTCGAGGACACCCTGGTCGCCATCGGCGACCGCACCATCCATACCTTCCATACCGAAGGGGCGGGCGGCGGCCACGCGCCGGACATCATCACCGCCTGCGCCTTCGCCAACGTGCTGCCGTCCTCGACCAACCCGACCCTGCCGTACACGGTCAACACCGTAGACGAGCACCTGGACATGCTCATGGTCTGCCACCACCTCGACCCGAGCATCGCCGAGGACGTGGCCTTCGCCGAGAGCCGCATCCGCCGCGAGACCATCGCTGCCGAGGACATCCTCCACGACCTGGGCGCCTTCTCCATGACCTCCTCGGACTCCCAGGCCATGGGCCGGGTCGGCGAGGTGGTGCTGCGCACCTGGCAGGTGGCGCACCGCATGAAGCAGCAGCGCGGCCCGCTGGCGCCGGACACGGCCTTCAGCGACAACTTCCGGGTCAAGCGCTACATCGCCAAGTACACCATCAACCCGGCGCTGTCCCATGGCATCGCCCATGAGGTCGGCTCCATCGAGGCGGGCAAGCTGGCCGACCTGGTGCTCTGGGCGCCGGCCTTCTTCGGCGTCAAGCCGGCGCTGGTGCTCAAGGGCGGGCTGATCGCCACCGCGCCCATGGGTGACATCAACGGCTCGATTCCCACGCCGCAGCCGGTGCACTACCGGCCGATGTTCGGCGCCCTCGGCGCGGCGCGGCATGCCACGCGCATGACCTTCCTGTCCCAGGCCGCCATGGCCCGCGGGGTGGCCGGGGAACTCGGCCTGCACAGCCTGATCGGCACGGTGCGCGGCTGCCGCACGGTGCGCAAGGGCGACATGGTCCACAACGGCCTGATGCCGCATATCGAGGTCGACTCGCAGACCTACCAGGTGCGCGCCGACGGCGAACTGCTGGTGTGCGAGCCGGCCTCGGTGCTGCCGATGGCCCAGCGTTATTTCCTGTTCTGATGCGGCCTGTTCCGAGGAGAAGCCGATGCTTATGTTGACCCGCCGCCTGCACCAGGCGGCCCCGATCAGTGCCACCGCCACCCTGGACCTCGACACCCGGATCAAGAGCCGTGTGCGCATTCGCCTGGACGACGGCCGCGACGCCGGCCTGCTGCTCGAACGTGGCCAGCTGCTGCGCGGCGGCGAGCTGCTGGCGGACGAGCGGGGCGAGGAGGTGGTGCAGGTGATCGCCGCCGCCGAGCAGGTGTCCACGCTGCGTTGCGCCGACCCGCTGCTGCTGGCGCGCGCCTGCTATCACCTGGGCAACCGCCATGTGCCGCTGCAGATCGAGGCCGGCCTGGCGCGTTACCAGCACGACCACGTGCTCGACGAGATGGTCCGCGGCCTGGGCCTGGAGGTCAGCGTCGAGCAGGCGCCCTTCGAGCCCGAGGCCGGCGCCTACCAGAGCCACGCCCACAGCCACGCCGCTGCCCATCGTTTCGTCCGCGCCCCCGGCCAGCACGCCCATTGAATCCGCCTGGAGACCCCTATGAACAAGTACCTGACCCTCGTCCTGCTGCTGGCCAGCACGCCGGCCTTCGCCCATGTCGGCCACGCCCACACCCACGAGCATGGCATCGCCCACCATATGCTCGGTACCGAGCAGTGGTTGCTGGGCCTGAGCCTGGTACTGGTCGCCGGACTCGTCTACTGGCTGCGCCCGCGTTGGTGAGGAGCGCCGGACATGCTTGACGACCTGAGGCTGCTGCGCCTGCTGCAGCTGGCCAGCCCCGGCCTGCCGGTGGGTGGGTTCACCTACTCCCAGGGCCTGGAATTCGCCGTGGAAGCCGGCTGGGTGCGCGATGCCGAGGGCTTTCGCGCCTGGCAGCGCGAACAGCTGGAGGACACCCTCGGCCATCTCGACTGGCCCGTGCTGGCGCGCCTGTACCACGCCTGCCGCGACGACGACGCGCCAGCCTTCGCGCACTGGAGCCGCTTCCTGCTGGCCAACCGCGAGACCGCCGAGCTGCGCCTGGAGGAGCGCCAGCGCGGCCAGGCCCTGATGCGCCTGCTGGATGGCTGGCAGCTGGGCCAGGCGCCAGCCTGGCGGGCCAGCCTGGAGCTGAGCCAGCTCGGCGGCATGGCCTGGCTGGCCGCGCACTGGCACATCCCATTGCGCGCCCTGGCCCTGGGCCACGGCTACAGCTGGCTGGAAGGCGCGGTGATGGCCGGCGTCAAGCTGGTGCCCTTCGGCCAGCAGATGGCCCAGAGCCTGCTGCGCGACCTGAGCGCCGAGCTGCCCGAGGTGCTCGAACAGGCGCTGGTCCTGGGCGATGACCAGCTGGGCGGCGGCCTGCCGCTGCTGGCCATCGCCTCGGCCCGTCACGAAACCCAATACACCCGATTGTTCCGTTCCTGAGGAAAAGCCCATGCAAAGCTACAAGCAACCCCTGCGCGTCGGTGTCGGCGGTCCGGTCGGTTCCGGCAAGACCGCGCTGCTCGAGGCCCTGTGCAAGGCCATGCGCGACAAGTACCAGATCGCCGTGGTGACCAACGACATCTACACCAAGGAGGACCAGCGCATCCTCACCGAGGCCGGCGCCCTGGAGCCCGAGCGCATCGTCGGGGTGGAGACCGGCGGCTGCCCGCACACCGCGATTCGCGAGGACGCCTCGATGAACCTGGCGGCGGTGGAGGAGCTGGCGCGCCGCTTCGGCAATCTCGAAGTGATCTTCGTGGAAAGCGGCGGCGACAACCTGAGCGCCACCTTCAGCCCCGAGCTGGCCGACCTGACCGTGTACGTGATCGACGTCGCCGAGGGCGAGAAGATTCCGCGCAAGGGCGGCCCGGGCATCACCAAGTCGGACTTGCTGGTGATCAACAAGATCGACCTGGCGCCCCACGTCGGCGCCTCCCTGGAGGTGATGGAGCGCGACACCAACCGCATGCGCCCGCAGCGGCCCTGGACCTTCAGCAACCTGAAGACCGGCCACGGCCTGCAGAATGTGATCGACTTCATCGTCGAGCGCGGCATGCTCGACGGGGCGCCGGCCTGAGCCACGGGCCGGGCGAAAGGGGGCCTCAGGCCCCCATCCCGGGCGGCCATTCGTCATGCTGGGGCAGGTCGTCGGTGATTTCGTGCCAGACGGCCTTGGAGTTCACGAAGATGTGTTCCAGGGGCCGTGTGCCGGGGTCACCATCGACACTGCCGAGCACGACTTCGGCGACCCGGCCGGCATGACTGCTGGCCAGTGACGAGCCGCACTGGCGGCAGAAGCAGCGATGCGTGCCTGGGGAGGACTCGTACTGCGCGATGTGCTCCTGTCCCGCCGTCCAGCGGAATTGTTCCGGGTCGATGAGTCCCCAGCTCACATAGGCGGCGCCGTTGGCCTTTCGGCAATTGCCGCAGTGGCAGTGGCCGGCGAGGGCGAAGTCGCCGCTGATTTCGTATCGAACGCTGCCGCACAGGCAGCTGCCACGTATGGCCATGGCGTGTTCCTCCGTCAAGGTTGGAAGGGGGCGGTCAGTAGAAGATCGAAGGCAGGTAGGCGCCCGCCGGCTCGTTGTACAGGCCGATGCTCATCAGCGTCATCGGCTGGACCACGCGCAGGCCGTGCTCCAGGCACCAGCGAAACAGCTCGGCGTTGCGCGTCGGCACATGGAAGCCCGGCCCTGGATACTCGCTTGCCGCGGCAATCAGCGCCTTCAGGGCGTCGTTGGTTTCGCCCACGCTGTGGCCGAAGAAGGCGACGATGGTGGTGTAGCCGACGATCCGCCCCTCGCACTCGACGACCCGGGCGGTGCCTTGGGCGATCGCGTCCTTCAGCTCGCCGCCGCGATCGTGTCCGTGTACCTGGAGGCAGAGCCGGTTGCAGTGGGGCAGATCCTCGAGGGTGGCCGGCCTGACCCGATGGCCGGGCACACTGACGTTCGGTGGCGTGCCCTGCATCGTCGACAGCGGTTCGCGCGCGACGAAGCCGAGCTTGCTGTACAGCGCGAGGGAACGGCCGTGATAGGCCGCCTGCAGCAAGCGGGCGCCTGGCAGGCGCTTGTCGGCAACCCGCTGCAGCACGTCTTCCATCAGGCGCCGGCCGATGGCCTGGTTCTGAATGTGTGGGTCGACGGTGATCGGCCCGATGCCGGCAATGCTGTTGCGCTCATCGAGGAAGTTGCTGCCGGCGATGCGCCCGGCGGATTCGGCAATCACCGAATAGAAACCGGGATGGCCGAGGAGCCCGCAGAGCAGCTCGCTGGCCACCTCCGCCGAGGGGAAGTCGGCTGGAAAGTTGTGCTTGCCAGAGATGGCGCTGAAGGCCTCGTAGCAGATCCGGCCGCAGGCCGCGGCATCCTCTGCTGTGCCGGGCCGGAGCCTGACATCCGTCTCGAAGAACTGTGGATTTGCCGCCATTTTCGACCTTCCTCTGTGGGCGTTGAGGAGATCCATGCTAGGGCGGTGTGAGCCGGCGGATTGCGAAATAACCCCTAGGCAATCCCTAAAAAATCCCTAAATACGCAGGTGCGCAGCGCTGCCGGTGCCGTTCGCGGGGCCCGGCAGCCGCATGCGCCTTATTCCAGGCTGCGTTGCAGTTGCGCGCGCGCCGGGGTGCTGGGCAGCACCTGTTCCGGCAGGTCGAGCAGATCGTCGTCGTAGCTCTCCAGTGGCGGTGGGCGGCGCTCGAAGCGCGCGCCGAGCACCAGCAGGCAGGGGGTCAGCAGCAGGGTCAGCAGGGTGGCGAAGCTCAGGCCGCCGGCGATGGCGCTGGACAGCTGGGTCCACCACTGGGTCGAGGGCGCGCCGAAGCCCAGGCTCGGCGCCAGCAGGTCGACATTCACCCCGAGCACCATGGGCATCAGCCCGAGCACCGTGGTCACCGCCGTGAGCAGCACCGGGCGCAGGCGCAGGCTGCCGGTTTCCAGGGCAGCCTCGCGCGGCGCCAGGCCCTGGTGGCGCAGCTGGTTGTAGGTGTCGATGAGGATGATGTTGTTGTTCACCACGATGCCGGCCAGGGCGATCAGGCCCATGCCGACCATGACGATGCCGAACGACTGGCCGTTGACCAGCAGGCCGATCAGCACCCCGGCGGTGGACAGCACGATGGCTGAAAGCACCAGGCCGGCCTGGTACAGGCTGTTGAACTGGGTGACCAGGATGATCGCCATGAGGAACACCGCGACGACGAAGGCGCTGAGCAGGAAGTTGGCGGCCTCGCGCTGCTCGGCGTCCTCGCCGGCGAACTCGATCCGCACCGCGCCCGGCACCTCGCCCATGGCCTCGCGCAGCGCCTGCAGACGCTCATCCAGGCGCGCGCCCTCGGCCAGCTCGGCCTGCAGGGTGATGGTGCGGGCGCCGTCGACCCGGCGCAGGGTGCCGACCTTGGGCGCCGGCTGCAGGCTGACGAAGTTCGCCAGCGGCACCTGGCCGCTCGGGGTGTTCAGGGTCAGGCGGCCGAGCTGGTCGAGGGAGCGCCAGTTCTCCGGCAGACGCACGCGGATGTCCACCTCGTCGCTGGCGTCCTCGGGGCGGTAGGTGGCCAGTTTGAGGCCGTTGGTCACCAGCTGCACGGCGTTGCCGACGCTGAGCACGTCGGCGCCGAAGCGTGCCGCCGCCTCGCGGTCGACCTGCAGGCGCCACTCGATGCCGGGGAGGGCGCGGTCATCCTCGATGTCCTTGAAGCCGCCGAGGCTCTGCATGGTCTGGCGCAGGCGCTCGACCCACTGCGCCGACAGGGCCGGGTCCAGGGCGCTGACCTGCAGCTTGACCGGTTTGCCGCCGCCCGGGCCCTCCTGCTGCTCACGGAACTCCAGGACGATGCCCGGCAGGTCGGCGGTGCGCGCGCTCATGTCGGCAAGGATGCGCTTGGCCGGGCGCCGTTCATGCCAGTCGACGAACTGGAACTGCAGGGTGCCGATCACGTCGGCGCCGAGCTGGCCGTCCGGCTGGGCCAGGGAGCGGGCGTACAGTGCCTTGACCTCGGCCATGCCGAGCAGGCGGCTTTCCACCTGCTGCAGCAGCTGGTCCTTCTCCCGTACCGAGAGGTCGCCGCGGGCGCGCAACCAGATCTGCGCGCTCTCCGGTTCGACCTCGGGGAAGAACTCCACGCCATGGTTGAAGCGGCCATAGCCGGCATAGATCAGGGCGATCAGGGCGAGCATGCCGAGCAGCGTCAGGCCCGGGCGCCTGAGCAGCTTCTGCAGCAGCCGGCGGTAGGCGCGGCCGCCGCGGCTGGGCTGGTCCGGCAGCGGCGCCGGCCGGCCACCGGTCACCGCGCCGAGCACCGGCAGGAACACCAGGGCCATGGCCAGGGAGGCGAGCAGGCAGAGGATCACCGTGGCCGGCAGGTACTTCATGAATTCGCCTACCACCCCTGGCCAGAACAGCAGCGGCAGGAACACCATCAGGGTGGTGGCGGTGGAGGCGATCACCGGCCAGGCCATCCGGGTCGCGGCATTGACCCAGGCCTGGCGCGGGTTCTGGCCCTGGTGCAGGTAGCGGTCGGCCAGTTCGGAGACGACGATGGCGCCGTCCACCAGCATGCCGGCGACCAGGATCAGGCTGAACAGCACGACGATATTGAGGGTGAAGCCGAGCGTCCAGATCAGCAGGATGCCAGTGAGGAAGGCGCCGGGGATGGTCAGCCCGACCAGCAGCGCCGAGCGCAGGCCCATGCTCGCCACCACCAGCATCAGCACCAGCACGATGGCGGTCAGCACGTTGTTCAGCAGGTCGCCAAGCATGCTCTTGACCTGCTGCGACTGGTCCATGATGTAGCTGACCTTGAGGCCGGCGGGCAGCAGCGGCTGGGCCTGCTGCATCAGCGCCTTGACCTGTTCGATGGTGGCGATGATGTTGGCGCCGCTGCGCTTGGAAACCTCCAGGACGATGGCCGGCTGGCCGTTGATGCGGGCGAAGCCGGTCGGGTCCTTGAAGGTGCGCTGGATGCTGGCCACGTCGCCGAAGGTCACCACGCTGTCGCCGTCGACCTTGATCGGCATGGACAGCACGTCCTCGAGGTCCTCGATGACCCCGGGCACCTTCATGCTCATGCGCCCGGCGCCGGTGTCCAGGCTGCCGGCGGCGACCAGGCGGTTGTTGCGGCTGACCAGGTTGAACAGCTGGCTGTAGTCGATGCCGTAGCTGTCGAGCACCTGCGGGTCGACGACGATTTCCAGCAGGTCCTCGCGGTCGCCGCCGATGGTCACCGAGAGCACCTCGGCGATGCCCTCGATGTTGTCCTTCAGGCGCCGCGCCACCTGCACCAGCTGCTGCTCGGAGAGCGGTCCGGAGAGGCCGATCGACAGCACCGGGAACAGCGCCACGTTGACCTCGTTGACCGTCGGCTCGTCGGCCTCCTCCGGCAGCTTGCTGCGCGCCGTGTCGACCTTCTCCCGCACATCGGCCAGGGCGCGCCTGGCGTCGAAGCCGGCATCGAACTCCAGGGTCACCGAGGCGTGGCCCTCGCTGGCCATGGCGCGCAGCTCCTTGATCCCTTCGAGGCTGCGCAGTTCCTGCTCCAGGGGACGGGCCAGCAGGCGCTCGGCGTCTTCCGGGGCGATGCCTTCCAGGCGCACCGAGACGTAGATGATCGGAATGCTGACGTCCGGGTTGGCTTCCTTGGGGATTGCCACGTAGGCCGCCAGTCCGCCGCCCAGCAGGAACAGCAGCAGCAGCAGGCTGGTGCGGCTGCGATCGAGGGCGGCGGCGATCAGGCTGTACATCTCAACTGCCCTCTGCGGTCGTTTGCACGCGCACCGCCTGGCCGGGCTCGACGAAGCCCTGGCCGAGGGTGATCAGCGCCACCCGCTGGGGCAGGCCGCTGACCCAGGCGCCCTGGTTGTCGACGCTGAGCAGTTCGACCGCGGTGAACTCGACCCGCTGCGCCGCGTTGACCCACTTGACCCCGTGACGACCGCTCTCATCCAGGCTGAGCAGGGCAGGTGACAGGCGATGGGCCAGGGTCTCGCCGGTGTCGATGTGCAGCGTCGCGCTGGCCCCGGCCAGGCGCTGCAGCTCGGGATTGGCCACCCGCACCTCGATGCGGAAGCTGCGCGAGCCGGGATCGGCGGCGGCGGCGATGAAGTGCAGTTCGCCCGTCAGTTCGCGGCCGTCGAGCAGCTCGATGCGCACCGGCTGGCCGAGGCGCAGCTGGGTCACCTGCTGCTGGGCGACCTGGGCGCTGACCCGAAGCTGGCTGATGTCGACCAGGGTGAGCAGGCTCTGGCCGGGCTGGACGGCGCCGCCCAGCTCGACCTGGCGCTGGTCGTAGACTCCGGCGAAGGGCGCGCTGATACGCGTGTTTTGCAGCTGCTGGCGGGCGCTGTCGAGCTCGGCGCGGGCCTTGGCCAGTTCGCTCTGCAGGCGCAGCAGTTCGTTGGCCGAGACCAGGCTGCGCTCGCGCAGGCGTTGCGCCGCCTTGACCTCGCTCTGACGCTGGCGCACCTCGGCCTCGCCGCGTGCCACCTGGGCCGGGCGATCGTCCGGCGACAGGCTCAGCAGCAGCTCGCCCTGTTCGACCCGGTCGCCCTTGTCGCGGTCCAGGCGCAGCACCTGGGCGTTGACCTGGGCGCGCAGTTCGACCCGGCGCCAGGGCTCGACCTGACCCTGCACCACATGCTGGCGCTGCATCGGCTCGGCCTCCAGCCAGTGGATCTCGACCTTGGCCAGGCCGTTCTCGGCCACCGGTTGATCGGGGGCGGCGCGGTCCTGGGCGCGGTACAGGTCGCCGCTGAGCAGCCACAGCAGCAACAGCAGGGCGATGACGATGGCGAGCAACCAGGGGCGTTTGGCGAGCTGACTGAACATGGGCGGTTACTCGGCAGGTACGGGCTGGTTGGGCAGGCACGCGGCCTGGCCGCGCAGGCCGGCGATGATGAAGTCGCTGACGCGCTCGAGGTAGTCATGCAGGGCGATGGGCTCGGCCCAGTGCTCGAAGCCGCCGGAGGCGATGCGCGCCATGACGCCGTTGAAGCAGGCCTCCACGCCCCACAGCAGCTGCTGGCAATCGGCCCGGGACAGGCGGTGGCCATCCAGGGTGTGCGCCAGCAGCTGGGCGAAGAACTCCTGGTAATCGCGTTCCAGCGCGAGGAACTCTTGCTGATAGGGCGCCTCCAGGCGCGCCTGGAAGGCCGGGCGATCGCAGAGCTGGCACAGCTGCACCAGCACCGGGTCGGCGAGCATCTGCTCGAAGGCCCGGCGGATCACCCGGTGCATGGACTGTGGCCCGGGTTGTGCGGCATGCAGGAGGCGCAGCTGCTCGAGGTTCTCCCGCGACTGGTCCAGCACCAGGCGGGCGTACAGCGCCTCCTTGCTGGGGAAGTGCTTGTACACCGTGCCCTTGCCGATACCGGCGCGGGTCGCCAGCTCGGCGATGGTCACCCGGTCCCAGGGGGCCTGGCGAAACAGCTCGCGGGCGGCCTTGAGGATGGCGTCATGACGTTGCTGGAACAGCAGATCCTGGTAGCGCATGGTGCTCGACCGAAAAGTGTGACCGTTGGTCATGCTATGACTGGAGGTCACGACGGGCAAGTGCGCAGGTGTAACAGGCTATGCCGAAGAGGGCTCCAAGCCCCGCCGGGCTGGCGCCATGGGGAGGACGCAAACCCGCCAGGGGGAAGTGAGCGGTTCCGGCGCTACCGGGGGAGCGCCGGGGTTACTGACCCTGGTTCTGCAGCATCTGCTCCATCATATGCAGCATGTTCTGCATGTTTTCATGCATCTCCCGCAGGCATTGTTGTTGCGGGGCCGCGTCCTTGGCCATCGGGCATTGGCTCTGCTGCATGTGCTGGTTCATCAGGCCCAGTTGCGCCTGCATGGCGTGGTGATGTTCCCTGCGTATTTGCTGGCGCTCCCCGGCACTGCTGGCGTTATGCATCCGGCTCATCATGTCCTGCATCCGTGACCAGTCCATCCGGCCCATGCCTTGCCCCATTCCGAGCCCTTGGTCCATGGGCATGCTTTGCTCGTTCTGCGCCAGTTGTTCGGTGTGGTGGGCGTCCTCGGCGAAGGCCGGGGCAGCCAATAGAGCGCCGGCCAGAGTGAGGGCGTTTAGGGCGTTGCAGGTGAGGATTTTCATGGTCGTTCTCTCGCTGCTGGGATCCTAAGGCTCGATTAAACCCCGCGTATGAGCACTGGCCATTGATCTGGGTCATCCCGAGTGAAGCCGTTCGGCGTTGCCGGGCGATTTTTGGCCGGCCGACGATGCACCTAGCCTCAACGGCTCTTGGTTGCGACGCTGACTCCTTCCAGGGTGGCGAAGGAGGTGTCCTTGGCGGTCAGCAAAAAATCACGCATGAAGGGCGCGTCGAGCATGTCGGTGCGGATGCCGGCATACAGGGTGGCGAACAGGCCCTTGTCGCCCAGGCGCTTGGCGGTCACGTAGCCGCGCGAGCTGTACTCGTGCAGGGCCCAGTTGGGCAGGCCGCAGACGCCGCGGCCGCTGGCCACCAGCTGCATCATCATCACCGTCAGTTCCGAGGTGCGCACCTGGGCCGGCTCGACATCGGCCGGCTCGAGGAAGCGGGTGAAGATGTCCAGGCGGTCGCGCTCCACCGGGTAGGTGATCAGGGTCTCGCTGGCCAGATCCTCCGGCTGGATATTGGCCTTGCTCGCCAGCGGGTGCTGGTTGGCCACCGCCAGCATGGCCTCGTAGGTGAACAGCGGCACATAGGTGATGCCGGCCAGTTCCTGCGGGTCCGAGGTCACCACCAGGTCCAGGTCGCCGCGCGCCAGGGCCGGCAGCGGGGCGAAGGAGAAGCCCGAGGCCAGGTCCAGCTCCACTTCCGGCCAGGCGTCGCGGAACTGGTCGATGGTCGGCATCAGCCACTGGAAGCAGCTGTGGCACTCGATGGCCATATGCAGCCGGCCCGCCGTACCGCCAGCCAGGCGCGCCAGGTCGCGTTCGGCGCCGCGCAGCAGCGGCAGCACCGCGTCGCACAGCTGCAGCAGGCGCAGGCCGGCGCTGGTGAAGCGCACCGGCTTGGTCTTGCGCACGAACAGCTGCATGCCCAGGCGCTCCTCCAGTTCCTTGAACTGGTGCGACAGGGCCGACTGGGTCAGGTGCAGGCGCTCGGCCGCGTCCACCAGGCTGTCGCTCTCGCGCAGGGCGTGCAGGGTCTTCAGGTGGCGCAGTTCGAGCATGGCGGCCTCGCAGCAGGGTGGGGAACGCGTCACCCATCCACCACGGCGCTGGTTCTGCCGCGGGTGGATGAGAGCGGTGCCGTTCAGCCTACATGAACAAAACTATAGATCAAGACGAATACGTTGAGTTTGTCTCACGATGCTCCGCTGCCGAGAATAGCCACCATCTTGTCTATCTATGGAGCGTTTCGACATGGCCCTGTCTCATTCCCTGGGTTTTCCGCGCATCGGCCGCGACCGCGAGCTGAAGAAGGCCCTGGAGGCCCACTGGAAAGGCGAACTGGACGAAGCCGGGCTGCGCGCCGTCGGCCGCGAGCTGCGCGCGGCCCACTGGCAGTTGCAGAAGGAGGCCGGCCTCGACCTGCTGCCGGTGGGCGACTTCGCCTGGTACGACCAGGTGCTCGGCCACTCGCTGATGCTCGGGGTGGTTCCCCAGCGCTTTCGCCCGCAGTCGGGCACGCCGACCCTGCAGACCCTGTTCGCCATGGCCCGCGGCGCCAGCTCCACTACCTGCTGCGGCGGCGCCCACGCCCAGGAGCTGACCAAATGGTTTGACAGCAACTACCACTACCTGGTCCCGGAGTTCAGTGCCGACCAGCGCTTCCAGCTGAGCTGGGAGCAGTTGTTCGAGGAGGTCGAGGAGGCGCACGCCCTGGGCCATAGGGTCAAGCCGGTGATCATCGGGCCGCTGACCTACCTGTGGCTGGGCAAGACCAAGGGCCAGGCGTTCGACAAGCTCGAGCTGCTCGAGGCGCTGCTGCCGGTCTACGGCGAGATTCTCGGGCGCCTGGCGGCCCTGGGCGTGGAGTGGGTGCAGATCGACGAGCCGATCCTCGGCCTGGACCTGCCCCAGGACTGGAAGAACGCCTTCGAGCGCGCCTACCACCTGCTCCAGCACGCCCCACTGAAGAAGCTGGTCGCCAGCTATTTCAGCGGCCTGGAGGACAACCTCGGCCTGGCCGTAGGCCTGCCGGTGGACGGCCTGCACGTCGACCTGGTGCGCGCCCCCGAGCAGCTGCCGCTGCTGGTCGACCGCCTGCCCGCCTACAAGGTGCTGTCGCTGGGCGTGGTCAACGGGCGTAACGTCTGGCGCTGCGACCTGGAGCGCGCGCTGATCCAGCTGCGCCAGGCCGAGGAGCGCTTTGCTGACAACCTGTGGGTCGCGCCGTCCTGCTCGCTGCTGCACAGCCCGGTCGACCTGGAGCGTGAGCACCACCTCGACGCCGAGCTGAAGAGCTGGCTGGCCTTCGCCGTGCAGAAGTGCGCCGAAGTCGCCATCCTCGGTCGCGCCCTGAACCAGCCGGCGGATGCCGCGGTACAGGCCGCCCTGGCCGAGAGCCGCGCCGTACAGACCAGCCGCGCCGCCTCCTCGCGCATCCACAACCCGGCGGTGCAGGCGCGTCTGGACGCCGTAGTCCCGGGCGACAGCCAGCGCCTGTCGCCCTTCGCCGAGCGCAGCGCCCGGCAGCGTGCGCAGCTGCAGCTGCCGCTTCTGCCGACCACCACCATCGGCTCCTTTCCGCAGACCGCTGCGATCCGCCTGGCGCGCCAGGCCCATAAGCAGGGCAAGCTGTCTGCCGCGGACTACACCGAGGCCATGCACAGCGAGATCCGCCATGCCGTGCAGGTGCAGGAAAACCTCGGCCTGGACGTGCTGGTGCATGGCGAGGCCGAGCGCAATGACATGGTCGAGTACTTCGCCGAGCAGCTCGATGGCTATGCCTTCACCCGCTACGGCTGGGTGCAGAGCTACGGCTCGCGCTGTGTCAAGCCGGCACTGATAGTCGGCGACCTGAGCCGTCCGCAGCCGATGACCGTGGAGTGGATTCGCTACGCCCAGGGCCTGACCGACAAGGTGATGAAGGGCATGCTCACCGGGCCGGTGACCATGCTGATGTGGTCCTTCCCGCGCGAGGACGTCAGCCGCGAACAGCAGGCGCGCCAGCTGGCCCTGGCCATCCGCGACGAGGTGCAGGACCTGGAGGCGGCCGGCATCCGCATCATCCAGATCGACGAGGCGGCCTTCCGCGAGGGCCTGCCGCTGCGCAAGGAACGCTGGGCCGCCTACCTGGACTGGGCCACCGAGGCCTTCCGCCTGGCCGCCTGCGGCGTGCGCGACGAGACGCAGATCCACACGCACATGTGCTACAGCGAGTTCAACGAGGTGATCGGTGCCATCGCCGCCATGGACGCCGATGTCATCACCATCGAGACCTCGCGCTCGGACATGGAGCTGCTCGAGGCCTTCGAGCGCTTCGCCTACCCCAACGAGATCGGCCCGGGGGTGTACGACATCCACTCGCCGCAAGTACCGGAGGTCGCGCAGATGGTCGAGCTGCTGCGCAAGGCCGCCGGGCGCATCCCCCTCGAGCGGCTGTGGGTCAACCCCGACTGCGGCCTGAAGACCCGCGCCTGGCCGGAGACCGAGGCGGCGCTGGTCAACATGGTCGCCGCCGCGCGGCAGTTGCGCGCGCAGCTGGCCTGATCGCCGGCCCCTCGTCCGCAGGCTGTCGTGCCGGACGAGGGGTACCGCTGGGTAATATTCATCAAATTGTCATGCTTCTGTGGCAGCGCGCTCGCCTGAAGTTCATCAGACTGGTCCCTCAATGGGGTTCTGCGTGCTGGTGTTTTCAATGCGAGGGTTGTTGCTGTGCATCGTACTGTTGTGGGGGCTGCCGTCGACGGCGGCCGAGCGCTGTGATGCCCGGGTGCCGACCGAGAGGGTCGGCCTGGGGGCGGTGCAGCTGGCCTACCAGAGCGTCGGGCGCGCCAGCGACCCGGCCTTGCTGCTGGTCATGGGCCTCGGCGGCCAGCTGATCCACTGGCCGGACGAGGTGGTAACGCGCCTGTGCGAACAGGGTTTTCGGGTGATTCGCTTCGACAACCGCGACGTCGGCCTGAGCCGCTGGGTACAGGCCGCGCCGCCGGTGGATCTTGCTTACCAGGCCTTGCGCCACCGCTTGGGCCTGGCGGTCTCGGCGCCTTATAGCCTGCGTGACATGGCCGGCGATGCCCTGGGGCTGATGGACGCCCTGGGCGTGCGGCGCTTCCATGTGCTGGGCGCCAGCATGGGCGGGATGATCGCCCAGCACCTGGCCGACCTCGCGCCGTCGCGGGTGCAGAGCCTGACCCTGATCATGACCAGTTCCGGTGCCCGGGGGCTGCCAGCACCCAGCGCCGAGTTGCTGGCCCTGCTGGCGCGGCGCGAGGCGCCGAGCCGGGAGGTGGCGCTGCAGCAGCAGGCCGACCTGCTCGCCGCCCTCGGCAGCCCGGCGGTCGACGACGACCGTGGGCAACTCTTGCAGCAGGCCCGGCGCGCCTATGACCGCGCCTTCAATCCTGAGGGCGTGCAGCGCCAGCTGCTGGCGATCCTCGCCGAACCGAGCCGGGTCGCACTGCTCGATCGCCTGCGGCTGCCGACCCTGGTGGTGCACGGCACGGCCGATCCGCTGCTGCCGGTGATGCATGGCGTGCACGTCGCCGCGCACGTCCGTGGCAGCGAGCTGAAGCTGATTCCGGGCTTGGCCCACCGCTTTCAGGAGGCGTTTCGCGAACCCTTGCTGGCGGCGGTGCTGCCGCACCTCGAGGCGCATCGCCAGGCGGCGCAGTGGGCGAGGCTGTGAGCGCCGCGGCGGCCTTCCCGCGGCTGAAGGGGCAGCGATTCTGCACCCGGCGGACACAAAAAAGCCCTGCGTCTCGGCTGATCGGCAGGGCGAAGGGGTCTGTCATTGGTCGTCAGGCGGCGTGGGCGTCTTCCGGGCTGTTCGGCGACACGACGCGCAGGTACTGGTCGAGTCGATTGATCTGCTCCGGGGTCATGAACAGGCCGAGCTTGCTGCGCCGCCAGAGGATGTCGCTGGCGTTCATCGCCCATTCCTGCTGGCACAGGTAGTCGACTTCCCGGGTGTGCAGGCCCGCGCCGAGTTCCTCGCCCAGGTCGCTCTGTTGCGTGACGCCCTCGAGCAATGACCAGCTGCGGCTGCCGTAGGTGCTGGCCCAGCGCCGGGCGGTGGCGCTCGGCAGCCAGCTGTGGCGGGCACACAGGGCCTCGACCAGGGCGCCGCGGCTTTCCAGCTGTTCGCCGCCGGGCAGCGGGCTGCTGGCGGTCCAGCTCGGCCCCATCTGCGGGAAGTGCGGGGCCAGCTGGGCGAGGGCCGATTCGGCCAGCTTGCGGTAGGTGGTCAGCTTGCCGCCGAACACCGAGAGCAGCGGCGCCTCGCCTGCCTGCACGGACAGCGACAAGGTGTAGTCGCGGGTGATGGCCGAGGGCTCGTCGGACTCGTCGTCGCACAGCGGTCGCACGCCGGCGTAGGTGTGCAGGATGTCGTCGTGGCTCAGCTGGCGCTTGAAGTGCGCGTTGACCACCTGCAGCAGGTAGTCGGTCTCCTCCGCGCTGATCGCCACGTCGGCCGGGTCGCCCTGGTACTCGCGGTCGGTGGTGCCGATCAGGGTGAAACGCTCCAGGTAGGGGATGGCGAAGACGATGCGGCGGTCTTCGTTTTGCAGGATGTAGGCCTGCTCGCCGTCGAACAGGCGTGGCACCACGATGTGGCTGCCCTGGATCAGGCGGATGCCGTAGGGCGACTTCTGCTGCAGGTCGTCACGAATGAACTGCGCGACCCAGGGACCGGCGGCATTGACCAGGGCCCGGGCGCGGATCGAGAAGCGGCTGCCGTCGGCGCGCTCCAGGTGGATGTGCCAGAGGTTCTTGCTGCGCCGGGCGCTGACGCAGCGGGTGCGGGTGTGCACGTGGGCGCCGTGCTCGCGGGCGGCCATGGCATTGAGCACCACCAGGCGGGCGTCGTCGACCCAGCAGTCGGAGTACTCGAAGCCGCGGCTGATCTCGCCGCGCAGCGGGCTGTCGTTGCCGAAGCGCACGCCGCGCGAGGCGGGCAGCTGTTCGCGCTTGCCCAGGTGGTCGTAGAGGAACAGGCCGGCGCGGATCATCCAGGCCGGGCGCAGGTGCGGGCGGTGCGGCAGGATGAAACGCATCGGCTTGACGATATGCGGCGCCTTGGCCAGCAGCACCTCGCGTTCGGCCAGGGCCTCGCGCACCAGGCGGAATTCGTAGTGTTCCAGGTAGCGCAGGCCGCCGTGGATCAGCTTGCTGCTGGCCGAGGAGGTGTGCTGGGCCAGGTCGTCCTTTTCGCAGAGGAATACCGACAGGCCGCGACCGGCCGCATCGGCGGCGATGCCGACGCCGTTGATGCCGCCCCCGACTACGGCCAGGTCATAGACTTCGGCGAGGGGAGCGGTGTGGTTGGCGTGAGTAGGCATGGCGGCACCGGTAGTCGAATATGAATGTCTTTATGTTCACTTTCGAAAATATACTAGCCGAAGGTGCACGAAACCGCCAACCCCTTGCGCGATTTCGCGCCAGGGGCTGGGGTTGGATTCGAGGGTTTTGCCGGCGGGGTTCCGTCAGACCAGTTCCAGTTGGACCTGGTGGTCGCCGAGCAGGCGGCAGATCGCGCTCGACGGCGCGGCGTCGGTGAATACCCGGTCGACCAGGGTGATCGAGCCCAGGCGCACCACGGCATTGCGCCCGAACTTGCTGGAGTCGGCGGCCAGATAGACCTGGCGAGCGTTGTCGATGATCGACTGCGAGACCCGCACCTCCTGGTAGTCGAAGTCCAGCAGGCTGCCGTCCTCGTCGATGCCGCTGATGCCGACCAGGGCGAAATCGACCTTGAACTGCTGAATGAAATCCACGGTGGTCTGGCCGACGATGCCGCCATCGCTGCGCACCGTGCCGCCGGCCACCAGCACCTCGAAATCCGCCTTGGTGCTGAGCTGGGCGGCGACATGCAGGTTATTGGTGATGACCTTCAGGCCCTTGCGCTTGAGCAGTTCACGGGCGATGGCCTCGGTGGTGGTGCCGATGCTGATGAACAGCGAGGCGTGGTCGGGGATATGCGCGGCGATGGCTTCGGCGATGCGTTGCTTCTCCTCGCGCATCTGCCCGGCGCGCATGGCGTAGGCGGTGTTCTGGGTGCTCGAGGCCTCGCACGCGGCGCCGCCATGGGTGCGCCGCAGCAGGCCCTGCTCGGCCAGCTGGTTGATGTCGCGCCGGATGGTCTGCGGCGTGACCGCGAAGGCCTGGGCCAGTTCGTCGATGCTGACGTAGCCGCGCTCGCGGGCGAGATTGAGGATGTCGTGTTGGCGGGGAGCGAGGGTCATAAGGGTGTCCTTGTATTGCGCGGCATTATAGGCTGCCGTTGGCCAGTTTTTCGGCTAAGGTACGCGAACCTCGTCGGAGTATTTTCACATTCGAACATGACGCCTGCCATCGACCTGTTGAGAAAAGCCAAGGCTGAGCACCGGGTGCACAGCTACGAGCATGACCCCAAGGCCGCTTCCTATGGCCTGGAGGCGGCCGAGAAGCTCGACCTGGCGCCCGCGCGGGTGTTCAAGACCCTGCTGGCGGCCAGCGACAAGGGCGAGCTGCTGGTGGCGGTGGTGCCGGTCGCCGGCAGCCTCGACCTGAAAGCCCTGGCCCAGGCCGCCGGCGTCAAGAAGGCCGACATGGCCGAGCCCCAGGCGGCGCAGCGCGCCACCGGCTACCTGCTTGGCGGCATCAGTCCGCTGGGGCAGAAGAAGCGTCTGCGCACCTTTATCGACGAATCGGCGCTGGGTTTTGCCAGCATCTTCGTCAGCGCCGGGCGGCGTGGCCTGGAGGTCGAGCTGGGCGCCGAGGTGCTGGCCCAGCATACCCAGGCGCGCTTCGCCAGCATCGGGCGCGGCTGAATTGGCCGGAGGCCGCCTGCGTCGCAGCCCGCTGCGCGGTGCGTGTTCGACCCTAATCCCACAACAAGAAGGAATTGCGCGTGTCTGACTATCTGCTAGCCATCGATCAGGGAACCACCAGTAGCCGTGCCATCGTGTTCAACCGCGACGGGCGGGCGCAGGCCAGCGCGCAGCAGGAGTTCCAGCAGTTCTTTCCGCACGATGGCTGGGTCGAGCACGACGGCGAGCAGATCTGGCGAAGCACCCTGGAGGTCTGCCAGCAGGCCCTGCAGCAGGGCGGCCTGAGTGCCGGGCAGATTGCCGCCATCGGCATCACCAACCAGCGTGAGACCACCCTGGTGTGGGACGCGGTGAGCGGCGAACCGATCTATCGCGCCATCGTCTGGCAGGACCGGCGCACCGCCGATTTCTGCGCCGAGCTCAAGGCTGGCGGCCATGAGGCCATGGTCAGCGCCAAGACCGGACTGCTGATCGACCCCTATTTCTCCGGCACCAAGCTGCGCTGGATCCTCAACAACGTCGAGGGCGCCCGCGCGCGGGCCGAGCGCGGCGAGCTGCGCTTCGGCACCGTCGACAGCTTCCTGCTGTGGCGCCTGACCGGCGGCAAGTCGCACAAGACCGACGCCAGCAACGCCTCGCGCACCCTGATGTTCAATATCCACACCCAGCAGTGGGACGAGGAGCTGCTCGAGTTGCTGGATATCCCCGCCAGCCTGCTGCCGGAGGTGCTCGACTGCGCCGCGCCGTTCGGCACCTGCGAGGCCGAGCTGCTCGGCGCGCCGATCCCGGTGCTGGGCATGGCCGGCGACCAGCAGGCCGCACTGATCGGCCAGGCCTGCTTCCAGCCGGGCATGGTCAAGAGCACCTACGGCACCGGTTGCTTCATGATCCAGAACACCGGCAGCACCCCGGTGACCTCGAAGAATCGCCTGCTGACCACCGTCGGCTACCGCCTGGGCGGCAAGGTCACCTATGCCGTGGAGGGCAGCATCTTCGTCGCCGGCGCGGCGGTGCAGTGGCTGCGTGACGGCATCAAGCTGATCAGCCATGCCAGCGACTGCGAGGCCCTGGCCGAGCAGACGGGCGAGGCCTGTGGCGTCTACCTGGTGCCGGCCTTCACCGGCCTGGGCGCGCCCTACTGGGACCCGAAGGCGCGCGGCGCGATCTTCGGCCTGACCCGCGACACCGGGATCAAGGAGATCGTCACCGCCGGCCTGCAGTCGGTGTGCTACCAGACCCGCGACTTGCTCGAAGCCATGCGCCAGGATGGCGCCGCCGCGCCCAGCGCCCTGCGCGTGGACGGCGGCATGGTGGTGAACAACTGGCTGATGCAGTTCCTCGCCGACATCCTCGGCGTACCGGTGGAGCGCCCCCAGGTCACCGAGACCACGGCCCTCGGCGTGGCCTACCTGGCCGGCCTGCAGGCGGGTCTGTACCGCGACCTCGAGGAGATCTCCACCCATTGGCAGCGGCAGCAGCGCTTCGAACCGCATATGGCCGAGGAGCCGCGCGCCAGGCTTTACAGCGGCTGGCTGAACGCGGTGCAGCGCGTGCGCAGCGAAGCCTGAGCGCCGCGCGCAGCCGGAGACTGACGTTATCGTTCGACGAACAAACCTGTGATGGCCGCCAGACCCTCCTGGTGCGCTCCAGTGCTGGCGATTGCCCTGGCGCTGGCCCTGCTCATCGGCAGCCTCGGCAGCCGGGCGGAGACCCTGGTCATCGCCGGCGATCCCTGGTGCCCGGTCAATTGCCAGCCGGGCAGCGAGCAGCCGGGGATCTTCGTCGAGTTGGCGCGGGACATCTTCGCCGAGGCCGGCATCGAGGTGGAGTACCGCCTGATCAACTGGGCCCGGGCCCTGCACGCGGCGCGCAAGGGGCAGATCGATGCGGTGATCGGCGCCGGGCATGCCGATGCCGAGGACTTCCTCTTCACCCGCACGCCGGTGAGCCAGTCGCGGATGTGCTTCTACGTGCTGGCGCAAAGCGCCTGGCGGTTTGCCTCGACGCAGGATCTGCGCGGGCAGCGCCTGGGGGTGATCAAGGACTACAGCTATGGCGCCGAGCTGGATGCTTACCTGCAGGAACATGCCGACAATCCGGCACGGGTGCAACGCTCCTACGGTGATCGGGCCCTGGGTTGGAACGTCGCCAAGCTGCTCGGCGGACGCATCGATGTGACCCTGGACAACGCCTGGGTGATGCAGAACTGGCTGAGCCGGCACGGCCGCGTAGGGCAGCTGCGCAATGCCGGCTGCCGCACCCCGGATGTGCCGATCTACCTGGCCTTCTCGCCGGCGCTGGCCAGCAGTCGGCGGCATGTCCAGCTGTTCGAGGCCGGACTTAAGCGATACCGCGACGACGGCCGTTTGCAGCGCCTGTTGGCCCGCTACTGGGTGAGCGAACCCTGATCAACCTTCGGCCATCAGGTTCTCGTAGGCTTGGGTCAGGTCGTTCATCTGCCAGAGCAAGGTTTCGGTGGTGGTGCTGACCACAGTCGGTACATAGCGCGAGTCCGCCGAGAGATCGAAGCCGGCGCGGGTGAAGCGCCATTGCGCCTCGGCCCTTTTCAGGCTCGCGGCGATCTCCGTGGTGTTCTGGCTGGCCTGTTGCAGTTCTTGCAGGGCCAGGTCGAACTCGCGGGTCGCCTGGGCGAAGGTTTCCTCGAGTCCGGCGACCGGCAGGCGCCAGCTCATGGCCAGATAGAGCTTGGCGATGCGTTGGCTGAGCATGCGCTGGCGGCCGCTGCGATTGACCAGGCGCGCGCCGTGTCCGCCGCTGTGCTGTTCAAGCAGGGACACCAGGTGCTCGCTCTGCGCCAGCAGGCGGTCGCTCAGTTCCAGCATGCCCAGGGCGTTCTGCCGGCTGGGTTGCGACAGCGCCAGTTCACGGTACTGCTGCCAGGTGTCCCCGGCCGCATTAAGCGCGGTGCGGATTGGCGCAGTGGGGGCGTATTCGCTGAGCGTCAGGTAGTTGCTTTCGAACCGGGCGATGCTCTGGTCGAGCTGGTGGGCGGCCACATCGGGGCGCACCCCGGCGCCGATCATCAGGTAGCTCTTGGCGATGCGCTGGCTGAGCATGCGCTGCATGCCGGACAGGTTCATCGCCTCGGCGGCGCCGATGGCTGCCCAGGCCGGTGAGCTCAGCAGTGTCAGCGCCAGGAGCAGGGTGGCGATTGTGCTTGTGTACATGAGCGGTCTCCTGCGAGCGCGCGACGCCGGGCGCCGCGCGCAACTGAGCAGACCCCGCGGAGCGGGGCCCAGGCGTTAGTAGCTGTACTGCGCCTGCAGCCAGAACTTGTTGGTATCGACGGCGAAGTCGTCGGCATCGTAGCGGGCGTACTTGACCAGGCCGACCAGGCCCTTCACCCCCGGAAACGGCCGGGCGTAGGCCAGGTCGAACTCCTCGCCGTAGTGGCTGTTGCCGCGCTCGGCACGGAAGTCGTGAAACCAGGCCTGCAGGCTGCCGCCCAGCAGTGGCAGGGTGGCGCCGAAGTAGGCATCCGCGACGCCGTCGGCCGGGGTCAGCAGGAACACGTCGGCCCAGCCCTGGAAGGCATGCTTGGTGGCCAGCGGGGTCTGGAAGGCGCGGTTGCCGGGGCCGGTATCGCCGCCCAGCACCTCGTAGCCGGCCTTCAGCGCCACGCCCTTGAGCGTGTAGCCCAGCTCGGCCAGGTAGTAGTCGCTGTCCAGGTCCCGCGGGTTGTCGGCGTAGTCGCGCTGCTGGGCGTACTCCAGGGCATAGCCGACCCCGGCGACGACGCCGTTCAGGCGCACGCCGCTGGTCTGGCTCGACTGCGTGGCGCCGCTCAGGTTGTCCAGGCCCAGGCGGTACTGGTAGGCGGTGGCGGTCAGCTCTGGCAGCAGCACGTACTGGGCGTTGAGCAGGTGGCTGTGGCCTTCGATGTTGGCCGGGTTGGCGGCGCTGTCGAAGCGATTGTCGCCGGGGCCGAAGATGCTGTTGATGTTGTCGATATAGGCGTAGCTCAGAGTCAGGCCGTCCAGGGGCTTGAGCTGGCCGAGCAGACCGTCGTGGGTCTGCTCGTTCTGCCGCCAGGCGACGCCGCCGACGAAGCGCTGGTTGTCCAGGTTGATGCGCTGGCGGCCGACGATGGCGCTGCCCTTGGCATGGTCGTAGCGCAGCAGCGCCTGGTTGATCTCGCTGCCGTCGGGGTCGGCGACCAGCGAATGGCCGCTCTGGCCATTGCGGGTGCTGTTGTAGCGGGCGTCGCCGAGGCGGCTGACGTTGTCGACCTCGACTAGGCCGGAGAGGCCGTACCACTTGCCGCTCTGGTAGCCGACGCGGGTGCGCAGGGTCTGCGCATTGGCGTTGGCGAGGGCATTGTCCTGGTCGACGTGTTCGTAGCGGTAGCGCAGATCGAGAATCGGCTTGCCCTGGGTGAACAGGTTGCTGTTTTCTTCGGCAGCGAGGGCGGCGTGGCTGAGGCTGACGCCGGCGAGGGCCAGCGACAGCAGGGATGGTTTCATCATGCGCATAGCGGTCATTCCTATAGGCCAGATAACGCAAAAAAAACGTCACGGCGCCCGAGTCTCCGGCTGGGAGAGGGGGTGCGGTGACGTCGTTGTCGGATGTGTGGCAGACACGCCGTTGTGCTGACCGGGGTGGGCCTTAGCAGGCGGCGTGCCAGAATGGTTATCCGATTGATTGTGTTGGGTTTTTCTCGAGTAGAAGGGGGCGGTGCGGTGATCGGGCGCACCGCGCTCGCGCGTTGCGCATCCAGACGGTGCGGTTGTACCGCCCTGGCCGTGCCTGGCTGTGCTGGTCGACCCGGGGCGATTCAGGGCATGCTGGCCGACCTTTCTTGCAGGAGCGTGCCATGTACCTCGAGTTCCATCAGGTCGATGCCTTCACCCCGCGGCCCTTCGCCGGCAACCCCGCCATGGTCTACCGGCTGGACAGCTGGCTCGGCGAAGGGCTGATGCAGCAGATCGCCAGTGAACACAACCTGGCGGAGACCGCGTTCCTGGTGCGCGAGGGCGCGGCCTGGCATATCCGCTGGTTCACCCCGGCCACCGAGATCCCGCTGTGCGGCCACGCCACCCTGGCCAGCGCCAAGGTGCTGTTCGAGCTGTATGAGGAGGCCGGCGAGGCGATCGACTTCGTCTGTCAGTCTGGCGCCCTGCGGGTGACCCGCGAGGGCGAGCGCCTGGTGCTGGACTTCCCCACCGCCCAGGCGCAGCAGGTGCCGGTCAGCACGGCGCTGGAGCAGGCGCTGGGCCTGCCGGTGCTGGAGGCCTGGCAGGGCAACGAGCTGATGGCGGTGGTGGCGTCGGAGCAGGCGCTGCGTGCCTGTCGGCCGGACCTGCGGGCCCTGGCCGAGCTGCCGGGGCTGGGGGTGATCGTCACCGCGCCCGGCGAGCGGCATGACTTCGTCTCGCGCTATTTCGCCCCGGGTATCGGCATCGATGAGGATCCGGTGACCGGATCGACCCACTGTAGCCTGATTCCCTATTGGGCCAAGCGTCTGGGCAAACAGGAGCTGAGCGCCTACCAGTGCTCCCGTCGCGGTGGCGAGTTGCACTGTCGCCTGCAGGGCGAACGGGTGCAGATTGCCGGCGAGGCGGTGCTGGTGGCCAGTGGCCGGCTGTACCTGAACGAGGCATGAGGGCGGCCGCGGCCGGCAACCGACTCAGTTGGCGCTGCTGTAGCGGCGCACCCCGGAGTCGGTCAGGTCCAGGTGGGCGGCGATGCTGCCGAGGGCGGGGAAGGCCACCAGGTGATCGGCGGCGACGCGAATCCCCACCATTTCGCCGGGCAGGTGGTCGGCGTGACTGGGGAAGATCGATTCCAGCTGGCTGCCGGTGGCCAGTTGCAGGCGATACAGGGTGGCGGCGCCGAGAAAGGTCTTGCCGACGATCAGCGCCTTCTGCTCGCTGTCCGGGGCGTAGACGATGTCGTCCGGACGCAGCAGCACGTCCACCGCGCTGCCCACCGGCCAGGTATAGGCGCGGTTGCCGCGGATCAGGCCCAGCTCGGTCTGTACCGCGTCCGGGCTGATCAGCTGGCCGCGGATGAAGTAGCCCTGGCCGATGAAGCTGGCGACAAAGGGCGTCAGCGGCTCGTGGTACAGGTTGTAGGGCGTGTCCCACTGCTCCAGCTTGCCTTCCTTGAACACCCCGACGTGGTCGCTGACGGCGAAGGCTTCTTCCTGGTCGTGGGTGACCAGGATGGCGCTGGTGCCGCGGGTCTTGAGGATATCGCGAACCTCATGGCTGAGGCGGCGGCGCAGCTCGCCGTCGAGGTTGGAAAAGGGCTCGTCGAGCAGCAGCAGCAGCGGCTCCGGCGCCAGGGCCCGGGCCAGCGCCACGCGCTGCTGCTGGCCGCCGGACAGCTCGTGGGGGTAGCGCTTGCCCAGGTGGCTGAGCTTGACCAGCTCCAGCAGTTCGCCGGTGATCTGCTCGCAGTTGGCCTGCTTGCGGATGCCGAAACCGATGTTCTCGGCCACCGTCAGGTGCGGGAACAGCGCGTAATCCTGGAACACCATGCCGATGCGCCGCTTCTCCGGTGCCAGGGTGAAGCCGGCGCGGGAGATGACCTGGTCCTGCAGCTGGATCTCGCCCTCGACCACCGGCTCGAAGCCGGCGATGGCGCGCAGGGTGGTGGTCTTGCCGCAGCCGGAGGGGCCGAGCAGGCAGCCGATGTCGCCGGCGTTGAGGTGCAGATTGAGGTCCTGCACGACGCGGTGCTCGTGGTAGCCACAGCTCAGGTCGCGCAGGTTCAGCAGCAGGGAATGACTCATGCTTGGCGCTGGGAGGCTTCGACGAGGAACTCGAGCAGCGCCTTCTGCGCATGCAGGCGGTTTTCCGCCTGATCCCAAGGCACGGCACGCGGGTCGTCGAGCAGGTCCTCGCTGATCTCCTCGCCGCGGTGCGCCGGCAGGCAGTGCAGGAACAGCACGTCCTCGGCGGCGGCGTCGAGCAGTGCGCGGTCGACCTGGTAGGGCTTGAACAGCTTGTGCCGCTCGGCGATCTCGTCTTCCTGGCCCATGGACGCCCACACGTCGGTGCTCACCAGGTGGGCGCCGGCCACGGCCTCGCGCGGGTCGCGCAGCACCTTGACGCGGTCGCCGGCGCGGGCGAGGAACTCGGCGTTGGGCTCGTAGCCTTCCGGGCAGGCGACGCGCAGCTGGAAGTCGAACTGCTGCGCCGCCTCTATATAGGAGTTGCACATGTTGTTGCCGTCGCCGATCCAGGCGGCGGTCTTGCCGGCGATGCTGCCGCGATGTTCCTGGAAGGTCTGCATGTCGGCCAGCAGCTGGCAGGGGTGCAGGTCATCGGACAGGCCGTTGATCACCGGTACCCGAGAATTGGCGGCGAACTCGACCAGCTTGCTGTGGGCGAAGGTGCGGATCATCACCGCATCGAGCATGCGCGACATGACCCGGGCGGCGTCGGCCACCGGCTCACCGCGGCCGAGCTGGGTGTCGCGCGGCGACAGGAAGATCGCCTGGCCGCCGAGCTGGATCATGCCGGCCTCGAAGGACAGGCGGGTGCGGGTCGAGGCCTTCTCGAAGATCATGCCCAGCACGCGGTTCTTCAGTGGCTCGAACAGTACGCCGCGATTGCGCAAGTCCTTCAGCTCCATGCCGCGGCGGATCAGGCTCACCAGTTCTTCCGGTGTGCAGTCCATCAGCGAGAGAAAGTGTCTTGCGCTCATCGTTAACTACCTTTTTTACAACAGCGCAGGTTCAACGGCCGGGTTTATCGAGGAAAAGGGCAGAACCTGCGGCTGGGAGCCGCACTGGGCGACGAAACGGGGAAGGCGCGATCTTATAAGGAAATGACGAGGCGGTGCAATTCGGCAGCGCGGCCAGGCAACTCGGCGTCGCTGCACCTCTTTGCGACTCCGCGCGGCCTGCCTGGCGCGCCTGGCACTGCTCCTCAACGAATCGGCTCGGGCCGCGGACGGCGGGCCGAATACGGCGGATCCTGCATCGGCTGGCATGATGCCGGCCGATTCATGACACGAACCCTGCTGGTGCACCTTGCCGGCAGCGGCCATAGTCTCGGGCATGCGACCCGACCGGTCGTCTCGAACAAGAATATGAGGCCAGGCCATGAGCAAGACCCTCCACCATCGTGCGTGCCATCTGTGCGAGGCCATCTGTGGCCTGACCATCGAGACCCAGGCCGAGGCCGATGGCAGTACGCGGATCCTGTCGATCAAGGGCGATGCCCAGGACAGCTTCAGTCGCGGCCATATCTGCCCCAAGGCCGTTGCCCTGCAGGATATCCAGAATGATCCGGAGCGCCTGCGCCAGCCGATGCGTCGGGTCGGCGGCGAGTGGCAGGCGATCGCCTGGGACGAGGCCTTCGCCCTGGTCGCCGAGCGCCTGAGCGCCATTCAGGCGCAGCATGGCAAGAATGCCGTGGCGGTCTATCAGGGCAACCCGAGCGTGCACAACTACGGGCTGATGACCCACAGCAATTACTTCCTCGGCCTGCTGAAGACGCGCAACCGCTACTCGGCGACCTCGGTCGACCAGTTGCCCCATCACCTGACCAGTCACCTGATGTACGGCCATGGCCTGCTGATCCCGATTCCCGATATCGATCGCACCGACTTCATGCTGATCCTCGGCGGCAATCCGCTGGCGTCCAACGGCAGCATCATGACCGTGCCGGACGTGGAGAAGCGCCTGAAGGCCATCCAGGCCCGCGGCGGCAAGCTGGTGGTGGTCGACCCGCGGCGCAGCGAAACCGCGGCGATCGCCGATCAGCACCTGTTCGTCCTCCCGGGCCAGGATGCGGCGCTGCTGTTCGGCCTGCTCAACACCCTGTTCGAGGAGAATCTCACCCGCGCCAGCCACCTGCCGGTAGAGGGCCTGGACGGGGTGCGCCGGGCCATCGCCGCGTTCACTGCCGAGGCCATGGCGACGCGTTGCGGCATTCCGGCCGCGCGCATTCGTCAGCTGGCGCGGGATTTCGCCGCCGCCGACAAGGCCGTGTGCTACGGCCGCATGGGCGTCTCGACCCAGGCCTTCGGCACCCTCTGCCAGTGGCTGGTGCAACTGATCAACCTGGTCACCGGCAACCTCGACCGCGAGGGCGGCGTGCTCTGCACCGAGCCGGCGGTGGACCTGGTGGCGACCACCTCGGGCGGTCACTTCAATGTCTGGCAGAGCCGGGTGTCCGGGCTGCCGGAGTACGGCGGCGAGCTGCCGGTGTCCGCCCTGGCCGAGGAAATGCTCACCGAAGGGGAAGGGCAGGTGCGCGCGCTGGTCACGGTCGCCGGCAATCCGGTGCTGTCCACGCCCAACGGTCGCCGTCTGGAGCAGGCCCTCGAGGGCCTGGAATTCATGCTCAGCGTCGATTTCTACATCAACGAGACCACCCGCTATGCCGACCTGATCCTGCCGCCCACCGCGCCGCTGGAGCACGATCACTACGACACCACCTTCAATCTGTTCGCCGTGCGCAACGTCACCCGTTTCAACGAGGCGGTGCTGGCCAAGCCGGCCGGCGCGCTGCACGACTGGGAGATATTCGTCGGCCTGGCCGAGGCCTTCGCGGCGAAGACCGGGGTGACCCTGAAACCGACCATGGCCCCTGAGCGGATGATCGATCTGGGCCTGCGGGCCGGGCCCTATGGCGAGCAGTCGCCGCACCAGCTGTCGCTCGCCGCACTGCGTGACCACCCCCATGGCCTCGATCTCGGCGCACTCAAGGCGAATCTCGCCGCCCGCCTGAAAACTGCGACGCAGCGGGTGCAGGCCGCGCCTGCCCTGTTGCTGGCCGACCTGCAGCGCTTCGCCGAACAGCCGGCCACCGATGCCGACGCGTTGCTGCTGATCGGTCGCCGGCATGTACGCAGCAACAATTCCTGGATGCACAACTATCACCGCCTGGTGAAGGGCAAGCCGCGCCACCAGCTGTTGATGCATCCGGCGGACCTGGCCAAGCGCGACTTGGCCGACGGTCAGCGGGTGCGCGTGCGATCGCGGGTCGGGGCTATCGAGGTGGCGGTGGCGGCGAGCGAGGAGATGATGCCCGGGGTGGTCAGCCTGCCCCATGGCTGGGGGCATGCGCGGCCGGGGGTGCAGATGAGCATCGCCAGCGCGCAACCGGGGGCCAGCGCCAACGACCTGACCGACGAGCGCCAGCTCGATGCCCTGTCCGGCAATGCGGCACTCAACGGCGTGGTGGTCGAGGTCACGGCGGCCTGACTACCGCGGACAACGGGCCCTTCGTGGTGCATGGGGCCTGTCCCGGCAAGGCCGAGCATTGCGCTCGGCTTTTGGTTACAATGCCGCCACCCTGTCGACCCGTGAGTCGCAAAGTTAAGCCCTGAGGTGCCCCATGGATATCATCGAAACCATCAAAGAGCAGATCGCCAACAACACCGTTCTGCTGTACATGAAAGGCTCGCCGAATGCCCCGCAGTGCGGTTTTTCCTCCCGCGCCGCGCAGGTGGTGATGGCCTGCGGCGAGAAGTTCGCCTATGTCGACATCCTGCAGAACCCGGAAATTCGCGCCAACCTGCCGAAGTACGCCAACTGGCCGACCTTTCCGCAGCTGTGGGTCGCTGGCGAGCTGGTCGGCGGCAGCGACATCATGGCCGAGATGTTCGAGAAGGGTGAGCTGCAGACCCTGATCAAGAACGCCGTCCAGAAAACCGACGCCTGATTCGGTTTCCCTGCAGAAAACCCCGCCGCGGCGGGGTTTTTTGTGCCCGCGATGTGGCTCGAGCTCGCCTGGGGTGGGCGGTACGGCCAAGAAAAACGGGAGCCTGGGCTCCCGTTCCGTGCGATCAGTGGCGCATTCAGTCTTCCATCTGCGACTGCAGGTAGTTTTCCATGCCGACCTTTTCGATGAGGCTGAGCTGGGTTTCCAGCCAGTCGATGTGGTCTTCCTCGGAGCAGAGGATCTCTTCGAGCAGTTCGCGGCTGGCGTAGTCGCCGATGCTTTCGCAGTAGGCGATGGCCGCCTTCAGGTCGATGTGCGCCTTGTGTTCGATCTTCAGGTCGCACTCGAGCATTTCCTTGGTGTGCTCGCCGATCAGGATCTTGCCGTAATCCTGCAGGTTCGGCAGACCCTCGAGAAAGAGAATGCGCTTGATCAGCTTGTCGGCGTGCTTCATCTCGTCGATGGACTCGTGATACTCGTGCTCGCCGAGCTTCTTCAGGCCCCAGTCCTCGTACATCCGCGCGTGCAGGAAGTACTGGTTGATTGCCACCAGCTCGTTGCCGAGGATCTTGTTCAGATGCTGGATGACCTTCTTGTCGCCTTTCATGTCCGAGCCTGCCTTTGTGTGGAAACCAATACGAAATTCTGGGCTGGCTATTTGCTGCTGTCAAACTTAAGTATTTGAAACTTAAATAAAAGTTAATATGAATGCGAAAGCTTAAGCTCTGCATCTTGGGCTTTAGTTATTGAATTCAAAGCATAAAAAAACCGGACTCAGGGTCCGGTTCTTCTGCAGTGCGATGATCAGGCGGCGATGAAGCTGGCCGGGTAGGCCAGGGCGGCCTGGCTGCTCTGCACTTCGCTCAGGGTCTCGCGCACCACTTGCTTGGCCAGGCAGGCGCACTTGCCACATTGGCTGGCGACGCCGAGGGTCGTGCGCACATCCCGGTAGCTGCAGCAGCCGTCATAGATGGCTTCGCGGATCTGGCGGTCGGTGACACCTTCGCAGAGGCAGACATACATGATTGGGGTCCGTCACATGGCAGTGATTCGATACCCAAGGATACTAATGCTAATGAGAATGCGTGTCAAAGAGCTGATCGGCACGGCGCTGTTGATTTCCGCGCAAGCTGACGGACGGTCATGCCGGGGCAAGATCGGCGATCCGGGGCGCAGGCAAAAAGCGGTGGGCGGTGCTCAAAACCGAGGTGTATCATGGCCGGCCCAGGCGGCGCGAGCGGCGTCATCGAGCTGTCGTCAGGCAGTCTTAGGCTGGACGCGGCTGGCCCGTAACCATAATTTCAGGAGATAGCGAATGAGCGTACTCGTAGGTAAGCAGGCACCGGATTTCAACGTAGCGGCCGTGTTGGGCAACGGTGAGATCGTCGAGAGCTTCAGCCTGTCCTCGGCCATCAAGGGCAAATACGGCCTGGTGTTCTTCTACCCGCTGGACTTTACCTTCGTATGCCCGTCCGAGCTGATCGCGCTGGATAACCGCATTCCCGAGTTCCAGGCGCGCAACGTCGAAGTGATCGGCGTATCCATCGACTCCCACTTCACCCATAACGCCTGGCGCAACACCCCGGTGGACAAGGGCGGTATCGGCCCGGTCAAGTACACCCTGGCTGCCGACATCAATCACGCGATCTGCAAGGCCTATGACGTCGAGTCCGAAGGTGGTGTGGCCCTCCGTGGCGCCTTCCTGATCGATAAGCATGGCGTTGTCCGTTCGCAGATCGTCAATGACCTGCCGCTGGGTCGCAACATGGACGAGCTGCTGCGCCTGGTCGATGCCCTGCAGTTCACCGAAGAGCATGGTGAAGTGTGCCCGGCCAACTGGAAGAAGGGCGACAGCGGCATGACTGCCTCGCCGGATGGCGTGGCCACCTACCTGGCCCAGCATGCCGCCAGCCTGTAAAGCTCGCAGCGATGCAAAAAACCCGGCCTAGGCCGGGTTTTTTGTTTTCTAGCGGCTGCCGCCGGGGCTCAATCGTCGAACTCCATCCAGCCGCCCATTTCCTTCCAGCGGTTGACGATGCCGCAGAACAGTTCGGCGGTCTTCTCTGTGTCGTAGCGCGCCGAGTGCGCCTCGCGTCCGTCGAACTCGATACCGGCCGCCTGGCACGCCTTGGCCAGCACGGTCTGGCCGTAGGCGAGGCCGGCCAGGGTGGCGGTGTCGAAGCTGGAGAAAGGGTGGAAGGGGTTGCGCTTGATGCCGGTGCGGTTGACCGCGGCATTGAGAAAGCCGAGGTCGAAGCTGCTGTTGTGCCCGACCAGGATCGCCCGCTTGCAGCCGTTGGCCTTCAGTGACTTGCGCAGGCCGCGGAAGATTTCGTTCAGCGCGTGTTCCTCTGTGACGGCCATGCGCAGCGGGTGGTCCAGCTTGATCCCGGTGAATTCCAGAGCCGCCTGTTCGATGTTGGCGCCTTCGAACGGTTCGATGCGGAAGAAATGGGTGTGATCGGGGTAGAGAAAACCCTGTTCATCCATGCCGACCGTGGTGGCGGCGATCTCCAGCAGGGCGTCGGTGGCGCAGTTGAAACCACCGGTCTCGACATCCACCACCACCGGCAGGTAGCCGCGAAAGCGCGCCGCCATGGGGTGGCGCGAGGCGGATGGGGTGCTGCTGTCGAGTTCGTCTTCGTACAGGTCTTCGCTCACGCCTGCTCCTCCAGTACACGCCAGCGCAGGGGCTCGCCGGCGCGCAGGGGGATGACGCTCTGCTCGCCAAACGGCAGGCTGGCTGGGACCTGCCAGTCCTGACGCACCAGGGTGATGGTCTCGCTGTTGCGCGGCAGGTCGTAGAAGTCCGGGCCGTGCTCGCTGGCGAAGCCCTGCAGCTTGTCCAGGGCGTTGCGCTGCTCGAAGGCTTCGGCATACAACTCGATGGCTGCATAGGCGGTGTAGCAGCCGGCGCAGCCGCAGGCGGACTCCTTGGCATGCTTGGCGTGCGGCGCCGAGTCGGTGCCGAGGAAGAACTTGCGGCTGCCGCCGGTGGCCGCGTCGAGCAGGGCTTCCTGATGCACATTGCGCTTGAGGATCGGCAGGCAATAGAAGTGCGGGCGGATGCCGCCGACCAGCATGTGGTTACGGTTGTACAGCAGGTGATGGGCGGTGATGGTGGCGCCGACATTGGCCGAGGCGGCGTTGACGAACTGCACCGCGTCGCGGGTGGTGATGTGCTCGAAGACTACCTTGAGGCCGGGAAAGCGCTCGACCACGCGGGTGAGGTGTTCGTCGATGAAGGCCTTCTCGCGGTCGAACACGTCGATCTCGCTGCGCGTCACCTCGCCATGCACCAGCAGCGGCAGGCCAATCTCGGCCATGGCTTCCAGGGCCGGGAAGATCTTGTCGATGCTGGTCACGCCCGAGTCGGAGTTGGTGGTGGCGCCGGCCGGGTAGAGCTTGGCGCCATGCACGAAGCCACTGGCCTTGGCTTGGCGCACGTCCTCGGGGCTGGTGTTGTCGGTGAGGTAGAGCGTCATCAGCGGTTCGAAGCCACTGCCGGCCGGACGCGCATCGAGGATGCGCTGACGATAGCCTTCGGCCTCGGCGGCGTTGCGCACCGGCGGCACCAGGTTCGGCATGATGATGGCGCGGGCGAAGGTGCGGGCGACATCGGCCACGGTATGCGGCAGCACGGCGCCATCGCGCAGGTGGATGTGCCAGTCGTCGGGGCGCAGCAGAGTGAGGCGGTCGGTCATTTGGGGGGCTTCCGGGCGGGCAAAACGTGGCTGGAATGCTACCGGAAAAGCCCCCGCAGAGCACGCCGGGCAGATGGTTGGGGGCGGGCTGTGGCCAATCGCGGCTTAAGTTTTGCCCCACGCCACCGATACCCAGAGGGAACGCCGTTATTCCCCGTGGAGCCCACCGTGCGCCAGTCTTATACAAGCCTGTTCAGTTTGCTCGGCACGCTCGTCGGCCTGACATTGGCACAGGCGGCCGCCGCCATCAGCTTTCAGACCCGCCTGGAAAAGGTCGAATGGAAGGTCGAGGGTGACCAGTTCGAGTGTCGCCTGTCGCAGCCGATCACCGATTTCGGCAGCGGCGAGTTCGTGCGCCGCGCCGGTGAGCAGGCGACCTTCCGCTTGCAGGTGCGCGAGCGCTGGCTCGGCGCCGGCTCGGCCACCCTGCTGGCGGCGGCGGCGCCCTGGCAGCCGGGGCGCGGCGATATCCACCTGGGTTCGGTCAGCGTCGCCGCCGGCGAGGTCCCCTTCAACAGCTCGCAGGAGCAGGCCGGGCACCTGCTCACCGGCTTGCTCGAGGGGCGCAGCCCGCTGGTGCGCCACCGTACCGTGCAGGGCGGCGAGCGCCTGGAGGTTCGCCTGCTGCCGGCCAGGTTCCGCCAGGCCTACACCGAGTACCTGGGCTGCACCGCCAAGCTGCTGCCGGTCAACTTCGACCAGGTGCGCCTGAGCCAGGTCGGGTTTCCCGGCGGCGGCGTGGACCTGGAGCCCCTGGCCCAGGCCAAGCTGGACATCATCATGACCTTTCTCAAGGCCGATCCGAGCGTCAACCGCATCCAGCTCGACGGTCATGCCGACAACAGCGGCAACCGCCTGAGCAATCGCGATCTGTCGCGCCGCCGCGCCCTGGCGGTAATGGAGTACCTCAAGGCCAGTGGCGTGCCGGCCGAACAGATCACCATGCGTTTCCATGGCGAGCGCTACCCCCTGGTGCCGAACACCAGCGAGGCCAACCGGGCGAAGAACCGCCGGGTCAGCATCCGCCTGGACCGGGTGCCGGAGGCGCCGGCCGAGGATGCCGTGCGCGACGCAACTGCACCCGCGCCAGCCAGCGCGTCCTGAGCTATCGAGGCCGCGTCGCGCGCCTGAAAGAAACCGTCGCTTCATCGTCACAAGCTGTCGCGCCCCTGTAAATTGGCCGCCAGGGTCAGTAGAATCACGGGTTTTCGTACAACCCCGTGGAGTTGATGGCATGGCCGACGTAAACAAGGTAGTCCTGGCGTATTCCGGTGGCCTGGACACTTCGGTGATCCTCAAGTGGCTGCAAGACACCTATAACTGCGAAGTGGTGACCTTCACCGCGGACCTCGGCCAGGGGGAAGAAGTCGAGCCGGCGCGCGCCAAGGCCCAGGCCATGGGCGTCAAGGAAATCTACATCGACGACCTGCGCGAAGAGTTCGTCCGTGACTTCGTCTACCCGATGTTCCGCGCCAACACCGTCTATGAAGGCGAGTACCTGCTGGGTACCTCCATCGCCCGCCCGTTGATCGCCAAGCGCCTGATCGAAATCGCCAACGAGACCGGCGCCGACGCCATCTCCCATGGCGCCACCGGCAAGGGCAACGACCAGGTGCGTTTCGAACTGGGTGCCTACGCGCTCAAGCCTGGCGTCAAGGTGATCGCCCCCTGGCGCGAGTGGGACCTGATGTCCCGCGAGAAGCTGATGGACTATGCCGCGAAGCACGAGATCCCGATCGAGCGCCACGGCAAGAAGAAGTCGCCGTACTCCATGGACGCCAACCTGCTGCACATCTCCTACGAGGGCGGCGTGCTGGAAGACACCTGGACCGAGCACGAAGAAGACATGTGGCGTTGGACCAAGTCGCCGGAAGCGGCGCCGGATACGCCGACCTACATCGAGCTGACCTACCGCGCCGGTGACATCGTCGCCATCGACGGCAAGGACATGACTCCCGCCACCGTACTGGCCGAGCTCAACCGCATCGGCGGCGAGAACGGCATCGGCCGTCTGGACATCGTCGAGAATCGCTTCGTCGGCATGAAGTCGCGCGGCTGCTACGAGACCCCCGGCGGCACCATCATGCTCAAGGCCCACCGCGCCATCGAGTCGATCACCCTCGACCGCGAAGTGGCGCACCTGAAAGACGAGCTGATGCCCAAGTACGCCAGCCTGATCTACAACGGCTTCTGGTGGAGCCCGGAGCGCGTCATGCTGCAGCAGATGATCGACGCCTCCCAGGCCAACGTGAACGGCGTGGTGCGCCTGAAGCTGTACAAGGGCAATGTCGTGGTGGTGGGCCGCAAGTCCGACGATTCGCTGTTCGACGCCACCATCGCCACCTTCGAGGACGATGCCGGCGCCTACAACCAGCAGGACGCGGCGGGCTTCATCAAGCTCAACGCACTGCGCATGCGCATCGCCGCCAACAAAGGGCGTACCCTGCTGTAAGGCAGGTGTGCCGAGGCCGTTGCCCGGCCTGACGTCAAGCAACCCCGGCCCATGCCGGGGTTGTGCTTTCTACGCCGCCACAAGCGGCACGCAACGAGGAGAATTTCGATGAGACTGCTGCATACCATGCTGCGTGTCGGCGACCTGGACAAGTCCATCGCCTTCTACACCGAGGTGCTGGGCATGACCCTGCTGCGGCGCAAGGACTACCCCGATGGCCAGTTCACCCTGGCATTCGTCGGCTATGGCGACGAGGCGCACAACAGCGTGATCGAGCTGACCCAGAACTGGGGCGTGGACAGCTACGAGCTGGGCACCGGCTATGGCCATATCGCCCTGGAAGTCGAGGACGTCTACAAGGCCTGCGAAGACATTCGCGCCCGCGGTGGCAAGATCGCCCGCGAGCCTGGCCCGATGAAGCACGGCAGCAGCATCCTGGCCTTCGTCGAGGACCCGGATGGCTACAAGATCGAGCTGCTGTCGCCGTCGCGCAACGACTGAAGCGGCGTCCGCTCCGGCACATGAAAAAGCCCCGCATTGGCGGGGCTTTTTCATGTGCGGTGTTGGCTTGGCGTCTACAGGTCGAAGTCGTATTCGGCCAGTTGTTTATGCAAGCGCCGCTCCTCGAGGAAGTTGTCGATGATGCGCCTTTTGGTCAGGTTGGTCTTGGCCACCTCGACGGGGGCTTCGGCATCGTCCGAATCTTCTGCGACGAAATCGTCGTCGAGCTCGAGGTCTTCTTTAGCAGTGCTCATGGGCTTTCACTCCAGCTTGGCTACGGGGGGCCATTTGCGCACCTTATAGCGGCAAAACCGGGGCGGGTAAAAAAGATTTTTTCAATCAGAAGGCGAGCTTTTCCAATGAAAGCTCAATCGTCTGAAGTCTTGTGCTTGTATTCGCACAGATCTTCGATGCGGCAGCTGCCGCAGCGCGGCTTGCGCGCCTGGCAAACGTAGCGCCCGTGCAGGATCAGCCAGTGGTGGGCGTCGAGCAGGAACTCCTTGGGCACGAACTTCAGCAGCTTCTTCTCCACCTCCAGCACGGTCTTGCCCGGGGCGATGCCGGTACGGTTGCTGACGCGGAAGATATGGGTGTCCACGGCCATGGCCAGCTGCCGGAAGGCGGTGTTGAGCACCACGTTGGCGGTCTTGCGACCGACCCCGGGCAGGGCTTCCAGGGCCTCGCGGCTCTCCGGCACCTGGCCGCCGTGCTGCTCGACGAGGATGCGACAGGTCTCGATGACGTTCTTCGCCTTGCTGTTGTACAGGCCGATGGTCTTGATGTACTCCGACAGGCCTTCGACGCCCAGGGCATGGATGGCTTGCGGCGTGTTGGCCACCGGAAACAGCTTGGCGGTGGCCTTGTTGACCCCGACGTCGGTGGCCTGGGCCGAGAGGATCACCGCGATCAACAGCTCGAACGGCGAGCTGTAGGCCAGCTCGGTCTTGGGCTCCGGGTTGTCTTCATGCCAGCGGCGGAAGATCTCGTGGCGCTTGGCCGCGTTCACTCGATCACCCCGGTGACCCGCACCCGTCGGCTCTGTGCCGGCGTTTGCGGCTGGCGTGCCTTGGCCCGTTCGGCCAGTACCTGGTCGATGCGATTCTTGCCGGCGATCAGCAGGCCGAGGACGATGAAGGCGCCGGGCGGCAGGATGGCCAGCAGGAAGCCCGGGTAGTCGGGCATCACCGTGATCTGCCAGTCGGCCGCCAGCGGGCCGAACAGCAGGTGCATGTTGGCAAACAGCATGCCGGTGCCGAACAGCTCGCGCAGGGCGCCGATCATCACCAGCACCACGCCGAAGCCCAGGCCCATCATCAGGCCATCGTAGGCGGCGCGGGCCGGGTCGTTCTTTGCCGCGAAACCGTCGGCGCGGCCGAGGATCACGCAGTTGGTGGTGATCAGCGGGATGAAGATGCCGAGGATCTGGTACAGCTCATAGGTGAAGGCCTGCATCAGCAGTTCGATGCAGGTGGTCAGGGCGGCGATGATCATCACGAAGGCGGGCAGGCGCACGGCGGTGTTGACCACGCCGCGCACCAGCGACACCGCGGTGTTGGAGCAGACCAGCACCATCGCGCTGGCCAGGGCCAGGCCGAGGGCATTGACCGTGGAATTGCTGACGCCCAGCAGCGGGCAGAGGCCGAGCAGCTGCACCAGCGCCGGATTGTTTTTCCACAGGCCGTTGAGGGTGATCTCGCGATAGCTAACCATGGGGCTTCACCTGGGCTGCGAACAGCTCCTTCTTGTGCGCATCGAAGTACTGCAGGGCCAGGTGCACCGCCTTGACCACCGCCCGTGGGGTGATGGTGGCACCGGCGAACTGGTCGAACTGACCGCGGTCCTTGCGCACCGCCCAGCCGGCTTCGTCCGGGTTGCCCAGGGACTTGCCGTTGAAAGCGAGAATCCACGGGCTCTTGCTTAGCTCGATCTTGTCACCCAGGCCCGGGGTCTCCTTGTGGCTGAGCACCCGCACCCCGGCCAGCTGGCCGTCGGCGCGGATGCCGACCAGCAGCTGGATCGCCCCGCTGTAGCCGTCCGGTGCGGTGGCCCGGAGGATGACCGCACTGGGCTGGCCGTCCTTGATCGCCACATAGGCCGGTTGTGGTCGCTTGTGGCCGAGCAGCTCGGGATCGTGCACCTGGATGCTGTTATCCAGCAGGTGGTTGTCGTAGCTGTCCGCCGGGAGGATCTCGGCGAGGGCGCGCACCTGGGCCTCGCGCTCGGAGGCGGCGATGCGGCTGGCGGTGCTCTGCTGGACCAGGGCCACCAGGCCGACCGTGGCCACGGCGAACAGGCCGAGCACCAGGCTGTTCTTCAGCATCGAGCGGCTGATTTCGGGTAGCACGCGTTACTCTCCCAACTTGAAGCCGCGGGTCGGCTTGCGGTGGCCGTAGGTGCGCGGCCGGGTGTAGTAGTCGATGGTCGGCGCCGCCAGGTTCATCAGCAGCACGGCGAAGGCCACGCCGTCCGGGTAGCCGCCCCAGGCGCGGATGACGTAGACCAGGATGCCGACGCCGATGCCGAACAGCAGGCGACCGAGGTTGCTGGTGGCGCCGGACACCGGATCGGTGACGATGAAGAAGGCGCCGAGCATGGTCGCCCCGCTGAGCAGGTGGAACAGCGGCGAACCATGGGAATCGGAGCCGCTGCCGTTCCAGAACAGCAGGCTCATCAGCGCCAGGGCCGCGAGCATGCCGACCGGCGCGTGCCAGGTGAACAGGCGCTTGTGCAGCAGGTACAGGCCGCCGGCGAGGAAGGCCAGGTTGACCGCCTCGACCGCCGCGCCGCCGAAGCGGCCGAATGCCGGGTGCTGGGCCCAGAGTTCGTCGACGGTCAGGCTCTGGTTGATCTTCAGCACGTCCAGCGCGGTGGCCTGGGTCCAGCCGTCGGGCAGGACGGCGATGCCGAACACGTGCAGCAGACCATCGATCGGGCCGACCCGCTGCGGCGCCGGCCAGCTGGTCATCTCGCTCGGGAAGGAGATCAGCACCACCACGTAGCCGAGCATGGCCGGGTTGAACGGATTCTGCCCGAGGCCGCCGTACAGTTGCTTGCCGAAGACGATGGCGAAGCCCGTGGCGATCAGGGTCAGCCACCAGGGTGAGTAGGGCGGCAGGGCCAGGGCCAGCAGCACCGCGGTGACCAGGGCGCTGTAGTCCTTGAGGAAGAAGCCCAGCGGGCGCTGGCGCAGGGCGAGGATCGCCGCCTCGAAACCCAGGGCGCAGGCGCTGGCCCAGAGCAGGTTGATCAGCGTGCCGGCGCCGAACAGCCAGGTCAGGGCGAGCACGCCCGGCACGCAGGCCAGCAGCACCTGCAGCATCACCTGCTGGGTGCGGTTGGCGCCCTTGGCGTGGGGCGAAGTGATGCGGGGCAGGGCCATTGGCGCTCCGGTGTCAGGTAGTGGTGAGGGGCAGATCGCCGGGCGACCGGCCCTACGACTCGGTGTGTTGCTGCAGTCTGTCTTCGGCCTCGGCCAGGCGTTGGCGCGCCGCCGCCAGTGCCTCGCTTGTGGCGCTGTCATCGCGCTCCAGCTTGCGCAGGTCGGCGCGAGCGAAGGCCACCTCGGTCTTTAGCGCACGGGTGGCGTCGTCGATCGGCCGCTTGTCGCTGCGCACCAGCTCCGGCGCCGGCTTGTCGGAAGCCGCTTCGGCCTGGTGCAGCGCCTGCTCGGCCGCGGCGACGGCGCCGCGCAGGGCATCCAGCTCGGCCTCCGCGACTTCGGCCTTCTCGGCCTTCTTCAACTCGGCGCGCTTCATCGCCAGCTCGACCTTGGCCTTCTTTAGCGGATCGACCTCCGGCGCCTTGGACGGTTTGGCCGGGACCGGAGCGGCTGGGGCCTGGTTCTGCAGGCTGTCGAGGAGCTTCTCGGCGTCCTCGAGCTGCTGGCGCAGGCGGGCGATCTCGGCCCGCTGGTCGTCGTCAGGGGCGTCGAGCTTCTCCAGCTTGCGCAACTGGGCGCGGAGCATGGCGGCGTCGATCTTGGCCTTTTTCAGGGCGCCGTCGTCCGCCGGCTTGGCCGGCGCGGTGGGGGTCTGGATCTGCAGGCTGTCGAGCAGCTTCTCGGCGTCCTCGAGCTGCTGCCGAACGCGGGCGATCTCGGCCTGCTGGTCGTCGTCAGGGGCGTCGAGCTTCTCCAGCTTGCGCAACTGGGCGCGGAGCATGGCGGCGTCGATCTTGGCCTTTTTCAGGGCGCCGTCGTCCGCCGGCTTGGCCGGCGCGGCGGGGGTCTGGATCTGCAGGCTGTCGAGCAGCTTCTCGGCTTCCTCGAGCTGCTGCCGAACGCGGGCGATCTCGGCCTGCTGGTCGTCGTCCGGGGCCTCGAGCTTCTCCAGCTTGCGCAGCTGGGCGCGGAGCATGGCGGCGTCGATCTTGGCCTTCTTCAGGGTCGCGTCGTCCGCGCTCGGGGCGGTTGCTGCGGTGCTCGCCAGCGCCGCCTCCAGGGCTTTCTGCGCCGCCTCGGCGGCCTCGCGCAGTTCCTTGACCTGGGCCTGCAGCTCCGGGGTGTCATGGGTGGCCAGCTGCTTCTCGGCCTTCTTCAAGGCGACCTGGGCCATGCTGGCTTCGATCTTCAGCTTCTTCTGCGCATCGCTGAGGCCGCTGGCCTTGGCGGTCGAGCCGGCGGCCACGGCGTCTTCCTCCAGCAGCCCGGCGGAGGTCTCGGCCTGGATCGCCTTGGCGCGGGCGGCGCGCTCGGCGCGGGCCTGGCGCTCGGCTTCCTTCTGTTCCTCGGCGCGGCGCAGGCGCTCCTGGCGCAGTTCGAAGCGCTGCTTGGAGTGCTCGGCCTTGATCTGCTTCTGCTCCAGCTCGCGGATCTCGCCCTTGGCCGCGCGGTAGTACTGCACCAGGGGGATGTTCGAGGGGCAGACGTAGGCGCAGGCGCCGCATTCGATGCAGTCGAACAGGTTGTGTTCCTTGAGCTGCTCGTGTTCCTGGCCGAGGGCGAAGAAATGCAACTGCTGCGGCAGCAGGGTGGCCGGGCAGGCCTCGGCGCACTCGCCGCAGCGGATGCACGGCAGCGCCGGCGGCGGCGGTGGCAGTTCCTCGGCGGTGGCGGCCAGCAGGCAGTTGGTGGTCTTGATCAGCGGCACCTCGAGGTTGGGCAGGGTGAAGCCCATCATCGGGCCGCCCATGACCAGGCGGTGCAGCTTGTCGGCCTGCAGGCCGGCGAATGCCAGCAGCTCGCCGACCGGGGTGCCGAGCAAGGCCTCGACGTTCATCGGCCGCGTCAGAGCGTCGCCGGTGAGGGTGGTGATACGGCTGATCAGCGGTTTGCCGAGCACCACCGCCTCATGGATGGCCACGGCGCTGCCGACGTTCTGGCAGAGCATGCCGATATCGGCGGGCAGGCCGCCGCTGGGCACTTCCACGCCGGTGAGGATCTGGATCAGCTGCTTCTCGCCGCCCGACGGGTACTTGGTCGGGAACACCCGCACGCTGAACGGCCGCTCGCCGACTGCCGCCTGCACCGCGGCGATGGCCTCGGGCTTGTTGTCCTCGATGCCGATCAGCACCTGCTCGGGCTGGATCAGGTGGGCGAGGATCTCGATGCCGCTGACCAGTTCGGCGGCCTTCTCGCGCATCAGCAGGTCATCGGCGGTGATGTACGGCTCGCACTCGGTGCCGTTGATGATCAGCGTGTGGATCTTCTGCGTCGGCCGCGCGGCGAGCTTGACCGCGGTGGGGAAGCCGGCGCCGCCCAGGCCGCTGATGCCGGCCTGGCGGATCTTCTCCAGCAGGACGGTCGGCTCCAGGGCACGGTAGTCGGGGCAGGGCTGCAGATCGCACCACTGCTCCTGGCCGTCGCTGTCGATGACGATGGCCGGGGTGAGCATGCCGGAGACATGGGGATAGGGTTGCGCGCCGATGAAGCTGACGATACCGGAGGTCGGCGCATGCAGCGCGGCGCTGACGAAGCCGCTGGCTTCGGCGATCTTCTGCCCCTTGAACACGGCCTCGCCGACTATCACCAGGGGCTCGGCCGCCGCCCCGATATGCTGGTTCAGCGGCAGCACCAGGCGCTTGGGCAGTGGCGCGGTCTGCACGGCGCCGTGGTTGGACAGTGCCTTGCGCTCGGGCGGATGGATGCCGCCGTGAATGTCCCAGATTTGCATCGTGCTCATGCCGCTTGCCCCCGGTCAGTGGCGATCAGCTGGCCGGGCGCCAGGGGCAGCTGCCACTTCCAGCTCTGCAGCGTGCTGCCGACTTCGAGCATGTCGATGCAGTCGACCGGGCAGGGCTCGACGCACAGGTCGCAGCCGGTGCATTCGCTGGCGATCACCGTGTGCATTTGCTTGGCCGCACCGACTATGGCGTCCACCGGGCAGGCCTGGATGCACTTGGTGCAGCCGATGCATTCGGCCTCGCGGATAAAGGCGACCATCTGCGGCTTCTCGCCTTCCACGGCGTCCAGCGGCTCGGCCTCGACGTCCAGCAGGTCGGCCAGCGCCTGGATGGTCGCCTCGCCGCCCGGAGGGCACTTGTTGATCTTGTCGCCGCCGGCGATCGCCTCGGCGTAGGGCTTGCAGCCCGGATAGCCGCATTGGCCGCACTGGGTCTGCGGCAGCAGGGCGTTGATCTGTTCGGCGATCGGGTTGCCTTCGACGCGAAAGCGCACCGCCGCGTAGCCGAGGATGGCCCCACACACCAGGCACAGGCCGAGCAGGGCGAGTACCGCGCTGATCACCAGACTCATAGCTTGATCAACCCGGTGAAGCCCATGAACGCCAGGGACATCAGGCCGGCGGTGACCATGCCGATGGCCGCGCCCTGGAAGGTCTTGGGCACGTCGGCGATGGCGATGCGCTCGCGCATGGCGGCGAACAGCACCAGCACCAGGGAGAAGCCCAGGCCGGCGGCGAAGCCATTGGCGGTGGCGGTGATGAAGGTGAACTCGGCCTTGTTGGCGTTGAGCAGGGCCACGCCGAGGACGATGCAGTTGGTGGTGATCAGCGGCAGGAAGATGCCGAGCACGCGGTAAAGCAGCGGGCTGGTCTTGTTCACCACCATCTCGGTGAACTGCACGGTGACGGCGATCACCAGGATAAAGCTGATGGTGCGCAGAAACTCCAGGTCCAGGGGTTTGAGCACGTACTGCTGGACCAGGTAGCTGCACATCGCCGCCAGGGTCAGCACGAAGGTGGTGGCCAGGGACAGGCCGATGGCCGTCTCGATCTTCTTCGACACGCCCATGAACGGGCAGAGGCCGAGGAACTGCACCAGCACGAAGTTGTTGACCAGGATGGCGCTTACCATGATCAGGGCGAGTTCGGTCATTGCGGGTACCGTTGTGGACAGGCAAAGGCCGTAGGTAAAGGGCGCCTATTATCGGGAAGGCGCCCGGTGCAGACAAGCCGGCATTGGTCGGCGTGCCGCTGTGGGGGGCGGCGGCAGCCAGCGCGGCGGGGTTACTTGACCCGCTGGCCCGGCTTGGCGCCGCTGTCCGGGCTGAGCAGGTAGATTTCCTCGCCGCCGGGGCCGGCGGCCAGCACCATGCCCTCGGACACACCGAACTTCATCTTGCGTGCGGCCAGGTTGGCCACGTACAGGGTCAGGCGGCCCTCGAGGGCGCTCGGGTCCGGGTAGGCGCTCTTGATGCCGGAAAACACGTTGCGCTTGGCATCGCCGATGTCCAGGGACAGGCGCAGCAGCTTGTCGGCGCCCTCGACCAGCTCGGCCTTCTCGATCAGGGCGATGCGCAGGTCGACTGCGGCGAAGGTGTCGAAGGCGATTTCCGCGGCCAGCGGCTCCTTGCTCAGCTCGCCGTTGCCGGCATCCGGGTTCCCGGCCGGTTTGCTGGTCTCGGCGACCAGGTCTTCCTTGGAGGCTTCGATCATGGCGTCGATCTTCGCCGGCTCGATGCGGGTCAGCAGGGCGCTGAACGGGTTCAGTTGGTGGTCGGCCAGCAGGTACTGGTGGTCGTTCCAGGTCAGCGGCGCGACATTGAGGAAGGCCTCGGCGTCGGCGGCCAGCTTCGGCAGCACCGGCTTGAGGAAGATCACCAGCTGGCGGAACAGGTTGATGCCCACGGCGCAGATGGCCTGGACCTCGGCCTGCTTGCCTTCCTGCTTGCTCAGTGCCCAGGGCGCCTTGTCGGCGATCCAGGCGTTGGCGCGGTCGGCCAGGGCCATGATCTCGCGCATGGCGCGGGCGAAATCGCGGGCCTCATAGGCCTCGGCGATCGAGGGGGTGGCGGCGCTGAAGGCGTCGGTGAGCTCGGGGGCGACATTGCCGGCCACCAGCAGGCCGCCATTGCCCTTGTGGATGAACCCGGCGCAGCGGCTGGCGATGTTGACCACCTTGCCCACCAGGTCCGAGTTGACCTTTTGCACGAAGTCCTCGAGGTTGAGGTCGAGGTCGTCGACGCCGCGGCCCAGCTTGGCCGCGTAGTAGTAGCGCAGGTACTCGGGATTCAGATGGTCCAGGTAGGTGCGCGCCTTGATGAAGGTGCCGCGGGACTTGGACATCTTCTGGCCGTTGACCGTCAGGTAGCCGTGCACGTTGATGCCGGTGGGCTTGCGCAGGCTCGCGCCTTCGAGCATCGCCGGCCAGAACAGGGCGTGGAAGTTGACGATGTCCTTGCCGATGAAGTGGTACAGCTCGGCGTTGGAATCCGGGTTCCAGAAGGCGTCGAAGTCCAGCTCCTGGCGCTTGGCACACAGATGCTTGAAGCTGGCCATATAGCCGATCGGCGCGTCCAGCCAGACGTAGAAGTACTTGCCGGGCTCGTCGGGAATCTCGAAGCCGAAGTAGGGCGCGTCGCGGCTGATGTCCCACTCCTGCAGGCCGGCGTCCAGCCATTCGGCGATCTTGTTGGCCACGGCGTCCTGCAGGGTGCCGCTGCGGGTCCACTGCTCGAGCATGGCCTGGAAGTCCGGCAGCTTGAAGAAGAAGTGCTTGGAGTCACGCAGCTCCGGTACCGCGCCGGAGATGGCCGAGCGCGGGTTCTTCAGCTCGGTCGGCTCGTAGGTGGCGCCGCACTTCTCGCAGTTGTCGCCGTACTGGTCCTCGGCGGCGCACTTCGGGCAGGTGCCCTTGATGAAGCGGTCGGCGAGGAACATGCCCTTTTCCGGGTCGAAGTACTGGGTCACCGAGCGGGTGGCGATATGACCGGCTTCGCGCAGCTTCAGGTAGATGGCCGAGGACAGCTCGCGGTTCTCGTCCGAATGGGTCGAATGGTAGTTGTCGAAGTCGACCAGGAAGTCGGCGAAGTCAGCGGTGTGCTCGGCCTGTACCTCGGCGATCAGCTGTTCGGCGCTGATCCCCTGCTTCTCGGCGCGCAGCATGATGGCCGAGCCGTGGGCGTCGTCGGCACAGACATAGATGCACTGGTTGCCGCGCAGTTTCTGGAAGCGCACCCACATGTCGGTCTGGATGTACTCGAGCATATGGCCGAGGTGGATCGAACCGTTGGCATAGGGCAGGGCGCTGGTGACGAGAATCTGGCGGGCTTCGGGCATGGGGATCGGCTGCACTGGTAAAACGAAGGAAGTCGGCAACTATATAGGCGCAGCGTTTTTTTTTCACCCGTGCGCTGCGCCCAGGTGGATGCACCTGGCGGCGCCTTCCGCGTGTTCGTCGGCGACAGGCGGGCCAGGCGGCGGCTCGCGCGAATGCGTCGAGCTCGCCGCTCGGTTAGCATAGTCGTCTGTTTTGCTCGGTCTTTATCTGGAGTTGCCATGAGCCTCGTGACCCGTCAGGCGGTGGAAGCCGCACTGCGTCAGTACACCGATCCCCACCTCAACCAGGACCCGGTCAGCGCCGGCTGCCTGCGCGAGGTCGACATCCAGGGCGGCAAGGTGCGCGTGCGCCTCGAGCTGGGCTATGCCGCCGGGCTGTTCAAGAGCGGCTGGGCGCAGATGCTGCAAATGGCCCTGGAGGGCCTCGATGGCGTAGAGGGGGCCGAGGTGCAGGTCGATTGCCTGATCGAGCCGCACAAGGCCCAGGAGCAGATCCCGGCCTTGGCCAGCGTGAAGAATGTGATCGCCGTGGCCTCCGGCAAGGGCGGGGTGGGCAAGTCGACCACCGCCGCCAACCTGGCCCTGGCCCTGGCCCGCGAGGGCGCGCGGGTGGGCATCCTCGATGCGGATATCTACGGGCCCAGCCAAGGCATCATGTTCGGCATCGCCGAAGGCACCCGGCCCGAGGTCAAGGAGCAGAAGTGGTTCGTTCCGCTCGAAGCCCATGGCGTGCAGGTGATGTCCATGGCCTTCCTCACCGACGAGAACACCCCGGTGGTCTGGCGCGGGCCGATGGTCTCCGGCGCGCTGATCCAGCTGATCACCCAGACCGCGTGGAACGACCTGGACTACCTGGTAGTGGATATGCCGCCGGGCACCGGCGACATCCAGCTGACCCTGGCGCAGAAGGTGCCGGTGGCCGGTGCGGTGATCGTCACCACGCCGCAGGATCTGGCCCTGCTGGATGCCAAGAAGGGCGTGGAGATGTTCCGCAAGGTGCACATTCCGGTACTGGGTGTGGTGGAGAACATGGCGGTGCACATCTGTTCGAACTGCGGCCATGCCGAGCACCTGTTCGGCGAAGGCGGAGGGGAGAAGCTGGCGGCGCAGTTCGGCGTCGACCTGCTGGCCTCCATGCCGCTGTCGATGGCCATCCGCATGCAGTCCGACGGCGGCAAGCCGACCACCATCGCCGACCCGGAAAGCCAGATCGCCATGCTCTACCAGTCCATGGCACGCAGCGTCGGCGCGCGCATCGCCCAGGCCGGTCAGCTGGCCATGCCGACCATCCAGGTCAGCGACGACTGAATTTCTACCAGGCACAAAAAAGCCCCGCCGAAGCGGGGCTTTTTTAAGTCAGTTCAGGTTAGATAACCTGAACTTCCTCAGCTTGCATGCCTTTCTGACCACGGGTGGCCACGAAGGAAACCTGCTGGCCTTCTTTCAGGCTCTTGAAGCCATCGCTCTGGATAGCTTTGAAGTGTACGAACAGGTCGTCACCGGATTGCGGGGTGATGAAGCCGTAGCCTTTTTCATCGTTGAACCACTTAACGGTGCCAGTCTGACGATTGGACATGTGATATCTCCTAACAAAAGTAATAGCAGCCCTGGAAAAGCCCAGGCCGGGACTGAGTGCAACGAGTACTAGGAGTCGGACGATGTTTGGATCGAAATCTAGGCATCAAGTAGCGATTCGCGGTGACACATGCAGCACAGTGGGGTCACCATACCTGCTTTTGCCGCCGAGCGCGAATGCTCTGTGCGCCTTTTCACTAATTAATGGTCATTGGCGACGAACTCGGTGGCGCGGATGCGTCGGTCGACAGCCTTTGAACCCTGCCGCCGGCCCCGGTAAGATGCGCTCACTTTTTCACCATCAGCCCATTCAGGACGCCCGCCATGAGCATCAAATCGGACAAGTGGATTCGCCGCATGGCCCAGGAACACGGCATGATCGAGCCCTTCGTCGAGCGCCAGGTGCGCACCGAGGGCGATGCGCGCCTGATCTCCTACGGGGTCTCCAGCTACGGCTACGACGTGCGCTGCGCCGACGAATTCAAGGTGTTCACCAATATCAATTCGGCCACCGTCGACCCGAAGAACTTCGATGAAAAGAGCTTCGTCGACGTGAAAAGCGACGTGTGCATCATTCCGCCGAACTCCTTCGCCCTGGCGCGCACCGTCGAGTATTTCCGCATCCCGCGCAATGTGCTGACCATCTGCCTGGGTAAGAGCACCTACGCGCGCTGCGGCATCATCGTCAATGTGACGCCGCTGGAGCCGGAGTGGGAGGGGCACGTGACCCTGGAGTTCTCCAACACCACCACGCTGCCGGCGAAGATCTACGCCAACGAGGGCGTGGCGCAGATGCTGTTCCTCGAGTCCGACGAGGCCTGCGAGGTGTCCTACAAGGATCGCGGCGGCAAGTACCAGGGCCAGCTGGGCGTGACCCTGCCCAAGGCCTGAGTGCCTGACGGCAGTTGGCTGGAGCGAAAAACCGGGCTGAGCCCGGTTTTTTTCTGCCTGTCGTGCGGTTCGGGGGCAGCCCGATGCGGCCGCACGTGAACCCGATGCGGGTTGCCATGGGCGGGCCGAGCGAACTGCCCGGGCGCTGGCGCACTCTAACGCACAGGGAGCTCGTCGTAGGCGGGTTGACAAGACTGTCAGAGAGGGAGCCACGGGTTATGGCAAAGTGGATGATTACCTACAGCAAGGACGAGGGTGTCGGGGTGCTGGAGATCGAATCGGCAACCCGGCCGAGCATGGAACAGGCGGTGCAGTGGTTGCTGGAGATGGCCGAGCAGACCTACGAGCGCGAGGAGCCGAAGGAGCGGCCCTACGAGGAACAGACACCAGCTGTGCGCCTGTTGGAGCGCTACGGTATCGCCGTGACCAGCATCTGCGAGGAGTGACGCGGCTGCAAAGGTGGGGTCGCTGGCATATTCCAGGCAAAAGAAAGGTTCATCGCACTTTCCCGGGGAAGGCGGCCTTGATTTTCAGGAAGAAGTAGTCCGAGTCGCGGAAGCCATAGGCCATGCGCTTGATGACCTTGATGCGGTTGTTCACCCCCTCCAGCACGCTGGTGTGCATCGGGAAGCGGGCACTGGCGAGGATGCCGCGGAGGTAACGCCTGAGGTTCTTGGCGAAGCGCTGCAGCGGCGCCAGGCTACTGTCCCGGACGTGCCGTTGCCAGTCCCGCCAGCGCCGCCAGCCCTCCCAGACGCCGGGCGCGTACCAGATGTCCTTGAGCGCATCCTTGAGCAGGTAGACGGTGGCCAGTGATTGATTGGCTTGCAGCAGCTCCTGCAACTGCACCGCCTGCTCGCTCTTGAGGTTGGCCCGGTTGCGCAGCAGCAACCAGCGACTGCGCTTGACCACTTGGCGCGCCGGTTTGTCATGCCGTAGCAGGTTGGCCTGGTCGACGCGGATACGGTCGATCACCTCGCGGCCGTAGCGCGCCACCACATGGAACAGGTCGTACACCACCTCGGCCCGCGGGCAATGGCGCTTCACCTCCAGGTCGAAGGCCGTGTTCATGTCCATCGCCACCGCCTCGATCTGCTGGCAGCGCTCGCCAAGCAGCTCGAAGAACGGCCGAACAGCCTCGCGGCTGTTGCCGTGCCCGACCCACAGCACGCGGGTTCGCTCGGCATCCATGATCACCGTGGCGTAGCGATGGCCCTTGTGCAGGGCGAACTCGTCCATCACCAAGCGCCGCACGTCAGCGGGCTCGAAGGCGCCCACTGCGGCTTCCAATCGACGCTTGTCGATGGCCTTGAGGGTGTGCCAGTGCAAGCCGGTCAGGCGACTGACATGGCTTATCGGCAAGAGCTGCAACAGGCCTTCGAGCCAGATCTGCAAGCGCCGAGTCAGGCGTGCGGCCGGTCCCAACCAGTCGATACGCTCGGTCACGCGTCCACAGGTCAGGCAGTCGGTGCGGCGCACGGGTAACTGCAGAACAACACGCCGATCCAGCAGGTCACGGTCACGCACCTGGCGCATGCGCCGTTCGTGGATCAACGGACAGGGCTGGCCACAGCGCCCACACTGGGGTAGCCGGTTGGCCTGGGGCTCCAGCTCAATCAGCAGGGTGTTTTCAGCGGCGGGGCGGCAGGCGACGACCTCGTAGCCTGGCCAGAAAGCGGCAAGATCAATAGGATGCACGGCGACAGCAGGGACTGGGAGTTGGTGTGTTTGGCGACTGCCAATCTACCCATTTCCCTGACTGTCAACTCGCTCTTTCCCCAGAGTCCGCGAAGAACCAAAAGAAAGGGCGCCAGCAGGCGCCCTCAAACGATGAACTATGGAGTAAGTCCGCAGCTTCAGAGCCGCGATGCGGGCTATTGGTTCAAAAACTCCCGACGAACGGTAGTCATTGACCCGGCATCAGCAGCAGGCGCTGGGTGCCGTAGACCTTGTCGAGGTTCTGCGGCTGGAACGGAAAGCTCATGTAACGACCCTTGAACCAGGCCTCGATGCCGTCGGCATAGTGGTCGCTGGCCGGGTTGCCGGACTGTCCCGAGCTGTTCAGGCCGATCAGTGGCTCTTCGCTGCCGAAGTCGACGACGATGCGCATGGCCGGAATCAGCCAGGTGTCGAAGTCCTCGCCCCAGTGGTAGGCCGAGACGTTGAGGGTGCTGTGGTCGCCGCCAGCAGGGTAGGGGCCGCGGTCGAGGTAGCCCTTTAGCGCGTTGATGCTGCTGCGCTGGCTGGCGTTCATGTACTTGGCCAGCTGAGAGGTTTCGCTGGTCCAGCTGTAGCTGTGCAGCTTGCCCCACTGCCAGGTCCGCGGGTCGCTGCCCAGGCGGGTCTCGCCGAGGGTCATGGCAGCCGCCAGGCTGCGCGCGAGAATGGCCGGCTTGTCTTCTTTCTGCGGGGTGCTCAGGTCGTCCCAGAACGGGCTGTCGTCACGGCCGAGCAGGTGGTCGGCCTGGGCCGAGTAGGAGGTGTCGGCGGTCTGCACCAGGGCTTTCCAGGCGGCACTGCTGTCCGGGCCCAGCTCGTCGAGGAAGATCTGCCGTGCGCTTTCGTGGAGCAAGGCCCCGTACAGTGCGGCGTCGGCCGAATCGGCGGCGAGCCTGCCATCGAAGGCGAGCAGGCGCTCGAGCGCGACCTGGGCCTTGGTCCGCTGGCCCTGTGGCAGCGCCTCGATGGCCTGCTTCAACGACTCCGCCATGCCCGGAGCGGTGAACATGCCCTGGAGCTTGGCGACGAACGGCGAGTTCTGGTCGTACTGCATGGCGATCATGCTGGCGCGGTCGTGCTTGCCGCTGCCTGCCAGGGTGGCGATGCGCTCGGCGCGCTCGGGGTAGTACCAGGAATTGGACAGCTGCATGCCATAGCCGCGGTTGACGCTGCGCTGGTTGGCGCTGCCCAGCCAGCCCTGGGGCGGGTCCTGATCGTAGGGGTGGAGGATCGGGTCGGCGAAACCATCCCAGTCATAGCGCCCCTCCCAGCCGGGGGATGGCAGCAGGCCGAGACCTTCGCGGCGGTTGGGGAAGCGTCCGGTGACCTGCCAGCCGATGTGCTGGGCGTCGGCGAAGACGATGTTCAGCGGCATCGCGCGGATTTCCCGGGTTGCCTCGAAGGCCTGCTCCACCGACTGGGCGCGGGACAGGTCGAAGAACGCATCGAGGCTCTGGTCCGCCTCGAACTGCGCAGTCTGCAGCGCCAGGCCGTAGCCGCTGCTCAGCTGCAGCGGTTGCAGGCGATGCTTGCGCTCGCCCAGTACCGAGTTGAGCAGTGGCCCGTGACGGGTTTCATAGATGGTTTCGCGGATCGGTCGCTCACCCTTGATGAAGAAGGTTTCCTGGCGCTCGGTGGCCGCCAGCCACTGGCCGTCGGCCTGATAGAGGAGGCGGCCGCCTTCGCGCTTGAGCTTCTCCAGGAACAGGTCCTGGTTGTCGCCCATGACCATGGTCATGCCCCAGCCCAGCTTGCCATTGAAACCGGCGACCACCGCCGGCACGCCGGCGATCGAGACGCCGGCGGCCTGGAATTTCGGCGAGCGGATCTGCACGAAGTTCCAGGCCGAGGGCAGCGCCAGGGGCAGGTGGGTGTCGTTGGCCAGCAGGCTCCTGCCGCTGCGACTGTTCTGCGGGGCGATGGCCCAGTTGTTGGATGCGGCGACGCCGAGCATATGGGTCTCGGTGAGTTGGCCGGCGGCCTGGCTGACCGCTTCTAGGCCGGCGACCTGGCCGGCCAGGTTCAAGCCGGCAAGCTTGGCGGCTTCCTCGAAGGGTAGCGGCTCGTCGGGGTAGGTCGGTAGCAGCCAGGCCAGTTGCTCGCTGCCGACCTTCTGCGCCAGCATCAGGGCGGCGAGCTCTTCCTGCAGGTTGACCGACAGGCTGAAGTTCAGCAGGCAGAACACCAGCGCCGAGTCTTCCGGCTTCCAGTAGGGCGGGCGGTAGCCGGTTTCCGCCAGGTCCATCGGCAACTTGTCGCGGTAGCGGAACAGGTAGGCGTTGACGCCGCGGGCGTAGACCTCGAAGAAGCGCTGCAGACGCGGCGAGGCGTTGCGGTAGAGCAGCTCGGCGCTCTTTCTCAGGTTGACCGCACGCATGAAACGGTCGATTTCCAGTACACCCGGGCCGGCCATTTCCGCCAGGCGACCTTCAGCCATCAGGCGCAGGCCTACCATCTGGCTGAGCCGATCGCTGGCGTGCACGTAACCCAGGGCGAACAGTGCGTCGTGGAAGGTGGTGGTTTCGATCAGCGGCATGCCCAGGGCATTGCGTCGCACCACCACGCTCTGGGCCAGGCCCTGCACCCGGACAATGCCCTGGGTGGGGTGCACGCTGTCGCGGTAGCGGCTGTCGAGAAACGACTGGCAGCCGGCCAGGAGCAGGCTGACGGCGAGGGTTGTGGCCAGGCACAGCGGGGCCAGTGGGCGAAACGCGCGCGATAGCATGCAGCGGGCTCCTTGCAGGATGCAGGAATGGGATGGTTGGTCGCAGTGGGGCGCCGCCCGTTAGCCTAGCAAGTTCGGCCGGGCGAGCTGCCATGAACGATGGCTGGTGTAGGGTGCGGCGTAAGGTAGACAGCGCTGCGGCGCCTGGCAAGAGGCCAGGCGCGCAGTTGCTCAGGCGCGCTTGGGCGCTTGCTGCAGGCCCTCGTCGAGCAGCCAGCGGGCTGCCGCGCGGGCCGCCGCCTTATGCTGCAGTTCGAGTTCGTTGAAGTTCTTCTCGTGTTGCCGGCGCACGGCCTTGTCCAGGGCCTTCCAGTCGGCATGGGTCGGCACGTGGGCGGTGGCGGCGAACAGTTGGTGGAAGACCTCGCAGCGGGCGTCCTGGCTCAGCGTACTGTCGTAGTTGTCGAGCAGCACCTTGATGCGGATCGAGCCTTCGATCAGCGGCAGCTGCCCGTCGAGCAGGCTGCCGGCGAGGATCTGCAGGTCACCGCCTAGGCGTTCGCGCCGCTCTTCGGCGGCCTGCTCCAGCTGACGCTGTTGCGCCCAGACCCGGCGCCACAGGTGCAGGGCGTAGGCGGCGAGGGCCAGTAGCAGGAGGGCACCTGCCAGCAGCAGAGACAGGGTGAGGTTGCTCATTGGCGACTCAGGCGCCGTGGCACTTCTTGAACTTCTTCTGGCTGCCGCAGGGGCACGGGTCATTGCGGCCGACGTCTTTCAGGGCGTTGCGCACCGGCTCTTGGTGGCCGTGATTGCAATGGGGGCCATGCACATGATCGTGGTCATGGTGATCGTGATCGTGGTTGCAGTCGGGGCCGTGGACGTGGGGTTGCTGGTTCATGTGCGGTTACTCCGGGATGAAATCGCCGGGGATTATCTCGCCATTGCGCGACATGTGCACGCTGCGGCCGAACAGAAAGCCAGTTTTTACCGCGCCGTCGAGGCGGTAGCGAATCGGCTCGTCGGGTTCTTCCAGCAACTTGACGATCTGCCGCACGTGTCGCCAGAGGTTAGTGCGCACCGGCACGTCGAACACGTGATGGCCATGGGCGGGCACAGTGAACCAGGCGTCGGACTCGCCTTCAGCCAGTTTCACCTCGTTGAGGTGAACCCGGTAGTCGAGGCCGCGCACCGGCAGGCTGACGCTGTTGGGGTTGTCGATGCGAAAGCGCAGGACGAAGCGCTGCTCCAGCAGTTTGGCGCGAATGACGTCGACTTTGACCAGACGGATATCCGGATCCTTGAAGCCACCCGACATCCAGGTGGAGCATCCGCTGAGGCCCGAAAGCAGGCCAAGGAATATCAGTAGGCTAAGAATTCTTATAGTTTTTGCCTGATAAAACATTTGTTACTCCGATGGACGCCACAGTGTAACAAGCAAGTGCTCGGCTGCAACGTGTTGTGAGCGTAAAAAAACCTGCGCCATACTGAGCGTCGATTAGGACAGGAGTGTGACCATGGCTAGCTACGAGATCGCCTTCGCCGGGCAATTGGTACCGGGTGCCCAGGGGGAGGTGGTCAAGGCCAACCTGGCCAAGCTGTTTCAGGCCGATGCCCAGCGAATAGCCCTGCTGTTTTCGGGGCGGCGCATCGTGATCAAGAACAACCTGGACGCGGCAGGCGCGGAGAAATACCGGGCAACCCTGGAGCGCGCCGGCGCCCTGGTCGAGGTCTCCGTAATGCCGGCTGCAGCCGCGATCGAGCAGGCGGCGCGCCCTGCCGAGCCAAGCCAGGCGCAAGCGCCAGCGGCGGCTGCCGAGATCCGGGCCGAGGTCGCGCCTGGGCGCCTGAAGGTGTTGCCGCGCGATGAATACATGGCCGCATTTGCCGAGGTGGATGCGCCGGACTTCGGCATCGCCCCGCTGGGCGACGACCTGCAGGACGACAAGCCGGACGTGCAGGCGCCCGAGTTGGATCTGACCCAGTTCAGCCTGGCGCCGCCCGGCAGCGACATGGGGCAGGCCCGCACAGAGCCCGCGACCGCGGCACCCGACATCTCGCACCTGAAGCTGCAGGATTGACCCGCCAAGGCCCGCTCAGGCGGGCCTTGGCGCATCTGTTGGGCGCTTGAATCGCGGCGGGCGCTGAGCCGTTGTGCGGATCAGCGGCCGGCCAGGCTGTTGCTGTCGGCGCTGCACTTGGCTTGCGCCTGGGCCGGGGTCAGGTCGCGGATCGAGGTGTAGAACAGCGTGCAACTCTGTTGCTGGTCGCTGACCTGCCATTTCTGCGTACAGCGACTCAGTGTCGCCTGCGGGTCGGTGCCTGGTTGCTGGCCCATGCGCGCTTGCCAGCAGGCGGCGGCGAGATCCTGGCCCATGACCTTGAGGCCGGCCTGGTCGGCCTTGCGCTGGTCGCCGCCATAGTTGCTGGGGTCGGCGGCATACCAGATATAGCTGGGGTGATTGGCCCCCAGCACGGCCACCGACTGGCTAGGCGCCGGGTTAATCTGGCCGAGCCCGAGTACCTCAAGCGTTACACCGTAGCGCTGCTTCACCCAGTTGCGTACCGGGCTGCCGAAGGCGACCATGGGCAGGGCGCCTTCGCCGTTGCCCGCGGTAAGCTCGGCGACCATGCGTTGCTGGTAGTCGCTGAAATAGTCGTAGACCCCTTCCAAGGTGCTGCCGGCACTGGCCGGCGCGGCAATGGGCGCGATGTCGACGATGGTCTGGTAGGCCGGGGTCTCGGCCGGCGGTACGCCGTTGACGCTGAGCAGTTCGGCCCAGCGGTCGGTGGTGCTGGAGCGCAGGTAGTCCTGGGCCTGGGTCAACGAATAGTCGGGCGGGAAGTGCAGGAGCTCGACGCTCTTGCGGTTGTCCAGGGGCATGCCCAGGGGCAGGAAGAAGTACCAGTCGTACTGCCACCTGCCGTCCTGGTTGAGTCGCTCGGCCCCCTTGAAGGCCAGATCACCGCTGTCGAGCAGCTGTCGCAGCGGCCTGCCGTAGTCGGCGGGTACGCCGCTGAAGCTGGCGTAAATCCGGTCGCCGCGACGCGTGACCCGGACCTTGGCCGCGTCGTGGCCGTCACGGCTCAGGCTCTGCTCCAGGTAATGCTCGACGGTCTGCTCCAGGGTCCAGGGGCGATAGCAGACCACGCTGCAGTTGTTGGGATAGGCGAACAGCCGGCTCACGCGCTCCGTACTGCCCAGGTCGAGGTGCTCGCCGGAAGGTTGGCTGGCGCAGCCCCAGAGCAGGCTGGCGAGGACGAGCAGCAATCCAGTTTGCTTGTACATGGTTTTTCCTTGTCGAGTGTCCGTCGCCCCCAATCGATGCGCCGGAGGTCGATTGATGCAGTTGAATCAGCTGGTTCCGTTGTCCGTCGGTGGCCCTCAGTTCAGGTAGGCCGCACAGCATTTCTTGAATTTTTGCCCGCTGGCGCAGGGGCATGGATCGTTGCGGCCGGCGTTCAGGTCCACCGTCGGGTCGATGAAAAACCACTGGCCGTCGTGTTGGACGAAGGCTGAGCGCTCGCGGTGGCTATGCTCGCCGGCGTCATCGTGCCAGCGCGCGGTGAAGGTGACGAAGGCGTGCTCGGGTTGGCCGCCAAGCACCTCGCTCTGCTCGACCTCGAGGCCGAGCCAGGTACTCTGCAGGCTCCAGGTACGGATAGCTTCGCGGTCCAGCCCCGACTGTTGGGCGGGGAGGGTGGTGGCCAGCAGGTAATCAACCTGGCCCAGGACGTAGGCGCTGTAGCGCGAGCGCATCAGGCTTTCCGCGCTGGGTGCCGGCGTGCCGGCGTGATAGCGGCCGCAGCATGCGTTCAGCAGGTCGCCACTGCCGCAAGGGCAACTGGCCGCAGTGTCAGGTGTCGGCATGGGTCACCACCAGTATTTACCGAACATCTCGGGGTTGGCCCAGAACTTGGCGTTGAGCCAGTCGGGCACCTGTTTATAGTCGAGCAGGTCATAGGTGAACAGGCTGAGGGTCTGTTCGCCGCGCTGGAAGCGCTCGCTGGCCTGCATCGCCAGGGCGAAGAAATCGGTGTCCTGCCAGCTGCAGGCTTGCAGGTCGACCAGCACGGCCAGGCGGCTGGCGTTCAGGTTGCGGATGCCGCCGAGCAGTTCCAGTCCGGTGCGTTTGGGCAGATGCTCCAGGCAGTCGACTATCAGCGCCAGATCGAAACGCTGGGCGGCCAGTTCGCTCGGCAACGCGCCGGCCTCGGCATGAGTGATCTGGCAATTGGCATGGGCGCTGTGGAAGGCGGCCAGCGCCGGCAATTCGCTGGCTCCCACCAGCAGCAGTCGGCTCGGTGTGTAGCGCTCCAGCAGGGCAGCCAGCGCCTGCTGCGGTGTGCGGGAAGATGGCTGTTCGTTCATCGAAGACTCCTGGATCAGGATGCCAAGACTAACGCGCCGCACGCTGCTGTCCTAGAAGCTATTGGCCTCGCGGTGGACGATCGTCTGGCGAATTGTGAAACTGCCGTCTTTAATCCTTAAGTGTCGGTTTTGGGCCGATTTCTACAGGAGACTTGTATATGAGCATTACCAGGAAAGCAGGACCCCTGATTCTGGCGACCAGCTTGTTGACGGGGTGCGCCGGACTGCAAAAGAGCGACTGGCCTACTTGTGCGGCGGTCGGCGGTGTCGGCGGTGCTGCCTTGGGCGCGATCGAGAGTTCGTCATGGGCGGCCGGTGGAGCGGCGGTGGGTGCCGGCATGGCCGCGGCCTATTGCTGGGTGCACGGTGCCGAAGCCGAACAGATGGTCATGGTCGAAGAGGTCATGGAGAAGCCCGCCATGCCTGAGCCCGTCGAGGTGGTGCGGGTCGAGCTGGACGTGAAGTTCGACTTCGACAAGTCGCGGGTCAAAGAAGAAAGCTATGGCGATATCAAGAACCTGGCGGACTTCATGAAGCAGTATCCGCAGACCACCACCGTGGTTGAAGGCCATACCGACTCGATCGGCACGGATGCTTACAACCAGGGGCTGTCCGAGCGCCGCGCAAACGCCGTGCGCGATGTGCTGGTCAATCAATATGGCGTAGAGGGTGGACGGGTCAACGCGGTCGGTTACGGCGAGTCGCGCCCGGTTGCCGACAACGCCACCAGCGAAGGACGCGCCATCAACCGCCGGGTAGAGGCCGAAGTCGAGGCCCGTCAATAAGTCCGGCCAATGGCTGAGTGCAAGCGCTGACCTCGGTAATTATCGATGTATGCCGAGGTTTGGCTTGTGCTGCTATTGGGCGCGAACTTTACTCCTAAGGTATGCCGGTAGCTGCCGGTTACACAGGAGACCACAACATGAGAATCTGCCACGCAAGGGTGGTTGTTCCCTTTTTCCTGGTCAGCAGTGTTCTTTCGGGTTGCGTCACGACTTCCAGTACGGGAGATGCGCCGCTGAACCAGGGGAACTGGCCTCTGTGCAGTGCAATCGGCGGCTTGGCCGGCGGTGGCCTGGGCGCAATCGAGAGTTCGACCGCCGCCGCCGGGGGTGCTCTGGCCGGTGCCGTAATCGGTGGCCTGATCTGCTATGCGCAGGACGGTGACGAGGACGGCGACGGCGTGTTCGATCGCCGCGATCGGTGTCCGCACACCCCAAGCGGAACCCCGGTTCGTCACAACGGTTGCCCGCTCAAGGTCTATCCGGCCAGTCCGGCGCCAGCCGAGCCGGAGCCTGTCGAGGTTGTTCGCGTCGAACTGGACGTGAAGTTCGATTTCGACAAGTCGGTGGTCAAGCCGGATAGTCAGGATGACATTCGGAGCCTCGCCGACTTCATGAAACAGTATCCCCAGACTTCCACGACGGTCGAAGGCCATACCGACTCTATCGGTACCGACGCCTACAACCAGAAGCTGTCCGAGCGACGGGCCAATGCGGTGCGCGACGTGCTGGTCAACCAGCACGGCATTCAGAGCGGCCGCGTTTCCGCCGTTGGCTATGGCGAGACTCGCCCGGTCGCGGACAACAGCACCGATGCGGGTCGCGCGATCAATCGTCGGGTGGAGGCTGAGGTGGAAGTGCAGCCCTGACAGTGGCAGAGGTCCTGGCGCGGTTCGTCCGGCCGTCGGTTTGGCGGAATTCGGCAGGCCCGGGGCCTCAGCCGTGCTGGTCGCATTGTCTCGAAGCGGTTAAGGTGCCGGACGATCTAACAGCTACGAGGGGCGATCATGAAGGCACTGCTGGGGATGGGCAAATTACTGGCGGCGCTGTTCTGGGGGGCGTTGCTGGCCAACCTGCTCGATCCGTTCGTGCAGCCGTTTGCCCTGCTGCTTAACCTGGCTGGAGCCGCGGTCCTGCTGATTCACGCTGCCGAGCTGCTGCTGTTCCGGCAGCAGCTCAAGCAGTGTTTACGACCGCTGCTGCAGGCTGGGCAGGTCATGCTGTTCGGCATCTTTCATCTGCTGGCCTTGCCGCAGGCGCAAGCAGAGGCCACGGAGTCGTTGGTCGCCGAACAGGCGTAGAAGGCTTTCCCGGCAAGGCCCCGCAGCGGTGCGCCCGGAGGCGCGTTCGGCTGCGGGCATCTGTTCGGGCAGTTCCTAGAGCGTCGGGCGAGCGGCGGCGATGCTCACCAGCAGCAGGCCGAATATCAGGTTGATGCCGACCAGGCGGCGAATCCGCCCCAGCACGGCGCCGCCGCTTGGCCAGTCTTCGGCGGCCACGGCGCGGCGCAACTCGGGCAGTTGCAGCGCCTGGATGCGCAGGAACAGCGCGAGCATGGCGATATACAAGCCCATCATGATGTGCACGTAGCGCGGCGCCGTCTCGAAGCCGGTAAAGCGCAGGTGCAGCATGCCCACGCCGCTGATCGGCAGGATCAGCACGGCGGCCCACACCCAATGGAAGAAGCGGCGGAACACCTCGAGCCATAGCTTCAGGCGTGCCGGGGCTTCCAGGGTGGTGACCGCCGAGGGACGAAGAATCATCCAGGCGAAGAACATGCCGCCCACCCAGACGAGTGCGGCGAGCAGGTGCAGGGCGTAAATCGCGGCGTAAGGGGTCATGCAAGTACTCCAGTCGGGCAAGCGGTTCTGCGCGGAATTGATTGGCGCGCTATCATAGCCGCCGATTGCAAACACTGAAAATTTATCCAGCCTTTTCGCGCCCAGATCATCATGCTCAGTACCGAACTCAAGTCCCAGATCCAGGGCGCCTACTCCCGTTTTCTCGAGGCCAAGGGGCTCAAGCCGCGCTATGGGCAGCGCCTGATGATCGCCGAGATCGCCAAGGTGCTGGGGGCCATCAAGGCCGATGGCGAGGGCAGGCGCGAGGGCGAACCGGCGGTGGTGGCGGTCGAGGCCGGCACTGGCACCGGCAAGACCGTGGCCTACAGCCTGGCGGCGATTCCTACCGCCAAGGCCGCCGGCAAGCGCCTGGTGATCGCCACCGCCACCGTGGCCCTGCAGGAGCAGATCGTGCACAAGGACCTGCCGGACCTGATGCGCAACAGCGGCCTGAACTTCAGCTTCGCCCTGGCCAAGGGGCGTGGCCGCTATCTGTGCCTGTCGAAGCTGGACCTGCTGCTGCAGGAGGGCCAGGCGCAGAGCGCCACTGCCCAGCTGTTCGAGGAGGAGGGCTTCAAGATCGACGTCGATGAGCAGAGCCAGAAGCTGTTCACCACGATGATCGAGAAGCTCGCCGGCAACAAATGGGATGGCGACCGTGACAGCTGGCCCCAGGAGCTCGAAGACGGCACCTGGTCACGGTTGACTACCGACCACAGTCAGTGCACCAGCCGGCATTGCCCGAACTTCCAGCAGTGCGCCTTCTACAAGGCCCGCGAGGGCATGGGCAAGGTCGATGTGATAGTCACCAACCACGACATGGTCCTGGCCGACCTGGCCCTGGGCGGCGGCGCGGTGTTGCCCGACCCGCGCGAGACCCTCTATGTATTCGACGAAGGTCATCACCTACCGGACAAGGCGATCGGCCACTTCGCCCACTTCACCCGCCTGCGCTCGACCGCCGACTGGCTGGAGCAGACGGCGAAGAACCTGACCAAGCTGCTGGCCCAGCACCCTTTGCCCGGTGACCTGGGACGCCTGATCGAGCAGGTGCCGGAGCTGGCGCGGGAGATCAAGACCCAGCAGCAGTTCATGTTCAGCGCCTGCGAGCAGCTCGCCGACTTCCGCCCCGGCGAGGACATGGAGGGCCGCGAACGGCCGCGCCACCGCTTCGTCGGCGGCCTGGTGCCGGAGCACCTGCAGGAGCTGGGTCTGGAGCTGAAGAAGGGTTTCTCCCGGCTTACCGATCTGTTCACCGGGGTCGCCGAACAACTCAAGGAAGCCATGGACGGCGAGGCCACGATCGGCATCGCCAGCCACCAGGCCGAGGAGTGGTACCCACTGTTCGGCAGCCTGCTGGCGCGCGCCAAGGGCAACTGGGAGCTGTGGCTGGCCTTCACCGCCGAGGACCCCGAGGACAGCCCGCCCATGGCGCGCTGGCTGACCCTGGCCGAGAGCGGCGCGCTGTTCGACATCGAGGTCAACGCCAGTCCGATCCTCGCCGCCGAAACCCTGCGGCGCAACCTGTGGAATGTCGCCTATGGCGCCCTGGTCACCTCGGCTACGCTGACCGCCCTGGGCACCTTCGATCGCTACCGGATGCGCGCCGGCCTGCCCAAAGTGGCGGTCACGGCGGTGGTGCCGAGCCCCTTCCATCACGCCGACGCCGGCGTGCTCAAGGTGCCGGACCTCAAGGCCGACCCGCGCGAGGCCGCGGCGCACACCGCGGCGATCATTCGCGAACTGCCGCAGCTGGTCGCCGGCTCGCGCGGCACCCTGGTGCTGTTCTCCTCGCGCAAGCAGATGCAGGAGGTGTTCGACGGGCTGGAGCGCGACTGGCGCAAGCGGGTGTTCATCCAGGGCAACCTGTCCAAGCAGGAGACCCTGAACAAGCACAAGGCACGGGTCGACGGCGGCGAGGAGAGCGTGCTGTTCGGCCTGGCAAGTTTCGCCGAAGGGGTCGACCTGCCGGGCGCCTACTGCGAGCACGTGGTGATCGCCAAGATTCCCTTCGCCGTGCCGGACGACCCGGTGGAAGCGGCGTTGGCCGAGTGGATCGAGGCACGCGGCGGCAATCCGTTCATGGAAATCGCCGTGCCGGACGCCTCGCTGCGTCTGGTGCAGGCCTGCGGTCGGCTGCTGCGCACCGAAGCGGACCGCGGCACCATCACCCTGCTCGATAGACGGGTGGTGACCCAGCGTTACGGCAAGGCGATTCTCAACGCTTTGCCGCCGTTTCGTCGGGAGATCGCCTAGAAAGCCCCAGGTGGCGCCCTCGCACGGTTCACAAGCACCGCCGGGGCTGGAACAATGCGCGGCATCTTGTTGATTTCAAAGACCTAGGAGCCGCATTTGCAGATTCAGGGCTATTTCGACCTCCAGTTCGAGGCCGTCAAGGATGCGTTCGCCGCCTTGTTCGAGGATCGCCAGGAGCGTGGTGCGGCGCTGTGCATTCAGATCGCCGGCGAAACCGTGGTGGATATCTGGGCTGGGGTAGCCGACAAGGAAGGCCAGCAGCCCTGGCACAGCGACACCATCCTCAACCTGTTCTCCTGCACCAAGACCTTTGCCGCGGTCACCGCCCTGCAGCTGGTCGGCGAAGGCAAGCTCGAGCTGGATGCGCCGGTGGCGCGCTACTGGCCCGAGTTCGCCGCGGCCGGCAAGGAGAAGATCACCCTGCGGCATCTACTCAGCCACCAGGCCGGTCTGCCGGCGCTGCGCCAACCGATGCCGGCCGAAGCCCTGTACGACTGGCAGGCGATGAGCGCGGCGCTGGCTGCCGAGCAACCCTGGTGGACGCCGGGCGAAGGTCACGGCTATGCCCCGATCACCTATGGCTGGCTGGTCGGTGAGCTGCTGCGGCGCGTCGAGGGGCGCGGGCCGGGTGAGTCCATCGTCGCGCGCATCGCCAAGCCACTGGGCCTGGATTTTCACGTCGGCCTGGCCGACAGCGAGTTCCACCGGGTGGCGCATATCGGTCGTGGCAAGGGCAACCTGGGCGATGCCGCGGCCCAGCGTCTGCTCAAGGTGACGATGAGCGAGCCGGCCGCCCTGAGTACGCGAGCCTTCACCAATCCTCCGTCGATCATGACCAGCACCAACAAGCCGGAATGGCGGCGCATGCAGCAGCCCGCGGCCAACGGCCACGGCAATGCGCGCAGCCTGGCCGGGTTCTACAGCGGCCTGCTCGACGGTCGTCTGCTGGAGAGCGAGCTGCTCGGCGAGCTGACCCGTGAGCACAGTTGCGGCGACGACAGAACCCTGCTGACCCGCACGCGCTTCGGCCTCGGTTGCATGCTGGAACAGCCGCAGGTGGCCAATGCCACCTATGGCATGGGGCCGGGCGCCTTCGGCCATCCGGGCGCGGGTGGTTCCATTGGTTTTGCCGACCCCCAGCGCGACGTCGCCCTGGGCTTCGTCACCAACAATCTAGGACCGTTCGTCTTAATGGACCCCCGTGCGCAGAAACTTGCGCGGGTATTGGCGGATTGTATGTAGAAGTCTGGCTAGACTCGCGGCACAAGCAGACTTTACTGACAGTTACTACTGGCCTGTGGCCACTTCCCTCGACCGATTTGTGTGGATCTATGATGTTTGCCAATAAGACTCTCGCGCTCGCCCTCTGTCTGCTGGTCGCCGGCTGTGCCGGCTCCGAGAAAAAGCCGCAGGCCGAACCTGTCGCCAAACCCGCACCACAGGTCAGCCAGGCCTGGCTGGATAACTACGAGGCGCAGTTGCGCGTGGCGATCCAGGGCAGCCATTTCGAGCTGGAGCGCCGCGACAACCTGCTGGTGGTGACCGCGCCGGTGCTCGGTTCCTTCAATCCCGACCGTCCGCATATGCTGCTTCCCGTTACGCTGGGGCCGATCAGCCGGGTGGCCAAGCTGGTGGAGCCCGACAAGAACATCGCCGTGCTGGTGCTGGGTCACGCCGACAGCAGTGGCGCCGCGACGCTCAATCGCGAGCTCAGCCATGAGCGGGCGCGGGCGATTACCGCGATCTTCCGCCTCAGCGGCCTCAAGCAGGATCGTCTGCTGGTCAAGGGCCTCGGCTCGGACTCGCCGCGTGCCGGCAACGACAGCGCGGAAGGCCGGGCGCGCAATCGTCGAGTGGAGATCATGCTGACACCGCAAAGCACCCTGAATGCGCTGTACGCCCAGTACAGTCAGCCGGCGCCGGCTGTGGTTCCGGCGGTTGCCCAGGCCAAGAAGGCCTCCGTGGCCAAGGCCAAGCAGGTGGTTGCAGCGGAGTGAGCCAACCGGGCCGGGGCCGGTTATGCTAGTCGCTCTCAGTCATAGAGGGCTTTGCCATGACCCAGACCCTGGCCGACATGCGCCGCGACTACACCCGTGACGGCCTCTGCGAGGAGCGCGCGCCGGACGAGCCGCTGGCGCTGTTCCAGCAGTGGTTCGCCGATGCGGTGGAGACCGAGCAGCTGCCTGTCGAGCCCAATGTCATGACCCTGGCGACCGTCGATGCCGAGGGTCGTCCGCACTGTCGCGTGGTCCTGCTCAAGGGGCTGGATGCGCGCGGTTTCTCCTTCTTCAGCAACTATGAGAGCGCCAAGGGCCAGCAGCTGGCGGCCCGGCCATTCGCCGCGATGACGTTCTTCTGGCCGACCCTGGAGCGCCAGGTGCGCATCGAGGGGCGGGTCGAGCGGGTCACGCCCCAGGAGTCCGATGCCTATTTCCAGGTGCGCCCGCTGGGCAGCCGCCTGGGCGCCTGGGCCTCGCCCCAGAGTCGGGTGATCGCCGATCGCGCCGAGCTGGAAGGGTTGCTGGCGCAGACCGAACAGCGCTTTCTCGACCAGGCCCCGGATTGCCCGCCGCACTGGGGCGGCTATCGCCTGCTGCCCGAGCGCATCGAATTCTGGCAGGGGCGGGCCAGTCGCCTGCACGACCGCCTCAACTACCGCCTGCAGGATGGCGCCTGGCTGCGCGAGCGCCTGGCCCCCTGACGTTGCGAGCGGCGCCGCGCCGACCGCTGGGCGGCGATGGGCGGCCGACGCCGTACGATCCCAATAAGGAACTCCATGAAAATCGTCATAGCCCCCGACTCGTTCAAGGAGAGCCTGAGCGCGCCTGAGGTGGCGGCGGCCATCGCCCGCGGCTGGGCGGCGGTGTTTCCCCAGGCCGAGCTGTGCCTGCGGCCCATGGCCGATGGCGGCGAGGGCACGGTGGATGCGCTGCTGGCGGCCTGCGGCGGCGAGCGCCGCGAGCTAGAGGTGTGCGGCCCCCTGGGAGCGCCGGTGAAGGCCCACTGGGGCTGGCTGGCGGGCAATACCGCGGTGCTGGAGATGGCCGCCGCCAGCGGCCTGCACTGGGTGCCGCGGGACTGCCGCGATGCCACCCGCACTAGCAGTCATGGAACCGGCGAGCTGATTCGCGCGGCGCTGGACGCCGGCGCCCAGCGGATCATTCTCGGCCTCGGCGGCAGCGCCACCAACGATGCTGGGGCCGGCTTGTTGCAGGCCCTGGGCGCGCGTTTGCTCGACGCCGCCGGCCAGGAGCTGGCGCCCGGCGGCGCGGCCCTGGCGGATCTGGAACGCCTCGACCTGAGCGGTCTGGACCCGCGCCTGTCCTCGGTGCAGGTGGAGATCGCCGCGGATGTCGACAACCCCCTGTGTGGCCCGCGTGGCGCGTCCGCTGTGTTCGGGCCGCAGAAGGGCGCCAGTGCCGCCCAGGTGGCGCAGCTGGACGCAGCACTCGGACATTTCGCCGAGGTGGTGGCCGCCGCCCTGGGCGAAGATTTCAGCGATTTTCCCGGCGTCGGCGCCGCCGGTGGCCTGGGTTTTGCCGCCAAGGCCCTGTTTGGCGCGCGCTTTCGCTCCGGAATCGAGCAGGTCGCCGAGCTTTCCGGCCTGGCCGAGGCACTGGCCGGCGCCGACCTGCTGATTACCGGTGAGGGGCGCCTGGATGCCCAGAGCCTGCATGGCAAGACGCCGGTCGGCGTGGCGCGCCTGGCGCAAGCCGCCGGCGTGCCGGTGATCGCCCTGGCCGGCAGCCTCGGCGAAGGCTACCAGCGCATGTACCAGGTCGGCATTGGGGCGGCCTTCAGCCTGGCACCGGGGCCGATCAGCCTGGAGCAGGCCTGCGCCAGCGCGGCGGCGGAACTGGAGGCGCGCGCCTGCGATATCGCCCGGGTCTGGCACATGGCGCAACAGCTTGGGTCTTAGGTTCCGAGGCTGATTTCGGCTATTGTTGCGCTACAGCAGTGACAGTGCCCGAAATGGCGCGGTCTAATGCCCTGAAAGCTATTGGAGGAATCGTTATGCGTAAACCCACTTTGCTCGTTGCCTCGTTTACTGCGATGGCCCTGGCACTGGGCGGTTGCGCGTCCAGCCTGACCGGTGACACCTATTCCCGTGCCGAAGCGCGCACGGTACAGACCGTACGCATGGGGACCATCGAGTCGTTGCGTCCGGTGAAGATCGAAGGCACCAAGACGCCGATCGGCGCGGGTGCCGGTGCGGTGGTCGGTGGCGTGGCCGGTAGCGGCGTCGGCGGCGGTCGCGGCAGCGCCGTGGCGGCGGTGGTCGGTGCAGTGGCCGGTGGCCTGCTCGGCGCTGCGGCGGAGGAAGGCCTGACCCGTACCCAGGGCGTGGAGATCACCGTGCGCGAAGACGATGGCACCATGCGCGCCTACGTACAGCAGGTCGAGCCGAACCAGATCTTCCGCGTCGGCGAGCGGGTGCGGATTCTCAGCGTCAACGGCACCAGTCGCGTCGCCCATTGAGCGTATCTCGAGCCGGGTCAGCGCAAGCTGATCCGGCTTTTTCTTGCGTGCTCGCCGCTATCCCAGGGCGTGGCAGGCGTCGATCCGGGGCCCGGCTAGAGTCTGTAGACGCCTGAGGGACAGCTTTTAGTAATACTTCTATTCATGAATCTCTACCGATAGCTATGGATAATCGGCAAAATATCCTGCGCAGACAAAGGCTTAAATCCGGCGGCCGGCGTGAGCCTGAAACATGAGGGAGGACGATCGAGGTGGACGCGCGTCAGCGTGACGCCGCCGGATCGTCTGTGGGGAGCTGACTGCCGGCCATGATGAGTCCGGCGGGCTTGCATAAGGGGTTTTAGTTTATGGCGCTTGCGCTGATAGTCGCCTTGCCATTTCTCGGGGTGTTGCTGCCCCTGTTCGCCGAGCGCCTGGGCCGCTCGGCCTGTGCCGTGGCGACCGGGGTCGCGCCGCTGCTGGCGCTCGTGCTGCTGCTCAACCAGCGTTCGGCGGTGTTCGCCGGCGAGGTGATGCGGGCCCGGCTGGAGTGGTTGCCGGAGCTGGGGGTGAGCCTCAGCCTGCGCCTGGACGGCCTGGGTTTCCTGTTCGCCCTGCTGATCCTCGGCATCGGCTTGCTGGTCATCCTCTACGCCCGCTACTACCTGTCGAAAGAAGAACCGATGGGGCGCTTCTTCGCCTTCCTGCTGCTGTTCATGGGCGCCATGCTCGGCGTGGTGCTGTCGGAAAACCTGCTGCTGATGCTGATGTTCTGGGAGCTCACCAGCCTGTCGTCGTTCCTGCTGATCGGTTTCTGGAGCGCCCGCTCGGACGCGCGCAAGGGTGCGCGCATGGCACTGGCGATCACCGGCGGCGGTGGCCTGGCGCTGCTCGCCGGGATCCTGCTGATCGGTCACATCGCCGGCAGCTTCGAGCTGTCGCGGGTCCTGGCCAGCGGCTACGCGATCCGCGCCCACGAGCTCTATCCCGTGGCGCTGGTGCTGGTGCTGCTCGGTGTGTTCACCAAGTCGGCGCAGTTTCCCTTCCACTTCTGGCTGCCCCATGCCATGGCGGCGCCCACCCCGGTATCGGCCTACCTGCACTCGGCGACCATGGTCAAGGCCGGGGTCTTCCTGCTGGCGCGCCTGTACCCGGCGCTGGCCGGCACGGAGTGGTGGTTCTACCTGGTCACCATCACCGGCCTGGCGACGTTCCTGGTGGGCGCCGCCATGGCCCTGTTCCAGCATGACCTGAAGGGCCTGCTGGCCTACTCGACCATCAGCCACCTGGGCCTGATCACCTTGCTGTTCGGCGTGGACACCCGCCTGGCGGCGGTGGCGGCGGTGTTCCACATCATCAACCACGCCACCTTCAAGGCCTCGCTGTTCATGGCCGCGGGGATCATCGACCACGAGACCGGCAGTCGCGACATGCGGCGGATCAACGGCATGTGGAAGTACATGCCGCACACCGCGATGCTGGCCATGGTGGCGGCCTCGGCGATGGCCGGGGTGCCGTTGCTCAACGGCTTCCTGAGCAAGGAGATGTTCTTCAGCGAGACCCTCAACCTGCACATGCTCGGCAGTTTCGACTGGCTGATTCCGGCGGTGGCGACGCTCGGCGGGATGTTCTCCGTGGCCTACTCGCTGCGCTTCATCCATGACGTGTTCTTCAACGGCGAGCCGGTCAACCTGCCGAAATACCCGCCCCATGAGCCGCCGCGCTACATGAAGGTGCCGGTGGAGGTGCTGGTGTTCCTCTGCCTGCTGGTCGGCATCCTGCCGGCCTACACCGTGGCCCCGCTGCTCGCCGCCGCCGCTTCGGCCAGCCTCGGTGGCGAGCTGCCGGAATACAGCCTGGCGATCTGGCACGGTTTCAACCTGCCGCTGCTGATGAGCTTCATCGCCCTGTTCGGCGGCCTCCTCATCTATGCCTGCCGCCAGCCGCTGTTCCGCTGGTACGCCGGGTTGCCGAGCATGGACGCCAGCCTGCTGTTCGAGCGCGGCGTGCGGCTGATGGTGGAGTGCTGCGCAGTCGTCACCGGGCGCCTGGAGAGCGGTTCGCTGCAGCGCTACCTGGCCTTGTTGCTCGGCGCCGCCCTGGTGGTGGTGACCCTGGGCCTGGCGCCGTTGCCGCAGGTCACCGGTTCGGTGCCCATGACCCCGATCGATGGCTTCAGCGCACTGGGCATGGGCATTCTCGCGTTGGCGGCGCTGGTCACCGTGATCTTCCATCGCCAGCGCCTGGTGTCGCTGCTGATGCTCAGCGTGGTCGGGCTGATGGTGGCCCTGGCCTTCGCCCGGTATTCGGCGCCTGACCTGGCCCTGACCCAGCTGTCGGTGGAGGTGGTGACCATCGTCCTGCTGATGCTGGCGCTGTTCTTCCTGCCGGCGGAGACCCGTGGCGAATCGAGCAGCATGCGCGGCCTGCGCGACTTCGTCCTGGCGGTGGGCAGCGGGGTGATGGTGGCGATGCTGGTGTTCGCCGTGCTGACCCGCCCCTATGACAGCATCGCCGGCTTCTTCCTGGCCAACAGCCTGTCCGGCGGTGGCGGCAGCAACGTGGTCAACGTCATCCTGGTGGACTTCCGTGGCTTCGATACCTTGGGCGAGATCACCGTGCTGGCGATCGCCGGGGTGGGCATCTACGCCATGCTCGACGGCCTGCGCCTGATCCAGCCGCGGGTCGACTATGCCGGCCGCAGCTGGGCCCGCGACCGTCACCCGCTGATCCTCGCCACCCTGTCGCGGGTGTTGCTGCCGATGGCCCTGCTGATCTCGGTGTTCATCTTCCTGCGCGGCCACAACCTGCCGGGCGGCGGTTTCATCGCCGGGTTGATCACCGCCGTGGCGCTGATCCTGCAGTACGTCGCCAACGGCGTGCAGTGGACCCAGTCGCGCCTGCCGCTCAACTATCACCGCATGGCCGGAGCCGGGGTGCTCCTGGCCGGGCTCACCGGTCTCGGCAGCTGGGTCTTCGGCAAGCCGTTCCTGACCTCGGCCTTCGGCCACTGGGCGATCCCGCTGATCGGCGAGATCGAGCTGGCCAGCGCCATGCTGTTCGACCTGGGCGTGTACCTGACGGTAGTCGGGGCGACCCTGCTGATTCTCGCCAACCTGGGCAAGCTGACCCAGGAAAAAGCTGCACAAGAGGTACTCTGAGATGGAAGCTTTGTTCGCCGGAACCCTCGGCATCCTCACCGCCAGCGGCGTCTACCTGCTGTTGCGGGCCCGCAGCTTTCCGGTGGTGATGGGGCTGACGCTGATCTCCTACGCGGTCAACCTGTTCCTGTTCGCCATGGGCCGTCTGCAGAGCGGCGCGAGCACGGTGATCGGCAAGGGCAGCCAGTACGTCGACCCCTTGCCGCAGGCGCTGGTGCTCACCGCCATCGTCATCGGCTTTGCCATGACCGCCTTCGTCGTGGTGCTGGCGCTGCGCAGTGTCGGTGAGTCGCAGAGCGACCACGTCGACGGTCGGGAGCCCGCCCGATGAACCATGCGTTGATCCTGCCGGTGCTGCTGCCGATGTTCGTCGGCAGCCTGCTGCTGTTCGGCGCGCGCCTGAGCATGCCGGCCAAGCGCGCGCTGTCCATGACATCGACCGTGCTGCTGGTGCTGGTGAGTTTCCTGCTGTTGCAGCAGGCCGATCAGGGTGGCTTGCAGCTGTATGCCCTGGGTGGCTGGCAGCCGCCGTTCGGCATCGTCCTGCTGCTCGATCGCCTCAGCGCGCTGCTGCTGATGGTGACCGCGGTGCTGGCGCTGTTCGCCCTGCTCTATGCGGTGCGCGGCGATGATCAGCGCGGGCGCAACTTCCACGCGCTGTTCCAGTTCCAGTTGATGGGGATCAACGGCGCCTTCCTCACCGGCGACCTGTTCAACCTGTTCGTGTTCTTCGAGATCCTGCTGATCGCCTCCTACTCGCTGCTGCTGCACGGCGGCGGGCCGGAGCGGGTGCGCGCCGGGCTGCACTACGTGATCCTCAACCTGGTGGGCTCCTCGTTGTTCCTGATCGCGGTCGGCGTGCTGTACGGCATCACCGGCACCCTGAACATGGCCGACATGGCCAAGCGGGTGGCGGCGGCCAGTGTCGACCAGGCGCCGTTGCTGGGCGCCGCCGGCCTGCTGCTGCTGGTGGTGTTCGGCCTCAAGGCGGCCTTCCTGCCATTGTATTTCTGGCTGCCCAGGGCCTACGCCTCGGCCTCGGCGCCGGTGGCGGCGCTGTTCGCGATCATGACCAAGGTCGGCCTGTATTCGATCCTGCGGGTGTTCACGCTGGTCTTCGGCGACGAGGCCGGCAGCCTGGCCAACATGGCCCAGGACTGGCTCTGGCCGCTGGCGCTGCTGACCATCGCCTGCGGCGTAATTGGCGCCCTGGCGGCCAGCAGCCTGCACGGCCTGCTGGCCTATCTGGTGGTCGTCTCGGTCGGCACCCTGCTGGCCGGCATCGCCCTGGGCACGCCCCAGGCCCAGTCCGCGGCGCTGTTCTACCTGGTCCACAGCACCTGGATCTCCGGCGGCCTGTTCCTGGTCGCCGACCTGATCGCGCGGCAGCGCGGGCGCAAGCACACCAAGCTGGTGCAGGGCCCGCAGTTGCAGAACCCGCATCTGCTCGGCGCCCTGTTCTTCGTCGGCGCCATCGCCGTGGCCGGCCTGCCGCCGCTGTCCGGGTTCTTCGGCAAGTTGCTGTTGCTGCGCTCGGTGGAGCCGGGCGTGCAGGCGGCGCTGCTCTGGTCGGTGGTGCTGGTCGGCGGCCTGGCCACGCTGATCGGCCTGAGTCGCGCCGGCAGCACGCTGTTCTGGCGGGTCGGGCAGAGCCAGCTGGACAGCGCCGAACTGGACTACGGTCGCTTGCTCGCCTGCACCGGCCTGCTGGCCCTCAGCCCGCTGTTGGCCGGCCTGGCCGCGCCGCTGCTGGAGTATGCCCAGGCTACGGTCAGCCAGCTGCATGACCTGCCGCTCTACCATCAGGCCGTGCTCGGCGGAGGTGCCCGATGAAGACCTATCGCTGGTTGCCCCAGCCGCTGCTGAGCCTGTCCCTGCTGCTGGTGTGGCTCATGCTGGTCAACGACCTGGGCTTCGGCCACTGGTTGCTCGGCGGCCTGCTCGGCTGGCTGATCCCCCTGGTCAGCCAGGTGTTCTGGATCAATCCGCCGCGCCTGCAGAAGCCGCTGAAACTGTGCTTCTTCCTGCTGCGGGTGCTGGGCGACATCGTGGTCGCCAACCTGCAGGTGGCGAAGCTGATCCTCGGCCCGACCGCCCGGCTGCGCCCGGCCTTCGTCGAGATACCGGTGCGCCTGGAGGACGAGCTGGCCCTGACCATGCTCGCCAGCGTGATTTCCCTGACCCCCGGTACGGTGTCCGCCGACCTCAGCGACGACCGCCGGACCCTGCTGGTGCACAGCCTGGATGTGGCCGACGAGGCCGCCATGGTGCGTGAGATCAAGGCGCGCTATGAGGCGCCGTTGCTGGAGGTATTCCCATGCTCGACTACGTGATCCCGGTCTGCCTGGCGATCATGGGCCTGGCGTTGCTGCTGACCCTGGCGCGGCTGATCAAGGGCCCGGACATGCCGGACCGCATCCTCGCCCTGGACACCCTGTACATCAACGCCATCGCCTTGCTGGTGCTGTTCGGCGTCTGGCTGGGGTCCAAGCTGTATTTCGAGGCGGCCCTGCTGATCGCGGTGATGGGCTTCGTCGGCACCGTGGCGGTGGCCAAGTACCTGCTGCGCGGCGATATCATCGAATAAGGAGCCCTGATGAACATCTGGATCGAGGCGCTGGTCGCCATCTCACTGTTGCTCGGCAGCCTGTTCGCCCTGGTCGGCGCCATCGGCCTGTACCGCCTGCCGGACTTCTTCATGCGCCTGCACGGGCCGACCAAGTCCACCACCCTGGGTGTCGGCGGCATGGTCGTCGCCTCGCTGATCTACTTCGGCAGCAGCGCCGAGGGCATCAGCCTGCACGAGCTGCTGATCACCCTGTTCCTGTTCATCACCGCGCCGGTCAGCGCCCATATGCTGGCCAAGGCCGCGCTGCAGCAGAAGGTGCGCCTGAGCGACAAGACCCACGGCAAGCCTTGGGAGCAGTAGCCGCGCACAGTTCGCGCGCCTGACTGTATCTGTGCACGCCGCGCCTGCCTCTCTAGACTCGGCGTTTTGCAGGGAGTAGGCGATGAGCGGGCAGGGCAGGGCAACGGCGGTGTTGTGTCTGGTAGTGGCGATGGCGCTGTGGGGCAGCTCCTTCATCGCCCTGAAGCTGGCCTTCGCCGAGCTGCCGCCGCTGTGGGTGATCTTCGCCCGCATGGCCCTCGGCAGCCTGGTGTTCCTCCTCGCCTGGCGCTGGCGCGGGCGTCTGTTGTACCGCGCCGGCGACTGGAAATACCTGCTCGGCCTGGCTGCCTGCGAACCTTGCCTGTACTTCATCTTCGAGGCCCTGGCGCTGCAGAACACCAGCGCTTCCCAGGCCGGCATGATCACCGCGCTGCTGCCCCTGCTGGTGGCCATGGGTGCCTTTGTTTTCCTGCGCGAGCGCACCAGCCGCACCACCCTGGCCGGCTTCCTCCTGGCGATGGCCGGCGCGGTCTGGCTGAGCCTGGCCGGTGGCGCCGACGCCCATGCGCCGAACCCGCTGCTGGGCAATTTCTACGAGCTGCTCGCCATGCTCTGCGCCACCGGCTACACGCTGCTGCTCAAGCACCTGTCGGCGCGCTACTCGGCCTTTATCCTCACCGCCATGCAGGCCTTTATCGGCGCGCTGTTCTTCCTGCCGCTGGCGGCGCTGCAGGCGCCCATGCCGCTGAGCATCAGCCCCCTGGGCATCGGTGCCTTGCTCTACCTCGGCGTGGTGGTGACGGTGGGGGCCTATGGTCTGTACAACTACGGGGTCAGCCACCTGCCGGCCAGCCAGGCGTCGGGCTTCGTCAACCTGATCCCGGTGTTCACCCTGGTGTTCGCCATGTTGCTGCTCGGCGAGCGCCTGAACCCCGAACAGCTGCTGGCCGCCGCCCTGGTGTTCGTCGGCGTGGCCTTGAGCCAGTGGCGCAGCGCGCCGCCGGTGCCGGCCGGGGTCCTGGACTGAGGAGATGAACATGAGCGAGCCACGGCAGTGGACCCGCGAGGCGATCCGCATCATCGAGGCGGATTTCCAGCGCAGCGCCGACACCCATCTGATTCCTCTGGAGCTGCCGGGTCTGCCCGGCGTCGAGCTGTACTTCAAGGACGAATCCAGCCATCCCACCGGCAGCCTCAAGCACCGCCTGGCCCGCTCGCTGTTCCTCTATGCCCTGTGCAACGGCTGGCTCAAGCCCGGCGCCCCGGTGATCGAGGCCTCCAGCGGTTCCACGGCGATTTCCGAGGCCTACTTCGCGCGCATGCTCGGCCTGCCCTTTATCGCCGTAATGCCGGCCAGCACCTCCAGGGAGAAGATCGCCCAGATCGCCTTCTATGGCGGCCAGAGCCATCTGGTCGAGGACCCCACGCAGATCTACGCCGAGTCCGAGCGCCTGGCCCGCGAGAGCGGCGGCCACTTCATGGACCAGTTCACCTACGCCGAGCGCGCCACCGACTGGCGCGCCAACAACAACATCGCCGAGTCGATCTACCAGCAGCTGCAGCGCGAGCATCATCCCGAGCCGGCCTGGCTGGTCTCCAGCCCCGGTACTGGAGGCACCCTGGCCACCCTGGGGCGCTATGTGCGCTACCGCCAGCACCGCACCCGGGTACTGTGTGCCGATGCCGAGCGCTCGGTGTTCTTCGACTACTACCGCAGCGGCGATGCCAGCCTGACCCTCGCCAGCGGCTCGCGCATCGAGGGCATCGGCCGGCCGCGGGTCGAGGCCTCCTTCCTGCCCGCGGTGATCGACGCCATGTGCAAGGTGCCCGACGCCCTGTCCCTGGCCGCCATGCACTACCTGGCGCAGCGTCTGGGCCGGCGGGTCGGCGGCTCCAGCGGCACCAACCTGATCGGCGCGCTGCTGGTGGCCCGGCGCATGGTCGCGGTCGGCGAATCCGGTTCGGTGGTGGCGATCCTCTGCGACAGTGGCGAACGCTACGCCACCAGCTATTACGACGATGCCTGGCTGCACGCCCAGGGTTTCCAGCTGGCGCCGCTGATCGAGGCGGTGGCCGCCTGCGTCGAGCGCGGCGAGGCGCTGCCGGGTGATCTGCCCACTGCCGGGTTATAACGCGTGCCCGGATGCAGTTCGGGCTACCAATCAGTCAGCGCCGGAGGATGAGATGAACGAAATAAAGATGCGCCGGGCCGTTGCCAGCGATATTTCCGGCATGACCGAGTTGATCCTCAGCCACGGCCCCAATCCCTGGAACCACCTGCCCGAGGCCGAGGTGCGCGCGCACCTGCTGGCCATCGAAGACGGCTCGGTGCAGGCCGTGCTGGCCGAAGGCGACAGCGGCAGCGAGCCCCTAGGCTTCGTCAGCTACCGCCTGTGCCACGATTTCCAGCGCTACCAGCCGGCCGAGCGCCGCGAACAGCGGCATGCCTACATCTGCGAAGCGGTGGTGCATGGCGCCGCGGCCGGCCAGGGTCTCGGCGCGCGCCTGCTCAGCGAGGCGGTGCAGCAACTGGCGGGGCAGGGAGTACAGGACATCTACATCGACCGCCACGAGGAGAACGCCGCCTCGGCCGGGATGATGCGCAAGGCCGGCTTCCTTGAGCTGGCCACCTTCGCCGACCCGGCGCGCCGGCCCAATGGTTCGGGGCGCACCACGGTCTGCTGTCTGCGTCTGGCTGACCGCGCCGCCAAGCGGTGAGCGGCGTCACCCTGTGCAATTCGGCTCTTGAGCTGGCCTGGAGCCATACCCAGTCAGGAGGCAGGTTGCGCACTTGTTTGCCGCGCTTCTATCCATACTCCACTGAAGAAAGGGGGCAGATCTATTGTCGCCCCGACCGGCTGATGCGTTAGGCTCGCCGAATTTCTAGCCCAATAAAAAAAGCCCATCAAACGATGGGCCTTTTCGTTTCGGTACAGCGCGCAACCTACAGGCTGCGGCCGACTGCGCCGAGCGCATCAGCCGCCAAGCATCTCCTTCGCCACCGCTTCGGCCACGCGAATGCCGTCCACCCCGGCCGAGAGAATGCCGCCGGCATAGCCGGCGCCTTCGCCGGCCGGGAACAGGCCCTTGACGTTGAGGCTCTGCAGGTTCTCGCCGCGAGTGATGCGCAGGGGCGAGGAGGTGCGGGTCTCGATGCCGGTGAGCACGGCGTCGGCCAGGGCGAAGCCCTTGATCTGCTTGTCGAAGGCCGGCAGCGCCTCGCGGATGGCCTCGATGGCGAAATCCGGCAGCGAGGGCGCCAGGTCGCCCAGCTTGACCCCGGGCTTGTAGGAGGGCTCGACGCTGCCCCATTCGGTCGAAGGCCGCCCGGCGATGAAGTCGCCGACCAGTTGGCCCGGTGCCTCGTAGGTGCTGCCGCCGAGGATGTAGGCGTGGGACTCCAGGCGCTCCTGCAGTTCGACGCCGGCCAGGGGGCCGCCCGGGTAGTCCTGCTCCGGGGTGATGCCAACGACGATGCCAGCGTTGGCATTGCGCTCGTTGCGCGAGTACTGGCTCATGCCGTTGGTCACCACCCGGTTCGGCTCGGAGGTGGCGGCGACCACGGTGCCGCCCGGGCACATGCAGAAGCTGTACACCGAGCGGCCGTTGCTGGCGTGGTGCACCAGCTTGTAGTCGGCGGCGCCGAGCTTGGGGTGGCCGGCGTACTTGCCCAGGCGGGCGCGATCGATCAGCGACTGCGGGTGCTCGATGCGGAAACCTACCGAGAAGGGCTTGGCCTCCATGAACACCTCGCGGGCGTGGAGCATGCGGAAGGTGTCGCGCGAGCTGTGGCCGAGGGCGAGGATCACGTGGCGGCTGCTAATCTGCTCGCCGCTTTCCAGCTCCACGCCGAGCAGCTGGCCGTCTTCAATCAGCACGTCGCTGACCCGCTGCAGGAAGCGCACTTCGCCGCCCAGGGCCTTGATCTCCTCGCGCATGGTGGCGACCACGCCGGTGAGGCGGAAGGTGCCGATGTGCGGCTTGCTGACGTAGAGGATCTCCTCCGGCGCGCCGGCCTTGACGAACTCCTGCAGCACCTTGCGTCCCAGGTGCTTGGGGTCCTTGATCTGGCTGTACAGCTTGCCGTCGGAGAAGGTGCCGGCGCCGCCCTCGCCGAACTGCACGTTGGATTCGGGGTTGAGCACGTTCTTGCGCCACAGGCCCCAGGTGTCCTTGGTGCGCTGGCGCACTTCCTTGCCGCGCTCGAGCACGATGGGCCGCAGGCCGGCCTGGGCCAGGATCAGCGCGGCGAAGATGCCGCAGGGGCCGAAGCCGACCACGATCGGGCGCTCTTCCAGCGGCTGGCTGGCCTGGCCGACCGGCTTGTAGCTGGTATCCGGAGCGGGGCCGATGTGCTTGTCGTCGCGGAATCTGGCCAGCAGGGCCGCCTCGTCACGTACGTTGAAGTCGATGGTGTAGATGAACTGCAGTTCGCTGGACTTCTTGCGCGCATCGTAGCTGCGCTTGAACAGGGTGAAGTCGAGCAGCTGCTCGTCGGCGATGCCCAGGCGCTGGAGCAGGGCCGGGCGCAGGGCTTCTTCGGGGTGGTCGAGGGGCAGTTTCAGTTCGGTGATGCGCAGCATGGGGCAATCCAGGATCAGGGCCGGAGGCAACCCGGCAACTTTGGGGAGGCGGCGATTATACCCGCGATTGCCGAACAGCCGGTGACGCGGCCGTCGCCGCAGTGCCCGGCGCTTGCGCGCGATTCTGGCTCATTGCTGGCGGTGCGCAGGGCGCACCCTACGGGCGGGGTTTGCATTGGATCGGTGGTAGGTCGCGTAGGCGGTGGGTGTGGTGCGCTCGTTGGTGCGCGCCATCGCCGGTCGGCAGCCGAGTAGGGTGCGCCGCGCGCACCGGTTGCGTAGGCGAGGTGGTGCGCATGGCGCAGCCTACGGGGCGGGGTTTGTGTTGGGTCGGCGGCAGGTCGCGTAGGCGGTGGGTGTCGGCGCGCTCGTTGGTGCACGTCATCGCCGGTCGGCAGCCGAGTAAGGTGCGCCGCGCGCACCGGTTGCGGAGGCGAGGCGGTGCGCATGGCGCACCCTACGGGGCGGGGTTTGCATTGGATCGGTGGTAGGTCGCGGAGGCGAGATGGTGCACATGGTGCAGCAAGCGGGTCAGGGTTTGAGCCAGGCCAGCAGTACGTCGAGCATGCGGTTGGCGAAGGCCCATTCGTTGTCGTACCAGGCCAGCACCTTGACCAGCTCGCCCTGGACCCGGGTGTGGTTGAGGTCGACCACGCAGGACACCGGGTAGGTGCGGAAGTCGCTGGATACCAGCGGCAGCTCGTTGCATTCCATCACCCCGGCCGGCAACTGCGCCGCGCCCTGTTGCAGCGCGGCGTTGATCGCCTCGCGACTGGCCGGGCGTTCGGCGCTGAAGGTCAGGTCGAGCAGGGATACCGTGGCCGTCGGCACCCGCACCGAGAGGCCGTCCAGGCGCCCGTCCAGTTCGGGCAGCACCAGGCCGATGGTCTTGGCCGCGCCGGTGCTGGTGGGGATCATCGACAGCGCGGCGGCGCGGGCGCGATAGAGGTCGCGATGGGGTTTGTCGAGCAGGTTCTGGTCGTTGGTGTAGGCGTGCACGGTGTTGATCAGGCCCTGGCGGATGCCCACGGCCTGGTGCAGGACCATGGCCAGGGGCGCCAGGCAGTTGGTGGTGCAGGAGGCGTTGGAGACGATCTGCTGGCTGCCGAGCAATTGCTGGTTGACGCCATAGACCACGCTCAGGTCGGCGCTTTCCAGCGGGTGGGAGAGCAGCACCCGCGGCGCGCCGGCAGTCAGGTGCTGCTCGACCTGGGCGCGCTGCTTGAAGTGCCCGGAACACTCCAGCACCAGGTCGACGCCGAGGCGGTCCCAGGGCAGCTCTACTGCCTCGCGCTCGCGCAGCAGGTGGATCGCCTGGCCGTTCACCTGCATCAGCCCGTCCTGCAGGCTGACGGTCCCGGGAAAGCGGCCGAAGGTCGAGTCGAAGGCGGTCAGGTGTACCAGGGCGGGGTGGTCACCGAGGTCGTTGATCGCCACCAGGTGAATCTTCTGCTCCAGCTTGCGCTCGAACAGGGCGCGCAGCACCGCGCGCCCGATGCGTCCGTATCCGTTGATCGCCACTCGCAACATAGCCGCCTCCTGTCTGCCGTATAGCCTTCAGCTTAGGAGAGGGTGGCGGAGCTGCCGCGCCAATCTGTGTGACGGTGTAACCGGCCGCCTCAGTCGCTGCGCGCGCCGCCGTAGTAGCCACAGCCACGCAGGACCTCGTCGTTCAGGCGCAGTTCGGCGCTCAGGTGCTGCACCGCGCCGCTCTTGGGATCGGCGCAGCGCTGCGGTGCGACCCACAGCTCCAGGCGCTGGCCGTTGGCCTCGCTGGTGAGGTTCAGGCGCCCCTCCGGCAGGCGTTCCTCCAGGTAGGGCAGGGCCAGGGGCGGCTGGCCCTGGCGCTCGAGCACCAGGCCACGGCCACCGACCGTCACGCTCCAGCCGGGCTCCTGGCCGCTGGCATGCAGGGTGGTGCGCTTGAAGTTGGGATCGTCGCAGCCCGGGCCCTGATAGTGTAGGCGGTAGACCCGCTGCAGGTTCAGCTGGCCGTCGACCCCGACCTGCTGGCTCGCCGCCAGGCTGCCGCGCACATCGGCGAACAAGGCCTCGCTGCTGCCGGCCAGCTGCTCGGTGGCTTCGGCCTCGATGTCGGTGGCGCCGGCATCCTCGATGACGAAGCGCCGCTGCTCCCGGCAGGGGGTGAACAGCAGTTGTCCGGCCTGCAGGCTCAGCTGGCCCTGCAAGCGGGTCTGTTCGGCTACGGTGTCGGAGGGTTGCTCGGTGAATACCTGGCAACTGGCGAACAGCGGCAACAGGGCAAACAATAGGGTGCGGCTAGCGGGCATCGGGGCTCTCCTGGCGGGAGCGGCCACGTTACCCAGGCCTCCGGACGATCACAAGGGTGCGCGCGGATGATCCAGTGCAAGCGGGTCTATGAGGCGGTCGATGCGGCGGATGGCCGGCGGGTGCTGGTCGATCGCCTGTGGCCGCGCGGTTGCCGCAAGGCGGCGCTGCAGCTGCACGGCTGGCTGCGCGAGGTGGCGCCGTCCGCCGAGCTGCGCAAACGGTTCCACCAGCAGCGGCTGGCGTTCGCCGAGTTTCGCGAGGCCTATCGGCGCGAGCTGGCCGGCCATCCCGAGCATTGGCAGGGGCTGCTGGAGTTCGCCGGGCAGGGCACCCTGACCCTGCTGTTCACCGCCGCCGACAGCGCGCACAACAACGCCCGGGTGTTGGCGGAGTTTCTCGAGGAGGAGCTGGATCGCCGCGGCGATGCCAGCTCACCGGTGTGCTACGCCGACCGCTGATCAGCGTCCGGCGTCGCGCAGCTCCTGCATGATGCCCTGGTCCACCTGGATCAGGCCGCGCATGGGGCGGTCCAGGTCGATGATGATGAACACGATCATGGAGATGAGGAAGGACACCAGCACGGTGGGCGCGACGATGCGCTTGCCGCTCAGGCCGCTGGAGTAGCCGAGGATGCCGACCGAGGCGATGAACACGATGAACAGCAATAGCAGGACCACCTCGGGGACGTGCATCTGCAGCAGGGCGTGGCGTTTGCCCTGGTTGTCGATCATTTCATTCAGGGCGGCGACGAAGGCCCCGGTGGTCACCGGCCGTGGGTCCTCGTTGGTGGCCTGCACCGCCAGGTCCCAGAGCTGCCCCTGCAGCTGCTTGACCTGCTGGTTGTAGCGGTTGCGTTCGGCGTGCTGGGTCAGGTTGATCTCACCGAGGGTGATGCGCAGCTCGATGTACTGGCGCAGCATCTCGGTCATCCGTTCCTGGCGCGGCGCGGGCAGCAGCTGGACCCGCAGCACCGTGGTGCCGATGGCGTTGGCTTCCTCGATCAGCGCCTGGTTGCGGTCGTCGTAGCGCTGCATGGACATGCTGAAGGTGAAGCCCAGCAGCAGGGCCAGCAGGCCGAGGATGCTCGCCTGTACCGAGCCGGTCAGCTCCTTGATCTCGACATCGGTGCGGTTCTGCACGTAGCGGCCGAGGCGAAAGCCGAACTCGTTGAACAGGATGATCAGGACGAACAGCACGGCGGTGATGGCGAAGCTGTTGTAGCTGTAGAGCAGCTCTTGCTGGTACATGAAGGGGCTCGGGTCGGAAGGTCAGGAAGCGGATCGTGCATGGCGCCGCGCAGCCGGGCTCGGGCGCATCGCGGCCACGCATGGCCGCGACTGGCTGTGGCGGGTTAGCGGGTCAGCGGGTCAGCGGCAGCGCCGCTCCCATGGCGGCGAACAGTCCGCCACAGCAGCGGTTGAAGCCGCGGCCGCTGCGTTGCAGCCAGGGCCGCACGCGGTGCGCCGTGCGGGCCAGCAGGTACTCCACCAGGCCTTCGACTACGGCGAAGGTCATGGCCATCACCGCGAACTGCAGCAGCAGGTCGCCATTAGGATCGAGGAACTGCGGCAGGAAGGCGCCGAAGAACAGGATCACCTTGGGGTTGGACAGCGCCGACAGCAGCCCTTGGCGCAGCAGGCTCGCGCCGGACTTGGTTACGGCCTGGGTCGGTGCATCGAGCTGCAGCGCCGGGGCGCGCCAGAGCTGGAAGCCGAGCCAGACCAGGTAGGCGCCGCCGATCCACTTGAGGATGACCAGGGCGTTGGCCGAGGCTTGCAGCAGGGCGCCGATGCCGAACATCGACAGGGCCATTAGCAGGGCGAAGCCGCCGACCCCGCCGGCCACCGTCCACAGCGTCTTCCTGTGTCCGTACAGCGCGCCATGGGTCAGCGCCAGCAGGCCATTGGGGCCGGGGGTCAGGGCCAGGCCGATGACGGCGGTGAGGTAGAGCAGCCAGGTGTGCAGGGCCATGGATCGGCTCCGTCGAAGTGGGGCATAGGGATGAGGTGTCGCGCTCTTTGTATGCTGGCGGCCGTGGCCGGTCAAGTGAGCCGCGCTACGGGGGGGGGCAAGGGTAACTCGGGCCGAAGGCCCCGCGCGGGCATCGACTGTGCGGTACGGGCACTGGAAAGCCGGATTGCATCGCGGCAACCCGGCCTGTTGGTTGGTGCAACCGCTAGCCGTCAGGCCGATGCGGCGGCTGTTTCAGAGCACGCTCAGCGGGTATTCGACGATAAAGCGTACCTCGTCGACGTCGCCGTCGATCTGGTTCGCCGAGCCTCGGTGGGTCGCCTGGCGGACGCGGAAGGACAGGTCCTTGGCGGCGCCGTCCTGCACCACATACTTGGCTTCCAGGTCGCGCTCCCAGTGTTTCTCGTTGTTGGCTGCGGCGTTGAAGAAGCCGCTGAGCGGATCGGCGTCCGTGCTGTCGATGTTGTCGCCGCGGATATAGCGCGCCATCAGGGTCAGACCCGGAACACCGTAATCGGCCATGTTCAGGTCATAGCGCAGTTGCCAGGACTCCTCGCGGGGGGCGTTGAAGTCCGAGTACTGCACCGAGTTGGCCAGGTAGATGGCGTTGAAGCCGATGTAGTCGAAGCCGTCGTTGCCATTGACCTTCTGGAAGCCCAATGTCAGCGCATGGGCGCCCATGGCGTACTGCGTGGCCAGCGACCAGGTGGTGTTCTCGATGGCGCCGGCCAGGGCCTTGCCCTCATCGAGGGTGCGGTAGATGTTGAAGTCGAAGTTCAGCGAACGCATGTCGCCGAGCGGCAGGGTGTAGTTGGCGTTGCCGTAGTAACGGCGCCAGGTGTCTTCTACTTCCGAGGCGAACAAGCTCAGGTTCAAGGTGTCGGTGGCGGTGAAAGTGCCGCCGGCCCAGTCCGCCGTGTTGCCGACATTGCCGGCGTATTGAATCTGCAGACCACCGTCGGAGTTGGTGCTGCCGAACTCGTTCATCGCGGTGATATGGCCGGCGTCGATATTCAGCGATTCGATTTCATCGCTGTTGAGGAAGATCCCCGTTGCGGTCTGCGGCAGCAGCCGTGCATCGCCGGTTGCCACCATCGGGTTCTCGACCCGCTTCTCACCCACTTTCAGGGTGGTGTTGGACAGGCGCATTTTGACTACGCCGCCCACCTCGCTGTAGTCATCGCTGGGCCTGCCGTCGCTGCCGACCGGCAACAAGGCGGTGCCGGTGCGGCCACCACCGCTGTCGAGTTTTATCCCCAGGTGGCCATAGGCGTCCACGCCGAAACCGACGGTGCCCTGGGTAAAGCCGGACTCGTACACAGCCATGATTCCGTGCGCCGCTTCCTCTCGATAGCCGTTCTCGCGACCCGGTTTGGCGCCATTGGTGCCGGCACTATTGAACCCGCCATTCCGGAAGTCGCGGTTGAAGTAGAAAGTTCGGTTGAGAATATTGAAGGTGCTTTCTTCGATAAAGCCTTTTGCTTCGCTTTGTTGGCTGGCAGCGGCCATTTGCAAGGTGGCCGCTGAAACGGCTAGCGCCACGACACTGAGGGTGATGGTGCGCATTGGAACTTCCTCTTGATGGACACGGAGGTTGTTGTTCGATTTGCCAATGCCAGCACTTGCGGGCTGACCCTTAGAGCGTAGCGTTCGAAAGTAAGGCGACAAGTTTGTCCGATAAGTGGATGTTTTTGGGTGGGTTAGTTGGTGGGTGTATGACTGTTAAGTTTTAACTTTTCCCCAAATATAAAGTGATATTACTTTGCCAGTTCTGATGAGCTGGTACTGGCTCCAGTCGCATCAACTTAGCTGTTAAATGACGGACCCACTTCGGTCTTTATGGCTAGTTGCCGACTGGTTTCTCGCTCGACTGACCGACCCGCGCCACCAGTTCCGCCTCGACTTCGTCGGCCCAGGCCAGCCAGGCCCGTTCGCCGAGGATGCCGCGGCGCAGGGTCAGGTAGGGCAGGCGCTGGCGGGCCTGCTCCGCGGCATCGAGTTGCCGGTACTGGCGCTCGATTTCCAGCAGGCTGTCGAGGGTGGCCTGGTGGGTGGCCCGGTGGCGGGCCATCTCCGCGCGCAACTCAGCCGGCTCGGCCAGGGCGCCGGCGAACAGCTTGACCAGCAGGGCGTCGTTGATCTTGTTCGGCGCCGCCGGCTCGGCCAGCCAGCGCTTGAGCTCGGCGCGCCCCGCGGGGCTGATGGCATAGACCTTCTTGTCCGGCTTGTCGGCCTGGGCCTGCTCGCTGCACAGCAACCAGCCCTCGTCGTTGAGTCGGCGCAGCTCCTGGTAGACCTGCTGGTGCTTGGCGTTCCAGAAGTAGCCGAGCGACTCCTTGAAGTGGCGGACGATGTCGTAACCGCTGGCCGGTTCGGTTTCCAGCAGGGTGAGGATGGCGTGGCGCAGGGACATGTTGAATCCGGGGTCGACGAGGTGTGGCCATTCTAAGGGGCTATGCAAAAATTTGCATTTGTCGCTGCGCTGGACTATCTATGCAAATACTTGCATAACAAAATCGCTCAGGAGCCCCGATGAAACGCACAGGAACCCGCTTTCGCAAGAACAAGGCCCACGCCCACTACGACGTGATCGTCATCGGTTCCGGAGTCGGCGGCCTGTGCACCGCTGCCTTGCTGGCCAAGGCGGGCAAGCGGGTCTGCGTGCTGGAGCAGCACTACACCGCCGGCGGCTACACCCATGTGTATGAGCGCGAGGGCTATGAGTGGGATGTCGGCGTGCATTACATCGGCGAGGTGCACAAGCCCTGGTCGGTGATCCGCCGGGTGTTCGATGTGATCAGCGACGGCCAGTTGCAGTGGGCGCCGATGGACGCGCATTACGACCATATCGTCATCGGCGACCAGCCGTTCCGCTACCTGGCCGGGCGCGATGAATTCAAGGCCGAGATCAAGCGGCACTTTCCCGAGGAAGGCGCGGCCATCGACCGCTACGTGGAGCTGATCAGCGAGGTCAGCCAGAAGATCCCGCGCTTCTTCGCCGGCCAGGCCCTGCCGCGCACCCTGGGCGTGCTGTACAACCGGCTGCGCCGGCACCTGTTTCCCGCCTATTTCTTCCAGAGCACCCGTCAGGTGCTGGAGGGCCTGACCAGCAATCAGCAGCTGATCGGCGTGCTCACCGCCCAGTGGGGCGACTACGGCCTGCCGCCGGCGCAGGCGGCGTTCATGATGCACGCCATGGTCGCCAAGCATTACATCACCGGCGGCAACTACCCGGTGGGCGGCTCGGTGCGTATCGCCGAGACCATCATCCCGGTGATCGAGGCGGCCGGCGGCCATGTGTTCACCTATGCCGGGGTCGAGCAGGTGCTGGTCGAGAACAACCGCGCCTATGGCGTGCGCCTGGTCAAGGACGGCCACCAGATCACCGCCGACAAGGTCGTCAGCTGCGCCGGCCTGCTGCCGACCTACCAGCGCCTGCTGCCAGCCGAGGTGGTGGAGCGCCATGGCCTGCTCGACAAGCTCGAGCAGGTCGAACCCTCGGCCTCCCATGTGTGCCTGTATGCCGGCTTCAAGGGCGATGCCGCCACGCTGGCCATCCCCAAGACCAACTTCTGGCTCTATCCCGAGTTCGACCACGACCTGAGCGTCAAGCGTTTCATGGACTCGCCGGGGCTGGACTTCCCGATGATCTACATCTCCTTCCCCTCGGCCAAGGACCCGGACTGGGAGCGCCGCTACCCCGGCAAGTCGACGGTGGAAATCGTCGCGCCGAGTTTCCCCCAGTGGTTCGAGCGCTGGAAGGGCAGCACCTGGAACAAGCGCGGCGAGGACTACGAGGCGTTCAAGGCGCAGATCACCGAGGTGCTGCTGGAGGCGCTGTACAAGCATCAGCCGCAGTTGCGCGAAGCCCTGGACTACTGTGAGCTGTCCACGCCGCTGTCCACCGAGTGGTTCCAGTGGAACCAGGTCGGCGAGATCTACGGCATCGAGCACACGGTGCAGCGCTTCGAGCAGCACTGGATCCACCCGCAGACGCCGATCAAGGATTTCTACCTGACCGGCTCCGACGTGGTCACCGCCGGGGTCGGCGGCGCGCTGATGGGCGGGGTGCTGACCGCCGCGCGCCTGCTCGGCTGGCGTGCCTACAAGGTCAAGCAGCTGATCGACGCGGCCTATCGGCCCGAAGCGCAGGAGCGCCAGCTGGCCGATTCGCTCAGTTGATACGCGGCTGAATCAGGCCTGCGCCGCCTCGAAGCTGTCGGCGCGGGCCATCTGCCACATGCGTGCGTAGAAGGCGCTGGCGATGGGGCCTTCGAGCAGCTCGCCGGGCTCGAGGAACTGGTGCTGCTGGGCGAACAGCTTGATCTCGGTGGCCGACATGCGCCGCACCAGGTGCCTGGCGTCCAGCTGGTCGGGGTGCTCCAGGCCGGCGGCGGCGAGCATCTCGGCCAGCGCCTTGAGGGTGTTGCGGTGGAAGTTGTGCACCCGCTGGGCCTTGTCCTCGACCACCAGGGCGCGCTGGCGCAATGGGTCCTGGGTGGCCACCCCGGTCGGGCACTTGTTGGTGTGGCAGCTCTGGCTCTGGATGCAGCCGATGGCGAACATGAAGCCGCGGGCGGCGTTGGCCCAGTCGGCGCCGATGGCCAGCACGCAGGCGATGTCGAAGGCGCTGACGATCTTGCCACTGGCGCCGAGGCGGATCTTGTCGCGCAGGTTCAGGCCGACCAGGGTGTTGTGCACGAACAGCAGGCCCTCGCGCATCGGCACGCCGAGGTGGTCGGTGAACTCCAGGGGCGCGGCGCCGGTGCCGCCCTCGTTGCCGTCGATGACGATGAAATCGGGAAGGATGCCGCTCTCCAGCATGGCCTTGGCGATGGCCATGAACTCCCAGGGATGGCCCAGGCACAGCTTGAAGCCCACCGGCTTGCCTTCCGCTAATTGACGGAGTTGTGCGATGAACTGCAGCAGCTCGATGGGCGTGGAGAAGGTGCTGTGGCGCGACGGTGACACGCAATCCTGGCCCATGGGGATGCCGCGGGTGACGGAGATTTCCGCAGTGACCTTGTGCTTGGGCAGGATGCCGCCATGGCCCGGTTTGGCGCCCTGGCTGAGCTTGATCTCGATCATCCGTACCTGGGGGCTGGCCGCCTGCTCGGCGAAGCGCTGCGGGTCGAAACGCCCCTCGCCGTCGCGACAGCCGAAGTAGCCGCTGCCGATCTCCCAGATCAGGTCGCCGCCGTGCTCGCGGTGGTAGGGACTGATGCTGCCCTCGCCGGTGTCGTGGGCGAAGTTGCCGAGCCTGGCGCCCTGGTTCAGGGCGCGGATGGCATTGGCGCTGAGCGAGCCGAAGCTCATCGCCGAGATATTGAACAGCGAGGCGCTGTAGGGCTGGCGGCATTGCGGGCCGCCAATGCTGACCCGGAAGCTCTCCGGGTCGGCCAGCGGGGCCGGGCGCATGGAGTGGCTGATGAACTCGTAGCCGTTCTGGTAGACGTCCAGCAGGGTGCCGAAGGCCTTGTCGGCGCCCTGGTTCTTCGCCCGGGCGTAGACCAGCGAGCGCTGGGCGCGGGAGAACGGCAGCTTGTCGCCATCGGCTTCCAGCAGGTACTGGCGGATCTCCGGGCGGATGCCTTCGACCAGGTAGCGGATGTTGCCGAGGATCGGGTAGTTGCGCCGCACCGCCTGGCGCGTCTGCAACAGGTCGCCGATGCCGACCAGGCTGAGCGCCGCAGTGACCAGGGTGAGGGGCCACAGCCATTGCTGGTCGAGGAAGGCCAGGCTGACCAGGGTGAACGACAGGCAGAAGGCGAAGAAGGCGTAGCGGCTGAGCAGCGACAGCGACATGCGGGCTCCGGGAGCGGGCGAGGATTGCTCAATGTAGACGCCGGCAGGGGCTTAGTCGATGGCGAAACCGCAAGCAGGCCGTCCCGCCCCGGGACGGCCTGGCGGGCAGGACTTAGCGAGCGTACAGCTTGAAGCTGTCGTCCGACGGCTCCTTGGTGGTGCCGCCCAGGTCATGGACCAGCTTCTGGGTACCGTTCATCAGGGTGGTGATGCGGCTATCGGAGGTCTTGGCCGAGGCGGCCTGGTTGCTGGTGCCGGTGATCAGCGGCGGGTTGAAGCTGAACGACCACAGGTAGTGCCAGACCGCGGCATTGTGCTTCTGGGCCTGCTGGGTGCTGCCGAAATAGCCGGTCTTGACCTCGCTGAAGGCGGTCATGTTCATCAGGCCGACGTTGTTGTCGCCGACGAAGATGGTGCTGGTGACGGCCGAGGTGCGGTAGGCCTCGAAGATCACGCCCTTGGTCTTCAGTTCGCTGACGTAGCTGCGGCAGACCTCGCCGACCCACTTGTTGCCCAGGTAGCTCTTGGCCTGGTTGGAATAGAACGGATCGAGCAGGGCGACGCGCTTGGGCAGCAGCTTGCTGCTGACGGTGCCGGAGCTGACCGCGTCGCTGATCTTCTTGGCCAGGACGATGGCCACCTGGTTGCCCAGGGAGTGGCCGAGCAGGCGGATGTTGTCGCCGGTGTAGCCGGCCAGGTTGTCCTTGTAGCTCTGGAACAGCAGGTCGCCGACCGATTGGGAGGGGCCGTTGCTGTAGACCCCGCTGGCGTTGCGCCAGCGCATGGCGCGCGGGCCGGTGGCGGTCCAGATCTTCGCCTCGGCGTCCTTCACCTCGCCCTCGTCGGCGAACTGGTTCCAGTACAGGATGCCGACGTTGTAGCCGGCCGCCAGCCAGGCGTGGGCCAGGTCCAGGTTGGGGCCGCCGGCGTCCAGGCGGTTGAAGGTCTCGCGGTTCTTGTTGACGGTGGAGCCGTTCTGCCAGCCGTGCACATAGATCACGGTCGGCTTGTTGGCACTGTAGTAGGCGTTGCTGTAGCCCGGCACGGCCTTCTGCCAGCTGTCGCCGTAGCCGAACCAGTACAGGCCGTGGTCGAGGTTGTTGAAGGTGCTGTCGGGGAACACGCCGGTGGCGGCCTCGGCCAGGGATGAAAGCGTCAGCAGAAACAGCAGAACGAGCTTGCGCATGAAACGATCCCTCTATTGTTGTTGTGTGGGGTCGCTTGAGGTTAACGACAGCATCGATTCCAGCCATCGCCCGGACGGGTGAGGGCTGGCCGCGCATTGTCGAGGGTTCAGGCGTCGGCCAGCGGCAGGCTGAAGTAGAAGGTGCTGCCCTGACCGAGCTGGCTGCGGTAGCCGATCTGCCCGTGCATGCGTTCGATCAGGGTCTTGCAGATGCTCAGTCCCAGGCCGGTGCCGCCGCGCCGGCGGCTGTCGGAACTGTCGGCCTGGGCGAACTTCTGGAAGATGCGCTCGCGGAACTCATCGGCGATGCCGGGGCCGTGGTCGAGCACCTGGACCCTGACCTGGGCATCGACGACCTCGGCGGAAATCTCCACCTGGCCCTGGGGCTCGGAGAACTTCACCGCGTTGGCGATCAGGTTGCTCAGCACCTGCTGCAGGCGCTGGCCGTCGACCCGCACCGGCACCTGGGCGGGCAGGGCGCTGTCGTCCAGGCTGAGCCTGACCTGGTGGCCGTCGGCATAACCCTGGTTGTGCGCCAGCGCCTCGTGCAGCAGCGGGCGCAGGTCGGTGCGGGTGAGCTGGATGCGGCTGTGGCCGAACTCCAGCTTCTCGATATCGAGGATGTCATTGACCAGGCTGACCAGGCGCTCGGAGTTGCTCTGGGCGATGCGCACCAGTTCGTGGGCCTGGGCGCCGAGGGGGCCGACCGCGCCGGCGGTGAGCAGGCCGAGCGAACCCTTGATCGAGGTCAGCGGGGTGCGCAGCTCATGGCTGACGGTGGCGATAAACTCGCTCTTCAGGCGCTCGACCTGCTTGCGTGCGCTGATATCGCGGAGCATGCAGATATACAGGCGGCGTCCCGGTAGTTCATAGCTGCTCAGGCTGATCTCCAGCTCCAGCTGGTTGGCGTGCGCATGGCTGCCGCTGACCTCCAGGGCCTTGCGCAGTTGTCCGTCCAGCGCGGCTGCGCTGCAGGGCCGCAGGCTGGGGATCAGGCTGCCGATGGGACGCCCGACCAGTTCGCTGGTGGCGTAGCCGAACAGCCGGCTGCTGGCAGGGTTGGCACGCTCGATCAGGCCCTGCTCGTCGAAGATGAGGATGCCCTCGGCGGCGTTCTCCAGGATTTCGCTGAGTTCCAGGGTGCGTTGCCGTACCTCATGGCGGATCTGATCGGCGCGCCCGGTAGTGGTCAGCAGGTAGCCGCCGAGCAGGCTGCACAGCAGCAGGCCGCCTGCCAGTACGGCCCAGGGCTGCAGGCCGTGGTTGCGCTGCAGGAAGGCCTCGGTCGGCGAGATCGCCAGGCGCAAGCGGCGTTCTCCGATCTCCAGCTGTTCCTCCCAGAGCAGGTCCGCTGCATAAGCTGGCAGGGCGGCATCGGCCTGGCCGTAGAGGGGCTGCGGTTCGGCATCCGTGATGTCCTCCAGGTGCAGCTGATAGCTGTCAGCCGGGTAGGCCTTCATCGCGTTCTCTATCAGGTCGGCCATGCGTACGACTGCTGCCGCGTAGCCACGCAGCTGGCGCCTGCGCTCGGCGATGCTGGACGGTGGAAGGTCGCCCTTGTAGACCGGATACAGCAGCAGCACCCCGGGCTGTGGCGTCTCGTTGTCCTGAATCAGGGTGATAGGGGCGGTCATTACCGTGTGGGCGCTGTCACGGGCACTCTCCAGGGCCCGTCGGCGCAACGGCATGGAGGCTACGTCGAAACCGAGTGCCTTGCTGTTGAGGGCGAAGGGCTCGACGTAGGTCACCGGCACATAGAACGGCCGCGGTCCGGCGGGGACCAGTTGGCCCGCGCCGTCGTGCTCGCGGATATGGAAATCCGCCAAGCCTTCGGCGGCCATCCGTGCCTCGAACTCCGTTCGCTGCTCACCGGTTATCAGGGCATCCCAGCTCAGCGCGGTGATTCCCGGATAGGTGCTGGGCAGGTTGGCGACGAAGCGGGCGAAGTCCTTGCGTGACACCGCGTCGGAGGAGGCAAACAGCCGTTCGATGGACTGCGCGGCCTTGCTGTAGAGCTCGAAGCGGAACTTGAGGGTGGTGCTCATCATCTTCGCCTGCTCGTGGAAGCGCAGGCGCAGGTTGTTCTGCTCGGCTTCGCTGGCGCGGATGAAGAGCAGCACCATGATCGCGCAGCTGATCAATAACGGCAGGCCGACGCTGCTGGCGCGGCTGCGCCACAGCGGGCGGGGCTCGGCGAACAGGATGAACATCAGCGGGGTGAAGAGCAGCACGCCGATGCTGTCGCCGACCCACCAGGTCCACCAGCTGAACGGCAACTCCTCGGCGCCGATTATCTGGCTGAGGTAGAGCACCCCGGTGCCGATGCTGGCGCTGATCAGGCAGGCCATCGGCCCGCCGAGCAGGAGCAGCAGGAGAATGCTGCGTTGGCCGGTGAGCGGGGTGGGAAAACCGACAAAGTTGCGAATCAGCCAGCTGGCCGCCAGCCCCTGCAGCGTGGTGCCGAGGGCGATGCCGGCGGCCACCAGCAGGTCCTGCAGGCTCAACTGGTCGAGGCTGTTGAAGCCGATGCTGAGGTTGAGCAGGGTCGAGCCGAGAAATACCCCGACCAGCATCGGGTAGCCCCAGATCAGCACGGCAGCCAGGGCTATCCCCACCGGCGGAAAGACCGCGCTGGCGAAGCCGGGCGCAATGGCCAGCATCAGCGCCAGGCGGCCGGCAACGGCAAAGGCCAGGGCCAGCAGGAGGATTCTCAGGGCTAGTGGCATCGGGGAGTGCATGGGTTGCTGGGGCTCCGGGTGGACGCATTGTGCTCGGTCGAGCCAGCGCTACCTGTACTTTAGGCAAAGTTCACCGTCAGAACGGCATGATCCCCACGCCGATGTCCTGTGTGCAAGCCGAAATTGCCGCCGCCAGCCGTCGCGGGCGAATCGAGCTGGCCGCCGCACAGCGCCTCGCTACACTGAATCGCAGTCGCTGTCGGCGCTGCAGGCCGCCAGTCAGTCGCTTGTTTGAGCTGCGGACGAAATCGGCTCGGCTGTGGCACACTCTGCGCCTTGCAAGAGGGGCAGGGCGCCGAACGCCGGCGTCTCGCCGCCTCCCTGAATCTGCGCCTGCAGCCCGTGCTGGCCACAGGCTCCTGCATAACCGGCCGCCAGGTGCGGCAGCGAACATGAGGAATGAGCGTGCATAACGTCGTCATCAGCGGTACCGGCCTGTACACCCCGGTCTACAGCATTTCCAACGACGAGCTGGTGGCGTCCTTCAATGCCTATGTGCAGCAGTTCAACGCCGACAATGCCGAGGCCATCGCCCGTGGCGAGGTCGAGGCGCTGGCCGAGTCGAGCAGTGCCTTCATCGAGAAGGCCTCGGGCATCAAGAGCCGCTTCGTGGTCGACAAGGAAGGCATTCTCGATCCGCAGCGCATGCTGCCGCGGATCCCCGAACGCACCAACGAACAGTGGGGCATTCTCTGCGAGATGGCGGTAGCCGCCGCCGAGCAGGCCCTGGCGCGTGCCGGCAAGACCGCGGCGGACATCGACGGGGTGATAGTCGCCTGCTCCAACCTGCAGCGCGGCTACCCGGCGGTGGCCATCGAAGTGCAGGCAGCCCTGGGCATCCGGGGTTTCGGCTTCGACATGAACGTGGCCTGCAGCTCGGCCACCTTCGGCATCCAGGCCGCGGCCAACAGCGTGCAGCTGGGCCAGGCGCGGGCGGTGCTGATGGTCAACCCGGAGATCTGCACCGGCCACCTGAACTTCCGCGACCGCGACAGCCACTTCATCTTCGGCGATGCCTGCACCGCGGTGATCGTCGAACGCGCCGACCTGGCCACTGCCGCGCAGCAGTTCGAGATCGTCGGCACCAAGTTGCTGACCCAGTTCTCCAACAATATCCGCAACAACTTCGGCTTCCTCAACCGCTGCGCCGAGGAGGGCGTGGGCGCCCGCGACAAGCTGTTCGTCCAGGAAGGGCGCAAGGTGTTCAAGGAAGTCTGCCCGATGGTCGCCGAACTGATCGCCGCGCACCTGCAGGAGAACGGTCTCGAGGTCAGCCAGGTCAAGCGCTTCTGGCTGCACCAGGCCAACCTCAACATGAACCTGCTGATCGCCCGCAAACTGCTCGGCCGCGATGCCGAGCCCAATGAGGCGCCGGTGATTCTCGACACCTACGCCAATACCAGTTCCGCCGGCTCGGTGATCGCCCTGCACAAGCACCAGGACGATCTGCCCAGTGGCGCTTTGGGCGTGCTCAGTTCCTTCGGTGCCGGTTATTCGATCGGCAGCGTGATCCTGCGTAAGCGCTGATGGACTACTCGGCCGACAGTGCATTGCTCGCCCGGCTGCTGGCGGGCGAACAGCAGGCCTTTGCCGAGCTGGTGACCCGCTATCAGGGCGCCATGCGCGCGGTGGCCTTCGCCATCGTCGGCAGTCGCAATGCCGACGAGGTGGTGCAGGACGCCTGGCTGGCGGTGGTGCGCAGCCTGGATGGTTTCCAGGGGCGCTCCAGCCTGAAGACCTGGCTGCTGACCATCACCGCCAACGCCGCCAAGACGCGCCTCAAGCAGAATCGCCGGGAGGTGCTGCTGGATGACCTGCCCGCGCCCCACGGCTCGATCGGCGAAGAGCGTTTCTCCGAAAGCGGCCACTGGTTGCTGGAGCCGCACGCCTGGCACCAGGACAGCCCGGAGGCCCTGCTGGCCGAGAGCGAACTGCGCGAGTGCCTCGAGAAAACCCTGGTCAGTCTGTCCGAGTTGCAGGGTAGCGTGCTGCTGCTGCGCGAGCGCCAGGGCCTGGAGCTGGAGGAGATCTGTAATCTTCTGGACATCTCGCTCTCCAATGTCCGGGTGTTACTGCATAGGGCGCGTCTGAAGGTCTTTGCCACCCTGGAGCATTTCGAGGAGACTGGCCAATGCTGACTTGCAAGGAACTGGTGGCAAACTCCAGCGACTTTTTGGATCGTCAGCTGAGCCTGCGGCTGCGCCTGTCGGTGCGCGCCCACTTGGCGATGTGCGTCAAGTGCCGACGCTTCATCCGGCAGATGCGTCTCAGCCAGGCGGTGCTGCGCCAGCTGCCCGAGGGCCAGAGCCCCGAGCTGGACGCCCTGGCGAAGGCGCTGGCCAGGCAGCGGCGCGATATGCTGTAGGCACCCGTGTTTGCGCCGGGTTGGCCTGCCGTGCCTGCGGTGGGCCTCTGGCGCGTCCGGGGCGATGACGCCTGTGGCTATACTGAGCGGCTCGACACCTGGGCCGGGGAGTACAGATGCCTAGCTTTTCTTCCGATGACGATTGGTACGCCGGACTCAAGGCACTCTGCCTCGACGACTTCCCCAAGCGCTGCCGCAACTGCGGGCGAACCTTCGCCAGCGAAGAGGAGTACTGCCGCGAGACCCAGGCGATTCGCCCGGAGATCACCGGCCTCAAGGGGGTCGATGACCCGGAGGACGGGCCGCTGGTCGAGGTCTTCCGCAACTGCGTGTGCGGTTCCACCTTGCTGGTGTCCTGCTGCTCGCGGCGCGACGACTCGGAGGCCGGACATAAACGCCGGGAGCAGTTCGACCGGCTGCTGAACATCCTCGAGCAGCGGGGCCTGGCGCGGGAGCAGGCGCGCGCGGAGCTGCTCAAGGTCATGTCCGGTGTGCGCAGCGCGGTGCTGGAGGCCCACTACGGCCAGGTCGCTGCCCAGGCCGGTGAACTGGGCGGCTGATTCCTCCTCGCGCCAGGAATCGCTCGGCGAGCCAGGCCTGGCGCCGCCCGAACCCATTTCCCGATGCCGCTGCCGCCACGCAGGCTGGCCGGCGTGTACGCGCTATCCCCTCTCCCAGCAGACCAGGCAACAGGTGCCGCCTGGCGCTGGCGACTGCCCGGAGCTGCGCCAGGGGCGCTTCGCGCTGCAGTCCGGCAGGCTGGAAAAGTTCCTTTGTCATCAAACATTTATATATCAGCCACGGCACTGAAATGTTCCGCCGCGAAGATTCCCCTCCAACACGAACGAGCCTGAGTGCTCGGGTGTTTTCAACACTAAGTCCATTAGGGGAATGTTCGATGATCCGTAAGCACTTCGCCGGTTTCGCAGCCAGCGCCCTGGCCCTGGTCGTTTCCGCCCAGGCTTTCGCCGGTACCGTCACCACCGACGGCACCGATATCGTGATCAAGACCAAGGGTGGCCTGGAAGTCGCCACCACCGACAAGCAGTTCGGTTTCAAGATCGGTGGCCGCCTGCAGGCCGACGTCGACAGCTTCGATGGCCTCTACAGTGCTAACGGCAACCGCTCCGATGAGCCCTACTTCCGCCGCGCCATCCTGGAAATCTCCGGTGTCGCCTACCAGGACTGGAAGTACGCATTCAACGTGGACTTCGCCGCCGATAATGGCACCAGTAAGTGGGACGAGGCGTCGGTGACCTACACCGGCTTCACCCGCTACGCGCCCCTGGCGGTCAAGGTTGGCCGTTTCGACCCGGACTTCGGCCTGGAGAAGGCCACCAGCTCCAAGTGGATCAGCACCATCGAGCGCTCGGCGATCTATGACCTGGCCGACTGGGTCAACGACAAGCAGGACGGCATGGGCCTTCAGGTCTCCGGCATGACCGGCGGCGTGTTCTACGGTTCGGCCGGCTACTTCCACCGCGAGGGCAGCGAGAACGAGGATGCCGACGGCCAGTCCAACGGCGGCTACAACCTGCGCGGCGTGTTTGCGCCGATGGCCGAGCCTGGCAAGGTGCTGCACTTCGGTGTGGATTACGCGCAGCGTGACGTCGAGGACTTTGATGGCCGCGTGCGCTCGCGCCTGAATGTGCGGGGCATGACCGAGAACGGCAAGAACAAGCAGGACCGCATTATCTTCGCCCCCGGCGTGGCCGGCCAGTTCGACGGCGACAGCGCCTGGGGTGCGGAATTCGCCTACGCTACGGGGCCGTTCTCGGTGCAGAGCGAATACCTGATGCGCGATATCGACGCCAAGTCCGGATCGGCCCGTGGCGACCGCGAAGCCACCGGCTACAACGTGCAACTGGCCTACACCCTGACCGGCGAAGCCCGTGGCTACAAGCTGGATGGCGCCAAGTTCGACAGCATCAAGCCGACCGACAAGCAGACCGGCGCCTGGGAACTGGTGTACCGCTACGACAACGTCAAGGCCGAAGAGAGTGGCTTCGTCGATACCAAGGGCAAGGTCCACACCCTGGGGGTGAACTGGTACGCCAACGAATCGGTCAAGGTGGCGGCCAACTACATCAAGGCCAAGGTCGACAACACGGGCAACGCCGCTGGCGATGACGACGGCGATGCTGTCAGCCTGCGCCTGCAGTACGTGTTCTAAGCAACCGGCGTTACGACGCAAGACTTGTCGCTCCGTTGAAGCCCCGCCCCGTGCGGGGCTTTTTTTCGTCCGCGCGAGGGGCCAGACTGCGGCCATGCCGATTGCCACCCTGCACCACCTCAGTGAACTCGATGCCGCCACCTGGGATGCCTTGCTCCCGGCCGGCCAGCCGTTCTTGCGCCATGCCTTCCTCGCCGCGCTGGAAGACAGCGGCAGCGTCGGCGGCCGCAGCGGCTGGCAGGCGGCCCACCAAATCTGGCTGGACGAGCGGCAGCGGCCGCTGGCGGCCATGCCGGCCTACGTGAAGCACCATTCCTATGGCGAGTACGTGTTCGACCACGGTTGGGCCGATGCCTGCCGCCGCGCCGGCATCGCCTACTACCCCAAACTGCTGGGGGCCATTCCCTTCTCGCCGGTGAGCGGTCCGCGCCTGCTCGGCGATCCACTGGCGGCGGGCCGGTTGCTCGATGCCTTGAGCGAGAGCCTGGAGCGCCAGGGCCTGTCCAGCCTGCACATCAACTTCACCGATCCGGCCGCCGACGAGCTGCTGCGCGGCCGCGAGGGCTGGCTGGAGCGCCTGGGCTGCCAGTACCACTGGCGCAATCGTGGTTACCGGGATTTTCAGGACTTCCTCGACGCGCTCAGTTCGCGCAAGCGCAAGCAGATCCGCAAGGAGCGCGAGCAGGTGGCCGGCCAGGGCATCGACTTCGACTGGCGCGGCGGGCATCAGCTCAGCGAGGCGGAGTGGGACTTCGTCTACCTCTGCTACGCCAATACCTACCGGGTGCGCGGTCAGGCCCCCTACCTGAGCCGCGATTTCTTCAGCCTGCTGGCCGCGCGCATGCCCGAGGCCATCCGCGTGGTGCTGGCGCACCAGGGCGGCCGGCCGGTGGCCATGGCCTTCAGCCTGGTCGGTGGCGACAGCCTCTACGGGCGCTACTGGGGCTGCCTGGCGGAGTTCGACCGCCTGCACTTCGAGACCTGTTTCTACCAGGGCATGGACCAGGCCATCGCCCAGGGCCTGCAGCGCTTCGATGCCGGCGCCCAGGGCGAGCACAAGCTGATCCGCGGCTTCGAGCCGGTGCTCACGCGTTCCTGGCATTACCTCTGCCACCCGGGCCTGCGCGCGGCGGTGGCGGACTTTCTCGAGCAGGAGCGGGGCGGCGTGCAGGGCTATGCCGAGCAGGCGCGCGATTTGCTGCCCTATCGGCAGGGCTGAGCCGGGCCGCTGCCCCCCGATGAACGCTTATTTCGATGTGTTGCCTTTGCCCCGCAGGGGCTGCCGTCTCCCACGCCCGGCACTCGACGGGCAGGGGTCAGGCAATGAAAAACGCCCGGCGCCAGGGCGGCGTCGGGCGTGGAGTCTCGGCCGGGCGCTTAGCGCTTGTAGCGAGCCTGGAACTGCTCGATCAGCGCGAGTGGCTTGCTCTCTTCCTTGATCATGCCGTAGACCACCCGCTCGCCGTTCGGGCCGGAGCCGATTTCGGTATGACGGAAGATCGGCTCGCGCAGGTTGATGGTATCGATCATGTCGCCGTAGCGCTGGAACACGTAGATCACCCCGTCCTGGCGGATCTCGCCGTAGAAGGGATTGGCCGGCGTCAGGCTGACATTGAGGAACCGGTAGGCGGCGATCTGCTCCAGTGCCTTGCCCTGGTCCTCGGCGCGCAGGGCGAGGATGACCGACTGGCCATACTTGTCCTGCTGTTCCAGGTCCTTCAGGTAGGGCGCCTTGCCGGTGGCGAGGAAGTCACGAAACACCTGGTAGTCGTCGAACACGTAGAGTTCGTTGTCGGTGCGGACCTGGTACCAGTCCTCGTTGTTCGGTGACGTCGCGCTTGTCGCGGGTGCGGTGCCTTGCAGGCTGCATGCGCTCAATGCGCCAGCCAGCAGGGCGAGGGCGAGGGGTTTGCAGATGAAGCGTGGTGACATGGTGAGACTCCTCCTGAGGGTGGCGGAGAATCTGCTCCAGTGCCGTGACGCGATGATGACGAAATGAAGGCGCGTCGATGACAGCTGCAGGCCGGGCCGGAGGGCCGGCCTGCAGCAGGCGCCGGGGAGTGGCGCAGGCCAGGCTTACAGGCGCTTGGCCTCGAGGATCAGCACCGGCTCGCGCGGCACGTTCTGGTGGCCGCCACGGTTGCCGGTGGGCACCTGGGCGATCTTGTCGACCACCTCCATGCCGCGCACCACCTTGCCGAATACCGCGTAGCCGAAGTCGCGGCTGCCGTGGTCGAGGAAGGCGTTGTCCTTGTGGTTGATGAAGAACTGGCTGGTGGCCGAGTCACGCACCTGGGTGCGGGCCATGGCCAGGGTGCCGCGCACGTTGTGCAGGCCGTTGTCGGCTTCGTTCTTGATCGGCGCGCGGGTCTGCTTCTGCTGCAGGTCGGCGTCGAAGCCGCCGCCCTGGATCATGAAGCCGGGGATCACCCGGTGGAACTGGGTGCCGGCATAGTGGCCGCTGTCCACGTAGGCGAGGAAGTTCTCCACGCTGATCGGCGCCTTCTCGGCTTCCAGCTCGATTTCGATTTCGCCGGCGCTGGTGGTCAGCAGCACCTTGGGCTTCTCCGCGGCCAGCAGGCTGGTGGACAGCAGCAGGGTACAGGCGGCGAGGGCGAGTTGTTTGAGCATTGTCATGGGTCCTTGTGGTGGGTGGAGGCGGCCCGTTCGACTTCGGCGAGGAAGGCCAGCAGGCTGCTATTGAAACGCTGTGGTTGATCCAGGGGTGTGGCGTGGCGCGAATTTTCGATCACCAGCAGGCGCGCATCGGGCAGTTCCTTGACGTAGGCCTCCTTCTGCGCCACCGGGGTGTAGTCGCGGTCCGCGCTGATCACCAGGGTAGGACAGGTGATGCGCGCCAGGCGTTCCCGCACGCCCCAGCCGATGATGGCGTCGAGGCTGGCCAAATAGGCGCGCTTGTCATTCTGTGGCCAGCGTTGCTCGATCTTGCGCCGCAGTTCGGCCTGATGCGGGTGGGGGAACAGCAGGCGGCCGAGGCCCTTGGCGATGGTCCTGAGGCTGAGCAGGCGCGACAGGCTCCAGCGCTTGGCGATCTCCAGGCGCTCGCGCAGGTTGCGCGCCTTGACCTCCGGCGAGCTGTTGACGATGCACAGGCTCCTGAGCAGCTGCGGGCGGTCGACGCCGAGCTGGAAGCCGACCATCCCGCCCATGGAAATGCCGACCAGATGCACCGCCTCCAGGCGCAGGTGCTCGATCAGCGCCGCTACATCCTCGGCGAAGCCGGCGATGCTGTAGCGCTCCCGGGGTTTGTCGGAGCGGCCATGACCACGCAGGTCGAGGGCGATCACCCGGTAATTGGCGGCCAGGTCGTCGATCTGGTATTCCCAGTCGCGGGTGCTCGAGCCGAGGCCATGCACCAGTAGCAGCGGCGCGCCGTGGCCGTATTCCTCGTAGTGCAGCTGGCAGCCGTCGCTGTCGAAATAAGCCATGGACTAGGACCTTTCGGAGGGCGGCAGGGGGGCGGCGAAGGCCACGTCGAGTGGCGCGGCGTCGAAGCGGCGGATCAGCTCGGCGAGGATCTGCGTCGCCGGGCCCAGCGGCTTGTCCTTGTTCGAGTACAGCAGGTAGCGGGTATTGCGACTGCCGCCCTGGTCCAGGGGCAGCGGCTTGAGCAGACCGTCCTTGAGCTCGCGCTCGATCAGGTGGCGCGGCAGCCAGGCGAAGCCCAGGCCGCTGCTGACGAAGCTGGCGGCGGTGGCCAGGCTGCCGACCGTCCAGCGCTGCTCGGCGCCGAGCCAGCCGACGTCGCGCGGCTGCTGGCGGCCGGAATCACGGATGACCACCTGCATCTGGCTCTCCAGATCCTGGAAGCTCAGCTCCCGCTGCAGGCGGTGCAGCGCATGGTCGGGGTGGGCGACGGCGACGAACTCCACGGTGCTCATCTCGGTGCAGAGATAGCCGGGGATGTTCAGGCCGCTGATGGCCAGGTCGGCGGTGCCTTCCTTGAGCACGTCCTCGACGCCGGACAGCACTTCCTCGCGCAGGCGCACACGGCAGCCGCGGCTCTGCGGCATGAAGGCGCTGAGCGCCTGGACCAGGCGGGCATTGGGGTAGGCGGCATCGACCACCAGGCGCACCTCGGCTTCCCAGCCCTGCTCCATGTTGTGCGCCAGGTCTTCCAGCTGACTGGCCTGCTTGACCAGTTGGCGCGAGCGGCGCAGCAGCGCGTCACCGGCCTCGGTGAGCACCGCCTTGCGCCCGTCGATGCGCAGCAGTGGCACGCCGAGCTGCTCCTGCATGCGCGCCACCGTGTAGCTGACCGAGGATTGCGAACGGTGCAGTGCCTCGGCGGCCTGGGCGAAGCCGCCCTGATCGACCACCGCCTGCAGGGTTCGCCATTGATCGAGGGTCACGCGTGGCGCTTTCATTATGTTCTCCTATTCACCCGACACGCCGGGTGCATGCGGCGGCGATATCGTCCTAAACTGGCGGCCCCCTGCTGGAGACTGCCCGATGCGAAACCTCTGTTGTGCCCTGATCGCCCTGTTGCCGTTGAGCGCTGTTGCCTACCCGATCGAGCTGGACAAGCAGCTCAACGGCACCGAGGTGTCCGCCACCACCCAGGAGATCGACCACAACATGGGCGCGCTGCGGCTCTACAACTATGGCCAGACCGATGCGCAGTGCACTGGGGTGTTCCGCAATGGCCCCGAGCGGCCGCGCACCCGCAAGGTGGTGCTGGCAGCGGGGGAGAGCAGCAACATGACCGTGAAGTTCTCGCGCAGCATCATCAGGCTGCGCGTGCAGCTGACCTGCACCCTGCAGTAGTCCGGACGGGCTTATCCCTCGATGCCTGGCGGCGCGGAGTGAGCCTAGATCGGTGGAAATAATAAATCAACTTAGTCGATCCTTTATGTCCGATTTTTGCGCTTTTTAATCGGCTGGCGTGGTCATAGTCTGTGCCCATCGAGACACAACAACTCACGATGGAGTCCCAATCATGTCCCACGTACTGGTAATCGAAAGCAGCGCCCGTCAACAGGGTTCGGTATCGCGTCAACTCACCGAGCAATTCATCGCCCGCTGGCGGGCCGCCCATCCGGCCGACAGCGTCCAGGTCCGCGACCTGGCGGTGGAGCCGGTCCCGCACCTGGATGCCAGCCTGCTGGGCGGCTGGATGACCCCGGCCGAGCAGCAGAGCGAGGCGGAGCAGGCCGCCCTGGCGCTGTCCAATAGGCTCAGCGACGAACTGCTGGCCGCCGATGTGCTGGTGCTGGCCGCGCCCATGTACAACTTCGCCATACCCAGCACCCTGAAGTCCTGGCTCGACCATGTACTGCGTGCCGGGGTGACCTTCCAGTACACCGAGAACGGCCCCCAGGGGCTGCTCACGGGCAAGCGTGCCTTCGTCCTAACCGCCCGCGGCGGCATCTACGCCGGCGGCAGCCTGGATCATCAGGAACCCTACCTGCGCCAGGCCCTGGGGTTCATCGGCATCCATGACGTCAGCTTCATCCATGCCGAAGGTCTCAACATGGGCGGCGACATGTCGGAAAAAGGTTTGGCCGAGGCACAGGCAAAGCTGGCGCAAGTGGCCTAATCTTTAGGCATCGGCGACTGCCTTCGCGCCCCCTCCGCTCCTTGGGGGCGCCCCTGCCCGGTCGACCAGCGCGAACTGGTCCCTCGGGCCTTTTTTATGCCCCCCAGCGCTACGCTGGGGGCACTGCGTCTCCGGCCCGGCCGCAAGCTCAGCCTGCCGCCCGCGCCATCCCAGCCCCGCACCTGCATCCGCGATTGTTGCCAGCGCCGCGAGCGGCTAAGGTCGCCGGTTTTCTGCGAGGTGGCCATGCGTTATCTAGTCGTTGTGACCCTGTTGTGGGCGTTTTCCTTCAGCCTGATCGGCGAGTACCTGGCCGGTCAGGTGGACAGCTACTTCGCCGTGCTGACGCGGATCGTCATCGCCGGCCTGGTGTTCCTGCCACTGACCCGCTGGCGCGGCGTGGCGCCGGGCTTCATCCGCGGCATGTTGCTGATCGGCGCCCTGCAGTTCGGCGTCACCTACGTCTGCCTGTACCTGAGCTTCGGCGTGCTGAGCGTGCCGGAGGTGCTGCTGTTCACCGTGCTCACCCCGCTGTACGTGACCCTGATCGAAGATGCCTTGCGGCGCTGTTTCAATCCGATGGCCCTGGTCGCCGCGCTGGTGGCGGTGGCCGGCGCGGCGCTGATCCGCTACGAGCATGTCGGCGCGGACTACTACCTGGGCTTCTTCCTGCTGCAGATCGCCAACGCCACCTTCGCCGCCGGCCAGGTGCTGTACAAGCATCTGCTGGCGCGCCATCCCTCGACCATCCCGCCCTACCGCCGCTTCGGCTATTTCTACCTGGGCGCGCTGGCCGTGGCCCTGCCGGCCTTCCTGGTGTTCGGGAACGCCGCCCGCTTACCCAGCAGCGCCCTGCAGTGGAGCGTGCTCGCCTGGCTCGGTATCGTGGCCTCCGGGTTGGGGCTTTACTGGTGGAACAAAGGCGCCAGCCTGGTCGATGGCGGCACGCTGGCGGTAATGAACAACGCCCTGGTGCCGGCCGGCCTGCTGGTGAATCTGCTGCTGTGGAATCGAGATGCCGACCTGTTGCGCCTGGGTCTGGGCGGCGCGGTGATCGCCGCATCATTGATGCTGGGTCGGGTGGGCACCCTGCAAGGAGCGAAGGCGACTCAATGAATCTGTCTGGACGTGGGGTGGCGCTGTCGGTGATCGCCTCGGTGCTGTTCGCCGTGATTCCCGGCTACGTGCAGCAACTGCAGCCGCTGGATGGCGTGCAGGTGTTCGCCCAGCGCGTGCTCTGGTCGATTCCGGCGATCCTCCTGCTGGTGGCGCTGACCCGGCAGTGGCGTACCCTGGCCGCGGTGCTCGGGCGCATGTGCCGCGAGCCGCTGCTGCTGTTGGCCAGTCCCGTGGCGGCGCTGCTGATCGGCGTGCAGTGGGGCCTGTTCGTCTGGGCGCCGCTGGCCGGCTACATGCTCGACGTCTCCCTGGGCTACTTCCTCCTGCCGCTGGTCATGGTGCTGGCCGGGCGGTTGTTCTACGGCGAACGCCTGCGGCCCCTGCTCAAGGTGGCGGTGTTCTGTGCGGTGATCGGCGTGTTGCACGAGCTGTGGCGCACCCAGGCGTTTTCCTGGGTGACCCTGGTCACCGCCCTGGGCTACCCGCCGTACTTCATGCTGCGCCGCTGGATGCGCATGGACGCGCTGTCCGGGTTTATCCTGGAGATGCTGATGCTGGCGCCGATCGCCATCTGGCTGATCATCGCCTGGGGGCCGGCGGATCTCTTCGAGCTGGCGCCGCAGCTGTGGTGGTGGCTGCCGGGGCTGGGCCTGCTCGGCACCCTGGCCTTCGCCGCGATGATGGCCTCCAGCCGGCTACTGCCGATGGGCCTGTTCGGCATCCTCAGCTATGTCGAGCCGGTGCTGCTGTTCGCCGTGTCCCTGGTCTATCTCGGTGAGCATTTCGACATGGGGCAACTGCTGACCTACCTGCCGATCTGGCTGGCGGTGCTGCTGGTCGCCTGGGACAGTACCCGTCTGCTGATCAAGCAGCGGCGCATCTGAACCGACGCACTCGCGCAGAACGCCTGCGTCGCTCAACTACAGGTGAATGATATGCGGATCAATGCGGACCTCGACCGGCGCGTGGTGCTCGACACCCAGGCCATGGCCTGGCAGGCCTCGCCGCTGCCCGGCGTGGAGCGTCGGCCCCTGGAGCGCTTTGCCGCGGAAAGCGGCCGCGCCACCTCGCTGGTGCGTTATGCCCCGGGCTCGGCGTTCAGCCGTCACCTGCACCCGGGCGGTGAGGAGATCCTGGTGCTCGACGGCGTGTTCGTCGACGAGCATGGCGAGTATCCGGCCGGCTACTGGCTGAAGAATCCCCCGGGCAGTGGTCACACCCCGTCCAGCCCGGCGGGCTGCCTGCTGTTGGTCAAGCTGTGCTACCAGGCGTCAGAGGATCAGCGCAGCGCGCGCCTCGACACTCGGGCGGCGCAGTGGCAGCCGGGCCAGGTGCCGGGGTTGCGGGTGCTGCCGCTGGACAGCTACGGCGGGGTGCACACGGCCCTGCTGCGCTGGGGGCCGGGCACCCGCGTGCCGCTCCAGCGCCAGCCCGGCGGCGAGGAAATCCTGGTGCTGGAGGGCGTGCTGGAGGACGAGTCCGGCGCCTACCCGGCCGGCACCTGGTTGCGCAACCCGCCGGGCTCGAAGCACACGCCGTTTTCCAGCGCGGGCTGCCTGATCTACGTCAAGGTCGGCCACCTGCGCGAAGGCGCCGGCAGCGATCAGTCCAGCACGTTCCTCAGCACTTCGTAGACGATGCCCGTGGCGATGGCCACCAGCACCACGTCGCGGCCGATCTGCTGCCACTCGTAGCCATCGTAACGGGGCAACTGGCTGGCCAGGCGTGGGTCGAATCGCTTGGCGATGCCCGGTGGCAGCGGCTTGCCGCGCGCCAGGTTCTTGGCAATGCCCGGTGGCAGCGAGCTGACCGGTCCGATCAGCTGACGGTTGTCGCCGAGGATGATGCGCACCCGGCCGATGTCGATCGTCGGGCCGTTGAGGTGCACGCTGACGTCGTCGCCATGGCCAGCGCCATGCTTGTCGGCTTTCGGCGCCGCCAGGGCGCCTTGCGTGGCCAGGCTCAGGGTCAGGGCGCTGCAGATCAGCAAGGGCAAGGAACGGTGCATGGCAGTCTCCAGACTCGATTGGTGGTTATCCCATTTGAATTGAGCGCCTGAACCGGCATTCGTTCAAGGGTCGGTACGCATTCAGTGGGTACGGTTGCACAAAGAAATTCGGCCACGGCGCGGGAAACCGTTAGGCTATGCAGCTGATTCCCGTATTTTGCCGAGGTTGACCCCGTGTTTTCCCAATTCCCCCTGCACGAACGCCTGCTGAAAGCCGTGGCCGAGCTGAACTTTGTCGAGCCCACCCCGGTGCAGGTGGCGGCCATCCCGGCGGCGCTGCAAGGGCGTGACCTGCGGGTGATCGCGCAGACCGGCAGCGGCAAGACCGCGGCCTTCGTCCTGCCCCTGCTCAACCGCCTGCTCGGTGACGGCGCGCCCAAGCCGCGGGTGAGCCTGCGCGCGATGATCCTGCTGCCGACCCGCGAGCTGGCCCAGCAGACCCTCAAGGAAGTCGAGCGCTTCGCCCAGTTCACCTTCATCAAGGCCGGGCTGATCACCGGCGGCGAGGATTTCAAGTCGCAGGCGGCCATGCTGCGCCGGGTGGACATCCTGATCGGCACGCCGGGGCGGCTGATCGAGCACGCCAACGCCGGCAACCTGCCGCTGGACGAGGTCGAGGTGCTGGTGCTGGACGAGGCCGACCGCATGCTCGACATGGGCTTCGCCGAAGACGTGCAGCGCCTGGCCGAAGCCTGCAGCGGGCCGCACCAGACCCTGCTGTTCTCCGCCACCAGCGGCGGTTCCGGCCTGCGCGAGATGGTCGCCAAGGTGCTCAAGGACCCGCAGCACCTGCAGCTCAACGCGGTCAGCCAACTCGCCGAAGGCACCCGCCAGCAGATCATCACCGCCGACCACAACTACCACAAGGAACAGCTGGTCGAGTGGCTGCTGGCCAACGAAACCTACGACAAGGCGATCATCTTCACCAACACTCGGGTCCAGGCCGACCGCCTCTACGGCAAGCTGGTGGCCCGCGAGTTCAAGACCTTCGTGCTGCACGGCGAGAAGGACCAGAAGGACCGCAAGTTGGCCATCGACCGTCTCAAGCAGGGGGCGGTGAAGATCCTCGTGGCCACCGACGTGGCGGCCCGCGGCCTGGACGTCGACGGCCTGGACCTGGTGATCAACTTCGACATGCCGCGCTCCGGCGACGAGTACGTGCACCGCATCGGCCGTACCGGCCGCGCCGGCGCCGAGGGCCTGGCGATCTCGCTGATCTGCCACACCGACTGGAACCTGATGTCGAGCATCGAGCGTTACCTCAAGCAGCGTTTCGAGCGGCGCTCCATCAAGGACCTGAAGGGCAGCTACCAGGGGCCGAAGAACCTCAAGGCGTCCGGCAAGGCGGCCGGCACCAAGAAGAAAAAGACCGACGCCAAGGGCGGCAAGAAGGCGGTGGCGAAGAAGCCCGCGGCCAAGAGCAAGCGCAACACGATCAACAAGCCGAAGAGCGACGCGCCGGTGCTGGTCAGCCAGGACGGCCTGGCACCGCTCAAGCGGCGCAAGCCGGCCGCCGAGTAAGCGCGATGCGCCTGCCGGCGGCGAGCGCGCTTTTGCCGTGGTCGGCGTTGGCGCAGGGGCAGGGCGGTGTCCACAAGTGCCTGCAGGCCGACGGCGTGGTGCTCTACAGCGATCAGGTCTGCAGCCTGGCGCACAGCAACCTGGCCTTGAGCGTCAGTGGCTACGCCAGTTATCCGCCCATGCTGCGCGACCTGGCCAAGCTGTGGCACGAGCAGCGGCAGCCGCTGTTCGTTGGGGGCGAGGTGCTGGCCTATCTGCTGCTGGTCTATGGGCTGATGAGCCTGATCTGCTTCATCGCCTACTACCGCGACAAGCAGTTCGCCATTCGCGGCACGCAGCGCACGCCCGAGGCGCGTCTGCACCTGTATGAGCTGCTGGGTGGCTGGCCGGGAGGCCTGCTGGCGCAGCGCCTGTTCCGCCACAAGAATCGCAAACTCGCCTACCAGCTGAAATTCTGGCTGATCGTGTCGGTACACCTGGCGCTCGGCGCGCTGGTGCTGTGGCTGGACCATTGGCCCGAGTCGCTGCAGGCGCTGTTCTGAACGAGGCGGGCGTCACCGCATGCCCGCCCAGCCTCGACGCTTACTTCGGCACGATCAGGATCTTGCCGTCGCGTTCGCCACTGGCCGCCGCGGCCACCGCCTGCTTGATCTCGCTGACGTCGTAGGTGGCGGCCACGCGCGCGCGCAGCTTGCCGCTGGCGATCAACTGGGTCAGTTCGCCGAACACCCGCATCTGCTCGGCCTGGGTGGCCTGGCGGAACCACTTGGCCAGCCAGAAGCCCTTGAGGGTGACGTCGCGGAACACGAAGGAGGCGGCCGACACCTGGCAGGGCTGGCGGCTCATCATGCCGTAGTTGACCAGCACGCCGCCCTCGCACAGGCACGCGGCCAGGTGGTCGGTGGCCGCGCCGCCGACCGCGTCGATGCCCAGGCGCACGTCCGCGCCGCCGGTGGCCGCGCGCACACGCTTGGCCAGGTCCGGGCCATCGATCAGGACCACGTCGCCGCCTTCGGCCTCGACGGCGGCCAGCGCCGACTCGCGGCGCACCACGTTGATGGTCCTGAAGCCACGCAGCTTGGCCAACTGCACCAGATAGCTGCCGACGCCGGAGTTGGCGGCGTTCTGGATCACCCAGTCACCGGGCTGCAAGTCGACGAACTGGCTGAGCAGCAGCGAGGCCGTCGGCGGGTTGACGGTCATCATCGCCAGTTGCTGCGGGTCGCCCTCCGGCAGGGGAATCAGCTTGTTCGCCGGGGCGTTGAGGTGGCTGACCCAGGTGCCGCAGCCGACCGGCAACAGCACCAGCTGGCCGACCTTGAGGTTGCTGACCTCGGCGCCGAGTTCCTCGACACGGCCGACGCCCTCGTTGCCGCCGATCGCCGGCAGCGGCGGCAGCATGCCGTACTCGCCGGTCAGGGTGAGCACGTCGGAGGGGTTGATCGGTGCGGCCTGGACCTTGACCCGCACCTCGCCGGGCCCCGGCGCGGCCAACTGCAGTTCGACGGCTTCGATCACGTCCTGCGGCTGCGGGCCGCGGGTCTGGTACTGGGCTTTGAGCATCGGGGTTCTCCGTGAGATGCGAGTGAATCAGCGCCCCAGTCTAGACCCCTGGAGCTGCGACCGGACGAATCCTGCGCAATCCATCTCGTTGATCATCGCCGCCTGGTGCACTATGGCCTAGTCGAAGGCCGGCGCCGCGGAACTGGCGTCGGTCCATGCCCATCGAGTCGCGGAGGTGCAGCATGCGCAACAGGCGTTCATTGGCGATGTTGGGCCTGCTTGCCGTGCTGGCGATGTCGCTGCCGGTCGCGCAGGCGCGCGAGCTACCGAGCGAGCGCGGTACGCTGCAGGTCACCACGCTGCTGTCGGGGCTGGAGCATCCCTGGGCCCTGGCTTTCCTCCCGCATGAGCAGGGTCTGCTGCTGACCGAACGCCCGGGGCGCCTGCGTGTGCTCGGCGCGGACGGCCGGCTGTCCGAGCCCCTGGCGGGCGTGCCGGCGGTCTACGCCCGTGGCCAGGGGGGGCTGCTGGATGTGGCCCTGTCGCCCGATTTCGCCGCTGAGCGCTGGGTCTACCTGGCCTATGCCGAGGCCGGGGCGGACGGCCGTGCTGGCACGGCGGTGGGCCGTGGTCGCCTGTCGGCGGACCAGCGAGCGCTGGAAGGCTTCGAGGTGATCTTCCGCCAGCAGCCCAAGCTGTCGAGTGGCGTGCACTTCGGTTCGCGCCTGGTGTTCGACCGTGACGGCTACCTGTTCGTCGCCCTCGGCGAGAACAACCAGCGACCTACCGCCCAGCACCTCGACAAACTGCAGGGCAAGGTGGTGCGCTTGCACCCGGACGGCCGCGTGCCGGCCGACAATCCCTTTGTCGACCAGGCCGGCGCGCGCCCGGAGATCTGGTCCTATGGCCATCGCAATCCCCAGGGAGCTGCCCTCAATCCCTGGACGGGACGGCTATGGGTCCATGAACACGGCCCCCGGGGCGGCGACGAGATCAATATTCCCCAGGCAGGTAGGAACTACGGCTGGCCGCTCGCCACCCATGGGGTGAACTACTCGTTCCTGCCGATTCCCGAGGCGTTGGGCGAAACCGTCGCCGGCACCGAGGCGCCGCATCATGTCTGGGAAAAGTCGCCGGCGATCAGCGGCATGGCGTTCTACGATGCGCCGCGCTTCCCGCAATGGCGGCGCAGCCTGTTCATCGGCGCGCTGGCCGGACAGGCGCTGCTGCGCCTGCAGCTGGATGGCGATCGGGTCATCCACGAAGAGCGTCTGCTGGAGGCGCTGGATGTGCGCATTCGAGACGTGCGTCAGGGGCCGGACGGCTACCTGTACGTGCTGACCGATGCGCGCAACGGCCAGTTGCTGCGCCTGGGCCTGAGGGACGAGTGAAGATCGCCGCGTTTCAATCGGCGGAGGGCTTTGCCCGCCGGGTGGCAAGCAAGCTGGTGTGGCGGAGGAGGGGAATGTGAGGGGCGCCTGGCGCTTTGTCATGGCGAGCAAAGCGCTGCTGGGCTGGAGCTCGGCTACTTCTTGCCGATGGTGATCTGCTTGCTGGCGCCGTAGACCTGGCCGCTGACGCCTTTTTCGATCTGCTGAATTTCGCCGCCGGCCTTCAGGAAGGCCGCAATCTGCGCGTCGATCGAGGCGCTCGTTTCAACGGCAGGGGCCGGCTTGGGTTTACTCTGGGATGCTTTCACACGCATGGCAGCCATTAACCTGTTTAAAAATTAATTTGGCCGGGCATTGTACGCGAACGGCTTGACAATTGCTTGATAAATAATATTGGGACGTGTTTATCGGGCTGATTTCACAACCGCCAGAACTAGCCAAAATAAATCCTGATTCGTGACTAAGCCCTTGTTTTATTGAGAGTCGTCATCTTTCCTGGCGAGTTACAGGCGCGCGACAAAGCAGGTCCGTACCACTGGTCGGATCATTCGGTGGGCGCCAGCTCGACGCAGTCCGCTCGGCAAAGCCGGCGGCAACTCGGGTAGAATGCCGGCCTGGCAACGAGGGTAGGGCACCATGGCGGTTATTGGACGCATGAATTGTTTGCAGGTCGTCAAGCATACTGACTTCGGCCTGTATTTGGATGGCGGCGCGGATGGCGAAATATTATTGCCCAAGCGATATATCCCCAAGGATACGCCGAGCGAAGTGGAAGACTGGCTCAATGTATTCATCTACTTGGACAGCGACGACAAGTTAATTGCCACCACGGAAAAACCGAAAGTTCAGGTGGGTGAATTCGCCAGCCTGAAAGTCGTGGATATCAACCGGGTCGGACTGTTTCTCAATTGGGGGTTGCCGAAGGATCTGCTGCTGCCCCATTCCGAGGAAAAGCGCCCATTGCAGGTCGGTGACTATTGTGTGGTGCATGTGTTCCTCGACAAGCGCAGCAAGCGCATCACCGCCACCGCGCGCCTGGACCGCTATCTGGACAAGCTGCCGGCGACCTACCAGGACGGCCAGGAGGTCGACCTGCTGGTGGTCGAGTCCACCGACATGGGCTTCAAGGCGATCATCAATGGCCAGCACTGGGGCCTGATCCACAAAAACGAACTGTTCAAGTTCCTGCGCAGTGGCATGCGCGAGAAGGGCTTCATCAAGGAAGTGCGCGCCGACGGCAAGATCAGCCTGAGCCTGCAGCCGGTAGGGCAGGACGTGCTGGGCAGCCTGAGCGAGCAGATCCTGGCCAAGCTGCGCGAACAGGATGGCGTGCTGCCGCTCAGCGACAAGAGCTCGCCGGAGGCCATCAGCGCACTGTTTCGCGTCAGCAAGGGCAACTTCAAGAAGGCCATCGGCGGCCTGTATAAGCAGGGCCACATCCGCATCCACGACGACCGTATCGAGCTGCTCGAACCTTAATTCTTGGACAGCCTGGAAGGTGATGCGTTAGTCGCGAACGGCCCGTACACAAAACGCGAAAAACTCGCTTGAGCCCCTGCCTGCTCCCATGAATAATGCGCAGGCAACGTGCCGTTGTAGCTCAGTTGGTAGAGCACGTCATTCGTAATGATGGGGTCGGGGGTTCGATTCCTCTCAACGGCACCAATAAAATCAAAGGGTTAGCGAAAGCTAGCCCTTTGTCGTTTCTGGTGGTGTCCCGCGGCAGTCGACGGCGATGGCGGGGCATTGCCCCTGTTTGCTGCTCGACGGGGCTCGCTCTTCGATAAGCAGGAGATCAGCCGTACCTACCCGGTTATTGGCTTCAAGCCGTGGTCCGCGGCCCGATTGGGTTGGTTGCGGATCAGTGCTTCTCGCCCCAGAGCTGTTCCAGCCGCGCATCGCGGCCGCAGCCGCTGCGGTAGTAGGTGTAGCGCAGCGGGTTTTTCCGGTAGTAGTCCTGGTGGTACTCCTCGGCCGGGTAGAAGGTGGTGGCGGGCAGGATCTCGGTGACGATTGGCTGGTCGAAGCGGCCCGAGGACTCAAGTGCGGCCTTCGAGGCCTCGGCCAAGGCCTTTTCCTCGGGGGTGCTGTAGAAGATCGCGCTGCGATACTGCGAGCCGTGGTCGCAGAACTGGGCGTTGGCGGTCAGCGGGTCGATGGTCGGCCAGAAGGCTTCGAGCAGATCGGCATAGCTGGTCTTGCGTGGGTCGTAGCTGACTAGCACGGCCTCGGTATGCCCGGTGCCGCCGGCGGAAACCTGCTGGTAGCTGGGGTTGGCGAGGTGGCCGCCGGTGTAGCCCGAGGTGGTGGAGATCACCCCGGGCAGCTTGTCGAAGTCCGATTCGGTGCACCAGAAGCAGCCCCCGGCGAAGACTGCCACCCCTTGTTCGCCCGGGGGGAGGTCGGTGGCTGGGCTGGCTTGTGCCTGCTGCACCTGGGGCGCGCCGGGTTTGCAGGCGCCGAGCAGCAAGGCGGATAACAGCAGCGCTGCCCATGCGCCGAGGCCGAGGCGGAAATCTTGGTCGGGGCGCATGTTCAACTCCTCAGGGGGGGCAGGGCGTCGCCCTGGGGGATGAAGCGCAGGGCCAGGCCGTTGTTGCACCAGCGCTCGCCGCGTGGCGCCGGGCCGTCGTCGAACAGGTGGCCTTGGTGGCCGCCGCAACGCGCGCAGTGGTATTCGGTGCGCGGAAAGATCAGCTTGAAGTCGCGCTTGAAGCCGGTATGGCCTTCGATCGGCTGGGTAAAACTCGGCCAGCCGGTGCCGCTTTCGTACTTGTGCTGGCTGTCGAACAGCGGCAGGTAGCAGGCGGCGCAGATGTAGGTGCCGGCGCGCTTCTCGTCGTTCAGCGGGCTGCTGCCCGGGCGCTCGGTATCTTCCTCGAACAGCACCGCATAGGCGTCGGGCTCGAGCAGCTCGCGCCAGGCGCTGTGCGGTTTGTTCAGCGGCACCACCCCGGCGTTGGTTGCGCCGGCGGCCAGGCCAAGTGGAGCGTGGCTGCCTAGTAGAGGTAGCAGGGCCATGCCCTGGAGGAGGGAGCGACGTTTCATGGCGGTTCTCTGTCCAAGGGTTCGATCTGTAGACAGTCTTGTCGTCAGGTTGTTACAGGTGATCGCTCTGCCGGGCCCGGCTCTTGCCTAGATCATGGCGAGCGGCCGCATCTTTTTTGGGGGGGCGCGGAGTTTCTCAGTGGCGCAGTGGAAGTCGATCGTCACGAGTATGGTGCGGACGCGGCGCCACAGTGGCCCGGGAACACGTGTTTCAGCGGACCTACGGGCTGCTGGGCGCGGCGGCCAGGGCCGACACGGGAGTGGGGTCTGCCTCGATGATTGAGCAGTCGCGGCCGGCACTCTTCGCCTCGTAGAGGTGTTGATCGGCTCGCTGCAGCCAGCTCTCCCAAGGCTCGCCGCTACGCAGGATGGCGCCGCCGACGGACATGGTTACCGGACCGCCCGGGCCGCGCAGGTGTTCCCTGACCTGGTTCTGCAGATGGGCGGCGGCGGCCTGCAGGCCCGCCTTGTCGGTATTCGGTACCAGCAGGAGAAACTCTTCGCCGCCGAAGCGGAACAGGCGGTTTTCCTGGCGCGAACACTGCTGGATCAGCTCGACGAAATCCGTCAGCACCTGGTCGCCGGCGGGGTGGCCGAACTTGTCGTTAATCTGCTTGAAGTGATCTAGGTCCATCACCAGGACGCCGTAGCTGCTGCCATGGCGGCGGTGGGTGGATACGGCGATTCTGAGTTCGTCGTTCATCGCCCGGCGATTGCGTGCGCCGGTCAGTGGGTCGAGGATCGCCATGGCCTGCAACTGATCGCGCTGGGTGTTGGTGCGGTAAGCGAAGATGTAGGTGAACAGGCTGGCGATCAAGCCGGTGACCAGAAACGAAATCATCTGATAGCTGCTCTCGAATACCGTGCCTGGCACGAACAGCGCGTAACCGAGCAGGGTCCCCAGTACCAGCAGCATGGTGATCATGGCCTTGCCCGGGGAGACCATGAAGAAGTTGAACAGAATCAGCGGGTAGATCCAGAACAGCCCGTTGACCCCGAGGTTGATGGCGATCACCGTGGCGCCTGCGGAGAAGATCACCGCCAGCCACAGGCCTGGTTTCACCGTGTCGCCGCTGCGCCAGGCGTGGAGCACGGCGAGAATGGTCGATACCACCATGGTGGTATCGGCGAAGCTGACCAGGTAGTTGCCTTGCACCAGGCGGTACACCGCGTAAGGCGTGACGGCCATGACCCCGAACAGGCCCATCAGGGTGATGATCGACAGCTGGTAGTTCTTGCGCAGCCGCTTGAGCAGCAGCATTGGGAGCTTGGGCATAGCCGGTACTTTTATTTTTATGGCTAAAGGCTGGACAAGCATGCAGAGCTTTGCCTCGATCTGGCAAGGATCAATTCCCGGCCAGTGCCAGTGCTGTTGGCCGCCGCTCGCTTGATGGCCGGGCGGGGCCGGGTATCAGGGGCCGGCTTGCCTGCCTGCGCCGTGGTGGGCTAGGGCGACCAGTGTCTTGTGCCGCTGGTATCGCCGCAGGTGCTCATCGAGCACTGGCGGCAGCTAATCACAGCTGGCAAAGCCTAGCCGTTGGTAGACGAGCTGCAATTGCGGGTGGCAGAACAGCCAGGTTGGACCATCTGTTGCGGCCAGGGCCCGCGCGATCAGTTGCCGGGCCAGCCCCTGGCGCCGCTGTTGTGGCGCGACGAACAGACCGGTCAGCCACTGGCCGCAGGCGATGGGGCGCAGGCAGAGCGCGGCGATGATGTCCTGGTGCTGGGCCACCCATACCCGGTCTCGCAGGCTCGGGCGCATCGCCGAGCGATGGCTGCGATAGAACCTCTCGGCCAGCGCTCTTCGCTCGGAAGGCAGAACGCGCAGGTGCAGATCGGACGTGGGATCGCTGTAATGGGGATGGATGCCCAGCGGCGGACGCCTGGTCCGTGCTGGGCGGAGGGTTCAGGAATTGGCGGAGTGGCTACCCAGTAGGCCTTTGCCGGAGCGCTTGTCTTTCTTCTCCATGCGCTTCTCGTGGGCACTCTTCAGTGGCTTTTTCTTCGCCTGTTTTTTCGCATCCAGACCTTTGCTCATGATCGTTATCTCGCTCTAAGAAGGTATTGGCGAATGTGTTGCGGACCCTGGTTTTCCGATCACTCCCACCTCCCAGGCTGCACCAGCCTGCTTGAGCCGACGATCATCAGCCTTGGTTTAATGATAGCTCGCGGGCCGTCTTACGATGTGGCGCCCGTGGACTTCAGCGGTATCTCGACGGGTTAACACTTTGCTGGAAAATCCGCCGAGGGCGATGACAGCCCGTGCTTCGCAGTCGCATCATGCGGGCCATGGTCTCTACTCGGGCGCTCGGTCCATGAGGTGGAAGCAGCGGGCATGTCGATGACAGCGAACGAACAATCCCTGGTGTTCGCGGCGGACACCGCCGTTGGCCTGGTGCGCGGGCATAACGAGGACGCGCTGCTCTGTTGTCCCGATCTCCAGTTGTGGGCGGTCGCCGACGGCATGGGCGGACATCGGCGCGGCGAGGTGGCCAGTGCCCTGGCGCTGCAAGTCTTGCGTGCCGCCTGCATGGACGGCGCGGATTTGTGCGCCGCGGTGCATGCCGCCAATGCCGCCGTGCTGGCTGCCGCCCAGGCCGATGCCGATTGCCGCGGCATGGGTACCACGCTGGTCGCCGTGCAGTTTCGAGGCGCCGATTTTCAGATCGCCTGGGTCGGCGACAGCCGCGCCTACCGGCTCGACGCGCATGCCATCGAGCGTCTGAGTCATGATCACAGCTGGGTTCAGGCGATGATCGATGCCGGCGAGATGAGCGAGGCCGAGGCGCGCTGCCACCCCCAGCGCGGGGTGATCTTCCAGTGTCTGGGGCGCGAGGAGCACACCCTGGAGATCGGCCTGGTGCAAGGCCGCCTGCAGCCACAGGAGCTGCTGCTGCTGTGCAGCGACGGCTTGACCGGCGAACTGGACGACACGCAGATTCAGCAGCAGTGCGCCACCGCGGCGACCCTCGACGCGCTGGTGGCGGCGCTGATCGCGCAAGCCAATCAACAGGGAGGGCATGACAATATTTCCTGCATAGTGCTGGGCTGCAGCCCGTGCGAGCCGAGTGACGTCGAACAGCCGCGCGGTTTCCTCAGTAGGCTGTTCAAACCCCTGAAATCCTGACCATTGGACGCCCGACCGCCGTCATGACCGAAGAACTGCTCGAAATTCCGGGTTACCGTGTGCATGGCCGCCTCGGCAAGGGCGGCATGGCCGAGGTCTACCTGGCCACTCAGTTGTCGCTGCATCGCAAGGTGGCGGTAAAGGTGCTGCTCAGCGCCGACGATCAGGGGTTCAGTCAGCGCTTCATCAAGGAAGGCCACCTGGTCGCCTCGCTGCATCACCCCTCGATCATCACCATCCATGACATCGACCAGTTGGACGATGGCCGCCACTACCTGGCGATGGAGTTTGTTCCCGGCGGCGATCTGGCGCAGTTCAAGGGCCGCTGCTTCGAGCCGGCACGGGCCCTGCGCATAGTCAGGCAGATCGCCAGCGCCCTCGCCGTGGTCCACGACAGCGGCCTGGTGCACCGCGACATCAAACCGGCCAACATCCTCTTTCGCGACGATGGCACCGCCGTGCTGACCGATTTCGGCGTGGCCAAGGAGGTGAGCCTCGACCAGGACCTCACCCAGTTCGGCATCGCCGTCGGCAGCCCGGCCTACAGCAGTCCGGAGCAGGCGCAGTGCCAGGCGCTGGACGCGCGCAGCGACATTTATAGCCTCGGCGTGATCCTGCTGGAGATGCTGACCGGCGCTAATCCCTTCCGGGGCGCCAACTACACCCAGACCGTGATGAACCACCTGCAGCTGGAGCCACCGCTGCTGCCCTCGGCGCTGCAGGACTACCAGTGGCTGCTCGCGCGCATGCTGGCCAAGGATCCGGACGAGCGCTTCGGCGATTGTCGCGTGCTGCTGGCGAGCCTCGACGAGCTGTGCGACGACGACCCGGACAGCACCCGCAGTGCGCCGGCGCTCAGGCTGGACAGCGGGAAGGCCGGCGCGCCCGCCGGCCCGCGTCGTCGCCTGCTGGTCTGGGCGCTGCTCGGCACCCTGCTGCTGGCCGGAGCGGGTGGGGCGGGCTACTACGGTTACCGGCAACTGCAACTGGCCGACTACCTGGCCCAGGCCGAACAGCGCCTGGCTGAGGGCAAATTGCTCGAGCCGCATCGGGACAACGCCGACTACTTCTTCCGCCAGGCCCTGGCCCTGGACGCGGACAACGGCCAGGCCCAGGATGGCCTGCAGCGGGTGCTGCAGGCGCGTATCGAGGGCTACCTGGCGCTGGCCGAGGAGCGCATTGCCGAGAACCGCCTGCTATTGCCCGAGGACGACAGCGCAACCTTCTATTTTCGTCGTGTGCTGGCCTGGGAGCCGGACAACCTGCTGGCCCTGGCCGGCCTGAACCGCGTGGTGCGGCGCTTCATCGAGCTGAGCGAAGGGGGCTATGCCCGCCGCGAGCCGGCCCTGGCGCTGGAGCACATCAAGCAGGGGCTGGAGGTCGAGCCGGACAACGAAACTCTGCTAAAACTCTATGACAATCACGAGCGGCGTGTGCGCCTGGCCCAGGCCGCTCGGGCGCCGGCCGCAGCGCGTCAACCGGCGAAAGCGGGGGCACGGCAGCAGGACGGGCAGAACCCGATCAAGCGGCTGTGGAAAAACATCTTCAACAGGTGAACGACCGGGGGCGCGTAACGGGTCGCCCCATCGGTTCGGGTCATTCTCGAGGCAGTACGGAACATGCTCAGAATTCAGTTCAGTGACAATCGTCAGGCGCCCATCTGGCTGGCGGACGAGCGCTTCACCATAGGCCACGACAGCCGCAACAGCCTGGTGCTGGACGATCCGCAGATCGCCCCGTTCCATGCCGAGGTACGCCAGGACCACGGCTACTACTACCTCAGCGACTGCGGCAGTCAGAGCGGCACCTTCGTCAACGACGAACGCATCGCCGCGCGCTACCAGTTGCGCGCCAACGACCGGGTACGTCTGGGCACCCTGGAGCTGCAGCTGCTCGATCCGGCCAGGAGCAGGTCGAAGAGCGATGCGGCGCCGCGCTGGTTCCTCCAGGTGATCAAGGGCGAACACGAAGGCAAGAAGTTCCACGTCCATGGTTCGATGACCTTCGGTCGCTCGGCCAAGTGCGAGATGAGTTTCAGCGACCTGGAGCTGTCCCGCCGGCATTGCGAGTTCTTCCTCAAGGACGACGTGCTGGAGGTCAAGGACCTGGCCTCGGCCAACGGCGTGCTGGTCAACCAGCAGAAGGTGACGACCGCGGTGTTGCAGCCGGGTGACCAGTTGAAGATGGGTTCGGTGAGCCTGCTGGTGATAGGGCCCAAGGTCTCGGTGGCGCCGGCCCCGGACGAGGACGCCACCCAGTTCATGCGCGCCATCGACCTGCCCAGGCCGCTCAAGGGCAAGGCCGCCGCCTCTGGAGCGGGCCCCCTCAACCCGTTGCGCGGCGCGGCCCAGGCCCAGCCCGCCGGCGCGCCTGCGGCGCCGGCGCAGAAGCCCAGGCAGCGACTCAGTGGCGTGGCGTCGTTGGGCCTGGCGCTGCTGGCGCTTCTCCTGTTCGGGGTCGCTGCGACCCTGGCGGCCAAGGTCCTGCTCTAGCCGGGGCTGGCGCCGCCCCAGAGCAATGGCGGTGTCAATGTCCGCATCAGACCAGTACGGTTTGCCCAAGCGTGCGGCGCTGGCGGGGAGCATCGCCCGCCTGCCGTCCTCAAGGCTGCACGACGAGCTGGCGGACGTGCTTTTGGCATGCATCGGGCGCAGCCGCGAGCTGCTCGCCGGACTTGGCGCCTGGGTGTTCCTGCCGGTTGCCGTGGCCGTATGGCCATCGGCCCCTTCTGCGGCGCGGCCGCTAGCCTTTTCGCTCGGCTGGTTCGGGCGCCGCTCTGTCGGCGCCGATGCCGAAGCGAACCAAGAACGGTTATCAGGCGACCAATAGCCGAAATGCCTCGTTGCATCTGAGGGGGGCTGTCCTAGGCTCAAGATGCCAGTGTCAAAATAGAGGCACATATGCGTAGCCTATCGATCAGTCTAGTGATATTTGCCGGAATTCTGGCGGCTGGTTGGTGGTGGAGCCGCCCCCAGCCCCTGCCCGTGCAGCTGGTCGCGGTGGAGAGAGGACCGGTGGAGACGCTGGTGGCCAATACCCGCGCCGGCACCCTCAAGTCCTGCCGGCGTTCGCGTCTGTCGTTCAATATCGGCGGCCAGGTCAGCGAGCTGCTGGTCGACGAGGGGCAGTCGGTGAAGGCCGGTCAGGTGCTGATGCGCCTGCGTCAGGATGATCGTCTGGCCCGGGTGCAGGAGGCCGAGGCGCGCCTCGATGCCTCACGCAATGCCCGCGAGCAGTCCTGTCGCCAGGCCAGGCTCGATCAGCGTGACTACCAGCGCCTGGAGCGCCTGGCGGCGCGCAAGCTGGTGGCCGCCGACCGCCTGGACCAGGCCGAGACTCGCGCCCGGCTGGCGCAGCTGTCCTGCACCTCCAGCGATGCGCAGATTCGCCAGGCCGATGCCAACCTGGCGCTGCAGCGCGCGCTGCTGGATCAGGCCAGCCTGCGTGCGCCGTTCTCCGGGACGGTGGCGCAGATCAATGGCGAGCTGGGCGAGTTCGTCACCCCTTCGCCGCCAGGCATCCCGACCCCGCCGGCGGTGGACCTGATCGACGACAGCTGCCTGTACGTGGATGCGCCGATCGACGAGGTCGACGCCGGTCGTGTGCGCATCGGCATGCCGGTGCGCATCAGCCTGGATGCCTTTCGTGGGCGCTCGTTCGCCGGCCAGGTGAGCCGCATCGCGCCCTTCGTCCGCGAGCTCGAGAAGCAGGCGCGCACCGTCGATGTCGAGGTGCGCTTCGTCCAGTTGCCCGTGGATGTGGCCCTGCTGACCGGCTATAGCGCCGATGTGGAGATACTCCTGGAGCAGAGCGTCGCGGGTCTGCGCATCCCCACCGAAACCCTGCTGGAGGGCCGTCGCGTGCTGCGCTACGACCCCAATACCGGCTTGCTGCGCGAGGTGGCCCTGAACACCGGCTTGGCCAACTGGCGCTGGACCGAGGTGCTCGGCGGACTGGAGGAGGGCGAGCGGATCCTCGCCAGTCTCGATCAGGAAGGCCTCAAGGACGGCATCTCGGTGATCCTGGCCGAGCAACTGGAGTCGCGGCGATGATTAGGCTGTGCGGGCTGACGCGCTGCTTCCAGGCCGGCGAGCAGCGGGTGATGGGCCTCGACGCCCTGGACCTGGAGGTCGCCGCCGGCGATTACCTGGCGGTGATGGGGCCGTCCGGCTCCGGCAAGTCGACCCTGCTCAATATCCTCGGCCTGCTGGATGCGCCGGATGCCGGCGAGTACTGGCTGAATGGCGAGGCCACCGCGCCCCTCGCCGAGGCGCGTCGCGCCGAACTGCGCAGCCGCTGGATCGGCTTCGTGTTCCAGTCGTACCACCTGATACCGCGCCTGGACGCCCTGGAGAACATCGAGCTGCCGATGGTCCTGGCCGGCATCGAGCCCGAGGTGCGCCGCCAGCGCAGCCTCGAGCTGGTCGAGCGCCTGGGGCTGGGCAGTCGCCTGCGGCATCGGCCGGGGGAGCTGTCCGGCGGCCAGTGCCAGCGGGTGGCGATTGCGCGGGCCATGGCCATGCAGCCTGAGCTGCTGCTGGCCGACGAGCCCACCGGCAACCTCGACAGCCGGGCCGGCGAAGAGGTGTTCACCTTGCTCGAGGAACTCAATGCCGAGGGCCTGACGCTGATCGTGGTGACCCACGATGCCCGGCACGCGGCCCGTGCCCGGCGCCAGCTCAGGCTGTGTGACGGGCGCACGGTGCACGAGGCGAGCCGGGAGCTGGCCTGATGCGCGCCGCCGACGCCGTGCAGCTGTGGTTCGGCGCCCTGCGCGGGCATCGCTCGCGCAGCCTGATGCTGCTCCTGGCCGTGGGCATCGGCGTGCTCGCGGTGATCCTGTTGACCGGTCTGGGCGAGGGCGCGCGGGCCTTCGTGCTCAACGAGTTCTCCAGCCTCGGGCGCAACACCCTGATCATCCTCCCGGGCCGCAATGAGACCACCGGTGGCATGCCGCCGATCACCGGCCTGTCGCCGCGCGAGTTGACGGCCCAGGATGCTCGGGCCATCGCGCGCCTGCCCCATGTGCGGCGGGTCGCGCCGCAGCAGGCCGGACAGCTGCAGGTCAGCGCCGGCAATCGCAGCCGTGATGCCCTGGCCCTGGGCACCAGCCGAGAGTTCTTCGCCATTCGCCAATTGCGGGTCGCCCAGGGGCAGTCCCTGCCGGAGCTGGCTTACGACCAGGCCGAAGCGGTCTGCGTGATCGGCGCGCGCCTGCGCCGGGAGCTGTTCGGCTCCGGGCCGGCCCTCGGCCAGTGGCTGCGTGCCGGCGACCGGCGTTTCCGGGTGATCGGTGTCCTCGCGCCGCGCGGCGAATCCTTCGGCATGGACTTCAACGAGCTGCTGATCATTCCGCTGGCCAGTGCCCAGGCGCTGTTCAACCGCGAGGGCTTGCTGCGGGTGTTCGCCGAGATCCAGGGGCCGCGCTTCCTGGCCAGCAGCCAGGTGCAGATACTTGCCACGCTCAGGGCGCGCCATGGCGGCGACGAGGACGTCACCCTGATCAGCCAGGGCAGCCTGCTCGGCGCCTTCACCGATATTCTGGCGACCCTGACCCTGGCGGTGAGCGGGATAGCCGCCATCAGCCTGCTGGTGGCCGGCATCCTGATCATGAACGTGACCTGGATCTCGGTCAGCCAGCGCACCGCCGAAATCGGCCTGCTCAAGGCCATAGGCGCGACGGCGGCACAGGTGCGCCTGCTGTTTCTCGGCGAGGCGGCGCTGCTGGCCCTCGGCGGCGCCCTGGCCGGGCTGCTGCTCGGCGAACTGTTGCTCTGGTGCGTGCGTCTGCTGGTGCAACTGCCCCTGTATGCCCCTTGGTGGGCGCGGATCGGCGCCCTGGCCTTGGCGCTGGCCAGTGCCCTGCTGTTCGCCTGGCTGCCGGCCAGCCGTGGCGCGGCCATGGCACCGGTGGCGGCCCTGCGGCCCTTGGCGGGAGGTCACTGATGTACCTGCACGATGGCCTGCGGCTGACCGGCTCGGCCCTGCTCAGCCGGCCGCTGCGCAGCCTGCTGACGCTGCTCGGGGTGGCCATCGGCATCGCCGCTATGGCGCTGCTCACCGCCATAGGCGAAGGCCTGCGGGGTTACGTGCAGGACAACTTCGCCCAGTTCGGCACCCGCAATGTGTCGATCCGCCCGGGGTTGAACAAGACCGCCGGTCTCGGCGCCCTGCTCGGCAGCGTGCGCCCGCTGAGCATCGCCGACGCCGATGCGCTGCGCCGTCTGCCCCATGTCGAGGCGGTGGTGCCGATCATCCAGGGCCACGGCGATGTGCAGTACGGCCGTCTCGATCGGCGCATCGGCATCCTCGGCAGCGGCCACCAGATGGCCCAGGCCTGGCGCTTCCAGCTGGCCATGGGCGAGTTCCTGCCCGAGCCACGCGATGGTCGCTCGCCGCCTTACGTGGTGCTCGGCCACACCCTGCGCGAGGAGCTGTTCGGCGCGGCCAACCCCCTCGGCCAGATGGTCCGCGTCGGCGGCATGCGCTTCCGGGTGATCGGGGTGATGGAGGAGAAGGGCAACCTGCTCGGCTTCGATATCGACGACATCGCCTACATCCCGGTGGACTGGGCGCAATACCTGTTCAACCGCAACGGCCTGGCGAAGATCAACCTGGTATTCAATGGCGGCACCAGCTCCGCGGCGCTCAGCGAACAGATCCGCCAGCTGCTGCGCGAGCGCCACGGCGGCGAGGACTTCAGCCTGACCACCCAGGACGACATGCTGCGCAGCCTCGACCGCATTCTGGGCATCCTCAGCCTGGTGGTCGGCGCCCTGGGGAGTATTTCGCTGCTGGTCGGGGCGGTCGGCATCCTCACCATCATGACCACCACGGTCGGCGAACGCGCCGCGGAGATAGGCCTGCTGCGCGCCATAGGCGCCACGCCACAGCAGGTGCTGGGCCTGTTTCTCGGCGAGGCACTGCTGCTGTCCGTGCTGGGCGGGGTGTTGGGGCTGCTGCTGATGGGGCTGTTGCTGCTGGCCTTGCACCTGTTGTTGCCTGGCTTGCCCCTCAGCCTGCAGCCGCTGTTGCTGCTGCTGGCGCTGCTGCTGGCCGCGCTGATCGGCGTGCTGGCCGGCATCGCCCCGGCGCGTCGGGCGGCGCGCCTGCAGCCGGTTCAGGCGTTGCACTGCGAATAGCCCGGGCGGGTCGGCGTCAGCTGCGCCGTGGTTCCGCTGCTGGCTGCGCGTCGAGGTCCGGCCCGGCATTGGACTGAGGCTGCCCGGGCTTGAGCAGGGCGCGACGAACCCGTTCGTAGTCTTCGTAGGGCAGGCCGCTGCGGCTCAGCAGTTCGAGGGAAAACTGCCTGATCTCGGCGTCGCTGTAAGGGCGCTCGGCTGGTGGCGCGGAGCTGCAGCCGGCAAGCGCCAGGCTGAGGCCGGCGAGGATGAGGGCAATGGGGCGTTGCATCGGAGTACCTGTGGGTGGCTGCGGTAACGGCAGGCGCACAGGCTACTGGGCGGTGGGGCGAAGCTGAAATCATTCGCCTCGATAGTGGCTATCGGCTGCTGGTTGTCCGGGGTGGCCAGCAGCCGTGCAGCATCAGTCCAGCGAGGGCGAGGCAACCGCGCCGCGCGGGTCGAAGGAGCCCCGGTGCAGGCCGGTGTCCACGGCCATCAGCGGCGAATTGTTGACCCATACGTCGTCGATCACCAGGGTTCTGCCGCTGTTCGCGTCATTCGCCGCCACCAGCAGATAGTAGGTGCCATCTTCCGGCGCCTCGCCATCCCAGCCGAGGCTCTGCGGGCCGACGCCGCTCAGCGCGCGCGATTTCTGGCTGGCGATCACCGCACCGTTGGCATCGAGCAGCAGCGCGTGAGGTGTCAGGGCCAGCTCGTTCAGCTCCAGGCAGGCGTCGTCGCACAGCGAGCTGACGTTGAGCCGGTAGCGCTCACCCTGCTTCAGTTGCAGGGCGAAGACCCGGTAGTCGGCCAGCGAACGGCCGAGCGCCAGACGCGGTTGCTCGCTGCCGTTGCCACGCGGCGCCGGCAGCAGGGCGGGATTCACCGGCAGGGGAATCGCCGCGGCATCATGCACGGCCGCCAGGGTGCTGGTGGGGAGGGCGCTGTGGTCGGCTTGCTGAGTCCCCTGCTGGGGACCGGCGCAGGCGCCCAGCAGCAGGCAGGCGCCCAGGGTGAAGAGCTTGTGCACGGTGAATCTCCTGTGTGAACGACGTCCTTGTGTGCGTTTCCTGCCTTCCGGCGCGGAAGCCGCCCACTATAGCCGTTTATCCCGCTCGTTACTGTGACCGATGCCCAGGGTTGGCCTCGTGCTGGGCCATCCAGCGCTGCGCCGTCGTGAGCGGCGCTGGCCGACTACCCTGAAGTAGACCCTTCTAGCAGGCGCCGAGCGCCAATCTTCGGGAGACCCACATGGAACGGCACAAGAAACTCGACACCTACGGTCGGTTCAAGAAGCAGCATCCGGACTATTTCGCGGCGGTGGAGGCGCTGGGCGTGGCGGTGCGCGATGTCGGGCCGTTGGACGAGCGTCAGGTGCAGTTGGTGCAGCTCGGCGCGGCCGCGGCGATTCGCTCCGAGGGGGCGGTGCACAGCCATGCCCGGCGGGCCCTGGAGGCGGGGGCGAGTGCGGAACAGGTGCGCCATGCCTTGCTGGCGCTCACCAGTACCATAGGTTTCCCGACCGTGATCGCGGCCCTGAGCTGGGCCGAGGAGATCATCGCCGACGCCGCGCAGCCTTAGGGCCGCGGCGCCGGCAACGGCTCGGGCTTAGCCCGAGAGACCTACGTAGACGTTCTGCACGTCGTCATGGCCGTCGATGGCCTCGAGGAAGGCCTCGACTTCTTCCAGCTGCTCGGGCGTCAGGCTGGTGACCGGGTTCTTCGGCCGGTAGCCCAGCTTGGCCGAGTTGACCGTGAAACCTTGCTCCGGCAGGGCGCGGCTGACGGCGTCGAGGTCGGTCGGCTCGGTGATGAACAGGGTGTTGTCTTCATCGGCGAGGTCGAAATCCTGGGCGCCGGCTTCGATCGCCGCCAGTTCCGGATCGGCGCCGCTGTCGCTGGAGGCTTCGATCAGGCCGACGTGGTCGAAGTCCCAGGTCACCGAGCCGGAGGCGCCGAGCTGGCCCTTGCGGAACAGCACGCGGATCTCGGCGACGGTGCGGTTGACGTTGTCGGTCAGGCACTCGACGATCACCGGAACCTGGTGCGGGGCGAAGCCTTCGTAGGTGGTGCGCTCGAAGTTGACGGTCTCGCCGGTCAGGCCCGCGCCCTTCTTGATCGCCCGCTCCAGGGTGTCCTTGGGCATCGAGGCTTTCTTGGCCTGATGCACGGCCAGGCGCAGCTTGGGGTTCATGTCCGGGTCGGCGCCGTTGCGCGCGGCGATCATGATTTCCTTCACCAGCCGGCCGAAGATCTTGCCTCTGGCGTTGGCGGCGGCTTCTTTAGGTTTGGCTTTCCACTGAGCGCCCATGGATGTCCTCTCGGTCTGTGCGGTCGGATGAGTCGCGTGACTGCGGCAGAGGCGGGCGGCCAGGTGAGTGGCGTGGCCGGCCGCCGGCAGGCAGGCGCAGGTCAGCCGCGGATTTTAGTCGGTCTGCCGCTTGCTGGCACCCCCTCAAATGCACCGTTGGGCGCGTCGCTTGTGGCCGCCTCTGGTGCCGTTGTGGCTCATTCGGCCTCCGGCAGTGTGGCGGCCATCGCCGCGCCCAGCGCGCCGAGCAGCGACAGCAGGAGGATGATCTGGCTGACCGCCAGCACCGAGCCTAGGGCACCGGCAAAGCCCAGCAGCAACAGGACGAGGCCGATCAGGGTATTGCCCACCGCCACATAATCGGTGCGCCGATTGCCCTGCGCCAGGTCGACCACGTAGGTCTTGCGGCCGATGCGCACGCCCTGGTGGGCGATGCTCAGGCCGAAGTACAGGGCCGGCAGCAGCCAGCCGATGGCCAGCCAGCCCGGTTGCAGGCTGTCGAGCAGGTAGACGACCAGGCCCAGGCTGGCGGTCAGCACGGCGGCGAGGATCATCACCCGGCGGCTGGAGAGGTCGGCGAAGCGCCCCCAGAGCGGCGCCGAGACCAGGCTCGCGGCGCCGCTGGCAAGCATGAACAGTCCCAGCGTGGCGGCGGCCGAGCCGAGCTTCTGCTGGGCCAGCACCACGTAGTAGGGCGCGGTCAGGGCCGAACATAGCAGCAGCGCGCGGGTGATGACGAAGCGCCGGAACGGCGGGTCGCTGCGCAGGATGTCCAGGCGCTTGAGGGCCGCGACCACGGCATTGCCGCCGCCCTCGGTCTCCCCGGGCAACTCATTGATGCGCGCGTAGATCGCCGCGGCGATCAGCCACAGCAGGCCGGCGCCGGCCAGCAGCAGAGCGTAGGCCTGGGGTGGCAGCCGCTCGCTGGCGCCGAGCAGCAACAGCAGGGCCAGGCCGACGGTGACCAGGCCGGCGGTGCTGGCCGACCAGCCGTTGACCTGGCCGCGGCGGGTCTTGGGGATGGTCTTGCCGAGCACGTCCTTCGAGGCCACCGAGCTCAAGCCGCGGGCCAGGCTGAACAGCACCAGCAGGCCGATGATCGCCCAGCCGGCCGCCGTGCCGTGCAGGGTCCAGGCCACCAGGCCGATGCCGCCGATGGCCGCGGCCTGGACCAGGCTGCCGGCGATCCAGACCCATTTTCGCACGGCCACCGCGCGGATATAGCTGGCGATGAACAGCTGGGGGATCAGCGAGCCGGATTCGCGGATCGGCACCAGAAAGCCGATCAGGTAGAGCGGCGCCTGCAGGGTCTCCATCACCCAGGGCAACACCACCTTCGGGTTGGCCAGGGCGTCGCCCAGCTTGGTGAAGAAGTGGCTGAGGATCATCAGCAGGAAATTGCCCGGCACATCGCGGCAGGCCTGCTCGTGGATGTCGGTGCAGACCCGCGCATCTTCCTCGTTGACCAGCTTGGCGTAGATGTTATGGCTGAGGCTGTGCTTGCTCATGGCCACTCCGTGGGCCTGCGCGGCGGCGTTGAGGGGCATGATGCCATGCCCGGGAGCCTGGCGCGCGGCGCCCGTCCCTTGGGCTGTCGGCCGGGGCGGAGAGCCGCTGGTCTATGCTTGCCTTGGGGACTTAGAGGAGAGCCGTGATGCGCACGATATTGCTGGCATTCGATGGTTCCGACAGCTCGAAACGCGCCGTGCAGTACGTCATCGACTTCGTCCGCTTTCACCAGGCCAAGCTGCAGGTGCATTTGATCAACGTGCAGCATGAGCCCCTGCTGTACGGCGAGTACGTCACCAGCGAGTTCGTCGAGCAGCTGCAGCAGTCGCTGCTGGCGGCCGCCGCCCAGGCCCTGGAGTGGCCGGCCGACCAGCTGGAGGAGGCCGGCATCGCCCACAAATCCCACACGGCGCTGGGCAACGTGGCCGAGCAGGTGAACGATGCGGTCAAGCAGTTGCAGTGCGACACCGTGGTCATGGGCACCCGTGGCCTGGGTACCGTGACCGGCATGCTGCTGGGGTCGGTGGCCACCCGGGTGATTCATGAGGTGGACGTGCCGGTGGTGCTGGTGAAGTAGCCAAACGGCCAGCGGCCTCGAGAATCCGCCCTACTCGGACTTGCTCCAGGCAAACGCCTTGAACGGCTCATCCACCGGCGTCTGGGCAAGGTGGTTGATGTAGTTGCTCATCACCTTCTGGCTCAGACCGAGCACCACGTCGAGCGCGTGCCGGCGGCTGTAGCCAGCATCGTAGAAGGCCTGCAGTTCGGCCTGGCTGACCACGCCGCGCTGGCGCAGCATGGCCAGGGTGAAGGTGCGCAGGGCCTCGAGCTTGTCGCTGGGCAGCGCCGTTTCGTTGCGCAGCGCCTCGACGATGGTGTCGGAGACCTTCATCGACTTGGCGATTGCGGTGTGCGCGGGCACGCAGTAGTGGCAGGCGTGTTCGACGTTGATGGTCTGCCAGACCACGGTCTGCTCGTCGGCATCGAAACTGCTGTGCAGAAACAGGTCGTGGAGCTGCTGATAGGCCTCCAGCACGCCCGGTGCCTCGGCCATCACCGCATGCAGGTTGGGAATCATGCCGAACGCCTTCATGGATTTCTCCAGCAGCGGTTTGGATTGCTCGGGGGCGGAAGCTTGGTCGTGAAGGGTGAAGTCGCTCATCGGGCTGTCCTCTTTATCTTGAGTGATCGTTCAGAAACGCATTCAACCCTAGCGGTAATTGAGTGATCGCTCAAGTTTATTTTGAGCAGTTGCTCAACAACCGCGACGGCGAGGATATACTCGCCATTTTCCCGAACGGTCACAGCGCATGCCGAGAACCTCCCGCTACGACAGGCAAACCGCCCTGGACAAGGCCGTGCTGCTGTTCTGGCAGCGCGGCTACTTCGCCACTTCGATGAAGCAGATCGAGGAGGCGCTGGATATGCGCCCGGGCAGCCTGTATGCCACCTTCGGCAGCAAGAGCGGGCTGTTCGGCGAGGCCCTGGATGAGTATTCGCGGCAGATGGCCGAGGAGCTGGCCGCTCATCTGGCGGACCAGCCGACGCTTGTTGCCGGGTTGCAGAGTTACCTGCGGGCGGTCGCCCGGCTCTGCCTGGCCGCGGAGCCGCCGCCGGCCCGTGCCTGCATGCTGGTCAAAACCCTGCTCGAGGTGAACGACCAGGAGCCGGCGTTGCAGCAACAGGTCAATCTCATCCTGCAGGGCGTCGAGGTCCGTTTCGCCGAACTCCTGCGGCTCGCCCAGCAAGCCGGCGAGCTGCGCCCGGAGGTCGATTGCCAGCGCCTGGCCCGCCTGCTGCAGGCGCAGCTGATCGGCCTGCGCGCCTTCGCCCAGCGCGATGTTCCTGCCCGGCATATCGATGAGCTGAGCGAGGACATGCTCGCCATGCTGGAGCCCTATCTGGCCTCGCCCGCCTGAGGGCTGATGCCGCCGTCCGCGCCAGCGGTCCGGTGGCCAGGCAGACATAGCGCTCCATCAGCCTGCCCAGGCCTATCTATGCTTTCAGTATGACGGCAGAGGAGATTCGCCATGCGCAAGGTACTGGTTGCATTCGATGGTTCCGACAGCGCGAAACGTGCCCTGCAGTACGTGATCGACTTCGCGCGCATTCATGACGCCACCCTGGAGGTGCACCTGCTCAACGTCCAGCATGAAGTGATGCTGTACGGTGAATATGTCAACGACGAGATGATCGCCAACATGCGCGAAACGCAGCTGGCCGAGGCTGGCGGGAAGCTCGAATGGCCGGCGGCCCAGCTCAAGGCCGCGGGCATCCAATGTGAGCGGCATGTGGCGCTCGGCAACGTGGCCGAGCAGGTCAATCTCGCGGTCAAGCGCCTGGAGTGCGACACGGTGGTGATGGGTACACGCGGCCTGGGCACCTTCACCGGCCTGCTGCTGGGCTCGGTGGCCACGCGGGTGATCCATGAGGTGCAGGTGCCGGTGCTGCTGGTGAAGTAGCGCCGGCAAGCCATGCGGCTCGCGCGAGCGCTGCGTAGCTCGGATGCCGCCACTGTGCGCCTCGATTGCCCCGTCACTGTAAATAGGCAGGCGCCAGCGTGGCTGGTCTAATGACGCCTTGCCCGTCATGAGAAAGCGCTATGTCACCCAAGGATCTGTTGTTGGCGCTGGTCGTGATCATCGTCTGGGGCCTGAATTTCGTGGTGATCAAGGTCGGCCTGCACGACATGCCGCCCATGCTGTTGGGGGCGCTGCGCTTCATGCTGGCGGCCTTTCCGGCGATTCTCCTGGTCAAGCGGCCGCAGCTGCCGCTGCGCTGGCTGCTGGCCTATGGCCTGACCATCTCCCTCGGCCAGTTCGCCTTCCTGTTCTCGGCCATGTCGGTGGGCATGCCGGCCGGCCTGGCCTCGGTGGTGTTGCAGTCCCAGGCGTTCTTTACCCTGTTCTTCGCCGTGCTGCTGCTCGGCGAGCGCCTGCGCGCGAGCAACGTGGTCGGCCTGCTGGTGGCGGCCGGCGGCCTGTTGCTGATCGCCTTGCAGAACGATTTCAGCATGACCCTCGCCGGTTTCGTGCTGACCATAGGCGCCGCCTCGATGTGGGCGCTGGGCAATATCGTCACGCGCAAGGTCGGCAAGGTGAACCTGGTGGGGCTGGTGGTCTGGGGCAGCCTGGTGCCGCCGCTGCCGTTCCTGGCGCTGTCCTGGATGCTGGAGGGGCCAGAGGCGATGGCGGCCGCACTGCGCGATATCAGCCTGGATTCGATCCTGGTGCTGATCTACCTGGCCTTCGGCGCGACCATTCTCGGCTACGGCCTGTGGAGCCGGCTGCTGTCGCGCTACCTGGCCAGCCAGGTGGCGCCGTTCTCGCTACTGGTGCCGGTGATCGGGCTGAGTTCTTCGGCACTGCTGCTGGGCGAGCGCTTCGGCGCGCTGCAGCTGCTCGGGGCGCTGCTGGTGATGCTTGGGCTGCTGATCAACGTCTGGGGCGGCTGGCTGTATGGGCGCTTGCGCCTGGCCTGAGGGGGCTGCTGGAGAGTCGCCGGCCTTGCGCGGCTGCTCCGCGTGGGACCGAGGGGGAAGGGGATGACAAGCGCCCCCGCAGCCCTGTGCGGAGCGGGGGCGATCAGGATCAGTCCTGGCGGCTGGTGACTTCCAGCAGGTGGTAACCGAACTGGGTCTTTACCGGGCCTTGCACGACATTCAGCGGGGCGCTGAATACCACGGTGTCGAATTCCTTGACCATCTGGCCCGGGCCGAACGAGCCGAGGTCGCCGCCATTGCGGCCGGACGGGCAGGTGGAGTTGTCTTTGGCGATCTGGGCGAAGTCGGCACCGCCTTCGATGGCGGCTTTCAGTTCATTGCACTTGTCTTCGGTGGCAACCAGGATGTGACGGGCAGTGGCGCGGGCCATGGGGGATACTCCTTTCAATGAAGCTGCAAAGCCTACCGCAATAGTCCGCTCAATCAAATGCCGGCGCCCGGCCCGCAGCCGCATGAGGAAGCGGCACCTGCAGACTTGTTGGCTAGAATTGCTCAGGAAGGCGCGAGGTGCCCAGGCGCCCACATCAGGAGGTGACCGCATGAATACCCTGACCATCGACGGCTGGCACAAACCGGCCAGCGACAAGAAGTCCACCCCAATGGGGCAGTTCCATTTCCGCGTCAACGAGTCGGACCACTTGCGTCTGGAGCAGGCCGAGGAACGGCTGCAGCAGACCGACGAGAAGGAGGTGTTCATCGACGTCGACATGAGCACCATGGAGCTGGTCACCCCGGAGGAGTGCGGCCCGCTGGCCGACTGCCAGCTGCGTGTCTACCTGAGTGCCGGCCAGCGCGGCCAGTTCCATCTGGTAGGGCACCGCCAGAGCGACGGCACCCTGGTGTACACCAATGCGGTGATGGTCGATCAGCTGGGTTAGTCGCGAAGGGCGGCCGGCCCGTGCAACCGCAGCTATTCCAGAAGCCAGGTCTCGGCTGCGGCCTTCTCGGTTGGGTCGAACGCCTTGATCGTCAGGCCGGGAATCAGCGCGCCTTCGATCTCGCTGGCCTTTCTCAGCCATTCCTTGTCGGCGACCACGGCGATGCGGTCGAACTGGCGAACGAAGCGGAACAGCTCGGGCAAGCGTGACAGCTCGATGGCGATGGCGCCGAGGGTGGGGAACTCGAACTCGCTGACGCGATAGAGTATCCGGCCGTGACGGATACCCTCGGAATGCTCGATCAGCTGGTTGAGTGCCATCTGCATGTCGGCGCTGTCGAGCTTGCCGGCAAAGTCGACATCGATGCGGTTCTCGCCGTTGCGGCTCACCTTGAACATAACCACCTCTGCACAGTGGGCTGTAGCTGCCACGATACGCCACCTGTGGCAGAAGGGTAACGGCCAAAGCAGCGGCGCTCGGGCGCCGCGCGCGGCTCTTCCCGGCCCAAGCCAGCCATCTAGCGCCCCGTGCCGTCGAGCCCAGCGGCCGAGAACTAGGCTTCGCGAGCGTGGGCCGCGGCGCGCAGCTGCTCGGTGTCGACGCGTACGAAGGTCGAATCGCCGATGGCGGTGAGCACGTCCTCGGCATACACCTCGCAGATCACCCGCGTCTTGCGCCCGACCTCGCCGTCGACCCGGGCGCGCAGGGTCAGGGGCACGCCCATCGGGGTCGGCTTGATGTACTTGATGCCGAGGTTGCCGGTGACGCAGTCGATCCGCGGCAGGCTGCCGGCTTCGCGTTGTTCCGCGCGGTAGTGGTAGGCCATGGCCGCCCAGTTCGAATGGCAGTCCACCAGCATGGCGATCAGCCCGCCGTAGACCAGGCCCGGCCAGCCGCAGTACTTGTCGTCCGGGCGGTACTCGGCCACTACATGCACGCCATCTGCATGCCAGTGGCTCTTGACGTGCAGGCCATGGGGATTACGGCTGCCGCAGCCGTAACAGACACCTTCCGGTGCGGCCAAATCTTGCAGGGGTGTGTCGTGCATGGGGGGAACCTGGTTCTGCCGTGTAGCCCTGCAGCCTAACGGCTTTCGGCGCGAAACTGAATCGACGGCGCCTGGCTCAGCTCAGGGATGAGCGGGCCGTCTCGCGTCAGCTGTCGCCCGCGCCAGCCGCACGACGCGCCCGGGCGGCAGGACGGTGGAGCGGGCGAGACGAGCCGCTATTTGACCGTATCCAGGCGCTGGTCGGTGAACACGCAGAGCACGCCGGCCTTGTTGTGCATCACCTGGTGGTTGAAGTCGCAGTAGGCCGCCGCCACGCTCAGGGCCATCTGCTCGCTGATCGGCTGGCCCTGTTCCGGGCGGAACCAGGCCATCTGCCCAGGCGTGCAGCGTTGCGCCTGCGGGTCGGTGTTGTAGGTGCATAGGCCGGCCTGATCGATGGGCGTGACGTCGCTGAAACAGGCGGACAACGACAGGGCGGCGGTGCTCAGCAGAAACAGGCGGACGAGGGGGCGCATGGCAGGGAATCCCGACAGTGGAGGAATGGTGGGGGTTAGTACCGGCAATGGCGCGAAGGTTCCCTGGTCCGCCGGTGGATCGATGCCGTGCATCAGCCTCCAGGGTGGAGAGCGGCGGCGTATCGTCGACGTGTGCGCGTAAAGGCCGCCTGCACGTTGATGCAGGCGCTGGACTCCGAGTGGCCGCCGTCTGCTGCCGGGCGCCCATCATCGAGGGGCAACCTGGAGCGCAAATGCGCGAAATCGCGCATGATGATCGCAGTCAGGTCAAGGGAGCTGCTCATGCGTGTCACGTCGTCCATTGTGCGTTTCGCCGCGTTGTCGCTGGGGCTGCTCAGCGCCGTCGCCGCCCTTGCGGCCGAGGAGGCGCGGCTGGTCGAGTCGATCAATGCCTATCGCGCTCAGGTGCAGCGTTGTGCCGGCCAGGCATTCGAGGTATTGCCGCCGCTGGCGGACGATTCGCGCCTGGTCCTGCCCGCCGCCGGCGGCGCGGAGCTGCAGCAGGCGCTGGGGCGCACCGGCTATCCCATGGTCAGCGCACAGGCGATCAGCCTGTCCGGCCCGCGCGATGCGGCGGCGGCCATGGCGGCGTTGCAGAGCCACTACTGCCAGGTGCTGCTGGACCCGCAGTTCGTCGATATCGGCGTGAGCCAGGCGGGGCGCGACTGGCGCATCGTGCTGGCGCGGCCTTTGCTGTCGGCGCAGCTGGCTGACTGGCAGGCGGAGGGGCAGCAGTTGCTCGAGCAGCTAAACGCCGCCCGCGGGCAGGCGCGCCAGTGCGGCGGCCAGGCCTTCGCCGCCGCGCCGCCGCTGAGCTGGAACGCCGAACTGGGCGCGGCGGCCGAGGTCCACAGCCGGGCCATGGCCAACGGCAACTTCTTCGCCCACCGCGGCCGCGACGGCCGCACCCCGGGAGACCGGGCGGAACTGGCCGGCTACAACGCCCGGCTGGTCGGCGAGAACATAGCCGCCGGGTTGGACAGCCCGCGCAAGGTGGTCGACGGCTGGCTGGCCAGCCCCGGCCACTGTGCCACGCTGATGAACCCGCAGTTCCGCGACCTGGGTGCGGCCTACGCGGTCGATCCCCAGAGCGACGCGGGCATCTACTGGACGGCACTGTTCGGCACGCGCTGAGCGGTCATTTCCAGGGTGGAACGCGGCACAGCCTTTTCCACCGACGGCCTGTGGCTACTCGCGCTCCATCGTGCGAGCGCGGCCAGACAGCCGTTGCAGCACGGCTTGTTCACACAACCGAAAGAGCAGGTAGCAGGCCATGGCCAGCAGCGCGATCAGCGTCAGTTCGCCCAGCTGGAGCAGGCCGCCGCTCATCAGCGCCAGCCAGCCATGGCGGACGATAAAGGCGGCATTGCTGCCGATAAGGCTCACCAGGTCGATGGTGAAGTAGCCAAACGCCAGGAAGCTCGCCGTCATCAGCAGGAAACTCATCAGCAGGTGACGGCGCAGCCATCGGTAAAACGCACTCTCAACTGGCATGCTCACCCCCGTCTAAATGGCTGTTTGCTCGGGCATCCGCTGCCTCGGCGGCAAGGACGTACAGCAAATGTAGCTCGCGGGGGGAGGCGGGCACGCAAGATCGGACCTCCGCCGCGCCGGGTGGAGAACGGCGAAACCGGTTCCGCCGGGGATATCCGGGCGACGGCGTTGCTGCGCCTGCCCCCCCATGGAAAGTCCGCGCCGGGGCATCACGCGAGCAACCTGAGCGCGATCACCGCGAGTCGTGCCGTCCATGGCGTGGATCGTCCACCAGTCCCATATGCGCGCAGGCGCAGGGCGGAACAGCGCCAGGCCTTGTCCGCCAATCCGGTATTCAGGCGGCCGTGCCGGCGGCTGGTGTAGGATGCGCCACCGAAAATTTCCCCCGCCAAAGCATCAGGTCACCATGTCCGCCAACGCCCTGTATACCGACCTATCCGGCTATTACGACCTGATGTGTGCCGACATCGACTATCAGGCACAAAGCCACTGTATTCACCGGCTGCACCAGATATTCGGTGGCGGCGGCAGGACGCACCTGGACCTGGCCTGCGGCACCGGGCCGCACGTTCGCCATTTCCTCGACTTCGGCTACCGGAGCGGCGGGCTCGACATCAATCTGCCGATGCTGGAGCGCGCCGCGCTGCGTTGTCCGCAGGCGCAGTTTTCCTTGCAGGACATGTGCGACTTCAGCGTGAGCGAGCCGCTGGACCTGATCACCTGTTTCCTCTACTCCATCCACTACAGCGCTGGAATCGAGAAGCTCAAGGCCTGCGTCGGCAGCGTCCATCGTGCCCTGAAGGCCGGTGGCATCTTCTGCTTCAACGGGGTCGACAAGAACAGGATCGACAGCGACCTGTTCGTTACCCATGCGGCCAGGCAGGACGACAGCCTGTTCAGGTTCAGCTCAGGCTGGAACTACCGCGGTGAGGGCGAGCGGCAGTCGCTCAGGCTCAGTATCGAGAAAACCACCGCCGGGCAAACCCAGGTATGGCACGACGAACACCCCATGGTCGCCGTGGGATTCGAGGAGCTGCAGGCCATCCTGCGGCCCTATTTCGACGTCCATGTGTTCGAGCACGACTACGACAGGATCGTCCCCTGGGACCAGAACTCCGGCAACGCCATCTTCGCCTGCGTGAAGATCTAGCGCGCAGGGTGGCCATCCAGGCTACTCGTCGAGGAGACGCATTTCCCTGCTCTCGAACCTGAGCCACACGCGGCTGTGCATCGCCAGCCGCAGGCGATGCGCACCGGGACTGTCGTAGCTGGCGAAGACCAGCAGCTCCGCCGCCTTGCTGCCTGCCAGTGGAGGGGCCGACGATTCCATGAACTGTCCAGGCACCAGCTCCAAGCTCCATACCTCGAGCAACTGGCCTGCCTCGCGGCGATAGTGCTCGCGCTCGGCGAACCATTGCCTGGCACTGATCTGCGAAAGCCGTTGGAGAAGCGCGGGATCGCGCACTGCAACGAAGTCGACGGCCAACGGCACGCCGTTGTTGGCCTGGGGCGCGACCTCCAGCGTGAGGCTGTCGATCCTCGCCGTGGCGACGAAGAACGTGCAGCCGGTGAGTAAGGCGAGGCTCGCGAGCAGGAGGGAAAGCGAACGAAATACTCGGCGCCGCGGGTTCATAGGGTTTTGACCTTGATTAGTGGCCAGCTGTCGCCAGGCCTGCGGATTGGGCTAAAGCGTGGCCTGTCCGTGATGACGCCCTACGCGAGGCGTTCGCGTACCAGCGCCTGGGCTTGCCGGGCCAGCTGGTCGAGCTGGTGATCGCGCTGTTGCTCCGCTTCGCGCATGGCCTGCTGGCCGTGCTGCTTCACCAGGTAGGCGTGGATCTGCCGGACTTCCTTGGACTGGAAGATCGCCTCCAGGTCCTGCACGGCCACCAGGCCGTCCGCGCGCTGCTCCCGTGTACTCATCAGCACCTGCGGCCCGTGCGCGGCTAGCACCTGAAAACCCATGGCCTCGAAGGTCGGCACCTTGCCCGCCACACAGGCCAGATCTGCATGGGGGCGACGGGCGACCATGTGCCGCAGCATGGCCCGGGCAACGCCGTGCCGGCGGTGGCTGGCCTGTACCGCCGTATAGGCCAGGGTGCAGGCCTCGGGGTCGTCCTGGGCTGGCAGGTACAGGGCAAAGCCCAGCACCTGGGCCGGGTCCAGATCGTCCAGGGCCAGGACCAGCTGCGCGCTGCTGTCCACGGCGCTGTCCATGGCCTGCAGGTACAGGTGCACCTCGTAGCCGACCACGTATTGGTACAGCTGGTAGAGGGGATTGCTGGGCGTCAGCGACACCGGGCTGATGTCGCCGAGGTAGTCCACCACCATCTGCAGGACCTGGCTTTTCAGCGATTCGGGTGGTGGGGTGTCCAGGTGTACAAGGGTGAACATCGGCAGTCTGGCTCCGGGGCGTGCCCGCTCGGGGAATCGGTGGTGGCGGCATTGTAACGCCCGTGGGGGTTGAGCGTTTTGATCGTTCCCACGCTCCGCGTGGGAACGCAGCCGGTGACGCTCGGCGTCACGTATCCCAGCGGTCCACCTCGATCAATCCCTCCACCCCGGCATAATTCCGGGCACTCGAATAACGCCAGTGCTCCGCCCGGTCCACGTACCCGCGCTTCACCGGGTTGAGATGGATGTAGTCCAGCTTCTCCCGCATCACCGCCTCGCTGTACACCAGCTCCGCATGCGAGCCCTCCTGCCAGAGCTGATAGACCCGGTCGACCTTGTGGGCGCGCTTGGCGAAGCGCAGCCGCTGCAAGACACGCTCGGCACCGTTGCGCTCCAGATGGTCAATGAGCCTTCGCGCCGTATACGACTTGAAGGCACTGAGCCGCTTATCCAGCTCCGGCGCCTGGGCCACGAAGTGCAGGTGGTTCTCCAGCACCACATAGCCATACAGGCGCAGGCCCTGATTAGCCCGCTGGTAGCGCCAGCAATCGAGCAGGATGCCCACCAGGGCAGGGCGGGTGAACAGCGGCAGCCATTCCATCACCGTGCAGGTCAGGAAGTGCGGCTGATCCGGTTCGGTGATGACGTAGCGGCTACGCCCCATTGAAGTTCCTCCTTGAACTCTGCGTAAGGGACGCGGAGCGTCCCGGGCGGCGTTCCCACGCGGAGCGTGGGAACGATCAATCCTCATTCTCCCTCTTTCCTGATGGGTAACCCGTGCGGGTGCAGCTTTGTTCGTGGCAATGGTTCCGCCTTTACGGCGGGTTACTTTTGGCATTGCCCCAAAAGTAACCAAAAGGTCTAGCCCCGCCATCCGGCCCGCCTGCGGCGGGTTCCCTCACTCCATCATTGCTCCGAGGGCCCGCCGCGAAGGGCCATCCCTGGCCCATCGCGGCTCTCGCGGCATCCATGCCGCTCAACCCTTACGCAATGATTCCACTCGGCCTCCTGAAGGGGCGTTTGGCGTCGTCTGCAAGATTGGTGTTCTAGAACCGATAAGGAGCGAGAGTATTGCGGCAAAGCCGTGATGCGCTCGCTCTGCTTTTTCATTTGATTTACCTGCACCATCAGACCAGGCGACGCGGTTTCCGAATCCCGTCAGGAGGCCGAGTGGAGGTGCTGTGGAGAGGGACGTTTGGCATGGATGCCAAACGAGGCATGTCGGGCCATGGATGGCCCGTCTTGCCGACCCTCGGAACAGCGCCGGAGCGAGGGGAGTTGAGCGTAGCGAAACCCGGATGCCGGGCGCGCTTTCTCTTTGGTTACTTTCTCTTTGCGCGTGCAAAGAGAAAGTAACTCGCCGTAAGGGCGAAACCGGTAGTGGCCGGCGACGAAGAAAATAAATCTGCCCCCTTTTATCTGGTTCATCGCACTTTCCCGGGGAAGGCGGCCTTGATTTTCAGGAAGAAGTAGTCCGAGTCGCGGAAGCCATAGGCCATGCGCTTGATGACCTTGATGCGGTTGTTCACCCCCTCCAGCACGCTGGTGTGCATCGGGAAGCGGGCACTGGCGAGGATGCCGCGGAGGTAACGCCTGAGGTTCTTGGCGAAGCGCTGCAGCGGCGCCAGGCTACTGTCCCGGACGTGCCGTTGCCAGTCCCGCCAGCGCCGCCAGCCCTCCCAGACGCCGGGCGCGTACCAGATGTCCTTGAGCGCATCCTTGAGCAGGTAGACGGTGGCCAGTGATTGATTGGCTTGCAGCAGCTCCTGCAACTGCACCGCCTGCTCGCTCTTGAGGTTGGCCCGGTTGCGCAGCAGCAACCAGCGACTGCTCTTGACCACTTGGCGCGCCGGTTTGTCATGCCGTAGCAGGTTGGCCTGGTCGACGCGGATACGGTCGATCACCTCGCGGCCGTAGCGCGCCACCACATGGAACAGGTCGTACACCACCTCGGCCCGCGGGCAATGGCGCTTCACCTCCAGGTCGAAGGCCGTGTTCATGTCCATCGCCACCGCCTCGATCTGCTGGCAGCGCTCGCCAAGCAGCTCGAAGAACGGCCGAACAGCCTCGCGGCTGTTGCCGTGCCCGACCCACAGCACGCGGGTTCGCTCGGCATCCATGATCACCGTGGCGTAGCGATGGCCCTTGTGCAGGGCGAACTCGTCCATCACCAAGCGCCGCACGTCAGCGGGCTCGAAGGCGCCCACTGCGGCTTCCAATCGACGCTTGTCGATGGCCTTGAGGGTGTGCCAGTGCAAGCCGGTCAGGCGACTGACATGGCTTATCGGCAAGAGCTGCAACAGGCCTTCGAGCCAGATCTGCAAGCGCCGAGTCAGGCGTGCGGCCGGTCCCAACCAGTCGATACGCTCGGTCACGCGTCCACAGGTCAGGCAGTCGATGCGGCGCACGGGTAACTGCAGAACAACACGCCGATCCAGCAGGTCACGGTCACGCACCTGGCGCATGCGCCGTTCGTGGATCAACGGACAGGGCTGGCCACAGCGCCCACACTGGGGTAGCCGGTTGGCCTGGGGCTCCAGCTCAATCAGCAGGGTGTTTTCAGCGGCGGGGCGGCAGGCGACGACCTCGTAGCCTGGCCAGAAAGCGGCAAGATCAATAGGATGCACGGCGACAGCAGGGACTGGGAGTTGGTGTGTTTGGCGACTGCCAATCTACCCATTTCCCTGACTGTCAACTCGCTCTTTCCCCAGAGTCCGCGAAGAACCTTTTATCTTGCCCTTTTATCTCGGGGAACGTGACGCGAGAGCGGACAAAAGCTCTCTAAGCAGCGTTTGGTAGGCATGAAACAATTGAACTGCTTTAAGGTATTCCTGCCAACAGGCGTCATAAGCCTTTTGGAGACTCAATGGCTGGGTACCGCCGAAGTCATAACATACCGCCTTCTTGGTCGGATGCTCGACAAACTGCGCGGTGCCGTCAGGGTTCTTTGTTAACTCGCTCCAAGGCTTTATATAGCGCCTCACGAAACTAGTCTCGCCTTGCTCGAAACGTGGCGCAATTCCGTGGCTGGCAAGGTCGCGAAAGTTGCAGCTTGCTGTACTGAAGCTCTTGTTGTCTAAGTGAGTCAGTGCCTGCAGAAAAGGAGCAAAGCAAGTGTAATTTGTTCCTAGCCGTTTTACCTGTGCTTCACGTTTTCGGCGACTCAAGTAACCATGTTCGTCTTGATCCAATTGATCCTTGTAACCTTCCTGTAATAACAGACTGGCTTGATGTAGGGCATTTGTTGCTATAGACCCGAAGCGTTCGCGGGTAGAGCTTGGTTGTAACATGCAGTAGAACGCATGGTGCTCAACATACTGCCGGCGTATGTACCATTCCTGTTCACCTTCGAACTGCTTGAGTACATCAATCCAGAGAGACCAATCTACTAAGTGTCCATACCAGCAGTGAAGCTGGTTGATAGTTTCTTTCAGGTCGTTGGCTATGGAGAGCTCCATTATGGCTGGTCCCCAATAGACTTTCCGAATTTCGTCCGAGAGATCATAAGATAAAGGGTATTCAGCTTTATCTATGAAGGTCTCAAGCTTTTCCATAAATAGCGTGTGTGCTGATTCATAGAGCTTGCGCATGGTTCTTCGAGCCTCTCTGCACGGTATTTCTTCCGTTTCTTCAGGAGTATTTACCTCGTCTGGCTGCTCTAGAGGAACCATATGTCACACTCTGCTTAGAATTATTTTTGAGGGGTTCTATCGGTCATGTTCATTCGGTAGTTCAAGTAAAAAGCCCCGCACTAGGCGGGGCTTTGAGTTTCTCTCGCTACCCCAAACATCCATTTCAGGCAAAGCGCTCTTAACTCTTCAGTGAGTAAGCCAGAATCAATCCCAGCTCAACGCCCCACCCGTCTGATATTCAATAACCCGCGTCTCGAAGAAGTTCTTCTCCTTCTTCAGGTCCATGATCTCGCTCATCCACGGGAAGGGGTTGGAGGTACCCGGGTACTCTTCCTTCAGGCCGATCTGGGTCAGGCGGCGGTTGGCGATGAACTTGAGGTAGTCCTCCATCATCGCCGCGTTCATGCCCAGCACGCCGCGGGGCATGGTGTCGCGGGCGTATTCGATCTCCAGCTGGGTGCCCTGAAGGATCATCTGGGTGGCCTCGTCCTTCATCGCCGCATCCCACAGGTGCGGGTTCTCGATCTTGATCTGGTTGATCACGTCGATGCCGAAGTTCAGGTGCATGGACTCGTCGCGCAGGATGTACTGGAACTGCTCGGCGACGCCGGTCATCTTGTTGCGGCGGCCCATGGAGAGGATCTGGGTGAAGCCGCAGTAGAAGAAGATGCCTTCTAGCACGCAGTAGTAGGCGATCAGGTTGCGCAGCAGTTCCTTGTCGGTCTCCACGGTGCCGGTGTTGAAGGTCGGGTCGGAGATCGAGCGGGTGTACTTCAGGCCCCAGCTGGCCTTCTTCGCCACGCTCGGGATCTCGTGGTACATGTTGAAGATCTCGCCTTCATCCATGCCCAGGGACTCGATGCAGTACTGGTAGGCGTGGGTGTGGATCGCTTCCTCGAAGGCCTGGCGCAGGATGTACTGGCGGCACTCGGGGTTGGTGATCAGGCGGTACACGGCCAGGGCCAGGTTGTTGGCCACCAGCGAATCGGCGGTGGAGAAGAAGCCGAGGTTGCGCATGACGATGCGGCGCTCGTCGTCGGTCAGGCCGTCGGTGCTCTTCCACAACGCGATGTCCGCGTTCATGTTCACTTCCTGGGGCATCCAGTGGTTGGCGCAGCCATCCAGGTACTTCTGCCAGGCCCAGTCGTACTTGAAGGGGACGAGCTGGTTGAGGTCGGCGCGGCAGTTGATCATGCGCTTCTCGTCGACCGCGACGCGGGCGGCAGAGCCTTCCAGCTCGTCCAGGCCTTCCTGGATGTCCAGCTGGTCGAGGGCAGCCTTGGCGCGGGCTACCGCGGCGCTGTCGTCGGCGGCCACGGCACGGGCTTCGTGGGCGGCGGCGTCGCCGGCCTGGTCGAGCTTGTCCAGACCCAGGTCGGTGGTTTGGGCGTTGGTGTTGCTGGCGACGGCGGCTTCGCTGCCGTCTTCCTTGTCGAATTCATCCCAGCTCAGCATGGCTTGGCTCCTGCTTGAGGGCCGGTGAATGACCGGCCTGTATGGATATACAGTTAAATACTAGTCTGTGGCGTGGCGCAGTGGCGACCGTCGGTCGCGGGGGAGGGGCCAGGCGCCTTTCTCCGGAGCTCGCCTAAGCGGCGAGTCCTCAACGATTCCAGCGTGAAGCTGAGCGAGCAGTCGCTAGGCGCCGTGTGGGCCGGCCCCGTGTCCATGACCGGGGTCGGTTCACGCGGCAACGACGCGAATGCCGCTCAGATTCGCGCGTTTATTGGCACGCTTCGCAGTCCGGCTCGTCGATGGCGCACGCCTTCGGCACGGGTGCCGGCGCCGGTGCGGCCTGCTCCGGGGCCTTGGCCGGTGCCGCGCTGAGGCCGTCGCCACCGCCGCTGGATACGGCGTTGAGCTTGCCGGTGTTGATGGTCGACTTCTCGGTGCTGGTGGCAGCCAGGGCACGGAGGTAGTAGGTGGTCTTCAGGCCGCGGTACCAGGCCATGCGGTAGGTCACGTCGAGTTTTTTACCGGATGCGCCGGCGATATACAGGTTCAGCGACTGGGCCTGGTCGATCCACTTCTGGCGGCGGCTGGCGGCGTCGACGATCCACTTGGTCTCCACCTCGAAGGCGGTGGCGTACAGGTCCTTGAGTTCCTGGGGGATGCGCTCGATCTGCTGCACCGAACCGTCGTAGTACTTCAGGTCGTTGATCATCACCGAGTCCCACAGGCCGCGGGCCTTGAGGTCGCGCACCAGGTAGGGGTTGATCACGGTGAACTCGCCGGAGAGGTTCGACTTCACGTAGAGGTTCTGGTACGTCGGCTCGATCGACTGCGACACGCCGGTGATGTTGGCGATGGTCGCGGTCGGCGCGATGGCCATGATGTTGGAGTTGCGGATGCCCTTCTGCACGCGCTGGCGCAGCGGTTCCCAGTCCAGTGACTCGCTCAGGTCGACGTCGATGTACTTCTGCCCGCGAGCCTCGATGAGGATCTGCTGGGAGTCCAGCGGCAGGATGCCCTTGGACCACAGCGAGCCCTGGAAGGTCTCGTAGGCGCCGCGCTCGTCGGCCAGGTCGCAGGACGCCTGGATGGCGTAGTAGCTGACCGCTTCCATCGACTTGTCGGCGAACTCCACTGCGGCGTCGGAGCCGTAGGGGATGTGCTGCAGGTACAGGGCGTCCTGGAAGCCCATGATGCCCAGGCCCACCGGACGGTGCTTGAGGTTGGAGTTCTTCGCCTGCGGCACCGAGTAGTAGTTGATGTCGATGACGTTATCGAGCATGCGCACCGCGGTCTTCACCGTGCGCGCCAGCTTGGCGGTGTCCAGCTTGCCGTCGACGATGTGGTTCGGCAGGTTGACCGAACCCAGGTTGCACACGGCGATCTCGTCCTTGTTGGTGTTCAGGGTGATCTCGGTGCACAGGTTGGAGCTGTGTACCACGCCCACGTGCTGCTGCGGGCTGCGCAGGTTGCACGGGTCCTTGAAGGTCAGCCACGGGTGGCCGGTCTCGAACAGCATCGAGAGCATCTTGCGCCACAGGTCCTTGGCCTGGATGGTCTTGAACAGCTTGATCTTGCCGTACTCGGTGAGGGCTTCGTAGTACTCGTAGCGCTCCTCGAAGGCCTTGCCGGTCAGGTCGTGCAGGTCCGGGACCTCGCTCGGGCTGAACAGGGTCCACTTGCCGTCGTCGAACACGCGCTTCATGAACAGGTCCGGAATCCAGTTCGCGGTGTTCATGTCGTGGGTGCGGCGACGGTCGTCACCGGTGTTCTTGCGCAGCTCGATGAACTCCTCGATGTCCATGTGCCAGGTTTCCAGGTAGGCGCACACGGCGCCCTTGCGCTTGCCGCCCTGGTTGACCGCCACGGCGGTGTCGTTGACCACCTTGAGGAAGGGTACGACGCCCTGGCTCTTGCCGTTGGTGCCCTTGATGTAGGAGCCCAGCGCGCGCACCGGGGTCCAGTCGTTGCCCAGGCCGCCGGCGAACTTGCTCAGCATGGCGTTGTCGTGGATGGCGCTGTAGATGCCCGAGAGGTCGTCCGGCACGGTGGTCAGGTAGCAGGAGGACAGCTGCGGACGCAGGGTGCCGGCGTTGAACAGGGTCGGGGTGGACGACATGTAGTCGAACGACGACAGCAGGTTGTAGAACTCGATGGCGCGCGTTTCCTTGTCCTGCTCCTCGATGGCCAGGCCCATGGCCACGCGCATGAAGAACACCTGGGGCAGCTCGAAGCGCACGCCATCCTTGTGGATGAAGTAGCGGTCGTACAGGGTCTGCAGGCCCAGGTAGGTGAACTGCTGGTCGCGCTCGTGGTTGATCGCCTGGCCCAGGCGCTCGAGGTCATAGCTCTGCAGCTTGGGGTCGAGCAGCTCGAACTCGATGCCCTTGGCCACGTAGGCCGGTAGCGCCTTGGCGTACAGCTCGGCCATCTCGTGGTGGGTGGCGCTGGTGGCGACGCCGAGGAAGCCCAGGCCTTCGGCGCGGATGTTGTCCATCAGCAGGCGGGCGGTGACGTAGCTGTAGTTCGGCTCACGCTCGACCAGGGTGCGGGCGGTCATCACCAGGGCGGTGTTGACGTCCTTCTCGGCCACGCCGTCGTAGAGGTTCTTCAGGGTCTCGCGCTCGATCAGCGCGCCGTCGACCTCGGCCAGGCCTTCGCAGGCCTCGCGGATGATGGTCTGCAGGCGGCCCATGTCCAGCGGCGCGACGCTGCCGTCGGCGGCGGTGACGCGGATGCTCGGGTGCGGCTGGGCGATGTCGCTGGCGGCGCCGCGCTTGCGCTCCTGGGCGCGCGATTCGCGGTAGATCACGTAGTCGCGGGCGACCTTCTGCTCGCCGGCGCGCATCAGGGCCAGTTCGACCTGGTCCTGGATCTCCTCGATGTGGATGGTGCCGCCCGACGGCATGCGGCGCTTGAAGGTGGCGCTGACCTGCTCGGTCAGGCGTTCGACGGTCTCATGGATGCGCGACGAGGCGGCGGCGGTGCCGCCCTCCACGGCGAGAAAGGCCTTGGTGATGGCGACGGTGATCTTGTCGTCGGTGTACGGCACCACGGTGCCGTTACGCTTGATCACACGCAGCTGGCCCGGCGCGGTGGCGGCCAGGTCCTGGCTGGCATCGGCGGCCTGCGGCGCCTTGGCCTGCGGATTCTCGCGAGTGGTGTCGGTATGCATGTAGGTCTCCGTGCTCTGAAATTCTGATAGTTGGACGCTATGCCGCGGCGTACCCGCCGTTCATTCCATTTCAACAACGCCATGCGCCGGCCGCAGAGCCGGGCGCACGGGACTTGCAAAACTGGGCAGGGAGGGCACGACTAAGGCGCCGTCCTGGCTCAAAAGTCTAGTGTCGACCGGAGTCGGCACTACTATATCTAGTGGTTCGTGTGCAAGAACTCTGCACTGTTTTTCGTACCCGCCTGGCGATGGGCGCCGTGCGGGAAGGCGGTCGGCCTTGTTGCTGCGGTGGCAGCAGCAGAAGCATTCACCTGCACTGTTCTTGTTCTCGGTCTGGACCTTTCGGGTGCAAATGTGCTTGTGTCGTTCGTGCTGTCAAAACCCAACATGTAGGTGTTTGGCGCGATGGAGATACAAGATAGTGCGGTGCTTGGGTGAAGACAAGCCAAGGCTTGATGTTCCCCTGTGGATAAATCTGTGGGTTATCTTTGGGTAACATTCGCCAGCCCGCGTGTTAGCTGGGGTTGCCCCCGGCGGACCGTTCGTCGTGGTGGCGGCGGATTTTTTCATTCTTCTGCGGCGCTATTTTGCCCCCGTCACACAAACACAAGATGTAGGTTTTTTGCTTGCTTGTTGGCCTGCTCTGTGCAGGTCGCCGCGCGGCGCTCTTGTGGCGCCCTGGCGTGGGATTGAACAGTCGCGGCCGGGTGCGGCGTTGCTACAATGCCGGCCAGTTTGACCCCGGTTGATCTGTCCTTGGGAGGCAGCAGTGGAGCAAGAGTCGTGGCAAATCCTGATCGTCGAGGACGATCAGCGTCTGGCCGAACTGACCCGTGAATACCTGCAGAGCAATGGCCTGTCGGTGGCCATTGAGGCCGATGGCGCGCGGGCGGCGGCGCGCATCCTCAAGGAACAGCCGGATCTGGTGATCCTCGACCTGATGCTGCCGGGCGAGGACGGCCTGGCGATCTGCCGCAAGGTGCGCGCCGGTTACCCGGGGCCGATCCTGATGCTCACCGCGCGCACCGACGACATGGACCAGGTGCTTGGCCTGGAAATGGGTGCCGACGACTACGTGTGCAAGCCGGTGCGCCCGCGGGTGTTGCTGGCCCGCGTGCGTGCCCTGCTGCGGCGGCACGAGGGCAGTGCGCCGAGCGCGGCGCAGGAACCGCGGCGCCTGGAGTTCGGCACCCTGGTGATCGACAGCGCGATGCGCGAGGCCTGGCTGGGCGAGCAGAGCATCGAGCTGACCAGCGCCGAGTTCGACCTGCTCTGGCTGCTCACCGCGAATGCCGGGCGGATTCTCTCGCGCGAGGAGATCTTCACCGCCTTGCGCGGCATCGAATACGATGGCCAGGATCGCTCGATCGACGTGCGCATCTCGCGCATCCGCCCGAAGATCGGCGACGATCCGATGCACCCACGGCTGATCAAGACCGTGCGCAGCAAGGGCTACCTGTTCGTCGCCGAAGCCGCCGAAGCGCTGCAATGAACTCCATCTTCCTGCGCATCTACGCCGGCATGCTGGCGGTGCTGGTGCTGGTCGCGCTGCTCGGCGTCGGCACCCTGCAGCTGCTCAATCAGGTGCGCGCCGACCAGTACCGCGAGCGCCTGGCCAGCGGCACCTTCCGCCTGATGGCCGACAACCTGCAGCCCATGGTCGAGGTCGAGCGCCGTCGGGCCACGGCGGTGTGGGCCCGGCTGCTGGGTATTCCGCTGCACGTCCAGGCCCTGGATGAGGCCGGTCTCGACGGCGGCGCGCGCAAGCGGCTGTTGCGTGGCCAGGTGCTGGTGCTGCAGACCGGCCCCCATGCGGCGCAGATCTACAGCCTGGTCAGCGAGTCGGAGCAGTTGCTGCTGACCGGCGAGGTGCAGCAGATCAGCGAGCAGCTGGCGCGTGCCACCGTGTTCCTGCTGATCGACGAGCTGGTGCGCTACCCCGAAGAGGAACAGCCGCAACGCCTGGCCGAGTTGAAGGCGGCCAAGCAGTTCGGTTTTGACCTGCGCCTGGTCCAGCTGGAGCAGGCCAACCTGGATGCCGACCAGCGCCGGCGGGTCGACGAGGGCGATACGGTGATGGCCCTGGGCAAGGGCGGCGACAGCATTCACGTGTACTCCGGCATCGTCGACACCGACTGGGTGCTGGAGATCGGCCCGTTGTACCAGATGGACCCCTATCCGCCGCAGTTGCTGGTGTTGATCGGCGCCATCGGCCTGAGCCTGATCGGCCTGATGGTTTACCTGTTGGTGCGTCCGCTGGAGCAGCGCCTGCGCGAGCTGGAGGGCGCCGCCACGCACATCGCCAGCGGCCGTCTGGATGCGCGGGTGCCGTCGCGCGGTACCGACGCGGTGGGGCGCCTGGCCGCCGCCTTCAATGCCATGGCCGAGCATCTGCAGCGCTCGCTGAACATCCAGCGGGAGATGGTTCGCGCGGTGTCCCATGAGCTGCGTACGCCGGTGGCGCGGCTGCGCTTCGGCCTGGAGATGGTTGGCGATGCCGAGAGCGAGGCGGCGCGGCGCAAGTACATGGACGGAATGGACAGCGACATCCAGGACCTCGACCGGCTGGTGGACGAGATGCTGACCTACGCGCGCCTGGAGCAGGGCGCCCCGGCGCTGAATTTCCAGGCGGTCGACCTCGGTGCGCTGATCGACCAGGTGATCGACGAACTGGCGCCGTTGCGCGCCAATGTGCGGGTCGAGCGCGGGGTGGTGGTGGACGCCCCCGATGGCAGCGGCGCGTGGGTCGAGGGCGAGCCGCGCTACCTGCACCGCGCCCTGCAGAACCTGTTGAGCAACGCCATGCGCCATGCCGAGTCGCGGGTGCGCCTGAGCTACCGGATCGGCCACCGGCGCTGTCGCCTGGATGTCGAGGACGACGGGCCAGGGGTCCCGGAGGAGGCCTGGGAGCGCCTGTTCACCCCCTTCCTGCGCCTGGACGACAGCCGTACCCGCGCCTCCGGTGGCCACGGCCTGGGGCTGTCGATCGTGCGGCGGATCATCTACTGGCACGAGGGGCGGGCGCAGATCGGTCGCAGCGACGAGCTCGGAGGGGCGCGCTTCAGCCTGATCTGGCCGCGTCGGCAGGACGCCGAGTAGCGGCCAGGGCGGTGACAGGCGCGCTCAGCCGGTGCGCACCTCGATGCGCCGGCCGCGGGCGTGCTCGGCCTTGGGCAGCTCGATGCGCAGCACGCCGTTGCGGTAGTGGGCCGCGGCCTTGTCGGCGATCACCGGCAGGGGCAGGGGGATGCTGCGGTGAAAACTGCCGAAGGCGCACTGGCGGATGCGGTAGCGGCCGCTGGTGGATTCCTGTTCGTAGCGCTTTTCGCCGCGCACCACCAGCACGTCGCTGCGCACCTCGATGTCCAGGTCCTGCTTGTCCAGTCCCGGCAGCTCCAGGCGCACGACGAACTTGTCGGCATCCTCGTAGAGGTCGCCGGCCAGCAGTGCCCAGTTGCTCGAGGGGTACTCGCCAGTGACGCTGCTGCTCGCCGGCGCGGTCTGTTCGCCGTGTTTGTTGCGGCCGTTGGGGGTGAAGCGGGTCAGGGCACCGCTGGCACGGTCGAGCACCTGGCGCCAGCCCTCGCCGAGCGAGTGCCAGGTCTCTTCCAGGCCGTGTTTCAGTTCATTGAGCTTATCCATCGATGACCTCCAAGCTTATTGGCGGTCGGGCCGGGGGGCTCGACCGCCGGGTGGTTCAGGCCGTCTTGACCTCGATCCTGCGCGGTTGCGCATGCTCGTGCTTGGGAATCCGCAGATTCAGCACGCCGTCGCGGAACTGCGCGTCGATGCGCCCGCTGTCCAGCTCGCTGCTGAGGGCGAAGGCGCGCCGGTAGCGGCCGTGGCGGACCTCGGCGTAGATCGCCTCCATGTCGTCCGGGGTGCTGGCGGCGATCTCGCCCTCGAGGGTCAGGGTGTCGTTTTCGACCCTCAGGTCGAGCCGGTCCTTGGGCACGCCGGGCATGTCGGCGAGCAGCAGGATTCCGTCCTTGTCCTCGAACACGTCGACCCGTGGCAGCAGGGTTTGCGGTTCTTCGGCACGTTCGGAACGGCTCACGGTTTTCTTCTCGCTCATCGTGGCTTCCTCCTTTTATGCCTGGGTTGTCATTGGACGCTGATGCGCTTAGGCTGGGCCGACTCGCGCCGCGCCACGCTGATGTGCAGCACGCCGTCGCGGTAGGTCGCCTCGACCTTGTCCGGGTCGGCATCTTCGGACAGGCTGACTGTCCGCTTGAAGCGGCCCGAGAAGCGCTCGTTGGCGTATACCGACAGGCTGCCGTTGTCGCCCGGCTGGGCGCTCGTGCGTTCGCCGACGATCGTCAGCAGGCCGCGGTCGATCTGCAGGTCGAGCTTGGCCGGATCGATGCCGGGGGCGAAGGCGTAGACCTCGATGCTCGAGGTCGTGCTGCCGACGTTGAGTGCCGGGAAGGCGCCGCTGGCCACTGCACGAATGCTGCCGGGGCGACCGAGGCCGGCATGCTCCTGCTGCAACTCGCGTTGCAGGCGTTCGAACTCGGCGAGCAGGCCGCCGGGGAAATTGAGAAGGGATTCGTACATCGCAAACCTCCTTGGCGAATTGACCAGAGATTCGTTCGCGGTGCTTGGGGTCGAGGCCTCAAGCCCCGTCGCAGGACAATATGTTGGCGCACCCCGCGCCCTTCAAGGCCGGGCCTTAGAACATTGGGTAATGCGTTATGCCGGCCGGCTATTTATGCCTCTGGGCGCAACTGACTGGGGTGTGTGGGGAGGGGCAAGGCGCGCCGGAGCGCGTTGCTCAGAATGGTGCGGGGCACTCGAAGCGCAGGCGTTCGCCGCTCTGCGGGTGGGTCAGGCTGAGCATGCTGGCGTGCAGGCACAGGCGCTCATGGGCGGCCAGGGCCTGTTCGTGGGCGTACAGGCGGTCGCCGAGCAGCGGGTGGCCGATCGACAGCATGTGCACCCGCAGCTGGTGCGAGCGGCCGGTGATCGGCGTCAGCTCGACCCGGCAGTAGTCGCCGCAGCGTTCCAGCACGCGCCAGAAGGTCAGGGCATGCTTGCCCAGCTCATGATCGACCACGTGGCGCGGCTTGGTCGGCGGGTCGTAGCGCAGCGGCAAATCGATGCTGCCGCTGTCCAGCTCCGGCTGGCCCCAGCACAGCGCGGTGTAGGCCTTCTCGGTCTCGCGGTCGTGGAACTGCCGGGACAGCTCGCGGTGGCTGTCGGCGTCGCGGGCCAGGACGATGATCCCCGAGGTCTCCCAGTCCAGGCGGTGGACGATGCGCGCTTCCGGGTAGCCGTTCTCCTGCAGGCGGGTGACCAGGCAGTCGCGGTTGTCCTCGGCGCGGCCGGGCACCGAGAGCAGCAGGGTAGGCTTGTTGATCACCAGCAGGGCGGCGTCCTGGTGGAGGATTTCAATCTGGCTGAGGGGCATCTGGGCGGTCCGAAAACGCCATCGGCGACCGAGGTCGCCGATGGGGGAAGCGAAAGAAACCTGGGCGCCGGATCAGCGATCGGGCAGGGTGATGTTGAGCTCCAGGATCGAGCAGCTGCCCTGGTTCTCTAGGGCGACCTGGACCTGGTCCGAGTCGATGTTGACGTACTTGCGAATCACCTCGACCAGCTCCTGCTGCAGGGCCGGCAGGTAGTCCGGCTGGCTGCGCTGGCCGCGCTCGTGGGCAACGATGATCTGCAGACGCTCTTTCGCGATGGAGGCGGGGGTTTCCTTCTTGCGTTCGCGGAAGAAGTCGAAAATATTCATCAGCGGGCTCCGAACAGGCGTTGCATGAGTCCTTTCTTCTGCACGTCGAGGAAGCGGTGCGCCACTTCCTTGCCGAGCAGGCGGTCGACGGCGTCGCTGTACGCCTGGCCGGCGTCGCTCTGGTCGTCGAGAATCACCGGGATGCCCTGGTTGGAGGCCTTGAGCACCGCCTGCGACTCGGGGATCACGCCGAGCAGGCGAATGGCGAGGATTTCCTCGACGTCTTCCACGCCGAGCATTTCGCCCTTGGTCACGCGCTCCGGGTTGTAGCGGGTCAGCAGCAGGTGTTCCTTGATCGGCTCCTCGCCCTTCTCGGCGCGCCGCGACTTGCTCGCCAGCAGGCCGAGCATGCGGTCGGAGTCACGCACCGAGGAGACTTCCGGGTTGGTCACCACGATCGCCTCGTCGGCGAAGTACATGGCCAGGTGGGCGCCCTTCTCGATGCCGGCCGGCGAGTCGCAGACCACGTATTCGAAGTTCTGCGACAGCTCGTTGATGACCTTCTCCACGCCTTCCAGGGTCAGCGCGTCCTTGTCGCGGGTCTGGCTGGCGGCCAGCACGTAGAGGTTCTCCAGGCGCTTGTCCTTGATCAGGGCCTGGCTCAGGGTGGCTTCGCCGTTGACCACGTTGACGAAGTCGTACACCACGCGGCGCTCGCAGCCCATGATCAGGTCGAGGTTGCGCAGGCCGACGTCGAAGTCGACGATGACAGTCTTGTGCCCGCGCAGGGCGAGGCCGGTACCGATGGCGGCGCTGGTGGTGGTTTTACCCACGCCACCCTTGCCGGACGTGACTACGAGGATCTTGGCCAAGGTGATTCACCCCAAAATGTGAAGATAAATGCGGGAATCTGGCGGCCGCACGAGGCGTCCGGATGCCCTTTTGTGTCCCTGAAAATTGGCCGCAGTATCCGTTAAAGGCGGGTGATGTTCAACACGTCACCCGACAGGCTGACGTGTACCGCATCGCCCCAAAGCGGCTCGCGGCGCAGGTCTTCGGCGACCTTGTAGTGGCCGGCGATCGACAGCATTTCGGCGCCCATTTGTTGACAGAAAATCCGCGCCTGGGTGTTGCCCTTGATGCCCGCCAGGGCGCGTCCGCGCATGGGGGCGTAGACATGGATATTGCCGTCGGCCAGCAGTTCGGCGCCAGCGCTGACCGGGGCCAGGACGATCAGGTCGCCGCCCTGGGCGTAGACCTGTTGGCCGCCGCGCACCGGGCTGGTAATGATCTTGCTCGGCTTGAACTCCGGTTCGGTCGGCTTCTCCGGCTGCTTCGGGGTCAGTTCCAGCAGGCGTTCGCGGGCGCCGGAGGGCGGCAGCACCGGCAGGTCCAGGTTGTTGGCGGCGGCGATATCGTCTTCGCGGCTGGCGCGCACGGCCAGGGTGCGTAGGCCGTGCTTGCGACAGAGTGCCATCAGGGCGGCGAGATCGAGGTCGCCTTCGCCTTCGGGCAGTTTGTCCAGGGCCACCACTAGCGGTGTGTTGCTGAAGAACTGCGGCGCCTGGGCGACTTTCTCTGTCAGCTGCTGATCGAGGCGCTCCAGATCATTGTGCGCCAGCTCCAGCACGGTGATGGCCAGCATGCTGCCCTTGAGCTGGAACACGGGGTCTTGGTCGAGTAGATCGGCTTGGCTCATGGTCTGCCTGGTGCGCCTATATAGAAGAAGGAAGCATGTCACGAAAGTTGCCGGGGACTTATAGCGAGAAGCACCGTGGGTCGCAAGCCGCGGCGAGTCCTCGGGCAAGTGCTGATAGAATGCCCGGCTTTTGATGTCGTGCGGGATCGTTCATGGATCGTCCAGTGTTTCGGGGTTATTTCCTCCATCCGCGTTTCTGGCCGCTGTGGCTGGGGCTTGGCCTGCTGTGGCTGGTCTCGCTGCTGCCGTATCCGGTGCTGATGCGCCTGGGGCGCTGGCTGGGGGGGCTGATGTACCACCTGGCACGCTCGCGGCGGCAGATCGCCGCGCGCAATCTGGAATTGTGCTTTCCTCGAATGTCGGCGGCCGAGCGCCAGCGCCTGCTGCGGGAGAACTTCGCCTCCACCGGCATGACCTTCTTCGAGATGGCGATCAGCTGGTGGTGGCCAGCTGATCGCCTGCGCAAGCTGGGCAGCGTCGAGGGGCTCGAGCATCTAGAGCAGGCCCGGGCGGATGGCCAGGGGGTGATCCTCATGGCCCTGCATTTCACCACCCTGGAGATGGGCGGCGGCCTGCTGGGCATGCAGCAGGACATGTACGGCATGTATCGACCGCACAAGAACCTGCTGTTCGACTACATCCAGCGTCGCGGTCGCGAACAGCGCCTGCTGGGGGTGATCGAGCGCGACGACGTGCGCGGCATGCTCAAGCTGCTGCGTGCCGGCGGGGTGGTCTGGTATGCGCCGGATCAGGACTATGGCGCACAACGCAGCATCTTCGTGCCGCTGTTCGGCGTGCCGGCCGCCACGGTCACCGCCACCAGCAAGTTCGCCCGCCTGGGGCGGGCGCGGGTGATTCCTTTCACTCAGGTGCGCCTGGCCGACGGGTCGGGCTACAAGGTGATGGTGCATCCGCCGCTGACGGACTTCCCCGGCGACGACGAGGAGGCCGACTGCCTGCGCATCAATCAGTGGATAGAGCAGGCGGTGGCTGCCTGCCCGGAGCAGTACCTGTGGGCGCACCGGCGCTTCAAGACGCGACCCAGCGGTGAGCCGAAGCTCTACAGGAAGCGCCGTAGCTAGCGGCAGCTGGCGGTGCAATGGCCTCGGCGCACCCCGAGGCCGCTCTATACTGGCTGAAAACCCCGGAAATCATCTCCATGACGCAGTCCGCTCCAGCCAGCCAGCCCGTGACCGGGCTGATTCTCTCCGGTGGTGGTGCGCGGGCGGCCTACCAGGTGGGGGTGCTCTCGGCGATCGCCGACCTGCTACCCAACGCCGAGCACAATCCCTTTCCGGTCATCGTCGGTACCTCCGCCGGGGCGATCAATGCCGTCAGCCTGGCCTGCGGCGCCCTGCATTTCGGTGAAGCGATCCGCCGCCTGACCGAGGTCTGGCAGGGTTTTCACACCCATCAGGTGTACCGCAGCGACTGGCCCGGGGTGCTGCGTCAGGCCTCTCGTTTCGTCGGCCACAGCCTGCTCGGCCTGGGCACTCAGGTGCCGGTGGCGCTGCTCGACAGTTCGCCGCTGGGCGAATTGCTCAAGCGCGAGCTGGATTTTTCCGGGATCGCCGCGGCGGTGCGCCAGCGCCGCCTGCGCGCCGTGGCGGTGACCGCGTTCGGTTACGAGACCGGGCAGGCGGTGACCTTCTACCAGGGCCGCGCGACCATCGATCCCTGGTTTCGTCATCGCCGGGTCGGCGTGCCGACCCGTCTGGCGTTGCCGCATCTGCTGGCCAGCGCCTCGATTCCGCTGGTGTTTCCGCCCGTGCGGATCAATCGCGAGTACTTCGGTGATGGCGCCGTGCGTCAGTCGGCGCCGATCAGCCCGGCGCTGCACCTGGGCGCCAGTCGGGTGCTGGTGATCGGGGTCAGTGGCAATCCCCAGGGCGAGGATGCCAACAGCCATGTGGTCCGGCCCCACGACGTCAAGCCGCCCACCCTGGCGCAGATCAGCGGGCACCTGCTCAACAGCACCTTCATCGACAGCCTGGAGGGAGACATCGAGTTGCTCGAGCGGATCAACCAGCTCAGTCGGCTGGTGCCGCCCGAGGATCGCCTGCCCGGTCTCGGTCTCAAGCCGGTCGAGGTGCTGGTGATCTCGCCGAGCCAGCAGGTGGACGAGATCGCCGCCCGCCATCGTCATGAGCTGCCCGCCGCGGTGCGCCTGTTCCTGCGCGGGCCAGGGGCGACCCGGGCGAGCGGCGCCGGGGTGCTCAGCTATCTGCTGTTCGAGTCCGGCTACTGTAGCGAGCTGATCGAGCTGGGCTATCAGGACGCGATGGCGCAGAAGGTCGAGCTCAGTGAGTTTCTCAACCTCAGTCGGCCGCCGGTGCTGCAGGCGCTGCCGGCGCACGCCTAGCTGGCGGGACGGCCCCCAAGGGCTGGTGAAGACCTGCTGGTCAGCTTGTGGAGAAAATGCGCGGGCCGTGCGCCAATGCGGCGAACTGCGTTTAAACTGCGCCTTCCCGACGCTTTCTGTCGCATTTTCATAAGCGTCGGTTTTTCCCGGGGTGGCGCTATAAGAAGTTGTCGCATGGCGGCAATGCCGGCCCCGGATCAATCCCTACAATCCTCCCCATCGCCTGCCGCCCAATGCAGGTGTTCCTAGTCAGGAGAATGCAAATGTCTGTTCAGCACGACCCGGTGCAACGCGCCGATTTCGACCAGGTAATGGTGCCCAACTATGCTCCCGCGGCCTTCGTGCCGGTGCGCGGCGAAGGCTCGCGAGTCTGGGACCAGAGCGGTCGTGAGCTGATCGACTTCGCCGGCGGCATCGCCGTCAATGCCCTGGGGCATTGCCACCCGGCCCTGGTGGAGGCGCTCACCGAGCAGGCCAACACCCTGTGGCACATCTCCAATGTGTTCACCAACGAGCCGGCCCTGCGCCTGGCTAAGAAGCTGATCGACGCCACCTTCGCCGAGCGGGTGTTCTTCTGCAACTCCGGCGCCGAGGCCAACGAGGCCGCGTTCAAGCTGGCCCGTCGCGTCGCCTTCGACAAGTTCGGCGAAGACAAGTACGAGATCATCGCCGCCACCAACAGCTTTCACGGCCGCACCCTGTTCACCGTCAGCGTCGGCGGCCAGCCCAAGTATTCCGATGGCTTCGGCCCGAAGATCCAGGGCATCACGCACGTGCCCTACAACGACCTGGCCGCGCTGAAGGCGGCGATCTCCGACAAGACCTGCGCCGTGGTGCTGGAGCCGATCCAGGGCGAGGGTGGCGTTATGCCGGCCGATCAGGCCTACCTGGAAGGCGCGCGCCAGCTGTGCGACGAGCACGACGCGCTGTTGGTGTTCGATGAGGTGCAAAGTGGCATGGGGCGCAGCGGCTCGCTGTTCACCTACCAGCATTACGGCGTGACCCCGGACATCCTCTCCAGCGCCAAGAGCCTGGGCGGCGGCTTCCCGATCGGCGCCATGCTCACCACCACGGCACTGGCCAAGCACCTGGCGGTCGGTACCCACGGCACCACCTACGGCGGCAATCCGTTGGCCTGTGCGGTGGCCGAGGCGGTGCTCGATGTGATCAACACCCCGCAGGTGCTGGATGGCGTCAAGGCCAAGCATGAGCGCTTCAAGGCCAAGCTGGAGCAGATCGGCGAGCAATATGGCGTGTTCAGCCAGGTGCGCGGCCTCGGGCTGCTGATCGGTTGCGTGCTCAGCGATGCCTGGAAGGGCAAGGCCAAGGCGATCCTGGATGCCGCCGCGGTGGAGGGTGTGATGGTCCTGCAGGCCAGCCCCGACGTGGTGCGCTTCGCCCCGAGTCTGGTGGTCGAGGATGCCGATATCGACGAAGGCCTGGCACGCTTCGAGCGCGCGGTGGCCAAGCTGGCGCAAGCCTGAGCCGGCGCCCCGGCGCGGGCCTCCAGGAGGTCGGCGCCGGGGGCGCGTTTCCCGCTTCATGGATGGGGTGGGGCAAGACCAGGGATGAACGATCCTGTGTGTGCCGCGGCGGTTGCCGCGGTTTCTCTGGGTGGCTCGGCGCGAGCCATCTGGAGCTTTTCTTAGAAGGAGTGACACCATGCTGGTGATGCGACCCGCGCAAATGGCCGACCTCACTGAAGTGCAGCGTCTCGCCGCGGACAGCCCGGTCGGTGTGACTTCCCTGCCGGACGACGCTGCGCGTCTGCGCGACAAGATCGCCGCCTCGGAGGCGTCCTTCGCCGCCGAGGTGAGCTTCAACGGCGAGGAGAGCTACTTCTTCGTGCTCGAGGACAGCGACAGCGGCCGCTTGGTCGGCTGTTCGGCGATAGTCGCCTCGGCGGGCTATTCCGAGCCGTTCTACAGCTTTCGCAACGAAACCTTCGTGCACAACTCCCGCGAGCTGAAGATCCACAACAAGATCCACGTGCTGTCGCTGTGCCATGACCTCACCGGCAACAGCCTGTTGACCAGCTTCTACGTCGAACGGCCGCTGGTCGGCGGCATCTGGTCGGAACTCAATTCGCGCGGCCGCCTGCTGTTCGTCGCCAGCCACCCGGAGCGGTTCGCCGACGCGATGGTGGTGGAGATCGTCGGCTACAGCGATGAGGCGGGTGATTCGCCGTTCTGGGATGCCGTGGGGCGCAACTTCTTCGACATGAACTACACCGAGGCCGAGCGCCTCTGTGGCCTGAAGAGTCGCACCTTCCTCGCCGAGCTGATGCCGAGCTATCCGATCTACGTGCCGCTGTTGCCCGATGCGGCGCAGGAGGCCATGGGCCAGGTGCATCCGCGCGCCCAGGTGACCTTCGACATCCTCATGCGCGAGGGCTTCGAGACCGACCACTACATCGACATCTTCGACGGCGGTCCGACCCTGCATGCACGCACCTCGGGCATTCGCTCCATCGCCCAGAGCCGCATGGTGCCGGTCAGGGTCGGCGAGCCGGGCAAGGACGGTCGTCCCTACCTGGTGAGCAACGGCCAGTTGCAGGATTTCCGCGCCGTCGTCGCGGAGCTCGACTGGGTTCCGGGCAAGCCGGTCACCCTCAGTGTTGAAGCCGCCGAAGCCCTGGGCGTCGGCGATGGCGCCAGCGTGCGCCTGGTCGCGGTTTAAAGGAGTCAGCATGATCGTTCGTCCCGTACGCAGCGCCGACCTTCCGGCATTGATCGACCTGGCGCGCAGCACCGGCGCCGGCCTGACCACGCTGCCGGCCAACGAGGAGCGCCTGGCTCACCGCGTCGGCTGGGCGGAAAAAGCCTTCCGCGGCGATGCCGAGCGCGGCGATGCCGACTACCTGTTCGTGCTCGAAGACGACGCCGGCCAGGTGGTCGGTATCTCCGCGGTGGCCGGCGCGGTCGGCCTGCGCGAGCCCTGGTACAACTACCGGGTCGGCCTGACGGTCAGCGCCTCCCAGGAGCTGAACATCCATCGGCAGATTCCCACGCTGTTCCTGGCCAACGACCTGACCGGCAACTCCGAGCTGTGCTCGCTGTTTCTCCACGCCCAGCACCGCAGCGGCCTGAACGGCCGCCTGCTGTCCAAGGCGCGCTTTCTGTTCATCGCCGAGTTCCGCGAGCTGTTCGGCGACAAGGTGATCGCCGAGATGCGCGGCATGTCCGACGCCAATGGCCGTTCGCCGTTCTGGGAGTGCCTGGGCCGGCACTTCTTCAAGATGGAGTTCTCCCAGGCGGATTACCTGACCGGCGTGGGCAACAAGGCCTTTATCGCCGAGCTGATGCCGAAGTTCCCGCTCTACACCTGCTTCCTCTCGGAGGAGGCGCGGGCCGTGATTGGCCGCGTCCATCCGGATACCGAGCCGGCGCTGGCCATGCTCAAGGGCGAGGGTTTCCATTATCAGGGCTACGTCGACATCTTCGACGCCGGCCCGGCCATCGAGGCGGAGACCGCGAAGATTCGCGCGGTGCGCGACAGTCAGGTCCTGGTGTTGGCCGTCGGCACACCCGGGGACGACGCCACGCCTTTCGTGATTCACAACCGCAAGCGCGCCGACTGCCGCATCACCGCCGCGCCGGCCCGCCTGGCTGCGGGCACCCTGGTGGTCGATCCGCTGACCGCCAAGCGCCTGCAACTGGCCGCCGGCGATCTGGTGCGCGCGGTGGCCCTGTCGGCCCGCGGTTGAGGATTGTGCGCCGCCCGGCATCGCCTGGCGCGGCGCGCCAATAAGCGCATCCGGCGCGCAGCCGGGTGGCGAATTTGCTGGGAGTAATAGAACAAGATGAGCACCCATTACATTGCCGGTCGCTGGCAGGAAGGTCAGGGCGAGTCCCTGGAATCGCTGAACCCGGTCAGCCAGCAGGTGCTGTGGCAGGGCCGTGGCGCCGCTGCGCAGCAGGTCGAGGCCGCCGTGCAGGCCGCCCGTGCCGCCTTCCCGGGCTGGGCGGCGCACTCGCTGGATGGCCGCATCGCGGTGCTGGAGCGCTTCGCGGTGGCCCTCAAGGCGCGCGCCGACGAGCTGGCCCAGGCGATCGGCGAGGAGACCGGCAAGCCGTTGTGGGAGGCGGCTACCGAGGTGACCAGCATGGTCAACAAGGTTGCCATCTCGGTGCAGAGCTACCGTGAGCGCACCGGCGAGAAGAGCGGCCCCCTGGGCGACGCCACCGCCGTGCTGCGGCACAAGCCCCACGGCGTGGTGGCGGTGTTCGGCCCCTACAACTTCCCTGGCCACCTGCCCAACGGCCACATAGTGCCGGCGCTGCTGGCCGGCAACGCGGTGGTGTTCAAGCCCAGCGAGTTGACGCCCAAGGTCGCCGAACTGACCGTCAAGTGCTGGATCGAGGCCGGTCTGCCGGACGGCGTGCTCAACCTGGTACAAGGTGCGCGGGAAACCGGCGTGGCCCTGGCCGGCCACCCGGGCATCGATGGCCTGTTCTTCACCGGTTCGAGCCGCACCGGCAACCTGCTGCACGGCCAGTTCGCCGGTCGCCCGGAGAAAATCCTGGCCCTGGAGATGGGCGGCAACAACCCGCTGATCGTCGACCAGGTCGCCGATGTCGAGGCCGCCGTCTACACCATCATCCAGTCGGCCTTCATTTCCGCCGGTCAGCGTTGTACCTGCGCCCGCCGCCTGCTGGTGCCGCAAGGCGCCTGGGGTGACGCCCTGCTGGCGCGCCTGGTGCAGGTCGCCGGCCAGCTCAAGGTGGGCCGCTTCGACGAGCAGCCGGCCCCCTTCATGGGCTCGGTGATTTCCCTGGCGGCCGCCGAACAGCTGCTTAAGGCACAGGATGAGCTGCTGGCCAAAGGTGCCTGCGCGCTGTTGCAGATGACCCGCCTGGAGCCCGACACGGCGCTGCTGAGCCCGGGCATTGTCGACGTGAGCGCGGTCACCGAACGCGCCGACGAGGAGCTCTTCGGTCCGCTGCTGCAGGTCATCCGCTACGCCGACTTCGATGCCGCCATCGCCGAGGCCAACAATACCCAGTACGGCCTGGCCGCCGGACTGTTGTCGGACGCCAAGGCCAGCTACGAGCGTTTCTGGCTGCACAGTCGCGCCGGCATCGTCAACTGGAACAAGCAGTTGACCGGCGCGGCCAGCAGCGCGCCCTTCGGCGGGGTCGGCGCCTCCGGCAACCACCGCGCCAGCGCCTACTACGCAGCGGATTATTGCGCCTATCCGGTGGCCTCGCTGGAGGCTGAAAGCCTGAGCCTGCCCGCCACCCTGACTCCCGGAGTAAGCCTGTGAACAACGCCTTTGAAGTGAATTTCGACGGGTTGGTGGGGCCGACCCATAACTATGGTGGCCTGTCCTACGGCAACGTCGCCTCGCAGAGCAACAGCCAGGCGGTGTCCAGCCCGAAGCAGGCCGCCAAGCAGGGCCTGGCGAAGATGAAGGCACTGATGGAGATGGGCTTCAAGCAGGGCGTGCTGGCTCCGCAGGAGCGGCCCAACGTCGCCGTGCTGCGCAGCCTCGGCTTCACCGGCAGCGACGCCCAGGTGATCGAGAAGGCGGCCAGGGACGCCATGCCGCTGCTGGTCGCCAGCTGTTCGGCCTCGAGCATGTGGACCGCCAACGCCTGTACCGTCAGCCCCAGTGCCGATACCGCGGACGGCCGCGTGCATTTCACCGCCGCCAACCTCAACTGCAAGTTCCACCGCTCGATCGAGCACCCGACCACCAGTCGCGTGCTCGGCGCCATGTTCGCCAGCGAGCAGCATTTCGCCCATCACGCCGCGCTGCCGGCGGTGGGCCAGTTCGGTGACGAGGGCGCGGCCAATCACACGCGTTTCTGCAAGGGCTACGGTGATGCCGGCGTGGAGTTCTTCGTGTTCGGGCGCAGCGCCTTCGACAGCCGCTTCCCGGCGCCGCAGCGCTACCCGGCGCGGCAGACCCTGGAGGCCTCGCAGGCGGTGGCCCGGCTGCATGGCCTGAGCGAGGAGGGCGTGGTCTATGCCCAGCAGTCGCCGGCGGTGATCGACCAGGGCGTGTTCCACAATGACGTGATCGCGGTCGGCAACGGCGAGGTGCTGTTCTATCACCAGGACGCCTTCCTCGACACCGACCGGGTGCTCGCCGAACTGGGCGAAAAACTGGCGCGGCGCGGCGGCCGCTTCCAGGCGGTGTGCGTGCCTCGCGATGCCGTCGGCGTCGAGGATGCGGTCAAGTCCTACCTGTTCAACAGCCAACTGCTCAGCCGCGGCGACGGCAGCATGCTGCTGATCGTGCCGGAGGAGTGCCGCAACAACGCCAAGGTGTGGAGCTACCTGCAGCAGCTGACCGCCGGTCAGGGGCCGATTCGCGAGGTCAAGGTCTTCGACCTCAAGCAGAGCATGCAGAACGGCGGTGGCCCGGCCTGCCTGCGCCTGCGCGTGGCGCTCAAGGAACAGGAGCTGGAAGCGGTCAATCCGGGGGTGATCATGACCCCGGGCCTGTATGACACGCTGAACCTGTGGGTCGACAAGCACTACCGCGACGAGCTGCGCGAAAGCGACCTGGCCGACCCGCAATTGCTGCTCGAGTGCCGTTCGGCATTGGATGAACTGACGCAGATCCTTAAACTGGGCTCGGTATATCCCTTCCAATTGGCTTAACTGAGTACTGATGACCATGTCCGATGCCCTGCAACTGATCCTCGAAGATACCGACGGCACCCAGCTGGAAACCTCCTGCACCCGCTTCGCCGTCCTCTGGCAGGGCAAGGAAGTGTGGATTCAGCAGGTCGGCAACGGCCAGCTGATGATCGGCGTCGACGTCGCCGAAGGCGACAGCGAGTACGCCAACCTGGTGCTGCGCCCGCTGGCCACCAACCTGGTCAGCCTGGCGCTGGAAATGGAAGCGGCCGAGCTCGGTGACGACAAGCACGTCCACGGTCCCGACTGCAATCACGATTGAGGTAACCCCTATGCTTGCCCTCGGCAAACTGCTCGAACTGACCCTGGCCGGCCACGAGCCGGCAGCGAAGCTCCAGCTGACTCCCGAGGGCGCGCGGCTGCGCTGGTTGGCCGAGGGCGCGCTGGAAGTGACGCCGCCGGTCGCCAGCGACAGTGGCCTGGACCTGCTGCTGTCGGCCGGCATTCACGGCAACGAGACCGCGCCGATCGAACTGCTCGATCGCCTGCTGCACGGCATTGCCCGGGGCGAACTCAAGCCTCGCGCGCGCATGCTGTTCCTGCTCGGCAACCCGCCGGCGATACGCCAGGGCGAGCGCTACGTCGAGCAGGACATCAACCGCCTGTTCAACGGCCATCATGAGATGAGCGCGGGCTTTGAGGCGATGCGGGCCTGCGAACTGGAGCACCTGGCCGCTGCCTTCTTCAGCCAGCCCGGGCGCACGCGCCTGCATTACGACCTGCACACCGCCATCCGCGGCTCGAAGATCGAGCAGTTCGCCCTCTACCCGTTCCAGGAAGGGCGCGCGCGCAGCAAGCGCGAGCTGGCCCGGCTGAATGCCGCGGGGGTCGAGGCGGTGCTGCTGCACAACAAGAGCTCGATCACCTTCAGCGCCTATACCTACAGCCAGCTCGGGGCCGAGGCCTTCACCCTGGAGCTGGGCAAGGCCCGTGCCTTCGGCCAGAACCAGGAGGTCAACCTCGACCGCCTGGAGGCGCACCTGCACCGCATCATCGAAGGACGCGAGTCCGAGCAGGAGGAGCAGAACGCCGAGCTAGGCGATCTGCAGCTGTTCGCCGTGGCGCGGGAGATCATCAAGCACAGCGACGGCTTCCGCCTGCACCTGCCGGCGGATATCGAGAACTTCAGCGAGCTGCCGGTCGGCTACCTGCTCGCCGAGGACCTCAGCGACACACGCTGGGTGGTCGAGGAGCAGGGCGCGCGGATCATCTTCCCCAATCCCCGGGTGAAGAACGGCCTGCGCGCCGGCATTCTCATCGTCCCGGCAGAAGACGCTGACCTGGCCTGATCCGTCCGGCGGGTCCTGTCGCTGCTTGCGCGTGCAACTGTCCTGCGCGAGCGGCGCCCATCTGTAGCTTGCCGGTCATCTGCGGCCGCCTTAGCATCGGGGCTTTCGCCACTCTCAGGGAAGGCTTCCATGTCCATCATCGACCTGCGCAGCGACACCGTCACCCAGCCCACCCCCGGCATGCGCGAGGCCATGCTGGCCGCCGAGCTGGGCGATGATGTCTACGGCGAGGACCCGACGGTCAACCGCCTGGAGAGTCACTTGGCCGCGCAGCTGGGTTTCCAGGCCGGGTTGTTTGTGCCGACCGGCACCATGAGCAACCTGCTCGGCCTGATGGCCCATTGCGAGCGTGGCGAGGAGTACCTGGTCGGCCAGCAGGCGCACACCTATAAGTATGAAGGCGGCGGCGCCGCGGTGCTCGGCTCGATCCAGCCACAGCCGCTGGAGATGGAGGGCGACGGCACGCTGGATCTGGCGCGGGTCGAGGCGGCGATCAAGCCCGACGACTTCCACTTTGCCCGCACCCGCCTGCTGGCACTGGAAAATACCACGCAGGGCAAGGTGCTGCCGCTGGCTTACCTGGCCGCTGCCCGTGAGCTGACCCGTCGCCATGGCCTGGCCCTGCACCTGGATGGCGCGCGGCTGTTCAATGCCGCGGTCAGGCTGGGGGTGTCGGTCGGCGAGATTACCCGCCACTTCGACTCGGTGTCGGTGTGCCTGTCCAAGGGCCTGGGCGCGCCGGTGGGCTCGGTGCTGTGCGCCAGCGCGGCGCTGATCGGCAAGGCCCGGCGCCTGCGCAAGATGGTCGGCGGCGGCATGCGCCAGGCCGGGGTGCTGGCGGCGGCCGGGCTCTACGCCCTGGATCATCAGGTGGCGCGCCTGGCCGAGGATCATGCCAATGCCGAGCGCCTGGCCGCGGGCCTGGCTGAGCTGGGCTATGCGGTCGAGCCGGTGCAGACCAACATGGTCTATGTGCAGGTCGACCAGCAGGCCGCCGCGCTCAAGGCCTTCTGTGTCGAGCGGGGGATTCGCCTGAGCGCAGCGCCGCGCCTGCGTCTGGTCACTCATCTGGATTTCGCCGCCGCCGATATCGGCCGGGTACTCGAGGCGTTCGCCGCCTTCCGTCAACCCTGAAGCAGGCGCGGCGCCGAATAGCCGCCCTCTATCGAGAAAGGCACTAGCCACCCCTCGCAGGCCCGATATAATGCGGCCCTTTGCCGGCTTTGCCGTGGCCGCCTGATTCCGTGGATGACCCTATGAAAAGCGCAGAAATCCGTGAAGCCTTCCTGAGCTTCTTCGAAGAGAAAGGGCACACCCGTGTCGCCTCCAGCTCCCTGATTCCGGGTAACGACCCGACCCTGCTGTTCACCAACGCGGGGATGAACCAGTTCAAGGACTGCTTCCTCGGCCTGGAAAAGCGCGCCTATACCCGCGCCACCACCAGCCAGAAGTGCGTGCGTGCCGGCGGCAAGCACAACGACCTGGAGAACGTCGGCTACACCGCGCGTCACCACACCTTCTTCGAGATGCTCGGTAACTTCAGCTTCGGCGACTACTTCAAGCGCGACGCCATCCACTACGCCTGGGAGTTCCTCACCTCGGACAAGTGGCTGGGCCTGCCCAAGGACAAGCTGTGGGTCACCGTCTACGCCAGCGATGACGAGGCCTACGACATCTGGACTCAGCAGGTCGGCGTGCCGGCCGAGCGCATGGTGCGCATCGGCGACAACAAGGGCGCGCCGTACGCTTCCGACAACTTCTGGGCGATGGGTGACACCGGTCCGTGCGGCCCCTGCACCGAGATCTTCTACGACCACGGCGCGGACATCTGGGGCGGCCCACCCGGCAGCCCGGAAGAAGATGGCGACCGCTACATCGAGATCTGGAACAACGTGTTCATGCAGTTCAACCGCACCGCCGACGGCGTCATGCACCCGCTGCCGGCGCCGAGCGTCGACACCGGCATGGGCCTGGAGCGCATCAGCGCAGTGCTCCAGCATGTGCACTCGAACTACGAGATCGACCTGTTCCAGAAGCTGCTGGACGCCGCCGCCGAGTCGATCGGTTGCGCCAACGAGGGCCAGGCTTCCCTGAAGGTGGTGGCCGACCACATCCGCTCCTGCGGTTTCCTGGTCGCCGACGGCGTGACCCCGTCCAACGAGGGCCGTGGCTACGTGCTGCGCCGCATCATCCGTCGCGCCTGTCGCCACGGTAACAAACTGGGCGCCAAGGGCAGCTTCTTCCACCGCATCGTCGCCGCCCTGGTGGCCGAGATGGGCGAGGCCTTCCCGGAGCTCAAGCAGCAGCAGGCACATATCGAGCGCGTGCTCAAGGGCGAGGAGGAGCAGTTCGCCAAGACCCTGGAGCAGGGCCTGAAGATCCTCGAGCAGGACCTGGTCGGCCTCAAGGGCAAGATGATCCCCGGCGAAACCCTGTTCAAGCTGTACGACACCTACGGTTTCCCGGTCGACCTGACCGGCGACATCGCCCGCGAGCGCGGGTTGACCATCGACGAGGCCGGCTTCGAGCGCGAGATGGAGGGTCAGCGCGTGCGCGCCCGCTCCGCCAGCGCCTTCGGCATGGACTACAACAGCCTGGTCAAGGTGGAGACCGACACCCAGTTCACTGGCTATGTCTGCACCGCCGACGAGGGCGAAGTGGTCGCGCTGTTCAAGGCCGGCGAGGCGGTCGAGCAGCTCGCCGAGGGCGAGGAGGGCGTGGTGGTCCTCAGCCAGACGCCGTTCTACGCCGAGTCCGGCGGTCAGGTCGGCGACTGCGGCTTCCTTGCCGCGGTGGATGCGCGCTTCGATGTGCGCGACACCACCAAGGCCGGCGGCGCCTTCCTGCATCACGGCATCATCGGCAGCGGCACCCTGCGCGTGGGCAGCAAGGTCACCGCCCAGGTCGACGCCACGGTGCGCCAGGCCACGGCGCTCAACCACTCGGCCACCCACCTGCTGCACTCGGCCCTGCGCCTGGTACTCGGCGAGCACGTGCAGCAGAAGGGCTCGCTGGTCGACAGCCAGCGCCTGCGCTTCGACTTCAGTCACTTCGAAGCGGTGACGCCCGCCCAGCTCAAGGCGCTGGAGGACATGGTCAACGGCGAGATTCGCAAGAACAGCGAAGTGGAGACCGAAGAGACCGATATCGACACCGCCAAGGCCAAGGGCGCCGCGGCGCTGTTCGGCGAGAAGTACGGCGAGACCGTGCGCATGCTGACCATGGGTGGTGGTTTCTCGGTCGAACTGTGCGGCGGTACCCATGTCTCCCGTACCGGCGATATCGGTCTGTTCAAGATCATCAGCGAAGGCGGTGTAGCCGCCGGCGTGCGCCGTATCGAAGCGGTCACCGGCGCCGCGGCGCTGGCCTACCTGAACGGCGCCGAAGAGCAGCTCAAGGAAGCGGCGATGCTGGTCAAGGGCAGTCGCGACAACCTGCTGGACAAGCTCGCCGGCGTGCTGGAGCGCAACCGCCAGCTGGAGAAGGAGCTGGAGCAGCTCAAGGCTAAGGCCGCCAGTGCCGCGGGCAACGACCTGGCCGGCTCGGCCATCGAAGTCAAGGGCGCCAAGGTGCTCGCCGCGCGTCTCGATGGCCTCGACGGCAAGGCATTGCTGGCGATGGTCGACCAGCTAAAGAACAAGCTGGGCAGCGCGGTGATCCTGCTCGGCGGCGTGCAGGACGATAAGGTGGTGCTGGTGGCCGGGGTGACCCAGGATCTGACCGCCAAGCTCAAGGCCGGCGAGCTTATGAAGCAGGCGGCGGCGGCCGTAGGCGGCAAGGGCGGCGGTCGACCGGACATGGCCCAGGGCGGCGGCAGCGATGCGGCGGCCCTGGATGCGGCGCTGGGATTGGCCGCCGCCTTCGTCGAGCAGGGGCTCTGAGCGCCGGCAGGTCTGGCGTTGAGGTCAGGACCCGCCCCGCCCGGCGGGTCTTGGCAGTGTGCTGAGTTGAATGTCTAATGGGCGCCCTTCACGGGCTGAGGCGGCTTTGAAATGGCTTTGATCGTACAAAAATTCGGGGGCACCTCCGTCGGCACCGTTGAACGTATTCAGCAGGTCGCCGAGAAGGTCAAGAAATTCCGCGAGAACGGTGATGACATCGTCGTCGTGGTGTCGGCCATGAGTGGCGAAACCAACCGTCTTATCGATCTGGCCAAACAGGTCAGCGACGATCAGCCGGTGCCGCGCGAACTGGATGTGATGGTGTCCACCGGCGAGCAGGTGACCATCGCCCTGCTGGCCATGGCGCTGATCAAGCGAGGCGTGCCAGCGGTGTCCTACACCGGCAACCAGGTGCGCATCCTCACCGACAGCGCGCACAACAAGGCGCGCATCCTGCAGATCGACGACCAGAAGCTGCGCAACGACCTCAAGGCCGGGCGTGTGGTTGTGGTCGCCGGTTTCCAGGGTGTCGACGAGCACGGCAATATCACCACGCTCGGCCGCGGTGGCTCCGACACCACCGGGGTGGCCCTGGCCGCGGCGCTGAAAGCCGACGAGTGCCAGATATATACCGATGTCGACGGTGTCTACACCACCGATCCGCGCGTGGTGCCGCAGGCCCAGCGCCTGGAAAAGATCACCTTCGAAGAGATGCTGGAGATGGCCAGCCTCGGCTCCAAGGTGCTGCAGATTCGTTCGGTGGAATTCGCCGGCAAATACAACGTCCCGCTGCGCGTGCTGCACAGCTTCCAAGAGGGGCCGGGCACCCTCATTACCCTTGATGAAGAGGAAACCATGGAACAGCCGATCATCTCCGGCATCGCTTTCAATCGCGACGAAGCCAAGCTGACCATCCGTGGCGTGCCGGACATCCCGGGCGTGGCTTTCAAGATTCTCGGTCCGATCAGTGCCGCCAATATCGAGGTGGACATGATCGTGCAGAACGTCTCCCACGATAACACTACCGACTTCACCTTCACCGTGCATCGCAACGACTACCAGGCTGCGCAGCAGGTGCTGGAAAACACCTCGCGCGAACTGGGTGCCCGCGAAGTCATCGGCGACACCAAGATCGCCAAGGTGTCCATCGTCGGTGTCGGCATGCGCTCCCATGCCGGGGTCGCCAGCCGCATGTTCGAGGCCCTGGCCAAGGAGAACATCAATATCCAGATGATCTCGACCTCGGAGATCAAGGTGTCGGTGGTGATCGAGGAGAAATACCTGGAGCTCGCGGTGCGCGCCCTGCATACCGCATTCGAGCTGGACGCTCCGGCCCGCCAGGGCGACTGAGGCACTATCCGAAAGGCGCGGCAGGTTCCGCGCCTTTCGTCTTTTTTGGTCGGTGTGGGCGGGACTTTCTTTCTGCCCACTCTGGTCAATACTTGGGTGAAGGTTCCGCTTGAGCTACTCGGGGCTGCCACCATTTTCTTTTTTGCAGACTGTTGTCCTGAAATGTAAGCCGTGAGGAGAAAGGAATGCTGATTCTGACTCGCCGGGTCGGAGAGACCCTGATGGTCGGTGATGAAGTGACTGTCACCGTGTTGGGCGTGAAAGGTAATCAGGTGCGCATTGGCGTTAATGCGCCGAAGGAGGTTGCCGTGCACCGTGAGGAAATTTACCAGCGCATCCAGAAAGAGAAAGACGACGAGCCAAGCCACTAATTTTTCTCGAAATTTGGCTTTGCAAACGGGGAAAACATGGTTATCATGCGCCCCGTGTTGCGGAGAGGTGGCCGAGTGGCCGAAGGCGCTCCCCTGCTAAGGGAGTACACCTCAAAAGGGTGTCGGGGGTTCGAATCCCCCCTTCTCCGCCATATTTGCAGCATAGGGTGGTAGTTAGGCGTTAGATCGATAAGTTGTTGAAAATTATCGAAAAAATGCTTGATAAACGAGTTCTAGGCCCTATAATGCGCACGATCAGCGCACTCATAGCTCAGCTGGATAGAGTACCCGGCTACGAACCGGGCGGTCGGAGGTTCGAATCCTCCTGAGTGCGCCATATTGCAGATGGCTTGCAGCGATTGTAAGCCATTTTGTTTTAACCAGCGGTGATCTGGTCTAAAAGCGCCATACGCACTCATAGCTCAGCTGGATAGAGTACCCGGCTACGAACCGGGCGGTCGGAGGTTCGAATCCTCCTGAGTGCGCCATACCGAAAGGGCCTGCAGCGATGCAGGCCCTTTTTATTTGCCTGGGATTTGCTTCGCTAGGGTTAGCGCTTGCCTTTGACGCAGCCGGCTTCGTCGAAGCTGATCTGGCGGTTGTTACCCTGCTGGTCGCTGTAGTGGTAGCGCGTCTGGCCATTCTGGCTGCTGACTTTGTCTGGCCTGCCCAGGGCGCTCTCCACGTCGGCGCGAGTCATGCCGCCAACTATCTGTTGCTTGATCATGGCGCTGCGGCGAGCGCTGCCGGTGACGCGATTGCCACAGCCGTCTTGCTGTTCGGCAACCACCAGTGGCTCGGCGCGCCCGGCTCGTGCCTTGTTGCGCGGTGCCTTGGCGGTTTTCGCCATGGGTATGGGCTTGCCACTGCCTGGAGTGGGGTTGTCGGCGATCTGCAGTTTGACGAACTGCTGCTCGCTGCAGCCTTGCAGGGTGAAGGTGATGTGGCCGTTGGCGTCTTCGCAGCGAAACACCGTTGCAGCCAGCAGGGGTGTGGGGCAAAGCAGGGTGGCGCAGAGTGCTACGTAGTGCAGTCCATGCATGCGGGCGTCCTCCTTGACGATCGTCGAAACAGCCTAGCCGATGGCTTTGCATTCGCCAGTGGTGCCTTGTGCTCTGGCTCGCGCGTCGCAGTCGAAGACCGGACTAAAACACTCGGGTTTGTGGCGCAAGCGCTTGTTCTTGACCGGCTTTTGCCAGGCGAAATGCGACCGTGCGGTGTTATCATCTGCCGCGTCAGCCCCGCCGGGGCCTGTGGAACACCACCATGGACTTACCCAGTAGTTACTCTGAATCTCGATTGTGCAATCGCGTATTGATTGATTGACCCTCTTTGGCGTGCGCCGCCGCTGGGGGAGGAGCGCGCCATGACTGAAGTAGACGCCAAGAAGCCGCAAGAAAGCCTGCAGGATCGCCTGGCCCAGGTGGTCGAGCTGCTGCACCGCCACAAGGTGGTGGAGGACCTGACCCATCGCCAGGAGGGGCAGCAGCAGGAGCTGGTGGAAAGCCTGGTGCACCGGCAGAACCTCGCCGAGTTGCAACGCAAGCTTGACGACCTGCACCCCGCCGACGTCGCTCATATTCTCGAAGCCCTGCCTCTCGATGACCGCCTGACCGTCTGGCAGCTGGTCAAGGCCGAGCGCGACGGCGACATCCTCCTGGAAGTGTCCGACGCAGTCCGCGAGTCGCTGATCGCCGACATGGAGGATCATGAGATCCTTGCGGCGGCCAAGGAGATGGATGCCGACGAGCTGGCGGACCTGGCCTCCGAGCTGCCGAGGGACGTGGTCCACGAGCTGATGGAGAGCCTCGACGCGCAGCAGCGCGAGCGCGTGCGGTCGGCGCTGTCCTACGAGGAGGAGCAGGTCGGTGCGCTGATGGACTTCGAGATGGTCACCATCCGCGAAGACGTCAGCCTGGAAGTGGTGCTGCGTTACCTGCGTCGTCTCAAGGAGCTGCCGGGGCATACCGACAAGTTGTTCGTGGTCGACTACGACGGCGTGCTCAAGGGTGTGCTGCCGATCAAGCGGCTGCTGGTCAACGACCCGGAGCGCCTGGTCAGCGACGTGATGGCCACCGATCCGGTGAGCTTCCATCCGGATGAGGATGCCTATGACGCGGCCCAGGCCTTTGAGCGTTACGACCTGATCTCCACCCCGGTGGTGGACAAGAATGGCAAGCTGATCGGTCGCCTGACCATCGACGAGATGGTCGATCTGATCCGCGAAGAGAGCGAAAGCGAAGTGCTGAACATGGCCGGTCTGCGCGAGGAGGAAGATATCTTCGCCTCGGTGTGGAAGTCCCTGCGCAACCGTTGGGCCTGGCTGGCGATCAACCTGATCACCGCCTTCCTCGCCTCTCGGGTGATCGGCCTGTTCGAGGGATCGATCGAGAAACTGGTGGCCCTGGCGGCACTGATGCCGATAGTCGCCGGCATCGGCGGCAACTCCGGCAATCAGACCATTACCATGATCGTCCGGGCGATGGCGCTGGATCAGGTCAGCACCGGCAATACCTCGCGACTGATCCGCAAGGAGCTGGGTGTGTCGCTGATCAATGGGCTGGTCTGGGGCGGCGTGATCGGTGCCGTGGCCTATGCGCTTTATGGCAGCTGGTCGCTGGGCGTGGTGATGACCGCAGCCATGACCCTCAACCTGCTGCTGGCGGCGTTGATGGGCGTGCTGATTCCCATGACGCTGGTGCGCATGGGGCGCGACCCGGCGATGGGGGCCAGCGTGATGATCACGGCGGTGACCGATAGCGGCGGATTCTTCATCTTCCTCGGCATGGCCTCGGTCTTTCTGCTGTGAAGGCGCTCTCCTTCGTTTACCCCGGGTGCTCGCATCGGATCGATGGCGCAATTGCGTCCGAAAATGTCTCTTTTGCGGCTCTGGGTTTGCTTCAAACGCTTGTTTCAAGCTAAGGTTCGCCAGCTTTGCCCGGCGTGTTTCCGGGCCTCTCCGCTAATAACGAAAACGCGGCCCTGAGCCGCGACCAAAAGGAGTCATCATGACCCCCAGTCAACTCCTGCTCGAGGGCGTCGAGCTCATGCTGTTCGGCATGGGATCCGTGTTCATCTTCCTGGTTCTGCTGATTTTCGCGATTCGTCTGATGGCGCGGCTGCTCGAGCGCTTCGCCGCGCCTGCGCCGCAGCGTGTCGCCACCGCGCCCGCGCCAGCCAAGGCCGCGCTGCACGAGCCCGAGCCCGACGTACTCGCCGCCATCCAGGCCGCCATTCATCAACACCGCGCGCGCCGCGGCTGATCCAGGTTTGACAGGGAGCTTTGCTATGACCGCTGAGAAAAAGGCCCTCGGCATCACCGACGTGGTGCTGCGTGACGCCCACCAATCCATTCTGGCCACCCGCGTGCGCCTCGAGGACATGCTGCCGATCGCGCCCAAGCTCGATCAGGTCGGCTTCTGGTCGGTGGAGTCCTGGGGCGGCGCGACCTTCGACGCCTGTATCCGCTACCTCGGCGAAGACCCGTGGGAGCGCATCCGTGCCCTGAAACAGGCCATGCCCAATACCCGCCAGCAGATGCTGCTGCGCGGGCAGAACCTGCTCGGCTACCGGCACTACGCCGACGACGTGGTGGAGAAGTTCGTCGAGCGCGCCGCGGTGAACGGCGTCGACGTGTTCCGCGTGTTCGACGCGATGAACGACCCGCGCAACCTGCAGACCGCCCTGCAGGCGGTTAAGCGCCAGGGCAAGCACGCCCAGGGCACCATCTCCTACACCACCAGCCCGGTGCACACCCTGCAGATGTGGGTCGACCTGGCCAAGCAGATCGAGGACATGGGCGCCGACTCCATCGCCATCAAGGACATGGCCGGCATCCTCACTCCCTATATCGCCTTTGAGCTGGTGTCGCGGCTCAAGGCCAGCCTGTCGATCCCGATCCACATGCAGTGCCACGCCACCGCCGGGCTGTCCTCCGTGGCCATCCTCAAGGCGGTGGAAGCCGGTATCGACAACGTCGACACGGCGATTTCCTCGCTGTCGATGACCTATGGCCATTCGCCGACCGAGTCGGTGGTGGCGATGTTCCAGGGCACCGAGCGCGATACCGGGCTGAACCTCGAGTTGCTGGAGGAGATCGCCGCCTACTTCCGCGAGGTGCGCAAGAAGTACGCGAAATTCGAGGGCAATCTCAAGGGCGTCGACTCGCGCATTCTGGTCGCCCAGGTGCCGGGCGGCATGCTCACCAACATGGAGAACCAGCTCAAGGAGCAGGGTGCCCAGGACAAGTTCGACCAGGTACTGGCGGAGATCCCGCGGGTGCGCGAAGACCTGGGCTTCATCCCGCTGGTGACCCCGACCTCGCAGATCGTCGGCACCCAGGCGGTGATCAACGTGTTGACCGGCGAGCGCTACAAGTCGATTACCAAGGAAACCGCCGGCGTGCTCAAGGGCGAGTACGGCGCGGCGCCAGCGCCGTTCAACGCCGAGCTGCAGGCGCGCGTGCTGGATGGTGGCGAGGCCATCAGCTGTCGCCCGGCCGACCTGCTCGAGGCCGAGATGGACAAGCTGACCGCCGAACTCAAGGGCATCGCCCAGGAGAAGGGCATCAAGCTGGCCAAGGATGAAATCGACGACGTGTTGACTTATGCGCTGTTCCCGCAGATCGGCCTGAAGTTCCTGGAAAACCGTGGCAACCCGGCGGCCTTCGAGCCGGTGCCGAGCGGACAGGAACTGCCGGCGCGCGAGGCTGGCAAACCCGAGGTCTATACCGTCGAAGTCGGCGGCAAGTCCTACGTGGTGCAGGTGGGCGAGGGCGGCGATATCAGTGGCATCAAGGCCCTGGGGGGCAGCAGTGGCGCGCCCGCCGCCGCAGCGGCCGCTCCGGTTGGCGCTGGTGAGTCGCAGACCGCGCCGCTGGCCGGCAACATCTTCAAGGTACTGGTGCAGCCGGGCGCTGTGGTCGAGGAAGGGCAGCTGGTGATCATCCTCGAGGCGATGAAGATGGAAACCGAGATTCGCGCACTCAAGGCTGGCACCGTCGCCGCCGTCAACGTCAAGGTCGGTGATGCGGTGGCGGTGGGCGACAGCCTGCTGGCCATCGCCTGAGGGGCGCGTCATGGAGAAGCTTGTCAAACTGTGGCAGAGCACCGGCCTCTATCACCTCGAGCCCGGCCAGGGCCTGATGATCCTGGTCTGCGTGGGGCTGATCTACCTGGCGATCCGCAAGGGTTTCGAGCCGTTGCTGCTGATCCCCATCGGTTTCGGTGGGGTGCTGGCCAACATTCCGGTGGCCAACATGGCCGAGGGTGCCGGTTTCCTGCACATGATCTATGAGGTCGGCCTGCCCACCAGCCTGTTCCCGCTGCTGATCTTCATGGGCGTCGGCGCCATGACCGACTTCGGGCCGATGCTGGCCAACCCGAAGACCCTGCTGCTCGGCGCGGCGGCGCAGTTCGGCATCTTCGCCACCCTGATCGGCGCCCTGGCGCTGACCGCTCTGGGCATCCCCGGCATGGAGTTCAGCCTCAAGGAGGCGGCGTCCATCGCCATCATCGGTGGCGCCGATGGCCCGACCTCGATCTTCGTCACCTCCAAGCTGGCGCCGGACCTGCTCGGCCCGATCGCCGTGGCGGCCTATTCCTACATGGCCCTGGTGCCGCTGATCCAGCCGCCGATTATGCGTGCGCTGACCACCAAGGAAGAGCGCGCCATCGTCATGCAGCAACTGCGGCATGTCAGTCAGGTCGAGAAGATCGTCTTTCCGCTGGTGCTCTGCCTGCTGGTCGGCATGCTGCTGCCGGACGCCGCGCCGCTGGTGGGCATGTTCGCCTTCGGCAACCTGTTGCGCGAGGCCGGCGTGGTCGAGCGCCTGGCGGACACCTCGCGCAATGCGCTGATCAACATCGTCACCATCGGTCTGGGGCTCACCGTGGGCTCCAAGCTGTCGGCCGAGGCCTTCCTGCAGCTCAAGACCCTGGGCATTCTGGTGCTGGGCATGGTGGCCTTCTGCGGCGGTACCGCGGCCGGGGTGCTGATGGCCAAGGGCATGAACCTGCTCAGCAGCAACAAGATCAACCCGCTGATTGGCTCGGCCGGGGTGTCGGCGGTGCCGATGGCGGCGCGGGTGTCGAACAGGGTCGGCCTGGAAGCCAACCCGCAGAACTTCCTGCTGATGCATGCCATGGGGCCGAACGTGGCCGGGGTGATCGGCTCGGCGGTGGCGGCGGGGGTGTTGCTCAACTTCGTCGGTTGACCGGATCGGTCCAGTCGTAAACAGAAAAGCCGCCTCTCTGGGCGGCTTTTTCTTGCTGGGCCTGCTCCGGTCTCGAAGGCAGTTTATTTGGTGCTACTGCTCGTCCGCCGCCATTTCTGCGTCATGGGCGATCAGCGCCACCAGGGCATTCTGCTGGCGTCGCGTCAGCTGGCGAAAGCGCTGCAACAGCTCGCGCTCGTGCAGGGAAAGTTCGGGGCTGTCCAGGCGCAGGTTGACCTCGTCGCCCAGGCTGCCCTCCTGAAGCATGCTCTGCTCGAGGCGGGCGATGATTTCGGAGTTCATGCTGCGATGGTGGTTGCGCGCGACATCAGCGATGCGCTCGCGCATGCCGTCGGGCAAGCGAACAACGAACTTGTCAGCCGTGCGGCTGGAGTAGGTAGCCTGTTTCATAAGGGCGCACACGTTTAACCGGTTAGTTCAGGGAAGCGATACTGGCAATGAGCTACAGGATGTCACCGGTTTGACCATCTTTCGCACTAGCCGTTCACAAAGAATAGCCATTTGCCACGCACTGACCCATTGGTCACCAAAACAATTTATTGGCGCCAATTACGTGGCGTATTTTGCCCCATGTAAAGGCTTTCTGCCAGTATTGCTTGTCAGAAATGAGTGTCATTTGACAGTTTGTACCTGTTTAAGCGCAACGCCCATCAAAATGTTCTGCCTGGGCGGCATCTGCACCGGGAAAGGCCGGCTGCGGCTTTTGTATGGGGTGGACGGTTGAGAAGAAGTCAGGCAGCGTTCTCCTCGGGCCGCTCTCGAGTACTATTGCATTCGCCGGGCATGCCGATTCGGCAAGTCTGATAAAGGGCGAAACGGGTGGGGCCGATGCGTGGCAGGTTGATCTATCTGATGGGGCCTTCGGGGGCCGGCAAGGACAGCCTGCTCGATGCGGCGCGCCAGCGCCTGGCGGCGCGTGGCTGCCTGATCGCCAGGCGAGCGATCACGCGCGTGGGGCGAACTCTCGGTGAGGATGCCGAGGTGTTGTCGCCGGAGGCCTTTGCCGAGTGCGAGCAGAGCGGTGCGTTCGCCATGAGCTGGCGCGCCAATGGCCTGGCCTACGGCATTCCCCGGCAGATCGACGACTGGCTGGCGGCGGGCCATGATGTGCTGGTCAATGGGTCGCGGGGCTACCTGGAAGCGGCGCGCCGGCGCTATCCGGAGCTGGTCGCGGTGCTCCTGACCGTGGAGCCAGATGTGTTGCACCAGCGTCTGCTGAGGCGCGGGCGGGAGACAGCGGCACAGATCGACGCGCGTCTGCACCGCAGCGCGCAGTTCACCGATGTCGCCACCCTGGACGAGCGACTTCACCTGCTGGATAACAGTGGTGATCTGGGGCAGGCCGTCGAGCGCTTGTTCGCGCTGCTCGGATACCTGCGGGAGGCAGCGCAAGACCCTCCGCAGACCCCTGTGGAGCCTGTGGCCTGAGCCGCTGCGTCCAGTTTCTCAATCCAGCGGCAGTTCGGTGGTGCGCTTGACCTCGCTCATGGCGATGTTGGAATGCGCCTCCTGCACGTGGGGGCGCTGCAGCAGGTGGTCGCGCAGGAAGCGCTCGTAGCTGGCGATGTCCTTGGCCACCACCTTGAGCAGGTAGTCCGAACCGCCGGCCATGGTGTAGCACTCCAGCACTTCCGGGTAGCCGATCACCGCCTGCTCGAACTCCTCCAGGTTGCTGCGACCGTGGGCCGACAGCTTGATGTCGACGAACACGGTGATGCTGAAACCGAGCAACTTGTGATTGAGCAGGGCCACCTTGCGCTCGATCAGCCCGTCTTCCTGCATGCGATGAATCCGCCGCCAGCAAGGCGACTGCGACAACTTGACCTTTTCGGCGATCTCCGCCGCGGACAGGTCTGCGTCGTGTTGCAACAGGCGCAGGATCTTGCGATCGAGCGGGTTGAGCGTCTCTTGCATGAATGTTTCCGATTTTTTGTTTTTCTTGGATGAGTAATGTCCAGTATCTGCAATTTGGCCTGAAAATAGAAAGAAAAAATCGGCACCGCTCAGTCATATTCTTAAGCAGTCAGCCCGGCGCAGCGATCCTGTGCCGGAGCCAATCGGGGCGTGCCCACCGTCACAGCCCCCTGGTCGCCAAAACAATAAAAGGAGCGCCCGCATGTCTCTGGCCGAGATCCGCCTAGATGACAAATACCGTCTCGCCACCGGTCATCTGTACCTCACCGGCACCCAGGCGCTGACCCGCCTGCCGATGCTGCAGAAGCAGCGCGACGCCGCCCATGGCCTGAATACCGCCTGTTTCATCTCCGGCTATCGCGGCTCGCCCCTGGGCAACCTGGACAAGAGCCTGTGGGAGGCCAAGTCCTTCCTCCAGGAGAACCACATCCACTTCCAGCCGGGGGTCAACGAGGAGTTGGCCGCCACCGCGGTGTGGGGCAGCCAGCAGACCAGCCTGTTCCCCGGCGCGCGCTACGACGGCGTGTTCTCCATGTGGTACGGCAAGGGCCCGGGCGTGGACCGCTGCGGCGACGTGTTCAAGCACGGCAATTCGGCCGGGGTCTCCGCCCATGGCGGCGTGCTGCTACTGGCCGGCGACGACCATGGCTGCAAGTCCTCGAGCATCGCCAACCAGAGCGAGCACGCCTTTATCGCCGCCTCCATACCCGTATTGAACCCGGCCAACGTCCAGGAAATCCTCGACTACGGCATCATCGGTTGGGAGCTGTCGCGCTACAGCGGCTGCTGGGTGGCGCTCAAGACCATCGCCGAGAACGTCGACTCCTCGGCGGTGGTGGACGTCGATCCACTGCGGGTCGAGGTGAAGATTCCCGAGGACTTCGAGCTGCCCGAGGACGGCGTGCACATCCGCTGGCCGGACCCGCCCCTGGTGCAGGAGAAGCGCCTCAACACCTTCAAGATCTACGCGGCCCGCGCCTTCGCCCGCGCCAACAACCTCAACCAGGTGCTGCTCGACTCGCCGAACCCGCGGCTGGGCATCATCACCACCGGCAAGTCCTACCTGGACGTGCGCCAGGCCCTGGAGGACCTCGGCCTGGACGAGCAGCTGTGCGCCCAGGTCGGCCTGCGCGTGCTCAAGGTCGGCATGAGCTGGCCGCTGGAACCGGTATCGGTGCACGAGTTCGCCGAGGGGCTGGACGAGATCCTGGTGGTGGAGGAGAAGCGCAGCATCATCGAGGACCAGCTGACCGGCCAGCTGTACAACTGGCCGGTGGGCAAGCGCCCGCGGGTGGTCGGTGAGTTCGACGAGCACGGCAACTCGCTGCTGCCGAACCTGTCCGAGCTGACCCCGGCTATGATCGCCCGGGCCATCGCCAAGCGCCTGGCGCCGATCTACAGCAGCGCCACCATCGAGGAGCGCCTGGCCTTCCTCGCGGCCAAGGAAGCCTCCCTGGCGGCGCCCAAGCACAGCACCGTGCGCACCCCGCACTTCTGTTCCGGCTGTCCGCACAACACCTCGACCAAGCTGCCGGAAGGCAGCCGGGCCCAGGGCGGCATCGGCTGCCACTACATGACCCAGTGGATGGATCGCAACACCGACACCTTCACCCAGATGGGCGGCGAGGGCGCCACCTGGATCGGCCAGGCGCCGTTCACTGACACCCCGCACATCTTCCAGAACCTCGGCGACGGCACCTACTTCCATTCCGGGCAACTGGCCCTGCGCGCGGCGGTGGCCGCCGGGGTCAACATCACCTACAAGATCCTCTACAACGATGCGGTGGCCATGACCGGTGGCCAGCCGATCGACGGCGAGCTGCGCGTTGACCAGCTCAGCCAGCAGGTGTTCGCCGAGGGCGTTAAGCGCATCGCCCTGCTCAGCGACGAGCCGGACAAGTACCCGAGCCGCGACAGCTTCGCGCCCATCGTCACCTTCCACCACCGCCATGAACTGGACGCGGTGCAGCGCGAGCTACGCGAATTCAAAGGCGTTTCGGTGATCATCTATGACCAGACCTGCGCCACCGAGAAGCGCCGCCGGCGCAAGCGCGGCAAGCTGGTTGACCCGCAGAAGCGCGCCTTCATCAACCCGGCGGTGTGCGAGGGTTGTGGCGACTGCAGCGTCAAGTCCAACTGCCTGTCGGTGCTGCCGCTGGAAACCGAACTGGGACGCAAGCGCGAGATCGACCAGAACGCCTGCAACAAGGACTTTTCCTGCGTCGAGGGCTTCTGTCCGAGCTTCGTCACCGTGCATGGCGGCAGCCTGCGCAAGCCAGAGGCGGTGGGCAAGAACGCGCTGTTCGTGGCCCTGTCGGAGCCCAAGCAGCCGTCGCTGCAACGGCCGTGGAACATCCTCCTGCCCGGCGTCGGCGGCAGCGGCGTGACCACCGTCGGCGCGCTGCTGGGCATGGCCGCACACTTGGAAGGCAAGGGCTGCAGCGTGCTCGATCAGGCCGGCCTGGCGCAGAAGTTCGGCCCGGTGATCACCCATATCCGCATCGCCGCCAAGCAGGACGACATCTATGCGGTGCGCATCGCCGCTGGCGAGACCGACCTGCTGCTCGGCTGCGACCTGGTGGTCGCCGCCAGCGAGGAGGCCCTGGCCAAGCTCAACGACAAGATCGCCCATGCGGTGATCAACAGCCATGAGGCGGCCACCGCCGAGTTCACCCGCAACCCTGACGCCCAGGTGCCCGGCGCGGCCATGCGCGAGGCACTGCTCGAGGCGGTGGGTGAGCACAAGACCCACTTCGTCGATGCCACCCGCCTGGCCACCCGCCTGCTCGGCGACAGCATCGCCACCAACCTGTTTATGCTCGGCTATGCCTATCAAAAAGGCTTGGTGCCCGTATCGGCCGAGGCCATCGAAAAGGCCATCGAACTCAATGGCGTCGCCGTTGCGCTCAACCAGCAGGCTTTCCTCTGGGGCCGGCGCGCCGCCTTTGATGTGGCCGCGGTGGAGAAGCTGGCCAAGCCGGCGGTGCAGCAGACGCCGCGCTGCGAAACCCTCGAGGAGATCGTGCAGTTCCGCGTCGACTTCCTCACCGCCTACCAGAATGCCGCCTACGCCGAGCGCTACCGCGCCCTGGTGCAGCGCGTCAGCCAGGCGGACCAGAGCGACGACCAGGCGCTGAGCAAGGCCGTGGCGCGCTACTACTTCAAGCTGCTGGCCTACAAGGACGAGTACGAAGTGGCGCGGCTGTACAGCGACGGCAGCTTCATCCAGCAGCTGGAAGCGCAGTTCCAGGGCGACTACCGCCTGCAGTTCCACCTGGCGCCGAGCTGGCTGAGCAAGCGCGATCCGCTCACCGGCGAGCCGCGCAAGCGCCAGTTCGGCCCCTGGATGCTCAAGGCCTTCGGCCTGCTGGCCAAGTTCAAGGGCCTGCGCGGCACCGCTCTCGACCCGTTCGGCTACAGCGGCGAGCGGCGCCTGGAGCGCGAGCTGATCGCCGAGTACGAGGCCAGCGTCGAGTTCCTGCTCGAGCAGCTCAACGCCGGCAACTACCGCAGCGCCGTGGCGCTGGCCGAACTGCCGGAGCAGATCCGCGGTTATGGCCACGTCAAGGAGCAGGCGCTGGCCAAGGTGCGCGAGCAGGCCCGGCAGCTGCGCGAGCGCCTGAGTGCCCGTGAGATCCAGGCCGTGCAGTTGTTCGAACCGGCGGCCTGATAGGCGAAGGCGCGGGGAGCCAGCTCCTCGCGCCTGCACACCCTGAAATCCCCTTTTACCCAAACAACAAGAACCCTTGAGGAATCCTCATGTCCGTGTTTTCCCACGTCGACTTTGATCATCACGAGCAGGTGGTCTATGGCCACGACAAGGCCAGCGGCCTGAAAGCCATCATCGCCATCCACGACACCACCCTCGGTCCAGCCCTCGGTGGCTGCCGCATGTGGCGCTACGCGACCGACGACGAGGCGCTGCGCGACGTGCTGCGCCTTTCCCGCGGCATGACCTACAAATCGGCCCTGGCGCGCCTGCCGCTGGGCGGCGGCAAGGCGGTGATCATCGGCGACCCGCACAGCGGCAAGAGCGAGGCGCTGTTCCAGGCCATGGGCGACTTCGTCGACAGCCTGGGCGGCCGCTATATCACCGCCGCCGACTCCGGCACCGGCGTGGCGGAGATGCAGATGATGGCCGAGCGCACCCGCCACGTGGCCGGCGCCGGTCAGCGCGAGGCCTTCGACGGCGGTGTGCGCAACGGCGATCCGTCGCCGTCCACCGCCTACGGGGTGTTCCTCGGCCTGCAGGTGGCGGTCAAGCATCGTCTCGGTCGTGACGACCTCAAGGGCCTCAAGGTGGCGGTCCAGGGCCTCGGCCAGGTCGGTTTCAGCCTGGCCCGGCAACTCAAGGGCGCCGGCGCCGAGCTGTGGGTGACCGATATCGTGGAAGCCAACGTGCGCCGCGCAGTGGAACAGTTGGGCGCCACCGCGGTCGGGCAGAACGATATCTATGGTCTCGACGTGGACGTGTTCGCCCCTTGCGCCATGGGCGCGATCATCAACCCGCACACCCTAGAGGCCCTGCGCGCGCCGGTGATCGCCGGGGCGGCGAACAACCAGCTGGCCGACGCCCAGCTGGCCGAGGAACTGCAGCGCAAGGGCTGCCTGTATGCGCCGGATTATGCGATCAACGCTGGCGGCATCATCGACGTGTGCTACGAGCGCACCGGTGGCAGCGCCGCCGAGCTCAAGGCCCATGTCGAAGGCATCGCCGCGACGTTGGAGGAGATCTTCCGTCGTTCCCAGGTCGAGGGCGCCACCACCACCGCCATCGCCGACCGCATGGCCCAGGAGCGCCTGCAAGGCGGCCGCTGAGCCGTAGGGTGGATGGCGCTTCACCCATCCACCCACGCCGCCAGGAGGTGGATGAACAGGGCGTCATCCAGCCTACGCCCAAATCCCCAATGACTTTTAACAACAACAAGAGGGCACGTCCCAATGAGTCAAGACAGCATCGTCGCCGGTAGCTACGCCGGCTCCTCCAGCAGCACTGCCGGGCGCGGCCTGTGGTCGTCGCGCTGGGCCTTCTTCCTGGCCGCCACCGGCTCGGCGGTCGGCCTGGGCAATATCTGGAAGTTTCCCTATATCACCGGCGAGAACGGCGGCGGTGCTTTCGTGCTGGTCTACCTGGCCTGCATCCTGGTGATCGGCATTCCGCTGCTGATGGCCGAGGTGATGATCGGCCGCCGTGGTCGCGCCAACCCCGAGGGCGCCATTGCCGCCCTGGCCAGGCAGGCCGGCGCCAGTCGCCACTGGCGCGTGCTCGGCAGTGTGGCGGTGCTCACCGGTTTCCTGATCCTCAGCTTCTACGCAGTGGTCGCCGGCTGGGCGCTGGCCTACGCGCCGGCCGCGGCCCTGGGCGAGTTCTCTGGGCTGAGCGGGGAGAGCAGTGGCGCGTTATTCGGTGCCATGCTGGGTGACCCCTGGAAGCTGGCGGGCTACGGCACCCTGGTGCTAGTGCTGACCCTGGGTATTGTCGCCCTCGGCGTGCGCGAGGGGCTGGAGCGCTCGCTGCGTTTCATGATGCCGGGCCTGTTCGCGCTGCTGCTGGTGCTGGTGGGCTATGCGGCGACCACCGGCCATTTCGGTGAGGCGGTGCACTTCCTGTTCGATGCCGACTTCAGCAAGCTCAGCGCGCAGAGCGTGCTGGTGGCCCTGGGGCATGCCTTCTTTACCCTCAGCCTGGCCAGTGGCGCGATGATGGTCTACGGCTCCTACCTGCCGGCCGGCACCTCGATCGCCAAGACCTCGCTGATGGTCGCCCTGGCCGACACGGCCGTGGCCCTGCTGGCCGGCCTGGCGATCTTCCCGCTGGTCTTCGCCAACGGCCTGGAGCCGGGCGCCGGCCCGGGGCTGATCTTCGTCACCCTGCCGATCGCCTTCGGCCAGATGCCATTCGGCCAGCTGGTGGGCGGGCTGTTCTTCCTCATGCTGGCCATCGCCGCGCTGACCTCGGCGATCTCCCTGAGCGAGCCGACCATCTCCTGGCTGTGCGAGAAGTTCGCCATCGGCCGGCTCAAGGCCGTGCTGCTCAGCGGCGTCGCCCTGTGGGTGCTGAGCCTGGGCACCGTGCTGTCGTTCAACGCCTGGAGCGAGTTCACCCTGTTCGGCAAGAGCTTCTTCGATTGCCTGGACTACCTGACCACCAACCTGCTGATGCCCCTCGGCGGCCTGGCCACGGTGCTGTTCAGCGGTTGGGTGCTGAGCCGCGCGAGCGTCCAGGAGGCCCTGGGCATCGCCAATCCCCAGCTGTTCCAGCTGTGGTGGCTGGTGCTGCGCTGGGTCACCCCGCTGGGCATCCTGGTGGTGTTCCTGCACACCATCGGCCTGTTCGGCTGAGTCGGCGGGGCGGCCGATTGGCGCGTTTGCCGGTGGTTTGTCCGCGCCGTGCATGGGGTGGCATGACAAACGCGCCTCGGCTCGCTAAGATGCCGCCCGGCTGGAGCAAAGCTTCAGGGTCCCCTTAGTTCAATGGATAGAATAAGCCCCTCCTAAGGGCTAGATACTGGTTCGACTCCAGTAGGGGACGCCAATATGATAATTCCGAGTGCCCTTGAGGGGCTTGGAAATTCACGACAAACCCCGCCCTGTGCGGGGTTTGTCGTTTCTGGGGCAGCAATGCAATCCAGGCGGCCGTGTCGCCGGTTGGCCAGAAGGCTCGATTCCGGCCCATTGGCGCCCGCCGTTCTCCCCGCTCGCCATCTCCTTTGTCCTATTCGCCACAGGCGCGCCTGAGGCCATGCCCCTCTGCGAACCGATGCGGCGCATCTCCAACGCCGTCCCCGGCGGCTGCCGGGCGAGGCAAGGGGTAAGGTCGCAGATCTCTCCTATAGTTAAAAACACCTGCCCGCCGCCGCGGCGCAGTTGGCGTGCAGGCCGACTGTGCGAATGACGCCCCGGCGCCTGAAGTCCGTCATGCCCATGCGCCGGGCGAGCGTTGGAGTCGCAGCCGGTTGGCGAACGCTGCGGGGCGGTTCTGGCGTTCGCCTGGTTCGCCCGGATGATCGCCATGCGCCACAACAATGCGAGGAATCCCATGGAACATGCACTCAGTTTCGCAACCTGGTTCTGGTTGGTCGTGCCGATGTGCACCGTCGTGGTGCTGTCGCTGGTTACCTACCTGATGGGCAAGTGAGGAGCGGCAACCATGAACATGAGTACCCCCACCCTGGTGACCTTCATCGTCTACCTGATCGGCATGCTGGTCATCGGTTTCGCGGCCTACCGGCTCACCGACGACCTGTCCGACTACGTGCTCGGCGGCCGCCGCCTCGGTCCCGGTGTGGCCGCGCTCAGTGCCGGCGCCTCGGACATGAGCGGCTGGCTGCTGCTGGGGTTGCCCGGCGCCCTTTACGCTTCGGGTATGAACCAGGTGTGGATCGCGGTGGGGCTGACCATCGGTGCCTACCTGAACTGGCAGTTCGTCGCCCGCCGATTGCGCGTCTACACCGAGGTCGCGCGCGACGCGATCACCGTGCCCGACTACCTCGAGAATCGCTTCCACGACAGCAGCAAGGTGCTGAGGATGATCTCGGCGCTGGTCATCCTGCTGTTCTTCACCTTCTACACCTCGTCCGGCATGGTCGCCGGCGCCACCCTGTTCGAGAAGAGCTTCGGCATGGAGTACGGCACCGCGTTGTGGGTCGGTGCGATCGTCATCATCTCCTATACCTTTCTCGGCGGTTTCCTGGCGGTGTGCTGGACCGACTTCGTCCAGGGCCTGCTGATGTTCGTCGCCCTGCTGATGGTGCCGATCGCGGTGATCGCGGCCGATGGCGGCTGGAGCAATACGGTGGCGGAGGTGGCGGCGGTCGATCCGGCGCGTCTGGATATCTTCCACGAGATGACGCTGTTCGGCATCGTCTCGCTGATGGCCTGGGGCCTCGGTTATTTCGGCCAGCCCCATATCGTCGTGCGCTTCATGGGCCTGCGCCGCTCGAGCGACATGCCCACCGCCAAGCTGATCGGCATGACCTGGATGGTGCTTGCGCTGTACGGCGCGATCCTCACCGGTTTCGCCGGCATCGCCTATTTCGCCAAGGAGCCGCTGGCCAACCCGGAGACGGTGTTCATCACCCTGTCGCAGCTGCTGTTCAACCCCTGGGTAGCGGGGGTGCTGCTGGCGGCGATCCTGTCGGCGATCATGAGCACCATCGACTCGCAGCTGCTGGTGTCGTCGAGCGCGCTGACCGAGGACTTCTACAAGGCCATGATCCGGCCCAATGCCAGTCAGAAGGAGCTGGTGTGGATTGGCCGCGGCACGGTGATCCTGATCGCGCTGATCGCCGTGCTCATGGCGCGTGACCCCGACAGCACGGTGCTTGGCCTGGTCTCCTATGCCTGGGGCGGCTTCGGCGCGGCGTTCGGGCCGGTGCTCATCCTGTCGCTGTTCTGGAAGCGCATGACCCGAAATGGCGCCATCGCCGGCATGGTCGTCGGTGCAGTGACGGTGATCCTGTGGAAGCAGGTCGAAGGCGGCATGTTTGACATGTACGAGATCCTGCCCGGCTTCATCCTCTGTGCGCTCACGGTCGTGGTGGTCAGCCTGATGAGCTCGCCGCCGCCGGCGGCGATCCAGAAGGAGTTCGACGCCTTCGAGAAGACCCTGCACGGCTGAGTGCGCTGATACCACCGCGGACACCTAGTACGCGCCAGCGGCCATCACCGGGCCGCTGGAAGCTATCCGCCCCAGATTTCAGGCGAGGACCAGACCATGAGTTTCGAGAGTCCCCCACTGCAACCCGATGCACTGCGGCGTGAGATCGACGCCCATTACCGGGCCGACGAATCCAGCTGCGTGACGGCGCTGCTTGGCCAGCTGGATCTCCCGGCCGAGGCCCAGGCGCGCATCCAGGCCACTGCCAGCTGGCTGGTCGAGGGCGTGCGCGCCCGCTCCAAGGGCGGCATCGACGCCTTTCTGCACCAGTACGGCCTGTCCACCCAGGAGGGGGTGATGCTGATGTGCATCGCCGAAGCGCTGCTGCGCATCCCCGACGATGCCACCCAGGAGGCGCTGATCCGCGACAAGATGTCGGCCGCCAACTGGGACGCCCACCTGGGGCGCAGCGACTCGGTATTCGTCAATGCCTCGACCTGGGCCCTGATGCTGACCGGTCGGGTCGTCGGCCTGCGTGGCGTCAAGGGCCAGACGCCGGGTGCGGTGCTGCGCCGGCTGGTGGCCCGGGTCGGCGAGCCGATGATTCGCGAGGCGGTGAACCAGGCGATGCGCATCATGGGCAAGCAGTTCGTCATGGGCCGCACGATCAACGAGGCCCTCGAACGCGCCAAGGTCTTCGAGCGCAAGGGCTACAGCTACTCCTATGACATGCTCGGGGAAGCGGCGCGGACGATGGCCGACGCCGATCGTTTCTTCGAGTCCTACCGCAGCGCGATCGCCGCCATCGGCCGCGTCTCGGGCGGCAAGGGCATCTATGCGGGACCGGGCATCTCGGTCAAGTTGTCGGCGCTGCACCCGCGCTACGAGCTGTGGCAGGAGCAGCGGGTGATGGACGAGCTGGTGCCGCGTATGCACGCCCTGGCGGTCGAGGCCGCGCGGCTCGACATCGGCCTCAACATCGATGCCGAGGAGGCGGCGCGGCTGGACATCTCCCTCGACGTCATCGAGGCGGTCTCCGGCTCCGAGGACCTCAAGGGCTGGGACGGCTTCGGCGTCGTCGTGCAGGCCTATCAGAAGCGTGCGCCCTTCGTCATCGACTGGCTCGCCGACATGGCCCGTCGCCATGGCCGCCGGCTGATGGTGCGCCTGGTCAAGGGCGCCTACTGGGATGCGGAGATCAAGCTGTCGCAGGAACTGGCGCTGCCCGGCTACCCGGTCTACACGCGCAAGATGAACACCGACGTCGCCTACCTCGCCTGTGCGCGCAAGCTGCTGGCCAATCGCGACGTGTTCTATCCGCAGTTTGCCACCCACAACGCCCATTCCATCGCCTCGGTGCTGGAGTACGCCGGTGACAAGGGCGGCTTCGAGTTCCAGCGCCTGCACGGCATGGGCGAGGAGCTTTACGAGGGCGTGGTCGAGGATGCGCGCATCGGCATGCCGTGCCGCATCTACGCGCCGGTCGGCGGCCACGAGGACCTGCTCGCCTACCTGGTGCGCCGGCTGCTGGAGAACGGCGCCAACAGCTCCTTCGTCAACCGCATTCAGGACGAGTCGTTGCCGGTCGAGGCGATCATCGCCGACCCGGTCGCCCAGGTGCAGGCGCTGTCCTATATCCCCCATCCGCACATCCCGCAGCCGCAAGATATCTACGGCCCCGGGCGAGTGAACTTCGCCGGCCGCGACCTGTTTGACCGCGCGACCCTGCGCGAGCTTTCCGCCACGATGGCGGCGGCGGAAAAGGACAACTGGCGCGCCGGCCCGATCGTCGATGGCGAGCAGCGCGAACGCGAGCCCCACGATGTGCTGAGCCCGGCCGACCGCAGCCGGGTGGTCGGCCAGGCCAGCGAAGCCACGGACGAGGACGTCGAACAGGCCCTGGCCAGCGCCCAGCGCCATGCCGCCGACTGGGCCGCCACCCCGGTCGCCGAGCGGGCCGCGGCGCTGCGCCGCCTCGCCGACCTGATGGAGGAGGAGGCGCCTCAGTTGATGGCCATCGCCGTGCGCGAGGCGGGCAAGACGCTCGCCGATGCGCTCGCCGAGGTGCGCGAGGCGGTGGATTTCTGCCGTTACTATGCCCAGCGTGCCGAGCTCGACTTCGGCCCGCCGGTGCGCCTGCGCGTGCCGGCCGATGCCGGCCACGAGGCGCGCCTGTACGGTGGCGGGGTGTTCTGCTGCATCAGCCCGTGGAATTTCCCGCTGGCGATCTTCACCGGCCAGATCACCGCGGCGCTGGTGGCGGGCAACGCGGTGGTGGCCAAGCCCGCCGAGCAGACGCCGCTGATTGCCGCCGCCGGCGTGCGGCTCATGCACCGCGCCGGCATCCCGACCGGGGTGCTGCACCTGTTACCGGGCGACGGCGCACGGGTCGGCGGCGCGCTGGTCGCCGATGCGCGGGTGAGCGGCGTGTGCTTTACCGGTTCGACCGAGGTCGCCCAGCTGATCAACCGCACACTGGCGCGACGCGACGGCGCGCTCTGCCCGCTGATCGCCGAGACCGGCGGCCTCAACGCGATGATCGTCGACTCCAGCGCGCTGCCCGAGCAGGTCGCGCGCGACGTGGTCATGTCCGCCTTCCAGAGCGCCGGTCAGCGTTGTTCGGCGCTGCGCGTGCTGTTCGTGCAGCAGGACGTCGCCGACAAGATGCTGAAGATGATCTGCGGCGCCATGGAGGAGCTCAACGTCGGCGACCCGGCGCAGCTGTCCACGGACATCGGCCCGGTCATCGACGACGAGGCCAAGGGCCTGCTCGACAAGCACATCAAGCGCATGCGCGGCGAGGCCAAGCTGCTCAAGCAGGTCAAGCCGGGGCCGAGCAGCGGCAAGGGCAGCTTCGTCGGGCCGGTAGCCTTCGAGCTCGACAGCCTTTCGCGCTTGAAGCGCGAGGTGTTCGGCCCGGTGCTGCACGTCATCCGCTTCCCCGGCGAGCAGATCGGCAAGGTGGTCGAAACCATCAACGCGACGGGCTACGGACTGACCCACGGCATTCACACCCGTGTCGACGAGACCCGCGACCTCATCCTCGAGCGGATACGCGCAGGCAATGCCTATGTGAACCGCAACCAGATCGGCGCCGTGGTCGGCGTCCAGCCCTTCGGTGGCGAAGGCCTGTCGGGCACCGGACCGAAGGCGGGCGGGCCGCACTATCTGGCGCGCTTCGCCAGCGAGGTCATCGATGGCGCCGCGCCAGCGGCGGCCGCCGACCTGGGCAGCGATGCGCCGGCGATGGCCGGCGTGTCGCGCGAGCGGCTGGCGCTTGCCCTCGCCGAGGCCAGCGCCGCGGCGCCGGCCTGGGCGGCACTGGCGGTCGGTGAGCGTGCGGCCGTGCTGGAGAAGGCGGCGGCGGCGATCGAGGCATCGGTGCAAACGCTGGGCATACACGATCCGGACGGCGTGCAGGGGATCGGCCGCGCGGCCGAGGCGCTGTGTTTCTACGCCGCCCAGGCCGAGGCGGAGCTGGCCGAACCCTCCGAACTGCCCGGGCCGACGGGCGAGCGCAACGAACTGCGCTCGCCGCCGCGCGGGCTGGTCGCCTGCCTGGCGGCGGCCGACAAGGGCTTCGCCGCGCTCGCCGCGCAATGCGGCGCGGCCCTGGCCGCTGGCAACAGCGTGGTGCTGTGGCATGAGGTCGAGCGGGTCGCCAACGAGCTGCAGCGCCTGCTGCTGGAGGCCGGGGTGCCCAAGGGCGCGCTCGGCGCGCTGGCGGCAGGCGACGATGGGACGCTCAAGGAGCTGGTCGAGGACCCGCGCGTCGATGCCGTCGCCCTCGCCGGGCCGCACGCACTGGCCAAGGCGCTCAACCGCACCCTCGCCGAATGTGACGGGGCGATCCGAACGCTGATTCCCTACGGGCTGGACATGCACGCAGGCGGCGCGCCGGGTTGCCCGCTCGCCGGCAGTCCGGGGTATCTGCATCGCTTCGTGCTGGAGCGCGCGGTGAGCATCGACACCACCGCGTCGGGCGGCAACGCCTCGCTGTTCACCATGGAGTAGGTCCTGCCCCGACAGCCGGCCGCGCGCCATCGCAAGCGGGCGGCGGGCGCGGGCAGGTCCTGAACAGAGGCCGTGGCAAACGGAAAAGGCTTGCGCACTGCGCAAGCCTTTTTTGTTGTCCGGGCCTGCCAACCCAAGGGTGGGGCCTTGCTGCTGTTTAGAGGCTCAGGTGCTTCTTGACGGCAGCGAGACCGTCCTTGCCGTCGATGGTGGTCACGCCGGCCAGCCAGGTGTCCAGCCACTGCGGGTTCTGCTTGATCCAGTCGGTGGCCACCACATTGGCTTTCTCGTGGGCCATGATGCGCTCCATCAGGGCCGCTTCCATGTCCGTGGTGAACTTCATGTTGGCAACCAGCTTGGCTGCGTTCGGGCAGCGCTCGGCATAGTCCGTGGCGGTAATGGTATAGATCTCGGCCGAACCGTAGTTGGGACCGAAGTAGTCATCGCCACCGCTGATGTAAGTCATGTCGAACTGCAGGTTCATCGGGTGCGGGGCCCAGCCGAGGAAGACGATCGGCGACTTCGAGCTGATGGCGCGGGCGACCGCGACGCGCATGGCCGCCTCGCTGGATTCGACCAGTTTGAAGTCACCCAGCTCGAACTTGTTCTCGGCGATGATCTGGTTGAGCATCTTGTTGCCGCCGGAGCCGGCCTCGATGCCGTAGATCTTGCCGCCGAGTTCCTGCTTGAACTTGACGATGTCGGAGAAGTCCTTCAGGCCCTGCTCGTACAGGTAGGTGGGCACGGCCAGGGTGTACTTGGCACCCTCCATGTTCGGTTTTTCCGCCACGTTGATGCTGTTCTTGTCGCGGAACGGCTTGACGGTGTCGTCCGAGGCCGGTGACCAGTAGTCGAGGAACACGTCCATCTGTTTCTTCTGGATCGAGGCGAGGGTGATCGGCAGCGACACGATGGTCGATTTCGGCTTGTAGCCCAGGCCTTCGGCCAGGACCATCAGCAGGCTGTTGTTGGCGGCGTTGTCGACCCAGCCGATGTCGGCGATGCGCATGTTCTGGCAGGAGCTGGCTTCCTGGGCTAGCAGGTCCGTGGCGCCGAAGGCCAGCAGGGTGCTCATAAGTGCGGGAATCATTTTTCTTGTAGTCATAGTATTCCTCTGGAACTTACATCGAGGGTCGAGGGGCTGGGCCCGCTCGCCTGGTTTGATTGCGCGGTCGGCGATGACCGCGGTCGCTCATGCAGCATCCTCTGGATCGATTGCCTGGCGCCGCTGGCGCCTTTCCTCGGGCTCGATAGTAGGAACAGGCTGGGCGTGGCAACCAGCAATAAAATAGCGGCCTTAGGGGCGGTTTTTCTTATGGCCGCATAAGGTCGGGCGGCGGGTGAGGGCAGTTGCGCGGTCGGCGGCGGACTGCTGAGTTCGCTGGCGCGGCAAGAGGCTGGCGCGAGCGCGCAAGCCTCTTGCGTTTGCCTGGACGATAGCGCGACCAGGGCCGCCGGCTGCGTTGCACAGTCGGCGGGCCCGCGCGCGGACGCTACCAGTCCAGGGAGTAGGCGAGGCTGAAGGTGCGACCTTCGGCGTTGGGGAAGGGCATGCGGGCGTTGGCCTGGGTGAAGAGGTTCTGGTAGGTGCGGTTGGTCAGGTTGTAGATGCCGCCCTCGAGGCGCCCGGTCGGCAGTTCCACCGCGCCGAGCAGATCGACCAGGGTGTAGCCGTCGATCTCCCGGCCGTTGTTGTCCTTGGTCGCGGCATCGTAGCTGGCCAGCTGCAGGGCCTGCAGGCGCAGGTTGTAGCGGTCGCGGGTATAGCCGAGGAACAAGGTGGTCTTGGCCGGCGAGACGCGGGTGGCCGGCAGGTCGATCCATTTGCCGTCCTGCCGGGTTTCGCCCTTGGTCCAGGCATAGGTGCCGCCGACCGTCCAGCGCTCGCTGAGGTCGTAGCTCAGGCTGCTTTCCACGCCGCGCACCCGTTCCTTCTGGTCGATCAGGCGCAGCACGCGGTCGCGGGCGTCGTAGAACTGGGTCACGTCGGAGCGGTTTTCGTAGAGGGTGACGTCGGCCTGCCAGCGGCTCCAGTTGCCGCGCCAGCCCAGCTCGTAGCTGTCGACCTCGATCGCCTGGGCATTGAGGGTGTGGATGTCGAAACGGCTGTTGACGTCGCGCAGGAAGCGCTGGATATCCGGCAGGGAGAAGCCCTGGCTGAAGTTGACGAACAGGTCCTGGCTGTCGCTGAGGTGGTATACGGCGCCGAGGTTGTACAGGGTGGCGTCGTACTTGAGGGTGCCGCCGGGCAGGGTGGCGCGGTTGCCGGTCTGCCAGATCTCGCCGTAGGCGATGCTGTCCGCCACCTGGCTCTCGACCCATTGGCGCCGCACGCCGCCGCGCAGGGTCCAGTCGGCGAGCTCCCAGGACATCTGGGCGAACAGCGCGCGGGTGTCAGTCTCCACGTCCGGGCCCAGCTCGAAGGTCTCGCCACTCTTGCGGTAGACCAGGCCGTTGACGTTGTAGCGGTCGCCGCGCTGGCGGGTGCGCTCGTTCTCGTAGTCGGCGCCCCAGACCAGGCTGCCACGGGCCGCGCCGATATCCGGCAGGGCGCTCTCCACGGCGGCGCGCAGGCCGTAGACGTCCTGCCGGCTGTTGTTGTCGGAAATACCGGCCAAGCCGCGTGGGCGATCGGGGAAGAACAGCGCGTCGGAGCGACGCCAGTAGCTTTCCAGCAGCAGGTTCTGGCCGAACAGGTCGCGGTCGTTGTAGTTGAGGTTGACCGCCTGGTTGTGGGTGTAGGGCTGATCGTCCAGGTCCAGTCCCTTGACCGCCACCGCCTCGCCGCCGATGGCGCGCTGGGTGTAGCCAGTGTCCTGTTCGTCCTTGTAGTCCTGCAGGGCCAGGCTCAGGCGCTTGTCCTCATCCAGGGCATAGCCGAAACGCCCGTGCAGGTCATAGCTCTCGGTGTCCATGGCGCTGCCCTGGGAGGTGTCCTGGGGAATGCGCCGGCCATCGCCGTCGAATTGGTCGTTGCGCTGGCTCCAGTCGGCCGACAGGTACCAGTCCAGGGCGCCGTATCGGGCACCGGCACTCTGGAACAGTTCATAGGCGAAGCCCTTGGAGTTGAGGTTGTTGCCGCTGCTCATGCCGACCCGGCTGCTCAGGGCCAGCTCATCTCCCTGATTGCGCTTGGTGATGATGTTGATCATGCCGCCCGAGGCGCCGGCGCCGTAGATGCTGCTGGCGCCGGAGACCACCTCGATGCGCTCGATGCTGGCCGGGCTGATGCTGTTGAGTTGGCGGAAGTTGTCGCGGCTGGCGTTCTGCGAGACGCCGTCGATCAGCACCAGCATGTTGCGCCCGCGCAGGGTCTGGCTGAAGTTGCTCATGCCGCCGGTGGCGGGGGCGAGGCCGGGCACCAGGGTGCCGAGGATATCGGCGACCTTGCGCCCGGCACCGCTCTGCTGGCGGATCTGCTGCTCGTCGATCACCTGCACCGAACCGGGAATGGAGGCGAGGCTGGCCTGGCTGCGGGTGGCGGTGACCACGGTATTGGCCAGTTGCACGGCGTCGCCACTCGTGGCGCCGGCTTCGGCGGCCAGGGCCAGTGAGCTGGCGCCGCCCAGCGAGCCGAGCAGGGGAATCAGGAGCGAAAGGGGAGTCTTGTTCATCAGATCATCTTCTTGCGGTTGGCAGAAAGCGCCGGGGTGTCCGGCAGTTGCGAGGTATTGCGGATCAGGCGGATGCCCAGGGCCGCCACGGCGTAGGTGATGGCCACCAGCCAGAAACCGCCGGCCAGGCCGGCCAGGCCCATGCCGGCAGCGCCGAGCAAGGCGCCGAGCAATGCGCCGGCCTTGGCCGCGCTGTTGCCCAGGCCGAGGGCGAAGCCCTGGCGGTCGGCCGGCAGGGTGGTGGCGATCAGGGCGTAGGCCACCGGCAGCAGGGCGCCTTGCCAGATGCCCCAGAGCAGGCGGCTGGCGATGAAGCCGAGCCAGCCACTGGCCAGGGCGGTCAGGGCCAGGGTCAACGCGCACAGCCAGGCCACCCACTCGATCACCCGCAGCGTCTGCGCCGGCCGCCAGCGATCGAACAGCCGCCCCCAGAGCGGCGCGGAGACGGCCAGGGTGGCGGCGCTGGCGGCGTAGCTGGCGCCGATCAGCCAGCCCGGGGCCTGGAGTATCTCGGCGACATACAGGGCGAAGAATGGCTGCGGCATCATCTTCGCCGCCTGCACCAGCACGATGATCGTCAGCACGCCGCCGAGCCAGCCGCTGGGCAGGGGCGCGGCCGCTTGCGGGCGATTGCGCCGCGCGCTTGGCGTGTCCGCCGGGAGGGCAGCCGCCGCCACGGTGCACAGCAGGCAGATCAGCGCCGCCGAGTAGCACAGCCAGGCGAACCCGGCCGCATCCAGCAGCCAGCCACCGAGCACCGGCCCGGCCAGTGAGCCGACCGCGGTCGCCGCCTGCAGGCGGGCCAGTACCTGGCCGCGCTGGTCAGTGGCGCAGCAGGCGATGGCATAGGCTTGGGCGGCGGCGATGAAGCCGGCCAGCGCGCCTTGCAGCACGCGGATCAGCACCAGCAGCCAGGGGTTCAGGGTCAGCGCGGCCAGGCCCTGGCATAGCGCCAGGGCCAGCAGTGCGCGCAGCACCATGGGCTTGTGCCCGGTGCGGTCGCCGAGACGCCCCCACAGGGGCGTCAGCAGCATCGCCGCGAGCATCGGCCCGGCATACACCAGGGCCGAGAGCGAGGCCAGGTAGTGCGCCTGCCCGGGCCCGAGCAGCGCCTGCAGACGCAGCGGCCAGAACGGTCCGCTCATCTCCATCGCGCCCATCGACACGCACTGGATGGCAATCAGCAGGGTCAGGGCGCGCCGCTCAACGCTCATCGTCGCCCCGAATCAGCGGGTTGCGCAGGCGGCCGACCATGTCGACATGGCTGTCTTCCAGACGCATGCGCATGAAGGCCTTGGCCGGCCAGTCCTGCTCCAGCAAAGCGCGACGCTCGGTTTCCCAGCGCTCGGCGGGGACCCGGCTGCGCAGGTCCTGGAAGCTGCGCTCGAGCTGCGCGGCCAGCTCCTTCCACAGCAGCTGCCCGGCCACCCCCCAGTGGCGCGCGCACAGCAGGGCCAGTTCGCCAAGGTGGCACATGAACACCGTGTGCAGCAGCTTGTCGCGCACGAAACCGGCATCGTCGAACAGGGTCATGCGCGGGTCGTGCAGCTGCAGGTCGAGGTCCTGTTCATGCAGGCTCGGGCGATAGATGCGGATATCGCCGAAATCGCGCAGCAGCAGGCGCCGCGGGCGGCCGTCGCGGCCCATGAGCATGAAGCTGTTCTGCTGATGGGCCTCGAAGGCCACGCCGTAGAGCAGGTACATGCCCAGCAGGCCTGGTACGGCGATGGCCAGGTAGTCGCGAAAGAAGGCCAGCATCGCCTGGCTGTCGGTGCCGCCCTGGGCCAGGGCGACCCATTGGCGCAGCAACGGCTGGCCCGCGCCATCGGTGGCGAACAGGCTGCCCACCGGAATGGCCATCTCGCCGGCGGCGAGCAGGCTCAGGGGATTGTCGCGGTACAGCACCGACAGGTGGCGGGCGCGTTCGTCGTCCGCCGGTTGCGGGTTGAAGTGCAGGCCGACGCGCTCGGGGACCACGGCGAGCACCCGGGCCAGTTCGGGCTCTCTTTCCAGTATCTGCAACAGCAGCCGGCTGACCCGCGGGCCCATGCGCGCCGAGCGTGGCGACACGGTGCGCTGCACGCTGGTCAGGCGCAGGGACACCGGCAGCTTGACCATGGGCGCCTGGGGGCTGGCCTCGGGCAGCACGGTGCGGAAGGACATGGTCGGGTGGCCCTGGAAGGCCTGGATGTCGGTCAGGATCAGCTGGCGTGCGGCGATCTCCCCGGCGAACAGGCGCGGCAGCACCTCCTCGGCCTGCCAGGGGTGCACCGGTAGCGGCAGGTAGTCCTCGGGCTCCAGTCCCTGTTGGCGCAGGCAGGCGGCGAAGCGCGCGAATGCTTGCGGGAATTGCGCCTGCCACCACTGCAAGTAGTCCGGCGTATCACCCAGGGTCTCGCCGTGGGCGCTGTGCCGGTGCAGGGCGGCCAGGCGGACGCCGATGCGCGCCTCGAATTCCGGCGAGAGGGCGACCACCTGTTCGGCGCTCAGGCCCAGCTTGGTCTTGTAGTTGGGGTGCCAGGGGTGGCCCAGGGTGCCCCATTGTTCCAGCAGCAGAGTCGGGTTCTCCTGGCCGCGCCCAGACTGCAGCGCGGCCAGCAGCTGGTCGGCGGCGGCGTTGCCGAGGTCATGTTGCAGCTGGCGGTTCCAGCACTGGTGGTAGGCCAGGCAGAGGGTGTCGTTGCGGTAGCTGTCGTCCAACTCCTCGGCCAGGCGCGACAGCGCTTGCGGGGCGATAGAGCAGGTGAGCACGCCGCTGAGCAGCTGCAGCAGCTCGGATGGATACTGCAGTTCGTAGGGCCGCGCGCCGGCACGGCACAGGGCCACGCCACCGCGCAGGTCCCAGCTGCCCATGCGTCCGGCTTCGAGGTGGTCGAAGCGCAGCATGGCATCGGGCTCGTGCAGCCTGAGCCAGCAGCGTCGCTGTTCGTCGTGGATGCAGGCTTTCGCGTCGATCAGGCCTTCGCGAAGCAGGGACTGCATCAGGCGCTGGAAACTGCGCTGGCGTGCCGCGGGCAGTGCCAGGGCCAGATGATCTAGGGTGACTTGGCGCGAGCGAAACGCCGGGGTGCTGAGGGCTTCGCTCCAGCGCTCGAGGAGCTGTCGCATGTTCTCGGGCAGGGCAACCGTCATGTGGGGTTCCTTAGGTGAGGATCAATAACCAGGCATTCCATTGCAGACATGGGTGTTGCGCGCGAGGTAAGAATACGCATTATTGTTCGGTAATGCAAATCGTTCGCGTTTAAGTGTGGCGAGGGGATAGTAGGAGTTGCTGCGCGGTTGGTCTGTGGGTGGTGAGGGGGCGTCGTCGGCGGGTATTTGCAGGGCCATACGAAAAAGGCCTACGCAATGCGTAGGCCTTTTTCGTGACGCGAGCTGATGCGGGCGGTCAGCGCGCCGTTTGCGGCAGCGCCGCGGCCTCCGCTTCCTGGGCCAGGCAGGCGGCCGCAGTGAACAGCACGTCGGTGGAGGAGTTCAGCGCGGTTTCCGCCGAGTCCTGCAGGATACCGATGATGAAACCGACCGCAACCACCTGCATGGCCACCTCGTTGGGGATGCCGAACAGGCTGCAGGCCAGTGGAATCAGCAGCAACGAACCGCCGGCCACGCCGGAGGCGCCACAGGCGCTGATCGCCGCCAGCAGGCTGAGCAGCAGGGCGGTGGGCAGGTCGACGGCGATGCCCAGGGTGTGCACAGCCGCCAGGGTCAGCACGGTGATGGTGATCGCGGCGCCGGCCATGTTGATCGTGGCGCCCAGGGGGATGGACACCGAATAGGTCTCCTGGTGCAGGTCCAGGCGCTGGCACAGCTGCAGGTTGACCGGGATGTTGGCGGCCGAGCTGCGGGTGAAGAAGGCCGTCAGGCCGCTCTCGCGCAGGCAGGTGAATACCAGTGGATAGGGATTGCGGCGAAGCTTGCAGAAGACGATGGCCGGGTTGACCACCAGGGCGACGAACAGCATGCAGCCGACCAGTACCAGCAGCAGGTGTAGGTAGTCGAGCAGGGCGCCCATGCCCGACTCGGCCAGGGTCGCGGCGACCAGGCCGAAGATGCCCAGCGGCGCCAGGCGAATCACCAGCTTGACGATCGCGGTCACTCCCGCGGACAGGTCGGCGAGCATTTGCTTGCTGGCCGGGGCGGCGTGGCGCAGGGCGAAGCCGAGGCCGAGGGCCCAGGCCAGGATGCCGATGAAGTTGCCCCGGAGCAGGGCGTTGACCGGGTTGTCGACCACATTCAGCAGCAGGGTCTTGAGCACCTCGCCGATGCCGCCCGGCGGTGACAGTTCGGCGCCGTTGCTCACCAGCGCCAGGCTCGAGGGAAAGGCAAAGCTGGCGATCACCGCGATCAGCGCCGCGCTGAAGGTACCCAGCAGATAGAGCATGAGGATCGGGCGGATGTGGGTCTGCTGATCGCGCTGGTGATTGGCGATCGAGGCCGCCACCAGGACGAACACCAGCACCGGCGCCACGGCCTTCAGCGCCGAGACGAATACCGTGCCGAGCAGGCTGACCGAGAGGGCGGCCTGGGGCGCAAGCAGGGCCAGCAGTACCCCGGCAATCAGGCCAATGAGGATCTGCAGTACCAGGCTGGTGCGATTGAGCAGGTGGAGCAGCGGGTGTCGCGAATCGGTCATGACAAGCATCTCTAAGGGGCTGTCAGGCGCTGGCTCGGGCCATGCAGGCGACGCGAGCCGCGCAAAGGTGCGGGCGCGGGCTGGGTGCATGCGCAGGAGAGGGCAGCGGCTGGCGAGTTGTCAGGGGTGCGGCGGGGCAAAGGCGCCCGGGCAGAAAAACAAGCGCGCGACTCTAGCACAGGGCGACGCTCCATAGGACGCGCTCGGTCGGTGCGCAGGCGTACCAAGTTGCCGGCAGTCAGGCTAGGCTAGCGGCTGGTTCGAGCCAGAGAGAGCTGAGATGAATGACGAGCCCCTAACCGAGTCGGACGAGGCGCCGCTGAGCGCCGTCGAGGTCCGCATTCTCGGGTGTCTGATCGAAAAGCAGGCGACCACCCCGGAAGCCTACCCGCTGACCCTCAACGCCCTGGTGCTGGCCTGCAACCAGAAGACCAGCCGCGAGCCGCTGATGAACCTCAATCCAGGGCAGGTGGGCCAGGGCCTGCGCAGCCTGGAAGGGCGAGGCCTGACGCGTCTGGTGATGGGCAGCCGCGCCGACCGCTGGGAACAGCGCGCCGACAAGACCCTGGAACTGGTCGAGGCTCAGGTGGTGCTGATCGGCCTGCTGCTGTTGCGCGGCCCGCAGACCCTCAATGAACTGCTCACGCGCAGCAGCCGCATGCACGCGTTCGAGGACCTGGAGCAGGTGCGGCATCATCTGGATCGCCTGATCACGCGCGGGCTGGTGATCCAGCTGGCGCGCCAGACCGGCCAGCGCGAAGAGCGCTACATGCACCTGATGGGGGAGCCGGAGGACCTGCAGGCACTGCTGGAGGCTCGTGCCTCTGAGGTCGAGCGTCCCGTCGCCGGCTCGCAGTACGAGGCGCGACTCGAGGCGCTGGAGGCGCGAATCGCAGAATTGGAAGAGCGCCTGGCGCGGCTGGAGTGAGCCTGCACGAAAGGGAAATCTGCCGATTGGCAAACTCGAAAGGCGCCGCAATGGCGCCTTTTCTTTTTAAACCAGACCCGAATCGTTAAGCGATCCGGCGCTGCAGGCGTTCGGCGCCACCCTCGGCGACACGCAGGCGCTCCTGCAGGCGTTCGGCACCACCCTCGGCGACGCGCAGGTGTTCCTGGCGGCGTTCGGCACCATCTTCGGCGACACGCAGACGCTCGTGCAGGCGCTCGGCACCGCCTTCGGCGATACGGCCTGGGCCGGTGCGGTCACTGCCATCGGCGGCCAGGGTAGCCTTTAGCGCGTTTTGCGGGGCTGGTGCTGCACTGGTGGGCAGAGCGAAGGCGCCGGTGGACAGGCTGGCGAGAATCAGGCTGGCGAGAATTTGCTTTTTCATCTGAGGGCTCCTCGTAGGGGCGGTAAGTGAGTACGGAGCCCATGCTACTCAGAATTTTTCGATCAAGAAGTTCGGTTGCGGCATGGTAATAATCGATGCCGTTGATAGTGCTGTAAAACCACTCTAAAACGGTGGTTTTGCTTTTATCATGCAGGCGATTTGATGGCGCTGTTGGAGGAGATTTCAGCTGTCATAATCATCTAATAAATCGATGTGTATGTGCTCGACGTCTGGCCTGGGTGCTGGATTGTCAGCGCTCTGCCTGCTTGAAATGTTGAACGGCTGATGCGTATTTTGTGCACGTGGCAGTTTCGCCACGGTTATTGCGCAGATTAAGGAAGAGCAGATGAGTACCCCTGGCCGCGTGGCGCTGGACGATCGACTTCGCGGCGTCGCCGAAGTCGAATGCGTGACCCCCGATCTAAGCGGCGTGCCGCGCGGCAAGGTGATGACCGCCGAAGGCTTTCTCGAGGGGCGGCGCTTGCAGCTGGCCCGTGGCGTGCTGCTGCAATGCATCATGGGGGGCTACCCGCCGGCCCGTTACTACGGTAGCGATGATGGCGACCTGGCGCTGAACGCCGAGCCGACGCAGATCCATCGCCTGCCCTGGAGCGCCACCCCCAGGGCCCTGGCGATTTGCGACGCCGATGAGCTGGATGGTCGCCCGTCGGCGCTGTCCACGCGGGCCTTGCTCAAGCGGGTGCTGGCCCGCTACGCCGCCCGCGGCCTGCAGCCGGTCGTGGCCACCGAGTTGGAGTTCTTCGTCTTCGCGCCGAATGCCGATCCGCAGCAGCCCTTCCAGCCGCCGCTGGGGTTGGACGGGCGCCGCGAGAGTGGCGGCGCGGCCTTCAGCGTCGCCTCCAACAGCGGGCTGCGCGCCTTCTTCGACGAGGTCTATCGCTGCATGGCGGAACTGGGGCTGCCGCGCGACACCTTCATGCACGAAATGGGACTCAGCCAGTTCGAGATCAACCTGCTGCACGGCGATCCGCTGCTGCTGGCGGACCAGACCTTCCTGTTCAAGCACCTGCTCAAGGAGGTGGCGCTCAAGCACGGCCTGATCGTGGTGTGCATGGCCAAGCCGTTGGCCCAGACCCCCGGCAGCTCCATGCATATCCACCAGAGCGTGGTCGAGCAGGGTAGTGGGCGGAATATCTTCAGTGACGACGAGGGGCAGGCTACGTCGGCTTTCTATCAGTTCATCGGCGGCCAGCAGGTGGCGCTGGCGGATTTCACCCTGCTGTTCGCCCCCCATGTGAACTCCTACCAGCGGCTGTGTCATCCCTATGCCTCGCCGAACAACGCCTGCTGGTCGAGCGACAATCGCGCCGCGGGCCTGCGCATCCCGGCCAGCTCGCCGGCGGCGCGGCGGGTGGAGAACCGCCTGCCCGGGGCCGACGCCAATCCCTACCTGGCCCTGGCCGCCAGCCTGGCGGCGGGGTTGCACGGAATCGAGCAGCAACTGCAGGCGAGCGCGCCGCTGCAGGGCGAGTTCCAGGTGCCGGACGAGCTGACCCTGCCCTGTACGATGCATGCGGCGCTTGAGCGGCTGCAGCGCAGCCAGCTGGCCGTGGAACTGTTTGGCCAGGAGTTCATCGAAGGCTACATCGCCAGCAAGCGCATGGAGCTGAACAGCTTCTTCGACGAGATCACACCGTGGGAACGGCGAGTGCTCGCCGCCCCGGCGTGAGGCGATAAGCCGCGCCGCAGAAACGTTCATCGGCCGTGCGTGCATCGGCCCGCCTGTTCGGACGGATTGGCTACGCTGTAAGGCGAAAGGCTGCCGGTTGTTACTCTGCGGCGTTTCATTGCGTCTTGTAGCGCCGAGGTTTATTCGGAACCCAATACCCATCCCGGCCGGATTGCAGCAACAAGCGTCCGGCCAGCATTCAAGGAAGTCCCCAAAGCCCCATGCGCATGATCTGGAAGTCGTTTCGCTCGCTGTATTTCGCCACCCTGTTGATGCTGCTGGGCTCCGGTCTGCTCAGTACCTACCTGGGCTTGCGCCTGGCGGAGACCGCCGACGGGCTGTGGGTTGGTGCCCTGATGGCGGCCAACTACCTGGGCTTGGTGCTGGGCGGCAAGAAGGGCCACCGACTGATCGCCCGGGTCGGCCATATTCGCGCCTATGTGGCCTGTGCCGGGGTGATCACCGCGGCGGTGCTCGGGCACGGCCTGACCGATTGGCTGCCGATCTGGCTGCTGCTGCGCTTCGTGGTGGGTCTGGGCATGATGTGCCAGTACATGGTGATCGAGAGCTGGCTGAACGAGCAGGCCGATACCAGCCAGCGAGGCCTGGTGTTTGCCGGCTACATGGCGGCTTCCTACTTCGGCCTGATTCTCGGCCAGTTGGTCCTGGTGGTGCATCCGGCGCTGGGGCTCGAACTGCTGATGCTGGTGGCGCTGTGCTTCGCGCTGTGCCTGGTGCCGGTCGCGCTGACCCGCAAACTGCACCCGGCGCCCCTGCATCCGGCCCCGCTGGAGCTGCGCTTCTTCATCAAGCGGGTGCCGCTGTCGCTGACCACCATCGCCGTCGCCGGCCTGGTGATCGGTGCCTTCTACGGTCTGGCGCCATTGTACGCCAAGCGTCTGGGTATGCCCACCGAGCAGGTCGGTCTGTTCATGGGGTTCTGCATCCTCGCCGGCCTGGTGGTGCAGTGGCCGCTCGGCTGGCTGTCGGATCGCCGCGACCGGGTGCAGCTGATCCGTGGTTGCGCGGCGCTGATGGCGCTGGCGGCGCTGCCGCTGGCGCTGCTGGTCGAGGTGCCGTTGCTGGTGCTGTTCGGCGTCGGCTTTGCCGTGAGTCTCCTGCAGTTCAGCCTGTATCCGCTGGCGGTGGCCCTGGCCAATGACCATGTCGAGGGCGAGCGCCGCGTTTCGCTGACGGCAATGCTGCTGGTGACCTACGGTGTCGGCGCCAGTATCGGCCCGCTGCTGGCCGGGGTGCTCATGCGCTTCTGGGGCGCGAATATGCTCTATGCCTTCGTCTGCGCCTGTGCGCTGATTCTGGTGGTGCGGGTCAGTCCGAAGAAGGTCACCCACCTGCACCAGGTCGAGGATGCGCCGCTGCATCACATCCCGATGCCCGACAGCACGGCCAGTTCGCCCTTGATGGCGGCGCTCGACCCGCGCGTCGACGAGCAGGTGGTGCATGATCAGATGCACGACGCGGCCGCCGAAGCGGTTTCCGAGGCGGCAAGCGAGCCTGCTGGCGCCCCGCAGGCCGGGGTGAGCGACGAGGGGGCGGCGGAGCAGGCGCCGCGTCCGTGACACCGCTGCTCAGCGTCATAGTGCCGGCGCGGGATGAGGCGCAGGTGCTGCCGCCGTTGTTGGCCGATCTGGCGCCTTTGCGCGCCACTGGCGCGGAGCTGATTCTGGTCGATGGCGGTAGCCAGGACGCGACCTGCGACCTGGCGAAGGGGGGCGTCGATCAACTGCTACGGTCGGCGCCTGGCCGGGCCCTGCAGATGAACGCCGGCGCCGCTGTCGCCCGAGGCGATTACCTGTGGTTCGTGCATGCCGATACCCGAATCGATGCCGCCGCCATTCGCAGTTTGCTCGATGCGCTGAGCCGGCGCCCGCTATGGGGGCGCTTCGATGTGCGCCTGTCGGGGAGCGGGCTGGCGTTGCGCCTGATCGGGGCGATGATCAGCCTGCGTTCGCGACTGACCGGAGTGGCCACGGGGGATCAGGGAATCTTCGTCGCTCGCGAGGCGTTCGAGCGCCTGGGCGGCTATGCCGAGATGCCGCTGATGGAGGATCTCGAACTCAGTCGCCGCTTGAAACGCCTGGCGCGCCCGCGCTGCCTGCGGCCCGCGCTGCTGACGTCCAGTCGGCGCTGGGAGCGTCATGGCATTTGGCGTACTGTATTGCTGATGTGGCGGCTGCGATTGGCCTACTATTGTGGCGCCAATCCCGATCAGCTGGCGCGTGTCTATCATCGAGGGTCACGGCCATGAGTCTGTCGATTTCCTTGCATCTGCTGGCCCGTCTGCCGGTACCGGGACGGGTGAAAACTCGCCTGATCCCGGCGCTGGGCGAGGAGGGCGCGTGCGATTTGCAGCGGACCCTGCTCGAGCGGGCGCTGCAGCTGCCGCCAGATGGTTTCAGCGAGCGCTTCCTGTGGTTGGACGACAGCCCGAATCCGGAACTGCAGGCCTTGGCCGATCAGTTGGGCTGGACGCTGGTCGAGCAGCCGGCAGGTGATCTGGGTGAGCGCATGCGGCGCATCGCTGCACTGGGCTTGGCGGAATGCGACGCGGTGGTGCTGATCGGCAACGATTGCCCGGCGCTGGATGGCGAATACCTCAGTGGCGCCTGTATCGCCTTGCATGCTCAGCCAGTGGTGCTGGGGCCTGCCGAGGATGGCGGTTACGTCCTGCTCGGGCTGCGCCGCGTCGACCCGCTGCTGTTCGACGCCATGCCCTGGGGCACCGATCGGGTGCTGAGTCTGACCCGTGAGCGCCTGCAGCAACTGGACTGGAGTCACCAGCTGCTCCCGGAGCTGTGGGACGTGGATCGCCCCGAGGACCTGCCGCGCCTGGCGGCGCTGGGCATCCGCGTCTAGCGGCCGGGGCGGCTAGAGCAGCCCGGCGCCTTCGATGCGCCGCGCTTCGCGCTGTAGCTGGTAGACGAAGCGTTCGACCTGGCGCTGGTCCTGGCCGCTTATGCGGTGGAAACGCAGGCCAAGAAAGGTCATATCGGGTCTTTCCTCATACTGCGCATGGCGCAGTTCCACCGAGGTGATCATTGTCCCGAAAGGCAGCTGCGCGGTAAACCGCTCGTAGACCTGGCCCGCCTGCAGGTGGTGGGTGGCATTGCCGTGCAATCGCACTTTGCAGCCGGTCGCGGAAATATCCAGCATCTGCCCCGGCAATGCTTTGCTCAGCTTGGCCCCGGCCAGCTCGACCTTGATCTGCTCGCTCTGCTTGAGCTGGGCCCGGTAAGCGTTGCGCCGCTGGTGGTAGTGCACCTCCTGGGGCATCGGGCTCAGGTAGCAGCGTGCTTCATCGTGTTCGGTGATCTGTACCGTGTCGTGGCACTCCCAGGCCACGCGAACGCCCTCATGAAAGGCTTCGATACGAAAGGCTTCGCCATTGAGCAGATAGCGCTCGCCGTCGTTGGGGATCATCTCGTCGAGAATCAAAAGTGATTTTTCGCGATCGGCTTCGATCAGGTAGCTCTGAAAGCGTTGCTTGCGCTCGTGGAAGGTGATGATCAGCGGGTCGTGCGCCTGCTGCAGCTGGCGAAGGGTGGCAGCGATCTCCAGTGGTGCCTTGAGCACCTTGGGTGGTTGCGGGCCATCCTCCACGATAAAGGGATTGGACACGGTCCAGAACTCTCCTGGCAATTGCGCGGACACTAGCATACTGGCGTTTTGGCAGTATGTCCTTGTCTCAGGTTTTGGGTGATCAGGCCTGGCTGAGCGGGCGCTGCTGGCCGATTCTAGCGGCGCTGCCCCGGCTGTCATAGAGACTTGGCGTCTCGCCGCCGCGCAGAATGCCGAGCATGTTGTTGGTCGAGGCCTGACTGGCGCGGATCAGTCGGCCATTGCGCAAGTTGGCGGCCTGGCAGCGCTCGAGCAGGGCGTTGAGTTCGTCGCCGCGGGCGAGCAGTTCGGTGCCCTGATCGGAGTGTTCGGCCAGCGCTTGCAGGCCGCTACGATCGGCACTCAGTTGCAGGCCCAGCAGCAATTGGCTGCGCGCCTTGCCATGTTGGTCGAGTTGCGCCAGGAGCGGCTGCTTGTCGGCGAGGATGCCCTGCAGGCGACTCAAGTCACGCTCGCTGAGGGCTTGGAATTCGTCATCGATCAGCTCAAGCAGACGCTCGGCTGTGCCGATATCGTCGATGAACAGATTCAATAGGGTCGTATCGTGCATGGCGGGCTCTTGGGGGAGGGGCGTCCGGAACCCCCAGCGCAGCCCGGGGACTAGCGCTGGGACTCGAAGTTGAGCAGCTTGCCGGCAACGCGCTGGCTGTCGACCTGATAGCTGCCGTCGGCAATGGCCTGCTTGATCTGGGCCACTCGCTCCTTGTCGACGCTCGGCAGGTCGCGTAGCGAGTCGCCGATCTTCTGCAGTTGCTGCGCCTCGCGGCTCAGTTGCACGGAATCAGCGCCCTGGCTGGCTTCTGCCGGCTCGGCCGAAGCGGGTGCGTTGCCCGCCTGCTTGGCGCCAATGGCGTCGTTGCGGCCAGCAGATTGCGTGTTGCCGGTACGCCCCGTATTGGCGGGCGTGCTGGCACTATTCGGCCGGTTGAAGTCGATGACCATTGTGCGAAACCTCGAGCTGTATTTGGACGCTTATCAGGCTTGTCGGCCAAGTTGCGAAAACCTTTAGGGCGACTGAGCAATAAAATGCGCGTCAAGGGACAGTCTAAAACACAGCGCATAAATCGTCAGCCAATGGATACACAAGAATCGTGCCTACATCGCCACTTCCACCTGGCCAGGCGCGGTGACCCGGGCTCGGATCACCCGTTGCGAGCGCTGGTTGCGTACCCGGATCTGTCTGCCGACGGCCCCGTCCGACAGCGCTTCCCCGGGCATTCGTACGTTTACCGTGCCGCTACGTGCGCTGATCACCACCTGGTCGCCACGGCGAATGACCTCCGCAGCCTCTACGTGAACGGGCATCACTACCTGGTCAGGCAGCAGCGGGCGCGTCAGTTTCTTGCCGAGCGCCTGCTCGAGTGCGGTCAGGTAACCCTGGCTGAGTGAGCCGAGGTCGCGCTCGGCCAGTGTTATATCCGTGTCCGTCAGCACGCTGTCACGCTTCAGTGGGCGGCTGGCGATCACCACGTCGCGGTAGAGTCGAACCTGGCCCGGAACGAAAACCGTCCAGGGGGAGCTGCCCGGGCAGCGCACGCGAACCGTTACCCGGCCGATGGGTTCGGTCGGGCTTTCCAGAGAGCTCGCCAATTCTTTGTCGCAGGCGGGCAGGCGCAGGCGCGGGTCCAGACGGTTGATCTGAATTTCATGCCGGCCGCGAATGTCGCTACGCTGCAGATAGTCGCCTACGGTCTGCTCAAGAAAGCTCTGGGTGCTGCCGATAAGCTGCTCAGGCAAGGTTGCCGCGGTTGCTGCCTGGGGGCTGTAGCCAAGCGCGAGCATTGCAGGTAGAACTGCCAGCAGGTGGCGGGTCTTGACCATAGCGTGCCGAAATATCGTCGTTTTTGCGTTCATGCTGAGTAAAAAGCAAGGCTCGTGCCGCCTGCTACGCTGAGCACAATGTTCGCTTCTCAAACCAAAGGAGTTTGGGCATGGCCGGTGTATTGGATTCGGTAAACCAGCGAACTCAACTGGTGGGACAGAATCGTCTGGAACTGCTGTTGTTTCGCCTCAATGGCAGTCAGCTGTATGGGATCAACGTGTTCAAGGTGAAGGAGGTGCTGCAGTGCCCCAAACTCACCATCATGCCCAAGTCCAGCCCGGTGGTTCGCGGGGTGGCCAGCATTCGTGGCGGTACCATCCCGATTCTCGATCTGTCCATGGCGACCGGCAAGGCGCCACTGCGGAGCCTGGACAATAGCTTCGTCATCATCACCGAGTACAACACCAAGGTTCAGGGTTTTCTGGTGCACTCGGTGGAGCGCATCGTCAACATGAACTGGGAGGGTATCCATCCGCCACCCAAGGGCACTGGACGCGACCACTACCTCACCGCGGTGACCCACCTGGATCAGCAGCTGGTCGAGATCATCGACGTGGAGAAGATTCTCGCCGAAGTGGCGCCCACATCAGAGGTCATCTCCGAAGGGGTGCTGGATAATCAGGTGCAGGCCAAGGCGATGACCAAGCGGGTGCTGACCTGCGACGACTCCTCGGTGGCGCGCAAGCAGGTGTCGCGCTGCCTGCAGACCGTCGGGGTCGAGGTGGTGGCGCTCAACGATGGCCGCCAGGCCCTGGACTATCTGAAGGCGATGGTCGAGGAGGGCAAGAATCCGGCAGACGAGTTTCTGATGTTGATCTCCGACATCGAGATGCCGGAAATGGACGGGTATACGCTGACGGCAGAGATTCGTGCGGATCCGCGCATGCAGAAACTGCACATCATCCTGCATACTTCGCTCTCTGGCGTTTTCAACCAGGCCATGGTGAAGAAGGTGGGGGCCGATGACTTTTTGGCCAAGTTCCGTCCGGATGACCTGGCCTCGCGGGTGGTTGAGCGCATCAATTCGGTAGATGGGAGCTGAAAGCGTGGCTTTCGGCGCAACACTATGATCGGCGAGGCCTCGCGAGTGTCTTCAGGTAATTTGGATTTCGAGCAATTCCGGGTCTTCCTGGAAAAAGCCTGCGGCATCGTGCTGGGCAGCAACAAGCAGTACCTGGTTTCCAGTCGGTTGAACAAACTGATGGAGCAGCACGCGATCAAGAGCCTGGGCGAGCTGGTGCAGCGCATGCAGAACCAGCCGCGCAGTGGCCTGCGCGAGCAGGTGGTGGATGCCATGACCACCAATGAAACCCTGTGGTTTCGCGATACCTATCCGTTCGAAGTGCTGAAGAACCGGGTGCTGCCCGAGCTGATCAAGGCCAGCCCCGGGCAGCGCCTGCGGATCTGGTCGGCGGCCTGCTCCTCCGGCCAGGAGCCGTACTCCTTGTCGATGAGCATCGACGAGTTCGAGAAGACCAATATCGGTCAGCTCAAGGCTGGGGTGCAGATCGTCGCCACCGACCTATCTCCGTCGATGTTGGCCAACTGCAAATCCGGCGAGTACGACAGCTTGGCGATGGGGCGTGGATTGTCCCAGGAGCGCCTGCAGCGCTACTTCGACCCCAAGGAGCCGGGGCGCTGGGTGGTCAAGCCGGCGATCAAGAGTCGCGTGGAGTTTCGCCCGCTGAATCTGCTGGACAGTTATGCCAGTCTCGGCAAGTTCGACGTGGTGTTCTGTCGCAACGTGCTGATCTACTTCTCGGCCGAAGTGAAGAAAGACATCCTCACCCGTATCCATGCGATGTTGAAGCCCGGCGGATACCTGTTTCTCGGCGCCTCCGAGGCGCTCAACGGCTTGCCGGAGCGTTACCAGATGGTGCAGTGCAGCCCAGGCATCATCTACAAGGTGAAGTAGGTCGCCAGACCGACAGTACTCGACTCGAGCAGAACGGGAGGCCAGTGGCCTCCCGTTTTCGTTTTCGCCGGCGGCAAGGGGCAGGCCGATTTGCCGCTTGGCTTGCCAGTAGGCGGAAATGCCTTGCCGCCCAGGCCGTTGAAGTTGCCATGTCGATGTTTAAGTCATTGAAAAATAAGCAGTAAGTAAACTGGCACACACCTTGCTGTATGTCTTGCACGGAAAGCAGGCAGGCCTAACGGCAGGGGTTCCCGATCATGAGCATCAGTTTCGACCGCGCACTTGGCATCCATGAACAGGCACTGGGCTTTCGCGGCCAGCGTGCCGAGGTGCTGGCCAATAACATGGCCAACGCCGACACGCCCAACTACAAGGCGCGTGACCTGGACTTCGCCTCGGTACTCGCCGCCCAGAGCGCCAAGATCCAGCGTGGCGCGGTCGGCCTGCAGCGCACCGATAGCCGGCATATCGCCGCCGAGGGTATTGCCGTCGGCCAGGCCGAGTTGGCCTACCGCACGCCGTTCCAGGCGTCGATCGATCAGAACACCGTCGACCTTCAGGTCGAGCAGGCCAGCTACGCGGAGAACGCGGTGAGCTTCCAGGCCAGCTTCACCTTCCTCAACAGCAAGTTCAAAGGGCTGGTCAGCGCCCTGCGCGGCGACTAAAGGAGTCCGATGCCATGTCACTCGCCAGTGTCTTCAATATCGCCGGAACCGGCATGAGCGCCCAGAGCACTCGTCTGAACACCATTTCCAGCAATATCGCCAACGCCGAGACGGTGTCCTCGAGCATCGAGCAGACCTATCGGGCCCGTCATCCGGTGTTCGCCACCATGTTCCAGCAGTCGCTCAATGGCGACCGGGGTTCGCTGTTCGCCGATCAGGATCAGGCCGGCAGCGGGGTGCAGGTGCTGGGTATCGTCGAGGATCAGAGCGAGCTGACGCCGCGCTACGAGCCGACCCACCCGGCCGCCGATGAAAACGGCTATGTGTACTACCCCAATGTCAACGTGGTCGAGGAAATGGCCGACATGATCTCGGCCAGTCGCGCATTCCAGACCAACGTGGAAATGATGAACACCGCCAAGCAAATGATGCAGCGCGTCCTGACCCTGGGTCAGTGAGCCACTAGCGAGGAATAAAGGATGAGCAGTGTCAGTGGTGTCAGTTCCGCACTCGATCAGTATCAGATCAAGCAGGACGTCAGCGAGAAGAAGGAGCTCGGCAAGAACGAGTTCCTCAAGTTGCTGGTGACGCAGTTGAACAACCAGAACCCGCTTGAGCCCCAGAGCAACGGCGAGTTCATCGCCCAGCTGGCGCAGTTCAGTACGGTCGAAGGGGTAGAGAAGCTCAACAGCAGCATGAGCTCGCTGCTGTCCGGCTACCAGTCGTCCCAGGCGCTGCAGGCCTCCTCCCTGGTGGGGCGCAAGGTCATAGTGCCGACCGACCGGGCATTGGTCGATACCAGCCAGAGCTTCAAGGCCAGCCTGGAGTTGCCGACCAGCAGCAGCAACGTCTACGTCAACGTGTATGACAAGTCGGGCGCGGCGGTGAGCCGGATCAATCTGGGCGAGCAGCAGGCCGGCAATGTCAGCTTCATCTGGGACGGCAAGGATGCCAGCGGCAATCTGTTGCCGCCCGGCAATTATCGATTCGAGGCGCAAGCCAGCTACAACGGCGAGAGCAAGGGGCTTTACACCATGCTGCCGGCCAACGTCGACAGCGTCACCCTGGGTGGCAGCGAGTTGACACTCAACCTGGCGGGGCTCGGCAGCGTGCCGCTGTCCCAGGTGCAGGTCATCGGTCAGTAGTTCACAGATTTTTACTGCCGGGGTTCCGGCGAGGAGATTCCCATGTCGTTCAATGTCGGTCTGAGTGCCCTGCGTGCAGCGACCAATGACCTCAATGTCACGGGCAACAACATTGCCAACGCCGGTACGGTTGGCTTCAAGCAGTCGCGTGTCGAGTTCGGCGACCTGTATGCCGCCTCGGTGCAGGGCACGGGCAGCAACCAGCAGGGCGCGGGGGTACAACTCAGCAACGTGGCGCAGCTGTTCAACCAAGGCAACATCAACTACACCCAGAACGCCCTGGACCTGGCGATCAACGGCAACGGATTCTTCCGCACCAGCAACAACGGCGAGGTCAGCTACACCCGGGCCGGCTATTTCGGCGTCGATCGCGAAGGTTTCATGGTGAACAACTTCGGCCATCGTTTGCAGGGTTATGCGGTCAACGCCAACAACAACCTGCAAAATGGCGTGATCAGCGATCTGCGTATCCAGACCGGCGGACAGGCGCCGCAGGCCTCAGGTACCCTGACTCAGTCGTTCAACCTCAACGCGACCAATGCGATTCCGGCTACCGCCCCATTCGATCCGGCAGATCCGAACACCTACAACTCGGCGACCTCGACCAATATTTACGACACCCAGGGCAACGCCCATGTCATGACCCAGTACTTCGTCAAGAGCGGCGCCAATACCTGGAACATGAATGTGCTGATCGACGGACGCAACCCCGCGAACCCAGCCTCCACGGTGCCCTATTCGCTGAGCATGGGCTTTACCGCCAGCGGTCAGCTGGACCCTACAAGCCTGGTCTCCACCGACTTCGCCGTCGCGCCGGACGGACGCTTCACCCTCGCAGGCTGGGTGCCTGCCGCGGCGGATAATTCGGTGCCGCCGGTCTGGTCGGCCAACGGCGCTAATGGGGCGCCGGCCGGACTGTCGGTCGATATGCGCAACTCTACCCAGTTTGCCAGCTCCTTCGCCGTCAACAGTGTCAGTCAGGACGGCTTCACCACCGGTCAGCTGTCCGGGCTGGAGATCGATGACGGCGGGATCATCTTCGCCCGCTACACCAACGGCCAGTCGGCGGTTCAGGGGCAGATTGTGCTGGCCAACTTCGCCAACGTGCAGGGGCTGACGCCGGTGGGTAAGAGCGCCTGGGCACAATCCTTCCAGTCGGGTGAGCCGGTGATCGGTACGCCGCGCAGCGGCACCCTCGGCGCCCTGCAATCCGGGGCCCTGGAAGACTCCAACGTCGATGTGTCGGAGCAGCTGGTTGCCATGATCGTCGCCCAGCGCAACTACCAGGCCGCGGCCAAGACCATCGAGACCGAGAGCACGGTGACCCAGACCATCATCAATATCCGTTGATAGCCAGCAGGTCGGCAAGAGCCATTGCCGCTGGCGGCAATGGCTCGCCGAAAGGCGTTCGAAGGGCTCCGTCTGGAGCCCTTTCTGTTTTTAAAAATCCTTATTTATCAGTTGTTTATTGTTTTATTTCGAGGCTGGCACGGCGCTTGCTGTAGTCATTGCATAGAGCACTGCATAGAGCGGCGGGCGGCAAGCCCACCTCGGAGGAAACCATGGACAAGATGCTGTACGTCGCCATGACCGGCGCCCAGAACAACACCCTGGCCCAGCGCGCCCACGCCAACAACCTGGCGAATATCTCGACCACCGGCTTTCGCCGCGACTTCGAGCAGGCGCGTTCGATGCCGGTGTTCGGCGACAGTTTCCCGGCGCGGGTCTACGCCATGAGCGAGCGTCCTGGGACCGACTTCACCCCCGGCGCCCTGCAGGAGACCGGTCGCGACCTGGACGTGGCGATCGGCGGGGAAGGCTGGCTGGCTGTGCAGGCGGCCGATGGCAGCGAAGCCTACGTGCGCACCGCCAGCCTCAACATCGACGCCCTGGGCATGCTGCGCACCGGCAGCGGCTTGCCGGTAATGGGCAACGCCGGGCCGATCGCCGTGCCGCCGGAGCAGAAGATCGAGATCGGCCAGGACGGCACCATCAGCATCCGCGCCCTCGGCGAGGCGCCCAACGTGTTGGCGGAGGTCGACCGCCTGAAGCTGGTCAACCCCGATCTCAAGCAGATGGAGAAGGGCGAAGACGGCCTGATGCGCTTCAAGGGGCCGCAGCCGCTGGCCGATGCCACGGTGCGGGTGACCTCGGGCTTTCTCGAGTCGAGCAACGTCAACGCGGTGGAAGAGATGACCGCGATCCTCTCCCTGTCCCGTCAGTTCGAACTGCAAGTGAAGATGATGCGCACCGCCGAAGACAATGCGTCGGCCATGGCGCGGGTTTTGCAGATCAGCTAATTACCAGCACGCGGCGCCGTGATAACGGCGCCCGAGGAGAATGAATATGCTTCCGGCACTGTGGGTCAGCAAAACCGGTCTGTCCGCCCAGGACATGAACCTGACCACCATTTCCAACAACCTGGCGAACGTCTCGACCACCGGCTTCAAGCGCGATCGCGCCGAGTTCGAGGACCTGCTGTACCAGGTGCGTCGCCAGCCAGGCGGCCAGTCCAGCCAGGACAGCCAGTTGCCGTCCGGCTTGCAGCTGGGCACCGGGGTGCGCGTGGTCGGCACGCAGAAGATCTTCACCACCGGCAGCCTGCAGACCACCGAGCAGCCCCTGGACATGGCCATCAATGGTCGCGGCTTCTTCCAGGTGTTGATGCCCGACGGCACCGTCGGCTACACCCGTGACGGCAGCTTTCATCTGAACTCAGACGGTCAGCTGGTCACCTCCAATGGTTTCGCCCTGGAGCCGGCCATCGTGTTGCCCAACGAGGTGCGTACCTTCACCGTGGGCGAGGACGGCACCGTCTCTGTGACCACCGCCGGCAACCCGCAGCCGCAAATCGTCGGCAACCTGCAGACCGCCGACTTCATCAACCCGGCGGGCCTGGAAGCGATCGGCAGCAACCTGTTCCTGGAGACCGCCTCCAGTGGTGCGCCGCAGGTCGGTACGCCGGGCCTCAACGGCCTGGGCACGACCCTGCAGAACACCCTGGAAAACTCCAACGTCAGCGTGGTCGAGGAGCTGGTGAACATGATCACCACCCAGCGCGCCTACGAGATGAACTCCAAGGTCATCTCCACCGCCGACCAGATGCTGTCCTTCGTCACTCAGAATCTTTAAGACCCGGACGGGCCGCGGCCCAGGTCCTCCATGTAACGCCGTGAGGTAGTGGTTATGAACCGGCTGATGTTAGTGCTCTCGATGCTTGTGGTGACGGCCCTGAGCGGCTGTGTGTCGCCGCCGCCGAAGCCGGACGACCCCTACTACGCGCCGGTGCTGCCACGCACACCGCTGCCGGCGGCGCAGAACAACGGCTCGATCTACCAGGCCGGCTTCGAGAACAACCTGTACGGCGACCGCAAGGCCTTCCGCGTCGGCGACATCATCACCATCACCCTCAACGAGCGGACCCAGGCCAGCAAGAATGCCGGCTCGCAGATATCCAAGGACAGCAGCGCGAAGATCGGCCTGACCTCGCTGTTCGGCGGTGGCGTATCGATGCGCAATCCGGGTTCCGGCAACATCCTCAACCCGCTCGGCGCCGAGGATCTGGGCCTGAGTGCCGAGTACGGCGCCAACCGCGACACCAAGGGTGACAGCAAGGCGGCCCAGGGCAACAGCCTGTCCGGCTCGGTCACCGTGACCGTCGCCGAGGTGCTGCCCAACGGCATCCTGGCCGTGCGCGGGGAGAAGTGGATGACCCTCAACACCGGCGACGAACTGGTGCGCATCGCCGGGCTGGTGCGGGCCGACGACATCAGCACGGACAACACCGTTTCTTCCACGCGTATCGCCGACGCGCGCATCACCTACTCGGGCACCGGCGCCTTCGCCGATGCCAGCCAGCCGGGGTGGTTGGACCGCTTCTTCCTCAGCCCGCTGTTCCCGTTCTAAGCAGGTAGCCGACCATGAAGCGACTGATTTCGACCCTCTGCCTGCTGCTCCTGGCCGGCATCGCTCAGGCCGAGCGGCTCAAGGACCTGGCCAGTATCCAGGGCGTGCGCAGTAACCAGCTGATCGGCTACGGTCTGGTGGTCGGCCTCAATGGCAGCGGCGACCAGACCACCCAGACGCCGTTCACCGTGCAGACCTTCAACAACATGCTGGCGCAGTTCGGCATCAAGGTGCCGGCCGGCGGCAATGTGCAGTTGAAGAACGTCGCCGCAGTGTCGGTGCACGCCGACCTGCCGGCGTTCGCCAAACCGGGACAGACCATCGACATCACCATCTCCTCGATCGGCAATGCCAAGAGCCTGCGCGGCGGCAGCCTGCTGATGACCCCGCTCAAGGGTATCGACGGCAACGTCTACGCCATCGCCCAGGGCAACCTGGTGGTCGGCGGGTTCGACGCCGAAGGCGGCGACGGCTCGAAGATCACCGTCAACGTGCCGTCGGCCGGGCGCATCCCCGGCGGCGCCACGGTCGAGCGACCGGTGCCGAGCGGCTTCGATCAGGGCAACAGCCTGACCCTGAATCTCAACCGGCCGGACTTCACCACCGCCAAGAACATCGTCGACCAGATCAACGACCTGCTCGGTCCTGGCGTGGCCCAGGCCATCGACGGCGGCTCGGTACGGGTCAGCGCGCCGCTGGACCCGAATCAGCGGGTCGACTACCTGTCGATCCTCGAGAACATCGAGGTCAACCCGGGACAGGCGGTGGCCAAGGTGATCATCAATTCGCGCACCGGCACCATCGTCATCGGCCAGAACGTGCGGGTGCAGCCGGCGGCAGTGACCCATGGCAGCCTCACCGTGACCATCACCGAAGACCCGATCGTCAGCCAGCCGGAAGCCTTGTCCGGCGGTCAGACCGCGGTGGTGCCGCGCTCGCGCGTGAACGCCGACCAGGAGGCCAAGCCGATGTTCAAGTTCGGCCCCGGCACCACCCTGGACGATATCGTCCGGGCGGTGAACCAGGTCGGCGCCGCGCCCTCCGACCTCATGGCCATCCTCGAGGCGCTCAAGCAAGCCGGCGCCCTGCAGGCCGACCTGATCGTGATCTAAGGAGGCGACCATGGACTCTCGACTCTCGGCCGGTTTGCTCGGCAACGGCAAAAGCCCGCTGGACAGCGGCGCCTTCACCGACCTGAACCGCCTCAACCAGTTCAAGGTCGGCGGCGACAGCGAACAGAACATCCGCAAGGTCGCCCAGGAATTCGAGTCGCTGTTCCTCAATGAAATGCTCAAGGCCATGCGCTCGGCCAACGAGGTGTTCGGCGAAGGCAACTTCATGAACAGCAACGAGAGCAAGACCTACCAGGACATGTACGACCAGCAGCTGTCGGTGACCCTGTCGACCAACCAGCGTGGCCTCGGCCTGGCCGACGTGCTGGAGCGGCAGATGTCGAAGATGAAGGGGCCGAGCGAGCGGGCCAACCCGTTCGCCCAGGTCGCGGCCCCGGCGCCGAGTGCGCCAAGCAAGCCACTGGCCAAGGTCGACGGCGCGCGCGATGACGCTGTCCTGATCAACCAGCGCCGTCTGGCACTGCCGGGCAAGCTGGGCGACCGCCTGCTGGCCGGCATCCTGCCGTCGACCGGCGGCGCCGACGGCCAGCCTCTGGCGCAGGCCGACTGGATCGCCGCCACGACCTATGCCGCGCCCAGGGACAAGGCCCTGAGCCTGAGCGACAGCGACGCCATCAGCGGTCGGCAGTTGGGCACGACGAAGTCGGTGTTCAGCTCGCCCCAGGAGTTCGTCGCGGCGATGCTGCCGATGGCCGAGAAGGCCGCCGAGAAGCTCGGCGTCGAGGCTCGCTACCTGGTGGCCCAGGCCGCGCTGGAGACCGGCTGGGGCAAGTCGATCATTCGCCAGCAGGACGGCTCCAGCAGCCACAACCTGTTCGGCATCAAGAGCCACAACAGCTGGAGCGGCGACTCGGCGCGGGTGCTGACCACCGAGTTCAAGGGCGGCAAGGCGGTGAAGGAGGCGGCGTCGTTCCGCGCCTACGACTCCTACGCGCAGAGCTTCGAGGACTACGTGAGCTTCCTGCAGAGCAACGGCCGCTACGAGAAGGCCCTGAACGCCACCGACAATCCCGAGCGCTTCGTCCGCGAGCTGCAGCAGGCCGGCTATGCCACCGACCCGCACTACGCCCGCAAGGTGGCGCAGATCGCCCGCAAGATGCAGACCTACCAGGCCGTGGCGGCAGCCGACAGCAGTATCACCAGGACCTGAGGCTGAAGCATGGCGGATCTACTGAACATCGGCCTGTCCGGCCTGGCGGCGAACAAGACCGCGCTGGGGGTCACCGGCCACAACATCACCAACGTCAACACCCCGGGCTTCTCGCGCCAGGACACGGTGCAGGCCACCCGCCAGCCGCAGTTCAGCGGCGCCGGCTATATCGGCTCCGGCACCAGCCTAGTGGACGTCCGCCGCAGCTACAGCGAGTTCCTCAGTACCCAGTTGCGCAGCAGCACCGCGCTCAGCAGTGACGTGCAGGCCTACAAGAGCCAGATCGAGCAATTGGACTCGCTGTTGGCCGGCTCCACCACCGGCATCACGCCGTCGCTGCAGAAGTTCTTCTCGTCGCTGCAGACCGCGGCCGAGGACCCCTCGAACATCCCGGCGCGGCAACTGGTGTTGTCCGAGGCCGAGGGGCTGGCCCGGCGTTTCAACACCGTGTCCGATCGGATCAACGAGCAGAACAGTTTCATCAACAAGCAGATGACAGCGGTCAGCGAGCAGGTCAATCGCCTGTCCACTTCGATCGCCAGTCTGAACAACGCCATCGCCGTCGCCACCGGCAACGGCCAGCAGCCCAACGACCTGCTGGATGCCCGCGAAGAGGCGATCCGCCAGTTGTCCACCTATGTCGGCGTCACCGTGGTGCCGCAGGACAACAGCTCGATGAACCTGTTCATCGGGTCCGGCCAGCCACTGGTGGTGGGGGCCACCGCCAGCCGTCTTGAGGTCGGCCCCGGGCAAGGTGACCCGACGCGCTTCGAAGTGGAGTTCGTCAGCGGTGGCTCGCGCCAGGGCATTACCAGCCTGATCAGTGGCGGTGAGTTGGGTGGCCTGATCCGCTACCGTGCAGAATCCCTGGATCCGACTCTCAACTCCTTGGGGCGCCTGGCCCTGGCGGTCAGTGAGCAGGTCAACACGCAACTGGGGCAGGGCCTGGATCTGAAGGGGCAGGTGGGGTCGGCGCTGTTTGGCGATCTCAATAGCCCCGCGGCGTCCACCCTGCGGGTGCGCGCGTATTCGACCAATACCAGCAATGTCCAGCCAGCACTGAATATCACCAACAGCAGCGTGCTGACCACCAGCGACTATCGCCTGGATTATGACGGCGCCACCTACACCGCTCGGCGTCTTAGTGATGGTCAGCCCATGACTGTGACCAATACGGCTGGCGTGCTTAGTTTTGCTGACAGCGCTGGTCGAGACCAAGGATTTACCGTAACCCCCGGCGCCGCGCCGAATGCCGGGGACCGCTTCCTGCTGCAGCCGACCCGGCGTGGAGCCACCGACATCAGTGCGGTGCTCAGCCAGGCCGATCAGCTGGCGTTTGCCGCTCCGGTACGGGCCGAAGCGAACCTGCAGAATCGCGGCAATGGCACGATCTCCCAGCCCGACCTGATCGCGGCGGGGGCCAGCCCGATTGACACGATTTCCATTGCGGCGGCTTTGCCCCAGGGGCTTACCTACAACGGTGCCGGCGCCTTCGAGAGTCCGCCGGGCACGCCGATCCCGGGGCTGACCCGGGTTCCGGCCGGGGCCTTCGTGCCTGGGCAGTTGAATACCTACGAACTGGATCTGGGGGCCGGCAACCGAGTCAGTTTCAGCATCAGCGGACGCCCGGAGATCGGGGATTCCTTCACCCTGGGTTTTAACAGCAATGGCGTGTCGGATAACCGCAATGCGTTGAAGCTGGTCAACCTACAGAACAAGCAGACCGTCGGCGTCGACCCCAATGTCACCGGCATTGGCACCGGCGCGAGCTTCAGTGATGGCTACGGCGATCTGGTCGAGCGGGTCGGCACCCTGACTGCGCAGGTGCGCCAGGACAGCGATGCGACCGGCGCCATCCTCAAGCAGGCCACCGACAACCGTGACGCGTTGTCCGGGGTCAACCTCGATGAGGAAGCGGCCAACCTGATCAAGTTCGAGCAGTACTACAACGCCTCGGCACAGATCATTCAAGTTGCCCGATCCTTGTTCGATACCCTGATCAGCTCATTTCGTTAAGTCGTAGGGTGCGCGGGGCCGCCTAGGCTGTGCGCACCGCACAATCGTTCGGCGCACAGAGCGCGCCCTACAAAAGGCCGGGGCTCGCCGGTTGTGACAAGAGGCTAGAACATGCGCATTTCCACCATCCAAGCCTTCAACAACGGCGTGCAAGGGCTGCAGCGCAACTACGCCAATGCCACCCGCACCCAGGAGCAGATCAGCACCGGCAACCGCCTGCTGACCCCGGCGGACGATCCGGTGGCCTCGGTGCGCCTGTTGCAACTGGAGCAGCAGCAGAACGTGCTGACCCAATACAAGGACAACCTCACTGCGGCGAAGAACAGCCTGACCCAGGAAGAGGTGACCCTCAATTCGGTGAATACGGTCCTCCAGCGTGTGCGCGAGCTGGCGGTGCAGGCCGGCAATGGCGCGCTCAGCCAGACCGACCGCAAGTCCATCGCCGCCGAACTGGGCGAGCGCGAGAACGAGCTGCTGACCCTGATGAACACCCGCAATGCGCGCGGTGAATACCTGTTCGCCGGTTTTCAGGGCAAGACTCAGCCCTTTGTGCGTCAGGCCGATGGCAGCTACAGCTACGCCGGTGACGAAGGTCAGCGCAAGCTGCAGGTGGCCAGTTCGCTGAACCTGGCGATCAGCGACAGCGGCAAGAAGATTTTTGAGAGTGTCACCAATGCCGGTCGCCTGGATACTGCCTTGAGCGTCACGCCGCCGGGCTCGACTCTCGGAGTATCGGCCCCCCTGGTGCAGGATGAGGTGGCATTCTCCGGCACTCCGCCATTCCCAGCGGCAGGCGTCGAAATCATCTTCGGCAACCCGGATGCCTCCAGTTACGAGGTGTTCGAGATCGGCGTCGCCGCGCCTGCGCCCGTGCTCGGTAGTGGCAAGCTGGATAATGATCCAAGTAAGAGTGATCAGCTGGTCTTTCGCGGTGTCAGCATTCAGTTCGACGGTGTTCCTGTCGGCGGCGAGACCATTCAGGTGACTGCCGATCCCGCGCGCCAGAAGCAGGGCATTCTGAGCACCATTGCCAATCTGCGCACCGCGCTGGAGTCGATGCCGGATACGCCGGCGGGCAATCTTCAGACTCGTGATGCCGTGGCTGTGGCGTTGACCAACCTGGATCATGGCATGACCACGGTCGATGGCGTGCGCGGCGAAATCGGCGCGCGCCTCAATATCATCGAGTCGACCCAGACCGATAACGAAGACGTGAGCCTGGTCAACAAGGGCGTGCAGGCCGATCTGCGCGAGCTGGACTATGCCGAGGCACTGTCGCGCCTGTCGTTCCAGTCGATCATTCTCGAAGCCGCGCAACAGAGCTACGTGAAAATCAGCAGTCTCAATCTGTTCAACCAGCTGCGCTGAAGGGTTTGTTTCTGTTGAGAGCACGAGGCAGCCGTAACCTGTCATGTGTTGAGCCGCACTGTTTGCCGGCAGTCAGGTTGACGATCCCTACCTCGATAATCCGTATCCCGGTACAAGATAGTTGGCGCCTAAAATCTGCCACTGGCCGTCATTGCTACGCCATTTGTTGCTAACTCATTGACAGTCCGACAGAAAAAATCCATCGGGGCCGATCAAAAAAAGCCTAAAGCTCCTGCCGCCAACGCCGATATAAGTTACGAATGCGAACTTTAAGGGTGCCTGGGCACTGCCCACCCAAGGTCGCACGCTCAGGCAAACAAGCTAGTCCTCGGAGGACACCATCATGGCTCTTACCGTCAATACCAACGTCGCCTCGCTCAACACCCAGCGTAACCTGAATGCATCTTCCAACGCGTTGAGCACTTCCCTTCAGCGTCTGTCCACCGGTAGCCGCATCAACAGCGCCAAGGACGACGCCGCCGGCCTGCAGATTTCCAACCGTCTGACCAGCCAAGTCAACGGCCTGGGCGTGGCGGTGCGTAACGCCAACGACGGTATCTCCCTGGCCCAGACGGCTGAAGGTGCCCTGCAGCAGTCCACCAATATCCTGCAGCGTATGCGTGACCTGTCCCTGCAGTCGGCCAACGGCAGCAACTCGACCACTGAACGTCAGGCGCTGAACCAGGAAGTGGGGCAGCTCAAAGAGGAGCTGAACCGTATTGCCGAAACTACCACTTTCGGTGGCCAGAAGTTGCTGAGCGGCGAGTTCGGCACCAAGCAGTTCCAGGTCGGCGCCAACGCCAACGAAACCATCGCCGTGCAGATTAACTCCTCCAGTGCTCGCGATATCGGTGCCAACCGGGTGAACCTGGGTGGTACCGGTGTTGGCGTCGCGGTTCTGTCGGCAGCAGCAGCAACTCCGCCTGCCGCGGGTATCGGTGGCGCAGCCGCCACTCTGACCGTCACTGGCCCCTCCGGCACTGCGACTACCGCTAACATTGGTGCCGGTTCTGCAGCCGCCGCAGCCTCCGCCATCAACTTGACATCCGGCACCACGGGCGTTAGTGCCGACGCGCGCACCGGTGTGGAACTGTCCAACCTGGGTTCGGCCGGTAACGTGTCCTTTACCCTGACTGGCGACACCACCGGTGGTGCGGTGGCGATCAACGCCGTCATCGCCGATCCGACTAACCTGAGCGACCTGGCTGCAGCAGTCAACGCCCAGAGTTCCAAGACGGGCGTTACCGCGACGCTGACCGCGAACAACTCCAAGATCGAGTTCGTCAGCGAAAAGGGCGATGACATCGTCTTCACCAGTTTTGACAACTCTGGCGGTACTAAAACCGCCACGCTGACGGCGCTGAATTACGATGGCACTGCGGCGGCGGCTGTAACCATCACCGGCGGTGCTGCGGCAACCGACAGTGCGCGGGTTTCTGGCAATATCCGGCTGGATAGCAGCGGTGCCTTCCAGGTGACCAGCGCGGGCGCAAACGCCGGTACTGTTGCCGCTGCCGGCACCAATATCTCCACCCTGGCCAAGGTGGCCGACGTGGACATCAGCACCGCATCGGGTGCGCAGAGCGCGATATCGGTGATCGACGCCGCCATCGCCGGTATCGATAAGAACCGTGCCGCGCTCGGTGCCACGCAGAACCGTTTCGAGAACACCATCGCCAACCTGCAGAACATCTCGGAGAACGTATCGGCTGCCCGTGGTCGGATTCAGGACACCGACTTCGCCGTGGAAACCGCTAACCTGAGCAAGAACCAGATTCTGCAGCAGGCTGGTACGGCGATCCTGGCCCAGGCCAACCAGTTGCCGCAGGCGGTACTGAGTCTGCTCCGTTAATCCGGCGTAGCGTTTAGGCTAGAACCACGGGGGGTAGTGCCAGGCGCTACTCCCCGTCTTGCCATGTGAGGTGAGGTCATGGATATCAATGGACTAAAGGGTATTTCCCCGGTATTTGCCGCCGAGCGTGCCGAGCCTTCGATGGCGGCGGGCGACGGCGCAGCCGGTCTACAGTCGGCGTCTTCGTCGCTCGGTCAGGGCAGGGACGCTGTACCGCCTACTGCCGAGGTGCAGCGCCAGCCTATGGAAGAGGCGGTTTCCAGTATCAAACAGTTCGCCCAGAGCATTCAGCGCAACCTGGACTTCGATCTGGATGACTCGACGGGGCGCGTGGTGGTCAAGGTCACCGACGGTGTGTCCGGTGAGGTGATCCGGCAGATTCCTTCCGAGGAAGCTCTACGTCTGGCGGAGAGTCTGGATGAAGTACGCAGTCTGCTGTTCAAGGCCGAGGCTTGAGCGGCACGTTTCTTGATTAAGTCTGCAGTAGGCGGCGAAAGCGTCAACCCCATGACGAGGTGGAGCAGATGGTAGGCATAACGGGTATCGGATCGGGCATCGACATCAACAGCATCGTCAGTGCCATGGTCAGTGCTGAAAAAGCCCCCAAGGAGGCGCAACTGGCGCGTCTGGAAAAAGCCTCCACCACCAAGTTTTCCGCCTTGGGTCAGCTCAAGGGTGCGCTCAGCGAGTTCCAGACGGCGATGAAGGACCTCAACAACCTGGCGCTGTTCGAGAAACGTGGCGCCACCTCTTCCAATACCGGCGCGCTGAGCGCTTCGGCGAGCAAGACGGCGCTGAGGGGCAGCTACCAGATGACTGTCGAGCGGCTGGCCAGCAGCAGTAAGGTCGCCACGGCGGCACTGGCCAGTGACTTCGCCGCATCCGCCGACGGCAAGCTGACGGTCAAGCTGGGAGCTGCCGATACCGGGGTCGAGGTCGATATTGCTTCCGGCGATACCCTGGTGCAGATCCGTGACAAGCTCAATGCCGCGCTCAAGGACAAAGGCATCACCGCCAACGTCATCAACAACCCGGCCGACGGCAAGTCGCGCCTGGTGCTCAATGCCAAGGAAACCGGCACCGGTAAGGATATCTCCATCGAGACTGCCGACGCCGCCCTGGCCAGCCTGGCACTTGACGGCGGCATTCAGTCGACCGGTGACGGCGCCGGTTTCTTGCAGCAGGCTGCCGATGCCGAGTTCACCATCGATGGGCTGGCGCTCAAGAGCCCGAGCAACACAGTTAGCGGCGCCATTCCCGAGGTCACGCTCACCCTGGTCGGCAAGACCGAGGTAGGTAAGCCGCTGACGCTGACCGTCGACCAGGACAAAGCAGGCGTCACCGCCAATATCAAGAAGTTCGTCGAGGCCTATAACAAGCTCATCAGTACCGCCAATCAGCTGACCAGCGTCACCCAGGTGGGCGAGGGTAAGGCACCGGTGACTGGAGGCTTGGTCGGCGATGCGACCGTGCGTACTTTGCTGGGTTCCGTGCGTAATGAACTGGTCAACCCGGCCGAGCAGGGGGGGGTGAGGGTATTGGCCGATCTGGGCATTACTACCCAGAAAGACGGCACCCTGAAGATCGACGACACCAAGCTGGGTAAGGCCCTGAGCGACAACTTCGATGAGGTGGGCAGCTTCTTTACCGGCGACACCGGCTTGATGAGCAGGGTGGATAAGCGCATCGACGGCTATATCCAGGTCGGTGGTGTGCTGGAGCAGCGCATGAAGGGTCTGCAAACGACTATCACGGGCATCGACAAGCAGAAAGAGGACCTGACGAGGCGCGTGGCTCAGATGCAGACCCGTTTGTTCGCCCAGTTCAATGCAATGGACGCACTGGTGGGGCGTCTGAACGACACCAGTGCCCGATTGACCCAAGCGCTTGGCAGCCTGCCGGGCGTGGTGAAACAGGACAGTTAAGCCGTGAGTGACGCGATCAATACTTACAAACGGGTCAAGACCAGTCAGGACATTACGCCTTACCAGACGGTTCGCCTGTTGCTGGAAGGGGCGCTGGAGCGCATCTCGCTGGCCCAGCATGCCCAGCAGCAGGGTGCCCCGGATGTGCGGGGAGAGGCAGTCGGCAGTACCCTGTCGATCATCGGTGTCCTCCAGGCCAGCCTGGACAAGGAGCTGGGTGGTGAGCTGGCGGAAAACCTCGATGCGCTCTACGACTACATGACCCGGAGGCTCGCCGGCGTGGCCCTGGATCAAACCCCGCACAGTCTGCGCGAGGTCGAGCAATTGATCGTGCAGATCCGTGATGCCTGGGTGGCGATCGGGCCGGAAGTGGAGCCAGTGCCGGCCTGAAGGCGAGCAATGCGTTTTGCCGGGAACCTGCTTTGCGGCCACTATGGCGGAAGCGGGTTTTTGTGTTGGCCCTTATCTGATTTACAGCGTGCGCCCGAGTGTGGCGATAAATGGTAAGCGGGGCCTAAAGCTCATGGGGCCAATGCCGATAAAAGAGGTATTCCGAGCGAACACTGGAGTACATCGGCATGAATGCTATGGTTGCCATGCGGCAGTATCAGAACGTCAATACTCAGGCTCAGGCAGTGGATGCCAGCCCCCATCGGTTGATTCAGATGCTGATGGAAGGCGGTCTGACTCGGATTGCCCAAGCGCGTGGTGCCATGGAGCGTGAGCAGATCGCGCAGAAGGGCGAGCTGATCGGCAAGGCCATCGGTATCATCGGCGGCCTGCGGGAAGGGCTGGATTTGAATCAGGGCGGTGAGCTGGCCAGCAATCTGGATAACCTGTACCAGTATATGGTTGCCCGCCTGCTGCAGGCCAACAGCCGGAACGATGTCGCTCTCCTCGAGGAGGTCGCCGACCTGTTGCGCGAAGTGAAGGCCGGTTGGGACGCCATTGGTCAGTAATGCGGTTTGACGCTTAAAGGAGCGCGATCATGAGTTCGACAGTCCAGCGCCTGGAAGATACCGGCAGCGCCTTGCGCAATGCCCTTGCCACTCGCGACTGGGCGGCGATCGGTGAACTGGATCTGCAGTGCCGCCAAGCCGTCGACGAGGCCATGGTCGAGGCCGAGCAGGATGAAGGCATGCTGCGCGCGCGCATGCAGGAGTTGCTCGATCTCTATCGTGAGTTGGTCAGCGTCTGCCAGGCCGAGCAGAAGCGTCTGGCCGCGGAGATGATTCAATTGAACCAGTCCCAGCAGGGGGCCAAGGTCTATCAGCTGTTTGGTTGAGCCGTGTTCGCCGAATGCTTCGCTGTCCGCTGCTTTTCCCCTCGTATTACTCTCGGATTCGCTGCTTTCCGTGAAGGAAGCCGAGAAAATCCCTTTCTGTTGAAACAGTCGTTTATGCAAACCGACGGGCGAAGCAAAAAAATCACGCCATAAAATTGACTGCCCTCTCGAAATTGACTTTACTAGCGGCCAAATGCCGACGTCTCTTTTGTGGCGCTGCGGCCCCTTTCACTCCTCGGAAAAGACCAAAACAATATGTGGCGTGAAACCAAAATTCTCTTGATCGACGACAACACCGAACGTCGTCGTGACCTGGCTGTAATCCTGTCTTTCCTGGGTGAGGAACATATCGCCTGTTCCAGTAGGGATTGGCGCGACGCGGTATCGTCGCTGGAGTCCAGTCGCGGGGTGCTCAGCGTGCTGGTCGGCGGCGTGCAGACCAAGGGCGGCATCCTCGAGTTGCTCAAGGAGCTGGCGGGCTGGGATGAGTTCCTGCCGGTGTTGCTGCTCGATGAACAGGTCAGCGCGGAGTGGCCGGAGGAGGTGCGTCGCCGTGTCCTGGCGACCCTGGAGATGCCGCCGAGCTACAACAAGCTGCTCGACTCCCTGCATCGCGCTCAGGTCTACCGCGAGATGTACGACCAGGCCCGCGATCGTGGGCGTCAGCGCGAGCCCAACCTGTTCCGCAGCCTGGTCGGCACCAGCCGCACCATCCAGCATGTGCGGCAGATGATGCAGCAGGTGGCCGATACCGAAGCCAGCGTGCTGATCCTCGGCGAGTCAGGTACCGGCAAGGAAGTGGTCGCGCGCAACCTGCACTACCACTCCAAGCGGCGCGAGGCGCCGTTCGTGCCGGTCAATTGCGGCGCGATTCCGGCCGAGCTGCTGGAAAGCGAACTGTTCGGCCATGAGAAGGGCGCGTTTACCGGCGCCATCACCAGTCGCGCCGGGCGCTTCGAGCTGGCCAATGGCGGCACATTGTTCCTCGACGAAATTGGCGACATGCCGCTGCCGATGCAGGTCAAGCTGCTGCGCGTGCTGCAGGAGCGCACCTTCGAGCGGGTCGGTAGCAACAAGACCCAGAGTGCCGACGTGCGCATCATCGCGGCCACCCACAAGAACCTGGAGACCATGATCGAGACGGGCAGCTTCCGCGAGGACCTGTACTACCGCCTGAACGTGTTCCCTATCGAGATGCCGCCGCTGCGCGAGCGTATCGAAGACATCCCGTTGCTGATGAACGAGCTGATCTCGCGCATGGAGCACGAGAAGCGCGGCTCCATCCGCTTCAACTCGGCGGCGATCATGTCGCTGTGCCGGCATGACTGGGCGGGCAACGTGCGTGAGCTGGCGAACCTGGTGGAGCGCATGGCGATCATGCACCCCTACGGGGTGATCGGCGTCGGCGAGCTGCCGAAGAAGTTTCGTCACGTCGACGATGAGGACGAGCAGCTGGCGGCCAGCCTGCGCGATGAGCTGGAGGAGCGTGCCGCCATCGTTTCCGGTCTGCCGGGGGTGGACAAGCCGGCGATGCTGCCGCCCGAAGGGCTGGACCTCAAGGACTACCTGGGCAGCCTGGAGCAGGGGCTGATCCAGCAGGCGCTGGACGACGCCGCCGGCGTGGTGGCGCGTGCCGCAGAGCGCCTGCGCATTCGCCGTACCACCCTGGTCGAGAAGATGCGCAAGTACGGCATGAATCGCCGCGATGAAGAAGGGCAGCTCGAAGACTGACGAGCTGCATCGCCAGTCAGCGGACTGGCGCAGTCGGGGCGAATAGAGCCGAAGGTTTGACACAGCCTTCGGCTTTATTTTTTAGGTCATTGAAAAGCAAAGGAAAATTTTTAGGCACGGGGATTGCTATCTCTTAACCAACTGACTGTCTTATGACGGCTCGCGGCACGAGAGAGAACGATGAATCCCAATGCCCAGCTTTCCCATGACGCCCTGGCGCCCGCTGCCCCCGCAGAGGAGGCCGGCCGCGCCAGTCTGGAACAGGCGTTCGCCCTGTTTAACCAGATGTCCAACCAGCTCAGCGAGTCCTACAGCATGCTGGAGGCCCGGGTTGCCGAGCTCAAGGGCCAGCTGGCCCTGGTCAGCGCCCAGCGCATGCAGGAGCTGGCGGAGAAGGAGCGTCTGGCCCATCGCCTGCAGAGCCTGCTGGACCTGCTGCCGGGCGGGGTGATCGTCATCGATGGCCAGGGTGTGGTACGCGAAGCCAATCCGGTGGCGCGCGGCCTGCTCGGGCAGCCGTTGGCCGGCATGCTCTGGCGCGAGGTGATCGCCCGCAACTTCGCCCCGCGCGAAGACGATGGTCACGAAATCTCCCTGAAGGATGGGCGGCGCCTGTCGATTGCCACCCGCTCGCTGCACGGCGAGCCCGGGCAGCTGGTGCTGCTCACCGACCTGACGGAAACCCGGCGCCTGCAGGATCAGCTGTCGCGCCACGAACGCCTGTCGGCCCTGGGGCGGATGGTCGCTTCCCTGGCCCATCAGATTCGCACGCCACTGTCCGCCGCCCTGCTCTATGCCAGTCACCTGACCGAGCAGGTACTGCCGGCCGAGCAGCAGCAGCGCTTTGCCGGGCGGCTGAAGGAGCGCCTGCATGAGCTCGAGCACCAGGTGCGCGACATGCTGATCTTCGCCCGCGGCGAGTTGCCGCTGCCGGATCGCCTCGCACCCAGGGCGCTTTTCGATGCCCTGCGCGCGGCGGGGGAGGTTCATGTGCAGGGCATGAATGTGCGCTGGCAGTGCGACGCCCGCGACGGCGAGCTGCTGTGCAATCGCGACACCCTGGTGGGCACCGCGCTCAACCTGCTGGAGAACGCCATTCAGGCGGCCGGCCGCGAGGCGCGCTTCAAGGTCCACCTGTATCGGCGCGGCAACGCGCTGCACCTGTGCATCAGCGACAGCGGCCCGGGGATAGACGACGCCACCCTGGCGCGCCTGGGCGAACCCTTCTTCACCACCAAGACCACCGGCACCGGGCTCGGCCTGGCGGTGGTCAAGGCGGTCGCGCGCGCCCACCAGGGCGAGCTGCGCCTGCAGTCGCGGCCCGGCCGCGGCACCTGCGCCCTATTGATCCTGCCGCTGATCAGCGCGGCACAACCCTTGTTTCAGGAGTGATTCCCATGGCTGCCAAAGTTCTGCTGGTCGAAGATGACCGCGCCCTGCGCGAAGCCCTGGCCGATACCCTGGCGCTGGGCGGTCACGATTACCGCGCGGTGGATTGTGCCGAGGCCGCATTGCAGGCGCTGGCCGAGGAGTCGTTCGGCCTGGTGGTCAGCGACGTGAACATGCCCGGGATGGACGGCCACCAGCTGCTCGCCCTGATACGTCAACGCCAGCCGCAGCTGCCAATGTTGTTGATGACCGCCTACGGCGCGGTCGAACGCGCGGTGGAGGCGATGCGCCAGGGCGCGGCCGACTATCTGGTCAAGCCGTTCGAGCCGAAGGCCTTGCTGGCGCTGGTCGAGCGGCATGCCCTCGGTCGCCTGAGTGCCCAGGAGCAGGATGGCCCGGTGGCGCTGGAGCCGGCCAGCGTACAGCTGCTGGAACTGGCCTCGCGGGTGGCGCAGAGCGACTCCACGGTGCTGATCACCGGCGAATCGGGCACCGGCAAGGAGGTGCTGGCGCGCTACATCCATCAGCAGTCGCCGCGGGCGGCGCAGCCGTTCATCGCCATCAATTGTGCGGCGATTCCCGACAACATGCTCGAGGCCACGCTGTTCGGCCACGAGAAGGGCGCCTTCACCGGCGCCGTCGCCAGTGCGCCGGGCAAGTTCGAGCTGGCGGACAAGGGCACCATCCTGCTCGACGAGATCTCGGAAATGCCGCTGGCCCTCCAGGCCAAGCTGTTGCGCGTGCTGCAGGAGCGCGAGGTGGAGCGGGTCGGCGCGCGCAAGCCGATTGCCCTGGATATCCGCGTGCTGGCTACCAGCAACCGCGACCTCGCCGGAGAAGTGGCGGCGGGGCGCTTCCGCGAGGATCTCTACTATCGCCTGTCGGTCTTTCCCCTGGCCTGGCGGCCCCTGCGCGAGCGTCCCGCCGACATCGTGCCGCTGGCCGAGCGACTGCTGGCCAAGCACGTCAAAAAAATGAATCACACACCGATCCGCTTGTCGCCGCAGGCCCAGGCCAGTCTGATGAGCCATGCCTGGCCGGGCAATGTGCGCGAACTGGACAACGCCATCCAGCGCGCGCTGATCCTTCAGCAGGGCGGCCTGATTCAACCGCAGGACCTTTGTCTGACGGCGCCGATCGGCTTTGCTGCGCCGGCTAAGCCGCAGTCGCAACTGGTCGCGGTGCCGGCAAGCCTGCCAGCCAGCGTGCCGACGGCCGAAGTACCGGCGGAGTCGGGTGATCTGGGTGAGGACCTGCGCCGCCGCGAATTCCAGGTGATCATCGACACCCTGCGTTCCGAGCGCGGGCGCCGCAAGGAGGCCGCCGAGCGCCTGGGCATCAGCCCGCGCACGCTGCGTTACAAGCTGGCGCAGATGCGTGATGCCGGCTTGGACGTGGAGGCCTACCTTTACGCCAGCTGAGCGCAGCTGCCAGCCACTCCCCTCGGATCCGCACCCTGCGCCGCACTGCACGGGGGAGTGCCGGCCTGTCCGCGTTGCGTTGCGTCGGGCGCTCTCTACGCCGGGGCGCGCGGCGTGCTGCCGGGCTGCCTCATCGTTTGAGCGATTCGCCTCCTGTCCTCGTACGTATTGGCACCCTTGTTGCAAATACCCATTCTAAAGCGCCGCGTAGCGTCAAAAATCCGCGGCCAGTGGAGGAAAGGTTATGAGCCAGGGTGTCGAATTCAATCGCCTGATGTTGGAAATGCGCTCCATGCAAGCCGAGGCCATGGCGCGGCAGAAGCCGGTTGCCAGCACGCCGGAGCCGGGCGCACCGAGCTTCTCTGAAATGCTTGGTCAGGCGGTGAACAAGGTCAACGAAACCCAGCAGACCTCCAACCAGTTGGCCACCGCCTTCGAGATGGGCCAGAGCGGCGTCGACCTGACCGATGTGATGATCGCCTCGCAGAAGGCCAGCGTGTCCTTCCAGGCCATGACCCAGGTGCGCAACAAGTTGGTTCAGGCGTACCAAGACATCATGCAGATGCCGGTTTAAGGATAGGTTCTGAATCATGGCCGATGCCCTTGCCGCAAAAGTCCCCGCCACCAGCGCCGGCGACGAGTCGAAGAAACCGCTCTTCGGCCTGAGTTTTCTGGAAAATCTGTCCGACATGTCGATGCTGCGGCAGATCGGCCTGCTGGTCGGCCTGGCCGCCAGTGTGGCGATCGGTTTCGCCGTGGTGCTCTGGTCGCAGCAGCCGGACTACCGTCCGCTGTACGGCAGCCTCAACGGCATGGACGCCTCCCAGGTGGTGGAAACCCTGGCGGCGGCGGACATCAGCTATACCGTGGAGCCCAACTCCGGTGCCCTGCTGGTCAAGGCCGAGGACCTGGCGCGGGCGCGCATGCGCCTGGCCGCGGCCGGGGTGGCGCCCAGCGACAAGAGTGTCGGCTTCGAGATCCTCGACCAGGAGCAGGGCCTCGGCACCAGTCAGTTCATGGAGGCCACCCGCTACCGCCGTGGCCTGGAGGGCGAGCTGGCGCGCACGGTCTCCAGCCTCAACAACGTCAAGGGCGCCCGCGTGCACCTGGCGATCCCGAAGAGCTCGGTGTTCGTGCGCGACGAGCGCAAGCCCAGCGCGTCGGTGTTGGTCGAGCTGTATCCGGGGCGCGCCCTGGAGCCGAGCCAGGTGATGGCCATCGTCAACCTGGTGGCGACCAGCGTGCCGGAACTGGACAAGGCCCAGGTCACGGTGGTGGACCAGAAGGGCAACCTGCTGTCCGATCAGCGCGAGCTGTCCGAACTGAGTATGGCCGGCAAGCAGTTCGACTACAGCCGCCGCATGGAGAGCCTGCTCACCCAGCGCGTGCACAACATCCTGCAGCCGGTGCTGGGCAGCGGCCGCTACAAGGCCGAGGTCTCGGCCGACGTCGACTTCAGTGCGGTGGAATCCACCTCGGAGATGTTCAACCCGGACCAGCCGGCCCTGCGCAGCGAGCAGCAGGTCAGCGAGCAGCGCAGCGCCGGCATGACGCCCCAGGGCGTGCCGGGTGCCTTGAGCAACCAGCCACCGGGCGCCGCCAGTGCGCCGGAGAAGGCCGGCGGCGCGGCCGCGCCGAATGCCGTGGCCCCCGGTCAGCCGCTGCTGGATGCCAACGGCCAGCAGGTCATGGACCCGATGACCGGGCAGCCGATGCTGGCGCCATACCCGGCGGACAAGCGCGAGCAGGCCACGCGCAACTTCGAGCTGGATCGCTCGATCAGCTACACCAAGCAGCAGCAGGGGCGCCTGCGTCGCCTGTCGGTGGCGGTGGTGGTGGACGACCAGCTCAAGCTCGACCCGGCCACCGGTGAAGCCACCCGGGTGCCCTGGAGCAACGACGACCTGGCGCGCTTCACCCGCCTGGTGCAGGACTCGGTCGGTTTCGACGCCAGCCGCGGCGACAGCGTCAGCGTGATCAATACGCCCTTCACCGTCGAGGTGGGCGAGGAGATCGCGGAGGTGGCCTTCTACACCCAGCCGTGGTTCTGGGACATCGTCAAGCAGGTGCTCGGCGTGCTGTTCATCCTGGTCCTGGTGTTCGGCGTGCTGCGTCCGGTCCTCAACAACATCACCAGCGCCGGCAAGGCCAATGGCTATTCCGGCAGCGGGCGCAATGGCGACGTCGAACTCGGCGAGATGGGCGGGCTGGACGGCGAACTGTCCGCCGATCGGGTCAGCCTCGGCGGCCCGCAGAGCATCCTCCTGCCCAGCCCGACCGAGGGGTATGATGCGCAGCTCAACGCGATCAAGAGCCTGGTTGCCGAAGACCCGGGCCGCGTTGCCCAGGTCGTGAAAGAGTGGATCAACGCCGATGAGTGAAAATCGTACCGCCGCCAAGCTGAACAAGGTCGACAAGGCCGCCATTCTCCTGCTCTCCCTCGGCGAGACCGACGCGGCCCAGGTGCTGCGCCACCTCGGGCCCAAGGAGGTGCAGAAGGTCGGCGTGGCCATGGCCGGCATGCGCAACGTGCACCGCGAACAGGTCGAGCAGGTGATGGGCGAATTCGTCGACATCGTCGGCGATCAGACCAGTCTGGGCGTGGGCGCCGATGGCTACATCCGCAAGATGCTCACCCAGGCCCTCGGCGAGGACAAGGCCGGCAACCTGATCGACCGCATCCTCCTGGGCGGCAGCACCAGCGGCCTGGACAGCCTGAAGTGGATGGAGCCGCGGGCGGTGGCCGACGTGATCCGCTACGAGCACCCGCAGATCCAGGCCATCGTCGTGGCCTACCTCGACCCCGACCAGGCCGGCGAGGTGCTCAGTCACTTCGACCACAAGGTGCGCCTGGACATCGTCCTGCGCGTGTCCTCGCTGAACACCGTGCAGCCGGCGGCGCTCAAGGAGCTCAACCTGATTCTCGAGAAGCAGTTCTCCGGCAGCGCCAACACCACCCGCGCCGCCCTCGGCGGGGTCAAGCGCGCCGCCGACATCATGAACTTCCTCGACAGCTCGACCGAAGGCCAGCTGATGGATTCGATCCGCGAGATCGACGAGGACCTGTCGACGCAGATCGAGGACCTGATGTTCGTCTTCGACAACCTCGCCGATGTCGACGATCGCGGCATCCAGGCGCTGCTGCGCGAGGTGTCCTCCGACGTCCTGGTGCTGGCGCTCAAGGGGGCCGACGAGGCGATCAAGGACAAGGTCTTCAAGAACATGTCCAAGCGTGCCGCCGAGTTGCTGCGCGACGACCTGGAGGCCAAGGGGCCAGTACGGGTCAGCGACGTCGAGGGCGCACAGAAGGAAATCCTCACCATCGCCCGGCGCATGGCCGAAGCGGGGGAGATCGTTCTCGGTGGCAAGGGCGGCGAGGAGATGGTCTAAGCCATGGCGGACAAGCAAGGGGCCAGCGAGCTGATTCGCGCCAAGGATCTCGGGGCCTTCGATCGCTGGGCCTTGCCCAGTTTCGATGATGGCGCAGAGACGGCCGAGCAGGTCGCCGAGGCGCAGGCAGGCGAGGAGCAAGCTGCCGAGAGCCAGGCCGATGTCGAGGACGTCCCCCTGGAAGACGTCAAGCCCTTGACGCTGGACGAGTTGGAGGCCATCCGCCAGGAGGCCTACAACGAGGGCTTCGCCACTGGCGAGAAGGACGGTTTTCATGCCGGGCAACTGAAGGCCAAGCAGGAGGCCGATGCGGCCCTGGCGGACAAACTGGCCGTTCTGGAGCGCCTGATGAGCCAGCTGTTCGAGCCGATCGCCGAGCAGGATCAGCAGCTCGAGATCGCCATGGTCAACCTCGTCAGCCATATGACCCGCCAGGTGATCCAGCGTGAGCTGAGCAGCGACTCCAGCCAGATTCGCCAGGTCCTGCGCGAGGCGCTGAAGTTGTTGCCGATGGGCGCCGGCAACGTGCGCATCCACCTCAATCCCCAGGATTTCGAGGTGATCAAGGCCCTGCGTGAGCGCCACGAGGAGAGTTGGCGGATTGTCGAGGACGACGCCATGCTGCCCGGCGGTTGCCGGGTCGAGAGCGAGCACAGCCGCATCGACGCGAGCATGGAGACGCGCCTGGAGCAGGCGCTCAAGCAACTGTTCGAGCAGCAGCGCGAACAGGTCACCAATCCCGTGGAGGCCGATCTGCAGATCGACCTGGACGCCACGCCGGAGTCGGCCGATGCGCCTTGAGCGCACCAGCTTCGCCAAGCGCCTGTCCGGCTACAGCGAGGCCGTGCAGCTGCCGGTGCAGCCGGTGGTGGAAGGGCGTCTGCTGCGCATGGTCGGCCTGACCCTGGAAGCCGAAGGTCTACGCGCCGCCCTCGGCAGCCGCTGCCTGGTGATCAACGACGACAGCTATCACCCGGTGCAGGTCGAGGCCGAGGTGATGGGTTTCTCCAACGGCAAGATCTACCTGATGCCGGTCGGCAGCCTGGCCGGCATCGCCCCGGGCGCCCGCGTGGTGCCGCTGCCGGACACCGGACGCCTGCCGATGGGCCGCTCGATGCTCGGCCGGGTGCTCGATGGCGCCGGCCGCGCGCTGGACGGCAAGGGCGGGATGAAGGCCGAGGACTGGGTGCCGATGGACGGGCCGACGATCAACCCGCTCAAGCGCCACCCGATCGACCAGCCGCTGGATGTCGGCATCCGCAGCATCAACGGCCTGCTCACGGTCGGGCGCGGCCAGCGCCTGGGCCTGTTCGCCGGCACCGGCGTCGGCAAGAGCGTGCTGCTGGGCATGATGACCCGCTTTACCGAGGCCGAGATCATCGTGGTCGGGCTGATCGGCGAGCGGGGTCGTGAGGTCAAGGAGTTCATCGACGAGATCCTCGGCGAGGAAGGGATCAAGCGTTCGGTGGTGGTCGCCTCGCCGGCCGATGACGCGCCGCTGATGCGCCTGCGTGCGGCCATGTATTGCACGCGGATCGCCGAGTATTTCCGCGACAAGGGCAAGAACGTCCTGCTGCTGATGGATTCGCTGACCCGTTTCGCCCAGGCCCAGCGCGAGATCGCCCTGGCCATCGGCGAGCCGCCGGCGACCAAGGGCTACCCGCCATCGGTGTTCGCCAAGCTGCCCAGGCTGGTCGAGCGCGCCGGTAATGCCGAGGCCGGTGGCGGCTCGATCACCGCCTTCTACACGGTATTGAGCGAGGGCGACGATCAGCAGGACCCGATCGCCGACGCCGCGCGCGGGGTGCTCGACGGCCATATCGTGCTGTCGCGGCGCCTGGCCGAAGAGGGGCACTACCCGGCCATCGATATCGAGGCGTCGATCAGCCGGGTGATGCCGCAGGTGGTCACGCCCGAGCACCTGCGTCAGGCCCAACGTTTCAAGCAGCTCTGGTCACGCTATCAGCAGAGCCGCGACCTGATCAGCGTCGGCGCCTACGTGCCGGGTGGCGATGCCGACACGGACCTGGCCATCGCCCGCCAGCCGGTGATGGTCAAATACCTGCGCCAGAGTCTGGGTGAAAGCGAAGATCTCGAGCGCAGCAGCGCCCAGCTGGCGGCCACCTTCAATCCAGCGGCGCCCGGAGGCTAAGTGTCGAGCAGCCGTGCCGCGCGCCTGGCGCCGGTGGTCGTCATGGCCGAGCGCGCCGAGCGTGAGGCGGCCGTGCTGCTGGGGCGGGCCCAGGGCCAGTTGCGCCAGGCCGAGGTCAAGCTCGGCGAGCTCGAGCACTACCGTGGCGATTACCAGCAGCAATGGATCAGCGAGGGCCAGCGCGGGGTGTCCGGGCAATGGCTGATGAATTACCAGCGCTTTCTCGCCCAGCTGGAAACCGCCATCGGCCAGCAGCGCCAGAGCGTGGACTGGCACCGCGCCAACCTGGACAAGCTGCGCGACACCTGGCAGCAGCGCTACGCCCGTCTCGAGGGCCTGCGCAAGCTGGTCCAGCGCTACCTCGACGAAGCCCGTCAGCTCGAAGACAAGCGCGAGCAGAAACTGCTCGATGAGCTTTCGCAGCGTCTGTCAGCGCGCGACTCAGGTTGATTGGCAGTTGCCGCTGGCGGTTCTGGGTGCTACATCTAATCCCTGCGGGTTGTGCATAGGGATCGGCGCTTCGCCGATATTCAACCGGTGCGCTATCGACCGTGTCGCTGGATAAAGGAGTGATTCATGGCCATCACCTCGCTGCCATCGCCTGATGGGCAAGAGTTGACCATAGTGATTCAAGGACGTTTCGATTTCGGTGCGCATCAAGAGTTTCGTGATGCCTACGAACGCGCCAGTCTCAGTCCCGAGCGCTATATCGTCGACCTCAAGGGCACCACCTACCTGGATAGCTCGGCGTTAGGCATGCTGCTGCTGCTGCGCGACCATGCCGGAGGCGAGCACGCGCAGATTCGCCTGCTCAACTGCAATCCGGACGTGCGCAAGATCCTCGCCATCTCCAATTTCGAGCAGCTGTTCCAGATCGCCTGACGCGCATGTCGGCAATCATCGCGCAGCCGCTATCGATTCTGATCGCCGAGGACAGTGCGGCCGATCGTCTGCTGCTATCGACCATCGTCAGCCGTCAGGGCCACCGCGCCCTGACCGCGAGCAATGGCCTGGAGGCGGTCGAGCTGTTCGAGCGCGAGCGTCCACAGCTGGTGTTGATGGATGCGCTGATGCCGGTGATGGACGGCTTCGAGGCGGCTCGGCGGATCAAGCGGATGGCTGGCGAGGCGCTGGTGCCAATCATCTTCCTGACCTCCCTGACCGAGGGCGAGGCCCTGGTGCGTTGCCTGGAGGCCGGCGGCGACGACTTTCTCGCCAAGCCCTATAACCGGGTGATACTCGAAGCCAAGATCAAGGCGATGGATCGCCTGCGGCGCCTGCAGGATACGGTGCTGCAGCAACGCGACCTGATCGCCAGGCACAACGAGTACCTGCTCAACGAGCAGCGCGTGGCCAAGGCGGTATTCGACAAGGTGGCGCACTCCGGTTGCCTGAATGCGCCGAACATCCGTTACCTGCAATCCCCTTATGCGCTGTTCAATGGCGACCTGCTGCTGGCGGCCTACAAGCCCAGTGGCGGCATGCATGTGCTGCTCGGGGATTTCACCGGGCATGGCCTGCCGGCGGCCATCGGCGCGATGCCGGTGGCCGAGGTGTTCTATGGCATGACCGCCAAGGGCTACAGCCTGGCGGAGGTTCTGCGCGAAATGAACGCCAAGCTCAAGCGTATCCTGCCGGTGGGTATGTTCTGTTGCGCCACCATGCTCTGCCTGAGCGCCCAGCGGCGTGAGGTCGAGGTGTGGAGTGGCGGCTTGCCCGATGGCTACCTGCAGCGTGCCGCTGGCGGCGAGCGCATTGCCCTGGCGTCCCGCCACCTGCCGCTGGGCATCCTCGAGACCCAGGCGTTCGACGACGAGTATCAGGTCTACCCGCTGGAGTTGGGTGACCGGATCTTCCTGCTTTCCGACGGGGTGCTCGAGGCGCGCAACGACGACGGCCAGCTGTTCGGTGAGCAGCGTCTGCTCGAGGTATTTGCCGAGAATTGCGCGCCGGAGCGGCTCTTCGAGCACATTCAGCAGGCCCTGGTGCGCTTTCGCGGCGAGCAGGAAGATGACATCAGCCTGGTCGAGGTCAGTATGGTCGAGGCCGATGCGCTGAGCCGACCGCCCCTGGCGTTTTCCGGCAGCGGGCAGAACAACCCGCTGGACTGGTCGGCGAGTTTCGAGTTTCGCGGCGAAACCTTGCGGCGTTTCAATCCTCTGCCGTTTCTCCTGCAACTGCTGCTCGAAGTCCAGGGCCTGCGCCCCCAGGGGGGCGCGCTGTACAGCGTGCTGGCCGAACTCTATTCGAATGCCCTGGAGCACGGCGTGCTGGGCCTAAACTCGGCGTTTAAGCGCGATGCCGAGGGCTTTGCCGAGTACTACCGGCAGCGCAGCGAGCGCCTGGCCGGACTCGACGAGGGGTATGTGCGTTTTCACCTGCAATTGCGTCCCGAGGCACCGGGTGGCCGGCTCATCGTGCGGGTCGAGGACAGCGGCCCGGGGTTCGATGGGCAGGCGACCCTGGAGCGGCAGATGCGTCTGGATCGCCTCTGCGGACGTGGCCTGGCCCTGGTGCGCCAGCTGAGCGAACGTTGTACCTGGCCGGCCGATGGCCGGGGCGTGTGCGTGGAGTTTTCCTGGCGGGATGAGGCATAATCGCGCTCGTTTCGATCAAGGAGTGACCGGGGTGTCCGATAGCCATCTCGACAGCGCCGTGCAGGCGGTGCTGCAGGACGTCATGGAAGCGGAGTATCCGGTGCTGCTGGATACCTTCCTGACTGATTCCGAGGAGCGCCTGCGCCTGCTGCATAAGGCGGAGCGGGCGGCGGACGCTCAGGCCCTGCGCCAGGCCGCGCACAGCTTCAAGGGCAGCTGCAGCAACATGGGCGCGCCATTGCTCGCCGGCCTGTGCCGGCAGCTGGAGGAGGCGGCGCGGCGCGAGCAGCTGAGCCAGACAGCGGAACTGATCGAGCAGATCGAGCGCGAGTTCGCCATCGTGCGCATCCTGTTCAGGGCCGAGCGTCAGCGTTACCGCCACTAGACGCGTCGCTCGCAGGCCTGGCAGTGGTCGCGCACCACGGACGCCGCCGCGACATACTTTCGAATAGTTGGCCCAGTCCTTGCTGTTACCTAGGCACGACCCATCCGAACGGAGAGTGCCCGTGTCCGTCGCCCCCGATCTGCTCCTCAAACCGGCTGCTGAAGTCAGGCCGAAAACTCCGCCCGCGAAAGCCCCGGCCAAACCGGCCGAGCCTGGCAAGAACGAGGCCTCCAGCTTCGCTCAGGTCTATGCCAAGGAGCGCCAGGCCAACACTGCCGAGCGTACCGACGCTCCGGCCCGGTCCACTCGCGAGACAAAGTCCGACGAGGACGACGCCGGTGAGCCGCAAGGCGCCGCTGCCGCCGAGTCGCCGCCACTTGCCGAAAGCGGCAAGGCTTTGCCGAGCGAGTCGCCGCCGGAGCCGCAAGCCTTCGATCCGCTGCTGCTGATGGGGCTCGTCGGCCAGCAGCCGGGCGCCGACGAAGCCATCGACGAGGTGGCGGAGGCGGATACTGTCATGCCGATGCCCTCGGCCAGCCTGATCGGCTCGGGGCCGGCAAGTCTGACCGAGGCCAGCTTCGACCCCGAACTGGATGCCCTGAACCAGCTGCCGGCCGTGCGCATGGCCCTGGACCTCGGGGCCAAGGCTCAGGCCGGCCAGGTTGAGCAGGCTGTCGCGAGCAATTCGACGGCACAGGCCGTGGTCAATGTCGGCCAGGGCTTTGCCAGCGCCATGGCCGCCATGGGGGCGAAGCAGGCCCAGGAGGGTGGCGCGGAGTCAGTCGAGGTGCCGTTGCTCGAGCTGACCGCCGAGGGCCTGGAAAGCCTGAAGGAGGGGTCGGCTGACAACCGGCCGGAGAACTTCGTCGGCAAGCTCAGCGCGCTGAGCCAGGCAATCGGCCAGCAAAGCGCGCTGACCCCGCGTGCCGCCCTGGTACCGGGGCAGCCGGTGGCGATGCAGCAGGGGGGCTGGAGCGAGGCCGTGGTCGATCGGGTGATGTGGCTGTCGAGCCAGAACCTCAAGTCGGCCGAAATCCAGCTCGACCCCGCCGAACTGGGCCGCCTGGAGGTGCGCATCAACATGGCGCAGGACCAGCCTCAGGTGACGTTCGCCAGCCCCAATGCCGCTGTCCGGGATGCCCTGGAGGGGCAGATGCACCGCCTGCGCGAGCTGTTTGCCCAGCAGGGCATGAACATGCTCGATGTCAACGTCTCCGATCAGTCCTTGAGCCGCGGTTGGCAAGGTCAGGAGGGCAACGGCGGCGGTCGTGGTGGCAATCAGTCGGCGCTCGGCGGCAGCGAAGAGGAGTTCGCCGCCGCCGCGGTCGAGCAGCCTGTTCGGCTCCAGGGCAATCCCCGTGGCCTGGTCGACTATTACGCCTAGGGTGCGCGTCGGCCGCTGAGCGCCGAATCGTTGCTGTAGTCTGTCGTACCGGTGTCCTACACTGCGCCCCGCCCGATAGCCGCAAGGCTGCCGGGCGGGGTCGTTTGCGCGTGACATCGGCCTGTGGGCCTGATATATCCGCTGCCCAGGCCGGCCGCGCGGCCGTAGCCGGTGGCGGCCACGGATGCACTGGCGGCCCTGGGCGGCATGGCAGTACGACCTGTCGACGAGCTGGCATAACACTTGCTCAAACCCCTTTAAAGCGGATTAAACGCCGCTCATTGACGGATTATTGGCATGGCAAAGAAAGAAGAGCCGCAGGCTTCGGCAGACGCCGAGGCGAAACCGGCCGGCAAGATGAAACTGATCATCCTGATCGTCGTGGCGCTGCTGCTGGCCGTGGGGCTGTCGGTCGGCGGGACCTGGTTCCTGCTCAAGAAGGATGGCGACCAGGCTGAGGCCAGTGCCGAGGCGCCCGCAGCGGTGAGCGCGCCGGGCAAACAGGCGGCGATCTATGAAGAGCTGACGCCGGCCTTCGTGGTCAATTTCGACTACCAGGGGCGGCCGCGCTACATGCAGGTCAGCGTTGCCCTGATGAGCCGCGACCAGGCCGCGCTGGACGCCCTGAAGGTGCACATGCCGGTGCTGCGCAACAATCTGGTGATGCTGTTCTCCAGCCAGGATTTCGAGGCCCTGACCACCCCGGTCGGCATGGAAATGCTGCGCCAGCAGGCCACCGCCAGCGTGCAGGAGCTGGCGCAGAAGGAGACGGGCAAGCAGGCCGTCGAGCAAGTGCTGTTCACCAACCTCGTATTGCAGTAATCAGGAGTCGGACATGGCCGTGCAAGACCTGCTCTCCCAGGATGAGATCGATGCCCTGTTGCATGGCGTCGACGACGGCCTGGTCGAGACCGAGGACGCCGCCGAGCCGGGCAGCGTCAAGCAATATGACCTGACCAGCCAGGACCGCATCGTCCGCGGGCGCATGCCGACCCTGGAAATGATCAACGAGCGTTTCGCCCGCTACACCCGCATCAGCATGTTCAACCTGCTGCGTCGTTCGGCGGATGTGGCGGTGGGGGGCGTGCAGGTGATGAAGTTCGGCGAGTACGTGCATTCGCTGTACGTGCCGACCAGCCTCAACCTGGTGAAGATGAAGCCGCTGCGCGGCACCGGCCTGTTCATCCTCGATGCCAAGCTGGTGTTCAAGCTGGTCGACAACTTCTTCGGCGGCGACGGCCGTCATGCCAAGATCGAGGGCCGGGAATTCACCCCCACCGAACTGCGCGTGGTGCGCATGGTCCTGGACCAGGCATTCATCGACCTGAAGGAGGCCTGGCAGGCGGTCATGGACATCAACTTCGAGTACGTCAACTCGGAGGTGAACCCGGCGCTGGCCAATATCGTCAGCCCCAGCGAGGTCATCGTGGTGTCGACCTTCCATATCGAACTGGACGGCGGCGGCGGCGACCTGCATGTGACCATGCCCTATTCGATGATCGAGCCGATCCGCGAGATGCTCGACGCCGGTTTCCAGTCCGACGTCGACGACCAGGACGAGCGCTGGGTCAAGGCCCTGCGCGAGGACATCATCGACGTCCGTGTGCCCCTGGGCGCCACGGTGGCGCGGCGCCAGCTGAAGCTGCGCGACATCCTGCACATGCAGCCCGGCGATGTGATTCCGGTGGAGATGCCCGAGCATATCGTCATGCGCGCCAACGGCGTACCGGCCTTCAAGGTCAAGCTCGGCGCGCACAAGGGCAACCTGGCCTTCCAGGTACTAGAACCGATCGAGCGCCAGCGCTAAGCGCTGGGCAATCCAGTTACCCGCCAGTCGAGGACAAACGATGGCCGACAGCAACGAAAACACCTCTCCCGAGGAGCAGGCTCTGGCCGACGAGTGGGCCGCAGCCTTGTCCGAGTCCGGTGATGCCGGCCAGGACGACATCGATGCCATGCTCGCCGCCAGTGGCGCGAGTGCCCCGGCCGCGCCGCGCGCGCCGATGGAGGAGTTCGGCAGCGGTCCGAAGAACAATCAGCCGGTCAGCCTGGACGGGCCGAACCTGGACGTGATTCTCGACATTCCGGTGTCGATCTCCATGGAGGTCGGCAATACCGACATCACCATTCGCAACCTGCTGCAGCTCAACCAGGGCTCGGTGATCGAACTGGACCGCCTGGCCGGCGAGCCCCTCGACGTGCTGGTCAACGGCACGCTGATCGCCCATGGCGAGGTGGTGGTGGTCAACGAGAAGTTCGGCATTCGCCTGACGGACGTGATCAGCCCGAGCGAACGCATCAAGAAGCTGCGCTAGGCATGCGCACGTTCATCGGCGTCATCCTGGCCTGGCCGCTGACGGCCTGGGCCGCCGAGCCCGCGGCGCCGGCCGCGCCGTCCCTGGCCGAAAGCGGCATGGCGGGGCAGTTGCTGCAGCTGCTGCTGGGCCTGCTGCTGGTGATCGGCCTGATCTTCCTGCTGGCCTGGGTGATGCGCCGGGTTCAGCAGGTCGGGCCGCGCGGTGGCCAGGTGATCAGGATTCTCGCCACTCAGGCGCTCGGCCCGCGCGATCGTCTGGTGCTGGTGCAGGTTGGCCAGGAGCAGGTCCTTCTGGGCCTGACGCCCGGGCGCATCACCCCGCTGCATGTGCTGGCCGAGCCGGTAGCCTTGCCCGACGGCCAGCCGGCCTCGACCGAGTTCGCCCAGCGCTTGATGGAGTTGCTGGGCAAGGATCAGAAGGACAGGACTTGATGAGCGCCATGCGTCTGCTGTTGGCCCTGGTGTTTGCGCTGGCCGCCCCGCTGGCCCTTGGCGCCGAGAATCCGCTGTCGATCCCGGCGATCACCCTGAGCACCGACGCCCAGGGGCAGCAGGAATATTCGGTCAGCCTGCAGATCCTGCTGATCATGACGGCGCTGAGCTTCATTCCGGCGTTCGTCATGCTGATGACCAGCTTCACCCGCATCATCATCGTGTTCTCCATCCTGCGCCAGGCCCTGGGCCTGCAGCAGACGCCGTCGAACCAGATCCTGGTCGGCCTGGCGCTGTTCCTGACGATGTTCATCATGGCGCCGGTATTCGAGCGGATAAACCAGGACGCCCTGCAGCCCTACCTCAATGAACAGCTGCCGGCCCAGGAGGCGATCGCCAAGGCCGAGGTGCCGATCAAGAACTTCATGCTGGCGCAGACCCGCGAGAGCGACCTGGAGCTGTTCATGCGTCTGTCCAAGCGTACCGACATCGCCAGTGCCGACCAGGCCCCGCTGACCATCCTGATCCCGGCGTTCGTCACCTCGGAGCTGAAGACCGCGTTCCAGATCGGTTTCATGATCTTCATCCCGTTCCTGGTGATCGACCTGGTGGTGTCCAGCATCCTCATGGCCATGGGTATGATGATGCTCTCGCCGCTGATCATCTCCCTGCCGTTCAAGATCATGCTGTTCGTCCTGATCGATGGCTGGGCGCTGATCATGGGTACCCTCGCGGCCAGTTTCGGAGCGACCTGAGCATGACCCCCGAGATCGCCGTCGACCTGTTTCGCGAGGCGCTGTGGCTGACGGCGATGATCGTCGCGGTCATCGTCGTTCCCAGCCTGCTGGTGGGCCTGGTGGTGGCGATGTTCCAGGCCGCCACGCAGATCAACGAGCAGACCCTGAGCTTCCTGCCGCGCCTGCTGGTGATCCTGCTGACCCTGATCTTCGCCGGGCCCTGGCTGACGCGCGAGCTGATGGAGTACACGCAGATGTTGATCATGAACATCCCCATGCTGATCGGCTGACATGTTCGAGCTGAGCGCCGGGCAGATCGGTGGTTGGGTCAGTGGCTTCCTGCTGCCGCTGTTCCGCATCGCCGGGGTGCTGATGAGTATGCCGATCATCGGCACCCAGCTGGTGCCGATGCGGGTCCGCCTGTACCTGGCCCTGGCGATCTGCCTGCTGCTGGCGCCGACGCTGCCGGCCATGCCGGCGATCGATGCGCTGAGCCTGCGCAGCGTGGTGCTGATTGCCCAGGAGGTGTTGATCGGGGTGATGCTCGGTTTCACCCTGCAGCTGTTTTTCCACGCCTTTCTGATCGCCGGGCAGATCGTCTCGATGCAGATGGGCCTGGGCTTCGCCTCCATGGTCGACCCGACCAACGGGGTCTCGGTGCCGGTGGTCGGCCAGTTCTTCCTGATGCTGGTGACCCTGCTGTTTCTCGCGATGAACGGCCATCTGGTGGTGTTCGAGGTGCTGGCCGAGAGTTTCGTCACCCTGCCGGTCGGCGAGGGGCTGCTGACCGATCATTACTGGACCCTGGCCACCAAGCTGGGCTGGGTCATGGGTGCGGCGCTGATGCTGGTGCTGCCGGCCATCACCGCCTTGCTGGTGGTCAACCTGGCGTTCGGGGTGATGACCCGCGCCGCGCCGCAGCTGAACATCTTCTCCATCGGCTTTCCGCTGACCCTGGTGCTGGGGCTGGCGATCGTCTGGATCGGCATGGCCGACATCCTCGCCCAGTACCAGTTGCTGGTGCGCGAGGCCCTGCAGTTTCTCCGCGAAATGGCGCGGGCGCGCTGAGGTCCGGGCATGGCTGAATCGGAAAGCGGCGCCGATAAGAGCGAGGAACCCACGGAGAAACGCCTCCGTGAATCCCGTGAAAAGGGTCAGATCGCCCGTTCCCGCGAGCTCAATACCCTGGCGGTGATGCTGGCCGGCGCCGGTGGCCTGCTGGCCTCGGGCGGCGGCCTGGCGAATGCGCTGATGGAGATCATGCGCGGCAACTTCTCCCTGCCGCGGGAGGTGATTCTCGATGAGCGCAACATGGTCATCTGGCTGCTGGCGTCCGGCGAGATGGCTGTCGAGGCCCTGTTGCCGCTGTTCCTGGCCCTGCTCATCGCCTCGATTGTCGGGCCCATCGCCCTGGGCGGCTGGCTGTTCTCGGCCAAGGCCATGGCGCCCAAGATGAGCCGGATGAACCCCCTGGCCGGACTCAAACGCATGTTTTCGGCCAAGGCGCTGGTCGAGCTGCTCAAGGCCCTGGCCAAGTTCAGCGTGATCCTGCTGGTGGCCCTGGCGGTGCTGGCCGCCGATCGCGACGACCTGCTGGCCATGGCCCATGAGCCGCTGGAGTCGGCGGTGCTGCACGCGGTCCAGGTGGTGGGCTGGAGTGCCCTGTGGATGGCCTGCGGGATCATCCTGATCGCCGCGGTCGACGTGCCGTTCCAGCTCTGGGACAACAAGCAGAAGCTGATGATGACCAAGCAGGAGGTGCGCGACGAGTACAAGGACAGCGAGGGCAAGCCCGAGGTCAAGCAGCGCATCCGCCAGCTGCAGCGGGAGATGGCCGAGCGGCGCATGATGCAGGCCGTGCCCCAGGCCGACGTGGTGATCACCAACCCGACCCACTTCGCCGTGGCGCTGAAGTACGACCCGGCCAAGGGCAGCGCCCCGGTGCTGCTGGCCAAGGGCGGCGACTTCACCGCGCTGAAGATTCGCGAGATCGCCCAGGAGCACAAGGTCATGCTGCTGGAGTCGCCGGCCCTGGCCCGCGCCGTGTTCTATTCCACCGAGCTGGACCAGGAAATCCCCGCCGGCCTGTACCTGGCCGTGGCCCAGGTACTGGCCTACGTCTACCAGTTGCGCCAGTACCAGGCCGGCAAGGGCAAGCGCCCGGGACCGCTGCCGGACCTGCCGATTCCGCCGGACCTGCGCCGCGACGAGTAGCGAGCGGCACCCGCGTTAGAGCAAGGTCCCGACCTGACCGACTTGGCCGCTAAACCCGTCTGTGGTTGGGGCGGGCAAAGTTGGACAGCTTCTTGCAATGCCCCTACCCACAGGCGCAGCTGGCGTCAAAAGATTGATTAGGTCTGGGGTAGGGAAGTGTCAGTAGATCGCGCGCAACTGATCGGCAATGTGCGGAGCAACCTGTCCGGGTTGCGCCACGGCAATCTGGGCATTCCGCTGATGCTGCTGGTCATGCTCGGCATGGTCATGCTGCCGATCCCGCCGTTCCTGCTCGATGTGCTGTTCACCTTCAGTATCGCCCTGTCGATCGTGGTGCTGCTGGTCAGTATCTACGCGCTGCGGCCCCTGGATTTCGCGGTGTTCCCGACCATCCTGCTGGCGGCAACCCTGTTGCGCCTGGCGCTGAACGTCGCCTCGACCCGGGTGGTGCTGCTCCACGGCCATGATGGCCACGGCGCGGCCGGCCAGGTGATCCAGGCCTTCGGCGAGGTGGTGATCGGCGGCAACTACGTGGTCGGTATCGTGGTGTTCGCCATCCTCATGATCATCAACTTCGTGGTGGTGACCAAGGGTGCCGGGCGCATCTCCGAAGTCAGCGCGCGCTTCACCCTGGATGCCATGCCTGGCAAGCAGATGGCCATCGACGCCGACCTCAATGCCGGCCTGATCGACCAGGCGGAGGCCAAGAAGCGCCGCTCCGAGGTGTCCCAGGAGGCCGATTTCTACGGTTCCATGGACGGTGCCAGCAAGTTCGTCCGGGGCGACGCCATCGCCGGCCTGCTGATCCTGTTCATCAACCTGATCGGCGGCATCGCCATCGGCATGTTCCAGCACGGCCTGGGCTTCGCCGACGCCGGCAAGGTCTACACCCTGCTGACCATCGGCGACGGCCTGGTCGCGCAGATTCCCTCGCTGCTGCTGTCGACCGCCGCGGCGGTGATGGTCACCCGGGTGTCCAGCTCCGAGGACATGGGCGCCCAGGTCAACCGGCAGATGTTCGCCTCGCCGCGCGCCCTGGCGGTAGCGGCGGCGATCATGATCGCCATGGGCCTGGTGCCCGGCATGCCGCACTTCTCCTTCATCAGCCTCGGTCTGGTGGCTGCCGGTGCCGCCTACTGGATCGCCAACAAGCAGCGCAAGGTCAAGGAAGCGGAGGTCAAGGAGGTACAGCGCCAGCAGGACCTGCTGCCGGCGCAGAAGGCCCAGGAGGTCAAGGAGCTGGGCTGGGACGACGTCACCCCGGTGGACATGGTCGGCCTGGAGGTCGGTTACCGGCTGATCCCGCTGGTCGACCGCAACCAAGGTGGCCAGCTGCTCACGCGGATCAAGGGAGTGCGCAAGAAGCTGTCTCAGGAGATGGGCTTCCTGATGCCGTCGGTGCATATCCGCGACAACCTCGACCTGCTGCCCAACGCCTACCGTCTGACGCTGATGGGTGTCAGCGTGGCCGAGGCCGAGGTATTCCCCGACCGCGAACTGGCCATCAACCCGGGTCAGGTGTTCGGCACCCTCAATGGCGTGGCCGCCAAGGATCCGGCGTTCGGCCTGGAGGCGGTGTGGATCGACGTCAGCCAGCGCGATCAGGCGCAGTCGCTGGGCTACACCGTGGTGGACGCCAGCACGGTGGTGGCCACCCACCTCAACCAGGTGCTGCACAAGCATTCCCATGAGCTGCTCGGTCACGAGGAAGTGCAGCAGCTGTTGCAGCTGCTGGCCAAGAGCTCGCCGAAGCTGGCCGAGGAGCTGGTGCCGGGCCTGGTGTCGCTCTCGACCCTGCTCAAGGTGCTGCAGGCGCTGCTGCAGGAGCAGGTGCCGGTGCGCGACATTCGCACCATCGCCGAGGCCATCGCCAACGTCGCGCCGAAGAGTCAAGATCCCGCCGCGATGCTGGCGGCGGTGCGGGTGTCGCTGTGCCGGGCAATCGTGCAAAGCATCGTGGGACTAGAGCCGGAGCTGCCTGTGATCACCCTCGAGCCAAGGTTGGAACAGATATTGCTCAGTAGTATGCAGAAGGCCGGGCAAGGCTCCGAGGATGGCATCCTCCTGGAGCCGGGCATGGCCGAGAAGCTGCAGCGCTCCCTGGTGGAGGCGGCGCAGCGCCAGGAAATGCTCGGCAAGCCGGTGATTCTGCTGGTGGCCGGTCCGATCCGGGCGATGCTCTCGCGGTTCGCGCGGCTGGCGGTGGCAAGCATGCATGTGCTGGCCTACCAGGAAATTCCGGACAACAAGCAGGTCACCATCGTTGCGACGGTGGGCCAGAACTAACCGAGGTTACAGGCCATGCAGGTCAAACGCTTTTTCGCTGCCGATATGCGTCAAGCCATGAAGCTGGTCCGCGATGAGCTGGGCGCGGACGCCTCGATCATCGGTAATCGTCGGGTCGCCGGCGGCGTCGAGCTGACCGCCGCGCTGGACTACCAGATTCCCGCCGCGCCGACGCGTCAGCCGAATCCGGCCCTGGAAGCCGAGCTGCGCAAGACCCAGTCGCGCATCGCCTCGGCCCAGGCCGAACTGACCACTCGCGCGCAGGCCGACGAGGGCAAGGATCGCCAACTGTTTGGCGTCCCGCCGAGCGCGCCGGCCGACAGCCTGGCCGCCGTTCTGGCCAAGCCGAAACCGCAGGCTCGTGCGAGCACCGACCAGCATGCCCTGGATGCCATGCGCTCCGAGTTGTCCGGCCTGCGCGAGCTGATCGAGGTCCAGCTCGGTTCGATCGCCTGGGGCCAGATGCAGAGCCGTCGCCCGCAGCAGGCCAGCCTCTGGCGTCGCCTGCAACGCATGGGGCTGCCCGCCGAGCTGTCGCGGGTGCTGCTCGAGCGCGTGGCCAATGTCGCCGAGCCGCGGCAGGCCTGGCGCATGCTCCTGGCACACCTGTCCCATGCGATTCAGACGCCGAAGCAGGAGCCGCTGGAGGAGGGCGGGGTGATCGCCCTGGTCGGCCCGGCCGGCATGGGCAAGACCACCACCCTGGCCAAGCTGGCGGCGCGCTACGTGCTCAAGCACGGCGCCCAGAACATCGCCCTGGTCAGCATGGACAGCTACCGCATCGGCGCCCAGGAGCAGGTCAAGACCCTCGGCCGCATCCTCGGCGTGCCGGTGACCCTGGTCGATCCCGGGCAGTCCCTGACCCAGGCCCTGGCGCCCCTGGCGCGCAAGCGCGTGGTGCTGATCGATACCGCCGGCCTGCCGGCCAACGACCCGGCGCTGCGCATGCAGCTGGAAGCCCTGGCCAGTCGCGGCATCAAGGCGCGCAACTACCTGGTCATGGCGGCTACCAGCCAGAGCCAGGTACTCAAAGCCGCCTATCACAGCTACAAGCGCTGTGGCCTGAGCGGCTGCATCCTGACCAAGCTCGACGAGGCCACCAGCCTCGGCGAGGTCATGGGTCTGGCAATTGGCCAACGCCTGCCAGTAGCCTATGTGGCCGATGGCCCGCGCATTCCCGATGACCTGCAGGTGCCGCGCAACCACCAGCTGGTGAGCCGGGCCGTGGGCCTGCAGTCCGCGGAAGATCCGAGTGAAGACGCGATGGCCGAGATGTTCGCCGGCCTCTATCAGCAGCCGGCACGCCGCGCCGGTTAGCCGCGCGGCAGCAATGACTCAGTGGCACGAGGTGCGGGTTGGCCTGGTGTCGGATTGGCGGGGTACGCTTAGGCAAGCGGATCCAGTCGACCTTAGACAAGGTGTATAGAGAACATGGGTATGCATCCCGTACAGGTGATTGCGGTGACCGGCGGCAAGGGTGGCGTCGGCAAGACCAATGTGTCGGTGAACCTGGCCCTGGCCCTGGCCGATATCGGCCGCCGGGTCATGTTGATGGACGCCGACCTGGGGCTGGCCAACATCGACGTGCTGCTGGGCCTGACGGCCAAGCGCACCCTGGCCGATGTGATCAGCGGCGAGTGCGACCTGCGCGACGTGGTGCTGCAGGGGCCGGGCGGCATCCGCATCGTTCCGGCCGCCTCCGGCACCCAGAGCATGGTGCAGCTCTCGCCCATGCAGCACGCCGGGCTGATCCAGGCCTTCAGCGATATCAGCGAAAACCTGGACGTGCTGATCGTCGATACCGCGGCGGGCATCGGCGACTCGGTCGTCAGCTTCGTGCGCGCGGCCCAGGAAGTGCTGGTGGTGGTCTGCGATGAGCCGACCTCGATCACCGACGCCTATGCCCTGATCAAGCTGCTCAATCGCGACTACGGCATGAACCGCTTCCGCGTGCTGGCCAACATGGCCCACAGCCCGCAGGAAGGTCGCAACCTGTTCGCCAAACTGACCAAGGTCACCGACCGTTTCCTCGACGTCGCGCTGCAGTATGTCGGCGCGGTGCCCTACGACGAGTCGGTACGCAAGGCCGTGCAGAAGCAGCGGGCGGTCTATGAGGCGTTTCCGCGCTCCAAGTGCGCGTTGGCATTCAAGGCGATCGCGCAGAAGGTCGATGCCTGGCCGCTGCCGGCCAACCCACGCGGTCATCTGGAATTCTTCGTCGAACGACTGGTGCATCAGCCGGTCGCGGACTCAGCGGTATGACAGCAGCCTCCGGACTTCGTATGTATAACAAGGCGCAAGGGCAAGATTCCCAGCATCAGTTGATCGAGCGCCATGCGCCCTTGGTCAAGCGTATCGCCTACCACTTGCTGGCGCGTCTGCCGGCCAGCGTGCAGGTGGATGACCTGATCCAGGCCGGCATGATCGGCCTGCTCGAGGCGGCGAAGAAATATGACGGCAGCAAGGGCGCCAGTTTCGAGACGTTCGCCGGCATTCGCATTCGCGGCTCCATGCTCGACGAGGTGCGCAAGGGCGATTGGGCGCCACGCTCGGTGCACCGCAACAGTCGCATGGTCAGCGACGCAATTCGGGTAATTGAGGCCAGAACCGGACGTGACGCTAAAGATCACGAGGTTGCGGCCGAACTCCAATTGAGTCTCGAAGATTACTACGGCATTCTTGGCGACACTTTGGGCAGTCGCCTGTTCAGCTTCGACGACCTGTTGCAGGACGGCGAGCATGGCGCACTGAGCGAAGACGCCAATGCCACCCATCATGAACCTTCGCGTGATCTGGAAGACGAGCGCTTCCAGGCGGCCCTGGCCGATGCCATCGCCAACCTGCCGGAACGCGAGAGGCTGGTGCTGGCGCTGTATTACGATGAGGAGCTGAATCTCAAGGAGATTGGCGAGGTGCTGGGGGTCAGCGAGTCGCGAGTCAGCCAGATACACAGCCAGTGCGCGTCACGCCTGCGTGCGCGACTGGGTGAGTGGCGCGCGCGATAGCCCTGGGCAGGGCGCTGATGGAAATTGCCGGTGCAGTGGTTGCACAACGCTCTGCCAGGCCGGTTTCACGATTAAGGGCGTAGCCAGCGGCTGGTTACGTTTAGGACTGTACGGAGGTCGACTTGGACAAGAACATGAAAATCCTCATCGTTGATGATTTCTCAACGATGCGACGGATCATCAAGAACCTCCTGCGTGACTTGGGGTTCACCAATACCGCAGAGGCCGACGACGGCACCACCGCGCTGCCGATGCTGCACAGCGGCAGTTTCGATTTCCTGGTGACCGACTGGAACATGCCTGGCATGACCGGTATCGACCTGTTGCGCGCGGTTCGGGCAGATGAGCGGCTCAAGCACTTGCCCGTGCTGATGGTTACCGCGGAAGCCAAGCGCGACCAGATCATCGAGGCCGCTCAGGCCGGAGTGAATGGTTATGTAGTCAAACCGTTCACAGCCCAGGTGCTGAAAGAGAAGATCGAAAAGATCTTCGAGCGGGTCAACGGCTGATGTCTGCCGCGAGGGCGCTATGGAACACGATGATTCCCAGCAGGACGACCTCGAGTCGACCCTGAAGTTAAATGCTCGCCAGTTGGTCGATAGCCTGGATCAAGGCAACTTCGGCGATGCGGTGCAGCTGATCAATGAACTCAACAAAGCCCGCGACCGTGGTCTGTACCACGAAGTCGGCAAACTGACGCGCGAGCTGCACAACGCCATCGTCAATTTCCAGCTTGACCCGCGCGTGCCCCATGCGCAGGAAGTCTCGCAGATCACCGATGCCACCGAACGCTTGAACTACGTGGTGACGATGACCGAGAAGGCCGCCAACCGGACCATGGACCTGGTCGAGCAGAGTGCACCACTGGTCAACGACCTCGGCAGCGAGGCCCAGGGCCTGAGTGCCGAGTGGGGGCGCTTCATGCGTCGGGAAATGGGCGCCGAGGGCTTTCGCGAGCTGGCCAAGCGCATCGAGCTGTTCCTGGCTCGCAGCGAGCGCGACAGTGCCAAGCTGTCGGGGCACCTCAACGACATTCTGCTCGCCCAGGACTTCCAGGATCTGACCGGCCAGGTGATCAAGCGGGTCACCCAGTTGGTCACCGAGGTGGAAAGCAACCTGCTCAAGCTGGTGCTGATGGCCAGTCAGGTCGACCAGTTCGCCGGTATCCAGCATGACCATCAGGCGCTGCGCGCCGAGCTGGCCAAACAAAAAGAGCCTTCCCATGGTGAAGGTCCGCAGATTAATGCCGAAAAGCGTGAAGACGTCGCCGCATGTCAGGACGACGTCGACGATCTGCTTTCCAGCTTAGGTTTTTAGGAGCACGTTTATGAGCTTCGGCGCCGATGAAGAGATCCTCCAGGATTTCCTGGTAGAGGCCGGCGAAATTCTCGAGCAACTGTCTGAACAGTTGGTCGAGCTAGAGAGCCGCCCGGACGATATGAGCCTGCTCAACGCGATTTTTCGCGGCTTTCATACCGTCAAGGGTGGCGCCGGCTTCCTCCAGCTCAATGAGCTGGTGGAGTGCTGCCATATCGCGGAGAACGTCTTCGACATCCTGCGCAAGGGTGAGCGACGGGTCGACGCCGAGTTGATGGATGTGGTGCTGGAGGCGCTCGACGCGGTCAATGGCATGTTCGCCCAGGTGCGCGAGCGGACCGAGCCGACGCCGGCCAGCGAGGCGTTGCTGGCCGCGTTGGCGCGCCTGGCCGAACCCGCCAGTGCCGACGAGGCGAGCCAGCCGGCTGCCGCCCCGGAGGCCCCTGCCGAAGTGCGTGCGGAGCCGGAGCCGACCCCGGTACAGGCGGTGGCTGCCTCGACGGATATCACCGACAGCGAGTTCGAGCAGTTGCTCGACTCCCTGCACGATGCGCCGGCCGAAGCCTCTGCAAGTGCCGCCGGCGCCGACGAGATCACCGACGACGAGTTCGAGGCGCTGCTCGATCAGCTGCACGGCAAGGGGCAGTTCGCCGCCCCCGGCGCGGCCGAACGCACGGCGGCGGTCGCAGCCGTCGCTGCCGCGCCCGCCGCGGCATCCGACGAGATTACCGACGACGAGTTCGAAGCCCTGCTCGATCAGCTGCATGGCAAAGGCCAGTTCGTTCCCCCCGTCGCCTCGGCAAGCGCCGGCGCGGCGGCGCCAGCGTCGGCAGCGGCGTCTGTACCCGTTGCCGCCATGGCCGAGACAGGCTCCGCGGCTGCGGGCGGTGATGAGATCACCGACGACGAATTCGAAGCCCTGCTCGATCAGCTGCATGGCAAGGGCAGATTTTCCGAGCCGAGCAAACCTGCCGAGGCGCCCGGCGTAGCGGCTGCTCCGCCCAAGGCGGCGGAGCCAGCCACGGCAGTGGAACCGGTCAAGGCAGCGGAGCCCGTCAAGGCCGCGGCCAAGCCTGCCGCCAAGGCCGAGTCGGCGAAGGCGCCAGCCCCGGCGCCGGTGGTGCCGGCTCAAGCTGAAAAGGTGGCGCCGGCCAGCGAGGCGGAGACCACGGTGCGGGTCGATACCGCACGCCTGGACGAGATCATGAACATGGTCGGTGAGCTGGTGCTGGTGCGTAACCGCCTGGTGCGCCTGGGCCTCAACAGCGGCGACGAGTCGATGTCCAAGGCGGTGTCGAACCTCGACGTGGTGACCGCGGACCTGCAGACGGCGGTGATGAAGACCCGCATGCAGCCGATCAAGAAGGTTTTCGGGCGCTTCCCCCGCCTGGTGCGCGACTTGGCCCGCAGCCTGAAGAAAGAGATCAACCTGGAGCTGGTCGGCGAAGAGACGGACCTGGACAAGAACCTGGTCGAGGCCCTGGCCGATCCGCTGGTGCACCTGGTGCGCAATGCCGTCGACCATGGCATCGAGACCCCGGAAGAGCGGGAAGCTGGCGGCAAGTCCCGTGGCGGCAAGGTGGTGCTCTCGGCCGAGCAGGAGGGCGATCATATCCTGTTGTCGATCTCCGACGACGGCAAGGGCATGGATGCCGATGTGCTGCGGGCCAAGGCGGTGGAGAAGGGCCTGCTGGACAAGGACGCGGCCGACCGGCTCAATGAGTTCGAGTGCTACAACCTGATCTTCGCCCCAGGCTTCTCGACCAAGACCGAGATTTCCGATGTGTCGGGCCGTGGCGTCGGCATGGACGTGGTCAAGACCAAGATTTCCCAGCTCAATGGCACGGTCAACGTGTTCTCGGTCAAGGGCCAGGGCTCGAAGATCGTCATCAAGGTGCCGCTGACCCTGGCGATCATGCCGACCCTGATGGTGATGCTGGGCAACCAGGCGTTCGCCTTCCCGCTGGTCAATGTCAACGAGATCTTCCACCTAGACCTGTCGCGCACCAACGTGGTCGACGGCCAGGAGGTGGTGATCGTGCGCGACAAGGCGCTGCCGTTGTTCTACCTCAAGCGTTGGCTGGTGCGAAACGCCGCCCATGAGGAACAGGGCGAGGGCCATGTGGTGATCCTCACCGTCGGCAGCCAGCGCATCGGCTTCGTCGTCGATCAGCTGGTCGGCCAGGAAGAGGTGGTGATCAAGCCGCTGGGCAAGATGCTCCAGGGCACTCCGGGGATGTCCGGCGCGACCATTACCGGCGATGGGCGGATAGCCCTGATTCTCGACGTGCCGAGCATGCTCAAGCGCTATGCGCGGCGCATCTGATTGATTCGCGGCGCGGCCAAGGGCCGCGTCGTCTAGGAGTGTGTATGGTTGTCAAGGTACTGGTGGTGGACGATTCCGGCTTCTTCCGCCGGCGCGTCTCGGAGATTCTCTCGAGCGATGCCAACATCAAGGTGATCGGCACCGCCACCAACGGTCGTGAAGCCATCGATCAGGCGTTGGCCCTGCGGCCGGACGTGATCACCATGGACTATGAAATGCCCATGATGGACGGCATCACCGCGGTGCGGAACATCATGCAGCGCTGTCCGACCCCGGTGTTGATGTTCTCCTCGCTGACCCACGAAGGTGCCCGGGTCACCCTCGACGCCCTGGATGCCGGGGCGGTGGATTTTCTGCCGAAGAACTTCGAGGACATCTCGCGCAATCCGGAGAAGGTCAAGCAGCTGCTCTGCGAGAAGGTCCACAGCATCGCTCGCAGCAACAGACGCAGTGTCGGTATGGCGCCGGCAGCCGCGCCGTCGGCCACGCCGGCGCCTGCAGCACCGTCCAGGCCGGCGGCGGCCAGCGGCCTGGTGCGCCCGGCCGCGCCGGCAGCGGTTGCCGGCGGAGCGTCGATTGCCAGCGCCGCGCCCAAGCGCAAGGCCTACAAGCTGGTCGCCATCGGCACTTCGACCGGCGGGCCGGTGGCCCTGCAGCGTGTACTGACCCAGCTGCCGGCCAGCTTTCCCGCGCCTATCGTGCTCATCCAGCACATGCCGGCGGCCTTCACCAAGGCCTTCGCCGAGCGCCTGGACAAACTCTGCCGGATCAGCGTCAAGGAGGCCGAGGATGGTGACCTGCTGCGCCCCGGCGTGGCCTTGCTGGCGCCGGGCGGCAAGCAGATGATGGTCGACGGCCGGGGGGCGATCCGCATCCTTCCCGGCGACGAGCGCCTGAACTACAAGCCCTGCGTGGACATCACCTTCGGCTCGGCGGCCAAGTCCTATCACGACAAGGTGCTGGCGGTGGTGCTCACCGGCATGGGCGCCGACGGTCGCGAGGGCGCGCGCCTGCTCAAGCAGGGCGGCAGCCAGGTTTGGGCTCAGGACGAGGCCAGCTGCGTGATCTACGGCATGCCGATGGCGGTGGTCAAGGCCGACCTGGCCGACGCGGTGTATGGCCTCGACGAGATCGCCAAGCATCTGACCGAGGCCTGCCTGTAATGACCTGTGCCGTGAGTGCGTCCGCATGGATGTGCTGAGCCTCATCGGGGTCATTCTGGCGTTCGTCGCCATCCTAGGGGGTAATTACCTGGAGGGTGGGCATGCGGCGGCATTGCTCAATGGTCCGGCGGCGCTGATCGTGATCGGCGGTACCCTGGGTGCGGCCTTCCTGCAGGCCCCGGTCAGCGTGTTCAAGCGCGCCCTGGTGATTCTGCGCTGGATCTTCTTCCCGCCGCGCATCGACCTGGCCGGCGGCATCAATCATGTGGTCGGCTGGAGCATGACGGCGCGCAAGGAGGGCCTGCTCGGGCTGGAGGCGGTGGCCGATGCGGAGAAGGATCCCTATGCGCGCAAGGGCCTGCAGCTGCTGGTCGATGGCGCCGAGCCCGAAGCCATCCGCAGCATTCTCGAGGTCGACCTGTACACCCAGGAAGGCCGCGACATGCAGGCCGCCAAGGTGTACGAGAGCATGGGTGGTTATGCGCCGACCATCGGCATCATCGGCGCGGTGATGGGCCTGATCCATGTGATGGGCAACCTGGCCGACCCGAGCATGCTCGGCAGCGGCATCGCCGTGGCGTTCGTTGCTACCATCTACGGGGTGGGGTTCGCCAACCTGCTGCTGCTGCCCATCGGCAACAAGCTCAAGGCGGTTGCCCAGCGCCAGTCGCGCTACCGCGAGATGCTGCTCGAAGGCATCCTGTCCATCGCCGAAGGCGAGAACCCGCGCTCCATCGAGCTGAAGCTGCAAGGCTTCATGGATTGACAGGGACGCCCCATGCCGCGCCGACGCCACCACGAAGAACACGAGAACCACGAGCGCTGGCTGGTCTCCTATGCGGACTTCATCACCTTGCTGTTCGCCTTCTTCGTGGTGATGTACTCGATCTCCTCGATCAACGAGGGCAAGTACAAGGTGCTCTCCGATTCCCTGGTCGGGGTGTTCAATCAGCCCGAACGCTCGCTCAACCCGATTGCCGTGGGCGAGCAGCGTCCGCGCAGCATCGCGCCGGATCGAGCGAGCGCCGCCGAGGGCAGTGAGCAGGCGCCGACGGACACCCTCAAGGACATTGCCGACAGCGTGCGGGAGGCTTTCGGCGAGCTGATCGATGCCGAGCAGCTGAAGGTGCGCGGCAACGAGTTGTGGATCGAGATCGAGCTCAGCTCCAGCCTGCTGTTCCCCAGTGGCGATGCCCTGCCGAACAATGTGGCGTTCGGCATCATCGAGAAGATCGCCAAAATCCTGGCACCCTACGAGAACCCGGTGCATGTCGAGGGCTTCACCGACAACCTGCCGATCAAGACCAGGCAGTTTCCGACCAACTGGGAGCTGTCGGCGGCGCGCGCGGCGAGTATCGTGCGTATGCTCGCCATGGACGGGGTCAATCCGCAGCGCCTGGCGTCGGTGGGCTACGGCGAGTTCCAGCCGGTGGCCGACAATGCCACCGCCGAAGGGCGGGCGCGCAACCGCCGGGTGGTGCTGGTGATTTCCCGCAATCTCGATGTGCGCCGCAGCGTCGCCGGCGTCGGCAGCGCCAACGCGCGCCCCGACCCGGCCTTGCAGCGTGCTGGCATGCAACCTGCAGCAGCGCCCACAGCGCAGGCATCGCAGGTCGGTGTCGTCAATTCCCCGTCGTCTGCCCAATGAGGGCGGCGCCCGTTCTCGGTCGGTCCCTAGCTGTGCCGGGAGGATGAAGAAGATGAGAGTCTGGGCAGTAGCCAATCAAAAGGGTGGTGTCGGCAAGACCACCACGTCCATCGCCCTGGCCGGACTGCTGGCCGATGCCGGCAAGCGCGTGGTCGTGGTCGATCTCGATCCCCATGGGTCGATGACCAGTTATTTCGGCCATGATCCGGATGCCCTTGAGCACAGTACCTTCGACCTGTTCCTGCATCAGGGCAGCGTGCCCGCGGGCCTGCCGCAGCAGCTGCTGCTGCCGACCAGCCACGAGCGCATGTCGCTGTTGCCTTCGAGCACCGCCCTGGCCACGCTCGAGCGCCAGTCGCCGGGGCAGAACGGCCTGGGGCTGGTGATCGCCAAGAGCCTGGCGCAGCTGTGGCAGGACTTCGATCATGCGGTGATCGACAGCCCGCCGCTGTTGGGCGTGCTGATGGTCAATGCCCTGGCGGCTAGCCAGCAACTGGCGATTCCGGTGCAGACCGAGTTTCTCGCGGTGAAAGGCCTGGAGCGCATGGTCAGCACCCTGACGATGATCAACCGCTCGCGCAAGCAGGCGCTGCCCTACACCATAGTGCCGACCCTGTTCGATCGCCGCACCCAGGCCTCGCTGAGTACCCTGCGCGTGCTGCGCAACAGCTACCCGGAAAACCTCTGGCCGGCCTACATCCCGGTCGACACCCGGTTGCGCGACGCCAGCCGCGCCGGCCTCACGCCTTCGCAGTTCGATCACAACAGCCGCGGCACCATCGCCTACCGCGCGTTGCTCAAGCACCTGCTGGGCCAGCAGTCCGCGGCGCAGGTGGCTTGAGATGATCAGTGATGCCGCGCAGAATCGCTCAAGTCGGCCGCATCTGCTGCCGATAGGCTGTACAGGTCATTGTTGCGGATTCCCTCTATGAGTCGTCCCCTTGCCACCGCTACGCGTCCCCAACTGGCCCTGCAGTCCTATCTGGATGGCTTGCTGCAGGAGGCGGCGGTCCAACTGGCCGAGAGCAGCGTCCTCGACGAGTTCCAGGCGGCCGTACTGGAGGAGCAGGTGCGCGATGCGCGCCTGCTGCCTACGCCTGCGCCGCTCGCCCTGGTCGAGCCGGTGCCGGCAGCAGTGCCTGCAGCCGTGCCCGTGGTGGCGGAGGTCGAAGCAACGATCGAGCCTCCCGCACAGCTGATCCCGCCGCTCGCCGAGGTCAATCGGCCGGCGCCGCAGGGGCCATTGTTGCAGCTCGATGGGCGTCCGGAGTGGGCGCAGGAGCCGTTCGAGTGCCTGCTGTTTGATGTCGCCGGGCTGACCCTGGCGGTACCGCTGGTGTGCCTGGGCTCGATCTATCCCCTGGCGGGGCATGACCTGACGCCGTTGTTCGGCCAACCGGACTGGTTTCTCGGCATACTGCCGTGCCAGGCCGGCAACCTGAAGGTCCTGGATACCGCGCGCTGGGTCATGCCGGAGCGCTACCGCGACGATTTCCGCGACGGCCTGCAGTACGTGATCTCCGTGGAAGGCTACGAGTGGGGCCTGGCCGTGCATCAGGTCAGTCGCTCGATTCGCCTAGACCCGAGCGAGATCAAGTGGCGCGGCCAGCGGACCCAGAGGCCCTGGCTGGCCGGCACGGTGATCGAGCACATGTGCGCCTTGCTGGATGTGGCTGCGCTCGCGGAGCTGATCGCCAGCGGCGCAGCCAAGCGTCTGGTCAATGGCCAGTTGCACTGATTGCACAAGGTCGGGCGCGCGCCCAGGCGCGAGTCCGGCAGACGAAAACCAGCGGTTGCACCGCGCACGCCGCACCACGTGGCTTATGACGAGGCTAGGGACATGAAGAAAAATTCCGCACAGGGTGCCGAGGATCCCATTCTGCAGTGGGTGACTTTCCGCTTGGACAACGAGACCTACGGCATCAACGTGATGCAGGTCCAGGAAGTGCTGCGCTATACCGAGATTGCCCCGGTGCCGGGGGCGCCGAGCTATGTGCTGGGCATCATCAACCTGCGCGGTAATGTGGTGACGGTCATCGACACCCGCCAGCGTTTCGGCTTGGACTCGGCGCCGGTCACCGACAATACCCGTATCGTGATCATCGAGGCGGACAAGCAGGTGGTAGGCATCCTGGTCGACAGCGTCGCCGAGGTGGTCTACCTGCGGCAGTCCGAGGTGGAAACCGCGCCGAACGTCGGCAACGACGAGTCGGCCAAGTTCATCCAGGGCGTGTGCAACAAGAACGGCGAGCTGTTGATCCTGGTCGAGCTGGACAAGATGATGAGCGAGGAAGAGTGGTCCGAGCTGGAGAGCTTCTGAGTCATGCTCGAGATCGCGCTGCTGGTGCTCGCGCTGGTCTGCCTGGGGTTGGTCGGCGCCTGCGTCTGGCTGGCCGCCCAGCAGCGCCATGCGGCCCAGTTGCAGGTCGAGCGGGACGCGGCGCGTGATCAGCGGATCAAGGAGCTCGGCAAGCGCCTGGATGCCTACCTAGCCGGCAGCGTGCGCATGGGCGAAGAGTTGCACGAACTGCGGCGCATCGTGGCGCCGCTGCCGGACAAGCTGAACCAGATCGAGCAGCGCGACCCCAGCAGCTTGTCCTTTACCCAGGCGGCCCGCCTGGTGGGCCTGGGCGCCAGCGTCGACGACCTGACCCAGTCCTGTGGCCTGACCAAGGCCGAAGCGGAGCTGGTCAGCAAGCTGCACCGGGCCAAGGTGCCCAAACCCTGATTTTCTCCTGCCAAAGTGCGTGGCAATCGCTCCCGGTTAGCGCCGCAGGTTCTTAGCTGGCTTTCCCGCCCGGTCAATCGTTCCTAGCCATAACCCCCTGGCTACCTAAGCTAAAGCCTATGCATGTTCGGCGGAGGTGTTGGCGATGCGCGGCTTGCTGGTTGTCCTGCTGTGCGCGGTAGTCTGGCTGCCGGTTCAGGCTCGAGAGGCGCCTCTGGTGGTGGACGGCGCGGTCACCATCAATGTGCTGCAGGCCAAGTATCTGTACGACCGCGGCGCCTTGTTCATCGATGTGCGGCCATCCCGGGAGTGGGGCTGGGGTCATGTGCGCGGCGCCGTGCACCTGGATCTGGCCAATCGCTTCGCCGCCCTAGCGATGGCCCACTGGCCCCGGCACATGCCGCTGGTCATCTATTGCGACAGTGACGTCTGCCTGCGCAGCGCGCTGGCCTCGCACCTCGCCGTGACCTGGGGTTACGAGCGGGTGTTCTATTTCCGCGGCGGTTACTTCGCCTGGCAGCTGTTCGATTTCCCTCTGGGCAAGGGGGAGGATCGCGAAACGCTGGTCATCCGCGGGGAGGGCCGCTGAGCAGCGGCGGTGCCGGCGTGGCGTCGCGTTCCTGGCCAAAGCCCGGCGGACACTTGCCCTTCAGGTACCAGGCAAAGGCGATGATCTCGGCGATGCAGCGATAGAGCTGCTCGGGAATCGCCTCGCCCAGTTCCAGGCGCGCCAGCAGGCGCACCAGGTCGGCGTTCTCATAGATTGGCACTTCGTACTCGCGGGCAATGGCTAGGATCGCTTCGGCCAGTTCGTCGTCACCCTTGGCGCTGACGCTGGGGGCGTGCTGCCCATCGTAGGTCAGGGCGATGGCCTGGCGTGGGGCTTGTCGTGTCATGCGGTTTCGTCCACCCAGCGTTGTTCCAGTGTGGTACGCGGGCCCTGGGGCGGCGTGCCCAGGCTGCAGCTCAGCTCGCCGACGACGAGACCGGCGGCGGTGAGCCGTTCGCGCAGGGTCTGCAACTGCCCATCGATCAGCTCGACGGTACCGCCGCGTTCGGCCCACAGCCGGCTGGACAGGCTGCCGTGGGCCAGTTGCGCCTGCACCTGCAGGGGGCCCAGCGGCTCCAGGTCGAAGGCCAGTTCGATGCGCCAGAGCACCTCCTTCTGTTCGCCTGCGGGGTCTTTCTGTGGCTCGTCACGCTGAATCTTCAGCTGCAATGGCAGCAGTTCCTGCTGGTTGCGCATCGGCAGTTCCAGTTGCCAGGTGGTCAGCAGGTTGCCGTCGGGACCGATCTGGCTCTGCGCCAGGCTGGACAGCTGATGGGTCTGCAGGCGCGAGACGGCTGCCGCGGCGAGCTTCAGCAGCGCTTCGAGGTCGGCCTCGCCCTCCAGCGACTGCAACAAGCGCGATGGCAGCGGAAAGCGCAGCGCCTGTTGGCGCGCCCCGGCCTGCCCGAGGTTGCCGAGGATATCCCGGGCGAAGGCCGGCAGCGCCTGGGCCAGGGCGACGCCGGCATTGGCCGCGGTAAACGGCGTGCTTGCCGGCAACCCGGGCAGCAACTGGCTGACCAGGCGCAGCAGGTTGGCCTTGAGGTCGCCGGCCAGGGCGCCACCCTGGCCGCCGAGCAGCTTGCTCTCGAGGAACGCGCCGCTGTTTTCCAGGGCCAGGCCCAGGCCTTTGGCGCTGCTCAGCTGGCTGGCGTCGGGCAGGGCTCCGAGCAGCCTGTCGATGCTGGTGCGCAGGCCGTCGGGCACGCCGGCCTGGCCCTGCAAGCCTTGCAGGGCCTTGAACAGACCCTCCAGCGAGCCCTGGCGAGTCTGCTGGTTCGCTAGTTGCTGGTTCAGCTCGAGCTGGTCCAGGCGCGTGCTCAGGGGCAGGAAGCTGAGGGTCTGGCTGCCTTGCACCTGGGCGCTGAGCAGGCTACCCAGGGGCAGTGCCAGCGGGGTCTCCAGGGCCAGCTTGCTGCCGGCCAGGGGGGTGTTCAGCAGCGTGACCAGGACCTTGTACAGCGCCTGTTGTGATTGCGCCTGGGCGATCTGCTCGCGGGCCACCACCTTGCCTTGCAGCAGGGTGCCGAGTGGCAGCTGTTTCAGGTCCAGGCGGGTCAGGGCGCTATCGCCGCCGGCCTGCAAGGCGACCGCCAGGCGGGTTTCCGACAGGGCGGTGACCGCCAGAGCGGTGCCCTGGGCCAACGGCCGCGGGCTGTCGGCCTGCAGGGTGGCCTGCCGGCCGTTTTCCAGGGTCAGCTTGAGCAGCACCTGAAAACTCTGCGCGGCCTCCTTGAGCGCGATCACCTCGGCCTTGGCCGTCTCGCCGCTGGCCAGCAGCCCCTGTAGCGGCTGCAGCAACTTGAGCGCCAGATCGTTGGCCACGGCACTGGGCCGCGCGCTGGGCGCTGTGGCTGGAACGGGGCGGGCGCTGCCGATTTCGCTCATGGGCGGGTTACAACCTGTCAAATATGCCGACTGCGGGGGGCGGGGCGGGGTATGTATAATGCCGCCCCGTCCGGGTCGGCCACGCATCAGTATAACGGCCGGCGCATTGTCGACTTGAACCGCTTTTAGGTGTCCATGCCTTGACCAGCCCACTTCTCGAAGCCGTGGCGCTCGCCTGCGAGCGGGACTGGCGCATGCTCTTCGACCGTCTGGACCTGCGCCTGGAGGCCGGCGAAATGCTTCAGGTGGCCGGCCCCAACGGCAGTGGCAAGACCAGTCTACTGCGTTTGCTGGCCGGTCTGATGCAGCCGACGGCAGGGGAAATCCGCCTCAATGGCCGGTCGCTGTCCAGGCAGCGCGCCGAACTGGAGCGCAACCTGCTGTGGATTGGCCACGCCGCGGGGATCAAGGGCCTGCTCAGTGCCGAAGAAAACCTCGCCTGGCTTTGCGCGCTGCATCGCCCGGCCAGCCGCGAGGCCATCTGGCAGGCCCTGGATGCAGTCGGCCTGCGCGGTTTCGAGGACGTGCCCTGCCATACCCTGTCGGCTGGCCAGCAGCGCCGCGTCGGCCTGGCGCGGCTGTATCTCGACGGTCCGCCGCTGTGGATCCTCGACGAACCGTTCACCGCCCTGGACAAGGCCGCGGTGGCCCAGCTGGAGGGGCACCTGGCCGAGCATTGCCGGCGTGGTGGCCTGGTGGTGCTGACCACCCACCACAGCCTGACGGTCAAGCCCGAGGGCTACCGCGAACTGGACCTGGGGCAGCGCGCCGCATGAGCAACGTCTTCAGCCTGCTGCTGGCCCGCGAGGCGCGCCTGTTGTTCCGCCGCCCCGCCGAACTGGCCAACCCACTGGTGTTCTTCGCCATCGTCATCGCCCTGTTTCCGCTGGCGGTCGGCCCGGAAACCCAGTTGCTGCGTACCCTGTCGCCGGGCCTGGTGTGGGTGGCGGCCCTGCTGGCCGTGTTGCTGTCGCTGGACGGCCTGTTTCGCAGCGATTTCGAGGACGGTTCCCTGGAGCAGTGGGTCCTTTCGCCGCACCCTCTGCCTCTTCTGGTGTTGGCCAAGGTGCTGGCACACTGGCTGTTTTCCGGCCTGGCGCTGGTCCTGTTGGCGCCGCTGCTGGCCCTGATGCTTGGCCTGCCGGGGCGTTGCCTGCCGGTACTGCTGCTGTCGCTGCTGCTCGGCACGCCGGTATTGAGCCTGCTCGGCGCGGTAGGCGCGGCGCTGACGGTGGGCCTCAAGCGCGGCGGCCTGTTGCTGGCGCTGCTGATTCTGCCGCTGTACATCCCCGTGCTGATCCTCGGCAGCGGCGCGTTGCAGGCCAGCCTGCAGGGATTGCCCGCGGTCGGCCACCTGTTGTGGCTGGCCAGCCTCACCGCCCTGGCGGTGACCCTGACACCTTTTGCCATCGCCGCGGGTCTGACAATCAGCGTGGCCGAGTAGACAATAGGCCCGATGGGCCAGCGATTGCCGCACGCCCGGATGGCGGCTGCAGTCGGCCGAATGAACTGACGAGTGTTGCGATGAACTGGACGTGGTTTCACAAGCTGGGCTCGCCCAAGTGGTTTTACCAGATCAGCGGCCGCTGGCTGCCCTGGCTGGCCGGGGCCGCCGCGCTGCTGCTGGCGGTCGGTTTGGTATGGGGACTGGCCTTCGCGCCGCCGGACTACCAGCAGGGCAACAGCTTCCGCATCATCTATATCCACGTGCCGGCGGCGTTCCTCGCCCAGTCGATCTATGTGATGCTGGCGGTGGCCGGGGTGGTCGGCCTGGTGTGGAAGATGAAGCTGGCCGACATCGCCCTGCAACAGGCCGCGCCCATCGGCGCCTGGATGACCGCGGTGGCCCTGGTGACCGGCGCCATCTGGGGCAAGCCGACCTGGGGCACCTACTGGGTGTGGGACGCGCGTCTGACCTCGATGCTGATCCTGCTGTTCCTCTACTTCGGGGTGATCGCCCTGGCCCAGGCCATCAGCAATCGCGACAGTGCCGCCAAGGCCTGCGCGGTGCTGGCGATAGTCGGGGTGATCAACATCCCGATCATCAAGTACTCGGTGGAGTGGTGGAATACCCTGCACCAGCCGGCCACCTTCAGCGTGGTGGAGAAGCCGGCCATGCCCCTGGAGATGTGGCTGCCGCTGCTGATCATGGTGCTGGGCTTCTACTCCTTCTTCGGCGCCGTGCTGCTGTTGCGCATGCGCCTCGAGGTGCTTAAGCGCGAGGCCCGCAGCAGCTGGGCGCGCAGCGAGATCAAGCTGCAGGTGGAGAAGGCCCGATGAGTTTTGCTTCCTTCGCCGAGTTTCTCGCCATGGGCAACCATGGCGCCTATGTCTGGACCTGCTATGGCCTGAGCCTGGCGGTGCTGGGCCTGAATGTCGCGTTGCCGGTCCTGGCGCGCCGCCGTTACCTGCAAGACGAGGCGCGTCGTTTGCGCCGGGAGGAGTCGAAGTGAACCCCGTGCGCAAGAAGCGTCTGTTTATCGTCCTGGCGATTCTCGCCGGCTTCGGTGTGGCCGTGGCCCTGGCCCTCAGTGCCCTGCAGCAGAACATCAACCTGTTCTATTCGCCGACCCAGATCGCCAATGGCGAGGCGCCCCTGGATACCCGCATCCGCGCCGGCGGCCTGGTGGAGGCGGGCTCGGTGCAGCGCTCCGGCGACTCCCTGGACACCGCCTTCGTGGTCACCGACGGCGCCAAGCGCGTGACCATCCGCTACAGCGGTATCCTCCCGGACCTGTTCCGCGAGGGCCAGGGCATCGTCGCCATGGGCAAGCTGGGTGCCGACGGCGTGCTGGTCGCCGACGAAGTGCTGGCCAAGCACGACGAGAACTACATGCCGCCGGAGGTCATGCAGGCCCTCGAGCAGAGCGGCATGAAGCAGCAGCACGACGCGGCCACGCAGGGGGGCGCACAATGATTCCCGAACTCGGCCACCTGGCGATGATCCTTGCCCTGTGCATGAGCCTGGTGCAGGCCAGCCTGCCGATGGTCGGCGCCTGGCGTGGCGATCGCCAGTGGATGAGCCTGGCGCAGCCGGCAGCCTGGGGCCAGTTCAGCTTCGTGGCCTTCGCCTTTGTCTGCCTGACCTACGCCTTCATGGTTGACGACTTCTCCGTCGCCTACGTGGCCAGCAACTCCAACAGCGCCTTGCCCTGGTACTTCAAGTTCAGCGCGGTGTGGGGCGCCCACGAGGGCTCGCTGCTGCTGTGGGCGCTGATCCTGGCCGGCTGGACCTTCGCCGTGTCGATCTTCTCCCGCCAGCTGCCGGAGGAGATGCTCGCCCGGGTGCTCGGCGTCATGGGCATGATCAGCGTCGGCTTCCTGCTGTTTCTGATCGTCACCTCCAACCCGTTCGAGCGCCTGCTGCCCAACAGCCCGGTGGACGGCCGCGACCTCAACCCGCTGCTGCAGGACTTCGGCTTGATCATCCACCCGCCGATGCTCTACATGGGCTATGTCGGCTTCTCGGTGGCCTTCGCCTTCGCCATCGCCGCGCTGCTCGGCGGCAAGCTGGACGCGGCCTGGGCGCGCTGGTCGCGGCCCTGGACCATCGTCGCCTGGGCCTTCCTCGGCATCGGCATCGCCCTGGGCTCCTGGTGGGCCTACTACGAGCTGGGCTGGGGCGGCTGGTGGTTCTGGGACCCGGTGGAGAACGCCTCCTTTATGCCCTGGCTGGTCGGCACCGCGCTGATCCATTCCCTGGCGGTGACTGAGAAGCGCGGGGTGTTCAAGAGCTGGACCGTGCTGCTGGCCATCGCGGCGTTCTCCCTGAGCCTGCTCGGTACCTTCCTCGTGCGCTCCGGGGTACTGACCTCGGTGCATGCCTTTGCCAGCGATCCGGAGCGCGGGGTGTTCATCCTGGCGTTCCTGCTGCTGGTGGTCGGCGGCTCCCTGACCCTGTTCGCCATTCGCGCGCCGGTGGTCAAGAGCCAGGTCGGCTTCGCCCTGTGGTCGCGCGAGACCCTGCTGTTGGTGAACAACCTGATCCTGGTGGTGGCGGCCTCGATGATCCTGCTCGGCACCCTCTATCCGCTGGTGCTCGATGCCATGACCGGCGCCAAACTGTCGGTCGGCCCGCCGTACTTCAACGCCCTGTTCGTGCCGCTGATGGGGCTGCTGATGGGCATGATCGCCCTCGGTGTCCTCGTGCGCTGGAAGGACACGCCGCTGCGCTGGCTGCTGGGCATGCTCACCCCGGTGCTGCTGGGCAGCGTGGCCCTGGCCGTGCTGGCCGGCCTGCTGGTCGGCGACTTCAACTGGGCGGTGCTGGGCGTCTGCCTGCTGGCCGCCTGGGTGGTGCTGGCCGGCCTGCGCGATATCCATGACAAGACCCGGCACAAGGGCTTCTTCCGCGGCCTGCCGAGCCTGACCCGCAGCTACTGGGGCATGCAGCTGGCGCACCTGGGCCTGGCGGTCTGCGCCCTGGGGGTGATTCTCACCAGCCTGGGCAGCTTCGAGCGCGACCTGCGCATGGCGCCCGGCGATGGGGTGGAGATGGGTGGCTATCAGTTCGTCTTCGAAGGCGCGGCGCACCGCGAGGGGCCCAACTTCAGCGCCGACCGAGGCACCGTGCGGGTGCTGGAAGGCGGCGAGCAGATCGCCGTGTTGCACCCGGAAAAGCGCCTGTACACCGTGCAGCAGTCGGTGATGACCGAGGCCGGCATCGACGCCGGCTTCACCCGCGACCTGTTCGTCGCCCTCGGCGAGCCGCTGGAAAACGGCGCCTGGGCGGTGCGCGTGCACATCAAACCGTTCGTCCGCTGGATCTGGCTGGGCGCCCTGCTGATGGGCCTGGGCGGTTTCCTCGCGGCCAGCGACAAGCGTTATCGGATGAAGGTCCGTACCCGGGTGCGCGAAGCCCTGGGCACGGCAGGAGCGCAAACATGAAACGACTGATCCTGTTGCTGCCGCTGGCGATCTTCCTCGGTGTCGCGGTCTTCCTCTACCGCGGCCTGTTCCTCGACCCGTCCGAGCTGCCCTCGGCGCTGATCGGCAAGCCGTTCCCGGCCTTCTCCCTGCCGGCGGTGCAGGGCGGCGCGGCCCTGACCGCGGATGACCTCAAGGGCAAGCCGGCCCTGGTCAACGTCTGGGCGACCTGGTGTGTGGCCTGCCGCGTCGAGCATCCGGTGCTGAACAAGCTGGCCGAACTCGGCGTGACCATCCATGGGGTCAACTACAAGGACGACAACGCCGACGCGCTGAAATGGCTCAAGGAGTTCCACGATCCCTACCAGCTGAACATCGACGATGCCCGTGGCTCCCTGGGTCTGGACCTGGGCGTGTACGGCGCGCCGGAGACCTTCCTGATCGACAAGGATGGGATCATTCGCCACAAGTTCGTCGGCGTGATCGACGAGCGCGTCTGGCGCGAGCAGCTGGCGCCGCTGTACCAGCAGCTGGTCGACGAGGCCCGGCCATGAGGCGCCTGTTCGCGGCTGCCGTGCTCGGCCTGGCGCTGCTGGGCGGCGCCCAGGCGGCGATCGATACCTATGAGTTCGCCGATGAGGCGCAGCGCCAGCGCTACCGCACCCTGGTCGAGGAACTGCGTTGCCCCAAGTGCCAGAACCAGAACATCGCCGACTCCGACGCGCCGATCGCCATGGACCTGCGCGCGGAGATCTACCGCATGCTCGAGGCCGGCCAGAGCGACGAGCAGATCATCGACTTCCTGGTGGCCCGCTACGGCGATTTCGTGCTGTACAAGCCGCCCGTCACCTCGCGCACCCTGTTGCTCTGGTATGGCCCGGCCGCTCTGCTGCTCGGCGGCTTCGTGCTGCTCGGGGTGATCGTGCTGCGCCGTCGTGGCAACAAGTCCATGCCGGCGCAGGGCCTCTCCGACGCCGAGCGCCGGCGCCTGGCCACCCTGTTGAATCAAGCCTCCTCGGATAAGAAAGACCCATGATCGAATTCTGGCTGTCCGCCGGCCTGCTGCTGCTGGCTGCCCTGGCGTTTCTGCTGCTTCCGGTGCTGCGTGGGCGTAAGCTCCAGGCCGAGGAAGACCGCACCGCCCTGAACGTCACCCTGTACCAGGAGCGCCTGCGCGAGCTCGAGGACGAGCATCAGGCCGGCATCCTCACCGCTGCCCAATTGCAGGCCGGCCGCGACGAGGCGGCCCGCGAGCTGTTGGCCGACACCGAGGGCGCGGGCAGCAGGCCCGGCACCGGCGTGCTCGGCGGCAAGGTGCCGCTGATCGCCGCCTTGCTGATGCCGCTGCTCGGCTATGGCCTGTACCTGCACTGGGGCGCTATCGACCAGGTCGAGCGGGCGCAGGCGATCGCCGAGCAGCCACGCAGCATCGAGGAAATGACCGCGCGCCTGGAGGCCGCGGTGGAGGAGGACCCAGAGTCCGCCGAGGCCTGGTATTTCCTCGGCCGCACCTATATGGCCCAGGAGCGCGCGGCGGACGCCGCCAAGGCCTTCGAGCGGGCCATAGGCGTCGCTGGGCGCGAACCGGCGCTGCTTGGCCAGTGGGCCCAGGCGTTGTACTTCGCCGGCGACAAGCAGTGGACCGCTCAGCTGCAGGGCCTCACCGACGAAGCGCTGCAGGCCGATCCGGCGGAGGTCACCAGCCTTGGCCTGCTCGGCATCGCCGCCTTCGAGGACGGGCGCTTCGCCGAAGCCATCGAGCACTGGCAGCGCCTGGTCGCCGCGTTGCCGGAACAGGACCCCTCGCGCCAGGCAATAGTCGGCGGCATCGCCCGCGCCCGTGAGCGCCTGGCGCCGGCGGCCGAGGCCGGCGGCGACGCACCGGCAGACGCGGCTGCGCCGGCGCAACTGACGGTCAAGGTCGAGCTGGCGGCGGCGCTGCGCGAGCAGGTGCAGCCGGGCGACAGCGTGTTCGTCTTCGCCCGTGCGGTGTCCGGGCCGCCGATGCCGCTGGCGGTCAAGCGCCTGACCGTGGCCGACCTGCCGGCCGAGGTCAGGCTGTCGGACAGCGACGCGATGATGCCGCAGCTCAAGCTTTCCGGCTTCGATCAGGTGCAGTTGGTGGCGCGGATATCGCGCAAGGGTGACGCCACCGCCGGCGAGTGGGTCGGTCGCAGCCAGCCGCTGGCCAGCAGCAGCGTCGAGCCGCAGCGGCTGACCATCGACAGCGTGGACGGTCAGGCGCAATGAAACGCGTGCTGCCGCTGGCCGCACTGCTCGGCCTATCGATCCTGGCCGGTTGCTCGGTGCACGGTCCGGCGCCGAGCATCCCGGCGCCGACGGCCAAGGCCCATCCGCGCTATGCGCCGCCACCCGGCGCGCGCAGTCACTGGGATGCCCGCCTCGGGGTCTATGTGGTGGAGGGCGCGGCGCACCTGTACTACCGCGAGCGCACCTATTACCGCTGGAGCCAGGGCTGGAGCTGGTCGACCAGCCCGCAGGGTCCCTGGCAGCCGACCAATGGCGGCGGCGTGCCACCGGGGCTGTTTCGCCGCTACGCGCAGTAGCCGCGGCCCCGTCAGCGCGTCATCCCGCTGACGGCGCTCAGGCCAGCACGCCGTCGCGGTAGTCGCGCAGGGCCTGCTCGATCTCCTCCCGGCTGTTCATCACGAAAGGGCCGTACTGCACGATCGGCTCGTTCAGCGGCTTGCCGGCGATCAGCAGCACGCCGGCGCCCTTGTGGCTGGCCAGCGGCAACTCACCCTCGTCGGACAGGCGCACCAGGCGTCCGGCCGCCACCGTCTTGTCCGTGGCCCCCGGCAGTTGCAGTTCGCCTTCGTAGACATAGAGCAGGACGCGGTGGCCGGCGGGCAGGCGCGGGGTCACCTGGCTGCCTGCCGGCAGGCGCAGGTCGAACAGCTGCGGCTCGGTGTGCGGGCGTTTCACGGCGCCGGCCTGCTGCAGCTGACCGTCGTCGAAGTGGCCGGCGATCACCACCGCCTCGACGCCAGCGGCGGTGGTCACGCGCGGCAGCTCCTGGGCTGGAATGTCGCGGTAGCCCGGCGCGCCGAGCTTGTCCTGGCTCGGCAGGTTGAGCCACAGCTGGAAGCCGCGCAGCAGCCCTTGCTCCTGCTCCGGCATCTCGCTGTGGATGATGCCGCGGGCAGCAGTCATCCACTGCACGCCGCCGCTTTCCAGCAGGCCGACATTGCCCAGGTGGTCCTCGTGGCGCATGCGGCCCGCGAGCATGTAGGTGATGGTCTCGAAGCCGCGGTGGGGGTGCGGCGGAAAGCCGGCGATGTAGTCGTCGGGGTTGTCCGAGGCAAACTCGTCGAGCATCAGGAAGGGGTCGAAACGCTCGATTCCCGCCCCGCCTATGATCCGGTTCAGGCGGACCCCGGCGCCGTCCGACGCCGGCTGGCCGGATTGAATGCTAATGACCTTACGCAACTGGCTCATATGGCACCTCCTCAGTTTGGAATGGGCCCATGCTATGCCTGATTATTGAATCAATGGTTGCGATTTTCTCGGGATAAATATCAGTCTATTGGATTGGTCAGTGGGCCGGGCAGGGCGTCGGTGGGCGGCTGTCGAGGGGCGGCTCGAAGTCTTCGATCAGCCGGCAGATGGCCCGGCCGTCGGGCGCGCAATGGGGCTTGTCGGCCCACTCGTCGAGGGCGTTGCGCATCACCAGGGCCAGGCGCTGGCACTCGTCGATGTGCGCCTGCAAGGCCTGCAGGCGCTCGCCGAGCAGGTCGCGTACCTCGCCGCAGTGCTCGCCGCCGTCGTCGGCGCGGGCGAGAATCACCTGGATGTCCTTGAGGCTGAAGCCCAGGCGCCGGGCGCGGGCGATGAAGCGCAGGCGTTGCAGGTCGTCCGCGGAATAGTTCTGGTAACCGTTGTGCGGCTCGCGACTGGGGCGCAGCAGGCCCAGGTCGGTGTAGTGGCGCACGGTTTCCGCGCTGACGGCGGCGGCTTTGGCCAATTGGGCGACGCGCATGGACGGACTCCTGGAAAGACAAGACCGCGCCAGGGTACGACCACGGGGCGGCCCCGCGGTCAAGGCGGTGGGCTATTCGGCGATCTGCAGCTTACGCGCCTCGGTGTAGAAGTAGCGCAGCTTCTCGTACTCGAACGGCGAGTTGAGCTGGCCGTAGCGGAAGTGGGTGGTCGAGCGCTCGTCGGTCACCTTCAGCAGGGTGACTTCCGGGTGGTTGCCGCTGACCGTGGCGACATTCAGCAGGTCGACGCTGCTGTCGATGTTGAAGTCCACCACCAGCCCGCCGGTATCGCGCAGGTTGGAGGGGCCGAGCAGCGGCAGCATCAGGTAGGGGCCGGCCGGCAGGCCGTAGAAACCCAGGGTCTGGCCGAAGTCTTCGGACTGCTTGGGCAGGCCCATGCGGCTGGCCGGGTCCCAGAGTCCGGCCACGCCCAGGGTGGTGTTGAACAGCAGGCGGGCGGTGGTGCGCATGGCTCGTTGGCCCTTGAGCTGCAGCAGGCTGTTGGCCAGGGCGGGCACCTCGCCCAGGTTGCTGAAGAAGTTGCTGATGCCGGTTTCCACCAGGTCCGGGGTGACGTAGCGGTAGCCATTGACCAGCGGCAGGAACAGCCATTCGTCGAAGCGGTAGTTGAAGTGGTAGACCCGGCGGTTCCACGACTCCAGCGGGTCGTAGACATTCAGGGCATTGAGGGTCGAGCGTTCGAACTCGCGCTGATCCAGGTTGGGGTTGAATTCCAGGTGCTGCAGCGGTTGCTTAAAGCCATCGTCCAGGGGGTCGTGTTGCGCCTGGGCCAGTGCGGCGGTCAGCAGCAGAGCGGGCAGCAGGGCGAGGGAGCGAGACTTAGCCACGGAAGAACTCCAGCATGGCGTCGCTGTTGACGCGGTAGTTGAGGTTGCCGCAGTGCCCGCCCAGCGGATAGAGGGTCAGCCGCTCGCCGAAGGTGCGGCGCAGGAAGCCCAGGTCGCCACGGCCGAGGATCAGGTCGTCGGCGTTGTGCATCACGGCGATCTTGTCGCTGCCTTTCAGGTATTGCTCCAGGGCGTAGAGGCTGACCTGGTCGATCAGCTGGGTCAGGCTGCCGCCGTCATGCCGCGCCCGCCACATGGGAATCAGCTGTTCGCGGATGTAGCAGTCGAAGTCGCACTGCAGGGCGCGCTTGAAGAAGGGTGTGAGGCTGGTGCCTTCCGCGATGGGCTGGCCGACCGGGGTGATCAGGCCGCGGCGGTTGATCAGGTCCGAGGTGAAGCTGATGTCGGCGGCGGCGAAGCGGAACACCGCGCCGATCAGCATGGCCATCTGCTCGTCGGATAGCTGCTCGGCGGAGTGCTGGAAGTCGTAGAGCAGCGCATCGTTGAGGTCGACGTAGCCCTTGGCCTGGAAGTAGCGGGTCAACTTGCCCAGCACCAGCTCGTAGAAGGTGGTGGTGCTGTCGATGCCCTCGACCCGGGTCTGTACCAGGCGATCGAGGTTGCGGATCGAGGTGTAGAGGTTGACCGGCGGATTGAGCAGCAGCACGCGACGGAAGTTGAAACTGCGCCGGGTCTCGTCGAGGTGGCTGACGAAGGCCGCCTGCAGGGCCCCCAGGCTATAGCCGGTGAGGTGGTACTCGCTGATCGCCAGGCGGGGATGCTGGGCGCGCACGGCCTGCATCACCCGGTACAGGTCGTCGGCGTCCTCGCTGGTGATGCCCGGGGTGGCGAAGCGCGAGGCGGCGGTCATGAAGTCGTAGCTGGCCGGCGACGACAGTTGCACCACGTGATAGCCCGCGCCGTAGAACAGCTTCTTCAGGTATTCCGTGGTGCCGCTGGCGTAGTGGGCGCCGGTGCCGGCGATGATGAAGATCAACGGTGCCTCGCCGGGCTGCTGGGCCAGGCGATAGCGCAGCCTGGTCACCGACCAGAAATTCTCCGGCACCTCGAACTGCCGCTCGGGACGCAGCCGGACCTGATAGTCGGCCTGGTCGATGTCGCTGTCGGCGGGCAGCGCCGGCCGCAGTGGCGGCGGGGTGGTGGCGATGGTCGCCTCGAACGGATTGTGCAGCGGGTAGCCGTAGCTACGCGCGTCGATGTCGGCGGCGCAGAGGGGGGTGACGAGGGCAAGGCCGCCGAGCAGGGCAGCGAGGCGATGGAAAAGCGACATGGTGAGGTCCCGGTGAGCGCGAGCTGAGTGAAGACGCGCCTTATGACAGCGATAAAGGCTTCGAGTGCCGTTCAGCTCGTCTGTTGCGCCAGTTCCCGCAGCGCCGCACCGGTCAGCCGATAGGGCGTCCACTCATCCAGCGGTTTGGCGCCGAGGCGCTGATAGAAGCCGATCGCCGGTTCGTTCCAGTCCAGCACCCCCCACTCCAGGCGGCCGCAGCCGCGCTCGACCGCCAGGCTCGCCAGGCGCGAGAGCAGGGCCTTGCCCAGGCCGGCGCCGCGTGCCGCGGGACGCACGTAGAGGTCCTCGAGGTAGAGGCCGGGCTTGCCGAGGAAGGTCGAGAAATTGTGGAAGAACAGCGCAAAGCCGGCGGCCACGCCGTCTACCTCGCCGATCAGCACTTCGGCATAGGGCCGTGGGCCGAACAGGTGCTCGGTCAGTTGCGCCGGGGTGGCGACCGCCTGGTCGCCGAGCTTCTCGTAGTCGGCCAGTTCGCCGATCAGCGCCAGGATCAGCGCCACATCGCCGGGCTCGGCACTGCGGATTTGCAGGCGGGACATTGTCATTTCCTTGTGGCGGGGGGGAAGGCCATGAGCATGCCGGGCGCGCAGGGCCAAGGCAACCACCGCGAGCCTTCGGCGGGTGAGTGCAGCTGTCCTGGTGCAGCCTGTGTCGAAGACGTATCGCTGAATTTGACAAGGCGTTGGCGGCATCTACTGTGAGTTTCGCGGGGCAAGGATGTACCGCGCTGGTCAATTGATGACTTGGATTTACTAAAAGGAACTTAGCCATGCACAAACGTTATTTTTCGTCCCTGCTGGTCGCCGTCCTGGCCACCGCTGCGTTGTCCGCCTCCGCCGCCGAACCCGTGAAAACGCCACCGGCCACGCCCGAAGCGGTTCAGGTGGAGGTGGTCGGCAAGATCAACCTGAACGCCGCCGATGTCGCCACGCTCAAGCGCGAGCTCAACGGCATCGGCGAGGTGAAGGCCAAGGCGATCGTCGAATACCGCGAGGCCAATGGCCCGTTCGCTTCGGTCGAAGAACTGCTGGAGGTCAAGGGTATCGGTCAGGCGACCCTGGAGAAGAATCGCGACAAGCTCAGCGTCAACTGATCTGCGACCACCAAGACGGAGGCCGGTCCATGACCGGCCTCTTGCATTTTGGGGCAGCCGTTTCCAGGTAATGGCTACCCGCTTAGCCCCTCATGGTGTGCCGTCTTGGTGAATCCCAGGTCGCTCTGCTCGAGACCACCGGGGTGATTAGCCGGAGCCTGTCGAGGCTTCAGTCGAGGCAGTCTGCGGCGCTGCCGCCCTGTCTGCAGCGCTCCGGATCGCCTGCGGCGACGCCGTGTTTGCTCGGGCCTTGGGCGGGATTGGCCAGCCGCAGTCGTTATTGGGCAGATGCCGGTTCGGCGCTATCCCTAATATCCGATCGTGCGCACTACCGTCATTGCCGGGTTCCAGAATGGCGATGGCTTTTCATCCGGCCGCATTCGGCACCATACAAACCATGGCGATGCCGCCAATGCTCGCGCTTCTCCCGGTAGTGCTGCCTCGGCCGAGGATAGTCCGGGGCGTGAGCTTCACAGTGTTCCGGGCAAACCTTATGGGGGCTGGTTCAGGTATGTATACGGCAGTCAAAGCCTCCTGGGCGCTGTTGCTGAGTATGGCGCTGCTGATGCTGGGCAACGGCCTGCAGGGCTCGTTGATCGGCTTGCGTGCGACCCTCGAGGGGTTTTCCACCCAGTGGGCCGGTTTTCTGATGTCGGGTTATTTCGTCGGCTTCCTGCTGGGTTCGACCCTGACGCCGAAGATCGTTTCCCAGGTCGGCCATATCCGGGTATTCGCGGCGCTGGCCTCGTTGGCTTCGACCCTGGCCCTGATCCATTCGGTGTTCATCGACCCGACGCTGTGGTTCGCCATGCGTGTGGTCACTGGCTTCTGCATGGCCGGGATCTATATCGTGGCCGAGAGCTGGCTGAACGATCTGGCCACCAACCAGACGCGCGGCCAGCTGCTGTCCGTGTACATGGTCATCATGATCGGCGGCATGGCGGCTGGTCAGCTGTTGCTCAACCTGGCCGATCCCGGCGGCTTCCAGCTGTTCATCCTGATCTCGGTGCTGCTGTCTCTGGCGCTGCTGCCGGTGCTGCTCAGCGTGGCCCCGGCGCCGAGCTTCGCCGCGTCCGACGCCATGGGCCTGCGCCAATTGTATCGCAGCTCCCCGCTGGGGGTGAGCGGCTGCATGGTGGTTGGCCTGTCGAATGGCGCGGTGGTCGGCATGGGAGTGATCTATGCGGAGCTGATCGGCTTTCCCCTTGCCGACATCTCCCTGTTCATGGGCCTGGTCCTGCTGGGCAGCGTGGTGTTGCAGTGGCCCATCGGCCAGCTATCCGACCGACTGGACCGGCGCTGGGTGATCCTGGTGGTCACGGCCTTGGCGGCGCTCATGGCGCTGCTCGCCATTCCCGCTTCGCACCTGTCGACCAGCAGCCTGTTGGTCGTGGCGTTCCTCTTCGGCGGCTTGTCATTTCCCATGTATTCGCTGTGCGTGGCGCACACCAATGACAACCTGGAACCCAGGCAGATGGTGGCGGCCAGCAGCAGCCTTGTGCTGGCCGTAGGGATAGGCGCGGCGCTGGGACCGGCTGTCGCCGCAGCGGTCATGGAGTTGCAGGGGCCCAACGGTCTTTTCGCCTTTCTCGCCCTGGTGCACGGCGTGCTCGGTGTCTTCGCCCTCTACCGCATGACGCGCCGCCGTGCCGTGCCACTGGCGGATCAGGGCCTGTGCGTGGCCATTCCGCCGGCGGCCTCTCCGGTCGCCATGGCCATGGTCCAGGAGGCCTCGGGTGGACATGTCGATGCTCTGGGTGAGCGGCCAGACGAGCCAATATCGGCGGTTGCCGGGGCGGAAGACGGCCAGGGCTAGGTAGAAAATCGCTGAAGTCGGTAACTCCTGTCCGCGCAGCCGGCTGACTCGATCGGCGGATGGCACCGAGCGGGGGCAGGCGTGCAATCGATCGGTTCCGGGTGGGTGATCGGCATCAGCCCTCGCCCGTACGCGCGTGGCAATGCCGGGTGCGGGCCAGTCCGATCAGTATTTCTCGATCAATGACGGCTGGGGATTCGGTTTCTTTTCGCGCTTGCCGGCCCCTTGGCGCAAGGGCGACGCATGATGGCGAAGGCGGTCCGCCTCAGCTCGTGGGGCGGCAGCAGCTGTGGCGGGTTCCCGGGGCGCTAGTCGTCGGCTGTGGAGGAGCGCCGACGCTTCCGGCCGCTGTGCGTCAGGCGCCGATTACCAGTCGGGTGATGCCCGCGCCGCCGGCGAGCAGCCAGGCGAACAAGATTCCCGCCAGAAGCAAGGGCTTCATCCCGGCACGACGAATCGCCGACACATGGGTGGTCAGGCCGAGCGCGGCCATGGCCATGGCCAGCAGGAACAGGTCGAGCTGGGCGATGGCGGCTACCGTCGCCTCCGGCAGCAGCGCCAGGGAGTTCAACCCGGCCACCAGGATGAAGCCGTAGGCGAACCAGGGGGTGGCGATCTTCGTCTTGCCGTTGTCGGCTGAACCGTCGGGCGTCTCGGAGGGCGCCTCCTGGCGGCTCAGGTAGGCGGAGAGAATCAGCAGGAAGGGCGCCAGGAGCATCACCCGCACCATCTTGGCGATGACCGCGGTGTCTGCCGCTTCCGGGCCTATGGCGCGCCCTGCGGCTACGACCTGCGCCACCTCGTGAATGGTGGCGCCGGTGTAGATGCCGAATTCGGCGGCGCCGCCGGGGATCAACTGCCAGCTCTGATTGAGCTGATACAGCGCCGGGTAGAGGAACATGGCCAGGGTGCCGAATACCACGACCGTGGAGACCGCCACGGCGATCTGCTCGGCGCGGGCTCGTACCACCGGTTCGGTCGCCATGACCGCCGCGGCGCCGCAGATCGAGCTGCCCGCACCGATCAGGATGGTGGTGGTACGGTCTAGCTTGAGCAGGCGGGTGCCGACGAACCAGGCAAGGACGAAGGTCGAGCCGAGGATGACGGCGTCGATGAGCACGCCGGCGACGCCGACGTGAGCGATGTCCTGAAAGGTCAGCTGGAAGCCGTAGAGGATGATGCCGAGGCGCAACAGCTTCTGCTTGGCGAATGTCACCCCGGCGGCGCTGTGCTTTTCCGTGCGCGAGTAGAGGGTGTTGCCGATCAGCATGCCCAGCACGATGGCCAGGGTCAGTGCACTCAGGCCGTTGTGGCGAAACCAGTCGGTGTTGCTCAGGGTCACCGCCAGCGTGGCGATGGCGCCGCTGAACAGCAGGCCCGGAAGCAAGGCCTCCAGGCGTCGAGCGACGCTCTGCAGGGGAGCGGCATAGGGGGAGGGCAGGCGTCTGGTTTTCAAGAAAGACATGGCATCGGGTTCCTCGCACGGTCCCGAGCCAAACTAAGCGTGTTGTGCCTAACCTAAAAACGGATTATATGCATATAACCTACCTGTCTAAGAGGTTAACGGCGTGCGGATAAGCCTTCGACAATTGCAGATCTTCTGTGCTGTCGCGCAGACGGGCAGCACCTCGGCGGCGGCCGATGCGATCGCGCTGTCGCAATCGGCCACCAGTGCGGCGTTGAATGAGCTGGAAGTGGCGCTGGCGACCAAGCTCTTCGATCGCGTCGGCCGCCGCCTGCTGCTGAACGACAGTGGCAAGCTGCTGCTGCCGAAGGCGCGGCAGGTGCTCGATGGCGTCGATCAGATCGAGCAGCATTTCCGCGGCGAGGCCGGGGGATTCAAGAGCACCCTGACCGTCGGCGCCAGCAGCACCATCGGCAACTATGTGCTGCCGCACTACCTCGCGGAATTTCGCCGTAAGAGCCCGGAAACCCGGGTAAACGTGGCCATCTCGAACAGCGCCGCGGTTGCCGCCATGGTGACCAACTTCGAAGTGGATATCGGCCTGATCGAGGGGCCATGCCATCAGTCCGACCTGGCCGTAGTCCCCTGGTTGAGCGATGAGCTGGTGCTCTTCTGCTCGTCCGAGCACCCGCTGGCCAAGCGCCAGAATGTCTCCGTCGCCGAGTTGCAGCAGGCCGAATGGCTGCTGCGCGAACAGGGCTCCGGGACGCGCGAGGAGGTCGAGCATGCCTTGCTGCCGCACCTGCACGCCCTGAATGCCAGGATGGAGCTGGGCAGCTCCGAAGCCATCAAACGCTCGGTGGCCGAAGGCCTGGGCATCAGCTGCCTGTCCCGCTGGGTGCTGGCCGACCTGCTCGAGTGTGGGCAGTTGCATGAGCTGGACAGCGTGCTGCCGCCTCTCTCGCGCCGCTTCTACATGCTGCGCCACCGCGACAAGTTCGTGTCTTCCAGTCTCGAGCGCTTCTGCCAGCACTGCGCGGCTTGAGCCGCCGCCGCAGCCCGCAACGGATCGGTGCCCGTGGGCGAACCTGGGCGCAGTCCCCGATGTGAGAGTCCGGCAGAAACGAAAAAGCCCCGGTATTAACCGAGGCTTTTGAATTTGGCTCCGCGACCTGGACTCGAACCAGGGACCCAATGATTAACAGTCATTTGCTCTACCGACTGAGCTATCGCGGAACAACGGTGCGTATCCTACTGATTAAAAAGGGGAAGTCAAGCCTCTGCCGACCTCCCCCTGGGTGATCAAAGGACCTGGGCGATGGACTGGGTGACGAACGGCAGGTTGCGCTGGTTCAGGGCCGCGACGCAGATGCGCCCGGTGCCGACCGCGTAGATGCCGAACTCGCTCTTCAGGCGCTCGACCTGCTCGGTGGTCAGTCCCGAATAGGAGAACATGCCGCGCTGTTGGGCGACGAAGCCGAAGTCACGCTTGGCTTCCAGGGCGGCCAGCTGCTCGACCATGGCCAGGCGCATGCCACGGATACGCTCGCGCATCTCGCCCAGTTCGGCTTCCCACATGGCGCGCAGTTCCGGGCTGTTGAGCACGGCGGCGACCACGCTGGCGCCGTGGGTCGGCGGGTTGGAGTAGTTGGTGCGAATCACCCGCTTGAGCTGCGAGAGCACGCGACCGGTCTCGTCCTTCGAGCCGGTGACAATGGACAGCGCGCCGACCCGCTCGCCGTACAGCGAGAAGGACTTGGAGAAGGAGCTGGAGACGAAGAAGGTCAGGTCCGACTGGGCGAACAGGCGCACCGCGGCGGCGTCTTCTTCGATGCCGTCGCCGAAGCCCTGGTAGGCGATGTCGAGGAAGGGCACGTGCTCGCGCTCGCGCAGCACCTCGAGGATGGCCTGCCAGTCTTCCATGGTCAGGTCGACACCGGTCGGGTTGTGGCAGCAGGCGTGCAGCACGACGATGGAGCGGGCCGGCAGGTTCTTCAGATCTTCCAGCAGGCCGCCACGGTTGACGCCGTTGCTGAAGGCATCGTAGTAGCGGTAGTTGCGCACCGGGAAACCGGCGGATTCGAACAGCGCACGGTGGTTCTCCCAGCTCGGGTCGCTGATGGCGACTTCGGCATCGGGCAGCAGGCGCTTGAGGAAGTCCGCGCCGACTTTCAGCGCGCCGGTGCCGCCGAGGGCCTGGGCGGTGATTACCCGGCCTTCGCTGATCAGCTGGGAATCGGCGCCGAACAGCAGGGTCTGCACGGCCTGGTCGTAGGCGGCGATGCCTTCGATCGGCAGGTAGCCGCGCGGCGCGTGCTTGGCGGTCAGTGCATTCTCGGCCTCGGCGACTGCGCGCAGCAGCGGAATGCGCCCCTCTTCATTGGTGTACACGCCAACCCCGAGGTTGACCTTGGTCGGACGGGGGTCGGCGTTGAATGCTTCGTTGAGGCCCAGGATCGGGTCGCGCGGCGCCATTTCGACGGCAGAGAACAGACTCATGGATGCGGCAGCTCGGAGGAAGAGAGGTAGGTGTCTGCAACACCCGGCTACGACTGGAGCTGGGGGTTGCGCGAATGGGCCGTTAGTATAACGACCCCCAGCCCGTGCGGCGACAGCCTGCACACGCTTTTCACCGGGTTTGACGTACCCTTGACCGATGCGTCACAACCGTTTGTCGAGGTCCTACATGTCCGAGTTCCAACTGGTCACCCGTTTTCAGCCGGCCGGCGATCAACCGGAAGCCATCCGGCAGATGGTCGAGGGCCTGGAAGCCGGCCTGTCGCACCAGACCCTGCTCGGGGTGACCGGATCGGGCAAGACCTTCAGCATCGCCAACGTGATCGCCCAGGTGCAGCGCCCGACGCTGGTGCTGGCGCCGAACAAGACCCTGGCGGCGCAGCTGTACGGCGAGTTCAAGAGCTTCTTCCCGAACAATGCGGTGGAGTATTTCGTTTCCTACTACGACTACTACCAGCCCGAGGCCTATGTGCCGTCCTCGGACACCTTCATCGAGAAGGACGCCTCGATCAACGACCACATCGAGCAGATGCGCCTGTCGGCGACCAAGGCGCTGCTGGAGCGCCCGGACGCCATCATCGTCACCACGGTGTCGTGCATCTACGGCCTGGGCAGTCCCGAGTCCTACCTGAAGATGGTGTTGCACGTCGATCGCGGCGACAAGCTGGACCAGCGCGCCCTGCTGCGGCGCCTGGCGGACCTGCAGTACACGCGCAACGACATGGACTTCGCCCGTGCCACGTTCCGCGTGCGTGGCGATGTAATCGACATCTTCCCGGCCGAATCCGACCTGGAGGCCATCCGCATCGAGCTGTTCGACGACGAGGTGGAGAGCATCGCCGCCTTCGATCCGCTGACCGGCGAGGTGATCCGCAGGCTGCCGCGCTTCACCTTCTACCCCAAGAGCCACTACGTCACCCCGCGCGAGACCCTGCTGCAGGCGGTCGATGCGATCAAGGTCGAGCTGGCCGAGCGCCTGGAGTACCTGCGCGGCGCGGGCAAGCTGGTGGAAGCGCAGCGCCTGGAACAGCGCACCCGCTTCGACCTGGAGATGATCCTCGAGCTGGGCTACTGCAACGGCATCGAGAACTACTCGCGCTACCTGTCCGGTCGCGGTCCTGGCGAGGCGCCGCCGACCCTCTACGACTACCTGCCGGACCAGGCCCTGCTGGTGATCGACGAGTCCCATGTGTCGGTGCCCCAGGTCGGCGCCATGTACAAGGGCGACCGCTCGCGCAAGGAAACCCTGGTCGAATACGGCTTCCGCCTGCCCTCGGCGCTGGACAACCGGCCGATGCGCTTCGAGGAGTGGGAGGCGGCCAGCCCGCAGACCATCTTCGTCTCGGCCACGCCAGGCCCCTACGAGGCGGACCATGCCGGGCGGGTGATCGAGCAGGTGGTACGCCCCACCGGCCTGGTCGATCCGCAGATCGAGGTGCGCCCGGCCCTGACCCAGGTCGACGACCTGCTGTCGGAAATCCACAAGCGGGTGGCCATCGAAGAGCGGGTGCTGGTCACCACCCTGACCAAACGCATGGCCGAGGACCTCACCGATTACCTGGCCGACCACGGCGTCAAGGTGCGCTACCTGCACTCGGATATCGACACGGTGGAACGGGTCGAGATCATCCGCGACCTGCGCATCGGGGCCTTCGACGTGCTGGTCGGCATCAACCTGCTGCGCGAAGGCCTGGACATGCCCGAGGTGTCGCTGGTGGCGATCCTCGATGCCGACAAGGAAGGCTTCCTGCGCAGCGAGCGCTCGCTGATCCAGACCATCGGCCGTGCCGCGCGCAACCTCAACGGCAAGGCGATCCTCTATGCCGACCGCATGACCGGTTCTATGGAGCGCGCCATCGGCGAGACCGAGCGCCGGCGCAACAAGCAGATCGCCTTCAACGAGGCCAATGGCATCGTGCCCAAGGGGGTCAAGAAGGACGTCCAGGACATCCTCGAGGGCGCCACCGTGCCGGGCTCGCGCAGCAAGAAGCGCAAGGGCATGGCCCAGGCTGCCGAGGAGAGCGCGCGCTACGAGAGCGAGCTGCGCTCGCCCAGCGAGATCGCCAAGCGCATCCGCCAGCTGGAGGAGAAGATGTACGCGCTTGCCCGCGACCTGGAGTTCGAGGCGGCGGCGCAACTGCGCGACGAGATCCAGAAACTGCGCGAGCGCCTGCTGCAGGTCTGAAGGGGTGCTGCCGCTGCCGTTCGACGAGATTGCCGCGAAGCTGCTTTTCGCCCTGGGTGCCTGGATTTCCTATGTTTTGCTGCCGGTGAGAATCAACAATGGGGCTGGATGACGCGCTGATCTTCACCCGGGTGGTCGAGTGCCACAGCTTTACCCTGGCGGCCCAGGGACTGGGCATGCAGAAGTCGACGGTCAGCCGGCGCATTGCCCTGCTGGAGGATCGCCTCGGTGTGTGCCTGCTCAATCGCACCACCCGCAAGCTGCGCCTGACCGAGGTGGGCCAGGCCTATTACGAGCGCTGCCGGCAGATCATGCTGGACTTCGCCGATGCCGAGCAGGCGGTCATGCAGCTGCAGCAGGAGCCGTCCGGGCTGCTGCGCATCACCGCGCCGATCGAGTTCGGTCAGCTGCTGCTGGGGCGGGTGCTCGGCGACTTCATGCGCCAGTACCCGCAGATCAGCGCGGACGTGGAGCTGACCTCGCGGCCTGTCGACCCGGTGGAGGAGGGCGTGGATATCGCCATCCTGGTTGGCCAGCCGCAGGACTCCACGCTGATCGCGCGCAAGCTGTTCGAGACCGGGCGGCGCCTGTGCGCCAGCCCTGCCTACCTGGCGGCCCATGGCACGCCGCGAACGGTGGCCGAGCTGGCCGGGCATAGGGCGATCCTGCTGCCCCACGACTCGTCGCGCCACTGGCCGCTGCTCGGCGAGAGCATTCCCTGCCAGCGGGTCATGGCGTGCAACAACATCACCTTCGCCCGCGAGGCCGCCCTGGCCGGCGCCGGTATCGCCGCTCTGCCGAACATGATCTGCGAGGAGGCGCTGCGCGACGGTCGGCTGGTGCAATTGCTGGCCGAGGCCCGCCTGCCGGTTGGCGAGCTCTATGCGGTCTACCCGTCGCGGCGCTTCCAGGCGATGAAGGTCAAGACCTTCCTCGATTTCCTCATGGGCAACCTGCCGGTCGACGAGGGGCGGCTGCTGGAGCCGGCGGCGCCGGGGCTGGTAACATCGCCGCCTTAACCGGCTTTCGCTTCACTTCTTCGAGAATCGCCATGACCACCGTCCGTACCCGTATCGCGCCGTCGCCCACCGGCGATCCCCACGTAGGCACCGCCTATATCGCCCTGTTCAACCTGTGCTTCGCCCGCCAGCACGGTGGTGAGTTCATCCTGCGCATCGAAGACACCGACCAGCTGCGTTCGACCCGCGAGTCGGAGCAGCAGATCTATGACGCCCTGCGCTGGCTCGGCATCGAGTGGAGCGAGGGGCCCGACGTGGGCGGCCCGCACGGCCCGTACCGGCAGAGCGAGCGCGGCCACATCTACGAGCAGTACACCGCCGAACTGGTGGAGAAGGGCCATGCCTTCCACTGCTTCTGCAGCGCCGAGCGCCTGGACAAGCTGCGCGCCGAACAGACCGAGGCCAAGCAGACCCCGCGCTACGACGGCCACTGCATGCACCTGGGCGAGGACGAGGTGCGGCGCCGCCTGGCCGCCGGCGAGCCCAACGTGGTGCGCATGAAGGTGCCGACCGAGGGCGTCTGCGTGGTCCCGGACATGCTCCGCGGCGAGGTGGAGATTCCCTGGGATCGCATGGACATGCAGGTGCTGATGAAGACCGATGGCCTGCCGACCTACTTCCTGGCCAACGTGGTCGACGACCACCTGATGGGCATCACCCATGTGCTGCGCGGTGAGGAGTGGTTGCCCTCGGCACCCAAGCTGATCCTGCTGTACGAGTACTTCGGCTGGGACAAGCCGCAGCTGTGCTACATGCCGCTGCTGCGCAATCCGGACAAGAGCAAGCTGTCCAAGCGCAAGAACCCGACCTCGATCACCTTCTACGAGCGCATGGGGTTCCTGCCCCAGGCCATGCTCAACTACCTCGGGCGCATGGGCTGGTCGATGCCCGACGAGCGCGAGAAGTTCACCCTGGACGAGATGATCGAGCACTTCGACATCCAGCGCGTATCGCTCGGTGGGCCGATCTTCGATCTGGAGAAGCTGTCCTGGCTCAACGGCCAATGGATGCGCGAACTGAGCGTCGAGGAATTCGCCGCCGGCGCGCAGAAGTGGGCGTTCAACTCCGATTACCTGATGAAGATCGCCCCCCACGTGCAGGGGAGGGTGGAGACCTTCAGCCAGATCGCCCCGCTGGCGAGCTTCTTCTTCGCCGGCGGCCTGAATCTGGACGCCAAGCTGTTCGAGCACAAGAAGCTGTCGCCCGACCAGGTGCGCCAGGTCATGCAGCTGATCCTGTGGAAGCTCGAGGCCCTGCGCCAGTGGGAGAAGGACAGGATCACCGGCTGCATCCAGGCGGTGGTCGAACACCTGGAGCTGAAGCTGCGCGATGCCATGCCGCTGATGTTCGCCGCCATCACCGGCCAGGCCAGTTCGGTGTCGGTGCTCGACGCCATGGAAATCCTCGGCCCGGATTTGACCCGCTTCCGCCTGCGCCAGGCCATCGAGCTGCTCGGTGGCGTGTCGAAGAAGGAAAACAAGGAGTGGGAAAAACTGCTGGCGGCCATCGCCTGATAGCCCGCGAGCCGTGGGCGGGTTTGCTCCCGTCTTTGGCCCTGGAGGGTAAGTGTTTGTTATGTCAGCAGAAAAAAACAGGGAAGTGATGAAAATGTTGTTGACAGTACCCAGGGGCGCCCTTAACATGCGCCCCGTCCTCGAGATGGGGCTATAGCTCAGCTGGGAGAGCGCTTGCATGGCATGCAAGAGGTCGACGGTTCGATCCCGTCTAGCTCCACCAATCTCGAAGCCGAAAGGCTTGCCACAGTCGGTCGAGTGACTGACTGAGTTTTAGGGGTTTGCGTCCCCTTCGTCTAGTGGCCTAGGACACCGCCCTTTCACGGCGGTAACAGGGGTTCGAGTCCCCTAGGGGACGCCATTATTTCCAGCCGCAGCGCTCAGGCGCTGCAGCCAGACCGCAAGGTTTAGGGGCTATAGCTCAGCTGGGAGAGCGCTTGCATGGCATGCAAGAGGTCGACGGTTCGATCCCGTCTAGCTCCACCAATCACTAACAAAGCCAGCTAATCAGCTGGCTTTGTCTTTCGAAGGTTTCGTCCCCTTCGTCTAGTGGCCTAGGACACCGCCCTTTCACGGCGGTAACAGGGGTTCGAGTCCCCTAGGGGACGCCATTTTTGCCCGCTCTGCGGGACTTTTAAGGGTCATTCTTCCGGGAGTGGCCCTTTTGTTTTTCCGGCCCATCACTTTCCCTTCTGACTCACTCAGCCGACCGGCGGCAGGTGTTGGCGCTTGTCAATTGATATTATATACATAATATTATGATAGTAATATTGATGGAGGCTGTTATGAGCGACAAGAAGACCCTGACCCGTGAACGCATCCTCTCTGCGGCCAGCACCGCGCTGCTGCAGCGTGGCCCGGCCGAGCCTAGCGTCAGCGAGGTAATGGGGGCGGCCGGCCTGACGGTGGGTGGCTTCTATGCCCACTTCGAGAGCAAGGATGCGCTGATGCTGGAGGCGTTCAGGCAGATGCTCTGCCAGCGCCAGGAGCTGATCAGTGAGATGGACAACGACTTGCCGGGTGCTGAGCGGCGGGCGCTGCTGGCGGCGTTCTACCTGTCGCGCAAACACCGCGATGCCACGGATCAGGGGTGTCCGCTGCCCAGTTCGCTGAATGAACTCGCCCATCTGCCGGAAGGCTTCCGCGCGGCCCTGGCCGAGCACCTGGAACTGATGGTGGCGAAGCTGGCGGACAGTCCGGAGGAGGCCAGCAATGTGCTCGCAGATATTGCGTTGATGGTTGGGGGGCTGGCGCTGGCGCGGGCGCTGGGTCCCGGTGAGATGTCCGACCGCGTCTTGCGTGCCGCCAAAACGGCGATCGTCTGAGGAGACTGGCAATGAGCAGCATGACCTTGATACGTGGCATCAATGCTTCCGTTGGCTACCTGGCGCCCCGCATGGTGGCGAGTCGGATGCGTCGTGCCTTCATGACGCCGCGCGAGCTGCCGCCGCGGGACTGGGAGCTGCCGCTGTTGGCGCAGGCGGAGCGCATCACCCTGCGTTTCGGTCTTTCCGCGCTGCGCTGGGGCACCGGTCCGGCGGTGCTGCTGATGCATGGCTGGGAGGGGCGCCCGACCCAGTTCGCCGAGCTGATCAAGGCGCTGGTGCAGGCCGGCTACTCGGTGTTTGCCCTGGATGCCCCGGCACACGGGCGCTCTCCTGGGCGAGAGGCGAACGTGGTGCTGTTCGCCAGGGCGATGCTTGAGGCCGCCAGCGAACTGCCGCCGCTCAGGGCGGTGATCGGTCACTCGATGGGTGGGGCCAGTGCCCTGTTGGCGACCCAGATGGGGCTGCGCACCGATGCGCTGGTGACCATCGCCGCGCCGGGGCGAATCCTCACCATGCTGCGGCGCTTCGCCCATCATATGGGGCTGCCGAGCAAGGCGCGGGCGCACTTCGTGCGGCTGGTCGAGGAAAAGGCCGGTCTGCCGGCCAAGCAAATCGATGTGGCTCGCTATCAGCTGGATATGCCAGGACTGATCGTGCACGCCGCCGATGATCCGATGGTGCCGGTCGAAGAGGCGCAGGTGATCCACCAGGCCTGGTTCGACAGCCAGTTGCTGCAGCTGGAGCAGGGCGGTCACCAGCGCCTGCTGGCCGATCCGCGGCTGATCGGCGAGACGCTGCGCCTGCTCGACTGCGTGGGCCAGAGAGCGCCGGTGCCGCTGCTGGCCTGACCCGGGGTGCCGCCTCTGCGGCGGCAGCGCCAGCCCGCGGCCCCGAAGCGCCAGATGCGCGCCGGGGCCGCTGACCGCTCATCCTGGCTTGGCGGTCTGCAACAGCCATTCGCGAAACAGCAGCACCTCCGGGCGCGGACGGCTTTCCCCTTCGGGCAGCAGCAGGTAGTGCGCCTGGTCGATGCCCAGCTCGCCCGGGAAGGGCGTGACCAGGCGACCGGCCGCGAGGTGCGGCTCGGCGAAGCTGCGCAGTACCAGGGCGAACCCCGAGCCGGCGCTGGCCAGCTCCAGGGCGATGAGCGAGGAATCCACCTGCAGGCCCCTGGCGGCCTGGTAGTCGGCCGTGCCGGCCGCGCGAAACCAGCGCGTCCACAGGTCTTCGCAGCCCATGATGTGGATCAGGTGACGCTGGGCCAGCTCGGCCAGTGCCGCGGGGCCGTGCGCGCGCGCCAGCCAGCCGGGGCTGCACACCGGGATCGACGGCTCCTTCCTGATCTGTTCAACCTCGAACCCCTCCCAGCGACCGTCACCGAAGCGGATATCGATATCGGCCTGTTCCGCCTCCAGGGCGTCGGCCCAGATCGCCGTGAACAACCGCACCTCGATCTCCGGATAGGCCTCCAGGAAGGCGTTGAGCCGAGGTGCGAGCCACAGCAGGGCGAACGACGCGGTCGAGCGAATGGTCACCGAGCGATCGCCGCGGCTGCCGAACAGGCCGGCGGTGGACAGCGAGAGTTCATCGAACGCCTTGCGCACCGAGGGCAGATAGGCGCGGCCCATGTCGGTCAGGCGTACCCCGCGGGGCAGGCGCTCGAACAGCTGAAAGCCCAGGTGCTGCTCCAGGGAGCGGATCTGCAGGCTCACGGCGGCGGGGGTCAGGTGCAGTTCACTGGCGGCGTTCGAAAAGCTCAGGTTGCGCGCGGCGGCCTCGAAGGAGCGCAGCCAGGGCAGGTGGGGCAGGGTGTAGCTCATGGCTGACCTTTAAATTTATTAACCCCAATGGGTTATTTTTGCTTGCTTGTTTTAAGGCTAGATTACGCGAATTATGACTGCCCACAAGGTCAGCGCTCGGCGCGGCTCCTATCGGGCCCTGTCGCTGCACCTGCCATCGCATCTAAGACGGAATGGGCGCACAAGGCACAAGCATGGGTGAATTCGACTACATCATTGTGGGCAGCGGTTCGGCCGGCTGCGTGCTGGCGCAGCGCCTGTCCGCCGATACGCGCAAGCGCGTGCTGCTGCTCGAGGCGGGAGGTAGCGACCGGCGTTTCTGGATCAAGCTGCCGATCGGCTACGGTCGCACCTTCTTCGATGAGCGGGTCAACTGGAAGTACGAAACCGAGCCGGAGCCGGCCATCAAGAATCGCCGCAGCTACTGGCCGCGCGGGCGGGTGATCGGCGGTTCCAGCTCGATCAACGCGATGGTCTACTGTCGGGGCCTGCCCAGCGACTTCGACGGCTGGCGCCAGCAGGGCAACCTCGGTTGGGGCTGGGCGGACGTGGAGCCCTATTTTCAGCGCTCCGAATGCCGGGTCGACGCCGATGGCAACGTCGGCCCCGGTGGTCCGCTGCACGTCTCGGACGTCAGCAACGAGATGCACCCGCTGCGGCACCATTTCTTCGCCGCCGCCGAGGAGATGGGCCTGCCCTACACCGACGATTTCAATGGGTCGAACCCGGAAGGCGTCGGTCTCTATCAGATCAATACCCGTAAGGGCGTGCGCTGCTCGTCGGCCGACGCCTTCCTGCGCCCGGCCCTGGGGCGCGCCAACCTGCGCTTGGAAACCCATGCGCTGGTGCGGCGGGTGCTGTTCGAAGGGCGCCGCGCAGTCGGGGTCGAGTACGAGAAGAACGGCCAGGTGTTCACGGCCAAGGCGGGGTGCGAGGTGATTCTCAGCGCCGGGGCGATCAATTCGCCCAAGCTGCTGCAGCTCTCCGGGGTCGGTCCCGCGGCCTTGTTGCGCCAGCACGGCATCGCCCAGGTGCTGGATCAGCCCGCGGTGGGCGGCCAGTTGCAGGACCATATCGCCGTCAGCTACTTCTACAAGGCCACCGAGCCGACGCTGAACGATCAGCTCTACCCGCTCAGCGGCAAGCTGGCCGCCGGTCTGCGCTACGTGCTCACCCGCAAGGGGCCGCTGAGCGTCAGCGTCAACCAGTGCGGCGGCTTCGTGCGTTCGCGCGCGGACTCCAGCCATCCCGACATCCAGCTGTACTTCAACCCCATCACCTATTCCACCGCGCCGGCCGGCAAGCGCCCGCTGATGAACCCGGACCCGTTCTCGGGCTTCATCCTCTCGTTCCAGCCGTGCAAGCCGCACAGCCGAGGGCGTGTGGATATCTGTTCGGCCGACCCCAAGGTGGCGCCGTCGATCCGTCCGAACTACCTGTCGGCCGAGCAGGATATTGCCGATGTCATCGCCGGCGGCCGTTTCATCCAGCAGATGGCGCGCACCCGGGCGATGCGCCGGCTGATCGCCGAGGCGATTGCGCCCTGCCTGGACAGCATGACGGACGAGCAGATAGTCGAGGACTTCCGTGAGCGCTGCGGCTCGGTGTTCCATCCGGTGGGCACCTGTGGCATGGGCCCCGATCCCCGGCAGTCGGTGGTCGACGCCCGCTTGCGCGTCCACGGACTCGACGGGCTGCGCGTGGTCGATGCCTCCATATTCCCAACCATTACCTCCGGCAACACCAACGCGCCGACCATCATGGTCGCGCAGAAGGCTGCCGACATGATTCTCGCTGACCAGAATAAGCAGGACGTCGCATGATGAAGATCAACAAGCTGGAAACCTTCTGCAACGAGTTCGTCGGCTTCGTCCGGGTGACCACCGACGACGGCTCCGTGGGCTGGGGCCAGCTGTCCACCTACAACTCGGATATCACCGCCCAGGTCTTCCATCGCCAGGTGGCGCCCTGGGCGCTGGGGGCCGACGCCCTGGATATCGCGACCCTGATGCAGCAGATTCCCGAGCGCGAGCACAAGTACCCCGGTTCCTACCTGCGCCGGGCCATGGCCGGGCTGGATACCGCGCTGTGGGACCTGCGCGGCAAGCTGGAAGGCAAGCCGGTGGTGTCCCTGCTCGGCGGCACGCCGGGGCGCCTGCGCGCCTACGCCTCGTCCATGCGCCGCGACATCACCCCGGAAGACGAGGCCCGGCGTCTGCTGCGTCTGCGCGACGAGTTCGGCTTCGATGCCTTCAAGTTCCGCGTCGCCCGCGAGTGCGGGCATGACGTCGACGAGTGGCCGGGGCGCACCGAGGCCATCGTGCCGGCCATCCGCCAGGCCCTGGGCGATCGGGTGTCGCTGCTGGTCGATGCCAACTCGGGCTTCTCCCCCGAGCGGGCTATCGAGGTCGGTCGCCTGCTGGAGCAGCACGGCATTGAACACTTCGAGGAACCCTGTCCCTACTGGGAGCTGGAGCAGACCAAGCAGGTCACCGACGCCCTGGATGTGGCGGTCACCGGCGGCGAGCAGGACTGCGATCTGGCCACCTGGCGCCGCTTGATCGACATGCGCGCGGTGGACATCGTGCAGCCCGACATCCTCTACCTCGGCGGCATCAGCCGCTCCATGCAGGTGGCCGAGATGGCGGCCAAGGCCGGGCTGCCCTGTACCCCGCACTGCGCCAACCTGTCGATGGTGACCCTGTTCACCATGCACTACCTCAAGGCACTGCCCAACGCCGGCAAGTACCTGGAGTTCTCCATCGAGGGGCCGGACTACTACCCCTGGCAGGAGGGCCTGTTCGTCGAGTCGCCTTATCGCATCGAGGACGGTGGCATCATGGTTTCCGACGCGCCCGGCTGGGGCGTGGAAATCGCCCCGGAATGGCTGGCGAAATCCACCTACCAGCTCAGCGAGGTACAGCAGTGAGCAGCATTACCGAGCAACTGATCGGCGAGTATTTCGCGACCGGCACCCTTGCCGGTCTGCCCAGCGGCCACTTCATCGACGGCAAGTCCCGTCCGGCGGCCTCCGGGCAGACCATGGAAACCTTCGACCCGGGCATGGCCAAGGCCTTCGCCCGTTTCGCCGCCGGCGATGCCGAGGATGTCGAGGCGGCGGTGGCCTCGTCCGAGCGCGCCTACCGTGACTGCTGGCGCAAGGTGGCGCCGGCCGAGCGCGGACGCATCCTGCAGCGCACCGCCGAGGCGATCCGCGCCAATGCCGAGCGCCTGGCGGTGGTGGAGACCCTGGACAACGGCAAGTCGCTGGCCGAGGCCCAGGGCGATATCCGCTCCGCCGCCCGCCTGTTCGAGTACTACGCCGGCGCGGCCGACAAGTTGCAGGGCGAGACCATGCCCCTGGGCATGGACTACGTGTCCTACACCAGCCTGGAGCCGGTCGGCGTCACCGCCCATATCATTCCCTGGAACTACCCCACCTCGACCATGGTACGCGGCATCGCCCCGGCCCTGGCCGCCGGCTGCACGGCGGTGGTCAAACCAGCCGAACAGACGCCGCTGACCGCGCTGATGCTGGCCGAGATCCTCCGCGATGCCGGCCTGCCGGATGGCGTGTGCAATGTGCTGACTGGCACCGGCGCCGCAGTCGGTGCGCCCCTGGTGGCTCACGAGAAGGTCCGCCACGTCACCTTCACCGGCTCGGTGAATACCGGGCGCACGGTGATGCAGGCGGCGGCGCGCAACATCGCCAGCGTGACCCTGGAGCTGGGCGGCAAGTCGCCGATGGTGATGCTCGCCGACTGCGACATCGACGCCGCGGTGGAAGACGTGCTCTGGGCGATCTATTCCAACTCCGGGCAGATCTGCTCGGCCGGCTCGCGCCTGGTGATCGAGCGCTCGATCCACGCCCGGTTCATCGAGCGCCTGGCCGCACTGACCGCCTCGCTCCGCCATGGTCACGGCCTACGCAGCCCGCAGATCGGCGCGATCACCTCGTTGGATCAGCTGAACAAGATCGCCGGCTATGTCGACGATGCCAAGGCTCGCGGGGTCCGGGTCGCGGCGGGTGGCTCGACCGCGGTGGACCAGGCCAGCGGCGCCGGCTGGTTCTTCCAGCCGACCATTCTGGATGGCGTCGGCCCCCAGGACCGGGTGGTGCAGGAGGAAATCTTCGGCCCCGTGCTGTCGGTGCAGGTCGCCGACTCTCCCGAAGAGGCCCTCGAGCTGGCCAATGGCACGGAATTCGGGCTCGCCGCGGGCATCTACACCCGCGATATCAAGAAGGCCCTGCGTCTGGCCCGGGATATCGACGCCGGGCAGATTTACATCAACGAGTATTACGCTGGTGGCGTCGAGACACCATTCGGTGGTAACAAGATGTCCGGTTTCGGTCGCGAGAAGGGCATGGAAGGGTTGCGCGCCTATTGTCGGGTCAAGTCGGTCACCGCGCGTATCTGATTTTTGCCCACGCAGGGCCGGCCCGCTGTCGCGGCGGCCCGGCAAGCATTTCTATCGTCGAGGCACTCGGGGAGGCGTGGAGGCCGACCCGCCATTGTTGAAGTTGTTTTGAGATACATCCGAATAAGACAGCCAATTAAAGGAGAACACCTCATGAGCACAATTTTCGACGACATCGCCGAGCGCTTTCGCCAGGGGCGGATCGATCGGCGTACCTTCATGATGAGCATGGTCGCCGCCGGCGCCAGCGTCGCCCTGGCCAGCTCCGTGGTTGGCCGGGTCGAGGCGGCCACGCTGACGCCGAAGAAGGGCGGGCACTTCAAGCTGGGCATCGGCGCCGGCTCCACCACCGACTCCTTCGATCCGGCCACCTATGCCGACAACTACATGCAGTCGGTCGGCCATGCGGTGCACAACTACCTGACCGAGGTGACCAACACCGGCGCGCTGAAGTCCGAGCTGGCCGAGAGCTGGGAGTCCTCCAGCGACGCCAAGCAGTGGTCGTTCAAGCTGCGCCAGGGTATCGAGTTCCACAACGGCAAGACCCTCGACGCCAATGATGTGATCGCCTCGCTCAATCACCATCGCGGCGAGGCCTCGAAGTCGGCGGCCAAGTCGATCGTCGACCCGATCGTCGACATCAAGGCCGATGGCAAGGATCGGGTGGTGATCACCCTTTCCGGCGGCAACGCCGACTTCCCCTTCCTGCTGTCGGACTACCACCTGCCGATCTTGCCGGCCAAGGACGGCGTGATCAGCCCCAACGAGGGGGTCGGCTGCGGCGCCTTCGTCGTCGAGAAGTTCGAGCCGGGCGTGCGCACCCGGGTCAAGCGCAACCCCAACTACTGGAAGGACGACCGCGGCTGGTTCGACTCGGTGGAGTTCCTGGTCATCGCCGATGTGGCCGCGCGCACCAACGCGCTGACCACCGGCGAGATCCATGCGATGAACCGCTGCGACCTGAAGACCGTGCACCTGCTCAAGCGCATCTCCGGCCTCGAGCTGTATTCGGTCAACGGCGGCCAGCACTACACCCTGCCGATGAACACCACCCTGGCGCCGTTCAACGACAACAATGTGCGCATGGCGCTCAAGCATGCCCTGGACCGCAAGGCCCTGGTGCAGACCCTGCTGCGCGGCTACGGCGAGGTGGCCAACGACCATCCGATCAGCCCGGGCTACCGCTACTTCAACAAGGAACTGGCGCAGCGCGAGTACGATCCGGAGAAGGCCAGGTTCTATCTCAAGCAGGCCGGGCTGAGCAGCCTCAAGGTCGACCTGAGCGCCGCCGATGCCGCCTTCGCCGGCGCCGTGGATGCCGCGGTGCTGTTCAAGGAACACGCGGCCAAGGCCGGCATCGACATCAACGTGATGCGCGAGCCGAACGACGGCTACTGGGACAACGTGTGGATGAAGAAGCCCTGGTCGATGTCCTACTGGGGCGGCAAGCCGACCGAGGACTGGGCCTTCTCCGTGGCCTACGCCAAGGGTGCCGCGTGGAACGAGAGCTTCTGGGACAACGAGCGTTTCAACACCCTGCTGGTGGCGGCGCGGGCCGAGCTGGACGAGAAGCTGCGGGCCGAGATGTACGGGGAAATGCAGGGCCTGCTGCGCGACGACGGCGGCGCGCTGGTCCCGATGTTCGCCAACTACGTCGGCGCCACGTCGACCAAGATCGGCCACGATGCCCTGGCCGCCAACTGGGACCTGGACGGGCTGCGGGCCGCGGAGCGCTGGTGGTTCGTGTGACGGTTGCTTTCCTGCCTAGCACTAGGAGCCTAGAACCATGAACCAGCTCCTGAAAATGGTGGCCCAGCGCATTGCGCTGGGCTGCCTCAGCCTCTGGGTGGTGTCGCTGATCATCTTCCTCGGCATGGAGTTTCTGCCCGGCGATATCGCCACCGAGATCCTCGGGCAGTCGGCGACCGCGGAAACCATCGCGGCCTTCCGCCAGTCCCTCGGTCTCGACCAGCCGCTGCATATTCGCTATTTCGACTGGTTCGGCAACCTGATCCAGGGCGATTTCGGTCATTCCCTGGCCAATGGCCGGGAAATCGGCGAGCTGCTCGGTGGGCGTTTCGCCAACACCCTGTTCCTCGCCGTGGTGGCGGCGCTGATCTCGGTGCCGCTGGCCCTGGCCCTGGGCTTTCTCGCGGCGCTGTATCGCAATGGTTTCTTCGACCGCACGATCAACGCCGTGACCCTGACCTCGATCTCCTTCCCGGAGTTCTTCGTCGCCTACATCCTGATCCTGTTCCTCTCGGTCAACGCCGGCTGGTTCCCCAGCCTGGCCAACGTCGACGAGACGCAATCGCTGGGACAGCGCCTGTACAGCGTGGCCCTACCGGCGCTGACCCTGACCCTGGTGGTGGTGGCGCACATGATGCGCATGACCCGGGCGGCGATCATCAACCTGCTGGCCAGCCCCTATATCGAGATGGCCACCCTGAAGGGCGTCGGCCGCTGGCGCATCATCATGCACCACGCCCTGCCCAACGCCTGGGCGCCGATCATCAACGTGGTGGTGCTCAACCTCGCCTACCTGGTGGTCGGCGTGGTGGTGGTCGAGGTGGTGTTCGTCTACCCGGGCATGGGCCAGTTGATGGTCGACTCGGTGCAGAAGCGTGACGTGCCGGTGGTCCAGGCCTGCAGCCTGATCTTCGCCGCCACCTACATCCTCCTCAACCTGACCGCGGACATCCTCTCGGTGGTCAGCAACCCACGACTAAGGCATCCCCGATGAGCGAGCGAATTTCTCCTGTCGCCGGCGCAGGGCCAGAGGAAGGCGTGCCGGAAACCGAACAGGCCCTCGAGGCCATGCCCCTGATCGAGCGGCGCAGTGCCGGGCGCTCGGCCTGGCGAGAGCTGCTCAGGGCACCCTGGACCGCCAAGCTCGGCCTGGTGATCATCTTCGCCTACGTGTTCGCCGCGCTGTTCGCGCCGGTGCTCACCCCCTACGGCGAATCGCAGATCGTCGCGGCCGAGTTCGAGCCCTGGAGCAGCGAGTTCCTCCTCGGTACCGACAACCTGGGCCGCGACATGCTCACGCGCCTGCTCTATGGCGCGCGCAACACCATCGGCATCGCCGCGCTGACCACCGTCCTGGCGTTCGTCATCGGCGGCGCCGCCGGCCTGCTGGCAGCCACCCTCGGTGGCTGGGTGGATCAGGCCCTGGCGCGGGTGGTCGACGTGATGATGGCCATTCCCCAGCTGATCTTCGCCCTGTTGCTGCTGACCATCTTCGGCACTGCGGTGCCGGTGCTGATCGCCATCATCGCGGTGCTCGATTCGACCCGGGTGTTCCGCCTGACCCGGGCGGTGGCGGCCAACGTCGCGGTACTCGACTTCGTCGAGGCCGCGCGCATCCGCGGCGAGGGCGTCGGCTGGATCATGTTCCGCGAGATCCTGCCGAACATCCTGCCGCCACTGGTGGCCGAGTTCGGCCTGCGCTTCTGCTTCGTGTTCCTGTTCATCAGCGCCCTGAGCTTCCTCGGCCTGGGCATTCAGCCGCCCACCGCCGACTGGGGGTCGATGGTGCGCGACAACGCCACCCTGATCAGCTACGGCGATGTCACGCCGCTGCTGCCCGCCGCGGCCATCGCCGTGTTGACCGTCGGGGTCAACTTCGTGGTCGATTGGTTCCTACACAAGACGAGTGGTTTGCGCGATGAGCATTGACAGACAAGAACGAACGCGCGGCGAACTGCTGCTGCAGATTTCCGATCTGCGCATCGAGGGGCAGAGCGGCGAGGCCTGGCAGGAAATCGTCAAGGGCGTCGACCTCAGCCTGCATCGCGGCGAGGTGCTGGGGCTGATCGGCGAGTCGGGGGCGGGCAAATCGACCATCGGCCTGGCGGCCATGGGCTACCAGCGCCCCGGCTGCCGGATCAGCAGTGGCAAGATCCTCTTCGACGGCGTCGACCTGGCCAAGTTGCCGGACCAGCAGAAGCGCAAGCTGTGGGGTTCGCGCATCGCCTATGTGGCGCAGTCGGCCGCGGCCTCCTTCAACCCGGCGCACACGCTGACCGACCAGTATGCCGAGACCGCCGTGCTGCACGGGGTGATGAGCGAGGCCGAGGCCCGCGCCGATGCGGTGGACCTGTACCGCCGCCTGCGCCTGCCCGACCCCGAGCGCATCGGCCAGCGCTACCCGCACCAGGTCTCCGGCGGCCAGCTGCAGCGGGCAATGACGGCCATGGCCATGGCCTGCCGCCCCGACCTGATCATCTTCGACGAGCCGACCACGGCGCTGGATGTGACCACCCAGATCGAGGTGCTGGCGGCCATCCGCGACCTGGTCCAGCAGTTCGGCACCGCCGCCATCTACATCACCCACGACCTCGCGGTGGTGGCGCAGATGGCCGACCAGATCAAGGTGCTGCGCTACGGCCAGACGGTCGAGGAAGCGGACACCCGGAGCATGCTAGCCGATCCGAAGATGCCCTATACCAAGACGCTGTGGGCGGTGCGCTCACTGCAGCGCGAGGCCCAGGAGCGACCGGTGGACGAACCGCTGATCAAGGTCGGCGGCGTGCATGCGTCCTACGGCCCGCTGAAGGTGCTGCAGGACATCTCGCTGAACATCCACAAGGGCACCACAGTGGCGGTGGTCGGCGAGTCCGGTTCGGGCAAGTCGACCCTGGCGCGGGTGCTCACCGGCCTGCTGCCGCCGACCCAGGGCGAGGTGATGTTCCAGGGCCGGGCGCTGGCCGGTGATTACCGCCAACGCAGCAAGGATTCGCTGCGGCACATGCAGATGATCTACCAGATGCCGGATACCGCACTCAATCCGCGCCAGCGCATCGGCGACATCATCGGCCGTCCGCTGGAGTTCTACCTGGGGCTCAAGGGCCAGGCCAAGGAACAGCGCGTGCGCGAACTGCTCGAGCAGATCGAACTGGACCCCAACCGGTTTATCGACCGTCTGCCCAGCGAGCTCTCGGGCGGGCAGAAGCAGCGCATCTGCATCGCCCGGGCGCTGGCCGCCGAGCCCGAGTTCATCATCTGCGACGAGGTCACCTCGGCCCTCGACCAGATCGTCGCCAAGGGCATCCTCAAGCTGCTCGAACGCCTGCAGAAGGAACTCGGCCTGGCCTACCTGTTCATCACCCATGACCTGGCCACGGTCAAGGGCATCGCCGATGAGGTGGTGGTGATGCTGCAGGGCCGGGTGGTCGAGCAGGGGCCGCTCAAGCAGGTGTTCGCTCCACCGCACCACGAATACACCGAACTGCTGCTCGGTTCGGTGCCGGAAATGGACCCGGATTGGCTGACCCGCCGCCTGACCGGACGTGGAGAGCAGGGCCAGGCGGACGTCTAGCTCGTGCGGCCGGCCGCATCGTCCAGGCAGCGGATCGACAGTTGCCCAGGCGCCGGTTTCGGCGCCTGGGCTCCCAGGCTGTGTCCAGGCCCCTATAATGCCCGCGGCGTCGCCCGGGAGTCGGGCCGGCGATTCGAATCAGGAGCGAAGCGATGAGCGTGAATCGAGAGCCCATGCCGAGCAGGGCCGTCTTGCTGTCGGCGGCCGAGCAGGCTGACCGGGAGCGGCAGGGATGAACTGGGACCTGGCCGACCCCTTTGTCATCGATATCACTGTAAGCGCCGAGGACATCGACGGCCTCGGTCATGCCAACAACGCGGTCTACGTCAGCTGGCTGGAGCGCTGCGCCTGGCGTCACTCGCAGTACCTGGGCCTGGACCTGGCCGAGTACCGGCGCCTCGACCGGGCGATGGCCGTGGTGCGTCACGAGGTCGACTACCTGGCCAGTGCCTATGAGGACCAGGAGCTGCAGATGGCCACCTGGATCGTCGAGTCCGACCAGCGCCTGAAGATGGACCGGCGTTTCCAGCTGGTCCGCCCCGCCGACGGCGTCACCCTGTTGCGGGCCAAGACCACCTTCGTCTGCATCGAGCTGTCCAGCGGCCGGCCCAAGCGCATGCCGGTCGAGTTCGTCGAGGGCTACGGGCGCGCCCTGCAGCCACCGTTTCCCCTAGAACTCTAGCCCACGCCAGGCACCGTCGGGCGCGGCGCTGTTCATCCGCCGCGCCGTGGCGCGTACACTACGCGGCGTTTTTTCCGAGAGTATCGCTATGCAGATCGCCCTGGCGCCCATGGAGGGGCTGGTCGACGACATCCTTCGCGACGTGCTGACCCGGGTCGGCGGCATCGACTGGTGCGTGACCGAATTCATCCGCGTCAGCGACCGGGTGCTGCCGGCCTCGACCTACCGCAAGCTCGCCCCCGAGCTGTTCGCCGGCGCCCAGACGCGGGCCGGCACGCCGCTGCGCGTGCAGTTGCTCGGCTCCGATCCCGTCTGCCTGGGCGACAACGCCGCCTTCGCCTGCACCCTCGGCGCGCCGGTGATCGACCTCAACTTCGGCTGTCCGGCCAAGACGGTGAACAAGTCCCGCGGCGGCGCGGTGCTGCTCAAGGAGCCCGAGCTGCTGCATGCCATCGTCCGCGAGGTGCGGCGCACGGTCCCCGCGACGATTCCGGTGACGGCCAAGATGCGCCTGGGCTTCGACCACAAGGACTATGCCCTGGACTGCGCCCGGGCCCTGGCCGAGGGCGGCGCCGCGCAGATCGTCGTGCATGCCCGCACCAAGGTCGAGGGCTACAAGCCACCGGCCCACTGGGAGTGGGTGGCGCGGGTGCAGGAGGCGGTCGCGGTGCCGGTGTTCGCCAACGGCGAGGTTTGGACCCTGGACGACTGGCGCCGCTGTCGCGAAATCAGTGGGGCCGAGGACATCATGCTCGGCCGCGGCCTGGTGGCGCGGCCCGACCTGGCCCGGCAGATCGCCGCCGTGCGCGCCGGGCAGCCGGTCGTCGAGATGCACTGGGCGCAGTTGCAGCCGCTGCTCGCCGACTTCTGGTTGCAGGCGCGGCGCAAGCTGTCGCCGCGGTACGCGCCGGGGCGCCTCAAGCAGTGGCTGGCCATGCTGACCCGTAGCTATCCCCAGGCGGTGGAGCTGTTCGCCCTGCTGCGCCGGGAGAACGACTGCACGCGGATCGACGCCTTGCTCGGTGTCGAGGTTCCGGCGCACCACCAGCCGGCGCAGCTGGCCATCGCCTGAGCCGGGGGTGGTGGCTCAGCGGCCGCCGCTGACATCCAGCAACGCGCCGCTGGTGTAGGAGGCCTGCTCGCTGGCCAGCCAGAGAATCGCCTGGGCGACTTCCTCGGCCTGGCCACCCCGGCCCATGGGAACGCTGCGGCTGACCCGGGCGACCCGCGCCGGTTCGCCGCCGCTGGCATGGATTTCCGTGTCGATCACCCCGGGGCGTACCGCGTTGACCCGTATGCCTTCGCCGGCCACCTCCTTGGCCAGGCCCAGGGTCAGGCTGTCGATCGCGCCCTTGGCCGCGGCGTAGTCGATGTATTCGTCGGGCGCGCCGAGGCGCGCGGCCACCGACGACAGGTTGACGATGGCGCCGCCACGGCCGCCATGACGCGTGGACATGCGCTTCACCGCCTCACGGGCGCAATAGAAGCTGCCGAACACATTGGCCGCGAATACCCGCTGCAGGCGCGGGCCGTCCATCAGCTCCAGGCGCATCTGGGTCTCCAGCATGCCGGCATTGTTGACCAGCACGTCGAGGCGGCCGAACTGCCGGTCGAGCTCGGCGAACAGCTGCAGCACCTGCTGCTCGTCGGCCACGTCGGCCTGCACCGCGATGGCCCGGCTGCCGCCAGCGACCAGCTCCGCGGCCAACGCCTCGGCCGCGTCGCGGCGCTGGTGGTAGTTCAGGCACAGGGCATAGCCCTGGGCGGCCGCCAGGCGGGCGGTGGCGGCGCCGATGCCGCGGCTGGCACCGGTGATCAGCATGACTCTGTCCACGGGGCTCTCCTCTTCGTGGCGTTCAGCGGGGGTTGAAATCATTCCGGCTGCCCACATTTTTAGTCGTGCGGGGCGCCGAAGTCGGGTCCCGCGTCGAATCACTCGCTGTATTTCAGGAGACTACACATGAGCACTGCATTTTCCATGACCCCGCTGTTCCGTCACTCCATCGGCTTCGACCGCTTCAACGACCTGTTCGAGTCGGCCATGCGCAACGAGTCCGGCAGCAGCTACCCGCCCTACAACGTCGAGAAGCATGCCGACGATGAGTATCGCATCGTTATCGCCGCGGCTGGCTTCCACGAGGAAGACCTCGACCTGCAGGTCGAGCGCGGCGTGTTGACCGTCACCGGCGGTCGCCGCGAGCAGGAGGCGGACAACGTCACCTATTTGTACCAGGGCATTGCCCGCCGGGCGTTCAAGTTGTCCTTCCGCCTGGCCGACCATATCGAAGTCAAGGCGGCCAACCTGGTCAATGGGCTGCTGAACATCGATCTGGTGCGCATCATTCCGGAAGAGGCCAAGGCCAAGCGCATCCCCATCAACGGTGCGCGTCCGGCCCTGGACAGCTAAGCGCCGGGATCGCCGATGTCGAGCGCGAGGGCGCCCTGACCGTCGGTCAGGGCGCCCTCGTTGTTTTCACAGCCGGTGCGGGCGCTGCGCCGTATGGGCCAGCAGGGCACGGAACTCGCTCAGCGGCAGTGGCTTGCTGAACAGGTAGCCCTGGTACAGGTGGCAGCCTTCCCGCTCGAGGAAGTCCAACTGATCCTGCTGCTCGACCCCCTCGGCAATCAGGGTCAGGCCCAGGCTCTTGGCCATGGCCGCGATGGCGCGGATGATCTCCGCATCGTTGGCGTCCTGGGTGGCGTCGCGGACGAAGGACTGGTCGATCTTCAGCATGTCCACCGGCAGGCGCTTGAGGTAGGTGAGGGAGCTGTAGCCGGTGCCGAAATCGTCCATGGCGAAGCTGACTCCGAGCTTCTTCAGGCGCTTCATCTTGGCGATGGTGTCGTCGAGGTTCTGGATGACGATGCCTTCGGTGACTTCCAGTTTGAGCATGGCGCGAGGCAGGGTGCTGCTGCGCAGGCTCTGGTCAACGCGCTCGACGAAGTCGTTCTGGCGGAACTGGCGCGGGCTGATGTTCACGCACAGGCTGAACCCCTTCGCCTCGATCAGTCTCTCATCGAGCAGCTGCGCGCAGGCGTGACAGGCTTCGGCGAGCACCCAGCTGCCGACTTCGATGATCAGGCCGCTTTCCTCCAGTACGCGAATGAACAGCGCCGGCGACTGCGCGCCGAGGGTCGGGTGCATCCAGCGCAGCAACGCCTCGGCGCCTACCACCTGACCGTTGCGGGCATCCACCTGGGGCTGGAAATGCAGCTCGAACTCGCCATGGGCCAGGGCCAGGCGCAGGTCGTTTTCCAGGCGCAGGCGTTCGCTGGCCGCTTCCTGCATGGTGCTGCGAAACAACTGGATGGTATTGCGCCCGGAGTCCTTGGCCCGGTACAGGGCGATGTCGGCACGCTTGAGCAGGTCGGCCGGGGTGTCGCCGTGGTCGGGAATCAGCGCCATGCCGATGCTCGGGGTGACCTGCAGGCGATGGCCATCCAGGCGCATGGGCTCGGCCAGCAGGCGGCGCAGTTTCTCCGCAACCGTGCGGGCCTGGCGGGTAACTTCCGAACGCCGGCCTTCCAGGCCACTGAGCAGCACGACGAACTCGTCGCCGCCCAGGCGCGCCACCGTGTCTTCCTGGCGCACGCTGGCCTCGAGGCGGGCGGTGACCAGCTTGAGCACGGCATCGCCCACCGGATGGCCGAGCGAGTCGTTGATGTGCTTGAAGTGGTCGAGGTCGAGAAACAGCAGGGCGCCGCGCAGCTCGTGGCGCTTGAGCAGGGCGATCTGCTGGGTCAGGCGATCCATCAGCAGGGCGCGGTTGGGCAGGTTGGTCAGCGAGTCGTGGTAGGCCAGGTGCTGGATCTGCGCCTGGGCCTCCTTCAGCTGGCTGACGTCACGGGCGGTGAGCAGCAGGCAGTCCACGCCGTCCAACTCGATCGGCTCCACCGAGACCTGCGCCGTGCTGATGCGCCCGTCGCGGTGCCGGCCGAGCATCTCAAGGTTGCTGACGCGGCCGTCGCGGCGCAGCAGTTCGAGCATCTCCTGGCGCTGCCGGGGTTCGGCCCAGACGCTCAGCTCCAGGGCGCTGCGCCCGATGACCTCCTCGGGGCGATAGCCGGTGAGGCGATAGAAACCCTCGTTGACCTCGATATAGCGCGCCGTATCGCGCTCGGTGATGGTGATGGCGTCAGGGCTGGAGTGGAAGGCCTTGGCGAACTTCTCCTGGCTGGCCTTGAGTGCGGTCTCGGCCTGTATCTGCTGGCTGATGTCGCGAAAGGTGCTGGTGATGCACAGCTGGCGATCGACGCGGATGAACCGGCTGGAAATCACACAGCTCAAGGTCTGCCCGGTGCGGGTGCGCAGCTGGGCAATTTCGCCGCTCAGACCCTGCTCGCGGGTGAGTTTGTCGAACAGCTGGCGGCGTTGTTCCAGATCGACCCAGAAGCCTATTTGCCCGGCATCCTGGCCGACGATGTCTTCGGCCGCCCAGCCGAATTCCCGGCTGAAGCTGGGATTGACCTCGATGAACACCCCGTCGCGGATACGTGAGACGCTGATGGGGTCGGGGCTGGCCTGAAACAGGGTGGCGAACTTCTCTTCCGACGCCGCCAGGCGCCGTTCGCGCTGTACCCGCTCGCTGATGTCCATCAGCACGCCGGCCATGCGCAGCGGGCGGCCCTGGGCGTCGCGGTAGAGCTTGGCGGTGCTTTCCAGGTAGTGCAGGGTGCCGTCGGGCAGGCGCACCCGGTAGGTCACCTGGTAGGCCCGCTTGCTGCCCTCGAGCAGCGCCTGGTAGGCGCGTTGCATCTGCAGCCGGTCTTCCTCGGGAACATAGCGGAACATGGTCTCGAGGGGCCCTTGGTAGGGCTCGGCCTCCAGGCCGTGCAGGGCCGCGGCGTGGGCTGAGCCGTAGAGCCTGTCGCCGGGGATGTCCCAGTCCCAGGTGCCCAGGTTGGCCGACTCGAGGGCCAGGGTCAGGCGCTCGCGGCTGTCCTTCAGGGCTTGCTCCTGGGCGCGCTGCAAGGTGATGTCGCGGACCGTCAGGACCAGGCATTCGATGCCGTTGAGTTCAATCTCGCCGCCGTGGATCAGGTTGTCGCTGATCTGGCCGTCGCGGCTGACCAGGCGCGCCTCCAGCGGTTGCAGGCTGCCATCGCTGTGCAGGGAGTCGAGCAGCCGCTGGCGATCCTCCGGGCACTGCCAGATGCCCAGTTCGAGGGAGGTGCGGCCCACGACCTCGGCCTGGCTCCAGCCGAACTGGCGCGCGAAGTTGGCGTTGACCTCGATAAAGCGACCATTGGCCTTCTCCACGATCATCACGGTGTCCGGGGTGTTCTGGAAGGCCTTGAAAAACTTGTCTTCGCTGGCCCGCAGGGCCGTTTCCGCGCGCTTGCGCTCGCTGTTGTCGACGAAGGTGCAGAGCATGAATGCCTGCCCGTCCAGGTCCAGATACTGGCTGCTCAGCAGGCCGTCGAGCAGGCGTCCGTCGCGGGCGCGCAGCTGCACTTCCTGAATGACCGGTTGGCGACTGGCCGCCGAACGCTGGCGCAGCAGCTGGCGCTGCTCGGTGCTGACCCACAGATTGAGGTCGAGGGTGGTGCGCCCGAGTATCTCCGCAGTCGGCCAGCCGAACACCTGTTCGAAGTTCTGGTTGGCCTCGGTGATCGCGCCGTCGTGGTAGCGCACCAGCAGCACGACATCCGGGCTGAGCAGGAACAGGCTGGAGAAGCGCTGCTGGGAATTGCTCAGCGCCTGGGCCCGCTCTTCCTGTGCGGTGATGTCGCGGACCAGTCCGAACAGCTGCTGGCGTCCGCCCTGGTCGGCTTGCAGGTTGCCGCTGATCTCCAGCCAGTGCAGGCTGCCATCCGGCCAGCGCACCCGGTGGCGCACGGGTTGGGGGCTGGGAGTACCATCCAGTACCTGCCGGCACAGCTGCCGGACTTCGTCGTGATCCTCCGCGGGAATCAGCTCGGCATAGTCGAGCGGGGCATCCAATGCGTGGCCCGGGTCGAAGCCAAAGAGGGCCTGGGCGGCGCGCGACCAGCTGATCTGGCCGCTTGCCAGGTCCCAGTGCCAGACGCCCAGCCTGGCGCCGTTCAGCGCGGCCAGCAGGCGCGGCGCATCGGTCCAGGCGTTCTCGAATTCAGCCGGGTCCTGCACCGCGATGAGCGGCAGAGGCGGTTGGCGATCAGTGGGTTTGGCCATGCGCGGCCTCTTCTATTGGCGTTGGCGCGATCTCGGTGTCGACACAATGGCTGGGCAGGGACATTCGGGCGCCACTCTTATCGTTATGCGGCTCACGTTAGCCTTTGCGTGGAGGCCAGCGCAAGGTCGCCGCGCTGCGCATCGAGCAGGCCCATGAAGGCCCGCGCGGCGTTCGACAGCGTGCGCTCGCAGTGCAGGATGTAACCCAGTTGACGTGTCAGTTGAATGCCCGGCAGCGGCAGGCGGGTGACCTGTTCGTCGAGCATGGTACGCGGCAGTACGCTCCAGGCCAGGCCGATGGAAACCATCATCTTGATGGTCTCCAGGTAGTTGGTGCTCATGGCGATGTTGGGCGTCAGGCCCTGGGCCTCGAACAGGCGCTGGACGATGTGGTGGGTAAAGGTATTGCCACCGGGAAACACCGCCGGATGCTGGGCCACTTCCGCCAGGCCGATGTTGCCGCTGCGTGCCAGCGGGTGTTCGGGTGCGGCGACGAAATCCAGGGGATCGTCCCACACCGGCGTGGCCCGCACCGGCTCGCGGGTTTCCGGGGCCAGGGTGATCACCGCCAGCTCGGCGCGTCCATGCAGCACCTCCTCGTAGGCCACCTCGGAATCGAGGAACTGGATATCCAGGGCGACCTGTGGGTAGGCGCGGGTGAAGGCGCGCAGCAGCGGCGGCAGGCGATGCAGGCCGATATGGTGGCTGGTGGCGAGGGTCAGGCGGCCGCTGATTTCGCCGTTGAGGTTGGTCAGGGCGCGGCGGGTGTCGTCCAGCACATTGAGAATCTGGTAGGCCCGCGGCAGCAGCGCCCTTCCGGCCTCGGTCAGGCCCACCTCGCGGCCCAGGCGATCGAACAGGCGCACGTTGAGCTGCTGCTCCAGGCTGGCGATGCGCTTGCTCACCGCCGGTTGGGTCAAGTGCAGGCGTTCGGCGGCGACCGAGAAGCTGCCGGCCTCGGCGATGGCAATAAAGGCATTGAGGGTGGCCAGGTCCATTTCGCATTCCCAAAGGTTATCCAATGGATGAAAAATATGAATTTGAGTAATTTAAAGCAACCCCATAGGATCAGCCCCATAAGCCGCAGGGCTATTCGCCCGGGCATAGAAAGACGCTGATGAGGGACTCGCTGATGGCCGGCAAAACGCTCTACGACAAGCTCTGGGAAATGCACGAGGTGAAGCGCCGCGACGATGGTTCGTCGCTGATCTACATCGATCGCCATATCCTCCACGAGGTGACCTCGCCGCAGGCCTTCGAGGGCCTGCGTCTGGCCGGTCGCAAGCCATGGCGCATCGACGCCAACATCGCCACCCCGGACCACAACGTGCCGACTACCCTGGCCGAGCGCCAGGGCGGGCTGGAGGCCATCGCCGACGAGGTGTCGCGTATCCAGGTCAAGACCCTGGACGAGAACTGCGACGACTTCGGCATCCTCGAATTCAAGATGAACGACGTGCGCCAGGGCATCGTCCACGTGGTCGGCCCGGAGCAGGGCGCCACCCTGCCAGGCATGACCGTGGTCTGCGGCGACTCGCACACCTCGACCCACGGCGCCTTCGGCGCGCTGGCCCACGGTATCGGCACCTCGGAAGTCGAGCATGTGCTGGCGACCCAGTGCCTGGTGGCGAAGAAGATGAAGAACATGCAGGTGCGCGTGGAGGGCCGGTTGCCCTTCGGCGTCACCGCCAAGGACATCGTGCTGGCGGTGATCGGCAAGATCGGCACCGCCGGTGGCAATGGCCATGCCCTGGAGTTCGCCGGCAGCGCGATCCGCGAACTGTCGCTGGAAGGGCGCATGACCCTGTGCAACATGTCGATCGAGGCGGGCGCCCGGGTCGGCCTGGTGGCGGTGGACGAGAAGACCATCGATTACGTCAAGGGGCGCCCCTTCGCACCGAAGGGCGAGCAGTGGGAGCAGGCGGTGACGCAGTGGCGCGAGCTGGTCTCTGACGCCGACGCCCGCTTCGACACGGTCGTCGAGTTGCGCGCCGAGGACATCAAGCCGCAGGTCAGCTGGGGCACCTCGCCGGAGATGGTGGTCTCGGTCGACCAGCGCGTGCCGGACCCGGCGGCCGAGGCCGACCCGGTCAAGCGCGACTCCATCGTTCGCGCCCTGAAGTACATGGGCCTGGCGGCGAATCAGCCGATCACCGACATCCAGCTCGACCGCGTATTCATCGGCTCCTGCACCAACTCGCGCATCGAGGACCTGCGCGCCGCCGCCGAGGTGGCCAAGGGTCGCAAGGTGGCCGCGACGGTCAAGCAGGCGCTGGTGGTGCCGGGCTCGGGCCTGGTCAAGGCGCAGGCCGAGCAGGAAGGCCTGGACAAGATCTTCATCGAGGCCGGTTTCGAGTGGCGTGAGCCGGGCTGCTCCATGTGCCTGGCGATGAACCCGGACAAGCTGGGCAGCGGCGAGCATTGCGCGTCCACCTCCAACCGCAACTTCGAGGGCCGTCAGGGCGCCGGCGGGCGTACCCACCTGGTCAGCCCGGCCATGGCCGCGGCCGCCGCGGTGACCGGCCACTTCATCGATGTCCGCGAATTGATTCGGCCTTAAGGAGAGCGCCCATGAAAGCCTTTACCCAGCATACCGGTCTCGTGGCGCCGCTCGATCGCGCCAACGTCGATACCGACCAGATCATTCCCAAGCAGTTTCTCAAGTCGATCAAGCGCACCGGTTTCGGCCAGAACCTGTTCGACGAGTGGCGCTACCTGGATGTCGGCCAGCCGAACCAGGACTGCTCGAGCCGCCCGCTCAACCAGGAGTTCGTCCTCAACTTCCCGCGCTACCAGGGCGCCAGCGTGCTGCTGGCCCAGGAGAACTTCGGCTGCGGATCGTCCCGCGAGCACGCGCCGTGGGCACTCGAGGAGTACGGTTTCCGCGCGATCATCGCGCCGAGCTTCGCCGACATCTTCTACAACAACAGCTTCAAGAACGGCTTGCTGCCGATCATCCTCGCCCAGGCCGAGGTGGACGAGCTGTTCGAGCAATGCGAGGCCGAGGAAGGTTATCAACTGACCGTCGATCTGGCGGCGCAGACCGTGACTCGTCCGGACGGCAAGCAGTACGGCTTCGAGGTCGATGCCTTCCGCAAGCACTGCCTGCTCAATGGCCTGGACGACATCGGCCTGACCCTGCAGGATGCCGAGGCGATCAAGGCCTTCGAGGCCGACTACCAGCAGCGCAGCCCCTGGCTGTTCGGCGCGATCAAGTGATGTGTAGGGTGGAAAACCGCGCAGCGTTTTTCACCATGGATTTTGGCGGATGAGGCCAGCGGCCAATATCCACCCTACCGAAGTAGAGGAATGTAATGAGCAAGCAGATTCTGGTTCTCCCTGGCGACGGTATCGGCCCGGAGATCATGGCCGAGGCGGTCAAGGTGCTGCAGTTGGCCAACGACAAGTTCGCCCTGGGCTTCGAGCTGTCGTTCGACGAGCTGGGCGGCGCCGCCTACGACAAATATGGTGTGCCGCTGGCCGACGCGACCCTGGAGCGGGCCCGCGCCGCCGATGCCATCCTGCTCGGCGCCGTTGGCGGACCGAAGTGGGACGGCATCGAGCCGAGCCTGCGCCCCGAGCGTGGGCTGCTGAAGATCCGTTCGCAGCTGGGCCTGTTCGCCAACCTGCGTCCGGCCATCCTCTATCCGCAGCTGGCCGACGCCTCCTCGCTGAAGCCGGAAGTGGTCGCCGGCCTGGACATCCTCATCGTTCGCGAGCTGACCGGCGGCATCTACTTCGGCCAGCCGCGCGAGACCCGCGTGCTGGAGAACGGCGAACGCCAGGCCTACGACACGCTGCCCTACAGCGAGAGCGAGATCCGCCGCATCGCCCGTGTCGGCTTCGACATGGCTCGGGTGCGTGGCAAGAAGCTCTGTTCGGTGGACAAGGCCAACGTGCTGGCCTCCAGCCAGTTGTGGCGCGCGGTGGTCGAGGAGGTGGCCAAGGACTACCCGGACGTCGAGCTGAGCCACATGTACGTGGACAACGCGGCGATGCAGCTGGTGCGCGCGCCCAAGCAGTTCGACGTGATGGTCACCGACAACATGTTCGGCGACATCCTGTCGGATGAGGCTTCCATGCTCACCGGTTCCATCGGCATGCTGCCCTCGGCCTCGCTGGATGCCAACAACAAGGGCATGTACGAGCCGTGCCATGGCAGCGCGCCGGACATCGCCGGGCAGGGCATCGCCAACCCGCTGGCGACCATCCTCTCGGTGTCGATGATGCTGCGCTACAGCTTCAACCAGGGCGCGGCGGCCGACGCCATCGAGCAGGCCGTCAGCAAGGTGCTGGACCAGGGATTGCGTACCGGCGATATCTACTCCGCGGGCATGACCAAGGTCGGTACCGCGGCCATGGGCGATGCGGTAGTCGAAGCACTGCGCAGTCTGTAATCTTCCAAGTTCGCCGGGGTGGTTCCGGCGGTCTGTTCATATAGGTGTAGTCGTTATGAAGCGTGTAGGGCTGATCGGTTGGCGTGGCATGGTGGGTTCCGTACTCATGCAGCGCATGCTGGAAGAGCGGGATTTCGATTTGATCGAGCCGGTGTTCTTCACCACCTCCAACGTGGGTGGCCAGGGGCCGGCCATTGGCAAGGACATTGCCCCGCTGAAGGACGCCTACAGCATCGACGAGCTGAAGGGCCTGGACGTGATCCTTACCTGCCAGGGCGGCGACTACACCAGCGAAGTCTTCCCCAAGCTGCGTGAGGCGGGCTGGCAGGGCTACTGGATCGATGCGGCGTCCTCGCTGCGCATGGCCGATGATTCGGTGATCGTGCTGGATCCGGTCAATCGCAAGGTCATCGATCAGCAGCTGGATGCCGGTGCCAAGAACTACATCGGCGGCAACTGCACCGTCAGTTTGATGCTGATGGCCCTGGGTGGCCTGTACGAGGCCGGCGTGGTCGAGTGGATGAGCGCCATGACCTACCAGGCGGCCAGTGGCGCCGGCGCGCAGAACATGCGCGAACTGATCAAGCAGATGGGCGCGATCAATGGCGCGGTGGCCGATGAACTGGCCGATCCGGCCAGCGCCATTCTCGATATCGACCGCAAGGTCGCCGAGGCCATGCGCGGCGAGGCCTTCCCGGTAGACAACTTCGGCGTGCCCTTGGCCGGCAGCCTGATTCCCTATATCGACAAGGAGCTGCCCAACGGCCAGAGTCGTGAGGAGTGGAAGGCCCAGGCCGAAACCAACAAGATCCTCGGTCGCTTCAAGAGCCCGATTCCGGTGGATGGCATCTGCGTGCGCATCGGCGCCATGCGCTGCCACAGCCAGGCGCTGACCATCAAGCTGAACAAGGACGTGCCGCTGTCGGATATCGAAGGCCTGATCAGCCAGCACAACCCCTGGGTCAAGCTGGTGCCGAACCAGCGCGAGGCGAGCATTCGCGAGCTGGGCCCGACCGCCGTGACGGGGACCCTGAGCGTACCGGTCGGCCGTCTGCGCAAGCTGAACATGGGCTCGCACTACCTGGGCGCCTTCACCGTTGGCGACCAGTTGCTGTGGGGCGCCGCGGAGCCGCTGCGGCGCATGCTGCGGATTCTGCTGGAGCGTTGAGTCGGGACGCCGAGCCTTGCCGGCTCGGCGTCATCCGTGCTGAACGGGAGCGGGTTCTGTCTGCGATCAGGCTACAAGCCGATTCGCGGGCGGGCCCGCTCTCTTGCATTTGCGGGCCCGAAGGATAAAGTGCCCGGCGTATTGCCTGGAGGTTTTCGCCATGACCCGTACCTTTGATGTCGCCGTTGTCGGCGCGACCGGCAGTGTCGGTGAGGCGCTGCTGCAGTTGCTCGAAGAGCGTGAATTCCCCGTGGCGACCCTGCATTTGCTCGCCAGTGGTGAGTCCGCCGGCACTTCGCTGTCATTTCGCGGCAAGAGCCGGCGGGTGGGGGCGCTGGAGTCCTTCGACTTTGCCAGTGCCCGGCTGGTTTTCTTCGCGGCCGCCGAGTCGGTGACCCGCGCCCATGTGGGCGCGGCGCGTGCCGCCGGCTGCGCGGTCATCGACCTGACGGCTGCGCTGCCCTCACAGCAGGCGCCGCGCCTGGTCGCCGATGCCAATCCCGAGCAGCTGTCGGCACTGTCCTCTCCCTACTGTGTGACCAGCCCAAGCGCGCCGAGCGTGGCGGTAGCCACGGTGCTGGCCGTGCTGCGCCCCTATATAGAGGTGCAGCGTGCGACGATCACCGCTTGCATGGCGGTTTCCAGTCGCGGCCGCAAGGGCGTGACCGAACTGGCCCGGCAGACGACCGAACTGCTCAATGCCCGCGCGCTGGAGCCACGCCTGTTCGATCGACAGATTGCCTTCAACCTGCTGGCGCAGGTCGACACGCCGGATGCCAGCGGTCACGGCGTGCTGGAAAAGCGCCTGGCCGGTGAGCTGAAGGAGGTCCTCGCGGCGCCGCAGTTGAGAGTGTCAGCCACCTGTGTGCAGGTGCCGGTGTTCTACGGCGACAGCATCAGCCTGTCGCTGCAGTGCCGGGATGCGGTCGACCTTGAGCGGGTTTGTGCGGCCTTGCGAACGGCGTCAACGCTCGAGTATGTCGAAGCGGATGACTATCCAACCGTGGTCGGCGATGCAGTCGGTCAGGATGTGCCGTATGTCGGCCGGGTGCGCGGCGGGCAGGATGATCTGGCGGAACTCAATTTGTGGATTGCGTCTGATAACGTGAGAAAAGGCGCGGCCTCGAATGCCGTCCAGCTGGGCGAGTTATTGATAAAACACTATCTGTAAAAGATACTTACCCGAAAATTTGAAGATTTTTTCGAGCTTGGCAATACTGGCTGAGTTGATTGCTGGTTGGGGACCCGCCTCTGGCGGAGTGCAGGCAGCAATTATCAAGACCCTCTCGCGTGCCGAGAAAAAAAGATAAAACAAGGGAAATCGCTATGGTTCGGGTTCGCAAACTGGTGCTGGCAATCGCAGCTGCTTCGGCACTGTCCTCCGGTATGGCGCATGCGCTGGGGCTGGGAGAAGTGACCCTGCAATCGGCGTTGAACCAGCCTCTGGTCGCCGAGATCGAATTGCTGGAAGTGCGTGATCTCGCTTCCAATGAAGTCCTGCCGAGCCTGGCTGCTCCCGAGGAGTTCAGCAAAGCCGGTGTCGACCGCCAGTATTTTCTGACCGACCTCAAGTTCACTCCGGTGCTCAAGCCCAATGGCAAGAGTGTCATCCGGGTGACGTCGAGCAAGCCGGTGCGCGAGCCCTACCTGAACTTCCTGGTGGAGGTGCTGTGGCCCAATGGTCGGCTGCTGCGCGAATACACCCTGCTGCTCGATCCGCCACTCTACTCCCCGCAGACCGCAGTCGCGGCCGCGCCTCAGCTGCCGGTTGCCGCGCCAAGCCAGCAGGCCGCCGCTGCGCCTCGCCCTGCTGCATCAGGCGCAGTATCTGCGCCGCGTCCAGCGCCGGCGGCCAGCGCCGCACCCGCTGGCCAGTACAAGACCACCGCCAACGACACGCTCTGGGAAATCGCCCGGCGCGTGCCCGGCGGTACCGTGCACCAGGCCATGTTGGCGATTCAGGACCTGAATCCGGACGCCTTCATCGACGGCAATATCAACCGCATGAAGAGCGGTCAGGTACTGCGCCTGCCTGACGAGCAGCAGCTCAATCGTCGCTCCCACGCCGAGGCCATCGCCCAGGTCGCCAGCCAGAACGCCGCGTGGCGCGAGGGGCGCAGCGTGGCGGCCCGCCAGCTGGATGCGACCAAGCGCAGCGCGGCTGGTGCCGCGCCGGCTCAGGTGAAGACGCAGGACAGCCTCAAGCTGGTCTCCGCCGAAAGCGGCAAGGCCAGCGGCGGCAGCGATAGAGGGGCCGCCGACAGCAAGGCGCTGGCCGACAAGCTGGCGGTAACCCAGGAGAGCCTTGACTCAACTCGCCGCGAGAACGATGAGCTGAAAGGGCGCATGGGTGACCTGCAGAGCCAGCTCGACAAGCTGCAGCGCCTGATCCAGATGAAAGATGATCAGCTGGCCAAGCTGCAGGCTGAGCTTGCCAAGCAGGGACAGGCGCAACCTGAGCCGGCCGAGTCCGCTGCCCCGGTCGCCCCGGTCGAAGAACCGGTCAAGGCCGAGCCAGCGCCAGAGGTGGCTGTCCAGCCCGGGGCGGAAGTGCCGGCGGTAGTACCGTCGACGCCTGAGACCGATTTCAATTACAGCGAGGAGCCGGCGGCCGAGCCAGGCGTTGCAGAGCAAGTTGATACGCCGCAGCCTGCTCCCGAGCCGGCTCCGGTTGTCGAGCCTGCCGCTCCGGTGGCCGTGGTCGAAGAGCCGGAGGCGCAGCCCGTCGCTCCGGTCGTCACCGAACAGCCGCAGACCAGCGCCCTGGATGACCTGCTGGCCAATCCGATGCTGCTCGGCGTTGCCGGCGGCGGAGCCCTGTTGGTGCTGCTGGTCGGCTTGATGATGCTGTCGCGGCGCAACGCGCAGAAGGAGGCCGAGTTGCAGGCTGCTCTGGCGGCGGAGGGCAACGAAAGCGATTTCGAGGCCGATATGCAGTTGGCCTCCGACAGCTTCGAGGAGTTCGCCGAGGCGCCGGTTGACGAATTGGCTGCTGCTGCGGCCCCGGCCGAGGAGCGCGTTACCGCGCAAACCGCAGACGCCTTGGGCGAAGCGGACATCTATATCGCCTATGGGCGTTTCAATCAGGCCGCCGAGTTGCTGCAGAACGCGATCAACGATGAGCCGCAGCGCGCGGATTTGCGTCTCAAGTTGATGGAGGTTTATGCCGAGCTGGGCGATCGCGAAGGGTTCGTGCGCCAGGACAGCGAGCTGCGCGAGATAGGTGGCTCGGCCGCCGAGGTTGACCAGCTCAAGGTGCGCTACCCGGCCATGGCCGGTTTTGCTGGAGCGGCCGCGGCAGCAGCCGAAGTCGTCGATGCCGACGACGATCTGGGTGGCTTCAGTCTCGATGATCTGGCGTTCGATGAGCCAGAGCAACCAGCCCCGGCCAATGGCCTGGAGGACGAATTCGATCTGAGCCTCGATGACCTGGAGAGCGAGCTCGATCGTGACCTGCAGTCCGCTGCCATGGGCGATTCGCTGCTGGATGCGGACGCCTTGAGCCTGGATCCGGAGTCGGAAACCGAGGTGTCGGCAGCGTCTGTCGCCAGTCAGGATGACGATCTGGGTTTCGATCTGAGCCTGGACGAGGCGGGCGAGGAAGGTCTGGAGTTGGGCGGCGATCTCGCCGATTTCAGTCTGGATCTGGAGAGCGAGAGCAAGGTTCCCGAGGCGGAAGAGGAAGAGTTCCTCCTCAGCCTCGAAGGGGACGAGCCAAGCGCGACGCCGGTAGCGGATGAATTTGCCGACCTGAGCCTCGATCTGCCGGCCGACGCCGCCGCCGATGGCGAGCTCGATCTGCCGGCCGACTTCGATTTGTCGCTGGATGAAGTGAAGGCGCCCAGCCCCTCCACTGATTTTGCCGCGCAGCTCGAGGATGTGAGTGCGGAACTGGGTCAGCTGTCCGATGGTCTGGATCAGCCGGCTGCTGGCGACGAGCTCGACCTGCCGGCGGCAGAGTCCGCGCCGGCCTTGGCGAACCTGGATGGCGACGATGATTTCGACTTCCTGTCCGGTACGGACGAAACGGCAACCAAGCTCGATCTGGCGCGTGCCTATATCGATATGGGCGATACCGAGGGTGCTCGCGACATCCTCGATGAAGTGATCGCCGAGGGTAACGACGGTCAGCAGCAGGAAGCGCGAGAGCTGATCGCTAAATTGGTTTGATACATGTCTGATGCACTACCCACAACGGCAGCCGACTCGGCTGCCGTTGGCTTTTTCAAGGTCGCCCTCGGTGTCGAGTACAAGGGTTCACGCTATCGCGGTTTTCAGCGTCAGCGCGCGGGGGTGCCGTCGATCCAGGAGTCCCTGGAGAGGGCCTTGTCCAAGGTGGCCGGCGGAGCGCCAGTCACCCTGAGTTGTGCCGGTCGTACCGATGCCCTGGTGCATGCCAGTGCCCAGGTGGTGCACTTCGACACGACCGTCGAGCGTTCCACCCACTCCTGGGTCATGGGGGCGAACATGAACCTGCCCGCCGATATCAGCGTGACCTGGGCGAAGCTCATGCCGGCGCATTTCGATGCGCGTTTCTGCGCCATGGCCCGGCGCTATCGCTACGTGATCTACAACGATCAGATTCGCCCGGCGCATATGGCCGAAGAGGTCACTTGGAATCACCGGCCGCTGAACGTCGAACTCATGCGTGAGGCCGCCAGGGCGTTGGTCGGTACCCATGATTTCAGCGCCTTTCGCGCGCGCCAGTGCCAGGCCAAGTCGCCGGTCAAGACGGTGCACCACCTGCATCTGCTCGAGCACGGCCGCTTCATCGTGCTGGATATTCGCGCCAATGCCTTCCTCCATCATATGGTGCGCAATATCGCCGGGGTGCTGATGGCCATCGGTGCCGGGGAGCGACCGGTGGAATGGGCGCGGGAGGTGCTCGAGACCCGCGTGCGTCGCACGGGGGGGGTGACCGCGCATCCCTATGGTCTGTACCTGGTGCAGGTCGACTACCCGGAGGAGTTCGGGCTGCCCAGGCGCTACCTCGGTCCCCATTTCCTGTCCGGTTTGCCGGATGTGGCGGCTGACGCCTAGGTAGGCATTTGCTACCATCGACGCTTTGCCGGAGGTGTCGCCAGTTGCCAGTCGTTCGCAGCAAGATCTGTGGAATTACCCGGGTAGAGGACGCGCTGGTCGCAGCCAAGGCCGGAGCGGATGCCATCGGTCTGGTGTTTTACGCCAAGAGTCCGCGCGCGGTCACTGTCGCGCAGGCGCGAGCGATCATCGATGCCTTGCCGCCCTTTGTCACCACGGTTGGCCTGTTCGTCGATGCCGACCGTGACGAGCTGGCCAGGATATTGGATGCCTTGCCGCTGGACCTGCTGCAGTTTCATGGCGATGAGACCGCTGCCGCCTGCGAGGCGCCGGGCCGGCCCTATCTCAAGGCGCTGCGGGTTAGGCGGGGAGACGACATTGGCGCGCGGATAGAGCCTTATGCCAGTGCCGCGGGCATCTTGCTGGATACCTATGTGCCGGGTGTCCCGGGCGGTACCGGCGAGGCCTTCGACTGGTCGCTGGTGCCAGCCGGTTTGGCCAAGCCGATTATCCTGGCTGGAGGTTTGGGACCGGAGAACGTGGCGGCGGCCATTGCCCGGGTGCGTCCCTATGGGGTCGATGTAAGTGGTGGCGTGGAGGCGAGCAAGGGCATCAAGGATGCCGAGAAGGTTCGCAGCTTCGTGCAGGCGGTCAGAGCTGCTTGAGTATTGCGCGCGGTCGATGTGACGGCGCCTCGGGCTGGGCCGTCCATAGCCCTGTTGCAGGTGTTGAGATGAGCGCCTTTGGCGGTCGAGGTTGAGCTGGCGGGTAGTTGTGCGTACTGGACGAACCGTGACGGTCGTTCGGGGCGAGCGCCGGCCCCTGTAAAGACTGCATCCGTGAATTCGCTTGGGTATGCCGCGTGGCGTTGCGCCATGAGCCTGCTCGAGCCAACAGCTTGGGAGAAATAAGAGCATGAGCAACTGGTTGGTAGACAAACTGATCCCATCGATCATGCGTTCCGAGGTCAAGAAGAGTTCGGTGCCCGAGGGGCTCTGGCACAAGTGCCGCTCCTGTGATGCGGTGCTGTACAAGCCCGAGTTGGAAAAGACCCTGGATGTCTGCCCCAAGTGCAACCACCACATGCGTATCGATGCGCGGGTGCGCCTGGATATTTTCCTCGATGCGGAAGGTCGCGAGGAGATCGGTGCCGACCTGGAGCCGGTCGATCGCCTGAAGTTCCGTGACAGCAAGAAGTACAAGGATCGCCTGGTGGCGGCGCAGAAGCAGACCGGCGAGAAGGACGCGCTGATCGCCATGCGCGGCACTCTGGAGAAAATGCCGGTGGTGGCCTGTGCCTTTGAGTTCTCCTTCATGGGCGGCTCGATGGGCGCGATCGTCGGCGAGCGTTTCGTGCGCGCGGCGAACGTGGCGCTGGAGAAGCGCTGCCCGCTGGTGTGCTTCTCTGCCTCTGGCGGTGCGCGCATGCAGGAGGCTCTGATCTCCTTGATGCAGATGGCCAAGACTTCGGCCGTGCTGGCGCGTCTGCGCGAGGAGGGCATCCCGTTCATTTCGGTGCTGACCGACCCGGTCTACGGCGGTGTGTCGGCAAGCCTGGCGATGCTGGGTGACGTGATTGTCGCCGAGCCGCGCGCGTTGATCGGTTTCGCCGGCCCGCGGGTCATCGAGCAGACGGTGCGCGAGAAGCTGCCCGAAGGCTTCCAGCGTAGCGAGTTCCTCCTCGAGCACGGCGCGATCGACATGATCATTCCGCGTGCGGAGCTGCGTCCGCGTCTGGCCCGCTTGCTCGCGCAGCTGATGCGCCTGCCGTCCCCCGTCGCGCTTCCGGTCACTGCATGATCGCGCGCTCCCTGGGCGAGTGGCTGGCCTACCTGGAACAGTTGCATCCCGCGGCCATCGATATGGGCCTGGAGCGCTCCCGGGAAGTGGCGCAGCGCCTGGCGTTGGGCAAGCCCGCGCCGCTGGTGATTACCGTCACGGGCACCAACGGCAAGGGCTCAACCTGTGCCTTCCTGGCTTCTCTGTTGGAGGAGCAGGGCCTGCGGGTCGGCGTCTACAGTTCGCCCCATCTGCTGCGCTACAACGAGCGCGTGCGGATCGCCGGGGCCGAGGCCAGCGATGCGTCGCTGTGCGAAGCCTTTGCCGCGGTGGAGGCGGCGCGCGGCGAGATTTCCCTGACCTACTTCGAAGTGGGCACGCTGGCAGCCTTCTGGCTGTTTCAGCGGGCGGCGCTGGACGCGGTGGTGTTGGAGGTCGGCTTGGGCGGGCGGCTGGACGCGGTCAACCTGATCGACGCCGACCTGGCTCTGGTGACCAGTATCGGTCTGGACCATGCGGAATGGCTGGGCGATACCCGTGAGTCGGTTGCCTACGAGAAGGCCGGGATATTTCGCGCCGGCAAGCCGGCGCTCTGTGGCGATCCGCAGCCCCCGCAGCCTTTGCTGGATCAGGTGGCGCTGCTGGCGGCCCCGTTCTTCCTGCGCGGCCGCGATTATGATCTCGACCTCGGCGCCGAGCACTGGTCCTGGTCTGGTTTAAGCGGCCAGGGGGAGCGGCTGCTGGTCGAGGGCCTGCCTCTGCTCGACCTGCCGATGGAGAACGCCGCCCTGGCGCTGCAAGCCTACGCCTTGCTCGACCTGCCGTGGCAGGCAGATACGATAACCCGGGCGCTGTTGCGTACCCGGGTAGCGGGGCGTCTCGATCGTCGGACATTGAATTGGCAGGGCAAGTCGCTCACGCTGCTGCTGGATGTTGGGCATAATCCCCACGCCGCCGCATACCTGGCACAGCGCCTGGCCGCGCGGCCGTCGACCGGCAAGCGACTGGCGGTCTTCGGTCTGCTGGCGGACAAGGACCTGGCCGGAGTGGTCACGCCGTTGCTAGGGGTGATTGCCGATTGGGCCGTGGCGCCGCTGCCGACCAGCCGCAGCCGCCCGGCCGCCGAGCTGGAGGCGCAGTTGCGCAATGGCGGCGCCCAGGTCAGTGCCCATGCCGATGTACAGTCGGCGCTGCTGGCGCAATGCGAGCGGGCGTCTGCGGGGGATGAAATCCTGCTGTTCGGATCTTTTTACTGCGTGGCCGAGGCCCTGGACTGGCTGGCCCGCCATGCCACGGGGGAAATGCAGGATGGCTTTGCTGGATAACGGACTGAAGCAGCGAATGGTCGGCGCCCTGGTATTACTGGCGCTGGCGGTGATCTTCTTGCCCATGCTGCTGTCGCGTCAGGACGAGCTGCGTCATGTGGTGGTCGACGCACCGGCCATGCCTGCGGCGCCGGCCATGCCGCAAGTCGAAATGCAGCCGGTCACGGTGCCGGAGCCACAGATCCTGCCCGAGGAGCCGGTGCCGGCGCAGCCGGGCGAGGAGGGTGGCGTGGAGCCGGCTGCGCCGGAGCCCGCGCCTGCGCCAGCCGCCAAGCCGGAGACAGTGGCGGCCGCGCCAGCAAAGCCTGCGGCGGCGCCGGTCAGTCGTCTGGATGCCAACAACCTGCCGGTCAGCTGGTCGGTGCAGCTCGCCAGTCTGTCCAGCCGCAGCGGCGCCGAGAGCCTGCAGAAGACCCTGCGCAGCCAGGGCTACAACGCCTATATCCGTCATGTGGACGGGATGAACCGGGTCTTCGTCGGGCCGTTGATCGAGCGTGCCGAGGCCGATCGCCTGCGTGACCAGCTGAAGCGTCAGCACAAGCTCAATGGCTTCGTCGTGCGCTTTCAGCCGGAGCGCAGTTGATACGCGGCTTACCCGAAGGCATGGGCTCTGCTAAAATGCAGCGCCTTGTTCGTCGGTAGCCTGAATCGTGGCATTTACCTGGGTCGATTGGGCGATTATCGCCATCATCGCCATATCGAGTCTGATCAGTCTGAGCCGTGGCTTCGTCAAGGAAGCCCTGTCGCTGCTCACCTGGATCATTGCCGGCGTCGTCGCCTGGATGTTCGGCGGCGCCCTGTCGCAGCACCTCACAGAATTCATTGAAACGCCGTCGGCGCGCGTGATTGCGGCCTGTGCGTTTCTGTTCGTCGTCACCCTGATGGTTGGCGCGTTGGTCAATTACCTGGTCGGCGAGTTGATCCGGGTTACCGGCCTGTCCGGCACCGACCGTTTTCTCGGCATGGTCTTTGGCGCCGCCCGGGGCGGCCTGCTCGTGGTGGTGCTGGTTGGCCTGCTCAGCCTGGCGCCGGTGCAACAGGATCCTTGGTGGCAGCAGTCGATGTTGTTGCCGCACTTTCTAATGGTCGCGGACTGGTCGAAGAACCTGATTCTCGGGGTGTCCAGCGAGTGGCTAGCCAGCGGCATCAGCGCTCCGGCGGAGTTGCCGTTCAAAGAGGGTCTCTTGCAGCCTAGACTGCCGTAAGAGCCTTCAGAATTAGCGTGTTTCACTAAGTAGGGGTTGCGTCACATGTGTGGCATTGTCGGTATCGTCGGTAAATCGAACGTCAATCAGGCGCTGTATGACGGGCTCACCGTTCTTCAGCACCGCGGCCAGGATGCTGCCGGTATTGTCACCAGCCATGATGGCCGGCTGTTCCTGCGCAAGGACAATGGCCTGGTGCGCGATGTGTTCCAGCAGCGCCACATGCAGCGCCTGATCGGTCATATGGGCATCGGCCATGTGCGCTACCCGACCGCCGGCAGCTCAAGCTCGGCCGAGGCGCAGCCCTTCTACGTCAATTCGCCCTATGGCATTACCCTGGCGCACAACGGCAACCTGACCAACGTCGAGCAGTTGGCCAAGGAAATCTACGAGTCTGATCTGCGTCACGTGAACACCAACTCCGATTCGGAAGTGCTGCTCAACGTGTTCGCCCACGAACTGGCCCAGCGCGGCCAACTGCAGCCGACCGAGGAGGACGTGTTCGCCGCGGTCAGCGACGTGCACAAGCGCTGTCGTGGTGGTTATGCGGTGGTGGCGATGATCACCGGCTATGGCATCGTTGGTTTTCGCGACCCCAATGGTATTCGGCCGATCGTCTTCGGTCAGCGTCATACCGACGAGGGCGTGGAGTACATGATCGCCTCGGAAAGCGTGTCGCTGGACGTGCTCGGCTTTACCCTGATCCGCGACCTGGCCCCTGGCGAAGCGGTTTACATCACCGAAGACGGCAAGCTGTTCACCCGTCAGTGCGCGGAGAATCCGAGTTATTCGCCGTGCATCTTCGAGCACGTCTACCTGGCGCGCCCCGATTCGATCATGGACGGCATCTCGGTGTACAAGGCGCGCCTGCGCATGGGCGAGAAGCTGGCCGAGAAGATCCTGCGTGAGCGGCCCGATCACGACATCGACGTGGTCATCCCGATTCCCGATACCAGCCGTACCTCGGCGCTGGAGCTGGCCAACCACCTCGGCGTGAAGTTCCGCGAGGGCTTCGTCAAGAACCGCTATATCGGTCGTACCTTCATCATGCCGGGCCAAGCGGCGCGCAAGAAGTCCGTGCGGCAGAAGCTCAACGCCATCGAGCTGGAGTTCCGCGGCAAGAACGTGATGCTGGTGGACGACTCGATCGTGCGCGGCACCACCTGCAAGCAGATCATCCAGATGGCCCGCGAGGCCGGGGCGAAGAACGTCTACTTCTGCTCGGCGGCGCCGGCGGTACGCTACCCCAACGTCTATGGCATCGACATGCCGAGCGCCCACGAACTGATCGCCCACAACCGTACCACCGAGCAGGTCGCCGAGCTGATCGGCGCCGACTGGCTGGTCTATCAGGACCTGCCGGATCTGATCGAGGCGGTCAGCGGTAGTAAGAAGATCAAGATCGATAACTTCGACTGCGCGGTGTTCGATGGCCAGTACGTCACCGGCGATGTCGACGAGGCCTATCTGGACAAGATCGAGCAGGCGCGCAATGACGCGACCAAGGCCAAATCCCAGGCGGTCAGTGCGATCATCGACCTGTACAACAACTAAGCGGCGGTGCGCCAGGGGCGCAGTGGCGGCAGCGTGGGAACCGAGGTGAGGGACATGACGCAAGAATGGCAGGCCGGAAGGCTGGACAGCGACCTCGAAGGGGTCGGCTTCGATACCCTGGCGGTGCGCGCCGGGCAGCGCCGTACCCCGGAGGGCGAGCACAGCGAAGCCTTGTTTCCGACCTCGAGCTATGTGTTCCGCACCGCGGCCGATGCGGCCGCGCGCTTCGCCGGCGAGGTGCCGGGCAACGTCTACTCGCGCTATACCAACCCCACGGTGCGCGTCTTCGAGGAGCGTATCGCGGCGTTGGAGGGCGCGGAGCAGGCGGTCGCCACGGCGTCCGGCATGTCGGCGATCCTGGCGATCGTCATGAGCCTGTGCAGTGGCGGCGATCACGTGCTGGTGTCGCGTAGCGTGTTCGGCTCGACCATCAGCCTGTTCGAGAAGTACCTCAAGCGCTTCGGCGTGGAGGTGGACTACGTGCCGTTGTCCGACCTCGATGCCTGGCAGTCGGCCCTCAAGGCCAATACCAGGCTGCTGTTCGTCGAGTCGCCGTCCAATCCCCTGGCCGAACTGGTGGATATCGCCGCATTGGCGCAGATCGCCCATGGGCGAGGCGCGCTGCTGGCCGTGGACAACTGCTTCTGCACACCGGCGTTGCAGCAGCCGCTGAAGCTGGGTGCGGACGTGGTGATGCATTCGGCGACCAAGTACATCGACGGCCAGGGCCGTGGCATGGGCGGCGTGGTGGCCGGCAAGGCGGAGTTGATGAAGGAGGTCGTCGGCTTCCTGCGTACCGCAGGCCCCACCCTCAGCCCGTTCAACGCCTGGATCTTCCTCAAGGGCCTGGAAACCCTGCGCGTGCGCATGCAGGCGCATTGTGCCAGTGCCCAGCAATTGGCCGAATGGCTCGAGCAGCAAGCGGGCGTGGAGCATGTCTACTACGCCGGGCTGCCGAGCCACCCGCAACACCAGCTGGCCAAGCGTCAGCAGAGCGCCTTCGGCGCGGTGGTCAGTTTCGAGGTTGCCGGCGGCAAGGAGGCGGCATGGCGCTTCATCGACGCCACGCGGGTGATCTCCATCACCACCAACCTGGGCGATACCAAGACCACCATTGCCCATCCGGCCACCACCTCCCATGGGCGGCTGTCGCCGGCCGAGCGGGCCAACGCCGGTATTCGCGACAACCTGATCCGCGTGGCGGTGGGGCTGGAGGATCTGGCCGACCTGAAGGCAGACCTGGCACGCGGCCTGTCCGCGCTCTAGCTAGCGCCTTCGGCTGCCTGGCGGCATAAAAAAGCCTCGGCACTTGCCGAGGCTTTTTCGTATGCGCTGCGCTACTCGCGCAGGTCGATGGCCGGGTCCGGACTGCGATCGAATAGCTTCAATGGGTCACGCGGCATTACGCCCGGCTGATAGTCGTCGCGGATATCCCTGAGTACGCGGATATCGCCGTACTTCTTGCCGGACAGCGCCGCCAGGCCGGCGGCATCGCGGACCACGGTCGGGCGCAGGAACACCATCAGGTTGCGTTTGATGTGGGTGTCCTTGCTCGAGCGAAACAGGCGGCCGAGGAAGGGGATGTCGCCCAGCAGCGGTACCTTGGAGTCGGTCTTGGTGACGTCGTCCTGAATCAGGCCGCCGAGCACGATCACCTGGCCGTCCTCGGCGAGGATGGTGCTCTTGATCGAGCGCTTGTTGGTGATCAGGTCGACCGCGTTGACCCCCTGGGCGGTCGGCGCGATGGAGGAAATCTCCTGCTCGATCTCCAGGCGCAGGCTGGCGCCTTCGTTGATGTGCGGGGTGACCTTGAGGGTGACGCCGATGTCCTTGCGCTCGATGGTGGTGAAGGGGTTGTCGGCGCCTGAGGCGCTGGTGGTGAAGGAGCCGGTCTGGAACGGCACGTTCTGTCCGACCAGGATCTCCGCCTCCTGGTTGTCCAGGGTCAGCAGGCTGGGGGTCGACAGCAGGTTGCTCTTGGTGTTGGCCGACAGCGCCGTGACCAGCACGCCGAAGCGGTCGCTGCCCAGGCCGATGATCGCGCCGTCGGGTAGGTTGTTGAGGATCGGGTTGTCGACGTTGCTGCGCTGGTCCTGGATGGCCTGCAGCACTGTGCCCACCGACAGACCGGTGTTGCCGAAGTTGACCCCGCCGAGCCCGCCCTTGTCGCCGCGCGCATCCAGTGCCCACTGCACGCCGAGGGCGTCGCTGATGTCGCCGGAGACTTCGACGATCGCGGCCTCCACCATCACCTGGGCGCGCGGGACGTCGAGCTGGCGCACGATGTCCTCGAGGGTCGCGACCAGATCCGGCTCGGCCAGCAGCACCAAGGCGTTGAGGCTCTCGTCGGCGCGAATCAGGGTGTTGGTCGGCTTGCTGGTGGCTTCGCCGCCTTCCTGGGCCTTCAGCCCTTCGGAGATGTCGCCGAGGGTCTCGGCCAGGGCCTTGGCGTCGTTGTGGCGCAGGCGGATGACTCGGGTATTGGCCGAGCGGCTGGTCGGGGTGTCCAGCGCCTGGGCCAGGGCGACCAGCTTGGCGCGGGCCGCTGGTGGGCCGAGGAGGATCAGGCGGTTGGTGCGCGCATCGGCGATCACCTGGGTGCCGGAGGCGCCCTTGGCCTGGCCCCGGTCCAGGGCGCTATTGAGCACCTCGGCCGCGTCCAGCACCCAGGCATGCTGCAGGTTGAGCACGCTGTAATCACGTTCTCCCTTCTGGTCGAGCTGGCGCAGCAGGTCTTCGAGGCGGGCGATGTTGGCGCTGCGGTCGCTGATGATGATGGCGTTGGCAGAGGTCACCGCGGCCAGGTGGCCGTACTGCGGTACCAGCGGGCGGAGCAGCGGGATCAGTTCGGTCGCCGAGCCGTGTTGCACCTGGATCAGGCGGGTCTCCAGGCGATCCGGGGCTACGCGGCCCAGCCCGGCCTCCGCCTTGGCCTCGGCATTGGGCACGATGCGCGCCTGCTCGCCTTGGGTGATGACGCTGAAGCCATGGGTGGACATCACCGAGAGAAACAGCTGGTAGACCTCGCTCAGGGTGAGCGGGGTGCTCGACACCACATTGACCTGGCCCTTGACCCGCGGGTCGACGACGAAGGTTTCCCCGGTGATCTGCGCAACCTGGTCGATGAATTCGCGGATATCGGCGCCTTTCAGGTTGATGGTCCAGCTTTCTTCCTGCTGGCCGCTGGCCGGTGTCGCCGCGCTGGTGGCCGCGCTGAGCGGCAGCGGGCCGAAGGCCAGGCCGGCGGCGAACAGGGCGAAGGTGAGTCGCGAGAGGATCGGGGACATCGGTTCAGTCGCCTTCTATGGTCTGATCGGTAGGTTCGGCGTCCGGCGGCAGTGTACCTGCCGCCTCCATCTGTTCGCGCAGCGAATCCATGCGCTCGCGCAATTGTTCGAGGTTGCCGGCCTCCAATTCGTCGAGCTGGTCCAGATTGCTCGGAGCTGCCTCGTACGGAACGTAACTCAGGCCGTCGCCGGCGGATTGGCTGTGGGGGAACGTCAGGCTTTCGCGGCGGCCGTTGCGCAGCAACTCGACGCGATCGGCGTAGACCGCGTGCAGGCGCACGCCGCTGGCGATTTCGCTGTCGACCAGGTAGCGCTGGGCGTCGCTGCCATCCTGGCGAATGATCGCGCTGGAGCGCTGCGGGTCGCTGTGGACGAAACTGCCGAGCAGCGTCAGGCGCAGGTTGGTGGCCGGTGGCGGCGCGTCGTCATTCACCGCGCTGCTGCCGAAGAGCCCCTCCAGGCCCGGGCTGAGGGCGGTCGAGCGGGGCAGGCTGGGATTAGGCGAGTCGAGGGTCGCGGGGGTGTTGAGCCGGCGCAGCCAGTCGGCGGTCTGCCAGGCCAGGCTGAGACTCATGGCCAGGATCAGGGCGATGCCGGTCAGCGTCGTCGCGTGTCGTTGCAGCCAGCGTCCAGTAGCCGTAACAGGCAAAGGCATCACTCCATGAAGTTCTTGTTCTGTGGTGCGTGTCGCGCCCCGATCATAGACAGTTTGCGAGCATTTGGCAGTCCCCCTTCGGGGTGGTGTATCCGCCGCCGCGATGTGCTAAAGATAGCCTAGTGTCTCCGCACTCTGGCGGAAACTCACCACAATTAACCGACGGAACCGCGGCTGCATAATGGTCAGGACTGACCGTGATACTTGCGTCACGTTACCGCCTAAGGCTCGCCTAGGATGAACGCTCTGCTCAATGAAGCGCCTCTGCGCCGTCTGCCGTTCAGTTTCGCCAAGCGTCACGGCGTGGTTTTGCTGGCCGAGGCCGAACCGCCCTGTCTGGGCCATCGGCCCGGGGTCGAACTGGTGGCCTTGGCCGAGGCACAGCGTTTCGTCGGCCGCCAGCTGGCGTTGCGCGCACTGTCCGCCGAGGCTTTTGAGCAGGCCCTGGGCAAGGCCTATCAGCACGACTCCGCGTCCATGCAACTGGCCGAAGACATCGGCGGCAGCCTGGATCTGGCCGCCCTGGCCGAACAGGTACCGGAAACCGAAGATCTGCTGGAGCAGGAGGACGATGCGCCGATCATCCGCCTGATCAACGCGATTCTCGGCGAGGCGATCAAGGAAAACGCCTCGGACATTCACCTTGAGACCTTCGAGAAGCGCCTGGTGGTGCGTTTTCGCGTCGACGGCATCCTGCGCGAGGTGCTCGAGCCCAAGCGCGAGCTGGCGGCGCTGCTGGTGTCGCGTATCAAGGTCATGGCGCGTCTGGACATCGCCGAAAAGCGCGTACCTCAGGATGGGCGGATTTCCCTGAAGGTTGGCGGCCGCGAGGTGGACATCCGGGTGTCCACCCTGCCGTCGGCCAACGGCGAACGGGTGGTGCTGCGCCTGCTGGACAAGCAGGCCGGGCGTCTGACCCTGCAGCACCTGGGTATGTGCGCCCGGGATCGTCAGCTGATGGAGGACACCGTGCGCAAGCCCCACGGCATCCTCCTGGTTACCGGCCCCACGGGCTCGGGCAAGACCACCACCCTGTATGCCAGCCTGGTCAGCCTCAACGATCGCACGCGCAATATTCTCACCGTGGAAGATCCGATCGAGTACCACCTCGAGGGGATCGGCCAGACCCAGGTCAACACCAAGGTCGACATGACCTTCGCCCGCGGCCTGCGCGCTATTCTGCGCCAGGACCCGGACGTGGTGATGGTCGGCGAGATCCGTGACAAGGAAACCGCCGAGATCGCCGTACAGGCCTCGCTGACCGGGCACCTGGTGCTCTCGACGCTGCACACCAACAGTGCGATCGGCGCCATCACCCGCCTGGTCGACATGGGGGTCGAACCCTTCCTGCTGTCCTCGTCGTTACTCGGCGTGCTGGCCCAGCGCCTGGTGCGGGTGCTCTGCCCCCAGTGCAAGGAGGCCTATCAGGCCGACGCCGCCGAATGCGCCAAGCTCGGCGTGGCGGCGGAGCCGGCGCCGACCCTGTACCACGCGCGCGGCTGCAGCGCCTGCCATCAGCAGGGCTACCGTGGCCGTACCGGGATCTATGAGCTGGTGGTATTCGACGAACACCTGCGCACGCTGATTCACAACGTCGCCTCCGAGCAGGATATGACCCGCCATGCCCGCACGCTGGGCCCGAGCATCCGTGAAGATGGCCGGCGCAAGGTGCTCGAGGGGCTGACCAGCCTGGAAGAAGTGCTGCGCGTGACCCTGGAAGAGTAATGGCTGCCTTCGAATACCTCGCCCTCGACCGCAAGGGCCGCCAGCAGAAAGGTGTGCTGGAGGCCGACAGTGCCCGTCAGGTGCGCCAGCTGCTGCGCGAGCGACAGCTGGCGCCGCTGGAAGTCAACGCCACGCGTACCCGCGAGCAAGCCGCCGGCGGACACTTCAGCTTCGTCCGTGGCCTGTCGGCGCGGGACCTGGCGCTGTTGACCCGGCAGCTGGCCACCCTGATCCAGGCCGCACTTCCGGTCGAGGAGGCGCTGCGCGCCGCCGCGGCCCAGGCCAGTGCGCCGCGCATCCAGAGCATGTTGCTGGCGGTGCGCGCGCGGGTGCTGGAGGGCCACGGCCTGGCCGACAGCCTGAAGGAGTTTCCCGCCGCCTTTCCGGAGCTGTATCGGGCCACGGTGGCGGCCGGCGAGCACGCCGGCCACCTCGGTCCGGTGCTGGAGCAGCTGGCCGACTACACCGAGCAGCGCCAGCAGTCGCGACAGAAGATCCAGCTGGCGCTGCTCTACCCGTTGATCCTGATGTGCGCCTCGCTGCTGATCGTCGGCTTCCTGCTCGGCTACGTGGTGCCGGACGTGGTGCGGGTATTCGTCGACTCGGGGCAGACCCTGCCGGCCCTGACCCGTGGCCTGATCGTGCTGAGCGACTGGGTCAAGGGTTGGGCCTGGCTGGTGCTGATCCTGATAGCGTTCGGCTTCTTCGCCCTGCGTTTGGCGCTGCGCGATGAGTCGGTGAAATTGCGTTGGCATGCCCTGCTGTTGCGCGTGCCGTTGCTCGGTCGACTGATCCGCGCCACCGATTGCGCGCGCTTCGCCTCGACCCTGGCCATTCTCACCCGCAGCGGCGTGCCCCTGGTGGAGGCGCTGGCGATCGGTGCCGAGGTGATCGCCAATCGGGTGATCCGTGCCCAGGTGGTGGTGGCGGCGCAGAAGGTTCGCGAGGGCGGCAGCCTGACCCGCGCCCTGGAGGCCAGCGGGCAGTTTCCGCCGATGATGCTGCATATGATCGCCAGCGGTGAGCGTTCCGGCGAACTGGATCAGATGCTCGCACGCACGGCGCGCAACCAGGAGAGCGACCTGGGCGCCCAGGTAGCGCTGCTGGTCGGCTTGTTCGAGCCATTCATGCTGGTCTTCATGGGGGCGGTGGTGCTGGTCATCGTACTGGCCATCCTGCTGCCCATTCTGTCTCTCAATCAATTGGTGGGGTAAGTCGGTGAACAAGCGTCAGGCAGGTTTTACGCTGATCGAAATCATGGTGGTGGTGGTGATCCTCGGGATTCTCGCCGCCCTGGTGGTGCCGCAGGTGATGAGTCGGCCGGATCAGGCCAAAGTCACCGCGGCGCAGAACGATATCCGCGCCATCAGCGCCGCCCTGGACATGTACAAGCTGGACAACCACAGCTACCCGAGCACCCAGCAGGGGCTCGAGGCCCTGGTGCAGAAGCCTTCCGGCAATCCGCCGGCGAAGAACTGGAACAAGGACGGCTACCTCAAGCGTCTGCCGGTCGACCCCTGGGGCAATGTCTATCAATACCTGGCGCCGGGCACCAAGGGCGCTTTCGATCTCTATTCGCTCGGGCGCGATGGCAAGCAGGGCGGCAGCGACCTGGATGCCGACATCGGTAGCTGGGACCTTTGATGAGGCGTTGCTGAGCCATGCCGGCCGGCCGCGTTGCGGTGACTCTCGGCGCTGCCTGGCGCGGCCCGGCACGTGGCTTCACCCTGGTCGAGTTGCTGGTGGTGCTGGTGATCCTCGGAGTGCTGATCGGTCTGGCGGTGCTCAGTACCGGTATCACTGGACCTGCGCGGGAACTGCGGGATGAAGCCGAGCGGCTGGCCGGCCTGATCGGCGTCTTGGCGGAGGAGGCCGTGCTGGATAACCGCGAGTACGGTGTCTACCTGAGCCCTGGTGCCTACCAGGTGTTGCGTTACGATGCGGCCTCGCGCCGTTGGCAGGCATTGCAGGAGCGGCCCCATCATCTGCCGCCCTGGGCCGAGCTGAGCGTCGAGCTGGAGGGCGAGGCGTTACAGTTGCCGCGGCCTGGCGGCGAGCAGGAGCGCAAGAGCGCTCTGGTCCCACAGCTGCTGATTCTCTCCAGTGGCGAGCTCAGTCCGTTTCGCCTGCAGGTGCGTGAGCGCCGCCGGGACGGCATGCGCCTGTGGCTGTCGAGTGACGGCTTTCAGTTGCCCCGGGTCGAGCCGGATGCGGCCAAGGGGCGTTCCGGATGAGACGCGAGGCCGGTTTCACCCTGCTCGAGGTGCTGGTCGCCCTGGCCATCTTCGCCTTGGTTGCCGCCAGCGTGCTGAGCGCCAGCAGCCGCAGCCTGCAGACGGCTGCGCGGCTGGAAGACAAGACCCTGGCGATGTGGGTCGCCGACAACCGCCTGACCGAGTTGCAGCTGGCCGATGGGGCGGTTGCGGACGGGCGCGATGGGGGCGAGGTAACCTTCGCCGGCCGCCGTTGGCAGTGGCAGAGCGAGATCCAGCAGACCCGCGAGCCAAGTATGCGCCGGGTCACCCTGTGGGTGGCGCCGCGCGCCGAGCGGGGGGCGAGCGGCGACCTGCAAGAGCGTGCGCTGGTCAGCCTCAGTGGTTTTATCGGAGCGCCGCGATGAGGCGGCAGCGTGGTTTCACCCTGCTCGAACTGCTGATCGCCATTGCGATATTCGCCGTGCTCGCGCTCGGCACCTACCGCATGCTCGACAGTGTGCTGCGCACCGATAGCGTCACCCGCAGTCACGAACTGCAGTTGCGTGAGCTGGTCCGGGCCATGGCCGCGTTCGAGCGTGACCTGCTTCAGGTCGTCGCGCGGCCGGTGCGCGACCCGTTCGGCGACGTGCGTCCGGCGCTGCTCGGCGAAGAGGTTGGCGGGGTGGCGGTGGAACTGAGCCGGGCCGGCTGGCGCAATCCATTGGGACGTGCGCGCTCAGGCGTGCAGCGGGTGCGCTGGCAATTGAGTGGCGAGCAGTGGCAGCGGCGCTACTGGAATGTGCTGGACCAGGCCCAGGACAGCCAGCCCCAGGTGCAGCAGGCGCTGCAAGGCGTGACCCGCCTGCAGCTGCGTTATCTGGATGGTTCCGGAAGCTGGCATGACAGCTGGCCGCCGCCTGGCGGCCGGGGCGATGAGGCCCTGGTGGCGCTGCCACGGGCCCTCGAACTGGTGCTCGAGCATCGTCGCTACGGCGAGCTGCGGCGTCTGCTGCGCCTACCGGACCTGCCGCCGCAGCGCCAGCAGGCGCCGGCTGGCGAGGGCGAGCAAGCTGGTGACGTGCTCGAACCGCAGCGGGAGCCTGAACAATGAGGGCCGAGCGCGGCGTGGCGCTGATCACCGTACTGCTGGTGGTGGCGGTGGTGACGGTGGTCTGTGCCGGCCTGATCGCCCGCCAGCAACTGGCCATTCGCAGCAGCGCCAATCAGTTGCACGTGCGCCAGGCCTGGCATTACGCCCTGGGTGGCGAGACCCTGGCCCAGGCGATGTTGCGCCGTGACCTGCAGCAGGGCAATCCGCGGGCGCCGGTGGATCACCTCGGTGAAGCCTGGGCCCGGCCCCTGGCGCCCTTCGCCCTGGACGAGGGCGGCGAGTTGCAGGTGAGCATCGTCGATCCGACCGGGCGTTTCAACCTCAACAGCCTGCTGCGCAAGGGGCAACCGAACGAGGCGGCGGTGGCGCAGTTTCGCCGCCTGCTGCGCGGTCTGCAGATCGACAAGCCCTACGCCGAGCGCCTGCTCGACTGGCTGGACGCCGATCAGGAGCCGAGCGGTGGCTACGGCGCCGAGGACAATCAGTACCTGTTGGCCCAACCGGCCTATCGTGCGGCCAATCGCGCCCTCAGCGATGTCTCTGAACTGCGCCTGCTTCTGGAAATGAGCGAAGCCGACTACCAGCGCCTGCTGCCCTTCGTCAGCGCCTTGCCGACGGACGCCACGCTGAACGTCAACACCGCCAGTGCGCAGGTGCTGGCGAGCCTGGCCGACGGCCTGCCGCTGGCCACCGCCGAGGGCTTGGTGGCGTCCCGCGGCGCCCAGGGTTACGCCGATGTGGCGAGTTTTGTCGCCCAGCTACCGGGTTTGCAGGTGCAGAGCCAGGGCCTGGCGGTGGGTAGTCAATACTTTCAGGTGGTCAGTGAAGTCAGCGTGGGGGATCGTCGTCAGGTGCTGCGCAGCACCCTGCAGCGCGCCAGCGATGGTCGAATCTATGTGTTAGCCCGTGATCTGGGGCAGGGCGCCGTGGTGCCAGTGCCCGTCGAGGAAGTCGAGCCATGAGTCAGACGTATGTGTTTTTACCACCAGCGGCCTGTGCCGAGGCCGACCCCGAGCTGGTGGTGCAGCGGGTCCATGGGGAACGCCGCGAGCCGATGCCGTTCGCCCGGACGATGGCCGCGAAGGACGAATCCTGGATTCTGGTACTGCCGGTCGAGGCGGTGACCGCCTGCGCCGTACAGCTGCCGACCCAGAAGGCCCGCTGGCTGCGCCAGGCCCTGCCGTTTGCGGTCGAGGAGCTGCTGGCCGAGGACGTCGAGCAGTTTCACCTGGCGTTGGGCGAGCCGCTGGCCGATGGACGTCACCGGGTATTCGCGGTGCGCCGCCGCTGGCTGGCGGACTGGCTGGCACTGTGCAAGACGCCGCCGCAGGCGATTGCCGTGGATGCGGATCTGCTGCCACGCGAGGGCACCCAGCTGCTGCCGTTGGGCGAGCGCTGTCTGGTCGGTGGAGTGGAGGTCGCGCGCCTGGCGCTCAACGCCGAGGACTGGCCGACATTGGCGCCCCTGTGTCCGCGACCGCACGTCGCCTATCGCGTGCCCAGGCAGCCGGAACTGGAGTCCGCGGACCAGTGTCCTGAGGTGAGAGACCCCTATGTCTGGTTGGCGCGACAGGCGGTCGTCAGCAACCTTGCCCAGGGCGAATTTGCCCCTGCCGGGCCAGCTGGGCGGTGGCAGCGATGCTGGCCATTGCTGGGGTTGGTCGGCCTGTGGCTGGTGCTGCAATGGGGCTTCAATCTGGCCCAGGGCTGGCACCTGCAGAAGCAGGCCGACAGCTATGCCGAGGCTAGCGAGGCGTTGTATCGCGAACTGTTCCCGGAAGATCGCAAGCTGATCGATCTGCGTGCGCAGCTGGACCAGCATCTGGCCGAGGGGGGCGCCAGCGCTCAGGGGCGCCTGCTTGGGATGCTGGCTCAGGTGAACCAGGCGATAACGGTCGAAGGTGCGCGGGTCGAGGTGCGGCAACTGGATTTCAGCGACAGTCGCGGAGACCTGGCTCTGCAGGTCCAGGCGCCGGGTTTCAACGAACTGGAGCGGCTGCGCGAGCGCCTGCTGGAGGCGGGGCTGGCCGTTCAGCTGGGCTCGGCCAGTCGTGAAGAGCAAGGCGTGAGCGCACGCCTGGTGATCGAGGGATGAGCATGAGCAATCTGAGTGATCTGACGCATCCGTTCGTCGCGCAGCTGGAGGGCTCCGCATTGGCTCAACGCTGGCGTGCCCTGGCAGCGCGCGAGCGCCTGGCGCTCGGGGGGCTGACGCTGTTTCTGCTGCTGGTGCTGCTCTATCTGCTGTTCTGGCGACCGGTTCAGCAGGATCTGGCGGCGGCCCGCACAGCCTACGAGCAACAGCGTGCGTTGTATGCCTACCTGCAAGCACAGGCCCCCTTGGCTCGCAGTCTGGCCAGTACGCCCCAAGCCAGCCTCGATCCGGCCAGGCTGCAAGGAGTGGTCACCGCCAGCGCCGCCGAGCAAGGCCTGACCGTGGAGCGCCTGAACAGCGAAAGTGACGGCTCGCTGGAGGTCAGCCTGCAGGCGGCGCCCTTCGCCCAGCTGCTGCGTTGGTTCGTCGTTCTGGAGCGCCAGGGGGTGCGGATTGCCGAGGCGGGCCTTGATCGCAGCGAAGACAATCGGGTGGCGGCGCGCCTGAGCCTGCGGGTGGCATTTTGAGTTGTCCGGCGGCCGGCTGTAGTCCCGGTCGATGTGGCAATTTCCCTTTTCGTAAGAAAAACTTCAAACAGAGCCTTGACTTAGCTCAGGCCCTTGCGTAAATTTCGCGCCTCGCAACGAGATGGGTGATTAGCTCAGCTGGGAGAGCATCTGCCTTACAAGCAGAGGGTCGGCGGTTCGATCCCGTCATCACCCACCACTTTTTGTGAATTCGGGCGTTATGCCCGGCCGACGCGCAGCGGTAGTTCAGTCGGTTAGAATACCGGCCTGTCACGCCGGGGGTCGCGGGTTCGAGTCCCGTCCGCTGCGCCATATTTTCCATTTCGGGTTCGCTCGAGATGAGGCAGGAAGAGCCGAACGGCTGTTCTTGCCAGACGAAGAAAGAGTTCCACGGACGCAAGTCCAACCGACGCGCAGCGGTAGTTCAGTCGGTTAGAATACCGGCCTGTCACGCCGGGGGTCGCGGGTTCGAGTCCCGTCCGCTGCGCCATATACGAAACCCTCAGGTAGAAATACCTGAGGGTTTTTTATTGCCTGCGAATTATTGTCATCACCCGGTCATCCGCGCCGCATAGGCTGGCCCGGTGCGATCTCGGCTCATCCTGGCCGGTCGCACCTTTCCGGCCAGTGAGGATTATTCGATGGACGACTACCTGGAAGAACTGCTCGAGCTGCGTGCCTGCGAGCAGGATGCCGAGGAGCCAGTGGAAGATGCCACCGAGCTTTGAGCTCGCTTCAGGGGCCCCTGCGCTGGGTGCGGCGAAATTCGCCAGGTGTCTGCTGGTTCCAGCGCTTGAAGGCCCGTTGGAAGGCCTCCGCTGAGGCGAAGCCGAGCAGGTAGGCAATCTCGCCGAAGGCCAGCTCGGTGTCGCGGATATAGGTCATGGCCAGGTCGCGACGGGTCTCGTTGAGGATGGTGCGATACTGCGTGCCTTCCTCGGCCAGCCGACGCCTCAGGGTCCAGCTCGGCAGCTGCAGGCGGGCGGCGACTTCCTGCAGGTCCGGCTCGCGTCCATGCAGCAGCGGTCCGAGCAATTGAATGATGCGCTCGCGCAAGCTGCGGGTGCGGGTCAGCTGTTCCAACTCCCTTTCACAGATTTCCACCAGATGGCGCCAGGTGCTCGGGCAGTGCTCGGGGTTGTGCAGATTGAGCGCGGCGTGGCCCAGGCGCAGCTGGTTGTGCTCGGCGCCGAAGTGCACCGGAGCGGCGAACCACTCGGCGTATTCCTCGCTGTAATCGGGAGGGGGGAATTCGATCTGAACCTGCTCTATCGGCAGGGGTTGTCGTGCCAGGTCGCCCAGCTGTTGCGTCCAGCTGGCCAGTACCGAGTCGACCACGAAGCGGTTGTAGGCGTTGTACGGACTGATCGAGTAGAAGCGCAGCCAGGCGCCCTGGGGGTCTTCGTGCAGGCTGGACTGGCCGCGGTAGTTGGCGGCGTACAGCGGTTCGAAACGGGCCAGGCTGCGGGCGGCTTCGCGTACCGTCGGCGCCTGGGCGGCCGTGACGCCGGCCAGGCCGGCCAGGCTCATGCGGCTGGCGCGGCCCATGCGCAGGCCCAGGCCAGGGTCGCCGGTCAACTGGATTGCCGCGTGGCCCAGGCGCATGTAGCGGGGAATCGACAGGCGGGCCCTGGGCTCGGCCAGGCGCGCCGCATCGAGCCCGTAGCTATCCAGCAGGGGTTGGGGGTCGTGACCGTGCCGGCGTACGGCGTCGGCCAGGCTATGGACGAAGCCGACCGACAGGTCGCCCAGTCTGACTCGAGGGTTTTTCATCGTCATGGCGGGTTCGGCTCCGTAATCTTCGAGGGGGAGGGCTGAGCGGGTGTGGGGCGCCGTGGCGGGGATGGTTACTGGGTGTCGTGAAGTTCGCTGTTAGTTTAGATCATTAACCTGTGATTTTAGGTCATTGATGTGTGTGCCCATGGCCATTATCGTCTAGTCCATACCGACCGTGACCCAGTGAGGCCGCGGCGCTCCGTGAACTGCAAAGCCCCGATGTGGAGAACTCCATGACCGCTCACTACCCGAACCTGCTCGCGCCCCTGGACCTGGGCTTCACCACCCTGAAGAACCGCACCCTGATGGGCTCGATGCACACCGGCCTGGAAGAAAAGCCCAATGGCTTCGCGCGCATGGCCGCCTATTTCGCCGAGCGGGCGCGCGGCGGTGTCGGTCTGATGGTCACCGGCGGGTTCGGCCCGAACGAAGAGGGCGGCGTGTATGCCGGCGCCGCCAAGCTGAGCACGGCGGAAGAGGCCGAGAAGCATCAGGTGGTGACCCAGGCGGTGCACGAGGCCGGTGGCAAGATCTGCCTGCAGATCCTGCATGCCGGGCGCTATGCCTACAGCCCGAAGCTGGTGGCGCCGAGCGCCATCCAGGCGCCGATCAACCCGTTCAAGCCGAAGGAGCTGGACGAGGAGGGCATCGAGAAGCAGATCCAGGATTTCGTCAACTGCGCCAGCCTGGCTCAGAGCGCCGGTTACGACGGCGTCGAGGTCATGGGTTCGGAAGGTTACTTCATCAACCAGTTCCTGGTTGCCCACACCAACCACCGCACCGACCGCTGGGGGGGCAGCTACGAGAACCGCATGCGCCTGCCAGTGGAAATCGTGCGTCGGGTACGCGAGGCGGTAGGGCCGAACTTCATCATCATCTATCGCCTGTCGATGCTCGATCTGGTCGAAGGCGGCAGCAACTGGGAGGAGATCGTCACCCTGGCCAAGGCCATCGAGCAGGCCGGTGCGACCCTGATCAACACCGGTATCGGCTGGCACGAGGCGCGCATCCCGACCATCGCCACCAAGGTGCCGCGCGCGGCCTTCACGAAGGTCACCGCCAAGCTGCGTGGCGAGATCCAGATTCCGCTGATCACCACCAACCGCATCAATACTCCGGAAGTGGCCGAGCAGGTGCTGGCCGAGGGCGATGCCGACATGGTTTCCATGGCCCGCCCGTTCCTCGCCGACCCGGACTTCGTCAACAAGGCCGCCGAAGGTCGCAGCGACGAGATCAACACCTGCATAGGCTGCAACCAGGCCTGCCTGGATCACACCTTCAGCGGCAAGCTGACCAGCTGCCTGGTCAACCCGCGGGCCTGTCACGAGACCGAGCTGAACTACATTCCGACCACTCAGGTGAAGAAGATCGCCGTGGTCGGCGCCGGCCCGGCCGGCCTGGCCGCGTCGACCGTAGCGGCCGAGCGTGGCCATAGCGTGACCCTGTTCGATTCGGCCAGCGAGATCGGTGGCCAGTTCAACGTGGCCAAGCGCGTGCCGGGCAAGGAAGAGTTCTTCGAGACCCTGCGCTACTTCAAGCGCAAGCTGGAAACCACCGGGGTCGAACTGCGCCTGAATACTCGCGTCAGTGCCGAAGAGCTGGCCCGGGGCGGGTTCGACGAGGTGATCCTGGCCACCGGTATCGCCCCGCGCACGCCGGAGATCCCGGGCGTTGAGCATCCGATGGTGATGGGTTACCTGGACGCCGTCCTCGAGCGCAAGCCGGTCGGGCAGCGCGTGGCGGTGATTGGTGCCGGCGGCATCGGCTTCGACGTGTCCGAGTTCATCACCCATCAGGGCGAGGCCAGCAGCCTGAGCCGCGAGGCGTTCTGGAAAGAGTGGGGCATCGACGCCCAGCTGGAGGCGCGCGGCGGTGTCGCCGGTGTGCAGGCCGCGCCCCATGCGCCGGCGCGCGAGGTGTTCCTGCTGCAGCGCAAGAAGTCCAAGGTCGGCGACGGCCTGGGCAAGACCACCGGCTGGATCCACCGCACCGGGCTGAAGAACAAGCAGGTGCAGATGCTCAACAGCGTCGAGTACCTGAATATCGACGACGCCGGCCTGCATATCCGCGTCGCCGGGGGCGAACCGCAGGTACTGCCGGTCGATACGGTCATCGTCTGCGCCGGCCAGGACCCGTTGCGCGAACTGCACGACGGTCTGATCGCCGCCGGACAGAGCGTGCACCTGATCGGTGGTGCCGACGTGGCTGCAGAGCTGGATGCCAAGCGCGCGATCAACCAGGGCTCGCGCCTCGCGGCCGAGCTGTAAGCTGCCCCACGCCCACGCCCTTGCGGGTGGGGGCGATGGTTTCACGGTCATAACAATACGAGGTGCCGTGCATGTCTGTCCTATCTCTGCAGCCCCAGGCGGCCGCCACGCTGGCGCAGTGGCATGGTCTGATGCGGAACAATGATCTGAGCCCATTGCCTGAGCTCTTGCATGCGCAGGCGGTGTTCCGCTCGCCCATGGCGCACAAACCCTATGTCGGGGCGCCCATGGTTTCGCTGATCCTCAATACGGTCAGCAAGGTGTTCGCCGAGTTTGTCTACCATCGTGAACTGGCTTCGGTCGATGGGCTCAGCGTGGTGCTAGAGTTCAGCGCCAAGGTGGGTGAGCGTGAGCTCAAGGGCATCGATATGATTCGCTTCGACGAAACAGGCAAGATTGTCGAGTTCGAGGTGATGATTCGCCCGCTCAGTGGCTTGCAGGCACTTGGCGAGGAAATGGGGCGGCGTCTGGCGCCCTATCTGTCCGGAGCCCAGCGCTAATCGTTGCACCAAACCCATCACACTTTCACCCTGTCGCAGGTCTTGTCAGGCCGGCCGGCGGGGTCACTGCCAACCCAGTCACATTGCTGGCGTTGGGTTTTCCCCTAGACTTTCCTCAACAACGGGATAGCACCTGGACCCAGGATTTTTCTGGCTGTCAGGAACATTGCCCGCTCGAGCGGATCCCACCTTGTTTTGGGCTAGAGGGAAACCGATGAGCATGCAGAAAAGACCGCAGATGGTTGAGGCCGTGATGTTCTTCAGGGAGCGTGGCGGCGTCTGCAAGCAGATGCTCTTTCCTGAGTTCGAGGCCCTGCTCGATGGCGTGGTCAACATGCCGGAGTTTGCCGATCAGCAGCTACGGGTCGCCTATGTGGTGATCAATCCGCGCCTGCTGATCAAGTCCGCGGTGTTCTTCTATCTGGATTTCGACGAGCAGGGCGCACCGGACCGGGGCTGGAACATTCCGTTGCAGCACCTCGCCGAACGCGCCGGTCGCGGTCCCGACCTGGGCGCCGGGCCGATTCGTCTGGCCTGTCGCAGTCAGTGTCCGGTGTCCTGGCATCAGATGCACCTGTGGGACCCGAGCCTGTCGCCTGGGCAGAATGACCTGCTGCTGTTGCGCGATGCCGTCAAACGCAACAGCCTGGGCCTGCTGGTCGAGGACGATAGCCCCCAGGCGCTGGCGCCCGAGCGCCTGCAGATGGCCTCCGAAGATCAGTGGTACGCGAGCGAGAAGGGCCAGGAGGCCACGGCGCGGCTCTCGGAGAAGCTGGATCAGGAGCACCGCCTGAAAACCGCGCAGCTGATCAAGCAGCAGCGCCTGCGCATCGCCAGCCTCAGCCAGCAGCGCGAAGAAGAACTGGCCAAGTTGAAGCTGGCCGGCGAGGAGCAGAACAGGACACTGCTGGCGCAGATCCACGGCCTGGATCAGGCGCTGCGCCAGCAGAAAGCCCTGAACGCCGACCTCAAGAAGCAACTGGCCGCCCAGGCGGCCGATTTCCAGGCCAGCCGCGAGGAAATGGCCGAGCAGTTGCGCAGCCTGGAGCACCATGGCCGTGCCGAGAGCGACGTTCTGCGCAGCCAGTTCGAGGGCGAGTTGCAGGCCAAGATCGCCGCGGCGGTAGTCGAGTACAAGGAGCAGATCGCCATTCGCAATGTCGAACTGGCCTATCGCAACGAGGAGGAGGCGCGGCTGCAGGAGGAGCTCGCGCGGCTCAGGCAAGAGCGCGACGAACTGGCCAGCCAGGGCGGTGAGCAGATCCTCGAGCGCCTGGCCAAGCTCGGCGTGGTCTTCGTGGTGTACCATCCCGGCGCCGGACACCTGACCATCCCCTTGCAGGATATCGCCCGTTACCAGGACAACCCGATGGCCTACGCCGCGGCCAAATGCTTCGTCTCCGAAACCCAGTATCGCCAGTGGCTGGCGCACTTCCAGCAGCCAAGCTGCGAGGCCGTGCTGCCCAGCGGTGAACGCTGCGCCATTCCCATCGATCGGATCGACAGCCCCGGCCGCTTCACCCCCGGCGACTCCAACTGCTGCGCGCGGCACAAGGCCAGCAGCCGCCTGCGCACCGTCGGTTGACCCTTGGCTCTGACCTTTGCGGACTGGGCGCCGAACGCGCCGCTCGAGCGCTTGCGGCTGGATTGGCTGGCGGCGGCCGGCATCGAGGTGGCGGTGCTGCGCCTGGACCTGATCGATCCGCTGATCAGCGGCAACAAGTGGTTCAAGCTCGCCCCGCACCTGCGCGCCGCCGCGGTCGCCGGAGCCGAGGGGCTGATCAGCCTCGGCGGCGCGCATTCCAATCATCTGCATGCCCTGGCCGCAGCCGGGCATAGATTCGGCTTCCCCACGGTCGGCCTGCTGCGCGGCCTGGAGCAGGAGACGCCAACGGTGCGTGACCTGCAGGCTTTTGGCATGCGCCTGCATTGGCTGGGCTATGGCGGCTATCGCGCCCGGCACCACGCGAGCTTCTGGACGCCCTGGCGCCAACGCTACCCGGAACTGCACCCGCTGCCGGAAGGCGGCGGCGGCCTGACCGGCGCCCTGGGCTGTGCGCCTCTGTCGGCAATGGTCCGCGAGCAGCTGGCCGGCCTCGGCTGGACGGACTACGACGGCTGGTGGTTGGCGGCCGGCACGGGCACCACCCTGGCGGGGCTGGTGCTGGCCGAGGCGGGCGCCCATCCGGTCTATGGCGCCCTGGCGGTGCCGGCCAACCATGGGGTTGCCGAGCAGGTGCAGGCGATTCTGCGTGAGGCGCGGGTGGCGGATGGCGGCTACCGGCTGCTGGATGCCTGCCGTGGCGGTTTCGCCAAGGTCGATGGGCAATTGCTTGAGTTCATCCACCGCAGCGAGGTGGGCAGCGGTGTGCCGCTCGAGCCGCTCTATACCGCCAAGGCATTAATGGCATTGCGCCAGTGGGTTGAGGCCGGTTACTTTGCCCGCAGCACTCGTCTGCTGTTCGTGCATACCGGCGGCTTGCAGGGGCGCAGGGCGGGACTGCTCGATCAGGTTGTAGAGCGCCGTTTATCCCCGTTGGTGCCGCCGCGCGGCGCCTGCGCGTCATGAGATATGGAGCCTGATTCCATGAGTGAAGCCCTGACCCCGGAGCGCCTGCGCAGTCTGACGCCGCTCAATGTGCTGTCCGAGCAGCAGTGGCGTGAGCTGCGCAAGCAGCTGGTGCCGCAACCCGTGCTGGCCGGCCAGTTGCTGTTTCGGCGCGGCGATCAGGCGCGGCTGACCTACTTTCTGCTGGCCGGCGAGCTGCTGCTGGAGAGCGCCGACGGCCGCCAGCAGCGTCTGGTCGCCGGCTCCGAGGCCAGCTGCCACCCGTTGGCGCCCAGTCTGCCGCGCCTGCAGGATGCGCGGGCGCTGACCGATGCCAGCGTGCTGGTGCTGGACAGTGCCACGCTCAACCGCCTGGTGACCTGGCGCCTGGCCTACCAGGACCTGCTGCTCGATCTCGGCCAGCAGCACGAGGACCTGGAGTGGCTGGAGCGCCTGCTCGACAACCCGCTGTTCACCAAGGTGCCGCCGGCCAATGTACGGGCCATGCTGGCGCGCCTGCAGAGCGTAGAGCTGGCGGCGGGCAGCACGGTGCTGCGCGAGGGCGAGGCCGGTGACTGTTGCTATTTCCTCAAGAGCGGCCGCGCCGAGGTGATTCGCGGGGCCGGCACCGAGCGCCAGGTGCTGGCCGAACTGGAGGTCGGCGCCTGCTTCGGCGAGGAGGCGCTGCTGGCCGATCGGTCGCGCAACGCCACGGTGACGGTCGTGCAGGATGCGGTGGTGCTGCGCCTGGCTCGCCAGGACTTCGTGGCCCTGCTCAAGGCACCGGTGGTCAACGAAGTCGGCCTCGGCGAAGCGGCTCGCTTGCTGGCTTCCGGGGCGCAATGGCTGGATGTGCGCCTGCAGGGCGAATACGAACGGGGCCACGCCGCCGAGGCCCTGCATATGCCGCTGCAGCTGCTGCGCCTGAAGGCGCGGCTGTTGGACAAGGCGCGCACCTACCTGTGTTATTGCGACAGCGGCAAGCGCAGTGGCAACGCCGTGTTCCTGCTGTCGCAGCTCGGCTTCAGCGGTTATTCCTTGCGCGATGGCCTGGATGCCTTGCCGGCCGTGCAGCGCGAAGGCCTGCTGTGCGAAAGCGGCGCCGGCTACCTGGTGCGTTCGGGTGGGCGCACCGAGCGTAGTCACTGAGGTCGGCTTTCCCGGCGCGCGGCTTGGCCCTGGCTCGCCGCCGCGACTCCGGACGCATGGCCTGCCGGGCTAGTTATCGGGCTGCTCATGCAGCTGCGCCGGCCACTCGTCACTGACCAGGAATATCCGCTCGGCCTCCTGCCAGGAGCCCTGGCTGCCAGCCTGTAGTCGTACCAGCAGTTGGGCGTTGGCCTGGGGCGTCAGTTCGGCGAACCAGGCCTGCAGCGCCTCGCTCGACCAGAGCTCGCTGGCCTCGAGCCGTGCCGGCGCCAGCCAGGCCGGGCGCGGCAGTGGTTGCCAGCGACCCTCGCCGCTCTGCGCGAGGAAGCGCGGCCAGTCGCGGCGATGCAGCCAGCGGCCTCTGAGGTGTTGCGGGTTGGCGCCCAGCGGGGCGTTGCAGCGCTGCGGCCAGGGGTAGAACAGGTAGCCGCCGATCCACAGCGCCGCCTCGGTTGCGGCCAGGTCCAGTTCTGCCAGGGCGGCGCGCGCCTCGCCGCGGGCGGACAGCGGCAGCTGGTGCTGGCTGAGGTGGTCGAGCTTGACGTCCAGGCGATCATGGCTGCCGGGGCCGAGCCAGTGGGCCGGCAGCTCGCCGCTGCGGTCTTCGGGGCCGAGGTAGAGCTTGACCGCCAGCTCCAGGTGGTGCTCGCCCTCCTCGTCGCGCAGCAGCAGGTCCAGTTCGCCGAGGGTATGGCCGTTCTGGCGGATCGGCAGGTTGGCCGCCAGCAATTCGATGCCGGGCGCGGCCTGCAGGGCGAATTGCCACAGGCGCTCGTAGTACAGGCCCAGGCGGCGTACCGAGCTCTGCGCCAGCCAGCCGGCCAGGGCGCCGCTGTCGCGATCGAGGCGCATCAGCCAGTCGGCCAGGGCGCCCGGCGCGCGGCGCCAGTGGCTGGCGCTGAGCGGGTGGCGCTGCGGCCAGGGGGTGCTGCTGAGCATCGGTGGCGACAGCAGCACCCAGGCCAGGTCGCGCACCATCGGCTGGTGCAATTGCTGGGGCAGGTCGGCAAGCGAGGGGAAAGGCGTCATGCTGCGAGCATAGCGCCTAATCTTTGACCAATGTGCGCGTTTGCCGCTGTTGGCGGCTTTCGCCCATAATCGGCCCCCTCTAGATCCAGAGCTGCGGGAGCACCATGGAGCAATTTCGCAATATCGGCATCATCGGTCGCCTCGGCAGCACCCAGGTGCTCGATACCATTCGCCGGCTCAAGCGCTTCCTGCTCGATCGCCACCTGCACGTGATCCTCGAGGACACCATCGCCGAGGTGCTGCCGGGTCATGGCCTGCAGACTTCCTCGCGCAAGATTCTCGGCGAGGTCTGCGACCTGGTGATCGTGGTCGGTGGCGACGGCAGCCTGCTCGGCGCCGCGCGGGCCTTGGCGCGGCACAAGGTGCCGGTGCTCGGGGTCAACCGCGGCAACCTGGGCTTTCTCACCGACATCCGCCCGGACGAGCTGGAGGTCAAGGTTTCCGAGGTGCTCGAGGGTAACTACCTGACCGAGAATCGCTTCCTGCTGGAGGCTGAAGTGCGCCGCCACGGCGAGGCGATCGGCCAGGGCGATGCGCTCAACGATGTGATCCTGCACCCGGGTAAGTCGACGCGGATGATCGAGTTCGAGCTGTATATCGATGGTCAGTTCGTCTGCAGCCAGAAGGCCGACGGCCTGATCGTCTCGACGCCCACCGGCTCGACCGCCTATGCGTTGTCCGCCGGCGGGCCGATCATGCACCCCAAGCTGGACGCCATCGTCATCGTGCCGATGTACCCGCACACCCTGTCCAGCCGGCCCATCGTGGTCGATGGCAACAGCGAGCTGAAGATCGTGGTGTCCAAGGACATGCAGATCTATCCGCAGGTTTCCTGCGATGGGCAGAACCACTTCACCTGCGCGCCGGGCGACACCATCACGGTGGGCAAGAAGCCGCAGAAGCTGTGCCTGATCCACCCGCTCGACCACAACTACTACGAGGTCTGCCGCACCAAGCTGGGCTGGGGCAGTCGCCTCGGTGGCGGAGGCAACTGAATGCAGCTGGATCCGACTCGTGGCTATGACCTGATCGGCGATATTCATGGCTGCGCCCAGACCCTCGAACGCCTGCTCGACACCCTCGGCTATCGGCCGCAGGGCGGTGTCTGGCGCCACCCCCGGCGGCAGGCGATCTTTCTCGGCGATCTGGTCGACCGCGGCCCGCGGATTCGCGAGGCGTTGCATCTGGTCCACGACATGGTCGTCGCCGGCCAGGCGCTATGCGTCATGGGCAATCACGAATACAACGCGCTGGCCTGGAGCACCGCGGCGCCGCCGGGCAGCGGTCGCCAGCATGTACGCGAGCACTCGCCGCGCCATGCGCGGCTGATCAAGGAAACCCTGGAGCAGTTCGAGGCCTATCCGGCGGAGTGGCGGCAGTTCCTCGGCTGGTTCTACGAGCTGCCGCTGTTCATCGATGCCGGGCACTTTCGCGTGGTGCATGCCTGCTGGGATGCCGAGCTGATCGCGCCGCTGCGCGCGCAGTTCGCCGACGGCCGCATCGACGAGCATTTCCTGCAGGCCTCGGCGGTACCCGGCAGTTTCGCCAACACCGCGTTCAATCGCCTGCTGCGCGGCACCGACATGCGCCTGCCCCATGGCCTGACCCTGACCAGCGACGACGGCTTTACCCGCGCGCACTTTCGCACCAAGTTCTGGGAAGAGGATCCGCAGACCTACGGCGACATCGTGTTCCAGCCCGATGCCCTGCCGGAACTGGCCGCGCAGACGCCGCTGAGTGAAATGCAGAAGACCGAGCTGCTGAAGTATGGCGCCGATCAGCCACTGCTGTTTGTCGGTCACTACTGGCGCAGCGGCAAGCCGGCGCCGATTCGCGCCAATCTGGCCTGCCTGGACTACAGCGCGGTGCTGTACGGCAAGCTGGTGGCCTACCGCCTGGATCAGGAGGCGCGGCTCGATCCGCGCAAGTTCGTCTGGGTCGAGGTGGCGCGGCCGGAGGCGCCACGGTGACTCCGGTAGAGGCCTTGCGCCTGCCCGCGCAGATCGACCTCGGCGCCTTTCTCGCCCTGCTGCTGCGCCTGCAGGTGCCGCACCGGGTGACCGAGGAAGCCGGCGAGCAGGTGCTCTGGGTGCCCGGCGAGCAGCTCGCCGAACAGGTCCGCGAGCTCTACGCGCGGTATCCCCAGGGCGACCCCGGGGCGCAGCTGCCCCCGACGGCAGCGCCCTCGGCCGGGGTGGTCCAGACCCTCAAGGGCAGTCCACTGACCGCCGCCATGCTCGGCCTGACGCTGTTGGTCGCGGCCCTGACCCTGCTCGGCGACAACTTCGCGGTCATTCGCTGGCTGAGCTTCGTCGACTTCCGCATCCAGGGCGATTACATCTATTTCAGCTACCTGCGCGAGACGCTGGACAGCGGCCAGTGGTGGCGCCTGCTGACGCCGATGCTGATCCACTTCGGCCTGCTGCACCTGGCGATGAACGCGCTGTGGTATTGGGTGCTGGGCCGGCGTGTCGAGGCGCGCCAGGGCCCCTGGATGCTTCTGGGGCTGAGCCTGGTGTTCGGCCTGGCCGCCAATCTCGCCCAGTACGCCTATGCCGGGCCCTCGCTGTTCGGTGGCCTGTCCGGGGTGCTCTACGGGCTGCTCGGCCACTGCTGGCTGTTCCAGCGCCTGGCGCCGAACGCCGAGTACCGCCTGCCGCCGGGCCTGCTGATGCTGATGCTCGGCTGGCTGCTGCTGTGCATGACCGGCATCTTCGAGCTGCTGCGTTTCGCCGCGATCGCCAATGCCGCCCATGTCGGTGGCCTGCTGGCCGGTTGCCTGACCGGACTGGCGGGTGGCGCACTGGCGCGCCAGCGTCGCTAGCAGGCTGGTAAACTGCCCCTTTGTTTCTGGAGTCGCTCATGTCGTCCTTTCTGCAAGCCATCGAAAACATTACCCCGGAGATCTACCAGAGCCTGAAACTGGCGGTGGAGATCGGCAAGTGGCCGGATGGCCGCAGGCTCACCCAGGAGCAGAAGGAACTGACCCTGCAGGCGCTGATCGCCTGGGAAATCCAGAACCTGCCGGAAGACCAGCGCATCGGCTACATGGGCCCGCAGGAGTGCAGCTCCAAGTCGGCGGCGGTGCCGAACCTGCTGTTCAAGTCCTCGGAAAGCCTGCACTGATGATCGAGCTGGGACGTGGCTCGTTGAGCAAAATGGCGGCGCGCCTGGACGCGCCGGTACAGTACGCCTTCCGTCTGGACGAGCAGGAGCTTGCGGTCAATCCGCTGATCGGCAAGCCGCTGCGCCTGGAGTACCTTGGCGCCATCCACTGCACCCACTGCGGGCGCAAGACCAAGACCAGCTTCAGCCAGGGCTACTGCTACCCCTGCATGCAGAAGCTGGCGCAGTGCGATATCTGCATCATGAGTCCGGAACGCTGCCACTACGACGCCGGCACCTGCCGCGAGCCGAGCTGGGGCGAGCAGTTCTGCATGACCGACCACGTGGTGTATCTGGCCAACTCCTCCGGGGTCAAGGTCGGCATCACCCGCGCCACCCAGGTGCCGACGCGCTGGCTGGACCAGGGCGCGAGCCAGGCGTTGCCGATCCTGCGGGTGGCGACCCGGCAACAGTCCGGCTTCGTCGAGGATCTGCTGCGCAGCCAGGTGGCGGACAAGACCAACTGGCGCGCCCTGCTCAAGGGCGATGCGGCGCCGGTCGACCTGGCGGCGGTGCGCGACCAGCTGTTCGACAGCTGCGCTGAAGGCCTGAGCGCGCTGCAGCAGCGCTTCGGTCTCCAGGCCATCCAGCCGCTGCCCGATCAGTCGGTCGTGGAGATCGCTTTCCCGATTGAGGCCTATCCGGCCAAGATCAGCAGCTTCAACCTGGACAAGAATCCCGTCGCCGAGGGCACGCTGCTGGGCATCAAGGGTCAGTACCTGATGTTCGACAGCGGGGTGATCAATATCCGCAAGTACACCGGCTACCAGCTGGCCGTGTACCAGTAGGCCGCCCGCCGGGCGACGCAGAGCATATTTCGCAGAATGGGCCGAACCGGGCCCTGAACCAGAAGGGCCACAAGCCATGCGCACCGAACAACCGAAGATGATCTACCTCAAGGACTATCAGGCGCCGGACTATCTGATCGACGAGACCCACCTGACCTTCGAGTTGTTCGAGGATCACACCCTGGTGCATGCCCAGCTGATGATGCGCCGCAACCCGGCGGCCGGTACCGGCCTGCCACCGCTGGTATTGGATGGCCAGCAGCTCGATTTGTTGTCGCTGGCGCTGGACGGCGAGGAACTGGGGGCGGCCGACTATCAGCTGAGCGACAGCCACCTGCGCCTGCAGCCCAAGGCCGAGCGCTTCGTCATCGACAGCAGCGTGCGCATCCACCCGGAAAGCAACACCGCCCTCGAGGGCCTGTACAAGTCCGGCAGCATGTTCTGCACCCAGTGCGAGGCCGAGGGCTTCCGCAAGATCACCTACTACCTCGACCGCCCGGACGTGATGAGCAAGTTCACCACCACCCTGAGCGCCGAGCAGCACCGCTATCCGGTGCTGCTGTCCAACGGCAACCCGGTCGCCAGCGGTCCGGAGGAGGGCGGTCGGCACTGGGCGACGTGGGAGGACCCGTTCATGAAGCCGGCCTACCTGTTCGCCCTGGTGGCCGGCGACCTCTGGTGCGTGGAGGACAGCTTCACCACCATGAGCCAGCGCGAGGTGGCGCTGCGCATCTATGTCGAGCCGGAAAACATCGACAAGTGCCAGCACGCCATGGACAGCCTGAAGAAGTCGATGCGCTGGGACGAGGAGGTCTACGGCCGCGAGTACGACCTGGACATCTTCATGATCGTCGCGGTCAACGATTTCAACATGGGTGCCATGGAGAACAAGGGCCTCAACATCTTCAACTCCAGCTGCGTGCTGGCCAAGGCCGAGACCGCCACCGATGCCGCCCACCAGCGGGTCGAGGCGGTGGTGGCCCACGAGTACTTCCACAACTGGTCGGGCAACCGGGTGACCTGCCGCGACTGGTTCCAGCTGTCGCTCAAGGAAGGCTTCACCGTGTTCCGCGATGCCGAGTTCTCCGCCGACATGAACTCGCGCACGGTCAAGCGCATCGAGGACGTGGCCTACCTGCGTACCCACCAGTTCGCCGAAGACGCCGGCCCCATGGCGCACCCGGTGCGCCCCGACGCCTTCATCGAGATCTCCAACTTCTACACCCTGACGGTCTACGAGAAGGGCTCGGAAGTGGTGCGGATGATCCACACCCTGCTCGGCGCCGAGGGCTTCCGCAAGGGTAGCGACCTGTACTTCGAGCGCCACGACGGCCAGGCGGTGACCTGCGACGACTTCATCAAGGCCATGGAGGACGCCAACGGCGTCGACCTCACCCAGTTCAAGCGCTGGTACAGCCAGGGCGGCACCCCGCGACTGGTCGTCGGCGAGCACTACGACGCCCAGGCCAGGACCTACAGCCTGCGTTTCCAGCAGAGCTGCCCGGCCACGCCGGGACAGCAGGACAAGCAGCCCTTCGTGATCCCCGTGGCCCTCGGCCTGCTCGACGGCCAGGGCCGCGAGATGCCGTTGCGCCTGGAAGGCGAGGCGGCCGCGAGTGGCTCCTCGCGGGTGATCGCGATCGACCAGGCCGAGCAGGTGGTGACCTTCATCGAGGTCGCCGAGAAGCCGCTGCCGTCCTTGCTGCGCGGCTTCTCCGCACCGGTCAAGCTGAGCTTCCCCTACAGCCGCGACCAGCTGATGTACCTGATGCAACACGACAGCGATGGTTTCAACCGCTGGGAGGCCGGCCAGCAGCTGGCGGTGCAGGTGCTGCAGGAGCTGATCGGCCAGCAGCAGCGCGGCGAAGCGCTGGTCATGGATCAGCGGCTGACCACCGCCCTGCGCACGGTGCTGGAGGATGAACAGCTGGATCAGGCCATGGTCGCCGAGATGCTCTCGCTGCCGGGCGAGGGCTACCTCACCGAGATCAGCGAGGTGGCCGACGTCGACGCCATCCACGGCGCCCGCGAATTCGCCCGCCGGCAACTGGCCGAGGCCCTGTTCGAGCCGCTGTGGCAGCGCTACCAGGCCAACCGCGAGATTTCCCGCAGTACGCCTTACGTCGCCGAGGCCGAGCACTTCGCCCGTCGCAGCCTGCAGAACATCGCCCTGTCCTACCTGATGCTCGGCGACCAGCCGCAGGTGCTGGCCGCCTGCCTGGAGCAGTTCGAGGTGTGCGACAACATGACCGAGCGCCTCGCCGCCCTGGCGGTGCTGGTCAATTCGCCGTTCGAGGAGGAGAAGGCCAAGTCCCTGGCCAGCTTCGCCGACTACTTCAAGGACAATCCGCTGGTCATGGACCAATGGTTCAGCGTGCAGGCCGCCAGTGCCTTGCCCGGTGCCCTGGAGCGGGTGCAGCAGTTGATGGAGCATCCGGCTTTCACCCTGAAGAACCCGAACAAGGTGCGCGCCCTGATCGGCGCTTTCGCCGGGCAGAACCCGGTGGGCTTCCATCGGGCCGACGGCAGCGGCTACCGCTTCCTCGCCGACCAGGTGATCACCCTCAACGCCCTCAATCCGCAGATCGCCTCTCGCCTGCTGGCGCCGCTGACGCGCTGGCGCAAATACGACAGTGCCCGCCAGGCGCTGATGAAGGCGGAGCTGGAGCGCATCCTGGCCTCCGGGGAGCTGTCCAGCGACGTCTTCGAGGTGGTCAGCAAGAGTCTCGCCTAGGGCCTTGCCGGCGTCATCGCAGAGCGTTACCGACCTCGGTCGGTAACGCTTTTTTGTTACCTAAGGAAATCCGGCGCCGCGACGTCCGCGCTTTTTCGCCTTGTGCGCGGGGCTGGGGTCCGGCCGCTTGGGCAAACTGCGGGGCGTGGGCGCGCTTTTTCACTCTGGGGTGCAATCCAGACTGTCGGATCGTCGGACAGGATCGCGGGTTTTTCCGTGGGTTTTTGCCGTTCGTCCGGATGGCTGCGCGGTCACGAAATGGCTCCGTGGCCCCGGTTCTCGAGGTTGGCATTTTTTATACGACCGTTTGAATTTGGCACCATGGTTGCAGCTGCTGACAGGCATTGGTGCGCTGGTGGCCGGGTAGCCAGTTCCCTCGTGCGCCGCTCAGGCGAACGCCAAGGCACCAGTTCGTGCGCTGCCGGCCGCCGGCAGGCGCCCAACGAAGATCGATACGGAGAAAGACGATGCTGCAGAAGCTCAGCGTGATGGGGGCTGCCATGGCCCTGGCACTAGCCGCCAGTGGTGCGATGGCGGCGGTTTCGCCGCAAGAGGCGGCCAAGCTGGGCGCCAGCCTCACCCCCTTCGGTGCCGAGCGCGCGGGTAACGCCGCCGGCACCATCCCCGAGTGGACGGGGGGGATCACTGCGGCGCCGGCCGGCTATAGCCAGCCCGGCCAGCACCATGTCGACCCGTTCGCCGACGACAAGCCGCTGTTCACCATCACCAAGTCCAATCTGGAGCAGTACAAGGACAACCTGACCGCGGGGCAGATAGCCCTGTTCAATGCCTACCCGAGCAGCTACCAGATGCCGGTGTACCAGACCCGCCGTTCCGCTTCCGCACCGCAGTGGGTGTACGACAACAGCATCAGGAACGCCAGCACCGCCACGCTACAGGGTGACGGCAACGGCTTCACCGATGCCTACGGCGGCATCCCCTTTCCGATTCCGCAGAGCGGCGTCGAAGTGCTGTGGAACCACATCGCTCGCTATCGCGGCAACTACATCGTGCGCAGCGCCTCGGAAGTGGCGGTGCAGCGCAACGGCAGCTATTCCCTGGTGACCTCGCAGCAGGAGGCCTTGTTCAAGTTCTACGACCCCAGGGGCTCCTACGCCAAACTGGACAACATCCTGTTCTTCTACCAGTCGTTCACCAAGAGTCCGGCGCGTCTGGCCGGCGGCGCGGTGCTGGTGCACGAGACCCTGGATCAGGTGAAGCAGGCGCGTCAGGCCTGGGGCTATAACGCCGGCCAACGTCGGGTGCGGCGTGCGCCGAACCTGGCCTACGACACGCCGATCGCGGCGGCGGACGGCCTGCGCACGGCCGATGACACCGACATGTTCAACGGCGCGCCGGATCGTTTCGACTGGAAGCTGGTGGGCAAGAAGGAAATCTACATTCCCTACAACAACTACAAAGTCACCAGTCCCCAGGTCAAGTACAGGGATCTGTTGCAGGTCGGCCATCTGAACCCGGCCTTCACCCGCAACGAGCTGCACCGCGTGTGGGTGGTCGAAGGCACGCTGAAGTCCGGTGCGCGGCACATCTATTCCAAGCGTACCCTGTACCTCGACGAGGACAGCTGGCAGGCCGCGGTGGTGGATCAGTACGACGGTCGTGGCGAGCTGTGGCGGGTGTCGGTCGCCTACCTGAAGAACTACTACGAGTTGCCGACCACCTGGTCGGCGCTGGATGTGTTCCACGACCTGCAGTCGCGTCGCTACCACGTGCAGAACCTGGACAACGAGGAGTCGAGCACCATCGACTTCAGCCAGCCGGTACCGGCCGATAACTACTTCAAGCCGGCATCGCTGCGTCGCCGCGGTATCCGTTGATAGTCATGTCGCCGGGGCCGGAAGGTCGCTACAGTGGGGAGTGGCCAGCTCGCCTCGGCGCTCACGGGCGCCGTCAAGCACGCGGATTCCCTTAACAAAACATAACGTCGTGCCGATTGTCAGGCCTTTCCAATGCTCAGTAGCATAGGCGCCTGCCAACAGGCACCACCACCTATAACAACAAGGGGGAAGGTATATGAGTGAGCCCGTCATGCGGCGCACCCAGGTCGGTCATCCTGCGCCAAAGGTGCGCAAGCCGGCGTTCCGCGTCCACTCGCCGCTGGCTAGAGCGCTCTCGCTGTGCAGTGTGCTGTCCGTTCTGACTTTCACTGCCATGCCCCTTCAGGCGCAAGCCGCCGGTGCCGCTGTGCGCTATTCCATCGAGTCACCGAAGGCCGCGCAGCACCTGCTGCTGGATGTGGTCAGTGCCGGCAAGCGCCTGGTGGCGGTCGGTGATCGCGGCCATATCCTCTACTCCGATGACAACGCAGCCAGCTGGACCCAGGCCAAGGTGCCGACCCGGCAGCTGCTCACCGCGGTGTTCTTCGTCGACGACCAGCACGGCTGGGCGGTCGGTCACGACGCGCAGATTCTCGCCAGCAGCGATGGTGGTGCGACCTGGAGCAAGCAGTACGAGGATCGCGAGCGTGAAGCGCCGCTGCTCGACATCTGGTTCAAGGACCGCAGTCACGGTTTCGCCGTCGGCGCCTACGGCGCCCTGCTGGAAACCGTCGACGGTGGAGCCAGCTGGGAAGACGTCAGCGAGCGCATGGACAACGAAGACGGCTATCACCTCAACGCCATCGTGGCGGTGAAGGACTCCGGCCTGTTCATCGTCGGCGAACTGGGCGGCATGTTCCGTTCGCGCGACTGGGGTGAGACCTGGGAGACCCTCCAGGGTCCTTACCAGGGCTCGCTGTTCGGTGCCCTCGGCACCGGCGAGCCGGGAGGCTTGCTGGTCTACGGCCTGCGCGGTCACCTGTTCCATTCCACGGACTTCGGCGATAGCTGGCGGCAGATCGTCGTCGATACTCCGAACAATGGCGCGCTGGAATTTGGCCTGGCCGACGGCGGCCTGCTGGCCGATGGCTCGATCGTGGTGGTCGGGCATGGCGGCACGGTACTCAAGAGCACCGACAGCGGGCGCAACTTCAGCCTGACCAATCGCCCCGACCGGCGTTCGCTGGCCGGGGTCACTGCACTGGATAACGGCAATCTGATTCTGGTAGGGCAGGGCGGCGTCTACACCGCCACGCCGACTGGCGCCGAACTGGGCCAACAAAAATAAGCCGGGAGCCTCTGCATGAGTAAGCATCAACACCAACCCGCGTCTGTTCTCGAGCGGTTGATCTTCAACAACCGGCCCGCCGTGGTCCTGCTCTGCCTGGTGATCAGCGTTTTCCTGTTCTACCAGGCCTCGCAGGTGCGTCCGCAGACCAGCTTCGAGAAGATGATCCCGCTGGGACACCCCTACATCCAGAAAATGCTCGAGCACCGCAATGACCTGGCGAACCTGGGCAACACGGTGCGCATCTCGGTGGAAGCGGTCGATGGCGACATCTTCAGCAAGGAGTACATGGAGACCCTGCGCCAGATCAGCGACGAGGTCTTCTACATTCCCGGGGTCGACCGTTCCGGCCTGAAGTCGCTGTGGAGCCCCAGCGTGCGCTGGACCGAGGTGACCGAGGAAGGCTTCGCCGGTGGCGAGGTGATCCCGCAGACCTACGACGGTTCGCCGGAAAGCCTGGAGGACCTGCGCAGCAACATTCTCAAATCCGGTCAGATCGGCCGCCTGGTGGCGAACAACTTCAAGTCGAGCATCATCGACGTGCCGCTGCTCGAGTCCTATCCGGACCCGGAGGATCAGAGCCGGCAGATCCGCCTGGACTACCAGCAGTTCTCCCACGAGCTGGAAGAGAAGATTCGCGAGAAGTACGAGGCGCAGAATCCCAACATCAAGGTGCACATCATCGGCTTCGCCAAGAAGGTCGGCGACCTGATTGATGGCCTGATCGGCGTGGCGCTGTTCTTCGCGGTGGCCATCGGTATCACCCTGGTGCTGCTGCTGTGGTTCACCCGCTGCCTGAAGAGCACCCTGGCGGTGCTGCTGACCACCCTGATCGCGGTGGTCTGGCAGCTCGGCCTGCTGCATACCCTGGGCTTCGGTCTCGACCCCTATTCGATGCTGGTGCCTTTCCTGGTGTTCGCCATCGGCATCTCCCACGGCGTGCAGAAGATCAACGGCATTGCCATGGCCTCGGGGGAGGCGCCCGACGCCTTGTCCGCCGCGCGCATGGCCTTCCGTCAGCTGTTCATTCCCGGCCTGGTGGCGCTGTTGTCCGACGCCGTGGGGTTCGTCACCCTGCTGCTGATCGATATCGGAGTGATCCGTGAGCTGGCCATCGGCGCGTCCATGGGCGTGGCGGTGATCATCCTGACCAACCTGATCCTGTTGCCGGTGATGATTTCCTATATCGGCATCAGCCCGAAGGCGGTCAAGATCAGCCGCGAGGACGCGGCCAGGGACCATCCGCTGTGGCGCACGATCTCCAATTTCGCCCATCCGCTGGTGGCGCCCATTTCCGTGGTGATCGCCCTCGGCGCGTTCGGCGGCGGCATCTGGTACGGGCAGAACCTGAAGATCGGCGACCTCGACCAGGGCGCCCCGGAACTGCACCCGGATTCGCGCTACAACCTGGACAACGACTTCGTCATCCGCAACTACTCGACCAGCTCGGATGTGCTGGTCATCATGGCCAAGACCGCGACCGAGCGCTGTTCGACCTACCCGGCCCTGGCCGCAATGGACGAGCTGATGTGGAAGATGGAGAACACCGAAGGCGTGCAGTCGGCGATTTCCATGGTCACCGTGTCGCGCCAGGTGATCAAGGGCATGAACGAGGGCAACCTGAAATGGGAAACCCTGTCGCGCAACCAGGATGTGCTGAACAACTCCATCGCCCGGGCCGATGGCCTGTACAACAGCGACTGTTCGGTGGCGCCGGTGCTGGTGTTCCTCAATGACCACAAGGCCGAGACCCTGGAGCGTGCGGTCAAGGTCGCCGAAGAGTTCGCCAAGGAACACAACGGCGAGGACCTGGAGTTCGTCCTCGCGGCGGGCAACGCGGGCATCGAGGCGGCCACCAACGAGGTGATCGCCGCGTCCGAGACCACCATGCTGATCGCGGTCTATGCGGCGGTGAGCTTCATGTGCCTGCTGACCTTCCGCTCCATCGCCGCCACTCTTTGCGTGATCCTGCCGCTGGTGCTGACCTCGGTACTGGGTAACGCGCTGATGGCCTACATGGGCATCGGGGTGAAGGTCGCGACACTGCCGGTGATCGCTCTCGGCGTGGGTATCGGTGTCGACTACGGCATCTATATCTACAGCCGCCTGGAGACCTACCTGCGTCAGGGCCTGTCGCTGCAGGACGCCTACTACGAGACGCTCAAGTCCACCGGCAAGGCCGTGCTGTTCACTGGCGTGTGCCTGGCCATCGGTGTGGCCACCTGGATCTTCTCGGCGATCAAGTTCCAGGCCGACATGGGCCTGATGCTGACCTTCATGTTCCTCTGGAACATGATCGGCGCGGTGTGGCTGCTGCCTGCCCTGGCGCGCTTCCTGATCAACCCGGAGAAGCTGCGGGCCAAGGCGCTGGCGCCTGCCACTGCCTGATCGCTACCGGCAACATGAAAAACCGCGGCCTGGATGCCGCGGTTTTTCGTTCAGGCGGCCTTGTGTGTTTGTATCAGATCAGGAATGTGCGCTGCCGGCAGGGGCCTCGAGAACAGGTAGCCCTGGCCGGCGTCGCACTGGTGCGCGCGCAGGAAGGCCAGTTGTTCCGGGGTTTCGATGCCTTCGGCCAGTACCGCAAGCTCCAGGCTCTTGCCCAGGCCGATGACGCTGCGGGCGATGGCCGCGGCGCCGGGGTTGTTCGGGGCGTCCTGGACAAAGCTGCGGTCGAGCTTGAGCGTGCTCACCGGGAGGCGCTGCAGGCAGCTAAGCGAGCAACAGCCAGTACCGAAATCATCGATGGCGATGCAGACCCCCAGTTCGCGCAGCGCCTGGGTGGCGGCGATTGCCGTGTCGATGTCGTGCATCAGCTGGGTTTCGGTCAGCTCCAGCTCCAGTAGCGCGGCGGGATGCCCGCTGGCTTCGAGCGCCTCGGCGACACGCCCGGCGAGGCCGGGCTGCTGCAACTGCACGGCCGACAGGTTCACCGCCATTTTCAGCTGCGGCATGCCCTGCTGGTGCCAGGCGGCAGCCTGGGAGCAGGCCTGGCGAATGACCCAGTCGCCGATCGGCGTCATCAGTCCGCTCTCTTCGGCCAGGGCAATGAAGTCATCCGGTGCCAGCAGGCCGCGGACCGGGTGGCGCCAGCGCAACAGGGCTTCGACGCCGAAGATCTCGCCGGTCTGCAGCGCGACACAGGGCTGGTAGTGCAGTTCCAGCTGATCGCGCTCCAGGGCATGCTGCAGGTCGCGGCTCAGCTCGAGCCTGGAAACGCAGCGCGAATTCATCTCGACCTGGTAGGCACAGACGCTGTCGCGGCCGTTGGCCTTGGAGCTGTACATGGCCGCATCGGCGTTCATCAGCAACAGCTCGGCCTCCTGGCCATCGTCAGGGTAGCGGCTGATGCCGATGCTGCCGGTGACCAGCAGCTCCTGGCCCGCCAGCAGGAAGGGGATGCGCAGCTGCGCGGCCACGCGGTTGGCCACGTCGCTGAGGATCCCATCGTCGTCGCCGATATCCTCGATGATCAATACGAACTCGTCGCCACTGATGCGGGCCACCGTGTCGCCCTCGCGAACACAGGCGCTGAGGCGTTCGGCGACTATTTTCAGCAGCTCGTCGCCGGCGCCATGACCGAGGCTGTCGTTGACCGCCTTGAAGCGATCCAGGTCGATAAACAGCACGCCGAAGCGGCCGCCGGCGCGGTGCATGTGGTGGATCGCCTGAATCAGCCGATCCTTCATCAGGGCGCGGTTGGGCAGGCCGGTGAGCGGGTCGTGGGCGGCCATGTGCGACAGCTTGCGCGATTCGGCCGCCAGGGACTCGGCCAATCTCATGGACTGGCGCAGCTGGGCGAAGAACAGTAGCAACAGCAGCAGGCCGCTGGCGGCGGGGGCGGCCAGGTGCCAGTCGGTTCTGCTGTTGTAGTGGCGAATGATCTGCTCATTGCGCACTTCGGCACTCATCAGAAACTGCTTGCCCAGCTCGAAGAACTGCACCCGGTAGGGGCGCAACAGCGCCTGAATGGTCGGGTAGCCGAGGTCGTACGGATCCGGCTTGAGCTCTGCCAGCATCGGCTCTATGGCGTCTAGGGTGACGGCAAGGCCCTCGACGGCCGTGCGCACATCGTCAAACTCCAGCAGCCCGAGATTGGCCTCGCCCTCATGGAATACGCCCAGTCGGCTGACGAGCAGCTCGTAGTGCAACTGCACGTCATCGAGCGTGGCACCTCGTACCGGGTCCTGCAGGGTGTAGCGGCGCAGCGTGCGCATAAGCCGCTCGACTTCCTCGTAGGTCTTGAACAGGGTGTGGGTATGGTGCCCCATGCGCAGGCTGGAGATCGCGTTGGCCTGACCGATGTCGCGATAGGACAGGTACAGGGTGGCCATGAAGATCGCCAGCGCCAGGAACACCCGCCACAGGCCGCTTTGCCGCCACCAGGGGGAGACCGAAGGCGGGAGCGCCCGGTCCGGCTGTGCGGGCGTCACTGGACGATCAGCCGACGCAGCTGCCAGGCCATCTTCTGGTCCGTTTCCAGCCCGCGCAGTATGGGATGGTCATCCTGCGGAAAGATGATCCACAGCGGGCCCTTGTCGCGGATCGGCATGTATTGGCCGTTGCGCTTGTAGGCGATGATCACCGGGTAGTCGCTCAGGTCGCGCAGCGCCATGCTGCTCTTGTAGTCGTTGAGCGCGATGGCCTGCACGTGGGTGCCCTGTCCGGCGACCGCCGCCAGCAGCAGGCTGGCGCGCACGCCGGTGAAGCGCTGCAATCCGTCGGTCCAGGAGGTGTGGGTCTCGATCGTGGTGCTGTCCAGGGCCTCGAGGGCGGCCAGGTCGTAATCGATGGCGTTGCCGTCGGGCCCGCTCACGGTGAGCACGGTGCCGCCTTGGGCGAAGACGGACTGGGTGGCAAGTACAAGGAGGGAAACTAGGAGTGCGCGAAATGCTTGGCTTGGGATCATTATCTTCACGGTAACCCCGCCGTCCTAGGCTGTGAGCCCTTAGACCGGTGGCTTTGCGTCCCCGGCTTTCGCGCGGGTTTGCCTTTTCAAGATTGATGTAATGAGTCTGCCGGGTAGCTGTTCCGTGCCGGTGTGTGCCTCCTGGCTGCTGTTGGGCAGGGGCTCGATCTCGTTCACTGGGCCGATATTTGTGCTCGTTATGTGAACGGGTTCAAATTCTCCGGACTTGAAACCCAGGCGTCAATAACCGCGTGTCCCGCCTTGCCGAGTTTCGTTCTGTGCCGGCGAGGGGCGCCGTGCCCCGCGGTTCAGCGCGGATAGAGTGGCGGAAGGGCGCTCTCGGCCGACTCGGCTTGCGTCTGCCGCGTGCCGGGCAGGCTGCGGATCGCCCGCCACAGGTCTTCGCCTTGCCAGTGCTGGCCCGCCTCGCTGTACAGCGCGCCGTTGAGGCCGTCGAGGGCATCGGACAGGGGCACGAAACGCGCCGCCATGTCGGCCAGGGTCTCCGGTTGCTGGCGGGCCCAGGCGTCGAGCGCGTGGCGGGTGGCGTGGGGGTCGTTGGCCAGGCAGGCGCGCTTGAGGTCATCGAGCAGGGTGCGCGGGCTGGGGCCGGGCTGGCTGCCACGCAGCACCGCTGGCTGGCGCCGTGCGTGCCACCACAGGCCGAAGCCGAGCAGGGTGGTCAGGGTCAGCAGGGCACTGCTCAGCTGCCAGGGCCACAGCGCCGGCCCCGGCTGGTAGTCGGGAACGGCGACCTCGGCGGGCAGTTGTTCCAGTTCCAGGCTGGGGTCGCGGGCGATCTTCAGGGTGCGGGCCGGCACGCTGGTGCGCTCCAGGCGATCCTCGAGGGTGTTCCACCAGACCACCTCCACCGCCGGCAGCTGGAACTGCCCGCTGCGATTGGGCACCAGGGCTTCGCGTTCCTCGCGGCTGCCGATCACGCCGCGCTCGCTGCTCTGGTTGCCCAATTGCGGCTGATCCGGGTAGCGGCGCAACCCTTCGACGCTGGTCGCCGGCAGGGGCGGCAGTTGCGCGCTGGACAGACCGTCGGCCTTGAGCATCAGGCTGCGGGTCAGCGAGTCGCCGGCCTTGGCGCCTTGCGGCTGCGGGTTCCAGGCCTCGCTCAGGCTCAGGGCGCGGGCGGGCAGCCACGGTGCGTCGACGGGATAGCTGGCCGGTTTGGCCCTGACCTGCAGGGGGATCTGGGGCGAGCGCACCCGGGTTACTTTGCCCGGGCGGGGGCCGAATGGCTGGAAGTCGTTGCTGCCCGAGCGGTCCACCAGGGTGGCGGTGAATACCTGCGCGGGAATGCTCAGGGGCCCGCTGCGCTGCGGGAAGATCGCATAGCGCAGCTCGATCACGCCATGGCGGATGCCGTTGATGTCCTTCTCGTAGGTGCGCGGCTTGCCCAATGACTCGATGCGCGCGTCGGGCATCTCCAATGGGGTCAGGCTGCTGTCGTCGTACAGCGAGACGGAATGGTAGATGCGCAGGGTCAGCACGCTCTGCGCCTGCACGTAGACGCTTTCCTGATCCAGGCTGGCGTCGATGAACACCGGCGCCAGGCGATCGCCCGCGGCGCTGGCCGCGGGCTCCTGCACCTGCAGGGTGATCGGCTGGCTCTGCATCTCGCCCAGGCGCAGCGGCGGTACCACCACGTAACCGCTGCGCTTGGGCTGCAGGGTGATGACCCAGCGTGTGGTGGCCTGGGACTTGCCGTCGAGCGTGGTCAGGCGGTTGACCTGGCGGGTGCCGAGCACCTCGAACAGTTCCTCCAGCGGCGCCAGTTCCGGCTTGCCGAACAGGGTGACGTCGCTCGACTCGAGGGTCAGTTCGACGGTTTCCCCGGTGCTCAGGCGGGTGCGGTCGACGCTGGCGCTGAGGCTCTGGGCGTTCGCCTGAGCCGCCAGCGCGGCGAGGAGCAGGATGCAGAGCAAACGGATCATGGAATCTGTTCCTGGCGCTGTTGCTGTTGATACCAGAATTTTCGCCTGAGCAGCTCCGCCGGGTCGTCGGGAATCTGCCGCAGCCATTGTTCCAGGGCCTGGCGCCGTTCGCCATCGAGGGGCTCGCCGGCCTCGGCGATCTGCTCCTCGCCCACGCCCTCGGCCGGCTCGCTCGGTTGTTGCGCTGGCGACGATTCTTGCGCGTCATCGGCCGATTGTGCCGGGCTGTCGTGCGCAGGCGGTTGGCCGGGTGGCGGATTGCCCGCTTCGCCATCCGCCTGCAGGGGCTGAGCCTGCTGAGGCTGCTCGGACGAGCCAGGGTTCGGCTGTTGCGACTCGCTGTTCGGCTCGTCGGCGGGCTGCTGCTGCGGGTTCTGTTGCAGCAGCTGTTCGAGCAATGCCTTGTTCTTCTGCGCCTGGATCAGTTCCGGCTGCAGTTCCAGGGCTCGGCTGTAGGCGTCTATGGCCGCCTCCGGTTCGTTGCTGCGGGCCAGGGCGTTGCCGCGATTGTAATGGGCGGCGGCGCTGTCGTCCTGGGCGAAGCGCTCGGCGGCGGCGGCGTACTCGCCGGCCTGGTACAGGGCCAGGCCCTGCCAGAGGGGGTCTTCGAAGCGCTGGGCGGCTTCACCCGGGCGTCCGGCGTCGAGCAGGCGCTGCCCCTGCTGGTCGGGGCGCAGCCAGAGGTCGTCCAGGGTCGCCGCCAGGCTGGCTTGCGGCAGGCTCAGCAGGAGCAGCGGCAGGCAGAACAGCCAGCCGCGCCGTCCGGCGCAGGCCGCCAGCAGCAGCAGCGGCAGCAGCAGCCAGTGGCCCTGGTCGCTCCAGGCCTGCAGGGACAGGGGGGCGCCGTTGCTATGCAGTTGCTGCGGGCCGTCGAGCAGGCCGAGCTCGCGCAGGTCGCGGTCGTCCAGGCTGACCCGGCGATAGCGCCCGCCGACCTCCTGGGCCAGCCGATTGAGGCTGGCGCTGTCCAGGCGCGGAATGAGGATCGCCCCCTGCGCGTCCTTGAGAAAGCCGCCGTCGTCCTGAACGATAGGCGCGCCCCGGGGGCTGCCGATGCCGAGTATGTGCAGGCGCCCGCCGCGGCTGCCAAGCGCCTCGACTGTGCCCCGGCGCTCCTGGTCATCCAGCGCGCTGGCGATCAGCAGTACCCGGCCCTGGCCCTGGCCGGCCTGCTGGAGCAGGCCCAGGGCCGTGGCCATGGCCAGGTCGGCGCGTCGTCCCGGCTCGGGCATGATCGCCGGCTTGAGCGCTTCCAGCAGGTTGCGGCTGGTCGCCAGATCGTCGGACAGGGGCACCAGGGTGTGGGCGCTGCCGGCGTACACGACGATGGCGGTTTGCGCATCCGGGCGCGCCTCGAGCAGGTCGAGCACCTTGCGCCTGGCCTGTTCCAGGCGATTGGGCGTGGCGTCGCTGGCGAGCATCTCCGGGGTCATTTCGAGCACCACCACCAGCGGGTCGACAGGCTTCAGCGTGCTCTGCTCGAGCTGCTGCCAGCTGGGGCCGAGCAGGGCGAGCAGCGCCAGCAGCCAGGCCAGGCCGAGGACGATCCAGGGGGTACGGCTGGGGCGTCCCTTGCCGCCCCTGAGCAGGGCGGCATGAAAGGCCGGCGGCAGCAGCTGCTGCCAGCGTCCCGCGCGCTTCTCGCGGTGCCAGAGTTTCCACAGCAGCCAGCACAGCAGCGGCGCCAGCAGCAGCCAGTAGGGCCGCAGCCAGTGTGGCCACAGGGCGGTGGGCGCCAGTTCGATCACGAGCGCCTCCACCAGCCGGTGATTGGCCGGCGCTGCAGCTGCGGCCAGTGATCGCCGATCACCAGCAACAGGCTGAGTAGCAGGGCGCCGCTCAGTGGCCAGGGGTACAGGGCCAATGCCGGGCGTGCCAGGGTCGGTTGCTGGCTGACCGGCTCGAGCTGGTCGAGGCTGGCCTCGATGCGTTTCAGGTCGTCTCCGTTTCGCGCGCGGAAGTACTCGCCACCGGTGGTCTCGGCGATTGCGTGCAGGGTCGGTTCATCCAGGTCGAGGCCCGGGTTGAGGCCGAGTAGGCCGAGCACGCCGCCCTGTTGCGGGTCGGCGCCGATGCCGATCGGGTAGATCTTCACGCCTTCCTCGGCGGCCAGGCGCGCGGCGGTGAGCGGATCGATCTCGCCCCCGGTGTTGGCGCCGTCGGTGATCAGCACCAGCACCCGGCTGTCGGCCGGGCGCTCGCGCAGGCGCTTGACCGCCAGGCCGATGGCGTCGCCGATGGCGGTGTTCTTGCCGGCGATGCCGATCAGCGCTTCCTCCAGCCAGGTGCGCACGGTGCGTCGGTCGAAGGTCAGCGGCGCATGCAGGTAGGCCTGGCTGCCGAACAGGATCAGGCCGACGCGGTCGCCGCGACGGCCCTCGATGAAGTCGCCGAGCAACTGCTTGACCAGGGTCAGGCGGCTGACTTCCTCGTCTTCCCACTGCATGTCGGCGTAGTCCATGGAGCCGGACACATCCACCGCCAGCATCAGGTCGCGGCCGCTGGCCGGCAGCGGCAGCGGCTCGCCGACCCATTCCGGGCGCGCGGCGGCAGTGAGCAGCAGCAGCCATAGCAGGACGAATGGCGCCTGCTGGCGCCAGGCCGGCAGGCGTGCCCGGGCACGGCGACCGCTGAGGGTTTCCAGCTCGTCGAGGAAGCTGACCCTGAGGGCCGCCTCGCCGCTGTCGGCCGCTGGCAGCACCAGGCGCAGCAGCCAGGGCAGCGGGGCGAGAAGCAGCAGCCACGGCCAGGCGAATTCAAACATGCTTGCGAATCCAGATGGCGACCGCCTGGTTGAGCTCGTCGATGGCCTTGTCGTCGAGGCGGCAGTGAGGGCGGTAGGCCCCTTCGACCAGAATCATCCAGCGCGTCAGCCCGGCGGCCGGGCAGCGATTGTCCAGATAGGCCAGCCAGGCGCGGCTGGTCATGGTGTGGCTGTGGCTCTGCGGGTAGCGCTGGCGACACAGGCGCTTGAGCAAGGCATTGAGCTGCTGCAGCCAGGGCCCGGCTTCGGCGCCGTAGTAGGGTCTGGGCAGGCGTTCCAGCTCCGCCAGGGCGGCCTGACGCAGCGGGTCGAGGGGCTCGGCTGTCGCCGCTTGCTGCCTTAGCCGCAGGCGGCGGAGCAGGTGCACCAGGCCCCAGAAGAGGAGCGGCAGCAGCAGGGCGAGCAGCCACCAGCCCGGCGCGGGGGGCCACCAGCCGACCGGCGCCGGCGCGATCAGCGGCTCGAGCTGGTCGAGCGGATTCATGATTGCCTTCTCGGCTGCTGTACATTGAGGTGGTTGCGCAGCTGCTCGACCAGTTCACCCTGGGTGCTGAGCGGCAGCAAGGGCACGCCGAGTTTCTGCGCCAGGCGCTGCCAGCGCGTGCGGCGCGCTTCGCCCAGGGTGCGGTAGGCCTGGCGCAGCTCCGCATCATGGGTGTCGAGTTCGAGTTGCGCGCCGCGTTCGGCGAATCGCAGCAGGCCGGCGGCGGGCAGGGCATGGTCGAGTGGGTCGGACAGCGGCAGCAGCAGCAGATCGGTGTGCCGGGCCAGCAGCTGCAGCTGCTGCTCGCCGCTGTCGTTCAGCGTGCGTTCGTCGCACAGCAGTGCCACCAGGCTTCCGGGGCGCAGCACCTCGCGGGCGCGGCGCAGGGCCAGGCCGAGGTCGTCGCGCTGCGGTTGCAGATTGCTGTGCAGCGCCTGGTTGGCGCGGGCCAGGCGGTTGAGCAGTTGCAGCAGGCTCTGCTTGCTACGGCGCGGCTTGATCTCGTGCTGCTCGTGGTCGCCGAACACCAGGCCGCCGATGCGGTCGTTGTTGCCCAGGGCCGCCCAGCCGATCAGGCTGGCGGCCTGGGCCGCGAGCACCGACTTGAACATCAGGCCGGAGCCGAAGAACAGGCGCTGGCTCTGCTCCACCAGGATGTAGATGGGCCGTTCGCGCTCCTCGTGGAACAGCTTGGTGTGCGGCTCCTGGGTGCGCGCGGTCACGCGCCAGTCGATGGTGCGCACGTCATCGCCGGCCTGGTAGACGCGCACCTGGTCGAAGTCCACGCCGCGGCCGCGCAGCTTGGAATGATGCAGGCCGATCAGCGGGCTGCGCCGCGCCGGCGTGGAGAACAGCTGGACCTCGCGCACGTGATGGCGCATCTCGATCAGTTCGGCGAGATTGACCCGCACACCGGGTTGCGTGGGCAGGGTCTGCATGGGGCTCAAGCGACGGCGACCACATCGAGAATGCGCTGCACCACGCGGTCCTGGTCGACTCCGGCGGCTTCCGCCTCGAACGACAGGATGATGCGGTGGCGCAGCACGTCGAACAGCACCGCCTGGATGTCCTCCGGGCTGACGAAGTCGCGTCCGGCCAGCCAGGCGTGGGCGCGCGCGCAGCGATCCAGGGCGATGGTGCCGCGCGGGCTGGCGCCGTAGGCGATCCATTCGGCCAGCTCCAGGTCGTACTTGGCCGGGGTGCGCGAGGCCATCACCAACTGCACCAGGTATTCCTCCACGGCGTCGGCCATGTACAGGCCGAGGATTTCCCGGCGGGCGACGAAGATCGCCTGCTGGCTGACCCGCTGCTCCGGCTTGGTTTCGCCGTGCAAGGCCTCGCCGCGGGCCTGCAGGAGGATCTTGCGCTCCACCGCGGCGTCCGGAAAGCCGATGCGCACGTGCATCAGGAAACGGTCGAGCTGGGCCTCCGGCAGCGGGTAGGTGCCTTCCTGCTCGATCGGGTTCTGCGTGGCCATGACCAGGAACAGCGGCGACAGCTCGTAGGTGCTGCGGCCGACGCTGACCTGGCGCTCGGCCATGGCCTCGAGCAGCGCCGACTGGACCTTGGCCGGGGCGCGGTTGATCTCGTCGGCCAGTACCAGGTTGTGGAAGATCGGCCCCTGCTGGAAGGCGAAGCTGCCGGTTTCCGGGCGGAAGATCTCGGTGCCGGTGATGTCGGCGGGCAACAGGTCGGGGGTGAACTGGATGCGATGGAACTCGGCTTCGATGCCTTCGGCCAACTCCTTGATCGCCTTGGTCTTGGCCAGGCCTGGAGCGCCTTCGACCAGCATGTGGCCGTCGGCGAGCAGGGCGATCAGCAGGCGTTCGATGAGTTTTTCCTGGCCGAGGATCTGGCTCGAGAGAAAGTGTCGCAGGGCGACGAGCGCTTCACGGTGTTCCATCGTCGGGCTCTTTGCTGGAGGGGGCGCGTCGTGCCGGGCGCAGCGACGGCCTAGACTTTAATGCATTTGCTGCGGCGTCGGCTATGCGCGGCGCGGCGTCCTCGCCCAGCGACAGGCGCTAGGCGAGGCACTCCAGAGCAAAGGGATGAGCCAGGGTCAGCCTGATTGCCACTGGGCGAGCAGGCGTAGGTGCGCGTGTTGCGCGGACTCCTGCTGCGCAGGCTGCAGGTGCAGCTCCTCCCCAGGCAGGCATTGCGCCAGTCTGGCCACGGCCTGTGGCGTGAGGGCGCCGAGGCGCGGGTAGCCGCCGATGGTCTGCCGGTCGTTGAGCAGGGCGATCGGCTGGCCGTCCGGCGGTACCTGTACGGCGCCCAGCGGAATCCCTTCGGACACCATGCTCGTGCGGCGGCACTGCAATTGGGGACCGAGCAGGCGCATGCCCATGCGATCGGAGCGCGAGTCGATCTTCCAGCTGCTGTTGAACGCATCGAACAGGCTCTGTCCGCTGAAATCGCCGATTTGCGCGCCCATTACCAGTTGCAGGCGGGGCGAAGGCGTGAACACGGGCACCAGCCGTTCATCCATCATGCGTTGCCCCTGCGCCGTACCGGTCCAGCAGAGCCGGTCGCCGGCCACCAATGGCTTGCCGTCACCCTGCAGGCCGCCGAGCTGTTCGCGAGCGATGCTGGAGCTGCTGCCGAGCACCTTGGGGGCCGCGAAGCCGCCGGGCGCCGCCAGGTAGGCACGGGCGCCCTGCCGTGGTTGGGCGAACTCGAGTCGTTGGCCCTGGCGCACCCTGAAACTGCGCCAGGGGGGCAGGGGCTGGCCGTCCAGGCTGGCGCCCAGATCGGCACCGGTCAGGGCCAGGCAGGCGTCCTGCTCGCACACCAGGCTGAGGTTGCCCAGGGTGATTTCGACTACGACGGCTCCCAGCGCGTTACCCAGCAACCAGTTGGCCCAGTACATGGAAATCCAGTCCAGGGCGCCGCTTTGGGTCACCCCCAGGTGGCGCACGCCATAGCGGCCGGCATCCTGCAACTGGATGAAGGGGGTGCTGCGCTCGATGCGCAGCCCGCCGGTGGTGGGGGCGTGGCTCATGAGGACATCTCCAGAGGGCTGTCGTCGCCGCCGAGTTGGATGAACTCGGCCCGGTCGATGGGTTCGAAGCGTACCCGGTCGCCCGGCTGCAACAGGCTGTAGCCCTCGATGCTGTGGTCGAAGAGCTTGGCCGGGCTGCGCCCGAGCAGGTTCCAGCCGCCCGGCGAAACCACCGGGTAGACCGCGGTTTGGCGTTCGGCGATGCCCACACTGCCGGGGGCGATGCGTTTGCGCGGCGTGCTCAGGCGGGGGGTGGCCAGGGTTTCCTCGACCAGTCCCATGAAGGCGAAGCCGGGGGCGAAGCCTAGGGCAAACACCTGATACTCGTGGCTGCTGTGACGCCGGATGACCTCGGCCTCGGAGAGGCCGCTGCGCCGCGCCAGCAGGGACAGTTCAGGGCCGACGCTGCGGTCATACCAAGTCGGCAGGCTGTGACAGCGGCCGCCTGCGCCGCTGGCCGGCTGCAGGTCGGCGAAGGCCTCGGCGATCAATTGCCGGACTTCGTTCGCCGTGATCCGTTCGAGGTCGTAGTGCAGCAACAGGGTGGTGTAGGACGGCACCAGGTCGACCAGGGCCGCGCCGAAAGCGCTGCGCAGTCGTTGGCTAGCGGCCAGCAGCCAGGGCATGTTGCGCTCTTCGATGCTCTCGAACAGGCGCAGGATGAGGCTGTCGATGCCGGCGATCTCGACTCGCGGAACTGGGGCGCGGACAGTCATGCTTGGGCCAGTGCGTCGAAGGCCTGGCGAATGCGGCGCACCGCGGCGATCGAGCCGGCGTTGTCGCCATGCACGCACAGGGTATGGGCCTGCAAGGGCAAGGCACTGCCATCGCTGGCGATCAGCGTGTCGCCCTTGGCCAGGGTGGTGGCCTGGCTGACGATGACGTCGCTGTCGTGATGCACAGCGCCGGGCTGGCTGCGGGCCACAAGATAGCCGGCCGCGTCGTAGGCCCGATCGGCGAAGGCCTCGAACCACAGGGTGATGCCGAATTCGTCGCCCATGTCTTGCGCCTGGCGATTGTCACGGGTGGTCATCAGCATCAGCGGCAGACCCCGGTCATAGCTGGCCACGGCGCGCATTACGGCGCGCAGGATCTGCGGCTTGCGCATCATGTCCTGGTACAGCGCACCGTGGGGTTTGACATAGCTGACCCGGCTGCCCTGGCTGCGGCAGATCGCTTCGAGCGCTCCGACCTGATAGAGCAGCAGGTCCTCGACCTCCTGAGGCGTGCAGTCCATCGAGCGGCGCCCGAAGCCGACCAGGTCCTGATAGCCCGGGTGGGCACCGATGCGCACGCCATGACTGACGGCCAGGGCCACGGTCTTGCGCATGGTGCTGGGGTCCGAGGCGTGGAAGCCGCAGGCGATGTTGGCGCAGTCGATATAGGGCATGACTTCGGCATCCATGCCCATTTTCCAGGGGCCAAAGCTTTCGCCGATATCACAGTTCAGAAGCAGGCTGGTCACGGAGTGTTCCTCTGAGCGTAGCGTCTTGCCCGGTCCAGCGGACGCGGGCTAGGACGGCGGTGGGGTGGCAGCTGCACGGTTTGGGCCACGGGTTAGGGAGCTAGTGCAGCATTCTTGAACGGGCCATTTGCCGCGTCCAACTAATAAAAACGAGCGCTGGAGATCGGAAAATTCGATGTCGGCAATGCGCCGTCGAGTCCATTCGCGGCGCGCGGTGCCGGTGTCGCAATCTCGCGCCGACGCGTTGCCGTGCTCGTTGTTGCGGGCCCAGCTGGTTACCAGAGCGCCAGGCTGTAGCTGAGGATCAGGCGGTTCTCGTTCAGATCATTGCCGAAGTTCGAGCGAACGCTTGCGTTCCGCCACCTGATGCCGAGGTTCTGCAGCGGGCCTTGCTGCACGACATAGGCGATGTCGGTGTTGCGTTCCCATTCCTTGCCGTCGTTACGGGCACCGACCCGTACGTTGTCGCCGGAGACGTAGCGGCTCATGAACGTCAGGCCGGGCAGGCCGATGGCGGCGAAGTTGTAGTCGTAGCGCGCCTGCCAGGAGCGTTCGTCGACATTGGCGAAGTCGTTGATCTGGATGAAGTTGACCAGGTACGGGTCGCTGCTGGCGATATAGGGGAACGGATCGTCGCCGCTCATGCGCTGGTAGCCGGCGCCGAAGGCATGGCCGTTGAGGCTGTAGGTCAGCATGGCGCCTAGGGCCTGGTTGTCGAGGTCGCGGAAGCTGCCATCTTCGCGGCTCTTGGCCAGGCGCAGGTCGGTCTTGAGCGACTGGCCGGCGCCCAGTGCCTTGAGGTGGGTCAGGGTGCCGTAGTACTGCTGGTAGATGTCCTGCAGGTTGCCGTAGTGCAGGCCGGCGCTGAGTTCGGGAGTGAACCGGTAATCGCCGCCGCCGAACACGAACGCGTCGCTGTCGCCGCCGATGCGGCTGGCGCTCATCTCGCTGTAGTCGGTGGAGTTGTTGGCCTTGATGCGGTCGATCCGCCCGCCTTGCAGGGTCAGCCTGTCGATCTCCTGTACATTCAGCAGGGCGCCGCGGAAGGAGGCCGGGAGCAGGCGCGAGTCATTCGACGAAACGATGGGGCTGCGAAAGGCCAGGGAGCCGATCCGCAGGGTGCTCTTGCCGGTCCTGAACTTGGCGGTCAGGTCGAGCTTCGCGTATTCGTCCTGTGAGCCGCCGGCACGGTCGGCGGGTAACAGGCCACTGCCCGCGGTGCCATCGCCGGAGTCGAGTTTCAGTCCCAGCAGGCCGGTCGCGTCGATGCCGACGCCCAGGGTGCCATCTGTGTAGCCCGACTCCAGGCGCAGGAGAAAGCCCTGCGCCCACTCTTCCGCCTTGTCGCGGGCATCGGGTTGGCGAAAGTCACGATTGAAGTAGAAGTTGCGCAGCTCGAGGCTGCCTTTGCTGTCGCCGATGAACCCGGCGTGGGCCAGGCCGGGGAGGCTGCTGGCGATCAGTAGGGCCGTCAGGCAATTGTTCTGGGTCATCCAGAGTGTCTCCTGGACGCCGAGCGCGCAATTGGAACGCAATCGCTGGGCAGGGCGTACTCTAAGTTTGTTGTTATTGGGCTTGGCTACCGCCGGGGCATTCTTGGTAGGTGGGGGGGCTGGCGTCCAACGAGAAAAAGCGGGGGGAGGGTGATAGGAAATTTCGATGCAGCAGACCTGGCGAGGGCGCGAATTTGGCGCGCGGACGGCTTCGCATGCATCATGGTGTCTTGTTTTTCCACAGCGAAACGGCATTGCCGGGAGGGGGCAGTCGACCATGAACCTGAGATTTCTCGAGACTTTCGTGTGGGTGGCACGGCTGAAAAGCTTTCGCCTCACAGCGGAGAAGTTGTTCAGTACCCAGGCCTCTGTCTCGAGCCGAATTGCCGCGCTGGAAGACGAGCTGGGCGTGCGCCTGTTCCTGCGTGACTCGAAGGGGGTCTCGCTGACCCCGGAAGGGCAGAAGGTGCTCGAATACGCCGAGCGCATGATCGACACCATGCAGGCGCTGAAGCAGGCCATCAGCGATACCGGTAGCATTCATGGGCGGGTTCGGGTGGGGGCCATGGATACTGTCATTCACACCTGGCTGAGCCCCTTCGTCACCAAGATCATGGAGCGCTATCCCGCGGTGGAGATCGAGCTGACGACCGATACCGCGCGCAACCTCTGCGATCAGCTGCACAAGGGCTATCTGGATATCATCTTCCAGACCGACATGGTGCATAGCGACAGTGTGCGCAACCTGGAGCTGGCGAAGTTTCCGGTGCAGTGGATAGTGCCGACGGGTTCCCTGTACCACCGGCGCTATGCCTCGATGGATGAACTGGCCAAGGAACGCATCATCACCTTCTCGAAGAACTCGCGTCCCCATCAGGACATCCTCAACCTGCTCCATGCAGGCAACGTCAGTGCGCCGCGGATCAGTTGCGTGAACTCGGTAGCGGCCATGACACGGTTGATTCGCGACGGCTTCGGCATCGGCGCGTTGCCGGGGGTATTGGTCAGCGAAGAGTTGCAGCAGGGGGGGCTGACGGTCCTCGACGAGGTGCCGCAACCTGCGCCTCTTGGCATCGTTGCCACCTGGCGCACCGGTGCCGGCCTCGAGCTGAGCGAGGACATCATCGCCCTCGCCCGGGAGGTGCTCGATGAGTACGGCGAGCAGATGGGGGCGGCCATGGTCGTGTTGCCGGTACCGGGTGGGGAGCAGGGCGGTGCTTGAGCCTGAGGCATAGGGCCTCCGATGCCGTGTTGCCCTCGGTCCCATAACAATTTCCGATCATGCGTTCCCGGTTTTTCTAGTTGGACAGGCTTTGCCTGTTCCACAAGACTCGGGGCGTTATCCCTCAAGCGCCGGCGCAGACCTGTGCGCCTACTACAACAATAATCTGGAGACATTCATGAAGATCACTACGTTTCGCCACGCACTGTCGGCCATGGCTTGTGCCCTGGGCATCGGCGCATTCTCCGCACAGGCCGCCGAGCGCTGGAACATGACGGTCGAGCAGCCCGAAGGCAACTTCATCACCACCGTGGCCAAGGATTTTGCCAAGGATGTCGAGGCCGCCTCCGCCGGCGAGTTGCAGATACGCATCCATGCCAATTCGGTGCTGTTCAAGCGACCGGAAGTCAAGCGCGCGGTGCAGACTGGCCAAGTTCAGGTCGGCGATGTGCTTATGTCGGTATTGGGCAACGAAGACCCCATCTATGAAGTCGACAGCGTGCCGTTCCTCGTGCGCAACTACAGTGAGGCGCAGAAGCTGTGGGAGGTTAGCCGGCCGGCGGTGGAGGCGCGTCTCGCGAAGCAGGGCATCAAGCTGTTGTATGCCATGCCCTGGTCGCCGCAGAGCATCTACAGCAAGACCCCGATCAGCAGCATGGACGACTTCAAGGGCATGAAGTTTCGTGCCTACAACCCGGCGACCTCGCGCATGGTCGAACTGATGGGCGCCGTTCCGACGGTGATCCAGACTGGTGAGATCCCCCAGGCGTTCAGCACCAGCATGATCAGCGGCATGTTGACCTCGCCCACCACGGGCGTGGACTCCCAGGCCTGGGACTTCGCTTCTTACTACTATGACGTCAAGGCGTTCATTCCGAAGAATTTCGTGATCGTCAATGCACGGGCCTTCAAGCGCCTGCCCGAGGCTTCGCAAAAGGCCGTGCTGGAAGCCGCTGCGCGCGCCGAGAGTCGCGGCTGGGCGATCGCTCAGGAGGAAACCGGCAAGTTGGTGCAGACTCTCGCCGATAACGGCATGCAGGTCGCCGAGCAGGCGCCGGAGGCGGTCGAGGCCGGTTTCGAGGCGATCGGTCAAACCATGGCCGCCGAATGGCTGGAGAAGTCCGGTGCCGACGGCAAGGCCATCATTGATGCGTACAACGACTGACATCCTGGTCTGATGTCGCCGGGGCTGACGCGAGGCTGTGCAGCAGCGCTGCGTCGTGCCCCGATATTCACTAGCGATCAAGGGAGTCTGTCGATCATGACGCCGTTGCGTAAGCTCTACACCTTGTCCGGATGGCTTTCCGGTGTGTTTCTCGTCCTGATCTGCCTGCTGGTCGTGGCTCAGATCGTCTCGCGGCAGCTGGGCACCATGGTGCCCTCGGCCGATGAGTTCGCCGCTTACGCCATGGCGGCCTCGGGCTTCCTCGCGCTGCCTTATGCCCTGCAGCGCGGCGCGCATGTGCGCGTCGAGCTGCTGTGGCGCCTGTTGCCGGCTCGCGGGCGGGTTCTCGCCGATGTGCTGAGCACCGCCATCGGCTTGCTAATCGCCGCCTATCTGGCCTGGTACTGCGCGTTGTTCGTGATCGAGTCCTACGAGTTCAACGAGGTGTCGTCAGGCCTGCTGCCCATTCCGATGTGGCTGCCGCAGCTGCCGATGCTGCTCGGTACCCTGATTCTGGTAGTCGCGATGGCCGAGCGCCTAGTGCTGGTATGCCTGGGACGGCGCTTCGAGGTCGCCGACGGCGGCGTCGTGCTGAGCGAATGACAACTGCCCGAGGCATCCTTCTTTTTTGCGGCCATGCCCGCAGTGCACCAGTGAGTCAGTCATGGAACACACGATAGTTACAATCACCCTGTTGGTGGCGCTGTTCGCGCTGCTCGGCGGGGGCGTATGGGTCGCATTGTCGCTGATCGGCGTCGGTATCATCGGCATGGAGTTGTTCGGTGGTGCTCCCGCCGGCTCGATTCTCGCATCCACCAGTTGGGCCGCCAGCGCCAGTTGGACATTGACGGCCCTGCCGCTGTTCATCTGGATGGGCGAGATTCTCTATCGCACGCGCCTCTCGGAAGACATGTTCAATGGCCTGTCGCCGTGGATGCGCGGCCTGCCGGGGCGGCTGTTGCACGTCAATGTGTTCGGTTGCGGTATCTTTGCCGCGGTCAGCGGTTCGTCGGCGGCCACTGCGGCGACCATCGGCCGCATTTCCCTGCCGGAGTTGAAGTCGCGCGGCTATCCGGACAGCATCGCCATGGGCTCGCTGGCGGGCGCCGGGACCCTCGGGCTGCTGATTCCGCCCTCGATCATGATGATCGTCTATGGGGTGGCGGCACAGGTATCCATCTCCCGGCTGTTCATCGCCGGCATTTTGCCGGGCCTGCTGCTGCTGGCGATCTTCAGTGGCTTCCTGATGCTCTGGGCACTGTTCAATCGCGACAAACTGCCGGCAAAAGCCGAAGCGTTGCCGTTCATGGAGAAGCTGCGCGGTTCGAAGTTGCTGATTCCCGTGGTGCTGTTGATCGGCGCGGTGATCGGATCGATCTACGCCGGATTCGCCACGGCCACCGAAGCTGCGGCCGTCGGGGTGGTTGGCGCGCTGTTGATTGCCCTGTGCTCGGGCTCGCTGAATCGCGACACCTTCATGGCCAGCCTGATGGGGGCGGTCTGCACCTCGTGCATGATCTTCTTCATCCTGCTCGGGGCCGCCTATCTGACCTCGGCCATGAGCTTCACCGGGCTGCCGTCGGCGCTCGCCGACTGGATCATCGCCAAACAGTTATCGCCTTATCTGCTGCTGCTGGCGCTGACTGTATTGTTCATCGTCCTTGGCTGCTTCCTCGACGGTATTTCGATCATTCTGCTGACCACTGCGGTAGTGCTGCCGGCGGTGCAGGCGGCGGGTATCGACCTGCTGTGGTTCGGCATCTTCCTCATCCTGGTGGTCGAGATGGCGCAGATCACCCCGCCAGTGGGCTTCAACCTGTTCGTCATCCAGAACCTGACCGGGCATGACATGTGGAAGGTGGCCAAGGCCAGCTTCCCCTTCTTCCTGTTGCTGGTGCTGGCGGCGGTACTGATCACAGCCTACCCGCAGATCGTCCTGCTGTTGCCCCAGGCGATGCGCGGAGCCTGAGCCCGGGCGCCGCGCGCTGGAGGACCCGGCTGGGCATGCAGGGCCGAATCGGTGAGCCCGATTGCGCACTTTGTTCCTGGCCGGGGCAGCCTTGAAAGAAAATGTCGCAGCGCCAGAAGCGCGGAGCGGCCCTGGCTCGTTAAGCTCGTCGGGCAAATGTGACCAGTAAGTCTTGGGTCTGGCCCGCGTTCTGAAGTCGCCCGGTTGGGGTGGTGGCAGCTTCATGAACTAACGTTGAACTACAACGTTGCGGCGTCAGTCATGGTCCAGGACTGCCCTCGTCGAATCACAAGCCAAACGGAGCACAACCATGGCGTTCTTCACGGCTGCCAGCAAAGCCGACTTCCAGCAACAACTGCAAGCGGCCTTGGCGCAGCACGTCAGCGAGCAAGCCCTGCCTCAGATCAGTCTGTTCGCCGAGCGATTCTTCGGCATCATTTCTCTCGAGGAGCTCACCGAGCGGCGCCTCTCCGACCTGGTCGGTTGCACCCTCTCGGCCTGGCGTCTGCTGGCACGCTTCGAACCTGCGCAGACCGAGGTGCGCGTGTTCAATCCGGACTATGAGCGGCATGGCTGGCAGTCGACCCATACCGCCGTCGAGGTGCTGCACCGCGACCAGCCGTTCCTGGTCGACTCGGTGCGCATGGAGCTCAATCGCCGTGGTTACAGCATCCATACCCTGCAGAACAGCGTGCTCAACGTGCGCCGCAATGCGGCCGGCGAACTGGTGGAGCTGCTGCCCAAGGGCGGGCAGGCCGAGGACATGCAGCTCGAAGCCCTGATGTACCTGGAGATCGACCGCTGCGCCACCCAGGGCGAGCTACGGACCCTGGAAGCCGCCCTGCAGGAAGTGCTCGGTGACGTGCGCCTGGCGGTCGCCGACTTCGAGCCGATGAAGGCCAAGGCCCACGAGCTGCTGGCCTGGCTGGACAAGGCCAAGCTCAAGGCCGACCCCAGCGAGGTGGACGAGGTCAAGGTGTTCCTCACCTGGCTGCTGGACAACCATTTCACCTTCCTCGGCTACGAGGAGTTCACCGTCGTCGACGAGGCCGGCGGCGGCGCCATGGTGTACGACGAGAAGTCCCTGCTGGGTCTGTCCAAGAGCCTACGCGGCGGGTTGAAGAGCGACGAGTTGCATATCGAACCGGAGGCGGTCAGCTACCTGCGCGAGCCGCTGCTGCTGTCTTTCGCCAAGGCCTCGCAGACCAGCCGCGTGCATCGCCCGGCGTATCCGGACTTCGTCTCCATCCGCGAGCTGAACAACAAGGGCCAGGTGGTCAAGGAGTGCCGCTTCATGGGCCTCTACACCTCGTCGGTGTACGCCGTCAGCGTCAACCGCATTCCCTACATCCGGCGCAAGGTTGGCGAGGTCATTCAGCGTTCCGGTTTCGACAGCAAGGGGCACCAGGGCAAGGAACTGGAGCAGGTGCTGGAGGTGCTGCCGCGCGACGACCTGTTCCAGACCCCGGTCGACGACCTGTTCAACACCGCCATGAGCATCGTGCAGATCCAGGAGCGCAACAAGCTGCGGGTGTTCGTGCGCAAGGACCCCTACGGGCGCTTCTACTACTGCCTGGCCTATGTGCCGCGGGACGTCTATTCCACCGAGATCCGCCAGAAGATCCAGCAGGTGCTGATGGAGCGCCTGCAGGCCAGCGACTGCGAATTCTGGACCTTCTTCTCCGAGTCGGTGCTGGCGCGGGTGCAGTTCATCCTGCGCGTCGACCCCAAGAGCAAGGTGCAGATCGATTCGCAGCGCCTCGAGCAGGAGGTGATCCAGGCCTGCCGTTCGTGGAAGGACGACTATGCCAGCCTGACCATCGAGAACTTCGGCGAGGCCCAGGGCACCAACGTGCTGGCCGCCTTCCCCGGCGGCTTCCCGGCCGGCTACCGCGAGCGCTTCGCGCCGCATTCGGCGGTGGTGGACATGGAGCACCTGCTCGAACTGAACGAGCAGCGCCCGCTGGTGATGAGCTTCTACCGGCCACTGACCCAGGGTCACCGCCAGCTGCACTGCAAGCTCTACCATGCCGATACGCCGCTGCCACTGTCGGACGTGTTGCCGATCCTGGAAAACCTCGGCCTGCGCGTGCTCGGCGAGTTCCCCTTCCACATGCGCAACAGGGACGGTCGCGAGTACTGGATCCACGACTTCTCCTTCACCCACGCCGAGGACCTGGAAGTCAATATCCAGGAACTCAACGACAACCTGCAGGAGGCCTTCGTGCGCATCAGCCAGGGCGCGGCGGAGAACGACGCGTTCAACCGCCTAGTGCTGGCCGCCGGCCTGACCTGGCGCGACGTGGCGCTGCTGCGCGCCTATGCCCGCTACCTGAAGCAGATTCGCCTGGGCTTCGATCTCGGCTATATCGCCAGCACCCTGATCAATCATGTGGACATCGCCCGCGAGCTGGTGCGCCTGTTCAAGACCCGCTTCTACCTGGCCCGCAAGCTCAGCGCCGAGGACCTGGAAGACAAGCAGCAGCGCCTCGAGCAGGCCATCGTCAACGCCCTGGACGGCGTCGCGGTGCTCAACGAAGACCGCATCCTGCGTCGCTACCTGGACCTGATCAAGGCCACCCTGCGCACCAACTATTACCAGCCGGGCGCCAAGGGCAAGGCCAAGGACTACTTCAGCTTCAAGCTGGACCCGCGGGCCATCCCGGAGATGCCCAAGCCGGTTCCCAAGTACGAGATATTCGTCTACTCGCCGCGGGTCGAGGGCGTGCACCTGCGCGGCGGCAAGGTGGCGCGCGGTGGCCTGCGCTGGTCGGATCGCGAGGAGGACTACCGCACCGAGGTGCTCGGTCTGGTCAAGGCTCAGCAGGTGAAGAACGCGGTGATCGTGCCGGTCGGCGCCAAGGGCGGCTTCGTTCCGCGCCGCCTGCCCCTGGGTGGCGGCCGTGACGAGATCCAGGCCGAGGCCATCGCCTGCTACCGCATCTTCATCTCCGGCCTGCTGGATATCACCGATAACCTGAAGGAGGGCGCGGTGGTGCCGCCGGCCCATGTCGTGCGGCATGACGAGGACGACCCCTACCTGGTGGTCGCGGCAGACAAGGGCACCGCGACCTTCTCCGACATCGCCAACGGCATCGCCGCCGACTACGGCTTCTGGCTCGGCGACGCCTTCGCCTCGGGCGGCTCGGCCGGCTACGACCACAAAGGCATGGGCATCACCGCCAAGGGTGCCTGGGTCTCGGTGCAGCGGCACTTCCGCGAGCGCGGCATCAACGTGCAGAAGGACAACATCACGGTTATCGGCATCGGCGACATGGCTGGCGACGTGTTCGGCAACGGCATGCTGCTGTCCGAGCAGCTGCAGGTGGTGGCGGCGTTCAACCACTTGCATATCTTCATCGACCCCAACCCGGACGCCGCCAGCAGCTTCGCCGAGCGCCAGCGCCTGTTCAACCTGCCGCGTTCGTCCTGGGCCGATTACGACACCAGCCTGATCTCCGCCGGCGGCGGCATCTTCCTGCGCAGCGCCAAGAGCATCGCGATCAGCCCGCAGATGAAGGAGCGCTTCGACATCCAGGCCGACAAGCTGACCCCGACCGAACTGCTCAATGCCTTGCTCAAGGCGCCGGTAGACCTGATCTGGAACGGTGGCATCGGCACCTACGTCAAGGCCAGCAGCGAGAGCCACGCCGACGTCGGCGACAAGGCCAACGATGCCCTGCGGGTCAACGGCAACGAGCTGCGCTGCAAGGTGGTGGGCGAGGGCGGCAACCTCGGCATGAGCCAGCTCGGCCGGGTCGAGTTCGGCCTGTGCGGTGGCGCCAGCAACACCGACTTCATCGACAATGCCGGTGGCGTGGACTGCTCCGACCACGAGGTCAACATCAAGATCCTGGTCAACGAGGTGGTGACCGCCGGCGACATGACCGGCAAGCAGCGCAACAAGCTGCTCGCCGAGATGACCGATGCGGTCGGCAACCTGGTGCTGGGCAACAACTACAAGCAGACCCAGGCGCTGTCCCTGGCCCAGCGACGGGCCCGCGAGCGGATCGGCGAGTACCGCCGCCTGATCGGCGCGCTGGAGATGGCCGGCAAGCTGGACCGGGCGCTGGAGTACCTGCCCAGCGACGAGCAGCTGGCCGAGCGTGCGGCCAATGGCCACGGGCTGACCCGCGCCGAGCTGTCGGTGCTGATCTCCTACAGCAAGATCGACCTCAAGGAGTCCTTGCTCAAGTCCACGGTGCCGGACGACGAGTACCTGGCACGCGAGGTGGAGACCGCCTTCCCGCCGCAGCTGGCGGACAAGTTCGGCGAGGCCATGCGCACCCATCGGCTGAAGCGCGAGATCGTCAGCACCCAGATCGCCAACGACCTGGTCAACCACATGGGCATCACCTTCGTCCAGCGCCTGAAGGAAAGCACCGGCATGAGCGCGGCCAATGTGGCCGGGGCCTACGTGATCGTGCGCGACGTATTCCGTCTGCCGCACTGGTGGCAGCAGATCGAGGCGCTGGACTACCAGGTGCCGGCCGAGCTGCAGCTGCAGATGATGGACGAGCTGATGCGCCTGGGCCGCCGTGCGACCCGCTGGTTCCTGCGCAGCCGGCGCAACGAGCTGGATGCCGCGCGTGATGTCGGGCACTTCGCGCCGAGGGTAGAAGCCCTGGCCCTGAGCCTGGACGAGCTGCTCGAGGGGCCGGCGCGTGAGCAGTGGCTGGCGCGCTTCGAGGGCTACGTCGAGGCCGGCGTGCCGGAGGAGCTGGCGCGCGTGGTGGCCGGCACCAGCCACCTGTATACCCTGCTGCCGATCATCGAGGCCTCGGATGTCACCGGTCAGGAGCCGGCGCAGGTGGCCGCGGCCTACTTCGCCGTGGGCGGCGAGGCGCTGGAGCTGTCCTGGTACCTGCAGCAGATCTCCAGCTTGCCGGTGGAGAACAACTGGCAGGCCCTGGCGCGGGAAGCCTTCCGCGACGATCTGGATTGGCAGCAGCGGGCGATCACCGTGTCTGTCCTGCAGATGGCCGAAGGGCCGGACGAGCTCGAGGCGCGGGTGAGCCATTGGCTGGATCAGCATCGCCCTCTGGTGAGCCGCTGGAAGTCCATGCTGGGCGAGCTGCGTGCGGCTACGAGCACCGACTACGCCATGTATGCGGTCGCCAACAGGGAACTGATGGACCTGGCGCAGAGTGCCCAGCACGGCGTCTGCATGCCCTGAGTCCGGACTGAGGAAAAACCGAGCCCCGCCTAGTGCGGGGCTTTTTCATTACTGCTCCGGGTTGGCTTCGCCGGCGTCCCCGCCGGCCAGTTGCTTGAGGTAGTTCACCCCATCCGGCGCGCCGGCCAGACGCAGGCCTTCGCCCAGGGCCCGGGCCTCGGCGGAGTGCTTGGGCAGCAGGAGAAACTCCGCATCTGCGTCGCCGCGGAGCAGCGATAGACGCGAATAGGGCAGGCCACTGTCCAGTAGCAGACCCATGAAGCTTGGATCACTCCAGGCGGCGGCCGGCATGGCTAGCACGTGGTAGTGCTGTTGCAGCTGAGCCAGGCCGTCCTGGCTCAGGCGATAGCGGGTCAGGGCGGCCGGCAGGGTGATTTCCAGTCCGCGCCGGCGTGCGTAGGCCACCGCGCAGGCGAAGGCCTCGCTGTGCTGCTCGCCCGCCCAGAACAGCCGTGGGCCGCGCCAGCTGGCCTGGCGCACGCTGATGCGCTCGCTCGCGAGAAAGCGCGGCAGGGCCAGGCTGATGGTCTTGATGAAGTCCTTGTAGCTGATGATGCGCACCTGGCGACAGGCCTCGCTGGCGGCGTACTGCTCGAAACTGGAGAAACGGCCCAGTTCCGGCTCGCCAGCGCACAGGCCGTCGATCGAGCGCAGGTCCAGGGAGGGGGCGGCCTGCTGCTCCTGCTCGACGACGCGGATCAGCATGGCGCGGGCCTGCGCCTTGTCCTCCTGCACCGGCCCGGAGAGGGCGTCGCGGGGCAGTTCGACCAGGCGCTGCAGCTGCGGCCCATCCAGCCAGCAGATGCTGTCGCGGGGCGCGGGCAGGGCGGCGAAGGGCAGGCGCAACTGGCTGGCGCGCTCGAGGATATGCCGCGGGGCGCGACCGATCAGGCCCAGGCGTTGGGCCAGGGTGGTCAGGCGTGAGCTGAGGCTCGAGGACTGCTGGGAATTCATGGCCGACTGCGAACTCCGGAGGCGCTGGTGCCAGTGTGGCAGAGGCGCGCCGCTGCTGCACCTGGACGGCCGGGCAAATCCACGCGGTTCATCGGCGACAAGCACGGCGCTTGTGGCAAGATTGCCCGATTCATCTGCTTTGGTGCCTCCATGCCCCGTCTGGTTCTGGATATCGCCCTGTCGTCCGAGCGTCTGCGTGCAGTCTATCAGGGGCGGGCCAACCGTATCCTGCTCGATAGCCGCGATGGACGGCGTGTCAGCCTGCCGGCCCATCATATCCGGCCGTTTATGACCCATGATGGGGTCTATGGTTCCTTTGAACTGGAGTTCAGTCCGCGGGGCGAGCTGCTCAGCCTGCGCCGCCTGGACTGAACCCGCCCGCGCGCCTCGCTGCGCGGCGGTGCGGCCTGTATAATCGCGGCCTTTCCGACTTCGCCATTATCGAGCTGAGCCTGACCATGTATAACCTGGCCCGCGAGCTGCTGTTCAAACTCTCCCCGGAAACCTCCCACGAGCTGTCCATCGACCTGATCGGCGCCGGCGGTCGTCTGGGCCTCAACGGCTGGCTGAACAAGGCGCCGACGAGCGTGCCGGTCAAGGTTATGGGCCTGGAGTTCGCCAACCCGGTCGGACTGGCGGCCGGCCTGGACAAGAATGGCGATGCCATCGACGGCTTCGCCCAGCTGGGCTTCGGTTTCGTCGAGATCGGCACCGTGACCCCACGCCCGCAGCCAGGCAATCCCAAGCCGCGGCTGTTTCGCCTGCCCGAGGCCGAGGCGATCATCAATCGCATGGGCTTCAACAATCATGGTGTCGATCACCTGTTGGCGCGGGTCAAGGCGGCCAGGTTCAAGGGCGTGCTGGGCATCAATATCGGCAAGAACTTCGACACCCCGGTCGAGCGCGCGGTGGATGACTACCTGCTGTGCCTGGACAAGGTCTATGCCCACGCCAGCTATGTCACGGTCAACGTCAGCTCGCCGAATACCCCGGGCCTGCGCAGCCTGCAGTTCGGCGACTCGCTCAAGCAACTGCTCGAGGCCCTGCGCCAGCGTCAGGAACAGCTGACCGGCGAGCACGGCCGGCGGGTGCCGCTGGCGATCAAGATCGCCCCGGACATGAGCGACGAGGAAACCGCCCAGGTCGCCGCGGCGTTGCTGGAAACCGGCATGGATGCGGTGATCGCCACCAACACCACGCTGTCGCGCGACGGGGTCAAGGGCCTGGAGTTCGCCGATGAGGCCGGCGGCCTGTCCGGTGCACCGGTGCGGGACAAGAGCACCCAGACGGTCAAGGTGCTGGCCGGCGAGCTGGGCGGGCGCCTGCCGATCATCGCCGTGGGTGGGATCACCGAGGGCCGCCACGCGGCGGAGAAGATCGCCGCCGGCGCCAGCCTGGTGCAGATCTATTCGGGGTTCATCTACAAGGGCCCGACGCTGATCCGCGAGGCGGTCGATGCCATACTGGCCGCGAGGACCTGACTGGCAAGCTGGAAGGGGAAATAAAGAGGGCTCCCTAGGGAGCCCTTGGGCTTGCGCCCGCCGCCCGAATTGGGGCGTGCTTGATGAAGTCGGTAAGTTCCTTTACTTGATCAGCCGACAGCGTGAAGTTCGTTGAGTCGATGGATACCGGCGGTGCCGGTCAGCCCGTCCCAGTTGTCACCGCGGCCTTCGCGCCAGCCGTTGATCCAGGCTTGACGGACCGAAGGGAGGGTGAAAGGGCACAGTTCGCGGGATTTTCCATTGATGCCGTATTGGTAGCCGCGCAAAAAAGCTCTTTCTAACGGATCACGCTTAAGTCTTCTCATAGGGTGTTGCCCTCACTGTTGACTGTTATGTCCCGTGGACCTCGTGGCGAGGTCGGGCAGAAAATCATCTGCCTGCGGAGCCCGCTGCCGGCGTCGCGAGTCTCCTGCGCCTTCGCCATTGCGGCGACGGCCTAGGGAGATTTCTAACGAATGCCCGAAGGCCTGTGAATGATCGTTTTGTCATAAGGGCGTAATGCTTTTGAGGGTGAGGCCATAAGGCTGAGCGGCCAGTCCACGGCCTTTCAGGAACAAGCCCCCTGGGCCGGGCCTTGGCGTCGCCCGTGCTGGTGTTTTGCCATCGCAATTCGATTCTGATTGCGAGCGCTTTTTATTCCGACGAAGGGTCGCATTGCGACTTTTTGTCACTTATTTTGGCCGTGTCGACTCGTTTGCACGCCCCTCACACTGCCCTAGGCACTGGATATTCTCATGTCGGATCGTTACGAACTCTTTCTCACCTGCCCCAAAGGCCTGGAAGGCTTGCTGCTCGAGGAGGCCAGTCAGCTGGGCCTCGAAGAGGCGCGTGAGCAGACGTCGGCCATCCGTGGTGAGGCCGATCTGGAGAGCGCCTACCGCCTGTGCCTGTGGTCGCGTCTGGCCAATCGCGTGCTGCTGGTGCTGGGGCGTTTTGCCGTGCAGGACGCCGAGAGCCTGTACCAGGGCGTGCTGGCGGTGGACTGGTTCGAGCACCTGGAGCCGGGCGGCAGCCTGGCGGTGGAGTTCAGCGGCCACGGCTCGGGGATCGACAACACCCATTTCGGCGCGCTGAAGGTCAAGGACGCCATCGTCGACAAGCTGCGCCAGGCCGACGGTACGCGGCCGTCGATCGACAAGCTCAATCCCGATCTGCGCGTCCATCTGCGCCTGGAACGCGGCGAGGCGATCCTCTCCCTCGACCTGTCCGGCCATAGCCTGCACCAGCGTGGCTATCGCCTGCAGCAGGGCGCCGCGCCGCTCAAGGAGAACCTCGCCGCCGCAGTATTGATCCGCGCCGGTTGGCCGCGCATCGCTGCCCAGGGCGGGGCGTTGGCCGACCCCATGTGCGGTGTGGGCACCTTCCTGGTGGAGGCGGCAATGATGGCCGCGGACATCGCCCCCAACCTCAAGCGCGAGCGCTGGGGCTTCAGTCAGTGGCTCGGCCATGTGCCGGCCCTGTGGAAGAAGCTGCAGGCCGAGGCCCAGGAGCGGGCCGCGGCCGGTCTGGCCAAGCCGCCGCTGTGGATTCGCGGCTACGAGGCCGACCCGCGGCTGATCCAGCCGGGGCGCAACAACATCGAGCGGGCCGGGCTCTCCGACTGGGTCAAGGTCTACCAGGGTGAACTGGCGACCTTCGAGCCGCGTCCGGACCAGAACCAGAAGGGCCTGGTGATCAGCAACCCGCCCTATGGCGAGCGCCTGGGCGATGAGGCCAGCCTGCTCTATCTCTACCAGAACCTGGGCGAGCGCTTGCGCCAGGCCTGCTTGGGCTGGGAGGCGGCGGTGTTCACCGGCGCGCCGGAGCTGGGCAAGCGCATGGGCATCCGCAGCCACAAGCAGTACGCCTTCTGGAATGGCGCGTTGCCCTGCAAACTCCTGCTGATCAAGGTGCAGCCGGAGCAGTTCGTCACCGGCGAGCGGCGCACCCCGGAGCAGCGTGAGCGCGAGCGCGAACAGGCCGAAGCCGCCAAGGCGCAGCCGCAGGAGCGCCAGTACAACAAGAACGGCAATCCGATCAAGCCGGTGCCGGCGCCGGCCCCGGTTGTCGAGCAGGCGCGCCTGAGCGAAGGCGGGCAGATGTTCGCCAACCGCCTGCAGAAGAACCTCAAGCAGCTGGGCAAGTGGGCGCGTCGCGAAGGGGTCGAGTGCTATCGCCTGTATGACGCGGACATGCCCGAGTACGCCCTGGCGGTCGACCTGTACCGTGACTGGGTGCATGTGCAGGAATACGCCGCGCCACGCTCGATCGACCCGGATAAGGCCCAGGCCCGTCTGTTCGACGCCCTCGCGGCGATTCCCCAGGCGCTGAACGTCGACAAGAGCAAGGTGGTCATCAAGCGCCGCGAGCGCCAGGCGGGCACCAAGCAGTACCAGCGCCAGAGCACTCAGGGCCAGTTCACGGAGGTGAGCGAGGGCGGCGTCAAGCTGCTGGTCAACCTCACCGACTACCTCGATACCGGGCTGTTCCTCGACCATCGGCCGCTGCGCCTGCGTATCCAGCGCGAGGCCGCCGGCAAGCGCTTCCTCAACCTGTTCTGCTACACCGCCACCGCCACCGTGCATGCGGCCAAGGGCGGGGCGCGCAGCACCACCAGCGTCGACCTGTCGAAGACCTACCTGGACTGGGCGCGGCGCAACCTGTCGCTCAATGGCTATTCCGACAAGCAGCGCCTGGAGCAGGGCGACGTGATGGCCTGGCTGGCCGAGGATCGCGGCGAGTACGAGCTGATCTTCATCGACCCGCCGACCTTCTCCAACTCCAAGCGCATGGAGGGGGTGTTCGACGTGCAGCGCGACCACGTGCAGCTGCTCGACTTGGCCATGGCGCGGCTGGCGCCGGGCGGGGTGCTGTATTTCTCCAACAACTTCCGCAAGTTCCAGCTCGATGAAGGCCTGGCGGCGCGCTACGGGGTGGAGGAGATCAGTGCCAGTACCCTGGACCCGGACTTCGCCCGCAACCCGAAGATCCACCGCGCCTGGCGCCTGACCGCGCGCGGTTGAGCGAGGCGGGCGCGGCGGCCTGGATCGCCGAGCCCGTTCCCTGTCGGCGGGTTACTTCGGTTGCCGGTAGAGCTCGACCAGCACCTGGTCGAGAATCGACGAGGCGCCCCAGGGCCTGGGGTCGTTGAGGATCGCCACCACCGCCCAGGTATGGCCGTTGCTGTCGCGGCTGTAGCCGGCGATGGCGCGCACATTGTTCAGCGTGCCGGTCTTGATATGGGCCTGGCCCTCCAGGGCGCTGCGCTTGAGACGTTTGCGCATGGTCCCGTCCATCCCCACCAGTGGCATCGAGCTGATGAATTCGGCGGCATAGGGGCTCTTCCAGGCCGCCTGGAGGATAGTCGCCAGCTCGCGGGCGCTGACCCGCTCGGCCCGCGACAGGCCCGAGCCGTTCTCGATCACCAGGTGCGGCGCGGTGATGCCCTTGCGTGCCAGCCAGGCACGGATCACCCGCTGGGCCGCCTTGGCATCGTCGCCGTCGGCGGAGTTGCGGAACTTCGCGCCGAGGTTGAGGAACAGCTGGCGGGCCATGGTGTTGTTACTGTACTTGTTGATGTCGCGGATGATCTCGACCAGGTCGGGGGAGTGCGCGCGTGCCAGCAGGCGGGCGCTCTTCGGCACCTCGGCGATGCGGTCCTGGCCGAGGATGCTGCCGCCCAGTTCCTGCCAGATGGCGCGCACGGCGCCGGCGGCATAGGCGGGGTGATCGAGCAGCGACAGGTAGGTCTGGGCGCTGCAGCCCTCGGCGAGTTGGCCGGTGACGATCACCGTGGTGCCGTCGAACTGCTTCACCGGGTTGTAGCGCACGTCCGGCCAGCCGGGGCACTTGCTCGCCTTCAGCAGTTTGACGCGGTTGTCGATGCGGATGTCGGCGATCGGCGGCTCGACCGCGATCTGCACCTTGCCGGCCTCGGCGCGGGCGATGAAGCGCAGCGCCTTGAGGTTGACCAGCAGGGCGTCGGGGGTCACCAGGTAGGGCTTGTTGGCATCGCCGCCGTCATCGTTGAACACCGGCAGCTGGGGCTGCACGAAGTGGCTGCGGTCGAGCACCAGGTCGCCGCTCACCTGGCGCACGCCGTTGGCGCGCAGGTCGCGCAGCAGCAGCCAGAGCTTCTCCATGTTCAGCTTGGGGTCGCCGCCGCCCTTGAGGTAGAGGTTGCCCTGCAGTACGCCATCCTTGAGCGGGCCGTCGGTATGGAATTCGGTGACCCATTGGTGGGTCGGGCCGAGCAGCTCCAGGGCGGCGTAGGTGGTCACCAGCTTCATGGCCGAGGCCGGGTTGACCGATATGTCGGCATTGACCAGGGTGCGGGTGCCGGGGCCGGTCAGCGGCAGGGTCACCACCGACAGGGAACGCGGGTGGATCTTGTTGGCCTTGAGCGCCTGTTCGACCTTGCTCGGCAGGCGGTTGTTGTCGGCGGCATGCAGCGGCAGGGCGAGGGGCAGCATGAGGCTGGCGATCAGCAAGCGGCGCAGGATGGGAGTCATGGGCGAAGGCCCTCGGGGCGGGGGCGGGAAACGACGGATAACATGTGCACAGGGTCCCACAGCGGTTCGGCAAAGAGCCCGGCATTATGCCCGAAGGCCCTTGGGCCAGGGTGGCCCCGGCGACCGGCGTAGGCGATATATTTGCCGCCGCCGGGCAGGTTCGTCGGCACTGAGGCGGGCAAGTCGGGCGGCAAACTGCTAGAGTGCCGCGCGTTATTACTTTTGAGGATCCTTCCATGGCTACCAACCGTTCCCGTCGTCTGCGCAAAAAACTCTGCGTGGATGAATTCCAGGAGCTGGGTTTCGAGCTGAACCTGAATTTCAAAGAGGACCTGAGCGACGAAGCCGTTGACGACTTCCTCGACCAGTTCCTGCGTGACGCCATGGAAGCCAATGGCCTGGGCTATGTGGGCGGCGACGACTTCGGTCTGGTCTGCCTGGCCAAGCGTGGCTCGGTGAGCGAAGAGCAGCGCGCCCAGGTCGAAGCCTGGCTGAAGAGCCGCAGCGAGCTGACCGACTTCAGCGCCAGCCCGCTGATCGACGTCTGGTACCCGGAAAACGCGATCAATCCGGCCTGATGTCAGTCGCCGGGCATGCGCCACGCATGCCCGGCCGCTTCATCCCCCCGCGTCACCCCGCCTCTCAGCTCGTCAGGCCAGCCTTGGCCAGCACCGCCACCTCGTCCACCGCATCGATCTGCTCCTTCTGCATGAAACGCCCGGCGTACTCGCGGTACACCTGCGCCCGCACGAACAGGCCGAACAGTTGCGGGTCGATGTGCGCCGTGCGGCACATCCCGGCCATCAGATCCAGTGACTCCGACAGCAGCTTGCCCTTCTTGTAGGGGCGGTCGACCGCGGTCAGCGCCTCGAAGATATCGGCGATCGCCATCATCCGCGCCGGCAGGCTCATCTGCTCGCGGCGCAGGCGCTTCGGGTAGCCGCTGCCGTCCATCTTCTCGTGATGCCCGCCGGCCATCTCCGCGACATTCTGCAGGTGCGGCGGGAAGGGCAGGCGATCGAGCATGAGGATGGTCTGCACGATGTGGTGATTGATGATGTAGCGTTCTTCGGCGGTCAAGGTGCCACGGCCGATGCTCAGGTTGTGCAACTCGCCGCGATTGAACTTGTATGGCGGCACGTCCAGCTGGAAGCCCCAGGGATTGTCCGCCGGGATCAGCTCGTCGGCGGGGCGCTCGACCAGGTGCTCGGGCTTGTCGGCCAGCAGGGGTTCCTCCACGGGCAGGCTTTCGGCTGGACGGCGTTGCTGGCGCTGGGCCTCTTCCCAGGACACGCCGAGGCGGTCATCCAGGGTGCGTGTCCAGGTCCGCGCGGCGATCTGCTCGAGGCGCTGCTGGTCGGCTTCGGCCATGCTCTCGCCGCCCAGGTTGCAGGTGGCGACGAAGGCGAATTCCTCATCCAGGCTGTTCAGCAACTGGTCGCGCAGCTCGGCCAGCCTGGTCGCCTCGCCGCCTTCGGCGCGACCCTGCCAGTAGGCGATCCAGGCATCGCGCTTGAGCACCTCGAAGCGCATGCGCACCTCGTGGATGCGGTCGTACAGGGCTTCCAGCTTGGTCGCCTTGTCCACCACGTATTCGGGGGTGGTGACCTTGCCGCAGTCGTGCAGCCAGGCGGCGATATGCAGCGCTTCCCATTCCTCCGCCGTCGGCCGGTAGTCCGCGAAGGCCGGCTCGTCACTGTCCGCCGCCGCGCGGGCGAGCATCAGGGTGATCTCTGGTACCCGCTGGCAGTGGCCGCCGGTGTAGGGGCTCTTGGCGTCGATGGCGCCGGCGATCAGCTGGATGATGGCGTCCAGCAGCTTCTTCTGTCGCAGCAGCAGGCGCTGGCTCTCGATGCACAGGGCGGCGACGCCGGACACCGCCTCGACGAACGCCAGCCGCTCGCGGCGCAGCATGGCCAGCTCGCTGTGTTCACCCTGGTCACTGTGCAGCAGCACCAGCACGCCGACGGTTTCGCCCTGGCGGTTGTGCAGGCCGGTGGCGACCAGGTGCACCCGCGGGCTGTCGAGGGTACTCAGCAGGCTGCGGTAGTCACCGGCCTGGTCGAAACCCAGCGAGATCACCGTGCTCGGCCCGCCGCCGGCGGGGCCCTGAAGCCACGCGGGCAAGGTTTCGCTGCTGTTCTCGTAGCCGGGGATGTCGTGCTCGCCGAGGCTGCGCCGGGCGCCGTCGAGGAACAGTCCCTGGGGTTCCAGGCGGCCGTGTTCGGCATCGATCAGGTAGATCAGGCCGCCCTGGGCCTGGCTGATGCCCACGGTCTCCTCCAGGACCCGTTCGAGCAGGGCGTCGAAGCGGGTCACCGCCGACAGGCTGGCGGCGATCTCCAGAAAGCTGGCGATGGTCTCCTTCATCTGGGTCATGGACTCCGCCAGCTGGTCGACCTCCAGCACCGGCGAGTGGCCGCTGGCCGGGTACTGGAAGTCGAAGCGGCGAATCGCCTCGGCCTCGGCGACCAGCGAGTTCAGCGGCTTGACCACCAGGCGCGAGGTCAGCCAGCCCAGCGGCAGGCACAGCAGCAGGGTGGTCAGGGTGATCAGGGCGCCCTGCCAGCGCATGCGATAGGCGTCGGCCAGCAGCTCGTCCTCCGGCACCAGCAGTGCCAGAAACAGGCCCTGGGGGCCGCCCTCCAATAGCCGGCTACGCGACACCACCCAACGCCGACCGCCCAGCTCCAGCACGCTCTGCGCCAGCTCGCTGGCACCGTTGGCCAGCAGCGCGTCGATCTCCGGACTGAGTTCACGGGCCGGGCTCAGGATGGCCTTGCCATCCATCATCATCGTCAGCCGGGCGCTGTCGGGGTATGCCACGGCATTGCCAGCCGGGTCGTAGAGAACGACCTGGCTGCTGGCGGTGATCTGCTGATCGGTCAAGGCCGCGGAGAGTTCGGCGAGGGTCAGGTCCGCGGCCAGCACGGTGGTCAGGCCGCTGCGCCTGGCCAGGGTGGTGCCGACCTCGGCGGTGGAGAAGAACACGTAGGGCTCGGTGGTGATCTGCCCGCCGTCGACGCGGGCGCGGCGATACCAGACGCGCTTGCGCGGGTCGTAGTCCTCTTCCAGGCGCGGGCTGCGCTCGAGCAGGTTCAGCGAGCCGTCGAAGAACAGGTAGGCGGCCTCGACGCCAGTGGCGCTACGGTCGATCGACCAGACCTGGAAGGCCGCGTTGTCCGGCGCCGAAAAGCGCAGCTTCATGGCCTCGTCACGCAACGGCCGGACCATGAAGAAGTCGCCGTCCTCGTAGCCAAGGTACAACGAGGCCATCTTCGGGTTGTCGCGCAAGGCCTGGGCAAAGGGCTTGAGCAGCGCCAGGCGGCCTTGCAGGTCGCCGGCTTGGCTGGCCTGGTTGAGTGCCAGCAGGCTGAGCAACTGGCGGATCGGCTGGTAGGTGTGCTCCAGGTCGAGTTGCACGTTCTGCTGGACCTGGGTGAACAGTTTGGCACTGCTGTCGAAGATGATCTGGGTGGTCTGCCGGTGGTTGAACAGCCCCAGCACCGTCCCGGTCAGCAGCAGCAGCAGGGTGAACAGCAGGCTGATATGCACATGCAGGGGAAACCGGCGGTCGCGGGGCCAGAGTCTGCTGGGCATAGCGCGTCTCTCCCTCGGTTGCGCCGTTGAGCCATAAGCATAGTGAAGGGGGCGTGCAGGCGCCGGACGATCCTGACTCACCGCCCGCAGGGGAGGGGCGCCGCTCAGCGGGTCTGGCGGGCCGACGCGCTCTGCTGGGTGCGCTTGAGCAGCAGTTGGCGCAGGCCGTGGATCAGCAGCGCCACGGACAATGCCAGGACCACGCCGAACAACGCGTTGAGCAGGCGTACCTGGGCCAGCTGCCAGTCCTGGGAGAGACTTTCGGCGAGCAGCACGAAGCTGAGGGTGGTCTGCATCACGAACAGGCCGTAGTGGTTGGCCTGCAAGGCGCGGCTGAGGGCGATCAGGGGCGCCAGGATGGCCACCATCAGCGGCGGGTCCTGCAGGCTGTGGCCGAGCAGGATCAGCAGGCCGGCGGCGGCCAGGCTGGTCAGGCTCGATTGCAGGGCGCGCACCAGGCTGCCCTGGAACTCCAACTGCAGGGTGGTCAGCACGATCAGGGTCAGCCAGTAGCCGCGGTGCAGATCGGCCAGGTTGACCAGCATGCCGGCCAGGCCCAGTGCCAGGGTGCAGCCCAGGGCGTGCAGGCGCCACTGGCGGCGCGGCAGGCGCTTGGCATGGCGTCTGAGGACCTTGAGGATGCTGATGAAGCGCGGCATGTACGGCCACATGCGCAGGCCGTGCAGGCCGCGCAGGCCGAAGGCCAGCAGCATCACCCAGAGGCCGCCGAAGATGAACAGCGCGGCGATCGCATAGGGGTTGTTGAGGTTGCCGATACCGTACTGGCCCTGGCCCAGGCACAGGCACAGGGCCAGGCCGAGCCCCTGCTTGCCCGCCTCGCTGCCGAAGCGCTGCAGCCAGGCGAGCAGCAAGCCGAAGGCGGCGAACAGGCCCAGGCTGAGCAGCGGGTCGTTGGCCGCCCAGAAGCCCAGGCCGGCGCTGCAGGCCCCGAGGCCGCTGAGCAGGAGCATCCTGAGCATGCCGAAGCGATGCAGGGGATTGGCCTGGGCCGCCTGAAAGGCGCCCAGCGCGGCCCAGAGGAAGCCGGTATGGGCGCTGAACAGGCCCAGCAACAGGGGCAGCGCGCAGCCGATGCCGGCCACCATCGCCGGCCCCCAGGCGGGCGGGCCGGCATGCCAGCTGAAGGCGTCTCGCAGGACTTGTCTCATCGCTTACACCGGACTCGAGCGTCCCGTCATCTCGCGGGCCATTTCAGTAGCGTAGCTGTCGGTCATTCCGGCGATGAAATCGATCATCCGCAGAAACGACCGGTGCAGCGGCCAGCTCGGTTCGGGGGCGTTGTGCCCGAGCAGGTCGAGGATGCGCCGGTGCTTGAACGACGGCGTGCGGCCGCCCTGCTGCTCCAGCGCCGCGCCGCAGAAGGCGTTGAGGAGTATTTCCAGGGTGGTGTAGGCACCAATCTCATGCAGGGTCTTGCGCTTGTCCTGAAAGATCTTCTCCCGCGCCATGGCCTTGGCGCTCTGCACGCAGCGCTTGGCCGGGCCGTGCATGTGCTCGACCAGGTCGCCCTGCAGGGTGCCGGCCAGCAACGCCGGCTGCTGGGCGACGAAGGCGTGGGCGGCGGCGTTGGTCAGGTGCTCGATGGCCTTGCCGCGCAGGATCGCCAGCTTGCGCCGCCGCGAGTCCTGCGGGCCGAGCTGGCGATAGGTCTGCGGCAGGTCGTCGCCGACCAGGTCGAGCAGCAGGGCCTCGACCTCCTCGTACTGGAGCAAATCCATTTCCAGGCCGTCTTCCAGGTCGATCAGGCCGTAGCAGATATCGTCGGCTGCCTCCATCAGGTACACCAGCGGGTGGCGGCCCCAGCGCTGCTCTTCGAGCTGCGGCAGGCCGAGCTTCTGGGCGATCTGCTCGAGAAGCGGCAGTTCGCTCTGGTAGCAGCCGAACTTGTGTTTCTTGTAGCCGAGGGCCTCGGCGTGGCGTGCCGTCCAGGGGTACTTGAGGTAGGTGCCGAGGGTCGCGTAGGTGAGCCGCGTGCCGCCGTCGAACTGGTGGTACTCCAGTTGGGTGAGCACGCGAAAGCCCTGGGCGTTGCCCTCGAAGCTGAGGAAGTCGGCGCGTTCGGCCTCGCTCATGGCGTCCAGCCAGCCGCGTCCGGCGGCCTGCTGGAACCAGTGGCGGATCGCATCCTCGCCGGAATGGCCAAAGGGCGGATTGCCGATGTCGTGGGCCAGGCAGGCCGACTGCACGACCATGCCCAGATCGCTCGGCTCGCACCAGTCGGGCAGGGCGTCGCGGATCATCTCGCCGACGCGCATGCCCAGCGAGCGGCCGACGCAGCTGACCTCCAGGGAATGGGTCAGGCGGGTATGGATATGGTCGTTGCTCGAGACCGGGTGCACCTGGGTCTTGCGCCCCAGGCGACGGAAGGCGCCGGAGAAGATGATGCGGTCGTGATCTTTGTGGAAGGGGCTGCGACCCAGCTCGTCGACGCTGTGGGTCGGTTTGCCGAGTCGCTCGCGGTTGAGCAGGGTTTGCCAGTCCAAGGACGATCCTCGCCATTCAGTGGCCGATGGGCCTAGCTTCGGGGTTCGCGCGAGCGCCTGCAAGTGTTGCTTGGCAACGCCAGACTGCCGTGGCTCCGCGCCTGGCGGGGGGCGGGCAGCGTTGCTAAGGTCAATGCAGGGTGCAGATGGAAGCATTGGGCCAGCTTTTCGCCGATCAAGCGGCGCGGGTTGGTTCTTCCCGGCACTCGTGGACACGGACGGCTCATTGCTGCAGGGCGCTCGGTGTCAGGTGCTGGATGACGCGGTTTTCGCTCTAGAGGTGGCTAAATGAATAGTGCAATCGTCTTGCTCGCTCGGCTGCTGCTCGCACATATCTTCGTGCTGGCCGGCATCAACAAGATCACCGGTTTCGCCGGTACCCAGGGCTACATGGAAAGCATGGGCGTGCCCGGTGTGCTGCTGCCGCTGGTGATCCTCCTGGAGGTCGGCGGCGGCCTGGCGCTGATCCTCGGTTTTCTGACGCGCTGGGCGGCGTTGGCGCTGGCGGCTTTCTCGGTGGCAGCGGCCCTGATCTTTCATTCCAACTTCAGTGAGCAGATGCAGATGATCCTGTTCATGAAGAACTTCGCCATGGCCGGTGGTTTGCTCATGCTCTATGTACATGGTGCGGGCTCCATCAGCATCGACGCCATGCGCGGCAGGTAGGCGTGACGGCATGCGGCCAGGGCTGAGTCCAGGCCTTGGCCAGCAGGGTGGCAGCAAAGGCGGGGACCGTCTAGCCAGTGGCGGCCAGCCTTGAGTTCCGCCAGAACGGTCGGCCTGGTTGGAGGGTTCGTCTGGGCCTGATGGAGCGCCGGCCTTCGCCGGGGTCGCAGCGCAGGCGGTTTGCGCGCAATGTCGGGCCGGCCGCGCCAGTTGCAATCGCATTCTTCGCAGCTGGATCGAAGCAAGCTCAGCGTGACCGCATTAGCTGCGTGCTCAGCGCTCGCGCAGCGCCTCCGAACGGGCCTTGAGCACAGGCTTGAGCAGGTAATCCAGCACGCTCTTCTCGCCGGTGATGATGTCCACCGTGGCGATCATGCCGGGGATGATCAGCAGCGGGTTTTCATCGCTGCCCAGGTGGCTTTTGTCCGTCCGCACCTGGATCAGGTAGAAGCTGTTGCCTTCGTCGTCGGTGATGGTGTCGGCGCTGATCAGCTCCAGGTTGGCCTTCATGCCGCCGTAGATGGTGTAGTCGTAGGCGCTGAACTTGACCATGGCTTTCTGCCCCGGGTGCAGGAAGGCCACGTCCTGGGGGCGTACCTTGGCTTCGATCAGCAGGTTGTCCTCCAGGGGGACGATCTCCAGCATGTCGCTGCCGGGCTGGACCACGCCGCCGATGGTGTTGATCTTCAATTGCTTGATCACGCCCTTGACCGGGGACACCACCGTGGTGCGGCTGACCCGGTCCTCGATCGCCGAGCTGGTCGCGGTGATCTTCTTCAGTTCGGTGCGCGCCTCGTTGAGCGCCTTGAAGGCCTCGGAACGAAAGGCCAGCTCGGACTCGTCGATCTTGCTCCTGATCTCGCTGATCGCCGCCTCGGCCCGGGGAATGGCCAGGTTAGTGGCGTCCAGGGAGCCGCGCACCTCGACCGCACTGCGGCGCAGGCGGAGGATCTCCACCTGGGAGATCGCGCCGCTGGCCACCAGTGGCTGCGACATGTTCAGTTCCTGCTGCAGCAGGCCGAGGCTGGAGCGGTACTGCTGGGCCTTCGAGCGAAACTCGGCCAGCTCCTGCTGCTTCTGGCGCAACTGTTCGCCGAGGGTGCGCTGCTCGCTGTGCAGCCGTTCCTGCCGGGAGCGGTACAGCGCCAATTCGTCCTCGGCCAACTGCGGCGCGCCGTTGGTGATGACGTCCGGCATGGCGATGTCGCGTCCTTCGGCCTCGGCGCTCAGGCGTTCGATGCGGGCGATCAGGGCCAGGCGATCGGCTTCGGTTTCGCCCTGGTTGGAGAGAAAACGGGTGTCGTCGAGGCGCAGCAGCACGTCGCCCTTGTCCACCACCTGGCCTTCGCGCACGAAGATCTCGCTGACAATGCCGCCTTCAAGATTCTGGATGACCTGAATCTTGCTCGAGGGGATCGCCTTGCCCTCGCCGGTGGTGACCTCCTCCAGCACCGCGAAATGGGACCAGGCCAGGGCCGCCAGCAGGCAGGCGGTGACCAGCCAGATGGTGATCCGCGAGAACCAGGGTGAGTCCTCCAGCACCGCGCCCTCGACTTCCGGCATGAACTCGGTGTCCTGGCGGTGTCGACGCAGGCTGGAGAAATAGTCGCTGGCCGTCTGGTTGGCTTGCATGGGCATGTCCTAGAGTGCAGCCGGGCCGACGCGACCCTTGCGCAGGGCTTCGATCACCGATTCCTTCGGGCCGTCGGCAACGATGTGGCCGTTGTCCAGCACCACCAGGCGGTCGACCAGGCTGAGCATCGATGCGCGGTGGGTGATCAGCAGCAGGGTCTTGCCCTGGGCCCAGGTGTGCAGGCGATTGCGCAGGATCTCCTCGCTGGTGTTGTCCATCGCACTGGTGGGCTCGTCGAGCAGCAGAATCGGCGGGTCGAGGAGGATGGCGCGGGCCAGCAGCACGGCCTGGCGCTGGCCGCCGGAGAGCAGCTGGCCGCGTTCGCCGACGGGGCGGTCGAACCCCTGCGGGTGCTGCCTGGCCAGCTCGCTGACGCCGCTCAGTTCGGCCACTTCGAGCATGCGCGCGTCGTTGATGTAGCGGGCGCCGAGGGTCAGGTTGTCGCGCAGGCTGCCGGCCAGCAGGGGCAGGTCGTGGGCGACATAGCCGATCTGGTGGCGCAGGTCGGCGACGTCGAGCTGGCGCAGGTCGAGGTTGTCGAGGAGGATCTGGCCTTCCTCGGGTGTGTAGAAGCCCATCAGCAGGCGTGCCAGGGTGCTCTTGCCCGAGCCGCTGCGGCCGATGATGCCGACGCGCTCGCCGGCGGCCATGCGCAGGCTGACATCGGCCAGCGCCGGTGTACTCTGATCGGGGTAGCGGAAGCTCACCTTGCGCACGTCCAGCGCGCCCTTTAGCTGCGTGCGCTCCAGGGGACGCTGCTTGGCCTGGCGTTCCTGGGGCAGGGCCATCAGTGCGTCGGTGCTGGTCATGGTCAGGCGCGCTTGCTGGTAGCGGGTGATCAGCCCGGCGATCTGTCCCAGCGGCGCCAGCACGCGGCTGCCGAGCATGTAGCAGGCGACCAGCGCACCCACGCTGAGGTCGCCGGCGATGATGCTGTAGACCCCGGCGACTATGGTGGACATGCCGGCGAGCTGCTGCAGGAACAGGGTGCCGTTGGTCGCCAGCGCCGACAGGAAGCGCGCATGGCTGTCCAGGCGCGTCACGGCGCCGTGGAGCTTCTCCCATTGGTGCTGGCGTTCGCTCTCGGCACCGTAGGCCTTGAGCGTTTCCAGGCTGCCGAGGGTTTCGATCAGCAGGGCCTGGCGTTGCGAGGCCAGGGCCAGGCTCTTCTGCACCGTATCGCGCAGGCGCGACTGGATGATCAGGGCGTAGATCGCGGCGATGGGAAAGGCCAGCAGGGGGATGTACACCAGCCAGCCGCCGATCAGGCCGATCACGGCGATCATCAGCAGGGCGAACGGCAGGTCGATCAGGCTGGTGAGGGTCACGGCGGTGAGGAATTCACGCAGACCCTGGAAGTCGTGGATGCTCTGGGCGAAGCCGCCGACGCTGGCGGGGCGGGCTTTCATGGCCATGCCGTTGATGCGCTCGAACAGCGTGGCCGACAGCACGACGTCGGTCTTCTTGCCGGCGGTATCCAGCAGGTGGGCGCGCAGCACCCGCAGCAGCAGTTCGAAACCGGTGCCGATGAACAGACCTATCGCTAGCACCCAGAGGGTCGCGGTGGCCTGATTGGGCACCACGCGGTCATAGGTCTGCATGACGAACAGTGGCACCAGCAGCCCCAGTGCGTTGATCAGCAGGCTGGCGAGAATGGCGTCGGAATACAGCCAGCGCGACAGCTTCAGGGTGTCGCGGAACCAGGCTTCGACGCGGGGGACCAGGGGCCTGTGGGCATCTTCCAGCTCATGCCGCGGGCGGGCGAATAACGCTTGGCCGCTGTATTCCTGGGCCAGTTGTTGGCGGCTGACCCATTGTTCGCCGCCTTCCGCCTCGCAGGGCAGGATCAGTGCCTGATCCTTCTCGCCCCACTTGCGCAGCACCGCGCTGCGTCCGTCCTTCAGCAGCAGCAGCACCGGCAGGTTAAGCGCCGAAATGCTGCCCAGCTCACGACGCAGCAGGCGTGCTTGCAGGCCCGCGCGAGCTGCGGCGCGCGGCAGCAGCTCGGCACTCAGGCGCTGCTCGGGCATCGGCAGGCCACCGCTCAGGCTGGCACGGCTGACCGTGCACCCGTGCAGCTTGCAGAGAATCAGCAAGCCATCGAGCAACGGATCGTCGTGGCTCAGGCGTGGGTCGATGGTCGGCCCGCTCCGTTCCATGGTGGTCACGTATTACTGCTCCTCGGCCGGTACTACTTCATTTCCGGCAGACGTGCCTCGCTCTTTACCTCGGAAAGGGCTACAGCCTCGGCCGGTACTACGACCTGCTGCTGACGCAGCAGATCACCCATGGCCGCGATCACGCGGTACATGGAGAACTCCTCGGTGTAGCGCACTTCGCTGTAACGGCGGTTGGCGGTGAAGAGTTCGTTTTCGCTGTCGAGCAGGTCGAGCAGGGTGCGCTGGCCCAGGCGGAACTGCTGCTGGTACGCCTCGCGCACCCTTGCAGTGTAGTCGGCGTAGTCGCGGGCCTTGGGTGTCTGCAGGCGGGCGTTCTCCATGGCGTTCCATGCCAGGGCGAGATTCTCGTTGAGCACACGCAGGGCGTTGTTGCGGATGTCCATCGATTCGTTGATCTGGTGCGCGGTGGACTGCAGGCGGGCCTTGTCACGCATGCCATTGAACAGGTTGTAGTTCATCACCACCGCCGCGCGCCAGCCGTTGGAGTGGCCTTCATCGCCCTGCAGGTTGTCGTCCGCACGAGTGGCCACCTCGACATCGAAGCGCGGGTAGAAGGTCGACTTGGCCACCTCGTACTGCTTCTCGGCAGCATGGACATCGGCCTGTGCGGATTTCAGGAAGGGGTTGTTGTCCATCACCGTTTGCCGTGCGGCGGACAGGTCCGCCGGCATCGAGCCTCTGACCGTGGCGGGGGAGGCCAGCTCATCCGGCATCCGTCCGACGGCGCTGAAGAAGTTCGCCTCGGCGTCGGCCAGGTTGACCTGCTCGGTGTACAGGTTGTTCTGTGCCAGCGCCAGGCGGGCCTGGGACTGGTCGAGATCGGCGGTGCTGCCGACACCCTGGCGGCTGCGCAGGTCGATCTGATCATTGATGCGCTGGTGGGCGAGCAGGTTGTTCTTCGCCAACGAGAGCAGTTCGCGGCGCTTCAGTACGTCCAGGTACACCTCTACCGTACGCAGCGCCAGGCTTTCCGAGGTGCCGAGCACGCGATAGGCGCGCGCATTGACCACCGCCTCGGTGCGTGCCACTTCGTTGGGCGTGTTGAAGCCGTCGAACAGCATCTGTCGCAGGCGCAGCTCGGCGTTGCGGTAATTGAGGGTTTCGGTGTTGTGATTGCCCTGGGCCCGGGTGGTCGGACTGTCGGTGTGCTCGCGGCCATAACCGACCAGCAGATCGACCGTGGGCAGGTAGCCGCCCTTGGCAATGTTCACCTCCTCGTCAGAGGAGAGGCGACTGTTGATTCCGGCGTGAATCTCCGGGTGATTGTCCAGCGTGCTCTGAATCGCCTCCGACAGCGTCATTGCTTGTGTCTGGGCACAAGCCAAGGCAAGGACCACGCTGGTCCACAGCGGATTGAAAACTCGCATGCGATGAGTCTCCTTATGTGTGTCTTATTTCCGTCGCCATAAAATTGGCTATTTTTCGGCATAAAAACGTTTCACGCTCTTAACATCACAGCTAAGAACATCTTTCTAAGACCCTCAGAAAAATTTCGCACAAGCCTTATGAGGAAAAAGTCTTATGCAATTCGGCAAAACGATCCCAGTGTTTCCACATGGGAGGCATGCGAGGGCAGCTAGAGGCTTGGTGCATGCGAAAAACGGTGGTCGAACACAGGATGTAATGCATAGGGCGGGGATATTTCTGATGGAGTAGTGCGACGCTGGCTGCGTGACATTTTTTTGTCTTACTAAATTTGTAGGCCATGTACGCCGACTCATTTCACTCAGTTGTTTCTTTGGACGCGCTCCATGTTCGAAAAAGGTGTTTCGACCCTTTTTGAGACGTGTCGGCGGTGGCCGGCAGCTGCGGTGAGGAAGGAATCATGGCTACTTTGATTGGTGTCGTCAGTCGGGTTGTCGGCGAGGTCTTTGCGGTGGCTGGCAACGGATCGCGGCGTCCCCTCACAGAAGGGGATCGCGTCTATGCCGGAGAGCAGCTGGTTACCGGTGCCGCGGGTGCGGTGGCCGTGGATCTGGGCAAGGGGCGGCAGCTGACCCTGGGGCGGGACAGCAGTCTGAGGCTCGACGAACAGATGCTGGCACAGGCCGCCGAGGGGACGGTGCCGGTGCAGCAGGCGGCGCCCGAAACGCCAAGCGCAGCAGACCTGACCGATGTCGAGCGGTTGCAAGCGGCGATCGAGGCCGGTGAGGACCCGACGCTTTCCGCTGAGGCCACCGCGGCTGGTCCGGGTGCAGGAGGTGCTGCCGGCGTCGGAGGTGGTGGCGGGCACAGTTTCGTCTTGTTGGGCGAGACCGCTGGGGCGGTCGATCCAGTGATCGGTTTCCCGACCGAAGGTCTTGGTGCAGGCCCCGAGTTTCCCGATCCCGAGCCTTTCGTGGCAGCCGACGAGACGCCGCCTGCCGCACCCAATTTCACTCCCGAGATCGAGGTGGAGTACCAGGATTTCACCGGCTCGGTGGTCACCGGGCCAGCCCTGGTGGATGAGCAGGCCCTGAGCAACGGCACCAACCCGGGGAGCAATGCCGAGCAGTCGTCCGGAAGACTGATTGTCACCTCACCCGATGGCGTTTCCGCCCTGGAGATCATGGATGTCAACGGCATCTGGATCGATGTCACCAATGGCGGTGTGGTCCAGGGGAAATACGGGATACTGACCGTGGATGCGGCCGGCAACTGGACCTATACGCTGACCGCCAACACCCTCGATCACAGCAACCCGAATGCAACCGGCGCGGACGACCAGGTTGGCGAGAGTTTTCAGGTGCGGGTGTTCGACCTGGACGGCGATGTCTCGCCTATCGTGCTGCTTAATGTGCTGGTCAACGATGACGGGCCGACCCTCGCCGAAGGAGAGGGCGCCGTGGTGTCGAGCAGCGTCGATGAAGACGATATCGTAGGTGGCAACTCCGATGGCGACGGCATAACCAACGTCGCCTCCGGCGCGGCCGGCAGCCTCGATGCGTTGGTCAACTTTGGCGCGGACGGCCCGGGCAGCTTCGGTCTTTCCTCCAGCCCTGCGGCGTTGGCGTCGCTGTCGGCTCAAGGCCTCACGTCCGGCGGTACGGCGTTGACCTACAGCGTGGTTGGCAACCTGCTGACTGCCTCGGCCGGCGCGAGCACTGTCTTCACGCTCCAGGTGAATGGTGACGGCAGCTACGTATTCACCCTGCTTGGCCCGCTGGACCATCCTCTGGCCGACGGCAATGACGACGAGTTGCTGAGCCTGCCGATCGACTTCTCCGGCCTGCTGACCGCGACCGATGGCGACGGCGACGCGATCGGCGCATTCAACAGCGGCAGTTTCGTGATCAATGTCGAGGACGACGTGCCGGTGGCGGCCAGCGGCGAGCAGCGTCCGACGATCAACAAACTGGTGCATGAGGACCCGCTGCTCGGTCCGCACCAGGGCAACAGCGAGGCTGGCCAGACCCTGACGGCCAGCGGTGGTGCCGGGGCCCTGCATGTGCTGGTCAACTTCGGTGCGGACGGCCCGGGCAGTTTCGGCCTGTCGAGCAACGTCAGCGCGCTGACGGCGCAAGGCCTGACCTCGGGCGGTGAAGCGCTGAGCTATGCGGTGGTGGGCAATACCCTGACCGCCAGCGTCAGCGGCTACGAGGTGTTCACCCTGGTGGTGAATGCCAATGGCAGCTACCTGTTCACCCTGAAGGGGCCGATCGACCATCCGCAGATGGACGGTAACGACAACGAGACCCTGGCGGGGTTGGGTATCGACTTCTCCGGGATGCTGACCGCCACCGACGGTGACGGTGACCCGTTGGTGGGGGGCTTCCCGGCGGGCAGCTTCACCATCGATGTCGAGGACGACGTGCCGGTGGCGGCCAGCGGCGAGCAGCGCCCTACGATCAACCAACTGGTGCATGAAGATCCGCTGCTCAGCCCGCACCAGGGCAACAGCGAGGCCGGCCAGACCCTGACGGCCAGCGGTGGTGCCGGGGCCCTGCATGTGCTGGTCAACTTTGGCGCGGACGGCCCGGGCAGTTTCGGCCTGTCGAGCAACGTCGGCGCGCTGACGGCGCAAGGCCTGACCTCAGGCGGTGAAGCGCTGAGCTATGCGGTGGTGGGCAATACCCTGACCGCCAGCGTCAGCGGCTACGAGGTGTTCACCCTGGTGGTGAATGCCAATGGCAGCTACCTGTTCACCCTGAAGGGGCCGATCGACCATCCGCAGATGGACGGTAACGACAACGAGACCCTGGCGGGGTTGGGTATCGACTTCTCCGGGATGCTGACCGCCACCGACGGTGACGGTGACCCGTTGGTGGGTGGCTTCCCGGCGGGCAGCTTCACCATCGATGTCGAGGACGACGTGCCGGTGGCGGCCAGCGGCGAGCAGCGCCCGACGATCAACCAACTGGTGCATGAAGATCCGCTGCTCAGCCCGCACCAGGGTAACAGCGAGGCCGGCCAGACCCTGACGGCCAGCGGTGGTGCCGGGGCCCTGCATGTGCTGGTCAACTTCGGCGCGGACGGCCCGGGCAGTTTCGGCCTGTCGAGCGACGTCGGCGCGCTGACGGCGCAAGGCCTGACCTCGGGCGGTGAAGCGCTGAGCTACGCGGTGGTGGGCAACACCCTGACCGCCAGCGTCAGCGGCTACGAGGTGTTCACCCTGGTAGTGAATGCCGACGGCAGCTACCTGTTCACCCTGAAGGGACCGATCGACCATCCGCAGATGGACGGTAACGACAACGAGACTCTGGCGGGGTTGGGTATCGACTTCTCCGGCGTGCTGACCGCCACCGACGGTGACGGCGACCCGCTGGTGGGTGGCTTGCCGGCGGGCAGCTTCACCATCGATGTCGAGGACGACGTGCCGGTGGCTGCCAGCGGCGAGCAGCGCCCGACGATCAACCAGCTGGTGCATGAGGACCCGCTGCTCAGCCCGCACCAGGGCAACAGTGAGGGCGGCCAGACCCTGACGGCCAGCGGTGCTGCCGGGGCCTTGCATGTGCTGGTCAACTTCGGCGCGGACGGCCCGGGCAGCTTCGGCCTGTCGAGCAACGTCGGCGCGCTGACGGCGCAAGGCCTGACCTCGGGCGGTGAAGCGCTGAGCTACGCGGTGGTGGGCAATACCCTGACCGCCAGCGTCAGCGGCTACGACGTGTTCACCCTGGTGGTGAATGCCGATGGCAGCTACCTGTTCACCCTGAAGGGGCCGATCGACCATCCAGTGATGGACGGCAACGACAACGAGACCCTGGCGGGGTTGGGTATCGACTTCTCCGGAATGCTGACCGCCACCGACGGTGACGGCGACCCGCTGGTGGGTGGCCTCCCGGTGGGCAGCTTCACCATCGATGTCGAGGACGACGTGCCGGTGGTGGCCAACGGCGAGCAGCGCCCTACGATCAACCAGTTGGTGCATGAGGACCCGCTGCTCAGCCCGCACCAGGGCAACAGCGAGGGCGGTCAGACCCTGACGGCCAGCGGCGGTGCCGGGGCCTTGCATGTGCTGGTCAACTTCGGCGCGGACGGCCCGGGCAGCTTCGGCCTGTCGAGCAACGTCGGCGCGCTGACGGCACAAGGCCTGACCTCGGGCGGTGAAGCGCTGAGCTACGCGGTGGTGGGCAATACCCTGACCGCCAGCGTCAGTGGCTACGACGTGTTCACCCTGGTGGTGAATGCCGACGGCAGCTACCTGTTCACCCTGAAGGGGCCGATCGACCATCCGCAGATGGACGGTAACGACAACGAGACCCTGGTGGGGTTGGGTATCGACTTCTCCGGCGTGCTGACCGCCACCGACGGTGACGGCGACCCGCTGGTGGGTGGCCTCCCGGCAGGCAGCTTCACCATCGATGTCGAGGACGACGTGCCGGTGGCTCGTCTGAATGATCAAGCCCCTGACCTGGGCAAGGTAACAGTGGACGAGAGTCTGCCGGCCTTCGGTGGTGAGGGCGATGATGGCATCGCCATGGCGGTGCTCAGTGGCGCGCTGGTGCAGGCGCAGTTCAACAGTGTGTTTGGCGCCGACGGTCCGGGTTCAACGAGCTACAGCCTGATATTGAGTGGCAACAACGTGCCCAGCGGGCTGTTTGCCGTGGATGCGAGCGTGCCGGATGGCAAGGGCGCGCAGATCCTGCTGAGCCAGGTGGGCAACGTGATCACCGGCAGCGTGGGTGCGGCTGACTACTTCACCCTGACCATCGATCCGACGACGGGCGCGGTGACCCTGCACCTGCTGGACAACATCTGGCACGGGGACACCACGGACCACGACGATGCGCAGACCCTGCTGTTGGATCCAGGCGTGCTGAAGCTGGTGCAGACCCTCACCGATGGCGATGGCGACAGTGACAGCGTATCGATCGACCTGGGTGCAGCCGGGGTGTTCCGCTTCGAGGACGACGGTCCGGACGCCAGTCTGAACAAAGATGCCCCCGAGCTGGGCAAGGTAAAAGTGGATGAGAGCCTGCCGGCGTTCGGTGGCGTGGGCGGTGATGGCATCGCCACGGCGGTGCTCAGTGGCGCGCTGGTGCAGGCGCAGTTCGACAGCTCCTACGGCGCCGATGGACCCGGCACCACCAGCTATAGCCTGGCGCTGGACGGCAGTGGCGTGCCCAGCGGGCTGTTCGCCGTGGATGCGAGCGCGCCGGATGGCAAGGGCGCGCAGATCCTGCTGAGCCAGGTGGGCAGCGTGATCACCGGCAGCGTGGGTGCGGCTGACTACTTCACCCTGACCATCGATCCGGCGACGGGAGAGGTGACCCTGCACCTGCTGGACAACATCTGGCATGGGGACACCACGGACCACGACGATGCGCAGACCCTGCTATTGGATCCAGGCGTGCTGAAGCTGGTGCAGACCCTCACCGATGGCGATGGTGATAGCGACAGCAAATCGATCGACCTGGGTGCCGCCGGGGTGTTCCGCTTCGAGGACGACGGTCCGGACGCCAACCTGAATGAATACGCCCCCGAGCTGGGCAAGGTAAAAGTGGATGAGAGCCTGCCGGCGTTCGGTGGCGTGGGCGGTGATGGCATCGCCACGGCGGTGCTGAGTGGCGCGCTGGTGCAGGCGCAGTTCGACAGCTCCTACGGCGCCGATGGACCCGGCACCACCAGCTATAGCCTGGCGCTGGACGGCAGTGGCGTGCCCAGCGGGCTGTTCGCCGTGGATGCGAGCGCGCCGGATGGCAAGGGCGCGCAGATCCTGCTGAGCCAGGTGGGCAACGTGATCACCGGCAGCGTGGGTGCGGCTGACTACTTCACCCTGACCATCGATCCGGCGACGGGAGAGGTGACCCTGCACCTGCTGGACAACATCTGGCATGGGGACACCACGGACCACGACGATGCGCAGACCCTGCTGTTGGATCCAGGCGTGCTGAAGCTGGTGCAGACCCTCACCGATGGCGATGGTGATAGCGACAGCAAGTCGATCGACCTGGGTGCCGCCGGGGTGTTCCGCTTCGAGGACGACGGTCCGGACGCCAACCTGAATGAATACGCCCCCGAGCTGGGCAAGGTAAAAGTGGATGAGAGCCTGCCGGCGTTCGGTGGCGTGGGCGGTGATGGCATCGCCACGGCGGTGCTGAGTGGCGCGCTGGTGCAGGCGCAGTTCGACAGCTCCTACGGCGCCGATGGACCCGGCACCACCAGCTATAGCCTGGCGCTGGACGGCAGTGGCGTGCCCAGCGGGCTGTTCGCCGTGGATGCGAGCGCGCCGGATGGCAAGGGCGCGCAGATCCTGCTGAGCCAGGTGGGCAACGTGATCACCGGCAGCGTGGGGGCGGCTGACTACTTCAGCCTGACCATCGATCCGACGACTGGCGAGGTGACCCTGCAGTTGCTGGACAACATCTGGCACGGGGACACCACGGACCACGACGATGCGCAGACCCTGCTGTTGGATCCAGGCGTGCTGAAGCTGGTGCAGACCCTCACCGATGGCGATGGTGATAGCGACAGCAAGTCGATCGACCTGGGTGCAGCCGGGGTGTTCCGCTTCGAGGATGACGGCCCGGATGCCAACCTGAATGAATACGCCCCCGAGCTGGGCAAGGTAAAAGTGGATGAGAGCCTGCCGGCGTTCGGTGGCGTGGGCGGTGATGGTATTGCCATGGCGGTGCTGAGTGGCGCGCTGGTGCAGGCGCAGTTCAGCAGTGCCTACGGCGCCGATGGTCCGGGCGCGACCAGCTATAGCCTGGCGCTGGACGGCAATGGCGTGCCCAGCGGGCTGTTCGCCGTGGATGCGAGCGCGCCGGATGGCAAGGGCGCGCAGATCCTGCTGAGCCAGGTGGGCAACGTGATCACCGGCAGCGTGGGTGCGGCTGACTACTTCACCCTGACCATCGACCCGGCGACGGGAGAGGTGACCCTGCACCTGCTGGACAACATCTGGCACGGGGACACCACGGACCACGACGATGCGCAGACCCTGCTGCTGGATCCGGGCGTGTTGAAGCTGGTGCAGACCCTCACCGATGGCGATGGTGATAGCGACAGCAAGTCGATCGACCTGGGTGCCGCCGGGGTGTTCCGCTTCGAGGACGACGGTCCGGTGCAGTCGGGTAGCTCTGGTCAGCGGCCTACTGTGTCTGGAACGGTGCAGGAGGATGCCTTGGCTGTGGCGGGCGGTGCGCCGCATGATGGCAATGCCGAAGGCGGCCAGTCCACAACTGCGTCTGGCGGTGCAGGTACCCTCAATGCACTGGTCAATTTTGGCGCCGATGGGCCCGGGGACTTCGGCTTGTCCGACAGCCCGGCGGCCATCAACTCCATGGTGGCGCAAGGCCTGACCTCAGATGGGACACCCCTGAGCTATAGCGTGGTGGGCAACCTGCTGACGGCAAGCGCGGGCGCTCAAACCATCTTCACCCTGCAGGTCAATGCCGACGGCAGCTACAGCTTCAGCTTGCAGGGGCCTCTGGATCATCCGCTGCCGGGTAGCAGCGATGATGGTCAGCTACTCAGCTTGCCGATCGATTTCTCCGGCGTGCTGACTGCCACCGACGGCGACGGTGACCCGATCGGCAGCTTCGAGGCGGGCAGCTTCACCATCGATGTCGAGGATGATGTGCCGGTGGCTCGCAATGATTCTGCCACCGTGCTGGCCGGGCAGAGCCAGGACTTCAACGTGGCCTTCGTGCTGGACTTCAGCGGCAGCATCAATAACACCGAGTTGAACCAGATGTTGCAGGCGGTAAGGGCCGCGGGGCAGGCCCTGTTCAATGGCACGCCCGGGGCGGTGAACATCAAGCTGGTCGCCTTCTCGGCGACGGCGACCTCCTACGCGCAGGTGACAGATTTCGCTTCGTTGGACAGCTTGATCGCCAGTCTCAATCCAACTGAAGGTGGGACGCGCCCGTTCAATGGTCAGACGGACTTTACCGACGCCATCATCGAAACCATGAGCGCCTATAGCCCGATTCCGGGCTGGAGCAATCAGGTGTTCTTCATCAGTGATGGCAATCCGAATCAGCAGACCGGGCCGGGAGGCACCTCGCTGACTGCACCGGTGGCCACCGCGTGGAATAGCTTCGTCAACGACAACGGCATCAGCGTCACCTCGATTGGGGTTGGAAATGGCATCAGCCTGGCGCGCCTGCAGGATATCGATGTGGATGGCGAGGGGGCACCTATCCTGGTCGGCGACTTCGATGACCTGATCGATACCTTGGTCGGGCAGGTGCTCGGCGATGTGGTGGCCGGCAACGTGCTGCTTGGCAACGACAATGCGGTCGGTGGCGGTGACGACGACGCCTTCGGCGCCGATGGCCCTGGCTACATACAATCCATCGAAATCAATGGCATCACCTATACGTGGGACGGCGTGGGCACCATCGTCGCCAGTAGCGGGCCGAATATCGCGGGCAGTCAGCTGAGCGATATCACCACTGCGCAAGGTGGCAAACTGTCGTTCAACTTTGCCACGGGAGCCTGGAGTTACCAGGCGCCCTCCGGCATCAACGGCGACAAGGTCGAGGCCTTCAACTACACCATTGTCGACAACGATGGTGATCCGGCCAACGCCACCTTGACTATCTATGTGGAAGACCAAAGCCCGGTTGTCGCACGGGTCGATGAAGATGAACTGCCTGGGGGAGTCACCGATCTCGATGCGGTCAACACGGTTGCCGTCGGCAGCTTGGTCGATTTGCTCGTGGGGCCGCCGGTAGCTAGCGCGCAGTTCTCCCTGTCCACTGATACCAGTGGCTTGGCGATGGCGACGTCCGCCGGCGTGCCATTGGTTTACTCGGTGTCGGGCGACACCCTGACTGCTAAAGCGGGGCCAGGCGGTGCGGTGATCTTTACCTTGCAGGTGCAAGCCAACGGCGATTACACCTTCAATCTGCTAGGACCTATCGATCATCCACTCAAGAACAGTGATGACAATGAACTGCTGACCTTCAACTTCGCCAGCATCCTGCAGGCGAGCGATGGCAGCAATCCACTGGCGCTGGCTGGCGGTTTCCTGGTGCATATTGAAGACGATGTGCCGGTAGTCCACGGTATTCAAGACGGCATTATGGGGAACTTTGCCGGAACCCTGCATGGCGTTGCGGATATCGACTTTGGTGGTGACGGTTTCGGCGCCTTCCACCTGTCTGGTGTCGCACCCAATGCGCACATCAATTACAACACGGTGGATAACCCGGACGGCTCATCGGTACTGACTGCGACCATCAACGGCAGTGGCGAAACCTTCTTCATCCTGACGATGAATGTCGATGGCACCTACGACTTCAATCTGGTGACGCCGAGCCCCACGACGGAAACGACGAAGTCTCTTCTCGGGCTCACTCCGGGTGGTCCGGTGCCCACATTGGTCTTGCCGATCAATGGTGTGACGGCGACCTTCACCGAGTTGGCCTCCAGCCCAGCCACTGGGGGAATAAATTCGTCTACGCCGGGCTTGGGCATCGACAACAATCATATTGATAGTGGCGAGCTATTGAAGGTGGCTTTCAATACGCACGTCGTAAATACCCGCTTTACCCTAAACAACCTAAGAAACAGTGGTCCTCACGTCGACTCCCTGACTTGGGCGGTATTCAGTGCCGGCGTGTTGATCGCCTCGGGTACTTGGACGCCTCCACTCGGGACCGGTCAGAGCGCTACAACGGTGTTCGATATCCTGAACCCAATCGTTGGTTCCACGATGACCTATGACAATCCCAGTGATCCAGCCGACATCTTGGCCAACGGCTTCGACGAAATTCGTCTCGGAGCGGCAAGTGGGGACTCCTACCGCCTCTTGTCGATCACGGTCACCGAGGAAATATTCCCAGACGATGTCAACCTGAGCTTCAACCTGGATGCAACGGATGGCGATGGCGATGCGATCCCGACCACCAGCTTTAACGTATCCATAGAAGGAACCGGCTCTCCGGCCACCGGCTATATCTTGAATGGCACTGCCGCGGACGAGGTGCTGCTTGGCAGTACCGGCAATGACACCCTGATCGGCGGCGATGGCGACGATGTATTGATCGGAGGCTTGGGCAACGACACACTGACCGGCGGCGGAGGCGCGGACACGTTCAAGTGGCTTCTAGGGGAAACTGGAACCGATACCGTCACGGACTTTGCCAAGGGCTTCAATTCTGGTGGTGACCGCTTGGATCTGTCGCAACTGTTGGTTGGCGAGGATGGGGATGGAGGTCCTGATGGAATCGGCAACCTGCTGAGCTACATCGATATCTCCACCGGCTCTCTGGTCGGAACGGCGGCGCTCGACACGGTTATCAAGGTCGATGCATCGGGTGGTGGAAACTTCACGACGCCAGACCAGACGATAGTGCTGCAGGACGTCAACCTGTTCGCCAGCTATTCGGTGGGGTCAGAGGCCGATGTAATCCTCAACATGCTCGCCGACGGTACGTTGAAGGTCGATACGGTCTAATCTGCAAGCATAGAGCCGGCCCGCCACCTAACGGGTGGCGGGCTTTCTTTTGCCAGTAGCAGGAGGCATTCATGGTCTACGTACAGCGCGATGAACGGCGGCGGATCTTGCGGGTGGAGCAGGAGCCGTTCGACAGCATGAGCCATACCATGGCCGCGGACGATCCGGAGGTGCAGGCCTGGGTGGCCAGTCATGCGCTGAACAATCGCCTGGTGGCGTTGCAGGAATCCGATCTGGAAATGATCCGGGTGCTCGAGGACGTGGTCTCGGCGTTGGTCGAACGCGGCGTCATTCGCTACACGGATCTGCCCGAGGCGGCGCGACACAAACTGCATCAGCGAGCGGAAACCCGAGCGGAACTCGGCGGACTTGGCGGCCTGCTCGGCAGTGAGGATCAGCCGCTGCGTTAAACAGTGCTTGCGCCTGAGCGCGAAGTCCCGTGGGTTGGCCCGGGGCTCAACCCGTGCAAGCTGCGCTTGCTGCCTGTCGCCCCAGTCTCATGATTGCTGCCAGGGCGAAGGCACACCGATGAGGCGCCCCATGGCGCCGACGATTCCCATCCCCTCAAGCGTATAGAGCTCCCCTTCGGTCTCCACCATCTCGGCCAGCAACGGTAGATCGATGCTATTGCTGGCGCGGAAGATGGCCTCGATGAACAGGCGCTTGTCGCTTTCCTGGTCGATGGCGCGGATGTAGCTGCCGTCGATCTTCAGGTAGGCGAGGCCGAGGTGTGTCAGGTTGCCGATCCGGCTGAAGTGCCCGCCAAAATGCTGCAGGCCCAGGCGACAGCCGGCATCGCGCACGGCCTTGCTCAGGGCCTCCAGTTCGGCCGGCGGCGGCAGGTGGTGCTCGTCGACCTCCAGGGTGAGCAGTGCGGCCTGCTCAGGATGTTGTTTGAGCATGGCCAGCAGGCGTGTGAGGCTGTCAGGCTCGCGCAGGGTGCTGGCCGAAAGGCTCAAGGCGACCGGATGCGCGTATTGGCTGAGGTGTGTCAGGCAGTGCTTGAGCATGATCAGATCGAAGCGTGCGGCCCAGCCCAGGCGCTCGACCCAGGGCAGGAAGCGGCCCGCGGCGACAGTCTCGCCGTTTGGTCCGAGCAGGCGTGCCAGCACCTTGTGATGGAGGATCGTGTCGCGGTCGGCACAGGCCGCCACGGGCTGGAAGTACAGGCGCAGCTGGTTCTGGTTGAGGGCGTTGTCGAGCCACTCGCGCCACTCATGCAGGCCCTGATTGGGCTGCTCCTCGGTATAGTCCAGGCGTTCCCAGGGCTTGTCGGGGTCGCCGAACGCCTGGGCCTGGGCTAGCGCCTGATCGGCCCGCCCCAGCACCTGGGCGGCCTCTTCGCCCGGGCGGAAGGCGGCGATGCCGATGTAGGCCACCGGCGAGCAGTCGCTGGCCCCGGTCTCGCGCAGGCTTTGCGTCCCTTCACTGAGCTCATAGGCGAGTTGCTCGGCGTCTTCGTCGCTCAGCCCGGGGGCCAGCAGGCTGAACTCGGCGCCTCGGCTGCGCGAGGCCAGCCAGGCCCTGCGGCTGGGCTGCTCGAGCAGACGCTGGAGCAAGTCACCGATGGCCTTGAGCAGCGCATCGGCGTGTGGGCCGCCAAAGCGCTCATTGAGCCCGCCCAGGTCGTTGATCCGCAGAAGCGCCAGATAGCCCTCGGCGTGGTGTTCCTGGATGTCCAGCTGATTGGTCAGGCGGATCTCGAACAGGCGCCGGTTGGCCAGGCCGGTGAGGCTGTCCTGATAGGCCTCCTGGCGCAGCCTTTCGCTGCGCGCGGCCTCTTCGGCGAACAGTGCCTTGAGCTTGTCGACCATCTGGTTCATTGCCAGCACCACGCGCTTGAGCTCGGGCGTGCGCGGCACCTTGACCAGGGTCATGAACTCGCGGCGGGTGATGGCCTGGGCCTGCTGCACCATCTTGTCCAGAGGACGCAGCTGGGTACGCAGCAGCCAGCCGCCGAGAATCGCACTGAGGAGGCCGCAGAGCAGCAGCCAGGCCAGGCTGCCGAGGGCGCCGTTCCAGAGTTTGGCGAGGGCGAACTGCGGGTGACTGACCACCTCGACCCGGGCCGCCTGTTCCCAGCCGCGCATGATCAAGGCATCGCCGGTCTGCGGGCGCAGGTCGACCAGCTTGGCGAACCATTCGGGTACCTGTCCGGTGGTGCTGGCGGCCTGGCGCTCGACTATCACGTGCGCGTCGGGAATGCCGATCACGCGGATGCTGGTGAAGTAGCCGCTGTCAAAGATCGAGCTGACCATCAGCTCCAGCATGGCCGGGTCATCGGCATGGGGCGTCATCGAGAGCCCCAGGGCCGTGGCGGCGTCCTGGGCGTGGGAGCGCAACTGGCTGATCAGCTGTTCGCGAGAAGTCTCCAGGCTGACAATGAAGCTGCCGCTGAAGGCCAGCGCCAGGAACAGGCAGATGGCGAGAAATAGCTGCTTGAGTAGGGACATGGCGATCTCCTAGCCGTCGCCGATGGCGAAGCCTTCCGTACGCATTTTTTTCAGTAGGTCCTGCCAGCGAGAGAGCCGCTTGGCGTCGCTCTTCTTGCTTTGCGAGCCCGGCAGGTAGAGGCCTTCGGCGTTGAAGGCATAGACGGGCAGTAGATCCCTGCGTTGCGAGGCAGGGCGGATTTCGTTGATCAGGTTGTCCAGCACTAGGGGTTCGGCTGCTGGGTTGCTGTAGTAGGTCAATACCATGTGCGCCTGGTTCAGGCGCAGCGCCTTGACGTAGGTGATGCGCAGCTTCTCGCTGGGGATGCCGAGGCGGCGCAGGGTGAAGTACTTGGCGATGGAGTAGTCCTCGCAGTCGCCCGCGCCCTGCACCAGGGCCTCGATCGGCGTGGCCCAGTAGTCGACCTGCTGCCAGATGCGAATGTCGTCGGCGAACAGCAGCTGTCGGTTGAAGAAGCTATTGACCGCAGTAAGCATGTCCCTTTCCGCCAGGTTGGCGCTGGCCTTGATCAGCTCGTCCCAGGCTTCGATCCGTTGCTTCGCCTGGCCGAGTTCGCCATAGCGTCGTTCGGCATTCTGCAGGATGAGCTCGAAGTCCCAGTTGGCCAGGGCGCTGGCGAGCCCTAGGAACAGCGCGCACAGGCCGAGCCATAGCGCGGGCAGGCGCGGGCTCCGTCCTTGAATGCGCTGCCGTTGCTGCATGTGCCGCGCCTCTGCAGAAGATGGGGGAAGTCTAGGTGCTGCAGCGGCGTTTCGCCGCCTTCGCCGGCCTGAGTGTAAGCATGGGCTTGCTGGCAAGGGGCCTGCGACTTGCGGGCGTCAGGGGGTGGGCAGGGTCTTCTGCTTGAGGATGTACAGGCTGACCAGCACGGCGCTGGTCAGCATGAAGGCACGCGCCCAGGGCAGCGGTACCAGGTAGCAGGAGAACGCGATGCTCGCCCACATCAGCACCAGGGCGTAGACCTTGGCCCGGCGCGGGATGCCTTGGCCCTCGAGGTAATCGCGAATCCAGGGGCCCAGGTGCGGGTGGCAAACCAGCCACTGGTAGAAACGCTTGGAGCTGCGCACGAAACAGGCCGCGGCCAGGAGTAGGAAAGGGGTGGTTGGCAGCACCGGCAGGAAGATGCCGACCACCCCGAGCAGCACGCACAGCCAGCCCACCGCAAGCAGGGCGTAGCGCACGCTGCGGTGGTTGCTCTCGCGGATGTCGCTATGCGCCATGGCGCAATCGCTTAGTGGTGGCGTGGCTTGAGCAGCGCCGGCTTTTCTTCCGGGGCATGGCACAGCAGGAACAGGGCGGTCAGCAGCTCGGGGATCTGCTCGACCATGCTGTCGACCAGGTCGCGGTCGCGGGCAATCTCGGCGAACTCCGGCTGCTCGTCGAACAGGCCCGAGCCGACCATGATCGGCAGCAGCAGCTCGCTGACTTCGTCTTCGGCGTCTTCGAACCAGATCGATTCGCGCAGGAAAACCCCTTCCATGAAGCCGATGCACCAGCCGCGCAGGTCCGAGTCGTCCGGGTCGTCGCCGAGGTCGAGTTCGCAGGGCATTTCCGGGTCATCGTCACTGGCCAGTTGCCGGGCGATGTGGCCCTTGAGTTGCAGCAGGGTCGCTTCGATCTCGTCGCGCTCGGTGTCGCTGCGGTAGTGCGGCGGCTCGGCGAACAGCGCATCGATCCACTCGCGCTCGGCAATCGGCTCCGGGCAGATCGACAAGGCGGTGAGGTAGCCATGGGCTGCCACGTAGTCCAGGGCCTCATCGTGCAGCTCATCGGCATCAAGGAAGGCTTGCAGGCGGGACAGTTGCTCGGCAAAGGACATCGTGGGGCTACCTTGAAGGAGTATACGAGGCTGGATTTTAGCCCGGATCACCCGGCGAAGGCGCTCACCCGGGCGCTTTTTTTTCATGGCGGCGCTTTGCCCGGACCCCTTTGGCCTGCTTGCCAGGCCGGGAGCGCGTTCTATTGCCAGCTTGTACCCTTGACGAGGCCGATAGGCGTGGTCCTGCCGGGGCGGGCGCTGACGTATAATGCGCGGCTTTGTCACGGCGCCGAGGCGCCGCGCCCACGTAGACGGGCGCTTTCGAGGCCGGTTCAAGGATGGACTCGGCCTCGCCAACATGGAGTTTCTATGCTCGAACAGGCCCAGCGCATCCTCAAAGACATCTTCGGCTACGATGCCTTCCGGGGAAATCAAGGCGCGATCATCGAGCGCGTGGCCAGTGGCGGCGATGCCCTGGTGCTGATGCCCACCGGCGGCGGCAAGTCGCTGTGTTTCCAGGTGCCGGCGCTGCTGCGCGACGGCCTGGCGGTGGTGGTGTCGCCGCTGATCGCCTTGATGGAGGACCAGGTCGCCACCCTCGACGAACTAGGTGTCGCCGCGGTGGCGCTGAACTCCACCCTGGACGCCGAGGCCCAGCGCGATATCGCCGAGCGGATCAACCGCGGCGAGATCAAGCTGCTCTACCTGGCCCCCGAGCGCCTGGTGCAGCCGCGCATGCTGGCGTTCCTGCAGCGCCTGCAAATCGCCCTGTTCGCCATCGACGAGGCCCACTGTGTGTCCCAGTGGGGCCATGACTTCCGTCCGGAATACCTGCAGCTGGGTCAGCTCGCCGAGCTGTTTCCGCAGGTGCCGCGCATCGCCCTGACCGCCACGGCGGACATGCGCACCCGCGAAGAGATCGTCAACCGCCTGCACTTGCAGCGCGCCGAGCGTTTCCTGTCGAGCTTCGACCGGCCGAACATCTTCTATCGCATCGTGCCCAAGGATCAGCCGCGCAAGCAATTGCTGGCGTTCCTGGCCGCGCGCAAGGGCGACGCCGGCATCGTCTACTGCCTGTCGCGTAAGAAGGTCGAGGAGGTTGCCGCTTTCCTCTCCGAGCAGGGCTTTCCCGCGCTGCCCTACCACGCAGGGTTGAGCAGCGAGCTGCGCGCCTACCACCAGAAGCGCTTTCTCAACGAGGAAGGGCTGATCATGGTGGCGACCATCGCCTTCGGCATGGGCATCGACAAGCCCAACGTGCGCTTCGTCGCCCACCTCGACCTGCCCAAGTCGCTGGAGGCCTACTACCAGGAAACCGGTCGTGCCGGTCGCGATGGCCTGCCGGCGGATGCCTGGATGGCCTACGGCCTGCAGGATGTGATCTTCCTCAAGCAGATGCTCAACAATTCAGAGGGCGACGAGCGCCACAAGCGCGTCGAGCAGCACAAGCTCGACGCCATGCTGGCCCTGTGCGAGGAGACCCGCTGCCGGCGCCAGGCGCTGCTGGCCTATTTCGACGAGGAGCTGCCGCAGCCGTGCGGGCATTGCGACACCTGCACCGATGCGGTGGAGACCTGGGACGCCACCGAGCCGGCGCGCCAGGCCCTGTCGGCGATCTATCGCAGCGGCCAGCGCTACGGGGTTGGCCATCTGGTCGACATCCTGCTTGGCCGCGACAACGACAAGGTGCGCAGCCTCGGCCACCAGCACCTGACGGTATTCGGCGTCGGCAAGGCGCTGGCCGAGGGGGAGTGGCGTTCGCTGTTCCGCCAGCTGGTGGCCCGCGGCCTGGCCGATGTCGATCTCGAGGGCTTCGGCGGGCTGCGCCTGTCGGACAGCTGCCGCCCGCTGCTGCGCGGCGAGGTGAGTCTGCAGCTGCGCCGCGACCTGAAGCCCCAGCACAGCGCCAAGAGCTCCAGCAGCGCGGCCAGCCAGCTGGTTCGTGGCGAGGAGCGCGAGCAGTGGGAGGCGCTGCGCGCCCTGCGGCGCAAGCTGGCGGAAGAGCATGGGGTGCCGCCTTATGTGATCTTCCCCGACGCCACCTTGCTGGAGATGCTGCGCAGCAAGCCGGGCAGCCTGGCGGAAATGTCCCGGGTCAGTGGCGTCGGTGCTCGCAAGCTGGAGCGTTATGGCGAGGCCTTCCTCGAAGTGCTGGGCGGTGCGAGCGAGGCGCCGCCGGTTGTGGTGGATCTGCGTCATGAACTGGTCAGTCTGGCGTGTGCCGGGATGACGCCGGCGCAGATAGCCAGTCAGCTCAAGTGCAGTGAGAAGAATGTCTATAGCCTGCTGGCGGAGGCCATCGGCCGCCAGCAACTGTCCCTGGAGCAGGCTCTCGACCTGCCGGAGGATCTGCTCGGCGAGCTACAGGATGCCTTTCTCGACGGCGAGGGCGAGCTGCCGCCGGTTGCGGCCATCCAACCGCAGTTCGCCGGGCGCCTGGACGAGGGCGTACTGCACTGTGTGCGCGCGGCGCTGCAGGCGGAGTTCGAGGTCTGAGGGCGGCCTGGTCCGAATCAAGGGAATAGGCGTTTGGTTTTTGGCGTCGTAATATCGACGGATCTTGGCGATGCTGCGCAAACGCAGACTCGCGTGCAGGTCTGACCGGAAGAGGTAACGGTGTCTCACTCCAATGCTTGGTTAGACGATGTGCACCCCAGCCCCTACGTCGAGCAGCTCGCCCTGGGCTTTCGCGCCTTGCGCTTCAAGCAGCCGCTCGAGCGCGAGTACCGGGCCTACCTCCTGGAAGACAGCATCGAGCTGAGGCGCATCGCCTTGAGCGTGGCCATGGCGCTCTGGCTGGCATTCGCGGCGCTGGATTTCGTCGTGGTTCAGGGGGCGCAGGTCTGGTGGATGCTGGTGGTGCGTCTGTCAGTCTTCGCGTTGTTGGCGATCTGCGCGTGGCTGATCTTCAAACGTGACCTTCTGCGACTGACGCTGCCCTTGAGCCTGCTGTGCGTCCTAGCCCTCGGTGCGGGCGCGGCTTTGGTAGTCGGCATCGCTCATCGCGCCGATCCGACGTATCCGTACGAGGGCCTGCTGCTGATCAGCATGGGCGCCTATTTTCTGATCGGCCTGCGGCTCGTCGAGGCGGTCAGCTGCGCCATGCTGGTGTGTCTGGCGTATGTGGCTGCGGAAGTCTGGGTCGGTCTGTCGGCGCCGCAATTGGTCAACAACGCCCTGTTTCTGCTGTTCAGCAATCTGATCGGTGCTGTCGGTTGCTACCTGCTGGAGTTCAAGTCGCGCGAACACTTTCTGGTCAGCCGGTTGATGCAGATACTGGCTGACCGCGACAGCCTGACCGGCCTGCACAACCGTCGCAGCTTCAATCGCCAGTTCGACCGGCTCTGGCGTCAGGCGCAGCGCGAAGGCCGGTCCTTGGCATTGCTGCTGTGTGACATCGACCACTTCAAGGCTTACAACGATTGCTACGGCCACCAAGCCGGCGATGCCGTCTTGCAGCAGGTGGCCGGTCTGCTGCAGGCAGTCGGGCGCCGCCCGTTGGACATGGCGGTGCGCCTGGGCGGCGAGGAGTTCGCCGTGCTCTTGTACGACATCTGTCCTGAGGAGGCCGCCAAGCGGGCGGAAGTGCTGCGGGCCAGCCTGGAGCTGCTCGACATCCGCCATGAGCGTTCGGATACCGCGAGCATGCTGACCATGTCCATTGGTGTGGCTTGCATCCAGCACGGCGGCGAGGGCCGTTTTGCCCATTTGTACGAGCATGCCGACCGTGCCCTCTACACAGCCAAGGCCTCTGGTCGCAACCAGGTGGTGGCCTAGCGCCGCCGTGCCGCTGCAATGTCCGGTTTGGCCGTTTTTGTCGCTGTGCATGACGCGCTTGGTGAATGCTTGCGCGCTATCGCGTTGCTAGCATCGCCGTCGTCTTTTTCGCGAGGCTTGCGCAGATGGAGCGTTTGATTCAGGCCGACGGCCAGCCGCAGTACGGCATCTTTGCGGCGCCGCCGGAGCTGATCAACTACCGCGATTTCGCCTTTCGCTCGCCAATGGGGCGACGCCTCGGCGCCCTGGCCAAGTGGCGGCGCTTCCATCAGTTTCAGTATTTCGGCCTGATTAGCGAACAGCTGATCGGCGGCTGCGCCCTGGCCAACCTGAGTCTGGCCGGCATTGGCTTCGTCTACCTGTTCCATCCGCCCAGCGGGCGCATGATCGAGCGCCAGTTCAAGCTGCCACTCGGCTTCGGCACGCGCTTCTCGCAACGCCCGGACGACGGTCTCTGCGAGTTGCGCAGCGGACGCAATCTGTTGCGCCTGGAGAACTTCCCGAGTCCGAAGGAGAAGCGCCTGCTGGTGGAACTGGACGACGGCACGCGCATCGATGCCTGCTTCTCCGAGGTCGAGCCGGTCTTTCAGCCCATGTGCATCAGCACGCCGGCCGCGGTGAATGGCTGGGTCTATGCCCAGAAGGTGGCCGGGGTGCGCTGCAGCGGTGAGGTCAGGAGCCCCCTGGGCGATTTCGACCTGCAGCGCATCGATGCCTTTGCCCACCATGATTGGTCGGCCGGCTACATGCGCCCGGAGACCCACTGGAACTGGGCCTGTTTGTCGGGCCTGGCGGCGGGGCAACGGGTCGGCCTGAACCTGTCCTGTGGGGTAAACGAGACCAGCTACACCGAGAACTGCTACTGGCTGGATGGTCAGCTGATCAAGGTCGATACGGTGCATTTCGCTTTCGATCGGGCGCAACCGCTGCGACCCTGGCGCATCAGCTCCCATGACGGCCAGGTGAGCCTGGAGTTCGAGGCGCGCGGTCTGCATCAGGAACGCCTGAACCTGGGCATTCTGGCCAGCAACTTCAAGCAGATATTCGGCCAGTTCCACGGCGTTTTGCGTCCGCCGGGCCGTGAAGCGGTGCCGATCGACAACCTGTGGGGATTCGTCGAAGACCAGTATGTGAAGTGGTGAATCATTCGGGGGGCTTGCCCCCGGGGTCGAGGTTATGATTAGCTGGCTAATTATTAGTTTTTGATGATTATAAGAGCCATCCATTCATGTCACAGACTGATCAACACCGTTTCGCCATGCAGATCGCCCAACTATCCCGCGCCTGGCGCGCCGAGCTGGACCGCCGCCTGGTCGGGCTCGGCCTCTCCCAGGCCCGTTGGCTGGTGCTATTGCACCTGGCCCGTTTCGAGGCGCTGCCGACTCAGCGCGAACTGGCGCAGAGCGTCGGCGTCGAGGGGCCGACGCTGGCGCGGCTGCTCGATAGCCTGGAGGCCCAGGGGCTGGTGAGTCGCCAGGCCGTGCCGGAGGATCGCCGGGCCAAGAAGATTTGCCTGAGCCCCGAGGCTCAACCGTTGATCGAGCAGATCGAGGCGATCTCCACCCAGTTGCGCAAGGAGTGCTTCGCGGGCATCGACGAGGAAGAGCTGCGCCGCTGCCAGCAGGTGCATGCGCGAATTCTGGGTAACCTGGAAAAGCGCTGATGGCCGAGGAGCTGCAAGCCCTGCAGGTACGCTTCGGCGCGCGCTATCCGCGCTGGCTGCTGGGCGTGTTGATGATCGGCAGCATGGCCATGGTCATGGCCTCGACCACCATCAACGTGGCATTGCCGGCAATCATGGCGGATTTCGCCATAGGTCGGCCGGTGGTGCAGTGGCTGTCCACCGGTTTCCTCGCGGCGATGACCGCCGGCTTGCTGCTGGCGGCCTGGGCCCAGGCGCGCTGGGGCGCCCGGCGTACTGCGCAGATTGGTCTGGGACTGTTCGTCCTCACCTCCTTGCTGGCCGTGCTGGCCCAGGCCGCCTGGCAGCTGATCGCCTTGCGCATCGTGCAAGGTTTGTGCGCCGGAATCGTCCAGCCACTGGCGATGGTGCTGATCTTTCGCGTGTTCGCCGACAGCGGCCGGGGCCTGGCCCTGGGGCTCTACGGCCTGGGTGTGATGGTGGCGCCAACCCTGGGGCCGAGCGTGGGCGGCTACCTGGTCGATCATTTCGGCTGGCCGGCGGTGTTCTGGCTGCCACTGCCGCTGTGCTTGCTGGCACTGCTGGGCGGGCAGTGGCTGCTGCCCAGCCGCCGGGAGAGCCGTCCACCCTCGCTGGATCTCGTCGCCTTCGCGCTGTTGTGTGTGGTGTTGTTCGCCTTGCTCGGCGCCTTGGCCGAGGCGCAGCGTTTCGCCTGGGACACGCCGCGGGTGTGGCTTCCAGCCTTGGTCGGCGGGCTGAGTTGCGTCGGTTTCTTCCTTCGCAGTCGGCGCGGTGCCCGTCCGCTGCTGCCCCTGAGTCTATGGCAACACAGCGGCTTTCGTAGCGCCAGCTGGGTGGCGCTGACACTGGGGCTCGGGCTGTATGGCTCGACCTACTTGATTCCGCTCTACTTGCAGACAATCCAGGGCTATAGCGCCGGTCTGGCCGGATTGCTGTTGTTGCCGACCGGCGTGCTGATGGGCGCGGCATCTTTTGCCGGAGGCTGGCTGAGCGATCGCGTCTCGGCGGCGCTGCTGCTGGCCATAGGGCTGCTGATTTTCGCCCTGTCGGCAGTCGGGCTCGGCTGGCTTCATCCGGGAGCCTCGTTCCTTTTCCTGTGTTTCTGGGCTTGTGTCGGGCGTATCGGTCTCGGCTTGTTGCTGCCGGCCTTGAGCACCGGCTCCCTGGACATCCTGAGCCCACAGGAGCTGGCGCAGGGGGCCGGTGCCATAACCTTCGTGCGGCAGCTGGGTGGTGCCCTCGGGGTCAACTTGCTGACGTTCTTCCTCGAATGGCGGCATGGTGCCGAGGGAGGTCACGCTGTGGCGGAGGCCCAGGCGTTTCAGCAGAGTTTCTGGCTGGTGGCGGCAGTCTTCGCCCTGACGGCCCTGGCGGCGCGGGGCGTTCGCTCAACCGCCCGTTGAGGGCGGGTGTGGCCCTGCGAGCAAACATAGGGAAAATCCAGCTTTCTCTCCCTCGGGCCATATGCCCAAGCTCTGTTAACCCACTAAACTGCGCAAAAGTTGAAAATTGTGACCATACTCACTAACAGGCCGGGCTCGACACGGAGTGTTGTTCCCGGCTACTACTTGCTTAATCGCCTGCATTCACCACGCACAGGACGTGTAAAGCCAAACGCTAGTTAAGTGGTGCAACTGTCGGGTCGGAGTTTCCGGGGGAGGTCAAATGGCTCGGGTTCGCCAATTACTGCTTGGCCTGGCATCCAGTTCGGCACTTTATTCTGGCTTGGTGCCAGCCCTAGGGCTGGGTGAAATCACCCTGCATTCGGCATTGAATCAACCGCTCGAGGCGGACATCGAGCTGCTCGAGATCGCCGATCTGAGTGCTGATGACCTGAAGGTCAGGCTGGCCCCGGCCGAGGTGTTCAGTCGCTCCGGTGTCGAGCGTCTGTACTTCCTCAACGATCTGAGGTTCACCCCGCTGCTGCGCGGCGGCAGCGGCATCATTCGGGTTCGCTCGAGCCAGCCGGTGCGTGAGCCTTATCTGAATTTCATCGTCGAAGTGGCGCGGCCCAACGGCCAGCTGTTCCGCGAATATACCGTGCTGCTCGATCCGCCTGGCTCTTCGGCCTACCGCACGGTGGCAGTGGCGCCGTCGGCTTCCGTCGATCGTTCTCGGGCGAAGCTTGACGTCACCGTTGCTGCGCCCACCACTCCACGGCCAAAGCCAGCCGCGGCCCTGGGCGCACGTTATCAAGTGGCGCGCGGCGATAGCCTGTGGAAGATCGCCGCGCGCTTGCGCGCCGAGGGTAGCCAGGCATCGCAGCAGGCCCTGATGGCCGATATCCACGCGCTCAATCCCCAGGGTTTTGCCGGCGGCGATGCCGACCGGCTACTGGCCGATGTCGAACTGCTGCTGCCGGATTCGGCCGCCGCTATGCAGGCGAATCAGGCCGCCGACGCGGCGTCGGCTCCAGAGCCTGCGGCGGAGATCCGGGCAACTCTGCCTGCGCAGGCGTCCGAGCAACAGCCCGAACCGCTCGATCCGCAGATCGAGATGATCCTGCAGGCGCAGCGCCGAGTGGAGCAGGAGCTGGCCGCCCAGGCCGCGGAAACGCTGCAGTTGCAGCAGCAGTTGGCCGAGGCGCAGGTCCAGGTTCAGCAGCTGCAGGCACAGATGAGCAGCAAGGATCAGCAGCTGGCAGTGCTTCAGGCGCAGTTGGCCGATGGCGCTGCGTCCAATGCGGCGCAACCGGTGGCCGCGTCCAGTGAGACGCCCGTGCCGGCCGAGCCCGATGCGATTCAAGGTCGGAACTGGATCGGTGCCGGCTTCGCGGCGCTGCTGGCGTTGTTTGCCAGCATGGCCGGGTTGGTGTGGCGCTCCAGGCAACGCCGAGCGCAACAGCAGGCCGAAACTGAGGCGCGGCCGTTGCTCGAGCCTGAAGTTGATGTATTGGCGGCCGACGAAGCCGCATCGGCAGCCATGCCGACGCCGAAGGTGAGCAGCCGGGTGCGCGAGGTCGAGGCCGCGACTGGTGTGGCACAGCGCCCGGCACCAGCTGCCGACGCACTGGAAGGCGCCAACATCTATATTGCCTATGGTCGCTTCGGCGAAGCCGCAGCCGCTCTGCGCAAGGCGCTGGAGGCCCAGCCCGAGCGCAATGACCTGCGCTTCCGTCTGCTGGAAGTCCTGGCCCAGCAGGGTGATGTACAGGGGTTTGCCGAAGAAGAGGCGATCTTCCGCGCAGGCGATCAGGCACCCTCGACTCTCGACGAGCTCAAGGCGCGCTACCCGCAGCTCGGCGCCGAACCGCCGGTCGGCGAGCTGGAGGATGCAGTGCTCGAGTTCGAGGAGGTGCCGACAGCGGTGGCTGATAGCGAGCAGGCGGAGGACTCTCAGCTCAACCTGGACGATCTGTCGCTGGACGCAGATTGGGGGCTGGTTACCGCGTTCGAGTCACCGGCCAGCAAGAAGGCAGCGGAGGGCGAGCATGACCTCGACCTGTCCGAGCCAGTGCAGCTTGCCGATTCCGAGGATCTGGGCAAACCCTTCGCCGCTTCGATGCTGGTCGAGGAGGCGTCTGCCGAGGACTGGCTGCAGGATGAGCTGGACGACAACTTCCGCCGCCAGCCGCCGGTATTCGAGAGCCCTTTGCTGGTCGAATTCGACCATCTGGAGAGCGACCGCGAGAGCCTCGCCAAGCTCAATCAGGCGCTGGCCTACATCGAGCAGGGCAGCATCGACAGCGCCTGCGGGATTCTCAATGAGGTGATCAGCGAGGGCGACGAGGAGCAGAAGCAACAAGCCCGTGACCTGCTGGCCAAGATCGCGTAACCAGTTTCTGGTTGATCGGCCTTCACGTTTTCCCGCCGCACCGAGTACGCCGAGCCCGTCCAGCTGCTGGACGGGCTTTTTTGTGCGTCGCAGAAGCACTGGTGGCGTTATCATCGCGGCTTTCCGACAGTCAGGATGGGCCTATGTCCAGTCGTAAAGCCGAAGTGGTCATCACCTATTGCACCCAGTGCCAGTGGCTGCTGCGGGCGGCCTGGCTGGCCCAGGAACTGCTGTCGACCTTCGCCGACGACTTGGCCTGTGTCAGTCTCGTGCCTGGTACTGGCGGGGTCTTCCGCATCACCTGCGATGGTGAGCAGATCTGGGAGCGCAAGGCCGATGGCGGATTTCCCGAGGCCAAGGTACTCAAGCAGCGGCTGCGCGACCGGATCGATCCGCAGCGCGACCTGGGGCATAGCGATCGCCCCATTGCCCCATGATCAACGCGCCAGACGTGCCGAGACGAAGATCGCCAGGATGATCAGTGTGCCACCAGCGAGCATGCGTAGCGTCGGAACTTCCTGGAACAGCCACCAGGCGAAGGCAATGCCGTAGACCGGCTCCAGGGCGAAGATCACGGCGGCGCTGCGTGCCTTGATTACCCGCAGGCTGGCGACGAACAGGCTGTGGGCCAGGCCTGTACAGAGCACGCCGAGCATGGCCAGCCAGAACCAGTCCAGCAGGCTCAGGCTCGGTAACAGCGGCCATGCCATCGGCATGAAGCAGGCCAGTGCCGTGAGGTTCTGGCACAGCGCGGCGCGGACCGGATCGACGCCATGAGTCGTGGCGCGGTTGAGCAATGACAGCAGGGCGAACAGCAGCCCCGACAGCACGGCCCAAAGCAGGCCGGCCGTACCCTGGCTGGCCAGGTTGAAGTTGGGAGTAACCAGCACCAGGCCCAGGCAGACCACGCCCACCATCAGAAATTCGCTGGGGCGAGTACGCTCGCGAAACAGCACGCCCTCCAGCAGCACGGTAAAGGCCGGGAAACTGGCGAAGCCCAGGGTGGCGATGGCCACGCCGGCGACGTTCACCGCCTGGAAGAAGGTCATCCAGTGGGCACCGAGCAGCAGTCCACCGAGCGCCAGTAAACCCAGTTGCGCGCCGCCGAGGCGAACTCCACGGGGCTTGCCGAATAGTTGGGCGAACAGCGCCAGGGCCAGCACGGCGAACATCGCACGCCCGACCACAATGACCAGCGGCGCGCTGTCGGCCAGCTTGCCGAATATCCCCGAGAGGCCGAACAGCAGGGCGCCCAGGTGAATCGCCAGCAACGCCTGGCGCTGGTTCATGCCAGGCGCGCGCCGTTGGGCAGGGGCTTGTCGAAGCCGGCCAGGACTACCTTGTGGTTGGCGTCGTGCACACCGGTCACCAGCACTTCCGAGCGGATTCCGGCGATGCGCTTGGCGGCGAAGTTGCACACGCACAGCACTTGCCGACCGATCAACTCGTCGCAGCTGTAGTGGGCGGTCAGCTGGGCGCTAGAGGTCTTGATGCCGAGTTCGCCGAGGTCGACCCGCAGCACATAGGCCGGCTTCAGCGCCTTCTCGTTCGGCTCGGCGGACAGCACGGTGCCGACACGCAACTCCACTCGTTGAAAATCATCCCACTCGATGTACTGCATAGCGCCTCCAGGTCTGCTGTTGCAGGCAGTCTAGGGGCATCGAGGGGTGACGTCTGTCGCAAGACTCGCGCTTTTTGTCGCGTCACTCGCATGCGCGGCGTAACGCCCGCGGCGTCATGCCGAACTGGCGCGAGAGGGCGGCGGTGAAGGCGCTCTGCGAGCTGTAGCCGACCCGTGCGGCGATCTCTCCGACGGCCAGCTGGCTGTGTTGCAGGAGCTGGCGGCCGAGCTGCAGGCGCCGGCGGCGCACGTATTCCATCGGCGTCTGCCCGACTTCGGCGAGGAAGCGGGCATGGAACCGCGCGGTGGACAGGCCCGCCAGGCGTGCCAGGTCGTCGACTTGCAGCGGGTGTGCGGCATGTCTATCGATATGGGCGTCGAGGGCGGCCAGCGGCAGGCGGCGGCTTTGCTCGTGGCTGTTCGACGCGGCCGCCAGGCTGGCCAGGAGCAGGGCGGTACCCTGTTCGGCGATCACCGGGTCTTCGATCGGACTGGCCGCAAGCCAGCTCACCAGCTGACTCTGTGCCGGATTGAGGGCCAGCGCGCCGGGACGCTCGAGCAGGCGCCGACTGGCATCGGCGTGACTGCCCAGGCGCTCTTGCAACCAGCTCGACGAGGGCACGTCGAGCACCAGGCAGTGACTGCCGTTGCGGCTGCCACAGGCATGGCGCGCGCCTTCGGGAACCACAGCGAGCGTCTGGCGCACAACCTGGCTGCCGCAGCCAGCCACCTCGAAGTCGAGTGTGCCGCTCAGGCCGAATACCAGTTGGGCGTGGCCGTGACTGTGGTTGAGCAGGTCATGACTGTAGTGGCGCAGGGAAAGCATGGCGGCGTCCTCGAACGAGGCCAACAGTCTACCTCTGATGGCGGGGAAATGCCGCCGTCACGCTAGCGCAACCTGCTTGTCATGTGCGTTTCACTCGTCTGGCCCATGCTCGTCTAAACCCTGGCGGAGGCCGCCCATGAGCAGCGCACAGCTGGTGAAACCGAGCCGTAAACAACGCGTCCGCACCCTGTGGGTCTCCGATGTCCATCTGGGTACCCGGGACTGTCAGGCCGAGCACCTGGCCGCCTTTCTCAAGCGCTATCAGGCCGACAAGGTCTACCTGGTCGGCGATATCATCGACGGCTGGAAGCTGCGTGGCGGCATCTACTGGCCCCAGTCGCACAGCAACGTGATCCGTCGCCTGCTGACCATGAGCAAGCGCGGTACCGAGGTGATCTACGTCACCGGCAACCATGACGAGTTCCTGCGCCGCTATTCCAGCCTGGTGCTGGGCAATGTCCGGCTGGTGGACGAGGCCGAGCACCTGACCGCCGATGGCCGCCGTCTGCTGGTGATCCATGGCGACCAGTTCGACGTGATCACCCGCTATCACCGCTGGCTGGCGTTTCTCGGCGACTCGGCCTACGAGTTCACCCTGACCCTCAACCGCTGGCTCAACCATTGGCGCCGCCGCTATGGCTATGGTTACTGGTCGCTGTCGGCCTATCTCAAGCACAAGGTCAAGAGTGCGGTTAACTTCATCAGCGACTTCGAGGAGGCCATTGCCCACGAGTGCGTCAAGCGCGGCTTCAACGGCGTGGTCTGCGGGCACATCCACCATGCCGAGGTGCGTACGGTGGGCGGCGTCGAGTACATGAACTGCGGTGATTGGGTCGAATCCTGCACGGCGCTGATCGAGCAGCTGGATGGCAGTATCCAGCTCTACCGGCTGGCCGAGGAGCAGGCGCAAGCGCCCGCCGAACAGCTCGCCGCGGTCGAGCCGGCGGCATGAGAATACTGATCGTCTCCGACGCCTGGTCGCCCCAGGTCAATGGCGTGGTCACCAGTCTACAGGCCCTGCTCGGCGAGCTGCGCGGTTTGGGGCATCAGGTCAAGCTGCTGTCGCCGCAGGATTTCCGTTCGCTGCCCTGCCCGAGCTACCCGGAGATCCCGCTGGTCTGGGACCTCTGGCGGGTGGGGCCGGCGATCCGCGATTTTCGCCCGGACTGCGTGCATCTGGCGACCGAGGGGCCCCTGGGCTGGGCGGCGCGACGCTGGTTGGGCAAGCGCCGTCTGGCCTTTACCAGCGCGGTGCACACGCGTTTTCCCGAGTACATCAACACCCGTTGGCGTTGGTTGCCTTTGAGTTGGGGCTACGCCTACCTGCGCCGGTTCCACCGGCCGAGTCAGGCGGTGCTGGTGAGCACCGAGCGCCTGCGGGGCGAGCTGGCTGGCTGGGGCCTGCGGCGCCTGGCGCTGTGGCGCAAGGGCGTCGATACGCGACTGTTTCAGCCCCGGGCACAGGGGCAGGTGCCGGTAAAACCCGTGTTCCTCTGTGTCGGGCGCATCGCCGCGGAAAAGAATCTGCAGGCCTTCCTCGCCCTCGACCTGCCGGGGGAGAAGCAGGTGGTCGGCGACGGGCCGCAGCGCGAGGAACTGCAGGCGCGCTATCCGCAGGTGAAGTTCCTCGGCTACCAGCATGGCGAAGCCCTGGCCCAGGCCTATCGGCAGGCCAGCGTGCTGGTGTTTCCGTCGCGGACCGATACCTACGGGCTGGTGATGCTCGAGGCCCTGGCCTGCGGTACGCCGGTGGCGGCGTTCCCGGTTCCCGGGCCGCTGGATGTGTTGCAGCAAGGCGTCAGCGGGGTGATGGCCGAGGACCTGCGCGAGGCCTGCCTGGGTGCCCTGGAGCTGGATCGAGCCCGTTGCGCCGAGTTGGCGGCGCGGCAGTCCTGGCGGGTGTCGGCGCTGGAGTTTCTGGCGCGGCAGTCGCTGCTCGACGGCGAGTCTTGCGCGCAGCTGGCGGAGTCTGCAGCCGGGTCCTGAGCCCCGGCAACCCGCAGGGGGCCATGAAAAAGCCGCCCTGGGGCGGCTCTTGCGATCACATGATGACCTTGTCGCGCAGCTTTTCCGCAGCCTGTTGCAGGGCCTGGATCACCCGCTGCTTGTCGAAGTTCTGGATGCCGTTGGTGTCCAGGTACATGGAGAAGCCGGGCAGTTCGTGCTCGACGTAACTGGAGGTGGCGCCGAGGTCGCGGCGGAAATCCACCACCTGGTAGATCTGCACCGGGCGGGAGAAGCCCTTGACGCTGATCTGGCCCTTGTCGCGGCACATGATCACGTCCTTGATCATCGAGTAGGTCTCGTGGGAGATGAGGATCTCGCCGGCCTCGGCGGAGCTTTCCAGGCGGCTGGCGAGGTTCACGTCGCGGCCAATGATGGTGTAGTCCATGCGCGTGTCGGCGCCGAAGTTGCCCACCGTGCAGTAGCCGGTGTTCAGGCCCATGCGGATCTCCAGGGGTTTGGTGATGCCCTGGGCGCGCCACTGCTGGCGCAGCACCTTCATGTGCTTGCGCATGGCGATGGCCATCGACACGGCTGCCACGGCGTCCTTCTTGGCGCCCTTACTGTTCGGGTCGCCGAAGAACACCATGACGGCGTCGCCGATGAACTTGTCGATGGTGCCACCGTATTTCAGGCAGATCTTTGACATTTCGTTGAGGTAGCTGTTGAGCATGTCGGTCAGGGCTTCGGCTTCCAGCTCTTCGGACAGCTCGGTGAAGCCCTTGATGTCGGAGAAGAACACCGTGAGCTTCTTGCGCTGGGTCTCCAGGCGCACGCTCTTCTTGCCGCTGAAGATCGACTCCCAGACCTGGGGCGACAGGTACTTGGCCAGGTTGCGCGCCAGGCGCGCGGCCTTCTCCTGTTCGCGCTTGATCTCGCTGCGCACCTGGGCCAGGCGCAGGCCCTGCTGGTGCACGAAGTAGGCGGTGATGCAGATGTACAGGGTGGTGAAGAAGATGCTGACCAGGGCCACCAGGGCCGGGGTGTGGGGGTTGAGCTGCAGGTCGATCAGCAGGCTGGTGACCAGGGTACCGCTGAGTGCGACCAGCAGGGCCAGGCCCATGTGGCGCAGACCGCCGATCACCAGTGAGCTGAAGACCAGCGTCAGCAGGCACATCAGGCTCGGCACCACGGAGAAACTGAGCAAGGCCAGCGCCGCGCCGCAGTGCAGGGCGTCGAGGGTCAGCAGGACCAGGGTCGTGCGCTGCGGATGATCGCGCTTGAAACGCAGACTCAGGTGGTGGGCCAGGTGCGGGTAGAGCAGGGCGTAGGGCACCATCCACAGGATGTCGTAGGCAAAGTGCTGGGCATAGGTGCCGGCGGCGATGCCGGCCGCGACGGCGATATAGGCCAGCACGCGGGAGTAGTACTCGCGCAGCGGCGGCGCCGGCAGGGCGTTGGGCCGATTCAAGGTAGTGGCATTCATGCGATGGCGGGGATCCCTGCTGATTTTCTGGCGCCTCTGCTGGACGCCTGGAATGTCTGCAAACCCTAGGCCAGGCTTGCGACAAGGATCGGATCATAACCAAGCACCGTGACGCCCGCCAAGCATCACGGCCGAACGGCGATCGGCGGGCCGTCGGCGGTCACTGCGGCGCGTGCCGCGGGGCGGGTGTGCGCCGACGCAAACGACCGGCGCCGTTGGGGCTGGTCCTAGAACTTGATGCGACCGCTGAAGGCATCCTTGAGCATTACCCAGTCGCCGAGGAAGCTGTACAGCGGGTACTGGAAGGTCGCCGGGCGGTTCTTCTCGAAGACGAAATGGCCGACCCAGGCGAAGCCATAGCCGGCGAAGGGCAGGGCCAGCAGCCAGAGCCACTGCTGGCTGACCAAGGCGTAGCCGAGAATGCTCAGCACCAGCAGGCTGCCGACATAATGCAGGCGGCGGCAGGTGGGGTTGCTGTGCTCCTGCAGGTAATAGGGATAGAACTCGGCGAAGCTGCGGTAGCGCTGTTCGGTCTGGCTGGTCATGACGGCTCTCCTCTCCTGCGGTTGCGTTGGCCGCGCCGGCCATTGAGGCGGCTGCGGCTTTTCTGCAGTCTAAGCCCTGTATCCGGCGGTGACAGTGACATTGGGTGCCACACTAGTATCCTTGCGCCACCAGGCCGCCGTCGGCGGCCCCATCAGCAACCTAACAAGAAGACGCCATGAGCGAACGTACCACCTCGTCGAGCTGGGCCCTGGGTATCGTCCAGGCCCTGGAATTGGGCGGTGTCGACTGCCGGACGATCTTTCCCGAACTGGGCCTGGACTATGCGGCCCTGGAAGACCCCGACGCGCGCTTCCCGCAGGATGGCATGACCCGCCTGTGGCAGCGCGCCGTGGAGCTTTCCGGCAACCCGGCGATCGGCCTGAACATGGCCAAGGTGGTTCGTCCGGCGTCGTTCCATGTGGTGGGTTATGCGCTGATGTCCAGCCGCACGCTGAAGGAAGGCCTGACACGCCTGGTGCGCTACCAGCGGATCATCGCCGAGGGTGCCGACCTGAGCTTTCGGGCCACCCCCAGTGGCTACGAGCTGGTCCTGGCGATCCACGGCGATCGCCTGCCGCCGGCGCGACAGAGCGCCGAGGCCTCGTTGGCCTATGCCCTGGCATTTTGTCGCTGGATGACCGGCAAGCCATTGCGACCGCAGCAGATTCTGTTTCAGGGTGAGCCGCCGGCCGACCTGCAGCCCTTCGAGCAGGTGTTCCAGGCCCCGCTGAGCTTCAACGCGGCGCATTACGCCCTGTTGTTCGAGCGGGCGGACATGGAGGCGCCGCTGCCAACCGCCAACGAGTCGCTGGCGCAGTTGCATGACCGCTTCGCCGGCGAATACCTGGCGCGCTTCTCGGAGAGTCGGGTGTGTCATCTCGCCCGCCAGGTACTGTGCCGCCTGCTGCCCCAGGGCGAGCCCAAGCGCGAGGCGGTGGCGCAGGCGTTGCATCTGTCCCAGCGCACCCTGCAGCGGCGCCTGCAGGAGGAGGGCAGCAGTTTCCAGCAGTTGCTCGACGACACCCGCCGCGAACTGGCCGAGCAATACCTCGGCCAGCCCAACCTGACCCTGCTGGAGGTGGCCTATCTGCTGGGTTTCGCCGATCCGAGCAACTTCTTTCGCGCGTTCCGGCGCTGGTTCGCCTGCACCCCCGGCGAGTACCGCGCGCGCCTCCAGCACTAGACCGGGCGCGCCGGGCGTTGTGTCCTAGTCAGTGGCGCCAGAAGGATGGCATCAGCAACACCAGCACGGTGAGGATCTCCAGGCGACCGAGCAGCATGCCCAGGGTCAGCAGCCATTTCGCGATGTCCGGCAAGGGGGCGTAATTGCCGGCCGGGCCGATGACCGGCCCCATGCCCGGTCCCACGCCGGAGACAGTGCTGGCGGCGCCGCTCAGGGCGGTGATCCAGTCCAGACCGCAAAGGGTCAGGGCCAGGGCCAGGGCGGCGATGGTGATGGTGAAGAAGAAGGAGAAGGTCAGGATCGAGCGGACGATGTCCTCGTCCAGGCGGTGCATGTTGTACTGCTGCTTGATTACCGCGCGGGGATGCACCAGCTGCTGCAGGTTGGCCTTGAGCAGCACGTAGGCGACCTGAAAGCGGAAGATCTTCAGGCCGCCGGCGGTCGAGCCGGAGCAGCCGCCGATAAAGCCCAGGTAGAAGAACAGCATGCCGGCGAAACCACCCCACAGGGTGTAGTCGCCCAAGGCGAAGCCGCTGGTGGTCATGATCGAGGTGCTGTTCACCGCGACGTGGCGGATGGCCTCCAGCCAGTGCAGTTCGGTGGTCAGCCAGTACCAGGTGCCGAGCGCCAGCCAGGTGCACAGCAGGATGGCGAGAAAGCCCTGCACCTGCTGGTCCCTGATCAGGGCGCGGTAGTTGCCGCGCATGGTCGAGACGTACAGTACGAACGGCAGGCTGCCGAGGATCATCACCACCACCGCGACCCAGTGCACCGCGGGTTGGCTCCAGTTGCCCAGGGAGCGGTCCGAGGTGGAGAAACCGCCGGTGGCGATGGCCGACATGGTGTGGTTGATCGCATCGAACAGCCCCATGCCCGCCAGCCAGAAGGCCAGCACGCTGAGCAGGCTGAGGCCGACATAGGCGGCGATCATGTACTTGGCGACCATGTGCGAGCGCGGCATGACCTTCTCCGAGCGATCGGAGGACTCGGTCTGGAACAGGCGCATGCCACCGATGCGCAGCATCGGCAGGATCGCCACGGCCATGGCGATAAAGCCGATGCCGCCGAGCCAGTGCAGCAGCGAGCGCCAGATCAGGATGCCCGGCGACATGCTGTCGAGGCCGCTGAGCACGGTGGCGCCGGTGGCGGTGATGCCGGACATGCTCTCGAAGAAGGCATCGGTGTAGCTTATGTGCTGGGTAAACATGAAGGGCACGGCGGCGAATACGCACACCAGCAGCCAGCTCGACACCGTCAGCATATACATGTCGCGCGGGCGCAGCTGGGTGTTCTCCGGGCGCCCCTGAGCCACCATGGCGAGGCCGGCGACGAAGGTGATCAGGCTCGACCAGAGGAAGGCGTTCAGCTCGTGGGCCCGTTCGAAGACCAGCAGGGTGAACATCGGCACGACCATGCTGATGGCCAGGGTGATCAGAAAGATGCCGTTGATAAACGCGATGATTCTTAGGGTCGGCAAGGCCATCTAGTCGGTTCCAAAATTGTTGTCATCAGTCCATGGCTGCTCGGCAACCGCCTAGTGGTCGGTTGCGCTGCCGACCGTCAGTGCTTCCAGAACGCTGGGGTCACGAGTACCAGCACGGTGAGTATCTCCAGGCGGCCCAGCAGCATGCCCAGGGTCAGCAGCCATTTGGCGCTGTCGGGCAGGCTGGCGAAGTTGCCGGCCGGCCCGATGATCGGCCCCAGGCCCGGTCCCACGTTGCACACCGCGGTGGCGGCGGCAGTCAGGGCGGTGATCCAGTCCAGGCCGAGCATGGCCAGCGCCAGCGCCAAGGCGCCGATTGTAATGGTGAAAAAGAATGAAAAGGTGATCAGCGAGCGGACAATCTCTTCATCGAGGTTGTGCCCGTTGTATTGCTGCTTGATCACCGCGCGCGGATGCACCAGTTGCTGCAGGTTGGCCTTGAGCAGCACCCAGGCGACCTGGAAGCGAAAGATCTTCAGGCCGCCGGCGGTAGACCCGGAGCAGCCACCGACGAAGGTCAGGTAGAAGAACAGCAGCACGGCGAATCCGCCCCACAGGGTGTAATCGCCCAAGGCGAAGCCGGTGGTGGTGACCACCGAGGTGACGTTCACCGCGACGATGCGAAAGGCATCCAGCCAGCTGTATTGCGAGTGCAGCCACAGCCAGGTGCCGACCACCAGCGAGGTCAGCAGCAGGAACGCGAGGAAGTCGCGTACCTGGTGGTCCCTGAGTAGCGCCAGGCGGTTGCCGCGCAGGGTCGCCACATAGAGGGTGAACGGCAGGCTGCCGAGAATCATCAGCACCACGGCGACCCAGTGCACGGCGGGTTGTGTCCAGTGCGCCAGAGATTGATCGGAAGTGGAGAAGCCGCCGGTGGAGATCGCCGCCATCGAGTGATTGATGGCTTCGAAGATGCCCATGCCGGCGGCCCAGAAGGCCAGGAAGCCCAGTGCGGTGAGGCCGATATAGACCAGCAGAATGGACTTGGCGACCATGTGCGAGCGCGGCAAGACCTTCTCGCCCCAGTCGGAGGACTCGGTCTGGAACAGGCGCATGCCGCCGACGCGCAGCAGCGGCAGGATGGCCACCGCCATGCCGATGAAGCCGATGCCGCCGAGCCAATGCAGCATCGAGCGCCAGATCAGCAGGGCGGGCGAGGCGCTGTCCAGGCCGGCCAGCACGGTGGAGCCGGTGGTGGTGATGCCGGACATGGTTTCGAAGAAGGCGTCGGTGTAGCTGATGTGTTGCAGCAGCACCATCGGCAAGGCGGCGAACAGGCATACCACCAGCCAGCTGGCGGTGGTCAGCAGGTACATGTCCCGTGGGCGCAGCTGACCATCGGCCGGCCGTCCCGGCAGGATCAGCGCCAGTCCGGCGGCTCCGGTGATCAGGCTCGACCAGGAAAAGGCGAAGAGATCTTCTGGCGTGTCGAAGATGATCAACGTCAGCATGGGAATGGTCATGCTGACGGCCAGGGTAATGAGAAAGATGCCGAGGATGAAACCGATGATGCGCAGCGTCGGCAAGGCCATGAAGGGGGCTCGGGCTGAAGGCGTCAAAGGGCGCCATTCTACGCGCGACTCGAGGTCTGTACACCCGCCATCATGCCGCGCTTTACAAGCGTTTGGCGCTGCATAGAATAGCGCCCCAGCTGCCGGCGCCCGCCGGTTTCTGAGTCCTCGAAATCATGTCGAATGCCAATCCTTGCCTTACGTGTGGCGCCTGCTGCGCGCATTTTCGTGTGTCTTTCTTCTGGGGTGAGTGCCAGTCGGCTGGCGGTCTGGTGCCGGACGATCAGGTGGTGCTGATCACCCCGCACCGGGTCGCCATGCGCGGCACCGAGAGCAAGCCGGCGCGCTGCGTGGCGTTGCTTGGCGATGTCGGCCAGGGCGTGCGCTGCACCCTGTATGAGCAGCGCTCCAGCACCTGCCGCGAGTTCGAGGCGTCCTGGGCCAATGGCGAACACAATCCGCACTGCGACGCGGCTCGCCTTGCCTACGGCCTGCCGCCGCTGACGCCGCCCGTGCAGCCGAGCGTGTCGCCGGAACGTGTGGCCTGAGCGTGGCTGCGCATTTTTTCTCCAACCGGTGGACCTGAGCCTCTAGAATTGCCGCTTCGTTTTTCTGGAGGTGGCCGATGGATGCGCTCGATGCTCTGCTCAACCGTGTTTCTGCGCCGCGTTTGCGTGCGCCCGCGCCGGATGCGGCGCAGCGTGAATCGTTGTTTCGCGCTGCGCTGCGCGCGCCCGACCATGCCCAGCTGCGCCCCTGGCGCTTTCTGACCGTCGAGGGAGAGGCGCGCGAGCAGTTGGGTGAGGTCTTCGCCGAGGCGTTATTGGCGGGCTCTGCCGAGGTCGCCGAGGAAGCGCTGGCCAAGGCGCGCGCCATGCCGCTGCGTGCGCCCCTGCTGGTGGTGGTGGTTGCGCGGCTGCAGGAGCATCCCAAGGTGCCGCGGCAGGAGCAGGTGATCGCGGCTGGCTGCGCGGCCCACGCCATTCTGCTCGCCGCCCACGCCCAGGGCATCGGCGCGGTCTGGCGCACCGGCGAGATGGCCTACAACGCCAGGGTCGCCGCAGGTCTGGGGCTCGCTGCCGATGAGCAGATCGTCGCCTTCATCTATGTGGGGACACCGGAGCGCGAGTTGCGCACGCCGGCACCGGTGCAGGTGGCGGACTTCGTCAGCAGCTGGCCGGCTTGACCGCTATGGCCGCCAAGCTCACGCTGGCGGCTGTGGCGCGCCTCAGGGTTTGCTCTGGCCGTGCTGCGGCAGGCACAGGCTGGCGCTGAAGCCGCCCCCGGGGCGATTCTCCAGCACTAGTCGCCCTCCGTGACGCTCGGCGGCCCGCCGGGCGATGGCCAGGCCCAGGCCATGCCCCGCCTCGGCTTGGCCGGGAGCGCGGAAGAAGGGTTCGCCCAGTTTCGGTAGATGCTCGGCGGCGACCCCGGGGCCGTGGTCGCGCACGCTGATGTACAGCTCTTGCCCCCGATGCGTCACGCTCAGTTCGATTGGTTGGCCGACCGGATTGAAGCGCATGGCGTTGCGCAGCAGATTGTCCAGCGCGCGTCTGAGCATGTCCGGCCAGCCTTGCAGCTCGGCGCCGTTGGCCAGGCGGACGACGATTTCCTGCTGCGGCGCGCTGAGCCGCGCGTCCTCCTGCAGTTCGTGCAGCAAGGCATTCAGGTCGATGGCTTGGGCGCTTCCAGGGTCGGCGTCGAGGCGGGCCAGGGCGAGTATCTCGGCGATCAGCGCCTCCAGGCGATCGCACTCCTGGCTCAGGCGCGGCCAGAGGCGCTGCCGCTCCTCGGCGGGTGCCCGTTCGGCCAGGGCCAGGGCGACGCGCAGGCGGGCCAGGGGCGAGCGCAGCTCGTGGGAAACATCGCGCAGCAGTTGGCGCTGGCTGTTGATCAACCCCTGCAGGCGCGCGCCCATGCGATTGAAGTCGCGGGCCAGCACGCCCAGCTCGTCGCGGCGCCCGGCCAGGCGCGCCAGGCTGTTCTGTTGGTAGGCGGTCTGTCCGAGGTCATGCACCGCGCCGCGCAGGCGATCCAGCGGGCGGGTGATCGACAGGGTCAACAGCAGGCTGAACAGGGTCAGGATCACCAGGGCAATGCCCAGCGCGCTGAGCGGCAGGAGCAGGCTGCCGCGGTGCCAGGCAAACAATTCCGGATGCGGAATACGGTAGACGAACAGGTAGGTTTCGCCGCTGCGCGGGCTGGTGTATTCGGTGCTCAGGCGGCGCCAGGGCAGGCGCCTGTCATTTGCCTGGTGCGCCTCCATGGCGGCGGCGCGCCGTGGGAAGGTGCCTCTGGTCAGGGGCTGGCCGTGGTCATCCAGCACCTGCACATGGACACGAAAGGCTTTGCGGCGTTGCTCCAGAAGTGCCTGGGCGGCGCTTTCTCCCTGCCGCTCGTAGCGCTCCGTCCAGGCCTCGGCGAGGCCGCTCACCGCGGGGTGTTGGCTGAGAATCCAGGCGTCCTGATTCAGCGCCCGGCCGAGCAGCATGGACAGCCCGGCCACCAGGGCGGTGGCCAGCCAGAAACTGGCGAAGATGCGCCAGAACAATGAACGCACGGTGACTCCTTGCACGGTGGCGGCCCCGGATGGGGCCGCTGGTGGTTTACTCGGCCTTCTTGTCTTGCTCGGCCTTCCAGGCCATGAACGCTTTGCGCTCGGCCCGTCGCTCTTCCATCTTCTCCAGGTGCGCGTCGAAGGCCTTGCGCTGTTCGGGATTCAGCAGAGCGCGCATGGCCTTGTGTTGCTCATCTTTCGCGGCCTGCAACTCGTTCTGCATGGCCTTGCGCTCGGCGGCCGGCAGCTTGTCGAGGTAGCGTTGGGTGATGGCGCGATGATTGTGCATCTGCTCGCCCATCAGTTTGCGCATCTCGTGCTGTTGCGTCTTGCTCAGGTCCAGCTCCTTGAACAGTCGCATGCCGTGTTCACCGCCATGGCGCGGGCCGCCTTCGGGCATGGCCATGGCCAGAGTCGGCAACGTCAGGGCGAGTAATAGGGCAGTGAGGGTCTTGCGCATGATGATTCTCCTTGTCTCGAAACCGGCCAGATACCGGATGAGCCCAGTCTAGGGCGCGCAGGGTCAAGGGCGGTCAGGCAAGGGTAAAGCCTGGGTAAAGAATGCGTTCGCCGACGCCCGCTTCAGGCGTTGTAGTAGTAGCCGCGGCCGCGCAGGGCCAGGATGCGCGGGCGGCCGTCGGGATGCGGGCCGAGCTTCTTGCGCAGGTTGCTGACGTGCATGTCCAGGCTGCGGTCGTAGAGGGTCAGCTTGCGGCCCAGGGCCAGTTGCGCCAGTTCCTGCTTGCCCACCGGCTCGCCCGGCTGGCGCAGCAGCGCCTCGAGCAGGCGACCTTCGGAGAGGGTCAGCGGTACATCGTGCTCGCCGATGCTGGCCACCCCGCGGACCTGGCTGAAACGCAGGTCGCCCAGTTCCAGCTGGCTGGGCGTCGCCGGCGGTGTGCTGCGGCGCAGGACGGCGCGCAGGCGGGCGGTGAGCTCACGGGGGTCGCAGGGTTTGGCCAGGTAGTCGTCGGCGCCAAGCTCCAGGCCGAGAATCCGATCCAGCGGTTCGCCGCGGGCCGAAAGCATCAACACCGGCAGCTCCGGGTGCTCGCCACGCAGTCGCTTGAGCAGTTCCAGGCCGCTGCCGTCGGGCAGCATCACATCGAGTATCACCGCATCGGGGCAGTGGCTGGACAGGGCCTGGCGGGCGCCGCCGCCGTCATGGCAGGCGCGGACCTGAAAGCCTTCCTGGGCAAGCCAGGCGATCAGCAGCTCGCACAGTTCGACATCGTCATCGATCAGCAGCAGGTCGTTCATGCGCGTGTCAATTGATCCATTCGCGACGGGTGCGGCGGTTACCCCGGAGCAGCGCGCCGATGAGCACGCCCAGCAGCCCCGCCCCGGCCCCCGCGGCGAACCAGGTCTGCTGTTCGCTGAGCAGGCGCACCGGCGAGTCGGCCTGGGCCTTCTTCAGTTGCAGCTTGAGGCGCTGGTTCTCCTGGCGCAGGCGTCGCACTTGCGCCGACTCCCGCTCGCTGTTGTTTGCCAGCAGCTCGGCGCTGAGCGCCTCGCGTTGCTCCTCGCTGATTTTCAGGCGCTGTTCCAGTGCCTCGATTTGCGCCTGCGCCAGGGGCTGCCCTGGGCTCTCTTCGGCGTGCAGGTGAAACGGCAGCAGCCCTATGGCAAACAGCAACGACAACAGACCTGAACGCATCGGAACTCCTATTTCCTGAGAGAGATCGAGTGTGCAGCAAGGCCCACGGCCGGGTTAAGGCAAGACCAGCTTGAACGGCTTGACCAGCACCGAGGCGTACACCCCGGCGGCGCGGTAAGGGTCGGCGTCGGCCCAGCTCTGCGCGGCATTGAGCGACTCGAACTCGGCGACGATCAGACTGCCGGTGAAGCCTGCGGGGCCCGGGTCGTTGCTATCCACTGCCGGGTTGGGGCCGGCCAGTACCAGGCGGCCCTCGGTCTTCAGCTGCTCGAGTCGGGCCAGGTGCGCGGGGCGGGCGGCCAGGCGGTTTTCCAGGGAGTTTTCCACATCGGTGGCGATTATGGCGTAGAGCATCTCAGATCCTTGTAGGGCGGCCGGCGCCCCAGCCTGTGGGAGTGGCAGTAGCGCCGGCGAAATCGCGCAAGTGTCGTGTTGCGCCAGCAGGATTGCGCAGGGACCGGCATAATAACAAACATAAATATTTGGAATATGCCCCTATGGAAGTCGATTTACATTGTCACAGCACGGCTTCAGACGGTGCGTTGGCGCCCGCCGTGGTCGTGACGCGGGCACATGAGCGCGGGGTCCGGCTGCTTGCCCTGACCGACCACGACACCCTGGAAGGCCTGGACGAGGCCTGGGCAATGGCTGCGGCGCTGGGCGTGCAGCTGGTCAATGGCATCGAGCTGTCGTGCACCTGGGGTGGGGCGACCATCCATGTACTGGGGTATGCCTTCGCCTGTGATGCGCCGGCGCTGCGGCAGGCGATTGCCGAGTTGCACGACGGTCGCTGGCTGCGCGCCGAGGAAATCGGCAGGCGCCTGGAAGCCAAGGGCATGCCTGGGGCGCTGGCCGGTGCGCGCGCGGTGCAGCAGGAGTTGGGCGACAGTGGCAATGCGCCGGCGCGACCGCACTTCGCCGACTTTCTGGTGCGTGCCGGACACGTCAAGGATCGCGCCGAGGCGTTTCGCAAGTGGCTGGGCTCGGGCAAGCTCGGCGACGTCAAGCAGCACTGGCCGACCCTGGAACAGGCGGTCGATACCTTGCGTCAGGCCGGAGCCTGGATCAGCCTGGCACACCCGTGGCACTACGACTTTACTCGTAGTAAGCGGCGCAAGTTGATCGCCGATTTCGTCCAGGCCGGTGGTCATGCCTTGGAGGTGGTCAACGGCATGCAGCCGGCCGAGCAGGTTGGCTGTCTGGCGATACTGGCCCGCGAATTCGGTCTGCTGGCCAGTGCCGGCAGCGACTTTCATGCACCTGGCGACTGGTCCGAGTTGGGGATGTACCGTCCGGTTCCCGAAGACCTCTCGCCCCTTTGGGCACGTTTTCAACATGGCCAGCAGTCTGCTGCAAACTGAACAGGGAGTCAGCGTGAGTCAATTTTTCCAGGTCCACCCGGAAAATCCGCAGCTGCGCCTGATCAAGCAGGCGGTGGAGATCATCAGGTCCGGCGGAGTGGTGGTCTATCCGACCGACTCCTGCTATGCGGTGGGTTGCCGAGTCGGCGACAAGAATGCCCTGGAGCGCATTCGCCGCCTGCGCCAGCTGGACGACAAGCATAACTTCACCCTGATCTGCCGCGATCTGTCGCAGCTGAGCCTGTTCGCCAAGGTCGATACCGGCGCCTTTCGCCTGCTGAAGAACCACACGCCGGGTCCTTACACCTTCATCCTCAACGCCACCCGCGAAGTGCCGCGCATGTTGCTGCATCCCAAGCGACGCACCATCGGCCTGCGCGTGCCGGGCCATCCGATCGCCCTGGCACTGCTCGAGGAGTTCGGCGAGCCGCTGATGAGCATCAGCCTGATCCTGCCCGGGGAAACGCTGCCGATGAGCGAGCCGCACCACATGCGCCAGGTCCTCGAGCACCAGGTCGATCTGATCATCGACGGCGGTGTCGGTGGGCTGGAAGCCTCGACCGTGGTCAGCCTGGTCGAGGACGAGGCGCAGGTGATACGAGTCGGCTGCGGCGATCCGCGACCCTTCGCCGCAGACTGACGCCTGGCGCGGCTGTGTCGGGCCACGTGCCGCCCGTGCTCAGAGAATCAGCACCACCAGCAGGGCGACCAGCAGGATGATGATCACGTCGCTCCCGCTGAGTGCCCCGGCGGCCGGCAGGGCGTCGATCCGCTGGGCGAGGCTGGCCGCTTCGGCCGGGGTCAAGGCATCGACGCGGCTGCGCGCCTCGATCGCGGGGACCTCCATGGCCTGCAGTCTTTCCTGTACGTCGGTGCGATTGAGAAACTGCTGAAGCTTGTCGCGGTCGTGCTGGCTGGCCTGTTCGGCGAGGACTTCCGGGGTGCCGATCATGCCGGCATAGCCTGGTGCGGCGAGGGCGCCGGCCAGGCAGGCGGTCAGCAGGGCGAGACCGAGGATCTTGGCGATATTCTTCATGTTCTGCTCCCAGAGCGGGAAGGCGACCGCGGCGTGCGGGCTGCTGCGCTGCGGGCCGCTGCCGTTGGGCTCGTCGCTGTCTCTGGCGGCCGCCGGCATCAGTATTTCGACTGGCTTGCCGGCTAGCCGGTTCCCGCTTCCTTTGTTTCGTTGTGGCCGCCAGCCCCGCTATACTTCGCGCCCTTGTTCGACTGTTTAGGTAACCCGGTTTGAGCCTTGTTGATTCTGAGCGTCGCGTGCTCTCTGGCATGCGCCCCAGCGGCCGTCTGCATCTTGGTCACTACCACGGTGTGTTGAAGAATTGGGTCAAGTTGCAGCATGCCTACGAGTGCTACTTCTGCATCGTCGACTGGCATGCCCTGGCCACCGACTACGAACAGGTCGGCCAGCTTTCCCAGCATGTCATGGACATGGCAGTGGACTGGCTGGCTGCAGGCGTGAGCCCCAGTTCGGCGACCCTGTTCATCCAGTCCCAGGTGCCGGAACACGCCGAATTGCATCTGCTGCTGTCGATGATCGCGCCGCTCAGCTGGCTGGAGCGGGTGCCATCGTACAAGGAGCAGCAGGAGCTTCCGCACGGCAAGGACCTGGGCACCTACGGTTTTCTCGGCTATCCGCTGCTGCAGGCGGCGGACATCCTGCTGTATCGCGCCGGCGTGGTGCCGGTGGGGTCCGATCAGCTGCCGCACATCGAGTTCGCCCGCGATGTGGCGCGTCGCTTCAATCATCTGTACGGCCGTGAACCGGGCTTCGAGGACAAGGCCGAGGCCGCCATCGGCAAGCTCGGCAAGAAGACCGCGACCCTCTACAACAACCTGCGCAAGGCCTTTCAGCAGCAGGGCGATGTCGATGCCCTGGAGACCGCCCGGGCGCTGCTCAAGGAGCAGCAGAACATCACCCTGGGCGACAAGGAGCGCCTGTTCGGCTACCTCGAGGGCGGCGGCAAGGTGTTGCTGCCCGAGCCCCAGGCCTTGCTCAGCGAGGCGCCGAAGCTGCCCGGGCTGGATGGCGGCAAGATGTCCAACAGCAATGGCAACGCGATTTTCCTGCGCGACAGCGCCGTAGAGGTCGAGGAAAAGATCCGCCGCATGCCCACCGACCCGGCCCGGGTGCACCGTAGCGACCCCGGTAATCCGGCCCACTGCCCGGTGTGGCCGCTGCATCAGGTGTATTCCAGCGAACAGACCTGCGAGTGGGTGCAGCAGGGCTGCAAGAGTGCGGGGATCGGCTGTCTGGAGTGCAAGGCACCGCTGATCGAGGCCGTGCAGGAAGAGCTGAAGCCGCTGCAGGCGCGCGCGGTCGATTACCAGAACGACCCCGATCTGGTCCGCCGGATCCTCGCCGAAGGCGCCGAGCGGGCGCGCAACGAAGCGCGCGAGACCCTGTCCGAGGTGCGTCTGGCCTTGGGTCTGAACTACCGCTGAGGCGAGACACAGCATGTCCCCTGCGCCGCCCGACAACACCACCGACAGCCAGGCCGGCGCCCAGCAGGAGCTGCCGTTCGCCCTGGTTTACGGTCAGGCCGTTACCGAGCTGCCGCTGGACCTGTATATCCCGCCGGACGCGCTGGAGGTCTTTCTCGAGGCTTTCGAGGGACCCCTGGACCTGCTGCTCTACCTGATCCGCAAGCAGAACATCGACGTGCTGGACATCCCCGTGGCGGAGATCACCCGCCAGTACATGGGCTATGTCGAGCTGATGCAGTCGGTGCGCCTGGAGCTGGCCGCCGAGTACCTGGTGATGGCGGCCATGCTCGCCGAGATCAAGTCGCGCATGTTGTTGCCGCGCTCCAGCGAGGCCGAGGAGGACGAGGAGGACCCGCGCGCCGAACTGATTCGTCGCCTGCAGGAGTACGAGCGCTACAAGGCCGCCGCCGAGGGCCTGGACATGCTGCCACGGGTTGGTCGCGATCATACGGTGCCGCGCCTGGACGCGCCGCAGGCGCGGGCGCGCAAGCTGCTGCCGGAGGTCAGCCTGGAGGAGTTGTTGCTGTCGATGGCTGAGGTGATGCGCCGGGCCGACATGTTCGAGAGTCACCAGGTGACTCGCGAGGCGCTGTCGACCCGCGAGCGCATGAGCGAGGTGCTGGAACGCCTGAAGGGCGGCGCCTTCGTGCCGTTCGTCGAGTTGTTCGCGCCGGAGGAAGGGCGCCTGGGGGTGGTGGTGACCTTCATGGCCGTGCTCGAACTGATCAAGGAATCCCTGGTCGAGTTGGTGCAGAATGAGGCCTTCGGGCCTATCCACCTGCGTGCACGAGCTGAATGACCATGAACCTTTCCGACCCCCGCGAACTGGCCAGCCTGCTGGAAGCCTTCCTCCTGGCCTCGGGCAAGCCGCAGTCGCTGGAGCGCCTGTTCGAGCTGTTCGAGGAGCGCGAGCGGCCGCCCTCGGCGGTGTTCAAGGAAGCCCTGGAGCTGCTGCGGCTGTCCTGCGAAGGGCGCGCCTTCGAGCTCAAGGAGGTGGCCTCCGGCTATCGCCTGCAGGTGCGCGAGCGTTTCGCTCCCTGGGTCGGCCGTCTCTGGGAGGAGCGCCCGCAGCGCTATTCCCGGGCGATGCTGGAGACCCTGGCGCTGATCGCCTACCGTCAACCGATCACCCGCGGCGAGATCGAGGATGTGCGCGGGGTGGCGGTCAACAGCCAGATCGTCAAGACCCTGCTGGAGCGCGAGTGGATTCGGGTGGTGGGGCACCGCGACGTACCGGGACGCCCGGCGATGTTCGCCACCACCAAGGCGTTTCTCGATCACTTCAACCTCAAGAGCCTCGATGAGCTGCCGCCGCTGGCGGCCCTGCGCGAGTTGGAGCCCGAGCCGCTGCTGGCCTTCGATGAGGACCCGGCGGTGCCGGCCGAACTGCAGGCGCGCGCCGATCTGGCGGGCGACACGCCTGCCGCCGAACCCCGCGAGGAAACCAGCTTCAGCAGTCTGCTGGCCGAGCTGGACTCGATGGAGCAGGGCTTGAAGACCGACTTCGATGACCTGAGCGAGCCCGACCCGGAGCCGCTGGATGCGCTGGCCGCCGAGCAGGCGGACGAGGCCGATGCCGCGCGTGACTGAGTGGGCTGCCGGCGCCGTATGGGCGCACCGCGCAAAACCTGACGAGCTGCGGTCGAGCGACTAGCCTGAATCCGTGCGCGCGGCCGGCGATCGGCGTATGATGCGCGCCCTTTCGACGACATGCCGTCGTCCATCACTAGAGAAACACCGGGAGGTGCCCAGATGAGTGAATCCGAACAACATAGCCCCGCTGGCGAGAAGCTGCAGAAGGTTCTGGCGCGCATGGGCCTGGCTTCGCGCCGGGAAATCGAGGCCTGGATCGGCCAGGGTCGGGTCAAGGTCAATGGTGCCACCGCCAGCCTCGGCGCGCGGGTCGATCTGCACGATGCCATTGCCATCGATGGCCGGCTGATCAAGCGTGAAGAAGCGGCGGAAAGCGTGCGCCGCGTGCTGATCTACAACAAGCCGGACGGCGAAATCTGCACCCGTGACGACCCCGAGGGGCGGCCGACGGTATTCGACCGCCTGCCGCGGCCGAAGGAGGGGCGCTGGATCAATATCGGCCGCCTCGACATCAACACCACCGGGCTGCTGATGTTCACCACCGACGGTGAGCTGGCCAACCGCCTGATGCACCCTTCCTACCAGATGGACCGCGAGTACGCCGTACGCGTGCGTGGCGAAGTCGACGAGGAGATGATCGAGCGCCTGAAGGCCGGGGTGATGCTCGAAGATGGTCCGGCCAAGTTCACCGACATCAAGGAAGCGCCCGGCGGCGAAGGCTTCAACCACTGGTACCACTGCGTGGTGATGGAAGGGCGCAACCGCGAGGTGCGCCGCCTGTGGGAGTCCCAGGGGCTGGTGGTCAGCCGTCTCAAGCGCGTGCGCTTCGGTCCGGTGTTCCTCACCTCCGACCTGACCATGGGCCGCTGGCGGGAAATGAGCCAGCGCGAGGTGGATATCCTCAGCGAGGAAGTCGGCCTCAAGCCCCAGGCCCTGCCGCAGATGAAGGAGAAGGTGCGCGACAAGCTCGACCGCCTGCAGCGCAAATCGGCCAAGCCGGTCGGTCGCGGCGAGCGCCAGCCGCGCACCCTGCGTCCGGCCCATGGCGGCCCGGCCGAAGCGGAGCAGGGTCGTTCCGGGCGTGGCGCCCGGGGCGACGCCCAGCGCGCTGGAGACGGTCGCGGTACGCCGGTCGCCGAGCGCCCGCAGGACGTCAATAAGAAGCGCCCGAGCAAGCCCCGTCCGGGTGTCGAGCTGGTCGACCGGCCCGGCCGCAAGCCGGCGGGTGCACCGGCCAAGCGGCGCGGCCAGCCGAGCGGCGAGGGCCAGCGCCCGGGCTTCGGTCGCGGCGGCCGCAAGCCGCAGTAAGCGCGACGCAGGCGCTGCTGCAAATGAAAAAGGGGCTCACTGAGCCCCTTTTTCGTTCAGGTCGGCTCAGCCGGCCATGGTCAGGCGGTTGCGGCCCTCACGTTTGGCCACATACAGCGCGCTGTCGACTCGGCGCAGCAGGCTGTCCGCCGTTTCGCCCGGCAGCAGGGTGGCGCAGCCGAGGCTGATCGACAGGTCGATTGGGCGGCCCTGGGCCAGGCACTGCAACTCGAGTACGGCATGGCGCAGGCGTTCGCCGATCATGCCCGCGGCTTCGCGACAGGTGCCGGACAGCACCACGAGGAACTCTTCGCCGCCGTAGCGGAACACCATGTCGACGTTGCGCAGCTGACTCTTCAGGGTGGCGGCCACGGCCTTGAGCACTTCGTCGCCGACGCAGTGGCCGTGCTTGTCGTTGACCTCCTTGAAGTGGTCGAGGTCGAGCATCAGCAGGGACAGCGGTAGCAGGTTGCGCCGGGCCAGGTCCACTTCGCGCTTGAGCACCTGGTCCATGGCGATGCGGTTGCCGGTGTCGGTCAGGGGGTCGCGCAGGGCATTCTGTATGGCTGCCCGGTAGAGCAAGGCATTGCGCAGCGGAAACAGCAGACTGGCCAGCAGCGATTCCAGCTGGCCAAGCTCTTCGTCGCTGAAGCGGCTGCGGCGGCGGAACACCAGTTCACCGAGGTATTCGCCCTCATGGCTGAGGCGATAGGCGGCCGAATGGCTGGCGCGCTCACCCCACTCCAGGCGCAGGTCGCTGATCGGCTGCTGGTAGCTCAGGGCATCCAGCGGCACCAGTTGCTGGGCTGCAGCAAAGAACAACGACAGCACGCGCTCGGCGTCCAGGCTGGTCTGCAGCTGCAGGGCCAGCTGCTGGCGCAACTGGGACAGGCTGACCTGGCGCGCAGGGCGCGGGCGCTGGCCGGCGAAGCCTAGACGCTGCAGCTTTGCTGCGTCGAAATCAATGGTGTTGGTCTGGCTTGGGGGACCCATAGACGCTCAACCTCTGTCGCTTTTTATGCGTTGACAGAGGGGGTAGAGCGAATACCGTGCCAAAAGCCTCGGTGAACTGGAAAAATGGCGAAGAGTCAGGCGCTGAGAGGGGTTGCGTAAAGGCCTAGGGCCATTACTGGCAGATTGCCGTCGTTGCCGGGCGGCAAATCGCTGCCGCCCGGCAACGATGCGCCAATATTTTGCCGCCATCCTGGATGGCGGCTTTGCTCACTGGGCGTCGAAAGCCTGGCCGTTCACGCCGTTACTGTCGGGTCCCATCAGGTACAGATAGACCGGCATGATGGCTTCGGGGGTCGGGTTGTTGGCAGGGTTCTCCCCCGGATAGGCCTGGGCGCGCATGTCGGTGCGGGTGGCACCCGGATTGACGCTGTTGGCGCGAACGCTGGCGATGCCGTCGAGTTCATCGGCCAGCACCTGCATCAGGCCTTCGGTGGCGAACTTGGACACCGCGTAGGCACCCCAGTAGGCGCGGCCCTTGCGGCCGACGCTGCTGGAGGTGAAGACCACCGAGGCATCCGGGGAAAGCTTGAGCAGCGGCAGCAGGGTGCTGGTGAGCATGAACATGGCATTCACGTTGACCTGCATCACGCGCATGAAGTTGTCGCCGGACAGCTGCTCCAGTGGCGTGCGCGGGCCGATGATCGAGGCATTGTGCAGCAGGCCGTCGAGCCGGCCGAACTCGCGCTCGATCATCGCCGCCAGCTCGTCGTACTGGTGGGGCAGGGCGGTCTCCAGGTTGAAGGGAATCACCGCCGGCTGCGGGTGGCCGGCCTCCTCGATGGCGTCGTAGACCTTGCTCAGGTGGTCCTCGGTCTTGCCCAGCAGCAGCACGGTGGCGCCGTGGGCGGCGAAGGTCTGGGCGGCGGCGGCACCGATCCCGCGACCGGCACCTGTGACCAGAATCACGCGATCCTTGAGCAGGTCGGGACGGGCGGAATAGTCGAACATGGCGAGCGCCTCATTGATTCAAGGTGTGAACTGAGTTTAGTGCCAGCCGCAGACGAGGCTGGCGAAGCGGTGCGGGCTGTGGCTCAGCAGGAGCACAGCGCGCGGTCGAGCACGGCGCGCAATTCCATCGGGTGGTCGACCACCACGTCGGCGCCCCAGTTTCTCGGGTTGTCCTCGGGGTGGATGTAGCCGTAGGTCACGGCGGCCGTGCGGGTGCCGGCGGCGCGGCCGGACTCGATGTCGCGCAGGTCATCGCCGACGAACAGTACGCTGGCCGGGTCCAGGCCCAGTTGCTTGCAGGCCAGGGTCATGGGTTCGGGGTCCGGCTTGCTGTTGGTCACGTGATCGGGGCAGATCAGAATGGCCGAGCGCTCGGCCAGGCCCAGCTGCTGCATGATCGGCTCGGCGTAGCGCAGCGGCTTGTTGGTCACCACGCCCCAGATCAGCTTGGCCTGCTCGATATCGGCGAGCAGTTGCTCGATGCCGTCGAACGGCCGGGTCAGCACGGCGCAGTGGCGCTGATAGCGTTCGAGAAACTCCAGGCGCAAGGCTTCGAACCGCGCATCCTGCGGGTCCATGGCGAAGCTGGTGGCGACCATGGCACGGGCGCCGCCGGAGACCTGGTCGCGAATCAGTTTGTCGTCTATGGGGCCAAGGCCTCGCTCGGCGCGCATCGCCTGGCAGATGGCGATAAAGTCCGGCGCGCTGTCGAGCAGGGTGCCGTCCATGTCGAAAAGAACCGCGCGTAGGCGCATCAGGCCTCCTTCAGGGTCTGGATCATGTAGTTGACGTCGACGTCCGGCGCCAGCTTGTAGTGCTTGGTCAGCGGGTTGTAGGTCAGGCCGATGATGTCCTTGACCTGCAGGCCGGCGGCGCGGGACCAGGCGCCCAGCTCGGATGGGCGGATGAACTTCTTGAAGTCGTGGGTGCCGCGCGGCAGCAGGCGCAGCAGGTACTCGGCGCCGATCACGGCGAACAGGTAGGCCTTCGGGTTGCGATTGATGGTGGAGAAGAACACCTGGCCGCCGGGCTTGACCATGGCGTGGCAGGCGCGAATCACCGAGGCCGGGTCCGGCACGTGCTCGAGCATTTCCAGGCAGGTGACCACGTCGTACTGCTCGGGCCGCTCCGCCGCCAGGGCCTCGGCGGTGATCTGCCGGTACTCCACCGACACGCCGGACTCCAGTTGATGCAGCTGGGCCACCGCCAGCGGTGCCTCTCCCATGTCGATGCCGGTCACGGTGGCGCCGCGCTGGGCCATGGCCTCGCTGAGGATGCCGCCGCCACAGCCGACGTCGAGGACCTTCTTGCCGGCCAGGCCGACGCGCTCGTCGATCCAGTTGACCCGCAGGGGGTTGATGTCGTGCAGCGGTTTGAATTCGCTCTCGCGATCCCACCAGCGGTGGGCGAGGGCTTCGAATTTGGCGATTTCGGCGTGATCGACGTTGCTCATGGGCATCCCTGAATAAAACGCCAAGCCGGAGGCTCGGGGCTCGAGTGTTTATGGTGCCAGTTCCGCGGTGCGCGTTGGGCGCTTGCGGGCGGGCCAATGTATGTCAGTTTGTCGCAGTGCGACCCTCTCTGCTTGGTCGGATCGCCAGCGGGGCTAGGCCTGACCGGCGATCCTGGCGCCCCAGCTGCGCGCATTGGCGACTATCCGCTGTTCGTCCAGGCGGGTCAGTCGGCCGCCGTCGAGCAGTCGCTTGCCGGCGACCCAGACATGCTCGACGCAGGCGCGGCTGGTGGCGTAGATCAGTTGCGATATCGGGTCGTAGACCGGCTGCTGGGCCAGGCCGGTGAGGTCGAAGGCCACCAGGTCGGCGGCCTTGCCCAGCTCGAGGGAGCCGGTCTGCTCATCCAGGCCCAGTGCCCGGGCGCCGTTGAGGGTGGCCATGCGCAGGGCGCGGTGGGCGTCCAGGGCGGTGGCGGAGCCGGCCACGGCCTTGGCCAGCAGGGCGGCGGTGCGGGTTTCGCCGAGCAGGTCCAGGTCGTTGTTGCTGGCCGCGCCATCGGTGCCGACGGCCACGTTGACGCCCGCCTGCCAGAGCCGTTCCACCGGGCAGAAGCCGCTGGCCAGCTTGAGGTTGGATTCCGGACAGTGGATCACGCTGCTGTTACTGGCGACCAGCAGGGCCAAGTCGTCGTCGTCGACCTGGGTCATGTGCACGGCCTGGAAGCGGGGGCCGAGCAGGCCGAGGCGGGACAGGCGCGCCAGGGGGCGCTCGCCGCGATGCTCGAGGCTCTGCTGGACCTCGAAGGCAGTCTCCTGCACGTGCATATGAATGCCGGCGTCGAGCTCCTCGGCGAGCATGCGGATGTTTTCCAGCTTGTCGTCGCTCACCGTGTAGGGGGCGTGGGGGCCGAAGGCGATTTTCAGGCGCGGGTGGTGCTTGAGGTCGTCGAACAGCTCCAGGCCCTTGCGCAGCGCTTCGCTGGCGTCGCGGGCGCCGGGGATCGGGAAGTCTAGCACCGGGATGGTGATCTGGGCGCGGATGCCGCTGTTGTGCGCCACCTCGCTCGCCGCCTCGGGGAAGAAGTACATGTCGGAGAAGCAGGTGATGCCGCCTTTCAGTTGTTCGGCGATGGCCAGCTCGGTGCCGTCGCGGACGAAGTCCTCGTCGACCCACTTGGCCTCGGCCGGCCAGATGTGCTCCTGCAGCCAGGTCATCAGCGGCAGGTCGTCGGCGAGGCCGCGGAACAGGGTCATGGCGGCATGGCCGTGGGCGTTGACCAGGCCCGGAGTCAGCAGTCGGCCAGGCAGTTCGAGTACTTCCAGGGCCGGGTGCCTGAGTGCTTCTTCGCGCGGTGCAATGAGGGCAATGCGGCCATCGCGGATGCCCAGGCCGTGCTCCTGCAGCACCACGCCGGCTGGCTCCACCGGGACCAGCCAGGTGGGAAGCAGGAGAAGGTCGAGGGGGGCTGCAGACATGGTCGGACTTCCGGCGGACTTAAAGGCGTCGAGTTTATAGTGGAATGGAGCGGGCTTGAAGTCGAAAGCCATGCTGCGGGGCGGCGGCCTGCGTTCGGCGCAGTTCGACGCGGGGTGCGCAGGATAGGCGTGGCCTGTGGCCGGTGATGCCTGTGCAGGCTTGGGTCAGCCTGCCATGTGCGTATAATGGCCGGCTTTTTCTTTGGGACTGCGAGGTGGGTCATGCGCGAGCAATTGCTAGCGGCCGAAAAGGTCAAGGCCATCGAGTGGCGCGATGGTGTCCTGCATCTGCTCGATCAGCGTGTGCTGCCCTTCGAGGAGGTCTGGCACGTCTACGAATCGGCCGCCGCCGTGGCCGAGGCCATTCGGGCGATGGTGGTGCGTGGGGCGCCGGCGATCGGCATCAGCGCAGCCTATGGTGTGGTGCTGGGCGCCCGTGCGCGCCTGAGCGCCGGCGGCGACTGGCGGGCGGCGCTGGAGGAGGACTTCCAGGTGCTCGCCGATTCGCGGCCGACCGCGGTCAATCTGTTCTGGGCGCTCAATCGCATGCGCGAGCGCCTGCAGCGTCTGAAGGACGGCGAGGACCCGCTGCTGGCGCTGGAGGCGGAGGCCTGCGGCATTCATCAGAGCGATCGCGAAGCCAACCTGACCATGGCGCAGCTCGGCGTCGAGCTGATCCGCAAACATCAGGGCAATCAGCAGGCGCTGCTCACCCACTGCAACACCGGGGCCCTGGCCACCGGCGGCTTCGGCACCGCGCTGGGGGTGATTCGCGCGGCCTTTCTGGATGGCCTGGTCGAGCACGTGTTTGCCGATGAAACCCGGCCCTGGCTGCAGGGTTCGCGGCTGACCGCCTGGGAGTTGGCCAATGAGGGGATTCCGGTGAGCCTGAATGCCGATTCGGCGGCCGCCCACCTGATGAAAACCAAGGGCATCACCTGGGTCATAGTCGGTGCCGATCGCATCACCGCCAATGGCGATGTGGCGAACAAGATCGGCACCTATCAGCTGGCGGTCAATGCCATGCACCACGGCGTGCGCTTCATGGTGGTGGCGCCTAGTTCGACCATCGACATGGCCCTGGAGAGCGGCGACGACATCCCCATCGAGGAGCGTGACGGGCTCGAGTTGCTGGAGGTGGGTGGCATGCGCGTGGCGTCTGGGGTGGATGCGGTCAACCCAGTGTTCGATGTGACCCCGGCCGACCTGATCGACTTCATCGTCACCGAGAAGGGCGTGGTGGAGCGCCCGGATGCGGCGAAGATGGCTCAGTTGATGTGTCGCAAGCGCCTGCACTGAGCGCGGCTTGGCAGGCGCTTGCGCGGCCGTACCTGGCTGGTCTCTGGGGATAGGTGGGCGGCGGCGACTGTGGTAAACTCCGGCGGTTTTCAGGGGCGCCCATCGCGGGCGTCTTAACTGCGCAGATACATGGCATAACTCATTGATTTGTCGTGAGTCGTCGCCGGCCTAGGGTCGCGACGGCAAGCTTCGCCTCGTTCAGGATGAGTGGCGCGAAGTTTCACCAGAAAAAGGAACCAGGCTACTCATGGGCGAACTGGCCAAAGAAATCCTCCCGGTCAATATCGAAGACGAACTGCAGCAGTCCTACCTCGACTACGCGATGAGCGTGATCGTCGGGCGGGCCCTGCCGGATGCGCGCGATGGCTTGAAGCCCGTGCACCGTCGCGTGCTCTTTGCAATGAGTGAGCTGGGTAACGACTGGAACAAGCCATACAAGAAGTCCGCCCGTGTGGTCGGTGACGTGATCGGTAAGTACCACCCGCACGGCGACACCGCGGTGTACGACACCATCGTGCGTATGGCCCAGCCGTTCTCCCTGCGTTACCTGCTGGTCGACGGCCAGGGCAACTTCGGTTCGGTGGATGGCGACAACGCCGCGGCCATGCGTTACACCGAAGTGCGCATGACCAAGCTGGCCCACGAGCTGCTGGCCGACCTGCACAAGGAAACCGTGGACTGGGTGCCGAACTACGACGGCACCGAGCAGATTCCCGCGGTCATGCCGACCAAGATTCCCAACCTGCTGGTCAACGGCTCCAGCGGTATCGCCGTGGGCATGGCGACCAACATCCCGCCGCACAACCTGGGCGAGGTCATCGATGGCTGCCTGGCGCTGATCGACAACAGCGAGCTGACGGTCGACGAGCTGATGCAGTACATCCCCGGTCCGGATTTTCCGACCGCGGCGATCATCAATGGCCGTGCCGGCATCATCGAGGCCTATCGCACCGGTCGCGGGCGCATCTATATCCGTGCGCGCGCCGAGGTCGAGGACATCGACAAGGTCGGCGGTCGCCAGCAGATCGTCGTCACCGAGCTGCCCTACCAGCTGAACAAGGCGCGGCTGATCGAGAAGATCGCCGAGCTGGTCAAGGAGAAGAAGCTCGAGGGCATCACCGAGCTGCGCGACGAGTCGGACAAGGACGGCATGCGCATCGTCATCGAGCTGCGTCGTGGCGAGGTGCCGGAGGTGATCCTCAACAACCTCTACGCCCAGACCCAGATGCAGAGCGTGTTCGGCATCAACGTGGTGGCCCTGATCGATGGCCAGCCGAAGGTGCTCAACCTCAAGGACATGCTCGAGGCCTTCATCCTGCACCGCCGCGAGGTGGTGACCCGGCGTACCGTGTTCGAGCTGCGCAAGGCGCGCGAGCGCGGGCACATCCTCGAAGGCCAGGCGGTGGCGCTGTCCAACATCGACCCGGTGATCGCCCTGATCAAGGCCTCGCCGACTCCGGCAGAGGCCAAGGAAGCGCTGATCTCCACCCCCTGGGAATCAACCGCGGTCGAGGCCATGGTCGAGCGTGCCGGCGCCGATGCCTGCCGCCCCGAGGACCTGGACCCGCAGTTCGGTCTGCGTGACGGCAAGTACTTCCTCTCGCCGGAGCAGGCCCAGGCCATTCTCGACCTGCGCCTGCACCGCCTGACCGGTCTGGAGCACGAGAAGCTGCTGGCCGAGTACCAGGAGATCCTCACCCAGATCGGCGAGCTGATCCGCATCCTCACCGATGCGACGCGCCTGATGGAGGTGATTCGCGAGGAGCTCGAAGCGGTCAAGGCCGAGTTCGGCGACGCCCGCCGCACCGAGATTCTCGACACCCGCCTGGACCTGACCCTGGCCGACCTGATCACCGAAGAAGAGCGCGTGGTGACCATCTCCCACAGCGGCTACGCCAAGAGCCAGCCGCTGGCCGCCTACCAGGCCCAGCGCCGTGGCGGCAAGGGCAAGTCCGCGACCGGGATCAAGGACGAGGACTACATCGAACACCTGCTGGTCGCCAACAGTCACGCCACCCTGTTGCTGTTCTCCAGCAAGGGCAAGGTGTACTGGCTGAAGACCTACGAAATTCCCGAGGCCTCCCGTGCCGCCCGGGGTCGTCCGCTGGTCAATCTGTTGCCGCTGGACGAGGGTGAGCGCATCACCGCCATGCTGCAGATCGATCTGGAAGCCCTGCAGCAGAGCGCCGGTAACGAAGAGGAACTGGACGAGGCGCTGGAAGGCGAGGTGATCGAGGCCGAGGTGGTCGAGGATTCCGACGCCGAAGTGGCCGATGACGAGCAGGACGAGCCGACCGGTGCCTACATCTTCATGGCGACCGCCAAGGGCACGGTGAAGAAGACCCCGCTGGTGCAGTTCAGCCGGCCGCGCAGTACCGGCCTGATCGCCCTCAAGCTGGATGAGGACGACACGCTGATCGCCGCCGCGGTAACCGACGGCGCCAAGGAAGTCATGTTGTTCTCCGACGGCGGCAAGGTCATTCGCTTCAAGGAAAGCAAGGTGCGCACCATGGGCCGTACTGCCCGCGGGGTGCGTGGCATGCGTCTGGCCGAAGGCCAGCAGATCATTTCCATGCTGATTCCGGAGTCGGGGGCGCAGATTCTCACGGCTTCCGAGCGCGGCTATGGCAAGCGTACCGAGATGGCCGAGTTCCCGCGCCGCGGGCGTGGCGGCCAGGGTGTGATCGCCATGGTCAGCAACGAACGCAATGGCAAGCTGGTCGGTGCGGTGCAGGTGCTAGATGGCGAGGAGATTATGCTGATTTCCGACCTGGGCACCCTGGTACGCACCCGCGTCAGCGAAGTCTCCAGCCTGGGCCGCAACACCCAGGGCGTGACCCTGATCAAGCTGGCCAAGGACGAGCAGCTGGTCGGCCTGGAACGCGTGCAGGAGCCGTCCGAGGAAGACGAGGACGAGCTGGACGAGGCCGAGGTCGCGGCAGTGGTAGCCGGCGAGGCGGTGGATGAAACGGTCGAGCAGAGCCCGACCGGCGAGGAGTGATCCGCCAGGGCGGGACATGGTCCCGCCTGCCGCGGTGGAGGATTCGGCGGGTGGCCCTGATGCGGTGCCCGCTCAACATTTGAGCGAGAGTGGATGTGAGCAAGCGAGCCTTTAACTTTTGCGCCGGCCCGGCCGCGCTTCCGGAAGCTGTCCTGCAGCGCGCCCAGGCGGAACTCCTCGACTGGCAGGGTAAGGGCCTGTCGGTGATGGAGATGAGCCATCGCAGCGACGAGTACATGGGTATCGCCGCCAGGGCCGAACAGGATCTGCGTGACCTGCTCGCCATCCCCTCGAACTACAAGGTGCTGTTCCTTCAAGGCGGCGCCAGCCAGCAGTTCGCCGAGATCCCGCTGAACCTGCTGCCGGAAGACGGCGTGGCCGACTACATCGATACCGGCATCTGGTCGAAGAAGGCCATCGAAGAGGCACGCCGCTTCGGCAGCATCAATGTCGCCGCCAGCGCCAAGGGCTATGACTACTTCGCCATCCCCGGGCAGAACGAGTGGCAGCTGTCCAAGGATGCCGCCTACCTGCACTACACGCCGAACGAGACCATCGGCGGCCTCGAGTTCGACTGGATTCCCGAGGCCGGCGACGCGCCGCTGGTGGCGGACATGTCCTCGGACATCCTCTCCCGTGAGATCGACGTGTCGAAGTTTGGCCTCATCTATGCCGGCGCGCAGAAGAACATCGGCCCCAGCGGCCTGGTGGTGGTGATCGTCCGTGAGGACCTGCTCGGCCGCGCACGCAGTGCTTGCCCAACGATGCTCAATTACCAGGTCGCCGCCGACAACGGCTCGATGTATAACACCCCGGCGACCTTCTCCTGGTACCTGTCCGGTCTGGTGTTCGAGTGGCTCAAGGAGCAGGGCGGGGTCGCTGCCATGGAGCAGCGCAACCGTGCGAAGAAGGAGCTGCTCTACGGCGCCATCGACGCCAGCGCGCTGTACAGCAACCCGATCGCCATGAACGCCCGTTCCTGGATGAACGTGCCGTTCCGCCTGGCCGACGAGCGTCTCGACCAGCCGTTCCTCGACGGCGCCGAGGCGCGTGGTCTGCTCAACCTCAAGGGGCATCGCTCGGTCGGCGGCATGCGCGCTTCCATCTATAACGCCGTGGGCCTCGACGCGGTGCAGGCGCTGGTGGCCTACATGGCCGAGTTCGAGAAGGAGCACGGCTGATGACGGAAGTACTCTCCGAACAGGAACTGCAGGCCCTGCGCCTGCGCATAGACAATCTCGACGAGAAGATTCTCGAGCTGATCAGCGATCGCGCGCGCTGCGCCGAGGAAGTGGCACGGGTCAAGATGAAGGCCCTGCCGGAAGGCGAGAAGCCGGTGTTCTACCGCCCCGAGCGCGAGGCCCAGGTGCTCAAGCGCATCATGGAGCGCAACAAGGGGCCGCTGGACAACGAGGAAATGGCGCGCCTGTTCCGTGAAATCATGTCCTCCTGCCTGGCCCTGGAGAATCCGCTGAAGGTCGCCTACCTAGGCCCCGAAGGCACCTTCTCCCAGGCCGCGGCGATGAAGCATTTCGGCCACGCGGTGATCAGCGTGCCGATGGCGGCGATCGACGAGGTGTTCCGCGAGGTGGCTGCCGGTGCGGTCAACTTCGGCGTGGTGCCGGTGGAGAACTCCACCGAGGGGGCGATCAACCACACCCTGGACAGCTTCCTCGAGCACGACATGGTCATCTGCGGCGAGGTCGAGCTGCGCATCCACCACCATCTGCTGGTCGGCGAAACCACCAAGACCGACAAGATCACCCGCATCTACTCCCACGCCCAGTCGCTGGCGCAGTGCCGCAAGTGGCTGGATGCGCACTACCCGAACGTCGAGCGCGTGGCGGTCTCCAGCAATGCCGATGCGGCCAAGCGGGTGAAGAGCGAGTGGAACTCGGCGGCGATCGCCGGCGATATGGCGGCCAATCTGTACGGCCTGACCAAGCTGGCGGAGAAGATCGAGGATCGTCCGGACAACTCCACGCGCTTTCTGATCATCGGCAGCCAGGAAGTGCCGCCGACCGGCGACGACAAGACCTCGGTCATCGTGTCCATGCGCAACAAGCCGGGTGCGTTGCACGAATTGCTGGTGCCGTTCCACAACAACGGCATCGACCTGACGCGCATCGAGACCCGTCCGTCGCGCAGTGGCAAGTGGACCTACGTGTTCTTCATCGACTTCGTTGGCCATCACCGCGACCCGCTGATCAAGGACGTACTGGAAAAGATCAACCAGGAAGCCGTGGCGCTTAAGGTGCTGGGTTCCTACCCCAAGGCGGTGCTCTAGGTTGTTGGCAATGGCGCCAGGTTCGGTTCCGGGCGGTCGGCGTCCTCATCGCGACGCGCAGCCCGTGCGGGGCGGTTCGACAAGAGGCAAACAATGAGTTGTGATTTCCTCGCCCTGGCCCAGCCAGGCGTACAGAAGCTGTCGCCCTATGTACCGGGCAAACCGGTCGATGAACTGGCCCGCGAGCTGAACCTCGATCCGGCCGGCATCGTCAAGCTGGCCAGCAACGAGAACCCGTTGGGGCCCAGTCCCAAGGCGCTGGAGGCGATTCGCGGCGAACTGGCCGAGCTGACCCGTTACCCGGACGGCAATGGCTTCGAGCTCAAGCGCCGGCTGGCCGAGCGCTGCCGCGTGCAGTCCAGCCAGGTCACCCTGGGCAACGGCTCCAACGACATCCTCGACCTGGTCGCCCGCGCCTACCTGGCGCCAGGCCAGAATGCGGTGTTCAGCGAATACGCCTTCGCCGTCTACCCGATCGCCACCCAGGCGGTCGGTGCCCAGGGCAAAGTGGCGCCGGCCAAGGACTTCGGGCATGACCTGGAGGCCATGCTCGCCGCCATCGACGAGCAGACCCGGGTGGTGTTCGTCGCCAACCCGAACAACCCCACCGGCACCTGGTTCGGCCCGCAGGCGCTGAGCGATTTTCTCGCGCGGGTGCCGCAAGACGTGCTGGTGGTGCTGGACGAGGCCTATATCGAATACGCCGAGGGCGACGAGCTGCCGGATGGCCTCGACTACCTGGCCGGCTTCCCGAATCTGCTGGTCTCGCGCACCTTTTCCAAGGCCTATGGCCTGGCTGCGCTGCGGGTCGGTTATGCGATCAGTTCGGCGCAGGTCGCCGACGTGCTCAATCGCGTGCGGCAACCGTTCAATGTCAACAGCCTGGCGCTGGCCGCGGCCTGCGCGGCGCTGGACGACGAGGAGTACCTGCGGCGCAGTCGCCAGGCCAACGATGCCGGGATGGCGCAACTGCAAGACGGTCTGCGCGCCCTGGGCCTGTCCTGGATCCCATCACGCGGCAACTTCATTGCCGTGGATTTCGCCCGCGATACCGCGGCGCTCAATCAGGCCTTGCTGCGCGAAGGGGTGATCGTTCGCCCTGTGGCTGGCTACGGCATGCCCAATCATCTGCGGGTGTCGATTGGCACCGCGCAGGAGAACACCCGCTTCCTGGCGGCCCTGGCCAAGGTGCTTGGCGCGTGAGCGAGGTCAAGGCTGGCGTGAGCGTCGAGGGGGCGATGATTGGTCGCCTGGTGGTGGTCGGCCTCGGCCTGATCGGCGGCTCGTTCGCCAAGGGGTTGCGCGAGCGCGGCCTGTGTCGTGAGGTGGTAGGCGTCGACCTGGACCCCGAGTCGCGGCGCATGGCCGTCGCGCTTGGCGTGGTCGACCGCTGCGAGGAGGACCTGGCGGTGGCCTGTCGGGGCGCCGAAGTGATCCAGCTGGCGGTGCCGATCCTGGCCATGGAGAAGCTGCTCGGTCAGCTGGCCGAGCTCGACCTCGGCGACGCCGTGCTCACCGATGTCGGCAGCGCCAAGGGCAGTGTGGTGCGCGCCGCGCGTCGGGCCTTCGACGCGGCGCCGGCGCGCTTCGTGCCCGGTCACCCGATTGCCGGCTCGGAGCAGAGTGGCGTCGAGGCGGCCAATGGCGAGCTGTTTCGCCGGCACAAGGTGATACTCACGCCCTTGGCGGAGTCCGAGCCGCAGGCCGTGCAACTGGTCGACCGCCTCTGGCGCGCGCTGGGTGCCGATGTCGAGCATATGCAGGTCGAGCACCATGATCAGGTGCTGGCTGCCACCAGCCATCTGCCGCACCTGCTGGCCTTTGGTCTGGTCGACTCCTTGGCCAAACGCAGCGAGAATCTGGAGATATTTCGTTACGCTGCAGGCGGCTTTCGCGACTTCACGCGGATTGCCGGCAGTGATCCGGTGATGTGGCACGACATCTTCCTCGCCAATCGCGAGGCCGTGCTGCATACCCTGGACTTATTTCGCGACGACCTCGACGCCTTGCGCGACGCGGTCGACGCTGGGGACGGGCATCAATTGCTGGGCGTGTTTACCCGCGCCCGGGTGGCCCGCGAGCATTTCAGCAAAATTTTGGCCCGCAGGGCTTATGTGGACGCTATGCATTCGAACGATCTGATTTTCCTGGCTAATCCCGGTGGCAAACTCTCTGGGCGGATTCGCGTTCCCGGTGACAAATCCATTTCCCACCGCTCGATCATGCTCGGCTCCCTGGCCGAAGGCACCACCGAGGTGGAAGGCTTCCTCGAAGGCGAGGACGCCCTGGCGACTCTCCAGGCATTCCGCGACATGGGGGTGGTGATCGAAGGCCCGCACCATGGCCGGGTCACCATCCATGGCGTCGGTCTGCATGGTCTGCAGCCGCCGCCTGGGCCGATCTATCTGGGCAACTCCGGCACCTCCATGCGCCTGCTGGCCGGCCTGCTCGCCGCGCAACCCTTCGATACCACCCTGACCGGCGACGCCTCGTTGTCCAAGCGGCCGATGAATCGCGTGGCCAAGCCGCTGCGGGAGATGGGCGCGGAGATCGAGACCGCCGCCGAGGGGCGTCCGCCTATGACCATTCGCGGCGGTCGTCGCCTGGGCGGCATGACCTACCAGATGCCGATGGCCAGCGCCCAGGTGAAGTCCTGCCTGCTGCTCGCCGGTCTCTATGCGGCGAACTCCACCACGGTCATCGAGCCGGCGCCGACCCGTGACCACACCGAGCGCATGCTGCGTGGTTTCGGCTGCCCTGTGACGGTCGAGGGCAATGCCGCGACCGTCGAGTCGGGGCATAAGCTGGTGGCCACCCGCATCGAGGTGCCGGCGGATATTTCGTCCGCCGCGTTCTTCCTGGTGGCCGGCAGCATCGCCGAGGATTCCGAGCTGGTGCTGGAGCACGTCGGCATCAACCCGACTCGCACCGGGGTGATCGATATCCTCAAGCTGATGGGCGGCGATATCAGCCTGGAGAACCAGCGCGAGGTCGGCGGCGAGCCGGTCGCGGACATCCGCGTGCGTTCGGCCAAGCTCAAGGGCATCGACATACCCGAGGATCTGGTGCCCCTGGCCATCGACGAGTTCCCCGTGCTGTTCGTTGCCGCCTCCTGCGCCGAGGGGCGCACCGTGCTGCGCGGCGCCGAGGAATTACGGGTCAAGGAGTCCGACCGCATTCAGGTCATGGCCGACGGTCTGCAGGCGCTGGGGGTCAAGGCCGAGCCGACGCCGGACGGCATCGTCATTGAAGGCGGCAGCATTGGCGGGGGCGAGGTCTACAGCCATGGCGACCATCGCATCGCCATGTCCTTCAGTGTGGCGTCGTTGCGTGCCAGCGCGCCGATCCGCATCCATGACTGCGCCAACGTCGCGACCTCCTTCCCGAATTTCCTGGCCCTGGCCGCGCAGGTCGGTATCCGGGTCGCCGAGGAGGGTAAGTCATGACCCTTCAGGCGCCGGTTATCGCGATCGATGGGCCAAGCGGCTCGGGCAAGGGCACCATCGCGGGTCTGTTGGCCAAGCGCCTGGGGTGGAGTCTGCTCGACTCGGGGGCGCTGTACCGGCTCCTGGCCTTTGCCGCGCGCAACCATGGTGTCGATCTGACCAATGAAGAGGCGATGAAGCTGCTCGCCGCCCATCTGGACGTGCAGTTCAAGGCCGCCAGCAACGATTTGGGCCAGCGCATCACCCTCGAGGGCGAGGACGTCACCGATCTGATTCGCAACGAGCAGATCGGTGCAGGTGCTTCGCAGGTGGCCTCCCTGCCGGCCGTGCGCGAGGCGCTGCTGCAGCGCCAGCGGGCGTTTCAGGAGATGCCGGGCCTGGTGGCCGACGGACGCGACATGGGCACCGTGGTGTTTCCCGATGCGCCGTTGAAGATTTTCCTGACCGCCAGCGCCGAGGAACGTGCCCGTCGACGCTACTTGCAGTTGAAGGCCAAGGGCGATGATGTTAATCTCGCGAGTCTTCTCGACGAGATTCGTGCGCGCGATGAGCGTGACACCCAACGCGCCGTAGCGCCGCTCAAACCGGCCGCCGACGCGATTCAGTTGGATTCCACCGAACTCTCGATAGAGCAGGTGCTTGAACGCATTCTGAGCGAGGTCGCCATTCGCGATCTCGCCGGGTGAAAAAGAGTCGCGGCTTAGGCTGACGGCTCGACAAGGAGGCGTGCGGGAGACCAGTCCAAGTCCCGTAGGCCTCTTTTTACTTGAACGAACCCACATTGTCTGGAGTGTGGATTGGGCAGATTCCCTGCCCTGAATCAACAGGAATCAACATGAGCGAAAGCTTCGCAGAACTATTTGAAGAAAGCCTGAAATCCCTCGACATGCAGCCGGGTGCCATCATCACCGGCATCGTGGTCGACATCGACGGTGACTGGGTCACCGTGCATGCCGGCCTGAAGTCCGAGGGCGTCATCCCGCTCGAGCAGTTCTTCAACGAACAAGGCGAGCTGACCATCAAGGTCGGTGACGAAGTCCACGTTGCGCTGGACGCGGTTGAAGATGGCTTCGGTGAAACCAAGCTGTCCCGCGAAAAAGCCAAGCGCGCCGAGTGCTGGATCGTTCTGGAAGCAGCTTTCGCCGCCGAGGAAGTGGTCAAGGGCGTTATCAACGGTAAGGTTAAGGGCGGCTTCACTGTCGACGTTAACGGCATCCGTGCGTTCCTGCCAGGTTCCTTGGTCGATGTACGTCCGGTGCGTGATACCACCCACCTGGAAGGCAAAGAGCTCGAGTTCAAGGTCATCAAGCTGGACCAGAAGCGCAACAACGTTGTCGTTTCCCGCCGCAGCGTGCTGGAAGCCGAGAACAGCGCCGAGCGCGAGGCTCTGCTGGAGTCCCTGCAGGAAGGCCAGCAGGTCAAGGGTATCGTCAAGAACCTCACCGACTACGGCGCGTTCGTGGACCTGGGTGGCGTCGACGGCCTGCTGCACATCACCGACATGGCCTGGAAGCGCATCAAGCACCCGTCCGAGATCGTCAACGTTGGCGACGAGATCGATGTCAAGGTTCTGAAGTACGATCGCGAGCGTAACCGCGTATCCCTCGGCCTGAAGCAGCTGGGCGAAGATCCATGGGTCGCCATCAAGGCCCGTTACCCGGAAAGCACCCGCGTCATGGCGCGCGTGACCAACCTGACCGACTACGGCTGCTTCGCAGAGCTGGAAGAAGGCGTGGAAGGTCTGGTGCACGTTTCCGAAATGGACTGGACCAACAAGAACATCCACCCGTCGAAAGTCGTTCAGGTTGGCGACGAAGTGGAAGTCATGGTTCTGGACATCGACGAAGAGCGTCGTCGTATCTCCCTGGGTATCAAGCAGTGCAAGACCAACCCGTGGGAAGACTTCTCCAGCCAGTTCAACAAGGGCGACAAGATCTCCGGGACCATCAAGTCGATCACCGATTTCGGTATCTTCATCGGTCTGGACGGCGGCATCGACGGCCTGGTTCACCTGTCCGACATCTCCTGGAACGAAGTGGGCGAAGAAGCCGTCCGTCGTTTCAAGAAGGGCGACGAGCTGGAAACCGTCATCCTCTCCGTTGATCCGGAGCGCGAGCGCATCTCCCTGGGCATCAAGCAGCTGGAAGACGATCCGTTCTCCAACTACGTGTCGATCAACGACAAGGGCACCATCGTCCGTGGCACCGTGAAAGAAGTTGACGCCAAGGGCGCCATCATCGATCTGGGCAACGACATCGAAGCTACGCTGAAGGCCTCCGAAATCAGCCGTGACCGCGTCGAAGACGCGCGCAACGTGCTGAAGGAAGGCGAAGAAGTCGAAGCCAAGATCATCAGCGTTGACCGCAAGAGCCGCGTGATCAGCCTGTCCATCAAGTCCAAGGATGTCGAGGACGAGAAGGAAGCGATCAAGGAAATGCGCAGCAAGCAGGAAGTCGAGACTTCCGGTCCGACCACCATCGGTGATCTGATTCGTGCGCAGATGGAAAACCAGAACTAAGTTCGGGTAATCCAGAAAAAGGGCGACTTCGGTCGCCCTTTTTTGTGGGCGTGGTTCAGGTGGAACAGGGGCGCGAGGGCTGTCGCTCCTGGCACTTTTGGCCTGTGCACCTGGTCTCCTTCAGTGGATCCGAGTGGTTCGCCCTAGCACGGGTATTGAGCGTGAAGTCTCGGATACGATGGCTAACACCTTGTTTTTTGGGCTGTTCAAATGCTGACCAGCATGCTAAAACCATTCTATCGAGTGATCTAGCCGCTTGAAAAAGAAGGGAAAACCATGACCAAGTCGGAGTTGATCGAAAGGATTGTCACCCACCAGGGGCAGCTGTCGTCGAAGGACGTCGAGCTGGCGATCAAGACCATGCTGGAGCAAATGTCCCAGGCACTGGCCACTGGCGACCGCATCGAGATTCGCGGCTTCGGCAGCTTCTCCCTGCACTATCGGGCGCCACGGGTCGGGCGCAACCCCAAGACCGGTCAATCGGTGCGTTTGGACGGCAAGTTTGTGCCGCACTTCAAGCCGGGCAAAGAGCTGCGTGACCGGGTTAATGAAGACGAGTAAGCCTGCCGCGATCGAAGGCGCGTTCAACCTTTCACTTCGCCCGAGTTCCGAGCGCTGTCTATCTGTAGGCCGTGATCCGCATTGTGACGCCTGACTGCCAGGCCGGGTTCTGAGTCAGTCTTGCACTACGCTGGATAGCCGCTACTCATGGCTTATTCAGTCATCTTGCCCGGGAACACCAAGCCCTGCCTCCCGCGTCGTAGTCGATCCCTTTTCTTTTTGCTCGATGTTAAGCCTTGCGACGCCTCTGCCTGAGGGCTCGCTCCAGCGTTGCCGGCATCGATGTTCCCGCCCTTCTCGGCGAATGGCGCGCTCAAAGCGGAGCATTGCCTCGGCCACCGAACCCTGCGCTACGGATGCGAAGAGACTGCTTTGCCGGCCTGCGCAGGGGCCAGTAATGGCCCCGTGCTGCGGGTCCTGCGGCGGGATTGGTTCATGGGGCCGGCGAGAGCGCTTACGACTGTATCCTACGTATCGCTCAGTGTGCTGAGTTTCATATTTATTAATGTAAAAAACACGTAAAAACAACTGGATATCTAGATTGAACTCATTGATCTGTTTTTTCGCCTGAATCTTGACAATAGCTTCGCGGGCACCTTTAGTTCAAACGTGAGTGATCGCTGGCGATGCATGCTGCGCAGGAGAGGGCGCGGTGGCTTGTGCCAGCCACTAAAGTTCGAGAAACGTCATGAGCAGCATCCCGGGTCACCCGCCAGCCAGACTGGCAACGCTAGGGCACTTCTTCGACCCACAATTCCACGGGCCTCCAGGCATCTGAGGCTCAACGCCGAATATTCCTTCGGCGCTGACGGGACAAAGCCAACCCTCATAGGGCACTGATTCGCTACGGCGGTCGGTGAGGAGCGTCGTTCGGCCGATTCCCTCACATCACTGACTCTTTGTATTGCAACGCTGAGCCACGCCTGCGCGAGGTTACGCATGCACGTGGCTTCCTGTTTCAAGTTTTTTGTGCACTGAGCACCGAGGGAACAGAAATGGCCAACTTCATCAAATCCGATCTCGAATTCATCCTGCAGCAGATCCTGATCGCCGAAGCCAATGCGGGCGGGGAAGACCTCCTGTCCTTGCTGCCCAACACCCTGGTGCCTTTCGGCTTGCGCACCGTCGACGGTTCCTTCAATAACCTGCTCACCGGGCAGACCGAGTTCGGTGCGGCCGACAATGTTTTCCCGCGCATGCTTGACCCGGTGTTCCGCCCGGCCGAAGGCGGCACGTCCTATACCCAGACCAGCGGCATGGTGATCGATTCGCAGCCGCGCACCATCTCCAACCTGATAGTCGACCAGACCATCACCAATCCAGCAGCAGTGCAGGCGTTCGTCGACGCCGGTATGGGTGTCCTGGCCGACGGCAGCCAACTCGACGCGGGCGGCGTACCTTTCCCAATTGGCACCCTGCTGGACCTTGAGGGCAATGAGGTCCCCGCGGGCCAATCCCTGTTCATCCCCAATACCGCGCCGGACGAAGGTTTGTCCGCGCCGTTCAACAGCTGGTTCACCTTCTTTGGCCAGTTCTTCGACCACGGCCTCGACCTGGCGCAGAAGGGGGGCAGTGGCTTTGTCTTCATGCCGCTGCAGCCGGACGATCCGCTGATCACCCATGGTCCCGATGGCATCGCCGGCACCGGCGACGAACTGACCAACCCGGCGCAGCAGTTCATGGTGCTGTCGCGGGCGACCAATCACCCCGGCCCGGACGGGGTTCTCGGCACCGCCGATGATGTTCATGAGCACCTCAACCAGACCTCGCCCTTCGTCGACCAGAACCAGACCTACAGCTCCCACCCCTCGCACCAGGTATTCCTGCGCGCCTACGCCCTGAATGCGGATGGCAAGCCGGTAACGACCGGCCGGCTGATCACCAACCGCGACCTGGGGCCAGATGGCGTGTTCGGTAATGGCGATGATGTGGAGCTCGGTGGCATGGCCACCTGGGCCGTGGTCAAGGCCCAGGCGCGCGCGCTGCTGGGCATCGATCTGACCGACGCGGATGTCGCCAACATCCCCCTGCTGGCAACCGATGCCTACGGCAAGTTCATCCCCGGCCCCGGCGGCTTCCCGCAGGTGGTGATGGTCGGCCCGGATGGCCTGCCCGGGACGGCCGATGACTTCCTGATGGAAGGCAATCCGCTGTCGCCGATCAGCCTGGCCGGTGCCGTGCGCACTGGCCAGAGTTTCTTGGTCGATATCGCGCATTCCGCCAATCCGTTCCATAGCCAGACTGGCGCGCTGTTGGCCCCGGATGCGGATGGCATAGCCGGAGCCGACGATGGCATCAGCAGCACTTACGACAATGAATTGCTCGACGCCCACTTCATGGCCGGCGACGGCCGGGTCAACGAGAATATCGGCCTGACGGCCGTGCACCACGTATTCCATTCCGAACATAACCGATTGGTCGAGCTCACCAAGCAGGTTGCAATCGAGGCGGCGGTGGCCGGCGATGTAGCCTTCCTGAACCAGTGGTTGCTGACCCCGGTGGCCGTGGCCCCGAGCACTCAGCCGGCGATCGATGCCCTGGTGTGGAACGGCGAGCGGCTGTTCCAGGCCGCCAAGTTCGGCACCGAGATGCAGTACCAGCACCTGGTGTTCGAGGAGTTCGCCCGCAAGGTCCAGCCGCAGGTCGATGTGTTTCTGGCGCCGGATGGCTTCAACGTCACCCTCGATCCGAGCATCGTCGCCGAGTTCGCCCACACGGTTTACCGTTTCGGTCACTCGATGCTGACCGAGACCGTCAACCGCCTGGATTCTAGTTTCGTCTCCAGTGACATGGGTTTGATCGAGGCCTTCCTCAACCCCCTGGCGTTCAATCAGCTCGGTGGCGTCACCGTCACGGCTGAGCAGGCTGCGGGGGCCCTGGCGCGCGGTTTGACCCGCCAGGCGGGCAACGAGATCGACGAGTTTGTCACCGGGGCGCTGCGCAGCAATCTGCTTGGCTTGCCGCTGGATCTGCCGGCTATCAACATCGCCCGTGGTCGCGATGCCGGTGTGCCGTCACTGAACGCGGCGCGTCGTTCTTTCTACGAGATGACCGCCGACAGTCAGCTCAAGCCCTATACCAGCTGGGTCGACCTGCTGGGCAACCTCAAGCATGAGCTGTCGCTGATCAACTTCATTGCGGCCTATGGCACCCACTCCAGCATCACCAGTGCCACGACCCTGGCGGACAAGCGTGCCGCGGCCATGGAGTTGGTGTTTGGCACCGATCAGAATGGTGACAGCACGGTCGCGTCCGACCGCCTCGACTTCCTCAACAGTACCGGGGCCTGGACCAGCGGCGCCAACGGAGTGACCACCACCGGGGTCGATGCCATCGACTTCTGGATCGGCGGCCTGGCCGAGAAGCGAATGCCCTTTGGTGGCATGCTCGGCTCCACCTTCAACTTCGTTTTCGAGACCCAGTTGGAGGCGCTGCAGAGCGGCGATCGCTTCTATTACCTGGCGCGACTGGCGGGCCTTAACTTCCTCACCGAGATGGAGGACAACTCCTTCGCCAAGTTGGTGATGCGCCACACTGATGTCATCCACTTGCCGGCAGACATCTTCTCCACTCCGGGCTTCATTCTCGAGGTCGATCCGACCCGGCAGTTCACCGGTCTTGGGCCCGACGGCCGGGCCGATCCGGTCGGCGACGACCCGCTGATTCCGCTGGTGATGCGTGACGATCCCGGCACCGAAGGACCGGACACCAATTACCTGCGCTACACCGGCGGCGACCATGTGGTACTGGGCGGCACCGATGGCGATGATGTGATCATCTCCAGCATCGGCGACGACACCCTGTGGGGCGACGGAGGTAACGACCGCCTGGAGGGCGGCTTCGGCAATGATGTCATCGAGGGCGGCGACGGTGACGACATCATCACCGACATGGGCGGCGACGACGTGCTAAAGGGCGGTGACGGCAACGACGTGATCCACGGCGGCAACGGCGAGAACCTGATTCTCGGTGGCCGTGGCAAGGACTTCATCATCACCGGCGAGGACGTTTCCGAGACCTTCGGCGGCCCGGGTGACGACTTCATCTATGGTGCACCCCTGAATGGACCGACCTTCGGCAACGAAGGCGACGACTGGATCGAACTGGGTACCTCCGATGGTGCTGGCGGCGACAACTTCAACCCGCAGGAGGCCAGCACCGTACTTGGCCATGATGTGTTCATCACCGGCGGCGGCTTCGACGAAGTCGACGGCGAGGGCGGCGACGACATCATGATCGGCTCCGAGGGCGAGGACCATTTCGGTGGCGGCGGCGGATTCGACTGGGTCGGCTACAAGTTCTCGCGCTTCGGCGTCAGTGTCGACATGCTGGTCAGTGACCTGATCGAACCGCCGGTGGCGGCCTCCAATCAGGGCATCCTCGATCGCTTTGTCCAGGTCGAGGGGTTGTTCGGCTCCGATCACGGCGACATCCTGCGCGGCGACCATGCCGACGCGGCCACCATCAATGTCGAGGGTGCGCAAAACAGCACCCTCAACGCCGACGGCATCGCCCGGATCACCGGCCTGCAGGCCTTCCTCAACGAGATGCTCGGCGTGCCGACCACCTCCTTCGGCGCCGGCAACATCATTCTCGGTGGCGGCGGTAGCGACATCATCGAGGGCCGTGGCGGCGACGACCTGATCGACGGCGAGCGCACCCTCAATGTGCGCATCAGCGTGCGCGAGAACCGCGACGGTACAGGGGCAGAGATCGCCAGCTTCGACAGCATGAAGCCGATGATCCCGCTGATGCTCAATGGCACCTACAACCCGGGGCAGCTGGTGATAGTGCGCGAGATCCTGCTCAAGCCAGCGAGCTTCGATACGGCGGTGTTCACCGGCAACTTCTCCACTCTCGGCGTGCCGGACTATCTGATAACCCGTGACACCAGGGGAACGGCGGACTTCAGCGACGACGTCTTCACGGTAAGGGATACGTTCCTCGACGGCGACGGCGTCGACCGGCTGCGCGGCATCGAACGCCTGCAGTTCAACGATATCGCCTTGGTACGCGACGACGTGACCGGCGATTTCGTCGAGCAGGTCGCCGGCACCCAGCAGTTCGGCAACTGGTCGCCGCTGGGCAATATCCAGATCAACGGCCTGGTGCAGGTGGGCCAGTTGCTTACTGCATTGGTGGCCGGCATCACCGACCAGGACAATGCCGACGGCACCCTCAATGGCCGGCCGATCAGCTACATCTGGCAGGTCGACACCTTCGGCGACGGCATCTTCCAGGATATCGTCGCCCTGGGCGGCGGTAACCCGGCGACCCAGCTCGGCCGCACCTTCCGCGTGACTCCGGACCTGGAGGGCCTGGCGCTGCGGGTCAAGGCCATCTACCAGGATGACAACGGCACCCTGGAAATGGTCTTCTCCCTGGGCACTGCGCCGGTGGCCGCCGGTGTCTTCCCGACGCCCGCTGTGTTGCCGACAGAGTCGGCTACGGTCAGCCCCGGCGGCGGCCTGCACCTGATCCGCTCCGACCTGCAGTTCATGCTCGAGCAGATCTTCATCTCGGAGCGGCACGCCGCCGGTGAAGACCTGCTGTCGCTGCTGCCCAACTCGCGGGTGCCGTTCGGCATGCGCACGGTGGATGGCTCGTTTAACAACCTGGTGCAGGGCCAGACCGGCTTCGGCGCCACCGACGAGAATTTCCCGTTGCTACTGCCGCAGCGGTTCCGCAACGAGGGCGATGAAGGCGGCGGTTTCAATGGCGTCACCAATACCAACTATGCCTCGACCACCAATGTGGTCGACTCCGATCCGCGCATCATCAGCAACCTGATCGCCGACCAGACCATCACCAACCCCTCGGCTGTGAAGGCCTTCCTCGATGCCGGGCTGGGCACCCAGGCCGTCGACGAGCTGGGCAATCCGCAGTTCAACGCCGACGGCACGCCGATCATCCTCGACCTTGACGGCGTGGTGATCCCCCGTGGGCAGACCCTGACCATTCCCAACACCGCCCCGGACGAGGGCCTGTCGGCGCCCTTCAATGCCTGGTTCACCTTCTTCGGGCAGTTCTTCGACCACGGCCTGGACCTGGTGCAGAAGGGTGGTAACGGCAGCGTGTTCGTGCCGCTGCAGCCGGACGACCCGCTGATCACCCATGGTCCCAATGGCATCTTCGGCGATGGCGACGAGCTGACCAACCCGGCCCAGCAGTTCATGCTGCTCACCCGCGCCACCAATACCTCGGTGCTGCCGGGGCCGGATAATGTGCTGGGCACGTCCGACGACATCCATATTCACAAGAACCAGACCTCGCCCTTTGTCGATCAGAACCAGACCTACACCTCGCACCCGGCGCACCAGGTGTTCCTGCGCGCCTACGAGCTGGTGGGCGGTCGCCCGGTGGCGACCGGAGAGCTGATCGTCAACCGCGATCTGGGCGCCGATGGTCGCTTCGGCGGAGTTGGCCCCAACGCGGACACTGTGCTTGGCGGCATGGCCACCTGGAAGGTGGTCAAGGCCCAGGCGCGCGACCTGCTGGGCATCGAGCTCAGCGACTATGACGCGCTCAATGTGCCGCTGGTCAAGGTCGATGCCTACGGCAAGTTCATCCCCGGTCCGAATGGCTTCGCCCAACTGGTGGTCGGGGTCGGCGCCGATGGTATCGCCGGTACGGCTGATGACCTGACGGTAGAGGGCAACCCGGCTTCACCGATCAGCCCGGCGACTGTAGGCGCCCTGCGCACCGGGCACATGTTCCTGGTGGACATTGCCCATAGCGCCAACCCCTTCAGCGCCTTCGGTGCGCCGCTTACCGCGGATACTGATGGAGCGGTTGGCCTGTCGAATGGCAACAACCCGGATACTGGCGCGCCTAACCCGACCAACGGCTTCTACGACAACGAGCTACTCGACGCGCACTTCATGGCCGGCGACGGCCGGGTCAATGAGAACGTCGCCCTCACCGCCGTGCACCATGTGTTCCACTCGGAACACAACCGCATGGTGCAGCACGCCAAGGACGTGGTGCTGGCGTCGAACGACGTCGATTTCATCAACAACTGGCTGCTCACCCCGATCGTGACGCTGCCGAGCAACCCGGGGCAGGTCGCAGCTCTGCAGTGGAATGGCGATCGGCTGTTCCAGGTGGCGAAGTTCTCCACCGAGATGCAGTACCAGCACCTGGTGTTCGAGGAGTTCGCCCGCAAGATCCAGCCCCAGGTCGATGTGTTCCTTGGCGAGGGGCAGGGCTACGACGGCGAGATCAACCCGGCGATAGTCGCCGAGTTCGCCCACGCGGTGTACCGTTTCGGCCACTCGATGCTGCTCGAGACGGTCGACCGCCTGGACCCGAACTTCGCCTCCAGCGAGCTGGGGCTGATCGAGGCCTTTCTCAATCCGCTGGCGTTCAACCAGGGCGGCACACTCAGCCCTGAAGAGGCCGCCGGGGCCATAGTGCGCGGGGTTACCCGGCAGGCCGGCAACGAGATCGATAACTTCGTCACCGAGGCGCTGCGTAACAACCTGCTGGGTCTGCCACTGGATCTGGCCGCCATCAACATCACCCGTGCCCGCGATACCGGCACGCCCTCGCTCAACGAGGCGCGTCGCGATTTCTGGACGAATACCGGCGACAGTCAGCTCAAGCCGTACTCGAGCTGGTTCGACTTCGCGATGAACATGCGTCATCCCTCTTCGCTGGTGAACTTCATCGCTGCTTATGGCACCCATGCCGAGTTGCTGGCGGCCGACGTCAACACCCTGGCCGAGAAGCGCGCGGTGGCCGCGGCGCTGGTGCTTGGCGGCACCGCGACGATCAATGCCGGAGGGGTCGGTGGTACGGAGCGCATCTTCGACGCCGACGCCATCGCTGGCGATCGCCTGGCCTTCCTCAACAGCACCGGCGCCTACGCCCTGGTCGGCGGCGTGACCGTCACCGGCGTCGACGATATCGACCTGTGGGTCGGCGGCCTGGCCGAGCGGCAGATGCCGTTCGGCGGCATGCTCGGCTCGACCTTCAACTTCGTGTTCGAGAACCAGCTGGAGAAACTGCAGAACGGCGACCGCTTCTACTACCTGGAGCGCACGGCGGGGCTGAACTTCCTAACCGAGTTGGAGAACAACTCCTTCGCCCGCATGATCATGGCCAACACCAACGCCACGCACCTTCCGGGTGACGTGTTCTCGACCCCGGGCTTCATCCTCGAGGTCGACCAGAGCCGGCAGTTCACCGGGCTGGGTGTCGACGGCCGGGCCGATCCGGTCGGTACCGCACTGCTGCGGCCAGACGTGATCCGCGACAATCCGGCGACCCCGGGCGCAGACAGCAACTACCTGCGCTATACCGGTGGCGAGCACGTGGTGCTCGGCGGCACTGCCGGCAACGACATCCTGATCGCCAGCATTGGTGACGACACCCTGCACGGTGATGCAGGCAACGATCGGCTCGAGGGCGGCGAGGGCAACGACATTATCTTCGGCGGCGCCGGCGATGACATCATCACCGACCAGGGTGGTGACGATAATATGCAGGGCGGTGATGGCCATGACGCCATTCATGGCGGCAATGGCATCGATCTGATCCTCGGCGGCTTCGGCAATGACTTCATCGTCACCGGCGAGGACGGCGACGAGACTTTCGGTGGCCCAGGCAACGACTTCATCCTGGGCGACATAGCCGACGAGTTCGTATTCGGTAACGAAGGCGATGACTGGATCGAGCTGGGCATGGCCGACGGCAGTGCCGGCGACAACTTCGATGTGCGCGGATTGGACGCCACCATCGGCAACGACGTATTCATCGGCGGCGACAGCATCGACCGTATGAACGGCGAGGGTGGCGACGACATCATGGTCGGCAACGGCGGCCCAACGGATCGCTATATCGGCGGCTCCGGGTTCGACTGGGCGGTGTTCAAGGACAGCCCGGCCGGCGCCTATGTCGACATGCGCCTACGGGCCTTCAATGAAGCCATCCTGCCGCCGTCCGTCGGTTCGGTGCTGGCACGCTTCGAGTCGATGGAGGGCTTGTCGGGATCCGCCCACAGCGACGTTCTGATCGGCGATGATTTCGATGCCGGCATGATTGCTGCCTCTGGTTTCAGAGGCAGCGTGCTGACCAATATTGCCCTGATCGACGGCCTGCAGGGTTTCCTGAACGCCATGCTCGGCACGCCTACCGTGCCGACCGTAACCTCGTTCGGCGCTGGCAACATCATCCTGGGTGGCAACGGCAGCGACCTCATCCAGGGCAATGGCGGTAACGACCTGATCGATGGCGACCTGTGGCTGAACGTGCGCATCAGCGTGCGTGACGCCAGCAATGTCGAGATCGCCAGCGCCAACAGCATGACCGGTGTCCTGCAGAACAAATCCGGGGCCCTGGCCGGCACACCTGCCGGTCTCACCCTGCTGGATGCGGTGTTCGCCGGCACCATCAACCCCGGTCAGCTGCAGATCGTCCGCGAGATCCTGCCGGGCGAGGGCGGCTTCAACTTCGACACGGCCATGTACTCGGGGCCGCTGGCCAACTACCTCATCACCGAGAACGGCAATGGCACCTTCACGGTCGAGGACCTGGGCGATGACCTGCTACCTGGCGGAATTGTCGGGCCGGACGGCATCGACACGCTGCGCAATATCGAGCGGTTGCAGTTCAACGACCAGTCGGTAGTGCTGGTGCCGGGCCTGAATGCCGAGCCGGTGGGGCTGGCGTCGATCAACGACAGCACCCCGGAAGTCGGCTCCTTGCTCAGCGCCGGTGTTGAGGGCGTGACTGATGCCGACAACCCGGGATTGGGCCGCATCACCGGTCCGGTGAGTTACCAATGGCAGGCAGACTTCACCGGCACGGGCGTGTTCGAGGACATTATCGTGGTCGCCGGGCTTGGCGACATCCTGGCCACCGGTCGAACCTTCCGGGTTACTGCTGACCTCGCGGGGCTGAGCCTACGGGTTAAGGCAGTCTACAAGGACGCCCGCGGCGTGCTCGAGACCGTGTTCTCGGCAGTGACCGACCCAGTGGCCGCAGTATCGGTCAATGATGCGCCGGTGGGCACCATGCTGATCAGCAACATGAGCCCACGGACCGGCGTGATGCTGACGGCGACCAGGGCCTTCACCGACCCGGACGGCCCGGTCAGCCCGCTGCTCAGCTACCAATGGCAAGCCGGCACAGGTGGTGTTTTCAGCAACATCGCCGGCGCCACCACTGCGACCTTCACCCCCACGCTGGCGCAGGCTGGGCAACAGTTGCGGGTGGTGGTGCGCTATACGGATGAGCTGGGCACCCTGGAGACAGTGACGTCGCAGGCGACCGCGGCGGTGGTCAATTTGATTGTTGGCACGGCCGGCAATGATGTGCTCAATGGCACGGTGTTCGATGATGAGATTCGAGGGCTTGATGGGGACGATATTCTTAATGGATTGGCCGGAAATGATGTTCTAGATGGCGGGCTTGGAAATGATCGGCTCGATGGTGGAACGGGAAACGATGTACTTAATGGTGGTGCTGGTAATGACACATTAATCGGCGGCTCTGGCAACGACACCATGTCCGGTGGAACGGGCAACGATATCTATGCGGTTACTGACGTGGGAGATATGGTGGTCGAGCTCGCCGGACAGGGCATCGATACGGTCTGGACGTCACTGTCGAGCTATGCGCTGACGGCCAATGTCGAGAACCTGACCTACAGCGGCACCGGAAACTTCAGGGGGACCGGCAACGCCCTGGCCAATGTCATCAGGGGCGGTGTGGGTAACGATGTTATCGTCGGTGGTGCGGGTGCCGACACGATGATCGGCGGAGCGGGCAACGACATCTACGCGGTTACCGACGTGGGGGATGTGGTGGTCGAACTCGCCGGACAAGGCATCGATACGGTCTGGACGTCACTGTCGAGCTACACGCTGGCGGCTAACGTCGAGAACCTGACCTACAGCGGTGTTGGGAACTTCAGCGGTACCGGCAACGCCCTGGCCAATGTCATCAGGGGCGGTGTGGGTAACGATGTGATAGTCGGTGGTACGGGTGCCGACACGATGTACGGCGGAGCGGGCAACGATATCTACGCGGTTACCGACGTGGGGGATGTGGTGGTCGAACTCGCCGGACAAGGCATCGATACGGTCTGGACGTCCCTGTCGAGCTACACCCTGACGGCTAACGTCGAGAACCTGACCTACAGCGGTGTTGGGAACTTCAGCGGTACCGGCAACGCTCTGGCCAATGTCATCAGGGGCGGTGTGGGCAACGATGTGATAGTCGGTGGTGCGGGTGCCGATACGATGTACGGCGGAGCGGGCAACGACATCTATGCGGTTACCGACGCTGGGGATGTGGTGGTCGAACTCGCCGGGCAGGGGACCGATACGGTCTGGACCTCGTTGCTGAGCTACACGTTGACGGCTAACGTCGAGAATCTTACCTACAGCGGTACTGGGAACTTCAGTGGTACCGGCAACGCGCTGGCCAATGTCATCAGGGGCGGTGTGGGCAATGACACCCTAACAGGCGGAGCCGGCAACGATACGCTCGTCGGCGGCCAGGGCAACGATATCTTCATGTTCGGCCCAGGTTTCGGCAACGACATCATCACGGACTTCGACGCAAATCCCGTCGGCGGCCAGGACCTGCTCAATATCGTCGCTCTAGGGGTAACTGCGGCGAACTTCGCGGTCAACGTGAGCATTGCCGATGTGGGCGCCGATACGCTTATCTCGGTCGGCGGCGGGACCATTCGTCTGGTTGGCATCAACGATGCGACGACCATCACCCAGGCGGATTTCATCCTGGCGGTGTAAGGAGCCCGCCAGGGTGAAGCGTGAAATCTGTGGAAGTGCGGTGGGAACACCGCGCTTCAAACCTTTCTGCACCGGGCCCAGTCTGCGCAGGCTCTGCTCAACCGGGCTGCCACACGAGCAGGGGCGAGTCTGGCCTTACACGCGGACTTCTCCTCGACCATGGTCGTCAATGGGCTTCCTACCCCGTTGACGACCATCACCTGTGGCGTCGGTCCATGGGTAGTCTCGAAACATCTGCCAGACAGCCTGCTGGTGATGCAGCGGCTCGTCCACAGTCATGCGAGAGGCGGAAAGCGCCAGCCTGGACTCTTGCCGCAATCGTTCGCAGCGCCAATAGCCTGCGGGGCCCGCAGAGGCGGCGAGCGCAGCATTCTCAATCGAGCCGAGCTCTTCCCGTTGCTCTAGACGAGAAGGCCTTGTGAGCGGCCTGCGAGGCCGTGAGATCGCCGTTGACCACTGCAGTTGCCCGAGGCTCAGGACGCCGGGCCGCTTCGCGTGTTTAGTTATTGTTCTCATCCCTGTTCGCGCTTGCGATGTCGCAGAGTGCCGTTCATCCGCTCCGAATCTTTGCCGAACTCCTCGATAAAACGACTCTTCTCTGTCACTCATAAACTAAAAGTGCTTTTAAAACAATATATTAAGTGCCTTTTCTTGAGTTTTGTTGGAATTGGACAATTCCTTGACAACCCCCTGGTGTGGAACTTTCCTAAGGACCATGGAGTGTGAAAAGCGTGTGAAAAGAGAAAGACGTCCATGGCAGCTGTCCGGCGAAGGTGAGAGGGCGCCGACATCTGTCCTTGCCAACGTACAACTCAGGAGTAACACCGTGGACAGAGGCAATTTCGTACACCGCATAGGAGGCGGTCTGGGTGGCACAGCATCAGGTCATCTCCGCATCCCGTTCAGTCCCCGTCTTCGACGTAGCTCCGCCTGACAGGCCCGTGCGGTCCTAGGGGCAGCCATCGATAACCGACCAGCAAAGGCTGCGAGCCATCTCCAGCCTTGTGGCTGAGGGCGTCCTTAAAAAAGCCAAGGTTTTCAATTCACTTCGCAAAAAGCGGAGCGGTTCTTTGCAGCCTGAATTTGCCCGGTTGCAGCCAGTGTTGAGGAAAATGTCATGGCCAACTTCATCAAATCCGATCTTGAGTTCATCCTTCAGCAGATCCTCATTGCCGAGGGGGATGCAAATGGCGAAGACATCCTGTCGCTGCTTCCCAATACCCTGGTGCCGTTTGGCTTGCGCACGGTTGATGGTTCCAACAACAACCTGCTTGCTGGGCAGACGGAGTTCGGTGCGGCCGACAACCTGTTCCCGCGCATGCTCGATCCGGTGTTCCGCCCGGCGGAGATGGGCACGTCCTATACCCAGACCAGCGGCATGGTGATCGACTCGCAGCCGCGCACGATTTCCAACCTGATCGTCGACCAGACGATCACCAACCCGGCGGCGGTGCAGGCCTTCGTTGATGCCGGCATGGGCGTGCTGGCCGACGGCAGCCAGCTCGATGGGGGAGGCGTGCCTTTCCCGATCGGCACCCTGCTGGACCTGGAGGGCAATGAGGTCCCCGCGGGCCAGTCGCTGTTCATTCCCAATACGGCGCCGGACGAGGGGCTTTCTGCACCTTTCAACAGCTGGTTCATCTTCTTCGGCCAGTTCTTCGATCACGGCCTGGATCTGGTGCAAAAGGGCGGCAACGGTCTGGTGTTCATGCCGCTGCAGCCGGACGACCCGCTGATCACCCACGGTCCTGATGGCGTTGCCGGCACCGGCGACGAACTGATCGATCCGGCGCTGCAGTTCATGGTGTTGCCACGGGCGACCAATCAGCCGGGTCCGGATGGCATCCTTGGCACTGCCGATGACGTGCACGAGCACCTCAACCAGACCTCGCCGTTCGTCGACCAGAACCAGACCTACAGCTCGCATCCGTCGCACCAGGTGTTCCTGCGAGCCTACGAGTTGAACGCCGACGGCAAGCCGGTATCGACCGGTAGGCTGATCAACAACCGGGACCTGGGGCCTGATGGCGAGTTCGGTACCGCGGACGATGTACTCGGCACCGGCATGGCCACCTGGGCGGTGGTCAAGGCGCAGGCGCGCGCGCTGCTGGGCATCGACCTGACCGACGCCGATGTGACCGACATTCCGTTGCTGGCGACCGACGCCTACGGCAAGTTCATTCCTGGCGTCAACGGCTTCCCGCAGGTGGTCATGCTTGGCGCGGACGGCCTGCCGGGCACCGCCGATGACTTCCTGGTGGAAGGCGATCCGCTGGCGCCGATCAGCCTGACCGGCGCAGTACGTACCGGCCAAGCCTTCCTGGTCGATATCGCCCATGCCGCCAACCCGATCGATAGCCAGACGGGCGACATGCTGGCCGCCGACTCCGACAGCGCCGTGGGCTTGTCGGAACCGGGCACCTTCGACAATGAGCTGCTCGATGCCCACTTCATCACCGGTGACGGCCGGGTCAACGAGAACATCGGCCTGACCGCCATTCACCATGTGTTCCACTCCGAGCACAACCGCCTGGTCGAGCTGACCAAGGACGTGGCGATCGAGGCAGCCAATGCCGGTGACCTGGATTTCCTCAACCAGTGGCTGCTGACCCCGGTGGCTGCGGTTCCGGCCGACCTTTCGACCTTGGTGTGGAACGGCGAGCGGCTGTTCCAGGCGGCCAAATTCGGCACCGAGATGCAGTACCAGCACCTGGTGTTCGAGGAGTTCGCCCGTAAGGTGCAGCCGCAGGTCGATGAGTTCCTGGCCCCGGACGGCTTCGACATCACCATCGATCCGAGTATCGTCGCCGAGTTCGCCCATACGGTGTATCGCTTCGGCCACTCGATGCTGACCGAGACGGTCAACCGCCTCGACCCTAATTTTGTCTCCAGCGACATGGGCTTGATCGAGGCGTTCCTCAACCCGCTGGCCTTCAATCAGCTCGGCGGCGTTACCGTCACGGCCGAACAGGCGGCCGGTGCCCTGGTGCGCGGCCTGACCCGTCAAGCCGGTAACGAGGTCGACGAGTTCGTCACGGGCGCGCTGCGCAACAACCTGCTGGGTCTGCCGCTGGACCTGCCGGCGATCAACATCGCCCGTGGCCGCGACACCGGTGTACCGTCGCTGAACGCGGCGCGCCGTTCGTTCTACGAAGCGACCGGCGACAGCCAGCTCAAGCCCTACACCAGCTGGGTCGACCTGCTGGGCAGCCTCAAGCATGAGCTGTCGCTGATCAATTTCATCGCGGCCTACGGCACCCACTCGACCATCACCAGTGCTTCGACCCTGGCGGACAAGCGTGCCGCGGCCATGGAGCTGGTGTTCGGTGTCGATGAGAACGGTGACAGCGTAATATCGGCTGACCGCCTGGACTTCCTCCACGGTACCGGCGACTGGGCCAACAATGCAGATGGCGTGACCATTACCGGGGTCGATGCCATCGACTTCTGGGTCGGCGGTCTGGCCGAGGCGCAGATGCCCTTCGGCGGCCTGCTTGGCTCGACCTTCAACTTCGTCTTCGAGACCCAGATGGAGGCTCTGCAGAGCGGCGACCGCTTCTACTACCTGGGCCGTCTGGCGGGGCTGAACTTCCTGACCGAGATGGAAGACAACTCCTTCGCCAAGTTGGTGATGCGCCACACCGATGCCCTGCACCTGCCGGCGGATATCTTCTCCACTCCCGGCCTGATTCTCGAAGCAGACCAGAGCCGCCAGTTCAACGAAGGGCTCGGCATGGCCGACCCAGTCGGCGAAGACCCGCTGATTCCGCTGGTGATGCGCGACGACCCGGGCACCGAGGCGGTGGAAACCAATTACCTGCACTACACCGGTGACGAGCACGTGGTGCTCGGCGGCACCGATGGCGACGACACCCTGATTTCCAGCATCGGCGACGACACCCTCTGGGGTGACGGCGGTAACGACCGCCTGGAAGGCGGCGACGGCAATGACGTCATCGAGGGCGGTGACGGCGATGACATCATCACCGACATGGGCGGCGACGATGTGCTCAAGGGTAACGACGGCAACGACGTGATCCAGGGCGGCAACGGCGAGAACCTGATTCTCGGCGGCCATGGCAAGGACTTCATCATCACCGGTGAAGACGTTTCCGAGACCTTCGCCGGGCCTGGCGATGACTTCATCTACGGGGCGCCGCTGAACCTGCCGACCTTCGGTAACGAGGGCGACGACTGGATCGAACTGGGCACCTCTGATGGTGCGGCCGGCGACAACTTCGATCCCCAGGCGGCCAGCACCATACTTGGCCATGATGTGTTCATCACCGGCGGCGGCTTCGACGAAGTCGACGGCGAGGGCGGTGACGACATCATGATGGGCTCCGAGGGCGAAGACCACTTCAGTGGCGGTGGTGGTTTCGACTGGGTCGGCTACAAGTTCGCCCGCTTCGGCGTCAGCGTCGACATGCTGGTCAATGACCTGATCGAGCCGCCGGTGGCGGCCTCCAATCAGGGCATCCTCGACCGCTTCGTCCAGGTCGAAGGCCTGTTCGGCTCGGCCGAAGGCGACATCCTGCGTGGCGACCATTCTGATGCCACCACCATCAACGTCGATGGAGTGCAGAACAGCACGCTGAATGCCGCAGGCATCGCCCTGATCGACGGCCTGCAGGCTTTCCTCGACGCCATGCTGGCGCCGGGCACGAGCAGCTTCAGTGGTGGCAACATCATCCTCGGCGGTGGTGGAAGCGACATCATCGAAGGGCGTGGTGGCGATGACCTGATCGACGGCGAACGCACGCTGAACGTACGCATAAGCGTGCGTGAGAACACCGACGGCACTGGGGTGGAGATCGCCAGCTTCGACAGCATGAAGCCGATGATCCCGCTGATGCTCAACGGCACCTACAACCCGGGCCAGCTGGTAATCGTCCGCGAGATTCTGCTCGATCCCGATAGCTTCGACACGGCGGTATTCACCGGCAACTTCTCCAGCCTGGACCCGGACTTGGGCGTCGTGCTGGAGGACTACGTGATCAGCCGTGACGACAAGGGCACGGCGGACTTCAGCGACGATGTCTTCACCGTGATCGATACCTTCATCGACGGTGACGGCATTGATCACTTGCGCGGCATCGAACGGCTGCAATTCAACGATGTCGCCTTCGTGCGCGACGACACGACCGGTGAGTTCGTCGCGCAGATCGCCGGTACCCAGCAGTTTGGCAACTGGTCACCAGACGGGTTGATACAGGTGAGCGGCACGGTGCAGGTGGGGCAGGTACTGACCGCCTCGGTTGCCGGCATCACCGATGGCGACAATGCTGGCGGCACCCTCGACGGTCGGCCGATCAGCTACATCTGGCAGGTCGACACCTTCGGCGATGGCATCTTCGAAGACATCGTCGCCCTGGGCGGCGGTAACCCGGTAACCCAGCTGGGTAATACCTTCCGCGTGACCCCGGACCTGGAAGGCTTGGCGCTGCGGGTCAAGGCCATCTACCGGGATGACCTCGGCACCACGGAAATGGTCTTCTCGGCTGGTACCGCCCCGGTGGCTGCCGGCGTCTTCCCGACCCCGGCGGCCATACCAGCCGAGTCGGCAGTGGTCAGCCCGGGTGGCGGCCTGCACCTGATCCGTTCGGACCTGCAGTTCATCCTCGAGCAGATCTTCATCTCCGAGCAGCATGCCGCCGGTGCGGACCTGCTGTCGCTGCTGCCCAATTCGCGAGTGCCGTTCGGCCTGCGCACGGTGGATGGTTCGTTCAATAACCTGGTGCAAGGACAGAGCGGCTTCGGTGCGACCGATGAAGGCTTCCCCTTCCTGCTGGAGCAGCAATTCCGCGACGACATGGACGGCGATAGCTTCGACATCAACGGACCGGCGCCTGGTGGTGAGATCACCAACACCAACTACGCCTCGACCACCGACGTCGCCGACGCCGATCCACGCATCATCAGCAACCTGATCGCCGACCAGACCATCACCAATCCATCGGCGGTGCAGGCCTTCCTCGATGCCGGACTGGGCACCCAGATGCTCGATGCGGTCACCGGCGATCCGCTGTTCAACGTCGACGGCACGCCGCGCATTCTCGACCTGGACGGCGTCGAGATCCCGCGCGGGCAGACCCTGATCCTGCCCAATACGGCGCCGGACGAAGGTCTGTCGGCACCGTTTAACGCCTGGTTCACCTTCTTCGGTCAGTTCTTCGACCATGGCCTGGACCTGGTGCAGAAGGGCGGTAACGGCAACGTCTTCGTGCCGCTGCAGCCGGACGATCCGCTGATCACCCATGGTGCCGACGGCATCGCCGGTACCGGCGACGAGCTGACCAACCCGGCCCAGCAGTTCATGCTGCTCACCCGCGCCACCAATGTCGACGTGCAGCCGGGTGCGGACGGCGTGCTGGGCACGTCCGATGACATCCATATCCACAACAACCAGACCTCGCCGTTCGTTGACCAGAACCAGACCTATGCCTCGCACCCCGCGCACCAGGTATTCCTGCGTGCATACGCGCTCAATGGTGCAAGCCAGCCGGTTGCCACAGGCGAGCTGATCACCAACCGTGATGTCGGTGTTGACGGCATTTTTGGCACTGCCGACGATATGAGCATCGGCGGCATGGCCACCTGGGCCATAATCAAAGCCCAGGCCCGCGACATCCTCGGCATCGAACTGAGCGACCACGATGCGCTCAACGTGCCGCTGGTGGCGGTCGATCCGTACGGCAACTTCATTCCGGGGCCGAACGGCCGCGTGCAGCTGGTCACCGACCTGGGCCCCGATGGACTGCTCGGCACGGCCGACGATGTATTGGTCGAGGGCGATCCGCTGGCTCCGGTCAGCCCGGCGGCGGTCGGTGCCCTGCGCACCGGTCATAGCTTCCTGGTCGATATCGCCCATGCGGCCAACCCGTTCGATGCGCAGACCGGCGCGCCACTGATGGCCGATAGCGATGATGCCGTTGGCTTGTCCAATGGCGTGGACCCGGTGACCGGTGATCCTATCTCGACCAACGGCTTCTTCGACAATGAGCTGCTCGAGGCGCACTTCATCGCCGGTGACGGCAGGGTCAACGAGAACATCGCGCTGACCTCCGTGCACCATGTGTTCCACTCCGAGCATAACCGTGTCGTCGCCCACACCAAGGACGTGGTGCTGGCGTCGAACGACGTGGACTTCATCAATAACTGGCTGCTCACCCCGATCGTGGCGTTGCCGACCACTCAGGTCGAGATCGACGCCCTCGAGTGGAATGGTGAACGACTGTTCCATGTGGCCAAGTTCACCACCGAGATGGAATACCAGCATCTGGTGTTCGAAGAGTTCGCACGCAAGATCCAACCGCAGGTCGATGTATTCCTCGGCGAAGGCCAGGGCTATGACGGCGAGATCAACCCGGCGATCGTCGCCGAGTTCGCCCATGCCGTGTACCGCTTCGGCCACACCATGCTGCTGGAAACCGTCGATCGTCTGGACCCCAACTACGCCTCCAGCGAGGTCGGGCTGATCCAGGCCTTCCTCAATCCGCTGGAGTTCAGCCAGAACGGCACCCTTACCCCAGAAGAGGCGGCGGGTGCCATCGTCCGCGGCGTGACCCGCCAGGCCGGTAACGAGATCGACAACTTCGTCACCGAAGCCCTGCGCAACAATCTGCTGGGCCTGCCGCTGGACCTGCCGGCGATCAACATCGCCCGGGCTCGTGATACCGGCACGCCTTCGCTGAATGCCGCGCGTCGCGACTTCTGGGAAAACACCGGCGACAGCCAGCTCACGCCGTACTCGAGCTGGGTCGACTTCGCGATGAACATGCGTCACCCGACCTCCCTGGTGAACTTCATCGCCGCCTACGGCACCCATGCCGAACTGCTGGCCGTCGATGTCGATACCCTGGCCGAGAAGCGCGCGGTTGCCGCGGCACTGGTGCTGGGCGGTAGTGCCGTGATCAATGCCGGGGAGCTGGACGAGAGGACCTTTGTCGCCGACGACGTCGACCGCATCGCCTTCCTCAACAGCACCGGCATCTACGCCATGGTGGGCGGTATTACCACCACCGGCGTCGATGACATCGACCTGTGGGTCGGCGGCCTGGCCGAGCGGCAGATGCCGTTCGGCGGCATGCTCGGCTCGACCTTCAACTTCGTGTTCGAGAACCAGCTGGAGAAACTGCAGAACGGCGACCGCTTCTACTACCTGGAGCGTACCGCGGGGCTGAACTTCCTCTCCGAGCTGGAGAACAACTCCTTCGCCCGCATGATCATGGCCAACACCGATGCCACCCACCTGCCGGGTGACGTGTTCTCGACCCCGGGCTTCATCCTCGAGGTCGACCAGAGCCGGCAGTTCACCGGCCTGGATGAGGCCGGCCTGGATGGCATCCAGGGCACCGCCGATGACGAGGTGGGGGCCGACGGCATCGCCGGCAACTCCGATCCGCTGGGTGGCGCGCTACTGACGCCGGACGTGATCCGCGACAATCCGGATACCCCGGGGGGCGACACCAACTACCTGCGCTATACCGGCGATGAGCACATCGTGCTCGGCGGCACCGCTGCCGACGACATCCTGGTATCGAGCATCGGTGACGACACCCTGCACGGCGATCAGGGCAATGACCGGCTCGAAGGGGGCGATGGTAACGACATCGTGCTCGGCGGCGACGGCGACGACATCCTCACCGACCAGGGCGGCGAAGACAACATGCAAGGTGGCGACGGCCACGACGCCATCCACGGCGGCAACAGCATCGACCTGATCCTCGGCGGCTTCGGCAACGACTTCATCGTCACCGGTGAGGACAGTGACGAGACTTTCGGTGGGCCGGGCAACGACTTTATTCTGGGCGACATAGCCGACGAGTTCGTACTCGGTAATGAAGGCGATGACTGGCTCGAACTGGGCATGGCCGACGGCAGCTCCGGCGACAACTTCGACGTCCGCGGGCTGGATGCGACCATCGGTAACGACGTGTTCGTCGGCGGTGGCAGCATCGACCGCATGGGCGGCGAGGGTGGCGACGACATCATGATGGGCAATGGTGGCCCTACCGACCGCTATATCGGTGGCTCGGGCTTCGACTGGGCGGTGTTCAAGGATGACCCGGCCGGTGCCTACGTCGACATGCGTCTGCGCGCCTTCGACGAAGTGATTCTGCCGCCATCCAACGGCACGGTGCTCGCCCGCTTCGAGTCCATGGAAGGCCTGTCGGGTTCGGCCCACAGCGACATCCTGCTAGGCGATGACTTCGATGCCGGCATGATCGCCGCGTCTGGCTTCAACGGCAGCGTGCTGACCAATATCGCCCTGATCGACGGCCTGCAGGGCTTCCTCGACGGCATGCTCGGCACGCCTACGGTGCCGACCGTAACCACCTTTGGCGCCGGTAACATCATCCTCGGCGGCGACGGCAGCGACCTGCTGCAGGGTAACGGTGGCGACGACCTGATCGACGGCGACCTGTGGCTGAACGTGCGCATCAGCGTGCGCGAGAATGCCGATGGCTCCGGCGCGGAGATCCGCAGCGCCAACAGCATGACGGAGCTGGTGGATGACGTATTCGCCGGCCTGATCAACCCGGGACAGTTGGTAATCGTCCGGGAGATCCTGCCAAGCGATGGCAGTTTCAACTTCGACACGGCCACTTATTCCGGCCCGCTGGCTAACTACACCATCGTCGAAAATGCCAACGGCACCTTCACCGTCACCGACAACGGCCCGGATGGCCTGGGCGGCGTCGAGGGCACCGACACGCTGCGCAATATCGAGCGACTGCAGTTCAACGACCAGTCCGTGGTGCTGGTGCCTGGCCTGAACGCCGAAGCAGTGGGCCTGGCCTCGATCAATGACAACAACCCGGAAGTCGGTTCCTTGCTGTCGGCTAACGTCGATACCGTGACCGATGCCGACAACCCGGGGCTCGGTCGGGTGACCGGGCCGGTGAGCTATCAGTGGCAAGCCGACTTCACCGGCACCGGGGTATATGAGGACATCGTTGCCATCACCGCACTGGGTGACGAACGCGCGAACAATCAGACCTTCCGGGTGACCGACGATCTCGCCGGCCTGACCCTGCGCGTCAAGGCTATCTACAAGGATGCCAACGGCGTACTCGAGACCGTATTCTCGGCGGTGACTGGTGCGGTGGCAGCTGTTTCGGTCAATGACGCGCCGGTTGGCACCATGCTGATCAGCGATACCACGCCGAATGTGGGCCAGCTGCTGACCGCCAGCCGTGCTTTCACCGATCCCGATGGTCCGGTGAACCCGACGCTGTCCTACCAGTGGCAGGCCGGGACCGGCGGGGTGTTCAACAACATCCTGGGCGCAACCGCGGCATCCTTCACGCCGAGCCTGGCATTGACCGGGCAAGCGCTGCGAGTCGTGGTCAGCTACACCGATGACCTCGGAAACCTGGAGACTGTGACTTCGCTGGCAACCGCGGCGGTGGTCAACCTGATCGCCGGTACGACTGCTGGCGATGTACTGAATGGCACTGAGTTCGATGATGAGATCCAGGGACTTGCTGGAGACGACATTCTTAATGGACTGGCCGGGAATGATGTGCTGGAGGGAGGGATTGGCAACGACCGGCTCGATGGTGGTGCGGATAACGATGTACTTGATGGGGGGGCTGACAATGACATCCTGATCGGCGGTTCTGGTGACGATGCCATGTTCGGCGGAGCGGGCAACGATATCTATGCGGTTACTGACGCCGGGGATGTGGTGGTCGAGCTTGCTGGGCAAGGCACCGATACGGTCTGGACGTCTCTGGCGAACTACACCTTGACGGCCAATGTCGAGAATCTGACCTACAGCGGTGTCGATGACTTCAGTGGTACTGGCAACGCGCTGGCCAATGTCATCAGGGGGGGCATTGGCAACGATTCAATAGTTGGTGGAGGAGCTGCCGATACGCTGATCGGCGGAGCGGGGAACGACAGCTATGCGGTTACCGACGTGGGGGATGTGGTGGTCGAGCTTGCCGGGGAAGGCACAGATACGGTCTGGACATCACTCTTGAGCTACACACTGGGCGCTAACGTCGAGAGGCTTGCGTTCAGCGGTAGTGGCAACTTTACGGGGGTAGGCAATGCGCTGAATAACTGGGTCGTGGGGGGCATTGGTAACGACTCAATAATCGGTGGAGCAGGTAACGATACGTTGATCGGCGGTGCGGGCAACGATATCTATGCTGTGACTGACATGGGTGATGTGATAATTGAGCTTGCGGATGGCGGTACGGATACGGTCTGGACGTCCCTGTCGAGCTACACCCTGACGGTCAATGTCGAGAATCTGACCTACAGCGGTGTTGGGAACTTCAGCGGTACCGGCAACGCGCTGGCCAATGTCATCAGGGGCGGCGTGGGCAACGATGTGATAGTCGGTGGTGCGGGTGCCGATACGATGTACGGCGGAGCGGGCAACGACATCTATGCGGTTACCGACGCTGGGGATGTGGTGGTCGAACTCGCCGGGCGGGGGAGCGATACGGTCTGGACCTCGTTGCTGAGCTACACGTTGACGGCTAACGTCGAGAATCTGACCTACAGCGGTACCGGGAACTTCAGTGGTACCGGCAACGCGCTGGCCAATGTCATCAGGGGCGGTGTGGGCAATGACACCCTAACAGGCGGAGCCGGCAACGATACGCTCGTCGGCGGCCAGGGCAACGATATCTTCATGTTCGGCCCAGGTTTCGGCAACGACATCATTACGGACTTCGACGCCGATCCCGTCGGCGGCCAGGATCTGCTCAACATCGCCGCACTGGGTGTGACTGCGGCGACTTTTGCCGCCAGCGTAACCATCGCGGATGCCGGTGCCGACACATTGGTGTCGGTCGGAGGCGGGACCATCCGCCTGGTCGGTATCAACGATGCGACGACCATCACCCAGATGGACTTCACATTGGCGGTATAAAGGTGGCAGCTACCAAAACAGAATGAGGCATTAACTAGAACGGTAGGGGGCAACTTGTTGCCCCCTTACTGATGTGCAAGTCGCTGTCTGCAAATGGATAGAGGCGTAAATCGACCTGCGGCAGAACTGATCTTGTGGCTTCGGGGTAGCGATGAACAAATCTGCTGGGCTGCTGTCACATTCAGGCTGGGGCAAGGAGTGCACCTCCTACTGTCTGCACACGAGAGGCAGGGTACTCAAGGAGGGGGATTTTGAAGTGATCGCATGCCATGCGACAGACCATTGTTCAGACGGACCCCTTGCCGGCCTATGCCAGACCAACCGCAACAGCCCAGCTATAGCAACGATGAAATCGACCTGATCGAACTGCTTCGCTCACTGCTCCAGCAGAAACACCTGATTCTAACGTTCGCCTGCCTGATTACCCTGGGTGCTGCAGCCTATGCCTTCCTGGCCACGCCGTATTATCAGGTGCAGAGTGTGCTGCGTCCGGTGGATCGGGGTATTCTCGATGAGTTGAACGGCACCGGCGTCTATGAGCTGACTCCGGGCGAAGCATTGAGGCGTGTCGGTGCAGGGTTGTCTTCCTACGAGAACCGCCTCCAGTTCTTCCGGGACAATCAACAGCTGTTTACCGGACTGCTTGAGCCTGGGCGTTCGCTTGAACAGGTATTCGAAGAGTTCAACCGCTCGGCGTTCGCCATGTTGCAGGTCGATCTGAAGAAACCCAATAGCCTGAGCGAGTTTGTCGGTATGTCGCTGACCTACCCCAAGGGGGTGGATGGCGTGGCGGTAGTCAATGGGTTGGTTGCTGCCGTGCAGGAGACAGAGCGCGAACGCATAACCACGGACCTGAACGTGTTGATAGCCAACCGCCTGTTTGCCCTCGAGCAAAAGATCGAGGCCGCCCGGGCAAGTTATGAGGCGAGCAAGCAGGCACGAATAGCCAGCCTGCTCGAGCAGGATGCCTTGCGCAGGGCAGAATTGCAGGACGAGTTGCGCGCCTTGCGTGGTGAATTGAAGATGCGTCGGGAGAATCGTATCAAGCAGCTCGACGAAGCTATGCAGATCGCCGAGTCTCTGGGCATTCGCAAACCCACCACGCCATCGGCCATGGCCGACGCGCAGCTCCAGGGGCGGGTTATGCGCACAGAGGTCAACAGCCGGGACATTCCGCTCTACTTCATGGGGGTCGATGCCTTGAAGGCCGAAGGTCAGGCCTTGAGCGAGCGTAGTTCGGACGACTTCAGTGAGCCGCGGATTGCTGAGCTCGAGAAGGAACTGGCCCTGCTGAGTCACAACCGGCAGGTGGAAATCCTTGAGCAGCGCAAGAATGAGGATCTATACCTCAAGGACCTGGCGAAATGGCGTCAGGAGGCGGCACAACTAAAAGGGGTCAAATTCGATGCTGGCACTTTGCAACTGGTCAGGGTTGATCAGCGGGCACTCGAACCGCTCTCAGCGGTCAAGCCGAAGAAAGCGCTGGTGATTGGTCTGGGCGGAGTCGCTGGCCTGATGCTTGGTGTCTTTGTGGCGTTGTTGCGTAACTTGTTGCGGCCCAGGCAAAGCGACGCAGCCTAGGTCATATTCGTGTAGCCGTACATAATTGCCTCGGCAAATCGGCATCCGCCCGGGCCTTGCTCAGATATCAGGCCTACTGCATCAGTATAAGGTTCACCCAGCCACTCAGAAGGTGCGTCCTCGAAGCGAAAGCATCTAGCTCCCGCAGCGTGCATGTCGAGAGTTTTAGAGCACTTAGAGGGGCTGGCGTCAAAATATGAGGCACAACGGCTGTTGAATATCGCACAGAGTGCCCGTTTGTCCTTCGGTATCTGAAAGCGGACTGTCAAGACTTGTAATGTTGCCTGTCGCAGGCACAATGCCGCCGAGCCCCTGCTGCAGTAACGGCTACAAGTCCTATAGGCCGCGTCTCCCTGAAAGGGTTGCGCCAGGCAGCTATGGCTCGATCGGGCACCAACAGTCGCCGGAAACTGGCGTATCGGTGGCAACTATTTTGAAAGATGGATCTTGGCCGTGAATGCAATCTCCCCCATTGTGCAACCAGCTGCGAACGAAGAAATCGATCTGGCCACGTTATTTCTTTCACTCTGGGAGCAGAAACTGCTCATTGCCGTGGTGACCTTGTTGATCGCCACGGCGGCGGCGTCCTATGCCTTTTTCACCACCCCTGAATATCAAGTGCAAAGCCTGTTGCGCCCTGCGGCGATCAAGGACCTGGATGCCCTTAACCACACCGGCGTCTATGAACTGGAGCCTGGCCAGGCCTTGCAGCGCGTAGGGGAGGCTTTGGAGTCTTATGACAGTCGTATGGCGTTCTTCCGGGCCAATCCAGAGCTGTTCGAGGCTTTGCGTGAGCCAGGTCGTAGCTTTGAGCAAACTTTCGAAGGCTTCAATCGGGAGGCCTTTAAAATGCTCCAGCCCGACTCGAAGAGAGCCGACAACATGAGCGCCTACGTCGGAGTCCAGCTGACCTATCCGGCGGACGTCAACGGCGTAGCCCTGGTCAATGGCCTAGTCGACCATGCCATTGAGTCGGAGCGCGAACGAATTGCAGATGATCTGCAAACGGTGGTCCAGAACCGCCTGAATCAACTGGAATTGAAGATGGCGGCGGCCCGCGCTAGCTACGAAGCGAGTAAGGAGGCCAGGATCGCCGCGCTGCTCGAGGCCGACAGCCTCAAGCGTGCGCAGCTACAAGACGAGCTCAGAGCCTTGCGTCAACAGCTCAAGGTCCATCGCGACAATCGCATCACTCAACTGGAGGAGGCGATCCGCATAGCCAAGGCGCTGGGTATTGGCAAACCCACCACGCCTTCCGCCTTGGGCGAGGGCGAGCGGCTCACGCAGGGTAGTGTGATCCGTACCGAGGTCAACAACCAGCAGATACCACTCTACTTCATGGGCAGCGAAGCCCTGGAGGCAGAGCGCAATGCGTTGTTGCAACGCCGCTCCGACGACTTCACCGAGCCGCGTATCGCGCAAATTGCCAAGGAGCTGCAACTGCTGGCACATAACCGGCAGATCGAAGTGCTCAAGCAGCGCGAGAACGAAGACTTGTTCCTCAAGGACCTGGCCATCTGGCGAGAGGAGGCTACCCGCTTGCGCAACCTCAGCGTCGACGTGGCTGATCTCAAACTAGTGTCTGTCGACCAACTCGCTGTGGAGCCCCTAAAGCCCATCAAGCCCAAGAGGGCGCTGACTCTGGCTTTGGGCGTGGTGCTCGGTGGCATGTTGGGTCTATTTATCGCCTTGCTGCGCAGTGCCTTGCGTCGCGCCATCTTGCGACGTCGTTCCGATCAGTCGGAGTTGGCGTCCTGATATGACGGCCTGTAGGGAGGGGGCTGTGCGCACCGGGCCTTCCCAGCTCAAGCGATATGCATGACGCATTCTGTTCGTATCCAGAAACAAGCAAGCTCTACCCGCTCTTGGGGTAGGCATATGGCCCCAGGTCAGGGGTGTATCGCCGGCACCGCTCGACCCGCCGGCATCGTTAACGGACTAACACGGATCAACCACATGAGCTGCCTCCACTTTCTGCTTCATATCGCGGCTGACGGCACGACCGGGGCCTACTGTCAGCTACCGAATAGCTTTGGCTCGCCACAGGCGAGCCGTTCTACCCAGACTTGCCGCGTGCCCAGGCCCTTCTGGCGCAACGAAGGGCCGCAGCGAGTGGTGTGCTGTCGTAATTCGCAGCAGTTCGCGCCGTCGCCAAGCGTCGATAGACGCCAGGCGCGCCTGCCAATGGTCCATCCGTTGGTGGAAACCGCTCGTCCGGTCATCGTCATCACGGGGAACGGAATCTGCAGCAGTGGTCGAATCGTCCATTGCCTGAGATTCACGCAGCGGTCCCCGGACCCATCGCCTTGCTCACTCGACCGGGCCCGCGTTGTCCTGGCGCAGGTGGCATAAAGCTGTAGTTAAGGCACCGACTATGCCGATCTGGGCAGGCAACGCTATGACATTCGGACTCAAGTCCATACCATAGGTGAAGATCGGGCCCCTGCGGAACAAACAGAAGGAGAGGTTTGATGAACGGATGTGTGAATAATTGCCAGGGGTCAGGGTAGAGTATGGCGAGCCGAGGGTTCGGGAGTAGTTGCCTGACGTGGTACGTAAGTGCCATATGCAAAGACACTAGCATCAGGCAGTTGTGATTTCTAGAGTGCCAGCACAGGTGGTCTCTGCGCAGCGGAAGACAGAGTAGACCGGCAAGCTTTTACCGCGCGGTTGCGGGGCCAGTAAGAAGACATCAGAAGCCAGAGTGAGTTGGCTTTATCGACTAGGGCGGCAATATGGTATGCAGCATTTATGCAAATGTGTGAGTGGGGTGTGAGTTTGGCCTCATTAGCGGAAGACTTCCGCGTGGCGTGCCGAATGACCGGTATCGTTTTGGCTGACGGCTGTCGTGCGAGATGAGCTAGACGTGATTGCAAAGGCTCAGATTCTGAAGAACAGCACTTTTCGGCGCTACTTCCTGAATTCATCCTGGATGCTGGCCGAGCAGTTTCTGCGGATTCTCTCGGGTGTCTTCGTGGGAATCTATATTGCGCGCTATCTCGGCCCTGAAGAGTTTGGCGTGTTGAGTTATGTGCTGGCGATTGCCACCTTCATGATTGCCATCTGTCGTCTGGGAATGGATGCGATCTTGGTTCGCGAACTGGTTAGTGCGCCGGAGAAAAGACTACTGTTGATGGGGACGGCCTTCTGGATGATGGTTGTCGCTGCGCTGTGCTGCTGCCTGCTGGTCGGCGTCGTGGTGTGGAGTTCGGGTGAGATTCTTTCGGTAAAGGTCTACGCGAGTATTATTGCTGTCAGTACTATATTTACTTCATTTCTGGTTGTCGATTTCTATTTTCAATCACAAGTGAAGGCCAAGTATTCGGCGATCTGCAAGTCGCTTGCTTTGTTCCTTATGGCGCTGGTCAAGTTGTGCCTGATATTTGCCCAAGCCGATCTGATATGGTTTGTCGTGGCATTCATGGTGGATTACGCGGTGCTCGCCGTGATATTGGTTGTCGCGGCGTTGGGAAATAACTGCTCAGGTTTTTTTCGGTTGTTTTCATGGTACGACGCACGGCAGATGTTGAGGAGTGCCTGGCCGTTGGTGTTGGGGGCTGTCGCTATCCAAGTCTACATGCGAATTGATCAGCTAATGATCAGGAACATGCTGGGCCTGCATGAGGTCGGCATCTATTCGGCCGCCGTTAGGGTGTATGAGGCCTGGGCCATTGTAACGGCGATCATCACGGTGTCGCTGCTGCCTGCGATAGTCAAGTTGAAACAGGGTGATGAAGCAAACTATCACAAGAGATTGGCGCAGTTGTTCGGGCTGCTGATCTGGATGAGCGTGTTGGCGGCCATTGCAGTTTCTCTGGTGAGTGAGAACTTGATGGTTCTTGCATTTGGTGGCGCCTACCGAGCCGCAGCGCCAGTTGTCGATATAATTATGTGGACCGCAGTCTTCGCCGCGATGGGATCCGTTTCGGCGCGCTACTTCAATGTTGAAAAAATGGAGAGGAAATTTGCCTTGCGTACCGCGCTGGCAGCGCTGGTAAACGTCGGGTTGAATTTCTTGCTTATCCCTATTTACGGCATCGAAGGGGCAGCGATTGCCACCTTGGCCTGTACTTTCTTTGCAAACTATCTGATGGACTGGTTTGATAGGGACCTAAAGTCACTGCTCAGAATCAAGCATCGGGCGATGTTTGGTCGCTCACTCGGTTGAGGTAACTGTTCTGATGAAATCTATCGTGCTTCTCGATTGCACCCTGCGTGACGGTGGCTATTACAACTCCTGGAACTTTTCCCGGGAACTGATTGAAGATTATCTTCAGGCCATGCTCAGCATCGGCACGGATTACGTCGAACTGGGACTTCGCTCGTTTAATCGGGATGGTTTCAAGGGTGGGTGTGCCTATACCACTGACAGCTTCATTCGCAGTCTGTCGATACCTGAGGGCCTGAAACTAGGGGTGATGGTCAATGCCAGCGAACTAGTAGGTCATCGAGAAGACGTGCCGACACGGCTGCAGCGCCTGTTCGGGCCGGCAAGTGAGTCACCCATCTCGCTTGTGCGTATCGCCTGCCATGTGCATGAGTTCGAAGAAGCCCTATCGGCGTCCACCTGGTTGAAAGAGCGGGGCTACCTTGTCGGTTTCAATCTGATGCAGGTTGCGGATCGGGCCTTGGGTGACCTGACCGCGCTGGCCAGAATGGCCAGCGACTACCCGGTCGATGTGCTCTACTTCGCCGACTCCATGGGCAGCATGAGCCCGGCCCATACCCGCCAGGTGGTTGAGGCCTTCAAGGCGGGCTGGTCCGGCCCCCTGGGTATCCATACCCACGACAACATGGGACAAGCGCTCGCCAACTCCATTGCTGCCGTTGAGTCCGGTGCGGCTTGGGTCGACGGAACTGTCACGGGCATGGGCCGCGGCCCCGGTAACGCCAAGACCGAATACCTGGTGCTGGCCCTCGAGGGCCAGCGCAGCACGGCAACTAACATCACGCCGTTGCTGGCGGTGATCCGCAGGCACTTCCAGCCGATGCAGGCTCATTACGGCTGGGGCAGCAATCCCTATTACTTTCTGGCTGGCAAGCATGGCATTCACCCTTCCTATATCCAGGAAATGCTAGGTGACAGTCGCTACAGCGAGGAGGATATCCTCGCGGTGATCGATCACCTGAAGACCGAGGGCGGCAAGAAGTTCAGTCTCACCACGCTGGAGGCGGCACGTCACTTCTACCGCGGAGCACCCAGAGGCAGCTGGACTCCCGCGGACATGATCAAGGGGCGGGATGTTCTGATCCTGGGTACCGGGCCAGGGGTGCAGGCGCATCGTTTGGCACTGGAAACCTTCATTCGCCAGCAGAAGCCGTTTGTGATCGCGCTGAACACACAGAAAAGCCTGGATGATGAACTCATCGACATACGGGCTGCCTGCCATCCTGTGCGTCTGCTGGCAGACTGTAATGAGCATGCCCGTTTGCCGCAGCCTCTGGCGACTCCAGCGTCGATGTTGCCGGAAGACGTGCAGGGGGCCCTTGCGGGCAAGCAGTTGCTGGACTTCGGCTTGAGCGTACAAGCCGGTGCCTTTGCCTTCCACCAGAACTTTGCCCAGTTGCCAACGTCTCTCGTGATTGCCTATGCCTTGGCGATTGCCACCAGTGGCCAGGCTAAGTCGATCTACCTTGCGGGTTTTGACGGCTACGGCGCAGACGATCCGCGACGACAAGAGGCCGACAAAATTTTCCAGGCCTATCAGACGGCGACCGACGCCCTTCCGCTGTTGGCCATTACACCGACGCTGTACGAGTTGGCCAGCACCTCCGTCTATTCAATGAATGCCTAGTTAAGAGCGCGAGTTCATGAGAACTGTCATCATCATTCCGGCACGTTTCAAGTCTTCACGTTTTCCCGGTAAGCCGCTGGTGCCCCTTCTGGGCAAGCCCATGATCCTCTGGGTGGCAGAGCTTTGTGCCAAAGCGCTGCCTAAGCAGGATGTCTATATCGCAACCGAAGACCAGCGTATTGCGCAGGTTGTGGAGGGGGCGGGCTTCAACGCGATCATGACCAGCGACAAGGCTTTGACCGGCACCGATCGCCTGGCGGAAGCCGCCGCAGCAATCGATGCAGATATTTATCTGAACGTACAGGGCGATGAACCGCTGCTCGATCCGAACGATATTCTCAAGGTGCTGGACTTCAAGAAGCGCTACCCGCGGGACGTGATCAATGGTTTTTGCCCGATCAGCGACCAGGAAGATCCCCATAGCGTCAACATCCCCAAGGTCATTTTTACCGATGACCACCGTCTGGTGTATATGTCACGGCTGGCGCTGCCCGGCTTCAAGAGCAAGGAAAATCAGCCGCGGGTCTATTACAAGCAGGTCTGTATCTATGCGTTTAGCCGGGAGGATCTCCTGCGCTATGGCCAGTTTGGCCGTAAGAGCACCCTGGAGCAGAGCGAAGACATCGAGATCCTGCGTTTTCTGGAGTGGGGCGCCTCGATTCGGATGATCGAGACGCAGCCGGGCAGCTTGGCGGTAGATGTGCCAGAGGATGTCCAGGCCGTTGAACGAGAGTTGCAGAGAATGATGCAATGACGGTATTTGATGTCAGTCAATATAGAACGCTGGTGTTTGATTGTGATGGTGTTGTTTTAAACTCCAATAGTGTTAAAACACAGGCCTTTTATGTCGCGGCTCTCCCCTATGGGGAGTCAGCGGCACAGGCATTGGTCGACTATCACGTTGGTCATGGGGGGGTCTCGCGTTATAAGAAGTTTGAATTCTTTTTGAGTGAGGTGGTGGGGCGGAAAAAAATTGATGAGGCTGAGTTGAAAACTCTGTTGGAGAGTTATGCGGAGAGTGTGTGGCAAGGGTTGTTAAATTGCGAGATGGCGGAAGGCTTGCACTTGCTTCGTGAAAAAACTCCTAATAGTCGCTGGTTAATTGTGTCTGGTGGCGATCAAGACGAGTTGCGGCGAATTTTCTCAATTCGAAATCTTGAGTCCTTGTTTGATGGGGGGGTGTTCGGAAGCCCTGATAATAAGGATTTGATCTTGGCACGGGAAATTGAGCGAGGGACTATCGCCAAGCCGGCTGTGTTTTTCGGGGATAGTCAGTACGATTTTGAGTCTGCAACACGCGCCGGCTTGGATTTTGCCTTTGTAAGCGGATGGTCCGAGTCGAATTTTGACTTTAGTGACGCACACTACACGCTTGAGAGTCTCGGTGATTGTCTTTGATTATCATGGGGGCTAATGTGCATGTTGATGCGCAGAGGTTGGAAGGGTTACTAGCTTTCCCAGTTCGGATGCTAGTGGTCTTGTTCGTTTTTGTGGGGAGTATGTACATTGGTCCTCTTTATGTTTTAGGGGATCAGGTGCATTACCGGAAGGTTTATGAAGGCCTAATGGGCTTGTCTCTTGTTGAAGGTTATATTTATTATACGGAGTCAATAGACTCCTTGGAATTTGTCCACTTCTTCTTCTCTTGGCTCGCTGGGCGTTACCTGGATAAGGATATATTTGTTTCGATTGCCAATTCGTTTCTGGCGTGGGTTGCCTTTGGGGTTTTTAGGCGATGGGGGGCTTCGGTTGTTGTTTCTGCGTTTCTTGTTGCGACTAACTATTATTTGATTGCGATGTATTTTTCAGCGGAGAGATTGAAGTTCGGTTTTATTTTTTTGGGCTTGTCTCTTTTGTATGCTGAAAGGCTTAGATTGTTTTATTTTTTTTCGTTCCTTGCTTTGGTTTCGCATGCGCAAACCGTCATTGTCTACGCTGCTATCTTTTTTAGAATATTCTGTGGGCAGGTTTGTCGGTTTTTATTGACGGGAAGGGTTTCGGCTACTTTCTTGGTAGTTGTTGTTCTTCTATTGGTTCCGGTTTCTCTTGTGTCGGGACAGTTGCTGTCGAAATTTTATTCGTACTATGATGGGCTTCGTGGTTTTGACGAATTGCTTAGGGTCTTTGTTTTTTTGTTGCTTGCGCTTTATTATGCCAGGGATAAGTTCGGAGCTCTTCTTGTTTTCGTGCCGCTGGTGTTGGTGGTGATGCTGGTTGGTGGCGATCGGGTTAATATACTGGCATACTTTGTTTTCTTGTATTACGCTCTGCCTGTTAATAAAGGGCTCAATGCTGGTGTTCTGGTGACAACTGTGTATTTTTTGCTTGGTTCGTTCGAGTATGTTTCAAATATATTCGAGTATGGGAGTAACAAACCTTAGTGTTCGGTTGTTGGATATTTTTTGGTGGTTTTTTTGATAAAGTTCATTGATTGCATCCGGTCTGGAGAGCTGGTGGGGCCAGACGGATTGGCGCTGGATCCGGGGGCGGTCTATTCGCGGAGTTTCCTCGATCAGATCAACCACGCTGCGGACGGCGTGGTTGGGGTTTCCGACTATATCAATGAGATCTTCATGCACTTCTACCTGAGGGTAATGGAGATCGCCTCGTTGTTTAGGTTGAGCGGAGCGGAGCGGGTACGGTTCAGGGCGCGTGTGGGTCAGTGGTCCAGTGTCGCGATGGCGGCGAAGGGCGAAGGCCTGCCCATCGGTTGTGCTAGCCGATTACTTTTCTGTCTATCGGGGGCAGCACTGTATGTACTGGCGTTCTTCCTGGTTTTGCTAAGTGCCCTGGTTCTTCCCGGGTTGGCTTTGCTCACCAGACACGCAAGGGCAACGGACGTTGCCCCTGTTTTTTCTGTCATTCGAAGCCCCGCGGCCTACGGGAAAATGCGCTTTCTGTCTGAAACCGGGCAGGTGGCTTTTTATTATGATGACCTTCTGCAAAGGAAGTCCTCTGCGGCGTCGATGTATGCATTCGGCACGGCGCACCAGCGGGGCTTCTCACTGCTGATAGTGCCGCTGTTGGCCGTTCGTGACTATTTATTGGTGGCGAGTGATTGCAGAAAGCTATTGGGCTGGGAGGGCGCCGGGTTCGTTCTGTACTATTTCTCAAAGAGAATAGCCCACAAGTGCATCTTTGAGTATTACTTCGAGTTGCTGGTCAAGAGCGGCAGGTGTGACACTTATTACACCGGTAATAAGGAGGACAGGTTCGCCATTCTGGAAAAGAGGCTGTGCAAGCACTATGGGGTGCGCGCCGTATGTGTGCCGCACGGTATTGAGTATGCCTTCCGGACCCCAGCCGGGTTGGTCGGTGATACCTTCTATTGCACAACAGAGCAGGCCCGCCGGCACCTAACTGGTCTGTACCCGGGGGCGCAGCAATTCCTGTTTGATGAGTATGTGGCACGGCAGATGTTCTCGCGCCACCAAGAAGTCTCGCCTGTCAGGGGCCTGGTATTCTTCCCGGAGTCGCGCGGTCTGGAAGTAAACCGCGCAATATTGGGGGAACTGCTCGGTTTGGGCTATCCGGTGGCCGTAAAGCTTCACCCTAGAGACAGTGTGGAGCATTATCGAGACTATGCCGGGCGGGTGACGTTTGTCAGTGATTATGACGCCTCTATCTCTAGCAAGGTCTGTGTGGCCAGGAAGTCTACCGTGTTAGTGGAGGCGATCTATAACAATTCCACACCCGTGGCCGTTTTAACGGATCAAAGAGACCGGGCCTATGTTGAGCACATGCTGCCGTCGTTGACGGATAGTCAAATAAGGCGGGTCTATTCCGTCGAGGAACTGGCGTATGTGCTTGATGAGTTGCGCGTGTCGGCATAAGAAGATTCATGGATTAGTTTGATGAGGCCGTTTGTATATGTTCAAAGGTAAAAAGCTACTCATCACCGGTGGAACGGGGTCGTTCGGTAATGCGGTGCTCAAGCGATTCTTGAACACCGATATCGATGAGATCCGCATCTTCAGCCGCGATGAGAAAAAGCAAGATGACATGCGTAAGCGCTACGCCAACTCAAAGCTGAAGTTTTACATCGGCGATGTGCGGGACTACCGCAGTGCCTTGAACGCAACCCGTGGCGTTGACTACATATTCCATGCTGCGGCTTTGAAGCAGGTGCCGTCCTGCGAGTTCCATCCGATGGAAGCGGTGAAAACCAATGTGATCGGTACCGAAAACGTGCTGGAGGCCTCCATCCAGAACGGCGTCAAGCGCGTTGTCTGTTTGAGCACGGACAAGGCTGTGTATCCGATCAACGCCATGGGTATTTCCAAGGCAATGATGGAAAAGGTCATGGTCGCCAAGTCGCGCTATGCCGACGATGACAAGACGGTTATCTGCGGTACTCGCTACGGCAACGTCATGGCTTCACGTGGCTCGGTGATCCCCTTGTTCATCGAGCAGATCCGCGCCGGCAAGCCGCTGACGTTGACCGATCCGAACATGACGCGTTTCATGATGACTCTGGCCGATGCCGTGGACTTGGTGCTGTATGCCTTCGAGCATGGCAACAACGGCGACCTGTTTGTGCAGAAGGCACCGGCAGCCACGGTGGAAACCTTGGCCAAGGCGTTGACGCGGATGCTCGACAAACCCGAGCATCCGATTCAGGTGATCGGTACTCGGCATGGCGAAAAGCTGTATGAGGCGTTACTCAGCCGGGAGGAGATGGCGTGTGCCGAGGACATGGGCGATTACTATCGTGTGCCGCCGGATTTGCGCGATCTCAACTATGCCAAGTTCGTCGAGCAGGGCGAGGAAAGAATTTCTCACATGCAAGACTATAACTCCCACAACACCGAGCGCCTTGGGGTGGAGGGGATGCAGCAGTTACTGCTCAAGCTGGACTTTATGCTTGCCATCCAGCGTGGCGAACACGCGACGCCGGAGGAGTAACCAATGAAAGTGCTGATCACCGGCGCCAATGGCTTTATCGGCCGTAATCTGGTTGCCCACTTGGGGGAACGGCAGGAGGTCGAGGTGCTGTGCTTTACCCGGAGTGATTCGCTGGCCGAACTGCCGGGGCTCGTCGCGCAGGCCGACTTCGTGTTTCACCTGGCAGGCGTAAATCGACCGAAGGACCCCCAGGAGTTTCAAAGCGGAAACGCTGACCTGACGCGCAGCTTGTGCGAGGCTATTGTAGGCAGCGGGCGGCCCATTCCTCTGCTGTATACCTCATCCAGCCAGGCCGAGTTGGACAACCCCTATGGCAGCAGCAAACGAGGCGCGGAGCAGGCGCTGCTTGACCTAGCCAGTAGCCATGGCTCCGCTGTGCACCTTTTCCGTCTTCCCAACGTGTTTGGTAAATGGGCACGCCCGAACTACAACTCGGCGGTGGCGACCTTCTGCCACAACATTGCCCGTGACTTACCTATCCAGATCAATGACCCTCAGGCGTCGGTCACCCTGGTGTATATCGATGATGTGATCGCACACTTCATCGCGGTACTGGATGGCCGTTTGACCGGAGCCCCCTTTGTAACCGTCGATCCGCAATACAGCATCACGGTCGGCAAGCTCGCCGAACAATTACGAGCCTTCCACGATAGCCGTAGCACATTGGTTACCGAGGCCGTCGGTACTGGTCTGGTGCGTGCCCTCTACTCGACGTACGTCAGTTACTTGCCGCCTGCGCGTTTTACGTATGAAGTGCCGAAGTATGGTGATCCGCGTGGCGTGTTCGTAGAAATGCTGAAGACCCGAGATTCTGGTCAGTTTTCCTTTTTTACCGCTCATCCTGGCATTACTCGAGGTGGTCATTACCATCACACGAAGACGGAAAAGTTCCTCGTGATCAAGGGCAAAGCATGCTTCCGCTTCCGCCATATCGTGACTGGCGAGTGGCATGAACTATTCACCGCTGGAGAAAAGCCAGAAATAGTCGAAACCGTACCTGGCTGGACTCATGACATCACCAATGTCGGTGACGAGGAAATGATTGTGATGCTCTGGGCAAACGAGATTTTCGACCGTGACCACCCAGATACCTATGCGCGTCCCGTCGGTACCGAGGCATAAAGGCACCCTTGAAGAGAGTCGCAATGAAAAAATTGAAAGTTGTTACTGTGGTAGGTACGCGTCCGGAAATTATTCGCTTGTCACGCGTCATGACAAAGCTGGACCAGTACTGCGATCATGTGCTGGTCCATACTGGACAGAACTATGACTACGAACTGAATGAGATATTTTTCCAGGACCTGGGCATTCGCAAGCCCGATCATTTCCTGAATGCGGCCGGCGCTACGGGGGCTGAAACCATCGGTAATGTGATCATCGCGGTGGATCGGATTTTGGCCGACGTGCGGCCGGAGGCCTTGCTGGTACTCGGTGATACCAATAGTTGTATGGCCGTGATTCCAGCCAAACGCCGCAAGATACCGACTTTCCATATGGAAGCCGGTAATCGTTGTTTCGACATGCGTGTACCGGAAGAGATCAATCGGCGTATCGTGGACCATACTGCCGATATCAACTTGACCTACAGCACCATTGCCCGGGACTACTTGCTGCGCGAAGGGTTGCCACCGGACATGGTGATCAAGACAGGCAGCCCCATGTTCGAGGTGCTCAATCACTATCGGGATGGTATCGAGCAGTCGGACGTGTTGGCGCGCTTGGGGTTGGAGGCGGGTAAGTTCTTCGTGGTCAGTGCGCATCGTGAGGAGAATGTCGATTCCGATAAGAACTTCAGCAAGTTGGTCGAGGTCTTGAATACAGTGGCCGAGCAGTATGGATTTCCTGTAATCGTCTCGACGCATCCACGCACCTTGAAGCGAGTTAACGCCATGGGCGCTCAGTTCCATCCCCAGGTCCGACTGCTCAAGCCGCTCGGCTTCAAGGATTACAACAGGCTTCAAATGACAGCAAAAGCCGTTCTGTCTGATAGCGGCACTATCTCTGAAGAGTCTTCTATCCTGAATTTTCCCGCTTTGAACATTCGCGAGGCACATGAGCGGCCGGAAGGAATGGAGGAGGCATCGGTCATGATGGTCGGGCTTGAGGTTGAACGCGTTCTGCAGGCGCTCAGCGTGCTTGAAGAGCAGCCTGCAGGGAGCCAGCGTCTATTGCGTCAGGTAGAGGATTACAGCATGCCGAATGTTGCTGAAAAGGTGGTCCGGATCATTCATAGCTATGTCGATTATGTGGGGCGGGTGGTCTGGAAGAAGTTTTAAATGAGGATACTATTTATCAGTCAGTTGTTCGATCCAGAGTACTCAATAAAAGGGCTGGGCTTCTTGCAGGAAATGCAGAGGCAAGGCTTCGATGTCGATGTCGTGACGACTTTTCCGAACTATCCAGTAGGCAAGATTTTTCCAGGATACAAGCTAAAACCCTGGCAGGTGGAGACGCATTCTGGAATACGAGTGATCAGGGTCTTTTCTTTTATCTCACATTCAAAGTCTAGGCTTTTTCGGGCGCTGAATTATTTCTCGTTCATGGTCAGTTCTTTTATTGCGGTGGCGGTGATACGAAAACCTGACGTTATCTATGCCTATCATCCTCAGGTGACAACGGGGATAGTGGCGTCGCTCTTTAAAATGATCAGGGGTGTACCTTTCGTTACGGATGTTCAGGATCTCTGGCCTGACGCTCTTGTGGCAACAGGTACGCAGGGGAAGGGTGTCCTATACGGCATGATCAATAGACTGTGTAATTTCGTATATAAACAGTCTGCTCATGTGGTGGTGTTGTCACGCGGATATAGAGAGGCTCTGATAGCCCGGGGTGTTCCGGCGGAAAAAATAAGCGTTGTATATAACTGGTATGCCAATCAAGGCGAGACTGTTACAGAAGACTGCGAACGAGTTTTGCCGTCCGGTTTTGAACATACCTTCGTCTACGCAGGGAACTTGGGGGCGGCGCAGTCGCTGAAAAGCGTGATTTCTGCGTTTTCGCGATGCGTGGATAAATCTGTCTGCCTGGCGATAATAGGCTCGGGAGTTGAGAAGGATGAGTTGATCGCTCACGCGCAGGCTATTGGCGCGAATAACGTCTTCTTCCTCGGCTATGTTGCGCCTCAGAAGATAGTCAATTATCTACGCCAGGCGGATGTGCTGGTTGTGCATTTGAAGGACGAATCCCTGTTTAAGATTACCATACCCTCTAAGATTCAGGCGTATCTGAGTTCGAGTAAACCTGTCCTGATGGCCGTCGGCGGGGAAGCCAATCAAATTGTAAGTGAGGCACGTGCTGGTGTCTGTGCAGAGCCTGATAACATCTCGAGTATCGAACTGGCCATCACCCAGATGTTGGCTAAAAAAGATGGCTGGCAAGAAATGGGTGAGAGCGGCAGGCGCTTCTACGAGGCTGAAATGTCTCAGCGCAAAGGGGTTGTCAAGATTGTTTCTGCTTTGAAAAAGTTGTCTGGATTGGCGAGTGGCTAATGTGAAGGATGGGGGGAGCGTTAATTTATGAAGTATAGACCGGCAGATGAGCATGATATCGCTGCTGTGACAGAAGTGCACGTCGCGGCATTTCCTGGGTTTTTCCTTACGAGCTTGGGAAGCAGGTTTCTCGATGAGATGTATAGAGGCTTTCTACTGCATTCCAGCGGGATTTTTCTTGTGGCCGAGGAGGAGGGGCAGATCATGGGCTTTGCAGCAGGCACGAGTGCGCCAACCTCATTTTTTTCGGACTTGCGGCGGCGGCGTTTTTTGTCCTTCCTTTGTTATGCATTCCCAGCGCTGTTGCGTAACCCTAAAGTTGTTTTTATTAAGTTGTTTAAAGCCATTTTCTATCGGGGTGATCAGCCGGCCGGCTTGAACGGTGGTGCGCTTTTGAGCAGCATCGGAGTCAGTCCAGCTGTTGTAGGAAAATCTGTTGGCCAAGGACTGCTGACTAGGTTCGAGCATGAGGCTCTTTCACGTGGGCAGAAATTTGTCTATCTGACAACCGACGAGGTTGGAAATGATAGGGTCAATGCGTTCTACCGGAAAAACGGCTATGTCATTGAATCTCGCTTTAATCAGCATGCGGGCAGAGCAATGTTCCGGTACGTCAAGAATATATAGCGAATGGATCAATGGTAAGTGAGTTGAGATTTCTGTGGTGGAATGAGTAATGACAGAGCGAGAAAGGATCGACTTTTCTGATGTCCTTCGAGGTATTGCGCCATGGTTTGTGGTGGCCTCGCACTGGATCGGCATTTTTTGGTGGGGGCCAGCTCTTGTCGCTCGTATTACCGCAGCGCCGTTGCTGGATGAGCCCGCTCCATGGATTGCAAGTTGGTTTTCTCTGCGGTACTTCAATTTTGGTGCGTTCGGTGTGGGGTTGTTTTTTCTGATTTCGGGACTGGTTATACCGCTGTCGGTAACCGCGAATACTCCTATTGCATTTGTATGCGCTCGACTCCTGCGAATATTACCGACCTATATCGTAGGGCTTTCGATAGGAGTGTTTGCCGTTTACGTGTCCTCGATGTATTGGTCTCTGGCTTTTCCCGTCGAATGGAGGAGCTTCATTGCCAATGCCCTGCTGGTAGCGAACTTCTTTGATATTCCAAGTCTAGATTATGTGAACTGGACTTTGGTTATAGAGCTCAAGTTTTACTTGCTCGCGCTGCTCTTGGTTGGCACTTTTCGCTCGGGTAGGTTCTGGCCGATTTTGTTGATTTGCATACTCGGGTTGATTTTCAATTTGCTCGCTAATTCGGACGGGGGGCAGGCGCCTACTTGGGTGAAGGCACAGGCGAAGGACGTTATGTTCTTTGCTTTTATGTTTATGGGAAGTGTTTTCTATTTTATTCATTCGAATAAAATTTCGTGGGGGCGGGGTGTCGTATATATAGTGTGCCTGGCGCTCTTGTTTTGCTTGACTTGGCGCGCCTCAACGTACGCGCCAAATTTCTATCACATAACCCTGAGTTATGGTTATGCGCTCGCGGTGTTTGCGGTGTTGTTTTGCTTTCGTGGCCGTATTCGTTGTAACTCGTTCTTCGTTTTTTTGTCTCGCATCAGTTACCCTGTATATGTGATTCATCCGCTTTGTGGTTATGTGTTCTTACGCCTGGCTTTGGCGATGGGGTGGAGTTATTACGCCGCCCTGCTGGTGGCTTTGCTAATGACGCTGGTCGCCTCTTGTATTGTGCACTTAATTGTCGAGCGGCCATCAATTAGCCTTGGTCGATTAATTGCGCAGCGTATGCGTGGGAAAGTGTGGCAAGATTATTTGGGAGTGAGGGCGTCGGCTCTCAAGTAGTCCGCCGCTCTGCTGGTGATGGTGGTTGGCGCCGACTGACTGATGACAATGAGCAGGAGGGCGGTTGTTAAAGTCATAGCGGTTCGGTATGGGCTGATTTAACTGTCTACATGTGCTGAGAATTTCTGCAGTTTTACTGGGCGTGGGCCTATTGAGTGTCTTGGAATTTGTGTCTTGTGTTATGGCCTAAAAGCTTGAGGTGGTTTCCAATTGAACGAAGAAAAATATTTGCCCTTTGCTTTGCCCGAGATTGGTGAAGAGGAAATTCAGGAAGTTGTCGCTTCGTTGCGCTCCGGCTGGGTAACTACCGGGCCCAGGACTCGGCAGTTTGAACAGGATTTTTCCGCATTCCTCGGTGGCGGCGTTGAAAGCATCGCCGTTAACTCGGCAACGGCAGGCCTGCATCTGGCTCTGGAGGCCATTGGTATTGGCCCCGGTGACGAGGTTATTCTGCCCAGCTATACCTTTACGGCCACGGCTGAAGTGGTGCGCTATCTCGGTGCTGTCCCCGTGATGGTGGATGTGCAAGATCATACCTTCAATATCGACCCGATTGCGGTGGAGGCGGCAATAACCCCGCGTACTCGTGCGATCATGCCGGTGCATTTTGCTGGTTTGAGTTGTGAAATGGATGCGTTGCTTGGTATTGCTCGACGCTATGGATTGAAGGTTGTAGAAGATGCCGCTCATGCACTTCCAACCACTTGGGGTGGGCGTAAAATCGGCACGCTGGAAACGGATGTGACTGTATTTAGCTTCTATGCTAATAAAACCATGACCACGGGCGAAGGTGGCATGGTCGTCACGAGTAATCCAGAGATAGCAAAGCGTTGTCGAGTAATGCGACTGCATGGGATTAGCCGGGACGCGTTTGATCGTTATGTGTCCAAGTCCCCGGCATGGTTCTATGAGGTGATCGCGCCTGGCTACAAATACAACATGACCGACATGGCGGCAGCGATGGGCATTCATCAGTTGCGCCGACTGGATGGGTTTCAGCTTAAACGTGAGGCCATGGCGCGGGTGTACGATGAGGCGCTCAGGGACTTGCCGGTTATCCTTCCGGTCAGCGCTCCGCCTGGCGATCTTCACGCTCGCCATCTGTACCCTGTTCGCTTGTTGCCCGAAGCAGGCATTAACAGGGACGAATTTATTGTGAGGATGTCTGAGCAGGGTATTGGATGCTCAGTGCATTTTATTCCATTGCACCTGCATCCCTATTGGCGAGAGAGTTGCGGTCTTGAGCCAGAGATGTTCCCTGTTGCACAACGGCTCTTCGAGCAGGAGATCTCCATCCCTCTGTACACTCGTATGAGCGACTCCGATCAGCAGCGGGTTATTGATGCTTTCCGACAGGTATTGGCTGATGTCTAAGCGCACATTCGATTTGCTTTGCTCCGGCTTCGGACTGCTTTTACTGTCACCTGTATTCCTGACGGTCATGATTTGGGTGCGGCTAGATTCGCCGGGACCGGTTTTTTTTAGGCAGGTGCGCGTTGGTCGTCACGGCAAGCCGTTTCGTATTCATAAATTCCGTACGATGCGGGTGGACGCCGAGAGAGCGGGGCGCTTGACTGTAGGGGTAGATAAGCGGGTTACGCGGGCAGGACTTTTTTTGCGCAAGTACAAGCTAGATGAACTGCCGCAGTTAATCGATGTCCTGCTTGGCAAGATGAGTATTGTCGGGCCGCGTCCGGAGGTTCAAGAGTTCATAGACTGTTATCCACCCGATGTGCGGGAGATGGTCTTGTCCGTGCGGCCCGGTATCACCGATTGGGCATCTATTGAAATGGTTGACGAAAACCAGCTCCTGGCCGGTTATCAGGATCCACGTCAAGCCTACATTGATGTTGTTCTTCCTATTAAGCAGCGCTTCTATCTTGACTATGTCGAACAACAGAGTCTTGTGACTGACATTCGGATTATCTTCGCCACCGTTTTAAAGGTTCTATCACGATAGCGTCTCGGGCGGTGGATGGTGAGGTACTCAGGTAGACTGTAGCGAACCGGATAGTCTTCTCAAACCAGACTAGATACGGCCTCCGCCTTGCCGCGGCGCTTGCTAGGTGGCGACCAGGTTTGTAAGAAGGCCCTGTGCGGTCGTGCCAGGCAGTAAGCTGCCCCGCGTTATGACTGGAATATGCCGGTGACTGTCCTCCAAGGGGGGCAATCCGCTCCGACGGATGCCCTTCGCGATTTGAGTGGAGGGCAGGTGATTTGATGGGCGTGCAGTTCGCCTATTCACTTGTGCCGCGGCTGGCGTTGCAGCTCAAGGCGGGAGCTTTTGGGTCAGTGACTGGATTGGTTGCGGTTTGTTAAGGGTGGGCCGGGCTCTGGGGGGATTTTGCCAGCTTAGGTGGCCCGAGGTGCGGGGAACAAGCCGGTGACATTAGATGATTTTCTGTCAGGCGTAATCTGATGCAGTTTTGGTGTACGCAGTGTGAGGATTTTTTGTGTTAAGACTTGCCGAGAAACTACGCAGCCGTATGGTTTCCCTGCCGAGGCGCCATAAGCGACTGCTCCAGGTCACGGTAGATGTTCTATTGGTCTGGGCCGCACTGTGGCTCGCCTTTGTTGTGCGCCTTGGAGATGTCCGGTTCGTCGAGCCGTTCGTTGGCCATGCGTGGCTGTTCGCCGCGGCGCCGCTGATTGCCATTCCGCTGTTCGTTCGCTTCGGCATGTATCGGGCCGTGATGCGCTACTTCGGCAACGATGCCTTGCTGGCCATTGGCAAGGCTGTCACGCTCTCGGCGTTACTCTTGGCGCTGACGGTGTACTGGCATCAGGATGCGCCCAAGGTCATTCCCCGTTCCATGGTGTTCAACTACTGGTGGCTGAGCCTGGTGTTGATCGGTGGTTTGCGCCTGGTGATGCGCCAGTACTTCATGGGCGACTGGTATTCGCCCGACCAGCCTACCAGACTCAAGGGGCGAGATGCCGGACTGCCGAAGGTCGCGGTGTACGGTGCCGGTGCGGCCGGCAACCAGTTGGTGGCGGCTTTGCGTATGGGACGGGCCATGCGGCCGGTGGCCTTTATCGATGACGACTCGAATATCGCCAATCGGGTGATTGCCGGGCTACGGGTTTATACGCCAAAACATATCCAGCAACTGATTGATGAAACCGGGGCAGACGAGATTCTCCTGGCTATTCCCTCGGCCTCCCGCGGGCGCCGCCGGGAGATTCTGGAAGTGCTCGAGGATTTCCCTCTGCATGTGCGCAGCGTGCCCGGTTTCATGGACCTTGCCAGTGGTCGGGTCAAGGTGGAGGACGTCCAGGAAGTGGACATCGCCGACCTGCTCGGGCGCGATGCGGTGCCGCCGCGGCAGGCGCTGTTCGAGCGCTGCATTAGAGGCCAAGTGGTGATGGTCACTGGGGCTGGTGGTTCGATTGGGGCGGAGTTGTGCCGGCAGATTGTTTCCAGCGGCCCGACGACGTTGATTCTGTTCGAGCACAGCGAATTCAACCTCTACAACATTCATACCGAGTTGGAGCAGCGAGTTTGCCGGGAGTCATTGCCTGTGCGGCTAATGCCGATTCTCGGGTCTATTCGTAATCCAGGACGGCTGGTCGACGTCATGCGCACCTGGGCGGTGAATACCGTCTATCACGCCGCGGCGTACAAGCATGTGCCGATGGTCGAACACAACATCGCCGAAGGCGTGCTGAACAACGTGCTGGGTTCATTGAATACGGCGCAGGCAGCGGTCAAGGCTGGCGTCGAGCACTTCGTGCTGATCTCCACGGATAAGGCGGTGCGCCCAACCAATGTGATGGGCAGCACCAAGCGCTTGGCCGAGATGGTGCTGCAGGCCTTGAGCCGTGAGTCGGCCCCGGTACTGTTCGGTGATGAGGGCGCTGTGCACCGGGTCAACAAGACCCGTTTCACTATGGTCCGTTTCGGTAATGTACTGGGTTCCTCGGGCTCGGTGATTCCTCGCTTCCATGAGCAAATCAAGCAGGGTGGCCCAGTAACGGTGACCCACCCGAGTATCACCCGTTATTTCATGACCATCCCAGAGGCAGCGCAGTTGGTGATTCAGGCCGGCGCCATGGGACAGGGCGGCGACGTATTCGTGCTGGACATGGGCAAGCCGGTGAGGATCGTCGAGCTGGCGGAGAAGATGATTCACCTTAGCGGGTTGAGTGTGCGTTCCGGGAAGAATCCGCACGGCGATATCACCATCGAGTTTACCGGTCTGCGCCCTGGGGAAAAGCTCTACGAGGAGCTGCTGATCGGTGACAACGTCAGCCCGACCGATCATCCCATGATCATGCGTGCCAACGAGGAACATCTTTCCTGGGAGGCCTTCAAGAAGGTTCTAGGCGAGCTGCTCGGGGCGGTGGAACGCGACGACTATGACCGGGTACGCCAGTTGCTCCGTGAAACGGTGAGCGGCTATGCGCCGGACGGCGAGATCGTCGACTGGATTCATCAGAAGCGCCGGGTAGAACCGTAATCGGTTGCACTGACGGCAGCGGGAGCGAAGGGCTCCCGCAGGTGCCTGGCCGGTATCTGGCTGCCATCGGCGGTGAGCTTTTCGGCAGGTGGTTGCTATGATGTTGCGCTTGGCGGCGGATGCGGTTCTGTTGCTGCACCTGCTGTTTATCTTGTTTGTCCTGCTCGGCGGCTTGCTCGTGTTGCAGTGGCGCTGGCTGGTCTGGCTGCATCTGCCGGCTGCGGTGTGGGGCGCGGTGGTCGAGTTGTGCCAGCTGCAGTGCCCGTTGACGCCCCTGGAGAACAGCTTGCGCCTCGCAGCGGGTGAAGCTGGCTTTAGCGGTGGTTTCGTCGAGCACTACCTGTTGCCGATCATCTATCCAGTGGGGCTGACCCCGACGGCTCAGCTGTGGCTGGGCGCTGGGGTATTGCTGCTCAACGCATCGATCTACGGCTTCGTGCTGTGGCGCATCAGCCTGCGACGCTAGGCCTGGCCCTATTCCCGGCAATTGTTAGTCTGCCTCATTCAGCGGCCTGATCCTGGATGGGCGCGCCCAGCGTCTTCGCTACACTGTCGCTCTTCCATCACCGCAGGATCAAGGCGAACTCTGTATGCAAAATCGCATGATGATTACCGGCGCAGGCTCGGGACTGGGGCGCGAGATCGCCTTGCGTTGGGCGCGCGAGGGTTGGCGCCTGGCGCTGGCAGACATCAATGAACCGGGGCTGGCCGAGACCCTGCAAATGGTTCGGGATACGGGGGGCGATGGCTTTGCTCTGCGTTGCGATGTGCGCGACTACAGCCAGCTGACGGCGCTGGCCCAGGCCTGCGAGGACAGGTTCGGCGGCGTCGATGTGATCGTCAACAACGCCGGCGTGGCTTCCGGGGGCTTCTTCGACGAGTTGTCGCTGGAGGACTGGGACTGGCAGATCGCGATCAACCTGATGGGGGTGGTCAAGGGCTGCAAGGCCTTCCTGCCGCTGCTGGAGCGCAGCAAGGGCCGGATCGTCAATATCGCCTCGATGGCGGCCTTGATGCAGGGCCCGGCCATGAGCAACTACAACGTGGCCAAGGCCGGAGTGGTGGCCTTGTCGGAGAGTCTGCTGGTCGAGCTGAGGGCTCAGGAGGTCGCCGTCCATGTGGTCTGCCCGTCGTTCTTCCAGACCAACCTGCTGGACTCCTTTCGCGGCCCGACGCCTGCCATGAAGGCCCAGGTGGGCAAGTTGCTCGAGAGCTCGCCGATCAATGCGGCGCAGATCGCCGACTACATCTACCAGGAAATCGCCAAGGGCGCGTTCATGATCCTGCCCCACGAGCAGGGCCGCATGGCCTGGGCGCTGAAGCAGGAGAATCCGCAGGCGGTGTATGAGGAGATGGTCGGCATGGCGCAGCGGATGCGGGCCAAAGCCGGCCAGGGTTGAACTGGTCGCAGTGCGGCGCTGTGACCGCCCTCGCGGCGCCGTAGCAGTCTGGCTCTGTCAGGGGCCGTTTAACCGACACGGGCCGTGGTGAACCCTGGCGCAGCACTGAAACTCCCTGAGTTCCGCAGCAGTTCCTTTCTTGCCCGCCGGGGCTGTGATAGAAGGCAGCCTGGAATTTTTGGAGTGGCGGAATGGAGTCGGAATCCATCGTCTATGGCTGCATCCGCGACTGGCCATCGGATAGCGCGGCGGAGAGTCGGCTGCGTCGCGAAATCAATCGTCAGGTCTTGCACGATCTGCCGGCCGGCGATGCCTGGTCGTTTCTTGGGCGCGAGATGTTCGCCTGCTGCGAGCAGCCGGGTGAGGGCCTGTACCAGACCCAGGTGATCCATTTCGGCGCCAGCTATCGGGCCGTGGAGTACGAGTGGGGCCTGTGGGTCGAGCAGTTCGAAGCGTTGCTCAAGCGTCTGTATTGGGCCAGCGCGGTGGTGCATCTGGAAACCGAACTCAACGGTACCCACACCTTCCGCTGGGAGTCGGACAACGGCTGTCACAGCCCTCAGGAGGGCGAGCTGCGGGTACGCTGCGCCTGGGAGCGTGAGGGCGGCCTGCGCAGCTAGTCGGCGAGCGCCTGCAGCCACTCCTTGGGCACGTCGCGCTTCAGCGCCAACTGGCACTGTTGGCTCTCCGGGTCGAACACGATCACCGCCTCGCCTTTTTTCAGGGCGCGGCGCACCCGCTGCACGCGGGTTTCCAGCGGAGTCTCGTCACCGTTATCGGTGCCATCGCGGGTGACGAAGTCCTCGATCAGGTGGGTCAGGGTGTCGGCTTCCAACAGCTGGGGGGGGATCAACAAGGCGGGGCTCTCCAGAACGCTGCGGCGATGCTAACCCGCCTTGCGGCAGCTGGCGATGCCGGTCGTCTGGCGATTGCCGCGGCAGCGGCCCGGCGCACCCAGGGGCAGTGGCGGGGCTAGCCAGGGAGGTCCAGGGGAAAGCCGAGCAGGTAGCGATCCAGGGTGCGATACAGTAGGCCACGGTCCAGGGGCTTGCCGAGAAAGTCGTCCATGCCGGCGGTGATGCCGTGCTGGCGATGCTCGTCGAAGATGTGCGCGGTCAGGGCGACGATGGGGATGGGCGCCAGATTGCGCTGGCGCTCCAGCTGACGAATGCGCCGGGTCGCCTCGAAGCCGTCCATCTCCGGCATCTCGCAATCCATGAGGATCAGGTGGGTGGCGGCCGGGTCGTGCTGATAGGCGTTGAGCGCGGCCAGGCCGTTGCTGACCAGGCGCACGCTGTAGCCGCGCTTCTTGAGGAAGCCCTGGACCACCATGGAGTTCACCGGATTGTCTTCAGCGACCAGGATGCAGGGCGCGCCCTCGCACTCTTCGCGCGCCACTGGCGGCTGCACGTCCGGCTCGCTGCCGGGCGCCTCATGCAGCGCCGTCAGCGTCGCGCGCAGGGCGCTGAGCGCCACCGGTTGCAGCAGGCTGGCCAGGCGCAGGTCGGCGTGGCCGGTGGGCTCGCGGCCATGCTGCGCCGAGCCGAGCAGCAATACCCGCTGACCCGGGAGCAGGTCTGCGCGCAGGGCCTCGAGCCACTGGCTGGGGTTGCCTGGCCAAGGCGCGAGCAGCACCAGCAGCGGCGGCTCGGCGAACGCGTGCAACTGCTCGCGCAAGCGCTGCGGGTCCTGGCAGCACTCGGTACGCATGCCCCAGCGCTCGAGCAGGCGACTGAGGGCGTTCAGCCCCTGGCCGTCGAGCGAGGCGAGCAGGGCGCAGCGACCGCCCAGCAGCTGAGTCAACGGATCGGGTTGCTGCGCCTGGTCGCTCAGGGGAATATCGAAGGCGAAGCGCGCGCCCTGGCCGGAGGCGCTGCTGACCTCGATGCGCCCGCCCATCATTTCCACCAGTTCCTTGCTGATCGTCAAGCCGAGGCCGCTGCCGCCGTAGCGTCGGGTGGTACTGGAGTCGCCCTGGGAGAAGGATTCGAACAACCGCGCCAGGGTCTGCGAGTCGATGCCGATCCCGCTGTCGCTGACGACGAACAGCAGATGCGGATTGCCCTGGGAGTCGATGCGCCGGCAGACCTCGAGTGCCACGTGGCCCTCGGCGGTGAACTTCAGGGCATTGCTGAGCAGGTTCATCAGCACCTGTTTGAGTCGCGTCGGGTCGCCCTGCATGCGCCTCGGCACGCCGGTTTCCAGGCTGACATGGACGCGCAGCTGCTTGTCCAGGGCCTGGCCGGTGAACAGGCTGAGGGTGTCGGAGATCAGCTGCTCCAGATCGAAGTCGATCCGCTCCAGGCTGAGCTTGCCCGACTCGATCCGCGCGTAGTCGAGAATGTCGTTGATCACCGTCATCAGCGCGCTTCCCGAGCTGGCAATGGTGTCGACATAGAAGCGCTGGCTGCGGTCCAGCGAGGTTTCCTTGAGCAATTGCAGCATGCCCAGCACGCCGTTGAGCGGGGTGCGTATCTCGTGGCTCATCCTGGCCAGGAAGCGGCTCTTGGCCTGGCTCTCGATCGCCGCCTGCTCGGCGGCCCGGCGTGAGCGGAAGCCCTCTTCCTTGAGCAGGTTGATGCGGTCGGCCAGGCCGATCGACAGGGTCATCAGTTCGATGGTTACGCCGGCCTTGACCAGTGCCGGGCCATACAGGCCGAACAGTTCGACCCCCAGCGAGCCGGAGGTGGCGATGATCAGCGAGGCCAGCAGGATGCCCCAGGCCAGAATGTAGTAGGAGCCATGGCGCAGCCCCCGGCGCCAGACGTAGCTGCCGCACAGCAGCAGCACCAGCGACAGCCCCAGCACGGCGAGGCTGGCGAGTATGTTCCAGGCTGGCAGGCCGATCAGCGGCAGCGACACCAGGCAGCCGAGCAGCGCCAGCATGAACAGGCGCAGGCCCAGGTCCAGGCGCGGAAAATACTCACGGGTCTGCAGGAAGTAGCGGCTGAACTGGGTGGCGCTGAAGCAGTGCAGGTACATCAGGATATAGATGCTCACCGACTGCAGCTCGGTATGCTCCGGCAGCAGCTTGAACAGCATGCCGTCGAAGCTGGCGGCGAACAGGCCGATGTTCAGGTTGTACACCAGGTACCAGAAGTACGCCGCCTCGCGCAGCGAGATGAACAGGAACAGGTTGTAGCAGAACATCGCGAACAGCACGCCGTAGAAGGCGCCGTTGAGGCCCATGAGGTTTTCCTGGGCCGCCGCGCTGGCCTGGTGGGTGCTGAAGTACAGCGGCAGATAGAGGGTGCTGGTGGTCTTCACGCGCAGCAGCAGGGTGCTCTCGCCCGGCGCCAGTTCGAGGGGAAACCAGAAGTTGCGCACCTGCACCGGTCGCTGCGAGAACGCATAGCGGTCGCCACTGCCCTGGCGCAGCCAGCCGCCGTCGGCGCCGGGTTGGTAGAGCTGCAGGTCATCGAGCAGCGCGTAGTTGACCTCCAGATAGCCGGCGAGGTCGCGTGCCAGGCGGTTGTCCAGGCGAATCCTGAACCACCAGACCGAATCGTTCTTGCCGAGGTTGACGTGGTCGCCGCGCACCGGGGTGAAGCGCTGGTCAGCCAGCCGCTGGACCTGATCGACGCTGAGCGTGCCGTCGGGGTCTTCCAGGTAGGCAGTGGACGCTGCGAGAGACAGGCGCAGGTTGTCGCTATCCAGGGTGGTCGGAGGCAGTGCCCATGCCGGTGCACAGAGCCAGAGCAGCAGCATGGCCAGGCAAGTCCGCGTCATCCATGAACCCCATCATTCAACTTGGCCGCCCAGCGCCGAGTACGACCGCTCAAGGTGCCTGGCGGGCCCTTGCCGTCAGGCTGTCGGCAAGGGCCAAGTCCGGTTTGTCAGTGTCGGTCACTTTGCCCGGATGCGTCGGCTCCTTCAAGCATCCTCGCCGCGCTGGCCGAGCAGGCTGTCGACGGCCGGCACGCGGGTATCGCTGGCCATCTGCGTCTCGTGCTCGAGCTGGTGGCTGAAACGGTCCAGCGAGCCCTGCGCCGGCTGGGCGTCGCTGGCGAACACCGGCGGGCTGAGCAGGTAGGCGCAGAGGATCCGGCTGAGGGCGACCAGGCTGTCCATATGGGTGCGTTCGTAGCCGTGGGTGGCATCGCAGCCGAAGGCCAGCAGGGCCGTGCGCACGTCGTGACCGGCGCCGACCGCCGACTGGGCGTCGCTGTGGTAGAAGCGGAACAGGTCACGGCGCACCGGGATGTCGTGCTCGCGAGCCAGGCGCAGCAGCTGGCGCGACAGGTGATAGTCGTGGGGACCGCCGGAGTCCTGCATGGCGACGCTGACCGTGTGCTCGCTGGAGGCCTGGCCCTGGGCGACCGGGGCGATGTCGACGCCGACGAACTCGCTGACATCCCAGTGCAGTGCCGCCGCCGCGCCCGAGCCGACCTCCTCGGTCACGGTGAACAGCGGGTGGCAGTCGATCTCCAGCTCGGCGCCGCTCTCGACGATGCCCTTGAGCGCAGTGAGCAGGGCGGCGACGCCGGCCTTGTCGTCCAGATGACGGGCGCTGATGTGACCGCTCTCGGTGAACTCCGGCAGCGGATCGAAGGCGACGAAGTCCCCCACGGAAACCCCCAGGGATTCGCAATCGGCGCGGGTCGCGCAGTAGGCATCCAGGCGCAGTTCGACATGGTCCCAGCTGATCGGCAGCTGATCCACCTCGGTGTTGAAAGCGTGCCCGGAGGCCAGCAACGGCAACACGCTGCCGCGGATCACGCTGGTCTCGGTGAACACGCTGACCCGGCTGCCTTCGGCGAAGCGGCTGGACCAGGTGCCCACCGGGGCCAGGCCCAGACGGCCATTGTCCTGCACCGTGCGGACGATGGCGCCGATGGTGTCGAGGTGGGTCGACACGGCGCGATCCGGGCTGCTCTGCTTGCCCTTGAGGGTGGCGCGGATGGTGCCGCGACGGGTCAGTTCGAAGGGGATGCCCAGCTCTTCCAGGCGTTCGGCGACGTAGCGCACGATGGTGTCGGTAAATCCGGTCGGGCTGGGGATGGCGAGCATCTCCAGGAGGACCTTGCGCATATATTCGAGATCGGGTTCGGGGAGTTGCTGCATGGGGGACTCCTTCGCTGGGTGATTCCTGGCCCTGCGTGCAGGTTGTCAGCAGGAAAGGATGACGGGCTGTGCATGCTGACCAGCTTAGTCGCCGAGGTTTTCCCGGCAGGGGGCGTGCGTTGGCTAGTGGGCGCGCGTCGCGCGCCCAGGGCGGTGCGGGGCTAGCCGGTGACCTGGCTCAGGGGGAAGAGCAGGTCGAGGAAGCGCTCGGCGGTCGGCTGTGGCTCGTGATTGGCCAGGCCGGCGCGCTCGTTGGCCTCGATGAACACGTGCCCAGGCTGATCCGCCGCCGGCACCAGCAGGTCGAGGCCGACCACCGGGATGTCCAGCGCCCGCGCCGCCTTGACCGCGGCATCGGCCAGGGCCGGGTGGAGGATGTCGGTGACGTCCTCGAGGCTGCCGCCGGTGTGCAGATTGGCCGTCTTGCGCACCGCCAGACGCTGGCCGATCGGCAGCACGCTGTCGTAGTCGACGCCGGCGGCGTGCAGGGTGCGCAGGGTCTCGGCATCCTTGGGGATGCGGCTCTCGCCGTCAGTGGCGGCCTGGCGGCGACGGCTCTGGGCGTCGATCAGGTCGCCGATGCTGTGGCGGCCGTCGCCGATCACCTCGGCGGGGCGCCGGATGGCCGCGGCGACCACCTCGAAGCCGATCACCAGGATGCGCAGGTCGAAGCCTTCATGGAAGCTCTCCAGCAGCACGCGGCCATCGAACACCCGGGCGCGCTCGATCGCTTCCTGGACCTCGCCCGGGGTGCGCAGGTCGACCGCCACCCCCTGGCCCTGTTCGCCATCCACCGGCTTGACCACCAGGCGGCCGTGCTCGGCGAGGAAGGCCGCGTTTTCCTCGGCATTACCGGCCAGGCGCTGGGCCGGCAGGCTCAGGCCGGCGCGCTCCAGGGCGCGGTGGGTCAGGCGCTTGTCCTGGCACAGGGTCATGCTCACGGCGCTGGTCAGGTCGGTCAGCGACTCGCGGCAGCGGATGCGCCGGCCACCGTGGTTGAGGGTGAACAGGCCGGCCTCGGCGTCGTCGACCTGCACTTCGATGCCGCGGCGCAGGGCCTCGTCGACGATGATCCTGGCGTAGGGGTTGAGCTCGGCCTCCGGGCCGGGGCCGAGGAACAGCGGCTGGTTGATGCTGTTCTTGCGCTTGATGCTGAAGGTCTGCAGCTCGCGGAAGCCCAGCTTGGCGTACAGCCCCTTGGCCTGGCGGTTGTCGTGCAAGACGGAAAGATCGAGGTAGCTGAGCCCGCGGCTCATGAAGTGCTCGATCAGGTGGCGCACCAGCACCTCGCCGACCCCGGGACGGCTGCAGGTCGGGTCCACCGCCAGGCACCAGAGGCTGCTGCCGTTCTCCGGATCCTTGAAGGCCTTCTGGTGATTGAGGCCCATGACGCTGCCGATCACCGCGCCGCTGTCTTCGTCTTCGGCCAGCCAGTACACCGGGCCGCCCTGATGACGCGGGGTCAGCTTGGCCGGATCGATGGGCAGCATGCCGCGCATCTGGTACAGGCGGTTGATCGCCTGCCAGTCCTCGGCGACATGGGCGCGGCGCACGCGGTAGCCGCGAAAACCGCGGCGCGCCGGGCGGTAGTCGCTGAACCACAGGCGCAGGGTGTCGGAGGGGTCGAGAAACAGCTGCTGCGGCGCCTGGGCCAGCACCTGATGCGGCGCGGCCACGTACAGGGCGATATCGCGTTCGCCGGGGCGTTCGGTCAACAGCTCATCGGCCAGCTCCGCCGGGTCCGGAAAGGTATGGCCGATCAACAGCCGGCCCCAGCCGCAATGCACGGCCAGGGATTCGCTGGGCTTGGCCCCGCGCTCCTCGGCGAAGCGCGCCTGCAGGCGCTCGTAGGAGGGCGCCTGGCCGCGCTGGAGGCGTTGATTGAAGGTGATGGCTCGCATTGAGGTGTTTCCTTAGCTGTTCGCATCGCCCCGGCAGGGGCCTGGGCGTGAGTTCAGTCGTGACTTCCCCGGATGGCATCCGGCTACGGCGATGAAGTGCGCCAGGGCGGCATTCCTCGCCCTGCGCGGCGGCGTAGGGTGGATGGCGCTTTCTCCATCCACCACGGGTAGTGGAAAACGCTTTGCGCTTTTCCACCCTGCGCTATTACAGGCCCTGCTCGTTCAACCACAGGTTGAGCGCCGCCATCTGCCACAGCTTCGAGCCGCGCAGTGGCGTGAGCTGGCCATCTGGATCGGTCAGCAGGCGGTCGAGCATGGCCGGGTTGAACAGGCCACGGTCCTGGCTCGGGTCGACCAGCAGGTCGCGGACCCAGTCCAGTGTAGCCCCCTGCAGATGCTTGAGGCCCGGTACCGGGAAGTAACCCTTCTTGCGGTCGATCACTTCGCTTGGAATCACCTTGCGCGCGGCTTCCTTGAGCACGTGCTTGCCGCCGTCGGGCAGCTTGAAGCGTCCGGGAATGCGCGCCGACAGCTCGGCCAGGCGGTAGTCGAGGAACGGCGTGCGCGCCTCCAGGCCCCAGGCCATGGTCATGTTGTCGACCCGTTTGACCGGGTCGTCGACCAGCATCACCGTGCTGTCCAGGCGCAGCGCCTTGTCCACCGCCGCCACGGCGCCGGGCTTGGCGAAGTGCTGGCGGACGAACTCGCCGGCATGGTCGTCGGTCAGCCACTCGGGCTGTACGCACTGGGCGTATTCGTCGTGTTCGCGGTCGAAGAACGCCTTGCGGTAGGCGGCGAAGGCATCCTCGGCGCCATCCACCAGCGGGTACCAGTGGTAGCCGGCGAACAGCTCGTCGGCGCCCTGGCCGCTCTGTACCACCTTGCAGTGCTTGGCCACTTCGCGGGAGAGCAGGTAGAAGGCGATGCAGTCGTGGCTGACCATCGGCTCGCTCATGGCGCGGAAGGCCGCCGGCAGCTGTTCGATGATCTCATGCTCGCCGATGCGCAGCTGATGGTGCCGGGTGTTGAAGCGTTCGGCGATCAGGTCCGAGTACTGGAACTCGTCGCCGCGCTCGCCGCCGGCATCCTGGAAGCCGATGGAAAAGGTCGAGAGGTTCTCCACCCCGGTCTCACGCAGCAGGCCGACCAGCATGCTCGAATCGACGCCGCCGGACAGCAGCACGCCGACGTCCACCGCCGCGCGTTGGCGAATCGACACCGCCTCGCGCATGCCGTCGAGCACCTTGTCGCGCCAGTCTTCCAGCTCGAAGGCGATCTCGTCGCGCTTGGGGCCGTAGTCCAGCTGCCACCAGCTCTGCTGCTCGCAGTTGCCCTGGGCGTCGATGCGCATCCAGCTGGCCGGCGGCAGCTTCTCGACGCCGGCCAGTATGGTGCGCGGCGCCGGTACCACGGCGTGGAAGTTCAGGTAGTGGTTGAGGGCGATCGGGTCCAGCGCCTTGCTGATGTCGCCGCCGGCCAGCAGGGCGGGCAGGCTCGAGGCGAAGCGCAGGCGCTGACCGCTGCGCGACAGGTACAACGGCTTGACGCCGAGGCGGTCGCGGGCGATGAACAGTTGCTGGCTGTCGCGCTCCCATACGGCGAAGGCGAACATGCCGTTGAGCTTGGGCAGCAGGTCCTTGCCCCAGGCGTGGTAGCCCTTGAGCAGCACCTCGGTGTCGCCACCGGAGAAGAAGCGGTAGCCGAGGCTTTCCAGCTCGTCGCGCAGTTCCGGGTAGTTGTAGATGGCACCGTTGAACACCATGGACAGGCCGAGATCGCTGTCGATCATCGGTTGGCCGGAGGCCTCGGCGAGATCCATGATCTTCAGCCGACGGTGGCCAAGGGCAATCGGCCCCTGGCTGTGGAAGCCGTGCGCGTCAGGACCGCGCGGCGCTAAATGATGGGTGATTCGCTCGACTGCAGCCAGGTCGGCCGGTCGTTGATCAAAACGTAGTTCTCCAGCTATTCCGCACATAAATTTCCTTACCGGTATTGCCGTTGGGGAGTCGTCCGGGCTCGCCGAACCTTTTACATGGGAACAAAAAAATGCTTTGATGTCAAAGTTTCCATTCGAGTATGTATCTGAATATGGGCGAAAAAATAGTTCCGACTGAAATAGATTTGTCATCTGTAATGGCCTTCGAACTGCCGATGTTCCAGTCCCTGCGGCGTCTGCAGCAGGCGGGCGAGGTGCATGCCAAGCGCCTGACCCGCTTCGGTGGCCTGACGCCGATGCAGCTGATGATCCTGCAGGTGCTGGCCGGCGAGGCGCGGCTGACCGCCAGTGACCTGAGCGGGCGGGTGAGCCTGACCGCGGCCACCTTGTCGGGGATGCTCGACCGCCTGGAGGAGCGCGGCCTGTTGCACCGCCAGCGTGACGATCAGGACCGTCGGCGCCAGTGGTTGCTGCTCAGCGATGCCGGGCGCGAGCTGGTGCAGCAGGCGCCGAGCCTGCTGCCACCGGAGTTCCGTCAGCGCTTCGCCGCGTTGGCCGAGTGGGAGCGTCACAGCCTGACCGCGGCGCTACTGCGCGCCGCGGAGTTGTGTGGCGAGATGGAGTGAGGTGAACGTACGTAGGGTGCGCCATGCGCACCGCTGCCTGTGCGTCAGACAATCTTGGCGGTGCGCGCGGCGCACCCTACTGCCGAGCTGTCTTGTCGGTGCTGCCGCCACGGATCAATGCGCGCAAGGCGAAGCGGTTCGGGTGGCAGGCCTCGGCCACTTCGCGCGGCACGGGCAGGGGTTCGTCGTTCAGCCAGGCGGCCAGCAGCTCGCCGGACAATGGCGCGGTGATCAGTCCGCGCGAGCCGTGGCCGCTGTTGATATACAGGCCCTCGAGCCAGGGACAGGGCGTATCCGGTACCTGGCGGGCGTCCTTGCCCAGTACTGCGTAGGCCGCGGCGAAGGCATCGCGATCGGCCAGGGGGCCGACTATCGGCAGGTAGTCGGGGCTGGTGCAGCGGAAGGCGGCGCGCCCGGACAGTTCGGCCGGGTCGAGTCCGGCGCCGTTCAGGCGTGCGCTCAGGTCTGCGGAAATCTCCTCGAGCATCCGTAGATTGCCCGCATGATCGGCGCTGTTGGGGGTCAGGTCGTCGCTGTTGAAGTCGAAGCTGGCGCCGAGGGTGTGCTCGCCCAGGCGCGCCGGGGCGACATAGCCCTCGGCGCAGACCACGGTGCTCAGCGCGCTGCTTCGTGCGGTTGCCGGCAGGCAGCTGATCTGTCCGCGGATGCGCTTGAGCGGCAGCTCGGCGCTCTGCTGGAAGCGCTTGATCTCCGCGGCGCCGGCCAGGACCGCCAGCGGTGCACTGGCGAGCAGCCGCTCACCTTGCCAGGCCTGCCACTGTCCGTCGTCACGGCGCAATTCCATCGCTTCGCTGTGGGGCAGCAGGCGGATATTCGGATGTTCGCTCAGCAGGCGGCACAGCGCCGGCGGATGGACCCAGCCGGCGTGGGGGTAGAACAGGCCGCCGCAGGGCAGCCCGACTCCGGCTAGGCGTTCGGCCTCGGCCTGCTTCAGCGGCTGCAGCAGGTCGGCGGGGAAGGCCGCGGCCAGGCGGGCCTGGCGCGCGGCCTCCTTGCTGTCGAAGGCCAGTTGCAGCACGCCGCAGGCATCCCAGTCCTGGCCCCTGGGCAGCTGCTCGAGCAGGCGGCGGGTGTGGCCGTAGCCGCTGACGATCAGCCGCGACAGCGTCGTGTGGTGGGGCGAAAGCTTGAGGTAGAGCACGCCCTGGGGGTTGCCGGAGGCCTCCTGGGCGATCGCGGCATGGCGCTCCAGCAGGCTGACCCGCCAGCCGCGGGCGGCCAGGCTGGCCGCCGTGGCGCAGCCGGCCAGGCCGGCGCCGATCACCAGGGCGTGGCGTTCGCCGGCGTGGCGCGGAGGACGGGCGAACCAGGGCTTGGTCGCGTGGTCGGGGGCGCTGCTGAACTGGCCCTTGAGCACTTCCCACTTCTTGCCCAGGCCGGGCATCCGCTTGACCGTGCAGCCGACCGCCTTGAGCCCGCGGCGCACCTCGCCGGCGCTGGTGAAGGTGCCGAAGGTGGCCTGCGCGGCGGACAGCCGGGCCAGTTGGCTGAACAGTTGCGGACTCCACATCTGCGGGTTCTTGGCCGGGGCGAAGCCGTCGAGGAACCAGGCGTCGACGCGGGCGTCGAGCTGGCTCAGCAGCTCCAGGGCGTCGCCGATCAGCAGGCTGAGGGTGACCCGTCCGTCGGCAAATACCAGGCGCTGAAAGCCTGGATGCACGGCGATGTACTGGGCCAGCAGCAGCTGCGCGAACGCCGCCAGCTCCGGCCACAGGGCCAGGGCGCGCTGCAGGTCGGCGCGGCTCAGCGGGTACTTCTCGACGCTGACGAAGTGCAGGCGGGCGCCGGCGGCGGCGTGCTGCTCGAACAGCTGCCAGGCGCAGAGGAAGTTCAGCCCGGTGCCGAAGCCGGTTTCACCTATAACCAGTTGCTCGCCGTCACCCAGGGCGGCGAAGCGTTCCGCGAGCCGGTTGTTGGCCAGGAACACGTAGCGGGTTTCCTCCAGGCCGTTTTCCTGGGAGAAGTACACGTCGCCGTAAAGGCGCGACAGCGGCTGGCCCTTGGCGTCCCAGTCGAGTTGTGCGAGTTGGCTGTCGGGGAGGTTGGCAGGAGCGTCGGACATGGCGGTCACCCGGTTGAGCAGGCGCGCATTCTAGCTGATCGCGCCCGGTCGATTGCGCGCTCTGGCGGACGGCGGGTGCAACTCTCCGCTAGGCTGGGGCAATCAGATCAGGGAGTTGGGTATGTTCGAGTCCGCCGAGATAGGTCACGCCATCGACAAGGACGCATTCGAGGCCGAAGAGCCGCTGCTGCGCGAGGCGTTGTTGGAGGCGCAGTACGAATTAAGTCAGCAGGGGCGCTTCGCGGTGATCATCCTGCTCAACGGTGTCGAAGGGGCGGGCAAGGGCGAAACGGTCAAGCTGCTCAACGAGTGGATGGATCCGCGTCTGATCCAGGTCAGTACCTTCGACCAGCAGAGCGATGAGGAGCTGGCCCGGCCGCCGGCCTGGCGCTACTGGCGCAAGCTGCCGCCCAAGGGGCGCATCGGCGTGTTCTTCGGCAACTGGTACAGCCAGATGCTCCAGGGGCGGGTGCGCGGGTCGCTCAAGAATGCCCAGCTGGATCAGGCCATCGCAGGTGCCTTGGGGCTGGAGCAGATGCTCTGCGACGAGGGCGCGCTGATCTTCAAGTTCTGGTTTCACCTGTCCAAGCAGCAGATGAAGGCGCGACTCAAGGCCTTGCAGGATGATCCCTTGCACAGCTGGCGGATCAGTCCGCTGGATTGGCAGCAATCGAAGACCTACGACAAGTTCGTGCGCGTCGGTGAGCGGGTGTTGCGCCGCACCAGTCGCGACTACGCGCCCTGGTACGTGGTGGAGGGGGCGGACGCCTGTTATCGCAGCCTCACGGTAGGGCGCATTCTGCTCGATGGCCTGCAGGCGGCGCTCAAGGCCAAGGCGCCGAGGGTGCCCCAGCCCCACGCGGCGCCGCTGATCTCGAGCCTGGATGAGCGTGGCCTGCTCGACAGCCTCGACCTGAGCCTGGCACTGGACAAGGACGACTATCAGGAGCAACTGGCCAGCGAGCAGGCGCGCTTCTCCGGCCTGATGCGCGACAAGCGCATGCGCAGGCACTCACTGGTGGCGGTGTTCGAGGGCAATGACGCGGCCGGCAAGGGCGGCGCCATTCGTCGCGTGACGGGCGCCCTGGACCCGCGCCAGTATCAGATCGTGCCGGTGGCGGCGCCGACCGAGGAGGAGCGGGCGCAGCCTTATCTGTGGCGGTTCTGGCGCCATGTGCCGGCCCGTGGCGGCTTCACGCTGTTCGACCGGTCCTGGTATGGCCGGGTGCTGGTGGAGCGGGTCGAGGGGCTCTGCGGCCCGGGCGACTGGTTGCGCGCCTATGGCGAGATCAACGACTTCGAGGAGCAGTTGAGCGAGGCGGGGGTGGTGCTGGTGAAATTCTGGCTGGCCATCGATCAGGATACCCAGCTGGCGCGCTTCAAGGCGCGCGAGAAGATTCCCTTCAAGCGCTTCAAGATCACCGAGGAAGACTGGCGCAATCGCGAGAAGTGGCCGCTCTATCGCCAGGCGGTGGAGGATATGGTCGATCGCACCAGCACCGAAATCGCGCCCTGGACCCTAGTCGAGGCCAACGACAAGCGCTTCGCTCGGGTCAAGGTGCTGCGCACCATCAACCAGGCACTGGAGGCGGCTTTCGCCGCGGATTGACCCAGAGGTGGGGGCGGCGCGCTGGCGCCTGGGCAGGAGGGCAGGCACCCGGGAGCCGCGCCTGGCTGCGGTTCCCGGGTGACTGATTCTCTCTAGAACGTCCGGCTCTCGATGATGTCGTTCGCCTGCACCATCCTGCGTACATACAGGGCGATTTCCCGCTCGGCGTCGACGCGGGTGAAGTAGGGGCCTTCCAGGGTGCCTTCACGGGTGGCGAAGAAATACTGTCCGTTGACCGCGCTGACTCGCTCGCTGCGATAGTGCGTACCGGGGCCGGGGTCGATCTGCCGTTGACCAAACATGGATGGGACCTCACGCAAAGCCTGATTGAATGAGTCTAACCCTGGGTTTTTCTGCTGTTGGGGTTGGCGACCAGTGGTCGCTTTTTTCCGCCAGATCGCGTCTTTTTGCTTGTTTTACGTTTATTTGGCGTCAGCTTGCCGGCGATGCCAAATGGCCATCGATACAGATCCTGCATCTATCGTGACCGAACTGTGGCTGTGTCCCTTTCGAGGGCCAGCCTAGAATGCCGGTTTACGGGGTCCGCCCGCTCTATTTCAGGCGATAGCGGGCGTCGTGGGGCGCAGAGGCTGTCATGCATATCTCATCGGGCCGTTGGCTATACGGCATGTTCCTGGCGTTGCTCACGTCCCTGCTCTGGGGCGTCTTGCCGATCAAGCTCAAAGAAGTGCTGCAGGTGATGGATCCGGTGACCGTGACCTGGTATCGCCTGTTCGTCGCCGGCTCGATCCTCCTGGCTTATCTGGCGGCGGCCAGGCGCTTGCCGCGCTTTCGTCCGTTGGGACGCCGTGGCGCCTGGCTGCTGGTGCTGGCGATCGCCGGGCTGAGTGGCAACTATGTGCTCTACCTGATCGGCCTCAACCTGCTCTCGCCGGGCACCACTCAGCTGGTGATCCAGGTGGCGCCGATCCTGTTGCTGGTCGGCAGCGTGCTGGTCTTCCGTGAGCGTTTCGGCATCGGCCAGGGCGTCGGCCTGGCCCTGCTGCTGGCGGGCTTTACGCTGTTCTTCAATCAGCGCCTGGACGAGCTGTTGAGTTCGCTGAGCACCTACACCACAGGGGTGCTGATCGTGCTGCTGGCGGCGTTCGTCTGGGCGTTCTACGGCCTGGCGCAGAAGCAGTTGCTGACGGTATGGAACTCGTTGCAGGTGATGATGGTGATCTACCTGGCCTGCGCCCTGCTGCTCACCCCCTGGGCGCAGCCGCTGCAGGTGCTGCAACTGAGTCCGCTGCAGGGCTGGCTGCTGCTGGCCTGTTGCCTGAATACCCTGGTGGCCTATGGCGCGTTCGCCGAAGCCCTGGCGCATTGGGAGGCGTCGCGGGTCAGCGCGACCCTGGCCGTCACCCCGCTGGTGACCTTCGCCTCGGTGGCGCTGGCGGCCAGCTGGTGGCCGGACCATGTGCGCCCCGAACAGCTCAACTGGATCGCCTATGGCGGCGCCGTGCTGGTGGTGCTGGGGTCGGCACTGACGGCGCTGGGGCCCTCGTTGCTGGCCGGCCTGCGCGCACGGCGCATGCGCAAGCTGGCGGCGCTGCCCTAGGGCGACAGCTTTCGGGCCGCGGCTCAGGCGCGCACGCCCAGCCGCTCGGCGCGCTGCAGCCAGCTCTGGCGCTGGGCTTCGGAGGATGGGCGCACCGGGGCGAACTCGGCCAGGCGCCGGGTCTTGACACCGCTGAAGCCGAGGATGGTACGGGTCATCTGGCGGTGCGCCGGCGCGCCGTAGATCCAGCGGAAGTACCAGGGTGGCGTGTCCAGGGTCACCAGCAGATCGGCGGTGCGGCCGCTGAGCAGCTTGTCCCAGGCGTGCGAGTGGCCGCGGTACTTGAAGGCGAAACCGGGCAGGAACACCCGGTCGAAGAAGCCCTTGAGCAGCGCTGGCAGGCCGCCCCACCAGACCGGGTAGACGAACACCAGATGCTCGGCCCAGTGAATCTGGCGCTGGGCCTCGAGCAGGTCCGGTTCCAGCAGCTGACCCTGGTCGTAGCCATCCCGGAGGACCGGGTCGAAACTCAGTTCGCCGAGCTTCAGCTGGCGCACCACGTGGCCTTTGCCGCGTGCGCCCTGGGCATAGGCGTCGCCCAGGGCATGACAGAGACTGCTGGCCTTGGGCGTGCCGAAGATCATCAGGATGCGCTTGCCATCGCCTTCCAGCGGCGTCGCGCCGCTTTTCGCCTCATTCATGCTTGTCGCTGCCCAGCATGTCCTGCGGGCGTACCCAGGCGTCGAACTGTTCCTCGCTCAGCAGCCCCAGCTCCAGGGCCGCGGCGCGCAGCGTGGAGCCCTCGGCGTAGGCCTTCTTGGCGATCTGTGCGGCCTTGTCGTAGCCGATATGCGGGTTGAGTGCGGTGACCAGCATCAGGCCGCGTTCCAGGTGTGCGGCCATCTGCGCGGCGTCCGGTTCCAGGCCGGCGATGCAGTGCAGTTGGAAGTTGCGGCAGCCGTCGGCCAGCAGGCGGATCGATTGCAGCAGGTTGTGGATGATCACCGGCTTGAACACGTTTAGCTGCAGGTGGCCCTGGCTGGCGGCGAAGCCGATGACGGTATCGTTGCCCAGGACCTGGCAGGCGAGCATCGACAGCGCCTCGCACTGGGTCGGGTTGACCTTGCCGGGCATGATCGAACTGCCCGGCTCGTTGGCCGGCAGGCGCACCTCGGCCAGTCCGCCGCGCGGGCCGGAGCCGAGCAGGCGCAGGTCGTTGGCGATCTTCATCAGCGCCACGGCCAGGGTCTTCAGCGCCCCGGACAGGCTGGTCAGCGGCTCGTGACCGGCCAGGGCGGCGAACTTGTTCGGCGCGCTGACCAGTGGCAGGCCGCTCAGTGCCGCCAGTTCGGCGGCCATGGCCTGGGCGAAGCCCTGCGGCGAATTGAGGCCGGTACCCACCGCCGTGCCGCCCTGGGCCAGCTCGCAGACCGCCGGCAGGGCATGGCGAATCGCCTGCTCCGCATAGCGCAGCTGGGCAACGAAGGCCGACAGCTCCTGGCCGAAGGTCACGGGGGTGGCGTCCATCAGGTGGGTGCGTCCGGTCTTGACCAGCTTGGCGTGGCGCGCGGACTGCTCGGCAAGGCCGCCGGACAGCTCCGCCAATGCCGGCAGCAGGTCGTGCTGCACGGCCCGGGCGGCGGCAATGTGCATGGCGGTGGGGAAGCTGTCGTTGGAGCTCTGCGCCTGATTGACGTGGTCGTTCGGATGCACCGGGCTCTTGCCGCCACGGGCGCCGCCGGCCAGTTCGTTGGCGCGGCCGGCGATCACTTCGTTGACGTTCATGTTGCTCTGCGTGCCGCTGCCGGTCTGCCAGACCACCAGGGGGAACTGGTCGTCATGCTTGCCGTCGATCACCTCGTCGGCCGCCTGTTCGATCAGTCGGGCGATATCCTGGGGCAGGTTGCCGACGCGCCCGTTGACCCGCGCGGCGGCTTTCTTGATCAGCGCCAGGGCGTGTATTACAGCCTGCGGCATGCGTTCCTCGCCGATGGCGAAATTGATCGTCGAGCGCTGGGTCTGGGCGCCCCAGTAGGCGTCTTCGGGGACTTCGATCGGGCCGATGCTATCGGTTTCGGTGCGGCTCATGGCGGCTCTCCAGATGCGTTCTAGCAAGCTTAGGCCGCACAGAGTGGTCGCCGGTTCCCTGGCGATCGGTGGTTACCAGCGTGTCCGGGTGGTGCCGAGCCAGCCGAGCGCGCCGTTCACCGGCACGTTTTCGCCCGAAGGTGCTCGCAGCACGCCGTCGAAGTGGCCGAACCACTGCTGGTTATCGGCATACAGCGGCCCGACCCGTGGATAGGCGCGGTGCCGTTGGCGCTGGGTGAATGTCAGCTTGACCCGTTCATCGGCTGTGGTCAGGGTCCAGGGCGCCAGGCGGCTAGATGGAGGCTGGTCGATGTGCACCGGACTATCCAGGTGATGCAGTTCGCCGCCAAACCACAGGGCGTTTTCCGAGAGGCCGCTGTGGTCGGTCCAGCCGGCGCCGAAGTTGCCGGCGATGCCCCCTGGAGCGGCGAAGGCGGCGCGGATCCAGTGGCTGTGCAGGGGCCAGACGCCGCGGCCGAAGTCCAGGGCGGCGAAGCTCTGTCCGGCGCTGCAGGCGTAGTGGCGGGTGCCCAGTTGCACGCTGCCGCTGGCGGGGAGTCCGAGCTGCCGACAGGTGGCATGAAAGCCGCGCTGGGCGAGCGGAGCCACCAGGTTGACCGAGTCCAGGTGGGCGGGGCGCTGGATATCCAGGGCGACCTGCAGGGGTTGCCCGCCGAGTGGCGTTGCGGCGACGGTCAGGCGCACCCGGCCGGTGTGCTCGGCGACTCGTAGCTGCAGGCGCGGGTGGTTGAACTCATGGCTCTGCTGCGGCTGACTCGGCAGCCGGCATCCCTGTCCCAGCAGGCGCAGGTGGCTGTGGGCCACGGCCTCGCCGCTCTCCATGTCGAGAAAGTACACGGCGCCATAGCCGAGGTAGTCGAGGTCGGCCTGGGTCAGCGAGAGCATCCACTGCGGTGTGGTGATGCACCAGTGGTTCCAGCGTTTGCGGCGGCCGAAGTGGCCGGGCAGGGTGCAGTCGACCTGGGGCCGGGGCGACCAGCCGATGGCGCGCGGATTGAGGCGTCCGTGCTGATCGCACAGGTCGATCAGCGCGTGGGGAGGGGGCAGGGTGAAGCTGTTCATCGAACACGTCCATGTGTGTGCAGGGCGCTGGGGACGCCCGCGCGGTGAGCCGAATAGCGATGTAATGATAGCAAGCCGTTCAGCATGCCCAGCAGGCCTTGCCTCGAGCAAGTGCTGGCATTTTGACTCGCGCACGTGCGGTGAGCCAGTGCGCAGTTTTTAGAAGCATGTCGCCGCTGACGAAGCTTGAGTGCGCGCAAGGCTTGGGCACAGAATGGCGGCTCAAGGGGTGTATCCGCCCCTGTTTTCCTGTTCGGGAGTAGTCGATGTCTCGTTTTACCGCCCTCTGCGCCACGGTTCTGTTGACCTGCGGCAGCGCCCAGGCGTTTGCCGATGCCGCCAGTCATGCCGCCGATGCCGAGCGCTTCCTCAAGCTCGCGCGGGCCGAGCGGCTGACCGTGCCGGTCTATGCCCAGGTGCAACAGATGTTTGCCCAGCGCTTTGCCGAGAGCCAGGCGCCGGAGGGCAAGCGGGCGCTGCTGGAGCGGTACCAGGCCAAGGCCAATGCGGCGCTGGATAGCGCAGTGGGCTGGGAGGTGATCAAGCCGGACCTGGTCGAGCTCTACACCAGTAACTTCAACGAGCAGGAAATGCAGGAGCTGCTGGCCTTCTACCAGTCGCCGCTGGGACGGAAGGTGCTGGAGAAGATGCCCATGCTGACCGCCCAGTCCGCCCGCCTGACCCAGAACAGGCTGGAGGCGGTGGTGCCGCGGGTGAACAAATTGCTGGCGGATATGACCGCCGAGCTGGGATCGAAAAAGCCGTAACCGGAGTCGTAGATGTCGAAACTAGAGCAACTGCAGGCGGCCTTCGCCGCGCTGCAGCCGCAGCACCTCGAGGTGCTGGATGAGAGCCACATGCACAGCCGCGGCCTGGAGACGCACTACAAGGCCGTGATCGTCAGCCCGCAGTTCAGCGGGTTGAACGCAGTCAAGCGGCACCAGAAGGTCTATGCCAGTCTCGGCGAGCTGATGAGCCAGCTGCATGCCCTGGCCCTGCACACCTATACGCCCGAAGAGTGGGCGCAGCAGGGCGCCGCGCCGGAGTCGCCAACCTGCCGCGGCGGCAGCAAGCACGAGCACTGATCCTGCCCGGCTGGATCGAGCTTCGCGGCGGCGCTGGCTGCCGCTTGTGGCCGGTGCAGAGCTGGTGCGTCGTCGCCTGAGGCAATTGGCCCCTACACGACAGGCGCCAGGAAACGTAAACTTCACCCTGCGCCGGCCTCGCCGGCGCTTTCGTTTTAGCCCCAGTCCGCCCTTTGCGAGGGCGACTACTGAAGGAACCCGCTGCATGACCGACAAGATCGTCGTGGCGGCGCTGTACAAGTTCGTCTCCCTGACGGACTACCAGGCGCTGCGCGAACCCCTGCTGCAAACCATGCTGGACAACGGCGTCAAGGGCACCCTGCTGCTGGCCGAGGAAGGCATCAACGGCACCGTTTCCGCCAGCCGCGAAGGCATCGATGGCCTGCTCGCCTGGTTCCGCCTCGACCCGCGCCTGTCCGATGTCGACCACAAGGAATCCTACTGCGACGAGCAGCCGTTCTACCGCACCAAGGTCAAGCTGAAGAAAGAGATCGTCACCCTCGGCGTGCCGGGCGTCGACCCCAACCAGCGGGTCGGCACCTATGTCGAGCCGAAGGACTGGAACGATCTGATCAGCGATCCCGAGGTGCTGCTGATCGACACGCGCAACGACTACGAGGTGGCGATCGGCACCTTCGAAGGCGCGATCGACCCCAAGACCAAGTCGTTCCGCGAGTTTCCCGAGTACGTCCAGGCGCACTTCGACCCGGCCAAGCACAAGAAGGTCGCCATGTTCTGCACCGGCGGCATCCGCTGCGAGAAGGCCTCCAGCTACATGCTCGGCGCCGGCTTCGAGGAGGTGTTCCACCTCAAGGGCGGCATCCTCAAGTACCTGGAGGAGGTGCCCCAGGAGCAGACCCGCTGGCGTGGCGACTGCTTCGTCTTCGACAACCGGGTCACCGTGCGCCATGACCTCAGCGAGGGCGACTACGACCAGTGCCACGCCTGCCGTACCCCGGTGTCGGTGGCCGACCGCGAGTCGGAGTTCTTCACCCCCGGCGTCAGCTGCCCGCACTGCTGGGATTCGCTGCCGGAGAAGACCCGCGCCGGCGCCCGCGAGCGGCAGAAACAGATCGTACTGGCCAAGGCGCGCAACCAGCCGCATCCCCTGGGCTACAACCCCCGCCAAGCTTCCGAGGCCTGACCATGCCCGCACGCCTGCTCTACGTGATGGACCCGATGTGTTCCTGGTGCTGGGGCTTCGCCCCGGTACTCGAGTCCCTCGCCGAGCAGGCGGCCGCCGCCGGCGTGCCGCTGCAGTTGGTGGTCGGCGGCCTGCGCCGCGACCGTATCGCCGTCGATGCGGCGGCGCGGGTGCGCTACCTGGGCTACTGGCAGGCGGTCAACGCCAGCACCGGCCAGCTATTCAATTTCGACGAGGGGTTGCCCGAGGGCTTCGTCTACGACACCGAACCGGCCTGCCGGGCGCTGGTCACCGCGCGTCAGCTCGACCCGGACAGCACCTGGCCGCTGGCCAAGCTGATCCAGCAGGCGTTCTACACCGAGGGCGTCGACGTCACCCAGGCCGGGCAGCTGGTGCGCCTGGCCGAGCAGGCGGGGATTCCGCGCATCGAGTTCGCCGAGGCCTTCGACAGCCCGGCCATGCGTGCGGCCACCGCGGCCGACTTCTCCTGGGTGCAGGACTTAGGCATCGCCGGCTTCCCCACGCTGCTGGCCGAGCGCGACGGCCAGCTGGCCCTGCTGACCAATGGCTACCAACCGCTGGAGACCCTGGCGCCGCTGCTCGGGCGCTGGCTGGAGCGCGTCGCCCATGGCTGACCGCCTGAGCTGGGCGGAAGTCCGTCGTCTGGCCCTGCACCACAAGAAGGCCCTGCTGCTGGCCAATGGCGTGGCGTTGCTGGCGACCCTGTGCAGCGTGCCGATTCCTCTGCTGTTGCCGCTGCTGGTCGACGAAGTGCTGCTGGGCGATGGCGACGCGGCGCTCAAAGTGATGGACCACTTCCTGCCCGGCTCCTGGGAGACCGCGGCCGGCTATATCGGCCTGATGCTGCTGCTGACCCTGCTGCTGCGCGGCGCGGCGCTGGTGTTCAACGTGTTGCAGGCGCGCCAGTTCGCCCGCCTGTCCAAGGACATCGTCTACCGCATCCGCATCCGCCTGATCGAACGGCTCAAGCGTATCTCCCTCGGCGAGTACGAGAGCCTCGGCGGCGGCACCGTGACCACCCACCTGGTCACCGACCTGGACACCCTGGACAAGTTCGTCGGCGAGACCCTCAGCCGCTTCCTGGTGGCGACCCTGACCCTCACCGGCACGGCGGCGATCCTGCTGTGGATGCACTGGCAGCTGGCGCTGCTGATCCTGCTGTTCAACCCGCTGGTGATCTTCGCCTCGGTGCAACTGGGCAAACGGGTCAAGCAGCTGAAGAAGCTGGAGAACGACAGCACCTCGCGCTTCACCCAGGCGCTCACCGAGACCCTCGAGGCGATCCAGGAGATCCGCGCCGGCAACCGCCAGGGCTACTTCCTCGGCCGCCTCGGCGGCCGTGCCAGGGAGGTGCGCGACTACGCCACCGCCTCGCAGTGGAAGAGCGATGCGTCCAATCGCGCCAGCGGCCTGCTGTTCCAGTTCGGCATCGACGTGTTTCGCGCCGCCGCCATGCTCACCGTGCTGTTCTCCGATCTGTCGATCGGCCAGATGCTCGCGGTGTTCAGCTACCTGTGGTTCATGATCGGCCCGGTCGAGCAGCTGCTCAGCCTGCAGTACGCCTTCTACGCCGCCGGTGGCGCCCTGCAGCGGATCAATGAGCTGCTGGCACGCGCCGACGAACCGCAATACCCGGGAAGCATCGACCCGTTCAAGGGCCGCGAGACGGTCGGCATCGAGGTCAAGGGGCTGACCTTCGCCTACAACGACGAGCCGGTGCTGGACCGCCTCGACCTGAGCATCGCCGCCGGCGAGAAGGTCGCGATAGTCGGTGCCAGCGGCGGCGGCAAGAGCACCCTGGTCCAATTGCTGCTCGGCCTCTACACGCCCCAGGCCGGCACCATCAGTTTCGGCGGCAGCAGCCAGGCGGAGATCGGCCTGGAGAAGGTGCGCGATCAGGTCGCGGTGGTGCTGCAGCACCCGGCGCTGTTCAACGACACGGTGCGCGCCAACCTGTGCATGGGCCGCGAGCGCAGCGACGAGGCCTGCTGGCGGGCGCTGGAGATCGCCCAGCTGGCGACCACCATCGGCATGCTGCCGCAGGGCCTGGACAGCATCGTCGGGCGCTCGGGCGTGCGGCTGTCCGGTGGTCAGCGCCAACGCCTGGCGATCGCCCGCATGGTGCTGGCCGAGCCCAAGGTGGTGATTCTCGACGAAGCCACCTCGGCCCTGGACGCCGCCACCGAGTACTCCCTGCATCAGGCCCTGGCGCAGTTCCTCAACGGCCGTACTACCCTGATCATCGCCCACCGCCTGAGCGCGGTTAAGCAGGCCGACCGGGTGCTGGTGTTCGATGGCGGGCGCATCGCCGAGGATGGTGACCACCAGCAGCTGATCGCGGTCGGTGGGCTCTACGCCAAGTTGTATGGGCATCTGCAGCAGCATTGAGGCGCAGTGGCGCCCCAGCGCCGGATCAGGGGGCGCCTGGGGCGGCGGGCGTGGCAGCCGAGCTCAGCTCGAGGCCGGCACGCCACTGCTGCAACTCCTTTACCCGCGCCTGGCTCTCGGCCAGCGGCTTGGCCAGCACTTCGTTGTAGTGGTCCAGCCAGCTGCGTGAGCCGGCGATCATCCCCGCCAGCTCGCCCATGCCGGTTCTCAGGGCGATGAGGCTGGTCTGGTAGCTCTGCTCCTGGCCGATCAGGGTCCTGGCCACCTGGCTGATGGCATCGGGGCTGTCGACCACGGGGCGCGCGAGCGTGCCGCTGTGGTCTGAGGCTGCCGCGAGCTCGCCGGTCTGCTGCTCCAGCGCCGCGATCCTGCTTTCCAGGGCCTGCTGCCGTTGCTCCAGGCTCTGGATCAGCAGGGCGTCGGCGCGCTCGTCGGATTCGCCGAATTGGCCCACCAGCACCGAGGTCTGGCAGCTGGCGAGAATCACCGCCAGCATGGCGGTCAGGCCAATCAGCAGAATGCGGTCGACTCGTCGGCCTTTCTCCAGCAGTGCCAGGCGCTGTTCGTCGCTGAGCGGCGCCTGGGCGAGGTCTTCACTGTCCGGGTTGTCGCTGTTCATGTCCGCTGCACCTCCCTGTAGTGCTGGTCATGATAGCCGAGTAATTGGTGGCTAAATGCTATCAATGTGGCGTGATACAGCTCCTCCAGCGGGGCCGGCGCCAAACCCGCTTGGCGCCTTGTGCTCATGCAGTTGTTGCTACCCCCCGCAGGCGCTTGCCTGGCTCGGTTGCTGGCGATTCCGCGCATATTGCTCGAGGCCCTGGGTGATCAGTTGCTGCAGCTCGCCGTTGTTCCAGGGTTTGTCGATCAACTGGTGCGCGGCGCCGAGGTTGATCGCCTCGCGGATGGACTGGAAGTCGGTGTAGCCGGTGAACAGGACGCGCACCGTCTCCGGGTAGAGCATGCGCACCTGGTTGAGGAAGCGGTTGCCGTTCATGTCGGGCATGCGTTGATCGCTGAGCACCACGCCGACCCGATGACGCGCCAGCAGGTCGAAGGCTTCGGCGGCGTTGTTGGCGGTCAGCACCTCGAAGTGCTGGTTGCGGAAGGCGCGGCGGATCGCCGAGGTGACGTTCTCTTCGTCGTCGAGGATCAGCACCCGCTTGGCCCCGTCGTCGGTGCCGGCGGTCGGCAGTACCGCCGCCCCGGCGCGCAGCAGCGGCTCCAGGTCGGCGGCCGGCAGCGGCCGGCTGAAGTAGTAGCCCTGCACCTGGTCGCAGCCGTGGGCCGTCAGCTGGATGACCTGGGCCTCGGTTTCGGCCATCTCGGCCACCACCTTGAGTCCCAGGCGATGGGCCAGGGCGATCACCGCGTCGATGATCGCCATGCTGCCGGCGTCACTGGTAATGCCGCGGACGAAGGAGCCGTCGAGCTTGAGTTTGCCCACTGGGAACAATTGCAGGTAGCTGAGGTTCGAGTAGCCGGTGCCGAAGTCGTCGATGGCCAGGTTGATCCCCAGTTTGCGCAGGCGCTGCATCAGCGGAATGATGTGCTCGGGGTCGTTCATCGAGGCGCTCTCGGTGAGTTCCAGTTCCAGGTAGCTGGGATCGATGCCGGTCTCCTTGAGGCAGCGGCTGATAAGCGCATCGAGGCCGGGCTGGGCGGCCTGCCTGGCCGACAGGTTAAGCGCCACCCGCTGCAGGGGGATGCCCTGTTGCTGCCAGGCCTGCAGCTGGCGGCAGGCGCTGTACAGGGTCCATTCGCCGATCTGGTGGATCAGGCCATTTTCCTCGGCAATCGGGATGAAGCGCGCCGGGGAGATGCTACCGAGTTGCGGATGGTGCCAGCGCAGCAGCGCCTCCAGGCCGCAGATGCGGCCGCTGCGCAGGTCGACCTGGGGCTGGTAGTGGAGCTCGAACTCCTGGTTGGCGATGGCCTGGTGCAAGGCGCTTTCCAGCAACTGGCGCTCCTGCAGGCGGGCATGCAGCTGCGGGTTGTAGGCCTGGATGGTGTTGCGCCCGAGCTCCTTGGCCCGGTAGCTGGCAATGGTGGCATAGCGCAGCAGGTCTTCACCGCTGGTGCCGTCGTCGGGGTAGACACTGCAGCCCAGGCTGCAGGTCACGCTGAGCGCCTTGCCCTCGAGGGCGAAGGGTTCGGCCAGCCGGTCGAGCAGACGGGTCAGCGCGGCCATGGCGTTCTTGGCCTGCTTGGTGTCTGGCAGCAGCAGGGCGAACTCGTCGCCGCCCAGGCGCGCCAGGGTGTCGGACTCGCGCAGGCAGGCGTTCATGCGATCGGCGATCATGCGCAGCAGTTCGTCGCCGCACTTGCGGCCGAGCTGGTCGTTGTACTGCTTGAAGCGGTCCAGGTCGATGAAGGCAATCAGCAGCTGGCGTTCCTGACGTTGGGCCAGGACCATCGCCTGCTGCAATCGATCCATGAACAGCGGGCGGCTGGCCAGTCCGGTCAGGGCGTCATGGGTGGCCAGGTGCAGCAATTCGCGCTCGGCGCGCAGGCACTGATCCAAGGCCTGCTGCAGATGGCGGGTGCGTTCGGCGACGTGCTCGTGCAGTTCGGCCAGCTGGTTCTGCCGGGCATGCTGCAGGCGCCACTTTTCGCTCAGGGCGGTGGCCAGTTGCAGCACCTCGATGGGGTCGAAGGGCTTGCGCAGGAACAGCAGGTTGTCCAGGCAACCCAGGCGCTCGATGATCTGCTCCCAGCTGTGGTCGTCATAGGCGGTGCAGATCACCACCTGCAGGTGCGGATCGAGCTGCCACAGCGCCTCGATGGTCTGCAGGCCGTCCCAGCCATTGGGCATGCGCATGTCGACGAAGGCAACCGCATAGGGGCGTGCGCCGGCCAGCGCGCTGGCGACCAGCTCGTGGCCGCGGCGACCCGATTCGCAGTGGTCCACGGCGAAGCTGGGCAGCGACTTGCCGGCCGGGCGCTTGCTGGCGCCGAACAGGGCGGCCTCCAGGGACTCCAGCTGGCGCGCGGCGCTGCGGTCTTCGCCAATCAGGATTTCGCGCATCAGCTCGAGGTTGTTGCGGTTGTCGTCGATCAGCAGAATCCGCGCCGCCGCCTCGACGTCCGCGATCCCGCGCTCTGGCTGGTGCGGCGCAGCCGGCTCGTGGCTGTTGCCCAGCACCAGATAGGCGCTCGGCTCGTTCGCTGGGGCCTGAGCGGTTGTGGTGGCGGCGTTGCTCGGCTGCCGCTGGATGAGGCTGAGTGGCTCGGTCGACATGGCTTAGGCTTCGGTAGTCCCGGCGTAGGTGTTTGGGGTGATGGTGGAGGGCTGGCTGCACGGGGCAGGCAGCTCCAGGCTGAAGCAGGCGCCCAGGCCGGGGCCGTCGCTGCGGCAGCTGATACGGCCACCCAGGCCCTGGGCCAGGTAGGCGCTCATGTGCAGGCCATAGCCATGGCCTTCGCCGCGGGTCGTGGTGCCCTGGTCGAACAGGGTGGCGATGCGCTCGGCGGCGATGCCGACACCGTTGTCCTGGACTTCCAGGCGAACGCCGTCCGGGTCGCGGAAGGTGCGCAGGCTGATGCGCTTGCTCCCCGTGGGCAGCTCGGCGGTGGCCTGGTTGGCGTTGCGCAGCAGGTTGAGCAGGATTTGCAGGACCTGGTGGCGGTCCGTCAGGGCGATGTCGCTCTCGCAGTAAAGCCGCTCGATGCGCAGGTCCGCGGCGATAAAGGCCGCCCTGGCCATTTGCACGGCGTGGTTGAGCAGCTCGCCGAGCACCACGGGTTCGCGCACCTGCAGGTCCGGGCGAATCAGCTGGCGCTGGCTGGCGAGCACGGCTTCGACATGCTCGACGCAGCTGCGCAGGCGTTCCGCGTCCGCCAGCATGACCTGTCGTTCGGCCTCCAGGTGCTCGGCCAGTTGCAGGGCATAGGCGGGCACCTGCTGGCTGTGCGACGGGTCCTCGGCAACTGCGCTGTGCGGGGCGGCTGGTTCTGCCTGCAGCAGTTCGGCCAGTCGGCGCACCGAGCCGACTTTCGAATGCTGCAGCTTGTCGCGCAGGCGTGCCGAGGACACGGTTACGCCGTTCAGCACATTGCCCAGGTTGTGCAGGATGCCCGCCGCCTGCAGCGCCATGCCGGCGTCGTGGGCCTGTTCCTGCAGGCGGTGCTGGGTCTGGCTCAGCCGCAGGCAGCTGCGCACCCGGGCCAGCAGATCGGCCGGCGAGAAGGGCTTGGCGATGTAATCGTTGGCGCCCGAGGCCAGGCCGCTGATGCTGTTGTCCTGGCCGCCGCGGGCGGTCAGCAGGAGCACCGGCAGCTGGGCCAGGCGGGTATCGGCCCTGACCCGGCTGGCGAGGCTGAGGCCATCCAGGCCGGGCATCATCACATCACTGAGCAGCAGGTCGAACGGCTGGCTCTGCAGCAGGTTCCAGGCTTGCAGCCCGTCTGCGGCGAGCACGACGGTGCACTCTGTCGCCAGCAGCTCGCCGATGTACTGGCGCAGGTCGCGGTTGTCGTCGGCCACCAGTACCCGTGCCGTGCCGGTCGGCGCCGCGGTAGCCGCAGTCTCGGATGAATCGGCGCTCTCCTGCAGGCGACTGTGACGCAGCAGTAGTGAAGTCGGGTCGCCGGGGAGCAAGGGCGGGTTGTCCTCGACTGGGGGCTGGCTGCCGCGCGGCAGTTGCACCAGAAAACAGCAACCGTTACCGGCTTCGCTGTGCACCTCGATGGTGCCGCCCATCAGTTCCACCAGCTCCTTGGTCAGGGCCAGGCCGAGGCCAGTGCCGCCGTGTTGGCGGGTGGCCGAGTTGTCCAGCTGCTGGAAGCGCTGGAACAGCTGCGGCAGCTGCTCCTGGCCGATGCCGGGGCCCGAGTCGCTGACACTGATGCTGAACTGCTGCTCGTCATGGATGAACGCGGTCAGTTCGATGCGACCCTCCGGCGGGGTGAACTTGATGGCGTTGCTCAGCAGATTGAGGAGGATTTTCTCCAGGTGGTCGGGGTCCAGGTAGCCCCAGGTCAGCTTCGGGTCTATCTGCCAGTGCAGCAGGCACTGCTTGCTTGCCGCCAGCTGCGCGGCGTCGTCGGCCAGCTGGCTGATCAGCCGCTGCAGGTCGACGTGGCGCGGGCGCAACTCGGTCATGCCGGCTTCGGCCTTGGCGAAGTCCAGCAGGTCGTTGACCCGGTTGAGCAGGATCAGCGCATTGCGCTTGATCCGCGCCAGTGGCCGGCGGCTGGCCGGGGCCGTGGCGCCGAGCAGTTCCTCGATCGGCGCCAGGATCAGGGTCAGCGGGGTGCGCAGCTCGTGGCTGACATTGGAGAGGAACTCGCTCTTGGCCTGATTGGCCGCCTCGGCTTTGTCCCTGGCCTGCACCAGCGCGTCCGCCAGCTTGCGCCGCTCGGCGATTTCCGCCTGCAGCCCGCGGTTGGCCCTGGCCAGCTGCTGGCTGCGGGCATGGTTGGCCCCCAGCAGCCACACCAGGATGGCGAGCAGCAGGCTGGTCAGCAGGCCGCCGCCAAGGATCATCGCCGGCTTCTGGCGCTCGATGCTGTGCTCGAACTCCGGCAGCGAGGCGAAGCTCAGGGCCCACTGGCGACCGTTGAAGTTGACGTGGCGTAGCCTGTCGAAGAGCGGCATGGCGTCCGCGGCGGCACCGGCGAAGCTGTCGTACATCAGCCACTCGGGGGCGGCGTTGGCGCCGTCGAAGATCTGCAGGCGGAGCAGCGGCTTGGCTTGCGCGCCGAAGATGCCCTGCATCAGGTCGTCCATGCGGAACGGGCTGTAGACGAAGCCCCGCAGGGTTTGTCGGCGGGCCTGCAGGTCCGCGGGCACCAGGCCGTCCAGATAGACCGGCAGGTACATGAGAAAGCCGTGCTGCGGGGCGGACTCGGTTTCCTGAACCAGGCGCACCCGTCCGGAGGCAATGGGCGTGGCCAGGTCACGGGCGCGCTCCATGGCGTCGCGGCGGGTGGCTTCGCTGTACATGTCGAAACCGAGGGCGCGCTGGTTGCGCCAGTTGTCGGGCTCGAGAAAGACGATCGCGGTGTGGGCATCGCCCTCGCCCCGGGGCCAGATGGCGAAGTTGCTCAAGCCCTCGGCGCGCATCTGCCGGGGCAGCGCCTGGTCCTCGCCAGGCTGCAGCCATCGGCTGAAGCCCAGGCCGAGGATGCCGGGGTAGTTGCTCTCGAGGTGAAGGCTGTCGATATAGCGTCGCCATTCATCACGGTCGACCTGCTTCGAGGCGGCGAACAGTCCGGCGGCGCCGCGCAGGACGTGCTCGTAGGCCAGCAGGCGCTGGCGGATGGCCAACTGGGTTTCGCGGACCTGGAATTCGAAGCGTTGCCGGGCCTCTTGCAGCGCCTGGTTCTGCGCGCTCCACCAGAGGATCAGGGTGAGGCCGATGCCGAGCAGCAGGGCGCAGAGGGCGGCTAGACGGTAAGGCACAGGCGCGGGTATCCGGCGCATCGATGATCTTCATCCTGAAGGAAGGTTGCGGACCGGATAAGCCGGTCCGCTTCGTGTTGACGGTGTTTGCCCCGGCCCGCCGATGGGGCCAGGATGCTTCTTTATGCCAAATGTGACATATGCGACAAATGGCGGCAATGGTTTATCTTGGCTAAGCGACGTTCGGGGCGAGTCGTTATCATTGGCCCACAACTATCAGCGAGGGGATCGCGATGTCCGACGTTCTGACGACCAGGCAGGCAGCACTGCTGTGTGGGGTGAGTTTTCGCACGGTGATTCGCTGGATCGAGCGCGGCCTGTTGCAGGCCTATCGACTGCCAGGGCGCGGCGACTATCGGGTTCCGCAGGAGGCGCTGCACGCCTTCATGCTGGAGAACGATATTCCCTTGCCCGGCGTGTCGTTGCTGCCCGCTCGGCGGGTGCTGATCGTCGAGGATGACCCGAGCATGGCCCGGGCCCTGGCGCGGGTGCTGAAGCCGGCCGGCTTTGAAACGGCCCATGCGCCGGATGGCTTCGCCGCCGGCGCCATGCTGCACAGCTTCAGGCCGGCGCTGATGACCCTCGACCTGCGCATGCCGGGCCTCGACGGCCTGGGGGTGCTGAGCTACCTGCAGCGCTCGCCCATGCCGTTTCCCCTGAAGATCCTGGTGGTTTCTGCGGACAGCGAAAAGCGCATGGCCCAGGCCCTCGAACTGGGTGCCGACGCCCTGGTGCGCAAGCCGTTCGACAACCAGGAGTTCCTGGCCGAGGTCGAACGCCTGCTGGAGCCCAAGGGTGGGGCCTGGAAGTCGATCGGGGTGAAGCCGGAAAGCGTCTGAACCCTTGCTTGTCGTGGTACTGCCGGGGTTTGGCGGCAGCCGGGCGCACCGCCTTGTAAACTAAACGTTACGATTGGCGGACGCTAACACCTTGGGCGGGCAGCTTGCCCTGCGCTGTAAATAAATTCTGCCAAGATTCGCCGTGAGGCCCTGCAATGGGCGCCGCATGGCGCTTGTGCGTGCTCCGTTGCTCCGCTGTGATGAAGTCATTCCATCGCCACCCGCCGCCGGGCGCGGCGGTGTGTCCATCACAACAACGAGGAGGCGCAATGAACGCCGTGAACAAGATCGAACAGCACAACCCCATCGGCACCGACGGCTTCGAGTTCGTCGAATACACCGCCCCGACCCCCGAAGGCATCCAGCAGCTGCGCGAGCTGTTCACCGCCATGGGCTTCACCGAGACGGCCAAGCACCGCTCCAAGGAAGTCTGGCTGTTCCAGCAGAACGACATCAACTTCGTGCTCAACGGCAGCCCTACCGGCCATGTCCGCGAATTCGGCCTCAAGCACGGGCCGAGCGCCTGCGCCATGGCCTTCCGGGTGAAGAACGCGGCCCAGGCCGCGGCCTACGTCGAGGCCCAGGGCGCCAAGCTGGTCGGCAGCCACGCCAACTTCGGCGAGCTGAACATCCCCTGCGTCGAGGGCATCGGCGGCTCCCTGCTCTATCTCGTCGACCGCTATGGCGACAAGAGCATCTACGACGTCGACTTCGAGTACATCGAGGGCCGCTCGCCCAACGACAACGCCGTGGGCCTCAAGGAAGTCGACCACCTGACCCACAACGTCAAGCGCGGGCAGATGGACGTCTGGTCGGGCTTCTACGAGCGCATCGCCAACTTCCGCGAGATCCGCTACTTCGACATCGAGGGCAAGCTCACCGGCCTGCTGTCGCGCGCCATGACCGCGCCCTGCGGCAAGATCCGCATCCCGATCAACGAATCGGCCGACGACAAGTCGCAGATCGAGGAATTCATCCGCGAGTACCACGGCGAGGGCATCCAGCACATCGCCCTGTCCACCGACGACATCTACGCCACCGTGCGCCAGCTGCGGGCCAACGGCGTGGACTTCATGAAGACCCCGGACACCTATTATGAAAAGGTCGACCAGCGCGTCGCCGGCCACGGTGAACCGACCGAGGTGTTGCGCGAGCTGAACATCCTGATCGACGGAGCGCCGGGCGTCGGTACGCCGGGCGACGACGGCATCCTGCTGCAGATCTTCACCAACACGGTGATCGGCCCGATCTTCTTCGAGATCATCCAGCGCAAGGGCAACCAGGGCTTCGGCGAGGGCAACTTCAAGGCCCTGTTCGAGTCCATCGAGGAAGACCAGATCAAGCGTGGCGTGATCAAGGCCGAATGATCCGCGCCGGGCCATGGCCCGGCGGTCCGTAGGGTGCGCCCCGCGCACCAGCAATGCCGAGTTTTGAGGTGCGCCCGGCGCACCCTACAGGGAGTCTTCTCATGAGCCGTAAATGGATCAGCTTCCCCCTGCGCGAGGGCGAGTGCTCGCGCCAGGCGCACTGCGATTTCCCCCAGGGCACCTTCGAGCGCGAGATGGGCCGCGAGGGCTTCTTCGGGCCGACCGCGCACCTGCATCACAGGCACCCGCCGACCGGCTGGATCGACTGGCAGGGGCCGTTGCGCCCCCATGCCTTCAACTTCAACGACATCGCCAGCGAGCGCGACTGTCCGCTGCTGGCGCCGCTGACCCTGCACAACGGCGATGTCAAGCTGCGCGTGTGGAAGACCCATGGCGCCATGCGTCACCTGGTGCGCAACGCCGACGGCGACGACCTGCTGTTCGTGCATGAGGGCGCGGGGCACTTCTACTGCGACTTCGGCCACCTGGAGTACCGCGACGGCGACTATCTGGTGATCCCGCGTGGCACCGCCTGGCGCATCGAGGCCAGCGAGCCGACCTTCATGCTGCTGATCGAGAACACCGACGGCGCCTACCAGTTGCCGGACAAGGGTCTGCTCGGGCCCCAGGCGATCTTCGACCCGGCGGTGCTCGACCATCCGCGCCTGGACGACGCCTTCAAGGCCCAGCAGGACGAAAACACCTGGCAGATCAGGATCAAGCGGCGCGGCCAGATCAGCACCGTGACCTATCCCTACAACCCGCTGGACGTGGTCGGCTGGCACGGCGACAACACCGTGGTGCGCCTGAACTGGCGGGATATCCGCCCGCTGATGAGCCACCGCTACCACCTGCCGCCGTCGGCGCACACCACCTTCGTCGCCAACGGCTTCGTGGTCTGCACCTTTACGCCAAGGCCGGTGGAGAGTGACCCGGGCGCGCTCAAGGTGCCGTTCTACCATAACAACGACGACTACGACGAAGTGCTGTTCTACCACCGCGGCAACTTCTTCAGCCGCGACAACATCGAGGCCGGGATGGTCACCCTGCACCCCTGCGGCTTCCCCCATGGGCCCCATCCCAAGGCGCTGAAGAAGAGCCAGGAAAGCCCGGCGACCTTCGTCGAGGAAGTGGCGGTGATGATCGATACGCGTCGCGCCCTGGAGGTCGGTGAAGCCGCAGCCAGCGTCGATGTCCCCGAATACGTCAATTCCTGGCGTGCGCCGGGCAAGGACTCCTGAAGTAGGGCGCGCGTAGCGCTGCCCTGAAGATCAGCTGTGGTGCGCGTAGCGCACCCTACGAGGTTTGAGCATGAAACTCGCATCTTTGCAGCAAGGCCGCGACGGCATCCTGGTGGTGGTCTCCCGCGACCTGTCCCGCGCGGTGAAGGTCCCGCAGATCGCCGCCACCCTGCAGGCCGCCCTGGACGGCTGGGCGCACAAGCGCCCGCAGCTGGAGGCCATCTATCAGCGCCTCAACGACGGCCTCTGCGCCGAGGCCTTCGCCTTCGACCAGGGCGCTTGCCACAGCCCGCTGCCACGGGCCTTCCACTGGGCCGACGGCAGCGCCTACGTCAACCATGTCGAACTGGTGCGCAAGGCCCGCGGCGCCGAGATTCCGGAGAGCTTCTGGCATGACCCGCTGATGTACCAGGGCGGTGCCGATGCCTTCATCCCGCCGCACAGCCCGATCCAGTTGGCCGACGAGGCCTGGGGCATCGACCTGGAGGCCGAGCTGGCGGTGATCACCGACGACGTGCCCATGGGCGCCACGCCAGCCGAGGCCGCCGGGCATATCCAGCTGCTGATGCTGGTCAACGACGTGTCGCTGCGCAACCTGATCCCCGGCGAACTGGCCAAGGGCTTCGGCTTCTACCAGAGCAAGCCGTCGTCGAGCTTCTCGCCGGTGGCGGCGACCCCGGATGAGCTGGGCGATGCCTGGAAAGACGGCAAGGTGCATCGGCCGCTGGTGTCGCACATCAACGAGGCGCTGTTCGGCCAGCCGGACGCCGGCACCGACATGACCTTCAACTTCCCGACCCTGGTGGCCCATGCCGCCAAGACTCGGCCCCTGGGCAGCGGCACCATCATCGGCTCGGGCACGGTGTCCAACTACGACCGCAGCGCCGGTTCCTCCTGCCTGGCCGAGAAGCGCATGCTGGAGATCATCGAGCAGGGCGAGGCGAAGACGCCGTTCCTCAAGTTCGGCGACCGGGTGCGCATCGAGATGTTCGACGCCCAGGGCCAGAGCATCTTCGGCGCCATCGACCAACGGGTGGAGCGCTATGAGCACTGAGCTGAGGCTCTACGGCTACTGGCGCTCCAGCGCCGCCTACCGCGTGCGTATCGCCCTGAACCTCAAGGGCCTGGCGTACAGGCAGGTGCCGGTGCACCTGGTCAAGGATGGCGGAGAGCAGCACGGGGCGGCCTACAAGGCGCTCAATCCCCAGGAGCTGGTGCCGCTGCTGGTCGACGGCGATAGCAGGATCGCCCAGTCCCTGGCGATTCTCGAGTACCTGGAGGAAGTGTTCCCGGTACCGGCGCTGCTGCCGGCTGACCCGGCGCTGCGGGCCCAGGTGCGGGCGTTGGCCCTGCATATCGCCTGTGACGTGCACCCGCTGAACAACCTGCGGGTGCTGCAGTACCTGTCCAGCGAGCTGGGGGTGGGCGAAGAGGCGAAGAGTGCCTGGTACCGGCACTGGGTACAGAGCGGCCTGGCGGCGGTGGAGCAGGGGTTGGCGGCGTTCGGCGGGCGTCTGTCGCTCGGCCAGCGCCCCGGCTACCTGGAAGCCTGCCTGATTCCCCAGGTCTACAACGCGCGGCGCTTCAACTGCGACCTCGACGCCTACCCGCGCATCCTCGCCATGGTCGCCCGCTGCGAGGCCCTGGAGGCCTTCAAGCAGGCCGCGCCCGAGGCCCAGCCCGACGCCCAGTGAGGTTGGCGGCTGGACGCTGAGGCTTAGCGTGCCGACCAAGGTTCCGCGATCCAAGGCGCACGGGCTTGTCCCGTGCGCCTTGGTTTGTTCCGGCTTCCGCAGGCTCCGTCCGGAGTCGTTTCGAGGTAGCCCCCGAACCCGTGCAGCGAAAGCTTGGCGCCTGGAGAGTGGCGGAAAACCGCCATTTATGGCCGCGTGGTGGCGGAAAATTGCCTGCTTGCCGGCCGCTGTCCACCCGGACAGTGGTCGGCGGCCCGTGACGCCAGTCGCAACGACGCTATGCTCGGGGCGTTGCCGTTGCCATGCGCAGGTGATGGGGGGGCGTCGACAAAAGCTGGCACAGGGGTTGCGAAGGCAGCTGGTCCAGAGATCGATGTCGCGACTGCTGCGGCCGCCCTTGGCGGCCGCAGCAGTCGCGACGCATAAAAATAACGGAGTCGACTTTTATGCTGCAGTCTGCCACCCGCTTTTTCGCCGACCTTGCCGTGAGCAAGAAGCTGTTCTGCGGTTTTGCCCTGGTGCTATCGCTCACGGTCGCAATGACCGCAGGCGGCTTTGTCGCGGTCCGGGATGTTCTGCAGGGACATGAGCAGGCCGGGCAGCTGGCCGAGGTCACCCAGGAGGTCCTGCAGGCGCGGCGCCTGGAGCGCAACTTCGCCCTCGAGCAGACGCCGGAGAGCGCCGAGCGGGCGCGCGCGAGCCTGGCGAAGGTGCATGCCGCACTGGGCCGCCTGGAGCAGCGCGCGCCACAAGCTGAGCGCCGACGTCTGCAGACCATGCAGCAGGCGGTTGGCGAATATCGCGATCAGTTCGACAGCTACGTCGAATTGCAGAGCAGGGCGCGCGAGGCGCGCGGCGACATGGGCGCAGCCGCAGGCGAGGCGCGCGACCAGTTCGAGGTGATCGAGCTGGACATGTACGACGCCGTACGCGAACTGCGTCTGCAGGGCGACAAGCTACGCGGCAGCGATCCCTTGACCCTGGCAGAGACGGCGTCGGGCCTGAGCAAGCGCATGCTCGATCTGCGCGGCAATGAAAGCCTGTACATCATCGACGGATCGGCCAAGGCCCTGGAGGAGTGGAGCTACCTCAGCGAGGATTTGCAGAGCGTGGCGCGTAGCCTGACGGTGTGGCTGAGCGATGAGCAGAAAGGCGCTATCGATACGGCCTTGCAGTCCCTGGCCCTGTACCAGCGCGCCTTCGCTTACTACCAGCAGCTGCGCGAGCAGAATCAGGCCGCGGAGGCTGCGATGATCGAGCGGGCGCGCGCGGTACTCAGCCTGGCGGAGGCGGCGCAGGCCAGCGCCGAGCAGCAGATGCGTGCGGACAGTACGCGGGCCCAGCGGCTGTTGTGCGTCGTCGGGGTGTCGGCTGTGGTGCTGGGGCTGTTGGCCGCACTGCTGATCTCCCGCTCGATCGTTGCGCCGCTGCGCCAGGCCGTGGTCTTCGCCAGGCGCATCGCCGAGGGCGATCTGAGTCAGGATCTGCCCCAGGGCCGTCGCGATGAGCCGGGCCAGCTGATGGCCGCCATGCAGGCGATGACCCTGAGCCTGCGCACCTTGATCGGCCGCATCGGCGGTGGCGTCAGCCAGATCGCCGCGGCGGCCGAGCAATTGTCGGCGATTACCGCGCAGACCAGCGCCGGGGTGCAGACCCAGCGCCAGGAGACCGAACAGACCGCCACCGCCATGCACCAGATGGCGGCGACCGTGCAGGAGGTGGCGCAGAACGCCGAGCAGGCCTCCCAGGCGGCGCGCGATGCCGACCGTGAATCCCAGCAGGGCAACCGGGTGGTGCAGCAGGCAGTGGGGCAGATCGGTGATCTGGCCAATGAGGTGGAGCAGTCGGCCGAGGCGATCGCCGCGCTGAATCAGGAGAGCGCGCGCATCGGTGGGGTGTTGGAGGTGATCCGCAACGTCGCCGAACAGACCAACCTGCTGGCACTCAACGCCGCCATCGAGGCGGCGCGGGCCGGCGAGCAGGGCCGCGGTTTCGCCGTGGTTGCCGACGAGGTGCGCGCCCTGGCGCAGCGCGCGCACAACTCCACCGAGGAGATCGAGGCGCTGATCGCCGGCTTGCAGCGCATGGCCCTGGGGGCGGTGCAGCAGATGGAAAGCAGCCGCAGCCTGACCCAGCGTACCGTCACCCTGGCCGGTGAGGCCGGCGCAGCCCTGGGGCGCATCACCCAGGCGGTGAGCACCATCGAGCAGATGAACCAGCAGATCGCCGCCGCTGCCGAGGAGCAGAGCGCAGTGGCGGAGACCATCAGCGAGAGCATCACCCGGGTGCGCGATATCGGCGAACAGAGTGCCAGCGCCAGCCAGCAGACCGCGGCCTCCAGCGCCGAGCTGGCCCGTCTGGGCGTCGAGTTGCAGGGGTTGGTGGGGCAGTTCCGCACCTAGTCCGTTGCCTGTCGCGCCGCCGGTCTATTCGGTATCGGCGGCGCGCCTGGCCAGCAGTGGCTTGCCCAGTTCGCTGGCCCAGGCCAGCAGCGGCACCTCGACCTCGGGGTGCCAGATGCGCTGCCAGAGCAGCGTCAGGCGGCCGAGGTCGCCGCGCTCGAGCGGCCAGCGCTCGATCTGCGCCGGCACCCGCCACTGGCCATCCTGCCAGCCGGCGAAATCGAAGCGGAAGGGATGGAAGCCGGTCATGCCCAGGCGCAGGTCGGTGACCACCAGGCGCTCGCCGATGCGGTCGTAGCGCAGCACGCCGTTGGTGAACCAGGCCAGGCGCTGGTGGGCCGGATTGTCGGCCAGCACGGCTGACAGGGCCGCGCCGCGGGGCATGCGCACCAATTGCGGCGGGTCGCGGTCGAGCCAGCCGACGAGGGCCTCGTGGTAGGCCTCGCCGTCCAGCACAATGACCCGCCAGAGCAAGCTGTTGAGCGGTGTCGGCGTGCTGAACAGCGCCTCGGCCTGGATGCCTTGTCGCGCCAGTTGCGCTTCGACGCGCTGTTCGGCCATGGACTTGCCCACCAGGGTCGAGCCGAGATAGAGGCTCGACAGGGTCAGGGCGAGCAGCGGCCATTTGTTGCTGGGCTCGCGCAGGCCGAACCTGAGGCCGAGCAGCACCGCGCCCAGCAGGGGCAGGGTGTACAGCGGGTCGATGATGAAGATGCTCGACCAGGCCGTCGGCGTCGGCGTCAGCGGCCAGAACAGCTGGGTGCCATAGCTGGTGAAGCTGTCCAGCAGGGGGTGGGTGAGCAACACCAGGGCCACGGTCGCCAGCAGGCGCTTGGCCGAATAGCCAGGGTGCGGGTGCAGGCGTCGCACCAGCCAGGTCAGCAGCAGGGCCAGGGCGCCGAGGACGAACAGCGAGTGGCTGAAGCCGCGGTGGTAGGTCATGTCCGCCACGGCGTCGCCGTAGTCGATGATCACATCCAGATCGGGCAGGGTGCCGAGCAGGGCGCCATAGGCCAGCGCCTTGCGTCCCTGCCAGCGGCCGAGCATGGCCCCCTGGATGGTGGCGCCGAGCACCGCCTGAGTAATCGAATCCATGCCCTGACCTCAGCTGCGAACAGACAACTACGTTAACCGAGCTGTCGGGCCGGCGCCGCCGAAAAAGTTCAAGCAAAGGTTACCAGGCGACTGCCACTCAGAACGCCGCGAGGATGCGCCCGAGGGTGGCCATGGCCTGTTCGCTGCGCGCGTCCCAGGGGTGGCCGTAGTTGAGCCGGGCGCAGTTGCCGAAGCGCCGGGTGGCGGAGAAGATCGGCCCGGGCGCGAGGCTGATGCCCTGGGCCAGGGCCAGTTGGAACAGCTGCAGCGAATCGACCCGCTCGGGAAACTCGAACCAGAGGAAGTAGCCGCCGGCCGGACGGGTTACCCGCGTGCCGCTGGGGAAGTGCCGGGCCGCGGAGGCGAGCATGGCGGCCTGCTGGGTTTCCAGGGCGTGGCGCAGCTTGCGCAGGTGGCGGTCGTAGCCGCCGTGCTGCAGGTAGTCGGCCAGGGCGGCCTGGGCCGGCACCGAGGGCGAGATGGTGGTCATCAGCCGCAGGCGGGCGATCTGCTCGGCGTAGCGCCCGCCGGCCACCCAGCCGACCCGGTAGCCCGGCGCCAGGCATTTGGAGAACGAGCCGCAGTGCATCACCAGGCCCTCGCGGTCGAAGCTCTTCACCGGCCTGGGCGGCTGGGCGGCGAAATACAGCTCGGCGTAGACATCGTCTTCGATCAGCGGCACCTGATGCTGGCGCAGCAGTTCGTACAGCGCGCCTTTCTTGTCCTCGCTCATGCTCGCGCCCAGGGGGTTCTGCAGGCTGCTCATGAACCAGCAGGCCTTGATCGGCAGGCGTGCCAGGCTGCTGGACAGGCTGTCCAGGTCGATGCCCTCGCGCGGGTGCACGGGAATTTCCACCGCCTTGAGCTTGAGGCGCTCGAGCACCTGCAGGGTGGCATAGAAGGCCGGCGCCTCGATGGCCACCAGGTCGCCCGGTTGGGTGACGCACTGCAGGCACAGGTTGAGCGCCTCCATCGCGCCGTTGCTGATCACCAGTTCCTCGAGCGGCAGACGCACCCCGCTGGCCATGTAGCGCAGGGCGATCTGCCGGCGCAGGTCGGGGTTGCCCTCGGTCATGTCGGCGATCACCGCCTGGGGCGCCAGGCCGCGCAGGCTCCGGGCCATGGAACGGGCCAGGCGTGGCAGGGGGAACAGCGCCGGGCTGGGGAAGGCCGAGCCGAACGGCACGGTGCCCGGGTCCTTGAGCGAGCCGAGCACGGAGAACACCAGCTCGCTGACATCCACCTCGGCGGTCTGCGCCTGGCGCGGGTCGATGTCCGGCTCGGGCAGCGGGCGCCTGGCATGCTCGCGGACGAAATAGCCGGAGCGCGGGCGGGCCTGGATCAGCCCGCGGTCCTCCAGCAGGTAGTAGGCCTGGAACACCGTGGACGGGCTGACGCCGTAGGTGCGGCTGGCCTGGCGCACGGACGGCACCCGCTCCCCGGGCGCCAGCACGCCGCTGCGAATCAGCTCGGCAATCTGCTCGGCGAATTTCTCGTAGCGTTTCATCGTATCCATAGGGTCTGCATATCCGCGCACTCTACGGGGAGTCGTCCAGGCATGCGACTTTCAGCGCCCGCTGGGTGAGAGAAAGGTACTGCGCGTCTGCGCCTGCTCGCTGGCATCGGCCAGGTTGTGGATCGCAAAATGCACGGGCATGGCGCTGGCGTCGACCTGTTTGCTCTCCAGCGCCACGCTGACCGGTACATCGAGAATCTCCCCAGGTGCCAGCAGCAACTGCTGCGGCGCGTCCAGGCGTAGGCCGGGGCTGTCGACCAGCGCCAGGCCATAGCGCTGCGCTTGCTGGGTCTTGTTGATCACCTTGAGCAAGTAGGTGTTCTCGATCTGCCCCAGCTGGTTCTCGCGGTACATGCTGCGATCCTTGGCCGCGTCGATGGACAGCATCGAGCGGGCACTCAGGGCCCAGGCGAAGGCGGCGAGCATCAACGCCAGGGCGATGCCGTAGCCGATCAGCCGCGGGCGCACTAGGTGGGTCTTGCCGCCCTGCAGTTCGCGCTCGGAGTGGTAGCCGACCAGCCCCCTGGGATAACCCATCTTGTCCATCACCGTGTCGCAGGCGTCGATGCAGGCCGCGCAACTGATGCAGTCGATCTGCAGGCCATCGCGAATGTCGATGCCGGTGGGGCAGACCTGCACGCACAGGGTGCAGTCGATGCAGTCGCCCAGGCCCTCGGCCTTGCGGTCGCTGCCTTTCTTGCGCGGGCCACGGCCTTCGCCGCGCTGGGCGTCGTAGGCCACCAGCAAGGTGTCATCATCGAACATCGCACTCTGGAAGCGCGAGTAGGGGCACATGTGCACGCAGACCTTTTCGCGCAGCCAGCCGGCGTTGAGGTAGGTGGCGGCCATGAAGAACAGCACCCACACCAGGGTGGCGCCATCGAGTTGCAGGCGTAGCAGGTCGCCGGCCAGCTCGCGGATCGGTGTGAAGTAACCGATAAAGGTCAGCGCCGTGAGCAGGCTGACGGCCAGCCAGATCGCGTGCTTGGCGCTGCGTCGCGCCAGCTTGTTGAACGACCAGGGCGCAGCGTCCAGCTTGACGCGCTGGTTACGCTCGCCTTCGGTGATCTTCTCCGCCCACATGAACACCCAGGTCCACACGCTCTGTGGACAGCTGTAGCCACACCAGACGCGTCCGGCCACCACGGTGATGGTGAACAGGCCGAAGGCGGCGATGATCAGCAGCGCCGACAGCAGGATGAAGTCCTGCGGCCAGAAGGTCGCGCCGAAGATGTAATAGCGGTGCTCAGCCAGGTTCAACAGCACCGCCTGGCGCCCGTTCCAGTCGAGCCAGGCGGTGCCGAAGAAGATCAGAAACAACAGTCCGGCGCCGTACAGACGCAGATTGCGGAACCGTCCGGTGAAGCTGCGGGTGTGGATCGGGCCACCGGCCTGGGCGGGTGTAAGGCGTATCGGGCTGCGCGGATCGAGGGTTTCGACGAGCTGCGCGGGAATGCGTTCGGTCATGGACGAGGCCCCATCTGGCAGTGGTCAGGCGGGGTGCATGATCGGCGCAGGGGCGTGTGCGAAACAGACTCAGGTTGTCGATTAAAAAGCGGATCAGATGATTACGCCGTCGCCGCGCCCATGCGTCGGTGGCCCTGTCGATCGAATAAGAGCAAGCTACTGCCTCATGACGCGAGCACGCCCCGGAGGCGGCTATGCCGTGGTCATGGCCTTGAACGACGGAATGAGGAGCGTTGACGATCATGGGTACATCAAACGGTGTGGCGTTTCCCGAGCTGGCCCTGAGCCACTTCGAACTCTACGTGCGCGCCATGGCGCCGATGGAGAGCTTCTACACCGAACGCCTGGGCTTCATCGTCAGCGATCGCGGCGCCGGACCGGACGCCATGGTGTTTCTCAGTCGCAACCCCGGCGAGCACCATCAGCTGGTGCTCAACCCGCGTCCGGCGCGCCGGCCCCAGGACAGCCCGCTCGATCACATCTCCTTTCGCGTCGCGGACCTGGCCGGTCTGCGCCGCTGTCACGCTGCCCTGAGCGGCTCCGGCGACCTCGCCGTCGACGCCGTGTCCCATGGCACCACCTGGTCGCTCTATTTCCGAGATCCGGAAGGCAACCGCCTGGAAGTCTTCGCCGACACGCCCTGGCATGTCGACCAGCCGTGCAAGTTTGCCATCGATCTGAGCCTCGACGATGACGCGCTCCGTGCCTATACGGAGCAGCGCATCCGTGAGTTGCCCGGCTTTCGGCCGGTCGAGCAGTGGCGCAAGGGCCATGGGGCGGCGCTGGGGGAAGGCTGAACCGCCGCCGCGGCGCAGGAACCGGGTAACCCGCTTGGGGTATCCTGAGCCTTCATTCCCGATCAAGACCCCGCCATGCTGGTGATTTCCAACAGCGTCCACCTGCCCGACGACGAAGTCGAGCTGACCGCCATCCGCGCCCAGGGCGCCGGTGGTCAGAACGTCAACAAGGTCTCCAGCGCGGTGCACCTGCGCTTCGACAGCCAGGCCTCGTCCCTGCCGCCGTTCTACAAGGAGCGCCTGCTCAGCCTGCGCGACAGCCGCATCACCGCCGATGGCGTGATCATCATCAAGGCCCAGCAGTACCGCACCCAGGAACAGAACCGCAGCGATGCCCTGGAGCGCCTGGCCGAGCTGATCCGCAGCGCCGGCAAGACCGAGAAGGCGCGCCGGCCGACCAAGCCGACCCTGGGCTCGAAGAAGCGCCGCCTGGAGGGCAAGAGCAAGCGCGGGGCGATCAAGGCCGGCCGCGGCAAGGTCGACTTCTGAGAGCGGCGGCCGCCGTGGCCCGGGTAGGGACCGCGGCGACCTGCCACGAGTGCAAGGCGCCTGCGCCTAACCCCTGCTGTCGGCGAGCGCTGCGCCTATGCCGCCGTCGCGCTGCATCTGCCGCCGCTGCATCAGGCAGTAGGCCGCCGGCAGCACGAACAGCGACAGCAGCGGCGCGCTGAGCATGCCGCCGACCATGGGTGCGGCGATGCGGCTCATCACCTCGCTGCCGCTGCCGCTGCCGAGCAGGATCGGCAGCAGGCCGGCGATGATCACCGCCACGGTCATGGCCTTGGGCCGTACCCGCTGCACGGCGCCCTCGCGGATCGCCTCGAGCAGCGCCTGTTCGCCATGATGGCCAGCGGCCAGGCGCTCGCCCCAGGCATTCTTCAGGTACAGCAGCATGATCACGCCGAACTCGGCGGCGACTCCCGCCAGGGCGATGAAGCCGACCCCGGTGGCCACCGACAGGTGGTAGCCGAGCAGGTAGAGGAACCACACCCCGCCGGTCAGGGCGAAGGGCAGGGTGAGCATGATCAGCGCCGCCTCGCCCATGCGTGAGAAGCACAGGTAGAGCAGCACGAAGATGATCAGCAGGGTGGCCGGCACCACCAGCTTGAGCCGCGCATTGGCCCGCTCGAGGAATTCGAACTGGCCCGAGTAGCTGAGGCTGACGCCCGGCTGCAGGCGCACCTGCTGCTCGATGGCGGTGCGCAGGTCGGCCACCACCGAGGCCAGGTCGCGGCCGCGCACATCCACATAGACCCAGCCCGATGGGCGCGCATTCTCGCTCTTGAGCATCGGCGGGCCGTCGCTGACCCCGATCCGCGCCACGCTGCCCAGGGTGATCTGGCTGCCCTGGGGGGTGTAGATCGGCAGCTGTTCCAGTGCGCTCAGCGAGTCGCGCCATTCCCGTGGGTAACGCAGGCTGATGGGAAAACGCGCCAGGCCCTCGATGGTCTCGCCGATGTTCGCGCCGCCGATGGCGCCGGCGACTATGGCCTGCACATCGGCGATGTTCAGGCCGTAGCGCGCGGCCGCCTGGCGGTCGATGTCGACATCGATGTAGCGCCCGCCGGTGAGGCGTTCGGCCAATGCCGAGCTGACGCCCGGCACCTGCTTGGCGACCTGTTCGATGGCCTGGGTGGTCTCGTCGATCTGCGCCAGATTGCTGCCGGCGACCTTGACCCCGATCGGGCTCTTGATGCCGGTGGCGAGCATGTCGATGCGGTTGCGGATCGGCGGAATCCAGATATTGCTCAGCCCCGGCACCTGCACCACCCGGTCCAGTTCCTCCACCAGCTTTTCCGGGGTCATGCCGGCGCGCCACTGCTCTTGGGGCTTGAACGCGATGGTGGTCTCGAACATCTCCAGCGGCGCCGGGTCGGTGGCGGTCTCGGCGCGGCCGGCCTTGCCGAACACATGGGCGACTTCGGGCACTGTCTTGATCAGGCGGTCGGTCTGCTGCAACAGCTGCGCGGCCTTCTGCGCCGACAGCCCGGGCAGGGCCGAGGGCATGTACAGCAGGTCGCCCTCATCCAGCGGGGGCAGGAATTCGCCACCCAGGCGCGACAAGGGCCACAGGGCGCTGAGAAACACCAGCAAGGCCACCACCAGGGTCGCTCTGGGCCAGCGCAGCACTGCTTCCAGGGCCGGCTGGTAGAGACGGATCAGCCCGCGGTTCAGCGGGTTGCGCGCCTCGTCGGGAATCCGCCCGCGAATCCAGTAGCCCATCAGCACCGGAACCAGGGTCACCGACAGCCCGGCGGCGGCGGCCATGGCGTAGGTCTTGGTGAAGGCCAGCGGGCCGAACAGGCGGCCTTCCTGGGCCTGCAGGGTGAACACCGGGATGAACGACAGGGTGATGATCAGCAGGCAGAAGAACAGCGCCGGGCCGACCTCCACCGCCGCCTCGGTCATCACCTGCCAATGCTGTTCGCCCTTGAGCTCCTCGCCGGGATGGGACGCGCGCCAGGCCTCGATCTTCTTGTGGGCGTTCTCGATCATCACCACCGCGGCGTCGACCATGGCGCCGATGGCGATGGCGATGCCGCCGAGCGACATGATGTTGGCGTTGATGCCCTGCTGCTGCATGACCGCGAAGGCGATCAACACCCCGACCGGCAGGGAGACGATAGCCACCAGGGAGGAGCGCAGGTGCCAGAGGAACAGCGCGCAGACCAGGGCGACGACGATGAATTCCTCCACCAGCTTCTCGCCCAGATTGCGTACCGCGCGGTCGATCAACTGGCTGCGGTTATAGCTGGTGACGATCTCCACGCCCTCGGGCAGGCTGCCCTTGAGCGCCTCGAGCTTGGCCTTGACCGCGCTGATGGTGGCGCGGGCGTTCTTGCCGCTGCGCAGGATCACCACGCCGCCGACCACCTCGCCCTCGCCGTCGAGCTCGGCGATGCCACGGCGCATTTCCGGGCCGAGCTGGATATGCGCCACGTCGCCGAGGGTCACCGGCACGCCGCCGCTGTCCAGGCGCAGGGGGATGGCGCGAAAGTCATCGAGGCTCTGCAGATAGCCCGAGGCGCGCACCATGAACTCGGTCTCCGCCAGCTCCAGTACCGCGCCGCCGGACTCCTGGTTGGCGCGGCCGATGGCGGCCGTCACCTCGGCCTGGGTGATGCCCAGGCTGGCCAGTTTGATCGGGTCGAGCTGCACCTGGTACTGCTTGACCATGCCGCCGATGGTCGCCACCTCGGCGACGTTGGCCAGGGTCTTGAGCTCGAACTTGAGGAACCAGTCCTGCAGCGCGCGCAGCTGGGCCAGGTCATGCCGCCCGCTGCGATCGACCAGGGCGTACTGGTAGATCCAGCCGACCCCGGTGGCGTCCGGGCCCAGGGCCGGCTTGGCGGCAGCCGGCAGGCGATCCTGCACCTGGCTCAGGTACTCCAGCACCCGCGAGCGGGCCCAGTACAGGTCGGTGCCGTCCTCGAACAGCACGTAGACGAAGCTGTCGCCGAAGAACGAGTAGGCGCGTACCGTCTTCGCCCCCGGCACCGCGAGCATGGTGGTGGCCAGGGGGTAGGTGACCTGGTTCTCGACGATCTGCGGGGCCTGGCCGGGGTAGGGCGTGCGGATGATCACCTGCACGTCGGACAGGTCCGGCAGCGCATCGATGGCGGTGTTCTGCAGCGACCAGGTGCCCCAGGCGGTGGTGAACAGGGTGGCCAGCAGCACCAGCAGGCGATTGCGCACCGACCAGCGGATCAGGGCGGCGATCATGGCTGCTCCTCCAGCTTGACCAGACGCTCGATGCGCAGGCCGGCATCGCTTTCGCGCGCGCCGACCCGTACCCGGTCGCCGGTCGCTATGCCTTGTGCCAGGGCCGGCTCGGCCAGCGGAAAGCTCATGGTCATGCCCGGCATGCCGAGGGTCTTGAAGGGGCCGTGGGCGAGGGTCAGTTCGGTGTCGTCGATGGCGATGACCCGGCCTTCGGCTTCATGCAGGGCCGGCGCCATGACCGGTGTCGCGGCGGCGTCCAGGTCCGGGGCGAGCAGGCCGCGCAGGCTGGCCTCGGAGTCGAGCAGGAACTGCCCGGAGGCGACCACCTGCTGGCCCTCCTGCAGGCCTTCGAGGATCTGGGTCTGCTCGCCGTTCTCGCGGCCGAGGCGGACCTCGACCGGCCGGTAGCGTCCACCATCTTCGGCCAGCATCACCAGGGCGCGGCGCCCGGTGCGGATCACCGCCTCGCTCGGTACCAGCAGCGCGTCCTGTTCGGCCGGGCGGGTCAGGCGTGCCTGGGCGGTCAGCCCGGGGCGCAGCCGGCCATCGGCATTGTCCAGTTCGACCCTGACCCGCACGGTGCGGCTGTCCAGGTCGGCCTGGGGCAGGATGCTGTCGATGCGTCCTGCCAACACCTCGCCGGGCAGCGCCGGCAGCCGTGCTTCGACCGCTTGCCCTGGCGCCAGGCCCTGGGCCTGCGCCTCGGGCACGGCGGCGTCGAGCCACACGCTGGCCAGGCCGTTGATGGTCGCCAGTGGCTGGCCCGCGGCCAGGGTCATGCCGGCGCGCACGTCGAGCCTCTGCAACACCCCGGCAATGGGGCTGGTCACCGTCCACAGGGTCTGTACCTGGCCGCTGCGCTCCAGGCGTGCGATCAGCCCCGCCGGCATTCCGCTCAGGCGCAGGCGCTGGCGCGCGGCGGCCAGCAGCTGGGCGTCGGCGACGCCACGCAGGGCGAGGAACTCTTCCTGGGCCTGGGCCCAGTCGGGCACCAGCAGGTCGGCCAGGGGCGCGCCGGCGGCGACCCGGTCGTCCGGGGCCAGGGGATAGACGCGTTCGACGAAGCCGCCGCTGCGCGCCTGCACCACGGCGACATCGCGGCTATTGAAGGTCAGGTTGCCGACCACCTCCAGGCTGCTGGCCAGGCGCTCGCGGGTGACCGTGGCCAGGCGCATGCCGAGGTTCTGGGTGACGCTGGCATCGATGCTGACGGCGGCGCTGTCGCCGGCCTCGTCGGCATAGCGCGGCACCAGTTGCATGTCCATGAAGGGCGATTTACCCGGCTGGTCGAATTTCTGCTGTGGGTACATCGGGTCATACCAGTACAACACCTCGCCCTGGGACGAGCCCGGTGGCGCGGCGCGGTCCTGCAGGGGTTCGCCGGGCTGTTTGGCGAGCCAGTAGCCGCCGAGGCCGCCGAGGACCAGGGCCAGGCCGGTGAGCAGGACGCCTTGAAGGATTCGAGCGCTCATCAACGGGATTCTCCATAGGCGAAATACAGGCGGGCGTTGCTCAGGGCGCGTTGCTCCTGCAGGTCGATCTGTCGCAGGCGCGCCTCGATCAGTTCGCGGCGGGCGGCAACCACCGCGCTCAGCTCGCCGCTGCCGCCGCGGTAGTCGGCCAGGCTCAGGGCGAGCTTTTCCTCGGCCAGCGGCACCAGGCTGTCCTCGCTGCGTTGCACGGCGCGCTGCAGGCGCTGGAACTCGGCCAGGTCGTCGCTCAGCTGCGCGGCATGCTCGCGTTCCAGCGCTTCGCGCTCGGCCTGCACACGGTTGAGTTCGGCATGGCGGGCGGCGATCCTGGGGTTCTGCCGGGCGCCTGGGAACAGCGGCAGGTCAATGCTGAACTGCACGCTGACCATGTCACCGAATTCCCGGCCACGACGCTGGTAGTCGAGCTCCCAGCTCCAGTCCGGGCGCTTGTCCGCCACCGCCTCGCGCACCCTGGCCTCGGCCTCCTCGGTCATGGGCGCGAAGGCGCCCAGCTCGGGGTGCTGCTGCAGCTTGCTGCGGTAGTGCTGGGCATCGACCGGCCATGCGGGCAGGCGGCCGACCGGCGTCTGCTCGGCCGCCTCGCCGATCCAGCGGCGCAGCGCTGCACGCTGGCGTGACCGCTGGCTGATCAGCTGGTCTTCCTGCTCGGCCAGCAGGGCCGCCTCTTGCCTGGGCGCCACGGCGTCGGCGGCCTGGCCACGGCCGCCGGCGATACGGGCCTGCACCGCCTTGCCCAGCAGGCGGTTCTCCTCGTACAGCGTGGTGAACAGCTCGAGCTTGTGCTCGACGGCCAAGGCCGAGATCCAGGCCAGCGCGGTTTCCCGCCGGACCTGAAGCCGCTCGACCCGCTGCTCGGCGCTGGCACGCTGGATGCCGGCCTGGGCCACGTCCACCCGCGCCTGGCGCTTCGCGCGGTTGGGTACCTCCTGCATGACGCCAACCATCTGCATGGTCATGAAGTCGCTGTTCAGACTGCCGCGATCGGGCCCTTCGGCCGGCACGTTCTGCAGGCCGAGCAGCAGTTTCGGGTCCGGCAGTTCGCCGGCGGCGATGGCCGCACTGCGGGCCGCGTCGACCCCGGCCGCCTGGGCGGCCAGCGAGGGCGTCTGCTGCTCGGCCAGTTGCAGGGCTTGCTCCAGGGTCAGGGCCGCTGCCCAGCCCGGCAGGTACAGCAGGCAGGCCGCCAGGGCGGCCAGGCAGGTGCGCCCGTTACGTGAATAAGAGGGTTTCATGGGACAACTTCCAGTAATGATCCGGCGCCCACCACCAGGCAGGCGCGAGTGCCACGGCGCGCATCAGCTGCGCGCGGCGGCGTTCAGGACAGAACGGGAGTCAGGCGCGGGGAGGGCGCCAGAGGTCGTCGGGGCTGAGGGAGGGGATGAAGTCGCTGTAGGCGAACAGCCGCGGTGTACGGAAGGCCGCCAACGCGGCCTTATCCGCCGTGACCTGGAGCAGGCCGGCGCCCTGGCACTGCTGACCGCTCTTGCATATCTTGCTGCCGAGCAAGGCGCTCTTTTCTTCGTCGCAGCAGTCGTGCGTGGCGTCGGCTGCCCCATGCATGCCGGACTCCTGCATGGGGCACGGCTCTACCTGCACGGCCACAGCCGCCATGCCGCTGAGCGGAATGGCCAGGCAGAGCAGCAGGCAGAGGGACCAGCGCAGGAGTATTTGCATGGCGAGCCGGAAGTGGTGGGTCAGCGATTATAACCATAGTGTCGGGCGATCAGGTGATCAAGCGACAGCATGCCGGGGCCCTTGGCAGCGAGCATCAGCAGCACCGCGGCCCAGACCCCGTGGGTCGGGTAGGCGCCGGGATAGACCAGCAGCTGGATCACCAGGGTCATGCCGAGCAGGGCCAGGGCGGAGAAGCGCGTGGCCAGGCCGACCAGCAGCAGGATCGGGAACAGGTGTTCGGCGAATGCCGCCAGGTACGCCGCCAGTTCGGGCGGCAGCAGCGGTAGCTGGTACTCATGTTCGAACAGCGGCACGGCGGAGGCGGAGAGCCTGGGCATGCCGATCTCGAAGGTACCCGAGACGATGTCGATGGCCAGCCCCTGAATCTTGGTCTGGCCCGAGAGCCAGAAGGTCGCGGCGATGGAGAAGCGGCCGATGAAGGCCACCAGACCGTAGGGAATCAGCTTGCACAGGTCGATCGCCGCGGCGATCAGGCGAGCGGGGGCGGAGGCGCCGGCCAGGGAGGTGGAGTTGCTCATGGGCATGGTCCTTCGGTGTCGTAGGCAAACTGGGTTAGGGCGCCGGCGCCGAGCAGCCGGGCCAGGCAGTGGCCGAGGTCGAATTCGGCGTCACTGGCCAGGGCGCCTTCGGCGGCCCGGGCCAGCGCTTGGTCTTCCTGCAGGGCGCGGATGAACTGCGCCTCGGCCGGGGCGATGGCCTGCACCTCGACCTCCAGGTCGCGGCGCAGCACCAGGCCGCATTCGCCCCGGCCGGGGTCGAGGTCGGCGACTCGTAGCTCACCCTGGTGAGCGGCCCACAGCGAGACCACCGCAAAGCTCGACTGCAGCAGGCCGAGCGAGGGATGCAGGGTGAAGCGCAGGGCGCCGACCCGCTCCGGCGTGGCCAGGGCCTCGGCAAGCGCCGCGGCGGCCAGCGGCGTGGCATCGGCGGCGTGGTAGGCGCGAATGCGCAGCAGCTCCAGGCGCGCCACATCCGCCAGGTACGGCAGGCCGGCGGCCGGGGCGAAGCCTTCGATAAAGGCCGGGAAACCGGCGCCGTAGTCGGCGAGGATGCGCGAGCGTGGCGGCGACTGGCGCACATGCACGGCCGCCATGGCGCGGAAGAACTGCTCGCCGACCAGCTGCTGGACCACCGGGAAGCTGGCGGCCAGGGCATCGACAAGTGAGCTGAGCACATTGTTGCGGTAGACGGCGAAGCGCTTGGCCGGGTCCGAACCGTTCCAGGTCAGCAGCTGCTCCGGGCAGTCGCGCTCGGGGTCGAGCAGCGCGGCGGCAAAGTCCTGCTGCAGGCTCATGCGCGGGCCTCCTGGCGGTCCGCCTGGCAGGCGTCGAGCAGCGCCTGGGCCTGGTGCGCCTCGCGCACCAGCACTTCCAGCGCCGGCACCGCGTTGTCCCGCTCGAGCAGGGTCGGGGTCGGGCCGAGCAGCTGCAGGGCGTCCTGGTAGAGCGCCCACACCGCGTCATCCACCGCGGCGCCGTGGCTGTCGATCAGCAGGCGCTCGCCGGCCGCATCCTGATCCTCGGCGAATCCGGCCAGGTGGATTTCGCCGACCGCCTCGAGCGGCAGGGCGCGCAGGTAGGCGCGGGCGTCCCAGTGGTGGTTGATGCACGAGACATAGATGTTGTTGACGTCCAGCAGCAGGCCACAGCCGGTGCGGCGCACCACTTCGTCGATGAAGCTGGTTTCGTCCAGGGTCGAGCCGGCGAACTGCAGGTAGGTCGCCGGATTCTCCAGCAGCATCTGCCGCTTGAGCGTGTTCTGCACCTGGTCGACGTGGGCGCAGACCCGCTCCAGGCTCGCGGTGTCGTAGCGGATCGGCAGCAGGTCGTTGAGGAACACTTCGCCGTGGCTGGACCAGGCCAGGTGTTCGGAAAAGGATTGCGGTTGATAGCGGTCGAGCAGCCGGGCCAGGCGCCCGAGGTGGTCGCTGTCGAGGGGCTGCTGACCGCCAATGGACAGGCCGACGCCGTGAATCGACAGGGGGTAGCGCTCGTGGATCCGCTCCAGGTAGTGGTGGAAGGGGCCGCCGGCGACCATGTAGTTCTCGGCATGCACCTCGAAGAAGCCCACGGCCGGGAGGCTGTCGAGGATTTCCTGGAAATGCTGCGACTTGAGGCTTACCCCGGCCCGGCTGGGAAGCGCGGACCGGAGCGCCGGAGTGCTGCTGAAAGGGGGATTGGGATTAGGGACCATCATCAGCGCTCCGGCTGGGGCCGATCAGGACTTCACTTCCTCGAAGGCCTCGAGCTGGCCGAAGCCGGTCGGCGAGGTCGGCGAGGCGATTTCCTTGCAGGTGCCCTCGGGGACGAACTTCCAGGCATTGCCCTGGTAGTCGGTCTTGGCGGTGCCGGCGCAGGTGGTGCCTGGCCCGGCGGCGCAGTCGTTCTTGCCCTTCATGGATACGCCGTAGCACTTCTCGTTCTCTGCCGCCTGGGCGGTGAGCGGTGCGCTGGAGATCGCCAGGGCTGCCCCCAGGGCGAGAGCGAGACCGGCGGCGGAAACAGCATGGGAAACAGTGGTTTTCATCTTGGGTATCTCCATATCGTCAAGGAATGATGCACTCGGTGTGAGCATAGAACGGCATGGGGGCACCGCATCGCTGGTTGCAGCGTTGCAGGTTGGGCCTGTCGTTCCTACTGCATCAGACGTGGTCGTGGAGCCTTTGTTACAGGGGAGCATGAAATTCCACGGCGTTGGCGGCGCGGAGACGCGCAAGAGGGGGGAAGAGGGGCGGCCGTGGCTCAGCCGCGACCAGCCAGATAGGTCTGGTAGTCGGGGATGCGGTAATCGTGCTGCTGCTCCAGCAGGGTGCTGGCGAGCATGTAGTCGGCGCTGCTTTCGTTGCAGGCCACGGGAATGTTCCACACCGCGGCGACGCGCAGCAGGGCCTTGATGTCCGGGTCGTGGGGTTGCGGCTCGAAGGGGTCCCAGAAGAACACCAGCATGTCCACGCGGCGCTCGGCGATGCGCGCGCCGAGCTGCTGATCGCCGCCCAGCGGGCCGCTGATCATGCATTCGACCGGCAATTGCAGGCGTTGACCAAGCAGCAGGCCGGTGGTGCCGGTGGCCAGCAGCTGGTGCTTGGCCAGGCGCTCGCGCTGGCGCACGCTCCAGTCGAGGAGAAATTCCTTGCAATGGTCATGGGCGACCAGGGCGATGCGCTTGCGCGCCGGCAGGGTCGCGGAGGTAAAGCTGATACGGCTCATCGAGGCATCCTGATCGGGACAGGGGTGGCTGCGCGGCGCCTAGGCGAAGGCGGCCCGGCAGTTCGCCGGGCCAGGCCTTTGGCCGCGACACTTATTCTGCGTTGCACAGGGCCAGGCAGCTGTCGAGCATGCGGTTGGAGAAGCCCCACTCGTTGTCGTACCAGGCCATGACCTTCACCAGCTTGCCGCTGACCTTGGTGTGGTTGGCGTCGAAGATCGACGACAGCGGGTTGTGGTTGAAGTCGCAGGACACCAGCGGCAGGCTGTTGTAGCCGAGCACCGGGGAGCGCCGGCTGGCGGCCAGGAGCAGGGCGTTGACTTCGTCGGCCGTGGTTTCGCGCTTGACCTGCACTGTCAGGTCGACCAGCGATACGTTGATCACCGGCACCCGCACGGCCATGCCGGTCAGCTTGCCGGCCAGTTCCGGCAGCACCAGGCCCACCGCCTCGGCGGCACCGGTCTTGGTCGGGATCATCGACTGGGTCGCCGAGCGGGCGCGGTAGGCGTCGCTGTGGTAGACATCCGAGAGGTTCTGGTCATTGGTGTAGGCATGGATGGTGGTCATCAGGCCCTGCTCGATGCCCAGTTCGCGCTGCAGCACCTGGGCCACCGGGGCCAGGCAGTTGGTGGTGCAGGAGGCGTTGGAGATGATCTGCATGGACGGGCGCAGCACGTCCTGATTGACGCCGAATACCACGGTGGCGTCGGCGCCCTTGGCCGGTGCCGAGATGATCACCTTGCGTGCGCCGGCGGCCAGGTGGGCGGCGGCCTTGTCGCGCTCGGTGAACAGCCCGGTGCATTCGAATACCACGTCGACCTGGTGGGCTTTCCAGGGCAGCTCGGCCGGGTTGCGAATGGCGCTGACGGCGATGCGGTCGCCGTTGACCGTGAGGCTCTCGCCGTCGACCTCGACCTCGCCCTCGAAGGTGCCGTGCACGCTGTCATACTTGAACAGGTGAGCGTTCATCGCGCTGTCGCCCAGGTCGTTGATGGCCACGACCTGCAGCTGCTGGCGGTAGCTCTGGCTGTACAGGGCGCGCAATACGTTGCGTCCGATGCGGCCGAAACCGTTGATGGCAATTCGAATGGGCATGGCTCGGTTCTCATGGATTTGTTGTTGGAATTACAAGATTATCTGTGGGAGTGTAGAAATCAAGCCTTTTTGCTGGCAATATTTTTGTAGTAAGTACAAAATATCGCCATCCACCACCCTGGAGTCGACAACATGCATCCCCGCGTACAAGAGGTCACCGACCGCCTGATTGCCCGCAGCCGCGCCACCCGCGAGCGTTACCTGGCGATGATTCATGCGGCTGCCAGCGAAGGGCCGCAGCGCGGCAAGCTGCAGTGCGCCAATTTCGCCCACGGCGTCGCCGGTTGCGGCAGCCAGGACAAGCAGACCCTGCGCCTGATGGATGCGGCCAACGTGGCGATTGTTTCTGCTTATAACGACATGCTCTCGGCGCACCAGCCGTATCAGCACTACCCGGAGCAGATCAAGCAGGCCCTGCGCGAGGTCGGTTCGGTCGGCCAGTTCGCCGGTGGCGTGCCGGCGATGTGCGACGGGGTGACCCAGGGCGAGCCGGGCATGGAGCTGGGCATCGCCAGTCGCGAGGTGATCGCCATGTCCACCGCCGTGGCGCTGTCGCACAACATGTTCGACGCGGCGATCTACCTGGGTATCTGCGACAAGATCGTCCCGGGCCTGATGATGGGCGCGCTGCGCTTCGGCCACCTGCCGACCCTGTTCGTCCCGGCCGGACCCATGCCGTCCGGCCTGTCGAACAAGGAAAAGGCCGATGTGCGTCAGCGTTACGCCGAGGGCAAGGCGACCCGCGACGAGCTGCTGGAAGCGGAAATGGCCGCCTACCACAGCCCGGGCACCTGCACCTTCTATGGCACCGCCAACACCAACCAGCTGCTGATGGAAGTGATGGGCCTGCACCTGCCCGGTGCCTCCTTCGTCAACCCGGGTACGCCGCTGCGCGACGCCCTGACCGTCGAGGCGGCCCGGCAGATCACCCGCCTGACCAAGCAGAGCGGCCAGTTCATGCCGCTCGGCGAGATCGTCGACGAGCGCTGCCTGGTCAACTCGATCGTCGCGCTGAATGCCACCGGTGGTTCGACCAACCACACCCTGCACATGCCGGCCATCGCCCGGGCTGCGGGCATCCAGCTGACCTGGCAGGACATGGCCGACCTTTCCGAAGTGGTGCCGACCATGGCCCACGTCTATCCCAACGGCAAATCCGACATCAATCACTTCCAGGCCGCCGGTGGCATGGCCTTCCTGATTCGCGAGCTGCTCGCGGCCGGCCTGCTGCACGAGGACGTCAACACCGTGGCCGGCCACGGCCTGTCCCGCTACACCCGCGAGCCCTTCCTCGAGGACGGCCAGCTGGTCTGGAGCGATGGCCCGAGCAAGAGCCATGACGAAAGCGTGCTGCGCCCGGTGGCCAACCCGTTCTCGGCCGAAGGTGGCCTGCGCCTGATGCAGGGCAATCTCGGTCGCGGGGTGATGAAGGTCTCCGCCGTGGCGCCGGAGCACCAGGTGGTCGAGGCGCCGGCGCGGGTATTCGAAGACCAGCAGGAGCTGGCCGATGCCTTCAAGGCCGGCGAGCTGGAGCGTGACTTTGTCGCGGTCATGCGTTTCCAGGGGCCGCGTAGCAACGGCATGCCCGAGCTGCACAAGATGACCCCGTTCCTCGGCGTGCTGCAGGATCGCGGCTTCAAGGTGGCGCTGGTCACCGACGGGCGCATGTCCGGTGCCTCGGGCAAGATCCCGGCGGCCATCCATGTCTGCCCCGAAGCCTTCGACGGCGGCCCGCTGGCGCGGGTGCGCGACGGCGACGTGATTCGCGTCGACGGCAAGACCGGCGAGCTGCGGGTGCTAGTCGAGGACGCCGAGCTGGCGGCGCGTGAGCCGGCGATCGACACCCTGAACAATGCCGTGGGCTGCGGTCGTGAGCTGTTCTCCTTCATGCGCCTGGCCTTCAGCTCGGCCGAGCAGGGCGCCAGCGCCTTCACCAGCAGCCTGGAGTCGCTGAAGTGAAACTGGCGCTGGTCGGCGATATCGGCGGGACCAATGCGCGCTTCGCCCTGTGGCGCGACGAGCAGCTGGAGTCGGTGCGGGTGCTGGCCACCGCCGACTACCCGGGGCCGGAGGCGGCCATCGGTGCCTACCTGGCCGAGCTGGAGCTGCCGCTCGGCGCGGTGGATTCGGTGTGCCTGGCCTGTGCCGGGCCGGTCAGCGGTGATGAGTTCCGCTTCACCAACAACCACTGGCGCCTCAGTCGCGCGGCGTTCTGCGAGACCCTGCAGGTGCGCGAGCTGCTGCTGGTCAATGACTTCTCCGCCATGGCCCTGGGCATGACCCGCCTGCGCGAGGACGAGCGCCGCCTGGTCTGCCCGGGCCAGCCCGAGGCGCACCGGCCCTGCGTGGTGATCGGCCCCGGCACCGGCCTGGGCGTCGGCACCCTGCTGGAGCTGGCCGACGGCAGCTGGCTGGCCTTGCCGGGCGAGGGCGGTCACGTCGACCTGCCGATCGGCAGTCCGCGCGAGGCCCAGTTGTGGCAGCAGCTGTATGCCCAGCTCGGCCATGTGCGCGCCGAGGACGTGCTCAGCGGCGGCGGCCTGCTGACGCTCTATCGCGCCGTCTGTGCCCTGGATGGCCATGAGCCGCGCCTGCACTCGCCGGCCGAGATCACCGCGGCGGCGCTGGCCGGCGAAGCCGTCGCCCTGCAGGTGATCGAGCAGTTCTGCTGCTGGCTCGGCCGCGCCGCCGGCAACAACGTGCTGAGCCTGGGCGGGCGTGGCGGCGTCTACATAGTCGGCGGCGTGGTGCCGCGCTTCGCCGAGCTGTTCCTGGCCAGTGGCTTTGCTCGCAGCCTGCGTGACAAGGGGGTCATGAGCCCGTATTTCGACGGGATTCCGGTGTGGCTGGTGACCGCCGAATATCCGGGGTTGATGGGCGCCGGTGTGGCCTTGCAGCAGGCCTCTGTGTAGGCTGCGCCGTGTGCACCGCCTGTGGGTGCCGGTGCGCATCGCGCACCCTACAAGAATGAGGAAGGCCCGCTGTGAGTCAGCCCGGAAAATCCATTCTGCTGGTCGATGACGACCAGGAAATTCGCGAGCTGTTGCACACCTACCTGAGCCGCGCCGGCTTCCAGGTGCGCACGGTCGGCGATGGCGCGGCCTTTCGCCAGGGGCTGAGCGCCGAGCCGGCGGATTTGGTGATCCTCGATGTGATGCTGCCCGACGAGGACGGCTTCAGCCTGTGCCGCTGGGTGCGCGAGCACCAGCGTTTCGCCCAGGTGCCGGTGATCATGCTCACCGCCAGTTCCGACGAGGCCGACCGGGTCATCGGCCTGGAACTGGGTGCCGACGACTACCTGGGCAAGCCGTTCAGCCCGCGCGAATTGCTGGCGCGGATCAAGGCGTTGCTGCGCCGCGCGCACTTCAGCCAGGAGCGCGGCGGCGAGGTGCTGGCCTTCGACGAGTGGCGCCTGGACATGGTCAGCCACCGCCTGTTCCACGCCGACGGCGAGGAGGTGATCCTCTCCGGCGCCGACTTCGCCCTGCTCAAGCTGTTCCTCGATCATCCGCAGCAGATTCTCGACCGCGACACCATCGCCAACGCCACCCGCGGCCGCGAGGTGATGCCGCTCGAGCGCATCGTCGACATGGCGGTCAGTCGCCTGCGCCAGCGCCTGCGCGATACGGACAAGCCGTCGCGGCTGATCCGCACGGTGCGTGGCAGCGGCTACCTGCTGGCGGCCAATGTCACGCCCCATCTCGGTGATGTCCATTAACCTGCGCCGGCTTCTGCCGGTGCCGCGCTCGCTGCTGGCGCGCATGCTGCTGCTGACCCTGCTGGTGGTGCTGCTGGCCCAGGCCTTGTCCAGCGTCATCTGGGTGTCGCAGTTGCGCGCCAGCCAGATGGAGGGGCTGCTCACCAGCGCGCGCAGTCTGGCCCAGTCGATGGCCGCCAGCGTCAGCTACTTCCGTTCGCTGCCCCTGGGCTACCGGCCGCTGGTGCTCGACCAGCTGCGCAACATGGGCGGCACGCGCTTCTTCGTCTCGCTCAACGACAAGCCGCTGAGCATGCAGGTGTTGCCGCAGACGCCCCGCAAGCGCGCGGTGCTCGATGCGGTGGACGCGACCCTGCGCGAGCGCCTGGGCAAGGACCTGGACCTGCTGGTGCAGTTCGTCAGCCCCGAGGATCTGCTGATCTTCAACAGCGCCCTGAAGCTCGACCAGTTGCCGCGTTCCTGGGCCCACTATGCCTTGAGCCTGGAGCCGCTGAATCCACCGGTGCTGGTCACCCAGATCCAGATCGCGCCGAACGAGTGGCTGTACCTCGCCTCGCTGATGCCCGAGCCCTACGTCAGCCTGGAGCAGCAGGGGCTGCCGGCCCAGCAGCTGTGGTTCATCATCCTCACCAGCAGCTTCCTGCTGCTGTTCATCGGTCTGCTGGTGCATTGGCAGAGCCGACCGCTCAAGCGTCTGGCAGTGGCGGCGCGGGAGATGTCCCTGGGCAGCGAGGTCGAACCGCTGCCCGAGGCCGGCGGCAGCGAGGTGGTAGAGGTCAGTCGCGCCTTCAACAGCATGCGCGAGCGCATCGGCCGCTACCTGCGCGAGCGCAGCCAGCTGTTCAGCGCCATCTCCCACGACCTGCGCACACCGATCACCCGCCTGCGCCTGCGTGTCGAGCTGCTCGACGACGAGCAGTTGCAGGCCAAGTTCGGTCGCGATCTGGATGAGCTGGAGATGCTGGTCAAGGGCGCGCTGCAGTGCGTCAAGGACACCGACATCCATGAGAACATCGAGCCGGTCGACCTCAACTACCTGCTCAACTGCGTGATCGAACCCTACCTGGCCCCGGCCGGCAATGGCCGGGTGACCTTGGATGGCCAGGCCCTGGCCAGCTATCCGGGCAAGCCCCTGGCGCTCAAGCGCTGCATCGGCAACCTAGTGGACAACGCGCTGAAGTACGGCGAACGGGCCCACCTGCATATCGAGGACGATGCCCGCACGTTCGTCCTGCACGTCGATGACGAAGGGCCGGGGGTGCCGGAACAGCGCCTGGAGCAGGTGTTCGAACCGCACTTTCGCCTGGCCGGGCAGCAGCAGGGCTATGGCCTGGGCCTGGGCATCGCGCGCAATATCGCCCATAGCCACGGTGGCGAGCTGAGCCTGCGCAACCTGCGCGAGGGCGGTCTGCGGGTGACCCTGACATTGCCGCGCCATGCCGAGTGAGGCGCAGCGGCCCTAGGCCGCCGAACGCCCGGGGCGCGCCTGGCCGTCAGTCGCGTGCCGGCTCCAGTACCGACAACAGCCGGACCAGGCTGGCATCCAGTGCCGCCTGCTCGGCGGCGTCCAGCGGCGCCATGATCCTGTGCTCGTTCTCCACATGGGCCGTCACCGCGCGGTCGATCAGCGCCTTGCCGTCGTCGGTCAGCCTCACCAGCAGGCTGCGTGCATCGTCGGGATTGGCCTCGCGCTGCACCCAGCCGTTGGCTTCGAGGCTCTTCAGGCGATGGGTCATGGTGCCCGAGGTGACCATCAGGGTGGCGAACAGCTCGGTCGGTGCCAGGCGGAAGGGGGCGCCGGCACGCCTTAGGGTCGCCAGCACGTCGAACTCCCAGAAACTCAGCCCGAAGGCCGCGAAGGTCTCGTCCAGGCGGCGGCCGAGCAGGGTCGAGCAACGCTTGAGGCGGCCGATGGTGCCCATCGGCCCGAGCTGCAGGTCCGGGCGCTCGCGGCGCCACTGCTCGATGATGGCGTCCACCGCGTCCGGTCGTCGATCTGTGCTCATCGGATACCCCTGTTTGTCTTGATGTCAAGATTGTTGTGTGCGAGGCTCTGATTTTATCTTGAATTGAAGGTAATTGCATGAGCCGCAAGCAAACCTCCGTGTCCTGGGTCGATGTGCTGATCACCGCGCTGGCGCCGGCCATCTGGGGCTCGACCTATATCGTCACCACCGAACTGCTGCCGCCGGACCGGCCCTTCACGGCCGCGTTGCTGCGCACCTTGCCGGCGGGGCTGCTGCTGGTGCTGTACAGCCGCCACTGGCCCGGTCGTGCGACCTGGCCGCGCCTGGCGGTGCTCGCGGCGCTGAATATCGGCTTCTTCCAGGCCCTGCTGTTCGTGGCCGCCTACCGTTTGCCCGGCGGCCTGGCGGCCGTGGTCGGGGCGCTGCAGCCGCTGCTGGTGATGGGCCTGGTGTGGAGCCTGGACGGCCGCCGCCCGGCCAACCTGGCCCTGGGGGCTGGCGCGCTGGGGGTGGCCGGCATGGCGGCGCTGCTGTTGTCGCCGGGGGCCGCCTGGGATTCGCTCGGCATCGCCGCGGCCTTTGTCGGCACCGCCTGCATGGCGACCGGCACCTATCTGGCGCGGCGCTGGCGGCCCGAGGTGCCGCTGCTGGCGTTCACTGGATGGCAGTTGCTGCTGGGCGGGCTGTTGCTGGCGCCGGTGGCTTGGAGCCTCGATCCGCCGTTGCCGAGCCTGAGCCTCAGCCAGTGGCTGGCCTATGCCTACCTGTCGCTGTTCGGTGCGCTGCTGGCCTATGCCCTGTGGTTCCGCGGCATCGCTCGGCTGACGCCGGTCGCGGTGTCCTCGCTGGGCCTGCTCAGCCCGCTGACCGCGGTGGTCCTCGGCTGGGCGCTGCTCGGCCAGAGCATGACCGGCCTGTCGCTGTTGGGGCTGGTGGCGGTGCTCGGCAGCATCCTGGCGGTGCAGTGGGCTTCAGCGGCCCCGGTTCCAGTGCCGCCGGCCGCGCCGGCCGCACAACTGCAGCGCTGATCGGCAACCTTGGCCGGGCGTGTCGTCGCGCTGCGGCCTTCATCATCCATCGTCAGAGGAGAACCTCCATGTCCGACTTCATCAAGCAGCTCATCGAGTCCCGCGTATCGACCGGTCGCTACGACAGCAGTCGCGACCTGTCGGACGAACAGGTCAGCGAACTGGTGCGCCTGGCCGCCCGCGCGCCATCGGCCTACAACCTGCAGAACTGGAAGTTCATCGCCGTGCGCAGCGCCGAGGCCAAGGCGCGCCTGCACGGGGCCGCCTACGGCCAGCAGCAGGTGCTCGATGCCCCGGTCACCTACATCGTCTGCGGCACCCTGCAGGCCCATGAGGGGCTCGCGCGGGCGCTGCAGCCCTCGGTCGCGGCCGGCATCCTGGATCAGGCGCTGGTCGAGGGCTGGGTCGCCGCGGCCACCGGCTCGCACCGGGGCAACCCGCAGCTGCAGCGTGACGAGGCGCTGCGTTCGGCCTCCCTGGCGGCCATGACCCTGATGCTGGCCGCCGCGGGCATGGGCCTGGCGACCGGGCCCATGAGCGGCTTCGACGCCGCTGCGGTGGCGCGCGAGTTCGACCTGGCGGCCAATGAGATTCCGGTGATCCTGGTCACCGCCGGCTACCCGGCCCCGGGCAACTGGCCGCAGAAGCCGCGCAAGCCGTTGCCCGAGGTCATGGCGTTCGCCTGAACCCTCGCCGCGGTGCTCCGATTGGCCCGGAACGATCCGAACAGGTCGCCCGGGCCTTACTGCCTGTGCAGCCAGGCACTCGAATGGCTGGAGTGTGGCAGGGGCGCGCCTTTGTAACGAGCCTGTGACCTTTGTGCATCCCTTCGTTACCCTGCGAGGTCTGGTCCCTGGATAGAATCCAACGCAGCGCAAGCACCAGACTTGCCCGTGGATCACATCAATCCCGTGGATAACAACAAAAAGGTACTGTTCATGAACGCGTTCTCCCGCCTGACAACCGCTATTTCCCTTGCCTACCTGCTGCCACTGGCCGCCCACGCCGGTGAAGTCGAAGTGCTGCACTGGTGGACCTCCGGTGGCGAGAAGCGCGCCGCCGATACCCTGCAGAAACTGGTCGAAGAGAAAGGGCATACCTGGAAGGACTTCGCCGTCGCCGGTGGCGGTGGCGAGGCGGCCATGACCGTGCTGAAGACCCGCGCCGTTTCCGGTAACCCGCCGGCCGCCGCGCAGATCAAGGGGCCGGATATCCAGGAGTGGGGCGAGCTGGGCCTGCTCACCGAGCTCAACGGCGTCGCCAAGGAGCAGCAGTGGGACACGCTGCTGCCGGAGCAGGTGACCCAGGTGATGAAGTACGACGGCGACTATGTCGCGGTGCCGGTCAACGTGCACCGGGTCAACTGGCTGTGGATCAACCCCGAAGTCTTCGCCCAGGCCGGCGCCACGCCGCCGACCACCCTCGACGAGTTCTTCGCCGCCGCAGAAAAGCTCAAGGCCGCCGGCTTCATCCCCGTGGCCCATGGCGGCCAGCCCTGGCAGGACGCCACGGTGTTCGAGGACCTGGTGTTCAGCGTCCTCGGCGCGGAAGGCTTCCGCAAGGCCTTCGTCGAGCAGGATGAGGCGACCCTGACCGGGCCGAAGATGGTCGAGGCCTTCGCCGCCCTGAAGAAGCTGCGCGACTACATCGACGCCAACGCCGCCGGCCGCGACTGGAACACCGCCACTGGCCTGGTGATCAACGGCAAGGCCGGCATGCAGGTGATGGGCGACTGGGCCAAGAGCGAATGGACCGCGGCCGGCAAGGTCCCGGGCAAGGACTATCAGTGCCTGCCGTTCCCCGGCACCCAGGGCAGCTTCGCCTACAACATCGATTCGCTGGCCATGTTCAGGCTGAGCGACGAGGACAACCGCAAGGCCCAGGCGGACCTGGCGCGTACCGTCATGTCGCCGCAGTTCCAGGAGTTCTTCAACCTCAACAAGGGCTCGATCCCGGTGCGCCTGGACCAGGATATGAGCGCCTTCGACGCCTGCGCGCAAGCCTCCATGACCGACTTCAAGGAGGCGGCCGGCAACGGCGGTCTGCAGCCGAGTCTGGCCCACGGCATGGCCGCTTCCAGCTACGTGCAGGGCGCGGTGTTCGATGTGGTGACCAACTTCTTCAACGACCCGCAAGGCGACCCGCAGCGCGCCGCGCAGCAACTGGCCGCCGCGATCAAGGCTGTGCAGTAAGGCAGCCCCGGCCGTCGGCCAAGCCGGCGGCTCTCTCCAGGTGACTCGAGTATCCCGGTGCGGTGAAAACCGCGCCGTGGATAGTTGCGCCCTGAATCTGTTCCTCCCGACGTGATGGACCTGTGTTATGAGCTCAATCGCAGTCTTTACCAAGGCATCAAAGCTGGATGCATTGCAGCGCTGGCTGCCGAAGCTGGTGCTGTCGCCGAGCATGCTGATCATTACGGTCGGCTTCTACGGCTACATCCTGTGGACCCTGCTGCTGTCGTTCACCAACTCGCGCTTCATGCCCAGCTACAAGTGGGTCGGCCTGGAGCAGTACCAGCGCCTGCTGGACAACGACCGCTGGTGGGTGGCGAGCAAGAACCTGATGGTGTTCGGTGGCCTGTTCATTGCCATCAGCCTGGTGCTAGGCGTGCTCCTGGCGGTGCTGCTGGATCAGCGCATCCGCCGCGAAGGGTTCATCCGCACCATCTTCCTCTACCCGATGGCGCTGTCGATGATCGTCACCGGCACCGCCTGGAAGTGGCTGCTCAATCCCGGCCTGGGCCTGGACAAGCTGCTGCGCGACTGGGGTTGGGAAGGTGTTCGGTTCGACTGGCTGGTGGACCCGCAGTACGTGGTGTACTGCCTGGTGATGGCAGCGGTGTGGCAGGCCTCGGGCTTCGTCATGGCGCTGTTCCTGGCCGGCCTGCGCGGCGTCGACCAGTCGATCATCCGCGCCGCCCAGGTGGATGGCGCCAGCCTGCCGGCGATCTACCTGCGCATCGTCCTGCCGAGCCTCGGCCCGGTGTTCTTCAGCGCCCTGATGATCCTCGCCCATATCGCGATCAAGAGCTTCGACCTGGTCGCCTCGATGACCGCGGGCGGTCCGGGCTACTCCTCCGACCTGCCGGCGATGTTCATGTACGCCCACACCTTCACCCGCGGCCAGATGGGCCTCGGCGCCGCCAGCGCGATCCTGATGCTCGGCGCGGTGCTGGCGATCCTGGTGCCGTACCTGTACTCCGAACTGAGGAACAAGCGCCATGATTAAGCGTGCCTTGACTCCGGGCCGTGTGGCCATCTACGCGACCCTGCTGGTGGCCTGCGCGGTCTACCTGATTCCGCTGGTGATCATGTTGCTCACCAGCTTCAAGACCCCGGACGACATCCGCACCGGCAACCTGTTGTCCTGGCCCGAGCTGTTCACCGCGATCGGCTGGGTCAAGGCCTGGGACAGCGTCGGCGGCTACTTCTGGAACTCGGTGAAGATCACCGTGCCGGCGGTGCTGATCTCGACCCTGCTCGGCGCCCTCAACGGCTACGTGCTGGCCATGTGGCGCTTCCGCGGTTCGCAGCTGTTCTTCGGCCTGCTGCTGTTCGGCTGCTTCCTGCCGTTCCAGGTGGTGCTGCTGCCGGCGTCCTTCACCCTCGGCCAGCTCGGCCTGGCCAATACCACCAGCGGCCTGGTGCTGATCCACGTGGTCTACGGCCTGGCCTTCACCACGCTGTTCTTCCGCAACTACTACGTGAGCATCCCCGATGCCCTGGTGCGCGCGGCGCGCCTGGACGGCGCGGGTTTCTTCACCATCTTCGGCAAGATCCTGCTGCCGATGTCGGTGCCGATCATCATGGTCTGCCTGATCTGGCAGTTCACCCAGATCTGGAACGACTTCCTCTTCGGTGTGGTGTTCGCCAGTGGCGACACCCAGCCCATCACCGTGGCGCTGAACAACCTGGTCAACACCAGCACCGGGGTCAAGGAATACAACGTCGACATGGCCGCGGCGATGATCGCCGGCTTGCCCACCCTGGTGGTCTACGTGCTGGCCGGTAAGTACTTTTTGCGCGGGCTGACTGCCGGCGCCGTCAAAGGTTGAGGACACAACAATGGCAACCCTCGAACTACGCAACGTCAACAAGTCCTACGGCAGCGGCCTGGCGGACACCCTGAAGAACATCGAACTGTCCATCGACTCGGGCGAGTTCCTGATCCTGGTGGGGCCGTCCGGCTGCGGCAAGTCGACCCTGATGAACTGCATCGCCGGCCTGGAGGACGTTAGCGGCGGGGCGATCCTGGTGGACGGCGACGACATCAGCGGCAAGAGCCCCAAGGACCGCGACATCGCCATGGTGTTCCAGTCCTACGCCCTGTACCCGACCATGAGCGTGCGCGACAACATCGCCTTCGGCCTGAAGATCCGCAAGATGGCCCCGGCGGCGATCGAGGAGGAGGTGGCGCGGGTGGCCAAGCTGCTGCAGATCGAACACCTGCTGAGCCGCAAGCCCGGCCAGCTGTCCGGTGGCCAGCAGCAGCGCGTGGCCATGGGCCGGGCCCTGGCGCGGCGGCCGAAGATCTACCTGTTCGACGAGCCGCTGTCCAACCTGGACGCCAAGTTGCGGGTGGAGATGCGCACCGAGATCAAGCTGATGCATCAGCGCCTGAAGACCACCACGGTCTACGTCACCCACGACCAGATCGAGGCCATGACCCTGGGCGACAAGGTGGCGGTGATGAAGGACGGCATCATCCAGCAGTTCGGCACCCCGCAGCAGATCTACAACGACCCGGCCAACCTGTTCGTGGCGAGCTTCATCGGTTCGCCGCCGATGAACTTCATTCCCCTGCGCCTGCAGCGCCGCGACGGCCAGATGGTCGCGCGCCTGGACAGCGGTCAGGCGCGTTGCGAGTTGCCCCTGGGGGCGATGCCGGCAGGCAGCGAGGAGCGCGAGTTGATCCTCGGCATTCGTCCCGAGCAGATCCAGGTGTCGGCTGCCGAGGGCGCTGCGCTGCCGTCGATCCTCGCCGAGGTCGAGGTCACCGAGCCCACCGGGCCGGACACCCTGGTGTTCGTCAATCTCAACCAGACCAAGGTCTGCTGCCGCCTGGCCCCAGACCTGGCGCCGCGTGAAGGGCAGAGCCTGACGCTGCAGTTCGACCCGAGCAAGGTGCTGCTGTTCGACGCCCAGAGCGGCGAGCGTGTGCAGCATGGCGCGGCCGCGCTCAGCGAACCGCCGGTCAAGGTCGCGCAGTTCAAGGGGCGTTGAGCGGGCGCCCGGAATTCATCCGGGCGCTGCGTTTCGTGCCAGTCCGTGCAATGCGAAGCAACAGGCTCGTTGGTGCGACTGCCGTATGGGCGCGCCGCGAGTGGCTGTAAGGCAAGTTCTGACCATAACAACAAGAAGGAGTGGATGGATGAAAGCAGCGAAGAGTCTTGGCCTGGCGGTAACCCTGGCCTATCTGGCAGCACCGGGTTCGGCGTCGGCCCTGGAGTTCAGCGGCTATGTGCGTAGCGGCGCCGGCAGTTCCGACGGCGATCGGCAGTCGTGCTTCCAGTTGCCCGGCGCCCAGTCGAAGTTCCGCCTCGGCAACGAGTGCGAGCAGTACGCCGAACTGGACCTGCGCCAGGACCTGCTGACCCTGGACGATGGCTCGGTGGTCAGCGTCGAGGGCATGGCGCAGTTGTTCAACGAGTACGGGCATACCCCGAAGTTCACCGGTGACCATGGTTTCACGCGGATGTCGCAGGCCTATGCCGAGTGGAGCAAGGTGCCGGCGCTGAACGGCGGCTCGTTGTGGGCGGGGCGGCGCTACTACAAGCGCAACGACATCCATATCAGCGACTTCTTCTACTGGAACCAGAGCGCCACCGGCGCCGGCATCGAGAACTACGAGCTGGGCGGGCTGAAGTACAGCTACGCCTTCTCGCGCAAGGACAGCGTGTTCCAGAAGGAATACATCAACCGCCACGACTTCAACGTCGCCGGCTTCGACACCAACCCCAATGGCGAGCTGGAATTCGGCCTGAGCTTCATCGACAAGCCGCGCCACATCGAGGGCGCCCACAGCGGCTGGTCGATCACCGCCCAGCACAAGCAGAAGGACTTCCTCGACCTCGGCGGCACCAACACCCTGGCCCTGCAGTACGGTCCCGGCCCGGGCACCGCCCTGGGCTCGACCGGCGACGTGATGCTCGATGACAGCGCCAAGCGCTATCGCCTGGTGGAGCACTTCGACTGGCAGATCACCCCGCGCCTGGGCGGCCAGTTCCTGGTGGTGTACCAGAAGGACGAGCGCGCCAACCAGGACGACGAGAACTGGCTGTCGGTCGGCGGGCGTACCAGCTATGCCTTCACCGAGCGGTTCAAGCTGGTCGGCGAGCTGGGCCACGATCAGGTCGATGCCAGCGGCGGCACGCGCAAGCTGAGCAAGTTCACCGTGGCGCCGACCTGGTCGCCGGCCGGACCGGGCTTCTGGGCCCGTCCCGAGTTCCGCCTGTACTACACCTACGCGACCTGGAACCAGGCGGCCCAGGATGCCGCCAGCCAGATGGCGGCCGGCTCGGCACTCTCCGACAGCGGCGTGTTCGGCAGTGCCCGGCATGGCTCCAACTTCGGCGCCCAGGTCGAGTACTGGTGGTAATGGCTATGCGGGAAGACAACGATGCCGGCGCTTAGCGCGCGGCGTCGCCCCGGCTTGCCGCCGGGTGAGTCGTCAACTCAGCCAGGGGGTGCTTTGGAGCACCCTCTGGCTGGGCTGTTTCTGTCCTCCGGCGGGTCTTCGCCGCGCTGGCTGACGCACCAGGGCCGCGAGCTGCTGCTGGTCGAGCACCCGCTCTGCCAGGCGGTGTTCAGTCGCCAGGGCGCGCAGCTGCTGCACTTCCAGCCGCGCGGCGACAGGCCCTGGCTGTGGTGCGCCAGTCGCTGGCAGCCCCATGGGGCGATTCGCGGCGGGGTGCCGATCTGTTGGCCCTGGTTCGGTCGTCACCCGACCGAGCCTGGCTGGCCGTCCCATGGTTGGGCGCGGCTGAGCGACTGGCAGCTGCTGCTCAGCGAAAGTCATGAGCAGGGCGTGCGCCTGCACTGGCAGCTGGAGCTGTGCGACTGGCAGGTGACGCTGGAGGCGGAGCTGGGCGCCGAGCTCAGGCTGCGCCTGGTCACCCGGCACGCGGACAGCGAGCCTTGTCTGTTGAGTCACGCCCTGCATGCCTACTGGCGGGTCGGCGATGTGGCGCAGGTGGGGCTGCTCGGCCTGGATGGCGCGCCGGGTTACGACCTGCTGGCGCGCGCCGACTGCCTGCAGGGCGGCGTGCTGCGCATCGACGATGGCTGCCACCGGATCTTCCGTCGCGGCGGCCAGCTGCAGCTGCAGGATCCGGCCTGGCAGCGGCGCCTCCTGGTGGATACCTCCGGGGGTGCCAACAGCGTGGTCTGGCATCCCGGCAGTCGTCCCCTGACCGATGTCGGCTGGAACGAGGCGCTGGGCTTTCTCTGTGTCGAGGCGGCCAGCTGCGGACCCGACAGCCTGAGCCTCGCGGCCGGCGAAGAAGGGCTGCTGAGCCTGCACGCCCGCCGGGGCTGATGCCCTGGCGCCACTGGTTTCTCGCTTCGCGTCGGCGGCATCCAGCCCGCCGGCGCCCCTTTCCTTGCACTGCTTCCTGCATCGCCTGCATCCGCCATCCCGTTGCCTGGGGCGGGACGGTCGCACTTGATCCGCAACGTGCATGCGCTCGGTCGCGCCGTAGCCGGTGTTCGGCTGCTTGTCGCGTTCATGTTGTTTTTATTACAACATTTTATCTTGATTAATGTATTTGATCCGAGTATCAATAGCACAGTTTGATAAAGCAACCATTTTGGCGAGGCGTATTGGTCAGCAGTCGCGTGCCGTGCCTTGGTGCCTGTCCGGCCTGCTCGGGTCTCGGTTTGCTCGTTCGCCACACCTGTCTTTGAGGACACTCAGCTATGCAGCGAAGAACAAAAATTGTCGCCACCCTGGGTCCGGCCACACAGAGTGCCGAGGCCATCGAAGGCCTGGTGCTCGCCGGTGTCGACGTGGTGCGTCTGAACTTCTCCCATGGCAGTGCCGAGGATCACATCGCCCGCGCCGACCTGGTGCGTGAGATGGCCCGCAAGCATGGGCGCTTCGTCGCCGTGCTGGCCGACCTGCAAGGGCCGAAGATCCGCATCGCCCGCTTCGCCGCAGGCAAGGTGCAGCTGAGCAAGGGCCAGGTCTTCGTCCTCGATGCCGGGCTGGACAAGAGCGCCGGCGACGAGCATGGCGTCGGCATCGATTACGAGGCGCTGATCAACGACAGTCGGCCTGACGACATCCTGCTGCTGGACGATGGTCGCATCGAGCTCAAGGTGTTGCGCGTCGAGGGCAGCAAGCTGTTCTGCGAGGTGCTGGTCGGTGGCCCGCTGTCCAACAACAAGGGCATCAACCGCAAGGGTGGCGGTCTCTCGGCGGCGGCGCTGACCGACAAGGACTGCGAGGACATCCGCACCGCCGCGCAGATGCAGGTCGACTACCTGGCGGTGTCCTTTCCCCGCGATGCCGCCGACATGCAGCTGGCCCGCCGACTGCTGCGCGAGGCGGGCGGCGAAGCCGGCCTGGTCGCCAAGATCGAGCGGGCCGAGACGGTCAATGACCTGAGCGTGCTGGACGCGATCATCGAGGCCTCGGAAGGCGTGATGGTGGCGCGCGGCGACCTGGGCGTGGAGATCGGCGATGCCGAGCTGGTGGCGGTGCAGAAGCTGATCATCGAGCGTGCCCGGACCCTGAACCGGATCGTGATCACCGCGACGCAGATGATGGAGTCGATGATTACCCAGTCGATGCCCACACGCGCCGAGGTGTTCGACGTGGCCAACGCCGTGCTCGATGGCACCGATGCGGTGATGCTGTCGGCCGAGACCGCCGCCGGCGCCTATCCGGTCGAAACCGTGCAGGCCATGGGACGGGTGATAGTCGGGGCGGAGAAGCATCCGCACAGCCATCGCTCCAAGCACCGCATGGACGAGGTGTTCCACAAGATCGACGAGTCGATCGCCATGGCCGCCATGTACGCGGCCAACCACCTGCACGGGGTCAAGGCGATCATCTGCATGACCGAGAGCGGCGACACGCCGCGGCTGATGTCGCGGATTCGTTCGCACCTGCCGATCTACGCCTTCTCGCGCAACCCGCGCACGCAGAACCGGGTGGCGCTGTTCCGCGGCGTGCAGACCATTCCATTCGATAGCGACAGTTTCCCGGTGGGCGAGGTCAATGCCCGCGCCGTCGACGAGCTGGTGCGTCGCGGCGTCGTCGAGACCGGTGATCACCTGCTGATTTCGCGCGGCGACTACGCCAATGCGCAGGGCGGCACCAATTGCCTGCGGGTGATCCGCGTGGGCGACCCCATTTGCTGAGCGAGGAGCTGAGAGTGAGCAATTCCAACAGGCATGACCAGCGTGGCCAGGGTGTCGCGGACGGCGAGCCAAGCTGGCCGCGGGACTTCGATTTTCGCGAATCCTATGCCGAGCAGCGCGAGCTGCTCGATGGGGCGCCCTGCGCGGCGCTGACTGCAACTTCTACTTCAACCAAGGGTGCCGAACGCCATGAGTAAAGATTCTCTGATCCAGCAGGTTGCCGCCTACGAGATCCTCGATTCGCGCGGCAATCCCACCGTCGAGGCGGTGGTGACCCTGGCCGGTGGCGCAGTGGGCGTCGCCAGCGTGCCGTCCGGCGCCTCCACCGGCACCCGTGAGGCCCTGGAGCTGCGCGACGGCGCCGCGCGTTACAAGGGCAAGGGCGTGCTGTGTGCGGTGGCCAATGTCAACGGCGCCATCCGCGAGGGCGTGCTGGGCCTGGATGCGCTGGATCAACGGCAGGTCGACGAGGCGATGCTGGCCCTGGACGGCACCGAGAGCAAGGCCGAGCTGGGCGCCAACGCGATCCTCGCGGTCTCCCTGGCTACCGCCAGGGCGGCGGCCGCGGTGCAGGGGTTGCCGCTGTACGAGCATCTGGCCGCCCTCTATGGCGCGCCGGGCACCTTCAGCATGCCGGTGCCGATGATGAACATTCTCAACGGCGGCGAGCACGCGGACAACAACGTCGACATCCAGGAGTTCATGATCCAGCCGGTCAGCGCCGGCTCCTTCAGCGAGGCGCTGCGCATGGGGGCGGAAATCTTCCACACCCTCAAGCAGGTGCTGAGCGAGCGTGGCCTGAGCACCGCGGTGGGCGACGAGGGCGGTTTCGCCCCCTCGCTCAGTAGCAACGAGGAGGCCCTGGTGGTGATCCAGCAGGCGGTCGAGCGCGCCGGCTATGTGCTTGGCCAGGACGTTACCCTGGCCCTCGATTGCGCGGCCTCGGAGTTCTACCACGACGGCCGCTACGTGCTGGCGGGCGAGGGCAAGAGCTTCGATTCCGCCGGTTTCGCCGACTACCTGGCCGGCCTGTGCGAGCGCTATCCGATCGTCTCGATCGAGGATGGCATGGACGAAAGCGACTGGGCCGGCTGGGCCTGCCTGACCGAGAAAATCGGCAAGCGCGTGCAACTGGTCGGCGACGACCTGTTCGTCACCAATACACGCATCCTCAAGGAGGGCATCCAGCGCGGCATCGGCAACTCGATCCTGATCAAGTTCAACCAGATCGGCACGCTGAGCGAGACCTTCGACGCCATCCGCATGGCCCAGGAGGCCGGCTACACGGCGGTGATTTCCCATCGCTCCGGCGAAACCGAGGACACCACCATCGCCGATCTGGCCGTCGCCACCTGTGCCGGGCAGATCAAGACCGGCTCGCTGTGCCGTTCCGACCGGGTCGGCAAGTACAACCAGCTGCTGCGCATCGAGCAGGCGCTGCAGGGGCGCGCCAACTACAGTGGCGAATGGTTGCTCGCCAATCTGCGCGCTGGCGCCTAGCAGGGGACCACCGGCGGCTGCCGGGTCGCCATTGTCGTTCGCTTCAGTTCGGGGCCGGCGTCGCTGCGCCGGCGCCGCTCATTCGCCTTCAGATGAGGTAGATGCCATGACCCAAGTAAGCCGCCTCGGCTCGCTGTTTCCGTCCCTGGCCGAGATTCCCGAGGCCTATCGCCTAGGGGCGCCCATCGAGCAGCGCGACTACCTGGTCGATGGCCAGTTGCGCACCTGGAAGGGCCCGCTGGCGACCGTGCGCAGCCCGGTGTATCTGGCAACCGAACAGGGCGACCGCCAGGTGATACTCGGCAGCACCCCGGAGCTCGATGAGCAGGCGGCGCTGGATGCCCTGGAGGCCGCGGTGCGCGCCTACGACAACGGCCAGGGCGCCTGGCCGACCATGCGCGTGGCCGAGCGCATCCAGCACGTCGAGGCGTTCCTGGCGCGCATGCGCGAGCAGCGCGAGCCGGTGATCAAGCTGCTGATGTGGGAGATCGGCAAGAACCTCAAGGATTCCGAGAAGGAGTTCGACCGCACCTGCGACTACATCGTCGACACCATCGCCGCGCTCAAGGAGCTGGATCGCCGCTCCAGTTGTTTCGAGCTGGAGCAGGACACCCTCGGCCAGATCCGTCGCGTGCCCCTGGGCGTGACCCTGTGCATGGGGCCCTACAACTACCCGCTGAACGAGACCTTCACCACCCTGATCCCGGCGCTGATCATGGGCAACACGGTGGTGTTCAAGCCGGCCAAATTCGGCGTGCTGCTGATCCGTCCGTTGCTCGAGGCGTTTCGTGACAGCTTCCCGGTCGGGGTGATCAACGTGATCTACAGCGGCGGCCGCGAGGCGGTCAGTGCGCTGATGGCCAGCGGCAAGATCGATGTGTTCGCCTTTATCGGCACCCACAAGGGCGCCAGTGCCCTGAAGAAGCTGCATCCGCGGCCGCACCGCCTGCGCGCGGCCCTGGGCCTGGATGCGAAGAACCCGGGCATCGTTCTGCCCGAGGTCGACCTGGACAGCGCGGTCAGCGAGGCGCTGACCGGTGCGCTGTCGTTCAATGGCCAGCGTTGCACGGCGCTGAAGATCCTCTTCGTGCATGAGGATGTGGTCGACAGCTTCCTCGACAAGTTCAATAGCAGGCTCGCCGCGCTCAAGCCGGGCATGCCCTGGGAGCCGGGCGTGGCCCTGACGCCGTTGCCGGAGGAGGGCAAGACCGAGTACCTCGGCGGCCTGGTGGCCGATGCGCTGGAGAAGGGCGCCCAGGTGGTCAATCCCGATGGTGGCGAGAGCCGGGGCTCGTTCTTCTACCCGGCGGTGCTCTATCCGGTGACGGCGCAGATGCGCGTGTACCACGAGGAGCAGTTCGGCCCGCTGGTGCCGGTGGTGCCTTACCGTGACCTGCAGACGGTGATCGACTACGTGCTCGATTCCGACTTCGGCCAGCAACTGAGCATCTTCGGCAACAACTCGGCCCAGGTCGGCCGCCTGGTCGACGCCTTCGCCAACCAGGTCGGCCGCATCAACATCAATGCGCAGTGCCAGCGTGGCCCGGACAGCTACCCGTTCAACGGCCGCAAGAACTCGGCCGAGGGCACCCTGTCGGTGCACGACGCCCTGCGTGTGTTCTCCATCCGCACCCTGGTGGCGACCAAGTTCCAGGAAAGCAACAAGGCGCTGGTCAGCGAGATCATCCGCAATCGTGAATCCAGCTTCCTGACCACCGACTACATCTTCTGAAGGCAACCGGCATGACCACCCGTACCCTGATCATTCTCGACGGCATCGGCCTGCGCCAGGAGGCCGAGGCCAATGCCCTGGCCGCGGCGCGCACGCCGACCCTGGATGCCCTGTTCCAGCGCTACCCGCACAGCCGCATCGCCACTTCCGGGCTGGCCGTCGGCCTGCCCGAGGGGCAGATGGGCAACTCGGAAGTGGGGCACATGAACCTCGGCGCCGGGCGCGTGGTGTACCAGAACTTCACGCGGATCAACAAGGCGATCGCCGACGGCGAGTTCGCCGCCAATCCGGCGCTCACCGACCTGCTTGACGGCGCGCGGCGGCGCGGCGGCGCGGTGCACCTGCTCGGCCTGCTGTCGCCCGGCGGCGTGCACAGTCACAGCGAGCAGATCCTGGCCGCGTGCCGGGTGCTGGCCGAGCGCGGCATCGAGCGCTTCTACGTGCACGCCTTCCTCGATGGTCGCGATACCCCGCCGAGAAGCGCCCAGGCCGTAATCGCCGAGCTGGAGGCCGAGCTGGCGCGCCTGGGCAAGGGGCGCATCGCCTCGCTGGTCGGGCGCTACTACGCCATGGATCGTGACAATCGCTGGGAGCGCATCGAGGCGGCCCATGGCTTGCTCGTCGACGGTCGCGCCGAGTTCCGCGCGGCCAGTGCCGAGCAGGCGCTGCTGGCGGCCTATGAGCGCGGCGAGTCGGACGAGTTCGTGCGTGCCACCGGTATCGGCGAGCCGGTCGAGCTGGGAGGCGAGGATGCGCTGGTCTTCATGAACTTCCGCCCCGACCGCGCGCGCCAGCTGTGCCAGGCCCTGGTCGATCCGGCGTTCGATGCCTTCGCCCGCTCGCGCTTGGTGCCCAGGCAGCGCCTGCTGACCCTGACCCGCTACTCGGCGCAACTTGACGGCCCCTGCGCCTTCCCCCCGGAAAACCTGGCGAACAGCCTGGGCGAGTACCTGGCGGAGCAGGGCAAGACCCAGCTGCGTATCGCCGAGACGGAGAAGTACGCCCACGTCACCTTCTTCTTCAATGGCGGCCGTGAGCAGCCGTTCACCGGCGAGCAGCGCATCCTGGTGGCTTCGCCCGACGTGGCGTCCTACGACCTGCAGCCGCAGATGAGCGCGCCGGAACTGACCGCCAAGTTGGTCGAGGCGATCGGCAGTCAGGCCTACGACCTGATCGTGTGCAACTACGCCAATGGCGACATGGTCGGTCATACCGGCTCCTTCGCGGCGGCGGTGCAGGCGGTGGAGGCACTGGACCAGTGTCTGGCCCAGGTGGTCGAGGCCACCCTGGCGGCCGATGGCGAGTGCCTGATCACCGCCGATCACGGCAACGTGGAGCAGATGCTCGATGCGACTTCGGGGCAGGCGCACACCGCCCATACCCTCAATCCCGTGCCGCTGATCCTGGTCGGCAAGCGGGCCGGGCTGTTCGGGCTCGAGGATGGCCGGCTGTGCGACATCGCGCCGACCCTGCTGCAACTGATGGACTTGCCGGTGCCCAAGGAGATGGACGGCCGCTCCCTGCTGCTGCGCAAGTAGTCGTAGGGTGCGCTGTGCGCATCGCTGGTAATAGGTCTGGATGCTTGGCGTGTGTAGGTAGGGTGTGCCATGCGCGCCGCTGGTAAATGGCTCTGGCTCCGAATGGCGCGCGGAGAACGACTAGCTTGGTGCGCATGGCGCACCCTACGTTGCCCCCTCGCGGCTACTGCCGGTTGGGGTATGCGGTCCAAGGGTAGGGTGCGCCATGCGCACCGCTGGCAGCCGCTAGCTGGCGCGTCGTTTCAGCTGGGCTCTTCGTCCGCCGGGTAGCGGCTGGCGCTGAGGCTTTCCTTGATCTTGCGCAGGTGCGGCTGGAAATCCACGCCGCGGCGCAGGGTCATGCCGGTGGCCAGCACGTCGAGCACGGTCAGCTGGATGATCCGCGAGGTCATCGGCATGTAGATGTCGGTGTCCTCCGGCAGGGGGATGTCCAGGCTCAGGGTGCTGGCCTTGGCCAGTGGTGAGCCAGCGGCGGTCAGGCCGAGCACCGAGGCGCCGTTCTCCCGCGCCAGGCGCGCCACCTCCACCAGCTCGCGGGTGCGCCCGGTATAGGAAATGATCACGAACAGGTCGCCGGTATGGGCCACCGAGGCCAACATACGCTGCATCAGCACGTCGGCATGGGCCGAGACCGCCAGGTTGAAACGGAAGAACTTGTGCTGCGCGTCCAGCGCCACCGGGGCCGAGGCTCCGAGGCCGAAGAAGTGGATCTGCCGTGCCTGGATCAGCAGGTCCACGGCACGGCTGACCATCTGCGGGTCGAGCGCCTGGCAGGCGGCATCCAGCGAGGTGATGGCGCTGCCGAAGATCTTGCGGGTGTAGGCCTCGGGCCCGTCGTCGGCCTCCACGGCGCGGCTGACGTAGGCGGCGCCGCTGGCCAGGCTCTGTGCCAGCTGCATCTTCAGTTCCGGGTAGCCGTTGACGTCGAACGAGCGGCAGAAGCGATTGACCGTAGGTTCGCTGACCTGGGCGGCCTGCGCCAGGGCGGCAATACTGAAGCGGGTGGCCTGCTGCGGGTTATGCAGAATCACCTCGGCGACCTTGCGTTCGGCCTTGTTCAGGCTGTCCAGGCGGCCCTGGATCTGCTCCAGGAGATTGCGCACGCGATCCATTTCTACTCCTCAGGCGGGCGATGAAAGTGCCGGCCTATCCTACTGATGGGGTCGGCTCGCGACCACTGGAATGTCAATCCGGGAAAAATGTTGTGTTTATTACTACATTTTCCCTTGTCAAAACGCCTGTTACCGGGTATTTCTAGTGCATCTTGATAGAAGAACAAACATTATGCCATCGATAACCGTTGATTCCTGCACCTTTGCCCTCTTCGGCGCGCTGGGCGATCTGGCGCTTCGCAAGCTGTTCCCTGCCCTGTACCAGCTCGATCGCGCAGGGCTGCTGCATGCCGATACGCGCATTCTGGCCTTGGCCCGTGAAGGCGGCGATGCCGCCTCGCACCTGCAGTCGATCGAGCGGCACCTGCGCCGCTACGTTCCGGCCGCTGAGGTCGACGAGGCGGTGCTGCAGCGCTTCCAGGGGCGCCTGAGCTATCTGAGCATGGACTTCCTCCAGGCCGACGACTACGGCGCGCTGGTCGAGCTGGTTGGCGATGCCCAGTCGATGATTGCCTACTTTGCTACCCCGGCCTCGGTATATGGCGGCATCTGCGCCAACCTGGCGCAGGTCGATCTGGCCGAGCGCACCCGGGTGGTGCTGGAGAAGCCGATCGGCCATGACCTGGAGTCCTCGCGAGCGGTGAATGACGCGGTGGCGGAGTACTTCCCCGAGTCGCGCGTCTATCGCATCGACCACTACCTGGGTAAGGAGACGGTGCAGAACCTGATCGCTCTGCGCTTCGCCAACAGCCTGTTCGAGACCCAGTGGAACCAGAACTTCATATCCCACGTGGAAATCACCGTGGCGGAGAAGGTCGGTATCGAGGGGCGTTGGGGCTACTTCGACCAGGCCGGCCAACTGCGCGACATGATCCAAAATCACCTGCTGCAGCTGCTCTGCCTGATCGCCATGGACCCGCCCAGCGACCTCTCCGCCAGCAGTATTCGCGATGAGAAGGTCAAGGTGTTGAAGGCCCTGGAGCCGATCAAGGCCGAACAGCTCAGTCGCCAGGTGGTGCGTGGCCAGTACGTGGCCGGCATCAGCGATGGCAAGGCCGTTCCGGGCTACCTGGAGGAGGAAAACTCCAACGCCCAGAGCGACACCGAGACCTTCGTCGCCCTGCGTGCCGACATCCGCAACTGGCGCTGGGCTGGCGTGCCCTTCTACCTGCGCACCGGCAAGCGCATGCCGCAGAAGCTCTCGCAGATCGTCATTCATTTCAAAGAGCCGCCGCACTACATCTTTGCCGCCGAGCAGCGCCAGTTGATTGGCAACAAGCTGATCATCCGCCTGCAGCCGGACGAGGGTATCGCCCTGCAGGTAATGACCAAGGATCAGGGCCTGGACAAGGGCATGCATCTGCGCAGCGGCCCCCTGCAGCTGAATTTTTCCGACACCTACCGCAGTGCCCGCATCCCGGATGCCTACGAGCGCCTGTTGCTGGAGGTGATGCGCGGCAATCAGAACCTGTTCGTGCGCAAGGACGAAATCGAGTACGCCTGGCAGTGGTGCGACCAGCTGATTGCCGGCTGGAAGCAGCTCGGCGATGCGCCTAAACCCTATCCGGCCGGTACCTGGGGCCCCATGGGTTCGGTGGCCCTGATCACTCGCGACGAGAGGTCCTGGTATGGCGATCTCTGATCTGAACCTGCCGCTGGGCATGCTGGCGCGCAGCCTGAGTGATGCGCAGCAGCTTGCCGAGACGCTTGCCGCAGACGTCGCGGCCGTGCTGCGCAGCGCTATCGATAGCCAGGGTGTCGCCACTCTGGTGGTGTCCGGCGGGCGCAGTCCCGTCGCCTTCTTCGAGAGCCTGGCGCAGCAGCAGCTGCCTTGGTCGCGTGTGGTGATCAGCCTGGCCGACGAGCGCTGGGTGCCGGTCAATCACGCCACCAGCAACGAGTCGCTGGTGCGTCGCCACCTGCTTCGTGGCCCGGCTGCCGAGGCGCGCTTCATCGGTCTCTACCAGGTCGCCGGCAGCCTCGAGCAGGCCGCGCTTAAAACTGACCAGGTGCTGAGCGAGCTGCCGCCGATCGATGTGCTGGTGCTGGGCATGGGGGATGACGGCCATACCGCCTCCCTGTTCCCTGGCAGCCCGAACTTGTGCGAGGCCCTCGAGCCCGAGGGCAGCCGGCGCTGCCTGCCGATGCAGGCGCCCAGCGAACCGCGTCAGCGCCTGAGCATGACCCTGTCGCTGCTCGCTTCGGCTCGCTTGCCGCTGTTGGCTATTCAGGGGAGCGCCAAGCTGGCCACCCTGGCTGAAGCCCTGAGCCTCGATGATCCGGCACGGATGCCGATTCGCGCCTTTCTGCATTCCCCCCTTGAGATTTACTGGTGCCCCTAGGGCCGAAGGACCAGCTGATATGACCAATAACGACACCCTCTCGCACAGCCGCATGGCGGCGAAAATCGAGCAGATCGACCGCATCTGTGCGCGCGCCCGGATCATGCCGGTGATCACCATTGCCCGCGAGGAGGACATCCTGCCGCTGGCCGATGCCCTGGCTGCCGGCGGCCTTACTGTGCTGGAGGTCACTCTGCGCTCCCGCTACGGCCTGGCGGCCATCCGCCTGTTGCGCGAACTGCGCCCGGAGCTGTGCGTCGGCGCCGGCACCGTGCTCGATCGGCGCATGCTTGCCGCGGCGGTGGAGGCAGGAGCGCAGTTCATTGTCACGCCTGGCTCCACGGCTGAGTTACTGCAAGCGGGCCTGGAGAGCGATATCCCCATGCTGCCGGGTACCGGCAGCGCCTCGGACATCATGCTCGGCTACGGCCTCGGCTATCGGCGCTTCAAGCTGTTCCCCGCGGAAATCTGCGGCGGCGCGGCGGCGCTCAAGGCATTCGGTGGGCCCTTCGCCGATGTGCGCTTCTGCCCGACGGGGGGCGTCAGCCCCGACAACCTGCAGCGCTATATGGCCCAGCCGAACGTGATGTGCGTCGGCGGCACCTGGATGCTGGACAGTCAGTGGATCAAGGACGGCGACTGGGCTCAGGTCGAGCGGGCCAGTGCCGAGGCACTGCGATTGCTCGGCTGAGTCACTCCCTGCGCTCTTGGTGGCCTGGCATTGTCCGGGCCGTCAGGGTGGGTACGTGGCCGTTGTTGGTCGCGCCCTGATATCGAGAACTCCGAGATGACTGAACCTTCCTTAGAGTCGCCCCTGCTGCTTGGCATGATGCGCCTGCTCGACTATCCGGATCTCGACTCGCCGCAGTCGCTGCTCGGCTTGCTCGAGCGTTGCGTGGAGCGCGGGCTTACGGCCTTCGATCATGCCAACATCTATGGCCAGGGCGAGTGCGAGGCGCGCTTCGGTGCGGCTCTGCGTCTGCGTCCCGGTCTGCGTGCGCAGCTGCAGTTGATCAGCAAGGCCGACATAGTGCCTGCGGCCCAGGATATATCTCGTTGGCGGGTCAAGCACTACAACACCGCGGCCGCCTACCTGGTCGGGGCGGTCGAGGCCTCGCTGGCGCGCCTCGGTGTCGAGCGTCTGGATGGTTTCCTGCTTCATCGTCCGGATCCGCTGCTGCAGGTCGACGAGGTGGTCGCGGCGCTGCAGTCGTTGGTCGAGTGCGGCAAGGTCGCATGGCTGGGCCTGTCCAATGCCGAGCCGCTGCACTGGCAGGTACTCGCGCGTGAATTGCCGTTGCGCTGTAATCAGGTCGAGTTGTCGCTGCTCGCCCAGCAGGCTGCCTGGGATGGCCGCTTGCAGGCGATGCAGGCCGATGGCCTGCAGGTTCAGGCCTGGTCGCCCATGGCGGGCGGCCATTTCTCGCCGACTTTACATAAGGCCCTGGAGGAGGTGGCCGTAGCCATGCAGGCGACCCCCAGTCAGGTGGCGTTGGCCTGGGTGCGTCGTTTGCCCGGTCGGCCGCTCCCCATCCTCGGTAGCTTGCGCTGGGCGCGTATAGAAGAGGCGCTGGCGGGTAGTGCGCTCAAGCTCGACGCGCCGACCTGGTTCTACCTGGCCGAGGCCGCGCGCGGCATCAAGGTGCCATGAACTGCCGCGGGCTGTGCCATGGGTGCATGGCTGCTCTTTCGGTTCTCGATAATAAAGCGTTGACCTGCTGCGCTTGATGCCTATAATGCGCGCCTTCTCCGGCGTAAGTTCCTGATAAAACGCTTTGCAAAACAAAGGGTTAAGTTTAGATAAGGGGTTGCAACGCAGCGCAGGCGGCGTAGAATGCGTCGGGCTGACAGGGTGGCAAGTTGATCCTGTCGGTGCTTCGATTGAGTGGGGCGAGAGCGGTTGAAAAGGTGGTTGACAGTGGTTTTGAACGCTGTAGAATTCGCCTCCCGCTGACGAGAAGCTGAAGGTTGATCGAAGGCGCAAGTGGTTGAAGTAGAAAAGAAATTTTCGAAACTGCTTGACGGAAGATGAGGCTGCTGTAGAATGCGCGCCTCGGTTGAGACGAAAGACTTAACCAACTGTTCTTTAACAACTGAATCAAGCAATTCGTGTGGGTGCTTGTGGGGTAAGACTGATAGTCAACTGATTATCAGCATCACAAAGCAACACTCGTTAATTCGAGAGTTAACTCTTTTAAGTAAGAGGTTTGCGATTGCTGAGCCAAGTTTAGGGTTTTCTCAAAACCCAAGCAGTATTGAACTGAAGAGTTTGATCATGGCTCAGATTGAACGCTGGCGGCAGGCCTAACACATGCAAGTCGAGCGGATGAGGGTAGCTTGCTACCTGATTCAGCGGCGGACGGGTGAGTAATGCCTAGGAATCTGCCTGGTAGTGGGGGACAACGTTTCGAAAGGAACGCTAATACCGCATACGTCCTACGGGAGAAAGTGGGGGATCTTCGGACCTCACGCTATCAGATGAGCCTAGGTCGGATTAGCTAGTTGGTGAGGTAATGGCTCACCAAGGCGACGATCCGTAACTGGTCTGAGAGGATGATCAGTCACACTGGAACTGAGACACGGTCCAGACTCCTACGGGAGGCAGCAGTGGGGAATATTGGACAATGGGCGAAAGCCTGATCCAGCCATGCCGCGTGTGTGAAGAAGGTCTTCGGATTGTAAAGCACTTTAAGTTGGGAGGAAGGGTTGTAACCTAATACGTTGCAATTTTGACGTTACCGACAGAATAAGCACCGGCTAACTCTGTGCCAGCAGCCGCGGTAATACAGAGGGTGCAAGCGTTAATCGGAATTACTGGGCGTAAAGCGCGCGTAGGTGGTTTGTTAAGTTGGATGTGAAAGCCCCGGGCTCAACCTGGGAACTGCATCCAAAACTGGCAAGCTAGAGTACGGTAGAGGGTGGTGGAATTTCCTGTGTAGCGGTGAAATGCGTAGATATAGGAAGGAACACCAGTGGCGAAGGCGACCACCTGGACTGATACTGACACTGAGGTGCGAAAGCGTGGGGAGCAAACAGGATTAGATACCCTGGTAGTCCACGCCGTAAACGATGTCAACTAGCCGTTGGAATCCTTGAGATTTTAGTGGCGCAGCTAACGCATTAAGTTGACCGCCTGGGGAGTACGGCCGCAAGGTTAAAACTCAAATGAATTGACGGGGGCCCGCACAAGCGGTGGAGCATGTGGTTTAATTCGAAGCAACGCGAAGAACCTTACCTGGCCTTGACATGCTGAGAACTTTCCAGAGATGGATTGGTGCCTTCGGGAACTCAGACACAGGTGCTGCATGGCTGTCGTCAGCTCGTGTCGTGAGATGTTGGGTTAAGTCCCGTAACGAGCGCAACCCTTGTCCTTAGTTACCAGCACGTTATGGTGGGAACTCTAAGGAGACTGCCGGTGACAAACCGGAGGAAGGTGGGGATGACGTCAAGTCATCATGGCCCTTACGGCCAGGGCTACACACGTGCTACAATGGTCGGTACAAAGGGTTGCCAAGCCGCGAGGTGGAGCTAATCCCATAAAACCGATCGTAGTCCGGATCGCAGTCTGCAACTCGACTGCGTGAAGTCGGAATCGCTAGTAATCGTGAATCAGAATGTCACGGTGAATACGTTCCCGGGCCTTGTACACACCGCCCGTCACACCATGGGAGTGGGTTGCACCAGAAGTAGCTAGTCTAACCGCAAGGGGGACGGTTACCACGGTGTGATTCATGACTGGGGTGAAGTCGTAACAAGGTAGCCGTAGGGGAACCTGCGGCTGGATCACCTCCTTAATCGACGACATCAGCTTCCTTATAAGCTCCCACACGAATTGCTTGATTCATTGCGAAAGACGATTGGGTCTGTAGCTCAGTTGGTTAGAGCGCACCCCTGATAAGGGTGAGGTCGGCAGTTCGAATCTGCCCAGACCCACCAATTGTTGTGGGGTTTGGCCTTGGTAGAATATGGGGCCATAGCTCAGCTGGGAGAGCGCCTGCCTTGCACGCAGGAGGTCAGCGGTTCGATCCCGCTTGGCTCCACCACTTACAGCATCGTTGTGTAGAGTTCAGAAATGAACATTCCTGAGATCGTCAGTTGAATGTTGATTTCTGGTCTTTGACCAGTACGAAAATCGTTCTTTAAAAATTTGGGTATGTGATAGAAGTGACTGATTAATTACTTTCACTGGTAATTAATTTGGTCAAGGTAAAATTTGCGTTGTTCTCAAGTGCAAATTTTCGGCGAATGTCGTCTTCACGTTATAGACAATAACCAGATTGCTTGGGGTTATATGGTCAAGTGAAGAAGCGCATACGGTGGATGCCTTGGCAGTCAGAGGCGATGAAAGACGTGGTAGCCTGCGATAAGCTTCGGGGAGTCGGCAAACAGACTTTGATCCGGAGATCTCTGAATGGGGGAACCCACCCAGCATAAGCTGGGTATCACACACTGAATACATAGGTGTGTGAGGCGAACCAGGGGAACTGAAACATCTAAGTACCCTGAGGAATAGAAATCAACCGAGATTCCCTTAGTAGTGGCGAGCGAACGGGGACTAGCCCTTAAGCTTCTTTGATTTTAGCGGAACGCTCTGGAAAGTGCGGCCATAGTGGGTGATAGCCCTGTACGCGAAAGGATCTTAGAAGTGAAATCGAGTAGGACGGAGCACGAGAAACTTTGTCTGAATATGGGGGGACCATCCTCCAAGGCTAAATACTACTGACTGACCGATAGTGAACCAGTACCGTGAGGGAAAGGCGAAAAGAACCCCGGAGAGGGGAGTGAAATAGAACCTGAAACCGTATGCGTACAAGCAGTGGGAGCCTACTTTGTTGGGTGACTGCGTACCTTTTGTATAATGGGTCAGCGACTTATATTCAGTGGCGAGCTTAACCGAATAGGGGAGGCGTAGCGAAAGCGAGTCTTAATAGGGCGTTTAGTCGCTGGGTATAGACCCGAAACCGGGCGATCTATCCATGGGCAGGTTGAAGGTTAGGTAACACTGACTGGAGGACCGAACCGACTACCGTTGAAAAGTTAGCGGATGACCTGTGGATCGGAGTGAAAGGCTAATCAAGCTCGGAGATAGCTGGTTCTCCTCGAAAGCTATTTAGGTAGCGCCTCGTGTATCACTGCTGGGGGTAGAGCACTGTTTCGGCTAGGGGGTCATCCCGACTTACCAAACCGATGCAAACTCCGAATACCAGCAAGTGTCAGCACGGGAGACACACGGCGGGTGCTAACGTCCGTCGTGAAAAGGGAAACAACCCAGACCGTCAGCTAAGGTCCCAAAGTTATGGTTAAGTGGGAAACGATGTGGGAAGGCTTAGACAGCTAGGAGGTTGGCTTAGAAGCAGCCACCCTTTAAAGAAAGCGTAATAGCTCACTAGTCGAGTCGGCCTGCGCGGAAGATGTAACGGGGCTCAAACCATACACCGAAGCTACGGGTTCATCTTAGGATGAGCGGTAGAGGAGCGTTCTGTAAGCCTGTGAAGGTGAGTTGAGAAGCTTGCTGGAGGTATCAGAAGTGCGAATGCTGACATGAGTAACGACAATGCGAGTGAAAAACTCGCACGCCGAAAGACCAAGGTTTCCTGCGCAACGTTAATCGACGCAGGGTGAGTCGGCCCCTAAGGCGAGGCAGAAATGCGTAGTCGATGGGAAACGGGTTAATATTCCCGTACTTCTAGTTACTGCGATGGAGGGACGGAGAAGGCTAGGCCAGCACGGCGTTGGTTGTCCGTGTTTAAGGTGGTAGGCAGAGTGCTTAGGTAAATCCGGGCGCTTAATGCCGAGAGCTGATGACGAGCGTTCTTTTAGAATGCGAAGTGGTTGATGCCATGCTTCCAGGAAAAGCTTCTAAGCTTCAGGTAACTAGGAACCGTACCCCAAACCGACACAGGTGGTTAGGTAGAGAATACCAAGGCGCTTGAGAGAACTCGGGTGAAGGAACTAGGCAAAATGGCACCGTAACTTCGGGAGAAGGTGCGCCGGTGAGGGTGAAGCATTTACTGCGTAAGCTCATGCCGGTCGAAGATACCAGGCCGCTGCGACTGTTTATTAAAAACACAGCACTCTGCAAACACGAAAGTGGACGTATAGGGTGTGACGCCTGCCCGGTGCCGGAAGGTTAATTGATGGGGTTAGCGAAAGCGAAGCTCTTGATCGAAGCCCCGGTAAACGGCGGCCGTAACTATAACGGTCCTAAGGTAGCGAAATTCCTTGTCGGGTAAGTTCCGACCTGCACGAATGGCGTAACGATGGCGGCGCTGTCTCCACCCGAGACTCAGTGAAATTGAAATCGCTGTGAAGATGCAGTGTATCCGCGGCTAGACGGAAAGACCCCGTGAACCTTTACTATAGCTTTGCACTGGACTTTGAGTTTACTTGTGTAGGATAGGTGGGAGGCTTTGAAGCGTGGACGCCAGTTCGCGTGGAGCCATCCTTGAAATACCACCCTGGTAACCTTGAGGTTCTAACTCTGGTCCGTTATCCGGATCGAGGACAGTGTATGGTGGGTAGTTTGACTGGGGCGGTCTCCTCCTAAAGAGTAACGGAGGAGTACGAAGGTGCGCTCAGACCGGTCGGAAATCGGTCGTAGAGTATAAAGGCAAAAGCGCGCTTGACTGCGAGACAGACACGTCGAGCAGGTACGAAAGTAGGTCTTAGTGATCCGGTGGTTCTGTATGGAAGGGCCATCGCTCAACGGATAAAAGGTACTCCGGGGATAACAGGCTGATACCGCCCAAGAGTTCATATCGACGGCGGTGTTTGGCACCTCGATGTCGGCTCATCACATCCTGGGGCTGAAGCCGGTCCCAAGGGTATGGCTGTTCGCCATTTAAAGTGGTACGCGAGCTGGGTTTAGAACGTCGTGAGACAGTTCGGTCCCTATCTGCCGTGGACGTTTGAGATTTGAGAGGGGCTGCTCCTAGTACGAGAGGACCGGAGTGGACGAACCTCTGGTGTTCCGGTTGTCACGCCAGTGGCATTGCCGGGTAGCTATGTTCGGAAAAGATAACCGCTGAAAGCATCTAAGCGGGAAACTTGCCTCAAGATGAGATCTCACTGGAGCCTCGAGCTCCCTAAAGGGCCGTCGAAGACTACGACGTTGATAGGTGGGGTGTGTAAGCGCTGTGAGGCGTTGAGCTAACCCATACTAATTGCCCGTGAGGCTTGACCATATAACACCCAAACAATTTGTTGTTTGTGTGTCAGACGGTTGAAGTCGACAACAAACCGAAAATTTGCCAGAACACGCAATACCGCATATCACATACCCAATTCGGGGAAGCGCCTCAACCGCGACTCCCCTGCTGAATTGCTTGACGACCATAGAGCGTTGGAACCACCTGATCCCATCCCGAACTCAGTAGTGAAACGATGCATCGCCGATGGTAGTGTGGGGTTTCCCCATGTGAGAGTAGGTCATCGTCAAGCACCTATCCCAAACCCCCGACCCGCGTAAGCAGGTCGGGGGTTTGCTTTTGCGCGAAGGAAAAGAAGTGAACCTGAATTTCATGCCCAGGCTGGAGATCACTGACGCACATAAAAAAGCCACCCCTCGGGGTGGCCTTTTTATGTGCTGAATTCAGTCGCCGCGGTATTCGCAGCCACTGGTACAGGTTTCGTGGATGCGGATGCGGGACAGTTCCGGTAGGAGGGGCTTGAGTTGCTGCCAGAGCCACTTGGCGATGACTTCGCTGGTGGGATTTTCCAGGCCGGGAATATCGTTGAGGTAGTTGTGATCCAGTTGCTCGTAGAGCGGCTTGAAGATCTCCTTGATCTCTGCGAAGTCGCGGATCCAGCCGGTATAGGGGTCGACCTCGCCTTCGATGTAGACGGCGACGCGAAAGGAGTGGCCGTGCAACCGCCCACACTTGTGTCCAGCGGGGACGTGGGGTAGACGGTGAGCGGCCTCGAAAACAAACTCTTTGAACAGTTCCACTACTGCATGTCTCTCTAGGATGCGCGGCTGCAAGCTCCGCTCTGATAAAGGCTGATCTTACCAGCTAGGCCCGTGCTTTACCCAATGCTGCGGGCCGCGGGATGCTCGCCTGCGGCCGTAGGTATCAGCCGCGGTGGAAATTTAGTTGTTCGGCGTCTCGCCGTTTCTTTCGTGGCGATAGACGCTTACGGCCTCATACACGGCCTTCCTCAGGCGGTTGAGGCCGCCAATCGGCCGGTGCTCGGGAAGCGAGTGCCAGGGGTTGAAGGACAGGTTGTCGCAAAAACGGTTCTGCTCTGTGCTATCGAAATCCTGGGCGGGCACCTGGATGTTGGCGACGGTTTCATAGGGCGATACGGCTTCATCCCACTCGACGCTAGGATCTTCGATCGGCATGTAGTGGGAAGGCTTCTGCCGCTGGACCTGCAGGGCGAAGCAGGCGGGTACGCGGTCCAGTGAAAGCTGTTGGTAAAGCGCGCTGCGCAGGAAGTTGGGCAGGTCGGTGTTGGGCTCCGGCAGGCGATACTGCGGACAGTTCTCTGGAGCAGGTATGACGCGATACTTGATGTTGTGGGGGCCAAGCTTGAACGGGGAAATGGAGTTATAGGTGGTCGCGACCGGGCTCTGCGGGGCCGGTGCCAGGGTCTTCAGTGCAATGATGAGATGGCGGATTTCCCAGCTGCGCGGATCCCAGCTGGGGAAGAAGGCCAGCACTTTCTTGCCGTCGGCTTGGGCGGCGAAGTTGCTGCGATACTCGGCCACGTCACGGACGAAGAATACCGGGTGGTTGAACATCACGAAGTCCTGTTCGTCTTGATGGCCGGGGCCCTCGATGAGTTTCTCGCCGGGGACGTCCAGCAGTTTGATGGCCATGCCGCGGGCATCGCGAACACGGTCGAACTGCGGATAGGCGTTGCCATTGGACAGGCGCATCCAGGCCTGCCAGCTTTTCCCCGGTTCGCTGAGCACGCCATGGCGCAGGTCTGGATCCAGGTCGCTAAGTATGGTCACTTCGGCCTTAACGCAGCCATGGGCTTTGGCGTGGGCGTCACGCAGTACCCGGGTGTTGTCGCGGTGCTGTTCGACGATGCGTATGGCATCTTCGATGATGGCTTGGGTGAGGGCTGCTTCTCCTGGCGGTACTTGCTCCTGGCTGGACACCGCTCCGGAGTGTTTCACCTTGTAGTACAGCGTGCCCGCAGCCCAGCCGCCCAGGCCGAGGGCCAGCAGCAGGAGCAGTATTCTGCCTAACTGGCGTCCGAGCCAGAGCCAGGTTTGTTTCAGCATGGATTGTTTCCCTTATCAGTCGTGGTCATGTCTGGCGGCCAGGCTCAAGTGTGCGCCGCCTGGCCTTGGAGTGCAGGAGAGCTGTCTCAGGGCTGGCATTCGGGCCCCGGACTCCAGGGTTTGGCCTTGATGGGCTGCAGCTGTTTTTCGAGCTCGGTGTTGCCCAGAACCTTGAGGTACTCGATCAGCGCCAGGCGCTCTTCGGGCTGCAGGGCGCGACCGATCACTCCGCCCTGGCGACAACCGTCGCGGAATTCGTGGCCGCGGTTGCTGTTGCCGGTGATGCGGGTGTCGTAAAGAAAACCGCCTGGAAACTCCTGGCTGGAGAAACCGACCTTTTGTGGGTCGAACTCGAAGCTGCCGACCCAAAACTGTGCTTGCCGCTCCGTCAGCGGCGAGAGCAACTGGAACAGCGTGGGCACCGATCCGTTGTGCAGGAAGGGCGGGGTGGCCCAGATGCCGTCCAGCGGGCGGGCCTTGTAGCCGCGCTTTTCCTGGACGCCGATCGGTAGCCCGAAGCCGTCCATGCGCCAGCGCTCCCTGGGCTGTATCCCCGCGTCTTGGTAGGCGCGGTTCGCCACATACGCGGTGATGTAGGCCAGCCCCTTGGCGCTGGAGATGTTCTTGAAGTCCACGGCATCCAGGGTGGCACCGAACAGGCGAACGTCCAGCTTGCCCAGCTGCTCTCTGGACCAACCCAGTCGACTGATGTCGAAGCGGTGGTCGGCAATGTTGTCAGCCGCGGTAGGGTCAGTGCCGACTATCTCGGTGGGCACGACGCGCATGTGCCATTCCGGGTCCCGTGCTGGGGCAAAGCGCTTGTCGCGGGGCTTTGGATCTGGGGCGTGACAATAGGCGCAGTTCTCCTGAAACAGGGCTCGGCCCTGGCTCGCCAGCGGACGGTCGATCGGACCGAAGACGGCTTCGGGCCAGGCCGGAGGCTTCAACTCTTGCAGGGTTTCCTCGAGGGTGTACAGATCCCGCAGACGCACGCTGGAGGCATAGCGTTCGCCTTCTGCAACTGACTGTCCGCGGTCGTCGAGCAGGTGCAGGGTCGCCCCGACGCCCAGGGCTTCGCCGATATTGCGTGCCATCGGCTGCATGGCCGAACCGTTCCACTGCACCCAGTCGAATTTCCAGATATCCCAGACATGCGGATAGCTCACCGGCGCGTTGGCGATGCGATAGTTGGCCGGATCGATCGCGTCGCCAAATACGCTGTTGGCGATGCGACCGAAGGCATCGGTGCGGCCGAAACCTTCCTCGGTCGGATAGAGTTCGCGATGCCAGTCGTTGAAGGCGGTATCGAGCAGGCGATCGAGCACTTCCTTGAAGTCGCGGCGCAGCTGATCGCGCCCTTCAGGGTACTGCTCGCCGAGGACCTCCTTGGCGAAGCGCCTGAACTTGAGGGGATTGTAGTAGGTGAACGCCATGCTCATGCCGAGGGCCTGGCCGAACCCACCGCCTTTGAGGGTAGGCACGGTCGAGGCGAGCGAATGCAGGGCCGGCCCGCCGTCGATGCGCACGGCTTGGCCCTGGTAGCGCAGCTCGCCGGTGTGGCAAGCCGCGCAACTGATGTCCAGGTACTGGATGCCGTTCGCGCTGTCCTCATGGCGGGTGAAGCCGACCGGGAGGTTGGCCGGATTGCGCTCACTGGCGCTCTGCCCGGGGTCGACCAGAAAGCCGAAGCGCGCCAGGTAGTCTGGAGTGGCGAACTTGCGCGTGCTCAGGGGGAGTTCGAGGGCGCCGAACCAGTCGTAGCGCAAACCCTTAACCCGGGTGCCCTGGGGGGTGTAGTAGTAGGTCTGGCGCTGTTCTTCGCTCCACTGGTCCAGATAGTGGAGGCGTGCCGGCTTCTGATAGGCGGGCAGGTTGGGGTTGGCAACGAAATACAGGCCGATGCCGAGGCCAAGACTCAGCAGCAGCAGGAGACTCACCAGGGCGCGACGGAGCGTTCGCATCGGGCACTTCCTTGTAGATATTGACCTGACTTTATGCCAAGTGCGCTGGTTAATGGCAAGCGGCCATGAGTTAACCTGGGAATGTGCCTGCGTCACCCTGGGGAGGTCGAGGTGGTCCCGTCCGTGCTGGCGTCTGGCGTTGCGCCCGTCGCGACGGAGTTGGATCTGGCGGGGCTGCGCAGGCGACTCCGGAAACACCGGCCAGGAGCTGAACGATTCGAGTCCCGCTGGTTTGCAGGGGAGACCAATGTCTGGCTACCCTGAGCGCACATCTGACAGGAGTTCGCGATGCATCCCTTCGAAGCCAAGCATCCCCAGCAACTGGCCATGCACCTCGGCTACGCCGGCCTGATTCCTTTCGTCAGCGGGGCTCTGGGCATTTGGATTACGCCGTTTGCCTGGCGTCCCTATGTCATGTCGGCGCTGCTGGACTATGCGGCGGTAATCCTGGCATTCATGGGGGCTATTCATTGGGGGCTGGCGATGCGCGCCGAGGCGAGCGATGAGCGTGCCAAGCTGCAGCTTGGCCTGTCCGTGATCCCGCCGATGTTGGGATGGGTCGCGATAGCCAGCGGCCTGCCTTTCGGCTTCGCCCTGCCGGTGTTTCTGCTGGCCTTTGTGCTGCTCTACTTTGCCGACTTGCGTGCGGTCAAGTTGGGCTTGGCGCCCAAATGGTATCCGGCATTGCGGCGGCCCTTGACCATAGTCGTGACGATCAGCCTGCTGCTGGCCTGGATCAGTCTGCTGCGCCTGTGATCCAAAGCGCTTGGATGGCCGGGCCGCGCTCTAGCAGACCAGGCTATCGGCCTGGCGATAGAGCATCAGCAGTTTGCGGGTGATGGTCTGCTGGATGTCATCGCGCTCGAAGGTGGACAGGCGGTTGAGGCGACTGATCTGCAGCCGATGCAGGTGGATGTAGGGCATCTGTTGATCGAACTCGCGCAAGTCGCCTTTCATCATGATTGGTAGGAACAGGTCGCCCATCTTCTTCTGGTTGCTGATGATCTGCGCCAGGGCCGGCTTGAACGGCATGGTCTTGGGGGCCGGCCCGCCTTCCCTGATCTGGGTAGCCAGGAGCAGGCCGGGCTTGCCCAGCACGGCGCCGGGCAGCACGCAGAGGCCGGTCTTGCGTACGGCCAGTGACTCGATGCCGTGCAGGGTGTCATGGAAGGCGTAGGGGTTGGGCAGCACCACCATCTTGCGGCCCAGGTCGCTGGGAAAGTGCAGGTCGTAGTTGGTGTAGAGCTGGCGCACGGACTCCGAGTACACGCACAGGCGGTTTTCGAACAGCTTGATGAAACGCTCGGCGAGCTCACGCCGAGCGATGCTGTCCAGATCCCAGATCAGGTCCTGATTCTGCGGCCTGCTGAGGTCGACTTCCTGATGCTCCATGCCGCTCATGTTTGCCTCATACGCGAAACTGCCTCAAGAGTCCGTTGAGCTGTTCGGCCATCTGTACCAGGTGCTGTCCAGCTTCGCTGGATTGCCCGGCCGCATGGGCATTGTCATGTGCCAGTCCCGCCACTTGGGTGACGTTCTGGTTGATGTCTTCGACCACCTGCGATTGTTGCAGTGTGGCGCTGGCGATGGAAGCATTCAAGCCGGTCAGGTTGCGCAGTGACTGGGCGATCAGGGCCAGGCTCTCGCCGGCCTGGCTGGCCTGCTCAACGGTCAGCTGAGAGGCTTGACTGCTCTCGTTGATGACCTTGACCGCGGCCTCGGAGTTGCCCTGCAGGCGCTCGATCATGCCCTGAATCTCGGCAGTCGATTGTTGTGTGCGCTGCGCGAGCAAACGCACCTCGTCGGCCACCACGGCGAAGCCGCGACCCTGTTCTCCGGCGCGGGCCGCTTCGATGGCAGCGTTGAGGGCGAGCAGGTTGGTCTGTTCGGCGATCGAGCGAATCACCTCCAGGACGCTACCGATCTGCGTGCTTTCCTCGGCCAAGGAGTGCATCACGGCCACCGCCTGGTCGATGGTGGCGGACAGCTGGCCGATCTGGCGCAAGCTGGCGTCGATATTCTGCTGACCTTGCAGGGCCTGCTCTTCGGCGCTATGCACCTCGCCGGAGGCGTGTTCGGCGTTCTTCGCCACATCCTGCACGCCGTAGGTCACCTGGCTGACCGCCGCCGCCACCAGTTCCATCTGCTGCGATTGCTGCTGGCTGTGTTGTTGCGCGCCCTCGGCAATGCCGCCGAGAGCGCGCGCGGCCTGATCGAGGGTGCCGGCGGATTCGAGTGATTGGCTAATCACCTGGCGCACCTTGCCGGTGAAGGCATTGAAGTGTCCGGCCAGCGCCGCCAGTTCGTCGCGCCCGGAGGTGTCCAGGGTGCGGGTCAGATCGCCTTCGCCGCTGGCGATATTGGCCATGGCCCCCACCGCGTCGCGCAGCGGCCGGGCGATGCTGCGCGCGATGAGTGTCACCAGCGTGGCCATCAGCAGGGTAATGGCCAGGCCCACACCCAGCGCTGTCAGCGCCTGAGACCTGAACTCGGCCTCGACATCGTCGACGTACACCCCGGAACCGATGATCCAGCCCCACGGCTGGAATAGTTCGACATAGGAAACCTTGGGCACCGGCTCGCTGGAGCCCGGTTTCGGCCAGCGGTAGTCAACCTGGCCGGCGCCTTCGGCCTTGCTGATGCGCACCATTTCGTTGAACAGGGCCTTGCCGTCCGGATCCTTGAAGCCCGAGAGGTTCTGCCCTTCGAGCTTGGGATTGGTTGGGTGCATGATCATGGTGGGCGTCTGGTCGTTGATCCAGAAGTACTCCTGACCGGCATAGCGCAGGCCGCGGATCATTTCCATCGCCTGTTGCTGGGCCTGCTCACGGCTCAGCGCGCCGCCGCTTTCCAGGCCCTGGTAATGGCGAAGGATGCCCATCGCTCCTTGCACCACATGCTTGGTCTTTTCGCCTTTGGCGGCATACAGGCCACTATGCAGTTGCTGCAGCATCAGTCCGCCCTGGATACACAGCATGACGATGGTGACGGCCGAGATCAGCCACAGACGGCGACTGATGGGCAGGTTTCGGAGGCAATTCATTGTAAGCGGCTCCCTGTTGTTGTAATTGAAATTGGGGAGTGGGATTACACCACTGGGTTGTATGGCCAGCTCGGCTGACGGAATTATTCCAGGCTCGCCTTGGCGGGGCCAGTTGGCTGCGCAAGACTTTGCACAGATACGGCGATAGTGCCGGTTTCTCTGATAGCATTCCGGCCCCCGCGCGGAAAACCTAAGTTATATGGCCTTGATTGGCAACGCGGGGGAACCTAACGGCGAAACCTGGGTCCCAGACCCGTTCTCCAGCACTCGATTACTTCAATGACATGTTATTTGCGCGGCCTTTGCCGTGCGCCCTGGGAGTTTTGATGGAACTGTGGTTGGCCGTACAGGCCTTGATTCTAGGTATTGTCGAAGGTATTACCGAGTTCCTGCCGATTTCCAGTACGGGTCATCAGATCATAGTCGCGGATCTCATCGATTTTTCCGGTGAGCGAGAGATGGCCTTCAATATCATCATCCAACTGGGCGCTATTCTTGCCGTGGTCTGGGAATACCGGCAGAAACTCTTCGATGTTGTGCTGGGCCTGCCCAAAGAGCGCGTGGCCCAGCGCTTCACCGGTAACCTGCTGATCGCATTCTTTCCCGCCGTGGTGCTGGGAGTGACCTTTGCCGACCTGATCCACGAGTTCCTGTTCAACCCGATCACGGTCGCCAGCGCCCTGGTGGTAGGTGGTGTAGCCATGCTCTGGGCCGAACAGCGGACCCATCAGGTGCTGGCCGAAAGGGTCGATGACATGAGTTGGCAGCAGGCGCTGAAGATCGGTTGTGCCCAGTGTCTGGCGATGATTCCGGGGACTTCCCGCTCCGGCGCCACCATCATCGGCGGGCTGCTGTTCGGCCTGTCGCGCAAGGCGGCGACCGAGTTTTCGTTCTTTCTGGCGATGCCAACCATGGTCGGCGCCGCGGTGTACTCCGGCTACAAGTATCGCGAGCTGTTCCTGCCGGCCGATCTGCCGGTGTTCGCCATCGGCTTCGTCACCTCGTTCATCTTTGCCATGATCGCCGTGCGTGCGCTGTTGCGCTTCATCGGCAATCACGGCTATACCGCTTTCGCCTGGTATCGGATTGTGTTCGGCCTGCTGATCCTGGCCACCTGGCAGATAGGCCTGATCGACTGGAGCACCGCCGCGGGCTGAGCCTCGGTCTCAGTCGTCCAGCAGCAGGCCGACTTGCCGGCATTTGGGTAGCCGGCGCACCACCAGCTGGTGGGAGCGAGTCAGCAGCTGGCACAGTTCGGCGTCGCCCAGGGGCAGGTGCGTGCAGCTCATGCTGATCCAGTGGGCCCTTGCCAGGTAGGGCGCCGGGCGGATGCCGGGACGGTCGACATAGCCAAGGAACAGGTCGCTGTCGACTTTGCAGGCCAGATCGTGGCCGAGGAAGTTCAGTACCGCGAACATCTTGTTGCCGGCCACGGAAAACACCTGGTTGTTGCCCCATTTGAAGTCTTCGCGTGCGCCGGGCAGCTGCAGGCAATAGCGGGCTATTTCTTCCTGGGTCATGGCGCCTCACGCAGTGGCCGGATCTTCAGCAACGCTAGCAGGTCGCCGCAGTGGCGGCGATCAGATGCAAGCCTGCGCTGTTCGAGCGCTCGCATGACGGAGGAAGCGGCGGATTGCCGGTCCAGCCGCATCGCCCATTGCCTGCCGCCGCGAGCGAGTCGATCAGGGGGTATAGGGCAGGGTGCGCTTGTGCTCGGTCCTGCGGTAGGTCTGGATGATGCGCTCTTCGGCCTCTATCGCCACGGTGCGCCCGAGCAGGAAGTCATCGATCTGTTCATAGGTGCAACCGTAGGCCTTCTCGTCCGGCTTGCCGGGCTCGAGCTCCTCCAGGTCGGCAGTGGGCGTCTTGTACACCAGTGCCTCCGGTGCGCCCAGCAGCGTGGCGATCTGTCGGACCTGGCCCTTGACCAGGCCGGTCAGCGGGGCCAGGTCGCAGGCACCGTCGCCGAACTTGGTGAAAAAGCCCATGACCGCTTCGGCCGCATGATCGGTGCCGACCACCAGGCCGTTGTTGTAGTTGGCCAGGGCATACTGCGCCACCATGCGCGCGCGCGCCTTGATGTTGCCTTTGACGAAGTCGTTCCTGGCGGCGTTGTCTGCCGGTTGCAGGGCCGACATCAAGCCGTCGACGCAGGCAGCGATGTTGACCGTTTCGATGCGATCGGGATTGATCACGCGCAGCGACCACTGGGCATCGGCCTCATCCTGCTGGTCACGGTAGGGCAAGCGTACGGCGATGAATTCCGCCTGCCGTCCTTCGGCACGCAGTTCGGCGACCGCCTTCTGACAGAGCAGCCCGGCCGTCAGGGAGTCCACGCCGCCGCTGATGCCCAGCACCAGAGTGCTGCAACCGGATTGTCCGAGCCGCTCCTTGATGAACGCCAGACGCCGCTGCACTTCGTTGGCGAGCTCCGCCGGGGTGTCGAGTGCGCGCACGCCCAGGGCGTTGCCGATGGATTGCTGCAGGTTCATGCCAAGAGCTCCTTGTTCGTCGATTTACCAGGCCGTGTCGCCAGGCCGAGGAAAGGGGGGATTGTTGCAGGGGCTGCGGTTCGCTCACAACGCCCGTCGGCTCCATTGTCGGTGCCCAACGAAAAATGCCCCGATCGGCCGATAGGGGCATTATGCATGGCTCGGTTGCAGTGTTCCGGGCCGGGCTTCGCCGCGGTTATTGCTTGGCGATCAGGTTGCCGGCGTGTAGGCCGCACTCCTTCTGCGTGGCTTCTTCCCACCACCAGCGCCCTTCGCGTTCGTGCTGGTTGGGCAGGACCGGGCGGGTGCAGGGCTCGCAGCCGATGCTGATGAAGCCGCGCTCGTGCAGGCTGTTGTAGGGCAGCTCGAGCATGCGGATATAGGCCCAGACGTCCTCGCTGCTCATCTGCGCCAGGGGATTGAACTTGTACAGCGGCTTGTCGGCAGTGGAAAAGGCCCCGTCGATCTCCACCGCAGCGACCTGGCTGCGGGTGCCGGGGCTCTGGTCGCGGCGCTGGCCGGTGGCCCAGGCCTTCACCGTGGCCAGCTTCTTGCGAAGCGGAGCGATCTTGCGGATGCCGCAGCACTCTTCGTGGCCGTCCTTGTAGAAGCTGAACAGGCCCTTGGCCTTGACCATGGTTTCGAGTGCCGTGGCGTCGGGCGACAGCACCTCGATGGCGATGCCGTAGTGTTCGCGTACCTGGTCGATGAAACGATAGGTCTCCGGGTGCAAGCGGCCGGTATCGAGGCTGAAGACCTTGACCTGTTTATTGAGCTTCCAGGCCATGTCCACCAGTACCACGTCTTCGGCGCCGCTGAAGGAAATCCACAGTTCATCGCCGAAATGCTCGAAAGCGAGTTTGAGAATGTCCTGGGGCGACTTGTTTGCATAGGTCGCGGCCAGTTCGGCTACATCGAAGGGATGGCTCATCGGGCTAGATTCCTGGTTATGGTCGCTTGCAGGGGCATGGACAACCGGCCGGGTGTGGCGATAAAGCCTGCCGCTCGCCAGGGCTGCCCGCGCCCGCTGGCGCGCTGTGCCGGGGATGGTAGCAAAAAGGCTTTATGCGGCTAAATAATCAAATTCCATGTCGACCAAGGTTTTTGGGTATAAGGGCCCGCGTTGCGTGGCTGTGGGCGAGCCGCTAGAGTGCCGCCTTCATTCAGGCCCAAGCTAGGAGTGTCCCATGGAAATCGCTTGTCTCGACCTGGAAGGCGTATTGGTTCCGGAAATCTGGATCGCCTTCGCGGAAAAAACCGGAATCGATGCGCTGAAGGCGACCACCCGGGACATTCCCGACTATGACGTGTTGATGCAGCAGCGTCTGCGCATCCTCGACGAGCATGGCCTGAAGCTGGCCGACATCCAGGAGGTGATCGCCACCCTCAAGCCGCTGGATGGTGCGGTGGAGTTCGTCGACTGGTTGCGCGAGCGCTTTCAGGTGGTGATCCTCTCCGACACCTTCTACGAATTCTCCCAGCCGCTGATGCGCCAGTTGGGCTTTCCGACCCTGCTATGTCACAAGCTGATCACCGACGACAGTGGCCGAGTGGTGAACTATCAGCTGCGCCAGAAGGACCCCAAGCGCCAGTCGGTAATCGCCTTCAAGAGCCTGTACTACCGGGTGATCGCCGCGGGCGATTCGTACAACGACACCACCATGCTCAGCGAGGCCCATGCCGGCATCCTGTTCCATGCGCCGGACAACGTGATTCGCGAGTTCCCGCAGTTTCCGGCGGTGCACAGCTACGAAGACCTCAAGCATGAGTTCCTCAAGGCATCCAATCGCCCATTGAGCCTGTAGGCGCGACGAGGAAAGGAACGAGGCCCGCTGTCGCGGGCCTTTTCATGCGTCGCAGAACTGCTCGAGGGTCTGCAGAAGCACCTTCACCTTGGTGATCGACTCCTGATACTCGGCCTGCCAGACCGAGTCCGCGACTATCCCGCCACCGCCCCAGCAGCTGATCTGCCCATCCTTGGCCAGCAGGCTGCGGATGGCGATCGAGCTGTCCATCTCGCCGCGCACATCCAGATAGAGCAACGAGCCGCAATAGAGCGCGCGCCGGGTCGGCTCCAGCTCGTCGATGATCTGCATGGCGCGGATCTTCGGTGCGCCGGTGATCGAGCCGCCGGGGAAGCTGCCGGCGATCAGGTCCAGGGCATCCTTGCCGGTGGCCAGCTCGCCGGTCACCGCGCTGACCAGGTGGTGGACGTTGGGGTAGCTCTCCAGGGCGAACAGCTCCGGCACCCGCACCGAGCCGGTGCGGCAACTGCGACCCAGGTCGTTGCGCAGCAGGTCGACGATCATCAGGTTTTCGGCGCGATCCTTCAGGCTGGTCATCAGCGCGTGGGCCTGGGCGGCGTCCTGCTGTGGGTCCGCCTCGCGCGGCCGCGTGCCCTTGATGGGGCGGGTCTCGACCAGGCCCTGGCTGACCCGCATGAAGCGTTCCGGCGACAGGCTGATGATCGCCCCGTCCGGCAGGCTCTGGTAGCCGGCGAAGGGCGTCGGGCAGGCGCTGCGCAGAGCCTGGTAGGCAGCCCAGGGGTCGCCCTGGTAATGGCTGCGGAAACGCTGGGCGAAGTTTACCTGGTAGCAGTCGCCGGCCTGGATATAGGCCTGGATGCGCTCGATGGCCTGGCGATACCCAGCTTCGTCGAGATCGGCGCGGAAGGCGCCGAGCAGCCTGAAGGAAGGGGAGGGTTCGGCGGCAACCTTTTCGAACAGGGCAATCAGTCGCTCGCGCTCATCGCTCGCCAGGCGCGGATGAAACAGCAGCTGACTGGTCCCCAACTGGTGATCGCTGATCAGCGCCCAGGCATATAGGCCGAAGCGCGCATCGGCTAGTCCGAGGTCGTCGACCGCCTGCGCCGGCAGCTTTTCAAGGCGCCGGCCGAAGTCGTAGCCCAGGTAGCCGATCAGTCCGCCGGCGAACGGCAGGGGGCGGTCGCCGGGCGGCTCTGCCGGGCCGAGGGCACTCAGCCCCTCGCGCAGGCGCTGCAGAAAAGCCTCGCCTGCTTCGTCGGGCGCGGGAGTGAACTCCGCCATGGGCCAGGCGCTGATCAGGTCGTAGCGTCCGCGCTGCGCCGCCGGGCGCCCGGCGTCCAGCAGGACCGCTCCCGGGGCCTGGCGTACGGCAGCGAAAAACTCGGCAGGGTCGGCGCGATAGGGCAGAGGGTGAACGAGACAAGTAGACATTCGAGGTATTCGGACGAGCGCGGACGCCGATTGTAGAACGCCGTCACCATTCATCCTAGGGTTTGCGCGTAGGTTTGCTCGGCGGGCGGCGGCTGATTAGTATGACCGGCCGGAAAATAATGCTGCACGATGGTGCCAGTTCATATCCAGTCAGGGGATCGAGGCCATGGATGAGACGTTGGGTCCTGCCGCCGGGAGCCTGCTGCACTGGAAGCTCGGCCCGCCCGAGGCGGCCATCGAAGCGCTGCCCAAGCCGCGGATCGAGGCGGCGCTGTCGACCCAGCCCCATGCGCGCGTGCTGCTGTTCTCCGCGCCGGCCGGTTTCGGCAAGACCTGGGCCCTCAGCGCCCTGGCGCAGCAGAAGGCGTCTGCCGGCTACGCGGTGGCCTGGTTGTCACTGGATGCCGATGACGACGAGCCGGCGCGCTTCTTCCTGCACTTGATCGAGGCGCTTGAAAGCCTGGTCCCGGGCCTCGGCCTGGCAGCCCGTGGCTACCTGCAGAACACCATGGGGGTGCCCGTCGCCGCGGTGACGGAGACGCTGCTGGCGGACCTGGCGCAGGTGCAGGCGCCGCTGCTGCTGGTCCTCGACGACCTGCACCTGATTCAGAATACCGAGCTGCTGGCGGCGCTGGAGCGATTGATCCGTTATGCGCCTGCGGGCTTCGTCCTGGCCCTGGCCAGCCGCTCGCAACCGGCGCTGAAACTGGCCACCCTGCGCGCCAAGGGGCTGCTGCTGGAGATCGGCGAGGGCGATTTGCGCTTGAGCCAGGCCGAGACCGGCGACTATCTGGCGCGCCATGGCCTGCAGCTGGAAGCCCCGGCATTGGCGGCGCTGTACCGCCACACCGAAGGCTGGCTGGTGGGCGTGCACCTAGCCAGCCTGTGGTTGCGTCAGCAGCCCCAGGCCTGGCAACAGCTGGACGACCTGGGAGCGAGTCCAGCGACCGTTGGCGATTACCTGCTGTGCACTGTGTTCGAGCAGTTGCCGGCCGATAATCAGCAGCTGCTGGAGGCCCTAGGGATCGCCCAGCAGCTGTGTGGCGACCTGGCCAATACCCTGGCCGGCCGGCAGGATGGCCAGCAAATGCTGGAGGCGTTGGAAACCATGCAGCTGTTCCTGCTGCCGCTCGATCGCCAGCGGCACTGGTACCGCTTCCATAACCTGTTCGCCGAGTTCCTGCGCCGGCGCCTGCAGGGGCGCGACCCCGAGCGATTCAAACAGCTGCATTTCAAGGCCAGCCTGTGGTTTGCCACGCACCGCATGCAGAATCTGGCGATCGAGCACGCCTGCCTGGCCGAAGACCCACGGATGCTCGCCGCCCTGGTCGACGGCGGTGGGCTGGAGCTGATCAATCGCGGTCAACTGCACTTGATCTACAAGTGGCGCCAGCGTGTGCCGGACGAGATCGCCCAGGACTATCCGATGCTGGTGCTGGCCGACGTCTGGAGCCGCGCGGCGGAGCTGGGCCTGGCCGAGGCCAACCGTATGCTCGACGAGCAGTTGCACCGTTGGCGTATGGCCGAGGCGGCGGCCGACCTCGAGGACCGCGTGCTGGCGATCCTGACGATCAAGGCGCTGATCGCCCTGCAGAAGGACGATCTGCCCGGCTGCGTCGCCCTCACGCGCCGGGTCGAGCTGCAACTGGGGGGGCACACCGCGTTTCTCGAGATGGCGATGCTGATCGTCGGTGCCCTGGCCAACGTGATGCTCGGGGAGGGCGAGTCGGCGCGACGCCTGCTGGCGCTGGCGCAGCAGCGCAATCACTTTCTCGAGGGGCACTACCTGGGCATGCAGTTGGCCAATGTGGAGGTGTTGCTGTGCCTGCAGCAGGGGCAGATCAAGCGGGCCGGGCAGCTGTTCGCGCAACTACGCGCACGCACCGCGCCATGCTTCGCCACGAATGCCCGCGCCCTGGCGTTGCCGACCATCAGCGGGGCGTTGATCGACTACCATCAGGGCCGCCTCGAGGGTGTCGAGGAGCGCCTGCGCTGGGCCTTGGCCACGGTCGATGTGATCAACCCGGTCGACCTGTATGCCCAGGGCATGCTGTGCCTGGCTCAGGTCCAGCGTGCCCAAGCCAAGCCGCAAGAAGCCCGGGCCACCCTGCTGCGCATGCAGCATCTGGCCGCCGGCAACCGCGCATGGCGCTTCCAGGCCCAGGCGCTCGGCGACGAGGTGACGCAGCTGCTCCAGGAGCCGGGCGCCGAGCGGCTCACGGGCGCCGAGCAGCGCCTGAAGGACGTCGACTGGCCTGGATTGGCCGGGCACTACCGGCACCTGGCCTGCAATCCAGTGCTCTGGGTTCGGGGGCTGACGCGCATCCGCCTGCTGCAGGCGCGCGATCATCATAGCGAGGCGCTGCACGAAATTGCCCAGCTGCGCGGACTGCTGCAGGACGACTGGCATGGGCTACAGCGCTTGCGCCTGGACCTTCTGGCGGCGCTCAGCCACCAGCACCTGGGCTATCAGGAGCGCGCGCAGAGCCTGCTGGTGCAGTGTCTGTCGCGCGCGGAACACGATGCACTGCGCAGCCTGTTCATCGAGGAGGGGGCTCCGGTGCGCCGGCTCTTGTCGCAGCTCGAGGCGGGCGAGCGCTATCCGGCCCTGCAGGCGTTCATTCGCTCGATTCTGGCGATCTGGCCGGGGCAGGAAGCCCTGCAGGCCGAGGTGCCCCTGGCCGAAGGCTTGACCGAGCGCGAGGCCGAAGTGATCCAGCTGGCGGCACAGGGACTGGCCAACGACTCCATCGGCCAGCGCCTGGCGTTGGCCCTGGGCACCGTCAAATGGCACCTGCACAACATCTACGCGAAGCTCGGGGTGCGCAATCGGACCCAGGCGATCCGCCGCGCCCAGGAACTGGGGCTGGTCGCGCCATGAGCCTCGAGGGCTTGTCGCTGCCGCCCTCCCTGCCGCTGCTGCGTACCAAGCTGGCGCCCGTCGTGGTTGGCGCTCGTCCGCAGCTGATACGCAGGGCGTTGTTCCAGCGGCTGATCGAGGCCCGTGAGCGGCGCCTGGTCATCCTCTGTGCGCCAGCGGGCTACGGTAAGAGCACCTTGCTCGGCCAGTTGCGCCAGGCCCTGCAGGCGTCCGGGGCGCGGGTGGCCTGGCTGTCCTGCGACGAGGCGGACAGCGAGCCGCTGCGCCTGCTGCACTATCTGGTGGCGGCCATCGACACACAGTTGCCGGGTTTCGGCGGTGCCATCCTGGACGGGGAGCAGGGTGTTGCGGGCGGGCCCGGCCAGGCCCTGCTCGATGCCTTCCTGAGCGAGCTCAGGCAGGTCGAGGGCGAGTTGTACCTGATCCTCGATGACTTCCACAGTATCCGCCATCCCTCTCTCGGCCCCCTGAAGCGGGGCCTGATCGAGGGGCTGCCGGCGCATGTCCGGCTGATCGCCGGCACGCGTTCCGGGCCGCGCTCAGACGAAGGCGGGCTTTTACGCGGCGCCAATACAGTCTGGCTGCGCGCCGAGGATTTGCGCCTGAGCGCCGAGGAAACCGCGACCTATCTCTGCGACATCCAGCAACTGCGCCTGAGCAGTGAGCAGGTCGAGCGGCTGCACCGGCGGAGCGAGGGCTGGATTGGCGCGCTTCAGTTGATCGTCCTGTCCCTGGCTCGGCACCCTGATCCCGCTGCATTTATCGCGGAGTTCTCCGGTAGCGAGCGTCATATCGCCGACTACCTTAACGAGGATGTACTGGCTCGGCTGGCGCCGGAGCTGCGGCTTTTTCTCGAGCAGACGTCGGTGCTCGAGCAGTTCAGTGCCGAACTGTGCAATGCGCTCACCGGCCGGGAAGATGCCGGGGCAATCCTCCAGCGTCTGCACAACGAGCAACTGTTCATCACCGCCCTGGACGAGCAGGGCGAGTGGTTCAGCTACCATCCGCTGTTCGCCGAATGCCTGCGCGGGCGCCTGCTCAGACGCGGCGATGGGCGACGGTTGCAGCTGGCGGCCGCGCGCTGGTGCGAGCAGCGGAGCCTGCTCGACAGGGCGGTCAACTATGCCCTGGCCGCCGGTGAGTATGCCTTCGCCGCCGGATTGCTGGCGCGTCAGGGTGCGCGCCTGCTCGCCGACAACCAGCTCTACGGCATTCTCTCCAGCGTGGCGGCGTTGCCGGCGCAGGTGATTCGCGAGTACCCGGTGTTCCAGATCTTCTACGCCTGGCAGCTGGCCTTCGAGCAGAAATACCTCGATGCCGAGGCGCTGATCGAGGACATCAGCGCGCGCCTGCTGCAGCAGGGGCAGGCGCTGCACGACAGGCCCCACGAGCTGCTCGCCGTGGCTCAGTTGATCAAGGCCCTGGTCCAGCTCTATCAGGACCGGCTGCAGGACTGCCTCGCCATCAGTCGGCACTGGCTCGGCCGGGTGCCGCTCGATCAGCCGGAGATTCGCGCCAGCCTTGCGTGCGTGCAGGCGACCGCTCACGCCCTGCTTGGCGATTACGGCGAGGCATCGCGGTCGCTCGGCCTGGCGCGCGAGAGCCTGCGGCGCGCCCCTAGCGAGTACTTGCGTGTGGTGCTCAGGCTGATCGAGGCGCTGCTGTGCAAGGAGCAGGGGCGACTCGAGCGCGGACGCACCCTGGCGGAAGTCGCCCGCGCCCGGGTCGAGCGGGCCTTCGGCAGGCGCAGCCGAGTGGGGGGTGTGCTGGCCCTGGCCTATGCCGACCTGCTGTATGAGCAGGACCGGCACGCCGCGATCCTCGCCGAACTGCCCTTGGCCACCAGTCGCCGCGATCTCGCCACGCCGGTCGAACTGGCCAGTCGCGGCCAGTTGGTGATGGTGCGCGCGCGCTTCTACGCCGGCGAGTGCGAGCCGGCCCTGGAACAGCTCGAAGAATGGCTGGCGGGGCTGCAGGGGCCGGGCTACGAGCGGGTCTACGCGCAGGCCATGGGTTGTCGGGTGCAGTTTCTCCTGTGGTTGCGCCGCCCCCATGAGGCCGAGCGGATCTGCCTGCAGTTGCAGCGACAGCTGGCGGAGTTGCCGCTGAGGCGCCACGGCGATGCTGCCGTGGCGCTGGTGCTGTGCCAGGCGCGACTGGCATTGGCCGAGCGTCGGGCGCCGCGTGCGCTGGCGCTGCTGGAGGCCTGCCTGGCTGAGCAGACGGCCGAGCACCAGCACGAACGACGCTTGCGCCTGTCGTTGCTGCTGGCCGTGGCGTGCTGGCGCACGAATGGCGCCGAGAGGGCCTTTCCGTTGTTCCAGGCGACCCTGCAAGATGCCTGGCACAGGGGTTATCGGCGTCTGTTCCTGGACGATGCCCTGTGGTTGTTGCCGCTCTGGGATGCCTGGTCGGCGAGCCAGGTGGGCGGTGCGGGGAGCTGGCAGGAGCTGGATCGACAGCTGCGCGAGCAGTGCCGTCGACTGGCCATCGATCCCCAGGCGCTGGATGACCATCCGGAGGTGAGCCCCAGGGAGCTGGACATCTTGCGCCTGGTCGGCGCCGGCCTGGCCAATCGTGAGATCGCCCGGGCATTGCACCTGTCCGAAGCCACGATAAAGTGGCACCTGCACAAGCTGTTCGCCAAGCTGGGGGTACGCAGTCGCACCCAGGCAGTGCTCAGGGGCAGGAGCAGCGGGCTGCTGGGCGAGGCAACATAGGGATGCCGAGCAGGCAGAAAAAAGCCCGGCATCGGCCGGGCTGGTTCTACGCGTGCCGTCAGATCTCGGCGATCGGCGCGTGGCCGAACAGCTTCTGGGAGAAACGCATGCGTTCCTCGGGGCTCTCCTGGATGCCCTTGGCCTTGAGCTCGACCAGGCGATCCTCGACCGCGTGTGCGCGGTGGGTGAGGCCGCAGTCGTTGGCGATCTGGATATTCAGGCCGGGGCGGGCGTTGAGCTCCAGAATCAGCGGGCCTTTCTCCTGGTCCAGGACCATGTCCACGCCGATGTAGCCCAGGCCGCAGAGTTCGTAGCAGCCGGCCGCCAGCTTCATGAAGCCGTTCCAGTTCGGCAGTTGCACGCCGTCCACCGCGTTGGTGGTGTCCGGGTGCTTGCTGATCTTGTTGTTCAGCCAGGTGCCGCGCAGGGTGACGCCCGTGGCCAGGTCCACACCGACGCCGATGGCGCCCTGGTGCAGGTTGGCCTTGCCATTGGACTGGCGGGTCGGCAGACGCAGCATGGCCATCACCGGATAGCCCATCAGCACGATGATGCGGATGTCCGGCACGCCTTCGTAGCTGATGCTCTTGAAGATCTGATCGGGAATCACCCGGTATTCGATCAGCGCGCGGTCGCGATGGCCGCCGAGCGAATAGAGGCCGGTGAGGATGTTGGAGATCTGGTGCTCGATTTCCTCGTGGCTGATGATCCGTCCGGAGACCGTCTTGTAGCGCTCCTCGAAGCGGTCGGCGACCACCAGAATGCCGTCGCCGCCGGCCCCCTGGGCCGGCTTGACCACGAAATCGCTGCGTCCGCCGATGATCTCGGGGAGCTTGTCGATCTCCTTCTCCGTGGAAATCACCCCATACATCTGCGGCACGTGGATGCCGGCCTCGATGGCGCGTTCCTTGGTGATGATCTTGTCATCGACGATGGGGTAGAGGTGCCGTTTGTTGTACTTCAGCACGTAGTCCGCATTGCGTCGGTTGATGCCCATGATGCCTTTGGCTTCGAGGGCCTTCCAGGTTTTCCAGAGACCTAGCATGGCTCAATCCTTCAGGAAGGCTTTGAAGCGAAACAGTTCGGTCAGGCGGTAGCCGCGGTAGCGACCCATCGCCAGCATGAACCCGACTAGGATCATCAGCACCGCCGGGAAGGTGAAGACGAAGTAGACCAGCTCCGGGATGCTCATCAGCAAATGGGACAGGGTGGCGGCCACCAGGGTGCCGATGGCGACCTTGAAGGCATGGCCGCCGCCGCGCTCTTCCCAGGTGATCGACAGGCGCTCGATGGTCATGGTCAGAATCACCATCGGGAACAGCGCCACCGACAGGCCGCGCTCCAGGCCCAGTTTGTGACTGAGCAGGCTGATCGCGGCAATCAGCACCACCACGAAGGTCAGCACCACCGACAGGCGCGGCAGCATTTGCAGCTTGAGGTGCTCCAGGTAGGAGCGCAGCGACAGGCCCAGGGTGGTGATGATGGTGAACAGGACGATGCCGAAGCCCAGCTGGGTTTCGCGGAAGGCCAGGGCGATCAGCACCGGGGTGAAGGTGCCCAGGGTCTGCAGGCCGCCGAGGTTGCGCAGGATCAGGATCAGCAGCACGCCGATCGGGATCACTACCATGATCTGGAAGGTCTGCTGAGTCGACAGGGGCAGGCCGTACAGCGAATAGCCGAGGAAGTCGGCGTCGGTGCTTTCGTCGGTCAGCTTGGCCAGGCGAATGGCGTTCATCTCGCTCTTGTTCAGGCTGAAGCTGACCTGGGCCTTCTTGCCGCCTTCGAGCGTGATCAGCTCGTCATCGCCGGTCCACCAGATCAGGCGATCGGCCGGCAGGCCCTGCTCGCCGGTTTCCGGGCTGAAATACAGCCACTTCTCGCCATTGAAGCTGCGCAGCCAGAGTTCCGGGCTCTGCGGGGCCTCGGCGTTCAGGCGAATGGTGTGCACGCGCTCCATCGGCACGTGGGCGATCGACAGCAGCAGGTCGATGGCATTGGCCTTGTTGGCGCTGGAGGCATCGCCGCCCAGCAGCAACTTGACGTTGTCGTCGCCGCTGTCGTTGATCCGCTTGATGGTTTCGCTGATGAAGGTCTCGACGTCCGCCGAGTGCTGGCGAATCGGTGCCAGCAGCGCCTCGGCGGCGATCTTCTCGGGGCCTTCGACCGGGAGGCTGTCGCGGAAGATCGGACCCTTGGCCTTGGCCTGCTCGCCGCTGTAGCGCTTGGTCAGCACCAGGCGGTAATACAGGGTCTGCTTGCCGTTGGCGCGCCGTGCTGACCAGGTCACTCGGCGATTGCCCTCGGCGCGGCTGATGCTCACCCCATAGTTGTTGGAGATGAAGCTCTCGTTGAGGCTGACGTAGTCCTGGTTGAGCGGCGGCACGAACATTTGCAGCTTGACCGGCTCGCGCGGGTTGGCCTGAAACTCGACCTTGGCATCGATGTTCCACAGATCGTCCGTTTCGTCCTCGGTCACCGGGATGCCGAGAATGAAGATCTGGTAAGCCGTAATCAGAACGCCCAGGCTCACCAGGAGCGTGATCAGGACTTTCAGATGCAGGGTAAGAGAGCGCATGGGAGTTACTCGCCAGGGTTTGCGTCGGTGGTGCAGCCAGGTTTGCCTGCTGCGTATTTAAGGCTTGGGTCGACCAGCGCGCTGAAGCGTTTGAGGGCTTCGGAACCAATCAATAACGGGTATTGGAAGGCGCTGCGGTCGGTCAAGTTCACTTCGATGGTGCGCAGGGCTTGGCCCATGCACAGGGTCATCTCGATAACGGGACGTGCGGTGTAGGTTTTTTCTTCTTCGGGGTCATAGTCCCCGGCGCGGCGTTTGATCTTGCTGATCCGCGCCAGGGGCCGCTCGATAGGGTGCTCGTGGGCCTCGTCGATGGCCAGGTAGAAGCGGACCCAGGTTTCATCGTCGCGTTTGAAGCGCTTGATCTCGCGCGCGCTCAGGGAAGCGGTCTTGGCTCCAGTATCCAGTTTCGCGGCAACCTCCAGATCGAGATCGTAAAGCCTGGCGTACTCATTGAGGCCGTAAACGGTCTTCTCCGCGGCGAACCCCAGGCCTGGCGAAAGGAGCAGGCAACAAAGCAGGGCAGAGGGCTCGAATCTCATAAGTCCTATTGAATATGGCACACAGCTGAGCGGGAAGACCGGCGGGCGTGGCGCGATGGCCCCGTGCGTCTGGCTTGGAGTTTAGCAGGCATGACGTGCCTGTCCGGCCGGGCTAAAAACGGCGGCATTCTAGCACGGCCGTTTTCAGCAGTAACAGGCGCTTATGAGCAATTGCGCAGGTGATTTCCGCAGAGGCTGGTAGTTTGCTCTTGCTTTATGAATTGTCGACAGTGTTGTTGTTTTATTTGACAATAATGGGGGTTTTTCGTAGTTTCAGTGCATTCAAGTGGATCGGTGTCGACAATATGCTGGATGTCACTGAGGCGCCCGGCGGCGCGCAAGAGGACTCGGAGACGCTCTCCGAGCATGTGTTTCGGCGCATTCAGGCCGCCATCGTCAAGGGCGAGATCGCCCCGGGCAGCAAGATCTCCGAGCCGGAGCTGGCGCGTACCTACGGCATCAGTCGCGGGCCGCTGCGCGAAGCGATCCATCGCCTGGAGGGGCAGCGGCTGCTGGTGCGGGTTCCCCATGTCGGGGCGCGGGTGGTGTCGCTGTCCCATGACGAGCTGATCGAGCTGTACGAGATCCGCGAGTCGCTGGAGGGCATGGCCTGTCGCCTGGCGGCCGAGCGCATGACCCAGGTGGAGATCGACGAGTTGCGCCGAGTGCTCGACCTGCATGAGCAGGACGCCGCGTTCAAGGCCGGCGTCGGCTACTACCAGCAGGAAGGCGACTTCGACTTCCACTACCGGATCATCCAGGGCAGCGGCAACAAGACCCTGAGCCAGATGCTCTGCGGCGAGCTGTACCAGCTGGTGCGCATGTATCGCCTGCAGTTTTCCGCGACGCCCAGTCGACCGCGCCAGGCCTTTGCCGAGCATCACCGAATTCTCGATGCCATCGCCGAGCGTGACGGCGAGTTGGCCGAGCTGCTGATGCGCCGCCATATCGGCGCTTCCAAACGCAATATCGAGCGTCATTACAAAGCCCAGTCGGGGCAGGGCGCACAATCCAAGACAGCCAAACCCAGAGGTGAGTCATGAGTCAGCTTTCCCCAGGCCAGCGTTTTCGCCAGGCTCTCGCCATCGAGTCGCCGCTGCAGGTGATCGGCGCCATCAACGCCAACCACGCGCTGCTGGCCCAGCGTGCCGGCTTCAAGGCCCTCTACCTGTCCGGCGGCGGGGTCGCGGCCGGCTCGCTGGGGCTGCCTGATCTGGGCATCAACACCCTGGATGACGTGTTGACCGACGTGCGCCGCATCACCGATGTCTGCGACCTGCCGCTGCTGGTGGACATCGACACCGGCTTCGGCCCCAGCGCCTTCAATATCGAGCGCACCATCAAGAACCTGATCAAGGCCGGCGCCGCCGCCGCCCATATCGAGGATCAGGTCGGCGCCAAGCGCTGCGGCCACCGTCCGGGCAAGGAAATCGTCTCCTGCGAAGAGATGGTCGACCGTGTGCGCGCCGCCGCCGATGCCAAGAGCGACCCGGACTTCTTCCTGATCGCCCGTACCGATGCCATTCAGGCTGAAGGCGTAGACGCCGCCATCGAGCGCTGCCAGCGCTACGTCGAGGCCGGTGCCGACGGCATCTTCGCCGAGGCCGCCTATGACCTGCCGACCTACAAGCGCTTTGTCGATGCGCTGAACGTGCCGGTGCTGGCGAATATCACCGAATTCGGCGCGACTCCGCTGTTTACCCGCGACGAGCTGGCCTCGGTCGGTGTGGCCATCCAGCTCTACCCGCTGTCGGCCTTCCGCGCCGCCAACAAGGCCGCAGAAAGCGTCTATACGGCCATTCGCCAGGAAGGCCACCAGAAGAACGTGATCGAGCTGATGCAGACCCGCGCCGAACTGTACGAGCGCATTGGCTACCACGCCTTCGAGCAGAAGCTCGACGCGCTGTTCGCCGCCAAGAAGTGATAGTGCCAGGCAAGAACAACAAGGATTCGAGGAGATAAGCATGAGTGCCACCGAAACCACCCCGGGCTTCAAACCGAAGAAATCCGTCGCCCTCTCCGGCACTGCCGCCGGCAACACCGCGCTGTGCACCGTCGGGCGCAGCGGTAACGACCTGCACTACCGTGGCTATGACATCCTCGATGTCGCCACCACCTGCGAGTTCGAGGAAATCGCCCACCTGCTGGTGCATGGCAAGCTGCCCAACGTCGCCGAGCTGACCGCCTACAAGGCCAAGCTCAAGGCCCTGCGCGGCCTGCCCGCGGCCCTCAAGACGGCCCTGGAGCAGCTGCCGCCGAGCGCCCACCCGATGGACGTGATGCGCACCGGTGTCTCCGTATTGGGCTGCCTGTCGCCGGAGAAGGACGATCACAACCATCCAGGCGCCCGCGATATCGCCGACAAGCTGATGGCCTCCCTGGGCTCGATGCTGCTGTACTGGTACCACTTCAGCCACAACGGCAAGCGCATCGAGGTGGACACCGACGATGACTCCATCGGCGGCCACTTCCTCCACCTGTTGCATGGCGAAAAACCCGCGGACAGCTGGGTGCGCGCCATGCACACCAGCCTGATCCTCTACGCCGAGCACGAGTTCAACGCCTCCACCTTCGCCTCGCGGGTGGTGGCCGGCACCGGTTCGGACATGTACTCGGCCATCGCCGCCGGTATCGGCGCGTTGCGCGGACCCAAGCACGGTGGCGCCAACGAGGTGGCCTTCGAGATCCAGAAGCGCTACGACAACCCGGACGAGGCCGAGGCCGACATCCGTGCCCGGGTCGAGAAGAAGGAAGTGGTGATCGGCTTCGGCCATCCGGTCTACACGGTCGCCGATCCGCGCAATAAGGTGATCAAGGAAGTGGCTCGCGAGCTTTCCGCCGAGCAGGGCAGCAGCAAGATGTTCGACATCGCCGAGCGCCTGGAAAGCGTGATGTGGGAGATCAAGAAGATGTTCCCCAATCTCGACTGGTTCAGCGCGGTCAGCTACCACATGATGGGCGTGCCCACCGCCATGTTCACCCCGCTGTTCGTCATCGCCCGCACCGCCGGCTGGTCCAGCCATGTGATCGAGCAGCGCATCGACGGCAAGATCATCCGCCCGAGCGCCAACTACGTCGGCCCCGAAGACCTCAAGTTCGTGCCGCTCAAGGATCGCCAGTGATGAACACTCAATACCGCAAGCATCTGGCCGGTACTGCGCTGGACTATTTCGATACCCGCGAGGCGATCGACGCCATCGCGCCTGGCGCTTACGCCAAGCTGCCGTATACCTCCCGCGTGCTGGCCGAGCAGTTGGTGCGCCGTTGCGATCCGGCCACGCTGACCGATTCGCTCAAGCAGCTGATCGAGCGCAAGCGCGACCTGGACTTTCCCTGGTACCCGGCGCGGGTGGTCTGCCACGATATCCTCGGCCAGACTGCGCTGGTCGACCTGGCCGGTTTGCGTGACGCCATTGCCGAGCAGGGCGGGGACCCGGCCAAGGTCAACCCGGTGGTGCCGACCCAGCTGATCGTCGACCACTCCCTGGCCGTCGAGCATGCCGGCTTCGATCCGGAGGCCTTCGAGAAGAACCGGGCGATCGAAGACCGGCGCAACGAGGACCGCTTCCACTTCATCGAGTGGACCAAGACCGCGTTCAAGAACGTCGATGTGATTCCGGCCGGCAACGGCATCATGCACCAGATCAATCTGGAGAAGATGAGCCCGGTGATCCAGGCGCGCGGCGGCGTGGCCTTCCCGGACACCTGCGTCGGCACCGACAGCCACACCCCCCACGTCGATGCCTTGGGCGTGATCGCAGTCGGCGTTGGCGGCCTGGAAGCGGAAACCGTGATGCTTGGCCGTGCCTCGATGATGCGCCTGCCCGACATCGTTGGCGTCCAGCTGACCGGCAAGCGCCAGCCGGGCATCACCGCCACCGACATCGTCCTGGCCCTGACGGAGTTCCTGCGCAAGGAGCGCGTGGTGGGCGCCTGGGTCGAGTTCTTCGGCGAGGGGGCGGACAGCCTGTCCATCGGCGACCGCGCGACCATTTCCAACATGTGCCCGGAGTACGGCGCCACTGCGGCGATGTTCTACATCGACCAGCAGACCATCGACTACCTCAAGCTCACCGGGCGCGAGCCGGAGCAGGTGGCGCTGGTGGAGAACTACGCCAAGACCACCGGCCTGTGGGCCGATGCGCTGGTCACTGCCGAATACGAACGGGTGCTGAGCTTCGACCTGTCCACCGTGGTGCGCAACATGGCCGGCCCGTCCAACCCGCACAAGCGTCTGCCGACCTCGGCGCTGCACGAGCGCGGCATTGCCGACGAAGCCAAGCTGGCGGCCGCCAAGGCCGAGGAGGCCGAAGGCCTGCTGCCGGATGGCGCGGTGATCATCGCCGCCATCACCAGCTGCACCAACACCTCCAACCCGCGCAACGTGGTGGCGGCCGGCTTGCTGGCGAAGAAGGCCAACGCCCTGGGCCTGCTGCGCAAGCCCTGGGTGAAAACCTCCTTCGCACCTGGCTCCAGGGTCGCCAAGTTGTATCTGGAGGAGGCGGGCCTGCTGTCGGAGCTGGAACAGCTCGGCTTCGGCATCGTCGCCTACGCCTGCACCACCTGTAACGGCATGTCCGGCGCGCTGGATCCGGCGATCCAGCAGGAAATCATCGACCGCGACCTGTATGCCACCGCCGTATTGAGCGGTAACCGTAACTTCGACGGGCGTATCCACCCCTACGCCAAGCAGGCGTTCCTGGCCTCGCCGCCGCTGGTGGTGGCCTACGCCATCGCCGGAACCGTGCGTTTCGATATCGAGCAGGACGTGCTGGGGCATGACCAGAGCGGCAACCCGGTGACGCTGAAGGACCTGTGGCCGAGCGACGAGGAAATCGACGCCATCGTCGCCTCCAGCGTCAAGCCGGAGCAGTTCCGCCAGGTCTACATCCCGATGTTCGACCTGGGCGCTGTGCAGGAAGCCGAGAGCCCGCTGTACGACTGGCGCCCGATGAGCACCTATATCCGTCGCCCGCCGTACTGGGAGGGCGCGCTGGCCGGCGAACGCACGCTCAAGGGCATGCGCCCGCTGGCGGTGCTGCCGGACAACATCACCACCGACCACCTGTCGCCGTCCAACGCCATCCTGCGGGACAGCGCCGCCGGCGAGTACCTGGCCAAGATGGGCCTGCCGGAAGAGGACTTCAACTCCTACGCCACCCACCGCGGCGACCACCTGACCGCGCAGCGCGCCACTTTCGCCAACCCGCAACTGGTCAACGAGATGGCCGTGGTCGACGGTCAGGTGAAGAAAGGTTCGCTGGCCCGGGTGGAGCCGGAAGGCAAGGTCATGCGCATGTGGGAAGCCATCGAGACCTACATGCAGCGCAAGCAGAACCTGATCATCGTCGCCGGGGCCGACTACGGTCAGGGCTCGTCCCGCGACTGGGCGGCCAAGGGCGTGCGTCTGGCCGGTGTCGAGGTGATCGCGGCCGAAGGCTTCGAGCGCATCCACCGCACCAACCTGATCGGCATGGGCGTACTGCCGTTGGAGTTCAAGCCGGGCACCACCCGCCTGACCCTCGGCATCGATGGCAGCGAGACCTATGACGTGGTCGGCGAGCGCAAGCCGCGGGCGGACCTGACCCTGGTCATCACTCGCCGTAACGGCGAACGCGTCGAAGTGCCGATGACCTGCCGTCTGGACAGCAACGAAGAGGTGCTGATCTACGAGGCCGGCGGTGTGCTGCAGCGCTTCGCCCAGGACTTCCTCGAGTCGAACAAGGGCTGAGCGAACATCCGGGGCGGCAACGCCCCGGTCTTCGTAGGGTGGATCACGCTTTACCGATCCACCATGGCGAGGCTTGCGTGGTGGATGAAAAAGCGCCAACCGCCTTGCGACTTCTTATTACTCGGCCAGGACGAAACCATGGCTTACCAACCGCAGATCAAGATTCCCGCCACCTATATGCGTGGTGGCACCAGCAAGGGCGTGTTCTTCCGCCTGCAGGACCTGCCCGAGCGCTGCCAGGTGCCGGGCGCGGCCCGTGACAAGCTGTTCATGCGCGTGATCGGCAGCCCCGATCCCTATTCCGCGCATATCGACGGCATGGGCGGCGCCACGTCCAGCACCAGCAAATGCGTGATCCTGTCGAAAAGCAGTCAGCCCGACCACGACGTCGACTACCTCTACGGCCAGGTTTCCATCGACAAGGCGTTCGTCGACTGGAGCGGCAACTGCGGCAACCTGTCGACCGCCGCCGGCGCTTTCGCCCTGCATGCCGGCCTGGTCGATCCGGCCCGCATCCCCGATAACGGCACCTGCGTGGTGCGTATCTGGCAGGCCAATATCCAGAAAACCATCATCGCCCATGTGCCGGTGAGCAATGGCCAGGTGCAGGAGACCGGCGGTTTCGAACTCGACGGGGTGACCTTCCCGGCGGCCGAGATCGTGCTGGAGTTTCTCGATCCGTCCGACGACGGCGAGGAGGGCGGCTCGATGTTCCCGACCGGCAATCTGGTCGACGATCTCGAGGTTCCCGCTGATGTTGTAGAGGGCGGCACGCTCAAGGCCACCATGATCACTGCCGGCATTCCGACCGTGTTCGTCAATGCCGAGGATATCGGTTGCCAGGGCACCGAACTGCGCGAGGACATCAATGGCAACCCCGAGGCGCTGGCGCGCTTCGAGGCCATCCGCATCGCTGGTGCGTTGCGCATGGGCCTGATCAATACGCCGGAAGAGGCTGCCACTCGCCAGCACACGCCGAAGATCGCCTTCGTGACGACGCCCAAGGACTATCGGGCGTCCAGCGGCAAGACAGTGTCGGCGAGCGAGGTCGACCTGCTGGTGCGCGCGCTGTCCATGGGCAAGCTGCACCACGCCATGATGGGTACCTGCGCGGTGGCCATCGGCACCGCCGCGGCGATTCCGGGCACCCTGGTGAACCTCGCGGCGGGCGGCGGTGCGCGCAGCGCGGTGCGTTTCGGCCACCCCTCGGGCACCCTGCGGGTCGGCGCCGAGGCCGCCCAGGTCGCGGGCGAATGGTCGGTGACCAAGGCGATCATGAGTCGCAGCGCCCGGGTACTGATGGAGGGCTGGGTGCGTGTGCCTGGGGATGCCTTCTAGTCTGGTCTAGACTCAGGCAAAGCCCGCGCAAGCGGGCTTTGTCGTTTCTGCGGGCTGGCTGGCCCGCGTCAAGCGGCCACAGCGCCGGGTACCCGGCGAACGGAGCGTGCAATGAGCGGCAACGTCGAGCAGAACAAGCGTCCCGATTATGACCAGGTGATCCAGGATATCGCCGACTATGTGCTCACCTACCGGGTCGACTCGGTGCTGGCCCTGAGCACCGCCCGCCATTGCCTGATGGACAGCCTCGGCTGCGCGCTGTTGGCCCTGCGTTTTCCCGAGTGCTGCAAGCTGCTCGGGCCGCTCGTCGAGGGTACGGTGGTGCCGCAGGGGGCGCGGGTGCCGGGCACCCGCTTGGTCCTCGACCCGGTCAAGGCGGCCTGGGACATCGGCTGCCTGGTGCGCTGGCTGGACTACAACGACACCTGGCTGGCGGCCGAATGGGGTCACCCCTCCGACAACCTCGGCGCCATCCTGGCGCTGGCCGATCACCTGTCACAACGGCGCGTGGCCGGTGGCGAGGCGCCGCTGAGCATGCGCGCGGTGCTCGAGGCCATGGTCATGGCCCACGAGATTCAGGGGGTAGTCGCCCTGGAGAACGCCTTCAATCGCGTCGGCCTGGACCATGTGATCCTGGTCAAGCTGGCCTCCACCGCAGTCAGCGCCAAGCTGCTGGGCGCGAGCCGCGAACAGCTGCTCTCGGCCATATCCCATGCCTTGGTCGACGGCCAGGCGCTGCGCACCTACCGCCACGCGCCGAATGCCGGTTCGCGCAAATCCTGGGCGGCCGGCGACGCCGGCAGTCGCGGGGTGCGCCTGGCCGACATCGCCCGGCGCGGCGAGATGGGCATTCCGGGCGCGCTCAGCGCGCCGCAGTGGGGCTTCTACGACGTGTCGTTCAGCCACAGCAACCGCGACCTGGTGAGCAAGCCGGCGGACCAGCGCCGCTTTCGCTTCTCCCAGGGCTTCGCCAGCTATGTGATGGAGAACGTGCTGTTCAAGATCAGCTTCCCCGCCGAGTTCCACGCGCAGACCGCCTGCGAGGCGGCGGTGATACTGCATCCACAGGTCAGGAATCGTCTGGGCGACATCGCCAGGATCGTCATCAGCACCCAGGAATCGGCGATCCGCATCATCTCCAAGGCCGGGCCGCTGGCCAATCCGGCCGATCGCGATCACTGCCTGCAGTACATGACCGCCGTGCCGCTGCTGTTCGGCAGCCTGTCGGCCGAGCACTACGAGGACGGCTTCCACGCGGCCAACCCGCTGATCGACGAGCTGCGCGACAAGATGGAGGTGGTCGAAGAGCCGCGTTACAGCCGCGAATACCTGGAGGCCGACAAGCGCTCGATCGCCAATGCCGTGCAGGTGTTCTTTGCCGATGGCAGCTGCACCGAGAAGGTCGAGGTGGAGTACCCGGTCGGCCACCGCCGCCGTCGCGCCGAGGGTATTCCGCTGCTGGAGGCCAAGTTCCAGGCCAGCCTGGCAACCCGCTTTCCCGCCCAGCGCTGCGCCGAGATCGTCGCCCTGTGCCGGGACCAGGCGCGGCTCGAGTCCACGCCGGTGCAGCAATTCATGGACTTGTGGGTGATCTAGACCAAGCGTCCACAAAAAAGCCGGAGCGTGGGCTCCGGCTTTTTGCGATATCGGCGAGGCTTACTTGAGGCGGCGTTCGACGCCTTTTTCCACGAGGATCTTCGCCGAGATCTCCTCCACCGAGAAATGCGTGGAGTTGATGAAGGGAATGTTCTCGCGGCGGAACAGGTTCTCCACCTCGCGCACCTCGAACTCGCACTGGGCGAAGCTGGCATAGCGGCTGTTGGGCTTGCGCTCGTTGCGGATGGCGGTGAGGCGATCGGGGTCGATGGTCAGGCCGAACAGCTTGTCCTTGTACTTCTTCAACGCCGCCGGCAGCTGCAGGCGCTCCATGTCTTCCTCGGTCAGCGGGTAGTTGGCGGCGCGGATGCCATATTGCATGGCCATATACAGGCAGGTCGGGGTCTTGCCGCAGCGCGACACGCCGACCAGGATCAGGTCGGCCTTGTCGTAGTAGTGGGTGCGGGCGCCGTCGTCGTTGTCCAGGGCGAAGTTGACCGCTTCGATGCGCTCCATGTAGTTGGAGTTGTGTCCGATCGAGTGGGATTTGCCCACCGAATAGGAGGAGTGCGAGCTCAGTTCCTGCTCCAGCGGGGCGAGGAAGGTCGAGAAGATGTCGATCATGAAGCCCTCGGACTGGGCCAGCACGTCGCGAATCTCCTGGTTGACGATGGTGTCGAAGATGATCGGCCGCACCCCGTCTTTCTCGGCAGCACTATTGATTTGTTGTACCATGGCGCGCGCTTTTTCCACGCTGTCGATGTACGGTCGCGTGAGTTTGGTGAAGCTGGTGGTGTCGAACTGCGCCAACAGACTCTGACCCAGGGTTTCGGCGGTGATGCCGGTACCATCGGAGATGAAAAAAGCGGTTCGTTTCATTTGCGCCATGGGCCTTAAGCTGAGGACGAATCTTGGCTATGATAGGCCCGCTTTTGCAGGCCCGAAGTGGTCGGCATTGTTACTTATTTTCCAGGGCCAGGCCACAATCGCGCGGATTCGCTCCGCCGAACTTTCCCAGCCCCTTGAGCTTTTCCAACACCTAAGTGGAGAGATCACCTTGGTAGAGTACGTAGTTTCCCTCGATAAGCTCGGCGTCCACGATGTTGAGCATGTAGGGGGCAAGAACGCCTCCCTGGGCGAGATGATCAGCAACCTTGCCGGTGCTGGTGTGTCGGTTCCCGGTGGTTTCGCCACTACGGCCCAGGCCTACCGTGACTTCCTCGAAGAAAGCGGGCTGAATGCGCAGATCCATGCCGCACTCGATGCGCTGGATGTCGACGATGTCAACGCCTTGGCCAAGACCGGCGCGCAGATTCGCCAGTGGGTGATGGACGCGCCGTTCCCCGCGGAGCTGGACAAGCAAATCCGCCAGGCGTTCGCCGCCATGGCCGGCGACAACGACAACATGGCCGTCGCCGTGCGCTCCTCGGCCACCGCCGAAGACCTGCCGGACGCCTCCTTCGCCGGCCAGCAGGAGACCTTCCTGAACATCCGTGGCGTGGACAACGTGATCCGCGCCGCCAAAGAGGTGTTCGCCTCGCTGTTCAACGACCGCGCCATCGCCTACCGCGTGCATCAGGGCTTCGACCACAAGCTGGTCGCCCTGTCCGCCGGGGTGCAGCGCATGGTCCGTTCGGAAACCGGTACCGCCGGGGTGATGTTCACCCTGGATACCGAGTCTGGCTTCCGTGACGTGGTGTTCATCACCGGCGCCTACGGCCTGGGCGAGACCGTAGTGCAGGGTGCGGTCAACCCGGACGAGTTCTACGTGCACAAGCAGACCTTGGAAGCGGGCCGCCCGGCCATCCTGCGCCGCAACCTGGGCAGCAAGGCGATCAAGATGATCTACGGCGATGAAGCCAAGGCCGGCAAGTCGGTCAAGGTGGTCGACGTCGAGCGCGCCGATCGCGCGCGCTTCTGCCTGTCCGACGCCGAGGTCAGCGAACTGGCCAAGCAGGCGCTGATCATCGAGAAGCACTACGGCCGACCAATGGACATCGAGTGGGCCAAAGACGGCGACGACGGCAATCTGTACATCGTCCAGGCCCGTCCCGAGACCGTGAAGAGCCGCACCAGCGCCAACGTGATGGAGCGCTACCTGCTCAAGGAAACCGGCACCGTGCTGGTGGAAGGTCGTGCCATTGGTCAGAAGATCGGTGCCGGCCGCGTGCGCGTCATTCAGGACGTTTCCGAGATGGACAAGGTGCAGCCCGGTGACGTGCTGGTCTCCGACATGACCGACCCGGACTGGGAGCCGGTGATGAAGCGCGCCAGCGCCATCGTCACCAACCGTGGCGGGCGTACCTGCCACGCGGCGATCATCGCCCGCGAGCTGGGTATTCCGGCGGTAGTCGGCTGCGGAAACGCCACCCAGGTGCTGAAGGACGGCATGGGGGTGACGGTTTCCTGCGCCGAGGGCGATACCGGCTTCATCTTCGAGGGCGAACTGGGCTTCGATATCCGCAAGAACTCGGTCGACGCCATGCCCGAGCTGCCGTTCAAGATCATGATGAACGTCGGCAACCCGGACCGCGCCTTCGACTTCGCCCAGCTGCCCAACGAGGGTGTTGGCCTGGCGCGCCTGGAGTTCATCATCAACCGCATGATCGGCGTGCACCCCAAGGCGCTGCTGAACTTCGCCGGCCTGCCGCCGGAGATCAAGGACAGCGTGGAGAAGCGCATCGCCGGTTACGACGATCCGGTGGGCTTCTACGTCGAGAAGCTGGTGGAAGGCATCAGCACCCTGGCCGCGGCCTTCTGGCCGAAGAAGGTCATCGTGCGCCTGTCGGACTTCAAGTCCAACGAATACGCTAACCTGATCGGCGGCAAGCTCTACGAGCCGGAAGAAGAGAACCCGATGCTCGGCTTCCGCGGCGCCTCGCGCTACATCAGCGAGTCGTTCCGCGACTGCTTCGAGCTGGAATGCCGCGCGCTGAAGAAGGTGCGCAACGAGATGGGCCTGACCAACGTCGAGATCATGGTGCCGTTCGTGCGTACCCTCGGCGAAGCCAGCCAGGTGGTCGAGCTGCTGGCCAGCAACGGTCTGGCGCGCGGTCAGGATGGCCTGAAGGTCATCATGATGTGCGAACTGCCGTCCAACGCCATCCTCGCCGAGGAGTTCCTCGAGTACTTCGACGGCTTCTCCATCGGCTCCAACGACCTGACTCAGCTGACCCTGGGCCTGGACCGCGACTCGGGCATCGTCGCCCACCTGTTCGATGAGCGTAATCCGGCGGTGAAGAAGCTGCTGGGCAACGCCATTGCCGCCTGCAACAAGGCCGGCAAGTACATCGGCATCTGCGGTCAGGGGCCTTCGGACCACCCGGATCTGGCGCGCTGGCTGATGGAGCAGGGCATCGAGAGCGTGTCGCTGAACCCAGACTCGGTACTGGATACCTGGTTCTTCCTCGCCGAAGGCCAGCCAGCCTGATCTGCCGGTAACCACGTTAACGAGGGCGGGTTATCCCGCCCTTTTTTGTGGCTTGCCATCCCTGGCGGCCACCCTTCGGGCCGTCGCCAGTCGACGTGAAGAATTGCCCCGGCAATTTTTTGTACCAGAGCGAAGTAGATGCAGAGCAGCAGTCAGCTTTTTCCCGTCGCCTTGATCAGCGCCGAAATCCGTGGCGACCTGAGTGAGGATGTCTACCGTCTCAAGCCCGGCAACAGCCCCGACCCCAGTGTCGAACTGGCGCTGACCCGGCTCGGCCGTTTTGGCCGCGAGGGCGAGCGTGGCGTGCCGGTGATTCTGTTGCCGGGCAGCTTTTCCAATCGCCGCTTCTGGTATTCGCCCAAGGGCATCGGCCTGGGGCCCTACCTGGCGCGCGCCGGTTTCGATGTGTGGATCGCAGAAATGCGCGGCCATGGTCTGTCGCCGCGCAATCGCAGTTATTCGCGCAACCGGGTCAGCGACTATGTGCGCTACGACCTGCCGGCAATCGCCGACTTCATCCATGAGCAGAACTCGCAAGCCGCCCACTGGCTGGGGCACTCCCTGGGCGGTATCACCCTGGCCGGCGCGCTGGGCGGGCACTACCTGGATGAAGCACGAGTGGCCTCGGTCGTGCTGTTCGGCAGCCAGATCAGCCGCGTCTACTGGCCGTTGAAACTGCCGCCGGTGGAGTGGGGCAGTCGGCTGCTGCTGGGGCGCTTCTCGGTGTTGTCCGGCTCGCGCTTGAAGCGCGGGCCGGAAGACGAGCCGATCGGCCTGGCCCTGGAGAGCCTGCGCTGGCATGGCCTGTTCGGCCGCTTCGGCGATGCCGAGCGCGACTGGTGGGCCGGTTTGCGCGAGGTGAGGGTGCCGCTGCTGGCCGTGGCGGCGGTGGGCGACAAGCAGGACCCGGCCTGGGCCTGCCGTAAGCTGCTGGAGCAGTGCGGCAGCGCGGTACGTGAGTTCCTCTGCCTGGGCAGGCAGCAGGGTTTCTCCACGGATTTCGACCATGTGCAGATGCTGGTCAGCAGGCAGGCGCAGGCCGAGGTGTGGCCCCTGGTCGAGCACTGGCTGGACAACGGCTCGTTGCGCGCCGCCGGCGTGCAAAGCATCGCCCTTGAGCCGCGCGCAGGCGTATCAACGGAGCCTTCATCCGGTTAACATGTGACGCAATGCGCTTACCTGGTCACTTTATGCGGTAGCTGGAGGCTCGATGTTCGTTGCCCTGGAGCGCCTGCTCAACCTTGAGGAGGGCTATCGCCGGACTTTTCAGGTGCAGGGGCGGGAGTTGCTCCTGCTGGTCGTCGAGGGCCGCCGCCTGTTGCTGGAAAACAGTTGCCCGCACCGCGGTGCCGCGCTGCACACGGCGGCGGTCAACGGCCGGGTGCTGCGCTGCGCGCGCCATGGCATCGAGTTCGACCTGTCCAGTGGGCGCGCGCTCAACGCCAGCTGTGGCAATCTGGTACAGCTGCCGTTGAGCTACGACGGCGATCGTGTCGGTATCGACCTGTGAAGCCTGAATCCCCAGTGTTAGAAGGAGCTTAGCCATGCATTACATCACCCCCGATCTGTGTGACGCCTACCCCGAGCTGGTGCAGGTGGTCGAGCCGATGTTCAGCAATTTCGGCGGCCGCGATTCCTTCGGCGGCGAGATCGTCACGGTCAAGTGCTTCGAGGACAACTCGCGGGTCAAGGAACTGGTCGAGCAGCCTGGCAAGGGCAAGGTGATGGTGGTCGATGGCGGTGCCTCGATGCGCTGTGCGCTGCTCGGCGACATGCTCGCCGAAAAGGCGGCGAAGAATGGCTGGGAAGGCATAGTGGTCTACGGCTGCGTGCGCGACGTCGACGTACTGGCGCAGACCGAGATCGGCATCCAGGCGCTGGCCAGCCATCCGCTGAAGAGCACCCGGCGTGGTGTCGGCGAGCTCGACCTGGCCCTGGTCTTCGGCGGCGTGACCTTCCGCCCCGGCGAGTACCTGTATGCCGACAACAACGGCGTCATCGTGTCGCCCAGTGCCCTGAAGATGCCCGAGTGATTGCCCTGGCCGATTGATCTGGAGTGCGTGGATGCAGGTGGAAGACAACGTCCAGTGGGGCCTGGTGCATGCGCTGGTGCTCGACGGCCGGGGCGGGGCGAGGGCGGTTGCCCATGACGGGCTGGCCGGCCTCGAGCTGGCGGAGGGCGAGAGCCTGTGGCTGCACTGGGATCGCAGTCACCCGCAGACCCAGGCCTGGCTGCGACGCGACAGCGGATTGGGCGAGTTCGCCTGCGACCTGCTGCTGGAGGAAAACACCCGCCCGCGCCTGCTGACGCTGCCGAATCAGGAGTTGCTGCTGTTCCTGCGTGGGGTCAACCTCAACCCGGGAGCGGAGCCCGAGGACATGGTCTCGGTGCGCATCTTCGCCGCCGCCCGCCGGGTCATATCCCTGCGCCTGCGGCCGCTGCGCGCCAGCGAAGACCTGATTCGCGACCTGCAGGCGGGCAAGGGGCCGAAGACCTCCTCGGAATTGATCCTCAGCCTGGCCGACTACCTGACCGACAAGGTCGATGCCCTGGTCGCCGAGCTGGCCGAGCAGGTCGACGAGCAGGAGGAGCAGATCGATGCCGACGAGCGGATTCTGCCCGACCATGACCTGCTCCTGCAGATCCGCCGCCGCGCCGCCGGCCTGCGGCGCTTCTTGGCGCCGCAGCGGGAGATATTCGCCCAGCTCACGCGCAACCAGCAGCCCTGGTTCGTCGCCGACGATACCGATTACTGGAACGAGCTGAACAACCGCCTGACCCGCTACCTGGAGGAGCTGGAGCTCAGCCGCGAGCGGGTCAGCCTGGTGCTGGACGCGGAGAACCGGCGCATGGACGAGCGGATGAACCGCATCATGTACCGCTTCAGCATCATCACCATGGTGTTTCTGCCCATGAGCTTCCTGACCGGCCTGCTGGGCATCAACGTGGGCGGCATGCCGGGGGCCGAGAGCCCGTTTGGTTTCGTCATCGCCTGCCTGATCATGACGGCCATCGGCCTCGGCCAATGGTGGTTGTTCCGGCGCTGGCGCTGGCTCTGATGTGACCCGACGACGGCTGGTCTCGTCTAGCCGAGACGTCCTGTGAGGTGCTTGATGCACGATCCATTCGAAGAATCCCTGCGCGATTTGCTCAAATCGTCCGTCTCCGAACACGACGACGATGCCTGCCTGCACCGCGTGCTGAAGACCGCCAATCGCCAGGTCGGCGTGGGCGATCTGTTCAGCCTGATGGGCAACTGGCTCGGCGCCCTGATGATCGCCTTGAACAACGGTTCGGCGCACGTCGCGCCGGTCTCCCGTCGTCACTCTTCTACCCGTTCTACTGATAAGGCTGACTGAAATGGAACTCGATCCCTGGACTCAAAGCCTGATTGCCGCGATGACCGCTCTCTGGACCAAGGTCGCTGGCTTTATTCCGAACCTGTTCGTGGCGTTGATCCTGGTGCTACTGGGCTTCGTCGTGGCCAAGCTGCTCGACACCCTGCTGTCCAAGCTGCTCGGCAAGCTGGGCCTGGATCGCCTGATGGCAGGCACCGGCCTGACCAAGCTGCTCAGCCGCGGTGGCATCCAGGCGCCGGTATCGACCCTGATCGGCAAGATCGTCTACTGGTTCGTCCTGTTGATATTCCTCGTCTCGGCCGCCGAGTCGCTGGGCCTGCAGCGGGTTTCCGGCACCCTCGATGTGCTGGCGCTGTACCTGCCGAAGGTGTTCGGCGCCGCCCTGGTGCTGGTCGCCGGCGTGCTGCTGGCCCATCTGGTCAGCGGCCTGGTGCGCGGCGCGGCGGAAGGCGTGGGGTTGGACTATGCCCATGGGCTGGGGCGCATCGCCCAGGGCCTGGTGATCATCATCAGCATCTCCGTGGCCATCGGCCAGCTGGAGGTCAAGACCGACCTGCTCAACAACGTCATCGCCATCGTGCTGATCTCGGTCGGTCTGGCCGTGGCCCTGGCGCTGGGCCTGGGCAGCCGCGAGATCGCCGGGCAGATCCTCGCGGGCATCTATGTGCGAGAGTTGTATCAGGTCGGGCAACAAGTGCAGGTGGGTGAGGTCGAAGGGCAGATCGAGGAAATTGGCACGGTCAAGACTATCCTGTTAACCGACGCGGGGGAGCTGATCTCGGTGGCCAATCGCACCTTGCTCGAACAGCGGGTAAGCAGCCGCTAACGCGCCAATCCCTGTTAATGTATGCCGCCAAACCCGCCGCCTGAGCCATCGGGCGTTGGCGGCTTGTGTTCCGACTGTCGGCCCGACTCGTTTTGAATAAAGCCCAACCGTTGCCCATGCGATATGACCCCCGCGAGCTCTCTGACGAGGAGCTGGTAGCGCGGGCGCATGGCGAGTTGTTTCACGTCACCCGCGCCTATGAAGAGCTCATGCGGCGTTACCAGCGCACCCTGTTCAACGTGTGCGCACGTTATCTGGGGAACGATCGCGACGCCGACGATGTCTGCCAGGAGGTCATGCTCAAGGTTCTTTACGGCCTGAAGAACTTCGAGGGCAAGTCCAAGTTCAAGACCTGGCTGTACAGCATCACTTACAACGAGTGCATCACCCAGTACCGCAAGGAGCGGCGCAAGCGCCGCCTGATGGATGCACTGAGTCTGGATCCTCTGGAGGAGGCGTCGGAAGAAAAGACGCCGAAGGTCGAGGATCGCGGGGGACTGGATCGCTGGCTGGTGCATGTGAACCCGATCGATCGGGAAATTCTGGTGCTACGTTTTGTCGCAGAGCTGGAGTTCCAGGAAATCGCGGACATCATGCACATGGGCCTGAGCGCCACGAAAATGCGCTATAAACGCGCGCTAGACCGCTTGCGTGAGAAATTTGCCGGCGACACCGAAAGTTAGTTCGGGGCAACTTTAAGACTCTGGCGCAGCAAGCGGTTCTGCTAAACTCGCCGCCGTTTTGCGTGTCTACCTGCACGCAATTCAATCAATCACCATAGTGGGGATTTACGGATGAAACTGAAAAACACCTTAGGCGTAGTCATTGGCTCTCTTGTTGCCGCCTCCTCCCTGGGCGCGCTGGCTCAAGGCCAAGGCGCAGTCGAGGTGGAAGCTTTCGGCAAGCGTTACATGACCGACAGCTCTCGCGACCTGTCCAACGGCAATCTGTTCGGTGGTTCCGTTGGTTACTACCTGACCGATGACGTCGAACTGGGCCTGTCGTATGGCGAGTACCACGATATTCGTTCGGAAAACGGCACCGGTAACAAGAACATCAAGGGCAACATGGCTGGCCTGGACGCCACCTACCACTTCGGTGAGCCGGGCGTCGGTCTGCGTCCTTACGTATCGGCGGGTTTCGCCCACCAGAACATCAGCAATGTGCCGGCGCGCACCGGTCGTGACCATTCGACCTTCGCCAACGTGGGCACCGGTGTGAAGTACTTCATCACCGAGAACCTGTTTGCCCGTGCCGGTGTAGATGGCATGTACAACATCGACGCCAACGAAGCCGAGTGGGCTGCTGGCGTGGGTGTCGGCATGAACTTCGGCGGTGGCAGCAAGCCGGCTCCGGCGCCGGCTCCGGTCGCCATGGTCGAGCCGACTCCGGCGCCGGTTCAGGCCGAAGAGCCGATGGAGATGGTTCGCGTCGAGCTGGACGTCAAGTTCGACTTCGACAAGGATCGCGTGAAGGAAGAAAGCTACAGCGACATCAAGAACCTGGCTGACTTCATGAACCAGTACCCGCAGACCCGCACCACCGTTGAGGGCCACACCGACTCCGTCGGCAGCGACGCCTACAACCAGAAGCTGTCCGAGCGCCGTGCCAACGCCGTTCGCCAGGTGCTGGTCAACCAGTACGGTGTATCCGGCGAGCGCGTCAACGCGGTCGGCTACGGCGAGTCCCGCCCGGTTGCCGACAACGCCAGCGACGCTGGCCGTGCGATCAACCGTCGCGTGGAAGCCGAAGTGGAAGCTCAGATCAAGCAGTGATCGAGCCTAAGCCCTGAGAAAAACCCGGCCTCGGCCGGGTTTTTCTTTGCCCAGAAAAAAGCCCGGCCGAGGCCGGGCAGGAAGGACTTCGCAGGAGCGAAGTGGTCAGGCACTCACCGCCAGCTGCAGCGCTTGCTGGGCGGTCGCGACCTCGCCGATCACCAGGATCGCCGGGCTCTTGAGCTGGAACTCCAGGGCATCGCTCTGCATCGTCGCCAGGGTGCTGCGGCAGTCGCGTTGCTGGGGCAGGGAGGCGTTCTCGATCATCGCCACCGGCATGTCCGCGCGCATTCCGCCAGCCAGCAGGCTCTCGCGGACCTCCGCCAACTTGGCCACGCCCATGTACACCACCAGGGTGGTGCCGCCCTGGGCCAGGGCCTGCCAGTTGAGGCTGCTGTCGTCCTGGGTGTGGGCGGTGACCAGGGTCACGCCGCGGGCGACGCCGCGCAGGGTCAGGGGAATCCCGCAGTGGGTGGCGCCGGCCAGCCCGGCGGTGATGCCGTTGACCATCTCCACCTCGACGCCGTGAGCTGCCAGCCAGTCGACCTCTTCGCTGCCGCGGCCGAAGATGCACGGATCGCCGCCCTTCAGGCGCACCACGCACTTGCCCTGGCGGGCGTAGCGCAGCATCAGGCGGTGGATAAAGGCCTGGGGCGTGGAGCGGCAGCCGCCGCGCTTGCCCACCGGTATCACCCGGGCGCCGGGGCAGTGCTCCAGCACAGCCGGGTTGACCAGGTCGTCGATCATCACGATCTCGGCCTGATTGAGGGCTCTAACCGCCTTGAGGGTCAGCAGTTCCGGGTCGCCGGGTCCTGCGCCTACCAGCCAGACTTTTCCGCTCATGGGGCATTCCTCGCGTAGGGTGCGCTGTGCGCACCGAATAGTGGGGGTTGGTGCGCATCGCGCACCCTACGGTTAGGCATTGACGGCAACCGGCTGGGTGGCCAGCAGACGTTTGATCTCGGGAACGCAGGAGCCGCAGCTGGTGCCGCACTTGAGTTCCTGTTTCAGGCCATTGAGGTCGAGGCCGCGGGCGATGCCGGCGCAGACCGCGTCCTGGCTGACGTTCAGGCAGTTGCACAGGGTCTTGCTGGCCTTTTGCGCGCCGGCGCCACCGGGCGGGGTGGACAGGGGGGCGAGCAGCCAGCGGCGCAGGTCGGCGTCGGCCTGGCCCTCGCTCCACAGGTTGCGCAGCCAGTCGCGTGCGGCGGTTTCGCCGGCTAGGCGGATGGCGACTATGCGCCCGTCTTCGATGCGCACGCGCTTGCCGACGGTGCGCCGTGGGTCGTCGTAGGCCAGTACCGGGCCCTCGACGACATCCAGCAGCGCATCGATCTGCGCCAGCAGCGCGGGCTCAGGTGCTACCGCGCAGGCGGCGCGGATCAGCAGGGCCGGGCGCTCGCGGCCGGTGAGGGTCAGGCTGGCGTAGGCGAAACCATCGAACAGCGGGCGCAGGGCGGCGAAGCGCTTCTGCACGTCGCCCTCGACCAGGGCGAACAACTGCCAGGGCAGCTCGGCCTTTTCTACCTCGATGCCGGCGTGCTTGAGTTCCGGCTGCTTGGACAGCGGGTCGAAGGCCGGCAGGGTCAGCACGTTGACCCCCAGGCCGTTGAGAAATCGGTTGCCCCAGTGCATCGGCAGGTAGGCCTGGCCGGAGCGCACCGCCTCGTCTGCCTGGATCGGCAGGATCAGGCTGCCGCGGCGGCTGCGCACCTTGACCAGGTCGCCGGCCTGCAGGCGGCGCCGACGCAGCTCATCCGGGTGCAGGCTGAGCACGGCCTCCTCGACATGACCGAACAGCCGGGCGGCGGTGCCGGTGCGGCTCATGCCATGCCACTGGTCGCGCAGGCGGCCGGTGTTGAGGGTCAGCGGGAAGCGCGCCTCGCGCTTCTCCTTGGGCGCGCGGTAAGGGTCGGCATGAAAGCGCGCGCGGCCGTTGTCGGTGGCAAAGCGCCCGTCGCCGTACAGCCGTGGGGTGCCCTGGCTGGCGCCGGCCGGGAAGGGCCACTGCTGGGGACCCAGCCGATCGATCAACGCGTAGGACAGCCCGGAGAGGTCGAGGTCGCGCCCCTGGGTCAGCTGCTTGTACTCCTCGAACAGCGCCTCGGGGCCGTCGAAGGCGAACAGGCTGGGCATGCCGGGGCGCAGGGATGGTTCCAGGCGACGGGCGAAGTCGCAGGTGATCGCCCAGTCCGGCCGCGCCTGGCCCGGCGCCGGCACGGCGGGGCGCACGTGGCTGACGCGACGCTCGGAGTTGGTCACGCTGCCTTCCTTCTCGCCCCAACTGGCGGCGGGCAGCAGCAGGTCGGCGTACTGGCAGGTCTCGGTGGTGAAGAAGGCTTCCTGGACCACCACGAAAGGACAGGCGGCCAGGGCCTCGTGCACCTTGTTCTGGTCCGGCAGCGATTGCGCCGGGTTGGTGCAGGCGATCCACAGGGCCTTGATCTTGCCGGCGCGCACCGCCTCGAACAGCTCGATGGCGCTCAGCCCGGTGCTTTGCGGCAGACCGTCGACGCCCCAGTAGCCGGCCACCTCGGCGCGGTGCTCGGGATTGGCCGCGTCGCGGTGGCCGGGCAGCAGGTTGGACAGGCTGCCGGTCTCGCGCCCGCCCATGGCGTTGGGCTGGCCGGTCAGGGAGAAGGGACCGGCGCCGGGCTTGCCGATCTGCCCGGTGGCCAGGTGCAGGTTGATCAGCGCGCTGTTCTTCGCGCTGCCTGCGCTGGACTGGTTCAGGCCCATGCACCACAGCGAGAGGAAGGACGGCGCGCTGCCGATCAGCTCGGCGCAGGCCTGCAACTGCTCCAGGGAGATGCCGCAGATTTCCGCCACCGTGCCCGGGGTGTAGTCGCGCACCAGCTTCTTCAGGGCGTCGAAGCCCTCGGTGTGGGCATCGATAAAGCGCCGGTCGATCCAGCCTTCCCACATCAGGATGTGCAGGATGCCGTGGAACAGGGCCACGTCGGTGCCTGGCAGGATCGCCAGGTGCAGGTCGGCCAGCTCGCAGGTGTCGGTGCGCCGCGGGTCGATGACGATGACCTTCATCTCCGGGCGCCTGGCCTTGGCTTCCTCCAGGCGGCGAAACAGCACCGGATGGGCGTAGGCCATGTTGCTGCCGGCGATCAGCAGGCAGTCGCTCTGCTCGATGTCCTCGTAGCTGCAGGGCGGCGCGTCGGCGCCGAGGCTGCGTTTGTAGCCCACTACGGCCGAGCTCATGCACAGGCGCGAGTTGGAGTCGAGGTTGTTGGTGCCGACCAGGGCCCGGGCCAGCTTGTTGAAGGCGTAGTAGTCCTCGGTCAGCAACTGGCCGGAGATGTAGAAGGCCACGCTGTCCGGGCCGTGCTCGCGGATGGTCTCGGCGAACACGCTGGCGGCGTGGTCCAGGGCGCTGTCCCAGTCCGTGCGACTACGCGCCAGGCCCTTGCCCAGGCGCAGTTCGGGATACAGGCCGCGGGCGTCGAGGTCGCCGGTCAGGTGCAGGGTCGCGCCCTTGCTGCACAGCTTGCCGTAGTTGGCCGGGTGGCTGGGATCGCCCGCAACGCCGAGGATCTTCTCGCCGTCGTGTTCGATCAGCACGCCACAGCCGACGCCGCAGTAGCAGCAGGTCGAGGCGGTGATCTGGTTGGTGCTGGCCATGGTTCGGGGCTCCTACAGGCGTGGGGTGGACGACGCTGTGCGGGTCCACCGGTACGTGGCGGTGGAAAAGCCCGTGGCGTTTTCCACGGGGTGGCCTTCCACCCTGCGGCTCACGCGCACTCTTTCGCGCCATTCAGGGACAGCAGCACCCGGCCATTCTCGACTTTGGCGTGGTGCCGGTGGGCGCAGCCGACATCCGGGGCCACCGCCTCGCCGCTGGCCAGCTCGATCTGCCAGTTGTGCAGCGGGCAGGCCACGCGCTTGCCATAGATCAGGCCCTGGGACAGCGGCCCGCCCTTGTGCGGGCAGCGATCGTCGAGGGCGAAGACTTCGTCGTCGGAGGTGCGAAACAGCGCGATGTCGCCTTTCGGGCCATTGACGATGCGCGAGCCCAGCACGTTGATCTCGTCTAGGGCGCAGATATCCAGCCAGTTCATACGGAGGCCTCCTCGAGCTGCACGACATTGATGCGGTCGAACTCTTTCTTCAGGTTCGGGGTTTCGATGCGTTCCTTCCACGGGTCCTGCTCGAAGGACAGCGCGTATTGCAGGCGGGCATTGAGCGCCTTGCGGTTGTCGGCGTCTTCGAGCACGGCCTTCTTGATGTGCTCCATGCCCACACGCTGCATGTAGTGCACGGTGCGCTCCAGGTAGAAGGCTTCCTCGCGATAGAGCTGGAGGAAGGCGCCGTTGTACTCGCGCACCTCCTCGGCGGTCTTGAGCTTGACGAAGAACTCCGCGACCTCGGTCTTGATGCCGCCGTTGCCGCCGATGTACATCTCGAAACCGGAGTCCACGCCGATGATGCCGACGTCCTTGATGCCGGCCTCGGCGCAGTTGCGCGGGCAGCCGGAGACGGCCAGCTTGACCTTGTGCGGCGACCACATGTTGAACAGGTCGTGCTCCAGGTCGATGCCCAGCTGGGTCGAGTTCTGTGTGCCGAAGCGGCAGAACTCGCTGCCCACGCAGGTCTTCACGGTGCGGATGGACTTGCCGTAGGCGTGGCCGGAAGGCATGTCCAGCTCCTTCCACACCGCCGGCAGGTCGTCCTTCTTGATGCCCAGGAGGTCGATGCGCTGGCCACCGGTGACCTTGACCATGGGCACGTTGTACTTGTCGGCCACATCGGCGATGCGGCGCAGCTCGGAGGGGTTGGTCACCCCGCCCCACATGCGCGGCACCACCGAGTAGGTGCCGTCCTTCTGGATGTTGGCGTGGGCGCGCTCGTTGATCAGGCGCGACTGCGGGTCGTCCTTGGCCTCGCCCGGCCAGGTGGAGATCAGGTAGTAGTTCAGCGCCGGGCGGCAGGTGGCGCAGCCGTTGGGCGTGCTCCAGTTCATGAAGGCCATGGCCTGGCTGAGGCTGGTCAGGTGCTGCTCGCGGATGGCCTTGCGGATCTGCCCATGGTTGAGCTCGCTGCAGCCGCAGATGGCCTTCTCGCTCTTGGGTTTGACGTCGGCGGCGCCGCCGACCGTGCTGATCAGGATCTGCTCGACCAATCCGGCGCAGGAGCCGCAGGAACTGGCGGCCTTGGTGTGCTTCTTGACCTCGTCAACCGAGAACAGGCCGTTCTCCTGGATGGCCTTGACGATAGTGCCCTTGCACACGCCGTTACAGCCGCACACCTCCATGCTGTCGGGCATGTTGGCGGTCTTGTCGGCGCCCTGGTGGCCGACGTCGCCGATGGCGTTCTCGCCGAACATCAGGTGGTCGCGGATCTCGCTGACGTTGTGGTTCTCGCGGATCTGGCGGAAGTACCAGCCGCCGTCGGCGGTGTCGCCGTACAGGCAGGCGCCGACCAGCACGTCGTCCTTGATCACCAGTTTCTTGTACACGCCGCCGATGGGGTCGGACAGGGTGATGGTTTCAGTCCCCTCGGCGCCCATGAATTCGCCGGCGGAGAACAGGTCGATGCCGGTGACCTTGAGCTTGGTCGAGGTCACCGAGCCCTGGTAGCGGGAGAAGCCGAGCTGGGCCAGGTGGTTGGCGCAGACCTTGGCCTGCTCGAACAGCGGCGCCACCAGGCCGTAGGCGATGCCGCGATGGCTGGCGCATTCGCCGATGGCGTAGACCCGCGGGTCGAAGGTCTGCATGGTGTCGTTGACCAGGATGCCGCGATTGCAGGCGATCCCGGCCTGCTCCGCCAGTTCGGTGTTGGGACGGATGCCGGCGGCCATCACCACCAGGTCGGCGGGGATCACCTCGCCATCCTTGAACTTCACCGCGCAGACCCGGCCTTCGCCGTTGTCCAGCAGCTCGGCGGTGTGCTTGGGCAGGAGGAACTTCAGGCCGCGGTCCTCCAGGGACTTCTGCAGCAGGTCGCCGGCGGTGCGGTCGAGCTGGCGCTCCAGCAGCCAGTCGCCGATATGCACTACGGTGACGTCCATGCCGCGCAGCTTGAGGCCATTGGCCGCTTCCAGGCCGAGCAGGCCACCGCCGATCACCACCGCGTGCTTATGGGTCTTGGCGGTGTCCATCATGGTCTGGGTGTCGGCGATGTCGCGGTAGCCGATCACCCCGTCCAGGTCCTTGCCGGGAATCGGCAGGATGAAGGGGTTGGAGCCGGTGGCGATGAGCAGGCGGTCATACTCGGCTTCGCTGCCGTCGTCGGCGATCACCTTGCGCGCCTTGCGGTCGATCTCCAGCACCTTGCGCCCCAGGCGCAGGTCGATGCCGTTGTCGGCGTACCAGGCGAGGTCGTTGAGGACGATCTCCTCGAAGGTCTGTTCGCCGGCCAGCACCGGCGAGAGCAGGATGCGGTTGTAGTTCGGATGCGGTTCGGCACCAAACACGGTGATCTCATAGAGGTCGGGGGCGAGCTTGAGCAGCTCTTCGAGGGTACGGACTCCGGCCATGCCGTTGCCGATCATCACCAACTTGAGTTTTTTCATGGTTCCTCACCGTCACGCAAAACCGGAAAACAAAAAAAGGCGTCCCGCTAGTCACCTAGCGAGGACGCCTTTGTCCTGGTCCCGTTCTCTCGGGAAGCGCGACCTTCCACGTTGAAGGTCGCGCTTTTTTGATTTGTATGAGTGCTTTAGCAGGCTCTGTGCCAACTTTGCCGAATGCTCGGTTACCGGGGGCTGCAGCGCTTTCTGCTCATGTCCGGGGCGGCTCCGGGAGGCTGCCGGCGCACCTGTTTAAGGCGAGTTGCGCCCTTATGGTGCATCGTCACGGCGTGGCGCCTAGCTCAGCAGCAGGACCAGCAGGGCCAGGTTGAGCAGCAGGGAAACCAGCGCCACCGTGCGCCAGACCAGCAGCGGCTCACGCTCCAGCAGCGGCCTGGGCCGGCTGCTGAGGGCCTGGCGCTCACCCTGTTCCAGGGCCAGCAGCCATTCCTCGGCGGTTTCATAGCGCTGCTGCGGGTCGGCGCTGACTGCGCGAGTCAGGCTCTCGTCCAGCCAGCTCGGCAGGTCGGGGCGATAGCGGCTGGCCGGCGTCGGCGTGCTGAAGCGCGGATGCTGGAAGGCCTCGATCTCGCCGTAGGGGTAGTGGCCGGTGAGCAGGTGGTAGAGGGTCACGCCGGCGGCGTAGAGGTCCTGACCGGGGTTGGGCGGGCTGCCGCCGAAGCATTCCGGAGCGATATAGCTGGGCGTGCCAGGCAGGCTGCCGGCCTCGTCCCGCGACAGCCCGGGGCAGTAGGCCAGGCCGAAATCCACCAGGCGCAGTTCGCCGTCATCGCCCCACAGCAGGTTCTCCGGCTTGATGTCGCGATGCAGGATATTGCGCCGGTGCAGCATGCCCACGGCCTTGAGCAGGCGCGGGGCGATGTCCAGCCACTCCGGCAGCGGCAGCGGGCCGGACAGGCGCAGGTGCTCGGCGAGGGTCTGTCCGGCGTACTCGCGTTGCAGGTAGTACAGGTGTTGGCGCTGTGGCAGCGGATGCACCTCGGCGAAGTGGCGGCCGGCCACGCGGCGCAGGAACCACTCCTCGAGCAGCAGCGCCGGCCCGGCCTGGGGCTCGTCGGCACGGGAGGGCGGCAGGGTCTTGAGCAGCCAGCGCCGCGCCTGGGCATCGCGCACCCGGTAGACCAGCGACTGGCGCGACTCGGCGAGCAGGCGGTCGACCTGCCAGCCCTCGAACGTCTGACCTTCGCGTAGCCGCGGCGGCAGTGGCCAGGCCGCGAGCTGCGCCAGGGTATCGGCCAGGTCGGTCTGCGGCAGACCCTCGACCCGCACCAGCAGGGCGCTGGCATTGTCCTGGCTGCCGGCCAGGTGGGCGGCGCTGACCAGTGCCCGCGAGGCCGCGGCGGGGTCTGGTTCGTCGTGCAGGATGCGCTGGATGCCCAGGTCGCCGAGCACCGCCCAGACCCCGTCGCTGACCAGCAGGAAGCTCTCGCCCGCGCGCAGCTCGCCGTCCAGGTAGTCCACCACCAGGTGCTGGTCCAGGCCCAGGGCGCGCTTGAGCACATGCTGCATGCCCGGCTGTTCCCACACATGGTCCTCACTGAGGCGTTCGAGCTGGCCGGCGTGCCAGCGATAGGCACGGCAGTCGCCGACATGCGCCAGGGTGAAGCGCCGGCCGCGCAGGACCAGGGCGGTGAGGGTGGTGAGCAGCGGCTGGCCGCCGCCATTGGCCTGCAGCCAGCGATTGTGGGCCACCAGCAGGCGGTCCAGCGACTGCGCCACCGCCCAGGTCTCCGGGGTGGCGTAGTAGTCCAGGGCCAGGGCCTGCAGGGTCGCGCGGGCGGCCAGGCCGCCATCGGCGCATTGGCTGACGCCATCGGCCAGGGCGAACAGGTAGCCCTTGCTCGCCGCCAGGGCCGGTGCCGGCGTCACCACGCGCAGGGCGTCCTGGTTCTCTTGTCGAGGGCCGGTGGCCGTGGCGTCGCCGAAGCTCAGTTGCAGGGCCATCATGGCTGTCCTGTAAGGGGAGGGCTGAGGCAAAGGCGAGACTGGGGCATGGCTGCGAGGGGCGGCCGTCGCCGGCTTTCCCCCTGTCCTGACCAGTGCATTGCCACCCTGCCGGGCAGCCCCGCCTTTGCCTCAGCCCTCCGTTTTGCCGGTAGGCTGAAAGCCTAGGGTGGATGAACAAGGCGTCATCCACCCTACGTTAGCCTGTTACACCCGCGCCGCGGTGACGGCAGCCGAGCCCCAGGTGGTGCGCCAGCGCTGCTTCACGCCGTACAGGCCGACCCAGGCCAGCAGGCCGAGGCTGGCGAACAGCCACAGGGCCAGCTGGTAGTCGCCGGTGTGCTGCTTGATCGCGCCCAGCCCCGCGGCCAGGAGGAAGCCGCCGACGCCGCCGGCCATGCCGATCAGCCCGGTCATCACGCCGATTTCCTTGCGAAAGCGCTGCGGCACCAGCTGGAACACCGCGCCGTTGCCGGCGCCGAGGCCGAGCATGGCGGCGACGAACAGGGCCAGGGCCGCCGTCGAGCTGGACAGGTTGAAGCCCACCGCGGCGATGCACAGCGAGGCGACGGTGTACATCATCAGCAGCGAGCGGATGCCGCCGATGCGGTCGGCCAGGGCGCCGCCCAGGGGGCGCAGCAGGCTGCCGGCGCAGACGCAGGCGGCGGTGTAGTAGCCGGCGGTGACCGGGTCCAGGCCGTACTGGTCGTTGAAGTAGCCGGGCAGGGCGCTGGCCAGGCCGATGAAGCCGCCGAAGGTGACGCTGTAGAAGAACATGAACCACCAGCTGTCGCGGTCGCCGAGGGCCTTGAGGTAGTCGGCCAGGGCCTTGGGCTTGGGCCGCTCCGGGGCGTTCTTGGCCACCAGGGCGAAGATCACCAGGGTGATCAGCAGCGGGATCAGCGCCCAGCCGAAGACGTTCTGCCAGCCGAACAGCGCGGCCAGGCCCGGGGCGAACAGTGCCGCCAGCACGGTACCGGAGTTGCCGGCGCCGGCGATGCCCATGGCCTTGCCCTGGTGCTGCGGCGGGTACCACTGCGAGGCCAGGGGCAGGGCGACGGCGAAGGCCGCGCCGGCGAAACCGAGGAACAGGCCGAGCAGCAAGGCGTGCTCGTAGGTCTGGATGCCGATCTGCCAGGCGGCGAACAGCGAACAGATGACCACCACCTGACCGATCAACCCGGCGCTCTTGGGCGACAGGCGGTCGGCGAGGAACCCCATGACGATGCGTAGCACGGCGCCGGCGAGAATCGGTGTGGCGACCATCAGGCCGCGTTGCTGGGCGGTCAGCTCGAGATCGGTGGCGATCTGCACGGCCAATGGACCGAGCAGGTACCAGACCATGAAACTCAGGTCGAAATAGAGAAAGGCGGCGAACAGCGTGGGGGCGTGACCGGCTTTCCAGAAACTCGTATTCATTCGAACACCTCATCGGCAAGAAAGGGTCCCGGTCGGGGCGCGGTAGACCGTGGTCGTGGACACGGTAGCCGCAGCCCGCCGGGGAGGCGCGGCACTTGTGGTGCCGCGCCCTGCGGCCGAAGCCACAGCTGGGTTGAGAGAGTTGCCCGCAAGGCCCCTGGATCACAGGGACATCGCCATCCCCAGACGCTGGGGCGGAAACGAAAAACGTCGCCTGACCCCGGTGCTGTTCAGCGCGGGGGGAGGCGACGTCTTTGTCGTTCGTGGGGCAGCCGCCATTGGCTACCTGTGAGGGGTAGTAGCAAAAGCTGCGCCAACCTTTCGAAGCGCGCGGAATCGGGGTCAGGGTTGCCCAGACGGGTTGGCGGGCGAGTCAAAATGGGGCGCGGGTGGCGATCATGCGCCGAGACGGGGCGTTGCGAGGCGGTGTTGGGGGGACCGCTCAATCCGCCGGTGGTGTCGGGAAGAGGACGACCGGGGCGGGCGGCGTCTGCCCGGGTGGCAGCGCGGCCGGTGCCGGCTCGCCGGCCGGACCGAGGTGCTTGACCAGGCGGTAGATGGCCAGCAGATCCTCGTCGGTCATGATGTGCAGCTTGTCGTTGGGCATCGGCGGGCGGTAGTTGGCGTTGCGCGCCAGGGTCAGCCACTGGCTTTCACTGAGGTACGGCAGCAGCAGGCGCAAATTGCTCGGGTAGGTGGTGCCCCAGGGGCCGCTCCAGCCGAGGCGATCGCCCTTGAGCCACTCGCTCTCGGGGATGGAGCCGGGGGCCATCAGGTAGCCGGCGGTGCGACAGTCATTGCAGCCGCCGATGTTGACCAGGTAGCGGCCGCGCTCGAGCTGCGCCTCATCGGCGAATGCACAGGGGCTGCAGCTCAGCAGGCTGGCGAGCAGGCTGTTCAAGGCAAAGCGGCGTTTGGCGGACATGGCGAACCTCGGACTGCGGGCGCCCTCGAGCGGCGCTGTCCCTAGGTATAGCGCAGGCGCTCAGTCCAGCCAGTTGACCTGGGGAAACAGGTCGCTGAAGGTCGCCGGCATCTGCACCACCTGGCCGCGGCTGTAGTCGAAGAACACGAAGCCCGACTTGGCCATGGCCACCAGGGTGCCATCGAGCGGGCGGCTGACGCGGAAGGTGATATCGCCGCCGTAGCGGTTGAAGTCCATCACCCCGACCTCGAACAGCAACTGGTCGCGGGCATGGGCTTCGGCGCGGTAGGTGGTGGCCAGGTCGGTGACGATGATGCCGACGCCGTCCTCGCGGGTTTCCTCCACGCCGAACTCGAACAGAAAGCGCGCCCGCGCCTCGGAAATCATCGAGATCATCGAATCGTTGCCCAGGTGGTTGGCGGCGTTGATGTCGGTGACCCGCACGGTGAGGTGGGTGCTGTAGCAGTACTGGTCTTCGGGGAACTCGAGTTTCAGGCGGGCCATGGCGGGATCTCGTTGCGGCTGGAGTTCGCGCCGCTCGGGCGCGCGGCGGCATTATACGCGCGCGCCCGGCCGTGGCGGCGCCAGGCTCAGGCCGCCGGGCGCTGCTGCTTCTGGTAGAGGAACTCCAGCACCGCCGCGCGGTACTCGTGGTAGCGCGCATCGTGGGCCAGGGCCATGCGCTCGCGTGGGCGCGCCAACTTGACCTCGAGGATGTCGCCGATGGTCGCCGCCGGGCCGTTGCTCATCATCACGATGCGGTCGGACAGCAGCACCGCCTCGTCGACGTCGTGGGTGATCATGATCACCGTGTTGCCGAGCTCGGCGTGGATCTCCATCAGCGAATCCTGCAGGTGGGCGCGGGTCAGGGCGTCGAGGGCGCCGAACGGCTCGTCCATCAGCAGCACCTTGGGCTGCATGGCCAGGGCGCGGGCGATGCCGATGCGCTGTTTCATGCCGCCGGAGATCTCGCTGGGGCGCTTGTCGCGGGCGTGGTTCATGTGCACCAGCGCCAGATTGTGCTCGATCCATTCGCGCATCTCTGCCTTGCTCTTGTGCCCCTGGAACACCTGGCGCACGGCCAGCTCGATGTTCTGGTAGCAGCTCAGCCAGGGCAGCAGGCTGTGGTTCTGGAACACCACGGCACGCTCGGGGCCGGGCGAGTCGACCTCGCGGCCGTCGAGGATCACCCCGCCGGTGCTGGCCTGGTGGAGGCCGGCGACGATGTTGAGGACGGTCGACTTGCCGCAGCCGGAGTGGCCGATCAGCGAGACGAACTCGCCCTTGGCGATCTTCAGGTTGACGTTCTGCAGGGCGCAATACAGGCCCTTGTCGGTGGGGAAGCTGATGCCGACGCCGGTCAGCTCGAGGTGTGCGGTTTGCATGGCGGACTCCTGAAGGTGGGGGGCTTAGCGCAGGTCGGCGTTCTTGTCCCAGCTGGCGCGGCGCTGCAGCAGGAGCATGAGACGGTCGAGGACGAAGCCGATCAGGCCGATGACGATCACCGCGACCATGATCCGGCCGAGGGAGTTGGAGCTGCCGTTCTGGAACTCGTCCCAGATGAATTTGCCCAGGCCGGGGTTCTGCGCCAGCATCTCGGCGGCGATCAGCACCATCCAGCCGGTGGCCAGCGACAGGCGCAGGCCGGTGAAGATCATCGGCACGGCGGCGGGCAGGACGATGCGCCGCACATGGGACAGCGGCGACAGGCTGAGCACCCGACTGACGTTGCGCAGGTCCTGGTCGAGGTTGGCCACGCCCACCGTGGTGTTGATCACCGTCGGCCACAGGCAGCACAGCGCCACGGTGATCGCCGAGGTGACGAAGGACTTGGCCATCATCGGGTCGCTGCTGGTGTACACGGCGCTGACCACCATGGTCACCAGCGGCAGCCAGGCCAGTGGCGAGACCGGCTTGAACACCTGGATCAGCGGGTTGACCGCGTTGTAGATCGGCTTGCTCAGGCCGCAGACGATCCCCAGCGGAATGGCCAGCAGGGAGGCAATGGCGAAGCCGGTCAGCACCGTGTAGAGGCTGGTGAAGATCTGCTTGAAGAAGGTCGGCTTGCCGGTATAGGGGCGAATCTTCACCTCGGCGTCGGGATTGTTCGCCAGCTTGGCGGCGTTGCGCGCCTCCTGGCGGGTGTAGAAGGCGTCGGCCTTGTTCATCTCGCGCTGGTGCTCGCTGACCAGGGCGCCGAACTGGCTGGCGACCTGGGCGGGACCGGGGAACTTGCCCAGGCTGGTGTCGATGCTGCCGGCGGCGAGCTGCCAGAACAGCAGGAAGGCCAGCACGCCGATCAGCGGCATCAACACGCTTGGCAGCCAGCGTTTGAAGGCGGCGCTGCGCGCCGACTTCAGGGTTTCCCGTATGGGTTGGGCGACGGCGGGGTTGCTCATCGTCTGATCCTCGAAGCAGGGGGAGCCGGAGGGTCCGGCTCCCTGGGCTATGGCTGGCTTACAGCGCGGAGTCGGCCTTCAGGCCAATGCTGAACTGGTTGATGTAGGCGTTCGGCTGGCGTCCGTCGTAGGTCAGGCCGTCGATGAATTCATTGGTGGGGGCGCGGAAGCCATCCTCGCCGGCGTCCGGGAAGTCCTCGGACTTGGCCATGCCTTCTTCCACCAGTTCGGCGGCGGCGCTGCGGTAGATCTCCGGCAGGTAGACCTGCTTGGCCACGTCCAGGTACCAGCTGTCCGGCTTGGCTTCGCCGATCTGCCCCCAGCGGCGCATCTGGGTCAGGTACCAGATGGCGTCGGAGTAGTAGGGGTAGGTGGCGTGGTAGCGGAAGAACACGTTGAAGTCCGGCACTTCGCGCTTGTCGCCCTTTTCGTACTCGAAGGTGCCGGTCATGGAGTTGGCGATCACCTTGGCGTCGGCGCCGACGTACTCGGGGCGCGAGAGGATCTGCACGGCCTCGGCGCGGTTGGCGTTGTCGTTCTCGTCCAGCCACATGGCGGCGCGGATCAGCGCCTTGACCAGGCGCTTGTGGGTTTCCGGGTTGGCCTCGGCCCAGGCCTTGGATACGCCGAAGACCTTCTCCGGGTTGTTCTTCCAGATCTCGTAGTCGGTGATCACCGGCACGCCGATGCCCTTGAACACGGCCTGCTGGTTCCACGGCTCGCCCACGCTGTAGCCATCGATGGTGCCGGCCTCCATGGTCGAAGGCATCTGCGGCGGCGGGGTGACCGAGAGCAGTGCGTCGGCGTTGATGGTGCCGGCGATGTCGCCCTTGGCCGGCGCGTAGTAGCCGGGGTTGATGCCGCCGGCGGCCAGCCAGTAGCGCAGCTCGTAGTTGTGGGTGGAGACCGGGAACACCATGCCCAGATTGAAGGGCTTGCCCTGGGCCTTGTACTGCTCGATCACCGGCTTGAGGGCATCGGCCTTGATCGGGTGTACCGGCTTGCCGTTCTCCATCGGAACGTGCTTCTTCATCTCTTCCCACACGGCATTGGACATGGTAATGCCGTTGCCGTTGAGGTCCATGGAGAAGGCGGTGACCACCTCGGCCTTGGTGCCGAAGCCGATGGTCGCCCCCAGCGGCTGGCCGGCGAGCATGTGCGCACCGTCCAGCTCGCCGGTGATCACCCGGTCCAGCAGCACCTTCCAGTTGGCCTGCGCTTCCAGGGTGACGTAGAGCCCCTCGTCTTCGAAGTAGCCCTTCTCGTAGGCGATGGCCAGGGGCGCCATGTCGGTCAGCTTGATGAAGCCGAGCTTGAGTTCGTCCTTTTCCGGATCGGCCGCCTGGGCGATCTGCAGGCTCAGGGGCGACAGCAGGATGGCGGCGGCGCAGCCCAGGCCGGCGACGGTCTTTTTCAGCAGGGAGCGGCGAGCGGTGAATGTACGCATGGTGATTCCTCTGGTCTCGAAAACGAAAAAAGACGTCGCGGACAAGCCGGCCCGGGGGAGCTGGTTGCCTTTGACGTCTTTGTCTATTCGTCTCGATCACCGCCGTTGGCGATCCGAAGACGTTTGCTGAGGAGGTAGTTGCAAGGGGCTTGCCAGCTTTCCCGAGGCGCCAGTTGCAAGCCCGGGCGCAGTGCCTCGGCGGCCTTCGCCGGCAGTCGGTGGCTGGAGATTAAAGTCTTCTAAAACAAATGGTTATGGAGGTGTTGCCGGCTGACTTGGCGGCTTCAGGGCGCGCAGCGGGGCGCTCGCGGGACTGCCAGGCGCTGCGCACTCGGCCCTGTTCTTGGGCGATCGCTGTGCGCCGTGCCCATGTCCCGAGCGCTTTTGGTTCGGTTTCGCAGGCGCCGCCGGCTTAGCGCACGGCCGGCTGCGCCCGGGCCTCCTCGACGAACTCCTTGAGCCACCTCAGCACGTCCACCGCGTCCCAGCGCGCCGGGTCGAACATGGCGTAGGCCAGGCCCTGATAGCCGACCACGTCCAGCTGCCTGTGGTAGCCGGCGCGCTGCAGCAGGGCCTCGATCTCGGCGAAGCAGGTATTGAAGTGCACGCGGTTGAAGGGCGTCTTGCCCTCGGTGACCAGGCCTTCGAGCTGCAGTTCCTCGACCGTCGCGCGAACCCGCTCCAGCGGCATGCGATTCACCGTGTGTTTCAGTTGCAGTACGTCCAGCATCGCTTTGCTCCTGATTGATGCACTGAATTGGCCGGCCCATGAGGCAGTCGAGGGCTGACCGATGACGGAAAACAGTCTACTGGAAAAATACTGTACATATAACCAGTATTGGGCAATAGTAAGACCGTCGCTTTCCTGAACTCACTCATTCGCCTGGTCCGCCCTAGCCGGATTGCGGTGCACTGCAGAGGAGCAAGTAGCAATGCAACAGAGCTTGATGACGATTGTGCTGTTGGCCCTGCTGGGCGGCTGCGCTCAGCCGCAGATCGAGCAACCCAGGGCCAACGGCAGCTACCTGGTGATCGAGAACGGCCAGGCCTGGGCGGTGCTGGTGTCCGATGGCAAGCGCAGCGAGGAGCGCGGCACGGTGGTCGATGCGATCAGGTTGCCCAGCGAGCATGCGCCGGTAGCCGCCAGCTACGTGATCGAGACAGCCAACTGCGGGCGCCTGCAATGGTTGAGCGAGCGGCGCGATGCCGCGGATGGCGTGACCAGCCTGATGTCGCTGCACGATAACAAGCGCTTGGGCGAGTCCGGCTGTGTGATCGGCGAGGGCCTGAGCCGGGTGTGGACGGTGCTGGACTATTCGGGATGAGGGGCCGTTGCGCGGCGGCATGGCTACCGCGCGCAACGGCTCAAGGCATCAGGCCTCTGGCGCCTTGCGGGATTTGCCCGACGCGGCCGGCAACAGGCCGTCGGCACGGAACATCGCCTTGATGCCGCGTAGCGCCTGGCGGATGCGGTCCTGGTTCTCGATCAGGGCGAAGCGCACATGATCGTCGCCGTAGTCGCCGAAGCCCAGGCCCGGTGAGACGCAGACCTTGGCCTCGGCCAACAGCTTCTTGGCGAACTCCAGCGAACCGAGTGCCGCGTAGTGCTCGGGAATCTTCGCCCAGACGTACATCGAGGCCCTGGGGTTCTGCACCATCCAGCCGATCTCGTGCAGACCCTTGACCAGCAGGTTGCGGCGCTGGCGGTACTGCTCGGCGATATCGCGCACGCATTGCTGGTCACCTTCCAGGGCGGCGATCGCGGCGACCTGCAGGGGGGTGAAGGTGCCGTAGTCGTGGTAGCTCTTGATCCGCGCCAGGGCGTTCACCAGCTCGGCGTTGCCGACCATGAAGCCGATGCGCCAGCCAGCCATGTTGTAGCTCTTGGACAGGGTGAAGAACTCCACGGCGATGTCCTTGGCACCCGGCACCTGCATGATCGACGGCGCCTTCCAGCCGTCGTAGACGATGTCGGCATAGGCCAGGTCGTGGATCACCAGCACGTCATATTGCTTGGCCAGGGCCACCACGCGCTCGAAGAAGTCCAGCTCCACGCACTGTGCGGTGGGGTTGGAGGGGAAGCCCAGGATCATCATCTTCGGCTTGGGGATCGACTCGCGGATGGCCCGTTCCAGTTCGGCGAAGAAGTCCACCCCGGGCACCAGTGGCACCGAGCGCACCTGGGCGCCGGCGATCACCGCGCCATAGATATGGATGGGGTAGCTGGGGTTGGGCACCAGCACGGTGTCGCCATGGTCCAGGGTGGCCAGCATCAGGTGGGCCAGGCCTTCTTTGGAACCGATGGTGACGATGGCTTCGCTGTCCGGGTCGATGTCCACCGCGTAGCGCTCCTGGTACCAGCGCGAGATGGCGCGGCGCAGGCGCGGGATACCGCGCGAGGTGGAGTAGCCGTGGGTGTCCTCGCGCTGGGCGACGGTGCAGAGCTTCTCGACGATGTGCGGCGGCGTGGGGCCGTCCGGGTTGCCCATGCTGAAGTCGATGATGTCCTCGCCGCGGCGGCGGGCGGCCATCTTCAGTTCGGCGGTGATGTTGAACACGTAGGGGGGGAGTCGATCGATGCGCGCGAAGCGGCGCGAAGCTTGATCAGCCATGCTGTCCTCGAAAACGTAAGCGCCCGGAACCGTCCGAGCGACGTTGGCCAGTGCGCTGGCCAGGCGGCGACGATAAGCGCAGCGCCTGGGGTTTGTCGAGTGGCTTGTCGGGCGACTGCACTCAGGCCGGCGTGCTGCGCTTGAGTTCGCCCAGCAGCTCGATCAGCACCTGGATGTCGGCATCGCGGGTGCGCCAGGAGGACAGGCTGAGGCGGAAGGCCGGACGCCCCTGCCAGATCGTCGGGCCGAACCACACCTGGCCGGAGGCCTGCGCCGCCTGGCGAATGGCCACGGTCTGCTCATCGCTGTCGGCACGCACCAGCACCTGGTTCAGCACGGCCCGGTTGAGCACCTGATAGCCCTGGGCACGCAGGCTTGCCGCCAGGTGGCCGGCCTGGCGGATATGCCGGTCGAGCATTTCGCGCAGACCTGCGCGGCCGAGGCTGGCGAGGGCGGCCCAGACCGCCACGCCGCGGGCGCGGCGGGAGAACTCCAGGGTGAGATTCTTCTGCGCATCCTTTGACGCCGTGGCGTAGGCCGCGTCGCTGTTCATCGCGGTGGCGAGGGCGTCGGCGTCGCGGCAGATGGCCATGGCGCTGTCGTAGGGGGTGTTCAGCCACTTGTGGCCGTCGGTGGTCCAGCTGTCGGCCAGCTCGACCCCGCTGGCCAGTTCGGCCGAGGAGGAGGCGCGGGCCCAGAGGCCGAAGGCGCCGTCGATGTGCACCCAGGTCCCGGCTGCCTTGGCCTGGGGGATCAGCTCGGCGAAGGGGTCGAACTCGCCGGTGTTCACCTCGCCGGCCTGCAGGCAGAGGATGGTCAGGTCATCCAGGGGCGGCAGTTGCTGAGGGTCGACGCGCCCATGGGCGTCGGTCGGCGCGACGATCAGCCGGTTCATGCCGAAGCCGAGGATGCGCAGGGCCTTCTTCACGGTGATGTGGCAGCTGGCGGAGACCACCACGCGCACTTCCGGGGCACCGACCAGGCCGTCGCCGTCGAAGTCCCAGCCCTGGCGGGCCAGGAGCTTGCGTCGCGCGGCGGACAGGCAGGCCAGGGTGCAGGCGGTGGCGCTGGTGCCGAAGCCCACGGCGCTTTCGCTCGGCAGGCCGAGCAGCTCGCATACCCAGCGCCCGGCGATGCGTTCCAGGGTGTCGGCCGCCGGCGAGTTGTCGAACGATGAGGCGCACTGGTCCCAGGCCAGCACCAGGCGCTCGGCCGCGGCGGCGGCGGGCAGGGTGGCGCCGATGACGAAGCCGAAGTAGCGCGGGCCGTTGCAGGCGACTGTGGCCGGCGAGCCGATCTCATCCAGGCGCCGCAGTACCTCGGCGGCGTCGACGCCGCGCTCGGGCGGCGCCTGATCGAGGGCTTGCAGGTCGGCGATGGCAGCCGGCCCGGGAAATACCGGGCGGCCGGGAATGCCGTCGAAGTAGTCGAGGGCGCGGCGGTCGGCCTCGGCCAGGAGTTGGCGCTCATCAAGGGTGCTGGTCATGCGGGCCTCGTCGTCGAGAACTGTGCGGGGCCTTCAGCATAGCCAGGCCCGCGGCGGCGCAGCAGGCACAACCCGGCCCCGAGATGGCCGTACAGCTCGCCCGGCGTAGTTCGCAACGGGGTACACAGTGGCGTTTCAGGCAGTACAGTTGCGCGCTGACGAGCGCTGGCGCTTCCGTGAGTCCCTCAGCCGCCGAGCATGTCGTGCATGGCGATGATCTGCTCGGCGACCTGGATCAGCTTCTGCTGACGGCTCATGGCCTGGCGGCGCATGAGGGTGTAGGCCTCTTCCTCATTGCAGCTCTTCATCTTCATCAGCAGGCCCTTGGCCAGCTCGATGCGCTTGCGTTCGGCCAGCTGCGCGTCGCGCGCCTGCAGCTGGGCGCGCAGGGCCTGGTCGCTCTCGAAGCGGGCCATGGCCACGTCGAGAATCGGCTGCAGGCGTTCGGCGTGGATGCCTTCGACTATGTAGGCGCTGACCCCGGACTGGATGGCCTGGCGCATGACCTTGGGGTCGTGCTCGTCGGTGAACATGACGATGGGCCGAGGCTGGTCGCGGCTCACCAGGACCACCTGTTCCATGACGTCACGGCCGGGGGATTCACTGTCGATCAGGATGACGTCCGGGCGGACCGCCTCGACCCGCTCGGGCAGGTCGATGGTCAGGCCGGATTCGTCGACCACCTCGAAGCCGGCTTCGATCAGGGCGGCCCGCAGTCGGCCAACCTTTTTCGGCGTGTCGTTGATCAGGAGGATGCGCAGCATGGTGGTATCGGTTTCCAGGGGTCAGAGGGCAGAGGCCTGGCGGACGTCGGCCAGGGCGTGCAGGGCGAAGCTGCGGGCATAGCCGGCGGGGTCGGCGCCATCCCAGGGCTTGCCATCGAGCAGCGTGGCGCTGCGCAGGGGCGATGCCGGCACCGCGATTCCCAGCGCCTCGGCAGCCTCATGATAAAGCTTAAGCTGCTGGACCCGGCGCGCCACCGCGAAATAGTCCGGGTCTTCGCGCAGCAGGCCCCAGCGGCGGAACTGGGTCATGAACCACAGGCCATCGGATAGATAGGGCATGTTCACCTTGCCCTCATCGAAGAAGCGCAGCGGATGGGCGTCGAGCCAGGCGTGGCCGTTGCCGTCTTCGTACTGGCCGAGAAAGCGCGGCTGGATGGCGTTCAGCGGCGCATCGACGTACTCGCTGGCGCTGAGCAGTTGTGCGGTGCTGCGCTTGTTCTCCTCGCTCTGATCGATGAAGCGGCTGGCTTCCAGCACCGCCATCACCAGGGCGCGGGCCGTGTTCGGGTAGGCGCTGACGAACGCCTGGGTGCAGCCCAGGACCTTTTCTGGATGATCCGGCCAGATCGATTGGCTGGTGGCCAGGGTGAAGCCCTTTCTTTCGGCAATCGCCTGGGCGCCCCAGGGCTCGCCGGCGCAGAAGCCGTCGATGCGTCCGGCCTGCAGGTGAGCGACCATCTGCGAGGGCGGTACGACGACCGTATTCACGTCGTCCAGCGGATGGATGCCCTGGCTGGCGAGCCAGTAATAGAGCCACAGGGCGTGGGTGCCGGTGGGGAAGGTCTGCGCCAGGGTGAGTTTCGCACTGTTTTGACGCACGCGAGCGCGCAGCGCCTCAGTATTGGTCACCCCGGCTTCCTGCAGGGGCTGGGAAAGGTTGATGCTCTGGCCATTCTGCGACAGGCCCATGAGTACGGCCATGTCCACCGGCGGCGTGCCGCCGATGCCCAGGTGCACCGCGTAGAGCAGGCCGTAAAGGCCCTGGGCGGCGTCCAGCTCGCCGCTTAGCAGCTTGTCGCGCAGGGTGGCCCAGGACGCCTGGCGCTGCAGGTTCAGGGTCAGGCCGTAGGGCTGAGCGAAGCCCTGGGTCGCGGCGACGATCAGCGAGGCCGAGTCGGTCAGGGCCATGAAGCCGATATCCAGAGCGCTCTTCTCCGGTGCATCGCTGCCGTTGACCCAGGCCAGCGCGTCGCTGCGGGGAATATCATGCTCGCTCATTGCACCTTTTCCTTGCTCAACTTCAAAGGTCGTCGGCCCCATCAGCGCCAGGACAGGGGGGATGAGGCCACTGTCTGCGGATCGATTGCGGCCCTGTTGAGTATCCATAAGCAAGCGATATGCCACGAATGGCGAACGCCAGGCATAAAAAAGCCCCGCACGGGGCGGGGCTCTTTCGACGCGGGTAACGCTTAGGCTTGAACGACCGGAATCTGGGCGTTGGCAGCGGCTTCGCGGAACTCGGCGATCTGGTCGAAGCTCAGGTAGCGGTAGACGTCGGCAGCCATGCTGTCGATGTCCTTGGCGTAGACCATGTACTCCTCGACGGTCGGCAGCTTGCCGATGATCGCGGCGACCGCTGCCAGTTCGGCAGAGGCCAGGTACACGTTGGCGCCATCGCCCAGACGGTTGGGGAAGTTACGGGTCGAGGTCGAGACCACGGTGGAGTTGGCGGCGACCCGTGCCTGGTTACCCATGCACAGCGAGCAGCCCGGCATTTCCATGCGCGCACCGGCCTTGCCGTAGATGCCGTAGTAGCCTTCCTCGGTCAGCTGGTGGGCATCCATCTTGGTCGGCGGCGACAGCCACAGACGGGTCGGAATGCCGCCCTTGACCTTGTCCAGCAGCTTGCCGGCAGCGCGGAAGTGACCGATGTTGGTCATGCACGAACCGATGAACACCTCGTCGATCTTGTCGCCGGCCACGGTGGACAGCAGACGGGCGTCGTCCGGATCGTTCGGTGCGCAGAGCACCGGCTCCTTCAGCTCGTTGAGGTCGATCTCGATGACTTCGGCGTATTCGGCGTCGGCATCGGCGCTCATCAGCTCCGGCTTGGCCAGCCAGGCTTCCATCGCCTGGGCGCGGCGTTCCAGGGTGCGGGCATCGCCATAGCCTTCGCCGATCATCCAGCGCAGCAGGGTGATGTTCGACTTCAGGTACTCGGCGATGGCCTTTTCCGGCAGCTTGATGGTGCAACCGGCGGCCGAACGCTCGGCGGAGGCGTCGGACAGCTCGAACGCCTGCTCGACGGTCAGCTCGTCGAGGCCTTCGATCTCCAGGATGCGGCCGGAGAAGGCGTTCTTCTTGCCCTTCTTCTCGACGGTCAGCAGGCCCTTCTGGATGGCGTAGTAGGGAATCGCATGGACCAGGTCACGCAGGGTGATCCCGGGCTGCATCTTGCCCTTGAAGCGCACCAGCACCGATTCCGGCATGTCCAGCGGCATGACGCCGGTGGCGGCGGCGAAGGCCACCAGGCCGGAACCGGCCGGGAAGCTGATGCCGATCGGGAAACGGGTGTGCGAGTCGCCGCCGGTGCCGACGGTGTCCGGCAGCAGCATGCGGTTCAGCCAGCTGTGGATGATGCCGTCGCCCGGACGCAGGGACACGCCGCCACGGGTGCGGATGAAGTCCGGCAGGGTGTGGTGGGTGGTGACGTCGATCGGCTTTGGGTAGGCCGCGGTGTGGCAGAAGGACTGCATCACCAGGTCGGCGGAGAAGCCCAGGCAGGCCAGGTCCTTCAGCTCGTCGCGGGTCATCGGGCCAGTGGTGTCCTGGGAGCCGACGGTGGTCATCTTCGGCTCGCAGTAGGTGCCCGGACGCACGCCGGTCACGCCGCAGGCCTTGCCGACCATCTTCTGCGCCAGGGTGAAGCCCTTGCCGCTGTCGGCCGGCTGCTCCGGCTTCTTGAACAGGTCGGAGCTGCCCAGACCCAGTTCGGCACGGGCCTTCTCGGTCAGGCCGCGGCCGACGATCAGCGGGATACGGCCGCCGGCGCGGACTTCATCGAGCAGCACCGGGGTCTTCAGTTCAAAGGTGGTGATGACTTCTTCAGTGCCGTGCTTGCACACCTTGCCGGCGTAGGGATAGACGTCGATCACGTCGCCCATGTTGAGGTTCGACACGTCGAACTCGATCGGAAGGGCGCCGGCGTCTTCCATGGTGTTGTAGAAGATCGGGGCGATCTTGGAGCCGAAGCAGAAGCCGCCGGCGCGCTTGTTCGGCACATAGGGGATGTCGTCGCCGAAGAACCACAGCACCGAGTTGGTGGCGGACTTGCGCGAGGAACCGGTACCGACCACGTCGCCGACGTAGGCGACCGGGAAGCCCTTGGCCTTGACCTCTTCGATCTGCTTGAGCGGACCGATGGCGCCTTGCTGCTCGGGCACGATGCCGTCGCGGGCCATCTTCAGCATGGCCAGGGCGTGCAGCGGGATGTCCGGACGCGACCAGGCGTCGGGCGCCGGGGACAGGTCGTCGGTGTTGGTTTCGCCGGGGACCTTGAACACGGTCAGGCTGTACTTCTCGGCGATCGCCGGGCGCTTGGTGAACCACTCGCCATCGGCCCAGGACTGCAGTACGGCCTTGGCGTGGCCGTTGCCGGCCTTGGCTTTCTCGGCGACGTCGTGGAAGGCGTCGAACATCAGCAGGGTGTGCTTCAGTTGCTCGGCGGCCACGCTGGCCAGTTCGGCGTCATCCAGCAACTCGACCAGGGTGGCGATGTTGTAGCCGCCCTGCATGGTGCCGAGCAGTTCGACGGCGCGCTGCTTGTTGATCAGCGGGGAAGCGGCTTCGCCCTTGGCCACGGCAGAGAGGAACCCGGCCTTGACGTAGGCGGCTTCGTCGACGCCTGGCGGCACGCGGTTGGTGATCAGGTCAACGAGGAATTGTTCTTCGCCAGCCGGCGGGTTTTTCAGCAGCTCGACCAGGCCTGCGGTTTGTTCGGCGTTCAGCGGCTGGGGCACGATACCCTGAGCGGCACGCTCTGCTACGTGTTTGCGATAGGCTTCAAGCACAGTTATTACCCTCATCAGTGGTCCCAAAGGGTTGTCCGGGACGCGTATCCAGAAAACTCCGAATCAAGCGCTTCGTGGCTTTTTGAGCCGCTCGGCCGAGATTTCAGGGATTTCTTCCAGAAGCTGCTTTCAAAGTTTTACGCCGGCAGGACGGGGTAGATGAGGGCTGGCGCAGACGCTTGAAGGGGGGTTCAAGAGCCGGCGCCAACATCGTACCTGCAGGATCGACTGTGCTCGTGACGCTTTGAAAACAGCTTCCAACGGACATTGGCGCCTATAAAAGGCGGGCTGATACTACTGCAAAGCGCGGGCAAAGTTAAGCGATTGCCGTCTGCCCGGTGGGGATGATCTGGCTTGGACAAAGGGCTAAGATGCCAGGCCGTTTCGCCTCTGACGCTGTTTTCGCCATGTCCAATCAACGCATCAAGACTCCCTGTGTAGGCCTGTGTTCGACCGTCTATGGCGACCTGGTGTGCCGCGGGTGCAAGCGTTTCCACCACGAAGTGATCCAGTGGAATGGCTACAGCGAGGAGGAAAAACAGGCGGTTTGGCGGCGCCTGGAGCTGCTGCTGGAGCAGGTGATGGTGGCCAAGCTGGAGGTCTTCGATGAGGGGCGTCTGCGCACGCAACTGGAGCAGCGCCAGATCCGATTCGTGGCACAGCAGTCGCCCTACTGTTGGGCGTACCAGCTGATTGCCCGTGGCGCACGGGTGATCAACCAGCTCGACGCCTACGGCATCGCGTTGCTGCCGGAGTTTCGCGACTGGGCCCTGCCCGAGTTGCGTGACGCCATCGACCGCGAGTTCTTCCTGCTGTCCGAGGCGCACTACGGTCGCTATATCGCACCCCGTTTCCTGCGCGAAGGCCAGTAGGCGCAGGCGAGTCGCCGGGGCGTGGGCTGCTGGCCTTCGGGCGTCCCCAGCTAGCGGGAACCGGCCAGGTGCACGTGCGGCAAATTCGATTTCTGCTCCAGGGGTTCGAGCAGGTGCACGTCCGCATCGTGGGGCTTGAGCACCAGTACGTCGCTGTCGACCCGGTCCAGCAAGGCTTCCGCCGTGTTGCCGATCAACATCCCGGACAGTCCCTTGCGCGCCACTGTGCCGATGACCGTGATGGCCGCTTCCAGCTCGTGGGCGTACTGCGCGATCACCGTTCTCGCCGAGCCTTCGGCCAGGTGCAGCTGGTGGTCACGCAGGCCGTATTCCTCCTGGAACCAGCGACTGCCTTCCCAGCACTGCGCCGCCTGGCCATCGAGCCTGGGGGCGCAGGGGTCGGCGGTCAGGTCGAAACCGCTGGAATAGGCGGTGACGGCGTGCAGCGTGCCGTGGAGCAGGGCGGCCAGGTCCACCGCATGGCCGATGATGCTGCCTTGCAGATCCAGATGCTGGCCTTCGTGATTGTCGACATCCATGGCCGCCAGGACCAGGCCGCCCTCCCAGGACCGTTCGGTCTTGGTCATCAACACCGGAACGGGGCAGTCGCGCAGCAATCGCCAGTCCTCGGGCGGAATAATCGATTTGGTCAGCGGGTTGTCCGGGTAGTGCTGCTTGACCACCAGATCGCAGGCGTGGGCCTTCTGCGCCGCGAGGATGGCACCGGTCGCATGCAGATGGTCACAGCGCTCCTGCTGCGTGGTGACGCTGAAGCCTTCGCCACTGAGCCGGGTATTCAGGCTGCGGAGCAGCGATCCATGATCCTGCCGCTGGTCGCAGAGCAGCAGGTGCAGATGGGCGTTGATACCGTGGGCTATGAGTTTGGCTCGCCTGAGCGCGAGGCTGTCGGAGTGCACCGGATTAAGCACAACCAGAATTCGGTGAATGCTTTGCATGGCTATCTCCCTAGGCATTGAACCGTGAGGCCGCGCAGCGGCGATCTGGGCCTGTCTCGAGAAGCCTGGATGGTCTTGCGGTGCCGGTGATCGGCTGCGCAGCCATAGCAGCATGGCCGCTAACGGCCGCCTTCGCCACGCCGTATGTCAGTTGCGCCAGGGGGGAGGCAGCAACCTGCCGCCCGCAGGCGGCAGCGTCGCACCGTTCAGCGTTGGCCGACCAGTTCTTCCAGGTGGGCGATGATGTCCGCGGGCTTGAGCACCAGGATGTCACTTTCCAGCGAGTCGAGAAGCACCTCGGCGGTGTTGCCGATCAGTGCGCCGGACAGGCCGGTGCGGGCGACCGTGCCGATCACCGTGACCACCGCGCCGAGCTTGCGTGCGGTCTGCGGGATCAGGGCGTCGGCCGGCCCTTCGGCGATGTGCAGGCAGTCGTCGGCAATCTGGAACTCGGCCTGAAAGGCCTTGCACTCTTCGCGGTAGCGCGCCTCGATGGTCTCCTTGAGCTGGAAGGTCGGGTCGGCGGCCGACAGCATCGGCGCCGGGTGGGCGCTGATCACATGCAGGTTGGCCTTGGCCAGGGCGGCGATGTCATGGCCATGGCTGATGATGCTGGCGTGCAGGGTGCGGTGCTCGGCGTCGGCATTGCCGACATCGACGGCGGCCAGAACGATGCCGCCGGCCCAGGGCTTGTCGCTCTTGACCATCAGCACCGGAGCGGGGCAGTAGCGCAGCAGTTTCCAGTCGTTCGGGGTGAGCAGGGCCTTCTTCAGCGGGTTGTCGGGAAAGTGCTGCTTGATCACCAGGCTGCAGGCTTCGGCCTGCTGCACGGCGATCACGGTCTGGTGCGGATTCTCGTGCCAGGCTTGTTGGCAGGAGACGCTGAAGCCTTCCTGCTGCAGCGCGCTGCTCAGGTCGTGCAGATAGGTCGAATGGTCATGCTTCTTGTCGCAGACCAGCAGGTGCAGTTGGCACTGGGTTACGCCAGCGATCAACTTGGCCCGCTTCAGGGCCAGGCCCTCTGGTTGTTCCGGTTCCATCACCACCAGAATGCTGCGAATGGCTTGCATGTACGTCTCCCTGTGAAATGGTTGCTGCGGCCAGACAACTATAGATGGTGCAGGCGCCTCGTGTTTTTGACTGGTATCAACGTCGCGGCTGGCTGTTCCTGGCACCATTCGTATAATGGCCGGCCTTGCCCGCCTACTGGCGCCGTCACCCCAATCGTGAGCCTATGCAACTGCTACCCGAGATCGAAGCCTTTCTCCTCTGTCCCACGCCGGATGCCTGGATTGCCCAGGCCCTGCAGCACCAGGACATCATGCTGATCGACCACGCCAACTGCGAGAAGAAGGCCGCGTCGACGGCCATGACCCTGCTTTTTCGCTATATCGAGAAGTCCGATCTGCAATACAACCTGTCGCGTCTGGCCCGCGAAGAGTTGCGCCATTTCGAGCAGGTCGCGGCCTTGATGCAGCGGCGTGGCATCGCCTACCGACCGGTGAGCGCGGCTTTGTATGCCCAGCGCCTGCACAAGCACGTGCGTACATCCGAGCCGCACAAGCTGGTGGATACCCTGATCGTCGGCGCCTTCATCGAAGCGCGTTCCTGCGAGCGCTTCTTCCGCCTGGCGCCGTACCTGGACGAGGAACTGGGGCAGTTCTACCGCTCCCTGCTGAAGTCCGAGGCGCGTCATTACCAGGGCTACCTGAAGATGGCCCGGGACTATGCCGGCGAGTCGATCAATGAGCGGGTGGCGTACTTCGCCGAAGTGGAGCGCGAGGCGATCCTCACGCCGGACAAGGAGTTCCGCTTCCACAGCGGCGCGGCTGCCTGAGCCGCATCTGGCGGGCTGCCGCCCCTTCAGTGGGCGGCAGAGACAAGGCGGGCTTCAGCAGGCGCCAGCCGGCGGGATGATCGGCAGCACCTTGCGATTGCCACGCAGAATGACGATGGCCAGGGCCACCAGCAGCAGCGACGCAGCGGTCAGCACGAAGAACACGTCGTGCAGCGAGCCGGTGGTTTCGCGGATATAGCCGGCCAGCAGGTTGCCCAGGGTCCCGCCCAGGCCGAAGGTCACCATGCAGATGCCGCTGATCTGCATGGTGGCGGTCGAGGAGTAGTGCTGGTTGACCCAGCCGGCGACGATGCCCCACATCGGGAAGTACATCAGTCCATAGCCGAAGCCGGCGACCAGGGCGAACTTGCCCGGGTCGGCGATAAACGCCAGCAGGCCCAGGGCGAAGCCACTGAAGATCACCATCAGCGCAGTGCCATGACCGCGTCGGTCGGCCAGCTTGCCGGTGATGAAGCCGGCCACCATGCCGGTACCCCCCACCGTCGCCCAGGTATAGCCGCCAAGTGCCGCCGGCAGGCTGAGCTCGTCGAGGTAGGTGTTGAGCCAGTAGGAGAAGGGCATGGTGGTGAAGCCCACCAGCAGGCAGATCAGGCAGGCGAACAGCGCGGTGCGTTCGCCGATGATGGTGGCGAACAGCTTGGCGGTCGGGATCGCCGCGTCGACTGGGGCCAGGCCCTCGGTCGCCTCGATGGGGGCCGCCTTGAGGTCGCGCAGCATGTGCCAGGTCAGGGCCAGCACCACCAGGCCGAACAGCCCGGCCACCTGCCAGCTGGCTTGCCAGCCGAGCAGCGGCACCACCACGAGGATCAGCAGGCCGTTGAGGGCATAGCCCCAGGCCGTGCCGCTGGACGCGCAGGAGAGGTAGGTCGAACGCGATTCGGGACGGGCGCAGCGGCTGACGATCTCGACGATGCAGCCCCAGCTGATCGCCGCACTGGCGGCCAGACAGGTCAGGGTCAGGGTGATCAGCAGCGGATCGCGCAGCTGCGACATGAGCAACAGCAGGCTGCTGGAGGTGATGCCGGTCAGCAGGGCCAGGCGGCCGGTGCCCAGGCGGTGGCCTAGCGTACCCAGGAGCATGGCGCCGGCCAGATACGCGACCTGGGTCAGGGCGCCGATGGTCGCCAGCTGCCAGGGGCTGATCTCGATGGCGTCGCGCATGAACGGCATCAGCGCGGCGAACAGGAACATGCCAAAGCCGTGGCTGACGATCTGGTTCAGGCCGAAGGTGGTGGGCATCCGCATTATTCAGGCTCCGGGACAGCTCGCGGGGGTCGGCAAGGGGTGAGCTGGATGCCGGCTAACATAGAGGCTTGCCAGGATTCGGCAAAACGATAAATATTGATCGCCACTTTCAATAAGGTTGAATTCTGCCATGCGCGACCTGCCCATAGCCTTGCTGCGTACCTTTGTCGTGGTCGCCGAGACGCTCAACCTGACCGCCGCGGCCGCGCGCCTGCACCGCGCGCCCTCGACCATCAGCATGCAGCTCGGCCGGCTGGAGGCCCTGGTCGCGACCGAACTGCTGCAGCGTGGCCAGTACGGCGTCCGCCTGACGCCAGCCGGGGAGCAGCTGAAGGGTCATGCCCAGCAGCTGCTGAACCTGCACGACCGTATCCTCGGCACCTTCCAGCATGCCGACGTGGCCGGCCAGGTGCGCTTCGGCACCCATGACCAGTACGCCACGCGCAGCCTTACGCCTTTGCTTGAAGCCTTCGTGCTGGGTTATCCCGAGGCCTGCCTGGAGGTGGTCTGCGACCATCGGCCCCACTACCTGGCGTCACTGGTGGCCGAGGGCAAGCTGGACCTGGCCCTGGTCGAGATGCCAGCGGCGTCCGATGGCGGTCGCCGGCTGTTTCGCGACGAACTGGTGTGGGTGCGCACCGAGGCCCACTCGACCCACGAGCGCGAGCCGCTGCCGCTGGCGGTGTTCGTCGAGGGCTGCTATCACCGTGATTCGGCGGGCAAGGTGCTGGCCGAGGCGCAGATTCCTTATCGGATCGCCTTCACCAGCCAGAGTCGGGCCGGGGTCCTGGCCGCCGTGCGTGCCGGGATCGGCGTCGGCATCATTCCGCGCTCGACCCTGGAGCCCGGCCTGCAGGTGATCGAGGAGGGCCTGCCGGCCCTGCCTGGCACGGACATCACCCTGTTCGTCGCCGATGAGGTCAACGAGGCGACCCTGCGCCTGGCGCAGACCATCGAGGCGAGTCCGCAGTTCCAGCGCTATGAGCGCCAGGTCGCCCTGCAACGCTAGATCGGCGGCGTTGCTCAGCCGAGGGGGAAGGGCGCCAGCTGCCAGCCCTGAGCGTCGATCTGCAGGGCCCAGCCCTGGCGGTCCCAGTCGCCCAAAACGATGCGCCGGGCGGACTGGCCCTCGACCTGCAGCTCATGCTCCGCCGGGCGGTGGGTGTGGCCGTGAATCAGCGTGCGCACGCCCTGGGCCGCCATGACCCGCTGCACCTCGGTGGGGGTGACGTCGACGATGTCGTTGGCCTTCATCGCGGTCTGGCTGCGGCTTTCCTTGCGCAGCTTGCGCGCCAGCTTGTGGCGGGTGGCCAGGGGCAGGTGGCGCAGGATGAACAGGCTCAGCGGGTTGCGCAGCCAGCGACGCATGCGCATATAGGCTTCGTCCCGGGTACACAGGCTGTCGCCGTGCATCAGCAGGACCTGCTCGCCGGCCAGATCGACCAGGCTCGGATCGCTCAGCAGGGTGCAGCCGGCCTCGCGGCAGAACGCCTGGCCCAGCAGGAAGTCGCGATTGCCATGCATCAGGTAGATGCGTGTGCCGCCGTCGCTCAGTTGGCGCAGGGCCTGGGCGATGGAGCGTTGAAAGGGGCTGATGGCATCGTCGCCGATCCACACTTCGAAGAAGTCGCCGAGGATGTACAGCGCCTCGGCCCGGGCGGCGCGGGTCTGCAGGAAATGCAGAAACGCCCGGCTGATGTCCGGGCGCTCCTCTTCAAGATGCAGGTCGGAGATCAGTAGGATCACTCAACGATCTCGGCACGCTCGATGATCACGTCGTCGACCGGTACGTCCTGGTGGCCGGACTTCATGGTGGTGGCCACGCCCTTGATCTTCTCGACCACGTCCATGCCTTCGCTCACTTCGCCAAATACCGCGTAGCCCCAGCCCTGCACGGTCGGCGCGCTGTGGTCGAGGAAGGTATTGTCGGCGACGTTGATGAAGAACTGCGCGGAGGCCGAGTGCGGCTCCATGGTGCGGGCCATGGCGACGGTGCCGACCTTGTTGGAGACGCCGTTGTTGGCTTCGTTCTTGATCGGTGCGCGGGTCGGCTTCTGCTTCATGCCCGGCTCGAAGCCGCCGCCCTGGATCATGAAGTTGCTGATCACGCGGTGGAACACGGTGTTGTCGTAGTGGCCGGCCTTCACGTATTCCTTGAAGTTGGCCACGGTTTCCGGGGCCTTGTCTTCGAACAGGTTGAGGGTGATGACGCCGTGGTTGGTGTGCAGCTTGATCATTTGGGATTCGCTCTGTCGAGAAATTCGAAGGCCTGTCAGGGGGTTGACAGCTTCGGCTATGATAAGCGCTTTGTTTTAGTCGGCCTACCCTGCGCCGCACCTGCATGATCAAGGACCCCATGAGCAAGCCAGAGACTCCCGCCGCTACGAACTTTCTTCGTCCCATCGTCCAGGCCGACCTGGAAGCGGGCAAGCACACGAAGATCATCACCCGTTTCCCGCCGGAGCCTAATGGTTACCTGCACATCGGCCATGCCAAGTCGATCTGCCTGAATTTCGGCCTGGCCAGGGAGTTCGGCGGCGAGTGCAACCTGCGCTTCGACGACACCAACCCGGCCAAGGAAGACCAGGAATACATCGACGCGATCAAGAGCGACGTGCAGTGGCTGGGCTTCCAGTGGGCCGGCGAGGAGCGCTACGCCTCCAACTATTTCGATCAGCTGCACGACTGGGCCGTCGAACTGATCAAGGCGGGCAAGGCCTATGTCTGCGACCTGTCGCCGGACCAGGCCCGCGAGTTTCGCGGCAATCTCACCGAACCGGGCAAGAACAGCCCGTTCCGTGAGCGCTCGGTGGAGGAAAACCTCGATCTGTTCGCCCGCATGAAGGCCGGTGAGTTCCCCGACGGCGCCCGCGCCCTGCGGGCGAAGATCGACATGGCCTCGCCGAACATGAACCTGCGCGACCCGATCCTCTACCGCATCCGCCACGCCCATCATCACCAGACCGGCGACAAATGGTGCATCTACCCCAGCTACGACTTCACCCATGGTCAGTCGGACGCCATCGAGGGCATCACCCATTCGATCTGCACCCTGGAGTTCGAGGACCATCGCCCGCTGTACGAGTGGTTCCTGGCCAACCTGCCGGTGCCGGCGCAGCCGCGCCAGTACGAATTCGCCCGGCTCAACCTGAACTACACCATCACCAGCAAGCGCAAGCTCAAGCAACTAGTCGATGAGAAGCACGTCAGCGGCTGGGACGACCCGCGCATGTCGACCCTGTCCGGCTACCGCCGTCGTGGTTACACCCCGGCGTCGATCCGCACCTTCTGCGACATGATCGGGGTCAACCGCGCCGGCGGCGTGGTGGACATCGGCATGCTCGAGTTCGCCATCCGCGAAGACCTGGATGCCAACGCCTCGCGCGCCATGTGCGTGCTCAAGCCGCTCAAGGTGGTGATCAGCAACTACCCCGAAGGCCAGGTGGAAAACCTCGAGCTGCCGCGTCACCCCAAGCAGGACATGGGCGTGCGCGTGCTGCCGTTCAGCCGCGAGCTCTACATCGACGCCGGCGACTTCGAGGAAACCCCGCCGGCCGGCTTCAAGCGTCTGGTTCCGGGTGGCGAGGTGCGCCTGCGCGGCAGCTACGTGATCCGCGCCGACGAGGCGATCAAGGATGCCGCCGGCAATGTCGTCGAACTGCGCTGCAGCTATGACGAGAACACCCTGGGCAAGAACCCCGAGGGCCGCAAGGTCAAGGGCGTGATCCACTGGGTGCCGGCCGCCGAGAGCGTCGAGTGCGAAGTGCGCCTGTACGACCGCCTGTTCCGCTCGGCCAACCCGGAGAAGGTCGAGGAGGGCGCCAGCTTCCTCGACAACATCAACCCCGATTCCCTGGTGGTGCTCAAGGGCTGCCGCGCAGAGCCGTCGCTGGCCCAGGCGCAGCCGGAGGAACGCTTCCAGTTCGAGCGCGAAGGCTACTTCTGCGCCGACCTCAAGGACTCCAGGCCGGGCGCTCCGGTGTTCAACCGCACCGTGACCCTGCGTGACTCCTGGGGAGGTCAGTAATGGCGCTGTCGATCTACAACACCCTGAGCAAGACCAAGGAAGCCTTCCAGCCGCTGGAAGGCAACCAGGTGCGCATGTACGTGTGCGGCATGACCGTCTACGACTTCTGCCACATCGGCCATGCACGGGTCATGGTGGCCTTCGACGTGATCGCCCGCTGGCTGCGCCATAGCGGCTATGCGCTGAACTATGTGCGCAACATCACCGATATCGACGACAAGATCATCAAGCGTGCACAAGAGAACGGCGAGCCGTTCGAGGCCCTGGTCGAGCGCATGATCAGCGCCATGCACGAGGACGAGGCACGCCTGTCGGTGCTGCGCCCCGATCAGGAGCCACGCGCCACCGGCCACATCGCCGGCATGCACGCGATGATCCAGAACCTGATCGACAAGGGCTTCGCCTATGCCCCGGGTAACGGCGACGTCTACTACCGGGTCGGCAAGTTCGTCGGCTACGGCAAACTGTCGAGGAAGAAGATCGAGGACCTGCGCGTCGGCGCGCGCATCGAGGTCGACGAGTCCAAGGAAGACCCGCTGGACTTCGTCCTGTGGAAGGGCGCCAAGCCGGGCGAGCCGAGCTGGGATTCGCCCTGGGGCAAGGGGCGGCCGGGCTGGCACATCGAGTGCTCGGTGATGTCCACCTGCTGCCTGGGCGAGACCTTCGACATCCACGGCGGCGGCCCGGACCTGGTGTTCCCGCACCACGAAAACGAGATCGCGCAGAGCGAGGCGGCCACCGGCAAGCTCTACGCCAAGGCCTGGATGCATGCCGGCGCGGTGCGCGTGGACGGCGAGAAGATGTCCAAGAGCCTGGGCAACTTCTTCACCATCCGCGAGGTGCTGGACAAGTACCACCCCGAGGTGGTGCGCTACCTGCTGGTGTCCAGCCACTACCGCAGCCCGATCAACTACTCCGAGGACAGCCTCAAGGAAGCCAAGGGCGCCCTGGAGCGTTTCTACCATGCGCTGCGCGGCCTGCCCGAGGCGGCACCGGCCGGCGGCGAGGACTTCGCCGAGCGCTTCGCCGCGGCGATGGACGACGACTTCAACTCCCCGGAAGCCTGCGCCGTGCTGTTCGAGATGGTGCGCGAGGTCAACCGCCTGCGCGACAGCGACCTGCAGGCCGCGGCCGGCCTGGCCGCGCGGCTCAAGGAGCTGGCCGGGCTGCTCGGCGTGCTGCAGCTGGAGGCGGACGCCTTCCTCCAGGCCGGCGCCGCAGGCAAGGTCGACGCTGCCGAAGTCGAGGCTTTGATCGCCGCGCGCCTGCAGGCCCGCGCCGAGAAGAACTGGGGCGAGTCGGACCGCATCCGCGACCAGCTCGGCGCCATGGGCGTGGTGCTGGAAGACGGCAAGGGCGGCACCACCTGGCGCCTGGCCGAATAGCCGGACTGGGAGACAACAAAAAAGGCCGCATTTGCGGCCTTTTTTGTTGGTGTGGGCGGCGTTAGCCGCTGCTGGGGTCGCGCTTTACTGATAGGCGCCGGCGGAGTAGGTCAGCTCGTAGCTGTGGCTGTAGATCTCCAGGATGTTGCCGAAGGGATCTTCCATGTAGACCATGCGGAACGGCTTCTCGCCCGGGAAGTACTCGCGCACCGGCATGCGCTGCTTGCCGCCGGCCGCGACGATCTTGGCGGCCAGGCCTTCGACGTCCGGGTCCTGTACGCAGAAGTGGAATATTCCGGTCTTCCAGTACTCGAAGTTGTTCTGCGGTTTCTCGGCGTTGCGGAACTGGAAGATTTCCACGCCGATGCGGTCGCCGGTGGACAGGTGGGCGATGCGGAACGAGCCCCAGCCCGCGCCGAACACGTCGGTGCACATCACGCCGATGGCCGAGTCGTCCTCGCTGATGGTGGTCGGCGGCATGATCAGGTACCAGCCCATGACCTCGGTGTAGAATTTGACGGCGGCGTCGAGATCGGTGACCGACAGGCCGATGTGGGAAAAGCTGCGGGGGTAGACGCTGGACATGAGCAAAACCTCGTGTTGGCTGAAGTGTAGCCAGTCTAGGTGTGCATAGTCATAATCAAAATAATCGTCAGGTTATGATTTCAATAAGAGATCGTTATGCTAAATCCGCAATGGCTGCGTACCTTCGCCACGCTCGCCGAGCAGGGCAATTTCACCCGCACCGCCGAGCGCCTGGACCTGACCCAGGCCGCGGTCAGCCAGCATGTGCAGCGTCTCGAGGAGCGCCTGGGCCCGCTGCTGATCCGCCGCCCGCGCCAGCTCGAGCTGACGCCCGCCGGCCACGCCCTGCTCGACTACTGCATGGAGGTCGGTGCCGCCGACCAGCGTTTGCAGCAGCGGCTGTCCGAGGCCGACGCCGAGCAGGGCGAGATCGGCCTGATCAGCCCCGGCAGCATCGGCCTGGCGCTCTACCCGCAGCTGTTGGCGCTGCAGCAGGCGCACCCGGGCCTGAGCATCCGCCATCGCTTCGCCCCGGACCGCGAGGTGCTGGACGCCGTGCTGGAGAACCGCTTCGAACTGGGTCTGGTGACCCTCAAGCCGGATGATCCGCGCCTGAGCGTCAGCCGCTTTGCCGAGGAGCCGCTGGAGCTGGTGGTGCCGGCCGGCGAGCGGGTCCGCGACTGGCGCGATCTCGAGCGCCTCGGCTTTATCGATCACCCGGATGGCCAGGCCATGGCCGGGCGCCTGCTCAGTCGGCGGTTTCCCGGCGCGCCCGGGGTGCGCAGCCTGCCGTGCCGCGGCTTCACCAACCAGATCGGCCTGATCCTCGAGCCGGTGGCCCGCGGCCTGGGATTCACGGTGATTCCGCGCTTCGCCCGCCTGGCCTTCGCCCGGCCAGAGGCCATCCAGGTCATCGAGGGGGCGCCTGCGGTGGTCGATAGCCTGTGGCTGCTGCACCGCGCCGAATGGCCGCTATCGGCCCGCGCCGAGCTGCTCCTGCAGCGGATCAAGGCGAGCTTTCCGAGCCTATCGGCTGCCGGCTGATCTGGCACCGCGCCTGTCGACCGCGAGTCGAGCTACGCCGAAGCGAAAGATCGTTGGCCGCTGCTGTTGAGCTTGCGATTCAAGCGAACGCAGCGGCCTCGGCCGCCGCTGTTGCCGGCGCTGTTCTGGCGAGCGCTACCCGGCATCGATCACCGTCGGCGCTGATCCACGCGGCTCGGGCAATTTGCGACCCTAATGAAATAACCTTCGATAACTGCAGGGGGCGGCGCTTATATCCCTGTTGTTGCCCTGGCGGAAGTAAGTTGTGGGTGGCGGGGCAGGGTGGTGGATGCGTTCAAGTTAAAGACTTTGATTGCATATCCCAAGCGCGCATTAGCGATTTATGGACCTAAGATGCGGCGCAAGGCCAGAACTGGACTTGCTGGCATCATCTGGGCGCTAGGCTTCATTGATGCAGATCAACAGGAGGGCAAGCTTCCCGTACTAGTCTAAAGGTTACTGGGAATACTCCGGCTTTATGTCAGAGAGGTTTGCTATGCACCCGTTACTGGAGGAACTTCACGTCTACCATCGCGGTGTTTCCGCCACTATCGACCGAATAAAACAACTGCTGAAAGTGCTTGGCAGTGGCGTGGATGAAGCGGCCGACTGCGAGCAGCTCTACAGGATGCTGGAGTCTCTGCATGGTGAGGCGGAAACAAAACACCATCAGAATGAAGAACTGATTCGTGAGAAGTTGTTGGCAACCGAGGCGCCGCTGCATCAGTGCGTGAGAGATATAGAGCGTGATCATCAAGGGTTCGAGCGAATCGCCAAGCAACTCGGGGCCCTGGAACAATCGGGGCTTAACTCAAAGGAAATAGCCGCTTTCGTCGAGGACTATATTAGGAAGTACTATGACCACATGGATCGCGAGGAGAATATATTCTTTCCGATGGCAGACGAGTGGATCATGGATGAGCAATGGCAGGACATTAAGCAGCACTGGCAACAATAGGGTGCCGCGGCCATGGCCGTATGGCTCTGGTTTCAGTACGTATTTCTGCGCGTGAGTTGGTGAATCTGTCTTCCTGCCTGCCGATTGCGCTTGTGCGTGAAACAAGGCTGCCGGCGTTGGCCCGACGGGTCGTTTCAAGGACGCGACGGGTCTGCCCAGCAGTTTCAGCTTCAAGCTCGCTGAGTGCAGGCCATGGGGCTGATCCAGTCGGGCATCGATAGCGGCGGAGCGAAAAAGGTACGTGGCCTCCTGCCATTCGCCTCCCCAGGCCGAGCGTGGGGCCCGCGTCGATGTTCGAGTTCAGGCTCGGAGTAACACGCTTTACCGGAGCACTGGTGAACCTGGTTCTCGCCCTACTCGTTGCCCGCGCGGCACCGCCCCCCGGCTGGCCGCGCCATCCAGGCCCGCGACCGACTATTGCCAAGACCGAGCACGGCCAGCAGCCGCGGCGGCCAGCGCGACGGCGATCAGCAGCAGGGCGACGGCGAAGGTGCTGCGCATGCCGGCGGCGACGGCGGCGGGGTGTGCCATCGTGATGTCGTTCGTGGCTGAGGCGCACGCAAACACCGCACCCATGACGGACGCGCCGGTGATCAGCCCCAGATTGCGCGAGAGGCTGAGCAGTGCGGCGATGACGCCACGTTGCTCATTCCGGATATCGCTCATGACGGCGGTGTTGTTGGCCGCCATGAACAGCGCGTAGCTGGCGGTGGTGAGCAAGATGGGGATGACGTAGCCGGCGACTCCCAGTGTCTCGGGCAACAGGGCGAGCAGGCTGCAGCCGACTGCCATCGCGCAGAGCCCGGCCAGGGTCATCCTGTGTGCACCAAGGCGCTCGACGATGAGGCCGGCGGGCACGCCGGCCAGCGCAGCGAGCAACGGGCCGCTGGACAGGGCGAGCCCGACCCCAAGGGCATCGAGCCCGAGCGCCCGCGACAGATAGAAGGGCCCGACGACCAGTGTCGCCATCAGCACAGTCGAGACCAGCATGCTCATGGCCAGGCCGGCGCTCAGCACTGGATCGCGGAGCAGGGCCAGGCGAATCAAGGGCGAGGCCGCGGTGGATTCGACGCGCAGAAACAAGCCGACGCCGACCACGGCTGCCAGCAGCAACGCCATGTTGGGCGGGCCGAAGCCGCCGCGCCCGAGTGTCATGGCGAGCGCGTAGGCCCCGAGCGTCAGCGCCAGCAACAGGGTACCGAGCACGTCGAAACCGCCGCTATCCGCCTGCGGCGCCTGGCGCTCGGCGGGCAGATAGCGATGGGCGAGCAGCAGTGTCAGGCCACCCAGGGGCAGGTTGAGCAGAAAGATCGCCCGCCAGCCAAGTTCGGCGATCAGCACGCCGCCGAGGGACGGCCCTAGCGCGGTGCCAATCGCGGACATGCTGCCGAGCAGCCCCATGACCCGGCCGGTCCTTTCCTTCGCTACCATGTCACCGACCAAGGCCATGGTCAGCGCCATCATGATCGCGGCTCCGAGGCCCTGCAGTGCCCGGCCGGCGATCAGCAGCCAGAACGACGCAGCGACGCCGCACAGCAGCGAGGCCGCCGTGAACAGGAGCACCCCGGCCAGCAGCAGTCGTCGGCGGCCGATGATGTCGCCGAGACGTCCCGCGCCGACAATCAGCGTGGTGATGGCCAGCAGGTAGGCGAGGACGATCCACTGGGCCGCCTGGAAGGAGGCGCCGAACGCCTGGGCCAGCGTCGGCAGGCCGACCGTGGCGATGCTGCTGCCGAGCGAGGCCAGCAACATGGGCAACGCAAGGCTGACGAGCCTCCAGCGAAACGAAGCGGCCTGTTCGGTGCGTCCCGGGTCTATCTCATCGTGTCTCGCGGTGGTTGGCGTCGACATCCACTTCGTCCCCTCTGGTTGGCCGGCAAACGCTGCTGTCGAAACCATAGGCTTGCGCCTGATAAGGCGGAAGGCGCAGCAGTTGCACTGAATACGTGCGTCCGACGCCATGTCAGCCCGGGGCCGTGCTATGGTCGAGGCATGTCGAATCCCGATTTCAACCTGCTGGTCACCCTGGATGTGTTGCTCGCCGAAGGCAGCGTTGCCCGAGCCGCGCAGCGATTGCGCCTGAGCCCGTCGGCAATGAGCCGGGCGCTGGCGCGACTGCGGGAGACGACCGGAGACCCGTTGCTGGTGCGGGCCGGGCGTGGCCTCGTGCCCACTCCTCGAGCGCTTGAGCTCCGTGAGCAGGTCAGCCAGCTGGTACGGGACACCGGGGCGGTGCTGCGTCCCGTGGAGAATCTCGACCTCGAGCGGCTGTCCCGTACCTTCACGCTGCGCAGCAGCGAGGGCTTCGTGGAGAACTTCGGCCCGGCCCTGATCGCCAGGGTCTGCCAGCAGGCGCCTGGCGTGCGGCTGCGCTTCGTGCATAAGGCGGACAAGGACGGCGCCGCACTTCGCGATGGCAGCGTCGACCTGGAAACCGGTGTGGTGGGTAAGGCGACCGCTCCGGAGTTGCGGGTGCAGGGGCTGTTCCGTGACCGCTTCATCGGCGTCGTGCGCCTGGGACATCCGCTGAGCCAGGGCGAGATCAGCCCCGCGCGCTATGCGGCCGGGCGGCATGTCGCGGTCTCGCGGCGCGGGCTCGACAAGGGGCCGATCGATGAAGCGCTGGAGCCCCTGGGGTTGAAGCGGCGGGTCGTCACGCTGGTCGAGGGTTTCTCGACGGCCTTGGCGCTCGCCAGGGGTTCTGACTTGATCGCCAGTGTTCCCGAACGCCATAGCGGAAACCTGCGCCTCGGTATGCACAGTTTTGCTCTGCCGTTCGCGACGCCGGAGATCAGCGTTGCCTTGCTCTGGCACCCGCGGCTGCATGCCGACCCGGCGCACCGCTGGTTGCGTGGCTGCGTTCGGGAGGTGTGCGCGGAGCAGCTCGGTGAGGCGTCGACGGGAGAATAGGACCGGCAGACTGACGTTGCCTTGTGCGCCGGTCCGCTGCCTGCGTCAGGCGTCGCGCAACAGGTCGTGGGCGTTGAGCAGGTCGTAGGCGATTTCCGGGTGCTTCTCCAGGCCGCGGCGAATCGCCGCCGGAATCGCCTGGCGGGTCTTGCGGCAGAGCCCTGGCAGGTCGTCGATACGAATGGCGATGCCGCGCATGCTGCGCACTTCGTTGAAGCCGGGGGCGATCGCCAGGCGGATGCCCAGCTGCTCGTGGAGGCGCCGCTGCATGTGCTCGAGATCGCTCAGGCTTTGAATGTTCTCCAGGCGCTCGAGCAGGCGCTTCTCCTCCTGGCGGGTCAGGCGCAGGATGCGCAGGTCGCTGTCTGGGCTGTCCAGCAACTGTTCGCGCTGGCAGTCGCAGACTCCGGGCGGGCAGGGCTGGCGGATCGGAAAGGAAGGCGTCATGGGCACCGATCATAGCGATCCCGGGGCGCAGTTGCCCATGGGGATCTTGCAGGCCTCGTCCTGCTCCATGAGTGGCGCGGGAGTTCGACGGCGCGCCGGGTGTCGATCGGCCGCATGGCGCCTTCCCCTAGTTTTTCAGCCCCTGCTCGCGCAGCCGCTTGTACAGGGTGTTGCGGCTTACGCCCAGGTTGCGCGCCAGGTGCGAGATATTGCCGCCGCAGGCCTGGTACTGGCCGAGCAGATCCTGGCTTTCGCCAGCGCCGGGCGCCTGCTGCTCGAGTGGCTGCGGCGCGCTGGCTGGTTCGGCCGCCGCCGGAGCCTGCTGCAGGTCGTCGAAGAAATCCTCCGGCAGGTGTTCGGCGCGGATCGGCTCATCGTCGGCCATCACCAGGGCTATCTGCAGCACGCTGCTGAGCTGGCGCAGGTTGCCCGGCCAGGGATGGCGCAGGAACAGCGCCTCGACCTCGCGGCTGATGCCCGCCCGTTGGTGGGGTTCGCGGTGGTAGTCCCAGACGCGCTGGAACAGCGCTGCCTTGTCGCTGCGTTCGCGCAGCGGCGGCAGTGCCAGGCTCAGGCCGTTGATCCGGTAGTAGAGGTCCTGACGGAACAGGCCGCTGTCGACGTCCTGGCGCAGCGGGCGGTTGGTGGCGGAGATCAGGCGGATATCCACCGGAAACAGCTCGCAGCTGCCCAGCGGCTGCACGCAACGCTCCTGCAGCACGCGCAGCAGGCGTGCCTGCACCCGCAACGGCATGTCGCCGATCTCGTCGAGAAACAGCGTGCCCTTATGGGCCTTGCGGATCAGGCCGATGCTGCCTTTCTGGTTGGCGCCGGTGAATGCGCCCTTCTCGTAGCCGAACAGCTCGGACTCCACCAGTTCGGCGGGGATGGCCGCACAGTTGACCGCGATGAATGCCTGGTTGGCCCGCGAGCTGGCCTGGTGCAGGGCCTTTACGAAGACCTCCTTGCCGACGCCGGTCTCGCCGTGGACAAGGATCGGAATGTCCTTCTCCAGCAGCCGTTCGGCCTGGCGCACGGCCTTGGCCACGCGGGGGTCGCCGAGGTTGATCGAGGCCAGGGTAAAGCCCTTGGCGCGCTCCTCGGCCGGGGCGGCGGGGCGGAAGTCGCGGGCCTGGATCGGCGCCGGTTGCTGGGGGCGCTTGAGCTGCGCGTGAAAGCTGAAGCCGCCGCTCGAGCGCAGCTTGAAGGGCTGGGCCTGGGGTTGGTTGAGCAGCTGCTGAAGAGGAATGTCGAACAGGCTGTCGATGTTCACCCGGGCCAGGCCGACGCCGAGCAGGCTGTCGGCGCGGCGGTTGGCCGAGACCACCTGGCCCTGGTCGTCGAAGACCAGCAGCCCCGCCCAGGGACTGTCGAGGTTGTTCAGGCTGGTGTTGAAGGTCAGCTGGAAATAGCGTCCGCTGAACAGGTTGAGGATCAGCCGGTTCTCCACCGACTGGCTCATCATCTTGACCATGCCCAGGGTGTGGGCCGGCGGCAGGTAGCTGTCGCTGGAGACATCCAGCACGGCGATCATCTGCCGCTGCTCGTCGAAGATCGGCGAGGCCGAGCCTGTCATGAAACGGTTGGCCTTGAGGAAGTGTTCGTCGTGCTGGATGTGCACGGCCTGGCCGCAACTGAGGGCGGTGCCGATGGCGTTGGTGCCGGTGAAGCGCTCCAGCCAGCTGGCGCCGGGGCGGAAACCGCTGGCCAGGCTGGGGTCGACGAAGCGCTGGTCGCCCCAGGACTGCAGCAGCTGGCCCTGGTTGTCGGCCAGCATGATCAGGCAGTTGGAGTTGGCGAGGATGTCGCCGTAATAGGGCAGTACTTCGCGCTGGGTGGTCTGCACCAGGGCGTGCTGGCTTTCCAGCAGCGTCGAGACTTCGCCCTTGCCCGGCAGGCCGAAGCTGGGCGTGCTCTGGTGTGTCAGGCCGAAGTCGCGGCAGCGCGACCAGGACTCCTGGATGATGTTGTCATGGGACAGTGAAGAATCCGCATCGGGCATGCCAAGTGTTCCGTTGTTGTTCTTGTCGTTATCGACTCCGGTCTGTGCCGGGCAGTGGCCAGTGTCGTTGATGACTGTTCAATGTCAACAGCGCGATTGTTCATTTGTTCATTTAACCCTGTTCAGAACTGTTCAGTCGCAAATAGCCTGGCTGTTTCTTGTTTGATAAAGAGCTAATTAAAACAATAGCTTAAGTTGTTGTTATGGGTTCTGGCACAAAACTGGCTTTGTTAGCGAAAACGGCTTAATGCCGCAAATGGCACAACAACAAAAGGACAGGCCATGTCGCTTACGCTGGAACATGTCAGCCGTACCGTCGACAACCAGGTGCATATCGACGATGCGTGCCTGAGCTTCGAACCCGGTTCCTTCAATGTCCTGCTGGGTCGCACCCTGGCGGGCAAGACCAGTCTGATGCGCCTGATGGCCGGGCTGGACCGTCCGGACAAGGGGCGCATCCTGATGAATGGTGCGGACGTCACCGGTGTGCCGGTGCGTCAGCGCAACGTCTCGATGGTCTATCAGCAGTTCATCAACTACCCGACCCTGACGGTGTTCGAGAACATCGCCTCGCCGTTGCGCCAGGCCGGCGTGGCCGAGACCGAAATCATCGACAAGGTCCAGGCGACCGCGCAGATGCTGCGGATCGACGGGCTGCTCAAGCGCTATCCGCTGGAGCTGTCGGGCGGCCAGCAGCAGCGCACGGCCATGGCCCGCGCCCTGGTCAAGGACGCCTCGCTGATCCTGTTCGACGAGCCGCTGGTCAACCTCGACTACAAACTGCGCGAAGAGCTGCGCCAGGAGATGCGCGAGCTGTTCCAGGCGCGCCACACCATCGCCATCTACGCCACCACCGAGCCGAATGAGGCCCTGGCCCTGGGCGGCACCACCACCATCCTGCACGAGGGGCGGGTGGTGCAGAGCGGCCGCACGGCGGAGGTCTATCACCGGCCACAGCAGGTGCTGGCCGCCGAGCTGTTCTCCGAGCCGGCGATCAACCTCATGCCCGGGCGCATCAGCGAAACCGAGGTGAGCTTCGCCGACGCCGTGCATTTCCCGTTGAACCCGGACCTCAAGGACATCGCCGTGGGCGACTATCGCTTCGGCGTGCGCCCCAGCCATATCGGCCTGGTGCCGTCCAACGACGATGACCTGGAACTGGCGGTGACCGTCGAGTTGGCGGAGATCAGCGGGTCGGAAACCTTCCTGCACGTGCGCAACGAGCAGTTCGTCCTGGTCCTGCACCTGCCGGGCGTCCATGAGTACGACGTGGACGCGCCGATCCTCATCTACATTCCCACGCACAAACTGTTCGTCTTCGATGCCCAAGGGCAGTTGGTTCAGGCGCCCACCCGGCGCACAGGGAGGAGTGCCTGATGGCCGAGATACGTTTGAAGAACCTGGCGCACAGTTACAGTCACGAGCCTTCCGGCGCGCAAGACTACGCCATCCGCGAGATGAACCACGTGTGGGAGCAGGGCGGTGCCTACGCCTTGCTGGGGCCTTCGGGCTGCGGCAAGTCGACCCTGCTCAATATCATCTCCGGGCTGCTCAAGCCGTCCCACGGCGAGGTGCTGTTCGACGCCAAGGCGGTCAACGAACTGCCCCCGGAGCAGCGCAACATCGCCCAGGTTTTCCAGTTTCCGGTGGTCTACGACACCATGACGGTGTTCGACAACCTGGCGTTTCCCCTGCGCAACCAGGGCATGGCCGAGCCTCAGGTGATGAGCAAGGTGCATGAGATCGCCGAGGTGCTGGAGCTGCACCCGCTGTTGCACAAGAAGGCGCGCAACCTGACCGCCGACGAGAAGCAGAAGGTCTCCATGGGCCGCGGCCTGGTGCGCGACGACGTCTCGGCGATCCTCTTCGACGAGCCGTTGACGGTCATCGACCCGCACCTGAAGTGGAAGCTGCGGCGCAAGCTCAAGCAGATCCACGAGCAGTTCAACATCACCATGGTCTACGTCACCCACGACCAGCTGGAGGCTTCCACCTTCGCCGACAAGATCGCGGTGATGTACGGCGGCCAGATCGTCCAGTTCGGCACGCCGCGAGAGCTGTTCGAGCGCCCCAGCCACACCTTCGTCGGTTACTTCATCGGCAGCCCGGGGATGAACCTGATCGAGGTCAGCCCCTGCGAGGGCGGTGTGCGCTTCGCCGATACCCAGCTGCCGCTCAGCGCGGCGCTGACCCGTCGACTGGCCGGGATGACCTGGAAGAGCCTCAAGGTCGGCATCCGCCCCGAGTTCGTGCATGTCTGGGACGGCCCCTACGAGGGCGCCCTGCGCGCCGAGGTGCTGCATGTCGAGGACCTGGGGACCTACAAGATCCTCAGCCTGCAACTGGACGGCCAGCCGATCAAGGTGCGCCTGCAGGAGGATCAGCAGGTGCCGCAGAAACAGGCCTATATCAGCTTTCCGGCGCAGTGGCTGATGCTCTACGCCGACGACTATCTGGTCGATGAAGGCCAGCTGGAGGTGGCGCCATGAACAAGGTGCATAACAACAAGGCCTGGTGGCTGGTGCTGCCGGTGTTCCTGCTGGTGGCGTTCAGCGCCATCGTGCCGATGATGACCGTGGTCAACTACTCGGTGCAGGACATCTTCGATCAGTCCAGCCGCTACTTCGTCGGCGTCGACTGGTTCCGTCAGGTGCTGCAGGACACCCGCCTGCACGACTCGCTGCTGCGCCAGTTCATCTACTCGGGCTGCGTGCTGCTGATCGAAATCCCCTTGGGGATAGGCATCGCCCTGACCATGCCGACCAAGGGGCGCTGGGCCTCGCTGTGCCTGATTCTGATGGCCATTCCGTTGCTGATCCCGTGGAACGTGGTCGGCACCATCTGGCAGATCTTCGGCCGCGCCGACATCGGCCTGCTCGGCTGGAGCCTCAACGAGCTGGGGGTGGACTACAACTACGCCTCCAACACCGCGGACGCCTGGGTCACGGTGCTGATCATGGACGTCTGGCACTGGACTTCCCTGGTGGCGCTGCTCTGCTACTCCGGCCTGCGGGCGATTCCCGACGTGTATTACCAGGCGGCGCGCATCGACCGCGCCTCGGCCTGGGCGGTGTTTCGCCATATCCAGCTGCCGAAGCTCAAGAGCGTGCTGCTGATCGCCGTGATGCTGCGCTTCATGGACAGCTTCATGATCTACACCGAGCCCTTCGTGCTCACCGGCGGCGGGCCGGGCAACGCCACCACCTTCCTCAGTCAGACCCTGACCCAGATGGCGGTCGGCCAGTTCGACCTGGGACCGGCTGCGGCATTCTCCCTGGTCTATTTCCTGATCATCCTGCTGGTGTCCTGGCTGTTCTATACCGCCATGACCCACGACGACAAAAACCGCTGAGGCCGACCATGACTAAGCGTAAACGCGTGGTGCTGCTGTGCTACCTGCTGTTCCTGCTGGTGCCGATCTACTGGCTGCTGAACATGTCGTTCAAGAGCAATACCGAGATCCTCGGCGGCCTGAGCCTGTGGCCGCACGGTTTCACCCTGGACAACTACCGGGTGATCTTCACCGACCCGAGCTGGTACGAGGGCTATCTCAACTCGCTGTACTACGTCACCCTCAACACCCTGATCTCCCTCAGCGTGGCGCTGCCGGCGGCCTATGCCTTCTCGCGCTACCGCTTCCTCGGCGACAAGCACCTGTTCTTCTGGCTGCTGACCAACCGCATGGCGCCGCCGGCGGTGTTTCTGCTGCCGTTCTTCCAGCTGTATTCCTCGATCGGCCTGTTCGACACCCATATCGCCGTGGCCCTGGCCCATTGCCTGTTCAACGTGCCGTTGGCGGTGTGGATTCTCGAAGGCTTCATGTCCGGGGTGCCGAAGGAGATCGACGAGACGGCCTATATCGACGGCTACAGTTTTCCGAAGTTCTTCGTGAAGATCTTCATTCCGCTGATCGGCTCGGGCATCGGCGTCACCGCGTTCTTCTGCTTCATGTTCTCCTGGGTCGAGCTGCTGTTGGCGCGCACCCTGACCTCGGTGGACGCCAAGCCCATCGTCGCGGTGATGACCCGCACGGTATCGGCCTCCGGTATCGACTGGGGGGTGCTGGCCGCCGCCGGGGTGTTGACCATCCTGCCGGGGATGCTGGTGATCTGGTTCGTTCGCAACCACGTGGCCAAGGGCTTCGCCCTCGGTCGGGTTTAAGGAGAAGGCATATGGATTGGATGGCGTGGACGTTGCCGACCGGCCTGTTCTTCGGCGCGATCGCCGTGCTGCTGGCGGGCATGACGGTCTGGGAAATACGCTCGCCCTGCGTCGAGCGCAGAGGGTTTCTGCCGATCAGCACGACCCGTGGTGATCGGCTGTTCATCGGTCTGCTTGGTAGTGCCTACCTGCACTTGCTGGTGGTTGGCGCGACCGACTGGAGCGTCTGGATAGCCTCGTTGCTGTCTTTGCTGTGGCTGTTTGCAGTGATGCGTTGGGGTTGATGTGTGCTGCAGGCGTCCAGCGCCGTCCGGCGTTGTCGCGTGGCAGTCGTGTCGCCTCTTATAAAACCTGAGATGGAGGTCTCTATGTTCGAAAATAACAACAAAACTCGACGTAGCATGGCGCTGGCCGCCCTGCTGGCGTTGTCCGGGCTCAGTGGTGCGGCCTGGGCGGATGCCTACGAAGAGGCGGCGAAGAAGTGGATAGCCGAGGAGTTCAATCCCTCGACCCTGACCCCGGAACAGCAGCTGGCCGAGCTGCAGTGGTTCATCAAGGCGGCCGAGCCGTTTCGCGGCATGAGCATCAGCGTCGCCTCGGAAACCATCGCCACCCATGAGTACGAGTCCAAGGTCCTGGCCAAGGCGTTCAGCGAGATCACCGGCATCCAGCTCAAGCATGACCTGATGCAGGAAGGTGATGTGGTCGAGAAGCTGCAGACCCAGATGCAGTCCGACAAGAACATCTACGACGGTTACATCAACGACTCCGACCTGATCGGTACCCACTTCCGGTACGGCAAGGCGGTGGCGATCAGCGACATGATGGCCGGCGAGGGCAAGGACTACACCTTGCCGACCCTGGACCTGCCGGACTTCATCGGCACCTCCTTCACCACCGGGCCCGATGGCAAGCTCTATCAGCTGCCCGACCAGCAGTTCGCCAACCTCTACTGGTTCCGCGCCGACTGGTTCGAGCGTCCGGAGCTGAAGGCCAAGTTCAAGGAAATCTACGGCTACGAGCTGGGTGTGCCGGTCAACTGGTCGGCCTACGAGGACATCGCCGAGTTTTTCTCGGTGCACGTCAAGGAAATCGACGGCCAGCGCGTCTATGGCCACATGGACTACGGCAAGAAGGACCCGTCCCTGGGCTGGCGCTTCACCGATGCCTGGTTCTCCATGGCCGGTGGTGGCGACAAGGGCTTGCCCAACGGCCTGCCGGTGGACGAGTGGGGCATCCGGGTCGACGGTTGCCGTCCGGTCGGCTCCAGCGTCGCCCGTGGTGGCGACACCAACGGCCCGGCCGCGGTATATGCGACCACCAAGTACGTCGATTGGATGCGCCAGTACGCACCGCCTGAAGCTCAGGGCATGACCTTCTCCGAGGCCGGCCCGGTACCGGCGCAGGGCAGCATTGCCCAGCAGATCTTCTGGTACACCGCCTTCACCGCGGACATGACCAAGGCCGGCCTGCCGGTGGTCAACGAGGACGGCACGCCGAAGTGGCGCATGGCGCCATCGCCCAAGGGGCCGTACTGGGAAGAGGGCATGAAGCTCGGCTACCAGGACGCCGGTTCCTGGACCTTCCTCAAGTCGACGCCGGAGAAGCAGCGCCTGGCGGCCTGGCTGTACGCCCAGTTCGTCACCTCCAAGACCGTGTCGCTGAAGAAGACCCTGGTCGGCCTGACGCCGATCCGCGAGTCGGACATCCAGTCCCAGGCCATGACCGACGTGGCACCCAAGCTGGGCGGGCTGGTCGAGTTCTATCGCAGCCCGGCACGGGTGCAGTGGACGCCGACCGGCACCAACGTACCGGACTACCCGCGCCTGGCGCAGTTGTGGTGGCAGTTCATCGCCGAAGCGGCCAGTGGCGACAAGACGCCGCAGCAGGCCCTGGACGGCCTCGCCGCCGCGCAGGACACCATGCTCGGGCGCCTGGAGCGTTCCGGGGTGCTGGGCGAGTGTGGGCCGAAGCTGAACGAAGCGCGTGACCCGCAGTACTGGCTGGACCAGCCGGGGGCGCCGAAGCCGAAGCTGGCAAACGAGAAGCCCAAGGGCGAGACCATCAACTACGACGAGCTGCTGAAGTCCTGGGAGCAAGGTCGTGGCTAAGGTCTAGCCAGGCAATAAAAAACGGCACCCTAGGGTGCCGTTTTTCTTGCTGCTTCGCGCTCAGTCGTGCAGGTGTTCCGCCGCGTGCAGGGTGTTCTCCAGCAGGCCGGCGCGGGTCATGGGGCCGACGCCCCCCGGAACCGGGGTTATCCAGCCGGCGCGGGGCAGGGCGGTCTCGTAGACCACGTCGCCGATCAGCTTGCCGTCGTCCTGGCGGTTGATGCCGACGTCGATGACGATGGCGCCCGGCTTGATCCATTCACCCTTCACCAGCCCGGGCTTGCCAGCCGCGACCACGACGATGTCGGCCTGCGCCACATGGGCTGCCAGGTCCTTGGTGAAACGATGGGTGATGGTGACGGTGCAGCCACCGAGCAGCAGCTCCATGGCCATCGGTCGGCCGACGATATTGGAGGCGCCGACGACCACTGCGTGCAGGCCATAGAGGTCGACGCCGGTGCTTTCCAGCAGGGTCATGATGCCCTTGGGCGTGCAGGGGCGTAGCAGCGGCATGCGCTGGGCCAGGCGACCAATGTTGTAGGGGTGGAAGCCATCCACGTCCTTGTCGGGGCGAATACGCTCCAGCAGCAAGGAGGCGTCGAGGTGTTCCGGCAGCGGCAGCTGTACCAGGATGCCGTCGATGCTCGGGTCTTCGTTCAGCCGGTCGATCAGGGCCAGGAGCTCGGCCTGGCTGGTACTGGCCGGCAGATCATAAGCCTGGGAAAGGAAGCCCACTTCTTCACAGTCTTTGCGCTTGTGCGAGACATAGACCTGGGAGGCCGGGTCGCTGCCGACCAGGATCACCGCGAGGCCGGGAGCCCGCAGGCCCTGTTGGCGTCGCTCGGCGACACGTTGGGCGATCTGCAAGCGGAGGCTGGCGGCGATCGCTTTGCCATCGATCAATTGTGCGGTCATTGCGCTTGGTTAACCATTGCAAAGGATTGAAAAAGGACGCGCATTCTCGCATGGCGAAACGGTACGGCAAAGGCGCCAGCCCAGGAATTTCGCGTAACCCCTTTATCTCGCTGAATTTTTTTGATTTTAGTGTTGACGACCCATGGTCGCCTCTATAACATGCGCCCCGCTTGTCGAGCACAGCCAGTCGCTGGGTAAGACGGCAAAGGCAGCGGTCGAAAGATTGCCGCCGAAGCCGAAAGCTTTAAGTCTGCGCTTGCAGATGGATAGGCGCCCGTAGCTCAGCTGGATAGAGCATCCGCCTTCTAAGCGGATGGTCGCAGGTTCGAGTCCTGCCGGGCGTGCCATTTGGCAGCTTTGGCACAAGCAAAAGTAATATGGTGGGCGTAGCTCAGTTGGTAGAGCACAGGATTGTGGCTCCTGGTGTCGTGGGTTCGATTCCCATCGTCCACCCCATATTCCAGAACGCCAGGCCAAAAGCCTGGCGTTTTTGTTTTATAGTCTGACCACGCGGACGTGGTGAAATTGGTAGACACACCAGATTTAGGTTCTGGCGCCGCAAGGTGTGAGAGTTCGAGTCTCTCCGTCCGCACCATCTTCTTTCCCTCCCGATTGCCGCCTGCATCTAGGGTGACTTCTGTAAATTGACCCTCTAGAATGCATGCCCTTGATCTGGGGCCGGAAACGGCCGGCTTATGTCTGTGCAACGAGGAATATCCATGCAAGTTTCTGTTGAAAGCACTTCTGCTCTTGAGCGCCGCATGACCGTCGGCGTTCCCGTCGAGCGCATCGAGACTGAAGTCAACAAGCGTCTGCAGCAGACTGCCCGTCGTGCCAAGGTTCCTGGCTTCCGCCCCGGCAAAGTGCCGATGAGCGTGATCCGTCAGCGCTATGAAGCCTCGGCGCGTCAGGAAGCCCTGGGTGACCTGATCCAGGAAACCTTCTACGAAGCGGTTGTCGAGCAGAAGCTGAACCCGGCCGGCGCGCCGGCCGTTGAGCCGAAGACCTTCGAAAAGGGCAAGGACCTGGAGTACGTGGCCACCTTCGAGGTGTTCCCGGAGTTCGAGGTTCAGGGTTTCGAGTCGATCGCCGTCGAGCGTCTGCAGGCCGAAGTGGCTGATGCCGATCTGGACAACATGCTGGACATCCTGCGCAAGCAGAACACCCGCTTCGAAGTCGTCGAGCGCGCCGCTGAAAACGGCGACCAGCTGAACATCGACTTCGTCGGCAAGATCGAAGGCGAAGCCTTCGCCGGCGGTTCCGCCAAGGCCACTCAGCTGGTGCTCGGCTCCGGCCGCATGATCCCCGGCTTCGAGGACGCCCTGATTGGTGCCAAGGCTGGTGAAGAGCGTGTGATCAATCCGACCTTCCCCGAGGATTACCAGAACCTCGATCTGGCCGGCAAAGTGGCTGAGTTCACCGTGACGGTGAACAGCGTGTCCGCGCCGCAGCTGCCCGAGCTGAACGAGGAGTTCTTCGCGCAGTTCGGCGTGAAGGACGGTGGCCTTGAAGGCTTCCGCGCCGAAGTTCGCAAGAACATGGAGCGCGAGCTGCGTCAGGCCATCAAGTCCAAGGTGAAAAACCAGGTCATGGACGGTCTGCTGGCCGCCAATCCGATCGAGGTGCCGAAGGCGCTGCTGGGTAACGAGGTCAACCGTCTGCGCGTTCAGGCCGTCCAGCAATTCGGTGGCAACATCAAGCCGGAGCAGCTGCCGGCCGAGCTGTTCGAAGAGCAGGCCAAGCGCCGTGTGGTGCTGGGGCTGATCGTCGCCGAGGTGGTCAAGCAGTTCGAGCTGAAGCCGGACGAAGACCGCGTGCGTGAGCTGATTCAGGAGATGGCTTCGGCTTATCAGGAGCCCGAGCAGGTTGTGGCCTGGTACTACAAGAACGACCAGCAGATGAACGAAGTGCGTTCGGTTGTGCTGGAAGAGCAAGTTGTAGATACTGTTTTGCAGAAGGCCAACGTGACCGATAAAGCGGTCTCTTACGAAGAAGCTGTCAAGCCGGCGGAAGCGCCCAAAGCCGACTGATTCTTTACCTCGTTCGAACACGCCATAAGCCAGCCTCCGCGCTGGCTTATGCGTATTTGTGACATGACTATTTAGGGAGCGAGTGCAAGACATGTCCCGCAATCCTTTTATGCAACACATGCCAGATATTCAAGCCGCCGGCGGCCTGGTGCCGATGGTGATCGAGCAGTCGGCTCGCGGTGAGCGCGCCTACGACATCTATTCGCGCCTGCTCAAGGAGCGGGTGATCTTCCTGATTGGTCCGGTCGAAGACTACATGGCAAACCTGGTTGCCGCTCAGCTGCTGTTCCTCGAGGCTGAGAACCCGGACAAGGATATCCACCTGTATATCAACTCCCCGGGTGGCTCGGTGACCGCAGGGATGTCGATCTACGACACCATGCAATTCATCAAGCCCGACGTTTCCACTATCTGCATCGGTCAGGCCTGCAGCATGGGTGCGCTGCTGCTGGCTGGTGGCGCAGCGGGCAAGCGCTATTGCCTGCCGCACTCGCGGATGATGATTCATCAGCCGTTGGGCGGGTTCCAGGGTCAGGCCTCGGACATCGAGATCCATGCCCGTGAGATCCTGACCATTCGCGAGCGCCTGAATAAGATTCTTGCAGATCACACCGGCCAGCCGATCGAGGTGATCGCCCGCGACACCGATCGTGACAATTTCATGAGTGGTGAAGACGCGGTGAAGTATCGCCTGATCGATCAGGTGCTGAGCAAGCGTCAATTGGCGGGCTAAGCGGCTTAACCAGGCGGCTGGGCATCCCGGCCGCTGCGCGGGCTTGAAAACGCCCGCATTTGCCTTCATCTTGTGTTTCAAGCCTACCGTATTGGATTGATCGAATGACTGATACCCGCAACGGCGAGGACAACGGCAAGCTGCTTTATTGCTCCTTCTGCGGCAAGAGCCAGCACGAAGTGCGCAAATTGATTGCCGGCCCCTCGGTCTTTATCTGCGACGAGTGCGTCGACCTGTGCAACGACATCATCCGCGAGGAGGTGCAGGAAGCCCAGGCCGAGAGCAGCGCGCACAAGCTGCCTGCGCCCAAGGAGATCAGCACCATCCTGGATCAGTATGTGATCGGTCAGGAGCGTGCGAAGAAGGTCTTGTCGGTGGCGGTGTACAACCACTACAAGCGGCTCAACCAGCGTGACAAGAAGGATGACGTCGAGCTGGGCAAGAGCAACATCCTGCTGATCGGTCCCACCGGCTCGGGTAAGACCCTGCTTGCCGAGACCCTGGCACGCCTGCTCAATGTCCCATTCACCATCGCCGATGCCACCACCCTCACCGAGGCGGGTTATGTCGGGGAAGATGTCGAGAACATCATCCAGAAGCTGCTGCAGAAGTGTGACTATGATGTAGAGAAGGCCCAGATGGGCATCGTATACATCGACGAGATCGATAAGATCTCGCGCAAGTCCGACAACCCCTCGATCACCCGCGATGTTTCCGGTGAGGGCGTGCAGCAGGCCCTGTTGAAGCTGATCGAAGGCACGGTCGCTTCGGTGCCTCCGCAGGGGGGGCGCAAGCATCCGCAGCAGGAGTTCCTGCAGGTCGATACGCGCAACATCCTGTTCATCTGTGGCGGTGCCTTCTCTGGCCTCGAGAAGGTCATCCAGGGGCGCTCGACCAAGGGCGGCATCGGCTTCAATGCCGAGGTGCGCAGTAAGGATCTGGGTAAGAAGGTTGGCGAGTCGCTGCGCGAGGTAGAGCCCGATGATCTGGTGAAGTTCGGTCTGATTCCCGAGTTCGTCGGCCGTCTTCCGGTCATCGCGACTCTGGAAGAGTTGGACGAGGCGGCGCTCATGCAGATCCTGACCGAGCCTAAGAACGCTCTGACCAAGCAGTACGCCAAGCTGTTCGAGATGGAAGGGGTCGAGTTGGAGTTCCGTCCAGACGCTCTGAAAGCGGTCTCGCACAAGGCGCTGGAGCGCAAGACCGGTGCCCGTGGCCTGCGCTCGATTCTCGAAGGAATCCTGCTCGACACCATGTACGAGATCCCTTCGCAGTCGGAGGTCAGCAAGGTGGTGATCGACGAAAGCGTCATCGACGGTTCGTCCAAGCCGCTGCTGATCTACGAAAACAGCGAGCCACCTGCTAAGGCTGCGCCTGACGCGTGATCGTTTCATCCTGAATGCAAAGGGGCCTGCGGGCCCCTTTGCATTTCCGGTGCTAACGCTTGTTTTTTGCTGGGGCTACCCCCATCTTAGGGCCAAGGGTAATCCCAACTGTTTACGGCCGTATGGCCGCCGTAGAGCCGAAATCATGAAGACAACCATCGAATTGCCTCTCCTGCCGCTGCGCGATGTCGTGGTCTATCCGCACATGGTGATCCCGCTTTTCGTCGGGCGCGAGAAATCCATCGAAGCCCTCGAGGCGGCGATGACCGGGGAGAAGCAGATCCTGCTGCTTGCCCAGAAGAACCCCGCGGATGATGATCCGGCTGAGGAAGAGCTCTACCGGGTTGGCACCGTCGCGACGGTGCTGCAGTTGTTGAAGCTGCCGGATGGCACGGTCAAAGTGCTGGTCGAAGGCGAGCAGCGCGGCGAGATCGAGCGCTTCATCGAGGCTGATGGCCATTGCCGCGCCGAAGTGCAGCTGCTCGACGAGGTGGAGGCCGCCGAGCGCGAGTCCGAGGTCTTCGTGCGCAGCCTGCTCAGCCAGTTCGAGCAGTATGTGCAGCTCGGCAAGAAGGTCCCGGCCGAGGTGCTGTCGTCGCTCAACAGCATCGACGAGCCCAGTCGCCTGGTCGACACCATGGCGGCGCACATGGCGCTGAAGATCGAGCAGAAGCAGGAAATCCTGGAGATCACCGACCTGTCCGCGCGGGTCGAGCACGTGCTGGCCCTGCTGGATGCGGAGATCGACCTGCTGCAGGTGGAGAAGCGCATTCGCGGCCGGGTGAAGAAGCAGATGGAGCGCAGTCAGCGCGAGTACTACCTGAATGAGCAGATGAAGGCCATTCAGAAGGAGCTTGGCGACATCGACGAAGGCCACAGCGAGCTGGATGAGCTGAAGAAGCGCATCGAGAATGCCGGGTTGACCAAGGAGGCCTACGACAAGGCCCAGACCGAGCTGAACAAGCTCAAGCAGATGTCGCCGATGTCGGCCGAAGCCACCGTGGTGCGTTCGTATATCGACTGGCTGGTGAATGTGCCGTGGAAGGCGCATAGCAAGGTGCGTCTGGACCTGGCGCGGGCCGAGGCCATTCTCAATGCCGACCATTACGGATTGGAAGAGGTCAAGGAGCGCATTCTCGAGTACCTCGCCGTGCAGAAGCGGGTGAAGAAGATCAAGGGGCCGGTGCTCTGCCTGGTCGGGCCGCCGGGGGTGGGCAAGACTTCCCTGGCCGAGTCCATTGCCCATTCGACCAACCGCAAGTTCGTGCGCATGGCCCTGGGTGGCGTGCGCGACGAGGCGGAGATCCGCGGTCACCGCCGCACCTATATCGGCTCGATGCCGGGGCGACTGATCCAGAAGATGACCAAGGTGGGCGTGCGCAATCCATTGTTCCTGCTCGACGAGATCGACAAGATGGGCCAGGACATGCGCGGCGACCCTGCCTCGGCCCTGCTCGAGGTGCTCGATCCGGAGCAGAACCACAATTTCAACGACCATTACCTGGAGGTCGATTACGATCTCTCCGATGTGATGTTCCTCTGCACCGCCAACTCCATGAACATCCCGGCGCCCCTGCTGGACCGCATGGAGGTGATTCGCCTGCCCGGGTATACCGAGGACGAGAAGGTCAATATCGCCATAAAGTACCTGGCGCCGAAGCAGATCCAGGCCAATGGCCTGAAGAAGGGCGAGCTGGCGTTCGAGGAGGCGGCGATCCGCGACATCATTCGTTACTACACCCGCGAGGCGGGTGTGCGCAGCCTTGAGCGACAGATCGCCAAGGTCTGCCGTCGGGCCGTGAAGGAGCATGCACGCGAGAAGCGCTTCGAGGTCGTGGTCACGGCCGAGTCGCTGGAGCACTTCCTCGGGGTGCGCAAGCATCGCTATGGCCTGGCCGAGCAGGAGGATCAGATCGGTCAGGTGACCGGGCTGGCCTGGACCCAGGTGGGGGGGGAGCTGCTGACCATCGAGGCGGCGGTGGTGCCCGGCAAGGGCCAGCTGATCAAGACCGGCTCGCTGGGCGATGTGATGGTGGAATCGATTACCGCCGCGCAGACCGTGGTGCGTAGTCGGGCCAAGAGCCTGGGCGTGGCCCTGGACTTCTACGAGAAGCGGGACATCCATATCCACATGCCGGAAGGTGCCACGCCCAAGGACGGCCCCAGCGCAGGTGTGGGCATGTGCACCGCGCTGGTCTCGGCGCTGACCCAGATCCCGGTGCGCGCAGATGTGGCCATGACCGGCGAAATTACCCTGCGCGGTCAGGTCCTCGCTATTGGCGGCCTAAAGGAAAAGTTGCTGGCGGCGCACCGGGGTGGAATCAAAACTGTGATCATTCCCGAAGAAAATGTGCGGGACTTGAAAGAGATTCCGGAAAATATAAAGCAGGACCTGCAGATTAAGCCGGTTAAATGGATTGACGAAGTCCTGCAAATTGCGCTGCAATACGCCCCGGAGCCCTTGCCCGATGCGGCTCCCGAGCTGGTTGCAAAGGATGAGAAGCGCGATTCTGACTCCAAGGAGCGAATCAGCACGCATTAGCCGGGGGGCTTCCTTGACACAATTTTAGGGCCCTTGTTATAAAGCGGCTCTTATTGTGTCGGCACGCCACCCAGCACCCGCTTTGCTTACACTAAAAATCAAGAAACAAACTCAACAGAAATTAAGGGGACTTAAGAGTGAACAAGTCGGAACTGATCGATGCCATCGCTGCATCTGCTGATATCCCGAAAGCTGTTGCCGGCCGTGCGCTGGATGCAGTGATTGAATCCGTCACCGGCGCTCTCAAGGCTGGCGACTCCGTTGTACTGGTTGGTTTCGGCACCTTCGCAGTCAAAGAACGCGCCGCTCGCACCGGTCGCAACCCGCAGACCGGCAAGCCGATCAGCATCGCCGCCGCTAAGATCCCAGGTTTCAAAGCTGGCAAGGCTCTGAAAGACGCCGTCAACTAAGCGTCCTTCGGGCCCTTGCCCTACCAGGTCGGCCGTAAGGTTGATCTGGCCGCGGAGCGGTAACCGGTTGCTTGAATGCCGGTCTGTCACTCGGGGTTCGCAGGTTCGAGCCCCGTTCGCTCCGCCAGTTACGCGAAGGCGCATCCTAGGATGCGCCTTTCTTCTATCCGGATATTACCCACGCTGCGCGGCCGCTTGTTTTCGTACAGCCGTTCTGGGGGACGCATGCTGCAGAACATCAGGGACAACTCACAGGGTTGGATCGCCAAAACCATTATCGGCCTCATCGTCGTGCTGCTGGCATTTACCGGCGTCGAGGCCATTTTCACCAGTACCAGCAATAGCCAGAATGCCGCCGAGGTCAACGGCGAGAAGGTCAGCTTGAATCAGCTGGGGCAGGCGGTCGAGATGCAGCGCCGTCAGCTGCTGCAACAGCTCGGCAAGGACTTCGACGCCTCCTTGCTGGACGAGAAGCTGCTGCGCGAGGCGGCGCTGAAGGGGCTGATCGAGCGCACCTTGCTGCTTCAGGCTGCTGGCGATGCCGACTTTGCCTTCTCCGAGCAGGCGCTTGACCAGCTGATCCTGCAAACGCCGGAATTCCAGGTCGAGGGCAAGTTCAGCGCAGAGCGTTTCGATCAGGTCATTCGCCAGCTGGGCTACAGCCGCCTGCAGTTCCGCCAGATGCTGGCGCAGGAAATGCTCATCGGTCAGTTGCGTGCGGGACTTGCCGGCAGCGCTTTCGTCACCGATGCCCAGGTCGAGGCGTTTGCCCGTCTGGAGAAGCAGACCCGTGATTTCGCCATGCTGAAGGTGCCGGCCGATAGCGCGGCAGTGCAGTTGAGCGAAGATGACGTCAAGGCGTACTACCAGGCCCAGGCGGCGCAGTTCATGAGCCCGGAGCAGGTGGTCCTGGAGTATGTCGAGCTGACCAAGGATGCCTTCTTCGATCAAGTCGAGGTGTCTGACGAGGACCTGCAGAGCGCCTACCAGAGCGAGATCGCCAACCTGGCCGAGCAGCGCCGGGCCGCGCACATCCTGGTGGAGGTGAGCGATTCGCTGAGCGATGAGCAGGCCAAGGCCAAGATCGAGGGCGTGCAGAAGCGTCTGCAGCAGGGCGAAGACTTCGCGGCGCTGGCCAAAGAGTTTTCCGATGACCTGGGCTCGGCCGGCGAGGGTGGTGATCTGGGCTATGCGGGGCAGGGTGTCTACGACCCGGCCTTCGAGGAAGCGCTGTATGCGCTGGGCGAGAATCAGGTCTCGGCGCCGGTGCGCAGCGAGTTCGGCTGGCACTTGATCAAGCTGTTGGGCGTGCAGGCGCCGGAGGTGCCGAGCCTTGCCAGCCTGAAGGATAAGCTGGTGCGGGACTTGAAAGCCCGCCAGGTCGAGCAGCGTTTCGTCGAAGCCGCCAAGCAACTGGAAGACCTGGCATTCGAGGCTTCCGACCTGGCCCAGCCGGCGGAGGAGCTGGGGCTTGAGATCAAGACCAGCGAGGCCTTCGGTCGCGAGGGTGGCGAAGGGCTGACCGCCAACCGCCAGGTCATTCAGGCCGCGTTCAGTGAGGACGCGCTGGAAGACGGGCGCAACAGCAGCACCATCGAGCTCGACCCCAATACGGTCGTTGTGGTACGCGTGAAAGAGCACAAGAAGCCCGAGCAGTTGGCGCTGGATCAGGTGTCCGACAGCATCCGTGCGCACCTGACCCAGGTTCGCGCCAGCGAGGCGGCGAAAGCCAAGGGTGAGGACCTGTTGGCGGCGTTGCGCGACGGCCAGACGCCGGCTGAGCAGGCCCAGACCTGGCAACCGGTCGAGGCGGCCACACGCAGCCAGGAAGGCGTCGAGCCATCGGTGCTGCAGGCGGTGTTCCGCATGCCCAAGCCCGTCGATGCAGGGCAGCCGACCTTTGCCGGCGTAGGCCTCGGCAATGGCGACTTCGTGCTGATTCGCCTCAGTGGCGTGAGCGAGCCCCAGGAGCCCTTGGCGGACGAGGAGAAGTCCATGTACCGGCAGTTCCTGGCGTCGCGCAGCGGCCAGCAGAACTTCGCCGCGTTCCGCAAGCAGCTGGAAGCCCGGGCGGATATCGAGCGATTCTGATAGCCGACCGACAATAAAAAAGCCCGCGAAAGCGGGCTTTTTTATGGTTCATCGCACTTTCCCGGGGAAGGCGGCCTTGATTTTCAGGAAGAAGTAGTCCGAGTCGCGGAAGCCATAGGCCATGCGCTTGATGACCTTGATGCGGTTGTTCGCCCCCTCCAGCACGCTGGTGTGCATCGGGAAGCGGGCACTGGCGAGGATGCCGCGGAGGTAACGCCTGAGGTTCTTGGCGAAGCGCTGCAGCGGCGCCAGGCTACTGTCCCGGACGTGCCGTTGCCAGTCCCGCCAGCGCCGCCAGCCCTCCCAGACGCCGGGCGCGTACCAGATGTCCTTGAGCGCATCCTTGAGCAGGTAGACGGTGGCCAGTGATTGATTGGCTTGCAGCAGCTCCTGCAACTGCACCGCCTGCTCGCTCTTGAGGTTGGCCCGGTTGCGCAGCAGCAACCAGCGACTGCGCTTGACCACTTGGCGCGCCGGTTTGTCATGCCGTAGCAGGTTGGCCTGGTCGACGCGGATACGGTCGATCACCTCGCGGCCGTAGCGCGCCACCACATGGAACAGGTCGTACACCACCTCGGCCCGCGGGCAATGGCGCTTCACCTCCAGGTCGAAGGCCGTGTTCATGTCCATCGCCACCGCCTCGATCTGCTGGCAGCGCTCGCCAAGCAGCTCGAAGAACGGCCGAACAGCCTCGCGGCTGTTGCCGTGCCCGACCCACAGCACGCGGGTTCGCTCGGCATCCATGATCACCGTGGCGTAGCGATGGCCCTTGTGCAGGGCGAACTCGTCCATCACCAAGCGCCGCACGTCAGCGGGCTCGAAGGCGCCCACTGCGGCTTCCAATCGACGCTTGTCGATGGCCTTGAGGGTGTGCCAGTGCAAGCCGGTCAGGCGACTGACATGGCTTATCGGCAAGAGCTGCAACAGGCCTTCGAGCCAGATCTGCAAGCGCCGAGTCAGGCGTGCGGCCGGTCCCAACCAGTCGATACGCTCGGTCACGCGTCCACAGGTCAGGCAGTCGATGCGGCGCACGGGTAACTGCAGAACAACACGCCGATCCAGCAGGTCACGGTCACGCACCTGGCGCATGCGCCGTTCGTGGATCAACGGACAGGGCTGGCCACAGCGCCCACACTGGGGTAGCCGGTTGGCCTGGGGCTCCAGCTCAATCAGCAGGGTGTTTTCAGCGGCGGGGCGGCAGGCGACGACCTCGTAGCCTGGCCAGAAAGCGGCAAGATCAATAGGATGCACGGCGACAGCAGGGACTGGGAGTTGGTGTGTTTGGCGACTGCCAATCTACCCATTTCCCTGACTGTCAACTCGCTCTTTCCCCAGAGTCCGCGAAGAACCTTTTTTATTGTCGGCGTTTCGCCGATCAGTCCTCCATGGCGCCCATGGCCGTGGTGTTGAAGCCACCGTCGACGTACATGATCTCGCCGCTCACGCCCGAGGCCAGGTCGGAGCAGAGGAAGGCGCCGGCGTTGCCGACTTCCTCGATGGTCACGTTGCGACGCAGAGGGGTCTGCTTCTCGTTGGCGGCGAGCATCTTGCGGAAGCTGGCGATACCGCTGGCGGCGAGGGTGCGGATGGGGCCGGCGGAGATGGCGTTGACGCGGGTGCCTTCCGGGCCGAGGCTGGCGGCCAGGTAGCGGACGCCGGCTTCCAGGCTGGCCTTGGCCATGCCCATCACGTTGTAGTTGGGCATGGTGCGCTCGGCACCCAGGTAGGACAGGGTCAGCAGGCTGCCGTTGCGGCCCTTCATCATCTCGCGACCGGCCTTGGCCAGGGCAACGAAGCTGTAGGCGCTGATGTCGTGAGCGATCTTGAAGCCTTCGCGGGTGGTGACATCGGTGAAGTCGCCGTTGAGCTGGTCGCCCGGGGCGAAGCCGACTGAGTGGACGATGCAGTCCAGGCCATCCCACTTCTTGCTCAGGGCCTCGAACACGCTGACGATCTCGTCATCGCTGGCCACGTCGCAAGGAAAGCACAGTTCGGGGCCCGAGCCCCAGCCGGCGGCGAATTCCTCGACACGGCCCTTGAGCTTCTCGTTCTGATAGGTGAAGGCCAGCTCGGCGCCTTCGCGGTGCATGGCCGCGGCGATACCCGAGGCGATGGACAATTTGCTGGCAACGCCAACGATCAGTACGCGCTTACCGGTTAGAAAACCCATGTGTGCTCTTCCTCTTCCTGCTTTCAAGGATTAGTCAGCAGTGCCCGGAGCCAGAAAGGCGGCTTCCAGTAGCTGCTGAGTATAAATATGTTGCGGAGCGGCGAAGATTTGCTCCGCCGATCCCTGTTCCACCACTTGTCCTTCCTTGACCACGATCAGCTGGTGGCTCAATGCCCGAACCACCGCCAGATCGTGGCTGATAAACAGATACGTCAGGTTGTATTTGACCTGCAGCGATCGCAGCAACTCCACGACCTGGCGCTGTACTGTGCGATCGAGCGCCGAAGTCGGCTCGTCCAGCAGTATCAGCGCCGGCTTCAACACCAGCGCGCGGGCGATGGCGATCCGCTGCCTTTGCCCGCCGGAGAACTCGTGGGGGTAGCGGTGCCGGGTCTCCGGATCCAGATCCACCTCCACGAGCGCGTCGATGATCGCCTGTTCCTGCTCCTCCCGCGTGCCCATGCGATGGATGTGCAGGCCTTCGCCGACGATCTGGCCCACCGACATCCGCGGACTCAGGCTGCCGAACGGGTCCTGGAACACCACCTGCATCTGTCGACGCAGGGGGCGCACGCCGTCTTGCGACAGCCCTTGCAATTCCTGGCCCTGGAAACGGATGGCGCCCTGGCTGCCAAGCAGCCGCAGGATAGCCAAGCCCAGGGTCGACTTGCCGGAACCACTCTCGCCGACTATGCCCAGGGTCTGGCCCTGAGGCAGGCTGAAGGTGATTCCGTCCACGGCCTTCACATGGTCGACGGTGCGCCGGAGCAGCCCCTTCTTGATCGGGAACCACACACGCAGGTCGTCGACCTCCAGCAATGGCGCGCCGGCACTGACGGCGACTGGGTCGCCGCTGGGCTCGGCGCCGAGCAGCTCCTGGGTATAGGCATGCTGCGGTGCACGGAACAGCTTTTCACACGACGCTTGTTCGACGATCTTTCCGCTCTGCATGACACATACCCGATGGGCAATTCTTCGCACCAGGTTGAGATCATGGCTGATCAGCAGCAGCGCCATGCCCAGGCGGGCCTGCAACTCCTTGAGCAGTTCGAGGATTTTCAGCTGCACCGTGACGTCCAGCGCGGTGGTCGGCTCGTCGGCGATCAGCAGTTCCGGCTCGTTGGCCAGGGCCATGGCGATCATCACGCGCTGGCGCTGGCCGCCAGAGAGTTCGTGGGGGTAGGCCTTGAGGCGCTTGTGCGGCTCGGGAATGCCGACCAGATCGAGCAGTTCCAGGGTGCGTTCGCTGGCGGCTTTGCCGGTGAGCCCCTTGTGCAGGGCGAGGACCTCGTTGATCTGCTTCTCGATGCTGTGCAGCGGATTCAGCGAGGTCATGGGCTCCTGGAAGACCATGGCGATGCGGTTGCCGCGGATGCCGCGCAGACGGTTCTCGTCGAGCTTGAGCAGGTCTTCCCCGGCGTAGTGGATGCTGCCGCTCGGGTGCTGCGCCAGGGGGTAGGGCAGCAGGCGCAGGATCGAGTGGGCCGTGACCGACTTGCCGGAGCCGCTCTCGCCGACCAGGGCGACGGTCTCGCCGCGCTTGATGGAGAAGCTGACGCCTTCGACCACGCGTTGTTTCTGCTCGCCAATGACGAACTCGACGGCGAGGTCGCGGACTTCGATCAGGGGGGCTGAGTCGTTCATCTCATTTCCTCGGGTCGAAGGCGTCGCGCGCCGCTTCGCCGATAAACACCAGCAGGCTGAGCATCAGTGCCAGCACGGAGAATGCGGTGATGCCGAGCCAGGGCGCCTGCAGGTTGGACTTGCCCTGGGCGACCAGCTCTCCCAGCGACGGCGCGCCCGGGGGCAGGCCGAAACCGAGGAAGTCCAGGGCGGTCAGGGTGCCGATGGCGCCGGTGAGGATGAAGGGCATGAAGGTCATGGTCGAGACCATGGCGTTGGGCAGGATGTGGTGCAGCATGATGGCGCCGTTCTCCATGCCGAGGGCGCGGGCCGCCCGCACATACTCGAGGTTGCGGCCGCGAAGGAATTCGGCGCGTACCACGTCGACCAGGCTCATCCAGGAAAACAGCAGCATGATGCCCAGCAGCCACCAGAAGTTCGGTTGCACGAAGCTGGCCAGGATAATCAGCAGATAGAGCACCGGCAGGCCCGACCAGACCTCGAGGAAACGCTGGCCGAGCAGGTCGACCCAGCCGCCGTAGAAGCCCTGCAGGGCGCCGGCGAGCACGCCGATGATCGAACTGAGCACTGTCAGGGTCAGGGCGAACAGCACCGAGATGCGAAAGCCATAGATCACCCGGGCGAGCACGTCGCGGCCCTGGTCGTCGGTGCCCAGCCAGTTCGCCGCGGAAGGCGGCGCGGGGGCCGGCACCTCCAGGTCGTAATTGATGCTGGAGTAGCTGAAGGGGATGGGCGGCCAGAGCATCCAGCCGTCCTTCTCGGCGATCAAGCCCTTGATATAGGGGCTCTTGTAGTTCGCCTGCAAGGGGAACTCGCCGCCGAAGGTGGTCTCCGGGTAGCGCTTGAGCACCGGGAAGTACCATTGGCCGTCGTACTGCACCACCAGCGGTTTGTCGTTGGCGATCAGCTCGGCACCCAGAGTCAGGACGAATAGGGCGAGGAAGATCCACAACGACCACCAGCCGCGCTTGTGGGCCTTGAACAGTTCGAAACGCCGTTGATTGATAGGAGACAAGGCCATCTCAATGCTCCCGGCTTTCGAAGTCGATGCGTGGATCGACCAGGGTGTAGGTGAGGTCGCCGATCAGCTTCAGCACCAGTCCCAGCAGGGTGAAGATGAACAGGGTGCCGAAGACCACCGGGTAGTCGCGGTTGATGGCGGCTTCGAAGCTCATCAGGCCGAGGCCGTCGAGGGAGAAGATCACCTCGATCAGCAAGGAGCCGGTGAAGAAGATGCCGATCAGCGCCGAGGGGAAGCCGGCGATGATGATCAGCATGGCGTTGCGGAACACATGGCCATAGAGCACGCCGTTCTTCGACAGGCCCTTGGCCCGGGCGGTGGTCACGTACTGCTTGTTGATCTCGTCGAGGAAGCTGTTCTTGGTCAGCAGGGTCAGGGTGGCGAAGTTGCCGATCACCAGGGCGGTGACTGGCAGGGCCAGGTGCCAGAAGTAGTCGAGTATCTGGCCGCCGAGGCTGAGCTGGTCGAAGTTGTTCGAGGTCAGGCCGCGCAGGGGGAACCAGTCGAAGTAGCTGCCGCCGGCGAACAGCACGATCAGCAGGATGGCGAACAGGAACGCGGGAATGGCATAGCCGACGATGATCGCCGAGCTGGTCCAGACGTCGAATGCGCTGCCATGGCGCACCGCCTTGGCGATGCCCAGGGGGATGGACACCAGGTACATGATCAGGGTGCTCCACAGCCCGAGGGATGCCGAAACCGGCATCTTCTCGATGATCAGGTCGATCACTTCGGCATCGCGAAAGAAACTCTCGCCGAAATCCAGTTGGGCATAGTTCTTCAGCATGATCCAGAAGCGTTCCGGCGCCGGTTTGTCGAAGCCGTACAGACGCTCGATTTCGGCGATCAGCTCGGGGTCGAGGCCCTGGGCGCCGCGGTAGTTGGAGCTGGCCACGGCGACCTCGGCGCCGCCGCCGGCGATGCGGCTGGTGGCGCCCTCGAAGCCTTCCAGCTGGGCGATCATCTGTTCCACCGGGCCGCCGGGGGCGGCCTGGATGATGATGAAATTGAGCAGCAGGATGCCGAACAGCGTGGGGATGATCAGCAGCAGGCGACGAATGATATACGCCAGCATGTTAAGGCTCCGTGCTCGGTGCTTCGGCCTCGGTTGGCGGCTCGTCTGGCGCTTGCTCGCGAACCCACCAGGTGTGCAAGCCGATATCGTAGAGCGGCGTGGTCTGCGGGTGGGCCAGGCGATTCCAGTAGGCTACGCGCCAGGTCTTGATGTGCCAGTTGGGGATGACGTAATGGCCCCACAGCAGTACCCGGTCGAGGGCGCGGGTATGGGTGACCAGGCTCTGCCGCGAGTCGGCGTTGATCAGGCCGTCAACCAGTTGATCGATGGCCGGATCCTGCAGGCCGATGAAGTTGCGGCTGCCGGGCTTGTCCGCGCTGCTCGAATGCCAGTACTCGCGTTGCTCGTTGCCGGGCGAGTTGGACTGGCCGAAACCGCCGACTATCAGGTCGAAGTCCCGCGAGCGCAGGCGGTTGATGTACTGCGACACGTCGACCCGGCGAATTACCAGCTCGATGCCCAGGTCGGCCATGTTGCGTTTGAATGGCAGCAGCACCCGCTCGAACTCGGCCTGCGCGAGGAGAAACTCGATGCTGACCGGCTTGCCCTCGGCGTCGAGCATGTGGTCGCCCTCGACGTGCCAGCCGGCGTCCTGCAACAGCTGATAGGCGCGGCGTTGCTGCTCGCGGATGATGCCGCTGGCATCGGTGACCGGAACGCTGAACGCCTTGCTGAACACCTCGGGCGGAACCTTGCCGCGCAGCGGTTCGAGGATCTTCAGCTCGGCCTCGTCCGGCAGGCCGCTGGATGCCAGCTCGGAGTTGTCGAAATAGCTGCGGGTACGGGAGTAGGCGCCATTGAACAGCTGCTTGTTGGCCCACTCGAAGTCGAACAGCAGGCCGAGCGCCTCCCGCACCCGCCGATCCTGGAACAGCGGCCGGCGGGTATTGAAGATGAAACCCTGCATGCCGGTGGGGTTGTGGTTGGCGATCTCTTCCTTGATCAGCTGGCCATTGGTCACCGCGTCGATGTCATAGGCGGTGGCCCAGTTCTTCGCGCTGGACTCCAGCCAGAAATCGAACTGCCCGGCCTTCAGCGCCTCCAGCGCGACCGTATTGTCGCGGTAGTAGTCGATACGCAAGTTGTCGAAGTTGTAGAAACCGCGGTTGACCGGCAGGTCCTTGCCCCACCAGTCCCTGACTCGCTCATAGCGAATGGAACGGCCGGCCTTGACGTCTACCACCCGATAGGGGCCGCTGCCGAGGGGAATGTCCAGGTTGCCCTTGGCGAAGTCGCGGTCGGCCCACCAGTGCTTGGGCAGTACCGGCAACTGGCCGAGAATCAGCGGCAGCTCGCGGTTTCCGCTGTGCTTGAAGATGAAGCGCACCTGGCGCGGGCCCTCCGCCTCGACCCTGTCGACGTCGGCGTAGTAGGCGCGGTAGGTGGGGGCGCCATGCTGCATCAGGGTTTCGAAGGTGAACTTGACGTCTTGCGCGGTAACCGGCTGGCCGTCGTGGAAGCGGGCCTCGGGACGCAGAGTGAAGCGCACCCAGGCGTTGTCGGGGGCCTTCTCAATCGTTTCCGCGAGCAGTCCATATTCGGTGAACGGCTCGTCCAGGCTGTGGCGGGTCAGGGTGTCGTAGATCAGGCCGATTTCGTCGGCCGCTACGCCCTTGTTGATGAAGGGGTTGAGACTGTCGAAGCCGCCGAAGCCGGATTGGCGCAGGGTTCCGCCCTTGGGCGCATCGGGGTTCACATAGTCGAAGTGCTGGAAGTCGGCCGGATACTTGGGCGGCTCGTCATACAGGGTCAGGGCATGCTGAGGTGCGGCCTGGCCGAGGCCGGCCAGGGCCAGCAGCAACAGGCCGCTGCCGTGGGCGAGGAATGAGCGCAACGGATGCGTCATCGAGTGGTCTCCAGGGATTTCAGCCACCAGGTGCGCAGGCCCAGCGTGTAGGGCGGCGTGGCGACGAAGGCGAAGCGATTCCAGTACGCCAGGCGATGCTGACTGATGTACCAGTTGGGTATTGTGTAGTGCTGCCACAGCAGCACGCGGTCCAGGGCGCGGGTCGCGGCTACCTGCTGGTCGCGGGTCTTGGCGGCCAGCAGCTTGTCGAGCAGGGCGTCGACCACGGGGTGGTCGATCCCGGCGTAGTTCTTGCCACCCTTGACCTTGCCCTGGCTGGAGTGGAAATACAGCCACTGCTCCAGTCCCGGGCTTAGGGTCTGCGGCAGGGTCAGCAGGATCATGTCGAAGTCGAACTGATCCAGGCGCTGCTTGTACTGGGCGCGGTCGACGGTGCGTAACTGGGCCTCTATGCCTATTTGCGCAAGGTTCTCGACAAAGGGCTGGAGGATCCGCTCCAGCCTGGGGTTGACCAGCAGGACCTCGAACCGCAGCGGCTGGCCATCGCGGTCGAGCAAACGCTGGCCGCTTGGCTTCCAGCCTGCCTCGCCAAGCAATGTCAGGGCGCGGCGCAGGGTGTCGCGCGGGATGCCGCGGCCGTCGGTCTGCGGCATCTTGAAGGGCTCGGTGAACAGCCGCGCCGGCAGTTGTTTGCGGTACGGGGACAGCAGCAGCCACTCGGCGCCCTGGGGTTTTCCGGTGGCGGAGAACTCGCTGTTCGGGTAGTAGCTCTGGGCCCGGGTGTAGGCGCTGTTGAACAGCGCGCGGTTGGTCCACTCGAAATCGAACATCAGGCCAATGGCCTCACGAACCTTGCGATCATCGAAGATCGCACGCCGCGTGTTCATGAACAGCGCCTGGGTCTGGGTGGGAATCTGGTGCGGAATATTGGCCTGGACCACCTCGCCCCGTTCCACTGCCGGGAAGCGGTAGCCGCTGGCCCAGTTCTTCGCCTGCTGCTCGATATAGAAGTCGAACTCGCCGGCCTTGAAGGCTTCGAAGGCGACGTGGCTGTCGCGGTAGAACTCCACGTCGACCCGGTCGAAATTGTACTTGCCGCGGTTGACCGGCAGCTTTTCGCCCCACCAGTTCTTGACCCGCTCGAAGGTCAGGCTGCGCCCTGGATTGACCTGGCTGATGCGATAGGGACCACTGCCCAGCGGCGGCTCGAAAGTGGTGGTCTTGAACTCGCGGTCCTTCCAGTAGTGCTGCGGCAGTACCGGCAGTTCACCCAGGCGCAGGATCAGCAGCGGGTTGCCGGAGCGCTTGAAGACGAAGCGAATACGATGGCGGTTGAGGATGTCGACCCGCTTCACTTCCTGCAGATTGGTGCGGTACTGCGGGTGCCCGTCCTTGAGCAACAGGCGGTAGGAGAACGCCACGTCGTAGGCGGTGATCGGCTTGTCGTCGTGAAAGCGCGCTTCAGGACGCAGGTTGAACACCACCCAGCTGCGGTCGTCGCTGTACTCGATCGACTTGGCGATCAGGCCGTAGCTGGAGGCCGGTTCGTCGCCGGAGGGGTCGTAGGAGTCGGTGCCGACCATCAACGGCTCGTTCAGGCCGGTGATGCCGTATTGCAGGAAGTTGGCGGTGGCGATCGGGCTGGTGCCCTTGAGCGTGTAGGCGTTGAGAGTGTCGAACGAGCCCAGCGCCATCATCCGCATGGTGCCGCCCTTGGGGGCGTCGGGATTGACCCAGTCGAAATGGCTGAAGCTGGCGGGGTACTTGAGCAGGCCGAACTGCGCGTAGCCATGGCTTTCGCGGATGGCCGCCCAGGCCGGCAGGCTGATGACCAGGCCTAGCAGTAACGAGAGGAGGGGACGTATCAAGTGAATTATCCGATCCGTGGCGGCTTTTGGGCTTCTTGTCCGGTACAGTAACAGCTTGTATCCGCTGGAAAAAGGCCAGGCCCGGGAGCAGGGCCTGGACGCCTATCGACGACATCTGGACAACGCATAACGAGGCCTCGATCTTGGGTACAAGAAGTCATGGTTTGCAGTCATGGATTGAGCGCCTGAACGAGGCCGAGCTGCCTGCGGTGGCCTCCGTGGTGCAGGATCTGCACCGGCTGGCACATTCGGATGACTCGTCGGTCAAGCAACTGGCCGATGTCCTGTTGCGCGATGCCTCGCTGACCTCCAAGGTCCTGCGGGTCGGCAACAGCGCATACTACAACCCTTCGCGCGAGACCATCCGCACTATCTCACGGGCCATCGTGCTGATCGGCTTCGATAATGTGCGGCTGATCGGCCTGGCGGTGACGCTGATCGATGGCCTGCTGACCAAGGCGCCGCGGGAGCAGGTGCAGGCGTTGCTGGCGCGCTCCTTCCATGCCGCGGTGCAGGCGCGCAACATCGCCGGTTACGTGCTCTCGCGGCATCAGGAAGAGGTGTTCATCGCCGCCCTGCTGTTCCACCTGGGCGAGCTGGCATTCTGGGGCTGCGGTGGCGAGCAGGCCGACGAACTGGCCCATGCCCTGGCGCAACCGGGCGCCGATGCCGAAACGGCCGTGCGCACGGTGCTCGGCACCAGCTTTCGCCAGCTGACCCAAGGCCTGGTCAGGACCTGGAACCTCGGCGAGATCGCCAGCCTGGCGCAGGGCAACGCCACGCAGAATGATCCGGCGGTGTATGCCGTCACGCTCGGTACGCGGATCAGCGAGGCGGCGCTGGAGGGCTGGGAATCGCCGCCGATGGAGCAGCTGGTCGGGCAGCTGGCCAGTTTCGTCGGCATCAGTCGCGAGGAGGCCATGCAGCAGGTGCTGGACAGCGCCGATGAGGCGGTCAGGGTGGCCGCCACCTTCGGTGCCAGCCAGCTGTCCCGATTGATCCCCGACACCGACCCGGAGCAGATTCGCCTGCAGCAGGAGCGACGCCAGGCGCGGCTGCTGCAGCCCGACCTGCAGACGCTGCAGCGCGCCCTGCAGGAGCTCGGCGAGATGGCGCAGCACAAGGGCGACCTCGGCCTGATTCTCGACGCGCTGTTCAGCGGAGTGCACCGCGGGGCCGGCCTGGAGCGGGTGATGCTGGTGGTGCTGGCCGATGGGCAGCGCTTTTTTCGCGCCAAACGGGTTGTCGGGGAGGGCACCGGCGGCTGGATGGGTGATTTCGAGCTGCCGGCCGGAGTCGGCACGCAGAGCCACATCTTCAGCTATGTGCTGCGCCACAAGGAGCCGGTGTGGATGGGCGTGCCTGCCAGTTATGGCCTGAGCGAACTGGTGAGCGAGCCGATTCGCCAGCTCCTCGGCCAGGGCATGTTCTTCATCGCCCCGCTCGTGGCGGGCAAGCGCGAAATAGGCGTGCTGTATGCCGACAGCCGGCTATCCGGGCGAGCCTTAAGTCATGAACAGTTCGTCGCCTTCCAGCGCTTTACCCAGCTCACCGGCCGCTGCCTGGAGGCGCTGAGTCGGCGCGGCTGATCAGCGCGGCAGGTACAGGGTCAGGGTCTGGCCGGGCTTGAGGGCGCTGCCGGTGCGCGGGTTCCAGCGCTGCAGGTGCTCCATCTGTACCTTGAAGCGCTTGGCGATCAGGTACAGCGAATCGCCTCGCCGCACCTTGTAGTAGGTGGCGGCATCACGCTGTTGCGCGGCGCTGCCGGTACTGGCGCTGGGCGATTGCAGCGCCAGCGTCTGGCCGACCCGCAGGCTGTTGCCTTGGAGCCTGTTCCAGCGCTGCACATCCTTGACCGAAACACCGTGGCTCCTGGCGATCTGCCACAGGGTATCGCCGTTCTTCACCCGATAGCTGCGCGCTGCCGGTGCCGCTTGCGGCGCCGGGCTGGCGACCTTCTGGTACAGCGGTTGCGGCGCTTGTGTTCCGGGCTGGGCGGGAATGCTCAGTACCTGGCCGACATTCAGTCGATTGCTGCTGAGCCGATTGATGTCCTTGAGCGTCCGCACCGTAACCTGGTGGCGGTTGGCAATGGCGTGCAGGCTGTCGCCGCTGCGCACGCGGTATTGCTGCCAGTCGACCAGCTCCTGGGGCTTGATCAGGGCCAGGTTGGCCGTGAGTATCTCGGCCTTGTCGGTCGGCACCAGCAGGTGCTGCGGGCCGTCGAGGGTGATGCGCCGCTTGAAGGCCGGATTGAGCTGATACAGCTCCTCCTCGTCGAGCTCGGCCAGGACGGCGACCCGGGACAGGTCCATGCGTTGCTTGAGCTTGACCTTCTCGAAATAGGGCTCGTTGGCGATGGGCGCGAGGCTGACGCCATAGGCCGTGGGGCTCATGATCACCTGGGACAAGGCCAGCAGCTTGGGCACGTAGTTGCGCGTCTCGTCCGGCAGCGGCAGGTTCCAGTAGTCGGTCGGCAGGCCGAGCTGCTGATTGCGCTCGATGGCGCGGCTAACCCGACCTTCGCCGGCATTGTAGGCGGCCAGAGCCAGCAGCCAGTCGCCGTTGAACATCTCATGCAGGCGTGACAGGTAGTTCATCGCCGCGTTGGTCGAGGCCAAAACGTCGCGACGGCCGTCGTACCAGCTGGTCTGGCGCAGGTTGAAATGGCGTCCGGTGGAGGGGATGAACTGCCACAGGCCAACGGCATCGGCCGGCGAATAGGCGAAGGGGTTGTAGGCGCTTTCGATCATCGGCAGCAGCGCCAGCTCCATCGGCATGCCGCGTTCTTCCAGGCGCTCTACGATGTAATGGATGTAGGGGCTGCTGCGCTCGCCGACCTTCTCGACGAAGGCGGGGTTGCTGGCGAACCACAGGCGCTGCTGTTCGATGCGCGGGTTGATGCCGATTTCGTCCTGCAGCTGGTAGCCGTCGCGAACCCGCTCCCAGATATCGACTGGCTCGTCCGGCTGGATGCTGGCGGTCAACCATTCCGGCTCCCGCTCCAGGCTGATCGTCAGGTCCGTGTCGCGGCCGTCGTCCTCGCCGCCGCCCCTGCTTTGGCAGCCGCTCAGGAGCAGGCTGAACACCACCACGAGCGCCGCGGCGCCTTGTGCTAATGCCTTATTAATCAATGGCTTGCGTGGTGATATAGGCATTGGTCGGGGCGCACTTCCCAGGCAAAAGAGCGAGGGATTCTAGAAACCGTGACCGGGGGGGTCAAGTTTGCGGCGCCCCTTTTGCGCCGCCGTCGACCTTTTAGAAGCGATCCTTCCAGGCGCGCAGGCTGGCGAACACGTCGCTGGGCGAACGCGGTTTCGCGCCTTCGCGCTCGGCGATGCGGGCCTGCACCGAGGGTTCGTCGCTACGCAGGAAGGGGTTGGTGGCGCGCTCCAGTTGTAGCGTGGAGGGCAGGCTGATCCGTCCCGTCTGTCGCCATTCGCTGACCTGCGCCAGGCGTTGGGCGATCTGCCGGTTGTCGGGCTCGACCGCCTGGGCGAAGCGCAGGTTGCTCAGGGTGTATTCATGGGTGCAGTACACCTGGGTCTCGGCGGGTAGCGCCGCCAGGCGGCTGAGTGAGACATGCATCTGTTCGGGCGTGCCCTCGAACAGGCGGCCGCAGCCGGCGGCGAACAGGGTGTCGCCGCAGAACAGCCAGTGCTGCTCGGCCTGGTAATAGGCGATATGGCCCAGGGTATGCCCCGGTACCTCGATGATGGCGAAGCTGTGGCCGAGCACCTCGACCCTGTCCCCTTCGCCAAGGGCCAGGTCGCGGGCGGGGATCCGCTCCGCGGCCGGGCCGAGCACGCGGGCACCGCTCGTCGATTTCAGCCGCTCCACCCCGCCGACATGGTCGGGGTGGTGATGGGTGATCAGGATGTCGCTCAGCTGCCAGCCGGGATGTTCGCTCAGCCAGGCCAGCACCGGCGCGGCGTCACCGGGGTCGACTACCGCGCAGCGGCGCGTCTCGGGATCCTGCAACAACCAGATATAGTTGTCGGTAAAGGCGGGAAGGGCATCGATCTTTATCATGGTGTGGGTCGCTAAGCGGTTCACAAAGGTGCATCTTAGGCCTCATTGGCAATGACGGCTACGCAGGCAATCCTTATGGCGGATCATCCTTTCGCTCAGGCCGATGCCGATTGGCTCGCGCTGATCGGCGAGGCGCGCAACTGGTTCAACGGCCCTCACGGACAGCTGTTGCTGGCCGAGGAGCAGCGCCTGCTGGAGCGCGAGCTGGCGCGCTTCTTCGGCGGCTACCTGGTGCACTACGGGCCCTCGGCGCACGCGGTGCCCGGGGCCGCGCAGATCCAGCGCAGCGTGCGCCTCGGCGCGCCGTTCAAGGGCGTCGAGATCGTTTGCGAGGAGCAGGCCTGGCCCGTGAGCGAGCATGCCGCGGACCTGGTGCTGCTGCAGCACGGCCTGGACTTCAGCCTGTCGCCCCACGGTCTGCTGCGCGAAGCGGCGCGCAGCGTCCGGCCGGGCGGCCATCTGCTGGTTGTCGGCATCAATCCGGTGAGCGCCTGGGGCGTGCGTCACCTGTACAGCCGCGACGCTCTGCGCAGGGCCCGCTGCATCGCGCCCGGACGGGTCAGCGACTGGCTGCACTTGCTGGGCTTCGCGCTGGAGAAACGCTGCTTCGGATGCTATCGTCCGCCGCTTGCTTCCAATGCCTGGCAGGCTCGCCTGGCGCCGCTGGAGGCCTGGGGCGATGCCTGGCAGTCGCCGGGTGGCGGCTTCTACCTGCTGGTCGCGCGCAAGCTGGTGGTCGGTCTGCGGCCGCTGCGCCAGACCCAGCGTGCGCCGATGGGCAAGTTGGTGCCGATGCCGGTGGCCAAGGTCAGCCGGCGCGATTCCGAGCGGTCCTAGCGGCCCCGGCGGCGCAATCGATCAGTCCATGACGGTGTCGGCAATAGCGGTGCTGCGCCGTTCGTCATGGCCCGCCAGGGGCCGACGCTGATCCTCATTGCCGGCCGAGCTGGCGACAACCCATCATCCGTACCGGGCACTAGAGCCTGCCGGCGAAAATTACTGAGAAAAAGGCTGTGCATGTCTGAACAAGTCGAGATCTACACCGATGGTGCCTGCAAGGGCAATCCGGGAGTCGGTGGCTGGGGCGCGCTGCTGATCTTCAAGGGGGTGGAGAAGGAGCTCTGGGGCGGCGAGGCCGAGACCACCAACAACCGCATGGAGCTGACCGCGGCGATTCGCGCCCTGGCCGAGCTGAAGCGCGCCTGCGAGGTGCGCCTGGTCACCGATTCCCAGTACGTTATGCAGGGCATCCAGGACTGGATGCCGAACTGGAAGAAGCGCGGCTGGAAGACCGCCGCCAAGCAGCCGGTGAAGAATGCCGACCTGTGGCAGCAGCTGGATGAGCAGGTCAATCGCCACAACGTGACCTGGCAGTGGGTGCGCGGTCATACCGGCCACCCGGGCAACGAGCGGGCCGACCAGCTGGCCAACCGTGGCGTCGAAGAAGTGAGGGGATTGAAGCGTGCGTAGCATCGTTCTGGATACCGAAACCACCGGCATGCCGGTCACCGATGGTCACCGGATCATCGAGATCGGTTGCGTCGAGCTGATGGGCCGGCGCCTGACCGGCCGGCATTTCCACGTCTACCTGCAGCCGGATCGCGAGATCGACGAAGGCGCCATCGCGGTGCACGGCATCACCAACGAGTTCCTGCAGGACAAGCCGCGTTTCAAGGATGTGGCCGAGGAGTTCTTCGAGTTCATCAAGGGCGCCCAGCTGATCATCCACAACGCGGCGTTCGACGTGGGCTTCATCAACAACGAGTTCGCCTTGCTGGGTCAGCAGGAGCGCGCCGACATCGGCGAGCACTGCCCGATTCTCGACACCCTGTTGATGGCGCGCGAGCGCCATCCGGGCCAGCGCAACAACCTCGATGCGCTGTGCAAGCGTTACGACGTCGACAACTCCGGGCGTGACCTGCACGGCGCCTTGCTCGATGCCGAGATCCTCGCCGACGTCTACCTCGCGATGACCGGCGGGCAGACCAACCTGTCCCTGGCCGGCGATGGCTCCGAAGGCGACAGCAGCGGTCGCCGGCAGCCCACGCCGATCCGCCGCCTGCCTGCCGAGCGCGCGCGCACCCTGGTGATCCGCGCCAGCGAGGACGAGGTGGCCGCCCATGCCGCCCGTATGGCGGTGATCGAGAAGTCGGCCGGCGCGCCGCCCCTGTGGGTGCAGCTGGAACAGCCAAAAGCAGAGCAGTAGGGGGCGCCATGCGCGGGTAGGGTGCGCCGCGCGCACCAGCGTTTTGACGCAGTGGCCGTTGCAGGGTGTTCGGTGCGCATGGCGCACCCTACGGGCGGCGTCCAAATGAAAAAGCCCCAAGAGCGCAGGTCTCGGGGCTTTGTCGTTCAGGCCTGCTTCGCGTCGGTCGAACACTGAGAGCGGTAGGGTGTGCCGCGCGCACCAGCGCTATGGCGCAGCAGCCGTTGCAGGGTGTTCGGTGCGCATAGCGCACCCTACGGCGGCGTCCAAATGAAAAAGCCCCGAGAGCGCAGGCCTCGGGGCTTTGTCGTTAGGGCCTGGGTTGCTGTCAGTCGAACACGATGCCCTGGGCCAGGGGTAGCTCACGGGAGTAGTTGACCGTGTTGGTCTGCCGGCGCATGTAGGCCTTCCACGCATCGGAGCCGGACTCGCGGCCGCCGCCGGTTTCCTTCTCGCCGCCGAACGCGCCGCCAATTTCCGCGCCGCTGGTGCCGATGTTGACGTTGGCGATGCCGCAGTCGCTGCCGGCGGCGCTCTGGAACTGCTCGGCTTCACGCATGTCGGTGGTGAAGATGCACGACGACAGGCCCTGCGGCACTTCGTTGTTCAGGCGCAGGGCCTGGTCGAAGTCGCTGTAGCTCATCACGTAGAGGATCGGCGCGAAGGTCTCGTGGCGCACCACCTCGCTCTGCGCCGACATCTCGACGATGGCCGGGCTGACGTAGTAGGCGTTCGGGAACTGCTCGGCCAGCTGGCGCTCGCCGCCGAAGACCTTGCCGCCCTCCGCGCGGGCCTTGTCCAGCGCCGCCTGCATGGCCTCGAAGCTGTGCTTGTCGATCAGCGGGCCGACCAGGTTGCCCTGCAGCGGGTGGCCGATGCGCACCTTGCTGTAGGCGACCTTGAGGCGGGCGACGATCTCGTCCTTGACCGACTCGTGGGCGATCAGCCGGCGCAGGGTGGTGCAGCGCTGGCCGGCGGTGCCCACGGCGCCGAACAGGATGGCCCGCACGGCCATGTCGAGGTCGGCGCTGGGGGCCAGGATCATGGCGTTGTTGCCGCCCAGTTCGAGGATGGTGCGGCCGAAGCGCGCGGCCACCTTGGGCGCCACTTCGCGGCCCATGCGGGTGCTGCCGGTGGCGCTGATCAGGGCCACGCGCGGGTCCTCGACCAGGGCGTCGCCGGCCTCGCGGTCGCCGATGATCAGCTGGCTGAGGCCCTCGGGGGCATCGCCGAAGGCGGCCAGCGCCTGCTCGAACAGCGCCTGGCAGGCTAGGGCGGTGAGCGGGGTCTTCTCCGATGGCTTCCACAGCACGGCGTCGCCGCAGACCAGGGCCAGGGTGGTGTTCCAGGCCCAGACCGCCACCGGGAAGTTGAAGGCACTGATCACGCCGACCACGCCGAGCGGCTGCCAGGTCTCGCGCATGTGGTGGCCCGGGCGCTCGGAAGCGATGGTCAGGCCGTAGAGCTGGCGCGACAGGCCGACGGCGAAGTCGCAGATGTCGATCATCTCCTGCACTTCGCCCAGGCCTTCCTGGGTGATCTTGCCGGCTTCCCAGGACACCAGTTCGCCGAGGTCGGCCTTGTGCTTGCGCAGCACCTCGCCGAACAGACGGATCAGTTCGCCACGACGCGGCGCCGGCACGCTGCGCCAGGCCAGGAAGGCCTGCTCGGCGCGGGCGATCTTGGCCTGCACCGCGGCGCGGTCTTCCAGGCTGACCGAAGCGATCTGGCTGCCGTCGATCGGGGTGTGTACCGGGTAGTTGCCATTCTCTACTGCGTGGGCGCTAACCCCGAGGCGGCTCAGAAGTCCGTCAACCATGGCTCTCTCCTGTATCTGGTCGTGGTTGAAAATTATGCTCGGGGTCAGTATTAATCTTCCGCCTGGAGGGCAGCAAGCGAGCATTATTCGCCATGTCATTCCTAGGATTCATCGTTCGCCCCTGTTCGCCGCCCCACGCCTTCGCGAGATTTCCCCATGTCCAAACGCCTGATGCCGTCCATGGCCGCCCTGCAGTGCTTCGAGGCGGTGGCGCGCCACCTGAGCTTCACCCGCGCCGCGGAGGAGCTGTTCCTCACCCAGAGCGCGGTGAGCAAGCAGGTGGCGCAGCTCGAGGAGATGCTCCAGCACCTGCTGTTCCGCCGCATCCGCCGGCGCCTGCAGCTGACCCCGGCCGGCTCGTTGTACCTGACCGAGGTGAACAAGATCCTCAAGCAGGTGGAGATGTCCACCCACTACATCCTGTCCTACGGTGGCGAGACCGAGGTGCTCAAGGTGGCGACCCAACCGACCTTCGGCGCGCGCTGGCTGATCCCTCATCTCAAGGGCTTCGGTGCGGCCAACCCGAACATCCACCTGGACATCCGCAATGAACTGGAACCCTTCGACCTGGTCCAGGCGCGGGCCGACGTGGTGTTCTTCTTCGGCCAGGGCACCTGGCCGGGGGCCGAGTGCATCGAGCTGTTCGGCGAGGAGATGGTGCCGGTGTGCGCCCCGGACATCCTCCCGGCCACGCCGCTGGACAGCGCCCTGCAGCTGAGCGAGCGGGTGCTGCTGCAGTGCGCCTCGCGGCCCGAGGCCTGGCACGAGTGGTTCGAGGCCCAGGGCCTGCAGACCGAGCACAGCTACCACGGGCCGCGCTTCGAGACCTTCTATATGTGCATCCGCGCGGCCCAGTCCGGCTGCGGCGTGGCGCTGGTGCCGCGTTTCCTGGTGGAGGACGAGCTGGCCGAGGGCAAGCTGGTGATTCCCTGGGATCACCCCCAGCCCAGCAGCGGCCGGCACTTTCTCGCCTACGCCGAACATGCCGCCGAAGTGCCGAAGATTCGCGCCTTCGTGAAGTGGATCGAGGCGCAGGTACGCCTCGAACACGGCGAGGCCGCACGCTGAGTCGTCCCCAGCGGGCACCGCGTCGAGGCGGGCACAAGGCGGAAAAAAAGGAATGACAGCCGCGTTTTTTTTCGTTTGCCGGGCGCCTTCATCTCTCGCTTTCATAGTGGCCCAGTCAACCCGGCCACGAGGACGCCCCATGCCCGCCCGCGAGAATGCCTGCCCATGCCCTTCGATCCTTCGCCGCGCGGAGGGTGTGCGCCCATGAGCCAGGCTCCGATCAGCAACGCCCTGGGCATCGTCCACCCCATCAGCCTCAGCCACGGCCGCAACGCCGAGGTCTGGGACAGCGCCGGCAAGCGCTACATCGACTTCGTCGGCGGCATCGGCGTGCTCAACCTCGGCCACTGCCATCCGCGCATCGTCGAGGCGGTGCGCGAGCAGGCCGGCCGGCTGACCCACTCGGCCTTCAATGCCGTGCCCCATGAGGGCTACGGCCGGCTGATGGAGGCCCTGACGTGCTTCGTTCCGGTCAGCTACCCGCTCTCCGGCATGCTCACCAACAGCGGCGCCGAGGCGGCGGAGAACGCCCTGAAGATCGTCCGCGCGGCCACCGGGCGCAGCGCGGTGATCGCCTTCGACGGCGGCTTCCACGGCCGTACCCTGGCCACCCTCAACCTCAACGGCAAGGTGGCGCCCTACAAGCAGAAGGTCGGCGTGCTGCCGGGGCCGGTCTATCACCTGCCGTACCCCAGTGCCGATAACGGGGTCAGCCGCGAGCAGGCCCTGGCGGCCATGGAGCGGCTGTTCAGCGTGGAGATCGACCGCGCCGAGGTGGCCTGCTTCATCGTCGAACCGGTGCAGGGCGAGGGCGGCTTCCAGGCCCTGGATGCGGCCTTCGCCCAGGACCTGCGGCGCTTCTGCGATACCCACGGCATCCTCCTGATCATCGACGAGATCCAGTCCGGCTTCGGCCGCAGCGGCCAGCGCTTCGCCTTCAGCCGCCTGGGCATCGAGCCGGACCTTCTGCTGCTGGGCAAGAGCATGGCCGGCGGCCTGCCGCTGGCGGCGGTGGTCGGCCGCCGCGAACTGATGGACGCGCTGCCCAAGGGCGGCCTGGGCGGCACCTATTCGGGCAACCCGATCGCCTGCGCCGCGGCCCTGGCCACCCTGGAAGAGATGAGCGACGCCAACCTGGCGACCTGGGGCGAGCTGCAGGAATGCACCATCCTCGCCCGCTACACCAGCTGGCGGCAGGCGCCCTGGGCGGCTGCCATCGGCCGCCTGACCGGCGTGGGCGCCATGCGCGGCATCGAACTGCGCAGCGCCGACGGCGGCCCCGGCAGCGAGCGCCTGGCCAGCCTGCTGGGCAACGCCCGCGAGCAGGGCCTGCTGCTGATGCCCAGCGGCAAGCAGCGCCACATCATCCGCCTGCTGGCGCCGCTGACCACCGAGCCCGAGCGGCTGGACGAGGGCTTCGACATCTTCGAGCGCTGCCTGGCGCAACTGGACTGAGTCGATCGGCGCCCGCTTGCGCCGTGGCCTGCTGATGCGCCCAGGCCATAGAGGCACCGCGGCGACCTGTGTCCCGGCGGGGCGGGCGGCAGTCCAGTAGATTCAGGCGCTGCCGGCCGAGCGGTGGCGCCCTCTGTCTTGGAGCCTGTGATGCACCCGCTGAGAGCAAGCCTGCACGATGAACTGCACGCGCGCCCGTCGCTCTATTTCGACGGCCCGGCCCATGTCTATCATTTCGCCCTGCTGGACGATGGCCAGTCACTGGAGGCCATCGTCCGCCGCCTCGACGAGCTGGCCGACAACCCGGGCCGCGGCGTGCTGCGCCACGGCCTGCTGCGCATCGCCGGCTGCGCCTTCAAGTGGGAGCGCCACAGCGAATTCCTCTCGCTGACCTGGGTGGTGCCGCTGGCGGCCGATGGCACGCGCTGGGCCGAGGTGCCGCAGCCGCTGCGCGGCCTGCTCGACGCCCACCGCGAGCTGATCATCGATGCCCTGGTGATCCTCGTCGAGAACCAGCAGGACGCGGCGCAGGCGCCGGCCGGCTATGGCTTCAAGGACCCGGCCGGCTCGCATATCGGCGGTGGCGACGCCACGGTGTGGGGCGACTTCCGCCTCTCGGCCCAGGGCTACAATCGCCTGCTGCTGGTCAACCGTGGCCTGAATGCCTACCGCCTCGGGCGCATGGTGCGCCGCCTGGTGGAGATCGAGACCTACCGCATGCTGGCGTGCCTCGGCCTGCCCACGGCACAGGAGCTGGGCAATACGCTGCAGGAACTGGACCGCGAACTGATCCGCCTCGCCGAGCGCAACGCCGAGGCGGACAACGACCAGGCCAAGGCCCTGCTCGATGGCCTGACCGCGCTGTCGGCCCGGCTGATGCGCTGCTCGGCCACCAGCCGGCCGCGCTTCAGCGCCACCGCGGCCTACGCGCAGATTGTCTTCGAGCGCATCGCCGAGCTGCGCGAAAGCCACGTCGGCGAGCACCAGCGCCTCGGCATCTTCCTCGAGCGGCGCTTCAAGCCCAGCGTGCGCTACTGCGCCGCCACCGAACAGCGCCTGGACCGCCTGGCCCATGGCATCGCCAACCTCGGCGAACTGCTGCAGGCCAAGGCCCAGGTGGAAGTGGAGGAGCAGAACTCGAAGATTCTCGAAAGCCTCAACGCCCGCACCCACACCCAGCTGAAGATCCAGAAGGCGGTAGAGGGCTTCTCGCTGATCGCCATCAGCTACTACCTGATCGGCCTGCTGAAGATGACCCTGGAAGGCCTGGGCGCCCTGGGCTCGCCGCTGTCCGGCAAGGTGCTGTTCGCCCTGCTGGCGCCGCTGTTCCTGCTGACCCTGCTGCTGCTGGCGCGGCGGCTGAAGCAAGCCGCGCGGCACTAGGCGGGCAGGGCCCCAGCCGCGCGGCCGAAGCCGGCATCGCCTGCGCTTGGCCGATATCCTCTGCCGAGCACGGCATGCCGGCAGATTCAGTCGCTGGACAGGATCATGGCAAAACAGTAGCGTCGGCCGGCATATGCCAAGCGTGGGCGAGGCATCCAGGCTTGCCGTCGATGGTGCATAACGTCCTTCTGCCCCCAGCGACCCGCTGGAATCTCCGGAATAGACAGGGAAAGCCAAAGGCGACAAGGAATGTTATCCACCGAATGGTGCGTTTAAACGCACCATTCGGTGTCTAATTTTAGTTAGGAAGCAATTGGAGATATGGATGTTTGAGCTTGCCCTCACGGTAATCGGAGTTGTTCTTGGCTTCGCACTGAGTGCCGCCTACGAAAGCGCAAAAGGCAAGAGAAATACTAAAAACATATCCAGAATCCTTCATCGTGAAATCCAATCCAATATAGACGCCTTACAGAATGAGCTTTCTGTAATCAACCAAGCATCAGCAGAAAACATGCCCAGCTTTATTGAGCCACTCACCATGCAGGAAATCGCTGAACGCATAAAATCAGCCGTATCAGCAGAAGCATTCAACATGTGCCGCTTAGAAGTACCATCACTAGGCTCAAGAGCCGCAGAGGATATTTTCAACTTTTACGAATCTGCGCGCCAACTACCAAAGACAATTCAAGAAATTGAGCGTTGGGCAGGCAACATACGACATGGCCTTTTCGAGGACCTAATCAGCCATTTGATAGAAAAAGCAGAAGAGGCAAAGAAGCGTGTTGCCTCCTAACAATTGTATATGGACGCTCCCCACAAGTAGATGAGGAATCGCTTTTCAAGCCTGTCGTCAGTGCGGTTGCATTCGTATATCCGGCCTGTCATGGGCAGCATCGCCCTGGCCACTCTGTAGTTCGCGCAGCGGGGGCCCAGCGTTCAATCGATCACGTGGATCATGATTGTTATCGGCCTTGTTCCGCTGCCGGACTCGCCTGTTCCGACAGTCTCGCGTCTCACCACAACCATCCGAAACCCTTCATTCCCTCCTGATTACGCCCGCCGTCAGGCGGGCCTTACGCGCTGCCAGTCGCCACTGAAGCGGCCCTGGTGACACCGTACCGCCCAGCAGATCCGCACCAGTTTGTTGGCCAGGGCCACCGCCACCTTGTTGTGGTCGATGCGCGCCGCCGTTTAAACATTTTGTTTGCGTGCAAGCGGTGTTGGCGGCATAGGTTCGGATCCGGGGGCTATGCTTCATATTCGTTTGCTGCAGTGGGTGTCGGTGGTCTAGTAGCTTTTTAGGCCAAGGCCCCGGGGTAATAGATCGAGTCTATGATTCTGGCTAGACAGCTGTTGTGTTTTATGGGGGCGCTGTGAAGTTGATTTTACTTGGATAGTCCAGTTTGCCTGTCAAGTAATGGATAGGGTTTTCAATAATGATGATTGACAATCTCGGCGTGCAGGTCGATCAGGCGCTCCAGACGGTGAGTTCGGTTGTTTCCCAGCCGGTAACCTACACGCAAATGGGTATCGTCATAGCCATTTACGCGCTTGCCTGGATAGTTGCCAATCGCATCAGGAAATATGTCCCGGTTCTGAATGTAGGAGATGATGAGGCTGGCGCTCATCCGCTTCGTAAATTTATCGGCAGGCTGGGTGGCTTGATTTTCCCGATACTCGCGATTTTGTTGTTGCGAATATCCGTTGAGGTGAGCGAGAACCTGCTGAGTCAGGGGTGGCTGGTGCAGGCGGCGCTTACCATTTCCATCCTGCTTATCTTTTACTCGATCATCCGTAACTTTATCCGCAACAGGTTTCTCGCCGCGACCTTCAAGTGGCTGGGCATCCCGTTGTTATTTCTGCACCTGGTCGGCCTGCTCGACGGATTGATCGGGATACTCGAATCCATCTCGGTCAACCTGGGCAATATCGAGATTTCGGTATACGGCATCGCCCGGGTCGCGATCTTCGGCTCGATGCTGTTCTGGCTCGGCCGCGTCAGCAGCAGAACCGGCCGGGACTTCATTTCCCATCAGGAGAACCTGGACGTACGCACCCGGGAAGTGGCCGCGAAGCTCTTCGAGGTGGCGATATTCTTCTTCATTTTCCTGCTGCTGTTGCAAATCATGGGCATCAACCTCACCACGCTCGCGGTGTTTGGCGGCGCGCTGGGTGTTGGTCTGGGCTTTGGGTTGCAGGCCATCGCCTCCAATTTCATATCCGGAATCATCATCCTGCTGGACCGCTCGGTGTCCATTGGTGATTACGTCGAGCTCGAGGATGGCCGCACCGGAATTGTGCGTGAGTTGAATATGCGCTCGACCACGCTGGAAACCTTCGATGGCAAGGATGTTGTGGTACCGAACGAAAAGTTTATCGCCGAGATATTTACCAATTGGACGCACAAGGACAAAAGCCAGCGCTATCGGGTGGATTTTTCGGTCTCCTATGACTCGGATGTCAGGAAGCTGGTGGAGATCATCAAGGAAGTGGTCGCCAGCCACCCGCAGGTATTCAGCGGTGAGGATGTACCGTTCGAGGAGCGGCCCGACTGCGAGATAGACAGCTTTGGCGACTCGGGCATCAATATGTTCGTGGAGTTCTGGATGGAGGGGGTCGACGACGGCAAGAATCGCGTAGGGGGCGACCTCTTGCTGATGATCTTGGAGGCGCTGCAGGAGCATGGCTTCGAAATACCCTTCCCGCAGAGAGAGGTGCGTGTCCTGAACGAACGCCCCTCCGCCAAAAGAAGACGGGGCGATTAGCCAGTCCGTGGCGCGCCATCGCCTTGGGGCGTAGCGTACGGGCAGTGGATAAGGCCCGTCCCTTGGCTTGATCGTTGCGAGCGCAGTTGTCCAGATACAGGGAAGGAGACAGGGCATGGCCATACTGGTGGTAGGCGCAAGCGGCGCGACGGGGCGGTTGTTGGTCGAGCAGTTGCTCAGTCGAGGCCAGCAGGTCCGGGCGATTGTGAGAGCGCCGGAGCCGTTTCGGCGGCTCTTCGAAAACAATGAGAATCTTTCGGTTATCCCCGGCAGCATCCTGGAGTTGAGCGACGGCGAACTGGCGCGTCACGTCGATGGGTGTGAGGCAGTGGCTTCGTGCCTGGGACACAGCCTGAGCCTGAAGGGGATCTACGGCGAGCCGCGCCGGCTGGTGACCGATGCGGTCAACCGCTTATGCACCGCCATCGGCGAAAGCCAGCCGGCCAGACCGGTCAAGTTCGTGCTGATGAACACCACCGGCAACCGCAATCGCGATCTGTCTGAGCCGATTTCCTGGGCCCAGAAAGTTGTCGTGGGGCTGATTCGCCTGTTGGTGCCGCCGCACCTGGATAATGAGCGGGCCGCAGATTTTCTGCGCACCCGCATTGGTCACGGCGACGGGTTGATCGAATGGGCCGTGGTTCGTCCCGATACCTTGATTGATGAGAGCGTTGTAACCGAATACGCGGTTCACCCTTCACCGACCCGAAGCGCGATATTCGATGCAGGCAAAACCAGTCGCATCAACGTGGCACATTTCATGGCGGACCTGATCACCGACAATGGCGGCTGGCTTAAATGGAAGGGGCGGATGCCGGTGGTCTATAACGTCGACGGCCCCCTGTAGACCGTGCGTTCAACGCATCGTGCAGGGGGGCGGCGCGGGACTGTATGTACAGGGCAAGTGGATGCGGTTGAGCGAGATTTCGCTCGTCAACTTAACTGGGCGCTGACGCGACGCGTTAGCCCCGTCACCATGGATCGGAGAGCGCACTATGCAACAGCTGTTGAGTCGCACCTTTTTGTTGATCAGCGTCTGCGCCAGCCTGGCCGCCTTCTTTTTCGCCTATCACGCTGGGCTGGACCTCGAGGTGACGGTTCTTGCCGCTACTGTCGCGACGCTGGTGGCCGGCATGCTGTTCGAGCGTTTCGCCCCCTATCGAGAGGACTGGCGCCGCAACAGGGGGGATGCCGGGACCGATGTCATCAGCGCCATGGTGCTGGTCGGCATGGTGGAGCCGTTGCTCAAGGCGGCTGGGCCTGTCGCCCTTGTTTCATTACTGGGGGCGGCATCGATCGCGCCAAGCGAGGCCTTTCTGGCGAGCCTGCCCCTTGCGTTGCAGATACTGGCGGCGACCCTGCTCATCGAGCTTGGGCGCTATTGGTCGCACCGGTTGCATCACATGGCCAAGCCGCTCTGGTGGTTGCACGCCATGCACCACAGCAGTGAACGCCTGTATAGCCTGAACAACTTCCGGTTTCATCCGCTCAATCACGCGACGAATTTTATCGTCGGCATGCTGCCGGCCATGCTCCTCGGATTTTCGCCCGAGGCGTTGCTGGGGTATCTGGCGCTCACCCAGCCGGTGCTCATGCTGCAGCATGCGAATATCGACCTTAAGAGCGGCTGGCTGAACTTCATCTTCAGCAGCAACGAATTGCACCGCTGGCATCATTCCAGTGACGCGCGCGAAGGCCATGTCAACTTTGGCAGTGCCCTGGTGATTTGGGATCAGGTATTCAAGACGTTCTACCTGGGCGGGAACAACAGGGCGCCGGTGCAGGTTGGCCTGTTCGCCGACAGCGCCGCCTACCCAGGGCGGTCTGGCTACTTCTCGCAGTTGCGCTCGCTGTTTTCCCCTGGGTGCTGCGTGGGATAGGCAGATTGCCCGGAGAACGTTCGGTTCTCGCTGCGTTAACCGCTGATGGGCGCCCGTACTGGGCGCCCCGAAGCTGAAATTTGCCACTGACAAGGAACGTACACGGACATGCCCGCAACCATCACAGTCGGCTTGATCGGCGACTACCACGACGCCGTTCCGGCCCATCAGGCCATCCCACTGGCGCTGCAGCAGGCGGCGCAGGGGCTGGAAGTCGAGGTGGGGTTCGAGTGGATCGGCACCGAAACGATCACCTCTGCCGCCTCGATCAGCCGCTTCGACGGACTCTGGTGTGTGCCTGCCAGCCCTTACCGGAACATGGACGGTGCGCTGCTCGCCATTGGCCATGCACGCAGCAATGGCATGCCCTTCCTGGGGACATGTGGCGGGTTTCAGCATGCGCTGCTGGAGTACGCGCGCAATGTGCTGGGCTGGCACGACGCCGAGCATGGCGAAACCGCCCCCGATGCGCCGCGCCAGGTGATTGCCCCGTTGGCGTGCGCATTGGTGGAGGTGAGTGACCTGATTCGCCTGCAGGCCAATACCCGTGTCGCGTCCGCCTACGCTGCGGTTGAAATTACCGAAGGGTATCGATGCAGCTACGGGCTGAATCCAGCGTTCCGCGCGGCGCTTGTCTCCGGACCGCTGCGAGCGACGGCCTATGACGGGGCGGGCGAGGTCCGCGCGGTCGAACTCGAGGGCCATCCCTTCTTCGTCGCGACCCTGTTTCAACCCGAGCGCAGGGCGCTGCGGGGCGATCCGGTTCCGCTGGTGGTTGCCTTCCTGCGTGCCTGCATGTCCGGTGCGGGGCGCTGAGGCCGGGGTACTTCGCCCATATAGCGGCTGGCCCTGGCGGTCGAGGGCGACTCGGGGTCGATCCAGGGCACAGCGGCGTTCCCGATTGGTGCGCCGAGACGCGCCGAGACTGTATGGCCTTCCCGCGAGCATTCTGGGCCTGCCAGCGCCTGCCGGTGGATTCTTTAAGGGAATGAACAGCTGAGGATTAGTCGTTTGAAACCGACTATCCCGCTCGCCAGAATGTTTCCCATGAATGGCTGGAATACCAAATCACTGGGGATGCCGGCCACCCTGTCCAGGCGATGCAAGGAGTCGAGTTCCCATGAGCGTTCAAGCTGCCGCTAACCCGGATGCGCTGGTTAGTCCCGATGAGATCCGCGCGCAGTTCTCCCGCGCCATGTCGGCCATGTACCAGGCCGAGGTGCCGTTGTACGGCGCGCTGCTGGAGCTGGTGGGGGAGGTCAACGCCCAGGCCCTGGCGCAGGACCGGCAGCTGGCCGCGCGGCTCAGCGCAACAGGCGAGATCCAGCGCCTGGACATGGAGCGCCACGGCGCCATTCGCCTGGGCAGCGCCGCCGAGCTGGCCACCATGCGCCGCCTGTTCGCGGTCATGGGCATGTATCCGGTGGGCTATTACGATCTGGCCTGTGCCGGCGTGCCGGTGCATTCCACCGCGTTTCGTGCCATCCATGAGGCGTCGCTGCAGCACAGCCCGTTCCGCGTGTTCACCTCGCTGCTGCGTCTGGAGCTGATCGAGAACCGCGAGCTGCGCGAACTGGCCGCGGGCATCCTCGCGCGGCGCAATATCTTCACCCCTCGCGCCCTGCAGCTGATCGAGCGGGCCGAGGCAGCCGGCGGCCTGAACGCGGGCGAGGCGGACGAGTTCGTCCAGCAGGCCCTGGAGACCTTCCGCTGGCACCGCGAGGGCACCGTCGGTGCCGCGCTGTACCAGCAGTTGAGCGACCAGCACCGGCTGATCGCCGATGTGGTGGCGTTCAAGGGGCCGCACATCAATCACCTGACTCCGCGCACCCTGGATATCGACGCGGTGCAGGCCGGCATGCAGGGTCGCGGCATCAGCCCGAAGGCGGTGATCGAAGGGCCGCCACCGCGGCGCTGCCCGATCCTGCTGCGGCAGACCAGCTTCAAGGCCCTGCAGGAGGCGGTGACGTTCGTCGAGGCGGACGGCAGCGATGCGCTGGGCAGCCACACCGCGCGCTTCGGCGAGATCGAGCAGCGTGGCGTGGCCCTCACCCCGCGGGGTCGGGCGCTGTATGACCGCCTGCTCGAGGCTACCCGCAAGGTCGCCGGTGGCGCGCCGAACGAGGAGGGCGCGGCGGCCTATATGGCCACGCTCAGCCAGCAGTTCCAGGCGTTCCCCGATGACTACGCCAGCCTGCGCCGGCAGGGGCTGGCCTACTTCCGCTACTTCGTCACCGAGCAGGGCGTGGCCGCCAAGGCGCGGGGCGAGCTGGCCCAGGAACTCGAGGCGCTGCTGGCCGCCGGCCACCTGCAATGCGAGCCACTGGTCTACGAGGACTTCCTGCCGGTCAGCGCCGCCGGCATCTTCCAGTCCAACCTCGGCGACAATGCCCGCGACAGCTATGGCCAGAGCGCCAACCGCGAAGCCTTCGAGCGCGACCTGGGCGCGCCGGTGCTCGATGAGCTGGCGTTGTACGCGGAAACCCAGCAGCGCTCGCTGGAGCAGTGCGCCGAGGCGCTGGGCCTGGCGGCACTCGCCTGAGGCGCAGGCGAGGCCTGCCGTCGATCGCCACGCCTGGGTCTTCGCTTACCTGCCGGCGCGCCTGACCTGGTGCTTTGCGCCCGGCGCGCGGCCTCCCACAAACAGCCGGCGGACGCGGCAAGAGGGGCGGGCGAGGGCCGTGATGGCCCTGTCCGTCGGCACCTCGCCAGCGCGCCAATCGACTAGCGGTGCTGGCGGGCTGCGGCACAACGACCACACTGAAGCGTGGGGCAGGGCAAACAGCACTGTGCCCGCGAACCATCGTTTTGCAATGCAGTCGCCGATGAGCGCCGTGATCGATGCCCGGGTTCGACACCGGGGTGTCTTCGGAAGCTGGCTTGAGGACGCCGACGGGCGACGCCTGACGAATGGTCAATCCGCTCCACTCAATGCCAGCCGACCGCCCAGGCACGCGAATCATGCCGAGGACGCCTGCAGATGGACTGCACAGCGCTCTTTCACGTTATTAGTCGATGCACCGCAACACAGCGCCGGTTCGCGAGAGCCGCGCATGAGTGACGGCATCCACATCCTGTAGCGGCGCCCCGAATCCGCGGGGCGAGCGCGCGGCGGGCTTCATTAGTCCAAGAATCAAAAGCAGATTTCATCGAAGTCGTTTCCCGGCCGTCCTCGCCGAATCAGTGACCCGTTGATCACCCGACGAAGCGGCAAGCGGCTGCGCCTGAGTCAAGGCCTGGACGCTACCTGTCGCCGAGCGGTACCGACACCCTTACGCACAGGACGTTAGTCATGCAAACCATTCGCAATACCCTGGTGGTGATGGACCCAGAGCAGTCTCCGGCACTGGTCCTCGACCGAGCCAAGCTGATCGCCAACACCACGCAGTCGCACCTGCACGTGTTGGTGTGCGACAAGAAAAACGACTATTCGGCCCTCCTTGGCGAGACCCGCGAGACCCTGCAAGGCCAAGGCTTCAGCGTTAGCGCCGAGCAGGCCTGGCATGGTAGCCAGCACCGGACCATCATCGCCGCGCAGCAGGCTCAAGGCTGCGGCTTGGTGATCAAGCAACACCGACGCGATACGCGCCTGAGCAAGACCCTGCTGCCCTCCGAGGACTGGAAGCTGCTGCGCTTTTGCCCTTGTCCGGTGCTGATCGTGAGGACGACCGCGTCCTGGCAGGGCAGCAGCATTCTCGCCGCCATCGATGCGGGCAACGACGACGTCGATCACCGCGTGCTGCATGCCGGGATCGTCGGTCATGGCCATGACATCGCCAACATGACCGGCGGCACCCTGCACCTGATGTCGGCCCACCCTTGTCCCGAACTGCTGGCGCCCGATCCGGTGTTCCAGGTCAAGGACAGCATCCTGGCCCTGTACCGCAAGCAGTGCCGGGTGCTGCAGGCCGAATACGGCATCGACGACGAACGCCTGCACATAGAGGAGGGCCCCGCCGACGTGCTGATCCCCGCGGTCGCCCATCGCCTGGACGTGTCACTGACGGTGATCGGCAGCGTGGCGCGCAGCGGCCTGTCGGGGGCGTTGATCGGCAACACGGCGGAAACCGTGCTCGACAGCCTGGAGTGCGACGTGCTGGTGCTCAAGCCCGCCGATGTGATCAGTCACCTGGAGGAACTGGCGGCGCCGGTGAGCCCGGAGCTGGACTCGGCGATACATTCCTGGCCCTACAGCCATGCCGCACGCGTGCACAAGCAGGCCGAGCCCGAAGACGGCCCGGACGAAGCCGAGCCGCAGCCCAGCGGGCCGGGACTGCAAGCGCGCTGAGGGGCGCGAACTGCACTCGCCGAGCTGCCGGGCGGCGTGCCGGCCGAGGCCGCGAGCCTGTCTCGCGGCCTCGGGGCGGTAGGCCGAATTCAGCTCTTCAGCGCGCCGGAGGCCTTGGCCAGGTGGGTGGCGATGGCGTCCATCAGGGGCGGCGACAGGCAGTCGTAGGGCTCCAGGCCGAGCGCCTTGAGGCGGGCGCGCACCGCGCCCATCAGCGCCGGATCGGTGCCCGACTCGATGATCGAGGAGACGAATGCGGCGAACTGCGGGGCCGACCAGCCCTTGTCCGGCGACAGTTCGGTGTGGATGAAGTCCAGTCCATAGAGAGGGTGGGCGCTGTTCTCGATGCGCCCGTACAGGTGCACCCCGCACTCGCGGCAGGCGTGGCGCTGGATGGTGGCGCCGGGGTCGACCACTTCGAGCTTCTCGGCATGCTCGCTGACCCGCAGTTTGTCTCGCGGCACCACCGCTACCAGGGAGAACAGGGCGCCCTTGGGCTTCCAGCACTTGGTGCAGCCGCAGGCGTGATTGTGCGCCGACTGGGCGTCGACCCTCACCTTGACTGGATCCCGGGAGCAATGGCAGACCAGGGTTCCCCCGGCGAAGTCATCGGCGCCTGGCTGGATGCCATTGTCCACCGATGGGTGAATCGAGAATGTGCCGGTCATTTCTCACCTCCTTAAAGTTGCCAACACTATGAGCGTAGCGTGGGGCAGCGCCCGCGCGGGCGAGCCGGATACCGTCGATCGGCGGGGCTTGGCCGGCGTCTGGCGGTGCCGCAGCAACCCGTGCAGTTCCATAGATTTTGGAATGAACCGAGTCCTTCTTTTCGTTTGAGGCGTGTGCCTATCCTTGTTTAGATCGGTAGCCAGCGGCGCTGCCGGATGGGCCTGGGAAGGCTGCGGCAGTGCTATCGCGGGGCAAGGATGACGCCATTAAGGCCGTCGATGACGCCTGCGTGTTAGGCGGATGGCCTTGACGGGCGGCAGTATTTGCCAGGCTTAAAAAGAATAATAAGAGGTACTGCATGACCAGCTCCCCGTTCGCCCTGGAGATCCGTGATCTGCACAAGCGCTACGGCGATCACGAGGTGCTCAAGGGCATCTCGCTGAATGCCCGTGACGGTGACGTGATCTCCATCCTCGGCTCCTCCGGTTCCGGCAAGAGCACCTTCCTACGCTGCATCAACCTGCTGGAAAACCCTCACCGCGGGCAGATCATCGTCAATGGCGAGGAGCTGCTGCTCAAGAAGGGCGCAGCCGGCGACCTGCAGGCGGCCAGCAGCAAGCAGATCAACCGCCTGCGCAGCGAGCTGGGCTTCGTCTTCCAGAGCTTCAACCTGTGGCCGCACATGAGCGTGCTCGACAACATCACCGAGGCGCCGCGCCGGGTACTGGGCCTGAGCAAGGCCGAGGCCATCGAGCGCGCCGAGGCCTTGCTGGCCAAGGTAGGCATCGCCGACAAGCGCCATGTCTACCCCAACCAGCTGTCCGGCGGCCAGCAGCAGCGCGCGGCCATCGCCCGCACGCTGTGCATGGAGCCGAAGGTGATCCTGTTCGACGAGCCGACCTCGGCCCTCGACCCGGAAATGGTCCAGGAAGTGCTCAGCGTGATCCGCGCCCTGGCCGAAGAGGGTCGCACCATGCTGCTGGTGACCCACGAGATGAACTTTGCCCGCCAGGTGTCCAGTGAGGTGGTGTTCCTGCACCAGGGCCTGGTCGAGGAGCAGGGCCCGCCGGAACAGGTGTTCGACAACCCGCAGTCGGCACGCTGCAAGCAGTTCATGTCCAGTAACCACTGAAAATGGAGCTACATCGCATGCATAACTACAAGAAAATCCTGCTGGCTGCGGCCGCCACCCTGGCTTTCGGCACCAGCGCCGTAGCCGCCGACAAGCTGAAGATCGGCACCGAAGGCGCCTACCCGCCGTTCAACCTGATCGACGCCGATGGCCAGGTGGTTGGCTTCGACATCGAGATCGCCCAGGCCCTGTGCGCCAAGATGCAGGCCGAATGCGAAGTGGTCACCTCCGACTGGGACGGCATCATCCCGGCGCTGAACGCCAGGAAGTTCGACTTCCTGGTGGCCTCGATGTCGATCACCGAAGAGCGCCAGCAGGCGGTCGACTTCACCGAGCCCTACTACACCAACAAGCTGCAGTTCATCGCCCCGAAAGGCAGCGAGTTCAAGACCGACGAAGCCAGCCTCAAGGGCAAGGTGATCGGCGCCCAGCGCGCGACCATCGCCGGCACCTGGCTGGAAGACAACCTCGATGACGTGGTCGACATCAAGCTCTACGACACCCAGGAGAACGCTTATCTGGACCTCACGTCCGGGCGCCTCGACGGTGTGCTGGCCGACACCTTCGTCAACTGGGAATGGCTCAAGAGCGATGCCGGCAAGGGCTTCGAGTTCAAGGGCGAGCCGGTGTTCGACAACGACAAGATCGGCATCGCCGTGCGCAAGGGTGAGCCGCTGCGCGAGAAGCTCAATGTCGCCCTGAAGGAAATCGTCGCCGACGGCACCTACAAGCAGATCAACGACAAGTACTTCCCCTTCAGCATCTACTGATCGGCACCGGCTGGTGCGGCCGCCGCTGCCGTACCAGCCCCCTGCGGTGGTTTGAATCATGACTCTCGATCTCTACGGATTCGGCCCGGCGCTGCTCGCCGGTGCCTTGATGACCATCAAGCTGGCGCTCGCGTCGCTGTCCCTGGGCCTGGTATTGGGCCTGCTCGGCGCCCTGGCCAAGACTTCGCCGTACAAGCCGCTGCAGTGGCTCGGCGGCACCTATTCGACCCTGGTGCGCGGCGTGCCCGAGCTGCTCTGGGTGCTGCTGATCTACTTCGGCACGGTCAGCCTGATGCGCAGCCTGGCCGACCTGCTCGGCGTGGCCAGCCTGGAGCTGTCGCCCTTCGCCGCCGGCACCATCGCCCTCGGCCTGTGTTTCGGCGCCTACGCCACCGAGGTGTTCCGGGGCGCCATCCTGGCCATCCCCAAGGGCCATCGCGAGGCGGGGCAGGCCCTCGGCCTGTCCAAGGCGCGGATTCTCTGGCGGTTGATCCTGCCGCAGATGTGGCGCATCGCCCTGCCGGGGCTGGGCAACCTGTTCATGATCCTGATGAAGGACACCGCGCTGGTCTCGGTGATCGGCCTGGAGGAGATCATGCGCCGTTCGCAGATCGCAGTGACCTCGAGCAAGGAGCCCTTCACCTTCTTCCTGGTGGCCGCGTTCATCTACCTGAGCCTGACCATCCTCGCCATGATCGGCCTGCACCTGCTCGAGAAGCGTGCCAGCCGTGGTTTCCTGAGGGCTGCCGCATGAACTGGGAATTGATCATCAAGTGGCTGCCACGGATTCTCGAGGGCGCCTGGCTGACCCTGGAGCTGGTCGGCATCGCGGTGATCGCCGGGCTGATCCTGGCGTTGCCCCTGGGCATAGCGCGGGCCTCGCGGCACTGGTGGCTGCGCGCCTTGCCCTACGGCTATATCTTCTTCTTCCGCGGCACGCCGCTACTGGTGCAGCTGTTCCTGGTCTACTACGGCCTGGCGCAATTCGAGGCGGTGCGCGAGGGGCCGCTGTGGCCCTACCTGCGTGATGCCTACTGGTGCGCCATCATCACCCTGACCCTGCACACCGCGGCCTACATCGCCGAGATCCTGCGTGGCGCCATCCAGGCCGTGCCGCCGGGGGAGATCGAGGCGGCGCGAGCGCTGGGCATGGCGCGCTGGCAGACCTCGCTCTACATCGTCCTGCCGCGGGCGGCGCGCATCGGCCTGCCGGCCTACAGCAACGAGGTGATCCTGATGCTCAAGGCCAGCGCCCTGGCCAGCACCATCACCCTGCTGGAGCTGACCGGCATGTCGCGCACCATCATCGCTCGCACCTACCAGCCGGTGGAGATCTTCTTCGCCGCCGGCCTGTTCTACCTGCTGGCGGCCTATCTGCTGGTGCATGCCTTCCGCCTGCTGGAGCGGCGTCTGCGGGTGGATGCCTGCCAGGGCCGTTGAGCCGCTCGCGCCCGGCGCCGCCCGAGGCGTGGGCCGGGAGCGCGGAGGCTGCTTTACGCGGCGCCGGCGCATAAGCAGACTGCGCAGGCGCCCTGGCCGCCACGCAGACCGATTCGGGCGCCTCCTGAGGAAGGCGCCCGAGTCGTAGCGGAATCAGTAAATTGCCAACGCTGGCCGGCCTTGCCGGGCGGCGTTTCGTTGTCTCGTGAGTTCTTGAGGTTGGTCCTGAATGTCTGATTTGAACCCGCTGCGCCTGGATGACATCGATCGTCAGCTGATCGCCGCGTTGCAACTCAATGCCCGCGAGAGCGTGGCCATGCTGGCGCGCAAGTTGGGGATCGCCCGCACCACGGTGATCTCGCGCATTACCCGCCTGGAAAAGCACAAGGTCATCACCGGCTACGGCCTGCGTTTGGGCCAGCGTGTGCTGGATGGCGGCCTGCAGGCCTACGTGGGCATCACCCTGCAGCCGCGCTCGGGCAAGGAGGTGCTGCGCCGCTTGACCAGCATGGCCGAGGTGCAGCAGTTGTGTACGGTCAGTGGGGAGTTCGATTTCGTCGCCTGGTTGCGGGCCGACTCGCCGGAGCGCCTCGACCAGTTGCTGGACGAGATCGGCGAAGTCGACGGGGTGGAGAAGACCACCACCTCGATCATCCTGTCGTGCAAGCTGGATCGCGGACAGAAGCTCTAGGCAGGAATGGTTGGGCGGGCGCCTGGCCCGCGCCGGGCTGGGAAACGGATGACCAAACGAAAAATCCCCGGTCGCCGGCTGAGCTGCCGGCGACCGGGGATCGGTGACTCGCCGAGGCTTAGGCGGCCTCTTGGGTCTGCACCTCTTGCTCCTCGTAGGCCTGACCGAAACGGTTGGCCAGGAAGTCCTCCAGCGACACCTGCTCCTGGCTGATGAAGCCCGCTTGCGGCAGACGCTGCTCGCGGAACAGGTCCAGGGCGGCGCAGATGCCGGCGGCGGTGGTGATCTGGATGGCACTGGTCAAGCGGCCGTTCTGTTCGGCGGCGAAGATCTTGCGGCTGAACACTTCCTGCACCAGCTTGCCGCCGCGCAGGCCGTTGACGGTGACGAACACCAGCACCACGTCCTGCATGGTGCTGGGCACCGCGCCGCGCAGGATGTCCTTGAGCTTGTCCTGGTTGGCCGACAGGCGCAGGTCTTCCAGGAGGAACTTCATCAGGTCGCGGTGGCCCGGGTAGCGCACGGTCTTGTAGTCCAGCACCTCGACCTTGCCTTGCAGGGTCTCGCACAGGGTGCCGAGACCGCCGGAGGTGTTGAAGGCCTCGTACTCGACGCCGTCCAGGGAGAAGTGCTCCAGGCCTTCCAGCGGCTGGACCATCTGTAGCTTGCCGTTGCGGATCGCCTCGCAGGGGTGGCAGTACTCGTTGACCAGGCCGTCGACGCTCCAGGTCAGGTTGTACTTCAGGGCGTTGGTGGGGAACTCGGGCAGGGCGCCGACGCGCATCTTGACCTCGCGCACGCTGTCGAAGTGACGCGCCAGGGAGTGGGCGGCAATGCCGATGAAGCCCGGGGCCAGGCCACACTGCGGCATGAACGCGGTCTTGGCGTCCTTGGCCAGCTCCATGATGGTCTTGGTCGCGTGCACGTCTTCGGTCAGGTCGAAGTAGTGGGTGGCGGTGGCCTTGGCTGCCTTGGCCACGCCGATGGCCATGTGGTAGGGCAGGGCGTTGAGCACCGCATCCTGGCCCTGCATGGCGGCTTCCAGGGCGCCGCTGTCGGCCGAGTCGAGTTCGCGGGTGGCGATGCCCAGGTCGGCGATGGCTTGCAGCGAGGTGGCGTCGCGGTCGGCTACCAGCACCCGGTAGTCGCCGGATTTGTGCAGCAGTTGGGCGATGGTGTAGCCGATGTGGCCCGCGCCGAGCAGGAGGACGTTCATTGTTGTTATCTCCAAGGTTGCGTTCAGATGGGGCCAGTCTAAAGAGCAGTTAGTTCGACAATAAGACTCATAAAACATCAAAAAGATTGGCTTGTGAGTCGATATGACGTGCTGGTGATGCGTTTAGTCGGATTCAGTCGTGACTGCGGACGGCAGTACGCGGCGGGTCTTATAACTTTCTTGTCACATGGCACCCTGGACCTTCTACCCTGAGGGACAGGCAAGCGCGCCATAGCCGAGCAGGAACCGCCATGTACAAAGACCTCAAGTTCCCCGTGCTCATCGTGCACCGCGACATCAAGGCCGACACCGTGGCCGGCGAGCGGGTGCGCGCGATCGCCCGGGAGCTGGAGCAGGACGGCTTCAGCATCGTCTCCACCGCCAGTGCCGCCGAAGGGCGCATCGTCGCCTCGACCCACCACGGCCTGGCCTGCATCCTGGTGACGGCCGAGGGGGCGGGGGAGAACAAGCACCTGCTGGAGGACATGGTCGAGCTGATCCGCATCGCCCGCACGCGCGCGCCGCAGCTGCCGATCTTCGCCCTCGGCGAGCAGGTCACCATCGAGAACGCGCCGGCCGAGGCGATGAACGATCTCAACCAGCTGCGCGGCATCCTCTACCTGTTCGAGGACACCGTGCCCTTCCTCGCCCGCCAGGTCGCCCGCGCCGCGCGCAACTACCTGGACGGCCTGCTGCCGCCGTTCTTCAAGGCCCTGGTGCAGCACACCGCGCAGTCCAACTACTCCTGGCACACGCCCGGCCACGGCGGTGGCGTGGCCTACCGCAAGAGCCCGGTGGGGCAGGCCTTCCACCAGTTCTTCGGCGAGAACACGCTGCGCTCGGACCTGTCGGTGTCGGTGCCGGAGCTGGGCTCGCTGCTCGACCACACCGGCCCCCTGGCCGAGGCGGAGGCGCGCGCGGCGCGCAATTTCGGCGCCGACCACACCTATTTCGTGATCAATGGCACCTCGACGGCGAACAAAATCGTCTGGCACAGCATGGTTGCCCGCGACGACCTGGTGCTGGTCGACCGCAACTGCCACAAGTCGATCCTCCACTCGATCATCATGACCGGGGCCATCCCCCTGTACCTGAGCCCCGAACGCAACGAGCTGGGCATCATCGGGCCGATCCCGCTCAGCGAGTTCTCCGCCGAGTCTATCCGCGCCAAGATCGCCGCCAGTCCGCTGGCCCAGGCGCGCGCCGGCGGCGCGGCGGCGAAGGTCAAGCTCGCCGTGGTGACCAACTCGACCTACGACGGCCTGTGCTACAACGCCGAGCTGATCAAGCAGGCCCTGGGCGACAGTGTCGAGGTGTTGCATTTCGACGAGGCCTGGTACGCCTATGCGGCCTTCCATGAGTTCTATGCCGGGCGCTACGGCATGGGCACCTCGCGCGAGGCCGAGGGGCCGCTGGTGTTCACCACCCATTCCACCCACAAGCTGCTGGCGGCCTTCAGCCAGGCCTCGATGATCCACGTGCAGGACAGCGGCAGCCGTCAGCTGGACTGCGACCGCTTCAACGAAGCCTTCATGATGCACATCTCCACTTCGCCGCAGTACGGCATCATCGCCTCCCTCGATGTGGCCTCGGCGATGATGGAGGGGCCGGCCGGGCGCTCGCTGATCCAGGAGACCTTCGATGAGGCGCTGAGCTTTCGCCGCGCCCTGGCCCACCTGCGGCAGAACCTCAAGGCCGACGACTGGTGGTTCAGCATCTGGCAGCCGCCGCGGGCGGAGGGCGCCGAGGAGGTGGCGACCGGCGACTGGCTGTTGCAGCCGCAGGCCGAGTGGCACGGCTTCGGCGAAGTGGCCGAGGACTATGTGCTGCTCGATCCTATCAAGGTCACCCTGGTTACGCCGGGGCTGACCGCCGGCGGCAAGCTGGACCAGTGCGGGATACCCGCGGCGGTGGTCGGCAAGTTCCTCTGGGAGCGTGGCCTGGTGGTGGAGAAGACCGGCCTGTACTCCTTCCTCGTGCTGTTCTCCATGGGCATCACCAAGGGCAAGTGGAGCACCCTGCTGACCGAGTTGCTGGAGTTCAAGCGCAGTTACGACGCCAACCTGGCACTGGCCGATGCCCTGCCGTCCATCGCCAGGGCGGGCGGCGCGCAGTACCAGGGCATGGGCCTGCGCGACCTGTGCGACGCGTTGCACGGCTGCTACCGCGAGAACGCCACGGCCAAGGCGCTCAAGCGCATGTACACGGTGCTGCCGGAGGTGGCGATGAAACCGGCCGATGCATACGACCAGTTGGTGCGCGGCGAGGTCGAGGCGGTGCCGATCGACCGGCTCGACGGCCGCATCGCCGCGGTGATGCTGGTGCCTTATCCGCCCGGCATCCCCTTGATCATGCCGGGCGAGCGCTTCACCCCGGCCACCCGCGCGATCATCGACTATCTGCAGTTCGCCCGTACCTTCGACCACGGCTTCCCTGGCTTCGATGCGGACGTGCATGGGCTGCAACGCCAGGACGGCCCGCAGGGCGCCCTGTACACGGTGGACTGCATCAAGGCCTAGGCGCCGCCTGCCGCAGCAGGGCCTTCAAGCGGTGCCGGTGCGGCGCGCTGACCGGTGCTAGTATCCTCGACAGATCAAATGCTTAACGCCGGGACTCAAGTTCCGACTGAAGTTGCATGGCGTGCCCTGCGTCACAGTGGATGGCATCGACATTGACACTGTCCTTGTTATAGTTGGCCGGTTCATATCATAAGAATCTTTCTAAGCGCGCCCGCGCCTTTTGCTTGAGGATGACTGCCGTGTCCGACTACAAAGCCTTCCGCGTCGAGTTGGCAGATAAGATCGCCCATGTCGTGATCAATCGCCCGGAGAAGGTCAACGCGATGAACGCCGATTTCTGGTCGGAGATCATCGAGATATTCCGCTGGGCCGATGCCACCGACGAGGTGCGGGTGGTGGTCCTGTCGGGCGCCGGCAAGCATTTCTCGTCAGGCATCGACCTGATGCTGCTGGCCCAGGTCGGCAGCCAACTGGGCAAGGACGTCGGCCGTAATGCCGAGGCGCTGCGCCGCAAGATCCTCGAGCTGCAGGCCTCCTTCAATGCCGTCGACCGCTGCCGCAAGCCGGTGCTGGCGGCGATCCAGGGCTATTGCCTGGGCGGCGCCATTGACCTGATCGCCGCCTGCGACATGCGCTACGCCAGCGTCGATGCGCAGTTCTCGATCAAGGAAATCGACATCGGCATGGCCGCCGATGTCGGCACGCTGCAGCGCCTGCCACGCATCATCGGCGACGGCATGATGCGCGAGCTGGCGTACACCGGGCGAACCATCGACGGCGAAGAGGCTCGGCGCATCGGCCTGGTCAACCGTACCTTTGGTGATGCCGCAGCGCTGCTCGACGGGGTGATGGACATCGCCCGCGAGATCGCCGCCAAGTCGCCGATCGCCGTGCGCGGTACCAAGGAGATGATCCGCTACATGCGTGACCATCGGGTCGACGATGGCCTGGAGTACGTCGCCACCTGGAACGCCGCGATGCTGCAGTCCGTCGACCTGCGGGTGGCCATGACCGCCCACATGAGCAAGCAGAAGCCGGAGTTCGCCGACTGATGCGCTGTCCGCGATCCTCTTCTCTATCGGCGCGGGAGGCGCATTAGCCCATGGTTTCAGGAGCCACGTCGCTGAGCCTGGTGCGTGATGAGCTGTTCACCACCATGGAGGAGGCCGAGTCCAGCCTGGAGCAGTTCATCGCCGAGCGTGACAACGGCAGCCTGTTGCAGCAGGCGGTGGAGGGCCTGCAGCAGGTGCGCGGCGCGCTCAACCTGATCGAACTGGCCGGGGCGGAGCTGCTGGCCCAGGAAGTGCTCGACCAGGCCACCGATATTCCCGCCGGCGCTGGCAGCGAGCGCGACGTGCAGCTTTCGGCACTGAGCAATGCCCTGCACGTGCTGCGCCGCTATCTGGAGAGCGTCGACGCCAACCGCCAGGAGATGCCCGAGCTACTGTTGCCGGCGATCAACGACCTGCGTCAGGCCGGTGGTCAGCCCGGGCTGCCCGAGAGCTTCTTCTTCAGCGTGCGCCTCGACCAGCAGCGCCCGCATCGCGACGCGCCAGCCCTCGATGCGGCAACCAGGGCCGTCGAGGCCAAGCGTCTGCGGCATATGTATCAGGTGGGGCTGCTCGGCTTCATCCGCGAGCAGAATCCCAAGGCCAGCCTGAGACTCATGGCGCGTGCGATGAACCGCCTGGACGGTCTGTATGGCGGTGAGCCGCGCGGACGCCTGTGCTGGATCGCCGCAGCGGCCCTGGAGGCCCAGGTCGACGGTCGCATGCTGGCGCGCAAGTCGCGCAAGCAGCTGTTTTCGAGAGTCGACCGCGAACTCAAGGCGATGCTGGGCAACGAGCAGCATGAGACCTCACGCAGCCTGCTCAAGGAGCTGCTCTATCTGGTCGCCCTGGGCGACAGTCGTGGCCCCACCGTCACGCCGGTGCGGGAAGTCTTCGGCCTCGCGACCTTGCCGTTCACCGACCACCTGCTGGAGGAGGAGTACCGGCGTCTGTCCGGTCCCGGCCAGTCGGTGATGCGCTCGCTCAGTTCGGCGATTCGCGAAGAGCTGACCGGTCTCAAGGACATGCTCGATCTGATCGAGCGCGGCACGGTGCAGGCCGAGAGTCTAAGTGCCCTGCACGCCTTGCTCGGCAAACTGAGCAAGACCCTCGCCATGGTCGGCCTCAGCTCGGCCGGCAATTCGCTGGCGGCGCAGCTGCAGACGGTTGCCGGCTGGCGCGAGGAAGTAGTGCCGCCGGCTGCCGAGCTGAATCGTCTGGCCGAAGCGGTGCTCTATGTCGAAGGCATGGTGGCCAGCCTGGAGAGCGGCGAACGCCGCGACAGCCGTCCGGCCCAGGCGCAACCGGGACACGAGGCCGAATCCTTCGCCCTGCACCAGCTCAACGAGGCGCGCATCGTGGTGGTGGACGAGGCCCGCGCCGGCCTGGCCCTGGCCAAGCGCGCGATCACCGCCTACCTGGAGTCGAGCGGCGACCGCATGCACCTGTCCAATGTGCCATTCAGCCTGCAAGCGGTGCGTGGGGGATTGTGGTTCCTCGGTCAGGAGCGCGCGGCCGAACTGGTCGGCGCCTGCGCCGAGTACATTCAGCGGCAGATGTTCGACACCCCGCAGATGCCATCCGAGCAGATGCTGGAAACCCTGGCCGACGCCCTGAGCAGCCTGGAGTACTACCTGGAAGCCGGCGCGGTGTTGCGCCCGGAGACCCAGCCGAGCGTGCTCGACCTGGCTGCCGACAGCGTTCGCGCCCTGGGCATGAAGGTGGCGGTCTAAATGAGCCGGCACTGGCAGCCCGCCCTGCTCGACAGCCGGCAGCCCGGCGGCTGGGCGCTGCTGCACTGTCAGCAGCAGTTTCTTGGCGACAGCAACGGCCTGCTGTTTCCCCGTCAGTGGCTGAAGCAGCAGGAACTGCCCATTGTTGCCGAACATGGCATCGGTCATTTCGATGGCGAGGCGGTCTACCTGCTGGAGCTGGAGCAGCCGCTGTTACTGCCCGGTTGTGCCTGGCAGAGCCTGCGCCAGGTCATGCTGCAAGGCGAGGAGGACATCTTCCGCCTGCTCAGCTACGCCACCCAGATCGGCACCTGGGCCCGTCAGCATCGCTTCTGCGGCAGCTGCGGCGGAGCCATGCAGGCGTTGGCGGGGGAGCGGGCGATGCATTGCCCGCGCTGCGAGGTGCGGCACTACCCGCGCCTGTCGCCGAGCATGATCGTGTTGGTCACCCGCGGCGACGAAGTGCTTCTGGCCCGTTCGCCACGCTTCGTCAGCGGCGTCTACAGCACCCTGGCTGGGTTCGTCGAGGCTGGCGAGTCGGTCGAGCAGTGCGTTGCCCGCGAGGTGCGCGAGGAGGTCGGTGTCGAGGTCCGCAACCTGCAGTACCTGGGCAGCCAGGGCTGGCCTTTCCCGCACTCGCTGATGCTGGGTTTCCACGCCGAGTACGCCGGCGGTGAGATCGTCATGCAGGTGGAGGAGATCGAGGACGCCCAGTGGTTCAGTGTGCACAGCCTGCCACCCCTGCCGGCGCCACGCTCCATCGCCCGCTACCTGATCGACCTCTACGTCGCGCGACGTCTAGGCCTGCCCGAACCAGTGCTGCCAGGCTAGGCGCGCGGTCAGCGCCAACACCACCAGGATGAACACCGGGCGGATGAACTTCGAGCCGCCGCCGATCGCCGTGCGCGCGCCGAGATAGGCGCCGGCCATCAGCGCCACGCCCATGCTCAGCCCGAGCACCCAGGCGACCTGTCCGGTGCCGACAAAGACCACCAGCGCGCAGGCATTGCTGACGAAGTTCATGCTGCGCGCCACGCCACTGGCCCGCAGCAGGTCCAGGGGGTAGAGCAGCAGGTTGCTGACCGTCCAGAAGGCGCCGGTGCCCGGCCCGGCGATGCCATCGTAGAAACCCAGTCCCAGGCCCTGTGGCCACTGACGACCGCGGGCCGGTGGCGTAGCGACGTCCCCCGAGGCCTCCGGCGCTCGGCCGAACAGCAGATAGAGTCCGCAGGCGAACACCACTGCAGGCAGTAGCTGATTCAGCCAGGCCGCCGGCATCCAGTGGGCGACGGCGGCGCCGAGCAGGGCGCCGATGGCCGTGCCGATCAGCGCATTGCGCCACTGCGCCGGGGCGAACAGCTTGCGCCGGTAGAAGGTGTAGCTGGCCGTGGCCGCGCCGAAGGTGGCGCACAGCTTGTTGGTGCCGAGCACCAGGTGGGGCGGCAGGCCGGCGGTCAGCAGGGCCGGGATGGTCAGCAGGCCGCCGCCACCGGCGATGGCGTCGATAAAGCCGGCGGTGAAGGCGACCAGGGCGAGAATGGCCAGTACGCTCGGGTCGACGGCCAGCTCGAATGGAAGGGGCATAAAAAGACGACCTGTGTCCTATTGTGCGGCGCGCGCGCTGTTCGCGACGCGGCCCGGCAGCGCATAATGCCGGCATTTCCCGGTAGAAGGAATGGAATCTATGCAGTACGACGGCCTGGCATGGGCGACCGCATTACTGGCGCTGCTGGCGATAGCGGTGGCCGTGCGCATCCTGTTCGGCGGGCGCTGGTTGCTCGGCTGGTTGCGCGGCACCTGCGGCCTGGCGTTCGTCGCCTTGGCCGGGGTGGTCGGCCTGGTGGCTTATGACCTGTCCAGCTACGAGCCGATTGCGGAAGGCAAACCCCTGGTGACGCTGACATTCCAGGTCGATGGCTCGGCCTATCGGGCCAGCCTGCTGGAGGGCCGTCGCGAGCGCAGCTTCACTTTCCAGGGCGATCTGTGGCAGCTGGATACGCGGCTCCTGCAGTGGAAGGGGCTGGCTGCGTTGATCGGCCTGCACCCGGGCTACCGCCTGGAAAAGCTGTCGGGACGTTTCCTTACCATCGAGCAGCAGTCGCAGGCTCAACATACCCGGGTCGAGCTGGCGAGCAGCCCCTATGGGGTGGACCTGTGGCGTTGGCTGCGGCTGGGCCAACATGACCTGTTCATGTTCGATCCCCAGGCGCTGCGCGTGACCTACCTGCCGGTGGCTGACGGCGCGGTGTACGCCGTCAGCCTGACGTCGACCGGTCTGCTGGCGGAGCCGCTGAACCAGGCGGCCAAACAGGCGTTGCAGGACTGGCAGTAGACTCCTGAGCAGGAATCGAAAAAGGGACCCTAGGGTCCCTTTTTTCGTGGCTTGGAATCAGCTCAGGAGAGGAAGCCGCCATCGACATTGAGCGCCACCCCGGTGGTGTAGCTGGAAGCATCGCTGGCCAGGTACAGAACGGCGCCGGCCATCTCGCTGGGGGCGGCGACGCGCTTGAGCGGGATGCGTTGCAGGGCGATATTGAGAATGGCGTCGTTCTGGGTCAGCGCCGAGGCGAACTTGGTATCGGTCAGGCCAGGCAGCAAGGCGTTGCAGCGGATGCCGAACTGCGCGCATTCCTTGGCGAACACCTTGGTCATGCTGATCACCGCGGCCTTGGTCACCGAATAGATGCCCTGGAACTCGCCGGGCGACACGCCGTTGATCGAGGCGACGTTGATGATGCTGCCGCCTCCATTCTGTTTCATCAGCTTGCCGCCTTCGATCGACATGAAGTAGTAGCCGCGGATGTTCACGTCGACGGTCTTCTGGAAGGCCGACAGGTCGGTGTCGAGCACGTTGCAGAACTGCGGATTGGTGGCCGCGTTGTTGACCAGGATGTCGAGGCGGCCGAATTGCTCGCGGATCTGCGCGAAGACGCCTTGAATCTGCTCCATCTCGCCGATATGGCAGGGGATGGCGGTGGCCTGGCCGCCGTCGGCGATGATCGCGTCGGCGACCGCCTGGCAGCCCTCGAGCTTGCGGCTGGAGACGATCACGTGGGCGCCTTGCTGGGCCAGCAGCTTGGCGATGGCCTCGCCTATGCCGCGGCTGGCGCCGGAGACGAAGGCGATCTTGCCGTCGAGGTCGAACAGTTGGGTCTTGGACATGCGCTTTCCCTTCTTCTAAAGGTGCCGAGGCGGATTACAGCTGCGACTGGTTGATGACTTGCAGGCTCATTTGCTCCAGCAGTTTGTTCATCTGAACGAACTGGGCGAAGCGGGGGTCCCTGGTCTGGCCGTGGTAATAGCGGTAGTAGATCTGCTGGACGATGCCGGCCAGGCGGAACAGCCCGTAGGTGTAGTAGAAGTCGATGCAGTCGATCTTTATGCCGGCGCGTTCGGCGTAGTACTCGACGAACTCCCGGCGGGTGAGCATGCCGGGGGCGTTGCTCGGCTGGCGGCGCATCAACTGAACGGGGGCTGGATCGTCGGCCTCAATCCAGTAGGCCAGGGTATTGCCCAGGTCCATCAGCGGATCGCCGATGGTGGTGAGCTCCCAGTCCAGCACGCCGATGATCTGCATGGGGTTGCGCGGGTCGAGAATCACGTTGTCGAAGCGGTAGTCGTTATGCACGATGCCCGGCTTGTGATGGTCGGCAGGCAGCTTTTCCCTAAGCCAGGCCATGACCGGCTGCCACAGCGGGGCATCGGGGGTCAGGGCTTTCTCGTAGCGCTCGCTCCAGCCGCGGATCTGGCGTTCCACGTAACCTTCGGGCTTGCCCAGGTCCGCCAGGCCGCAGGCCTGGTAATCGACGTTGTGCAGTTCGACCAGCTTGTCGATGAAGCTCTTGCACAGGGTGCGGGTCTTGTCGGCGTCGAGGTTCAGCTCGGCCGGCATGTCCGAGCGCAGGATGATGCCGTTGACCCGCTCCATCACGTAGAACTCGGCGCCGATCAGCGATTCGTCGGTGCAGTGCAGGTAGGCCTTCGGGCAATAAGGGAAGCCGGCATTGAGACGATTGAGGATACGGTATTCGCGGCCCATGTCGTGGGCCGACTTGGCCTTGTGACCGAATGGCGGGCGACGCAGGACCAGTTCCTTTTCCGGGTATTCGAGCAGGTAGGTGAGGTTCGAGGCGCCGCCGGGAAACTGGCTGATCCGTGGCGTGCCGCTCAGGCCAGGAATCTGCGCCTTGAGGTAAGGGTCGATGATGCCGGTGTCGAGCTCTTCGCCCTCACGGATACCGGTCGACTGGTCAGTAAGCGCCATGTTCATCCCTTCTGCTTATAATCGTTGGCCTGGATCATTGGCTAATCTAATGCTGTGCCTCGGCCGCCTCAAGCGCGACACGCCTTTATAGGCGGGCGTGTTGCCGGGCAATCAAGCTGCCTGATTCGCGGCAAGCGGCTGGACGCCAGGCAAAAAAACCGGAGCCATGGACTCCGGTTTCTCGTGCGACTGGTTGAGTGCCCAGGCTTAGACCGGGAACAGCTCGCCCAGCTTCATCGCCAGCATCATGTCGCCTTCGGCGCGCAGCTTGCCGGCCATGAAGGCCTGCATGCCATCGGTCTCGCCGCTGGTGATGCCCTTCAGGGTCTCGGTATCCATGATCAGGGTCACGTTGGGGTTCTCGGCGTCACCTTGCTGCACGTCGCAGGTGCCGTCCTTGACCACCAGGTAGTGGTTCTCGCCGTCTTCGATGTTGAACTGGAATACCAGGTCCAGGCCCGCGGCGGCACCGGCGTTGAACTTGGACTGCATGGTTTGGACGATGTCTGCAACGCTCATGGTTTCTTCCTTTATTTTCAGTTTTTTCTCGCGCCCTGTCGGGCGCAGTGGGCCGGTACTCAGCGAAAGGTGATGAGTTCCGGCGCCTTCAACAGCTGCAAGTGCACATGGCTGTTGAAGGAAGCCAGGCTCACCTGGCTGCCGCGAAACTTCAGGCAACTCAGGGAGGTGTTGACGATCTGCCAGTTCAGCTCGAAGGCCTTGTCCGGCGCCACGCCGGTAACCAGGTGCAGCAGCGCGGTAATGGTACCGCCGGAGGTAAACAGGGCGATGTGCTGTCCGCGCTCGGCCTTTTCCAGCAGGCGGGCAAAGCCTGCCTGCACCTGTTCGACAAAGCCCTGCCAGCTTTGCAGGCCGGGCTGGTCGTAGTCACCGGAGAGCCAGCGGCCGATCAGCAGGGCGAACAGGCGTTGGAACTCGGCGCGGTTCTGCGCGGCGTTGCGCATCACCTGCAGGGCTTCGGGTTGTTCGGGGAGCAAGTCGGGGAGCAGGGCGCGGATCACTGCATCGGCATCGAATTCGTTGAATGCCGCATCGATTTCCAGCGGCGGCACGGCGATTCCCGCTTCGCTCAATCGGCTCATGGCGGCGTTGGCGGTATGCTGTTGCCGGCGCAGGTCACCGCTGACGCTGCGGTCCAGGCGCAGACCAAGCTCGGCAAGGTGCGCGCCCAGCACTTCGGCCTGGCGGATGCCGATGGGCGACAGCACGTCGTAATCGTCGGCGCCAAACGAGGCTTGACCATGTCGGATCAGGTAGATGCTGCCCACGTCCGCTGCTGTCCCGGTGCGGTGAAAGTCTCGCGAGGTTATGGGGAACGCAGGGGGCTGTCAACGAAAAAACATACGCTTGTTTGAATTGTCCGCTGCGGCGTCGAGGCATGGGCGAGGCAGGTGGCCGGCGGCTGGCGGCGTCGGTATGCTTGAGCGTCAAGGGCGCGGCGCGAGGCCAAGCGCTGGAATGGACAACGAGGGGGATGGACGTGGAGTTTCTGGCTGATTACGCGGGCTTTCTGGCTAAGGTGGTGACCCTGGTGGTCGCCGTGCTGGTGTTGCTGGCGGCAGGCGTCGCGTTGCGCGGCAAAGGGCGCAAGGCTCCCGGGCAGCTGCAGGTGGACAAGCTCAACGACTTCTACAAGGAGCTTCGCCAGCGCCTGGAGCAGGCGGTGCTGGACAAGGACCAGCTCAAGAGCCTGCACAAGGCCGAGGCCAAGGCGGAGAAACTGGCGAAGAAATCCGCCGGGCACAAGTCGCGGGTCTTCGTGCTGGACTTCCATGGAGACCTCAAGGCTTCTGCCGTCGACCAACTGCGGCATGAGGTCACCGCCGTGCTGAGCATGGCCAAGCCGCAGGACGAGGTGGTCGTTCGCCTGGAGAGTGGCGGGGGCATGGTGCACAGCTACGGCCTGGCCGCCTCGCAACTGGCGCGGATTCGCGAGGCGCGGGTGCCCCTGACCGTGTGCATCGACAAGGTCGCGGCCAGCGGCGGCTACATGATGGCCTGCGTCGGGGAGAAGATCATCTCCGCGCCCTTCGCCATTCTCGGCTCGATCGGCGTGGTGGCGCAGCTGCCCAACGTGCACCGCCTGCTGAAGAAGCACAACATCGACTTCGAGGTGCTTACCGCTGGTGAGTACAAGCGCACCCTGACGGTCTTCGGTGAGAACACCGAGAAGGGGCGGGAGAAGTTCCAGGACGACCTGGAAAGCATCCACGAGCTGTTCAAGGGCTTCGTTTCCCGTTATCGCCCGCAACTGCGGATCGACGAAGTCGCCACGGGCGAAGTCTGGCTGGGTTTGGCGGCTCTCGAGAAGGAACTGGTCGATGAGCTCAAGACCAGCGATGAATACCTCGCCGCACGGGCCAGGGAGGCCGAGCTGTACCACCTGCACTTCGTCGCCAGAAAGAGCCTGCAGGAGCGCATCGGCCTGGCGGCCGGCATGGCCCTGGATCGTTTCCTGCTGAACTGGCTCAGTCGCCTCAACCAGCAGCGGTTCTGGTAATCCATTTTCTGTCACAGGAGTATCGACATGGGTAAGTTCTTGGCATTGCAGGCTTGCGAAGGCCTGGCGGGTGAGTTCGAGCAGGCGATAGTCGAGCGTGACACCAGCGAGTTACCCGCCGGAGAGCTGCTGATTCGGGTCCAGTACTCTTCGTTGAACTACAAGGATGCGTTGTCCGCCAGCGGCAATCGCGGGGTGACCAAGCAGTTCCCCCATACGCCGGGCATTGATGCCGCCGGCGTGGTCGAGGAATCCAGCGTCGCCGAGTTCGGTGCTGGCGATGAGGTGATTGTCACCGGCTACGACCTGGGTATGAATACGGCGGGAGGCTTCGGCCAGTACATCCGCATTCCCGCGGCCTGGGCGCTCAAGCGTCCCAAGGGTCTGTCTCTGCGCGAGGCCATGGTGCTCGGTACCGCCGGCCTGACCGCGGCGCTGTGTGTCGACAAGCTGGAGCAGGCAGGCGTCAGCCCGGATGCCGGGCCCATTCTGGTCACCGGCGCCACTGGGGGCGTGGGCAGCGTCGCGGTGGCCCTGCTGGCCAAGCTGGGCTTCCAGGTGGCGGCATCCACCGGCAAGGCGGAGCAAGGTGAGTTCCTGAAGAAGCTGGGCGCCGAGCGCATCGTGCTGCGCAGCGAGCTGCAGGAGGGCGGCGAGCGGCCGATGCTCAAGGAACAGTGGGCCGGTGCGGTGGATACCGTGGGCGGCGACATCCTGTTCAATGTGGTCAAGGCCTTGCGCTACGGCGGCAGTGTGGCCTGTTGCGGCCTGACGGCCGGCGTCGCCTTCAAGGGCAACGTGCTGCCGTTCATCCTGCGCGGGGTCAACCTGCTCGGTGTCGACTCGGTGGAGCTGCCCCTGGTGGTTAAGGCATCCATGTGGGACAAGCTGTCGCTGCAATGGAAGCTCGAGGGCCTGGAGCAACTGGTCACCGAGGTCAGCCTGGCGCAACTGCCGGAAGCCATCGGGCGGATACTCGGCGGCCAGCAGGTTGGCCGTGTGCTGGTCAAGCTCGACTGACTGATGCCGTGAAGAAAGGAGGCCCGGTTCGACCGGGCCTCTGCGTTTCAGGCCTGGCTGATGTGCAGGGTGATGTCGCCGCGAGATACCGTTCTGTCGCCGGCATAGGCAGTGCCCAGTGCCTTTGCCGGGCCGCGCGGGACTATGGTGTCGCCAGGGCGAAAGTCGATCAATTGCGACGCGATGCCGGGCAGCGTCAAGGCCTGAAACGAAGAAGCCCCGCGAGGCGGGGCTTCTTCGTAAGGCGGATCGATCAGGCGCGACGGCGGAACAGCGGCAGCGGCTGATCGCTGGAGGCCTGATACACCTCGCTGAACTCCTCGAACGCCTTCAGGGCATCCTGCGGGTCTTTGTCTTCACGCAAGGCGAAGGCGTCGAAACCGCAGCGCTTGAGGGCGAACAGCTGGTCACGCAGGATGTCGCCGATGGCACGCACTTCGCCCTTGTAGCCATAGCGGGTGCGCAGCAGGTAGGCGGTGGAACAGTGACGGCCATCGGTGAACGCCGGAAAGTTCAGGGCGATCACCTGGAAGTTGTCCAGCTGATCGGCGATCTCCTCGATCTCCTCGCCAGCTTCCAGCCATACGCCCAGGCCGCCGTCGCGGGCCTTCAGGGCATGGCCATGATCGACCCACATGGCCAGGGGCACGATCAGGTCGTCGCAGTTGGGCAGTTCGTCGAAGCTGGCGTCCTTGGGCAGCAGGTGCCAGGTTTCGTCGACTATCTGGCCGTTCTTAATGATTCGCTGCATATACGCGCTCCTTGAACGGTGCGACACCGACACGGCGGAAGGTGTCGAGGAAACTTTCTTCTTCGTTGCGTTGCTCGACATAGACCTTGATGATCTTGTCGATCACGTCCGGCATGTCGTCCTGGGCGAAGGCCGGGCCGAGAATCTGCGCCAGGCTGGCGTCGCGACCGGAGCTGCCGCCGAGGGAGACCTGGTAGAACTCCTGGCCCTTCTTGTCCACGCCGAGGATGCCGATATGGCCGACATGGTGATGGCCGCAGGCGTTCATGCAGCCGGAGATGTTCAGGTCGATATTGCCGATGTCGAACAGGTAGTCGAGGTCGTCGAAGCGGCGCTGGATGGCTTCGGCCACCGGGATCGACTTGGCGTTGGCCAGGGAGCAGAAGTCGCCACCCGGGCAGCAGATGATGTCGGTCAGCAGGCCGACGTTCGGCGTGGCGAAGCCCTGCTCGCGCAGTTCGCCCCATAGGGTGAACAGCTGCGCCTGTTCGACATCGGCGAGGATGATGTTCTGGTTATGGCTGTTGCGCACCTCGCCGAAGCTGTAGCGATCGGCCAGGTCGGCGATGGCGTCCAGCTGCTTGTCGGTGACGTCGCCCGGAGCGACCCCGGTTGGCTTGAGTGACAGGGTCACGGCGACATAGCCGGGCTTCTTGTGGGCGAAGGTATTGCGCTGGCGCCAGCGGGCGAAGCCCGGGTGCTCGCTGTCGAGCTGTGCCAGGCTGGCCTCCTGGTCCTGCAGGTCCCGGTAGTCCGGGTCGACGAAATGGGCGGCGACGCGGGCCACTTCGGCTTCGGTCAGGGTGGTGGGGCCGTCCTTCAGGTGCGCCCACTCGGCGTTGACGCGCTCGGCGAACACCTCGGGCGTCAAGGCCTTGACCAATATCTTGATGCGCGCCTTGTACTTGTTGTCCCGGCGACCGTAGCGGTTGTAGACCCGCAGGACGGCATCGAGATAGCTGATCAGGTGCTGCCAGGGCAGGAATTCGTTGATGAAGCTGCCGACCACCGGGGTACGGCCCAGGCCGCCGCCGACCGACACGCGGAAGCCCAGCTCGCCGGCGTCGTTCTTCACCGCTTCCAGGCCGATGTCATGCACTTCAATCGCGGCGCGGTCGCTGACGGCGCCGTTCACTGCGATCTTGAACTTGCGTGGCAGGTGGGTGAATTCGGGGTGGAAGGTCGACCACTGGCGAATGATCTCGCACCAGGGGCGCGGATCGACGATCTCGTCCTTGGCCACGCCGGCGAACTGGTCGGTGGTGGTGTTGCGGATGCAGTTGCCACTGGTCTGGATCGCGTGCATCTGCACGGTGGCCAGCTCGGCGAGAATCTCCGGCACATCTTCCAGTTCCGGCCAGTTGAACTGGACGTTCTGCCGGGTGCTGATATGGGCGTAGCCCTTGTCGTAGTCGCGCGCGATCTTGGCCATCATGCGCACCTGCGCCGAGGACAGCAGGCCGTAGGGCACGGCGACGCGCAACATCGGCGCATAGCGCTGAATGTACAGGCCATTTTGCAGGCGCAGCGGGCGGAACTCTTCGCCGCTCAGCTCGCCAGCCAGATAACGGCGGGTTTGATCACGGAACTGCTTGACGCGGTCCTCGATGATGGTTTGGTCGTACTGGTCGTATACGTACATGAAGGGTCCTGTTATCAGGCTGCTTGCAGCAAATCAGCGCGCACGGCCGCGCTCTCCGTAAGGAGTCGAGGGAAGATACCAGCTCAGGGTTATGCGCAAAAGTGATGTTTGAGTATATGGAAAGAACCTTTAACGCTAAGTAGAAGGGGGAGCATAACCCCACTGCTTGAGCATGGCGTTGCGCTGGTCTTAACTGCAATGGCAAACCGACCATAAGCACAAAAAGGGGCTAGCCAATGACCGAACACACCCAGCCGGACAATCGTGACAGTGTCGTCGACGCCAGGGCCATTTTCGTCCTGATCCTGATCGTCGTCGGTACCGCGGTTTTCTGGGTCAGTCAGCAGTAGTTGTCGAGAGGCAGGGCTGGTTTCCGAGGGGGGTAACCAGCCTAGTTTGAGGCGTCTGACGGGTGGTGGCACGCTGCCACTTAGGCTGCCTCTATACTGGGCGCGGTAATTTTTGGGGCGCGCAGTATGGTCACATCAGGGCTGAAGGTTTTCTTTGTCATTGCGTTGGCCGCTGTGCTGGGCATGGCGCAGGCTGCAATCGAGAAGGGCGGCTCCGGGCGATCCGATGCGTCTGTCGTGTTCCTCAATCCGGGCTATTCCAAGGAACCGTTCTGGGTCGGCTATAGCGACTTCATGCAGGCGGCTGCCGACAGCCTCGGCATGCGCCTGCGCGTGGTCTATGGCGAACGGGATCGCGAGCGACTGCTGAACAATGCACGGCAGGTGCTGGCCGAGTCCGAGCAGCCGGACTACGTGATCTTCGTCAACGAGATGTATACCGGCCCGGAGTTGCTGCGGTTGTTCGCAGACAGCCCCGTCAGGCTGTTTTCCTTGCACAGTACCCTGACGCCTGAGCAACAGGCGCTTATGGGCGGTACGCGAGAACGTTACCGGCACTGGATCGGCAGCCTGATCCCCAATGATCGGGAGGCCGGCTACCTCATGGGTAAGGCGTTGATCGCCAAGCTCGATGGTCGTCCCGCGCAGATGCTGGCGTTTTCCGGTGTTCGCCATACACCTTCCGCCACCCTGCGGGAGGAAGGGTTGCACCGGGCCCTGGCGGAGCATCCCGAGGTCAAGCTGCGGCAGCTGGTCTATGGCGAGTGGGCCCGTCAGCGTGCTTACCAGCAGGCGTTGTTGTTGTTGCCGCGTTACGCCGATACGCAGTTGGTATGGGCGGCAAATGATGAGATGGCGTTCGGGGCAATGCGCGCGGCGCAGGAGCTTGGCCGGGAGCCAGGCAAGGACCTGCATTTCTCCGCGTTGAACAACTCGCAGGAGGTGCTCCAGGCGCGGGCTTCGGGCCAGTTGGCGGCGCTGGTGGGCGGGCATTTCACCCTGGGCGGCTGGGCCATGGTGCTGCTGCATGACTACCATGCCGGAGAGGATTTCGCGCAGCGAGGCGGCAAGGACCGTGTCGATCCGGTGTTCAGCCTGCTCGACGCCGAGCAGGCGAGGATCTTGTCGAAGCGATTGCAGGTACCAGGCTACGGACTCGATTTTCGCAAGTTCAGTGCCCTCGACCAGCCCGGCATGACCAACTACAGCTTCTCGGTGCAGCCGTTGCTGGAGTGATCATGGGGCGGCGAAGTGCAACACCAGCTTGGTGACGGCAACCAGCACCAGTACGAATGCCAGAGTGAAGAGCACGCCGAGGATGATGAAGTGGCTCGGTTTGCCGCGACTGAAGTCCCGGGCGCGCTGCTTGCTGCTCTGAACGCCAAAGGCGGCGGCTAGTACGCTGCGCAGCATTTCCCGCAAGGTCAGAGGTCGTTCGTCCTGATCATGCTTGTCGGTCATGGTTCCCTCCCCGCATTCAGCATAGGTAACGAGTCCTGAGCCTTCGTCGAGCCCTTGCGCAGCCAGCCCGCATGGTCGGGCCGGGCGCAGTTCCCGTCAACTGCGTGGGCTCTAACCAATCACCGGATTACAGCGTACTTCGCTCCTCACCGAGTTGGCGATAAAGCATTCGTCATGGGCCTTGTGATGCAGGGCGAGCAGTTGCTCGATGCTCGGCTGGTTTTCACCTCCGAAGGTGGTGCGTGGGCGCAACTCGACCTCGGTCATGGCCAGTAGACCCTCGGCGTTTCTGGCCATGATCCCGAGGGCCTGGTCTTCGTAGTTATCTACCTGGAACCCCTGGGCGGCGGCCAATGAGAGGAACCACAGCATGTGGCAGCTCGATAGCGACGCAACGAAGGCCTCTTCCGGGTCAACTGCCTGGTCATCAGACCAGGGCAGCGGCACGATGTGAGGCGAAGAGGATGCCGGCACTTCCAGGCCACCATCGAAGTGCCAGCGGTGGGCGCGGCTGTAGCGGTTGTCGAGGAAGCCTTGCTCGGCACGTTCCCATACGACTCGGGCACTGTATTCGGTCATTCCCTGTACCTTCTTGAGCATTGCGGGCGGTCATTATTGCCAGTGATCGATGGCTTTTCCAGTCGTCGATCATCTGCTGGCTGATGCTAAGGAAAGCTGGTCGCCAGTAGGTCGAGGCACGTCTATGCTTGCGCTGACGGCTCTGCTAGACGCTTGGAAGCAGCTATAGTCTCAGCCGGAACGCTATGACATGCAGGGGGCGTGCGCTTGATTTCCACTCCGCTAGCGTCAGCGCTTGAGTCGATCATTCGCCGCCATCTTCCCGAGGCGTTGCGCGAGTTGCTTCAGGCGCTTGGTCAGGCCTTGGCCGATCAAGATTGCAGGGAGCTTTCCCATCAGGACGTGCAGGCTTGCGAGGATTTTCTTCGTTACTGCAAGGTCCAGGGTAAACAAGTGCTGGCGCGCACCTGCTCGTCGGTTCTTCTCGGTCTGTCGCCGGAAATGGCGGATCATCCGACCACGCCGGGCAATCTCAGCGCATGGCGCCTGGTGGACGATGAGGAGGTCGAGGATCTGTTGATGGCGCGCCGCATAGTGAGCCGCTTGCGGGAGCGTGTCGGTGAGCTCGAGGGGCGCATCTGTGGTTGCTTCAATCGCCTGCTCGGCCATTATGTCGCGGATGCCGATCACCCCTTGTCGCTGGAATTTCTGCTGCGTCAGTTGCAGGCCGGTCTCCAGATGCGCACACAGCCCATTCCAGTTCGGGTCCTGTTCCAGGCAGAGGCCAGTCGCGTGCTGGCCACGGCTCTGTTGCCATACCTGCAGGCCCTGGTCGCCGAGTTCGACGCTTCAAAGGTGCAGCCGCTCGCGCAAGCAAGGCGATTGACGCCTGTAAGTCAGACGCCACGGCCGTTCTCCGTGGCCGATTCCGAGGCCACCTACCGAGCCATTCGGCACCTGCGCCGTGCGGTCACGACAGGGCTGTCGAGCGCTATGGGGCTGGAGCAAGAGGTGAGCCCCGTTCCGGTCGTTGAAGCGCTGACGGGGTTGCTCAGTCAGCGAGCCCCGAAAGGTGGCTGGGCGGCCGAGGCGCTGTTGGCGCGGCTCGACCAACAGGGCTGCTCGTTGAGCCCTCGCCAGCATGAAGATGCCCATCTGGTGAGTGAGGTATTCCAGGCGCTGAGTCGACAGGCCGAAGTGGCGCCGACATTGCAGCCGGTGTTGCAGCGACTGCTGTTGCCGGTCCTGGCGGCCACCTTGCAGGAGCCTGGGGCCATCGCCGATGCGGGGCATCCCGTGCGGGCGTCACTTGATCGCATTTTACGCCTGTGTGATTACTGCGAGCCGCCGAACAAGGTGCTCGAGGCCCGGCTGGAACAGTTGGTGGAACGCATCGCAGGCGAATATCGCGGAGATTTAGCGGCATTCACCGCCTGCGATGCCGAGCTGGATGAGCTGCTGAACATGCAGCAGCGTGCCTATCGCCGCAGCGCCGAGCGCGTGATGCAGTCGCATCGCGGACGCGACATCCTGGAGACTGCGCAGCGTAAGGTGGCCATCAAGCTGGCCCGGCTTTGCGGCAAACGGGTACCGAAAGTCATGTTGGAGTGGCTGGACGTCGGCTGGCGCGACCTGCTGGTTCACGAAGAACTCAGCGCAGACAGTGACAAGGACACCTGGCGGGGGGATTCAGCCCTCACGGAGTTGCTCATGCAGCGCTTGCGCGAAGCTGAGGCTGCGCAAGGTGATGCCAGTCAGGCGGGCTGGGCCTATGAGATCGAGCACTTGCTGAAGGTGCTACGTCGGCGCATGGACGAATTCAGCATCGGGCATTTTCAGCACGCCTCGGTACTGGTGCGGATGCGTGAGCAGCTCTTGGGTCTGAAGCCGGTGGGGCTGGTTGCGCCCCCTCGCTTGTCCAAGCCGAAACCGGCAGTGCCTGGCGCCTTGCAGCGTTGGCGCGAGCAGATCGAGGGGTTGAAGCAGGGCGATTGGCTGCGCACCGCTGACGGCCAGCCTCTGCAGCTGATCTGGCGCAATGCGCAGATGGATCACTATGTACTCGTCGACGCTCAGGGAAGCGAGAAGGGCAGCTATGGCCTGGCCGGCCTGGCCAGGGAGCTCGCCGAAGGTGTGCTGCTGGTCGGCGACAAGGGTGGGGCGGATGAGGGCCTGGTCCAGCGTACCCTGCAGGACATGGTGGGCAAGCTCTACCGCGAGATAGCCCATGCCCGCAGTCATGACGAACTCACCGGTCTGCTCAATCGGCGCAGCTTCGAAGGGGCGCTGGCGGAAAGCCTGTCCGCCAGCGTGGCACCGTCCTTCCTGATGGCGCATATCGACCAGTTCAGCCTGATCAATGGCCATGCCGGGCCTGTGGCTGGGGACGCCTGCCTGCGGCAGATCGCCAGCCGACTGAGTGAATATCTGCCCGCTGCCAGCTGCATGGCGCGTGTCGGCGGGGTGGAGTTCGCCGCGGTCTTGCCGGCTTGCGGTGCGAAACGCGCCGCTGAGCTTGGCGAGGCGCTACGGCTGGGTATCGAAGCCGAGGGCTTCGAGTGGCAGGGGCACAAGCATGGTTTGACGCTGAGCGTCGGTGTAGTCGAAGCCGCCGAGCGGCACGATGTCGCCAATCTGTTCTTCGACCTGCAGAGCGCTTGCAACAGTGCCAAGGAGGGCGGACGCAACCGTGTGCATTGTTTCAATTCGGCGCAAGACGATGGTCATGCCGGCCTGCTGGCGATTGCTGCGCGGGTCGATGATATCGTCGAGCGCGAGGACCTCTCGCTGCGCGTGCAGCAGATTGCCCCGGCGTCGCCCGACTCCCACGAGCTGCCGCATTACGAGTTGCTGCTGGTGATGCAGAACGAGCTGTCCCTGCAGGATTTCATTGCGGCGGCCGAACGCTACCATCGCATGACCAAGGTCGATCGCTGGGTGCTCAGGCGCATTTTCATCGAGCTGGAGCGTCATCCGCAGCTGTGGGAGCGCTGCTCCGGATTGTCGATTAACCTGTCTGGCAGCAGCTTGAACGACGACAGGTTGCTGGGGTTTATCGAAAGCCTGTTCGAGCGCTACGCCGTCGACCCGCGGCGCATCTGTTTCGAGCTGACCGAGACGGCCGCCGTCGCCAACCTTGCCAAGACCGCCGACCTGGTACGCCATCTGCAGCGCTCCGGCTGCACATTCTCGATCGACGACTTCGGCGTCGGGTTCTCCTCCTTCGACTACCTCAAGCGCCTGCCGGTCGATTACGTGAAGATCGACGGCAGCTTCGTCAAGGAAATCGAGCGCTCGCCGAGCGACCTGGCCATGGTCCGCTCGATCAACGAGATCGCCCATGCCCTTGGGCGGCGAACGGTCGCCGAGTACGTCGAGACCCCTTCGATACGTGCTCGATTGGCGGAGATGGGCGTGGATTACGTGCAGGGCTACGGTGTGCAGATGCCGAGGCAGTTGCATGACTGGCTGGAGGAGGAGGCGCGGGTACTCGCCCCCTGTTGAGCGAAGCAAGAGCTCCAGGCGCCTTGAGTCGTTCCGCGTTGCTGGCGGTTCGACTCAGCCTGGGCGTCGCTGGCGGGGAAGCAGCGCTGCGGCCCGGGCGCGAAGTTGGCCGCAGCCGCCGTCGATATCCTGACCGGCCGAGTTGCGCACCTTGGTCAGCACGCCCCGGCTGTGCAGGTAGCGGACGATCTGTACGATGCGATCCCCTTCGGGGCGCTGGAACTCGTCGGCTTCCAGGCTGTTGTAGGGGATCAGATTGAGCACGGCGAACTTGCCTTTGAACAGGCGCAGGATGCCGTCCATTTCCTCCTGGCTGTCATTGATGCCCTTGAGCAGGGTCCATTGGTACTGGATCGGATAGTCGACCTTGCGGGCATAAGCCTCGCCCAGCTCGACCAGCTCCTCAGGAGCGATCTGCGGCGCCCGCGGCAACAACTGTCGGCGCAGCTCGGCGTCGGTGGTGTGCAGGGAAAGCGCCAGCGCCGGTTTGATCCGCTGCTGGGGCAGGCGCTCGAATACTCGCATGTCGCCGACCGTGGAAAACACCAGGTTCTTGTGGCCGATGCCGCCTTCGCTGCCGAGCAGGTCGATGGCCTCCAGCACGTTGTCGAGGTTGTGCGCCGGCTCGCCCATGCCCATGAACACCACCTTCTTGACGCTGCGAAAGCGCCTGGCCAGCGCCACCTGGGCGACGATCTCGGCGCTGCTCAGTTGGCGCAACAAGCCGCTCTTGCCGGTCATGCAGAACACGCAACCAACCGCGCAACCGACCTGGCTCGAGACGCACAGGCCATCGCGGGGCAACAGCACGCTTTCCACCATCTGGCCGTCGCCCAGCTCCACCAGCAGCCGCGCCGAGCCGTCGCCGCCCGGATGCTCGGAACTCAGCCGGGCCAGCGCTGCGAGCCGCTGAGTCAGCTCCGGCAAGCCTTGGCGCACGCTGAGTGGCAGGAAGTTCTCGCTGGGCTGATTACGCGTACCGCTGTCCAGCGGCTTGCCCTGCAGCCAGGCACGAATGATCCGCCCGGAATGCTGGGGCTTGGCGCCGAGGTCGGCGAGCTGTTGGCTGAGGTCGTGGATATGCATGGCGCGCGAATGCTACCACCGGGCAGCGCCGGCGCGTAGGTTGTTTATCGCCAGGCTTGCCACGGATTGGCCGCAAGGTCCGGGCTACCAGGCCGGCCGCGGCTGTACCTTGGCGGTATGAGGCGCAATGGCCATGGAGGTGCAGGACGGCGGCCAGGGTTGCGACCGTGGCCAGTGCATCCATGGCGCTGCCGATGATCGGCAGCGCAAAACCTGTCGGCGCGTGCGAGGCCCTGATCGTGTTCAGGCCAGCTTCTGCCGAGTGTCAAAGAACCGCAGCAACTGCTCGGCGACTTGCTCCGGAGCCTCTTCGGGAAGGAAGTGGCCGCAATCGATGGGCCCGCCTTCAACCTGCTCGGCATAGTCACGCCATACCCCAAGCACGTCGTAGGTGCGGTGAACGAAGCCCTTGCTGCCCCATAAGGCCAGCAGTGGGCAGATGACCTTACGGTCGCGATCGGCTTCATCGTGCTGCAGGTCGATGCTTGCCGCCGCGCGGTAGTCTTCGCAGGTGGCGTGAATGGTTTCCGGACGGCTGAAGCAGCGCAGGTACTGCGCTACCGCGTCCTCGGCGAATCGCGCGCCGGGGGCGCTCCAGCGCTTGAGCTTTTCCCTGAGGTAGTAGCCTGGATCGGCGCCGATCATGCGCTCCGGCAGGCCGTCGGGCTGGATGAGGAAGAACCAGTGGTAATAGCCGCTGGCGAAGTGCTGGTCGGTCGTGGCGAACATGTGCAGGGTCGGCACGATGTCCATCACGCAGAGTTTCCTGACCCGCTGTGGGTGGTCCAGGGCCAGGCGATGCGCCACGCGGGCGCCGCGGTCGTGTCCGGCCACGAAGAAGTCCCGGTGGCCCAGCTGCTCCATGATCTCGACCATGTCCAGGGCCATCGCTCGCTTCGCGTAGGGCGAATGGTCCGCCGCGCTTGGCGGTTTGCCACTGTCGCCGTAACCCCGCAGGTCCGGACAGATGATGTGGTAGTGGCGCGCCAGGCGTTCGGCCATGGCGTGCCAGATGACATGGGTCTGCGGATATCCATGCAGAAGCAGCAGGGGTTCGCCCGCGCCACCATGGGTAAGGTGAATGGTGGTGCCGCTGGTTTGCAGGGAAAGCGTCTGGAAATCTTCTGCGAACATGGTGCCGGGCGTTCCTGGGGGCGCGAGGGATCAGTTTATAATGCGCCACTTAGTGCATTTGCCAGTGGCAATGAGCGGCGAGCCGCACACAGCTGCATGGCTCAGGCCAGATCCAAGCGAACAACCTTCAGTCACTGCGACCCTGCCGATGTCAGCTGTCGTTTTGTTTTGGCTTACACACTGCGTGGAGCGGTAGATGAAATTCATACACCAGCGCGAACACCTCAACGAGGACGACATCGTCGTCATCGAGTGCTCGCAGACCTGCAACATCCGCCTGATGAACGACGCGAATTTTCGCAGCTTCAAGAACGGCGGCCGGCACACCTATCACGGCGGTGCGTTCGAGAAGTTTCCGGCCAAGATCACCGTGCCCAGCAGCGGATTCTGGAACATCACCATCGACACGGTGACGCGCAAGGCCATCAGCGTGACACGCAAGCCGACGCTGAAACATTCGATCAGGATCATTCGCCGCTCGGACTCGCGCCTGAGCTGAGGGATGGAGCGCCGACTCACCCGCGTTGGTCCTTGAGGGGATGGGGTCCGCCAGAACTGTCTGTAATTATGCATTTGCTTCTGCTCAAAGACTGTCGATCTCAATGAAGTTGATAAGGCTGCGTCGGCTTTTGGCCCTTGCCAACGATTCGATCGACAGTGTTTTGAGTGAGGCCTAATTCGAGTCACCAGGGCAGAAGGTGTGCTTCGAATCAGCTTGGGGCCGCTGTTTGGCGGCCGCTGTTATTGCGTAAAGCCTTCCCCCGCCGCCGCGACGAACGTCATCTCGACCAGATAGTCGGGGTTTGCCAGTTCCGCCTTTACGCAGGCTCGACTCGGCGCCGTGCCGCCCTCGAACCAGGCGTCCCACAGTTCGTTCAGCGCCGCGAGATTGGCGAAGTCCGTGAGATAGATGGTTGTCGACAGAATGCGGGACTTGTCGCTGTTGATCTTTGCCAGCGACTGTTCGGCTTGCGCGAAAATCTGCTCGACCTGCCCGCGGATATCGGCCTTGGTGTCGGTGTCCGCTATCTCGACGAAGTGGGCGATGCCATTGAACACGGTGATGTCCGACCAGCGCTTGGTTGGGTTGATGCGGTGGATCTTCATGAATGCTCTCCTCTGATACGGAAATGCCGGCCCGCCTTGAAGCGCGGCAAAGGGCCTGATGGCACTGGCCGGGCAGGGTGCCTTTGCCTCGCGCTGGTTTCAAGCCGCGATTAAACGACAAGGCCCGCGCAGGGGCGGGCCTTGTTTTCTACCTGCTTTACTCAGCTGTCATAGCCCAGGTTCGGTGCCAGCCAGCGCTCGCTGATCGCCAGTTCCTGGCCCTTGCGCGCGGTGTAGCTCTGCACCTGATCCCTGTCCACCTTGCCGACGGCGAAGTACTGCGCCTGCGGGTGGGCGAAGTACCAGCCGCTGACGGCAGCGGCGGGGAACATGGCGTAGTGGTCGGTGAGGAACACGCCGCTGCGGCCCGGCTTGCCTTCCTCGGCAGTCGGGTCGAGCAGGTCGAACAGGGTGCCCTTCTCGGTGTGATCCGGGCAGGCCGGGTAGCCGGGGGCCGGGCGGATGCCGACGTACTGCTCCTTGATCAACGCCTCGTTGTCCAGCTGCTCGTCCGGCTGGTAGCCCCACCAGTGCTTGCGCACCTCGGCGTGCAGCCACTCGGCGCAGGCCTCGGCGAGGCGGTCGGCCAGGGCCTTGACCATGATCGAGTTGTAGTCGTCGCCCTTGTCTTGGTAGGCCTTGGCCACTTCCTCGGCGCCGATGCCGGCGGTGGTGATGAAGCCGCCCACATAGTCACGAACGCCGCTGTCCTTCGGGGCGACGAAATCGGCCAGCGACAGGTTCGGCTTGCCGTCCGGCTTGATGGTCTGCTGGCGCAGGTGGTGCAGGGTGGCCAGGGGCTGGCCATCGTCGCCGTAGACCTCCAGGTCGTCGTCGTTGACCTGGTTGGCCGGCCAGAAGCCGAATACCGCGCGGGCCTTGATCAGCTTCTCGTCGATCAGTTTTTTCAGCATCGCCTGGGCGTCGTCGAACAAGGCGGTGGCAGCCTCGCCGACCACCTCGTCGGTGAGGATGCGCGGGTACTTGCCGGCCAGGTCCCAGGCGATGAAGAAGGGCGTCCAGTCGATGTACTCGGCCAGGGTCGCCAGGTCGATGTCGTCCAGCAGCTTGACCCCGGTGAAGCTCGGCACCGGCGGCTGGTAGCCGGCCCAGTCGAACTTCGGCTTGTTCTCGATGGCCTTGGCGTAGGGCAGGCGCTCGGTGCGGGCGCTGCGATTGGCGGTGCGCTCGCGCACCTCGACGTAGTCGGCGCGGGTCTTCTCGACGAAGCCGGCCTTCAGTTCCTTGGACAGCAACTGGGTGGCCACGCCCACCGCGCGGGAAGCGTCGGTGACGTAGACCACCGCATCGTTCTGGTACTTGGGCTCGATCTTCACCGCGGTGTGGGCCTTGGAGGTGGTGGCGCCACCGATCATCAGGGGCAGGTTGAAGCCCTGGCGCTGCATTTCGCGGGCGACGTGCACCATCTCGTCGAGCGAGGGTGTGATCAGCCCGGACAGGCCGATGATGTCGCACTTCTCCTCCTTGGCCACCTGGAGGATCTTCTCCGCCGGCACCATCACGCCGAGGTCGACGATGTCGTAGCCGTTGCAGCCCAGCACCACGCCGACGATGTTCTTGCCGATGTCGTGCACGTCGCCCTTGACCGTGGCCATGAGGATCTTGCCCTTGGCCTCCGGCTTGTCGCCTTTCTCCGCCTCGATGAAGGGGATCAGATGGGCCACCGCCTGCTTCATCACCCGCGCCGACTTGACCACCTGGGGCAGGAACATTTTGCCCGAGCCGAACAGGTCGCCAACGATGTTCATGCCGCTCATCAGCGGCCCCTCGATCACCTCGATGGGCCGCGCGCACTGCTGGCGGCATTTCTCGGTGTCCTCGACGATGAAGGCGGTGATGCCCTTGACCAGGGCGTGCTCCAGGCGCTGGTTGACCGGCAGCGAACGCCACTCCTCGTTTTCCACTTCCTTGACGCTGCCGTCGCCCTTGTACTGGTCGGCGATGGCCAGCAGCGCCTCGGTGGCGCCGGCGTTGCGGTTGAGCACGACATCCTCCACGGCGTCGCGCAGCTGCTTGGGAATCTCGTCGTAGATTTCCAGCTGGCCGGCGTTGACGATGCCCATGGTCAGGCCGTTCTGGATCGCGTAGTAGAGGAACACCGAGTGGATCGCCTCGCGCACCGGGTTGTTGCCGCGGAACGAGAACGACACGTTGGACACCCCGCCCGAGCTCAGCGCATAGGGCAGCTTGTCGCGGATATAGGCGCAGGCGTTGATGAAGTCGACCGCGTAGTTGTTGTGTTCCTCGATGCCGGTGGCCACGGCGAAGATGTTCGGGTCGAAGATGATGTCTTCCGGGGGGAAGCCCACTTCATTGACCAGGATGTCGTAGCTGCGCTGGCAGATCTCTTCCTTGCGCGCCTGGGTGTCGGCCTGGCCGGCTTCGTCGAAGGCCATCACCACCACGGCGGCGCCGTAGCGCTTGCACAGCTTGGCGTGGTGCTTGAACTGCTCGACGCCTTCCTTCATGGAGATCGAGTTGACGATGCCCTTGCCCTGGATGCACTTCAGGCCCGCCTCGATCACCTCCCACTTGGAGGAGTCGATCATGATCGGCACGCGGGAGATGTCCGGCTCGCCGGCGATCAGGTTGAGGAACTTCACCATCGCCGCCTTGGAGTCGAGCATGCCCTCGTCCATGTTGATGTCGATCACCTGGGCGCCGGCTTCCACCTGCTGCAGGGCCACCTCCAGGGCTTCGCTGTAGTTTTCCTCGCGGATCAGCCGGGCGAACTTGGCGCTGCCGGTGATGTTGGTGCGCTCGCCGACGTTGACGAACAGCGAGTTGCGATCGATGGTGAAGGGCTCCAGGCCCGACAGGCGGCAGGCCTTGGGGATGTCCGGCAGGGCGCGCGGCGGGTACTTGGCCACGGCCTCGGCGATGGCCTGGATATGCGCCGGTGTGGTGCCGCAGCAGCCACCGATGATGTTGAGGAAGCCCGAGGCGGCGAACTCCTCGACCACCGCGGCCATTTCCGCCGGGCTCTCGTCGTACTCGCCGAAGGCGTTGGGCAGGCCGGCGTTGGGGTGGGCGGAGACATGGGTCTCGGCCTTGGTCGACAGCTCTTCCAGGTAGGGGCGCAGTTCCTTGGCCCCCAGGGCGCAGTTCAGGCCCACGGAGATCGGCTGGGCATGGCGCACCGAGTTCCAGAAGGCCTCGGTGGTCTGCCCGGACAGGGTGCGGCCGGAGGCATCGGTGATGGTGCCGGAAATCATGATCGGCAGTTCGACGCCGTCCTCCTCGAACACCTGCTGCACGGCGAAGATCGCCGCCTTGGCGTTGAGGGTATCGAAGATGGTCTCGATCAGGATCAGGTCGGCGCCGCCCTCGATCAGGCCGCGAGTGGCCTCGGTGTAGTTGTCCACCAGCTCGTCGAAGGTGACGTTGCGGTAGCCGGGGTCATTGACGTCCGGGGAGATCGAGCAGGTACGGCTGGTCGGGCCGAGCACGCCGGCGACGAAGCGCGGGCGGTGCGGGGTCTCGGCGGTCTTGGCGTCGGCCACCGCTCTGGCCAGGCGCGCGCCTTGTACGTTCAGCTCGTAGACCAGCGCCTCCATGCCGTAATCGGCCTGGGAGATCTGGGTGGCGTTGAAGGTGTTGGTCTCGAGGATGTCGGCGCCGGCGTCCAGGTAGGCCTTCTCGATGGCACTGATGACGTCCGGACGGCTGAGGATCAGCAGGTCGTTGTTGCCTTTGACGTCCTGGGGCCAGTCGGCGAAACGCTCGCCGCGGTAGTCTTCTTCCTCCAGCTTGTAGCTCTGGATCATGGTGCCCATGCCGCCATCGAGGATCAGGATGCGCTCCTTCAGGGCGTTCTGGAGGGCTTGGAGGCGGGCGCTGCGATCGGACGAGGGCATGGACGGTACTACCTGAGCAAAGCGGAAACTGTGGGCGGCGATCATAGCAAAGCTGTGCGCTTTTGGAGCAGGTCGGTCATTTGCATGAATGATGCTCATGTTGGCCTGGCCCCCTGGGTGCAGTCGCGACGCGTAGAATCCGGGGATGGCCACAGAGGGAACAGGGATATGCCGTACCGTGCACTGCTGAGCGCCTGCCTGCTGTTCATCTGCCCGGCCTGGGCGACGGAGCCGGTGTCCTATGGCCGCGATGTGCAGCCGATCTTCAGCCGCTACTGCGTCGCTTGCCACGCGTGCTACGACTCGCCCTGCCAGCTCAACCTGGGCAGCGGCGAAGGCTCCGCCCGCGGCGCCCACAAGCTGCCGGTGTACGACGGCGTGCGTACCGAGGCGCAGGCCACCACCCGGCTGTTTCTCGACGCCCAGGGAGCGCAGGCCTGGCGGCGCAAGGGCTTCTTCTCGGTGGTGGAGGGCCAGGACAGCCAGGCCGCATTGATGGCGCGCCTGCTCGAACTGGGGCACCAGACGCCGCTGCCGGCCAATGCCAGGCTGCCGGAGAGTCTGGAGATCGGCATCAAGCGCAGCAACCGGTGTCCGCTGCCGGATGAGTTTTCGACCTACGCCCGGGAGAACCCGCAAGCCGGCATGCCCTTTGCCGTGACCGGCCTGGCCTCGGACGACTACCGGACCCTGCAACGCTGGCTGGCCGAAGGCGCGGCGATCGACCAGCAGGTGTTGCGGCCGAGCACCGCCGAAGCCCGGCAGATAGCCGCGTGGGAAGGCCTGCTCAATGCCGAAGGCGACCGTGAGACGCTGGTCGCGCGCTGGCTGTACGAGCATCTGTTCCTCGCCCACCTGCATTTTGCCGGCGGCGAGCCGGGGCACTTCTTTCAGCTGCTGCGCTCCCGGACACCGAGCGGCCAGTCGGTCGATCCGATCGCCACGCGCCGCCCCAACGAGGACCCGGGCACCGCCTTCTATTACCGTCTGGCGCCGGTGCAGGGCGTGATTGTGCACAAGACCCACATCACCTATGGCCTGAGCGCTGCCAAGCTGGCCCGGGTCAAGGCGCTGTTCTTCGCCGATGACTGGCAGGTGGACAGCCTGCCGGGTTATGGCGCCCAGCGCCGCGCCAACCCCTTCGCGACCTTCGCGGCGATTCCGCCGCAGGCGCGTTACCAGTTCATGCTCGATGACGCCGAGTACTTCGTGCGCACCTTTATCCGCGGCCCGGTCTGCCGCGGGCAGATCGCCACCGACGTGATCCGCGACAACTTCTGGACCCTGTTCCAGGACCCGCGTCACGACCTCTATCTGACCGATGCCGTCTACCGGGCCAGGGCCACCCCGCTTTTGGCCATGCCCGGCCAGTTCGATGCCATCGGCGACCTGCTCGGGCTCTGGCTCGACTACCGCGACAAGCGCAATGAATATGAAAGGCTACGCATGCAGGCCTATGCCACGGCGCCGGCACCGGACTGGTCGCACATCTGGAGCGGCAACGACAACGCGCTGCTGTCGATCTTCCGCCAGCACGACAGCGCCTCGGTGCGCAAGGGCCTGATCGGCGCGGTTCCGCAGACCCTGTGGTGGATGGACTTCCCGCTGCTGGAGCGCACCTATTACCAGTTGGTGGTGAATTTCGACGTGTATGGCAACGTCTCCCACCAGGCGCAGACCCGCCTGTACTTCGACCTGATCCGCAATGGTGCCGAGCAGAACTTCCTGCGTCTGATGCCGGCCGAATCACGCCTGGGGTTGTTGGACGACTGGTACCAGAAGAGTGGCAAGCTGAAGCTGTGGCTGGACTACCCGGGGATCGACAGCCGCTCGGCCAGTGGCCTGTTGCTGCCGCTTGAGGACCCCAAGGGCGGCTTCGCCGAGTCGCTCCTGCTGCGCTACGCCGACTTGAATGCGCGACCGGACCCGATCAATCGCTGCAGCGGCTCGCGCTGCTTCCGCGAGGGAATCGGCAGTGAGCTGCAGGGCGTCGAGCAGGCGCTGAGCCGCCTGGCGAGCAGGCCGGCCGCCGAGCTCAAGGTGATCAACCAGCTCCCGGAAACCACCCTGCTGCGGGTCGAGCAGGCAAACGGGCGGCGCGAGGTCTACAGCCTGCTGCGCAATCGGGCGCACAGCAACGTGGCCTTTATGCTCGGCGAGGCGCTGCGCTATCAGCCTGAGCGCGACACCCTGACCCTCTATCCCGGCGTGCTGAGCAGTTATCCCAACTTCATGTTCAGTCTGAGGGCCGCAGAGGTCCCCGCGTTCGTTGCGGCGCTGGAGCGGGCGAGTGATCCCACGGCGTTCGAGCCTGTGGTAGAACGCTGGGGCATCCGCCGCAGCCATCCCGAATTCTGGCGCTACTTCCACGATCTCGCGGCCTATATCCGCGAGACCGAGCCCATCGAGGCGGCGGTGCTGGATATGAATCGCTACGAAAACCTGTAGCGGGCGCCGCTCGGGTCTATCGCACGACCAGCACCGAGGCGTCGGAGTAGGAGGCGAAATACCCGGCGTTGGAGGCGAACAGGTGTTCCGCCAACCCCGGCACGTGGGAGGCCATGACCACCAGGTCGGCGCCCTGTTCCTTGGCCGCCTTCAACAGGGTCTTGTCCAGGTCTACGGCCGGGTCATGGCTGATATAGGTGGCGGTGCCGACTTTGCTCAGTCCGTACTTCTGCGCCTGAGCCTCGCCGAAGGCCTGCATCTTGGCCGCGAACTCGGTAGGGTTGTGTGCGATGGCACTGGGGGTGTTGCCCGATACGCCGACGTAGCACACGGGCACATCGTAGAGTTTGGCCAGGTCGGCACCGGTATTCAGGGCCTTTTCCAGGCGCTCGACATGGTCTAGGTCGACCGGAATCATGATTTGGCGATACATCAGGGACACTCCTTGCTGATGGCGGGTGGCTTCACCTGCTAAAGCCGCGACTCTCCAGCAAGTATTGCAGATGAATGGCCTGGGCGCGGTCGAGTGCGGATCTTGCCGGTTGGCCCGATGCTTCAGCGGGCACCGGGGCGTTGCCTGGGTAGCCAGCCGCCGACAGCCTGATAGGGGGCCAAATCCCCGGGGGCACTGAGCCAGGCGACTATGGCCTGGCGCTCACCGCGCGGCTCGTGTGGCAGGCGAGTGAGCCAGCGGTTCGGTGTGCTGGCGGCGATCTGTTGCAGGCTCAGCACCACGAAATCATGGGTCAGCAGGCTGCCGGCGTTTTCGCCCCGGCTGACTCGGGTGTGCAGGCCGAACCCCAGGCGCGCGACGTGGGCGATGAGCCCCGCCGGCGCAGTTGCGCTGGCGTCGAAGGCCAGCCGCAGGCTGTCGCCGTCCAGCCGTAACGTCAGTGTGCCAACCTCGGCGCCGCTGGGCAGGTCGAGTGGCTCGCCCCGGAACCAGCCACGCCACTCGCGTCCCGCCAGGATGAAACCCGGGGTGTAGACACTTCGACTGGCGCTGCTGCGTGCATAGCCACGCTGCCGCGCACTGTGAGCCGGATTGGCGAAGGGGTCGGGCCATCCCAGTCGATCCCAGTAATCGACATGGAAGGCCAGGGGAATCAGGCCCTGCCACAGCTGCGGATGCTCGCGCAGCCGGGACAACCAGCGGTCGGCGGGCGGACAGGAACTGCAGCCCTGCGAGGTGAACAGTTCCAGCACCGGTGTGGGCGCCGCGCCGCTGCTGAAACGCAGTAGCTCGGCCCCCTGGGCGATGGGGGCCGACAGCAGCAAGGCGAGCGAAAGGGCAGGCAGCAGCAGGTTCATGGTGGAGCGCTCACGCGGTGACCTAGTCAGTGGACCCGCGGCGCCGGCGATCGTTACACGGCTGCTTATCCGACAGAAACGCTCAGGCTTTAACCAAGCGCGTTGGTTGGCGTACACTGCGCCCATGTTTGCGAGGAGTTGCCATGAGCACCATCACCATTACTGACGCCGCACACGATTATCTCGCCGATCTGCTGAGCAAGCAGAACACCACCGGCATCGGCATCCGCATCTTCATCACCCAGCCGGGCACCCAATATGCGGAAACCTGCATTGCCTATTGCAAGCCGGGCGAGCAGAAGGCCGAGGATACTGCCCTGGCCCTGGCCAGCTTCACCGCCTGGATCGATGCGGTCAGCGAGCCGTTCCTGGAAGATGCCGTGGTCGACTACGCCACCGACCGCATGGGCGGCCAGCTGACCATCAAGGCGCCGAACGCCAAGGTGCCTATGGTCAATGAAGACAGCCCGATCAACGAGCGTATCAACTACTACCTGCAGACCGAGATCAATCCGGGCCTGGCCAGCCATGGCGGCCAGGTCAGCCTGATCGATGTGGTCGATGACGGCATCGCCGTACTGCAGTTCGGCGGCGGCTGCCAGGGCTGCGGCCAGGCGGACGTGACCCTCAAGGAAGGCATCGAGAGGACCTTGCTCGAGCGCATCCCCGAACTCAAAGGGGTGCGCGACGTGACTGACCACAGCAACAAGGAAAATGCCTACTACTGAGGCAGCAGAGCAAGAAAGGCGACCTACGGGTCGCCTTTTTCGTTTATGGCCCGCACACACCTGGGCTGTGCATCTTGGGGCAAGGTGCTGCTATGCTGGCCGAAAATAACAATATGTTTTCCCAAAAAGAGTCTGCGACCTTGTCGATTTCCTCGCTGCTGGTGTGTGATGACTCCAATATGGCGCGTAAGCAGCTGATCCGAGCCTTGCCCGCGGATTGGCCGGTCGCCGTGGTCCAGGCCGTCAACGGCCGAGAAGGGCTCGAAGCCCTGCGCCGCGGCGGCATAGGCTTGGTGCTGCTCGATCTGACGATGCCGGAGCTGGACGGTTATGAGGTCCTGGCCGCCATCCGCGACGAGGCGCTCGATACCCAGGTCATCGTGGTGTCCGGTGACGTTCAGGACGAGGCGATCAAGCGGGTGGCCGAACTCGGCGCCCTGGCCTTCCTGAAGAAACCCGTCGACCCCGAGCTGTTGCGGCGCACCCTGCTCGATTTCGGCCTGCTCGGCGAGCCTTCGCCCGAGTCGGCTGCCGAGATCGACGCCGATGAGCCCAATGTGCAGTTTCGCGATGCTTTCCGCGAAGTGGTGAACGTGGCGATGGGCCAGGCGGCCGCCTTGTTGGCCAGGCAGCTGGATGTGTTCGTCCGCTTGCCGATCCCCAACGTCAATATCCTCGAAGTCGGCGAACTGCACATGGCCCTGGCCAACGCGCAGCAGAGCGACAAGCTGTCGGCGGTGTGTCAGGGCTATATCGGCAGCGGCATCGCCGGCGAGGCGCTGCTGATCTTCCACGACTCCGAAGTGCGTGACATGGCCAAGCTGATGCGCTGGAAGCCGGTCAATCAGGCTGGCGAGCTGGAGATGCTGCTGGACCTGGCCAGCATCCTGATCGGCGCCTGCTTGAGCGGCATCGCCGCGCAGCTCGATGTGAGCTTCTCCCAGGGCCATCCGGTGGTACTCGGCCAGCATTCGCCCATCGAGGAACTGATTCGCGTCAACCAGCGCCGCTGGAGGAAGACCCTGGCGGTCGAGCTCAGCTACAGCCTGGAAGGGCACGACATTCATTTCGACCTGCTGCTGCTCTTCACCGAGGACTCGGTGGCCCGACTTTCCCTTAAAACCGCCTATCTGATGAGCTGATCATGAGCGCACTGCTGGATCTCAACGAGTTTCACTGGCTGATGGCGACCGTGCAGAGCATCGACGTCGGCGTGATCATGCTCGATCGCGAATACCGGGTCGAGATCTGGAACAGCTTCATGGAGAACCACTCCGGGCGCCCGCCCAGCGAGGTTCATCAGCAGTCCTTCTTCGAGGTCTTCCCCGAAGTGGACGAGGACTGGTTCCGCAACAAGCTGGAGACCGTCGCGCTGCTGGGAACGCCTGCCTTCACCATCTGGGAGCAGCGACCCTACCTGGTGCGCTTCAAGAACTACCAGCCGATCACCGGGCAGGAAGACCACATGTATCAGAACGTCACCCTGATACCGCTGCGGGCCACCAACAGCGAGGTCGCACACATCTGCGTGATCATCTACGACGTCACCGAGGTGGCGACCAACAAGCGTCAGCTGCAGGCCGCCAACCTGGAACTCAAACGCCTGTCCAGCACCGATCGGCTCACCGGCCTGAACAACCGCGGGCACTGGGAAGAAGCCCTGCGCCTCGAATATGCCCGCCACCAGCGTTACCGGACCATGGCTTCCCTGGTGATGTTCGATATCGATCACTTCAAGAAGGTCAACGACACCTATGGCCATCAGGCCGGCGACAAGGTGATTCAGGGCGTTGCCAACCTGGTGTTGGCGCATGTGCGCACCAACGACATCGCCGGCCGATACGGTGGCGAAGAGTTCGCCGTGCTGCTGCCGGACACCGATGCCAAGGGTGCACAGCTGTTCGCCGAGCGCTTGCGTCTGGCCGTCGAGGCCATGCGGGTGGAGCACGATGGCGTGGTCATCCCGGTGACCATCAGTCTTGGGGTTGCCGACCTTGCTCCGCCCAGCACTGGCCACGAGCAACTTATCGAGTGGGCCGATCACGCCCTCTATGCTTCCAAGAAAGGCGGGCGCAACCGCACCAGCCTTCACCAGGTTCCCGTCTAGGCTCGGTTACACCTGCGGGTCGGCCTCAGGCGCTGACCCCGGCCCGCCTAAAGGGCCGTCAGCACTCCGTCGTTACCAGTACTGCGGATAGCGACCGCCGCGCGTGGCGTTGTTGTACAGCAGCGCCACTGCGATCAGCAGTAGCCCTCCGAACAGCGTGGGGAACAGCAGGAAGTCCCAGCCCGGCAGGGCGAGAAAGATGATCACCGGATTCGAGCCCGCCGGCGGGTGGACGCTGCGAGTCAGCATCATCAGGGCGATGGCGCTGCCTACTGCGAGCGAAAGCGACCACCACTGCGGGCCAAGCAGATGCAGAAACAGCAGACCGGTCAGGCTACTCAACAGGTGCCCGACCAGCACATTGCGTGGCTGCGAGAAGGGCAATTCGGGGTAGCCGAATACCAGCACGCAGGATGCGCCGAAGGATCCCAGCAGTAGACCCAGTGATAGCACCTCGGCGACGTTGGCCACGCAGGCTATGGCCAGAGCGCCGCCGAGCCAAGCCAGCGCTATCTGCCGGGCTGGTGCGCGGGGTGGCAGGGCGCTGGCTTGGCTGCGGAGTTTGTGAAGGTAAGGCGTCATCGGGGGCTCTCGGTGTTGGGGTTGCAGATTGTGCTCGTTGGCATCAGGCGAATCGCTCGGCGTAGGCCTGGGGGCTGACGGATAGATGCTTGTGGAAGGCCCGACGCAGGTTCTCCGGGTGGCCGAAGCCGGTGAGGCGTGCCACCGTGGAGATCGAGGCGTTGGCGTTCTGCAACAGTTGACGGGCAGTCTCCAGGCGGATGCGTTCGACATAGCGACCGGGTCCCATGCCCAGCTCCTCGACGAATACCCGCGACAGGGTGCGCGGTGCCATACAGGCCTGGGCGGCCAGCGCCTCCACCGAAAGGTCATCGGCCAGGTGAGCGGGAATCCAGTCGAGCAGGGCGGCCAGGCGCGGTATGCGACTGGGGTCGGGGGCAAGCAGAGCACTGAACTGGGCCTGGCCGCCGGGTCGGCGCAGGAACATCACCAGCCGACGGGCCACGGCCAGGGCCATGGGGCGGCCGAGATCGGCCTCCACCAGCGCCAGGGCCAGGTCGATACCGGCGGTTACGCCGGCTGAGGTGAATATGTGCGCATCGCCGCCCGGGTCATCGGCTGAGTAGGTGTGCAGGCAATCGCCCTGCACCTCGACCTGCGGATGAGCCTCGCGCAGCCTGCCCACATCGGCCCAGTGGGTGGTGGCGCGGCGGCCATCGAGCAGTCCGGCGGCCGCCAGGATCAGGGCGCCGGAGCAGACCGAGCCGAGACGGCGTACCCGAGGTTCCGCCGCGCGCAGCCAGCTCAGCAGTTGCGGGTTCTGGCACTGCTGCCGTTCGCCGGCGCCGCCGGGAATCAGCAGAGTATCGATGTGGGTCGCGTCGGTCTGCTCCCAGGCCTGTTCGGCGAGTAGCTGCACGCCGGCCGAGGTGGCGATCGCGCCCGCCTGGGGGCCGAGCACCAGCAATCTGTAGCTGGGCGGCAACCCCTGGCGTCGGCGTTCGTCGTTGGAGGAGGCGAATACCTGTAGCGGGCCGGTCACGTCGAGGCTCATGACGTCCGGGTAGATCAGGCAGGCGATGGTTTTCGGTGCATCCATGGGGAGGTCTCGGTGAGCAATGGATGCAGTCTGCGCTCAGCGAGGGGATGGCAACAAGGACACTAAGCCCACGGATAATGCCAGTTCGTGGGCTGGCCCGAGCACGAGGTGCCAGCAGTGATCCGTCCGCGCGGCGTTGGGCGCCGCGCGGACCGGGGAGCCTGTCGCCGGGCGATTTACTCCGGCATGCTCCAGGGCGCGAGGTTGAAACCCTGCTTACTGAGCTCCTGGCGGGACTGTTCCAGCACCTTGGCCAGCTTGTCCGGGTCGCTGTAGATGCTGCTGGGCAGCTGGGTTCTACCGAGCAGGCGAGTGCTGGTGCGGTCGATGACCGTCAGACTCAGCTCGCCGGTGCCGTCTTGCGGCGACCAGGCAACGCATTGGAAGGGCTTGAAGGCGCGATCGGCGATGAGCAGTGCTTCGTTGAAACGCAGCGGGGCATCCATGGGGTTCTCCGAGGTGATCCCAAAGTGTGTAGGGACAGCGGCATGAGTGCGCGCTGGCCGGTCATAGCTGTTGATGACCGACCCTGACTAATAAGTCACATGGCCGAAGCGAAAAGTTCAACTGGTTCACGGAAGCTGTCGCTCAACTGTTCGGCAATGTCGGAAATCACCAATATTCTCCCGGCTTCGAGCCCGGAAGATGGCCAATCGCTAGCGTTTGTGCGTGTTTCGGAAGGCTGCCGTTCGTCGGCGTTGCTGTATGAAAAGTGAACGATTTCAACTTCGCTCGCTCAGAGAGTAGCCATTTGAGGACGGCCGACTTAGCGTCGACCTCACCCAATCAGGAGCTCTTTCTCGGATGCACGACATCAGGTGCGGGGGAGCTTTTTACCTTTGAAAGAGGAAATCGAATGATGAGCAGTTCATTCGCCAAGTAGTAGTGCATTTGATGTTTCGCCACAGAAACCGCAAAGCAGCACTGGAGTCATTTCTTCACTGCAAATGTAGAAACTCGCTGAACCAAGTCAATCGATCTGTTTGGTTCACCCAGCAAGAAGTAGAGGTATCCCATGGATCTGAGCACTATCGCCGCGTTCTTTGAGCAGCAAGCAACCATGGAGTTTATGCGCCTAGGGATTGTGTACGCGCACCTGATCGCCTGCTGTGTCGCCATCGGCATGGTACTGACCAGCGACTTCGCCATGATCAAAGAGTTGTTCAAGGGCGGAAACTCCCATCTGCAGGACAGCCAGCATATGGAAAGCCTGCAGAAGTCCGTTTCCATTGCCCTGGCGGTGCTCTGGGTCAGTGGCGTGGCGATCATCTGGCTGGATATCAGTGCCAGTGGCTTGTCCTACCTGCTCAACCCCAAGCTGCAGGCGAAGATCGCCATCGTCATGCTGCTGACCTTCAACGGCATGCTGCTGCACGGCCTGGTATTGCCGGCGCTGCAGAAGGCCGGCTCGCTGCTCAAGCTGAAGTTCAGCATGCGCATGTTTGCACTGTTTGCCGGCGCGCTGTCGGGTGTGTCCTGGTTCTACGCGGCGATGCTGGGCATCGGTCGTCCGCTGTCCTGGAAGTATTCGCTGACCGAGATTCTCGCCGCCTATCCGGTGATGATCGTCGGTGGCTTCATCGCGATGGTGCTGCTCACCCAGTGGGCGAAGAAGCGCGAGGAAGCCGGCGCGGCTCAGGCAGCTGGCAGCGAGGTGGTGCGCAACCCGGCGCTGGCGGCGTGGTAATCGCTGATCGCTGAACCTCGCAGGTTTGGCCGCTCCCCGCGCTGATTGAAGCGTGCGGGAAGGACGCCCCGGAACACAGGCAACCCTCGAGGGTTGCCATGGGTTCCGGGGCGTTTTGTTTGGCCGCTCAGCCGCCGGAGGCTTTCGGCGCAGTGCAGGCGTTCAGGACCCGCTGCAGGTACTGCGCGACATAGCGCTGAAAGCGCCGATCCTGCCAATAGGCGAGGTGGCTCAGCGGCGTGTGGCGTTTGTACCAGGGCCCGACGGGCATGGCGCGATCTTCGTGGACCACGCTCGCATAGCCCGGTATCGGCCGTAACGGATAGCCGAGGATGTCCGCTGGCGCGTAGAGATTGAGCCAGCGCGCCCGATCGCGCACGGGTTCGCTCAGGCAGTGGCCGGGGAAGCGGATCGGTACCACCGGGTCGTAGGCGAAGGTGAACAGCGGGATGTTGCAGCCGAAGGTGACCAGGCCGGCCAGGGTTTCCAGGCCCAGGAAGGGGTCGTGGGGGCAGGACGCGGTGCGGTTGATGCGCTGCTGATCCCAGACGAAATTGGAGAAGATGTGCCCGCCCAGGGAGTGGGCAAGCACCACCAGCGGGGTATGGGAATCGACCCGGGCGCGCAGACGGTTGAGACCGTTGCGCAGGCATTGGTGGACCTCCTCGTAGGTGGTGTCATAGGCCTGGCTGACCTGGCGATAGCCGCTGGCATCACCGAGGAACAGGGTGACGATGCGCCGCAACCAGCGCCAGCGCACTGGCTGCCCGCGCAGTTGGTCGAGGTAGGCCAGCTGGCGTTTGTCCAGCACGCTCGCCCAGTACAGGCTCTGGAAGGCCACCTGGTCGGCGTCGACGCCCAGGCGCTGGCGCAGGCCGGCGATCAGCTCCTGGGCGAAGGCGTGCTGGCCGTCGCCGTCGCGAATGTCGGGTTGGGTGCCGATGCCGTGGATGATGGCGACCGCCAGTTTCATACAGATCCGTCCTTGGTTGCGTGGCGCGTAAAACTAGCCGCCCGCGGCCCTCCCTGGCAATCGCGGCGCGGCTTAGAGCGCCACCATGCGCTCGGCCAGTGTGCCGCCCTCCACCAGTTCGAGGAACTCGTCACCAAGCCGGCGGCTTTCGTCCATGGCCTGGCGCCAGTAGCGTCGGCGACCACCGTCGTCGCCCAGGTAACGGCTGAAATCCTTGCGGTCTGGCAGCTTGCCATGGGGCAGGCGGGCGAGGTAGTCCGCCGATGGAGCGAGCAGCAGCACGTCCTGCAGGCGCCCGCCGTCGCCACGCCGCCAGGACATGCCCTTGTCGAACCAGCCGGGGATGATCCGATCGGTGAAGTGCGGGTAGAGCACGATATCGTTGCCGCTGTACGGCAGGTCGAGGTGGTAGTCGAGCAGGCCGCCGTCGCGGTAGGTGCCGGGGCCGACCCCGGGTATGTCGCGCACGCCCTGCATGATCATGGGGATCGAGCCGGAGGCGAGCAGGGCGTGGCGCAGGTTGTGCGGGCCCAGTGGCAGGCAGCGCGAAGGAAAGTCCCGTAGCGGCGCCAAGGGCGGGGCCTGGCGGTCGTCATGCAGGATGATCCGTTCGAAATGCCGGGCCAGGCGTGGCCTGCCGAGCAGGTTGTTGCCGATGACCGCCGACAGGCCGAGGCCCAGTGCGGCACGGTGATCGTGTTGCAGCAGGCCCTGGCTGCGCACCAGTACGATGTTCAGGCGATAGTGGGGATTGTTCAGCACCTGGGCGTCGCGACCCTCGAGCAGCTGCTCGAGCATCAGCCGGCAGCTGTTCGAGACCTCGGCCATGCTCACGCCTTTGGCGAACTGCTGCTGGGTATACAGCTCGCCAAGACGGCGAATGCCGGCGCCGGCATCGTCCAGGCAGGCGCTGGCGAAGCGCCAGGAGCCGATCGAGGCGCCGATCAGCGCGCGCTCGCGCGGGGCGCGGGGCAGCCAGTCACCGAACAGCGCCAGGTCCAGGCCCTGAATGCCCAGGGCCTTGGGGCCACCGGCGGCGCCGGGCAGGATGCCGACGTCCGCCGGTTGCAGGCCATGCTGGCGAATGCGCGCCATGGCCCGGGAACCGGCCTTGATCGTCAGGGCAGGGGACTTGATGTGAATCGCGCTCATGCTCGCCTCCGTCGTCGGGGGCGTGATTATACGGCTAGTAGCGGTCGATCCCCGGGCACTTCACCGGGTGAATGACGGGACCCAGCGTCGCATGGCGTTGGCGAGGGTCCGGTCGTCCTGGCGATGCACGCTGACGCAGAGCGGCAGCGGCCTCGTGCGTCAATCCGGCGTGGCGGAACCTGGAAGCTGTCGCGCCCCTCGGACACCGGGGCCGGCGGCGCGACGCCTTCCGGCGGGTCTCAGACGCGGAACTGATCCATCAGGCTCTGTTGATGGTTGGCCAGGCGGTTGAGGTTCTGGCTGACCTGGGCGGACTCGTCGGCTTGGTTGGAGATGGCTTCGGTGACGTCGCGTATCGAGGCGACGTTGCGGTTGATCTCTTCGGCGACCGAGCTCTGTTCCTCGGCGGCGCTGGCGATCTGCAGGTTCATCTCGGTGATCACGCTGACCGCCTGGCTGATGCGCTGCAGCGCGGCGACCGCCTGTTCGACCTGGGCAACGCTGCCCTGGGCCTGGCGGTGGCTGCTGTGCATGGTGCTGACCACCTCGCGGGTGCCGCTCTGCAGGCCTTCGATCACCTGGCGGATCTCTTCCACCGAGTCCTGGGTGCGCTTGGCCAGGTTGCGCACCTCATCGGCGACCACGGCGAAGCCGCGCCCGGCCTCGCCGGCGCGGGCCGCCTCGATGGCGGCGTTGAGTGCCAGCAGGTTGGTCTGTTCGGCGATCGAGCGGATCACCTCCAGCACCGAGCCGATCTGTTCGCTGCTGCTGGCCAGGCCCTCGACCTCCTGCATGGCCACGTTCATCTCGTTGGCCAGCAGCTCGATGGAGGAGGTGGTCTGGCCGATCACCCCGAGCCCTTCGTGGCTGGCCTGGTCGGCCGTGCGCGCCGCCTCGGCGGCCTGGGCGGCGTTATGCGCGACATCCTGGGCGGTGGCGCTCATTTCCTGGAAGGCGGTGGCCACATGGTCGACCTCGCGGAACTGCTGCTGCATGCCGGCGCTGGTCTGGCTGGCGATGGCCGCGGACTGGTCGGCGGTGCTGCGGGCGTCCTGCACGCTGCGTTTGACGTCGGCGATGACCGGCTGCAACTTGTCGAGGAAGCGGTTGAACCAGCCGGCCAGCTCGCCCAGTTCGTCCTGTTTGGCGTATGCCAGGCGGCGGGTCAGGTCGCCTTCGCCGCTGGCGATGTCCTTGAGCATGGCGGCCACTCCGAGGATGGGCCGGGTCACCCCGCGTGCCGTCAGCCACATCAGCAGCAGGCCGGCGAGAACCGCGACCAGGCCGATCAGCAGGCTCAGGCTGCTGTCCGCGGTGCGGCGGCTGTCGAGCTGGTTCTCCAGCTGCCGGGCCGGGCCGAGCAGGACCTGCTCGGGCACTTCCAGCAGCACGCTCCAGTTCTTGGCCTCGGGAATCGGCTTGAAGGGTTGCAGCACGCGCATCATCTCGCCGTGTTGCAACTCGGCGGCCTGGCCATTGCTGATCAGCGGACGCAACTCGCCGGAATGCTCGCCGTAGGCCTTGTCGACGGCGGCGCTGAGCAGCTTGGCGTCGCGGCTGTGGCCGGCGAGCAGGGCCGCCGGGCTGAAGATGCTGATATGGCCTTCGCCGGCGTAGAGCTCCTGATTAGCCTGCAGGCTCAACTGCTGAAGGCTGTCCAGGCTGATGTCCACACCCATGACACCGATCACCTTGCCCTCAAGCTCGAGGGGAAAGGCGATGCTGGTCATCAGCACCTGGCGGCCACCGACCTCGTCGTAGTAGGGCTCCAGCACGCAGGCCTTGCGGCTGTCGCGCGGGCAGGTGTACCAGGCGTTGTAGGGATCGCCGCTGGGGCCGACCTTGGTATCGCCGAGCATCTCCTCGCTCATCGACTCGGATTCCAGCGTGCCCGGCGAGGGTTGCGACCAGTAGAGCGAGAAACGCCCCTGCTCGTTGCTGCCCAGCGCGGGCTGGTCGACGAACAGCTCGTCCTTGCCGTCCAGGGCATTGGGTTCGAACACCAGATACAGGCCGAGCAGGTCGGGGTTGGCCTCCAGGCTGCTGCGTACCTGCCGGGTCAGGTCCTCGCGCAGGTCGAAGGCGTCGAGGAAGCGTTTCTTCGCCTGGTCGCGCAGGAACAGGATCTGCCGGGAAAAGCCCGTGCCGTATTGATAGGCGTCCATGAAGTAGCGCTGGATGCGGATCGCCTGCAGTTCGCCGCGGGCCTGCAGGCGCAACTTGGCGCTGTTCTTGAGCATGTCACTGCTGGAGCTGCGCACCAGCTCGGCGGTGCTGGTCGACTGGTAGAGCGAGGCGCCCACCAGCAGGGTGACGATGAGAACCAGGCAGAGTCCCGCCAATAGGGTGATCTTCAGCTGAATGGACAGGCGGCTGGGCGACATGCGGCGCTCCTTATTATTCGTAAAACGGCTTATTCGTTGACCATCGGCGGGCGTCGACTTTTCTTGAACGCTAATCGGCTGGCGCGCTGGATTCGCCGGCAACTTCGGACGCTCGGCCATAGGGTGCGGTGAAATTATGCACGCCTCGATCATTATTTCGCACGGCTATTTTTGACAGCAGTGCTGGGTTGCGGCAGAGTGCGCGGCTTTTTGCGCCAGCCACGCCCCCTGTGGCCATCGCCAGACGTGCGCAAACATCGAGGAGTGCTTCATGAATGCAGTAATCGCAGCGGTCGGCGTCATGCTGATCCTCAGCCTGTGCCGGGTGCATGTGGTGATCGCCCTGATCATCGGTGCATTGCTCGGCGGCCTGCTCGGTGGCCTGGGGGTGGAGGGCACGCTGGATGCCTTCAACCAGGGCCTGGGCGGCGGCGCTACCGTGGCCCTGTCCTATGCCCTGCTCGGCGCCTTCGCCGTGGCCATCGCCAAGTCCGGACTGGCCCATGCCCTGTCCGACAAGGCCCTGGCCATGGTCGGTCGGCAGCAGGACGCGGGCGGGGCCTGGCTCAAGTGGCTGCTGCTGGGCCTGCTGCTGGCCGTGGCCATCGCCTCGCAGAACATCCTGCCGATCCATATCGCCTTCATTCCCCTGCTGGTGCCGCCGCTGCTCTATGTCCTGAGCAGGCTGCAACTGGATCGCCGCTTGATCGCCTGTGTGCTGACCTTCGGCCTGATCACCCCCTACATGTTCCTGCCGGTGGGCTTCGGCGGGATCTTCCTGCATGAGATCCTGCTGGCCAACGTGGCCAAGGCCGGGGTGGATACCAGTGGCATCAGCGTGAGCCAGGCGATGGCGATTCCGGCGCTGGGCATGCTGCTGGGGCTGCTGGTGGCGGTGCTGCTGAGCTACCGCGGCAAGCGCGTCTACGACCTGGCGAAGATCGAGCGGGTCGAGCGCGTGGACGTGAGCTACAACCCCTTGAGCCTGCTGGTGGCCGGTGTGGCCATCGCCGCCGCCTTTGTCGTGCAGTTGTGGTTGGACTCGATGATCATCGGCGCCCTGGTGGGCTTCGTGATCTTCTCGCTGTCCGGGGTGGTGCGCTGGAAGGAGGCCGACGGCCTGTTCACCGAAGGCATGAAGATGATGGCGATGATCGGCTTCATCATGATCGCCGCCGGCGGCTTCGCCGAGGTCATGAAGGCCACCGGCGAGGTGAGCACCCTGGTCGACGGCGCTGCGCAGCTGATCGGCCACGACAAGGCCATCGGCGCGCTGCTGATGCTGCTGGTCGGCCTGCTGGTGACCATGGGCATCGGCTCGTCTTTCTCGACCGTGCCGATCATCGCTGCGATCTTCGTGCCGCTGGGGCTGCAACTGGGTTTCAGCCCGCTGGCCATCGTCAGCATCGTCGGCACCGCCGGGGCCCTGGGCGATGCCGGCTCGCCGGCTTCCGATTCGACCCTCGGGCCGACCGCGGGCCTGAACGTCGATGGCCAGCACAATCACATCTGGGACAGCGTGGTGCCGACCTTCCTGCACTACAACCTGCCGCTGCTGGCGTTTGGCTGGCTGGCGGCGATGGTGCTGTAGCGCCAACGGTGCGGGGAGAGGGCTCATCAGCGGGGTTGCCGGTCATTCGGCAACCCCGCCTGCGTTTCAGCCCAGGCTGATGCCGCTGAGCATGGCCAGCAGCGGCTGCGGGTAGATGCCGATGGCGAACGCCAGCAGCGCCACGAACAGCAACATGATTCCGCCGGCGCGCTGGCCCCAGTTGAAGGGCGCGTCGTGGCGGTGCAGGTTGGGTTCGTTGAGGAACAGGGTGACCATCACCCGCAGGTAGTAGAACACCGCGATGGCGCTGCCCAGCACCAGGGCGCCGAGCAGCCACCACAGCTGCGCCTGCACGCCGGCGGCGATGATGTAGAACTTGCCGATGAAGCCGGCCGTGAGCGGAATGCCGGCCAGCGACAGCATCATCACCGTGAGCACCGCGGTGAGGTAGGGCCGGCGCCAGAACAACCCGCGGTACTCATACAGGGCGTCGGCATCGCGGCCGTTGTAGGGGGTCGACATCAGGGTGATCACGCCGAAGGCGCCCAGGGTGGTCAGCACGTAGGTGGCCAGGTAGACGCCGATGGCCTCCACCGCCAGGCCCTTGCTGGCCACCAGGGCCACCAGCAGGTAGCCGAAATGGGCAATCGAGGAATAGCCCAGCAGGCGTTTGAGGTTGCTCTGCAGCAGCGCCAGCAGGTTGCCGACCAGGATCGAGGCGATGGCGATCAGCGTCAGCAGGTCATTCAGCCAGCCGCCGGCGGTGGCCGGGGATATCTGGTACAGGCGCAGCAGCACGGCGAATACTGCGACCTTGCTGGCGGTCGCGAGAAACGCCGCCACCGGGGCCGGCGCACCCTCGTAGACATCCGGCGTCCACAGGTGGAAGGGCACCAGCGACAGTTTGAAGGCCAGGCCGACCAGCATCATGCCGATGCCGATCTGCACCAGCTGGCTACCGCCGGCGGCGAGGCTGGCGCCGATCTGGGCGAAACCGAGGCTGCCGGAATCGGCATAGAGCAGGGCCATGCCGAACAGCAGGAAGGCGCTGCCGGCCGCCGACAGCACCATGTACTTGATGCCGGCCTCCAGCGAACGCTTGTCGAAGAAGGCGTAGGCGACCAGGCCGTAGATCGGCACCGAGAGCAGCTCCAGGCCGATGAACAGCCCCGCCAGGTGCTGTGCGCCGGCCAGCACCAGGCCGCCCGCGGCCGACAGCAGCATCAGCAGGTACATCTCCTCGCGATTGCCCGGGTAGCCCTGGCGGCTGGTTTGTCCGGCGCCCAGGGTGGCCTCGCCCAGGTAGGCGTGGGTCAGGGTCACGCAGGCCAGGGTGGCAGCCAGTATCAGGGCCATGTAGTAGCAGGCGAAGCGGTCCACCAGCAGCAGCGGCGTCACCTGCAGTGGTGCAACCTCCAGCGCCGGGATGATCGCCAGCAGGGCTAGGTTCAGGCCGATTACCGACAGGACGAAGGTCAGGCTGTGGTTGCGTCTCCAGGCAATGGCCAGCATCACCACGATGAGCGTGGCGCTGGTCACCAGCAGTGGCAGCAGGGCGATGAGGTGTTGCAGGGTAAAGGGCATGTCGCTGCTTCCCATAGATCGCTTACCGAACCGAGGCGAATTGGCTGAGGCTGGTGCTGAACCACTGCTGCACGCCCTGCATGCTGGCCGCCGAGGTGTCGAGCACCGGCTGCGGGTAGATGCCGAGCAGCGTCAACAGCCCGGCCAGGCCCAGCACCATGCCCAGCTCGCGGGGCTTGAGTCCGAGCAGCGCGCCTTGCGCCTTGGCCGGGCCGAAGTAGGCGCGGTGGATCATGATCAGCGAATAGACCGAGCCGAACACCAGGCCGCTGGCGGCGAGGACGGTGACCCAGGGGGCGGCGGGGAAGGTGCCGACGAGGATGAGGAACTCGCCGACGAAGTTGCCGGTACCGGGCAGGCCCAGCGCCGCCGCGGCGAAGAACAGGCTCAGCGCGGGCAGCCAGGGCATACGCGCCCAGATGCCGCCCATCTCGCGCATGTCGCGGGTATGCAGGCGCTCGTAGAGCTGGCCGCAGAGAATGAACAGCGCGGCGGCGGACAGGCCGTGGGCGAGCATCTGCACCACCGCGCCCTGCAGGGCGATCTGGCTGCCCGAGTAGATGGCGATCAGCACGAAGCCCATGTGCGACACGCTGGAGTAGGCCACCAGGCGCTTGATGTCGGTCTGGGCGAAGGACAGCAGGGCGCCATAGACGATGGCGAACACGCCCAGGCCCATGGCCACCGGGGCGAACTCCGCCGAGGCGTTGGGAAACAGCGGCAGGGCGAAGCGGATCATGCCGTAGGCGGCGGTCTTCAGCAGGATGCCGGCCAGGTCCACGGAACCGGCGGTCGGCGCCTGAGCGTGGGCATCCGGCAGCCAGGAGTGGAAGGGCACCACCGGGAATTTCACGGCGAAGGCGATGAAGAAGCCGAGCATCAGCAGGAACTCGGTGCCCGGTTCCAGTTCGGTCTTCAGCAGGTCGGCGTAGTTGAAGGTCAGCACGCCGGTGCCGTTGAAGTGGACGAACACCAGGGCGAGGATCGCCACCAGCATGATCAGGCCGCTGGCCTGGGTGTAGATGAAGAACTTGGTGGCGGCGGTGATGCGGGTCTTGCCGGCGCTGCCGCTGTGACCCCAGAGCGCGATGAGGAAGTACATCGGCACCAGCATCATTTCCCAGAAGAAGAAGAACAGGAACAGGTCCATGGCCAGGAAGACCCCGACCACGCCGCCGAGAATCCACATCAGGTTGAGGTGGAAGAAGCCGACGCGGTTCTGGATCTCATGCCAGGAACAGAGCACCGAGAGTACGCCCAGCAGCCCGGTGAGGCTGATCATCAGCACCGAGAGGCCATCGAGCGCCAGGTGCAGGCTGATGCCCAGGCGCTCGATCCAAGGCAGCTGGAACTCGTAGGCCCAGCGCGGCTCGACGCCGGGCGCCGGGGCCAGGCTGAAATCGGCGCTGGACCACAGCCACAGGCTCAGGCCGAACAGCAGGGCCATGGTCAGCAGGGCGACCCAGCGCGGCAGCGTGTTGCCGAAACGCTCACCCAGCCAGCACAGCAGGCCGCCGATGAAGGGGATCAGGACTAGCCAGGGCAGAATCATGATGGGCGGGGTTCCTTTCGCAGTAGTTGCATGCTCGGGTCAGGCCAGCAACACGACGGTGAGTACCAGCACGGCACCGCCGACGATGGATGCCGCGTACCAGCGCAGCTGTCCGGTTTCGCTGCGGCTCAAGACGCCATGTCCACCACGGGCCAGGCGCGGCAGCACGCCGATGCTGGCGTCGATCGGGTCGCGCCCGAGCAGCCGGCAGGCCAGCAGATAGGGGCGCACGAACAGCTTGTCGTAGAGCCAGTCGAAGCCCCAGGCGGCGAACCACCAGGCGCCGAGCAGGCGCCCCGGCGCGCTGGTGGCAAGGGCGCCGACCAGGCGCCGCTGGCCAAGAAACAGCAGGGCAGCCAGCACGATGCCGGACAGGGCGATAAGGCCCGAGGCCAGCTCCAGGCTGTGCTTGGCCTCGCCACCGGCGTGGCCGACGCTCTGCGGCAACACCCCGGCCAGCGGTGGGCTGATCAGCGCGCCGATGAATGTCGAGAGCAGGATCAGCACCGACAAGGGCAACCAGTGGGCGACGCCATGGCCGGCGTGGGCCTCGACCTTGGCCTCGCCGTGGAAGGCGATGAAGATCAGGCGGAAGGTGTACAGCGAGGTGAGGAAGGCGCCGCCAAGCCCCGCCAGGAGCAAGCCGCGATGGCCACTGGCGAAGGCCTCCCAGAGGATCTCGTCCTTGGAGTAGAAGCCGGCGGTGATCAGCGGCAGGGCGGCCAGGGCGGCGCCGCCGACGAGGAAGCTGGCGTAGGCCAGCGGCAACTTCCGCCACAGGCCGCCCATCCTGAAGATGTTCTGCTCATGATGGCAGGCGTTGATCACGGCTCCGGAGGCGAGGAACAGCAGGGCCTTGAAGAAGGCGTGGGTCATCAGGTGGAAGATCGCGGCGCTCCAGGCGCCGACGCCCAGGGCGAGGAACATGTAGCCGATCTGGCTCATGGTCGAGTAGGCGAGGATGCGCTTGATGTCGGTCTGCACCAGGGCGGCAAAGCCCGCCAGCACCAGGGTCGCGCCGCCGACGATGCCGACCAGTTGGAGAACTTCCGGGGTCAGCAGGAACAGGCCATGGGTGCGGGCGATCAGGTAGACCCCCGCGGTGACCATGGTGGCGGCGTGGATCAGCGCGGAGACCGGGGTCGGGCCGGCCATGGCGTCGGCCAGCCAGGTCTGCAGCGGCAGCTGCGCCGACTTGCCCACCGCGCCGCCGAGCAGCATCAGGGTGGCGAGCCACAGCCAGGTGTCGCCGGCGACGTATTTCTGTGGCGCCAGTACCATCAGTTCCTGGATGTTCAGGGTGCCGAGCTGGAAGAACAGGATGAACAGGCCGATGGCCATGAACACATCGCCCACGCGGGTGACGATAAAGGCCTTGAGCGCCGCATTGCCGTTGGCCCTGTGCTTGAAGTAGAAGCCGATCAGCAGGTACGAGCACAGGCCCACACCTTCCCAGCCCAGATAAAGGAACAGCAGGTTATCGCCGAGCACCAGGAACAGCATGCTGGCGATGAACAGGTTGGTGTAGGCGAAGAAGCGCGAATAGCCTTCCTCGCCGCGCATGTACCAGCTGGCGAACAGGTGGATGAGAAAGCCGACCCCGGTGACCACGCCGAGCATGGTCAGCGACAGGCCGTCCAGGTACAGGGTGAAGCTGGGCGTGAAGCCGTCCACCGCCATCCATTGCCAGAGCAACTGGCTGTAGACACCGCCCGGCGGCGGCGCGCTGGCGAACTGCCAGATGATCCAGGCGGCGGTCAGGGCCGAGAGGCCGACCGAGCCGACACCGATCAGCGCCGCGGTATTCTCCGAGCAACGGCCTCGGCTGAAGGCCAGCGTCAGCCAGCCGAGCAACGGGAACAGGCAGGTCAGGAAGAGTAGGTTCATCCGCGCATCTCGCTGGCAGCGTCGATATCCAGGGTGTTGAAGCGGCGGTACAGCTGCAGCAGGATCGCCAGGCCGATGCTGGCCTCGGCCGCCGCCAGGCTGATCACCAGAATGAACATCACCTGGCCGTCGGGTTGTCCCCAGCGCGCGCCGGCGACCACGAAGGCCAGGGCAGCGGCGTTCATCATCACTTCCAGGCTCATCAGCACGAAGAGGATGTTGCGGCGCACCAGCAGGCCGACCAGGCCGAGGCTGAACAGCACGCCGGCCAGGGCCAGGCCATGTTCCATCGGAATCGCGTTCATGGGGTCGCATCCTTGGCTTCGTGGCGGCCGAGGTGATAGGCGGCCACCAGCGCCGCCAGCAGCAGCATCGAGGCCAGCTCGACGGCCAGCAGGTAGGGCCCGAACAGGCTGATGCCGACGGTCTTGGCATCCACCGTGACCTGGCCGATGGCGGCGCCGCTCGGCGCGGCGAGCAGCACGTAGAGCAGCTGGCCGAGCAGCAGGGCGCAAAGCAGGGCCGGGCCCAGCCAGATGCCGGGGGTGAGCCAGCGTCTTTCCTGCTCGACGGCGGCGGCGCCGAGGTTGAGCATCATCACCACGAAGACGAACAGCACCATGATGGCGCCGGCGTAGACGATGATCTCCAGGGCGCCGGCGAAGGGCGCACCGAGGCTGAAGAACACCATGGCAACCGCCAGCAGCGAGATGATCAGGTACAGCAGGGCATGTACCGGGTTGCTGCTGGTGATCACCCGCAAGGTCGCCATCACGGCGACCCCGGCGGCGAAGTAGAAAGCCAGTTCCATCTTTCCGTCCTTAAGGCAGCAGGTTTTTCACGTTGATCGGCTCGGCCTCGTTCTGCGCGGCGCCCTTCGGCTTGCCGGCGATGGCCATGCCGGCGACACGGTAGAAGTTGTAGTCGGGGTACTTGCCTGGGCCGGAGATCAGCAGGTCCTCCTTCTCGTACACCAGGTCCTGGCGCTTGAACTCGCCCATCTCGAAGTCCGGGGTCAGCTGGATGGCGGTGGTCGGGCAGGCCTCCTCGCACAGGCCGCAGAAGATGCAGCGCGAGAAGTTGATGCGAAAGAACTCCGGATACCAGCGGCCGTCCTGGGCCTCGGCCTTCTGCAGGGAGATGCAGCCGACCGGGCAGGCCACCGCGCACAGGTTGCACGCCACGCAGCGTTCCTCGCCGTCCGGGTCGCGGGTCAGGACGATGCGCCCGCGGTAGCGCGGCGGCAGGTACACCGCCTCCTCCGGGTACTGCAGGGTGTCGCGCCGGCGAAAGCCGTGGGCGAAGATCATCGCCAGGCTGCGCAGCTGGGTGAAGGTGCCGTGGATCACATGCCTGATGTAGTGGAACATGGTGGTCCTCCTTACTGGGCCGCGGCCAGCACCAGGGCGCCGGTCACCAGCAGGTTGAGCAGGGTCAGCGGCAGGCAGAACTTCCAGCTGAACGCCATGACCTGGTCGTAGCGCGGCCGTGGAATCGAGGCGCGCAGCAGGATGAAGAGCATGATGAAGAAGCAGGTCTTGGCGGCGAACCAGAAGAACGGGATCTGCGGCAGGAGGCCGAGCGGGCCGTGCCAGCCGCCGAAGAACAGGGTCACCAGCAGCGCCGAGATGGTGATGATGCCGATGTATTCGCCGACGAAGAACATGCCCCATTTCATCCCGGCGTACTCGATGTGGTAACCGTCGGCCAGTTCCTGCTCGGCTTCCGGCTGGTCGAAGGGATGGCGGTGGGTGACCGCGACGCCGGCGATGAAGAAGGTACAGAAGCCGAAGAACTGCGGAATGATGAACCACAGGTGCTGGGCCTGATAGTCGACGATATCGCGCAGGTTGAAGGAGCCTACCTGGGCCACCACGCCCATCAGCGCCAGGGCCAGGAACACCTCGTAGGACACCGTCTGCGCCGAGGCGCGCAGGGCGCCGAGCAGGGCGTACTTGTTGCTGCTCGACCAGCCGGCGAACAGCACGGCGTAGACCGACAGACCGGCCATGGCGAAGAAGAACAGGATGCCGATGTTCAGATCCGCCACGCCCCAGGTCGTGGTGATCGGGATGATGGCGAAGGCCATCAGCATGGCGCTCATGGCGATCAGCGGGGCCAGGGTGAAGATCACCTTGTCGGCGAAGGGCGGCGTCCAGTCTTCCTTGAAGAACATCTTGAGCATGTCCGCGGCGATCTGGAACATGCCGAATGGCCCGACGCGGTTGGGCCCGTAGCGGTCCTGCCACCAGCCGAGCAGGCGGCGTTCGACGAAGCTCAGCAGGGCGCCGCTGACCACCACCACGAGCAGGATGACCACGGCCTTGAGCACCGCCACCAGGATCTCAGTCGACTCGGGCGTCAGCCAGTTCATTGCCCGGCCTCCTGAATTGCCGTCACCACCGCGCCAGCGATCGATGGCGGAATTCCGGGCAGCCCCGCTGGCAGGCCGACCAGGCCGAGCGCCAGGTCGTTGCGCAGCTGCAGCGGCAGGCGCAGGGGCCGACCGTCGAGGCTCAGGCTGAGCAGGGCGCCGTCCGCCAGGCCCAGGCGCGTGGCCTCCTCGCGGGCCAGGGCCATGTAGGGGGCCGGGGCGCGGGCCTGAATCGGCGCGGCGAGGGCGGACGTCTCCTCGCTGCCGAACAGGTGGTGCAGGGGCACCGCCTGCAGCGTGCCCTGGGCCGGGGCGAAGGCGCTGCAGGGGAGGAACCAGGGCAGGGCAACGCCGGCGGCCTCGACCAGGCGCACGCCCGGATCGCCGGCGCGCAAGTGACCACCGACCTCGTCCTGGAACTTGTTCCAGGCCTGGGGCGAGTTCCAGCCGGGCGACCAGGCGAAGGGAATCTGCTGGCGGGTCTCGGCGGAGCCGGAGTAGCCCTCCATGGAGAAGGCGAAGGCGGAATCCTGGTCCTGGGGCTGGCGCGGCTCGTGCACGCTGATATTGGCGCGCATCGCCGTGCGGCCACTGTAGCGATGGGGTTCGCGCGACAGCTTGAGCCCCTTGATGCGAAAGCTGGCGTCCGGCGCGGCGTCGCGAATGCCGGCCAGTGCCGGGACGCTGGCGGCGCAGGCCGCGGTGACCTGATCGAGCAAGGTCCAGTCGACTGCCTGGCCCTGCAGGGTGCTGTGCAGGGCATGCAGCCAGCGCCAGCCTTCGCGCACCAGGTTGTCGCCGTCGTGGTAGGTGGGATCGAAGACCTGGAAGAAGCGCTGGGCGCGGCCCTCCTGGCTGACCAGGGTGCCGTCGCCCTCGGCGAAGCTGGCGGCGGGCAGCAGCAGGTGGGCCTTGGCGGCGGTCGGCGTCCACTGGTGATCGGCGACTATCACCACCCGGGCGGCGGCCAGGGCGGCGTCGACCCGGGCGGCGTCGGCGCGGCGGTAGAGGTCGTTCTCCAGCACCACCAGGGCGTCGGCCTCGCCGCTGGTCAGGGCCTGCAGCGCGGCGTCCAGCGACTGGCTGCACAGGGCCTCGCCCTGCAGCAGGGCCAGGCCCATGCTGTTGGCTTCCGGCACCACCAGGCTGATGGAGCCGTTTTTCTCGCGGTTCTTCAGGGCGCTGGCGATATTGGCGGCGGCCTCGATCAGCGCCCGGCTGCCCAGCGAGGCGCCGGCAACGATCAGCGGGCGCTCGGCCGCCAGCAGGGCCTCGGCGATGCGCCGGGCCAGTGCGGCGGCTTCGGCGTCTAGGCCGGCCACGGCCGGGGCGCTCGGGTCGATGGCGTGCGCCACGGCGAAGCCGAGGCGGGCCAGGTCGGCCGGTGCGGCCTGCACACATTCGCGGGCGACATCATCCAGTCGCGTGCTGCAGACGTTGGCGATGAACAGCGGGCTCAGCGCATCCTGCGCGACGTTCTGCACCGCGGCCATGTGCCAGTCCTGGATCTTCATCGTGGCGGCCATCTGCCTGGCCCGGCCCCTGACCGTCTGGCGCAGCGCCAGGGCCAGGCGTGCGGAGGTCTGAGTCAGGTCCTCGCCGAGGACGAATACCGCGTCGTGGGCTTCCACCTCGCGCAGGGTCGGCACCGGCAACGGGCCGTTCTGCAGCACCTCGCGGATCAGCTGCAGCAGTTGCAGTTCGCCAGCGTCCACGCCGGCGTAGAACTGCTCGGCGCCGACCAGCTGGCGCAGGGCGAAGTTGCTCTCCAGGCTGGCGCGGGGCGAGCCGATGCCGATCACCCTGCGCTTCTTCAGCAGCGCGGCGGCCTGGTCGAGGGCCGAGTCCAGGCTCATCTTCATCTGGCTCAGCACCATCAGCGGCTGGCGCGGGCGGTCCTGGCGGTTGACGTAACCGTAGCCGAAACGGCCGCGGTCGCAGAGGAAGTACTGGTTCACCGAGCCGTTGAAGCGGTTCTCGATGCGGCGGATCTCGCCGTAGCGCTCGCCGGGGCTGATGTTGCAGCCGGCGGCGCAGCCGTGGCAGATGCTCGGGGCGAACTGCATGTCCCACTTGCGGTTGTAGCGCTCGGAGTGGGTCTTGTCGGTGAACACGCCGGTCGGGCAGACCTCGACCAGGTTGCCGGCGAACTCGCTTTCCAGGGTACCGTCCTCGACCCGCCCGAAATAGACGTTGTCGTGGGCGCCGTAGACGCCCAGGTCGGTGCCGCCGGCATAGTCCTTGTAGTAGCGCACGCAGCGGTAGCAGGCGATGCAGCGGTTCATCTCGTGGGCGATGAAGGGACCCAGTTCCTGATTGTGGTGGGTGCGCTTGGTGAAACGATAGCGCCGTGCGCTGTGCCCGGTCATCACCGTCATGTCCTGCAGGTGGCAGTGGCCGCCTTCCTCGCATACCGGGCAGTCGTGGGGGTGGTTGGTCATCAGCCACTCCACGACGCTGGCGCGGAACTGCCGCGCTTCTTCATCCTCAATGGAAATCCAGGTGTTGTCGCTGGCCGGGGTCATGCACGACATCACCAGGCGGCCGCGGCTGTCGTTCTCGTCGTTGTACTGCTTGACCGCGCACTGGCGGCAGGCGCCGACGCTGCCGAGGGCGGGATGCCAGCAGAAGTACGGGATGTCGAGCCCCAGGGACAGGCAGGCCTGCAGCAGGTTGTCAGCGCCGTCGACTTGCAGATCTTTGCCGTCTACGTGGATAGTGGCCATGGTCTCGTGTCTTCTCACCCACCGCAGCGGGCTTGGCTAAGGACGTCACGGTTTGTCGCGGGGCCAGGTGAGTGGCCGGCGCGACGCAATAGCTTCATGCCGGGGCAAGCTGCGCGCTGCCTGCCGGCGTGTTCTGGCCGGCAATGCCGGCCTCGAACTCAGTACGGAAATACTTCAGGGCACTGGCCAGCGGCTCGACGGCTCCCGGCGCGTGGGCACAGAAGGTCTTGCCGGGGCCGAGGAAGTTGCACAGCTGCTCCAGGGTCTCGAGGTCGCCCGGTTGCCCCTCGCCGCGCTCCAGGGCGCGCAGCAGCTTGACGCTCCAGGGCAGGCCGTCGCGGCAGGGGGTGCACCAGCCGCAGGACTCGCGGGAGAAGAACTCCTCCAGATTGCGCAGCAGCGACAGCATGCTCACGCTGTCGTCCACCGCCAGTGCCAGCCCGGTGCCCATGCGGGTACCGACCTTGGCGATGCCGCCGGCGTACATCGCCGCATCCAGGTGTTCCGGCAGCAGGAAGCCGGTGCCGGCGCCGCCGGGTTGCCAGCATTTCATGCGGTAGCCGTCACGCATGCCGCCGGCGTAGTCCTCGAACAGCTCGCGGGCGCTGATGCCGAAGGGCAGTTCCCACACCCCCGGATGCTTCACCTTGCCGGAGAAGCCCATTAGCTTGCTGCCGTGGTCCTCGCTGCCCGGGCGGGCCAGGCCCTTGTACCAGTCGACGCCGTTGCCGATGATCGCCGGCACGTTGCACAGGGTCTCGACGTTATTGACGCAGGTGGGCTTGCCCCAGACGCCGACCGCGGCCGGGAAGGGCGGCTTGGCGCGCGGGTTGGCGCGACGCCCCTCCAGGGAGTTGATCAGCGCGGTTTCCTCGCCGCAGATGTAGCGCCCGGCGCCGGTGTGCACGAACAGCTCGAAGGAGAAATCGCTGCCCAGGATGTTCCGGCCCAGCAGGCCGGCGGCCTTGGCTTCGGCCACGGCGCGCTCGAGGATGTGCGCCGCGTCGACATACTCGCCGCGCAGGAAGATGTAGCCGCGGTAGGCCTTGAGCGCGCGCGCGCTGATCAGCATGCCCTCGATCAGCAGGTGCGGCAGCTGCTCCATGAGCAGGCGGTCCTTCCAGGTGTTGGGTTCCATCTCGTCCGCGTTGCACAGCAGGTAGCGGATGTTCAGCGACTCGTCGGTGGGCATCAGCCCCCACTTCACCCCGGTGGGGAAGCCGGCGCCGCCGCGGCCCTTGAGCCCGGACTCCTTGACCGTCTGTACGATGTCGGCCGGGGCCATCTCGCCCAGCGCCTTGCGCGCGGCGGCGTAGCCGTTCTTGCGCTGATACTCGTCGAGCCACACCGGCTGGGCGTCGTCGCGCAGGCGCCAGGTCAGCGGGTGGCTCGCTTCAGGGCGGGCGATGCGATTGGCCGGGCCGGTCGAGGCCAGCAGCTTGGCGTTCATGCATAGCCCTCCAGCAGTTTGGCGACGGACTCGGGCTGCACATCGCCGAAGGTGTCGTCGTCGATCATCAGCGTCGGCGCCTTGTCGCAGTTGCCCAGGCAGCACACCGGCAGCAGGGTGAAGCGGCCGTCGGCGCTGGTCTGGCCGAGGCCGATGCCCAGTTGTTGTTGAATACTAGACAGCAGCGACTCATGGCCGCCGATAAAGCAGGTCATGCTGTCGCACACACGAATGATGTGCCGCCCCACCGGCTGGCGGAAAATCTGGCTGTAGAAGGTGGCCACGCCTTCCACGTCGCTGGCCGGAATGCCGAGGACCGCGCCTATGGCCTCGGCCGCGCCGTCGGGCACCCAGCCGCGCGCTTTCTGCACGATCTTCAGCGCCTCGATGGAGGCCGCCCGCGGGTCCTCGTAGTGGTGCATCTCCTGCTCGATGGCCGCGCGCTCGCTGGCGCTGAGGGCGAAACGGTCGGTTTGGATCAGGTCGCTCTGGCTCATATCAGCGGTCCACATCGGCCATGACGAAGTCGATACTGCCCAGGTAGGCGATCAGGTCCGCCACCATGCTGCCGCGGATCACCGCGGGAATCTGCTGCAGGTGGGGGAAGCTCGGGGTGCGAATCCGCGTGCGGTAGCTCATGGTGCTGCCGTCGCTGGTCAGGTAGTAGCTGTTGACGCCCTTGGTCGCCTCGATCATCTGCAGGGACTCGCCGGCCGGCATCACCGGCCCCCAGGAGACCTGCAGGAAGTGGGTGATCAGCGTCTCGATGTGCTGCAGGGTGCGCTCCTTCGGCGGCGGCGTGGTCAGCGGGTGATCGGCCTTGTAGGGCCCAGCCGGCATGTTCTTCAGGCACTGCTCGATGATCCGCACGCTCTGGCGCATCTCTTCGACCCGCACGATGCAGCGGTCATAGGCGTCGCCGTTCTGGGCCAGCGGGATCTCGAACTCGAAGTGCTCGTAGCCCGAGTAGGGGCGGGCCTTGCGCAGGTCGAAGTCGAGCCCGGTGGAGCGCAGCCCGGCGCCGGTGACGCCCCATTCGAGGGCCTCCCGGGTGTTGTACTGGGCCACGCCAATGGTCCGGCCGCGCAGGATGCTGTTGTGCAGGGCGGCCTTCTCGTACTCGTCCAGGCGCTTGGGCAGCCAGTCGACGAATTCCCTGACCAGGCCGTCCCAGCCCCTGGGCAGGTCGTGGGCGACGCCGCCGATGCGGTACCAGGCCGGGTGCATGCGGAAGCCGGTGATGGCCTCGATCACCCTGTAGGCACGCTGGCGGTCGGTGAAGGTGAAGAACACCGGCGTCATGGCGCCGACGTCCTGGATATAGGTGCCGAGGAACAGCAGGTGGCTGGTGATGCGGAAGAACTCGGCCAGCATCACCCGGATGAAGTCGACCCGGTCCGGCACCTTGATCCCGGCCAGCTTCTCCACGGCGAGGACGTAGGGCAGGTTGTTCATCACCCCACCGAGGTAGTCGATACGGTCGGTGTAGGGAATGAAGCTGTGCCAGGACTGGCGTTCGGCCATCTTTTCCGCGCCGCGGTGGTGATATCCGATATCCGGCACGCAATCGACGATTTCCTCGCCGTCGAGCTGCAGGATGATGCGGAAGGCGCCATGGGCCGAGGGGTGATTGGGCCCGAGGTTGAGGAACATGTAGTCCTCGTGCTCGCCATGGCGCTGCATGCCCCAGTCCTCGGGCCTGAAGCGCGCGGCTTCCTCCTCTAGCTGTTGTTTCGCCTGGGTGAGACTGAAGGGGTCGAACTCGGTGGCGCGCGCCGGGTAGTCCTTGCGCAACGGATGACCTTCCCAGGTCGGCGGCATCATGATGCGGCTGAGATGGGGGTGGCCACGGAAGCTGATGCCGAACAGGTCCCAGACTTCCCGCTCGTACCAGTTGGCGTTCGGCCAGATCGAGGTGGCGGTCGGCAGGTCGAGATCGTCCTCGGCCAGCGCCACCTTGACCATCAGGTCACTGTTCCGCTCGATCGACAGCAGCTGGTAGAACACCGTGAAGTCCGCCTGTGGCAAGCCGCGGCGCTGGGTACGCAGGCGTTCGTCGACGGCGTGCAGGTCGTAGAGCATGACGTAGGGGCGCGGCAGCTTGCGCAGAAAGCCGAGCACCTCGATCAGCTTGTCGCGCGGCACCCACACCACCGGCATGCCGGTGCGAGTCGCCTGCAGCGTCAGGTCATCGACGCCGAAGCGCGCTTGCAGCTCGGCGACGACGTCTTGAATGTCGGCCTGGTAGGGCGGAGGTGACAGGGCGCTGTCTGCAGTCATGGTCTCGGTCGCTATCGGTCAAGCCAAGGAAAGAGCCGGTTCGGCGGGCACAGGCCCGCCGGATTCAAACGTCGTCGGGGCTGCGCAGATTGGTCACGGCGATGCGCTGGGCACGTCGCTGCTCTCTCTGCGAGGGCATCTCGGCTCGGTACACGCCCTGGTCGCCGACTACCCAGGACAGCGGCCGGCGCTCCTGGCCGATGGACTCCTGCAGCAGCATCAGGCCCTGCAGAAAGGCCTCGGGACGGGGCGGGCAGCCGGGCACATAGACGTCGACCGGGAGGAACTTGTCCACGCCCTGGACCACGGAATAGATGTCGTACATGCCCCCGGAGTTGGCACAGGAGCCCATGGAAATGACCCACTTGGGCTCCAGCATCTGCTCATACAGACGCTGGATGACGGGCGCCATCTTGATGAAGCAGGTGCCGGCGATGACCATGAAATCGGCCTGGCGGGGCGAGGCGCGAATGACCTCGGCGCCGAAGCGGGCGATGTCATGGGGGGCGGTGAAGGCCGTGGTCATTTCCACGTAGCAGCAGGACAGGCCGAAGTTGTAGGGCCACAGGGAGTTCTTGCGCCCCCAGTTCACCGCCCCATTGAGCACCTCTTCGAGCTTGCCCATGAAGATGTTCTTGTGAACCTGGTCGTCCAGCAGCGGATCGGAGACGTTCCCCCGCTGACCGATCGGATACTGCTCGTTGGGCGCATCCGGGTCGACCCGAGTAAGTTTGTACTGCATCGCCAAAACCTCATCGTCTTAGCTTTGCCTGCCGTTCGCGACGTCCCGCGGGCGCCCAGTCGAGTGCCCCTATTCGCCAAAGATAGACAAGGCCGGCCAACAGAATCGCTATGAAAACAGTCGCTTCGATGAAACCGGCCCAGCCGCTTTCGCGAACGGAAACGGCCCAGGCGAAGAGGAAGAGGGCTTCGACGTCGAAGATCACGAAGAGCATCGCGACCAGATAGAACTTCGCCGAGAGACGCAGGCGGGCGCTGCCGGTGGGCAACATGCCGGCTTCGAAGGGTTCGTTCTTGCTGCGTCCCCAAGCCTTGCCGCCCAGCAGGCTGGAAAGGCCGAGCATGAACGCGCAGAGGCCGGCGATGCCGAGGAGAAACACGCCCAGCGCCCAGTTGTGGGACAAAATGATGCTTGCTTCCGACATGCCGGTACCCCCAGAGAAAGGAACGGCGTTCATACGCAGGTTGAGCAGCGGTCTTGTTGTCAGTCAAAAATCCCAGCCAATGGGCCAAGGGTAGTTGCTTTCTGCCGGCTTTGCCTGCCAGGGGGATTTTCTTGGCTGATAGCTGGCGGCGATCCAGCGAGTGGGCGGAGCGGCGATCGCCCCTGATGCAGGAGGACTCCGGGGTGCGATGACCGGACGGTCATCGCGGGTGGCGAAGGGTGGCTCAGAGCAGGCGCCGGCCGTCCTCGCGGGTAATCACCAGGGTGGACGAGCGCGGCCGCTTGCCGGGACCGTCCGGCCAGGTGCTGAGCAGCTTGTCGGCAGTCGAGCCTTCGCCGGGGTGCTGGATGTTGACGAACAGCGTGCGGAAGTCCGGGGTGGCGCTGATGCCGGTGACCTCGGCGCCCTGCGGGCCGACCAGGAAGCGCTTCATTTCGCCGCTTTCCGGATCGGCGACGAGCATCTGGTTGTTGCCGAAGGGACCGCTGTGCAACTGGCTGCCGCTCATGTCGGTCTGGATCCACAGGCGACCTTCCGGGTCGAACCACAGGCCGTCCGGGCTGGCCAGCAGGTTGTCGGCGCCCAGTGGCTGGCCGTTGGGCCCGACACTGTCGTTTTCCGGACCGGCGAGCAGGAACAGGTCCCAGGAGAAGCGCCGTCCGGCCGAGTTCCAGCTGCGCTCTCGCCAGCGGATGATATGGCCATAGGCATTGGCCGGGCGGGGGTTGGCGGCGTCCGTTTCACTGCGCGACTTGTTGTTGGTCAGGGTGAAATACACCTCGCCGTTGTCCGGGTTGACCGCCCCCCACTCGGGACGGTCCATCTTGGTGGCGCCGACGATGTCGGCCGCCAGGCGCGTGTTGATCAGCACCTCGCCCTGGTCGGCGAAGCTTACGCCGGCGGCCAGGCAGGCCCTCTGGAAGTGCTTGTCGTGGATATCCAGGGCCAGCCACTTGCCCTTGCCGTTGCCATCGAAGCGGGCGACGTAGAGTGTGCCGTCATCGAGCAGGCTGCCATCGCTGCGACCGGGGCGGTACTTGTGGCGGCTGACGTACTTGTAGATGTACTCGTTCTGCGAGTCGTCGCCGGAGTAGCACACCACCGGCCGGCCCGGCTTGACCGGGGCGAACACCAGGCCCTCGTGGGCGAAGCGACCCAGGGCGGTGCGCTTGACCGGCGCCGACTCGGGCGCGAAGGGGTCGATCTCGACAATCCAGCCGAAGTGATTCGGTTCGTTGCGGTAGTCGCCTTCGGCGCTAGCTGCCTTGCGGGTTGCATCGAAGCGCTCGAACTCATCGCCGGCCAGGGTCTCCCAGCCGTAGCGGCTGCTGTCACGCAAGCCGTAGCGGCTCAGCTCACGCGGCAGTTCGGTGTCGCTGGAGGCGAAGTAGCCGGCCCAGTTCTCCTCGCATGTGAGGTAGGTGCCCCAGGGGGTGTAGCCGTTGGCGCAGTTGTTCTGGGTGCCACGGGTGGCCGTGCCGTCCGGGCTGTAGCGGGTCCGCAACAGGGCGTGGCCACGGGCGGGACCGTGGATCTGCATCGGCGTGGCGGCGGTGATACGCCGGTTGCGCGCGCTCGGCAGGACCTCCCAGTCGCCTTGCGGGTTGCGGCGGATTTCCACGACAGAGACGCCATGGGCGTTGATTTCCTTGCGCACCTCTTCGGCGCTGATCCGCTTGCCGTCGACGACGGTCGGGCCCTTGGGGTGGATCAGCCCGACGTCGATGTATTCGTGGTTGAGCACCAGCAGGCCGTGCTCGCTGTCGCGACCGGGGCCGCGCTGGGCATCGATAGGAAAGAAGTGCATGCCATCGTGGTGCATGCCGGTCTGCTGCGCCTGATCTTCGGCGCTGTTGCTGGCATCCTCGAGAAATGCCGGGTAACTGCCGGTGATGGGGGTGCCCCAGGGAATGAACGGGCTGGCCTTGTAGCCATCCGGAACGCTGATGTCATCGCCGCGGCTGACGGCCACGGCGCTGAACGGCAGCTTGCTGCGCCGCCTGAATGGCGGCGTCGATTGTGGCTGGCCGGCCGCTGGTGCGGCGCTACTGATGCCCGGCACGGCGGCGCCGAAGAAGGCCAGGGCACCGAGCGCTGCGCCACCGGCGAGGACCTGCCGGCGCGCGAGACGCGTCTCGATCAGTTGGTTGAAGTGCGGGTTGCTGGAGTGGTTGCTGGGCAGCTCATCGCCATTACCGAACAGCACGCTGTTGTCATCTTCCTGGCGCATGGAGGCTCCTTGGGGCTAATCGACGGAGCCAAGAAGCTAACCAAGGAAAACGACGGAACGATGACAGCCCTTGTGGCCCGGTCGACAAAACCAGGCTTCTGCAGTCACCCGGGCGAGCGCCAAGCGGCGGAAAAAGAAAAACCCCAGCATTTCTGCTGGGGTTTCCTTACACCGTGCTCAGTGGGAATGCGGGGTTCCCGCTGTCTGCACCGGTTCCGCTTAGTGGAACTGGTTCATGGTGTTGTCTTTGCCACCGGCCTTCAGAGCGGCTTCGCCAGCGAAGTACTCCTTGTGGTTGTCGCCGATGTCGGAGCCAGCCATGTTCTGGTGCTTGACGCAGGCGATGCCCTGACGCAGTTCCTGACGCTGAACGCCTTTCACGTAGGCCAGCATGCCCTGGTCGGCGAAGTAGCCCTTGGCCAGGTTGTCGGTGGACAGTGCGGCCGTGTGGTAGGTCGGCAGGGTGATCAGGTGGTGGAAGATGCCGGCCTGAGCCGAACCGTCGCGCTGGAAGGTGCGGATCTTCTCGTCGGCCACCTTGGCCAGTTCGGTCTCGTCGTACTCGACGCTCATCAGCTTGGCGCGGTCGTAGGCGGAGACATCCTTGCCTTCGGCGACGAATGCGTCGAACACCTGCTGGCGGAAGTTCAGGGTCCAGTTGAACGACGGGCTGTTGTTGTACACCAGCTTGGCGTTCGGGATCACCTGACGGATGCGGTCAACCATGCCGGCGATCTGGCCAACGTGCGGCTTCTCGGTCTCGATCCACAGCAGGTCGGCACCGTTCTGCAGCGAAGTGATGCAGTCCAGTACGCAGCGGTCTTCACCGGTGCCCTTACGGAACTGGAACAGGTTGCTCGGCAGACGCTTGGGACGCAGCAGCTTGCCTTCGCGCTTGATTACCACGTCGCCGTTGCCCAGTTCGGCTTCGGAGATTTCCTCGCAGTCGAGGAAGGAGTTGTACTGGTCGCCCAGGTCGCCCGGCTGCTTGGTCACGGCAATCTGCTTGGTCAGGCCGGCACCCAGGGAGTCGGTACGGGCAACGATCACGCCGTCATCCACGCCCAGCTCGAGGAAGGCGTAGCGAACTGCGTTGATCTTGGCGAGGAAGTCCTCGTGAGGCACGGTCACCTTGCCGTCCTGGTGGCCGCACTGCTTCTCGTCGGACACCTGGTTTTCGATCTGGATGCAGCAGGCACCGGCTTCGATCATCTTCTTGGCCAGCAGGTAGGTGGCCTCCGGGTTACCGAAACCGGCGTCGATGTCGGCGATGATCGGGACCACGTGGGTCTCGTAGTTGTCGATCTGGTTCTGGATTTCGGCGGCCTTGGCGCTGTCGCCGGCTTCGCGGGCATCATCCAGGGCGCTGAACAGCAGGTCCAGCTCGCGGGCGTCGGCCTGACGCAGGAAGGTGTACAGCTCTTCGATCAGACCGGAAACGGCGGTCTTCTCATGCATCGACTGGTCCGGCAGCGGGCCGAAGTCGGAGCGCAGGGCGGCGACCATCCAGCCCGACAGGTAGAGGTAGCGCTTGTTGGTGGTCTTCAGATGCTTCTTGATCGAGATCAGCTTCTGCTGACCGATGAAGCCGTGCCAGCAACCCAGGGACTGGGTGTAGACGGAAGAGTCGGCGTCGTACTCGGCCATGTCCTTGCGCATGATGGCGGCAGTGTACTTGGCGATATCCAAACCAGTCTTGAAGCGGTTCTGAGCGCGCATACGAGCCACGGATTCCGGGTTGATCGCGCTCCAGGTGCTGCCGAACGTTTCTTTCAGCGCAGCGACTGCCTTGATGTCGTTTTGATATGCGGACATGGTCAATCCTTCAATGTATGTGTTTGGTTGAGCACCGGCTTTCCCACTCAGAACCTGCAAAGCTAAGGCTATGGCTGTGGGGCTCACTGCAATGCGGCGAAAAATTGACCAGGACGGCGTTGAAACCGGGAGGAGGGGGTGACGAGCTGCACCGGGCGCTGACAATCGACTCGACTGCTTGCCGGCTCGTGGATGCCGTTGGGCAGATTGACTGTGACTGTCTGGCAGGTTGATGCTTTAAACGCTTCCCCGTCCCTCAGGACAACTTCGTTCCAGTCGCAATCTCGTCGAACTGCCTTGTGGGCTTTACAACACGCATCGTCTCGGACGGTAAGTCTGGAGAGCGATCCGGAGGCCCTTTCTAGGGCCCCTGATTAGCGGGAGCGAGGCCATCATGCCTTCGAGGAAAGGGTTCGTCAAACGTTTTGTAGTGCTTTTTTTTCGCTACTACATATTCTCGGGGCGACCGTTCGGTCATGTTTAAGGGGATTCATTCGACCACTTCGACCTTTACCCGCAGGGTCAGATTTTCGCGACCCTGGGTCGAGCGCTGCTGGAGAAAATCGCCATGCTCGGCCCGGGTCTGCTCGTTGACCGCGCCGATGCTGATCCACTCACCGAGCCGCCCGCTGACCCGGGTATCGGCGCTCTGCAGGTCGATGACCCCAGGCTGGCCGGGACTCAGTCGATCGCGGTTGCTGCTGATGCTGATATGCACCATTTCACCGCTCAGGCTGGCGGTGACATAGAAACCGCGGGTCACATCGCGGTACTGGGTGTTGCTGTACTCCTGCCCGTAGTAACTACGGCTGGTGGTGGTGAGGGGCACGCTCTGGCCGACCTGGATCAGCGCCGGATAGCCTTCAGTAGCCTGCACCTGCTGGGTACCGCCGCCGCGACTGTCGGTGCTGCGGCGGATGATGCGTACCTGATCGCGGCCGTTGATCTCGCCTTCGCCGATCACCAGCTCTGCGCCTCCGGCGCTGATGGTGCCATCGGCGCGGTAGCCGCGATCGGTCTGCTGGCTCGATTCGTTGCTGTCGACGCTGATCAGCAGGCGGCGTGGACGGGTGTCTAGTTGCTCGAGCAGCTGTCGGATCTCCTTGATCTTCTCCGCCGAGGCGTTGACCACCAGTTGGTTGCCATAGGGGCTGACGCGGCCATCCTGGCCCAGCACCGACTGCACCACCGGCAGGACCTCGTCGGCGCTGCGGTAGTTAAGGGCAATGACTTCGGTGGCGGCGTTCGCCGCGGCACTGGCGGCGAGCAGCAGGCCGGCGATCAGCGTGCGCAGGTTCATAGCAGGAAACTCCGTAGATCCGGGTCGGTGACGCTGGTCTCCCAGGCCTGATCGAACTGCGCCTGGCGCAGGCGCACGCGCGCCGGGTCCTGATACAGGACATAGCCGGAAAACTGCTCCAGTTCCGGGCGCAGCAGCAGGCCGCAGTCGTCGGCCAGGAGGAAGGCGAGCTCTTCGGCCGGGTAATCCGGGTGCAGCTTGCGGATGTGCAGGTTGCTCGACAGGCGCCGCGACAGCGTGAGCAGACGATGCCCCTGCTTGGCCGCTCGCGTGGCGTCCCTGAGCAGAATGCGCAGACGGTTCTTCGGGTTGGCCAGGAGAAAGGCCGTGCAGGCGTCCTGCACGCTGCTGTGGTGATACAGCCAGGGTTCGAGGTCGTCGCTGAAGATGCACAGGTTGCGCCGGGCCTGTTGCAGCAGCGCCAGGGCGTGGGCGCGGGCCTGTTCCGGCAGGGTGAAGCGCTCCAGCGGCAAGTGTTCGCCGAGCTTGAACGGCGCCGGTTCGCAGCGCTGGGCATCTGCTGCCGGTTGTTCGGGGTTATGCACGGCGAAGCGCCCCGGCGACTCGAATTCGATAGCGGCAAGCGCGTGCTGCTCGTCGCTGTCGATCCGGTCTGGCGGGGCGTTCTCGTCGCTCATCGGAACCTCAGGGGGTTGGGCTTTGGCGCACCATGTCCACGTGGGGAATGCCGGCGTCCAGGTACTCGCCGCTGACTATGGCAAAGCCTAGCCTTTCATAGAAGGCGGTGGCGTGCACCTGGGCGCTGAGCATTTGTTGGCGCAGGCCACGTTTTTCCGCCTCGGCAATCACCGCGCGAATCAGCGCATCGCCGACTTTCAGGCCGCGCCAGTCCTTGAGCACCGACACCCGGCCGATATGGCCGTCGGGCAGCAGGCGCGCGGTGCCGATCGGATAGTCGCCCTCATAGGCGAGGAAGTGCATGGCCTCGGCGTCTTCGGCATCCCATTCCAGCTCCGGCGGCACCGCCTGCTCGGCGATGAACACGGTTTCACGAATGCGCCGCAGCTCGGCGTTGTCCTTCTGCCAATCGGCCAGGCGGACGTGGATCTCATTCATCGGCAAACTCCAGACTTCCTTGCTTGACCAGTTCCCAGAGCAGATTACGCCCCTCGTCGTCGGCCAGCCATTGGCCAAGATTGTCGATATGTAACGCGTCGGCCGAACAGACCAGCTTGAGCAGCTCACGCAGGTTCGCCGAGAGCAGGCGGCTCTGACCGCTGGCGAACAGCACCAGGTCTTCGCCGACCTCGGACCAGGCCAGGCGGGCGCTAGGGTTGCGGATCAGCACGGCGCCGTCCTCCAGGCTGCCGAGGAAGGCCTGCTCGTCGATCTCCAGGCCGTTGACCAGTTCCGGGTAGCGCGGCTCGGTCATGAACTGGCCGAACCAGGTCATCAGCAGGCGTTCGTCGCCCATGTGCTCGTTGAGCAGGGCCTTCAGGCGATCGAGGGCGTCGCGCTGGATCTGGTGCGGGTCGCTGGCCGGCTCGGCGCCGGCATCGCTGTAGCGCTCTTCCTCGGGCAGGAACTGGCCCAGGAAGTCGGTGAAATGGGTCAGCACTTCGGCGGCGCTCGGCGCGCGGAAGCCTACGGAATACGTCATACAGTCATCCTCAGCGGTACCACAGTGGGCCAGGAGCGGTGGCAGGTAGAGCATGTCGCCGGGCTCCAGCACCCATTCTTCAGTTTTTTCGAATTCGGCCAGGATCTTCAGGTCGGCGTGGGCCAGCAACGGGCTGTCGGAGTTGCACTGTTGGCCGACCTGCCAGCGCCGCTTGCCGTGGCCCTGCAGCAGGAACACGTCGTAGTTGTCGAAGTGCGGACCGACGCCGCCGCCGGGCGCGGCGAAGCTGATCATAACGTCGTCGATGCGCCACTTGGGCAGGAACTTGAACTGCTCGAGCAGCTCGGCAACTTCCGGGACGAACTGGTCGACGGCCTGCACCAGCAGGGTCCAGTCGCGCTCGGGCAGGGTGGCGAAGGCATCTTCGGCGAAGGGGCCTCGACGCAGCTCCCAGGGGCGCTCGCCGTGTTCGATGACCAGGCGCGACTCGACTTCTTCTTCAAGGGCCAGCCCGGCCAGCTCGTCGGGCGAGATCGGGCTTTCGAAGTCGGGAATGGCCTGGCGCACCAGCAGGGGTTTCTTCTGCCAGTAGTCGCGCAGAAATTCGCGGGCCGTGAGGCCACCCAGCAGTTGCAGCGGAGTATCAGGATTCATCGGTAAGCCCTTGAAAGTAATAAATACCCATAAATAAAAACGCCCGGCACAGCCGGGCGTCCGATGGGCTGTCGCCGTTTAGATGCGCTTGGCCTGGGCCACCGCATTACCGATGTAGTTGGCCGGGGTCAGCTGCTTGAGCTCGGCCTTGGCCGCAGCCGGCATGTCCAGGCCATCGATGAAGCTCAGCAGGGCCTCGGGGCTGATGCCCTTGCCGCGCGTCAGCTCCTTGAGCTTCTCGTAGGGGTTCTCGATGGCGTAGCGGCGCATCACGGTCTGGATCGGCTCAGCGAGCACTTCCCAACAGGCATCCAGATCTTCAGCAATGCGTTGAGCATTGAGCTCCAACTTGCTGATTCCCTTGAGGCTTGCCTCGTAGGCGATGACGCTGTGGGCGAAGCCCACACCGAGGTTGCGCAGCACCGTGGAGTCGGTCAGGTCGCGCTGCCAGCGCGAGATCGGCAGCTTGCTGGCCAGGTGCTGGAACAGCGCGTTGGCGATGCCCAGGTTGCCTTCGGAGTTCTCGAAGTCGATCGGATTGACCTTGTGCGGCATGGTCGAGGAGCCGATCTCGCCGGCGATGGTCTTCTGCTTGAAGTAGCCGAGGGAGATATAGCCCCAGACGTCGCGATCGAAGTCGATGAGGATGGTGTTGAAACGGGCAATGGCGTCGAACAGCTCGGCGATGTAGTCGTGCGGCTCGATCTGGGTGGTGTAGGGGTTCCACTGCAGGCCCAGATCGCCTTCGATGAACTCGCGGGCGTTGGCTTCCCAGTCGACCTGCGGGTAGGCCGAGAGGTGGGCGTTGTAGTTGCCCACGGCGCCATTGATCTTGCCCAGCAGCGGCACGGCGGCAACCTGGGCGATCTGCCGCTCCAGGCGGTAGACCACGTTGGCCAGTTCCTTGCCGAGGGTGGTCGGCGAGGCCGGCTGGCCATGGGTGCGCGACAGCATCGGCACGTCGGCGAACTTCACCGCCAGCTCGCGAATCGCCTCGGCGGTCTGGCGCATCAGCGGCAGCAGCACGCTGTCGCGGCCCTCGCGCAGCATCAGGGCGTGGGACAGGTTGTTGATGTCCTCGCTGGTGCAGGCGAAGTGGATGAACTCGCTGACCTTCTCCAGTTCCGGCAGCTTGGCGGCCTGTTCCTTGAGCAGGTATTCCACGGCCTTGACGTCGTGATTGGTGGTGCGCTCGATCTCTTTCACCCGCTCGGCGTGCTCGAGGGCGAAGTTCTCCGCGAGTTCGTTGAGGATTGCCTGGGCTTCGGCGGAGAAGGGCGCCACTTCGCCGATGCCCTCATGGGCGGCCAGGCGCTGCAGCCAGCGGACTTCGACCAGGACGCGGAAGCGGATCAGACCGTATTCGCTGAAAATGGGGCGCAGGGCGCTGGTTTTGCCGGCGTAGCGGCCATCGACGGGGGAAACCGCGGTGAGCGAAGAAAGCTGCATGGGAGGCGTTCTCGGACAGTCGGGCGTTGAAAAGGGCGCATATCATACATGAAATCGCGGGCCGGGCCGCGATCGGCGTGACGCCGTTCAGCGGCCTGGTCGGCGGATCGATAGCAGGCTGGCGGCGAAGATCAACGCGGCGCCCAGCAGCGAGCTGGGGTCCGGCGTTTCGCCCCAGCGCAGCCAGGCCAGCAGCCCGGCGAAGACGATGGCCAGGTAGGCGAATGGGCCGATCAGCCCCGGTGGCGCCAGGCCGTAGGCCTTGGACATGATGATCTGGCTGACGGTGGCGAGCAGGCCGATGGCCAGCAGCGAGCCGAGCTGTCGCTCGCTCAGGGGCTGCCAGGCCCAGGTCAGGGGAATGGCCGAGGCCAGGGTGGCGAACAGGGCGAAATAGAAGACGATGCGAAAGGCCGGCTCGGTGTCGCTCATCTCGCGAATCGAGACGAAGGCGAACGCCGCCAGGATGCTTGCCGCCAGGCCGATCAGCGCCTGGGCGTCGAGCAGGGCGGCGGAGGGCTTGGCGACCAGCAGCACGCCGCACAGGCCGACGCCACTGGTGAGCAGCATGCGTCGGGTCACCGGCTCCTTCAGCCACCACCAGGCGATCAGCGGGGTGAACAGCGGCGCCGAGTAGGTGAACAGCATGGCGTCGGCCAGGGGCAGGTGGGCGATGGCGTAGAAGAAGCAATACATCGCCGCCAGGCCGTAGCCGGAGCGCCACAGGTGCGAGCGGATGCGCGCGGTTTGCAGCGGGCGCCAGCCCTTGAGCAGGATCAGCGGCAGGAAGAACAGCACGCCGACCAGGTTGCGGAAGAACACCACCGACTCGTTGTTGACGCTGGTGGAAACCTCGCGAATGCCCACGCCCATCAGGGAGAACAGCAGCGCCGAGCAGGCCAGCAGCGCGGCGCCTTGAACGGGGCGGACCAGGCGCGTCTGCATCGGTCAGCCACGCAGCAGCGGGTAGAGTTCCTTGAGCAGTTTGCCGCGGCTGAATAGCAGCTGCCAGCGATGGCCGCCGAGTTGACGCCACAGCCGCGCCGCGCGGATGCCGGCCAGCAGCAGGGCGCGGATCTTCGCGGCATTGCTTGGTTGCTGCAGGTGGCGCATGTCGCCCTGCACCTGGATACGTTGGCGGAAGGTGCTGATGGTGTCCTGGTACAGGCTTCCGCAGGAGGCGATCACGTTGTCGTGTACCACGCCGAAATGCTCGGTCTGCTGCTGGATCTGGTCCAGGCGGCTGCCCATGATCTGCAGCAGGTCGTCGCGCTTGTCCAGTTTGCGCTCCAGGCCGAGCAGGGCCAGGGCGTAACGCAGCGGGTCGCGTTGCAGGCTGCTCGGGTCGCGCTCGAGGGCGCCGACCAGGGCGCGATAACCATCGCGCAGGCCCAGGTCATCGCCGCCATAGACATCCAGGGTGCTCTGCGGGTTGCGCGCCAGCAGGCTGCCGAGCATGCAGGCCAGGGCCGGCTCGCCGATCTGGCCGGTCCTGGCCAGTTTGTCGACCAGCACGGCGGATTCGAATACGGCGCCCAGGGCGACCAGCTGCTCCTGCGTCGGGGTCATGCTTGCACTTCCTCAGGGCTCCAGGGCTCGGCCGTTTCGATCACGCCGCCGCCGAGGCAGACCTCGCCATCGTAGAACACCACCGACTGCCCGGGCGTCACCGCGCGTTGTGGCTCGTCGAACAGTGCACGATAGCCGTCGGCGGTCTTCTCCAGGGTGCAGCGCTGGTCGGCTTGCCGGTAGCGCACCTTGGCGGTGAGCTGGCGCGGGCTGTGCAGGTCGATCGGGTTGACCCAATAGATCTCCGAGGCCAGCAGCGCGCGGGAGAACAGCCAGGGGTGCGCATTGCCCTGGCCGACCACCAGCACGTTGCGCGTCAGATCCTTGCGCAACACGTACCAGGGCTCGTCGCCGGCGTCCTTCAAGCCGCCGATGCCCAGGCCCTGGCGTTGACCGATGGTGTGATACATCAGGCCGTGGTGGCGGCCGATGATCTCGCCGGTGGTGGTCTCGATATTCCCCGGCTGGGCCGGTAGGTACTGCTTGAGGAAGTCGCTGAAACGCCGTTCGCCGATGAAGCAGATGCCGGTGGAGTCCTTCTTCTTCGCGGTGGCCAGCTGATACTTCTCGGCGATGGCGCGTACCTGGGGCTTTTCCAGCTCGCCGACCGGGAACAGGGTCCTGGCGATCTGCTCACCGCCGACGGCATGCAGGAAGTAGCTCTGATCCTTGTTCGGGTCCAACCCCTTGAGTAGCTCGGTACGGCCGTCGATATCCCGGCGGCGCACGTAGTGACCGGTGGCGATCAGGTCGGCGCCCAGGGCCAGGGCGTAGTCGAGGAAGGCTTTGAACTTGATCTCGCGGTTGCACAGGATGTCCGGGTTCGGCGTGCGGCCCGCCTTGTACTCGGCGAGGAAGTGCTCGAACACGTTGTCCCAGTACTCCGCGGCGAAGTTGGCGGTGTGCAGCTTGATGCCGATCTTGTCGCAGACGGCCTGGGCGTCGGCCAGGTCGTCCATGGCCGTGCAGTACTCGGTGCCGTCGTCCTCGTCCCAGTTCTTCATGAACAGGCCTTCGACCTGATAGCCCTGTTCCAGCAGCAGCAGAGCGGAAACGGACGAGTCGACGCCGCCGGACATGCCGACTATGACGCGTGGCTTTTCTGGGGATGGACGGGCTGGATCGTGCATAGGAATTCGGAGTGGGTCTGCAAAAGGACGAAATTCTAACAGGCCGGCCATGGCAAGGCGAAGCCGACGTTCAGTCGCGGACTACGTCCAGTGCGTGCAGCGGACCGGCGAGGTAGTCGTCGATGCAGCGCAGCACCAGTTCGCTGCGCCAGCGTTCGGGCTGGGCGGCCAACTCGGCGCGGCTCAGCCAGGGGGCGCCGACTATCCCGCTGTCGAGCGGGCGTTGTGGGTCGTGGCGCAGGGCCTTGGCGGCGAAGCAGACGCGCTGATAGGTCACCCCGTTGCTCGGAGCGGTATACAGGTAGATGCCCACGACGCCGGTGAGCTCGACGTCCCAGCCGGTCTCCTCGAGGGTCTCGCGCACGGCGGCCTGGCGCAGGGTTTCGTTGGCTTCGAGATGGCCGGCGGGCTGATTGAGCACCAGGCCCCCGCCTTTGGCTTCTTCTACCAGAAGGAAGCGACCGCGATCTTCGACGATGGTGGCAACTGTGATGTGTGGGTTCCAGTCCATAGCGGGTGTCTCGTGAGGAGGGGGCGATCATAGCAGGCGCGACTCGCGGTTTTGCCTGGGTGAAAAGCAGAAACCCCGGCACTTGGCCGGGGTTTCCGTGGGGCGGGTGCTACGCCTTACGCCAGCGCTGCAAGGGCAGCGTTGAAGGTGGCGCTCGGACGCATGACCTTGCTGGTCAGTTCCGGGTTGGCGCGGTAGTAGCCGGCGATGTCGACCGGCTGGCCCTGGACGGCGGCCAGCTCGGCGACGATGGTTTCCTCGTTGTCGGTCAGGGCCTTGGCCAGCGGCGCGAACCGCGCCTGCAGCTCGGGGTCTTCGCTCTGCGCGGCCAGTTCCTGAGCCCAGTACAGCGCCAGGTAGAAGTGGCTGCCGCGGTTGTCCAGTTCACCGGTCTTGCGCGATGGCGACTTGTTGTTGTCGAGCAACTTGCCGGTGGCCGCATCGAGGGTCTTGCCCAGCAGCTTGGCCTTCGGGTTGTCGGTCTTGATGCCGGTCTCTTCCAGGGAAACCGCCAGGGCCAGGAACTCGCCCAGGGAGTCCCAGCGCAGGTGGTTCTCTTCGATCAGCTGCTGCACATGCTTCGGCGCAGAACCGCCGGCGCCGGTCTCGTACATGCCGCCGCCAGCCATTAGCGGGACGATGGAGAGCATCTTGGCGGAGGTGCCGAGCTCCATGATCGGGAACAGGTCGGTGAGGTAGTCGCGCAGCACGTTGCCGGTCACCGAGATGGTGTCCTGGCCGCGGATCATGCGCTCCATGCTCACGCGGATGGCTTCGTTGTAGCCCATCATGCGGATATCCAGGCCGCTCAGGTCATGGTCCTGCAGATAGCTTTCGACCTTCTTCTGCAGTTCGCGGTCGTGGGCGCGCTCCGGGTCCAGCCAGAAGATCGCCGGGGTGTCGGACTGACGGGCGCGGGTCACGGCCAGCTTGACCCAGTCGCGGATCGGCGCGTCCTTGGTCTGGCAGGCGCGCCAGATGTCACCGGCTTCGACTTCGTGCTGCATCAGCACGGTGCCGTCCGCCAGGACCACGCGCATGGTGCCGTCGGCAGTCATCTCGAAGGTCTTGTCGTGGGAGCCGTACTCTTCGGCCTTCTGCGCCATCAGGCCGACGTTCGGTACCGAGCCCATGGTGGTCGGATCGAAGGCGCCATTGGTCTTGCAGAAGTTGATCATCTCCTGGTAGATGCGCGCATAGGTGCTTTCCGGCATGACGGCTTTGGTGTCCTTCAGTTTGCCGTCCTTGCCCCACATCTGCCCGGAGCTGCGGATCATCGCCGGCATGGAGGCGTCGACGATCACGTCGCTGGGGATGTGCAGGTTGGTGATGCCCTTGACCGAGTCGACCATGGCCATTTCCGGGCGGCCGCTGTAGCAGGCGTGAACGTCGTGGAGGATTTCTTCCTGCTGCGAGGCCGGCAGCACCTTGATCTTGTCGTAGACGCTGCTGATGCCGTTGTTCGGGTTCACGCCCAGCTCTTTGAACAGCTCGCCGTACTTATCGAAGGCTTCCTTGTAGTAGACGCTGACGGCGTGGCCGAAGACGATCGGGTGGGAGACCTTCATCATGGTCGCCTTGACGTGCAGCGACCACATGACGCCGGTTTCCTTGCAGTCCTGCAGGGTCTTCTCGAAGAAGTCGCGCAGCTTGCGGCAGCTCATGAACATGCTGTCGAACACTTCGCCTTCCTGCAGGGCGAGCTGCTTCTTCACCTCGACCTTGCCGTCCTTGCTGACGAACTCGATGCGCACGTCGCCGGCCTTGTCCATGGTGATGGACTGTTCGCTGGAGAAGAAGTCGCCGCCGCGCATGTAATCGGCGTGGGACTGCGAGGCCATGCTCCATTTGCCCATGGAGTGCGGATGCTTGCGGGCGTAGGCCTTGACGGCCGCCGGTGCGCGACGGTCGGAGTTGCCCTCGCGCAGGACCGGGTTCACCGCGCTGCCGAGCACCTTGGCATAGCGGGCGCGGGCGTCTTTCTCGGCATCGGTCTGCGGGTCTTCCGGGTAATTGGGGATGTTGTAGCCCTGGGCCTGCAGCTCGGCGATCGCGGCCTTGAGCTGGGGCACCGAGGCGCTGATGTTCGGCAGCTTGATGATGTTGGCGTCCGGCGTGGTGGCCAGAACGGCCAGCTCGGCGAGGTCGTCGCTGACCTGCTTGTCGGCACCCAGCTGGTCGGCAAAGCTCGCAAGAATACGCCCTGCAAGAGAGATGTCGCGTGTTTCGACGGCTATGTCAGCGGATGCGGCGAAGGCTTCTACAATGGGTAGGAGCGAATAGGTGGCGAGCGCTGGAGCTTCGTCGGTGAAGGTATAGATAATCTTCGAACGGGTGGACATATTAGAGTTAACTCTCTTCTTTGCTGAGCGTACACAGAATCTCGACGTGCGCGGGTAGGCGCCAGGGTCCTCCGTTTGGACCAGGAGTCGAGAACTCGCCGCAGTGATGATGGATGCACCAGTAGAGTGTCGAGCAATTCGAGCCGGCGAATCGCGGTGGCAATGCGTCGGTTCCAAGAGCGGCTCATCTCGTTCAAGTCAAGCCGGCTCTGATGACCTAGTAGTCATTCGCGCAGTATATCACTGCGGCCTAGTGACGCAGAACGCTCTTGTGCATGAGACCAACGAACATATGGTTTCGGTCGATTCAAGTGCGCTACTCTCGGTCGTTGACCGCTGTTTAACCACAAGACGGAGTCCAGCATGGGATACCAAAAGATCCAGGTGCCAGTAACCGGTGACAAAATCACCGTCAATGCCGACATGTCGCTCAACGTGCCGAACAACCCGATCATCCCGTTCATCGAGGGTGATGGCATTGGTGTCGACATCAGCCCGGTGATGATCAAGGTCGTCGATGCGGCCGTGGAGAAGGCCTACGGCGGCCAGCGCAAGATTTCCTGGATGGAGGTCTATGCCGGTGAGAAGGCCACTCAGGTCTACGACCAGGACACCTGGCTGCCGAAAGAGACCCTAGAAGCCGTCCGCGACTATGTGGTGTCCATCAAGGGGCCGCTGACCACCCCCGTCGGTGGCGGTATCCGCTCGCTGAACGTGGCCCTGCGCCAAGAGCTCGACCTGTATGTCTGCCAGCGCCCGGTACGCTGGTTCGAGGGAGTCCCAAGCCCGGTGAAGAAGCCCGGTGACGTGGACATGGTGATCTTCCGCGAGAACTCCGAGGACATTTATGCCGGCGTGGAGTGGAAGGCCGGATCGCCCGAAGCCGAGAAGGTCATCAAGTTCCTGACCGAGGAAATGGGTGTCACGAAAATCCGCTTCACCGAGAACTGCGGCATCGGCATCAAACCGGTCTCCCTGGAGGGCACCAAGCGCCTGGTGCGCAAGGCGCTGCAGTACGCAGTCGACAATGATCGCAGCTCCGTGACCTTCGTTCATAAAGGCAACATCATGAAGTTCACCGAAGGTGCCTTCAAGGAGTGGGGCTACGAAGTGGCGCGCGATGAGTTCGGCGCGGAGCTGCTCGATGGCGGCCCGTGGATGCAGTTCAGCAACCCGAAGACCGGCAAGAAGATCGTGGTCAAGGACGCCATCGCCGATGCCATGCTGCAGCAGATCCTGCTGCGTCCGGCCGAGTACGACGTGATCGCTACCCTGAACCTCAATGGCGACTACCTGTCCGACGCACTGGCCGCCGAAGTGGGCGGTATTGGCATTGCGCCCGGCGCCAACCTGTCGGATACCATCGCCATGTTCGAAGCTACCCACGGCACCGCGCCGAAGTACGCTGGTCAGGACAAGGTCAACCCGGGTTCGGTGATCCTTTCTGCCGAGATGATGCTGCGCCACATGGGCTGGACCGAGGCGGCGGATCTGATCATCAAGGGGACAAACGGCGCCATCGCGGCGAAGACGGTGACCTATGACTTCGAGCGTTTGATGGAGGGCGCGACCCTCATGTCCTGCTCGCAGTTCGGCGACGCGATGATCGCGCACATGTGAGCGGGTTGAGAGCATGAAAAAGAAGGCCGGTCGATTGACCGGCCTTTTTTCATGGGTGGGTGGCAGTCCTGTTCTCAGGCTTCGATCGTCGTGCCCTGCGGTTGGGTGATGGCAGCGGGCGTTTCGGCGCTGGCCGAAGCTGCGCGGATGTTCACGGCGTGGAGCCCTTTGGGGCCTTGGATAATGTCAAAGTTGACCGGCTGGCCGGCCTTGAGCGTTTTGTAACCATCCATCTGAATAGCCGAGTAGTGGGCGAACAGGTCCTCATCTCGGCCGTCGGCGAGGATGAACCCATAGCCTTTGGCGTTGTTGAACCACTTGACCTTACCGCTAAGCATGCTCATATCCCTCTGCAAAGGACTCCATCACTGGAGTATCATCCACTTCGATTCCGCGCAAGAAACGACCGGGTTGGGCGAAGGTGCGGAATCCCTCTACCCGTAGTGGGTATTCATTGTTTGTAACACCGTTTTGCCGATAGTCAAGGCAATGCTGCAACCAGCTGCGAAGCCGTTCAAACTCCTTCTAGCATCCGTATTCGCCCAACCCCGAAGCTAATTTTCAGCATGCATGCAAGTAGCCAGATTCGACTAACATTCAATCAGGACCGCCCTGAAACGCACGAGGACGACTCCACCGGCCTTGCCGTGCAGGAATCCAAACCGGCGTTGCAGGCACCACCGCTGTATAAGGTGGTCTTATTCAATGATGACTACACACCCATGGACTTCGTGGTCGAGGTGCTCGAAGTGTTCTTCAATCTGAACCGGGAGCTGGCGACCAAGATCATGCTTACCGTCCACACAGAGGGGCGGGCCGTATGTGGGGTGTTCACCCGGGATATAGCCGAAACCAAGGCTATGCAGGTCAACCAATACGCAAGAGAAAGCCAGCATCCATTACTCTGTGAGATCGAGAAGGACGGTTAACGCCGGCCGCTTGGGCATGAGGTGAAGCTATGTTAAATCGAGAGCTCGAAGTCACCCTCAATCTGGCCTTCAAAGAGGCTCGCACCAAGCGTCATGAATTTATGACGGTTGAGCACCTCCTGCTGGCACTATTGGACAATGAAGCAGCGGCCAGCGTGTTGCGCGCCTGTGGCGCCAACCTGGACAAGTTGCGGCATGACCTGCTGGAGTTCATTGACTCCACCACGCCGCTGATCCCGCAGCATGATGAGGAGCGCGAGACACAGCCTACCCTGGGCTTTCAGCGCGTTCTGCAGCGCGCCGTGTTTCATGTGCAAAGTTCTGGGAAGCGCGAAGTCACCGGGGCCAACGTGCTGGTGGCCATCTTCAGCGAGCAGGAAAGCCAGGCGGTGTTTCTGCTCAAGCAGCAGAGCGTTGCGCGGATCGATGTGGTCAACTTCATCGCCCATGGTATTTCCAAGGTGCCGGGGCATGGAGGGCATTCGGAGTCCGAGCAGGAGTTGCAGGATGAAGAGGGAGGTGAGTCTTCCACCTCCAGCAATCCTTTGGATGCCTACGCCAGCAACTTGAATGAACTGGCGCGCCTGGGGCGCATCGATCCCTTGGTCGGTCGCGAACTCGAGGTCGAGCGCGTGGCGCAGATTCTCGCGCGCCGGCGTAAGAACAATCCGCTGCTGGTCGGCGAGGCCGGCGTGGGCAAGACCGCCATCGCCGAGGGTCTGGCCAAGCGCATCGTCGACGAGCAGGTCCCCGACCTGTTGGCCGATAGCGTGGTCTACTCGCTGGATCTGGGGGCGCTGCTCGCCGGTACCAAGTACCGGGGCGATTTCGAGAAGCGCTTCAAGGCGCTGCTCAATGAGTTGCGCCGGCGTCCCCATGCCATCCTGTTCGTCGATGAGATCCACACGATCATCGGTGCCGGCGCGGCGTCCGGCGGTGTGATGGACGCGTCCAATCTGCTCAAGCCCGTGCTGTCCTCGGGCGAAATCCGCTGCATAGGCTCGACTACATTCCAGGAATTTCGCGGAATTTTCGAGAAGGATCGCGCTTTGGCGCGGCGCTTCCAGAAGGTTGACGTGGTCGAGCCGTCGGTCGAGGACACCGTTGGCATCCTGCGTGGTCTGAAGGCGAAGTTCGAGCAGCATCACAGCATTGAGTACAGCGATGAGGCGTTGCGCGCCGCGGCTGAATTGGCTGCTCGTTACATCAATGATCGGCACATGCCCGACAAGGCTATCGACGTAATTGACGAGGCGGGCGCCTATCAGCGGCTGCAGCCTGAAGATAAACGCGTGAAACGTATCGATGTGGCTCAGGTCGAGGATATCGTCGCCAAGATCGCGCGGATTCCGCCCAAGCATGTCAGTAGCTCGGACAAGGAGCTGTTGCGCAATCTGGAGCGTGATCTGAAACTCACCGTGTTCGGCCAGGATGCGGCAATCGACTCGCTTTCCACCGCGATCAAGCTGTCGCGCGCGGGCCTCAAGGCGCCGGACAAGCCGGTCGGCTCGTTCCTGTTCGCCGGCCCGACTGGTGTCGGCAAGACCGAGGCGGCGCGCCAATTGGCCAAGGCTTTGGGCATCGAGTTGGTGCGTTTCGACATGTCCGAGTACATGGAGCGGCACACGGTTTCGCGCTTGATCGGTGCGCCGCCGGGTTATGTCGGATTCGATCAGGGCGGTCTGCTGACCGAGGCGATCTCCAAGATGCCGCACTGCGTGCTGCTGCTCGACGAGATCGAAAAGGCGCACCCGGAGGTCTTCAACCTGCTGCTGCAGGTGATGGACCACGGTACCCTGACCGACAACAACGGGCGCAAGGCCGACTTCCGCAATGTCATCCTGATCATGACCACCAACGCCGGGGCGGAGACTGCTGCTCGGGCCTCGATAGGCTTTACCCATCAGGATCACTCATCGGATGCGATGGAAGTGATCAAGAAGAGCTTCACGCCTGAGTTCCGCAATCGCCTGGACACCATCATCCAGTTCGGTCGTCTGAGTCATGAGGTGATCAAGAGCATTGTCGACAAGTTCCTCACCGAGCTGCAGGCGCAGCTTGAGGACAAGCGAGTCATGCTCGAGGTCAGTGACGAGGCGCGCGACTGGCTGGCAGAGCAGGGCTACGATGTGCAGATGGGGGCTCGACCGATGGCGCGGCTGATCCAGGACAAGATCAAGCGTCCGTTGGCGGAGGAGATCCTGTTTGGGGAGTTGGCCGAGCATGGCGGCGTAGTGCACGTCGAGCTCGCCGAAGGTGAGTTGACCTTCAGCTTCGAGACCACGGCCGAGATGGCCTGAGGTGGAGTCGCAACAAAAAACGCCCGGTAATGCCGGGCGTTTTCACTGGTGCTTGGTTTAGCGGGCGCGGTAGGTGATGCGACCCTTGCTCAAGTCATAAGGTGTCAGCTCTACGCGAACCTTGTCGCCAGTCAGAATGCGGATGTAATTCTTGCGCATCTTTCCGGAGATGTGCGCGGTAACGACGTGCCCATTTTCCAACTCCACACGGAACATGGTGTTGGGCAGGGTGTCGACGACAGTGCCTTCCATTTCGAAGCTGTCTTCTTTCGACATGCAGTAAAGCCCTCGGTATCCAAAGAATGGCCCGGCGCAACTGGCCCCAGGCAAAAGCGGCGTGCATTGTGCCCGAAAACAGGGGGTTCCGCCAAGGTCTTCAGCTAAGCGTTATCCAGCGCTGATTGACGAACAGCTCGATCGGGCGGTACTGCGTCTTGTAGTTCATCTTGCGGCAGTTCTTTATCCAGTAGCCAAGGTAGACGGCGTGCAGGCCGAGGCGTGCGGCCTCGGTGATCTGCCAGAGAATGGCGAAGCGGCCGAGGCTGCGCCGCTCTTCGCTCGGCTCGTAGAAGGTATAGACCGCGGAAAGGCCGTTGGGCAGTACGTCGGTGACGGCGATCGCCAGCAATCGACCGTCGAGGCGAAATTCGTAGAAGCGGGAAAACGGCAGGTCGCGAACCAGGAAGGTGGAGAACTGCTCGCGGCTGGGCGGGTACATGTCGCCGTCGGCGTGGCGCTGCTCGATATAGCGCACGTAAAGGGCGTAATACTCCTCGCAGAATGCCGGGCGAACCGGGCGAACCTGGATGTCCTGGTTGCGCTTGAAAATTCGCCGCTGCTGGCGATTGGGATGAAATAGGCTGGCGGGGATGCGGGCGGCAACGCAGGCGTTGCAGTGCTGACAATGGGGGCGGTAGAGGTGGTCGCCGCTGCGGCGAAAACCCATTTCCGAGAGCTCGGCGTAGACCTCCGAATCCATGGGCTGGCTGGGGTCGAGGAACAGGGTTGTGGCCTGTTCTGCGGGCAGGTAGCTGCATGGATGGGGCTGAGTGGCATAGAACTTTAAGCGGGCCAGCTCGGTCATGGTCGACTCTCGGGGTAAGCCTTGAGTAAGTGTATGCCAGGCGGCCGTGCTCGCCTAGGCGAGCCAGTCGGCGCCGCTGGGCTGGTCCAGATGCTCAGCAAGCAGTCTGGCAAACTCGCTGCGGGGGATCGAGCGGGCACCGAAATTTTCCAGGTGCTGGGTAGGCATCTGGCAGTCGATCAGGGCAAATTCCCAGCGTTGCAGTTGTCTGGCCAGGGTGGCGAAGCCGACCTTGGAGGCGTTGTCGGCTCGGCTGAACATGGATTCACCGAAGAACAGCTGGCCCATGGCCAGGCCGTAGAGGCCGCCGACCAGGCGCTCCTCCTGCCATACCTCGACCGAATGGGCGATGCCGCGCCGATGCAGCTCAAGATAGGCGCGTTGCATGTCGGAGGTGATCCAGGTGCCGTCAGCATAAGGCCGGGGGGCGGCGCAGGCCTGGATGACATCGGCGAACGCCCGGTCGAAGGTCACTCGGTAGCGACCTTGGCGCAGCAGCTTTGCCAGGCTGCGGGAGATATGCAGCTCCTGGGGGCGTAGCACGGTGCGCGGGTCCGGCGACCACCAGAGAATGGGTTGGCCGTCCTGGAACCAGGGAAAGCAGCCGTGGCGATACGCCTGGATCAGGCGCTCGGCGCGGAGGTCGCCGCCGGCGGCCAGGAGTCCGTTGGGCTCGTGCAGGGCGCGTTCGAGCGGGGGGAAGCTTAGTGAGTCGCGTTGTAGCCAGGTCAGCATCGAATTGGGCCGCAAGAGGGTAGGGCGGGCGCCAGGCGCCCGCTCTCGGGCGATCAGATGTCGTCGAGGAACTTCTCGGCATCCAGTGCCGCCATGCAGCCGGCGCCCGCCGAAGTCACGGCCTGGCGGTAGACGTGGTCGGCCACATCGCCGGCGGCAAACACGCCTTCGATGGCGGTCGCCGTGGCATTGCCTTCGCTACCGCCCTTGATCAGCAGGTAGCCGTCGCGCATTTCCAGCTGTCCCTGGAATAGCTCGGTGTTGGGCTTGTGGCCGATGGCGATGAATACGCCGGCCAAGGCCAGCTCCTTGCTCGCGCCACTGGCCGTGTCCTTCAGGCGCACGCCGGTGACTCCGCTGGCATCGCCCAGCACTTCGTCAAGGGTGTGCTTCCAATGCAGGACCACGTTGCCGTTCTCCGCCTTGTCGAACAGCTTGTCCTGCAGGATCTTCTCGGCACGCAGCTTGTCGCGGCGATGAATCAGGTGGACTTCCTTGGCGATATTGGACAGGTACAGTGCCTCTTCGACGGCAGTGTTGCCGCCGCCTACAACGGCAACGACCTGGTTGCGGTAGAAGAAGCCGTCACAGGTGGCGCAGGCCGAAACGCCCTTGCCGGCGAAGGCCTCTTCCGAAGGCAGGCCGAGGTACTGGGCGCTGGCGCCGGTGGCGATGATCAGGGCGTCGCAAGTATAGGTGCCGCTGTCGCCCTTGAGGGTGAAGGGGCGCTGCTGCAACTCCGCGGTGTGGATGTGGTCGTAGACGATCTCGGTGTCGAAGCGCTCGGCGTGTTTCTGCATGCGCACCATCAGGTCCGGTCCGGTCAGGCCTTCGACATCACCGGGCCAATTGTCCACTTCGGTGGTGGTGGTGAGCTGGCCGCCGGGCTGGATGCCGGTGATGACCACGGGCTTGAGATTGGCGCGGGCGGCGTAGACCGCAGCGCTGTATCCGGCCGGTCCGGAACCCAGAATGATCAAGCGCGAATGCTTGACTTCGCTCATAAAAACACCTCATAAGCCTTTGTCACAAAAGAGAATGCATGCTCCAATTGAGCCGCACGGAAGTTGTTGCTGGCTATGCTACACCGAAGCATGGGGGAAGCGGGAGCCAGCGTTCCAGGGGCTAGCCCAGCGTTTTGCGTCACTGCTTGGGTGGCGTGGCATCACCCGGGCAAACCCGTACAATAGGCTACTTTCGCCGTTAATCTAAGAATCGGCGTGTTGCCGACGCAGGAATGGATGCGTTTGAAGAACTCTAGCTCTACCGCTCAGGCGCCACTCTGGCGCCAGCAACTGCCTTACCGGCTCAAGGAGGGTGCGCTGATCGCTCTGGGCGCGCTGTGCCTGTACCTGTGGATGGCGCTGCTGACCTACGACGCCGCCGACCCGGGCTGGACCCACACCAGCAACGTCGAGCAGGTGCAGAATGCGGCCGGACGCGCCGGCGCCTGGTTCGCCGACATCCTGTTCATGGCGCTTGGTTACTTCGCCTACCTGTTTCCGCTGCTGCTGGGCGTCAAGACCCTGCAGGTCTTTCGTGCCCGCCACCAACCCTGGCAGTGGAGCGGCTGGCTGTTCTCCTGGCGGCTGATCGGCCTGGTGTTCCTGGTGCTGTCGGGCGCGGCCCTGGCCTATATCCACTTCAATGCAGGTGCCAGCATGCCCGCTTCGGCAGGCGGCGCACTGGGCGAGAGCCTTGGCCAGCTGGCGGTCAATGTCTTGAACGTACAGGGCAGTACCCTGATGTTCATCGCACTGTTCCTCTTCGGCCTGACCGTGTTCACCGACCTGTCCTGGTTCAAGGTCATGGACCTGACCGGCAAGATCACCCTGGACTTGGTCGAGCTGATCCACGGCCTGGTCAATCGCTGGTGGAGCGCGCGGCAGGAGCGCAAGCAACGGGTCGCCAAGCTGCGCGAGGCTGATGAGCGGGTCAGCGAGGTTGCCGCCCCGGTGGTCCATGACCGCCGCGAGCAGGCCAAGGTAAAGGAGCGCTTGATCGAGCGCGAGGACGCGCTGAGCAAGCACATGAGCGAGCGGGAGAAGCGCCCGGCACCGATCATTACCCCGCCAGCCGAGCCGAAGCCCGCCGAGCCGAGCAAGCGCGTGCTTAAGGAAAAGCAGGCGCCACTGTTCGTCGACGCCGCGGTGGAGGGCTCGCTGCCACCCATTTCCATCCTGGATGTGGCGGAGAAGAAGCAGAAACAGTTTTCCCCTGAGTCGCTGGAAGCCATGTCGCGATTGCTGGAGATCAAGCTCAAGGAGTTCGGTGTCGAGGTCATCGTCGAGTCGGTGCACCCGGGGCCGGTGATCACCCGTTTCGAGATCCAGCCGGCCGCCGGCGTCAAGGTCAGCCGCATCTCCAATCTGGCCAAGGACCTGGCCCGCTCGCTGGCGGTGATCAGTGTGCGGGTAGTGGAAGTCATTCCCGGCAAGACCACCGTGGGTATCGAGATCCCCAACGAAGACCGGCAGATCGTGCGCTTTTCCGAGGTGCTGTCGTCCAGCGAGTACGATGACGCCAAGTCACCGGTGACCCTGGCCCTGGGCCACGATATTGGCGGCAAACCGGTGATCACCGACCTGGCGAAGATGCCGCACCTGCTGGTGGCCGGTACCACCGGCTCGGGCAAGTCGGTCGGGGTCAACGCCATGATCCTGTCAATCCTGTTCAAGTCCAAGCCGGAAGACGCGCGGCTGATCATGATCGACCCGAAGATGCTCGAACTGTCGATCTACGAGGGCATTCCCCATCTGCTGTGCCCGGTGGTCACCGACATGAAGGAGGCGGCCAACGCCCTGCGCTGGAGCGTGGCCGAGATGGAGCGGCGCTACCGCCTGATGGCGGCGATGGGCGTGCGTAACCTGGCCGGCTTCAATCGCAAGGTCAAGGACGCCATCGAGGCGGGCACGCCCCTGCCTGACCCGCTCTACAAGCGCCAGAGCATGGAAGACGAGGCGCCGCTGTTGAACCCCTTGCCGACCATCGTGGTCATAGTCGACGAGTTCGCCGACATGATGATGATCGTCGGCAAGAAGGTCGAAGAGCTGATCGCCCGGATTGCGCAGAAAGCCCGGGCAGCCGGCATTCACCTGATCCTCGCCACCCAGCGGCCGTCGGTGGATGTGATTACCGGCCTGATCAAGGCGAACATTCCGACCCGTATGGCCTTCCAGGTGTCCAGCAAGATCGACTCGCGCACCATCCTCGACCAGGGTGGCGCCGAGCAGTTGCTCGGTCACGGCGACATGCTCTACCTGCCGCCCGGCACCGGCTTGCCGATTCGCGTGCATGGCGCCTTCGTCTCCGACGACGAGGTGCATCGGGTGGTCGAAGCCTGGAAGCAGCGCGGTACGCCGGACTATATCGAAGACATCCTGGCCGGTGTGGAAGAGGCCGGCAGCGGCTTCGACGGTGGCGGCGAAACGGGCGGCGAAGGCAGCGAGGAGGACCCGCTGTACGATGAGGCGGTGCGCTTCGTCACCGAGAGCCGGCGCGCGTCGATCTCCGCCGTGCAGCGCAAGCTGAAGATCGGCTACAACCGCGCGGCACGGATGATCGAGGCCATGGAGATGGCCGGCGTGGTGACCTCAATGAACACCAATGGCTCGCGCGAAGTGATAGCGCCCGGGCCCGTCCGCGACTGATACCGGGAAACCGACCTGATGAGGAGTTCCATGCGCCTGATTCGCATGTTGTTGCTGGCAGTACTGAGCGTCACCAGCTGCGCCGCCCTGGCCGATGAGCAGGTCTCGGTGCAGCGTCTGACCCAGTTGCTCAACCAGGCCCAGACCATTACCGCGCGCTTCTCCCAGCTGACCCTGGATGGCAGCGGCACCCAGCTGCAGGAAACCGCCGGCCAGCTGGCGCTGAAGCGTCCGGGGCTGTTCCGTTGGCACACCGACGAGCCGATGGAGCAACTGCTGGTGTCCAACGGCGAGAAGGTCTGGCTGTATGACCCGGACCTGGAACAGGTCACCATCCAGACCCTCGACCAGCGCCTGACCCACACCCCGGCGCTGCTGCTGTCCGGCGACGTGTCGAAGATCCAGGACAACTTCGAGATCAGTCACAAGGAAGGCGGCAGCGTGGTCGACTTCATGCTCAAGCCCAAGTCCAAGGACAGCCTGTTCGACAGCCTGCGCCTGTCGTTCCGCGGCGGTGTGCTCAACGACATGCAGCTGATCGACAGCATCGGTCAGCGCACTAATATCCTGTTCCTCAATGTGCAGATGAACGAAAGCCTGGATGACGGGCAGTTCAGCTTCGACATTCCCGAGGGCGCGGACGTCATTCAAGAGTAAGAGGCCACGACCCGGCTCCATGGACCTGTTCAGCAAGGCTCCCGTCGCACAACCCCTGGCCGCCCGCTTGCGCGCGGCCAGCCTGGACGAGTACGTCGGCCAGGAGCATCTGCTCGCGCGCGGCAAGCCGCTGCGTGAGGCGCTGGAGCAGGGCGCCCTGCACTCGATGATCTTCTGGGGCCCGCCGGGAGTCGGCAAGACCACCCTGGCGCGACTGCTGGCCCAGGTCACCGACGCCCACTTCGAGACGATTTCCGCGGTGCTTTCCGGGGTCAAGGAGATTCGTCAGGCGGTCGAGGTCGCCCAGCAGCACGCCGCCCAGTACGGCCGCCGAACCATCCTGTTCGTCGACGAAGTACACCGCTTCAACAAGTCCCAGCAGGATGCCTTCCTGCCCTATGTGGAAGACGGCACGCTGATCTTCATCGGCGCCACCACCGAGAACCCCTCCTTCGAACTGAACAACGCCTTGCTCTCCCGGGCACGGGTCTATGTGCTCAAGAGCCTCGACGAGACGGCGCTGCGCAAGCTGGTGACACGCGCCCTGAGCGACGCCAAGGGCCTGGGCGAGCGCCGCCTGAGCCTGCCAGACGCCAGTTTTCAGGTGCTCCTGGCCGCCGCGGACGGCGACGGCCGCCGCCTGCTGAACTTCCTGGAGAATGCCGCGGACCTGGCCGAGGACGGCGGCGAGATCAGCGTCGAGTTGCTGCAGGACCTGCTCGGCGACAGCCGGCGGCGCTTCGACAAGGGCGGCGAGGCCTTCTACGACCAGATATCCGCGCTGCACAAGTCGGTGCGCGGCTCCAGCCCGGACGGCGCGCTGTACTGGTTCGCGCGCATGCTCGATGGCGGTTGCGACCCGCTGTATATCGCCCGCCGCGTGGTGCGCATGGCCAGCGAGGACATCGGCAACGCCGATCCGCGGGCCTTGACCCTGTGCCTGAACGCTTGGGATGTGCAGGAGCGCCTGGGCAGCCCCGAAGGCGAGTTGGCGGTGGCCCAGGCCATCGTCTACCTGGCCTGCGCGCCGAAGAGCAATGCGGTGTACAACGCCTTCAAGGCGGCGCTGCGCGAAGCGGCGGAGCATGGCTCCCTGGAGGTGCCGCTGCACCTGCGCAATGCGCCGACCAAGCTGATGAAGGAGCTGGGCTATGGTGACGAGTATCGCTACGCCCACGACGAGCCCGACGCCTACGCCGCCGGCGAGGACTACTTCCCCGAGCAGCTGGCGCCGCGTCGCTATTACCAGCCGGTGCCCCGTGGGCTCGAGCTGAAGATCGGCGACAAGCTCAGGCACCTGGCCGAGCAGGACCGGGCCAGTGTTCGCCAGCGGAGAAAGTCATGATCGGCGCGACCCTGGCCGTGGCGGCAGGCGGGGCGGCGGGCTGCCTGCTGCGGTTCGCCACGGCGAACTGGATCAATGCCCACTGGCCGCAGCACTTCAATATCGCCACCCTGGCGGTGAATCTGCTCGGCTGCCTGCTGATCGGCTACCTCTACGGGCTGTTCCTGCTGCGTCCGGAGGTGCCGCTGGAGGTGCGCGCCGGCGTGATCGTCGGCTTCCTCGGCGGCCTGACCACTTTTTCTTCCTTTTCCCTCGACACCCTGCGTCTGCTGGAAAGCGGGCAGGCACCACTGGCCATTGGCTATGTGCTGCTCAGCGTGTCGGGTGGCCTGCTCGCGACCTGGGCCGGCCTATCTTTCACCAAACTCTGATTGACGAGAACCTGACATGCTCGACTCCAAACTGGTGCGCACCCAACTGCAGGAAATTGCCCAGCGCCTCGCCACCCGCGGCTATGAGCTGGATGTGGCGCGCTTCGAGGCGCTGGAAGCCCAGCGCAAGACCGTGCAGACCCGCACCGAACAGCTGCAGGCCGAGCGCAACAGCCGCTCCAAGGCGATCGGCCAGGCCAAGCAGCGCGGCGAGGACATCGTCCCGCTGCTGGCCGACGTCGACCGCATGGGCAGCGAGCTGGAGGCCGGCAAGCAGGAACTGGATGCCATCCAGCGCGAGCTCGACAGCCTGCTGCTGAGCATCCCCAACCTGCCGCATGAATCGGTACCGGTGGGCGAGGATGAAGAGCACAACGTCGAGGTGCGCCGCTGGGGTACGCCGAAGGCCTTCGATTTCGAGATCAAGGACCACGTCAGCCTCGGCGAGCAGCATGGCTGGCTGGACTTCGAGACCGCCGCCAAGCTGTCCGGCGCGCGCTTCGCCCTGCTGCGCGGTCCGATCGCCCGCCTGCACCGCGCCCTGGCGCAGTTCATGATCGACCTGCACACCCGCGAGCACGGCTACGAGGAGGCCTACACCCCTTATCTGGTGCAGGCCCCGGCATTGCAGGGCACCGGCCAGCTGCCGAAGTTCGAGGAAGACCTGTTCAAGATCGGCCGCGAGAACGAGGCCGACCTGTACCTGATCCCCACCGCCGAGGTGTCGCTGACCAACATAGTCGCCGGGGAGATCCTCGAGGCCAAGCAGCTGCCGCTGAAGTTCGTCGCCCACACTCCGTGCTTCCGCAGTGAGGCCGGCGCCTCCGGGCGGGACACCCGCGGCATGATCCGCCAGCACCAGTTCGACAAGGTCGAGATGGTGCAGATCGTCGAGCCGAGCGCTTCCTATCAGGCGCTGGAGGAGCTGACCGGCAACGCCGAAAAGGTCCTGCAGCTGCTCGAGCTGCCGTATCGCGTGCTGGCGTTGTGCACCGGCGACATGGGTTTTGGCGCGACCAAGACCTACGACCTGGAAGTCTGGGTGCCGAGCCAGGACAAGTACCGGGAAATCTCCTCGTGCTCCAACTGTGGCGATTTCCAGGCACGGCGCATGCAGGCGCGCTTCCGCAACCCGGAGACCGGCAAGCCGGAACTGCTGCACACCCTCAATGGTTCCGGCCTGGCCGTGGGGCGTACCCTGGTGGCGGTGCTGGAGAACTACCAGCAGGCCGATGGCAGCGTTCGTGTGCCGGACGTGTTGAAGCCCTACATGGGCGGAATCGAAGTGATCGGCTGATCCCCAGGGTGGAGAACGACCGAAGGTCTTTTCCACCGGATGCCTCCCTCGGTGGAAAGCCCGTCGCGGTTTTCCACCCTACGTTTCTTGCTCGCCGAGGCTGCGATGGATTTCCTTCCGTTGTTTCATAAACTTCAGGGTCGCACCGTGCTGCTGGTTGGTGGCGGCGAGGTGGCCCTGCGCAAGGCGCGCCTGCTGGCGGATGCCGGCGCGACGTTGCGGGTGGTCGCGCCGCAGGTGCGTGACGAGTTGCGCGAGCTGGCCGGGCAGGGCGCCCATCGGCTGCTGCAGCGTGGCTACCAGGCCGATGACCTGGCCGGCATGGCACTGGTCATCGCTGCCACCGATGATGAGCCGCTGAATGCGCAGATATCCGCCCAGGCCCAGGCCCTCGGCATTCCGGTCAACGTGGTTGACGCGCCTAAGTTGTGCAGCGTGATCTTCCCGGCGATCGTCGATCGCTCGCCGTTGATTGTCGCGGTCAGCAGTGGCGGCGATGCGCCGGTGCTGGCACGACTGATCCGCGCCAAGATCGAAACCTGGATTCCGGCCACCTACGGCCAGCTGGCCGGCCTGGCCAAGCGCTTTCGTGCCCAGGTCAAGGGGCTGTTTCCCGATGTGCAGCAGCGCCGGGTGTTCTGGGAGGACGTGTTCCAGGGTCAGGTCGCCGAGAGCGTGTTTGCCGGCAAGCTGCACGAAGGCGAGCGCCTGCTCGAGGACAAGATCGCCGGCGCCGCGCCCCAGGCCCTCGGCGAGGTGTACCTGGTCGGTGCCGGTCCTGGCGACCCGGACCTGCTGACCTTCCGCGCCCTGCGCCTGATGCAGCAGGCCGACGTGGTGCTCTACGACAGGCTGGTGGCACCGGCGATCATCGAGCTGTGCCGGCGTGATGCCGAACGCATCTATGTCGGCAAGCGGCGCGCCGAGCATGCGTTGCCCCAGGAGCAGATCAACCAGCGCCTGGTGAGCCTGGCCAAGGAGGGCAAGCGGGTTCTGCGCCTGAAGGGCGGCGACCCCTTCATCTTCGGTCGCGGCGGCGAGGAAATCGAACAGCTGGCGGCCGAGGGCATACCCTTCCAGGTCGTACCCGGCATCACCGCGGCCAGCGGCTGCGCGGCCTATGCGGGCATCCCGCTGACCCATCGTGACCACGCGCAATCGGTGCGCTTCGTCACCGGTCACCTCAAGGATGGCAGCTGCGACCTGCCCTGGGCCGAGCTCGCGGCGCCGAGCCAGACCCTGGTGTTCTACATGGGCCTGGTCGGGCTGCCATTGATCTGCGAGCAACTGGTCGCCCATGGTCGGGCGGCGGGTACGCCGGCGGCGCTGATCCAGCAGGGCACGACCAGCAATCAGCGGGTGTTCACCGGCACCCTGGGCAACCTGGCGGACCTGGTTGCCCACCACGAGGTGCATGCGCCAACCCTGGTGATAGTCGGCGAGGTCGTGCAGTTGCGCGACAAGCTGGCGTGGTTCGAGGGCGCCCAGGCTCAGGATTGAGCCTGGGGCACTGTCTGCAGCGCATGCCTCAGGGGCGCTGCCAGATCCCTCTGCCGGGCAGGCGCGCGCGGTCATGCTGGCGATCGAGGTCGAGCATCGGTCCTTTGGGTACAACGCCGGTCGGGTTGATGGTGGTGTGGCTGGCGTAGTAATGCTGCTTGATGTGGCGAAAATCCACGGTTTGTGCGACCCCCGGCCACTGGTACAGCTCGCGCAACCAGTGGGACAGGTTGGGGTAGTCCTCGATGCGCCGCAGGTTGCACTTGAAGTGGCCGTGATACACGGCATCGAAGCGAATCAGCGTGGTGAACAGTCGCCAGTCGGCCTCGGTGAGGTATTCGCCGGCCAGGTAGCGGCGCTGGTCGAGTAGGGCGTCCAGTCGACCCAGTTCACCGAACAGCTCATCGAAGGCCTCCTCATAGGCCTGCTGGCTGGTGGCGAAGCCGGCCCGGTACACGCCATTGTTGATCGCCGGATAGATGCGCTGGTTGAGTGCATCGATCTCGCCACGCAGCGCCGGCGGGTAGAAATCCAGGGTGTTGCCGGTGAGGTCGTCGAAGGCCGAATTGAACATGCGGATGATCTCCGCCGATTCGTTGTTGACGATGCATTGCTGCTGCTTGTCCCACAGCAGTGGCACGGTGACTCGCCCGCTGTAGTGCGGATCGTCGGCGGTGTAGCGCTGATGCAAGAACTCGAGCCCATCAAGCGCATCGCCGGTGGAGCCATGCTCAGGGTCGAAGGTCCAGCCGTTGTCGCGCATCAGCCAGCTGACCACGGAAACGTCGATCAGCGCCTCCAGGCCCTTGAGTCTGCGCAGGATCAGGGTGCGATGGGCCCAGGGGCAGGCCAAGGATACATACAGGTGGTAGCGCCCGGCTTCAGCGGCAAAGACGCCTTCGCCACTCGGCCCAGGGGCGACGTCGGCGGTGATCCAATGGCGCCGCTGGGCCTTCTCGCGCTTGAACTGGCCGTCTTCGCCCGTGTCGTACCACTGGTCTCGCCAGCGCCCCTCGATCAGCAGTCCCATCGCTCGCGTCCTCTTCTCCGGAAAGTAGAGACTCAGTCTATCGGGATGCTATCGATATAAAAGCGCAAATAACTGCCAGTATATATCGTTCAGTTAGATACTTATCGTGCGTCCCAGCGGCGCTCGGCCTCTACGAAGGCCTCCTCACGCGCCATCCCCAATGCGCGCAGGCCCAGCGCCATGCTGCTCAGAACGGCCAGGCGGCCATAGGCATCGTCCGCTTCGCCACGCCAGAACGCCTGCAGATGTGCGGGCTCCAGGCGCTCCGGTTTGACGTGGCGCTGCGCCGACAGCGGTGGCCAGTCCTCGTCCCAGTTGACTCCATCGGCGGTGCCATAGAGGTGGCTGGTGGCGTCGGGGTTGACCTCGATCTCGCCGCCTTCGCCCTTGATCACCAGGGCACTGTCGCCGAGCAACTGGCTGGCCTCGCGATGCACCGCCTGGTAGCCGGGATGGAAGATGCTCTGCAGGCCGCAGCGCGCGCCAAGCGGATTGAGAATCCGTGCCAGGGAATGGATCGGCGAGCGCAGGCCGAGGGTGTTGCGCAGGTCGATCATCCGTTGCAGCTGTGGCATCCAGGCGCCGAGCGGCATAAAGGCCAGTCGCCTGTCCTCTAGGGCCTGCTCGACCGCGGCCCAGTCGTGGCACAGGGGAATGTCGAGAAGGCCGAGGAACTGCTCGCTGTACAGGCGCCCTGCGGTGTGTGCGCCGCCGCCGTGCATGAGGATGCGTACCCCGCTCTGTGCCAGGGCCTTGGCGGCCAGCAGGAACCAGGGCAGGTGGCGCTTCTTGCCGGCATAGCTGGGCCAGTCCAGATCCACGGCTATGGAAGGGGGTTGCAGGCGCTCGCGGATCGCCTCGGCGAAGCCCGCCATCTCCTCGGCGCTTTCCTCCTTGTGCCGCAGCAGCATCAGGAAGGCGCCGAGCTGGGTGTCCTCGACCTTGTCGTCAAGGAGCATGCCCATGGCCTCGCGGGCCTCTGCGCGGGTCAGGTTGCGCGCGCCGCGCTTGCCCTTGCCGAGGATGCGGACGAACTGGGCGAAGGGGTGTTCCGGTGGGGCGACTAGGTTCATAGGCAATTCGTCGGTCTGGGCAGGCCCGCCAGCTTGGCGGCGAGTTTGGCGGGAGCGCCTTTGAACAGGAGGTTGAGGTGCAGGCTGTTGCCTTTCTCCGACCCGAGCTTGAGCGCCACGTACTTGATCAGCGGGCGATTGGCCGGCGACAGCTGGAACTCGGCGTAGAAGGCACGCAGCAGATGGAGGATTTCCCAGTGCTCGGCCCCCAGGTGCAGCGCTTCCTCCCGGGCCAGGGCCTCGGCCACCGCTTCGGACCAGTCCGCCAGTTCGACTAGGTAGCCATCCTTGTCCAGCGCGATGGAGCGGCCGTCGACTATCAAGTGCTTCATAGCCAGCTATTGACCTTGTCGAAGCGGCAGCTAAGTTCGACGAACTGCGGGTAATCCACCGCCTGCACGCGCGCAGGAGGCTTGATGGCGCGGGCCTCGAGGTCTTCGAGCAAGGCGAACAGGCCGACGCATTCGGGAGCCTGCTGCAGCGCTTCGCACGGTGCACTGGCTGGCTGCAGGGCATACACCGCATCGCCGCACAGCAGCAGGCCGTCGGAGGGGCCGAGCAGGCGCAGGCAGCTGGTCAGGCGGTTGTCGCCGAAGGGCGAATGGGAAAGGACGTGCAGGGTAGCCATCAGAGGGTAATCACCTGATCGTAGCGGTCGATAAGTGCCCTCAGGGCCTCGTCATCCAGTGCCTCGACGGGCAGTGCCAGCGCCTGATCGGCCAGGCCGCGCTCCCGCAGGCTGTGCGCCGAGGCGTACAGCGACTCGATGCCGAACATCGGCAGCGCCTGCAGGTTGGCGCCCAGGTCCTTCTGCTGCAGGACCTTGGGCTGCTGGGCACTGGCCAGCTGGAATACGCCGTCATCGAGGAACAGCAGGGCGATCGGCAGGTCGTAGGCGCCGCCGGCTAGGGCGATGTCCAGCGCCTCGCGGGCGCTCGGCCCGGCCCACGGCGCCTGGCGGCTGATGATCAACAGGGACTTGCTCATGTCATGGGCCTCCGAAGCACACCAGGCGATCGGCCATCTGCGTGGCCTCATGCAACTGGCCGAGGCCCGACAACTCCCAGGGGGCGCTCAGATTGGCGGCGTTGCGCTCATAGCGCTGGGCTTCTTCGTCGTTCAGCACCCCCCGGCGCAGGGCTGCGGCGATGCACACCACCGCGTCCAGCTGCTGCGTACGGACCAGCTCGCGCCACTCGGCGGGCAGGTCCGGTTCATCCTGGGCGCTGACCGGGTTGCTCGACGCACTGTGCACGCCGTCCTGATAGAAGAACAGGCGCACGATCTCGTGTCCGCCGGCCAAGGCGGCCTGAGCGAAGCGCAGGGCACGACGCGAGGAGGGTGCGTGGGGGGCGGAAAACAGGGCGATGGCGAATTTCATGGGCAGGCCAAGCGGGGAAATCTGGCGGAATGATAAAGCTTGCGCGCGCAAGATGCTCGCCGCAGGCATGAAAAAGCCCGCCGAAGCGGGCTTTCGTTAGGCTTTGCCGGCTTAATCGTCGCCCATCAGGCCGAACAGTTGCAGCAGGCTGACGAACAGGTTGTAGATCGATACATACAGGCTGATGGTGGCCATGATGTAGTTGCGCTCGCCACCGTGAATGATCGCGCTGGTCTGGAACAGGATGCAGGCCGAGGAGAACAGCACGAAGCCGGCGCTGATCGCCAGTTGCAGGCCGCTGATCTGGAAGAAGAAGCTGGCCACCACGGCGCCGAGCAGGACGAAGAATCCAGCGGTGATGAAGCCGCTGAGGAAGCTCATGTCCTTGCGCGTGGTCAGTACGTAGGCGGACAGGCCGCAAAATACCAGTGCGGTCATGGAGAACGCCGAGCTGACCACTTCCGCACCGTTGGCCATGCCCAGATAGCGGTTGAGGATCGGTCCCAGGGTGTAGCCCATGAAACCGGTCAGGGCGAGGGTGGACACCAGGCCCCAAGGCGAGTTGCGCAGCTTCGCGGTAAGGAAGAACAGGCCGTAGAAGCCGATCAGCACCACGAAGATATTCGGGTACGGCACGTTGGCGCGCTGGGCGAAAAAGGCCACCAGGCCGCTGAAGGCCAGGGTGATGGCCAGCAGGCCGTAGGTGTTGCGCAGCACGCGGCTGACTTCTTGTTGCTCAACCTGTGAGTGGCTGAGTGCGTAATCTTGTTCGCGCATGGCGACACTCCTTCAGTGGCTTGGGGTTCCGTAAACAGCGTTGAGAAGGATCATAACAGAGCATTTGACGGTGCCAAGCCAGAGAGTTTGACAGTGTGTTGCGTTCGGGTAAGATTGCCGCCCGAAAGAAGCCGGAAGCGTGGCAGAGCGGTTGAATGCAACGGTCTTGAAAACCGTCGAAGGGGAAACTCTTCCGTGAGTTCGAATCTCACCGCTTCCGCCAAATTATCGAGAACCCCTGATGCCCTTCGGCTCAGGGGTTTTTCGTTTCTGCGATATCCCGAGTGCTCCTCCAGCCCTGCTGCATCTGCAGGCCGTGCCAACCCCTCCGGGCCGTTACCGCGGCGAATGGCCGCTTCATAGTCCTTCTGACAGAGTTGTCTCATGGCGAAGCGAGTGTCGATGGTGTCTGCGAAGGGGGGCGCACGTGTGATGCGCGTTCCCGTGGTGATGGGCGATGTGGTGTCTTGCATGAGCATCGCCATGCGGGGCGGCACTTGGATGGCTTTGTCCGTGATATGTGCAGCCACCCAGGATCAGCAGCGCCATAGCCAGGCTCAGTAGTGCAATGCGATCGAGCATAGAGATAGCGCCTTTTTTTCCTGTTTTGGTGCGCTGGCATTCAGGGAGCTCCCGCGCGGCGTAAGGGCAGGTCAGCGGGCTTGAATAGTTGGGTAAAGCTGCGGCGCGGCGAGCTTCGAACTTCGGCCTGGGCTGCTTGACCCCAATCTGGGCCCATCTCTCGACTCAAGAGTGTCGCGATGGGGCACCAGTGAAGATTCCGCGCTTTCTGGTGGTAGGTCTGTCAGTCCGCGCGCCCAAAGCCGATCAATCAGCCGAGCACTGCTTGCCGCTGGTTTCACTTGTCGACGCCGTTACTGAATCTCAGCAAGGTTAAAATAAATGCACTAAAAACAAGGTTTTACAGGCTTGTCTAATGAGTGCGTGGGTTGGGTGTCGACTCCTTGACAAGGACCGGTCGTGATCCTTTAGTTAGCAATGAGGGAGGGATGATGTGTCAGGTTCTTCGCGAAGGAGAGGGCGCGAGTAAACCACGGGATAATGTGTTGGGAGATTGTTATGGGCGGGGTTCTACATATCCTAGACAGCAGGCAATCTCGTCGTGAATTCATCCTGTCGATTCGCCTGCATGGCCCACCTCGTTTGTGATCCGTAGCCCCAGGCGGCTGCCGTGCCACTCCTACGCCTCGCAGTTTCGCGGCAAGCCTTTAGCCGATTGTCGCGACTGAGGCCGGTGTGGCCACTCAATCAAGCAATAAACATCCATGTTTCTGCGGTCAGGCGGAGGGGTGTTTCATGCTGCCTCGATTTGGGGTGGCGGTGCTGGAAATGCTGATGAGGACCAAGCCATGAAGACCCGAATGCTCGACAGCGTGGACAGGCTGGAAGCGGGAGCATGGAAGATTTCCATTCGCTCTGAGGGGTGGGAACCCCTACCTGAGCTTCCTGACGAGTTGTCCGACGGCAAGCAAAGGCGCTCCTTTCTCAAGCTCACGGCTGCGGCGATGGCCGCGCCCTTGCTGTTCGCTTCCGCCGCCAGCGAGGCCCGGCGCAGGCGCCGGGGGCGCGACCCGGAGCCCGAGCCAGAGCCTGAGCCGGAACCTGGCCCAGTTGCACTGCCGCCGAGCCCGCCGAGCGTTCCCTGGGTGGAGGAACTACCGGAAGAGCCGCCTATTCTGCAGTCGGTAACCCTCGATGACCCGGAGCCCACTGGCGCCCCGCAGGAGATTAGCGGCGAATGCGGACGTGAGCACCATCAGCGCTGGGCGGAGCTGTATGCCACGCCGCGGCAGTACCCGCCTGCGCACTACCTGCTGAGCGTCGAGGAGAACGACGGCTGGGAATTCAATCCGGCCTATCCGAAGCAGCGCATCTGGGGCTTTACCGGCGACTCCGACAAGGCGACCACTCCGGGGCCTACCATCTTGGCGCGCTATGGCCAGCCGGTGGTGGTGCGCTTCCAAAACAACCTGCCGCAGAATCATGTCGGTTTCGGCTCGCCGGAAATCTCCATGCATCTGCACAACGCCCACGTCGGTTCGGAGAGCGACGGCTTCCCCGGCGACTATTTCAGCCCGGTCAAAGCAGGGCCGACCCTGGCCGCACCGGGGCGATGGAAGGATCACTTCTACTCGAATATCTACGCCGGTTACGACGAGATGCAGAACGGTATTGGCGACCAGCGCAACGCTCTGGGTACCTTGTGGTACCACGACCATACCTTCGACTTCACCGCGCCCAACCTCTACCGCGGCCTGGCCGGCTTCTATCTGTTGTACGACCATATCGACTCGGGTGATGAGCGCGATCCAAGCCCCACGGCCCTGCGCCTGCCAAGCTACCCCTACGACTACCCATTGAGCTTTGGCGACCGCCGTTTCGACGCCAACGGCATGCTGGTCTACGACCAGGTTGGTCCGGATGGCACCCTGGGCGACAAGATCGCGGTCAACGGCAAGATCGAGCCGGTGCTGCGGGTGGCGCGGCGCAAGTATCGTTTCCGCCTGCTGGATATCGGCCCGAGCCGCATCTACCAGTTTTTCCTGACCCGAACCAACGGTGTGTCACAGACGTTCGACTACATCGCCAATGATGGCAACCTGCTGCCAGCGCCGTTACGCAATCAGGTTAGCGTGCGCATTGCCGTGGCCGAGCGCGCCGACATCGTCATCGATTTCTCCCGGTACTCGATTGGCACCGAGCTGTATCTGTCCAACCGTCTGCAGCAAACCGAGACGCGACGGCACGAAGGGCTTGGCGCCGCTACTCCGGTGCTCAAGTTCATCGTCGATCGAGAACCGGACGAGCAGGATCTGAGCCAGGTGCCGAATGTGCTGCGTGAGCTGCGGCCGCTGGACCCCGCGGAGATCGCCGCCGCACCGGTGCGGCGTTGGGTGTTCGAGCGCAAGAACGGCATGTGGGCGATCAATGACCGGTTTTTCGATCCCAATCAGCCGCGGGCCGTCATTCCCAAGGGTGGCGCCGAGGTCTGGGAACTGGTGAACATCGACAACGGCTGGGACCACCCCATCCACATCCACTTCGAGGAGGGGCGCATCCTCAGCATGACCAAGGACGGCGTCGCGGTTCCGGTTCCGTCGCATATGCAAGGGCGCAAGGATGTCTATGTACTCGAAAGGATGTCGAGCATCCGGGTGTTCCTGCGCTTCCGCGATTACGTCGGCAAGTACGTGATGCACTGCCACAACCTGATCCATGAGGATCACGCCATGATGCTGCGCTGGGACATCAAGGAAGACGACTAGTCGCCGAGCCTGGAGGATATGCCATGAACACGCGAAGAAAAGTACTGGCCGGCATGGGGGCGGTAGCCTTGGGCGGGTTGCTCTGGCAGCGTTTCCCGGTTGAGGCGGAAAGCATCATCGATGTCGCCGGCGAGGCCGACGGTGTTGACGACAGCTACTTCCCCAACGTCCCGCTCTATACCCATGAGGGCGAGCAGGTACGTTTCTACGACGACCTGGTGCGAGGCAAGATCGTCACCGTCAACATGATGTACGTCGACTGCTCTGGCGCCTGCCCGACCATGACGTCCAACCTGCGCCGGGTGCAGGAGCTGCTGGGCGAGCGCCTGGGCAAGGACGTGTTCATGTATTCGATCACCCTGCAGCCAGCGCTCGACAGACCCGAGCATCTGCAGGAGTACGTCAGGCAGCAGCGGTTGCTGCCCGGGTGGAAGTTCCTCACTGGCGAACCCGCCGATGTAGAGCGATTGCGCTTCGGCCTGGGCTTCTATGATCCCGACCCGGAAGTTGATCGTAACCTGGCCACCCACACCGGCATGCTGCGTGTGGGCAACGACCGCAACCAGCGCTGGACGATGGCGCCGGCCCTGGCCAACCCGGAACGCATCATCAGCACCATCAACCATGTCGATGGCGCCATGGTGCATACCGCTTACAAGGGCAATGAGGCTACCTCTCGCCTGGGCTAGAAGGCGAGCGAGGTAACTGCCTGCTCTCGTCGTGTCCAGGCGGGGAGGAATCGTTAAACAGTGGGCTCGGAATAACGTCGCAGGGAAGTGCTTGGGCCTCGTTAGAGGGCAAGCGTCATGAAATCCACATCGACCAAGCAGGACAAGGTCAAGGGGGCCATTGACTCAGATAGCGACCATGTGCCGGAGGGGGGCGCCGGCACGTCGGCGCCAGAGGGCGAGGTGAACGGCAGGCGCGGCTTCATTAAGGGCGCGGCAGTGGCCCTGGCGGCGCCGCTGCTGCTGAGCGCCAAGGGCAGCGGTAAGAGGCGCGAGGCGGACGAGGAGCGGGCGCCGGGCAACCGACCGGCCAAGAGCCCGCCGAGTATCCCCTGGCAGATCGAATTGCCTCTGGCCTTTGACCCGTTTGCGCCAGTGGTGCTCGACCCGTTGCCGATGGAGCAGGCCAATACGGCAGCCGGTGAAGCCGGTCGCGACGATCATCAGCGCTGGGATGAGTTGTATGTGCGCCCACGCGAATATCCGCCGACTCATTACGAGCTGAGCGTCGAGGAGAATCCCGCCTGGCTGTTCAATCCGGCCTATCCGCCGCAGCGTATCTGGGGTTTCGCCTATGGCGGCAAAGCCGCGACCTCGCCGGGACCCACCCTGGTCGCGCGCTACGGCCAGCCTACCATCGTGCGCATCCACAATCGTCTTCCGCGGGAGCACAAAGGGTTCGGCACGCCGGAGATCTCCACTCATCTGCACAATGCCCACACGGCTTCGGAGAGCGACGGCTTTCCCGGGGACTACTACAGCGCGTTCAAGGCCGGGCCGACCCTGGCCGCGCCCGGGCAATTCAAGGATCACTTCTACCCCAATATCTACGCCGGTTACGACGAGCAGCAGAATGGCATCGGCGATCCGCGCGAGGGCCTGGGCACGCTGTTCTACCATGACCACACGATGGACTTCACCGCGCCGAACCTGGTCCGCGGGCTGTCTGGCTTCTACCTGCTGTTCGACCATATCGACTCCGGCAACGAACTCGACTCCAGCCCCAATGCCTTGCGCCTGCCCAGCTACCCTTATGACTACCCGCTGGACTTCTCCGACCGGCTGTTTGACCGCCACGGCATGCTGTACTGGGATCAGGTCGATCCGGAGGGCGTGCTGGGCGACAAGGTCACGGTCAACGGTCGTGTCGAGCCGGTGTTGCGAGTGGCCGCGCGCAAGTATCGCCTGCGCCTGCTCAATGGCGGCCCGAGTCGCATCTATGAGTTCTACCTGGTCGATGCAGGCGGCGTGGTGCAAGCCTTCACCTATATCGCCAACGACGGCAATCTGCTCCCGGCGCCTTTGTTCAACCAGCATCGGCTGCGTCTCAGCGTGGCCGAGCGGGGCGATATCGTCGTGGACTTCGCCCGCTACCCGATCGGTACCGAGCTGTACCTGGTCAATCGCCTCGCCCAGGACGATACCCGCAAACCTGACGAGGTCGAGGCTCCGGGCGTGCCGGTGCTCAAGTTGATCGTCGACCGCTATCCGCCGCGCCAGGACCTCAGCCGGGTGCCGGCCGTGCTGCGTGAGCTGCGTCCCCTTGACCCCAATGTCATCGCCAATGCGCCGGTGCGCCGCTTCGAGTTCGAGCGGCGCAATGGCATGTGGGCGACCAATGACAAGTTCTTCAGCCCGCTGCGCAGCGCCGTCGATATTCGCCAGGGCGCGGTCGAGGTCTGGGACCTGGTCAATAAGTCGGGAGGCTGGTCCCACCCCATCCATATCCATATGGAGGAAGCGCGGATCATTGCCAAATTTCTCGATGGTATCGACCCTGAGGACGAAGTACCGGTGCCGCCGCATGAGCAGGGGCGTAAGGACGTATTTGCCTTGCCGCCGAACTCTAGGATCAAGGTACTGATCCGCTTTCGCGATTTTCTCGGCAGGTACGTAATGCACTGCCATAACCTGATTCACGAAGACCACGCCATGATGCTGCGCTTCGACGTGGTGCCTTATGCTCCGATGGGTTCCAGAGCTCCTGGGCCCGAGGAGGAACCCGCGTCAGGCGATAGCGGTAGCGACAAGGGCTCGAGGGACAGGCGCAGGCACAACCGTTAGCCGAGAGGGGGCCTTGGCCAACACTGTTTTTTGACGGTTGCTATTTGACTGCGCTGCACCAAACTAGGTCTGTCAGCCGCTTTTTTGATATGGTGAGCGGCGAAAAATAACGCCAATTCAGACTGCAGATTGCTGCGCATGGGGAGTCCGCTTGATTAGGGTGCTGGTGGTCGATGACCACGATCTGGTTCGAACAGGCATCACACGCATGCTGGCGGACATCGACGGCCTGCAAGTCGTCGGTCAGGCCGAATCTGGCGAGGAATCCCTGCAGAAGACTCGGGAGCTCAAGCCCGATGTGGTCCTGATGGATGTCAAGATGCCCGGCATCGGCGGCCTTGAGGCGACCCGCAAGCTGCTGCGCAGTCACCCTGACCTGAAAGTGGTGGCGGTCACTGCCTGCGAAGACGATCCGTTTCCCACTCGTCTGCTGCAGGCTGGTGCCGCCGGCTACCTGACCAAAGGCGCCGGCCTGGCCGAGATGGTTCAGGCCATCCGCCAGGTTTTTGCCGGCCAGCGCTATATCAGCCCGCAGATCGCCCAGCAGCTGGCCCTGAAGCCTTTCCAACCACAGGCCAATGCCTCGCCATTCGACCTGCTGTCCGAGCGCGAAATCCAGATCGCCCTGATGATCGCCGGTTGCCAGAAAGTCCAGAGCATCTCCGACAAGCTGTGTCTATCGCCGAAGACGGTGAACACCTACCGCTACCGCATCTTCGAGAAGCTGGCGATCACCAGCGATGTCGAGCTGGCCTTGCTGGCGGTGCGCCACGGCATGGTCGATGCCGTCAGTTGAGATGACCGCGCCATTCGACGCCAGCGCCTTTCTCGCCACATGCAGCGGTCGGCCCGGCGTCTACCGCATGTTCGATGGGGACGCCAGGCTGCTCTACGTCGGCAAGGCGAAGAACCTGAAAAAGCGCCTGGCCAGCTACTTCCGCAAGAGTGGTCTGGCGCCGAAGACCGCGGCGCTGGTCGGCAAGATCGCCCAGGTCGAAACCACCATCACCGCCAACGAGACCGAGGCGCTGCTGCTCGAGCAGACGCTGATCAAGGAGTGGCGGCCGCCTTATAACATCCTGCTGCGCGACGATAAGTCCTACCCTTACGTGTTTCTCTCCGATGGCGAGTTTCCGCGCCTGGGTATTCATCGCGGCGCGAAGAAACTCAAGGGCCGCTATTTCGGCCCCTATCCCAGCGCCGGTGCGATTCGCGAGAGTCTTGGCCTGCTGCAGAAAGCCTTTCTGGTGCGCCAGTGTGAGGACAGCTACTTCAAGAATCGCACGCGCCCCTGCCTGCAGTACCAGATCAAACGTTGCAAGGGCCCTTGTGTCGGGCTGGTCGATCCGGCGGAATACGCCGAGGACGTGCGCCACTCGGTTATGTTTCTCGAGGGCCGTAGCAATGCCTTGAGCGATGAACTGTCCGTGAGCATGCAGCAGGCCGCGATGGCGCTCGACTTCGAGCGCGCAGCCGAGTTGCGCGACCAGATCGCCCTGCTGCGTCGCGTACAGGACCAGCAGAGCATGGAGGGCGGCAGTGGCGACGTGGATATCGTCGCCGCCATGGTCAATCCCGGTGGGGCCTGCGTGCACCTGATCAGCGTGCGCGGCGGGCGGGTGCTCGGCAGCAAGAACTTCTTTCCCCAGGTGGCGATCGAGGAGGAGGGCAGCGAAGTGCTGCTGGCCTTCCTCGCCCAGTACTACCTGAGCAGTCAGGAGCGCGATCTGCCCAGTGAGCTGATCGTCAACGCGCTGCACGAGGACTTCCCAACCCTGATAGCCGCCATCGCCGAGGCGCGAGGTCGCGAGCTGAGCATCAGCCACCGCGTGCGCGGCACCCGGGCGCGTTGGCAGCAGCTGGCGGTGACCAACGCCGAGCAGGCCCTCGGCGCACGCCTGGCCAATCGCCAGCACGTGGCCGCGCGCTTCGAGGCTCTGGCCGAAGCGCTGGACTTGGATGAATTGCCGCACCGCCTGGAGTGTTTCGACATCAGCCACTCCAGTGGCGAGGCCACGGTGGCGTCCTGTGTGGTATTCGGTCCCGAAGGCCCGTTGAAGTCGGACTATCGCCGCTACAACATCGAAGGTGTCACCGCCGGCGACGATTATGCCGCCATGCATCAGGCGCTGACCCGGCGCTTCAGCAAGGTCAAGGATGACGAGGGCAAGTTGCCGGATATCCTCCTGGTCGACGGCGGCAAGGGGCAGCTGGCCATGGCACGGGAGGTGCTGGAGGAGTTGGCGGTTCCCGACTTGGTCCTTCTCGGCGTGGCCAAGGGCACGACCCGCAAGCCCGGGCTGGAAACCCTTTACCTGAACGATGCGGCCCATGAGTTCACCCTGCCAGGCAATTCGCCGGCATTGCACCTGATCCAGCAGATACGCGACGAATCCCATCGCTTCGCCATAACCGGGCACCGAGCCCGCCGCGGCAAGGCCCGGCGCACCTCGAGCCTGGAGCAGGTCGCCGGTGTGGGGCCGAAGCGCCGGCGGGAGCTGCTCAATCACTTTGGCGGTTTGCAGGAATTGACCCGCGCCAGCGTCGAGGAGATTGCCAAGGCGCCGGGGATCAGTAAAAAGCTCGCCGAGTCGATTTATGCCGCATTGCACAGCGAGTAGAATGCCGACTCACCTCGCAGCCCAGTTGTGCCGATGAATATCCCCAACCTGCTTACCGTGCTCCGCGTCCTGCTGATCCCGATCTTCATACTGTTGTTCTACCTGCCTTTTTCGTGGAGCTATTGGGCTGCCAGCGGCGTGTTCGCCTGCGCTGCGGTGACCGATTGGCTCGATGGCTACCTGGCGCGGCGCTGGGAGCAGAGCACTCCCTTCGGCGCCTTCCTCGATCCGGTTGCCGATAAGCTGATGGTGGCTGTCGCCCTGGTCCTGCTGGTGGCCGAGCACGCCAACCTGTGGCTGACGCTGCCGGCCGCCATCATCATCGGACGGGAAATCGTCGTGTCGGCCCTGCGCGAGTGGATGGCCGAACTGGGGGCTCGCGCCCACGTGGCGGTGTCCAGTCTGGCCAAGTGGAAGACCGCGGCACAGATGGTGGCGCTGATTATCCTCTTGGCGAATCCACCATCGTTTACCCTCTGGGTCGTGCTCGGTTACGTGTTGCTGGTCGTCGCGGCAGTGCTGACCCTGTGGTCGATGCTGCAATATCTGCTGGCAGCCTGGCCGCACCTCAGCACCACTGCCGAAAAGAAATAAACTTTTTCGAATCAAGGGGTTGACGGGACGTCATGAACCTATAGAATGGCGCCCGTCACCAAGACAAGCGGGAATAGCTCAGTTGGTAGAGCACGACCTTGCCAAGGTCGGGGTCGCGAGTTCGAGTCTCGTTTCCCGCTCCAGTTTCAACGGGCCGTTTACGACGGCCCGTTTGGTTTCAAGGCTGAGTAGCAGAGTGGTTATGCACCGGATTGCAAATCCGTGAACGCCGGTTCGATTCCGACCTCAGCCTCCAATTTAAAAGCCCCGTAGATCAGAGATTTACGGGGCTTTTTTAATGAGATTTGAAAACTTGCGAGGCCGGTGACTGCTGTATATAGTCCGGCCCCACGTCTAAGCGCCCCGATGGTGAAATTGGTAAACACAGCAGACTTAAAATCTGCCGACCGCAAGGTCTTGCCGGTTCGATTCCGGCTCGGGGCACCATTAGAAGCGGTTGCAGACGATCTCCGTCGGGACTGCAGAGCACAAGAAACCGGCATTATCAGCCGGTTTTTTTATGCCCTCACTTCCCCGTCCTGGAGAAAGCTCGCCATAGTCGGTACCTCAAAGGTGCCCTGGAATGATGAGTCCTTCGCGGCGATAGACCTCGATATCGATGCCAAAGGCGCCGGTCGGATGAACTTCGCCCACCCGGTAAGGCAGACCGTTCTGGTCGGTAGGGTTTTTTATCAGGTCAATGATCTTGGGCTTGCAGGGTTTCTTGTCGCTGTCGAGTACCAGCAGCAGGCGTGGCTTTAGCTTATGGTCTGCTGAGCAGGCGGTGATGATCGCGATCTCGCCATTGGTCAACTCCACGATCTCGCCTGGCGGGAATATCCCGATCATGCGGATAAAGGCAAGTACAACTTCTTCGTCGAACTGCGTACTAGCCTCGTCGAAGAGGATGCGTAATGCCTCCATGGTCGATCGGCCCTTGCTGTAGACCCGGTCGCTGTTGATGGCGTCGTAAGCGTCGACCACCGCAATGATCTTGGCGAAATAGGGTATCTGGTTCGCCTTCAATCCTCGGGGATAGCCGCCACCATCCATGCGCTCATGGTGGGAGTAGGCGACATCTACCGCAGCGGCGGGAACCTGGCCGTTGGCAAGCAATAGCTTGCGCCCCTCGATCGAGTGCAACTTCATGACGTTGAACTCGTCTTCGGTCAGGCGGCCGGGCTTGTTCAGGATCTCATCCGGTACCTTGAGCTTGCCTACGTCGTGGAGCATGCCGCAGATGCCAACTTGTTCGAGTTCCAGTGGCATGAGGCCCAGTTCGCGGCCCAAGGCGATGGAGAGGATGCCGACACGCAGGCAGTGTTCGGCAGTGTATTCATCGCTGTCCTTGATGCGCGCCAGCCACAGCATCGCCGAGGGGCTCTCGAGAATATGGTCTACACACTCCTTGACCACTTCCTTGACGGTCGTGACATCCAGGCTCTGACCGAACTTGACGGCATTGAGGATGCGCAGCGAAGACTCGCGCGCGGCCTGCCAGATGGGGAGTGCCTGCTGCATGCGATTATCGAATTTGACCTTGGCGATTGCCGCCTCGCGTGTTGCGCGGTCAGCGGGTTGGCCCAGTTGTTGCACGCTTGCGCCGGTCGACTGCTTGGCGTCGACCCAGACCGACTGGCAGTGCTCTCGCAGCAGGTGCAATTCCTGCTGTTCGCGGATAAGAAAGCCTTGGAAAAGGAAGGGGGTTTCTGTCCAGGGGCGATCCAGTTTGGCGACATACATGCCAATGCTCAGATCATCAACCGCTACCTCGATCGTATGTGGCAGCGAACGTGTATCCATGACACCTCTCCAGAAGACAGACTGCGATACTGGCCATTGGCCAATGTGCATTATAGGCCAGGGCCATCGGGCTATGACTATAGCCGCTGTTGGCCAGCTGCCACCCCCGGCGTTCGTCGAATGCCGATGCGGCCGCGCCTTTGCCTGGGCGTATGGCTGCCACGCCCGACCTGCTTTGCTGCTCTTGTTGTCCGGCGCTCCCTGCAGCTTGCCCTTCACCGCCCTGTCATCACATAGACACATGCCTGCCACGGACATCGGTTGCAATCGCTGTTGAGCATGTTTCGGAGGGACGGCGATGAAGATCTGCGTTATCGGGGCTGGCTATGTCGGCCTGGTTACGGCGGCATGTTTCGCGGAAATGGGCAATCGGGTGATCTGTGTCGAGCGTGATCCATTTCGCGTTGCCCGTCTGAGGCGCGGTGAGGCGACGATCTACGAGCCAGGGCTGCAGCCCCTGCTGCTGGCCCACCTGGCCAGCGGGCAGTTGAGCTTCAGCCAGGACCTGGCGGAGGGCACGGCGCACGCCGAGGTCACTTTCATCGCGGTGGGTACACCGAGCGCGGAGGATGGCTCGGTCGACCTGTCCCATGTATTGGCGGTTGCCGACGAACTCGGCGACACCCTGTCGCAACCTTGCCTGGTAGTCGATAAATCGACGGTGCCGGTTGGCGCTGCCGAGCGGGTGGCGCAGCGGATCAACGTCCGTCTAGGCAAGCGCAACAAGTGCTTTCAGGTTCCAGTGGCAAGCAACCCGGAGTTTCTCAAGGAAGGTTCGGCGGTCGACGATTTCATGCGTCCGGACCGGGTGATCATCGGGTGTGATGACGTAGCGAGCGCCGAACTGCTGCGCCGCCTCTACGCGCCGTTCTTGCGCAATCATGAGCGCCTGTTGTGTATGAGTGCGCGCGAGGCGGAGTTCAGCAAGTATGCGGCGAACGCCTTTCTTGCCACCAAGATTTCCTTAATCAACGAAATGGCCGGGCTCTGCGCGCGCCTGGGCGTGGATATCGAACAGGTTCGCCGGGGCATTGGCAGCGACAAGCGTATCGGCACTCACTTCATCTACGCTGGCTGCGGCTATGGAGGCTCCTGCTTCCCCAAGGATGTCCGCGCGCTGATCCGCACGGCTGAGCAGGAGGGGATCGAGCCGGGCATCCTGCGGGCGGTCGAGGCGCGTAATGCGTTGCAGAAAACCTGGCTGTTTCAGCTATTGCGCGAGCATTTCAGCGGACACCTGCAGGGGCGCGTGGTGGCGCTTTGGGGGCTCGCGTTCAAGCCGGGCACCGATGACCTGCGTGAGGCGCCAAGCCTGGTGCTGCTCGAAGCGCTGCTCGCCGCCGGTGCTACCGTACAGGCTTGCGACCCGGTCGCTACCGCCGGGGTCGCTGCCCGCTACGGCCAAGTTCTACAGAGCGGACAGCTGCGCCTGAGCGAGTCGCCATACCGCGTCGTCGAGGGCGCCGACGCCCTGGTACTGGTGACGGAGTGGAAGCAGTTCCGCCAGCCGGATTTCGCGCAGATCCGCAGTCTGATGCGCATGCCGGCGCTGTTCGATGGCCGCAATATTTACGACGGCAAGCAGCTTGCCGAGCTGGGCTTTCTCTACCGCGGCATCGGCAGGCCGGCCCTGGGGCGTTGTATGGTCAGCGCAGCCTGATAGACTGCCCCGGCATTCTGTTCCTCGCTAAGGAGTCCCATGATTAAGAAATGCTTGTTCCCAGCCGCCGGTTACGGCACGCGCTTTCTGCCTGCAACCAAGGCAATGCCCAAGGAAATGCTGCCGGTGGTGAACAAGCCGCTGATCCAGTATGGCGTCGAGGAGGCCCTCGGTGCTGGCCTGACAGAAATCGCCATGGTCACCGGCCGCGGCAAGCGCTCGCTGGAGGATCACTTCGATATCAGCTACGAGCTGGAGCACCAGATACGTGATACCGACAAGGAAAAGTACCTGGTCGGCATTCGTCGCCTGATTGATGAGTGCACCTTCTCCTATACCCGTCAGGTAGAAATGAAAGGCCTGGGCCATGCCATTCTCAGCGGCCGGCCACTGATCGGCGATGAGCCCTTTGCCGTGGTGCTGGCCGATGACTTGTGCCTGAACCTGGACGGTGACGGGGTCCTGACCCAGATGGTCAAGCTGTACAACCAGTTCCGCTGCTCCATCGTTGCGATCCAGGAAGTGCCCCCGGAAGAGACCCACAAATACGGGGTCATCGCCGGGGAAATGATCCGTGATGACATCTTCCGGGTGAACACCATGGTCGAAAAGCCCAAGCCGGAAGATGCACCCTCGAACTTTGCGATCATCGGCCGCTACATTCTCACCCCGGATATCTTCGACATCATCGAAAGTACCCCGCCGGGCAAGGGCGGTGAGATCCAGATCACCGACGCACTGATGAAGCAGGCCCAGGACGGCTGCGTGCTGGCCTATAAATTCAAGGGGCAGCGTTTCGATTGTGGCGGTGCGGAAGGCTATATCGACGCCACCAATTTCTGTTTCGAGCACTTGTATAAGACCGGCAAGGCCTACTGAATCGGCCGCAACCCCAAGAGAGCCGCCTTAACGGTGGCTCTCTTGCGTTCAGGGGATGGGCATTGCTTCCGAGCCAGGCCCCAGGGGCTGGCCGTAGCTGAACTCCACGTAGTTCCCCGCAGGGTCGCGCAGCCCGCAGTAATAGCCGACCGGGTAGGGCTCGTCACGTGGCGACCAGACCAGGCAACCGGCAGCCTGGGCCTTTGCGGCGAGCGTGTCGACCTGTTCGCGGCTATCCAGGGCGAAACCGAAGTGACTGTAATCGTCGGCAGCCAGCTGACGATCCTCGCCGCCCGGCATGATCACGAAGATAAAGCTGTGTTCCTTGCCCGGTTCGGCCATCCACACGATCCGCGCACCTTTGCCTGCGCGCTCGTGGATGACGCGCATGCCACAGAACTCGGTGTAGAAGGCTACGCAGGCATCCAGGTCCGGAACGTGCAGGGCCAGGTGGGTAAGGGTAGGGCGCATGGCTGTTCTCCCGTCGATCACTGTTAAAGGATAGGCCTCACGCTGAGGATTATGTGGCACATGGGGTATGCTGGCGCACTGCTAAGGAGGCTGAGCATGACCTACGACTTCGACCTGTTTGTGATCGGTGCCGGATCCGGCGGCGTGCGCGCCGCGCGTTTTGCCGCAGGCTACGGCGCTCGCGTGGCTGTGGCGGAAAGTCGCTACCTGGGTGGAACCTGTGTCAACGTCGGCTGCGTACCGAAGAAACTGCTGGTGTATGGCGCCCATTTCGCGGAGGACTTCGAGCAAGCCCACGGCTTTGGCTGGTCGCACGACGGCACTTCATTCGATTGGCCGACGCTGATAGCCAACAAGAACCGGGAGATCGAGCGCCTCAACGGCATCTATCGCAATTTGCTGGTCAACAGCGGCGTGACCCTGCTCGAAGGCCATGCGCGCCTGCTCGACGACCACAGCCTGGAACTGAATGGTCAACGCTACAGCGCCAAGCACATTCTCATCGCTACCGGCGGCTGGCCCTATATTCCCGAGTTTCCCGGCTGTGAACATGCGATCAACTCCAATCAAGCGTTTTTTCTCGAACAACTGCCCAAGCGCGTGTTGGTGGTCGGCGGCGGCTATATCGCCGTGGAGTTCGCCTCTATCTTCCATGGCCTGGGCGCCAAAGCATCACTCCTGTATCGCGGCGAGCTGTTCCTCCGGGGTTTCGATGGCGCCGTTCGCCGGCATCTGCGCGAAGAATTGAGTAAGCGCGGCCTGGAACTGCAGTTCAACAGCGATATCAGCCGAATCGATAAGCAGTCCGATGGCAGTTTGCTCGCAACCCTGCAGGATGGCCGCGTGCTGGAAACCGACTGCGTGTTCTATGCCACCGGCCGGCGTCCGATGCTGGACGACCTTGGCCTGGAGAACACTGGCGTGACGCTGGACGAGAAGGGCTTCATCCAGGTCGATGAGCACTTCCAGACCCGCGCGCCGTCGATTCTGGCAATCGGCGATGTGATCGGCCGCGTGCAGCTGACCCCAGTCGCACTGGCCGAAGGAATGGCCGTGGCCCGACGGCTGTTCAAGCCGGAAGAGTACCGCGGCGTCGACTATCAGACGATACCGACAGCGGTGTTCAGCCTGCCGAATATCGGCACCGTTGGCCTGAGCGAAGAGCAGGCGAGGGAGGCAGGACACCGGCTGAAAGTCTACGAGAGCAGGTTTCGCCCCATGAAGCTGACCCTTACCGAAAACCAGGAACGCACATTGATGAAGCTGGTGGTGGACGCCGACACCGACAGGGTGCTCGGCTGCCATATGGTGGGGCCGGAGGCGGGAGAGATCGTTCAGGGACTGGCCGTTGCCCTGAAAGCCGGAGCAACCAAGCAGGTGTTCGACGACACCATAGGCGTCCATCCGACAGCCGCCGAGGAGTTTGTTACCATGCGCACCCCAGTCGCATCCTGAACTCAGCATGGCGCAACTATTTTATCTGGCCGACCTGTTCGGCGTGGCGGTGTTCGCCATCACCGGGGCGTTGATGGCCGGACGCAAGTCCATGGACCTATTCGGCGTACTGGTCATTGCCGTGATCACCGCCCTGGGCGGAGGCACGCTGCGCGACCTGATCCTGGACAATCATCCGGTCAGCTGGATTCGCGACGACACCTACATCGCCGTGGCAACGCTGGCGGCACTCGGCACCGTGCTGTGGGTGCGCCTGACCCGGCCTATTCATGAAACCGGCTTGCTGATCGCCGACGCCTTTGGCCTGGCGGTATTCACCGTGATTGGTACCGAGGTGGCCATGCAGCATCAGGTGCCCTTAAGTACTGCGGTGATCATGGGGGTGATGACAGGGGTGGCAGGCGGAGTGATGCGCGATGTGATCTGCAACGAGATCCCGCTGATCTTCAAGAAGGAAATCTATGCCACCGCCTGCATCGCCGGGGCGCTGATGTTCATTGCCCTGCGCCTGCTCAATACCCCGCACTGGTTGGACACCGGAATCGCCATGCTCACCGTCCTGGGTATTCGCATGGCGGCGATACGCTGGCGTTTCTCGCTGCCGCGCTTTCATCTGCTGGATCGAGATTGAGCATGATCGAACGACTGGATCATCTGGTGCTGACAGTTGCCGACATCGACACAACCGTGGCCTTCTACCAGCGAGTATTGGCCATGCGCCATGAGCGCTTCGCCGGCGGCCGCAGCGCCTTGGTATTCGGTCAACAGAAGCTCAACCTGCATCAGGCCGGTCAGGAGTTCGAGCCCAAGGCCCTGCGACCGCAGCCTGGCGCGATCGATCTGTGCCTGGTCAGCAACTGGCCGAGCGAGCAAGTCCTGGCGCATTTGGCCGAGCAGGGCGTGCCTGTGGAGGAAGGGCCCGTGATGCGCACCGGTGCGCTTGGGCCTATAGAGTCGGTGTACTTTCGCGACCCGGACGGCAACCTGATCGAGGTCGCGCTATACCCGCGTCAAGCTGAGTGAGTGTCGTACGTCAGCTAACTGGAGAATTTAAGTCATTGGAGAATCAATGACTTACGCATCTAGCGTGAGATTTTCGTTGGCCGAAAACGTCAGCTATTGCGAGATTTTCATTGCGAAAATCATCTAAGTGGAGATTTTCCTGAAGGCCACATTGGCGGCGGCCACGCAGGATCTGCCGGATGGACTTCTATCGAGCAATCGTGGCCGCGCATTGACAACTTGTCAATACTGGTCAAATGAGGAATAGAGGTCGTTAGCCTTGCTGATACGAGACCCTAGAAGGGTGGAGTCGGCTCAGTCGAGCCAGAAGTGATGCTCTGCGGGCTGCAATGACCTCAGCGGCCTGTGAAGCTATTCAGCCAGGAATCTAGCTCTTCGGTGCGGCTGTAAAGAACGCCCTCAATGGCAGCCTCGAAAGAGGATTCAGCGAGGCTTGCCAATGGCCGACGAGCAGGAATGCCTGATATCTTCGACCACCGTTTTATTGAGATATGGCTGCTAAGCAGTCGACTGATCTCGCCACCCTGGAAACAAAGTTCACGTTTCCAGCCCAATGGCCTGATCAGCCCTAGGGAGCAAGCCGTAGTAATTTCTTGCTTGTTCATCCCTGTGATGGCGATGGTCTCCAGTAGCGTGCAATGAGCAGTCTCCAGCGAAGCGAGATGCTTCGCCATCCAGGCCAACAGACCGTCAACTCCGACAAAAGCACCATCAAGCAAAGCTTTCCGATCTGACTTGGGACGGAATGGAATTTCTTTTAACAGGATGCCGGTCAGTACATGCCCCATATGGCCGCCATGCGCTGATGCGATTCGCGCAGCATGCACCATATCAATGATCTGGCCAGAAGCGACTGTCTCCAGCTGTTCAATCTGCTTGGCCAATGTAACTAGATCAAAACGGGCATCCCGAACAGATCTGTGGCCGATGAGCCCCTGAAGGGAAGATGACTCAATCAACGGCAGGATCTGAGCAGGCTCACATCCCAGGACTTGTGACAGCAACCGATGATCAACTGGCGCCAATAATGTTGGACTCTCTTCAGTTCGCCCATTGAGCGATCTCCGCCACGCAGAACAATCGAAATCCCGCAGAGGCCAGGGCAGCGCTAGTTTTTCTTTCAGCGCATAAATCGGCAGGTAAACGGCTGATGCTCCAATGGCAGCAGTGGGTGATCTGTGTGCTCGACAAGCTTCGGCCCATGACTCCATCGCCGTTGAATCATTGAGCAAGGCGTACGCCTGACCCAGAAGAAGAGGCCAGCGAGCGACGTCTGTGGGCGGCCTCTCACGAACAGAAAGATCACTGCTCAGCGGCTCAAGGACGCATTGAAGGGCTAGTAGCAGATCGCGAATGAAATGGTTGAGCCCACGCGGGTCTGACAAGCGTGCGTGCAGCTCTGATGCATACGCCGGCAGCGTGACCGGGCTAGTAGAGCCTAAGAGGGTGACGTTGCACGAAGGGCAACAGCATTCGAACAGCTCTTCTGACCACTCAAACTGGTCATTGCAGTGCGGGCAGGCATGAATCAAATTCTGACGATGTTCATAGCAATGAGTGAATGGCAACTGACCAAAATATGCTGGGATCCGCTTTTTCTCCCGAAGGCAGGCCGTACAGATTCGGGGAACTCGAAGCTCAAGGTTTCGGTAAACTCGCGCGGAGTCATGTGCTGTAACTTTGGCGAGAATCTCATCTCGAACGACATAGCCACTCAGCTCTGCCGTACTCAGGCCTAACCATCCCGCCAGCACAGCCTGGGTATCAGGCGATTGATGGTTTTGTGCTTTGCTGCCACCAATCCTCAGGGTAGAAAACAGCTCCTTTACAGAGCTGCGCCCATTAGCCACAGCCAAGCGCAGTAGATAAGCGGAAAAATGCTCACCAGGCTCGGGACGAAGGCGTACCGGCAGAAGACGCAGCTCAGACATTTGCCCGCAACGCCAGGGCCCGTTCAACTTGAGGCAGGGACATCTTGAAAGGATTTTCTATCAATTCTGCGCAACTGCTGACGTCGAATGCCTCCGACAAATGAGCCATGCAGAGCTGCTGATTCCCGTCAGTACTTTCGAGAGCATGCTCAAGCACGTTGGCAATGAATCCATGGAGTCCGTTACTGGCAAGATAGAACCGCTTCAGCATCTCGTCACTGCTCAGGTTGATGCATGGAACACCAATGGTTTTCTGATATACAGCCATGAGATTCTTCCAAGCATTTGATCCCAGGGCAGGAGGCTTAAGCTGGACAGAAGCGTTAAACCTGCGAATCAGCTGATCTTCACTGTGCTTACCTTTGACGGTGTCATTCAAAATTCGATTGCCATGGGGAAGTCCGGCCAGGACAAAAGGAATTAGGCTTCGATCCATGATGCTTTTGATCATGTCAGCGGCTTCTTGCGTCCGCCGGTGGGTGTGTTCGGGGAGCACATGTTGAATTTCATCGATGATGATCAGCTGAACACCCAGTGATTTTGTCAGGCCGTAAAGGCGATTCAACAGTGACCTTGCTGTTCCTTTCTGAGGCTCGGGATCGCCGCAAGCTTCAAGTAATCCGCTGAGAATGTCGTTTACAGTGACTCGGGACGGCAGGGAAATGTAGAGAATCGGGCGCAGCGTTCGGTCTTCCAACTCAGCATCTGGAAACGCCTTGCGATATAAATGAAGCAAAGTCGATTTACCAGCTCCGCTGGCTCCAAGCAGCATCATGCTTTTGGGCTTCAGGCCGGCAGTTTTATGGCACCGATTAATCGCTTGATACGCCAGGTCGAACTGCTGATTTCGAATCGTTAGCTGCAAGAATGCTTCCGTGTGCAGCTTTCGGCGTGGGGAATTACTCGATGGTGATTGCATAGTCGTCATCCTCGTCAATAATGGGTGAAACAGTACAAATGTTGTCTTTTGAGTATTCTTTGACGGGCGACTTCAGCAGTATTTCAAGATCGATAGGTGTCCCCGCTGAGTTGAGCGGTATGTCTGGCCCCTTACGGCGTGGCTTTTCAGGATCGCTATAGCCTTCACTGATGCCATCATCCCATGTGGGCGATTCATCCTTCGTCGTGCGATAAACTCGCCCCACGCGAAGCTCTGAGAATGAAAGTCCCGAGGTCTTGCTCCCTAAAATATTTGGAACCTCCAGAAGCAGATTTGTAAAAGGGTCTACAACGCTAATGGCACTGGCATCGAGCGGGTCACGGTATGCAGTTACCTTGACTTCGTCTTTTTTATGAGGCTTTTGGTTTCTTTGTGAGCGATGGTAAATTGCTTGAAGCTCGTCACTATTGAAAACCTGATAGTCACAGGTAATTCCCTTTACATGAGCTAGGTTGTGCTCTTCACGTAGCCCACGCAGCAAGTTGTCATATCCAATTTCATCGACCATTACTGGCGGGTATTTTCTGGCGCTTTCACGCCAAACCTCGGCAGGGGTTCGGCCATTCAATCCCGAATGCGGCTGGTTGTGATACTTGATAATGAACTCACTAAACAATTGCCTGAATTCAGAAAAAGTGTGCTTTGCAGAGGACTTTATACTGGAGTCAGACTTGTATCTGTGATCAAGCTTTCCCAGATAGCCCTTGAGCCCCTGAAATAGGCCTGTACGGGTCGTGCCAATGAATCGTTCCACGATGGGTTTGCCCCATCCCATTTTGGTACCGGTGCAATCCACTTCGACCCTCAAGTTATCAAAAAAACGCATGGTGTCAGCAGAGATGTATGCAACACCTTGGTCTATGACAACCCGCGCCGGTATTCCGCAAAATGGATATAGAGGGTCATTCTTTCGTGAAATAGCATAGCGAAGCGTATGAATTACACAGGCAGATGACTCTCGCGGCCTTCCAACATGAATGGCGTAACCTAATACGACACGCGAATAGGCATCAACAACAAAATAGATGCTAGGCTTTCCTATAAATTTTCCAAATATATTTTTCAGCCCGACATTAAAATGTGCCGTATCAAGCTCTACACGTTGAAGTATTCTATCGATTTCAATTGTTGCTCGGGCGGCCCCTTTTCTTGAAGATTTCGGGACGGGGGCAGATTGCCGCAGGTTGTTCACGACCAAGTCTAAATCCGGGCAGATGTAGTCTTGTTTCAAGCCACCCCGCGCGCGACCTAAGAAGTGCTTGGCGGGGTATTGTGAGGGAAGGAAGGTGCTTGAGGAGTCTGTCTCTTGCGGAAGAAATCGTGGGGTAGTCTCCGCGCCTAAGAGCATCAGGAAACGTTTCACGCCCCTCTTTCTGCTTGACGATTTGGGGTCGATGGCGCTTCGCCTGCGTACGTCTCTGCTGATCTTAAACATCTCCGCATAGCTGGTCGATGCCCACAGCAAGCCAGGAGTAAGGCCGGCGGCTCGTGGCCAGGTGTCGTGGGCATCCGCTATCGAAGGAGGGAGATAGAGCTTGGCTGGCGACGCGAGTTGTTTAATGGTTCTGCCACGGCCCGAGCCATTACCGTCATAGCTGAAGGCCTCAATCAGCAGGGCCGCGCCGACCTCACGGCCCAAATCCTTCTCACTCGGTTTGACGTACTCAAACAGGTCGCGAAGATCCAGTAGATCCTGGCGCTCTGCAACGAGAGGTGTGTCAGCGTAACGTCTGGAGAATGCTCGAAGCGTGTGCTCTGCCGTGACGTCTGGCAGATAGTTGGCATTTTCAGTAAGCCAAGTTAGTACTGCCTCATAGAGCGGGCTGGTTAGAAGGGGGTGAACGGCCTGGCAGAGATTATGGCGGTGGGCTAGGTCAAACTCAGGGAGCTGTGCGACGAGCCAGGTGTCGGCCTCGTGACTCGTTAAGGGCGCTGCACGGCCACCCTCTGCAAGGGGTACCCAGGTTGCGTCCAGCAGGAGGTCTTCGTCATAGGCATCTAGACAGCGCTGGGCAACCTCCAGGAACCACTCTGGGGGATTCTGCTTAAAGCCTGTTCGACCACAATGCTCCAGAACATCTGCCAATCCGAGCCTGGGCGATACGTCCAAGCTGTCCATCACTTCCCGCCATCGCCCTCTTTCATCTCTAAGCCAGCCAGGAAGCATGGGGGATCCGCAGATGCTGATGTGATCCGCTTCCGTCAACAACCCATCCACGGTTTCGTCGCAATACGAAACCTGCGCCAAGGCAAACTGGCCCTCGATCAGGGTTTGACAATCGAGGAACACTTCAATGGCCTTCGCCCATTGCCGTCTAAATTGTTGGTTAAGCGAGCCCGAACTGCTGTCCGTTTGCGCTGATACTGGAATGACGTACCAGGCTAGGGGCGATTTCTGCTGCGCCAGATAGACTGCAAGGGCCCCCATGAATTGAGCCGACGCCTCAATAAGCCACTGGTTCCAGCTGGTCGCAGTCAACTCCTCCCTTGAGGTTGAGGGGTCGAACTGGGCGTCGAGGGAGAACGCGGCATGGGTGAGGATTTTTGTGGGCAGTGCAACATGGATTCGCCCCTGTGTACCTCCATCAACGGATAGCGCGATGCTGATAGGCGATAAATCCCCTGTTGCCTTCGCTGTCCGTGCCAAGCCAGCGGGCACCTTGACCTGGCAGACGAATCGTACCCAGTTGCAGCCTGCGACGTAGAAAGTAGTCCGGCTAACTTTGCTCGGGAAACCGCTCACCGGAAGATGGAAGTCCTCGGGGCTCTGGGACTGCTGAATCGACAGGACTTCGGGATCCGCATCCTGATCCACGTCGTGGAGGGTGACCGTGTGAACTCGATCAAGAAACACCAGATCGCTGGGCATCCAGCTCCCGAACCAGTCCTTCAACGACTGATGGTCGTACTGTGGCTCTAGGTCGATGGTAAACAGCGTGTTCTCAGCTGACGGATCATAGAACCCTGGGATGGCGGAAGCCTCGTCAACCATCGCAGCATGGTCGTCCCTTGATCCGAAATGGAAAGGGGGACTATGGATAGTCAAATCGCTACCCAACTGGCCGAGGGTTTTGAGACCAATTCCGAAGCGCCCTTTGAGCTCGGCAGAATCTTGTTTAGTCGAGTAAAAGGGATAAATCATCGGTAGAACATGCGGGAGTTCCACCGGCGCACCATCATGTACGATCACCAACTGCTTGCGGCCATTGAAGGTGCGAGTACCGAAGCGAACGGTAGTGGCACCTAGGTCATCAGCGTTCTGTACGACCTCTCGCAACCCTTGAAAGGGGTCGGTATTAAGCAGCTTTGCCCCTTGGTTGCCGCCCTTGAGCAATTTTCGCAATATTTCAGGTTGGTCAACCTGCAACCTCTCGATCTCGGCCAGTGCGGCCAATGCGTACTCTCTGCTGCGCAGCGTCGGTTGATTGAAGGTCGAGGGGGAATTAAAGCAAGCAGCTGCATGCTCGCGTCCTAGCCGTGCATCCATGTCTACGATCCTACAAAGGCGCCTAGAAGGGTTGTTCGAGGAATTCTAGTCAGTCTGCCCCAGCCAAGGAAAATGCTCCCTGCTAAAGTTGGCGGATAGCGATACCAGAAATTTTCGACTACCGCCTGACGGACATGTGGGTGCTGCTGTCAGATTGGTCTCGACACCCAGGCCAAACACGTCGAACTCAAGGCAAGTTCCCAGGCACCAGCAAGGGCGCCTTCACGAAAAGAACCCCACTTCGGTTACTATCCCTGGCATGTCACTGCATGCGCGTTTCGCACCAAAACCTTTTGCGACAGGAAAACATGGATGTATTTGTCAGCTCTCGTGGTCAATAACTTTCGGCAGTTTGGAGACGGCCAGCAGGAGTTGATGATTCGCTTCAACAAGGGCGTCACGGCGCTGGTGGGTGAGAACGATGCGGGCAAATCGTCCGTTATCGACGCGTTACGGTTGGTGCTACAGACCCGGGACGGAGAGTTCGTGCGCTTGCAGCCAGAAGACTTCCACATCCCGAAAGATGGCCCGCAAGCTCACCAAATCAAGATTGTCGCCAAGTTCTCCGACCTTTCGACTGCTGACCAAGGTGCGCTTTCAGAGTACATCACGTTCAATGGCCAAGAAGCAGTTGTATACGTTCACTGGACTGCACGTCGATTGAACGACGAACCGCTGGCTCGCCGCTGGGTGGATATCGCGGTTCGCAGCGGCCACTCCGGGGGAGGGCCTAGCTTGGACGTCAATGTGCGTCAGTTGCTAGCCGCCGCGTACCTGCGACCGCTGCGCGATGCTGAACGCGAGATGTCACCGGGCCGTGGGTCTCGCCTGTCTCAGGTGCTGAAAAACTTTCCAGACATCAAGCGCGGTGCTGACTTTGACGCTGCCCAGCTTCTCGCCGACTTGGATCCTGCGACCCTGAGCCTCGCAGGCTTGGCGGAGTACCTGCGGCACCTGGTCAACTTGCACGGGGGCGTGAAGAAGGCCCAGCGCACGATCAACGAAAACTACCTTTCGCACCTGGGGTTGGACGGCGATGACCTGCACAGCCGCATCAACTTTGTAGAGGGCGGGTCAGAATCATCGCGCTTACGCCAGATCCTTGAGCGCCTGGAACTCGGGTTACAGGATCAGCAATCCGGCGACGCGCAAGGTACCTACGGACTCGGCTCCAACAACCTGCTGTTTATGGCCTGCGAGCTGCTGCTTCTGGGCAGAGAGCCTGACGGACTCCCTTTGCTGCTTATCGAGGAGCCGGAGGCGCACCTGCATCCGCAACGGCAACTGCGGCTAATGGAGTTTTTGGAAGCGGCGGCTAAACCGATAGCACCCAAGCTTGAAGAATCCGAACCGGAAGAAGCCACTCAGCAACGCCCCGTGCAAGTCATCTTGACCACTCACAGCCCCAACCTGAGCTCCAAGATTGCATTGAACAATCTGGTGCTCATGCATCGGCACAAGGCGTACTCGCTCGCGGAGCAGCAAACCAACCTTGATGCCACCGATTACTGATTTCTAGCGCGGTTCCTGGACGTCACCAAAGCCAACCTGTTCTTCGCGCGAGGTGTGGTCATCGTTGAGGGGGATGGCGAGGCGATCCTGCTCCCGGCACTAGCGAAGATCATGGGCCGGGATTTCACCCGGCACGGGGTTTCCGTGGTGAATGTGGGCGGCACCGGGCTAGGTCGATACTCCCGCATACTGCAACGGGCAAAACCGGAGGACGGTATGCTCCATATACCCGTCGCTCGGATTGCGGACATGGATGTGATGCCTGACTGCGCGCCCGCGATTCTGGGGCTGGTAGACGATGACAATGATCCCAGGTGGTTCGGGAAGCACCGTCGGTGGAAGGCCATGCGGCACTTCGGGGATAACAAGAAAACCCGTGATGAGGCCCTAGCGGCTCGTCGTGCAATGCTCAAAAGCGACGATGCCCAGAATGTTCAAACCTTCGTTGCGACTCACTGGACGCTCGAATACGACCTGGCATACGCAGGCCTGGCGAAGCAGCTTCTGGTAGCTGCCAGGCTCGCAGCAAATGATGACGCGCTCAATTTGGAGCGGAAACAAGCCAACGAGGTTGTCCAGGCAGCGGAAGCAGAGTTTGAGCAGCTTCGCCAGTCAACGGACTCCCATGCGCACCTCTGTTCACACATTTACAGCCTGTTCACGTCCAAGACGGCGTCCAAAGCCATCACCGCGCAATACCTGGTCGAGGTGTTGGACGATTGCCTGAAACGCCAGGTACTCAGCTGCGAGCAGATTGTGGACTGGTTGCCAGGGTATCTAACCGAGGCGATCATCTACGCGACGACGCATCTGGAGTTGGCTCAAGAGCCGGCGGGCGAAGCATCATGACTGCCTTTCGAGAACTAGTTTCCGAGATCACGGAGGAGGACGTTGCCTGGGTCACCGAACTCATGCAACTCAAGAATCTCGATGCACCTCGAATCGAGTTCCTGCAATCGCGTGAGACGCTGGATGTCTCGGCCTGCCCCGGGAGCGGTAAAACAACGATGGCCGTCGCGAAGCTCGCCATTCTCGCGCGCAAGTGGACGAGCCGCACCCGAGGGATCTGCGTCCTCTCCCACACGAACGTTGCGCGTCACGAAATCGAGCAGCGGCTCGGGAATACTGAGGTGGGACGGGGGCTGCTGAACTACCCACACTACATCGATACGATCCACGGCTTTGTCAGCCGATATCTCGCCACGCCATGGCTGCTCTCTGCCCGGTTCCGGTTCACAGTCATCGATGATGAGCTGACTCATCGCATGCGTTTCAATTGCATGACGTTCGCTGAAAGAAAAACAGTTCGTGCTTTTTTCGAGCACCGTAAGTTCAAGGCTGAGAGTCTGAGGCTGACCAGCACCGACTTCGCCGACCCGCTCAAAGGTAATAGTTTTCCCTGCGGCCCAGATGCTGACAGCTACAAGATCATGGCCGCCGCGATGGGTGAGGCAGCTAAGCGTGGTTACTTTTGCTATGACGAAATCTTCGTTCTGGGCAAGGCACAACTCGCCGAACGGCCGGGCGTTGGGGCATCTTTGCGTCACCGTTTTCCCTGTGTACTCGTTGATGAAATGCAGGATACGTCTGATCTTCAGAACGAATTCCTTAGCACCATTTTCCCCCGGGGAGATGGGGACATCTGCGTGACACGGGTGGGCGATCCCAACCAGGCCATTTTCGACTCTGATGCAAGCTCCCGGGGCAGCGATTTCCCCGATGTTGACCAGCCGCTGGACATCGCCAGCAGCTTCCGATTTGACGAGTCGATAGCGCTGCTCGCGAACCCTTTTGCGCTCCATCCCGTCGCAAAGGGCCTCAGGGGGCTTCGCGTTAGGGGTGAGGGGCAACAGCTGCCCCATACTATTTTCGTTTTCCCGGATGGAGATTGCGGCGCGGTGCTCGATGCCTATGGTCGCCACATACTGCAACACCTTTCTGCCGAGCTGCTTCAGAAAGCGACGATCACTGCACTGGGCTTTACGCACAAGGATATCGACCCGGAAGACCAAGATGAGCATTACCCCAAGACCGTGGCTCACTACTGGGGGAAATACGACCGCAACGCCGGCGGCTCAGGCTACAAACCACCGACACTGGTGGAGCGGCTACGTTTGGCCAGGCGTCACCTCGCGAAAGGGGAAACGGCCCATCAGGCGGTAGAGGAGATGGCTCGTGCTTTGATCCACCTGGTGAACCTGACTGATCCTCGGATGAGGATCAAGGCTGGAGCGCGGCAGCACCTCCAGATCCAACAGTTGTTGATCCAGCCAGACGATCTGGAGCGATACCAAAATCTGGTGGTAGAAGTTTTGTTCAGCCCCGAGCTGATCACTCAGCGTCGTTGGAAGGAGCTGAGACATCGCGTTTTGCTACTTGCGAAGGTGCTCGCGGGTACCGAAGAGTTATCGGAAGCTGGGACGGACTACTTGAGTTGGGTTGAAGACACTCAAGAGGTTATACAGGAGGAAACCGTCGCTCCGTCGCTCAATACGTATCGATGCGTGCACGAGCATAAAACGGTCGACATCAAGCTTGGCTCTGTTCATTCGGCCAAAGGTCAAACACACACCGCGACGCTGGTGTTGGAAACCTATAACTACGACCACGTGCTCCACAGCCTGATGCCCTGGATCCTAGGGCAGCAGTGCCATGGCGGAAAGTCTGTGAAGATTCGGCAGAGGAGACGCCTGCTGGCGATGTATGTCGCCATGACCCGACCAACGCACCTGCTGTGCTTGGCGATCAGCAGGCGATCACTGGGGGAGGGCGAGGCGTTCGAGCAGAGTCGTCAGTTGCTGGTCGACCAAGGCTGGAACGTTCATCTGATTCCACCCAGGAGCACGGGCTAGTCTATTACTGGCTGTCACATTTAGGGTTCTACCCCGGAAAGAGGGTGATCACGACGCCCTCCATGATGCGGTGTATCAAGCCGAGCTGTTAGGCTTATCCGCGCCCAATTGATGAGCGACTAGTGCTCCAGCTCCACATCCGCCCTCAAATTCTCTTCCAGATGCATGACGTTCGAGGTTCCGGGTATCGGAAACATGATCGGCGAGTATTCGAGCAACCACCGCAGGGCTTGCCGGGGAGTGACCAGGGGTTGTTCATCACTATAGGTCTGGCTCTCAAGGCATTTGCCGGCACCTAAAGGGGCGTAGGGTACGAACGCAACCCCATTGCGCTCGCACCAGCTGACGACGTCAGCCGATTGAGGGCTCAGCAAGTTGAAGGGATTCTGGACGGCAGCAATCGGTGCGATAGCCGTTGCCTGAAGAAGCTGAGCGACGCTGACCTTAGACATTCCCAAGGCCTTGATCTTGCCTTCCGCGCGCAACTTTTCCAGCTCTCCGAGCTGATCGGCAAGCGGCACACTGGGGTCGATCCGGTGCAGATAGTAGAGGTCGATTGCATCGACATTGAGCCTTCGCAAGCTGAGCTCTACACATTGGCGAAGGTAGGCTGGTAAACCGCAAGCCGTCCATTGGCCAGGCCCTTGTCGAGTGAATCCCCCCTTGGTCGCGATAATCAATTCATCTGCGTACGGATGCAGCGCTTTGCGAATGAGTGATTCGGCGACGTGTGGGCCGTAGGCATCAGCAGTATCGATGTGCTGAACGCCTGACTCCACCGCTGTGCGCAACACCTGAATCGCATCTTTTTCATTGGCAGGCGGGCCCCAGATGCCAGGCCCTGTCAACCGCATCGTTCCAAATCCGAGGCGACGAACTATCTTTCCTGCTAGGGCGCCCTGCACAGGTAGAGTCATGACACCCTCATGCGCTTGAAAACGTCAGTTTGCAGCTCTGCCAGTAGCGCCTCGCGCACTTGGGGGAAGAGGATACGGTGTTGTATTCCGTGGCGGCCCAAAAGCACGTGCAGGTGGGTGTCAACCAGCTCCCTGAAACGGCTGTCGGTGTCTCGCCCTGGGCCGAGTGCCACCGAGGTGTCCAGCTTGGTGGCGACGACTGCTGTGTAATTTGGGCAATGGCTGAGCATCAGTGCGCCTATGGTATCGATCTCATGAGCTGCGGCGGATGCGCCTCGGAATTCAACCGCCGCATTCCAATAGGCCACCGCATCGATAATGGGCCGATCAACCAGCACGACGTCAGCGTTGGCGCGAGCCGCTTGTTCTGCTTCAAGCGTGCGGTCGATGAACCACATCGTTGAGTCATAGGTATGTTGGGTCAGCAGCGGAATGCCTTGCTCAACCGCGAGCGCTCCGAAGGAGGGAATGGTCGCAACGCGCACGCTCTTCAGCTCAAGGGCCACCTTCAGGTCATTGCAGAATGTGGACTTGCCGGTCGAGTGGGTGCCGGCGACTCCAATGACGACGGGGCTCACCATAGGCTTCCTTGCTCCGGCGCGGGTGCTTTTTCATCGACTTGCGTCTTGATCTGGGCGATCTTGCACACTTCAATCCAGCTTTTGGTGAGGGAGTCCTTGATGAGGCGGCTGAGGAGCAGAGCGGTCACCCGTGCATCCTCTCCGGCTCGATGCAGCTCGCTTGAGACTTCATCATCCAAGCCAGTCATCTCTAAGAGCGCTGAGAGGCTATGGCTTTGGGCATTGGGATACACGTGTCGTGCGAGCTTCAACGTATCAATCACCCCAACTGGGGCCCAGTTGGGCAAATGGCGTTTCATTACCCCGTAGTCAACCGAGGCATTGTGGGCGACCAACCATTTGCCTTGAAGTTGTTGTTCGACATCGCCCCGAATTTCTTCCCAGCTTGGGGAGTTCTCCACCTTCGAGTTGCCGATACCGTGCACCCGTTTCGCCTGCCATGTGATTCGATTGGGCGGTTTGATCAGCCAGCTCAAAGGGGCATCACCTTCGGTCACTGGGAACGACGCAATTGCGAGTTCCACGAGATCGGGAGGGATGTGACCATTACCTTCGACGTCGATGATAACGATGGGCTCGGAGGGCCACAGGAAGTCAGTGTCGATCATCAGAGATTCCTCTGCGCTTCCGCGCGGCCATGGCGGTCGTAGTGATGCGGCTTGTCGGCGTCGTGCACTTGATATCCCAGCGTGTGCTGCATGAAATATCGCCGCTGCTCGTCCAGGCCACGAACGATAATCGCTCGGTCGGTGACGAGTGGCTCGCCATCTACCCCCAGGGTCGCGCACAGGCTTTTGAGCAACGCTTCATCAGGCGTCTTCCAGGCGGCTTTGCACGTCGAGTATTGAGTGGCTGGGCAGGTGTCACACAACTCCGTGATGCCGAAATGGCCGTTGTAATCGGGCTGTTGGTGAGCGTAGGCAACACCGCATGAGGTTTTCCGGAAAATGGGCGTGCCAGGGGCATGCGCCTCATACATCCTAAGCAACCTTTGCTCTTCCTCCAGCGGCAGCAGCTTGCGCCTCGCGGTGGAACTGTACGGTTCGGGAATGCCCTGGCTCTGATAGTAGTCGGCGATCTCCTTGCGATAGAACAGTCCGCTAAAGACCGTCGCGTGGGCATGTGCAGCCAACTGTGCAGCCTGAGCAATGTGCGCCGCCGAGTCGTTTAGTCCTGGAACGATAGGGCGCCAGTAGAGCAACGCCCGATATCGCCGCGAATGCCTGAACAGAGTACGTAGGCTATTGGCAGCTATTGACGATTTGATGGGCTCAACCTTGGGATCGTCGATTCCCGAGTAAGTCACCAGGATTGTCAGCTTGATGTTGCTCAGAGCATTGAAGCTCTCGCAATCTTCAGGCGTTACACGCCAGCGAGTGATGATTAGTACGTTGTTGGTGAGGCCCGCCTGATCCAGCAATCCCAAGAGATTGTGAGTGTGGGGTTTCACCTCGGGCAGCATCGGATCGGTCGCCCGGTTGAACAGCTGAACCGGCGTGATGTGAGGCTGAAAGTAACGATGCGAGATGAACTGCTCAAACGCCTGTTTGTCAGTCATCAGAGCTTGCGGTATCCGCTGATCGAAGTTTCCGAACAGATGCCGTACGCAGTAACTGCAATCCAAGGGGCAGCCGACGATGTGGTTGAGGCTCAGACCGCTTTTGCGGTACTCAACGGGATCCCTGAGACTCGGGTTGACGTCTGACAACTGCATGGCGTTAATAATATCGACGCTTTTTTCCATTGGCGCACTCCTTGGCACTCAATCCAGCCAGGTGTCATCCCGTCAAAGACTGCCTAACTCATTAGCGAACCGCCGGATGCGCGACCACGCGGCTGCTACGAAGTATCGGCCTTTGATCATTATACAGCCCTTGCGATAGGGCTGTTCACACTTGTGCCAGACACACCGTCAAGGCCATCACGACCATTTGAAGAGTCGTCCTAACCGGTCAATGAAGTCAGCGAACGCTGGGGAGCGTGGGCCGTTAGCTGTAGATGATGAAGCTGTGCGCTTGGCGGTGGAGGGCAAACCGCGAAGTTCCAGGCCCAGCCCTCGACAATCCCAGTGGTACATGGTCAGTTGCGAAAGCCATTACTTAGTGGGGCAGCGGCATAGACTCAGGGTAATAGAGGAGGGTGGCTCCCCCCGGCTGACCCTCTGAGGTAAGTCTTCGATGCTTTTGACTGTGCGCCCTGATACGTCAGAGAAAAAGCAGAAAATTTTCCATGCCTTTACGTTCCAGAGCAGACGCCAATCTTAGGCGTTACGGTCGGCGCCTGGGCGCATCAAGCGTATGAAAACCAAATGGGGTGCGTGCAACATGGAAGCGCGGCGCACCTAGCCGAATCTGGAACTAGCCAAAGAGCCGGTGTATTGCCTGGAGTCCATCCTAGTTCATGACCTGACGCATCAGCTGGAGCGCCACCATAACGAGCACTTTACCGGGTTGTTTGACCAGCACTTGCCGCAATGGCGAGCGCTGCATGATGAACTGAACGGGTCAGTGCTGGCAGAGTTCTAGGCTGATCGCGGCGACGTATCAACCCATGCGCAACGTCAATTTCAACTAATCAGGCAGACATGTCCCGCCACCACATAGCAGTGTCCGTTTGGAGAAAAAATGCCCGTTCCCATGATTGGCCAACAAACGCTTAAGCGTAGGTATCTGATCTAGAAGGGCTTTTCGAATTCTCATCCTTGACGGAATTCTCCAGTTAGCTGACGTACGACATGAGGATCGCAACGTCGGCAGACATTTGAATACGCAATTTAACATAATATACATTATGCGTAGTTAGGCGCTGCGTGCGGAACTCGCTCGCTAAGCTTCTAACAGGAACTTGCGCGTACCAGCGCCTCGCGACCTCGAGGGACGCGTGTCCGCCACCGCTGTGCACGGACTGTTCGTTGACAGCAGCGAGCTGCTCGATCCTGCGCTGTTCGAGCGGATCGTGGTTTGCGACAGCGTGCCGCCGTTTCGCCTCGAACCCGCCTCGGTGACCTGGCGCCTGGATATCCTCGGCACTAGGGGCGCAGTGGCCGATGTCAGGCTGAGGACTACAGCCTGACCCTGCCCGACGTGGGACACGGACTATCGCCGCTAACCTTGAACGAAAGCGCTGATCGTCACAGTCTAAAGCCTAGGGAGCACGATCCAAAGGTGCAGGGAACGCCGGGAGCCTGTTATGTTGCGTCGCAGCCAGCCCATCAGCCTGTTTCTTGGCGGCGACCTTATGTGTGCACGGGGCATCGACCAGATCCTTCCCTACCCTGGCGATCCGCAGCTGCATGAGGCCTACGTCAAGGACGCCAGCGACTATGTGCAACTGGCCGAGCGACGCAATGGCGCGATCTTGCGGCCCGTGGAGTTCGCCTATGTCTGGGGGGTAGCCCTGGCGGAGCTCAGGCGGCGCGCTCCGGACCTGCGCCTGGTCAACCTGGAAACCGCGGTGACCAGGCGCGGCTGGCCACAGCCCAAGGGCATTAATTACCGGATGAGCCCGGCCAACCTGCCGCTGCTGGCGGTGGCAGGCATAGATGCCTGCGCCCTGGCCAACAACCATGTGCTGGATTGGGGCGAGGCAGGCCTGGTCGATACCCTGAGCCAGCTGGATAGTCACGGGATACAGCATGCCGGAGCCGGGCTCGACAGGGCCGGTGCGCAGGCACCGGCTAGCCTGCCCCTGCCCGGTGGTCGACTGTTGTATTTCGCCTTCGCCACCGAGGATAGCGGCGTCCCGGCGGACTGGGCGGCCGACGTCCAGCATCCGGGAGTCGCCCGCCTGGAAAACCTCTCTGCGGATACCTTGAGGCAGGTCGCGAGTCGTATCCGCAGGTCCAAAAGCCGCGGCGATAGGGTCGTGGCGTCCATCCATTGGGGCGGAAACTGGGGCTTCGCGATCCCCGACGATCAAGTCAGTTTCGCCCACGGTCTGATCGATGAGGCCGGCGTCGACCTGGTTCACGGCCACTCCTCGCACCATATCAAGGCCATTGAAGTGTATCGCCAGCGTCTGATTCTCTACGGCTGTGGCGACCTGCTGGATGATTACGAGGGTATCGATGGCCATGGGGCGTACCGGAGCGATCTGGGATTGTTGTATTTCGCCGACCTGGATGTCGGTGGACGCCTGCTCGGCTTGGAGCTGCTGCCCACTCACCAGCAGCGCCTGAGCATCCAGCGTGCCGAGGGCACGGACCGGCAATGGCTGCACGACACACTCGGCCGCGAATGCGCCCGCTTCGGTTGTTCGCTGCGCCCCACCAGTGACAATGGCTTCGCCCTGATCTGGGTGGACTCGCGGCACTGAGCCTGGCCGGCGCCCGCCCTGGCCAGGCGCTATGGTTACAGTACCAGCCACGCTCGAGAACATGTCATGCCGCACACACTCCAGCATTTCTGCCTGTATGACACCCGGGAGCTCGACGCTGTGGAGCAGACCATGGCACGCCGCGCCGCCGCCTTGCTACCGCCCGGGCAAGGTGCGCTGGTCGGCATCCTGCGGCGCGGTGAGCCGCTGGCGCGGATGCTGCAACAGCATCTGGCGCAGTTGACGGGGCAGTCCGAGCTGCCGCTCTATGAGTTGAAGGTGAAACGCTATGCCGACGACCTTCGGGTACTGCACGCGCAGACTTTCCTCACAGAGAACCCGGCGTTGGCCGAATTGGACCTGGTCAACACCCTGCTACTGGTGGTCGATGACGTGCTCTACCAAGGACACTCCTTGATGCGGACCTGCGCTTACCTGGCACAGCTGGGGGCACGCCGGGTACTTACTGCGGTGCTGGTCGACCGCTGTGTCTGCCAGCAGCCAGTGCATGGCGATATCGTCGGGGTGCAGTTGCAGGTGGCGCCTGAGGATGTCGTCGAATGTCATGTGCCGCCCTACGAAGCCGACTTCCGCATCGAGGTGCTGCGCCATGGCGTAGCGCGTTGAGGTCAGTTGCCTCCTCGTCTCGCATTCCCGGTTTCAGCCCGGCCGCTCACCTTCGCGCTGCCAGGCCTGCGACAGCAGGTCGATCACTTCCTGATCCGGCGTCTGGCCAAAGTCCACATACCATTGGCCGATGGCCATCAACATCGCTGGCATGAAGGGGCAAACCAGTTCGTCCACTTGCTCACGCAGCAGCTCTGCGCTTTCCGGGGCGGCAACCGGGACGGCGACTATGATGCGCGCGGGGGCCTGCTGACGCACCGCGCGCACCGCGGCCTGCATGGTCGCGCCTGTGGCCACGCCATCGTCGACCAGTATCACCTGTTGCTCGCGCAGCAATGGCGGCTGGCGTTCGCCGCGATAGACACGGGCGCGGCGCTGCAGCTCCGCGGTTTCCGCTGCGGCGACGGCGTCGATGCTGGCCTGGTCGACACGGGCATACGCCAGCACGTCGGGGTTCATCACCCGCACCCCGCCATTGGCGATGGCGCCCATGGCCAGTTCGGCATGGCCCGGCACGCCCAGTTTGCGTACCAGCATCAGGTCCAGGCGCACCTCCAGGGCATCGGCGATCTGGTAGGCCACCGGCACCCCACCGCGGGGCAAGGCCAGGACTATGACATCGGAGCGCCGCCGATAGGCCGATAACAGGTGAGCCAAGGCCTGGCCGGCGGCGACTCGGTCGGGAATGGGGATCGCTATGGAGGCTTCCGGCGTCATCTGTCTGCCCTCCGCAACGGTGCATCTTCCACTATGCACCTGCTGCCCAGGGCCGACCCTGGGCCATGACCAGCGGACGCTGGCGGGAAGGATTGCTGGTTGTCTCTGAGGGGGAATAGCCCTCGCTCGGCTAAACCTGCAGCACCACGCGTCCACGAGTCGGGCAGGTCTCCATCAGCCGATGGGCTTCGACCACCTTGTCGAAGGCGAATACCTGCTTGATCAGCGGGCGCAGGAGGCCGTCGCGAGTGAGCTGGTTGATACCCTGCAGCGCCTTGGCCACCGCTTCCTCGTCCTGGGGGATGCCCAGCTCTTCCTTGCCGGTGAAGTTGCCGATGCAGTGGACGAAGAACTGGATGTTCTTCTGGAACGCCGCGCAGGCCGGAAACGGCGTCTCGTTGCCACCCTGCAGGCCATAGAGGACCAGGCGGCCGCGGGGCGCCAGGGCATCGCCGAGCAGGCACATCTGTGGCCCACCGAGGCAATCCATGACGATATCGACGCCGCGCTCGTCGGTCAGCTTGTTGACCCGGCTAACCAGATCCTGTTCCTCGGTGAGGATCACCTGGTCGGCACCCAGCTCGCGCAGCAGCTGGCGGTCCTCGGTGTCCGCCGTCGCGGCGATCACCTTGGCGCCCAGCGCCTTGCTCAGCTGCACGATATAGGGCCCCCAGCAGCGACTGGCGGCGGTGACCAGTACGGTTTCACCGGGTTTGAGGCGGGCCAGTTCGACCAGGCCGAACCAGCCGACCATCGAGGGTAGGTAGTGCACGCTGGCCTGTTGCGCGGTCAGTTGCTCGGGATAGCGGGTCAGCGAGCGACGCGGCAGCACCACTTCCTCGGCACAACAGGGGTAGCGATTGGCGCTGTGGCCCGGGAAGCTGGCGACCTTGTCACCCACCGCCAGGTCCTCGACGCCCTCGCCTACGGCTATGACCTCACCGGCCAATTCGTGGCCGAGCCCGGCGGGAAGCTGGGCCGGTGTGTCGCCGAGGTTCTGCCGCCAGAGCACGTCGTACCAGCTGACCCCAAGTGCCTCGACACGCAGCAGCACCTCGCCGGCAGCCGGCATTGGGCGCGGGCGCTCTTCGATCTTGAGGACGTCGGCCTCGCCGAACTGATGGAAACGGATGATGCGGGACATCGCAAACCTCGCCGGTTGACCCCTTATGGCCATGGACTTTATCCGGGCTTTGTGCGCAAAGCCAGCGGCTGGGAGTGATATTGACCATGTCTGTCGATGATGGAAAGGCCGACAACTATCATTGTCGGGAACATGTCTGTTGCCTCGTGGCGCCCGTTCGCATTAGCCTGAACCAGGCCGCCTTCGAGCCCCTCACTCCAGAATGGACACCGGATGAACCGCAACGATTTGCGCCGAGTCGATCTCAACTTGTTGATCGTCTTTGAAACGCTGATGCATGAGCGCAGCGTGACCCGTGCGGCCGAGAAGCTGTTTCTCGGCCAGCCGGCGATCAGCGCCGCCCTCTCCCGGCTGCGCGGCCTGTTCGACGATCCGCTGTTCGTGCGTACCGGGCGCAGCATGGAGCCCACTGCACGGGCCGAGGAAATCTTCGCCCTGCTGGTTCCGGCGCTGGACTCGATCTCCACCGCGGTCAGCCGCGCCGCCGAGTTCGACCCGGCGACCAGCAAGGCTGTGTTTCGCATCGGCCTTTCCGATGACGTCGAATTCGGTCTCCTGCCCCCGCTGATCAAGCGCCTTCGCGCCGAGGCGCCGGGGGTGGTGCTGGTGATTCGCCGTACCAACTACCTGCTGATGCCCGCGCTGCTGGCCTCCGGAGAAATTTCGGTGGGTGTCAGCTACACCGAGGAACTGCCGGCCAACGCCAAACGCAAGGTGATGCGGCGTAGCAAACCCAAACTGTTGCGTGCCGACAGCGTGCCCGGGCCCCTGAGCCTGGACGACTTTTGCGCGCGGCCCCACGCTCTGGTGTCCTTTGCCGGCGACCTCGGCGGTTTTATCGACCGGGAACTGGAAAAGATCGGCCGCCAGCGCCGTGTGGTCCTGGCCGTGCCGCAATTCAATGGCCTGGGTCCCCTGCTTAGCGGCACCGACATTGTCGCCACGGTGCCGGATTACACGGCCGCCGCCCTGACCGCCGCCGGCGGCCTGCGCACCGAGGACCTGCCCGTGGACGCCCAGACCTTCGAACTGCATATGGCCTGGCGCGGGGCGCAGGACAATGATCCGGCCGAGCGCTGGCTGCGCTCGCGCATCCAGATGTTCGTCGGCGACCCGGACAGCCTGGACTGACCCGTCCGGGCCGCCCTGTCTCGGGCACTATCGGCGCAATCGATACCAGCAGCGCACTCATCACTGCCAGTGATACCCACCTTCGCGCCGTTCGATTCGTGCGCCACCCGCTTGCGATGCAGACTCCGCCCATCCATAAAAGTAAGTGGCGGACAATCACATGGAACAGCCCAACACCCTCTGGCGCCTGCCCCTGGCACTCGCTGCGCTGGTGGCCCTCGGCGCCTGCGGCGAGGCCCCGCAGAGCCAGCAGCAGATGCCGGCCCCAAACGTCAGCGTGGCGACGGTCATCGAGCAACCGCTCAACGAGTGGGATGAATTCACCGGGCGTCTCGAGGCCCCAGAGTCGGTGGAAATCCGTCCGCGGGTGTCCGGCTTTATCGATCGGGTGGCCTTCGACGAGGGTGGCCTGGTCAAGCGCGGCGACCTGCTGTTCCAGATCGATCCGCGACCGTTCCAGGCCGAGGTCAAGCGTCTCGAGGCTCAGCTCCAGCAGGCCCGCGCCGCCCAGGCACGGGCCGCCAGCGAGGCGCGCCGCGGCGAGCGCCTGCGCAAGAGCAATGCGATCTCCGCCGAACTGGCCGATGCCCGCGCCAGCGCCGCCCAGGAGGCACTGGCCGCGGTGGCCGGCATCCAGGCCGAACTGGACAACGCCCGCCTCAATCTCAGCTTCACCCGCGTCACCGCGCCGATCGATGGCCGCGTCAGCCGCGCCCTGGTCACCGCCGGCAACCTGGTCGGTGCCGGGCAGACGCTGCTGACCTCGGTGGTCAGCACCGAGCGGGTCTACGCCTATTTCGATGCCGACGAACGGGTATTCCTTAAGTACCTGGAGCTGGCGCGCCAGGGGCAGAGCGACGTCCGCGCGGCCAGCCCGGTCTACCTCGGGCTGAGCGACGAGGCAGGTCATCCGCACCTGGGGCGGCTGGACTTCCTCGATAATCAGGTCAACCCGCAGACCGGCACCATCCGCGGCCGCGCCGTGTTCGACAACAGCGAGGGCCGATTCACCCCCGGCCTCTATGCGCGGCTGAGGCTGGTCGGCAGCAGCACCTACGCGGCAGCCCTGATCCAGGACGCGGCGGTGGGCACCGACCTGAGCAACAAGTATGTCCTGGTGCTCGGCGAGGACAACCGGGTGAGCTACCGCGCCGTCGAGCTGGGGCCCAAGGTCGCCGGCCTGCGCATCGTGCGCAGCGGCCTGGTCAAGGGCGAGCGGATCGTGGTCAACGGCCTGCAGCGGGTCCTGCCCGGCTCGCCGGTCGAGCCACAGGCGGTGCCCATGGCTGATGAGCAGACCCTGGCTGACCTCGCCCGTCTGCGCCAGGTGGTCGAAACCCGCGACTCGCCCCGCGTAGCCGAACAGCACAGCAAGCCCGGCATACCCCGCGGCTGACCATGCCCGGGTGTGCTAGGCGCACCCTACCCCAGACCGTAGCGTGCGCGGGGCCTTCCAGGTCGCGCGCAGCGGTGCCAAAGGACTACCGATGAACTTCTCGCAATTCTTCATTCAGCGACCGATCTTCGCCGCCGTGCTGTCGCTGCTGATCCTGATCGGCGGCGCCATCTCGTTGTTCCAGCTGCCGATCAGCGAGTACCCGGAGGTGGTGCCGCCGACCGTGGTGGTGCGCGCCAATTTCCCCGGCGCCAACCCCAAGGTGATCGGCGAGACCGTCGCCTCGCCGCTGGAGCAGGCGATCACCGGCGTCGAGGACATGCTCTACATGTCGTCCCAGGCCACCGCCGACGGCAAGCTGACCCTGACCATCACCTTCGCCCTGGGCACCGAGCTCGACAGCGCCCAGGTGCAGGTGCAGAACCGCGTCACCCGCACCATGCCGACCCTGCCCAGCGAGGTGCAGCGTCTCGGCGTGACCGTCGACAAGGCCTCGCCGGACCTGACCATGGTGGTCCACCTGACCTCGCCGGACGACCGCTACGACATGCTCTATCTGTCCAACTACGCCGCGCTCAACGTCAAGGACGAACTGGCGCGCCTGGACGGCATCGGCGACGTGCAGCTGTTCGGCCTGGGTAACTATTCGCTGCGGGTCTGGCTCGACCCGAACAAGGTGGCTTCGCGCAATCTCACCGCCAGCGACGTGGTCGCCGCGATTCGCCAGCAGAACCGCCAGGTGGCCGCCGGCGCCCTGGGTGCGCCGCCGTCTGCCGGCGACAACAGCTTCCAGCTGTCGATCAACACCCAGGGCCGCCTGGTCAGCGAGGAGGAGTTCGAGAACATCATCGTGCGTGCCGGCGACAATGGCGAGATCACCCGCCTGAAGGACATCGCCCGCATCGAGCTGGGTTCCAGCCAGTACGCCCTGCGTTCACTGCTCAACAACAAGCCTGCGGTGGCCATCCCGGTGTTCCAGCGCCCCGGCTCCAATGCCATCGCGATTTCCGACGCCGTGCGCGCGCGCATGGCCGAACTGAAGCAGAGCTTTCCCCAGGGCGTGGACTACGAGATCGTCTACGACCCGACCATCTTCGTCCGTGGCTCGATCGAGGCGGTGGTGCACACCCTGCTCGAGGCTATCGTCCTGGTGGTGCTGGTGGTGATCCTGTTCCTGCAGACCTGGCGCGCCTCGATCATTCCCCTGGTCGCGGTACCGGTGTCGCTGATCGGAACCTTCGCGGTGATGCACCTGCTGGGCTTCTCGCTCAACGCCCTGTCGCTGTTCGGCCTGGTGCTGGCCATCGGCATCGTGGTGGACGACGCCATCGTGGTGGTGGAAAACGTCGAGCGCAATATCGGCCTGGGCAAGTCTCCGGTCGAGGCTACCCGCCAGGCCATGAAGGAAGTCACCGGGCCAATCGTTGCCACCGCCCTGGTGCTCTGCGCGGTGTTCGTGCCGACCGCCTTCATTTCCGGTCTCACCGGCCAGTTCTACCAGCAGTTCGCCCTGACCATCGCGATCTCCACGGTGATCAGCGCGTTCAACTCCCTGACCCTGTCGCCGGCCCTGGCCGCCGCCCTGTTGCGCCGCCACGACGCGCCCAAGGACGCCTTCTCCCGCCTGCTCGACAAGCTGTTCGGCGGCTGGCTGTTCGCGCCCTTCAATCGCCTGTTCGAGCGCGCCAGTCGCGGTTATGGCCGCACCGTGCAACGCGTGCTGCGCGGCAGTTCGATCGCCCTGCTGGTGTATGGCGGGCTCATGGGCCTGACCTACCTGGGCTTCGCCAACACCCCGAGCGGCTTCGTGCCACCGCAGGACAAGCAGTACCTGGTTGCCTTCGCCCAGCTGCCGGACGCCGCGACGCTGGACCGCACCGAGGCGGTGATCAAGCGCATGTCGGAGATCGCCGGCCAGCACCCCGGGGTGGAGAACACCGTGGCCTTCCCGGGCCTGTCGATCAACGGCTTCACCAACAGCCCCAACAGCGGCATCGTCTTCACCCCGCTCAAGCCCTTCGACCAGCGCACGGACCCGTCCATGAGCGCCGGCGCCATCGCCGGCCAGCTCAACGGCCAGTTCGCCGAGATCCAGGACGCCTTCATCGCCATCTTCCCGCCGCCGCCGGTGCAGGGCCTGGGCACCATTGGCGGCTTCCGCGTGCAGGTGCAGGATCGCGGTAACCTCGGCTACGAGGAACTGTACAAGCAGGTGCAGAACGTCATCGCCAAGAGCCGCGAGGTACCAGAACTGGCCGGGCTGTTCACCAGCTATACGGTCAACGTGCCCCAGGTCGATGCCGACATCGACCGGGAGAAGGCCATGAGCCACGGGGTGGCCGTGGAGGACATCTTCGACACCATGCAGGTCTACCTCGGCTCGCTGTACGCCAACGACTTCAACCGCTTCGGCCGCACCTACCAGGTCAACGTCCAGGCCGAGCAGAAGTTCCGCCTGGAGCCGGAGCAGATCGGCCAGCTCAAGGTGCGCAACCAGCGTGGCGAGATGGTGCCGCTGTCGACCTTCGTCAAGGTCTCGGGCAGCGCCGGTCCCGACCGGGTGATGCACTACAACGGCTTCCTCACCGCCGAGATCAACGGTGGCGCGGCGCCCGGCTACAGCTCCGGACAGGCCGAAGCGGCCATGGCCAAACTGCTCAAGGAGGAGCTGCCCAACGGCATGAGCTTCGAGTGGACCGAGCTGACCTATCAGCAGATCCTCGCCGGCAACACCGCGCTGTTCGTCTTCCCGCTCTGCGTACTGCTGGCCTTCCTGGTGCTGGCCGCCCAGTACGAGAGCTGGAGCCTGCCGCTGGCGGTGATCCTGATCGTGCCGATGACCCTGCTGTCGGCCATCACCGGGGTGATTATCAGCGGCGGCGACAACAACATCTTCACCCAGATCGGCCTGATCGTGCTGGTGGGCCTGGCCTGCAAGAACGCCATCCTGATCGTCGAGTTCGCCAAGGAGAAACAGGAAGAAGGCCTGGACCGCGTCGCGGCGGTGCTGGAAGCCTGCCGCCTGCGCCTGCGACCGATCCTGATGACCAGCTTCGCCTTCATCATGGGCGTGGTGCCCCTGGTGCTGTCCTCCGGCGCCGGCGCCGAGATGCGCCACGCCATGGGGGTGGCGGTGTTCAGCGGGATGCTCGGGGTGACCTTCTTCGGCCTGCTGCTGACCCCGGTGTTCTATGTGCTGATTCGCGCCTTCGTCGAGGGCCGCGAGGCCAGGCAGGCTCGGCGCTTGCGGGAGGTGCAGGCATGAAGGCCCTGACCCCTGCCCTGCTCGCCCTGGCCCTGAGCGCCTGTGCCGTCGGTCCGGACTATCGGGCGCCGGACACGCCGGCGGCGCGCGTGCTCGGCGCCGAGCACCAGGACTATGATCGCTCGCGTTTCGAGGCGCTCTGGTGGCAGCAGTTCGATGACCCGACCCTCAATCAGCTGGTCCGCCAGTCGCTGCGGGAGAACCGCGAGTTACGCGTGGCCTTCGCTAGGCTGCGCGCGGCCCGGGCGATCCGCGACGATGTCGCCAACGACCGCCTGCCGACCGTCACCGGGCGAGCCAGCAGCGCACTCGGCAAGGCCCAGCAGCCGGGGGTAAGCGAACAACGGGTGAGCAGCGAGCGCTACGACCTGGGCCTGGACATGGCCTGGGAGCTGGACCTGTTCGGCCGCCTCCAGCGTCAGCTCGAGGCCAGCGAGGCGCTGATCGAGGTCGTCGAGGCAGACTACTTCCAGTTGCAGGTCAGCCTGATCGCCGAGCTGGTCGATGCCTATGGGAGGCTGCGCGGCGCCCAGCTGCGTGAAGCCATCGCCCGGGAAAACCTGGACAATCAGCGGGAATCACGGGGCATCGTCGAGCAACTGCGCGATGCCGGCGTCGGCAGCGAGCTGGATGTGTTACGCAGTGAAGCCCGTCTGGCCGCCGTCGAGGCCAGCCTGCCGCAATTGCAGGGCGAACAGCTGCGCGCGCGCAACCGTATCGCCACCCTGCTCGGCCAGCGCCCGGAGCAACTGAGTGTGGATCTGTCTGCGCGGCCGCTGCCGGCAATCGCCAAGGCGCTGCCGGTCGGCGACCCGGCCGAATTGCTGCGCCGGCGGCCCGACGTCCGCGCGGCGGAGCGGCAATTGGCGGCCGCCAGCGCGACCATTGGCGTGACCACCGCCGAGTTGTTCCCGCGGGTCAGTCTGAGCGGTTTCCTCGGCTTCACCGCCGGTCGGGGTTCGCAGCTGGGCGCCTCGGCGGCCCGGGCCTGGGGCCTGGCGCCGAGCATCAGCTGGGCGGCCTTCGACCTGGGCAGCGTGCGCGCCCGCCTGCGCGGCGCCGAGGCTGACGCCGAGGGCGCGCTGGCGAGCTATGAACAGCAGGTGCTGCTGGCCCTGGAGGAAACCGAGAACGCCTTCAGCGACTACGCCAAGACCCAGCAGCAGCTAATCGCCCTGCTGCGCCAGTCCGAGGCCAGTCGCGCCGCCGCCGAACAGGCGGCCATCCGCTACCGCGAAGGCACGGTGGACTTCCTCGTGCTGCTGGATGCCGAGCGTGAGCGCCTGGCCGCCGAAGATGCCCAGGCCCAGGCGGAGGTCGAGCTGTACCGCGGCATCGTGGCCATCTACAAGGCCCTCGGCGGCGGCTGGCAACCCCAGGCCTGATCCTTGCTCACTCCCAGGTTGGTGTTGCTCGCCAACCCTCTTCGCCCCAGGTTGTCGCTCCTGACCCTGGGGCATTTTTTTGCTCGCGCCAAGGTGCGCGCCGACCGTGCACGGCTAGATCAGGCCGCCGTTGACCCCTATCACCTGGCCGTTGACCCAGTCGCCCTCCTCGCTGACCAGAAAGGCCACGACATTGGCGATATCCGCGGGGCTGCCGAGGCGCTCCAGGGGCGCCTGCTTGGCCAGCCGCTCGACCAGTTCCACCCGTTTGCCACTGAGGAACAGGTCGGTTGCAGTCGGCCCCGGGGCGATGGCGTTGACGCAGATGCTGCGCCCGCGCAGCTCCTTGGCGAATACCCGGGTCAGGCATTCCACCGCGGCCTTGGAGGCGGCGAACAGCGAATAGCCCGGCAGCGCCAGGGCCACCGCGCTGGAGGAGAAGTTGACGATCCGCCCGCCTTCGCGCAGACGCGTCGCCGCCAGGCGCAGGGTGTTGAAGGTGCCTTTGGTGTTGATCGCGAACAGCCGCTGGTACAGCCCATCGTCGCTGTCGGCGAGATTGACCATGCCGGGCTGGATGATCCCGGCGTTGTTGATCAGGATGTCGACGGCGCCGAACTCCACCTCCGCCTGGTCGAACAATGCTTCGACCGCGACCGGGTCGCTGACGTCGGCCAGCACCGCATAGGCCTGGCCGCCGGCGCGGGCGATGTCGCGGACCACCTGCTCGGCGTCGGCCGGCCGCGAGGTGTAGTTCACCACCACGCGGATGCCGTCGGCGGCCAGGCGTTTGGCAATGGCTGCCCCTATTCCCCGCGAGGCGCCTGTGACTATGGCTACTTTCGGCATGGGCACTCCCGAGCGTGCGGCTCAAGCACCCACCGTGGATCCGGCGAACGCCGTGCACGTCTTTAGCAGTGGTATAGCCGCCTTTGCTCCTTCGCGTTCGACCAGTCATCCCCAACTCGGACAGACGAGCAACGCCGGGCTGGCACTCTATGGACAGTGACTGGGGCCAGGTGCCGCCCGATCAGCCACAGTCCGCCACTGCTGCACACTAACTTGGCGGAAAACCGCCACTCGCTGTGAGGTGCATCACGCCGTTCTTTCGACGAGCCCCGGCTTCGCGCGATACCCAGCTTTTGGCTCAGGCATTGCACTACGCAGAGCTCAGGCGCGAAGGCCGCGCGCGGTATTGCCGGAACGCCCCGCGAGCAGGCCGGTCGCAGCCGCCGATCCCGACAACAAGAAAGGACATGTCAATGCTCAAGTCATTCCTCGCCATGGCCGCGTGCGCCCTGGCGCTCGCCGTCGTCAGTGCCCAGGCTGCCTCCCAGGAGCCGATCCTGATCAAGTTCTCCCATGTGGTCGCCGACAACACTCCGAAGGGCCAAGGCGCCCTGCTATTCAAGCAACTGGTCGAGGAGCGCCTGGCTGGCAAGGTCCGGGTCGAGGTCTACGCCAACTCTTCGCACTATGGCGATGCCGATGAACTGGCGGCGCTGCGCAAGAACGAGGTCCAGTTACTGGCCCCGTCCCTGGCCAAGTTCGGCCAGTATACCCAGCAGCTGCAGGTGTTCGATCTGCCCTTTCTGTTCGATGACCTGGACGCCGTCAATCGCTTCCAGAAACGCGCCAAGGGTCGCCAATTGCTGCGTTCCATGGAGGCGCACGATATCGTCGGGCTGGCCTACTGGCACAACGGCATGAAGCAGTTGTCGGCGAGCAAGGCCTTGCTGCTGCCGATCGACGCGGCGGGGCTGAACTTCCGCATCCAGCCTTCCGAGGTGCTCGATGCACAGTTCCGGCAGCTTGGGGCGCAATCACAGGCTATGCCATTCGCCGAGGTGTTCGAGGCGCTGCAGAGCGGACGGGTACAGGGGGCGGAGAATCCCTGGTCAAACATCTACAGCAAGAACCTGCACCGCGTGCAGCCCTATATCAGCGAGACCAACCACGGCGTGCTCGACTACATGCTGGTGAGCAATCCGCGCTTCTGGTACGCCATTCCCCATACGATCCGGGTTGAACTGGAGGCTATAGTCGATGAGGTCTCCTATGCGGTGAACCGCCAGGCCGAGGCCGATAACCGGGCCGACCGCCAACGCATCGAGGCCTCCGGTAGTAGCCAGGTGATTAGCCTGAGCGCCGAACAGCGCGAGGCCTGGCGTAACGCCATGCGTCCGGTGTGGCAGCAGTTCGAGGCGCAGATTGGTACCGATGTACTGAAGGCTGCGCAGGCCGTCAACCGCAAGTCGCTCCGTTGAACGATTGCTGCCCCTGACCGGCAGCGCTCACTCGGCGCCGACCAAAACGCCACCGTCCAAGGCCTGGATGAACTGATCGGCAGGCAACGGATGGCCGAGCAGAAAGCCCTGCAGCGAGTTGCAGCCCAGCTCGGTGAGAAAACTCTTCTGCTGCAGGGTTTCCACGCCCTCGGCGACGATGCGCAGGTTCAGCGCCTGGCCCAGGGCGACGATGGCGGAGATGATTGCCGCATCGTCGCTGTCATGCACCAGATCGCTGACGAAGCCGCGGTCGATCTTCAGCTCGTTGGCGGGCAGGCGCTTGAGGTAGAGCAGGCTGGAGTAGCCGGTGCCGAAGTCGTCGATGGACAGGTCTACGCCCATCTCGGCCAGGAGATTGAGCACCTGCAGGGTCGCGTCGGCATCGCTCATCGCCGTGGTCTCGGTGATCTCCAGGGTCAGGCAGTTGGCCGGCAGCGCATGCTGTTGCAGCGCCGTGGCGACACTGTCGATCAGGCCGGCATGGCAGAACTGCAGCGCCGACAGGTTCACCGCCACGCGCCAGTCGCGGTGACCCTGCTCGTACCATTGGCGCATCTGCCGGCAGGCCTGGTCGAGCACCCATTCGCCGATGACGATGATCATCCCGGTCTTTTCCGCCTGCTCGATGAACTCGGCCGGCGAGACGATGCCGCGCTCCGGATGCTGCCAGCGCAACAGGGCTTCGGCTCCGGTCGGTCGGCCGTTCAGGGCATCGAACTTGGGCTGGTAGTAGAGACGGAACTCGTCGCGCTCCAGGGCCATGCGCAAGTCATGCAGCAGCTGCAATTGCTTGCGCGCATTGGCGTTCATCGACGCCTCGAAGAAGCTGTAGCCGTTCTTGCCTGCGCCCTTGGCGTGGTACATGGCCGCATCGGCATTGCGCAGCAGGGCCTGCTGATCCTCGCCATCGCCGGGATAGAGGGCGATGCCGACGCTGGTGGACACGCGCAGCTCATGTTCGCCGACTGTGAAGGGCTGGCTGATCAGCTGGACTATCTGTTCGGCGAGATTCACCGCATCGTCCGCCTCGCGCAGCTCCGCCAGCAGCACGAACTCATCGCCGCCGACCCGCGCCAGGGTGTCCTGGGCGCGCAGGCGCTGGCGCAGTCGTTCGCCCACCGCGCACAGCAGCAGGTCGCCGAGGTGATGGCCAAAGGCGTCGTTGACCGGCTTGAAGCCGTCCAAATCCATGAACATCAGCGCAAAATGGCCGCCTCTGCGCGCCATTTTGTGAATACTCTGGCCGATCCGGTCTTCCAGCAGCAGGCGGTTGGGCAGCTTGGTCAGGGGATCATGCAGCGCCAACTGGGTCAGTTCGCGGTTGGCCTGGGCCAAGGACTCGCTCAGCCTGGCGACTTGCGCCTGCATGCGCGCATCGAGCAGCGAGGTAAGCAGGGCAATTACCAACACCGCCAGTGTCGCGGTACTGACCAATCCCGCTAGCCAGGCGCTGTCCAGGCCAGTGCCGGCCGCCAGGCAAAAGCTGTCGAGCGGAAAGTTGGCCGCGGCCATGCCGGTGAAATGCATGCCGACTATCGCGCCGCCCATGACCAGGGCCGCCGCGGCGCGTGCCAGGCGCACCGATGGGCCTGGCAGGCGCAGGCGAAAGGCGATCCACAGCGAGGCCGCAGAGGCGGCGACGGCGATTAGCAGGGACAGGCCGAACAGCACGGGGTCGTAATCGATGCCCGGCTGCATGCGTAGGGCCTGCATCCCCACGTAGTGCATGGCACTGATACCGGCGCCCATGACCAGCGAGCCGAGCAGCCAGTGCCAGCGAGGCATCTGCGGCTGGCTCACCAGCCACAGGGCGAATCCCGAGGCGAGCACGGCCATGGCCAAGGACAGCAGGGTGATGACGAGGTCGTAGCCCAGGGGGATCGGCAGGCTCATGGCGAGCATGCCGATAAAATGCATCGACCAGATGCCGATGCCCATGGCCAACGCGCCGCCGGCGATCCACAGGGGCAGCGCCAGGCCCTTGGCCGTGGCGATACGCCCGGCCAGGTCGAGGGCGGTATAGGAGGCCAGCATGGCCACTGCCAGGGATGTCAGCACCAGGGAAAAATCGTAGCTCGCGATCAGCATGACAACGCTCTATGCGCCGCCGGGCGACAGCCCGGGAACAGAGGGTTAAGTTCTGGAGTGAAGCCGGCGCCCTGGAGAGGCGAGCGCATCCCGACTGGGAGCCCCGGCTTCATGCAGGCCACTTGCAGCTACATTTCCGCGACAAGTGCCCGGGATCTTAACCAATAAAGTTGTGAGCCGTTACCCAAAATTCGAAACAGGACAGCCACTTGCTTAACAAAGCTTGAGTGATTCCCCATCTGTCGCAGCCTGCCGGCTGCGTTGACACCGACCCCGGGGCGGCGCTGCGTCGCGAGTGCGCCCCTGGGCCGGGCTAAGCTTGTGGGCATGGTTAGCGCCACTTTTCGCTTCTACGAGGAGCTCAATGACTTCCTGGCCCCTGCGCGCCGGCGCAGGGCGTTCGAGTGCGACTGCGCGCAGGCGGCGACGGTCAAGCACATGATCGAGGCGCTCGGTGTGCCCCATACCGAGGTGGAACTGGTGCTGCTCAACGGCGAGTCGGTCGGTTTCGAGCGAATGCTGCTGGACGGCGACCGGGTGGCGGTCTATCCGAAGTTCGGGCGCCTGGACATCAGCCCGTTGCTCAAGGTGCGCGATCGGCCGCTGCGCGTGCTGCGCTTCGTCGCCGACGCCCATCTCGGCGGACTGGCCCGGCTGCTCCGCATGCTGGGCTTCGACACGCTCTACGACAATCACTTCGAGGACGCGGCCATCGCCGAGTTGGCGGCGCAGGAAGGACGCATCGTGCTGACCCGCGACCGCGAGCTGCTCAAACGCAGCGTGATCAGCCACGGTTGTTATGTGCATGCGCTGAAACCGGCCCCGCAGCTGCGCGAGCTGTTCGAACGACTGGACCTGGCGCGCAGCATCAAGCCGTTTAGCCTGTGCCTGCATTGCAACCTGCCGCTGCAGCCGAGCGATCTCGAGGAGGCCCGCGAGCGGCTGCCCAGTCGCATCGGCTACAGCTACTCGCGCTTCATGCACTGCGCCGGCTGTCGCCGGCTGTATTGGGAGGGCAGCCATTGGCGCAACATGTGCGCCCTACTGGCGCCACTGCTCGAGTTAGGCAGCGACCCAGCGCCTCGCTAGGCAACCTCACGCCAACCCTGCGCGCTCAGTCCGGCACACGCAGGCCCTTCTCCCGCAGCCAGGCGGGATTGAACAGGCGCCTGGCGTACAGGCTGCCGCGGTCGCACAGCAGGGTCACCAGGGTGTGCCCGGGGCCGAGATCGCTGGCCAGGCGGACCGCCGCGCTGAGGTTGATGCCGCTGGAGCTGCCGACGAACAGCCCCTCCTCACGCAGCAGGCGGTAGACCATGTTGACGCACTGCTGGTCGTCGATCTGCAGTGCCGAGTCGATCTGGGTGTCCTTGAGGTTGGCCGTCACCCGGCTGGTGCCGATGCCTTCGGTGATGGAGCTGCCCTCGGCCAGCAGCTCGCCATCCAGTACCCAGTGGTAGAGCGCGCTGCCCATGGGGTCGGCGAGAACGATGCGCACGGCCGGGTTGCGTTCCTTCAGATAGCGCGACACGCCCGCCAGGGTACCGCCGGTGCCGGTGGCGCAGACGAAGGCATCGACCCGCCCCTCGGTGTCGCGCCAGATCTCCGGTCCTGTGGTGCGGTAGTGCACCTCGCGGTTGGCGGTGTTATCGAACTGGTTGGCCCAGATCGCCCCAGGCAGTTCCGCGGCCAGGCGCCCGGCGATCTTCTGGTAGTTGTGCGGGTCGCTGTAGGGCTTGGGCGGCACCGGGCGCACCTCGGCACCCAGATGGCGCAACAGCTCCAGTTTTTCCGGTGACTGGTTGTCGGGTATCACGATGATGCAGCGATAGCCGCGCACCGCGCAGATATGTGCCAGGCCGATGCCGGTATTGCCGGCGGTACCCTCGACCACGGTGCCGCCGCTGCGCAGTCGGCCGCTACGCTCGGCGTCCTCGATGATGCCCAGGGCGGCGCGATCCTTTACCGAACCGCCGGGGTTGAGAAACTCGGCCTTGGCCAGTATCTCGCAACCGGTTTCTGCGCTGAGCCGGGCAAGCCGGATCAGTGGTGTATTGCCGATCGCACCGATAAAACCCTCGCGCAGGCTCATGGTGCACCTCCAGCCAGCTGTAACCCTCTCAGTCTAGTGGGCCAAGTCGCCCCTTGCAGGCCGCCGTGGCGAGAGGTGCGAAGCAATGGCACGCGGGTGGGCCGAACGTTGCGGCTGGGTCAGCGCTTCAGCGCCATCAGCTGTTCGCGCATGCGCTGGTTTTCCTGTACCAGATGCCGCTGGGCGAAGGCGTCGCGCAGCTGGCTACGCAGATCGTCGGCATCCCAGGGTTTGGTGATGAAGCGGTAGATGACTCCTTCGTTGACCGACTTGAGGATATTGCGCACATCGGTGGAACCGCTCAGGACCATGCGGATGACCTCCGGATAGATCATCCTGACACGTCTCAGAAACTCCACGCCGTTCATGTCGGGCAGGCGCAGGTCGGTCAGCACCACATCGACGGGATGGGTCGCCAGCAGATTCAAGGCTTCCACGCTGTTGCCGGCGACCAGGACCTGGTAGTTCTCCTGGCGTAGCTCGCGCCGCAGCGAATTGAGGACGCCGGGCTCGTCGTCGATCAGCAACAGATGGGAAACCGGCTCGCCGGCCATGAGGGGTGGCAGTTGCAGCTCGCCATCTTCGTCGAGGAACTGCATGCAGGCTTTGGGCGGCAACGGCGGCGAGTAGTAGTAGCCCTGCAGCTCGTCGCAGCCGGCGGCGCGCAGAAAGCCCAGTTGCTCGGCGTTTTCCACGCCCTCGGCGATCACCTTGATGCCCAGGTTGTGGCCGATGGAGATCATCGAGCGCGCCAGGGACGCGCTGTCCGGGTCCAGGTGCACGTCGGTGACGAAGCTGCGGTCGATCTTCAGTTCGCTGAAGGGGAAGCGCTTGAGGTAGCCCAGCGATGAATAACCGGTGCCGAAATCGTCGATCGAGAAGCGAATACCCACCGAGATCAAGGCGCGCATGCGGGCCAGCACCTCATCGGCGTTGGTCATCAGCATGGACTCGGTGACTTCCAGCTTGACCAGCGATGGCGCCACCTCATGCTGGCGCAGGATGGCCTGGATGCGTTCGACGAACTCGGGCGCCATGAAGCTGATGGCGGAGAAGTTCACCGCGATGCTGCCGTTCAACAGCAGGTACTTCCATTCCTGCAGCTGCCGGCAGACGGCGTCGAAGACATAGAAATCGATGCCGACTATCAGTCCGGTTTCCTCGGCCAGGGGAATGAACTCGTCGGGCATCACCGTCTTGCCGTCCTGGCTCCAGCGGACCAGGGCTTCGAAGCCGCACAGGCGGCCGTTGTGCAGGTCCAGCTGCGGCTGGTAGACCACCTGGAACTCGTTGTACTGCAGGGCATGGCGCATCTCCCGCTCGAGCAGCAGGCGCCGCTGCATCTGCTCGTTCATCTGCGGGGTGAAGGCGCAGATGCGGTTCCGTCCCTGATGCTTGGCCTGGTACATGGCGGTATCGGCGTTGCGCAGCAGGGTGCTGATATCACGGCCGTCCTCCGGGAAGCAGCAGAAGCCGATGCTGCAGCTGACCACCACTTCCTGGCCGTCGAGTATCAAGGGGGCGGCGACGCTCTGTTTGAAACGCTCCAGGCCACCGAGGCGCTTGGTCATCTGGCCGCCATCGGCCAGCAGGATGACGAACTCGTCGCCGCCCAGGCGCGCCACGGTGTCGATCTCCCGGGCGCAGGCCTTGAGGCGCTCGGCGACCTGCACCAACAGCTGGTCGCCGGCGTTGTGGCCGAGGCTGTCGTTGACCACCTTGAAGTTGTCCAGATCCATGAAGGCCAGGGTGAACAGCCCCTCGTTGCGGCTGGCAAAGGCTATGGCCTGGAGGATGCGGTCGTTGAGCAGGTTGCGATTGGGCAAGCCGGTCAGGCTGTCGTGGTTGGCCTGGTGCTCCAATTCCTCCTGATAGCCCTTGGCCTCGGTGATGTCGTGGAGGATGCCGACGAAGTGGCTGATCTTGCCGCGATCGTTCACCACCGGGGCGAGGCGCAGTTCGTTCCAGAAGGCCGAGCCGTCCTTGCGGTAGTTGCGCAGGATGGCTCTGCCCTCCTCTTGGGCGCCCAGGGCCCGACGGATGCTGTCCAGCTCCGGTTGCTCGCGGTCGGAGCCCTGCAGGAAGCGGCAATTGCGCTCGAGCACCTCTTCGCTGCGGTAGCCGGTGATGCGTTCGAAGGCCGGATTGACGTAGACGATCGGCTGGTCCTCGCGCTGGTTGTCGGTGATGACGATGGCATTCACGCTGGCCTCCATGGCCCGCGTGCGGATGCGTATCTCCAGATCGCGCTGGCGCTGTTCGCTGATATCCTGGATCACCGCGATGGCGCCCTGCACCACGCCGTGTTCGTCCAGATAGGGCACTGCGGAATTGAGCGTGGTCTTGTGCGAGTCATCGAAGGCCTGGATGTCGATGACCTCATTGCGCATCACCTTGCCCTCGCGCACGGCCCGGGCCAGTGGCCAGTCTGGCGCATCCAGGGGCTCGCCATGCTCCGTCCAGGCGCCCCGGTAGCGGGCGTATTCGTCCAGCTCCGCCGGCTGCGGCCCGGCCCAGATCAAGCCGTTTTCCGGGTTGCTGAGAATCAGTCGCCCCCTGCTGTCGGCGACCGATACCCCGACCGGCAGGTTGTCGAGAATCTTGCGCAGCAGCGCCTCGCTCTGTCCCAGGGCCCGGGTGCGCTGTTCCACCAGCTGTTCGAGGCTCTCGAACAGCCGTACCCGCCCGAGCGCCATGGCCAACTGGCGACCGATCGAGGCCAGTGCGATAAGCGCATCCTCCGGCCAGGATTGACCCTTGTTACGCACCACATTGAGCATGCCGATGGTCTCGCCGCCGAGCTGCAGGGGGATGCTGGCATGACTGTGCTCGGCCATCTGCGCCAGGGCCGGACAGCCGGCGATATTGCTCGGCACGCTGAGCTGGTCACTCAGCCAGGCATGCCGGCACGGGCAGTCCGTGGAACAGGCCGCCAGGCGCTCCAGGCTGTAGTCGCCATCGCGGCCCCGGGCGTCCGCCACGCGCAAGGTGCCAACCTGCTCTGCGCCGTCGGCGAGCAGCAGCCAGGCACCGACCGCGTTGGGAAACTCGAGGATGCGCCCCAGGGCAGTCTGGATCACATGACGCTCGCTATTGGCGTCGGTCAGACCGCTGGTGAACTGGAACAGGCAGTTGAGCAGCGAGTTGCTGCGGGTCAGCTCGTCATGCTTGGCCAATAGCTCGTGGTTGAGCCTTACGCCCTGCTCGTAGGTGGAGATCAGCAGGTCGAGGATCTGCTGGCGACTGGCGGTGATGAAGTGGCGCTCGCCCTCCAGCACCACCTCCACGCCCATCTGCACCCGTTCGTTGCTGCGCAGCTCGAGATTGACCATGAAATAGCGGATGCGCGACATCAGGTACTTCTCGTCGTAAGGCTTGACGATGAAGTTGTCGGCGCCGCACGCCAGGCCATGCACCACGTCCCGGGCATCGGCCAGGCTGGTGACCAGGATCACCGGAATGCTCGCCGTGCGGGGATCGCCCTTGAGCTGGCGGCACAGCTCATAGCCGTCCATCTCCGGCATGACGATATCGCTGATGACGATGGTCGGCAGACGTTCGGCCAGGCAGGCCAAGCCTTCCACACCGTTGCGCGCGATGCGCGTCTGGCAGCCGGCCGCCTCGAGCAGGAACTGCAGTTCGGCGGCCTGGGTCGGGCTGTCCTCGACGATGAGAATTTCAGCATCCGTGAACATGGTTACTCTCCTCCCGGCAGGGTGCTGCAGGCAGCACCGCGCGAGGCAATGGTATTGAGCAGTGCGGCAATCGCCTCGGGTGGCAGCACCTGGCGCGCCGCATGCAGTCTGATCGCCGCCAGCGGCATGGCATCGATCACCGCGCTGGCGGGCTCCTGAGCGACCGTGAGAGCGCCGAGGCGATGCAACTCAAGCAGCCCCTCGGCGCCATCCCGACCCATACCGGATAGCTGAACGGCAATGGCCTGGTTGCCGAGGCACAGCGCAATGCTGCGGAACAGATGGTCGGCCGAAGGGCAGTACGCCTCGCCGTTCCTGCTCCGTAGCTGCGCCCGCAGATCGGCGCTGACCCCAAACTGTTTGCCATCCGGGGACAGGTACAGGACCCCCGGTTGCAGCGCCTGATCGTGTTCGGCGATGACCACGGATATCGTGCAGATGCTCGCCAGCCAGTCGCGGAAACTGGCCACGAATCCGGCGGCGATATGCTGGGCCAACAGCAACGGCCAGGGCTGCTGGGCCGTCAAGCGCGACAGCAGCTCTTTCAGGGCCACCGGACCACCGGCAGAGGCAGCGATTGCCACCAGGCGCGGGCGCCCGGCATAGAGCGGGCTGCCTTCCGCCGTCGCACCCTTCTTCAACGTGCGCGGGCGCCGCACTATCTTGACCTGCGCCATGTTGCGCAGGGTGCCCAGCAGTTCCTCGACCCGCTCCTCGAAGTTCGCCGCGCCAGGCCCACGGGGCTTCTCCAGAACGGCCAGGGCGCCGGCTTCCAGCGCATGCATGGCCGTGGCGGCACCGTACAGGTTGGCGCTGGCGGTCAATACCACCACCGGCAGTGCGTACTTTTCCAGTATCCGCGCGGTGGCTTCATAGCCATCCATGCCCGGCATGTGCACATCCATGGTGATGATGTCCGGTTGATAGCCGGCCAGCAGGCGCAAGGCCTGCTCGCCGCTGTCGGCTTCGCTCACCTCGAAGCCGGCGTTTTCCAGCACCGTGCGCAGCAGCACGCGCAGCACCGGCGAGTCGTCGACAATCAGTACGCGCATGACAGCTCCCAATCAGATCAGACGACGAATCGCGTCGAGCAGGCTGTCCTGCTCGAAACCGCTTTTCACCAGGTAGGCGCTGGCCCCGACCTCGAGGCCGCGGGCGCGGTCCTCGGCCGAGTGCAGCGCCGTCACCAGCACCACGGGTAGTTCCGCCAGCTCACGGTCACCGCGAATCCGCGCGGTGAGGGTGAAGCCGTCCATGCGCGGCATCTCCACGTCCGACACCAGCAGGTCGAACGCGCCCTGCTTCAGGGCGTTCCAGGCCTCCAGCCCGTCATTGGCGGTGGTGACCTGGTAGCCGGCCCCCTCGAGGATGGCCTTGAGCAGGCCGCGCGAGGTGAACGAGTCCTCGGCGATCAGCAAGCGTTGCGCCGTGGCGCCGGGCGCCTCGCCGTCGCGGCGCTGCAGGCTGCCGGCGCCGACGTTCAGGGCGCTGCGGTAGAGATCGCCCGGATGCAGGATGGGCACCAGCTGGCCGTCGCCGAGCAGGGTCGCGCCCAGCAGGTTGCGCACCCGCAGCAGCTGCTTGCCGAGGTTCTTCACGGTGATCTCCTGGTCGCCGAGCAGCTCGTCGACCAGCAGCACGAAGGGCTCGCCGCGCACCTTGAGCAGCAGCAGGGTCAGCTCGTCGCCGCTGCGCGCCGTGTCGCTCAGGCCCAGCACGTCGGCCAGGGCCCAGACCGGTAGAACGCGCCCGTCGAGGGCCAGCGAGGGGCGGTTCTCCAGGTTCTTCAGCGCACCGGCCGGCAGGCGCAGGCAGCGCTCGACCGCCAGTGCCGGTATGGCGAAGGTGCGTTCGGCGTTGCGCACGATCACCGCGCGGAAGGTCGACAGGCTCAGCGGCAGGTGCAGGTGGAAGCAGGTGCCCTGGCCGGGGCTGGACTGCAGCTCGATGCGCCCGCCGAGGCGCTCGACCACCTCCTGGACGATGGCCATGCCCAGGCCGCGCCCGGACAGGTCGGTGATCAGCGCGCTGGTCGACAGCCCGGAGCGAAAGATCAGCCGCTGGCTTTCCGCCTCGCTCAGCGCCTGGGCCTGCTCCGGGCTGAGCAGCCCGGCGGCGACTGCCTTGGCCTTGAGCGAAGCCGCCGAGATGCCGCCGCCATCATCCTGCACGCGCAGTTCGAAGCGATCCGCCGACTCCTGCAGCAATTCCACCTGAATCAGCCCGATCGCCGGCTTGCCGCTGGCCTCGCGCCGCTGGGGCGACTCCAGGCCGTGGTCCACGGCGTTGCGCAGCAGGTGGGTGAGTACCGTGCGCAGTTCGTCGAGGATGCGCTTGTCGACCTGCAGGTCGGTGCCGCGCACCTGCAGCTCGACCCGTTTGCCGGACTGACTGGCCAGGTCCTGGACCATCGCCGGCAGGCCCTCCACCAGCGTGCTGCCGGCCAGCAGCAGCACCGCCTGCAGCTCGCCGGCCTGGGCCTCGGATAGCTGGCTCAGGCCTTGCGCCAGGTGCTGCCCGGCCTTGGCCAGATGGATCGACTCGAAGTGCAGCTGATCGAGCTGCGCCTGGCTCCAGTTCAGGTAGTCGAGCACCCCTTTGAGGGCGTCGCGACTGGCCAGCGGCAGCTCGTCGAGCTGGGCGTGCAGGCGTTTCAGGTTGCCGGCGCCGAGCAACCGCTTGCCGCGCTGCGGCTCGAAGGCGGCGGCGTGTTCGCGCAGGCGGCGGGCATGGGCCTGGGCCTCGAGCTTGAGCTGCAGCAGGCTTTCGCTGTGGAACAGCAGGTTGTCCAGGCGCCGAGCCGAAACCCTCACCGTTCCCGGCTCCTGTGGCGGCGCCACGGCGGCTGGAACAGCCGCCGGCAGGCTGACCGCCTCGCCGCGCGCGGCGCTTTCCAAGCGCTCGCAGAACTGCTCGGGTGCGCCCGCCTCGACACTCTCGCCGAGGTGTAACTGCTGCACCAGGCGCAGGGCGTGCCGGCACAGTTCGACTCGCTCCGCCGTCAACTCGAGTAATCCACCACGTGCGGCGCTAAGCAGGCTCTCCCAGGCATGGCAGAGCCGCTCGATGGGGGCCAGGCCCACGGCCCTGGCGGCGCCTTTGAGACTGTGCACTTCGCGGAACAGCGACTCGATGGAGTCGCCGCTGGCCCCCGCCTGGCGCCAGTTGGCCAGGGTGTCGGCGAGCACGGCCAGGCGCTCTCCCGCCTCGATCCTGAAACTGTCGAGCAAACGTTCCTGCAGTGCCTTGCGATCCAGGCTCATGGGCGGCTCACAGCTTGAACTGGGCCGCCAGGCCCTGGAGTTTGAGACCCAGTTCGTGCAGGTTGCGGGTGGCCTGGTCCATCTGCCGGGTGCCGCTGACGTTGCTCTGGCTGGCCTCGCGTATGCTGGTCATGGCATTGGCCACCTGGTCCATGCCGACCATCTGCTGCTGGCTGGTAGCGGCAATCTGCAAGGCCATTTCGTTGGATTCGACGATGCTGCTGTCGAGGGCACGGATCGCCTCGCCGCTGCTCTGTGCCCGCTCATAGCCGGACTCCACCGTCTTGCTGCCCTGCTCGGCCAGCAGCACCGCCTTGGTCATGGCCTTCTGAATTTCACCGAGTATGCCGCGCACCTGGGCGGTGGCCTGCTTGGACTGGTCGGCGAGGGCCTTGACCTCCTGGGCCACCACCGAGAAACCCTTGCCGGTCTCGCCGGCGCGCATCGCCTCGATCGAGGCGTTGACCCCGAGCAGGTTGGACTGCTCGGCCAGGTCGCTGACCGAAGCGACGATCTCGCCGATGGTCTGGCTCTGCTCGCCCAGGCGCATGATGCTTTCCGCCACCGCCTGCATCTGCTCGCGAATCAGGCCCATGCCCTTGAGCGCCTCCTCCACCGCCTGCCGGCCGCCCTGGGCCACCTCGCGGGTACGCGCGGTGCTGTCGGCCACCGATTGCGCCTTGCTGCTGGCCAGCACCGCGGTCTGCTTGACCTCGTCCACCGTGGTGACGATCTCGCTGATGGCGGTAGCGGTTTCCTGGGTATTGGTGGCGACCTGGCTGGTGGCTGCCAGCACCTCCTCGCTGGAGGAGGCCAACACCGCAATGCCTTCGTTGAGCTCGCCGACCAGGTTGCGCAAATTGGCCAGCATGGTGGCGAAGGCGGTACCCAGCACATCCTGGTCGGACACCGGCTGGCTGTCCTGGCCGAGGTGACCCTGGGCCAGGTATTCGGCCTTGGCGGCCAGGGCCAGCAGGTACTGGCTCATCTGGCTGAAGGCCTGGGCCAGGCGGCCGACCTCGTCACGACGGGTCTCGCTGCGCAGCTCCCGGGGGATTTCACCACGGCTGATGCGCTCGGCCATCAGGGTCAGGTGCGCCAGAGGCTGGGCGATATGCCGGCTGAGCTGCCAGGCCATGGCAATGCCGAGCAGCAGCATCAGCAGCCCCATCAGCAACTGCTGCAGGCGCTGGCGCTCGACATGCGCCTGGGCCTCGGTCAGGATCTGCAGCACCTTCTGCTCGGTCAGCTCGGCCAAACGCTGCCCGAGGTCGTTGATCTGCTCCATGCGTTGCAACTGAATCCCCAGGGCCAGCGCCTCGGCCTGCTGCACCTGGCCGGCGCGAATAAGTGGCAGCAATTGCTGGTCACGGGTCTGCACGAAGGCGTCGCGCACGTTGATCAGCTGGTTGAGCAGCCGACCGGTGTCGCTTTCATCGCCCAGACCGGCGAGCAGTTCGTCGAACAGGCGGTCATTGGCCTTGGATAACTCCGCGATTTCGCCTTCGCTTTGCGCCAGGCGCGTGCCGGTCTCGCCATGGGCGTCGGCCATCGCCTGGAGCAGTTCGGCGCGCTGGGTGATGATGTTGACGCGCAGCTCCTTGACCTTGGACACCCGCTCGAAGCTGCGCTGGAACAAGGCGGCCTGGTTGTCCTGAAGGCTGGCGAAGCGTTGCAGCGAGGTGAGCAGCAGAGCGGCGAACCCGAGGATGAGTGCCGCGAAGACCAGTACCAGCTTGCTGCCGATACTCAGGTTGGCAATGCTTCTGAACATGCTTGATTCTCCTTGTCCCAGGGACTGAGCCACTGCCCAGGGCCGCGCCTGGACTCACAGCTTGAAGCGGCTGGCCAGGCTCTTGAGTTTCATTCCCAGTTGGTGCAGGTTGCGCGCCGCCAGGTCGACCTGCTGAGTGCCGCCGACGTTGTCCTGGCTGGCCTGGCGAATGCTGGCCATGGCCGTGGCGATCTGGTCCATGCCGATCATCTGCTGCTGGCTGGTTGCGGCGATCTGCAGCGCCACCTCGCTCGAGGCCTCGATGTTGCTGCTCAGGGCGCGAATCGCATCGCCACTGGACTGGGCGCGCTCGAATCCGGACTCCACCGTCTTGCTGCCCTGCTCGGCCAGCAGCACCGCTTTGGTCATGGCCTTCTGGATTTCACCGAGTATGCCGCGCACCTGGGCGGTGGCCTGCTTGGACTGGACGGCCAGGGCCTTGACCTCCTGGGCCACCACCGAGAAGCCCTTGCCCGCCTCGCCGGCCTTCATCGCCTCGATCGAGGCATTGACCCCGAGCAGGTTGGATTGCTCGGCCAGGTCGCCCACCGAGGCGACGATCTCGCCGATGGTCTGGCTCTGTTCGCCCAGGTGCATGATGCTTTCCGCCACCGCCTGCATCTGCTCGCGGATCAGGCCCATGCCCTTGAGCGCCTCCTCCACCGCCTCACGGCCATTCAGCGCCACCTGGCGGGTGCGCTCGGTGCTTTCGGCCACGGTCTTAGACTTGCTGCCCGCCAGCTCGGCGGTCTGCTTGACCTCCTCCACCGTGGTGACGATCTCGCTGATGGCGGTGGCGGTCTCCTGGGTGCTGGTGGCCACCTGGCTGGTAGCGGCGAGGATCTCCTCGCTGGACGACGCCAACACCGTGATGCCCTCGTTCATCTCCTGTACCAGCTCGCGCAAATACCGACTCATGTCGACGAACGCCTGGGACAGGCGCCCCACTTCATCCTGACGGGTGCCGGCGACGATGCCCTGGGGAATCTCGCCGCGGCCGATGCGCTCGGCCCAGCCGGTCAGGCGTGCCAGCGGCCTGGCGATATGCCGGCTGAGCAGCCAGGCCAGCACGGCACTGATGCCGACCAGCAGCAGGCTCAAGTTGAATACCCGTTCGCGCTGGGCCTCCAGCGCCTGGCGCGAACGCTCCAGGGCCGCCGTGACGCGCTGGTCGGTGAGTTCGGACAGCTGGACGCCGAGTGCATGAATCCGGTTCATGCGCTCGAGCTGGACCCCGCTGTTCAACAGTCTGGCCTGCTCGAATGCGCCGGCGTGGATGAGGTTCAGCTGCTCGGCACGGGTCTGCATCAGGGCGACGCGTACCGCCAGCATGTCTTCGAGAGCACTGGAAAACTCCTCGTCCTCGCTCGCCGCCTGCTGCAGCCGCTTGATCAGGCGCTCATTCTCCATTGTGCGGCGGCGGATACCGTCCTCGATGCTTGGCAGGTCGGCCTGTGCCTGCTGGTTGATCACTTGCATCAGGTCGGTGCGCTGGGCCGAGATGTTCAGGCGTAGCTCCTTGACATCGGAGAGCCGCGCATAGTGTTGCTGGAACTGCTGTTCCTCAATGCCCTGCAGACTGGCGAAGCGCTCCAGGCTGCTGAGCAGCAGGACACCGAACCCGATGATCAGCGCGGCGAAGGCCGCGATCAGTTTGCTGCCGATACCCAGATTGAGAACCCTGCCCATCGCCGCTTCCATTGCCCTACTCCTCGACCTTGATCTGCAAACTCGTATCGCTTAGCAACCGCGTCCCATCCAATACGGTGCACTGTTCGGCGGTGACCCCCAGCAGGTAGGCCGCGCGCACCCCAGCAAGATTGGCCAGGCTTTTCTGCAGTCCGTCTCGACGGATACGTGCAATGCCCTGGACCCGGTCGATCAGCAGGCCAAACTCCATCTCCCGGCTGCGCAGCACTGCCATGAAATTCTTGTCGGACAACCCACCGATCGGCAGGTCGAACAGCACCCGCAGGTCGAGCAGCGAAACGATATGGCCTCGCACATTGACGATGCCCAGCACGAACGGCGGAACGCCCGGCAAGGGCGTGTACTGGGCCAGTGGCAGCACTTCGGCGACATGCTCGCTCTCGATGGCGTACTGCTCGCCACTGATGCTGAAGGTCAGCACTTCCAGCCACTCCTCGACCTGTTCCTGCCGCCCGTTTTCCGCCCACTGCCGCGTACGCGCCAGCAGGCGGGCGTCACGTTCCTGGGCGTCGACGCCGAAGCCGGCGGCAAGGCGCTGCTCGAACTCAGCGAGGCGCTGGCGGATCTGCGCCCAGCGTTGATCCGCCTTCAGAGACTCGGACATGTATACGCTTCCTGTTGCAGTTGATCGCACAGACGCAGCAACTGCGCACAACTGATGCCGTCGCCATGGGTCACCAGCGCGCCGCCATCCTGGGTCAGGAGCAGTTGCCGGCATACTTGCAAGGCCTTGTCGCCCGCGCGGCGCTGGCCTTCGCCGTGCAGTAGGCGGGCGCGCAGGAAGTAGCCAAGGATGAAGTCGGGGTCCAGGTACAGCGCTTTCTGCAAGGCAGCCAGCGCGGCCCGGTTATCGCCGGCCTGCTGAGCCAGCAGCGCCTCCAGCCAATACGCCGCCGGAGCGGCGCAATCCAGTGCCAGTGCGCGCTGCAGCCACTCCCTGGCCTGCTCGACATGCTGCTGGTCGGCCCAGCTGCGCGCCATGGCCAGGCAGGCCCGGTGCTGTTGCGCGCGGCCCGGCGTGGCACAACCCAGGTAGGCCAGCAGGGCCTCGCGGGCCTGCTCGTGCTGGCCGGCGGCCTGGGCCTGGGTGGCCTGGCGCCAGTAGTCTTCGCTGTTGCGCCGCTCGCGCTCGGCGGGACTCGAGGCGGGCGCCACGGTCACTGTGATCGGGGCGGGTCGCGGAGCGCTCGGGCTGGTGCGTTCGGCACGACGCGGCGCCAGCATCGAGGCTAGCGGTGGCGGTACGCCGTCCATCGCCAAGGGGACGCGCGCGCCCAGGGCATAGTTGCAGCCGGCCCAGCGTCCCTGCAGGCCGGCCTGGGTCGCCAGCCCGGCCTCCACGGCGCTCAGCAGCAGCACGCCGTCCGGGCTCAGACTGGCGATCAGACGACGTAGCGACGCCTGCGCCCGGGCCGGCGAAAAGTACATCAGCACGTTGCGGCAGAGAATTAGGTCGGCGCCGGCAAGCGCCGGCGCTAACTGGTTGTCGGCGAGGTTGTACTGGATGAAGCGAATGCGCCCGCGCCAGGCCGGGCGCACCCGCCATTGGCGGCCCTCGGCCTGGAAGTGGCGATGGCGGAAGCCCTCTTCATCGACACGGAAGGCGTTCTTGCCGTAGAGCCCCTGCTCCGCCCGGGCGATGAATGCCGCATTGATGTCGCTGGCTACCAGCTCGATATTCCACTGCTCGCGCTCACCGGTGAGCAGCTCGTCGATCAGGAACAGCAGCCCGTAGGCTTCCTCGCCGGTACAGCAGCCGGCGCTCCACAGCCGCAGGCTCCGGCGCCCCTCACGACGGCGGCGCGCCAGCAGCGGCGCCAGGTGGTGCTCGGCGAGCCAGTCGAAGGCTTCGGAATCGCGGCGAAAATAGGTTTCGCCGACGGTGAACGCGGCGATCAGGTCCTGCGCTTGCACGTCGTCCCAGTCGGCAAAGGCCAGCTCCTGCAGCCAGCCGTTGAAATCCACGACTTGCCGCTCCATCGCCAGAAGCTGCAGGCGGCGCAACAGGTCCGTCTGCCTGGCGCCGGCGAAGTCCAGGCCGAGATGCTGCAGGACCTTGTGGCTCAATGCTTGCAGCAGCCGCGGCGAACAGCTGGGCTCAGCGCGCAGCATCGAAGCGCCCCTCCTGCATTGCCAGCAGCGTGTCGAGGCGCTGCTCGTCAGCGTCACTGAGCAGCAGTTCGACATCCTGGATCAGCAAGAGCCCGTCACTGCTGCGCATCACGCCGCGTAGCAGGCTGGAAGGCACTCGCGGATCGGGCGTCGCGGTAAAGTCCTCGGCGCTGCAGGGCAGTACCGCTTCGACCAGGTCGACTGGCAGCAGCAGCTCGCGTGTGCTGCTGGTCAGCCAGATGAAGGGTTGCCAGAGGGTGAGCTCTGGGGAGCTCCAACCGAAGCGGCGGGCCAGGTCCACCACCGGGAGCAGTTTGCCGCGTACGTTCGCCAGCCCGCAAATAGCCTCGGGCGCCCCGGGCAAGGGGGTGCTCTGCAGTGCCGGCAGCACTCGAACCACCTGATCGAGGGCAACCGCCAAGTGTTGACCCGACAACCAGAACGGCAACACCAGGTATCTATCCATAGACCCGTCCCTGTCACCACACGTTGTTGCTCACCCTCTACCCTAGCTCAGGGAGAACCGGCGTCCAGTCGTTTGGATCAAGCAATCGATAGCAAAGTGCTATCGCGTATCGGCGCCATCACGGGCCTCCTCCATCTTGGCCGCGGATGGCGCCTGCCAGCCGCCGCCGAGGGCGGCGATCAATCGCACGCTGGCGTCCAGCCGGCTGCCGAGCAGCGTCAGGCTGCTGCGTTCGTTGTCCAGGGCACTGGTCTGCACGTTGACCACGCTGGTGAAGTCGACCGTGCCGGCCTTGTACTGGTTCTCGATTAGCCGTAGCGCCTCGCGGGCGGCATCCACGGCGTCCTGCTGCACCGCGGCTTCCTGCTCCAGCACGCGCAGTTGCACCAGCTGGTCCTCGACTTCGCGAAAACCGCTGAGCACGGTCTGCCGGTACTCGGCGACGGTCTGCTCGTAGGCGGCCTCGCTGCGCGCCAGCTCGGCGCGCCGGGCGCCGCCGTCGAACAGGCGCAGGGCCAGCTCGGGGCCGAGCGACCAGAAACGGTTGGGCAGGCTGACCCAATCGGCGAAGCTGCTGCCACGGTAGCCGCCGCTGGCCGAGAGGGTCAGGTCCGGATACCAGGCCGCCTCGGCCACACCGATTTCGGCATTGGCGGCCATCACCCGGCGCTCGGCCGCGGCAATGTCGGGGCGGCGTTCGAGCAGTTGCGAGGGCAGCGCCACCGGTATCTGCGGCAGCGCCGGCAGTCGCGTTTGCTTGGCGATCTGCAGCTCGCTCGGTGGCACGCCGACCAGCACGGCGATGGCGTGCTCCAGCTGGGCACGCTGCCACTGCAGGTCGAGGGCCTGGGCCTCGGTGCTCCTGAGCTGGGTCAGCGCCTGGCTGACGTCCGACCTGGCCACGATGCCGGCGCGGTACTGGTTCTCGGTGAGCCTCAGCGAACGGGCGTAGGCGCTGACGGTGGCCTGCAGCAGGCGTTGCTGCTCGTCCAGTACGCGCAGCTGCAGGTAGTTCTGCACCAGCTCGGCCTGCTGGCTGAGGCGCAGGCCGGCGAGGTCGGCGGCGCTGGCCTGGTAAGCGGCCTGGCTGGCCTGCAGGGCGCGGCGCAACTTGCCCCAGACATCCAGCTCCCAGGCGGCGTTGAGGCTCAGCTGGTGGCTGTCGACAACGCCCGCAGCCGACTCCCCTGCGCCGAGCGATTGCCCGGCACCCTGCCCGCCCCGGCTGATGGCGGCGCCGCCGGACAGGCTTGGATAGAGCGCCGCCCGGGCGCCGCGGGCCAGCGCCCGGGCCTGGCGGTACTGGGCCTCGGCGGCGGCGAGGTTCTGGTTGGACAGGTTCAGGCGATCGACCAGGCGGTTGAGTGCCTCGTCCCCATAGAGCGTCCACCAGTTGCCACGGGCCAGGACATCGCCGGGGGCCGCCAGAGTCCAGCCGTCAATCTGCTTGAACTGCTCCGGCGTGGTCAGCGGCGGGCGCTGGTAGTCCGGGCCGAGGGTGCAGCCGGACAGCAGCAGGCTCAGGACGATCGCGGTCAGGGGGGAATTGCCGGGCATCGAAGCACTCATAGCGGGGTTTCCAGGGCAGCATCGCTGCGCACGCCGCGCCAGCGGTTGACGCGATGGCGCAGGCGATCGAGGTAGAGATAGACCACCGGGGTGGTGTAGAGGGTCAGCAGTTGGCTGAGGATCAGCCCGCCGACGATGGTGATGCCCAGGGGTTGGCGCATCTCCGCGCCCTCGGCGCCGCTCAGCAGCAGCGGCAAGGCACCGAGCAGCGCCGCCAGGGTGGTCATGATGATCGGCCTGAAGCGCAGCAGGCAGGCGCGACGGATCGACTCCTGCGGGCTGAGGCCTTCGCTGCGTTCCAGTTGCAGGGCCAGGTCGATCATCAGGATGGCGTTCTTCTTGACGATACCGATCAGCAGGAACAGACCCAGCAGCGAGATCAGGCTGAACTCGCCGCCGACCAGTTGCAGGGCCAGCAGCGCGCCGACCCCGGCCGACGGCAGGGTGGAGAGGATGGTCAGCGGGTGGACATAGCTCTCGTAGAGGATGCCCAGCACGATGTACACCACCGCCAGCGCCAGCAGGATCATCCACGGCTGGTTCTGCTGGGCCTGCTGGAAGGCCGCACCCGTGCCGCCGAGCACGCCCTGCACCTCGCTCGGCAGGTTGAGCCGCGCCACGCTGCGCGCGATGGCGGCGCTGGCCTGCTCCAGGCTCACCCCTTCGGCCAGGGAGAAGCCGATGTTCTCGGCGGCGAACTGGCCCTGGTGGTTGACCCGGTCCTCCTCGATGCTGCGCTCCCAGTGGGCGAAGCTCGACAGCGGCACCCGCGCGCCGGCGCCGGTAATCACCTGGATCTGGTCGAGGGCCTCGGGGTGCTGGGCATATTGCGGGTTGATCTCCAGCACCACGCTGTACTGATTGAGGCTGGCGTAGATGGTCGACACCTGGCGCTGACTGAAGGCGTTGTTGAGCAGCGCCGAGACCAGGTTCATGTCCACCCCCAGGCGCTTGGCCGCGGCGCGGTCGACGACCAGGCGGATCTGCTGGGCGCCCTCGGCTTCCTGGGCGTCGATGTCGGTCAGTTCGGGCAGCGCCCGCAGCGCGTCGCGCACCTTGGGCAGCCAGGCGCGCAGTAGGTCCAGGTCGGCGGACAGCAGCAGGTATTCGTTCTCCGAGCTGCGCCCCTCGCGCCCGCCGAACTGCAGGTCCTGGTCGGGCATCAGGAACAGCCGGCCGCCGGCGACCTTCGGCAGCTCCTGGCGCAGGCGGTTGATCACCGCCTGGGCGGACAGCCGGCGTTCGCCGATGGGCTTGAGCCGCACGATGATGAAGGCGTTGTTGATGCCGCTGTTGCCGCCGATGAAGCCGGCCACGCTGTCCACCGCCGGGTCGGCCAGCAGGGCGCGCCGGTAGGTTTCCATCTTCGGCTGCATGACCTGGAACGACAGACCGTCGTCGCCGCGGATGAAGCCGATCAGCTGGCCGCTGTCCTGCTGCGGCAGCAGGGTCTTGGGCACGCTGACGAACAGGAAGACATTCAGCGCGATGGTCGCCAGCAGGCTCAGCAGCGTCAGCAGCGAATGGCGCAGGGCCCAGTCCAGGCTGGAGCGGTAGCACGCCAGCAGACGCGCCTGCAGCCGGGCGCCGAGGCGCTGCAGGGCGTTCGCCGGGCGGGCGTGCCCCTCGGCCTTGAGCCAACGCGCGCAAAGCATGGGCGTTAGGGTCAGCGACACCAGCAGGGAGATGAGGATCGCCACCGTCAGGGTCAGGGAAAACTCGCGGAACAACCGCTCGACCAGCCCGCCCATGAACAGGATGGAGATGAACACCGCGACCAGCGACAGGTTCATCGCCAGCAGGGTGAAGCCCACCTCGCGCGCGCCCTTGAAGGCCGCGGCCAGGGGCGTCTCGCCCGCCTCGATATGCCGGGAGATGTTCTCCAGCACCACGATCGCATCGTCCACCACCAGGCCGGTGGCGATGATCAGCGCCATCAGCGACAGGTTGTTCAGGGAGAAGCCCAGCAGGTAAATGGCGGCGAAGGTGCCGACCAGCGACACCGGCACCGCCAGCGCCGGGATCAGCGCCGCGCGCCAGCGACCGAGGAAGACGAATACCACCAGGATCACCAGGGCCACGGCGATTAGCAGGGTGCGCTCGGCCTCGTGCAGGGTGGCGCGGATCACCGGCGAACGGTCCATGGCCACCTGCAGCTCGACGCTGGCCGGCATCACCGCGCGCAGCGCCGGCAGCTCGGCGCGGATGCCGGCGATGGTTTCGAGGATATTCGCCCCGCTCTGCCGGTTGATCACCAGCAGCACGGCGCTGGCATCGTTGTAGAAACCGCTGTTGTAGCGGTCTTCGACCCCGTCGCTGAGGTTCGCCACGTCGCCCAGGCGCAGAATCGCGCCATCCTGCTGGCGGATGATCAGCGGCGCGAAGTCGGCGGCGCTCTCCAGCTGATCGCTGGCCTGGATCTGCCAGTGGCGCTCGGCGTCCTCCAGGGCACCCTTGGGCCGCTTGACGTTGGCCGCGGCGATCGCCTGGCGCACCTCGTCCAGGGCGATGCCATGCTGCTCCAGCAGGCGCGGCTCCAGGGCCACGCGCACCGCCGGCAGCGAGCTGCCGCCGACCTGCACCTCGCCGACGCCGCCGACCTGGGACAGCTTCTGCGCCAGCAGGGTCGCGGCGACGTCGTACAGCTGGCCCTTGCTCAGCACCTCCGAGGTCAGGGCCAGGACCATGATCGGCGCCTGGGAGGGGTTGAGCTTGCGGTAGCTGGGCATGCTGCGCATGCCGCTGGGCAGCAGCTCGCGGGCGGCATTGATCGCCGCCTGCACCTCGCGGGCGGCGGCGTTGATGTCCCGGTCCAGGTCGAACTGGATCATGATCCGCGTGCTGCCCTGGCTGCTGCGGCTGTTCATCTGGCTGATCCCGGCGATGGTGCCGATCGAGCGCTCCAACGGCGTGGCCACCGTGGCGGCCATGACCTGGGGGCTGGCCCCCGGCAGGCTGGCCTGCACGGTGATGGTGGGAAAATCCATCTGCGGCAGCGGCGCCACCGACAGCAGGCCGAAGCTCACGGCGCCGAGCAGGACGATGGCCAGGCTCAGCAGCAGGGTCGCCACCGGCCGGCGGATGAACGGCGCCGAGAGGTTCATGGCTCCACCGCCAGCCCCGCCGCACTGCGACCGCTCAGGCGCCGCGCCAGGCGATCGAAGTACAGGTAGATCACCGGCGTGGTGAACAGCGTGAGCAACTGGCTGAGCAGCAGGCCGCCGACCATCACCAGGCCCAGGGGCTGGCGCAGCTCGGCGCCGGAGCCGCTGGCCAGCATCAGCGGGATGGCGCCGAACAGTGCCGCCAGGGTGGTCATCAGGATCGGCCGGAACCGCAGCAGCGCCGCCTGGTAGATCGCCGCCTCGGGCGCCATGCCCTGCTGGCGTTCGGCCTCCAGGGCGAAGTCGATCATCATGATGGCGTTCTTCTTGACGATGCCGATCAGCAGGATGATGCCGATGACCGCGATCAGCCCCAGGTCGTTGCCGGTCAGCAGCAGCGCGAGCAAGGCGCCGACCCCGGCCGAGGGCAGGGTCGAGAGGATGGTGATCGGGTGGATATAGCTCTCGTAGAGCACGCCGAGCACGATGTACATGGTGACGATGGCCGCCAGGATCAGCAGCAGGGTGCTCGACTGCGAGGCGCGGAAGGCCTGGGCGGCGCCCTGGAAGCGGCTCTGCACGCCGGCCGGCAGGCCGATCTGCTGCTGCACCCGCTCGATGGTCGCCACCGCCTCGCCCAGGGCCACACCTTCGCCCAGGTTGAACGACAGGGTCGCCGCCGGGAACTGGCCGATGCGGTTGACCAGCAGGCTGGCGGCGCGCTCCTCGACCCGCACCAGGGCGGTCAGCGCGATCTGCTGGCCGTCTGCCCCGGCGACATGGATCTGGTCCAGCGCCGCCGGCCCCAGGCGCCCGCCGTCCTGGCTCTCGAGCACCACGCGGTACTGGCTGGCCTGGGTGTAGATGGTGGAGATCTGCCGTTGGCCGAAGGCGTCATACAGCGCCGCATCGATGTCGGCGATGCTCACCCCAAGGCGCCCGGCAGTGTCGCGGTCGATCGTCAGGTAGACCTGCAGGCCGCGGCTCTGCAGGTCGCTGGCGACGTCCGCGAGCTGCGGCTGCTGGCGCAAGGCGTCGACCAGGGTGCTCGTCCACTGCTCCAGCAGTGCCTGGTCCGGCGACTCCAGGCTGAACTGGTACTGGGTGCGGCTGACCTTGTCCTCGATGCTCAGGTCCTGCACCGGCTGCAGGTACAGCTCGATGCCGCTGAGGCGGGCCAGCTGCGGGCGCAGCCGCTCGATCACCTGGCTGGCGCTGACATCGCGCTGGGCATGGGGCTTGAGGTTGATCAGCAGGCGGCCGCTGTTGAGCGTCGGGTTGTCGCCGTCGACGCCGATACGGGACGCCAGGCTGGCCACCGCCGGGTCGCGCAGGATCACCTCGGCCAGGCGTTGCTGGCGCTCGCTCATGGCGCCGAAGGAAATCGCCTGCGGCGCCTCGGAGATGCCCTGGATCAACCCGGTGTCCTGCACCGGGAAGAAGCCCTTGGGCACGGCCAGGTACAGCACCACGGTCAGGCCCAGGGTGGCCACGGCCACCAGCAGGGTCGGCGCCTGGCGCCCGAGCACCCACTGCAAGGCCAGGCCGTAGCGGCCGATCAGGGCGTCGATCCACGCCCCGCTGGCCCGGTAGAAACGCCCCTGCTCGGCCGCTGGCTCATGCTTGAGCAGGCGGGCGCACATCATCGGAGTCAGGCTCAGGGAGATCGCCAGGGAAATCAGGATGGCCACCGCCAGGGTGATGGCGAACTCGCGGAACAGCCGCCCCACCACGTCGGCCATGAACAGCAGCGGGATCAGCACCGCGATCAGCGACAGGGTCAGCGAGATCAGGGTGAAGCCGATCTGCCGGGCGCCCTTGAGCGCGGCATTGAGTGGCGTCTCGCCGGCCTCCAGGTGGCGGGCGATGTTCTCCAGCATGACGATGGCGTCGTCCACCACGAAGCCGGTGGCGATGGTCAGGGCCATCAGGGTCAGGTTGTTGAGGGTGAAGCCGGCCAGGTACATCAGGCCGAAGGTGCCGACCAGTGACAGCGGCACGACGATCGACGGAATCACCGTGGCCGCCAGCTTGCGCAGGAACAGGAAGGTCACCAGTACCACCAGGGCGACCGCCAGCAGCAGCTCGAACTGCACGTCGCGCACCGCGGCGCGGATGGTCTGGGTGCGGTCGCTGAGCACCCTGACCTCGACGCTGGCCGGCAGCCCCGCGGTGAGGCTCGGCAGCAACGCCTGCACGCGCTCGACCACCTCGATCACGTTGGCGCCGGGCTGGCGCTGGATATTCACCAGCACCGCGGCGTTGCGGTCGGCCCAGGCCGCCAGGCGCTGGTTCTCGACGCCATCGACCACCTCGGCGACATCGCCCAGGCGCAGCGCCGCGCCGTTCTGGTAGCTGAGAATCAGCTTGGCGTATTCCTCGGCGGACCTCAGCTGGTCGTTGGCGTCCAGCTGGGAAACCCGGGTCGGTCCGTCGAAGTTGCCCTTGGGCTGGTTGACGTTGCTGGCGCCGATCAGCGCGCGCACATCGGCCAGGTTCAGGCCATACGCGGCCAGGGCCTCGGGGTTGACGCGAATGCGCACCGCCGGACGCTGGCCGCCGGCCAGGGTGACCAGGCCGACGCCGCTGATCTGCGCCAGTTTCTGCGCCAGGCGGGTGTCGACCAGGTCGAACACCAGGGGCAGCGGCAAGGTCGTGGAGCTGACCGCCAGGGTCAGCACCGGCGAGTCGGCCGGGTTGACCTTGTTGTACACCGGCGGCGCCGGCAGGTCGGCCGGCAGCAGGTTGCTGGCGCCGTTGATCGCCGCCTGCACTTCCTGCTCGGCGACGTCCAGCGCAACGTCGAGGTTGAAGCGCAGGGTGATCACCGAGGCGCCGCCGGAGCTGCTCGAGGACAACTGCTGCAGACCGGCCATCTGGCCGAACTGGCGCTCCAGCGGCGCGGTCACCGCGCTGCCCATCACCTCGGGGCTGGCCCCCGGATAGAGCGTCAGCACGCGGATGGTCGGGTAGTCCACCTCCGGCAAGGCCGAGACCGGCAGCAGGCGGTAGGCGATCAGGCCGCTGAGGAAGATCGCCAGCATGATCAGGGTGGTGGCGACCGGGCGCAGGATGAACAGGCGCGAGGCGTTCATGGCTCTTGCCGCGCCGCGGCTGTGCCCTGCCCGCCGGCCGCTGCCGGCTGCTGGTCCAGCACCTCGACCGGGCTGCCGTCACGCAGGCGGTCGGTGCCTTCCAGCACCAGCCGTTCGGCGGCCTCGACGCCCTCCTCGATCAGCGTCAGCTGGCCATCGCTGGGCCCGGCCACCACCGCCCGGACGTGCACCTTGTCCTGCTCATCGACCACATAGACGAAGGTCCCGCGCGCGCCGTGCTGCAGCGCCGCCGCGGGGATCAGCAGGACCTGCTCGCGGGTCTCCACGTGCAGGCGCACGTTGACGAACTGGTTTGGAAACAGGCTTTCCTCGGCGTTGGCGAAGCGCGCCTTGAGCTTCAGCGTACCGGTGGCGGTGTCGATCAGGTTGTCCAGGCTGTCCAGTTCGCCGTCCGCCAGCTTGACCCGCTCGCTGCGGTCCCAGGCCTCGACCCGCAGCGCCTGGCCGCTGCGATGCTGGCGCAGCACGGCGGGCAGCTGGGCCTCCGGCAGGGTGAACAGCAACGAGATCGGCTGGGTCTGGGTGATCACCACCAACGGCAGGGCGTCGTTCGAGCCGAGCAGGTTGCCGGCGTCCACCTGGCGCAGGCCCAGGCGCCCGTCGATGGGCGCGCGCACCTGGGTGAAGTCGAGGTTCAGGCGGGCTTCGGCGACGGCCGCCTGGTTGCTCTTGAGGATGCCGCGGTACTGATCGACCAGTGCCTGCTGGGTGTCCAGGGTCTGCTTGGCGATGGAGTCCTCGGCGTACAGGCCGCGGTAGCGGGCCAGGTCGATCTCGGCGTTGCGCAGCTGCGCCTGGTTCTCCTGCTGCACCCCCAGGGCCTGCTGCAGGGCGACCTCGTAGGGGCGCGGATCGATCAACGCGAGCAGCTCGCCGGCCCTGACCCGCTGGCCCTCGTCGAAGCGCAACTCGAGCAGCTCGCCGGCGACCCGCGCCCGCACCTCGACCCGGTTGTAGGCCGTCACCGTGCCCAGGGCCTTGAGCAGGATCGGAAAATCACCGCGCCTGACCTGGGCGATGCGCACCGGCACCGGGCCGCCGTCGCGCCAATGGCCGGCGCCGCGAGGCTCGGGCTTGGCCGGCCAGAACCACCAGATAAGGACAAGGATGGCGGCCAGCAGGATCAGGCCAATCGGCCACTGGCGAGCGTGGTGCGTGGAGCGGGAGGTTGCGGAGGTCTCGGGCATGCTGGGGTCACTTCCTTGGCGAGCCCGAACGATAAGCAGGCGCAGCGGCGAAGCAAAGCCTCTTTACCGCCTATTTACCCGCGCCTGACCTCGGCAACTCCCTGACCCCACAACAAAAACGGCTTACCGAGGTAAGCCGTTGGGCGAAACTGCCGGGCGTTACTTGAGCACCGCCATGGCCGCCTCGTAGTTCGGCTCTTCGGCGATTTCGGCGACCAGCTCGCTGTGCAGGACCTTGTCGTTCTCGTCCAGCACCACCACGGCGCGGGCGGCGACCCCGGCCAGCGGGCCGTCGGCGATGGCCACGCCGTAGTTCTTGAGGAACTCGGCACCGCGCATGGTCGACAGGTTGATCACGTTCTCCAGGCCTTCGGCGCCGCAGAAGCGCGCCTGGGCGAACGGCAGGTCGGCGGACACGCAGAGCACGACGGTGTTGGCCAGCTTGCTGGCTTCGGCGTTGAACTTGCGCACCGAGGTGGCGCAGGTCGGCGTGTCGACGCTGGGGAAGATGTTCAGCACCTTGCGCTTGCCGGCCAGGCTGGCCAGGCTGACGTCGGCCAGACCGTTGCCGACCAGGGTGAAGGCCGGTGCTTGCTGGCCGGCTTGCGGCAGCTGGCCGTCGACGTGAACCGGGTTGCCTTTGAGGGTGACTTGCGCCATGGGAATAATCCTTCTGCAAAGTTTAAGGGCGGTTGCCGTGCCGAGCGCTTGACCGGCTTGCGGCTGCGCGGACCGATCGAGGAGCTGATACCGCTCCCAGCTCAGCTTGACCCCTATCGACCCGAGCGGCAAGCCTAGAAGTCGCGGCGGTAGAACAGGTCCAGGGAGCTGGCCAGACCGCTGGCGGCCTCCAGGTAGAGCCGTTTGCTCAGCTGGTAACGCAGCGCCAGGGTATTGGCCGGCTCGAACACGCCGACGCCGTAACGCAGGCTCAGGCGCTCGGACAGGTTGCCGCTGGCCACCACGCTGGTGGTCACCCCGCTGCCCTCGCTGTCCAGCTGGAAATCCTCGATGCCCAGGCTCTTGGCCAGGCTGCCGGTCAGCGACGCGCTGCTGGCCAGGCCCATGGCCAGGGCCGCCTGGGCCAGCAGGTTGTTGTCGCCACTGCCCTGGCCCTGGGGCCGGCCGAGCACCAGGTAGGACAGCGCCTGCTCCTGGCTCATCGCCGGCTCGGAGAACACCTCGCTGCTGGGCTGCTCGGCGCGACCGCTCAGGCGCAGGCCGGCGACCACCTGGTCGACCCGGCGAACCGCCTCGATGTCGAGGAACGGCTGGTCGATCGGCCCGGCGAACAGCAGCCGGGCGCGGCGGATGGTCAGGCGTTGGCCATAGGCGCGGAAGCGCCCGTTGTTCAGGTTCAGCTCGCCGCGGGTGTCGAGGTCGTCGCCCACGTGCACGCGCCCCGCCAGGTCGGCCTTGAGGCCGAAGCCCTGGAAACTCAGGCGCTCCTGGCCGACCTCGACGTCGATATCCATGGCGATGGCGGTTGCCCGGCGGGGCGGGCTGTCCTCGCCGACTATCACCGCGTCATCGGATACCTGCACCGTGGATGGCGGCAGTTCACGGATCTGGATCTGCCCGCGCGGGATCGCCACCCGGCCGGCCACGGACAGCTGCTCGGCGTCCAGGCGCAGGCGCAGGTCCGGCTCGACTTCCAGCTCGGCGTAGGGCTCGACGCTGACCGGCAGGCGCGTGCCGCGCACCTGCAGCTGCCCGCGCAGGCCATCGTCCCAGCTCAGCTCGCCGTCGAGTTCGCCGCGGCCCTGTTCGCCGCTGCGCCAGCCGCCGTCGAGTCGCAGGCGTTCGCCGGCGATGCGCGCCTGCAGCTGCAAGTCGCGCACGTTGGTCGGCAACGCAGCGCCGCTGATCTCGCCATCGCGCAGTTGCAGGCGGCCGTCGACCCTGGGCGCCAGCAGCAGGCCGCCCAGGGTGCCGCTGCCCTCCAGGCGGCCGCTTAGCTGCTCGACCCGTGGCACGAAGGGCCGCGCCAGTGCCAGGTCCAGCCCACGCAGGTCGAAGCTGCCGGACAACGGCTTGCTCGCCGGGCGTGGGTCGATCAGCGCCTGCAGCGACAGCTGGCCGAGCTTCGGCCCGCGCAGCTCGAGCCGGCTGTCGATGCTCGCGGGGCTCAGCTGGCTGTCCAGACGCAGGTCGTCGTAGGCGAAGGTCAGCCACTGCTGCTGATCGCGAATGCGCCAGCTGCCCCGGCCGGCATCCAGGGTGATCCGGCCGCGCGGCCCGGCGGCCGGCAGGTCCAGGGCGATCTCGGCATCCAGCTGGCCCTGCCAGTCGAGGTCCTTGGGCAGCCAGGGACTCAGGCTGGCCAGGGGGAAGTCGGCCAGGCGATAGCGGATCTTCGGCTCGGGCAGCAGCCGTTGCGCCTCGCCGCACAGGCTGGCGTCGCCGGAGCGCCAACAGTGCTCGCCCAGCTCGATGCGGCCGTTGGCCTGGCGCACCAAGCTGGCCGGCTGCTGCAGGCGCCAGTCCTGGCCGCCGCTGCGCACTTCGCCGCTGCGCAATTGACCGCGCCAGTTGCCGTTGTTCAGCTCGCCGGCCACGGCCAGGGCGCTGTGCAGCAGCGGGCCGTCGAGCTGCAGCTCCAGTTGCTGGCGCCGCGGGTCGCCTTGGCCGGTGGCGCTCAAGCGCCCGAAGTCGGTCTCGCCGAGGGCGATGCCGTCGGCTTGCAGCTCGATGCGCGCCTGCTGCGCGGCATCGAGTCGGGCATCCAGTTGCAGGTGCCGCACGCGCCGGTCGGCGAAGGCCAGCTGCCGGCCCTCCGCCTGCAGCTGACCCTGGGGCGCCTGCAGGCTGCCGGCCAGCGCCAGTTGGCCTTGCAGTTGCCCGCGCAGCCGCGGCCACAGCTGGCCCAGTTGCGGCAGCGCCAGCTGCAGTTGCCCGCTGAGACGCTCCTGCAGCTCGGCGCTGCCGTGGATCCGGTTGTCGCCCAGGCGCAGGTCCAGCTGGGGCAGCGACCACTGCGCGCCGGCGCCGCGGCCCTGGGCTTGCAGGCGCGCCGGCTGGCCACGCAGGCGCCCGGCCAGGTCGAGGTCTGCCACCAGGCTCAGGCGCCCGTCCTGCAGCCTGCCGTTGCTGTGCAGCGCGCCGGCCAACTGCCCGGGCAGCTCGGCTAGCCAGTAGGCCGGGTCTAGCTCGCTCAGCTGCAGCCGGGCATCCCAGCTCAGGCCCTCGGCGAAGCCCAGGGTGAGCTGACCGCCGGCCTGGCCCTGGCCGGCTTGCAGCAGCAGGTCGGGCAGGAACAGTTGTCGCGTATTGCCACTGAGCGGGCTCTGCAGGCTGAAAGGCCCGGCCGGCCCGTGCAATTGCGCGGTGAAATGACCGAGGTAGTTGCCGCCCTGGTAGGCCAGCTCACCCTGCAGCTGGCGCAGGCTCACCGGCGGCTCCTCGACCTGGGGCAGCAGGCGACGCCAGGGGAAGTCCTGCCAGTCGAAGCGGCTGTCGATGCTCAACGCCTCCTGCCAGTCCAGCCGACCGCTCAGCTGCAGGCGTCGCTCGGGGTCGGCGCTGAGGCTCAGGTCCGCCACCTCGGCGCCGTTGCCATCCACCCGTCCGCTCAGCGCCAGCGCCAGGGGGCCGCCCTCGGCCGGCAGCGCGGCGCTGCCTTCGACCCGGTAGCCGGCCGCCAGGTCGCCGCCAGCCTTCAGCGTGAGCTTGTCTAGGCGCAGGGTTTGCGGCAGTTCGGCGCTGGCCACGAAGCCATCGGCGACCAGCTGCAGGGTCGCCGGCAGGTTCTCCGCCAGGGGCTGCACCTCGCCGCTCAGGCGCCCCTGCAGATAGCCGGTGCTGTCGGCGCTCAGGCCCAGCCGGTCGAGCAGATCGCCCTCCACCTGCAGGGCCAGCGACCATTCGCGTTGTTCGGGGGCCGGCAGTCGCAGTCGCCCGCTGGCGCTGAGCGGCCAGGCACCGTGGGGCTGCAGTCGGCCCTGCAGCTCGAGCTGCAGCTCGCCTCGCTGCACCCGTAGACGGTCGATCCGCAGGCCATCGGCCTGCCAGTGCGCCACCAGTTGCAGGCCTTGCAGCTGCTCGGCGCCGTCGATCTGCAGGCTGCCGATACGCAGTTCGGCCACCTGCACGGCCAGCGGCAGCTCGAGTTCGGGCAGGCCAGGGGACCGGGTGGCGCCCTCCTCGCTCGGCGGCAGCGACAGCTCGATGCGCTCGGCCTGCAGGTGCTCGATACACAGGGTCAGACGCCACAGGCAGCCCGGCGACCACTCCAGCAGCGGCCTGGACACCTGCAGGCGGCTGTCGTCCTGCTGCCAACCCAGGCTCTCGGCTTGCCATCTACCGCCCAGGCGGCCGGTGAACCCCACCATCTGCAGCCCCGGCACCTGCGCCAGGGCCCAGCGGCTGCCGGCCTGGCTGGCGAGCACCCAGAGCAGCGCCAGCAGCGTCAGGCCGATGCCGCCGAGCAGGCCGTACAGGCTGTAGCGCAGGGCCGGCTTCATAGTTCCGGGCCCATGGAGAAGTGCAGGCGCACGCCGCCCTGGTCATCCAGCGGGTGGGCCAGGTCCAGGCGCAGCGGGCCGACCGGCGATACCCAGCGCAGGCCGAAGCCCACCGCGCTCTTGAGGCCGGAGAAGTCCAATGAGTTGAAGCTGTTGCCCTGGTCGATGAAGGTCGCCAGGCGCCAGCGCTCGGTCAGGCTGTATTGATACTCGGCGCTGGCGGCGAACAGGTAGCGGCCGCCGATCTTGTCGCCCTCGGCGTTCTCCGGTGACAGGCTCTGGTAGTCGTAGCCGCGCACGCTCTGGTCGCCACCGGCGAAGAAGCGCAGCGACGGTGGCACCGCCTTGAATCCGCCGGATTCGGTAGCGCCGAACTGCACCCGGCCGAGCAGGCGGTGTCTGTCCGCCAGGGTGGTAAGGCCCTTGAGCAGCGCGGTGCCGTGCACCACGTCGGCATCCGACAACAGGCCCTCTTTGGCCGCGGCCAGGTCGAACTGCAGGCGATAGCCCTGGTTGGGGTCCAGCTGGTTGTCGCTGTGCAGGTAGGAGAAGCTGATGCCGGGCAGCAGCAGGGTACTGAGCCCGGCGTCATCGCCCAGGCGAAATTCCTCGTGCTGCCATTTCAGCGAGATCACCCGCTGCCAGCCGCTGTCCAGCCGGCTGTGCCATTCCGGGCCGACCTTCAGCAGCCGGCTGAGGCTGTCGGTGTCGGCCAACTCCTCGTACTGGTAGCCACCGGCGTAACGTAGTTTGTCGGTCAGCGGCGGATCGCGCGGTACGTCGTACCACAGGCCGACGTTCTGCCGTGGCTGCGACAGCTCCATCTCGGCGCCGTAGCTGTGGCCCTTGGCGTTGGCCCAGTGGCGCGTCCAGTTGGCGCGCCCGCGCACGCCGACGTCGGTGGACACGCCCAGGCCGAGGCCCAGGCTGCGGGGCTTGCGCACCTGCAGTTGCACGTCGACCGGAATCGATTGGCCCGCAGCGCTGGCCGGGTTGGCGTCGACCCGCACCGACTCGAAATAGCCGCTGGTGCGCATCGCCTGGTACAGCTCGGCGATCAGTTCGGAATCGTAGGGGCTGCCGGCCTCGAACGGCAGCATGCGCTCGAGCAGCTCACGGTCGAACGGCGCGTCGCCGCTGAAACTCACCGAGCCCAACTGGTAGCGTGGGCCGCTGGCGTAGACCAGCTCGATGTCGGCGACTCCGGCGCGCGGGTCGATGCGCAGGCTCTGGGCGCTGAAGCGGCCGGAAAAGAAGCCGTAGCGCGAGGCCTGGTTCTGGATATGCCGCTTGGCGGCGTCGTAGCGACCATGATTGAGCACCGCGCCGCTGCGCAAGCGGGCGTCGCTGGGCAGGCCAAAGGCCTTCAGCTCGCTGGCCGGCCCCTCGACCCGCACGGTGACCTGACGCAGGCGCACCGGCTCGCCAGGCTGCACGGTGATGATCAGGCGGTTCGGCTCTCCGGGGACCACCTCGCTGGTGATCTGCGCCTGGTAGTACCCCAGCGCCTGGACGGCCTTGCGGGTCTGGGCCTCGGCCACCCGGCGAAAGCGCTGCAGGGATTCCGCGTCACGCTCGCCGAGGCTGCCGATATGGCCTTCGATATTGCTGCGCAGCGCCTTGTTCGGCGGCTGCACCCGTACCTCCAAACGCGCCTCGGCGAGGATGGACGCACTGAGCAGCAACAGCGCCAGGCCGGCGCAGAGTCTGGTGAGGGTGATCATGGCTGCGATGCTAGCACGGAAGGCCCTGGCCAGAGCCTGCGGCCCCGGCTATCGAGCCGCTTTCGCGGTCAGCTGTTCAGGCGCTGGCCTTGACCGCCGGCTGCGGATTGGCATGGAAGAACACGTGCTCGACTATCGGCCCGACCGCCACCTGGCCGACCTCCTGGTAGCCCTGGCGCTTGTAGAACTCCAGGTAGTGTTCGTCGCCGGTGTCCAGCACCACGCCACGGGAGCTGCCGTCCTCGGCGCACCAGTTGTGCACGGCCTCGAGCAGCTGCTCGCCGAGGTGCTGGCCCTGGAATTCCGGGTGCACGCCGAGCAGCGGCAGCAGGTGGTAGGCGCCGGGCGGCAGGCAGGCCAGCACGGCCTCATGGTATTCCAGGTAACGCCGGGTGCAGCGAAAGCCCGCGGTCAGCAGCATGCGCATGCGCCAGGCCCAACTCTCGGTGATATCCATGCGCCGCTGCGGCGGTGCGATCAGCGCCATGCCGACCAGCCGGTCGTCGATCAACAGGCCCAGCGCCGGCAGCTCCTCGCGAAAGTGCTGCAGGACCAGCTCGCGCACCGTGGCCCGCACACGCTGGTCATAACCGCTGCGCCCGGCCTCGAACAGGTAGGCGAAGGTCGGCTCGTGACGATAGGCCTGATACAGCAGCGAGCGCGCTTCGCGCGCGTAGCTGCCATCGAGCTGGCGAATCTCCGCGGGGCTGTTGGACATAGGCGCGACCTCTGTTGTTATTGAGTTTTAGTGGCCTAGGCCCACGGTAGCAGCGCTACCGGGTGCCTGCCAGGCGACTGGCCGCCGGCCGGGTGGATCGGCTAGCATCCCCGGCTTACCAGCCAGAAGCCTCAGGACCTGCCGCCCATGAAGATAGTCTCCTTCAATATCAACGGCCTGCGTGCGCGCCCCCATCAGCTGGCGGCGTTGATCGACAAGCACCAGCCGGACGTGATCGGCCTGCAGGAGACCAAGGTCGCCGACGAACAATTCCCCGAGGCCGAGATCCGCCAGCTCGGCTATCACGTCGACTACCACGGGCAGAAGGGCCACTATGGCGTCGCCCTGCTCTCGCGTCAGGCGCCGCTGGCCCTGCACAAGGGCTTTCCCGATGACCCCGAGGATGCCCAGCGGCGCTTCATCTACGGCACCTACGCCGATGCCCAGGGCAACCCGGTGACCGTGATGAACGGCTACTTCCCCCAGGGCGAGAATCGCGACCACCCGCTCAAGTTCCCGGCCAAGCAGCGCTTCTACGCCGATCTGCAGCAGCTGCTGCGCAGCCAGTTCCAGCCGCAGCAACCGCTGGTGGTGATGGGCGACATCAATATTTCCCCGCAGGACTGCGACATCGGCATCGGCGAGCCGAACCGCCTGCGCTGGCTGAAGACCGGCAAGTGCAGCTTCCTGCCGGAGGAACGCGAATGGCTGGCCGAACTGAAGAACTGGGGCCTGGTGGACAGCTTCCGCCAGCTCCATCCGACCGTGGACGACCGTTTCAGCTGGTTCGATTACCGCAGCCGCGGCTTCGAGGATGAGCCCAAGCGCGGCCTGCGCATCGATGTGATTCTCGCCTCCCTGGGCCTGCAGGCGCGGATCAAGGACGCCGGCATCGATTACCAGCTGCGCGGCATGGAAAAACCCTCCGACCATGCGCCAATCTGGCTGGAGCTGAGCTGATTCGCCGCCGACTCAGACTCGCGGCCGGATAACTGCTGCCCGGCCGCAAGCCCCGATCCAGAGAGCCCGCCTCTCACTCGACTGTCACATTACAGTCATCTTTCTGTCTTATCGTCGCGGCATCCTCATCCACCCATACAAGGTGTCTGTCGCATGCCGCGCGCCCTGCCTGCCCGCTCCCGTCAACCCCGCAGCCGAGTCGCAACCTGGCTGTGGCTCGGCTTCGCCTGCTGCCTGCTGCCCGCCTGGGCCTTCGCCGCCCTGCCGCTCCCGGCGGATGAGCGCAGCGTACTGCGCATCCAGGGCTCCAATACCATCGGCGCGAAACTCGCCCCGGCGCTGGCCAAGGGGCTGCTCGAGCAGCAGGGCCTGAGCGCGATCGAGGTGCGCCCCGGGCCGGTACCGAACGAACAGTCGATCAGCGGCCGAGCGGGCGATGGCCGCCTGGTGACCGTCGAAGTGGCTGCCCACGGCTCCAGTACCGGTTTTGTCGCCTTGCACGACGGCAGCGCCGACCTCGCGGCCTCGTCGCGGCCGATCAAGGACAGCGAAGTCAGCGCCCTGGCAGCGCTGGGCAACCTCAAGAGCCACGCCGCCGAGCAGATCATCGCCATCGACGGGCTGGCGATCATCCTGCACCCGAGCAACCCGATCGTGGCCCTGCGCACCGACCAGCTGGCCCGGGTGTTCGCCGGCGAGATCGACGACTGGGCACAGCTCGGTGGCGGGCGCGGGCGGATCAACCTGTATGCGCGCGACGACAACTCCGGCACCTACGACACCTTCAAGGAGCTGGTCCTGGCCGCCAACGGCAAAGCCCTGGCGGCCAGCGCCCGGCGCTTCGAGTCCAGTGAGCAGCTGTCCGATCTGGTCAGTCAGGATCCCCAGGGCATCGGCTTCATCGGCCTGCCCTATATCCGCCAGGCCAAGGCCCTGGCGATCGCCGCGGGTGACTCGCACGCCATGCCGCCAAGCGAGACCCTGATCGCCACCGAGGACTATCCGCTGTCGCGGCGGCTGTTCCTGTACAACCAGCCGGACCTGCAGAACCCCTGGGCCAAGGCACTGGTCCGCTTCGCCCATAGCCCGCGCGGGCAGGCCATAGTGGCGCAGAACGGCTTCATCGCGCAGACCGTGCAAGCCGTGCGGGTGCCGCCCAGCCAGGCCATGCCCAGCGCCTATCAGGCCCTGGCCCGGGACGCCAAGCGGCTGTCGGTGAACTTTCGCTTCGCCGAGGGCAGCGCCACGCTCGACAACAAGGCCCAGCGCGACCTCGAACGCCTGCTCGACTACCTCAAAAACCAGGGCAAGCTGCAGCACCAGGTGGTGCTGGTCGGCTTCGGCGACGCCAAGGCCGACCCCGCGCGCGCCGAGCTGCTGTCCAAGCTGCGGGCCATGGCGGTGCGGCGTGACCTGGCGAAACAGGGGGTGATCTTCCGCGATATCATCGGCCTCGGCGACGAACTGCCGGTGGCGGCCAACGATGGCGATGAGGGACGAATCAAGAATCGCCGGGTCGAAGTCTGGGTCTATTGACCAGCGCCAGGCTGCCGGGGCTTGGCAGCAACCGCCGCCAGCGCTAGCCTGATAATTGCGTGACGCCGGGCCCCTCTGGCGGTGAGCCCTCACCGCGATGTCGGAGTCACTGAGTCGATTTTCACTCAGGCAGACATTCAGGGAGGGCTTGTGGACGCTCTACTGGCTTTTTTCAATACCCCGCTGTTCGGCACCCCGGGTTGGTTCTGGCTGGCCTTCCTGGTGCTTATCCTCGGCCTGCTGATCCTCGACCTCGGCGTGCTGCACCGCGATCAGCATGTGATCGAGATGCGCGAGAGCCTTCTGCTGTACAGCGGCTACTTCAGCATCGGCCTGGCCTTCGGCGCCTGGATCTGGCTGCAGCTGGGCGCCACCAAGGCACTGGAGTACTACACGGGCTTTCTCGTCGAGCAGTCGCTGTCCATGGACAACGTCTTTGTCATGGCGATGATCCTCGGCTACTTCGGCGTGCCGCGCCGCTACCAGCACCGCGTGCTGTTCTGGGGCATCATCGGGGTGATCGTGCTGCGGGCCATCATGATCGGCCTGGGGACGGCGCTGGTGCAGCGCTTCGACTGGGTGCTCTACCTGTTCGGTGCGTTCTTGTTGCTCAGCGGCCTCAAGATGCTGCGTGGCCAGCAGCAGCCCGAGCATCACCCGAGCCTGGAGCAGAACCTGCTGGTGCGCTTCCTGCGCCGACACATTCGGGTCAGCGAAGACTTCCACGGTGGCCGCTTCTGGGTCCGCTTGTCCGATCCGGCCAGCGGCAGGCCACTGCTCCATGCCACCCCGCTGCTGCTGGCATTGGTACTGATCGAGCTGGCCGACCTGGTGTTTGCGGTGGACAGCGTGCCGGCGGTGCTGGCCATTTCCCAGGATCCGTTCATCGTCTACACCTCGAACATCTTCGCCATTCTCGGGCTGCGCTCGCTGTACTTCGCCCTGGCGGCGCTGATGCACCGCTTCATCTATCTCAAGTACGCCCTGTCCTTGGTGTTGATGTACATCGGCGGCAAGATCCTCCTGCACGATCTGGTCGAGGTGCCTGCCTTGCTGTCTCTTTGCGTGACGCTGGGGCTGCTGGCCGGTGGCGTGCTGATCTCCCTGCTCGGAACCCGTGAGCGGGCCAAGCTCGGGCGACAGCAGAGCCCGCCGTGACGCCTATTCGCCAATAACCGCGAAATCTGCGGGCCTTGGGGGGACGCGGTGAAACAGGCTCAGCGACTGGCCGGCATCGCCTCGCGGGACATGTACTTGCCGACCTCGAACTTGCCGATCGCCGCGCGGTGCACTTCGTCCGGCCCGTCGGCCAGGCGCAGGGTGCGCTGCATGGCGTACCAGTAGGCCAGGGGGAAGTCGTTGGACACCCCGGCGCCGCCGTGGATCTGGATGGCGCGGTCGATCACCTTGAGCGCGACGTTGGGCGCCACCACCTTGATCTGGGCGATCTCGCTGGCGGCGATCTTGTTGCCCACCGTGTCCATCATGTAGGCCGCGTTGAGGGTCAGCAGGCGAGCCATGTTGATTTCCATGCGCGAGTCGGCGATCAGGTCGATATTGCCGCCCAGGCGCGCCAGCGGCTTGCCGAAGGCAGTGCGGCCGACGGCGCGCTGGCACATCAGCTTGAGGGCGCGCTCGGCCATGCCGATCGAGCGCATGCAGTGGTGGATGCGTCCTGGGCCGAGGCGCCCCTGGGCGATCTCGAAGCCGCGGCCCTCGCCGAGAATGACGTTCTCATAGGGCACCCGCACGTTGTCGAACAGCACCTCGGCATGGCCGTGGGGCGCATCGTCGTAGCCGAACACCGGCAACGGGCGCAGCACCTTGACGCCGGGGGTATCCATCGGCACCAGGATCATCGAATGCTGTTGGTGGCGCGGCGCATCCGGGTTGGTCAGGCCCATGAAGATCATCACCTTGCAGCGCGGGTCGCAGGCGCCGGAGGTCCACCACTTGCGGCCGTTGATCAGCCACTCGTCGCCCTGGCGCACGGCACTGGCCTCCATGTTGGTGGCGTCGGACGATGCCACGCCCGGCTCGGTCATGGCGAAGGCCGAGCGGATCTCGCCGCTGAGCAAGGGCTCCAGCCACTGGCGCTTCTGCGCCTCGCTGCCATAGCGCACCAGCACCTCCATGTTACCGGTGTCCGGCGCCGCGCAGTTGAACGGTTCGGGGCCGATCAGCGAGCTGCCCATGATCTCGGCCAGTGGCGCGTACTCGGTGTTGCTCAGGCCGGCGCCCAGCTCCGAGTCAGGCAGGAACAGGTTCCACAGCCCCTCGGCCCTGGCCTTGGCTTTCAACTCCTCCATGATCGCGGTCGGCTGCCAGCGGTCGCCTTCGGCCACCTGCTGCTCGAACACGGCCTCGGCCGGATACACATGGGCCTCCATGAATGCGCTCACGCGCTCACGCAGTTCCTGAACCTTGGGGGAGTAGGCGAAATCCATGGGGCTACCTTTTGCGGGAATTGAATGAAGTCTCGACGACGTGAAAATGATGCTAGAGCAGGGTTATGGATTTATCTAACCTATTTTCATCGTGTATAAACATTCATCACCGATATATGATCCGCCCACATGGATAACCCTCGGAGCCTGCAAGGAATGAATCTCAACAAGGTCGATCTCAACCTGTTCGTCGTCTTCGATGCCATCTATTCCGAGGCCAACCTGACCCGTGCCGGGCAGATCGTCGGTATCACCCAGCCGGCCGTGTCCAACGCCCTGGCTCGCCTGCGCGAGACCTTCAACGACCCGCTGTTCGTCCGCACCGCCCAGGGCATGGTGCCCACGCCCATGGCGCAGAACATCATCGGCCCGGTGCGCAGCGCCCTGCAGCAGCTGCGCATCTCGGTGCAGGAGAGCCGCACCTTCAACCCGTCCCAGGCGAGCAAGACCTACCGCATCAGCATGACCGACCTGACCGAGGCGGTGATCCTGCCGGCGCTGTTCCAGCGCCTGCGCCGCCTGGCGCCGCAACTGGTGATCGAGAGCATGCTGGCCAAGCGCCGGGAAACCACCAAGGAACTGGCTGCCGGCCGCCTGGATTTCGCCGTCGATGCACCGCTCAACACCGACCCGCAGGTACGCCACGTCAAGTTGCTAGAGGACCGCTACGTCTGCGCCATGCGTCCGGGCCACCCGCTGGCCAAGGACAGGATCAGCCTGGACGAATACCTGGGCCTGACCCACATCCATATTTCCAGCCGGCGCAGCGGCCTCGGCCATGTCGACCTGGCGCTGGGCAAGCTGGGCATCCAGCGTCGAATCGCCCTGCGTTCGCAGCACTACCTGATGGCCACCACCGTGATGCAGGGCACCGACATGGCGATGACCGTGCCCGAGCGCTTCGCCCGGCGCAACGCACTGCACTACGTCGAATTGCCGGTCAACGGCGTGCCGACCCTGGAAACCCACCTGTACTGGCATGAAAGCACCGACCAGGACCCCGCCAACCGCTGGATGCGCGAACAGATCATCGAGATCTGCCAGCAGGTCGCGACCCAGGAGCGGCAACAGCCGAAGGCCGATGCCTGAACCGGCAAGCGTCGAAATGAAAAAGCCCCGCATTCGCGGGGCTTTTGGTTAACGGCTGGAACTCAGGCGCTGTCGCGCAGCACCACCTCGAAGCCGACGTCGACCCGCCGGCTCTGCGGTTGCTGGCCGCGCATCAGGCTCATCAGCATCTGCGCCGCCAGTTCGCCGACCCTGCCGCGGGTGGTGCGCACCGTGGTCAGCGCCGGGTGCACCCAGGCCGCGGCCGGCAGGTCGTTGAAGCCGGCGATGGCCAGACGCTGGGGCACCGCCAAGTTCAGCTGCCGGGCGCGAAACAGGGCACCGAGGGCCAGGTCATCGTTGTTGAAGAATACCGCATCGATCTGCGGCTTCAGCAGCAACAGGCGATCGACCAGGTTGGCACCCAGGCCGATGGACGACAGCTCCGGGGTCAGCAGCTCCAGGGACGGGTCGTAGCGCCCGGCTTGACGCATCGCCTGACGGTAACCTTCAGCGCGCTGCAAGGTGCGCGGGTCGAGCTGGGCGGCGGCGAAGGCGATCTGCCGGTAGCCGCGATCGATAAGCGCCCGGGTCATGGCGGCGCCCGCCTCCTGCTGGGAGAAGCCGACGCAGTAGTCGTCCTCGGCGTCGCTCAGCTCCATCATGCTGACGATCGGCCCGCGGTAGCCGCCGAGAATCTCGCGCGCCGCATCGCTGCGCTCGAAGCCGGTGAGCAGCAGGCCGGCCGGCTGGTGCGCCAGGTAGGCGCGCAGCAGGCGTTCGTCCTCTTCCGCGCGGTAGTGGCTGACGCCGAGCATCATCTCGAAGCCGGCGGGCATCAGCACCCGCTGGATCGCCTCGGCGGTGTCGACGAACACCGAGTTGGACAGCGACGGAATGATCACCGCCACCAGGTTGGAGCGCGAGCTGGCCAACGCCCGCGCCGCCGAATGGGGCACGTAGCCGAGTTCCTTGACCGCCCGCATCACCTGCTCGCGCAGGGCATCGGAGACCATATCCGGTTGCGACAGCGCCCTTGAGGCGGACATCAGCGAGCAGCCGGCGGCCTTGGCTACATCGGACAGGGTGATGCGTTCGGCGGTGCGACGTCGACGCTGGCTCATGACAGTTCCCTGGACAAGAAGCCGGCGATTCTACCAGCTGAAAAAAAGCGCGGGATACGCCGCCCTGGGCCGGCAGCATGCAACCACCGGCTAACCCGACGTAACCCGCGAAAGCTCATCAGTGAGCGGCCTTGGCAGCCTCGGCCTGGACCTGCTCGAACAGCTCCTGGCCCACGGTGTCGACCACCTGCTGGATCGCCGGCTGGGCGATTTCGCGCATCAACTGGACCTGCTCGGCACTGATCTCGTTGACCTGCATGCCGTTGGCCTTGAGCTGGGCCAGGGCCTTGGCGGCCTCGGCACGGGTGTCCTGGCGCTCGAAGTCACGGGCCTTGATCGCCGCCTGCAGGATGATCGCCTGCTCGCTCTGCGACAGGCCGTCCCACCAGCGCTTGGAGGCGGTGACGATCCACGGGCTGTACACATGGTTGGTCACGGTCAGGTACTTCTGCACCTCGTAGAACTTCGACGAGAGGATGGTGTTGAAGGGGTTTTCCTGGCCATCCACGGCCTTGGTCTCGAGCGCGGTGAACAGCTCGGAGAACGGCAGCGGCACGGCATTGGCGCCCATCAGCTTGAAGGTCTCGAGGTACACCGGGTTGGGCATGACGCGCAGCTTGATGCCCGAGAAGTCCTCGACCTTGGCGATCGGGCGGACATTGTTGGTCATGTTGCGGAAACCGTTCTCCCAGTACACCAGACCGACCAGGCCCTGCGCTTCCAGCTTGTCCATGACCTGGCGGCCGATCGGGCCATCGAGGACGGCGTCGGCCTGCTGCTCGCTGCTGAACAGGAACGGCGTATCCCACACTGCCATTTCCTTGCTGATGCCGACCAGGGTGGCGGTGGAGCCGACCATCATCTCCTGGGCGCCGCCGATCAGGGCGTTCTGCATCTGGTTGTCGGCGCCGAGGCTGGCGGAGCCGAAGGTGCGGATCTTCAGCTTGCCGTCGGAGGCCTTGGCCACTTCCTCGGCGAACAGTTTGGCGGCGCGACCCTGGTTGCTGTCCTCGTTGAGGCCATAACCGAAGCGGATCATCCGCGAGCGAATCTCGTCGGCCTGGACGGCAAGCGTGGCCAGCGGGCTAAGCAGGGTGGCGGCAGCGAGGCCGGCGATCAGGAAGCGTCTCATGGGGCTAGTACCTTTGTTGTTGTGGATGAGTACGGGTTGGGACCGGAGGCCCCGGGTGGGTTGCGCAAGATGCCTCAGCGCAGCCATGCCAGCGGCACCGTGACGATTTCCGGCACGGCGATGAGCAGCACGACTATCGCCAGGTAGATCAGGAAGAACGGCATCACCCCGCGCACCAGCACATCCATGCGCAGCCGACCGATGCCGCCGACCACGTTGAGCACCGTGCCCACCGGTGGGGTGATCAGGCCGATGGAGCCGATCAGCACGAACATCACGCCGAAATACACCGGGTCGACGCCGGCCTTGACCGCGATCGGCGCCAGCACCGGGGCGAGGATGAGGATGGTCGGGGTGAGGTCGAGGACCATGCCCACGGCAATCATCAGCAGCATGATCGCCGCCACCAGCAGCTGCGGATGGTCGGCCAGTGGACCGAGCATGGCGCCGATTTCGTCCGGCAGCTGGGCCAGGGTAACCATGTAGGCCGACACCGTCGCCGCCGCACAGAGGAACATCACCGAGGCGGTGGTACGGCTGGCGCGGGTCATCGCCTCGACCAGGGCTCTCCAGTTCAACTCGCGGTACAGCAGGGTCGACACGCCCAGGGCATAGACCGCCGCGACCACGGCCGCCTCGGTCGGGGTGAAGATGCCGAAGCGCAGGCCGCCGACGATGATCACCGGCAGCATCAGCGCCGAGACGCCGTCGACCAGGGCCGCGCGGCGTTCGGCCTGGCTGGCCTTGGGCGGGGTCGGTTCGGTGAAGCCGCGGGCGATCAGGGTCCAGGCGAGAATCAGCCCGCCGCCCATGATCAGCCCCGGCACCAGGCCGGCCATGAACAGCTGGCTGATCGAGGTGTTGGTGACCACGCCATAGATGACGAAGGGCATCGACGGCGGAATGATCGGCGCGATGATGCCGCCGGCGGCCACCAGGCCGGCCGAGGCATGCAGCGGGTAGCCGCGCTGGCGCATCATCGGCAGCAGCAGGGTGGCCAACGCTGCGGTGTCGGCCAGGGCCGAACCGGACATGCTGGCCAGCAGCACCGCGGCGGCGATGGCGACGAAGCCCAGGCCACCGCGCTTGTGGCCGACGAAGGCCTGGGCCATGGTAATGATGCGCTTGGAGATGCCGCCGGCGTTCATCAGCTCGCCGGCGAGGATGAAGAACGGCACGGCCAGCAACGGGAAACTGTCGGCGCCGGCCAGCAGGTTCTGCGCCAACAGCTGCACGTCCCAGAACTCCAGGTACCACATCAGCACCGCACCGGTGAGGATCAGGGCGAAGGCGATGGGCATGCCGAAGGCCATGAAGCCCAGCAGGGAGGATAGGAAAACCGCTACTGTCATCGGTGGGTCCTCGGTGGGCGCTGCCCGGTCTTGTTACTGGAAGGTTCGTGGCTCATGGCCGGCTCAATCGACCGTGACATTGGCCAGCGAGGCAGCCGGTTCATCGGGGCTGCGCCAGAGGTTCAGCAGTTGCACCAGGGCCAGCAGCGTCAGTACCGCCATGCAGGCCAGCACCGGCAACATCGCCAGGGCCAGTGGGTAGCCGACCACCGGGCTGTTGATGCTCCAGCCGAACTGCAACTGTTGCCAGGCGCCCCAGCTCGCGAGGGCGCTGGCGGCGGCCACCAGCAGCCAGCTGGCCGAGTCGACCAGCAATCGCGCGGCCTTGGGAAAGCGGTCGCGAATCAGGGAAAAGCTCATCAACTCGCCGCGGCGCATGCTCGAGGCCACGCCGACGAACACCAGCCAGACGAAGGCCAGCCTCGACAGCTCCTCGGCACCGGACCAGCCGGAATCGAAGGCGTAACGCAGCACCACGTTGCTGAACACCACCAGCACCATGAAGCCCATCAGCACGGCCATCAGGCTGTCGGTCAGGCGGTCGAACAGACGCGCCAGGCCGCCCCGGTAGATCGGCGAGCCCGTCAGGTGCACGCCGCCGGCCTTGATAGCGCTATCAAATTCCTGTGCGGAAAGATCCACACGCTCGGCCATTTCCGCCTCCGCGGTGCTTTGGCGCACCCAGGTACACACCTGCTCGACCACGTCGGCGCGGCTCTGGGAGCCGTCGACGGTCAACACCCCGGGCTCGCCGCCCGGCGCTTCCAGGGTGGCGAACTGGCTATCGACCAGGGAGGTCGGCATGAAGTGACCGGGACGCCCCCCCACGCGCTGCAGGGCGGTGGCGTGATCGATATGCAGGTGGGCGAAACGCAGGCCCGGCACGGCGGCGCGCAGGCGCTCACGGTAGCTGAGCTTGAGCGCCGAGCAGGCCAGCACGAAGCCCTCGCCAGCGGCCTGGGTGGCCTGCATCTCGGCGACCAGCGCGTCGAGCCAATGCACCCGGTCGGCGTCGCTCAGGGGGATGCCGGCGCTCATGCGCTCGACGTTTTCGCGGGGGTGGAAGCGATCGGCCTCGATGTGCCGCCAGCCGAGTGCGGTGGCGACGGCCTGGCTGATGTCGCTCTTGCCCGAACCGCTGACGCCCATCACCACCAGGGTGCGGTCAGCCGGCGCGAGGCCACGGGCAGGGAGGCAGGTAGTCATGGATTCTCCGGGGCGCCATCGACGTGGCGTCGTTTTGTTTGGCCGAATGTTAGCGCTATCAATACTGTCCGACAAGCCTCGGATTCGCATTGAGCGGCAAAAACGACGAAGGGTGATTGGGGCGGCGGCTGGCGATGGTGGCGCGGGGCTACGACCATCCCCGCGCCAGCCGGGGCTCACAGACTGCGGGCGATCACCAGGCGCTGGACGTCGCTGGTGCCTTCGTAGATCTGGCACACGCGCACGTCGCGGTAGATGCGCTCGACCGGGAAGTCCTTGAGGTAGCCGTAGCCGCCGAGGGTCTGGATGGCTGCCGAGCAGACCCGCTCGGCCATCTCCGAGGCGAACAGCTTGGCCATCGAGGCCTCGTTCAGGCAGGCCAGGCCGGCCTCGCGCAGGCTGGCGGCGTGGTGGACCATCTGCCGTGCCACGGCGATCTCGGTGGCCATGTCGGCCAGGCGAAAGGCCACCGCCTGGTGTTCGATGATCGGCTTGCCGAAGGCCTCGCGCTCGTGGGCATAGTCGCGCGCCGCCTCGAAGGCCGCGCGGGCCATGCCCACGGCCTGGGACGCGATGCCGATGCGCCCGCCCTCGAGGTTGGACAGGGCGATGCGGTAGCCCTCGCCCTCCTCGCCCAGGCGCAGGCTGACGGGAATGCGCAGGTCGTCGAACTGGATCTGGCAGGTGTCCGAGGCGTGCTGGCCGAGCTTCTCCTCGACCCGCACCACCGAGTAGCCGGGGGTGTCGGTGGGCACGATAAAGGCGCTGATGCCCTTCTTGCCCGCCTGCGGATCGGTCACGGCAAACACGATCACCATGCCGGCATGGCTGCCGGAGGTGATGAACTGCTTGCTGCCATTGAGCACGTAGTGGTCGCCGTCGCGCCGGGCGCGGGTCTTCAGGCTGCTGGCGTCGGAGCCGGCCTGGGGCTCGGTGAGGGCGAAGGCGCCGAGCATCCTGCCTTCGGCCAGGGGCCGGAGGAAGCGCTGCTTCTGCGCCTCGCTGCCGAACTTGAGGATCGGCATGCAGCCCACCGAGTTGTGCACGCTCATGATGGTCGAGCAGGCACCGTCGCCGGCGGCGACTTCCTCCAGGGCCATGGCGTAGGCCAAATGGCCGGTCTGGGCACCGCCCCACTCCTCCGGGACTAGCATGCCCATGAAGCCCAGCTCGCCCATTTCCCTGAGGGCCTCAGCCGGAAAGCGGTGCTCCCGATCCCATTCGGCGGCGAACGGCTTGAGCCGCTCCTGGGCGAACTGGCGGGCCATGTCGCGGATCAGCAGCTCTTGTTCAGCAGGAATCATGGGGCTCTCCCGGTTCAGTTCAGCAGTTCGATGGCCATGGCCGTGGCCTCGCCACCGCCGATGCACAGCGAGGCGACGCCGCGCTTGTGGTCGTGCTGGCGCAGGGCGTTGAGCAGGGTCACCAGCACCCGCGCCCCGGAGGCGCCAATCGGGTGGCCGAGGGCGCAGGCGCCGCCGTGCATATTGAGCTTGTCGTGGGGAATGTCCAGGTCGTGCATGGCCGCCATTGGCACCACGGCGAAGGCTTCGTTGATCTCGAACAGGTCGACCTCGGCCAGCGTCCAGCCGGTGCGATCCATCAGGCGCTGCAGGGCGCCGACCGGGGCGGTGGCGAACAGCTTCGGCGCATGGGCGAAGCTGGCGTGGCCACGGATCGCCGCCAGCGGCGTGAGGCCGCGCTTCTGCGCCTCGGACAGGCGCATCAGCAGCAGCGCCGCGGCGCCGTCGGAGATCGAGCTGGCATTGGCCGCCGTCACCGTGCCGCCCTCGCGGAAGGCCGGCTTGAGGCTGGGGATCTTGTCCGGGCGAGCCTTGGGCGGCTGCTCGTCGCTGACGATGCTGCGCAGTTCGCGCCCTACCCGGGCCTCCACCGCGACGATCTCGCTGTCGAAACGCCCTTCGGCCATGGCCTTCTGCGCGCGGGTCAGCGAGGCGATGGCGAAGGCATCCTGCTGCTCGCGGCTGAAGCCGTAGGCCTCGGCGCAGTCCTCGGCGAAGGTGCCCATCAGTCGGCCCTTGTCGTAGGCGTCCTCCAGGCCATCGAGGAACATGTGGTCGAGCACCCGGCCGTGGCCCATGCGGTAGCCGCCGCGGGCCCGCTCCAACAGGTAGGGGGCGTTCGACATGCTCTCCATGCCGCCGACGACCACCACTTCGGCACTGCCGGCCAGCAACAGGTCATGGCCGAGCATCGCCGCCTTCATGCCCGAACCGCACATCTTGTTCACCGTCGAGCACGGCGTGCCCTGGTCCAGGCCCGCACCGAGGGCCGCCTGGCGCGCCGGCGCCTGGCCCTGGCCGGCCTGCAGCACGCAGCCCATGATCACTTCCTGCACGGCATCGGCCGCCAGCCCGGCGCGTTCCAGGCTGGCGCGGATCGCCGCGGCGCCCAGCTCGGCGGCGCTGACCTCCTTGAGCTCGCCGAGAAAGCCGCCCATTGGCGTGCGCGCGGCGCTGACGATTACCACCGGATCGGATTGCCTGTTCATGTCGCTGTACCTCTTAAGCCGATTCCGGGCGGCCCGGATGGGATCCGCGCTGCCCATTCTTTTGACAACGTTACTTGGCCGCCATGCGCAGGGCGCCATCCAGGCGGATGACCTCGCCGTTGAGCATGGAGTTCTCGATGATGTGGCGCACCAGCGCGGCGTACTCGTCCGGGCGCCCCAGGCGCGGCGGGAACGGCACGTTGGCGGCCAAGGAGTCGCGCACTTCCTGGGGCATACCGGCCATCATCGGCGTCTCGAAGATGCCCGGCGCGATGCACATCACGCGGATCCCCGTGCGCGCCAGATCCCGCGCCGCCGGCAGCGTCATGGCCGCCACCCCGCCCTTGGAGGCGGCATAGGCGGCCTGGCCCATCTGCCCGTCGAAGGCGGCCACCGAGGCGGTGTTGACGATCACCCCGCGCTCGCCCTCCTCGTTCGCCTCGCCCAAGGCCATGGCCTCGGCGGCCAGGCGCAGCATGTTGAAGCTGCCGACCAGGTTGACCTGAATGACCCGGTTGAAGCTCTCCAGTGTGTGGGCACCGTTGCGTCCCAGGACCTTCTCCGCCGGGGCGATGCCGGCGCAGTTGACCAGCCCGTGCAGGCCACCGAAGGCCTCGACGGCGGCGGCCACTGCGCGGCGGCCGTCCTCCTCGCGGGTGATATCGGTCGGCACGAAGCGGGCATTGCCGCCGAGTTCCTCGGCCCGCGCCGCGCCGGCCTCGGCGTTGATGTCGGCGAGCACGACCTTGCCGCCCTGGGCCACCAGCTCACGGGCGGTGGCCAGGCCCAGCCCGGAGCTGGCGCCGGTCAGCAGAAACACTCGGTCTTCGATACGCATGCTTTGATTCCTTGCTCTGGGGGCGACTGGCCGCGCCCGATGGCCTATTGAGCGAATGGTCGCGACGCAGCCGGGCGGCGGCAATGTCGAAAGGCTTCAATCTGGCTGAGCGCTTTGGACAGTCGGCGTCAGTTCCCGGGCGTCGGTTCTGGATGCATCAGCCCGTGGTATTGCCCCGGCGTGGTGCCGGTCCACTTCTTGAAGGCCTTGTAGAAGGCGCTGGCGTCGGCGAAGCCCAGTTCGAGCGCCAGTTCGGCGAAGTTGCCGTCGCCGCCGCTCAGGCGCGCGAGGGCCAGATCGCGGCGCAGCTGGTCCTTGAGCCCACGATAGGACTGCCCTTCCTGCGCTAGCCGGCGGCGCAAGGTCGAGGGCGCCATGAAGAAGTGCCCGGCCAGGGTCTCGAAGTCCGGCCAGCGTCCGACCTTGAGGCTGCGCAGGTACGCCTTGACGCGGGCCGCGTGGCTCTGCGGGTCGCGGTACCTGACCAGGATGTTGGCCGGCGCGCCGGCGAGAAAACGCCTGAGCTCGCGGTCGCTGCGGCGTACCGGCTGGTCGAGGCAGTCGGCGTTGAACAACAGGCGGCTGTGCCCACGGGCGAAACGCAGGTTGCTGCTGAACATCACCCGGTAGTCCTCGATATAGTCCGGCGCCGGACAGCGCAGGTCCACCGCTAGGATCGGGATGCGCCGGCCCAGCAACCAGCAGGCCAGGCCATGCACGATCATCCACAGGGTGAAGCAGCCGAAGGCGGGGCAGGCCTGTCCCGGCGGCTCCTCTATGACGACCGCCGCCAGCCCGTCCTGGCGCTCCAGGCGGGGTGCCAGGCCGTCGAAGACCAGGACCAGGAAACTCAGCACGCTGTCCAGCGCCGCGCCCAGGGTCGGCTCCCTCGCCGCGGTCCGCGCCATGAAGGCGAAGCTGCCGGACTTCAGCCGCCGGACATTCATGCCGAAGAACTCATCGTCCATGGCCTGAGCCAGGGCCCGCCACAGCCTTGCGTATGCCTGGGCGGATACCCGCGCATTGGGCCGCTCGAGCAGCTCGGTGGCGATGCCGGCCTGGGCCAACAGCTCGGCCGCGTCGCGGCCCTGGGCGCGCCACTGGCGCAAGGCCTCGCCGACCAGCCGGACGGAGATCGTGCCCTTCTCGGCAGACACTTCGGTCATATCCCGGCCTTGCTCATGCGTATGCGCTCATCCTCGGCTCAGACAACGCCTTGGAGCCGTTCCGTCCGGCTGTCACGCTGCTGCTCCTGCAGGCCTTGGCTATCGTTGAGTCGTTTCATGGGTTTCCCTTCTTGGCCCTGGAGTGGCAGTGGCGCGGTCCCGGGTGTTCTCGGAGAGCGCTTTGCCGCCAAGGACGGCCGCCCGCCTTGACGTTAACGTAAGGTGGCAACCGGCCGCTGTCCAGTTGGCCGTTGGCCGCATGGGCACCACACCCGCCCGCCTACCTCGGCAACAAATGTGAGCGCATTCGCGCTCCGCACAATCGCGTCTATGCTGATCGACGCAAATGGCACCATAGTGCTTAAAGCCTTGCCTTGCCGCGCTCTGCAGTCAGCTGGCTGTGTGGGCGAGCCAAGGCCGCTGACTTCGGGCGCTGCACCATGGCTATGCCATTTGCATCTGGAAGCAAGCAGGGCTTCGAGGCGATATGGCGCCTCGATCGTACACAGGGATGTGCAGTCCGCAGACGAGGGCGTGAGCCCTCGCATTCGCGAGAGGCTGGTCACGGCAGGAGCCGAACCGGGCTCTGCAGGCGCCACAAGCACGCTGCAGAACATCCCTTATCAGTCAGGAGCAACGAGGCGCAAACCGTGCGCCCGTTGCCCACTTCAATACAGGGGATATGCAAACGTGACTCCTATCCGCACCCGCACTACCCGTGCACTTCGCAGTCATGCGCTGGCTACCGCTTGCGCACTGGTGATGGCAGCACCCATGGCCGTCGCCGCACCGGATACCGGCGCTGCCCGTATCAACACCAGCATGCTCAAGGACGGCCAGAGCTACGACCGTTTCATCGTCAAGTACCGCAGCGGCAGCAGCGAGCTGGCCAGCAGCAGCATGCGGGCCCAGGCGCTGAACGAGGCCGGCATGCTGCAAGGCCTGGGCGTCGGCCACCTACGGCGTACCGCGGTCGGCGCCGACGTCATCAAGTCCGCACGCAAGCTCGACCGCGCCGGTGCCGAAGCCCTGATGCAGCAGATCGCGGCCAACCCCAATGTCGAGTACGTCGAGGTCGACGCCCTGCTCAAGCCGGTCCTGACTCCGAACGACTCGCGCTACAACGAGCAATGGCACTACTACGAGGCCACCGCCGGGATCAACGCCGCCACTGCCTGGGACCGCTCCACCGGCAGTGGCGTGGTGGTCGCGGTGCTGGACACCGGCATCACCAATCACCCTGACCTCAACGCCAACGTGATCGCCGGCTACGACATGATCTCCGATACCACGGTCGCCAACGACGGCAACGGCCGCGATGCCGACCCGAGCGATCCGGGCGACTGGACCACCGGCCAATGCGGTACGCCCAGCGACTCCAGCTGGCACGGCACCCACGTGGCCGGCACCGTGGCGGCGGTCACCAACAACGGCCTCGGTGTGGCCGGGGTGGCGTACAACGCCAAGATCATGCCGGTACGGGTGCTCGGCACCTGCGGTGGCTACACCTCGGACATCGCCGATGGCATCGTCTGGGCCTCCGGTGGCAGCGTCAGCGGCGTACCGCCGACCAGCACCCCGGCCAAGGTGATCAACATGAGCCTGGGTGGCAGCGGCAGTTGCAGCATGACCACGCAGAATGCCATCAACAGTGCGGTCGGCCGCGGCAGCACGGTGGTGGTGGCCGCGGGCAACAGCAACGCCAATGCCGCCAACTTCAATCCGGCCAACTGCAACAACGTCATCACGGTTGCGGCCACCACCCGCAGCGGCTCAAGGTCGAGCTTCTCCAACTACGGCTCGGTGGTCGATATCGCCGCCCCGGGCTCTGGTATCCTCTCCACCCTCAACAGCGGCACCACCACACCGGGCAGCGCCAGCTATGCCGCCTACAACGGCACGTCCATGGCCGCGCCGCACGTCGCCGGGGTGGTCGCCCTGATGCAGGCGGTTGCTCCGAAGACCCCGGCGCAGGTGGAAAGCAATCTGAAGGGCAGCACCCGACCACTGCCCGGCGCCTGCAGCGAAGGCTGCGGCACGGGTATCGTCGATGCGCGCGCCGCGGTCGATGTCCAGCTCGGCAGCCCGCCGGTCAACCAGGACACCCTGTTCAATGGCCAGCCGATCAGCGGTTTGTCCGGCAGCAAGGGGTCCAGCAAGACCTACAGCATCACGGTACCGGCCGGCGTCAGCAGCCTGAGCTTCACCCTCTCCGGCGGCAGTGGCGATGCCGATCTCTATGTGCGCTTCGGTTCGGCCCCTACCACCAGCAGCTACGATTGCCGACCCTTCCTCAACGGCAATAACGAAACCTGCAGCTTCAGCAACCCGCAGGCAGGCACCTACCACGTGATGGTGCGTGGCTACTCCAGCTACTCCGGTGCCAGCCTGGTGGCCCGCTACTAGTTCCCTCCGACGGCGAGCTTTGCCCCCGCCAGCCACCGCGGGGGCTTTTTTCGGCACATCCGGCCGCCTGCCAGCTCCCCGGCAAAGCATCCTTCCCGATGCACCAATGGCGGTTCGCATGAGCCGCGTAACGCGCCGATACCGTTGGTCAGCGGCCGTTCGTCGCAATGTGAAGGCAATCGCAGTCCAGATAACCGCCGCTATGCCGATAGCCAGAGCACTTCCATAGTTCGCCGCATCCGCGATTGCTTGTCCGGACACACACACGGTCGAGTAGACGGCGCCGAGCGGCCGCGCCCTGATGATGGGCGCAGGACCGGAAGTGGAAGGATCATGACGGCCGGAAACCGTCATGCCCGCACAAGGACGAGCAGTCCGCCAGCTAGGAGCTGAACCCTGGATTTCGCCAGCGTCCGGTATCGCCCAACTGCGAGCCGGACAGCCCTGCAAGCGCTGGAAGCACTCTGCAGTAGTTCCCTTTAGCTGGGCCGTGCTTCGCGGCCCGGTTCCCATACCATCGGGGGTTGCAAACGTGTCTTCTATTCATATTCGTACCAATCGGCCGCTGCGTGCCCATGTCCTGGCAGTCGCCTGCGCGTTGGCCATCGCCGCACCCATGGCCCACTCCGCAACGGACACCGGCGCAGCGCGGGTCAACACCAGCATGCTCAAGGAAGGCAAGAGCTACGATCGCTTCATCGTCAAGTACCGCGGCGGCAGCAGCGAACAGGCCAACAGCAATCTGCGCGCCCAGGCGCTGACTCAGGCCGGCCAGCGGCGCGGCGTGACCGTCGCCCATGTGCGGCGCACCGCGCTTGGTGCCGATGTCATCAGGTCGGCGCGCAAGCTCGCTCGCGCGGAGGCCGCCGCACTGTTGCAGGAGCTGGCAGCCAACCCCAACGTCGAATACGTCGAAGTGGATGCGCTGCTGCAGCCGGTCTTCACCCCGAACGACTCGCGCTACAACGAGCAGTGGCACTATTACGAGCCCACCGGCGGGATCAACCTGCCGACCGCCTGGGATCGCTCCACCGGCAGCGGCGTGGTGGTCGCGGTACTGGACACCGGCATCACCAGCCACCCTGATCTCAACGGCAATCTGGTGGCCGGTTACGACATGATCGCCGATACCACGGTCGCCAACGACGGCAACGGCCGGGATGCCGACCCGAGCGATCCGGGCGACTGGACCAGCGGCCAGTGCGGCACGCCGCGCAACTCCAGCTGGCACGGCACCCACGTCGCCGGCACGGTGGCGGCCCTCACCAACAACACGGAAGGCGTAGCCGGTGTGGCCTATAACGCCAAGATCATGCCAGTGCGCGTGCTCGGCACCTGCGGTGGCTACACGTCGGACATCGCCGACGGCATCATCTGGGCGTCCGGCGGCAACGTCAGCGGCGTGCCGCTGACCAGCACTCCGGCCCAGGTGATCAACATGAGCCTGGGCGGCACAGGCAGCTGCAGCCAGACCACGCAGAACGCCATCAACAGCGCGGTCAGCCGTGGCACCACGGTGGTGGTGGCGGCCGGTAACAGCAATATCGACGCCGGCAGCTTCACACCCGCCAACTGCAACAGCGTCATCACCGTCGCCGCCAGCACCCGCAGCGGAGCACGGTCGAGTTTCTCCAACTACGGCTCGGTGGTGGATATCGCCGCCCCCGGCTCGAGCATCCTCTCCACCCTCAACAGCGGCACCACGACGCCGGGCAGCGCCTCTTATGCGTACTACAGCGGGACCTCGATGGCCGCGCCCCATGTCGCCGGTGTGGTCGCCCTGATGCAGGCGACAGCGCGCAAGACCCCGGCGCAGGTGGAAAGCACCCTGAAGAGCAGCAGTCGCCCACTGGCAGTTGCCTGCGCGGAAGGCTGCGGCAGCGGCCTGGTCGATGCGCGGGCGGCCGTCGATGCGCAACTCGGCGGTCCGGTCGTGTCCGGCGATACCCTGGTCAACGACACGCCGATTACCGGTCTGTCTGGCTCCAGGCGCTCGATGAAGAGCTACAGCATCACCCTGCCGGCCGGCGTCAGCCGTCTGCTGGTTTCCATGTACGGCGGCTCCGGCAATGCCGACCTCTACGTGCGATTCGGCGCCGAGCCGACCGCAACCAGCTACGACTGCCGTCCACGGCGCAGCAACAACAACGAAAGCTGCACGTTCAACAACCCGCAGGCCGGCACTTACTACGTGGTGGTGAGCGGCTCCGCGAGCTATTCCGGCGTAAGCCTGAAGGCGAGCTACTGACACAAGCCCCGCTTTTCCCGTCGCATATGCTGGACGGACCTCGGCCAGAATCAGGGCCTTTGCCCTGGTTCTGGCTGCATCATCTCGGCGGCGCTTGACTGCGCTATGTGCCGAGCGCCGCCGGCCAGCCGCGCGCTGGCACCGGCTCGATCCGCCGCCATTTCTCCCCACTGCAAGCGTGCGCAGAACAAAGACGATCTTTCGTCGATCTCGCCGTTGACTAAATCTGCCGACAGCTTTACGTTAACGTAAAGGTAAATCATCGAGACCCCGTCATGGCTGCGCCCTACAGCATCTCCGACCTGGCCCGCGAGCTGGACATCACCACCCGCGCCATTCGCTTCTACGAGGAGCAAGGCATGCTCAGCCCCGAGCGGCGTGGCCAGGAGCGCATCTACAGTGCCAAGGACAAGGTCACCCTCAAGCTGATCCTGCGTGGCAAGCGCATCGGTTTCTCCCTGGCCGAGTGCAAGGAACTGATCGAGCTGTACGACCCGAGCCACGGCAATCGCAAGCAGCTGGAGACCTTCATGGACAAGATCGCCGAGCGCCGTGCCCAGCTGCAGCAGCAGCTGCTGGATATTCAACAGATGCAGCTGGAATTGGATACAGCCGAGGAGCGCTGCCTTATCGCGCTGGCTGAAACAGATAAAAAACAAAGCGTTAACTCCTGAACTTAAAGCTAACAATTACAGGTGGAACCATGAGCTATCCGTCCCTCAACTTCGCCCTCGGCGAAACCATCGACATGCTGCGCGAGCAGGTCCAGGCCTTCGTCGCCGCCGAACTGGCGCCGCGCGCCGCCGCCATCGACAGCGACAACCTGTTCCCCGCGGACATGTGGAAGAAGTTCGGTGACATGGGCCTGCTCGGCGTCACCGTGTCCGAGGAGTACGGTGGCGCGGGGCTGGGGTACCTGGCTCACGTGGTGGCGATCGAGGAGATCAGCCGCGCCTCGGCCTCGGTCGGCCTGTCCTACGGCGCCCACTCCAACCTGTGCGTCAACCAGATCAATCGCAACGGCAGCGCCGAGCAGAAGGCGAAATACCTGCCCAAGCTGATCAGCGGCGAGCACGTCGGCGCCCTGGCCATGAGCGAACCCAACGCCGGTTCCGACGTGGTGTCGATGAAACTGCGCGCCGAGCGCCGTGGTGACCATTTCGTGCTCAACGGCAGCAAGACCTGGATCACCAATGGCCCGGACGCCAACACCTACGTGATCTACGCGAAGACCGACCTGGACAGGGGCGCCCACGGCATCACCGCCTTTATCGTCGAGCGCGACTGGAAGGGTTTTTCCCGCGGCAACAAGTTCGACAAGCTGGGCATGCGCGGCTCCAATACCTGCGAGCTGTTCTTCGATGACGTCGAGGTGCCGGAGGAGAACATCCTCGGCGTGGAGAACGGCGGCGTGAAGGTGCTGATGAGCGGCCTGGACTACGAGCGCGTGGTCCTGGCCGGCGGCCCGATCGGCATCATGCAGGCCTGCCTGGACGTGGTGGTGCCCTATATCCACGACCGCAAGCAGTTCGGCCAGAGCATCGGCGAGTTCCAGCTGATCCAGGGCAAGGTCGCCGACATGTACACCCAGCTCAACGCCAGCCGCGCCTACCTCTATGCCGTGGCCCAGGCCTGCGACCGCGGCGAGACCACGCGCAAGGATGCCGCCGGGGTGATCCTCTACAGCGCCGAGCGCGCCACCCAGATGGCCCTGGAGGCGATCCAGATCCTCGGCGGCAACGGCTACATCAACGAGTTCCCCACCGGCCGCCTGCTGCGCGACGCCAAGCTCTACGAGATCGGCGCCGGCACCAGCGAGATTCGCCGCATGCTGATCGGCCGCGAGCTGTTCAACGAAACCAAGTGACCCGTAGGGTGTGCGCGGCCGCGAGGCCGCGCGCACCGCAACCAGGGCAACGGTGCGCACGGCGCACCCTACAGGAAGCGCACATGACCATCCTGCATAGCCAGATCAATACCCGTTCACCGGAGTTCGCCGCCAACAGCGCGGCGATGCTCGAGCAGGTGGGCGCCCTGCGCAGCCTGCTGGCGCGCATCCACGAAGGCGGCGGCGAGAAGGCCCAGCACCGCCATACCTCGCGCGGCAAGTTGCTGCCGCGCGAGCGCATCAACCGCCTGCTCGACCTCGGTTCGCCCTTCCTCGAGATCGGCCAGCTGGCCGCCCACGAGGTGTACGGCGAAGAGGTGCCGGCGGCCGGCGTGATCGCCGGCATCGGCCGGGTCGAGGGCGTCGAGTGCATGATCGTGGCCAACGACGCCACGGTGAAGGGCGGCAGCTACTACCCGCTGACCGTGAAGAAGCACCTGCGCGCCCAGGCCATCGCCCAGCAGAACCGCCTGCCCTGCATCTACCTGGTGGACTCCGGCGGCGCCAACCTGCCGCGCCAGGACGAGGTGTTCCCCGACCGTGAGCACTTCGGGCGGATCTTCTTCAACCAGGCCAACATGTCCGCCATGGGCATCCCGCAGATCGCCGTGGTCATGGGCTCCTGCACCGCCGGCGGCGCCTATGTGCCGGCCATGGCCGACGAGGCGATCATGGTGCGCAACCAGGCCACCATCTTCCTCGCCGGCCCGCCGCTGGTGAAGGCCGCCACCGGCGAGGTGGTCAGCGCCGAGGACCTCGGCGGCGCCGACGTGCACTGCAAGACCAGCGGTGTGGCCGACCACTACGCCGACAACGACGAGCACGCCCTGGCCCTGGCCCGGCGCTCGATCGCCAACCTCAACTGGCGCAAGCAGGGCGTGCTCAACAACCGCGAGCCGATCGCCCCGCTGTACGACGCCGAAGAGTTGTACGGAATCATTCCGGCGGACGCCAAGCAGCCCTTCGATGTGCGCGAGGTGATCGCGCGGCTGGTCGACGGCTCGCTGTTCGACGAGTTCAAGGCGCTGTTCGGCGCCACCCTGGTCTGCGGCTTCGCCCACCTGCACGGCTACCCGGTGGCGATCCTCGCCAACAATGGGATTCTGTTCGCCGAATCGGCGCAGAAAGGCGCGCACTTCATCGAGCTGGCCTGCCAGCGCGGCATTCCCCTGCTGTTCCTGCAGAACATCACCGGTTTTATGGTCGGGCAGAAATATGAAGCGGGAGGGATTGCGAAACATGGCGCCAAGCTGGTCAACGCGGTGGCCTGCGCCAAGGTGCCGAAGTTGACCGTGATCATCGGCGGCAGCTTCGGCGCCGGTAACTACGGTATGTGCGGGCGCGCCTACGACCCGCGCTTCCTGTGGATGTGGCCGAACGCGCGGATCGGCGTGATGGGCGCCGAACAGGCCGCCGGCGTGCTGGTGCAGGTCAAGCACGAACAGGCGGCGCGCGCCGGCCAGGCCTTCTCCGCCGAGGACGAGGCCAAGCTCAAGCAGCCGATCCTCGAGCAGTACGAGCGCCAGGGCCATCCCTACTACTCCAGCGCGCGACTGTGGGACGACGGCGTCATCGACCCGGCGCAGACCCGCGAGGTGCTCGGCCTGGCGTTGTCCGCCGCGCTCAATGCGCCGATCGAGCCGACGACCTTTGGTGTGTTCCGCATGTGATGGGTTTTGCCCGTAGGGTGCGCCGTGCGCACCCCCTCGGCCGCCGGTGCGCAGGGCGCACCCTACAGGAATGACCATGAACGATTTCACTACCGTACAACTGGAAACAGACCCGCGCGGCGTCGCCACCCTGTGGCTCAACCGCCCGGAGAAGAACAACGCCTTCAACGCGCAGATGATCCGCGAACTGATCCTCGCCCTGGATGCGGTGCAGGCGGACAAGAGCCTGCGCTTCCTGCTGCTGCGCGGCCGCGGCAAGCACTTCTCCGCCGGTGCCGACCTGGCCTGGATGCAGGAGTCGGCGGCGCTCGACTACAACGCCAACCTCGATGATGCCCGCGAACTGGCCGAGCTGATGTACAACCTGCACAAGCTGCCCATCCCCACCCTGGCGGTGGTCCAGGGCGCGGCCTTTGGTGGTGCAGTCGGCCTGGTGAGTTGCTGCGACATGGCCATCGGCGCCACGGATGCGCTGTTCAGCCTGTCCGAGGTGCGCATCGGCCTGGCCCCGGCGGTGATCAGCCCCTTCGTGGTGCAGGCCATCGGCGAACGCGCCGCCCGCCGGTACGCCCTGACCGCCGAGCGCTTCGGCGGCGAGCGGGCCCGCGAGCTGGGGCTGCTGGCCGAGTGCTATGCGGCCGGGGAACTGGAGCAGGCCTGCGCCGACTGGGTCGGCAACCTGCTGCAGAACAGTCCCCAGGCCATGCAGGCGACCAAGGGCCTGTTGCGCGAAGTCGGCAGCGGCGCGCTGACCCCGGCGCTGCGCCGCTACACCGAGAACGCCATCGCCCGCATCCGCGTCAGCGCCGAGGGCCAGGAGGGCCTCAACGCCTTCCTCACTAAACGCCAACCCAGCTGGCAGGAGCCGCAAGCATGAGCAGCCATATCGACACCCTGCTGGTGGCCAACCGCGGCGAGATCGCCTGCCGGGTGATGCGCACCGCCAAAGCCATGGGCATCAAGACCGTGGCGGTACACAGCGCCATCGACCGTGACGCCCGCCACGTGCGCGAGGCGGACATCGCCATCGACCTGGGCGGCGCCAAGCCCGCCGACAGCTACCTGCGCATCGACGCCCTGATAGCGGCGGCCAAGGCCAGCGGCGCCCAGGCCATCCATCCGGGCTACGGCTTCCTCTCGGAGAACGCCGGCTTCGCCCGCGCCATCGAGCAGGCCGGCCTGCTCTTCCTCGGCCCGCCCGCCTCCGCCATCGACGCCATGGGCAGCAAGTCCGCTGCCAAGGCCCTGATGGAGGCCGCCGGCGTGCCGCTGGTACCCGGCTACCATGGCGAAGCCCAGGACCTGGAGACCTTCCGCGCCGCCGCCGAGGTGATCGGCTACCCGGTGCTGCTCAAGGCCGCCGCTGGCGGTGGCGGCAAGGGCATGAAGGTGGTCGAACGCGAGGCCGAGCTGGCCGAGGCCCTGGCCAGCGCCCAGCGCGAGGCGCAGTCGTCGTTCGGCGATGCGCGCATGCTGGTGGAGAAGTACGTGCTCAAGCCGCGCCACGTGGAGATCCAGGTGTTCGCCGACCGGCACGGCCACTGCCTGTACCTCAACGAGCGCGACTGCTCGATCCAGCGCCGCCACCAGAAGGTGGTGGAGGAAGCCCCCGCCCCGGGCCTGTCCCCCGAGCTGCGCCGCGCCATGGGCGAGGCGGCGGTCAAGGCCGCCCAGGCCATCGGCTATGTCGGCGCCGGCACCGTGGAGTTCCTGCTGGATGAGCGCGGCGATTTCTTCTTCATGGAGATGAATACAAGACTCCAAGTGGAGCACCCGGTGACCGAGGCCATCACCGGCCTCGATCTGGTCGCCTGGCAGATCCGCGTGGCCCGCGGCGAAGCGCTGCCGCTGAGCCAGGAGCAGGTGCCGCTGATCGGTCATGCCATCGAGGTGCGCCTGTACGCCGAGGACCCGGACCACGACTTCCTGCCCTCCACCGGCACCCTGGCGCTGTACCGTGAAGCCAGTGCCGGCGAGGGACGCAGGGTCGACAGCGGCGTGGCCGAAGGCGATGAGGTGTCGCCCTTCTACGACCCCATGCTCGGCAAGCTGATCGCCTGGGGCGACAACCGCGAGGAGGCGCGCCTGCGCCTGCTGGCCATGCTCGACCAGACCGCCATCGGCGGGGTCAGGACCAATTTGGCCTTCCTGCGCCGCGTGCTGGCCCATCCGGCCTTCGCCGACGCCGAGCTGGATACCGGCTTTATCCCCCGCCACCAGCAGCAGTTGCTGCCCGAGGCCGGCGCCCTGCCCGCCGAATTCTGGCAACTGGCGGCCGAAGCCTTCAGCCAAAGCGAGCCGGTGCGGCGCAAGCACGAGGACTATCACTCGCCCTGGAGCGCCACCAGTGGCTGGCGCGCCGGCCTGCCGGCGGAGACCGACCTGCACCTGGCCTGCGGCGGCGAACGCCAGGTGGTGCGCCTGCGCCATAGCGCGCCGTCTGCGGCGCAACTGCGCGGCGAGCAGCTGGTGGTCGAACGGGATGGCCAGCGCCGCAGTCATCTGGCAATCCGTCGTGGCGACACCCTGTACCTGGAATTCCACGGCGAACTGCGCACTGTCAGCCGTGTCGATCCGATCGCCGAAGTCGAAGCCAGCCACAGCCAGCATGGTGGCCTGACCGCACCGATGAACGGCAGCATCGTGCGGGTGCTGGTCGAGGCCGGCCAGGTCGTCGAGGCCGGTGCGGCCCTGGTGGTACTGGAGGCGATGAAGATGGAGCACAGCATCCGCGCGCCCCACGCCGGTACGGTCAAGGCGCTGTACTGCGGCGAGGGCCAGATGGTCGCCGAAGGCACCCTGCTGGTGGAGCTGGAAGAACAGAGCCCGTAGGGTGCGCGGTGCGCACCCTGTAGAAAGAAACGGTGCGCGTAGCGCACCCTACGAAGGGCTCCCTTGAGTCTGTAGGGTGCGCCATGCGCACCATGAGGAAAGAAAGCGGTGCGCCCAGCGCACCCTACGGAGGAATCCCGATGAGCCTGCCTACCCACGTCCGCCTGGTCGAAGTCGGCCCCCGCGACGGTCTGCAGAACGAGAAGCAGCCGATCAGCATCGCCGACAAGGTGCGCCTGGTCGACGACCTGTCCGCCGCCGGCCTGGGTTATATCGAGGTCGGCAGCTTCGTCTCGCCCAAGTGGGTGCCGCAGATGGCCGGAAGCCGAGAGGTGTTCGCCGGCATCCAGCAGCGCCCGGGTGTCACCTATGCCGCGCTGACGCCCAACATGAAGGGCTTCGAAGCGGCCCTGGAGGCCGGGGTCAAGGAGGTGGCGGTGTTCGCCGCGGCCAGCGAGTCCTTCTCGCAGAAGAACATCAACTGCTCGATCGGCGAGAGCCTGCAGCGCTTTCTGCCGCTGCTGGAGGCGGCCCAGCAGCACGGCATTCGCGTGCGTGGCTATGTCTCCTGCGTGCTCGGCTGCCCCTATGACGGTTTCATCGCCCCCGAACAGGTCGCCCGCGTGGCCAGTGATCTGTTTGCCATGGGCTGTTACGAGGTGTCTTTGGGCGACACCATCGGCACCGGTACCGCCGGCGATACCCGCCGCCTGATCGAGGTGGTTGGCCGGGATATTCCCCGTGACCGCCTGGCCGGTCACTTCCACGACACCTACGGCCAGGCCCTGGCGAACATCTACGCCAGCCTGCTGGAGGGTGTCTCGGTGTTCGACAGCTCGGTCGCGGGTCTCGGCGGTTGCCCCTACGCCAAGGGCGCCAGCGGCAATGTCGCCAGCGAGGATGTGCTGTACCTGCTCGACGGCCTGGGCATCGCCACCGACGTCGACCTGGACCGGCTGATCGCCGCCGGCCAGCGAATCTGCAGCGTGCTGGGTAAGGAAAACGGCTCGCGGGTGGCCCGCGCCCGCCTGGGCGGCGCCTGATCAGACCAAAGATGTCAGCCATGCTTTACGGGCTGTAAAGCGCCAGCGCCGGGCACGGCACGGGGGCGATCCGGCCGGTGCACAGGCTCTACAGCGGGGCCCAGGTCGGCAGCCGAGCAAAAAGGGTCGCTGCCGTTCAAGGCGCGCGGCGAGCGCTAGGCTAGCGTGCCATCGGCCAGGTTCGATGGCCTGGCACAACACGAATGAAGATGAGGAGTCGTCATGCAACAACCCCTGTGGGCCCCTTCGGCCGAGCGCATCGCCGCCACCCGGATGGACGCCTTCCGCCGCTTCGTCAACCAGCGCCACGGCCTCGAGCTCGCCGACTACCCGGCGCTGCATGCCTGGAGCGTCGAGCAGCGCGAAGCCTTCTGGCAGGCCATCGTCGACTTCTTCGAGATTCGCTTCAGCCAGCAGCCCCAGGCCGTGCTGCAGGAAGGCCCGGCCATGCCCAGCGCCCACTGGTTTCCCGGAGCCACGCTGAACTTCGCCGAGCACCTGCTGCGTCGCCGTGACGCCCAGCCGGCGCTGGTCGCCATCGGCGAGGATGGCTCCCGCGAGCAACTGAGCTACCTTGAGCTGGCCGCCCATGTCGCCGGCCTGCAGCGAAGTCTCGAGGCCGCCGGGGTTGGCGTCGGCGACCGGGTCGCGGCCTTCATGCCCAACACCTGGCAGACGGTGGTCGGCATGCTCGCCGCCACCAGCCTGGGCGCCACCTGGTCGAGCTGCTCGCCCGACTTCGGCACCCAGGGGGTGATCGACCGCTTTGGCCAGATCGAGCCCAAGGTGCTGATCGCCGCCGCCGGCTACCGTTACGCCGGCAAGAACCTCGACCTGACCGGCAAGCTCAACGAGATACTCGAGCGCCTGCCGTCCCTGCAGCAGCTGATCGTCGTGCCCTACTCGCGGCCGCAGGCCAAGGTCGAGGACTTCACCACCGGCGCCAAGGTGGCCCTGTGGGACGACTTCTACCAGGCCGGCGGCGAGCCGCGGTTCACCCCGGTGCCCTTCGATCATCCGCTGTACATCCTCTACTCCAGCGGCACCACCGGCGTGCCCAAGTGCATCGTCCACGGCACCGGCGGCGTGCTGCTGCAGCACGTCAAGGAGCTGGGGCTGCACACCGACCTGCACGACGATGACTGCCTGTTCTACTACACCACCTGCGGCTGGATGATGTGGAACTGGCTGGTTTCCGGCCTGGCCCTGGGCGCCACCCTGGTGCTGTTCGACGGCTCGCCCTTCCACCCGGGCGCCGAACGCCTGATCGACCTGATCGACGCCGAGGACATCAGCATCTTCGGCACCAGCGCCAAGTACCTCGCGGCCCTGGAGAAGGCCGGCGCCCGGCCGGGCAGCAGCCACCGGCTGCAACGGCTCAAGGCCATCCTCTCGACCGGCTCGCCGCTGTCCCACGAGAGCTTCGAGTACGTCTACCGCGAGATCAAACAGGACCTGTGCCTGTCGTCGATCTCCGGCGGCACCGACATCGTCTCCTGCTTCGCCCTCGGCAACCCGGTATTGCCGGTGTGGCGCGGCGAGTTGCAGTGCAAGGGCCTGGGCATGGACGTGCAGGTGTGGAACGACGCCGGCCAGCCGGTTCTCGGTGAAAAGGGCGAGCTGGTCTGCGCCCGCCACTTCACCTCCATGCCGGTGGGCTTCTGGAACGACGCAGACGGCGCCAAGTTCCGCGCCGCCTACTTCGAGACCTTCCCCGGCATCTGGGCCCACGGCGACTACGCCGAACAGACCGAGCACGGCGGCCTGGTGATCCACGGCCGCTCCGACGCGGTGCTCAATCCGGGCGGCGTGCGCATCGGCACGGCCGAGATCTACCGCCAGGTGGAGAAGGTCGAAGAGGTGCTGGAGTCCATCGCCATCGGCCAGGAATGGGACGACGACGTGCGCGTGGTGCTGTTCGTGCGCCTGCGCGAAGGCGTGTCGCTGAGCGACGAGCTGCAGGCACGCATCCGCCAGGTGATCCGCGCCAATACCACGCCACGCCATGTGCCGGCCAAGATCATCGCCGTGGCCGACATACCGCGCACCATCAGCGGCAAGATCGTCGAACTGGCGGTGCGCAACGTGGTGCACGGCAAACCGGTGAAGAACACCGATGCACTGGCCAACCCGCAGGCGCTGGAGCTGTATCGGGACCTTCCGGAACTGCGTGGCTGAGTGAACCAGCTTGCGGCAAGAAGCCCGGCCCGCCCGGGCTTCTTGCCGCAAGCAGAGGGCCCCTGCCACCAGTCCCCTGCCCTTGCCCTTGCCCTTGCCCTTGCCCTTGCCCTTGCCCGACGATAGACAGCATTGCGAAGATCGCCTAGCGTCGAGCTACAGGCATCCTTGCCGCTGATTGTTCGGGGCAGACCCCATGCACAGGCCTCGCTTCCTCATCAGGACCATGCGCCGCACGGAGCTCGATATCGCCATCGACTGGGCCGCGGCGGAAGGCTGGAATCCGGGCCAGCACGATGCCGACAGCTACTACGCGGCCGATCCCGATGGCTTTCTGATCGGCCTGCTCGGCGATGAGCCCGTCGCCGTCATCTCGGTGGTGAAATACGGCGTCGGCTTCGGTTTTCTCGGTTTCTACATCGTCAAACCACAGTACCGGGGCCAGGGCTATGGCCTGCAAATCTGGAATGCCGGCCTGGCCTACCTCGCCGGCCGCACCATCGGCCTGGACGGCGTGGTCACGCAGCAGGACAACTACCGCAAGTCGGGCTTCGCCCTGGCCCATGCCAACGTGCGTTACCAGGGCGTCGCGGGCGATGAACCGTGCAACGACGCGGATATCGTGTCCCTGACCAGCCTGCCCTTTGCCGATCTGTGCGCCTACGACCGGGCATTCTTCCCCGAAGTCCGTGACACCTTTCTGCAAGCTTGGATCGCCCAGCCCGAGAGCACGGCGCTTGGCATCCTGCGCGACCAGCAGCTGGCCGGCTATGCCGTGCTGCGCCGGTGCCGCGCCGGCTACAAGGTCGGCCCGCTGTTCGCCGATACCGCGCAGTTGGCCGAACGTCTGTTCCGAGCACTCAAGGCCAGTGCGCCGGCGGGGGCGGAGATCTTCCTGGATATACCGGCGAATCATGCCGCAGCGGTCGACATGGCACAGCGCCACGACATGACGGTATCCTTCGAGACGGCTCGCATGTACCGGGGAGCTGCCCCGGCCATGCCCATCGAACGCATATTCGGCATCACCAGCTTCGAACTCGGATAGAGACTAGGAAACGCCTGTATCCGGTTACAGAACGGGAGTAACAGCATCATGGATGAAACGCGGTCCCGCACCTACCAACTGGCCCAGATCAATATCGCCAGAGCCCTGGCGCCGCTCGACTCGCCCACCATGCAGGGTTTCGTCGAGCAGCTCGAGTCCATCAATCGGCTGGCCGAAGCCAGCCCGGGCTTCGTCTGGCGGCTGCAGAGCGAGGACGGCGACGCCACGGCGCTCAGGGTCTTCGCCGACGAGCGGATCATCGTCAACCTGTCGGTCTGGGATTCGCTCGAGGCCTTGCAGGGCTTCGTCTACGGCAGCGCTCACCTGAACCTGCTGAGAAACAAGAAGCAGTGGTTCGAGAAACCCAGCGAGCCCATCCTGGCACTGTGGTGGGTGCCGAGCGGACATGTCCCCAGTCTCGAAGAAGCCAAACAGGCCCTGACGACGCTCAGGGCGCAGGGTCCTTCGCTATCGGCCTTCACCTTTGCCCAGCCCGGAATGCCAACGGGGAAGCACCAGTTGCAGTACTGAGCGGCAATCCCCATATCCCTGACAGGAGACAAGCAAGACATGGACGTTGATTGCCAATCTCTCGCCCAAGTGCGCGCCCATATCGACCGCCTCGACCGCCAACTGGTTGCTCTGCTGGCCGAGCGCGGCGCCTTCGTCGCCCAGGCCGCCCGCTTTAAGAGCGACACGGACGAGGTCAGGGCGCCGCAACGGGTCGCGCAGGTGATCGCCAAGGTACGCGAGCTGTCACGCGAACTGGGTGCCGACCCGGAGGTTACCGAGCAGGTCTACCGGAGCATGATCGCCGCCTTTATCCAGGCCGAGCTCGCCGAGCACGCGGCCCTGGCCCAGCAGCAGCCTGGCTGAGCCGAGAGTCACCCCACCTCCAGGACAATCCCCCCCACAAGGAGCTCCAGCATGGCTGGTCAGTACCCCGACAAGATCAAGACCCTGCCCCTGTACGACGGCCGTTTCGATGCCTACAAGCTCGCGGCCGAGGGTAGCGATGTGCTCTTCGCCTCTTACCCCGCCGGCACCCACATCCCGGCCCACGCTCATGACACCGACAACTATGGCGTGATCACCCGCGGCGCGCTGATCCTGACGATGCAGGGTTCGACCACTACCTACGGGGTCGGCGACTGGTATCACGTGCCGGCCGGCACCGAACATGCCGCCGAGTTCGCCGAGGACACCGACGAGATCGAGTTATGGTTCCGACCCTCGGCCTGACGCCTCGGTCCCCGTGCGGCCGGCGCCGCGCAGGGACCCGCTGGCACGCTGTCGACTAGTCCGGCAGGTAGGGGCGAATCACGCCCAGCGCCCGCTCGACGAACTGCTGCTTCTCGCCAACCGGCGCCACGTAGTGCAGCGCCTCGGCGCAGGCTTCTTCGCCGGCCAGCTTGGCGATGACCCAGGCGGCCAGGTAAGGCGACGACAGGCAACCACCAGCGGTGGCCAGATTGCCTTGGGCATGGAAGGGTTGATCCAGCACCTGTACACCCGCTTCCACCACCCAGGGTTTGCTGGTCAGGTCGGTGCAGGCCGGCAGGTTATCCAGCAACCCCAGCTTGGCCATCAGCAAGGCGCCCGAACACTGGGCGCCGATCAGCTGGCGTCTGGGGTCGAGTCGCAAGCGCTCGAGGATCGTCCGGTCTTCGGCAATCGCTCGGGTCTGGATACCACTGCCGAACAGCACGACATCGGCCTGGTTGGCGAACTCCAGAGGCTGTTGCGCCTGCACCCGTACCCCGTTCATCGAGGTGGCCTGCTCGCCTGGACAGGTGATCTGCGCCTGCCAGCCGCGCGCACTCAAGCGATTGAGCAGACCCGCAGCGATAAAGGAGTCCAGTTCGTTGAAGCCCTCGAATGTCAGTACGGCAATTCGCATCTCATCGCTCCTGTTCGGCACAGCTTCATTGACGCAGAAATGCACCATAAACCGCCGCGGCGAGCAGTGTTACCTGCAGCTGGGCCGAATTTTCCCCGCACAGTAGTATCCCGGACAGCGGCTTGGTTCTAGATGCCCGAGCGCCCCGGGTCCTCTGGCGGCTGTTCCGCTTCAATCTCTTCCAGCTTCAGTTCGAGCGCCCAATCGCCCGCCTCTGCCGCCTTGGTCTGCGCGGCGGCCGCTGCCTCGGCAACGGCAGGCGCCGGGGCCGCTGCCTCAGGATTGTCGCGGTAGAGCTTGAGTTTGAGCCGCACGTTGTTCGCCGAATCGGCGTTTTTCACCGCCTCATCCTCGTCGATGGCGCCTTCGTGGACCAGGTCGATCAGCGCCTGATCGAAGGTCTGCATGCCGAGGTTCTTCGACTTCTCCATGATCTCCTTGATCTCGGAGAACTCGTTGCGCTTGATCAGGTCGCGGATCGTCGGTGTGCCCAAGAGCACTTCCACGGCCGCGCGGCGCTTGCCGTCGGCGGTCTTGACCAGACGCTGGGAGACGAACGCCTTGAGGTTGTTGCCCAGGTCATTGAGCAGTTGCGGGCGGCGCTCTTCTGGGAAGAAATTGATGATGCGATCCAGCGCCTGGTTGGCATTGTTGGCGTGCAGGGTGGAGATCGCCAGGTGCCCGGTGTCGGCGAAGGCCAGGGCGTGTTCCATGGTCTCGCGATCACGGATCTCGCCGATCAAGATCACGTCCGGCGCCTGGCGCAGGGTGTTCTTCAGGGCCGCGTGGAAGCTGCGGGTATCCACGCCGACTTCGCGCTGGTTGATGATCGACTTCTTGTGCCGGTGCACGTATTCCACCGGGTCCTCGATGGTGATGATGTGGCCGCCGCTGTTGCGGTTGCGGTAATCGATCAGCGCCGCCAGGGAGGTCGATTTGCCCGAGCCGGTGCCACCGACGAACAGCACCAGGCCACGTTTCTCCATCACCGTCTTGAGCAGCACCTCAGGCAGCTTCAGGTCCTCGAACTTGGGAATCTCCATCTTGATGTTACGGGCGACGATGGACACCTCGTTGCGCTGCTTGAAGATGTTGATCCGGAAACGACCGATGCCGCCCAGGGAGATGGCCAGGTTCATCTCCAGCTCGCGCTCGAAGTCTTCGCGCTGCGCCACATCCATGATCGACTGGGCGATCTGCGCCACCTCCCCGGCTTTGAGGGCTTCCTGGCTGAGGGCCTTGAGCACGCCATTGAACTTGGCGCAGGGCGGCGCGCCGGTCGACAGATAGAGGTCGGAACCGTCCTGGCTGGCCAGGACTTTGAGCATCGAGTGAAGATCCATGGGGGTGGGGCTTCCGTTGGATGGAATTAATACGTTAGGCCAGATTCGGCCAGCACTCCCGGCGAAACAGAAGTCTTGAAGCTGACGTCATTCTGCTGGCGCGGCAATTACTGGCACAATACACGGCCAGCCAAAATGAGGAACCCGTCATGGCAAAGGCAATGGCCCGCCACATCCTGGTCAAGACCGAAGCGGAGGCGGCCTCCCTGAAGAAGCGCATCGCCGCCGGCGAGGCTTTCGATGTGCTGGCGCGTAAACACTCCACCTGCCCGTCCGGCAAGCGCGGTGGCGACCTTGGCGAAGTGCGCCCGGGGCAGATGGTGCGGGTGATCGACCAGGTCATCTTCAAGAAGCCGCTGCGCGAGGTGCATGGTCCGGTCAAGAGCCAGTTCGGCTATCACCTGGTGCAGGTGTTCTTCCGCGACTGAGTGCCCTGCCGTCGCAACGAGAGTCCCGCCGCCCATCCCTGGCCCTGCCCTTGTGCGGGCTAAACCGCTACAATCGCGCCCCTTTCGCGCACATGCGCCCGCTTCCTGGATCAAGATTCGTGATTTCTACCGCCAACATCACCATGCAGTTCGGCGCCAAGCCGCTGTTCGAGAACGTTTCCGTCAAGTTCGGCAACGGCAACCGCTACGGCCTGATCGGCGCCAATGGCTGCGGCAAGTCGACCTTCATGAAGATCCTCGGCGGCGACCTCGAACCCTCCGCCGGCCAGGTGATGCTCGAGCCCAATGTGCGCCTCGGCAAGCTGCGCCAGGATCAGTTCGCCTACGAAGAGTTCAACGTGATCGACACGGTGATCATGGGGCACCACGAGCTGTGGCGCATCAAGGCCGAGCGTGACCGCATCTACTCGTTGGCGGAAATGACCGAAGAAGAAGGCATGGCGGTGGCCGAGCTGGAAACCGAATTCGCCGAACTGGACGGCTACACCGCCGAATCCCGCGCCGGTGAGTTGCTGCTAGGCCTGGGCATTCCGCTGCATCAGCACTTCGGCCCGATGAGCGAAGTGGCGCCCGGCTGGAAGCTGCGCGTGCTGCTGGCCCAGGCGCTGTTTTCCGACCCGGACGTGCTGCTGCTCGACGAGCCGACCAACCATCTGGATATCAACACCATCCGCTGGCTGGAAAACGTGCTGACCGCGCGCAACAGCACCATGATCATCATTTCCCACGATCGCCACTTCCTCAACAGTGTGTGCACCCACATGGCCGACCTGGACTACGGCGAGCTGCGCCTGTTCCCGGGCAACTATGACGAGTACATGACCGCGGCGACCCAGTCGCGCGAGCAGCTGCTGGCCGATAACGCCAAGAAGAAGGCACAGATCGCCGAGCTGCAGACCTTCGTCAGCCGCTTCTCGGCCAACGCCTCCAAGGCCAAGCAGGCCACCTCGCGGGCCAAGCAGATCGACAAGATTCAGCTGGCCGAGGTCAAGCCGTCCAGCCGTGTCAGCCCCTTCATCCGCTTCGAGCAGACCAAGAAGCTGCACCGCCAGGCCGTGACCGTGGAAAACATGGCCAAGGGCTTCGACGGCAAGCCGCTGTTCAAGGGCTTCAGCTTCCAGATCGAGGCCGGCGAGCGCGTGGCCATCATCGGTCCCAACGGCATCGGCAAGACCACCCTGCTGCGCACCCTGGTCGGCGAGCTGAGCCCGGATGCCGGCACGGTGAAATGGACCGACAGTGCCGAGCTGGGCTACTACGCCCAGGACCATGCCCATGAGTTCGCCGACGACTGCAACCTGTTCGACTGGATGGGCCAGTGGACCCAGGGCGGCGAACAGCTGGTACGCGGCACCCTGGGCCGCATGCTGTTCTCCAACGACGAGATACTCAAGTCGGTGAAGGTGATTTCCGGTGGCGAGCAGGGGCGCATGCTGTTCGGCAAGCTGATCCTGCAGAAGCCCAACGTGCTGGTGATGGACGAACCGACCAACCACCTCGACATGGAGTCCATCGAGGCGCTCAACCTGGCCCTGGAGAACTATCCCGGCACGCTGATCTTCGTCAGCCACGACCGCGAGTTCGTTTCCTCCCTGGCCACCCGCATCATCGAACTGAGCGACAGCGGTGTGGTCGACTTCAGTGGCACCTACGACGACTACCTGCGCAGCCAGGGCGTGCTGGTCTGATCGCGGCTGGTGCCCCCCTTGGGGCGCCAGCACCCCGCTCAAGAAAATGCCCGTATCGCAAGATACGGGCATTTTTATGTCGCCGATAAATCCAGCTGAGTGGCGTCAGGCGCGCAGCCGCCCAGGCACTCGTCTGGACTAGTAGGTCGGTAGCTCGACGTCGTGGAACAGTTCCTCCAGCTCGGACTTGTTATGGCAATGCACGGCCTTGGCCAGCACGTCGCGCGTCAGGTGCGGGGCGAATGTCTCGATGAAGTCGCACATGAAGCCGCGCAGGAAGGTGCCGCGGCGGAAGCCGATCTTGGTCACGCTGGCCTCGAACAGGTCGCTGGCATCGAGCACCACGAGGTCCGGGTCGAGCTTGGGGTCCACCGCCATCTTGGCCAGGATGCCCACGCCCAGGCCGAGGCGCACGTAGGTCTTGATCACGTCGGCATCGGCTGCGGTGAACACCACCTTCGGCGTCAGGCCGCGGTGGCTGAAGGCCTCGTCCAGCTTGGAGCGGCCGGTGAAGCCGAACACGTAGGTGACGATCGAGTGCTCGGCCAGGGCCTCCAGGGTCAGCTTCGGCAGCTTGGCCAGCGGATGCCCCTGGGGCACCACCACACAGCGATTCCAGCGGTAGCAAGGCATCATCACCAGGTCGTTGAACAGCTCCAACCCTTCGGTGGCGATGGCGAAGTCCACGGTGCCATCGGCTGCCATCTCGGCAATCTGCATCGGCGTGCCCTGGTGCATGTGCAAGGCGACGTCGGGATACTGCTTGATGAAGCTGCTGATCACCGTGGGCAAGGCGTAGCGTGCCTGCGTGTGGGTGGTGGCAATGGACAGGGTGCCCTTCTTCTCGTTGGAGAACTCCTGGGCGATCTGCTTGATGCTTTCCACCTTGCGCAGAATTTCACCGGCGGTGGTGATGATCCGCTCGCCGGCCGGGGTGACGCGGGTCAGATGCTTGCCACTGCGGGCGAACACCTCGACGCCAAGCTCATCTTCCAGCAGACGTATCTGCTTGCTGATCCCCGGCTGCGAGGTATAGAGGCTCTGCGCTGTGGCCGAAACGTTGAGGTCGTGATGCGCGACTTCCCAGATGTAGCGCAATTGCTGAAGCTTCATAGAAAACCCTCAGAGCAGGTAGGCAGCCGTGCACTTGCCGGCAATTTTATATAACCATATTAGTGGCTTAGACGTTAAATCTAGACTATTTATTTTTAACTGCTGCCGAATCTTTGTTTCATGCTTCGCCCCGTCCACGGTGCTGCAGCATCGGCACCAGATACACCGGCACTTCCGACAATTGCAGCAGGCGCGCGGCCGTGCGCCCCAGCGGTATCTCCAGCTCGGTGCCATGGCTGTGACTGCCGACCACCAGCAGGTCGACGCCGAGCCTCTGCGCCTCCTCGAGAATGACCAGGGGTGGGTCGCCCTGCACCACCCTCACGGCGCGGATCACGTCCAGCTCATGCTGGGCCTCGCCGAGTTCGTCGCGAAACCCCTCCAGCACGCGCTGCTCGATGCTCGTCATCACCGTGTTCAGGCCCTGGCTGCGCAACTCCTTGAGTCGATCCTCATCCAGATAGGTCTGCAGTACCGACTCGGCGAACAGCCCCAGCGGCTCTACCGCATGCACGACATACAGGCCGGCGTTAAAGGCGCGCGTCAGCGCCAGCGCGTGCTGGAGGACATAAGGGGCGTAAAGACCAAGATCGGTGGCATAAAGAATCGAGCGAATCATGCGGCCTCCTCGACTGCCGGCGCGGCGGGCCTTTTCTGAGCTTAGCAGCGCGCTCCGCAAGTCAACTAAGGCGGGGCCATTTAGGACGAATGGATATATGCACGGGGGATCGACTAGGGCTGCAGCTCGTTGCTCACGCCATGGGGGACATGGCCTGTGGCTACCACCTCACGGGCCTTCTCGCAGTGGCCGGCCTGATCGTCGAAGAACACGTCGGCGGCGAAAGCCTCGAGGATCGCCGCTTTCTCCAGCCCTCCCAGGAAGTAGGACTCGTCCAGGCGGATATTCCACTCGCGCAGGGTGCGAATGACTCGCTCGTGGGCAGGCGCCGAACGGGCGGTGACCAGCGCCGTGCGAATCGGACAGGCCTCTTCGGGGAACTCTTGCTGCAACAGGTGCAGCGCGGCGAGAAAGGGCTTGAACGGTCCGCCGCCCAAGAGCCGGCGCGCGGCGTCGCGCTCATGACTCTGAAAGGCTTCCAGGCCGCCTTGTTGGTAGACCCGCTCCGACTCGTCGGAAAACAGCACGGCATCCCCGTCGAAGGCGATGCGCAGCTCGTTGCTCGCCGCCCGGCGGGCGCCGCCGGAGAGGATGGTCGCCGCACCGAACCCCGAGCGCAGCGCGTTGCGCACGTCCTCGGCGTGGGTCGAGAGGAACAGCTGACAGCCAAAGGCTGCCAGGTACGGGTCGGGACTGCGCCCGCCGACAAAGGCGGCTCGAGAGATGCCCAGTCCGTAGTGCTGGATCGAGTTGAACGCGCGCAAGCCGGTGTCGGCGCTGTTGCGCGAGACCAGGATCACCTCGACCCGAGGCTGCCCCAGGGCGAGATTCAATGCGAGCAACTTTTCGACCAAGGGAAAGGCATCGCCGGGCAGCAGGATCTCGTCCTCGTGCTCGATCTGGTACTGGCGATAGGCTTCCACGCCCTGGCTTTCGTACACCTGGTGACTCTCACGCAAGTCGAACAGTGCGCTCGAGGAGATCGCCAGCACCAGTTTATCGCCCATTCCCTTGCTCATGCACACCTCAACGTTCTAGCGGTCGGCCTGAGCGAGAAAGCACAGGGCCTGGTACAGGGTGCGAACCCGCGGCCGTCGACGCTCGCTCGGCGGCGGCCAGGGACAACACCTGGCTCGATGCGCGACTGTCAGCATATACGCAGGCCCAGGTTGGCTGTAGTCAAGGAAGCTCGTCCGCGGGACGCCGGAGGGCCTCAGCCAAGCCGCCGAGCAGATCGTCGGTACGCAGACGGCTCTGCAACGCGCCGAAAAATTGACCATCGCGCACCACGAACATGGCCGGCAGGTGGAAGACCTCGTAGCGCGCCACCAGTCCTGCGTTGTCGGCAGCATCAATCCAGGCCAGGCGCGCCACAGGCAGAGGCTGCCGCGGCAACTCCCGACGCGCCCAGCGACAGCTGGCACAGCCCGTGCTTGTGAAGATAAGCAGCGAGGTGCCGGGCAGATCGAGCAGTCGGCGATCCGCATCAAAATCGGTCAATTGCAGTTCATTCACTATACTGTGATTAACGATGTCAATCTGATGGCATTGGGGGTCGGTAGTCATGCGTCGTTTCTTGCGTCATCCCAGTGATATGCCCGTGGAGCTGGTGCTCCGCAAACAAAAACCTCTGCCCGCCCAGCGCCTGAACAATATCAGCCTGGGGGGCGTGGCGTGCAACTCCAGCCGTGGCTTTCGCCGCGGTACGTCGGTTGAGTTGCGCATCCCACTGCTCGGCGAGCAGGCGCGCTACGAGGGTGTGGTGGCCTGGTGTCACAAGCTCGACGAGGACTATCTGGTGGGGATCGCTTTTACCGATGAAGACACGCTGTTCCGTGCTCGCATGGTCGAGCAAGTCTGCCAGATCGAGCACTATCGTCGGCAACGTGAGCGGGAGCTCGGCCAGCAGTTGCAGATCGAGAGCGTCGCAGGGGAATGGATCGCCCAGCATGCCGGCGAATTCTCCGACGCCAGCCTCTCTTAGCCGTCCCTACCCTCGGCGAGCCGAGTAACGCCTTTCGCCCCATTGTCTCGCCGCCCCTTATCGCGCTAAGGTTCAGCTTCCCCGCTGTGCTCATACTGCTGTGCTCCGCCACACGGGGATCGCTGGCGGCCGGCACCCGTGACCTGACGACTCTGACCTGATGAAAAGCACGATGGCTGATTTACCGATCGACGACCTTAACGTTGCCTCCAACGAAACCCTGATCACCCCTGCGCAGCTCAAGCGGGAAATTCCCCTGACCGATTCTGCGCTGCGCACTGTCGCAAACGGTCGCCAGGTGATTCGCGACATCCTCGACGGCAAGGATCATCGCCTGTTCGTGGTAGTGGGCCCCTGCTCGATCCACGATATCAAGGCCGCCCATGAATATGCCGAGCGCCTGAAGGTGCTTGCCGCCGAAGTGTCGGACAGTCTCTACCTGGTGATGCGCGTGTATTTCGAGAAGCCGCGCACCACCGTCGGCTGGAAGGGACTGATCAACGACCCTTACCTGGATGACTCGTTCAAGATTCAGGATGGTTTGCACATCGGCCGCCAGCTGTTGCGCGACTTGGCCGAGATGGGCCTGCCGACCGCTACCGAAGCGCTCGACCCGATCTCCCCACAGTACCTGCAGGACTTGATCAGCTGGTCGGCCATCGGCGCCCGCACCACCGAGTCCCAGACCCACCGGGAAATGGCCTCCGGCCTCTCCTCCGCCGTGGGCTTCAAGAACGGCACCGATGGAGGCCTGACTGTCGCGATCAACGCTCTGCAGTCGGTTTCCAGCCCGCACCGCTTCCTCGGCATCAACCAGGAAGGCGGCGTATCCATCGTCACCACCAAGGGCAACGCCTATGGCCACGTGGTGCTGCGCGGCGGCAACGGCAAGCCGAACTACGATTCGGTCAGTGTCGCGGTGTGTGAGCAGGAGCTGACCAAGGCCGGTATCCGCCCGAACATCATGGTCGACTGCAGTCACGCCAATTCCAACAAGGACCCGGCGCTGCAACCCCTGGTAATGGACAACGTGGCCAATCAGATCCTCGAGGGCAACCAGTCTATCGTCGGCCTGATGGTGGAAAGCCACCTGGGCTGGGGCAACCAGTCGATCCCCAAGGACCTGGCCCAACTCAAGTACGGCGTCTCCATCACCGATGCGTGCATCGATTGGGACAGCACGGAGAAGACCCTGCGCGGCATGCATGCCAAGCTCAAGGATGTGCTGCCAAAGCGGCATCGCGCCTGATCAGGCGGCAATAAAAAAGCTGGGCGTTGCCCGGCTTTTTTATTTGTCCCGCAGCCCCTCAGCTCTTGGCGGTGAGGCGCTGGCGTCGCTCGATATAGCGCTCGACATAGGAACACGAAGGAATCACCGTATAACCGGTGCGCTCGGCGTACTGCAGGGCGTGCTCTGTCAGTGCCGCGGCAATTCCACGACCGCGCAGCGAGTTCGGCACGAAGGTCCGATAAATGTCCAAGGTCTGCTTGCCCAGATCCATATACGCCAGGTAGGCACGATCCCCATCCACTATGGTCTCGAATTGATGACCTCTATGGTCATGGTGAATGGACAACGCCTCGCTCATTGCTACTCCTCTCGTGACCCTAGAACTGCACCCGAACCTGATCGATTTTTTCCAGGCGCAGCGACATTTGTGCCGTACCGTTACCCGCCTGCAGGCGGAGGTAGGCCTTGTTGTTGGCAACCCGCGTCAGGATACCCTGATAATACATGCCATCGTAGGTTACAAAACGCAAACGCTTACCAACATGATTGGCCAGGCTGGACACGCTGACAAAGCCGGTGCGTGCGCCTTCCGCCACAGAGCCGACTCGCTGTTCGGCCTCCGGCTCTTGCGTACTAGGCACAGGCAGCGAAGCAGGGTCGACCCAGGAAAACCCAAGCGGCTGCACCGCCTGGCGATTGACCAGGACCACCGGTCGCAGCATCGCCAATACATCCTTGGGATCGAAGAACTGCAGACCATTCCAGACCATGCCTTCGGTGGGCTCGAGCTCGACCCGCAACGACTGTGGGTCGTCCAGGTAGCCGGCATAGGCGTCCAGTAACGGCTGGTCCAGCGCAATGCGCTGGCTGCGCAAAACTCTCTGGAATTGCTCTACTGAGGCCTTCAAGTACGCCTCCCTGTCCATCCCGAGCTTGGTGGCGCAATAGTCTTGGACCTTGCGCTGGTACTGGTTGTCGTTGAGCTCGACACTTACTCTCTGCACGCGGGGCGGGTTGACGCGCAGATCCCCTGGATTGTCCGGCATATTCATGACCGACAAGGCAACACGCAGCTCGCCCATATCGCGGGTATCGGACGTCAGGCTGAAACTGAGCGTCTGCGCGCCAGGCTGGAATCGGTAGGAAAACTGGCCATCGGTTTCGAAGGTGCGATAACCCATATCCAACAGCTCGTCGGCACCTATGTTACGAATCTTGCCACAAGCGACCTCGCTCATTGCCGTGAACAGGCTGCGCTCGGCTGGCGCCGCATAGAGCTGGCGCATGAACGGGCCGTGTACATTCAGACTCAAGCGCTCGAGGGTTACGGTCATCTGCTCGGGAAACTTGCCTTCGGCCAGGCGCTCTTTGAAGCGCAGTAGCTCGCCAAGTCCCTCGAACTTGAGTTCGGCATGGGCCACCTGCAGGCTATCGCCCATCGCAGGCACTCGAATCTGCACGTTGCTCAAGCCTACCCGTCCATCGAAGGACGAGGTTATACCGCCGTAGCGAATATCCATGATCGGCGAGAGTCGCTCGGCGAAATCGTCCATGACCGAACGCACCGACAGCCACAGGGACAGCTTGATCAGCACCGCAATTGCCAGTACCGCCAACAAACTCCATTTAATCAACTTCGACATGCACGCATCCTTGGTCCGAGACAGGTGGCTCCGCACTACAGATTGCCCGAGCTTATCAGGCCGCCTTGGGATCGGCCATGCTGAATCAATGGGTTAGCGTCCCCAGGGATTAGCCGCACGACGCGCGCACCTTAAAACGCACCGAAATAGTAGACTCGCTCATATCGCCGGGTTGTCACTTGCGCGAACGCACCAGCGATGCCCGGGCTCCACATAAAAAATGTGCCGCACAAGGGGCCGGCATACCTGCCGGAGACTCCGACAGGCGTGCAACTTCAATTGCGGTTACTTGGCCGTGCCGGCCGAAGGGTCCAGACTTTTTGGGATTACCAGGCAATGCAGGTGGGAGCCCCTCGATCGGCTGTATGTTTTTTATACAAAACAGCGCCACTTATAGTCGGCCCCCACAAGATGATGAAAAAAATGTGTTGCGCCCACCTGCGCTCCGTTTACTTACCGCCGGTTATAGGTAGTATGTACGCCGGCTAATTTCCCACCATTGGGAAATTGCTTTTATGGAAAACTCCACCTCAAGGGGAACACGATGAACAACGTTCTGAAATTCTCTGCTCTGGCCCTGGCCGCAGTTCTGGCTACCGGTTGCAGCAGCATGTCCAAAGAAACTGAAGCTCGCCTGACTGCTACCGAAGACGCAGCCGCTCGCGCTCAAGCCCGTGCCGACGAAGCCTATCGCAAGGCTGATGAGGCTCTGGCCGCCGCTCAGAAGGCTCAGCAGACCGCTGACGAAGCCAACGAGCGCGCTCTGCGCATGCTGGAAAAAGCCAGCCGCAAGTAATAGCTTGCAACGGCTGTTAGAGCCGACTCAGGTTGCTGGGTCGGCTTTTTTATGGTTCATCGCACTTTCCCGGGGAAGGCGGCCTTGATTTTCAGGAAGAAGTAGTCCGAGTCGCGGAAGCCATAGGCCATGCGCTTGATGACCTTGATGCGGTTGTTCACCCCCTCCAGCACGCTGGTGTGCATCGGGAAGCGGGCACTGGCGAGGATGCCGCGGAGGTAACGCCTGAGGTTCTTGGCGAAGCGCTGCAGCGGCGCCAGGGCACTGTCCCGGACATGCCGTTGCCAGTCCCGCCAACGCTGCCAGCCCTCCCAGACGCTGGGCGCGTACCAGATGTCCTTGAGCGCATCCTTGAGCAGGTAGACGGTGGCCAGTGACTGATTGGCTTGCAGCAGTTCCTGCAACTGCACCGCCTGCTCGCTCTTGAGGTTGGCCCGGTTGCGCAGCAGCAACCAGCGACTGCGCTTGACCACTTGGCGCGCCGGTTTGTCATGCCGCAGCAGGTTGGCCTGGTCCACGCGGATACGGTCGATCACCTCGCGGCCGTAGCGCGCCACCACATGGAACAGGTCGTACACCACCTCGGCCCGCGGGCAATGGCGCTTCACCTCCAGGTCGAAGGCCGTGTTCATGTCCATCGCCACCGCCTCGATCTGCTGGCAGCGCTCGCCGAGCAGTTCGAAGAACGGCCGAATCGCCTCGCGGCTGTTGCCGTGCCCGACCCACAGCACGCGGGTTCGCTCGGCATCCATGATCACCGTGGCGTAGCGATGGCCCTTGTGCAGGGCGAACTCGTCCATCACCAAGCGCCGCACGTCAGCGGGCTCGAAGGCGCCCACTGCGGCTTCCAATCGACGCTTGTCGATGGCTTTAAGGGTGTGCCAGTGCAAGCCGGTCAGGCGACTGACATGGCTTATCGGCAAGAGCTGCAACAGGCCTTCGAGCCAGATCTGCAAGCGCCGGGTCAAGCGTGCGGCCGGCGCCAACCAGTCGATCCGCTCGGTCACGCGTCCACAGGTCAGGCAGTCGACGCGGCGCACGGGTAACTGCAGAACAACACGCCGATCCAGCAGGTCACGGTCACGCACCTGGCGCATGCGCCGTTCGTGGATCAACGGACAGGGCTGGCCACAGCGCCCACACTGGGGTAGCTGGTTGGCCTGGGGCTCCAGCTCAATCAGCAGGGTGTTTTCAGCGGCGGGGCGGCAGGCGACGACCTCGTAGCCTGGCCAGAAAGCGGCAAGATCAATAGGATGCACGGCGACAGCAGGGACTGGGAGTTGGTGTGTTTGGCGACTGCCAATCTACCCATTTCCCTGACTGTCAACTCGCTCTTTCCCCAGAGTCCGCGAAGAACCTTTTTTATTGCCTGCGGAAGTGGCATCTAAGTGGCAATAAAAAACCCGCCGCTGCTTGCGCAGGGCGGGCTTTATCGTCAGTCCGTGGTCAGTACGTCAGACTGGCGCTGCTGACCAGCGTCGCATCAGGCTCGGCTATTTCCACTGGCAGACCATCTTCGGCCGCGACTACTTCGCGCACCATCTTCCAGTCCAGGCGCAGATCGCCCAGTTCCTCGCGCTTGAGCAGTGCGTTGATCACGGCGGTGTGCTTATCGACTACCGACGTTGCACCCGCATCCTCAAGGGGCGTATGCGCCTCGAGGTAGACCTTGCCGTTGCTGCGGCCGAACTTGTACGGCTCGTTGAGGATGCGTACCGGCGTACCGACTGGCACCATATCGGCCAATTGCAGCACGTTCTGGTTGAGCATGCGGAAGCAGCCGTGGCTGACACGCATGCCGATACCGAACTTCTTGTTGGTGCCATGGATCAGATAACCCGGCACGGACAATGTCATCTTGTACGGACCCAGCGGGTTGTCAGGACCCGGCGGCACGTAGGATGGCAGTGGATCGCCGTTGGCCGCATGTTCCTCGAGAATCGACTTGGGCGGGGTCCAGCCCGGGTTCGGTGTCTTGGCGGTGATCCGGGTGTCGGTCACTGGCGAACTCCAGCCCTCGCGCCCGATCCCCAGCGGGTAGGTATGCACGACGTTCTGCCCCTTCGGGAAGTAGTACATGCGGTACTCTGCCAGATTGATCACGATTCCCTCGCGCGGACCCGGCGGCAATATAAAGCGCGTGGGCAGGATGATTTCGGTACCCTCGCCTGGCAGCCAGGCATCCACGCCCGGATTGGCGGCGATCATCTCCAGGTAGCCCAAGTCGTTGGCCACACCGAGGTCGGCGAAGGTGTCTTCGTATTTGGCTTTGACCACCTGCACCTGGCCGACGATGTCCTCGCCAGGCGGCGGCAGAGGTAACTCCAGGGCAACGGCTGAACTCGCTGCAAACAATGCGGCGAGAGGCAGGGAGCGGGCGACGGCAGGAATGCGCGACAACATCCGGTAATCCTTGGCGAGAATGGCTGACAAGTTCAATAGGCGATTGTACACCGCCCGCAGGCTATCCGGGAGTACTCAACGTAGCGGCCAATCGGGTCGAAGGCCACGGCGCTGTGCCTCGAAGGTGGCGCGGCATCCCGGGCACAGGCGCGCGTCGCGCAGCATCTGCTTGGCCAGCCCGCGCCAGCGCGGTTGCGCGGGCAGCAGGCCGCCGCACAGGGTTCGATCGGCGTACTCGCCCAACTCCAGCTGGCGCGCGACCAGGTGCAGGCGTACCTCCCGACAGGCGAACAGATCCAGCTGTTCGTCCGGCTCGATCAGTTGGTAGGCATGCAATGACCAGGCAGGACGCGGCATCGAGGGCTCCAGGGCGGGGGCGCCACATTAGCCGAAAGGTTGAGTGCAGAAAAGCCTGTCACAACAGCGGCTGCAGGCGCGGCCAGATATTTTCCAGAAGGACCGGCTGAGCGGCGGCCGTGGGGTGGATACCGTCGTCCTGCATCATCCCTGGAGCGCCGCCGACGCCGTCGAGGAAGAACGGCACCAGGGCAACCTCCTTCTCCTCGGCCAGTGCGGTGAACACCTCGGCAAACGCCCGGGTGTAGCGCGCGCCATAATTAGGGGGCAGGCGCATGCCCAAGAGCAGCACCCGAGCGCCGCTGGCCCGCGCCTGATCGATCATCGCCGAAAGATTCTGTTGCAGTTGCGCCGGAGGCTGCCCGCGCAGGCCATCGTTGCCCCCCAACTCGAGCACCACCAGGCTTGGAAGATGCTCGGCAAGCAGCGCCGGGAGCCGTGCGGCGCCGCCTGAGCTGGTGTCGCCGCTGATCGAGGCGTTCACCACCCGGTGCGGGTAGCCCTGTTCGGCCAGGCGCTGCTCGAGGAGTGCGACCCAGCCCTGGCGGGTATCCAGGCCGAAAGCTGCACTGATACTATCGCCGACCACCAGCACGGTATCGGCCACGGCGGCCTGCACCGATAGCAGCAGAGCGAAAACGGCGACAACCAACCCTCTACGCATCGGATTCTCCATGACCTCGAGCATTCTCACCGCGCGGAACCTTAGCAAAGTGGTTCCCAGCACGGAAGGCGAGTTGACCATACTCCACGACCTTTCCCTCGAATTGAATTCGGGCGACAGCCTGGCCATCGTCGGCAGCTCGGGTTCAGGCAAGTCGACCCTGCTCGGCCTGCTCGCCGGCCTGGACTTACCGAGCGATGGTGAGGTCAGCCTCGCGGGCAACGACCTAGGCCGTCTCGATGAAGACCAGCGCGCGCGGGTGCGCGCCGAACACGTCGGTTTCGTCTTCCAGTCGTTCCAGCTGCTCGACAGCCTCAACGCCCTGGAGAATGTGATGCTGCCGCTGGAGCTCGAAGGTCGGCACGATGCCCGCGAGCGCGCCCGCGCCCTGCTCGACCGCGTCGGCCTGGGCCAGCGTCTTACCCACTACCCGCGCCAACTATCCGGTGGCGAGCAGCAGCGCGTCGCCATCGCCCGCGCCTTCGTCGCCGAGCCGGCGGTGCTGTTCGCCGACGAGCCGACCGGCAACCTCGACAGCCACACCGGCGAGCGCATCAGCGAGCTGCTGTTCGAGTTGAACCGGGAACGCGGCGCGACCCTGGTGCTGGTCACCCACGACGAGCGCCTGGCTCACCGATGTCAGCGCCTTATTCGCCTGGAAGGCGGGCGGCTGATCGATCACGTGGAACCCTGATGACTGGCCCGCCGCTCGCCCGCCTGCTGGCGCTGGCAACCCGCCAGCTTGTGCGAGACGCCCGCGCCGGTGAGCTACGCGTGCTGTTCTTCGCCCTGCTGGTGGCTGTCACGGCCAGCACGGCGATCGGCTATTTCAGCGCGCGCTTGAACGACGGCATGCTGCGCCGCGCCAGCGAGTTCCTCGGCGCCGATCTATTGCTCACCGGTACCTCGCCGGCCGCCCCTGCGCAGATCGAGGCGGGTAAACGCCTGGGCCTGGAGCATGCCCGGCTGGTCGAGTTCTCCAGCGTGATCGCCAGCGACCAAGCTATTCAGCTGGTTAGCGTCAAGGCGGCCGACAGCAACTACCCGCTGCGCGGCCAGCTGAGGAGCGCGGGCGCCGCCTATGGCGCGGAAAAGCCCGGTCCAGGGCCGAGCCCCGGCGAGGTCTGGGCCGAGGCACGCGTGTTGGCGGCCCTCAACCTGCAGGTCGGCGAGCGTATCGAGCTTGGCTCGACGAGCCTGCGTCTGAGCCGTGTACTGACCTACCTGCCGGATGAGGCCGGAGATTTCTATAGCCTGACCCCGCACGTGTTGATGCACCTGGACGATCTGGCAGCCACCGAAGTGGTGCAGCCGGGCAGCCGGGTCAGGTACCGCGAGCAGTGGCGCGGCTCGCCCGAGGCGCTCGGCGCCTACCGGCAGACGGTCGAGCCCAGCCTGGCCGCCAACCAGCGCCTGGAGGATGCGCGTGACGGCAGCCGCCAGGTCGGCGGTGCGCTGGAGCGCGCCGAGCGCTACCTGAACCTGGCCAGTCTGGCTGCGGTTCTGCTGGCGGGTGTCGCGGTGGCGCTGTCTGCCGCGCGCTTCGCCGCCCGCCGCTTCGACGCCAGTGCCCTGCTGCGCTGCCTCGGCCTGTCACGCCGGCAGGCGCTGGGACTGTTCAGCCTGCAGCTGGCGATGCTGGGTCTGGTCGCCAGCCTGAGCGGCGCCCTGTTGGGCTGGCTCGGCCAGCATGGTCTGTTCTATCTGTTGCAGGGTCTGCTTCCCGCCGATCTGCCCGCAGGTGGGCCAGGCCCCGCCCTGGCCGGCATGGCCACGGGACTGGTCGCCCTCGCCGGCTTTGCCTTGCCGCCGCTGGCCGCACTCGGGCGGGTACCGCCGTTACGGGTGCTGCGCCGTGACCTGTTGCCGGTTCCACTCAGCTCCTGGCTGGTCTATGGCGCCGCGCTGCTGGCCCTGGGGCTGATCATGTGGCGCCTGAGCCTGGACCTGAAGTTGACCCTGGCCCTGCTCGGTGGCGGCCTGCTGGCCACCCTGGTGCTTGGCGCCCTGCTGCTGTTCGGCCTGCAGGCGCTGCGCCGACTGCTGTCGCGCGCCGCTCTGCCCTGGCGCCTCGGCCTCGGCCAGCTGTTGCGCCACCCGCTGGCCGCAGTCGGGCAGTCCCTGGCCTTCGGCCTGATCATCCTGGCCATGGCGCTGATCGCCCTGTTGCGCGGCGAGCTGCTCGACACCTGGCAGGAGCAATTACCCGCCAAAGCCCCCAATCATTTCGCCCTGAACGTGCTGCCGGCCGAAAAGGACGCCTTCGCCGCCCGCCTGGCCGAACTGTCGCCGGAACCCGTGCCGCTCTACCCGGTCGTTCCTGGGCGCCTGGTCAAGATCAATGGCGAGCCGGTGCGTCAGGTCGTCAGCAAGGACAGTCAGGGCGAGCGCGCCATCCGCCGCGACCTGAGCCTGACCTGGGCCAGCGAGCTGCCCGCGGACAACCAGCTGCTGGCCGGCAGCTGGTGGAGCACCATCAAGGATGGCGAACTACCTGGCGTCTCGGTGGAATCAAAGTTGGCCGAGAGTCTGCAGATCAAGCTCGGCGATCGCCTGAGCTTCAGTGTCGGCGGACTCAGCCGCGACGCCCGCGTCAGCAGCCTACGGGAAGTTGACTGGAACAATTTCCGCCCCAACTTCTACATGATCTTCCAGCCCGACACCCTGCAGGATCTGCCGGTCACCTACCTCACCAGCTTCTACCTGCCGCCGCGGCAGGAACGCCAGCTGGTCGAACTCGCGCACGCCTTCCCCTCCGTCACCCTGCTACAGGTCGATGCCCTGCTGGCGCAGCTGCGCAGCATCGTCGCCCAGGTCACCCTGGCCATCGAGTACGTGCTGTTGTTCGTCCTCGCCGCCGGGCTCGCGGTCCTGTTCGCCGGCCTGCAAGCAACCCTGGATGAGCGCATTCGCCAGGGCGCACTGCTACGTGCCCTGGGCGCCGAACGCCGCCTGCTGATCAGTGCCCGGCGCAGCGAGTTCGCCCTGCTCGGGGCGGCCAGCGGCCTGTTGGCCGCCTTGGGCTGCGAGCTGATCAGCTTCCTGCTCTATCGCTACGCCTTCGACCTGAACTGGCAGCCGCACCCCTGGCTGCTGATCCTGCCGCTGATCGGCGCCCTGCTGGTGGGCGGCGCCGGCGTTATCGGCACTCGCCGGGCGTTGAACGTTAGCCCGCTGACGGTGCTGCGCGAGGGCTGATAAGATCGCGGCTTACCATCGCCAAAGCAGTCCCATGAGTCGTTATCGTCCACCCCGTTCCGCCGGCACCCCACTGATCACCCCCGAAGGCGAAGCGCGCCTGCGCGCCGAACTGCATGAGCTGTGGCACGTGCGCCGACCCCAGGTCACTCAGTCGGTCAGCGAAGCGGCCGCCCAGGGCGACCGATCGGAAAACGCCGAGAATAACGGAGACCCCTACCCTGCATACTAAATCATGACAAACCCTCTAAAATCGAGGCCTCAGAAAAAGTATACATACTCGAAACTGCATACTATTTCTCGTACACAATTTCATTCACCCACCAGACCATTTCGCCGGACGGGGTCTGCACAGTAGCCTCGTCACCCACTTCTTTCTTCAGAAGGGCACGAGCCATTGGTGAGTCAATCGAGATGTAGTCGCTCCGTCCGTAGATCTCGTCATACCCCACGATTCGGAATCTCTTCAGCTCCCCCGCCTCGTTCTCAATCTCGACCCACGCGCCGAAAAAGACCCTACCTTCCTGTTCGGGCGAATACTCAACAACCCGAACATCCTCAAGGCGCTTCCGCAAATATCTGACTCTTCGGTCAATTTCTCGCAAAAGCTTCTTGTTGTACTGATAATCCGCGTTCTCCGAGCGGTCACCAAGCGAGGCTGCCCAGGTCACCTTGCGGGTTGTGTCTGGCCGTTTGACACGCCAGAGATGATCAAGCTCTTCTTTCAGAGCCTCGAATCCCTGCTGCGTGATTATGTTTGTGCTCAAACGCAAACTCCTTAGGCCATCATTTTCTCGTAGTGTTGTTCAAAACCAGTACGAACGAATACCTGCCTGAATCGCTCGATATAGTGGTCTGGCTCAATCTCACCAAAGTCAGTAAGGTTCACAGCATCTGAGTGGGACTCACGATTGACATAGCGATACAGAGACTTGAAATCTTTGTCCTCTTCAGCCAATTCCTGCAATGCCTTTGCGAGATCATCCTGCCTGTGCACAAAGGTGAAATAGTGTTCCAGAATATTTCTCATCATATTCGGAATTACGGATACAGAGGTTCGGCCTGACTGGGCGTCTTTTATTGCCTGCCAGAACGATTGGTAGTCGTTCTGTATATCAGATGCCTTCATTGGCATGACAATGGTGTATTGTGCCTTGGTGATTCTAAATAGCGAAAAGTCATCGGCCTTCTTCAGATGCTTGAGCATCTCATGGAAAAAGAACAGGTTGTGGGTTAGGATGAAAACCTGTTTGAATCTATCCTTTGGGCTTAGCACCCTCCGGTAGATTAGCGATGCGATATCGTAGACATAATTATGAGACAGGCTGGAGATTGGATCGTCGATAACAATAACGCGATTCGTCTTGAGCTTTCCGCCCTTACTATCGAGATCACCATTGCAAACCTCTAAGAAATATAGGAATGAAATCAGTGTCTTCTCGCCCTCACTCAGGGTCTTGAATACCCCCTGCTGCTGAACCGGCCTTTCTAGGCGGTATCGGGGTAAATCGCCCTCTTCCCGTACCACTAAGAAACCTTTTAGACCCAGCGTACTGAGCGACGTATTGATGCTGTCTATTGACTGGTCAATATTGGTTATTTTTGCCCTATTCTCAGCAATGATTCTCTTATGCTCTTGAGCCTGGCTTTTGATTAATTCAATAGCCTGACGCTTTGCGGAAATCTGTCTATCGAGGTCGTCCCGAACAGATTTAGCACTAGCAAGCACGGAATCGCTCACAGCTCTGAAACAATTCCAGAATCGAGACTTGATCCTCTCCAGGTTACCTTTTTTGTCCTTTACCTTGAGGTTGAAGGCGATGGTCTTATCCTGCTCAACCTTCACTAAAGAGTTCAGGCTGCCTATTATTTCGGTTGACGACTCTAAGGCGACCGGGACTGAAGGATTAGCAAGTTTTTCGGCAAGCAGACGACAATTTTTTTGTAGAAGAACCTCAAGCTCAGCAATACCTATCGCGAATTCCGGCATTTGATAGCTAGGCTGTTGGTATTGCGCCTTTAGCCGGACTGCACCTGCTTCATACCTCTCATTCAATGCAATCAAACCCTCCATTCTTCTCTGGTAGGTCTTATCGAAAACTTTTCCGAGCTCCTCGTAGAAGTTAGCCTGGAGCTTCTGCTGGCAAAAAGGGCATGTGTCGTTATTTTTATCAACGAACCTAAAGGCCTGCTTTATCCAATCGGAATTACCAAGATCGTTAATTATATCGCTGAGGTAAGAGCTATCAGAGCCAGTTATCGATTCCGCCAGCACAGGACTGAACTCAACATCCCTCTCTGGAAAACTGAATAAAGGAAGCACCGGACGTTCTTGGTCACTTGCAGACTGTAGTTCGCTCGCCTCCAGAGCTAAAGTATCGAACGAGTCTGATACAGGCTCCAAATTCAAGCTCTCGACCTTTTCCGCTAGTCGCTCCCTAGTGTGTAAAGCGGTAAAACAGAACTTCAAATCTGAGCTGTCGTGTTGCTTTCTCAAGGCCCAGAGATTATCTAGCAAGGCTTCTCTGTTCGCTTTCTGGGACGCAGTTAAGGCTTTGCCAGCATCAACCTCAGTTTGTCGCTGTTCCGCCAGTTTCTTTAGCTCCTCCTCCGCAGCTAGCAATGCATTTTCTGCCTCAATGTTCCCTTCGTTGAGGGTGAAAACACCAGGCTGCGAGCTCTCCTGAAAATGGTTTTCCATGAAATTGTGGTTGTAGACCAGCAACTCACGGTCAGGATTTGAAGGTTGAATGTTGCACTCGGAATAAATCAGGTCGTTGGGATCTTGGAGGTAATTGCTGATGGTGGTCTTACCTGTACCATTGTGGCCGTAGAGCATGTTGACCTTAGTCAGTGGCCCAATTGTCAAACTCGCAACCGGGGAATAGCTGGTCACACCTCGCAGAATGATTTGTTTTATCACTGACAGTCCCTATCGAGAAACGGCTACCAAGGCTTCATCCTAGGTCTGAGTGGTGAGATTAGGAAGCCATTTGGCGGAACTGATTGAGGTCTGACTTTCCACCGCGACGCTCAAACCAGTCCGTCGCAATCCCAACCTATGAAGCCGTCCTATCCGCGATGATACTGCCATACTGATTACATTAACCGTGAGATCGAAGCCATGGCTGCATCAGAGAGCTGGCGAGTTGTCTGCCAAGACCCAGGAGATGGCAGCGGAGACGTCATCGTTGAGCTTCCTCCGGCGCTACTGGAGAAGCTTGGCTGGGCTTTGGGAGATGAGCTGGTCATTGAGGGCGACAAGGAAGGAATCTCCCTAAAACTCAAGCCACGATCCGCCGATGCCGCATCCTAAAGGCTGATGTGGCGTTGGTGCCTGTCCTTCAGAATTTCAGCATCTCGAAGGCTACTCTGCTGCCGGCCAAGGATGAGGCCTGCACCGCATTTCTGGTACTCTCGCTACATCCTTTCGGCAGGGACGCGGACGAGGCCTTGACCCTCTGCTACCTGCTATCCCGCATTGCAAGGTAGTACGCCCGATGGCTATCAAGAAATCCGAACTCTACTCATCCCTTTGGAAATCCTGCGACGAGCTCCGTGGCGGGATGGATGCCTCGCAGTACAAGGACTACGTCCTGGTGCTCTTGTTCGTAAAGTACGTGTCGGACAAGTACGCGGGCGACCCCAACTCGCTGATCGAGGTGCCGGACGGCGGCAGCTTTGCCGACATGGTGGCGCTCAAGGGCGACAAAGAGATCGGCGACAAGATCAACCAGATCATCGCTCGCCTAGCCGAGGCCAATAACCTCACCGGCGTCATAGACGTGGCCGACTTCAACGACCAGGAGAAGCTCGGTAAGGGCAAGGAGATGGTCGACCGCCTGTCCAACCTCGTCAGTATCTTCAATACGCCGGGACTGGATTTTCGCAGCAACCGCGCCCAGGGCGACGACATCCTTGGTGATGCCTACGAATACCTGATGCGTCACTTCGCCACCGAGTCCGGCAAGAGCAAGGGGCAGTTCTACACCCCGGCAGAAGTGTCGCGGATCATGGCCCAGGTCATCGGCCTGGCCGGTGCCACTGACAGCAAGCAGAGCATTTACGACCCAACCTGCGGCTCGGGCTCGCTGCTGCTCAAAGCTCACGATGAAGCCAAGAGCACCACCGGCCTCGACTTGGCAATCTACGGCCAGGAAATGGACAACGCCACCAGCGCCTTGGCCAAGATGAACATGATCCTGCACGACTGCCCCACGGCGGAAATATGGAAAGACAACACCCTGTCCGCGCCGCATTTCAAAGATCCGATGGGCAACCTCAAGCTGTTCGACTTCATCGTCGCCAACCCGCCGTTCTCGACCAAGGCCTGGAGCAATGGCTTCAATCCAGCCGAGGACGACTACAACCGTTTCAGCTACGGCATTCCACCCGACAAGAACGGCGACTACGCTTTCCTCCTGCACATGCTCACCTCGCTGAAGAGCACCGGCAAGGCGGCGGTGATTCTGCCCCACGGTGTGTTGTTCCGTGGCGGTGCCGAAGGTGTGATCCGCAAGCGCATCCTCCAGCAGGGCTATATCCAGGCCATTATCGGCTTGCCGGCCAACCTGTTCTTCGGCACCGGTATTCCCGCCTGCATTATCATTCTCGACAAAGCCAGCAGCGCCGGTCGCAAGGGCCTGTTCCTGATCGACGCTAGCAAAGGCTTTATCAAAGACGGCAACAAGAACCGCCTGCGAGAGCAGGACATTCACAAGATCGTCGATGCCTGCACACAGCAGCGCGAGCTGCCAAAGTTCTCACGCCTGGTGCCGCTTGCCGAAATCGAGGCCAACGACTTCAACCTGAATATCCCGCGCTATATCGACACCAGCGCAGCGGAAGACCTGCAAGACATCGACGCCCACCTGCACGGTGGCATCCCCGAGCGCGATGTGGATGCCCTGCAAGCCTACTGGGATGTAATGCCCAACTTGCGCAGCTCCCTGTTCGCCCCGCAGCGTCCCGGTTACCTGCAACTCAAGGTGGTGCAGACCGAGATCAAGTCCAGCATCTTTGCACACCCCGAGTTCACCGCGTTTAACCAGACCATCAGTGGCCTGTTCGATGCCTGGCGCAACGAGCACCGACCGCGCCTGCAAGGCATCACTATTGGCGACCGGCCCAAGGCGCTGCTCAATACCCTGGCCGAAGACCTGCTTCACCGCTTCGAGGCGGCTCCGCTGCTGAATGCCTACGACGTATACCAGCACCTTCAGGACTATTGGTACGCCACCTTGCAGGATGACGTTTACCAACTGGTAATCGACGGCTGGCAGCCGTTGATTGCCAGTGGCCTGAGTAAAGGCGAGCCGAACACCGACCTGCTGCCGCCTGAACTGATCGTGCGCCGCTATTACGCCGCCGAGGCTGCCGCCATCACTGAGCTGGAGGCCAAGCGCGACGCCATAAGCCGCGAGCTAGAAGAGCTGGACGAGGAACAGGGCGGCGAAGATGGCCCGCTGTCAGAAGGCAAGACCGATAAGGGCAAACTCACCGCCGCCAGCGTCAAGACTCGGCTGAAAGCCATCAAGCACGACTGGGATGCCGATGAAGAACGTCAGGCGCTGGGAAAGTGCCTGACGCTGATCGAGCGCGAGGGCGAGACCAGCAAGAAGGTCAAAGCCGCACAGAAAGCGCTGGATGCCAAGGTGCAGGCCCACTATGCCCAGCTCAGTGAAGTTGAGCTGAAAACCCTGGTGGTGGACGACAAATGGCTAGCAACCCTGCAAGCCGATGTGCAGACCGAGCTGGGTCGGGTGTCCCAGGCCCTCAGTGGCCGTATTCGCCAACTGGCTGAGCGTTATGCCACTCCATTACCGGCGCTAAATGCCGAGGTGGAAGCGCTGGCGGCCAAGGTCAATGCGCACCTGACGAAGATGGGGTTTGCGGTATGAATGCAGAAGCGAGGCCGGGGTATAAGCAGACCGAGGTCGGAATTATACCTCAAGACTGGGAAGTCAAACGACTACGAGACATCTCACCATCACAAACAGTAGGCCTTGTCATAAATCCAAGTTCATATTTCGATGAGGCCGGAACAATACCAATGCTTGTCGGTTCGCATGTCAGTGAAAACTCAATTTCATGGCAAACCGCGAATAAAATTACCGAGAAGAGCAACAATCAAGTTTCCGCTTCACGACTGTATGCCAACGATTTAGTCATGGTTCGTGTTGGCGAGCCTGGAGTTACAGCTGTAGTCCCTCCTGAGCTTGATGGATGTAATTGCGCTTCTATGATGATCATAAGGCAAGGCCGAGCATTTGACTCAACCTGGCTTTGCTATGTCATGAACTCGGATATTGGCCGAAAACAAGTCGAGAACGTACAGTACGGCACTGCACAAAAGCAGTTCAACATCAGTGATGCTGTTAATTTCGTCTACCCGACACCTCCATTTGCAGAACAGAAAGCAATAGCTTCTGCTCTTTCTGGAGTTGAGTCAGTGATCACCAGTCTAGATCAACTGATCGCCAAAAAGCGTGACATCCAGCAAGCCGCCATGCAACAACTCCTCACCGGCCAACGCCGCCTGCCTGGATTTTGTGGGGAGTGGGAGATGACACGACTAGGAAGTCTTGCCACTTTTATGAAGGGACAGGGATTATCCAAAAGTGATTTAGTCGTTGATGGCACGCGACCATGTATTCATTACGGTGAGCTGTTCACCCATTACTCCGTTACGATCCAAGAAGTGACAAGCAGAACAAATAATGAACTAGCTGGATTTCTTTCTAAAGAAAATGACGTGTTGATGCCAACATCAGATGTAACGCCAAGAGGTCTTGCCAAAGCCAGCTGCCTTTCACTGAAAGACGTGGTCTTAGGTGGAGATATTCTTGTCATTCGCCCCAACCCAAACTCGGTTAATGGATCTTTTCTAAGCTATGTGATCCGTCATGACGAGGATCAGGTGTTGAAACTGGTAACTGGAAGCACTGTATTCCACTTATACGGTGCAGACATGAAAAAATTTGAACTCATGATTCCTTCCATAGAAGAACAAAATGCTATCGCCGCCATACTCACCGATATGGACACAGAAATTGCCAGCCTCGAATCCCGTCTTGAAAAGACTCGCCAGCTAAAACAGGGCATGATGCAGGAGCTGCTGACCGGAAGAGTGAGGCTTGTATGAGTGGCCAAGCACTAACGTGTCAAGGGCGCCACTTGCTTCTCATAGATATTCTAGGACTTAGCCAGCTCGTACGCACTAAAGGTAGTGATGAGATATTGGGTGTCATCAATAAAGCGCTTGAAGCTTTTAACCGCTGGGAAAGATTGAACGGCGCATTCAAGACAATTTATTTTTCTGACACGTTCCTTTTTCATCAAGAGCCGCAAGGGTATGGCGATTGGGCATTTTTGGATTCTTATGCAATCGGCTCTTTCATTCTGACCACACTTTTGGCCGAGGGCATACCGGCAAGAGGCGCAATCAGCTTTGGATCATTTGAGGTTCACAACGATGAATCTGAGAAGCATCAGGTGTACTTTGGAACTGCCTTAGTAGAGGCTCACGAAGCAGAGCAAGCTGAAAACTGGATTGGGATTACCATACTTCCATCTGCCTGGAAGCCATATGAAGAAAAACATCCAGGAACCATCGCCGCCTTTCAAAGTGATAAAGTATGGCTCATGCGCGAGGCTGACCAAGTGCTTTTGCTTAACCCGTTTATAAAAATACGCGGCTGGCACATGGAAGACTTAATGGGTGAAATTGACGCCCCTTACCTTGAGTGGGATCAGCCAGATTTCCCCAATGAAATCAGAGCATTCAGGTTCTTAAAAGACACCGCCGAAAAACACTTGGCAGACCAAGAACCGAAAAGCAGGATTGCTCAAAAGTACCTTGCAACTAACTCATTTATTAAAACGATATTCGGCCCAGAACTTTACGACTGGGCATGCAAAATCAGTTCGTGACGGAAACTTATACTCGGAGCAAATAGGACGCATGAGCACTGTCGGCCAGATCGAAAAAATGACTCAGCAGCGTGTTGTAGCGCTGTTCCGGCAGCAACTGGGCTACGAGTACCTGGGCGACTGGGCCGAGCGCTCGGGTAACGCCAATATCGAAACCGAACTGCTGCGTGACTGGCTGTTGAAGCAAAGTGTTGAAACCAATCTTGCCGGTCGAGCCATCTTCGAACTGAATCGGGTCGCCAACGATGCCAACAAGGGCCTGTATGACCGCAACAAGGCGGTGTATGAGCTGTTGCGCTATGGAGTGAAGATCAAGCCCGAGGTCGGTGAGAACACCCAGACCGTCTGGCTTATCAACTGGAAGCAGCCTGAGCGCAACCACTTCGCGATTGCCGAGGAAGTCACCATCAAGGGGGCTGATGCCAAGGCCAATACCAAGCGTCCGGATATCGTGCTCTATGTGAATGGTATTGCCCTGGGTGTGTTGGAACTCAAGCGCTCTAAGGTGGCAGTGAACGAGGGCATCCGGCAGAACCTGGATAACCAGAAGGCTGAATTTATCCAGCCGTTCTTCTCCACCATGCAGTACGTGATGGCCGGCAATGACACCCAGGGCCTGCGCTACGGCACCATCCAGACCGGCGAGAAGTACTACCTCACCTGGAAAGAGGAAAACGCGGACAACGCCACTGCCGACAATCTGCTGGATCGGCATCTGCTTCAGTTGTGCAACAAAACGCGCTTTCTGGAGCTGATCCACGACTACATCGTTTTCGACAGTGGGGTAAAAAAGCTCTGCCGGCATAACCAGTACTTCGGCATCCGCGAGGCACAGCGTTACCTGCGTCGTCGCGAGGGCGGGATCATCTGGCACACCCAAGGCTCGGGCAAATCGCTGACCATGGTCTGGCTGACCAAATGGATTCGGGAAAACATCCAGGACTCGCGTGTGCTGATCATCACCGACCGCACCGAGCTGGATGAGCAGATCGAGAAGGTGTTTACCGGCGTCAACGAGCAGATCGTCCGTACCACCAGCGGTGCCGACCTGATCGACAAGCTAAACCAGCCATCGCCCTGGTTGCTTTGCTCACTGATCCACAAGTTCGGTGCCCGCGAAGATGCCGACGTGGAAAGCTTTGTGGAAGAACTGCGCAAGAGCCTACCGCCAGACTTCCGCGCCAAGGGCGATCTCTATGTGTTCGTCGATGAGTGCCACCGCACTCAGTCCGGCGAGCTGCACAAAGCCATGAAGATGATCCTGCCAAATGCGGTGTTTATCGGCTTCACCGGCACGCCGCTGCTCAAGGCCGACAAGCAGAAAAGCATCGAGGTGTTTGGCCGCTACATCCACACCTACAAATTCAATGAAGCCGTAGCCGATGGCGTGGTGCTCGACCTGCGCTACGAGGCCCGCGATATCGACCAAAACATCACCTCACAGAAGAAAATCGATCAGTGGTTTGAGGCCAAAACCAAGGGGCTAAACGACCTGGCCAAGGCTCAACTTAAGCAGCGCTGGGGCACCTTGCAGAAGGTATTGTCGAGCCAGTCGCGGCTGGAGAAAATCGTCGCCGACATTCTGCTGGATATGGCCACCAAGCAGCGCCTGGCCGATGGCCGAGGCAATGCCATGCTGGTAACCAGCAGTATCTTCGAAGCCTGTAAGTGCTACGAGCTATTCAGCAAAGCGGGCATGGGTGACAAGTGCGCCATCGTCACCAGCTACAAGCCATCGCCTGCTGACATCAAGGGTGAAGCCACTGGCGAAGGGCTGACCGAAAAGCTGCGTCAGTACGCCATCTACAACCAGATGCTGGGCGACAAAGACCCGGAGACCTTCGAGAAGGAGGTGAAACAGCGCTTCATCAAAGAGCCGGGGCAGATGCGCCTGCTTATCGTGGTGGACAAGCTACTGACCGGCTTCGATGCGCCATCAGCCACCTACCTCTACATCGACAAGCAGATGCGCGACCACGGCCTGTTCCAGGCCATCTGCCGGGTCAACCGCCTGGACGGTGAGGACAAGCAGTACGGCTACATCATCGACTACAAAGACCTGTTCAAGCAGTTAGAAGGTGCCATCGGTGACTACACCAGCGGTGCGCTGGACGGCTACGATGAGGCCGATGTGGCCGGGCTCTTGGGAGACCGTCTGAGCAAAGCAGAGGAAGATCTGGAAGATGCCCGCGAGGCAATCAAGGCGCTTTGCGAGCCGGTGGAGCAACCGAAGGATACGCCGGCTTATCTGCGTTTCTTCTGCGGTACTGAGTCGGGCAACGCCGAGCAGCTCAAGACCAACGAACCCAAGCGCCTGAACCTGTACAAGATGACTTCGGCGCTGATCCGTTGCTTCGGCAATATCGCCAACGAGCTGGAAGAGGCGGGCTACAGCACCAAGGAAATTGCTGAGATCCAGGCCGAAGTAGATCACTTCTCTAAGGTGCGCGATGAGGTAAAGCTCGCCAGCGGCGACTACATCGACCTCAAGGCTTACGAGCCGGACATGCGCTTTTTGATCGACACCTACATCCGTGCCGAGGACAGCGAGAAGATTTCCGCCTTCGACGATATGTCGCTGATTGAGCTGATCGTTGAACGCGGCGTGGGTGCCATCGACGCGCTGCCCAAGGGCATCCGCGAAAGCCAGGAAGCGGTGGCCGAAACCATCGAGAACAACGTGCGCAAGTTGATCATCGATGAGTCTCCGATCAACCCGAAGTACTACGAAACTATGTCCTCGCTACTCGATGCCCTGATTGCCAAGCGCAAGGAAGACGCCATCAGCTATCAGGAATACCTGGCCGAGGTGGTGGAACTCACCAAACAGGCGAAGAACCCCACCAGCGCCAACAGCTACCCTGGCTCGATCAACAGCAACGCTCGCAAGGCGCTGTATGACAACCTTGGCCAGAACGCTGGCCTGGCATTGGCTGTAGATGCCGCCGTGCTGGATAGCAGGCAGGACGACTGGCGCGCCAATGCCATGAAGATCAAACGTGTGCGCCTGGCGATTAAGCAGGTATTGGATCAATGGGGCAAGGATGCTGCCGAAATCCAGGGCGACTACCAAGCCGGCTCGGACAACGAGCGGCTGGAAGCCTTGCTGGAACTGGTCAAGCATCAGCATGAATATTGAGTCTCGCAATATCACGGTCAGCGGTTTGACCGTGGAGATCGTGCGCAAGCCGATCAAAAACCTGCACCTTGGCGTTTATCCGCCGCAGGGGCGTGTGCGTGTGGCAGCTCCGCTGGCGGTCGACGATGAAGCGGTGCGCTTGGCTGTCGTGGGTAAGCTCGGCTGGATCAAACGCCAGCGAGCAAAGTTTCAGGCCCAGCCCCGACAATCACAGCGGCGCATGGTCAGTGGAGAAAGCCATTACTTCCTGGGGCGTCGCTACCGCCTGCGCGTTCACGAAACCACGGGTGCGTTACGCCTCGCCCTGCGTGGCACAGCCACCATGGATTTGTTTGTGCGCCCTGACACCACAGTCGAACGCCGCGAGCAGGTGCTGCACGACTTCTACCGAGCCGAACTGAAGCGTCTGCTGCCGGAGCTGCTGGAGAAATGGCAGCCGAAGTTAGGTGTTGAAGTGCGCGCCTGGGGCATCAAGCGCATGAAGACCAAGTGGGGCACCTGCAACATCGAAGCCCGGCGCATCTGGCTCAACCTGGAGCTGGCCAAGAAGCCCGTGCAGTGCCTGGAGTACATCCTGGTACATGAGCTGGCTCACCTGCATGAGCGGCATCACAACGACCGCTTCACCGCCCTCCTCGACCTGCATTTGCCGCAATGGCGAACGCTGCGTGAGGAGCTGAATAGTTCAGTGCTGACAGAGTTTTAAGGCCTGATACATCAATCCAGTGTGGTGAGCGGACGTCTGATCTTTTAGCGCCCAAACCAAGGCCTGGCGCTGAGCGGCTGATGGCTGTTGTCGATCAGATCAACCGGCGTGAGGGGGTAGTTTTGGGGGAGCAAGTAGACCCTGCGATGTCATTGCGCTACTGTCAGTGGCAATGAAAAAGGTATGTTGAGGCAAGTGCCTGCTGAAAGGACTCGCCTATATAACAAGGACTTGTCATGCTGAAAGTGAACTTCCATAGCGAACACCCTGCCAATACTGATGCATTCCCCGGTGGAAGCCATCAAAAGGTGGCTCAGGCCATCTCATCGTACATCCTTAACTCTGAATCATCCCGAGTGATAGGTTTGGATGGTGAGTTTGGGTCTGGGAAAAGCTCGATACTACACATGCTTGATGCTCAGCTTTCAGAACGAGACCAGGGTTACAAAGTTTGGTTTTTTGACTGTGAGCAAAACTATCAAGGATCAATCAAGAGTCATTTTATAGAGCTATTCACTGACAAGCTTTTGGAATCGGACTCGCTTGATGCTAGTAAGCGCGAGCAGCTTAAGGCTAATAGAGATGTAGCTCTCGGGCGAGAGTTTACCTATAGGAAAAAAACGACAAGCCGAGTGAGTGCTTGGGCGCTGGCAGTATTGGTCTCCCTATTTTTTTCCTCAAGCTCTTTTAGAGAGCTATTTGCGCTAACCAGGTCAAAGGAAGAGGTTGCAGGCTGGGTCTTTAGCCTTCATTGGCTCTCGCTGATGAGTCCTGTCTTAACCTTGCTGGTAGCGAAGTTATTTAACCTCAATAAAAAAGAAGGGGACAAAGACTGGAGTCTTCTGAGTCTTTTTAAAGGCAGTAGTGAAGATTACATTAATGAGAAAATTGAAATAGCAAAAGAAGTCACGCCATTAGACCTAAAAAAGACGTTATCTAATCAGCTAGAGATCGTAAAAGGCGCCAACTATATTGTTGTGCTCGACAACCTGGATCGCCTGCCTAAAGACAGCCTTCGGAGTGTGTGGAGCGATTTGGAAATTTTTACCTGGATTGCGGGGGTGAAAAATCTTTCAGTTATTGTTCCGTTCTGCTCTACGAAGGTTGCTAAATATCTAAGCCCTGAGCAAGATGGGAACTACGATTCGAAAGATTTCATCGCCAAGAAATTTCCAGTTGTATTTAGAGCCCCGCCAGTAATCGCCTCTGGTTGGAAAAAGGGCTTTCTTGATCTCTGGCAATACACTTTTGGTACTGATTCGCTTGAGGAAGCCGAGAAGTGCGCCGTACTATTGCAGCGACATAGCCCAATGGCAAATAGACTGGTCACGCCACGGCTCCAGAAAAAATTCATTAATGACATTGCGACGACCGCATCCATTTTGGATGAGGGTGTTGCGCAGTTGACCTGTATTGCCGCCCACTATTTGCTGTGCAAATACAATGAGCATCCCCTTGATGAACTCCTGCGGGTGGGTGGGCCTTCTCCGAAGTATAGGGAAAAAATTGGTGACCAAGCTGGTGATGATATTCAGTCCACCCTACAGACATTAACGGCTGTTGCAGGTACAGAAATAGAAAATGGCTGGCAGATACAGTTTCTCCAGGTGCATTTTCTGACTACAAGCGCTATTGCAGTGGCGGAGCTATTGGATGTGCCTCTACGTGAAGCCGTATCGCATCAGGATGGTGAGAAATTCTCTTCACTGACAGGACTATTTGGCTTCTGGGATGCATTCAAACGGCATCTGGATGAGTACAGCGAACTGCAAGAAACATTAATTACACTTCATAAGGCCTATTCCAGTGAAGCGGATACCTGGATAGAAAAGGCTATAAGCATATTTAATGCTGAGAAGAAAATCGTTACGCCATCAGAGGAAACTGAGGATGGCTTCTATCCGGCAATAAAAGCGCTTATATCACTAGGTTTAGATAAGAAGCATTTCCAGGCGCATCGCGACAGACTTAAGTCGCTAGTGGTCGATGCATATCATAAACCTATCACTAAGGATAATATTGAACCTCTGCAAGGCCAACTTTCGGAATTTGATGCTTGCTTGGATGCCCTCGGGGAGATATTTCAGAATGTGCCGGTTAACCGTGTGGAGTATTTGTTCCACGTGGTTCTTCCTCAAGAAGATCTACAGGTGATTAAACCAGAGCTCTTTACTATCAATAATGCGGCTCTTCTCAATGCCCACCAGCAGATTGCCAGCACTGAGAATTACCCCTTCTCCTGCTTGCCGATGGATTCCGAATATGTAGTTCCCGCATTCAGTCTCACCTATGGCGCTAGGAGAATGGCCAATGGATTGCAGGGTGGGCTAGAGGCTGCTGACGTAAACTCAATTCTGGCCGTCTACACAAGTGACCCTGACAACGAGTCGGCAGCTCTTGGTATTTTGCTGGCAAAAGAAATTGATAATGCGACACTAAATCAGATTGAGTCTGTCAGCATCAGCCATCCCACCATACTGGCCACGACAGTGGCGGCAGTGGCCTATCTGCGAACAAAGAATGTTGCCAAGCTCGCTGGTCTGGATAACTTGCGTGATATTTTCCGCACGGATTTGTTCAAGGTTTGCTGTCGTGCAACCCTCACAACCCAGATGATTTTTAATGCTTACGATCTTCCTGATTTTAGAGATAAAATTTCCGAAGTTATTGCTTGGATGATAAATAGTAACGCAGTCCATGCCCTTACAACAGACTGGGTGCTTAATAACTTCACGTCGCTTGTCGATTCTGTTGAGAGCCATGGCGTTGACCAAGAACGGCTACTTTCATGGTATTCAGCCTGGGAAAAGCACATCCTGAAGGCAGCTGAGGATCTTGCCAGCCAAGATCTTCAATTTGTTGAGGCTGTCTTCACGGATGATTCAACTCCATTCCAAGCATTTGTGTCTAAATCCGTTGAGTATTTCTCTTCGGTGGAGCGGGATGCAGAGGATTGGTTAGGTGTTATTGCTACCAATTCTGATGTCTATCATCATGTTATTAATCATATGGCGGCAAAAGGCGAGTGCTTAACGGATCCTGGTGCGGCTAAGGCGTCCATCTTAAGCGTACTTTCTCGCAGCGTTGCAGATCCTGCTAGTCATAAGCTTGAACATTACGTTCAGTTGAACATTAAACAGGTGCTTCGCATCATTGGCACTGACTCAAAAAATGTGCTGGGCACCGAACTGCGTACATTAATCTATTCCGCCGATACTAAGCCTGAGCCAGTAGCTTTGTTGCTGGCGGAATTTGGATCTTTAATCCCAGATGTACAGCCGGCCAATGCTGGTGAAATTGGTGTATTGCTGGCTCTGCTGGAGTATCTGGCCCGGAATACCGAGTCAGAAGGTAAAGCCATTTCTTTCCTTGATAACAAAGCCGAGCAACTTGCGAAATATAGTTACTCGGAAGAGTTTCGATCTGCGCTTGCCTCGGTCGTCAGCAAGTTGAAGGACGCTGCTCCGAACCTATATAAAAAGTTCTATAGGAAGCGTGGTTTTGGAGAGTTCTTCAAGTCGCTGCTTGAGCGTCAGCCTGGGCCAGGGCCAGACGATGATCAGGATAATGGGGACGACTCAGAAAAAGCAGGGGCTGAAAAATCACAGGCATAAGGGCTAGGCTGTAGACCTAGGGGTACTTCGGCTGCCGGGCTGACTGGTAGCCGCTGTAGCATCCACCCCATGTAAAGGCAAAATTTCACAATTCAATTTCGATTTCCAATTTCTTACGCAGGACGCGTCTAATCTCTTCCGTATCCATTGGTGTAGAAACGCGATGGAAGGCCCACCAGACCTCCCAATACAGATGAAGCGTAGGATCTGTCAGAGCCCAGTGTCCGCACTCGTTTTTTGCATTTTCCATCAAGTCTTCCATAGCTTTTCGATAATCATCCGGCACTGACTTGCTGCATGTGTAATGCCAGAGGTAAAAATACCTCTTCTTGAGTTCGCATAAATCCTCAATCATCTTCGCGAGGATCCGATACTGTTCGGCTGTCGTCGGCATTGGTAAATCGCCTTGGTAGTGGCTACACAGAGAAAGTGTAGGCGACTCTTAGCGTTGCATACATCAACATGTAAACCAAAGATCTGATATCAGCCAGGTTTTACTGAGGGAATGGCAGGCAAATCTGCCTTACACAGCAGCAGAAGTTAGTTCAATAGGCGCCAGGGTACGCGTAATTTAGCTTGCCCAGAAGCTTTGAACTGCATCAGCGTGTACCATCCGATTTTGCAGTCAAATGTCGCGATAACGTAGGAACTTCCGCTCGTTGTGTGCAGTACCCAGAAGCCTGCTTCGCGGTGAATGTGTATTACATCGGACGTGCGAATAGTAACTCCCTCTCCGAAGCGTTTCCGTGAGCCTTGATGGCTGAAAACGGAGCCCACTCCTGATCTGGCGAAGATGTGGGCATTGACTAGGTATCCAGTGACAGGCCATGAAAATTGGGTGTTTTGTGCTTTTAAAAGGCGTAATTTTGTACGCCTTGATAGCTCGTTCATTGGCATCAAAAAATTCGTCCAAGAGTCCCAAGGGAAGCTCGTTTTCTGATGCCATCACCAACAAGTATGTAAGTCGAGTTTAGCGTCTGGAAGATGAATCCATCTTCAAATTTATGGAGATAGCTTGTGCGTACAAAGTCACCAACATCCCAGCGTCGCTGGCTATCGTAAATCACAGTGTCGGCGTAGATAACGACTGGCTGCCGGTTGGTTTTAGCTAGCTCGTGGAGCTGTTCTGGTGTGACTACCAAATCTATCCATCTCCAGTCAGATACGAGGCAGTACTCACCGTATGGGTAACGTTCGCGGACGATCCTTACCGCTTCCTCCTGGCTTACCTTGGCCCCTGGCATTGACATGCCCTCGCCATAAAGAAGATCTAGGGTTTCATTTAATCCCTGCATAGCTTACGCCCTCACATTTATCTGCCCCGAACGTTGCCTTGTAGAGTGAGGTAAATGTGCACTGCTCCTCCTGGCCAGGAGAGAGCTCGACTGGGCCTTCTATTTTTGTAATCCCAAACTTTGTCTGTAGACGATGAAAAGCCACACTACCATCTAGCTTCGCCTCGATCAGCTCCAACACTTCCGCAGTGGAAATTCCGCTGCTAGTGGGCGCAACAATATGCATTGCTTTTATGAAGATATTTTTTGCAGACGATGACAGGGATTCTTTAATTTTCTGTACGTCATTAGTTTCGATTGAGCCAGCAACAGAATGGTCGTCAGTGCGGGCAACGGTCAGGCACATCCAGGGCTGATCACCGCGCTTCGTCAGGCTCCAATTCTGTGGTGATGAAGATGTAAACAAGGCAGTGTCTGTTTGTGCTCTCTCGCTCATGCGGTTTATGTCTCGATTTGAATTTTCGCTATCCCGTAGAGCGGCATTCATGGCTGATCGCGGCTCTGTCGGCTGCCTCTTTCGGAGTCAGCATGGGCATGGATTACAAAAGACTTAGCCATGCAATTACATTTCAAATGGTATGTATTGACAGGCGTCTCTGATATGATAATGCGACACATCATTAGCTTAATCGCTAACGATGTGTCGCGTCAAAATTGGTTTGATGCTCGTTTTTGAGCGCGAAGAAAATGAGGTTTGAAAAGGTTTTGGGGCAGGTGCTGCGGGATGCCAGGCTCCAAGCTGGTCTGACACGCACTGAGTGCGGCGAAGTCCTTCATATTTCAAATCTGAGCCAGATCGAAAACGGCCAAACCCTTCCTCGCATCGATACGCTTGCCGCTCTCTGCAAGGTGCTCGGTGTCGCGCCCAGCGATGTTCTGCTGGTTGTCGAAGCGCGTTGCTCTGGTCTCGACGTTGAAGAGCAGATAGTGCTGAGTAATAAAAGACTTAGGGCGTTGCTGAGTACGGGGCGGTTTGATTCAGTTGTTCAAGAGGATGCGCTTCGGGGGATTCGAGGGCGGAAGGCAGATAGTACTCGTGAATCCGTGAAGCGCATGCAGTGTGAAGGCCTGAAAAAGAACGAGGTCGCACGGAGGCTTGGTGTGACCCTTAGAACAGTTCAGCGGTACTGGATAAACAGTGTTTAAAGATCGCTCAACGGGCTCAACCTTATTCCCACGCAGCGATTGATGAACTCAGGCCATTACTAAAGATGGCGAAGGGCTTTCTCTATCGCTTCGACTGTGCCGGGCTTCAGTACACGCGTACCAGACTGATCCAGGAGGTCACCTTTCTCACCCTTCCGGAAGCCCCACTTGTTCATGAATTCTTCAGAAAGAATGTACTCAAGCGCTCGGCGTTCAATGGCATCAAGCTTAAACACTCCGGCTATAGCCTTACGGTCATCGACGTTGATCTCCAGGCTAGGTGGTACAATCTCCTTTACCAGTCTTCGTGCTTCTGCAAGCTCGGAGACTAATATCTGCACTAGCAGACGATGCCTCGCAGTAGGAAGTTCATCTATCCAGCTATTTGCTGTGGTCGGTTTGAAAGCAGCTTTCTTCGACGGATTAGCTGCGACGAAAGACTCAATAAGGGTGCGGTAATGGGCTCCAGAAGCGTTGCGAATGCTCTGTGCTTTCGGCACTCCCCGCTTTTCACCAAGCCTAGCAATCGTGGCAAAGCTGAAGTCGCTAACACCACGCTGAACCTGCTCCTCACATACATCATATATTGCTTCCAGGGTGCGGTGTGTGCGGCTAGAGGCAATCGATTTAAGATGCTCCAGCATTTCTTTAGGCTCCACGGTAAGCTCCCAGATCAAGTGAGATGTCTTGGCTCATAGTAGTTCCAGTGCCAAATTCGTTTTGCGTCCGCTCAAAATTGCCTGCAAGTCAGTGCTAACGATTCTCTCGTGCTCACCTAGATCCTTCAAAAGAAGGCGCCCAGACACAAGTTCCTCGACTTTTTCCCAGGTCTTTACTCGCGCTAGAAGGAAATTGGTTAGCTGGTTGCCTATCGCCAACTGTTGCTTTTTATCAAGTTTGAACATCATGGGTTTCAAGTCATTGAGCTCAATCATTCTATCGATCATTTGTGACCGAGTAGGTAATGCCGAGTCCGCAGAAGCTGACTGATATATCTCTGCATTCTCACACACCTCGCTCAACAATCTGTATCTGGAAGAATCTTCGAATGCAACCTCTAGTTCATGTTCTTGCTGCAAAATCAACTGTGGAAGATTACTACCAATCTCAACACTAGCCTGCTCATGAACCAATGCCTGACTCTGGTTAATAAGTCGAGCAATAGCTTGAAGATCGCAAAGAAACATGTCTGCCTTCTTAGCGGCACTCTCTAACTCAGACTGCATCTTGCGAACTCTCATCTCTAGTGCAGTGCGTTCCGAAGCATCAAACACCGTTCCAGACCTGGAAGCCTCATATTCCATGTCATCAAATTTATCTATCAATGCAGAGACCTCCGTCATACTGTCGTTCATCTCTGCAATATGATCAAACTGAAGAGTGGCCTGAAGTGAAATCTCGTTAGCTAGCGCAAGTAGACCACCAATGAAGACCGGGCCAGTCACAAAATGGCGGCAGCGTGGACAGTTTTGTACGCCAAGATAGCCGCTTGGAACCGGCTGACGCACCTGGGTCGCACCTATCAGTGCACCCCCGTCCTCACAACGCGTCCCTGCAAATGGACAAAACCCGTAATCGCGAAAGAGCATACTTCCTGCCAGGACATTGCCTGTAAAACGCTGGATAGCTTGCTCACTATTCTGAATCAATTCATGCCTTAGCTCATCTATTCTATTTTGCTCAAGCATCTGAATGGCGGCAAAGGCCTTATTCGAAAGCGCCCGCTTCTCCCCCTCAGCAAACTTGACTCGCAAGCCTTCCGCATTCATCTTTACATAGTAGATCGACATAATAATGGAGCTATGGCCAGCCACTTTCATAATTATGTTGATCGGCAAACCAAATTCCATTACATACGCCGTAATCAGGCTAACTCGCATGCTGTGAGGGGAATACGGCGTGCTATAGACAGATAGCGCGGAGGAGGCGCCATTACACTCTGCAAGCTTGATATCTTCTGGCTGTGAATGATAAAGCGCAGCCGCCAAACGAAACTTAAGACGACCAGCATAGTGCCCGCACTCCTCATCGCCAAAATCTCGAAAAAGAAAACAGTTAGCACCGCGCTCTTTTCGTTGTGACGTATTAAGTTCAGTGCGCTTGCACTCCAACCAAGGCATGGGCCTAGAGATGGGATTATATTTAGCTTGCCAATCCCGCAGTCGAATCATCCAGATCGCGACTTTCTCTGGCATCCAAGGGACATCATATCCTCCGCCAGTACGAGAAGTCTTGTTCGACGTAAAGTGCATGCCGATATTATCGCCAGGATATCTCTTCACAAAGCCTTGGTTTTCGGTCATTGCCGCCAAGGCAGAGGCATTAGCTGACCAAACGAACTTACCATTCACAAAATGGGGAATATCTTCATCCGCTTCGCCAGAGTCGTTGTAAGCCAACTGCCGACCTCTCGCCGGCACAGAAGCTAGTGCATACGTGTGCATCCAGTATGCAGGAAACCAAAGTTTGGTCTTTCCAAATTCAGTTTTGAATATGCAATCCGGATCATTTTTATCAATTACTGAAGGATCGACCTCCACCCAGTCAGCATCAAACTCGTGCAGATGAGTTAAATCAGCAAAGCACTGGGCTGAGTCCGGAATCATCCAGTCACACAGCGACTTAACATACTGATAGGCTAGTGCAGGCTTATTGGTTTCCCCGGCATTGCTATTAGCTTCATCGCCCTCATATGCCATGCTCACAAATGGATTACGAGCTCCAGGTACTACTACTCGCTCCCCCGTCTCATCATCTTCGAGAGTAAGTTTTTTCCTAATAATATAGTCAGCAAACTCTTTAGCAGCGGAAAGCAAAGGGCGCCCAGTCCCGCCATTGGAGTTAACGAGCAAATCCCTAAATAAATTCAGATCGATTTTTGGAGCAGTAAAATAAACCTCAGGAGTGAATCCAAGTTCATATTTTTGAACATACTCGCGAACAAATTTACACAGCATTTGTTGCTTCAAATCACCGCTGCGGGCCTTTTTCAAAAACTCATTAATATCCTCTGCCCATGCCGTGTATGGATGCCGAATATACTTTGTTTTAAATGGCTCCTCTTTATTCAGGAACGAGTACCATGAAGTCCAAACAGCCTTATAAACGGTCGCCGGATCACGGGGGATCCTAGGGTCTTTGCGAGAAGCAACGAAGCGCCGGTAGTCCATCTCCCCTTTCACACCGTCTTCATTGACTAAAATACGAAGCTCCTGATAACTGTATGGAACAGGTATATCGCACAAATCATACCAACTTACCCACTCCATACTGAACACCCTGTCAGGATGTGCGGGCAAGCATGGAAAATCCTTGTACCGATCACGGTAATCTTTGCTATTTTTAATATTTAAGACTTTTACCGAGTACTTTAACTCCGCCAAGCTAATGCACTTCTGCGGAAGAAGAAAATCAATCCAGCTTTTCCAGTCAGCACGAAAATAAACAGGAGGATCGCTGGGAAGCAAAGAGTCTGCTTTGTAACCAGACAAATATTCAGCACGAGAGGTTATCCCAAGCCGTCGAGCAGCCTCACCTGCTTCTTTGAGAGAATAACTTTTCACACCAAGATATCTATCCCAGCCCCACTTACGCCAATCTTTATCATAAATCTTATTCGGATTTGAAGGCAGTCGCGGATCGACTTTATACCGCTTTAGATAATCAGCTTTTGATGAAAAACCGTGTGTCCTTGCAGACTCACTAGCTTCAACGACAGTTTCGTACTTTTTATCTAGCTCACGGCCACGTAAGAAATGCGGGAATCCATGCCACTCAGAGGCATACATGATATTTGGGTTTGACGGCAAACGAGGATCTTGGCTATGGCGTTCCCTGTATTGAACAGCCGTGGTGATACCCAAGCGAAGTGCCCCCGCCCTTGCCATTTCCAGATTGACGTAATGCTTGCCTGGATCGACTCCGAGAAACCCCGGCCACCCTACCCAAGCGGTTAGATATACTAACTCTGGGTTACTAGGAAGCCGGGGGTCTTCACGATATTTTTCGAGGTATTCAAGGCGTGACTTAATGCCAAGCAAGGCTACTCGCTCAGCCGCCTCTTCGTAAGAGTAGAAGTCTTTACCGCGCTTTGTACCCAGATAGTCATTCCACCCACCCCAGTCATCGGCGTAGAAAGTATTAGGCGCACCCGGAAGGCGGGGATCCAAAGACTTACGAAGTTTTCTATATTCGACGTTACTTTTGAATTGCAGGGCTCTGCATGCTGCACGAGCCTCTTCATATGTGGAGTACTTACCACTATCCCCGGTCTTACCGAGAAAATCGTCCCATCCTTTCCACTCTTGCTGATATATCAAATCGGGAGTTAGAGAAAACCTATCATCTTCTAGGACTTTCGCCCGATAATCGCTTCTACTCACAGCCTTTAATGCGTGTGCAGCCGAACGAGCCTCCACGAATGTAGAGAAGAGGTTGTTCTGTTTTTCTTGATCTACGTGGCCAGTGAATGCCTCCCAACTGCTCCATTCTCCGCGATAGAAACTGGCCGGGCTTTTCGGCAGCTTTTCGTCAAAGTGATGTCGTGCAGCGTAATCAGCCTCATCCACAATAGCTAAGCGTCTAGCAGCAGTCGCAGCTTCTGAAAGCCACCGGTATTTGCGTCCTTTCTTCACATCTACCTGGAGAAAATTCTCCCACCCCGTCCACTCATTGGCATAAGATCTTTCGGGATGAGCAGGTAGTCGCGGATCACGCTTATACTCTTTGTTATAAGCAGCACGACTAGGGATACCCAAACTTCGCGCCGCCTCGGCTGCCTGAGCAAGCAAAGGATAGTGTTTATCAGCAGTACCCAGAAAGCTTGGATATCCACGCCATTCTGCGCTGTATTTCTGTGAGGGATGTGCCGGCAGCCGAGGATCCTCGTGCCGCCTGGCCCTATAATCTAATACGCCTGTAATACCCAGTGCTCTGGCTGCGTTAGCCGCTTCAACCAGCGTTTCATAAATATAACTCAAGTTATTTATTTCTCCATCCGACGCTCCATAGTCTCACGGAGGTCTTCATTCGTCGGCTGAGTATAAACCAAACACGCTGTAGGGGAGCGATGTCGCATCATCTTTTGAATTTCAACCTGAGTAAATCCATGCTCAGCCAATCGATAACCAAAGGCATGGCGGTGACCATGCTCTGTGGTTCCACGATATTTTTCATGAGCAAGACCGATACGGTTAACGGCAGCCTTGTGTAGACGCTGAAAATTCTTTATTGTTTCTGGCTGACCCAAGGTATTTGTAAAAGCATAAGGGTGATCCTCACCAATAGGATCCACTCGCTGATACTTTAAATAATTTTGAAAGTTATATAGAAATTCCGTCGCCTTATCCGGAGGGAAAAAATCAACCTTGAAATATTTCTCTCTACTGCTGAGCACGGGAGCCTTCCAGCCTGCATGTAGTCTCTCACTTTTGAGATACATCGTCCGAGGGGTACGCTGAAATCGCTGAAGTAGGTAGTCCTGACGTGACTTATAGCGCTTGTCCGGCGACACACCTTCTGAAGGATGATAAATTCGCACAACGGCCTCAAGGCGTTTTTTATCAACGCCAATATCATCCAGATACAAATGAAAAACTTCACTCTTTCTCACGCCACCATAATGCATGAGCAACGTTATCGCTCGCCCCTTGAAATCAGCACGCATATTAGGATCTGGATTTGACTCACTTCCAGCGCGAATGAAACCCTCATCCAGAAGTTTTATTATATATTCCTCTGGAAACTTTTTCACTTCCTCAACAACGACCGGAACTTGATATTGCCGCTCGACTCGTCGTGTGAAAGCACTTCTGCTCTTAGCTTCTTCGCTGTTCGAAAGATGGTTTAGGAAGACGTTGTCGTTCTTATGGTAGTAAGCACACCAATTCAATCGCTGCTCTGCACTTGTTGCGCGCTTGAAGGGATTCGCTCGCGCTGTAGCGTATTCAGGCTGTTCTGCGAGCCAATCGGTGTAATGCGTAATCAACTGGAGTAGGTTATTCGCATCATCGGCACTACGAGGCCTCCAGTACAAGCCCGAAGGATCTATGAGCGTAGTCAGATCGATAGTGCCAGCGCGCAGGGCTATGTTGAAATTCTCCAGCAACTCTACCGTTTTATCGAACAAGCCATCGTTAGCGTTGACGTACCTTATAAGGAGCATAATCGCGAACGCAGACCTCTCCCTCCACGACTGGCCTCTGTTTACTGCTTTAGCTAGGTATCTCAGGTGCGACAGCAATAGACCACTCTCAGTCCAAAGCGCCGGCAGCCGAAGCACCTTACCCGTATTGTCGCTTCGATATCTCGCTTTCACCTTCAGAACGTAAGCCATCTCTACCGTACTATTTAGTATGTATTAAGGGGTTCTATCAGATTAACCTTAGGCTAGCCAACCGAAAATTTCACGCTAAAAATGCCCCAATTCAAACTTAATAGTACAAATTCTGATGGGGTGATAATACACCTATGGCAAGAAGATGCTGCGCGAGATCGACGGCCGCGTGCGTTTTCTCAGCAAGCGCCTGGAAAGCCTCAAGGTGGTCAGCGCCCGCCCCAGCGATCCAGGCAAGGTCTACTTCGGCGCCTGGGTCACCCTCGAGGATGAGGATGGCCAGGAGGCGCGCTACCGCATCGTCGGGCCGGACGAGCTCGATCTGAAGCTGAACCTGATCAGCATCGACTCGCCGCTGGCCCGCGCCCTGATTGGCAAGACCCTGGATGCCGAAGTACGGGTACAGACGCCGACCGGGGAAAAGACCTGGTACGTGGTCGCCATCGACTACCCCTGAGTCGGGGTCTTAACGCCGTGTGATCAAGCCTTGGCGGGCGACCCGGGTCAGCTCGCGCACCGTGTCCTCCAGCTGAGCGGCGCTCGGCGCCTGCACCACCGCCAGATCGAAGCTGTCGCTGGCAAATCGCGCCAGGGATTCCCCATCGTGGGTGAACTGGATCAGGAAGGTCGGCGATCCGCCCCAGCGTTTCGGCCAGCCGTCGAGGTAGCGCAACAGGGTCGGCTGATGGCTGCCGCCAAGGAGGATCTTGGCGTTGCGCAAGGTCAGGCCCGTGGTTATCGGGGCCAATCGAATCAGCGGTTGGGGACAGGTCATGCTCGCGTCTCCGCCTCAGGAATCCCGCTGGGCAGCGGTGAGAGGCGACACCGAACCAGCGCTTTAGCGGTATTTCGAGAGCTTCGTAGAAACCCTCTCAGAGCCCGGCCTTCGGCAGGTGACTCGGCGCCCCGCAAGTAGCTGTTTAAATCGGCGCAGCCGGCATCCTAGAGAAGCCTGCGCAATACTGTCAACTGCCACCTCGCAGCCGAAGCCACGCCATGCACGACGATACCCTGCGCCTGTTCTTCGCCCTCTCCTGCCCACCGGGCCTGGCCGAGCGCATCGGGCTCTGGCGCGACGCGCTCCACCTGCCGGGCCGGCCGGTGCCCCCGGCCAACCTGCACCTGACCCTGGCCTTCCTCGGCCAGCAGCCCGGCAGTCGTTTGGCGGAGCTGAAAGGCCTCGCCGCGACCGTGCGCAGCGCCGCGTTCGAGCTGCAGCTGGACCGCCTGGTGCACCGGCGCAACGGTTTGCTCTACCTGAGCCCAAGTCGACCTCCCACCGCCCTGCTGGAGCTGGTCGAGCAGTTGCACGAGGCGCTGCTCGGGGGCGGATTCAGCCTGGAGGCACGACCCTTTCTCGCCCACCTGACCCTGCTGCGCCGCTGCAGCCGCCGTCCGCCGAAGGCGTGCCCAACTTTCGATTGGCCGGTCGGCCATTTCGCCCTGCTCGCCTCCGCAACGGGGCCGAGCGGTAGCGTCTACCAGCAGCTCCAGCAGTGGCCACTGTTGCGAAACGACTAATAAAGGCGTTTCGCCCCGTAACAGCGACAGTGCCGGGCAGAACGGCATTCCTCAACACAAATAGCACGCCAGTACCTAGTCCAGAGCCGCCGGGTTCCCTTCAAGGCGAAGCTGGCACGCTTCCTGCGCCTGTCAGTGCCGCGTTGCAGGGGCCCTGGATGGGCGCCAGCAGCGCCAGAAACGCGCCTGACACCCGATACAACCCATTACGAGAGCGCCCATGAATAACAATAAGACCCTGCTAGCCCTCTGCCTCGGTGCCGGACTCCTGGCCTCCGCGCAAACCCACGCCGGTTGGTTCGGCTCCTCCGGCTACACCCAGACCAAATACCCCATCGTCCTGGCCCATGGCATGCTCGGTTTCGACAGCATCCTCGGTGTCGATTACTGGTACGGCATTCCCAGCGCCCTGCGCAGCGACGGCGCCAAGGTCTACGTGGCCGAAGTCAGCCAGCTCAACACCACCGAGGCCCGCGGCGAAGAGCTGCTGGCCCAGGTGGAGGAAATAGTCGCCATCAGCGGCAAACCCAAGGTCAACCTGATCGGCCACAGCCACGGCGGCCCGACCATCCGCTATGTCGCCGCCGTCCGCCCCCAGCTGGTTGCCTCCGCGACCAGTGTCGGCGCTCCCCACAAGGGCTCGGCCACCGCCGACTTCATCCGCCAGGTTCCCCCGGGCTCGGCCGGCGAAACGCTGCTGGCCGGCATCGTCAACGGCCTCGGCAGCCTGATCAACTTCCTCTCCGGCAGTTCCAGCAGCAATCCGCAGAATGCCCTTGGCGCCCTCGAGTCGCTCAATAGTGCAGGTGCGGCTCGCTTCAACGCCAAGTACCCGCAAGGGTTGCCGACCACGGCCTGCGGCGAAGGCGCTTATAGCGTCAATGGCGTACGCTACTACTCCTGGAGCGGCACCAGCCCGTTGACCCACTTGCTCGATCCGAGCGACGCGCTGCTCGGTGCCACCTCCCTGACGTTCAACGGCGAAGCCAACGACGGGCTGGTCGGGCGCTGCAGCTCGCACCTGGGCAAGGTGATCCGTGACAACTACCGGATGAACCACCTCGACGAGGTCAACCAGACCTTCGGCCTGACCAGCTGGTTCGAAACCGATCCGGTGACTGTCTATCGGCAGCATGCCAATCGCCTGAAGAACGACGGACTCTGACCCTCTACCGGGGCCCGCAGGGCCCCACCTCTGCGCTCCTTCGAGCGCCTGATCAACGCTGTCCGGTGAATCAATCCGTGAAAAAACTGTTGTTGTTCTCACCCCTGGCTTTCATGACCTGTTTCGCCACTTTTCTCTATCTGGACCTGGCGCATACACCTGCCCAAGTCCCCGAGCTCGAAGCAAGCCAGACCATCATGCAAGACGCTCCCAGCGAGTATCCACGCCCCGCCCCGGCAGTCGACGCCAGCGCCGATGACGGCAGGACGATCGCGCTGCCCGGCTCTTTCGCTGGCACCCAGGTCGACGGCCTGTTTCGTGTCGACGAGACGGGCCAGCTGATCGTCAGCCAGGACATCCGGCGAATATTCGATTACTTCCTCGCCGCCATTGGCGAGGAACCCGTGCGCGTCAGCGTCGAACGCCTACAGGCCCACATCCGCAGCCAGCTGCAGGAGCCGGCGCGGGGGCAGGCGCTGGCGCTGCTCACCCAATACCTGGACTACAAGCGCGAACTGGTGCTGCTGGAGCGTGACTGGCCGCAGCTGGCCAATCTCGATGCCCTGCGCCAGCGCGAGGCGGCCGTTCAGGCGTTGCGCGCCCGCCTGTTCAGCGGTGACGCACGCCAGGCATTCTTTGCCGACGAAGAGGCCTACAACCGCTTCAGCCTGCAACGCTTGGCGATCCAGCAGGACAGCGATCTGGACGACGACGCCAAGGCCCGCGCGGTCGATCAGTTGCGCGAAAGCCTGCCGCCTGAGCTGCAGGCCAGCCTCCTGCCACAGCTGCAGCACGAGCTGCGCCAGCGAACCGCCAAGCTGCAGGCCGACGGTGCCAGCCCCGAGCAGGTGCGCCAGTTGCGCCTGCAGATGGTTGGTGCCGAAGCGACCCAGCGCCTCGAAGCCCTGGATCAGCAGCGCCAGGCCTGGGGACGACGGCTGGCCGACTACCAGCAGGCCAAAGCCAGGATCGAGGCCAGTCGCGGCCTCAGCCCCGCCGACAAGGCTGCGGCCATCGAGCGCCTGGCCGGAGAGCGCTTCGATGAGCGCGAACGCCTGCGCCTGGACGCCGCCGAGCAACTGGCCCAGGTGCGCAGCCAGGCAGCCCCCTGAAACGCAGAAGGCCCGCGCTTGACGGGCCTTCCGGGGTGCTCGGTTCTAGTTGGCGAGGCGCATGTCCAAAGACAGCTTGCCTGCGCCTTCGACCAGTACCGCCACGCTGATCGCCAGCAGCGCCAAGCCGAATTCATAACCGTTGTTGGCCATGAAGAAGCCGTTGGCCAGATGCACGCCGACGATCGCCACCAGCATGGTCACCGCCAGCACGGCCGCCGCCGGCCGGGCCAGCAGCCCGAAGATCAGCGCCAGGCCGCCGAAGAACTCGGCGCTGCCGGCCAGCAGAGCCATCAGATAACCCGGCGCCAGGCCAATGCTTTCCATCCACTGGGCGACACCGTCCAGGCCGTAGCCGCCAAACCAGCCGAACAGCTTCTGCGCACCGTGGGCGGCGAAGGTCAGCCCGGCGATGACGCGCAAAACGGTCAGGCCGTAGCCCGCTTGCGTAGCAACCACAGATTTGATCAGAGCGTTCATGTGCAGCATTCCTGTTGTGGGGTGGTGATGCGCACAGACTAAACGAATTTATAGATAGCAAAAGTGGATTTATTCGCTCGTAAACATCATATATTTAGATATATATGTGCTCGATACTAGCTAGTGCGGCTCCAGCAGATAACGCTCGCGATCATAGGCCAGGTAGTACTTGTTGACGCTGTTGACGTAGCTAACCACGCCCATGCCGACCTGCTCCATGGCGATTCGCTCGACCTGGAAGAACCACTGATTGGGGTTGAGGCCACGGCGCCGCGCCTCGGCGCGCATGCTCTGCACCCGCTGCGGCCCCAGGTTGTAGCCGGCCAGCACGAAGGCCATGCGTTCGCGCTCGTTGAGCTGGGCACTGGCGAAGTAGTTGCGGCGGATCATCGCCAGGTAGCGCGCGCTGGCCTGCACGTTATTCTCCAGCGCCGCGATATTGCCGACCCCGACGCTACGGGCCGCAGCCGGGGTGATCTGCATCAGGCCGGTGGCGCCGCCCGCACCGCGGGCGTTCGGGTTGAGGGTCGACTCCTTGAATGCCAGGGCGGCGAGCGCCAGCCAGTCGAACTGCTGTTCGCCGGCATGGCGCTGGAGCACCGGGCGCAGTTTCTCCAAGCGTTGGCGTTCGGCGCGCCCCAGGGGGTAATGCACCTTGTACAGGCGTCGGTAGACGCGCTGAAAGGAGGCGTCCTGGTCGTCGGGACTGCGATAGCTCTTGAGGAAGCGGTCGATGCTCGCCGCCAGCGCGGGTGCATCCCTGCGCATGAACCAGCGCAGGTCGCCGTCGCTGGCCAGCACCAGGTGGCGCTCCAGGCGCAACTTCGGCAGGACCTTGGCCCAGCGCTCGGCAATCGGCTGCTCGACCGCGGTGACGCTGTAGATGCCGGCCTGGACCATCTCCAGCACGTCCTCGACGGCCAGGCTCGGATCGACCCACTCGATGATGATCGGCGGCCGTTTGTCCTGCAGCAGCTGCTTGTTGAGCCGCCGTATCGCCTCGCCTGCGGCGCTGCCGGCCGGCAGCGCCAGGCTGCGGCCGGACATCTGTTCCAGGCTCTGGTAACGGCGATCGCCCTGCCGGCCCACGATGATCAGCGGGACGTCGCTGCGGATGGCGGTACTGGCGCGGATATCCCGACCGGCGCCCATGCCGAGCAGTTCGCCGGGCGCGACCAGATCGCCCTCTCCGCGCCGCAGGGCGGCGAGCAGCTGGTCCTTGGCCTTGGGAATTATCTTCAGCTTGAGCGCCGCACGGGTGCGCCCCGTCCTGTTGAGATACTGCTCGAAGGCGCGCAGGCGATGGTACTCCACGCCGATGCTCTGTCCCTTGATCTCCCCCGAGCTGTTGCGGCTCTGGTTGACCAGCACGCGCAGTTCGCCACTGCTGCGGATGCCCGCCAGATCGCGCGTGAGTGCCGGGCGCACAACTTCCTGCGGACCCGCCACACGCGCCATCGCCGCCAGCGGTAGCACTAGCAGGAGGCAAAGCACCAGTAACACTCGCGACATCGCGGCTCCAAGACAGGGTCGACTCGCTGCAAGAGCAGGCCGAGTGAGAGTGCGGCAGTGCCGTGCAAGTTCCCGGAGTGCGCGGCGCGCGGAGGTTCGCACAGCGCGCGCCTGGAAGCCAGAACAGTCTGTCACCCAGTCTCAAGATAGCCGCTCAAGTGTTTGAATTTGATCAATTTATGGTTAGGCAAAAAGCTCTGCTATGCTGGCCCCTCCGGCCGCCAGGTAACACCATGCAGCTCATCGACATCGGCGTCAATCTGACCCACCCAAGCTTTGCAGACCAGCGCCAAGCCCTGCTCGAGCGCGCATTCGCCGCCGGCGTTTGCCAGATGCTGGTGACCGGCACCAGCTTGGACGAGAGCGAGCAGGCCGCCGAGCTGTGCCATGAGCTGGACGACTCCGGCGAGCGCCTGTTCAGCACTGCCGGCGTCCATCCCCACGACGCCAAGAGCTGGAACAGCGACAGCACCGCGCGGCTGAAAGCCCTGCTGGCCGAGCCACGGGTGCGCGCGGTTGGCGAATGCGGGCTCGATTTCAATCGCGACTTCTCGCCGCGCCCACAGCAGGAGAAGGCCCTGGAAGAACAGTTGGCCCTGGCCGCCGCCCTGCAGATGCCGGTCTTCCTGCATGAGCGCGATGCCGACCAGCGCCTGCTGGAGATCCTGCGCGACTACCGGGATCGCCTGCCGGCCGCAGTGGTGCACTGCTTCACGGGGGAGAAGCGCGCGCTGTTCAACTACCTGGACCTGGACCTGCATATCGGCATCACCGGGTGGATCTGCGATGAACGCCGCGGCAGCCACCTGCACCCACTGGTGCGGGAGATCCCGGTCGGTCGGCTGATGCTGGAAAGCGACTCGCCCTTCCTGCTGCCACGCAGCCTGCGACCCAAGCCCAAGAGCGGGCGCAACGAGCCGGCCCTGCTGGTCGAAGTGCTGCGTGAGGTGGCTCTGCACCGGGGCGAAACGCTGCAGAGCCTGGCGTCCCACAGCACCGCCTGCGCCCGGCACTTCTTCAACCTGCCGAGCGTTGCCGAGGCCGGCGCGGATCAGCCAGCCCGCTGAGCCGGGCAACTAGCCGAATACCGTCACGGTCTGCCGGCTGATCGCCAGCAACTCGCCGTCCGGCGCCCACAGGCCTGCGGCGATATGGCCGTAGCCGTCGCGGGCGTGCTCGATGTGTGCACGGTAGCGACACCAGTCGAGGGTCGTCAGCGCCGCCAGCGGCTGGATGAACTCGATGGTCCAGGTCAGTGAACTACCCGGCGCCGGCGCCCGCAGGTGCGACAGTACGGCTGGCGGCCAGGCGTCGACCAAGGCCAATAGATGGGCCTCGTCCAGCGCCTGCACCTCGCCCTCGACCGCCGGGCGCAAGCGTACCCAGCCGCCCATCTGCCGCGACGGATTGTTGCTGAACGGCATGCCGCCGATGCCCCAGCGCATGGCCAGGAAACGGGTGAACTCCGGGGTCACGTTGCGGATATAGGGCAGCTCCTGGCATTCCTCTACCGGCTTGATCTGTGGCGCCGCCTCGGCGGTGACGGCGACGGCCGACTCCCGCGCGGCGCCGAAGCTGCCCTGGATCAGGGTGACCACCTGGCCGTTCTGCACCGCACGCCCCAGCACCTGGCTGACCGCCTTGCCTTCGCGCAGCACCTCGACCTGAAAACTGACTGGCACCTCGGGCTCCACCGGGCCGACGAAGGTGACGGCCAGGGAGCGCACCGGCCGTCCGTCCGGCACCCGGGCACGCATGGCCTCATACACCAGCGCCGCCACCAGGCCGCCAAAACTGGCCCGCCCTTGGGCCCAGGCTGCGGGAATCTGTAGCGTTTCAGGGTTGGCTCGAACGGCCTGGAGCAACTCGGAAAAGGTCATGACCACCTCGGGATAACGATACTGGGGTGATCTTAGGGGATAGCCTGGCCCGGCTGATAGGGCAGCGCTAGGGCGCTTCGGCCAAATACCGCGGGATATGCGCGAGCCCTAGGCGGGCGCAGGAAAGTCCGCCTGCAATTGCAGCAGTGCCTGATCCGCGGCGTGTTCGCCCCTGTCCAGTTCGGCGCGCCAGATGGCCACGCAAGGCGCCAGATCTGGCTCCTGCTCGGCCCGCAGCAGCCACTGCAGGCGATCGTGCCAGTCGCCCAGGGCCGCCTGTGCCTGTTTCAGGTGTGCGCGGGCTTCGGCCGATACGCCACCCAGCCCGGGATAGGCCTCGGCAGCGTAGCGCACCCGCTTGATCAGCAGGCGCAGGCGATGACGGTCATGCCGTACATCCGCCAGGGTGGCGCCGAGCAAACGCCGCTGCTTGGCCAGGCGGCGCCGCACCTGCCGTTCGACGCCCTTGAGCTGCCTGTCGGCTTGGGCCCGGTGCCATTGCTGCGGCCAGTCGTCCAGGGCATCGAACAGCGCCTGCAGCTCACGGCTTTCCAGCAACGCCACGTAGCCCCGCCGCAGCTGCGGCAGGCGGCGCGCCAGGGCGTCCGGCTTGTCGAGGTCTCGCAGATGCCCGAGCAGCACTTCCAGATCGCGCAGCGGCCCACTCAGGCGAGCGAGCGCCACCGCGCTTGCCTGCAATCTATCGATGGCCGACAGGCCGCGCAGCGGACGCAACAGGCTGCGCAACCGGCGCAGGGCGATGCGCAGGTCGTGCAGCGCCTCGGGGTCGGTGGCTGCCGCCAGGCGCTCGCGGCAGGCATAGAGCCTGACCTGCTGCGTCAGCACCTGCTCGAGTACCTTATCGACAACGGCTGCCATCAACACTCCTCGCTCTGCCCTGCCTGCAGAGTAGCGCGCTTCCCTCCCTCACCCGACGTCACCACGCTCAGCGCCGGCGCGTGAAGCGCCAGGGCAATGCACGCCTGAGCTCGCTCAGGCGCCGACGCAGCAACGCCGGCGACCCATCCTCGCGACCATAACGCTGCGCCTCGAAGGCGCAGGCAAAGGCGTCGATGGCCCCAGCCTGTCGGGGCAAGGCCTGCGCCGCGCGCTGGGCGTAAGCGCGAGGCCCCTCGCCCGCCTGCCGCTGCACGCCATGGCGGGCCAGCAGGCGTTCGAAGCCCAGGAAGGCCCGGCGCTGGGGGTCACGCTCGCGGCGCCAGGGCTTGAACAGACCAAGCGCCAGCAGCCCCAGCAACAGGCCCCCGCCGCCACCCAGGCTCAGCGCCAACAGCCGACTGTCGAGGTTGCCGAACCAGCGCTGCAGCAGTTGCAGCTGCTGGGCGCCCTGGTAGCCGAGGACCCAGCGCTGCCAGCCATAGTTGAGGCCGTCCCAGCCCAGGCGCAACTTGTTCAGCCAGGCCAACTGGCGATAGCGCAGCGGAGAGAATGGCGAACCCTCGAGAAAGCTCTGCTCCTCGGCCAGCGCCGCCTCGAGCCCCTGCTCGATGCGCTCCGGCGCCACCTGGAAGGTCGGGTCGACAGTCACCCAGCCAGCCCCCGGACGCCAGTATTCGACCCAGGCATGGGCATCGAACTGGCGCACCTGCACGTAGCGTCCGCTCGGGTTGTACTCACCGCCCTGGTAACCGGCCACCACCCGCGCCGGGATGCCGGCCGCCCGCAGGACGAAGGTCATGGCGCCCGCGTAGTGGGCGCAGAAGCCCCGGCGACTGTCGAAGAGAAACTCATCGACGCTGTCAGCCCCCAAGGTCGGCGGCCGCAGGGTGTAGACATAGGGCTGCCGATTGAAGTGGGCGAGCAACGCCTGTACCAGCCGCTCGGGCCGGGGATGATCGCGTTTGAGCTGGAGGGCCCAGGCGCGGCTGCGCGGGTCCCCGCCCGGGGGCAGTTGCAGGGCGCGAGCCAGGCTCATCTCGCTGCCGAGCCCGTCCGGCTCGCGCAAGGCGTCCGGCCAGGAGGTCACCCTGTACAGCAGGCTGCGCTCGACCGGTTGCTGGCGTTGCAGGCGGAAGTCGGCCAGCTGCCGCGTATCCTGCAAGGTGGTCTCGGCGACATCCAGGGCGAACAGCCAGGGCTGGGCGCTGGGTTGCATGACGATCTCGTAGCGCAGTGGCTCGCCGCGTTTCTCCCATGCCGGTGCAGCGGGCGGCAGCGCAGCGGACTGCGACCAGCGGCGGCCGTCGAAGCGTTCGAAGGTCAGCGCACGCCAGTACAGCTGACTGCGTGGCGGCACCTCGCCCTCGAAGCTGGCGCGAAAGGCCAGCGCGCCCGATCGGCTCAGCTCGGCGATATCCGCCGGCGCCATGCTGTCGGACAGTCCGCTGACGCTCTTGTCGCTAGGCATCGGCAGGGACCATAGCGGCCCCAGCCTGGGGAAGAAGATGAACAGCAGCAGCATCAGCGGCAGCGCCTGCAGCAGCAGGCTCGCCGCCAGCCGGGCGGTCGGCCAGGGTTGGGTGGCCAGGGCGCTCTGCTGCAAGCCGATCAGGGCGGCGAGCAAGGCGGTGACCGGCAGCAGGCTGAACAGCGCGGCGAGCATGCCGTCATCGAACAGGTAGGCGGTGACCACGGTGAAGAAGCCGAGGAAGATCAGCACCAGGGTGTCGCGCCGCGTGCGCATCTCCAGCAGCTTGAGGATGAAGGCGGCAATCAGCAGTACCACCGCGGCGTCCAGGCCGACCAGGCTGCCCCGGGAGAACCACACGCCGGCGGCCACCAGCAGCATCAGCAGTGCCTTGACCCAGGCGTTGGGATACCCCGCGCGCATGCGGAAGATCTGGATGCGCCAGGCGGCACAGCCGAGCCACAGAACGCTGACCCACAGCGGCAGATGGCCCAGGTGCGGCACGATCACCAACACCTGGGCGACCAGCAGCCAGCTCAGGCTGACGCGCGGGATGGCCGGTTGCGGGCTCACCGCGGCGCTCCGAACAGCGCCAGGGCCCGCAGGCAGGCCTCGCGATGGGGCTCGCCGCTGTCGGGAGCAAGGGCCAGGCCCGGCAGGCGCAGGGCAAAGGGTTGCTGCCGAGCGGACAGCTCCAGCACCCAATGGCAGAGCAACGACAGGCGCGACTCGACGTCCCCGTCCAGGGCCTGGAAATCGAGCTGCGGGTCACGCCCGCTCAGGGTCGAGAAATCCTTGACCAGCAGGCCCAGGCCGCGCGAATAGGCCTTCCAGTGCAGGCGCTGCTTGGAATCGCCGGGCTGATAGTCCTTCAGCCCCTGAAAATCGTCGCAGCCATAGCCCTGCGCGTGCCGGCCCTGTTCCTGCTGCTCGTCGGCGCCGTCGGGCGAGAGCGGCAGCTCGCCTTGCAACGGGCGCGGGTACACCAGCGACGCCTGGTCCAGGTCGAGCCAGCTCCAGGCCACCAGGATGCCCAGCGGGAAACGGCTCTCGACTCGCAGGCGCTCAGGCCGCAGCCAGCCGCGCCGCTGCGTCGCCAGGCTCAGCTCGCATTCGCTGCTGCCCTGGGCCGGCACGTCGAGCAGTTGCAGGTCGTGCTTGTCCCAGCCCAGGCCGATGGCCTGGTGCGCCCGGCGCCGGCTCTCCAGGCGCACGCGAAAGCCCGCCTGCTCGCCGACGAATACCGCGGCGGCCCCGCCGGCGTTGACGAGCAGCCCGGCGAGGTTGCGGTAGGTATGCAGGATGGCGACGAAGAACACCGCCGCGAGCAGGAAGGTCAGACCATAGGCCAGGCTGTTCTGGTAGTTGATCGCCGCCAGCAGCATCAACACCAGGACCAGCACGTAGGTGACACCGATACGGGTCGGCAGGATGAAGATCTTCTGCTGATCGAGCATGACGCTGCTGGCCGCGGGGATGCGCCGCGCCAGCCAGCGGCTCCAGTAGGGCTTGAACAGCCCGATCAAAGTGCCGGCACCTCACGTAGCAGCCACTGCACCAGGGCACCTCCGCCGTGCCCGGTCGGGTCGGCGCGCTCGCGCAGGCGGTGCCCCACCACCGAGGGCAACACCGCCTGCACGTCCTCGGGGATCACATAGTCACGGCCAACCAGCAGGGCCCAGGCGCGGGCCGCCGCCAGCAGGGCCAGGCTGGCGCGTGGCGACAGCCCCCAGGCGAACTGCGGCTGGCTGCGGGTGGCCTCGACCAGGCGCAACACGTAATCGACCAGGGCATCGCTGGCCCGCACGTTCGGCACCTCGGCCTGGATCGCCGACAGGCCGGCGTGATCGAGCAACGGCTGCAGGCGCGGCAACAGCGCGCGCCGTGGATCGCCCAGGAGCAGGACCTTCTCGGCGGCCTTGGCCGGGTAACCGAGGGACAGGCGCATGAGGAAGCGGTCGAGCTGGGACTCCGGCAGGGCGAAGGTGCCGCCCTGGCTCACCGGGTTCTGCGTGGCAATCACGAAGAAGGGCTCGGGCAATGGCCGCGTGGCGCCCTCGATGGTCACCTGGCCCTCCTCCATGGCTTCCAGCAGGGCGCTCTGGCTCTTCGGCGTGGCGCGGTTGATTTCGTCCGCGAGCAGCAGTTCGGCAAAGATCGGCCCGGGATGGAAGACGAACTGCCCGGTGTCGCGGTCGAACACCGAGGTGCCGAGGATGTCGCCGGGCAGCAGGTCCGAGGTGAACTGGATGCGCTGGAAGCTCAGGCCCAACACCTTGGCCAGGGCATGGCTGAGGGTGGTCTTGCCCATCCCCGGCAGGTCTTCGATCAGCAGGTGGCCGCGAGCCAGCAGGCAGGCCAGCGCCAGGCGCACCTGGGTCTCCTTGCCCAATACCACCTGATTCACCGCGTGCAGGCAGGCATCCAGTTTCGTACGCATCCATCACTCCCCAGGCAAGTGCTTCGATGCTACTGGCCGGCGCGTCCTGGGCAAAGCGCCTTGTAACCTTTGCTCACCAAACTGTGCGCGAATCGCGCCTCGTTACAGGCGGAAGTGCCCCGCCATGCCCTGCAGTTCAAGCCCCAGTTCGGCCAGCTGGATGCTCGAGTTGGCCGACTCGTCCATGGCCGCGGCGGACTGGTCGGCGATATCGCGAATGGAGGTGACGCTGCGATTGATCTCCTCGGCCACCGCGGTCTGCTCCTCGGCCGCCGCGGCGATCTGCTGGTTCATCTCGAAGATCTGCGTCACCGCTTCGGCGATCGCGGCCAATGCCCCCTCGGTCTGGTTGGCGTCCTGCACCACCTGCTCGACCAGCGCGCCGCTCTGGCGCATGTCCGTGACGGTGCGCCGGGTGCCTTCGCGCAGGGTGGCGATCAGCCCTTCGATCTCCGTGGTCGACTCCTGGGTACGCCGCGCCAGGGCGCGCACCTCGTCGGCCACCACGGCGAAGCCACGCCCCTGCTCGCCGGCGCGTGCGGCCTCGATGGCGGCGTTGAGGGCGAGCAGGTTGGTCTGCTCGGCGACGCTCTTGATCACGTCCAGCATCGAGTCGATGCTCTGGGTGTCCTGGCTGAGGCGCTCGATGCTCTGGGTGGTGGTGTTCATCGCCGCGGCCAGCTCCTCGATGCGCTTCAGGGTCTGGTGCACCACCTGGACCCCGCTATTGACCCGGGTGTCGGCCTGGGCAGTGGACGCCGCGGCGGCCTCGGCATTGCGCGCCACCTCATGCACCGTGGCGGTCATCTCGCTCATGGCGGTGGCCACCTGGTCGGTTTCTTCCTTCTGCCCATTCACCCCGCGGCGGGTCTGCTCGGTGCTCGCCGACAGCGACTGGGCCGAAGTGGAAATCTGCGTCACCCCGTCCTGCAGCCGGCCGACCATCTCGCGCAGGTTGTTCGACATGCCCTGCATGGCGCCGAGCAGCTGGCCGACCTCGTCGCTGCGGGTCACCTCGATGCGCGCGCGCAGATCGCCCCCGGCGATCTGCTGGGCCTGCAGTATCACCTGCTTGAGCGGGCGGACGATCAACAGGCTGATGACGAAGGTCGCCACCAGGCCGATCAGCAGCGCCGCCGCGGCCGCCACGAAGATCAGCCAAGTGCTGGCCTGCAACTGCGTCTGCATGCCTTCCTTCTGATGGTCATGGGCCTGATCGACCAGCGCGAGGATGCGCTCGGCCTGCTCCACCAGGCGCGCATACTCCTGCTTCTGCGCCTGCAGATGGCGGGTGTACTCCTTGAGCCGGTCATTGAAGGAATTGACGTTGCCGATGACCTCGGCCAGCACCGCCGCGTAGCCCGGATCGGCCATGGCGTCGCGCAGCTCGCCGGCCAGGTTTTGCGCATCCAGGGCCTCCTGGATGGCGGTCTGCGCCGCCTCGCCGGAGCTGCGGCTTTCTTCCAGGCGCACCCGCGCCTGGTCGAGTGCCTGCAGCAGCAGCTGGTGAATCTTGCTGATCTGCCCGGCCTGCACCACCGACTCGTCGCCCTCCAGACCCTGGCTGCTCTTGAGCAGGTCGATACCGTCCTCGGCCAGGCCGTCCTTGAGCAGGTCCAGGCTGTTGGCTGCGCTGACCACCAGCCAATTGGCGCCGTCGAGGGACAGGCGCATGTTGTCAGTGAGTTCGACATAGCGCTTGAAGGCCGCCTCGTACTCGCCGATGGCGCCGTCGGCCTCTGCCAGCAGCTGGCGCTCCTCCACCGGCAGCTCGGGCTGCAGGGCCGTACTGCTGGCGAGGATCGCCTGGGCCTGCTCATGCAGGCGCGTGGCGTGCTGCACATCGCCGGTCAGGGCAAATTGCTGTTCGCTGCGACGCATGCGCTGCACCTCGGTGCCGATGGTGCTCATGCGCTCGAGCAGATCCGAGCGCATCGAGACATCGCGCAGCGCGGAGAACCCGGTCGCCGCGACCAACAGGGTGAGCGAGAGCACCACGCCGAAGCCCAGGGCCAGTTTCTTCGCCGTGCTCAGACTGGCAACGCGCCGCTGCAGGGCAGTCCACATAGTTTTCCCCTTCTTTCCAACAGGATGACGGTTTCACGATCTCGGGTCGTTTGGCTCTGTGTCGGCAACATAGGAGCAAAGCATTAGCGACAACAAGCAGTGCTCTTCAACCCCGGTCGCTTTTGTTATGTCCAGGTCGCTTTGCGTACCGCTGTTCGATTGACGCGGCGCCCGTCGGCAGGCCACCGAAGATACGACGGAGTGCGCGGAATGCGGCGGGCCTTGATCCAGGCCAAGGCTTGCCGTCGCACGACGGCCTAGGCTTAAGGGCACCATCAGGAGATAGTCATGACGCCATCGCGCGACCGGGACTGGCACGCACGCCCGACAGAGTACAGTCTGCAACAACTGGAGGTCGGCGACGGCGGGCTCGGCGCCGCCGAGGCGCAGCGGCGGCTGGACGCCAATGGCCCCAACAGCCTGCCCGAGCCGGCCCTGGACGGGCCGCTGAAGCGCCTGGCGCTGCAGTTCCACAACCTGCTGATCTACGTGCTGCTGCTGGCCTCGCTGCTGACCCTGGTGATCGGCGAGTGGCTCGACAGCGCGGTGATCTTCGCCGTGGTGCTGATCAACGCCATCGTCGGCTTCATCCAGGAAGGCAAGGCGCAGCAGGCCATGCGGGCGATTTCCGCGCTTGTCAGCCTGCAGAGCCGCGTGCGCCGAGACGGGGTGGTGCAACAGCTGCCGGCGGCGCAACTGGTCGCCGGCGATCTGGTGCTGCTGGAGGCGGGCGACCGCGTGCCGGCCGACTTGCGCCTGCTGGCGGCGCGCGACCTGCGCATCGATGAAGCGGCGCTGACCGGTGAATCCGTGCCGACGAACAAGCAGATCGAAGCGGTCGAGCCAGACGCCAGCCTGGGCGACAGGCGCTGCATGGCCTATTCCGGCACGCTGGTCATCGCCGGCAACGGCTGCGGCGTGGTGGTGGCGACCGCCGGGCACACCGAACTGGGCAAGATCAGCCGCATGCTCGGCGCGGTCATCAGGCTGCAGACGCCCTTGCTGGCCGACATGGCGCGCTTCGCCCGGCACCTGACCCTGCTCATCCTCCTGCTGGCGCTCGTCACCTTCGCCTTCGGCGTACAACTGCACGGCTACAGCCCCAGAGACATGCTGATGGCCGCGGTCGGCCTGGCGGTGGCGGCCATCCCGGAGGGCCTGCCCGCGGTGCTGACGATCATCCTGGCCCTCGGCATGCGACGCATGGCCGGACGCCAGGCCATCATTCGCCACCTGCCGGCGGTGGAGAGTCTCGGCTCGGTGAGCGTGATCTGCTCGGACAAGACCGGCACCCTGACCCGCAACGAAATGACCGTGCAGCAGGTATTCACCAGCAGCCACCATTACCGCGTCGGCGGCCTCGGCTACGCCCCCGAGGGTAGCGTCCGGGTCGACGGCAACGGCCAGGCAGCGGATAGCGCCGACCTGCGCGAGCTGGCGCGCGCCGGCCTGCTGGCCAATGACGCCAGCCTCGCTCTGCGCGAGCACAGCTGGCAGATCAGCGGCGACCCGACCGAGGCGGCCTTGCTGACCCTGGCCGGCAAGCTGGGCCTGCAGCGTGACGAGGAACTGGGCAACCTGCCGCGGGCCGACATGATCCCCTTCAACAGCGAGCGACGCTGCACCGCCAGCCTGCACCATGACCATGGCGGGCACGGGCTGATCTACCTGGTGGGAGCGCCGGAACGCCTGCTGGAAGTGTGCAACCGACAGTGGCACGAGGGTCGCGACCAGCCCCTGGACCTGCGCCACTGGCACGCGGTACTCGAACAAGGCGCAGGCGAAGGGCTGCGCATGCTTGGCCTGGCCCTGCGCACCCTGGCGGGCCCGCAGCAGGAACTGACCTATGCGGACCTGGAAGGCGATTTCATCCTGCTGGGCCTGGTCGGCATGCTCGATCCGCCCCGCGAGGAGGCCATCGATGCCGTCGCCGAATGCCGGCGCGCCGGCATCGCGGTGAAGATGATCACCGGTGACCATGCCGGCACCGCCCGCGCCATCGCCGAGAAACTCGGCCTGGGCGGCGGCGCCCCGCTGACCGGTGCCGAACTCGATCGCATGAGCGATGCCGAACTGGACGCACGACTGGCGCAGACCACGGTATTCGCCCGTACCAGCCCGGCACACAAGCTGCGCCTGGTGCAGCGTCTGCAAGCCGGTGGGGCGCGGGTGGCGATGACCGGCGACGGGGTCAATGACGCGCCCGCGCTCAAGCGCGCCGATATCGGCGTGGCCATGGGCATCAAGGGCACCGAGGCGGCCAAGGAAGCCGCGCAGATGGTGCTGGCCGATGACAACTTCGCCACCATCACCCACGCCATCGAGGAAGGTCGCACCGTTTACGACAACCTGAAGAAGACCATCCTGTTCATCCTGCCCACCAATGGCGGCGAGGCCCTGGTGCTGCTCAGCGCCATCGCCATGGGCCTGACCCTGCCCATCACGCCCTTGCAGATCCTCTGGGTCAACATGATCACCGCCGTCACCCTGGCCCTGGCGCTGGCCTTCGAGCCGGCCGAGGAGGACCTGATGCGGCGTGCGCCGCGGGACCCGCGCGCGCCCCTGCTGAGTCGTCGGCTGCTCTGGCGGGTACTGTTCATCGCCCTGTTGATGACTTTCGCCTGCCTGGGCCTGTTCTTCAGCGCCGGGCAGCTGGGGCTGGGCCTCGAGGCCAGCCGTACCCTGGCGGTCAACGGCCTGGTGGCCTGCGAGATCGGCTATCTGTTCAGCAGCCGCCGATTGCTGGGTCCGCCACGCTTCGGCCTGCGAGACAACCCGATGATCTGGAGCATGGTGCTGCTGCTGATCGGCCTGCAGCTGGCCTTCACCTACTGGTCCGGCCTGCAGCAGCTGTTCGCCACTGCGGCGCTGCCGCCGCTGGCCTGGGTCGCCTGCCTGCTGGTGGCGATGCTGGTCTGCGGGTTGGTCGAACTGGAAAAGAAGCTGCTGCGCCGGCTCGCCAACTGAGCCGATGCAACCGTTCAGGAAGGGCGCTGCAGCTCGAACAGCTCGCGCGTGCGGGTGTAGGACGCGCCGCCGAGGCGGCCAACCAGGTCCAGCTTGCTCGCCTCCACCCGCCCCTGGCTGTTGAGCACGGCGTCATCGACGTGCGCCAGCAACACCCGGGCGAAGATCAGGTGGCAGTTGGGCCGCTCGCGCGGATACGGCATGACCTCGGCCAGGGCGCATTCGAAGGTCACCACCGCGCCGGCCACCCGCGGCGGCCTGACCTTCAGCGAAGGCTCGCTGGCGATGCCGCAATGCTCGAACTCGCTAACCCCGTGGGCCAGCATCGCCGCGCTGGCGTTCATCGCCTCGGCCTGGGCGAAGGACACCAGCTGGATGACCAGCTCGCCGGTGGCCTGCACGTTGCGCAGGGTGTCCTTCAGGCTGCCGTCGTCACGACTGCCGACGTTGACCATCAGGGTCGGCGGCTGGTCGCTGATCACCTGGAAGAAACTGAAGGGGGCCAGGTTGCTGACGCCCTCGGCGGACAGGCTAGAGACCCAGGCGATCGGTCGTGGCGTCACGGTTGTGGCCAGCCAGCGATAGGCCTCCAGCGGTGTCAGGTCGGCGAAATCGATGAGCATCAGCGACCCGCCCGCGACTCGCGGATATAGAAGCGCGCCCGCTCGGACTTGCTGGTGCAGCCCTCATAGGCCTCGAACTGCTGCTGGGTCTTGGCCGCGGTCAGCAGCGACAGGGCCTTGGAGTAACTGACGGTCCCGGCAAAGCCTTCGGCCTTGGCCAGGTCCAGTTCGCGCCAGGCGGCATCCAGCTGACTGGCGCAGCTGTCGCGATAGGCGGTCTTGCCGGCGCAACCGGCCAGTACCAGGGCAATCATCGGTAAACAGATCCAGGCTTTCATTTCGCAGACTCCCTTAGACGAAAACGATCACGACGCAATTGACTCGATTATGACGGCAAGCTGCGACAAAAGTGCCCTGCCCTACGGATTGGCCCGTTGCCGCAGATACTCCAGCACCGCCGCCTGCTCGCCGACGAACTCGATGCGCCCGGCCTTGTTTTCACGCTGGTAGGCATACATCGGGTCGTAGTATTCCACCAGCAGCGCCTCGATCCAGTCGCGGTGAAGGTCGACCGCGCCACTGCGCTGCTGCTCCAGCAGGGCCTGGTCCATGATCGCCGCCAGACGCTGGTAACGCTCGCCGCCCAGGCGCTTGAGGATATTCGCCAGGCTCTGCTGCAGGCGCTCGGCGAAGGCCTTGAAGCCGGCCTCAGGGCCACACTGGGCGACGAACTCGGCGCACAGGTCGGTCACATAGTCCTTGAGGATGCGTTCGGTGCGCCCGGCCAGGCTGTCCTCCAGCCACACCAGCGGAAAGTCCTGCATGCCCTGGTACAGCTCCAGCGGCAGCGAACAGCGGCCGATCAGCCGTCCCTCGTCCTCGAGGACGAACTGCTGCCGGCCCGCCGCGCGCTTCCTCAAAATGTCGATGGCCAGGGCATTCTCGAAATCGATCTGCCCCGGCTGCCCCGTGGCGCGCTTGCCGAAGCTGGAACCACGGTGATTGGCGTGGCCTTCCAGGTCGAGGCTGTTGTCCAGCTGGGCGATCACCTCGGTCTTGCCGGTGCCGGTCATGCCGCCGACCAGGATGAACTGGCACTCGGCAAGCGCCTGTTCGGTGGTCTCGATGAGAAAACTGCGCATCGCCTTGTAGCCGCCGATTACCCGCGGATAGTCGATGCCCGCCTCGCTCTTGAGCCATTGCTGAACGATCTGCGAGCGCAGGCCGCCACGAAAGCAGTACAGGTAGCCGTTCGGATGGGCCGTGGCGAAGGCCACCCAGGCGGCGACGCGCTCGGCCTTGAGCGGGCCGCTGACCAGCTGGTGGCCCAGTTCGATGGCCGCCTCCTGGCCCTGCTGCTTGTAGCAGGTACCGACCTTCTGCCGCTCGATATCGTCCATCAGCGGCAGATTGACCACCCTGGGGAACGCGCCCTTGGCGAACTCCACCGGCGCCCGGGCGTCCATCATCGGCGCCCCATCGAGAAACAGCTGGCGATAGTCGCTGGTATTGTCGCGCATCACCGCACCTCGACCGCGTGCTGCTGGCGCTCGAGCAACTCGCCGATCGGCTCCAGCGCCAGGCCCAGCTCCGCGGCGACCGCGCGAAACTCTGCCTCGCCCTCGGGCGTTACCGCGATCAGCAGGCCGCCACTGGTCTGCGGGTCGCACAGCAGCAGCTTGTGCGGCTCGGCCAGCGGCGCGATCTTGTCGCCGTAGCTGTCGAAGTTGCGCAGGGTGCCGCCGGGCACGCAGCCTTGCTCCAGGTAGTAGTCGACGCCTTCCAGGCGCGGCACCTTGGCGAACTCGATGCGCGCGGTCAGGCCACTGCCGTCGGCCATCTCGACCAGGTGGCCGAGCAGGCCAAAGCCGGTGACGTCGGTCATGGCGCTGACGCCGGCGAGCTTGCCGAACCGGCTGCCTGGCTTGTTCAGGGTGCACATCCAGTCGCGCGCCAGGCCGACGTCCTCGACGCGCAGCTTGGCCTTCTTCTCCGCCGTGGTGAGGATGCCGATGCCCAGTGGCTTGCTCAGGTACAGCTTGCAGCCGGCGCTGGCGGTGTCGTTGCGCTTCATGTGCGCTTTCTGCACCAGGCCGGTGACCGCCAGGCCGAAGATCGGCTCCGGCGCATCGATCGAATGGCCGCCTGCCAGGGGGATGCCCGCCTCGTCGCACACCGCGCGACCGCCACGGATCACCTCGCGGGCCACTTCCGGGGCCAGCACGTTGACCGGCCAGCCGAGGATGGCGATGGCCATCAGCGGGTCGCCGCCCATGGCATAGATGTCGCTGATCGCGTTGGTCGCGGCGATCCGGCCGAAATCATAGGGGTCGTCGACGATCGGCATGAAGAAGTCGGTGGTGGAGACCACGCCACGCTCCTCGTCGATGGCGTACACCGCGGCATCGTCACGCGAGGCATTGCCGACCCAGAGGCGCGGATCGAGGTTCTGCGCGCCGCTGCCGGCGAGTATCACTTCCAGGACCTTGGGGGAAATCTTGCAGCCGCAGCCGGCACCGTGGCTGTACTGGGTCAAACGAATGGGCGCGCTCATCACATCTCACTAATCGGGTCGACAGGCGGCGGCATTCTAGCAAATGCCACCTTGGCGGCGACGATTGGCGCGAGTATGTTGATAAAACAAAGCGTTACGGGGGGGAGCGAGATGACTAAGCGAGTAGCGCTGGTGTTGGGGGCCGGTGGTGCGCGGGGATACGCGCACATCGGGGTGATCGAGGAACTGGAAGCGCGCGGCTACGAGATCGCCTGTATCGCCGGCTGCTCCATGGGCGCCGTGGTCGGCGGCATCTACGCGGCCGGCAAGCTCAAGGAATATCGCGAATGGACCCAGAGCCTTGACTACCTGGACGTGCTGCGCCTGCTCGATGTCAGCTTCCGCCTCGGCGCGATTCGCGGCGAAAGGGTCTTCGGCCAGATCCGGGATATCGTCGGCGAGATCAATATCGAGGAATTGCCGATCCCCTTCACCGCGGTGGCCACTGATCTGACCAATCAGCAGGAGATCTGGTTCCAGGAGGGCTGCCTGCACCAGGCGATGCGTGCCTCGGCGGCGATTCCCAGCCTCTTCACTCCGGTGGTCCAGGGCAAGCGCATGCTGGTCGACGGCGGCCTGCTCAACCCGCTGCCGATCGTGCCGGTGGTGTCCAGCCATTGCGACCTGATCGTCGCGGTCAACCTCAACTCGACCAACCAGAAGCACTACGAACTGCCGGTCATCGAACGGCCACTGGCGCTCAAGGGCCGCTTCGACCAGATGATGACCTCGCTGGGTTCACGCCTGCCCTCCTTCCGCCGCAAGGATGGCGAGGACGGCGATGAGCTGCTGCTCCTGGACGACCCGCAGAGCGCCGCGGCCGTCAGTCCGGACGCGCTCCAGAAACCCGCCGAAGAGCCGGAAAGCGCCGCCGCGACCAAGTCCGCCAGCGGCTCGCGGGTCGCCGACATGAGCGGACCGGCATCCCTGCTGGAGTTGATCAACCAGAGTTTCGAGGTGATGCAGACCTCCCTGGCGCAGTACAAGATCGCCGGCTACCCGCCGGACATCCTGATCAACGTGCCACGCCGCGCCTGCCGCTTCTTCGAGTTCTACAAGGCCCCGGAGCTGGTCATGCTCGGGCAGATGATCGCCCGCGAGGCGCTGGACAAGTACGAACGCGGCGACAACTGAAGGCGCGGCGCACCGTCAAACGGATGCGCCGCGTGCCATGCACTGGCGCTAGAGGTTGAGACCGGCCGGCGGCCCCTCGCCAGGCGGCGGCGCCTTGTTCGCCACCCAGTCGCTGAGCAGGCTGTAGGCCACCGCCAGCACCGTCGGGCCGAGAAACAGGCCCATGAAGCCGAAGGCCAGGATGCCGCCGAACACGCCCAGCAGCACCACCACCAGCGGCAGATTGCCGCCGCGGCTGATCAGGTAGGGTTTGAGGATATTGTCCACGCCGCTGATCACGAAGAAGCCCCAGATGCCGAGGAATATCGCGAAACCATAGTCGCCCTGGCTGGCCAGCCAGGCCGTTGCGGGCACCCAGACCAGTGGCGGGCCCATCGGGATCAGGCTGAGGACGAAGGTGACGATGCCCAGCAGCAGCGCCCCGGGCACGCCGGCGATATAGAAGCCGATCATCGCCAGCAGGCTCTGGGCGGCGGCGGTGCCGATTACCCCGTTGACCACCCGCTGCACCGTTCCGGCGACCAGTTCCAAATAGTGATCCGCGCGCACCCCGATCAGGCGGTCGAGTAGGCTGTGGACGAAGGCCGCCAGGCGCGGACCATCGCGGTAGAAGAAGAACACCAGCAGCAGGCTCAGGGCCAGCTCCAGCACGCCAGCGCCGATCTGCGCGCTGCGTGCCAGCAGCCAGTTGCCGACCTGACCGAGGTAAGGCCGCAGGGTGGCGAAGAACGCCGAGCCCTGCTGATCGACGGTCTGCCAGGCCGACAGCAGCGCCTCCCCCACCAGCGGCAGGCCGCCCAGCCAGCCGGGCGGCGGCGGCAGGCCTTCGACCTGCAGCCCCTTGATCAGGGCGGTGGCGTCACGCACGTGGTCGGCCAGGTTGAAACCCAGCAATATCAGCGGCACGGCCACCAGGACCACCCAGCCGAGCGTCAGCAAGCCGGCCGCAGCGGCCTGCCGGCCTTTCAGCCAGTGGGTCAACAGGCGCATCAGCGGCCAACTGGCAAAGGCCAGCACCGCCGCCCAGAACAGCGCCGACCAGAACGGGGCGAGCACCCACAGGCTGGCGCCGAGAAGCCCCAGCAGCAGGATCTGCACCAGCAGGCGGTCGTTATTGAGCATTCGCGAGGCTCCGCAGCAATCGAAGGACGCCGCCCGACGCGGGACTAGGCAGCGCAGGACGGCTAAAGGTAAGAGCATGCCGGCCGGCTCGGGCGCCGGCAAGCCGGCGCTCTCAAGCCTGCGCCTTAGCGCAGCACGGTGATGCGCAGCCCGGGCACCTCGCCGTCGCCGAGTTCCAGGCGCGCCGCGCGCACCCGCTGCTCGACCAGGGCCTCGCGCCAGGCTTCGGCCTGGGCGCCACTCAGGCTGACCCGCAAGGTGCTGTCGAGGTTGAGGCTGCGCGCCAGCAGGCGGGACCAGGCCGGACTCGGCTCGGCCTGCCGCGGCAGGCGCAGCTCGCCGCTGCTGCGCAACTGACGCAACAGGGTGGCGGGGGTTGGCAGCACCTCGGCCAGACCGGCATCCGCGCTCAGCAACTCGGCGTGCAGGTAGGCACGCCGATTGCCCCGGGTGATGCTGTAGAGCGCGACAAGACTGTCCTGGCGCGGTTCAGCCAGGCGCATCAGCACATAGGCCTGCTGATCGTCGGAACCATACAGCTTGGCGCGACCGAACACCGCATTGGCCCAGAGGTTGCTCGCACCGCACTCGCGTCCCTGACACCAGTAGAGCAGTTCGGCATCCTGGGCCTGCAGGGCTTCACGGGCGGCGGCGAACACCTCGTCGGCGCTATGGGTGCGGGGCAGCTCGTAGGTCACCGAGGTGAGCTGGCCCTTGGCCTGCACCTCCTGCTCGTAGCGCAACTTGCCGCTGATGCGGCGGATGGCACCTTGCGGGTAGACCCGCTCCTCCTCGCCGGCCTCGGCGAAGGCGACGATCCGCGCACCGGGAAAGCGCGGCAGGACCTCCAGATCACGACTGCCGGGCGGATCTGCCGCCCAAGCCGGCGTACTGACCAGGAGCGCGGCGAGCAGACTGAGACTGCGCATGGCCGCCCTCATCGGATCAGCATCGACTGGGCGGATTTCACGGTGGCGGCCTCATCGAGGTCGCGGCGCGGCACCAGCAGGCCGCGCTGCACCGCCGGCCGGTTTTCCAGCGCCGTGAGCCAGCGCTGCAGGTGGGGCAGGCCTTCGACCGATACCCCCGACCACTCATGGCTACGCACCCAGGGAAAGCTGGCGATGTCGGCGATGCTGTAGTCGCCGGCCAAGAACTCGACCTCGCCCAGGCGGCCATCGAGCACCTCGTAGAGTCGCCGGGTCTCGTGCTGGTAGCGGTCGATGGCGCCTTGCAGCTTCTCTGGGAAATAACGGAAGAACACGTTCGCCTGGCCTTGCATCGGGCCGATGCCGCCCATCTGGAACATCAGCCACTGCAGCACGATGGAGCGTCCCTTGGCTTCCTGGGGCAGGAGCTGACCGCTGCGCTCGGCCAGGTAGACGAGGATCGCCCCGGACTCGAATACGGCGAAATCGTCATTGCCACGGTCGACGATGGCCGGAATGCGGCCATTGGGGTTGATCTTGAGAAACTCGGGGGCTTTCTGTTCGCGCTTGTCGAAACTCAGTGTGTACACACTGTAGGGCAGCTGCAGCTCCTCCAGGGCGATGGACACTTTGTGGCCATTGGGGGTGGCTGCGGTGTAAAGGTCGATCATGCGAATCTCCATGGCAATCGGCCACACCTTTCCCCAGTTGCCTTCGGCAAGTCAAGGCGAGCGCAAGAATCCTTTGAAACAGTCTGCTACGAGGGCTGCGCCCTCCTCGTCATCCAGGTGCAAGTGATGTCCACCCGGCAACCGGCTCAGGGTGATGGGCCGGTCGCCCAGCAACTCGGTGAGCTGCGGATGTGCCGCCAACAGGCCCTGCTCCGCCAGCACCAGATTGACCGGACACTGCAGGCGCTGGATGAACGCCATGACGTGAGCACGAGTCAGGCGCAGCGGCGAGGGCAAGGTCAGGCGGCTATCGGTACGCCAAGTATAGCCACCGGGCACCGGCATCAAGCCGCGTTGCGCCAGCAGCTCGGCGGCCTCGCGGCTGACCGCGCCCACCCCACGCATGCGCGCCTCCACCGCGCGGGAGAACTCGGCATAGACCGGCTTGCGCTTGCCGGTCAGGGCCATCTGCGCCTTGAGCGCCTCACCCAGACGCTGGGGCGCATCCTCGGCCTCGCCCGTGTAGGGGATCAGACCGTCGATCAAGGCCAGACGCTCGACCCGCTCCGGCAATGCACCGGCCAGCAGCACCGAGACGATCGCCCCCATGGAGTGACCGAGCAGCGAGAAGCGCTGCCAGCCGAACTGCTCGGCGACCTCCAGGACATCCTGCACGTAGTCCCAGATCGCGTAGCTGGCGCCCGCGGGACGATGGTCGGAGTGGCCGTGCCCGGCGAAGTCCAGGGCGACGATGCGCAGCCCCGGCAGTTTGGGCGCCAGGCGGGCAAAGCTGGCGGCGTTGTCCAACCAGCCATGCAGGGCGATGACCGGCAGACCGTCCGCGGGACCGTACAGGTGCGCGGCGAGTTCGATATGCGGCAGGCGCAGGCGCACTTCCTCGAATGCCGGGCTCATGCCGACTGCTCCCGGCAAGTCTCGCCGGCCCAGCGTGCGAACAGTGATCTGAGCAACGCTGCAGTCTCCTGGGGGCGCTCCAGGGGAAACATATGCCCGCCGGGCAGGGTCAGTTGCTCGCCCTTTGGCATCCGCCGCACCTGCCGCGCGTGATGCGGCAGCACTACGCGACTGTGACGGCCGCGCACCATGGCCAGCGGTACCTGCATCTGCTGCGCTCGCCCAGGACTGGTGTGCGGCACGCTGCGATAGATGCTGATCTCGGTGGCTGGATCGAAGCGCAGGCGCAGCTTGTCGCCGTTGCCGTGCAGGCCATGGCGCACATAGGCATCCAGGCATTCCGGATCGAAGCGGCGAAACAGCGATTTTCCGGCGAAGTAGCCGCGCGCCTCGTCGAGGTCGGCGAACTCTTCGCGGCGCCCCAGGGTTCGTCCGGCCGGGGTGATGCGATCGATGAAGCCGAAGCGCTTGGCCGCGCGAATGACGACCTGGTCGGCGCGAGTCAGCAACGGCGAATCGAGCATCACCACCCCGCGATAGAGGTCCGGACGCTGCAGCGCGGCGTGGTAATGCAGCACCCCGCCGAGCGAATGGCCCACGCCCCAGGCCGGCGAACCGCTCGCCTCTAGGTGATGGATCAGCTCGTCTACCAGGTTGCTCCAGTTGTCATTGACCGGGAAGCGTGGGTCATGACCGTGCTGCTCCAGGTGCCGGACCTCGTAGTCCGGCGCGAGGGCGGCGAACAGCTTGCCGTAGGTGGCCGAAGGGAAACCGTTGGCATGGGCGAAGAATACGGGTTGGGGCATGGCGGCAGGCTTCTGCAGGTAGACGGGGAAATTGTCCGGCAGCGCGGCGGTGACGGCAACGACAAATCAGCCAGTGAACGGCGACACTCCGGTCAAACTTCAAGGGAGGCCGGCCACCGAACGCGGCGACAGCGCCCTCCCCGCGCCGACGCGTGCTCAATTGTTCACCACAGGGAACTGAAACGCGCCCGGGACGAACCCTGCGGACGCTTCCGGCGCTACCTGCCGGGTGTGCCTCACTGCTGCCACACTACCCGCTCGTCGCCCCCGCCCCACTCGACAAATTGCGTCGCATAGGCGCCCTCGACCGCTCCGCGCTTGATCTTCAAGGTCGGCGTGAGAAAGCCGTTGTCCACGGACCAGGCGTCCTTGACCAGCACCAGTCCCTGCAGTCGCTCATGCTGGTCGAGGCGGCCATTGACCTCCTCGAGCAGCGCCAGGAGGCTGAGCTCCAGGGTGCCCCTGGCGCCGTTGGCCGCCTCCTGGCGGCCAGCCTCGGAGAGCACGCACAGGGCCAAAGGCTGGGGCAGGCCATCGCCCACCACGCACACCTGCTCGATACGCGAGTGCACGGCCAGGCGGTTCTCGATGGGCGCCGGGGCGACGTACTTACCCTTGCTGGTCTTGAAGATCTCCTTGATCCGCCCGGTCAGGCGCAGGTTGCCGTGTCCGTCCTGCTCGCCCTTGTCGCCGGTGCGCAGAAAACCGTCGGCGGTCAGCACCTCGGCGGTTTTCTCCGGCTCCTTGTAATAGCCTTGCATGGTGGCGCCGCTGCGCACCTGCACTTCACCCTCCGCGGCCACGCGCACCTCGACACCGGGGTTGCTCTGGCCGATCCAGCCTGCGCGGTAGCGGCCGGGGCGACAGACATGGGAATAGCCGCAGTTTTCGGTCATGCCATAGACTTCCAGGACCTCCAGCCCCAGGCGCTGGTACCAGGCGAGCAAGGCCTCGGGCACCGGCGCGGCGCCGGACAGCGCGTAGCGCACCGCATCCAGCCCGAGCCCCGCGCGCACCTTGCGGCCGACCAGGGGGCCGATCAGCGGCAGCTTCAGCAGCAGATCGAGCCGTTTCGCCGAGGTCCTGTTGAAGACCCCCATCTGCAACTTGGTCCAGATGCGCGGCACACCGAATATCACCGTGGGCCGGGCGCGCCGGATATCGACGAGAAAGGTATCCAGGCTCTCTGCGAAATACACCGTCTGCCCGGCATAGAGAGAGGCCAGCTCGACAAACATGCGCTCGGCCACATGACTGAGTGGCAGATAGGACAGCAGCCGGTCCGCCTCGCCGACGGCGAACAGTTCGATCGCGTGGCTGGCGGCGAAACCGAGATTGCCGAAGCTGTGCATCACGCCCTTCGGCGCCCCGGTGGTGCCCGATGTGTAGATGATGGTGGCGAGCCCATCGCTTGCCGGCTGCGGGTCGTCACGGATCGGCGCGCAACGCTGCAGGTCATCCCACTGGTAGGCGAACTCGCCTTCGGCGTGCAGCGGCAGCGCTACCGTGACCAGCCCCTCCGGCACGCCCGGCGCCATGCCTGGCCAGTCGTCCAGCTTGCCCACGAACAGCAGCGCCGCCTCGGCATGCGCCAGCACCTGGCGCACCGAGTCGGCGGTGAGATTGGGATAGAGCGGCACCGAGACGTGCCCGGCCATCCAGATCGCCAGGTCGCAGACGATCCAGTGCGCGCAGTTCTTCGAGAGGATGGCGATACGACTGCCTTGAGCGAGCTCGCGACTGCGCAGCCAGCTGGCGGCCCGCCGCGCCTGCTCGCCCACCTCCGCCCAGCTCAGCTCCTGCAGCCGGCCGCCCGGCAGTGGCTGCACCAGATAGGGCTTGTGCGGATGACGGGCCTCGCGCTGGTAGAACCGCGCGAGGGGCAAGCGGATCGCATCGTCCATGGGGCCACTCCTTCGTTGTTGTTGTGGAGCCAACCAAGCAATTGCTTGGTTGGACTATTCCACGCAAAAACGGGAGTCGCAAGTTAAGAAATGTATCGCCGCGGCGCGCCTTCAGCCGTGCCGCGGGTGCACCAGCGCCAGCAGGCTCATGGTCCCGGCAGCCAGCAGATCGCCGTCCAGCTCGGCCAGGCTGGCGGTGTGCATGGCCAGCGGCTGCTGCCGATGACCGTGGATCATCAACCCCGCCAGTGCGCCGACCAGCGGCTGATGGCTGACCAGCAGCAGTTCGCCGCTCTCGTACCTGTCCAGGCGCCGCAGCACCTCGCGAGGGTCGCTATCGGGGGTCAGCCACGGCACTGTTTGTACGGGACCGCCGAACGCCAGCGCTTCGACCACCAGGGCGGCGGTCTGCTGGGCGCGTACGTAGGGGCTGACGAGGATCATCGTCAGCGGGCGCGCCTGCAACTGCACCGCCACTTGGGTGACCTCCTCACGGCCGCGGGCGGTCAGGGCGCGCTCGGCATCGCTGACGGCCTGGGGCTGGGCCTCGCCATGGCGCAGCAGCCACAGCCTCATCGGGGCGCGCTCACAGCTTCGGTTCTTCGTCGCGCACCGGGTGCGGCGCCGGCGGCACCGAATGCGGCGCCTCACCCTGCGGGGCGCGCGGGGTCGGCCAATCGGAGAACGGCCACGGCTTGTCATCGCTGTTGAAGGTGCCGAAGCGGCCGATCTGCGCCAGATACTGGCTGAGGCTGTCGCCGAAGCCGAGCAGGCTGGCACTCGGCGCGCCGTAGAACAGCCGGTAGCCCAGCTGCAGCAGGACCACGGCCCCGAGCACCAGTTCGGCCAGTTGCCAGACAATGGTGAACAACACCATCCAGAGGATCCGCAACAGGATGGACTCGCGCTCCAGCTCTTTACTCTCTTCGCTCATGGCAATCTCCCTGAGAAATGCGGGCCTAGAAGCCCGTGGTGGAAATGAAATCGACGTCGGTCTTCGGCTCGGCCAGCATCAGCAACTCGATCACCTGCCCCAGCGTACGCCCCTCGAACAGGATGGCATGCAGACCGGCAACCAGCGGCATGTACACCTGCAGCTCCTCGGCCTTGGCCTTGAGCACCTTGATCGTGTTGACGCCCTCGGCCACCTCGCCGAGGCGCTCAACCGCATCGTCCAGGCTGAGGCCTTCGCCCAGGGCGAAACCGACCTGGTAGTTGCGGCTCTTCGGCGAGGAGCAGGTCACGATCAGGTCGCCCACCCCGGCCAGGCCAAGGAAAGTCATCGGGTTGGCCCCCAGGTGCACGGCGAAACGGGTCATTTCCGCCAATGCACGGGTGATCAGCATGCTCCTGGTGTTTTCGCCCATGCCCAGGGCCGCTGCCATGCCGGCCATGATCGCGTAGACATTCTTCAAGGCGCCGCCAAGCTCCACGCCGAAGCGGTCGCCGCTGGCGTAGACGCGGAAGGTGCGGCCATGCAGGGCAGCCTGCACCTGCTGGCAAAGCGCCTCGTCCTCGCTGGCAATCACCGTCGCGGTCAGTGCGTGCTCGGCCACTTCCTTGGCCAGGTTCGGCCCGGACAGCACGCCGATGCGTGCCTGCGGGGCGATCTCTTCGAGAATCTGGCTCATCAATTTGAAGCTGCGAGCTTCGATGCCCTTGGTGGTGCTGATCAACAGCTTGCCGGCCAGTTGCTCGGCCACCGGCTGCAAGGCCTGACGCAAGGCGCTGGAGGGCAGCGCCACGAAGACCAGCTGACAGGCGGCAAGCGCTGCGGCGAGGTCGCAGAGGGGCTCCACTTCGGGGTGAATCTTGACCCCTTTGAGGTAACGCGGGTTCTCCCGGTTGGCCAATATGGCCTCGACCTGCTCCGGGTCACGCATCCAATGCAGGACGTGCCGACCGTTCTCCGCCAGCAGGTTTGCCAGCGCGGTGCCGAAGCTGCCGCCGCCGAGCACGGCAATGGGGTGCTGCTCAGTCATAACGAGTCCGTAGTGGGTCATGGGTGGCAATCTGCAGGCATTATACGGGGCACAGGTTGGCCGGCCAGCTTTTCGCCGCGTTTTACGGTCAATGCGCCGTGCCCCAAAAATCTCGTCCGGCATGCACCAGGCGACTGGCAAAGGCGTTCAGCTCGGTTAACATGCGCACTTTCGACGCGAACAAGGCCGTTGCGTGGCAGCCCGATTCCCAAGCATTTCCTGCCCTCGGGCGCATGGTTCCGCCGTTCTGCGCGCCGGATCGAGCCGACTCGTCCGGCTGCGCGTCTGGTGTGGATCGGCAAGTGGCAGCCTGGCAACGAAATCTCAGGTGCACGGCGCGCGGGCCAGAAGCGCCGCCGAAGCTTGCCGCCCGAAGCATTCATTGGTTGAAGGAGACAGCCCGTGAGCAAGGGGCGCGGCTGGGACATTCATACCCGCACACAATTGATCAGCGTGGGTCCGGCGTTATTGCTGACCCTGCTACTGACCGGCTTTTTTACGTTCGAGCGCCTCCAGGACCTGCGCCTGGAACTCAACCACACCGGCCAGCTGATCGCCAATCAGCTGGCGCCAGCCAGTGAGTACGGCGTGGCATCGGGCAATCTGCAGGTACTGGACACGCTGCTGCAAGCCACCCTCAGCACTCCGCATGTGCGTTTCCTCGAGGTGCGCGACCGCGACGACAACATCCTGGTCTATGTGGAACAACCCAGCGGCCTGGAGCAATCCGGCGCCCGGGTGGAGGTCTTCCAGGCGCCGATTCGGCTACAACAGGCCGGCCTGGCTGACACCGCCCCGCAGCAGGCGCCCGGGCTCGCGGCTGCCTCGCCCGACAACCAGCTCGGCCACGTCGTGGTGGGCATGTCGGGCGATGCGCTCAACGACCGTCAGCAGGCGCTGCTGCTCAAGGCCGCGGTCCTGGCGCTGTTTGCCCTGCTGCTGACCTTCCTTCTCGCGCGCCGACTGGCGAGGCGCATTTCCAAGCCCCTGGGCGCCATGGGCAAGGCAGTCACGGCGATTCAGGCGGGCGAATATCAGACCCGCCTGCCAGAACTGGAGACAGGCGAACTGGGGGTACTGGCCCAGCACATCAACAACCTGGCCGGCGAACTGCAACTCGCCAGCCAGGAACAGGAACAGGCCATGGCCCTGCTGGTCAAGGCACGCGAGGAGGCGGAGCTGGCCAACCGTGCCAAGTCCGACTTCCTGGCCATGATGAGCCATGAGCTGCGCACTCCGATGAATGGCGTGCTGGGCATGCTGCAGCTGCTGGAGACCACCGAGCTGACGGGGGAACAGGCGGAATACGCGGCGCTGGCCAGCGAATCCACCGAGCACCTGCTCAAGGTCATCAACGACATCCTCGACTTCTCGCGCATCGAGCGCGGCGCCCTGGAGCTTGAGTGCATTTCCTTCAACCTGCTGGAACTGATCCAGGGCTCGGCGCTGGTGTTCCAGCATGGCGCTCAGCAACGCGGCCTGAGCCTCGAACTGGATACCCAGGACGGACTGGAGCAACTCGAGGTCCAGGGCGATCCGACGCGCATCCGGCAGATCCTGGTCAACCTCATCGGCAACGCGTTGAAGTTCACCGAACAAGGCAGCGTGCGCCTGGAAACCCGCTGGCAGGCCCTGGACAACCAGGTGCTCTGGTTCAGCTGCGCGGTGCACGACAGTGGCATCGGCATCTCGGCAGAACGCCTGGAACAGATGTTCGACGCCTTCCAGCAAGCCGACAGCTCCATTTCCCGACGCTATGGCGGCACCGGGCTCGGCCTGCCGATCGCGCGCACCCTGGCCGAACGCATGGGCGGCATCCTGCGCGCGGAAAGCCGTGAGGGCCAGGGCTCGACCTTCATTCTGGAGGTGCCACTGCCCTTCTCGCTGGAGTCCCGGCCCAGTACGTCGAAGGCCCAGCTCGAGGACCAACACGGCCAAGGGCAGAAAGTGCTGCTGGTCGAAGACAACCCGGTCAACCAGACAGTGATCGAAGCCATGCTGCGCAGCCTTGGCTACGAGGTCGACCTGGTCGGCGATGGCGCCCGGGCAGTGCACAGCGTCGAACAACGACGCTACGCCGCGGTCCTGATGGACTGCCGCCTGCCGATCATGGACGGCTACGAAGCCACTCGGCAGATTCGCCGGCTTGACGGGCACGGCAGCATGCCAATCATCGCCCTGACCGCCAACGCCCTGCAGGGCGACCGGGATGCGTGCCTCGACTGTGGCATGGACGATTACCTGGCAAAACCCTTCAAACGGGCCGACCTGCAGCGAATTTTGCAGCGCTGGCTGCCCGCTCAGGCTTCGGCCTCGGGCCAGGGCTGTTAAACTGCAATTGGCTCCCGGTCACCGGCGCGCAGGCCAGGCGTCTGTGACAAGGAGTCAGGAGCAGAGTACAACTGTACTCGACGCGCTGTGACTTTCCGCACATCGCAACAGTCTATGACTAGGCTGCTGGCAGGCGCACACCGGTGCGCCGCCAGCCAGGACGACTTGCCCAGCCTTGGCGCGTGGGGATTATTGAGGAGCTCGCATGACCAAACAAAACGCCTTCACCCGGGAAGATCTGTTGCGCTGCAGCCGCGGCGAACTGTTCGGCCCAGGTAATGCGCAACTGCCCGCGCCGAACATGCTGATGATCGATCGCATCACTCACATCAGCGACACGGGCGGTAAGTACGGCAAGGGCGAAATCGTCGCCGAGCTCGATATCACCCCGGACCTGTGGTTCTTCGGTTGCCATTTCGAAGGCGACCCGGTGATGCCGGGCTGCCTGGGCCTCGACGCCATGTGGCAGCTGGTCGGCTTCTTCCTCGGCTGGCAGGGCAACCCCGGCCGTGGCCGCGCCCTCGGCTCGGGCGAAGTGAAGTTCTTCGGCCAGGTCCTGCCGACCGCCAAGAAGGTCACCTATAACATTCAGATCAAACGCACCATCACCCGCTCGCTGATCCTGGCCATCGCCGATGGCAGCGTCAGTGTCGATGGCCGCGAGATCTACAGTGCCGAAGGCTTGCGCGTCGGCCTGTTCACCTCTACCGACAGTTTCTAAAGGATTCTCTCCATGCGTCGCGTCGTGATTACCGGTCTGGGCATCGTTTCCTGCCTGGGCAATGACAAAGAAACCGTCTCCGCCAACCTGCGTGCAGGCCGTGGCGGTATTCGTTTCAATCCGGAATACGCCGAGAAGGGCCTGCGCAGCCAGGTGTCCGGCTCCGTCGACCTGAACCTGGAAGAGCTGATCGACCGCAAGGTCTACCGCTTCATGGGCGACGCTGCCGCATTCGCCTACCTGTCGATGCAGCAGGCCATCGCCGACGCGGGCCTCAGCGCCGAAGAAATTTCCGACCCGCGCGTCGGCCTGGTCGCCGGCTCCGGCGGTGCCTCCACCTTCAACCAGATGGAAGCCATGGACATCCTGCGCGAAAAGGGCGTCAAGCGCGTCGGCCCGTATCGCGTGCCGCGTACCATGGGCAGCACCGTTTCCGCCTGCCTGGCGACCCCCTTCAAGATCAAGGGCGTGAACTACTCGATCTCCTCGGCCTGCGCCACCAGCGCCCATTGCATCGGCACCGCCATGGAGCAGATCCAGTTGGGCAAGCAGGACATGGTCTTCGCCGGCGGCGGCGAAGAAGAGCACTGGAGCCAGAGCTTCCTGTTCGACGCCATGGGCGCCCTCTCCACCCAGTACAACGAGAGCCCGGAGAAGGCCTCTCGCGCCTACGACGCCAAGCGTGACGGTTTCGTCATCGCCGGCGGCGGCGGCATGGTGGTGGTCGAGGAGCTGGAGCATGCGCTCAAGCGCGGCGCCAAGATCTACGCGGAAATCGTCGGCTACGGCGCCACCTCCGACGGCTACGACATGGTCGCGCCGAGTGGTGAAGGCGCGGTACGTTGCATGCAGCAGGCCCTGGCCACCGTCGACACGCCGATCGACTACCTGAACACCCACGGCACCTCGACTCCGGTCGGCGACGTCGCGGAAAGCCGCGCTGTGCGCGAAGTGTTCGGCGACAAGGCGCCAGCCATCAGCTCGACCAAGAGCCTCAGCGGCCACTCCCTGGGTGCTGCTGGCGTCCAGGAAGCGATCTACTGCATGCTGATGATGGAAGGCAACTTCATCGCCGGCTCGGCCAATATCGAGGAGCTGGATCCGGAGGTCGCCGACCTGCCGGTTCAACTCAAGACCGTGGAGAACGCCAAGATCGACACCGTCATGAGCAACAGCTTCGGCTTCGGCGGCACCAACGCCACTCTGGTGCTCAAGCGCTGGACCGGCAAGTAAGCAGCTTGCTTGCTCGCAATTGAAAACGGCGCCCTAGGGCGCCGTTTTTCATGGCTCATCACCTCATACGGTGAAGCGTGCGACCATGCCGTTGAGGTCGACGGCGAGCCGCGAGAGCTCCTGGCTCGCCGCGCTGGTCTGGTTGGCACCGGCGGAGGTCTGCAGCGCCAGGTCGCGAATGTTCACCAGGTTGCGATCGACTTCGCGCGCAACCTGCGCCTGCTCTTCGGCGGCGCTGGCGATGACCAGGTTTCGCTCGTTGATCTGGGCGATCGACGAGGTAATCCGATCCAGCGCCTCACCAGCCGACTGAGCGACTTCCAGGGTCGAGCGCGCGCGCTGATTGCTCTGCTGCATGGCGTCGACTGCCTGATCGGTGCCCTGCTGAATGCCACCGATCATCTGCTCGATCTCCTGGGTCGACTGCTGGGTGCGATGGGCCAAGGCACGCACCTCGTCGGCCACCACCGCGAAACCGCGACCGGCATCACCCGCCCGGGCCGCCTCGATCGCCGCGTTGAGCGCCAGCAGGTTGGTCTGCTCGGCAATCGATCGAATCACATCCAGCACCTGGCTGATGCCCCTGACTTTGCCGGCCAGTTGTTCGACCTGGCTGGCGGTGTGGGTTACATCGCCGGCCAATTGGCTGATCGAGTCGACGGTTTGCAGCACCTGCTGGTGCCCGAGCCTGGCCGTCTTGTCGGACTCGCCGGACGCCTGAGAGGTACTCACGGCGTTCTGCGCCACCTCCTCGACCGCCACGGTCATTTCGTTCACCGCGGTCGCGGCCTGCTCGATTTCATTGCTCTGGGCGTGCAGGCCACGGGTGGAGTCTTCGGTCACCGCGTTCAGTTCTTCGGCCGCGGATGCCAGTTGATTCGAGGAGTCGGCGATACGCTGAATGGTGTCGCGCAGGCTGCCCTGCATGCGTTTCAAGGCCTGCAGCAACCGCGCGGGCTCATCGCGCCCGTCGATTTCGATCGTTTTGGTCAGATCGCCCGCAGCCACATACTCCGCCGCGCGGACCGCCAGCTCCAAAGGGGCGACGATGCTGCGGGTAAACAGCGTGGCCAGCAATGCAGTCAACAGGCCCGCAACGATAATGGTAATGACCACCCAGTCGAAGGCCTTGTCGTACGCCGACTCGGCGCGCTTGGCAGCTTCACCCGCCTCGTCGCGATTGATCCCCATCAGTTCGACCAGCGCCTTGGTCATACCGTCGGCATGCAGGTTGATATTACCGTTGAGCGTCACCAATGCCTGCTCGCGCTGGCCCTGCGACACCAGCCGCGCGACTTCGCCCTGGTACTGCAGGTACTGTGACTCCTCCGCCTTGAAGCGCTGGTAGGCAGCTCGCTCTTCGGCCGTGGTCAGGTACTTGGCGAAGGTGTTATTCAGGGTGCGTACATCGTTGAGCAGTTGAGCCAGCTTTGCCTGGGTTTCCTGCAGCAGTCCGCTGTCGGTCACGACCGCCAAGCGGTAGGTCAGTACCCTCACGCGCAAGATGTTCTGGTTCAGCTCGCTCAGGGCGATAATGCTCGGCAGCCAGTTCCGATCTACATCATTGGCTTCCTTGCGCATGGCAGACATCTGACCAAGGGCAAACACTCCCAATAGCAGCACAATCAGGCCAATCAAGCCGAAACCCAGCGCAGAGCGCGGTGCAATATTGAGATTTCTGAGGGACATTTGAGCATTCCTTTAGCATGGCCGTCTGCGGACCAAGGGTCGATCACGTTTGCCGGGCGGGCACTAGCCCACCGCATGCTGTTTATCGGCCTACTCCAGGGTACCTTAAATCGCTTATCGGTATTTCCGAGCGCAGTCGAGTGCCGGAACGATACAGCTTAGCCGGCCTGCCAAGTTTTTCCGGGTCGATCCGCCCTGATGTAACCAGAAGACGAAAACCGCCCCCTCGCGACCTCCCGTTTCTCCAGCATTGGTTCCTGGCCAGCGAAACGATTGCCCCGTCATACTTTCCGAACAGACTGCGCTGCTAGAGAAGAAAGCCGTTTCTAGGGTCGGCCTTTCCACGCAACCGGATAACTAGCGCACCATAAATCGCTGCTCGGCAAGCTTGCGGTCGTCCTGGAACACCAGGAAATGCCACTCCCCCGGAACAACCTCATAGGGTTCGCTGAACTCAAAGGCCATGGTGTCCTGACCCGCCTCCGGGAGCAGTTTCTGCGTCACCACGAATTTGTCGTGGCGGGCTCCATCCGGGGTGGTCACGCCGGGGGTGAGATACAACAGGGTCAATGGCGCCTCCCCGGCAGTCTTGCCGGCGAGTCGGTAGCGCAGGCCGAACTTGGTACCGAGTCTCGCCGGTATCACTTCGCTGCGCTCGATCGGTTGCTGGTGGCGGGTCAGCACCCGCTCGCCTGGTTGGAAGTCCTGATACTCGCTGACGAAGATGCCATGCTCCACCTCGCCTTCGACGCGAACCTCGGCCTGAACCCAGCCCGACAACAGCGAGAGTGCGATCAGTGTAGTGAATCGGGTGTATTGCATAGCGCGCGCTCCTTGTTCGAGATGGCGCGAGCCTATGACACCCGAGTGACAGATTGATGACTTCTCTATCGATGCGCGGCCACCTTGACTCGCCGCGGCAGCACGGCCAGAAAGTTGTCGCGCGCCACTCGCTGCGCCACATCCTCCGGCAAGGCGTCGAGAAAGGGGTCGAAACCCCGGAGAAAGTCGCCCAGGCTGTCGAATCGACCCACCACATCGGAGCCGAGCATGAAGCGCGCTGGAAAGCGGCGGACCAGTTGCACCCATTCGGGGTCGGGCCTGTCCTGCTCATCCAGCAGGTACGGCCTGAGCACGCTCCAAGACAGGTCGATGTACAGGTTGGGGTATTGCTCCAGCATGCGTTGCACGGTCGGCAGGAGGAAGTCCAGTTTGGCTTGATGACGGTGAATCTCCATGCTGGTGCCGGCATGGGCCCAGATGAAGCGAACATGGGGGTGGTTGCGCAGCGGCGCTTCGATTTCCGCCAGATACAGCGGGTTGCGCTCGCGCTTGGAGGTGATGTTGGCATGCAGCATCACCGGCAGATCGTATTCGGCAGCCAGGTGATAGACCCGCGCCATCGCCTCGTTGTTGGCCCGCGGCACGTCGCCCTGCATCAGCGCGGTGAGGTCGTCGTGACGGGTGAACACCTCGCCGATGCCTTGCCACAGGTCGGGGTCCAGTTCGAGCATGCGGCGAATATGCGCATCGGCGTTCTTGTCGTTCGGGTTGAACCCCGACAGGAACGGGTGAATACGCTTGCGCTGTTCAGCCGGCAACTGTTTGTAGGCATGGGCGATCAGTGTGTCGGTCGCGCTATACCAGTACACATCGGCATCGTCGCCGGCGTAGTAGCGTGGTCGCTTGGGTTCGTCTTCATGCCACTTTTTCGCCACGGGGATGCCGGCGAGCATTACATGCTCAACCTGAGCGGCGGCCATCGCCGCCAGCAACTCGTCCATTCCGGCGCTTTCCTGGAAGAAGTCGACGTAGTGCAGGTGCGCATCGCTGTAGCGGTAGTCACGGGCCAAGGCGCATGCCGTGGTCGCCCCCAACAGCAGCGCGAGAGTCACTCGCAGCAAGATCAATCCGGCATCCTCATCCTGTTATGGGCAGATAGACTGCCGCAGCGCTTGGCAAGTTCAGCAGCATCCCAACGCCGACGACATGGGCTAGGCTGCTGGTCTGTAAGGCCCAAGGGGTTGTGGAACCGGGAGTACACATGAACAGCATCAGCAACGAAGGGGGCCTGCCGCTGCGTGTCCGCACAGGCTTCACGGCGACATGTCGGAGGCTCAGCAATGAGCCGTGTACTGCTGCTCCGCCCACGCCAGGAGGAGATCGAGGGGCAGCCGATCCTCCGCCCACTGCCTTCGGCTCAGTGCCGCAGCGTCGGTCCTTTCGTATTCTTCGACCACATACTGGAACATGACTATCCGGCCGGCAGTGGCTTGGACATCAGGCAACACCCGCACATCGGCCTTTGCACCCTCACCTACCTGCTCGAGGGCCAGCTGCAACACAAGGACAGCCTTGGCTCGGACCAGCTGGTGAGACCGGGAGAAGTCAGCTGGATGAACGCGGGACAGGGGGTCGCGCACGTCGAGCGGACTCCGCCGCCACTGCGCCAACGCGGCTCGCGCCTGCACGGCCTGCAAGTGTGGCTGGCGCTGCCCAGCGCCGACGAGCAGGGGCCGGCGAGCTACGGCCATTACATCGCTGAGCGCCTGCCACGTAGCAGCGTCCTTGGGGTGGATATCTGCCTGATCGCCGGCAGCGGCTTCTGCCTGGAATCGCCGGTACCGGTGCGCTCGCCGACCCTGTACGCCGAGCTGAAGCTGGTCGCCGGCGCCAGCCTGGCCATACCGGTCGAGCACCGTGAACGCGCGCTGTACCTGATCGACGGTGAAGCCGTGCTGGATGATCAGCCGCTGCCATTGCGCGGCATGGCGGTGCTGCCCGAGGGCGAGCCTTTTACCCTCAGCGCCTGCGGCGAATGCCACCTGGTGCTGATTGGCGGCGACCCACTGGGCCCTCGGCGAATGGTCTGGAACTTCATCGCCAGCGACCCGGCGCTGATCGACGCCGCCCGCGAGCGCTGGAAGAACCACGACTGGCCCCGGGTTCCCGGGGAAACCACGCGCATCGAGTTGCCCGGCTGAGCGCCGCCCTGGTGACGGCCAGCAGTTGGCCAGCCAGGGTACGAAGGGCGGGAATGCTCAGGGTGCGGCAAATTCCTCATCGAACAGATCGTTCATGGCGCGATAGGCCCGTGCCGCTACCTGCGGGTGGTATTGGTTACGCCCCGGATTGTTGGCCTGGGGATTGGTGAACGAATGCACCGCGCCGCCATAGGTGACCAGCTGCCAGTCCACCTGCGCCGCCTTCATCTCGGCCATGAAGGCGCCGACCTGGGCCGGCGGCACCGAAGGGTCCTCGGCCCCGTGCAGCACCAGCACCGGCGCCTTGATGTTCTGCGCATCGACCGGATTGGGCGTATCCAGGTTGCCGTGGAAGGACACGAAACCCTGCAACGGCGCCCCTGAACGCGCCAGTTCCAGCACCGTGCCGCCGCCGAAGCAGAAACCGATGGCGCCCAGCTTGCCCGTATCCAGCCCGGTCTCGCGCCCCTGGGCCCTGAACACCTTCAGCGCGGCCTGGGCACGCTTGCGCATCAGCGCCCGGTCGGCCCGCACCGCACCGGCGGCGGCGCCCGCCTCCTCGGCGTTGGCCGGGCGAGTCGCCTTGCCGTACATGTCGGCCATGAAGACCAGGTATTTGTCGCCGGCGACCAGTGCCGCCTGCTTCTCGGCGTTCTCGGTCACGCCCAGCCAGTCCGGCACCATCAAGAGGCCGGGACGTGGTCCGCTGACCGCATCGTCATAGATCAGGCGACCTTCGAAGGCGGCCCCATCGATTTCGTAGGGCACCGACTTGACCACCACCTCCGCCTGGACCGCCCCCACCAGGGCGCACAAACCAAGGGCCATCAGTGATCTGCTCATGATTCCGCTCCTGTTGCATGACTCTCTATCAACAGTAGCGCGTCGCGCAGCGCAGCCCAGAAAAAAGCCCGCATGCGCGGGCTCCTTTCGTCAGCAGGTTGCTCAGGCCGAAAGTTCGACCAACAGCTTGTTCAGACGCTGCACATAGGCCGCCGGATCCTTCAGGCTGTCGCCGGCCGCCAGCGCGGCCTGGTCGAAGAGGATGTGCGACAGGTCGCCGAAACGGTCCTCGTCCGGCTCGGCATCCAGACGCTCGATCAGCGGATGACCCGGGTTGAACTCGAAGATCGGCTTGGATTCCGGCACCTTCTGCCCGCTGGCCTCGAGGATCTGGCGCATCTGCAGGCCCAGGTCCTGCTCGCCGATCGCCAGGATCGCCGGCGAGTCAGTGAGGCGATGGGACACCCGCACCTCGGCCACCTGCTCACCCAGGGCCGCCTTGAGACGCTCGACCAGCCCTTCCTTGGCCTTTGCCACCTCTTCCTGGGCCTTCTTGTCCTCTTCGGAGTCCAGCTTGCCCAGGTCCAGGTCGCCGCGGGCCACGTCGACGAAGTGCTTGCCGTCGAACTCGGTCAGGTAGCTCATCAGCCACTCGTCGATACGATCGGTGAGCAGCAATACCTCGATGCCCTTCTTGCGGAAGACCTCCAGGTGCGGGCTGTTCTTCACCTGGGCGTAGGACTCGCCGGTCAGGTAGTAGAACTTGTCCTGGCCCTCCTTCATGCGGCCCAGGTAATCGGCCAGGGACACGCTCTGCTCGCCGCCGGCTTCGTGGGTGGAGGCGAAGCGCAGCAGGCCGGCGATCTTCTCCTTGTTGGCGAAGTCTTCCGCCGGGCCTTCTTTGAGGACCTGGCCGAAGTTCTTCCAGAATGCCTTGTACTGCTCGGGTTCGTTCTTCGCCAGCTTCTCGAGCATGTCCAGCACACGCTTGGTCAGCGCCGACTTCATCGAATCGATGATCGGGTCCTTCTGCAGGATCTCCCGGGAGATGTTCAGCGACAGGTCATTGGAGTCCACCACGCCCTTGATGAAGCGCAGGTACAGCGGCAGGAACTCGTCGGCCTGGTCCATGATGAACACGCGCTGAACATAGAGCTTGAGGCCCTTGGAGGCGTCGCGCTGGTACAGGTCGAAAGGCGCGCGGCCCGGCACGTAGAGCAGCGAGGTGTACTCCAGCTTGCCCTCGACCTTGTTGTGGCTCCAGGACAGCGGGTTCTCGAAATCGTGGGCGACGTGCTTGTAGAACTCCTGGTATTCCTCATCCTTGACCTCGGTGCGCGGACGGGTCCACAGCGCGCTGGCACGGTTGACGGTTTCCCACTCAGGCTCGGCCGGCTTGTCCTTCTCCTCGCCGTGGAACTCCTTCGGCAGCTCGATCGGCAGGGCGATGTGGTCGGAATACTTCTTGATGATGTTGCGCAGACGCCAGCCGTCGGCGAACTCTTCCTCACCCTTCTTCAGGTGCAGAACGATACGGGTGCCGCGCTCGGCCTTGTCGATGCTGGCGACGCTGAACTCGCCCTCGCCATGGGACTCCCAGTGCACCCCTTCGGCGGCCGACAGGCCGGCGCGGCGGGTGAACACCTCGACCTTGTCGGCGACGATGAAGGCCGAGTAGAAGCCGACGCCGAACTGGCCGATCAGGTGCGAATCCTTCTTCTGGTCACCGGACAGGTTCTTGAGGAAGTCGGAGGTGCCGGACTTGGCGATGGTGCCGAGGTGAGTTACCGCCTCGTCGCGGCTCATGCCGATGCCGTTGTCTTCCAGGGTGACGGTCTTGGCGTCCTTGTCGAAGCTGACGCGGATCTTCAGTTCGGCGCCGCCCTCGAGCAGCTCCGGCTTGGCCAGCGCCTCGAACCGCAGCTTGTCGACGGCATCCGACGCATTGGAGATCAGCTCACGCAGGAAGATCTCCTTGTTCGAATACAGCGAATGGATCATCAGGTGAAGCAGTTGCTTCACCTCGGTCTGGAAGCCCAGGGTTTCTTTTTGAGTTTCCACACTCATGGTCGTCTAACTCCACATTGATGACTAAGCCGCAGCGCGGCGGATGTCATGCAGATGGGGGCTTCGACTTGGATTTCAAGTGTTTAGCCAATTGCTCAATCAGGGTTCGAGCAATTCGATACGGCTGACCTCCTCCGGGCGCAGGCGGAAACTGGCCTGGCCGGTGCCACCGAGACGCTGCTGCAGGACGATGCGCCCCTGCTGATCGATGCCCTGGAAACGCCCTTCCGCCGTATTGCCACGCTCGGTGGCCACGCGCATCGCCAGGTTCTGGTAGCGACTGGGGCTGCGCAGCAAGCCCTCGAGACTGAAGCGCAGGCGACGATCCAGCGGGCGACTGACCTTCTGCTCAGGCTGAGGCGCCGCCGCAGGCGCGCTGGCCTGAAGGTCGCTCGGTCCGCGGGTGACTTCCGGCAGCGGGGGAAATTGATCCGCCTGCACCGCCCAGCCGCGCACATCGGTTTTTCTCAGCAGAATGGGCAGGCGCTGCTCCTGACCATCGATGCGTGCTTCAATCGTCAGCTCCAGGCTCTGCGCCGGCAGTACCTGGGGCGGTAGCGGCTTCAACTGCACCTGACGAGTGGCGAAGCGCCGCTGCAGATAGTCCTCGATGACAAAGGCCAGGGTGTCGCTGGAATCCACTTGGCGGTCGACCTTGCCATCGCGGTAACGCAGGCCATCGTTGAACAGCTCGACCTTGCCGCTCAGCGAAGTCTTGAAGCGCGCCGGCAGTACCAGATGGAAGTCGCCGGCCAGCTTGTTCGGCGGCTGCGGATACAGGTCCAGATGCAGGCTGTAGCCGCGACTGAGGCGGCGGGCCTCGGGCAGCTCCTGCTCCGGCAGCAACCAGCTGAGCTCGACCTCGGGCAGCACACCTTCGTCCGTTGGCAACACATCGACACGCAGACTATCCCCAGCCGGTCGCACCAGGCGAATCGACAGCTCGCGGTGGGCAAAGAAGTCCTGGCCCTCGCGGAGCCTGAGCACTCCATTGATCAATTCGCCATGCTGGGGTGCGAACGGCTGGCCGTTCAGCACGCCATTCAGCGCGATATTCAGTTCACTGGGGGCGGCTGACTCGGCCTCCAGCCAGCGCAGACTGAGAATGGCCGCCATGCGTTCACTGTCCTGACTGGCGAGCAGCGTCAGGCCGACCACCAGAGGAATGAACCCCAGGGCGCTGAGGCCCAGGGCCGGGCGCGCGCGTCGCCAATGGCGCAGCACGAACAACAGGGTCAGCGGCGGCAACAACGCGGCGCAGCCCCACAGCAGGCTGGTGCCGAAGGCGCGCATCACCAGCCAGACCAGGCCGGCCAGGATCAACAAGAGGCCACCGAGGATCAGCAACGCATCCATTCAAACTTCCTTAAATTACTGGCCAGTCGCAGCCAGCGGGTGACGACGTACTCACCGCTCTGGCCGGCGGAAAACATAGGCGTCACGATAATGCTCGTCACTCGACTAATCCATCGAGAAGTCGATGATTTTCGCCTAATGGCGTACCAAGCAGCAGCAAACGGCTCGAGGCAAGAGTGGAGCCCTGGCCCCGCCCCGGGGAACTTTGCCGGCGTTCAGTTGTTCAAACAGCCCATGCCAGGACGAGTCCTGCAATCACGAACGTCACAAGGAGTACCGACCGTGCAAAAAACCTTTACTTATGCCCTGCTGCTCGCCGCCACCCTCGCCCTCGTCGCCTGCGAGGACAGCCCCGAAAGCAAGATGGAGAGTGCCAAGGAGTCGTTGTCCGACGCGGCCCAATCCATGAGCGAGGCGGTCGAACAGAAGGCCGACGAGGTCATGGGCACCGAGCCAACCACCGGCGAGAAAATCGAGGAAGCCGCCGATGATGCCGCTGAGGCGATGAAGGAGGCAGGCGAAGCTGCCAAGGAAGCGGTCGACGGCCAGTAAGCCGTTCGCCGTGACGCCACGCAAAGGCCCGTTATCTGCGGGCCTTTCTCGTGCTGGTGGCCTCAGAGTGCCGGGCTCAGCATCAGCATCAAGCTGCAGAGCAGTCCCACCGCCCATACCACGCTGCGCTGCCAGTGCAGATCGGCCCAGTAGCACAACAGATACAGCGCCCGCGCGACCACGAAGGTCACCGCCAGACCGTCGACCAGCACACCGTGGCTGCCGGTCACATGGGCCATGAGCACTCCGACGGCAAACAGCGGAAACGCCTCGAAGCTGTTCAGGTGTGCGGCCAGGGCGCGCGCGCCGAATCCCTTGAGGCGAGCCTGTTGGCTGCGCGGGTGGCGGTTGTCGTAAGTGCCGCTCTCCTGCTGCATGGCTTTGGCCACTGGCGCCTTGGCCAGGAAGATCAGCAGTGCGCTGATGAAAATGCACCAGAATGGCAGACTCATTCGCTCTTCTCCTTGGCAGATTCCGCCATGGGGGTTTGGGTATAGACCATCACTTCCAGCACGTCGGAATGAAATTCACGGCGATACAGCACTACTACTACCCCGCCTGTCACCAGCATGAAGATCCACGGGTTGATGAACCAGGCCAGGATCGCCATGCCGAAGTAGTAAGCCCGCAGGCCGTAGTTGAACTGGTTCGCCGCCATCGAGATCACCCGCGCGGTCCGCACGGCGAAGGCATTGCGCTCCTGCTCGGTGACGTGACGCTCACCGACCATCGGCGCCGAGCCCACCAACACCGCGCCGAAGTTGTACTGGCGCATGCACCAGCTGAAGGTGAAGAACGCATAGACGAACACCACGGCCAGGCACAGCAACTTGACCTCCGACATCTCACGGCTGGGCGTCTGCACGAAAGGCAGATCGGCGAGTAGCGAAACCGCGCGGTCGGACGCGCCGAGCACAGTAAGAATGCCAGCGAGAATGATCAGGGTGCTGGAGGCGAAGAACGAGGCATTGCGCTCCAGATTGCCGATCACGTTGGCATCGGCGATACGGTTATCCCGCAGTAACATACGTCGCATCCAATCTTCCCGGTACAGATGCAGGACGCTCGCCAGGCAGGGCGTGGTCAGCCCCTTGGCCTGGGCGTAACGGGTGTAGCCACCCCAGCACAGCAAAAACCAGGTGATCGCCAGAAATTGCTGCCAGACGTTGTCGTCGATGATGCTCATGAATTCCCTCACATAGAGCGGCGATTATAGCCAGCCAGTATTAGTCTCGCCTCGTTAATGCTTATTTCGCAGGGTTCCTCCGGCGCGGGCAGGCCCACACCGCCTCGAACAACAGAAATGTGCGGCCCGGTTTGCAAACGCCCCATTCCTGAACAAGTCTCTAAGGGCCAGTGCACCGGCGAGGTGCATTCTAATCCCGAGACTGCCCCGCTTTATTTAGCGACGTCAGCGTCGCTCTGACAGGAAGTCCGAGTCCTCAACTGCTAAGGAGAGCCGTCATGTCCGTTCAGCGCCTGTTTTCCCTTATTTTCTCCGCCATCATCCTTTGCACGAGCCTGCTAGCGATCCTGGTGTACCTGATGATCAACAACCAGGCTCGACTGACTGCGAGCCAGGCCGACCGCTATCAGTCCTACCTGCTGGCGGACGAGCTGAGGCAGAGTTCCGATGACCTCACCCGCCTGGCGCGCACCTACGCGGTGAGCGGAGATCCGGCCTACGAGCGTCAATATTGGCAGGTGCTGGATATTCGCAACGGCAAGCTGCCCCGCCCCCAGCAGTACGAACGCCTGTACTGGGACTTCGTTGCCGCCGGCCAGCCGGCGCCGAGGCCAGATGCTGAGCGGGTGCCCCTGCTCGAGCTGATGCAGCGCCAGGGCTTCACTGAGGCCGAACTGGACCACCTGGCAGAAGCCCAGGCTAATTCGGACACCCTGGTACTGATCGAGACCGAAGCGATGAACGCGGTCAAGGGCCGCTATGCCGACGGTCAGGGCGGCTTCACGCGCCAAGGTGAGCCCGACCTGGCGCTGGCCAGCCGGCTGATGCACAGCCCTGACTATCACCGAGAAAAAGCCAAGATCATGAAGCCGGTCGATGCCTTCTACGCCCTGCTCGATCGCCGCACCGGTGACGCCGTAACCAAATACAGCGATATCGGTGAGCGCTACATGGTCGCCGTGAGCCTGGTAGTGGCGCTGCTGATCCTGATCTCCGCAGTCGGCATCCTGGCGATTCGACGCAAGGTCGGCGCGGCCTTGTTGCGCCTGAGCAACGATGCCCGCAAGGTCGCCGCCGGCGAACTGGGTACTGACCTTGAAGGCCAAGGCGGCGGGGAGTTCGACGTTCTGTCGCATTCGTTCGGGCAGATGGTGACCAAGCTGCGGCAAATCGTCAGCAACGTGCTTAATTCCAGCAGCCAGCTCAGCGTTTCGGCTTCACAGCTGACCAGCACCACCGCCTCGACCCAGCACAACCTCAAGCAACAGGAATTGCATACCATCGAGGTGGCCGCGGCCATGACCGAGATGGCGGCCACGGTGCAGGAAGTCGCCCGTCACTCGAACCAGACCGCCGAGGCGGCGAAGCGAGCCGATGAGGCAGCCAATGTCGGCCATCAACTGGTCGGGCAGATGGTCGAGTCGAGCCAGACCCTGTCCCAGGATATTGGCGCTGCCGCCGCGGCCGTTCAGGCCCTGGCGCAGGATACCGCGGACATCGGCAGCATCCTCGACGTGATTCGCAGCATCGCCGATCAAACCAACCTGCTCGCCCTCAACGCGGCGATAGAAGCGGCGAGGGCCGGCGACCAAGGCCGCGGTTTCGCCGTGGTAGCCGATGAAGTGCGCTCGCTGGCCAAGCGCACCCAGGACTCCACCATGGAGATCCAGGAGATGATCGAACGCCTGCAGGTCGGTGCCCAGAAGGCCGCGGGCGCGATGAGCCAGAGTCGGGAGCAGGCCGAATCCGGCGCGAATCGGGTACTGGAGGCCGGAACGGCCCTGGAAACCATCAGTGACGCCAATCGCGAGATCACTGAAATGGCTGTGCAGATCGCCAGCGCCGCCGAGCAGCAGGCGGCGGTGGCCCAGGACATCAGCCAGCGCGTGCAGATGATCCGCGACCTGGCCAGCGGTAACGCCGAAGGCTCCACCCAGGTCACCGAAGCCAGCCAGTGCCTGGCGCAACTCGCCGAACAGCTTAGCCAGCAGGTCCGCCACTTCAATCTGGGTGACGGCGGGCGCTGACTGGAATCGATTTGGCGGTCCCGGCGATTCGCCCGAGACCGCCCCGGCTCCTAAACCACTGAGCCAGCTCTGGACACGGACTCAGGCCGTAATTCGCTGCGGCTCTCCCAGAGTGCGGTCGAGCACAGTGACCAGCAACAGCGTCACGAGGACGGGCACCAGCCAGCCCAGCCCGTGCTCGGCCAATGGCAGCTCGCCAATCAGCGCCGGCGTCCACTGCTTGAAGCCTGCGGCGGCGATACCGTCGAACAGGCCCAGTACCAGGGTCACCGACATCACCGGGATGAAGATACGCCTGCTCGACAGCCACAGGCTATCGAGCAGGCTCAGGGCGACCAGGACGATGGCCAGCGGGTAGAGGCCGACCAACACTGGCACCGAGACGCTGATCAATTGGGTCAGGCCCTGGTTGGCCACTACCAGGCTGAACAGCCCGAAGGTCACCACGACCGCGCGGTAGGAAACCGGCAGCAGCTCGCTGAAGAACTCGCCACAGGCCGCCAGCAGGCCCACCGCCGTGGTCAGGCACGCCAGGGTGATTACCAGCGCGAGTAATAGGCTGCCGGTGGTACCGAACGTGTGCTGCACGTAGGCCGTGAGTATCTGCACGCCGTTCTGCGCCTCGCCGGCGATGCCCTGGCTGGTCGCGCCCAGGTAGAACAGCGCGAGGTAGACCAACGACAGACCCAGGGCGGCGATCAGGCCGGCGATCACCGAGTAGCGCGTGATCAGCCCGCGCTCGCTCACGCCGCGGTCACGGATCGCCGTGGCGATGACGATACCGAAGACCAGGGCGCCGAGGGTATCCATGGTCAGGTAGCCCTGCAGGAATCCCTGGACGAAGGGCGCAGCCTGATAGGCTTCGGTCGTTTCACCTATGGCGCCGGCCGGGGCGAAGAGCGCCGCCCCGCCGAGCACCAACAACCCCGCCAGCAGTACCGGGGTGATGAACTTGCCGATGCGGTCCACCAGGCGGCCGGGGTTCAGCGCCAGGAACAGCACGGCGGCGAAATACGCCAGGGTATAGAGCAGCAGCGGCGTGCCGTCGTTACCGGTGAACGGGGCCACGCCCATTTCGAATGACACCACGGCAGTCCGTGGCGTAGCGAACAGCGGACCAATGGCCAGGTACACGGCAACGGCGAAGCAGGCCCCGGCCCGGCGCCCCAATGGTGCGGTCAGCTGGGCCATGCCACCACCGACGCGGGCGAGGGCCACTATGGTCAGCAGCGGCAAGCCCACACCGGTGAGGAGAAACCCGAGCGCCGCCGAGTGGAGGTTCTCTCCCGCGGCCATGCCGGCGCTGGGGGGGAAGATGATGTTGCCCGCGCCGAGAAACAGCGCAAAGGTCATAAAGCCGAGAGCGAGAATATCGGGTGTTTTCAACGCATTCATGGAGGACGCAATACCAAAGCAGGAATTCTTGAGGGGGTGCAAACGTTCCCCTTGGTGAAGGGAGGGACGCCTGTCTGGTCGACGTGGGCTATGGCGCTCCGCCCGGCCCTTGTGAGGCCGGTGGGCGGCGCACCCTAATGCAACGGCCCCCGGCGCGCGACCGACGCCGATCGTGACGTCGATCTGCCGTAACTCAATGTCGCAATGCTATAAGGCGTCGACCTTGGGCAGTCAGGTCTGGAACTGCTCGATCAGGCGGCTCAGTCGATTCTCCAGCGTGCGAATGCTCTGTGCTGCCGCCCGGGTCTGCTCCACGGTGGCATGGGTATCCTCGCTGATGCCGTTGGTACGCACCACGCCTGCGCCCACCTGTTCCGCCACGCGGGCCTGTTCGGTCGCCGCCTCGGCCATCTGCTGGATATTCTGGTCGATGGTGTCCACCGCCCCGGTGATGCGCTGCAGCGAAGCGCTGGCCTGTTCGACACTGTCGCGGGCCAGATCGACCGCTTGTCGGCTCTCCCCCATCATTTCGATGGACGACTGACTGCGACTTTGCAGGGACTGGATGATGGCCTGAATCTCTTCGGTGGAGACCTGAGTGCGCTGCGCCAGGCTGCGCACCTCGTCGGCTACCACGGCGAAGCCGCGGCCCTGATCGCCGGCCCGCGCCGCCTCGATGGCCGCGTTGAGGGCCAGCAAATTGGTCTGTTCAGCGATGGCGCGAATCACCGCTAGTACCGAGCCGATCCGCTCACTGTCGGTGCTCAGCGCCTCGATCACCTCGGCGAGCCGTCCGACCTTGTCCGTCAGGCTGCGCATGGCCTGCCGATTACCCTGCACCCGGTCGAGCCCATCGTCGGCGGCCCGACGCGCGTCTTTCGATAACTGCTGCCCGTGAGCGGCGCTGTGCGCCATCTGCTGCGCACTGGCGGCCATCTCGGTCATGGCCGAGGCCACCTGGGCACTCTCGAGACGCTGCAACTCGACGTTCTGATGGGCCCGCTGCGTTGCCACCTGCAGATCCTCGCCGGCGCCCTCCAAGGTTCGGGCCGACTGGGCAACCTCGGTCACGGTTGCACGGATCTTCTCGACGAAGGTGTTGAAACTGACGGCCAGCCGACCGAGGTCGTCCCTGCCGAGAACGGGCAGGCGCTTGGTCAGGTCACCCTCGCCTTGCGCCATATCCCGCAGCATCAGGTTGATCTGCCGCAGCGTGCGCAGCAATGCGGATGCGACACCGTAGGCGACCAGCACGCCGAACAGCACCGCCGCCAGAACCACCAGCCAGAGCAGGCGGCTGACCTGCGATACGGTGGTGTCCGCGGCGTTGCCCGCCTGCTGCATTGCGTCCATCAGGCTCTGTTGCAGGCGCTCGGCCAAGTCGGCGATCTGCGGGTCGATACGATCCATTTGCGCCAGAGTCGCGTTGCGCGCATCGATCAGCTCGACGACTTTGCCGGCGGCGGCCTTATACAGCTCCAGGCTGGCCAAGGCCTGATCCAACCGTGCGGTCAGGCGCTCGCTGCCTCCGCGGTCGCGTAGCACCCCAATCATGCTCTGCGCATTGGCCAACTCGCGGGCGAAGGCCTTGGCCTGCTCGGCCTGATTCTCCTGGAGAAACTGGTACAGATACTGGCTACCGAGCAGCAGGTTGCGCATGCCGGCGCTGGCATAGAACACCGCGTCCAGATTGAAGCTCATCTGGGCATCGGCCAAAACCGCCGACAGGACCTTCTCGATCGCCGGACCATGTTGGTTCAGCTCGCCGCTGACCAAGGCCTGACGCTGCTGGCTGAGGGGAACCAGATGTTCACGAAACAGCCGGCTGTACTGCTCACGCAGGCCTTCGATCTGCGCCAGCAACTGACTCTGCGCCGGGTCCCGCAGACGCTCGCCGGCCTGCTGCAGGGCCTGCGCGAGATGCGCATCGAGCTGGGTGAATTTCTGTTCGGCACTTGCCTCGCCGTTGCGGGCATATTGGCTCAGCGCCAGTTGCAGGCGCGCCATGCTGTCGGTGACCTGGGCCACCTGGTCCAGGCTTGGCCCCAGGTCGCGGGTGACGACCCCGACCCGATCGGCAATGCTGCGCAGCGCAAGCGACGATACGACGCCCAGCACGACCAGCAGGATGCAGAGCACGGCCGGCACTACGGCCATCTTGTAGGCAATCCGCAGATCGGCGAACCAACGCATAAGCAGGCATCCTCTGACGACAGGAGTAGGGCCATGGGCGCCAATTCCGCGCCTATGCTGCTTATCGGCCGCAGGAGTCCATCGCTTGAGTCTGCGGCGCTGACTCCGCCACGGCGTGCAGATGAGGGCCGGCATGAGCCCGAAAAACAAAAGGCCACCCGAAGGTGGCCTTTTGTCGATCAAGTCAGCCTCAGGCCTTCTTGACTTCCCAGCCGGTCAGCTCGGCCAGGGCCTTACCGATATCGGCCAGCGAACGCACGGTCTTCACGCCTGCGTCCTGCAGGGCGGCGAACTTCTCGTCCGCAGTGCCCTTGCCGCCGGAGATGATCGCACCGGCATGGCCCATGCGCTTGCCCGCCGGAGCGGTCACACCAGCGATGTAGGAGACCACCGGCTTGGTCACGTTGGCCTTGATGAAGGCCGCTGCTTCTTCCTCGGCCGAACCGCCGATCTCACCGATCATCACGATCGCTTCGGTCTTCGGGTCTTCCTGGAACAGCTTGAGGATGTCGATGAAGTTCGAGCCCGGGATCGGGTCGCCGCCAATGCCCACGCAGGTGGACTGGCCGAAACCGGCGTCGGTGGTCTGCTTCACGGCTTCATAGGTCAGGGTGCCGGAACGCGACACGATACCGACCTTGCCCGGCAGGTGGATGTGACCCGGCATGATGCCGATCTTGCACTCTCCCGGGGTGATGACGCCTGGGCAGTTCGGGCCGATCAGGACCACGCCCAGCTCGTCGCACTTGACCTTGGCTTCCAGCATGTCGATGGTCGCGATGCCTTCGGTGATGCAGACGATCAGCTTGATGCCGCCCATGGCCGCTTCGAGGATCGAATCCTTGCAGAACGGAGCCGGTACGTAGATCACGCTGGCGGTGGCGCCAGTCTGGGCGACCGCTTCCTTGACGGTGTTGAACACCGGCAGGCCGAGGTGGGTGGTACCGCCCTTGCCCGGGGTCACGCCGCCGACCATCTGGGTGCCGTAGGCGATGGCCTGTTCGGAGTGGAAAGTACCCTGCGAACCGGTGAAACCCTGGCAGATTACTTTGGTGTCTTTATTGATCAGGACGCTCATTACTTGCCCTCCGCAGCTTTGACGACTTGCTGAGCAGCGTCGGTCAGGCTGGTTGCCGCGATGATGTTCAGGCCACTTTCCGCCAGGACCTTGGCGCCCAGCTCGGCATTGTTGCCTTCGAGGCGAACCACTACCGGGATCTTGACGCCAACTTCTTTCACTGCACCGATGATGCCTTCGGCGATCATGTCGCAGCGCACGATGCCGCCAAAGATGTTCACCAGAACAGCTTTGACGTTGTCGTCGGAGAGGATGATCTTGAACGCTTCGGTCACGCGCTCTTTGGTCGCGCCGCCACCTACGTCGAGGAAGTTGGCCGGCTGACCGCCGTGCAGGTTGACGATGTCCATGGTGCCCATGGCCAGGCCGGCGCCGTTGACCATGCAACCGATGTTGCCTTCCAGGGCCACGTAGTTCAGTTCGAACTTGGCGGCGTGGGCTTCGCGCGGATCGTCCTGGGACGGATCGTGCATGGCGCGCAGCTTCGGCTGACGGTACATGGCGTTGCTGTCGATGTTGATCTTGGCGTCCAGGCAATGCAGGTTGCCATCGGCCTTGATCACCAGCGGGTTGACTTCCAGCAGGGCCAGGTCGTAGTCCTGGAACAGCTTGGCCAGGCCAACGAAGATGTGGGTGAACTGCTTGATCTGGTCGCCCTGCAGGCCCAGCTGGAAGGCCAGCTCGCGGCCCTGGAACGGCTGAGCGCCGACCAGCGGGTCGATGGTGGCCTTGAGGATCTTCTCAGGGGTGTCGTGGGCCACTTTCTCGATGTCCACGCCGCCTTCGGTGGAAGCCATGAACACGATACGACGGCTGGAGCGATCGACGACCGCGCCCAGGTACAGTTCCTTGGCGATGTCGGTGCAGGACTCGACCAGGATCTTGCTGACCGGCTGACCGTTGGCGTCAGTCTGGTAGGTCACCAGGCGCTTGCCCAGCCAGTTGGCGGCGAAGGCCTTGGCGTCTTCCTTGCTCTTGACCAGCTTCACGCCGCCCGCTTTACCGCGGCCACCGGCATGCACTTGGGCCTTAACGACCCACTCACTGCCACCAATTTTCTCGCAGGCTGCTGCCGCTTCTTCCGGGGTGTCTACGGCGAAGCCCTTGGATACGGGCAGGCCGTATTCAGCGAACAGCTGCTTACCCTGATACTCATGGAGATTCATGCTTGTCTACCGTCTTCGTTTGGGTATTGCGCATTCGGCGCTGCACTTATGGTGCCGCGCCACCTGTGACTGCCATCGAGAGCAGTCCGACGTACGTTCCGCGCCAAACCTAGGCCGACGCGGGCTGATCGCCGTGGTTCTTATTGTCCTGCTGTCGCCGGCGTCGACTGCCCACCCTTGAGCGGGCCAGCTGACGCGGCGACGATACGCCCGTGACTCAGCGCTTCTTGCGGTTGGCGATGTGAATGGCGCCGCCATTCACTGCCAGGGCTGCTTCGTGCAGCGCCTCGGACAGGGTCGGGTGCGAGAACACCATCATGCCCAGGTCTTCGGCACTGGTGCCGAACTCCATGCCGATCGCGCCCTGCTGAACCAGCTCGGCAGCGCTTGGGCCGATCACGTGGACGCCCAGCACGCGGTCGCTCTTGGCGTCGGCAATGACCTTGACCATGCCGCCGGTATCGTTGGCCGCCATGGCCCGGCCGCTGGCTGCGAACGGGAAGGTGCCGACCTTGACTTCAACACCCTCGCCCTTGAGCTGCTGCTCGGTCTTGCCGACCCACGCGATCTCCGGGTGGGTATAGATGACCGACGGAATCAGATCATAGTTCATCTGCGCCTTGTGGCCGGCGATGCGCTCGGCGACCATCACGCCCTCTTCCGAGGCCTTGTGGGCCAGCATCGCGCCGCGCACCACGTCACCGATGGCGTAGACGCCCGGCACGCTGGTGGCGCACTGGTCGTCAACGTAGATGAAGCCGCGCTCGTCCATGTCGACGCCGCTGTCGGCAGCCAACAGGTCGGTGGTCACCGGACGACGGCCGACCGCGACGATCAGCTTGTCGAAGGTCATCTGCTGCTCGCCGTCGGCGTCGGTGAAGGTCACGGTGACCTGCTTCTTCTTCACTTCGGAGCCAGTCACACGGGCGCCCAGACGGATCTTCAGACCCTGCTTGGTCAGGGTCTTCATGGCTTCCTTGGCGATCTGCTCGTCGGCGGCCGGGAGGAACTTGTCCAGCGCCTCGATCACGGTGACTTCCGCGCCCAGACGCGCCCATACCGAGCCCAGTTCCAGGCCGATCACGCCGGCGCCGATCACGCCCAGCTTCTTCGGTACGCTCTGGAACTCCAGGGCGCCGGTGGAATCCACGATCACGTCCTGATCAACCGGCGCAGGCGGGATGTCTACCGGCTTGGAGCCGGAAGCCAGGATCACGTTCGCCGCCTCGACCACCTGGGTGGTGCCGTCCAGCGCGGTGACTTCGACCTGCTTGCCGGCCAGCAGCTTGCCGTGGCCTTCCAGCAGGGTCACACCGTTGGCCTTGAACAGGGTGCTGACACCGCCGGTGAGGTTCTTCACGATGTTGCTCTTGCGACCGATCATCGCCGGTACGTCGATGCTCACGCCCTTGGCCTCGATGCCGTGGACGGCGAAGCCTTCCTTCGCCTCGTGGTACTTCCAGGAGCTGTCCAGGAGGGCCTTGGACGGAATGCAACCGACGTTCAGGCAAGTACCGCCGAGGGCGATCTTGCCCTCTTTATCCTGGTACTTCTCGATGCAGGCGGTCTTCAGACCGAGCTGGGCTGCTTTGATGGCTGCTACATAGCCACCAGGGCCGGCACCGATGACTACCACGTCGAATTTCTGGGTCATAACTCATTCCTTCTCGGATGAAGACAACGGCCCCTTGTGGGGGCCGTCGCGCTCAGGACAAACGGATTAGATATCCAACAACAGACGAGCCGGGTCTTCCAGCAGGTCTTTCATGGTAACCAGGAAGGTCACGGCTTCCTTACCATCGATCAGGCGGTGGTCGTAGGACAGCGCCAGGTACATCATCGGCAGGATCACCACCTGGCCATTGACCGCCATCGGCCGCTCCTGGATCTTGTGCATGCCCAGGATCGCGGTCTGCGGCGGGTTGACGATCGGCGTCGACAGCAGCGAACCGAACACCCCACCGTTGGAAATGGTGAAGGTGCCGCCGGTCATGTCTTCGATGGTCAGCTTGCCGTCTTTGGCCTTCTTGCCGAACGCGGCGATGGTGCCTTCGATCTCGGCCAGGCTCATGTGCTCGGCGTTGCGCAGCACCGGAACCACCAGGCCACGGTCGCTGGACACAGCCACACCGATATCCTGGTAGCCGTGGTAGACGATGTCGCTGCCGTCGATCGAGGCGTTCACGCCCGGCTGACGCTTCAGCGCCTCGGTGGCAGCCTTGACGAAGAAGGACATGAAGCCCAGGCGCACACCGTCGTGCTTCTTCTCGAACAGGTCCTTGTACTTGGAGCGCAGCTCCATGATCGGCTTCATGTTGACTTCGTTGAAGGTGGTCAGCATGGCCATGGAGGACTGCGCCTCGACCAGACGCTCGGCGACCTTGGCGCGCAGGCGAGTCATCGGCACGCGCTTCTCGACGCGATCACCGGCTTCCAGCTTCGGCGCGGCGGCCTGGGCGACAGGCTTGGCGGCCGGCGCTGCAGCCGGGGCCTTCTTCTTCGCTTCGACGGCGGCGACCACGTCTTCCTTGGTCACCCGGCCACCCTTGCCCGAACCTGTGATGCTGTTCGGGTCGATGCCGTTCTCTTCGGCCAGCTTGCGCGCGGCCGGGGACAGGATCTGCTCGTCGCCGGCGGCGGCCGGGGCGGACTCCTGAGCAGCCGGCGCGGCTGCTGCCGACTGGCTCGGCGCCGCGGCAGTTGCGCCGTCGTTCAATTTGCCCAGCAGCTCGCCGCTGAGCACGGTGTCGCCTTCGTTCTTGACGATTTCGGCGAGGACACCATCGGCCTCGGCCAGCACTTCCATCACCACCTTGTCGGTTTCGATGTCAACGATCAGTTCATCGCGCTTGACCGCGTCCCCAGGCTTCTTGTGCCAGGTCGCAACGGTGCCGTCGGCAACCGACTCCGGAAAGGTAGGCGCTTTGATCTCGATAGCCATTATGTGTGGTTCCTTTAATTCGGTTTCTTCAGCGAGGCGGCCGTGGTGGGCCGCCTCTTTCGGGCGAAGGCGTTAAACGGTAAAAGCGTCTTGCAGCAGTTTTGCCTGCTGCTCGGCGTGCATCGAGGCGTAACCGCAAGCCGGCGCAGCAGAGGCATCGCGACCGGCGTACTCAAGGAACAGCGTCTTCTTGTGCGCGGTGGCGACACGGCGCATGTGATGCTGACTGCAGTACCAAGCGCCCTGGTTCATCGGCTCTTCCTGACACCAGACGATGTGCTTGAGGTTCTTGTACGGCGCCAGCACCTCGGCCAGATCGTCTTCCGGGAACGGATAGAGCTGCTCGATACGCACGATGGCGATGTCCTGGCGCTCTTCGGCCCGGCGCTTCTCCAGCAAGTCGTAGTAGACCTTGCCGCTGCACAGGATCATGCGCTCGACCTTCTTCGGATCCAGCGTGTCGAGCTCCGGAATCACCGTCTGGAACGAACCTTCGGCCAGGTCTTCCAAGGTCGAGATGGCCAATTTGTGGCGCAGCAGCGACTTCGGGGTCAATACGACCAATGGCTTGCGCAGCGGGCGGATCACCTGACGACGCAGCAGATGGTAGATCTGCGCGGGAGTGGTCGGCACGCAGACCTGCATGTTGTGCTCGGCGCTCAACTGCAGGAAGCGCTCCAGGCGCGCGGACGAGTGCTCCGGCCCCTGCCCTTCATAACCGTGCGGCAGCAGCATGGTCAGGCCGCAGAGACGGCCCCACTTGTGCTCGCCACTGGAAATGAACTGGTCGAATACCACCTGGGCACCGTTGGCGAAATCGCCGAACTGCGCTTCCCAGATCACCAAGGCGTTGGGCTGGGTGGTGGCATAGCCGTATTCGAAGGCCAGTACCGCTTCTTCCGAGAGGAAGGAGTCGTACAGGTCGAAGCGCGGCTGACCCTGGTAGAGGTTCTGCAGCGGCAGGTAGGTGCTGGCGTCCTTCTGGTTGTGCAGCGCCGCGTGGCGGTGCGAGAAGGTGCCGCGACCGATGTCCTGGCCGGTCATGCGAATCGGATGGCCTTCGAACAACAGGGTGGCGTAAGCCATGGTTTCGGCATAGCCCCAGTTGATCGGCAGCGCACCGGCGCCCATCTTCTGGCGATCCTCGAGAATCTTCGCGACCTGGCGCTGGACCACGAAGCCTTCCGGAATTTCCAGCAGCTTGTTGGACAGATCCTGCAGGGTCTTCAGGTCGAAACGCGTGTCGTGACGTGCGGTCCAGGCATGGCCCAGGTACGGACGCCAATCGACGAACAGCTCCTTGTTCGGCTCCTTGACCAGGCTCTTGACCACGTGCTGGCCGTTGTCCAGCGCAGTACGGTAGTCGTCGATCTTGGCCTGCACCTCGTCCGCGGAATGACTGACCGCGCTGGTCAGCGACTCGGCGTACAGCTCGCGAGTGGTACGCTGCCTGGAGATCTGCTGGTACATCAGCGGCTGGGTGCCACTCGGCTCGTCGGCCTCGTTGTGGCCGCGACGGCGGTAGCAGACCAGGTCGATGACCACGTCGCGCTTGTACTGCATGCGATAGTCGACGGCCAGCTGGGTGACGAACAGCACGGCCTCCGGGTCATCGCCATTCACATGGAAGATCGGCGCCTGGATCATCTTCGCCACGTCGGTGCAGTACTCGGTGGAGCGCGAGTCTTCTGCACGGCTGGTGGTGAAGCCGACCTGGTTGTTGATCACGATGTGGATGGTACCGCCCGTCTTGAAGCCGCGGGTCTGCGACATCTGGAAGGTTTCCATGACCACGCCCTGACCGGCGAACGCGGCATCGCCATGGATCGAGATCGGCAGCACCTTGTCACCGGACACGTCGCTACGACGGTCCTGACGCGCCCGCACCGAGCCCTCGACCACCGGGGAGACGATCTCCAGGTGCGACGGGTTGAACGCCAGCGCCAGGTGGACTTCGCCACCGGCAGTCATGACGTTGGAGGAGAAGCCCTGGTGGTACTTCACGTCGCCCGAGCTGAGCCCCTCGACCTTCTTACCCTCGAACTCGTCGAACAGTTCGCGCGGGTTCTTGCCGAAGGTGTTGACCAGAACGTTCAGGCGGCCGCGGTGGGCCATGCCGATGACGATTTCCTTGGTGCCATAGGAGCCGGAACGCTGGATCACTTCATCGAGCAACGGGATCAGGCTCTCGCCACCCTCCAGGCCGAAACGCTTGGTGCCCGGGTACTTGGTGCCCAGGTACTTCTCCAGGCCTTCGGCCGCGGTGAGGCGCTCGAGCAGGTGACTCTGTACCTCGGCGGAGAACTGCGGACGGCCGCGCACGCTTTCCAGGCGCTGCTGGAACCAGCTGCGCTGCTCGGAATCGACGATGTGGGTGAACTCGGCGCCGATGGTGCGGCAATATGTCTGCTGCAACGCATCGCGAATTTCGCGCAGAGTAGCCTCTTCCTTGCCGATGAACAGCCCACCGGTGCGGAAGGTGGTGTCCAGGTCGGCATCGGTCAGGCCATAGTGAGTGATCGCCAGATCGGCCGGCGCAGGACGCTGCCAGAGCCCCAGCGGGTCCAGCTTGGCGGCCTGGTGGCCACGCATGCGGTAGGCCTGAATCATCCGCAGCACTTCGACCTGCTTCTTTTCGTGCTCGCTGCTCACGCTGCCGGCGGAAACCGGTTGGGCGCGACGCTGATTCTTGGCGAGCAGGACGAAATGGTCGCGAATCGTCGAGTGCGATACGTCTGTAGCGGCGCTGCCGTCGCTAGGCAACTTCTGGAAGTAGGTGCGCCACTCTTCTGGCACAGCGTTGGGATCGTGCAGGTAGAGCTCGTAGAGCTCTTCCACATAGGCAGCGTTGCCACCAGATAGGTGGGCACTGTCCCACATGCGCTGCATCACGCTTTCTTGCATGCTTGGTCACCCTCAGTAAGGGGACACCACCGGCGTGGAAACCGCATTGGCTTTTGAAGTCCTGAAGCAGCGACTTCGGTAAAGCCACCACGGATCCCGCAGATAGTCCGGGTACCAGCCCGGATGCCCCTGCTGGTCGTCATTTTTTCAAATAAGAACCACGGCTTTGTGAGCTGTGGTTCTGGCTCAAACTGCAGCGCCGGGTTGAGGCCGGCGCCGCAGGTGTAACGGGTCTTGCGAACAACTGAGAATCAGGTACCGCTCTGCAGCAGCATATTGCGTACGTGGCCGATCGCCTTGGTCGGGTTGAGACCCTTGGGGCAGACGTTCACGCAGTTCATGATGCCGCGGCAACGGAACACGCTGAACGGATCGTCCAGCGAAGCCAGGCGCTCTTCGGTCTTGGTGTCGCGGCTGTCAGCCAGGAAGCGATAGGCTTGCAGCAGCGCGGCAGGGCCGAGGAACTTGTCCGGGTTCCACCAGAACGACGGGCAGCTGGTCGAGCAGCAGGCACAGAGGATGCACTCGTACAGACCATCGAGCTTCTCGCGCTCTTCCGGCGACTGCAGGCGCTCGATCGCCGGCGCCGGCGTGTCGTTCTGCAGGAACGGCTGCACCTTCTCGTATTGCTTGTAGAAGATGCTCATATCGACGACCAGGTCACGGATGACCGGCAGGCCAGGCAAGGGGCGAATCACCAGCTTGCCGCCCTTGAGGCCGGCGGCCGAAATCGGCGTGATACAGGCCAGGCCGTTCTTGCCGTTGATGTTCATACCATCGGAGCCGCACACGCCCTCACGGCAGGAACGACGATAGGAAAAGCCCTCGTCCTGTTCCTTGATCAGCGCCAACACGTCGAGGACCATGATGTCCTTGCCGCCGGTGTCGACCTGGAAGTCCTGCATGAACGGCGCAGCGTCCTGCTCCGGGTTGTAGCGATAAACACTGACTTGCAACATATCAGCCACCCTTAATAAGTCCGAACCTTGGGTTCAAACGCCGGCACGGTCTTCGGCGCGAAGTTGACGGCGCGCTTGCTCACGCGCTTCTCTCCCGGGAAGTACAGGGAGTGGCACAGCCAGTTCTCGTCATCGCGCTCTTCGAAGTCTTCGCGGGCATGGGCGCCACGAGATTCCTTACGGGTCTCGGCAGCCACCGCAGTCGCCTCGGCCACCTCGAGCAGGTTTTGCAGCTCAAGGGCCTCGATACGTGCAGTGTTGAACGCCTGGCTCTTGTCCGCGATCTTGACGTTGGCGATACGCTCGCGCAGGTCGGACAGCTGCTGGATGCCCTTCTGCATGTACTCACCGGTACGGAATACACCGAAGTAGTTCTGCATGCAGTTCTGCAGTTCTTTACGCAGCGGGGCCACGTCTTCGCCGGTGGTACGCTCGTTGACCCCGGACAGACGCTTGAGCGACTGCTCGATATCGGTCTGCGAAGCGCCACGAACTTCGACACCTTCCTTCAGTGCTTTCTCCAGGTGCAGGCCAGCGGCCCGACCAAACACCACCAGATCGAGCAGCGAGTTGCCGCCCAAGCGGTTGGCGCCATGCACCGATACGCAGGCCACTTCGCCCACGGCGAACAGACCGTCGATGATCTTGTCGTTGCCGTTGGCATCCTGGGTGATCGCCTGGCCATGAATGTTGGTGGCCACGCCTCCCATCATGTAGTGGCAGGTCGGCACCACCGGAACCGGCGCGACGACCGGATCGACATGGGCGAAGGTCTTCGACAGCTCACAGATACCCGGCAGGCGGCTGTGCAGCACCTCCTCGCCCAGGTGATCGAGCTTCAGCATCACATGATCGCCTTCCGGACCACAGCCGTTACCGGCGATGATTTCCTTGACCATCGAGCGCGCGACCACGTCGCGACCGGCGAGGTCCTTGGCGTTCGGTGCATAGCGCTCCATGAAGCGCTCGCCGTGCTTGTTGATCAGGTAGCCACCTTCGCCACGGCAGCCTTCGGTCACCAGCACGCCCGCGCCGGCGATACCGGTCGGGTGGAACTGCCACATCTCGATGTCCTGCACCGGCACGCCGGCACGCAGGGCCATGCCGATACCGTCACCGGTGTTGATCAGGGCGTTGGTGGTCGAGGCGTAGATGCGACCGGCACCGCCAGTGGCCAGAACCACGGCCTTGGAGCGGATATAGACGGTCTCGCCGGTTTCCAGGCAGATGGCGATGACGCCAACCACGGCGCCATCCTGGTTCTTCACCAGGTCGACCGCGTACCACTCGTTGAGGAACGAGGTGCCAGCCTTGAGGTTGGCCTGGTACAGGGTGTGCAGCAGCGCATGACCGGTACGGTCGGCGGCGGCGCAGGTACGCGCAGCCTGGGTCGGATTGTCCGGACCCTTTGACTGACCACCAAACGGGCGCTGATAGATGCGGCCCTGCTCGGTACGGGAGAACGGCAGCCCCATGTGCTCCAGCTCGAACACGGCTTCCGGGCCGACGGAACACATGTATTCGATGGCGTCCTGGTCACCGATATAGTCGGAGCCCTTGACGGTGTCGTACATGTGCCAGCGCCAATCGTCATTCGGGTCGGCGGAGGCGATGGCGCAGGTGATGCCGCCCTGGGCGGAGACGGTGTGCGAACGAGTCGGGAACACCTTGGTCACCACGGCGGTCTTGTGGCCACCCTGAGCCAGCTGCAGGGCAGCGCGCATGCCCGCGCCGCCGCCACCTACGATGATGGCGTCATAAGAAAGAGTACGAATGCTAGTCATGAATCAGATACCCCAAAGAATCTGCACGCCCCAGGCGAGAAACACGAAGATGGCAATGCCACACGCGGCCTGGAAGAGAAAACGCACGGCAGTCGCCGACTTGCCCAGCGCCATCGGCGTCAGGTAGTCAGTGGAGATCGTCCACATGCCGACCCATGCATGGGCGCAGAGCGCAACCAGCGCCAGCAGACTGAAGATGCGTACAGCGTCATTGGAGAACAGGCCCTGCCATTCGGCGTAGCCCATGCCTGGGTTAAGCACTACATAACCCAGCAAAAACAGCGTGTAAGCCGCGAGAACGACCGCAGAAACTCGTTGAACCATCCAATCGGCAAGGCCCGAACGAGCAAAACTAGTGACATTAGTTACCATATCCACACCCCCAGCAGCAGGATCACGATCACCGAAACGGCGATGACGATTTGCGAGCCCAGCTTGCCGCCTTCCAGCGTCTCACCGATGCCCATGTCCATGATCAAGTGGCGTACGCCGGCCACCAGGTGGTACAGCAGAGCGGACAACAATCCCCAAATCACGAACTTGGCCAGCGGACTGGTCAGGCATTCCTTCACCTGGGCGAAGCCCTCTTCGGAAGCCAGCGACTTGTCGAGGCCGAACAGCAGTACGGCGATACCGACGAAGAGGATGACACCGGAGATACGGTGGAGAATGGACGTGTAAGCGGTGACTGGGAGTTTGATAGTCCTAAGGTCTAGGTTTACAGGTCGTTGGCTATTCACGGCTTTTTTATCACACTGAGAGCCCCTAACTAGCAGGGCAAAGTTGTCGGGAAGTGCACTGGTCAGGTACCCATCACCCAAGGAGTGACGACCACTTCAGACAGGGCGCGAAGCCCCCGGCGGTCGGGCGCAGAGTATAGACAGTTAGGTTACTAATGACAACGTGAAGGCCTTGAACGAAGAGCCGATTGCGAACCTTTTGCGCACCTTATATAGAGGATGCGAAGAGCCGCTCCCCGACCCAGAAAACCGCCGGAAAACCCTTCTGGCGCGTGGGTTTACCCAAATTGACTTTCGGATTTATCTCACTATAGTGGTGCGGGCCCTGCGTGGGGGGCTGTCAGATGATTTCAAGCATAACTAGGAGGCCACCCATGGCTGACAAAAAAGCGCAGTTGATCATCGAGGGCGCTGCCCCCGTCGAGCTGCCCGTTTTAACCGGCACCGTTGGTCCCGATGTAATTGACGTACGGGGCTTAACCGCCACGGGCCGTTTCACTTTTGATCCTGGCTTTATGTCCACCGCCTCGTGCGAGTCGAAGATCACCTATATCGACGGCGATCAGGGCGTTCTGCTGCACCGCGGCTACCCCATCGAGCAACTGGCCGACAACTCCGACTACCTGGAAACCTGCTACCTGCTGCTCAACGGCGAACTGCCGAACGCCGAGCAGAAGGCCAGCTTCGTCAGCTCCATCAAGAACCACACCATGGTTCACGAGCAGCTGAAGACCTTCTTCAACGGTTTCCGTCGCGATGCTCACCCGATGGCCATCATGTGCGGTGTGGTGGGCGCGCTCTCGGCCTTCTACCACGACTCCCTGGACATCAATAACCCGCAGCACCGCGACATCTCCGCGATGCGCCTGATCGCCAAGATGCCGACCCTGGCGGCGATGGTCTACAAGTACTCCATGGGCCAGCCCATGATGTACCCGCGCAACGACCTGAACTATGCGGAAAACTTCCTGCACATGATGTTCAACACCCCGTGCGAGATCAAACCGATCAGCCCGGTGTTGGCCAAGGCGATGGACAAGATCTTCATCCTCCATGCCGACCATGAGCAGAACGCCTCGACCTCCACCGTGCGCCTGGCCGGTTCTTCCGGCGCCAACCCGTTCGCCTGTATCGCCGCCGGCATCGCCGCGCTGTGGGGCCCGGCACACGGCGGCGCCAACGAGGCGGTGCTGAGCATGCTGGACGAGATCGGCAGCGTGGAAAACATCGATGCCTATATCGCCAAGGCCAAGGATAAGAACGATCCGTTCAAGCTGATGGGCTTCGGCCATCGCGTGTACAAGAACTTCGACCCGCGCGCCAAGGTGATGAAGCAGACCTGCGACGAAGTCCTGGCCGAACTGGGGATCAACAATGATCCGCAGCTGGAGCTGGCGATGAAACTGGAGGAAATTGCGCGTAACGATCCTTACTTCAAGGAGCGCAACCTCTACCCGAACGTCGACTTCTACTCGGGCATCATCCTCAAGGCCATCGGCATTCCGACCAGCATGTTCACCGTGATCTTCGCCCTGGCGCGGACCGTCGGCTGGATCTCGCACTGGAAGGAAATGCTCTCCAGCCCGTACAAGATCGGCCGCCCGCGCCAGCTGTACACCGGCCACCCGCAGCGCGACCTGCCGCGCTAAGCGCGTCGGCTCGTCCTACGAAAAAGGCTGCCACTGGCAGCCTTTTTTACATTCTGCGTCCACGCGCAGCGACGCCGAGCGTTGCACCCCGATCAGCCGGCCAGGGCGGTACTCTGCTCCAGCCAGCCAAGCAGCCGAATGGCCTCCTCGCGCGTCGCTCCGCAGACCTCGACATCCGCCTGGAACGCCGAGCACACGGCCGGCCGCTCGGGCTTGCCGAACAAACCGCAATAATTGTCGAGCGAGAGCTGCACGCAGCGCTCTCCGGCTGCCTTGCCTTTCGGCATGCCGGGTATGGGGGAACTGATCGAAGGGGCGATGCAACAGGCGCCACAGCCAGGACGGCAATTCATGACGACATGATCCTCGGTTAACTCAGGAAGTCGGAAAGGTCGCGGATTCTAGCCAATTCCCATCCGACTTAGCAGCACCCTCGAAGGGCATTGCGACCGCTGCGCCGACCATCGGCAGCTGCAATCGGCCAGGCGCCCTGCCCGCTTCGAACCGTTCCGAGGGGCAATGGCCGACACAGAAGAGAGCCGGCAAGCCAGCCACCACGCTCACCGCGCAGCCGCCGGCCCCTGGCTCAAGGGCGCTTGGGCGCCTGCAGACGAGCGATCAGGCTGGAGGTGTCCCAGCGACCGCCGCCCATCGCCTGGACGTCGGCGTAGAACTGATCGACCAGCGCGGTGACCGGCAGCTGCGCCCCATTGCGGCGGGCCTCTTCGAGCAGGATCGACAGGTCCTTGCGCATCCAGTCGACGGCGAAACCGAAGTCGAACTCGCCGGCCAGCATGGTCTTGTGCCGGTTTTCCAGTTGCCAGGATTGCGCGGCGCCCTTGCTGATCACCTCCATCGCGCCGTGCGCGTCGAGGCCGGCGCGCTGGGCGAAGTGCAGGGCTTCGGACAGCCCCTGGACCAGCCCGCCGATGCAGATCTGGTTGACCATCTTGGTCAGCTGGCCGCTACCGGCGGCGCCCATCAAGCGTACCATGCGCGCATAGGCCTGGAGCACAGGCTCGGCGCGTGCGTAGGCCTGCTCGTCGCCGCCGACCATCACCGTCAACACGCCGTTCTGCGCACCCGCCTGCCCCCCGGACACCGGCGCATCGAGGAAACCCAGCCCACGCTCGAGCGCCTCAGCCGCCAGTTCACGGGCGACGTTGGCCGACGCGGTGGTGTGATCGACCAGCACGGCGCCTGCCGACATGCCGGCGAAGGCACCGTCGCCCCCTAGCGCCACGCCGCGCAGGTCATCGTCGTTGCCCACGCAAACCATCACGAAGTCCGCTCCCTGCGCCGCCTCACGCGGGGTCGCGGCGCTACTGCCGGTAAACTCGCTCAGCCACTGGGCCGCCTTGGCCGCGGTGCGGTTATACACGCACACCTGATGTCCCGCGCGCGCCAGATGCCCGGCCATCGGGTAGCCCATTACGCCCAAGCCGATAAAGGCAACCTTCGCCATAAACACCTCCGAAACACAGGAGCGGCAAGCCTATCACGGGGCTTGCCAGGCCAGGAAAGCCTTGCATACTGCCTCTAACGCAATGGAGGGCTTATGGGACACTGGCTGGTAATCGACCTGGAGGCCACCACCGAAGAGGGTGGCTGGCCACTGGAAGAAATGGAGATCATCGAGATCGGCGCCAGCCTGGTCAGCGCCAGCGGCCATGAAGTGGACCATTTTCAACGTTTCGTGCGACCGCTGCGCCGCCCCCAGCTCACCGTCTTCTGCTGCGACCTCACCCATATCGATCAGGACAAGGTCAGTGCGGCCTCAACGCTGAGCGCCGTCTGGCCACAGTTCGAACGCTGGCTGAGCGGGCACCAGGCGCATCTTCGCGGCTGGGCCAGCTGGGGCGAGTACGACCGGCGCCAGCTGGAACAGGACTGGCAACGCCTGCAGCTGACCAGCCTGCTGAGCCAGATTCCCCACCTCAATCTCAAGCACCGCTTCGCCGAAGCCCGCCAGCTGCCCAGGCCGGTAGGACTTAACCGCGCCTTGCAGCTGGCCGGCCTGCAGTTCAGCGGCCAGCAACATCGGGCCCTCAACGATGCGCGCAATACCGCCCGCCTGCTGCCGCTGATCCTGCCGTCGTAGACCGGCGCAAAGCGGGTGACGCCCCGCTGGGCGTTGGGCATACTGGCGGCCTTTTTTCCACCCCTTTACGAGGAACTGCAGATGTTCAAGGTCAACGAATACTTCGACGGCACCGTCAAATCCATCGCTTTCGACATGGCCGCAGGCCCTGCCTCGATTGGCGTGATGGCGCCGGGGGAGTACGAATTCGGCACCAACCAGCTGGAGGTCATGCACGTGATCAGCGGCGCCCTGACGGTCAAGCTTCCGGGCGGCGACAGCTGGGAAACCTTCGCCGCCGGCAGCCAGTTCACCGTGCCGGCCAACAGCAAGTTCCAGTTGCAGGTCGCTATTGAGACGGCCTACCTCTGCGAATATCGCTAAGCTCCGCGGCTTGAAAGAAACCGGCCCAGGTGGCCGGTTTTTTATTGCCATATAGTTCCCGCCAGGATGCTCGCAATGCTCCGCTCTTCTCACGCCGCCTCGGTCCTTCTGCCCATCGCGCTGCTACTGCTGGCGATGACTTCCCTGCAGAGTGGCGCCTCCCTGGCCAAGGGTCTGTTTCCCCTGGTCGGCGCCGAAGGCACTACCGCACTTCGCCTCGGTTTTGCGGCGCTGATCCTCTGCCTGTTCATGCGCCCTTGGCGCGCGCGTTTAACCTGGCGCTCGTGCCGCTCACTGCTGGCCTACGGGCTCTCGCTGGGCTGCATGAACCTGCTGTTCTATAAATCGCTGAACAGCATTCCCCTGGGCGTCGCGGTGGCGCTCGAGTTCACCGGCCCACTGGCTCTGGCCTTGCTGTCCTCGCGGCGCATGCTCGATTTCGCCTGGGTCGCCCTGGCGATCTTCGGCCTCTGGCTACTCCTGCCAAGCCATCAGAGTGATTCGCGCATGGACCCCATGGGGATGGCCCTGGCATTGGCGGCGGGGCTGTGCTGGGCCCTGTACATCGTCTTCGGCAAGAAAGCCGGCGCCGAGCACGGCTCACAAACCGTGGTCCTCGGCACCCTGATCGCTGCCTTGCTGATATTGCCGGTGGGTGTGTGGCAGGCCGGCAGCAGCCTGTTCTCCGTGCAGCTGCTGCCTCTGGCGCTTGCCGTGGCGGTGATGTCATCCGCCCTGCCCTACAGCCTGGAGATGTTCGCCCTGACCCGACTCCCGGTGCGTACCTTCAGCACCCTGATGAGCATGGAGCCGGCCATCGCCGCGCTTTCTGCGCTGTTGATCCTCAACGAGCAACTGACCACCACCCAGTGGCTGGCCGTCGGCGCCATCATCCTCGCCTCGGCTGGCGCCTCCGCGACGATCAAGCCCCACACCAAGCCCATCGAGAACCCGACGCCTTGAGCCGGCAGGCCGTCGAGGAGACAGCGGAGCCTGCCGAGTCAGCGCAACTCGACACTGCCCTCATTGAACTGCAGCGCCGCCAGCCGCGCATACAACGGGTCGCTGGCCACCAGCTCCGTGTGCCGACCGACAGCCACCAGCCTGCCCTGGTCGATCACCGCGATGCGGTCGGCACTCGTGACCGTCGCCAGACGGTGGGCGATCACCAGGGTGGTACGCCCGGCCATCAGGCGCGGCAAGGCCTGCCGGACCAGGTGCTCGCTCTCGGCGTCGAGAGCGCTGGTGGCCTCATCCAGCAGCAGGATCGGTGCGTCGACCAATAGCGCCCTGGCGATCGCCAGGCGTTGGCGCTGGCCGCCCGACAACCCCAGGCCCGCGTCACCCAGATGGGTCTGGTAGCCGCCCGGCAGCTTCATGATGAACTCATGGGCATTGGCAGCCCGCGCAGCTGCCTCCACCTCGCCATGGCCGGCGTCGGCCTTGCCGTAGCGGATGTTGTCCTCGACCGTGCCGTAGAACAGCGCCGGATTCTGCGACACCAGGGCGAAGCAGCGGCGCAGCTCATTGGGGTCGAGACGCTCGATGGCCTGTCCATCGATGAGGATGCGCCCCTCCTGGGGATCGAAGAAGCGCAGCAACAGGTCGAACAGGGTCGACTTGCCAGCACCGGACGGCCCGACCAGGGCCAGGGTCTCGCCAGGCGCAATGCTCAGGCTGATGCCGTCGATGGCAAAGCTGGCCGGCCGCGACGGGTAGGCGAAGCGCAGCGCCTGCAGCTCGATCCGCCCCTGCACGGGCTGCGCCAACGGCATGCCGCCGGTTGCCGGTGCGCTGATCTCGTTGCGGGCCGCCAGCAGCTCGGCGATGCGCTCGGCCGCCCCGGCCGCGCGCTGCAATTCGCCGATCACCTCGCTGAGCGTGCCGAAGGCCGAGCCGACGATCAGGCTGTAGAAGACGAAGGCCGCCAGCTCGCCGCCGGAAATGCGTCCGGCGATCACGTCCATGCCGCCGACCCAGAGCATCACCCCGACGGCACCGAGCACCAGCACTATCACCAGGGTCACCAGCCAGGCGCGCTGGGCGATGCGCCGGCGCGCCGTATCGAAGGCGGCCTCCGCCGCAATCGCGAAGCGGCGGCGATCCTCGGCCTGGTGGTTATAGGCCTGCACGGTCTTGATCTGCCCAAGCACCTCGCCGACATAGCTGCCGACATCGGCCACCCGGTCCTGGCTCTGGCGCGACAGCTGGCGCACACGCCGACCGAAGATCAGGATGGGCGCCACCACCAGTGGCAGGGCCAGCAGGACGATGCCGCTGAGCTTGGGATTGGTGACGATCAGCAGGGCCACGCCGCCGACCAGCATGATCGCGTTGCGCAGGGCCATGGACAGGGAAGAACCGATCACCGACTGCAGCAGGGTGGTATCGGCAGTCAGGCGCGACTGGATCTCCGAGCTGCGGTTGCTTTCGTAGAAGCCTGGATGCAGCCCGACCAGGTGATTGAACACGCGTTTGCGGATATCGGCGACGAAGCGCTCGCCAATCCAGGACACCAGATAGAAGCGGGTGAAGGTGCCAATCGCCAGGGCCACCACCAGCACGAAGAACAAGCCGATCGAGCGTCCCAGGGCCTGCGGCGATTGAGTCGCCAGGCCCTGGTCCACCAGCAGCTTGATGCCCTGGCCCATCGACAGGGTGATGGCGGCAGTGAACAGCAACGCCAGCAGCGCGCCTGCAACTCGCCAGCGATAGGGCGCGACGAAGCGCCAGGCCATGCGCAGGGCATCACGCTGGCGGGAAGAGAGGATCGCGATCATGACGGCTCGCACAAGGGCGCCAGGCCCGGGTCAATGGGATTGCATTCTACTGGGCGGCCTGACCTCGGCTGGCTTGGCTTCGGCCAGCCAGGCCGACAGGCACAGCGCCAGGGCGGCAAGGTTGGTAGAGGCCGGGTTGAAGGCCTGCAACAGAAGATGGGGGCTGAACAGCGCCACATCGACCAGCAGGCCGATCAATAGCAATCCGGCCAGGAGCAGCGGCCAGCGATGGCCCCGCAGCAGCACCAGCAGGAGCCCTAGCAGAATCTCGGCCAGCCCCGCTGCGCGGGCCACCCATTCGGCAGCCGGCAGCCGGCAGCCCGTGGGCCTGGATCATCGCCACCTCGTCCACGCTCAGCCAGAGGATTTTCGGCACCAGGCCATGCCAGATGAACACCAGTCCCAGGGCCAGGCGCGACACCAGGGCGATCGACCGCAGCCGCGGCTCAACCATCGAGGAAGCGCCGCGCATGGTCGGGGTCTGGCAGCAGGCAGCTGTCGTAGCGGCCAAATAGGCGGTAGCGGTTCAGGGCGATGCGGTCGTACAACCAGTCGCGAACAGGTCGCGGACAGATACGCAGCAGGCCGAAGCCGCGCCAGGGCCAATCGAGCTGAGCCAGGATGCGCAATACCGCACTGGAGCGCACGAACAACGCGTCGCCTTCGACATAGGCCATGGTGTCGAAGCGCTCGAGCGGCAGCGCGAACCAGGCGAGAATCGCCTGGCCCTCCGCCGACTGCACCGAGGCCAGGCGGAACAGCCGTCGCCGATCATGGCGAATAAGGAACTTCGCCCAGGCATTGCACAGCCTGCACACCCCATCGAACAGCACCACGCGTTCGCCCGGCTGAATAAAAGGGGGAAGCTTATCAACACCCATCGGCGCCCTCCGGCTGGCCATTCTTGCCCCGCATGCAGTTCAGCTTAAACCCCACTGCTCAGCGGATACAGCAGCTCCTCCTTGTAGCCCGCCCAGACCCGCACCACGTCGGGAAAGCCATCGTCCAGCTCGACATCACCGGTATCGACCAGCAACGGCCGCCCCTGCAGGGTGCCGAGCTTGCGCTTGGTCGCCACCACGCGCAGGTGCTCCAGACCGACGGCGCGCAGCACCCGTGGGCTGATCTGCTGGTTGCCGCGGCCGAGGATATGCCCCTGGCCGCCGATGGCGGTGACCAGCAGGCGCGCCGGATGCCCGGCCACCAGCTCATGGAGCTGCGCCTCGCTGACATCCCGGGCCACCACCTGGCCATCCTCTATTACGTCGACGCCCAGCAGCGTGGTCTGCAAGCCCAGGTTCTGCGCCAGGCCGTGCAGGGTCGAGCCGGGGCCGAACACGTAGCGCACGCCGGGCTCCCAGCTGTCCTCCAGCCAGGCCGCCAGATCGCTCAGGACCAGCTCCTCGGACTCCATCCCGGCTTGCTTGACCTGCTGCACGAAGCCACCCTCCTCCGGCACGCACAGCTCGCCATACCAGCGTGCCGCCACCCGCCCGTCGCGCAGCGCCGCCTCGTCGATATCGCGCACCTCGCCGCTGGCCAGGCGCACCAGGCCGCCCTCGACCAGGCGCCGGGTCAGTTCGCCGGCCGCCCGCGGGCTGATCGCATAGACCCCGGAGTGGATCTTCACCCCGGCCGGAATGCCCAGCACCGGTTGGCCTTCGCGCACCGCGGCGCAGACGTCGCGGGCCGTGCCGTCGCCTCCGGCGAAGAGGATCAAGGCAACCCCGGCATCCTGCAGGGCCGCGACCGCCCGCCGCGTGTCATCCGCGCTGGTCGCCCCGGCGCCCGGCTCGCCAAGTACATGATGGATGAAACCCATCTCGGCCAGCAGATCGGCGCCCATAGCGCCGGGAAAGGTCAGGAACTCCAGACGCTCGCGCACCGGCAACAGGAACTCCAGTGCCGTGCGCGTACGCTGCGCCGCCTTCGGCTCGCTGCCCAGGGCCAGGGCCTGTTCGGCGACGCCGTCGCTGCCCTTGAGCCCTGCGGGGCCGCCGAGTCCGGCCAGCGGGTTGATGATCAATCCCAGGTGAAACCGTGACATAACCACCTCGTTAGACCTTCGCTGCGGCGAAGGGGTAAACTGCTTATGTTTTTCTGGCACAGCAGGTGCTTGCTCATTGCACGATTGTAACTCGCGACGGATTACCGTCGTCCCAGCCTGTCACTGCGCGTTCACGTTGATCGCTTAGACTGCATGCACCCACCGATGAGGAGACACGACATGAATTCGCCCAAGCAGAGCTCCGAGCACCCGAACGATCAGGCCGAAGCGCAACAGCCGGTCGGCGGTGCGATCATTGATGCCGAAGGCCATGAAGTACCGATCACCGAAGGCATGATCCAGCAGGCCTGCGAAGAGCTGGACAAGGAATTCGTGGTACCCGACGGCCCGGCGAAGTAATCCGCCCCTCTTCCAAAGCCCAGGCCCCGCCTGGGCTTTTTCTTGCCCGCGGATGGGCGGCCACTAGCACAAGGTGGCGCCCAGGGCCTTGACCAGTTGCGCCAGGTGCGGCGCCTCGCCCTGCACGGCGACCCGCAGGCCGTCGATCTCCCGACGCATCGGATAGTACTTGCGCAAGGCATCGAACGCCGCCCGCCGACTGGCTTGGTCGCCCTCCAGGCTGCGGCGAAAGTCGGCATCGTCGCGACGTGGGTCGTACACCGCACGACACAGGCTGGCCAACGCCCAGGCAGGTTCAGCCGCGCCGTCCAGATGCAATTCCGAGAGCCAGGGCGCCGGCATCAGCTCATCCAGCGCCTGTTCCGGCGCACGCCCCAGGTACCGGCAGACGGCCTGATAGATCTGCGCCGTGCCGCGCAGCTTGCCGTCCAGGCTGTAGCCGGCGATGTGCGGAGTGGCGATCTGGCACAACGCGGCCAGCTCGACATCCACCTGCGGCTCCCCCTCCCAGACATCCAGCACCACCTGCAGGTCGCCGCGCCCCGGCAGCAGTTGGCGCAGCGCCGCGTTGTCCACCACCGCTCCCCGACTGGCGTTGATCAACCAGCAGCCGGATTTGAGGCGCGCCAGCCGCGCTGCATCGAACAGGTGATGGGTCGGATGCTCACCCTCGCGCGCCAGTGGCGTATGCAGGCTGATGACGTCGCACGCCTGTATCAGTTGGTCCAGGTCGACGTAGTCGCCGCCTTCGGCGGCCTGCCGTGGCGGGTCGCAGACCAGCACACGCCAGCCCAGCCCACGCAGCACCTCGACCAGGCGCGCGCCGACCTGGCCGGCGCCAACCACCCCATAGGTGCGCGCGGAGAGGTCCGCGCCCTGGCGCTCGGCCAACGCCAGCAGGCTGCCGAGCACGTAGTCGACCACCCCGCGCGCGTTGCAGCCCGGCGCGCTGGCCCAGCCGATACCGGCCTGCTGCAGGTAGTCCAGGTCGAGGTGGTCGGTGCCGATGGTGCAGGTGCCGACGAAGCGCAACGCGCTGCCTTCCAGCAGGGCCCGGTCGACCCGGGTCACCGAACGCACCAGCAGCAACTCGGCATCGGCCAGGGCGGCGCGGTCGATAGCGCGGCCAGGGTAGCGATGGATCTCGCCGAAACCGGCGAAGAACTCATCGAGCAGGGGAATGTTCTCGTCCGCGACAATTCGCATGGCAGGGCTCCACAGTTCAGGCCGTCATTCTAAGGCAGCCGGGCCGCCAGCGTCGCCCCGCGACTGTTCCGTCGAATCAGGCCGTTACTGCGTTTCCTGACTCAAGCGTCAACGGGTAGACTGCGCGGTTTTCCCAGCACCTCGATGGATCACCCCTATGCCTGCCCAATCGCGCCTGCGGCGCGTGCGCACCGAACTACGCAGCCTGCTGTTGCTGGCCACGCCGATCATCATCGCCCAGCTGGCGCATACCGCGATGGGCTTCGTCGATACCGTGATGGCCGGCCGGGTCGGCCCGCGCGACCTGGCCGCGGTGGCACTGGGCAACTCGATCTGGGTGCCGGTGTTCCTGCTGATGACCGGCATCCTCCTGGCCACGACGCCCAAGGTCGCCCAGCGCTTCGGCGCCGGTGAGCAGCCCAGCATCGGCCCACTGGTACGCCAGGCGCTGTGGCTGGCGCTGGCAGTCGGGGTGGGCGCCGCCGCGCTGCTGTGGAACGCCGGGGGCATCCTGCGGCTGATGGACATCGACCCTGACCTGATCAGTCCGTCCATGGGCTACCTGCGCGCGGTGGCCTGCGGCTTTCCCGCGGTGGCCCTGTTCCACGTGCTGCGCTGTTTCAGCGACGGCCTCGGCCATACCCGTCCGACCATGGTGCTGGGTCTCATTGGCCTGCTGCTGAACATCCCGCTGAACTACATCTTCATCTACGGCAAGCTCGGCCTGCCCGCCATGGGCGGCGTCGGCTGCGGCTGGGCCACCGCGCTGGTGATGGTCTTCATGCTGCTGGGCATGCTCTGGTGGGTAAAGTGGGCCCCCTATTACCAGCCGAGCCTACTGCTCGAACGCTTCGAGCGCCCCAACTGGCCGGTGATCCGCAGCCTGTTGGCGCTCGGCCTGCCGATGGGCATCGCGGTGTTCGCCGAGTCGAGCATCTTCGCGGTGATCGCCCTACTGATCGGCGGCCTGGGCGCCACCGTGGTGGCGGGCCACCAGATCGCCCTGAACTTCAGCTCCATGGTGTTCATGATCCCCTACTCCCTGGGCATGGCGGTCACGGTGCGAGTCGGCCAGGCCCTGGGCCGGCGCGACCCGCGCGACGCCCGTTTCGCCGCCGGCGTCGGCATGGCCAGCGCGCTGGCCTATGCCTGCCTGTCCGCCAGCCTGATCCTGCTGCTGCGCGAGCAGATCGTGCAGATCTACAGCCCCGACCCGGCGGTGATCGCCCTGGCCGCGACATTGATCGTCTACGCCGCGCTGTTCCAGCTCTCCGACGCGGTGCAGGTCACCGCCGCCGGCGCCTTGCGCGGCTATCAGGACACCCGGGTGACCATGCTGCTGACCCTGTTCGCCTACTGGGGCATCGGCCTGCCGGTGGGCTACAGTCTGGGGCTGACCGACTGGCTCGGCGAGCCCAGCGGCCCGCACGGACTCTGGCAGGGCCTGGTGGTCGGACTGACCTGCGCGGCGATCATGCTGGCGATCCGCCTGAGCAGCAGCGCACGCAGACAGATCCGCGCGACTAAGCTGGCGCAATGAGCCCCAGATACCTGGTCCTGCTGTCCGCACTGTTGCTTGCGGCCTGCAGCCCGGCCGACGATGGCCTGGCCCTGCAGGCCGACTATCTGCAACGCCTGAACAACGCCGTCGAGGGCGACGGCGGCGAAGACTTTCAGCGCGAGCAATTGCTGCGTTACCGCCTGCCGCCTCGACGCGAACGACTGAGCGACATCCCCGAGATTCGCATCGGTCTGCTCGACCTGCTGATCGACGTACGCCGCTGTCCCGCCCTGCAGCAGCAGATCAGCCTGCGCAACAGCAGCCTCGGCAAGCAGCTGCAGGCAAGCAGTCGCCTGGCCTACGAGGGCGACCTGCTGCGTGCCCTGGAGGCCTGCAGCGGCGCGCTACAGCGAGGCGCGGACGCCGAACTGCGCGCCAACCTGGAAAGCCTGGCCGAGCAGAAACGCCGGCAACTGCCCGCGGTATTCTGGAACGCGCTGAACGCCAGTTCGGAGGTCGAGCGCTACCTGCGTTTTGCCGACCAGGCCTTGCCCACATCCCCCCAGGAGGACGACGCCGCGCTGGACGCCCTGACGCAGCTGGCCGCCATCGGCGAAGCGCTGCCGCAGCGCCTGCCGCCGCCGGTGGCGCAACTCGACCCGCTGTTCTTCGCCCTGCACAGCAGCGACCAGGGCGGCCAGTTGATCACCAGTCTGTCCAGCCTCACGCACACCCTGAACGAGGCCAGCGAGCTACTGCAAAACCGCCTGCAGCGCCGACCGCCCTGCCCCCTGGGCAGGCCGACGCCGCGCGGGCGCATCCTGCAGAATATCTTCGTCAAATTCTATGCCGGCGGCCTGCAACCCTACCTGGCCCAGGTGCATCAACGCGGCCAGCGCTGGAGCGAGAGCCTGCGCCAGCTGAGCGCAGCGCCCCAGGCGCCGGCGGCGACACGGCACTATCTGCTCAGCCTGGCAGGACCCGGGGCGTCGCTCTGGGAGGGGTTCCAGCAGGCCAACGGGCGCCACGTGCGCGCCTGGCAACAACTACTGAAGAGCTGCGGCCTGGCGCCAGGTCAGGCCGGCTGGGATGGCCAGGCCGCGAGCAGCGACCAGTAGGCCGCCGAGAGGTACTCACGGCCCGCCAGCAGGTGATCCAGGTAATCCCTGGCCGGTAGCAGCCCGTCCTGGCGGAAGGCCGGATTGGCGATATACACCCAGGCCGGCTGCACGCCCCGGGCGGTGAGGACCGGCAGGCGTTCGCGGCTGTAGTAGACGGGCGTACCCTCGAACGGATCGAGCTTGGCGATCTCGTTCGGCTCGGCCAGGCGATAGAGCACCCCCTCCACCACGCTGTCACGCTGGTGACGGATGTTGGCATAGGCGCAATCAGGGCGATCCACCGCGCGCTTGTTGAAGCACAGCGCATAGCCCGGCAGTCGTCCCGGCATGGCCTCACGCACGCTCAGGCCACGTGCCTGCATGCGCGCCGGGTTCATGTTCGAGCCGTAGGCGAAGTACCAACCCATCAGTCGACCTTCTTGCGAATCCAGTACAGGTAGGTGCCGGCGTCTTCGGCCTGCTCCAGCAGCTCGTGGCCGAGGAACACGCAGAACTTGGGGATGTCGCGACGGGTCGAGGGGTCGGTGGCAATCACCTTGAGCAGGCCGCCGGCGGGCAGGTCGCGCACCTTGTTGTGCAGGAGCATGACCGGCTCCGGGCAATTCAGCCCAGTGGCGTCGAGAAGATCATCGTGCATGGCATCGGTTTGCAGGGACATCGGCAGACTCCAGAGACAGGCTGCTATTCTGGCGCAAAGCTGACCTCCAGGTCACCTTTGCCGTGCGATTCGGGGCGACCAGGGAGACGCGCGGCAGGTGGCATGGACGCTCGGCACCGCCCCTTCACCCGAGCCGCGCAGGTCGCGATCATGCCCATCGCAGAATTCGAGCGCAATTGGTGCCTGGTGCGCCTGGACGACAACGGCAACGAGTTCGTCGTGCGCCGCGACCTCACCCGCGCCGAGGCTGAGGCCTTGGCCCGCGAGTTCGAGGCCCACGGGCACAAGCAGAGCTACTGGGTCAGGCGACAGCCAGGCGAACCAGAGAGTCGCTGAAGCAGCCGCGGAGCGAATCCTTTACTTGCCCAGACGGCGCAGGTGGCAGGTCACTTCCTCGCGGTCGTGGTAGAGCTGCTTGCAGGCGATCGACACCTTGATCTTGCGTGCGGCGAAGGCGTCCTCGAGGCGCTGCAGCAGGCGGCGCACCTCGGCATAGCGCTGCTTCATCGGCAGCTTGAGGTTGACCACCGCCTCGCGGCACAGCCCTTCACCTATCCAGGTCTCCAGCAAGGCGGCGCTGCGCGCGGGTTTCTCGACGATGTCGCAGACCATCCAGTCCACGGTCTGGCGCGGTTTGTAGGTGAAACCGTCGACCATCAGGTGCTGGACCAGGCCGGTGTCCATCAGGCTCTGGGCCATGGGGCCGTTGTCGATGGCGGTCACCAGCATGCCACGTCTGACCAGCTGATAGGTCCAGCCACCCGGGGCGGCGCCGAGGTCGACGCCGGTCATGTCACCGGACAGGCGCTCCTCCCACTGCTCACGGGGAATAAAGGTGTGCCAGGCCTCCTCCAGCTTGAGGGTCGAACGGCTTGGCGCCTCGCGGGGGAATTTCAGCCGTGGAATGCCCATGGGCCACTGCGCCGAGTTGTGCGCCTCGGCCAGGCCGAGGAACACCTGGCGACCGCTGAGAAAGGTCAGCAGCAAGCGCGGTTTGTGCGGGTCTTCGACCAGCTTGCCGGCCTTGCCCAGGGCCTTGCGCAGCGGCGCCTCGAACTTCTTGCAGAAATTCGACAGCTCCTTGCCCTCGTTGGTATCCAGCACTTCCAGCCACAGGCTGCCAAACACCGGGGCCTCGTTCAGATGCTCCAGCAGGACACTGATGCGGTCGGTCTCCGGCAACTCGACGAAGGCCCCGCGCGCCCACTGGCGTGGGAAGATCAACTGATTGAAGCGCACCCCACGCATCAGCCGCTCGGCCCCTTCGGCGTCATTGCAGATGAACTCGGCATAGGCCGAGCTGGGCCTGGCCTTGGCGTAGCCGGCCACCTGCAGGCCGGCGGCCCGCTCGGAAATTTCCGCGCAGACCTCGCTCTCGAAACCGGGACGGCAGTGCAGTAACAAAGTATTCATTGGGGGTTCTCCTCGAGGCGCGCATTCTAGCGGAGTCGGGAACCCCAGGTGGCAACGGTCTGTCCTGATAGATGGCAAGACCCGCCAAGCAGAGCTAGTTTGAAGACTCTGTTGCGTTAAATCCGGCTCGCGCCGTGCGAGTCCCAAGGAGATGCACAATGCCTTCCCTAGATAGTCTGAACAGTCGCCGCTGCCTCGTAGTCGGCAGCGAGACCTACCAGTACTTCAGCCTGCCGGAGGCCGCCAAATCCCTCGGCAATATCGACAAACTGCCGATGTCGCTGAAGGTGCTGCTGGAGAACCTGTTGCGCTGGGAGGACGGCACTACCGTATGCGGCGACGACCTGCAGGCCATGAGCGACTGGCTCAAGCGCCGCGGCTCGGAGCGCGAAATCCAGTACCGCCCGGCGCGCGTGCTGATGCAGGACTTCACCGGCGTGCCGGCGGTGGTCGATATGGCCGCCATGCGCGATGCCATGGCCAAGGCCGGCGGCGATCCGCAGAAAATCAACCCGCTGTCGCCGGTCGACCTGGTCATCGACCACTCGGTGATGGTCGACAAGTTCGCCACCAAGGCCGCCTTCGAGCAGAACGTGGCCATCGAGATGCAGCGCAATGGCGAGCGCTACGCCTTCCTGCGCTGGGGCCAGCACGCCTTCGATAATTTCAGCGTGGTACCGCCGGGCACCGGCATCTGCCACCAGGTCAACCTGGAATACCTCGGCCGCACCGTGTGGACCAAGGAAGAGGACGGCCAGGTCTTCGCCTACCCGGACACCCTGGTCGGCACCGACTCGCACACCACCATGATCAACGGCCTCGGCGTGCTCGGCTGGGGCGTCGGCGGCATCGAGGCGGAAGCGGCGATGCTCGGCCAGCCAGTGTCGATGCTGATCCCGGAGGTCATAGGCTTCAAGCTCACCGGCAAGCTAAAGGAAGGCATTACCGCCACCGACCTGGTGCTCACCGTCACCCAGATGCTGCGCAGCAAGGGCGTGGTCGGCAAGTTCGTCGAGTTCTACGGCGACGGCCTGGCCGACCTGCCGCTGGCCGACCGCGCGACCATCGCCAACATGGCGCCGGAATACGGCGCGACCTGCGGATTCTTCCCGGTCGATGAGATCACCCTGGGCTATCTGCGCCTATCGGGGCGGCCGGAGCAGCGCGTCAAACTGGTCGAGGCCTATTGCAAGGCCCAGGGACTGTGGCGCGAGGCCGGCCACGAGCCGGTGTTCAGCGACACCATGGCCCTCGAACTGGATAGCGTCGAGGCCTGCCTGGCCGGGCCCAAGCGCCCCCAGGACCGGGTGGCCTTGTCCCAGGTCAGTAGGGCCTTCGATGAGTTCATGGGCCTGCAGATGAAGCCCAGTCCCAAGGAGGAAAACCGCCTGCTCAACGAGGGCGGTGGCGGTACCGCGGTCGGCGCCGCCGAGCAGGCCGGCGAGGTCGATTACCAGCACGATGGCCAGACCCACAAGCTGAGGGACGGCGCCGTGGTGATCGCGGCGATCACCTCCTGCACCAATACCTCCAACCCGAGCGTGATGATGGCCGCCGGCCTGCTGGCCAAGAACGCCGTGGAGAAGGGCCTCAGGCGCAAACCCTGGGTGAAAAGCTCGCTGGCCCCCGGCTCCAAGGTGGTGACCGACTACTTCAAGGCGGCAGGCCTCACCCGCTACCTGGATGAATTGGGCTTCGACCTGGTCGGCTACGGCTGCACCACCTGCATCGGCAACTCCGGCCCATTGCTCGAGCCTATCGAGAAGGCCATTCAGGAGAACGACCTGACGGTGGCCTCGGTGCTGTCGGGCAACCGCAACTTCGAGGGCCGCGTGCATCCACTGGTGAAGACCAACTGGCTGGCCTCGCCGCCGCTGGTGGTGGCCTATGCCCTGGCCGGCAGCGTGCGCATGCACATCGGCGAGGAGCCGCTGGGCCATGGCAAGGACGGCAAGCCGGTGTACCTGAAAGACATCTGGCCGAGCCAGAAGGAGATCGCCGAGGCCATCCAGAAGGTCGATACGGCGATGTTTCACAAGGAGTACGCCGAAGTCTTCGCCGGTGATGAGCAGTGGCAGGCCATCCAGGTACCCGACGCCGACACCTACGCCTGGCAGGCCGACTCCACCTACATCCAGCATCCACCCTTCTTCGAGAACATCGCCGGCGCCCCGCCCCATATCGGCGATATTCACCAGGCGCGGATTCTCGCCCTGCTGGGCGACTCGGTGACCACCGACCACATCTCCCCGGCCGGCAACATCAAGGCCGACAGCCCGGCCGGGCGCTACCTGCGCGAGCAGGGCGTCGAACCCAGGGACTTCAACTCCTACGGTTCGCGGCGCGGCAACCACGAGGTGATGATGCGTGGCACCTTCGCCAACATCCGCATCAGGAACGAGATGCTCGGCGGCGAGGAAGGTGGCAACACCCTGCATGTGCCGAGTGGCGAGAAACTGGCGATCTTCGACGCGGCGATGCGCTATCTGGAAGCCGGCACGCCGCTTCTGGTGGTCGCCGGCAAGGAGTACGGTACCGGTTCTTCCCGCGACTGGGCGGCCAAGGGCACCAACCTGCTCGGGGTCAAGGCGGTGATTGCCGAGAGCTTCGAGCGCATTCACCGCTCCAATCTGGTCGGCATGGGCGTGCTGCCCCTGCAGTTCAAGGCCGGCCAGGACCGCAAGACCCTGCAACTGAGTGGCAAGGAGACGCTGAGTGTCTGCGGCCTGGACGGGGTGGAACTGCACCCGCACATGAACCTGACGGTGGAGATACGGCGCGAGGATGGATCGGCCGAACGCTTCGAGGTGCTGTGCCGCATCGACACGGTCAACGAGGTGGAGTACTTCAAGGCCGGCGGCATTCTGCATTACGTATTGCGACAACTCATCGCCGGTAGCTGAGTCCAGCGTGGCAGGGCTCCCTGCCCTGCCACAGCGCGGGCGCCAGATGGCTGATTTAGGTCAACACGGCGTGCCGCGCAGCCATTATTCTTGCCCTCAACTTTCGCTCGCGGCAGCCGACAATTCGGTATCGCCTTCAGGGACTCCTCAGCCATGCGCAACAATCAACCGATCACCCAGCGTGAACGCAGCTTTCCGGCCCAGCAGCGGCTGATCTCCACCACCGACCTCAAGGGCCAGATCAGCTACTGCAACGACGCCTTCGTCGAGGTCAGCGGGTTCAGCCGTGACGAACTGCTGCGCGCGCCGCACAACCTGGTGCGCCACCCCGATGTACCGCCGGCCGTGTTCGAGCACATGTGGAACACCCTGAGGCAGGGGCGACCGTGGATGGGCATCGTCAAGAACCGCTGCAAGAACGGCGACTACTACTGGGTCAACGCCTATGTCACACCGGTCCTGGAGAACGGCAAGGTGAGCGGCTACGAGTCGGTGCGGGTCAAGCCGAGCAGCGAGCAGGTACGCCGCGCCGAGGCGCTGTACCAGCGGCTCAATGCCGGCAAGTCGGCGGTGCCGGGCAGCGACAGCTGGCTGCCGGTGCTGCAGGACTGGCTGCCGTTCATTCTGATCGGCCAGCTCGGCTTTCTGCTCGGCGCCTGGCTCGACTCCGGCTGGGGCTTTCTGCTCGCCGCCCTGCTCTCCGTGCCGCTCGGCCTGGCTGGCCTCAGCTGGCAACGACGCGGCCTGAAGCGCCTGCTGCAACAGGCCGAACAGACCACCAACGACCCGTTGATCGCGCAGATGTACACCGACAGCCGCGGCGCCCAAGGACGCCTGGAGATGTCCATGCTCAGCCAGGAGGCCAGACTGAAGACCTGCCTGACCCGTTTGCAGGACAGTGCCGAGTACCTCACCCAACAGGCCAAGCGCGCCGACACCCTGGCGCGCAACAGCTCGTCCGGGCTCGATCGCCAACGCCAGGAGACCGAGCAGGTCGCCACCGCGATCAACGAAATGGCCGCCACCACCCTGGAGGTGGCGAGCAACGTGGCGCGCACCGCGATCGCCACCCAGGAAGCCAACCGCCTGACCAGTGAGGGACGCAACATCGCTGCGGAAACCCGCGAAGCCATCCAGCGCCTCTCGGTGTCCGTCGGCGAGACCGGCGAGACCGTCACCCGCCTGGCCCAGGACAGCAACGAGATCGGCGGCGTGGTCGACGTCATCAAGGGCATCGCCGACCAGACCAACCTGCTCGCCCTCAACGCCGCCATCGAGGCGGCGCGCGCCGGCGAGATGGGCCGCGGCTTCGCCGTGGTGGCGGACGAGGTGCGCTCGCTGGCCCAGCGTACCGCCGAATCCACCGGGCAGATCCATCAGTTGATTGCCAAGCTGCAACGCACGGCCGAAGAGGCGGTGATGACCATGGAGATCGGCCGCAAGCAGGCGGATGACGGTGTCGAGCGCGTACGGCAGGCCGACCAGGCACTCGCCGGAATCAGCGATGCGGTGGCCAATATCGCCGACATGGCCAACCAGATCGCCGCTGCCGCCGAAGAGCAGAGCGCTGTAGCCGACGAGATCAACCAGAACATCACCAACATCGCCCACCTGGCCGACCAGACCGCCGGCGAGGCCCAGAGCACCGTCCAGCTCAGCGGCGAGCTCACGGCCACGGCGCAAGGCCAGTATTCCCTGGTAGAACGCTTCAACCGCTGAGCCGGAGGCGCGCCGCCACCTGGCGGCGCGCCCGTTGCGAGCCAGGCCTGTCCGCCCTGCCAGAGTCTTTCGACCCGCCTGCCTTCGCGGCCCGAGTTATCGGGCTATTTTCCCGGAACAATACAAAAGGGGTCACTTCGCCCTGCCCGCTGCTGAAGCCTGAGCCTCAGGCTGCACGCCGGGCGCGACCAGCTATCAGGGCGATTACCCCACGCCCCCAGAGGAATGGACTCCAATGAACCTGCAACAGCACTTCGATCTGCTCGCCCGTTACAACCAATGGATGAATGGCCAAGTCTACGCAGCCGCCGAAAAACTATCGCCCGAGGCGATAGCACAGGATAGAGGTGCGTTCTTCCGATCCATTCTGGGCACGCTGAATCACCTCATCGTGGCCGACACGGTCTGGCTGCAGCGCTTCGCCCAGCATCCCGCATCAGCACCCAGCCTGCAGCCCGCCTGCGAGCTGCCGAGGCCCGCCTCCCTTGAGCAAGTGCTGTTCAGCGACTTCGGCCAGCTTTCCGAGCGTCGCCGATGGCTGGACGCACTGATTTGTCAGTGGCTTTCGTCCCTGCAGGAGCGCGACCTGGACCACGTGCTGAGCTACCAGAACATGAAGGGACAGCAGGCGCAGCGACGGCTCTCCAGCTTGTTGCTGCACTTCTTCAACCATCAGACCCATCATCGCGGCCAGGCGACGACCCTGCTGTCCCAAGCCGGGCTCGACGTCGGGGTTACCGACCTTCTGGCCCTGATACCGGACGAAGGCGAGGCCTAGCGGATCGCCGCCCGTACAACCATGCCCCATGGTGCAACGATGAGCCTTCGATTATCGCCGGCCAGCCCCCAGGACGCCGCCAATGCCGAGCGCCTGGCAAGCGGCAATATGCATGGTTACTACCGGCGTTACGCCCTCAAGTGGAGTCAGCCGGAGTTCCTGCAGGCCTGGTGCACGCTGGAGAACTACCTGATTGTCGAGGCGGACCAGGGCGTCGGCTTTCTGAGCCTGGGTCGCGACGGCCCGCACCTGTACATTCGAGACATCCAGCTAGCCGCGCAGTCCACTGGCAAAGGCATCGGCACTTGGGCCCTGACGCAGGTGCTGGCGAACGCACGTGCTAGCGCGCTTCGCTCGGCCCGCTTGAAGGTGTTCATGGATAACCCGGCAAGACCCTTGTACGAACGACTGGGTTTCACCGTCGTCGGCAGCGACGGCCATCTGCTCAAGATGGAACACCAACTGGCCTCGCCTGCACCTTGAGCCTCTCCGTCGGCGACCCTGCCAGGGGGCTCGGCGCTGCAGGCCTCAAGGCCGCAAAAACTCCGCCACCGCGTCCGCCGCAGCTTGCAGATGCTGCTCATGACTGAAGCCCGAACGCTTCAGCGGCTTGAGGTCGTGATCGGCCGCCGTTAGCCAGTGGACGCCGATCGCATCGGCCAATCGATAGCCGGCCACGGTTTGCGCGTCGCCCAATGGGTCGCGCTCGCCCTGGACGATCAGGGTCGGCGTCCGCAGTTCGGCGAGATGGGCGACTCGCGGCTTGTCGGCCTTGCCGATGGCATGGAAGGGATAGCCCAGGCATACCAGGGCGTCGGCGCCGAGTTCGTCCGCCAGCAGACTGGCCATGCGCCCGCCCATGGACTTGCCGCCAATCGCCAAGGGACCCGCGACCTGTTGCCGCACCTCGGCATAGACCTCCCGCCACCGTTCCAGCAGCTTGGCCTGGGGATTGGGCGGTCGCCGCTTGCCATCGACCCGGCGCGCCGCCATGTAGGCGAACTCGAAGCGCAGCACCGCGACACCCCGTTGCGCCAGCAGCTCGGCCATAGCCTCCATGAAGGCACTGTCCATCGGCGCACCGGCGCCATGGGCGAGAATCAGGGTCGCCTTGCTCGCCTCCGCCGGCCGATTCCACAGCCACTGCTGCCGATCTCTTGGCGTCGCCACTTGATCCGCGTCAATACCCGCTCCCTGTTCTATGCCCATGCTTGCCTCGCTTCGCTATCCGCCGAGCCGAGCCTCAGCACCACGGCACTGCCTGCGGCCCGGCGAAATATTCTAAGAGTGAATGAACGCCCACCCATGAGCGCCACGACCTGTTGCAGCAATCACCTTCGGATCGCCGTTCTGCCGACCATTATGCCCCTCCAGTCGCCAGCGGTCGGCCCGCGGTGCTGGTCAATTGATCGCGCGACAGCTCATCGACCCGGCGCAGGCTTGAATCGCCCCGCGCCGGCGGCCGCTGCGCGACAAAACCACCAATGCGACGCTGTGTCGCACCGCGCGACAGATGGACTCGCCAAGGCTCCACCCTGAACTAACCTTGCACCGGTCGCCAGCAGCCATGGGCCTAGGCGACCCCCTTCCAGGCGCCTTGCCTTGATAGGCGCCAAAAGCCCAAGCAAGGCACCGGCAGACGGTATCAGATTGCCGCTCAAAAGCCCGAAATGCCCATTTCTCAAAGGTTTGCGTCGTTGCAATGGCCACCTGCTTTCTCCATACTTGCCGCCGATTTTTGTCCCCTAAAAACTCCATTAACCGTGGAACCCCAGCATGAGCACAGCAATCAGTCAGACTGCTTATAACTACAAGGTGGTCCGCCAGTTCGCCGTTATGACGGTGATCTGGGGGGTCATCGGCATGGGTCTAGGCGTGTTCATTGCCGCACAACTCGTGTGGCCGGAACTCAACCTGGGCATGGAATGGACGAGCTTCGGCCGTCTGCGTCCCCTGCACACCAACGCGGTGATCTTCGCCTTCGGCGGTTGCGCCCTGTTCGCCACGTCTTACTACGTGGTGCAGCGTACCTGCCAGGCGCGTCTGGTCTCCGACGGTCTGGCCGCATTCACTTTCTGGGGCTGGCAAGCCGTGATCGTGCTGGCGATCATCACCCTGCCGATGGGTTACACCAGTTCCAAGGAGTACGCCGAGCTCGAGTGGCCAATCGACATCCTCCTGGGTGTGGTGTGGCTGTGCTACGTGGCGGTGTTCTTCGGCACCATCATCAAGCGCAAGACCAAGCACATCTATGTCGGCAACTGGTTCTTCGGCGCGTTCATCCTGGTGACCGCGATGCTGCACATCGTCAACAGCATGGAAATGCCGGTCAGCCTGTTCAAGTCCTACTCGATGTACTCGGGTGCGACCGACGCGATGATCCAGTGGTGGTACGGCCACAACGCCGTGGGCTTCTTCCTGACCACCGGCTTCCTGGGGATGATGTACTACTTCGTGCCGAAGCAGGCCGAGCGTCCGATCTACTCCTATCGCCTGTCCATCGTGCACTTCTGGGCGCTGATCACCCTGTACATCTGGGCCGGCCCGCACCACCTGCACTACACCGCCCTGCCGGACTGGGCCCAGTCCCTCGGCATGGCCATGTCGATCATCCTCCTGGCACCGAGCTGGGGCGGCATGATCAACGGCATGATGAGCCTGTCCGGCGCCTGGCATAAGCTGCGCACCGACCCGATCCTGCGCTTTTTGGTGGTGTCCCTGGCGTTCTACGGCATGTCCACCTTCGAAGGCCCGATGATGGCGATCAAGACCGTCAACGCGCTGTCCCACTACACCGACTGGACCATCGGCCACGTACACGCCGGCGCCCTCGGCTGGGTGGCGATGATCTCCATCGGCTCGCTGTATCACCTGATTCCGAAGGTCTACGGTCGCGAGCAGATGCACAGCATCGCCCTGATCAACGCGCACTTCTGGCTGGCCACCATCGGCACCGTGCTGTACATCGCCTCGATGTGGGTCAACGGCATCACCCAGGGCCTGATGTGGCGTGCAGTCAACGAAGACGGCACCCTCACCTATTCCTTCGTCGAAGCCCTGGAAGCCAGCCATCCGGGCTACGTGGTTCGCATGATCGGCGGCGCCTTCTTCGTCACCGGCATGCTGTTGATGGCCTACAACACCTACCGCACCGTGCGTGCCGCCAAGCCGGCTGAATACGAAGCGGCTGCGCAGATTCCCGCCGGAGTAGCTCACTGATGAAACACGAAATCATCGAGAAGAATATCGGTCTGATGGCGCTGCTGATGGTCATCGCCGTCAGCATCGGTGGCCTGACCCAGATCGTCCCGCTGTTTTTCCAGGACGTCACCAACGAGCCGGTCGAGGGCCTCAAGCCCTACACCGCGCTGCAGCTGGAAGGTCGCGATGTGTACATCTCCAACGGCTGCGTCGGCTGCCACTCGCAGATGATCCGTCCGTTCCGCGCCGAGACCGAGCGCTACGGCCACTACTCGGTGGCCGGTGAGAGCGTCTGGGACCACCCCTTCCTGTGGGGTTCCAAACGTACCGGTCCGGACCTGGCCCGGGTCGGCGGCCGCTACTCCGACGAATGGCACCGCGCGCACCTGTACAACCCGCGCAACGTCGTGCCTGAGTCGAAGATGCCGTCCTACCCCTGGCTGGTCGAGCACAAGCTCGACGGCAAGGACACTGCCAAGAAGATGGAAGTCATGCGTGGCTTCGGCATCCCCTACACCGACGAAGACATCGCCGGCGCCAAGGATGCGGTGAAGGGCAAGACCGAAATGGACGCGCTGGTCGCGTACCTGCAGGTTCTCGGCACCTCGATCAGCAGCAAGCGGTAACTCACGATGCCTTCTTTTCTCACGGACATCGGGACCATCCGCGGCATAGGCACAGCAGTGGTGTTCATCGCCTTCATCGGCGTGGTGCTCTGGGCCTACAGCAGCAAGCGCAAGTCGAGTTTCGACGAAGCCGCCAACCTGCCTTTTGCCGATGACCCGAAACCCGACGAACGTGACGAGCAATCTTCCAGGAGCAATAACCAATGACCACGTTCTGGAGTTGGTACGTAACAATTCTCGTACTCGGCACCATCTTCGCCCTGACCTGGCTGATCTTCGGCACCCGCAAGGGCCAGCGCCAGGAGAGCACCGAAGAAACCGTCGGGCATGTGTTCGACGGCGTCGAGGAGTTCGACAACCCGATGCCCAAGTGGTGGTTCATGCTGTTCGTGGCCACCATCATCTTCGCCCTCGGCTACCTGGTGCTCTACCCGGGCCTGGGCAACTGGAAGGGCCTGCTGCCGGGTTACGACTACCTCGACAACGAGGCCAAGACCCCGTTCGCCGCCAACGTGCAGATCGCCGACGGCGAGCGCAATGCAGGCTGGACCGGCGTGCACCAGTGGGAAAAGGAAATGGCCAAGGCCGACGCCCAGTACGGGCCGATCTTCGCCAAGTACGCGGCCATGCCCATCGAGCAGGTCGCCCAGGATGAGCAGGCCCTGAAAATGGGCGGCCGCCTGTTCGCCTCCAACTGCTCGGTCTGCCACGGTTCCGACGCCAAGGGTGCCTACGGCTTCCCCAACCTGACCGACAGCGACTGGCTGTACGGTGGTGAGCCGGAAACCATCAAGACCACCATCATGGAAGGTCGTCAGGCGGCGATGCCCGCGTGGAAGGACAGCCTCGGCGAGGACGGCATCAAGCACGTCACGGCCTATGTGCGCAGCCTGTCCGGGCTGAAGACCCCGGAGGGCATTGAGGCCGACCCGGTTGCCGGCAAGGAAATCTTTGCTGCCAATTGCGCGGTCTGCCACGGCGCCGAAGGCAAAGGCCAGCAGGCCATGGGCGCGCCGAACCTGACCGACAAGACCTGGCTCTACGGCTCCAGCTTCGGCCAGGTGCAGCAGACCCTGCGTTACGGCCGCAATGGCCGCATGCCGGCCCAGGCGGACTTCCTCGGCAACGACAAGGTCCACCTGCTGGCGGCCTATGTGTACAGCCTCTCGCAGAAGCCTGCGCAGCAGTAAAGCCGATCCCTGCAGGCCCTGTAGCGAGCGCGACGCCCCGTCGCACCCAAGCAGGGCCTTGTCAGGCGTACCATGGCGTATGAGTGAAATGACCCCGGCTGGCTACAGCCGGCCGGGGCCGCCAATCCACCGCTGTGGTAGCAACCGATGAGTTCGCAGATTCCGCTCAAAGACGTCACCCCCGCCCCGGCCAAGGTCGAATCCGTCGACCTGTACGCCAGTCGCGAGAAAATCTACACCCGCGCCTTCACCGGCCTCTTCCGCAACCTGCGCATGCTCGGTGGCGCCCTGCTGTTCATCCTCTATTTCGGCACCGTCTGGCTCAGCTGGGACGGTCGCCAGGCCGTCTGGTGGGACCTGCCGGCGCGCAAGTTCCACATCTTCGGTGCCACCTACTGGCCACAGGATTTCGTCCTGCTCTCGGCGTTGCTGATCATCGCCGCCTTCGGCCTGTTCTTCATCACCGTGTTCGCCGGCCGGGTCTGGTGTGGCTACACCTGCCCGCAGAGCGTGTTCACCTGGGTGTTCATGTGGGCGGAAAAGATCACCGAAGGGGATCGCAACCAGCGCATGAAACTGGACAAGGCGCCCATCAGCGGCCAGAAGCTGCTGCGCAAGGCGGCCAAGCACGGCATCTGGGTCGCGGTCTCCGTGGCTACCGCGCTGACCTTCGTCGGCTACTTCTCGCCGATCCGCGAGCTGATTCCCGACCTGCTGACTCTGCAGGCCGGCGGCTGGGCGGTGTTCTGGGTCGGCTTCTTCACCCTCGCCACCTACGGCAATGCCGGCTGGCTGCGCGAACAGGTGTGCATCTACATGTGCCCCTATGCACGCTTCCAGAGCGTGATGTTCGACCAGGACACCCTGATCGTCTCCTACGACCCGCGGCGCGGCGAACACCGCGGCCCGCGCAAGAAGGACGCCGATTACCAGGCCGAGGGCCTCGGCGACTGCATCGACTGCAAGATGTGCGTGCAGGTCTGCCCCACCGGCATCGACATCCGTGACGGCCTGCAGATCGAATGCATCGGCTGCGCCGCCTGCATCGATGCCTGCGACAGCATCATGGACAAGATGAACTACCCCAAGGGGCTGATCAGCTACACCACCGAACACAACCTGTCCGGTCAGCAGACCAACCTGGCGCGACCGCGCCTGATCGGCTACGCCGTCGCCCTGCTGGCGATGATCGGCCTGTTCGCCTGGGCCGTGGCCAGCCGCCCGCTGGTGGAGCTGGACGTGATCAAGGATCGCGTGCTGTACCGCGAGAACGAGGCCGGGCGCATCGAGAACGTCTACACCCTGAAGATCATGAACAAGTCCCAGCGCGACATGACCTACCTGATCGAGGCCGACGGTCTCGACGGACTGGTCTACGAAGGCAAGCGCGAGGTCAAGGCGCTGGCCGGCGAAGTACTGTCGCTGCCGATCGAGCTGTCAATCGAGCCAGAGAAACTGCCGTCCAGCGCCAACGAGATCCGCTTCCGCATCCAGTCCGCCGACGAGCCAAGCATTCACAATGACGCCGACAGCCGCTTCATTGGCCCGAGCGTCCGCTGACCCATGAGCAAACCACCCATGTCCGAACAAACCCCGGCCAAACCCTGGTACAAGCATTTCTGGCCCTGGTTCATCCTTGCCCTGCTGGGCTACTCGGTGATCCAGGGGGTCGCCCTGCTGACCATCGCCACGCAGAATCCCCCGGGCCTCATTTCCGACGATTACTACGACGTCGGCAAGGGCATCAATCAGTCCTTGGAGCGTGAGCAGTTCGCCCAGCGCCTGCAGCTGAGCGCCCACCTCGAGATCGACGAGGACGCCGGCATCGCCTCGCTGCAGCTGCAGGGCAACAGCGGTCCGGCGCAACTGGTGCTCAACCTGATCTCGCCGACCCAGCCCGAGCGCGACCGCCGCATCGTCCTGCAGCCGCAAGGCGAAGGCCTGTACACCGGGCAGATGCAGGACGTGGTGCAGGGCCGACGCTTCGTCGAGCTGCTCGGTCAGGAGGGCGGCCGGGAGTGGCGCCTGTTCGAGGAAGAGACCCTGGAAACCGGCAAGACCATTCGTCTCGGCGACGCACGCTGACAACAGGCCCGTCCCTCTTCGATGGCGAACCCGATCCCCTGCTTCCACTGCGGCCTGCCGGTACCGGCAGGCAGCCGCTTCCATGCCCAGGTACTGGGCGAAGCCCGCGAGCTGTGCTGTCCCGGCTGCCAGGCGGTGGCCGAGGCCATAGTCGCCGGTGGCCTGGAGCACTACTACAAGCACCGCAGCGAGACGGCCGCCAATCCCCAGGCGCTGCCCCAGGCCCTGCCGGATGAGCTGGCGCTGTACGACCGCGCCGAGGTGCAGGCGCCCTTCGTCGAGCATCAGGGCGAACTCAGTGAGACCTGCCTGCTGATTGAGGGCATCAGTTGCGCAGCCTGCGGCTGGCTGATCGAAAAGCACCTGCGCGCCCTGCCCGCCGTCGCCGAGGCGCACCTCAACCTGTCCAATCAGCGCCTGCAGGTGCGCTGGGCCGATAGCCAGCTGCCGCTCAGCGCGCTGCTCAAGGAGCTGCGCAAGATCGGTTATGCCGGGCATCCCTGGCAAGCCGACGCGGCCACCGCCCAGCTGACCCGCGACAACCGCCGGGCCATGCGCCAACTGGGGGTCGCCGGCCTGCTGTGGATGCAGGTGATGATGGCATCCATGGCCACCTGGCCCGAGTTCAACATCGACCTGAGCCCGGAGCTGGACAAGATCCTGCGCTGGGTCAGCCTGTTCCTCACCACGCCGATCGTCTTCTATTGCTGCGGCCAGTTTTTTCGCGGCGCCCTGCGCGACCTGCGCACTCGCCACCTGACCATGGATGTCTCGGTATCCCTGGCCATTGGCGGCGCCTATGTCGCCGGCATCTGGTCGACGGTGACCGGCCAGGGCGAGCTGTATTTCGATGCAGTGGGCATGTTCGCCCTGTTCCTGCTGGCCGGCCGCTACCTGGAGCGACGCGCCCGCGAACGCACGGCGGCGGCCACCGCACAACTGGTCAACCTGCTGCCGGCCTCGTGCCTGCGCCTGGACGCCGAGGGTCATGGCCAGCGCATCCTGCTCAGCGAACTGCGCACCGGCGAGCGGGTCCTGGTGCCGCCCGGCGCCCTGCTGCCGGCCGATGGCACCATCGTCAGCGGCCAGTCCAGCGTCGACGAGTCGCTGCTGACCGGCGAGTACCTGCCACAGCCGCGGCGCGAGGGCGACAGCGTCACCGCCGGCACCCTCAATGTCGAAGGGCCGCTGACCGTCGAGGTCGAGGCGCTCGGCGACGCCACCCGCCTGTCGGCCATCGTCCGCCTGCTGGAACGCGCCCAGAGCGAGAAGCCGCGCCTGGCCGAGGTCGCCGATCGGGTGGCGCAGTGGTTCCTGCTGATCGTCCTGGTCGTCTCCGCGGTCGTTGGCCTGGCCTGGTGGCAGATCGACCCGTCGCGCGCCTTCTGGGTGGTGCTGGCGCTGCTGGTCGCCACCTGCCCCTGCGCCCTGGCCCTGGCCACCCCGACGGCCCTGACCACGGCCACCGGCAGCCTGCACAGGCTCGGCCTGCTGCTCACCCGTGGCCATGTGCTCGAAGGCCTGAAGCAGATCGACACGGTGATCTTCGACAAGACCGGCACCCTAACCGAAGGCCGCCTGACCCTCAGCGCCATCCATCCGCTCGGCACGCTGGACGGCGACGCCTGCCTGGCCCTGGCTGCCGCCCTGGAAAACCGCTCCGAACACCCCATCGCCCGCGCCTTCGGCCGCGCCCCGCAGGCCGCCGAACGGGTCGACAGCGTTCCCGGCCAGGGCCTGCAGGGCTGGGTTGGCGGTCGCCAGCTGCGCATCGGCCAGCCGGATTTCGTCAGCGCCCTGAGCGGCCAGAGCGCGCCAGCCATTCCCGGCCAACAGGGGCAATGGCTGCTGCTCGGCGATGACCAGGGGCCATTGGCCTGGCTGGTACTCGACGACCGCCTGCGCGACGACGCCCCGGCACTCATCGCGGCCTGCCGCGCCCAAGGCTGGCAGGTGTTGCTGCTGTCCGGCGACAGCTCGCCAATGGTCGGCGAAGTGGCGCGGCAACTGGGCATCGAACAGGCCAGAGGCGGCCTGACGCCAGACGCCAAGCTGGCCGAACTGAAGCGGTTGCATCAGCAGGGTCGCCGCGTGCTGATGCTCGGCGACGGGGTCAACGACGTGCCGGTGCTGGCCGGCGCCGACATCAGCATCGCCATGGGCAGCGCCACCGACCTGGCCAAGACCAGCGCCGACGCCGTGCTGTTGTCCAATCGCCTGACCAGCCTGGTGCAGGCCTTCGCCCTGGCCCGGCGCACCCGCCGGGTCATCATCGAGAACCTGGCCTGGGCCAGCCTGTACAATGGCCTGGTGCTGCCGTTCGCCGCCCTGGGCTGGATCACCCCGATCTGGGCGGCCCTCGGCATGTCGTTGAGCTCGCTGCTGGTGGTGCTCAACGCCTTGCGTCTCACCCGCACGCCCACCCCGTAGGCTGGAGCTTTCATGTCCGCGCTGTACATCCTCATCCCTGTCGCCCTGCTGCTGGTGGCGTTCGCCATCTGGCTGTTCTTCTGGGCGGTCGACAGCGGCCAGTACGACGACCTCGACGGCCCGGCACACAGCATCCTGTTCGACGACGAGGACCCGAAACACCAGGCCGGCGCGCAGGAAGCAGGCGAACAGACGGCGGAGGCCAGGCAGGACCCGGCGGATAAACCCGATGCTTGAACTGGCGCCCCTGCTGCTCTCGGCCCTGATCCTCGGCCTGCTCGGCGGCGGTCATTGCCTGGGCATGTGTGGCGGCCTGATGGGCGCATTGACCCTGGCCATTCCGGCGGAACGGCGGGCGCAGCGATTTCGCCTGCTGCTGAGCTACAACCTCGGCCGCATTCTCAGCTATTCGGTCGCCGGCCTGCTGCTTGGCCTGGCCGGCTGGGCACTGGCCAGCAGCCCGGCAGCCATCGCCCTGCGCGTGCTGGCGGCGCTGCTGCTGATCGCCATGGGCCTGTACCTCGGGGGCTGGTGGAGCGGATTGACCCGCATCGAAGCCCTGGGTCGGGGCCTGTGGCGTCATGTACAGCCACTGACCCGGCGCTTCATGCCGGTCGACAGCACGGCCAAGGCCCTGATGTTGGGGGCGCTGTGGGGCTGGCTGCCCTGCGGGCTGGTCTATAGCACCCTGCTGTGGGCTTCGAGTCAGGGCAACGCCCTGGACAGTGCGGTGCTGATGCTGACCTTCGGCCTCGGCACCCTGCCGGTGCTGCTGGCCACCGGCATGGCAGCGGAGCGCGTCACTGCCCTGCTGCGCAAGCAAGGTGTGCGCGCAGCAGGCGGCGTGCTGGTGATCCTCTTCGGCCTCTGGACCCTGCCCGGCCCGCACCAGCACTGGCTGATGGGACACTGAGCCGGATCGCCGCCTTGCCCACCACGACAGCGCTTCGATTGCGGCTCCACTCCAGTGTCGGAAAGGCTCTGCGAACTGCCTGCGCCTGGCTATGCTCCTTGGGAGGCGCCGCACGCCAATCCCTCAACTGGCAGGCCAGAACCCGCTACCATCGGCTGGCTGAATCGCCGCCCGCTGCGTTACCCTCATATAGAGTATGTGTTTAATCAGGGACAACCTCGATGTCGCAATCTGCCACACCCCGTGCAGCTCATCAGGCTCACTGCAAGGACTGCAGTCTGGCGCCTCTCTGCCTGCCTCTGTCGCTGGACCTGGAAGACCTCGACGCACTGGATGAGATCGTCAAGCGCGGGCGACCTCTGAAGAAGGGCGAGTTCCTGTTTCGCCAGGGCGATGCCTTCGACTCGGTGTTCGCCGTACGCTCCGGCGCCCTCAAGACCTTCAGTCTGAGCAATGGCGGCGAGGAGCAGATAACCGGCTTTCATCTGCCCAGTGAGCTGGTCGGCCTGTCCGGTATGGACACCGGAAGCTTCCCGGTTTCCGCCCAGGCACTGGAAACCACCTCGGTCTGCGAGATTCCCTTCGAGCGTCTCGATGAACTGGCCGCCCAGCTGCCCCAACTCAGGCGCCAGTTGATGCGGGTGATGAGCCGGGAGATTCGCGAAGATCAGCAGATGATGCTCCTGCTGTCGAAGAAGACGGCGGACGAACGCATCGCCTCCTTCCTGGTCAATCTGTCAGCGCGCTTTCGCGCCCGGGGCTTTTCCGCCCAGCAGTTCCGCCTGGCCATGTCGCGCAACGAGATTGGCAACTACCTGGGCCTGGCGGTGGAGACCGTTTCCCGGGTATTCACTCGCTTCCAGCGCAATAGACTGCTCGAAGCCGACGGCAAGGAAGTGCATATTCTCGACCCCGTCGAACTGTGCGCCCTAGCCGGCGGTAATCTCGACGGCTGAGTGGCCATTTACACTTCAAGTCAGGCTGCCATTCAACGCTACAGGAGTGCCACGATGATCTTCGACGAGTTCAGCATCAAGACCCTGATCCGCCCGGTCGCCGACTTCCCCAAGCCCGGAGTCACTTTCCGCGACATCACCCCGCTGTTCCAGTCGCCACGCGCCTTGCGCATGGTCGCCGACAGCTTCATCCAGCGCTATGTCGAAGCCGACTTCAGCCATATCGCGGCCATGGATGCCCGTGGCTTCCTGATCGGCTCGATCATGGCCTACGAGCTCAACAAACCGCTGATCCTGTTTCGCAAGCACGGCAAGCTGCCGGGCGAAGTGCTACGCGAGGCCTACAAGACCGAGTACGGCGAAGCCTTTCTGGAGGTACAGGCCGACAGCCTGTGCGAGGGCGACAACATCCTGATATTCGATGACCTGATCGCCACCGGCGGCACCCTGCTGGCCGCCGCACAACTAGTGCGCAGGATGGGCGCCAGAATCCATGAGGCGGCCGCGATCATCGACCTGCCGGAGCTGGGCGGTTCGCAGAAACTGCAGGATATGGGTATCCCGACCTTTACCTTGACCGCGTTCGCCCTGAACGAGCGCTGAGGCATGTGGGGCCTGTTGCGGGCCCTCGATGGCTACTCGAAATAGGCTGCGAAGAAGCGATCCAGCTCGCCATCGTACTGGTCCAGCGAATACAGGGTGTCGGCCGCCAGCAGGTCCAGCAGGATCATCCCGTTGGGCCCCGAGTCCTCGACGGCGGCGGCCCGCAGCCGTTCGGTCATGCCCAGGTTGACCTGGCGTAGCTTGCGATATACCTCACGCAACTGGTTCATCGACCAATCCGCGCCCAACCCACGCTGCTGCCGCAGGTACTGACCGAGCAGGTAGGTACCGAATACGCGATACAGCGTTTCGTCCGTGCCGCTGAACGGCTGATGGAACCAGGCCATCGCCTTGAGGATGCGCGTATGCGGGCATCCCGAGGTCGCCCCCAAGGCTCCGAGCAGCGAACCCAGGGCGCGCTGCAGGCTGGTGCGTTGGCGAATTTCCCGACCGCGCCAATGCACTTCGACCTCGACCCGCTCATAGGACGGCGACTGGGCCAGCAGCTCGACGGGAGCGACCAACGCCTGCGCGAATGGACAGTGCGGCGACTCCTCAGGCCGCAGCGGGCAATGTTTGCACTGATGGAATTCCAGCTTCGTCCACGCAGGCGCCTGCTCGACCTGGGCCTGACTGTTATCGGGTCGCAGGACAACCTGGTGAGACCAGGTGCGGCCATCGGCAAAGCGGAACTGGTAGTGGATGACGGAGTCATCCGCGGCGTCTAAATCCATGGTCTAACCTGATCGTCGGGGAGCATGAAAAAGATATGGTAGTCGCCCAATCGAGACGCCATAATCCAGGCGCCAATTGTACGTCAAGTCGACACCTCCCTACCGATACCCAGATAACAATCAGTGATCAATCGACAACAACCCAACCAAGATCGGGAGTCTGCGATGGACGGCAGGCAACGGTACCTCGCCAGCGCTCTGGTCGAACATATCGGGATCGGGGTGATTATCCTCGATTCGAAGCTGCGTATTCAGTACTGGAATGCATTTATCAGCCAGTGTAGCGGCAAGCAACTCGAGCAAGGGATCAATCAGGCGCTGACCAGCGTATTCCCCGAGGCCAATACGCCTCACCTGGACCAGATGGTGACGCAGGCTCGGGACCATGGACAGCACGCCTATACCCAGTGGCGCGACAACCCCTACCTGATCAAGCTGCCGTACAAGCCTGCCAGGGAACCAGGGGTGCTCATGCTGCAGAGCACGTTGCTGTTCCCGTTCCGCGACATGGACGAACAACTGTGTTTTGGCCTGCTGCTTTACGACACAACCGAATTTGCGCGCACCAACAAACAACTGGATGCGGCCCTGGAGGCGCTGAGCGGCAAACAAATCGAGCAAGAGCGCTTGATCAAAAAACTGGAAAAAGCCAACGCGCAACTCCTGCAATCGGAGAAGCTCGCCGCCATCGGTCAGCTCGCCGCTGGCGTAGCCCACGAGATCAATAACCCGATTGGCTACGTCTTTTCCAACCTCAAGACCCTCGCCGGCTACGTCCAGGACTTGTTGCGTATCAGCGACGCGGTCGATGGCGCAACAAGTCTCGACGAACTGCGTCAGCTCAAGCGCAGCCTGGAATACGACTACATCCGCAGCGATATCGAGGCCTTGATCACCGAGTCGGAAGATGGCATCGACAGGGTCAAGAAGATCATCACCGCACTCAAGGATTTCTCCCATATCGAGGAAGACGAATTCCAGTTCGCCGACCTGCACCGTGGCCTGGATACCACGCTCAACGTGGTCAACAACGAGCTGAAGTACAAGGCGGACATCGTCAAGGAATACGGCGAGTTGCCGCAGGTCGAATGCATCCCCTCGCAGATCAATCAGGTGCTAATGAACCTGCTGGTCAACGCCGCCCACGCCATTGAACAGTTCGGGCGTATCACCTTGCGCAGCCAGCAAGAAGGCGACTGGATCTGGCTGGAGGTGGAGGACACCGGCAAGGGCATCGAGCCCCACCTGCTCAACCGCATCTACGAGCCGTTCTTCACCACCAAGCCGGTGGGCAAAGGCACTGGCCTGGGCTTGTCGCTGTCCTATAACATCCTGCAAAAACACAACGGGCGCATCGAGGTCAGCAGCGAGCCGGGCCAGGGTACTCGATTCCGCATCTGGCTCCCCATCCGCCAACCCGAAGCAGGCAGTTCTGGTAATCCAAGCCTATGACCGACCCACTACCGCCGCGCAGTGCCACCCTGCTCCTCGTCGATGACGAGGAAAATATCCTCAAGAGCCTGCGCCGCCTGCTGCGCCAGGAACCCTACGAAGTGCTGCTCGCCAACGGCGGCGAACAGGCGCTGGAGATACTCGCCCAGCACCCCGTCGACCTGGTGATATCCGACGCGCGCATGCCAGGCATGGATGGCGCCACCCTGCTGACCGAAATTCAGAAGCGCTGGCCAGGCTGCCAGCGCATCCTGCTGACCGGCCACGCCGACATCGCCACCACGATCAAGGCGATCAATGAGGGGCAGATCTACCGCTATATCAGCAAGCCCTGGGACGACGATGAGCTGCGCCTGATCATTCGTCAGGCGCTGGCCTTCCAGCACTCCGAGCGCGAGCGCGAGCGCCTGGAACGGCTGACCCACGAGCAGAACCAGCACCTGCAGGAACTCAATGCCAGCCTCGAACAGCGGGTCAAGAACCGCACCGCGGAGCTGCAGCAGACCGCCGACATGCTGGACATGGCCTACGAGGAGCTCAAGCGCAGCTACGTGACAGCCACCGAGGTCTTCTCCAGCCTGGTGACCCAGCGCATCCCCCGAGACAAACAGTCAAACTGCCAGGTCATCGCCCTAGTCCGCGCCTACGCCGAGCAGTATTCCCTGGGCGAAGTGCTCAGCCGCGACCTGACCATGGCCGCGGCACTCTACAATGTCGGCAAGCTGACCTGGAGTGACAGCCTGCTCAACAGCCCCGCCGACCTGCTCTACAAGAACGAGCGCGAGCGCTATCGGCAGTATCCCGCCCTCGGCGAAAGCCTGCTGATGAGCCTCGAGCCACTGCAGGACGCCGCCAAGCTGATTCGCCATCATCAGGAGCGCTGGGACGGCGGCGGCTTTCCCGATCGCCTCAAGGGCAAGGACATCCCCTTCGGCTCGCGCCTGATCAAACTGGCCGTGGACTTCATCGAGCTGCAGTGCGGCCTGATGCTGGAGCGCCGCCTGAGTCGCGATGACGCGCTGTTGCTGATCCAGAAGTACAGCGGCAAGCTCTACGATCCCCAGCTATGCGAGGAGTTCATTCGCCTGTGCACCGAGCTGGCGCCCGATCTGGTTCTGGCCGACCCCAGCATCCTGATACTCGACACCAGGCGCCTGGAGCCCGGCATGACCTTGGCGCGCAACCTCAATTCGGAAAACGGCACCCTCCTGCTCAACGAAGGCAAGCAACTCACGCGCCCGTTGATCAGCAAGCTCATCGCCTTCGAGGAAAGCGAAGGCGCGCGCTACACCCTGTTCGTCCGCCCAGCGCCCGATGCCAGCGCCACGCCTAAGGAAGCCGTTCAATGATCAAGATCCAGCTGGTGGACGATGAACCGCAGATTCTCAAATCACTGCAACGCCTGCTCAATCCGCAAGGCTGGGAATTGCACCCGTTCAGCGATGTATACGAGGCACTGGATGCCCTCACCGAGCATGACTACGCGGTGATCGTTTCCGACTTCAAGATGCCGAACCTGGATGGCATCACCTACCTGAAGTTCGCCAAGCAGCGCCAGCCCCACGCCGTACGCCTGATGCTGACCGGTTACGGCGACCGCCAATCGATGATGCAGGCGATCAACGAGGCGGAGGTCTTCCGCTTCATTTCCAAGCCGTGGGAGGACTTCGAGGTCGAGGTGGCGCTGCGCAGCGCCATCGACCTCCACCTGCTGCGCGAGGAAAACCAACGCCTGTTGGAACAGGTACGCCAGCAGCAGAGTTCCCTCGACCTGCAGCGACAGGAACTGTGGCGATTGGAGACGGAGAACCCGGGCCTGACCCGGGTCGTGCGCGACGCCGACGGTTCGATAATCATCGACGACCAGGATCTCTGATCGGGCCCCATCCGGCGATGGGCGCTACCTCCCAGCAGATCAGCACGGCTTATCCGCCAGGCGATCAGTGTGGGCATTACGCGGCTGCCCCAGCCACTGGCTCTCGGACGTAACGCTCATGCACACGCGCCATGTATTCATCCAGACTTTCCTGCACACCCTGGCCATCGCCCTCTTGGTCCTCGGGGCCGGCGGTGTCCTGGATTATGTGAGCCAGCAGCAGTTCAATATCTATAGCCTTGTGCTGTTGCCAGACCGCGCCCTGCCCCTGGCGCTATTAGGATTAGGCCTGCTCGCAGCCGCCCAAGGCCGTTTTCGCGCAGTCCTGGCGGCATCGGGCCTGGTGCTCGCATTCATCCTCTACAGTTACTCGCACTCGCTGCTGGCATCGCCCACCAATGCACCCTCGGCCGCGCTGATCGGGCAGACGCCCTTGGGGCTGGTTTTCGCGCTGGCAGCGCTCGCGCTCCCACAGATCATCGGCGCTAGCCGGTCTGGCCGCTGGTTCGGTCGTGCGGCTGGCCTGCTCACCGCCCTGCTGGCTATCGCCGCGCAGCTCTCCGACTTGTTGCCGGATCTTAGCGAGCTGCGGTTAGGCCCCAAGCCGGACACCAACAGTCTCTATTGCCTGCTGAGTCTGGCGCTGGGTATAAGCCTGTTACTGCTTCCCCTGCTCCCCAAAGAGCGCAGGCAGCTGCTGGATCGTCGCAGCCTGATCGCCGGCAGCCTCGGCATCCTGCTCACCTGCCTCATGTGGTTTCTACTCAGCGCCGAACTCCTTCGAGATCTCCACCAAAAAAGCGACCAGGCGCTCAATGACCTGCAACTCAGCCTCAACCATGAGTTCGAAGACTACGGCGCCATGCTGCAGCGCTTTGCCGACCGCTGGGAGGAGCCTGCATGGTCACCGGGTACCGCCGAGCTGAATAGAGAGGGGCGTCGTTACCTGCGTGACTTCCCTTATCTGGCGCTGCTCGGGGTCCTCGACAGTAAGCTGCAACCGCACTGGCTATTCGAACGGAACCTGAAGGCCCTCAACCAACTGACGACCCTGCTGGCCAACCCCGAACACCGTGCCTGGCTGCACAGAACTCGGCTGGGTGTCAGGTCCGCACAATTGGTATCCCTCGGCACCACCGTATTCCTAGCCAGCCCCCTGCAGGTCAAGGGACAAGCCAATTCGCTGCTGATCGCCGAACTGCAACTCGGCTCCCTGCTAAACGCAGGCACCAACGAGCTGAGTTTCCACGTTGCCGAGCACGGGCGAGCGCCATTTCTGCCCACTCCCGACGCAGCGCCCCCAACGATGCTCGGTTCGCGCATCGTCACCTTGCCCTCGGGCGTGCAATGGCAGTTGCAGACTTTCCTGAGCAACCCGAAACGCAGCCTGTCGCTTAGCCAGCTGCAGACACTGTTGATCGTTCCATTCGGCCTGTGCATCAGCTTCTTTCTGATGTATAGCCTGCGCCTGGCGAGCCTGGCCCGCGAGCACAACCAGCGCCTGCGTCAAACCAACCAGGCGCTGAACGACAGCTTGAAGCGCCAGGAATCCTTACAGAACCTCAACCAGCGCATCATGCAGCACTCCACCGATCTGCTCTGCTCGCACGATGCCCAGGGTTACTTCACCGAGGTCAACCCCGCCTGGTTCCCCCTGCTGGGCTACACGCGCGAAGAGTTGATTGGCCGGAACTACCTGGACTTGGTGCTACCAGAGGATCGCCCGCTGTCCAGGCAGCACACCGCCGATTCACTGGAAGACGAGAATATTCACCGCGTTCGCAACAGGTACCGGCACAAGGATGGCCATATCGTCTATATCGACTGGTCCCACAGCTGGTCGACAAGCGCGGACAGTTTCTTCTGCGTGGGCCACGACATCACTCATCTGGTACAGGCAGAGGCCTACCTGGAGGACCAGCGCGATATCCTCGGCATGATCTCCACCAACCAGCCACTGCCCGAGATTTTCGACACCATCTGCCGCATGAGCGAAAGCCGCGACCCGACGGCCCTTTGCTCGGTCCAACGCTTCGACCCGGATAGCGGCCAGCTGGTCATGAATATCGCCCCGAGCCTGCCGGCGAGCTACCTGCAGGGCACTGCTGGCGTTGCAGTGGGCCCCGCCTGCGGCTCCTGCGGTACGGCGATGTTTCGCAAGCAGATGGTAGTGGTCGAGGACATCGCCAGCGACCCGCTCTGGCAGGACTACCGCGAACTCGCCCTCGGCCACGGCTTGCGCGCCTGCTGGTCCATTCCGCTGATCGGCGACAACGGCCAGGTCTTCGGCAGCCTGGCGCTGTACCACCGCCAGCCCATGGCGCCCGATGACCAACACCTGCAGCTGATCTCGACGGCAGCGCAACTTGCCACCATCGCCTGCGAACGGTCGGCAGACCGCAAGAGCCTGGAACGCAGCGAGCAGAGGTTTCGCTCGCTATACGACTTCACACCGAGCGCGGTCTTCTCGATCAATCGCCAAGGCAAGATCGAGAGCGTAAACGACGCCGGTTGCCAGCTATTTGGCACGCAGGAAGCGAACTTGCTGGGCACACCTGCCGCAACCTTTCTGCAGCCCGACGATGCGAGTCGGGTGAACGAGCATTTCCGCACCGCGCGCAACGGCGAGGCCCAACGTTTCGAGGCCAAGTTTCGCACCCCTAGCGGTCTTCCGCTGGAGCTGGAATGCACCTACCTGCCGATCCGGGTGGATGAGCAGATTGTCGGCGTATTCGCCGTGGCCAAGGACGTCGGCGCGCGCAATCAGCTGGAGCGTGACCTGCGCACGGCTTTGCTGCATTCCCAACGCCGCGGCATGCTGCTGCGCGGGCTCAGCGATATTGCCGTACAGATCAACGGCATGTTCGACAATCCGAAGCTGCTTGACCTGCTCTGTGAACGACTGCGCAGCCTGATCGGCGTTCATCAGGCGCTGTTCAACCTGTGCGCGGACACCGTATCGCCAGCGCAGACCATCCTTGCCGTCTCATCCAAGTACGCCGACTGGGCCGACCGGCCGATCATGCCCGGATACGTCATCCAGGGCCGCGACTTCATCGAGTTCGCTCACGCCCTCAAGCTCACTTCGGCCCAGCTGCAGACCGACCCCAGGTGGACCGAACGACCAGCTGAGTCCCTGGCTCACCCGCCGCTTCATGGGCTTCTGGCGGTGTCGCTGCAGAGTGCCAGCGGCCAGCAGCTAGGCTTTATCCAGTTGTCGGACAAGTACCATGGCGAGTTCGATACCGACGACCTGGCCATCGCCGAGCAGTTCGCCCAGATGGCCGTTGTCGCGCTCGAGAACAAGCGGCTGATGGGCGAGATCATAGCGGGCGAACATCGCCTGAAAGAGCAGCTGAACTTTACCGCGACCATTACCGACAGCATCGGCGAAGGCCTTCTGGCCTTCGACGCCCGCGGACTACTCACCTATGCCAATCCTACGGCGGCTACCTTGCTGGGCCGCACCAACGCTGACCTGCGCGGACAAGCGCTCACCAACCTGCTGCCCATCGAGCCGAACGTACTGAGCGACGCGAGCGCTCCCAGTGCAGCCCGGCACGGCGAATTCATGCTCCCGGGCAAAGGCAATAGCGCCGCGCATATGCGCTACGACTGCGCGCCGCTGATCGATGGCGCCAGCATCACCGGTTGGGTGATGGCGTTCCGCGATATCAGCGCCCAGGCCCTGGCGGAAAAAGCCATGCGCGAACGCGACCAATTCTTTCACCTGTCGCCTGAGTTGCACTGCATGCTCGACCAGCAGGGGCGGATCATCCAACTGAACCCGGCCTTCGTCGCAATGCTCGGCTATCCGGAAGAGAGCCTGATCGGGCATTCCTGCCTGGAGGTGATAGTTACCGAGGATCGCGAAACGGCTTTGCAATCACTGCGCCAGGTGACTCGCGGCGAACCGCTGCAGAATCAGGAAGTGCGCGTGCAGGACTTGCAGGGCGAGCGGCATTATCTGCAGTTCAGCGCTGCCCTGGGCGACGATCAGCTCATCTACTTCGCCGGCCGCAACATCAACGCGCGCAAGGCCGCCGAGAAGAAGCTCAAGACCACGCTAAAGGAGCTCGAACGCAGCAACAGCGAGCTACAGGAATTCGCCTTTGTCGCCTCCCATGACCTGCAGGAACCGCTGCGCAAGATTCAGGCGTTCTCCGAGCGCCTGGAGGCGCGGGCGGCCAATCTCGAGCCAGAGTGTCTGGACTACCTGCACCGCATGAGCTCAGCCGCCGGGCGCATGCAGGCGCTGATCAAGGACCTGCTGAGCTATTCGCGGGTAACCTCAAGGGCCCAGCCTTTCGTCCGGCTCGATGTCGACAGCATCCTCGATGAAGTGCTGCAGGACATGGAGGTGACCCTGAGCAGCGCCGGCGCCCAGGTCGAACGCGAACCGCTGCCCGACCTGGTGGGCGAGCCCACCCACATTCGTCAGTTGCTGCAGAATCTGCTGAGCAATGCCGCCAAGTTTCACGCTCCCGGCCAGCCTCCAAAAATTCGTATATATTCCGAAGCATCGGATGTAAACGAGTGGACCCTCTGCGTGGAAGACCAAGGAATCGGTTTCGACGAGAAGTATCTGGACCGGATTTTCAACCCATTCCAGCGCCTGCATGACCGACAGGCCTATGCAGGCACAGGGATCGGCCTGGCGATCGTGAAGAAGATCGTCGAACACCATCGCGCCACAGTCACCGCCAGCAGCAAGCCCGGTCGCGGCACTACGTTCCGCATCACCTTTGCGTCAACCGAATAAACACTTATGCCCCAAAAGACCTCGCACCCAATCCACATCCTGATCGCCGACGACGACCAGGATGATTGCCTGCTCCTCACCGAGGCGCTGCGCGAGTGCAGTGTGAACAATCAGGTGCACTTCGTTCACGACGGCGAACAACTGATGGATTACCTTCATCATCGCCCACCCTATGAGGACGCGCAGAAGTACCCCCTGCCAGGCTTTCTCCTGCTCGACCTGAACATGCCGCGCAAGGACGGTCGCGAGGCCCTCGCGGAGATCAAGTCGGACCAAAGGCTGCACAGCATACCGATCGTGGTATTGAGCACCTCCAGCAGCAGGGAGGATGTTCTGGAAAGCTACGAAAGTGGCGCCAACGCCTATCTCACCAAGCCCTCCAGCTATTCGGGTCTGCGTGACGTTGCCCAGACCCTGGGCCGCTATTGGCTCGAACTCGCCGAACTGCCGGTGGTGCATCAGAACCGATGACTAATCAACGCTCCCTGCGCCTGTTACTGATCGAGGATGATGAGGACGACTACCTGATCACCCGCGACCTGCTCGGCGATGCCAAGCAATTGCACTTCCAACTGGATTGGGTCAGCCACTATGACGGTGCCCTGGACGCAATCCGCCGTAATGAGCACGACCTCTACCTGGTCGACTACCGCCTCGGCGCAGAGAGCGGCCTGGACCTGATTGCCGCGGCCCAGGCCGAGAACGTGCAGACACCATTCATTCTCCTCACTGGCCAGGGCGATGATGAGCTCGATGCCTATGCCATCGACATGGGCGCCTCGGATTATCTGGTCAAGGGCCAGTTCGATGGCCGTAGCCTGGCCCGCAGCATTCGCTATGCCTTGAGCCGGGCCCAATCGCGCAGCGCGCTCAGCGACAGCCAGTCACGTTATCGCCTGCTGTTCGATGCCAACCCACAGCCCATGTACGTGTTCCACCGGGAAAGTCTGGCGTTTCTGGCGGTCAATCAGAAGATGCTCGATGTCTATGGTTATTCGCAGGAGGAGTTTGCCGGCATGACCGTGCTGGACATACGCCCTGCGGAAGAGCGCAGTCGCCTGCTCACCGCCTCTGGGCAGCTCATAGAGGCCTCACCGCTGGCCGAAGACAGACCCTGGGCCCATAGCCTCAAGGGCGGCAGACAGATACTGGTGGAAGTAACCTGGAGCGAAATCGACTTCAACGGCCTACCGGCCTACCTGGCACTGGTGAAGGATGTTACCGAGCAGGTCCGTTCGCGAGAGCAGGCCCAACGCAAGGATCGAGCATTTCGCCAACTGCTGACCGATAGCCGCGACGCCATGCTGGTGGTGGACTCTGGCAACAGGGTGCGCTATGCCAATCCGGCCGCCGAAGAACTCCTCGGAGAAAATTTCGCCCACCTGCAAGACCAGCATCTCGATCTCCCGGTGACATCGGGCCAGCTCCGCGAAATCCGCGTGCCGCTGGCAGGCGGCAAGGCCCTGGACGCCGAAGTGCAGTGCTCGCAATCCGAATGGGACGGTCAGCAAATGCGTCTGCTGACGCTGCGTGACATCGGCGCGCGAATCGAGTCGGAAAAGCAGCTACGGGTACTGCGGCGCAGCCTGGAAGCCACCTACAACGGGGCGTTGATCTGCGATGCCCAAGCCAGTGACCTTCCGATCATCTATGCCAACCCGGCGTTCGAGCGCATCACCGGCTATAGCGCAGACGAGGTGCTCGGCCGGAACTGCCGCTTCCTGCAAGGCAGCGAGCGAGATCAACCTGGCATCGATGAGATCCGCCTGGGTCTCAAGGAAATCCGTGAAACCCATGTGGTGCTGCGCAACTTCCGCAAGGACGGCACGCCGTTCTGGAACGCGTTGTACATAGCGCCGGTTCCGGATGAACAGGGCAATATCACTCACTTTATCGGCATCCAGAACGATATTTCCGAGCAGAAGAACTTCGAGGCACAACTGGCCTACAACGCCAGCCATGACGTGCTCACAGGCCTGCCCAACCGCTCCTTGCTGGAGGATCGCCTGACCCAGGGCTGCCAGATCAGCCTGCGCTACCAGCGCAGCCTGGCGGTGATGTTTATCGACCTGGACGGCTTCAAGCCGGTCAACGACAGCATGGGCCACAGCGCCGGCGACCAGATTCTGGTCGAGGTGGCAAGGCGCATGAACCAGCAGGTTCGCCCCGGCGACACCGTGGCGCGGCTGGGCGGCGACGAGTTCATCGTCATCCTGCCGGACCTGGCCCGCGAGGAGGATGCGCTGCTGGTCGCCGACCGGATCATCGCCAGCATTGCCCAGCCGTACAAGGTGGGCGGCATCGAGATGCACATAACCGCCAGCCTGGGCATCACACTGAGCGATGGCACCACAGAGCCGCCGACCGAACTGATCCAGCAGGCGGACCTGGCGATGTACAAGGCCAAGCAGCAGGGCCGCAACAACTACCAGTGGTACACCCAGGACCTCAACCAGCGGGTCAACGAGCGGGTCACCCTGCGCAACGAGCTGCAGAAGGCCATCGAGGCCGAAGCCTTTCAACTGTATTACCAACCACAGATCGATGGTCGAAGCGGCCGTGTCGTGGGCTATGAGGCCTTGCTGCGCTGGCAGCACAGTGAACTTGGCTTCATCTCCCCTGCTCAGTTCGTGCCGGTGGCCGAAGACACCGGGCAGATCATTCCGCTCAGTGAGTGGGTGCTCAGTACCGCCTGCAGGCAGGCTCGCGCCCTGCTCGATAAGGGCTGGAGCGGCTGCGTGATGGCGGTGAACATCTCGCCTATCCAGTTCCAGCGCTCTGGCTTCGTCGACACCGTACGCGCCGTGCTGGAGGAGACCGGCCTGCCACCCGAGTTGCTGGAACTGGAGCTCACCGAGTCCGTCCTGCTGGACAACGCCGAGCGGGCGATCTTTGTCCTCCACGCCCTGAAGGATCTCGGCGTGAGCCTGGCGATCGACGACTTCGGCACAGGCTTCTCAAGCCTGAACTACCTCAAGCGTCTGCCGATCGACAAGATCAAGATTGACCGTTCCTTCGTCCAGGAAGTCATCAGCGACAGCACAGATGCGGCGATCTCTCTGGGCATCATTTCCATGGCCCACCACCTTAAGCTCAAGGTGGTCGCCGAGGGTGTGGAGACCGAACCCCAGTACGCCTTCCTGAAGAAAAACCACTGCAACCAGTTCCAAGGCTTCTACTTCGCCAAACCCATGCCGCTGCCACTGCTGGAGGAGTTTCTCCGAGCGCAGCGAGACGGAGTGCCGGGGCGCTTGCCCTTGGCCGCGGAGGATAGCAACGAGCAAACCCTGCTGCTGCTCGATGACGAAGAAAACATCCTGCGTGCCCTGACCCGCGTCCTGCGCCGCGATGGTTACCGCATTCTGACCGCCAATCGCGCCCAGGACGCCTTTGGCCTACTGGCCAAGCACGATGTGCAGGTGATCCTCTCGGACCAGCGCATGCCGGAAATGAACGGCACCGAGTTCCTGAGTCGGGTAAAAGATCTCTATCCGCATACCATCCGCATCGTCCTGTCCGGCTATACCGACCTGAAGTCGGTCACCGACGCGATCAACCAGGGCGCCATCTACAAGTTCCTCACCAAGCCCTGGGATGACGAGCAGCTTCGCGCCACCGTAACCCAGGCGTTTCAGCACCACAGGCTCGGCCAGGATAAGGAGCACAGCGTGGCACCTCCGGACGAGCAACCGTCCTAAAACAACCGGCGCACCGGTGCATTGTCATCAGGAGATCGCTTGGCATCACGTCCTTTAGCTCGATAAATTGCTGTCCATATCCCTCGCTACCGGAGTGCAGCATGGCCTCGCCAGAAACCTGCGCCGAGTTGCAGCTGGACAATCAGCTTTGCTTCGCCCTCTATTCCACATCCGTCCTGGCAACCGGAGAGCCAGAAGCCTCCCCACGAAGATCATGACAGCGGAAGCTAGCCACTACGCACCGTCAGTCCTGGCAAGCCTCGCCAGAGGTCAACCGCGCATGCAGGGCGTCAAAGGCTTGTATCCGTGGGGGCGGAGTGAGCGCAAAGGTTATTCGCCACACCGCAGCAGAACCCGCTTCAACCAGTAGATCCGCCTACCACAGCACAGAGGAACAACCACATATCGATTGAAACCATTGCTTACCGCGCCTATGCAGAAGCCACCGGCGGCCGGGATGGCCGCGCCATCTCTTCCGACGGCGTGCTCGACGTCGCCCTGAGTACACCGAAGGAACTCGGCGGTGCCGGCGGTACAGGCACCAATCCGGAGCAACTGTTCGCCGCCGGCTACTCGGCCTGCTTCATCGGCGCAATGAAGTTCGTCGCCGCCCGCGACAAGCCGGCGATCCCCGCCGACGCATCCATCGAAGGGGTGGTCGGCATCGGCGCGATTCCCAACGGCTTTGGCATCGAAGTCGAACTGCGCATCAGCCTGCCGGGTCTGGATCGCGCGCAGGCACGCACGCTGATCGAACGCGCGCACATCGTCTGCCCCTACTCCAATGCCACCCGCGGCAACATCGATGTCACCCTGACCCTGGTCGACTGCACCAGGTAACGCCGTGGGGCTCTCGTCCGCGAGCCCCCACCTATCCAAGGCATCCGCCCTTGCCCCGCGCCGACGCATATCGCCAGCGCCTCGCCGTCCGCCGAACAACCTTCGCTCACGACAAACTGCGGCTAGAGCCCCATCTGCTTGGCAATGATCTCGTTCATGATCTCCCGTGTGCCGCCGCCGATGGAGAGGATGCGACTATCGCGGTACAGCCGCTCGACCAGACTCTCACGCATGTAGCCCATGCCCCCCAGCATCTGCACGGCATCATGGGTCACGCGATCGGCGATGTCGGTGGCGAAGTTCTTGGCCATCGAGATTTCCTTGATGACGCTCTGCCCCGCCGCCATTTTCGCCGCCTGGCGATAGGTGAACTCGCGGGACACTTCCAGCTGGGTGGCCATCTCCGCCAGACGGTGCTTGAGTACCTGAAACCTGCCAATCGGCTTGCCGAAGGCCTCGCGCGACCTTGCCCAGCTCAGGGACTGTTCCAGCGCGAGCTGCGCGGTCATGTTGGCCATGATCGCCAGCGCCAGCCGCTCGCCCTGGAAGTTGGCCATGATGCAGGCGAAGCCGGCGTTCTCCGCGCCGATCAGATTGCCCAAAGGAACCCTGCAGTCGTCGAAGAACAGCTCGGCAGTATCCGAGGCCCACCAGCCCATTTTCTTCAGCTTGCGCCCCACGCTGAAGCCGGCTGTGCCTTTCTCGATCAGCAACAGGCTGATCCCGCCGAAGCCATCGCCGCCGGTGCGCACCGCCACCGTGTAGTAGTCGGCACGCACGCCGCTGGTAATAAAGGTCTTGCTGCCGCTGACCCGGTAACAGTCGCCATCGCGCACCGCGCGGGTCTTGAGATTGGCCACGTCGGAGCCGCCGGATGGCTCGCTCACCGCCAACGCCATGATCTTTTCCCCAGCCAGCACCTGGGGCACCACCCGCTCGCGCAGCGCCGGCTGGGCCCACTTGAGCAGCGGCGGCAGGCCGATATCCAATGAGCCCAGCCCCGCCACCAGGCCGCCGGAGCCACAGCGCATCAGCTCTTCGCTGGCTGCCACCTTGGCGAAGATGTCGCCCTCGTGGCTGCCGCCGAAGCGCTCCGGATAGCCAATGCCCAGAATACCGGCCGCGCCGGCCTTGAGATAAAGCTCACGGGGAAACGCCTCGGCCTCCTCCCAGTCGTCTACGTGGGACAGTATCTCGCGCTCGACGAAGCGTCGCACCGAGTCGCGGATCAGCTGATGGGACGGATCGAAGTAATCGGGAAAGGCAGGCATGGTCGGCTCCGTGGACAGGCACCCTCGCAACCTAACCGAGCGCTTGCTTGGTTATCAAGCCAGGATATCGGCCATAACGGCGGGCGATTCGTCCGGTCGCCGACCAACGCACGGCCGATGCACCTTCACGCGTCGCCAAGCGCCGCGGTATCCAAGGCTAGCAAGGCAGCCTCCTGACTCGAGCCGAAGCGTTCACGGTAGGCACTCGGCGACAGGCCCACACTGCTGCGGAAGGCGCTGCGGAAGCTCTCCACCGTGCGAAAGCCGCATTGCTCGGCAATCCACTCGATGCTCTGCCTGCCACCCTCCAGCAAGGCCCGGGCACGGATCATCCGCTCGTGTTGCAACCAGGCCTTGGGCGTCAGCCCGGTGGCCTGACGAAAACGGCGCAGGAAGGTGCGCTCGCTCATCGCCGCGCGCTGCGCCAACTCGCTTACCGCCAGTGGCGCCTCCAGGCGCTGCCGTGCCCAGTCGAGCAGCCCGGACAGATCGTGGCGCGCGAGTCTTGCGACCGGTGCGGGAATGAACTGCGCCTGCCCACCGGAGCGCTGGGGCGCCATTACCAGGCGCTGAGCCACACGGTTGGCCACCTGGCTGCCAAAATCGCGCGCCACCAGGTGCAGGCAGGCGTCGATGCCCGCCGCGCTGCCGGCCGAAGTGATCAATTGCCCGGCATCGACATAGAGCACCTGGGGGTCCACCTCGATCCGTGGGTAGCGCTGCGCCAGCTCCTCGGTATAGCGCCAATGGGTCGTGGCACTGCGGTCATCCAGCAGACCGCTGGCGGCCAACACGAACACCCCTGAGCAGATCGACAGCAACCGGGCACCGCGCCCGTGGGCCTCGCGCAGCGCCTGAAGCAGCTCCACCGGCGGCAACTCGGCGCGATCGCGCCAGCCGGGAATGACGATGGTGCGCGCCTCGGTCAGGGCTTCCAGGCCGGCATCCGCCAGCACCTGGATGCCGCCCATGGCGCGCATGGGGCCGGCCTCCAGGCCGACGATACGGTGGCGATACCAGGGAAAATCGAACTCCGGCCGCGGCAGCCCGAATATCTCCACGGCGATGCCGAATTCGAAGGTGCACAGGCCATCGTAGGCGAGGATGGCCACCAGGCCGGGGTCGTTGCGCATTGGCGGAAAACTTCCGATCACTGTCCGAGACGCCACTGTAGCCGAGTCCAGGCGCTGGATACAGTGGCCGCACACACCACCCAGGGAGCCACATCATGAGCCCGGTCAGCCAACACCCAGCCGCCTCCGCCGCCGTCGCGCTGATGCACTTCAGTCAGCGCCTGAGTTTCGAGACCGACTGTTCGGACGTCCATCACAGCCTGCAGAGCGGCGCAGCCGACTTCGTGCTGCTCGACGTGCGCAACGAAGCAGCCTACGGTGCCGGCCATCTGCCGGGCGCAATCTGCCTGCCCCATCGGCAGATCGACGCCGATCGCCTGGCCACCTACCCGCGCGACAGCCTGTTCGTCGTTTACTGCGCCGGACCGCACTGCAACGGGGTGCACCGTGCGGCGGTACGCATTGCCAGCCTGGGTTATGCCGTGAAGGAAATGCTCGGCGGGGTGACCGGCTGGCTCAACGAAGGCCTGAGCCTGGTCGTGGACGACGAAGGCGTTGTCGCGACAACTGCAACCGGCGCCAGCTGCGCATGCTGAGGCACGCCTTGGTGCGCCGCGCCAGGCCGGCGGATGTGCCGCAGTTGCTGGGGCTGATGCGGGAGCTGGCGGCGTTCGAGGACTACCTGACGAGCTTCGCCGTCGACGAACCAGCGCTCAAACGGCGGGCCTTCGTCGACGAGGCACAGTGCCAGATATTCGTTGTCGAACGCGAGGCTGCGCTGCTCGGCTACGCCGTGGCGCTGACGATCCCCTTCACCCACGACCTCCGCCCCACCGTGCGCCTCAAGGAACTCTATGTAAAGGAGGGCCTGCGAGCCCAAGGGCTGGGCAGGAAACTGCTGGCCGCCGTAGCGAACTGGGCGCTGGCCCGGGGCGCCGGACGCCTGCACTGGGACGTACTGGCCGGCAACCGGGGCGCGCAAGCGTTCTACCGACGCCAGGGCGGTCGTCCGGTGAGCAAATGGCTCGCCTACGAAAAGGATGACGCGGCGCTGCGGCTACTGCAGCAGGACTGCTCAGAGATTGATCGGACGCCGTCCGGCCAGGGCGTGGGCCAGGGTCCCGCCATCGACCAGCTCCAGCTCCCCGCCGAGCGGCATGCCATGGGCGATGCGCGAGGCAACCAGGCCTTTGCCGGCCAGCAACTGCGCGATGTAGTGGGCAGTGGCCTCGCCTTCCACGGTCGGGTTGGTCGCGAGTATCACTTCGCTGAAGCTGCCCGCCTCGACACGCGCCAGCAGCTCGGGGATACCGATGGCCTCGGGGCCAAGGCCGTCGAGCGGCGACAGATGGCCCTTGAGCACGAAGTAGCGCCCACGGAAACCGGTCTGCTCCACCGCGTAGACATCCATCGGCCCCTCCACCACGCACAGCAGGCTGTCGTCGCGCCGCGGATCCAGGCACAGGTGGCACAGCTCGGCTTCACTGAGCGTGCGGCACTGCCGGCAATGGCCCACCCCGTCCATTGCCTGGGTCAATGCCTGGGCCAGGCGCACAGCGCCACTGCGGTCGCGCTCGAGCAGGTGCAGGGCCATGCGCTGGGCCGTCTTTTGCCCGACACCCGGCAGAATGCGCAAGGAGTCGATCAGGTGGCGAATCAGTGGGCTGAAGCTCATGGCGAAACTCGACTACTACGGGTGGGTTGATCAGCTGGCGCTGCGCAATGAACCGCGCAGGCGGGAGGCTCGGCTTCCACGAACCGGGCATCCATGCCCAGCGCACACCGGGGAATTCCCCAGGTGCACTGGCGGGAAGCGGCGAATCAGAATGGCATCTTGAAGCCGGGCGGCAGCTGCATACCGGCGGTCATGCCGGCCATCTTGTCCTGGCTGTTCTGCTCGACCTTGCGCACGGCATCGTTCACCGCGGCGGCGATCAGGTCTTCGAGGATTTCCTTGTCTTCCTGCATCAGGCTGTCGTCCAGGCTGACGCGCTTGACGTCGTGGCGACCAGTCATCACCACGCTCACCAGGCCGGCGCCGGATTGGCCGGTCACCTCGGCGTTCGCCAGCTCTTCCTGCATCTTCTGCATTTTTTCCTGCATCTGCTGGGCCTGCTTCATCAGGCCGGCCATGCCACCTTTCATCATGGTGCTAGTCCTCGTAATAGGGGTTTGAGTTCGACATGCTCACGCCAGAGGGTACTTTACGCCCTGGCCGCAGCAGGTCCTAGGTATCTATGGGTTCGATGCTGTCCGCACGGATGCTGGCGGCGAACTGCTGAATCATCTGCTGGACCAGGGGGTCGTCATGGATCGACGCCTCGGCTTCGCGCTGGCGATTGGCGCGCTTGCGCGCCGCGGCCTGCGCAGGCGTCTCCTGCTCGGGCTGGCGCAGCTCGATCTGCAGCTTCAACTCGCGCCCATGAAACTGGTTCAGGGCATCGTTCAGGCGGCGCTGCTGGGTGGCGTTAAACAACGCGCTGTGCCCTGGGTCCAGATGCAACAACCAGTTGTCGCCCTCTACCGCGATCAGCGTGCAGTTGGCGCCAATGCTGCCGGTCATGCCGGACAGACCGAGCTTGGGAAACAGCTCCAGCCATTCGGCAGCCAGGCCGGTGGCCGGCTGCGCGGCCGGTGACGGTTCCACCTCGGCAGGAAGCGCCGGCGCCACCGACTCGAAGTCGTAGTCGAAGGACTCGGCATCCATCTCGACATAGTCGTAGTCCCCTGGCGGCGGCTCATCGTCGCGCTCGGCGGTGAATGGCAGATGATTGTCACCCGGCGGCGTGGCGGCGGCCTCGATCACTGGCTCCGACTCGGCCTGTTGAACGTCAGGCTGCTCCACCTCAGCCTCTGCCTTCACCTCTGTCTCTGCAGCTGCAGGCAATGAGGCGGTAGCCGACTGCGTTTGCGGCTCCTCCCAGGGCAGATCGATGACCGGCTCCGGCACTGCCGTCGGCGCGGCCAAGGCCGGCTCAGCAACAGGTGCAGGCGCGGGCGCGGGCGCGACTGGAGCGGGTTCGGCAGCAACGGCAGCAACGGCAGGCGCAGGCGCAGGCACCGGTGTCGGCGCTGCGACCGGGGCAACCGACGCGGCTGAGGGTATGGCGACCGTCTCAGGAGCGGATTCGACGACAGGCGTCGGCTCGATACTGGCAGGTTGCACGCCGGCAGCCGGCGCAGGCGTGCCGGCGCCGGCCACTGGGTTGTTCCGGGGATCAGCAGTGGCCTGGCTAATCCCTAGCGGCTTTAGCGGCACCCTCGGCGCGTCACCGCTGTCCGCCGGGCGGAATGCCAGCATCCGCAGCAGCACCATCTCGAAGCCGCTGCGTGGGTCCGGCGCCAGAGGCAAGTCGCGCCGGCCGATCAACCCCATCTGGTAGTAGAACTGCACGTCCTCGGCTGGCAATGCCTGGGCCAGGGCCAGCACCCGGTCGCGATCACCCTGGCCGTTGTCCACCGCCTCCGGCAACGCCTGGGCAATGGCCACGCGGTGCAGGACGTTGAGCATCTCCGCCAGAACACCGTTCCAGTCCGGGCCCTGCTCGGCGAGGTGGCGCACGGCATCGATCACTCCACGGGCATCGCCCTCCAGCAGCGCATGCAGCACGCCATACACCTGCCCGTGATCCAGGGTGCCGAGCATGGCCCGCACGTCGGCGGCCAGCACTTTGCCTTCACCGAAGGCGATGGCCTGGTCGGTCAGGCTCATGGCGTCGCGCATCGAGCCATCGGCGGCGCGGCCGAGCAGCCAAAGGGCGCCCTCCTCGAAGGGGATGCTCTCGGCGCCAAGCACGTGAGTAAGGTGCTCGACCACCCGCTCCGGCGGCATGTTCTTCAGGGAGAACTGCAAGCAGCGCGAGAGGATGGTCACCGGCAGTTTCTGCGGATCGGTGGTGGCCAGGAGGAATTTGACGTGAGGCGGCGGCTCTTCCAGGGTCTTGAGCAGCGCGTTGAACGAGTGCGAGGAGAGCATGTGCACTTCGTCGATCAGGTAGACCTTGAAGCGCCCGCGGCTCGGCGAATACTGCACGTTGTCCAGCAGCTCGCGGGTATCTTCGACCTTGGTGCGGCTGGCGGCGTCGACTTCGATCAGATCGACGAAGCGGCCTTCGTCGATTTCCTTGCACACCGAGCAGACGCCGCAAGGTGTCGAACTAATGCCGGTTTCACAGTTCAGGCACTTGGCGATGATCCGCGCAATTGTGGTCTTGCCCACCCCGCGGGTACCGGTGAACAGATAGGCGTGGTGCAGGCGCTGGCTGTCGAGGGCGTTGATCAGCGCCTTGAGCACATGGGTCTGGCCGACCATTTCGCGAAACGAGCGCGGACGCCACTTGCGTGCAAGAACCTGATAACTCATCGAAACCCGTCACGAGAGGAAAGCATTGAAGTGGGCTAATGCTAACGGAGCATGGGGCAAAATGCATCCGATGGACAGACCCGAAGCGGTCTCATGGCCGATCGAGCCCAGATATAACTGGAACAAAATTGACCAGACGGTTAATATCCACGCCGTTCGTACCACGCTGCAAGTCAATCGGGCTTCCCTGCCCCACGATGGTTCCAGGTGAAATCGTGCATTCGCGCCTCAAGCGGAGCCACACAACTTCCCTCCCCGACCCACCCTGCTGACTGATCAGGCCGTCTCGCCCAAGCACAGACTTCGCCTGCCTCCGAAGTACCGACCCGTTCAGGCGCCGAAAAAGCAGAGCCTGCTCGTGCAACTTCGCTCCTACCGGACTCTTCCTGCCTGCCCGACGGGCCGGCGCCTGGAGCTTTATCTGCGCAGTGACGCGCTCGCTAGTTTTTAGGAATTACCCAGAATTATGAACACTCAACACCAGATGCAGGCTGCCGTTCGCACCCTGTCCCAGGCCTTTGCCCCGCTCGACTGCCGCATCCTGGCAACGCGCAAAGGCAGCTTCAGCTTTACCGTCGTCAACCAGGCCGGCATCGCCCGGCACAGCCAGCGCCTCTACCCTGGGCAATACAGCGACGAATCCCTGCAACAAGTGATACACCGCGCACGACAATCGCTGCACGCCTGATGCCCGATTGGCATTGAACTTAGCCGCAATGCTATGGTCAGAGCTTGTCACCCTCAGGATGGAGTATTGGTCATGGACAACCCCAATCAACAATTCGTCGATCAGCTGTTCGCCCCCCTGCGGGCCAACTTCGGCGCGCCACGACCGGACGGCAGCATCGTCTTGTCCCTGCTCGACGAAAGCGACGCCACCGCATACAGCCGCGTACTCAACACCGCGCAATTGACCGATCCACAGGCCTTCGCCCAAAGCCTGGAGGACATCCGCCTGGAACTCGCCGTGCGCTCCGGCAGCATTCCGGCGGAAATGCGCAAGGCCCTGAAGGAACAGGACAGCGTGCTCAACTATCAAGCGCCCTGAAGCACCACGACCACACGAGGCCCCGCTTAGCACGGGGCTTTTTTATTGTGCGCAGAAAGGCGCAGCCAACTGGCCACTTGCTTACCACCAGCCTCCCAGGCACCGCGCAAGGAATCTAGCCCTGGAATGCCTGGGTATATCGCTGCTGAACCTGCAAGAGTAACTCCCGCCCACGGATCAACACTTGGCGCTTGCAGCGTGCCTACAGCGAGCGACGGATCTCAGAACAGGGGAAAAGCGGGCGGAGAGTTCCAGGCACCACGATCCTGAAATAGAAGATCGAGTGGCGGTATAACCAGAGGCAAGAAGGGACAGAAGACACGGTGGGTCACCCTATCGATCACTGGCGTGATCAGAGAGAAAAACCGTTATAAATCAAGGATATACGATATGGAGGTGGACCCCACCAGCCACACCCCGGCACACAATGTCACCGCTGCGGCTGCTCCCTTCCGGGCCTGACCGGGTTCACGGCTGATCGTTGCGGGGGGACCGGCAGGGCCACCATAACGCTGCCCACCAGGCGGCGGGCCGCGCCATTGTACCGGCTTGTCTCGAACTTACAACTGCTTCAAGCACTTACGATACAAAACTGACCTGCTGCCGGCGAAACCATGGCACCGACAAGCAGTTTGCGGAGTATCTGGCGAATACAGGTTCGTGAGAACGGCCAACGCTGGAATCCACCTTGGCACCCGGCCACAAGATTGACCTTGGCGCATATCCGGCGGTGCCAGCGAGGCGAAATCGCAGTACCCTGCGCGGGGCATTTCAGCGCCACACCTCAATCAAGGAGCAACAATATGGCCATGACCAAAGACCAACTGATCAGCGACATCGCGGAAGCCATCGACACACCGAAGGCCACAGTGCGCGCCGCGCTGGAGCAACTCAGCGAAATCGTCAGCGATGCCCTGGAAAACGGCGACGAAATCACCCTGCCCGGCATCGGCAAGCTGAAGGTCAGCGAGCGCCCGGCCCGCACCGGACGCAATCCGCAGACTGGCAAGGCGATCGAGATCGCGGCGAAAAAGGTCGTCAAATACGTCCCAGCCAAGGCGCTGACCGACGCAATCAACTAAGTTGACGGGATCGCGCAGGCCCAGGGCCCAGCCTGCGCCACTTCACGGATACAGGGTCGCTCAGGGCGTAGCCACTACCGCGACTGCCGCGCCCGGCTCAGCCACTGCCGGCTTGACAGCCGACTGGGCACCGCCCATCTGGCGAATGCGCCTGACCTGCTGGATTCGATTCAGGTTCTCCCAGGCACTGGCATAGTGCGCAGGCGACTGTTCGATCGCGCTGCGAAAGAACTGCTCGGCCAGATCCAGCTTGCCCTCCACCAGGCATATATAGCCAACATCGTTGCTCGCCTGTGCCCGACTGCCGACCTGCTCCAGCGCGGAGATGGCCTCCTCGTAACGCTCCATCCGCGCCAGCAGCAGGCCATAGTTGCGCCACAAGGGTTTGTACGCGGCGTCGAAGTTGATGCCACGCTGATAGAGCTGCTCCGCTTCCGGCCATTGCCCCGCCAGGTAATGGGAATAGCCCAGGCTGTTTTGCACCAGCGCCGAACGTGGCTCGATAAGCATGGCCAGACGATAGTAGGCCCCGGAAAGCTGGAAGTCGTTACGCAGATCGGCGAGCACCCCCAGGCCGTTGTAGAGCTTCAACGGCGACTGACTGTCGACTTTGAGTGCGTCCGTGTCCGGCATTGCGCCGTCCCGGTTCAGCCCCAGGCGATGCTGGTCCAGCAGGACAGCCCTGGACAACATCTCTTGCGCTTCTGCCTGCCGGCCCTTGGCCAGTTGCAACAGGCCCATCTCGGTCAGCGCATCTATGTTTTCAGGCGCGTTGGCCAGCACATCCTTGAAAGCCATGGCGGCCAGTTCGCTATTGCCGCGCTCGCGGTGGATGCGGCCGATCCAGACCAATGCCGGATAGTGTTGCGGGTTCAGTTCGATGGCGCGCAGGTAGAGGAACAGCGCCTGGTCCAGATCGCCGGCCTGGTAGGCCATAGCGGCTATTTGCATGGCTTGCTCGGCGGTGGTCGCCTGTTTCTGCACCTGGTACAGCACTGAATTGCCGCCGGAGTAGACTGAGCGGGTGTTTACCGCTGACTCAGGCCCCATGGTCTGGCATCCCGACAACACGGCCGTCATGGCCAGCAGCATACTGATCCTGTTCATTTCATACCTTCCCGAAGACTTTAAGCACCCCAACGATTGCAGGCCCAATGGCGACCAGAAAAAAGCTCGGCCATAGGCACAAGATTAGTGGGAATACCAGCTTGGTGCCGATTTTCGCAGCAGCCTCCTCGGCTTTCTGAGTGCGTCGGTCGCGAAACTCCTCTGCATAAATACGCAGGGTATTGGCGACGCTGGTGCCGAAACGGATGCTCTGCGCCAGCAGGCTGACCAACCCCTGGATGTCCTCCAACCCAGTGCGGTCGGCCAGGTGCTTGAGCGCCTCGGTGCTGGTAATACCAGCCCGGATTTCCGCATTAACCAGGGCCAGTTCCACGGCCAGTTCTGGCTGGCTCACCGCCATCTCGTCGGCAACCCGCTCAATGGCCTGGGGCAAGGCCAATCCCGACTCCACACAGACCACCATCAGGTCCAGAGCATCGGGAAAGGCCACCAGCAATCGGGTCATGCGCGCCTGTTTGCGTTTTTCGACATAGATAGCTGGCACGAGCCATCCGGCCGCGACGGCCGATGCCACCAACCCGAAGCCCATAGCCAAGGACAACTCGGGAACCAGCGGCAGAGCCATTAGCGTCAGGGCCAGTAGCACCAGCGGTAACAGCAGGCGGACTGCCCAATAGGTCTGCACTGCAGCGGGTGAGCGATAACCGGCATGTGTCAACAGGGTACGGGTCGCAGAATCCTGCCCCTGCTCATCGGGGGTGAAACGCTGGCCCACCTGCTCCAGCATCAATTGCAGGTTACTCGCCCCCCCCTGCCCTGCGCTCTCCCCGCCATGCCCGCGCTTTATCAAGGCCAAGCGACGCTGAACCGGATCCTGTAAACCCATCACCAGTAAACTCACTGTGACCAGGACGAGCACCACGCTGAGGCCAATGGCGCCGACGAACAGCAAGCGCGCCGCTTCTTCGTTCTCCACCACTCGGTTAAGCAGACTAAGCAGATAGTCCATGACTAGTTCCTCCCCGGCGACCGCCGGTGGCTAGACCTGAATCCTGATAATCTTGCGGATCCAGAAAATTCCGACCAGCATGGCGGCGAAGGCCGCCATCACCAGCTTCTGACCAATCGGTTCCTTGATCAGCAAGGGTAGATAGGTCGGGCTCGAAACCACGATCGCCGCAGCCAATACGAACGGCACGGCCACCAGCACCCAGGCGGACATGCGCCCTTCGGCCGACAAGGTTTTGACTTTTCGTTGAAAACGGAACCGCCCGCGGATCAGGCTGCTCAAGCGTTCCAACACCTCGGTCAAGTTGCCGCCGGTATCCCGGTGGATGAGCACTGAGGTCACCAGCATCATCACCGTCATACTTGGCATCCGCTCGAGCAGACCCAGCATGGCCCTACGCACATCGTTGCCATAGTTGATATCGGAGAAGGTCAGGCCGAACTCGTGCGCAACGGGGCCTTTGTGCTCTTCGGCCACCAGTTGCAGGGTTTCGTTGAACGGGTGGCCGGCGCGCAGCGCTCGGCATATGGCGTCCAATGCATCCGGCAGGCCCTCCTCGAACTGGGCGAAACGCTTGGCACGGTCACTGGCGATCTTTAGCACCGGCATCCAGCAGACGATCAGGGCAGTCGGCAGTGCCAGCCACCAGAGTCGGGTGAACAACCACAGCAGCACACCCGCTGCCACGCCCAGCAGCAGCCCAAGCAACAGCACGCGATAAGCACGATAACCATGACCGGCCTGCTCGATCATCTGCGCCAGGGCCTCCATGGCAGGCAGCTGCTCCAGCTTGGCCTCCAGCGGCGACAGGCGCCGCAGATACTTCTGTCGCAACACTGTCTGCATATTAGGCAGGTCGCTAGCTTGCTCCAGTACATGCAGGCGAGAACGGATGCGTTTGCGTACCTTTCCCGCCTCGCCGAACACTGGCACTACCAGCCCCTGACTGAGCAGAAAGACCGCGGCGAACACCATACCAAGGAAAGCCAGAATGAATTCGCTGGGAATCTGGTTCATGACTGTCCCTCCATCCATTCCGGGCGGAACAAGGTCAGCGGCAACTCGATGCCGCGCTTGGACAATACGTCGCGAAATGCCGGCACCATGCCGGTCGGGCGATAGTCGCCGAGCACTTCGCCCTGCTCGCCCATGCCACGGCGGACGAATCCGAATATCTCGGTCATGGTGATGATATCGCCTTCCATGCCGTTGATTTCCTGCACACTGACCAGGCGGCGCTTGCCGTCCTCTTGACGCTCCAATTGGATCACCACATCAATCGCCGACGCGATCTGTTGGCGCAATGCTTTCATCGGGAAGGTAGCGCCGGTCATCGACACCATGTTCTCGATACGACCCAGGGCGTCGCGCGCGGTGTTGGCATGGACGGTGGTCAGGGAGCCGTCGTGACCGGTATTCATGGCCGTCAGCATGTCCAGGGCCTCGGCGCCCCGCACCTCGCCGATGACGATACGGTCCGGGCGCATGCGCAGGCTGTTGCGCACCAACTCGCGCTGGTTGACCTCGCCGCGACCCTCGATATTCGACGGGCGCGTTTCCAGGCGCACCACATGGGGCTGCTGCAGCTGCAGCTCGGCGGAGTCCTCGATGGTGACGATCCGTTCGTTGTGCGGAATGAAGCTGGACAACACATTGAGCATGGTGGTCTTGCCGGTACCGGTACCGCCGGACACCAGCACATTCATCCGCCCCCGCACGATGGCCTTGAGCACCAGGGCGATGGCCGGCGTCAGGGTCCCCATCTCCACCAGGCTGTCGGTATTGAGCAGGTCCACCGCGAAGCGGCGGATCGACATACTCGGCCCGTCGATAGCCAGCGGCGGGATGATCGCGTTGACCCGGGAGCCGTCTTTCAGGCGGGCATCGACCAGCGGTGAGGACTCATCGATGCGTCGCCCCAGGCTGGAGACGATGCGGTCGATGATGTTGAGCAGGTGCTGATCGTCGCGAAAGCGCACATCGGTGCGCTGCAGCTTGCCATGCCGTTCGACGTAGACCGAGGCATGCCCGTTGACCAGGATGTCCGAGACGCTGTGGTCGGCCAGCAATGGCTCTAGCGGGCCGAGGCCGAGCACTTCATCGGTAATCTGCTTGATGATCACTTGCCGGCTGCTGCTGGTCACAGGGGCCGAGTGCTCCTCCAGTAGCCGTTGACTGAGCTCGCGAATCTGCCGTCCGGCCTCCGCCGGCTCCAGCGAGTCCAGCAGCGACAGGTCCATGACCTTGAGCAGCTGCTGATAGATGCGCTCGCGCCATTGGACTTCCATCGGGTTGAGCTGGGTGCGGGTTTCGTAGATGGCATCCGGCACACTGGCCTCCCAGGCCATCGCCGCGCCCAACTCACCAATCACTTGCTCTTCCTGGGGCGCAGCTTGGGCATTCTTGCCGGCCTGCTGGCGCAGCCGATTACGAAATTCACTGAGCATGGTCTACCCCCTGAACAGTCGGTCGAAGGTACGTTTCAGCAAGCCCTGCTCAGCTGCTTCGGTGCCAAGCAATTCCTGAGTCAACTCGCGTATCCCCAGGGTCACCGGAGCCCTGGGCGCATGGAGGTCGAGCGGTACGCCGGTATTCTGGCTTTCGCTGACCACGGCAAAGTCATTGGGCAGTTTCTGCAATTCCGAACAACGCAACGACTCGGCCACATCCCTGAGGCTGACCGGCGCTGCCTTGTCGTAGCGATTGACTACCACCTGAAAACGGTTGTTCTGCACACCGAGGTCGTCGCGCATGATGCGCATCAGGCGGGTCGCGTCCTTTAGATGGCTTAGACTTTGCTGCACCAGGATGTAGACGTGATCAGACTGTTCCAGTGTGATACCGGTGAGATGATCGATCTGCCGCGGCAGGTCCACCACGACCCAGTCGTAGGTACTGCGTGCGAGACGCAGCAGCGCCTCGAGCTGCTCCAGCCGTACATCTTGCGGCAAGCAAAACTCCCCAGTACGCCCACCCAGCACATGCAAGGTCTGGCTGAAATGGCTGCAGAATCCGCGCAAGGCGACGCTGTCCATTTCCTCGATCTGTTGCAGCACCTCAACATGACTGTGCGCCGGCACCACATCCAGGCAATGGGCAACGCTGCCAAACTGCAAGTCCAGATCCAACAACAGTGTGCTGCCACCTCGTACGCTGAGTTGCTGGGCCAGATTGCAAGCCAGAAGGGTGGCACCCGAGCCGCCCTTGGCATTCATCACCGCGACCAACTTGCCGTTGGCAGCCTGCCCGGCTGGCGTCTCCTGAATCATCCGACCCAAGGCAGCAAGGAGGTCATCGGCGGCTAATGGCTCGGGCAAGAAATCCCGGGCGCCAGCCTGCATCGCCAGCCGTATTCCTTCGTGTTCCTCCAGCGGGCCACAAATCAGGAATGGCGGTCGTTCATGGGCTGGCCTCTGCAGCAGGGCCGCCAACTCCTCGCGCCATAGATGACTGACCCGTAGCAGCAGAAAATCGGGCATGCGCTCCAATCCGTACAACGGATCGGTATGGCCGTTACTCACCAGGCGCGTGGTCACCTGCAGGCTGGAAATACGCTCACTCAGGGTTTTCAGGTGATTCAGAGCCGTGGCATCACGGCTGCTGATCAAGAGCTGCAACCGCTGCTTACTGGTAGCACGGCGCACTGGCGTAAGCTCTTTGGATGTCAACATGATGTGTTCCCCCCGTCGCCATCGGAACCTAGGCTTTCGCGAGGCAAAATCGCCCTGAACACCGGCAAAGTGATGGCCCCGCCCAACGGCGGTGGTATCAACAGGGTGAAGGGAAAATCTTCCACGCTGAGTTGGACGAAGCGGATAGAACTCAGGTTGGCAGGATCACCAGGATTGGCCACCACGGCACCGTTCTCATCCAGATAGGTCAGGCTCAGGTCGCTGGTTTGTAGGCTGGCGATCAGGGGGCTGGCACTGCTGTCCCCGGCGTCATTGAAGATCGCCCGCTGCTTCACTGTGGTCTGATCGCCTATGGCACATACCGCTGCGAGCCGCGCACCTCGGCGCACCACCTCGTCCAGTGCATTGACGGTAAATAACAGCCGCCCCATTTCCAGCACGCCGAACAACAGTGTGAAAAGGAGCAAGCCGATGATGGCGAACTCCACCACGTAGACACCCTGCATGCGCTTCTTATTCATCACAGAGCCCTCATGACAACGGTGGAGTTCAGCGCAATATTCAACGGGAACGACGCGCCGAAGAATGTCGGCAACGAATTGCCGATAACCGGGCGAAAGGTATAGGTGATGCTAACGCGCACGTGCTCGGCACCTACTGCGCTGACCTGCACGTCGTTTGTCCCTAAATATGGCACCACCGACGCATAACCATTCGGATTGGCCGGCACCCCGTAGACGGCGACGTTCTTGGTTCTGGTTTGCAGATCGCCATTCAGATCAATCTGCCCAAGTGTGGCGTTCCAGGCCTGTCCGGCGACGTAGCGGCCGGCGTCGCGGCTGGCCTGCAGCAGGTTGTTGTAGTGATAAAGCATGCGTCCGAACTCGCCGATGGCCAGCAACAGCAACAGCAACAACGGCAGGGCGATGGCGAACTCCACCATAGCTACACCGCGCTGGCTATGAAGCGGTTTGGATGCCTTGATGCTCATCGCGCACCTCTTCCAAGTTATTGCCCTTACCTTGGCCCGGCGTGTCGCACGGCATTCGCCCCCGTAGGAGGCGCCGCCCGCACGCACTTAAGAGTCAGGGCTTGGCGTCGTGGGCGTCAGATAGGTCTTGTAAAGCTGTATGATCTTTGGCCCTACATCATCGACTACGGGTCCCGGGACGCTATCGCCGGCACAGTCCATCACGAACTGGCCGAAGATCTGCGCCTGGTTGCCCTGCTGGCTGACCGTCTGCAGCAGGAAGAAACAGCCGTAGCCCAATACCGGTACCGAGGTCTGCCCGCCAGAAACACCGTTGCAGTTGCCGACCACAATCTTCAGCAAACGCCTCTCTGCTACGCCATTGGCTTCGCAGCCATTCGGGCAATCGGCGACGCTCCTCATCCAGTCGTTGTAGCCGCGCACACTCCAGTTGCCCGCAGTCAGATCACCGTTATTAGACGTGACCGGCTGGTTCCGGTACTCCACCCGAGGCGGTGACGCGCGATCGTTGTAGGTCATCCGGGGCGTGGTGAAACTGATCACCTTATCCGGCGGATAGTCGCCCGGACTGATCGGCCCGGAGTACTCACCAAGACGGGTGTTCAGTCCCTGGGCCACCGGCCCCACGGTATTGCCCGGCTCTGTTTCCACGGGCTCACCCAGGGTCAGGCAGTGATTGATGCCGCCGGCCAGGGCCTCGCGGACATCCCTGGCGCCGCTCATATTGTCCAGGCGAAGCAACTGGAAGTTGCCGGGACCAATTGCCGGGGCGTTGCCCGCTGCACTTTTCAGCACCTCCAGGTCGCCAAACCGATAGCCCCAGAACATGTCGTCCTCTGGCCGATACTGGTTGGGGTCGCCACACACAAGAAGGGGGGCGAGCTCGCAGGGCGCGGTCTGGCTTGGTCCGGCAGTGGCGATAGCCGCCACTGCCTTGTCGGCTAAATTGCCAGCGCCAAACGCCTGGGCGAAACCCCAAAAGAAACCGGGCAGAGAGTAGTCCGCGACTGTTACCCGAACGAAGCGCGCATCCACCGGCCCTGGAAAAATGAACGGTCCTGCGACATTGGTAGCCAACTCCACCTGCGCGAATGCACCGACGCCGCCGGCTGCAGCGATCGCCGCCGCCAGTTCACCATTACCACTGGCGTTGGCATTGAGCGACAGGGTGTTCAAGGCGGCATCGCGCGCCTGGCTGGAAGCGTTACCGCTGCCCATGACCTGACTCAGGGTCTTGGCACCACTGAGGGCGGCGGCATCCACGGCATTCTGCAGGCGCGCCTTGTTAAGCAGCATGTGCCCGCCGTCCAGCGCCAGGGCGGACATGAGCAACATGGATGCCAAGGCCACCACGATCAGCACCATCACCGCCCCTCGCTGACGCAGCGGCAAGCTTGTGAACGGCCGTTTCATGCAGGGTTTCATCATCCAACCCTCAATTGCTGATATTGATCTGGATTGGCTGGCCGACCTGCTGCGCGTCGCCGGTCACCCCGCGGTAGCCGTCCATCACCTGTTCGGTGAGGGGGCCATCGGTGCCGGCCTGGGCGACGTCGGTACCCGGGTTGGCCGCCCGCTCCTTGTCGGCGATCTGCTGGTACTGGGTCTGGTAGACGCTGTAACCCAACGTACCGACCCGGCCTTCTTCGTAGCTCATGCAGCCAGCCAGCGCAGCGAGCAGCAGGCTTAACGAAATCATGCCTTTCATGGTTACTGTCTCCTGCTAGTTGAGGTCATGGCCGAAACTGCCTTCGCTGACGCCAAGGCTGACGGGCACCGGACGATGCAATTGGCGCCCCTTGGTCTTGCCCATCAGGTAGAAATCCATATCGCCCGGCTCTACGAATTTTTCCGTTGGCAGGCGCACGCTCCGGGCATCCACCGGCTTGGCCAGGTGCGGAGTGACCAGGATCACCAGCTCGGTTTCACCGTTGATGAACTCCTGGCTGCGGAACAGGTGGCCGATCACCGCGATATCGCCCAGGCCGGGGAAGCGGCTGACAAAATCGCGGGTGTTCTCGCTGATCAGGCCGGCGATGGCGATGGTCTGGCCGTTTCCAAGTTCCACCGTGGACTGCGCACTGCGCTTGGTCAGTGCGGGCACCAGCAAGGACGCTCCGGCAAGCGGCGAGGTATCGACAACCAAGCTATTGGCTGCGACCAGCTCACTGACCGACACATTGAGGTTGAGATTGATGCGCTCGGAATCGAGTACCACCGGAAGAAACTTCACGCCGACACCGAACTCCTTGTATTCGATGGTGATGCCATCGTCGTCGGAAACCGGGATGGGAAACTCGCCGCCAGAGATGAACTCGGCCTGCTGCCCGGTCAGGGTGGTCAAGGTCGGTTCGGCCAGCACCTTGGCCGAACCGTTTTCCTTGGCCGCCTCGAGCACTGCATCGAGGAGGAAGCTCGCCGAAGTGAATTGCGCGAGGAAGCCTTTGTCCGAACTCAATAGGCCGTTGACCAGGGAGGTGCTGTTGTTGAAGCCGCCCAGGCTCCAGTTGCCGGAATCACCGACGGCCAGAAAGCGCACGCCCAGACGCTTGACCAGGCTGCGCTGCATCTCCGCCACCTTGACCTCGAGCATCACCTGCTGGGTGCCGCCGACGCTGAGCAGGTTGATGACCTCCAGCGACTGGGTCGGCGCGGCCGCCGCGGCCTCGCCCTCGCCCTGCACGACACTGGCGGTCTGCGCGGTGTAGGTCTTGGCCAGCTTGACCGCCGTGTCCATTGCCACGGCACTGCTGACCTGGCCGCGCAGGACCAGCGCGCCCTGGGCGCTGAACACCTCGATGCGCTCGTTGGGCATCAACTGGTGCAGTTTGCTCTTCAGCCCACCGAGGTCGTGGACCACCTCCAGATCCAGGCTGTCGATCAGGCGGTTGCGTCCATCCCACAGCAGCACATTGGTGCTGCCCAGGGAACGACCTAGCAGATACAGCTGGGTCGGGCTGGTAATCAGGATGTCGGCGATCTCCGGATTGCCGATCGAAACCTTCTTGACCGCCGCCCGGGTGGACAGGATCCGTGACTTGTAGATCGGCACCTGGATATTGCTGATGTTGGCAGCCGGCATGGCCGTCACCTCCGCCGCGTCGACCTGCGCCAGCGGTATCAGCCAGGCGCCCAGCAGTACAGCCATCGACGCTACTTTTAGAATGCTTTGCATATCCCTCTCCTTGCCTGACAGGTCGCTTGCCCGATCGCAGTAAGCTGGGCTTGAGCAGTCCGAGACTAGATCTGTACTTTCGTCACCTCGACGTCGGTACCGCGGATGATGGTGACCCCGCTTCCACCCGAACGACGGCGCACCACCCGCTTCACCGGAGCCGGCGCCGGAGTTGCAACCGGCACGGCCGGCTCCGCAGCTGCGACCGTGGGTTCGGGCTTCTTCTGGTTGTCCAGCGGATTGCGCAAGGCCAGTTGCAGCTTGCCTTCGCTCTGCGCCTTGACCAGCACTTCGGCCTCTTCTCCAGTCATTTCCAGGGTGACTGCGCGTACCACCACCGGCTGGGTCTTGTCGGTACTGGCGGTCTGATCGACCGCCAGCACACGCAAGTCTTCGAGAATGGTCTTGGATTCGGAATCGTTGCCGTTGCCCACCCGCTTGGTGGCCAGCACATCGACCCGGTTGCCCGGCAGGAGGAACCCGCCGACGCCGACCACGTCGTCGACCCGCACGGTGACGGCGCGCTTGTCCGTTTCGATCAGCGAAGCCAGGGTGCTGCCGCCCAGGTGCTCGGCCAGCCGCGCTTCGCGCAGGATGTCGCCGCGAAGCATGCTGAAGGTGGCGATCTTGCCCACCACCTTCTCAGGCTCAGCGAAGGAGTCGTCCGGTACCGTGCCCTTGGGCATGCGCACCACGGTGACCTGCTGGGCCTCGACCATCTGCCCGAACGGGATCTCGGTGGTGGCGACCACCACGTTCTGCAGGTTGTCATCGGGGCTGGCGTTGAGCCGAGCATCCAGCCAGCTGTTGGCCATCCAGGCCGCGCCCAGGCCAAGAACCAGGGAAAGCGTTACCAAGCCGAGAGTACGAGAGCTCATGTCTGCATCTCCTTATCCAAGAAAGTCGAGCTGAACGAAGTAGTTCTGCCAGGCCCACTCCAGCTCGCGTGGGGAAAGCGGGTCGGAACTGTCCAGGTAGCGCTGACGGTCCAGCGCCATGCCCAACAGATCACGCGGATGGCACGGCACCAACGGCACGCCCTCGGTCTCGTACAAGCCTTGCAGGACATAGCGCAGCAGCAGCGGGTCAAAATCGATGCCCAGGCGCTCGGTTTCCTGGCGCCAGATACGCTCGTATTCCTGCGGCTTGAGGTAGTCGAAGTGCAGCTTGTACCCGATGCGCCGCAGGAAGGCCTCGTCGGCCAGCTCCAGCGGATTGAGGTTGGTGGAGAACAGCAGGATGAGGTCGAACGGCAGCTCGCAGTGACGGCCACCGCCGAGGTTGAGAAAGTCGCGCTTCTCCTCCATCGGCACGATCCAGCGGTTGAGCAACTCCGCCGGCGCCATGCGCTGGCGGCCCATGTCGTCGATGATGAACAGGCCGTTGCTGGCCTTTAGCTGCAGGGGCGCCTGGTACTGGCGGCTGAACGGGTCGTAGCGGATGTCCAGCTGCTCCATGCTCAGCTCGCCGCCGGTGATCACCACCGGGCGCTTGCAGCAGAGCAAGCGACGGTCGATGCCTTCATTGAGCATCAGGCTGCCCTGCTGCTCCTTGTCGTCGAGTAGTTGGTGCACCTGGGGATCGTAGATCTCGACCACCGCTTCGTTGATCGCAATGGCGTGCGGCACCCAGATGGCTTCGGCAAACAGCCGGATCAGGCGGCTGCTGATGTAGGTCTTGCCGGTACCGGCCGGCCCGTAAACCATGATGGCGCGGCCGGAGTTCATGGCCGCGCCCAGTTGATCGAGCATGGCCTCCGAGAGCACGACCCCGGCAAAGGCCTTGTGCATGTCGCGGGAGGTAATGCGGCCATGGTGAATGGTCTGCAGCTTGATCAAGGAGCGATACGCGCTTACCGGAAAGGGCGCAGCGCCTATGTAGCCGCTGCGCGCCAGGGCGTCGCGAGCGGCGCTGCGGCCACGCTCGGTCAGGCCATAGCGCAGCGTCTGGCCCCCTGTCTGCCCGAGCACCTCGACGCGCCCGTCCTTGCGCAGAAAGCCGAGCACTTCCTCCAGCACGGCCCCGGTCAGCGCAAGGCGCTTGACCAGTTGCGCCAGGTCCAGCACGCCGGCGTCATGCAAGTGCTTGCACAGCAGATCGCCGAGAAAGTTATCCGCCAGACCGGTGTCGCGAACCGTACGCGGTTGCGGCGCCAATCGTTGCACCGCCTCGCGTTGACTGGGATAGGCTTCGCTGTCGCTGATGGCGTACATGGTTGGCCTCCCGGGTTATCAAGCGAAATGCTGCAAGTACAGGCAGGTCAGCGTGCCCAACAGAATCGCCAGCGAATAAGGAAAGGGTTTGCCGGCCACCTCGTCTGCAGACGGCGCAAAGTAGGCGCGGGCCCTGAGCATCAACCAGTAACGCGAAAAGGTCATCGGCAACTGCCCGCGCACCAGCACGATCAGGAAGCCGCACAGGCCGCCGACGATTAGGCTGAAGAATGCAGCCCAGAGCGCGCCATTCGGCGTCAGAAAAGCACCGACCATGGCCATCAGCTTGACGTCACCAGCGGCCATGCCGCCCAGGGCGTAGAGCGGAAGAAACACGCCGAAGCCGATCAACAGGCCCAGGGCTCCATCGCCCAGACCACCGAATCCATCCGAATAAGCCTGGCCAGCCAGCCCCAGGGCGAAGCCCAGCACGATCAGCAAGTTGGGAATGCGGTGGCGACGCAAGTCGCTCGCCACCGCTATGCCCAGCAGCCCTAGTAGCACAATGACGGGGACCATCTGCTCTATGGACATCGCTGTTTCTCTCACGGAAACTGTCGTATTAGCACGGGGCAGAGTTGGTAATAGCCCCGCACAGAGTCCTGATGTTGGTGTCTACGGCACCGCCTAAAAGGACAAATGCCGCAACAACACCAACTGTTACAAGACCTCCCGCCACCGCATATTCCACGATGGTCAGACCCTCTTCGTCTTTTACGAACTTCATCACCGAAGTCTTGATTGCTTGAAAAGTCATTTCGCCCACCTCACTAGAAAGTTGATATTCCAGGAAACGGCGGCACTTCTTGCCCCGCCTGTTTGCAACCCTAGTCAGGAAGCCAATGCGCGGTTAGGAGATTTTTGCTGACCCCTAGGACATTTTTGCGTGGCCGGCGGAGCGCCCGCTTAATCTACTGGCGCCAATCGCGCGCGGCGGATGCAGGAGCCAACTGAAGGAAGGCTATATATGATTGTGAAACTGATTCGCATGCGACGGGCGGTGGCTGGTTATTAACAAGAGGACAGCAGATCGAAGCCGCGCCAAACCACGACGCAGCAGCCACCTAGAGAGAATCGAAATATGAGGATTGGTATTTATTAGCTTTTAATCTTTACAGTACTGGCATTCTGACAATACTTCAGCGGAAGTACGCAAGAAAACTCAAGAGCGCAGAGCTAAGAAAATGATGTCTAACTCGGCGACAAAACCACTGCTGTTATGGCTCGATCTGACTCATGACCGATCGGTTGAGGAGCTTATCGACCAGTTTCGTGCTGCCTGCGAGTGCCGCCTGGCGAAGTCCTCCAGCCTGTCCGAGCGGGCCAGCGAACAGCAGCCGGACATGATCTGCATGCACTTCGACCATCCCGATGCCCTGGGCCTGAACCTGCTGCTGGAGGTCAAGCGCAGCGTGCCGTCGATCCCCATCACCATGTTCACCGTGCAGCACTCGGAAGAGCTGGCCGTATGGGCGATGCGCTCGCGCGTCTGGGAATACATGGTGCTGCCCCTTACTTCAGCGGAGAAGAACCGCTACCTGCGCTCCCTGGCCCAGCTTTGCGAGGCTCGCCGGGGCACCAATGGCCGCACCAGGAAGGCATCGGTAGAGCGCTATCCGACCTTTCCGGACAGCATCCGCCTGACCGCCAAGCATCAGAAGCACCAGGCGCTGAACCAGGTGCTGCAGCATATCGATCAACATTTCCGCGAAAGCATCGACCAGAAGGACCTGGCGCAACGCTCTGGCATGACGCCCTTCCGCTTCAGCCGCCTGTTCAAGGAAGTCATCGGCATGGGCTTCATGGACTACATCCTCAACAAGCGCATGGACCTGGCCAAGGAACTGCTCGATAACAGCCAGATGCCCATTACCAGCATCGGCTACGAGGCCGGCTTCAAGGACCCCTCCTACTTCGCCCGGGCCTTCAAGCAGGCCAATGGCTGCACGCCCAGCGAGTATCGCCAGGCGGCCCATCCCCACAAGGTCGAAGATGAAGTGGAACTGGACGAGACCACCGCCGCCGCCTTGGAAAGTCTGATTCCCGGAATCCGCGCCTGAGCCTGGCCAGGGCGAAACGCCCCGGCGCACTGCTCATTCCCAGCCATCATTGCCCGCCGGCATGCTCCTCGAGCAGCGCCAGGAATGCCTGCTCGTCCATGACCCTGAGCCCGAGCTCGCTGGCCTTGGCCAGCTTCGAGCCGGCGCCGGGCCCCGCGACCACGCAACTGGTCTTGGCCGACACCGAACCGGCCACCTTGGCGCCCAGGCTCTCCAGCTTCTCCTTGGCCACATCGCGGCTCATGACTTCCAGGGTGCCGGTCAGCACCCAGGTCTGTCCCGCCAGGGGCAGTCCTGCGACGCTCTTGCGCTCGCTCTGCCAGTGCATGCCGAATTCGCGCAACTGCTCCTCGATGGCCCGGGCCCGCTCGACGTTGGCCGGGATGGCGAAATGCTCACGCAGCGCCTGCTTGGCCTTCTCGTTGAGGCCCTTCATCACGCTCAGTTCCAGCCAGTCCTGACTCAGGGCGATCACCCCATCGAGACTGCCAGCCTTCTCGGCCAGTTTCTTCGCCCCGGTAGCGGCGATGCCGGCGATATTCAGCTTGTCGATGAACCCGGCCAGGGTCGCGCAGGCGGCGAACTCGGCGCTTAGCCCACCCTCCTCCTGGGGCGCTACGCCCCGGGCTAGCAGATCGCGGATCACCTGCTGGTTGTGGCTGTCGTCGAAGAAGTTGCGGATCTCGTGGGCGACCTCCAGGCCGACATCCGGCAAGTAGGTCAGCACCTCGGGCAGCGCCTGCTGGATGCGCGCCAGCGAGCCCAGGGCGCGGGCCAGCAGCTTGGCGGTTTCCTCGCCGACATCGGGAATGCCCAGGGCATAGACGAAGCGCGCCAGGCTTGGCGCGCGACTGTCGGCGATGGCCGCCAGCAGGTTGTTGCTCGACAGCTCGGCGAAGCCTTCCAGGCCGACGATCTGCTCGAACGACAGGCTGTACAGGTCGGCCGGTGAGCGCACCAGACCCTCGTCCACCAGCTGCTCGACGCTCTTCTCGCCGAGGCCCTCGATATCCATGGCACGGCGCGAGACGAAATGGATGATCGCCTGCTTGAGCTGGGCGCCACAGGCCAGGCGCCCGACGCAGCGGTACACCGAGCCTTCGCTGACGGTCTCGCGCCCCTTGCTGCGCTTGATCAACTGGGTGCGCTCGACCTGGGAACCGCAGACCGGACACTGCACCGGAACTTGCACCGGTTGCGCGCCGGCCGGACGGCGCTCGGACACCACCTGGACCACCTGGGGAATCACATCGCCGGCGCGGCGGATGATCACCGTATCGCCGACCATCACCCCCAGGCGCGCCACCTCATCCATATTGTGCAGCGTGGCGTTGGAGACGGTGACGCCGGCCACCTTCACCGGTTTCAGGCGGGCCACCGGGGTGACAGCGCCGGTGCGCCCGACCTGAAACTCGACGGCGAGCAGCTCGGTCAGCTCCTCCATCGCCGGGAACTTGTGCGCTATAGCCCAGCGTGGCTCGCGGGCACGGAAGCCCAGCTCGCGCTGGTAGGCCAGGCTGTTGACCTTGAACACCACGCCGTCGATTTCATAGGGCAGCGACTCGCGGCGTTCGCCGATATCGCGGTAGTAGTCCAGGCATTGCTGCGCGCCCCTGGCCAGTTTCAGCTCGCGGCTGATCGGCAGGCCCCAGCCCTTCAGCGCCTCGAGAATGCCGATATGGGTCTGCGCCAGCTCCCCCTCGACCCGGCCGACGCCGTAGGCGCACAGCTCCAGCGGGCGGCTGGCGGTGATCCTCGGGTCGAGCTGGCGCAGGCTGCCCGCCGCGGCGTTGCGCGGGTTGGCGAAGGTCTTGCCGCCACTTTCCAGCTGGCGCGCGTTGAGGGCCTCGAAGCCGGCCTTGGACATGAACACCTCGCCGCGCACCTCCAGCACCGCGGGCCAGCCGCTGCCGTGCAGGCGCAGGGGGATGTTGCGCACGGTACGCACGTTGACACTGATGTCCTCGCCGGTGCTGCCGTCGCCGCGGGTGGCGCCGCGCACCAGCAGGCCGTTCTCGTACAGCAGGCTGACGGCCAGGCCATCGAGCTTGGGCTCGCAGCTGTACTCGATATCCACGCCGCCACCGAACAGGTCCCCGGTATGCTCGCCGGCCGGCAAGTCCAGGCCCTCACGCACGCGGCGGTCGAAATCCAACAGATCGGCCTCCTCGAAGGCGTTGCCGAGACTGAGCATCGGCACCTCGTGCCTGACCTCGCCGAAGGCGCTCAGCGCCAGGCTGCCGACCCGCTGCGTCGGCGAATCAGGCGTGACCAGCTGCGGATGCTCGCTCTCCAGGGCCTTGAGCTCATGGTAGAGACGGTCGTACTCGGCGTCCGGAATGCTCGGCTCGTCGAGCACGTGGTAGCGGTAGTTGTGCTCATCCAGCTCGCTGCGCAACTGGGCGATGCGTTCGGCGGCACTTTGGCCAGATGGGGTGGTGTCGGTCATGGATTCATCTCTCAAACGAAAAGAGCAGCCTGGGCTGCTCTTCTTCGCGAAACCATTGGTACTTAGCGTTTACTGGTCAACTGCTTGCGCTCGAACTCGACGATGCGCTGGCGGTAATGCTCGATGGTCTGCGAGGTCATCACGCTGCGCTGGTCGTCCTTCAGCTCGCCGTTCAGCTCATGGGCCAGTTTGCGCGCGGCGGCGACCATCACGTCGAACGCCTGCTTCGGGTGCCGCGGCCCCGGCAGGCCGAGGAAGAAGCTCACCGCGCGAGTGCTGAAGCCCTCGATATCGTCCAGGTCGAACGTGCCCGGCTTGAGCGCGTTGGCCATGGAGAACAGCACCTCGCCGTTGCCGGCCATGCTCTCGTGGCGATGAAAGATGTCCATCTCGCCGAAGCGCAGGCCGCTCTCGAGAATGTTCTGCAGCAGGGCCGGGCCCTTGAAACCCTCGCCATCGCGGGCCACCACGTTGATCACCAGCACCTCTTCCACCGCTGCCGGCTCTTTGGCCACCGCTTTCTTGGCGCCGTTATGAGTTTCGGCGGCGTCCTGTTCGACCGGATTGAGCAGGGTCGGAACCGGTTCCTCCAGCCCCAGGTTCAGGTCGCCCTGGCGTGGCTCGGCGGAGCGGCGGCGATTCGACTCACGGGCGCTCATGGCCGGCAGATCGTGCTCATCCAGGGAAGGCTCCTGGTGGCGCTCGACCACGCGTGGCGGGCCGAGCAGGTCGGGATCGCCATCGTCATCCACGCCACCGACCAGGCTCCGATCGAGCTTGAACTTCAACTTGCCCTTGCCACCGCGCATGCGTCGCCAGCCATCGAACAAGATGCCAGCGATGACGATGATACCGATGACGATCAGCCACTCGCGCAGACCGAATTCCATGAAATACCCTGACCCCTAATGAATTTGCGATGAACAAAGGGCATCCGGCCCTTACTTCGATGACCTTAAACGTGGCGCCAACTCCATGTTCTGACAGGCGTTTTCCACGAACAATAAAAGTGCGCATTAAGCTAGCACGACGAAAGGCAACTTTACACAGCCAGAAGGCCGTTATAAACGCCGTCCGCCCATGCCGGCACAGCATTTCACCCCTGTGACCGACGGTATCGACCCTGACTGGCGAGTACCGGCTTAATCAGGCGTCCACCATGGCCAGCGCCTCCTCCACATCCACCGCGACCAGGCGCGAGCAGCCCGGCTCGTGCATGGTGACGCCCATCAGTTGATCGGCCATTTCCATGGCGATCTTGTTGTGGGTGATATAGATAAACTGCACTTTCTCCGACATTTCCTTGACCAGGCGGGCGTAGCGTCCGACGTTGGCGTCGTCCAGCGGTGCATCCACCTCGTCGAGCATGCAGAACGGCGCCGGGTTGAGCTGAAAGATGGCGAACACCAGGGCTAGAGCGGTCAGCGCCTTCTCGCCACCCGACAGCAGGTGAATGGTGCTGTTCTTCTTGCCCGGCGGCCGCGCCATGATGGTCACACCCGTATCCAGCAGGTCGTCCCCGGTGAGCTCCAGGTAGGCGTTGCCGCCACCGAACACCTTGGGGAACAGCGCCTGCAGGCCGCCGTTGATCTGATCGAAGGTCTCCTTGAAGCGGTTGCGGGTTTCCTTGTCGATCTTGCGAATGACGTTTTCCAGGGTGTCCAGCGCCTCCACCAGGTCGGCGTCCTGGGCGTCCAGATAGCGCTTGCGCTCGGACTGCTGCTGGTACTCGTCGATGGCCGCCAGGTTGATCGGCCCTAGACGCTGGATGCGCGCCGCCAGCCGTTCGAGTTCTTCCTCCCAGGCCTGTTCGCTGGCCTCCGGCGGCAGGCTGGCGAGCACACCGTGCAGGTCGTACTGGTCTTCGGCCAGTTGATCCTGCAGGGCCTTGCGGCGCACGTTCAGCGACTGCCACTCCATGCGCTGCTGCTCGAGCTGGCCGCGCAGCAGCTGCGACTGCTGCTCGGCCTGGCTGCGGCGCTTCTCGGCATCACGCAACTCGCGGTCGGCGTCCTCCAGGGCCAGACGGGCGTGCTTGAGCTCTTCCTCCACGCCCATGCGCCTGTCAAGCAACTCCTCGAGCTTCAGGCGCAGCTCCTCCAGCGGCGCCTCGCCCTCCTCCAGGTTGAGGCTGAGCTGCTCGCGCTTCTCGTGCAGGCGCTCGGCCTGCAACTCCAGGCGTTCCAGGGCCTGACGGGTGGAGTCGTGCTGGGCCCGCAGCGAACCGAGGTGCACCGCCAACTGGTGGGCGTGATCCTTGTGCCCCCTAGCCTCCTGACGCACGCGATCGAGCCGCTCGCGCAGGGCATCGCGGCTGGCCAGCAGGCCCTCGCGCTGCTCGTTGTCCAGGGCCATGGCCTCCAGGGCCTCCTGCAACTGCAGGCGCGCCTCGCCCAGCTGCTCCTGCTCCAGCTCGCGCTGTTCGGCCTGCTCGGCCTGCTCGCCATCGAGTCGACGCCGACGCAGGGTCAACTGCTCGGCCTTGGCCTGGCTGGCGGACAGCCGCGCCTTCAGCTCGCCGAGGGCGCGGGTGCGGTCCTGCAACTGGCGGCGCTGCTGCTCGCGCTGCTCCTCCAGCTGGCGCTGCGCCGCGCGCAGGCCCTGCAGGCGTTCGTCGAGCAGCTCCAGGGCCGCTTCGCGCTCTTCGCGCTCCAGTGCCAGGCGTTCCAGCTCCTGGCCGCGGGCCAGCACCCCGCTGTCCGCCTCGCCGGCGCGGCGCACGCGCAGAGAATGCCGCGCGACCCAATAACCGTCGCGACTGATCAGGCTTTCGCCCTCGCCCAGCGCCGCGCGGCCGGCCAGGGCCTCCTCGAGGGACTCCACCGGCCGCACCCGGGCCAGCCAGGGCGCCAGATCGACGCTCGCCTCGACCTTGTCCAACAGGCTGCCGGCCACCCTTGCGGTGCCGGCGCCCGGGCTGAGCAGGCGCAGCTCGCCCTGACTCAGGCCGGTGAAGTCCAGCCCCTCGAAATCGTCCAGCAGCACCGCCTGCAGGTCGGCGCCGAGCACGGTCTCCACCGCCAGTTCCCAGCCCGCCTCGACCCGCAGCCCCTCGGCCAGTCGCGGACGCTCGCTCAACTGCTGCTCGCGCAACCATTCGCCGGCACCCTGCCCCGGGTCGAGCGCCGCCTGCTGCAAGGCCTCCAGCGAGGCCAGGCGACCATTCAGGCGTTGCAGTTCGCCTTGGGCCTGTTGCTGCGCCTGGCCGGCTTGCAGCAGTTCGTCGCGCAGCTGCTGCAGGCGCTCGGCCAGTTGCTGTTCGTCAGCCTGCAACTGCTCCTGGTCCAGCTCGGCGGCGGCGATCTGCTCGCCCAACTCCATAATCGCCGCATCTTCCGGATCGGCGGCCAGCTGCTGCAGCTCCCCGGCTAGGCGTCGCTGGCGTTCGGCCAGACGCTCCAGGCTCTGCTCCAGCTGCTGGATGCGTGACTGTTGTACCTCGGCCTGGCGGCGTGGCTCGGCGCTGCGCTGGTTGAAGCCATCCCACTGCTCCTGCCAGCCGTGCATGGCGCTCTCCGCTTCCTCCAGCGCGGCGGCGGCTTCCTCGGCGGCGGCGGCGGTCAGCTCCTGCTCCGGTTCGAGCATCGCCAGCTCTTCGCCCAGGGTGGCCAGCAGGGTACGGTCGTGGCCCAGGTGCGATTCGGTTTCCTGGCGTGCCCGCTCGGCCTCGCGCAGGTCGTCCTGCAACTGGCGCAGGCGCTGCTGGCCGTGCTGGATGCTCTGCTCGACCCGGGCGATATCGCCGCCGACCGAGTAGAAGCGCCCCTGCACCAGATTGAAGCGCTCGCTCAACTCATGGTGGCCGTCACGCAGCCGTTCGATGCTGGCGTCGGCGTTGCGCTGCTCGGCCACCAGCGCTTCGAAGCTGACCTCCTGGCTGCCGATCACCGCCTCGCGCTGGCCGACCTGCTCGTTCAAGGCCTGCCAGCGCAGAGCCGTGAGCTGGGCCTTGAGCTGGCGCTCCTCGCCCTTGTATTGCTGATACTTCTCCGCGGCCTGGGCCTGGCGATGCAGGCGCTCGAGCTGGCGCTCCAGCTCCTCGCGCAGGTCGGTCAGGCGCGCCAGGTTCTCGTGGGTGCGGCGAATGCGGTTCTCGGTCTCGCGGCGGCGCTCCTTGTATTTGGAGATCCCCGCGGCCTCTTCGATGAAGTTGCGCAGCTCCTCGGGCTTGGCCTCGATCAGCTTGGAGATCATGCCCTGCTCGATGATCGAATAGCTGCGCGGCCCCAGGCCGGTGCCGAGGAAGATATCGGTGATGTCTCGCCGGCGGCACTTGGTGCCGTTGAGGAAGTAGGTGTTCTGGCTGTCGCGGGTCACCCGGCGGCGGATGGAAATCTCGTTGTAGCCGGCGTATTCGCCGACCAGGGTGCCGTCGGAGTTGTCGAAGATCAGCTCGATGCTGGCCTGGGTCACCGGCTTGCGCGTGTTGGAGCCGTTGAAGATGACGTCGGTCATCGATTCGCCGCGCAGGTTCTTCGCCGAGCTTTCACCCATTACCCAGCGCACCGCATCGATGATATTGGACTTGCCGCAGCCGTTGGGACCCACCACCGCCGCCATGTTGCTCGGGAAGCTGACCGTGGTCGGATCGACGAACGACTTGAAGCCCGCCAGCTTGATGCATTTCAGGCGCATGGCTCAGCGCTCTCCCAGGGTCGCCAGGACCAACTGGCAATTGTGCTCGCCGTAGCGGACCAGCAGCTCCCGGGCACGCGCATGGTCGCGCTCGCCAATCGCCTGCAACAGCTGGGCGAAGGTGCCCAGGTACTGGGCCATCTCGCCCCTGCGCCGCTCCAGCACCAGATGATAGGTGCGACTGATCGCCGGCAGCAGATTCTCCACGGTTTCCTGCAGGTAAGGATTGTCCGCGAACGGATAGGCCGCGCGCATGACGTCGAAACTGTGCTTAACGAAGGCGTCGATATCCTCTCGCTGCTGACTGTCCTGCAAGCGCTGTTGAATGGTCACGAAGGGGGCCAGGTCGGCCTTCACGCGCCAGCCCTCGGCCACTGCGCGGGCCAGCAGGACGTACAGCTCGATGACCAGGGCATAGAGGCTCCTCACCCTGTGCGGGGTCAGCTCGCTGACCTGTGCGCCGCGGCGCGGCAGGATCACCACAAGGTGACGACGCTCGAGAATCAGCAAGGCCTCGCGCACCGAGCCGCGACTGACGTTGAGCGACTGGGTGACCTTTTGCTCCTGAATGCGCTCGTTCGCCTGCATTTCACCGCGAATGATGCGCTCTGCCAGGTATTGGGCGATCTGCTCGGCGAGGCTGTCCGGTGCCTTGAACGTCATGATTTTCCTTAGGCTCTGTTGACCTATTGGGACAGGCGGCATTGTGGCTGCGGGCGCACTCGACAGGCGCTGGACTGGCGGGCGCGGGGCGCGAGTGTAACACAGGGTGTTACCGGGCCAACGGCAGCACGGGCAAGCATTCCAGGCCCCTCAGACGCGCCTGGAGTCGCCTATCCTGCGACGTATGTATGGGCGCGAGACGTCCTTGGCGGGCTCATAACCGAATTGCATGACAAACACCTGACCAGAGGGTCAAATATTTGTTGACCCAAAAGTCAGAAAACTCTAGATTTGCCTCATATCGGAAGGTTGGCAGCGCCCGTAGCCCCATACTGCTGCGCCTTCTCCGCCTGATACGAGCCGCTCGTAAAGAACAATAAAATGCCTGGAGGTCGTCCTTGATCCAGTTTTTACTCAACCGGGAGCTGCGCACCGAGCAGCGACTCGATCCCAACCTAACAGTGCTCAACTATCTGCGTGAGCACGTCGGCAAGCCCGGCACCAAGGAAGGCTGCGCCTCGGGCGACTGCGGCGCCTGTACCGTGGTGGTCGGTGAGCTGGATGGCGATCGGGTGCGCTACCGCACCCTCAACTCCTGCCTGACCTTCGTCGCCTCGCTGCACGGCAAGCAGCTGATCACAGTCGAGGACCTCAAGCATCAGGGCAAGCTGCATAGCGTGCAGCAGGCCATGGTCGACTGCCATGGTTCGCAATGCGGTTTCTGCACGCCGGGCTTCGTTATGTCGCTGTTCGCCCTGCAGAAGCAGGCAGATGGCTTCGACAAGGGCGCCACCCTGGAGGCCCTGGCCGGCAACCTGTGCCGCTGCACGGGCTACCGGCCGATCATCGACGCCGCCGAGCAGGCCTGTTGCCAGAAGCAGCCTGATCAATTCGACGCCTTCGAAGCCGAGACCGTCGCCCAGTTGCAAGCCATCGCCCCGCGGGAAACCGCCGAGCTGAACAGCGGCGACAAGCGCTGCCTGCTGCCGCTGACCGTGGCCGACCTGGCCGATCTCTATGTCGCCAACCCCGAGGCGCGCCTGCTTGCCGGCGGCACCGACCTGGCCCTGGAGGTGACCCAGTTCCACCGCGAGCTGCCGGTGATGATCTACGTCGGCCACATCGAAGCGATGAAGCGCGTGGAGGTGACCGAAACCCGCATCGAGATCGGCGCCGCCACTGCGCTGACCGACTGCTACGCGGCGCTGGCCCGCGAATATCCGGACTTCGGCGAGTTGCTGCATCGCTTCGCCTCCCTGCAGATCCGCAACCAGGGCACCCTGGGCGGCAATATCGGCAACGCCTCGCCGATCGGCGACGCCCCGCCGCTGTTGATTGCCCTCGGCGCGCAGATTGTCCTGCGCCAGGGTTGCACCACCCGCACCCTGGCCCTGGAAGACTATTTCCTCGACTACAAGGTGACCGCCCGCCAGGAGGCCGAGTTCATCGAGAAGATCATCGTGCCGCGCGCCCAAGCCAACCAGGCGTTCCGCGCGTACAAGGTGTCCAAGCGCCTGGACGACGACATCTCGGCGGTGTGCGCGGCCTTCAACCTGCGGATCGAGGATGGCGTGGTGAAAGAAGCCCGCATCGCCTTCGGCGGCATGGCGGCGATTCCCAAGCGCGCCGCCGCCTGCGAGGCCGCGCTGAACGGTTCGGCCTGGTACCCCGGCGTGATCGAGCGAGCCTGCGCCGCCCTGGCCGAGGACTTCACCCCGCTCAGCGACTTCCGCGCCAGCAAGGAATACCGCCTGCTCACCGCGCAGAACCTGCTGCGCAAATTCTTCCTCGAGCTGCAAGCTCCCGAAGTCGAAACCCGGGTGACCGCCTATGTCTAACCATCACAAAACCCCGAAGACCCAGGCCGAACTGGCAGAACTGTTCCGCGCCGACATCACCACCGGCGTCGGCCGCAGCGTCAAGCACGAGAGCGCGGACAAACACGTGTCCGGCGAGGCGGTCTACGTCGATGACCGCCTGGAGTTCCCCAACCAGCTGCACGTCTATGCCCGCCTGAGCGATCGCGCCCATGCGCGCATCGTCAGCATCGACACCTCGCCCTGCTATGCGATTCCGGGCGTGGCCATCGCCATCACCAGCCAGGACGTGCCGGGCCAGCTGGACATCGGCCCGGTAGTCGCCGGCGATCCGCTGCTGGCCGACGGCAAGGTCGAGTATGTCGGCCAGGTGGTGGTTGCAGTCGGCGCCGACAACCTGGAGAACGCACGCAAGGCCGCCATGGCGGCGGTCATCGAATACGAAGACCTGGAGCCGGTGCTGGATGTCGAGGAAGCCCTGCGCAGGAAGCACTTCGTCCTCGACAGCCACCAGCATCGCATCGGCGACTCGGCCGCCGCCCTGTCCACGGCCCCGCACCGCCTGCAGGGCAAGCTGCACATCGGCGGCCAGGAGCACTTCTACCTGGAGACCCAGATCTCCTCGGTGATGCCCACCGAAGATGGCGGCATGATCGTCTACACCTCGACGCAGAATGCCACCGAAGTGCAGAAACTGGTCGCCGAAGTCCTCGGCGTGCCCATGCACAAGATCGTCATCGATATGCGCCGCATGGGTGGCGGTTTCGGCGGCAAGGAGACCCAGGCCGCCGGGCCTGCCTGCCTGTGCGCGGTCATTGCCCACCTCACCGGCCGGCCGACCAAGATGCGCCTGCCGCGCATGGAGGACATGAGCATCACCGGCAAGCGCCACCCCTTCTACGTCGAGTACGACGTCGGCTTCGACGACGACGGCCTGCTTCACGGCATCCAGATGGAGCTGGCCGGCAACTGCGGCTATTCGCCGGACCTGTCCGGCTCGATCGTCGACCGGGCGATGTTCCACTCCGACAACGCCTACTTCCTCGGCAACGCCACCATCAATGGTCATCGCTGCAAGACCAACACCGCCTCGAACACCGCCTATCGCGGCTTCGGCGGCCCCCAGGGCATGGTCGCCATCGAGCAGGTCATGGATCACATCGCCCGCACCCTCGGCAAGGACCCGCTGGAGGTGCGCAAGCTCAACTACTACGGCAAGCACGAGCGCAACGTCACCCACTACCACCAGACCGTCGAGCACAACATGCTCGCCGAGATGACCGCCGAACTCGAGGCCAGCAGCGAATACGCCAAGCGCCGCGAGGCCATCCGCGCCTTCAATGCCAAGAGCCCGGTATTGAAGAAGGGCCTGGCGCTGACCCCGGTCAAGTTCGGCATCAGCTTCACCGCCACCTTCCTCAACCAGGCCGGCGCGCTGATCCACATCTACACCGACGGCAGCATCCACCTCAACCATGGCGGCACCGAGATGGGCCAGGGCCTCAATACCAAGGTCGCCCAGGTGGTGGCCGAGGTGTTCCAGGTCGACATCTCGCGCATCCAGATCACCGCGACCAACACCGACAAGGTGCCCAACACCTCGCCGACCGCCGCCAGCAGCGGCGCCGACCTCAACGGCAAGGCCGCGCAGAACGCCGCCGAGACCATCAAGCAGCGCCTGGTGGACTTCCTGGTACGCGAATACCGGGTCACCCCGGAAGACGTCGAGTTCCGCAACGGCCAGGTGCGCGTGCGCGAGCTGTTCCTGTCGTTCGAGGAGCTGGTGCAGAAGGCCTACTTCGCCCAGGTGTCGCTCTCCAGCACCGGTTTCTACCGCACGCCGAAGATCTATTACGACCGCGACAAGGCCGCCGGCCGGCCGTTCTACTACTTCGCCTACGGCGCGGCGTGCGCCGAGGTGATAGTCGACACCCTGACCGGCGAGTACAAGATGCTGCGCACCGACATCCTGCACGACGTCGGCGCCTCGCTGAACCCGGCCATCGACATCGGCCAGGTCGAGGGCGCGTTCGTCCAGGGCATGGGCTGGCTGACCATGGAGGAGCTGGTGTGGAACGCCAAGGGCAAGCTGATGACCAACGGCCCGGCCAGCTACAAGATCCCGGCCATCGCCGACATGCCGCTCGACCTGCGGGTCAAGCTGGTGGAGAACCGCAAGAACCCGGAAGACACGGTGTTCCACTCCAAGGCCGTGGGCGAGCCGCCGTTCATGCTCGGCATCGCCGTGTGGTGCGCGATCAAGGATGCGGTGGCCAGCCTCGCCGACTATCGCGTACAGCCGGCGATCGACGCCCCGGCCACCCCGGAGCGCGTACTCTGGGGCGTGGAGCAGATGAAGAAACTGCAGCAGCCGGCCAAGGCCGCGGCTGCAGAGGTCGAACCGGCGTAACACCAACCACCTTGGTGGATGTGCTGCGCGACATCCACCCTACGGGCCGCTCCGTAGGGTGGAAAACCGCGAAGCGTTTTCCACCAGATCCGTAGCCCGGATGGAATCCGGGGAAACCCTCTCCCGGATTGCATCCGGGCTACGTACCGAACGAATACAGGTGTAGAACAATGACAAGACACACCGAGCCGAATAGCCAACCGCCTCGGCCGGCGCCGGTTCCACTGCTGGAACCCTCGCTGAGCAACTGGCGCCTGCCGCGGCCGGGACAATTGCCACCGACCTGGAGGCTGAGCAAATGAGCTGGATCAGTGCCCTGGCTGAACTGCAGGAAAAAGGCGAACCCTGCGTACTGGTGACCATCATCGAGGAGCGCGGCTCGACGCCGCGCAATGCCGGCTCGAAAATGGTGGTCACCGCCGAACGCATCTTCGAAACCATCGGCGGCGGCCACCTGGAATACAAGGCCATGGAACTGGCCCGCGAGATGCTCGCAAGCCGCAGCCAGGATACCCGCCTGGAGCGCTTCAGCCTCGGCGCCAGCCTCGGCCAGTGCTGCGGCGGCGCCACCGTGCTGCTGTTCGAACCCATGGGCCAGCCACAGGCGCAGATCGCCGTGTTCGGCGCCGGCCATGTTGGCCGCGCCCTGGTCCCGCTGCTCGCCAGCCTGCCCTGCAAGGTGCGCTGGATCGACTCGCGCGAGAACGAGTTCCCCGCGCAGATTCCCGCCGGCGTGGAGAAAGTGGTCAACGACGAGGTGGTCGATGAAGTGGCGGCCATGCCCGCCGGTAGCTACTACATCGTCATGACCCACAACCACCAGCTGGACCTGGAACTGACCGCCGCCATTCTCAAGCGCAACGACTTCGCCTACTACGGGCTGATCGGCTCCAAGAGCAAGCGCGGCAAGTTCGAACACCGCCTGCGCGAGCGTGGCTTCGCCGCCGAATTGGTCCAGCGCATGCGCTGCCCGATGGGCCTGGCGGAGGTCAAGGGCAAGCTTCCGGCGGAGATCGCCGTGTCCATCGCCGGCGAGGTGATCGCCACCTACAACGCCGCCTTTGGCCAGGACGTGAAGAAAGGCGAGTCGAGCATCGCCAGGCTGTTACCTGCCTCACGCCGCTCCCAGTAGGGTGCGCCCGATACCCCATTGAGCTTGGTGCGCCTGGCGCACCCCCTACACGATCGAGATGTATTAGATGACTAGCACTATCAAAGCCTACCGCGCCGCCATCCTGCACAGCATTGCCGATCCGGCCGTGGTCGGCGTGGAACACTCCTATGAATATTTCGAAGATGGCCTGCTGGTCGTCGAGGACGGCCAGGTGGCGCAGCTCGGCCACGCCACCGAGCTACTGGCCAGACTCAAGGGCGTGGAGGTCGTCGAGTACCGCGACGCGCTGATCACCCCCGGCTTCATCGACACCCATATCCATTACCCGCAGACCGGCATGATCGCCTCCTACGGCGAGCAGTTGCTGGACTGGCTCAACACCTACACCTTCCCCACCGAGCGGCAGTTCGCCGACAAGGCTCATGCCGGCGACGTGGCCGGGATATTCCTCAAGGAGCTGCTGCGCAACGGCACCACCACCGCCCTGGTGTTCGGCAGCGTGCACAAGCAGTCGGTGGATGCGTTCTTCGAGGCGGCCCAGGCGCTCAACCTGCGGATGATCGCTGGCAAGGTGCTGATGGATCGCAACGCCCCGGACTACCTGACCGACACGCCGGAATCCGGCTATGCCGACAGCAAGGAGCTGATCGAGCGCTGGCATGGCAAGGGCCGCCTGCACTACGCGGTGACCCCGCGCTTCGCCCCGACCAGCACGCCTGAGCAGCTGGCGCTGGCCGGCAAGCTGTATCGCGAATACCCGGGTCTTTACATGCATACCCACCTGTCCGAGAACCGCAAGGAAATCGAATGGGTCAAGGAGCTGTTTCCCGAGCGCAAGGGCTACCTGGATGTGTACGACCACTACCAGCTGATTGGCGCACGCTCGGTGTTCGCCCATGGCGTGCACCTGTGCGACGAGGAATGCAAGCGCCTGGCCGAGACCGGCTCGGCGGTGGCCTTCTGCCCCACCTCCAACCTGTTCCTCGGCAGCGGCCTGCTCGATCTGCAGGCCCTGGAACAGCACGGCGTGCGCGTCGGCCTGGGCACCGATGTCGGCGCCGGCACCAGCTTCAGCCAGCTGCAGTCGCTGAGCGAGGCCTACAAGGTGATGCAGTTGCAGGGCAAGAAGCTCGATCCGTTCAAGTCGCTGTACCTGGCCACCCTCGGCGGCGCCAATGCCCTGTACCTGGACGACAAGATCGGTAACTTCGAGAGCGGCAAGGACGCCGACTTCGTGGTGCTCGACTATCGGGCCACGCCGCTGATCGCCTACCGCATGCAGCAGGCCACGAGCCTGGCCGAGAAGCTGTTCGCCCTGACCATTCTCGGCGACGACCGCGCGGTCAAGGAAACCTTCGCCGCGGGCCAGTCGGTGCATCGGCGCGACTGATCCGCCGCTCCTGGCTTAACGACCGACCATAGAAAAGCCCCGCGGCTCACACCGCGGGGCTTTCTGGCGGATCGTCAATCAGCGGTTGGCGCCATTGCGCCCCGGCTTCTTCTTGGTCTGCAGCACATGGGAGAACACCGTGTGCAGATCGTCCGAGGCGCTGTCCTCGTCGAGGTTGAGCTTGCTGTCGATGTGGTCCATGTGATGCATCATCAGGGTCACGGCCTTGGCCGCATCCCCTGCCTCGATGGCATCGATCAGCTGGTTGTGCTCGTCGTAGGAGCAGTGCGAACGACTGCCGCTCTCGTATTGGGCGATGATCAACGAAGTCTGCGACACCAGGCTGCGCTGGAAGCTGATCAACGGGGCGTTCTTCGCCGCCTCGGCCAGCTTCAGATGGAACTCGCCGGACAGGCGAATGCCGGCGCCACGGTCGCCCCTGGCGAAGCTCGCATGTTCATCCTCGACCATCTGGCGCAACTCGGCCAACTGTTCGGGCGTGGCGTGCTGTACCGCCAGTTCGGTGATGGCGCGCTCGACCATGCGCCGGGCATAGAAGATCTGCCTGGCTTCCTCGACGCTGGGGCTGGCCACCACCGCACCGCGATTCGGACGCAACAGCACCACGCCCTCGTGAGCCAGGCGCGATAAGGCACGACGGATGATGGTGCGGCTGACGCCGAATATCTCGCCCAGGGCCTCCTCGCTCAACTTGGTGCCGGGTGCCAGCCGCTGCTCGAGGATGGCATCGAAGATATGGGCGTATACGACGTCGTCCTGAGTCCCGCTGCGGCTGCTCTTGCCTACGCGCGGCTGCTTCTTTAGGGGCTGCAATTGTTCGTTCATGCTGACTCGCGTCTAGAGGGTCGACCGGTTACCGGGAACTCTACTGCTTTTTACCCCATTTCTGGCAAGCAGACGTGGGGCATAGCGCAAAGAATACAATGCGGCATTGTACACAATTTAACCATCCCTGCAGCAATCCCATCGCCGAGCGCTACAGGCGGGCGTCCGGATCAGTGCGCACCCTAGGAGCATCGGCAGACGTCTTCCCGGGTCCGACTAAATCCATTTCTTATAAAAACTGTTTTCTTTCTAGATGTTCTGTGATCGATCCCGCGCCATGCTCCCTGGACCAGATCAGATTCTTCCCCCAGGCCGGGCCCGCTGGCGAAGCCACACACAATCGCTATCTGCTTGTTTTGACTGGCTTTATAGACCTGTCCCGCGACTGCATGGTTGCCAATACCCATCGCGCCTCCGAGCGCTGCCGCCGCTCCCAACGGCTTGCACAACGTGAAAAACATTATTTGCTTTTTTTGTATACAAACGCATAATCGCGACAGGGTGACTTCCTGACCGCTCGATCAACAACTTAGCCAGCAAGCCCCCCCCAAACGAACCACCAGCCTCAGAGAGTCGAAGCCTGCCGCGCCCGTGACTCTGGGTGGAACACAACAAGAGAAATGAGGAGTACCTGCTGTGGAAAGCGCCAAACAAGAACAACTTGCGACTCACACCCAAGGAACGGCAGATGCCGGACCACTCGACCGCTTCTTCAAGCTGACCGAGCATCGCACCAGCATCAGGACCGAACTGCTGGCCGGGCTGACGACCTTCGTCACCATGGCCTACATCATCTTCGTCAACCCCAACATCATGGCCAACGCCGGCGTCGACCACGGCGCCGCCTTCGTCGCCACCTGTATCGGCGCGGCCCTCGGCTGCTTCCTCATGGGCCTGTACGCCAACTGGCCGGTCGGCCTGGCGCCGGGCATGGGCCTCAATGCCTTCTTCACCTACACCGTGGTCGGCGAGATGGGCTACAGCTGGCAGGTCGCGCTGGGGGCGGTATTCATCTCCGGCATCCTGTTCATGATCATGAGCCTGTCGCGCATCCGTGAATGGCTGCTCAACAGCATTCCCATGAGCCTGCGCTTCGCCATGGGCGCCGGGGTTGGCCTGTTCCTCGGCCTGATCGGCCTGAAGACCGCCGGCATAGTGGTCGACAGCCCCGCCACCCTGCTGACCATGGGCTCCTTCGGCGAGCCCTCGGCCCTGCTGGCGGCGGTCTGCTTCCTGCTGATCGCCGTGCTCAGCCATCGCAACGTGTTCGGCGCCATCCTCTTCAGCATGCTCGGCGTCACCGCCATCGGCTGGGCCCTGGGCCTGGTCGAGTACAATGGCCTGGTATCGCTGCCGCCGAGCCTGGCGCCGACCTTCCTGGCCATGGACATCGCCGGCGCCTTCAACGTGGCCATGGTCAGCGTGATCCTGGCGTTTCTCTTCGTGAACATGTTCGACACCGCCGGCACCCTGATGGGCGTCGCCCACCGCGCCAACCTGGTGGATGAGGACGGCAAGATCCAGAACCTGTCCAAGGCCCTCAAGGCCGACAGTACCTCCAGCGTGATCGGTTCCATGGTCGGTTGCCCGCCGGTGACCAGCTACGTCGAAAGCGCCTCGGGCGTGGCCGCCGGCGGGCGCACCGGCCTCACCGCCGTCACCGTCGGCGTACTGTTTCTCGCGGCGATGTTCTTCGCCCCGCTGGCCGGGATGATTCCGGCCTATGCCACCGCCGGCGCGCTGATCTATGTGGCGATGCTGATGATGAGCGGCATGGCGCATATCGACTGGGAAGACCTCACCGACACCATCCCGGCCATCGTCACCGTGGTGATGATGCCGCTGACCTTCTCCATCGCCAACGGCATCGCCCTGGGCTTCCTCACCTATGCCACGCTGAAGCTGCTGACCGGCCAGCGCGACAAGGTCTCAGTCAGCCTCTATGTGCTGTGCATCATCTTTATCGCCAAGTTCGCCTTCCTGTAAGGTTGGCTTGAGCCCTACCCGGCCCCGACGCGCATGCGCCGGGGCTTTGTCGCATCTGGAGGCCACCTGATGAGTCTGGAAACCTGGCTGCTGTTCAGCAGCGCCGCGCTGATCGTGATCCTGATCCCCGGGCCCTTGTCCCTGTTGATGGTCAGCAACAGCCTGAACTATGGCCTGCGTCGTTCCCTGCCGGCATTTCTCGGCGGGGTATCGGCCTCGATCTGCCTGCTCAGCGCCTCGGCACTGGGCCTGGGCGCCCTGCTGCTGGCCTCGGAGCGGCTGTTCAGCCTGCTCAAGCTGATCGGTGCGTTGTACCTGTTCTATCTGGCCTGGCAGAGCTGGCAGCAGTCATGCCAGGCCGCCATACCGACGAAGGCCGAGGACCAGGCGGTCAACCCCGGCTTCAGGAGCATGTTCTGGAAGGCCTTCGGCCTCGGCGCCAGCAACCCCAAGGACATCCTGTTCTTCGCCGCCTTCCTGCCGCAGTTCATCAGTGCCGGCCAGCCGATCCTCAGCCAGCTACTGGTACTGATCCTCACTTGGGCGACCCTGGACCTGGGCTGCAAGCTGTTCTACGGCCTCAGCGCCCACGGCGCCGCGCGCTACCTGCGTTCGGGCAAGGGCCAGGTCTGGTTCAACCGGGTCAGCGCCGGCCTGTTCGCCAGCGCCGGCACCGCGTCCCTGCTGAGTCACTGATCGCGCCGGGCAGTCGGCCCGGGCATTCGCACGGTGCGAAGCTGCCCCGCGCTCCTGCGGCGCAGATGCCTAGGCGCGACACTCAGCGCGCGCTTGCGACAGTAACGGTCGTATTCGGTAAAGCTCCCGGTTGTCCAGCCGACAGAATAGGAGCCGCCTACAACCGTCCGGGGACCCCCGATGAACATAAAACAAAAACTGACCTGGGCCTTTGCGATCATCGCCTGCGTGCCAATCATGCTGGTCGCCATCTTGGTGGTACTCAACCTGCGCAGCGACGCCCGCGACGAGTTCGTCGACAGCAGCTCCCGCGAGATTCGCCAGGTCGAAAACGCCATGCAGCTGTTCTTCGACGGCATCAGCCAGAATGTCGACTACCTGGCCAAGCACCCGCTGGTCACCGGGGTGAACGGCAACCTGAAGAAGTACATGGACGCCAATGCGGCCCAGGCGCCGCTGGGTGAGCACGGCGAGAAACTGCTGGCGCTGTTCGCCGACGTCGCCGCCAGCCACCCGGCCTACGCCTATGTCACCACCGCAACCATCGACGGCGGCTACGTCAGCTGGCCAAACGACGCCGGCCTGAGCAACTACGACCCGCGCCCACGCCCCTGGTATCAGGCCGGCATGAACGGCCAGGGCAAGACCGTGCGCACCGACGCCTACTACTGGGCCAACGACAACGCGACCCTGGTGGCCAGCGTGCGCAGCGTGGCCAACGGCCTGGGCAACCCGGGCGGGGTGCTCAGCATCGACGTGTCGCTCAACCAGCTGACCGATATCGTCAAGGGCATCAAGCTGGGCGAAAGCGGCTACCTGATGCTGATGGAGAACAACGGCACCGTGCTGGTCGATCCGAGCCAGCCCGAGCACAACTTCAAGAAGCTCGGCGAGCTGGGCGGCGGCTATGCCGAGCTGGCCAAGGCCGACCAGGGCCTGGTTGAAGTCCAACTCGACGGCGTGCGCTACATGGCCAATGTCTGGTCCTCCGACCGACTGGGCTGGCGCTTCATGGGCCTGATCCGCCAGGACGACGTGATGAGCAGCGTGACCCAGCTGACCTGGATCATCATCGGCATGGCCGCGCTGCTGGCCCTGCTGTTCGCCTTTGTCGGCGCCAGCTTCGCCAGCCTGATCGTCAGCCCGATCCGTGCCGTGGCCAACGGCCTGGAAGGCATCGCCCAGGGCGAGGGCGACCTGACCCACTCGCTGACCGTGCGCGGCCAGGACGAAACCGCGCAGCTGGCCGGCTGGTTCAACCAGTTCCTCGCCAGCATTCGCCAACTGATCCTCAGCATCGGCCAGGCGGCCAAGCAGATCCACCATACCTCCGGCACCTCGGCCCAGGTCTCCGGCGACATGGCCGAGGCGGCCGGGCGCCAGCGCGAATCGGTGGACATGGTGTCCACCGCCTTCCACGAGATGGTCGCCACCGCCAACGAAGTGGCCCGCTCCTGCAGCCAGGCCGCCGACTCCGCCGACAGCGGGCAACGGCAGGCCCACGAGGGCCAGCTGCAGATCGATGCAGCGGTGCACAGCGTCGAGCAGCTGAGCCGGGAACTCTCCCAGTCGGCCGCCGCCATGCAACAGCTGGAGCAGGACAACAACAACATCCAGTCGATTCTCGGCACCATCCGTTCGATCGCCGAACAGACCAACCTGCTGGCCCTCAACGCCGCCATCGAAGCGGCCCGCGCCGGCGAGCAGGGCCGCGGTTTCGCCGTGGTTGCCGACGAGGTGCGCGCCCTGGCCAAGCGCACCGCCGACTCGACCTCGGAGATCGACGGTCTGCTCAGCGGCCTGGCCCAGCGCACTCGCGAGATGGCCAAGCAGATGCACGCCAGCCTGGAGGTGTCGCAGCGCACCGTGGCCAGCATCAACGAGGCCAGCTCCAGCTTCGGCCTGATCCGCGAGTCGGTGGATGTGATCCGCGACATGAATGCGCAGATCGCCACGGCCGCCGAAGAGCAACACCAGGTGGCCGAGGACATCAACCGGCACATCACGCGGATCCACGGCGACGCGCAACTGGTGGCCGGCCTGGCAGAGTCGGCGCGCAGCGACTCGCAGAACCTCTCGAGCCTGTCCGAGGAGCTCAACAGCCTGGTCCATCGCTTCCGCACCTGAGGCGAGAACGGACGCCCGGGCGCCCCGCATCATCGGGCGTCCAGAACAGAAAGAGGCCGGCATCGCAGCCGGCCTTTTTTGTGCCTGGGCAAGTCCCCCTCCACCCCCATGCATAAAAAAGCCCGCAGTGCGCGGGCTAACGACTCGTTGACGGAGTCAAAGGGTGACAAGCATTGGGTATCAGCTACCGCGATAGGTCGAATAGCTGTAGGGCGAAATCAGCAGCGGCACATGGTAGTGCTCCTGGCCGGCGTCGATGCCGAAGCGCAGCACCACCACATCGAGAAATGCCGGATCGGGCAGCGCCACGCCGCGCCCACGGTAGTAGTCGCCGGCGTGGAAGTGCAGTTGATAGACGCCGCTGCGATAGTCCGCGCCCTGCAGGATCGGCGCATCGCAGCGGCCATCGTGGTTGGTCCGCACGCTGGCGAGCAGCTCCAGCTGTTCACCTTCGACACGGTACAGCTCGACCTTGAGCGCGCTGCCCGGGCAACCGTGTGCAGCATCTAGAACATGTGTCGTCAATCGTCCCATTGGTTCCGGGCATCCGCGGCGACCTGGGGTCTCACGGACACCACTCCTCCTCTATTCTTGTCGGAAATCAGCGGCTCGCGCGGGCTGGAGCAGCCCCGAGTTCGGCGAAGCATAGCATGGACGGAGTTATTTAAAACAGTTTTCAGCGATATTGTATACACTCAATTAAACTCCAGCGCCTTGCCGACGCCGCCAGCCTCGCCGTCGATGCTATCCACCCAGGCGAGCGCGCAATGGATCGCCGTGCTTGCTCCACGGCCGACTGGCAGTTGATCCTCGAGTGCTCGAAGCGAAAAACACAGCGAATTTTTGATTTACAAAACACAATTGCTTTTGTATACAATTAGCCCATCACGGTTGCGTAGCCATGAGAGCCATGGGCTGCGCACAGACCGCAACATCGCCTAGAAGGAAGACTGCAGTGAGCGCTGACTATCCACGCGACCTGATCGGTTACGCCAACAACCCGCCCCATCCCCACTGGCCGGGCGATGCCCGCATCGCCCTGTCGTTCGTCCTCAACTACGAGGAAGGCGGCGAGCGCAACGTACTGCATGGCGACAAGGAGTCCGAGGCCTTCCTCTCCGAAATGGTGTCCGCGCAGCCGCTGCAGGGGGTGCGCAACATGAGCATGGAATCGCTCTACGAGTACGGCAGCCGAGCCGGCGTCTGGCGCCTGCTCAAGCTGTTCGACAAGCACGGCATCCCGCTGACGGTGTTCGCCGTGGCCCTGGCGGCGCAGCGCCACCCGGACGTGATCAAGGCCATGGTGGCGGCCGGCCACGAGATCTGCAGCCATGGCTATCGCTGGATCGACTACCAGTACATGGACGAGGCGCAGGAACGCGAGCACCTGCTCGAAGCCATCCGCATCCTCACCGACCTGACCGGCGAACGCCCATTGGGCTGGTACACCGGCCGCACCGGCCCCAACACGCGGCGTCTGGTCAGGGAGGAAGGTGGCTTCCTCTACGATTCGGACACCTACGACGACGACCTGCCCTACTGGGACCCGGCCAGCAGCCCAGCCAAGCCGCACCTGGTGATCCCCTACACCCTGGACACCAACGACATGCGCTTCACCCAGGTACAGGGCTTCAACACCGGCGACGATTTCTTCAACTACCTCAAGGACGCCTTCGACGTGCTCTATGCCGAAGGCTTGGAGGGCGCACCGAAGATGCTGTCCATCGGCATGCACTGCCGCCTGCTCGGTCGCCCGGCCCGCCTGGCCGCCCTGGCGCGCTTTATCGAGTACGCCAAGGGCCATGACAAGGTCTGGTTCGCCCGCCGCGTCGACATCGCCCGCCACTGGTACGCCACCCACCCGTTCAAGGAGGAGCGCGCGCAATGAGCCGCTTTCAGACCCTGACGCCGTCGCGACTCGACCGCGCGGACTTCGTCAACGCCTTCGCCGACATCTACGAGCACTCGCCCTGGGTCGCCGAGCAGGCCTATGAGCTGGGCCTGGACCCCAGTGTCGACGAAATCGAAGGCCTGCACCGGCGCATGGCCGAGCTACTGCTCGGCGCCAGCCGCGAGGCCCAGCTGGCGCTGATCAACGCCCACCCGGACCTGGCCGGCAAGGCCGCGGTGCGCGGCGAGCTGACCGCATCCAGCACCTCCGAGCAGGCCGGCGCCGGGATCAGCGAATGCACCGCCGAGGAGTTCGCCCGCTTCACCGAACTGAATGATGCCTACAAGGCCAGGTTCGGCTTCCCCTTCATCATGGCGGTCAAGGGCAGCAATCGGCATCAGATACTGGCGGCCTTCGAGGAGCGCATCCACAACTCGCCGGAGCAGGAATTCGCCCGCGCCCTGAGCGAAATCAACCGGATCGCCCTGTTCCGCCTGCAGCAGCTCTAGGCGCCCAGGCACCGCCCCCTACAATCGCCACCACCCAAGGCAGAGACCACATGAAAGCTTACGCCGTACCCTTCGAGAAATACGTCAACCTGGCCGACGCACGCCTCGGCACCCAAGCCATCTCGGTCACCGACGACTGGTTCGCCGACGTCAACCGTCTGTTCCAACCGACCCCGGCGGTGTGGAAGGAAGGCGTGTTCGACGACAACGGCAAGTGGATGGACGGCTGGGAGTCGCGGCGCAAGCGCTTCGAGGGCTACGACAGCGCGGTGATCCGCCTGGGCGTGGCGGGCTCGATCAAGGGCGTGGACATCGACACCAGTTTCTTCACCGGCAACTTCCCGCCGTCGGCCTCCCTGGAAGGCTGCTTCGTCGCCGAGGGCGACCCGACTGACGCCACCGAGTGGACCGAGGTACTGGGCGCCGTCGAACTGCAGGGCAACGCCCACCACTACCACGAGATCCACAACCAGCAGGCCTTCACCCACCTGCGCTTCAACATCTACCCGGATGGCGGCGTCGCCCGCTTGCGGGTCTACGGCATTCCGTTCCGCGACTGGTCCTCGATCGGCGACAACGAACAGGTCGACCTGGCCGCGGCCCTCAATGGCGGTCGCGCCCTGGCCTGCTCCGACGAGCACTTCGGGCGCATGAGCAACATCCTCAACCCGGGCCGCGGCATCAACATGGGCGACGGCTGGGAAACCGCGCGCCGCCGCACCCCGGGTAACGACTGGGTAATCGTCGCCCTCGGCCACCCCGGCGAAATCGAGCGCATCGTCGTCGACACCCTGCACTTCAAGGGCAACTACCCGGACAGCTGCTCGATCCAGGGCGCCTTCGTCAAGGGCGGCACCGACAGCCAGATCGAGACCCAGAGCCTGTTCTGGCGCGAACTGCTGCCGAGCCAGAAACTGTCGATGCACGCCGAGCACGAATTCGTCGAGCAGATCCAGGCCCTCGGCCCGATCACCCATGTGCGGCTGAACGTATTCCCGGACGGCGGCGTCAGTCGCCTGCGCCTGTTCGGCAAGGTCAGCAAGTAAGGCAACGGCCCCCGGTTTGCGGCCGGGGGCATCACGCAACAGAGAACAAGTAGACCGACATGCGCAAACTGATCATCGAGCCCCTGAGCAAAGAAGCCTTCGCCCCCTTCGGCGACGTTATCGAAACCGAAGGCAGCGAATTCTTCATGATCAACAACGGCTCCACTCGCCGCTACCACAAGCTGGCCACGGTCGAGACCGCGGAGCCTGGGGATCAGGCGATCATCAGCATCTTCAGTGCCGAGGCCCTGCAGATGCCGCTGACCGTGCGCATGCTGGAGCGCCATCCGCTGGGCAGCCAGGCCTTCGTGCCGCTGCTCGGCCACCCCTTTCTGATCGTGGTCGCGCCACTTGGCGATGCACCTGAATCGGAGTTGGTCCGCGCCTTCCGCAGCAACGGCAGGCAGGGCATTAATTACCATCGCGGCGTCTGGCACCACCCGGTGCTGACGATCGAAAAGCGGGATGACTTCCTGGTGGTTGATCGCAGTGGTTCCGGCAACAACTGCGATGAGCATTTCTTTACCGAGGCAGAGCAACTGCTCCTCGACCCCCACCAATAAGAGAAGCCCAGGGGACCGGCCTGCCGGCACTGGGAAAGAGGTACACACTGTGGAAGCACATTTGACTGAATGGCTGAACCTGGGCATCCGCTGGATCCATATGATCACCGGCATCGCCTGGATCGGCGCATCCTTCTATTTCGTCTGGCTGGAGAACAACCTCAACCGCAGCAACCCACGCGACGGCCTGGCCGGCGACCTGTGGGCCATCCACGGCGGCGGCATCTACCACCTGGAAAAGTACAAGCTGGCCCCGCCGAAAATGCCGGACAACCTGCACTGGTTCAAATGGGAAGCCTATTTCACCTGGCTGTCGGGCATCGCCCTGATGCTGGTGGTCTACTACCTCAACCCCAGCCTGTACCTGATCGCCCCCGGCAGCGACATGGCCCCGGCCGTCGCCATCGCCATCGGCCTCGGTTCGCTGGTGGCCGGTTATGCGGCGTATCACTTCCTCTGCGACTCGCCCCTGGGCAAGCAGCCGGCGCTGCTCGGTGCGGTGCTGTTCGTCCTGCTGATCGCCGCGGCCTGGGGCTTCAGCCTGATCTTCAGCGGTCGCGCGGCCTATATCCATGTCGGCGCCATCATCGGCACCATCATGGTCGGCAACGTGTTCTTCGCCATCATGCCGGCACAACGCGCCCTGGTTAAGGCCATCGAAGAGAACAGCGAACCCGACCCGGTATTGCCGGCCAAGGGCCTGCTGCGCTCGCGCCACAACAACTACTTCACCCTGCCGGTGCTGTTCATCATGATCAGCAACCACTTCCCGAGCACCTACGGCAGCCAGTACAACTGGCTGATCCTGGCCAGCATCGCGATTCTGGCGGTGCTGGTGCGGCACTACTTCAATACCCGCCACGACAGCAACAGGTTCGCCTGGACCCTGCCGGCCGCCGCCCTGGGCATGATCTGCCTGGCCTACGTCACCGCCCCGCTGCGTCCAGCGCCGAGCGCCGCGCCTGTCGCGGCGGTCAGCAGCGAGCCGGCGGCCACCGTCGCCAAGGTCGAGGAGGTCGCGCCCGCCACGGCACTCGCCGAGCCGAGCGCCGACCCGGCAATCACCCAGGCCAGTGAGCCGCCCTTCGCCACGGTCAACAGCGTGATCCAGGAACGCTGCACCGTATGCCATTCGGCCAGCCCGAGCAGCCCGATGTTCAGCAGCGCGCCGGCTGGTTTTATGCTCGACACCCCGCAGCAGATCCAGCAACAGGCGGCGAAGATTCACGCGCAGAGCGTCGCCAGCCAGGTCATGCCGCTGGGCAACATCACCCAGATGACCCAGGAAGAACGCGACCTGATCGGCGCCTGGATTGCCCAGGGCGCGCAGATCAACTGAGCACAAGGCCCCAGGGCCGCACCGCGATCCAGCACAAGCCCGCCACCCGGCGGGCTTGTGTCATTTCTGGCACCAGCACGCCGCTCCCGCAGCGGCCTACGGGCCACCCGGCGACGCCGGCCAGGAGCGGCCCGCTACAATTGACTGGAGTCCACCGCCCACGCGAAAGCCGACAGGTACTTGCCGATGCTCGAAGCCAGCTGGATCGCCTTCGCCTTCATGCTGGGACTGGCCGCCCGCTTCATCGGCCTACCGCCCCTGGTCGGCTACCTGGCCGCCGGCTTCACCCTGGCGGGGCTCAGCCAGTACCTGCGCATCGGTCCCCTGGACAGCACCATCCTCAGCCATGTCTCCCACCTCGGCGTGCTGTTGCTGCTGTTCACCGTCGGCCTGAAGCTGAAGCTGAGCAACCTGGTGCGGCGCGAGGTGATCGCCGGCGGCCTGCTGCACTTCTTCATCTCCAGCCTGCTGTTCCTCGGCGCCATCGTGCTGATCCTCGAGCTGCCCCTGCGTGAGGCGCTGCTGCTGTCGGTCGCCCTGTCCTTCTCCAGCACGGTGCTGGCGGCCAAGGTGCTGGAGAGCAAGCGCGAGCTGCGCTCCTTCCACGGCCGGCTGGCCATCGGCGTGCTGATCATTCAGGACCTGCTCGCCCTGCTGGTGATGAGCCTGGCCAATGGCGACGCGCCCTCGCCCTGGGCCCTGCTGGTATTCGCCCTGCCTTTGCTGCGACCACTGCTATTCCGCCTGCTGGACGCCAGCGGCCACGAGGAATTGATGGTCCTGCTGGGGCTGCTGCTGGCCCTGGTCATCGGCGGCTACGGCTTCGAGTCCCTCGGCCTCAGCTCGGAACTCGGCGCCCTGGCGTTCGGCGCCATGCTGGCCAAGCACAAGCGCGCCATCGAGCTGTCCAACGCGCTGTGGAGCATCAAGGAGGTGTTCCTGGTCGGCTTCTTCCTGCAGATCGGCATCAGCGGCCTGCCCGGGGCCGACGCCCTGGCGTTCGCCGTGGTCATGGCGTTGCTGCTGCCGCTCAAGGGCTTTCTGTTCTTCCTGTTGTTCGTGATGTTCCGCCTGCGCGCGCGCAGCGCCTTTCTCAGCAGCGTCAGCCTGACCAACTACAGCGAATTCGGCCTGATCGTCGCCAGCGTGGTCCTGCCACAGTGGCTGATTCCCCTTGCCATCACCGTGGCGCTGTCCTTCGTCATCTCCGCTCCGCTCAGCCGCCTCGCCCACCCACTCTACGAGCGCCTGGCGCGCTGGCTGATCCCCCTGGAACGCGACACCCGCCACCCCGACGAGCAACCGGTGTCGCTCGGCGATGCGCAGATCCTGATCATGGGCATGGGCCGCACCGGGCGCGCCGCCTATGACTATCTCAAGGGCAAGGGCTTCAAGGTGGTCGGGCTGGACTCCGACCCGGTGGTCATCGAGGCCTGCGCCAAGGCCGGGCGCCGCGCGCTGTTCGCCGACGGCGAGGACCAGATGCTCTGGCAACGCCTGGACATGCCCAGCATCGAAGCGGTGATCCTGGCGCTCAACGACGCCGAGACCAAGATCATCTCCATCGGCAAGCTGCGCGAACGCGGCTTTCCCGGCCTGATCGCCTCCCACGCCATGTACGAAGACATCGCCAAGCGGATCATCGAAGCCGGCGCCGACCGCACCTATCTGACCATGAGCGAAGCCGGCGCCGGCCTGGCCGAGCACGTCTTCCATGAGCTGCGACGGGGCGACTGAACCTTCCCCTCCTTCCCCCTCCCTTACGCCAGCCCCCTGGCAGCACCCTCCCGGGGCAACCTGCGCTGCGCCAGCACGCCTGACCGCCCTTAGGCGACCAGCGGCACTGAACTTTGTACACAATTAACAAATATCTTGTTTCCACACCTGTGACCACATTGCTATAGTCGGCACATCCTGACCGCCAAGACAGCTTTCTGGCGATCGGAAGGAGGCGCCGTGAAGCCTCGTACAAGCCCATGACCATATAAAAACAACTGGCAGGCTCTGACATGACCACGACTCGTACGCCGAACACCCCAGCTCCGTCTGCCGCCAGCAGCGAGCCGATCCTCCCGCTGGTTGACCGCCCCGCCTGCGCGCCAGCCTTCACCCCCGCCCTGGCGCAGCTGCTGGCCCGCCTGGCCGCTATCGGCGCCCGCCCCCTGACCCTGCTCGCGAGCGCCGCGGCCTGCATCGAGGCGCGCGCCGTGCCAGCCATCGCGTTCGGCGCGGCCAACCGCAAAAGCTGAGCCAAGCGCTCCCTGATCCACCCCTGTATCGCCCCGCGCCCAGCCGCGGGGTGGCAAACCCTGTCCGTCCTAAACCTGAGGAAACCCCGATGAAGCTCAAGCACCTCCCCCACTGCCTCGTCCTGTCTGCCGGCCTGCTCGCCGGCAACCAGGTCAACGCCGGCGACCTGATGTTCTGGCAGGACAACAGCCTGACCTACCTCAACGGCAGCAATTTCCAACGCCTGAACTTCAACGGCGAAGAGCAACGCTCACAGACCACCTACACCTTCGAACACGCCAGCGGCTGGGTGTGGGGCGACGTGTTCTTCTTCCTCGACTACGTGGACGCCGACAACACCCAGTACCGCGGCAGCAACTTCGGCAACCTCGAAGTCAAGGAAAAGAACAGCTTCTACTACATGGAGTTCAAGCCGCGCATCAGCCTCAGCTGGCTGACCGGCCAGGATCTCTCGGTCGGGCCGCTGCAGGACGTCAAGGCCGCCTTCACCTATGAGAAAGGCAACGGTGGCCCCGGTACCGAGAACTACCTGTACGGAATCGGTCTGGATTGGGACGTGCCCGGCTTCGCCTTCCTCAACACCAACCTGTACCGGGTCAAGATCAACAACCACATCTTCTTCGACCACGACTTCAAGGCCAGCGACGCCGGCAACGGCTATGCCACCCAGTTGACCGTGGCCGGCGCCTACCCCTTTGCCATCGGTGCGCAGGACTTCGTGGTCGATGGCTACCTCGACTGGCGCTCGCCGTCCAAGGAGGCCAACACCCAGACCTCCCTCGGCTCCTCGATCCAGGTCAAGTGGGATGCCGGCAAGGCCATGTTCGGCAAGGAGCGCCAGCTGTACGTCGGCACCGAGCTGAACATGTGGCACAACAAGTACGGCATCAAGCCGATCGACGGCTCCACCGATGGCTTCGATCAGACTGCGGTGCAGGCGCTGGTGCAGTATCACTTCTAGAACCAGATGGCCGGCTGCCGCTTAGGCGGCGCGGGTTGCCAGCATAGCGGGGTCGCGCACAGCGTGACCCCGTTTTTTTGTTTTTGGGCTGCGCCACAGGCCTCGGCGACAGACGCGCCCCATGGCACATCGAAGTCAGGCGGAGCGGCAGCCGAGCGCAGGCCTGGGAGCATAAAACTGATCATTAAGTCAAGTTTTTGTACTCACAACTTCTTTTTTTTGTGTACATTCTTACGATTTTATATGTTCATCGCATTTTTTTATGTGTACAACATGCAGACGATCCCTGTGTCTTCGCTTGCACCCTCACCCGCAGCCCCCGCCTCAGGGCTGGCGCGAGCGAGGCCAGACGGACCGTACCGACAATCCTCCGCAGGTGCGCCCCCGAGAGCGCGTAAAAACAAAATTCAGGAGCTGTCCATGTCCACAGAAGACTTCCACATCAAGCAGATCGACACCTCGCTGCATAACGCGGACCTGGCGCCTTTGCCCCCCGCGCAACGCAAATGGGGCTGGTTCGAGATATTCAACGTCTGGTCCAACGACATCCAGAGCCTGTTCGGCTACACCCTGGCCGCCACCCTGTTTATTTCCTACGGTTTGAACGGCTGGGCGGTGCTGGCGGGGATCGTCCTGGCCGGCTTCATCGTCATGGGCCTGGTGCAACTGACCGGCAAGCCAAGCGTCAAGTACGGCATTCCCTTCCCGGTCATGGCCCGTGCCAGCATGGGCGTGCGCGGCGCCAACTTCCCCGCAGTGGTGCGCGGCATCGTGGCGATCTTCTGGTACGGCGTGCAGACCTACTTCGCCTCCACCGCAGTGGCGCTGCTGATCAACTCGCTGATGGGCAGTGTCAGCGGCGCCGGCGCCACCTTCCTCGGCATGACGGCGGTAGGCTGGCTTTCCTATATGATCGTCTGCGCCTTCCAGGTCGCCCTGTTCATTCGCGGCATCGACTGGATCACCAAGTTCCTCAACTGGGCCGGTCCGCTGGTTTACCTGGTGATGATCGCGCTGATGCTGATGATCTGGTACAAGGCCGGTCCCAGCCTGCTCAGCGAGCTGGGCGACATCTTCCGCGGCACCGGTGAATACGCCGCCGGCCCGGTAGCGGCCTTTATCGCGGTGGTCGGCACCATGGTCGCCTACTTTGCCGCGGTGGTGATCAACTACGGCGATTTCGCCCGCTTCGTGAAGAGCGAGAAGCAGATGACCGCCGGCAACTTCCTCGGCCTGCCGGTCAGCCTGGCGATCTTCTCGATGATCGCCCTGGTCATCACCGCCGGCACCGTGGTGGTGTTCGGCGAAACCCTGACCAACCCCACCGACATCGTCGCCCGGGTCGACAACCTGACCCTGACCGTGATCGCCGCCCTGACCTTCTTCGCAGCCACGGTCGGCATCAATCTGGTAGCCAACTTCATCCCGCCGGCCTACGACATCGCCAACCTGGCGCCGGCGCATATCAGCGCGCGCACCGGTGGCTTCATCACCGCGGCAATCGCCTTCTTCATCGGCGCGCTGTGGGTATCGTTCATCAGCAACGTCGGCATCGCCGCCTTCGTCGACACCCTGGGCGCGGTGCTCGCGCCGCTCTACGGCATCATCGTCGCCGACTACTACCTGGTGCGCCGGCAGCATCTGGACCTGCAGCAACTGTTTTCCGCCGAACCGGGCACTCGCTACCATTACGATGGTGGCTGGAATCGCAAGGCGATGATTGCTTTCGGCATCGCCTCGGTATTCTCCGTCGCTTCGGTCTGGAGCCCGGCGCTGAGCAGCCTTTCCGGTTATTCCTGGATCTTCGGCGCGATACTCGGCGCGCTCCTCCACTACCTGTTGATGCGCAAGCATTGCGTGACCAACGGCAGCTCGGCGCCAGCCGGCTCGCCCAGCTAAGGCACGCCCTTTGCCAAGCCGCGCGCCCAGGCGCGCGGCGCCCGTAGGGCAAGGAACTTACTCCATCCGCCTGCCTTGAGTTACCGCGGACCACAGCTGTGGCCAGTTGCACACCATGGCGCTGGCCCGGTTCCGCACCGGAAGAACTCAAAATCCCCCATCCCAGCATCAGGCCGATCACTCAGGCGGCCGGTTGCAGCGTCTTGCCCCCATGGCAACGACGCCATACCCACCTGACTGCACCGCCCCCAGCCAGATTGCACCAGGCGCCGCTTCGACGCCGAGGCAACCATCCTCCGCCGATGCTTCCGCATCAGCGATAAGCGATAAGCGATAAGCGATAAGCGATAAGCGATAAGCGATAAGCGATAAGCGATAAGCGATAAGCGATAAGCGATAAGCGATAAGCGATAAGCGACTTAGCCTGTCCAGAATCGAGAAACCGTGGCATTGCAGCGCATTGGCCCAACCATCTGAATTACATAGATTTTTATTACATACCAAGCATTAAATCTGACCATAAGGTCAACTTCCTATCACACTTGAGCGAAGTTTTGTAGCCACAGATCAAACTTTTTTATTTAAATTTGAGCTCTTATTGTGTACAACACTGCATACAACCACTCACCAAGAAGAGGAAGCCATGAAGATTCGCGTCATCAACCCCAACACCACCGCCGGCATGACGGAAAGGATCGGCGAGGCGGCCGCCCGGGTGGCGGCGCCCGGCACCCTTATCGTTGCGAGCAACCCGCGCAGCGGTCCGGTATCGATCGAAAGCCACTTCGACGAGGCGATCAGCGCCGTCGGCGTCATCGAAGAGGTCCGCGCCGGGGAGCTCGAACAGACCGATGCCTACATCCTCGCCTGCTTCGGCGATCCCGGCCTGCTGGCGGCCCGCGAGATCACCCGCGCCCCGGTGATCGGTATCGCCGAAGCGGCCTTTCATCTGGCGACGCTGATCAGCACGCGCTTTTCCATCGTCACCACCCTGGGGCGCACCGGGATCATTGCCGAGCACCTGCTGCAGAGCTACGGCTTCGCCCACCACTGTCGCCGGGTGCGGGCGGCGGAGATTCCGGTGCTCGATCTCGAGCACCACGGCAACCTGGCGCTGGATCGGATCATCGAGGAATGCCTGCGGGCCAAGGCCGAAGACAACATCGGCGCCATCGTCCTCGGTTGCGGCGGCATGGCCGACCTGACCGCGCAGATCAGCGAGGCGGTCGGCCTACCAATCGTCGAAGGCGTCACCGCGGCGGTGAAGTTGGCCGAGGCGCTGGTCGGCCTGGGGCTGGGCACCAGCAAGCACGGCGACCTCGACTTCCCCAGGCCGAAGGCCTTCAGCGGACAGTTCGAATTCCTTTCTCACGGCCAATAGAGGCAATAGACAGGTACCACAAGACGCCGGCCAGTGAGGGCCAGGCGTGCTGCGACGATGGATTCAGGTAACGACACAACAATAACAGCGGGAACTTCAGTTCCCTGTACCGAGGTTCATTCCATGAACAATGAAACTGTCGCCTCATCGGCTCTGGACTACGCACAGCCAGCAGCCAGCAAAACCGCCGGTGACGAATCACTGGCCCCGCAACAAAAACGCATCATGGGCAGGGTGTCCTACCTGCTGGCCTGGTTTGGCGGCTGCGTGTCGATCGGCACCTTCGCCATGGGTTCGAGCATCGTCGGCACCCTCAACCTGCTACAAACGGCGCTGGCCATCGGCATCGGCTGCTTCGTCATCGGCATCGCCCTGGCACTCAACGGTGCGGCTGGCTACAAGTACGGCATCCCGTTCATGGTGCAGGCGCGCAGCGCCTTCGGCTTCGCCGGCACCCGCTTCCCCGGACTGGTCAGGGCGGTGCCGGCGATCGTCTGGTACGGCTTTCAGAGCTGGGTCGGGGCCGCAGCGATCAACGCCGTATCGACGACGCTGCTGGGCTTCGACAACATGATCTTCTATTTCGTGGTGTTCCAGTTCCTGCAGATCGGCCTGTCGATGTTCGGTTTCCAGGGCATCAAGTGGCTGGAGAACATTGGCAGCGCCTTTATCCTGGTGTCGCTGGTGTACATGTTCTACAGCGTGATCAACCGCTACGGCGACGAGATCATGACCAACCTGGTCAACGTCGAAGGCACCTGGGGCCTGCCGTTCTGGGGCGCGACCATGCTGTTCCTCGGCATCTACAGCACCATGATGCTCAACGTCAGCGACTACTCGCGCGAGCTCAAGCAGGGCAGCGGCGCGGGCCTGCTGACCACCCTCTATGCCATGTCGATCCTGCCGTGCACCCTGTTCATGGGCCTTATTGGCCTGATGGTGTCCGGCGCAACCGGGGTTAACGACCCTATCCAAGTGTTCTCCAGCGCCGTCGACAACACCCCGCTGCTGGTGACCACCCTGCTGTTCATCGCCTTCGCCCAGGTGACCACCAACGTGCTGAACAACGTGGTGCCGCCGACCTACATCCTGATGGACGTGTTCAAGCTGCCGTTCCGCACCTCGACCATCATCGTCGGCCTGCTGGCCTTCGGCACCTTTCCCTGGGAGCTGGTCAGGGAAGAGTCCTCCGCCGGCCTGCAAATGTTCGTGCAGACCTACTCGGCGTTCCTCGGGCCGATCTTCGCGGTGATGGTGGTGGACTACTTCATCATCCGCCGGCGCCAACTGGATATCGGCAAGCTCTACGATGCGCAGGGCCCCTACCGCGGCGTGAACTACGCCGCAATCATCGCCTCGCTGATCGGTGCCGCGGTGGCCCTGAGCCTGTCCTCGGTGTCCTGGTACGCCAGCCTGATCCCGGCCGGCCTCAGCTACTACCTGATGATGCGCCACTGGTCGGCCTGCCAGCGTTTCCGTAGCTGATAGAACTGCCGCCAGGCAGCCCCGTGGGCGATGCACAGGCCCATGGGGCTGCCGTGCACAAGCGCTCACTCGCCGGCCTGCCTGGCCTTCTGCCGCTCGAGGAAGTCCACCTTCCACTGTTCCATGCCCATGTATTCCGAATCCAGATTGGCCTCGACCCGATACCTCGCCTTCAGCGCCGTCACTTCGTCCTGGCGCTCGAGCAGAAAGCGGTCGAAACGCTGCAGTAGTTCGGGATGCCGCAGGCTGGACAGGTGAAAGCTGCCGCGGGTATGCGGCAGCTTGGGGTCGAACACCAGGGCGCCGGGGCGGGCGCGGATGTTGTCGAGGTAATGGGTGGCGACCACCACGTTGAAGTAGGCGCCGTCGGCGTCCTGCTTCAGCGCCTGATGGATCATCTTGCGCAGGTCATCGCTGTAGGTCGGCACAATCTGCTGGGTGTCGATCCGTTCCTGATAGCCCCAGGGTGTCCAGCCGTCGACCATGGCCAGGCGCTTGAGCTGCTCGAGCGGGCGGCCCTGACGCTTCGGCGCGACCAGCACGCCATCGACATAGCTGACCACCGCCTGGCTGTAGCGCAGGTCCTGGCCGGCCTTCTGCGCCTGGGCCCAATGGGCGCTGTCGGGGTACTTGAGATCCACCTCCCCCTCCAGCAACGCGGGCAACAGGCGCGCCACCGGCAACGGCTTGTAGCTCAACTGGATACCGCTGTGCGCGGCGAAGGAGTCGAACAGCTCGCGGGCGAAGCCCTGGTACTGGCCCTGCTTGTCGATGCTGTAGTGCGGGGCGAAGGCCAGCTGCTCGACGCCGATCACATAGCTCTCGGCGCTGGCTCCGGTAGCGGCCAGAACCGTCAGTAAACTGCAGACGCGAGTGAACTTCACAGCAACCCTCCTTCTTCTGTTGGGATCGGGGTGGCGCAACGGCAAGGGGCCGGCAAGTGCCCCGCTGGCGGCGAATCAGCCGCCGGTCATGCTCATGAACCTCACCACCTGAACCTGCTCGTCATTGGCGAAGTGATGGCGTTCAGGCTTGAGCCGCAGGGCTTGCTGCAAGGCCTCGCGCAGACACTCGCGGTCGCCTGGGTGGCGCCGGATCAGGGCCTTGAGGTCCAGGGCATGGTCGTGCCCCAGGCAGAGCACCAGCTTGCCCTCGGCGGTGACCCGCACCCGGTTGCAATCGCCGCAGAAGTTGTGGCTGTGCGGTGAGATGAAGCCCACCTGGGTGGCGCTGCCCACCACCTGCCAATAGCGCGAGGGCCCACCGGTCGCCCGGCCGCTGCGCACCAGGACATGGCGCTGCGCGATGCGCTCGCGCACCTCGTCGCTGGAGCAGAAGGTGGCCTGACGGCTGTGGCTGGAGATATCCCCCAGGGGCATCTCCTCGATAAAGCTGATATCCAGGCCGTGCGCCATGGCGAACTCGAGCAGATCGAGCACCTCGTCGTCGTTGCGCCCCTTCTGCACCACGGTATTGAGCTTGATCCGGCGAAAACCCGCGGCCCGCGCCACGTCGATGCCGGCCAGTACCTGCTCGAGGCGATCGCGACGGGTGAAGGCGGCGAAGCGCTCGCGCCTCAGCGAGTCCAGGCTGATGTTCAGCCGCGCCACCCCGGCGGCGCGCAGCTGCGGCGCCAGTTCGGCCAGCTGCGAGCCGTTGGTGGTAATGGCCAGGTCTTCCAGCTCGGCGCGCCGGCCCAGGCGCGCCAGCAGGCTCAGCAGGTTCTTGCGCACCAGGGGTTCGCCGCCGGTGATGCGGATACGCCTGACGCCCAGGCCGATAAAGGCATCGGCCACCGCATAGAGCTCCTCCAGGCTGAGAATCTGCGCGCGCGGGGCGAACACCATGTCCTCGCCCATGCAGTAGGTGCAGCGAAAATCGCAACGGTCGGTGACCGACAGCCGCAGGTAAGTGATGCGCCGACCGAAGGGGTCGACCAGCTGGGAGTTGTGCACAGCGAGTCTCCTGTCGCCCAAGGAGCCGAGGCATTTCTTGTGGTGAAGCGAATCGACACGGATGTAAACAGAAAAAAACAATTATGTATACAGTTAATTGACCGAGAGGTCAGGAAAGCGCTGACAGGCCCATTCGCCGCCGGCTTGAGCGCCGCGCGAGGCCGGTGCTACCATGCCCGCCCGCCGTCCCAAGCAGGGCGACACCAGGAAATCGAAAGGGCCTATGACCAGCATTCGCGAGCGCAACCAAGAGCTGATCCTGCGCGCGGCCAGTGAGGAGTTCGCCGACAAGGGCTTCGCGGCGACCAAGACCAGCGACATTGCCGCCAAGGCCGGCCTGCCCAAGCCCAACGTCTACTACTACTTCAAATCGAAAGAGAACCTCTATCGCGAGGTGCTGGAAAGCATCATCGAGCCGCTGCTCGCCGCCTCCGCGCCCTTCAACCAGTCGGGGCGTCCGGCCGAGGTGCTGGAGGCCTACATTCGCTCGAAGATCCGCATCTCCCGCGAACTGCCCTTCGCCTCGAAGGTGTTCGCCAGCGAGATCATGCACGGTGCGCCGCACCTGTCCGCAGAGCAGGCCGAGGAGCTTAACGCCCAGGCCCAGCACAATATCGCCTGCATCCAGCGCTGGATCGACCAGGGGCTGATGGCGCCCGTCGACCCGCACCACCTGATGTTCAGCATCTGGGCGGCGACCCAGACCTACGCGGACTTCGACTGGCAGATCTCCACCGTCACCGGCAAGGCCAGCCTCAGCGACGAGGATTACGAAGCCGCCGCGCAAACCATCATCCGCCTGGTGATCAAGGGCTGCGAGATCGACGCCAGCTCGGCCAGCAGCCCCTCCGAGCAGGTCACCAGCCGCTAGTCATCTCCGCCCGCCGCGTCGCTGGCGGGCGGGACCGCCGCCCCGCCCTCTAGGCGCTCACCCCCGCATCGGCCAGCAACCCCTGGGCCTCCACCGCCCTGAGCGCACATTGCTCGTCGAGGTCCGAGGTATCGCCGCTGATGCCAATGGCCCCGAGCAGCAGCCCGGCCTGATCACGTATCAGCACGCCCCCTGGGGCCGGCACCAGCTTGCCATCGGCCAGCGTATTCACCGCGCCGATGAACGCCGGACGCTGCTGCGCATCGGCGGCGATCAGACGCGAGCCCTTGCCCAGGGCCACCGCCCCCCAGGCCTTGCCGATGGCGATCTGCGGGCGTAGCAGGCTCGCGCCGTCCTCGCGCTGCAGACAGATCAGGTGACCGCCGGCGTCCAGCACGGCAACGGTCAGCGGCGCCGCCGACAGTTCGCGGCCGATCGCCAGGGCCTGGTTGCTGATGGCTGTCGCGGTATGCAGGTTCAGGGTGCTCATGGTTTGTCCTCTCTCAGGCTGATGATCCAAGACTCTGCCCGCCGCCCCGGCGCCCTCGGCCAAGCGCGGCGCTGCAGGTCGGCAGGCCGAGAAACTGTACACATGAATAATTTATTTGTTTACATTTAAATTGATATTTTTGTATACAGTTACTCCCATCAGCTTTCCCAATAGCCTGGCGTGTTGTAGATCGTCTTCAGGTAGTCGATGAAGAACCGCACCTTGGCTGGCAGGTAGCGCTGCTGCGGATAGACGGCCTGGATGTCGTAGGCCGGCACGGCGAACTCGTCGAGCACCGTCACCAGCTGCCCACGCTTGAGTTCGGCCTGGATCTCCCAGGTCGACCGCCAGCCGATGCCCAGCCCCTGTTTTACCCAGTTGTACAGGAGTTCGCCGTCATTACAGTCCAGATTGCCGGAAACCTTGATCGCCACCTGTTTGCCATCGCGCAAGAAGGTCCAGCCGCGCTGCTGCCCTCCCTGCAGGTTGAAGGCCAGGCAGTTGTGCTCGGTCAGGTCCTCCAGGGTTTGCGGCGCCGAATGGCGCTGAAAATAGCTGGGTGCACCGCAGACCACGCGGCGGTTGGGAAACAGCTTGATCGCCACATAGTTGGGGTCGGTGACCTCGCCGATTCGGATGCCCATGTCGTAGCCCTGGCGCACCAGGTCGACCACGCTGTCGGTCAGGTTGAACGACAGCTTCAGCTCCGGGTAACGCGCCTGAAACGCCGGGGCGTGGGGGGCGATATGGCGCCGGCCGAACGCCGCCGGCGCCGACACCACCAGGTGGCCGCTGACCGAATGACCGCCGTGGGTGATGCTCGCGTCGGCCTCGTCGAAGTCACGCAGCAGGCCGCGGGCGCGCTCCAGATACTGCTCGCCCAGGTCGGTCAGGGACAGGCCGCGGGTCGAGCGATGCATCAACTTGACCCCCAGGTGGCGCTCGAGGGCATCGAGACGCCGGCCCATCACCACCGGGGTCACGCCTTCGGCCAGGGCGGCAGCTGCGAAGCTGCCGTGGTCGGCCACCAGAACGAAGCTGTGCAACAGGGTATGACGGTCCATTCGATACTCCTGATATCGACAGAAATGAACAAGCCTGCAATTTACCCCATAACTACGGGCACGGCATGCTTTTGCCACGTACAAAAAATATCGAATACAGCCTGGAGGATTTAATCATGGCGCGAATGAGAGCAATCGATGCTGCAGTGGCGGTAATGCGCAAGGAAGGTGTAGAGGTCGCGTTCGGCGTACCCGGTGCGGCGATCAACCCGATGTATTCCGCGCTGAAGGCCGATGGCAGCATCCGCCACATCCTGGCCCGCCACGTCGAGGGCGCCTCGCACATGGCCGAGGGCTACACGCGGGCCAAGGCCGGTAACATCGGCGTGTGCATCGGCACCTCGGGGCCTGCCGGCACCGACATGATCACCGGCCTGTACTCGGCCTCCGCCGACTCCATTCCGATCCTCTGCGTCACCGGCCAGGCGCCGCGTGCCCGCCTGCACAAGGAGGACTTCCAGGCGGTGGACATCGAGTCGATCGCCAAGCCGGTCACCAAGTGGGCCGTCACCGTGCGCGAGCCGGCCCTGGTCCCACGGGTGTTCCAGCAGGCCTTCCACGTCATGCGCTCGGGCCGTCCCGGGCCGGTGCTGATCGACCTGCCGTTCGACGTGCAGATGGGCGAGATCGAGTTCGACATCGAGACCTATCAGCCGCTGCAGGCCTACAAGCCGAGCGCCACCCGCGCCCAGGTCGAGAAGGCCTTGGAGATGCTCAACCAGGCCGAGCGCCCGCTGATCGTGGCCGGCGGCGGCATCTACAACGCCGGCGCCGAGGCCTTGCTGCAGCAGTTCGCCGAGATCGTCGGCGTGCCGGTGATCCCGACCCTGATGGGCTGGGGCTGCATCCCCGACGACCACCCGCTGATGGCCGGCATGGTCGGCCTGCAGACCAGCCACCGCTACGGCAACGCCACCATGCTGGCCTCGGACTTCGTGCTGGGCATCGGCAACCGCTGGGCCAACCGGCACACCGGCTCGGTCGAGGTGTATACAAAGGATCGTAAGTTCGTCCACGTCGACATCGAGCCGACCCAGATCGGCCGGGTGTTCTCGCCGGACTACGGCATCGTCTCCGATGCCGGCGCCGCCCTGGCCCTGTTCGTCCAGGTGGCCAGCGAGTGGAAGGCCGCCGGCCGCCTGAAGGATCGCAGCGCCTGGGCCGCCGACTGCCGCGAGCGCAAGACCACCCTGCTGCGCAAGACCAACTTCGACGACGTACCGATGAAGCCGCAGCGCGTCTACCAGTGCATGAACAACGCGTTCGGCAAGGATGCCTGCTACGTCAGCACCATCGGCCTGTCGCAGATCGCCGGCGCCCAGTTCCTGCACGTGTACAAGCCGCGCCACTGGATCAACTGCGGCCAGGCCGGCCCGCTGGGCTGGACCATCCCGGCAGCCCTGGGCGTTCGCGTGGCCGACCCGCAGCGCAAGATCGTCGCGCTGTCCGGCGACTACGACTTCCAGTTCATGATCGAGGAGCTGGCCGTGGGTGCGCAGTTCAAGCTGCCCTATATCCACATCCTGGTGAACAACGCCTACCTCGGCCTGATCCGCCAGAGCCAGCGCGGCTTCGACATGGACTACTGCGTGCAGCTGGCCTTCGACAACATCAATGCCGGCGAGGTCGAGGGCTACGGCGTCGACCACATCACGGTGGTCGAGGGCCTGGGCTGCAAGGCGATCCGCGTGCGCTCCCAGGCAGAACTGCGCCCGGCCATCGAGCAGGCCGAGGCCTGGATGGCCGAGCACCAGGTGCCGGTGGTGATCGAGGTGATCCTCGAGCGGGTGACCAATATCGCCATGGGTACCGAGATCGACGCCATCAACGAGTTCGAGGCGCTGGCCACCAGCCGGGCGGACGCACCGACCAGCATCATGGCGCTCGACTGAACCACTACCGAGCCCGGAGTAACTCCGGGCCCTACCCGACCATTGAAGGAGCACCCCATGCCCCGCTTTGCAGCCAACCTGTCCATGCTGTTCACCGAAGTGGACTTCCTGGATCGTTTCGCCGCCGCCGCCGAGGCCGGCTTCGGCGGTGTCGAGTACCTGTTCCCCTATGACTATCCGGTAGAGGAGATCAAGGCGCGCCTGGACGCCAACCGGCTCGAACAGGTGCTGTTCAACCTGCCGGCCGGCGACTGGGCCAAGGGCGAGCGCGGCATCGCCTGCCACCCCGACCGGGTGGAGGAGTTCCGCGCCGGCGTGGACCAGGCCATCGCCTACGCCAAGGTATTGGGCAACACCCAGGTCAACTGCCTGGCCGGCATCCGCCCCCAGGGTCTGGATTGCGCCACTGTCGAGCAGTGCTTCGTCGACAACCTCAAGTATGCCGCGGAAAAACTCCAGGCCGCTGGCATCAGGCTGGTCATGGAGGCGATCAACACCCGCGACATTCCCGGCTTCTACCTGAACAACACCAGGCAGGCCCTGGCCATTCGCGACAAGGTCGGCAGCGACAACCTGTACCTGCAGTACGACATCTACCACATGCAGATCATGGAAGGTGACCTGGCCCGTACCGTGGCGGACAACCTGGCGGCGATCAACCACGTGCAGCTGGCCGACAACCCCGGCCGCAACGAGCCGGGCACCGGCGAGATCAACTACCGCTTCCTCTTCGAGCATCTGGAGCGCATCGGCTACCAGGGCTGGATCGGCTGCGAATACAAGCCGGCCACCACCACCCTCGCCGGCCTCGGCTGGATGAAAGCGCACAACGCAATCTGAGCCCACTATCTAGGAGTGCATCTCATGGCAAAAATCGGATTCATCGGCACCGGCATCATGGGCAAGCCCATGGCGCAGAACCTGCAGAAAGCAGGTCACACCCTGTTCCTTTCCGAGCACCACGATCCGGCCCCGGCCGACCTGCTCGAGGCCGGCGCCATCGCCCTGGCCAACCCGCGGGAAGTGGCCCAGGAAGCCGAGTTCATCATCGTCATGGTGCCGGACACCCCCCAGGTCGAGGACGTGCTGTTCCGCCAGGACGGCGTGGCCGCGGGCGTCGGCGCCGGCAAGGTGGTGATCGACATGAGCTCGATCTCGCCGTCGGCCACCAAGGCCTTCGCCGCCAAGATCAACGCTAGCGGCGCCGAATACCTGGACGCCCCAGTCTCCGGCGGTGAGGTCGGCGCCAAGGCCGCCACCCTGTCGATCATGGTCGGCGGCGGCGAGCAGGCCTTCGAACGCGCCCTGCCGCTGTTCCAGGCCATGGGCAAGAACATCACCCGCGTCGGTGGCAACGGCGACGGTCAGACCGCCAAGGTGGCCAACCAGATCATCGTCGCGCTGAACATCCAGGCGGTGGCCGAGGCCCTGCTGTTCGCCGCGCGCAACGGCGCCGACCCGGCCAAGGTGCGCGAAGCGCTGATGGGCGGCTTCGCCAGCTCGAAGATCCTCGAGGTGCACGGCGAGCGCATGATCAAGGGCACTTTCGACCCGGGCTTCCGCATCAGCCTGCACCAGAAGGACCTCAACCTGGCCCTGTCCGGCGCCCGCGAGCTGGGCCTCAACCTGCCCAACACCGCCAACGCCCAGCAGGTGTTCAGCACCTGCGCGGCCCTCGGCGGCAGCAACTGGGACCACTCGGCGCTGATCAAGGGCCTGGAGCACATGGCCAACTTCTCGATCCGCGAGGACTGAAGCCGCCGCGTGGGACGAGCCGAGCCCGCGCGCAACGAGCAACACACCGGCTGGCTGACCCAAGGTAGGTTGGGCCAGTCAGCCGGTGCCCTTTTCGATCTGCCCGGTTGGCGGTGTCACGGCCTGCCGGCCGGGTGGGTCGATTCCAGTCCATAGCCGCTGCCAGGCGGCCGCTGCGGACTGCAATCGACCAAAGCGGTGAGCCTCGCCCGGTGGCGTAGCCAGCCATAACAAGAGCCCAGACTAAGGAGTCCGCCATGTCCTTCGATCCGCAAAGCCTGTTGCGCGAGCTGTTCGCCACCGCCATCGACGCCGCCCATCCGCGCCAGGTGCTGGCCGACCACCTGCCGGCCGATCGCAGCGGCCGGGTCATCGTCATCGGCGCCGGCAAGGCCGCCGCCGCCATGGCCGAGGTGATCGAGCGCGAATGGCAGGGCGAGGTCAGCGGCCTGGTGGTGACCCGCTACGACCACGGCGCCGATTGCCGCAAGATCGAGGTGGTGGAAGCCGCCCACCCGGTGCCGGACGATGCCGGCGAACGGGTGGCGCGGCGGGTGTTGGCGATGGTCAGCAACCTCGAGGAGTCCGACCGGGTGATCTTCCTGCTGTCCGGTGGCGGCTCCTCCCTGCTGGCCCTGCCGGCCGAGGGCATCGGCCTGGCCGACAAGCAGGCGATCAACAAGGCCCTGCTCAGGTCCGGCGCCTCCATCGGCGAGATGAACTGCGTGCGCAAGCACCTCTCGGCGATCAAGGGCGGCCGCCTGGCCAAGGCCTGCTGGCCGGCCAGCGTGTACACCTATGCGATCTCCGACGTGCCGGGTGACGAGGCCACGGTGATCGCCTCCGGCCCCACCGTGGCCGATCCCACCACCTCGGCCGAGGCCCTAGCCATTCTCGCCCGCTACCAGATCGAGATTCCCGCCAACGTCCGCGCCTGGCTCCAGGACCCGCGCTCGGAAACGGTCAAGCCCGGCGATCCCTGCCTGTCGCGCAGCCACTTCCAGCTGATCGCCATGCCCCAGCAGTCCCTCGATGCCGCCGCCGCCAAGGCCGAGGCCGCCGGTTTGCCGGCCCTGATCCTCGGCGATCTGGAGGGCGAGGCCCGCGAGGTGGCCAAGGTCCACGCCGGCATCGCCCGCCAGGTGCTGCTGCATGGCCAGCCGCTCAAGGCGCCCTGCGTGATCCTCTCCGGCGGCGAGACCACGGTGACGGTGCGCGGCAATGGCCGTGGCGGGCGTAACGCCGAGTTCCTGCTCAGCCTGACCCACTGCCTCAAGGGGCTGCCCGGGGTCTACGCCCTGGCCGGCGACACCGACGGCATCGACGGTTCGGAAGACAACGCCGGCGCCCTGATGACCCCGGACAGCTACCGGCGCGCCGCGCGCCTGGGCCTGAACGCCGGCGACGAACTGGACGACAACAACGGCTACGGCTACTTCGCCGCCCTGGACCAGCTGATCGTCACCGGGCCGACCCGCACCAACGTCAACGATTTCCGCGCCATTCTTATTCTCGAGAGTCCAGCCCCATGAAAGCCGACAAGAAAGTAAAGATCCTCGCCACCCTCGGCCCGGCGATCAAGACCATCGACGACATCCGTCAGCTGGTGGAAAACGGCGTCAACCTGTTCCGCCTCAACTTCAGCCACGGCGAACACGCCGACCACGCCCAGCGCTATCGCTGGGTGCGCGAGGTGGAGCAGCAGCTGGGCACGCCGATCGGCATCCTCATGGACCTGCAGGGGCCCAAGCTGCGGGTCGGGCTCTTCGCCGAGGGCCAGGTCACCCTGGAACGCGAGCAGGCCCTGCGCCTGGACCTGGACCCCACCCCAGGCGACGCCCGGCGGGTCAACCTGCCCCACCCGGAGATCATCGAGGCCCTGCAGCCGGGGATGACCCTGCTGCTGGACGATGGCCGCCTGCGCCTGCAGGTGACCGCCAAGCATGCCGACGCCGTCGATACCCGGGTGATCGCCGGTGGCGAACTGTCCGACCGCAAGGGGGTCAACGTGCCCGAAGCCGTGCTGCAGCTGTCGCCACTGACCGAGAAGGACCGCCGCGACCTGAGCTTCGGCCTGGAGCTGGGGGTCGACTGGGTGGCCCTGTCGTTCGTCCAGCGCCCCGAGGACATCCGCGAGGCCCGCGAGCTGATCCAGGGCAAGGCCTTCCTCATGGCCAAGATCGAGAAGCCCTCGGCGGTGCAGCACCTGGAAGAGATCGCCCGGCTCTGCGACGCCATCATGGTCGCCCGCGGCGACCTCGGCGTGGAGGTGCCGGCGGAAAACGTGCCGCGCATCCAGAAGGACATCATCCGCACCTGCCGCCAGCTCGGCCGGCCGGTGGTGGTGGCCACACAGATGCTCGAGTCGATGCGCTTCTCCCCGGCGCCGACCCGTGCCGAAGTCACCGACGTGGCCAACGCCGTGGCCGAGGGAGCCGACGCGGTGATGCTCTCGGCTGAGACCGCCTCCGGAGACTACCCACAGGAAGCGGTACAGATGATGAGCAAGATCATCCGCCAGGTGGAGAGCGGCCCGGACTTCCAGGCTCAGCTCGACGTCAGCAGCCCCCAGGCCGAGGCCACCGCCTCGGACGCCATCAGCTGCGCGATCCGCCGCATCAGCACCATCCTGCCGGTGGCGGCGCTGGTCAACTACACCGAGTCCGGCGCCTCCAGCCTGCGCGCCTCGCGCGAGCGGCCGAAGGCGCCGATCCTCAGCCTGACCCCCAACCTCGATACCGCGCGCCGCCTGTCCGTGGCCTGGGGCGTCTACTCGGTGGTCAACGCGCGCCTGCACCAGGTCGAGGATGTCACCCGCACCGCCGTGGAAATTGCCCAGTCCGCCGGCCTGGCCAAGGCCGGCGACACCCTGGTGATCACCGCCGGCGAACCCTTCGGCCAGCCGGGCAGCACCAACAGCCTGCGCATCGAGACCCTGCACTGACCCACTAACAGCTGCGGCCCGAGTCGATCTGGCCGCAGTCCCACGGCTCCCACGCTGGCATCGCCAGTTTGCAGGCGTCCATCGCTGAAACGATGGGCGCCTCTTTTTGTTCGGGTTCACGCGCATGCACGAACTGCCGTCGCCACATCACGCCCTGCGCGGCTTGCGCGCCCTGCTCAACGGCTTCAGCCAGATCTTTCTGCAAAGTCATCCGGGCTGCGGCCTGCTGGTAGTACTGAGCCTGGCCGCGGCGGCGCCGGCGCTGCTCGGCGGCGCCCTGCTCGGCGGCCTGAGCGGCATGCTCACCGCCCAGCGCCGCGGCTACCCCCCGGCCGATATCGAGATCGGCCTGTATGGCTACAACGGCATCCTGCTCGGCCTGCTGATCAGCCTGCAGTTCACCTGGTCGCTCGTTGTGCCGCTGCTGATCATCGCCAGCGCCGGCCTGTCCAGCCTGATCCTGGCGCCCTGGATGCAGGGCATGCGCAAACGCCGCTGGCTGCCGGCCTTCACCTTTCCATTCGTGGCCCTGGGCTGGTTGCTGCTGAGCCTGGCGCCCGCCCTGGGACTCCAGGCGCAACCGGGACAACTGGCCGCGACGCCTGCCCTGGACTGGCTGGGTGCGTTGAACGGGGTGCCCCTGGGACTCTCCCAGGTGACCTTCCTGGACCGCCCCTGGGCCGGCCTGCTGATGCTGCTCGGCCTGCTCCTGGCCGAGCGCCGCGCGGCGTGCTGGGCGCTGCTCGGCTCGGCATTCGGCCTGGGCCTGGCGCTGCTCCTGGGCGCGCCCCAGGAGCAGGCGCTCGCCGGGCTCTACGGCTACAACGGCGCCCTGGCGGCGATCGCCCTGAGCCAGGTGCAACGCAGACCCTGGGTACTGCTGCTGGGCATCGGCATGGCCACGCTGCTGCAGCTGGGCTTGACCAGTCTGGGGCTGCAGGCGCTGACCCTGCCTTTCATCCTCGCCTGCTGGCTGATCCAGACCGGCGCACAAGGCTGGCAGCGCGCGGTTAAGGCCGGCGCGCCCGGACGGCAACCTCACTGAGCAGGGACCTGTCCTCCGGGCGCGCGGATCGCCCGGGGCGGATCGGTTGCCAGGGGAAACCGTCAATCGCCTGCCTAATTACCGGCAGCAAGGCGTTTCCATGGCGCCCGGTGTCGCGCATACGCATGGCACAGGCAACCTGCCCTGCTAGCGTAGAGCCCCATCCCTGCGGGCCCGCCCCCTCAACCGAGCGAGAACGACATGCTGCACAGCATCAAGCAAGGCATCACCCTGGAAGAACTGGAACCCAGCGGCACCCTCGAAGACATCGGCGTCGAGATGCTCGAAGGCGACAACGCCATGTTCGCCCTGACCACCTTCGCCACCGAAGACGAGTCGGTCAGCGCCGGCTACTTCGGTGTCCGCCGCAGCCGCTTCCGTCTGCCCTACACCTTCCACGAGCAGGCCGTGGTGACCCTTGGCGAGGTGAAGATCACCAACGAACAGACCGGCGAGACCGCCCACTACAAGGCGGGCGATGCCTTCTTCGTCGCCAGCGGCACCCCGACCCTGTGGGAAGTGCTCAGCGACAGCTTCACCAAGCACTACCTGGCGGTCGACTGACCACGGCGCGCGCCCTGCCGATACGCCGGGCGCAAGCGCTTCTCTGGCTGCAGCACACCCGCATTCAGCATTCAACCCGTCCCCGAGATTAACCCTTGCCACCCCTGGCTCATCCTGCATAGGCTTTTCCCTCTCGCAAGCAGGGAGTTCGCCTTGGAAAACTGGCGCCAGAATCTTTACGTCACCATCTTCTTCACCGACACCCCGGCCGGGCAGCGCTTCGATCGCTACCTGTTGCTGGCGATCCTGGCCAGCTTGGTGGTGGTCATGCTCGACAGCGTCGACGCCTACCACAGCCTGTACGGCGAGTGGCTGAAGGCCCTGGAATGGGGCTTCACCCTGCTGTTCGCGATCGAGTACGGGGTGCGCCTGTACTGCTCGCCCAAGCCGCTGCGCTACGCCTTCAGCTTCTTCGGCCTGATCGACCTGCTGGCCATCCTGCCGGCCATCCTCACGCTGTTCTTCGCCGACGCCCAGTACCTGCTGATCATCCGGGTGATCCGCATGTTGCGGGTGTTTCGCGTACTCAAACTGCGCCAGTACCTGAGCCAGGCCAACTTCCTGCTCACCGCCCTGCGCGGCAGCCGGCAGAAGATCATCGTGTTCTTTGCCAGCATCGCCACCCTGGTCACGGTGTTCGGCACCCTGATGTATGTGATCGAAGGGCCGGTCAACGGCTTCACCAGCATCCCCACCGGCATCTACTGGGCGGTGGTCACCCTGACCACCGTCGGCTTCGGCGACATCGTGCCGCAGACTCCGCTGGGTCAGGCCCTGTCGACCCTGGTGATGATCACCGGTTACTCGATCATCGCCGTGCCCACCGGCATTTTTAGCGCCGAACTGGCCGCCGCGATGCGCGGCAGCGACCAGCTCAAGCGCGACTGCCCCAGCTGCGCCAAGAACTTCCACGAGCTGGAAGCGGCGTTCTGCACACGCTGTGGCCATGCACTGTTCCCGCGCGAAAACGATCAACGCTAGCAGCGCCTGCCAGGCATGAAAAAGCCCGCGAGAACGCGGGCTTTTTCATCCACCGCGATCAGCTGCGTTCGGCTTCCGAGGACGTCAGCTCGAACGGGCTGTTGCTGCGCCGCTGGTTGCGGTCTTCGCGTGGGGTGGCGCCGAAGAAGTTGCGATAGGCGCTGGAGAAGTGCGGACCCGAGGAGAAGCCGCAGGACAGGCCGATCTGGATGATCGACTTGCTGGTTTGCATCAGCAGCTGGCGCGCCTTGTTCAGGCGCAGCTCCAGGTAGTACTGGCTCGGCACGCGGGTCAGGTATTGCTTGAAGATGCGCTCCAGCTGGCGCCGCGACACGCACACGTGCTGGGCGATCTCGTCGGTGGTCAGCGGCTCCTCGATGTTGGCTTCCATCAGCAGCACCGCCTGGGTCAGCTTCGGATGACTGGAGCCCAGGCGGTTCTGCAACGGAATGCGCTGACGCTCGCTGCCCTCGCGGATGCGCTCGACCACCAGCTCCTCGGACACCGCCCCGGCCAGCTCGGCGCCATGATCGCGGGCCAGCAGGGCCAGCAGCAGGTCGAGCACGGCCAGGCCGCCACAGGCGCTCAGGCGGTCGCGATCCCAGTCGAACAGGTGGCTGGTGGCGATCACCTTGGGGAAGCGCTCGGTGAAGTCGTCCTGCCAGCGCCAGTGCACGGCGGCGCGGTAGCCGTCGAGCAGGCCCAGCTGCGCCAGCGGATAGACCCCCGCCGAGATGCCACCGACCACGCAGCCGCCGCGCACCAGGTGCTTGAGCGCACTGGACAGCGCCGGGGCGATGGCCGCCGGTGGCTCGTCGGCGAGCAGGAAGAGCTTGTCAAAGCCCTCCAGCTCGCCTTGCCAGGGCACGCCCGGCAGGCGCCAGGCGCCCTCCTCGGGCACCTCCGCCTGGAGGAAGGACAGCTCGTAGACCACCTCGGGGTGGACGCGCTGAGCGACACGCAGGGCTTCTTCGGCCAGGGCCAAGGTCAGGGGCTTGGTATTGGGCCAAAGCAGGAAGCCGATTCGATGGGCAGTCATGGGGGGCAGTTTAGGCTCTAATGGCTTTCTGGGGCATGCCGCGACGCACGAGTTACCACTTACTTCAGGCTACCGGAGAGAAATTGCTGCAGCCGCTCGGATTGCGGGTTGACCAGCACTTCCTTCGGGCAGCCACGCTCTTCTACCACGCCCTTGTGGAGGAACACCAGCTGGTTGGACACCTCGCGGGCGAAGCCCATTTCGTGGGTCACCACCACCATGGTGCGGCCTTCCTGGGCCAGATCCTGCATGACCTTGAGCACTTCGCCGACCAGCTCCGGGTCGAGCGCCGAGGTCGGCTCGTCGAACAGCATCACCTCTGGCTCCATCGCCAGGGCGCGGGCGATTGCCACGCGCTGCTGCTCGCCACCGGACATGTGTCCCGGATAGGCATCCTTGCGGTGGGCCACGCCGACCTTGCTCAGGTAGTGCTCGGCCTTCTCGCGGGCCTCCTTCTTCGCCACGCCGAGCACCTGCACCGGCGCCTCCATGACGTTCTCCACGGCGCTCATGTGCGACCACAGGTTGAAGTGCTGGAACACCATGGACAGGCGCGAGCGCATGCGCTGCAGCTGCTTGGGGTCGGCGGCCTTGAGCCCGCCATCCTTGTTGGCCACCAGCTTGAGCTCCTCGCCGTTGAGCAGGATCTTGCCGCCGTAGGGCTGCTCCAGCAGGTTGATGCAGCGCAGGAAGGTGCTCTTGCCCGAACCGCTGGAGCCGATGATGCTGATCACGTCGCCGGCCTTCGCCGCCAGGGACACGCCCTTGAGCACTTCATGGCTGCCGTAGCGCTTGTGCAGATCCTGAACTTCGAGTTTGTACATGGTTTCCACTCTCTTGAATCAGTCGCTCAGCAGGCGACCCTGGCGAATAGGGGTTTTGCCGGCCACCTTGGCCAGCCATAGACCGGGTTGAGCGAAGCGCATCCGTTCACGCACGTAGAGCACACCGTCGGTGGAGGCGCAGACGGTGCTGTGGCGATCCTCCAGTGGATCGATCACCTCGAACAGCGGATCACCGACCTCGACCCGCGCCCCCAGCGGTTGCAGGAAACTCACCACCCCGGCATGGGGTGGGTAGGCGTACTCGGCGCCTTCGAATGGCGTCGCCTCGCAGCAGTCCCCGGGCGCGGCCGGCCAGTCGCCGGCGATCAGGCCCTGCTCGGCGAGGAACGCCAGGATGCTCTCGGCACTGGCCTCGGCCCGCTCCGCTTCGGTGTCGGCCATGCCGCCCAGCTCCACGGTGGCGGCCAGGCAGGCCAGCGGGATGTCCGCCGCTGGAAAGCGCCGCGCCAACTGCAACCAGGGCGCAGAGCAGGCTTCATCGAAGGAGCTGCCGCCGCCGTCCTCGGTAGTGAGCACCGCTCCGGCCATCAGCCGTGCGGCCAAGGGTTGCAGCAGCGACCATTGCTGCGGCAGGCAGTACAGGTGCACCAGCGCCTCGAAGTCGCAATGCAGATCGAGCACCACGTCGGCGTTGCAGGCATGCCCCAGCAGCAGGCGCTGCAGGCCCTGCAGCTCGGACTCGGCCGGCGGCAGCGCGTCGAGGGCCGCCTGCATGGCCGCGCGGATCAGCCGCACGTTGGCCGGGCCGTCCTGGCCCAGGCTGCCTACCAGAGCCGGGGCGATGGCGCCGGCCAGGTCGAAGAAGTCGCGATTGAAGTTCTTGCCGCTGGCAAACTCGAAACGGCCCTGGTGGGCGGCCTGAAAAATCTGCGCCAGGCCGATCGGGTTGGCCACCGGCACCAGCTCGATCACTCCGCTCAGGCGGCCCTGGGCCTCCAGCTCGCGCAGGCGGCGCTTGAGCGCCACGGCCACGCGCATGCCGGGCAACTCATCGGCGTGCAGGGATGCCTGGATATAGGCCTTGCACGGCCCGCTGCCGAAGCGGAACACGGTCAACCGGCGTTCGGTGCCCGGGCAACCCCAGGGCAGTACGTGCTCGATCCGGTGCATGCTCGCCTCCTCAGGCCTTGCGCGGCGCCATGTAGCCCAGCCAGCGGCGCTCGGCCGACTTGAACAGGCGCACCAGGACGAAGGTCAGGCAGAGGTAGAACAGGCCGGCGGTGATGAAGGCCTCGAACGGCAAGTAGTGCTGGGAACTGACGGTGCGCGCCGCGCCAGTGATGTCGATCAGGGTGACGATCGACGCCAGGCTGGTAGTGTGCAACATCATGATCACTTCATTGCTGTACTGCGGCAGCGCCCGGCGCAGGGCCGACGGCAGCAGGATGCGGCGATACAGCTTGGCTCGCGACATGCCCATGGCCTTGGCCGCCTCGATCTCGCCGTGGGGCGTGGCGCGCAGGCTGCCCGCGAGGATCTCCGCGCTGTAGGCGCTGGTGTTGATGGCGAAGGCCAGGCAGGCACAGAAGGTCGCGTCCGACAGGTACGGCCAGAGCATGCTCTCGCGCACCGCCTCGAACTGGGCCAGGCCGTAGTAGATCAGGAACAGCTGCACCAGCATCGGCGTGCCGCGGATGACATAGGTGTAGAGCCAGGCCGGGAAGTTCAGCAGCTGCGACTTGGACACCCGCATCAGCCCCAGCGGAATGGCCATCGCCAGGCCCAGGGCCAGGGAGATCAGCAGCAGCTTGATGGTCACCAGCACCCCGCCCAGGTACAGCGGCAGGCTCGACCAGATAACGTTGTAATCGAAGATCATGCGCTCGCTCCCTTACTCACAGTTCCGCGGCTTTGACGCCGACCGAGTAGCGTTTTTCCAGGTAGCGCAGGGCCAACAGGGACACGCTGGTCAGTACCAGGTACAGGGCCGCGACCGCCAGGTAGAAGGTAAAGGGCTCACGCGTGGCGTCGGCCGCGCTTTTCGCCTTGAACATCATGTCCTGCAGGCCGACCACCGAGATCAGCGCGGTGGCCTTGGTCAATACCAGCCAGTTGTTGGTGAAGCCGGGAATGGCGAAACGGATCATCTGCGGCACGAGGATGCGGAAGAACACCTGCACCCCGCTCATGCCGTATGCGGCACCCGCCTCGCCCTGGCCCTTGGGGATCGCCATGAAGGCGCCACGGAAGGTCTCGGACAGGTAGGCGCCGAAGATGAAGCCCATGGTGAACACACCGGCGATGAACGGGTTGATATCGATGTACTCGTCATGGCCAAGCATCGGCGCCACGCGGTTCACCAGGTCCTGGCCGCCATAAAAGATCAGCAGGATCAGCACCAGATCGGGAATGCCGCGAATCACCGTGGCGTAGGCTTCGCCGAGCATCGCCAGCCACCTGATCGGTGACAGGCGGAACGCCGCCCCGACCAGACCGAGGAAGACCGCCACCGCCACGGAGGACAGGGCCAGCAGCAAGGTGAGCCAGGCACCTTCGAGAATGGTCGAGCCGTAGCCGTTCAGCATGCTCTAGTTACCTCAAGCGGGCGCCACAGGGCGCCGTGGAGCACAACGAAAAAGTGGCGCAGATTCACCTTCGGATCGGTTTGCGCCACTTTCGGTGGGGTGCGATTACTCGCCGTAGACGTTGAAGTCGAAGTACTTGCCCTGGACTTCCTGGTACTTGCCGTTGGCGCGAATCGCCGCGATGGCCGCGCTGATCTTGTCGGCCAGCTCGGTGTCACCCTTGCGCACGGCGATACCGGCGCCTTCGCCGAAGTACTTGTGCTCGGTGAAATCCGGGCCTACCAGGGCGAAGCCCTTGCCGGCGTCGGTCTTGAGGAAACCGTCATCGATGTTCACCGCATCAGCCAGGGTGGCATCCAGGCGGCCGGCGGTCATGTCGAGGAAGATCTCGTTCTGCGAGCTGTAGCGCACCACTTCGACGCCTGCCGGAGCGAATTTGTCGGTGGCGTAGCGATCGTAGATCGAGGCGCGCTGCACGCCGACCTTCTTGCCCTTGAGATCGGCCAGCGGATCGTTGATCTCGGTGCCGGCCTTCATCGCCAGCTTGGCCGGGGTGTGGTAGTACTTCTTGGAGAAGTCCACCGACTTCAGGCGATCCTCGGTAATGCTCATGGAGGACAGCACGGCGTCGAACTTGCGCACCTTCAGTGCCGGAATCAGGCCGTCGAACTCCTGCTCGATCCACTTGCACTCGACCTTCATTTCTTCACACAGAGCCTGGCCGATGTCGTAGTCGAAACCGGTGATGTTGCCTTCCGGAGTCTTGTAGGCGAACGGCGGGTAGGCCGCTTCGATGCCGATACGCAGGGGCTTGGCGTCTTCGGCCATGGCCAGCGGGGACAGCACGGAGAGCGCCAGGGCGCCGAGAAGTGCAATCTTCTTCATCTTGTGACTCCTTCGAATGGGAATGGCTCGCTCGGCAGCCTGCCGATATGCGCATGCATCCAGCCATGCATGAATTGCGGGGAACGTCGCCGTCCTTGCCGCGTTACACACGGACAACAGGCGGCCCGACTGGGTGAGCGGCATTCTAGCGAGAGCCCGGAAGGCGAAATTTCCTCAATGCGACAAGTAATTACAAAAGCCCAGGAAGCCCGGAGCGGACACATTGACAGCCTCCACCAAACGTGCAGAGACCAGAAGAAGAGAGAACCAATGAACAAAGCAAGAAATGCGCCCAAATATACCTAGACCAATAACCATCAGGCCTGGCGCATCCCTGCCTTGCGCCGGGCGCCAGCCGAACAGGCAAATTCCAGACAAAACGTTTCCGTTCGCCCCAGCAGCCTGGGCAAAGCGTTACCGCTGCTGCGCCCAGCGCGGCCGTCGAGCAGACCGCAGAAAGCACAACGCCCCGCCGCGGCTTGCAGCCGGGGCGGGGCGTCGTTGTCAGGCTCCGGTCAGGCGGCCTGCATGCTGCGATGGGTATCGATGAGGTGCTGCACCACGCCCGGGTCGGCCAGGGTGGAAATATCGCCGAGGGCATCGTACTCGGCGGTGGCGATCTTGCGCAGGATACGCCGCATGATCTTGCCCGAGCGGGTCTTCGGCAGGCCCGGGGCCCACTGGATCACATCCGGCGAGGCGATCGGGCCGATTTCCTTGCGCACCCAGTTCTTCAGTTCCAGGCGCAGCTGCTCGCTGGGCTCCTCGCCCTGGTTCAGGGTCACGTAGACATAGATGCCCTGCCCCTTGATGTCGTGAGGCACGCCCACGACCGCCGCCTCGGCGACCTTGGCGTGCGCGACCAGGGCGCTCTCGATCTCCGCGGTGCCCATGCGGTGCCCGGAGACATTGAGCACGTCATCCACCCGGCCGGTGATCCAGTAGTAACCGTCCTCGTCGCGACGGGCGCCGTCGCCGGTGAAGTACATGCCCTTGAAGGTCTTGAAGTAGGTGTCGACGAAGCGCCCGTGGTCGCCATACAGGGTGCGCGCCTGCCCCGGCCAGGAGTCGACGATCACCAGGTTGCCTTCGGCGGCGCCCTCGATCAGTTGGCCTTCGTTGTCCACCAGGGCCGGCTGCACGCCGAAGAACGGCAGGGTCGCCGAGCCGGGCTTGAGCGCGGTGGCGCCCGGCAGCGGGCTGATCAGGATGCCGCCGGTCTCGGTCTGCCACCAGGTGTCGACGATCGGGCAGCGGCCCTGGCCGATGGTGGTGTGGTACCAGTTCCAGGCTTCCGGATTGATCGGCTCGCCCACCGAACCGAGCAGGCGCAGGCTGGAGCCGTCCGTGCCCTGCACCGCCGCATCTCCCTGGGCCATCATGGCGCGGATCGCGGTCGGCGCGGTGTAGAGGATATTGACCCGGTGCTTGTCGATGACCTGCGCCATGCGGGTGATGTCCGGGTAGTTCGGCACGCCCTCGAACAGCAGGGTGGTCGCGCCATTGGCCAGCGGCCCGTAGACGATGTAGCTGTGGCCGGTGACCCAGCCGACGTCGGCGGTGCACCAGTAGATGTCACCGGGCCTGTAGTCGAACACCCGCTCGTGGGTCAGCGCGGCGTATAACAGGTAGCCACCGCTGGTGTGCTGCACACCCTTGGGCTTGCCGGTGGAGCCGGAGGTGTAGAGGATGAACAGCGGGTCCTCGGCGCCCATCTCCTCGGCAGGACAGTCACTGCCGGCGACCTCGACCAGCTCCTCGTACCAGAGGTCGCGTCCGGGGTTCCAGGCGATCTCGCCACCAGTGCGCCGGCAGACGATGACCTTCTCCACGCTGGCCGTTTCCGCGCCGCCCAGGGCTGCATCGACATTGGCCTTGAGTGGCGTGTGCTTGCCGCCGCGCACGCCTTCGTCAGCGGTGACCACCACCTTCGAGCCGCAATCGCCGATGCGCCCGGCCAGGGCCTCGGGAGAGAAGCCGCCGAAGACCACCGAATGGATGGCACCGATGCGCGTGCACGCCAGCATCGCCACCACCGCCTCGGGAATCATCGGCATATAGAGGGTCACCACGTCGCCACGCTGCACGCCCTGGCCACGCAGGGCGTTGGCGAAGCGGCACACCTGCTCATGCAGCTGGCGGTAGGTGATGTGCTTGTGCTCGGCAGGATCGTCGCCCTCCCAGATGATCGCCACCTGCTCGCCACGCTCGGCCAGATGCCGGTCCAGGCAGTTGTGGGAGACATTCAGGGTGCCATCGGCAAACCACTTGATGTCGACATTGTGCTCATCGAAGGAGGTCTGTTTGACGCGGGTGAACGGCTTGATCCAGTCGAGCCGCTGCGCCTGTTCACGCCAGAAACCATCGGGGTTGCTCACCGACTGCTGGTACATGGCTTTGTAGGTGGCCTCATCGGTCAAGGACCGGGCAGCCGCCTCGGGGCACACGGGATACAGGGACGCAGCACTCATCGATTACACCTCGGTGGGTAGTTGTTGTTCTTCAATGCTGCATTTTTAGCCCGCGCGCCCTGGGCCGGACCATTCGACCATCGTAGTACCGCACTACTGCATTGGTCGCAGCCAGCGCCGGCGGGCAAATCGCAGGCAAAAAAAAGCGATCCCGCGAGGGATCGCTTACCCATAAGGCTTACGGGGAACGGAAGCGTACTGCATCCAAATCACGCAGGGTTCGGATGCCAAAAGTCTCCGCCAGCGGCTCCGGACGAGCCATTGCACCAAGGTCTAACAGGACTCTGCCGCCCCACTGTCGCGCGGCGCCTCGGCGCCAGCGCCGAGGCTGCTGACCACCACGCTGGCCACGGCGCTGGCCAACGACCACAGCACGACGAAGGTGGCCATCACCTGCAGATAGGAGATGCCCTGGTTCCACGGCCGCGCCACGCCGAGGAAGGCGGCGAACAGCCAGGCGCTCATGGACAGCGCGCCGAGCAGGCCAAGGCGCAGGCGCGCCGCCGCGGGCAAGCAGACGAAAGGCCCCTGGTGCAACAGGGGAAAGCCGATGCGGTGCAGCAGCACCCCGTTCAGGGTCAGCAGCACGACCACGCTGCCCTTGGCCCAGAGTTTCTGATTGAGCAGATAGTCGACCCCGGCGCTCAGGTAGCCCTCGGTCACCAGGGCCAGGCCGGTCAGCCACAGGGCCAGCAGCGCCACGCTGACTACCTGCTGGACTTCGGCCAGCTGGGCGCGCCGGGCCTGATCCAGGCCCAGCTTGCGCCAGCGCCAGAGCTTGTGATCGGTTTGCAGCAGGGTGCCGAGGGCTACGCAGGTGGCGAGCAGATGGGCGTAGACGAGGAGCGTTTTCAGCATGGTTTCACCTTCTTGTTGTCGAGGCTGCACTCCATGCACCCAAAAAATGAAGGCTAATGCTACCTGTTCGCATTCGCATCAACAAACCGATTTGCGACCTCGCTATTCCTTGCCGAGACCATGCTGGCGCAACTTGTTGGCGATGGTGGTGTGCGAGACACCGAGACGCTTGCCCAACTGCCGGCTGCTCGGGTGATCCTGGTACAGGCGCTCCAGCACGGCCTTCTCAAACCGCCCGAGGATGGCGTCCAGGCCGCCCTCCAGGGAGAAGTCCCCCAGCGGCTGAGGGGCGCCATAGTCCGGCAGGCGGATGTGTTCGACCTTGACCGTGCCGCCTTCGCACAGCGACACGGCCTGGAACAGCACGTTCTCCAGCTGGCGCACGTTGCCCGGCCAGTGGTAGTGGTCGAGCTTGTCCAGCACCTGGGGCGCCAGCCTGGGCAGCGGGCAGCCGATCTGTCGGCTCGCCTGGTCGAGGAAGTGCTCGACCAGTGGCGCCAGGCCATCCAGGCACTCGCGCAATGGCGGAATATGCAGGCTGAGCACGTTGAGCCGGTGATAGAGGTCCTGGCGAAACTCGCCGCGGGCGCACAGCTCGGACAGGTCGACCTGGGTGGCGCAGACCACCCGCACGTCGAGGTACACCTCCTCGTCGCTGCCGACCCGGCGGAAGCAACCGTCCTGCAGGAAGCGCAGCAGCTTGGCCTGCAGGCGCGGGCTCATCTCGCCGACACCGTCGAGAAACAGGGTGCCGCCGGCCGTCAGCTCGAGCAGGCCGAGCTTGCCCTCCGGCCTCGCCCCCTCGAATGCGCCGGGGCCATAGCCGAACAGCTCGGTCTCGGCCATCGACTCCGGCAACCCGGCGCAATTGAGCGCCATGAACGGCGACTGGCCACGCGGGCTGGCCAGGTGGCAGGCCCGGGCCAGCAGCTCCTTACCGGTGCCGGTCTCGCCCTCGATCAGCAGCGGTGCATCCAGCGGCGCCATGCGCCGCGCCTCGCGCACCACCGCGGCCATCACCCTGGAGCTCTGGAAGATGCTGTCGAAGCCGCGCAGCTCCTGCTTGCGCACATGGTAGATGCGCTCGCCGATGCGATCGGCGCGATGCAGGGTCAGCACCGCCCCGGCCAGTGCATCGCTCTCGTCGTGCTCGGTCTGCAGCGGCGCGATATCGGCGAGGAACACGTCGCCCTTGACCTTGACCCGCAGGCCGTTGATCCGCGACTTGTTGGCCCGCACCAGTTCGGGTAGGTCGAAATCCTCGGCATAGCGCGACAGCGGAATCCCCGGCACCTCGTCCACCCGCACGCCGAGCAGCTGCGCGGCGGCGCGGTTGGCGGCGACTATCGAGCCACCCATGTCGATCGACAGCACCGGAAAGTCCAGGGCACCGAGCAGCGCATTGAGCTCCAGGTGGCGGCGCTCGCTGGGCATCAGGCCGACGCGCTTGACGCCAAAGACCCCGGGAATCGCCTCGAACTTGGCGCGCAGCGACTGGAACTGCAGGTTGATCAGGTTCGGGCAGTGCAGGTAGATGGCATTGCCCTGCTCACCGCCGACCTCGCCGCGGGCCACGTTGATGCCGTACTCGACCAGCAGATTGAGGATGTCGCGCAGGATGCCGATACGGTTCTGGCAGTGGACTTTGATACGCATGAGGGGCCCCGAAGACGGCGTTCTGGACGGCTGAAGGCCCTGAAAAAGCGCGCTTAGCCTTAATTTTCGTCAAGAATATGTGACAGGGATAGCCGACAGCAAGAAGACAGCGAGCCAGGTCGCCGACCTCGTAATCTATTCTTTACAAAAAAACGAGCACAATCTGCCTCTGGCGCCACGGAGGCAGCTGCGCAATTGCACATCCTGGGATATCCATAGTCCAACACAACAACAAGGCCCCCTCAGGAGGCAGCGATGAAATCCACGCAGTACGTGGCCCGCAAACCGGACGAAAGCGGCTTCATCCACTACGGCGACGCCGAGCATCAGGTGTGGAACACCCTGATCACCCGGCAGCTCAAGGTAGTCGAAGGGCGCGCCTGCCAGGAGTACCTGGACGGCATCGACCAGCTCGGCCTGCCGCTCGATCGCATCCCCCAGCTCGACGAGATCAACAAGGTGCTGCTGGCAGCCACCGGCTGGCGGGTCGCCCGCGTGCCGGCGCTGATCCCCTTCCAGACCTTCTTCGAGCTGCTGGCCAGCCAGCAATTCCCGGTGGCCACCTTCATCCGCACCCCGGAAGAGCTGGACTACCTGCAGGAACCGGACATCTTCCACGAGATCTTCGGCCACTGCCCGCTGTTGACCAACCCCTGGTTCGCCGAATTCACCCACACCTACGGCAAGCTCGGCCTCAAGGCCAGCAAGGAAGAGCGGGTGTACCTGGCGCGGCTGTACTGGATGACCATCGAGTTCGGCCTGGTCGATACCAGTCAGGGGCGCAAGATCTACGGCGGCGGAATTCTCTCCTCACCCAAGGAAACCGTTTACTGCCTGTCCGATGAGCCCGAGCACCAGCCCTTCGACGCCCTGGAGGCGATGCGCACGCCGTACCGCATCGACATCCTGCAGCCGCTGTACTTCGTCCTCCCGGAGCTCAAGCGCCTGTTCGAGCTGGCCCACGAGGACATCATGGCGCTGGTCCACCGGGCCATGCAGATGGGCCTGCACGCCCCCAAATTCCCGCCCAAAGCGGCGTAGGGTGGATAACGCCGCCTACGGCGGCTTATCCACCATCACCCTGTCCAGGTGGACAAGGCCGAGGGCCGTTGTCCACCCTACGCCCCCCCCATCTTCAGGAGAATCCCCATGAGCCTTGCCCAAGCCCACTGCGAAGCCTGCCGCGCCGGCGCCCCGCTGGTATCCGACGAGGAGCTGGCCGAGCTGATCAAGCAGATCCCCGACTGGAACATCGAAACCCGCGGCGATCACATGGAGCTGGAGAAGGTCTTCCTGTTCAAGAACTTCCGCCACGCCCTGGCCTTCAGCAACGCCGTCGGTGCGATCGCCGAGGAGGAAGGCCATCATCCCGCGCTGCTCACCGAATGGGGCAAGGTCACCGTGACCTGGTGGAGCCACGAAGCCCGCGGCCTGCATCGCAACGACTTCATCATGGCCGCGCGCACCGACCAGGTGGCAAGCAACGCGGAGGGCCGCAAGTGAGGCAATTCGGCCCGATCGCGCGGGTCCCCGGCGACCCCATTCTGGGGCTGATGGAAGCCTTCCGCGCCGACGGCAATCCGGCCAAGCTCGACCTGGGTGTCGGCGTGTACAAGGACGCCCAGGGCCTGACGCCCATCCCCCAGGCGGTGAAGCTGGCCGAGCAGCGCCTGGTCGAACGCGAGACCACCAAGAGCTATATCGGCGGTCATGGCGATGTGCTGTTCACCACGCGCCTGGCCGAACTGGTGCTCGGCGCCGCCAGCCCGGCGCTCGCCGAGGGCCGCGCCGCCGCCAGCCAGACGCCCGGTGGCACCGGCGCCCTGCGCCTGGCGGCCGACTTCATCGGCCACTGCCTGCCCGGCCGTGGCATCTGGCTGAGTGATCCGACCTGGCCGATCCACGAGAGCCTGTTCGCCGAAGCCGGCCTGCGCGTCGGCCACTACCCCTACGTCGGCGCGGACAACCGCCTGGATGTCGAGGCGATGCTCGAGGTGCTCGGCCGCCTGCCCCAGGGCGATGTGGTGCTGCTGCACGCCTGCTGCCACAACCCCACCGGTTTCGACCTGAGCCAGGACGACTGGCGCCGGGTGCTGGAGGTGGTCAAGGCCCGCGAGCTGCTGCCGCTGATCGACTTCGCCTACCAGGGCTTCGGCGCCGGCCTGGAACAGGACGCCTGGGCCGTACGCCTGTTCGCCGAGGCCCTGCCGGAACTGCTGATCACCAGCTCCTGCTCGAAGAACTTCGGCCTCTACCGCGAACGCACCGGCGCCCTGCTGGTCTGCGCGGCGGACGCGGAGAAGCTCCTGGATGTGCGCAGCCAGCTGGCCTATATCGCCCGCAACCTGTGGTCCACGCCACCGGCCCACGGCGCGGCGGTGGTCGCCAGCATCCTCGACGACGAGGCACTCAGGGCGCTGTGGCAGGAGGAGCTGGACGCCATGCGCCAGCGCGTCGCCGGCCTGCGCCAGGGCCTGGTCGATGCCCTGCGCCCCCACGGCCTGGCCGAGCGCTTCGCCCACATCGCCGAACAGCGCGGGATGTTCTCCTACACCGGCCTGTCGCCCCGGCAGGTGCAGCGCCTGCGCGACGAGTTCAGCGTGTACATGGTCGGCTCGGGTCGGGCCAATGTCGCCGGCCTGGATGCCCGCCGCCTGGAACAACTGGCCGCCGCCATCGCCACCGTCTGCGCCTGAGGCAACCCTGGACCAGCCGGCCGCGCGCCGGCTGGTCCAGGCGCGGCCCGGAGCTCGACTATTCTTCGAGGCATTGTCCTCGCCGAAGCGGAAAGTCCCGTGGTCCAGCCAGCCAACCTGCTGTTTCGCATCTATCTGCGCACCATCCACAGCCTGGCGTTCTATCCGACGCTGATCTCCCTGGGCTTCCTGCTGGCCGGGCTGCTGAACATCGCCATCGAGTACCAGCCCTGGCTGATGGCCCTCAAGGCCCATCTGGACATCGGCCTGGTGCGCAATGCCGACAACGCGCGGCTGATCCTCGGCACCCTGGTGGGCGGGGTGATGTCGCTGATGGTGTTCAGCTTCTCGATGGTCATGGTGGTGCTCAACAACGCCTCCGCGGCGCTCTCGCCGCGGGTCGTGCCGGGGCTGATCAGCAGCAAGGGGCACCAGAAGACCCTGGGTTTCTACCTCGGCACCATCGTCTACGCGCTGCTGCTGATCACCACCATCGAGCAGGGCAACAGCGAGCGCGTCCCGAGCCTGGGCGTCCTGGTGACCCTGGGCCTGGGCATCGCCTGCCTGGGACTGTTCGTCGACTTCATCCGCTCGATCTCGCTGTCCATTCAGGTCGAACACATCCTCAACAACCTCTACGTCACGACCCTGGAGAAACTCGACAGCAACACCAGGAAGCTGCTCGAGTGCCAGGACTCGCCGTCCTGGCCGGCCGACGAGGGCTGGGCCACGGTCGACGCCCGGCGCAGCGGCTACTTCAAGGAACTCAATACCAGTGCCCTCAATGAACTGCTGGTCGACAACGACCTGCGCATGGTGGTGTTGATCCATCGAGGGTTCTTCGTCATGGCCGGGCACCCGCTGTTCAAGCTGGACCGCGAGGTCGACGAGGCGCTCAGCGAGCAGTTGCGCGACTGCTTCGACTTCTTCGTCGAGCAGTACGCCAGCTCCCACTACGTGTTCGGCTGCAAGCATATTTCCGAGATCGCGGTTAAGGCCCTGAGCCCCGGGATCAACGACCCGGGCACCGCCATCACCGCCATCGACATGCTCGCCGTGCTGTTCAGCAAGCGCATGGAGCTGCCCGACCTGGACGTATCGCCGCTGCCGGACGGGCCGCCGCGGCTGTTCTTCTTCGAGCTGTCGCTGGACCAGCTGCTGCAACTGATCTTCGGCCCGCTCAGGACCTACGGCAGCTGCGACCCCCAAGTCCTGACCAGCCTGCTGCAGGCCTTCAAGAACCTGCTCTACCAGCAGCCCCGCGCCCACCACCAGGCGGACCTGGTACGCCACGCGCGCAGCGTCGTGGAGACCGCGGCGGTGCATATCCGCAACCGCCGCGACCGCGAAGAAATCAACGGCATGATCGAACGCTTCAACCAGGCGGCGCCGCTGTCGCCGCCTGCATTGAAACCGCTGAAAATCGAGAATGACTGAGGCATGCGCGCACCATAGCGGTGCACGAGCGGCCTAAAAATAAACCAAAACGCCTTTTGTCAGTTATTTTTTCGATATAAAACAATAGCTTACATAACACGCCCGGCGGTCGCTGGCGCGATTCATGCTTGCTATCGAGGACTTACTTCCCTAGGGTAGTCCGCCATGTGGTCTCAAATTGCCCCTATCAGTTCGTTGCTGAGCGGGGTCGCGTTACTCCTGCTCGGCAATGGCCTGCTCAATACCCTACTGACGCTGCGTGGTGTCGCCGAAGGCTACTCCACCGCAATGCTCGGACTGATCATGTCCGGGTACTTCGTCGGCTTTCTCCTCGGCACCTGGCTGGCGATTCCGCTGGTGCGCCGCGTTGGGCACATCCGTGCGTTCGCCTTTTGCGCAGCGCTCGCCGCCATCACCGCCCTGCTCCATGTGCTGCTGGTCGATCCCTGGGTCTGGCTGGGCCTGCGCGTGCTCTATGGCCTGGCCCTGGTCAGCCTGTACATGGTCATCGAGAGCTGGCTGAACGCCCAGGCCCCCGCCGACAAGCGCGGCCAGGTGTTCGCCATCTACATGGCGGTCAACCTCGGCGCCCTTGCGGCCGCCCAGCAGTTGCTCGGCCTGGCCGAACCCGGCGAGTTCATGCTGTTCGCCCTGGCGGCGATGCTGATCAGCGCCGCGCTGATGCCCATCACCCTGACCCGCCAGGGCCAGCCCAGCGTGCCGGATACCCTGCACACCAACCTGCGTCAGCTGCTCGGCATCGCCCCGTTGTCGATCGCCGCCGCCGGCCTGTCCGGCCTCGCCCTCGGCGCCTTCTGGGGCATGGCGCCGGTATACGCCAGCCTGAGCGGCTTCGATGCCAGCGGCGTGGGCCTGCTGATGAGCAGCGCGATCCTCGGCGGCGCCCTGCTGCAGTGGCCGATCGGGCTCTACTCGGACAAGCACGACCGCCGCCTGGTGCTGCTCTGGGTGGTGATCCTGGCGGTACTGGTGGCCCTGCTGATGAGCCTGCTGCCGGCCGGTCGGCCCTTGCTCGGGCTGATCTTCCTGTTTGGCGGCCTGTCCTTTGCCATCTACCCGGTGGCCGTCGCGCAGCTGATCGACCAACTGCACAGCGATGAAATTCTTGCCGGCTCCAGCAGCCTGCTGATGGTCAACGGCATCGGATCGGTCTGCGGGCCATTGCTCGCCGGGCTGCTGATGCAGCAGCTCGGCGCCCAGGCGCTGCCGCTGTTCTTCGCCGCGGTGCTGGCCCTGCTGGCCGCCTACACCCTCTATCGCCTGCGTCACGTCAGTGACCTGGTCAGCGGCGAGCACGCGCACTTCGTGCCGATGCTGCGTACCAGCCATACGGTGCTCGAGCTGATGCCCGACGCGCCAGCGGCGGACGCCGAGCCGCAGGCCGAGGAGCCCTTGGCCGAATCTCCGTAGGCGCCGGTTCGCCAGCGTCTGCGACAAACCCGGCAGCCGCCTTCCCAGGCGCGACTGCCCAACACGCAGAGCCCGATGCCTGCCGCGCAACAATCGCGCAGCAATGCATCACCAGGCTCATAGCTCGTCGGCCCACGTCGGCGCGTCAACTGCACCCACTTATGGACAGGGAGACAGCGCATGCTACTTGCTACCGATCTCGATGGAACCTTTCTCGCCGGCGATCCCGAGGATCGCCTGAGCCTCTACCAGACCATCGCCGCCCACCCGGACATCCGCCTGGCCTACGTCACCGGGCGTAGCCTGGAAGCGGTGCTGCCGCTGCTGGCGGACCCGACGCTGCCGCAGCCGGACTTCATCATCGCCGACGTCGGCGCCAGCCTGGTGCACGGCGATACGCTGCAGCCGATCCAGCCGCTGCAGAGCGCGGTGGATGCCCTGTGGCCCGGCGAGAGCCAGGTCGCCAGCGCCATCGAGGGCTTCGAGCTGGAGCGCCAGGACGTGCCCCAGGCCCGCCGCTGCTCCTACTTCTGCACGCCGGAACAGGCCGCCAACCCGGCCCTGCTCGAGGCCGCACAGGCCCTGGGCTGCGACCTGCTGTATTCCGCCGAACGCTACCTCGACTTCCTGCCCCAGGGGGTGAACAAGGGCAGCAGCCTCAAGGCCCTGGCCGACTGGCTGGAGCTGGAGGACGACCAGGTGCTGGCGGCCGGCGACACCCTCAACGACCTGTCCATGCTCAGCGGCCCGTTCAAGGGCGTCTGCGTCGGCCAGTCGGAACGGGGCCTGCTCGAAGCCACCGCCCAGCACTCGCTCACCCTGCACGCCGAGCGCCCAGGCTGCGGCGGCATCCTCGAGGCCTTCGCCCACTTCGGTTTCCTCGGCGAACACGGCATCGCCGCCGAACGCCGCAAGGCCGCCCAGCCCGGCAACGCCGAGCTGGTGATGGTCTACCACCGCCTGCCCTACGAGGAGCATCGCGGCGCCGACGGCAAGCTGCAGCGTCGCCGTCCGACCTCGCCGAACGGCATCATCCCCACCCTGCTGAGTTTCTTCGGCGACGGCCGGCCGGGCTCCTGGATCGCCTGGGCGGTGCACGAGGACGACGATGAGCCCTTCGATACCCATACCCCCGTGGATGCCGAGCGCTACCCCAAGCTCACCGCCGCGCGGGTCAAGCTGAGCAAGGCGGATGTCGACGTCTTCTACAAGCGCTTCTCCAAGGAAGCCTTCTGGCCGACCCTGCACACCTTCTGGGAGCGCGCCACCTTCAACGAGGACGACTGGCAGGTGTTCTGCAAGGTCAACCGCGCCTTCGCCGAGCGCACCGCCCTGGAGGCCGCCGAAGGCGCCACCGTGTGGCTGCACGACTACAACCTGTGGATGGTCCCGGCCTACCTGCGCGAGTTGCGCCCGGACCTGCGCATCGCCTTCTTCCACCACACCTACTTCCCCTCGGCGGACGTGTTCAACGTGCTGCCGTGGCGCCGGCAGATCATCGGCAGCCTGCTGCAGTGCGACTACGTGGGCTTCCATATCCCGCGCCAGGTGGAGAACTTCGTCGACGTGGCCCGCGGCGTCACGCCGCTGCAGACGGTCAGCCGGCAGAACTGCGCGCCGCGCTTCATCACTTATGGCTGCGCGGTCGGCCTGGAACGCATGACCACCGCCGTGGATACCGGCAGCCGGGTGGTCAAGCTGGGCGCCCATCCGGTCGGCCTGGACATCGACCGGGTCCGCAGCGCCCTGGACAACCCGAAGATCCTCGACATGATGGCCCGCCTGCGCGAGGAGCTGTCCGGGGTGAAGCTGATCCTGTCGGTGGAGCGCCTGGATTACACCAAGGGCATCCTGGAGAAGCTCAACGCCTACGAACGCCTGCTGGCGGAAAACCCGGAGCTGCTCGGCAAGGTCACCCTGGTCACCGTCTGCGTGCCGGCGGCCAAGGAAATGACCATCTACGACGAGCTGCAGGGGCAGATCGAGCAGGCCGTCGGGCGGATCAACGGGCGCTTCGCCCGCATCGGCTGGACGCCGCTGCAGTTCTTCTTCCGCAGCCTGCCGTTCGAGGAGGTCAGCGCCTGGTACGCCATGGCCGACGTCATGTGGATCACCCCGCTGCGCGACGGCCTCAACCTGGTGGCCAAGGAGTTCGTCGCCGCCCAGGGCCTGCTCGGTGGCAGCGGCGTACTGGTGCTCTCCGAGTTCGCCGGCGCCGCCGCCGAACTCAAGGGTGCCCTGCTGACCAATCCGCACGACCCGGCTGACCTGGTGCAGAGCTGCTACCTGGCGCTGAACCTGCCCAAGGCCGAGGCCCAGGCGCGCCTGCGCCAGCTGTTCGATATCGTCAGCTACAACGACATCCGCCGCTGGGGCGACGAGTTCCTCGCCGGGGTGGCCGAAGAGCCACTGCCCGAGCGCGAGGCCTTGCTGGCCGTCTAGGGCCAAGGCCAGCGGGTGCCTGATGGGGCACCCGCTGGACGGCTCAGCCCATCTGGCTGTCTACCTCGCAGTCGATCATCCACGGTACGCCGAAACGGTCGGTGAACATGGCGAAGCGCGCGGCCCAGAAGGTCGCCTGCAGCTCCATCTGCACCGCCCCTCCTGCCGACAGGGCGGCGTACAGGCGCTCCGCCTGGGGTACGTTGTCCACCTGCAGGCAGACCGAACAGCCCTTGATCCCCTCGTAAGGGCATTGCAGCGGAATGCTGTCCGAGCCCATCAACACCTGCTCATCGAGCTTCAGGCTGGCATGGATGATGCGCTCATGGAACTGCGTCGGAACGTCCTTGGCCATGGGGCTTTCACCGTAGCGCATCAGGGTGTCCAGCTTGCCGTCCAGGCACTCGGCGTAGAACCTGAAGGCGGCCTCGCACTGGCCGTCGAACGACAGATAGCTATTGATCTTCATCCTTTATTTCCTCGCGGTTGGTGTTCGGTGCGCGCGCAGGCGTTCTTCCTGCTCGCGCAACTCTGGCGTGAGTGCCTCACCGAAGTCCTCGGCCTCGAACAACTGACGAATCTCGATCTCCGAGTCACCCGGCATGGGGTTGGGGCAACGCTTGACCCAGTCGATGCAGGCCTGCAAGGACTCCACCTGAAAGATCCAGAATCCGGCGATCAGCTCCCGGGTTTCCGGAAAGGGGCCTTGCACCACGCTGCGCTGGCTACCGGCAAACCGCAGCCGCGCGCCCCGGCTGCTGGGGTGCAGACCTTCGCCGGCCTGCAACACCCCCGCCTCGACCAACTCCTCGTTGTAACGCCCCATGGCGGCCAGCAATTCTTCGCTGGGCATCACACCGGCTTCGGAATCGGCTGTGGCCTTGACCATCACCATAAAACGCATGTCGTGTCTCCTCATCGGGTTGTTGGGGAGAACCAGCCCGGCGCTCACCTGTCGCCTGGTTGCCCTGCCCCGCAGTCGATCGAGGCAAGCGGCTGGCCGTTTTCCACCGGCGAGTCAGCAACCCTAGACCACTCCCCGCGGGCGCGCGCAGAGGGCAGCCGCGGACAAGCTGTGCTATCGCTGTAGAAGGCGCTGACGCGCCAGGACCGATACCAGCGAGAGAATAGGCCGATGCCACAGGCGGTGCTGCTCGATATCAGCGGCGTGCTCTACCAGGACACCCAGGCGATACCCGGCTCGGTGAAGGCGGTCCGGGCCCTGCAGGCCAAGGGCTACCCGCTGCGCCTCGTGACCAACACCTCGCGCCTGACCGCCGCCGAGATCCATCGCCAGCTCCTCGCCATGGGTTATGCCCTGCAGCCCGAGCAGATCTACAGCGCACCGCGCGCCATGCGTCACTACCTGCAGGCGCATGGCCTGCGCCCCTACTGCCTGATCCACCGCAACCTAGAAGCCGAATTCGCCGACCTGCTGGAACTGCCGGCGCCCAATGCGGTGGTCATCGGCGATGCCGCCGAGCGCTTCGACTACGCCCACCTGGAGCGGGCCTTCCACCTGCTGCTGGACGGCGCGCCGCTGCTGGCCATGGGCGACAACCGCTACTTTCGCTACCAGGGCGCACTGCGCCTGGACGCTGGGCCCTTCGTCCGCGCCCTGGAGTACGCCGCCGGGGTGCAGGCCAAGGTGCTAGGCAAACCCTCGCCGGCTTTCTTTGCCGGGGCCCTGGAGGAGCTCGGCGTGGCGGCCGGGCAGGCGCTGATGATCGGCGACGATGTCGAGAGCGACGTGCTGGGCGCGCAGCGCGCCGGCCTGCAGGCCTGCCTGGTGCAGACCGGCAAGTACCGCGCCGGCGACCAAGCCCGGGCCCCCGACGCCCTGCTGGCCAAGGATCTGGCCGATGCGCTGCGCCGCTACTGCTGAATACTCGGGCCCGGAAAGGCCCTGCCTGCGTCAGCCGCGACCGCAATCGCTCAGGAAAAGGCGGCCGAGCGCGCTATCGGCACTATCACCTCTAGTAAGGCCACTCTCAACAAACTCGCGGTGCCCGCGCAGAGCCTGGACGCGGTGCTTGGACTCAATATCCTGCATCTGCTGGACGATTGGGACGAGGCCATCGGCCGGGTCGAGCAAATGCTCAAGCCGGGCGGCGTCTTCATCAGCAGCACCATGTGTCTCGGTGATTCGCTGAAGTTGAAAGCCATGAAGTGCCTCGTATCGATGGGCGCATGGCTGGGCCTGCTGCCGTCACTTAGCGCCTTCAGCCAGCAGCAGCTGCTCGACAGCTTGACCCGCGCCGGCTTTTCGATCGAACGGCACTGGCAACCTGGAAAAAAAAACAGGGCCGTGTTTATCGTCGCGAGGAAGGCCTGATCGGCACGCGCCTACCGAGCGAACGCCCAGGGAATCAAGGGCGTGAACAGCGACGCCGCTGGCCTCGTCACCTCATGAAGCGACTGCTCGGCCGGGGCGCCGGACCCAGCCCCCACAGGGCGCGCCCAGGTGCACAGACTACTGCGGGCTGTGGCGATTGCGACTGGCCTGGACGATGCGTTGCGCCGGCACCCGCAGCTGGGTCAGCAAGTACTCGGCGAAGGCCGGGGAATACGGCTGCCGCGCGATGGCCTGCTCCATGCAGCCGAGCCAGGCCTCGGCGTGGGCCTCATCGATCGGCCACTGGGCATGGAAGGCGGGAATCGCAATGGCGCCGTACTTCTCCTGGAACAGGCGCGGGCCGCCGAGCCAGCCGCTTAAGAAACAGGCCAGCTTGTCGCGCGCCTGCTCCAGGCTTGCCGGGTGCATGCGGCGAATGTCGGACGCCGCGCTGGACTCGTCCATGATCCGGTAGAAGTCGTCGACCAGGCGCCGCAGCCCGTCGATCCCACCGGCCGCCTGGTATGAAGCATCCTCTACGCCAAATTGCGCCGTACTGGCCACGAGTCACCCCCTGTGCAAAAGGCGCATTGTACGGTCAGTCGGGCAACACGCGGAACGCTGGACGGATGGACCGCCCGGGCGGTTGTGTCGAGCCAGCGGCACACGCAGAATGCTGGACAGAAATCCAGCCAAGCCCGCCATGCCAACCGCCCTCTCCGCCGACTTCTATTACCTGAGCAACTTCCGGTCCGCCCTCGCCTGGATCGACGAACGCTATCGGGACCTGCTGAGCGACGCGGAGCAGGCGTTTATCCAGCACTTTGCCGGACTGGACCTGGCCGCCCAGGCCCTGCTGGTACGCCTGGTGATGCGCAAGGGCCCGCACTTTCGCGCGAGCAAGCTGAGCTATGTCGAAATCGGCGACATCCAGGCCCCGGCGGCGCAACTGCTGGCCCTCGGCTGGCTGACCGACAGCGCGCTGCTCACGACCGAGGAGGTCGTCGCCCTGCTGCGCAAGGACGAGCTGCTCACCCACCTGCCACTGGCCGACCGCCGTGCCTCGCTGAAGAAGAGTGAACTGCTCGAACAGCTGCTCGAGGCGGAGCACAAGCCGCAACCTTTCGCCCACTGGTGCCCTGGGTTGGCGGACAGCCTGTACAGCCTGACCATCGGCGAGCTGTGCAACCGCCTGCGCCTGCTGTTTTTCGGCAACCTCAGCCAGGACTGGTCCGAGTTCGTGCTGGCCGAGCTGGGCGTACTGCGCTACGAGCCCGTGGCCATCACCGCGGATTCGCGGGCCTTCCGCAGTCGCCAGGACCTGGAGGACTACCTGTTGCTGCGCGAGCAGCGCCTGCGCTTCGAATCCGGCGAGGCCATCGATGACATGCTGGCCACCCTGTCGTCCTTCGCCTCGGCCAATCCCTACCTGCAGTCGCGCCACGCCAAGTTGCTGTTCCAGTTCGCCCAGCACCTGGAAAGACAGGCCGAGTTCGAGCAGGCCCTGGCCCTCTATCGGCGCTCGGACTACGGCGATGCCCGCTGGCGGCGGATCCGCGTGCTGGAGAAGCTCGAGCGCCACGCCGAGGCCCATGCCCTCGCCCTGCAGGTCGACGCCGCGCCGCGCCACGATCAGGAAAGCCAGCAGGTGCAACGCGCCTTGCCACGCCTGCAACGCAAGCTGGGCCTGCCAGCGGCCAAGCGCCGGGCCGTGGTAGCGGAGGCGCGCATCGAGCTGACCCTGGCCCAGCCCGAGGTCGGCGGCGTCGAGCACGCGGTGCGCGAGCACCTGCATCGCGATCACGCTCCGGTGCACTACGTGGAGAACACCCTGATCTGCAGCCTGTTCGGCCTGCTGTGCTGGGAGGCGGTGTTCGCGCCGCTGCCGGGGGCCTTCTTCCATCCGTTCCAGAGCGGCCCGGCGGACCTGCTCAGCGCCGATTTTCAGCCGCGGCGCGAGGCGTTGTTCGCCACCTGCCTGGCGCGCCTGGATTCGTACGCTTATCAGGCGCACATCCGCACCCTGTACCGCGACAAGTTCGGCACCCAGTCGCCGTTCGTGTTCTGGGGCATGCTCGGCGAGGAACTGCTGGAACAGGCCCTGGCCTGCATTCCGGCGGCGCACCTGAAGGCCTGCTGCCAGCGCCTGCTGCGCGACCTCAAGGCCAACCGCGCCGGCATGCCCGATCTAATCCAGTTCTACCCGGGCGAACAGCGCTATCGGATGATCGAGGTGAAAGGCCCCGGCGATCGCCTGCAGGACAACCAGAAGCGCTGGCTCGAGTTCTGCGCCGAGCAGGGCATGCCGGTCGAGGTCTGCTACGTGCAGTGGGCACAGCCATGAGCTACGCCGTGGCGGTACGCGCCCTCTGCGAGTTCACCGCCAAGGAGGGCGACCTGGACCTGCGCTTCACCCCCTCGCCCTCGGCGCAGGAGGGCATCGCCGGACACCAGACCGTGGTCAGCCGCCGCGGCCCGGACTATATCGCCGAACTGCCGCTGGCCGGCGCCTTCCCCGGCCTGCTGGTCAGCGGCCGGGCCGACGGCTACGACCCCGAAAGCAACCTGCTGGAAGAGATCAAGACCCACCGCGGCGACGTGGCGCGCATCCCGCACAACCACCGGCTGCTGCACTGGGCCCAGGTCAAGGTCTACGGCTGGCTGCTGTGCCTGAACTACGAGCTCGCCGAGGTCGAGCTGGCGGTGGTGTATTTCAATGTCGTGACCCAGCAGGAAACGGTCCTGCGCGAGCGCTTCGGCGCCGAGGACCTGCAGGCGTTCTTCAACCTGCAGTGCAGCCGCTTCATCGCCTGGGCCGAGCAGGAGGGCCTGCACCGCAGCGCCCGCGACCACAGCCTGGAGCGCCTGCGCTTTCCCTACCCCGCGTTCCGGCATGGCCAGCGCCAGCTGGCCGAGAACGTCTACCGCTCGGCCCGGGACGGTCACACCCTGCTGGCCCAGGCCACCACCGGCATCGGCAAGACGCTTGGCACCCTGTTCCCCCAGCTGAAGGCCTTTCCCGCGCAGAAGCTCGACCGCCTGTTCTTCCTGACCGCCAAGACCCCGGGCCGGCGCCTGGCCCTGGACGCCCTGGCCAGCTTGCGCAGGCAGGAGGAGCAGATGTCGCTGCGGGTGCTCGAGCATGTGGCTCGCGACAAGGCCTGCGAACACCCGGACAAGTCCTGCCACGGCGATTCCTGCCCGCTGGCCAAGGGCTTCTACGACCGCCTGGCCGCTGCCCGCCAGGCCGCCGTCGAGCGCCGCTGGCTGACCCAGCAGGACGTGCGCGCAGTGGCCCTGGCCCATCACATCTGCCCCTACTACCTGAGCCAGGAGCTGTGCCACTGGGCCGACGTGGTGGTCTGCGACTACAACTACTACTTCGACATCAGCGCCCTGCTCTACGGCCTGACCCTGCAGTACGACTGGCGCGTCACCCTGCTGGTCGACGAGGCCCACAACCTGATCGAACGCGGCCGCGGCATGTACACCGCCGAGCTGATCCAGGACGACTTCCACGCCCTGTGCACGGCGGCGCCGGCCCGGTTGAAGGGCGCCCTGGAGCGGGTCGCCCGGCACTGGCATCAGCTGCATCAGGACCAGGCGCTGCCCTACCAGATCTACCCCGCCCTGCCCGACCTGTACGTCGCGGCGCTGAACAAGGCGGTGGGCGCGATCAAGGACCACCTGACCGATCAGAACAACAACAACAACGAACGCTCGCTGCTGCAGTTCTACATGGACGCCTCGCTGTTCTGCCGGCTGGCCGAAGCCTACGGCCCCCACTCGCTGTTCGACATCACCCGCAACGATGCCCAGGGCACCTTCCCCAGCGCCGACCTGTGCCTGCGCAACGTGGTGCCGGCGGTGTTCCTCGCCGAACGCTTCGACACCGCCCACAGCACCACCCTGTTCTCCGCCACTTTGCAGCCGGCCGACTACTACCGCGACCTGCTCGGCCTGCCCGAAGAGACCCAGTGGCTGAACGTAGCCTCGCCCTTTTCCGCCGAGCAGCTGGACGTGCGCATCGTGCGCAACCTGTCGACCCGCTACCCGCACCGCGAATCCAGCCTCGCCCCCATCTGCCGCATCATGGCCGAGCAATACCGCGCCAAGCCCGGCAACTACCTGGCCTTCTTCAGCAGCTATGCCTACCTGCAGCAGGTGCTGGACCTGTTCAGGACCCTGCATCCCGAGGTGCCGACCCTCCACCAGTCGCGCAGCATGAACGAACTCAACCGCCAGGCCTTCCTCGACCGTTTCACCGAGCACTCCCACGGGATTGGCTTCGCCGTGCTGGGCGGCGCCTTCGGCGAGGGCATCGACCTGCCGGGCAAGCGCCTGATCGGCGCCTTCATCGCCACCCTGGGCCTGCCGCAGGTCAACGAGATCAACGAGGAAATCAAGGCGCGCATGGAGCAGATGTTCGGCAACGGCTACGACTACGCCTACCTCTACCCGGGGCTGCAGAAGGTGGTGCAGGCCGCCGGCCGGGTGATTCGCACCACCGAGGACGAGGGCGTGGTCTACCTGCTGGACGACCGCTTCGCCCAGGCGCAGACCCGACGACTGCTGCCGGACTGGTGGCAGCTGACGAGCTTCAGGTTCTAGTCGCACTGCGGCGCATGAGGTTGCCGAGCGAACAAATCGACCTGAATGCGGACATGAAAAAGCCCGGTCGTTTCCGAACCGGGCCTTTTCATTTTGATATATGGTCGGGACGGAGTGATTCGAACACTCGACCCCTTGCACCCCATGCAAGTGCGCTACCAGGCTGCGCTACGCCCCGACTAGGCGTGATTCTGTTTTCTTTGATCTGAAAACGTCGCGAACTATACACTAAGCTTCTGAAATATGGAAACTTTTTTGAATCGCTCGCTACTTTCGAAGGACCATTAGGACATCTTCCAGCTCAGCGATCATCTGCTTGATCAGCTGCTTGTACTGAGTGGTGTCATCCCTGGCCTCATCTCCGGAAAGGCGCTGTCGCGCCCCGCCGATGGTGAAGCCCTGGTCGTACAGCAGCGCACGGATCTGGCGAATCATCAGCACATCCTGTCGCTGATAGTAACGCCGATTGCCGCGACGCTTGACCGGGTTGAGCTGGGGGAACTCCTGTTCCCAATAGCGCAGGACGTGCGGCTTTACCGCACAGAGCTCGCTAACCTCGCCGATCGTGAAATACCGCTTGCCGGGAATGGCAGGTAGTTCGTCGTTATGACTTGGTTCCAGCATAAGCCTCAACCCTGGCTTTAAGTTTCTGGCCTGGACGGAAAGTCACCACACGGCGGGCCGTGATCGGAATTTCCTCTCCCGTTTTTGGATTACGACCGGGGCGCTGACGCTTATCGCGCAGATCGAAGTTGCCGAACCCCGAGAGCTTGACCTGCTCGTTGAGTTCCAGCGCTTGGCGGATCTCTTCGAAGAACAGTTCGACCAACTCCTTGGCTTCCCGTTTATTCAGGCCTAGCTCTTCATACAGACGTTCCGCCATTTCAGCTTTCGTCAGAGCCCCCATACGCTACTTCCTTAACGTGGCGTTGAACCTTTGTTCCAGGGAGGTGAGGATATTCTGCGTTGTGGTTCCCACCTCGTCATCATTAAGAGTGCGCGATGGATGCTGCCAGGTCAAGCCGACGGCAAGGCTTTTTCTATGCGGATCAATGCCTTTACCGTGATACAGGTCAAATAGCCTGAGGTCGGTCAACCACTCCCCCGCCGCCTCCCGAATGGCCGCCAGCAGTGCCTCGGCCGGCACTTCGCGATCGACCAGCAAGGCCAGGTCGCGGCGCACCTCCGGGAAGCGCGACAGTTCGCGGAACGCCGGCAGGCGACCTTCGATGACTTCGCTCAACAGCAACTCGAACAGGTAGACCGGCTGATCGAGCCCCAGGGCCTTGCCCAACTCGGGATGAATCGCCCCAAGGAAGCCGACCAATCGACCATCACGCTCGATACGTGCGGTTTGGCCCGGATGCAGAGCGGGATGCTCACCCGCCACGAACCTAAAGCCATCTGCCGCGCCGGCACTGGCCAACAGCGCCTCGACGTCGGCCTTGACGTCATAAAAGTCCACGCCATCGCGGCCGTGCGCCCAGCCTTCCGGCAAGCGGCTACCAGCAACGACGCCAGCCAGCATCGCCTCCTGTTTCAGATCTGCCAATTGCCCGACGAAACGCAGACCACTCTCGAACAGGCGCACACGCGACTGCTGGCGATTGAGGTTGTGCTCCAGTGCCTTGACCAGGCCCGGCCACAACGACGAACGCATGGCGGCCATATCGGCGGAGATCGGATTAGCCAGCATCAGCGGCTCGACACCCGGGTTGAACAGCTCGAACAGCTTGGGATCGATGAAGCTGTAGGTGATGGCCTCCTGATAGCCCCGCGCTACCAGCAGCCGGCGCAGGGCGGGCAGCTCGACTGCCGCCTCGGCCTTCGGCTGCGGCGCCAGACGCGCCCGCGGATAGCGCACTGGCAGACGGTTGTAACCGTACAAGCGCCCGAGCTCTTCGATCAGGTCGACTTCCAGACTGATATCGAATCGATGGCTGGGCACTTCGACTCGCCACTGCCCTTCCCCGCTAGCACTGATACCCAGGCCTAGCGCGCTGAGGAGCCGCTCGATCTCTGCGCTCTCCATCTTCAGGCCGAGCATTTGCTCGATGCGCTCGGCGCGCAGGGTGATCGGCTCCACGCTCGGCAGTTGTGCCGAATCGACCACCTCGATGATCGGCCCAGGCTCGCCACCGACGACTTCCAGCAGCAAGGCAGTTGCCCGCTCCATGGCCTCGCGCGCCAGTCGAGAGTCCACACCGCGCTCGAAACGGTGCGAGGAATCAGTGTGCAGACCATAGGAGCGTGCCTTGCCGGCAATGGCGATGGTGTCGAAGAAGGCGCTTTCGAGGAACAGGTCGCGGGTCTTTGCGCTGACACCACTGTGCTCGCCGCCCATCACGCCGGCGATCGCCAGAGCCCGCTGGTGGTCGGCGATAACCAGTGTATCGGCCCGCAGGCTGACTTCCTGGCCGTCGAGCAGGACCAGTTTCTCGCCCTCCTCGGCCATGCGCACGCGAATGCCGTCATTGATTTCCGCCAGGTCGAAGGCGTGCATCGGCTGGCCGAGCTCGAGCATCACATAGTTGGTGACGTCGACAGCCGCATCGATGCTGCGCACGTCGGCGCGGCGTAGACGCTCGACCATCCACAGCGGCGTCGGCCGGGACAGGTCGACATTGCGCAGCACGCGCCCCAGGTAACGCGGACAGGCCTGGGTGGCCAGCACCTCGACCGGACGCACTTCATCATGACTCGGCGCGACGGCATTGATCGCCGGACGCGTGACCGGCGCCCCGTACAGGGCGCTGACCTCACGAGCCAGACCGGCCAGGGACAGGCAGTCGCCGCGGTTGGGGGTCAGGTCGACCTCAATGCTCGCATCATCGAGCGACAGATAGGTCCGAATATCCTGGCCGACCGGCGCATCGCCCGGCAGCTCCATCAGGCCGTCGTTGTCATCGCTGATCTGCAGCTCGGACGCCGAACAGAGCATGCCGTTGGACTCGACGCCGCGCAGCTTGGCCTTCTTGATCTTGAAGTCGCCAGGCAGCTCTGCCCCGATCATGGCGAAGGGAATCTTCAGGCCCGGGCGCACGTTCGGCGCGCCACACACGACCTGAAAGGTTTCCGCGCCATTGCTCACCTGGCACACGCGCAGCTTGTCGGCATCTGGATGCTGCTCGGTGGCCAGCACCTCGCCCACCACGATGCCACTGAATGCACCGGCGGCCGGCGTTACGCTGTCGACCTCGAGACCGGCCATCGAAAGGCGCGCGACCAGCTCATCGCGTGAAACCTGTGGGTTTACCCAGGTACGCAGCCATTGTTCACTGAATTTCATCCTGCTCTCCTAAAACAATTCGGTTACGGTCGTGCGGCTCTAGCGAAATTGCGCCAGGAATCGCAGGTCGTTATCGAAGAACAGGCGCAAGTCGTTGACGCCGTAGCGCAGCATGGCGAGGCGTTCTACGCCCATGCCAAAGGCGAAGCCCTGGTACTTCTCGGGATCGATGCCGGACATGCGCAGCACGTTCGGATGGACCATGCCGCAGCCCATCACTTCCAGCCAGCCGGTCTGCTTGCACACGCGGCAGCCTTTGCCGCTGCACATCACGCACTGCATATCGACTTCCGCCGAAGGCTCGGTGAAGGGAAAGAAGGAAGGACGGAAGCGCACGCCCAGCGGCTTTTCGAAGAACACTCGAAGAAACTCTTCGATAGTGCCCTTGAGGTCGGCGAAGCTGACGCCTTCGTCGACCAGCAGCCCCTCGACCTGGTGGAACATCGGCGAGTGGGTGATATCCGAGTCGCAGCGATACACGCGGCCAGGGCAGACAATGCGGATCGGCGGCTGCTGCGACTCCATGGTGCGCACCTGCACCGGCGAGGTGTGGGTGCGCAGCAACATGTTCGCGTTGAAATAGAAGGTGTCATGCATCGCCCGCGCCGGATGATGGCCGGGGATATTGAGCGCCTCGAAGTTGTGATAGTCGTTTTCCACTTCGGGGCCTTCGGCGATGCCGTAGCCTATCCGGGTGAAAAACTGCTCGACCCTCTCCAGAGTCCGGGTAACCGGATGCAGACCACCGGAGGCCTGGCCGCGGCCCGGCAAGGTCACGTCGATGCGTTCGGCGGCGAGCTTGGCGCCCAGTGCGGCTTGCTCGAGCGCCGTCTTGCGGGTGTTCAGCGCGTCCTGGACCTTGTCCTTGGCCGCGTTGATCAGCGCGCCGGCTTGCGGACGCTCTTCCGCCGACAGATTGCCCAGGGTCTTCATCACCTGAGTCAGCTCGCCCTTCTTGCCCAGATAGTGAACCCGCAACTGCTCCAGGGCGCTCACATCGTCGGTGTGGCTAACGGCCTCAAGCGCTTGCGAGACCAGCACATCCAGATTTTCCATTTACAGACTCCAGATACGAAATAGGGGAAGAGCTTGAAGGCTCTTCCCCTATTGGTGACGTTTAGCACCGGGCGAGCCCGGTGATTGTCGGGGACTTAAGCCAGTACGGCTTTCGCTTTCTCGACAATCGCAGCAAACGCCGCTTTTTCGTTCACTGCCAGATCAGCCAGAACCTTACGGTCGATCTCGATGGACGCTTTTTTCAGGCCAGCGATCAGACGGCTGTAGGACAGACCGTTGACACGCGCACCAGCGTTGATACGAGCGATCCACAGGGCACGGAACTGACGCTTGCGCTGACGGCGGTCGCGGTAGGCGTACTGGCCTGCCTTGATCACTGCCTGCTTGGCGACGCGGAATACGCGCGAGCGCGCACCGTAGTAGCCTTTAGCGAGTTTCAGAATTTTTTTGTGACGCTTACGAGCGATAACGCCGCGCTTTACACGAGCCATGAGTAATTTCCTCTAAACCTTGACCGAATTAACGAACGCGCAGCATGCGCTCCACCTTTGCCACGTCAGACGGGTGCAGCAAGCTGCTACCGCGCAGTTGACGCTTACGCTTGGTGGACATTTTGGTCAGGATGTGGCTCTTGAAAGCGTGCTTGTGCTTGAAGCCGGAAGCGGTTTTCAAAAAACGCTTCGCTGCACCGCTCTTGGTTTTCATCTTTGGCATGTTCGGATACTCCGCATTCAGTGGATAAACATAACCGCAAGGCCTGCCGTGCCCTGGTGGTTACTTCTTCTTTTTGGGGGCGATGACCATGATCAGCTGGCGTCCTTCCATCTTCGGATGCTGTTCAACCGAGCCGTATTCGGCGAGGTCGTTTTCGACCCGCTTCAACAACTCCATGCCCAGCTCCTGATGGGCCATCTCACGGCCACGGAATCGCAAGGATACCTTGGCCCTGTCCCCCTCACTAAGGAAACGTACCAGGTTGCGTAGTTTTACCTGGTAATCCCCTTCCTCCGTCCCTGGACGAAACTTGATTTCTTTGATCTGGACTTGCTTCTGATTCTTCTTCGCCGCCGCGACCTGCTTCTTCTTTTCGAACAGGTGCTTGCCGTAGTCCATGATCCGGCAAACCGGAGGTACGGCGTCGGCAGAAATTTCTACCAGATCCAGCTTGGCTTCTTCAGCCACGCGAAGCGCTTCATCAATAGAGACGATGCCAATCTGCTCGCCCTCAGCGCCAATTAACCGAACCTCGCGTGCCGAGATATTCTCGTTGATCGGGGCCTTCGGTGCAGTTCGTTTATCTTGTCTCATTTCACGCTTAATAATGATTACTCCAAATCTTGGCGACCACGCCGGGAAACCGCCTGCGCGAGGAAATCAGCGAATTGGGCGACGGGCATGGAGCCCAGGTCAGCACCTTCACGGGTACGCACGGCGACAGTTTGCGTCTCAACCTCCCGATCTCCAATAACCAAGAGATAGGGAACCTTGAGCAAAGTATGCTCGCGGATTTTAAAGCCGATTTTTTCGTTTCTCAAGTCGGACTTGGCACGAAAACCGCTTTGAGCCAGAGTTTTTTCGACATCGAGGGCAAATTCGGCCTGCTTGTCGGTGATATTCATCACCACCGCCTGGGTCGGCGCCAGCCAAGCCGGGAACGCACCTTCGTAGTGCTCGATCAGAATGCCGATGAAGCGCTCGAACGAACCGAGAATGGCACGGTGCAGCATCACCGGATGCTTGCGGCTGTTGTCCTCGCTGACGAACTCTGCCCCCAAACGGACTGGCAGGTTGAAATCGAGCTGCAGGGTACCACACTGCCAGACCCGGCCGAGACAGTCCTTCAGCGAGAATTCGATCTTCGGCCCGTAGAAGGCCCCCTCGCCCGGCTGCAGATCATAAGGCAGGCCGGCGCTCTCCAATGCAGCGGCCAGCGCGGCCTCGGCACGGTCCCACAATTCATCGGAGCCCACGCGCTTTTCCGGACGGGTCGACAGCTTGAGCTGGATGTCCGAGAAACCGAAATCGGCATAGACCGCCTGGGTCAGCTTGATGAAGTCCGCCGACTCCGCCTGCATCTGCTCTTCGGTGCAGAAGATGTGCGCATCGTCCTGGGTGAAGCCGCGCACGCGCATGATGCCGTGCAAGGCGCCGGACGGCTCGTTACGGTGACAGGCACCGAACTCGGCCAGACGCATCGGCAGCTCGCGGTAGCTCTTCAAGCCCTGGTTGAACACCTGCACGTGGCACGGGCAGTTCATCGGCTTGATCGCGTAATCGCGACTTTCCGACTCGGTGGTGAACATGTTCTCGGCGTAGTTGGCCCAGTGCCCGGACTTCTCCCACAGGGAGCGATCGACCACCTGCGGCGTCTTGATCTCCAGATAGCCATGCTCACGCTGCACCTTGCGCATGTACTGCTCGAGCACCTGGTACAGGGTCCAGCCGTTCGGGTGCCAGAACACCATGCCCGGCGCCTCTTCCTGGGTATGGAACAGGTTCAGACGCTTGCCGATCTTGCGATGATCGCGCTTTTCGGCCTCCTCGATGCGCTGGATATAGGCCGCCAGCTGCTTCTTGTCCGCCCAGGCGGTGCCGTAGACGCGCTGCAGCTGTTCGTTCTTGGCATCGCCGCGCCAGTAGGCACCGGACAGCTTGGTCAGCTTGAAGGACTTGAGAAAGCGGGTATTCGGCACGTGCGGGCCACGGCACATGTCGACGTATTCTTCGTGGTAATACAGGCCCATGGCCTGCTCGTCCGGCATGTCCTCGACCAGGCGCAGCTTGTAGTCCTCGCCGCGGGACTGGAAGACCTCGATGACCTCGGCGCGCGGAGTGACCTTCTTGATGACGTCATAGTCCTTCTCGATCAGCTGCTGCATGCGCTGCTCGATGGCGGCCACGTCATCCGGCGTAAAGGGGCGCTCGTAGGCGATGTCGTAGTAGAAGCCTTCGTCAATGACCGGGCCGATGACCATCTTGGCCGTGGGAAACAACTGCTTGACCGCATGACCGATCAGGTGGGCACAGGAGTGCCGAATGATCTCCAGGCCCTCTTCATCCTTAGGCGTGATGATCTGCAGGGTCGCGTCGGCAGTGATCGGATCGCAGGCATCGACCAGCTTGCCATTGACCTTGCCGGCCACGGTGGCCTTGGCCAGGCCCGCGCCAATGGATTGCGCCACCTCGGCCACGGTGACCGGGTGATCGAACGAACGCTGACTGCCGTCGGGAAGAGTAATGGTTGGCATGGCGCCTCCTCTCCTAGTGGTGACCTCTACCAAAGGCCACATGGGTTGGGATGAGCCAGTAAGCGATCCGGCGGTATGCCTGCCTTACAGTGACAGGAGCTCGCGAGCCAACCGAAACCGAACCAGAGTCACTGGAGGTCAATGCAATAACGAACAAAAACGGGATGCTTCCAGAAAGCCACCTGACTGGCAAGCCGCCCAATAAAAAAGGGTCGCATCAGCGACCTTTCTAGCGAATTTGTCAGGCGCAATTGCTTTCGAAGCAACGCCCCACCCTCTCAGGGTGACGGCTAGCAGCGCCTAACCTACTGATCTCAAAGAGAAGGGTGTCTCCAAGGGCATCAGCGAAGGGCGCACTCTACCACAGCGGAATCAATAACTTAGCATTGATTTTTCAATCAAGGCCCAGGCTGGAACTCGACTGTAGCGGCCCGCTGATCGCGCATGTAATGGCCAGCCCGACCGTCAATGCCTCCAATTGGAAAGCCTGCCAATCACGGATCACAAACCCGCACCCGCCACTTGTATATACATATAAATATCTATATAAAATCCGGACATCCGCGCCTGCTGCGGACCGGATGGCGAGCATTTCAGCCCCGGCATACCGAGCGCCCCGCCCAACGCAGTTGCACTCGGCGACCTTCTCATTCATTCCACTACAGCGAAGCCACCCGCCCACACAGAGGAATCCGTAAGTCCATGAACCGCACGCAGCTCTATCGAGCCTCCACCTATGTATCCACGCCCTGGAAGAACGGCCTGGGCTCCACGCTCGAGGTGGCGCGCGACGGCGGCGAGGGGCTGGATGGCTTTGGCTGGCGCCTGTCCATTGCCGATATCGGTGAATCCAACGGCTTCTCGTCGTTCAGCGGCTACCAGCGAGTCATCAGCGTGCTGGAAGGCGCAGGCATGCGCCTGGAGGTGGACGGCCTGCCCTCTGCCCCGCTGCTGGCGTTCGAGCCCTTTGCCTTCTCAGGGGACAGCCACGTGCATTGCCATCTGCTGCAGGGCGCCATTCGCGACTTCAACCTGATCTACTCACCAGCGCGCCTCAGCGCACGCCTGCAATGGCTGCCCATGGGCAGCGCGCAGCGGATCCATACCAGTGCCACGACCCTGCTGCTGTTCGCGGCCGGTGGCGAGATGGACGCCCGGCTCGATGGCGCGGCGTGCGGCAGCCTGGAACACCATGACTGCCTGCAGATCGAACGCCCGGCAGGGATCGCCGAACTGCGCCTCGAAGGCCACGCAGACGCCCGATGCTGCCTGATCGAACTCAGCCGCCGCTGAGGCTTGCAACGTCAAACCCGCCCCAGCGTACTTGCGTGACGCAGTCCTCCTTCCAAAAAAAACACGCCGCGGCAGGCGAGACCGCGGTGCCAGGAGACAGGTCTCGGCACGCTCCTTGATACCTAATACCCTTAGTGCGTCTTGCCCCAGTGCAGCAGGGCCTCAAGCAACCGGCGCAGCACCACACGCACGGGTTCGGCCAGGTCGGTTCGGTAGCCGTAGGGCGGCGCCTCATCCATATAGGTGCACTGCGCCAGCTCCAGCTGGATGGCGTGGATATCGTCGGCCGGGCTGCCGTAGTGGCGGGTGATGTAGCCGCCCTTGAAGCGTCCGTTGAGCACCTGGCTGTAGCCTTCCGCAGCGGCGCAGACCTGCTGCAGTTGGCCCGCCAACTGCGGGGAGCAACTGGCGCCGTCGTTGCTGCCCAGGTTGAAGTCCGGCAGGCGGCCATCGAACAGGCGCGGCACCCGGGAGGCGATCGAGTGGGCATCGAACAGCAACGCGTAGCCGAACTCGCTGCGCAGGCGCGCCAGCTCGGCCGCCAGGGTGCGATGGTACGGCGCCCAGATTTCCTCCAGGTAACAGGCCCGCTCCGCGCCTGACGGCTCTAGGCCGTCGCGGAACAAGGGGGCGCCATCGAACAGGGTCGCGGGGAACAGCCCGGTGGTCGCGCTGGCGTACAGGGGCTTGTCGTCCGCCGGGCGGTTGAGGTCGACCACGTAGCGCGAGTAGCCGGCGGCCAGGGTGCTGGCACCCAGCTCGGCGGCGAAGTCATAGAGCCGCGGGATATGCCAGTCGGTGTCCGGCAGGCCGCGGGCCTGCTCGACCAGGCCCGCCTCGACCGCCGGGGTCAGGCGCAGGCCGGCGTGGGGCATGCTGATCAGCAGCGGCACCCGGCCGGGACTGAACTCGAAAGCATCATTGCTATAGGACATCGGTCACTTCCTCGGCATGGCGAATCACCCGTTTATCCAGCTCGCCACCCAGCCAATAGGCCAGCTCGGCCGGCCGCTCGATATCCCAGGCGACGAAATCGGCGAACTTGCCGACCTCCAGGCTGCCATGGCTGTCGGCCAGCCCCAGCGCCTTGCCGGCATGCAGGGTGACGCCGGCCAGGGCCTCTTCCGGGGTCATGCGGAACAGGGTGCAGGCCATGTTCATCATCAGCCGCAGCGACAGCGCCGGCGAGGTGCCGGGGTTGAGGTCGCTGGCGATCGCCATGGCCACGCCTTGCTCGCGCAGTGCCTGCAGCGGCGGCAGTTGAGTCTCGCGCAGGAAGTAGAAGGCGCCGGGCAGCAGCACCGCCACGCTGCCGGCGGCAGCCATGGCCCGGGCGTCGGACTCGTCCATGAACTCCAGGTGATCGGCCGACAGCGCGCCATAGCGGGCCGCCAGGCTCGAGCCGTGCAGCGAAGACAGCTGCTCGGCATGCAGCTTGACCGGCAGACCCAGCTCCTGGGCGCATTGGAACACCCGCTCGACCTGCGCCGGCGAGAAGGCCAGGTGCTCGCAGAACGCGTCGACCGCATCGACCAGCCCTTCCGCCGCCAGGGCCGGCAGCATCTCGCTGCAGACCAGCTCGATGTAGTCGTCGGCGCGGCCGGCGAATTCCGGCGGCAGCGCATGGGCCGCCAGGCAGGTGGCCTTGACCGTAACCGGCAGGCGCTCGCCGAGGCGGCGGGCGACCCGCAGCATCTTGCCCTCGCTGGCCAGGTCGAGGCCGTAGCCGGACTTGATCTCCACCGTGGTCACGCCTTCACGCAGCAGGCCGCGCAGGCGCTGCGTCGCGGCCTCCAGCAACTCATCTTCGCTGGCGGCGCGGGTCGCGCGCACGGTGCTGGCGATACCCCCGCCGGCGGCGGCGATCTCGGCATAGCTGATGCCCTGCAGACGCTGCTCGAATTCGGCGCTGCGATCACCACCGAACACCAGGTGGGTGTGGCAGTCGATCAGCCCCGGGGTCAGCCATTTGCCGCCCAGGTCGATGCGCTCGGCGTAGTCAGCGGCCGGCAACTGGGCATGCGGGCCGATCCACTCGATCAGGGCGCCACGGGTGACCAGCGCCGCATCCTCGATGATCGAGTAATTGCCGCCGGCCATGGTGGCGGCGTGGCAGTTGAACCACAGACGAAGCATGGCGATTGGCTCCTCGCTAAGTTCCGGGCCGGCGCCGCTCCGGTGGATCGAGCGCCGGCAATGAGAGGATCGAGCCTGGAGCCGCCTCGCGGCCGCCCCACTCGACGAAACCCAAGCGCGGACGCAGGGTGCACACCGGGACAGGCGCGCACCCTGCGTCGCGGCTCACTGGCTGGGCAGCAGCTTCGCCGGCACCAGCGCAGTCAGGCAGCGAGACGCCAACAGCTCGCTGGCCGCCTCGATGTCCGGGGCGAAGAAGCGGTCTTCCTTGTAGTGTGGCACCCGCTCGCGCAGGACATGGCGCGCCTGCTCCAGCTTCGCCGAGCTCTTGAGGCCTTCGCGGAAATCCAGGCCCTGGCAGGCACCCAGACACTCCACGGCGAGGATGCCGCGCACGTTGTCGGCCATTTCCCACAGGCGCTTGCCGGCGGCCGGAGCCATGGACACATGGTCTTCCTGGTTGGCCGAGGTCGGCAGGCTGTCGACGCTGTGCGGATGGGACAGCGCCTTGTTCTCGCTGGCCAGCGCCGCGGCGGTGACCTGGGCGATCATGAACCCGGAGTTGACCCCGCCATTGGCCACCAGGAACGGCGGCAGCTGCGACATGTGCTTGTCCATCATCAACGAGATGCGCCGCTCGGACAGCGAGCCGATCTCTGCGATGGCCAGGGCCAGGTTGTCGGCGGCCATGGCCACCGGCTCGGCGTGGAAGTTGCCACCGGAGATGATGTCCCCTTCGGCGGCGAACACCAGCGGGTTGTCGGACACCGCGTTGGCCTCGGTGGCGAGCACCTCGGCGGCCTGGCGGATCTGCGTCAGGCAGGCGCCCATCACCTGGGGCTGGCAGCGCAGCGAATAGGGATCCTGCACCTTGTCGCACTGGGCGTGGGACTGGGAGATCTCGGTGCTCGGCGTGAGCAGGTCGCGATAGGCCGCGGCCGCGTCGATCTGGCCGCGCTGGCCGCGGGCCGCATGGATACGCGCATCGAAGGGTGAGCGCGAGCCCAGCATCGACTCGACGCTGAGGCCGCCGCAGACCAGCGCCGCGGCGAACAGGTCCTCGGCCTCGAACAGCCCGCGCAGGGCGTAGGCGGTGGAGGCCTGGGTGCCGTTGAGCAGCGCCAGCCCTTCCTTGGCCGCCAGGGTCAGCGGCTCCAGGCCGGCGACCGCCAGGGCCTCGGTGGCCGGCAGCCATTCGCCCTGGTAGCGCGCCTTGCCCTCACCGAGCAGCACCAGGGACATGTGCGCCAGGGGCGCCAGGTCGCCGGAGGCGCCGACCGAGCCCTTGAGCGGGATATGCGGGTAGACCTCGGCGTTGATCAGGGCGATCAGCGCATCGATCACCACCCGGCGGATGCCGGAGAAGCCACGGGCCAGGCTGTTGACCTTGAGCACCATGATCAGCCGCACCAGGGCGTCGTCGATGGGCTGGCCGACGCCGGCGGCGTGACTCAGCACCAGCGAGCGCTGCAGGTTCTCCAGGTCCTCGCTGGCGATGCGGGTCGACGCCAGCAGACCGAAACCGGTGTTGATGCCATAGACGGTGCGTTTCTCGGCCAGCACCTGCTCGACGCAGGCGACGCTGGCCTCGATGGCCTCACTGGCGCTCGCGTCCAGGCTGACGGTCACCGGACCCTGGTGGACCTGGCGCAACTGGGCCAGGGTCAGCTGGCCGGGCAGAATGTTCAGGGCGCTCATGTTCAGGCTCCTTTTACCGGGGTAATCATTGGCAGATTGAGGCCCTGTTCACGGGCGCAGTCGATGGCGATCGGATAGCCGGCATCGGCGTGACGCATCACCCCGGTGGCCGGGTCGTTGTGCAGCACGCGGGCGATGCGCTCGGCCGCCTCGTCGCTGCCGTCACAGACGATCACCACGCCGGAATGCTGGGAGAAGCCCATGCCGACGCCGCCGCCATGGTGCAGCGAGACCCAGGTGGCGCCGCTGGCGGTGTTCAGCAAGGCGTTGAGCAGCGGCCAGTCGGAGACGGCGTCGGAGCCGTCCCGCATCGACTCGGTCTCGCGGTTGGGGCTGGCCACCGAACCGGAGTCCAGGTGGTCGCGGCCGATCACCACCGGTGCGCTCAGCTCGCCGCTGCGGACCATCTCGTTGAAGGCCAGACCAAGCTTGGCGCGCTGGCCCAGGCCGACCCAGCAGATGCGCGCCGGCAGGCCCTGGAAGCTGATGCGCTCGCGGGCCATGTCCAGCCAGTGGTGCAGGTGGGCATCGTCCGGGATCAGTTCCTTGACCTTGGCGTCGGTCTTGTAGATGTCCTGCGCATCGCCCGACAGGGCCGCCCAGCGGAACGGGCCGATGCCGCGGCAGAACAGCGGGCGGATATAGGCCGGGACGAAGCCGGGGAAGTCGAAGGCATGCTCGACGCCCTCCTCCAGCGCCATCTGGCGGATGTTGTTGCCGTAGTCGAAGGTCGGCACGCCCTGCTTCTGGAAGTCCAGCATGGCCTGCACGTGCACGGCCATCGATTGCTTGGCCGCCTTGACCACCGCGGCCGGCTCGCTCTGGGCGCGCTCGCGGTACTGCTCCCAGGTCCAGCCGAGCGGCAGGTAGCCGTTGAGCGGATCGTGGGCGCTGGTCTGGTCGGTGACCATGTCCGGCCGCACGCCGCGCTTGACCAGTTCCGGAAGAATCTCGGCGGCGTTGCCGCACAGGGCGATGGAGATGGCCTTGCCCTCGGCGCAATACTTGTCGAGGCGTGCCAGGGCGTCGTCCAGGTCCTGGGCCTGCTCATCGACGTAGCGGGTCTTCAGGCGGAAGTCGATGCGGCTCTGCTGGCACTCGATGTTCAGCGAGCAGGCGCCGGCCAGGGTCGCGGCCAGCGGCTGGGCGCCACCCATGCCGCCGAGACCGGCGGTGAGCACCCAGCGGCCCTTGAGGTCGCCGCCGTAGTGCTGGCGACCGGCCTCGACGAAGGTCTCGTAGGTGCCCTGGACGATGCCCTGGCTGCCGATGTAGATCCAGGAGCCAGCGGTCATCTGGCCGTACATGGCCAGGCCCTTGGCGTCCAGTTCGTTGAAGTGCTCCCAGGTGGCCCAGTGCGGCACCAGGTTGGAGTTGGCGATCAGCACCCGCGGCGCATTGCTGTGGGTCTTGAACACGCCGACCGGCTTGCCCGACTGCACCAGCAGGGTCTCGTCGTCGTTCAGCTGTTTGAGCGACTCGACGATGGCGTCGAAGCACTCCCAGTTGCGCGCGGCGCGGCCGATGCCGCCGTACACCACCAGCTCCTTGGGGTTCTCCGCCACTTCCGGATCGAGATTGTTCATCAGCATGCGCAGCGGCGCCTCGGTCAACCAGCTCTTGGCGTTCAGCTGAGTGCCGCGCGGCGCGCGGATTTCGACATCACGAAAACGGCTCGAATTGCTCACAAGAAATCCTCCAGTAAATAGTGCCGCCCGCCTGGGCACACTCGGGCCTCACAGCAAGGCATGTCGATATGTAAGCATGTATATACAACTCATATCAAGTGCTTTCTCCGGACCTCGACACCTGAGCGGACAGCACATTCTTCTCGTATGCTTTGGCGCCCCGCCGCGAACGCCTCGGGCGGCGGCAGGCCCTGAGCAGCGCCCTCTCCCGGACAACCCGACGGGTGATAGCACCCGCGGCGCAATGCGCGATTCACTCACCAGTCCACTGCACACAGGAGCCGCAACGCCGCGCAAGCACTGCCCGGCGCTGCGCTGGAACATCAGCCCTGGGCATCAGGCCATCTGGCGAAGCACCTGGGCAAAGGCCTGCTGGGTCGACTCCTGAGCGGCATGGCGACCCTCGCGGATCACCCAGCGCCCGGCGACCAGCACATCACGCACCTGCCGATCGCCGCCGGCAAACAGCCAGCGATTGAGAATCCCATCCCCCTCGGCCGTGGCGATGTACGGGTCATCGCCGTCGAGCACCAGCAGGTCGGCGCGCTTGCCGACCGCCAGCGCGCCGACCGGCTGGCCGAGCGCCTGGGCGCCGCCGCCAGTGGCGGCATCGAACAGGCTGCGGCCGATCATCGGCTGGTCGCCGCGATAGATGCGGTTGCGCTTCTGGTCGCGCAGCCGCTGGCCGTACTCGAGCCAACGCAACTCCTCGGCCACGCTCACCGAGACATGGCTGTCCGAACCGATGCCCAGCCGCCCGCCCTGGGCGAGGTAGTCCACCGCCGGAAAGATGCCATCGCCCAGGTTCGCTTCCGTCGTCAGGCACAGGCCCGCGACCGCCCCGCTGCGGGCCATGCTGCCGACCTCCTGCGCATCGGCATGGGTGGCGTGCACCAGGCACCAGCGCTGATCCACCGAAACGTGCTCGAAAAGCCACTGCAACGGTCGGCGGCCACTCCAGGCCAAACAGTCGCTGACCTCTTTCTGCTGCTCGGCGATATGGATATGAATCGGGCAGGCGCCCTTGTCAGCACCGAGCACAGCGGCGATCTGCTCCGGGGTCACCGCACGCAGCGAGTGGAAACACAGGCCCAAGTGTTGCGAGGGCTGCCCGTCCAGTTCGGGACGCAGACGCTCGATCAGGCTGAGGTAGCTGTCGGTGCTGTGAATGAAGCGCCGCTGCGCGTCACTCGGCGCCTGCCCGCCAAAGCCGGCATGGGAGTAGAGCACGGGCAGCAACGTCAGGCCGATGCCGGCGTCGCGCGCCGCCTTACTGATGCGCAGGGCCAGCTCCGCCGGATCGGCATAGGCCTGACCGCGGCCGTCATGGTGCACATAGTGGAATTCGGCCACGCTGGTATAGCCGCACTTGAGCATCTCGATATACAGCTGCCGGGCGATGACCTCGAACTGCTCCGGGTCCAGGCGCTCGACCAACCGGTACATCAGGTCACGCCAGGTCCAGAAGCTGTCATTCGGATTCGCCGCCACCTCGGCCAAACCGGCCATCGCCCGCTGGAAGGCATGGGAGTGCAGATTCGGCATGCCTGGCAGCACCGGGCCGGCGAGCCGCTGCGCGCCCTCGTCCGAACCATTGATAGTGATGCGTTCCAGGCAACCGCCGGCGTCGACATCGAGGCGCACGTTCTGCGCCCAGCCTTCGACAAGCAATGCGCGAGGGGCGAAAAATGCAGGCATAATGATCGTCCTAAGTACTGGCCTTTATTTGTATATACATATACAGACCTTAGCGACTACTGTAAACGACGGCTCCGAACAGCAAGGAACGTTACATGGCAAACATCGAATCCAAGCCTGCCACCCTGGCCTCCCAGCTCAGCGATGCTCCGGCACCGCTCTACGCCCAGGTCAAGCAACTGATCATCCAGCAGATCAAGAGCGGCACCTGGCCTCCGCACCACCGGGTGCCATCGGAAAGCGAGCTGGTCGAGGAGCTTGGATTCAGTCGCATGACCATCAACCGCGCGCTGCGCGAACTGACCAACGACGGCTTGCTCACCCGCATGCAGGGCGTGGGCACCTTCGTCGCCGAGCCGAAGGGTCACTCGGCGCTGTTTGCCGTGAACAACATAGCCGACGAGATTGCGGCGCGCGGCAACCGCTACCACAGCCGGCTGGTCAGCCTGGACCAGGAGCCCGCCAGCCACGAGACCGCCCAGGCCCTGGAGCTGCGCGAAGGCCAGGAAGTCTTTCACTCGATCATCGTGCACTACGAGAATGACCTGCCGATCCAGCTCGAGGACCGCTACGTCAACGCCCTGCTGGCGCCCGACTACCTCAAGCAGGACTTCACCCAGCTCACCCCTTACGCCTACCTGTCGAAAGTGGCGCCACTGACCGAGGGCGAGCACGTGGTCGAGGCGATACTCGCCGAGCCGGAAGAGTGTCGCCTGCTGCAAGTCGACGAGCACGAACCCTGCCTGCTGATTCGTCGGCGAACCTGGTCGGGGCAACGGGCAGTATCGACGGCCCGCCTGCTCCACCCCGGCTCACGGCATCGTCTGGAAGGCCGCTTCAAGTCGTAAGCCGGCTCAGCCCGGCGCCAGGTGTCAACGCGTGCCACCATCAAAACCGAGGGGACATGGCCTGGCCATGCGGCCATGACAATGGCCACTCACTGTTAGATGGAGAACGCGCAGGCTTCACCCGCACAGCAAGCGCTGACGCATACGCTGATGCTCCTGCACCAACTGTCGATGGGCGAAGGCCTCGCGCAGTTGGCTGCGCAGGTCATCGGCTTCCCAGGGCTTGGTGATGAAGCGGTAGATGACGCCTTCGTTGATGGCCTTGAGGATACTGCGCACTTCGGTGGAGCCGCTGAGCACCATGCGGATGATTTCCGGATAAAGGATCCTGATGCGCCGCAGGATTTCCACCCCGCTCATGTCCGGCAGGCGCAGGTCGGTCAGCACCACATCCACCGGATGGGTCGCCAACAGATTCAGCGCTTCCACGCTGTTCCGAGCCACCAATATCCGGTAGTTCTCTTGGCGCAGTTCACGCTGCAGAGCCCGGATGACCCCAGGCTCATCGTCTATCAGCAGCAGATAGTGCTGATCGTCATCGGCCAGGATGGATGGCAGTTCCAACTCGCTGCTTTCGCCGAGGAACTGCAGGCAGGTCTCTGGCGGCAACGGTGGCGAGTAGTAATAGCCCTGCAACTCGTCACAGCCGGCGGCGCGCAGAAAGCCCAGTTGCTCGGCGTTTTCCACGCCCTCGGCGATCACCTTGATGCCCAGGTTGTGGCCGATGGAGATCATCGAGCGCGCCAGGGACGCGCTGTCCGGGTCCAGGTGCACGTCGGTGACGAAGCTGCGGTCGATCTTCAGTTCGCTGAAGGGGAAACGCTTGAGGTAGCCCAGCGATGAGTAACCGGTGCCGAAATCGTCGATCGCGAAACGAATTCCCAGGCCGATCAGAGTGCGCATGCGGGCCAGCACCTCATCGGCGTTGGCCATCAGCATGGACTCGGTGACTTCCAGCTTGACCAGCGATGGCGCCACCTCATGCTGGCGCAGGATGGCCTGGATGCGCTCGACGAAGTCGGGCGCCATGAAGCTGATGGCGGAGAAGTTCACCGCGATACTGCCGTTGAGCAGCAGGTACTTCCACTGCTGCAGCTGCCGGCAGACGACATCGAAGACCTGGAAATCGATGTCGACAATCAGCCCGGTTTCCTCGGCCAAGGGGATGAACTCACCGGGCATCACCGTCTTGCCATCATGACTCCAGCGCACCAATGCCTCGAAACCACACAAGCGCCCGTTGTGCAGATCCAGCTGCGGCTGGTAGACCACCTGGAACTCGTTGTACTGCAGGGCCTGACGGATCTCGCGCTCAAGCAGCAGGCGGCGCTGCATCTGCTCGTTCATCCGCGGGGTGAAGGCGCAGATGCGGTTCCTGCCCTGATGCTTGGCCTGGTACATGGCGGTATCGGCATGGCGCAACAGGGTGTCGAGATCCTCGCCGTCCTCGGGGAAGCAGCAGAAGCCGATGCTGCAACCGACCACCACCTCCTGGCCGTCGAGCATCAGCGGTTCGGCAAGGCTTTGTTTGAGGCGTTCCAGGCTGTCGATGCTCTGGTTGATCTGCCCGCCATCGGCCAGCAGGATGACGAACTCGTCGCCGCCGAGGCGCGCCACGGTGTCGGTCTCCCGGACGCAGGCCTGCAGTCGCGCCGCCATCTGCACCAACAACTGGTCGCCGGCGTTGTGGCCGAGGCTGTCGTTGACCACCTTGAAGTGGTCCAGGTCGATAAAGGCCAGGGTAAAGCGTCCCTGCTTGCGACCCGCAAACGCGATGGCCTGCCGGATGCGGTCGTTGAGCAGGTTGCGGTTGGGCAAGCCGGTCAGGCCATCGTGGTTGGCCTGGTGCTCCAACTCTTCCTGATAGCGCTTGGCCTCGGTGATGTCATTCAAGTAGCCGACGAAATGGCTGACCTTGCCGCGATCATTCACCACCGGAGCGAGGCTGAACTTGTTCCAGAAGACGGAGCCGTCCTTGCGGTAGTTGCGTAATACCGCCCAGCCCTCCTCCTGTGCACCCAAGGCGCGACGGATCATCTCCAGCTCCGGCTGCTCGCGATCCGTGCCCTGCAGGAAGCGGCAATTACGTCCGAGCACCTCCTCGCTGCTGTAGCCGGTGAGGCGCTCGAAAGCCGGGTTGACGTAGACAATCGGCTGATCCTCGCGCTGGTTGTCGGTGATGACTACTGCGTTGACGCTGGCCTCGAGCCCCTGAGTGCGGATGCGAATCTCCAGGTCGCGCTGACGCTGTTCGCTGATATCCTGGATCACCGCGATGGCGCCCTGCACCACACCCTGCTCGTCCAGATAGGGCACGGCCGAACTGAGGGTGGACTTGTGGCTGCCGTCGGGCGCGCGGATATCGATCGCCTGGTTGCGCAGTGTCTGGCCCTCACGCACGGCCCGGGCCAGGGGCCAGTCGCCCAGCTGCACCGGCTCGCCATGCTCGGCCCAGGTGCCCTGGTAGCGTGCATAGTCGGCCAATTCCGCCGGCTGCTGGCCGGCCCAGATCAGGCCGTTCTCCGGGTTGCTGAGAATCAGGCGGCCCTGACTGTCGGCCACCGACACACCGATCGGCAAGTTGTCGAGAATTTTGCGCAGCAGCGCCTCGCTCTGCGCCAGTGCCCGGGTGCGCTGCTCCACCAGATGCTCCAGGCTCTCGAACAGACGCCCGCGTCCCAGAGCCATGGCCAACTGGCGACCGATGGAGGCCAGTGCGATGAGGGCATCCTCCGGCCAGGGCTGGCCCTGGTTGCGCACCACATTGAGCATGCCAATGGTCTCGCCACCGAGCTGCAGCGGGATGCTGGCATGGCTGCGTCCGGTCATCTGCGCCAGGGCCGGACAGCCGGCGATATTGCTCGGCACGCTGAGCTGGTCGCTCAGCCAGGCGTGCCGGCAGGGGCACTCCTGGACGCAGCTCGTCATCCTTTCCATATTGAACTGGCTGCTGCCGGCACGGCCGCGCGTACCGGCCACGCGCACCGCACCACCGGGTTCGCCGGCATCGCTGAGCAGCAGCCAGGCACCGACCGCGTTGGGGAACTCTAGGATGCGCCCCAGGGCAGCCTCGATGACGTGACGCTCGCTCTGGGCCTCGCTCAAGCCGCTGGTGAAATGAAACAGGCAGTTGAGCAGCGAGTTGCTGCGGGCCAACTCATCGTGCTTGGCGCGCAGCTCATTATTGAGCCGCACGCCCTGCTCGTAGGTGGAGATCAGCAGGTCGAGAATCTGCTGACGGCTGGCGGTGATGAAGTGACGCTCGCCCTCCAGCATCACCTCCATGCCCATCTGCACCCGCTCGTTGTTGCGCAGCTCGAGATTGACCACGAAATAGCGGATGCGCGACATCAGGAACTTCTCGTCGTAAGGCTTGACGATGAAGTTGTCGGCGCCGCACGCCAGGCCGTGCACCACGTCCCGAGCGTCGGCCAGGCTGGTGACCAGGATCACCGGAATGTTCGCCGTGCGCGGGTCGCCCTTGAGCCGGCGGCACAGCTCATAGCCGTCCATCTCCGGCATGACGATATCGCTGATGACGATGGTCGGCAGGCGCTCGGCCAGGCAGGCCACGGCTTCCACGCCGTTGCGCGCGATTCGGGTCTGGCAGCCAGCCGCCTCGAGCAGGAACTGCAGTTCGGTAGCTTGGGTCGGGCTGTCTTCGACGATGAGAATTTCAGCATCCGTGAACATGGTTACTCTCCTTTCGGCAGGGCGTTGTAGGCAGCACCGCGCGAGGCAATGGTATTGAGCAGGGCGGCAATCGCCTCGGGCGGTAGCACCTGGCGCGCCGCGTGCAACTGGATCGCCGCCAGCGGCATGGCATCGATCAGCGCACTTTCGGGTTTCTGGGCAATGGTGAGCGCGCCGGCACGGTGCAGCTCGGCCAGGCCCTCGGCACCGTCCCGGCCCATGCCGGAAAGCTGGATACCGATAGCCTCGCTGCCGAGGCGCTGGGCGACGCTGCGAAACAGATGGTCGGCCGATGGGCAGTACAGCTCGCTGTTTCGAGGCTGCAGGCGGACCCGCAGGTCGTCGCTGATTCCCATATGCTGGCCGTCCGGGGCGAGGTAGAGCCTGCCGGGCTGCAGCGCCTGGCCGTGCTCGGCGACGCTCACCGGCAACTTGCAGACGGTTACCAGCCAGTCGCGGAAACTGCCCAGAAAGCCCACGGCAATATGCTGCGCCAGCAGCAACGGCCAGGGCTGCTGGGCCGTCAAGCGCGACAGCAGCTCTTTCAGGGCCACCGGACCACCGGCAGAGGCAGCGATTGCCACCAGGCGCGGGCGCCCGGCATAGAGCGGGCTGCCTTCCGCCGTCGCACCCTTCTTCAACGTGCGCGGGCGCCGCACTATCTTGACCTGCGCCATGTTGCGCAGGGTGCCCAGCAGTTCCTCGACCCGCTCCTCGAAGTTCGCCGCGCCAGGCCCACGGGGCTTCTCCAGAACGGCCAGGGCGCCGGCTTCCAGCGCATGCATGGCCGTGGCGGCACCGTACAGGTTGGCGCTGGCGGTCAATACCACCACCGGCAGTGCGTACTTTTCCAGTATCCGCGCGGTGGCTTCATAGCCATCCATGCCCGGCATGTGCACATCCATGGTGATGATGTCCGGTTGATAGCCGGCCAGCAGGCGCAAGGCCTGCTCGCCGCTGTCGGCTTCGCTCACCTCGAAGCCGGCGTTTTCCAGCACCGTGCGCAGCAGCACGCGCAGCACCGGCGAATCGTCGACAATCAGTACGCGCATGACAGCTCCCAATCAGATCAGACGACGAATCGCGTCGAGCAGGCTGTCCTGCTCGAAACCGCTTTTCACCAGGTAGGCGCTGGCCCCGACCTCGAGGCCGCGGGCGCGGTCCTCGGCCGAGTGCAGCGCCGTCACCAGCACCACGGGTAGTTCCGCCAGCTCACGGTCACCGCGAATCCGCGCGGTGAGGGTGAAGCCGTCCACGCGCGGCATCTCCACGTCCGACACCAGCAGGTCGAACGCGCCCTGCTTCAGGGCGTTCCAGGCCTCCAGCCCGTCATTGGCGGTGGTGACCTGGTAACCGGCCCCCTCGAGAATGGCCTTGAGCAGGCCGCGCGAGGTGAACGAGTCCTCGGCGATCAGCAAGCGTTGCGCCGTGGCGCCGGGCGCCTCGCCGTCGCGGCGCTGCAGGCTGCCGGCGCCGACGTTCAGGGCGCTGCGGTAGAGATCGCCCGGATGCAGGATGGGCACCAGCTGGCCGTCGCCGAGCAGGGTCGCGCCCAGCAGGTTGCGCACCCGCAGCAGCTGCTTGCCGAGGTTCTTCACGGTGATCTCCTGGTCGCCGAGCAGCTCGTCGACCAGCAGCACGAAGGGCTCGCCGCGCACCTTGAGCAGCAGCAGGGTCAGCTCGTCGCCGCTGCGCGCCGTGTCGCTCAGGCCCAGCACGTCGGCCAGGGCCCAGACCGGTAGAACGCGCCCGTCGAGGGCCAGCGAGGGGCGGTTCTCCAGGTTCTTCAGCGCACCGGCCGGCAGGCGCAGGCAGCGCTCGACCGCCAGTGCCGGTATGGCGAAGGTGCGTTCGGCGTTGCGCACGATCACCGCGCGGAAGGTCGACAGGCTCAGCGGCAGGTGCAGGTGGAAGCAGGTGCCCTGGCCGGGGCTGGACTGCAGCTCGATGCGCCCGCCGAGGCGCTCGACCACCTCCTGGACGATGGCCATGCCCAGGCCGCGCCCGGACAGGTCGGTGATCAGCGCGCTGGTCGACAGCCCGGAGCGAAAGATCAGCCGCTGGCTTTCCGCCTCGCTCAGCGCCTGGGCCTGCTCCGGGGTGAGCAACCCGGCGGCGACGGCCTTGGCCTTGAGCGAAGCCGCCGAGATGCCGCCACCATCATCCTGCACGCGCAGTTCGAAGCGATCCGCCGACTCCTGCAGCAAGTCCACCTGAATCAGCCCGACCACCGGCTTGCCGCTGGCCTCGCGCCGCTGGGGCGACTCCAGGCCGTGGTCCACGGCGTTGCGCAGCAGGTGGGTGAGTACCGTGCGCAGTTCGTCGAGGATGCGCTTGTCGACCTGCAAGTCGGTGCCGCGCACCTGCAGCTCGACCCGTTTGCCGGACTGACTGGCCAGGTCCTGGACCATCGCCGGCAGGCCCTCCACCAGCGTGCTGCCGGCCAGCAGCAGCACCGCCTGCAGCTCGCCGGCCTGGGCCTCGGATAGCTGGCTCAGGCCTTGCGCCAGGTGCTGCCCGGCCTTGGCCAGATGGATCGACTCGAAGTGCAGCTGATCGAGCTGCGCCTGGCTCCAGTTCAGGTAGTCGAGCACCCCTTTGAGGGCGTCGCGACTGGCCAGCGGCAGCTCGTCGAGCTGGGCGTGCAGGCGTTTCAGGTTGCCGGCGCCGAGCAACCGCTTGCCGCGCTGCGGCTCGAAGGCGGCGGCGTGTTCGCGCAGGCGGCGGGCATGGGCCTGGGCCTCGAGCTTGAGCTGCAGCAGGCTTTCGCTGTGGAACAGCAGGTTGTCCAGGCGCCGAGCCGAAACCCTCACCGTTCCCGGCTCCTGTGGCGGCGCCACGGCGGCTGGAACAGCCGCCGGCAGGCTGACCGCCTCGCCGCGCGCGGCGCTTTCCAAGCGCTCGCAGAACTGCTCGGGTGCGCCCGCCTCGACACTCTCGCCGAGGTGTAACTGCTGCACCAGGCGCAGGGCGTGCCGGCACAGTTCGACTCGCTCCGCCGTCAACTCGAGTAATCCACCACGTGCGGCGCTAAGCAGGCTCTCCCAGGCATGGCAGAGCCGCTCGATGGGGGCCAGGCCCACGGCCCTGGCGGCGCCTTTGAGACTGTGCACTTCGCGGAACAGCGACTCGATGGAGTCGCCGCTGGCCCCCGCCTGGCGCCAGTTGGCCAGGGTGTCGGCGAGCACGGCCAGGCGCTCTCCCGCCTCGATCCGGAAGCTGTCGAGCAAACGTTCCTGCAGTGCCTTGCGATCCAGGCTCATGGGCGGCTCACAGACTGAAACGACTCGCCAGGCCCTGCAGCTTGAGGCCCAGTTGATGCAGGTTGCGCGCTGCCAGGTCGACCTGACGGGTACCGCCGACGTTGTCCTGGCTGGCCTGGCGGATACTGGCCATGGCTGTGACGATCTGGTCCATGCCGACCAGCTGCTGCTGGCTGGTGGCGGCGATCTGCAGCGCCACCTCGCTGGACGTTTCGATGTTGCTGCTCAGGGTGCGAATCGCGTCGCCACTGGACTGGGCGCGCGCGTAGCCGCTCTCCACCGTCTTGCTGCCCTGCTCGGCCAGCAGCACCGCCTTGGTCATGGCCTTCTGGATTTCGCCGAGCATTCTGCGCACCTGGGCGGTGGCCTGCTTGGACTGGTCGGCCAGGGCCTTGACCTCCTGAGCCACCACCGAGAAGCCCCTGCCCGCCTCGCCGGCCTTCATCGCCTCGATCGAGGCGTTGACCCCGAGCAGGTTGGACTGCTCGGCCAGGTCGCCCACCGAGGCGACGATCTCGCCGATGGTCTGGCTCTGCTCGCCCAGGGTCATGATGCTTTCCGCCACCGCCTGCATCTGCTCGCGGATCTGCCCCATACCCTTGAGCGACTCCTCCACCGCCTCACGGCCGTTCAGCGCCACCTGGCGGGTGCGCTCGGTGCTCTCGGCCACCGTCTGTGACTTGCTGCCGGCGAGTACCGCGGTCTGCTTGACCTCTTCCACCGTGGTGACGATCTCGCTGATCGCGGTGGCGGTCTCCTGGGTGCTGGTGGCCACCTGGCTGGCGGCGGCGAGGATTTGCTCGCTGGACGTAGCCAGCACCGTGATGCCCTCGTTCATCTCCTGTACCAGTTCACGCAGGTACTGGCTCATGTCGACGAACGCCAGGGACAGGCGCCCCACTTCATCCTGACGGGTGCCGGCGACAATGCCCTGGGGGATCTCGCCACGGCCGATACGCTCGGCCCAGCCGGTCAGGCGTGCCAACGGCCTGGCGATATGCCGGCTGAGCAGCCAGGCCAGCACGGCACTGATGCCGACCAGCAGCAGGCTCCAGTTGAATACCCGTTCGCGCTGGGCCTCCAGGGCCTGGCGCGAACGTTTCACGGCCGCTGCGACCCGCCGGTCGGTGAGTTCGGACAGCTCTACGCCGAGATCGTGAATCCGCTGCATGCGCTCGAGCTGCACGCCCAGGCTCAACAGACGCGCCTGCTCGTAGGCACCGGCGCGGATCAGCGTCAGCGCCTCGGCACGGGTCTGCGCCATGGCCTCACGGACCACCAGCAGCTCGTCGAACAGTTCGGCGAACGCCTGATCGTCGCTGGCAGCCTGCTGCAACCGCTTGACCAGGCGGTCGTTGATCGCGCTGCGCTGGCGGATGCCGTCCTCTATGCCCTGCAGCTCGGCCGGCGCCTGCTCGATGATCGCCCGCATCAGGTCGGTGCGCTGGGCAGCGAGATTAAGACGCAGCTCCTTGACATCGGAGACCCGCCCATAGTGTTCCTGGAACCGCTGCTGCTCGATGTCCTGCAGGTTGGCGAAGCGCTCCAGGCTGCCGAACAGCAGGATGCCGAAGCCGAGGATCAGCGCGGCGAAGGCGGCGATCAGCTTGCTGCCGATCCCCAGGTTGAAGGCTCGGGTCATCACACTTTGCATCGCCACTAATCCTCGTCCATCACACGTAAATTGGGGTCGCCCAGCAGCCGCTCGCCGTCCAGTACCGTGCACTGTTCGGCGGTGACTCCCAGCAGGTAGGCGGCGCGCACCCCGGTCAGGCTGGCCAGTTCGGTCTGCAGCGCGTCGCGGTGGATCCGCGAGATGCCCAGGACCCGGTCGATCAGCAGCGCGAACTCCGTCTCGGGTCCGCGCAGAATCATCAGGAAGTTCTTGTCGGAAAGACTGTTCAGCGGCAGTTCGAACAACACCCGCAAATCGAGCAGCGAGACGATATGACCACGCACGTTGACGATGCCCAGCACGTAGGGAGGTGTGCCCGGCAACGGGGTGAAATGGGGCAGCGGCAGCACCTCGGCGACATGCGCGCTGGCGATGGCGTACAGCTCGCCACTGATGTTGAAGGTGAGCACCTCCAGCCAGCCTTCGACCTGCTCCGGCTCCACCTGCTGCGCCCATTGCCGGGTGCGTTCGAGCAGGCGCGCATCGCGCTCCTCGGCATCCACGGCGAAACCGGCGGCCAGGCGCAGCTCGCTCCGGGCCAGGCGCCGATGGATCTGGCTCCAGCGTGGGTCGTCGTTCACAGGCTCGGACATCCCGTCGAGTCCTCCATTAGTTGATCGCACAGGCGCAGCAGTTGCGCACAGCTGAGGCCGTCGCCGAGAGGAACCAGGGCCTGGAGGTCCTGACCCAGGAGCAGTTGCCGGCAGACCTGCAAGGCCTTCTGGCTGGCGCGCGACTGGCCGTCGGCACGCAGCAGGCGGGCACGCAGGAAGTAGCCGAGGATGAAATCCGGCTGCAGATACAAGGCCCTGTGCAGCGCCAGCAGGGCCTGGCGGTGGTCGCCGCGCTGCTGCGCGAGCAGGGCCTGCAGCCAGTACGCCGATATCGAGGCTGCATCCAGCGCGAGCGCGCGCTGCAGCCACTCCCCTGCCGGCTCGAACTGCAGCTGATCGGCCCAGCTGCGCGCCATGGCCAGGCAGGCCTGGTGCTGCTGCGCACGGCTCGGTCCGGCACAGTTCAGGTAGGCCGTCAGCGCCGCACGGGCCTGCTCGTGCTGACCCGCCGCCTGGGCCTGGGTGGCCTGTTGCCAGTGGCGTTCAGCCTTGGCCTCGGCGCTCTCGGTGGCGCTCCGCGTCTCGGCGCGTGGCGCAGTAATGAGTGAGCGCGGCCTCTGGGTTGGAAGGGAAACCACCGGGGCGGACAGGCTGGCGCGCGGCGTTGCGGCCAGCGCTGCGCGAATTGGCGAAGCCGGGCTGTGAGCCCAGGGCGACTGCCGCGTCCTGGCGGCTAGCGCGTAATTGCAGCCGGCCCAGCGGCCCTGCAGGCCGGCCTGGGTCGCCAGCCCGGCCTCCACGGCGCTCAGCAGCAGCACGCCGTCGCCACTCAGGCTGCCGAGCAGTCGGCGCAGCGCCGCCTGCGCCCGCCCCGGGGTGAAATACATCAGCACGTTGCGGCACAGAATCACATCGGCGTCCGCCAGGGCGGGTGCCTGGGCGGCGTCGGCGAGGTTGTACTGGACGAAACGGATGCGCTCGCGCCAGGCCGGACGCACCCGCCACAGACGCCCCTCGGCCTGGAAGTAGCGCGTGCGGAAATCGTCCTCGCTGCTGCGAAAGGCGTTGCGCCCATAGAGCCCCTGCTCGGCACGGGCGAGAAAGCTTGCGTTGATATCACTGGCAACCAGTTCCAGCGTCCATTGCCCGCGCTCGCTGCCGAGCAGTTCGTCGACCAGGAACAGCAGGCCGTAGGCCTCCTCCCCGGTACAGCAGCCGGCGCTCCACAGGCGCAGATGACGTCGCCCCTCGCGCCGCCGACGCTCCAGCAAGGGCGCCAGGTGCTGGCTGGCGAGCCATTCGAAGGCCTCGGCATCACGGCGAAAATAGGTTTCACCAACGGTGAAGGCAGCGATCAGCGACTGCACCTGGCCGGCATCCCACTCGGCGAACGCCAGTTCCTGCAGCCAGCTGTCGAAATCCGCTACCTCCCGCTCCAGGGCCAGCAACTGCAGGCGGCGCAACAGGTCCGCCTGCCGCGCGCCGGAATAGTCCGCCCCCAGGTGGCGCAAGACCTTCTGGCTCAGCGCCGCCAACAGGCGCGGGGAAACGCTCGCCTCAGCGCGCAACATCGAGCGAGCCCTCCCGGTTGTCGAGCAGCTCAACCAACTGCGCTTCGTCGCTATCACTGAGCAGCTGCTCGACGTCCTGGATCAGCAGCAGTCCCTCGGCGCTGCGCACCACCCCGCGCAGCAGGCTGGAAGGCACCCGCGGGTCCGGGGCCGCGGTGAAGTCGCCGGTCGCGAAGGCCCTCACGACCTCCACGTGCTCCACCGGCAGCAGCAGTTCACGCTTGCTGCTGCGCAGCCAGATAAAGGGTTGCCACAGATCGAGGGCGGGCGCGCGCCAGCCAAAGCGCCGGGCCAGGTCCACCACGGGCAGCAACCGGCCACGGACGTTGGCCAAGCCACAGATCGACTCCGGCGCGCCGGGCAAGGGGGTACTGCGCAATGCCGGCAGCACCCGCACCACCTGCTCGAGGGCCACGGCCAAGTGTTGGCCGGACAAGCGGAACGGCAACACCAAGTTATCTTTCACAAACCAGCCCTTGCCACCAGCGATTGGAGGCCGAAACGTTCTAGAGAACGAATATCCGCAAATAACTTGTGGTAATTACCGAATGCTCGTCGCCGATTTTTCGAGCAAGAAAACTTGAACTGCCTCCATGCGAGAAACCGGCACAAGCTGGCTTGATGAAATACGTTTAACACAGTGAGTTCACACGAATATATTAGTTAGCCTGCAACGACGATCAAATAACTCGCGCGGGATAACGCCCAGCACTTTCAAGTTCGCTCATGCACCATTACAGGTCACAGGCGCTGCTTGCGACCAATATCAGTGCGTTTTGCACAAGACTGCGGTTATCGAGCGACAGGCGATTTCAATTAAACCTTGAAGTGCCGGACATACTACGCAACTCGGATCGTCACACCTCCGTCCCCTGCCCGTCACGCAAGAGGCATCCAGCCGCCCTTTTAGGAAGGGCCAGGTCGGCGCAACTTCTGAGTCTTGATCTTGTTATTGCGGGGCGAATGGGCACACATCCGGCGCAGCCATCACGTGGCCCTAATGTAGACGCCCAGCCACGCCAGAAGGCTGACAATTTATAACAAACGAAGTTAATAAAACGAACGTGCCAGAATATATCTATACAGATAAATAAATTCGGAAAAACAGCCGCACAGAGTCAGGCCAAGCGCTTCTTTAACCCTCAATAAGCGCGGCCCAAGTTGACCAGCAGAACTGTGTTCGTCAGCCGCCCTCAAGCACAGGAAAAGCGCGTCCTTGACGCTTGCCTGAGACGATGGAGCCGCCCAGCAATAATCCGGGGCCGAAGCGAAAGTTTGATGGTTTGATAGTGGCGTTGCCGAGGCCTGGCAGCGCTTCAAGGTCCGCCAGGACGGCACAGGAGGAGAAAGGAGCGCTCGGGTCGAGCAGCGCCCACGGCATTGCCTTCCGACGAGTGGCCAACTGGAAGTCCGACCAGCTTGAGCGATGAGGGAAGCTGAACAGCTTCCCGGGGAGTAATTGCAGACGACTTACTTCACCAGCTGCATAAGCACCTCTTCCACCGCATCGTCGCGGTGCGGTGGCTGCTCGCCATTCAGTTCGGCGATCAGCTTCCAGTGCTGATCCAGTTCCTTGCTCACCGCCTCGAGTCTCTCGAGCATGCGCGAACCGCCGCCGCGCAGGTTCTTGTCCTCACCGCGCAGCAGGTCGAAGGACAGCATGGTCAAGGTAGCCGTCAGGTGGGTGATGCTGCGCGAAGTCAGCGTGATGAGTTCGGTGATTTGTTGCTCTTTAGGGGTCATGAGCGGCCATCCCTGCCAAGTGATTGAGTCGACGCAATGGCAACATTTGCGCTGCGCCTGCGGTCGCTGCAGCCAATTGATAGAAGTCTGCATAGCGCGACCTGAGCAGCGTATACGGCGCCACGCGAGGCAGGCTGACAGTTGCTAACAGCTGTCCCCGGCGCAGACCGGCCCGGCCCCGACAGCGGCGAGTTTTATAACGTAGAGCCCTGGAGCCGATGCCCCTACAATGCGCCCCTGCGAAATCGTCACGTACCCGCTCGCCGCCAGGGATAGCCCAGCCCATGCCCAACTCCTCCACCCGCCTCGATCGCTTCCTGCTGGCCACCCTGCTGTTCACCCTGGTCTGGCTGCCCTTGCCGCTGGGCAGCAACCGGGATTGGGCCGTGGGGCTGTTCGTGCTGCTGATGGGCGGACTGGGGAGCCTCTGGGCGATCGGCCAGCTACGCGGCGCGCTACCGCCGGCGCGCCAGCTCAAGGCCGCCCTGCCCCTGCTGGGCTTGCTGCTGCTGGCCCAGGGCTGGGTGGCGGTGCAGTGGTTGGCGGGTTTGAGCATGGACAACGGCGCGACCTTCCAGTACCTGATGCTCGGCCTGGCCTACAGCCTGCTGTTCCTGCTGGTGGTCAGCCTGTGCCACACGCGCAAGCGCCTGAGCCTGCTGCTCGGCACCCTGGTGGTCAGCGGCACCCTGCAAGCCTTCTGGGGCGCGTTCATGACCCTGTCCGGGGTGGAGTGGCTGCTGCTGACGCCCAAGACCAGCTACCTCGGCGACGCCACCGGCACCTTCGTCAACCGCAACCACCTGGCCGGCTACCTGGAGATGACCCTGGCCTGCGGCATCGGCCTGCTGCTGGCCCTGCGCGACGGTCGGCCCTTCAGCTGGGTCAACCTGCTGGAACTGCTGATGGGCGCCAAGGCGCGCCTGCGCCTGGCCCTAGTGGTGATGGTGATCGCCCTGGTGATGACCCACTCGCGCATGGGCAACACCGGCTTCTTCGCCAGCCTGCTGCTGGTCGGTGGCCTGTTCGTGCTGCTGAACAAGGAACACCGCCTGCGCAACGGCCTGATCCTGGCCAGCATCGTGCTCATCGACGTGCTGGTGATCAGCCAGTACTTCGGCCTGGAGAAGCTCAAGGATCGCCTGCTCAACACCCGCCTCAACGACGTGGTGGTCAATGGCGAAGTGGTGCAGCAGGCCAACGAGGTGCGCGACGACGTGTTCGGCTACGCCATTCCGCTGCTGCAGGAGCGGCCCCTGCTGGGCCAGGGCGCCGGCAGTTTCGAGGCGGTGTTCCCGCAGTATCCCGGCGAGGACATCCGCCTGCACTTCGACCACGCCCACAACGACTACCTGCAGTTCGCCATCGAATTCGGCCTGCTCGGCCTGCTGCCGCTCGCGGCCTTCCTGCTGCTGGCCCTGTGGCAAGCGTTGCGCGCCCTGTGGCGACGAGAGTCGGTGTACCGCAGCGGCGTCGGCTTCGGCGCGGCCATGGGCATCATCGCCCTGCTGATCCACTCCAGCACCGACTTCAACCTGCAGATCCCGGCCAACGCCGCGACCCTGGTGGTGCTCTGTGCGATAGCGGTCCTGGCCGGCAGCCATGGCCACAAGCGCCAGCGCAGCACCGCGCTGGCTTGAACCAGGCAACCGCAGCGGACCACTCAGCAATCGTCCAGGGTTTCCCGATCCGGATGCCAGTCGCCCTCAAACGCATGGCGAATCTCATGCTGCAGGCAGAACGGGTATCGATCTCGCAGGATCTCCAGCACGCACACGTCATTGGCGCAGCGCGCCAGGCCGAATGCTTCGGTGCCGGGCTTGTATTCGATCTGATCGACCAGGCGCACATGGATCAGCACATCGTCACGAATGATCCCGGGCGGCGCGCTCTCGCTTGCACAGCCAGGCAGTAGCAAGGCTGCCGCCAGCACCAGCAGGCACGGCGCCGCCTGAAACCTCGCCGGCAGGTACTCACAGTGCCTGCCGGCCAGCGCCGTCGCGCGTGCGCAGGCGAGACACGAACGCGCCGCCTCGCCAACGGGAAAATGCACCAACCACAACACATGCTGGCGCAAGCCAACACGGGCCAGGTGGTCTTGCCAGACGCTCAGACGGCTAACGACCGCCCACGGGTTCTCTACTTCAGTACTTCTCGACCCGAGATTCATCACTGCCACGCTCGCTGGGTACTGCGCCTCGAGCGGCTCCCTACATCAACTCACCCTCTCCGCAAATCCGCCCTCAGGTTCAGTGTAGGTCGCTGACCCGCAATCTGGCGGCAATATGCCATCAGCTCGCCCTTGGCCATTGCCCTTAACGCAGCAGGCGCAAACGGCTGCGCAACGCCTGCCACGTCAGCCAGGCCAACAGCGCCAGCAGTACGCCGAGGGCATTGGCCAGGATGTCGTCCTGGCTGAACTGACGCACCGGCTGCACGAGGAGCTGCAGCCATTCCAGCAGCGGCGCCAGGGCAAACAGCACGCCCCACAAGCACCAGCCGGCGACCCGGTCGAAGGCCAGGCGACTGCTCAGCGCCAGCGCGCCGAAGGCCAGCAGGTGCAGGGCCTTGTCCGACTGCTCGAACAAATCCGGCGGTGATTGCGGGCGGAACAGGCCGTAGAGCATCAGCGCACAGCAGACAACGAAGAACGTAGGTTTCAAGCGGAATATCCATCAATGGAGCCAATATTTGCGCGGTTGAGCCGCATCACCAACGCGATCCTGTAGGAGCGGCGCCCTCGCCGCGATGGTGATTGCCGGCACACCGACGCAACAGCGCCGGCAACCATCGGGATCGTGTTGACCATTCAAAAAAAGCTCGCGCCGGGGGCGGCGCTCCTACATAACATGCAACTCACCACCGCGACCTTGTAGGAGCGGCCGGGCGGCGATCCGCGACCTCGCCGCGATGGCGATTGCCGGCACACCGACGCAACAGCGCCGGCAACCATCGGGATCGTGTTGGCCATTCAAAAAAAGCTCGCGCCGGGGGCGGCGCTCCTACATAGCATGCAACTCACCACCGCGACCTTGCAGGAGCGGCCGGGCGGCGATCCGCGACCTCGCCGCGATGGCGATTGCCGGCACACCGACGCAACAGCGCCGGCAACCATCGGGATCGTGTTGGTCATTCAAAAAAGCTCGCGCCGGGGGCGGCGCTCCTACATAGCATGCAACTCACCACCGCGACCTTGTAGGAGCGGCGACCTCGCCGCGATGGCGATTGCCGGCACACCGACGCAACAGCGCCGGCAACCATCGGGATCGTGTTGGCCATTCAAAAAAAGCTCGCGCCGGGGGCGGCGCTCCTACATAGCATGCAACTCACCACCGCGAGCCTGTAGGAGCGGCGACCTCGCCGCGATGGCGATTGCCGGCACACCGACGCAACAGCGCCGGCAACCATCGGGATCGTGTTGGTCATTCAAAAAAGCTCGCGCCGGGGGCGGCGCTCCTACATAGCATGCAACTCACCACCGCGACCTTGTAGGAGCGGCGACCTCGCCGCGATGGCCATGGCACCAACTGACCGCAAGTCTCAAGCGCGCGCTCCGCCAATCAGCTTCAGCAATTCCTCGGTCTTGCGCTGCATCAGCGCCTCGTCGCCGCGGCTCTCGACGTTCAGGCGGATCACCGGCTCGGTATTGGAGGCACGCAGGTTGAAGCGCCAGTTGCTGAACGCCACGCTCAGGCCATCGGTGAAGTCCACCAGGCGTGCATCGTCGGCGTAGATGGACTCGATGCGGTGCAGCACATCGGCCGCATCGGTCACCTTGAGGTTGATCTCCCCCGAGGACGGGAAGGCAGCGATGCGTTCGCCGACCAGCTCGGACAGCGGCTGCCGGCGGGTGCACAGCAGTTCGGCCACCAGCAGCCAGGGGATCATGCCGCTGTCGCAGTAGGCGAAGTCGCGGAAGTAGTGATGGGCGCTCATCTCGCCGCCGTAGATGGCGTTGACCTCGCGCATCTTCTCCTTGATGAAGGCATGCCCGGCCTTGCACTGCACCGGCACGCCGCCGTTCTGCTCGACGATGTCCAGGGTGTTCCAGGTCAGACGCGGGTCATGAATGATGCGGGCGCCGCTCTCCTTGCGCAGAAAGGCCTCGGCCAGCAGGCCGACGATGTAGTAGCCCTCGATGAAGTTGCCCTGCTCGTCGAACAGGAAGCAGCGGTCGAAGTCGCCGTCCCAGGCAATACCCATGTCCGCGCCATGCGCCAGTACCGCGGCGCGGGTGGCCTCGCGGTTTTCCAGCAGCATCGGGTTGGGGATGCCATTGGGGAAGGTGCAATCCGGCTCGTGCTGGATCTTGATGAACTCTACCGGCACGCCGCGTGCCTGGAACGCGGCCTCGATGGCATCCAGCGCCGGCCCGGCCGCGCCGTTGCCGGCGTTGACCACCAGCTTCAGCGGCGTGAGCGCGCGGACATCGATGTAGCTCAGCAGGTGCTCGACATAGGCGGCGCGGGTGGACACCTCGCGGTAGGCACCCAGCTCGGCGACAGGCGCCGCGAAGTCATTGCGCTCGGCCAACTCGCGGATGGCCTGCAGGCCGCTGTCCTGGCTGATCGGCTGGGCCTGCTGGCGCACCAGCTTGAAGCCGTTGTAGTCGATCGGATTGTGCGAGGCCGTCACCTCGATGCCGCCATCCACGCCCAGGTGCCAAGTGGCGAAGTACACCTCCTCGGTACCGACCATGCCCAGGTCCAGCACCTCCACGCCGGCATCGCGCAGGCCGAGGGCCAGGGCGCTCTTCAGCGCCGGCGAAGTGGCGCGAATGTCCCCACCCAGCACCACGCGCCTGGGCTTGAGCCACTCGGCATAGGCGCGGGCGATGCGGTAGGCGATATCGGTATCCAGCTGCGTGCCGAGTTGGCCGCGAATGTCATAGGCCTTGAAACAGGTCAGTGTGCTCATCGGAAAGAAACTCTTTGCAGAACGAAAGAACAGGCAGCGAACGCGGCCTGATAACGAATAACCGAGGAAGAAAAAGCTCGCGCCGAGGGTATCGCCCCGTAGGAGCGGCCGGGCGGCGTACCGCGCCCCCGCCGCGATGCGGGCCGCAGGGCCGCCAAATGAAGGCAACCAGCGCAAAAAACAGAAACAAAACCAACAGCTCGCGCCGGGGGCGGCGCTCCTACGCCGAGCCCATCTCTCCCCTGTAGGAGCGGCCGGGCGGCGATCCGTCGGGCGGCGCTCCGCCCCCCGCCGCGAAGCGATCCGAATGGCAACGCGATTTCCGCCCTACAGCCACACGGCGTCCCAATGCGGGTACTGCCCCACACCGGCCACCAATCCCGCGCGTAGCGGGTTGGCGACCACATAGCGCGCCACCGCCTGCAGGTCTTCGTCACGGCGGATGGCCCGATCGTGAAAGCCCGCCTGCCAGACCGCACTGCCCAGGCGCCGCGCGGAAATCGACTTGACCCGCCCCACCACCGCCGACAGCGAGCCCTGCTGCAATTGCAACAACCAGTGCAGATGATCCGGCATCACCACGAAGGCCAGGGTTTCGGCGCTGCCCAGTGCGGACTCCGCGCGTAACACCTGAACCAAGGAACGGGCGCAAGCAAACTCAGCGAAAACCGGCTGGCGCTCGCGGGTCACGGTGGTGACCAGGTAGAGCTGCCCAGGCTGGGAATGGCGGCCTTTGCGCAGCCGGTTAGCAGCTCCTTTGCTCATGATCATCATGGAACTCCCTTCCATAGAACCAGCAGCTTGCGCCGGGGGCGCGGATCGCCGTCCGACGGAGCGCCGTCCGACGGATCGCCGCATTTACCGCCATAAAAAGCTCGCGCCGAGGGCGGCGCTCCTACAGAGAAGCACAATCCACACGCCCCTGTAGCATCGCCCCCAGAGGCGCCAGCGCCCGCGTCATCCCCCACCGGCTACAACCCCTGCTTGTACAACCGCTCGAAGCAGAAGTTGGTCGCGTCGATATAGCCCTCGGCGCTGCCGCAGTCGAAGCGCTGGCCCTTGAACTTGTAGGCCAGCACGCAGCCGCTCTGGGCCTGTTTCATCAGCGCGTCGGTGATCTGGATTTCGCCGCCCTTGCCCGGCTCGGTGTCGGCGATCAGGTCGAAGATGTCCGGGGTGAGGATGTAGCGGCCGATGATCGCCAGGTTGGACGGTGCCTCCTCCGGCTTGGGCTTCTCGACCATGTGGCTGACCCGGTAGATGTCGTCGCGGATCATCTCGCCGGCGATCACCCCGTACTTGCTGGTCTGGTCGCGCGGTACTTCCTGGATGGCGACGATGGAGCAGCGGAACTGCTTGTACAGCTTGACCATCTGCGCCAGCACACCGTCACCACCGAGGTTCAGGCACAGGTCATCGGCCAGCACCACGGCGAAGGGCTCGTCGCCGATCAGCGGCTGGCCGCTGAGGATGGCGTGGCCCAGGCCCTTCATCTCCACCTGGCGGGTGTAGGAGAAGGTGCACTGGTCGATCAGCTCGCGGGTGCCGGTGAGGTACTTCTCCTTGTCGGTGCCGCGAATCTGGTGCTCCAGCTCGTAGCTGATGTCGAAGTGATCCTCCAGCGCGCGCTTGCCACGGCCGGTGACGATGGCCATCTGCTGCAGCCCGGCATCCCGCGCCTCCTCGACGCCGTACTGGATCAACGGCTTGTTGACGATGGGCAGCATCTCCTTGGGCATGGACTTGGTGGCCGGCAGGAAACGGGTGCCGTAACCGGCAGCGGGGAACAGGCATTTGCGAATCATGAGGTACCTTGGCTATTGCGAATGAGGCCACAAGCGGCCTATGGGAAACAAAAAATCAAAAGCTCGGGCCGAGGGCACGGCGCACCGCTGCAACAGCGTCTGCCTGTAGGAGCGGCGCCCCCGCCGCGATGCGGGCCAAAGGCCCGCCAAATAAACGAAACCAGCGCGAAAAACCAAAAGCAAAACAAAAGCTCGCGCCGGGGGCGGCGCTCCTACAAATAGCCACCCCTGTAGGAGCGGCGCCCTCGCTGCGATGCGGGCCGCAGGCCAGCCAATAAACGCAACCAGCACGAAAAACCAAAAGCAAAACAAAAGCTCGCGCCGGGGGCGGCGCTCCTACAAATAGCCACCCCTGTAGGAGCGGCGTCCTCGCCGCGATGGTGGCAGCAGGCACACCAGCGCGCCAACGCCGGCAACCATCGGGGTCGTGTGGGTCATTCAGAAAAGCTCGCGGCGGGGGCGCCGCTCCCACACCGATGCGCCGTCAATCACGTAGGCGCGACCCGAGCGCGATGGGACCTACTGCGCATACCCCTGCGGATTGCGCACCTGCCAGCGCCAGGTGTCGGCGATCATCTCCGACAACCCGCGCTCGGCCTTCCAGCCGAGTTCGTGGGCGGCCTTGGACGGGTCGGCCCAGCATTCGGCGATGTCTCCCGGACGGCGACCGACCACCTTATAGGGCACCCGCTTGCCGCTGGCCTGCTCGAATGCCTGGACCATCTGCAGCACGCTGTAGCCAATGCCGGTGCCCAGGTTCCAGACGTTCACCCCGCTACGCTGGCTAATCGCCTGCAGGGCCTTGAGGTGCCCCGCCGCCAGGTCCACCACATGGATGTAGTCGCGCACCCCGGTGCCGTCCTCGGTCGGGTAATCCCCGCCGAACACCGACAACTGCGCCAGCTTGCCGACGCCCACCTGGCTGATATAGGGCACCAGGTTGTTCGGGATGCCGTTGGGGTCCTCGCCGATCAGCCCGCTGGCATGGGCGCCCACCGGGTTGAAGTAGCGCAGCAGGGCCACGCTCCAGCGCGGTTCGGATGCGGCCAGATCGCCCAGCACCTGCTCGACCATCAGCTTGGAACGGCCATAGGGATTGGTCGGCGCGCCGGTGGGGAAGTCCTCGCGGATGGGCATCTGCGCGGGCTCGCCATACACCGTGGACGACGAGCTGAACACCAGGCGGAACACCCCGGCGGCGGCCATGGCCTGGCAGAGCGCCAAGGTGCCGGTCACGTTGTTCTCGTAGTAGTCCAGCGGCTTGCGCACGCTCTCGCCCACCGCCTTCAACCCGGCAAAGTGCAGCACCGCATCTATCGAGTGATCGGCGAACAACCTGCGCAGCAGAGCACGATCACGAATATCACCCTCAACAAACTCCGGCGCCCGGCCGCAGATCTGCGCCACCCGGCGCAGCGATTCGGCCGAGCTGTTGCTCAGGTTATCCAGCACCACCACCTCAAACCCGGCTTCGAGCAACGCCAGGGTCGTGTGCGAACCGATATAGCCGGCACCGCCGGTTACCAGAATTTTTTCAGTCAAAAGTCAGCATCCATTCAGAGGGACAAGAAAAAGCGCGCGCCGTGGGCACAGATCGCCGCCCGAGCGCTCCTACACCGAAGCGCAGCCCGTCCTGTAGGAGCGGCCGGGCGGCGATCCGACCCTCGCTGCGATGGCGATTGCAGGCAGGCCGACGCATCAACGCCGGCAACCATCGGAATCGTGTTGGTCATTAAAAAAGCTCGCGCCGGGGGCGACGCTCCCACGAGAAACCTCGATCAGTCCTGTAGGAGCGGCGCCCTCGCCGCGATGGCGGTCACCGCGAACCAAAGCGGTTGCCTTACGTCCTGCCGTACTTGTCGGCGAAGCGCACGATGTCGTCCTCGCCCAGGTACGAGCCCGACTGCACCTCGATCAGCTCCAGCGGGATCACCCCCGGGTTTTCCAGGCTGTGCACCTGGCCGATGGGGATGTAGGTGGACTGGTTTTCAGTGACCAGGTAGCTCTTATCGCCGTTGGTGACCTGGGCGGTGCCGCTGACCACTATCCAGTGCTCGGCGCGGTGGTGGTGCATCTGCACCGACAACTTGGCGCCCGGCTTTACGGTGATGCGCTTGACCTGATAGCGATGACCGTTATCGATGGAGTCGTACACGCCCCAGGGCCGGTACACCTCGCGGTGGTTGATGTGCTCGTTGCGCGCCCCGCCCTTGAGGCGCTCGACCACCTTCTTCACGTCCTGCACATGGTCCTTGTGGGCCACCAGCACGGCGTCCTTGGTTTCGACTATCACCAGGTCCTCGACCCCCACCGTCGCCACCAAGCGGCTGTCGGCGTGCACATAGGTGTTGCGGCTGCTCTGGTCGAGCACATCGCCCTTGAATACATTGCCGACGGCATCCTTGGCGCTCACGTCCCACAGCGCCGACCAGGAGCCGATATCGCTCCAGCCGGCATCCAGCGGCACCATCACCGCGTCGGCGGTTTTCTCCATCACCGCGTAGTCGATGGAGTCGTCCGGGCAGGCGGCGAAGGCGGTCTCGTCCACGCGGGTGAAGTACTGGTCCTGCGAGCCGCCGGCCAGGGCCTGGCGACACGCCGCGAGAATGTCCGGGCGGAAGCATTCCAGCTCCTGCAGATAACGGCTGGCGCGGAACATGAACATGCCGCTGTTCCAGAAGTAGTTACCGCAGGCCAGGTAATCCCGCGCCGTGGCCAGGTCCGGCTTCTCGACGAAGCGGCTGACGGCGAAGCCGCCCTCGCCCACCGCGGCGCCCTGCTCGATATAGCCGTAGCCGGTTTCCGGGTGGGTGGGGACGATGCCGAAGGTCACCAGCTTGCCGGCCTCGGCCAGCGGCAGCGCCGTCTGGATGCTGGCCTGGAAGGCGGCGGCGTCCTGAATCAGGTGATCGGCCGCCAGCACCAGCAGCACCGGATCGTCGGCCTCGCTGCTCGCCTGCAGCGCCGCCAGGGCGATGGCCGGCGCCGTGTTGCGGCCCACCGGTTCGAGCAGGATGTTGGCCTGCTCCATGCCCAGCACGCGCAACTGCTCGGCGGCGAGGAAGCGGTGCTGCTCGTTGCAGATCAGCCGCGGCAAGGCCGCGCCGAGCCCGTCGAGGCGCTTGATGGTGGCCTGCAACATGGACAGGTCGCTGTCGGCCAGCGGCAGGAACTGCTTGGGGTTGAGCTGGCGCGACAAAGGCCACAGGCGCGAGCCCGCACCGCCGGCCATGATTACCGGAATTAACATTTAGAGGGTCCTTCAGAGTCAAATAGATTTAGTGAGCTGCTGTTAATAAGCGTCGATATGCCTGCCTACTTACAAACAGCCTTTCGCTTGCGTGCTCCATCCTCACCAGATGAAGCTATTCGGCGCCGGTGGGAAGACTATTTATTGTCGATGCGTAACCGTAGGAAGCGAGTCACTCGCCAGGCGATGGAAAAATCACCACAACACAGCAATATTGATACTGGCTAGTAACTGGAGTTGCTTTAGGATAAGGCTGGGCAGGAAGGGGGGCTGTCGGAACCGAACGCCTGCGCAGAAAGAAACTGGAGGCGTCTATTACTTACATGGAATTACTACTAACTGGATTTAATAGCCAAAACAATATTCTTCTCGTAGCTGCGCGAAAAATGACGCTCTAGAACTTTCCGCTGCTCTACTAACCAGCCATAAAGATAACTGTGATCACTTGTTAATTTATGCACTCTATCTATGATTTCCTCATCACTAGAACAAGGGGTAAAGTACACATTCCCGCCATGAGGAATACCTTGAAATCCTATGTCATTAGTTACGACAGCCACACCGGATGACATTGCCTCCAGCAATTTAATTTTGATACCTGTGCCAAACTTAAACGGCGATATCAAAATCTTACCCGGTCGAAACAATACATCTACGCATGAAATAAAGCCGACAAACTGGACATAATCCTTACCCCTATGCCTTTCAACAAATTCTGCTGGTGTTTTCCCCGCAACCACCAAAGTAAAACCAGTGGCCTTGGGAAGCACACTGGAGATAAGATGCTCCAAGGCTTCAATGTTATGCGCAACATAGTTATTGCCTAGCCAGACAAGCTCCTTCTCACCAACTTTACCAGGACCGACAATAGCTTCTCTTACGTTAACGATAGGAAAATTAGTGAATATACTCTCCTGCCTGCCCGTAAACTTCTGGTAGATTTCTTTCTCTGATGGTGATGTAATCAAGACTACATCTGCAATACTAGCGACAGCTATTTCACGCTCCCTACACTTTTTTGCCTCATAGCTCAAAATCACAGGTAATATCTTTTTTACCAGCACTTTAGACAAAATTATAGGTATAAACTTTCCGTAAGAACCAAACACCTGCACTGGTGTTAGATTAGACCTTGCAAAAAGGTCATACCGTAGCGATAGGAGATCATCAAGGTCATACACGACCTTCGCCGCTGTATTATTTTTTACGCCTTCTGCATATTTGAAAAGCCGTACCATATCGAAATATACAGCTGAGATTCCTTCACACTTAACAAACGCCTCTATTTTGCGCAAATTATACTTGCTAAAAAATAGTGCTTCCTGAAATGCACCTCTAGACATCGCCACATTTTTTATCATGGAAGGCAGCCCAGGTTTAGCTAGTACTATAGTGGTGCTTACGCCATTATTTTTGTGGCTAATTATTATATCCTGCTCTACCTCTGCTTTCGTATTAAATACGGCAGCACTGATATCGCAATAGACACTCATTCTTTTTATGAAATCGATTATTAACGCTTCACGCCCACCATCGCTACTTGACAAACTCCGCGAGAGAACCAAAAGAATTTTAGTCTTGACGTCTTTCATGCGCACCGCCTGAGTTGTTCAAGCACGTCATTCACTGATGGATATGATATCGAACCCTTTAATTTCTCGTACTCATCTGAGCTATTCGAGTAGTAGCACATGGCTGCCACCCATTTATCTGCATTTAATTCAAGTTCCAGCGAGCCTTTCAAGTAGACCTCAGATATGCCACCGAACGAAACCTTAGTTCCAATAACTGGAATTTTATTATGTAGGCTCTCTGCAACCTTAATATTAACGCCGGCACCTTGGACAATGGGAGCGATCGAAAAAAAACAATTATCCCACACCTCCATTATGTCCGTGACATATCCGTGAAACACCATATTCTCTGGAGCCCCAAAGGAGTATTTTTTGCTATTCTTCCCATATACATGAATCTTAAATTCCGAAGACAACCTAGGTGCCAAGCAATCACGTATCCATTGAAAGGCTTGTAAATTTGGCCACCAATCAAAACTTGCAAGAAACACTAGCTTTTTATGGGAGAGCCGGCTATTACCTTCTAATTTCGATGCATAGGAAAAAACTGGCGGAATAGTAATCGTCTTAATTGAAGTACCAAATGAGGAAACTGGATTAAGTAAGGAATAGTGGTGCCTCTCCTCGTCAGAAATAGAATATATTCTATCGACATGACTTAAGGCCTCTTTCTCAAAATCGCTATAAACGCAACACAGTTGTGAGTATTTATATAGCCCTTTTCCTCCCATACGCTGCTGAAAAAGAGCAGGCTCAATATTATGGCTTATATGTACGATTTCAACAGCTTCCCCGAAGACCTTACGCAGATCTACCGCGAGATAGCAAAGCTCTAGGTGGTCGATAAAAATCGTTAATTTTTTAATAGACCGGCAAGGCTCGCCCAGTAACTCACGCGCCCTATTTATTATAGCCACCCTCAAATTATCACTATAAAAATAAGAAACCGGCAACGGTAGCCTGAGTAGAAGCGCAACAAACATAGATGCAATTTTTCTAAGAAATTTATGCTTGATACTTGACCAATCATAATAGCTAAATATCTCAACATCCAACTCGGACAATCTCATCAACTCAATAACTTCACGAGTGAACTTACTACCGCCATCGGTAGGAGTACCAAAATCCCCAAACGTGACAAATAATGCTACGTCCCTCATTACTAGATAGCCTCCTTATACAATACGGCTTGATTTTCTCAAGAAGCCTTTAACCTTAAAGAAAAACAAGAAAACAGCATTCATAATTACAAAATTATATACCGACAGTAACAGACCTTCTACACCCAAGCGGTAGCCAGCAGAAAAACTAACAAACAGGTAGAGCGATATAAAACGAACCAAACCGCCGTATGATATTCCTTGTGCAATTAACCCCAAAACCATGCCATAGATCACGCAGGCGACAATAGTCCCAAAGTACCCGAAGTCGGCGTACCCAGACATTGGAATGGTGTATGTTAGAGTTGAACCCAAATGATAAAAATTCAAATTTAACTCATCACCAAAAATGAGCTCGGTCAAATGCGCCTCTTTGTCAGCTCGAGGTTTTTCAAAAGGAAGAATAGCTGATGGAATAGCCGCAAGCGGGGATAGAGCAGCAACTAAGAATCTAAAATACAGAAAATCATGCGATTTGAAATATTCGATTAGTGAAAGACCATTCTCGAATTGCAAGAAATTCAAATACAGCGCAGTTAACGAACCTTTAAAAAAGGTACCTAGGGAGATAGCTGAGTAATCTCCCAAGCGAGAATAATTCAGAACATGCAACAGGACAATCAATACTGGCGCAGCAAATATAGCTACTACAGTAGTCCTGCTTAACAACTTACGCGAAGGATAATGGCGTAAAAAAATAATACTTAGCAGCATGGTAAGCACCCAGGTTCGCGTAGCTGGCTGCGCTAGAATGAAATAAATGAACACAACTAAACATACTAGGGGGATGTGAAATTTTCCGTCTTTCTCCCCATAAATATAAACAATGTAAAGACACAAATAAACTAATCCGCCAGATATGAAATTTAGAAAATACTTTCCGCGAGCTAGAGACATCATTACTTCAAAGGAATTTACCGGATTAAAAACGTAAAGAAAATCACCTGTCTTAAAGAAAGTAATCACATAAGCCCCTCCCCCCAACAATAACAAGGATGCAACAAGACTTCTCTTGGTCTTCTCTGCACTATTTACACGCTCAAAGATGTGCTTACCGATAAACTTTTTATTAAGACGAAGAGCGGTGATCAATGACACGTGCATTAAAGTAATACCGATGACACCGCAAATCAAATAGGTATTTAAGATATCATTCATGTGTAGGTTTTTATACACCGAAAAACCAAATGCGATGTGCAAGGATGGCATCAAGGAAAAATACACAACATGCATCCCATAAACAATTAAAGACGCATGCGTTCCAGTCTTCTTCAGCGCGTGGAGCGAATAAACAACAGGCAATACCAAGTTCAAAATAACAAGCAATTCATTCATATCAACTGGCAGCCCAATACTTATAATCCAGCTTGTATGTCAACTTAGACTTTCTAACTCTTATAAGGCTCGCAGGATTCCCACCTGCGATTGCCATCTCTGGGATATCTTTTGTTACTACGGCCCCGGGAAGAATCACTGCGCCCTTCCCAATCCTAACTCCCGGCATAATTAGTGCGTTCGAGAATATGCAGGCGTAGTCCTCTATTAATACATCCTTCTTATAATACCCGAAGTTATCACAATCAATTTTGTGCCCCGCAGTATATATTTTAACATCGTGCGCAATTGAAACGTTTTTCCCGATAGTAATTCTTCCTCGATTATCCAGATAAACACCGAAATTAATTATTGAGTTTTCATTAATGCGCACCTCAGACAGACCAAAGAGTCTGACCTTGGAATGCACAACCGCATTCTTCTTTAAACGGACATTAAGTAGCCTAAGAAGCAGATTCTTGACCTTGAAGAACGGAATAAGATTTGCCGTTAAATTTACTACCCTTACATACAGGAAGAACAATTGCGTTTTCATTTTTTTATATACAGAGCCACATGCATCAGTACACTGTAGAAAATTTTAGGCAATCTTAGAACGTTATGAAACCTGGCTCTTGAGATATACTCTAAAAAGGCACGATTTTTATGCTTGTCGGACACCCCACCTGTACGCATAAAATTCTTATGCGGCAATTTCTTAAAAGGTATTCCAAGCTTGTAGGCTCTGAGAAGCCAGTCGGTGTCAACGGCAATTTGAACATTCGTATCAAATCGCCCAATAATTTTATATGTCGCCAATGGAATGACACAGGATGTATGGATAAACCTGAATCCCATGCATAACAAGAACCTACGAAACCTCTTATTTATTGTGCAGATTATATTTTTTCCCTCATCCACCATTATTGTCGATCCATAATAGACGACTCTATCATCACTAACAGATATTTCCCTAGCAATCATCTCGAGATACTCAGGCGGCCAAAAATCGTCCGAGTTCAACAACAGAACAAAATCACCCTCAGATTTCTGAAGCCCTTTATTCCAAGCATCGCCTATGCCTTTGTCTTTTTCTGAAACCATACACTTAATAAGGCGGCAGTAATCTTTATTGACTATCTCAACAGTACTATCTGTAGATCCTCCATCAATAATTATAAGTTCGTAATCTTTTAAAGTTTGATTTTTGACTGACTCGAGCGCATCCCGAATGTAGCATTCGCTATTAAAGGAAGCCACGATGATACTAAACATAGGCTTTGGCGGCATCTTTATAGTTTTCAACCTGGTAAGTCCCGCTTAACTGTTTGATACGCTTTCGGAGTAGGAGCTTTCCTGCGCAATATTTTCTGCCGGCAGCTCTGTTCAACTAATTCGGCCTCTAGAGATATTTTCTCCATACCAGTTATAGGTCGAAGCCAAGCCCTCCTTCAAACCAATACCTGCTTGCCACCCCAACGCCCTGAGCCGCGACACGTCCATCAACTTGCGCGGCGCGCCGTCGGGTTTGCTCGCGTCGAAGCTCAGCCGCCCGGCAAAGCCGGTGACCTTGGCGATGGTCTCGGCCAGCTCGCGGATGGTGCAATCCACCCCGCTGCCCACGTTGATGTGCGACAGCATCGGCTGGGTGTTGGCGCGGTAGGTTTCGCCGTCCAGCTCCATCACATGCACGCTGGCCGCCGCCATGTCGTCCACATGCAGGAACTCGCGCATCGGCTTGCCGCTGCCCCAGATCACCACCTCCTCGTCACCACGCTGCACCGCCTCGTGGAAGCGCCGCAACAGCGCCGGGATCACATGGCTGTTCTCTGGGTGGTAGTTGTCGTGCGGGCCATAGAGGTTGGTCGGCATCACGCTGCGGTAGTCGCGGCCATGCTGGCGGTTGTAGCTCTCGCACAGCTTGATGCCGGCGATCTTGGCGATGGCATAAGGCTCGTTGGTCGGCTCCAGCACGCCGGTCAAAAGCGCCTCTTCCTGCATCGGCTGCGGCGCATGCTTGGGATAGATGCAGGACGAGCCGAGAAACAGCAGCTTCTGCACGCCCGTGCTGTGGGCCGCCTGCACAATGTTGGCCTCGATCATCAGGTTTTCGTAGATGAAATCCGCCGGGTAGCTGTTGTTGGCATGGATGCCGCCCACCTTGGCCGCCGCCAGATACACCTGATCGATACGGTTGCCCTGGAAGTACTCGCGCACCGCTGCCTGGTCGAGCAGGTTCAGCTCCTCACGGCTCGCCGTGAGGATGGTGCTGTAGCCCAGCGCCTTGAGCCGGCGCACGATGGCCGAACCGACCATGCCACGATGCCCGGCCACGAACACCGCCTGGTTGAGATCGCGCGCCACCATCAGTTCTCCATCGCCATCGGTACGTCGTGGCCGTACTCCTTGAGCAGCGCATGACGCTGGGCGATCTTCAGGTCTTCGCGGACCATCTCGGCGCACATTTCCTGCACAGTGATTTCCGGCACCCAGCCGAGCTTGTCCTTGGCCTTGCTCGGGTCGCCCAGCAGGGTCTCCACCTCGGCCGGGCGGAAGTAGCGCGGGTCGACCCTCACGATCACATCACCCACCGTCAGGCCCGGCGCCTTGTCGCCCTCGATGCGTTCGACAACAGCCTGCTCCTGCACAGCCTCACCCTCGAAGCGCAGGCTGATGCCCAGCTCCGCCGCCGACCAGCGAATGAACTCGCGCACCGAATACTGCACCCCGGTGGCGATCACGAAGTCGTCCGGCTGTTCCTGCTGCAGCATCATCCACTGCATGCGCACGTAGTCCTTGGCATGGCCCCAGTCGCGCAGCGCATCCATGTTGCCCATGTACAGGCACTGCTCCAGGCCCTGGGCGATATTGGCCAGGCCGCGGGTGATCTTGCGGGTCACGAAGGTTTCGCCACGGCGTGGCGACTCGTGGTTGAACAGGATGCCGTTGCACGCATACATGCCGTAGGACTCGCGGTAGTTCACGGTAATCCAGTAGGCATACAGCTTGGCCACCGCGTAGGGCGAGCGCGGGTAGAAGGGCGTGGTTTCCTTCTGCGGGGTTTCCTGCACCAGGCCGTACAACTCGGAGGTGGAGGCCTGGTAGAAGCGCGTCTTCTTCTCCAGGCCCAACAAACGGATGGCCTCGAGAATACGCAAGGTGCCCATGGCATCCACATCGGCGGTGTATTCCGGCGACTCGAAACTCACCGCCACATGGGACTGCGCGCCGAGGTTGTACACCTCGTCCGGCTGCACCTGCTGGATGATGCGGGTGAGGCACGACGAATCGCTCAAATCACCGTAATGCAGGATGAAGTTCTGATTACCTACATGCGGGTCTTGGTAGATATGGTCCACCCGCTGGGTATTGAAGGAAGAGGCACGGCGCTTGATGCCGTGAACTTCGTAGCCCTTCTCCAGCAGGAACTCTGCAAGGTAGGAGCCGTCCTGGCCGGTGATGCCGGTAATAAGAGCGCGCTTGACCATTTGTCTAGACCTAGTAATTAATTAAAAAACATTATGAATGAGTCCGAAGCGGCTGTAGACCCAGACCCAAGTTAAGTCATAATTTCTATTTTTGACTTGAAGACTGTAAAAGAACGGCTAACGGCGGTAAATTTACCGTGCATATCCACTCACAGGAACTCTATACATCATAAGAAATGGAAAGAGCCTCCTCTTCAATATCTAAAAAACGCTCTAGAGTCATCGGTCTACTTTGATCAAAGTGCTTGGATATTATTTTTAGTTGAGGAACAGACCAATTCCACCATTCGGACCTCAACAATTCAGAGATTAGGTTGTCGCAGTGCCTATACTTTATAACTCGGGCCGGGACCCCGCCTACAATGGCGTACGGAGGCACATCTTTCACAACTAACGCACTGTTCCCAACTACTGCGCCAGTAGCTATCGTTACACCCGACTTTATTACTGAGTTTGACCCTACCCACACGTCATTCTCAATAACCACTTCCTGAACCTCATCATCAAAAAGCTGCTTCTCTGAAAGCTGCAATTTTGGATGTTGCACTCGATTATTCATGTAAAACACAGAGTGGAAAGATATTTGGTCCAAAGGGTGATCCCCCCCTCCTCCAACTATCGAACCTTTAGATATAGCACAAAACGCGCCAACACTTGACTTAGTTACCGCGCCACCGCTAATTCTCGTAAACCGCCCAAAAGATGAATCGGACACCTCCGACCCCCTCATCAAATGAGAGTACTCTCCAAAGACGCAATTATTTGACATCGAATTCCAATGAGCATTGAACCCACGAACACAGTCCATAGTTTTTTTTCTTGTGTATAGCGACCACTTCCAGAAGTCTTTACTTAGGTGGTTCATGCTGCGATTCCCCTGAACTCTCGACGTACTTCATTTGCAAGAAAAGGCATCCTAGCCAACTCAGCGACTAACACGAAACCTATTACTACACCCGCCTCGCTCCAAGCCAGTCCGCTGTAGTATGAGACCCAAAGCGCCCCCAGCATAAACAGCACAGATATAAGCGACTGTCTCTTAAATGCCCCGATGCCGTTAAGAAACATAGCGAAACAAACATTAAGATTAGAAAGAACAACCCAGCCAGACAGAGCCGCTATTAAAGCTACGGATGGCACAACATCTTTAATCCAGTATCCAATTAAATCCTGACCAAAAAACATAAAAAACAGAGAAGAAGGAAGCGTTACTATTAACACGAACAATATAGATTTCTTTAGCGCCTTAAGAATCCAAATTTTGTCTTTCCGATAATAGGCTTCGCCGTATGCACTCCATAATGGCTGGAGCGCAACCGCGACCAACACCCCTAATACTGACACGGATTTCTGAGCTACGCCGTACTCCCCAACAGCTACGGCGCCAACCACAACTCCAATTATTACTGGAGGCGAATTTAATTTCACTGCAAACATGACCTGTGCAAGCAAACTCCACCCACCATCCGTAAAAAGCTTGGAGATCACTTCCCGATCTAAATTTCGCCTTAAGAAAAAGCCCCGCTTATTATGGAAGTAATAAATACTATAGATAGAATTAATAACTACCGGAGAAGCAGCAAAAAAAAACAAAACACCTGAAAAACCCAAATCCAAATAAACGGACGCACAAATTCCGATAAACCCTGTCACATTGCCGCATATTATCAATTTATTTGTAGTGGAGTTTTCTTGATAGCCATTCAAGACCCGATGCACAAGACTTGCTGGAACACCAACCAAATATACGCAGAGACCAAAATATAGCGCATTTATCGTTTCCAAACTTAAAGCAGGGGACGACGATATGGCCACCACATCCTCAGCCCTAATTACCTCTAAGCATATGGACAAAGTAATCATCAACAGCACCGCTACCAACGACGCGGTCAGGTACGCGTTCACAATGTACTTTTCTGAAATTTTCGGATCATCAAGCCCAAACGACTTGCTTATTCCATTTTGCAATCCAGTACCGATTCCAAGGTCAACAAACGTCAGTGTTGCCAATAGTCCGGTAACCATCATCCAAACCCCAAACAACTCACCGCCAAAGTACTCCGAAGTCAATGGCATTGTAACTAGCGCGACAAAAATACCAACAAATTTTGAGAGCAACGAATATACAACGGACATCAACAGGCGGTGATCCCTATTACTTAGACTGGTTAAGCACAAAAACAACCGCCTCATCGAATACGCTCGCTCTTGAGCAGCCGCTAATACCTTCATTTTCACCGCCTAAATATAACCACACACCTTCAAAATTACGGCATCGGCAGTGAGCAATTCACTGCACTAGGTAATCGCACATGAAGCTTTACGTAACTTTATTTATTACTAGTCCGAAAAACTTAGTACACATCTTTCGACAATAACGTAAACGGCGTCTTGATCAATATTTTGATGTCGAGCCACACGGACCAGTTGTTGATGTAGGCCAGGTCCAGTTCCACGCGTTTGGCCATCTTGTCGAGGGTTTCGGTTTCGCCGCGGCAGCCGCTGATCTGTGCCAGGCCGGTGATGCCGGGCTTGATGCGGTGGCGGGCCATGTAGGCGTCGATCTTGCCGGTGTAGTAGTCGTTGTGCGCCACGGCGTGGGGGCGTGGGCCGACCAGGGACATGCGGCCCTGCAGCACGTTGAACAGTTGTGGCAGCTCGTCGATGGAGGTGCGGCGGATAAAGCGGCCAACGCGGGTGATTCGCGGGTCCTGGCGGCTGGCCTGCTTGACCTGGGCGTCGGCGTGTACGCGCATGGAGCGGAACTTCCACACCTTGATGATCTTGCCGTTCCAGCCGTGGCGCTTCTGCTTGAACAGCACCGGGCCGGGGGAGCTCAGCTTCACCGCCAGGGCGGTGGCCAGCAGCAGCGGGCTGAGGGCGAGAATGGCCAGCAGGGCCACGCCGCGATCCAGTGCGGCCTTGGTCAGGGCGGCGGTCGGGTAGGCGGTGAGCGGGCTTTCGTTGAGGTTGATCGCCGGCAGGCCGTCGATCTCCGACACCGAGTGGTTGAGCAGCGTGAGGCTGCGTAGGTCGGGTATCCACACCACGTCCACCTGGGCATCGAGCAGGTCGATGTACAGGCCTTCCACCTGCTCGGCCTCGCTCAGCGGCAGGGCGATGTACAGGCGGCGGATGCGGTGGGTGGCGATCAGGTCGCGCAGGTGGGCCAGGTTGCCGAGTATCGGGTAGTCGCCCTGCTGATGTAGGCCATCGTCCGCCGCTACCAGCCCGGCCAGGGGCTCGCACTGCTGGCGGGCGAGCTTGTCGGCCAGGTTGTGGGCCAGGTCGCCGGTGCCGATGATCAGCGAGGTGCGTTCGCGCTGCAGTTGCCGCTGGTAGCTGCGGGCGCAGAAGTGCAACGGCAGGTACAGGCCGGCCTGCAGGGCGAAGCCCAGCACGGCCCAGGTCAGGATGACCTCGCGAGAGAACGATGCGCTGGTCTTGGTGACGAAGGCGGCCACGGTCAGGCCGGCCAGCAGCACCAACCAGCCAGCCAACAGCCGGCTAAGGCCAGTCAGGTAACCGTGATGCTTGTGGTACACGCGCAGCAGCGAATAGGCCGGCACCGAGCCGAGCAGGACCAGCAGTGCCAGCACCCGGTATTGCTCGCCCATCTCGCCGGTCTTGAACAGCGCCAGCACACTCAGCAGCAGGATGACGCTGCTGATGGCGGCGAACCACTGCCCCCAGAAGGTCAGGCCACGGCCGGCGGCGGCGCTGGTGTCGCGCTTGCCGACCAGGTTGAGGCCGCCGCGCTGCCGCGTTTCGTTCGCGCCGCGGCCCAGCCCGGCCAGGTCGCCGCGACGGCGCCGGTGCAGGGGCGGGTTCGATTGAGGGTCGAACAAGGTGGCGGTTGTCTGAGTCCGTGACATATCGGTTACCTGGTGAAGTTTGGATTCAGCGGAGCCGTGGTTTGGCTTTGGGTGCTGCGGCGGTTGCGGTTGTTAGGCGGCGCGAGCTTTTGGGTTTGTCCGTTGGTGCTGTGGTGGCTGGGCTATCGCTTCGCGGCGGGGGCGCGAGCTTTGGGGCTGTCCGTTGGTGCTGTGGTGGCTGGGCTATCGCATCGCGGCGGGGGCGCCGCTCCTACAAGACGGTTACGGATTTTGGGCGGGCCAGTCGGGCGGGCCTGCGGCCCGCTTCGCGGCGAGGTCGCCGCTCATACAGGGGATTGTGTTGGCTGTAGGAGCGTCCGGGCGGCGATCCGCGCCCTCGGCGCGAGGTTTTGAATCAGGTACATGGCGTGCGCTGGCGGGTTGTGATCAGTGCGGCTCCGAGTTTGTTGCACAGTTCGTCCAGGTGGCCGGTAGCCTCGGCGAGTTCGAGCAGGCGCTTGGTCTCTGCCGGGCCATAGGCGACGACGCGGCGGGCGGACTCCAGGCTGGCCTGGCGTTGCGGCGCGTCGAGCTGCGCCCAGGCGCCGAGGCCGATGGCCGCCAGTTCGCGGTTTACGCCGATGCGCCAGGGCCCGAGGCGCTGGGCTTCGCCCAGGGCGTGGGCGAACTCGCCGTCGAACTGCTGCAGGTACAGCTTGGTGTGGGCCAGGCGCTCCCAGCTGTAGGGCCAGGCGGGCCGGGCGGCGGTTGCGGCGCGGTAGGCTTGCAGCGCCGCGCGCCGGGAGGCCTCTGCCAGCGGGTCGCCGTAGGGCTGGCGGAACTGCTGCCAGCTGTAGATGCGTCCGAGACGGTCGAGGTAGTCGCCATTGGCCACCGGATACCAGGCGATGGCCCGCTGCGCCGCATCGTGGGCGATCACCCAGGCGCGGGGCGACGGCTCGCCAGCGGCCTGTTCCCAGGTGCCGATAAAGGCTTCGGCCTGGTAGCTGGCGATGCCGGCGGGAATCATCCGCGCGCCGGCCGCGAGCAGCGCCAGGGCGAGCAGCAGCACGAGCAGCAGCGGCAGTTTTTCTGTGACGGATTTCACGCTTTGGAACTCTGGGAACGAGTTGGGCCGACGCCGGCCACGAGGCCGGCGGGTGGGTCGATGGGGTTCAGGTGAAGTGCGTCTGCGCGATCAGCCAGGGCGTGTGGTTGACCAGGGCCTCGGCCTTGGCCTTGCCGACGATGCGCGCCGCGCGCTGCATGCCTTCGCTCAGCACCGGCGGGCGGTGTTGCAGGTTGTGGGCGTCGCTGGCGATGACCGTGACCACGTCTTCGGCCAGCAGGTTGAGCGCCAGCTGCTCGGCCGCCGGGCCGAAATGCCCGGCCACGGCGCCAGCGGTAACCTGCAGCAGACATCCCTGGGCCAGCAGCGGCTTGAGCTGTTCGGGGCTGCGCATCAGGCCCTTGTTGCGTTCCGGGTGGGCGATCATCGGCACGATGTCGCGTTGCAGCAGCCAGCCGATCAGCCGTTCGGCACCGAAAGGCACCAAGCCGTGGGGGAACTCCAGCAGCAGCACCCGCTTGCCCCGCCACTCGCCGAGGAACGGGATGGTGCCCTGGCTGACGCCCATCATCAGCTCCATGTCGAAGCGCACCTCGGCGGCGGCGGCGACCCTCAGCGGAATCTGTGCCTTGTCGAGAGCGGCCACCAGCTCCAGGCGCGCGGCCTCGATGCTGGCCGGCGTGTTGTCATAGCGCCCGGGGTGGATATGCGGGGTACAGACCACATGGGTGATGCCGTCCGCCACGGCCACCCGCGCCAGGGCCAGCGAGGTATCCAGATCAGGCGCCCCGTCGTCGATGCCGGGCAGCAGGTGGTTGTGCAGGTCGATCATGGTGGGCGGAAAGGTCCGTTGGTGTTTGGTGCGGTTTGGGCTGTGGGTGCGGCCGGGCTGTGGGAGCGTCGCCCTCGGCGCGAGCTTTTGGGTTTGTCTGTTGGTGCAGTGGTGGCTGTGCTATCGCTTCGCGGCGGGGGCGCGGATCGCCGCCCGGCCGCTCCTACAGGGGATCGCGTTGTTTGTGGGAGCGTCGCCCTCGGCGCGAGCTTTTGTGCTGTGCCTTTGGTGTTGCGGTGGCTGGGCTATCGCTTCGCGGCGAGGTCGCCGCTCCTACGCAAAGCGCGACTCTTCTTGGGAGCGGCGTCCTCGGCGCGAGCTTTTGTGCTGTGCCTGGTGATGCTGTGGTGGCTGGGCTATTGCTTCGCGGCGGGGGCGCCGCTCCTACAGGGGATCGCGTTGGCTGTGGGAGCGGCGCCCTCGCCGCGAGCTTTTTGGGTGTTTAGGTCGCGGCGAGGGCGGAGGCTCTACAGGGAGCGTGGAGCGTCTGTAGGAGCGGCGCCCTCGCCGCGATTTCGGTTGGCTCAGGCGGTTTTCGCGTCGCTGTAGCCGTAGTAGTCGTAGTAGCCGCCGTAGCTGTAGCCGTACTTCTGTGCCTTCTTGATGTCCACCTGGTTGAGCACCACGCCCTTGACCGGCGCGTTGTTCTGCAGCAGTTGGCCGACGCCCTTCTCCACCAGCGGGATGGCGGTGGAGTCGGACTTGACCACGTAGATCAGCGAGTTGGCGAAGGTGGACAGCACCACCGCATCGCTGACCGCCTGGGTCGGCGGCGAGTCGATGATGATGCGGTCGTACTTGTTCTTCATCACCTCGATGACCTTGGCGAAGCGCGGCGACGACAACAATTCCAGCGGGTTCGGCGGCACGGTGCCGGCGCTCAGCAGGTCGATGCCGTCGACGCTACGCAGGCACTCGTCCAGCTTGGCGGTGCCGGCGATCAGGTTGGCCAGGCCGGGTGTGCCGACCGGGAAGTCGAAGCTCTTGGCCAGGGTCGGGCGGCGCAGGTCGGCGTCGATCAGCAGCACCTTTTCCATCTGCCCGAGGGCGAAGGCCAGGTTGGCCGACACGGTGCTCTTGCCCTCCCCCGGGATCGACGAGGTGATGACCATGACCTTGTGCGGGTGGTCGATGCCCGAGAGCACCACACCGGTACGGATGGTGCGGATCGACTCGCTGAAGCTCTTGTCCTGGTTGCGGGTGAACATGCGCGCCAGGTCCTTGCGCTCCACCGTTTTCATCAGCGGCAGGATGCCCAGCACCGGGATGTTCAGCCGCCCTTCCACCTGTTCGGTGCTCTTGAAGGTGTTGTTCAGGGCATCCAGCAGCAGGGTCAGGCCGACACCGACGAAGCCGGCCAGCAGCGCGGCGATGGCGACGATCAGCGCCTTCTTCGGCTTGACCGGCTCGGTCGGCATCACCGCCTGGTCGACCACGCGGGCATTGGCGCTCTGCAGGTCGGCGGTGGCGGCGGTTTCCTTCAGGCGGGTCATGAAGGTGTCGTACAGCGCGCGGTTGGCATCCACTTCGCGCTGCAGTTCGCGCAGCTTGAACTCCTTGCGGGAGATGTCCTGGATCTGCGACTTGTTGGCGTTGAACGAGGCCTGCAGCGAGCTTTCGTTGGCAACCGCCAGCTGGTAGTTGCGCTCGATGCCGGCGACCACCTGCTCGACCTGGCTGCGCAGGCTGGCGGAGGCGGCGTTGAGGTCGGAACGCGCGGCCTGCATGGCCGGGTGCAGCTTGCCGTAGCGGCGCGACAGTTCCTCGACCTTGGCCCGGGCCTTGGCTTCATCACCCTTGAACTGCTGGATCAACGGGTGACCGAGCACCGCCGGAATGCTCGCCAGGCGCTCCCAGTTGCTCTTGCCCATGGCCTGCACCTGGCGGTACTGGCTCTCGGCTTCGGCACGCTGGCGACGGGCGTCGATCATGCGGTCGCCGGTCAGCGACAGCTCGGCGGCGCTGATGGTCGCCACGCCGTCCACGTCCACCAGGTTCTCCGCCTCGCGGAAGGCCTGCAGGCGGTCTTCGGCGTCCTTGAGTTTGCTGCGCAGCTCGCCGAGGCGGCTGTTCATCCAGTTGGTGGCGGTCATGGACATTTCCATGGTCGCCTCCAGCTGGCCTTCGATGAAGCCATTGGCCAGGGCGTTGGCGGCCAGCGCGGCCATGCGCGCATCGGCCATGTCCACCTGCACCTTGACCAGCTGGCTCTTGCCCTGGGGCTCGACGCTGATGCGCTCCATGAACGCCTTGGTGACTTCGTCGAAGATCTCCGCCTCGCTCGCTGCCTGCGGGTCATCCAGGTCACCGGGCAGGGTCGCCGGTACCACGTTCTTGAAATCGAAATTGGCCAGCAGGCCCTTGATGTCGATCAGCGGCTCGGGCTGCTGGCGCGGGTCGAACTCGGGGTGGGCGGTCAGGTTGAGCTGACGCACCACGCGCTCGGCCAGGCTGCGCGACTTGAGCAGTTCGAACTGGGTCTGCAGGTACTCGCTGCCCGCCCCTTCCAGGCCGTAGACCTGCTCGATGGAGACCACCTTGGCGGCCTTCTCCTCGATCATCAGGGTGGCGGCGGCGCGGTAGATGGGGGTGATGGCGAGCACGGCGAGGATGGCCACCAGGGTAACCACAAACACCAGGGTGAGAATGCTCCACTTGCGGCGCCAGATGGTCTGCCACAGCTTGAGCAGGTCGATCTCGTCGTCGTCCTCGTCCTGACGCTGGGCGATCAGGTTTCGCTCGATGATCTGGGTATTACTTTCCATGCTTGGGAAAACTCTGCAAATAAAGGCGCTCAGGCACCAGGGCGCGGCCGGCCGCTGCGCGCCACCCGGGCGCGCAGGGCGTGGACTGATCGGTTAGAAGAAGCCCTGGTCGATGGTGATGGTGTCGCCGGGCATCACCCGGGTGTCGAGGTTGGCCACCTCCGGGGTGCGGCTCTCATCGTGGTCGCGAATGATGGTGATGCGGCTCTCGGAGGCGCGCTCGGTCAGGCCGCCGGCCAACGCCACGGCGCGGCGCAGGGTCAGGCCCGGCTGGAACGGATAGCCGCCCGGGGTTTTCACCTCGCCGCTGATGAAGAACTCGCGGTACTCCAGCACGCTGACCGACACCCGTGGGTCGATCAGGTAGTCGCCCTGCAGCTTGTCGATGATGATCTGTTCGATCTCGGCGGCGGTCTTGCCCTTGGCCCTGACCTCACCGACGAAGGGATAGGAGAAGGTGCCAGCGTCGGTCAGACGCAGCTCTTCGAAGCTCAGGTCCTGTTCGCCGAACACGCTGATGCGGATGACATCGCCGGACGCCAGGCGGTACTGGGAGTTGCCTTCTGCCTGAGCGTATCCACTGGTGCTCAGCAGGATGCCGATGATCAGGCTGATCAATATGCGCATGTCCATGTGCCTCTGTTACACGCTTGAAGCTTGGGATAACGACAGGGGGCGGCTAGCCCCCTGCTGTCTCGATGCAGTCGCCGTTACAGGCTGGCGGTGACGCTGATCGAGTAGATGTTGCGCTTGTAGCTTTCGCCGACTGCCGAGGAATCGTTCTCGGAGTACTTGTAGCCGATGCCCACATCCAGCCAGCGACGCATCTCGTAGGTCAGGCCCAGGCCGAAGGTGTCGATCTTGTCGTCACGCTTGACGTCCTGGTACTCCTGGTCGGAGTAGGTGTAGCTGACGTCCGAGCTCAGGCGCTCCATCCACTGATGGTTCCAGCTCAGGGTGGTGCTCTGCGACTGGATGGACGAGGCGCCGCTGTCGCCTTCGTCCAGCGCACGGCGGGTCTTCAGGTCGAAGGTGGAGTAGGTGCGCGGGCTCCAGCTGGCACCGATTTCCCAGAGCGAGCCGCTCTTGTCGTCGATGCGCGAGTCGTCGAAGCGCTTGCGCTCGCCGCCGATCTTGATGGTGCCGGTGGTCTTGGCCGTGGCATCCCAGGTCACACCACCCAGCAGGGCGATGTTGTTGCTGTTGAGGCGGGTGTTGGTCACGTAGTCGTAGTCGGTGTGACGCGCCTCGACCAGGGCGCGGGTCTTGGGCGCCACACGGTAATAGAAGGTGCTGCTCAGCGCGGTGGTGTCGCGCTCCTTGTCGGCATTGAGGTTGTTGCCGTTCTGGTAGCGCAGCTCTTCATAGTTGGCGCCGAAGTCGATCTGCCCACGGGCGCTCTCGGCGCCGAAGCTGTACACACCGCCCACATTGCTGGTGCTGTACTTGTCGTTCTCGAGCGCTTGATCCAGCGAGGCGGTTTCTTCGACCTGGTGGTAGCCGGCATTGAGCTTCAGGCGGTTGCGCACGTCGAACTCGAAGCCGGCATCTGCCGTCAGGTGATGATCGGTGTTGTCGTCGGCGTGGCTGGAATGAAAGATGTCACTGCTGGCCGAGTAGGTCAGCGCGTAGGCGCTCTTGCGGCCCTGGGCGCCGAGGACGAAGGTCGGCGTGATGGCGGTGATCCAGGAAGACTCTTCGTTGTCTTCCACGGCGCGGAAGTTGTCATCGTAACGCTCACTGACCTGCAGGGTCGGGGTGAAGGTCAGGCCGTCGGCCAGCTTGATGCTCTGCGGCTCGATCGCCCAGGCGTTGGCGCTGAGTGCAGCGGAGACGGCGACAGCCAGTGAACGTGCGTTGATATTGATGCTCATAGGGTACCCAGTGTTCCTTACCTGTGGTCTTGCCGGCAGACATGGGAAAGCGCTGCCGGCTCGCCGACAGCACTCTCGATTCAGCTGTGAGTCAGCCGTTTAGTTGGGACTTGCCGCACCGCCGCCACCGCCACTGCTGCTCGGCACACTGGAGGAGGTGTTGCTGTTGCCGGAGCTGGTCGCTGCGGCGACGCTGCTCTGGGCGGCGGCATTGGCTGCGGCAGTGATGGCGGCAGCCTGGGCGGGTGCGGCGGCAACGGCAGCGGCGGTGATGGCGGTGGCTTGCGCCGGGGCGGCCTTGACCGCAGCGGCGGTAATGGCAGCGGCTTGGGCCGGTGCAGCCTTGACTGCCGCGGCAGTAATGGCGGCAGCCTGGGTCGGGTTGGCCGACACTGCAGCGGCGACGATGGCAGCTGCGGCGTCAGGGTTGGCCGCCACGAGACCGGCGATCACCGCTACCAGGGCTTCGCCCTCGGCGGCAACCACGGCCTGCACCTGAGCCTCGCTGAGGGCAATGCCGGCTGCCTGGAGTGCATCCAGGGTCGCCTGGTCGGCGAAAGCCTGGCCCGAGGCCAGGGTCAGGGCCAGGGAAAGGCCGGTTAGGGTTTTGCGCATATCGAACGTCCTCGTCAGATGTTGCTGGGTGTCCTGTCCCGGTTCTATAGCGATACGCGGGCAGTCTTGGGGAATGGGTCCGCCATGGCGATGTTTGAGAAGGTGCAGAGGGGATTGGCGCTTGGCCTGACGTCAGGCGCTATCAACCGATATTCCGCACGCCATCGCCAATCGCTCGACTGCCGCACCTACGGTTGAAGCACACTGAATTTCCCACGCTACCGCCCCAGGATTAACAGTTTCTCCTGAGACTAAATGCCTAGTTGTTATACAAAACAGCCGCACTTACCTAAACCGACTAAAGTGCAATACCCAACAATCATCACGCCCTGCCCTCCAGTACGCGCCGCGCAATAGAAAGCCAGCCGAACAATCCCACCTGTGAGCAAGGTGAGGACCGTACAGCCTTCGAGTCTTGATTTTATTATTGAGCGCTGTTTCGTCACGCATCCCGCGCGACCTTCAACGTGGCGCTAATCTAATACAGCGCACCCATATTGAGGCTGACGTTTTATAACAATTCAGCCATAGCGCGACAACCAGAGCCATTCAATGCGGCATTGTTATAAATCGTCAGCAAAAGAGCGACCCAAGCAATCTAGCGCGCAGTAAAATGCAGCGCCGCTCTCGTCGTAATGAGGCAGACAGAATAACTGGACTAACCAGCGACGATACATTGCGCCCTCTAATTGATAACCATCGAGGGTCAAAAAGCGGGCGCCGAAAAAACACCGCAACATTCGCATGGAAGTGCACAAATGGCTGAAGCCCAGCGATCCACCGCTATTACCTGGTACCTCATACAGTGCAAACCGCGCCAGGATGACCGCGCAGAAGAGAACCTGCTTCGCCAAGGCTATAGCTGCTACCGCCCGAAAATGAGGAGGCGTGCGCCGGGCTCGAGCAGACCGACCCAAGACTCACTCTTCCCGGGCTATCTATTTATTGCCATCAGCCCGGACGACTCCTGGGCGCCACTGCGCTCAACCCGCGGCGTGGCGCGCGTCGTCGGTTTCGGCGGCCAGCCGCAAGCCATATCCGCAGAGCTTATCGGCCAACTTCGCCAACGAGAGTCCACCCCACTTGTTGAAGCATCGCTCAAGCCAGGTGAGAAGGTGCGCATCAAGCAGGGGCCACTTGCCGAAATGGACGCGATATTCCTGTCGATGGACGGCAGCGAGCGCGTTGTACTCCTGCTCAATATCATGCAGCGCGAGCAGAAAGTGCGCGCGCCATTGAGTGGCATACGTAAAGTCTAAGTGGACCAGAGGCAGGCTAGGCCGCCCCCGGGTAGCGCCGATCCTTCCTGACACGCTCAATCAACTGCTCGAGAAAGAACTCGACTCGCCCGCTGGGCTCTGCTGGCAGGGGCCAGCCTTCGACCCTCTCGGCAAGCCGTCGATAAGCCTGCCCACAACTCGAACGGGGAAATGCCTCATAGACCGCGCGCCGCTGCTGCACTGACTTGCGCACCACATCCTCGAAGGGCACGGTGCCGAGGTAACACAGGGAAACGTCAGGGAAACTGTCGGCAAACTGCTCCAGTTTCTTGAACACCATCAGCCCCTCGTAGGCACTGCGAGCCATGCTGACCAGCACCTGAACCCGCCCAATGCCGTACTCGCAATTGAGCTGCCTGATCAGTGCGCAGGCAGCGGAGATAGCGGCAGGTTCACCATTGGCCACTATCAATACCTCGCGCGCGGCGCATACGAAATCGAGCGACGCCTGGCTCAGCCCTCCAGCCGTGTCGATTATCAGGTAGTCCAGGCTGTCGCCGAGTTCGCTGACAGCATGGATTATCTCGGCATGTTGCCGAGCGGAAAGCCGGCTCATATGGGGCTGACCGGATGCCGCCGGCACCACGCGAACACCGCTGGAGTGCCGCAGAATCACATCGCTAACCGCGCATTGGCCGCCGACCACATCGGCCAGGGTGCGCTCGGCGATCAAACCCAGCGCAACGTCGACATTGCCCATGGCCAGGTCGGCATCCAGCAGGACGACCCGCCGACCCAAATCGGCCAATGCCAGTGCCAGGTTGACCGCGACACTGGTCTTGCCTGCTCCCGATTTTCCACTGGTGACCGCAATAACCTGCACAGTGCTCATTCCCAAGCTCATCAAGATTCTTCTTGCCGGCCGGGAGTACCGCGCCTGGTCACCTACCGCGCAATCAGCGCGCACTCAACACCGAATACACAGCACTAGCCGAGCAGCTCAACCTTCTGCACCAAACAATATCCACGATTACGGACCGATCGAAACAGGCCCGCACCACCCGATATCTTCTTGAATTTGCTTTGCAATCTGCTGATGCACATGACCAATCCCGTGTAGTTACCGGAATCTTTATTCAGGCAGGCAAGAATGTCGGTCTTGTTGAGCACACGCTGCCCACTGGCCACGAAGTCCTTCAAGATAAGCGCCTCCGACGCCGTCAGCGCTATTTGCCCGCACCCTCCCAAGAGCATGCGACGCTCATAATCCAGCACCCACGCCTCAGCGCCATCCACCACGCGCGCGCCAAGTTGTTCGACTGCCGCACACTCAAAAGCTATATCTCCCATCACGGTAACGCCCTACACCAAGCAAGTGCCCGCAAAAAGCCCGCAAGCCCTCCACGCACACTGCGAATAAAAACCATGCCATCTTCCCTTTCCAAGAAGACGAACACCCCTCATCAAGTTGAAAGGCATGCTTTATTCAGCAGCTCTTGTTTTATGCAGTAAGTTAATGCCGTCAGCCCCCACGATCGCCAACCGCCTTGAAAGCCGGTAGCCATATCCGCGAATGCTTTGGATGGCATCCCCCCCCAATAATTTCTTAATTTTCGCGCGCAGCCTGCTTATGAATTTTTCCAGCGTACGCTGGTCATAGCCATCAGGGCTCCACTCCAACAAGTCGACTATTTCTTCCCGACTTGCAATCCGCCCCCGCGCCCGGCTGAGCGCGCAGAGCACCCTCAACTCAAAGTACGAAAGTTGAACTTGCTCTCGCTCAGTCCACAAACACAGTTGGCGCAGATCAAGAACCGGTACATTCTCACTGCTACCATCTCCAACAAGCTTCACGAAGGCATCAGCGATCTCCGCCGCGCCTACGGGCAAAACCAGGCACGTGTCGACCCCTGCAAGATAGAGTTGCACTCGCTCGTCAACTGTTGGCTTTTTCACCAGCGCCAAAATAAGCGCATCCGGATTAAGATCCCGAATGCTGCCTATTATTTCCAGGCTTCTCTTGAACTCCGCCGCCGACTCAATCTCAACGACCGCCGCCTTATAGCTGTCAATGCCACTCGGCGATGCTCCAAGATCGAATATTCTGACCGAATAGACAGGAAATAACTTGGTATAGAACTCTGGACAAAGTCCTTCGGCCATCAATGGGCGATTCGGGTTTCCCCAAACGGCTACTGCTGCCCTTCCTTCTGCGGCCTTGCCATCCATATCCTTTCTGCATCCAAAAATGTGACGTACTTCTACATTTTAGTGCATCGAATACTGGAGTTAGCTGACGTTTTATAACAATCGAGCGCTTAACTTCTGGCCAACCTAAACGATAGTACCTATTAGAACCCCCAAAGGACTGCCATAGAACTTCACCGTTTTCTGTCAAGCCTAAAAGCGCTGTAACGCTCAGAAATTGGCGCCAGCATCCAAGCCTTGCGGATACTTACCGTCGTTATAGAGGCATCGCTTGAACAGTTATAAGCGAACGAAATAAATATTGCTTTACACTGAAGGCCTTCCCGACTACCGACATTCCCCTGCTCTACCGCCCAGATTGCGGCACAGCACTCGAAGAGCTCCGCTCCTCGTATGCCGGCCAGCACTTGAGCAGCAGCGGAACACAGGCAAGCGATAACAGCGCGGTGCCACCAAAAGCCAAAAAGTAAGCGTCCCGCCCCAGCGACGGCGCCAGTGGCGCGAAGAAGAACAGGATATGAGCCGTGGTGACGATGACCGCCACATTGAAGAAGGCGAGCTCCTTGGCCACGGACGTGCTGAAATTGGCATCCATCATGCGCAACAGCAGCAAGCCTGTGCCGGTCGAACCACAGCAACAGCCAAAAGCGGTGACCGCCCTCTCCCATCCCAGCGGCCCGCTGAGACGCCCGAGAAGCAGACAGCCAGCCAGTGTCACCACGGTAATGGCGCCAGCGACCAGCAGGATCGGCGCGCACAGTGCATAGAGCACCGCAAATTTGATGCTCATCAGGGTGCCAACCACCATGAAATCCACCGACGAGCCGGTGATACGTTTCAGCGTTTCGTCGTCGACGCGCTCGTCGAGCCCGCAGCGGTCGATGACCAGGCGCATCAGCACACAGACGGCCAGTCCGTGCAGAAAGAACAGGTTGAAGTTGCACAGCACCGATAGGTCGAGGCCAAAGGGCCTGAAGCTTGCGACCTGCCCCTGCAGAAAGCTCAGCCACACATAGGTGATCACGTAGGCGATGGCCAGCAGCCCGAGATGGTAGGCCAGCGAATCCAGGCTCGCCGGATGCGTGACCATATGACCGCTAGCCGGCTTGGCGGCGCCGCGATAGAAGCCGAACGCGAAGTCGGCATCCTCGGCCGGCGCCCGATTGGCGTTGAGGCCGCGACCGATAAAGCGCTTCGCCAGCGGCACACCCACCACAAAGGTCACCAGAAAACCGAGCGAGGCGTAGATCATGCCGACCTGGGCGGCATCCTCGATTCCGTAGTCCGCCTCCCAGACCGCGCCGTAAGTCAGCGCCTGCCCTGGGCCCTGGGTGAAGCCATGGGTGATGATGGCGCCGAGCCACTCACTGAGACCGGCGCCAGTAACGGCGTCGTAACCGGTCATGAGCGAGTAGCCGATCACCCCTTGCAGGCCAAGGCTGGCGGTCCAGATCAGGGTCAGCCAAAGCCCACCCCGCACCACGCTCCCGCCGGCCAATGAGTGGTCTTTGCTTTTGCCGGTCAGGCACAGGGACATGAAGCTGAGGGTAAAGAAGTGGAAGGCCAGGTCCGTGAAATCATCGGGCTGAAAGCCCGGCAGCAGTTCGGCCGACAACAGCGTGAAACCCAGCAGGCCACCGACAATGCTGGCGGGCACCAGCATGTTGCGCAGCAGCGCGATGCGGCTGCGCAGGACAGCGCCAAGTAGCAACATGCTGGCTAGCAGGGCAAAGGCAATGACGCCGTGAAACGTACTTCCCACAGTTAAATTTTCCGCATCGAGTGGCAAGCTGGCGCCAAAAAAACAAAGCTCCTTAGCCTCTGTAGCATTCCCCGCATCGATCGGTGCCGCCATGTCGCTGAGCGATGACGAGCAATCCCGGGGCAGATGGCAAAGCAATAGAAAGATAAATGCGTCACAAAGATACAAGATTTCGACATGACCCGTACAATATCGATTTTAGAACGAGTGATACCCGGGAGGTATCAATTTGCGCATCGACCTGCGTCATCTACAGGCCTTCCAGGCGGTTGCCGAAGAGCTGCACTTTCGCCGCGCGGCCGAGCGCCTGCACGTGGCACAGCCGGCGCTGAGCCGGACCATCCAGCAACTGGAAGAATCCATTGGCGAGGTGCTGCTGCTGCGCAGCAACAGGCGGGTGGAACTGACCGAAGCCGGCCGGGCCTTTCTGGCTGGCAGCAAGGCGGTGTTCGAACGACTGGACATCGCCGTGGAACTCGCGCGCAAGGCCGGAGCTGGCCTCAGCGGTCAACTGAGCATCGGCTATACCGACTTCGCGATATCGGGCGAGCTGCCCAGCATCCTCGATGGCTTCCGCAGGCAGCACCCCAAGATTCGCACCGAGCTGATCTACGCCTCGACGCAACAGCAACTCATCGACCTGACGCAGGGCAATATCGACTTCGGCCTGGTCACCGGGCCAATACAGGGTCTAGAGTTCGACAGCATCGAAGTGCAACATGACCGTTTTGTCGCGGTACTGCCGCAGCGGCATCCACTCGCCAGCCAGTCCGAGGTATTGCTGGAAGATCTTGCTCACGAACCATTTGTCATGGGCTTCATGCATCGCTGGACCCACTTCCGCCGCCACCTCGACGCGCTGTGCGTCGAGGCCGGCTTCCTGCCCAATGTCGTACAGGAGGCCTACAACAGCGAAGGCGTGTTCGGCTTCGTGGCGGCGAATATAGGCGTCAGCATCCACGCCGAGTGCTCCAGCAACATCAGCCGCAAGGGCGTCGTCCTGCGCCCGCTCAAAGGGATAAAAAGAAAGATCGTCACCGAGGTCGCCTGGGTGAAGGCCTCGGTGACGCCCATCCAGCAGACCTTTATCGACTTCCTCAGGCAGTGGAGACCGTCCGCCTAGGTGTGCCATGAAACATGCGCCCCGGGCACACGACCAACAACTGAATCGCCACGGGTTTGCCGAACATTCCCGCAAACAAGCAAGGCGATCCTTGCGGATCGCCTTCTAAGCCCTGCCAGCTAGCCGGGGGGCGAACGGGTAGGCACAGTGGGGCTCGAACCACCGACGCCATACATGCGCGCTCACCCAAACGAACCAACCTATAGAGTCGCCAAGCAGCTTCATCACCAGGGCGGCGCTACCGGCACCTCAGGCCTTGATCGCCAGGCCGTACTCGGCGCTGGCATCCTGCAACCACAGCCAGATGTAGTCGGCGAAGCTGCGGCGCACCAGCAGTTCCCAGGTGTCCTCGGCGGTGTGGCGGATCACCAGTTGGGACTTGGCGAAGACGGTGCCGACCGCCTTGCCCACCGGGAAGTTGCTCGGGTGCACGTCGTAGGAGCTGGACTTCATCAGCAGCTCGCGGACCTTCGGACCGCTCAGCTCGACGATGGTCTGGCCGCCGCTGACGTTGACCACCTGATGATGCTGACCGGCAAGGCTTGCCCGGAGCTTTTGCTCCACTTCGAACTCGGAGCCGCTGGGCACGATCAGCAGCCACTCCTCCGGGCCCAACCACTGCAAGGAAATCTCGCCGCTGGCCACCAGGGTCAGGGCCACCGGCAGCTCCAGGCCGATGGCCTTGTGTACGGCGCCAGAGAAAGCCGGATCATGGCCATCGCCGCGCAGGACCAGGTGGCCGAGCAGCTTCTTCTCGCGCAGGGTCACCCCGGCGCTGCTCTTGCCCTTGCGTGCCAGCCCGTCGAGGCCGGCGTGGAACAGCGGGGATTCGGCCTGGCCGGCATCGGGGCGCTGCTTGTAGACGTTGAACGCTGTCATATCGTTAACCTTCGAGGTTGTCTGGTTGACCTCCAGGGCCGGTTCGCCGGCGCCTGGAGGTGAATGCTGAAGCCTCAGATGTTCTGCCGTTCGCCCTGCGGGTCGAGGAACACCGCACTGACGATCTCGGCCTCGATCACGCTGCCGTCGACCAGCGGCGCGAAGACCCTTTCGCCCATGCGTTTGAGACCGCCCTTGACCAGGGCCATGGCGAAGCTATGGCCCATGCAGCTGCTGAAGTAGCTGGAGGTCACATGGCCGACCATGCTCATCGGGATCGGCTGCTTCGCATCGAACACCAGTTGCGCGCCTTCCGGCAGCACCTTGTTCGGGTCGACCGGCTTGAGGCCGACCAGCTGCTTGCGGTCTTCACGCAGGCAGTCCTCGCGGTTCATGCCACGCCAGCCGATCCAGGAGAACGGCTTGTTGCGACCGACGCACCAGCCCATGTTGAGATCGTCCGGGGTCACCGAGCCGTCGGTGTCCTGACCGATGATGATGAAACCCTTCTCGGCGCGCAGCACGTGCATGGTCTCGGTGCCGTAGGGGGTCAGGTTGTACTGCTTGCCCGCCTCGACGATCTGCTCCAGTACGCCCATGGCGTAGTCGGCCTGGACGTTGACCTCGTAGCTCAGCTCGCCGGTGAAGGAGATGCGGAACACCCGGGCCGGCACGCCGCCGACCTTGCCTTCCTTCCAGGTCATAAAGGGGAAGGCATCCTTGTCCAGGTCGATGTCGGTGACCTCGGCCAGCAGCTTGCGGCTGTTGGGGCCGGACAGGGTCAGGGTGGCCCAGTGGTCGGTGACCGAGGTGAAGTACACCTTCAGCTCCGGCCACTCGGTTTGGTGGTAGATCTCCAGCCACTCCATCACCCGACCGGCGCCACCGGTGGTGGTGGTCATGACGAAGTGATTGTCGGCCAGGCAGGCGGTGACACCGTCGTCGAAGACCATGCCGTCTTCCTTGCACATCAGGCCGTAGCGGGCCTTGCCCACGTCCAGCTTGGTCCAGGCGTTGGTGTACACGCGGTTGAGGAACTCGCGGGCATCCGGGCCCTGGATATCGATCTTGCCCAGGGTCGAGGCATCGAGGATACCGACGCTGTCGCGCACGGCCTTGCACTCGCGGGCCACGGCGGCGTGCATGTCCTCACCGCGCTTGGGGAAGTACCAGGGGCGCTTCCACTGGCCGACGTCCTCGAACTCGGCGCCGTTCTTCAGGTGCCAGGCGTGCAGCGCGGTGTAGCGCTTGGGCTCGAACAGCTCGCCGCAATGGCGGCCAGCCACGGCGCCGAAGGTCACCGGGGTGTAGTTCGGGCGGAACATGGTGGTGCCCATCTGCGCAATGCCGATGCCCATGGAACGGGCGGCGATGGCCAGACCGTTGATGTTGCCCAGCTTGCCCTGGTCGGTACCGAAGCCCAGGGCGGTGTAGCGCTTGACGTGCTCGACCGACTCGAAGCCCTCGCGGGTGGCCAGCTCGATGCCAGCCGCGGTGACGTCGTTCTGCAGGTCGACGAACTGTTTCGGCGCGCGCGCCGTCGGCTTGTCGTGGGGCACCAGGAACAGCGCCAGTCCGGCCTCCTCATGGCGGCCGAATACTTTCGGCAACTCGCCGCTCACCGGCTTGAAGCCCACCTCGCCCGCCGCCTTGGCGCCGGCCTCGAAGCCGTCGGCCAGGGCATCGCCGAGGGCGAACACACCGTTGACCGCGCCGGCGCACAGGCGCTGCTGGAAGCCGTCACCCGGAACGAAGGCGAGCAGGTCTTCACGCCACACCGGGCGACCACCGAGGTGCGAAGCCAGGTGCACCACCGGGCTGTAGCCACCGGAGCTGGCCACCAGGTCGCAGTCCAGCCAGTCGCCCGGGCTGGTGACCTTATGCGTCTGGGCATCGATGCGAGCCACCCGAGCCGAGCTGACGCGCTTGCTGCCGCGGGTTTCGACCACCGCACTGCCGGTGATGACGCGAAGTCCTTTTGCCCTTGCCTCCTCGACCCAGGCACCGCGTGGATTGGGGCGGGCATCGGCAATGGCCACCACCTGCAGGCCGGCCTCAAGCCAATCCAGGGCCACGCGGTAGGCGTAATCGTTGGTCGTCGACAGCAATAACTGCTTGCCGGGCGCGACGCCATAGCGACGCACGTAGGTAGACACGGCACCGGCCAGCATGTTACCCGGTACGTCGTTGTTGGCGTAAACCAACGGCCGCTCGTGGGCGCCGGTGGCCAGGACCACGCGCTTGGCGCGCACGCGGTGCATGCGCTGACGCACCTGGCCCATGGGCGCGACAACACCGAGGTGGTCGGTCAGGCGCTGGTGGATGGTGAGGAAGTTGTGGTCGTGGTAGCCGTTGACCGTGGCGCGCGACAGCAGCAACACTTCAGGCAGCTTCTCCAGCTCGGCGAGGGCCTTGGCGACCCACTCGGCGGCAGGCTTGCTATCCAGGGTCTCGCGACTGTCGAGCAGGCTGCCACCGAACTCTTCCTGTTCGTCGGCGAGGATCACCCGCGCGCCGCTGCGGCCGGCGGCCAGGGCGGCGGCCAGGCCGGCAGGGCCGGAGCCGACCACCAGCACGTCGCAGTGCTGGTTCATGTAGTCATAGCTGTCCGGGTCGTTTTCCCGCGGCGCACGACCGAGGCCGGCGGCCTTGCGGATGTACTTCTCGTAGGTCAGCCAGAGGTTCTGCGGGTACATGAAGGTCTTGTAGTAAAACCCGGGCGGCATCATCTTGCCGCCGACCTTGCCGAGGATACCCATCAGGTCGTTGTTGACGTTCGGCCAGCCGTTGGTGCTGGTCGCCACCAGGCCGCTGTACAGCGCCTGCTGGGTGGCGCGCACGTTGGGGATCTGCGCCGCTTCGGTGGAACCGATCTGCAGCACCGCGTTCGGCTCTTCGGCGCCGGCGGCGACGATGCCGCGCGGACGCGAGTACTTGAAGCTGCGGCCGACGATGTCGACGCCGTTGGCCAGCAGCGCGGCGGCCAGGGTGTCGCCGGCATAGCCCTGGTAGGTCTCGCCGTTGAACTTGAAGGTCAGGGGCTGGCTGCGATCGATGCGCCCGCCCTGGGAGAGACGATTGATCTGACTCATGCCTTTTCTCCTGACGCACGGGTGACCTGGCGAGCCGGCTTCGGCTGGCCCGTCACGCTCGGCTTCTCGCCAATCTTGTAGGTTTCGAATATTTCGTAGCTGATGGTGTCGCGTGTGGCATTGAAGTACTGCCGGCAGCCCGCGGCATGAATCCACAGCTCGTGGTGGATGCCCCGTGGGTTGTCGCGGAAGAACAGGTAGTCGCCCCACTGTTCGTCGGTGCAAGTATTCGGATCGAGCGGACGCGGGATATGCGCCTGACCCTTGGCGTGAAACTCCTCTTCGGAGCGCAGCTCGCCGCAATGGGGACAGAAGATGTTCAGCATGTCGGTATTTCTCCTGTTAGTGGGCGACGCCGGCAGCGCCGTGCTCGTCGATCAGCGCGCCGCTGTAGAAGCGGTCCATGGCGAAGGGCTTGGCCAGCGGGTGCATCTCGCCCTTGGCCAGGCTGGCGGCAAATACATGGCCGGAACCCGGCGTGGCTTTGAAGCCACCGGTACCCCAACCGCAGTTGAAGAACAGGTTCTTCACCGGGGTCTTGCTGATGATCGGACAGGCATCCGGACAGGTGTCGACGATGCCGCCCCACTGGCGGTTCATGCGCACCCGCGAGAGGATCGGGAACAGCTCGACGATAGCCTGCAGGGTGTGTTCGATGGTCGGGTAGGAGCCGCGCTGACCGTAGCCGTTGTAGCCGTCGATGCCGGCGCCGATGACCAGGTCGCCCTTGTCCGACTGGCTGATGTAGCCGTGTACCGCGTTGGACATGATCACGCTGTCGATGATGGGTTTGATCGGCTCGGACACCAGGGCCTGCAGCGGGTGCGACTCCAGCGGCAGGCGGAAGCCGGCCAGTTTGGCCATGTGCCCCGAATTGCCCGCCGTAACGACGCCGACACGCTTGCCGCCGATGAAACCACGGGTGGTCTCGACGCCGATGCACGCGCCGTTTTCCTTGCGGAAACCGATCACTTCGGTCTGCTGGATCAGGTCGACGCCCAGGGCGTCGGCGGCGCGGGCATAGCCCCAGGCCACCGCATCGTGACGGGCGACGCCGCCGCGACGCTGCAGGGAAGCGCCCATCACCGGGTAACGGGTGTTCTTGCTGCAATCCATGAACGGGATCATTTCCTCGACCTGCTTGGCGTTGAGCACCTCGCCGTCGATGCCGTTGAGGCGGTTGGCGCTGACCCGGCGCTCGATGTCGCGCATGTCCTGCAGGGTGTGGCCGAGGTTGAACACGCCGCGCTGGGAGAACATGACGTTGTAGTTGAGGTCCTGGGACAGGCCTTCCCACAGCTTCATGGCGTGCTCGTAGAGCTGCGCCGACTCGTCCCACAGGTAGTTGGAACGCACGATGGTGGTGTTGCGCGCGGTGTTACCGCCGCCCAGCCAGCCCTTCTCGATGACCGCGACGTTCTTCACGCCGAACGCTTTGGCCAGGTAGTAGGCGGTGGCCAGGCCGTGGCCGCCACCGCCGACGATGATCACGTCGTAGACCGGCTTGGGCGTCGGGTTGCGCCACATGCGCTGCCAGTTCTCGTGGTGGCTGAAGGAATGCTTGAGCAGGCCGAAGCCGGAATAACGTTGCATGGGTATGCTCCTGAAATCTGTTCCCCCAAGCCTCGCCAGAGGCCTTGGGGGTGAGGGAAAACTCAGCGATAGACCGGGTAGTCCGCGCACAATCCCGCTGCCAAGCTGGCCACCTGGGCCTCGACGTCGGCGTCGCCGAGGTGGTCGAGCACGTCGCAGATCCAGCCGGCCAGGGCGATGCACTGGGGCTCCTTGAAGCCGCGGGTGGTCACGGCCGGGGTGCCGATGCGCAGGCCCGAGGTGACGAACGGCGACTGCGGGTCGTTCGGCACGGAGTTCTTGTTCACGGTGATGCCCACGCGGCCCAGGGCGGCGTCGGCGTCCTTGCCGGTCAGGCCCTGCTTGATCAGGCTGAGCAGGAACAGGTGGTTGTCGGTGCCGCCGGAGACCACGTCGAAGCCGCGCTCGATGAACACCTTGGCCATGGCCTGGGCGTTCTTGATCACCTGGGCCTGGTATTCCTTGAACTCAGGCTCCAGCGCTTCCTTGAAGCACACCGCCTTGGCGGCGATCACGTGCATCAGCGGGCCGCCCTGGGCGCCGGGGAAGACCGCGGCGTTGAGCTTCTTCTCGATCTCGGGGTTGGCCTTGGCCAGGATCAGGCCGCCACGCGGACCGCGCAGGGTCTTGTGGGTGGTGGTGGTGACCACGTCGGCAAACGGAATCGGGTTCGGGTACAGGCCGGCGGCAACCAGGCCGGCGACGTGGGCCATGTCGACGAACAGCAGCGCACCGACCTTGTCGGCGATGGCGCGGAAACGCGGGAAGTCCAGGGTCTTGGAGTAGGCGCTGAAGCCGGCGACGATCATCTTCGGCTTGTGCTCGACGGCCAGGCGCTCGACTTCGTCGTAATCGATCAGCCCGGTGGCGGTGTCCAGGCCGTACTGCACGGCGTTGTACAGCTTGCCGGAGGAGCTGACCTTGGAACCGTGGGTCAGGTGACCGCCGTGGGCCAGGCTCATGCCCAGGATGGTGTCGCTGGCGTTGAGCAGGGCCAGGTAGACGGCAGCGTTGGCCGAGGAGCCGGAGTGCGGCTGGACGTTGGCGAAGTCGGCGCCGAACAGCTGCTTGGCGCGGTCGATGGCCAGCTGCTCGACCACGTCGACGTGCTCGCAACCACCGTAGTAACGCTTGCCTGGGTAGCCTTCGGCGTACTTGTTGGTCAGGCCGCTGCCCTGGGCCTGCATGATGCGCTTGCTGGTGTAGTTCTCCGAGGCGATCAGCTCGATGTGATGCTCCTGACGGGCCTCTTCGGCGTTCATCGCCGCGAGCAGTTCGTCGTCATAGCCCTGGATTTGGTCTTGTTTGCTGAACATCGCTGATCTCCTGCGACAGTCTGAAGTCGCTCTTGTTGGTATAGGGCCGCCCTGCGCCCGAACGGGTTAACCCCATCCCCCGCCCCGACGTCCGCAATGCCATAGATGGCGCACCTGGTCGGGAGCTGGATGGGTAGGACTAGTTGCGATGGATTGTGCGAAAAGGCCCAAGGCGCCGTTTGTTCATTTCCGACACGAATATGTTCGGCTTGCCCGGCAAGTGCGGGCACCTCTGCTCGGCGAAACGGCCGCGGCAAAGGCCTCCAGATAGCGCCCGGGGAATAATCGATAGGCGCTGGAATGGGTGTAAAATCGACCACTGGCTGGCCGTACCAGGCAGCCCAAGAACTACAAGAGCCTCAGTAGCCTGCTTTGCGCCTGTCTCGCGCGCAAAGGCACTGGCTACTGCAGTGGAGGTTTTTTCAAATGGCGCAAACGTCAAATACATTGGAACCGGTCGAGAGGCCGCTCAGGGCAGCGCCGGAACCTCGAGTGAAAACCTTTGGTTTCCTGCTTACCCCCAACTTCACCACCATCGGCTTTGCCTGCGCCATCGAAACCCTGCGCATGGCCAACCTGGCGGCGCGGCGCACGCTGTACCGATCGCTGCTGATCGCCGCGGACCATGAACTGGTCCGCGCCAGCAACGGCATGTGCGTGGTGCCGGATCACTCCATCATCGATGCCCCCGAGCTGGACGCACTGTTCGTGGTCGGTTCCAACCCGATTCCGGCCAAGCACGACCGCAACCTGCTCAACTGGCTGCGCAAACTGGCCCATCAGGATGTGCCGCTCGGCGGTATCTGCACCGGCAGTCACCTGCTGGCCAGTGCCGATTTGCTCAAAGGCCACCGCTGCACCATTCACTGGGAGGACATCGAGCAGCTCAAGGAGAAGTTCCCCGGCATCATCATCTCCAACCAGCTGTATGAGCTGGACCGCAATCGCTACACCTGCTCCGGCGGCACGGCCTCCATGGACATGACCCTGCAACTGATCGCCCGCGAACCCGGTGGCGCGGAAATTGCCGAGCATGCCGCGGAACTGCTGCTGTGCGATCGCATGCGCGGCTCACGCGAGCAACAACGGGTGCCGCTGCGGCAGAAGCTCGGGCATGCCCAGCCGAAGCTCAGCCAGATAGTCGCAATCATGGAGGCCAACCTGGAGGAGCCTCTGGAACTCGAGGAACTCGCCCAGCTCAACGAGGTGTCGGTGCGTCAGCTGGAGCGACTGTTCCACAAGTACCTGGAGCGCAAGCCCAGCCAGTACTACCTGGAGCTGCGCCTGAACCGCGCCCGCGATCTGCTGCTGCGCACAGACGCACAGGTACGCGACGTCTCCCTGTCCTGCGGCTTCGCCTCGCCGGCGCACTTCTCCAAGTGCTACAGCCGCCTGTTCGGCCACTCGCCACGGGATGAACGCAAGCAGAGTGCCCTGGATTAGCTACCGCGTACGCTAGCGGACCTGCCCCCTTACGCTTAAACCTGAAGTACTTCTGATTGGCAGCTTGGTTGAGCTGATCGGGCCAGCCGCTGCCGATCGACTGGCTGATTTCCGCCACGAAGCGCGTTAAAGGCGATATAGCAGGCGCACAGACAGAAAAAAGCCACGGACTTTGTTGAGTCCGTGGCTTCGTCTAACCCCTAGACTTACCGAGCGCGACGCGGCACCGACACCCGCGCACGCGTCAGCATTGAGACCAGCACATAGGTTACCGATGAGGCCAGGCAACCGATCAGCGGCCCTTCGACCCAACCAATATCGGTGCTCAACAGCAGCCCGCCGCTGGTGAAGAAGCCCACCAGCATCGCCACCAGGGCACCGGCCACGTTGCCCTGCCAGAAGGTGGAGATGAACACCGGACCGATCATCGCCGCCAGCAGGGTGCCGGAGCCGAGGATGCCCAGCCAGGACAGCATGAACGGCGGCGCATACATCATCATCAGCAGGCCCAGCAGGCCCAACACCACTACCGCGATCCGGTTGACGGTCAGGGCACGGGGCGAGTCCACCTCGGCATGCTTGTTCAGCGCCAGACGCAGGTCATGGGAGGTCGCCGACGCTACGGTGTGCAGCATCGAATTGGCGGTGGACTTCATGGCGAAGATGATGAACAGGGTAATGATCCCCTGCAGCGCCGGGTGCATGAAGGTCTGCAGGTACATCGGCATGGCGCCGTCCGGATCGGCCAGTTGCGGACCGAAGGCACGCATGTACAGACCAACCAGCGGGATCAGGCTGAGCAACGCGCCGAGAATCGCCACGTAGATGCCGACCTTGTGCATCTTCACGTTCGGCTTGAAGGCGAGGAAGCGGATCGCCATGTACGGCAGCACCGCGGCAAACAGGAAGGCGTAAGGCAACACCAGAAACACCGACCCCTTGCTCTGGCCATAGGGCGCCGCGGTCTCCGGGTTGAGCAGACTGGGATTGATGGCGTTGAGGTTGGCCTGCCACTGCCCTAGATCGACGCTGGTGAACATCTGCACCATGATCACGATCGCCGCCAGGGCCATGCCGCAGACCATCACCGTGTCGGTCCAGGCCACGGCGGCCAGGCCACCCAGCATGGTGTAGAGGATGATCACCGAAATCATCAGCCAGGCGCTGCTGGTCATCTCGATGTTCAGCCAGGACGCGCCGAGCATGCCGACCGCCTTGATCTGGCTGACCAGGAACACCATCAGCAGGATGATGGTCATGAACGCCGCCACACCCTGCAGCAGTCGCCCACCGGCACCGCCGCCATGAATCTGGCCGATGTACTCGGGGATGGTATTGCTGCCCATGTGAATGGCGCGGTTCTGCATGTGGTTGGCGAAGAACAGCACCGCGATCATGATCGCCGGAGCGAAGAAGAAGTTGCCCAGCAGCTCGATGGCCCCGAACTCGTAAGCCACCGCCGGCGACCCCATGAAGCCCCAGCCGCTGAAGCCGGTGGCCACTATGGTGCTCGCACCGACGAAAGCGCCGAGACTCCTGCCCGCGAGAAGAAACCCGCCTTCATCGCTGTCCTTGACCTTACGCGAGGAGAGGAAGCCGATTCCGATCATTACCGCGAAGGTGACGAGCAGCAGGCCCCAATTGAACAGTTCATAGAAGTCCATTGTGCTTACCCTCGCTGTCCGGCTTTTTCTTTGGCGGAGCGGCACAGATAGGTTCCAGCCGCGATCAGGAACATGAGAATGTTGAGCGCCACGAAGAGCGTCAGTACCCAGGAGTTCATATTCAAAGCCTCATTCTTGTATTTGTAATAATTGCTGGCGAAGTAACGAAACGACTACGTCCATTCAAGTGAGGTAATGGGTTTCGTCACAACTCCGCACACTGAGTGCATATCGATTGGACTTGGTCAGGTTTTCCCTGTGTGGTGGTCTTTGATCCTGTTAGCAGGCGCCGTGCAGGATCGGCTGTACAACAGGTGATTAACCCACTGCGAAGAGTTGTTGCGGTCCAGGCCGAGAAGACAATCGCGGGCAAACTGCCAGGCGAAGCACTTCGACTCACGGTGGTTACGGATAAGTCGCGAATTAACTGACCTGTTATCTGACTTATCCAGCGGATCCAGGCGCGGATACCCGCGATTTTCTTGAAAACAACTAAACCGCTTCCCGTCTGCCGCGAAAAACACCCCACCGAAAAACAGGCTGGATGTATTCATCTGGTTGCCTCCTGGCCGGTCGGCCTTGTTGGCGACGGTGGAGGAGCCGTGCCCCGCGTGGAAGGCACGGCTCCGGCCGGACATTACTTGCGAATGATGTTTTTCTCCGGCCCGTAGGGGAACTTGGTGATGTTCTCCGCGCCCTGCTCGTTGACGATCAGGATGTCGTGCTCGCGGTAGCCACCGGCGCCCGGCAGACCTTCCGGCAGCATGATCATCGGTTCCATGGACACCACCATGCCCGGCTCGAGAACCGTGTCGATGTCCTCGCGCAGCTCCAGCCCGGCTTCACGGCCGTAGTAGTGGCTGAGCGTGCCAAAGGAGTGGCCGTAGCCGAAGGTGCGGTACTGCAGCAGGTCGTGCTTGAGGAAGATCTCGTTCAGCTCGCGGGCGATATCGCTGCAGCGCATGCCCGGCTTGATCAGCTTCAGGCCGGCCTCGTGCACCTCGACGTTGGCCAGCCACAGGCGCAGATGGTCGTCGGAGCAGTGATCGAGGAACAGGGTGCGCTCCAGCGCGGTGTAGTAGCCGGCGATCATCGGGAAGCAGTTCAGGCTGAGGATGTCGCCCTTGTTCACCTTGCGGGTGGTCACCGGGTTGTGCGCGCCATCGGTGTTGATACCGGACTGGAACCAGGTCCAGGTGTCCATCAGCTCGACGTCCGGGAAAGTACGGGCGATCTCGCGCACCATGGCCTGGGTGGCATGCAGGGCCACTTCGTACTCCGGCACCTGGTCTCGCAGCGCTTCTACGACGGCGGCGCCACCGATGTCGGCGATGCGCGCGCCATGGCGGATCATCTCGTGCTCTTCGGCGGACTTGATCATGCGCATGCCCATGCACGGGGCAGCGATGTCGACCAGCTCGGCGCCCGGGTAGCGGTCGGCCAGCTTGGCGCGGTTTTGCAGGTTGATGTGATCGTACTCGATGCCGATACGGCGCGCCTTCGGCAGGGCCTGCTGGATGGCGACGAAGTAGTTGTCGCGCTGCCAGTCGGTGTAGACGATGTTGTCGGTACCGACGGTGCGACGCCACGGCTGGCCACCATCGATGTTGGCGCTGATGCTGACCACGGCGTCCTGGGTCACCACCAGGGCGTAGGGACGACCGAACGAGCAGAATAGGAAGTCGCTGTAGTAGTTGATGTTGTGGTACGAGGTGAAGACCGCGGCGTCGATGTCCTGCGCCGCCATGTGGGCGCGCAGTTTGGCCTGGCGGTTGGCATACTCCTGGGCGGAGAAAGTGGAGTTGACCTTGTCGCCGTTCTGAATCCGGATCGTCTTGGGCATCTGCATGGCGTGAATCCTTTTTGTTTTCCAGTGACTCGGTCCGCCGGTTCGGCGAGCCGTTGGAAAGCATTCCACCAGATGCACTTCTGCCGCTTTTGTACGTTTCCGACCCGAAGTTGGTCAGATCCGCTTGCCGTCCCTGGGCTTCCCCAGGCCCGAGCTTGCCTCGGCCTGCCGCGCCTGTCCTGACGCCCTGCCATCACTCCACACGGTGTCTGTTGACCACAACACGGAGCACTGACAGCACAAAGCCACGGACTTCTCCAAGTCCGTGGCTTTGTCTTCATGGGCGTTCCGCTCTCGGTCCCCGAGTGGGTGTCGGAAGGGTCACCGCCCCAGGTCTGACTCAGTCCTTGGAGATGCTCTCTTGCTGCAGTGCCCGCACCAGACTTGCGCACATCAACAGCATGATCACAGAGAACGGCAGCGCACTGGCGATGGCGGCAGTCTGCAGTGTGGCCAGAGATGCTGCCCCTCCTGCAACCAGCAGCACGCCCGCTACCAAGCCCTGCTGCACGCCCCAGAACACGCGATGGCGGGTCGCGGTATGCACAGCACCATGGGACATGATGGTAGTCATCACCAAGGTCGCCGAATCCGAAGACGTGATGAAGTAGGTGGCCACCAGCACCGCGCCCAACCAGAGCGCCATGGTCCCCAACCCGCCCAATGACATGGAGTCGACAGTGGCGAAGAAGGCATTGGCCACATCCTTGGAAACCGCGGCACTGATACCCCCGTCGGCAAACAGCTCATTGCTCACCGCCGTACCACCGAAGGCGACGACCCAGATGAAGGTCAGCAGTGAGGACACGCCGATTACGCCGAAAATGAACTCGCGGATGGTGCGGCCGCGGGAAACGCGGGCAATGAACACGCCAACGAAAGGCGCCCAGGACAGCCACCAGCCCCAATAGAACACCGTCCACCAGCCCTGCCAGCTCGACTTCCAGCCTTCCCACTTGGCCGGGTCCTGATGGCTGGCGTCGGTCCAGAAGCTCATTTCGATGAAGCTGGCCAGGTAATCGCCGGTGGCGTCGACCAGCGACATGATCAGGTAACGCGATGGCCCCCAGATAAAGAAGAACAAGACGAGCGCCACGGTCAGCCAGATATTAAGCTCGCTGAGGCGTTTGACCCCCCGATCGACCCCCGAGACCGCCGAGAACATCGCCACCAGGGTGATCACAGCGATAATCGCCAACTGCACCGCCACCGAGCTGTCCAGCCCGACCAGGCGGCTCAGGCCCGCGTTGATCTGCTGCGCGCCGAGGCCCAGGGATGTCGCCACGCCGAAGATGGTGGCCAGAATGGCCATGATGTCCACGGTATGGCCGAGCGGGCCATCCATGCGCTTGCCGAACAGCGGCCGCAGCGTGGAGCGGATGGTCAGCGGCAGGCCCTTGCGGTACGCGGCATAGGCCAACGCCAGCGCAACGATGCAGTAGATCGACCAGGCATGCAGCCCCCAGTGAAAGAAGGTGATGCGCATGGCGCTTTCCGCCGCCTCCGGGCTCATGCCCTCGGCCGCGAACGGGTTGCTCTGCAGGTGAAAGATCGGCTCGGCGATACTCCAGAAAATCAGGCCGATGCCCTGGCCAGCTGAAAACACCATGGCGAACCAGGAGAAATACCCGTACTGCGGCTTCTCGTCGGCGTGCCCGAGGCGGATGCTGCCGAAACGGCTGAACGCCAGCCAACCATTGAAGATCAGGAACAACGCGGCGATCAGCACGTAGTACCAGGTGAAGTAGTAGGTGATGCCGCTGCGGACACGATCAAAGAGCGCCGCCGCCTCCTCCTGAAATCCCAGTACCGCGAAGATCACGCCGACGATAATCGCCAGTGAACCAAGGGTGACAACTGGATTGAGGCCCTTGAGCCAGGGACTCTGCGAGATCGCTACACTGGCCTCGTGCAAGTCACTCCTCAGGTCGTGACTCAAGAGCGTGGGCGCGGCCTCGACCGCGCATTCTTCTGGTTTCATGTTACAGCCCTCTGATTGTTCTTGTGGGTGCTGGTCGAGCGTACGAAGTGGTCGAATCAACGAAGCGGTTCGAATTCCTCCTGCACCGCGGCGGCGATTCCCGCAACACAGACGTCAAGAATCAGTTCCCCCTTCTCCCGGCTGGCGCCGCGCGCGGAGGACAGGGTGCCGGATGCAGGTGTTCGCTGCGGCACGATGGGAAAGACGTCATAGGGGGGGAAGCTTGCAGGGGGGTGGTCGACGACACGGCTCATGTCGACGAGCTCGGGGTACAACGCCAGCATCAGCGAGGTCTCGAATACGCCGCCATGTTCGATGTCCCAGCCGAGGAAGCCCTCGGGATAGAGCTGGGCGATTACCTGCGGGTCGTTCACGAAATCCCAGTAGGACAGCAGCACCACCTTGAAATCGTCGATGCCGGCATAACGCAGCTCGCGCAGGGCGAGATCGATACCCTCGACTACGAACATCGAGTTCTCGAAGTGGCCATTCATCAGCACCAGCCTGCGCGCGCCATGGCGTGCGAGCTCACGGATGATGTCCTGCACCGTGCCGGTGAGGGTGGCGCCATCCAGGCTGGTGGTGCCAGGAAAGTGGTTGCCACCGCCGGACTTCTGCTGCGACTTGTATCCGTACTGCAGCCCCGGCAGGACCAGCGCCCCAATGCGCTCGGCGACCCGCTGGCATACGGCGGTGGGAAGCAGCACATCGACATTCATGCACATATGGTGGCCGTGCTGCTCCAATGCACCTACCGGCAACATCATCACGCAATCGCCTCGACTGACCCTGGATTCGTATTCCTTCCAGGTCAGCTCTCCTACAAAAACGCTTCTAGTCATCGATTCGTCTCCTGAGAGTGCAGGCACAGATGGCCTCTCACTGCCTGGCATTGCAGCAGAAGCAGCAGTGCCGTTTTTGTACATACCCGACCCTAAGTTGGCCACACTCGCCAGGATGCGGCCCGGCGCACGCCTATGTGCCGCCTCGTTGATCATCTGCCCGCCCTCTAGGAGCGGCAGCGGCGGCCAGTGCATTCGGGCGGTGCCGGGGTGATACCTGTCTGTGCAAACAAGCAGGTGGCCACTCTTTCTTGGGGGGCGGAACCACCAACCAGCGCGTTGGCAGCAAGGAAGCTGGCTGCGAGTACGCTTCCTACCGTCAGCAGTACCAGCAGATAGCCAGTTTCGGCTCTGCTGCGGACGCTCACGAACGCTTACTCGTTGGCACCAAAAAAGGGGCATCAAGGAAAACGCTCGAACGGTCCCTCGCCGAACATGCGCGCTGCTCCGCCACCGACCAGCGTCTCGGCGGGATAAAAGATCAGGTTCCGTTAGCTCTACCCGACAGACGTCCTTCGCGGTGCATCCGCACGAGGGCTGCACGGCACTCAGCAACCAACGGACTTGTCGCCAGCTCGCCCATGCCGATCTCAGGGTGCTGTTGAGTCGTGGGCTGCCAGGGCTTCATCGCGGTTTCATTGCATAGATTGAGAGCGAAGCTATTCATCAACCGATCATAAAGTTCGCGGCGTTCTACGTAAGACAGTATTTTTTCCGCGGTGACATCCAAGATGAATCACCTTCGCCAGGAAGGCCCGCCAGCTGCAAGCGCTGAAAGGAGATTGACTGCTCGCCACAGGGCAAGCGCTGGCACTGATATGCCTGTTCGTCCGCTGCGTTCTTGCCTGACACTCTGTAATGGGCCTTGGCTGCATCGGGCTTGATAGACAGGGGCAAGGCACGGAAGCGCAAACTCCTCCGCACCTTGTGGGCCAGGAACGTAGTAACCAAGCGGCGTTGCGCCGCTTGTTTCGCACATCACTTGCGAATGATGTTCTTCTCCGGCCCGTACGGGAACTTGGTGATGTTCTCCGCGCCCTGCTCGTTGACGATCAGGATGTCGTGCTCGCGGTAGCCGCCAGCGCCCGGACGACCTTCCGGCAGCATGATCATCGGCTCCATGGACACCACCATGCCCGGCTCGAGCACCGTGTCGATGTCCTCGCGCAGCTCCAGCCCGGCTTCACGGCCGTAGTAGTGGCTGAGGGTGCCGAAGGAGTGGCCGTAGCCGAAGGTGCGGTACTGCAGCAGGTCGTGCTTGAGGAAGATCTCGTTCAGCTCGCGGGCGATATCGCTGCAGCGCATGCCCGGCTTGATCAGCTTCAGGCCGGCCTCGTGCACTTCGACGTTGGCCAGCCACAGGCGCAGATGGTCGTCGGAGCAGTGGTCGAGGAACAGGGTGCGCTCCAGCGCGGTGTAGTAGCCGGCGATCATCGGGAAGCAGTTCAGGCTGAGGATGTCGCCCTTGTTCACCTTGCGGGTGGTCACCGGGTTGTGTGCGCCGTCGGTGTTGATACCGGACTGGAACCAAGTCCAGGTGTCCATCAGCTCGACGTCCGGGAAGGTACGGGCGATCTCCCGCACCATGGCCTGGGTGGCATGCAGGGCCACTTCGTACTCCGGCACCTGGTCACGCAGCGCTTCTACGACGGCGGCGCCACCGATGTCGGCGATGCGCGCGCCATGGCGGATCATCTCGTGCTCTTCGGCGGACTTGATCATGCGCATGCCCATGCACGGGGCGGCGATGTCGACCAGTTCGGCGCCCGGGTAGCGGTCGGCCAGCTTGGCGCGGTTCTGCAGGTTGATGTGGTCGTACTCGATGCCGATACGACGCGCCTTCGGCAGCGCCTGCTGGATGGCGACGAAGTAGTTGTCGCGCTGCCAGTCGGTGTAGACGATGTTGTCGGTACCGGCGGTGCGACGCCAAGGCTGGCCACCATCGATGTTAGCGCTGATGCTGACTACGTCGTCCTGGGTCACCACCAGGGCGTAGGGACGACCGAACGAGCAGAACAGGAAGTCGCTGTAGTAGTTGATGTTGTGGTACGAGGTGAATACCGCGGCGTCGATGTCCTGCGCTGCCATGTGGGCACGCAGTTTGGCCTGGCGGTTGACATACTCCTGAGCGGAGAAAGTAGATTTGACCTTTTCGCCGTTCTGAATCCGGATCGTCTTGGGCATTTGCATGGCGTGAATCCTTTTTGTTTTCCAGTGACTCGGTCCGCCGGTTTGGCGAGCCGTTGGAAAGCATTGCACCAGATGCCCGCAGGCCGTTTTTGTACGTTTCCGACCCGAAATTGGTCAGATCCGCTACCCCGCCTGGAGCGCCCTCCAGGCACTGGCCACGCGGCGGACAATGGCCTTCGGAGCCCAGCGGAACGGAGCCTGCACAAGGCGCGATCTGGCCCAATCCATGCACATAAACACCGACTGCGCGCTTGCCTCGCACCGGGCATTGGTTGCGCCCCCACGCGTTTCCGGAAAACAAAAAAAAAGGCCCGCCGGTGCTATGTCGCACGGGCGAGCCTAAAGAAAATCCAGGCGTTGATTAGGTCAGTGCATGGCCAACGCAGCGCGCGGCGAACTGTTTTGACGCTCGCGACTCGGGGCCGCGCCGAAGTGCTCGCGATAGCACTTGGAGAAATGCTGCGGGGATACGAATCCACAACCGGTGGCGACTTCCAGTATCGATAGCCTCGTCTGCTTCAGTAGCTGGCGGGCCTGCAGCAGCCGCAACTTCAGGTAGTAACGCGATGGCGAACAGTGCAGATGCTGGCAGAACAATCGCTCGAGTTGGCGCCGAGACAGGCCGACAAAGCTCGCCAGCCGCCCTAACTCGATGGGCTCCTCGAGATTCGCTTCCATCAACCCGATCGCCTCCTGCAATTTCGGCTGGGCGCTGCCCAAGGTCTGCCGTAGCGTCAATCTTTGAGGCACCTGCTCGCTGCGGATGCGCTCCAGCACCAGCGTATCGCCGATCGCCTGCGCCAGCACAGGGCCATGGCTGCGCAGGATCAGCTGGAGCATCATGTCCGCCCCGTCGCTGCCATTCCCCGCGGTGAAGCGGTCACGATCCAGAACGAAATGCCGGCTACTGAGGACGACGCCGGGAAAGGCTTCCTGCATATCGACCCGGTACTCCCAGCTTGTGCAGCATTCATAGCCGTCCAGCAGACCGGCATTGGCCAGAAGCCAACTGCCAGAACCCAGGCTGCCCAGGTGGGTGCCTCGATCGGCCAGCCGTTGCAGCAGGCGAATCTGCTCTGGGTCGCAGCGGCGCTGGATGTTTTCCGCACCGCAGATGATCAACGCATCCAGCTCGTCCTCGGACGTGGCGGCACCGTCCGGCGTGACCAGCATGCCGCTGTTGGCCCGCACCGGCCGGCCATCCACCGTCAGGGTGCGCCAGCGATACAGGTTGCTGCCGGAAAACTGATTGGCGCGGCGCAACGGCTCCAGTACTGCAGCCAACGCTATGAGGCTGAACTCGTCGGTGAGCATGAAGCCGATCGTCTGGATCGCAACCTCTGCCGGCTGCTTCAGCGCCTGGTAAGCGGACATGGGGATATCTCCTCGGTAACGGCCTGGCAATGGAGCGGCAAGCGGCTCACTAACGAATGAATTACTGGGCTCAACACTCGACCGCGCTGACCGCCAGGCCACCGCGCGAGGTTTCCTTGTACTTGTCGTGCATGTCGGCACCGGTGTCGCGCATGGTGCGGATCACCCGGTCGAGCGAGATGAAGTGCTCGCCGTCGCCGCGCAGGGCCATTTGCGCGGCGTTGATCGCCTTCACCGCAGCGATCGCGTTGCGCTCGATGCACGGCACCTGGACCAGGCCGCCGACCGGGTCGCAGGTCAGCCCGAGGTTGTGCTCCAGGCCGATCTCGGCGGCATTCTCCAGCTGCTCCGGGGTGGCGCCGAGGATCTCCGCCAGGCCCGCGGCGGCCATGGCGCAGGCCGAACCGACCTCGCCCTGGCAACCCACTTCGGCGCCGGAGATCGAGGCGTTCTTCTTGCACAGGATGCCCACGGCGGCGGCCGCCAGCAGGTAGTCGACCACGTCGGCCTCGCTCACCGCCGGGCTGAAGCGCACGTAGTAGTGCAGCACCGCCGGGATGATCCCCGCCGCGCCGTTGGTCGGCGCGGTGACCATGCGCCCGCCGGCGGCGTTTTCCTCGTTCACCGCCAGGGCGAACAGGTTGACCCACTCCATGCCGCTCAGGGTCGAGCCGATCACGTTGGGCTTGCTCATCTCCTGCAGGCTGCGGTGCAGTTTGGCGGCGCGGCGCTTGACGTTGAGGCCGCCGGGCAGGATGCCCTCGTGCTTCAGGCCATTGTCCACGCAGTCACGCATGGCCTGCCACAGGCGCATCAGGCCGGCGCGGATCTCCGCCTCGCTGCGCCAGGCCTTCTCGTTCTCCATCATCAGCTGCGACACGCGCAGGCCGTGCTGCTTGCACAGGCTGAGCAGCTCGGCGGCGCTGGAAAAGTCGTAGGGCAGCCGGGTGCTGTCCTGATCCAGCTGGCCGGCGGCGGCCTGCTCGGCGTCGACCACGAAGCCGCCGCCGATCGAGTAGTAGGTGTCACTGTGCAGCTCGCGGCCTTCGCCGCAGAACGCCGTCAGCGTCATGGCATTGGGGTGGTACGGCAGGTTCTCCTCCAGCAGCAGCATGTCGCGCTGCCAGTCGAAGGCCACCGCCAGGCGCCCGTCCAGCTGCAGCTGGCCACTCTCGCGCAGCGCCTCGACGCGCGGGGCGATCTGGCTCGGGTCGATGCTGTCGGGCCACTCGCCCATCAGGCCCATGATCACCGCGGTGTCGCTGCCGTGACCGACGCCGGTGGCCGACAGCGAACCGTACAGGCGCACCTCGACACGGCCGACGCGCTCGAGCAGGCGACGCTCGCGCAGGGCACCGACGAACAGCGCCGCGGCGCGCATGGGGCCGACGGTATGGGAGCTGGAATGCCCGATACCGATCTTGAACAGGTCGAACACACTGATGGCCATAGCGAATCCTCGATCACTGCGCACCATCAGGTGCGCGCTCTGATGAGGATTCTCGGCCGCTAGCGGCTACAAAATCTGTCTAACCTCGACACAGAGTTGTCCAGCGTCGCCCTCGCAGGTCAATCCAAGCCGGGACACAATGCCCCAGCACATGCCCGTGCTTATTCAGCTATAGCAGGCGACCGGAAAGAGGATGGGGTTCGAGCGCTTGGGCTAGCACGGCCGCCAGATGATCTAGCAGGCGAGCACAACTGGCCGCAGCGGGCCCCAGGGCCTGCTCAGGACGCGGCAGGACGCACCCTGCAATCCACGACTGGAAGATGGCCTCAGCTCGACCGGTCATGACAATCGAGGCATTGCCTCAATGCCATGGCCACATCATGGGTCAGGCGTCCCCAGCAACTGACTGAGCACCGCCCGCAGCTTGCCTGGCTTGACCGGTTTATTGAGCAGCGGCACAGCCATGCGCTGCAGTTCGCGGCGACATTGGTCGCTGCGGTCGGCGGTGATGATCACCGAGGGAATGGCGCAGGCAAAATGCTCGCGCAATTGCCGCACCACCTCGCATCCAGTCACCCCGTGATCGAGGTGGAAGTCGGCCAGGATCACATCGGGTACCTGCCGACCCAGTGCCTGAAGCGCGGCGGGCAGGTCGATTGCGGTGATCACCTCACACCCCCACTGCCCGAGCAGGGCAGACATGCTGTCGAGAATGCTCACTTCGTTGTCCAGCACCAGCAGGCGACGCCCTGGCAGCGGATCACCGACCAGGTTGCGCGGCGTCGACACGGTCTTGGCGACCGGGCTGGGCTGCTGGGCCAGGGGGACCCGGATGGCGAACATCGAGCCCCGCCCCAGTTGCGAGCGCACGATGACCTGGTAACCGAGCATGTGCGCGATCCGGTCGACGATGGCCAGCCCCAGGCCGACCCCCTTGCGTTCGGCGGCGCGGCCGACCTGCAGCTGGTTGAATTCGAGGAAGATGCTGTCGAGCTGGTCTTCGGCGATTCCCCGGCCGCTGTCCCAGACCTGCAGTTCGAGAAACTCACCGCGCCGGCGCGCACCGAGCAGGATGCCGCCACACTCGGTGTAGCGGCAGGCATTGCTCAGGAAGTTGCGCAGGATGCGGGTGAGCAGGCGAAAGTCCGTGCTGATCGTGCAATCGGCAATGCGCACCTTCAGCGCCAGCCCCGCCTCCGCGGCCACCGGCTGGAACTCCGAGGCCAGCGGCGCGAGAAGCTCGCCCAGGCGGTATACATCGATATCCGGCTTGATCGCCGCCTGGTCCAGTTTGGAGATTTCCAGCAGGTCGGTGAGCAGGTCCTCGGCGCCCTCCAGGGCCTGATGGCTGCGCTCGATGAGATTGCCCTCGGCGTCCGGCAAGCGGCGCTCGCGCAGGGTGGAAATCAGCAGGCGTGCCGCATTCAAGGGCTGCAGCAGGTCATGGCTGGCTGCCGCCAGATATTTGTCCTTGCTGTGGTTGGCCGCCTCTGCCGCGTCACGCGCCTCGCGCAGATCCTGCTCGACGCGCTTGCGCTCGACGATCTGCCGCAGCAGGTTGCGGTTGGCTTCCTGTAACTCGGCGGTGCGCGCGCTGACCCGCTGCTCCAGCTCGTCGTTGAGTTGCTGCAGGCGCTGCTGCGCCTGCTTGCGCTCGCTGATATCGGCGACGAAACCCTCGAACAGGCCCTCCTCGTCCGGCTTGAGCAGCAGGTTCATCAGCACGTCGATAACCCGGCCATCCTTGCGTCGCAACTGGGTCTCGTAGCCGAACAGGCCGCCCTGACGCTGCAGGGCGTCGCGAATATGCTGCAGCTCCTCGCCGCCGCCGACGAACAGGTACTCGGCCAGGTCGGTCAGCGACCACAGCACCTGCTGCGGGTCGTCGTAGCCGAGCATCCGCGCCAGGGCCGGGTTGGCCGCCCGCATGCCCTCCTGCAAGCTGGCCTGGAAGATGCCGTGCACGGCGTGCTCGAACAGCCACTTATAGCGATTGCGCTCGGCCTCCAGCTCTTCCAGGCGCGCCAGCAGTTCCGGGTAGTGACTCTTGCGCACCGAATGGCTGCCCAGCCCGAGCAGCTCGGTGAGCGCCTGGCGCTGCTGGTCAGAGGGCCTCGGCATAGACGACCTCGACATCCCGCTGGCTCGATTCGCGCGGGTTGGTGAGGATGCACGGGTCCTCCATCGCATGCTGCGACAGGAAGGGGATATCGGCGGTGCTGACGCCGTGCAGGCTCAGGGTTTCGTGGAAACCCACGGCGTGCTTGAACTGGGTCAGGTGTTCGATCAAGCGCTGGCGAACCTGCGGGTGCGTGAGCCCGCGGGTGTCGATGCCAAGGGTCTCGGCAACCATCCTGAAGCGTTCCGGCGCCGAGTTGTAGTTGAACGCCACCACGTGCTCCACCAGCACCGCATTGCACAGGCCGTGGGGCAGGTCGAGGAAGCCGCCGAGGCTGTGGCTCATGGCATGCACGGCGCCGAGGATGGCGTTGGAGAAGGCCAGGCCGGCCTGCATGCTGCCCAGCATGATCTTCTCGCGCAGGGCGATGTCCGCCGGGTTGGCGATCATCGCCACCAGGTGGCCATTGATCAGGCGCATGGCCTCCAGGGCGTGGGAGTCGGTCAGCGGCCCCGAGCCGGTGGAGACGAAGGCCTCGATGGCGTGCACCAGCGCATCGATGCCGGTGCAGGCCGACAGGAAGGGGTCCATGCTCAGGGTGGTTTCCGGATCGATCAGCGACACGTCGGGCACCGCGCCCTTGCTGACGATGGAAAACTTCATCCGCTCCTGCTGGTTGGAGATGATCACGAACTGCGACACATCCGCCGAGGTGCCGGCGGTGGTGGGAATCAGGATCAGCGGCGGACTGGGCACGCGCAGGGTGTCCACGCCCTCGAACTCGAGGATGTTGCGACCGTGGGCCACGGCGATGCCGATGCCCTTGGCGCAGTCCATCGGGCTGCCGCCGCCGACCGCGACGATCACGTTGCAACCCTCGCTGAGGTAGCGCTCGGCGCCGAGCATCACCTCCTCGGCGCGCGGATTGGGCGATACCTGGGTGTAGAGGCAATGCTCGATGCCTTGGCGCTGCAGGCTGGCCTGCACGTCGGCGACCCAGCCGGCCGCCATTACCCCGGGGTCAGACACCAGCAATACCTTGCGCGCGCCGTAGTTGCTCGCGTAGTTGCCCACGCTATGACGGCAGCCGGCGCCGAAGATGATTTCCGGCGAGACGAACTTGCGGTGAAGACTGATATCGGGGCTCACACTACGGCCTGCCTGTTGTTGTTCTGACTAGCGCCAGACTACTGCATTGGCCTGCCAATGCAATGCGACCTAAGCGCTGAGGATTCAGGCGGGGGCTGCCAGCAGGCGCTGGTAGAAGCGCCATTCTTGCTCCAGGACATGGGCCTGGTTGCAGGCCTGTCGGAAACCGTGTCCCTCCTCGGGATAGCAGTGATAGGCGACCGGCATCCCGCGCTCGCGCAGGGCGGCGACCATGGCCTCGGTCTGCGCCGGCAGCACCACGGCATCCTGGCCGCCCTGGAAGAAGATCAGCGGCGCCTGGAATCGCTCGGCCTGTAGCAAGGGCGTGCGCGCGGCATAGCGCGCGGCATCCTGCTGGGGGTCGCCGATCAGCCAGTCGAGATAATCGGCCTCGAACTTGTGCGTGACCCGCCGCAGGGCCAGGGGATCGCTGACCCCGTAGAGACTGGCGCCGCCACGAAACACCCGACCGCCGGCCAGGGCGCACAGTGCGGTATAACCACCGGCACTGGCGCCACGAATGAAGGCGCGGGACGGATCGATGAGGTCGAGCCCGGTCAGGTGCTCGACCAACGCGCAAGCGTCCTCGACATCGAACAGCCCCCATTGTCGGTGCAGTTGCAGCCGATAGGCGCGACCGTAGCCGCTGCTGCCGCGATAGTTGAGGTCGGCCACGGCGAAGCCACGCTGCGTCCAGAACTGGATGCGCGGGTCGAACACCGGGTAGCAGGCCGAGGTCGGGCCGCCATGCAGGAACACCAGCAACGGCGGCTTCTCTCCTGCCGGCCCCTGGAAACCACTGTTGTGTGGCGGGTAGAAGAAGGCATGGCAGCGCCCCCCGCCACTGGCGAAGGACAGCGGCTGCGGCCGCGAGACCTCGCACGCGTCCAGGGGCGCCTCGCCGCCGGCCAGCGCCCGACATTGGCCGCTGGCCCGCTCAATCGCCAGTACCACACTGCCCTGCTCCGGTGCGGCGGCGATCACGTAGAAATGTGCAGAGTCGGCCGCCAGCTGGCGAAAGCGGCTGTAGCCCTGGGCCAGACGCCGCCCGCCGATAGCCTCGGCGTCAGCCTCGGCCAGACACGCGAAGCCGTCGTCGAGCCAGCTCAACAGCACGCCATCGCCGGCCAGCGGCAGGTAATTGCAGTTGCCCAGCTGCCAGGGCGCGGCGGCGTGGTCGGCGGCGACGCAAGGCAGCGGCGCCAAGCGGCCCTCGGCCGTTTCGCGCCAGGGTTGCCAGTAACCGTTGCGGTCGCTGAGCACCAGCAGCCGGCCCTGTGCGTCGAACGCCGGTTGCTGCAGGGACTCATCGTCATCCTGTCCGGCCACTACCCGGGCCGGCAGCCAGGAACCGTCGACTGCGCGCTCGGCGACGCACAGGCGGGTCGCCAGCCAGGGCTGCCATGGCCGCTGCCACTCGATCCAGGCCAGGCGCCGGCCATCCGCGCTCAGGCTCGGCGCCGCATAGAAGTCGCAACCCTCGACCAGCACCCGGCGCGCACCGTCGCGCAGATCGATGCCGACCAGCCGGTGCACCACCTGCCCCGCTTCGCGCGACTCCTCCACCGCCACCAGGGTGCCGGAGCGGGCGTCGAAGCGCAGGTCGCCGAAACGGCAGTCGGAGCGCGCGGTCAGGCGCCTGGGCGCGCCATCCAGCACTTGGTGATAGAGCTGCTGGTCGGCCTCGCCAACGAAGACCAGGCCGCAGTCGGTGAGACAGAAGGCACCGCCGCCGTACTCGTAGACCCGGCTGCGCACCGACAGGTCGTCAGGCGTCAGGCAACGCAGTTGCTGCGCCGTCCAGTGCCAGAGGGTCGAGCGACCGTCGGTTGGGTCGTACTGTAGCCACACCAGGCCGCCCAGGCCTGCGCGCAGCTCGGCGAAGTCGCGGCCGGCGGCAGCCGCCTCGGCGCTCGACCAGGCGCTGTCCCAGAAGCCGAAGGGCGCGACCGTTTTATTGTTCATGCCTTGCAGATTAGCCGGGAGGCCTGCTCGTTACGAAACTGCAGACTGTGCAGCGCCCCGGGGGCTCGTTCGGCTTCTTCGCGCGCGGCCAGGATGACGCCATGATGCGCGGACTTGCTGCACACCGGGTCGGCATTGCTGGCATCGCCCGTGAGCATGAAGGCCTGGCAGCGGCAGCCGCCGAAGTCCTTGTGCTTCTCGTCGCAGCTGCGGCAAGGCTCTGGCATCCAGTCGTCGCCACGAAAGCGGTTGAAGCCGAAGGAGTCGTGCCAGATGTGCGCGATGCTGTGCTCGCGCACGTTGGGGAACTGCACCGGCAACTGCCGGGCACTGTGGCACGGCAGCGCGGTGCCGTCCGGGGTGATGTCGAGAAACAGATTGCCCCAGCCGTTCATGCAGGCCTTGGGCCGCTCCTCGTAGTAGTCCGGGGTGACGAAGATCAGCTTGCAGGGGTGCTTCTCGGTCGCCAGTTTCGCCCGCCACTGGTTGGTGATGCGCTCGGCGCGCTCCAGCTGGGCGCGGGTCGGCAACAGGCCGGCGCGGTTCAGTTCGGCCCAGCCGTAGAACTGGCAGGTGGCCAGTTCTACGAAGTCCGCCTCCAGCTCCAGGCACAGCTCGATGATCCGCTCGATATTGTCGATGTTGTGCCGGTGGGTGACGAAGTTGAGCACCATGGGATAACCGTGCGCCTTGACCGCACGGGCCATGGCCAACTTCTGGGCGAAGGCCTTCTTCGAGCCTGCCAGCAGGTTGTTCACCTCCTCGTCGGCGGCCTGGAAGCTGATCTGGATATGGTCCAGGCCGGCCTCGCTGAAGCTGGCGATGCGCTGTTCGGTGAGACCGATGCCGGAGGTGATCAGGTTGGTGTAGTAGCCCAGGCCCCGCGCCGCCTCGATCAGCTCGGCCAGGTCCTGGCGCACCAGCGGCTCGCCGCCGGAGAAGCCCAGCTGCGCGGCGCCAAGCTCGCGGGCCTGGCGAAACACCTCGATCCACTCGGCGGTACTCAGCTCCTGGCCCTGCTGGCTGAAGTCCAGCGGGTTGGAACAGTACGGGCACTGCAACGGACAACGGTAGGTCAGTTCGGCCAGCAGCCACAGTGGTGGGCCGGCGGCATGGCCCGGTTTAGCGAAGCTCGATCCAGAACTGGGCATGGGCTACCTCCATAAAGGCGAGGATGTCTTCCTCGATACCGGGCACGTCGGGAAAGCGTTGCTGCAGTTGGCCGATGATCTCTGCCACCGAACGCTTGCCATCGACCTGGCGGAGAATCTCCCCGGCGCTGTCGTTGAGCTTGATCATGCCTTCCGGGTACAGCAGTACATGGCAGCCCTGGGCCGGCTCGAACTGCAGGCGAAAGCCTCGGCGGATGGCCGGGACGTTGGGCAGGATGGTGACGGTCATCGTTCGGGCTCCCGGCTGGTGCGCACGGCGCACCCTACAAAGGATTCAGCCGTAGGGTGCGCCGTGCGCACCGTTTGTCTGGGGTTCATAACGCGATCCCCCGATGCCAGATGCGCTCGGCCGTCACCGTATGGTAGGGCGGGCGCTGCAGCTCGTAGGCCATGCTCATGGCATCGAGCATGCTCCACAGCACGTCCAGCTTGAACTGCAGGATCTCCAGCATCCGCTGCTGGGACTCGGCGCTGCGGTAGTGCTCCAGGGTAATGCGCAGGCCGTGCTCGACGTCGCGGCGAGCCTGTCTCAGACGCGTGCGGAAGTAGTCGTAGCCGCCGGCGTCGATCCAGGGGTAATGCTGCGGCCAGGCATCCAGGCGCGACTGGTGGATCTGCGGGGCGAACAGCTCGGTCAGCGAACTGCTGGCCGCCTCCTGCCAGCTGGCCCGTCGGGCGAAGTTGACATAGGCGTCGACGGCGAAGCGCACCCCCGGCAGCACCAGTTCCTGGGACAGCACCTGCTCGCGCTCCAGGCCCACCGCCTCGGCCAGGCGCAGCCAGGCCTCGATACCGCCCTCCTCGCCGATCGCGCCGTCGTGGTCGACAATGCGCTGCACCCACTCTCGACGGGTGTCGCGGTCCGGGCAGTTGGCGAGGATCGCCGCATCCTTGAGCGGGATGCACAGCTGGTAGTAGAAGCGGTTGGCCACCCAGCCCTGGATCTGCTCGCGACTGGCGCGGCCCTCGAACATCGCCCGATGGAACGGATGATGAATGTGGTAGTAGGCGCCCTTGGCGCGCAGCGCCTGCTCGAATTCGACAGGACTCATGGCGGCTTGTCTCATCAGGGTCTCCGATATGCGTTGCCGTTGGCGTAGGGTGCGCCATGCGCACCAGCGTTCTTAAGGTGCGCACGGCGTACCCTACAAAGTGATGCTCATGCCATCGAAGGCGACCTCGATGCCGTGGGCGCCCAGCTCGGCGCGCTCCGGCGAATCGAGGTCGAGGATCGGGTTGGTATTGTTGATATGGATAAGGATCTTCTGCGCGGCGGGCAGGCCGTCGAGCACCTCGATCATGCCGCCGGGGCCGCTCTGGCACAGGTGGCCCATCTCGCTGCCGAGCTTGTCGCCGACCTCGCACACCCGCATCTCGTCGTCGCGCCACAGGGTGCCGTCGACCAGCAGGCAATCGGCGCGGCGCATCCAGGCCAGCAGCGCCTCGTCCACCTGGCCCAGGCCCGGGGCGTAGAACAGCGTGCCGCCGCTGCGGCGGTCCTCGACGAACAGGCCGATGTTGTCGCCTGGATGGGGGTTGCCGCGGTGCGGCGAGTAAGGCGGCGCGCTGCTGCGCAGAGGAATGGCGCTGATCGCCAGGTCCGGACAGGCCGGGATGCTGAACGGCGCGCCATCCAGTTCGATCAGGTTGTGCTGCAGGCCGCCGTTCCAGTGGCCGAGCATGTTGAACAGCGGAAAGCCACTGCTGAGGTCCTGATGAACCATTTCCGTGCACCAGACCTGATGCGGGCAGCCCTCGCGCAAGGTCAGCAGGCCGGTGCAATGGTCGATCTGGCTGTCCAGCAGAATGATCCCGCTGATCGCCGTGTCGCGCAGCTGACGCGCCGGTTGCAGAGCCGGGAAGGATTCGAGCTGGGCGCGGATGTCCGGCGAGGCGTTGCACAGAATCCAGTCCACGCCGTTGTCGCTCAGGGCGATTGAGGACTGGCTGCGCGGCTGCGCGCGCAGGCTGCTGTTACGCACCCCGCGACAGTTGCGGCAGTTGCAGTTCCATTGAGGAAAGCCACCGCCGGCGGCGGAGCCGAGAATCTGGATATGCATGGCGGGTACCGAGGGGAAATACCGGGTGAGATGCCCCGACAGCGCCGGGGCCGGGCGAATCAGCGATTGGCGAAGTACATCGTCACTTCGAAGCCAATGCGCATATCGGTGAAGGCGGGTTTAGTCCACATGGCGCGGTCCTCTCTTGTTATCCAGCCGGGACATTCCGGCCCTGTTAGTTATGCCCCCGCGGGCGCCGCAACAGAATGGTACTTTGGGAGGAGATCGGGCTGGCTTTGGTAGGACGGTTAGCGAGCACAGCAGCTGCGCGCCCCCGGGGACTGCCCAGTTGCACCCGGGCTGCGCCACCGACGCGGCCGCGGCGGCAAACAAAAAACGCGGCCGAAGCCGCGTTGCGCTAGCGATCTGCCGCGACGATCCCGTCTGCCCGGCCGCCGACAAATCCCGCCCACAGGCGAGTCGCACAAGGGAGCCGGCGCGCTGGAGCGAACGCGCCGGAAGGGCTGTGCAATCAGAAGAAGCCCAGCGGGTTGATGTCGTAGCTGATCAGCAGGTTCTTGGTCTGCTGATAGTGATCGAGCATCATCTTGTGGGTCTCGCGGCCCACGCCGGACTTCTTGTAGCCACCGAAGGCGGCGTGCGCCGGGTACAGGTGGTAGCAGTTGGTCCACACCCGGCCGGCCTTGATGCCGCGGCCCATGCGGTAGGCGCGGTTGATGTCGCGGGTCCAGACCCCGGCGCCGAGGCCGAACTCGGTGTCGTTGGCGATCGCCAGGGCCTCGGCTTCGTCCTTGAAGGTGGTCACCCCGACCACCGGGCCGAAGATCTCCTCCTGGAACACGCGCATCTGGTTGCTGCCCTTGAGCAGGGTCGGCTGGATGTAGTAGCCGCTGGCCAGGTCGCCCTCGAGCCTCTCGGCGGCGCCACCGGTGAGCAGCTCGGCGCCCTCCTGCTGGGCGATCTCCAGGTAGCTGAGGATCTTGTCGTACTGCTGCTCCGAGGCCTGGGCGCCGACCATGGTCTCGGTGTCCAGCGGATCGCCACGCTTGATCTGCTGGATCTTCTTCATCACCTCGGCCATGAACGGCTCGAAGATCGACTCCTGCACCAGGGCGCGGGACGGACAGGTGCACACCTCGCCCTGGTTGAAGAAGGCCAGCACCAGGCCCTCGGCCGCCTTCTCGATGAAGGCCGGCTCGGCCTGCATGATGTCCTCGAAGAAGATGTTCGGACTCTTGCCGCCCAGTTCCACGGTCGAGGGGATGATGTTCTCCGCGGCGCACTTGAGGATGTGCGAGCCCACCGGGGTGGAACCGGTGAAGGCGATCTTGGCGATGCGCTTGCTGGTGGCCAGGGCCTCGCCGGCCTCCCGGCCGAAGCCCTGGACCACGTTGAGCACGCCCGGCGGCAGCAGGTCGCCGATCAGCTCCATGAGCACGGTGATCGACAGCGGGGTCTGCTCGGCCGGCTTGAGCACGATGGCGTTGCCGGCGGCCAGGGCCGGGGCCAGCTTCCAGGCGGCCATCAGCAGCGGGAAGTTCCACGGGATGACCTGGCCGACCACGCCCAGGGGCTCGTGGAAGTGATAGGCGGCGGTGTGCTCGTCGATCTCAGCGGCGCTGCCTTCCTGGGCGCGGATGCAGCCGGCGTAGTAGCGGAAGTGATCGGCGGCCAGCGGCACGTCGGCGTTCAGCGTTTCGCGCACGGCCTTGCCATTGTCCCAGGTCTCGGCCACGGCCAGCAGTTCCAGGTTGGCTTCGATACGGTCGGCGATCTTCAGCAGAATCAGCGCGCGGTTGGCCACCGAGGTCTTGCCCCAGGCCTCGGCGGCGCCGTGGGCGGCGTCCAGGGCCAGTTCGATGTCGGCGGCATCGGAACGCGGGAACTCGCCGATCACCGAGGCATCGACCGGGCTGGTGTTGGTGAAGTACTGGCCCTTGACCGGGGCGACGAACTCGCCACCGATATAGTTGCCGTAGCGCGGCTTGAGGGAGATGACTGAGCCTGGGGTACCGGGTTTGGCATAGATCATGATGCGTTCCTCTTCTTGTCGGAGCCTGCCCCCTGGACGTGGAACAGGTCATGGTTCGATCTTAGGAAGCCCGCGCGCCGGCCGGTATGCATCCATGGCACAGGTCGCCTCCTCATTTGGTAGTAGTGGCCCCGACCGGCCGGGCCACAGGCGCGCGATAACGACGAAGGCCGGTCAGAGACCGGCCTTCGTTCTACCCCTGGTGGATCAGCGCTTGGCGACCAGGTCCTTCGGCAGCTTGAAGGTCCAGAGCATGCCGCCCTGGTTGAAGTTCTTCACCCGCTTGGCCACTTCGCCACCCCACAGCGGCACCGCGCCACCCCAGCCGGACAGCACCGAGACGTACTGTTCGCCGTCCATCTCCCAGGTCACCGGCGAACCGAGCACGCCGGAACCGGTCTGGAATTCCCAGACCTTCTCGCCGGTCTTGGCATTGAACGCCTGCAGGAAGCCTTCGGGGTTGCCGGTGAACACCAGGTTGCCCTTGGTGGTCATCACCCCGCCCCACAGCGGCGCGAAGTTCTTCTGCCGCCAGACTTCCTTGCCGGACTTCGGATCGATGGCGCGCAGCACGCCGATGTAATCCTCGTTCAGCGGCTTGATGGTGAAGCCGGCGCCGAGGTAGGCCGCGCCCTTCTTGTAGGCGATGTCCTCGTTCCAGATGTCCATGCCCCACTCGTTGGACGGCACGTAGAACAGGCCGGTGTCCTGGCTGTAGGCCATCGGCATCCAGTTCTTCGCACCGAGGAAGGCCGGCGCGGCGAACACGCTCTTGCCCTTCTCGGCGGCGGCCGGCGAGCCCGGGCGGTTGTCGTCGATGTAGATCGGCCGGCCATTCTTGTCCAGACCCTTGGCCCAGGTGATCTTGTCGACGAAGGGGAAGCCGCGGATGAACTTGCCGTTGGTGCGATCGAGCACGTAGAAGAAGCCGTTGCGGTCGGCGGTGGCGGCGGCCTTGATGGTCTTGCCGCCTTCCTGGTAGTTGAACGAGACCAACTCGTTGACGCCGTCGAAGTCCCAGCCGTCATGCGGGGTGGTCTGGAAGTGCCACTTGATGCTGCCGTCGTCCGGGTTCAGGGCCAGGCGCGAGGAGGAATAGAGGTTGTCGCCGGGGCGCAGGTGCGAGTTCCACGGCGCCGGGTTGCCGGTGCCGAACAGCAACAGGTTGGTTTCCGGGTCGTAGTAGCCACCCAGCCACGGCGCCGCGCCGCCGGTCTTCCACAGGTCGCCCGGCCAGGTCTTGCCGGCTTCGCCGCCGCTGATGCCGTTCTCGACCTTCTTGCCGTCCTTGTAGACGTAGCCCATGTGGCCTTCCACGGTCGGCCGGGTCCACAGCAGCTCGCCGTTCTTCGGATCGTAGGCCTCGATCTTGCCGACCACGCCGAACTCGCCGCCGGACACCCCGGTGATCAGCTTGCCGTTGACCACCAGCGGCGCCGCGGTGATCGAGTAGCCGGCGCGGTGGTCGGCGACGCTCTTGCGCCACACCACCTTGCCGGTGTCCTTGTTCAGGGCCACCAGCTTGGCGTCCAGGGTGCCGAAGATCACCAGGTCGCCGTACAGCGCCACACCCCGGTTGATCACGTCGCAGCACGGGCGGATGTCATCGGGCAGGCGTGCGTCGTACTGCCACAGTTCCTTGCCGGTGCGCGCATCCACCGCGAACACCCGCGAGTAGGAGGCGGTGACGTACATCACGCCGTCCTTGACCAGCGGCTGGGCCTGCTGGCCGCGCTGCTTCTCGCCGCCGAACGACAAGGTCCAGACCGGGCGCAGGCCCTTGACGTTGTCGCTGTTGAGCAGGTCCAGCGGGCTGTAGCGCTGGCCCTGCAGGCCGAGCCCGTTGGTGACGATCTGGTCGGTGGTTTTCACATCGTCCAGGATCTCCTGGTCGGTGACGGCCCAGGCGGCGGCGCTGGGTACGAGCATGGCGGCACAGAGTGCACTGAGGAGGAAGGGCTGGCGAAGACCGGTGTGTTTCATTGCGGCTACCTCTGCGGGTTAATTGTTATCACCGGGAAGATTTCCCGATCTAGCGCAGATTGTTCGGCCACCGGCCGCAGGCAACAATTCGACGCAGTGCCGAATTAGCTACTCCCTTGGTAGCAGTACTCCGCTCCTTGGGCTTTCGACAAGCCGCCACAGAGCCTCGGCCAGGTCGCGCGATGCGAGCCGAGGGTGTAGCGCAAGGCAAGTGCTTGCCGCGTACCCGGCCGACGCCCGGTGGCAGGTTGCTTGGCAATTCCGGGAGGACGCCGGATCGAGCTGCACGTTCAGCGGTCCACCCGCCGCATCGCCGCGCGCTCATAGCGCGGATAGAGGTGACTGACGCTGCGGATCAGCTCGTAGCGCGACAGGCTTACGCCGGCGAAGCGCGCGGGAATCGGCGCGCGGATCAGCTCGTTCATCTCCGCGCCCTGCTCGGCGCCCTCGCGCAATAGCGCGTCCAGCCAGCCGAGGTAATCGCGCATCTGCACGAAGGGCGCGTCGCTGGTCGCCAGCGGCCCGTGTCCGGGCACTATCTGCTTCCAGGGCAATGCCTGGAGTAGCGCGAGGTCAGCCAGCCAGGTATCCAGCCCCGGCGTACCCGGCGTCGTCAGGGCGCGCTGGTAGAACACCAGGTCACCGGCGAACAGCACGCCGCTGGTCTCGTCCAGTAGCGCCAGATCGGCGCCGGTGTGACCGCTCAGGGCGAGCAGACGCAGGCGTCGCTCGCCCAGTTGCAGCACGCCCGGCTGCACCGTTTCGCTGGGCAGGACCAGCTCGGTGCCGCGCATCCAGTCGCCGACCAGGCGGTACATGTTCTCCGCCATGGCATCGCCCTGCTCGCTCATCAGGGCCACAGTGCCCGGCAACGCGGCGATCGGCACATCGGCGAAGGCCTGGTTGCCTAGGGCATGGTCGGGATGGTGGTGGGTCAATAGCAGCATCTCCACCGGCTTGTCGGTGACCCCGGCGATGGCGCGGCGCAGGGCTTCGCCGTAGCGTTTCGACGGCCCGCTGTCGACCACCAGCACGCCGGCCTCGGTGACGATAAAGCCGATGTTGACGATATTGCCGCCGTTGCCGGGCGCGAAGTTGTCCGTACTGCCCGCCACCAGCCACACGCCGTCGGCGATCTGTCGAGGTTGCAGGGCATAGTCCAACTCGGCCTGTGCACCCGGCGCACAGAACATCACGAGCACTAGCGATATCCAGCGCATTGGCACCTCCTGGCCCATCGACAAACATGGCAATCCGCAGCGGCGACCTGGCCCGGATCTCGCACCTGGCGGGCCGGGTCTAATCCACCGGGCGCCTCAGGGCGCCAGCTTGACCTCGCTGATCTGCACCAGTGGCTGGCTGTCGGTAAAGTTCGGCAGGTCGCCCATGATGCGCTCGGCATGGGGGGCAAAACTCTGCTGGAAGCGCTCCAGGCTGTCGAAGTACAGGTGGCCCATGGCGACGAAGGGCGCCGCCTCGCCCGGCGCACCGCCGGCCAGGCCCTGCTCCACGGCGATCCCCGTGCAGGCGGCGCCGAGGCACTCGCGGACGATGTCCATGTGCTGCCGGCAGTAGTACTCGATGTCGAAACGCACGCCGGGCTGGTTGGGGTAAAGCACGCTGACTTTGATCATGTTGCTGTCCTCGTGGTGAGTACGTCGGTTGAATTCGTTGCTCGATTGCCCGCACGCCAGCCTTTCCGGGCGCCGACGCCGCGACGCTGGCTGCCCTTCACGGCCCGCGCCACTCCAGGGCAAGCGCTTACAGCGCCGCCTGGAACTCGTTGCCGTTGTTGTCGCGCAGCCACAGTCGCGTCTCGCCCTGCCCTCTCACCTCGAGGCTCAGGGTCGGGTCCTCGCTCACCGCGGGAAACAGCTCCAGGCGAGCGAGTACCTGGCCGTCTGCATCGCGCAACTCGGCCTGGTTGAGAAAGAACTCGGGGATGCCACCGACCAGACCATTGTCCATGGGGTGAGCGATCTGCACGCGCAGGCGGCTGCCATCGCCCTGCCTGAAACGCGCGCCCTGCAGCTCGCCCAAGCGCTGCTCCCAGCCGGGCTGGGCGCGCACCACGCTGGGTGCCGTGCAGCCACCGCCGGCGGCGTCGATTTCGGTGGAGCCGACGTGCCAGACGCCGTCGGCAGTCAGTACAGCGGCGCGGATCGGCGTGGCCTGCTCGATGCGGATGCGAATGGCCAGTCGCGGCTGCACCTGCTCGCCCGGTTGAAAGTCGAAGATCCGCGGGATGGGATTGAGCTCGGCCCAGGCGAGAATCCGCAGCACCTTGGCGCCGAGGGCACTGGCATCGACCTGGATCGGCACCTGCCTGGCGTCCTCGGCGAAGGGCGGGGCCAGCACCTTGACCCGCTGATCGAAGACGAAGGGCGCGCCCTCGAGCAGATGCAGGTGGTGGTACTCCCACATCACCGACGTGACGGGATCGCCCTCCACCGCCCAGTTGCTACCGGGCCAGGCAAGCAGCAAGCAAACCCAGCGCAAGCGCCAATCCAGCTGCATAACCCACCTCCTGCAGTGTGCGGGGTCATTCGTCCTGTTCGGCGTCCTGATACAGCCCCGGCAATTCGTACTGCAGGCCGTAACGCGCATAGAGTTCCTTCAGCTTACCCTCGAGAATCAGCTCTTCGAGTTTCTCCTCCAGGGCATAAGCCAGTTGGCGGTTGCTCTGGTGCACCGCCATGCCGATGTCCCAGACCTGCTTACCCATCTTCGGGTAGGCGTTCTGCGCCCGCGCCAGTTCAGGGTCGGCGGCCAGGTGCAACTGCCAGTCGACCTCGCCGCGCAAGGCCATCACCGCATCCACCTCGCCCTGTTTCATCCCGGCGAAGGTCGCCCGGACATTGGGGTAGTGGTGCAGCTGGCGGCTGAGCAGGCCGTCGAATACCGAGGACAGGTAGAACGACGGCACGCTGTCGACCTCCACACCGATCGGGTGCTGCTGGAACACCGCCACGCTGGGCACCTGCTTGAGCCGCCGACGGTCGTGCGCCACCAGCCAGCGCTCACGCTGGTAGGGGCCGAACATCACCACCAGGTCGTTGGCCAGCTCGCCGAATTCGTTGCTCATGTAGGCGAAGTCGCGGTCGTAGGGCACCCGCAGCATCACGTCGGCCAGTTCGTGCGGGCGCAGGTAGTGGCCGCGCCAGATATAGTCGCGCAGGTCATCGTCGAGTTTCTCGCCGGGCGGCGCCCAGATCAGCGCCAGCTCGAGCCCCAGGCCATCGGCCAGGGCCCGGGCCAGTTCGACGTCGACGCCGCGCGCCTGGCCGTCCTGCTGAAAGCTGTAGGGGGCGAAATCCTGGTACACCGCCACCCGCAGCACGCCGGACTCGACGATGCTGTCGTATTCGCGCACCGGCGCCTGGGCGTGGACCGGCAGGGCCGCCAGCCACAACGCGGCCAGAAGCGCACGCAACAGCAGGACGCTCGGGCGCATGACCATCACTCCTCGATGGCCACGCTTTCCAGGTAGCTGCGCACGGCCCAGAGCGCCTCCTGGCTGAGGTAGTCGGCCATCTTCGGCATATATACCCGGCCATCGCGCACCGCGCCGTTGATCACCCGCTCCTTGAACCACTCGTCACCCATGGCGCCGGTTTCCAGCAGGCGCAGGTCGGGGGCGATGCCACCGGACTTGGCCTCCAGGCCGTGACAGGCCGCGCAGTTCTGGTTATAGGCCGAGGCGCCGATCTCGATGGCCTTCAGGTCACCGCGATAGGGGTTCTCCTCCAGCCACTCCTCGCCCAGCTGCTCCAGGCCGTCGGTCTTGACCGCCTGTGGAACCACATCGCCGTGCGCCCAGAGGGTGCCCGATACAGCCAGCAACAGCAGTGCGAAACCAGTTTTCTTTGTAGTTTTCATGTTTCAGACCTCATCCAGAGCACACAAGGCAAGCCGAAAGGAAACTTGCTTGCGGTCATCTTATGAAGCCTGCGGCAAGCCCCGAATGCTGCTTTGGTGGCCCGCGCCTAGTCCCTTGGTAGTAGGGCTTGCGGCGGTGCGCGCAGCCCCCTACTTGACCAGGAAGTGGCCGAGCATGCCCTTGTGCTCCAGACCCTTGGCATAGAAGCGGAACTTGCCCGGCTTGATCGGCACGAAGAAGATCTCCGCCTCGCCAGCGTCCTCGAATTCCAGCTCGGTGAGGGTCACCGCCTTGATCTCCACGCCGCCGGCCTCGACCTTACGCAGGTAGATGGCAGTGGCCAGCTCCGGTGCCTGGAAGGCGTACTCCTTCTGCCCGCTGGCGATGATCTTCAATTGATAGGCCTTGCCGGTTTCCAGCTGGTATTCGTACTGCGACATGGCGTAGTCGCTGTCGTCGTCGCCCAGGCGCAGGTCGGGCAAGGCGGTGGTGCGGCGGGTCAGGTCGCCCTCGGCATGCAGGCTGTCGACGCCGATCAGGCTGACGATCAGCAGCAGCGGCAGCAGCAGGATCTTGATGGTACGCATGGTGATTGACCTCTTCTCGTCGTGGGTTCTGGTTCCCATGCTAGGGCGCGACAATCCCCGTCGATTTACTACCTTGGTAGCGCCCGACTGGTACTTTCTGCATATTTCCCCCCGCTACCGCAGTTCCTATGCTGGCGACACCTGCCCAGGAGTTGCCCATGCGTCCGTCCAGATTCCACCTCCTGTTCTGCCTGCTCGCCCTGTTCGGTGTGGCGGCGCCGAGCGCGGCGACCGAACTGCAGGTGCGTATCGGCTACCTGGCCTATACCCCGGACAGTGGGCCACTGCTGTCCAACGTCATACCCGAACCCGCGGACGCCGGACGGCGTGGCGCCGAGCTGGCGATCATCGACAGCAACAGCACCGGGCGCTTCCTCAAGCAGGTCTACAGCCTGGAGGTCATCGAGCGCGACGACGGCGCGAGCCTGATCGAGGCGGCCGAGGCGCTGCACAGACAGGGCGTGCGCCTGTTCGTGGTCAACGCCCCGGCGGCCACCCTTAGCCAGCTCAGCACGCGCCTGGACGACAGCCTGCTGTTCAACGCCGGCAGCGCCGACGACGGGCTGCGCCAGCACCAGTGCCTGAGCAACGTGCTGCACACCCTGCCCAGTCGGGCCATGCTTGCCGATGCCCTGGCACAGTTCCTCGCCGTGCGCCGGTGGACCCGCTGGCTGCTGATCGGCGGCGCCACTGCAGACGATGCGGCCTATGCCGCGGCCCTCAAGCGCGCGGCCAAGCGCTTCGGCCACCAGATAGTCGCCGAGAAGGCCTGGAGCTTCGACAACGACCAGCGCCGCAGCGCCCAGGCGGAGATGCCGCTGTTCACCCAGACCACCGAGTACGACGTGGTGCTGGTAGCGGACGAACGCGGCGACTTCGGCGAGTACCTGCCCTACCAGACCTGGTACCCGCGCCCGGTGGCCGGCACCCAGGGCCTGACCGCTACCGCCTGGCACAAGACGGTGGAAACCTTCGGCGCGGCGCAGTTGCAAAAGCGCTTCGAGGCGCTGGCCGGGCGCTGGATGAACAACCGCGACTACGCCGCGTGGATCGCCGTGCGCAGCATCGCCAGCGCGGTGACCAGGCTGCAGCAGGCCGACGCCGCGGCGATCCGCAGCCTGGCCCTGAGCGAGCAACTGCCGCTGGACGGCTTCAAGGGCCGCAAGCTCAGCTACCGCCCGTGGAACGGCCAGCTGCGCCAGCCAATCCCTCTGGTACATCCGCGCGCCCTGGTCAGCACCTCGCCCCAAGAAGGCTTCCTGCACCCGCACAACGAAATGGACAGCCTCGGCTACGACCGCCCGGAGGTGAGCTGCGAGCTGGCTGTTAACGCCAATTGATGGTGCGCACGGCGCACCCAACACCAGCCGTAGGGTGCGCCATGCGCACCACCCATGAACCTGCCGCGCCCGTCCACAACAAGAGGATCGCCCCCATGCGTATCGCCCCGCTCGCCCTCTCTATCGGCCTGACCCTGGCCAGCGCCGCCGGCCAGGCCGCCACCGCCTATGTGTCCAACGAAAAGGACGACAGCATCAGCGTGATCGACCTCGACAGCCTGCAGGTCACCGATACCCTGGCAGTGGGCATGCGTCCGCGCGGCCTGCTGCTGTCCGCCGACCACAAGCTGCTGTACATCTGCGCCAGCGACTCGGACCGGGTGCAGGTGATGGACCTGGCCACGCGCAAGATCATCAAGGAGCTGCCCTCCGGCGCCGACCCCGAGCAGTTCGCCCTGCACCCCAATGACCGCTGGCTGTATATCTCCAACGAGGACGATGCGCTGGCCACGGTGGTCGACACCCAGACCGACGAGGTGCTGGCGCAGATCGACGTCGGCGTCGAGCCCGAGGGAATGGCGGTCAGCCCGGACGGCAAGTGGGCGGTCAACACCAGCGAGACCACCAACATGCTGCACTGGATCGACACCGCCACCCAGCAGCTGGTCGACAACACCCTGGTCGACCAGCGCCCACGGCATGTCGAGTTCGACGACGACGGCACGCGCCTGTGGGCCTCGGCCGAGATCGGCGGCACGGTCACGGTGCTCGACGTGGCCAGCCGCCGTGTGCTCAAGACCCTGAAGTTCCAGATCAAGGGCGTGCACCCGGACAAGGTGCAGCCGGTCGGGGTCAAGCTCAGCGCCGACGGCCGCTATGCCTTCGTCGCCCTCGGTCCGGCCAACCATGTGGCGGTGGTCGACGCCAGGAACTACGAGATCCTCGACTATCTGCTGGTCGGCCGCCGCGTCTGGCACCTGGCGTTCACCCCGGACCAGAAGCGTCTGCTGACCACCAACGGAGTCAGCGGCGACGTTTCGGTGATCGATGTGGACAGCCTCAAGGTAAGCAAATCGATCAAGGTCGGGCGCTATCCCTGGGGCGTGGTGGTGACCCCGTGAACGCCCTCCAGGTATCCACGGTGAGTTTCGCCTACGGCGCGCGCCAGGCCCTGCAGCAGGTCAGCTTCGGCGTCGCCCCCGGCAGCTTCGCCGCGCTGCTGGGGCCGAACGGCGCCGGCAAGTCGACCCTGATCGCCCTGCTCACCCGCCTCTACGACCTGCAGCAGGGCGATATCCGGATACTCGGCCACAGCCTGGGCCAGCAGCCTCGACAGGCCCTGTGCCAGCTCGGGGTGGTGTTCCAGCAGAGCACCCTGGACCTGGACCTGAGCGTGGAGCAGAACCTGCGCTACCACGCAGCCCTGCATGGCATGGGGCCACGTGCAGCCCTGGCACGGATAGACGAGGAACTGGCGCGCCAGCATCTCGGCGAGCGTCGCCACGACAAGGTTCGCGCCCTCAACGGCGGACACCGCCGCCGCGTGGAGATTGCCCGCGCCCTGCTCCATCGCCCGCGCGTGCTGCTGCTCGACGAAGCCAGCGCCGGACTCGACCCCGCCAGCCGCCTGGCGCTGAATCGGCATGTGCGCCAACTGTGCCGCGACGAGGGCCTAACGGTGCTGTGGACCACCCATCTGCTCGACGAGGTGCAGGCCAGCGACGAACTGCTGATCCTCGGCCGCGGCCGACTGGTGGCCCAGGGCTCGGCCGCCCAGTTCGGCGACGACCTCGGCGCCAGCTTCCAACGCCTGACTGCGGAGCAGGCATGAGGCGCCTCGCAGGACGCGCCGTGCGCACCGCCGTTAGCCCTGACCAGACCCTGGTGCGCATGGCGCACCCTACTTTCTCGCATCGTCCCATGGAGACCGCGCCATGAACCCCTACTGGCACTGCCTGGCCGGCATCGTGCAGCGCGAATGGTTGCGCTTCGTGCTGCAACGTTCGCGCTTCCTCAGTGCCCTGGTGCGCCCGCTGCTGTGGCTGCTGGTGTTCGCCGCCGGCTTCCGTGCGGCCCTGGGCATCGCCATCATCGCCCCCTACGACACCTACATCACCTACGAGACCTACATAGTGCCAGGGCTGGCCTGCATGATCCTGCTGTTCAACGGCATGCAAGGTTCACTGTCGATGGTCTATGACCGCGAGATGGGCAGCATGCGCATACTGCTCACCAGCCCCCTGCCACGCGGCTTCCTGCTGGCCAGCAAGCTGCTGGCCACGGCGCTGATCTCGCTGCTGCAGGTCTATGCCTTCCTCGCCATTGCCTGGCTCTATGGCGTGCAACCGCCGGCCTGGGGCCTGCTCACCGCGCTGCCGGCTTTGTTGCTGGTGGCACTGCTGCTCAGCGCCCTCGGGCTGCTGCTGTCCAACGGCATTCGTCAACTGGAGAACTTCGCCGGGGTCATGAATTTCGTGATCTTTCCGCTGTTCTTCCTTTCGTCGGCACTCTATCCGCTCTGGAAGATGCGCGAGGCCAGCGAATGGCTGTACTGGCTCTGCGCGCTCAACCCCTTCAGCCATGCGGTGGAACTGGTTCGCTTTGCCCTCTACCAGCGCCTGAGCATCGACGCCATGCTGATCTGCCTCGGCCTGACTGGCCTGTTCGCCGTGCTCGCGGTACTGACCTTCAACCCACAGCACGCGGCCTTGCGGCGCAACAACTGACGCAAAGCCGCCCGCTCGCGGCGACACGGGCAGCCGTGCAGACGCCGGATGTAACACAGGAGCCGCCCCGCTGCTTCTACTACTTTGGTACCGTTTTCACTCTCCAACGTAGAATTTCCAAAGCAGGATCAATGCCTTGTAATAGCTCTACAAAAAGAACCGGGACCCGAGGCGATGAACCACTGCATACGATCACGGCCAACACTTCCAGTACTCGCCGCACTGCTGGGCCTATTCGTGGCTGTCCTGGCCCAGGCCGAATCGGCCCTGTTCTCCGCCGAGGGCTACCGCATCGCCCAGTACCGCAGCCCAACCCCGGCCGGGATCGAACACGCGCACACCCTCGATACCCCGGCCTTGCGGCGGCTAGTGGCCGATCACCCGCGCACCGCGCTGATCGACACCTATCGCCGGCAGTGGCTCAACGGCCAGTTCATCGCCGATGAGGTGCATGCCAATCTGCCGGGCAGCCTGTGGCTGGCCAATACCGGCGACGGTGAGCTGGATGGGCGGTGGCAGCACTATTTCAGCCACCACCTGGAGGCCGTGAGCCAGGGCGACAAGGGCTGGCCACTGGTGTTCTACTGCCGTTCCGACTGCTGGCTGAGCTGGAATGCGGTCAAGCGTGCCCAGCGCCTGGGCTATCACAACCTCTATTGGTATCGAGATGGGATCGACGCCTGGGCGCAGGCCGGTTTGCCCCTGCTGCCGGCGCAACCGGCGGCATTGCCCTGAGACGCCGAACTTTCCACATCACCCTCGCCGCACCATAATCAAAACAATGAGGTGAAAGGCCATGTACAAAATTCTGATTGCCGACGACCACCCGCTGTTTCGCGAAGCCATCCATAACGTCATCAGCGACGGCTTTCCCGGCAGCAGCATCATGGAAACCGCCGACCTCGACAGTGCCCTGGCCCTGACGCTGGAGCACGACGACCTCGACCTGATCCTGCTCGACCTCAACATGCCCGGCATGCATGGCCTCAATGGCCTGATGCAGCTGCGCAACGAGGCACCGACCATCCCGGTGGTGATCGTCTCCGCCGAACAGGACAAGCAGGTGGTGCTGCAGGCCATCACCTACGGCGCAGTCGGCTTCATCACCAAGTCCTCGCCACGGGCGCAGATGACCGAGGCCATCCAGCAGATCCTCAACGGCAGCGTCTACCTGCCGCCGGACATCATCCGCAGCCAGGGCAACAGCTCGCGGCGCAACCACCCGGAGAACCCAAGCATCTCCGCCGAGCTGTTGCAGGCCCTGACCCGCAAGCAGCTGCTGGTCCTGGAGCGCATGACCAAGGGTGAATCCAACAAGCAGATCGCCTATAGCCTGGACATCGCCGAAACCACGGTCAAAGCCCATGTCTCGGCCATCCTGCGCAAACTCAACGTACACAATCGGGTACAGGCGATCCTCTCGGCCGGGGATGTCGATTTCGCCGCCTACCTGCGCCGCTGAGCCTCGCTGCGCGGCTGGACGCGCCAACCACCGGTGCGCGTGGCGCACCCTAGCCGTAGGCCGGCCCGACTCTCTCTAGCCGTCCAGTCTCGCCCCGCGCTCCAGCAGATGGCTCATGGCCGTCTTCAGCTTCATCGGTCGGACCGGCTTGTGCATCAGGGTATGGCCGAGTTCACGCATCTGCTGTTTCAGTTCGTTGCTGTAGTTGGCGGTGATCATCAGCGCCGGCAACGGCGTGCTGCGCCGGGCATTGATCCGCGCCACGGCGTCGACGCCGTTGTGGCCGTCGTCCAGGTGGTAGTCGGCGATCAGCAGGTCGGCCTCGGCGTGGTAGTTGTCGACCTGGCGCGCGAGGTCTTCCTCGCTCAATGCGGTGACCACCTGGCAGCCCCAGGTCTCCAGCAGGGTACGCATGCCGGCGCAGATCGCCGCATCGTTGTCCAGCACCCAGATACGCGAGCCGCGCAGGCGCTCGAGCAGCAGGTCCGCGGTGTCGTGGATCACCCGTGCGCGCGGCGCGCGGGTGGTCAGCGGCACCTCGATGGCGAACATCGAGCCCCTGCCCGGACGCGAGGCCACGCGGATGCGATGACCGAGCATGCCGGCGATCTTCTCGACTATGGCCAGACCCAGGCCCAGGCCGCGGTCCTGCTTGCGCTGACTGACATCACCGCGCTTGAACTCCTGGAAGATCTCGCCGAGCTTGTCCTCGGCAATGCCGATGCCGGTGTCCCATACCTCGATCGACAGGCTCTGTCGCCGCCGGCGGCAGCCGAGCAGGATGCGCCCGCGGCTGGTGTAGCGGATGGCGTTACTCAGCAGGTTGCGCAGGATCCGCGCCAGCAGCTGGATGTCGCTGCGCACCAGCGCCGAGCTGGGCAGGTAATCCAGGCGCAGGCCTTCGCTGCCGGCGATCTGGTGATACTCGGCGGCGAGGTTTTCCAGCAGCTCGCTGACCGCGAACGGCGCGATGTCCGCCTTGATCACCCCGGCGTCGAGCTTGGAGATGTCGACCAGGGTGCCGAGCAGGCTTTCGACGTCCTCCAGGGAGTTGCTGACGTTGCGCACCAGGCCTAGGTTGTCGCTCGGCTGCGGCTTCTCCAGCAACGCACTGGTGAACAGCCGCGCGGCGTTCAAGGGCTGCAACAGGTCATGGCTGACCGCGGCGAGGAACTTGGTTTTCGACAGGTTGGCCCGCTCGGCCTCGCCCTTGGCCTCGCGCAACCGCCCCTCCACCTGCGTGCGCTCATCGATCTCGCGGCGCAGCTGGTCGTTCAGTCCGGTCAGCTCGGCGGTGCGTTCGCGCACCCGCTGCTCCAGATGCTGATAGGCCTGATGCAGGGCCTCGGCGGTGCGCCGGCGCTCGGTGATGTCGCGGATCAACACGAAGATCCCGGTCACTTCGCCGCTGCCCTGGCGGTTCGGCACATAGGAACGCAGCATGTAGCGCTCCTGGCCCTGGTGGTTGGTCTCGGCCACCTCGAAGGTCACGCTCTCGCCGGACAGCGCCCGCTCGATATAAGGCTCCAGGCGCCGGCAGTGCTCCTCGCTGTGCACCGCACGCAGACTCTGGCCGAGCATGGCGCCGCGCGGCCAGCAGTACCATTCCTCGTAGACCTTGTTGGTGAAGTCGTAGACCAGGTCGGCGTTGAGATAGGCGATCAGCGCCGGCACATGGTCGGTGATCAGGCGAATCCAGCGCTCGCTCTCGCTCAGCGCCTCGGCATGTCGGTAGCGCTCGGTGATGTCGGTGAAGGTGTTGACGAAGCCGCCGGCGGGCAGCGCATGGGTGCGCACCTCGAGCATGCGCCCGTCGAACAGGCGCAGCTCCAGCTCCTCGACCGGCCTGCCCTGGGCGTCGCGGCTGTCTGGGGTGAGCAGGGCCAGCTCGCTGTCGGCCATCACCTCGGCGAAGGGCCGGTGCGCGTTGATCGGTGCCAGGCCACAGAGGTCGAGGAAACGATGGTTCCACAACTCCAACTGACCCTCGGCATTGACCATGGCCATACCCTGGGACAGGTTGTCCACGGCGCGCTGCAACAAGCGCGACTTCTGCGCCAGGGCCTGCTCGCGGCGCAGGGTTTCGTTGAGTTTGACCTCGGTGATATCGGTGTAGAGGATCACCAGTCCACCCTCGCGGGTCGGTCGCTCGCTGACCTGCACCCAGCGGCCGTCGCGCAGCCGGTAGAGCATGTGCTCGTCACGGTTGCCGCGCTGCTCCTCGACCACCAGCCCGGTGCTGCGGCTCAGGCGCTTGATCTCGGCCAGGCGCAGGCCACCGCAGATACGCACGCGACTGCCGGCCCAGAGCGCCTTGAAGCGACTGTTGAACAGCACGATGCGCTGCTCACGGTCGAACAGCACGAAGGCGTCGGAGATGCTCTCGATAGCATCGATCAGGTGCTGGTGAGCAGTCTCCGCGCGCAGTCGTGCGTCACTGAGCAACTGGTTGCTGGACTTCAGCTCGGCCATGGCCTGGTTCAGCGCGTCGGTGCGCTCGCGCACCTGCTCGGCCAGCACCACCGAGTGCTGGAAGGCCGCATAGGCATCGTCGCCACGCGAGTTGATCGACTCGACCCGCTCGATCAGCGCACCGTTGATGCGCTTGAGCTTGCGGTTCTCCTCTTCCAGCGCGCGGCAACGGGCGAGCAGTGCGGCGTCATCCGCCCCGGCCGGGGCGGCCGATGGCGACTCCGGTGAAGGTCTGGTTGATGTGCATGCCATTGAACTGCTCTCCGTAGGTGTTGAAGCCTATGACCTGCTGGCTGCGCAGCAGAGCGGCGACCGGCTCAACGGCGCCTTCGGCCTCGATCTCCAGGCGCCGCAGGAAACAGTCACAGCCGATGGTCAGCAGCAGGGGACCGAGGCGCCGGCGCAGGCCGTCGAAAGCCGTCTGCAGGTTGTCCGGTAGCGGTCCCGGGCGCATCGCGGTGAGGACGATGCCGTTCTCCACCGCGCAGTAGAAGCTCAGGCTGAGGTCCTCGTTGACTCGCTGGATCGAACGCACGTAGTACTGGCCGCCGATGCGCACGGCCAGCGGGTGGGCGGCGAACAGGCGCATGTCCAGCTCCGCCACGGCCACCCCGATCAGCCGCGCGTATTCCAGGGCGGCGGGCGCGGCGTTCAGCTCATGGACCTTGCGACTGGCACTGTCGGCCTGGGTGACCACCAGCTTCTCCTCTCTGGGCTCGATGTGATGGGTGCTGAACACCTCGAAGTCCAGCCAGGTGTTGAACAGCACCACCACCGCCGCGCCGGTGTGGAACTGGCCGCCGTAGTAGACGTGGGTATGGGTCAGGTGGTTGTCGTCGCCGGCCGAACCGCCGAAATGCGGGATGCTGCCGAAGGCCGCACTGAGCGCGCCGAGCACCACTTCCTCGCGGCTGGACAGGCCGTCGAGCAGGGTCAGGGCGAAGCTGTGGCCCTTGATCGGCGCCAGTTCGTTGTGGCGGCAGTCACCGACCAGGCGTTCGACCAGTTGCTGGGCGTCGATCAGGCTGAAGCGTTCCATTTCGTCGATCAGCGCGCTGGCAACGGAGAAGCTGCGGTGGTCGAAGCCCACCGCGGTCACGCAACCACGACCGTAGCCCTGGGGCGTGATCTCCCCGGCACTGGTGCAACCGACCAGGCTGATGCCGCCGAAGTGCTGCTCCAGCGCCTCGCCGAGACCCTGCAGGTCGTATTCGGCGGAGCAGAAGAACAGCACGAAGCCGAGGTGCGGGTGGATCAGCTGGCGCGCCAGTTCCTGGGCCACCAGCTCCACATCCTTGGCGCCCGACATCGCGGTGACCACGCCTTCGGTCAGCTCCTGCCCCATAATCTGCCCCATTAAAAAGCCCACTCGTCATGGGGATTCTACGAAGCCCGGCCCGCGCACCCCATGCTACTTGAGTGCCGCCGGGCCTACTCCCTAAGTAGCAAGGCGCTAGAACCAGCGCATCAGGCACAGCGGCAACACGCCGAATATCGCGCTCATCGGCAGCAGGATCAGGCCACCGAAACTCCAGAACTCCCACATAACCACCTCCCATGAAAAAGCCGGACGGAGCCTCCCCCATCCGGCTCATGAGGCCGTGCTTACCAGCTCAGCACGGCACCCACGGCGAAGGTGTCGGTGTCCTCGCCCAGGCCGCTGCCGGCGGCGGCATCGATCTGGTACTGGTTGTACTCGGCGACCAGCTTGAGGTTGTCGTTGATGGTGCGAAAATAGGCGATGCCACGAGTCTCGTAGTCGGCGGCGCTGCCCAGGCCGTTGCCGTCGTCCTCGGTCTTGCCGTAGGACAGCGCCACGCGGTTCTTGCCGAAGGTGTAGGAGCCCTGCAGCAGGTAGCCGTCGCTGTCGATCTCGCGCAGGGTCGGCTCGCCGGCGTTGTTGGTGAAGAAGGGGTTGATGCCCTCGGCCTGGAAGCCCGAGGCGGTCAGCGAGACGCCGCCCATCTTGGCCTGCACGCCGTAGCCGACGCCCTGGGAGGTCACCGAGTCGACGCTGCTGTCGGTGTTGTCCGAGGTCTGGTAGGCGCCGTTGAGCCAGGAGTAGAGGGTCGCCCCGCCCAGCTCGAACTGGTAGCTGACCTCCGACTCGAAGCGCGGCTCTTCCTGGTAGGCGCGGCCGACGGCGCTGTCGTCGTTGGTGTCCACCGGGTCCATGATGCCGACCGCGAAGCGCAGGCCTTCGGCCAGGTTGTTGTTGCGGTAGGTGATCTGCGAGGTCGGGAAGGGATAGGGGTAGCCGGTGCCGATGTTGCCGAAGGACACGCCGGTGCCATCGACCAGGCCCAGGGTGTCGCTGACGTTGCCGTAGCCGGCGAGCATCTCGTCGAGGAAGATGTTGGAACGGGAGAACAGGCCGAAGTCCTTGCCCACCAGCACTTCGCCCCACTCCGGGCTGGCCACGGTGCCGTAGAACTGGCGCACGTCGATGGCGGTGGCGGTGCCGTTGGTTTCGCTGTCGTTGATGGTTACCCAGAACGAGGAGCGGCCGCCGAGCTTGAGGCCGTCGATCTGCTTGCCGAAGTTGAAGCCGATCCAGTTGGGCAGAAAGCCCATCTTCACCCGCGCCTGGCGGCGGTCGTTGAGCTCGCCCTCGCGGTCGACGTCGCTATTGACGTAGAAGGCGTTGATGTAGCCGTCGGTGGAGAAGGTGGTGTCGTCCTGGTCGTACAGGACGATCTCGGCGGCGGCCTGCTGGGCAGTGGCCAGGGCAACGGCGGCCGTCAGGGCCAGGGGCAGAAACCGGGTGTTGGCGATCTTGTTGTTGTGCATAACGCTCTCCGCTAGGTGGGACGACCGCAAGGTCAGTCGGGTCGGAGGCGATTATCGAAAGACCCGTACAACTGCCCCAGGCTGCCTTGGTGCCAGTTGCCTACTGCCTTGGTCGGAGCCGGCGGAGCTAGGCACAAGGCGTAGGCCGCTTGCCTCGACCGACCCGGGCCCAAAGGACCCTGGCCCAAGGTCGTAGAAGCAGGTAACGGGCGCGGATGGGACGGATGGCCAGCAGACGGGACCATGCAGTGGGTTGGATATACCGCCGGCGATGCCTGCGACTCAGGCTGCGTCAGCCTGCATCACTGCCGCAGCGCCGCCCGATCGCTCCCAGGCGCCCCGTTGCTGGCCAGCACCCGCCAGCCGCCTTGCGCCTGACAGAGGCTCCGGTGGCACCGGCGCAGCTCGTGCCCGCTGAACGCCAGCAGCGCCCGCTGCACGGCGCTGGCCTGCTCCGGCGGCAGGCCCGCCAGGTGCTGTTGCCAGTGGCGTTCGGCCCAGTCCGGCATGCTGGCGGCCTGCTCGCCCAGCTGGCGAGCCACCTCGGCGGCAGCGATAGCGACTTCATCGTCGCCCAAGAGGGCAAGACGCTCGGTCTGCCGCGCCAGGAAGGCCTCGATATGCCCGAGCACTTCCGACGCCGAGGCGTGGGGCGACTGCACGGCAAACAGGATGCCGCGCCGCCCCGAGGCCTGGCGATAGCCGCAGAACACCGCATAGCCCAGTTGCAGCTCACTGCGCAGGCGCTGGAAGAAGGGCCCCTGGTAGAGCTGCGCCAGCAGACGCCAGCCTGCCTCGCTGGCGGCATCGCTGGCCGCTTGCGCACAGAACAGCAGCAGTGCCGACTCCTCGCCACCCAGGCCGGCAGTGCGCCAGTAGAGCCCCGGATGAACGCTCGCTGGCGCTGCTGGCGCCAGCAGCTCGGTGACCTCGGTGAACAGTTCCTCGACCGCAGCCCGACCGGCAGCATCGAGACCGACCCCCTGCCCCTCCAGGCGCGTCCACTGCAGCAAACCCGGCAGACGCTCTGCACCCATTGGCGAAACGCCGCTCGGCGGAACATGGAACAGCTCCGGCAGACGCCGCAGCAGCTGGCGGATCGGCACCTGCCCGTTCGTAACACGCGGCTCTGGCGAGCACGCGCCGTGCCCTGCGGCGGTCGACAGCCGGTGCAGCACCAGCGCCAGCAGCCTGGGCAACAGCGCGGACGAACCCAGGGCGCACAGTTGCAGGCCCCCGTGCTCGGCGGTCCATTGCAGCGTCACGCCCAGTTGCGCGCCCTGGGTTCGCACTCGGGCCAGATGGGTCTCCACCAGGTCCAGCAGGTCCGCGGGCGCCAACTGCTCCTCGAAACACAAGCGCCAGTGCAGCGCGCCCTGGCCCTCCCCCTCCAGGGGTGCTTGCAACCAACGCCAGCTGGCGGCAATCCCCCGCGCAACCGGGAGCGGACCGGCCTGCAGCAGCGGATTGCTCAGCGGCAGCTGCCAATCCCAATGGCGAATCGACGATGACAGCGGCGGCGCAGTCTCGGTAATCATCCGCAAGGCGAAGCCTTCGCAAGGCCAGTAGGCGACTTCCGTGGGGCCGGCGAACAGGCTGATGACACGCTCAGGCGCCCGCATCTGCCCGAGTACGGCGCGTAACGCCACCAGGCCGGCGGTGCCCAAGGCGCGCAACGCGGTGGGCTGGTTGTCCAGGTTCGCCTGCCAGTAGCGGGCCAATGCCAGAGCCGGCAAACCGCTGAGAGACCATTGCTGAATGGCCCCATAGCGTGACACCAGATCATCGCGCTCGCCCGCAACGGCAAAGAAGCCCAGCCAGTTCCGCAGCGCCGCGGCAATCTCTGCGCGCCCCCGTTCGGCATCCCTTACAGCGGTAAAGCCGAGCCGCAACACGGCCTGCCGCTCGTGCAGGTACAACACCTGCACATCCATGCCCGCGCACAACTCGGCCATGCGCAGGCTGTCGAGCAGGCCACCGCGGGACTCGTCGAGCAGCCAGGTCCGCAGATAGTCCAGCGCCGTGGCCAGAGCGCCGGGCGCCAGCTGCGTCGGCAACTCCAAGGCAAATCCCAGTTGCAGGCTGGGCGAGCTGCCCGCCAGGGTCATGCGCAGCTGGCGCGCGCGCAGCGGCAACAAGGGTGCGGGCGGCACGGGCAGCTCCTGCCTCCCGCGCGGCAGCGCGGTGCCGTAGCGCTCGGCCAGGTCCAGCAGCTGTGCCTGCGGCTGTGGTCCGACCAACACCAGGGAACATTGGCCTGCCTGATAGAAGCGCCGGTGGAACGCCCGCAGCGCCTGCTGGAACCCAGCGCTCTCCACCGCCAGGGTGCCGCGGTTGCCGGCGAGAAACGCCGTGCAAGGATGCCCCGCGGGCAGCGCTTGAGTCAGCGCTGTCGCCACAAGGGTCTCGGGATCCTGACTACGGGCGAGGTATTCGGCATGCACCACTTCACGCTCGCGCAGTTGCGCCTCAGGTGTCAGCAGCGGCCGGGCAAGCATATCGATCAGTCGCGCCAGCGCCTCACCGAGCCGTTCCGCCGGGACTTCACAGAAGAAATCGGTGTGTCGCGCCTGAGTCGATGCATTGACCTGTCCGCCGCAGGCCTGGACGAACGGCATCAAACGCTGTTCTGCAGTGAAACCGGCGCCGCCAAGAAACACCAGGTGTTCGAGAAAGTGCGCCAGGCCTGGGTACTCCCGCGGTTCGTCGTGACTTCCGGCCGCCACCCGCAGGCTGATCGCGGCCTTGCGCGTGCCCGGCTGACTTAGCAGGGTCACGCCCAGGCCATTGTCCAGCTGCCGGCAGAGCGGCTCTAGCGCGCAGTTTGTCGGCATTGGAAAGGTCGCGGGCATCGGTGGGTCAGCTTGTGGCGGAATTCGACACCTCAGCTTCGGGCGCCGGGCGCCGCACCGGCAATACTGCTTTGGCCGCAGCGGCACCCTACGAAAGTCTCGGTCGGCAAGCCTTCGGGGCGAATATGAGTGCGGGAAAGACGAAGAAGCAGACCTGCCTCATCCTTCTGCCGGGCGCCAGAGATCAAGTTGGGAAACCAAGAGACTGCGAGCAGCAGGCCCGCATGAATAGCCCTTTCGATAGAAGCACAGGTATGCCGTCCCGCTGCTGCAGTGACGTTCAGTTCTTCAGGAACTCCAGCACAGGCCGGCTGAAGGCCTCCCCGGCCTCGACGTGGGACAGGTGGGCGGCGTGCAACTCCAGCAGCCGCGCGCCGCTGATCCGCTCGGCCATGAAGCGGCGGTCCGCCACGATGGTCACCGGATAGGCGCTGCCGGCGACGATCAGGGTTGGCGCCTGGATCGCTCCGAATTGCTCGCGGTAGTCGGCATCGCGCACCGCCGTGCAGTTGACCGCGCCCCCCTGGGAAGAGGTCTGCGCAAGCATCGCCAGCACGGGCTCGACCTTCGCCGGCTCGGCGATGGCGAATTCGGCGGTGAGCCAGCGCGCGATGGAGGTGTCGCGCAAGGCCTGCATGGCCGCCTGCGCCGTCGCTCAATATGTTGTCGCAGGGTTACCCGTAGGAGTACATGCAAGCACTGCTGGGCCATGCCGACCTGAAGGCCTGAGTCGCCACAGCGTTTCTCAGAATATTCCCAAACAAAAAAGGCGATCCTTTCGGATCGCCTTTTAAGCCCCGTGCTAGACGGGTTCGAATTGGTAGGCACAATTGGATTCGAACCAACGACCCCCACCATGTCAAGGTGGTGCTCTAACCAACTGAGCTATGTGCCTTCGATGGGTGCGCATTCTACGGAGCCGCTCGAAAGAGTCAACACCTTTTTCGCTAACTAACTGAAAAAAATAATTTTTTGCCGTGTTCGGCTACGTTTAATATTTTGCACAGGCTACTAGCCGAGCTTTTTTATCTCCGGTAGCATCGGATCAGTCGTAAAAAATAAAGAACAGAGGATGCAAAATGGCGCACACGGCATACCCAGAATCCTATTACGCTGCATCGGCAAATCCCGTCCCTGCCCGTCCCGAGCTGAACGGTGAAGTCGAAACCGATGTTTGCATCGTCGGCGCTGGCTACACCGGCCTGTCCACTGCTCTGTTCCTGCTGGAGAACGGCTTCAAGGTGAGCATCGTCGAAGCCGCCAAAGTCGGTTTCGGCGCCTCCGGCCGCAACGGCGGCCAGATCGTCAACAGTTACAGCCGTGACATCGATGTGATCGAACGCACGCTCGGCCCCAAGCAGGCGCAACTGCTTGGGCAGATGGCATTCGAGGGTGGGCGCATCATTCGCGAGCGCGTGGCCAAGTACAACATTCAGTGCGACTTGAAGGACGGCGGCGTGTTCGCGGCCATCACCGGCAAGCAGATGGACCACCTGGAAGCACAGAAGAAGTTGTGGGAGCGCTACGGTCACACCCAGCTGGAGCTGATGGATGCCAAACGCATTCGCGAGGTGGTGGCCAGCGACAATTACCTCGGCGGCATGCTCGACATGAGCGGCGGCCATATCCACCCACTGAACCTGGCGCTCGGCGAAGCAGCCGCGGTCGAGTCCCTGGGCGGGGTGATCTACGAGCAATCCCCGGCCATTCGCATCGAGCGCGGCGCCAATCCCGTGGTGCGCACCCCGAACGGCTATGTAAAAGCCAAGTTCGTGGTGGTGGCCGGCAACGCCTATCTCGGCAATCTGATACCTGAGCTCTCAGCCAAGTCGATGCCCTGCGGCACCCAGGTCATCACCACCGAGCCGCTGTCGGATGAGCTGGCCAGCAGCCTGCTGCCGCAGGACTACTGCGTGGAAGACTGCAACTACCTGCTCGACTATTACCGCCTGTCCGGCGACAAGCGCCTGATCTTCGGTGGCGGCGTGGTCTATGGCGCCCGCGATCCGGCCAACATTGAGGCCATCATCCGGCCGAAGATGCTCAAGACCTTCCCGCAGCTAAAGGATGTGAAGATCGACTACGCCTGGACCGGCAACTTCCTGCTGACCCTCTCGCGCCTGCCTCAGGTCGGCCGCCTCGGCGACAACATCTACTACTCCCAAGGTTGCAGCGGCCACGGCGTGACCTATACCCACGTGGCCGGCAAGGTGCTGGCCGAGGCGCTGCGCGGCCAGGCCGAGCGCTTCGATGCCTTCGCCGAACTGCCCCACTACCCCTTCCCCGGCGGTCAGCTGTTCCGCGTGCCATTTACGGCCATGGGCGCCTGGTATTACAGCCTGCGGGACAGGCTCGGCGTCTGATCGCCAGCACACAGTGAAACGGCGCCAACAGGCGCCGTTTTCTATTCAGCCACGGTCATTGCGCTAGGGGGCAAACCGGCGGCGCGGCGCACTGCCCTGCCGCACCAGAAGCCGGCAGGGCAGCAGCGGCAATTCGGCCATCTTCAGGCGCCAGGCGCCGGGCACAACTCAGCGCCTGTTCGGCACCCTGCCGGCACCCCCGCTCCCCCAGTAACTGCGAGAGATTGAACCATCCCGCGGCGAACTCCGGCTCGCGCAGCAGGCTGGTGCGCAGCGCCTCTTCGGCGCCCGGCCGATCGCCACCGGCATAGCGACTGTTGGCCAGCGCGAACCACGTCAACGATTGCTCGGGCCATTGCCGCGTCGCCGCCAGGTAGGCGCGCTGGGCTACCGCGCCATGGCCGGTTTCCTCGAGGTCGCTGGCGGCCTTGAGCCAGGCACGCAACTCGGGCTGCGCCGGCAGCTTGTCCGCCGGCAGGGTCAGTACCGCCCAATGCCCGCCACGCGCCCAGGTGCTATCGAAGCTAGCAAAGTCGGTCAGCCAGCGCCGCTCGGTACCCGAGCGCAGAATCAACGTGCGCTCACGGCGGTCATAGCCCACCACCACGGCAAAGTGCCAACGGGGGTACCAATCGAACGCCAGATTCTGCAGGACCAGCACCGGATTGCCCGCCGCCACTTCCGCCAACAGCGCCTCCAGGCGTGGCTGGAGCGGATACACCAGCAGCTCATGGGCCCGAGCCGCGGCCACCATCTCGACCTGCAGGCTGCCCTCGCGCCCCGGAATGAATACCTTGTCCTTGAGCAAACCAGGACTGGTCTGCACCCCGCGCTGGTTGAGCATGGTCGCCAACGCCGCAGGCCCGCACTGATAGGCGCTCTGCGGGAAGAAGGGCACGCTGCTGAGTTCCACCCGCTCAGGAAGACGCGAGGTCTCCGGCGGCAATACCGGAGACCTCGCGCATGCAGCTAGCAGAAGAAGCAGTAGGACGGGAAGGAAACGCAAGCCACTCAGCGATTTATGCATTTGACGAAACTGAAGATGTTGGTAGCGCAGAGCATATCCGTGATGATGAAGATCACCAAGAACAGCACGATGACACCCACCACGCCGCCGCCCGCCGGAGCGTCCTGCAGCTGTTGATTGAACTGCGCCAGCTCGGCGCTGGTCAGGCTGTTGATGCGCTCCTCGACCTGCGCCCGCTCCACGCCCATCGCCTCGAGCTTCTTCTGCACGCCTTGATCTTCCAGCATGCCCAGCAGCTGCTGGCGATCTACCTGTTGCTGTTGCGTGGCCAGCACCTCGGCCGTGCCGATCATCGCCGCATTGGCCAAGGGCACCTGGGCGACCATCAATAGATGGAACACCGCCAGGGCGGCAGCCAAACGACGAAACAGAGAATGCTTGCTCATAGCGATCATCTCCCAAATCAGTCATGCCCCGCACCGGTGCGGCGCGTAAGGTCTCGAAATGAGCATAGACAATAGGAAGCAAAACGATTGCTCGGCAATGCCGAATCATATCCCGCCAAACGGGTTCTACCCCGTGGAAGGATTTGGCCCAGGCCGTGTAAAAACGCAGCGGGTGATGGACAGCTGGAGATTGGATGGTCTTAGCGGCGCCCAGAGGCCCTATGGGCGCCTGGCATGTCCATCCGGGTCATTCAACTGATTCGGGCAAGTGCTGCTTCCGCGATGCTGTGCGACGATCTCAGCGGGCCGCTAATGGGGTTCAGGCCTTCATCGCGGCCATCAGCGCACTATTGCCCAGCAGGCTCAGCACCCGTTTGAAGTTGTAGGCGAGCACATGCAGGCTCATTTCTGTGCTCACTCGATCGAGCGTCTTGGTGAGGAAATGGGTGGCGCCCATCCAGGCCTTCAATGTGCCGAACGGATGCTCCACCGTTTGGCGACGGATCCGCATCATCTCGGGCGCTTGATCCAGGCGACTCTGCATCGCTTCGAGCACTGCCTCATGCTCCCAGCGGCTCACCCGGCGCTGTGGGCTCGGCGTACAGTGCTCTTTTAACGCGCAACCTTGGCAGTGCGAACTCCAGTAGCGGTGCAGCTTCAGCCCTTTCTCGACTCTTGCAAAACGCCAGATCAGGCTTTGCCCAGCAGGGCAGCGGTACTCGTTCTTGGCTGCGTCATAGATGAAATCACCTTTGCCGAAGCGGCCAGCCGCTGTCGCCCCCGAGGTCAGCGTCTTGGGCACGAAAACGGTGATTCCAGCCTCATGGCACGCCAGGATTTCTTCGCCTTTGAAATACCCTCTGTCTGCGACCGCCGAGAGTTCCTCGACACCCATGGCCTCTCGCGCCTGCTTGGCCATGGAGCTCAGTTGGTCTCGATCGACTCCGTCGTTCGTGACCTCGTGCGTCACGATCAGGTGGTGCTTCGCGTCGACCGCCGCCTGCACGTTGTAGCCGACCATTCCGCTGCCCCGGGTCTTCATTGAGCGGGCATCGGGATCGGTCAGGGAGATCTGTTTATCCGGTGTTTCGTTGAGCTGACCCTCGATTTCCTTGAGTTCCCGGAGCTCAGTTTTCAAGGTCGCGATCTTGTCGTGGAGGCGTTCGGCTTTGACCTTCGCCACGGCCGGTTCCTGACGATCAGCGGTATCCAGTGCGGTCAGGTAACGGTTGATGCTGGACTCGATCTCCTCCATTCGCCGCTGAAGCTTGGCGCTGGTGAAGTTGCGGTCGCGATTGTTGACCGCCTTGAACTTGCTGCCATCGATGGCTACCAGCGCTTCCGAGAACAGGCCAAGCTGCTGGCACAGCAGCACGAACTGCCGACAGACACCGCGGATTGCCTTGCCGTTATCCTTGCGGAAGTTGGCGATGGTCTTGAAGTCCGGCATCAACCGTCCGGTCAGCCACATCAACTCAACGTTGCGCTGAGCCTCGCGTTCGAGACGTCGACTGGACTGGATGCGGTTGAGGTAACCGTAGATGTAGATCTTCAGCAGGTCGGCAGGATGGTAAGCGGGCCGACCTGTTTCAGCCGGGACGACACCCTCGAAACCCAGTTGGCCAAGGTCGAGTTCATCGACGAAAACATCGACCACCCGCACCGGGTTGGTGTCCGCCACGTAGTCATCCAGGCTCTCGGGAAGCAGCGCGCTTTGGCCTCGATGCTCTCCCTGGATAAAACGCTTCATCGGCATCCCCCGCTGATTTGAATCCATCAAATCACAGCAAGGTCGATGCCAACGTTTTTACACAGCCTGGGCCGTAAGGAGAAACTTGGCTTCTGGGCAGGCTGGACTAATCTCAGTGAACCTTGAAAAGGAGTTCGAGCGATGCCCCATCATGCGCAAGGCCGTGCGCTTCTGCTTTTCGCTACCCCTCCCTGGCGGTCCTGCACCGCCTTTGTTGTGCCTACCGCAGTAAATAACCCTTAGCACTTTATCGGCTCACCCCATGCGTGAAGCCGACCAAGTGCGCTCGCCCTCATCTCGCAAGCAGGCAAGGAGCCCCCTATGTGCACCATAGGCACCGTCTTTGACGGCAATACCATCCACACCTTCAAACAGTGCGACCTGATCCCCATCACTACCTTCAACGCACCGGATGTGCGTGCCGGCAGCAATGGCGTGAACAGCTACATCGCCATGACGCGCCAAGGGAGCTCCGGCATCTGGGCGGGGGTCAACGACCACGGCGTGGCCTTTGTCGCGGCGGACACCTACACCACCACCGCGGCCAACTATTACGCCAGCAACGCGCAAGTCGAAGCGTTGTTTGCCGCCTACGAGGCCAGTATCAGCAGCCATACCAGTGCAACCGCGGCGGCGCAAAGCCTGATCGACTTCTACCGCAGCACGGGCGGCGACACGCCATTTCCGGCACCGGATATCGCCATGATCAGCGGCTGGAAAGACCCACAGAGGACCCAGCCGATCAGCATCCTTATCGAGTACATGCCCAATCCCTTCAACCAGGACTCGGTACGCCTGATCAAACGCCGCAACGGTTTTTTCGTCTCGACCAACAACTTCCGCCTACAACCAGATGCCGTGCAATACGCCGCCAATCACAGCACCTACCTGCGCTTACAACGCGCCGAAACCATTCTGCAGGTCGATCCCAGTCATCAGGGCATCAAGACCCTGCTCAGCGACCAATATTACGGGCAAACCGAACTCTCGATTTGCCGTGAAACCGAGTACCTCGGCATCGAGTTCCACACACAGGCCACCGCGCTGTTCAGCGTCAACGCCAGCAGCTCGGCGTGCGAGTACCAGATCAACGGCAACCCGAGAAACAACCCCCTCAGCGTATTTCCGGAGACCCTGTCATGAGCGCTATCGACATCACCCTCAAGGTCGCCGACCAGGCACCTATCGCCCCTCCCGCACAAGGCTTCTTCTATGTCGATCAGGGCAACTATCAGACCTTCATCCTGGCCGACACGCCACTGACGGCCTACTCCGACAGCGCCACCTCCTGCATCATCACCGTCGTGGTCAGCAGCTTCGACAACCGCAACAGCCTTACTCTGGCCCACCTCGACAGCCCCGCCTGCATCGAGGCCTTCTTTAGCCTGATCGCCGCCCAGGCGGCCAACAGCTATCAAATATTCGCCCAAGGCGCCAACCCGCCGGACAACAGCACCGCCCAGGCCAATGCCGAACAATTGCGCACCTGCATTGACCAGCTCGGCGACAAGGTCGCCCAGTGCGAACTGGCGCTCTTGCAGGGCGACCCACGGCAGGACAACCGTGGCGATTTCGGCGTCAGTTACTCCGGCGATGGCCGCGCCGTGATCAGCAACCAGCCCTATGACCTACAGCTGTACCAACGCGACCCGAGCTGCGGCGGGCAAACGGTGTACTGCATCATGCGCCGCCAGGAGCAGCCGCCCGTGCAGATTCGCGACGCCGGCCTGCCCTTCACCCACGCCGAACTGGTCGAACTCGCCGCGATCGCCCTGCAATTCCGTAAAGACCCGCAAGACCCCGCCACGGCCTTCAGCAACATCGTCAATCTGCAAAGCGAAGAGATTCGGCAGAACTGGTCGACCACACCGGCCTATGAAGCGCCCTGGTTCGCCGACCAGCTCAAACTCGGCGCCGCCTTCGCCATCGCCATGGCGCCCGTGGTGAGCCTCAGCTCTCAACACCTGAGCCGCACCACGGCACCCAGCTTCAGCCGATTGCGCCAGGCCCTGCTGGTTCGACGCTAAATCCAGCACCCGCCAAAGCAAGGAGGCAGAACATGAACATCGCCATCATCAACACCGGCGGCACCATCAGCTGTGTCGGCGACCCGCTAACCCCGATGAGCGCAAGCGCCTTTGCCGAGGCCAGCGAGCAGTTGCTCAACCCGATCCTGCTGCAGCAGTTCCCCGACCTCAACATCGGCTACCTCACCCAAGTCAGCTTCCCCGAGTCGGCCACAGAAACCCTGGACAGCACCAATCTGCAACCCACCGACTGGTGCATCATGGCCCAGGGCATCCTGGACAGTTACGCCGCCTACGACGGCTTCGTCATTCTCCACGGTACCGACAGCATGGACTTCTCCGGCGCGGCGTTGGCGTTCCTGCTCAACAGCTTCGACGCCAACGGCTATGGCACCGCCGTGCTGAACAAGCCCGTAATCATCACCGGCTCACAGGTGCCGCTGTATTACCAGGCCGGCAGCGATCAGGCGTTAAGCCTGAACTTCAACACCGACGCCTATCAAAACCTCTGCGGCGCCGTGGCGGCCGCGCAGTGCGGCATTGCCGAGGTGTGCGTGTACTTCCACAACCATCTCTATCGCGGCAGCCGTGCGGTCAAGACCAACGCCAGCCAGTTTGACGCCTTCTCGTCGCCCAATTACCCGCCCCTGGCGGAATACGGCATCGCGCTGACGCTCAACGGCGCAGCCTGCTTACCCGGCCCCGTGCACAGCAACCTCAGCCTGGATACCCCCACGGTACTGGCCAGGCAACAGCGCCAGGTCAGCAGCATCAAAGCCTGCATCAATAATTTCCCGATTGCCCAACTGAACGCATTCCCTGCGCCCTACAGTCTTTCGCCGCCTAGCGGCTTTCTCGCCACGCTGATCGACGCGGTGGTCAAGGCCGGGGCTGGCGGCATAATTCTGGAGTCCTATGGCGAAGGCAACTTTCCGTCCGGCAACCCGGACACACCCAGTGCAGGGGCTATCTATCAGGCCCTGAGTCAGGCCAATCAAAGCGGGGTGAACCTAGTCGATTGCACCCAGGTATTGGCCGGCACGGTAAACAACAGCGCTTATGCGGCCGGCGCCTGGCTACCCCAGGTTGGCGCCCTGTCGCCGGCGGACATGACGCCCATGGCCGCCCTGGCCAAGCTGATGATCCTTATGGCTGCCGCCGAATCCAACGGCTGGACACGCCAGCAAGTGCAGAGCCTGCTGCAAACCAATCTCACCGGCGAGATGCACAGCGTCAACTATCTGGATAGCCGGACCCGCGCCGAACTGCTGCCCAACCAAAGCATCAGTGCCCTGGATGGCAGCGCAACCCTGACCAACACCTCAGATCAGGGCCCCCTATTGCTCGCCAGCGGACAGAACACTCCACTGTGGCGCCTGCCCATCACCATCCAACCGGGTGACCTGCCAGGCCGCTTACGCATGCAGGATGACGGCAACCTGGTGTTCTACAACCGCAACAACCAGGCCATCTGGGCCAGCGATACCGGCCAATACGGTGGCGCCTCATCGCGCCTCGTCATCAGTGGCCATTACGCCAGCTCAGCCCAGGACAGCAACCTGCTCCTTCAGGTTTACGACTATTCCAGCATGGCAGGCGCCTGCCAGCTCTACCCCTAACCCTGCCCCACCGAAGAGGAAGACGCCATGAACACCTCACCACGCCCCTTCAAATTCAGCGGTGTGATTGCCCCCCAGGATTTCTTTCACCAAACCACAAGCGCCCCGGCACTGGGTGCGGTGCCGGATGAACACTACATAGCCCCCACAGTTGTACCGGTACAAATCAGCGTGCCCGAACAAAAAACCATCGGCGTCCCCCAGTACTCGAGTACGGTGTACGGAGAGGCGGCCGGAGGCTACGACCCCGCCAGGGACTGCCAGGGCAACTTCATGTCCTTCAAGTTCCAACCCAACAACAACTGTTACGCCTACGGCTGCAACATCACCCCCAACACCTTTCCGCAACCAGGACGGCAGAGCGGTTACCTGCTGACCGCCGCCGACTTTCAACAGTCCTTCGCCGACCTCGGCGCCCTGGTCAGCAGCTACGCCGTAAAAGATGGGCTGGAGTTCGTCGGCACCAGCCTAGAACAGCTGTTTGCCTTTAAATCCAGCAAGCAGGGCACCAACCCCCAGCTGCCAGGCAACCTGGGTGCCGGCTACCTCGGCGGGCACTTCGTCGCGCTGATGGTTTCCACCGCGGGCGACGCCAACTGGCCGGGCGACTACCACTGGGCGCGCTGTGACAACTCATCCGGCGCTTGCGATAGCTGGTCGCAGAAGGACGGCTCCGACCAGGTCACCAACTTTGACTTCGCCGGCAACGCCATCAGCAACCCCATGACCGCCAACTGGCAAGTCAACCAGGGGCCAATATCCAGTACTGACAACCGTGAACTGGTGGTGGAATACGGTTTCTATTGCTTTATGTTCGTCCCGGAAGCGGGCGTCCAAATCATCTAAGCCTGCGTTGACCATCGATAGAAGGCCCAGCGACCAGAGGGTGGCTGGGCTCGTCAGCCTACTGAGCCGTCCCTAAGGAGGCGATGCATTTCTGGCAAAGATTGGACTCACTGGTGCTGGAATTGTGCATATACCGCGCTGGCGACTCGCACCAGCTCACCCTTGTCGATCCCCGCGGACAGCGCATAGCCGAACGGGCCGTCGATCCAATAGAAGACGTTGACCGGACCTTCCTCTGCGAAGTGGAAGCCGGTGTTCCGGTTACTGCTGTTCTCGGTGGAGACGTACAGGGTCAGGCGCTGACCGCTGCCATCGTGGTACATGAACTGCGCCACTGGACCGCTGTTACCCGGCAGCAGACGCCCACCGATCAACTCGTAACCGAGGCTACCCAGGCTCGGGGCCTGGATCTTGGCGTTCAGGCGTTTCGACAGCCAGGCCAGCAGCTGATCCTGCTGATCGGCGCCGATCTCCACCGGGCGACGCACATCGGGGCTGTATACAACATGGGCAATCGCCGCCTGCCGGGCCAGGCTCGCCGGCTGCGATGCGCGCTGCCACTGCTGGCCATCCAGCTGCACCAGCTGCGATGACTGCAACTCGCCGCGCAGCAGCCAGCCCGCGCCGCCACTGAAACAGACGATCAACAGTCCGGCCAGCAGGCGTGGCCATCGCCGCTGCGCTAGGCGAACCGGTGTTGATGCCGTGGCGGCTGCACGCAGGTGCTCGGGCACGGGTTCATCCAACACCGGATCGAACAGCGCGCGAATTTCGCGATTCTGCTGCTGGTAGCGCTGAAGCCGCTGCGCCTCACGCGGATGACTGGCGAGGTAGGCCTCCACCGCGGCCCGCCGCGACTCCGGCAGGAGCCCGTCGACATAGGCCTGCAGCTCGTGCTCGTTGATCTCAATTCGGCTCATTTCACCACCTTCAACGTGACACTCGCCGCACGCCCATCCATCAACAGACGCAGCCGCTCCCGGCCACGGGACAACCGCGACATCACGGTGCCCATGGGGATGCCCAGGGTGCTGGCCACCTCCTCGTAGCTCATTTCCTGCAGGGCCACCAGCAGCAGGACCTCACGCTGTTCGTCCGGCAGCAGGCCCAGGGCCGACTGCAGGTCGCGCAACGCCAGGGCATCGGGAGGGCTGGCGGGGCTGGCCAGCTCGCCGCCGGCCTCGTCCAGCCCATGGGTGTCGAGCCTCGGCCTGCGTCGCTGATCGACATGCAGGTTGTGCATGATGCCGAACAGCCAGGCACGCATATCGCTGCCGCGCCGCCACAGGGAGAGCTTGCCCCAGGCGCGCTCCAGGGTGTCCTGTACCAGATCGTCGGCCGCCGTCCGGTCGCCCACTAGCGCGCGGGCATAACGGCGCAGCCGCGGGATGCAGGTCAGCAGCGTTTCGCGGTCAGCGCTCATCGAAAGGTTCCACAACTATCGATCTCGAGAAGGCAAACCGGGCCCCAGAGTCCGGCCATCATCAATAGGCGCTGGCCACGGGCGCCGGCATTACCTGCCAGGTCTCGCTGGCGATCTTGCCGGCACGATAGGTCAGCACATAACGCACATCGATCGGCTGCTTGCCGGTGAAGCGCACATCGGCGGTAACGGTCGCGCCCTTCGCGTTGGCCGCCTCCTGCAGCTCGGTCTGGCCGACCTGCAACGGCCCCTGCGCCTTGGCGAAGCGCTGCCACAGCTGGCCAATGTTGTCCGCCCCCTGGTAGCGGCCGTCCAGTGGCCCGCCGACCCAGTTCAACTGCGCGTCGGCGGCATAAGCCGCCATCAGCTGGCTCAGGTCTCCGCGAGCAATCGCCTGAAAGTGCGCGCTGGCAGCGTCGGCAGCCGGGCCGGCCTGGGCGGTTTGGGCGGTTTGGGCGAAGCCCAGGACGGTCGAGAGGGACAGAAGGGCAATCAGTTTCTGCTGCATGGCGGGGTACTCCGAAGGTTGAGGCCTGGCTAAAGGCGGGATACTCATCAGGTATACGAAGCGCAGCTGGGTTTTATTCCCATGCAGTGAAAATATTCTCTGGCCTTGGCCAGGAGACCGAGTCACCAGCACTGCTGGGGCTCAGACCGCGCGGACCGCCAGCAACTCCGGCAATGAGTCCCGGATCAGGCTGATGCCCGCCAGCACCATCAGCGCGAACACCAGCCAGCGCACCCCGCGCGGCGACAGCTTCGGCGGATAGCGGCGCATCAGCCAGCTGAGCAGCAGCACCAGCGGCAGGGCCTCGGCGCCCAGCCACAGGGTGGCCGGCAGCAGCTGCCCCTGGGCCAGTACCAACCCCAGGCGTGCAGCGGCGTTGGCGGCAAACAGGGTGATCAGGGTATTGCGGATCACCTCGTAGGCCAGCGGCTGGCGATACAGGTGATAGACGATCGGCGGCCCGCCGCTGGAGAACAGGCCGTTGAGCAGCCCGCACAGGCCGCCCGCCAGCCAGAACGACGGCTGCAGGGACAGTTTCGCCCGCGGTTTGCTCTGCACCACCAGCATCAGGCTGGCGATGACGATCAACGCGCCGAGCAGCAGGCGCAGCCAGGCGACCTGCTGGCCGACCAGCATGCCCAGGCCCCAGATGCCCAGGCTGACCCCGAGCAGGCTGCTGATCAGCAGCGGCATCAGCACGCGGCGATCCAGTTGCGGCTTGGCCCCGCCCAGGGTGCCCATGGCATTGCCCAGGGTCAGGATGCTGATTACCACCGCCACCTCGCCCAGCGGCACCACCTGCAGGTGGGCGACCAGCCCGAGCAGGATCAGGCCGAAGGCGAATCCTGTGAGGCTCTGCGCCACGGTGGCCAGGGCGACGCAGGCGAGGAACAGCAGGTGCTCCTGCACACTCATGGCGCCCTACCGGCCGGCCCCAGTGGCCGACCCGATCTGGATCCGGCGCCCGGAATCCGGGCTGCCTGCCTCACCCCAGCCAACTCACCGCCCCCAGGATCAGCAGCGCGAGGAACAGCGTCTCGCTGACCAGCAGGGTCGCCGGGCGCCAACCGACCTCCAGCAGCGACTTCAGCGAGGTCTTCATGCCCAGGGCGGCAATGGCGGTGATCAGGCACCAGCGCGAGACGTCGCCGGCGAACGCCTGCACCTGCGCCGAGGCCACGCCGCTGCTGTTGAGGGCCACGAAGAGCACGAAGAAGATGATGAACAGCGGCAGCGGCAAGGCCGGGCGCGGCCCCTCGCTGTGCTTGCGCAGCAGCAGCGACAGGCTGAAGACGATGGGCACCAGCATGGCCACGCGCAGCAGCTTGATCACCGTGGCGCTGTCGCCGGTTTCGTCCGACATGCTGTAGCCGGCACCGACCACCTGGGCCACGTCATGGATGGTGGCGCCGAGGAACACCCCGGCCTGCTGGGCGTCCAGCCCCAGCCACTGGGCGATCGGCGGGTAGGCGATCATGGCGATGGTGCTCAGCGCGGTGACGCTGATCACGGTGAAGATGGTGTTGCGCTCGCTGTCCTTGTTCTGCGGCAGCACCGCGGAAATCGCCAGGGCCGCCGAGGCGCCGCAGATGCCCACGCTGCCGCCGCTGAGAATGCCGAAGTCGCGCGACTGGCCGAGCAGTCGGGCGAGGAGGATGCCGAAGCTGATGGTCAGGAACACCGCGCCTATCACCACCGCCATCAGCGTGCTGCCCAGCGAGAGGATCTGCTCCAGGGTGATGCGCATGCCGAGCAGGGCCACGCCGATGCGCAGGATGGTGCTGGAGGTGAAACGGATGCCGGCGACCGCGCGGCCCTCCTCGGAGAGAAAGCCCAGGGCCATGCCCAGCAGCAACGCCATGAGCATCACCGGGGCGCCGTAGTGCTCGGAGAGGAAGGCGGCGCTGGCGGCGACCACGGCGGAGGCGATCACGCCCGGCAGCAGCAAGGCCAGGCGCTGTTTGCGCTCCATCAGCCAGGAGGTCGGCACCGCCTCGTCCTGGGTCTGACTGTGGCTGGGCGGGATCGTGTGGTGTTGTTTTATTGTCATATTGGCACCTACACCCTGTAGTGGCGAAGACATGGAGTCTCGATGCTAGAGAAACCGCCACCGGCCCATTAGGGCCACGCCACCGGCGTCATAGGGTCCAGCCGCCGGGCCGTGCTTGGCCCAGCAGAAAGGCCGCAGCTGGCGCTACGGGCCGCTCCGCCGCGGCCCCTATAGTGGTGCGCGCACGCCCACCACCGGCGACCGGAGGCGGGCCGGAACCCGCCGGCGGGCGCACGCCCCATCACCCGAAGAGGCCCCCATGACCCTGGACAACCTGCGCATCGTGCAGCTCGGCGAGCGCCTGCGCGAAGCCTGGCAGCAGCCGCATCCGGCGTTCGCCTCCGGCCGGGATGCGCGCAGCAGCGACAACGGCCTGCTGCTGCAGTGCTACGGCAACCTGACCCGGGCCGCCGGCGCCGCCTGGCAGAACGCCGGACGCACGCTGATCGACAAGACCTACCTGCGCATGCTCAAGGACTGCGCCGGGCTGGACTTCCTCGGCCTGAGCGCCGACGAACTGGCCGCGCGCCTGGATGGTTTCATTCGTCGCGAGCTGGCGCCATGCTGGGCGCAGCTGGAAGGTTGGCGCGGCGCCGAGGGCCTGGAGCCGGCCCTGGCACTGCTGGCGTCCGGCAACCGGGCGCTGTTCGACGACGCCGACGGACACCTGGCAACCAGCTGGCTGCTGTTCTACCTCTGCCCGCAGCTGCCTCTGCTGCCGGTGCCGGCCGGCACCGCGCAGCGCCCCTGGCTGCTGCGTGCGCTGGAGCTACAGACCCGGTTGCCGGTACTGCCGCGGCCCCGGCTGTTCGCCGGCGATGCCCGCGAACAGGCCCTGATCCGGCAACTGGTCGAAGGCAGCGACTGGTGGCGCCGGCGCGTGCTGGCGGCCTGGCTGGCCGCCCCTCCGGCGAACTGAAGCCGGCCGCGCCGGCTCAGGCGAACGCCTGCTGCAGGCGCTCACGCTCCGCGGCGCTGTATTGCACGGCGCCCACTGGAATACGGTCGCCGAGGGCGCTGCGCACCTGCTCGACCTCCTCGGCGCTGAAGGCGCCGCACAGCTCGATCAGCTGCACATGGCGGGTCAACAGCTCCTGCGCCACCAACACCGCCTGCTCGACGTCCGCCACGCCGCACAGGGTGGCGGCGAAGGCCTCGGACTCCAGGCAACCGTTGTGGGTGAGAAAATCCATGCCGGGGGCTTTGAAGATGAAGGCATAACGTTGCAGGGCCATACGGTTGCTCCTCGGTTAGTGAGCCAGGGCGCGAACCTGCGCCTGCTGACGATGGTCGATGAAGATGGAGGCCAGGGCGCAGGACGCCAGCCGCGCCTCCAGCGGGTCGGCGCGTGAGGTCAGCACGATCGGCACCCGCGCCCCCAGTACCAGGCCGGCGGCGGTGGCGCTCATGAAGTACACCATCTGCTTGAACAGCATGTTGCCGGCCTCCAGATTCGGCACCAGCAGGATATCGGCATTGCCCGCCACCTGCCCACCGATGCCCTTGATCCGCGCAGCCTCCAGCGACACCGCGTTGTCGAAGGCCAGCGGCCCCTCGACGCAGGCGCCGCGCAGGGCGCCGATGGCCGCCAGTTTGACCAGCTCCGCGGCGTCCTGGCTGGAGGGCATGCTGCGCGTCACCTCCTCGGTACCGGAGAGCACCGCCATGCGCGGCATCTGGTAGCCCAGGGCGTGCATCAGTTCGATGGCGTTCTGGGCGATGTGGATCTTGTCGACTATGGTCGGCTGCACGTTGATCACCGCATCGGTGATCGACAGCGCCTTGTCGCTGCCCGGCAGGGTCATGTGGAATACATGGCTGAGGCGGCTGGCGGTGCGCAGCCCGGCCTCGCGCTTGAGTACCGCGCGCAGCAGGGCATCGGTGTGCAGATGGCCCTTCATCAGCGCCGCCACCTCCCCGGCGCCGGCCAGGGCGCAGGCCAGTTCGGCGCTCTGCCCTTCGTCGGCGGCGGCCAGTATGCGCAGGTCGTGCAGGTCCCAGTCGATGGCCTCGGCCTGGGCGCGGATCTGTGCCGGGTCGCCGACCAGCACCGGCTCGATCAGGCCCTGGTCGCTGGCCTGCCTGGCGCTTTCCAGGCTCAACTGGTTGACCGGGTTGACCACCGCCGTGACCACCCGCGGCAGGGCCTTGGCCCGCTCGAGGAGAAACGCCGGACATTCCCGTGGAATAGTGCTCAACATGCTTGCTTTCCCGATTGTTCGCGGTCGAAGCCACAACGGCGCCCGAAGGCGCCGCTGCAGTGTTACCAGCTGCGGGTGACCGGCGCGGGCCGGTCACCGCGGCGACTCAGACGTAGTCCTTGTACTTCTCCAGGAAGCGCACCGGCTTGGACAGCGCATCGCGGCGGAACGGATCGCCCAGCTCGCGGGTGCACATGATCTCGATCACCGTGGTCTTGCCGGCCTTCTGCGCCTCGCAGGCGGCCTTCAGCGCCGGGCCGACGTCTTCCAGGCGGTCGACGGTGACGCCTTCGGCGCCCATGGAGCGGGCGATACCGGCGAAGCTCTGGTTCTCCAGGTCGCCGGCGACGAAGCGGCGGTTGTAGAAGTCCACCTGGTTCTTCTTCTCCGCGCCCCACTGGCGGTTGTGGAAGACGATGGAGGTGACCGGGATGTTCTCGCGCACGCAGGTCATGATCTCCATCATCGACATGCCCCAGGCGCCGTCGCCGGCGTAGGAGATCGCGGTGCGGTGCGGCGCGGCGACCTTGGCGCCGATGATGGTCGGCAGCGCGTAGCCGCAGTTGCCGAAGCTCATGGCGGCGAAGAACGAACGCGGCTGCTCGAAGCGCAGGTAGCTGTTGGACACCGAGTTGATGTTGCCGATGTCGGTGGAGACCATGGCGTCGGCCGGCATGGCCTTCTCCAGCTCACGCAGGACCTGGCGCGGGTGCAGGTAGCTGCCGTCCTCGCCGCTCTGCTCCTTGATCATGTCCAGGGAGTATTCGTCCTTCTCGTGGATCCAGGCGTTCAGCTCGGCTTCCCAGTTGGCCTTCTCCAGGGCGATTTCCTCGGCCCGCGCGCCCTTGTTCTCCAGGCAGCGCACCGCCAGGTTCTCCAGACGACCGAGCAGGTCGGCGGCGGCCGCCTTGGCGTCGCCGCAGATGCCGACGGTGATCTTCTTCACCAGGCCGAGCATCTTCGGATCGCAATCGATCTGGATCACCTTGGCCTGCTTCGGCCAGTAGTCCAGGCCGTGCTGCGGCAGGGTGCCGAATGGGCCCAGGCGGGTGCCCAGGGCGACCACCACGTCGGCGCGCGACAGCAGCTTCATCGCCGCCTTGGAGCCCTGGTAGCCGAGCGGCCCGCACCACAGCGGGTGGCTGGCCGGGAAGGAGTCGTTGTGCAGGTAGCTGTTGACCACCGGCGCGCCGAGGTACTCGGCCAGGGCCTTGCACTCCTCCACCGCGTCGCCCATGACCACGCCGCCGCCGGAGATGATCACCGGGTTCTGCGCCTCGGCCAGCAGCGCCGCCGCCTCGGCCAGGCTCTGCGCGCCGCCGGCGCTGCGCTCGATGCGGATCGGCGCGGGGATCTCGACGTTGATGTCGCCGTAGAAGAAGTCACGCGGGATGTTCAGCTGGGTCGGACCGTTCTCCAGCATGGCGCGATCGAAGCAACGGGCGGTCAGCTCGGCCATGCGCGCCGGGTTGGCGACGTGGCCCTGGTACTTGGTGATGGTCTCGAAGAACGGCAGCTGCTGGGCTTCCTGGAAACCGCCCAGGCCCTGGCTCATGGAGCCGGTTTCCGGAGTGATCACCACCACCGGGCTGTGCGCCCAGTAGGCGGCGGCCACTGCGGTGACGAAGTTGGTGATGCCCGGGCCGTTCTGCGCGATGCACACGCCGTGGCGGCCGCTGACTCGCGAGTAGCCGTCGGCCATGTGCCCGGCGCCCTGTTCGTGGACCACGGGGATGAAGCGGATGCCGGCCGGGGCGAAGATATCCATCGCATCCATGAAGGCCGAGCCCATGATGCCGAAGATGTCGGTAACGCCGTTGGCGACCAGGGTTTCTACCAGGGCTTCGCTGGGAGTCATGCGTGGCATGTCGGTATTCCTCTCGTTGCTTAAGGGACGGCGACGGAGCCGCCGGTTTTATCGGGGCTCAGCCGCGCAGCGGCATGGGCGCACAGGGATAGCCGAGGGCCTCGGCCACTTCCGGGCAGGTGACCTGCCCGGCATGGATATTCAGGCCATTGGCCAGGTGCGGATCGCGGCTCAGCGCCTCCTCCCAGCCGAGGTCGGCCAGGGCCACGATGTGCGGCAGGGTGGCGTTGTTCAGCGCCAGGGTGGAGGTGCGCGCCACCGCGCCGGGCATGTTGGCCACGCAGTAGTGCACCACGCCGTCGACCAGGTAGGTCGGTTCCTGGTGGGTGGTGGCACGGGAGGTCTCGAAGCAGCCGCCCTGGTCGATGGCCACGTCGACCACCGCCGAGCCCGGCTTCATGGCGCGGACCATCTCGGCGCTGACCAGCTTGGGCGCGGCGGCGCCGGGGATCAGCACGCCACCGATCACCAGGTCGGCGGACAGCACGTGCTCCTCCAGTTCGGCACGGTTGGACAGCACCGTCTGCAGCTGGGTACCGAACTCGCTGACCAGGCGGCGTAGCACCTCGATGCTGCGATCCAGCACCACCACCTGAGCGCCCAGGCCGAGGGCCATGCGCGCGGCATTGGAGCCGACCACGCCGCCGCCGAGGATCACCACCTTGGCCGGCTCAACCCCCGGCACACCGCCGAGCAATACGCCGCGACCGCCGCGGGACTTCTCCAGGCAGGCGGCGCCGGCCTGAATCGACATGCGCCCGGCCACTTCCGACATCGGCGCCAGCAGCGGCAGGCCGCCGCGGCTGGAGGTGACGGTCTCGTAGGCGATGCAGGTGGCACCGCTCTCCAGCAGGTCGACGGTCTGCTCGCGGTCCGGCGCCAGGTGCAGGTAGGTGAACAACAGTTGATCGCGGCGCAGCTGCCTGCGCTCGCTGGCCTGGGGCTCCTTGACCTTGACGATCATCTCGGCCCGGGCGAACACCTCCTCGGCGCTGTCGGCGATGCACGCGCCGGCGGCACGGTAGTCGTCGTCGCTGAAGCCGATGCTGGCGCCGGCCTGGGTCTGCACCAGTACGGCATGGCCACGGCTGGTCAGCTCCTGAACGCTGGCTGGCACCATGCCGACGCGGTACTCGTGGTTCTTGATCTCTTTCGGAACTCCGATAAGCATGCCGGTCTCTCCCGTTGTTGTTGTGTGGAGTCAGTGAGGCAGGTCGAGCGTGCTGCCGCGTCGCGCTCGAGGGCGGGGCGGCTGGCTTGGGGCTAGAGTAGGAGCCGGGCGAGAGAGCCAGATAGAACCAGTTGCGGGGCAGCTGTTGCGCCAGGACGGCGCACTGCTTCGGGCGCGCGCCGCCGTGGGCCCGGGTGCCTAACGCCGGCCGGCGCCCGCGGCGCAGCCCAGGCGCCAGGCGGCCTGCAGGGCTGGTGGGGTGGGACGCGCAGGGCGGCCGTGGCGCCGGGAACCGGCGCGCGGCAAGCCGCCTCTGGTCGCTAGGTGCGGCCGCGCAGCTGCTGCTGGATCAGTTCGGCGAGCAGCTTGACGCCGGGGCGGATGCGCTCGGTGGCAATCGAGGAATAGCCGAGGCGGAAGTAGTTCAGCGGCGGGTTGTCGCCGCAGAAATGGATATCGCCCGGTTCGATGAGGATGCCCTTGGCCGCGGCCTCCTTCTGCAACTGCCGCGCATCCAGGCCTTCCGGCCCCTGGACCCAGTAGCAGGAGCCGCCGAAGCTGGGCTCCTGGGACGACTCCGGCAGATACTCGTGCAGGGCGTCGCCCATCTGCTCGTGGCGCTCCTGGTAGGCGCGCATCAGGCTCATGATCAGGGCGTCGTGGTAGCCGCGCTCGAGAAACAGCGCCACCGAGCGCTGATTGTTCGCCGCCGGGTGGCGCACCATCAGCCGGCGTAGGGCGCGCGCCTCGCGGATCAGCGCCTCGGGGCCGACCAGATAGCCGACCCGCAGGCCTGGCGCCAGGGTCTTCGACAGGCTGCCGACGTAGAGCACCCGGTCGTTCTTGTCCAGGCTCTTGAGCGCCGGTATCGGGTTGGCCTTGAAGTTGGTCTCGCTCTCGTAATCGTCCTCGATGATCAGGAAGTCGTGCTGGTTGGCCCGGCGCAACAATTCGTAGCGGCGCTCCAGTGGCATGGTCACGGTGGTCGGGCACTGGTGGCTGGGGGTGGTGTAGATCAGGTCGCAGCGGTCCAGTTCGTCACTGAGCACCAGGCCGTGCTGATCCACCGCCAGCGGCTGAATCCGCGACGGGTTGAGCGTGGCGATATTGCGGATGTCCATGTAGCCCGGGTCTTCGATGCCCATCAGGCTGTCGGGACGCAACAGCAGACGCGCCAGCATGTACAGAGCGTGCTGGGCGCCGACCGTGACCAGGATCTGCTCCGGCGAGGCCCAGACCCCGCGCCGCGGCAGCAGACGGGTCCTGATCTGCTCCATCAGCAGCGGGTCGTCGTTGTCGAAGCGGTCCGAGGCCCAATCGCGGATCGCCGGGATGCTCACCGCATCGCGGCAGCATTCGCGCCAGTTGGCGGTAGGAAACAGGGCCGGGTCGAACTGGCCGTAGATGAAGGGGTACTGGTACTTCTGCCAGTCCCGCGGCTTGCTCATATTGCGCTGCTGCGAGGGCTGCACCACCAGGCGCCGTGACCAGTCCGGCGCAGTGCCCGCGTCCGCGGCCACCGCCGCCGAAGGCGTCTCCACCTTGCGCGCCAGGATGTCCGGGTTGACGTAGTAGCCACTGCGCTCGCGGGCCAGCAGGTAGCCGTCGTCGAGCAGGTGCTCATAGGCCAGCACCACGGTGTTGCGGGCGATGCTCAGCTGCTTGGCCAGCTTCCGGCTGGAAGGCAGCGCCGTGTCCAGCGGGATGTTGCCGTTGAGGATCGCCTGGGCAATCTGTTCGCGCAGCTGCTGCTGCAGGCTGGTGGCTTTCTCGGCTGAAAGGTGGAACAGCTGGAACATAGGTGGCCTCGGCTGAAAGTACGACTGGCGCGGGCCCACCCTAGCGCGGCCGACGCCCTCATAATGCCCATGCCGTGGCATGCGCCACGGCTCGGCGCAGACTAGCAACAACCCCGGGGCAAGACCATCGGCAACACGGCCCTGACTGACGCAGACACGGCAAAAGCCGGGCCGCCCACCCGAGGTGGACGGCCCGGCCCGGGTCGGCCGCTCCTCAGGCGTTGGGCGCCAGGCGCTTGAAGGCGCTGTCCAGCGCGGCGACTATGGTGTCCAGATCGGCTTGCGTGGCGATCAGCGCCGGGCTGAAGCACAGGGTGTTGTTGTACTGCTCGAAGCTGCGGTTGGTGCGCCCGATGATCACCCCCTGGCGCATGCAGTCGGCGGCGATGGCCATCGGCAGGCTCTCGGCCACCGGCTCCTTGGTGGTGCGGTCCTTGACCAGCTCCAGACCGCAGAACAGGCCCTTGCCGCGCACGTCGCCGATCACCTGGTACTTGTCCTGCAGCTCGCGCAGGCGGGCCATGAAATACTCGCCCATCTGGGTGACGTTCTCCAGCAGGCCCTCCTCCTCGATGATGCGCATGTTCTCCAGCGCCGCCGCCGGCCCGGCGGTGCAGCCGCCGAAGGTGCTGATGTCGCGGAAGTAGCCCATGCGGTCGTCGGCCTCGCCCTTGAACGCCTCGAACACCGCCTCGGTGGTCACGGTGCAGGAGATCGCCGCGTAACCGCTGGCCACGCCCTTGGCCATGGTGACGATGTCCGGCTGGATGCCGTAGTGCTGGTAGCCGAACCACTTGCCGGTGCGGCCCAGGCCGCAGACCACCTCGTCGATGTGCAGGAGGATGTCGTACTTCTTGCAGATCGCCTGGATGGTTTCCCAGTAGCCGGCCGGCGGGGTAATCACCCCGCCGCCGGCGGTGATCGGCTCGAGCACCACGGCGCCGACGGTGTCCGGCCCTTCGGCGAGGATCACCCGCTCCATCTCCAGGGCGGCGCGCACGCCGTAGTCGGCCACCTCGCCAAACTGCGAGCGGTATTCACAGCAGTGCGGGAATTCGACGAAGCCCGGGGTGAAGGGGCCGTACTGGTTCTTGCGCTCGAACTGGCCGGTGGAACTCAGCGCGGTGATGGTGGTGCCGTGATAGTCGCGCTCGCGGAACAGGATCTTGTGCTTCTTGCCGCCGTACTTCTTGTGGGCGATCTGCCGCACTATCTTGTAGGCCTTCTCGTTGGCCTCGGAGCCGGAGTTGGAGTAGTACACCCGACTCATGCCCGGCATCTTCTCGATCAGCTTCTTGGCGAACAGCGCGCCGGGGATGTTACCGGCGGTGTTGGCGAAGTAGTTCATGGTCACCAGCTGCTCGCGCACCGCATCGGCGATGCTCTCGCGACCGTAGCCGACGTTGACGGTCCACACTGCGCCGGACACCGCGTCCAGGTATTCGTTGCCCTTGGCGTCCCAGACCCGCATGCCCTGGCCCTTGACGATCATCAGGGGGTCGTTCTGCTCCAGCGGCTTGTGCTGGGACAGGTGGTGCCAGACGTGGGCGCGGTCGCTGGCCAAGGCCTCGGCTGTATCGAATTCGTGAGCGGTAGTGTTCATGCGTACCTCCTGACTGGAGCATTTTTATTGTTGGCCGCCGGGCCGGAGAGGAACTCCGGACACCGATAGGTTGACGGCGGCGGCAGCGACCCGCATCGCGATGCACACTGCCCGAGCCACCCTTGCCGACGAAACTAAGAGCAAGCCGCAGACGCAGTTAGAACCAGTTATTGCCCGGCCGTGATGCCAGCCCCGGCGCGGCGCTGGACCAGTGCCGCGGCCGCGACTGGTCCTTCACGGGCGCCCGCAATGCCCCAACCATGCAGGCACGACAGCCAGAAGCGCCCGATTCCAGGAGAGACGGATGATTGAAGTGCAGATCAACGGAGCGCCCGAGCGGCTCCCGGAGGGCATCAGCCTGGCGCAGCTGCTCATCCACTTGCAGCTGCAAGAGCGGCGCCTGGCCATCGAGCACAACCTGGACGTGGTGCCCCGCAGCCAGTACGGCGCGGTGCGCCTGCAACAGGGCGACCGCCTGGAGATCGTCCACGCCATCGGCGGCGGTTGAACGGCAGCCCCCCTCCCCTATCCGACCCGGAGCCCCTATGACCAACGCGACCCCAGTACCCGATCCGCTGCTCATTGCCGGCCAGGCCTTCGCCTCGCGCCTGCTGGTCGGCACCGGCCACTACGCCGACCTGCACGAGACCCGCGCGGCGGTTCAGGCCAGCGCGGCGCAGATCGTCACCTTCGCCGTGCGCCGCAGCAACCTCGGCCAGGACGCCGACCAGCCCAACCTGCTCGATGCCATCGCCCCCGAACGCTATACCCTGCTGCCCAATACCGCCGGCTGCCACACGGCCAAGGATGCGGTGCGCACCTGCCTGCTGGCGCGCGAGCTGCTGGACGGCCACAACCTGGTGAAGCTGGAGGTGCTCGGCGACGCCCAGACCCTCTACCCGGACATCGGCGAGACCCTGGTCGCCGCCCGCCAGCTGGTCGAGCTGGGCTTCGAGGTGATGGTCTACACCAGCGACGATCCGCTGGTGGCGCGGCGCCTGGAAGAGCTCGGCTGCGTAGCGGTGATGCCCCTGGGCGCGCCGATCGGCTCCGGCCTGGGCATCCGCAATCCCTACAACATCCGCCTGATCGTGGAGAACGCCAAGGTACCGGTGATAGTCGATGCCGGCGTCGGCACCGCCTCGGATGCTGCCATCGCCATGGAGCTGGGCTGCGACGGCGTGCTGATGAACACCGCCATCGCCCGTGCCCGCGAACCCGTGCGTATGGCCCAGGCGATGCGCAAGGCGGTCGAGGCCGGGCGCGAGGCCTACCTGGCCGGGCGCATGCCGCGTCGCCTCGGCGGCGACGCCTCCTCCCCCCTGGGCGGACTGTTCCTCTAGCCGCTCGCCAGGACTGCCGCGGGCCCGTGCTCAGGCACCGGGCGCCGGCAGGGCAAAGGCCTCTGCCAGCTGTGCGGCAGCCTCCTGCAGCTGCGGTACGTAGTCGATCAGCTCGTTGAGACTCTTGCGCGCAGTGGGCGCATGGCAAGCCAGGGCCGCCACGCAGTGGCCCTCGGCACTCCTGATCGGCACCGCCACTGCCACCATGCCCCTGACGAACTCTTCGCTGTCGATGCCCACGCCGCGGGCCTGGACGCGGTCCAGCTCGCTCTCCAGCAGGTCGATCTCGGTGATGCTGCGATCGGTCAGCGGCCTCAGCTCGAGCCGCTCGAGCAGCCCGCGGCGACGCGCCGCCGGCATCTCGGCGAGAAACAGCTTGCCACTGGCCGTGCAGTGCAGCGGCACATGGGTGCCGGGCTGGACGTGCAGGCGCAGGGGCTCGCTGGTTTCGACCCGGTCGACATAGATCACCTGATCGCCATCCAAGGCCGTCAGGTTGCAGGTCTCGCCCAGTTCGCGCACCAGTGCTCGCAGCACCAGGCGGTGCCGCTGCAGCACCACCTCGTTGCGCAGCAGTTGCAGCCCCAGACGCCCGGCCCGCGGGCCGAGCAGATAGGTCTTCTCGTCCACCTCGCGCAGCAGATAACCGAGCCGTTCAAGCGCTGCCAGCAGGCGCAGCAGCGTGGCCTTGGGCGCCTCCAGGCGCTCGCTCAGCTGGGCGAGCGACAGCGGCCCATCGGCGGTGGCGACGATCTCCAGCAGCAACAAAGCACGCAGGCTGCGATCCGGGCCGGTGCCGGCATCGCCGGCAGACGCCACAGATGGTTTTGAATCATTTCGTTCCATTACTAAAATTTCCATATCGGCATGAGTATCGAGACAAGCCATTAATTTCCAAGGAAATACCTGGATCATTCAGACAACACAGGGTGAGTGGCCTCATTCCCCCCTCGTGGCTGGCACCACAAAAATGAACCATATCGTTCTACTTTAATCCTGCAGTTCGGTTTCACGACTATAAAAAAAAGAGGATTTCGAATGTCACGCGACTATGACTTCGTCGTTGTCGGTGCCGGTTCCGCCGGTTGTGTGCTGGCGAATCGACTCAGCGAGAACGGACGATACAGCGTTTGCCTGCTCGAGGCCGGACCTGCGGATCGCTATCCGTGGATCCACATCCCGATCGGCTACGCCAAGACCATGTTTCACCCCGTCTACAACTGGGGCTTCTACACCGACCCCGATCCCGGCATGAACGGCCGACGCATCTACTGGCCGCGCGGCCGGGTGCTCGGCGGTTGCAGTTCGATCAACGGGCTGATCTACATCCGCGGCCAGCGCGAGGATTACGATGCCTGGGCCCACGCCGGAAACCAAGGCTGGGGCTGGGACGAGGTGCTACCCTACTTCCGCCGCGCCGAGTGCAACGACCTCGGCCCGGGCCCCACCCGCGGCACCGACGGCCCCCTGTCGGCCTCGAGCATCAAGGCGCGCCACCCGCTCACCGAAGGCTTCATCGCCGCCGCCAACGAGCTCGGCATTCCCCGCATCGAGGACTTTAACGGCGGTGATCAGGAAGGCGTCGGCTATTACCAGCTGACCACCCGCAACGGCCTGCGCTGCAGCACCGCAGTGGCCTACCTGCGCCCCGCCCGGCGCCGCGCGAACCTGACCATCGAATCCCTCGCCCAGGCGGAAAAGGTGCTGTTCGAGGGCAAGCGCGCCGTTGCCGTACGCTACCGCCAGAACGGCCAAGCGCACACCGTGCGGGCCCGGCGCGAGGTGATTCTCAGCGCCGGCGCGCTGCAATCGCCGCAGCTGCTGCAGCTGTCCGGGGTTGGTCCGGCCGAACTGCTCAAGCAGTTCGACATCGCCCCGGTGCACATCCTGCCCGGCGTGGGCGAGAACCTGCAGGACCACCTGCAGATTCGCCTGATCTACGAATGCAACCAGCCCATCACCACCAACGACGATTTGCGCTCGCCATGGCGCAAGCTGCGCATGGGCCTGCAATGGCTGCTGACCCGCAGCGGCCCCTTGGCCATCGGCATCAATCAGGGCGGACTGTTCACCCGGGCGCTGGCGCACAGCCCTACCCCGGACGTCCAGTACCACTTCGGTACCCTCAGCGCCGACTCTGCCGGCGGCAGCGTACACCCGTTCTCCGGCTTCACCATGTCGGTGTGCCAGCTGCGCCCGGAGAGTCGCGGCCATGTGCGCATCACTTCCACCGACCCGCTGCAGCCGCCGTCGATGCAACCCAACTACCTGTCCACCGAGCTGGACCGTCAGACCGTGATCGCGGCGGTGCGCCTGACCCGCCGGCTGGCCGAGACGGGGCCGCTCAAGCGCCTGATCCGCAGCGAGTACCGCCCCGGCAGCGAGCAGCAGAGCGACGAGCAGATCCTCGAATTCTGCCGCCAGTACGGCGCGACCATCTTCCACCCGTCCGGCACCTGCAAGATGGGCAACGACCCCCTCGCGGTGGTCGATGCGCGCCTGCGCGTGCACGGCCTGCAGGGGCTGCGCGTGGTCGATTGCTCGATCATGCCGACCCTGGTCTCGGGCAACACCAATGTCCCGGTGGTGATGATCGCGGAAAAGGCCAGCGCGATGATTCTCGAGGACTGCCTGCAGACCGGTGCCCAGGTGCCCGCGGCAAACGCGGCGACGGCCCCCGAACTGCACACGCTCGCCTCCTAATGGAAGCCTGAAGGGAGCGCGCCACCCGTGCTCACCATCCATACAAAGACAACAATAGGAATACTGACATGTCCACGCCCAACCCCGTGCGCAAGGTCGTTATCGCAAGCGTCATAGGCGCCACCATCGAGTGGTACGACTTCTTCCTCTACGGCGTCGTCGCCGGCATCGTGTTCAACCAGCTGTACTTCCCGGCCGACGACCCGCTGGTGTCGACCATGCTGGCCTACGGCACCTTCGCCGTCGGTTTCCTCAGCCGGCCCATCGGCGGGGTGATCTTCGGTCACTTCGGCGACAAGATCGGCCGCAAGAGCATGCTGGTCATGACCATGATGATCATGGGCGTGGCCACCTTTCTCATCGGCCTGGTGCCCAGCTACGACAGCATCGGCATCTGGGCGCCGCTTCTCCTCCTGCTGCTGCGCATCTTCCAGGGCATCGGCCTGGGCGGCGAATGGGGCGGGGCGGTGCTGATGGCCTTCGAGTACGCGCCCAAGCACCAGCGCGGCTTCTACGCCAGCCTGCCGCAGATCGGCCTGGCCATCGGCCTGTGCCTGGCCTCGGGGGTGGTGGCGATCCTGTCCTACAGCCTGAGCGAGGCCCAGTTCCTCGACTGGGGCTGGCGCATCGCCTTCCTGCTCAGCGCCGCCCTGGTCTTCCTCGGCACCTGGATTCGCCTCAACGTGATGGAGAGCCCGGAGTTCGCCAAGGTCAAGGAAGCCAACGCCGAAGCGGCCATCCCCTTCGTCGACATGATGAAGCGCTATCCGAAGAACGTGTTGGCCGGCATGGGCGCGCGCTATATCGACGGGGTGTTCTTCAACGTGTTCGGCGTGTTCTCCCTCAGCTACCTGACCCAGACGCTCAACCTGCCGCGCTCCGATGCCTTGATCGGGGTGATGGCAGCGGCGGTGGTGATGTGCTTCACCATCCCGCTGTTCGGTGCCCTGTCCGACCGCATCGGCCGCACCCGGGTGTACTTCTGGGGTTCGCTGATCACCGCCATCTCCGCCTTCCCGGCCTTCTGGCTGATGATGACCAGCGGCGGCGACATGTTCATGATCTGGATGGCCATCGTGATCCCCTTCGGCATCTTCTACGCCGCGGTCTATGGCCCGGAAGCCGCGCTCTTCTGCGAGCTGTTCGACGCCAAGGTGCGCTACACCGGGATCTCCTTCGTCTATCAGTTCTCCGGCATCTTCGCCAGCGGCCTGACCCCGATCATCGCCACCGCCCTGATGCGCAGCAGCGACGGCCAACCCTGGAGCACCTGCTTCTACGTGTTGTTCGCTGGCGCCGTCAGTGCTTACTGCGCCTGGTGGATCGGCAAACGCAAGGGCGAGCAGGTGACTCACGAGGAGGTCGGCGTGACCGCCCGCACCGCCACCTCCTGACCGTCCATTCGCTAGACCCTGCCCTTCGCCCGGCACCCTGCCGGCCGAAGGGCTTTTTTTCTTCGCCATGTGCCAATGCCGCGTTGCAAGAACCAGCCTGGAACGCAGGCTTCCACTCGGGAGATCTCCGCCCTACTCCCACTGACTGGCGCCACGGAGCCGGCTCAGCAACCCGCACCACTCCACGCACCATCAGGCACCTCACACCCGCCGCACCAACCGAGCCTGATTGCCGGCCGCCCTCGCAATGTTGTTCGCACCGCCCTGGCGCGAGGCAGCGTGCGTCGCGAGCCCGGCCGTGAATTGCACGGACGTTCGCCGCGCTGTCGACGGCGGCTCGACATCATGCCCGGCAGGCAAGGGGAATAGTGAAGGCGATGAGACGCCTGTTCTGGACCCCGTCGAGCGTCCGCTTAGCCCGGGCCGTGGGTAAGAAGCAGATCCCGCCGATGGGGCGCTGGGGACAGGGCCATACCGCTGATGCTAGACGGGGCATCGAATGTGCTAGTCAGGTCCCGCACCGTATGGAGCGGCCTGTCGGCCCGAATAGCCTTGCCAGGGCCCAGCCCCTGTCGAGCCGCCGAGGCGACGGCTGCGTGATGCGATGAACAAAGCTGGCTGCAGCGAGCGCCCGGACAGCGGCTGGCGATAGCCCGTTGCGATCGCCTCTTGCTCCACTGCCGGGGCAGCGGCTGTGGGGCAAGCGACGGGGCATCGCGGCCGAGACGCCGCGAGCGATGCCACAAGACCGCGGGGCACAACTGAAAACGGCCCACTGGCCAGCCGAACCCGAACCGCCATTGCGACGGTCGATGATTCTGCTGGTCAGCGGGCCATGCGGCCTGGCTGGGATGGGAACGACCCCGCTCCTGGCGGGAGCGAGGCCGCCGGCCTATCAGCCCTCGTAGTTACCGCGCGGACGCAGGTTCTGTGGATCGAAGGCCGGCGCCTTGATTACCCGGGCCGCGCGGCGCTGGCCGAGGATCAGCACGCTGAGCGCAGTACCCACGGCAGCCTGCTCGGCCTGCACATAGGCGAACGCCAGGCTCTTTTGCACGCAGTGTCCGTAGCCGCCGGAGCTGACCACACCGACCACCTGGTCGCCGGCCAGCACCGGCTCGAAGTTGAAGGCATCGGTGCCCTCGACATCGACCTCCAGGTAGGCCAGTTGGACCTTCACGCCCTGCTCGCGCTGTTGTACCAGCGCCTCGCGACCGAGGAAATCGCGGCCCTCGGTCTTGACGAAGAAGCCCAGTTTGGCCTCCAGCGGGGTGTTCTCGCAGGTCAGCTCGTGGCCCCACATCGGATAGGCCTTCTCCAGGCGTAGCGAGTCCATCGCCCGGGTGCCGAAGTTGCGCATGCCGAACTCGGCACCCGCCTCGACCAGGGCATCGTACAGCCCCAGCTGGTACTCGATGGGGTGGTGCAGCTCCCAGCCCAGCTCGCCGACGTAGTTGACCCGCAGGGCCCGTACCGGGGCGCCGGCCACGGCAATTTCCTGGGCACTGAGCCAGGGGAAGGCCGCGTTGCCCAGGTCGCTGGAGGTCAGCTTGCGCAGCACCTCGCGAGCCTTGGGGCCTGCCACGACCAGGGTGCCGTAGCGCGCGGTGAGGTCATCGAGACGCACCGAACCATCGGCCGGCAAGCGGCGACGCAGCTCATCCCAGTCGTGCACCTGGGCGGCGGCGGCACTGATCAGATAGAAACGATCGGCAGCCAGGCGGGTGATGGTGAACTCGCCGAGGATACGCCCTGAGTTGGACACCATGTAGGTCAGGGCAATGCCGCCCACTTCCGCCGGCAGGCGATTGGTCGACAGCCGCTCCAGATAGGCCAAGGCACCCGCCCCCGACACCTCGAACTTGGCGAAGGCCGACAGGTCCAGCAGGCCGACCCGCTCGCGCACCGCGCGGCACTCCTCGCCGACGGTCTCGAACCAGTTGCTGCGGCTGTAGCTCAGCACGTCGCGCGGCTCCATGCCGGCCGGGGCGAACCAGTTGGCGCGTTCCCAGCCGAAGCGGGCACCGAATACCGCGCCATTCTCCTTCAGCCGGCTGTAGATCGGCGTGGTCTTGGCCGGGCGTGCCGCCGGGCGGTTCTCGTACTCGTAGGGCAGGCCGTTGGCGTACTCGTGGGCATACACCTCGGTGGCCTTGGCCACGGTATAGCGCGCATTGGCGTAGTCGCCGAAGCGACGCGGGTCCAGCTCGTTGAGATCGATCTCCGGGTGGCCGTCGAGGATCCACTGCGCCATGAAGTGGCCGGCGCCGCCGCCCTGGACGATGCCGAAGTTGAAGCCGGAGCAGACGAAGTAGTTGTCGAAGCCGGCCACCGGGCCGATCAGCGGGTGACCGTCCGGGGTATAGGTGATCGGGCCGTTGATGACGGTCTGCACGCCGGCCTTTTCCAACAGCGGAATCTGCTCCATGGCCGTGGCGATGATGTCCTCGAGGCGGTCCAGCGAGGGTTCGAACAGCTCCTGGCCGAAGTCCGGCGGCACCCCGTCGGTCCAGCACGGCAGGCCGCCCGGCTCGTAGGGGCCGAGGATGAAGCCGTTGCGCTCCTGGCGCAGGTAGTAGGACACGTCCGGGTCGCGCACCATGGGCAGCTCGCGGCCGCAGTCGGCGACTTCCGACAGGCCTTCGGTCACCAGGTACTGGTGCTCCATCGAGGCGATCGGCAGCTGGTGGCCGATCATCGCGGCGATCTCGTTGGCGCGGAAGCCCGCGGCGTTGACGATGATTTCCGCGGTGATGGTGCCCTTGGCGGTTTCCACCTGCCACAGGCCGTCGGCCGTGCGGCTGATGGCGCTGACCGGGCTGTTGCGGTAGATCTGCGCGCCCAGGTCGCGGGCGCCCTTGGCCATGGCATTGGTCACGCTGGTCGGATCGATGTGGCCGTCGTCCGGATCCCACAGGCCGCCCACCAGGTCGTGGCTCTCGAGGAACGGATGGTACTGCTGCAGCTCCTCCGGCTTGAGCAGCTTGAAGTCCAGGCCGCAGGCGTCGGCCATGCCGGCGACCCGCTGGAACTCCTGGAAACGCTCCTGGGTATGCGCCAGACGCAGCGCGCCGGTCTTGTGATGACCCACCGCTTGCCCGGTCTCGGCTTCCAGGCGCTGATACAAGGCGATGCTGTACTGCTGCAGACGCATCACGTTGAGGCTGGTACTGAAGTGCGGCAGGTTGCCCGCCGCGTGCCAGGTCGAGCCGGCCGTCAACTCGGTACGCTCCACCAGGGCGATGTTGGGGCAACCTCTCTTGGCCAGATGGTAGAGCGTGCTCACCCCGGCAATGCCACCGCCGATCACCAATACTTTTGCATGAGTCATCATGTCTTTCTTCTCCGGAAACGGTCTCAGGAATTCTGTTGAACTGAGGATTAACTGCGGCCTTTGCTCTTCCACGGGATCAGCTTCTGCTCCAGACGGCGCATGCACAGGTCGATCATGAAGCCGACCACGCCCATCAGAATCACCCCCATCAGCACGATGTCGGTGTTCAGATAGCGACTCGCGTTGAGCACCATCCAGCCCACGCCGGACGTGGCGGCGACCATCTCGGCGGCCACCAGGGTGCCCCAGCAGACGCCCATGGCGACGCGCATGCCGGTGAAGATTTCCGGCAGGGCATTGATCAGGATGACGTGGCGCAGGATCTGCCAGCGGCTGGCGCCCAGCGAATAGGCCGCGTGGATCTTCTCGATGGCCACGCTGGCGACGCCGGCGCGGGCGCTGATGACGATGATCGAGAAGGTCGCCAGGAACAGCAGCAGCACCTTGCCGCTGTCGCCGATGCCCATCCAGATGATCACCAGCGGCACATAGGCCAGCGGCGGCACCGGGCGGTAGAACTCGATCAATGGGTCCATCCAGCCCTTGATGACCTTGTTCAGGCCCATGCCGAGGCCCACCGGAATGCCGAACAGGCAACCCAGGCCGAAGCCCGCCAGGACCCGGTACAGGCTGATGCCCAGGTGCTCGGCCAGGGTGTAGCCCTTGTAGCCTTCGGTGGAAATCTGGATGAACTTGTCGAAGACCGCGCTCGGGCTCGGCCAGAACAGCGGCGGAACGATCTCGGCCATGGCCACCAGCTGCCAGACCAGGGCCACGGTCAGCACCGAAATCACCCCGTAGATGGCGCCACCCTGGACCGCGGCCGGGTCGCCGAAGGTGACGGTCTTGCGCTGGGCCAGGCCGTCGGTGTTCCACAGCCGGTACAGGAAAAACATGCGTTTCTTGCTTACATTGGCTTCAGACATGATTCATACCCCTGCTGGCGAGAGCTGCTCTTCCATCGACCAGATCATCTCGAGCACCTCCTCGCGGACCGCGATGAACTCGCGACTGGACTTGATCTCGCGCGGGTTGGCGTCCCGCCCCGCGGCGGCGAACGGCAGCTGAAACTCCTTGACGATATGCCCCGGTCGTGGGGCCATCACCACCAGGCGGGAGCCGAGGAAGATCGCCTCCTCCACGCTGTGGGTGATCACGAACACCATCTTGCGGGTCTCCTGCCAGAGCTTGAGGACCAAGGTCTGCATCTTTTCCCGGGTCAGCGCATCCAGTGCGCCAAGGGGTTCGTCCATCAGGATCACGTCCGGATCGTTGGCCAGGCAGCGGGCCAGCGCCACCCGCTGCTGCATGCCCCCGGACAGGTTGTAGATCGGCGTATCGCGAAAGCCGTTGAGGCCGACCAGGCCGAGCAGCTCGTCGACCTTCGCATCGCATTGGCGGGCATCGACGCCGGCCATGCGCGGACCGAAGTTGATGTTCTCGCCGACGCTGAGCCACTCGAACAGCGCGCCGTGCTGGAACACCATGCCGCGATCCTGGCCCGGCCCGCTGATCTCGCGGCCGTCGACCAGGACCTTGCCCGCGGTCGGGCTCAGGAAGCCGGCGATGATGTTGAGCAGGGTGCTCTTGCCGCAGCCGGATGGACCCAGGACGGTGACGATGTCCTCCTGGCTCATGGAAAAATTGATATTTTCGAGCGCCCTGACCGGCTGGCCATCGCTGCCGTCGTAGGTCATCGACACGCCCTTTACACACAATTCACTCACAGCATTTCCCCTTGCAGACGAATGTCATGGAACCCTTAGGCAGGGCAGGTAACCGGGCCTGATCACGCGCTCGCGTGGTCGAGCCCGGCTGCCGGATGCACTAAGGTGCGGTGGTGTCGGTGTAGTAGCCGGCTTTGACGTAGGGGCTGTAGTCGTCCAGCGCCTTGTCCATTTCGCCGTTGGCGACCATCACATCGGCTACGCCTTTGAGGAAGGTGGGCACGTCCTTGCCCAGCCAGGCGTCGCTGAGCTGCTCTTCGCGCTTGGGGAAGCCGAACTTGGCCATGATCGAGCGGGTCTGCTCCTCGGAGATACCGGCCCTCTTGCTGATGACTGTCGTCGCCTCGGCGGTATTGGCCTGATAGAAGTCGGTGGATTTGTCCACGGTGGCGAGAAACGCGGAGATTTTCTCCGGGTTCTGCCTGGCGAAGTCACGATTGACCACGATCACGTCGAAGACCTTGAGCCCCCAGGACTCCTGTTCCTTGGTGCTGACCAGCAACTCGCCGTCCTTCAGCATGCTGGACAGGGCCGGCTCCCAGCCGCAGCCCATGTCCACGTCGCCACGGGTCATGGCCGCGGCCACATCTGGCGGCGCCATATCGACCACCTTCAGGGTGCCGACATCGACGCCGACGTTTTCGAAGATCTTCAGCATCTTGTAGTGCGACACGGTGCCGAACGGCACGCCGACCGTCTTGCCCTTGAGGTCCAGCGGCGACGCGATACCGCTGCCGTTGCGTACCACGCAGTTGTCGTTCTCCGAATAGGTCACCGCGACCCCGACCAGGTCCAGCGGGGCGCCCTGGGTGACGGCGATCACGAATGGGATGACCCCCATCGAGTAGGCGACCTGCACATCGCCCGAGAGCATCGCCGCCGCCATGGCCGCACCGGTGTCGAACTCACGGAACTGAACATCCATGCCCACTGCTTCGTTGAACCAGCCCTTCTCCTCGCCAACCTGGTGGGTGGTTGGCCAACCCGGGAAGTAGGCGACCGTAAGGTCTTCGGCCTGGGCGTATGCCCCCATCACCAGCGCCAGCATGGAGCCACAAAGGCCCCTGCGCAGCAGCCGGCCAGGGGCGCTGCTCGATTTACGGTGGTAGCTCATAACGTGTTCCTCACTGTTTATATTGTTATCAGAGAGTTCAGTGCGGCAGTTGAAGGCCATGCAGCCACGCCACGAGCAAGAGACTATCAGAAAAAAATAGCTCTAAAATGAAAAATATAAATTTAATTTCACTTTAAGGCCGTGTTTTTATGCTTTTTTTCAATTCATATGAAAAACAACCACTTAGCCTGGCCCATGAGCGACGGGCCTGCGGCCAGGCGCTACAGGGGAAGAGGCTGGGCGGGCAAGTGGAGCCGGCAAAGGCGCTCGAGGGATGGGCCGCTAGACCCGTCGTATCACGCGTGATGGCCAAGAGGAGGGGCGCCAGTGGCGCCCACAGGCAGAGGTACTGGGGATTCGGCAATAGCGGTCAGCGAAGCTCTGGTAGCACCGGCGGTATCGGGGCCCGGTAGCAGCGGCGTTCCGCGCTGGGGGCTCGGGCACACAAGGCTGCGCCCGGTCAGTACTCCACGCCCGTCATCACCCAGATCACCCGGGTCTCGACCTCGCCCGGGTTGTAGATCAGATGCGGCTCATCGCCGGTGATGGCGAAGCTGTCGCCGGGGCCGAGCAGGAAGGTCTGCTGGCCGATCTTCAGCTCCAGGGTGCCGGCCTCGACATAGCCGGCCTCCTCGCCCTTGCGCTGGCGCGGCTCCTTGCCGCCGCTCGCCCCAGGAGCCAGGCGCGTCATGATCAGCAGCAGCTGGCCGCTCAGGCGGGGCGATAGCAGCTCCTCGCGCACCCCGATGCCGGAGAAAGTCATCGAGCGCCGGTGATCGGCGCGCACCAGGTACTCCCGCTCCTCCGTGGGAATTTCATCGTCGCCCTGGAAGAACCAGCTGACCCTGACCCCCAGTATCTCGCTGATCGACTGCAGCACCCCGATCGGCAGGGATGATACGCCGCGCTCGACCTGGCTCAGGTAGCCCACCGACCGGTCCAGTTTCTCCGCCAGGGCTGCGAGGGTTATCCGCTTCGATTTGCGCAGGTCACGGATCTGTCGGCCGATCCGCAGGCTCTCGGGGTCCGTAGCGTTGCCCTTGGCGGGAAGTGACTCTGACATAAGGAATGGATTGCTCTGGGACATTTGAGTGGACAAAGCATAGCAGAAACCCTGCCACATTAAAAAATATGGTTATTTTTTCATGATGAACGACTTATCGGAGGACCACCGTGAAATTGTTACCCGGTAGCCGTCGCGCCCGGCCGCGATGACCGATGACGCCAGCGCGACCGCCCCAGCTGTCGGACTTCAGCCTCCGTAAAGCCGTCATTCGTCCTCGCCAGTGGAGACACCGGGCCGGCCACAGCGTCCCCGGCGATCGCGGCCGACCACCGAAAATCGAGCATCGGAGCTCTTGTCAAGCAGAACGCGTTGGTGCAGCATAGTGAAAAACTAAACAATTATTTCACGAGGGTGTAAAAATGAAAAATACCATCTCCACCGTGGACCCCGATGGCCTCCTCGAATACTCGGTGGTCTATACGGACCGCTCCCTCAACCACATGTCGCAGTCGTTCCAGCGCGTGATGAACGACATTTCCGGCACCCTGAAAGAGGTCTACAACGCTCAGGCCGTAGCGATTGTGCCGGGTAGCGGCACCTTCGGCATGGAGGCGGTGGCCCGCCAGCTGGCCACTGCACAACACTGCCTGGTGATCCGCAATGGCTGGTTCAGCTATCGCTGGACGCAGATCTTCGAGATGGGCGACATACCTGCGGCGACCACCGTGCTCAAGGCCAGGCCGCTGACGGAGCAGCGCCAGGCCGCGTTCGCCCCGCCGCCACTCGAGGAAGTACTCGCCACCATCCGGGCGCAGAAGCCCCAGGTGGTATTCGCCCCCCATGTCGAGACCTCATCGGGAATGATTCTGCCCGATGCCTACCTGCGCGCCGTGGCCGACGCCGTGCACGCCGTCGGCGGCCTGTTCGTGCTGGACTGCATCGCCTCGGGCACCCTGTGGGTCGACATGCAGGCCTGTGGCATCGATGTACTGATCAGCGCACCACAGAAGGGCTGGAGCGGATCGCCCTGCTGCGCGCTGGTGATGCTCAGCCAGCTGGCCGTCGAGCGCGTCAACGCCACCCGGAGCAGCAGCTTCGCCTGCGACCTGAAGAAGTGGCTGCAGATCATGCAGGCCTACGAACAGGGCGGCCATGCCTACCACGCCACCATGCCCAGCGACGCGCTGACCCGTTTCCGCGACGTGATGAAGGAAACCCAGGCCTACGGCTTCGCCACTGTGCGCGCCGAGCAACAGCAGCTCGGCGACCGGGTACGTGCACTGCTGGGCCGCAAGGGCTTCAAGAGTGTCGCCGCACCGGGCTTCGAGGCGCCCGGCGTGGTGGTTTGCTACACCGACGATGGCGATATCAAGAGCGGCAAGAAGTTCGCCGCCCAAGGCCTGCAGATCGCCGCCGGCGTGCCCCTGCAATGCGATGAGCCGAGCGACTTCCAGACCTTCCGCATCGGCCTGTTCGGCCTCGACAAGCTGAACAACATCGAGCGCACCCTGGCGACGCTCGAGCAGGCCCTGGATGGCGTCCTCGACGCCTGAGCGCTGCCCGCCAGCCCGAATCACTACAAGACTGAGGTCGATAACAATGAAAATGGTACCCAGACTTACCCTGGCCGACGCCCAGGTCATCATGCAGGCCTGCGTGCGCAAGGCCAAGGAAATCGCCGTCGACATGGACATCGCCATCACCGACGACGCCGGTCACCTGCTGCTGTTCCAGCGCATGGACAACGCCCGCATCACCAGCATCGACATCGCCATGGGCAAGTCCTTCACCGCCTCCGCCGCCCGCAAATCCACCCGCGCCTACGGCGAGGTGAGCGTGCCCGGCAAGCCGGCCTTCGGCATCAACACCAGCAATCAGGGGCGCTTCTCCATTGTCGCCGGCGGGCTGCCGCTGTTTCTCCACGAACAGATCATCGGCGGCATCGGCTGCAGCTCGGGCACCCCGGACCAGGACGAGCTGGTCGCCCAGGCCGGCGTCGAGGCCTTCCAGGCCTACGTCATCAACTGACCCCTTGCCGGAGATAGCACGCAATGTTCAGCAAACAAGACCAAATCCAGGGCTACGACGACGAACTGCTGGCGGCCATGAACGCCGAAGAAGCGCGTCAGGAGCACCACATCGAGCTGATCGCCTCGGAAAACTACACCAGCAAGCGCATCATGCAGGCCCAGGGCAGCGGCCTGACCAACAAGTACGCCGAAGGCTACCCGGGCAAGCGTTACTACGGCGGTTGCGAGCACGTCGACGTGGTCGAGCAGCTGGCCATCGACCGCGCCAAGCAGCTGTTCGGCGCCGACTTCGCCAACGTCCAGCCGCACTCCGGCTCCTCGGCCAACGCTGCCGTCTACCTGGCCCTGCTCAACGCCAGCGACACCATCCTGGGCATGAGCCTGGCCCACGGCGGTCACCTGACCCACGGTTCCAAGGTCAGCTCCTCCGGCAAGCTGTACAACGCCGTGCAGTACGGCCTGGACACCGCCACCGGGCTGATCGATTACGACGAAGTCGAGCGCCTGGCCGTCGAGCACAAGCCGAAGATGATCGTCGCCGGCTTCAGCGCCTACTCCAAGACCCTGGACTTCCCGCGTTTCCGCGCCATCGCCGACAAGGTCGGTGCGCTGCTGTTCGTCGACATGGCCCACGTCGCCGGCCTGGTCGCCGCCGGATTGTACCCGAACCCGATTCCGTTCGCCGACGTGGTCACCACCACCACCCACAAGACCCTGCGCGGTCCGCGTGGCGGCCTGATCCTGGCCAAGGCCAACCCCGAGATCGAGAAGAAGCTCAACGCCGCGGTCTTCCCCGGTGCCCAGGGCGGCCCGCTGATGCACGTGATCGCGGCCAAGGCGGTGTGCTTCAAGGAAGCGCTGGAGCCTGAGTTCAAGGACTACCAGGCCCAGGTGATCAGGAACGCCCAGGCCATGGCCAAGGTGTTCATCGAGCGCGGCTTCGACGTGGTCTCCGGTGGCACCGACAACCACCTGTTCCTGCTCAGCCTGATTCGCCAGGGCCTGACCGGCAAGGACGCCGACGCCGCCCTGGGCCGCGTGGGCATCACCGTGAACAAGAACTCCGTGCCGAACGACCCGCAGTCGCCGTTCGTCACCTCGGGCCTGCGCATCGGCACCCCGGCCATCACCACCCGCGGCTTCAAGCAAGGCCAGTGCATCGAGCTGGCCGGCTGGATCTGCGACATCCTCGATCGCCTCGGCGATGAGGACGTGGAGGCCCGTGTCGCCACCCTGGTGGCCGACCTCTGCGCGGACTATCCGGTCTACGCCTAGACCGGCAGCACGCAACGCTGTCCGACCGGAGGGCGGGAGAGGTATCGGCTCGCCCTCTCCCAATGCCACAACGTGAGGCCGGCATATGGCTATTAGTCTGTTCGATCTGTTCAAGGTGGGCATAGGGCCCTCGAGTTCCCATACCGTGGGGCCGATGCGCGCGGCGCAGATGTTCGCGCAGCGGCTGCAGAATGACGCGCTGCTCGAGCGCGTGGCACGGGTGAGAACCGTGCTCTACGGTTCGCTCGGCGCCACCGGCAAGGGCCACGGCAGTGGCGCGGCGGTATTGCTCGGGCTGGAGGGGCACGCCCCCGACCTGGTCGAGCCCCAGATCATGGCACCGCGCGCCGAGGCGATTCATGCCGGCGGACGTCTGTTACTGCTGGGCACCCACGAGATCGCCTTCCAGGCCGAGCACGACCTGGTCTTCCATCGCAGCGAATCCCTGCCCTTTCATCCCAATGGCATGATCTGTACGGCCTTCGATGAGGCCGGCCACGAGCTGTGCCGCAAGACCTACTACTCGGTCGGCGGCGGTTTCATCGTCGGCGAGGACACCGTCGGCGCCGGCGTCATACAGGCCGCGACAGTGCCCCTGGTGCACGACTACAAGTCGGCGGACCAGCTGCTGAAGATCTGCCAGGACACGGGCCTGTCGATCGCCGAGGTAACCCTGGAGAACGAGAAGCTGTGGCGCAGCGAAGAGGAGATCCGCCGCGAAATCCTGGCGCTCTGGCAGGTCATGCAGGACTGCGTCAAACAGGGCATCCAGAACGAGGGCATCCTCCCCGGCGGGTTGAAGGTCAAGCGTCGGGCCGCCGCCTGGCACCGGGACCTGAAGGACCGCAAACGCATGGACCTGATCACCCCGTCCCTCGGTGCCATGGACTGGGTCAACCTCTATGCCCTGGCGGTGAATGAAGAGAACGCGGCGGGTGGGCGTATCGTCACCGCACCGACCAACGGCGCCGCCGGCATCATTCCCGCCGTGTTGCACTACTACGTCAACTTCTGCCCAAACTCCAACGAGGATGGCGTGATCCGCTTCTTCCTCGCGGCCTCGGCCATCGGTTTTCTGTTCAAGGCCAAGGCCTCGATTTCCGGCGCCGAAGTGGGCTGCCAGGGCGAAGTCGGCTCTGCCTGCGCCATGGCGGCAGCGGGGCTCGCCGAGGCCGTCGGCGCCACCCCGCAGCAGGTGGAGAACGCCGCCGAGATCGGCATGGAACACAACCTCGGCCTGACCTGCGACCCGGTCGGCGGCCTAGTCCAGGTACCCTGCATCGAGCGCAATGCCATGGCCGCCATGAAGGCCATCAATGCCGCGTCCATGGCCCTGCGCGGCGACGGCCATCACTTCGTCTCCCTGGACAAGGTCATCAAGACCATGCGCGACACCGGCCGGGACATGCTCGACAAGTACAAGGAGACCTCCCGCGGCGGTCTCGCGGTCAACGTCATCGAGTGCTGATTGACCCGCGTCCTGGGTTCGCGGCGGCAGGGACGCCGCCTTCCTGTCCAGGTCGCAATCAGGAAAGACAACCCCCTCCCCGCTATCCCCTCCTGCGCACAACTCAATCTATCCGCTCACCGGCCTCTCACGCTGACCTAAGTGCCTAACGAAAGCCACTGGCCAGCATCCTTCCAATTGCGCCGGGCCCCACTAATGACCAGGGCCCGGCAAAAAAAAAAAAAGCACGAACCCGTGTTCGTGCCTTCAGGAAAGAGCGGCCTGCAAAGCTGTCCGCCTCCCCCAGCGCACCCGCAGGCGCAAGAGGCAGCAGCACGGAGAACCCTCACATGTTCGGATAGCAGGGACCGCCGCCGCCCTCCGGCGCCACCCAACGAATGTTCTGGGCCGGGTCCTTGATGTCGCATGTCTTGCAGTGCAGGCAGTTCTGCGCGTTGATCTGCAAGCGCTTTCCGGCCTCCTCCTCGATCACCTCATAGACCCCCGCCGGGCAGTAACGCTGCGCCGGTTCGAGATAACGCGGCAGGTTGTGCTGCATCGGCACATCCGGGTCCAGTAGCTGCAAATGGCAGGGCTGATCCTCGACATGGTTGGTGTTGGACAGGAACACCGAAGACAGCTTGTCGAAACTCAGCACGCCATCCGGTTTCGGATAGACGATCCGCGGGCAGAGCGCCGCCTGCTTCATCTGCGCATGGTCGGGCAGCGGGTCGCGCAGGCGGATCGGCAACTTGCCACCGAACAGGTTCTGGTCGATGAAGTTGAACGCGCCCCCCAGCACGGGGCCGAACTTGTGCAGCGCCGGACCGAAGTTGCGGCTGGCATGCAGCTCCTGGTACAGCCAGCTGGCCTCGAAGCGCTCGGTATAGGCCGTCAGCTCGTTGCCACCGCCATCGCCCTGGCGCAGCGCCTCAAACACCACCTCGGCGGCCAGCATCCCCGACTTCATCGCCGTATGGGTGCCCTTGATCTTGGCGAAATTCAGGGTGCCGGCGTTGCAGCCGATCAGCAGCCCGCCCGGGAAGGTCATTTTCGGCAGGGCATTGAAACCACCCTTGGCAATGGCTCGCGCACCATAGGCGACGCGCTTGCCGCCCTCCAGATACTGGGCCAGCGCCGGGTGATGCTTGAGCCGTTGGAACTCATCGAAGGGGCTGACGTGCGGGTTCGAATAATTCAGGTCGACGATCAGGCCGACCACCACCTGATGGTTGTCGCCATGGTAGAGAAAGAAACCGCCCGATGTGCCATCGCTGAGCGGCCAGCCGGTGCCATGCAGGACCAATCCGGGGCTGTGCTTGCTCGGTTCGATGTCCCACAGTTCCTTGATCCCCAGGCCGTAGTGCTGGCTGTCGGCGTCTCGGTCCAGTTCGAAGCGCTGATACAGCGACTTGCCCAGGTGTCCGCGACAGCCCTCGGCGAACAGGGTGTACTTGGCATGCAGCTCCATGCCCGGCATGTAGCCGTCGCTGGCCTGGCCGTCGCGCCCAACGCCCATGTCGCCGGTGGCGATGCCCTTGACCGAGCCATCCTCGCGGTACAGCACCTCGCTGGCCGCGAAGCCGGGGAAGATTTCCACGCCCAGGGCTTCGGCCTGCTCGGCCAACCAGCGGCACAGATTGCCCAGGCTGATGATGTAGTTGCCCGCATTGTGCAGGGTTTTCGGTACCATCCAGTTGGGCAGCTGCAGCGCACGCTGCTGGTCGCGCAGCAGCAGGATCCTGTCCTGCGAAACCTGGGTGTGCAGCGGTGCGCCGCGCTCGGCCCAGTCGGGAAACAGCTCATCGAGTGCACGGGGCTCCAGGATCGCCCCCGAGAGGATATGGGCGCCTACCTCCGAACCCTTCTCGACCACACAGACGCTCAATTCCTGCCCCGCGGCCTGCGCCTGCTGCATCAGCTTGCAGGCGGCGGCCAGACCCGACGGACCGGCACCGACAATGACAACATCGAACTCCATGGATTCACGCGCAGTCTGGCTCACGAAAATGTTCCTTGTTGTTATGGCTAACCGCGACCGGCGCGGCTAGCGGATTGACTTGGCTGCGAGAAAGTCTGCGCAGGGGCAGGCCGCCGCTGCGCGCCAGGACGCGCAGTGGAAAGACTGCCTCGAGGTCTCGAGCGCCGCTGGCGGCGCGTTAGCGGGTACGCTGCCTGGCGGCGCTCAGGGTATTGCGCAACAGGCAAGCCACGGTCATCGGCCCGATGCCGCCGGGCACCGGCGTCAGCGCGCCGGCCACCCGCGAAGCCGCGGCGAAGTCGACATCGCCGACCAGCTGCGACTGTCCCTGCGCATCCTCGACCCGGTTGATACCCACATCCAACACCGTCGCGCCCGGTTTGATGTGCTCGCTGCCGATCAGCCCCGGGCGACCGACCGCCACCACCAGGATGTCGGCCTGACGGCACTCCTCGGCCATGTTGCGGCTGCGCGAGTGCACGGTGGTGACCGTGCAGCTGGCATTGAGCAGCAGTTGCGCCATCGGTTTGCCGACGATATTGGAGCGCCCGACCACCACCGCCTTGAGGCCGGAGAGATCGCCGAGGCGATCCTGCAACAGCAGCAGGCAACCCAGTGGGGTACAAGGCACCATCACCGGCTGCCCGGCGCTCAAGCGCCCGACGTTGTAGGGATGAAAGCCGTCGACATCCTTGGCCGGGGCGATGGCCTCGATCACCGCCGCCTCGCTGATCCCGGCCGGCAACGGCAGCTGCACCAGGATCCCGTCGACGCGATCGTCGCGGTTGAGCGAGTCGATCAGGGCCAGCAACTCGGCCTCGCCGGTATCGGCCGGCAGCAGGTGCTGAAAGGAGGCGATGCCCACCTCCGCGGCCTGACGCATCTTGGTGCGCACATAGACCTGACTGGCCGGATCGCTGCCGACCAGAACCACCGCCAGACCGGGCTGGCGCCCCAGGTCACGGGTAAAGCCCGCCGCCCCCTCAGTCACTTCGCCACGCAGCTTCGCCGCGAAAGCCTTGCCGTCGATTCGCTCGGACGCGACTGCAGTCGGGTGGATTTCGGTTGCCAGATCGCTCATCGGTGCAAGTCCTCTATCTTAGAAAACGACGGTGCGCAGACCGTTCTGGAACACGCGGTGGGACACGTGATACTTCACCGCCCGGGCCAGCGCCTGGGCTTCCATGTCGCGGCCAATCTGGGTCAGGCGCAAGGCATCGTGGGAATGGTTCACCCGATCGACCATCTGCTCGATGATCGGCCCCTCGTCGAGGTCGCCGGTGACGTAATGCGCCGTCGCCCCGATCAGCTTCACGCCGCGGTCATAGGCCTGGTAATAGGGCTTGGCGCCCTTGAAACCCGGCAGGAAGGAGTGGTGAATGTTGATGCAGCGCCCGGCCAACTTCTTGCTCAGTTCGTCGGACAGCACCTGCATGTAGCGCGCTAAAACTACCAGCTCGGTGCCGGTGCCTTCGATGATCTCCAGCAGGCGGGCCTCCTGCTCCGGCTTGGTTTCCTTGGTCACCGGCAGGTGGATGTACTCGATGTCTTCGTGCTCGGCCATCCCCCGCAGGTCTTCGTGGTTGGAGACGATGGCGGTGATGTCTATCGGCAGCTCGCCGGTCGCCCGACGGTAGAGCAGATCGCGCAGACAATGGTCGTACTTCGACACCATGATCAGCACCTTTGCGCGATGGGCTGCATCGTGGATCTCCCAATCCATCTCGAAGCGCAGCGCGGTGACCTCGAAAGCCGCCTTCAGCTGCTCGACGCTGAAGGTGCGTTCACCTTCGAAGACGAACTCGATAGTGGAGAAGAAGCGACCGGAGTCCAGGTCGTCGAACTGGTGCAACTCCTTGATGAAGCATCCCCGGTCGGCCATGAAATTGCCGATGGCCGCGACGATGCCGGCGCGCCCCGGGCAGGAAACCTTGAGGATATACGAGGGTTTGTTCTTCATATCGATTCTCTTCTGACTCGCACGGGTTGAATTAGAGCGCCGCTTCAAGCTGCGGCAGGACCTCGAACAGGTCGCCGACGATGCCGTAATCGGCCACTTGGAAGATCGGTGCATCGGCGTCCTTGTTGATCGCCACGATCAGCTTGGAGTCCTTCATGCCCGCCAGGTGCTGGATCGCCCCGGAAATGCCCACGGCTATATACAGCTCCGGCGCTACCACCTTGCCGGTCTGGCCGACCTGCAGGTCGTTCGCGGCAAAGCCAGCGTCCACCGCGGCACGCGACGCACCGACTGCGGCGCCGAGCTTGTCGGCGACCGCTTCGAGCAGGGCGAAACTTGCGCCACTGCCCATGCCGCGCCCACCGGAAATCACGATGCGCGCCGTCGCCAGCTCGGGGCCCTCGGACTTGGCCTCGGTGCGGCTGACCACCATGGCGCCCGGGCGGGCTGCCGGAGCCGGTCGGCTCAACCGCTCGGCGGCGCCACCGCTGGCAGCCACCGCCTCGAACTTGGTGCTGCGCACGGTAATCACCTTGACCGCCTCGCGACTGCGGTAGGTAGCCAGGACGTTGCCGGCGTAGATCGGCCGCTCGAACGTCTCGGCATCGATTACCGCGCTGATGTCGGAGAGCTGGGCCACATCCAGCAGTGCGGCGACCCGCGGCATCAGGTTCTTGCCGAAGCTGTTGGCCGGGGCCAGCAGGTGGCTGTAGCCCTCGGCGCATTCGCGCACCAACGGCGCCATGTCCTCGGCCACCGGTTGCCTGAGGTGTTCCGCTTCGACGCTGATCACTCGACGCACCCCGGCGATGGCCGCGGCCGCCTGGCTGACGCTGGCGCAGTCATGGCCCATCACCAGCAGGTCGATGTCACCGCCGATCTGCTGTGCAGCGCCGAGGGTATTGAAGGTGGCGGCCGCGATGACGGCGTTGTCGTGTTCGACAATTACGAGACTGGACATTCTTCGACTCCCTAGAGCACTGCCGCTTCGGTTTTCAGTTTGGCCACCAGCTCGGCGGCATTCGCTACCAATACCCCTCCGGCCTGCCGCACGGGCGGCTCGGTCGCCGACAGCAGTTCCAGGCGCGGCGTCAGATCGACGCCCAGCTCATCGGCGGTGACCTGCTCCAGGGGTTTCTTCTTGGCTTTCATGATCGCCGGCAACGAGGCGAAGCGCGGCTCGTTCAAGCGCAGATCGACACTGACCACCGCCGGCAAGGCGAGGGCCAGGGTTTCCAGGCCACCGTCGACTTCGCGCATCACTTCGATCTTGCCGTCGGCCAGCTGCAGACCCGAAGCGAAGGTGCCTTGCGGCCAGTCCAGCAGCGCCGCCAGCATCTGCCCGGTCTGGTTGCAGTCGTCGTCGATCGCCTGCTTGCCGAGCATCACCAGTTGCGCCGACTCCTTGGCCACCAGCGCCTGCAGGGCCTTGGCCACCGACAGCGGCTCGGTGATGCCGCCGTACGGGATGAGAATCGCCCGGTCGACGCCCATTGCCAGGGTCTGGCGCAGGGTTTCCTGGGCCTTCTCCGGGCCGATGGATACTGCCACTACCTCGCTGGCAATCCCGGCCTCCTTGAGCCTGATCGCCGCCTCGACGGCGATCTCGTCGAACGGGTTGATCGCCATCTTGGCGTTGTCCAGGTCCACGCCCGAGCCATCCGGTTTGACTCGTACCTTTACGTTGTGGTCGATGACCCGCTTCACGCCTACCAAGATCTTCATGCGCTGTTCTCCTGCTTGAATGCCTAATCAATCAACATTTGATGCGTTCGTTAGTCGGGTCGTAGAAGGGCCGCAGCGACGGCTGCACCTTGTAACGCACGCACTCCACCTCGATCTCGAACTGGGCGTTCTCCAGCCATTCCTTGGTCACGCCCGGGCCATGCTCGACATAACCCATGGCGATGCTGCTGCCCAGGGTGTGGCCGAACATCCCGGCCGTGGTGCGGCCGACGATCCGGCCATCGGCGTAGATCGGCTCCTCGTGGTAGCACAGCGGTTCGGGATCCTCGAACAGGAAGGCCACGAAGCGCTTGCTCAGGCTGCCCTTGGCCTTCTGCGCCAGCAGCGCCTCCTTGCCGATGAAGCCGTCGGCCTTGTTGAAGTCGACGGCGAAGCCCAGGCCAGCTTCTAGCGGCGTGTCTTCGTCAGTGATGTCGTGGCCCCAGTGGCGGTAGCCCTTCTCCATGCGCAACGAGTTCATGGTGTGGTAGCCGTACGGGCGGATGCCGAACTCCTGCCCCGCGGCCAGCACCGCCTCGTACACGCTCGGCGCGTATTCGGTGGGGATATACAGCTCCCAGCCCAGCTCGCCGACGTAGGTGATGCGCGAGGCGCGCACCACGGCATAGTTCAGGTCGATCTCCCGCGACGTGGCGAACGGGAAGCCTTCGTGCGACAGGTCGGCCTCGGTCAGCTTGCTCAGGGTGGCGCGCGAACTGGGCCCCATGACCGTGACCACGGCGTAGGCCGAAGTCATGTCGGTAATCGCCACCCGGGCACCCTCGGGCTTGTTGCGCTTGAGCCAGTCGAGGTCGCGGTTCTGGCAGGCCACCCCCGAGACCACCAGGAAGCGGTCGGCGGCCAGGCGGGTCACGGTGACATCGGCCTCGATGCCGCCGCGCTCGTTCAGCCACTGGGTGTAGACCATCCGCCCCACCGCCACCGCGACATTGTTGGCGCAGATGCGGTTGAGGAAGGCCTCGGCGTCGGCCCCCTCGACCTGGTACTTGGAGAAGGAACTCTGGTCGATCACGCCGACCGCGTTGCGCACGCAGGCGTGCTCCAGGGCATTGTTGGCAAACCAGTTCTGCCGGCCGAAGGAGTATTCGTACTCTGCCTTCTGTCCCTCGCCGGCGAACCAGTTCGCCCGCTCCCAGCCATTCTCCACGCCGAAGCAGGCGCCCTGGGCCTTGAGCTGCTCATGCAGCACCGAGCGGCGCACGCCGCGGGCGGTCTTGAACTGCTTGAACGGGTAGTGGGTCTCGTACAGCAGGCCCAGGGACTCGGTGGTGCGCTCGTAGAGGTAGCGCTGGGTGCCCTGGAACGGCATGTTGCGGCGGATGTCCACACCCCACAGGTCGCGCGGCGCATGGCCCTTGTGAATCCACTCGGCGAGCATCTTGCCGGCACCGCCGGCGGACTGGATGCCCACCGAGTTGAAGCCGGCCGCGACGAAATAGTTCTTCAGCTCGGGGGCCTCGCCGATGTGGTAGCGGTCATCCGGGGTGAAGGACTCCGGGCCATTGAAGAACACCTGCAGTCCGGTGCGCTCGAGCACCGGCAGGCGATGCATCGCCGACTCCAGGTAGGGCTCCAGGTGTTCGAAATCGGTGGGCAGCTCGTCGAAGCAGAAGCTTTCCGGGATGCCCTCCATGCCCCAGGGCTTGGCATTGGGCTCGAAGGTGCCGATCAGCAGCTTGCCGGCATCCGGCTTGTAGTAGTTGAAGCCGTCCATGTCGCGCAGGGTGGCCAGGCCGCTCCTCAGCTCGGGGATGCTTTCGGTCACCACGTAGTAGTGCTCTGCCGCGTGCAGCGGCACGTTGACCCCGGCCTTGCGACCGAACTCGCGGGCCCACATGCCGGCGCAGTTGACCACGTACTCGGCGTCGATATCGCCCTGCTCGGTTACCACCCCGACGGCACGACCATCTCGGGTCTTGATGTCCAGTACGCGGGTGTTCTCGAAGATCCTCGCGCCACCCAGACGCGCGCCCTTGGCCAGCGCCTGGGTGGTGTCGACCGGACTGGTCATGCCGTCCATCGGCAGGTGGATGGCGCCGATCACGTCGTCGATGTTCAGCAGCGGCCACAGCTCCAGCGCCTGCTCCGGACCGATCAGGTTGCAGGGAAAGCCCGCCACCTTGGCCATCGAGGCGCCGCGTTTGATCTCTGCCAGGCGCTCCTTGTTGGTGGCGATGGTCAGCGAGCCATTGCGCACGAAGCCGGTGGCCTGGCCGGTCTCGGCCTCCAGCTGCTCGTAGAGGCTGGCACTGTAGTTGGCCAGCATGGACATGGTGTAGTTGGCGCGCAGGGTCGGCACCAGGCCGGCGGCGTGCCAGGTGGTGCCGCTGGTCAGGGTCTTGCGCTCGAGCAGCACGACATCGCGCATACCCAGCTTGGTCAGGTGGTAGGCCAGACTGCAACCGATCACACCGCCACCCACGATCACCACTTGCGCCTGATTCGGCAATGAGCTGCTCATAAACCCTCTCTTTATTCTCGATGGCCCGTTCGCGACGAGGAGCTCGCGTGCACTGTCCCCGGCGAGCGAAGACACCCCGCCGAATCGGCACTCTCCTCGGTCAATCTGGCTGGACAACCCGCACACCAACCAAGCAACGAAATCGCCCAAGAGACATGAACACTTAGCTCATCTCACCGGGTAAAAATGATGCTATACACAATAAAAAAATAGATCAATGAAAAACTATATTTTTTTTTCATTTATCTGAAAAATCCGGAGGGATTAGCTTCTATAGAAGCAGAGTCGTCGGAGCCTTAGGCCGACGCAGGCTCCGCGCAGGCAGGGAGACGGGAGACGGGAGACGGGTAGCGGCTGCAGGCGATTTTCAGGCATAAAAAAACGGGTCATTCGACCCGTTCTCTCAGTTGCCATTCATCGCCGCAGCTCCATCACACCTTGTGATAGAGCTGCGCGCCTTGTGCCTTGAACTCCTCGGCCTTGGCCTGCATGCCCTGCTCGACCTCCTGATCCAGCTCCAGGGCGGCGATGCGTTGCTCTTCAGCATAGACCCGCACCTCCTGGGTGATCTTCATCGAGCAGAACTTCGGCCCGCACATGGAGCAGAAGTGCGCCACCTTGGCCGAGTCCTTGGGCAGGGTCTCGTCGTGGTAGCTGCGCGCCGTGTCCGGGTCCAGGCCCAGGTTGAACTGGTCTTCCCAGCGGAACTCGAAGCGCGCCTTGCTCAAGGCATTATCGCGAATCTGCGCTCCCGGATGGCCTTTGGCAAGATCCGCGGCATGGGCGGCGATCTTGTAGGTGATGATGCCGGTCTTCACGTCATCCTTGTTCGGCAGCCCCAGGTGCTCCTTGGGGGTAACGTAGCAGAGCATGGCGCAACCGAACCAGCCGATCATCGCCGCGCCGATGCCCGAGGTGATGTGGTCGTAGCCCGGGGCGATGTCGGTGGTCAGCGGGCCGAGGGTGTAGAACGGCGCCTCGTCGCAGCATTCCAGCTGCTTGTCCATGTTCTCCTTGATCAGCTGCATCGGCACGTGGCCGGGGCCTTCGATCATCACCTGCACGTCGTGCTTCCAGGCGATCTTGGTCAGCTCGCCGAGGGTTTCCAGCTCACCGAACTGCGCTTCGTCGTTGGCGTCGGCAATCGAACCCGGACGCAGGCCGTCGCCCAGCGAGAAGCTGACGTCGTAGGCCTTCATGATCTCGCAGATTTCCTCGAAATGGGTGTAGAGGAAATTCTCCTTGTGGTGCGCCAGGCACCACTTGGCCATGATCGAGCCGCCACGCGAGACGATGCCGGTGACTCGCTTGGCGGTCATCGGCACGTAGCGCAGCAGCACCCCGGCGTGGATGGTGAAGTAGTCCACGCCCTGCTCGGCCTGCTCGATCAGGGTGTCGCGGAACAGCTCCCAGGTCAGGTCCTCGGCCACGCCATTGACCTTCTCCAGGGCCTGGTAGATCGGCACCGTGCCGATCGGCACCGGCGAGTTGCGGATGATCCACTCGCGGGTCTCGTGGATGTGCTTGCCGGTGGACAGGTCCATGACGGTGTCCGAACCCCAGCGGATGCCCCAGGTCAGCTTGGCCACTTCTTCCTCGATCGAGGAGCCCAGCGCCGAGTTGCCGATGTTGCCGTTGATCTTCACCAGGAAGTTGCGGCCGATGATCATCGGCTCCAGCTCCACGTGGTTGATGTTGGCCGGGATGATGGCGCGGCCGCGGGCGATCTCCTCGCGGACGAACTCCGGGGTGATCTCCTTGGGAATCGAGGCGCCGAAGCTGTGGCCGGCGTGCTGCTGCTCCAGCAGGCCGGCGGCGCGGGCCTCCTGCAGCTTCATGTTCTCGCGGATGGCGACGTATTCCATCTCCGGGGTGATGATGCCCTGGCGCGCGTAGTGCATCTGGCTGACGTTCTTGCCGGGCTTGGCGCGGCGCGGGTTGCGCACGTGGGCGAAGCGCATGGCGGTCAGCTCGGGGTTGGCCAGGCGCTCCTGGCCGAAATGGGAGCTCAGGCCGTCGAGCAACTCGGTGTCGCCGCGGTCTTCGATCCAGGCGCTGCGCACGTCGGCCAGGCCCTGGCGCACATCGATGCTGACGCTCGGATCAGTGTAGGGACCGGACGTGTCATAGACCAGCACCGGCGCGTTGATCTCGCCGCCGAAATCGGTCGGAGCGACGTCCAGGCTGATCTCGCGCATCGGCACGCGGATGTCGGGACGCGAACCCTGCACATAGATCTTCTGCGAACGGGGGAAGGGCTGGATCGACTGCTGGTCGACCTGGGCGGATTCGCTCAAGACCGGGCTCTTGCGGCTCGGTGACACGGAACTCTGACTCATGCTGGACTCCTGAATGGCATGCTGAAGAACGCTGCGTATAAGAAGAAGAAAAAAGGATCTGCCCCACTTGCGTGTTGCAAGGTCGTGCGTAGGGTGGGTCGGGCCATACCTGGCGCCATCGAACACGCCGCTCTGGCCCTGTGCCGCCGGCTAACCCTGGTTAAACTGCATGCACCTCTCGCTCGACGAGAGTGGCCTCCTCGCCTCGGTCCCGCCTGCCGCCTCGCGGCAGCGCCCAACGACCGAGGCCTGAACAACAATAACAATCCCGCCAGACCTCCCCGCGACCATACCCAGGCCGCCGTGGTCGTCTGCCGCCTAAGCACCCCAGGAGCCCGCCAACCCACAGACCCCAGACGAGAAATCCGCATGACCGAATTCGCCACCCTCAAGGAAATGGGCATCAGCTCCTTCGAACTCATCTCCCGCTTCAGCCTGCGTCGCGAGCACGACCGCGACGTCCTCAAGGTCTACTACCTGCGCCCCGCCACCTCGCTACGGCCGCACAGCCAGAAATTCACCTTCGCCCGTCCGCGCCAGGCCATTCCCGGGCAGAGCCGCCACAGCCAAGCCTGGCAGCAGCTGAGCGACTGCAGCCCGATGCTGCAGAAGGCCCTGGGCGAGCTCAAGCAGCTGACCGGCAGCAGCTCGCACGCGCTGTCACCCAAGCAGGAGTTGCTGCAGGATCTGCAGCACCTGGAGAAGGTGGTCGAAGCCAAGCTCGCCGAGATCCGCGAGAAGATCGAGCGCCTCGCCTGAGGCGCCCTCAGGTACCGGCCGGGTCGGCCTGCTGTTGCATCAGGCTGGCCATCTTGCGGCCGAACAGCTGCGCCAGCGCCTCGGAGTCGCCGCCGGCCTCGTCCAGGGCCTCGACCACGGCCTGCAGGGTCGGCCGGGTCTTTGCCAGCAGCTCGCCGACATACAGCTCCGGCGTGATCCGCGTGTGCGCCTCGTAGCGGCGGAACAACGCCGCCAGCTCCGGGTCCAGCTTGATCGTCAGCCCATCTGTTGCCATCTCGTCGACCTCCGGGGAAATGAACATCTGGCCCCATCCTTAGCCGGCAGCGGCCAAGGCCATAGAGCCAGTTTTTCCCCGGGCGTGGCGCCAGGGCCGTGCTGGCCGCATCGCGCACCGGCAACTGGCCCCTCTCCCGACATGGCCGCCTGCCTAGAATCGCTGTTCATCTCCCGGCCCAGAGGCGACTTCCCATGACCGACCTGAACATCGAACCCGCCAGCCGCCTGGTGCCAGCCCGCGAACTGTTCGGCATCGACTCGAGCCTGCGCGTGCCGGTCTTCCTCAACCGCAGCGAGCAGGTGCCGGAGATCGACCCGGCCTACCGCTTCAACCCGGAGGTGACCCTGGCCATCCTCGCCGGCTTCACCCGCAATCGCCGGGTGCTGCTGCAGGGCCTGCACGGCAGCGGCAAGTCGACCCATATCGAACAGGTCGCCGCGCGGCTCAACTGGCCCTGCGTGCGGGTCAACCTGGACGGCCATATCAGCCGCCTGGACCTGATCGGCAAGGACGGCATCGTCCTGCGCGACGGCAAGCAGGTCACCGAATTCCAGGAGGGCATCCTGCCCTGGGCGCTACGCCGGCCCACGGCGCTGATCTTCGACGAATACGACGCCGGCCGCCCGGACGTGATGTTCGTGATCCAGCGCATCCTCGAGCAGGGCGGCAAGCTCAACCTGCTCGACCAGAACCAGCTGATCCATCCGCACCCCTACTTCCGCCTGTTCGCCACCGCCAACACCATCGGCCTGGGCAATCTCAACGGGCTGTACCACGGCACCCAGGTGCTCAACCAGGCGCAACTGGACCGCTGGAACATAGTCGCCACCCTCAACTACCTGGCCCCGGCCGAGGAAGTCGCCATAGTCGCCGGGCGGGTGCCGCACCTGGTCGCCCGCCATGGCGAGGCGGTGCTCGAGGCGATGGTGGCGGTGGCCGGCCTGACCCGCCAGGGCTTCGCCGCCGGCGACCTGTCGACCCTGATGTCGCCGCGCTGCGTGATCTCCTGGGCGGAGAACCTTGAGATCTTCGCCGACCCGGCACAGGCCTTCCGCCTGTCGTTCCTCAACAAGTGCGACGAAGCCGAGCGGCCGCTGGTCGCCGAGTACTATCAGCGCTGCTTCGATCACGAGCTGGAGGAGTCGGCGCTGCCCCGGCTCGCCCTGGCCTGAGCCCGCCCAGGAGCCCCGCCATGACCCAACCGCCGCGCCGCGAGAAACGCCAGCAACAGCTCGAAGAACTCTGCGCGGCGAGCCTGCGGGCGCTGTCCGGCGAGGCGCGCCTGCGCTACCGCGGCGGACGCCTGGAGGTCCGTGGGCGGGTCGTGCCGGTGCGCGCCCCGCACCTGCACCCGGACCCCGAGCGCGACGAGTTCCCGGCCTGGCGCGGGGTGGCCGACAGCTTGGCGCTGCGCCTGCGCCACAGCGATGCGCAGCTGCTGCGCCAGAGCCTGCCGGCGCAGCCGATCGCCCGCCTGGTGTTCGAGTTGCTCGAACAGCTGCGCGTGGAGTCGCTGGTGGCCGACTGTCACCCCGGCGTGCGACACAACCTGCTGCGCCGTTTCGAACAGTGGAGCCAGCAATTTCTCGACTCCGGGCAGACCGAGGGGCACGTCGGCCTGATGCTCTTCACCCTGGCGCAGATGAGCTGGATGCTGTTGTGTGGCGGGCGCGCCAGCGAGCAGATGGAGATGCTCATCGAAGCGCCCCGGCTGAGCCTGCTCGGCCACTTCGGCGCGGCCTTCGGCCTGCTGCGCCGCCATCGTGCCGACCAGGCGGCGTTCGCCGAACAGGCCCGGCTGATTGCCGCCAAGGTGCTGGAGCTGCTCGAGCAGCTGGACGCCGAGTTGCTCGGCAACGACGAGCGCAAGGTCTCGGAGATCGCCGAGAAGACCCACCTGGCGTTCGCCCTGCTGCTGGACGTCGAGCAGGATGGCGAGGGCGACAGCAGCTGCGGCGGCGCCAGCGCGGGCAATGCGCGCGGCGGCGAAGCTGCATTCACCTACCAGGTGTTCAGCCGCGACTACGACCGCGAACGCAGCGCCGCCAGCCTGGTGCGCCCCGAGCTGCTGCGCGAGCTGCGCCAGCGCCTGGACCGCCGCCTGGCCGGCCAGGGCCTCAACCTGCCGCGCCTGAGCAAACGCCTGGGCGCCCTGCTGGCCGCGCCGCGACGCGACGGCTGGGCCTTCGCCCAACGCGACGGCCAACTCGACGGCGGCCGTCTCAGCCGCCTGATCATCAGCCCCGAGCAGCGCGACATCTTCCGCCACGAGCGCCAGCGGCCGCACTGCGATTGCCTGGTCAGCCTGCTGATCGACAACTCCGGCTCCATGCGCAACCACATCGAGCACATCGCCCTGCTCGCCGATGCGCTCGCCCGCGCCCTGGAACTGGCCGGGGCGCGCAGCGAGATCCTCGGCTTCACCACCGGCCAGTGGAACGGAGGCCGCCCCCTCAAGCGCTGGCGTGGCCTCGGCCAGCCGGCCAATCCGGGGCGCCTGAACGAACTCAGCCACCTGGTCTACAAGGATGCCGAGACCTCCTGGCGGCGCGCCCGGCCGAACATCGCCGCGCTGCTCAAGTCCGACCTGTTCCGCGAGGGCATCGACGGCGAGGCGCTGCTCTGGGCGCGCCAGCGCCTGCTGCAACGCGAGGCGCGCCGGCGCCTCCTGATCGTCGTCAGCGATGGCTGCCCGATGGACAGCGCCACGCACCAGGCCAACGCCCAGGACATCCTCGACCTGCACCTCAAGCAGGTAACGCAGCAGATCGAGCAGGACGGCCGCATCGAACTCTACGCCCTGGGCGTCGGCCTGGACCTGAGCGCCTACTACCGCCACAGCCTGGAGCTGGACCTGTCGCGCAGCCTGGACAACGCGGTGTTCGACGAGGTGCTGCAGCTGCTGGCACGGCGCCGCTGATCGCGCCTCCCCCGCCCACGCCCGCAGCCACTTCCGGCTGCCGGGCCATCCCCTCGACCGCGACGCTAACTGGCGTGCCAGAGCGCTTGCTTCGGCTTTCGCCCAGTCGTCACACTGGCTCCAGAAACGCCGTGAATGTGGCCCTAAACAGCGCGCAACCCTGGGGGGACTATTGGTCCGTCGAAGGGAGGCGACCGGGAGTATCCAGCGAGACGAGCGTCGCCCAGGGCACAGCCGAACCGACGTCACCTTGAGACACTCCCCCTGGAGGCCACTGCCCGAGCCGCTATGCAGCCAGCGGCTCGCCGCTACGGCCCCACCCTGCACTTTCGTAGCCAAAAACAACTACAACGGAGTACGCAGTTATGACACCCAGCAAGCACTTCACCCGCACCCTAGGTCTGGCCCTGTGCCTCACGGCCGGCGCCCTCAGCAGCACCCTGGCCCAGGCCAAGACCTTCCGCATGGCCATCGGCGACAACGTCGGCGGCACCCAGTACGAACTGGGCGTCAAGTTCGCCGAGGAGTTCAAGGCCAGAACCGGCGGCAAGCACGACGCCAAGCTGTTCCCCAACAGCCAGCTGGGCAGCGAAGAGGACACCGTCAGCAACGCCGCCATGGGCACCCTGGATTTCTCCATCCTGGCCATCAACAACGTCACCCCCTTCTCGCCCTCGGTCGGGGTGCTGACCCTGCCCTACATGATCCAGAGCCTGGACGATGCGGTGACCCTGACCCAGAGCGATATCGGCCAGACCCTGACCGACAACACCGTGCGTGACGCCGGCGTGCGCATCATCGGCTGGGCCTACTCGGGCTTTCGCGTGCTGACCAACTCCAAACGCCCGGTGACCACCCTGGCCGACCTGGAAGGCCTGCAGATCCGCGTGCCGAAGAACGAGATCATGATCGACACCTACCGCGCCTGGGGCATCAACCCCACGCCCATGGCCTGGGCCGAGACCTTCACCGGCCTGCAGCTGAAGGTGGTAGACGGCCAGGACAACCCCTATATCACCGTATCGGCGATGAAGTTCGACGAAGTGCAGAAGTACATCACCAATATTCGCTACCTGTTCTCCATCGAGCCGCTGATCATCAGCGAGTCGGTGTTCCAGGAGCAGAGCGCCGATGTACAACAGGCCATCCTCGAGGCCGGCAAGGCCGCCACCGCGCACAGTGCCCAGTTCCTGATAGCCGAGGAAGACAAGATCAAGAAGGAGCTGACCGCCAAGGGCATGGTCATCGCCGACCCGGCCAACGGCGAGAAGGAGTGGATCGACCGCGCCGTGGCCCAGGTCTGGCCCAAGTACTACGAGCAGCTCGGCAAGGACAACCTGAACAAGGCCCTCAAGGCCATGGGTCGCGACCCCATCTAGTCCCGCACGCGGGCCTAGGGCCCACTGCGCGAGCGCCGGGTGGTCGAAGCTCCCGGCGTTGTCCGCCCTGCACCGCCAGTCCGCCATCCGGCTACGCCTGGCGCCTCGTACCCTGCGATGAAATGCTGCGCCCTGGCCCGGGCGCAGCGTTTCGGGAGGCCCACCATGAAACCGGCCAGTACCCTGTTCAAGATCATCGACAACCTGGAAAACTACATCTGCCGCACGCTGCTGGCATTATTCGTGGTCATCCTATTTGCCCAGATTCTCAGCCGTAACCTGTTCAACCACTCGATTTCCTGGACCGAGGAACTGGTCACCTACATGTTCGTCTGGTTCGCCTTCTTCGGCGCCAGCTACGCCGCCAAGTTGGCCGCCCACAACCGCGTCACCTTCCAGTTCAAGTTCATGCCGCGCAAGCTGGCCACCGGCCTGGAGGCTCTCTCCGACTTGATTTGGGTCGCCTTCAATGGCTACTTCGTCTACCTCAGTATCCTCTTCTTCACCAAGGCCAACCTGTTCTGGAAGTCCCAGACCCTGGGCATCCCGATGAAATACCTGTACCTGGTCCTGCCGATCGCCTTCGGCCTGATGGCCCTGCGCGTGCTCCAGGTCAACTACTACAAGCTGGTCAAGGGCATCGATATCCGCGACCCGGAATCCGCGGAACTGGAGAAGATCATCCACGACTCCGCGCGCAACGACGACAGCCAACTCCGGGAGCGTGTCCATGGTTGATACCAATATCGTCTACATCCTGTTCGGCTCCTTCATCCTGCTGCTGCTGATCGGCACGCCAATCAGCATCTCCCTGGCGGTCTCGGCGCTGGCCTCCTTCCTCTACCTGGGCGAGAACCCGATCAAGTTCGTGCAGATCGCCTTCACCTCGGTGGGTTCCTTCCCGCTGATGGCGCTGCCGGCCTTCATTCTCGCCGGGGCATTGATGGAGGCGGCGGGGATCTCGAGACGCCTGGTGACCCTGGCGGAAAGCTTCGCCGGCCCCATCACCGGCGGCATCTCCGCCTCCGCCGTGATGGCCTGCCTGTTCTTCGGCGCCATCTCCGGCTCGGGCCCGGCGACCACCGCCGCGGTGGGCATGCTGATGATCCCGGCCATGGTCAAGCGCGGCTACGGCAAGGGCTACGCCTCGGCGGTCACCGCCTCCTCCGGCGGCCTGGGCATCATCATTCCGCCGTCCATTCCCATGGTGATCTTCGGCATCTCGGCCATGGGCCTGCTGCCCTCGGCCGAGGCGGTTGAGAAGTTTGGCGCCTTCGGTTCGGTGTCGATTCCCAAGCTGTTCATCGCCGGGGTGGTGCCCGGGCTGATGCTGGCCGGCGGCCTGCTGGTGATGAACTACTTCCGCTGCAAGAACCTGGGTTACACCGGCAGCGGCGAAGGTTGGTCCTGGAGCAGGATCCGCAAGGCCCTGCGCGACGGCATCTGGTCCATCCTGGCGCCCTTCGTGATCCTCGGCGGCATCTACACCGGCCTGTTCACCCCGACCGAGTCGGCCATAGTGGCGATCTTCTACACCCTGTTCGTCGGCCTGTTCATCCACAAGGAGCTGCACCTGCCGGAGCTGTTCAAGTCCCTGGAGACCACCACCTGGATCACCGGGCGGGTGCTGGTGATACTGTTCACCGCCACGGTGTTCGGCCGCCTGCTGGTGGAGAACCAGATTCCGGCCATCGTCGCCGACGGCATGCTCAGCCTGACCGACAATATCTACCTGATCTGGATCCTGATCATCGGCTTCCTGCTGTTCGTCGGCATGTTCATGGAGACCCTGGCGGCCATCATGATCCTCACCCCGGTGATACTGCCGGTGGCCTACAGCCTGGGCATCGACCCGGTGCACTTCGGCATCGTGCTGATCTGCTGCCTGAGCATCGGCTTCATGACCCCGCCGATGGGCGAGAACCTGTTCATCGCTTCCGGCATCTCCGGCACGGCGATCGAGGACATCTCGCACAAGGCCCTGCCCTTCGTCGCAGTGCTGACCGTCGCCACCCTGATCATCGCCTACGTGCCGGCGATCAGCCTGACCTTGCCTAGCCTGCTGGGGTACTAGAGCACCTACCCTAACCCCCGAGTCGTGGCGCTATCGCAGTTGCGCCACCCACTAGAACCGGCAATCCATTGGAGGGTTTGCCATGCTCTTCGCCCGACTTCATGTCGGGCTTTCTTTGAATGGCCGCGTCCAGCGCAGCTCATCCTGCCCCCACGGCAACCGAGTCCGCTGCGCGGGGCTCTACCCTGTATCCAACTCCTCTCCCTGCTCACGGGTGGACCACTACTCGGGTGGAAAACAGCCCTGCTTCGCGGCCCTTTCCCCAACCGTCGCTCAGCCTTTGAGGAAGTCCAGCACAGGCCGGGTGAAGGCCTCCCCGGCCTCGACGTTGGACAGGTGAGCGGCGTGCAGTTCCAGCAGCCGCGCGCCGCTGATCCGCTCGGCCATGAAGCGGCCGTCCGCCACGGTGGTCACCGGATCGGCGCTGCCGGCGACGATCAGGGTTGGCGCCCGGATCGCACCGAGTTGCTCGCGGTAGTCGGCATCGCGCACCGCCGCGCAGTTGGCCGCGTACCCCTGGGGCGAGGTCTGCGCGAGCATCGCCACCACGGGCTCGACCTTCGCCGGCTCGGCTGCTGCGAACTCGGCGGTGAACCAGCGCGCAATGGAGGCGTCGCGCAAGGCCTGCATGGCGGCCTGGCCGTCGCGTAGCACAGTGTCGATGCGCGGGTTCCACACCTCGGGACTGGCGATCTTCGCCGCGGTGTTGCACAGCACCAGCTTGTCCAAGCGCTCGCCGGCGTTGATCGCCAGCCATTGGCCGATCAGCCCGCCCATGGACAGACCGCAGAAATGCGCCTTGGCGACGTCCAGGGCATCGAGCAAAGCCAGTACGTCGCGGCCATTCTGCTCGATGCTGTAGAAGCCTTCGCTGACCAGCGAGTGGCCATGGCCGCGGGTGTCATAGCGCAGCACACGGAAATGCTCGGTGAATGCCGGCATCTGTGCGTCCCACATGTGCAGGTCGGTGCCCAGGGAGTTGGACAAGACCAGCACCGGCGCGCCGGCCGGCCCTTCGAGCTGATAATTCAATTCACCGTCGGCGAGTTGGACGACAGGCATGACGCAGTTCCTCACTAGATCATTCATGACAAGACGCCACCCCGCAGGCACGATTGCTATCGCCTGTGCTCTGGGGCGGCGCAGTGCTCAGTATCGCTGAATCAGACGCGCTCGATAGCCAGGGCCAGGCCCTGGCCGACGCCGACGCACATGGTCGCCAGGCCTTTCTTGCCTCCGGATTTCTCCAGTTGGTGCAAGGCGGTCAGCACCAGGCGTGCGCCGCTCATGCCCAGGGGATGGCCGAGGGCGATGGCGCCGCCATTCGGGTTGACCTGGGCCGCGTCGTCGGCCAGGCCGAGGTCGCGCAGCACCGCCAGGCCCTGGCTGGCGAAGGCTTCGTTGAGCTCGATCACGTCGAAGTCGCCGACGGCAACGCCCAGGCGCTCGCACAGCTTGCGCACCGCCGGCACCGGGCCGTAGCCCATGATGCGCGGCGCCACCCCGGCGCTGGCCATGCCCAACACCTTGGCCCGCGGAGTCAGGCCGTGTTTCTGCACCGCCTCGGCACTGGCCAGGATCAGCGCGGCGGCGCCGTCGTTGACTCCCGAGGCGTTGCCGGCGGTGACCGTCTTGTCCGGGCCGTTGACCGGCTTGAGCTTGGTCAGCACCTCCAGGGTGGTGTCGGGGCGCAGGTGCTCGTCCTGCTCGATGACGGTATCGCCCTTACGGCCCTTGATCAGCACCGGGACTATCTCCTCGGCGAAGAAGCCGGCGGCCTGAGCGGCGGCGGCGCGCTGCTGGCTGCGCAGGGCGAAGGCGTCCTGATCGGCGCGACTGATCCGGTAGTCGTCGGCGACGTTGTCGGCGGTCTGCGGCATGGCATCCACGCCGTACTGGGCCTTCATCAGCGGATTGACGAAGCGCCAGCCGATGGTGGTGTCCTCGATCTTCTGAGTACGGCCGTAGGCGCTGTCGGCCTTGCCCATGACATAGGGCGCGCGCGACATGGACTCGACGCCGCCGGCAATGGCCAGCTCCATCTCGCCGCTGGCGATGGCGCGGAACGCCGTGCCGATCGCATCCATGCCCGAGGCGCACAGGCGGTTGAGGGTCACCCCCGGCACCGTGTCCGGCAACCCGGCCAGCAGCGAAGCCATGCGCGCGACGTTGCGGTTGTCCTCGCCGGCCTGGTTGGCGCAGCCGAGAAACACCTCATCGACCTGGCTCGGGTCGAGCTGCGGATTGCGCTCGATCAACGCCTTGAGCGGCACCGCCGCCAGGTCGTCGGCACGCACCGGCGCCAGGCCACCGCCGAAGCGGCCGATGGGCGTACGCACGGCATCGCAGATATAGACGTCGCGGCTCATTCCTCACCTCCGGCCTGGCCGTGGGCGGCCGCGGTGCGAGCCTCCAGGGCGCGCAGGGCTTCGAGCTCCAGCGCCGTCGGCGCGGCGGTCTCGGCGACGCTGTCGGCGAAACGGATGGCCCAACCGGTGGCGGCCACCACCTGCTCGCGGCTGACGCCCGGGTGCAGCGAGGTGACGATGAATTCGTTGGTGCCGGCTTCCGGCTCCATGATGCACAGGTCGGTGATGATGCCCACCGGGCCGGCGCCGGGCAGACCCAGCTGCTTGCGGTGGTCGCCGCCCTCGCCATGGCCGACCGAGGTGATGAAGGCCAGCTTGTCGACGAAGGTGCGGTGCGACTGCTTGAGGATGATCAGCACCTGCTTGGCCGATCCGGCGATCTCCGGCGCGCCGCCGGCGCCCGGCAGGCGCACCTTGGGCTGGTGGTAGTCGCCGATCACCGTGGTGTTGATGTTGCCGTACTTGTCGACCTGGGCGGCGCCGAGGAAGCCCACGTCGATGCGCCCGCCCTGCAGCCAGTAGCGGAAGATCTCGCCGGTCGGCACCACGGCGTCGGCGGTCTCGGCCAGTTCGCCGTCGCCGATCGACAGCGGCAGCACGCTGGGCTTGGCGCCGATCGGGCCGGATTCGTAGATCAGCACCACGTCCGGCGAGGAGGTCAGGCGCGCCAGGTTGGCGGCCTTGGACGGCAGGCCGATGCCGACGAAGCATACCGCGCCATTGTTCAGGCGGCGGGCGGCGGCCACGGTCATCATTTCATTGGTGCTGTAGGCGCTCATTACTTGGCCTCCTGCTGCGCGGCCAATTTGGCCTGGAACTCTGAGAAATCGGCGGTGCCGCGGATGTACTGGTCGATCCAGGCGGTGAAGCGCTCACGATCGCGGGCGATCGGGTCCCAGGCCTGGTAGAAGCGGTTGTCGCGCTCGGAGTAACCCAGGGCATAGGACGGATGGGCGCCGCCCGGTACATGGCAGACCGCGGTCAGCGCCCAGCTCGGCAACACGCAGGCGTTCATCGGCGCGTTCAGGTCGTCGACGATCTCCTCCACCGTGACGATGCAGCGCTGGGCCGCCAGGGCCGCCTCCTTCTGCACGCCGAGGATGCCCCAGAGCAGCACGTTGCCCTTGCGGTCGGCCTTCTGCGCGTGGATCACGGTGACGTCCGGGCGCACGCTGGGCACCGCCGCCAGCACCTCGCCGGTGAACGGGCAGGTGACCGTCTTGATCAGCGGGTTGACCTTGGGCAGGTCGGAGCCGGCATAGGCGCGCAACACGGCGAACGGCAGGCCCGAGGCGCCGGCAACATAGGCGTTGGCCAGGTCCGCATGGCTGTGCTCCTCGATCTCCAGGGGCTGTGGCCAGCCCTTCTCCACCGCGTCGCGCAGGCGGTGCAGCGAGCCGACGCCGGGGTTACCGCCCCAGGAGAACACCAGCTTCTTGGCGCAGCCGGCGCCGATCAGCAGGTCGTAGACCAGATCAGGGGTCATGCGCACCAGGGTCAGCTCGCGCTTGTTCTGGCGGATCAGCTCGTGGCTGGCGGCTGTGGGGATCAGGTGGGTGAAGCCTTCGAGGGCGATGGTGTCGCCGTCGTTGACGAAGCGCTTGACCGCTTCGCCAAGGGAAATGAGTTCGGCCATCGGAGTTACTCTCGCTCGGTTGACGGTGCCACCGCGTGAGGGTGGCGGGTGAGTCAACGGTAAGCCGAGTTACCCCGGCAAACAATCCGATAATCGCTTATCTGTGCGATTAACGAACACTGTCTGATCCAGCCCTTCGACCATGCCCTGGGCCAGGGCGCGCTGCTCGTCCAGGCGCTGGACGATGCGCTGGACTATCTCCAGCCGCGCCGTCGCGCCCGCACGCATCTCGCCCATGGCACCCAGGGCCGCGGCGGCCTTCTCCAGGCCGGTGCAGGTGGACTGACCGATATGCTCGACCCCGGCCCGCGCCTCCTGCGCCGACTTCTGCAGGCCGCCGGCGATCTGGCGAATCTGCTCGCTGGACTCGTTGGCGCGCTGGGCCAGATGACGCACCTCGTCGGCCACCACGGCGAAACCGCGGCCGTGCTCGCCGGCCCGCGCGGCCTCGATGGCCGCGTTGAGCGCCAGCAGGTTGGTCTGTTTGGCGATGTCCTGAATGCTGCCGACCAGGGCGCCGATGCGCAGCGACTGCTGCGACAGGCCATCGAACACCTGGTCGATGCTTTCCATGTAGCCGGCCAGGTCGCGGATCGCCGCCTCGCACGCCTGGATGCTGGCGGCGCTGAACTGCACCTTCTCCCCGCCCGCCCGCGCCAGCTCCGTGGCGTACTGCATGTCCTGCTCGGTGCGCAGAATGCCGTCGAGCAGCTGGGCCAAGGGCGCGCGCAGCGGCAGGCCCGGATCGGCCGGCTGCTCGGCAACGGGCGCCGGCGGCAATAACGGCGCCTCCGGCTCGGCGGCCGGCGCGGGTGGCGCCGGCACCTGCACTTCGACCAGGGCCGGCGGCAGCCTGTGGTACAGCAGCCCGGCCAAGACCAGGCTGACCAGCACCCAGGCGGCCAGCGGGCCATGCAGGTTGCTGTCCAGCAGCAGGCCGGCGGCGGCCAGCGCCGCGGTCAGCTGCAGCAACGCCGCCAGGGACTTGAGCCGCCCCTGGCGGGGCTCGCGGTCGACCCGGCTCATCGATGGATTCACTGAACTCATAGGCCGATATGCTCCTGCAGAATCTGTGGCTGGCACTTCAGCTCGGCGCTGGCGCCGTCGTAGACCACCCGCCCCTTGACCATGATCATGCTGCGGTCGGTGAGGTCGAGCAGCACGTTGACGTTCTTGTCCACCACCAGGGTGGCGATGCCGCTGGCCTTGATCAGGCGGATGACCTGCCAGATCTCCTTGCGGATCAGCGGCGCCAGGCCCTCGGTGGCCTCGTCGAGGATCATCAGCTCGGGGTTGGTCATCAGCGCGCGACCGATCGCCACCATCTGCTGCTCACCACCGGAGAGGTTGCCGGTCAGGTGCTTGATGCGCTCGGCCAGACGCGGGAAGGTCTCCAGCACCCGCTCCAGGTCCCAGTCGCGGCGCCCGTCCAGCCCCGGGCGGGCGGCCATGATCAGGCTCTCGCGCACGCTCAGGTTGGGGAACATGCCCCTGCCCTCCGGCACGTAGCCGATGCCGCGGCGGATGATCTGGTGGGTGGCGCGGCCGCTGCAGTGTTCGCCGCGGATCAGCACCTCGCCGCGACGTGCCGGGGTCAGGCCGAGCAGCGAGCGGATGGTGGTGCTCTTGCCCATGCCGTTGCGGCCCATCAGCGCCAGGGTCTCGCCTGGCTGGATATGCAGGTCGACGCCATGCAGGACATGGCTGTTGCCGTAGTAGGTGTGCAGGCCGGTGGCCTGCACCAGGGCTTGTGTGCTCATCAGAATTGCTCCTCGCCGTCGCCCAGATAGGCCTGCTGTACCGCCGGATCGTTGCGCACCTGCTCCAGCGGCCCGCTGGCCAGCATCTCGCCGTTGACCATCACCGTCAGGCGCTGGGCGATGCTGAACACCGCGTCCATGTCGTGCTCGACCAGCACCATGGCGTACTGCTTGGACAGGCTGGCCAGCAGCTCGACCACCCGCGCCGACTCGTCCTTGCCCATGCCGGCCATGGGCTCGTCGAGCAGCAGGAAGCTCGGTTCGGTGGCCAGCACCATGCCGATCTCCAGCTGGCGCTGCTCGCCGTAGCTCAGGGCATCGGCCAGGGTGTCGCGGTGCCGGGCCAGGCCGCACAGTTCCAGCGCCCGCTCGGCGCGCTCGCGCACCTCGGCATAGGCCTCGCAGCGGCGGAAGAAGCGGAAGGAGTTCTTCAAGCGCGACTGCGCCGCCAGCCAGCAGTTCTCCAGGCAGGTGAAGCTGGGGAAGATATTGGTGCGCTGGAAGCTGCGGCCGATGCCCAGGTGCGATACCCGGTTGGGCGCCAGGCCGGTGATGTCGCGGCCGTGAAAGAGGATCTGCCCGGCGCTGGGCTGCAGATGGCCGGACAGCAGGTTGACCATGGTGCTCTTGCCGGCGCCGTTGGGACCGATGATCGCGTGCACCTCGCAAGGCGCCACGCTCAGGGAGATGTCGTTGACCGCGTGCAGGCCGCCGAACGCCTTGCTCAGTCCGCGGGTTTGCAGAACAGGGACAGTCATACGCCGGCCTCCTTCTTGTGCGTCTCGTCGGTGGGTGGGGTGGTCGCGTCGGCGACCGCGGCCTGGCGCCGGCTAGCGAGTTGCAGCAGCAGACCGGCGATACCGCGCGGCAGCAACAGCACCATGGCGATGATCACCAGGCCCATGGGCAGCTCCCAGTGCGGCGTCAGGCCGGCGAACAGCTGATGCAGGCCCTCGAAGGCGAAGGCGCCGAGAATGGGGCCGAACAGGCTACCCATGCCGCCGAGGATGACCATCACCAGGGCGTGGGCCGAGAGCTGCCAGCTGACCTGGCTGGGGCTGACGAAGCCGTACTGGGTGGCCGAGAGCATGCCGGCGTAGCCGGCGATGGTACCGGCGATGACGAAGGCCACCAGCTTGTAGAACAGCGGGTTGTAGCCCATGGAGCGAACCCGTTCCTCGTTGCTCTTGATGCCCAGCAGCACCCGGCCGAACGGCGCGCGCAGGAAGGTACGCAGCAGCAGGTAGACCAGCACCAGAGAACCCAGTACCAGGTAGAACAGGCTGCGCGGATTCTCCAGATCCAGCAGCTGTACGCCGGCGATCGCCACTTCGGGCTTGAGGAACAGGTAGATGCCATCCGAGCCGCCGGCGAAGGAGGCATCGTGGAACAGGTAATAGAGCATCTGCGAGAAGGCGATGGTCGCCATGATGAAGAAGATGCCCGAGGTGCGGATGATCAGCAGGCCCATCAGCAGCGCGGCGGCGGCGCTGACGCCCAGGCACAGGGGCAGCGCCAGCCAGAAACTGACCGCCTCGTACTCCGGGGCGAACAGCACCAGGCTGTAGCCGGCGATGCCGAAGAAAGCCGCCTGGGCCAGGCTGACCATGCCGGTCACGCCGACCAGCAGGTCGAGGCTGAGGGCCACCAGGGCGAGGATCATGATGTGGGTCAGTTGCTGCAGGTGGAAGCCGTGCTGCTCGCCGCTGAGGCTTTCGCCGAACAGCGGAAAGCCGGCCAGCAGCAGAACCAGCACCAGCAGCAGGTAACGGATACTTGGGGGTAAGGGACGCATGGGGCGTTTCCTCCGAGGGGCAGGTGTCAGGCGAACAGCCCGCGAGGTTTGAACAGCAGCACGACGGCCATCAGCAGGTAGATCGCCATGCCCGCGTATTGCGGTGCCAGCACCGCTCCCCAGGTTGCGGTCAGACCGACCAGCAGCGCGGCGAAGAAGGCGCCACGAATCGAGCCCAGGCCGCCGATCACCACCACCACGAAGGCGATGATGAGGATCTGGTTGCCCATGCCCGGGTACACCGAGGACACCGGTGCGGCGATCATCCCGGCGAACGCGGTAAGCGCCGTGCCGGCGGCGAATACCAGGGTGTAGACGACGCGGATATTGATCCCCAGGCCCTGGACCATCTCGCGGTTGCTGGCGCCGCCACGGATGATGATGCCCAGGCGGGTGCGCTGCAGGACCAGGTACATGGCCAGGGCGATCAGCCCGCAGACGGCGGAGACGAACAGCCGGTAGACCGGGTACTCGAGGGTCTCGGTGAGCCGTACCGAGCCTTCCAGCAGCGCCGGAATGGCCACGCTGTGGACGTCGTTGCCCCAGGCGTTGCTGCGCAACGAGTCGATCACCAGGATCAGGCCAAAGGTCATCAGCACCTGGTCGAGATGGTCGCGGCTATACAGCGCCTGGATCAGGAAGCGCTCGATCAGCACCCCGAGCAGGGCCGCCAGTGGCAGGCCGAGGAGGATGGCGAGAAACAGGTTGCCGGTCAGCGCGGTCAACCAGAAGGCCAGGTAGGCGCCGACCATGTAGAGGGCGCCGTGGGCCAGATTGATGATGTGCATGATGCCGAAGATCAGGGTCAGGCCGCTGGCGATGAGAAACAGCAGCAGGCCGTACTGCAGACCGTTCATGGTCTGGATCAGAACTGTAGGAAAATCCATCGGGAATACCTGGCGTAGACGAGTGGGCCGGCCCCGCGCACCCAGGGTGCGCGGGGCCGGGTGCCGCAGGGCTGGCTAGAGCTTGCAGCCCGGTGCCGGATCAGCCAGGTCTGCGGCCGCGATACCGGCCACCTGGTTGACGCCGCCTTTCACCTCGCGCAGGTAGACGTTCTGCACCGGGTTGTGGGCCTTGGAGAAGGTCCACTCGCCACGCGGGCTGTCGATGCGCGCCTGGCTCATCGCGCCGATCCAGGCCGCACGATCGGTGGTGTTACCGGCGACCTTCTGCAGCGACTGGGCCAGCAGCAGGCCGCTGTCGTAGCCCTGCACCGCATAGACGTCCGCCTCCTTGCCGAAGCGCTGGCGGTACTGCTCGCGGAAGCTGCGGTTGCGCTCGGTGTCCAGGCTGTCGGCATAGTGCAGCGTGGTCAGCAGGCCTTCGGCCGCCTGGCCCTGGGCCGCCAGGGTGCCCTCGGTGAGGAAGCCCGAGCCGAGCAGCGGGATCTTGCCCTGCAGCCCGGCGGCGGCGTAGTCCTGGACGAACTTGGCGGCGCCGCCGCCGGCGAAGAAGACGAATACCGCATCCGGTTTGAGCGCGGCGATCTCGGTCAGCTGCGACTGGAACTCCACATCCGGGAACGGTACGTAGATCTCCTTGCTGACACGGCCGCCGGCCTTCTCGAAGCCCTCCTTGAAGCCGTCCACCGACTCGGTGCCGAAGCCGTAGCGCCAGGCCACTGTGACGATGTTCTTGTAGCCCTTGTCGGCGGCTACCTGGCCCATCGGGTAGGCGGTCTGCCAGGAGGTGAAGGAGGTGCGGAAGATGTTCGGCGCACACAGCGGACCGGTGGCGGCGTTGAAGCCGGCGTTGGGGATGATCAGCGGCACGCCGCTTTCGCGGGCCACCTTGACCGCGCCCATGCCGACACCCGAGTGCACCGGGCCCACCACCACGTCGACCTTGGCGCCATCGACCAGCTTCTGCATGTTCGGCACGGCCTTGCCCGGGTCGGCCTCGCTGTCGACGCTGACATATTCCACGGCACGCCCGCCGAGCGACCCGCCCTGCTCTTCGATGGCCATCTTCACGCCGTTGGTGATGGCCTCACCGAGGGCCGCATAGGTGCCGGTATAGGGCAGCAACAAGCCGACCTTGACCGGTTCCGCCGCCTGTACGCTGGCACCCAGGGCCAGGGTCAGGGCGGCGGAGCTGAGGGTGATACCGATTTTCTTGTAGTTGTTCATCGTGGTTATCCATTGATGCGGGTTTATGGGAGGTGTCGCATATCTCCGCCGCGCCGCTCTGGCGCCCGGGCCAGAGCGGCCAGGGGCTTAGAGCAGGTTCCAGGTGTAATTGAAGATCAGCCGGTTCTCGTCGACGTCGGTGCGGTAGTTGGAGCGCGCGGTGACGTTGCGCACCTTGACGTTCAGGCCCTTGAGCGAACCGCTCTGCACCACGTAGCCGATGTCCAGGTCGCGCTCCCACTCCTTGCCCTCGAAGCCACGGCCGGTGTCGACGTTGTCGCCCTGGATGTAGCGCACCCCGGCGACCAGACCGGGCATGCCCATGGTGGCGAAATCGTAGTCGTAGCGGACCTGCCAGGAGCGTTCGTCGGCCGCGTCGAAGGCGTAGGTCGGCACCTCGTTGCCCAGCGGGCTGACGTTGGCGAACACCCGCGGCAGGCCGTGGTCACCGAACATCGCCTGATAGCCGAGGTAGAAGGTGTGGGCGCCGTACTTGGCCGACAGCAGCGAATACGCCGCCTGGTTGTCCAGCTGGCCGATCAACTGCTCGCCGTCCTCGGCCGAGTCGAAATAGCCGAGGTTGGCGCCGAGCACCCAGTCGCCCACCGGCTCGCTGTGCTTGAGGCTGAAGTAGCGCTGGTTGTAGAGGTCCTGCAGCTGGGAGTACCAGGCGCCGACCGAGGTGCGGCCTTGGTTGAAGGCGTAATCGGCGCCGCCGTAGTTGAAACGGTCGGTGGTGATCAACTGACCGGCCTGGCGCCGCGGGACGAATCCCACCATGGCGCCGAGCTCCCCGTCGCCCGCTTCGTTGCGCAGGCTGGTGGAACGCAGCTGGCCGGCCTGCAGGGTCAAGCCGGCGATCTCGCTGGAGACCAGGCTGGCGCCCTGGTAGGTCGGCGGCAGCAGGCGGATATCGCCGAAGTAGAGCACCGGCAGCATCAACTGCTGCTCGCCGATCCTCAGCTCGGTCTTCGAAACCTTGACCTTCAGCGCCGCGCCCAGGCGGCTGTACTCTTCGGCCGCCCTGCCCTCGTCAGTCACCGGCAGCAGGCCGGTATTGATCCGGTCCGGGCTGCTGTCGAGCTTGAGGCCGAGCAGGCCCACGGCATCGACGCCGAAGCCGACGGTGCCCGGGGTATAGCCGGACTTGAAGTTGAGGATGAAGCCCTGGGCCCACTCCTCGGCCTTGGACTGCTGGTTCGGCCCGACGATGTCCGAGTAGTCGCGACTGAAGTAGTAGTTGCGCGCCGTGAGGGTGGCGCTGCTGTCCTCGACGAAACCGCCTTCGGCCGCCATCAGACTGGCGGGCATGGCCAGGGCGACGGCCAGGGACAGGGGGGCCCGCAATACGCGGGGTACACGCTTTGATTGCATCATCGTTTCACTCTTTGTAGTTGTTGTCGTGGTGTTGACTTCCACCCTTGCCGGCCATGCGGCGCGGCAACGCAAGCGGGTGGTCTTACCCCCGCCCCGCCCCGGTATCCCCCAGGCAAGGCGGCAATAACCGATGGAACGGCCGGCCTAGCGCGCCACCTCCCGTTCGCCGAGTGGCTCGCTCCGGCGCCGCTCGCGGCGCCGCGCGCCGAGCAGCAGATGGGCGGCGATACCGAAGATCAGCCCCCAGAAGGCGGCCGACAGACCGAGCAGGGACATGCCCGAGGCCGTCACCAGGAAGGTGATCAGCGCCGCTTCGCGGTCCTCCGGCACCGCCATGGCGCTGGCCAGGGCACCGGCGATGGCGCCGAACAGCGCCAGCCCGGCCAGCGCGGCGATCAGCTCTTTGGGCAAGGCGCTGAACAGCGACACCAGGGTCGCGCCGAACAGGCCCAGCAGCAGGTAGCACAGGCCGCCGGCGACGCCGGCCACGTAGCGTTTGCGCGGGTCTTCATGGGCTTCGCGGCCGGTGCAGATGGCCGCGGTGATGGCCGCCAGGTTCAGGCCGTGGCAGCCGAATGGCGCCAGCAGCAGACTGGCTGTGGCGCTGGCGTTGATTATCGGGCTGGCCGGGGTCTGGTAGCCGGCGTTGCGCAGCACCGCCATGCCGGGCACGAACTGCCCGGTCAGCGCCACCATCACCAGCGGCAAGGCGATATTCAGGATCGCCGCCAGGCTGAACTCCGGGGTGATCCACACCGGCACGGCCAGGCCGATCACCAGCGCCTCGCCATGCAGTTGGCCATTGGCGAAGGCGACCAGGCCGCCGACCAGCAGCACCGCCATCACCGCGTAGCGTGGCAGCAGGCGCTTGCAGATCAGGTAGGTGGCGAACATCGCCAGCACCAGCACGGGCTGGCTCTTCAGCGAGACGAACAGGCCGGTGCCGAAGCTGAACAGGATGCCGGCCAGCATGGCCGCGGAGATCGCCGCCGGCAGGCGGCCGATGATGCGGTCGAAGGCGCCGGACAGGCCGACCAGGAGGATGATCAGGTTGGCCACCAGGTAGGCGCCGATCGCCTCGTTCAGGCTGATCTGCGGCAGCAGTGTGACCAGCAGCGCCGAGCCCGGAGCCGACCAGGCGATGACCAGCGGCACCCGGTAGCGCAGGCTCAGGCCGATGCCGAGCACGGCGCTGCCGATGGAGATGGCCCAGACCCAGGACGACAACACGGCATGGGACAGGCCGGCGCTGTCGGCCGCCTGGAAGATGATCACCAGGGGCCCGGCGTAGGAAATCAGCGTGGCGATGCAGCCTGCCACCAGGGCAGACAGCGAGAAATCGTGGAACAAGGTTTTCATAAGACCTCGTCGTCAGGGTGCAGCTCGCCATCCGTGACCAGAAGCCCGGATCGCTGTTGTTGTGGGTGAAGCGGGAACCCTCGGGTGGATGACGCTGTGGCCATCCACCCTTGGTTCCAGGAGTTGCCGTAGGGTGCGCCATGCGCACCCTGCCAGCCGCACGCGGCCTCAATGGTGCGCGCGGCGCCCCCTACGCACTCAGGCGTCCTGCAGGGCCCGCGGTCGCTGGCTGCGCAGCTCGGCGGCCGGCGCCGGCGCCTTCTGCACCTCGAAGTCGAACACCAGTTCGGCGAAGCGACCCTGCACGCCACGGGCCTCGGCCGCGGCGGCGTCCTCGACGAAGCGCAGCTTGCCGACCAGACCCTCGCGGGTGGCGTAGGCGAAGTCGTCCCACAGGTACTTATCGCCATCCAGGTTGATCTGGGTGGTCAGGTGGCGGTGGCCCGGCGCCGAGACGAAGAAGTGGATATGCGCCGGACGCTGGCCGTGGCGGCCGAGCAGGTCCAGGCATTCCTGGGTCGGGCCGTCCGGGGCGCAGCCGTAGCCGCTCGGCACGATGCTGCGCGCGCGATAGCGGCCTTCGGCGTCGGTGACGATGCGCCGGCGCAGGTTGTACTCGCTCTGGCTCTTGTCGAAGAAGGAGTAGTTGCCCTTGGTGTTGGCGTGCCACAGGTCGACCACCGCGCCGGCCACGGGCTGGCCGTCGGTGTCGCGCACCACGCCCTCGAGGAACATCACCGTGGCCTCGGCCAGTTCGCTGCCGTCGTCCATCCGTGCCTCGCCCTCGCAGATCGGCGCGCCGGCCACGTACAGCGGGCCCTCGATGGTCCGCGGGGTACCGCCGGTGAGGCCGGCCTCGGCGTCCTTGGCATCCTGCAGCAGGTCGAGGAAGTGCTCCAGGCCCAGGCCCGGCACCAGCAGGCCGAACTCGCTGCGTGCGCCCAGGCGGTTGAGGTAGTCGACGGCGGTCCAGAACTCGTCGTCGCTTACCTGCAGGTCTTCGATGATCTTCGCGGCGTCGTTGATGATGCGCAGCATGATCTGCTTGACCCGCGGGCTGCCTTGGTCGTTAGTGAGGCCGGCGGCCTCTTCGAAGAACTTCTGGATCTCGGCAGTGTGGGAAATCTTGATAGTCATGACGGTTAACCTCGCGTTGTTGTTATGGCGCCGGGCTTAGCGGTCGTCGGAATGGATCGACGAGGGATGGCGGCACAGGCCGTCGATCTCGATATCCATGTAGGGAAACAGCGGCAGCTGCATCAGGGTGTCGTGCAGCGCCTCGACGCTCTCCAGGTCGAACACGCTGTAGTTGGCGTAGTGCCCGGCTATGCGCCACAGGTGGCGCCACTTGCCCTCGCGCTGCAGACGCTGGGCCAGTTCCTTCTCGTCGGCCTTGAGCTGGGTGGCGCGGGCCGGGTCCATGTCCGCCGGCAGTCTTACGGTCATCTTCACGTGGAACAGCATGGGATCGATCTCCTCGTTAGGGACGGCGGAAGAACGCCAGGCGCTCTTCGTCCAGGGTCAGGCCCAGGCCCGGGGTCGCCGGCACCTGCAGGTGGAAGTCGCGGTACTGCGGCGCCTCGGTGACGATCTCCTCGGTCAGCAGCAGCGGGCCGAACAGCTCGGTGTGCCAGGTCAGCTGACGCAGGGTGAGGAAGGCATGGGCCGAGGCCAGGGTGCCGATTGCCCCTTCGAGCATGGTCCCGCCGTACAGGGCGATGCCGGCGCTTTCGGCGATCTGCGCGGTACGCAGCACGGCACGCGGGCCGCCGTTCTTGGCGATCTTCAGGGCGAAGATGCTCGCCGCGCCGTCGGCCGCCAGGCTGAAGGCGTCCTCGACGCTCTCGATCGACTCGTCGGCCATGATCGGCGCCGGGCTGCGCTGGTTCAGGCGGATCTGCCCGCCACGGTTGATCCGCGCGATGGGCTGCTCGATCAGGTCGATGCCGTTGTCGCCGAGGATGCGGCAGGCGCGCAGGGCCACCGACTCGTCCCAGGCCTGGTTGACGTCGACCCGCACGCTGGCCGAGTCGCCCAGGGCCTGCTTGATGGCGATCACGTGCTTGAGGTCGCGGTTGACCTCGCCGGCGCCGATCTTCAGCTTGAAGATGCGGTGGCGGCGCGCCTCGAGCATCTGCTCGGCCTCGGCGATGTCCTTGGCGGTGTCGCCCGACGCCAGGGTCCAGGCCACTTCCAGGCTGTCGCGCACGCGGCCGCCGAGCAGCTCGCTGACCGGCAGACCGAGGCGCTTGCCCTGGGCGTCGAGCAGCGCGCTCTCCAGGCCGGACTTGGCGAAGGTGTTGCCCTTGGCCGCCTTGTCCAACCGCTGCATGGCGGCGTTGATGTTGGCCGCGTCCTGGCCGATCAGCAGCGGGCCGAGGTGGCTGTCGATGTTCTGCTTGATGCTCTCCGGGCTCTCGTTGCCGTAGGCCAGGCCACCGATGGTGGTGGACTCGCCTAGGCCTTCGATACCGTCGGCGCAGCGCAGGCGGATCACCACCAGGGTCTGTTTCTGCATGGTGTGCATCGCCAGCTTGTGCGGGCGAATGGTCGGCAGATCGACGATGATCGCCTCGATGCTTTCGATCAGGACTTGGCTCATTTCGGCTCAGATTCCGCAGGGTGTGATCAGGAAGCCGCCACCGCAGCAGCCGGCGCGGCATTGCGGCGGCGCTGGCTGCTGAGGGCGAACAGGGTCATGGCGACGGCCGCCACCGCGCCTGGCACGGCGAAGGCCATGAAGTTGAGCTGCAGCGGCAGGTTGATGCCCATCAGCGCGCCGCCCAGCAGCGGCCCGACGATGGCGCCGTTGCGGCCGATGCCCGAGGCCCAGCCGAGGCCCGTGGAGCGGATCGACAGGCCGTAGAACTGCGCGGCGGCGGCGTACAGCAGGATCTGCGTGCCGATGGTGGTGGCGCCGGCAACGAAGATCAGCAGATAGAGCAGCGCGGGCGCGCTCTTGAAGCCGAGCAGGCTGATGGAGACGGCGGCGGCGATGAAGAAGGCCACCATCACCTTGCTCAGGTTGAAGCGATCGCCCAGCCAGCCGCCGAGGATGGCGCCGGCCATGCCGCCGAAGTTCAGCGCCAGCAGGAACGACAGGCTCGAACCCAGGCTGTAGCCGGCGCTGGCCATCAGTTTCGGCAACCAGGAGCTCAGCGCGTAGACCATCAACAGGCAGCAGAAGAACGCCAGCCACAGGCACAGGGTGCGCAGTGCGCGGCCCTCACGGAACAGCTCGAACACGGCCACGCCCTTGCCCTTGTTCTCACTCATCATCAACTCGCCGCCATTGGCGAGCGACACGTCCGGCGCGATCCGCTGCAGGATGGCGCGGGCCTGGGCATGGCGACCCTGGCGCACCAGGAAGCCGACCGACTCCGGCAGCTTCCACAGGATCAGCGGCAGCAGCAGCAGCGGCACGCCGGCCGCGAAGAACATCGACTCCCAGCCGAAACGCGGCAGCATGTAAATGCCGACGCCGGCGGCGAGCATGCCGCCCAGCGAATAGCCGCTGAACATCACCGCCACCAGGGTGCTGCGCAGGCGCTTGGGCGCGTACTCGTTCATCAGCGCCACGGCATTGGGCATCAGGCCGCCGCAGCCGAGGCCGGCGAGGAAGCGGCAGATGCCGAACTCGGTCGGGTTGCTGGCGAAACCGTTGATGATGGTCGCGCTGGAAAACAGCGCGAAGCAGATGGCGATGCCCTTCTTGCGGCCGATGCGATCGGCCAGGGTGCCGAAGGCCAGGGCGCCGAACATCATGCCGAACAGCGCATAGCTGCCCAGGGCGCCGGCCTCGAGCGGGGTCAGGCCCCACTCCTGCATGATCGTCGGCAGCACCACGCCATAGATGAACAGGTCATAGCCGTCGAAGATCAGCAGCAGGGCGCACAGCGCCATGACCATCCAGTGGAAGCGGGTGAAGCCCGCGTTGTCGATGATGTCGTGGACGTCGATTTTGTTCATGGCTCGGGACTCTTTTGTTGTTGTGCTACGAGTGCGTCCTGGCGGGTCTATCCCTCGGCGGTGGCGAGCGGGCTCAGCCCAGGTCGCCACCGCCCACCGGCAGGGTCACACCGGTGATGTAGGCGGCTTCGTCGGAAGCCAGGAAGAGGATCGCGCCGACCTGTTCGTCGATGGTGCCGTAGCGCTTCATCAGGCTGCTCTGCACGGTCTGGTCGACGATCTGCTGGTACCAGCGCTTCTCCTGCTCGCTCGGCTCGGCGGCGTTGCGCGGAATACGACGCGGCGGCGCCTCGGTGCCGCCTGGGGCGGTGGCGTTGACGCGGATGCCACGCTCGGCGGTTTCGAACGCCAGGCAGGCGGTCAGCGCATTGACGCCGCCCTTCGCCGCGCCGTAGGGCACGCGATTGACGCCACGGGTGGCGATCGAGGAAACGTTGACGATGGCGCCGCTGCCCTGCTCGAGCATGTGTGGCAAGGCGGCGTGGCAGCACCACAGGGTGGGGAACAGCGAACGGCGCACCTCGGCCTCGATCTCCTCGGCCCGGTAGTGCTCGAACGGCTTGGCCCAGATGGTGCCGCCGACGTTGTTGACCAGGATGTCCAGGCGGCCGAAATGCTCGAGCGCCGCTTTCATGACCCGCTGGCAATCGTCGAACTGCTCCAGATCGGCGGTCAGAGTCAGCACCGGGCCGATGCCCTCCAGCTCGTGGACCAGCTCGGAACGGTCGACCACGACCAGGCGCGCGCCCTCCTCGGCCATGCGCTCGGCCACCCGCCGACCTATGCCCTGGGCGGCGCCGGTGATCACCGCCACCTTGTCTTGAAAACGCTTGCTCATAGTCCCGACCTCACTCAACGAAGCCCCCGGGGCAATGGACTGGCCCGCGACGCTTCAAGTCCCGTAGCCCGGATAATGTCCGGGACTGCGCTGGCGGCTTCGCCCGGATGCGCTCCAGGCCGGCCGCCCTCTCGAATAAAACAGGCCCGCTTACCGGAGTAGGCGGACCAAAGGAGCTATCAGGCGCTGGCGGCGAACTTCTCGTAGTAGAAGTTCGCGGGCTGAATGCCCTGCTCGCGAATGTAGTGACTGACCGCCTCGACCATCGGCGGCGGACCGCACAGGTACACGTCCACTTCACCGTCGTTGAGGTGCTTGGGCTCGATGTGCTGGGTCACATAGCCCTTCTGTGGGTAGCTGCTGTCCGGATTGGCCACACAGGCGCTGAAGCTGAAATTGGGGATGCGCGCGGCGAAGGCCTCGAGCTTGTCCATTTCCACCAGGTCGAAGTCGTTGGTCACTCCGTAGATCAGGTGCAGCGGATGCGCGCTGCCCTGCTCGGCGATCTTCTCGAGCATCGCGGTAAAGGGCGCCAGGCCCGTGCCGCCGGCCAGCAACAGCAGCGGTCGCTTGATCTCGCGCAGGTAGAAGCTGCCCAGAGGGCCGGCCAGGGTCATGCTGTCGCCCGCCTTGGCCAGGCCGGTGAGGAAGCTGCTCATCAGACCACCCGGCACGTTGCGGATCAGGAAGCTGACCTCGCCATCCTTCTGCAGGGTGCTGAAGGAGTAGGCGCGGGTCTGCTCGCTGCCCGGCACCTGCAGGTTGACGTACTGGCCCGGCAGGAAGCTCAGCTTGGCCAGCGACTCGCCCTTGATCGACAGCGCGATGGTGCTGTCGGAGAGCTGGCGCACCGCACTGATCGCCGCCTCGAAGCTGGCCTGCTGGGTCTTGCACAGCTCCGACGACGCCGGCACACGAACCACGCAGTCACTCTGCGCACGCATCTGGCAGGTCAGCACGTAGCCCTGCTCGGCCTCTTCCTCGCTCAGGGCGTCCTCGACGTAGTCCTCGCCCAGCTCATACCGGCCGGCCTCGGCGAAGCACTTGCAGGTGCCACAGGCACCGTCGCGGCAGTCCAGGGGGATATTGATGCCCTGGCGGTAGGCGGCGTCGGCGACGGTTTCGCTGGCGTCGGCATCGATGAAGCGGGTGACCCCGTCTTCGAAATTCAGTGCGATCTTGTGGCTCATGGCACACCTCGCTTGGCAGTGGTTACACACGGTTTCGGGCGTTTTGGCGCGAGCTCGCCCCTGGCGGGAAGGCAACCGGCCTCCCTGCCTCAGATGCGCGCCTGCGCCGGCTCCGAACGGGTAATCAGATGTGGTAGACGTCGATGACCTGACGCACGTAGTCGTTCTTCAACACCACCTTCTTGGCCTTGATCAGCGGGCTGTCGCCGCGCACGTCGAGGGTGTAGAAGCTGGTGCCGAAGTAGCTGTCCACGGTCTTGTAGCGGAAGCTCAGGGTGTGCCAGTTGAAGCGCAGCTTGCACAGCCCGTCAGCCTGCTCGAGGATCTCGATGTTGCTGATGTTGTGCGAGGTGCGGGTGTCCGGCATGGTTGCGCTGGAGCGCTCGGTCTTGATGCGGAAGACCCGGTCCTCCAGACCGCCACGGTTGCCGTACCAGATCAGCGAGATTTCGCTCTGCGGATCTTCGGTCAGCTCATCGTTGTCGTCCCAGGACGGCATCCAGAAGCTGGCGTCCGCCGCATACAGCTCCAGCCAGCTGTCCCACTCCTTGTCGTCCAGGTAGCGCGCTTCGCGGTAGAGGAAGTCGCGCACGGCGTCGTAGGAAATGCTCATCACGCACCCTCCACGTGGATCAGTTGCTCTTGTTCCTTGTGCAGCGCCTCGATCATGGTCCGCTGCCAGTACTGGTGCTGCAGCACGAACAGGCCCTCGTCCTCGGTGCGTACCCCGGAAAGCAGCGGCTTGAGCTGGATTTCCTCGGCGGCCTGATCGGCGCCCTCGATCCAGTGCTCGGCGCCGCGCGACATGTCGTTCCAGCCGCGGCTGCCCTGGTAGCCCAGCTGGCAGGAGCGGAACTCCTCCAGATCGTCCGGGGTGGCCATGCCGCTGACGTTGAAGAAGTCCTCGTACTGGCGGATGCGCTTGGCTCGGGCCTCGGCACTCTCGCCCTTGGGGGCGATGCAGTAGATGGTGATCTCGGTCTTGTCCACGGAGATCGGCCGGGCGATGCGGATCTGCGAGCTGAACTGGTCCATCAGGTAGACGTTCGGGTACAGGCACAGATTGCGCGAGTTCTCGATCATCCAGTTGGCCCGGGCCTGGCCGAACTCGCCGGCCAGCTCGTCGCGGCGCTCGTACAGCGGGCGATCCTCGGGGTTGGCCCAACGGGTCCAGAGCAGCAGGTGGCCCTTGTCGAAGGAGTAGAAACCACCACCGTTCTTGGCCCAGCTGCCGGCGCTCATGGTCTTGATTTCTTCACCGGACTCACGCTGCTTGCGCTGCTGCTGGGTGGCCGCGTAGTTCCAGTGCACCGAGCTGACGTGGTAGCCGTCGGCGCCGTTCTCGGCGGTCAGCTTCCAGTTGCCCTCGTAGATATAGCTGCTCGAGCCGCGCAGCACTTCCAGGCCGTCCGGTGACTGGTCGACGATCATGTCGATGATCTTCGCCGACTCGCCGAGATGCTCGACCAGCGGCGGCACGTCGGGATTGAGGCTGCCGAACAGGAAGCCGCGATAGGACTCGAAGCGCGCGACCTTGGTCAGGTCGTGGGAGCCGTCGCAATTGAAGCTCGACGGATAGCCGGCCTCCTTCGGATCCTTGACCTTGAGCAGCTTGCCGGAGTTGTTGAAGGTCCAGCCATGGAACGGACAGGTATAGGAAGCCTTGTTGCCGGTCTTGTGTCGGCACAGCATGGCGCCACGGTGGCTGCAGGCGTTGAGGAAGGCATTCAGCTCACCATCCTTGTTGCGTGCGATGAAGATCGGCTGGCGCCCCATGGTGGTGGTGAGGTAGTCGTTCTTCTCGGGGATCTGGCTCTCGTGAGCGAGGTACAGCCAGTTGCCCTCGAAGATGTGCTTCATCTCCAGATCGAACAACCGCGGATCGGTGAACATCTCCCGCTTGCAGCGGTAGATGCCCTTTTCCTTGTCTTCTTCAAGCAGGCTATTGAGGTATTCGAGTCCCAGGGTCATGGCCGTGGCTCCGTTGTTATTGTTTCAACGGTGTTAAGGCTACGAGCCCGGCTTGTCGGACAATATCCGCTTTGTGCATGACCGTTATCCGTTTTCTGCAGGCTGCAGAAAATGGCTAGAACCGCAGTCGAGCAGGCACACGCGAACCGCCGGCGACGCGTGCGCGAACGGCTCTGGGGCGTTTCAAGGGATAGGGAGAAGAGCGGCGGCGCTGGCGCGAGCGCACGCCAGGCCGAGCATCAGCCGCGGCGACGCAGGGTGTCCGAAGGCAGTTCGCCGAAGCTGTTCTTGTAGCACTCGGAGAAGCGCCCGAGGTGGGTGAAACCGTAGTCCAGGGCGATCTCGGTGACGCTGCGCACATGGCAGCTCGGATCGCGCAGGCAACTGTGGATGCGCGCCAGCTTGCGCTCGCGGATGTATTGCTTGGGGGTACTGCCGGAGTGGCGCTCGAACAGCGCATACAGCGAGCGCAGGCTGATCTGCGCGCAGGCGGCCAGGTGCTCGGCGCTGATGTCCTGCTTGAGGTTGGCCTCGATGTACTCGATCAGGTGCTCGAAGGGCGCCGCCTGGGGCAACGGCAGCTCGCGACTGAGGTTGCTGCCGAGCTGGGTCAGCAGCTTGCTGGCGATGATGCGGCTGTAGTGCTCCTGAACCTGCAGGGCGCTGTCGTCCGCCTCCGCCTCGAGGCACACCAGCCCGAGCAGGCGCGTCAGGCTCTCCAATTCCTGCAGGCTGTAGAGGTTGCGAGTGAAGTGGATGCCCTGCTGCGGCAACTTCCAGCGCTGCTCCTCGCAGGCGGCCTGCAACAGACTGACCGGCAACTTGACGATGAACTTCTCGCAGTCCTCGGAATACGTCAGGTCGACCGGATCGTCGGGGTTGATCAGCAGCAACTCACCGGGGGCCAGGAAGTGCTCGTCGTGATGATGGCGCCACAGGCAGTGCCCCTTGAGCAGTACCTGCAGGTGGTAGATGGTCTCCAGGGCTTCCGAGGTGACCCGCACGCTGCCGCCGTAGCTGATCCGGCACAGGTCCAGGTTGGCGAACTTGCGGTGGCTGAGGCTGGCGGATAGATCACCTTTGGCCGGCAACTTGATGCAATGGTGGCCCACGTGCTGGTTGACGTAACCCGACACGGCATAGGGGTCGGCATGGTCGAACACCATGCTCTTATCACTCAGAAGCAGCATGCACGCAGTACCCGATTGTAGTTTTTATGATCAGCCTCGCCGCCTGAGCCATGCGGCGATTGCCATGATTCGAGTGTATGCCACAGTGCATGGCCGCCTTTGCAGCTATCGGACAAGCGGCTCAAGCGGCGCTGACCGTCTGCCACGATAAGGAGCCGGGGGAAATCGCGTCAATCGATGCCGGCAGAAACCGTGCGATTAACGCCTGGCCGCCGCCTCGCTCAGAGTGGCGCAAACAACTGGCTGCTGAGCTCGCGGCTGGCGCCGAGCATGATCGGCAGGTAGCGCTTCTCCAGCTCGCCGACCGACACCCGCCCGGCGTGGGTGCTGAGGTTCATCGCCGCCAACACATGCCCGGCCGAGTCGTACACCGGCACCGCCAGCGAACGCAGGCCCTGCTCCAGCTCCTGATCGACGATGCACCAGCCCTGCTCGCGCACCTGCTGCAGGCAGGCCCAGAGGTCTTGCGGGGTGTGCAGGGTGCGGCTGGTCTTGGGCTGCAGTTCGGCGTTGTTCAGGTAGTCGTGCAGGCTGTCATCGTCCAGCGCCGCGAGGAGAATGCGGCCCATGGAGGTGCAATAGGCCGGCAGGCGGCTGCCGACGCTCAGGTCCACCGAGATCAGGCGCTGGGGAATCGCCGAGCGGGCGATATAGAGCACCTGCTCACCTTCCAGGGTGGCCAGGTTGCAGGCCTCGTGCAGCTGCTCACTGATGCGGTCCAGATAGGGCTGCGCCGACACCGCCAGGGGCGTGGACGACAGGTAGGCGTGCCCCAGGGTCAGCACCTTGGGCAACAGCGAATAGGTGCGCCCATCGGTGGTGGCGTACCCCAGTTGCATCAGGGTGTACAGGCAGCGGCGCACGGCGGCGCGGGGAATATCCGTGCGGTGGCTGATCTGCGCGATGGTCAGGTGGCGCTTGCGTTCCTGAAAGGCATTGATCACCGCCAGCCCCCGGGCCAGGGAGGCCATGAAATTCGGATCGCCGGCGAACTCGGCGATGCGCTGGGCCGGCGACACGTAGGGGGGGGGCGCCAAGGGTGGCTGGGTCGGTCTTGGTTCGCTCATACAGGCTCCGATGGCGGACATGATTTAACTCGGATCGATTATCGAACCATAGTTCGATAATCGCAATTGACCCCGACGCTTCACCTGATAACCTTGCCCGCGCCCGGTCTCGCGATCGCTACGGTCAGGTACCTGCCACGGACTGGGCATGGTTCTGCCCACGAAGCGGGATCATTTCCTCCCGCCGGTCCACGCCCCGGCAAAGGTAGGAGCGCCCCCGCCCTGGTCGAATCTTGCTCAGGAGCGGGGACGCGCCATTACTTATCGGCATAACCCAGGAAAGCGTGGTGCCCGGACTGGACATGCCACCGCCAGTCGGCGCCGACACGCGCGCCGTTAGCCCCTACACGCAGATCGAGCATGGCCTGACGCGGCCGCTGGTGGCTCAGGGCTGTGCCCGCAGGCCGGGCATCTCCTTACCCGGCAGCCATTTGTGATGGATCGCCGCAAAGCTGCCGTCGCGCTTCATGCCGTCCAACTCATCCTGCCAACGGGCGACCAGTGAGGGGTCGGTCTCGGACGAGAAGGCAATGTAGCTGTAGCTGCGCAGGAAGCTGAACAGCAGCGTCACCTCGTCTTCACGCAATCCTCCGCGAGCCAGGTACGCCGACAGCCCAAGGTTATCCATCACCATCAGCTTCACCCGCCCGTGCTTGAGCATCTGCACTACCATGTCCGGTCCGGGAACCGGGTGCAGATTGGTGAACCCCTCGGCGAGCAGCAGCTGATGGCTGTACCACTCGCGCGGCACCGCGATCTCGCCATGCTGCCGCGCATCGTCGAGGCTGACGATGCGCGGCGCCGAACGGGTCAGCCCGTAGAAGCTGGTGATGTTCACGGTGATCGGCCCGACCCACTGGAACAAGGGCTCGCGCTCTGCGGTGCGCATCGCGACGAAGAGCCCTGCATTGGGCAAGGTCAGCGCTCCCCGGTAGGCACGCGCCCAAGGAACCACCTCCAGGGTGATCGGCTGGCCGCTGCGCCGTGCCAATTCGCGCACCACGTCCACGGCCATGCCGGCCGGCTCTCCATCGCGACTGAAGTTCACCGGCGGGTATTCCTGGGAAAACAGACGCAACGGTTCGGCCGACAAGGACGACGGCAGCCACACCCCCAGTAGCAGAACCGACAAGCAGCAATGGAGCAACGAACGCAAGACGATGCCCTCGGCAGATGGCATTGGCTGTAGCTTAGTCCTTGGCGTTGAACAGCCGCGGCACACCCGCCAACTGGACTTCCCAAGCCTGGGAACGCCTGAGTCAGTCCTCAGCAGAGCCTCGAGCCCTACCAGAGCGCCAGGGTGTAGCCGAGGATCAGGCGATTCTCGTCAATATCGGTCGTGAGGCCATTACCAGACCTGAAGCTCACGTTGCGCCAGCGCAGGCTCAGGCCCTGGAGGCTGCCACTTTGCACAACGTAGGCCAGGTCCGTATCGCGCTCCCATTCCTCGCCGCTACGGGTCGTCGCCGTTCTGACGTTGCGACCATCGACGTAACGGGTCATGAACGTCAGTCCGGGAATTCCCTGGGCAGCGAAGTCGTAGTCATAGCGAAGTTGCCAGGAGTCTTCATCGGCACGCGTGAAGTCGTTGAGGGTCACCAGGTTGACGACGTAGGCCGCTCCACCGTTCAGGTAGGGGAAAGCGCTGTTGCCCGACAGGGATTGCCAGGCCGCGCTGACCTTATGGCCACCGTGGCTGAGGCTGAACATGCCGTTGAAATTGCGATTGTCGATCTCACCCGCGCGCTGCCTGCCGTCGCCGCGGCTGTCGAAGTAACGAATATCGCTGCGCAGGCTGAATCCTCCGGGCAACGCCTGGTTGTGCACCAGACCGATGAATTGCTGGCGGTAGATCTCGTCGAGCTGGCCATAGTAGTAGCTGAGGGCGAGCTGGGGATTGAGCGCATAGCTGCCCCCCGCGAAGTCGAATGCGTCGCTGGTGGCACTGCCATAGCCGATCTCGTCACGGCTGGAGGAGTCGCGCAGATTGCTGCGGGTCAGACGCCCGCCATCGAGCGTCAGGCCCTCGATATCCTGGGACGTGAGCATGCCGCCCTGGAAGGTCGAAGGAAGCAGGCGGGTGTCGTTGTAGATGGCAATCGGCAGCCAGGGTTGCAAGGTCCCCAGGCGCAACACGCTCTTCGACACGCGCAGCTTCCCGGTCAAGCCCAGCTCGCTGTAATCGTCCACCGGCTCCTTGCTGGCTGGGTCGAACGGCAACAGTCCGGTGCCACGACGATCGCGGCTGGAGTCCAGCTTGATCCCAAGCGCACCGATGGCGTCGAGTCCGACACCGACCGGGCCCTCGCTGAAGCCCGACTCGAACCGGGCGATGAAGCCCTGGCCCCACTCGGCAGCTTTTGCCTGGCGGGCCGACTCCTGGCGGAAGTCGCGATTCAGGTAGTAGTTGCGGAGCTCCAGGCTGGCCTTGCTATCGTCGACGACGCCTGCCATGGCCACGGATGCCATCAGCAGACACGGGGCGGCGAACAGGCGCGCGAGCGGGCGCGCCCCAATCAATTGGATGTGGTGCATTGTTGTTATTTCCGACAGGTTAGTTTTGCGAATTCGTTATGCTCGGTGCAGGCTGGCCCCGTTGCTACCGGGCCCGTCGCAGCAGGCGAGCGAATGGACGACTTGAAATCGCGGCGGGCCTGCTGTCCGGCACACCCGGCACGCTGGGCTCGGTGGCGGTGCGTGGTCTCGAGACCCAGGAGGCAGTCGCAAGACCGGCATCCGCCACGGCTAGTCGTTGGCCCGCGTCTACAGGCCTTGGGTGCTCACACGGTTGGTCGGCACGTCGCCAGCGGTTGGTTGCACTTCGGGGTTCGCCGCGCCGCCATCATCGACCACCGCGAGATGAGCCTCGTGGGTGCGATCGACCAGGAAGAAGGCGGCCACCAGGCCGAGGGCCGCGGCGAACATCACGTAGAACACCGGCGCGATGGCCAGGCCGGTGGTATGGATCAGCCAGGTCACGATGAATTGGGCAAAACCGCCGAAGATCATCACCGCCAGGTTGTAGGCGAGCGCAAGACCGGTGGAACGCACGCCGGCGGGGAACTGCTCGGCCATCGCCGCGGATATTGGCCCGAAGTACGCGGCCAGCAGCGTGCACAGTACGACCTGCATGGTCATCAGGCGAGCGAAGGACGGTGCCGCATGAACCCAGCTGAACAAGGGATACAGGGCGACAAGCAGACTGGCGGTCGCGGCGATGATCAGCGCTTTGCGGCCAAGCCGGTCGGACAGCGCGCCGAATACCGGCATCAGCAGCGTCATCAGGGCGACGGCAATCACCTGGGCGGTAAAGGCGTCGGTCAGCGCCAAGTTCAATTGCCGATTGGCGAAGGTCGGCATGTAGACAAGGATCACGTAGAAGCCGACGGTGCCGCACACGGTGAGGCCCATGACGGTAATCACCTCGCGCAGATGATTACGCAGCATGCGGGCGAGCGACTGCTTTTCCTTGGGGGCCTGCCGAGCTTCGAGGAAGGCACTGGTTTCCGACAGGTGGCGGCGCATCCACAGACCGACCGGGCCGATGATCAGGCCGATGATGAAGGGGATGCGCCAGCCCCAGGCGTCAAGCGCCTCCGGCGTTAGTCCGTTGGTCACCAGTGCGGTAATGGCGGCGCCACAGAACACCGCCAGGCCCTGGCCGAACATCTGCCAGGAGCCATAGAGTCCGCGGCGATTGGCCGGTGCACTCTCGATCAGGAAGGAGGTGGCACTGGCGAACTCACCGCCTGTGGCGAAGCCTTGCAGCAGGCGGGCGAGCACGATGAGCATTGGCGCGGCGACACCGATCGCGGCATAAGGAGGGGCGAATGCGATCATCGCGATGGATACCGTCATCATGCCGATGATCAGCTGCAGCGCGGCCTTGCGCCCCCTGCGGTCGGCGTAGATACCGAGCAGGATGCCGCCGACCGGGCGCATGAAGAAGCCGACGCCGAATGTCGCCGTGGCCATGAGCAGCGAGCTGTATTCACTTTCGCTGGGAAAGAACAGGCGCGAAATCAGCACGGCGAGGAAACCGAAGACGATGAAGTCGTACCATTCCAACGCGTTGCCGATCACGGCTGCAATAACCTGGTGCTTGGGGGGAGCCGTTTTTTGCCTACTCATGATGTCATCTCCACGATAGAGCTTACTTGTTGTTATGAAAGCGAGTGACGACAGCTATTCACTCACCGAAGAACCGCTCGCCTAGCGCCACCCAGAAGGCCGCGCCAGGTACCAAACATTCGTCGTTGAAGTCGTAATGGGGGTTGTGCACGCTGCAGGGGCCGAGGTGCTCGCCACCGCCGAAACCGTTGTCGCCGTTACCGATGAGCAGGTAGCAACCCGGGACCCGCTGCAGGATGAAGGCGAAGTCTTCGCTCCCACTCAAAGGCGAGGCGTCATCGACTACTTGCGCATCGCCGACCAGTTCGCGCGCGACCTCGGCGGCTAGCTGCGTTTCCCGCACGCTGTTGACCAGGACCGGATAGCCGCGCTCGTAATCGATTTCGCAGCTGACGCCGAAGGCTGCAGCCTGCCCGTCGACCAGGCTGCGAATACGCGCCTCGAGCAAATCGCGCACTTCTGGTCGCAGGGCGCGCACGCTCAGCTCCATCTCGGCCGTTTCGGGAATCACGTTGTAGGTTTTTCCCGCGGCGATGCGTCCCACGCTGATGACCGCTGCGTCGTTCGGCTCGATGTTGCGCCCGATGATGGTCTGCAGTGCGAGTACGGTCGCGGCGGCCGGGAGCATCGGGTCCACGGCGAGGTGCGGCAAAGCGCCATGCCCCCCCTTGCCGCTGAAACGGATTACCACGCGATCGGACGAGGCCATAAAGGACCCCGCGCGAAAACGGAAATGGCCTGTCGGGACACCCGGGTAGTTGTGCATCGCGAAAACCGCGTCGCATGGGAAGCGCTCGAGCAAACCCTCATCGAGCATGCGCCGTGCTCCGCCGCCGCCGCCCAGCTCTTCGGCCGGCTGAAAGATCAGGTGCAACGTGCCGCTGCCCGGCAGGCGCCCTTCCCGGTGCATGCGCGCGAACACTTGCGCGGCGCCCAGGAGCATCGTGGTGTGACCATCATGGCCACAGGCATGCATCTGACCGGGCGTCTGGCTGGCCCATGGCAGGCCGGTCAGCTCCTGAATCGGCAGCGCGTCCATATCGGCACGCAGGCCGAGCCGCGGCCCGCCCTCGCCCCAGCGCAAGGTCCCCACGACACCGGTCACCGCAATGCCGCAATGCACCTCGTAGCCCCACTGCTCCAGACAGTCGGCCACCAGCCGGCTGGTCGCAAACTCGCTGAAACCCAGCTCAGGATGCTGATGAATAGTTCGCCGCCATGTCTTCATCGCGGCTTCATTGGGTCGGTAGAGATCGAATGTATTCATGACTCGATAATAGAATTTGCAGTGCCCAATGGAAGGCAGTACTTTTTCCTAGGTGACAACCACGAGGAATCACCTACATCATGAAAGACCATCAGCTCAAAGCCCTGATCCAGGTCGCCGAGTCCGGCTCGATCCGCGCCGCCGCGCGCGCGATGAACCTGAGCCAGAGCGCGCTCACGAAGGCCTTGCGGGAGCTTGAGGAAGATGTCGGTGCGGAGTTGCTCACGCGCAGCTACCGAGGCATTGATTTCACGCCCGCTGGCCACGCGTTGCTGGTTCGCGCACGCCTTGCGCATGCGACACTCGATAAGGCACGAGAGGAGATCCGCGCCCTGCGCGGTGGCGCCGGCGCGCGCGTAGCCGTCGCCCTTACACCGCTGGTGGCCGCGACGGTCCTACCCCCAATCCTGACCGAATTCCGCCGCACGCAACCGGATGCCACCCTGAGCCTGGAGGAAGGACTGCTGACCCAGGCCCTGCCGGGCCTATTGGAGGGCCGGCTCGATTTCGCGGTCGCACTGGCTAACCCGGAAGATCTGCCTTATGAGGTGAGCTTCGAAGCGTTGGCCGAGGTCCACGCCGCCCCCACCGGCCGTCTCGGCCATCCGTTGGCTGGCGCTCAGACCTGGACAGAACTCAAGGGCGCAAACTGGGTCCTGAACCTCAGCGACGGAAGCATGGGCAACCACTTCTTGCGATGGCTGTCGGCCAACGGCATCGACACGCCCAAACACATAATGGCCTGTGCCTCGCTGACACTCATGCTCGAACTGATGCGACGTACCGACTACATAGGCTTCGGGCCAACAGCCCTGCTCAGCGACCCCATGTTTGGTGCCGGACTGCAGCAACTGTCCGTTACTCCCCTGCCCCCGCCTATGTCGCTCGGAATCCTCAGCTTGCGCGGAACTCCCCTGGGGACGTCGGCAAAAGTACTGGCAGGGCTGTTCACTCGCCGCCTTCGGCAATGAGGCCGGTTCAAGGTCGCCGCCTCGGCGACTCCGAGTCCACACCTTCATGCGAATTTTGGGCTGGGAGCCCCGAAAACAGACGATCCTTTCACTCTTGAGGATCGATGCCTTTGCGGCGCAGCCCCGAGTCCACCTGGACCAGCGCCCCGACAAAGCCGAGGCGCAATAACTACCCGAGATTGGCGTTCGCAATGGATCGGCAGGCGCCATCAGGAACGGTTCACCCGCTCGGTAGCACCCGGTTCACTCAGCACGGTCTCACGACAGTCGGCCCACCCCTGCGCGACCTGCAGACGGGCAAAAGTCTGGCGCCCTTGGTAAACTCGCACGCCGTTCTTCTTCATACCGATCTGCACGGTACAGCGGACTCTAAGCGCGGCAGATTGCATCACCGCCCATAGAGAACGCCACGCCCGGGAGCAAGCCGGAAACGCGACGAGTCAGATGTCTCTAGAATCAGCCTCAAACCCAGCAATCACGCGCCCTGCGCTGTCCCGCCGCTTTTCCGTGGCACCGATGATGGATTGGACAAACCTCTAGTATTTTCTTTTCAAAATCATAGACTTGCTTAACTAAAAAGGTTTGATTAAGCAATTTTTTTGCACTGCGTCGTGACAGAAGCGATATACACCTGCAGCCCAGCTTTCCGCAGCGCGAGGAGGTGTCGCGTCATGAACATAGGCATCGTCACCCTATTGCCGCCGCACGATGGCTACCCTGGCATGGAGATCACCTGGCTCGCGGACCGTCGGCAAACCTTCAACCAGGGTGTGAGCTTCGCTCAGACCTCGCTCGATAAACCTCGCAGCGGCTAGCTCCGAGCAGCGATGATCGCCGAGCGCGACCACCAACCCCGCTCTATCGAACGGCGTGCATTCGAAGTGGGCTTTCTCAGCCGCACTCGCCAACGCGCCTGCTCACCCCGACAGGGCGACGGGTCCGTTAAGGCGGTGGCGCTGTATCTCTAAGCAGGCACTGAGCCAGCGCTGCCGCCGGCTCATCCCTTGTGCCGCAGGCGAGCCCTCCTGACGCAAAGAGCAGGGGCTCCCTCAAAATCAAGAATACGGAAGGTTTCCACCCGGCTGCTGCGCGGGATGGTGCCGCTGACCCTATCTTTTGTCACCTCAGGGCAGTATTTGACTCAGCGAGACCGGCGGCAAATAGCACCTTTCAGCGCTAATAAAACAGCTCTCCTTCACTGCGTATCGATGAGGAACATTCACCGACAACAGGACCCAGGATAGGCTTGCAAACACACAGACAAACTGCTCGGTCGATTTGAACGGATTTCGAATCCAATATCTACGTCATATTTTCAACGACCACCAAACCAAGCTACTGATTTAAAAGAACATCCATGCAACAAAATTAAGCAAGACGCACCATGTTTTGGGGGAGCAATTCCCCCACATTTCCCCCAACACAGCCGGCGGCATACGCGAACTGCTCCCACTCAAAGATGGCTAGTAGCGACCCGATTGATGGATTGGACGGCTTAAAGATCTCAGATCAAGGCTTTAGAGGCTTTTGCCAGAAACTCCAAACCATCCGTACCATTTTCTTACCACCTATCTAACCCAGAAGATCTGCCGTATGAGGTGAGCTTCGAAGCGTTGGCTGACGTCCACGCCGCCCCACTGGCCGCCGCGACCACCCGATGCCGGGTGCTCGGACATGGGCGGAACTCAAAGACGCCAACTGGGTGCTGAACCTCATCGAGGGGAGCCTGAGCAACCACTTCGTGCGACGGCTGGCGACGCAAGACATCGAGACGCAGAGAAACATCGTGTCATGTGAAGCTTTAACCCAGACGCATCGAGCTGAGGCGCCGAACAGCCAACATCGGATTCGGCCCACCAGCCTTGCTCAGCGACTCCTGCCTGGCGCCGGCCTGCAGCAATTGTCCATTACCCCCCTGCCGCCTATGTCGCTCGGAATTCTCAGCTTGCGTGGAACTCCCCTGGGGACGTCGGCAAAGGTACTGGCAGGGCTGTTCACTCGCCGTCCTCGGCAATGAGACCGGTTCAACGTCGCCGCCCCCCGGGGGCCCCCAAGGAGCATGCCGCCTGAGCAACAACTGAGCAGACTCACATGGCGACTGGGCACTTGCCCAATTCCTGCTCGAGATGCCGTCAGCGCATCGCCAACGGGTCGACCAGTCCGGCCGCGATGGCCATGCCGACCAGTTCCGCCAGGGTCTCGGCCTGCATGCGCTTCATTACTCGCGAGCGATACAGGTCGACCGTCTTGACGCTGATCTCCAACTGCTCGGCCACTTCCCGATTGGTGTAGCCCCGCACCAGCGGCAACAGGACATCACGTTCGCGGGGAGTAAGGCTTTCCAGTCGTGCCTGCACCTCGGCCAAGCGGGTGTCGTGACGCACGGGGGGCGCGCGCCGGCTCAACGCCTGCTGCACGCTGTCCAGCAGCAGCTGCTCGTTGTAGGGCTTCTCGATGAAGTCCACCGCGCCCGCCCTGAACGCCCGCACCACGATGGGCACATCGGCGTGCCCGCTGACGAAGATCAACGGCAGCTCGATGCCGCGTTGGCGCAGTTCTTCCTGTACGTTCAGGCCGCCCATGCCTGGCATACGCACGTCGAGCAGCACGCAGGCGTTGCGGTCTGGCTCACAGGCATCGAGAAAGGCCCGTCCACTGGTGTAGGGCAAGGCCTTGAGCCCGACCGACTCCAGTAGCCAGACGGTGGAGTCGAGCATGCCCTGATCATCGTCGACCACATAGACCAGTTGTTCCTGTTGTTGCGGCATCGATCACTCCGAATGTTGTTCTGTACGGGCCAACGGCAAACGGCACTCGAGGCACAAGCCGCCGCCCTCGCCAGCTCGGGCCTCGAGCGAACCGCCGAAACCCTCGATGATGCTGCGACTCATCGACAGTCCCAGCCCCAGCCCATCGACCTTGCTGGTGTAGAACGGGGTGAATATGTGCTCGAGCTCGGCCTCGGCCACCCCGCCGCCCTGATCCTGTACGCGAATGCACAGTTCTCCGGCCTGCTCCACGGCAGACAGCTCGATGCGTGAGGGCCGCTCGGAATGGGCCTCGCGGTTGGCCTCGATGGCGTTGCGCAACAGGTTGAGCAAAACCTGCTCGAGCAATACCCGGTCGACATAGACCAGCGGCAGATTGTCCGGTAATTGCTCCTCGATCGCCACCTGGCAGCTGGTTGCCTCCCAGGCGCAGAGTCGCACCGCGCCGCGCGCCACCTCAGCCAGATCGAGGGCCTGCATGCGCCGCTGGCCCTTGCGCAGAAAGGCCCGCAGACGTTTGATCACCTCCGCCGCGTGATTGGCGTGCTCGGTGATACGCGTCAAACCCTGGCCGATGCGTTCGCCGGCCTGGGGGTTGTCGCCCAGGCTCTGCAGATAGCGCTGACTGGCGCAGGCATAATTGACCACCGCCGCCAGCGGCTGGTTGATCTCGTGAGCAATACCGGACGCCAGTTCGCCAAGGGTCACCAGCCGTGCGGTATGGGCCAGCTCGTCCTGATGCCGGCGCTGCTGCGTCTCGCGCAACTCGCGCTCGCTCATGTCCCGCGCGACCAGCGAGTAGTAGCGCTCGCCTCCTGCGGCACGGTGGGCCAGCAGCACCAGCGATACCGGCAGCGAGCCCCCGCCAGCCGACGGCTGCAGGCGCGAGTCGACACTCCACACCCCGGACTGTTCGGCGGCGCTCCAGCCCTCGCGTGCCAGTCGCGCCAGATCGTCGCGGGGCAGTATCTCGGCCAGCGACGGGATCGGCTGCTGCTCTGCGAGCCGCAGCGCTCGGCGCGCCGCCGGGTTGAGATAGGTGACACGCGCCTGCGAGTCGATGAACAGCACCAGGTCGGTATTGGCCTCGACCACCTCGGCCAGCCGCCGTCTGTTTTCCTCGGCCTGCACCCGCGCGGTGATGTCACGCGACACGCTGACCACTTCGACCACCGCACCGGTATAGGTTTCACGTATGCCCCGGCAGGCCGTCTCGAACCACAGGTAGTGGCCGTCGCGGTGACGGATGCGGTAGGTCATGGTGTGGTAGCCGTCTTGCTCCAGCGCATCGCGCGCGCGCTGCACCTGATGCGCCAGGTCGTGGGCGTGGAACAGGCCCTGGGCCAGTTGCCCGCGCAACTCCTCCGGCCAATACCCCAGCAGCGTCCAGGAGGCTGGCGAGGCATCGAGAAAGCGACCGTCCGGGGTGTGCCTGGATATCAGGTCGGTGGTGTTTTCAGTGATCAGCCGGTACAGACGACGCGCCTTGGCCGCCTCGCGCTCGGCCACCACCTGGCTCGTGGCGACTCGACAGCGGGCCAGCACCCGCTGCGCCTGGGGATCAGGGATGAAGGTCCAGACCAGGACCTGCTCAGCGAAACTGGCCTCGACCTCCTCGATGGCCCGCTGCTGGTTGAGGCTGGCACGAACCAGCGCCTGGTGATTCACCGGCAGGCATCGCAGCACCTCGCCCAGGGGGCTATGCGCCAACAACTTCAACAACGCCGCATTCAGCTCCAGCGGCCGCGCCTCGGCATCCATCAATAGACTCGGCTGGGGGTCATAGCCGAGCAGGGGCGAACCGCGCAGCATGTCGCCAGACAGCGCGGAGAGGGTCTGCAGCAGTGCCTGGATCGCGCCCATCCAGTCCTGGCTCACCCCCTCGCGCACCTCCACCAACAGCACCCCGTCCTGCCCCGCCTGCAGTGCCAGGCAAAACGCCTGTCCCGCATCGATGGCGGCGCGCCGCAAGCGCCCGGACAGCCAGCAGTCGAGTTGCCGGACTCGCGCCAAATCGAGGCATCCCTCGGTCGCCAGGCATTCGAACAACGGCCGATCACTGGCCAGCAACGGATCGCCCTGCCCGGGCGGAAGGTGCTGGCCGCTTCCCTCATGACTGTAGGTTTGCGTGCCGGGCTGCCAGCTCAGGTAGAAGGCCTGGCGCACTTCGGGCCAACCCAGCAACACCTGGCATAGCGCATCTGCGCGGGCAGCCAGGCTGACACCTTCACGTTGCAGGCGCAGCCAGGTATCCAGGCGAACAGGGCTATGGGTCATGGGGACTCCGCGTTTAGGTGGAGCAGAGCATACCGCCGGCTAGGAAAAATGGCTTTATCTCTCTATCAACTAGAAGATAATATAGTGTTTCTACTATACGACTACGGTATATATTCCATAGAAAGTCGTTATTGGTATATAAAGTACACCTGACAACGAGCCGACCTTTCCGAGCGAGCCGGGCGGGTCAGAAACAAAACCAATAATCAGCCATCGGGTGCCTAGCATGTCGATCTATGAACAGGGTCTTGCCCCTGCTGCCGTGAACCACGTCGCCCTCACCCCACTCAGCTTTATCGAGCGCACAGCCAGTGTGTACCCGCAATACCCCGCGGTGATTCATGGGTCGATTCGCCGGACCTGGGCCGAGACCTACGCCCGCTGTCGACGTCTGGCCTCGGCGCTGGCGGGGCGCGGTATCGGCAAGGGAGACACGGTGGCCGTGATGCTGCCGAACATCCCGGCAATGCTCGAGGCACACTTCGGTGTTCCCATGATTGGTGCCGTGCTCAACACCCTCAACGTGCGCCTGGATGCCGAGGCCATCGCCTTCATGCTGCAGCACGGCGAGGCCAAGGTGCTGATCACCGATCGAGAGTTCCATCAGGTCATACGCTCGGCCGTCGCTCTGCTCGAACAGCCGCCGCTGGTCATCGACGTCGACGACCCCGAGTACGGCGAGGGCGAGGCTGTCAGCGAACTCGACTACGAAGCCCTGTTGGCCGAAGGCGATCCGGACTTCGCCTGGCAATGGCCGGCGGACGAGTGGCAAGCCATTTCGTTGAACTACACCTCCGGCACCACGGGCAACCCGAAAGGCGTGGTCTACCACCACCGCGGGGCCTACCTGAACTCCCTGGGCAACCAGATGACCTGGGCCATGGGCAATCATCCGGTCTACCTCTGGACCCTGCCGATGTTCCACTGCAACGGCTGGTGCTACCCCTGGACCATCACCGCCATGGCCGGTGTGCATGTGTTCCTGCGCCGGGTCGACCCGCAGAAGATCCTCAACCTGATCCGCGAACACCAGGTCAGTCACCTGTGTGGCGCCCCCATCGTGCTCAATGCACTGGTTAACATGCCGGAATCGGCCAAGGCGGCCATCGATCACCCAGTCAACGCCATGGTTGCCGGCGCCGCCCCGCCGGCCAAGGTGATCGGCGCCGTCGAGGAAATGGGCATCAAGGTCACCCACGTCTACGGGCTCACCGAGGTTTATGGTCCGGTCACCCTGTGCGCCTGGCATGCCGAATGGGATGAACTGCCACTGGAGCAACGCGCTGAAATCAAGTCTCGCCAGGGCGTGCGCTACGCCACCCTTGAAGGCCTGATGGTGGCGGACCCCAAGACGCTGGAACCAACGCCGCGCGATGGTCAGACGGTCGGTGAGGTCTTCATGCGCGGCAACACGGTGATGAAGGGATACCTGAAGAACCCCGCCGCCACCGCCGAAGCCTTCGCCGGCGACTGGTTCCACACCGGCGACCTGGCCGTGTGCCACCCGGACGGCTATGTGGAAATCCGCGACCGCCTCAAGGACATCATCATTTCCGGTGGCGAGAACATTTCCACCATCGAGGTGGAAGGTGTGCTCTACCGCCACCCGGCCGTGCTCGAAGCCGCAGTGGTCGCGCGCCCCGACGAGAAATGGGGCGAAACGCCCTGCGCCTTCATCACCCTCAAGGCCGAACACCTGAGTACCCCCGAGAGCGACATCATCGGTTTCTGCCGTGAACACCTGGCCGGCTTCAAGGTGCCGCGCACCGTGGTCTTCACCCTGCTGCCCAAGACCTCGACCGGCAAGGTGCAGAAGTTCGTCCTGCGCGACATGGCCAAGGCGCTGTAACCCCGGGCCGCCGCTGCGATACCGGCGGCCCGCTAACCATCCGTTTCACAACAACAAGAAATCGGCACGTATCCGAGGGGTACGGCCGTGCCTACGGAGGCAATCCTGATGCAACTGATCAAGCGCAAAGACGGTGCTGAACAACCCTTCTGGAAGATGGGCCCTTTCAAGCTGCGCCTGCCGTTCATTCACTACCGCTGGGAAACCGCGGAGATGTTGCAGGCGCTGATCATGTTCGTGGTCAGCCTGGCGATGATTCCCCTGCTGGAAAAGTACCTGGGCCTGCCCTACGACGTCGCCCTGGCCTACGTGGTGGTCTGCGGCGTCGGCTTCATGCTGCCGGCGCTGCTCGGCGTCCCCCTGGTGCCCGGCTGGATCACGCCTGGCATCCCGGTGGTGCTGCTGTTCCTCGGCAACTTCGAACCGGGCCCGCAGGCGATCCAGGCGCTGTTCGCCCTGCAGTTTCTGGTGTTTCTGATCTTCCTGTTCCTCGGCGCAACCCGCCTGGGCAGCGTGCTGGTGCGCCTGATCCCCAACTCGATGAAGGGCGGCATCATCATCGGCGCCGGCATCGCCGCGCTGATGGGCGAGATCTCCAGCGGCGGGCGCCTGGCCAACACCCCCATCTCCCTGGTGTTGGGCACCCTGATCTGCCTGTACCTGATGTTCTCGGTGTCGTTCAAGGGACTCACCGAGCGACTGCCGATGGCGCGCAAAATCGTCAACTACGGCATGGTCCCAGGCATGTTGCTCGCGATCTTCATCGGCATCGCGGTCGGTGAATACAAGATGCCGGACATCCGCTTCGGCATCACCGCCCCGGCATTCGGCGAGATGTGGAACTACCTGCCGTTCACCGTCGGCTTCCCCGATCTGGAAGTCTTCCTGCTGGCCGTACCGACCGCGGTGATCGCCTACATCATTGCCTTTGGCGACATCATCGTCGGCCAGTCGCTGATGCAGCGCGCCGATGAACTGCGTACCGACGAGAAGATCGACAACAACATCGACCGCATCCACCTTGTCACCGCGTTGCGCAATGCCCTGCACGCGTTCTTCGCGCCCTACCCTGGCCTGGCCGGACCGCTGTGGACCGCAGTTGCCGCGACCATGGCCGAACGCTACAAGTACGGGCGCAAGGCCATGGACTCGATCTACAGCGGCGCCGGCACCTTCTGGATCACCGGCTTCATCGCCCTGTTCGTCCTGCCGCTGGTGAGCTTCTTCCAACCGGTACTGCCGATCGCTCTGTCACTGACCCTGATGCTCACCGGTTATATCTGTTTGATGGTCGGCTTCGAGCAGTTGAGCAACAACACCGAGCGCGGTATCGCCGGCACCATGGGCGTGGTTCTCGCCGTGTACGGCGCAGGCTGGGGCCTCGCGGCCGGAGCAGCGCTGTACATCCTGGTGGAGCGCACGCACCTGCTGCGCTTCACCAGCAGCGCTGCCACCAGCCCTAACCCTAAAGCCGACTGAGCCTGAGCGGGCCCGCCTGCGGGTGGGCCCCTCGTTAATCCCTGCGCCACTGACCAGTGGCGGCTGCCGCAAAGAGACTGCCATGCCTGAATTCAATGCCCCCCTGCGCGACCTGCATTTCGTCCTTCATGAAGTCTTCCAGGCCCCCAGCCTGTGGGCACGCCTGCCGGCCCTGGCCGAGACCGTGGATGCCGAAACCGCCAGCGCGATTCTCGAAGAAGCCGCCAAGGTCACCGGCCAGCTGATCGCCCCGCTCAACCGCACCGGTGACGAAGAAGGGGCCCGCTGGCGGGATGGCCAGGTCACCACGCCGAGCGGTTTCAAGGAGGCCTATGCCACCTACATCGGCGGCGGCTGGGTCGGCCTGTCGGGCAACCCACAGTACGGCGGCATGGGCATGCCGAAAATGCTCGCCGTGCAGTTCGAGGAGATGCTCTACGCCGCCAATTCCAGTTTCGCGCTCTACTCGGCTCTGAGCGCCGGCGCCTGCCTGGCGATCGACGCCCATGCCAGCGAGGAACTGAAAAGTACCTTCCTGCCGCCGATGTACGAAGGCCGCTGGGCCGGCTCCATGTGCCTGACCGAAGCCCATGCCGGCACCGATCTGGGCCTGATCCGCACCCGCGCCGAACCCCAGGCCGACGGCAGCTACCGCATCAGCGGCAGCAAGATTTTCATCACCGGCGGCGAACAGGACCTGACCGAGAACATCATCCATCTGGTGCTGGCCAAGCTGCCGGATGCGCCGGCCGGCCCCAAGGGCATCTCGCTGTTCCTGGTGCCCAAGAAACTGGTCAACGCCGATGGCAGCCTGGGTGCCAGCAACGCCGTGAGTTGCGGCTCAATCGAGCACAAGATGGGCATCAAGGCCTCCAGCACCTGCGTGATGAACTTCGACGGTGCCAGCGGCTACCTGGTCGGCGAAATCAACCGGGGGCTCGCGGCGATGTTCACCATGATGAATTACGAACGCCTGTCTATCGGCCTGCAGGGCATCGGCTGCGCCGAGGCTTCCTACCAGAACGCCGTTAGCTACGCCCGTGAGCGCCTGCAAAGCCGCGCACCGAGCGGCCCGCAGGCTCCTGAAAAGAGCGCCGACCCGATCATCGTGCATCCCGATGTGCGCCGCATGCTGCTCAGCATCAAGGCCATGACCGAGGGCGGGCGCGCCTTCGCCAGCTATGTCGGGCAACAACTCGACCTGAGCAAGTTTGCCGAAGACGCCGAGGAGAAACGCAATGCCGAGGCCCTGGTGGCGCTGCTGACCCCGGTGGCCAAGGCGTTCTTTACCGACAGCGGTCTCGAGAGCTGCGTACACGGCCAGCAGGTGTTCGGCGGCCATGGTTACATCCGCGAATGGGGCCAGGAGCAACTGGTACGCGACGTGCGCATCGCGCAGATCTACGAAGGCACCAACGGCATCCAGGCCCTCGACCTGCTCGGGCGCAAGGTGCTGGCCAATGGCTGTGCCTCGCTGTATCTGTTCACCGGCGAAATCCGCAGCTTTGCCGCCTCCGGCACGCCATTCTGCGACGAGCTGCTGGCCGCGACCGAGCGCCTGGAAGGCGTCAGCGACTGGCTGCTGGCGCAGGCCAAGGACAATTCCAACGAAGTCGGCGCCGCCTCCGTTGAATACCTGCACCTGGTTGGCTATGTCGCCTATGCCTACATGTGGGCACGCATGGCGGCTGTCGCACAGGCCAAAGCCGAGGCAGATGAGTTCTATACCGCCAAACAAGCGACGGCGGCTTTTTACTTCTCACGCTTGCTGCCGCGGACCCTGGCCCTGGAGGCCTGTATCCGCGCCGGCAGCGCCCCACTGTTCGGCCTGAGAGCCGAACAGTTCTGACGATTGAGCGTTGCGCGGAGTTCTACACCGAGGCTCCGCGCTTTTTTATTCCAGCCCTAGCGGGTACAGGCACGCGTCAGCAACCGCCACTTCCGCCCGGGCAGCAAGAAGCCGAAACAAGGCCACACGACAGGCGTGGACGTCGCCAGGAGAGCCAAGGGCGGCGACGCTGCATGCCAGCCAACGGCGACCCGGTCGCCCGCGGCGCACAGCCCGGGCCCGCGCCACCACTACCCCAGGAGATCCACATGCATGAAGTGGTAATAGTTGGTGCCAGCCGCACCGCCATCGGCAGTTTTCAGGGCACGCTGAGTCGTGTCCCCGCAGTCGAGCTGGGGGCGACGGTGATCCGTGCCCTGCTGGCGCAAAGCGGCCTTGCCGGCGAACAGATCGATGAGGTGATTCTCGGCCAGGTACTCACCGCCGGAGCCGGACAGAACCCAGCCCGTCAGGCAGCGATCAGGGCCGGGCTGCCCCATACGGTACCGGCACTGACGCTCAACAAGGTCTGCGGCTCCGGTATCAAGGCGGTCATCCTCGGCGCCCAGGCGATCCGCTGCGGCGACGCCGAGGTCATCATCGCGGGGGGGCAGGAAAACATGAGTCTGGCCCCCTATGTTGTCGAGCAGGCGCGCTCGGGTCTGCGCATGGGCCACGGCAAGCTGGTCGACAGCCTGATCGAGGATGGCCTGTGGGATGCCTTCAATCAGTACCACATGGGCATCACCGCCGAGAACCTGGCCGAGCAATACGGCCTGTCACGCGATGAGCAGGATGCCTTCGCCGCCCTCTCGCAGCAGCGCGCCTGTGAGGCCATCGAGTGCGGACGCTTCGAGGCCGAGATCATCCCGGTGCAGATCCCACAGAGAAACGCCGCTCCCCTCCAGTTCAGAGTCGACGAACAGCCGCGCCAGGGTACGACCGTACAGGCCCTGAGCAAGTTGCGTCCGGCCTTCAAGAAGGACGGCAGCGTCACGGCAGGCAACGCCTCGACGCTCAACGACGGCGCCGCCGCGGTGTTGTTGATGAGCGCAGCAAGAGCCGCCAGCCTGGGGCTACCCGTACTGGCGCGCATCAAGGCCAGCGCCAGTGCCGGGGTCGACCCGGCAATCATGGGCATCGGCCCCGTCTTCGCGACCTGCAAGGCGCTCGATAAAGCCGGTTGGAGCCTGGAGCAACTGGACCTGATCGAGGCCAACGAGGCCTTCGCCGCCCAGGCCCTGGCGGTCGGCAAGGAACTGGGCTGGGATACCGACAAGGTCAACGTCAACGGCGGCGCCATCGCCCTGGGGCATCCGATAGGCGCTTCGGGTTGCCGCGTTTTGGTCAGCCTGGTCCATGAGATGGTCCGCCGCGACGCCAAGAAAGGCTTGGCCACCCTCTGCGTCGGTGGCGGTCAGGGCGTGGCCCTGGCTATCGAACGCACCTGAGCCACGTTTGAGAGCCGCCCTCCTGCCTGCTCCGGGCCAGTTGACCCGACTACAGCCCACCTCCTGATCGAGGACCATTGATGCGAACCCTCACCACCCTGGCGGGCAACAGCCAGAAGCTCGACGGCGGCGCCATGTTCGGCAATGCCCCCAAGTTCCTTTGGCAGCGCTGGATGGCGGCCGACGAGCAGAACCGTATCGACCTCGGCTGCCGTACCCTGCTGGTACAGGAGGACGCACGCAACATCCTGATCGAGACCGGCATCGGCGCGTTCTTCTCCCCGGAACTCAAGGCGCGCTATGGCGTGCAGGAGGAGCATCATGTGCTGCTCGACAGTCTTGCGAATGCGGGCCTGAGCGACGCGGATATCGATATCGTGCTCCTGACCCACCTGCACTTCGACCACGCCGGCGGCCTGCTCGCCCCCTGGGCAGCAAACCAGCCACCACGCCTGTTGTTCCCCAATGCCCGCTTCGTCACCGGCCAGCGCCAGTGGCAGCGCGCGTGCAATCCACACCCGCGCGACCGCGCCTCCTACATCCCGGAACTGCTCAAACTGCTGCGCGAAAGCGGAAGGCTGGATCTGCTGGAAGAAACCAGCAGCAGCGAGTTGCTCGGCGACGACTGGCGACTGCACTGGAGCGATGGCCACACCCCTGGACAACTGTTGCCGGAAATCAACATGCCCGCCGGACCGGTAGTTTTCGCCGGCGACCTGGTCCCCGCAGCACCCTGGGTTCACCTGCCCCTCACCATGGGCTACGACCGTTTCCCCGAAGGCCTGATCGAAGAGAAGGAACAACTGCTCGACCACCTCGTCAATCATGGCCGGATCATCTTCACCCATGATCCGCAAGTCGCCGTGGGCCGGGTAATGCGCGACGACGTAGGACGCTACAGCTTGACCGATGTCTCGGCGCAAGTATGCGCACTGACTGAGTAGTTGACGGCTTAGGTCGAAGCCGTCGAACCAACTACCTGGGGCAGCCCCCGCACCGGCGTTTTGCGAGGGCTGTTGCCCTCTGTTCCACCCGCGAGGTGCGCCAAGGCTGAACTCGAATCCAGCATTGTCCTGCCCCAGAGGCAGTCAAGCTAAGCGCCTTGCTGACAGTTACGGCAGCACGCAGCCGCCGTCGGCCACTTAATTGACTTACCTCTGTATAACCAACTCAGGGCAATATCTGACTCAGCGAGACCGGCGGCAAATAACACCTTTCAGAGCTAACAAAACAGCTCTCCTTCACTGCGTATCGATGGGGAACATTCACCGACAACAGGACCCAGGATAGGCTTGCAAACACACAGACAATCCCGACACAAAATAGTTTCATTGTTCTTGTTTTCATGCTCGACCTCAGCACTATCTAATAATCGTTAGATAAACATCTGAAGCCCCGCCTCAAAATAAGGCAAAGCCTCGATTCAAGCCTAAGCAGTACGGTCGTTGCCCGCCTCCTCCAAACAGACTACTTCCAGAAGCTCAGCGTGGACTTAGTAGAGCGCCCCAAAGCGCAGCCCCACTCAAGCCCGGCGCGCGTAAAAATCATCGATGGCCTTCTTGAATTCGGGACGCGCCGCGCAGTCCAGGAACGCCTGTTCCTCAGCCCGCAATTGAGCGTCAAGGTTTCTTTCAGGAGCGGCACGCAGTAGCTGCTTGAGGTGGGCCAGCGCATGTGGCTCATAAGAGGCAAGGCGACACGCCATTTCGGCTGTGGCCTCAATTAATTGCTCGGCAGGAACCACTCTATTCAGCAGACCTATACGCAATGCCTGCTCGGCGTCAAAACTCTCCCCAAGCAAGGCTATTTCCATGGCCTTGCGCAATCCGAGCAAGCGCGACAAGCCCCATGAGGCACCGCCATCACAGCTTGCGCCGATAGCGGTATAGGCAAAATTGAACCTGGTTCCTTCGGCAGCGATCGCCAGGTCAGCGCCCATCATCAAGCTCAGCCCGGCTCCCGCCGCAGCACCGTGCACGCTGGCGATCACCGGCGCCTTCATACCCGCGAGCAGCTGGACCGACTTATGCAAAGGCGCGATCAGTGCGGCAGCAGCCGACTCCGGGTTGTCGCGCAGTGCCTGCAGATCGCCTCCCGCCATGAAGGCGCGCCCCATGCCCGAGAGAACCAATACCCTGACGGCGTTATCAGTCGCGACGCTTTGACAAGCATCGTGAAAGGCACCGGCCATCTCTAAATTCAGTGAGTTGAGGACCTGCGGACGGTTGAACCGCAGGTAAGCGACAGCACCTTGATACTCGACTATGAGGGGTGAATCGGCCATCGCGGGAACTCCTTAAGTATTTCCGGAACAATCAAAACCGAAGAGCATTAGTCGAGAGTCCTATTGCCGGATACAACACCGCAACAGAGAACTTCCTCGACGCTTCAAATACCCCTTCACATCGAGGGCCTTGTCAATTTCGTGCATTATCAAGCCGCGGCCGTACTCGGCAATTGCTTGGTCGTAGTGCGCCGGCGCTTCAGAAGTGAAAATCCGATTAAAGGAATAACTGCGCACCCGAGGGCCAGCCAGAGTAATGGGCTAAAGCCCTCCCCAATCAGCTTGCCTGCCAGCATCGGCCCGGCGATTGAGCTAAGAGCGAATGCGGCCGGAATCAACATGATCGAGCGACCAGAGGGGTCCAACCGGGCAACGGCCGCGGTTTGAAAGATGCAGCCCCAAGTGAACCCCACTTCCCAAATCCAGGCGCCAAAGGCATACGGCAGAAACCCTTCGGCCTTGCCGAGCAGCAACAGGCCAACGCTGATCGTTACAAATGTGAGCAGGTAGGGTTTACCAAGGCTGAGGCGAGTACCGGCCAGCGCCAGTACAAGCGCCGCGGCCCCTCCGAGCAGTTTCAGGACAGCGAAAACGATGCCCAACTCAGTCGGCTGTAAGGCCAGTGCATTGCCGAACCGCTCAAGGAACGCCCACAAGCCGATCTGGCCCGTACCGAATAGAAAGAAAAGAATCAGTGCGGTGTAGGCGGCGGGGGGTAACCTAAAGCTTGCAGCAAGCGACTGGTTCGTTGCGGCAGGCTTGGCGAGATCACTTCGCTGCGGCAGCACAAACGCACTTGCACTTAGTACAAGGATGATGGCGGCTAGAAACAACGCTGCGCCCGAGTACTGAAATCGTGCGATCATCAACGATGGCAGGCTGAACAGCACCACAGCCACCAGCGCCAGTTCGATCCCTTGACGCAAGCCAAGCGCACGCTCCTTATCCGCCATTTCAGCCATGATGCGCAGCCCAAGGCAGGTCATCAGTGCTGAAAAGAATCCGAGCAATACCCATAGCGGCAACTGCGCTTTCCCCGGCATCTGTGACGATACCAGCAAAACAAAGGCCGCGCCGCCGGCACACCCCAGAGTGAGCCAACGCCAGTTCAGGCGATCCATGCACACTACTGATAGCAAGGTGCCGAACAGATAGCCGGCAAAACAAGCAGAACCAAGGGCGCCGAGGTGCTCGGTGCTGAAGCCAAAGGTATCGGCCAGCGAGCCGAGCAATACGGGAAGTGTATTGAACGGCAAGCCGCCGATGGTGGAGGCGAAGCTGGCCGCCAGCATGACATACAAGGTCTTGTGGCCCCTCATTGTCTTCGCCCCTTCCGGCCCTAGGCCAAACTAGCGCTGACCGACCGTGATGATTTCGCGGCGTTCGGCCATGCTTGGCGGCACGCTGACCTCGTCCATAAAGAACTGCTGGTACCACTCGCGCAACTGATAGACCGGTCCGTCGCCCTCTGCCAGCACCGGGTTGTTGACCCGCACCTTGTGGCTCCAGATATCCACGTCCTGGTAGAAGGACTCGCGGTTGCGCATCACGTAGTCCTTGGCCAGGGCTTCGTTCTGCTCGTCGCTCCAGCCGGGCACCTTCTTGACCATGCAGCCGAAACGCAGTTCGAAGCTGTTGGCGGTAATCGGTACGTGGCAGTTGAGCAGGATGGAGTGGATCTCCATGCCGTCGAACATGGCGCGCATCCGCGTCAAGTGGGTGGCCGGACCATAGTAGGCGGACTCGGCAACCAGGTCGCCGCCGAGGCGCTCGGAGTCGCCATGGAAGATCTGCTGGGCGATGTGGCCTTCGAACACGTTGGCGAAGTACTTGGTCGGAGTGCCATGCACCGGGCCGAAATGCTGGGCGTCGACCAGGTTATCGACCAGCTCACGCGGGTTGGTCTCGATGATCATCTTGTCCAGATGCCAGGTGTGCATCCACTCATCGCTATCCAACTCGGGCAAATGCGGAATCACCACCTCCGGTGCCGGCGCCTTGCCTTCCGGGTTGTTCCACACGAACAGCAGGTTATTGACTTCGCAGGTCAGCCAGGCGCGAGTCTTGGCCTTCGGCGGAATCCGCTTGCAGTACGGGATTTCCACACATTTCCCACTGCCGTCGTATTGCCAGTGATGAAATGGGCAAACGACCCGATCGCCTTCCAAGGTGCCCTGGGATAGATCCGCGCCCATGTGGGGGCAGTGCGCATCGAGCACCTTTATCTCGCCGGCCGAAGTGGCGAACGCCACCAGGCGCGTACCGAAAACATTCAGTGTGTGCAGCTTACCGTCACGAAAATCGACCGCTTCGCCCAAGCAATGCCAGCCACGACCGAAGCGTGGAGCCAGGACATTGTCGACGGGAATTTCAGCAAGCTTGGTCATCTTATTGTTCCTCTGGTGGATAGCCTTGAATGCCAGTTCGGTTCATCTTTACCGAGAGGAAGGCCGCGCTCATCCTCCGCATGGACTAGAGAAAATCGGACTGGTTCTCAAGAGCTGCCCGCCGCCGCATCAATCCAGCGACGGCCCAGCGTAGAGCGCAGCCAACTGTTCGGGCGAGCTTTCATGGCTACTCACCAGCACGCTGACCTCCGCTGGCCAATCGCTCTTGGCCACCTCCACGCCCTCCTCCAGCCACAAGGACAACATGGCGTCATAGTCGAACGCGATACCGGGATAGGCCTGAAATTGATCTAAGGTCACACGCCGTACGCCTGGGGTGGCAGCGCCCAGTGCCGCGCCGTGGGCCGCGAGACGCAGGGCGAAGCTTTGCACCGCTTCGTCGCCGCGCTTGAACAGCAGCAATTGGCGGCCGCTGACAAAGCTGTCAACGCTCCGCTGCGGGCCAAACAGCAGGCTTTCAACCGCCGCAGCCGGGCGTATGAGTTCGCGAATCATGAACCTTTGCTCGTCCGCTCGCAGAAGGACACCGGCCGGTGAATTGAGGACGTCCTGGCTGCGAAAGCCAGCGGAGACCTCAAACTCGCTGAGGCAATCGAAATCGACCTCGGGATCTGAACAAAGCAAGTGATTACGCACATAGCGCTGAAACGGGAAGTGCCGCATGCCCAGCAGGCAGTGCTGGCTCTCGTAATAATCGCGAAAGGCAATGCGTGACAGATCGGCACGCCGGCTGAGCAGGCAGACCGACTTCATGCTTGGCATCTCCTGTAACCTCGGGGTCAACTGCGGCGCGCAGGGCATGCCGCAGGGACTCAGGTGTGCCGCCAGTCGGGTACTATGCCGTGCTCCAGGGCGAACGGCTGCGCAGCGATGGTCCGTCGTTGGTAGTCGACTGCTTGCTCTGCCGTGGCCAACCAGAGCATCACCGCAGCCGGCACTTCGGGCGGCGCCGAACCGGCGCGCAAGGCAATCACCCCCTTGTCTCCGATGGTGGCCTTGAGCGCTTCGGTGGTTACCACCCCAGGATTGATCGTGTAAGCACGAATCCCCGACTCGCCCAGTTCCGTAGCAAGTACGCCGGATAGACGCGAAACGGCAGCCTTACCAGCACCGTAGGCATAGCCCCAGCCCCCCTTGCCCGCCGCCACAGGCGGATCGCTCTCGCCGGCACCGGAGGTGACATTGATCACCACGCCCCCGCCCTGCTCCAGCATGCCGGCAACCACGGCACGGGTGAGCAGGAACGGGGTCAGCACATAGCCCTGGAACACCCGTTCCAGCGTTTCGGGCTGCAACTCCAGGAATGGAAGATTCAGGTCGCTGCCTTGGTAGATGGCGTTGTTGACCAGCACGTCGACGCGACCGAACTCGGCGAATACTGCGGCGCTAGCGGCATGGACAGAGGCACTGTCGAGCAGGTCCATAGGCACGACCAGCGCCTTGCGCCCGAGGGCGCGGATCTCTCCGGCGGTAGCGTTAAGGCTACCGGGCAGTGCTGAGCCGTCGGCGTTACGCAGTGAGTGGGCATGGCTATCCCCCTCATCCAGGGTTCGTGCGCTGATTGCGACATCGAACCCGGCTCGAGCGAAAGCCAATGCCGTTTCCCGGCCAATGCCGCGACTGGCGCCGGTAATGAAAGCCACCTGAGTCATGATCACTCCTATCTAAAGACCTTCAGAAGCGCGCGGGACGCGCCATGGCGTCCATGCCGCCGTCAGCGAAGAAAACGCCGCCATGAATGAAGCTGGCCTGATCCGACAGCAAGAACCCGACCAGTGAGGCGATCTCTTCGGAATGACCGGCACGCCCCAAAGGCGCGACAAACTGGCGAACCGCCTGACCGAAGCGTGCGTCATCGAGAGCAGCCTGGTGCAAAGGTGTCTCAACGGCACCGGGCGCCACCGCATTGAGCCGAATGCCCTGTTTGCCCCAGGTGACGGCGCGCCGCCGAACGTCGCAGGTAATGGCGTACTTCGAGCAGGCGTATGCCACATGCGGCTGGTTCAAGCTATTGGCAAGCTCCAGGGCCTGGCTCTCGTTACCCGCCAGCATGGCCTCGACCATTGGTTGCTGCTCGGCATTGGCCATCGTCGAGGCTACCGAACCGATGACCACGGCCGCAGGACTCGAGCCATTGACCAAGGCTGATGCCAGGCCGTCGAGCAGCTCGCTGACGCCAAAGTAGTTCACCGCCAACATAAGGCCACTAGAGGGCGCAGTTACGCCTACCCCGGCGCAGCAAACCAATCCATCCAGCGTCCCACCGCTACGCTCAAGTACAGCTGCAATAGCCGCCTGACGTCCTGCATGGTTGGACAGATCGGCGATGACGTCCGCCTCAGCGCGATCGATTCCGATAATCCGATGCCCTGCGGCACGCAAAGTTGCGCAAACCGCGGCGCCTATTCCGGAAGCGGAACCCGTAACAGCTGTAACTGGCATCATGCTTCTCCTTAATCAGGTGAATCTCAAGTTCGCAGTACCGGCCTAGGACTCACCGAACGCGGAGGGTTGGCCAGGCGGCATCGAACTGTATTTGATTGAGGTTTAAGTATTTGCAGCAGACTCGAGCGATCGCATCGTCTGCCCGGACTATGGCGTGTGCCACAGCGCTCGAATCAGGGTGAATGATCCATGGCCAGAATGCACAAGCCCCAAGCGCGTATAGCGCCCGGGGCTTGTCGTTTGCAGCAAAGAAATGCGCCTTCTAAGCGGCCCCTTAGGCACTTCGGCGCGCGGGTGGAACAATCTGCAACCCTGGCTTCTCGGCATTACCCAACGTCGCCAGGGGGGGTGACTTTCCCAAGGCGACCACGCTGTTTAGCATGATGCGCACCAGTTCGGTCTGGCGCCGCACACCGGTTTTGGAAAAGATCGAGCGCAGGTGCGCACGGGCTGTATTTCGACGAATGTTCAGCGCCTCGGCGGCCTCCTCCAAAGAGAGGCCATTGGCCAACTCCATGGCCAATGCAGTTTCAGCACGGGTCAGATTGAATAGCTGCTTGGTGATGACTTCGCTGGCCAGCGATTTACCGACAGCGTCACGGATGTATACAACTGCTGCAGGCTTGCTCTTGCCCTCCGCCCACTCCAAGGAGGGGATTGTCTCTACGACCAAGCCGAGACTGACCTGGCCCGACGGGCGCGCCACCGACATTGCCTCGGCTGAACCTCCGCCCTCATGACTTTCTTTGGCGAAAGCATTGCGTATTAACTGCTGAAGCTCACGATTATCACTTGGGTAGGTGGCCTCCAGTCGACCGCCCACCAGCTTCAAACCATCGGAGGCGTCGAGAATTTCCTGGGCCACAGGATTGATCCGCAGCACGCTGCCATTTTCATCGAGCACGATAGTCGCGACGGACAACCGACTGATCGCCTGGGAATACAACTCGCTCAGGGATTCACTGCGATCGAGCAAGTTGTGCATATGCAGAGCGCGACGTATGTGAGGCAGGAGCATCTGGCAGAACGCGCGTTCTTCAGCCGAGAAGTTCGGGGCAGATTTCGGCCGGGTGATACGAAAACGCAGCTTGCCGCCATCGGGCGTGGAGATATCTGCACCCATCACGTGATAAACGCCTTGCGGTGCACAGTAGCTCTGAAAGTAAGCCGACCGATCCCATTCGGAGCGGCTCATGACGTCATCGACGGTGAACACCTGGTCGGGCGGTTGATTGGTGAACGGCGTCTCGGCCTGGCGATAGACCTGATAAGTCACTTCCCCCTCGCCGGCTATTTCCCCGGCGACAATCATCAGACTGAAATCAGGCTGATCGGGCACTCTAAGGATCAAAGTGACGTAGTTGGCCTGGTACAGCGTGCGTAGATGGCGCAGTGTCTGCGCCATCTGCTTGGGCTCTATCGCACCGTCATAAATCTCGCCTATGACCCGATCATATTCGCCCAGGCTCATCCCCATGCCCTGCAGAACTTGCTCGCTCAAAGTGGGTTTCTCCATACGTGTTCACCTCACCTGAATCAGCCACATAAGCTGATCCTGCTGCTGTTTACCCTCGGTCAGGATGGGTCTAGCTGTGGTTGACCAATAGCTAGAAGCATACTCTCCTCGCCTGCGCCAAGTGGCAAGATTGCCCAACGTACAGCGGGCCGCCTCTTGCCAGATCGGGGCACGCAGCGTAGACGCTGACGGCTCAACTCACGACGCTTGGAAGGTCGACACTTTTGGCCAGAGGTTTCTGTGCAGCCAACTGCGTTTGCTGCGAGTCGCTCACCTGTTTCGCCTTGACCGCCACCAATGGACGGCCACGGTTAAACCAGGCAGCCAGCGCTGGCAGCAGGAAAATTGCCCCCAGCACGTTGACCAGGAACATGAAAGACAGCAGCACCCCCATGTCAGCCTGGAACTTCAATGGCGCAAAGGCCCAGGTACCGACGCCGATCGACATGGTCAACGCGGTGAACACTGCCGCCGTGCCGCGTTGGCACATGGCTTCGTAGAAGGCCTGACGGAGATCAGCCCCCTCCGCCATCTCATGCTGAATACGCTCATACAGATAGATTCCATAGTCCACGCCAACCCCAACCCCCAGGGCCATTACCGGGAGCGTCGCGACCTTCAGCCCGATACCGAGCAGAGCCATCAACGCGTTGCACAGAATCGCTACGATGGCCAGGGGCACCAGAATGCACAATACGGCACGCAGCGAAGCAAAAGTCAGCCAACAGAAAAGCCCTACCGAACCGAACAGCGCTGACAGCATGAGAATTTCCGCACGCTTTACGGCCTCGTTCGAGGCCGCCATCACCCCGCCATTTCCTCCCGCCAGCAGGAACTTGGCTTCGGGAACCTGTACCTCGGCAATAACACGCTTGGCTTCCTTGAGCACATGGGACAGTGTCGCCCCCTCATGATCAGTGAGGAACACCAGAATCTGCATCTGCTGGCAGCCGTCAGTAACCAACCCATCATCCGGCAGATAGGCGCGAGAACCCTGGCTCAAGCCCCGGGAAGAGCCAGGAATAGCGGCCCAGCGCGGGTTGCCTTCATTGTTGCCGGCAATCACCACCTTCCCCATTCCTGCCACGCTTTGTACCGACTGAACGCCAGCCACCTTGCGCATCTGAAAATCAAAAGCCTCAACCGCCCGCATTACTGCCGGCGATAGACAGGCTTCTTCCGTTCCCTGTGCCTCGACAAACACCGTCAGCACATCGAGGCCGATTGAGTAACTGCTGACGATATTGTGGTTGTCCTGGTTATAGCGTGAGTCCGCCCGCAGCTCCGGAGCGCCCGCTCCGATGTCCCCGACAGCCAGATCGCGCGCCTTGAACGCACCGGCACCCAGCAGGACCAGGCTCACGGCGAAGACCAACAGCGCAGCACGCGGCTCGGCCAGGGCCGACAGTTTCCACCACAGCGGATGCTTGCCCTGGGAGGTCACGGGTCCGAGCTGCAGAGCGCGTCGCTCCAGCGTCAGATGAGTGAGGATGATCGGCAACATCAGCTTGTTGGTGATGATCATCAGCATGACGCCGATGCACGCCGTCACGCCGAGCTCATGCACGATCGGAATATCGATCAGCATGATCACGGCAAAGCCCAAAGCATTCATCAGCAATGCCAGCGAGCCGGGGATGAATATCTTGCAGAAGGCTGTACGCGCCGCCTGCACCGAATCGCTACCGCCGAGAATGTCGTGTTTCCAGGCGTTGGTCATTTGCACGGCGTGGGAGACGCCGATAGAAAAGATCAGGAAGGGCACCAGAATGGACATCGGATCGATACCGAGTCCCAGTAGCGGCAGCAGACCTAGCAGCCACACGACCGGTAGCAGGGCCACCAACAGCGCGACGACGGTCAGTCGCGGCGAACGCGAATAGACCCAGAGCAACAGGGCTGTAATCACGAAGGCCACGAAGAAGAACGCGATGACAACGTTCAGCCCTTCCACAACGTCGCCGACCAGCTTGGCGAAACCCACTATGTTGATTTCGATGTTTTCGCTGCCGTACTTCGCCCGGATATCCTCCAGATGCCGAGCGACATCGACATAGGACACCGGCTTGCCGGTTTTCGGATCGAGGTCCTGCAGGTCAGCACGCACCAGTGCCGAGCGCAGGTCATTGGCAACCAGACGGCCAATCTGTCCGGAGCGAGCGGCGTTGCCGCGCACCTGAGCCAGATCCTCGACAGACCCGGTAAAGCGCGGGGGAACTACCACGTCACCAAAGAAACCGTCTTCGGTAATTTCGATGTAGCGCACATTGGCAGTGAACAGCGAGGTCACGCTGGCCCTGCTGACACCCGAGATAAAGAACACATCGTCGGTCACCTTGCGCAGGGTATCGAGGAACTCCGGGTTGTAGATGTCACCCTCGCCTTTCCAGCGCACGCTCACCAGAAAGCGGTTGGCTCCGGTGAAGTACTGCGAGAAATTCAAGAAATTGAGCATGTACTCATGCCGCACCGGTATCTGCTTGTTAAAACCCGGATCCAGTTGCGTGTGGGTCGCGCTGTAACCCAAGCCCAGGGTCAGCAACAGAAACACCGTCAGCAGGAATTTGCGTTGGGCCATCAGCAGATCAGCACAAGCCTCGACTTTTCGATCTATCCAGGATTTACCTTGCTTCATTGCTAGCCCCTTACTTCGTCAATACAGCGATGCTGCTATTGCTACTCTGACTCAACCCTTGCTCGCCACCCACCAGCAACTGCCGCCCGTTGATCACGACGGCTGAAGTCAAGGTACCGAGTCCGCTCAGGCGTTCTGCGCTGACATAGCGACCACGCGCGTCCAGGTGAACCAGTGAACCTGCAGCCCCGACCAGCAATACGCCAGCCTTTTCCGGAAGCAGTGCATGGCCGTACAGAGGAGCCTTCTGACCGGTTTCCACGGGTTCCCAGGTACCGCCGAAATCGTCGCTGACAAACACATGACCGCGCATACCATAAGTCACCCAGCGATCTTCGGTCAGGCGTACCACGCCAAACAACGAGCCGTTGTAGAAGGGTGTCAGGGCCTGCCAATGCTTGCCGTCGTCAAAGGTTCTTAACACCAGCCCCTGTTCGCCGACCAGCATGCGTCGACCGTCGCGACCGCCGTCCATGCTATTAAGGTGGGCACTGTCCACTTCCAGCGGCAGAGCCCGCCAGGTTCGCCCGCCGTCAGTCGATTGGTAGAACTTGCCGAAACTACCGAAGGCCAGCACCTGGGTACTGTCGGCACTCCACAAGCCAAGAAGAGGCTCACCCGTCTCGGAGTCATAACTGGCCTCCTGCCAGGTGGCGCCCGCATCTTGTGAGTAGAGGATCCAGCCATCATGGCCAACTGCGACCAAATGCTCCGCGGACAGGGCCGTCAGCGCGGTCAGGGTCAGATGACGCTGCGGCTTAACCACGGCCTCACGCCAGCTGGCGCCGTCATCGTCACTGTAAAGAATGGATCCGCGCTCACCGACTGCCACCTGACGTTTTTCAAGGTTCAGCAGGCCGTTGATCTGCAGTCTTTGCGAGTTCGACTGCGTGGCGAGCGGCGCCTCTGGCGCGCGTGGCGAGAAACTGAAGACGATGGCCGCCGCAACTATGGCGCACATCAGGTAGGCAATCAGCTGACGCATGGCCGGCTCCAAGCTGAAAGGCATGGCTGTTCGACGGTCTTCACACTGTCGATCCTCTTGTTATTGTCATTATTGCTGCAGTCGAGCCTGACGCAGGCTCGGCGCAGCTGCTTGTCCCGATAGTCCGTCTGCACAGTCCTGGGCACATCGTCCATATGGCCTAAGCCCCCGAACCATGCAGCCGGTTACCACGCTCAGCAGAGCTCGAACAGGCCCGCAGCGCCCATGCCGCCACCGATGCACATCGACACCACGACGAACCGGGCGCCACGGCGACGTCCCTCGAGCAAGCTGTGTCCGACCATACGCGCCCCGGACATCCCGAACGGATGGCCGATGGCAATGGCCCCCCCGTTGACGTTCAGGCGCTCGCTGGCGATCCCCAGGGCGTCGCGGCAATGCAGCACCTGGCACGCGAAGGCTTCATTGATCTCCCACAGATCGATATCCGAGACTGTCAGGCCGAAACGCTTGAGCAGTTTGGGCACGGCCACCACCGGCCCGATACCCATCTCTTCCGGCGCACAGCCGGCGACGGCGATACCGCGGTAGATTCCGATTGGACGAATCCCCCGACGCTTGGCTTCGGCGCGACTCATCAACAGGCTGGCCGAGGCGCCATCCGAGAACTGCGAGGCGTTGCCGGCGGTGATGAACTCGCCCTGTTCGATCCACTTGCCGTCCTTCCACACCGGTTTCAGCGCAGCCAGATCTTCCAGCTTTGTGGATGGGCGGTTGCATTCGTCTCGTTCAACCAGCACATCTTCGTGGCCGCTGGGTTTGCCTTCCTTGTCAAAACACAGCTTGCGTGCGGCCAGGGGTACGATCTCCTCCTTGAACAGACCGGCCAGTTGCGCAGCAGCGGTTCGCTGCTGGCTCTGCAAGGCGTACTCGTCCTGAGCGGCCCGGCTGACGTCATAGCGCCTCGAGACGATCTCGGCGGTCTCCAGCATCGGAATATAGGCGCTCGGCATGCATTCCAGCACAGCCTCCGATTGGGCACGGTAGGTATTCTTGTGCTTGGTCTGGGTAAGCGATAGCGACTCGACACCACCGGCGATGGCGATGTTCATCTCGCCGGTAAGAATGCTCTTGGCCGCCACCCCGATGCTCATCAGACCCGATGCACACATACGGTCCAGGGCCATCCCCGGCACGGTGTCCGGCAAGCCGCCGGTATAGGCGCACAAGCGACCGATGTTATAGGCCTGGGTACCCTGCTGCACCGCGGCACCCATGATCACATCCTCCACCGCCCCCGGCTCGATACCGGCGCGTTCGACCACGGCGCGCACCACATGGCCGCCCAGCACAGGCGCCTCGGTATCGTTGAAGGAGCCACGGAACGACTTGGCCAGCGCCGTGCGCGCGGTAGAAACGATCACAACTTCATTCATGTCCATGTTCACACTCAGTCGGCAATAGGGTTGAAGGAGTAGCGGCTGATGGTGTCGACCACACAGCCTGGGCGTTCCTCGCCCTCGATCTCTATACTGATGCGCACCGTCAGCTGCACCGTCGCGCTGATGGTCTCCGCGCGCAGCACCTCGCCGCGCCCGCGCACACGCGCACCGACTTTGACTGCAGCCGGAAAGCGCACGCGATCACTGCCGTAGTTGACCCCCATGGCCAGGTTCTCGATGCGCATCAGCTGCGGCATAAACAGGTTGGCCAGGGCCATCGTCAGGTAACCATGGGCGATGCACCCCCCAAAGGGGCCTTCGGCGGCGCGCTGAGGGTCAACATGAATCCATTGGTGATCGCCCGTGGCCTCGGCAAACAGGTTGACCCGCTCCTGGGTGATCGTCAGCCACTCGGTGCAGCCAAGCTGCAGACCGACGGCGCCGAGCATCTGTGCGGCGCTGCTAAATACTGTGCTCATAACGGTCTCCTTAGGCTTGCTGCGAACTGACTGGGAGCACTTCGCCAACCATGTAGGAGGCGTAGTCGCTGGCGAGGAAGATCATGACGTTGGCGACCTCCCAAACCTCGGCCGCCCGGCCGAAGGCTTCCTTCTCCGCCAGCTTGGCCAGCAGTTCTTCGCTGGAGGCTTTCTTGAGGAACTCGTGCAGGGCGATTGACGGCGCCACCGCATTGATGCGCACACCCGACTCGGCTGCTTCCAGGGCGCTGCAGCGGGTCAGCGCCATCACCCCGGCCTTGGCCGCGGCGTAGTGCGCCTGTTCCTTTTGCGCGCGCCAGCCGAGCACCGAGGCGTTATTGACGATGGCGCCGTGACCACGGGCTTCCATGTGCGGCAACATCGCCCGGGTCATGCGGAAGGTGCCGGTCAAGGTGATGTCGATGACCCGCAGCCACTCCTCGTCGGTCATCTCGGTGACGCGCTTCTGGCCGCCGAGGCCGGCGTTGTTGATCAGTACGTCGACGCCGCCGAGGATTTCTTCGGCGGCCGCCACCAACGCCTGAACTTCCTGCTCTACGGTCACGTTGCACAGCTGGCCGTAGACCTCTTTGAGCCCGGTTTCCGCCTTGAGGCGTTCAACCGCCTCCTCCAGGCGGCGCGGATGAACATCCGAGATCATCAACGCGCGACAACCTTCTTCGGCACAGCGCTTAGCCGCCGCATAACCGATGCCCGCACCCGCCGCAGCGGTAATGAGGACTGACTTTCCGGCGAGCAACTGGTGGCCCGGTACGTAGGGAGGGGCTTGATTCACGATGTAGACCTCTGATGATAAACAGGATGGGCATAGGTATAGGGCCTGGGACCAGCGGCTACATCGTCAAAACGGACGGGGTCGGGAAAACGCCTGGGTATTGGTCTCGAGATGAACAGGACAACCGGCAACGAATACCGTCAGGCAAGTCTGAACTCCATGTATTCTTCGAGGCTCAGGCCCTGGACCCTGCATCAGCTAGAATTCACAGGGGGACTGCTGCAACGCTTCCTTTACATCAGGAGACCTGTGATGAACGGAGTATCTTGGTTGGCGTTGGTGGTAGCGGTTGGGTGGACCTCAGGTTGCACCACAAAACCTGAACAGATAGTCGACGTCTCTCTGACCGCTACAGCGCACAATGCCGGGCATATTGCCCAAGCTTCATTGACCCCGGCCGGCAACGAGACAGCAATCTCGTTTGTCGTCGGTGGGGTGCCGAGCGGAACTACACGACCTGTCCATCTGTACACCTATATCTACCCCGGCTCTTGCCAGCAGCTTGGCCCGGAACCGGCTTATGCAATGAACCAGACGTTGAGCGCAGACTTCGCCTCCAAGCGGCCACCCTGGCAATTTTGGAGACGAGTCCCCGTCACGTTGAGTGAACTGCGCGCTGGCGCTTATGCCCTTGTGGTACGCGCGGGCCCGATGGACGGGAACCTGGATCTCTTCTGCGGCAATGTCATGTGACTGCAGCCGGCTGGGCATTGAGCCGTGCATTGCCGGGTTGGCCGAGTACGCAGGAGGTGCCGCCCGGGGTGTACATCATCGCCACGCAGCGGTTGCACGAGGTACAGATCGAGTCGCGGCTTGCGCCGGCGGCCAGCTTGTTGGCGTAATCCGGCTCGGCGATCAGCACGCGTCCCAGGGCCACAGCGTCGAAACCTTCACCCCGTACCTGTTCGATGCTTTGTAGGCTCTTCACCCCCCCCAGATAAGCCAGCGGCAACTTCACCGCGGCGCGCACCTTGCGGGCGTGTTCGAGCAGGTACAGTTCGCGGAAATCCACCTTTGGCTCGGTCAGGCGTTGCAGAAACATAGCCGTGGCGATGAGCGGGTTGCCGGTGCTGACCCGGTTCTCCTTAGGAAAGGAGGAGCCGAACATGGTGGTGATCGATTCCACGTTCATCCCCGCACTTAATACCAGCATATGCGCACCCTCGCGCTCCAGGATCCGCGCGATGGCCGCACCATCCTCGGCCTTGTGGCCGCCGCGCACGCCTTCAGTGATGCTGTACTTGCACACTACTGCGAGATCCTTTCCCACGGCATCCAGTACTCGGCGCAGCACCAGGGCAGGAAAGCGCAGGCGATTGTCCAGGCTGCCGCCGTACTGGTCGCGACGCTTGTTGTACAGCGGCGAAATGAACTGGCTAAGCAGGTAGCCATGCCCCATGTGCAACTCCACCGCATCGAAGCCGGATTCACGAGCCAAGCGCGCGCCACGCACAAACTCGTCGGCGACCTGCTGCATGTCGGCGTCGCTCATTGCCTGCTTGCGAAACATGCCACTCATCAATCCGACCTTGTTGAAGCCGCCGCTGGCCGACAACGGTCGCGGCGTAGCCCGCTCGCGAATGAAGGTAAAGCAGCCACCGTGAGTAATCTGCGCCGAAGCGGCAGCGCCATGCTGGTGCACAGCATCAGTCAGCACGCGCAGATGGGGTTGCGTCTCTTCGTTGAGAACGATCTGGCCAGGCAGAGTGCGGCCATCCGGGCTCACGGCACAATAGGCCAATGTAGTCATACCCACACCGCCAGCGGCCATCGACTCGTGGAACCTAACCAGCTGCTTGGAAGGAATCCCCCCTGGCGCCATGCCTTCGTTGGTGGCGGCCTTGATAAAGCGATTTCTCAGAGTCAGCGGGCCGACGGTCAACGGAGTAAAAGGCGACGGAGAAACGGGCTGAGCTTTTTTCATAGACACGACGCCCCATACTTATTGTTCAAGTTGTGGTACGGCCCGCAAACGCAGGCACAACCGGTTGCACGGTTGAGGCCTGGCTACGGGCAGAAGAAAACCTTCATGAACCAAGCCGAATGAATCGATAAGGCCAACGGATGGGCCAGGCGTTAAGCGCCAGACACCCCTGTAAGCAGGGGGGGCATCGCTGCCCCCCCCAACAAACCACCGCTCATCGCCATCAGAAGAGCGCGAGGACGACCGGATCGACAGGCGAGGCCTCGCGGCCAGCCTGGTCAGAAGGTGTACTTGGCGTTGAACGACAGGTAGTCGCGGTCAGCCAGGGTGCGACCTTGAGCGACGTCCGGCGAACTGAGGTAACCGACATAGGTCATTCCGACCTGGAAGTTGCCCAGGTACTTGAAGTCCGCGCCTACAGTCATACGCTTCTCATCACGTCCCATCCCCATGAAAGCACTGCCATCGACGTTCTGGGTCCAGATCGCCTTGGTGGTCAGGTCCCAGCCGTCGAAGACCGATGGGTAGTCGAAAAAGGCCCCGATACCCAGCAGCGTCGAGCCGCGGGTCTGGGTTTCGAACTCGAAGTTATCGAAGGTGCCGTCTATCCCCGGGCCACCACCGGTAATGGTCAGGTCATCAACGCCCTCGATACGCTGGTGCGTCACCTCACCCAACAAGGTGGTCTGATGGGCGATCGGGCTTGGGCCGAGGATATACAAGGCGTTCAGGTTGCCCTGAAGCAGCTGGCCGCGGGTCGGCGCCCCGTTATCCAGATAGACTGCCGCACCGTCGCGGTAGCTCAGATCTCCGGCGAACTGTACGGCGTCGCCGAGCTTGGAGCTGAAGCTGATCCCGGTCAGTTCGACGTCATCGAAATAACCCAGCTTGTACGAGGGTGCGCTGGCTGGGCTGGCCTGCTTGCCAATGGCTTTCAGCGAGGAATACTGGGTCTGCCCGGTGAAATCGAAGAACAGCGCGCCGACGCGCTCATGGTAACGGTAGTGGAACAAGCCGACTTCGGTGGTTTCGGTCAGGCGGTAGCGCGAGCCCACTCCCCACTGACCGCTATTGCCTGGTTTGACGTCCCCGGCAAAATTAACCCCAGTGAATGTCTTGTCCGGCAGGGTGTCGATTGCTCCAGCACTCAGACGAAAAAACTCTGCGCCAGGACCGAAGAAGTCGCTGCCGAAATAGTCGCCCACCGGGTTGAGCTCGGTTTCTTCCCAGTCGTACTGGTAGAAGGCGACCAGTGCCAGGTCATCATTCAGCGACCAGGATCCGGAGACCTGCCCGACCGGCAGGTAAGCATCCTTGGCTTCGGTGCCCGGCACGTTGAACTTGGTGGCATCGACAGGCGCCTGGCCCTGGCTGATGTTCGGCCAAAACAGACTTTCGCCCCAGGCTAGCAGATGACGCCCCGCCTTGACCGATAGATACTGATCGTCGAAGACGTCGAAGTTGCCGTAGACATAGGCGTCCAGCAGACGCGCCTTGCTGCCGCTAAGGCGGCGGGTCTCACTGGTGAAAGCGTCGTGCCGGCCGACCTTGTTCACAGTCTCCGGCGAATCGTTGGCATTGCGATTATGGTAGACGTCGTCATAGAAATGGCTGCCGCGCAGCACTGCGCCGAGGTTGTCATGCTTGAGTAGCAGTTCGCCGAACAGGCTCACTCGATTGTTGATCATCGAGCCGCGCTTGAAATTGCGCGTGCCGTCGTCATTGTTAATATTATTGAGGTATTCACTCGCCTGCTTGGCGGTCCGCATCGACGCCGTATAGTTGACCGTCAGTGCCGACTCCAAGGTGGTGTTCTCGCCCAATTCAATGGTCGGCCCGGCCATTGCCGAGCCACTGGCCATGGCCACCGCGAGACTCAGCAGGCAAGGAGCCCGCCGCTTGGTCGCTCCCCGGTAAGCACTATTTACTAGCCTAAACATGCCCTTCTCCTTATTGTTTTTTATTGCTGTAGAGCGTTTCCAAGCCGTACAGCATCATGTCCGCAGCCTAGAGCTACAGTAGCCATATCAGTGTGAACAAGCAGACGCTGCCGACGCTTCACCCGTTTGGCTTAGCCCGCTCCAGTTAGGTGATAGCTACAGTTGGGGCGCAATGAACTCCCGCAGCCTGCGCCCTGCGTGGACCCGTTCGTAATGTGTTCGACATGCCGCACGACGGGTGTCGTCGTGCCGACGAATCAACAACGCACGTCATATCCAGAACTGTTGACCGAGAGCCGGCGCAGACAGCGCTATCGCATGATCGGCCCTGTTATCTCGCCGGCACGGGCCGAGGCATTGCCTTGAGTTCGACCCACGTGACTCTTACTGGCCTAAGCGCCGCGCGGCCTCAGGACCGAAGTCGCGGGCTGACATGCCACCCTTGTTCAGGAAGTAAGCATTGCGCTGCTCGTTCACCAGGTTGAAAGCCAGGTAGCTCGAGGCATCCAGGTCATGATAGAGACCAACACCCGCCTGCCAGGTTTGGGCTTCAGGCGCGTAGAAGTAGTTGAGCATCGAGGTACGCCATAACTCACCACGGGTATCGTAGTTGTCGGCCATGATTGGGAACCAGGTATCCTCATCGATATACATCTTGCGCTTGCCGTATAGATGGCGATAACCCGGCTTCAGGTTGCCTTCCAGCTCCCAGACACGGTGCAGCTCGTAACGCATATTGTCCGGATTCATGTGCCCAGGGGTCAGCATGTCTGCGTACTTGAGCTTTTCGGAGTGCAGCCGCGCGGTGTTGTATGGAATGTACATCTCGCGCTTGCCGACGATCTTCCAGTCAAAGCGCTGGGCAGAGCCGTTGAAAATACGCACCTCGTCGACAGTAATCGAACCTCCGGTTCCCGGAAATGACATATCGAAGCCATAGCCGGGTGACTGCCGAACCCGCCGGGTACCCGGGTCATAGCGCCAGCTCTGACGCGGCTCACGCTTGTCGTTCCAGTACTCTGTACCCGTGTTGATCTCGCCTTTGTCGCGTTGCGGCAACAGGGTTACGTTCAGATAAAACGATGAATTGCCAACGGTGTTGCCGATGCGCCCCGGCTCTAGCCCAGGAGCCATGTTGCGCGAGTGCACACGGCCCCAGTTGATCTTGCCACTACCGAGGACGTAGGCATTATCAGAGACAAGCTCTTCAGTCCATGCTCGCACAGTAAACAACGACGCATTTTTCAGCAGTTCAATGCCCGTTTGGGGAATCGGGAAAGCGAAGCCTCCGGTGCGTGCCACTACGCCCTCACCCTCGTCAACCAGCTTGGCCACCGACGCGTTCTCTAGAGTCGCTTGGCAAACCGTGTCGGAAAAACGGAAGTCGCGGTGCGAGGGATAGACCGGGATTTGAAAAGTCTGCGGATACTGCTTGAACAGAGCCTTCTGGCCGTCCGACAGATGATTCGCGTATTGCGCCATGTTCTGCGCAGTAATCACAAACAGGGGCTCCTCATCGGGGTATGGATCTACCGGATGTTTGCCTGTTCCGTCAAATTTCACCCCCGGTGGCACACCCAACCATTTCCCGCTGTATTCGGGAATGCTGCCGTCGGCATTTCCAGCTTTTTCCGCCCCGACGCAAGTCAGATCCTTGCCTAATCGTGCAATTTGATCAGAAGGTGCTTGCCCGAAGGACAGTGCGCTATAGCTTTGCAGTGCTAATGCTGCGCTCAAACACAAACCAATTTGGTAATTACGTCGCATGCTTTTCTCCTTGTTATTAATCGACGGCCAGCGCCTGCCCACAGATAACGTTTAGCCCTGATGGGATCGGCGAGGTATCAGACCGCGCGGCCGCGGCGTGGCCATTGCTACGACGAGTGCCTAGCGGAGGATGGAAATACGCATGTGTCATTATTGTTATGCCCCTGTTTGACACCGCCATCGGCTAGCGGTGACTCAGTATCGAGAGGGCCTAGGACTGGCAACATCGTCCACGCGGACGATGCGATAACCCGTGCGCAGGGGGGGGCGGGTGAGCTCAGGCGCGAAGCAGACGACGCCTGCGTCACATCAGGCGCGGCGCGGGGATTTCTGCGATGCCAGGCGGGTTTACCCTCCCAGAGCCACCACGCTATTGAGCATGATCCGCACCAGCTCGGTCTGCCGGCGCACACCTGTCTTGGAAAAGATCGCACGCAAGTGCGCACGGGCGGTGTTATGCCGGATATTGAGGAGCTCGGCAGCCTCTTCCAGCGACAGACCGTTGGCCAGCTCAAGGGCCAAACAGGTTTCCGCCGGCGTCAGGTTATACAGTTGTTTGATCATCGCGCTGCTGACCAGCGACTTGCCCACCGCATCGCGGATATACACCACGGCGGCTGGCTGGCCCTTGCCATCCATCAGTAGTTCGTGAGATGGAATCGGCTCGACCACCACCCCAAGACTCACCCGCCCGGAAGGCCGAGAGATCGATATCGCTTCGGCCACGCTCGTACCATCCTGGCCATGGCGGGAAAGCGCCCGGCGCACCAGGCGCTGCAACTCACGGTTATCGCTCGGATAGGTGGCTTCCAGGCGGCCACCGACCAGTTTCACCCCGTCGTTGCTGTCGAGAATCTCCCGAGCCACAGGATTGAACTGCAGCACGCGGCCGTTCTTGTCGAGCAGCAAAGTGGCCACCGACAGACGGCTGACGGCCTGGGAATACAGATTGCCCAGCGACTCGCTGCGATCCAGAAAGAAATGCATGTGCAGGGCGCGGCGCAAGTGCGGGACCAGCGCTTTGCACATGGCCCGCGCGGAAGCGGAAAACTTCGGATCGCTCTCGGGACGGCTGATACGAAAACGCAGTTTGCCTCCGTCCGGGGTCGAGATATCGACACCCAGCAGGTGATAGGCGTCATAGGGACAACAGTTGAACAGGTAATAGGCCGTTCGCGTCCACTCGGACTCGCTCATGATATCTTCTATAGTGAATACCTGATCGATGGGCAGGCTGCAAAAGGGCTCGCTGTCGTGATAGTAGGTGTAGTCGGTGATTTCGCCCTCGCCATCGACATTCCCGGCGACGATCATGGGCGAAATGTGCCCCTCGTCCGGCGACCGCAAGATCAAGGCCACAAAGTTGGCTTTGAATAGACGGCGTATCTGGCGCAGTGCCAAGACTAACCGCCGGGTATCGAACGCCGAATCGTATATCTGGCCAATGATCTGATCGTATTCGGCCATGCTCATGTCGGACAGCACCTGAGTACCTGGCGCGGTATTCTCCACAGGCTTCTCCTTGCTTGGGGTAAGGCCCTGCGACCTTCCCTTTATTTTCCGCCCCCGAACTTCAGCGACGGCGCCATGCGTCGATTGGGGGCTCTGGACTCAGGCCAGCAGGAACAAGGCCGGCATTGCGCCGGCCCTGGTTTTTACCTGAGCCAAAAATCATCGCGCGCCATTCACAGCGCCACTACACCATGGACGAAGCCGGCGACAAACACAGGCCGATATCTTCACCGGGAGCCGAGCAGGCTGCCGGAGTACCGTGCAAACCCAACCGCGACAGCGGCGACCGTTATTCTTGCGGCCGGCTAAGCGATGACCGGGGCTTGTGTCTGATGCTGGCCGCACACCTCGGAAATAACCCGCGACTGCGTTGCTACGATCTTCCACTGCCCCTCGATGCGGCGGTAACGATCCTGGTAGACGACACCCAACTGGCGCGTGGCGCCGGATTCCGCATCCAGATTAAAGTAGCCGAGCGCCCAGCGCGCCTGCGCCTCGTCCTCGCTCAGCACGTCGATTTCCGGGTTGGCGCCGTGGTGACTGTCCATCACGCGCGGTTGGCAGGCCAGGCGGCTGTACAGCTCGATAAAATCATCGCGGTTGTCGAAACAGCCTAAAGGTCCGTAGTCGATCTCCACCGGTCCTTCGGCAAAGCACTCCCGAATACGCTCGACCTCCTTGAGGTCACAGGCGTTCAGATAGCGATGTTTCAGCTGGCGAATGGCTTCCAATGCTTCAAGCCGGGCGATGCGCTGCTGCAGATCCATAACTACCCCCTTGTACTACTGCCTCAAATGACCCGCGCCGGATGCACCGCCCGCGGCGCACCCAACATCTCGCGCCAGGACGGTGGCTGGCGATCGCCTGCGTCACGGATACCGTAACGCTGCGCGAGTTCGGCTGCGATCAGGGTCTGGCCGGACAGACGAGGTAGATCGGGGTCCCGCCAAAGTGCGTGGACGACCTCCCCGACGAACAGCGGGCTTTCGCTGCGCTGCATGAACCGCCCGTAGGCGTCACCACGGCGCAGGGCGGCGAGTTCGGTGCGTTGGGTCCGTTGCACACCCAGCCACAACGAGACGACGGCCACGCCCATGCCTTCGAAATCGACCGCCATGTCATAAGCCATCTTGTCGCAACCCGCCTTCTGCGCACCGTAAGCTGGGCCGTGCATGTAGCAACCGGCGCCGTAGGAGGAGGTAAAGGCAATCAGGCCCTGCTGAGCCTTGAGCAGCAACGGTGCGGCGTAATAGCTGGCCACATAGGCCGAGCGCAGCCCCACTTGCAGAATGTCAGCCTGCGCCAGAGGCTTGGCCCAGAATGGGCCGGGCTCGATCAGCGAGTCATCGATGTAGACAGCGTTGTTGACCAGTACATCCAGATGCCCTTGCTCACGCTCGATACGTGCCAAGAGCGCCTGAACCTGGACATCATCGCCATGGTCACAGAGCACCGCGACCCCCTGCCCACCGGCATCGGTCACCGCTTGCGCGCTGTCGAATACCGTTCCATGCAGAGTCTGGCCGCGAAACCGACTGTCGCCCTCGCGCGCACTGCGCCCCGTGACGTACACCGTCATCCCGGCAGCACCCAATGCCTGTGCGATGCCCTGCCCGACCCCGCGGCTGGCTCCTGTGACCAGGGCAACTCCCTGTGATCTGGCTGTGTGCATCAGTAATTCCTTTTCTGCTTGGACTCGGGAAAGTTAGGTGCAACGCAGTGAAGCGGCTTCTGAGCGCGTCACCTACGCCGTATGGCCGACGCGCAGCAGGACCTTGAGCAGGCGCTTATGAACCCCAGACCTTCTGCGCCTTGGGTGCTTCGGCGAGAATTTGGTCGACGGCTGCACCGACTTCGCCTACTTGCCAGCGCGCCCCTTTGTCACGGGTCACACCGGTGCGCCAGCCGTCGCCCAGGGAGATACGCCCACCCTGACTTTCGAACACCTGGCCGCTGACATGCTTGGACTGACTGCTGCCCAGCCAAACCACCAAGGGCGCCACGTTCTCCGGTGCCCAGGCATCGAAGCTGTCATCTTCAGGCTTCTTGACCACATCGGGCATTGCGTTCTCGGTCATCGAGGTCCGGGCTGCGGGGGCCAGAGCGTTGGCGGTCACACCGTAGCGGGCCAGCTCTGCCGCCTGGACCAGGGTCAGCGAAGCGATGCCGCCCTTGGCCGCCGAATAGTTCGACTGCCCGATAGAGCCCTGCAGGCCGGCGCCGGAGCTGGTGTTGATAATGCGTGCGTCCACCGGAGTGCCGACCTTGGCCAGGTCGCGCCAGCGGCGGCCGAGAATATTGGCCAGGCAATAGTGCCCCTTGAGGTGCACGTTCATCACCGTGTCCCAGTCCTCTTCGCTGAGGCTGATGAACATGCGATCGCGCAGCACACCGGCGTTGTTGACCAACACATGCACCTCGCCGAATACCTCCAGCGCGGCGTCGACGATGCGCTGCGCGCTTTGCAGTTTGGTGATGTCATCGGAGTTGGCGATCGCCTGACCACCGGCCGCGCGAATTTCGCGGGCCACCTCTTCGGCTGCGGCCTGACGAATGTCGTTGACCACCACGTTGGCACCCTCGGCCGCGAAGGCCAGCGCGTAGGCGCGACCTAGCCCGCCGCCAGCGCCGGTGATGATCACGGTGCGTCCCGAACATATAGCCATCTGTAGTCTCCTGATCTGGTTAGCGGCGAGCAAAGGGCTCGCCTGCTCAATGCTTCTGCTTGTCTGCACGCCGACGCCCCGCTCCGGCGCTGGTTACGCCAGAGCGGGCACAGGCTCTACAAGCGCTCGATGATGCTGACGTTGGCCTGCCCGCCGCCTTCGCACATCGTCTGCAGGCCATAACGACCGCCCGTGCGCTCGAGCTCGTGGAGCAAGGTGGTCATCAAGCGGGCGCCGGTGGCGCCCAGGGGGTGGCCGAGCGCGATGGCGCCGCCATTGACGTTGGTCCTGGCCGGGTCATAGTCCAGCTCCTTGGCCCAGGCCATGACCACCGAGGCGAAGGCTTCGTTGATCTCCACCAGGTCGATCTCGTCCATGCGCATGCCGGCCTTCTTCAGCGCCGCGCGGGTGGCCGCAATGGGGGCGGTGAGATGCCAGATCGGATCGTCGCCCAGCACCGAGAGGTGATGAATGCGCGCCCGCGGCGTCAGGTTGTAGCGTTTCAGCGCCGCCTCCGAGACCACCAGCAAGGCGGCCGAAGCGTCACAGGTCTGGCTCGAGACGGCGGCGGTGATCGACGGGTACTCGCTACCTACCGCTTCCAGGCTGGCCATTTTCTCCAGGCTGGTTACCCGCGGCGTTTCGTCGAAATCCAGGCCTTCGCAGGCAACGATCTCGCGGGCGAAGCGGCCCTGTTCGATGGCCGCCAGGGCGCGCTGATGGCTTTGCAGGGCAAAGGCTTCCATCTGCTCGCGGCTGAGCTGCCAGTGATCGGCAATGCGCTGCGCTGCGTAGAACTGGTTGACCGGCTGATCCCCGAAGCGTGCCTGCCAGCCCTTGCTGCCGGAAAACGGATCGGCGAAGCCAAGCGGCTGGCCCGCCAGCATCGCCGAGGAAATCGGGATCTGGGTCATGGTCTGCACACCACCCACGGCCACTACGTCCTGCATACCGCTCATCACCGCCTGGGCGGCGAAATGCACGGCCTGCTGCGAGGAGCCGCACTGGCGGTCCACCGTGGTACCGGGAACGGTCAACGGCAGACCGGCTGCCAACCAGCTGGTGCGAGCGATGTCGCCGGCCTGCGAGCCAATGGTATCGACACAGCCGAAGATCACGTCATCGTAGTCTTCCGCCGGAATGGCATTGCGTTCGACCAGCGCCTTCAGGACATGGGCACCCAGGTCGATGGCGTGGACATGGGCCAGGCTGCCCTTGCGCTTGCCAGTGGGGCTGCGCAGGGCGTCGACAATATAAGCTTGGGGCATGGGTTACTCCTCGAAGGTATGGCCAGGACCGAGTTGCGCGCCGTCGCCGAGCACATAGGCAGCGACACGGGACTTGTGCAGGGCTCGATCACCCCAGGAGGCATCCAGGGACCAGGCGCGCTTCATGAACATCTGCAGGTCGACCTCCCAGGTGTAACCCATGGCACCATGCACTTGAATGCCATGGCGCGCGGCCAACCAGCTGGCTTCACTGCAGGCCAGCTTCGCTTGGGACACGTACAGATCCACGCGTCGCTCGCCCTTGGCCAACGCGTGAGCGGCGCGGTAGAGCACCGGCTTGGCAAACTCGATCTTGGTGGCGACATCTGCCAAGTGGTGTTTGACTGCCTGAAAGCTGCCGATCGGCTTGCCGAACTGCTTACGCTGGGCGACATAGTCCACCGACAGATCCAGCATCCGCTGGGCCAGTCCCAGCAGCTGCCCGGCCACCGACAGGGCGCCACGGTTCAGCGTTTCGGCCCACAGCGCCTGGCCCCGCTCGCCGCTGGCCAGCAAGGTTTCCGGGCGGGGCGTCCAGCTGACTCGGCCCAGGCGGCGCGAGGAGTCGATACTCGGATTAGCCTCCACATCGACCTGATCACGCGTCAGCGCATGCACCTCGTCGCCATGGGCCAGCAACAGCAATTCGGAGACTGCCGCATCGCTGACCAGCGGGTTAACCGGATGGCCAATCGCCAGCCTCAGGCTGCCGTCGGCTATGCGCGGCAGCCAGGTTTGCCGCGCCTGGCTCTCGACCGGCAAGCCGTTGAGCAGGCCGGCGCCCACATATGCGGTATCAGCCATGGAGTCGGGAATGGCGTAGTAGCCCAGCTCCTGGGTCATCAGCGCCCAGGCGATGTCATCCATGCCCAGTCCGCCGAACTCTTCCGGTACCGACAGCGCGGTCAGCCCCTGCTCGGCAATCTTGTTGCGCAGCTCGGGCGAGCGCCCGGCATCGGTTTCCCAAATCTCGCGAAGCATCTCCGGCGCGGCCTCGGTCATCAGGAAGCGACTGATGGCCTCACGGAAGGTGAGCTGGTCATCGGTAAAAGTGAAATCCATGGCCCGCTCCTTACTTCGGCAGGCCGAGCATGCGCTCGGCGATGATGTTGCGCTGAATTTCGTTGGTACCGGCGTAGATCGGACCGGCCTGGGCGAACAGGAAACCCTCCAGCCAACCCGCCGCGTCTCCGGCTGCCGGTGCGCTGGCCAGCAGCTCGCCACGCGCACCGAGGATGCGCATCGCGGTTTCGTGCATCTTCAGATCCAGCTCCGACCAGACGATCTTGTTGGTACTGGATTCGGCACCGATCTGCGCGCCCCGGCTGAGTCGACCGACCGTGTGATAGGCAGACAGCGCATAGGCTTCGGCCCCGCTCCAGGCGTCGATCACCGCATCGCGGATACTCGGATCGCGATCCGCGCTGTCTCGATTGGCCTTGTACAGCTCCACCAGCCGGCGTGCGGTGGCCTGGAAGCGTGCCGGTGAGCGCAGCAGCAAGCCGCGCTCGAAGCCGGCGGTGGCCATCGCCACATGCCAGCCTTGGCCCTCATCACCGATGCGGTTTTCCACCGGTACGCGAACGTCGTCGAAGAACACCTCGGCGAAGGCATCCTTGCCGTTCAGCGCCTTGATCGGGCGAATGGTCACGCCCGGCGCATCCAGCGGCACCAACAAGAACGACAGGCCATGGTGGCGGCTGGAGGCTGGGTCACTGCGGAACAGGCCAAACAGCCAGTCGGCGAAAATGGCCCGGGTCGACCAGGTCTTCTGGCCGTTGATCACGTAATGGTCACCCTCACGGCGCGCCTTGCTGGTGATCGCCGCCATGTCCGATCCGGCATTCGGCTCGGACCAGCCTTGGGCCCACATATCGGTGCTGGCCGCCATGCGCGGCAGAAAACGCTGCTTCTGCTCCTGGGTACCGAACTCCATCAGAGTCGAGCCGAGCAGCAACTGGCCGTTCTGGTTCACCCGCATCGGTGCACCGGCGCCGTAGTACTCCTCCTCGAAGATCAGCCACTCGATCAGGTCGCAGCCGCGGCCGCCCAGTTCGGTCGGCCACATCACCATCGACAGGCGACTGTCGAACAGCTTCGCCTCCCAGGCGCGGTGCTGCTCGAAGCCCTCACGGGTGTCGTAGTTGGCCAGCGGCTCGGATGGCAGGTTGGCGGCCAGCCAGGCCCGCACTTCCTGACGGAAGGCCTGTTGCTTGGGGGTATAGGTCAGTTCCATGGTAATTCCTCAGAACTTCGCGTCGCGTTTTTCGACGAACGCCCGACGGGTTTCCGCCGAATCCGGGCTGGTGTAGGCCTGCAGCGTGAAGCCCTGCTCCCAGCGATACTTGTCTTCCAGGTTGCCGTCCTCGATGCCGTTCAGGGCTTCTTTGGCGATGCGGATCATCGACGGACTCTTGGCCGCGATCTTGGCGGCGATCTCCAGCGCGGTTTCGCGCAGCTGCTCGCGCGGTACCACCCGCTCGATGAATCCGTACTGGGCCGCCTCAGGGGCGCCGATCTTTTCCCCGGTGAAGAACAGGTAGCGCACCTTCTGAACCGGAAACAGGCGCTGCAGGTGTGCGCCGCCACCCATGGCGCCACGATCTACTTCCGGCAAGGCGAAGGTCGCGCACTCGGAAGCGAGCACGATGTCGGCTGCACCGGTGATGCCGATACCGCCACCCAGCACGAAGCCGTGGACCGCAGCGATGACCGGAACCGGGCTGCGATGCACGGCCTTGAAGGTGGCATAGTTGCCGGCGTTGACCGCGACGATTCGCTCGGGATGGGCATCCAGCTCCTTGATATCGACGCCCGCGCAGAAACCCCGGCCCTCGGCACGAATGACGATCACCCGCACAGCCTCATCGGCACCCAGTGCGTCGATATGTTGCGCCAGGGCCAGCCACTCGTGACTGTCCAGGGCATTTACCGGCGGCTTGGCGATCACCAACTCGGCGATGCCATTCTCAACTTCGATCTGAAATGCGCTTGTCATCTTTGCTCCTAGGTTGGCAATGGCCAATCCTGCATGGCCGGCTGGTCGGAATTGGTCGGTAGCGGCATGTGGCGCAAGAACAAGGCCTGCAGGCAGTCATCCGCCTCCGTAGCGATCTCCTCGATCACCTGCTGGCAGCTCTTCAGCTCGCCGATGGCCGCGGCGACCTGGCCGCTGGGCAAGATGCCCTCATCGGGGAAGCCATCGACCATGGAGCGCTGCAGCAACACCGGCTGGTTGGCCGCCATAACGGTCTGCGAGACTGCGCCCGGATCTTCCTTGAGGGCCTGGCAGAAAACCTTGAGCATGTGGCCCAGGCTCATGCCGGTCTGCTGCTTCCATTGCCAGGCGCTGCGCAGGGCGATGCGCAGGCGGCCTAGTGGCCCGGCCTGTTCCAGGCGATCTATGAACGAGTTTTCGATCATCCGATGGCGCATGCCGTCCACCGCAAGGGTCACACGCACTCGCTGCGGGTCAGCGACCCGCAGGTAACGCTCCAGGGTTCTGGGCGGCGTAGGCGAGTCGCTGGTCATCAGGAAACGCGTGCCCATGGCGATTCCCGCCGCACCGGCCGCCAGCGCGCTGGCCAGGCCGCGTCCAGTGGAGAAACCACCTGCGGCGATCACCGGGACCTTCACCGCGGCAAGCACTTGCGGCAGCAGGATGGAGCTGGGGACTCCGCCGGTATGACCACCGCCCTCGCCGCCCTGGATGGTGATCATGTCGGCGCCCAGTTCGACGGCCTTGATTGCATGCTTGAGCGCGCCTACGGTCGGGATGCACAGCACGCCGGCGGCCTTGAAGCGGGCGATGGTCTGCTTATCCGGACCTCGCCCGTAGCTGACCGCGCGCAGGCGGTACTGAATCGCCAGGTCGACGCACTGCGCCGCATTTTCCTGGAACATGTGGAAGTTCAGGCCGAAATTGCTGGCGCCGGTGGCCGCAATGACCTTCTGGATTTCGCCCTCGAGCTGATCGGCGGCAATGGTCGCGCCGGCGAGAAAGCCAAAACCGCCGGCCTTGGTGGTAGCGATCACCAGGTTGGCGTCGGACACCCAGCCCATGGCGGTCTGCACGATCGGATAACGGCATCCCAGGAGTTCGGTCAGCGGGGTCTCAAGCCAACGCGTCATGCCTGGTCCTCCCCTACTGCTCGCTTGTTCGCGCGCACCATGCCTTTCGCGTCGAACCCGCCTAGCTTGTCGCCGGAGAGCAGTTCGTTATGCGCATGAGCGAAGTGGTGCCAGGCGAACGCCGCATCCATGGCGGTGCGCTTGCCCTGCAGGTCCTCGACATGGTTGATCGCCTGCTTGGTCAGCGCCAGGCCCATGCGCGGCTGCTTGGCGATGCCGGCGGCCAGGGCATAGGTCCCGGCCTCCAGTTCGTCGCGCGGCAGGACCCGGTTGACCATGCCCATCTGATACGCGCGTTCGGCACTCATGCGGTCGCCGGTGAAGAGGAACTCCTTGGCGATGCGCGGATTCAGCTCGTAGGGGTGGGCAAAGTACTCCACCCCCGGAATGCCCATGCGCACCACCGGGTCCTGAAAGAACGCATCATCGCTGGCCACAATAAGGTCGCAGACCCAGGCCAGCATCAGCCCACCGGCGATACACGCGCCCTGCACCATGGCGATGGTCGGCTTGGGCAGTTCGCGCCAACGCCGACACATGCCCAGGTACACCTCTTGCTCGCGGGCATAGAGTTGCTCGCCCCCCGGTTTGTTGGTGTGGTCCCACCACAGGTGAGCACGTTCGAAAGGCTTGTTGATGTCGCGTCCCGGGGTGCCAATGTCGTGGCCCGCAGAGAAGTGCTTGCCGGCACCGCGCAAGACGATGACCTTGACTGCATCATCGTCGACGGCCTGGCGCAGAGCAGCGTCCAGCGCATAGGTCATCTGCGAGTTCTGCGCGTTATTGAAGCTCGGCCGGTTCATGGTCACCGTGGCGATGCCGTCCGCCACCTGATAGAGCACCGGCTCATCGGTCTCGTAGACCGCGTTGTCCTCGCGGAGGACGAATTCGCTGTCGCTGTCACTCATGCTGCTTCTCCTCGCCTCAGGCCTGGCGGATACCGGCCGGGTTGCCCTTGATCGCCGATGCACGGAAATCATGGGGGTCGAGTCGGCGGATCAGTGCCAGCTGCTCGGCTGTCGGGTGAGCGGTCTCCTTCAGGTCCGGGGCCTTGAGCAGCGGGAAGCCGGTTTTCTCCTGAACCTCTTCGAAACTCACGCCCGGGTGCAGCGAGCGCACCTGCACGGCGCGATCCGGGCCGGCAAAGTCCATGACACAGAGATCGGTCACGATCAGCCGTATGTCCATCAGATCTCGCCGTACACCTTCCTGCCAGCGCTCGGCCTTGAAGCCGACGCCCGAGACCATGTCCACTTCCCCGGCAACGAATACCCGCGGGCTATGGTTAGGCACGAAAAAGGAGTTGATGTGGTTGATGCTGTTGCCGGGCAAGCCGCGCACCCCGAGGATCGCGGTCTTCGGCTTCTGGTAGTCACCTACGCAGGACAGGTTGGTCTGGCCCCAGCGATCGACTTGAGTCGGACCGATCATGGCGTGGCGACGGCCACCCCAGACACACTCGAATACCCGCTCGAAGCTCAGATAACCGGAATACTTGGGCACATAGTCGCCGCGCGGGCCGAGAGGAATCGGCTCCTCGACCAGAAACGCCTCGCTGTCAGTCATCAACAGTTCGGGGCTATGGGTGAGTTTGGCCAGGCTGGCGCCCAGGCGCGGAATCACACCGAGCCCCGAGGCGACCACTTCACCGTTGTCGCGCCAGGCTTCGCTGGCCGCGACGATCATCAGTTCCGCGAGGGTGAAATCACAGGTAGCAGACATTTTTCATCCTCCTCAGAACACCGGCAGGGGCAGTGCGCCCAGGCGCTCGGCGCCGCCGTTTTTGTCTTGGTAAGCCTGTTCGCCAGGGCTCACGAATTCGTCGACATAGGCCTGCCAACCGCCCTCTTCCTGACTGCTGGCGACATAGCGCTTGAAGTGGCTCATGTCCCAGCCGTAGTCCGAAGGGCATGAGGTCGGGTGCGCGCCGTAGGGCGCGTGCACCACACCGGTCACCAGGTAGCGCTCGAACGTATTGAAGCGGGCTTGTTCGGCAGTCAGCTGCAACTGGTCCTCGAGCCTTTCGCAAGACACGAAGCATTGCTGCGCGGCACGGGCGAACAGGTGATCGAAGTACGGATCCGGGCCGGTCACCAGGGTATTGCCCAAGCGGTCGGCGACATTGACGTGCAGGAAGGCCACATCCAGACTCAGCGCCGGCATGGCCAGCAGCACCTCGCCGTCGTCATAGGGGGAGGCAACGGTGCGCAGTTGCGGATTCAGCTTGACAACGTCGGTCGCCAGACCGCAGCGGGTCGGCAGGAACGGCAGGCGCATGCCGGCGGCGCGCAGGCCCCACTGGAACATGCCCTCATCGACTTCCAGCAGCTCCAGCTCGCCCGCTTCGCGAGCCTTGCGGTAGTAAGGCTCGAGGGGGATCGCATCCAGCGTGGCAAAGCCGAAGACCAGTTTCTTGACCTTGCCTGCCGCACACAGCATGCCGACCTCCGGACCGCCATAGGCGACCACAGTGAGATCCTTGACGCTTGAACGCAGAATTTCCCGGACGATGGCCATCGGCTTGCGCCTTGGCCCCCAGCCGCCAAAGCCTATGGTCATGCCATCTCGCAGTTGGGCGACGGCATCGGCCGCCGTCAGTTGCTTGTTCATCTGTTTACTCCTTACTGCTGGCCGACCGAGAAGTCGTGGCCCCACAAACTCACGCGGGTGAATTCAAAGGCGGAATGCTCCGCCCAGTCGACTTGCAGACCCCCGTAGCCGTACTCCAGATCGAAGCCGGAAGGGGTCTTCATGTAGAACGAGGTCATCTGATCATTCAGGTGTTGACCGAGGGTCGCCGAGAGCGGCACCTGATGGGCCTGGCGACGGTCATGAGCACGCCCCACCTCGGTCATAGAATCCACTTCCACCATGACGTGGACGCAACCGGTTGGCGAAGGGAACTCGGCCAAAGCCAGCGAGTGATGGCGCGCATTACGGCAATGCAGGAAGTGGATGCGCACCGGCGGCGCCGACGGGTCGGGGCGGAAGTTGAAGATGTCCGACAGTTCGAAATCCAGGACATCCTTGGCAAAGGCCAGGGTGGCTTCGAAGTTCGGTGCCGGCAGTACGGTGTGACCCAGCCCCATATCACCGGTGACGAAGCGCGGCACACCCTGGGGCGAGACGAAAGGCTGGCAGTCGGATCGATGACCCCAGCTCAGCTCATGACGGTTACCGGAGGGGTCGCGCACAATGGCCAGGGCCTGCACCCCGCGCTGCTCGACTTCGACCGCAGAGCCGGCTTCCCAGCGCACCCCGGCACGGTCGAATGACTTGAGCGCCGCGCTGAATGCGCTCTCACTGCCCAGTTCCCAACCCGACGCCAGATAGCGTGGTTCCGTCCCCTCGACGATCAGCATGCGAAAGGGGCGCTCATCCATCTTTACGTACAAACCACCGCCTGGTGCCGGAGTGACCATCATGCCGAGTACGTCTTCCGCATATCTCTGCCAGTCGCTGAGGTTTGCGATTTGCGCAACGAAATAGCTCAGACCACGAATGTCGACCATGTCCTGCTCCTGGATAGCTGAATTCTTCATGTCCTTCATTGTGCTAATCACTCAACCGGCCCTCATCGTCCGTTGAGACTAAGCAGGCGCAGATATCCAGAAACGCTGCCGGTAGGGCATGCCTGAGCCATAGGCGGACATGACGTCAGCGCTGGTACCTAGTCCGTTTAAATGATTCAGGCAGGTCCTGGCCCGCCGCAAACTGGGGTTTCTAGCCAGTCGAGCAATAGAGGGGGCACCATGGAGTTTGCTTTCACAGCGGAACAACTGCTGATTCAAGAGACCGCCGAGCGCTTCCTCGCCGAGGTCGCCGACTCCACCGCGGTGCGCTTGGCCATGAGCAGCGCAGCAGGCTACGACGCCAGCGTCTGGCAGCGGATTGCCGAGGAAATGTGCTGGCCTGCCCTGCATATCCCGGAGCAGTACGGCGGACTGGGTCTGGGTTTCGTAGAACTGAGCATCCTGCTGGAACAGATGGGGCGCTATCTGCTGTGTTCGCCCTTCTATGCCACTGCCTGCCTGGCGACTCCGGCGTTGCTGCTCAGCTCCAATGAACAGCTGAAAATGCGTTGGCTGCCGTCGATTGCCGACGGTACGACCACCGCCACCCTGGCTTTCGCGAGCACTGAAAGCTGGGGTACCGACGCCGTACAGGCGACGGCGCGAACGACGCCCAATGGTTTCAGCCTGAACGGCCAGTACCCGCAAGTGGTCGATGGCGCCCAGGCCACGCTGCTGATCGTCGCTGCGCGCACCTGCGGCAGTAGCGGCGACTCGGGCATCAGCCTGTTCACGCTGCCTGCGGACACCCCTGGCGTCGTGCGCTCCGCCCTCCCCACCCTGGATCAGACACGCCGCCTAGGGCGCATCGAATTGCAGGACGTCGAGGTCGATGTCACTCAATTGATCGGCGAACCAGGGCAATGTGGCACTCAATTACTCGAAGCGCTGCAGTTGGCCTGCATTGGCCTGGCAGCGGAACAGGTCGGCGGCGCCCAGCAAGCGCTGGATATGACAGTGGCATATACCCGCGAACGCCAGCAGTTCGGCCGCAGCATCGCCAGTTTTCAGGCCATTAAGCACCGCTGCGCCGACATGATGCTGCAGCTGGAATGCGCCCGTTCGGCGGCCTATTACGCCGCCTGCGTGGCCCAGGAACACCTCGAAGCGAACGCTGAAGCAAACATAAGCGATTCGCTCGCGGCCGCCGCAGCGACGACAAAGATCCAGGCTTCCGAAGCCTTCTTCCACTGCGCCGCGGAGTCCATCCAGCTGCACGGCGGAGTCGGCTTCACCTGGGAATACGATCCGCACCTCTATTTCAAACGGGCCCGCGCCAGCGAGCAGTTCCTTGGCTCGCCAACCCTGCATCGCGAGCGTCTGGCCAACGAAATACTGGGAGAGCAGGCATGAAGATTGGTTTCAGTCAGCAAGACGAGCAGTTTCGCCAGGAAGTGTCCACCTGGATGAACGAGCATCTGCGTGGTGATTTCGAAGAGCTGCGCTACCGCGGCGGCCCCGGCGACGAGCACATGTTCCCGCAGGAACGCAAAGCCTGGGAGCGTCAGCTGGCCAGCGGCGGCTGGATCGGCGTCGGCTTGGCAGTCGAGCATGGTGGGCGCGGACTGAGCATCAGTCAGCAGGTGATCTTCCATGAGGAGTACGCCCGGGCTGGCGGACCGGGGCGCATGGGGCACATTGGCGAGGGCTTGGTCGCTCCGACACTCGCGGCCTTTGGTACGCCCAAACAACAGCAGCGTTTTCTACCGGGTATCCTCCGCGGTGAAGCCTTCTGGTGCCAGGGCTACTCGGAGCCCGGCGCGGGCTCGGATCTGGCCAGTGTCAGAACTAGAGCGACCCTCAACGATGCCGGCGATACCTGGTCGATCAGCGGCCAGAAAGTCTGGACCTCCATGGCTCACGAGTCGGACTGGTGTTTCGTGCTAGCGCGTACCGAGCCCGGAAGTACGGGACATCGCGGCCTGTCATTTCTATTGGTGCCGATGGACCAGGCCAACATACGCGTGCAGCCAATCCAGCAGCTGACCGGAACCTCGGAGTTCAACGAGGTGTTTTTCGATCAGGCGCAAACCGCCGCCGACAACCTGATTGGTCAGCCGGGGGACGGCTGGAAGATCGCCATGGCCCTGCTCGGTTTCGAGCGTGGTGTATCTACACTCGGCCAGCAGATGCAGTTTCAGAACGAGCTTGACGAAGTCATCCGCGTCGCCAGGGCCAATGGCACCGCCCAGGACCCTATCATGCGGCAACGCATCGCCCAGGCTTGGTCCGGCCTCAAGGTACTGCGCTACAACTCGCTGCGCATGCTCTCCGGAACCCAGGATGGCGGCCTGCGCCGCGAGGCGATGATCTATAAACTGGCCTGGTCCAACTGGCACCGCGAACTCGGCAAGCTGGCCATGGATGTGCTCGGCAGCACCGGTGAAGTTATCGACGGCACGCCTTACCAGTTGACGCGTCTGCAGTCGCTGTTTCTCTTCACCCGCGCCGACACCATCTACGGCGGCAGTAACGAGATCCAGCGCAACATCATTGCCGAACGCGCCCTGGGCATGCCCAAGGAGGCGAATACCCGCAGCTGACTTGATGCTGCGGCGCCACTGAATCGATATCGCGCTCTAATCCGCCTCGCGCTTACCTTCGGGATAGGTTGCACGGGGCGGCCCGAGCCCACCAACACGACATCGCAACCGGCCTACGCCAGTGCTCGCGCTGCAGCCCGGACGATGCTGCGCATACGCCCGGCGTCACGCGCCACTGCCACTTAGCCCGCCCCCCGTCAAGGTCTGCGCCATGTCGCTTGCCCCCTTCAGGTACTCAGTCTTGACCGCGGCATTTACCGCCTCGCCCACGCCATCGACTCGTCATGAAAGTCGCCCCTTGTCGGTGTTGTTCCACGGCGACCATGGGAAAAGACCGCACACACAGCCACCTCATATTCCTCGATTCGAGCTCGCGCCTGATAGCTGAGGCACCAGCCCGGCTGGGCCATGGCACACCGAGGCCAGGCAAAAAAAAACCTTGCCCAGTGCAATCAAGCTGGGCAAGGCCAGAGAGGCAGATCCATGTCGCCTCCACCAAAGTGCAATCACATGTACAGGATCACCAATTCGTTGATAACCGAGGGCCGCTCCTGACCGACCACATGGATGTTCAACTCCAGGGTCAGTTGCGTGCCGCGCTTGAGTCGCTCCACGCTTTTTACCCGGGCCCGGGAGTGAATGCGTGAGCCCGCCGGTACCGGGGCAGGAAAGCGCAGGCGGTCCGAGCCGTAGTTGACCATGTTGGTGAAGCCGGTGATCTCGAAGCCCAACGCCAGCTTCATGCGAGACTGGAGAACCTGAACCAGAGCGCCGTGGGCGATGGTGCCACCGAACGGACTTTCCTTACGGGCGCGCTCGGGGTCGGTGTGGATCCAGTAGTCGTCGCCGGACAAGGCGGCGAAGGCATCGATCAGGACCTGATCGACCACTACCTGATTGCTCCATGCGCTGAACTCTTCGCTGACCAGTGACTGCAGGGCGGCATCGTCGTCCAGGGCGATCTTGCGCGGCGCATCCGCTGCCGGGGCAGCCTCAGGCGCCGGTTCGCCGCTCATCGGCGCGTGCTGCAGGCTTTGCACATCCTTATCCAGACCGGTGAAGCGCAGTAGGCGCTGGCCTTGCTCATCGACCTGGGCGAACACCGGCTGCAAGCGCATGCCAATGCGTATTTCGTTTTCCTCAAGCCCCACCAGGGTGGTGTTGATCCGTACCCCTTCGTCGAGTTCGACGACCGCTAGTTTCTGCGGCATTTCGTCGGCGAAGTCGGGCAACGTGGGGATCCGCGCCACGGTATAGCTGTAGAGGCTGGCGCCACCGCTGACGTCGCGCCAGGCCAAGTCGTGCGCCAGGCAGCTGGGGCAATGTCGGCGCGGGTAGAACACCCAGTGGGCGCAGGCATTGCACTGCTGGATCAACAGGCGCTCGGCCTTGAGACCCTCCCAGAATGGTGCGGAGATTTCGGTCTGTACCGGCATTGGTTTGTTGTTCGACATGCTGCTTATGCTCCCTGGAGGATCAACGCGCCCTGCTCACTCATCACGCCGCCGGTGCCGGAGACGTAGACGTTGTTGCAGCGCTTGAGTTGACGTTCACCGGCGACGCCGGCGATCTGCGTCACCGCCTCGATGACTTGAGACATGCCCCCGGCCGAGGCGGCCTGGCCGAAGCTCAACTGGCCGCCGTGGGTGTTCATCGGGAAGTCGCCGCGCCAGGTCAGATCATGCTCGCGGACAAACGCCATGCCTTCGCCCTTGCCGCAGAAACCGGCATCCTCCAGGGTCAGCAGCGCGGTGATGGTGTAGCAGTCGTAGATCTGCGCGGCATCCATCTCGCTCGGTTTCAGCCCGGCCATGTCGAAGGCTCGCTTGGAAGCAGGACCGATCGGGGTATGGATCATGTCCTCGGCGTAAGACGGAGATTTGAACGCCAGGTGCTCGCCGAAGCCGGTGATATAGGCAGGACGCTTGCGCGCACGCTCGGCGACCTCCTTCGAGGCAATGATCAGCGCTGCGCCGCCGGCCACCGGCATGACAATCTCCAGCACGTGCAGGGGATCGGCAACCATCTTGCTGGCCAGCACCTGCTCGATGGTCAACGGCTGGCCATAGAACATGGCCTGGGGATTGGCCTGGGCGTTGGTGCGTTGATCCACGGCGATCTTCGCCATGGCCACCGGGTCATAGCCGTACTGCGCGGCGTAACGCTGGGCAATCATAGCGTAGCCGGTGTTCTGCCCCATGTGCCCGTAGGGCAGATCGAACTCCGCCTCCGGTGCGCCGAAGGCCGTGCTGTGGCCGCCGAAGCGCATGGCGCGAGCCATCCAGCTGGGGTCCTCGTCCGGCCCCAAAGGTGCCATACGCGCCGGCAACACGCATAGAACCGCCTGACACAGCCCCAGTTCGATGGCGGCGGCAGCGCGCCAGACCATGCCGACCGCGGTACAACCGCCCAGGTCGACCACCTCAGCGAAATTCAGCTTCAGCCCCAGGTATTCGGCGGCCATCGCTGGCACGAACACCGATGCTTCATGGAATTGCGGACCGTTGATCACCAGACCATCGAGATCCGCGGCGCTCAGACCGGCATCCTGCAGCGCCTGGGCTGCCAGATCGGCAACCTGCTCCAGGTGGAACATTCGCGGCGCTGTGGCGTATTTTTCCGGCTTATACTGGGCGGCGCCTATGATCGCCGCATTACCTTTGAGTCCCATGGGTTCCCCACTTGCAGGCAATTTCTACTGGTTTCTGTCGTAGCCCGAACATGCCATACAAGGGCTGCCCGGCAATCGTTCAAACCAACTAGTTAGCTGTCATGGCAATGTCGAGCGAGGCCCCCTTTGGACCCTCACCTGGATGTCGACACTTGCCCCGCGGCCGATAAAAAGAAGCAGGAGAGCCCTGGGACTCCCCTGCCAAACGCTCAACCGCTCGATCAGAAGGTGTACTTCATCGCCAAGGTTGCGTAGTCGCGGTCAGCCAGTTGACGCTTGACCGGGTCCGCTTCGCCAAGGAAGCCGACGTAGTTCAGCGCCACTTCGAAGTTGCCCAGGTACTTGAACGTGGTGCCGACACTGAAGCGTCGATCGCCCTGTACACCAGAGAAGCTGCCGACCATCGGCGCCGCACCCTGTACCGCATGGGAGAAACGCACCGGTACATCTAGGTCCCAGCCCTCAAATACGCCCGGGTAGCTGAAGTTGGCGCCGACGGTGTAGTGGGTAGCCGATTCGGTTTTCCAGCCTGTGGCGGTCTTGTATTTGAAATCGTCGCTCGGTTGAGCACCCGATCTCAGCTGCGGAACCACCAGGCTACTGCCCAATGCCAGCAAGTTCGGCGCCGCCGAGGTCGCTTCCACGCTGTCGACGCGCACATGCACAATCTCACCCATCAGGACAGTCTGGCTGGCCCAGGGACGATCACCGAGAAGCCTGATGGCGGAAAGCTGGAACTGCTGACCCTTGCCCCGTGCCGGTGTCGGCCCGAGACCTGTCAATACCTGCACCGGCACACCGTCACGGTAGGACCACTCGGCTCCGACCTGGACATCGCCAAACTTGGTCGAGGCGCTCATCCCGGTCAGCTTGATGTCTTCGAAAAAGATCTCCCGATAGCCGTCAGGCCTTCCAGCGAACATACCGCCACCAAGCGGGATGATGCTGTAGTCGACCATTGCGGTGGCCGGGTTCTTGTCGTGGTAGTTGACGTGGAACAACGACAGCTCCCACGCCGGAACCGGCCGATAGCGCACCTGCACGCCCCACTGACCATCGTCGCGGGGCTCATCACGGCTCTTTTTCTGGATTCTGCTACCGCCCGCGCCATAGATGAACTCGGCGCCTGGACCGACCACGTCGGTAGTCGACAGGTAACTGCCTACCGGCGGCAGTTCGTTGCCCTTCCATTCGTACTGCACATAGGCACCAAAGGTGACCTTGGGATTGAAGCGGTAGGTCGCCGATACCTGCCCCGTCGGCAGGAAGATTTCCTTGACCTCGACGCCAGGCTGGGTGGCCTTGACGGCATCGACCGGGCTCTGCGCGCCGCTGACTCCCGGATAGAACAGGCTCTCCCCCCAGGACTCGACATGGCGTCCGGCCTTCATATCGAGCATGGAGCCGTTGTCGAAACGCCAGCCACTGAAGACGTAGGCATCCAGGAAGCGGCTGCGACCGCCGCTGAAATGCTTGGTGGAGCCGGTGAACTCGTCGTGCTGACCGGTCTTGTTCACCGTCCCCGGCGAGTCGTGGTCGTTGGACTGGTGGTAGACATCGTCGTAGAAGGTGCTGGCACGCACCACGGCACCATAGTTGTCCTTGCGCACGATCATCTCGGCCAGGGCTCCGATCCTGTTGGTGGTGAGGCCACCCTTATCGAAGTTGCGGTTGCCGTCATCCGCGTTGGCGGTCAGCAGATCCCGGTCCTGGTTCTCCAGACGCACACCCAGACCGTAGCTGGTCGTCAGGGACCAATCGATGGTGGTGCCGTCGTCGAACTCGATCATCTCCCCCGACCAGGCGGGAGTGGATACCAGGGCAATGGCCGCGGCCAGGGCGGCGACCCGGAAACTGGGCAAATCAAGATTCGTGCGTTGGCGGTTGTTGTTCTTGTTCATCCTGCCTCTCCTAATATGTAGCGGCCATCAGGCCGGGTCTTGTGTACAGATTCGGTTGCAATCCAGGTTGTCTGTTCAGAACTCGAGGAGCTGATTGCAGATTAGCTCTGCCGATCCGGCGCATTGGTAGCGGTGCACACCGCCGTCTGTTTCACGCACCAGCGCACCTTCGGCAATCAGGTAATTGGCATGCGCCAGCGTTTCGCCAAGGGCCATTAGCTCGTCGAAGCGCCCCTTGGCCCTGGGGAACAGTTCGGTCATCAGCTCCCTGGCGCTACGTGGCGCCAGGCATGCCGCCTGCAACGTCTGCAGATGGGCCTGGTGGTGGGCCTGCAGTTGCTCCAGGCGGCGGTGCAGATTGAAGAAAGGCCGCTCATGGGCTGGCAGCACCAGGACCGAGTCGGGTAGTTCACGCAGGCGCTCGATCGATTGCAGCCAATCACGCAGCGGATTCGCGTTAGGCTCGGTAACATGCACGCTGACCGTCGATGTGATCCGCGGCAGTACCTGATCACCGGAAATCAGCAGGCCGTCCTCTTCGCAATACAGACAGGCGTGCTCGGGCGAATGACCGCGACCGACCACCACCTGCCAGCAGCGGCCCCCAATATTCAGGCGGCTGCCCTCGCGCAAACGCTCAAAACTTGTGGGCAATTCCGGGCGAAAGTGCGACGCCTGGAGCAATGGCAGCAAGGCCTCGGCATGGTTGCTGCTAAAACCGGCCTTCTGGTAGAAGTCGCGTAGCGCCCAACTCGGCCGGGGGTCGCGCGGAGCGCCAAGGTGCATCCACTGGAACTCACTCGCGGTCATAAACACTGGACAGCGAAAGCGCTCAGACAGCCAGCCGAGCACCCCGGCATGGTCCGAGTGATAATGCGTGCAGATCACCGCGCGCAATGGCAGTCCTTCGCATGCCTGTGGGAGCACCTGCTCCCATATCGTCCGCGTCTCGGCGTTGTTCAGGCCTGTGTCGACCACCACCCAACCATCTTCATGGCGCAGCAGATAAAGGTTGATGTGGTCAAGGGCGAAGGGCAGCGGCATGCGCAGCCAGAGCACCCCCGGCGCCACCTCCTCGACCTCACCGTTCGCTGGCGGCTGCAGCCAGGGATATCTAAGCCCAGTGCGCCATTCGTGCCCCTGGGCGTCTATTTCACCCACGGTCATCACCTGCAAACGGCGGCAGGCCGGTCCGTGCCAGCGCTTCCGCCGAATACGGCTGATAGCTGCGCGAGGCCTCGTCGCGAACGTAGAGGGGATCCTCGAAGGCGTCAGGCGCATAGCCCTGTCTTTGCAAATCGACCTTGCGCAGCTTGAAGGTGCTCGTCATGTCGGCCGCGGACGAGACCCTGACGAAGACCGGCGCGGCATAACGCGGTAACCGGGCCTCTGTCAGGGCGTAGAAGGCCTCCGGATCGAAGCTCTGCCCTGGCTGCATCAACACCGCCGCCATGCCGGCGCGCCCTTCCTGCTGCGGCACCTGCACGCCATAGATGTTGATCAGCTCCAGACCCGGAAAATCGCCCAGTGCGTCGGCCACTTCTTGGGTCGAGACGTTCTCGCTCTTCCAGCGGAAGGTGTCACCGATGCGGTCGACGAAGTAGAAATAGCCATCTTCGTCATAGCGCAGCAGATCGCCGGAGCTCCAGTAAGCGTCGCCCGCGACGAAGACGTTGCGACGAATCTTGCTTTCGGTTGCGGCGTCCGATGTATAACCCTCGAAACGCCCGCCGCCGAATTCCGGGTGGTTGATGATCAGGCCCATGGCCTCACCGACTTCGCCGGGCTCGCAGCGCTGGTAGAACCCCTGCTCGTCGCGCGGATGGCTATCGCTCTCGATGTCGTAACGCACCAGGCGAAAGTTGGTCTTCTCCCAGAACGGCACTCGGCCACAGGAGCCCACATGGTTGTCGACGTTGAGCAGGTTGGTATTGGCCTCTGTCGCCCCCCAACCCTCGAATATCTGCACCGCACCGAAGCGCTCGACCCAACGCTGCCAGGACTCCGGGGTCAATCCGGCACCGAGCATGCAGCGCAAGCTGTGTTGCCGGTCGTCGGGTTGAGCCGGCTGGTTGAGCAGATAGCGACAAATTTCCCCGATGTACTGGAACACCGTGATCTGGTGGCGACGCACATCCTTCCAGAACTCGCGCACGCTGAACTTGCGCCGCACCACGATACTCGCGCCTGCGCGCAGCGCAGTGGAGGTGACCGAGGTGGCGGCCGCGCCATGGTAGAGAGGCAGACAGCAGTAAAAGACATCTTCCGGGTTGGCCTCGAGCGTAACGGCCATCACGTCACCGGAGGTCATCCAGCGCATGTGACTGTAGCGAGCGGCTTTCGGCAGCCCGGTGGTGCCGGAGGTAAAGATCAGCAGGGTGGTGTCTTGCGCCACCAGCTCACTGCGCGACTCCCGAGGAAAGGCGGTGCGCGGCGCCGCTGTCAGCTGCTCGGCAAAGCCGATATCAACCCAAGCGGGAAGCGCTGCGTCAAAGGGATTCTCCGCATCGGGCATCAACCAGCAGGGCAGGTCCGGCAAGTTTTCTGTTGCGAGCGCATTGGCCAGGCATTCCTCCCCCAGCACCAGGGCCTTGGCGCCCGTGGACTCCAGGGCATGCACCAGGGGCCGACCGCTTACCTGGGTATTGATAAAGGCCACCACAGCCCCGAGCTTGACCAGGCCGAACCAGCAGCTGAAGAACTCCGGGCGGTTTTCCATGGCGATGGCGCAGACGTCACCCGCGCGCAAACCGCGAGCGCTAAAGACATGAGCCAACTGGTTGGCCCGTGCATCGACCTCGGCGTAGCTCAACGTCTGCTCGCGGTAGATCAGAAAGGGGCGAGTGCCGAACTGTCGCGCCTGATGCTCAAGGCGATCGGCGATTGTGTAATGATCGAGTGGCTTTATCTGGGCCGCAGCCGCGGAGCGGCGATCGAGCAGGGTCTGGGTGTGCTCCCGCGACACCTTAAGCCCCTCGACAAGGGCCAATTCGCCCGCTGCATTGAAGTCGTTCATGCTGGTACTCCCACCCAGTTCGGGTAGTCCGAATATCCACGCGCCCCCGGTGTGTAGAGGGTTTTGCGGTCGAAGCTGGCCAACGGGCGGCCATGGCGCAAGCGCTCTACCAAATCGGGATTGCCGATGAAGTGGCGGGCGAAAGACACCGCTTCGCCCTGCCCTGCTTCCAGGGCGGCGGCCGCCGAGGCGCCGTCAAAGCCATCATTGAGGATCAGCCCGCTGCTGCAGTGACGATGGGCCAGATCGAATGCATCCAGACCGGGCAAGGGCGAGCGCATGATGTGCAGGTAGGCCAGCCCCAGTGGCTCCACCGCAGAGCAGAGTGCGGCCGCAGTGCCGGCCGGATCGGCGTCGCTAATGTCGTTGTATTCGTTTCCCGGACACATGCGGAACCCCACGCGCCCTGGGCCGATGGCCTTGGCCATGGCCGCGAGGACTTCGGCCGGGAAACGCACGCGATTCGCGGCACTGCCGCCGTAGGCGTCGGTGCGCAAATTGCTGCCCGAGGCCATGAACTGCATCGGCAAATAACCACTGGTGCAGTGCAGCTCGACGCCATCGAAGCCAGCTTCGCGGGCATTCAACGCGGCACGACGATATTCCTCGACTACGCCAGCGATCTCCTCCAGGGCGAGGGCACGTGGTTCGTCCGAGTCGACCAGGCCGACGGCGTCGCTGAACAGCTGGGTGCGGGCACGTAACGCCGACGGCGCGACCGTCTCGGCGCCCTGCGGCTTGTTGTGAACGCTGGCGGCGCGACCGACATGCATGAGCTGCAACACGATGGTTCCGCCGGCGCCATGCACGGCCTGGGTAACCGCCTTCCAGGCATAAATCTGCTCGGCGCTGTAGATTGCAGGGGTACGGCAGTAGCCCAATCCATTAGCAGACGGCGCCGTGCCCTCCGCAACTATCAGGCCGGCGCTGGCCCGCTGTCGGTAGTATTCGACCATCTCCGCCGTCGGCACGGCCTGCGCATCGGCTCGGCTTCGCGTCATGGGAGCCATGACGATGCGATTCTTCAGTTCTAGCTCACCCAGACGCACGGGCTCGAATAAAACGCTCATTTCGCTTCCTCAGCGCACGCGAATCTTCGGCGCTTGGGCACCGCGTCGCAGGGTAGAAAGAAACTGTTCCAGAGGCGCTGCCGGGGCCACTTCAGGCAGAGACTCCTTGTCCGGCCGGCTCGCCCAAAACTCCTTCCAGGACGGAAACAGATCGTGGAAGGTACCGGCATAGGGTTCGCGCCCCGGCCAGCGCATCTTCTGGCTGCCGATCGGTGGCTTGTTCAGATCGCTGGCATACCAGTAGCAAGGCAGACGCCGACGGAAGAACCAGCGACCATCGATACGTTCGTAGTCGTCCCAGTAGAGCATCTGCATCGTGACCCACTCCGGCCCCGTCTCATGCTCGTTCTTCGAATACACCACGCCCACTGCATGATCGGCGTCGACGAACTCGATGATGTGCTGGCCGAGGTGATGGGAAGTACCGGTGAACTGGTCGCGCAGGGTCGTATCGACCCAGGCTTTCAGATAAGCGCGACCGGTTCTCTCACGGCCGACACGAATGTCTGCAGCGAACAGGTTGACGTGGGCATCCAGATCGCGCATGTCCAGCGACAGGGAGTATTTGCCGGCCAGTTGGCGGATCTCTTCGATCGACTCGAGGCGGTCGATGCGCGCCAGCAGCGCACTCTGCTCCATGGCCATCACTCCAGCACCGTGTACAGTTCGGAGCTGCGGCCACCATCAACAGGCAAACACGCGCCGGTGATGTAGGAGGCCTCGTCTGAAGCCAGGAACAGAATGGCGTTGGCCAGTTCCTGAGGCCGCGCTACACGCCGCAGCGGGATCAGCTTCTCGGTGTTGTGGCGGGCCTTGTCGTCAGCCAGCATGCCGGCCGTGGCCGGTGTATCGACCACTCCGGGAATCACCACGTTGCAGCGAATATTGCTGCTCGCGCCTTCCGATGCGGCGGCGCGACTGAAGTTGATCACGGCCGCCTTGGCCGCCGAGTAGCCGGCCATCCACGGCGTTCCGAACAGGCCGCAGATCGAGGCGATATTAACGATGGCACCACCACCTTGGTCCTTCATCAGGCGCATGGCAGTGCGGGTTCCCCAGAACGTGCCATCGACCGTGGTCGCGAAGTTCGCGTGCCAGTCGTCGGTCGAGGTGCTGTCGATGCCACCCCAGGTATAGGCCATGGCGTTGTTCACCAGGATATCCAGGCGACCATGGCGCTGGGCGGCCTCCTCAATGGCCGTAACGAAACCTTTTTCATCGCTGACATCGGCCTGGGTACAGAAGGCCTTGCCGCCGACCGCAAGGATGCTCGCGGCCACCTCCTGCAGCGGCTCGGCTCGCCGACCGCAGAGCACCACGGTCGCCCCTTCTTCAGCGAAACGCCTGGCGGTAGCGGCACCGATACCGGACCCGGCACCGGTGATGAAAGCGATTTTTCCTTGTAAACGACTGGTCATAGCGTGCTCCCTGCTCAGATGAAGGCCATGCCGCCGTTGACGGCGAGGTTCTGTCCGGTAATAAAGCCGGCGTCATCACCGGCCAGGAATGCCGCGACGCGTGCGATCTCGTCGGTCTCGCCCATGCGGCCGAGTGGGATGGCCTTGAGCATGCTCTGCATCCAGTCCTCCGGAATGCCAGCCATCATCGGCGTATTGGTCGGACCGGGAACGATGGTATTGACGCGGATGCCGCTGGCCGCCAGTTCGCGCGCCATGCTGCGGGTCAGCCCCATTACGCCGGCCTTGGCCGCGCAGTAATGGCTTGGCCCCTCGCCGGTCAGCGCTGCGGTGCTGGAGATGTTGATAACCGCACCCTTGATTTCGCCCTTTTGCATCAGGCGGACCGCTTCGCGACTGCACAGGAAGGTGCCGGTCAGATTCACGCCGATCACCCGCTGCCAGTTCTCGTCGGGCGTATCGACAAACGCGTCGACCGAGCCGACACCGGCATTGTTGATGAGGATATCGAGGCGGCCGAATCGGGCTTCCACAGCGGCCATGGCCTGCGCCACCGAGGCACCGTCAGCAACATTACAGGCCAGGGCCAGAGCGTTCTCGCCGAGCCCTTCGATGGTCTGCTGGGCCGCCTCCAGGTTGATGTCGGCGGCAACGACCAAGGCACCGTACTCTGCAAAACGCCGAACGATTGCCCGCCCCATGCCTTGCCCTGCGCCAGTGACGAACGCCACCTTGTTCAACAATTTCATAGAGGCTCTCCTTACAGGAATATTCATCCCGCCCAACAGCACACGATGCTTGTCGGCCGAACACGGGACCAATAATTAACCCTGCAAGGAAGAAGAACATCGTCCGATGAGACTAAGCCCATGTGGTCTGAATGGACGATGCTCGAGGAACCGGTCAGAGACAGTATCCAACCACTAGAACAATAGTCGGAGCCACGCCGTGAACTCACCCACCCCTATTACCTGGCGCACGCACTACGCGTTGTTCGTGCTGGCGACCATCTATATTTTCAACTACATCGACCGCCAGCTGATGGCGATCCTGATCGAGCCAGTGAAAGCTGAGTTCGGCATCTCCGACACCAGCATCGGCTTACTCTCCGGGGTGACCTTCGCCGTCTTTTACACCTTGTTTGGCTTCCCGCTGGGACGCCTGTCCGATCGGATCGGACGCAAGCCTGTGATCGCTGTCTGCTGTGTCGCCTGGAGTGCGATGACCATGGCCTGCGGCCTGGCCAGCAGCTTTCTGATGCTGGTGCTGGCGCGAGTGGGTGTCGCCATCGGCGAAGCCGGCGGCACGGCACCGTCCGTGGCCATGGTGTCCGACCTCTATCCGCCACATCGGCGCTCCACGGCGCTGTCCGTACTGATGCTCGGCTCCAGTCTCGGCGCGGTTTTCGGCCTCGGTTTAGGTGGCTGGATTGCCCAGCAATACGGCTGGCGCTTCGCCTTTCTGATAATCGGCGCGCCTGGCATCTTTCTCGGTCTGTTGCTATGGGTAACGGTGCGTGCGCCCAAGGTCGCCGGCATACAGACTCTGAAGCAGGCCGCTCACCAGCCCCAGAAAGACTGGGCGAAAACCATCGCCGAGCTGTTCCAGACCCCCTCGTTTCTGCTGATTGTGCTAACCGGCTCCGTCGGCGCTGTCGCCGGCTATGCCATCGGCACATGGAGTCCCAGCTTCCTCATGCGCTCCCATGGTTCGAGCATCCAGGAGGCTGGTTTCCTGGTCGGTGTGGTCGGCGGCGTCGGCTCAACCGTCGGGACTCTGGTATGCGGGATCGTGACCGACCGCATGGCCCGGCGCGATGCCGGCTGGCAAATGGGCGTGCCCCTGCTCGGCACCCTGATCAGCATCCCCTTTGGCCTGGCCTATTTCCTATGGCCGCAAGGTACCGCGTTCCATATCGGCAGTATCGCGGTCCCCGAAGCCTTTATCTTCTACAGCGTCTTCGGCTTCTTCGGCACCTGGTGGGCAACGCCCTGCCTCAGCGCCATCACTCATCTGTTCCCGGCCACCCGCACGGCCCAGGCAACCGCGATCTACCTCATGGGCCTGACCATGCTGGGTGTGGGGTTAGGTCCGCTGGTGGTGGGCATGCTCAGTGACTTCTTCGCCCCGAACCTGGGCAGCGAGGCCCTGCGCTACGCCCTCGCCGCGACTACAACGCTCTTGATCCTGGCCGCAATATTCTTGGCTCTGGCGTTGCCGCGCTATCGCAATCAAATCAACCAGACGGCTGCATCAACCCCGCCGAGTGCACAAGCCGCCATCGCCTGATCTTTGGAGATCCTTAGCTATGTCCGAACAAGACCTTCCACTGCCCCTCGGCCATTTCGTTACCCTGAATGACGGGTTGCGTTTGCACTTTCTCGATGAGGGGACTGGACCCGTAGTGCTTTGGCTACACGGTAGCGGACCTGGCGCCAGTGGTTTCAGCAACTTCAAGGGCAATTATCCGGAGTTCGCCGCAGCTGGCTACCGTAATCTGGTGCTCGACCTACCAGGCTTCGGGCGCTCCGACAAGCCCGAGGATGTCCAGTACAACCTGGAGTTTTTCGTCAAGGCGGTGTCCGGCTTCCTCAAGGCCCTCGAAGTGAGCAGCTGCACCCTGCTGGGCAACTCCCTGGGTGGTGCCATTGCCCTGGGCCTGGCACTGGCCGAGCCCAAAGCGGTGGAAAGACTGATTCTGATGGCCCCGGGTGGCGTAGAAGAGCGGGAGACCTATTTCCAGATGGAAGGTATCCAGCGCATGGTCGAGCGTTACAATGCTGGTCCGCTCGATGTCCCGGCTATGCGTCAACTGATGAGCCTGCAGCTGTTCGACGCCACGCAACTGCCAGACAGCCTGCTGGCCGAGCGCGTCGCCGTCGCCGCGCACCAGCCGCGCAACCTGTTCAGCACCATGATGGTGCCCAATATGACCGAGCGGCTCGGCGAACTGCGCATGCCGATTCTCGGCTTCTGGGGCACCAACGACCGTTTCAACCCGGTCAGCGGTACCCACAAGTTCCTTGATCATGCGCCACAAGCCCGTTTCATCCTGCTTAACCGCTGTGGCCACTGGGTACAGGTGGAGCACCGCGACCTGTTCAATCGTTCCTGCCTGGACTTCCTCCGCGAGGAATAAGTAATCATCGGCAGCGGCAATGCCTCAGCCGCTGCCGGTTCGACCGGTCATCCGCAAGGGCTGAGCACATTATGACTACCTATTCCAATCTACTGACTGCTGGTCGAATCGGTTCGCTCGAACTGCGCAATCGGATCGTCATGGCCCCCATGGGCTCGAACTTCGCCGAAGCCGACGGTCACTGCGGCGAGCGCATCCAGTCGTACTACGAAGCGCGCGCCGCCGGTGGCGCCGGCCTGCTGATCATGGGCGTCTGCGCTATCGCCTTTCCGGCGGGCACGGCCGAGCCCTTCCAGGTCGGGGTCTCTTCCGACGAGTTCCTACCTGGCCTTTCCCGCCTGACCGAGCGCGTGCACAAGCATGGCGCGAAGATCGCCATGCAACTGCAGCACGCCGGCAAGACCGCGATACGAGACATGGCCGAAGGCCGACCGCTGATGGTCCCGTCGATTCCGCCAGCGAGCAAAAGCGACATGATGGACGCCCTTACCCCGGAGGAAATGGCGCTTTTCATCAGCTCGGCGAAGCGTCGCGAAGGGGGGGTACAGATCCGCGTGATGGATCAGGACGACATCATGCGGATGATCGAGTGGTTTGCCGCGGCCGCCGAGCGAGCCAAGCGCGCCGGCTTCGACGGCGTGGAGATTCACGCCGCCCACGGCTACATCATCGCCGGCTTTCTCTCGGCGTACTACAACAAGCGCGAGGACAATTACGGCGGCAGCCTGGAAAACCGTGCGCGTTTACTTTTGGAAGTGCTTGCAGCCGTCCGCCAGCGCGTCGGTAAAGAGTTTCCCGTGTGGCTGCGCCTGGACGCCGAGGAGATGTTCACCCCCGGCGGTATCACCCTGAACGATGCCAAGGCCGTAGCCCGCATGGCTGAGGCGGCAGGTGCCGATGCCGTCAGTGTGTCGGCCTATGCAGCGACCACCAGTGGCGTGTCCTTCACCGAGGCGCCATTGGTGCAGAAACCCGCCGGATTCATGGACTGGACCACTGCAATCAAGCAATGCGTGAACATCCCGGTGATCGCCGTCGGCCGGATCGAACCGGAGGTCGGTGACGCGGCGATTGGCCGCAAGCAGTGCGACTTCATCGCCATGGGTCGCAAGTTGCTGGCCGATCCCGAGCTGCCGAACAAGCTGCGCGACAACCAGGCGCAGGCGATCAGACCCTGCATCTACTGCTATGTGTGCGTCAGCCAGATCTTCGTCAATAATCGGGTCAAGTGCGCCGTCAACCCGATGACCGGCCATGAGGCCGAGTACGTCATCAGTCCGGCCGCCAGTCCAGGCCATGTCGTGGTCGTCGGCGGCGGCCCCGCCGGCCTCGAAGCCGCTCGCGTGGCCGCGCTGCGCGGGCACCGGGTCACGCTGCTGGAGCGTAGCGATCGCCTCGGCGGCACGTTGTTCTTCGCCGCCCTCGCCTATCCGGAAAACGGCCGTCTACTCGATAACCTGCTGCATCAGGTGAAGAACCTGCCTATAGAGGTGCGGCTCAACACCGAGGCCACTGCAGCGTTGCTGCGCGGCCTGGCCGCCGATCAGGTGCTCGTGGCCACCGGCGCCCAGCGCACCGCGCCTGCCATCCCCGGGGCCGAGCAGAAGCATGTCTGGAGCGGTGATGAGTTGCGCCGATTGATGACGGGTGACGGAGCCGAAGAGATTGCCAAGCGTAAGCTGTCGTTCACTCAACGCACGATGATGAAGGCGGGAAGCCTGGTTGGCGTCACTGACAGCACCGATGCGATGCAAAAGCTTTCACGGGTATGGATGCCCTTGGGCAAGCGCGTGACCATCATCGGCGGTGGTCTGGTCGGACTGGAATTGGCCGAGTTTCTGATTGCCCGCGGCCGGCAGGTGTGTGTCCTGGAGGAAGGTAGCCACTTGGGCCGCGAGCTCGCAATAGTGCGCCGCTGGCGAGTACTGCACGAACTGCGCAGCCATGAAGCCAACCTGATCACCGGCGCCACCGTCACGGCCATAGAGAACGACCGCGTGCTTTATCGGCTGGCAAACGGCGAAAGCGGTAGCAGCCAGAGCGACTCGGTGGTGTTGGCCACCGGTGCCATGCCTGACACTCGTCTGAGTGACGCACTGGCCCAGGCCGGACTGAATGTCACCAGCATCGGTGACTGCCAGTCTCTGGGCTATATCGAAGGCGCAATCGCCGCGGGCCACAAGGCCGGGCGCGAAGTCTGATCTGCACCCACCGGGGCGGCCCGCGCCGTCCCGGTCTCCTTTCCAGCCTAACCCTCCCGCGACCGTTGCACGATCGAGTGCAGCCGTCGACAGCCGCTACAAATGCCGGAGGCCGATTCGCTTGATCGAATCGTCTCGTTCGGCTCCCTTAGCTTTTCCAATCATTTGACCGTACTGCCGGGGTTGCCGTCTAAACAACGATAAGCCGCCGAACACCGATGCCCTCTCGCCGAACCGGCGACACCGACCCATAGCCATCCCTTAAAAGTCTTCGCTGGCTACTCAGCAGCAAGGCAGGCGAGGTCGCGAAATTGCGCGGAGTGCAGGCTGGTAGAGAGTGTGGCAATCGTGGTCTACACAGACATGTGTGGCCAACAGAGATCGCAAGTACCTCGAGTGGCCGCCAAGCTCGCGAGAAGAGCCTCGCAATCAGGGCTGCGGCCGGGCTAGGCGCTTGCCCTGCCGAAAACCACTCGCAGTCCCCGAGCAGGAAGTCAGGGCAACGACTAAGTTAACCGAATGCTACGCCACTGGTGACAGTACGGGCTGCCCCGCGAAATGAGCCGCCAGGTTGTCGAACGTCAGATCCAACATTGCTTGCAAGGTAGCGCCCGTGATGCTCGCCATATGAGGCGTCAACACCACGTTTTCGAGCGCAAGCAAGGCATCTGGAATACGGGGTTCATTGCTAAACACGTCGAGCCCCGCTGCCAGGATCTTGCGCTCACACAAGGCTTGCACCAGGGCCTCCTCGTCAACGATGGCGCCACGCGCGATATTAACCAACACGCCTGAAGGCCCGAGCGCATCGAGTACTGCTCCGTTGATCAAGGCACGTGTGGCGGCACTCGCGCTGGCGCACACCACTAGAAAGTCGACATTAGCAGCCAAGGTCCGCGCATCGTTGTACCAGCGATAAGCAACATCCGCTTTCTGAGTCCGACCGGTGTAGGCAATGCTCATACCGAATGCTAGAGCGCGTTTCGCCACCGCTCTGCCTATACGACCCAAACCAACGATGCCGATACGCCCGCCAAAGACGCTTCTTGTCAGGGGATACCGCCCAACCGCCCAATCCCCCCGGCGGACGAATCTGTCGGCGCTCACCACCTGACGCGCAGCCGACAGCAACAACGCCATAGCGAAATCGGCAATGTCGTCGGTCGATAACCCTGGGGTATGGGTTACGCACACGTTGTGGTCCCGTGCCGCCTCGAGGTCGATACCGTCGTAACCGACACCTAGCACCGAAATGATCCCGAGTGCTGGTAAGCGAGCGATCAGGTCGCGCGTCACTATCGACTCGCCACTGGCAACGATGCCACGCAGCTTCGGGGCCAGTGCCGCCATGCGATCAGCATCGAGTTGCGCATACTCATGACAATCGAAATGCTCGCGCAGGCGCTCGCAAAAGGCATCGGGAAACCTAGAGACAAGCAGCAGGTTCGGCTTCATTGTTCTATGAGCGTCCTTTCAGAGATGGGGTACGACCGATAACGTGGCAGCATGGATGCTGTCCATGCCGCAGTCCAACTCGGGAACAGCTCACTCGAGCACAGTGGGGTCCCGACGGATTTCTTCTCGAGCCATGGCCTCCCACAGGAAGGGGAAGCCATTTGCATCGGTGCGCTGCCCGGTCGCAGTGGCGACGCTGGCGGGTAGGGGCGACCCGCCGCCGAGCATCTCGACGCGCCACGCCAGACGGCTACGCCACTCGAGCGTGATGGCTCGCAGGTGCGCTTGGCGGATCCCATTGGCCACCACCAGGACGCCGTGGTTCGCAAGCAGCGCCCACTTGTGCATTCCAAGTGCGTCCACTGCGGCGCGGCCCAGTTCCTCATCTTCAACGGTGCCGCGATACTCGTCATAAAGCACCGGATCGGTATCGACCATGGCCGAGGTCTGGTCGTAAATCGGAGGAATACGTCCCACCGCCGACCAAACCGATCCCCACTGCGGATGGTTGTGAATCACCACACCAACATCGTGCCGCGCGGCATGAACATCAATATGCAGGTTGATGGCCGGCGTGATGTTCCAGTCGCCTTCGATGACCTTGCCTTCCGCGTCGAGACGCACGATATCGGAAGCGGTCACTTCACCCCAGGTCAGCTCCCACGGGTTGGCAAGGTAGGTGCCGTCGTCCTGACGGACAGTGATATGGCCCGCGATATGATCGTTATACCCTTCTCGATGCAACACGCGGCACAGCAACGCGACGGTCTGCCGCGGCGTCAGGTCGGGCAACAAAGCGTACCGGCCTGGTTTAGGAATATACCGGGCCAGCAACTCGGAATTCAGAGCATCCTTCAACATACTTGTGTCCTCTTGCACTACCGCTGTATTGCGGTTGTCGGAAAAACAATGAATCACGCGTGCGCAGTCTCGCGAGCGAACACCGAGGCGCGCTGCATGCGCCGCTGATGCGGCTGATAATCCAGGATGGCATTGTGAAGCACGCTACGGTTGTCCCAGAGCACCATGTCACCGACACGCCAGCGATGCCGGAAGCCAAATTGAACATGCTGGCAGTGGGCATGCAGATAGGCGAGGATTGCATCGCTTTCGGCAATTGCCAGACCGTCGATATGCGTGGTGTAGGTCGGGCTGATATACAGCGCCTTGCGGCCCGTCACAGGATGCTTGATCACTATCGGATGCAGGTGGCGCCGGCCCATCTTGATGACTTCGACATAGCGCTCGTGTGTCACGACATTTTGCCGCAGCGCCGCTGTCATCGGACCATTCATGTCATGCCAGGCATTAAGGCCGTCGAGGTATTGCTTCATCCGCTCGGACAGCGCGTCGTAGGCCGTCGTCATGCTGATCCAGCAGGTGTCGCCACCACAAGGAGGCAGAATCTTGGCGTGGGTCATGGTGACAATGGGAGGGCTGGGGAGAAAGCTCTCGTCGTGATGCCACATATCGGCTCGATCTCCCAGCTTGGAGTCGATAATAGTGATCTGCTCGAATCCCTGACCAAGATTGGGATAAAAAGTGTGAACTTCCGGTTCGCCGAAATGTTGCGCAATCGCCAGATGCTGCTCGGGCTGCAGGTCGGGAACGTGCAGTACGAGTGCTTCATGTATTACCAGTGCATCTTCGAGCGCGGTCAGCGTTTCCGGCAAGAATACTGATCTAAGATCCAGATCAAGTACTTCGGCGCCAATGGCGGGGCCGAGAGGGCGGACGGTGAATAGTGACGACATGGACAGTCTCCCTGTGAGTTAAAACATCGGGCTATCGACGCCGGGAATAACCGCGGCGCGCATCCAAGTACGGGCAAATCAGCTTCGATGCCGCTTGAATTATCGACCGGCCACTCCCCTGCCTTTGCCCGCGCATCGACTGCACGTTAGGGTGTTGTACGATCGACAGAAACGATCATACTAAGGTCGCCGACGCTGTGATATTCGCGTTTCCATATCGCAAATTAACAGCTCAAGCATTTGATTTATATAGTAATTTTCTTGTCGCCTGTGAGTTTTAAGAACGACACTCGGATTTTCATGAATAAGAAAGGCAACGAACCAGCATTGGGAACTTGGTCAACGTCGCAGCAGCTTCCTGCGTTACGCAAACGTCCAACTCAATCGCGCTCGCGCGCGCTAGTTGACGCAGTCGCGCAGGCTTGCCTGCGCATCCTCGACGAAGAGGGCGACGAGGCACTAACCGTGGCCCGTATCTCTGAGTTGTCAGGGGTCGCCGTCGGCTCGATCTATCAATATTTCCCCAACAAAGACGCAATCGTCGCCTTGCTCTATGAGCGCATTCTCGACGAAGAAGCCGAGCAACTACTGTTGGTTCGCGAAAGACTCGTCGGCGCGCCACTGACCACAGCCCTGCGCGAGATCCTGGCCAACATCATTCGCGTCGAAGTGCGGATGCTCAAATTGAACCAGGCATTTCACTTGCGCTACCACAACGCCCTCCATCTTGGGATGTGGCGCGGCCCCTACCAAACTGCGACCGAATTCATCGAAGCGACCTGGCTGCCGCTCCTGCAGATGTATGAACATGAGATCAACACACCGCATCCAGAATTGGCGGCATATTTGCTCGGACAAGGCTTACGCAGTGTGATTCGTTCGGTACAGGAAGATATTCCGGAACAGCTCGAATCGCCGGCCTTGCTCGACAGCTTGGTCGCAATGGCTGTCGGTTGCCTGCGACCGCCGGGATTCAAAGACGAGGAGTAGCGCGCGTGGGCTATCCCCAACGGATCGGAGGGAGATGCAACGTGCCGCATCCCCAAGCAATCTGAATACAAGGCGTATTGCCCCCCGCGACGACTGCCTCACGCGCGCTCTCTTGGTACTCATGACGGCCCTGGCATCCGCTCAATATTGTGCAGAAGCAAAAAAGCCTCGCCATGAACTGGCGAGGCTTGTCGTGACTCAGGCTACCTGGCGTACCTAACGGCCCTGGGCCCTCGCCGCATCTGCGGTGTACATATCCGGGGTGTACTTGCCCTCGTTGAGAATCGGACCTTTCTTCGCCTCATTGATCATGCCGTAGCCGGTGTACTGGCCTGAGTTGAGGTCCATGAAGAACTGAGAGCCAGCCTGCCAGGCACTCATGTCAGGATGGTAGTAGTAGTTGATGAAGGCGTGCTTCCACAGCTGACCACGGGTGTCGTAGTTGTCGGCCATGACCGAATGCCAGGTGTCCTCGTCGAGGAACAGCACGCGCTTGCCATAAACGTGGCGGTAATCTGGTTTCAGCGTGGCCTCGAGCACCCAGACACGACGCAGCTCATAGCGCATGAACTCCGGATTGGGGTGGTTCGGGGTGAGGATGTCCTCATACTTGACGTCGCCCGAGTTGGCCTTGAATGCGTTGGCCGGGATATACATCTCGCGCTTGCCGAGCATCTTCCAGGTGAACCGCTCCGGAGTGCCGTTATACAGTCGGTCCTCGTCAATCGTCATGGTGCCGTTGGTGCCGATCATCGGCTGGTCGTAGCCATAACCCGGCAGCTGACGCACACGGCGGGTCGAGGGGCTGTAGCTCCAAGCCTGGCGTGGGTTGACCTTGAAGTTGTAGGGCTCGTGCGAAATGCTCATCACGCCATTGTCGCGCGCGGGCTTGAGGGTGGTGTTCCAACCGTACGCCTGCACGCCGTACTCGGTCTTCGGTTCTTCGTGGGGGTCATTGGCCGGCGCCATGCTGCGGGCGCGGGCGCGGCCCCAGCCGATGCTGCCGTTTGGCAGCACCGAGGCCAGGTCGGCAGTCTTGTCTTCGGTCCAGGCGCGGGCCGGCAGCTGGTGGTTCCACAGCAATTCCATCGCGGTCTTGGGGATCGGGAACGGCACTTGGCCGATACCTTCGACGCCGAAACCATCGTCAACCACCTTGGCGCTCAGGGCGTTCTTCATCGCCCGCTCACAGACATAGTCCGGGTAGCGGTAGTCACGATGGCCCGGATACACGTTCATCTTGTAGGTGGTCGGGTAGCGCTTGAACAACGCCTTCTGGCCTTCGCTCAGATGAGCCTCGTACTGGCTCATGTTCTCCGCGGTGATGACCAGAATCGGCTGCTCAGCGGCATAGGGATCAACCGCATGTCCACCGGAATACTTGACGTGGTTCCAGCCTGGCACTTCACCCAGATACTTGCCGGTGTATTCCGGGATAGTACCCTCGGCGTTACCGGCTCTTTCAGCGCCGACGCAGGTCAGCTCCTTGCCAAGTTTTGCTGCTTCCTCGGGAGTCACTTGCGCGTAAGCGTTGCCAAGTACGCCGGCATTGACTGCCGCGGTGGCCATAAGGATCACGCCTGCTTTTGTTATTTTCATCTACTGCCTCCTTCGCTGGTAAGGCCTTTCTGGGATGTGACTCCATTCTTCCTGATCTACAGGCGGGCACATCGTCCAGAAGGACTAAACAGTCACTATCTGACCAACGAGTTCTGTAATACCGATTTGAGCACCTTCCCCGACGCATTGCGTGGCAGCGCGTCATGCTGAATAACCACCTGCGCCGGCACCTTGTAAGCAGCCAGACGCTCGGCGATGAATGCGTTTACAGCCTCGCCAGAAAGCGCGATCCCACTGTCGCTGCGTACAACCAGAGCCAACGCTTCCCCAAAGGTGTCGTCGGGGACGGCAAGGGCCGCCGCTTCTATCACGCCAGGCATCTCGCAGGCGCAGGATTCGACTTCTGCCGCGGCGATCTTCTCCCCGCCTCGGTTGATCAGATCCTTCGCCCGGTCTGTGATGTATAGAAACCCCTCATCATCCAGATGACCAATATCACCTGTATCTAACCAACCCTCTTTTAAGGTCTCGGCGCTGGCTTCTGGCAGCTTCCAGTAAGCACTCATCAGCGTCGGCGAACGCAGCCAGATCAGGCCGCTTTCGCCGTTGGGCAGGGCGTGCTCTGGCGACTCACCGATTCGTACCTCGACGATCGGAAGCGGCCAGCCGGCAGCGGCCGGTTTGTAGACGAACTGGTCACCGCCAATCGCAGCGCCAATGCCGTTGCTTTCGGTCAGTCCGTAACCGCTGCCGCCGATGGCTTCTGGCTTGCGTTGGGTCAGATGGGCCAGCAAGCTCGCCGACGGCGCCGCACCGCCCAAGCCAAGGCCGAACAGGCTCGCAGTATCGGCGCTGCCGAAGCGCGGAGACGTCAACAACTGCTGCATCATTACTGGGGCACCATTGAACTGCGTGCAGCGCTCGTCGCGAATCAGGTCAAAGGCCTTGTTGACGTCCCATTTGTACATCAACACCAGTCGCCGCCCGGTGCGCAGGGCCAGCAGGAACTGGGCATGCAGACCGCTGACATGGAACAGCGGCACCGCCATCAGGGTGGTCGGCGCGTAACCACTGTTGACCACCCCGGCAATCCGCTCCGGCGAGCTCATCGCACAGAATGCGCCTTGAAACTCCAGGGCCGTCAGGGCCTGGCATACGGCCCCATGCGTGGATAGCGCGCCCTTGGCCAGGCTGGTCGTGCCCGATGTGTAGAGAATCAATGCCGGATCTTCGGCTTCTAGCTGCACTTCGGGGGCGCTCTGTGCAGGCATTGCCAGCAGCGTTTCATAACGCACGCAGCCGCTCGGGACAGCTTGATCTTCTGCCAGGCCGACGACGATCGCCGTCAATTGACGCTCGACCAGGTCTCCCTGGAGCAGCTTGAAACGCGGGTCATCACACAGCAGCAGACTCGCGCCACTGTCCTGCAGGCCATAGAACAGCTCGTCGCGCAGGCCCCAGCTATTGAGCGGCACGCAAACCCCGCCGCAGCGCTGAATTGCCGCGAATGCAACCAGCCAGGCAGGCTGGTTGCGCATGGCGATCGCCACACGATCACCTTGACGCAGGCCAAAACGATGCGCCAGCTGCCCGGCCAGGCGATCTACCTGCTGAAAGTACTGATCGAAGGTGAGGCGTTGCTGCTCCCAAACCAGAAACTCACGTTCGCCGAACTGGCGCCCTACCTCTATCGCTGCCAACAGGTTCTCGGGGGCCCGGCGAAAATAGCGTGGCCCCTCTGCCGGGGTAACGACCTCGTAAGGCGAGCCTGGCGCAATCAGCTGCTGCCAGGCACTCTGCCACTGTTCAAACTGCATCTTTTTGTTCTCCGAATCACCGCACGCGTGGAACGTCATACCCGGCAGGGCTAGGACTGCTGAAGCATTACTCGCAGCGTTCGCTCAACGCCGCGTAGTGCTCGCATAGAAAGTCGCCGTCGCCCAGGCAGGCCTGCGCCACGCGCACGCGCTTGAGGTACAGCCCCACATCCAACTCATCCGTGACGCCAATGCCACCGTGCATCTGCACGGCTTCGTTGCTGACCTTGGCCGCCGCTTCTCCGGCCTTCCATTTGGCCAAGCTGGCCAGGCGTCCACGCTCGGCATCGCTCAAGTCGCCATCATCGAGGGCCGCCAGCCCCGCCATGACGGCGCTGCGGGCCAACTGGAGCTCGACATAGAGCTTCGCTGCGCGGTGCTGCAGAGCCTGGAACGAGCCGATCGGCACATCGAACTGCACACGTGTCTTCAGATAGTCCAGGGTGGCGGCGAATAGTTGCTCGGACGCTCCCAGCAGCTCCGTGGCCAGGCAGACACGTCCGCGATCCAGGGCGGTGGCCAGCACAGGCCAGGCCTGGCCCGCCTCGCCCAGCAATGCCGTGGCTGCGGCCTTGACCCCGTCCAGCCTCAGCTGCGCGCAGTTGCGTGAATCAATCAGCGGCAACCCAGTGACCTCCAATCCGGGTGTGCCCGCCTCGATCAGGAACAGGCTGATGCCTTGCTCCTCTCCAGGCTGCCCTGCTGTACGCGCGGCGACTACATAACCATCGGCACCGAGCCCATCGATGACGAAGTACTTGTTGCCGCTGAGGCGAAATCCATCGCCCTCTCGCACGGCCTCGACCGAGGTCGCCAACGGTCGGTGGCGCGGCTGCTCGTCAAGCGCCAGGGCCAGACGCTGCTCGCCGTTGATGATCGCAGTGAGCCAGCGCTGCTGCTGCTCGGACGAACCGGCCAGGTGCAAGAGCGAGCCGCTCAGCACCACGCTGGACAACAGTGGCGAGGCCGACAGATTTCGGCCTATTTCCTCGAAAACCGGCCCCAGCCCCATGCAGCCGAACTCCAGTCCGCCGAGGCTTTCCGGAAACGGGATCGCACTCCAGCCGAGCGCCACCGCGTTCTGCCACAGCACTGGATCGAATCCCGGGCTGCTGCCTTCGTCACGTAAGCGGCGCTGTGCCGACACCGGACTGCGCGCCGCGAGAAACTCGCGGGCGCTGTCGGCCAGCAGTCGATGTTCTTCGCTATACAGCAGGTTCATTTTCTATTTCCTCACTTCGCTTCAGGCAGGCCGAGCACCCGCTTGGCGATCACGTTGAGCTGGACCTCTGACGCGCCACCCGAAATCGTCAGGGCAAAACTGTTCAGCCAGGCTCGGGTTATCGCCAATTCCTGGGCGCTGAAAGCGTCCCCCTCCCAACCCAGCGCACGGTAGCCGAGGGCATCGAGCAATACCTCGAACTTGTCACGCTCCTGCTCGGTATGCACCAGCTTCATGATCGACATCAGGCCGGATACATCCTGGCCCGCGCGCGCCTCCTCGCCCATGCGTTGCACAGTCAGGTTGTAGGCGTGCTCATCCATCCCACAGGCCAGCGCTCGCGCGCGCAAGGCGTGGTCGGCGGGCGCGACGCTGTTGGGCAGGTACTCGCGGATCAGCGGCATCAGGTGGAAATGCGTGGGCAGGCTGAACTCGCCAAACTTCGACATGGCCTTGCGTTCGTGTTGAAGCAGGCGCTTGGCCAGATTCCAGCCGCCATTCAGCGGTCCGATCAGCTGGCTTTTCGGCACCTTTACGCCATCGAAGAACACCTGGCAGAACGCCGACTTTCCGCTGATCAGATCGATGGGCGCGACGCTCACACCGGCACTGCGCATGTCCAGCACGATCAGGCTGATGCCTTGGTGCTTGGGCGCCTTGGGGTCCGTACGCACCAGCGCATACATCCAATCGGACTTGTCGCCGTAGGAGGTCCAGATCTTGGTGCCATCGACGATGAAATGCTCACCGTCATCGCGGGCCGAAGCCTTGAGACTGGCCAGGTCGGAACCGGCGTTGGGTTCGGAGAAACCCTGGCACCAGCGCACCTCGCCGCGACACATGGGCGGCAGCAGCGTGCGCTTCTGCTCCTCGCTGCCGAACTCCAGCAATACCGGGCCGAGCATCCAGATGCCCAGGTTGATCTGTGGCGGCCGGCACTTGAGGCGACGCATCTCGCTTTCCAGCACGGCGTTCTGTTCGGGGCTGAGGCCGGCGCCACCATACTCCTCAGGCCATTCCGGGCAGAACCAGCGTTTGTCGCGCATCCGCTCGAACCACAGACGCGCATCTTCGCTGGGAAAATCCACCGAGCTGCCGCCCCACACCAATTCACCCTCTGGGATTGCCATACGCTGCGATGGCGGACAGTTAGCTTCCAGCCAGGCTCGTGTCGCCAGCCGGAACTCCTCTATTGCGCTCATTCTTTGATCCTCTGTCCTGACCAGGCCGAAACTCGGCCTGGTTGGAATCCGATTATTGTACTAGCCGCCCCGCCAGGCGCGCTTAGCGCTGGGTGCGCGGCATGCCCAAGCCGAACTGGGCGATCAACTCGCGCTGGATCTCGTTGGTGCCACCGCCGAAGGTGAGGGTCACCGAGGCACGCACCTCGTATTCGAGCTCACCCAGCAACAGCGAAGCCGCCGAGTCGCCCCGCACCAAACCGTTTGCACCGACGATACTGGAGAGTTTGCGCAGAATTTCGATGGCAGATTCCGAGCCATAGACCTTGGTAGTAGAAGCCAAGGCGACGTCCATACGTTCCTGCTCCAGATCCGCGGCGATGCGGAAGTTGATCAGGCGCATGGCTTCCAGGCGGGCATAGCACTCTGCCAGTTCGCGGCGAACCCAGGCCTTGTCGGTGGCACGGCGACCGTCTTCGTCGGGTGTCTTGGCCCACAGATACACCCGGCGAAACAACCCGGCAACCTTGTCCGACCAGGAGCCCAGGCCCAGGCGCTCATGATTGAGCTGCGCGGTGATGAGCTTCCAGCCGCCGTGCAGTTCCCCCACCAGCATATCCCGCGGCACCTTGACGTTGTCGTAGTAAGTGGCCGCAGTCGGGTTGCTGGTGGTCGGGATCACCGTGGTGGAGAAGCCCGCTGCCTGAGTATCGAGAATCAGAATAGAAATGCCCCTGTGGCGCGGGCGCTCGGGGTCGGTGCGGGCGGCCAGCCAGATGTAATCCGCGGATTCGGCGCCGGAGGTCCACAGCTTGCTGCCATTGACTACAAAGTGGTCCCCTTCCAGGCGCGCGGCCGTTTTCAGCACGGCCAGGTCACTGCCGGCATTCGCTTCGGAATAGCCAATGGCGAAGATGATCTCGCCGGAAGCGATTCCCGGCAGGAATTTTTCCTTTTGCTGCTCGCTGCCATGCGCCATCAGCGCCGGGCCCACCGTGCTGATGGTGACGAACGGCAGGGGTGCGCCGGCGATGTTCGCCTCTTCGAAGAAGATCAGCTGCTCGGTGGCGGCGTAGCCCTGGCCACCATGGGCCTTCGGCCAACCGACCGCCAGCCAGCCATCGCGCCCCATTTGGCGGATGGTGTTGCGATACAACTCGCCACCCTCTTTGCCGCGCAGTTGCTGGCGCAGTTCCGGGGTCATCAGGTTGGAGAAGTAGTCCCGGACCTTCAGTCGCAGGGCATGCTGCTCGGGGGTTAGATCGACGAACATGGGTCGCTCCTTATACCGAACCGAGAATCAGGCCACTGGTGGGCACGCCGGTTCCTGCGGTGACCAGCACGTTCTCCACATCGGCTACCTGGTTGACCGCGGTGCCGCGCACCTGGCGCACAGCTTCGGCCACCCCGTTCATGCCATGGATGTAGGCTTCGCCAAGCTGGCCGCCGTGGGTGTTGATCGGCAGCTTGCCGCCGCGTGCATGATGGCCGGCGCGGATGAACTCCTTGGCCTCGCCACGCTCGGCCAGGCCGAACTCTTCCAGCTGCGGCAGCACGAACGGTGTGAAGTGGTCGTAGATAACCGCAGTCTGGAACGCCTCCGGGCCCAGGCCCGACTGGCGATAGAGCTCCTTGGCCACCACGCCCATTTCCGGCAGGCCGGTGATGTCGTCACGGTAGAAGGACGTCATGATCTGCTGGCCATCGGTGATGCCCTGAGAGCCGGCCTTGATCACCACCGGCTTCTGCGCCAGGTCACGGGCTCGCTCGGCCGAAGTAATGACCATGGCGACCGCGCCGTCGGACTCCTGGCAGCAGTCGAGCAGGTGCAGCGGCTCGCAGATCCAGCGCGAAGCTTGATGCTCCTCCAGGGTGATCGGCTTGCCGTAGAAGAACGCGTTCGGGTTGGTTGCGGCGAAGTCGCGCACGGCAACCGCAACGCGACCGAAGTCCTCGGACGTAGCCCCATAACGGTGCATGTAGCGCTGGGCGAACATCCCCACCCAGGCGGCTGGTGTATGCAGGCCGTGGGGCATGTACCAGCCGTAGTTGACGTTCTCGAAGATGGGTGTCGAGGCGAAACCGTAGCTGCCGCTGCCGAAGCGATACCAGGAGCGCTCGTTCATCGCCCGATAGACCACCACAACCTTGGCGACGCCAGTGGCGACCGCCATCGCCGCATGCATCACCGGCGCGCAGGCGGCGCCGCCGCCATGCGGCACCTGGGAGAAGAACTTAACGTCCTTGCAGCCAAGCAGACGGGCGATCTCATACTCCGGAACCTTATCCACCGAGTAGGAGCTGAAGCCCTCGACCTCGGACGGATCTATACCGGCATCCTTGAGCGCCGCCAGAGTCGCCTCCATGGCCAGGCGCAGCTCGGTGCGGCCGGAGTTCTTTGAAAACTCGGTGGCGCCCAGGCCGACAATGGCGGCGCGGCCGGAAATCGATGGATTCGTCATCAGTTCTTTCTCCCGCGAATTAGGGCAGAACCAACGCAACCGTACCGGTCACGTGGTTGCCCATCGAATTTTTCCCACTGAGGGTCACTTCCACCGTGCGGGTGGCTGCATCCTGGCGACTCACGGCGCCACTGAAGGTCATGGTGTCGCCCGGATAGTTGGGCGCCCCGAGCTTGATCTTCAGCGAGGCAAAGCGCGCCTCCGGGCCGGCCCACTCTTCGACGAAGCGCTGCACCAGTCCATTGGTCGTGAGGATGTTCATGAAGATGTGCGGCGAGCCCAGCTCACGAGCCGCCTCCAGGTCATGGTGACCGGGAAAATAGTCGCGGGTGGCTATCGCTCCGCCGGTAATCAAACCGACAGTGATCGGGATCGCCAGCTCCGGCAGCGCTTCGCCGGGGCACACGTCTTCAAAGCGCTTGGTTTTCTTCGAGGTCATATTTCCATCCCAGCTTGTCGTTAGCGCTCAGGCAGTCACCGAGGCGTTCAAGGTTTGCCGCCGAGCCACCCAAGGCGCTGCTCAGGGCGCGGCTCCAATAGAGAAAGCGGTGAATCGGGTAAGTCAGATCGACGCCGATACCACCGTGCACGTGCTGTGCTTTATGGCCGACCAGATGACCGGCCTCGCAGGCCAGATAGGCAGTGGCCAGCGCCTCGGTGGGCGCCGGCAGACCGGCATCGAGGCGGTAGCACAGTTGCCAGAGCGAGCTGCGCAACGCCTCCAGCGCCACATGGGCGTCGGCCATGCCCATCTGTACGGCCTGGAAGCTGCCGATGCTGCGTTCGAATTGCTGACGCTCGGATACGTACTCGACGGTGCGGCGAATCTGCTCTGCGCTGACGCCCATCTGCAACGAGGCCAGGGCGGCAATGGCCCGTGGCTCCAGCCAGGCCAGGGCCGCGGCCGGCAGCAGCGCATCGGCGCCCAGCAGCACTGAGTCAAGGTACAAATCGGCAATCGCCTCGCCATGGGTCATGACGCCCGGGGTACCGCTAATGCCGGCCAATGACAGATCCACCAGAGCCAGCCGCGCCTCGCCGTCAATTTCGGCCAACAGCAGGGCGGCCTGCGCCTGCTCGGCCAGCGGCACTGCCGCAGCACGTCCCTGCAGACACCATCCGTCACCCTCGCGCCGAGCCTTCAGCTCAATGCCGTGGGCGCTGTCCAGACCGTCTAGAGACATGGTCAGCAGCGCCTTGGCACTGGCGGCCTGAACCACCCAAGGCGCCAAGGCTTCGCCGCCATAATGGGCCAGGGCGCTCGCCGCCAGCTGATGGCGCCACAGCGGCACCTGAGCCAGGGCGCGCCCCTGGGCCTCCAGTACAACCATCAGATCGGTCGCACCGAGACCGCTGCCGTCGCAGTTCTCAGGAATCGCCAGGGCATGCAGGCCGGTTTCCACGCACAATGCCCAGAGGCGGTCCATGTAGGGCTCGCCAGCTAGGTCCGCGTCACGCAGGCGCTCGTCGCTGCAGTAGTCGGCAAAAAGGTTGCCGGCCATTTCGGCGATCGCCTGCTGGTCCTCGTTCAGTTCGAAATTCATGGGGCCTCCCTACTCTTCCAACGGCCGGAACAGCGGCAAGTGGAGGTCGCCATCGAAGGTCTGGAATTCGACCTGAAGCCGTTGACCGATGGCGATGTCTTCGCGCTTGACACCGATCAGGCCGGCAGTCAGACGTACGCCTTCGTCGAGCTCGATCAGGCCAATGGGGTTGGGATGCTCGAAAGGGGCGACCTCCGGGTAGTGCATCACCACGAAGGAGTACAGCGTGGCTTTGCCACTGGCCTGCACGGTGTCCCAGTCGAAACAGTGGCACTTGATGCAAACTGGTGCCGGCGGATGTCGCAGCGTCGCGCACTGGGTGCAGCGCTGGATCAGTAGCTTGCCTTCAACGCAGCCTTCCCAGAAGAACCGGGTGTCATCGCTCATGCCCGGCTTCGGGCGCTTAGCCACTGCCTTGGGTGCCGTTTCTTCGACCTTGGCCGCCTGTGGCTGGGGGTTGGCCGGACGGAACTTGAAGACCCGGAACAGCTGCTCACCGACCTTCTCGTCACCACCCGGCTGTTCGGAGAAGTAGCTCATCACCAGAGTGACGAAGAAACCCGTCCCCAGACCGGTGGTTTTCTCATCGCCTACCGACTCCAGTCGCGTGGTGTAGTAGAGTTTCTCGCCCGGCCGCAGGTTGCGCTCGAAAGTTAGTTCGGAGTTCACCGCAACCACCGAGGCGTAGCCATAACCCTCGATCAGCTTGAGCACCTCGTAAGGGTTCTCAGTGGTCGAGCCAGGCGCGTAATTGTTCAGGTGGAAGCCTTCCAGGCACCAGACCTGCAGCATGGAGGCCGGCGCCACCAGGCCATCATTGCTGCTGTTGGCAGCCGCTTTTGGGTCGGTATAGAGCGGATTGTCCAGCCCCATGATCTCGCACCACTGTCGGATCATGGGCGCATTGACTTCGTCCCAGGCGTACACGCGACCGTACTCGCGTCCCACTAGGGCGCGCACTTTGGATAGCAATTCTGGATCAGCCAAGTTCGTCTCCTGCGTGTTGAGGACGGCGCCCGCACACGGGCGTCGCCGTGGGTCGATCAGTTCGAAGCCGCGTTCGCGGCGTCGAGGAAAGCAGGGCGCTCACCGCCGCCATGCAGCAACAAATTGCATCCGCTGGCGTAGCTGGCGAGCGGTGAGGCGATATACAGACAGGCATTGCCGATGTCGTCCGGGTGGGCCATACGCCCGGCAGGAATACCGGCGCTCACAGCCGCAATGCCCGCTTCGTCGCCGTAGTGCAGGTGAGACTGTTCGGTGCGCACCAGACCCGGACTGACCGCTACGACCCGGACCCTCGGCGCCCACTCCACTGCCAGGGACTGCACCAGCGCCAGAACACCTGCCTTGGCCGCACCATAGGCCGCAGTACCCGGAGAAGCGCGCAGCGCACTGATGCTGCCGATAAACAGGATGCAACCGCCCTCCACCTGGTTCTGCATCAAGCGATTGGCTTGTTGCGCGACGTTCAGCGGGGCGATCAGATTGAGTCGGATGATGCCTTCATGGAAACGTGGCGAGGCAGTGGCGGCCTCGGCCGCCGGGCTGCCGCCAGCGTTGTTGATCAGCACGTCGAGTCGGCCGTATTCGGCCTGGACCGTATCGAACAGCAGCGCTAGCGACTCCTGACTGCGCACATCGGCGGCGATAAAAGCCGCTTGGGCTTCGCCGACGCTCGGCAGCTCTTCAGGCTGGCTGCGTCCGCAGACGATCACGCGGGCATTGGCTGCCAGAAAGCTGCGGGCGATACCGGCGCCTATACCCTTGGTTCCACCGGTGACTAGCACCACCTTGCCGCTGTAATCCAGCCCTGAGTGTTGGCTCATGACGCGCTCCTGATAATGCCGTTAGTCCGGACTTTAGGGGCAAACCCGACTCCCCACGTCGTCTGAACGGACGATGAAGCACGACAGTGGCACGGCAACAATCGAGAGCATGCCTATCCATCAGGCACCGGATATCAAGAGAACCCGCTCATGCTTGAACAAACCGACTCACCGGTACTACTGGAACGCCCGGCGATTGGCGTCGCCCTGCTGCGACTTAACCGCCCCCAGGCCACCAATGCCCTTAGCCTGGAACTGCAGGCGCTGCTGTCCAGGTACTTCTCCGAGCTGGCTGTCGATCCCGAGGTGCGCTGCGTCCTGCTCACCGGTGGCGAAAAGGTGTTCGCCGCCGGCGGCGATATCAACAGCATGGCGGGCGTTGGCCCCATCGACATCTTCCAGCGCCATACCGAGCGGGTCTGGGCACCGATCCAGCACTGCCCGAAACCGGTGATCGCCGCGGTCTGCGGTTACGCCTACGGCGGTGGCTGCGAGCTGGCGATGCTCGCCGACATCATCATCGCCGGTCGCGGCGCCCGCTTTTGCCAGCCGGAAATCCGCATCGGCATCATGCCCGGCATTGGCGGCACCCAACGGCTGGTGCGCGCAGTCGGCAAGGCCAAGGCCATGCGCATGGCCCTGACCGGGCAGCCCATCAGCGCAGAGGAGGCCTGGATATCGGGTCTGGTCAGCGAGGTCGTGGATGACGACCAGGTGCTTACTCACGCCCTCGAGCTGGCATGCAGCATTGCCGCCATGCCGCCGCTGGCGGCCGAGCAGATCAAGGAAGTGATTCTCGCCGGCATGGACGCGCCGCTCGAGACCGGCCTGGCCTTGGAGCGCAAGGCCAATGCCCTGCTGTTCGCCTCCCGCGACCAGAAGGAAGGCATGCAGGCCTTCATCGAGAAGCGTCCGGCGAAGTTCGAAGGTCGCTGATACCCCATCAACGGCAACGACCCACCAGCCAGGGAGCCCCCATGACCGACACCCTTTTCTCTTTCGATGGTTGCGTGGCCGTCATCACCGGCGCCGGGCGCGGCATGGGCCTTGGTGTCGCCGAAACCCTCGCGCGGCTTGGCGCCACAGTGGCGATCAATGACTACTACCCGGAGCGAGCAGAGGCTGCAACAGAGGCGCTGCATGCCAAAGGACTGAAGGCCATCGCCGCCCCGGCCGACGTCACCGACTATGCGCAGGTGCAGGCAATGGTCGCGCGCATTCGCGAGCAGGTCGGCACCATCGATATCTACGTATCCAATGCCGGCGTCCCCACCACCGGCATGGGCTACGCGCGCTTCCTGGACTCCACCCCCGCCGACTGGGAAAGCTTCGTGCGCCTGAACCTGTATGGCCTGATGAACGGATGCCATGCGGTATTGCCCGGCATGCTCGAGCAAGGCTACGGGCGGATCGTCGCCATCACCTCCGAATCCTGGCGCGCTGGCGTGCCCATGGGAATCGCCGCCTACGCCGCCTCCAAGGCCGGGGTCGTCGGGTTCGTCCGGCAACTGGCCGCCGAGACCGGGCGCAAAGGCGTCACCGTCAATGCCCTGTCACTGGGCACCATGAATAACTGGGAAGGCTCCGATGAACTGGCGCGCAAGATCGGCTTCGTGCCCCGCGCCGGCTCGCCCGCGGACGTCGGTGCCGGCGTCGCCTACCTGGCCTCGCGCGAGGCCAGCTGGGTGACCGGACAGGTTTACCCGCTCAACGGTGGCAGCCTGACGGCTTGATCTATGCCTCGCCAATCCGTTCTCCGGCGCAGGGCCCAGGATTGATTCCGGGCACTGCGCCGAGAAACGCTGGTAACGATAGCTTCTACAGCGAACATCGACGGGAGAGATATCGCCTGGCCAGTCCTGTTGGTTGGCGACCGCCTCAAGGCAGAGCGTGCTGTCATCCTCGATCCAACAAACGAAGTAGCCGCCGCGCCTGAATGCGTGATGGGTAAACGGCAGGTAGAGCTCCTGGTGGAGCCCTGTCAGCTCCAGCCCTCCATTGCTTCGGGCAAGGATGTAAAAGCCATATTTGGTCCTTTCTCGTCCAAGCACTTGGATTTTCGCTGGGTCGACCGCCGAGCACGATACCCCTGCGTTAACGAGCAGCCTCTCTAGGGCGAAATGCTCGAGCGAAGAAAGGACCATTGGGATTACTCGCCGTAAATGTCGTACGAGAAGTACTTGCTGCGGATCTTGTCGTAGGTGCCGTTGCTGCGAATTGTCGTCAGCGCCTGGTTGATACGCTCTACCAAAGGATCATTCTTGCGCACGGCAATACCGGCGCCCATACCGAAGTAATTGACATCGGTATAGCTCGGACCGACAAACTCGAAGGCCTTGCCCTCAGGTTTGTTCAGCAAGCCCTCCTCGATCGCTACAGATCCGGCAAGGGTCACGTCTATGCGACCGGCCAGTAGATCGAGAAAGACCTCATTCTGATTGCCATAGCGCACGATCTCGGCGCCTGCGGGCACAAAATACTCTGTGGCGTAGCGGTCGAAGTTGGTCGAGCGCTGCACGCCAACACGCTTGCCGGCAAGGTCAGCCGGTATGGCTTGGATGCCGCTGTCTTTGCGGTGCACGATCTTGGCGGGAAGGCGGTAGTAGCTGTTGCTGAAGTCGACCGACTTGAGTCGATCCGGGGTGATCGACACGGAGGAGATGGCGGCATCGATCTTGCGCACCTTGAGCGATGGGATCAGGCCGTCGAACTCGACTTCCGTCCACTCACACTGCACCTTCATTTCTGTGCAAATGGCTTCGCCAATATCGTAATCAAAACCTTGGATGCGGTTATCCGCCGTTTTGAAAGCGAAAGGCGGATACGCCGCCTCGATACCCAGGCGCAGGCTATCAGCTGCGGCCTGGGCGCTGCTGCCGAGGGCGATCAGGCCGGTCAGGCCCAGGGTGGTTAGGCTTATCTTTAGGTTCATGTGAGGCTCCACTTCTATTGTTGTTGTAAAACGGGCTTAGCCAGCGGTTTCAGGCGGCTGCCGTGACGATCAGCTCTAGGCGGATATCGGGATCATCAAACGTCACCTGGCAGGTGGCGCGAGCCGGCGGCTCACCCGCGCACCAGGCGCTCCACTCTTCGTTCATGGCGGCGAAGTCTGCGGACATGTCCTTCATCCACAGTTGAGTGCTGAGCACTCGACTTCTGTCGCTACCAATCGAGGCGAGCAGCTCATCCAACCGCGCCAGCACCTGTCGGGTCTGGCCTCGAATGTCCTGGCTGCAATCGGCCGCGACCAGGCCACTCAGCCAGGCAACGCCCTGATACACGACCACGCGACTGAGTTTGGCGTTGCTGTCGATACGTTGGATGCTGCTCATGGCGTCTCCGGACTAAGGTCGTGACTGGATTGACTCGCCAGCTGGGCGAGCGTGATGGGCTTCAACGGTGGGCGAACGCGGTAGTAGCCAACCGCAGATGGCGACACCTGGCGCTGCTCAGCGATGATTTCGGTAACGCTCAGGCCGCACAACCGGCCCTGGCAAGGCCCCATGCCGCAGCGACTGAAGGCCTTGGCCTGGCTTGGACCGAGGCACCCGAGCTGGACGGCTGAACGGACCTGCCCCGCGGTGACCTCTTCGCAACGACAGAGGATCACCTCGTCCTGGGGCATGCGGTTCTCCGGGCACGGACGATATAGGGCGTCGATCAGCGGCCGCGCGGCGAGGTATCGGGTCAGTGCCTGCTGATGGGGGCGTGCCAGATCGTCACGCCGCGAGTCATCCAGTCGCTGCAACTGACCGGCCACCGCAAGGGCAGCGAGCCGACCCTGCTCCTGTGCCGCTAGCGCGCCGCCTATGGCACCGCCGTCGCCGGCGATAAACACCCCGGCAAGACTGGTCTCGCCCCACCGATCGCGTTCGGCACGCCAGCAGAGCTGGTCCTCGCTCCACTGGTGGCGCATGCGCAAGGACCAACTTATCTGGGTATTCGGCACCACACCTTGATGCAGCAACACCAGGTTGGCGGGTAACCGGTAGGCCTTGCCGCCGCTGCTGAAGCAGAATGCTTCAGCGCACTCAGCGCCTTCGATGCGCAGCGCTCGCGCCCCTCGGTAATGCGGCAGTTTGGCCAGGCGCAATTTCGCCAACAGCGACAGCCCCTTGAGCAGGTCACGCCAGCCGAGCAAGGCTTTCGGGATATGTCGCCAGGCCTGCAGAATGTCGCGGCGCTGAGCGGTGTCCACAAGGGCCGACAGCTGAATACCGGCTTTCAGGTACTGCACGGCCAACAGATAAAGCAACGGCCCGCAGCCTGCCAGCACCACGGGACCGGCGGGCAGCAGCGCGGCGCTCTTGAGCAGGATTTGCCCGGCACCGGCGCTCATGACCCCTGGCAACGTCCAGCCCGGTATCGGCATGGGACGCTCGAAGGCTCCGGTGGCGATCAGCAGCCGACGCGCCTGGACGACCACGCTGCGCCCCTCAAGCAGGTAATGCACCTGACACTGCTCGCCGACCTGCCAGACGGCCGCGCCAGGCACATAGCGCGCACCACTGGCGATAAATTCATCCGCCAAGCGGCGGCCGGCACTGTAGTCATCACCCAATATCGCCAGTCGCTGCGGATCACTCTCGCGGATGTTGCGGTAGATCTGCCCACCGGGGCTTGGCTGCTCGTCCAATACCAGCACGTCGAGGCCATGACGGCGGGCTTCGACGGCCGCACTCATGCCCGCAGGGCCAGCCCCGATGATCAGCAGGTCGATACGTTCAGATGCCATCGTGCGCGCCCTCTTCAGCCAGCGCGCTCAACACCCGCGCCCCCAGCTGGCGACGCACCTTGAGGCCGTCGCTGACAGTCACCATGCAGGCCTGGCAATTAGGCACGCCGTCCACTTCCAGCAGGCACTCAAAGCACACCCCCATCATGCAATAAGGCGCGCGCGGTGCGCCGCTGACCGCTGTGCTGCGGGTTTGGCGAACGCCACTCGCCAGCAAGGCGGCGGCCAGAGAAATGCCAGGCGTCACGGCCAGTGGCTGACCTTCAAATTCGATCATCACGCAGGGGCTGTCCGTGGGCAGCTGGATAAATAGGCTGTCAGCCGGCATGGCGCACCTCGGTAGCAGAGTTGAAGCGGTCCAGCCCAAAAGCGGCCACCTCAGGCAGCGCGATCTTCCCGGCGATCCAGGGCGCCAGGCGCAACGCATGAATCGCGGCCAGGGTGACGCCGCTGTGGCAGGACAGCAGGTAAGCGCCCGGCGCTTTGCTTAATGGCTGATAAATCGGGCAGCCGTCCGGGGTCAGTACCCGCAATGCGCCCCAGGCACGGACCAGGCGAACAGTGCCCAGACGTGGAAAACTGCGTACGGCGCGGTCAGCGATGTCGGCCATGACCGCAGTGCTGGTGCCATCATCAAAGCCGACCGACTCAGCCGAGTCGCCCAACTGCACGGTGCCCTCGTCGGTCTGCCGTACAGTGGAGGTGGGGTGATTGAGGAATGGCTCCACACGCTCGGTGACGAGAATTTGTCCACGGCTAGGCTGCAGCGGTACTTCATGGCCAAGGTGCGCGCCCAGCTCGCGATTGCCGAGACCAGCGGCCAGCACCAATTGTTCACAACGTAACTGCTTGTCCCCCGCGGCAATCAGGAAGTCGCTGCCGCGGGCCTCGATGCCCAGAACCTTGTGGCCAGTCAGCAGCCGAACGCCTTGTTGCAGGCAGGCCTGATACAAGGCATGGAGCAACTTGAGAGGGTTCACATGGCCGTCCATGGGGGAATAGCAAGCGCCGACGACAGCGGGGCCAACCCCAGGCAGGCGGCGGCTCAGTTCGTCCTTGCGCAGCACTTCAAAGGGGTAATCACCCAACTCGTCTTTCAGCCACTGCAGACGCCGAACTTCTTCGGCTAGCTCCGACTCGGACAGGCAGAGCTGGAACCCGCCAGGCTGGCGCAGTTGAACGTCAATGCCGGTTTCTACTTGCAGCAGGCCCGCCAACTCTGGCCAGAGCGCAACGCCTTGCCTGGTCCAGTGAGCGTAGGGCGCCATGCCGTAGCCCTTGCCCTGCACCCAAAGCAGCCCGAAATTACCGCGGGAGGCCCGAAAGGCCGAATCACCCTCATCCAATACACAGACTCGTTGCCCCAACCGGGCCAGTCCATAGGCTGTAGCCATGCCTAAGAGGCCGCCGCCTACGACTATGGTCTGTGTTTTCTGCATAGGTTGACCCTCGGGCATTTCATTAGGTGACCATGCCCTTGAAGCCAGCAGGTTTGGCATCAGGACTGGAGCACGAGGAATGCTAGAAGGCTTAACCGCAGGTTAAAAATGCTTTATTTTTGACTGCCCATGTCTTTTTGTTATGGACTGCAATATGAACCTACGTCAGCTTGAGGCCTTTCGCGCAGTGATTCTCGGGCAGACGGTGACCCGTGCTGCAGAAATGCTGCATATCTCCCAGCCCGCAGCCACTCGGTTGGTCGCAGCCCTGGAGGATGACATTGGTTTCCCGCTGTTCGAGCGGATCAAGGGCAGGCTGCACCCGACTCCCGAGGCGCTGGTGCTCTACGAGGAAGTCCAGCGCTCGCTTCTGGGGGTGGAGCGCATCGCCCGCGCCGCTAAGGAAATAGGCAGCCTGACACGCGGCTCGCTGCAGATCGCCTGTGCACCAGCTTTGGGCCTGTCCTTCCTTCCCCGGGCGATCTGCGCCTTTGTGAAGCGACACGAACAGGCGCAGATCAGCCTGACGGTGCTGTCATCTCGAGAAGTGGTGGATCAGGTAGTGGGCCAGCGCTGCGATCTGGGATTTATCGCTGAGCCAAATACCTATCCCAGCCCACGAGGTGAGCGACTGCTGCGCTCCAGCATGCTCTGCGCCCTGCCCTGCGGACACCGCCTGCAGGAAAAATCAGTCGTTCTGCCCGAAGACCTGGAGGGCGAGGCATTTATTTCCTACCCCCACGCGGTCGGCTCACGCCATCACCTGGACGCCATTTTCGCCGCCCACGGGGTTACACGACGACTACAGCTGGAGACTCAGCTGTCAGCATCCTTGTGTGCATTCGTTGAGCTGGGCGCAGGGGTGGCGCTGGTGGATACCATTAGCGCACTGGAGTACCGGGGCGACGCCATAGTTTTTCGTCCGTTCGAACCGGCAGTCGAGATGGATTTCAGCATGCTGATGCCATCCCAAGCCAGGCCATCGCGCATTCAGGAGAGTTTCATGCAGCATATGCGCGAGTTCGTCGCCAGTGAGGCGCCGAACACCGTAGTAGATACCGGAACTGATGCGGCGCTGCACGGTGTTCATGCGTCAACCTGATGCGCGGCCTCATAGTCCAGCAAGCCGTCCGACGACAATGGCGCAGGCCTTCCCAGGCCACTTGTCCAAGCAGTTCCCAATGACTTCGCAAGCCACCGCGCACCTTCGACCAGCTCTGGCTCGGACAGAGCTGGAAATCGCCAGGCTCGCGCAACTCAATGTCGATGCCGTTTTCTGCTTGCAGCAGGACAGCCAAGCCCGGCTAGATGCAACTGTAGTGGCAGCCAAGCTTAATTAGCGTTATTCAAACTCTGGAAAGCGCACATATTCGCCACGAGTCCTTTCGTCGAAAAGCGTTCGCACCTGGGCACCGAGCATTTCCTGCAGGTAGCCACTCTGGTAAAGAGTGTGGATTCCTTCATCATAAATCATGGCTAGGTGCTTGCCGCGTTGCGTATTGCTGAAGGCAACATACAGGCCTTCACGTGATGTGATGATATAGGCGTAGTCAGTAAAGGGGATGCCCATATCTTTAAGGGTGATGGCCATCTCCAGCAGGTCGGTGGAAAAATAATCGGCCCGTCCGATTTGCAATAAACGGATGGCGTGCTGGTTTTTTTCCACCTCAATCAGCTCACCTTGCCCTCCCCCGTAATGATACCCGCGGACGCGTGCATAGCGTCGCGGGGTATTCCATTGGGATCGCCCTGTCAGGTAGGCATCCACCGCAATGGTGTTTGATAGGCGGTAGCTGGGGTAAATAAAGATCTTTCGCCGCTCGGGCGTTTGAAATATCCCTGGAATCAGGTCGATACGTGCATGCTCAAGCTGATTTAGGGCGCGCTTAAACGGTAGGAGTGAGACGCTGAGGGTATACCCGTGAGGCGTGTAAATGGCATTGAGTATGTCCACATAAACGCCGCCTTCTTGACTGCAGTAGCCTGGCCAGTTCTCGCATGCGACTTGTATCACCTGTTCGTCTGCATGGCCAGGCTGGGCGCAGAATAAGTAGAGAATGAGCAGAACTCGATAAAAGGCACGCGTGCCCTTATTGCAATAAAGTCTCATGCGCCCTCTATGGTGTGGCTGGCCAGTAGCTTCTCAGGCTAAGACTAGCTGGAAACGCTCCAGGCCGAAACGTCCCAAAACCCGCCTCCACCCGCCTCTCTTGGCAACTACACCAACCGAAGGTATACGGCCACTGTTCAATAGCCAGCGTAAGCGTAAATGCCAGGTCGCCGTATCGCTCAAGCCGTCCGAAGCGTTGGAAGGTCTTGCCCCCGTATACGCGCCAGCGTCCGCCTCAGGCCGTATCTATTTCCATCGTTACCCTCAGCTGATCGGGTGGCGTATTCGCGGCCTCTCCAGACTCTGGAGCAATCAGCCAACCACCAGCAACCGCAGCTCGTTTTTGGCCACCTTGTTCGATGCGTTGACCGGCAGCGCCTCGAAGAAACGCACGAGCCGCGGCACCTTGTAGTTCGCCATGCGCTGGCGGGACCAGTTGATCAGGCCGGACTCGTCAAGGCTGGCGTCCGGGCGCAACACGACACAGGCGCAACCGACCTCCCCCATGCGCTCGTCCGGAACCCCGATTACCGCCACTTGGGCGATCGCGGGATGCTGGATGAGCCCGGCTTCGATCTCGGCCGGGTAGCAATTGAAGCCGCCGACGATGAACATGTCCTTGAGCCGATCGGTGATGCGCAGATTGCCGTGCGGGTCGAGGTCACCGACATCGCCGGTATGCAGCCAGCCATCCGCGTCGATGGCCTCGGCGGAGGCACTCGGGTTCTCGAAATAGCCCTGCATCACGTGGAAACCGCGCAGACAGATTTCCCCCGACTCACCAGCCGGCAGCGCCTGGTTGTCGGCATCGCGGATACTCACCTCGGTCCCCGGGATTGCCCGGCCGCTGGTGCCAGCGATAACTTCGGCCCCATCCTTCGGGTTGCAGATGGTTGCCAGCCCGCCGCACTCGGTCAGGCCGTAAGCCGTAGTGACCACGGCGAAGCCCAGCTCGTTGCGCATGCGCTCGATCAGGATGGGCGGAATGGTCGCCGCCCCCGTCACCGCCACGCGAAGGCTGCTGATGTCGGTCGTGGTCAGGCGAGGATGAGCCAGCATCGACAGGTAAAGGGTCGGTGGCCCCGGCAGCACGGTGATCCGCTCCGCGGCGATGCGCTGAAAGACCGCCTCGGCATCGAACACCGGATGCGGCAGAATGGTCGCCCCGGCCAGGAGACAGGTCAGCCATCCGGCCTTGTAGCCGAAGGCATGAAAGAACGGATTGACGATCAGGTAGCGATCACCTGGGACCAGCCCAAGGACCTTCACGAACTCGCTGAAGGCCTGCAGGTTCTGCCCGTGACCGCTCATCACGCCCTTGGGTTTGCCTGTGGTGCCAGACGTGAACAGCAGATCGCACAGGTCGTCGGCGCCGACCCGGGCGGCTCGCTCCCGTGCCTCGGCTTCATTGACAACCTGCCCACTGGCGACGAAGGTCGCCCAGCCCATGTCAGAGTCGCGCAGCGGCTGAGCGTCGCCCAGCACCACCAGGCGCTGCAGACTCGCCGGTCGATGCGGCTCCAGCATCGCCTGATAGTCGCTGCCGAGGAACTCGCCCTGCACGAACAGCAGGCGCGCGCCACTACGTTCGAGGATATCGGCGGCCTCAGCCCCCTTCATGCGCGTGTTGATCGGTACCATCACCCCACCGGCACACTGCACCCCGAGCGCGGCGATGATCCAGTCGGCGCAATTGGGCGCCCAGATCGCGACGCGGTCTCCGGCATTGATACCGGAGGCTATCAGCGCGCGGCTGATGCCTAGGGCCAGGGCCGGCAGCTCGGCGTAGTCGATACGTATACCCGCTTCCTCTATCACTGCGCGCCCGGCATGCCGCCGCGCTGCGTCGAACATCAACGAGGGAATCGAAACAGGCGGCACAATGGCGTCGGCGGCAGTGGACAGGTTGGTAGGCGCGACTAGGTTCATAAGGGACTCGGCAATCGGATCATTCGGGAAAACGGACTCGCAAGCGGGCACTGCGAGCCAGCGATTGGCACGCCAGCGTCCAGCCTTCATCGAGCTCTTGCTGGTCCAGGGCGTCGTTGCGCAGCATTTCCACCGCGCCGCTCTCGACCGTGCACATGCAGGTCGCGCACGAGCCGACCAGGCAGGAGTTCGGAGGGCTCATGCCGGCGCGCTGCATTGCGCTCAAAAGGGTCTCCCCCTCGGCGCAGGGCACTTCGAATTCTTCACCGTCCAGGCGCACCGACAGCTGAGTCGCTACCTGGCTGGTGTCCACTGGCGCCATGGGTTCCAGCGCGCCCTCTTCGGGCAACGACACGAAGCGCTCGACGTGAATGCGCGCATGGGGCATGGCAAGGCTGTGCAACGCCGCCACGGCGGCGTCCATGAAGGGTCCCGGGCCGCAGATAAAGGCCTCGGCGTGCGCGTAGGGTCGGGCGATCTCCGCCAACTGCTCGACGGCCGGAATGCCCTGGACCGAATCCAGCCAATGGATGATCTGCAGACGTCCCGGATGGGCGCTGGCCAGCGCCTTGAGTTCGTCCTTGAAGATCACCGAAGACTCATCGCGGTTGGCGTAGATCAAGAGAATTCGGCCACTGCCGGCAAGCAAGGCCGAGCGCAGAATCGACAGCACCGGCGTGACGCCGCTGCCACCGCCGAACAACAACAGATCCGTGTCCAGATGGCGCGGCACGAACACACCAGCAGGCGCCAGCACCTGCAGGCTGTCGCCGGCCTTCACCTGGTCACACAGCCAGTTGGAGGCACGACCATCGCGCACCCGCTTGATGGTCACACGTAGCGGCTCCTGCGCCAGCGGCGTGCTCGACAGGGAGTAGCAGCGCGGCAGCCAGCCCCCCTCGAACGGTACACGCAGGGTGAGGAACTGGCCGGGCTTGTAATGAAAGCGCTCGGCCAGCTCGTCCGGCACCTCGAACACCAGGGAACAGGCGTCGTCGGTTTCTTCATGTACTCGCGCTACACGCAGGTTGATGTACTCGTGAATGCTCATATCAGATACTCATGACGAATTGGCCACTGTCGACACGCAACTCGACCCCGTTGATCGCGCGCGACTCGTCGCTGGCCAGGAACAGCACGCTGGCCGCCACGTCTTCAGGCAGGCAGAGGCGGTGCATGGGGTCCGAATCGATGGTCAACTGGCGCGGATCTATACCGACCGGGTATTCAGCGCAGGTCATTGGCGTCAGCACGCCATCGGGATGCAACGAATTGCAGCGGATGCGGTACTTGCGCCGCCGGCAAAGCGCCGCAACCGAGCGGGACAAGGCGGCCACGGCGCCTTTGGAGGCGCTGTAACCGGCGTAGTCGTCGCGACCGGCAAGGGCCGCCAGCGACGACACATTGATAATCGAGCCGCCGCCCTCTTCCTTCATCAAGGCAAGGGCGGCGCGGCACCCGAGAAATACGCTGTCGGCATTGACCCGCATCAGACGCTGCCAATCGGCAAGGCTGGTCTCTTCGACCGAGCCCTTCAGCAGGATGCCGGCATTGTTGACCAGGACATCGAGTCGCCCATGAAGCACACGGACCGCCTCGACCACCCTGTCCCAGTCGGACTCGGACGCTGCATCGTGGCACATGAAACTGGCAACCGGCCCTATCTCATCGGCCAGTGCTTGCCCGGCTTCGATATCGATGTCGGTGATCACCACCCGAGCACCCTCACGCGCCAGCAACAGGGCCGTAGCGCGGCCCACTCCGCTGGCACCGCCAGTCACCAAAGCTACTTTGTTCTGAACTCGTCCAGCCATGCGCTTCTCCTAGGGTGATACCTGAGCCACTCGCTCGGAAGCTGCCAGGCTCGCTTCGGCTACTGCCGACACCGCGTGTCCAGCCCGACGACCGGAAAACACGCAGTCGGCCAGCGACAGGCCGCTGATATACAGATGAGAGGGAATACCGACGGCTGTGCGTCCTGCCGCGAACAGGCCAGGAATGACCTGTCCATTGCGATCCAGAAGTGCACCGCTGTCTTCATCGACCTTGAGGCCGCCGAGCGTCAGGGCGCCGAGCGGGAAAACCGGGTTGCCCGCGGAGATGTCACAGGCGTAATAGGGCCCTTGATCGAGAACCTGCCGGCTGCCTACGGATTTGCCGAAAGGATCTTCGGCATCCCCCCGGGCAGCCGCGTTGTACGCCTGCAACGAAGCACGCAGCTGATCGGCCTGCATGCCGGTTGCATCTGCCAGCTGCTCGATACTTCGCCCCTTGCGCACCCGCAACAGCATCAAGGCCAGGGCCGGCAGACTCTGAAACCACCAGTAGCCGCCAAACAGCGCTTGGCGGATGGCTTGCTTGCGCAGCCGTGCATCCAGCACCAACCAGCCCTGACCGCCCTGCTCTTCGCACAGCGGCTGGCCCAGCGTGGCGCCGTAGACTTCTTCATTGACGAAGCGCTGGCCCAAGGTGTTGACCACGATGCCCTTGGGCCAGCACAGCGGCGGGTTGATAAAACGCCAAGCCGAGACCCGTCCCAGACGATCGCTTACCGCTCCGGCCGAAAGTCCCAGGCGCAAGCCACTGCCATCGCAGCCGGTCGCGCCGACCTTGAAGTTGCGGCGGAATTTCGGCGCATGCTCGCGGATCATCTCGCGGTTGAAGATAAAACCGCCGGTGCTGAGCACCACTCCACGCCTTGCGCGGATCAGTACGGGCCTGGCAAAGTCGCGTTCGATCTGGCTGAGGCGACGGCGCAGACCGTCGCAATAACCAGGGACAAAGTTCTGCAAGCGCTCGGCGCGGGCAGCCAGTTTTGCATGCAACTGCGCCTGCTTGCTGCCCAGCGGGAGGCACCAAAGCTCCGCGCCTATGACCCGACCGGTGCTATCCACGACCAGGCGACGTGCCGCCGACTGCAGCTGCGCGCGAACGCCGTTGCGCAAGCAGGCGGCCTTGAGGTGGGCATAGAGCACCGCCCCGCACTGGCCCTTGCCGACGGTGCGATGGCCGCGCGGGGCTGGCGGATGACTTCCCGTATGCGAGGGCACCAGCTCATTGCCCGAGTAGTAGAGGAAGTAGCCATCCGGCGGATAGGAGGTCTTGCCTCCCGGCGGGACGCTGTGAGCGTAGGGCGCGCCGTGACTCTCCAGCCAGGCCAGATTGGCGGCGCTGTTGTCGCAGAAGCGCCGCAACGTGCGATCACTTATCACGCCCTGGGTTTCATGCTTGAGGTAATCGAACATCGCTTCCGGCGTGTCGCTGAAACCGGCGGCCCGCTGCTGCCTGGTTCCACCGCCGGCGTATACCACGCCGCCGCTCTTGGCGCTGGCGCCGCCCCCGGTGAAGCGGTCTGCCACCAGCACATCCGCGCCGGTGGCGCGCGCTTCCAGCGCGGCGCAGGCCCCCGCCGCGCCCCAACCGATGACCAGCAAATCACACTGGTCATGCCATTGCAGGCTCTGGGCATCGGCAACCTCGAAGGCAGGCAGGATGTCCGTGCAACTGGAACTCGCGGCGGCTGACATGGCGACTCCTTTAGGCGTTGCCGGCAACGTGATTGGCGGCGATATAGCCGAATGTCATGGCCGGCCCCAGCGTGCCGCCAGCTCCAGGGTAACTAGCCCCCATGACCGACGCCGAACAGTTGCCGATAGCGTAAAGGCCCGGGATCGGCTCGCCGTCCTGGCTCACCACCTGGGCGTGCTCGTTTGTCAGCAAGCCGCCTTTGGTACCGATATCGCCGGCATCCAGGCGCATGGCGTAGTAGGGCCCTTTGCTAAGCGGTGCCAGGCAGGGGTTAGGCTTGACGTTGCAATCGCCGTAATAGCGATCGAACGGGTTGCCACCTCGGCCGAAGTCCACATCCGTGCCGCTTCGGGCATAACCGTTGAAGGTCTGCACCGTGCGCTCCAGCCCGGCCGCATCCACGCCAATCAGCTCGGCCAGCCCGGCCAGGCTGTCGGCCTTCCAGTACAGGGTATTGAGCCACTCTTTGCGCAGACGACTGTCCGGCATGATTTGCGCCGGCATCAGCGGCCCCATGGCGTAGTGAAAACGGAAGTGACCGTCGAAGATCACCCAGGCCGGAATCGATTTGCCACCGCTGGCCTGGTTGTCGCGGTACATGGCATCGACGAACTCCAGATAAGGCGCCGCTTCGTTGACAAAGCGCTGGCCATTGCCGTTGACCACGATGGCACCGGGGAACGCGCGCTCGGCGAAGACGCCACGCGGCTTCTCCTCGCCGGGCACGGCAATGGTCGGCGCCCACCAGGCCCGATCCATCAGCGCCGTCGCGGCGCCGAGCTTGGTGCCGGCCTCGAGGGCCGCGCCGGTGTTGTTGCCGGGCGGAGTGGCGCTCCAGCTGCTTAGTGTCGGCTGGGGCAGGAATTTCTCCCGCAGCGCCTGATTCTGCTCGAAGCCGCCGGAGCCAAAGATCACCGCGCGCCGTGCTTTGAGCTCGATTTCCTGACCATTCCGGTGCACCCGCACACCGCTTACCCGCCCCTGTTCGGTGAGCAGCTCACGGAAGTCGGTGTTCAGCCACAAGGGTACGTTGCGGTCCATCAGCGAGCGCCGCAGCGATGCCACCAAGGAGTTTCCCAGTCCGGCGCGGCGGTCGATCTTGCTCTTGCGCCGCCACTTGAAATCCAATTTGTAGCGCAGCATCAAGCCGAGGATCATCAGGCGCCAGCCAAATTCGCGGGACATGGCCTTGTGCGCATGCCGGGCAGTCCAGGCGATGCACCCCATCAGCAAGGTCGAGGGCGACGGCTTGCGCAGGTTGTCCAACTCTTCACCGAGCAAACTGGTGTCGAACAGTTCGGGATCCAGTGTGCGGCCGCCCGTTAGGGCGCCGGACAGGTGCTGGTAGTAGTCGGGGTATTTCTCCGCCACGGCATAGCGCACCCGGCTATTGCTCTCGAGGGCGTGAATCATTTTTGGCGCGTGTTGCAGGTAGGCGCGCAGGCGCACCTCATCGCCGTGCTCGCCGGTGGCGTTCTTCAGGTATTCAAGGGCCAACTCAAAGCTGTCGTTGCCACCCTTCTCAGCAAAATAGTGGTTGTTCGGAATCCAGATACCGCCGCCCGATATGGCCGAGGTACCGCCGAACTTGTCGCTTTTTTCGACAATCAGCACGGAGAGACCCTTGTCGGCGGCAAACAACGCCGAGGTCATTGCACCCGCACCCGAGCCTACGATGATCACGTCGTAGCTGTTCTGAGCCTGAATTTGAGCCGTCATGATGGTTATGCCGTTACCTATATTCAGAGAATTTCCGACACACAGGCCGGAGTCACTGGAGCCAGTCCGGACGGGTTGGGCAACCCGTCCGGAGGGTCATCACACGTAAGGATCTGGGTTGGGCAGGCCGAGCTGCACTGCGCCGAGACTGCGGCCGTAAGCCTGGAAGTTGTTGGCGATATGCCCACGCGCCTGATGCAAGTCGCGGAACAGACGGGCGACCGGATTGGTGCTGTACAGACCCGAGGCGGCCATGCAGCGCAACAGCTCGCTGGCTTTCTCGGCGCACACGTTGGTCACGTAGGAAGACTGGTAGCGATACATCAGGCGGGTTTCCACATCCGGGAACTCGCCGGCCTCGGCCAGCGCCATCAGGTGCGCGTAGTTACGCTCCAGCACCAGCTTGAGACTGTCGACCAGGATCGTCGCTTCCGCCACGGTGCTTTGGGCCACCGGGTCTTCGGCGGTCTTGACGCCGTGCTTGCCGATGTGTGCAGCCGCGTTGGCGCGGAACTCATTGATGGCGCCCTGCAGGGCGCCGATGGCCGAGGTGGACACCGCACGGCTGAACACCTGGGCGAACGGAATGGCGTAGATCGGGTTGCTATTGACCAGCCGGCCCGGCGTCGCCTCGAGACTGGTGTTGTTGGTGCGCTGCACCCGATGCGCCGGAATGAAGACATCGTCGACCACGATGTCATGACTGCCGGTGCCGCGCAGTCCCAGCACATCCCAGTTTTTCTCGATGCGGTAATCACAGCGTGGCACCAGGAAGGTACCGTGCTCGGCGGGCTGCTCGCCTTCAACCGGGATAATCCCGCCCAGCAGGCACCACTGGCAGTGCTCGCTGCCGCTGGAAAAGCCCCAGCGCCCGCTGATCCGGTAGCCGCCCTCGACTGGCGTGACCTTGGCCACCGGCATGTAGGTCGACGAGACCAGGGTCGACTGGTCCTCACCCCATACATCACGCTGCGCCTCGATCGGGTAGCGCGCCAGCTGCCAGGGATGCACGCCCATGACGCCGTAGATCCAGGCGGTGGACATGCAGCCTTCGGCGAGGATCATCTGGATCTCGAAGAAGGTCCGAGGGTCCACCTCGTAACCGCCAAACGCCCGGGGCTGCAAAGCACGCAGGAGGCCTGCCTCCTGCAGTTCACCGATGGTTTCCTCGGGCACCTTGAAGTCGCGGTCGGCCTGCGCCGTCCGCGCCTTGAGCGCTGGCACCATGCGCCGTGCTCGTTCAATCAGTTCGATCTCTTCCCGAGTCTTCTGTCGCATGCTGTCCATCTATCAGTTCTCCCAATTTCGTTGCGCAAATGCGCGGGCGATGACTGATGATCGGATTCGGCGGCGCTTTGTTCATCGTCAAAGCGGACTAGAGAAATGCAGATTGAATGGACGCCATCCCTGACTAGGGATTCAAAGCGCGGCGCGCTTGCCGGCCCAGGGTTGCACTTGCTCCAGTTGCGCGGCCAAACGCAGCAAGACATCCTCGCCGCCGGTGTGAGCGGTGAACATCATGCCCACCGGCAACCCACCATCGCTCCAGCCCAGGGGCAGGGAAATCGCCGGCTGGCCACTGACGTTTGCCAGCACCGTGAAGCCGGCACTGCCCATGGCTTTGTGGGCGTAGTCCTCCCAGGGCTGGTTGAGCGAGAGCATCCCCAGCTCGGGGGTCAGGGTCGCCGTTACCGGTGAGAGAATGACGTCGAAGCGCTCGAACTGCTGCTCCATCGCCCCACCGATGCTTTCGAATGCCTGCCGGGCACGAAATAGCTCCTCGCCCGTGACCTTCCGCGCGCGTCCCAGCACCGTCTGGGTGACAGTTTCCAGGTCCTCGCCCGGAATCAGCTCTCGCCCCAGGGCCTGCTCGCGATCGTGGACCTGGGTCAGCAGGCCACTGCCAATCACAGTTCCATGGGCGCCGAACAGCTGCCGTGGATCAACCGGCAAGCGCAGTTCGTCGACCGCGTGACCGAGTCCAAGCAGCAACTTGACCGTTTCCTCCAGTACCTTGGCGATGGCCGGGTCCAGGGGCGCACCGGTCAGCGATTCGCGGACCAAGCCCACGCGCAGCTTGCCGGGCGCGCGCCGCAACTCATCAACAAACGGGCGCTCCATCGGCCGGATCCAGTAGGGACTACCCGCCTCATGGCCCTGGCCTACATCGAGAAACAGTGCCATGTCGCGCACACTGCGCGAGACCACGTTGCCAACACTGGCGCCGAACCAGGCCTCAAATCGGCCAGGACCGCTGGGCGTGCGATAACGGCTGGGTTTCAAGCCAACCAGACCGCAATAGGACGCCGGAATGCGGATCGAACCGCCCCCATCAGTGGCATGGGCCACCGGCACTATGCCCGCCGCCACAGCCGCGGCGGCACCGCCGGAAGAACCGCCGGCACTCCTGCTCAGGTCCCAGGGGTTGCGCGTCTGGCCCCACAGCAGCGATTCGGTTGTCGTGGTCAAACCAAACTCGGGAGAGCTGGTCTTGCCGAACGGCACCGCACCGGCAGCCTGGTAGCGGTCGATCAAGGTGCTGGTGTGGACCGCCGGCGGCGCATTTTTATACAGGCGGCTGCCATTGGTGGTCACCGTCCCTTCCAGGTAGGTACTGAGATCCTTGAGCAGAATAGGCACGCCGGCCAGTACACCTGCTGTCGCCGTACCGGCACGCTGCCTGCTTTGCAGCAGGGCGCGCGCATAGTCGTCATGGCGCATGACCACGGCGTTGACCTTGGGATTTACCGCATCACAACGCGCCATGGCGGCCGTCAGCAGATCCTCTGCACTCAGCCGGCCTGCGCGCAGCGCCTCAACCATCGCCCAGGCATCGAGGGCCAAATATTCCTCAGGGGTCACTCCCCCGCTGGCGCGCGCATCGGCGAAGCGCCCCAGTAGTCCGACGCCCAGTGCCAGGGCGCCAGCCTTGAGCACCTCGCGGCGCGGCCATCCGGCGGACGCTTCAGGGTCAGTGGATATGGCCGGGGCCCCAACGACTGGGGGCATAACAAACTTGTCCATGGACTGATCTCCGCTTCATGGCATCGTTTAAGGACAAAAATCTCGATGAAAGGTCACCGAGCCGCTGCTACAAAAGGACCCAAGCCCGGCGATCAACCGGCCATTGAGCGACTGCTCGACTCGGCGCCGGCGGCACCCGCATCCGTTTTGAAGCGTTGAGAAAGCTGCTGCAGTCGGCTGGCCAAGCCCTCAAGCTCCAAAGCTGCCGCCGCGCTGCGGCCGGCATTGCCGGAGAGTTCGCCGGTACCGGCAGATACGCCCTCCAGGCGCCGGGCGATCTCCCTGGTGGCCGAAGTCTGCGCCGCCAGCGCTGTACCAATTTCATCCGCCGCACCGATCACCTGCAGGGCACCGCTGCGAATCTGCTCGACCGAGGTCCCGGCCCGCTGTGCCAGGTTGACGCCAGCCTGCACTCGCTTGACGGCCAGTTCCATTCCGGCGACCAGCTGCGGAGTGCCCGCCTGAATGCGCGCCACGGTCGAACCGATCTCGGCGACCGAGAGCCCGGTTCGCTGAGCCAGCAAACGCACCTCATCGGCGACCACGGCAAATCCACGACCATGCTCGCCGGCTCGCGCGGCCTCGATGGCGGCATTCAGTGCCAACAGATTGATCTGCTCGGCGACCTGCTTGATGACCGCGAGCACGTTGCTGATGGCGCCCGAACTCACCTCAAAGTCGCGGATACAGTGAGCCGTGTCGGTCACCGCTTCGGCTATCAGGTGCATTTCCTCGGCCATCTGTCGTATCACCTCGGCGCTCTCGGTCGAGCGCCCCGCCGACTCCTGGGTGATGCGCCTGGAAGTCGCGGCATGACTCTCCACCTCACCTATGGATCTCGACAGCTGCTCCACCGCAGCGGCAATGCTGCTCACGACCGAGGCCTGTTCTTCGGCCGCGGAAGATGCCTGAGCTGCAGTGCCCGCCATTTGCTGCGCTTCGGTATCCAGTCGTTTCACCTGCTGGCGCATCTCGGAGATCAGGGCGTTGAGGTTCTCGCGCATCAGCGCAATATCGGCCAGCATGAGACCGAACTCGTCGCGGCCCTCCACTGCCAAGGAGCCGGACAGGTCGCCCCGAGCGATCGCTCGCACGCTGCCGGAAGCAGTGGCCAGGGCCCGACGCAGGCGGCGCAAGGTGAAATAGGCCGTCAGACTGCCGGCCACCGCCCCCACTATTGCCAGCAATGCGTACACCACGACAGTCAGGCGGTAGCGCGCCTGGGATGCCAAATAAGCCTGGGCGATCCCCTCTTCCTGAAAGCTGCGCAACGCGGCGATCGCCTCGCTGGCCGCCGCCCCCTCAGGCTCCCCCACACGCAGAAAGGACAGGACCCAGCTGGTGCGGAAATCCGCGGCGCGCATCGACTCCACCACCACGTTCAACTCCTCGAGCCACGCGGCGTAATGCACGCCGAACTGATCAGCCGCGCGTTGTTCCTCGGCCGTCATCGGACGCTGGCGATACTGGTGCCACAGTTGCTCAATGGCCGCGTTGTTGGCGTCGATGGCATCCAGCAGACCGCCTACCGGCCGGTCGTGTGCGACCACCAGGGCACCCGCCGGATCATGCTGGAAGGCCAATAGCGCCAGGCGCCGGTTGTCGTCCAGACGACGCTGGATTTCCGCGAAATTGAGCAGAGCGCCGAGGTGCACGTCATGCACCGTTTTCAGACTGTCGCGCGCCAGCTGCAGACCGTAGCAGCCGAAGCCGACCGCGGTGAAGAACAGCAGGCTGGCGAGCAGCGCCCAGAACCACAGGCGCTGGGCGATGGTAATAGTGTTGAACATGATCAAGGGCCAATGCACGGATAGGCAATCGAAGACCGTGACGCCGGGGTCCGTCACGGCCGCTGAAGCGCCAGTCAGTCCGGCGTGACCAAAGCCTCCATCGCCGCCAGGAAATGCTCACCATAGGGCGGCAGCAGCCCCCACTCACGACGCGGATCATGGGCCGGCGCCTTGAATACGGTACGCAGGTGGCTGAACTCGATGAAGCCTTCGCGACCGTGGTAGCGCCCCATGCCGGAGGCCCCCACTCCGCCGAACGGCGCATCGTGCATGGCCGCATGCATCATCACGTCGTTGAGGGTGACGCCGCCCGACAGCGTATGCTCCAGCACCCGACGCTGCTCCTCGTCGTCCTCGCCAAAGTAGTACAGGGCCAGCGGGCGCGGCCTGGCGTTGATATCGGCAACGGCCTGGTCGATCTCGTCATAGGGCAGTACGACCATTGCCGGACCGAAGATTTCCTGCTGCATGATCTGGCTGTCGCGCGGCGGGTCGATCACCACGCGCAGCGGTCGCCGGCGATCATTGCCGTCGACGGGCAACTCTTGCGGCATGCTCTCGATCCGCGCGCCGCAGTTTTGCGCCTGCTGCAGATAGCCTTCGACCCGTGCCAGGTGCTGGCTGTTGACCACCGCGACCACGTCAGGGTTGTCCACCACGGTCGGGAATAGCCCGCTGTAGGCAGTACGCAGGCTGGCGAGAAACGCCTCGAGACGCTCACGCGGCACATAGACCAGGTCCGGGTTGATGCATATCTGCCCGCCATTGGTGGCCTTGGCCACGGCGATTCGGGACGCCGCCGCATCCAGATCCGCGCTTCGCGCGAGGATAACCGGCGACTTGCCCCCCAGTTCCAGGGTCACCGGCACCAGGTTCTCGGCGGCGTGGCGCATCACTGACTTGCCGACTTCGGTGCTTCCGGTGAATACCAGGTGGTCGAACGGTTGTGCGGTGAACGCCTTGGCGATGTCCACCCCGCCTGTGACCACCGCCACTTCCAGGGGATCGAAACACTCGGCAAATGCCTCTGCGACCAGCTGGGCGGTGCGTGGGGCCACTTCGGACGGTTTGAGGATGGCCCGATTGCCGGCGGCCAGGGCGTAGGCCAGCGGACTCAGCAGAGTGAACAGCGGCGCATTCCAGGTACCGATGATCCCCACCGTCCCTTTCGGTTGATACATCACCCAGGCCTGCGCACCGAGCTGGTCATAGGGCGCGAACGCCTGGCGCGGCTCGTCCTGCATCCAGGCTTCGAGGTTGTCACGGGCATGCTTGAGGGAGGCCAGCGAGCCGACCACATCGTTCATCAGAGAGAAGCCTAGGGGCCTGCCACCGAAATCGGCATCCATCGCTTCGGCCAAGGGCTTGTGGTACTGCACCAACAGGTCGATTACCCGCTGAATGCGCGCCCGCCGCTCCGCAGCGCTGACAGCCCCAGCGGTGACGAACGCGGCCTTCTGTTCGGCCAACTGGCCCGCCAGGCCTTCGACGGATGAAATTGTGCAACTCATTGAAGCCTCCTGAGATCGGCATGGGCCCCTAGCACGGGTCAAACCCATCATTGCAAACGCCCTGAATGAAACTAGTCCGATACACCAAGGCTACGCCTCGTCCAATCGGACGAGCACCCTAAAAATCGTTAGTCCATTAAGACGATGTCACCCACCCTGGGCCCGGGAATACTGCTAGCACGTAAATTCAATCCATGAGGTCCATCATGGCAGTGCAAAGCAGCTTCGATCCTCAGGCGTTCCGCGCCGCCCTAGGCACCTTCACCACGGGGGTGACGATTATCACCACCCAGGCTGAAGACGGTTCCCCCATCGGCATCACTGCCAATAGCTTCAACTCGGTCTCGCTCAACCCGCCGCTGGTGCTTTGGAGCCTGGCCAAGAAGGCTCGCAGTCTTCCGGTGTTCACCAACGGCCGGCACTGGAACGTGCACGTGCTTTCGGCCGAACAGGAAGCCCTATCCGGCCGCTTTGCGACACAGGGTGAAGACAAGTTTGCCGAAGTGGAGCTCGACTCCGGCGTCAGTGAAGCCCCCTTGCTGCAAGACTGTACGGCGCGCTTCCAGTGCCGTACGGCTTTCCAGTACGAGGGCGGGGATCACGTGATATTCGTCGGCGAGGTACTCGCCTTCGATCATAACGAGCGCCCGCCGCTGGCCTTCCAGAGCGGGCAATATGCGCTGGCCACCCGCAAGCCGAGAAACGAGCTGCGCTTGGCAACCACGCCTCCGCCGCCCGACTGCAGCTACACCGAGGATCTGCTCGGCTACCTGCTGGGCCGCGCGCATTACCAGATGCTCAACGCCCTTCGCCGCCTGCTGAACAATCAGCAATTGGACGAGCACGCCTTCTTCATCCTTTCGGTGCTGTGCATCCGCGACAGGCTGACCCTGGATGAGATCAATGCCTTTGTCAGCTACACCGGCCATTCGGCCTCCCTGGCAAGCATGCGCTTCCTCGAAGGACAGAAACTGGTGGCGCGAGAGCTCAATGGCGAGGACACCCGCTACGTGCTGACTGCCGATGGTCGTGAGGCCTCGCTACAGGAGCTGGCCCTGGCCAAAGCCGTGGAGGAAGACGTATCCGACAAGCTCGGCGCGGGCGACGCCATGGCGCTGAAGGTCCTGCTCAAGCGCCTGATCGCCGCCAGCGACCCTGGCCTGCCGGACCTCTGGGCGCCGCGCTAAAAGCTCCGATAAACGACTCACTCTTCAACCACTCGAATCGAAAAGGGCTGTGATGAGCATTCTTCAGCATTTCAAGATGGACGGCGGCGTCGCTGTCATTACTGGAGGCGGCCGTGGTATCGGCCGTGCCATCGCCTTGGCCTACGCCGAGGCCGGCGCCGACATCGTACTGGCCGCACGTACTCTGGCCGACGTTGAGGCCGTGGCCGAGGAAGTGCGTAGCCTGGGTCGCCGCGCGCTGGCCGTGACTTGCGACGTCAACGATTCCGAGCAGCGCGAGGCAGTCATTAGTCAGGCTCGCGAAGCCTTGGGCCGCATCACTCACCTGGTGAACAACGCTGGCGGCGCGGGGCCCAACGACCCGCTGCAACTATCGCCGGAGCGCTTCGAGGAGATCCTGCGCTTTAACGTCACCTCGGCCTATGCCCTTTGCCAACTGTCGGTGCCGCATATGCGTGAAGCCGGCACCGGCAACATCCTCAATATCACCTCCGGCGCGGCGCGCTATGCCCAACCGCAGTTCAGCGCATACGGCAGCGCCAAGGCCGCACTGACCCAGCTGACCCGTCTGCTCGCTCAGGATTTCGCCCCGCTGGTGCGAGTCAACGCAATTGCCCCCGGGCCAATCCTCACCGATGCCCTCAACCGCGTGCTGCCGGTGGATATGCGCAAGAGCATGGAGACCGAAACGCCGCTGCAGAGTTTGGGACAACCGGAGGACATCGCCGCTGCTGCGTTGTATCTGGCCTCCCCGGCCTCACGCTGGGTGACGGGCAAGATCATAGAGGTCGATGGCGGCGCCGAATCCAGCGTCTGGCCTGGCTAATACCACTTTTGCCGGGACCACCTCACAAAGGTGGCCCGGCTTTTTTATCCTACCAACGGAGTGACGTCAGCCTATGGACGCCCACTTGATCGAAGCGCTCGGCGACGAGCTGTTCACGGCCCTGCGCACGCGGCAGACGCTAGCGCCTTTGACGCAACGCCACCCGGCGATCAGCCTGGATAATGCCTACCGCATCTCTCTGCGCCTTCTGCAACGGCGCGAGCAACTGGGCGAACAGTTGATCGGCAAGAAGATCGGCGTCACCAGCCGTGCGGTCCAGGACATGCTCAATGTCCACCAGCCGGACTTTGGCTTCCTCACTGACAGCATGCAGGTAGCCGATGGCAGCGACGTCAGCTTCGCCGCCTACAACCTGATTCAGCCACGCGCCGAGGGAGAGATTGCCTTCATCCTCGGGGAGGACCTGCACGGCCCAGGCATCACCGCCGAAGATGTGCTGGCCGCCAGTCAATGGGTGGCGCCCTGCTTCGAGATCGTCGACTCGCGTATCGATAACTGGCAGATCCGCATTCAAGACACGGTGGCCGATAACGCCTCCTGCGGCGTTTTTGCCCTGGGTTCGCAGCGGATCAATCCCCGCGAGCTGGATCTCGCCCAGGTCGAGTTGCAGCTGCTGAAGAACGGTCAGCCGGCCGGTCGTGGCCTCGGCTCTGCGGTCCAGGGACATCCCTGCGAGGCCGTGGCCTGGCTGGCCAATACCCTCGGCGAGTTCGGCATTCCTTTCCGCAAAGGCGAAATCATTCTGTCCGGTGCCCTGGCGCCGCTGGTGCCGGTAGTGCCCGGTGACGAAATCAGCCTGACGCTCAGCGGTCTCGGCGAATCGCGTTTGCGTTTCGTCGACTGAGCTGCGACCCCTTTCTCTGGAGCCACTGACCATGAACCAAAAGATCAAATGCGCCCTGATCGGGCCAGGTAACATCGGCACCGATCTGCTCTACAAACTCAAGCGCAGCGATGTGCTTGAGCCGGTATGGATGGTCGGTATCGACGCCTCCTCCGAAGGCTTGGCCCGTGCCCGAGAGCTGGGTTTGAAGACCACCAGCGACGGCGTCGATGGCTTGCTGCCCCACGTCCTCGAAGACGGCATCCAGATCGCGTTCGACGCCACCTCGGCCTACGTGCACGCCGAGAACAGCCGCAAGCTCAACGAGCTGGGTGTGCTGATGATCGACCTCACCCCCGCGGCGATCGGCCCCTATTGCGTGCCGCCGGTCAACCTCAAGCAGAACCTCCAGCTCGGGGCCATGAACGTCAACATGGTCACGTGCGGTGGCCAGGCGACCATTCCGCTGGTGGCGGCGGTATCCGGCGTGCAGCCGGTCGCCTATGCCGAGATCATCGCCACCGCCGCCTCCAAATCGGTCGGCCCGGGCACGCGCAAGAATATCGACGAATTCACCCGCACCACCTCGGCGGCAGTCGAGAAGGTCGGCGGTGCCAAGCAGGGCAAGGCAATCATCATCATCAATCCGGCCGAGCCGCCGCTGATCATGCGCGACACGGTGCATTGCCTGACCGAAACCGAGCCCGATCAGCCAGCCATTACCGCGGCCATCGAGGCGATGATTGAGCAGGTGCAGAAGTACGTGCCCGGCTACAAGTTGGTCAACGGTCCGGTGTTCGACGGTAATCGCGTGTCGATCTTCATGGAAGTCGAAGGCCTGGGGGATTACTTGCCCAAGTACGCCGGCAACCTCGACATCATGACTGCCGCCGCCGCGCGCACCGCCGAGATGTTCGCCGAAGAAATCCTCAAGGGTGAGCTGGTGCTAACGCCCAGCGCCCAACAACCTGCTATCGCCTAAGGAGCACTCATGGATCTTCGCGGAAAGAAAATCACCGTCCACGACATGTGCCTGCGCGACGGTATGCACCCAAAGCGGCACCAGATCAGCCTGCAGCAGATGAAGGACATCGCCTGTGGTCTGGATGCCGCCGGGGTCCCACTGATCGAAGTCACCCACGGCGATGGCCTGGGCGGAAGCTCGGTCAACTACGGCTTCCCGGCGCATACCGACGAGGAGTACCTGTCGGCGGTCATTCCGCTGATAAAGCAGGCGAAAGTTTCGGCCCTGCTGTTGCCGGGTATTGGTACCGTCGACCACCTGCGCATGGCCCGTGATCTTGGTGTTCACACCATCCGTGTGGCCACCCACTGCACCGAGGCTGACGTTTCCGAGCAGCACATTGCCATGGCCCGCAAGCTGGACATGGATACCGTGGGCTTCCTGATGATGGCCCATATGAACAGCCCGGAAGGGCTGGTCAAGCAGGGCAAGCTGATGGAAGGCTACGGCGCCAACTGCATCTACATCACCGACTCGGCCGGCTACCTGCTGCCCCAGGACGTCAAGGCCCGCGTTGCGGCGCTGCGTGAAGCCCTGCACCCCGACACCGAGATTGGCTTCCATGGCCATCACAACCTGTCCATGGGGGTGGCCAACTCGATTGCCGCCATCGAGGGCGGGGCTAGCCGTATCGACGCGGCCTGCGCAGGCCTGGGTGCCGGCGCAGGCAATACGCCGATGGAGGTCCTGGTGGCCGTCTGTGACCGCATGGGCATCGAAACCGGTGTCAGCGTATTCGGTATCCAGGATGTGGCCGAAGATCTGGTAGTGCCGATCATGGACTTCCCCATTCGCAGCGATCGCGACGCCCTGACCATGGGCTATGCCGGCGTCTACGGCTCCTTCCTGCTGTTCGCCAAACGTGCCGAGAAGAAATACGGCGTTTCGGCGCGGGAGATTCTCGTGGAAATGGGACGCCGCGGCATGGTCGGCGGCCAGGAGGACATGATCGAAGACACCGCCATGACCCTGGCCAAGCAACGCCTCAGCGCGTAGCTCCACTAGCGGCTCGGCATCCCGCCGAGCCGCACCCGATGCCGCGCCTCGTCAAGGAGCTACAGATGCCCAGTGCACAACCCGCTGCTGCCGGCTGGCGCAATCACGGCCTGTTGCTTGTTCTGGCGGTCATGTTCGCCGACAACTTTGTGGGCAGACAGATCCTTGCGGTGATGATCGAACCCATCAAGCTCGAGTTCGGTGTCAGCGACATGGCCATGGGCTTGATTTCCGGGCCTGCTTTCGCCGCGGTATATGCCCTGCTCGCCCTTCCGGCAGGTCGCCTGGCCGATCGCATGCCACGCACCCGCCTGCTGGCAATCTCCTGCCTGCTCTGGGCCCTGGCGACCATGGCCTGTGGCCTGGCGGGAAGTTTCATCGCACTGGCCATAGCCCGGATGGCGGTGGCTGCATCCGAGTCACCGGCCACCTCGGCATCGATGTCGATCATCGCGGACCTCTATCCGCCGCATCGGCGCTCCTTCGCGATCAGCTGCTTCACTGCAGCCCCAACCTTTTCCGTTATCCTCGGCCTCAGCCTCGGCGCCTGGGTCGTGGGCCAGTATGGTTGGCGTGCCGCCTTCATCTGCATCGGACTGCCGGCGCTGTTGTTCTCGACGGTCCTGGCGTTCCTTGCCCGCGATCCCCAGCGCGGCCGCTGGGACCTGAGGCCGACGAGTCCGCCCCAGCCAGTGCAAGGCCTGTTCAATGCGGCTGGAGCGCTCTGGGCACTGCCCGCCTATCGCTGTCTGATCCTCGCCTGCGGCCTGACCTCACTCAGCGCCTACGCAATCGGGATGTGGAATACCAGTTTTCTGGTGCGCTCGCACGCACTGTCACTGCAACACGCCGGCATGCTGGCTGGGGTCGTATGCGGCACGGCAGCCGGCTTCGGTGGCCTGTTCAGCGGTTGGCTGACCGATCACATGACTCGGCAGAACCGTCACTGGCAGATCGGCATTCCGGTCCTCGGCCACCTGATCAGCAACGCAGCCCTGGTGACTTACCTGTTCTGGCCAAGCGGCCCCGTACTCCAACTCGGTCAGCTGCCAGTGCCCAGCGCCATGCTCTGGTGTGGCCTCTATAGCTTTTTCTCGGTGTGGTGGGTCGCGCCTTCGTTCAACTTGGTTACCCAACTGGTGCCGGCCGATCAGCGCAGCACAGCCGTCGCCTTGCAAACAATCGTGACGACACTGCTCGGCGTTGGCATAGGACCGTTTGTGACCGGTTTGTTCAGCGACGCGCTCAGACCATTCTTTGGCGTCGAATCACTGCGCTACGCATTGTTGCTGGTCAGCCTGCCAGTGATTGCCACCCTGTACCTGCTCTTCCGTACCCATGTATTGACGCGCGATACCTGGCGCGCCATTCCTGCCTAACCAGCTCGCATCGGACCGCGCCCCGTCGCTGATCTGCGCTCTCATGTCAGCGGCGTCATCGATTAGTCCCAAAGGACGATGAGCGCAGGCACCGCGATTCACAGAATACCCGTGCGCTCGACTTCGCTTGCGCCGCAGAGACTTGGCCTGGATGACTAAGGCAAGAACCTTATGCCAGCGGGATTGCAACAACACGCACAGGTATTGCCTGAACGAATCGCCGTCGCTCGACTCCGGCCAGGCTGCAACTCAACCCATTCAATTACCCACAGTCCGTATCCACTCAGGGTCCGCTAGTGCTCCCTTTTGCTCTGGAGAGGACTCCCGAAGCCGCGAACCGCGCATTGCGCCGGACTCAATCTGTATCTGTCACCGGAGCCACACATGAATCGCCCCGAAGTATTTATCGTCAGTGCTGTCCGCACCGCCATCGGCAAGTTTGGTGGTTCCCTCAAAGATGTGCCCCCGTCGCAACTCGCCAGCCTGGTCAGTCAGGCGGCAGTGCAGCGTGCTGGTAGCCACCCCACCCGTGTTGACCAGGTCATCTTTGGCAATGTCATCCCCACCGTGCCAGAAGATGCCTACCTGAGTCGTCTTGCAGCGCTAAATGCCGGCATCCCCGAAACGGCGACTGCCTATAACGTCAATCGCCTCTGTGGCTCGGGTCTGCAGGCAATCGTCAATGCCGCGCAACTGATCCAACTCGGCGATGCCGAGGTTGCCTTGGCCGGCGGGGTTGAGTCCATGAGTCGAGGCCCGTACATGTTGCCGGCTGCCCGATGGGGGGCGCGCATGGGAGATATGCAAGCGATCGACTACATGCTCGGCGTTCTGCACGATCCCAAGCACGGCATTCATATGGGAGTAACAGCCGAGAACATTGCCACACGCTATGGCATCAGCCGTGAGCAGCAGGACGCCTTGGCTTTGCAGAGCTATCAGCGAGCCGCACGCGCGCTGGCGCAAGGTCGCTTTGCCGACCAGATAGTTCCGGTTGAATTGCAGACCCGTAAGGGCTCTCAGCTTTTCACCGTGGATGAGTACGTACAAAGCGACATGAGCATGGCCCAGCTGGCACAAATGAAGCCTGCCTTCAAGAAAGACGGCAGTGTGACCGCAGGCAACTCTTCTGGGCTGAATGACGGGGCAAGTGCGCTGCTGCTCGCCAGCGCAGAAGCCGTGAGTCGCGATGGCCTTACTCCCATGGCGCGACTGGTGGCCTATGCCCATTCCGGTGTAGAGCCGACCCTGATGGGCCTGGGGCCGATCCCGGCGACTCGCTTGGCCCTGCAACGCGCCGGTCTCAGCGTCAAAGACCTGGATGTGATCGAGTCCAACGAAGCCTTCGCAGCACAAGCATGCGCCGTCGCGCAGGAACTCGACTTCGACCCGGAGAAGGTCAACCCCAATGGCTCCGGGATTTCACTGGGACACCCTATTGGCGCGACAGGAGCCATTATTGCTACGAAGGCGATCCATGAGCTGCACAGGATTCAAGGACGCTATGCCCTGGTGACTATGTGCATAGGGGGCGGCCAGGGTATCGCAGTGATCCTTGAACGTATTTGACGACCTGAAAAGGTTACGAGGATGGGCAGCTCCCAGCTGCCCTAGCGTTTGACTATGTCCGCAGCGGTCGGCATCTCGACAGAAATCTACCTGGCGATGCCGGGCTAGAACCCTAAGCACGCGATAAACGTTACTGGCGCTCGAAGTGATCGATCGGTTGACCTGAGCAGGCTTGGGTTGAGTTATTCAACTGCAAAAGCAAACGCCCCGAGCGAGTCGGGGCGTTCTACTCAATATGCAGCAACCAGACTAGGTATTGATGAATTCGGCTCAGCCGACGAAGTTGAGCAACACCCCCGCCGCCACCGCCGAGCCGATCACCCCGGCCACGTTCGGCCCCATGGCATGCATCAGCAGGAAGTTCTGCGGGTTGGCTTCCAGGCCGACCCTGTTCGACACCCGCGCCGCCATCGGCACCGCCGACACCCCGGCCGAGCCAATCAGCGGGTTGATCTTGTTGCTGCTGAGCAGGTTCATGCCCTTGGCCATCAGCACCCCGGCCGCGGTACCGCCGCAGAAGGCCACCATGCCCAGCACCAGAATGCCCAGGGTCTTGAGCTGCAGGAAGGCCTCGGCCGACAGCTTGGAGCCCACGGTGAGCCCCAGACCGATGGTGACGATGTTGATCAGCGCATTGCGCGAGGTGTCCGCCAGGCGCTCGACCACGCCGGCCTCGCGCAACAGGTTGCCGAAGGCGAACATGCCCACCAGCGGCGCGGCGTCCGGCAGCAGCATGCCGACCAGCAGGCAGAGCACCAGCGGAAAGACGATCTTCTCGACCTGACTGACATGCCGCAGTTGCTGCATGACGATGGCGCGCTCTTCCTTGGTGGTCAGCGCACGCATAATCGGCGGCTGGATCAGCGGCACCAGGGCCATGTAGGAATAGGCCGCCACGGCGATCGGGCCGAGCAGGTCCGGCGCCAGCTTGGAGGTGACGAAGATCGAGGTCGGGCCATCGGCGCCACCGATGATGGCGATGGACGCCGCCTCCTTGAGGCTGAACTCCATGCCGGGGATGCCCAGAGCGGTCAGCGCCAGGGCGCCGATCAGGGTGGCGAAGATGCCGAACTGCGCCGCCGCGCCGAGCAGCAGGGTCTTCGGGTTGGCCAGCATCGGCCCGAAGTCGGTCATGGCGCCGACGCCCATGAAGATCAGCAGCGGGAACAGGCTGGTGGGCAGGCCGACCTCATAGATCATGTGCAGGAAACCGGCACCCTCGGCCATGTTGGCCACCGGAATGTTGGCCAGCACCCCACCGAAACCGATGGGGATCAGCAGCAACGGCTCGAAACCCTTGCGGATCGCCAGGTAGATCAGCCCCACGCAGACCAGGATCATCAGGCCCTGGCCGGGCTCGAGGTGATAGAGGCCGGTGCTCTGCCACAGTTTGACAAGCTTCTCCATGACGCGCCCCTCAGGCGATGGCCAGCAGGCTGTCGCCCACCGCCACCGCATCACCGACCTTGACGTTGACGGCGGCGACGGTGCCAGCCTTGAGTGCGCGAATCTCGGTTTCCATCTTCATCGCCTCGAGGATGATCACCAGCTGCCCTTCCTCGACCACAGCGCCCGGCTGCACCAGTACCTTGAAGATGTTGCCGGCCAGCGGCGCGGTCTGCGACTCACCAGCGCCAACCGGAGCGGCCGCTGCGGCGGCGGGCGCGCCACTGCTGCCCCCCAGGGCCTTGATGCCACTGATATCGCCGCCCTCGCCCACCTGCACCACGTAGGACTTGCCGCCGACTTCGACGGTATAGACCTCGGGTTTGCCAGCCTCGCGCGCCGGCAGTTCCTGTCCGCTCGGCACCGGCTCGAAGGCCGCCGGGTTGCCACGGTTTTCCAGGAACTTCAGGCCGATCTGCGGGAACAGCGCATAAGTCAACACGTCGTCGATTTCATCCTTGGCCAGCTTGATGCCCTTCTCCTGGGCGATGCCCTTGAGTTCGGCGGTCAGCTTGTCCATCTCGGCCTCGAGCAGGTCGGCCGGGCGACAGCTGATGGCCTCGCCACCATCCAGCACGCGCGCCTGCAGCTCGGCGTTGAACGGCGCTGGCGCCGCGCCGTACTCGCCCTTGAGCACGCCGGCGGTTTCCTTGGTAATCGACTTGTAGCGCTCGCCGGTCAACACGTTGATCACCGCCTGGGTGCCGACGATCTGCGAGGTCGGGGTCACCAGCGGGATGAAGCCCAGGTCTTCGCGCACCCGCGGGATCTCCGCCAGTACCTGGTCGAACTTGTCCTGGGCACCCTGCTCCTTGAGCTGGTTCTCCATGTTGGTGAGCATGCCGCCCGGCACCTGGGCGACCAGAATGCGCGAGTCGACGCCCTTGAGATTGCCCTCGAATTTCGCGTACTTCTTGCGCACCTCGCGGAAGTAGGCGGCGATCTCCTCCAGCAACTCGAGGTTCAGCCCGGTATCGCGCTCGGTGCCCTGGAACATCGCCACCACCGACTCGGTCGGCGAATGGCCATAGGTCATCGACAGCGAGGAAATCGCCGTGTCGACGTTGTCGATACCGGCTTCCACCGCCTTGAGGATGGCCACGGAGGACAGCCCGGCGGTGGCGTGGCACTGCATGTGGATCGGGATCGACAGGCTGGCCTTGAGCCGCGACACCAGCTCAAAGGCGATATAGGGAGTGAGGATGCCGGCCATGTCCTTGATGGCGATGGAGTCGGCGCCCATGTCCTCGATCTGCTTGGCCAGGTCGACCCACATCTGCAGGGTGTGCACCGGGCTGGTGGTGTAGGAGATGGTGCCCTGGGCGTGCTTGCCCTGGCGCTTAACCGCCTGCAGGGCGGTCTGCAGGTTGCGCGGGTCGTTCATCGCGTCGAACACGCGGAACACGTCGACGCCGTTCACCGCGGCGCGCTCGACGAACTTCTCCACCACGTCGTCGGCGTAGTGCCGGTAGCCGAGCAGGTTCTGCCCGCGCAGCAGCATCTGCTGGCGGGTATTGGGCATGGCCTGTTTCAGGGCACGGATGCGCTCCCACGGGTCTTCGCCGAGGTAGCGGATACAGGCGTCGAAGGTCGCGCCGCCCCAGGACTCCACCGACCAGAAGCCGACCTGATCGAGCTTGGGCGCGATCGGCAGCATGTCCTCGAGGCGCACGCGGGTGGCCAGAATGGATTGGTGGGCGTCACGCAGCACCACGTCGGTGATGCCGAGGGCCTTTTTCTCAGCGGTCATAGCAAAGCTCCCTGTCAAACCTGGATCAGCCGCGGCGCGCGCGGTGTTGATGAATGGCGGCCTGGATGGCGGCGAGTACGTCGGGTTCGGGCTCGTGCAGCGCGGCCTTGACTGGCGCAGGCGCGGTGGCGACACGTTGCGGCGCAGGCGCGGCGAAGCGCTCGAGCAGCCGCGCCATCAGGCGAATCGCGAAAATCAGCAGAACCAGGAAGATGAACACGGAACCCATGCCGAACAGCATGAGCTCGACGCCCTCGAGCAGGAGTTGGTTAGCAGTCATGGGGAATCCTTGTTGCAGCGGCCGGGGCCGCTGCTCTTTGCTGTTTCGGGATCACGCTTGAACGACCGGAATCTGGGCGTTGGCAGCGGCTTCGCGGAACTCGGCGATCTGGTCGAAGCTCAGGTAGCGGTAGACGTCGGCAGCCATGCTGTCGATGTCCTTGGCGTAGACCATGTACTCCTCGACGGTCGGCAGCTTGCCGATGATCGCGGCGACCGCTGCCAGTTCGGCAGAGGCCAGGTACACGTTGGCGCCATCGCCCAGACGGTTGGGGAAGTTACGGGTCGAGGTCGAGACCACGGTGGAGTTGGCGGCGACCCGTGCCTGGTTACCCATGCACAGCGAGCAGCCCGGCATTTCCATGCGCGCACCGGCCTTGCCGTAGATGCCGTAGTAGCCTTCCTCGGTCAGCTGGTGGGCATCCATCTTGGTCGGCGGCGACAGCCACAGACGGGTCGGAATGCCGCCCTTGACCTTGTCCAGCAGCTTGCCGGCAGCGCGGAAGTGACCGATGTTGGTCATGCACGAACCGATGAACACCTCGTCGATCTTGTCGCCGGCCACGGTGGACAGCAGACGGGCGTCGTCCGGATCGTTCGGTGCGCAGAGCACCGGCTCCTTCAGCTCGTTGAGGTCGATCTCGATGACTTCGGCGTATTCGGCGTCGGCATCGGCGCTCATCAGCTCCGGCTTGGCCAGCCAGGCTTCCATCGCCTGGGCGCGGCGTTCCAGGGTGCGGGCATCGCCATAGCCTTCGCCGATCATCCAGCGCAGCAGGGTGATGTTCGACTTCAGGTACTCGGCGATGGCCTTTTCCGGCAGCTTGATGGTGCAACCGGCGGCCGAACGCTCGGCGGAGGCGTCGGACAGCTCGAACGCCTGCTCGACGGTCAGCTCGTCGAGGCCTTCGATCTCCAGGATGCGGCCGGAGAAGGCGTTCTTCTTGCCCTTCTTCTCGACGGTCAGCAGGCCCTTCTGGATGGCGTAGTAGGGAATCGCATGGACCAGGTCACGCAGGGTGATCCCGGGCTGCATCTTGCCCTTGAAGCGCACCAGCACCGATTCCGGCATGTCCAGCGGCATGACGCCGGTGGCGGCGGCGAAGGCCACCAGGCCGGAACCGGCCGGGAAGCTGATGCCGATCGGGAAACGGGTGTGCGAGTCGCCGCCGGTGCCGACGGTGTCCGGCAGCAGCATGCGGTTCAGCCAGCTGTGGATGATGCCGTCGCCCGGACGCAGGGACACGCCGCCACGGGTGCGGATGAAGTCCGGCAGGGTGTGGTGGGTGGTGACGTCGATCGGCTTTGGGTAGGCCGCGGTGTGGCAGAAGGACTGCATCACCAGGTCGGCGGAGAAGCCCAGGCAGGCCAGGTCCTTCAGCTCGTCGCGGGTCATCGGGCCAGTGGTGTCCTGGGAGCCGACGGTGGTCATCTTCGGCTCGCAGTAGGTGCCCGGACGCACGCCGGTCACGCCGCAGGCCTTGCCGACCATCTTCTGCGCCAGGGTGAAGCCCTTGCCGCTGTCGGCCGGCTGCTCCGGCTTCTTGAACAGGTCGGAGCTGCCCAGACCCAGTTCGGCACGGGCCTTCTCGGTCAGGCCGCGGCCGACGATCAGCGGGATACGGCCGCCGGCGCGGACTTCATCGAGCAGCACCGGGGTCTTCAGTTCAAAGGTGGTGATGACTTCTTCAGTGCCGTGCTTGCACACCTTGCCGGCGTAGGGATAGACGTCGATCACGTCGCCCATGTTGAGGTTCGACACGTCGAACTCGATCGGAAGGGCGCCGGCGTCTTCCATGGTGTTGTAGAAGATCGGGGCGATCTTGGAGCCGAAGCAGAAGCCGCCGGCGCGCTTGTTCGGCACATAGGGGATGTCGTCGCCGAAGAACCACAGCACCGAGTTGGTGGCGGACTTGCGCGAGGAACCGGTACCGACCACGTCGCCGACGTAGGCGACCGGGAAGCCCTTGGCCTTGACCTCTTCGATCTGCTTGAGCGGACCGATGGCGCCTTGCTGCTCGGGCACGATGCCGTCGCGGGCCATCTTCAGCATGGCCAGGGCGTGCAGCGGGATGTCCGGACGCGACCAGGCGTCGGGCGCCGGGGACAGGTCGTCGGTGTTGGTTTCGCCGGGCACCTTGAATACCGCCAGGCTGTACTTCTCGGCGATCGCCGGGCGCTTGGTGAACCACTCGCCATCGGCCCAGGACTGCAGCACGGCCTTGGCGTGGGCGTTGCCGGCCTTGGCTTTCTCGGCGACGTCGTGGAAGGCGTCGAACATCAGCAGGGTGTGCTTCAGTTGCTCGGCGGCGACGCTGGCCAGCTCGGCGTCATCTAGCAGCTCGACCAGGGTGGCGATGTTGTAGCCGCCCTGCATGGTGCCGAGCAGCTCGACGGCGCGCTGCTTGTTGATCAGTGGAGAAGCGGCTTCGCCCTTGGCCACGGCAGAGAGGAACCCGGCCTTGACGTAGGCGGCTTCGTCGACGCCTGGCGGCACGCGGTTGGTGATCAGGTCAACGAGGAATTCTTCTTCGCCAGCCGGCGGGTTTTTCAGCAGCTCGACCAGGCCTGCGGTTTGTTCGGCGTTCAGCGCCAAGCCTGGCAGGCCTTCAGCGGCGCGCTCGGCGAGGTGGTTTCGATAGGCTTCAAGCACGGTGATTCCCCTGAGTAGGCCCGCTGCAATACAGGACTCGATTGCGTGTTAAGGATTAGGGTGTAGAAGCAGACCACCTGCGGATGAGGGTGACCGCCGACTTCCGCGGACGGCCTGCCTCTACATAACATTGACTAGCGATTGTCGAAGGCTGCACGCGCTCACCGCTCTGTTCGGATGTACGCGGCACTGGGACAGAAGTTCGGAGGTGATCGAATCGCGGCAACGTTGACTGACGGTTTTGTGCATCTGAGTTCCCCGGTATCAGGCTACTGATGGAGAAAGGCTCGAGGGCATGCGAAGCGAGCAACGCACCATGGCGCTGTACTGGCTAATAAGCTGGTCCTTTGACAATGGCGCGTCCTCAGTGAACCAGAAGGCAATGCTGGAGAGCATGCCAAGTATCCCGTGGGTAGCGGCCGATAGCGGATGCGCGAAGAACAGTCCGGTCTTCACACCTTCGTTAATAATTGCCTCAAGTCGACCGCGGTAACTCTTATAGAGCTCGGCAATTTCATGCAATTGTTCCGGATCAAGGTTACGTAACTCCAACGCACTCAGCTGAGCGTGCTCCTTATGCAAGAGTTGGAAGTCAATATAGCTGGCAATAAAAGCGTGCAATCTAGCCTCTACCCCACGGCGTTTCTTTACTTGCCACTCGACATGATCCAACAGGTTTTCCAGGTGATCGCGAATCAGCTCAAAAAGAAGCGCTTGCTTACTTTCAATGTGATTGTAGAGTGAGCCAACGTGCAAGCCAACTCCTTCGGCCAACTGACGCAGGCTTACATTCGCATACCCCGCACTGGCAAAGAGCGATAGCGCCACGTCGCGAACATGTTGATGCCGATCGTTCTCTGGACTGGGCATGCACGTACGCGGGCAGGTGCTAGGCAGAGAGCGATCAAATTGTAACTTGTGCATATCTAATAGCTCCTGCCCGCAATGAAAGCGCTAACGCGCGCGACATCCCAAGCCTGCTCATATCTCACGAACTTTACCTGCCAGGCAGAGCTAAAATACTTAACCTGCAGATAAATATAAACCCGTAATCTCTAGCCAGGAAAATCTCCAACACCCTGCTCTTGAGATCATCTCGACATTAGAGAGAAAAATCTGGCGAAATTCTTCGGCACAGCGCAATCCCACCGACAACCAAACAGGAGTTCAGCAAAAGATACTCTCGAATGCATTTCACAATACCGACTATTAGCCAGTCCCATCGTAACGCAGTAGCTACCTATTCCTACCAGCATCAGGCAAAACTGATTTTAACTACCCTCAAATGTCCCACATCGTCCAAAGAGACCAGATCAGCGAACCTAGGAGTTCAAAAATGGGCGCTGCCCTGGCCACCGTATATGCCACACATTGTTGGTTCGCGTATGCCTTGCGCGCGCGACACTCGATAAGGCGCGAGAGGAAATTCGGCTGTGGCGTGGCGGCGGCGCCAGCGAGCACGTTGACTCCGCAAGTCGCGACGACAATCCTGCCGCCTGCCCTGAATGAGTCTCGTCGTATTCCCCATCTCTCGAGGAAGGCCTGCTGACGCAAGTCCTGCCGGGCCTTCTGGAGAGTCGGCTCGACTTCGCGGACGAAAGGGCTAGAAGCCATTACTGGCAGCACCTCATCCGCTTTAAAGAATGGCGAGGACGTATCGCTTGTTGGATCTGGCACCTTTGCGGTGAAAGTCCGTGCAGCGCGAGAAGGATGCCCCCGGACAGGAACTGCAATCACGAGCGCGATAGCCAAGCAGCCCAGCTTTCGGCCAGGCAAGTCGCTGAAGGACGCGGTTAGCTGACTAATCCGCTCCGCAGGCGGCCCTGCATTCTCCGACCCTCACATGTCGTGCGAAGGCCGAAGCAATAAGCAAGGATGGGCATCATCTCGTTAGAGAGTACCTATGGGAAATCTCAAATCCCCCCCAGGCAGAGGTATTTGATTTCCAGGTAATCCTCGATGCCGTACTTCGAGCCCTCGCGCCCCAGGCCGGAGGCCTTGACCCCGCCGAACGGCGCCACCTCGTTGGAGATCAGCCCGGTGTTGATGCCGACCATGCCGTATTCCAGGGCCTCGGCCACGCGGAACACCCGGCCCAGGTCGCGGGCATAGAAGTAGGAGGCCAGGCCGAACTCGGTGTCGTTGGACATGGCGATCACCTCGGCCTCGTCCTTGAAGCGGAACAGCGGCGCCAGCGGACCGAAGGTCTCCTCCTTGGCCACCGCGGCGTTGCGCGGCACGTCGGTGAGGATGGTCGGCTCGAAGAAGCTGCCACCCAGGCTGTGCGGCTTGCCGCCGGTGAGCAGCTTGGCGCCCTTGCCCACCGCGTCGGCGATGTGTTCCTGGACCTTGGCCACGGCCTTGTCGTCGATCAGCGGGCCGGTGGTGACGCCCTCCTCCAGGCCGTTGCCGATCTGCAACTTGGCCACCGCGGCGGCCAGCTTCTCGGCGAAGGCATCGTAGACCGCGTCCTGGACGTAGATGCGGTTGGCGCAGACGCAGGTCTGGCCGTTGTTGCGGTATTTGGAGATCAGTGCGCCTTCCACCGCCTTGTCCAGGTCGGCGTCGTCGAAGACGATAAAGGGCGCGTTGCCACCGAGTTCCAGCGACACCTTCTTGATGTCCTGGGCGCACTCGGCCATCAGCTGGCGGCCGATCTCGGTGGAACCGGTGAAGCTCAGCTTGCGCACGATCGGGTTGCTGGTCAGCTCGCCGCCGACTTCGCCGGCGCTGCCGGTGACCACGCTGAGCACGCCCTTGGGGATGCCGGCGCGCTCGGCCAGGGCCACCAGGGCCAGGGCGGAGAAGGGCGTCTGCGAGGCCGGTTTGATCACCATGGTGCAGCCGGCGGCCAGGGCCGGGCCGGCCTTGCGGGTGATCATCGCCGCCGGGAAGTTCCACGGGGTGATGGCGGCGGTGACGCCGATCGGCTGCTTGAGCACGATCAGGCGCTTGTCCGGCTGGTGGCCGGGAATCACGTCGCCGTAGACGCGCTTGGCCTCCTCGGCGAACCACTCGATGAAGGAGGCGGCATAGGCGATCTCACCCTTGGCCTCGGCCAGCGGCTTGCCCTGTTCCAGGGTCATCAGGCGGCCGAGGTCGTCCTGGTTCTCCATCAGCAGCTCGAACCAGCGACGCAGCTTGCCCGCGCGTTCCTTGGCGGTCAGCGCACGCCAGGCCGGCAGCGCACGGTCGGCGGCCTCGATGGCGCGGCGGGTCTCGGAAGCGCCCATCTTCGGCACGCTGCCGAGGATCTCGCCGGTGGCGGGGTTGTTGACCTTGATGGTCTGGCCGCTGTCCGCGTCGAGCCATTGGCCGTCGATAAAGGCCTGCTGACGGAACAGTTGGGCGTCTTTCAATTGCATGGTGAACTCCAAAAGAGGCTGTATTCAGTCCTGTTCGACTTAAAACGATAGGATTCGAGCAGATGGGAGCAGAGGACGACCATAGGTTCTTGCCCTCAACTCGCCTACCCAACCCATTGGGTGGTGTCGTCCAATGCCCTGGCGAAACGATCCAGAATTAGCCCGACCTCCTGCTCGTTAACAATCAACGGCGGGCAGAATGCAACGGCATCACCCATGGCGCGCGTGATCATGCCGTGCTCCTGGGCCCTACCGGCCATGTAGCGTCCCAGGGTTCCGAGCGTTTGATGCGGCGCTTTAGTCGCCCGATCACCGACCAACTCGACAGCAGCGATCAGACCACAGCCTCGGATCTCTCCAACCAGTGGATGATCCGCGAAGTCCTGCAAACCAGTACGCAGCAGCTGCCCCATCTGTGCAGCGTGCTCAACCAGGTTGTTCTCTTCGATGACTTTCAGGTTCTCCAGGGCTACGGCAGTAGCCACTGGATGACCACTGCCAGTGAAGCCATGCCCCAGGGTGCCAAGGCTCTGGGTCTGGTCGGCGATGCCTTGAAACACCTTGTCGTTGATCAGGATCGCCGCAATTGGCTGATACGACGAAGACAGTTGCTTGGAGACCACCATGATGTCCGGCTGGATACCGAAGGTCTGGCTACCAAACATCTGTCCGGTGCGACCGAAGCCACAAATGACTTCGTCGGCAACTACGAGGATGTCGTACTTGCGGCAGACCTTCTGAATTTTTTCCCAGTACGTACGCGGCGGCACAATAACGCCACCGGCGCCCATCAGCGGCTCACCGATGAAGGCCGCGATAGTGTCCGCGCCCTCGGTGAGAATACGCTGCTCCAACTCCGCAGCCAGGCGGTCGGCAAACTGCTCTTCGCTCTCTCCCGGTTGGGCGAAACGGTAATGATGTGGGCAGCCGACATGCAGGAAGCCCGGCAACGGCAGATCGAAGCCGCGCTGATTACCCGGAAGGCCGGTGAGGCTGGCACTGACGACCGTGATGCCATGGTAACCGTTGACCCGGCTGATGAATTTCTTCTTGTCCGGCTTACCCAGAGCGTTGTTCAGGTACCAGACCATCTTCACCACAGTATCGTTGGCCTCGGAGCCCGAGTTGGTGAAGAACACCTTACTCATTGGCACCGGCGCCATCTCGATCAGTCTTTCCGCCAGCTCAATACTCGGTCGGTGGGACTTGTGGCTGAACAGGTGATAGAACGGCAGGGTATTGAGCTGCTGCTCGGCGGCCTTGATCAGTCGCTGATTGCTGAAACCCAGGGCGGCACTCCACAGTCCGGCCATGGCTTCGATGTAGGCCTTGCCCTGATCGTCATAGACGTAGATGCCCTCCCCACGCTCGATGATCAATGGACCGACTTCTTGGTGCAGGCGGGCGTTGGTGTAGGGGTGCAACTGATACTGAATGTCTTTTTCTGGCAGCGAGGACAGTGGCTGGTTCATGACACGCTCTCAAAAGGACTGACGATGCTTGGTGATTAAGGACAGCTGCGATGCAGCCTAATGCCTGTTGTGTAGTGGTTCGCACTCACTGCGGCCCAGTGCGGCACTTGCCACGGATAATCGAGTGCACTGGGCGAAAGACTAAGCCTGCGAGCAGCCCTTGGGCTTGTCGCCAGGCGCACTGGCTTGTTCATCCCAGCGCACTGTCTCAATCGCCCATATCGCTCAAGCCCGCTCCCGGGCCTTGGCAAAACCGGGCAACCCCTGCAGCTGGGCGTCGATCTGCTCGATGATGTAGGCACCGATGGGGATGGCGGAAGTCGCCGCCGGCGACGGCGCGTTGCACACGTTCACGCTGCGCCGGGTATTGCGGAACAGGAAGTCCTCGATCAGCTTGCCGTCCCTGGAAACTGCCTGGGCTCGGACTCCGGCCGGGTATGGTTTGAGATCCTGCACTCCCAGGCTGGGGCAGTATTTGCGCACCTGCTGCAGGTAGCCACGCTTGAACAGCGAGTTCTTCATCTCGACCAAACCGGGGCGCAGGTTATCCCGCAACACCTTGAGGATGCCTACATCGGTGAGCATGGCGCAGGTATCGGCCAGGGAGATATCGCGCTTGCGGTAGCCCTCGCGCTTGAGCGCCAACACCGCATTCGGCCCCACCGTGACACTGCCGTCGATCATCCGCGTCAGGTGCACGCCGAGAAACGGCATGGACGGGTCGGGAATCGGGTAGATCAGGTGATTGACGATCCGGTTGTGCTGTGGCGGCAGCAGGTAGTACTCGCCGCGGAACGGACAGATGCTGAAGCCAGGATCCAGACCGAGCATGCGCACCAGGCGGTCGGCCATCAGCCCCGAACAGCTGACCATAAAGCGCGTACTGAAGGTGCCCACCCGCGTCTGTACCTGCATTTCTGTCGCCAGCTCCTTGAGACTGGTGACCTCGGCGCCATAGCAGATCTCGCCGCCGCGCCTCTGGAACTCGCGCGCCATGGCCACGGTGACCTCGGCGAAGTTCACGATGCCACTGGAGGGCACGAAGATGCCGCCGATGCCGGTGATGTTTGGCTCGCGCTCCTTGAGCTGCCCGGCCGACAACCACTCACGCTCCAGGCCATTGGCCGCGGTTCGCTCCCATAGCGCGCGCATGCGCTGCATCTCCACCTCGTTGGTGGCGACCAGCAACTTGCCGCACTCGTCATAGGCGATGCCCTGCTCATCGCAGAATGCCTTGGTGGCACGATTGCCTTCCAGGCAGAACCTGGCCTTGAGGCTACCTGGGGTGTAGTAGACCCCGGCGTGGATCACCCCGCTGTTGTGCCCGGTCTGGTGCCGGGCCGGCCCCGACTCTTTTTCGAGCAGCAGAATCCTAGCCTCTGGGTAGGCCTTGATCAGCTGCATGGCAGTGGACATGCCGACGATGCCACCGCCGATAATCACGAAATCGTACACGGCGCAAACCTCTGGTGAGCCGGCGTTTCCACACGGCCTGATGATGGAAATCCCGCGGACTGTTATTGCCCTTGCTGGTGGCCCAGCTTGGGGTAGCTGAAGTAACCGCGCTGGCGCATCAATTCACGGCGCAATCCCGGATGCGGGATGAAGCGATCGCGCCCATGCAGCCAGTAGAGGTTGTTGATCAGCAGGAAGTTGCCCACCGGCACCGGTACGGACAGCTTCTGCTTGCTGCCTTCCAGGGAGGTCGACAGGTCGGTCAGCCAGTTGCCCTCGTCGAAGTCCTTGGGCTGCACGAACTGGTCGATGTAGCGCATGGTCGGCCGGCCCTCGGCGTCGACATCGAACACCGCATGGAACACGTCCTTGTCGACCTTCTTGCTCGGCGGCGCGGTCCAGCGCATTACTCGCCTTGCCAGCGGATGATGAAAGAACGCGTCACGGTCCTCCCAATCGTCCAGGTGCAGGATCAGCGAATTGCCACCTTCGATGTTCTGCTCATCGATCTTCATCATCAGCACGTAGTCGGTGATCTGATCGACGAAGGTGCCGTCGTTGTGCAGCTCCATCACCCGATGCGGCTGGCGCAGGTAGCTGTCGGAATTGTCGACGTTCTCCACCACGAAGCGCGCGTAGAACTGCCCGCTCATTGCATCGTAGTTCGAGCGCCCGAGCAGATGGGCCACGGCCGTGGAGAACTTGACCATGTCCTCGGCCTGGGTCACGTCGCTCAGCCCCTCCGGCCTGATCAGCATACCGCCTGTGGCGCGGTCCATCAGGGTGTTGAGCAGCACTGGCCGCAGGGTGTTGCCGCACAGATCATCGAGAATCTTGGCAAAGCGAAAACGCAAGAACGACTTGTACTCCAGCGCCTGCACCGGCCACTCGGCCACCGCTTCACAGAAGGCCTCCACAGTGCCCTTGGCGAAGGTCAGTTCGAGTAGGCGTGACGACTGTGCAGAAGGCGCCAGGGAATAACCCTGAGTGGCAGTCGGTAGCGGCATCACGAGGTCTTTGAGCTGGGTAAAGGCATTCATGTCGGTGTCCTGACGTGGGTGAGCGGTGCGCCGCCCTCTAACAAGGCGGCCGACGGGAGGAAAATATCGCCACTAAAACAAAATGTCTACATTTTTATTATTCATCGATTTTAACGATCGACATCCTCACTTAGTCGTTGTTTCGTCACTTCGGTATGATGCGCAAAACGCCCTGAGGAACATGGCCATGGATACCCTCGCCCCCCGACAGAACTCCTCCGTTAACGGCTATGAGTGGCTCAAGCGGGACATCATTCAGGGGCATTTCAAGCCCGCCGAAAAACTCCTGATGAGCACGCTCAAGGAGCGCTACGCATTGGGCGTGGGGCCGCTGCGCGAGGCGCTGTCGCAGCTGGTGGCTGAGAATTTGGTAGTCGCGATTAGCCAGCGCGGCTACCGCGTGGCACCCATGTCGCTTAGCGAGATGCAGGACATCTACGACGCCCGTGCCAACCTCGAGGCGCTGGTACTGAAGCTCGCCATCGAGCGCGGCGATGACGCCTGGGAGGCTCAGGTGCTGGCCAGCTCGCACACCCTTGCCAAGGTGATGGAAGTGAACAGCCAGGAGCAGATGCTGGAAGTCTGGGATACCCGGCACAAAACCTTCCACAGCGCCATCGCTGCCGGCTGCGGTTCCCGTCACCTGCTGCAGGCGCGCGCCTACCTGTTCGACCAGGCCGAGCGCTATCGTCATTTGTGGCTGCGGCGCACGGTGTTCTCCGAAGAGGCGTTAGCCCTCAAGCGCCAGGAACACAGCGAACTAGTCGACGCCATCCTCGCGCGGAACGCATCGAGGGCCTGCGAGCTGATGCAGGCTCACTTGATGACGCCGGTGCCGATCATTGCGGAAATCATGCGCAACAACGCGCCAGCCGCCTCGCTGGCCGACTCCGAGCTCATGGAATAGCGTTCACGCCTGACCATCCCGGCTGGCTTCGGCAATGCCCCAAACGCTTCTTCAGGACAACTTCCAGCATGAACCGATTGCTCCCGGCCGCCCTCGCACTGCTCCTGACCTGGCCCCTGCTGATCCATGCCGAAGCCGCAACGCCGTCGACCCGCCCAACCTTCACCGCCGAGCAACAGCAATGGCTCGAGGAGCATCGTCAGCTGCGGGTGGGGCTGCTCATGCAGGCCCCCTGGGCGCGCTACGACCAGCGTCAGCAAAAGCTCTCCGGCGCCAATGTCGAGCTGATCAACCTGTTGCTTGAGAACATGGGCGTGGAGCCACAGTGGCGGCGTTTCTCCACCCGCGCCGAACTGAACGCCGCTGCACAACGCGGCGAACTGGACCTGGTTCCAGGTATGCAACAGACCCCTGCCGGCCTGCGACGCTGGCTGTACTCCGATCCTTACATGCGGGTGCCGCATCTGCTGGTAGGCGAGCGACTCGCCGGCGCAGTGGTCGACCTTGACCTCCTGGGGCCAACCGAGCTGCTGGCTGTGCGCGCGCCCAGCCCCGCTGAAGCCTACCTGCACAGCACTTATAGCCAATTGCGGCTACTGCCGGTGACCTCGGCGCGCAGCGCCCTGCAACAGGTGCTACAGCAAAAGGCAAGCTATGCGGTGGTGGATGAGGCGCGCCTCAGCCTGCTGCTGCGCGAACCACAATTTTCCGGACTGAGCATTGTCGGCGATCTCGGCCTTCCAAGATTGCTGCGCATCGCCAGCCGTCGCGACCAACCGCTACTGGCGGAAATCATCGAGCGGGCCCTGCGCGCCATGCCCGCAGGCGAAGTCGACCGCCTGCGCGAACGCTGGCTGCCGCTCAAGCGCCCGCAAGTAGGCGACTCCCTGGCCTTCTGGCGGAGCCTGACCCTGTTGCTGCTGATCGCCCTGCTTGGCGCGGCCATCAGCCTACTGCACTTGCACCGACAGCGCCGCTCCTTGGAACACCAGCTGCTCGACAGCCGCCACCAACTGGCCGTACGCGAGGTCGCCGAGCAAGCCCTGCGCCTGAGTCAATTCTCCATCGACCACAGCACAGTGGGGATTCTCTGGGTCAACTGGGACAGTCATGTCCGCTACGCCAACCACGCAGCCGAGACGATGCTCGGCTACGCCCCAGGCTCGCTGGTCGAGCGCCCGCTACGCGATCTGGAAGCGAGCCTGGACATGGACCGCTGGCTGAGTCTATGGAAGCAGGCACGCAGCCGCGGAGACGAGCCCCTGGGCTTCGAAACCGAATGCCTGTGCGCCGACGGCAGCCTGTTGCCGGTGGATGTGTCCCTGAGCTTCCTGCGTTTTCGCGAGTCCGAGTACCTGGTGGTGTTCCTCACCGATGTCACCGAGCGCCGTCGCACCAGCGCAGCCCTGCAAGAAAGCGAGGCGCGCTTCAAGGGCATCGCCGGCAACGTGCCAGGCCTGGTGTTTCGTCTGGAACGAGCGGTCGCCAACCAGCCGGTGGTATTCGCCTACATCAGTACTGCGAGCCTGGAGCTGGTCGGCTATCCGGCCGAGCAGCTGCAACGCGCCGACCGCGGACTCCAGAGCCTGGTTCACCCAGAGGATCTGCCCGGCTACATGCGGAGCCAGCAGAGCGCCCTGGCCAGTGACAGCGACTGGTACTGGCAGGGACGCATCCTCACCCGTGACGGCCAGTTGCGCTGGGCCGACATCCGGGCCACCGCGCGCCGCCTGGACGAGGGTCGGGTGCTGTGGGACGGCATCGTCTGGGACATCACCGCGAACAAGCAGGTCGAACTGGAGCTGGCCGAGTCACGCAGCCAGCTGCGCGAATTGTCCAAGCATCTGGAAAGCGTTCGCGAGGAGGAAAAGGCGCGCATCGCCCGTGAAGTGCACGACGAACTCGGCCAGGTACTGACCGTGCTCAAGCTGGAGACCGCCATGTGCGAACTGGCCTGCGCCGGCCAGGTGCCGGGCCTGGATGAGCGGCTGCAGAGCATGAAGCGCCTGATCGCCCAGCTGTTCCAGCTGGTGCGCGACGTGGCCACTGCCCTGCGCCCGCCGATTCTCGATGCCGGTATCGCCTCGGCGATCGAATGGCAGGTGCGCCGCTTCGAGGCACGCAGTCAGATCCCCTGTCTGGTGGAGGTGCCCGAGCATTTGCCCAAGCTCAGCGACGCCAAGGCCGTAGGCCTGTTCCGCATTCTCCAGGAGGCGCTGACCAATGTCATGCGTCACGCCGAGGCCCATAGTGTCGAGGTGATGCTGCGCTTGGAGGACGGCGAGCTGTGCCTGCACATCAGCGATGACGGCAAGGGTTTCGCCACCGATGCCGGCAAACCCGGGCAATCCTTCGGCCTGGTCGGCATGCAAGAGCGTATCCTGATGCTCGGCGGCAGCCTGACGATTGACAGCCAGCCCGGGCAGGGCACTACCCTGTTGGCCCGCGTGGCATTGACCGAGGAGGAGCTGGCGTGATCCGAGTACTGGTGGCCGAAGACCACACTATCGTGCGTGAAGGCATCAAGACGCTCATCGGCATGGCGCACGACCTGCAGGTGGTTGGCGAGGCGAGCAACGGCGAACAGCTGCTCGAGTGCCTGCGCCGTACCCCCTGCGATGTGGTGCTGCTGGATATCTCCATGCCCGGGGTCAACGGCCTGGAGGCGATCCCGCGCATTCGCGCCCTGGCCGATGCGCCGGCGATTCTCATGCTGTCCATGCATGACGAGGCGCAGATGGCGGCGCGAGCACTCAAGGTCGGTGCTGCCGGCTACGCCACCAAGGACAGTGAACCGGCCCTGCTGATCACCGCGATCCGCAAGGTCGCCGGTGGCGGACGCTATATCGACCCGGCGCTGGCCGACCGCATGGTCTTCGAGGTCGGCCTGACGGACTCCCGACCGCCCCACGCGCAACTGTCCGAGCGCGAGTTCTCGGTGTTCGAGCGCCTGGCCCGCGGCGAGGGGGTCAACGAAATCGCCCTGCACCTGGCGGTCAGCAACAAGACCGTCAGCACCCACAAGGCCCGCCTGATGCAGAAGCTTGGCGTAACGTCGGTGGCCGACCTGGTGCGCTACGCCATGGACCACAAGCTGATCTGAGCCTGCGCGCCGGAGCCGCGCCGGCCTGTTGTAGGGCGATTCCTACAGCAGATTCTCCGCCCGCCTGATAAACACTTGTCATCCCGCCCGATTTTTCCCGCCCACCGCCGCCCCTAATCTGTGCCCAACCGCGTGTAGACAACAACAAGGGTATGGCGATGACCGGGTCTCAGACAAACGACGTGCTGGTGAGCTTTCGTGGTGTACAGAAGAGCTACGACGGCGAAAACCTGATCGTTAAAGATCTCAATCTGGATATCCGCAAGGGCGAGTTTCTGACCCTGCTGGGCCCCTCTGGCTCCGGCAAGACCACCAGCCTGATGATGCTGGCCGGTTTCGAAACCCCCACCGCCGGCGAAATCCTGCTCGACGGCCGTTCGCTGAACAAACTGCCGCCGCACAAGCGCGACATCGGCATGGTGTTCCAGAACTATGCCCTGTTCCCGCACATGACCGTGGCGGAAAACCTGGCCTTCCCGCTCTCGGTGCGCGGCATGTCCCGCACCGACTGCACCGAACGGGTCAAGAAGGCACTGTCCATGGTCCAGTTGGACAGCTTCCGCAATCGTTACCCCGGCCAGCTGTCCGGCGGCCAGCAGCAGCGCGTGGCCCTGGCCCGGGCCCTGGTATTCGAGCCGCAGCTGGTACTGATGGATGAACCCCTGGGCGCCCTCGACAAGCAGCTGCGCGAGCACATGCAGATGGAGATCAAGCACCTGCATCAGCGCCTGGGCGTCACCGTGGTCTACGTCACCCACGACCAGGGCGAGGCCTTGACCATGTCCGACCGGGTCGCGGTCTTCCATCAAGGCGAGATCCAGCAGATCGCCGATCCCCGCAGCCTCTATGAAGAGCCGCGCAATACCTTCGTCGCCAACTTCATCGGCGAGAACAACCGGATCGGCGGCCGCCTGCTCAGCCAGACCGGCGACCGCTGTGTGGTCGAGCTGGCCCGCGGCGAGAAGGTCGAAGCCCTGGCGGTCAACGTTGGCCAGCCGGGCGCCCCGGTGACCCTTTCGGTGCGCCCCGAGCGCGTGCGCCTGAACGGCTCCAGCGAGGCCTGCGACAACCGTTTCTCCGGCCGCGTGGCCGAGTTCATCTACCTCGGCGATCACGTGCGGGTCCGCCTGGAGGTCTGCGGCAAGAACGACTTCTTCGTCAAACAGCCGATTGCCGAACTCGACCCGGCGCTCGCCGTGGGTGATGTCGTGCCCCTCGGCTGGCAGGTCGAACATGTCCGCGCCTTAGACCCCCTGCACGAATCGCACTGATCCCCCAGCGCTTTACCAACCCTGCACAGTGGAGACAACAACAATGACCAAGACTCTCTCGCTCACCGCCCTGGCACTGGCAATGGCCTGCGCCGCCCCGGCAATGGCGGCGGACCTGACCGTGATCGCCTTCGGTGGCGCGAACAAGGACGCCCAGATCAAGGCCTTCTACCAGCCCTGGGAAAAGAACACCGGTGGCAGGATCATCTCCGGCGATTACAACGGTGAAATGGCCAAGGTCAAGGCCATGGTCGATACCAACAGCGTGTCCTGGAACCTGGTCGAAGTGGAGTCGCCCGAACTGTCGCGCGGCTGCGACGAAGGTCTGTTCGAGGAGCTCGATCCGGCCCAGTTCGGCAACCCCGAAGACTTCATCCCCGGCGCGATCCAGCCTTGCGGCGTCGGCTTCTTCGTCTGGTCCACGGTGCTGGCCTACAACGCCGACAAGCTCAGCGCCGCGCCGAACGGCTGGGCCGACTTCTGGGACACCGAGAAATTCCCCGGCAAGCGCGGCCTGCGCAAGGGCGCCAAGTACACCCTGGAATTCGCCCTGATGGCCGACGGCGTGGCGCCGAAGGACGTCTACGCCGTGTTGGCCACCAAGGAAGGCCAGGACCGCGCCTTCGCCAAGCTCGACCAGATCAAGCCGAGCATCCAGTGGTGGGAAGCCGGCGCCCAGCCGCCGCAGTTCCTCGCCTCCGGCGACGTGGTGATGAGCTCGGCCTACAACGGCCGTATCGCCGCGGTACAGGACGAGAGCAATTTGCAAGTGGTGTGGGACGGCGGCATCTACGACTTCGACAGCTGGGCAATCCCCCGTGGAGCCAAGAATCTCGAGGCTGCCCAGCAGTTCGTCGCCTTCAGCGTGCAACCCGAGCAGCAGAAGACCTTCTCGGAAAACATCGCCTACGGCCCGGCCAACAAGCAGGCCATCGACCTGCTCGATGCCAAGCTGCTGAAGAATATGCCGACCACCCCGGAAAACATCGCCAACCAGGTGGCCATCGACGTGACCTTCTGGGCCGACTACGGCGAGCAGCTGGAGCAGCGCTTCAACGCCTGGGCCGCCCGCTAAGCCGCCCCTGGCAACTCCCCCTCCCCTTTAGGGGAGGGGCGTCTTTCCTGATTTTCGGAGTTCGTTATGGCCATTGCAGTGCCCCTGAACGAGGTCGCCGGCCCCACGCTGAAGCAGCGCCTGGCCCGTGCCGAGCGGCTCAATCGCCTGAAAGCCCAGGCCTTGATCATGCCGCTGCTGGTGTTTCTCGTGCTGGTCTTCCTGGTGCCGATTGCCGCGCTGCTCTACAAAAGCGTGAACAACCCCGAGGTGGTGAGCAGCATGCCGCGCACCGTCGAGGCCATCGCCAGCTGGGACGGCCGCGCCCTGCCGGCCGAACCGGTATACCGGGCGCTCAGCATGGATCTGGCCGAAGCGCGCAAGAATCGCAGCATCGGCGACTTGTCCAAGCGCATGAACATGGAACAGGCCGGCTATCGCAGCCTGATGATGAAGACCGCCCGGGCCCTGCCCTTCAAGGACGAACCAACCTCCTACAAGGATGCCCTGGAAGGCCTCGACGAGCGCTGGGGCGATCCGGCCTATTGGCAGGTGATCCGCCGCAACAGTAGCAGCATCAGCCCCTATTACCTGCTGGCGGCCGTCGATCACCGCATCGACGACCTCGGCGAACTGGCCCCGGCCTCGCCGGACCAGGCCATCTACCTGGACATCTTCGCCCGCACCTTCTGGATGGGCCTGGTGATCACCGCCATCTGCCTGCTGCTGGCCTACCCCCTGGCCTACTTGCTGGCCAACCTGCCGACCCGGCAGAGCAACCTGCTGATGATCCTGGTGCTGCTGCCGTTCTGGACCTCGATCCTGGTGCGCGTGGCGGCCTGGATCGTATTGCTGCAGTCCTCCGGCCTGATCAACGGCGCCCTGCTCAGCCTGGGCATCATCGATGAGCCCTTGCAGCTGGTGTTCAACCGCTTCGGGGTGTACATCTCCATGGTGCACATCATGCTGCCGTTCATGATTCTGCCGATCTACAGCGTCATGAAGGGCATCTCGCCGACCTACATGCGCGCGGCGATCTCCCTTGGCTGCCACCCCTTCGCCAGTTTCTGGCGGGTGTACTTCCCGCAGACCCTGGCCGGGATCAGCGCCGGCTGCCTGCTAGTGTTCATCCTATCGATCGGCTACTACATCACCCCGGCCCTGCTGGGCAGCCCGAACGACCAGATGGTCAGCTACTTCGTGGCCTTCTACACCAACGTCAGCATCAACTGGGGCATGGCCACGGCGCTGGGTGGCCTGCTGCTGCTCGCCACCCTGGTGCTCTATGTGGTCTACAGCTGGCTGGTCGGCGCAAGCCGCCTGCGCATGAGTTGAGGAGAGAGTCGAGATGCTAAGCCCCTACATGTCACCCATCGAGCGGATCTGGCACTACAGCCTGCGCACCCTCTGCGCTCTGGTGCTGCTGTTTCTGATCCTGCCGGTGCTGGTGATCATCCCGTTGTCGTTCAACTCCGGCAGTTTCCTGGTCTACCCGCTGCAGGGCTTCTCCCTGCAGTGGTACCAGGACTTCTTCGAGTCCGCCGGCTGGATGCGCGCCCTGAAGAACAGCCTGATCATCGCCCCGGCGGCCACCCTGATCGCCATGGTGCTGGGCACCCTGGCAGCCATCGGTCTGACCCGCGGCGAATTCCGCGGCAAGGCCCTGGTGATGAGCCTGGTGATCTCGCCGATGGTGGTGCCCGTGGTGATCGTCGGCGTGGCCAGCTACCTGTTCCTCGCCCCGCTGGGCATGGGCAACAGCTACCTGTCGCTGATCTTGGTACACGCGGTGCTCGGCGTGCCCTTCGTCATCATCACCGTGTCGGCGACTCTGCAGGGTTTCAATTACAACCTGGTACGCGCCGCCGCCAGCCTCGGCGCCTCACCGATCACCGCGTTCCGCCGGGTGACTCTGCCGCTGATCGCCCCGGGGGTGATCTCCGGCGCGCTGTTCGCCTTCGCCACGTCCTTCGACGAGGTGGTGGTGACCCTGTTCCTCGCAGGCCCGGAACAAGTGACCCTGCCGCGGCAGATGTTCAGCGGCATTCGCGAGAACCTCAGCCCGACCATCGCGGCGGCGGCTACCCTGCTGATCGGCTTCTCCATCCTCCTGCTGCTGACCCTGGAATGGCTGCGCGGACGCAGCGAGAAACTGCGTACCCAGCAGCCTGCCTGACCGAGAGTAGAGGTCCATCATGTCCTTAGAATTGCAAGATCCCAGCCTGCTGCGCCAGCAGGCTCATGTGAACGGCCAGTGGTGCGAAGCCGACAGCGGTCAGCGCACCACCATCCTCAACCCGGCCAACGGCGAAGCCCTGGGCAGCGTGCCGAACATGGGCAGAAGCGAAACCCGCCGCGCCATCGAAGCCGCTCAGGCCGCCCAGCCGGCCTGGCGTGCGCGGACCGCCAAGGAGCGGGCCAACCTGCTGCGCCGCTGGTACGAACTGGTGCTGGCCAATCAGGAAGACCTGGCGCGGATCATGACCTTTGAGCAGGGCAAGCCCTTGGCCGAAGCCCGCGGAGAGATCGCCTACGCCGCATCCTTCATCGAGTGGTTCGCCGAGGAGGCCAAGCGGGCCTATGGCGACGTGGTGCCGGGCCATGCCGTCGACAAGCGCATCCTGGTGCAGAGGGAGCCAGTTGGCGTCACCGCCGCCATCACCCCGTGGAACTTCCCCAGCGCGATGATCACCCGCAAGGCCGCGCCGGCCCTGGCGGCCGGTTGCGCCATGGTGCTCAAGCCGGCACCGCAGACACCCTTCTCGGCCCTCGCTCTGGTCGCCCTGGCCGAGCGCGCCGGCCTTCCGGCGGGCCTGCTCAGCGTGGTCACCGCCGACGTGCTGGCCTCCCGCGAGGTCGGCGCCGAACTGTGCGAGAGTCCCGTGGTGCGCAAGCTCAGCTTCACCGGCTCGACCGGCGTAGGCATCAAGCTGATGGAGCAGTGCGCGCCGACCCTGAAGAAACTGTCCCTGGAACTGGGCGGCAATGCCCCCTTCATCGTCTTCGACGACGCCGACCTGGACGCGGCAGTCGAGGGCGCGATGATCTCCAAGTACCGCAACAACGGCCAGACCTGCGTCTGCGCCAACCGCATCTACGTGCAGGACGCCGTGTACGACGCCTTCGCGGAAAAGCTGGCTGCCGCCGTGGCCAAGCTGCAGGTCGGCAACGGCATGGACGCTGGCGTGACCACCGGCCCGTTGATCGACGGCAACGCCGTGGCCAAGGTCCAGCACCACCTGGACGACGCCCTGAGCAAGGGCGCCCGCCTGCTCGCCGGCGGCAAGCCCCATGCCCTGGGCGGCACCTTCTTCGAGCCGACCATCCTGCTGGACGTGCCCAAGCATGCCGCCGTGTCCAGGGAGGAAACCTTCGGCCCGCTGGCGCCGCTGTTCCGTTTCCGGGACGAGGCCGAGGTGATCGCCATGGCCAACGACACCGAGTTCGGCCTGGCCGGCTACTTCTATGCCCGTGACCTGGCTCGGGTGTTCCGCGTGGCCGAGGCCCTGGAGTACGGCATGATCGGCATCAACACCGGGGTGATTTCCACCGAGGTGGCGCCGTTCGGCGGCATGAAGGCTTCGGGCCTGGGCCGTGAGGGCTCAAAGTACGGCCTGGATGAATACCTGGAAATCAAGTACCTGTGCCTGGGTATCTGATTGCCCTTTCGTAGGGTGCGCCGCGCGCACCTTGGTTAACTTTCCGGTGCGCATGGCCCAGGCGGCCCCGCACAACCTACCCGAGGAAGTCATGAGCAAGACCAATGAATCCCTGATGCAGCGCCGCACCGCCGCCGTTCCGCGTGGCGTGGGGCAGATCCACCCGATCTTCGCCGACAGCGCGGAGAACGCCACGGTCACCGACGTCGAGGGCCGCGAGTTCATCGACTTCGCCGGCGGCATCGCCGTGCTCAACACCGGCCACCTGCACCCCAAGATCATCGCCGCGGTGCAGGAGCAACTGACCAAGCTCAGCCACACCTGCTTCCAGGTGCTGGCCTACGAGCCCTATGTCGAGGTCTGTGAACAGGTCGCCGCGCGGGTGCCGGGCGACTTCGCCAAGAAGACCCTGCTGGTCACCACCGGCTCCGAGGCGGTGGAGAACGCGGTGAAGATCGCCCGCGCCGCCACCGGCCGCGCCGGGGTGATCGCCTTCACCGGCGGTTATCACGGCCGCACCATGATGACCCTGAGCCTGACCGGCAAGGTCGCGCCCTACTCGGCCGGCATGGGCCTGATGCCCGGCGGCGTGTATCGCGCCCAGTACCCCTGTGCGCTGCACGGCGTCAGCAGCGACGACGCCATGGCCAGCATCGAACGCATCTTCAAGAACGACGCCGAGCCCCGTGACATCGCCGCGATCATCGTCGAGCCGGTGCAGGGCGAGGGCGGCTTCTATGTCGCGCCGAAGGACTTCATGCAGCGCCTGCGTGCGCTGTGCGACCAGCACGGCATCCTGCTGATCGCCGACGAGGTGCAGACCGGCGCCGGGCGCACCGGCACCTTCTTCGCCATGGAGCAGATGGGCGTGGCCGCCGACCTGACCACCTTCGCCAAGTCCATCGCCGGCGGCTTCCCCCTGGCCGGCGTGTGCGGCAAGGCCGAGTACATGGACGCCATCGCCCCGGGTGGCCTGGGCGGCACCTATGCCGGCAGCCCGATCGCCTGCGCCGCGGCCCTGGCGGTGATGCAGGTGTTCGACGAGGAGAAGCTGCTGGAGCGCTCCAAGGCGGTCGGCGAGCGCCTGGTCAGCGGCCTGAAGGAGATCCAGGCCAAGCACAAGGCCATCGGCGACGTGCGCGCCCTGGGCTCGATGATCGCCGTGGAGCTGTTCGAGGACGGCGACCTGCACAAGCCCAATGCCGCGCTGACCGGGCAGATCGTCGCCAAGGCGCGCGACAAGGGGCTGATCCTGCTGTCCTGCGGCACCTACGGCAACGTGGTGCGCGTGCTGGTGCCGGTCACCGCGCCGGATGCCCAGCTGGACAAGGGCCTGGCGATCATCAAGGAGTGCTTCGACGAACTGGCCTGAGGCCGGTGATGCAAGAAGACCCGCTGCGGCGGGTCTTTTTTTGCCTGCTAACTGGCTCGCATAAGTAACCGCTCCGAAGCATCAGCCACCCTGCCGTCAACCCAAAAGCAGGTATAGCAGGTCATCTTTCATCGCCATCGATGAAGGCCAGAACGTCCAGAATGATCGTGATGTAGGCCCAAGAAATATCACCTAGAACATAAAGCCCGGCAGGCTCTCTGATTGTCGCTCGCTGCGCGCCTAAGAACCAGAAGAGCAGTGGCCTATCAGCCGCCATCGGACACCTGGAACGCTGAGCTGGATCCGCCAGTGAACCAGCTCACTGCCCCAGAAGCCGCCTCCTTGGTCGTATTTCTTGAGATAGCAACCGCCCCATTCAGCACTCCAGCGTCGCTTCGATAGCTCAGTTGCCCGCCTAATGCTTGACCGGCAATACTCGGGCCTCACTGGCAGTACAGCCGAAGTGCTGGCGAAAACTGCGGGAAAATTGAGCCTGATCGCTGAAGCCCCAGCGAAAGGCCAGCTCCCCAATCGTGAGATGGCAGTGCGGGTCACGTAGGCGCTGGTATACCGCCTCCAGGCGCTGCAGACGAATCCACTCTCCGAGACTGTAGGGCGTCGTGGAAAACAGCTTGTGCAAATAGCGCACGGATATGCCGCACGCTTGAGCTACTTGTTGTGGTGCCAGTTCAGGCGAGCAGAGATTCTGTTCAACATAGCGCTCGATCTGCCTCAGATGCAAAGCTGCCACGTTTGAATTTTCACTATTGAGCACCCGTTCATCTTGGCGTAGTGCCAATAGCAGAGTCGAACAGGCCTGTTCCAGCAACATATGCCGCGCGGCCTCGTCACACTCATCAAAGCGCGCGGCACACATCGCTAACTGGTCGACAAAAATCCTCCCGAGACCACGCTGGGCATCGAAACAGAAACGCGTATAGCGCTCGACACCGCGCAGTTGGCCATGAAGAGCGCGCTCAGGCAGCTTGAACACCCAAAGATCGTTGTCGGCAGCGTAGTGAAAACGATATGGGGCATCACCACGCTCAAAGATAAAGCCGCCTGGTCGACAATGCAGGACACGTCCGTCTTGCTCGAAGTGCACTTCGGTCCGGCGTGGAACAGTAACCAAATAGCAGGGTTCAGGATCTTCACTGACCTGCGCCTTGCTGCGCGAATAGCCAAGCTGGCTAGAGCGCAGGCGAGAAAGCGTCAAAGGTGTACTGCCCGTCTCCCAGATCTTCAGGCTACCTTGAAAACTGGCGCTGGAATTGAACTCAAGCGTCAGCGGGAAATATGTACTGCCGATGGCTTCGGCCCAGCGCGGTTGCCTTTCACTCTCGGGCCAGAACCGTGTAGACAATTGATGTGCCATGGCGGGTCCTCAACTTGTAGTTATTATGAGGACGACACCAACGCTGTTTACGTTGGTGTCGTTATTACGCCATCCTTGACTATCGCGTTCCGTGGGTCAATTACCGGGGGTCAGTTGATAGGTGGCCGAGGGAGCCAGCGTCACATTCCAGCCTGGCGGAACAACGATGTTGGTGGTGGCCTCCTGAATCACGCAGGGCCCTTTAATCATCTGCCCTACCTCTATGCGATCACCATCATAAACTGCGGTATCCTGCCATTCGTCTTGCGCGTTAAAGAGCATAGGCCTATGGCTAGCAGGGACTGCTGCAGAGGCTTCGCCCGGGGCTGCCAGTTCAGGCATCGGCGGCCGCTTCAAGCGCGCGATTACTGAACACTCCAGGTTCACCAACTCAACCGGGCTATCAGGCTCGCTGTAGGAAAACAGTGCCTTATGCTTACGGTGAAACGCCTCGCGCAGCTCATGAAGCCCCTGACTGTCGAGCTGCTCGCTCGTGAGTTCGACGCTGCACTCGTGGATCTGCCCCAGATAGCGGATTTCCAGGTTGTAATGACACTCCACCTGATTACCGGCGCTGAAGCCATCGTCGCGTAGATCGGCCATACCCCGCTCACGCAGGTCATGCAGAGCGACGTTCAGTTGCTCCAGGTCAACAAAATCATCGTCCAGACGCATTGGTAGAGTTGTCAGCTGATCGTAACGGATGTCCGAGAGGATCTGACCGAAGGCGCACAATCCCGAGGCCACCTTGGGGATCAGCACGACCTTGCTCCCGATCTCCTCGGCCAGGCGCATCACATGCATACCAGCAGCTCCGCCGGCGCCGATTAGCGCAAAGTCACGCGGATCATAACCACGCTCGACGGATACCCGACGAATGCCGCTGACCATATTAAGGTTTACCAGGGTGATAATGCCTATAGCAGCACGCTCGACACTGATGCCAAGTGGCTCGGCAATTTTGCTTCGGATCGCGTCGATTGCGGCTTGTCGATTCAGGCGAATACTGCCACCTAGCAACGCGCCGTCCGCCAGATAGCCGAGCGCCAGGTTGGCGTCGGTCACGGTCGGCTCCCCTCCGCCTTTGCCATAGCACACAGGCCCAGGGTTGGCCCCGGCGCTGCGTGGACCTACCTGAAGCATGCCGAAGTCGTCAAGGTGGGCGATCGACCCCCCGCCAGCACCAAGCGTCTCCACTTGGATCATTGGTACGCCGATGCGATAACGCAGGAAGTCGGTGTCCTTGCTGAAGTTCGTACGCCCAGATTTGGTCAAGGTGATGTCGAACGAGGTGCCCCCCATGTCGACCGTGATCACGTTGTCGATACCAAATGGTTGTGCCACACACAGGCCGGCTTGCGGAGCAGAAGCCGGTCCCGAGTTGATCGCATTGACCGCTCGCTCGCGCATCACTGCGCCGGGCGCCAGGCCGCCATTGGACTGGAAGTAGCGGGTAGGCTGGTGCGCACCTAGTTCTTCGAACAATGCATCGATACGCTCGATGTAACGCCCCATCACAGGACTAAGATAGGCGTTGACCACCGTAGTGGAAGTGCGGGTGTACTCGCGAATCTGCGGAAAAACTTCGTTACCAGTGCACACAAACACATCTGGCAATGCGGCGCGCACCAACTCTGCTGCGCGCTGCTCATGGCTTGGATTGCGCACTGACCAGACAAAGGAAATTGCTACCGCCTTTACGTCTTGTTCACGGAAGTATTCAATCGCAGCCTGTATCGCGGTTTCATCCAGCGGACTGTATTCGCTGCCATCACTAAGAATCCGCCCGCCAATTGGACGCCGCAAGTGACGCGGCACCAACATATGCGCCGGTGGGTAGCTCGCATCGTATCGATGGCCGTCCTCCTTATGGCCAAGACGTATTTCCAAGCTGTCCTCATGGCCCTCGGTGCACAACAAGCCAACCTTGACGCCGGTCTTTTCGATCAGTGCGTTCAGGGCCACGGTAGTTCCGTTGATACACAGGTCACAGTCGGCAATGATCTCTGCCGGGGTGCGTCCAATGGCGTCGGCAATCTGCGCCAGGCCGTTGCGTATCGCCACGGTCCCGTCATGTGGGGTAGAAGGAGCCTTGAACAGCTGCACGTTACCACTGTGGTCGGCAAGAATGAAGTCGGTGAAAGTGCCGCCGGCATCGATACCCAGGCGATATTGTTGCTTAGTCATGGTATGAGTCTCTGCTTTTGCTCAGGGGACGGCGATCAATGCGCAGCACGGTTAGCGCGTGTTGCTGCTTCGTCGAGTTGGCCGGTGCTGTCGAGGACGACGCCGTACTCTAGTTGCGCACCTTCACGCGATACCAAACCGTTGAGTACATCGTTGAGTACATCCGACACAGGGCGGCGCATTGGATCGCCATATCCGCCGCCACCTGGATTGACGTTGATCACCCGCTCGCCCGGCTGAGCAGTTATCAGAGCATTCTGGATGTAGTGGGTTTCGTCGCCGTCGACATGCCGGTGAATCAGTCGCCCCAGTTTCGGTTCGAGCAGTACGTTCTTTGCACCTGCCGCACCAGCGGTTGGCAGCTGCCGCCCCTCACCAAATCCGACCACCGTCATGGCGTGATTGAGCGGCTCCAGTTCGATGCGGGTGCCGGAGCCACCGCGGAACTCGCCCGCCCCACCACTATCGATCATCAAGCTATAGCGGTGGATGAGCACGGGATAGGAGTACTCCAGAAGCTCGATATCACCGGACATCAACGCCCCGAAACAGCAGAGCGGGCCACAAGCCGGCCAACCGTCCATGGCTTTGTTGGCGCCGGCACCGGAGATGATCGAGGCCAGCACCATGGTTACGTATTCATCATTGCCGTTGCGCGGGTCGCGGCCGGCGATGTTGATACCACTGGCATGTCCCCAGGAGGCAGTGACGCGATCTGGCGCGGCTTGCTCCAGCGCCAGGCGCACTGCATCGGCGAGAGTTTCCATAGGGGTTGTAGTGCTATTTACGTGCGGAGCCGGCTCTTGGGCGTTGCACAGGGTGCCGGGCGGCCCTAGATCAACGCTGACGCAACGGTACAGCCCTTCGTTGTAGGGAGGCGGGACCTGAGCGAACATCATCAGGCCTAGATAGACCCCAGAGATCGAGTTGCCTTCATACGAGTTGATGAAGTAAGGCACTTGTGGAGGACTCTCGATGAGCACATGTGCCTCGTCACCGCGGATTTCTACCTTTGCAGTAATCGAGAGCTCACCGAAACCGTGTCCTGAGTCCTCGAGAACTGCGGTTCCACTGTAGAAACCATCCGGCACACCTCGCAGCAGTGAACGCATATGCCGGTCGGCCATGTCCTTCAGTTCAGCGATACAAGCCCGCACTTCTTCGACACCATAGCGATCGAGCAATTCGATCAGGTGACGCTCGCCCACACTACAGGCTCCGTACTGGGCGTTCAGGTCGCCCTCCTGATAGGGCCGCGCACGCATATTGGTCAGCAATAGGTTAATTACATCTTCACGCCGCTTGCCCTGAGACCATAACTTGACCGGCGGAATGCGCAGTCCTTCGGCGTAGATTTCCTTGGCGTCAGGGTTATATCCCGCCGGCACGGGACCACCAATATCGGTCAAGTGCCCCTTGCACACGGTCCAGAAAACCAACTCGCCCTTGTAGAACACAGGCTTGTACATGCAGCAATCAATGATATGACTGCCTTTGTACGCAGGGTCGTTATGGTAAATGACGTCTCCCTCAGCGATGTCGTCGCCGAAGAAACCGGCCACGCACTTCATCGCAGGGATCAAAGAACCGAGATGGATCGGGATGTCCTGCCCTTGCAGGATCATCTCCGGTAGATGGTCGAAAAGTGCGTTGGAATAGTCGTGAGCGAGGTTGAACACGCTCGAGCGGCCGGTCTTTTCCAGCGTCAGGGTCATTTCTCGCTGGGCGGTTTCGAGCGCACCGCGCACGACTGCCAGGGTGATCGGATCTACTGTGCTCATGGGTCACCAGAAATCTTGTTGTTAGCCAGGTGGGGGCGGAAAGTCGTCCTGCCCACACCTCTAAGCTACGCGCAGCAATGCCCACAGACTTGTCATGAGGCGCACAACCTTTTGCTTCTGAGGGAACCTAGAACAGGCCACGGGGAGGAACGCCCGGGCGATCTGTCTAGGAATATTGGTACGATGGGCTCTAGTGGCTTGAAGATGGTGCTCAGCGCCCAAATAAAAAAGGCCAGCACGAGGCTGGCCAAGCAGGAAGCATGACGTGGATTGTCTATCCGAAAGATACGTGACTGGCTTAGAAGTAATAGCCGATATTGGTGTACAACTGATTCTCCCATTGATTGCTACCGCCGCTACCCAAACTCTGGGTGTAGCTACTTCCGCCTATGTAGGGATCATTCTTGCCGTGCAACCATTCAACGGCTATCCACAAGTCCTTGAGGGAGAACGAAGTACCTAAAATGAAGCGTTGCGAGTCGTCGAAGTTAGGCTCGTCCTTTTCGAACCTGCTGTAGTTGCCATAGACCTTCATGCCAGAGAGCCAGCCGAAAGTACCTGGCACGTCGTAACTCAAGTCCGCCACATAGAGATTCCCCCTGGAGGCAACGTTAAAAGTCCCGTCGAAACTGCCGAAGCTAACGACCTTGTTGCTCTCAGGATTTCTGGGACGCATGTCCTGACGGGTGGCCTGCAACTGCAGGCCCCAGGGACCATTCTTGCCGTGGTAATGCAGCGCCACGGCATGGCGCCGGCCATCCTCACCGCTGTCACGGTTTTCCAACGTGGAGGTTAGCGCCGAAACGCCGACTTCTGTCTGCCAGCCTCCCAGACTCAAATTGCGGGCGACTCGCCCGACAAAGATGTCGCGCTCCTTGTTGTTACTGCCACCGACGACATAGTCATCGGCAGCCGCAACACTGGTCGCATAAGTCTTCCCGCCCCTGCTAGTGCCCTGCCCTTGATCGGCAGGCTGAAGGTAGTATCCGGCCTGCAGATTCCAGTCACCGCCTTGGTGGATGTATTTGATGCCTAGATCCTGGATGTCCTCCAGGCCGATAACATTACCCAACGACTCGAAGAAGGGACTGCCAAAGTACGGCTGCAACCCAAAGGGAATCTTGTTGAGGCCAGCCTGTACCTGCCGACTCTCGTCAAATTTGTAACCAATCCAAGCATACTCGGCGAAGGAAATATCACCGATCTTATCAGTGTAATCAAAAGGATAGGCCTTGCCGTAAAAGCGGTACTTGGCCGCACCGATCCAACTACTGGAGTTGTACGTAGCGGTCAAGAAAAACGTATCGAAACTGAGTTTTTCGATATCGCGATCCGGATCATAGTCGACGCGGGCGCGGACAGCGCCACCAATATCCAGATTTTCGTTGATGGTTACCGCGTAGGCCGGCATATCTAATGCAATCGACATTGGAAGCAGAACCAGCGAGAACAGCTTCCGGTGGCAGATCTTATACATAGAGCATTCTCTTGGTATTATATTTCTTGTTTTATGCAACCTAAGGGGAGCCGGTTGAACTCTACGGCTAAGCCTTAGGCGCTGTATCTAGAGCGGAAGAGTGAGCGCTTTTTCAACCGCAACTAGCGCGTACGAACCAGCTGCGCTTCGCGCTATTGAGTAACAGCCAGTACGCGCCGAATGCGCTAAAGAAGGTCAAGGGCGCCGAAAAGGTGGCTAGCGCAGCACTGCCGAAATTTAGCACTGCAATTCCCAGAGCCGCAGCAAAGAACCAAGCAGTCAATCCGCAAGGGTTAAACGAGGTGACACGGTCCTGCTCGAACTCGACCTTGCCCTCGAACAGCTGCGCGTACTTTGGCGAGCTGATATGCGCCAAGGCGATCGCCACCCAGGCGACTACAAAAATACTCTGGTAGGCCAAGGCCTGCAGGATGTAGCTAAACACATCGAATAGCATCAGCAGGTAAACCACTACCCCGACGACGATAGTCCAGACCATATAGGGGATCTTGGACAAGCCGAAACGACCGAAGAAGGCATGCATATTGCTGGCCGCCATAAAGAAATTGGCGGTATTGATGCGAGTCTGGCTGACCCACACAAAGATCAGGCCCCAAATGCCCATCAACTCGACGATGGCCAGCACCACCGAAACCTCCGAAAGACCACCTTGGGTTGGAATGGTGGCAGCAAGAAAGATCCCGACCAGCCCATTGACCAGAAAAGTGAAGATATAGAAAGGCAGGCCAAAGTTGACCTTGGCATGGAAGCTGGCATCCTCCTGGCGACCGAATCGCGCGTAGTCCCAGGTGTACATCATGAGAATCCACACGCCCATGAAATAGGTAAAGCAATTCCACCAGCCACTCTCGACTGGGCCACTTGGCGGCCCCATATTCAGCCATGCCGAGCTGTAGCCGTACGTATCGACGGCCATCACGACCACTGCGACCAACCCTGCCAGATAGAATGGCAACAGTAGGCCATTGAGCCTATCCAGCCAGTTCTGAACGCTGCCAAATACCAGCGGTACGCTATAGGCTACCACCAGTAGATAAGCCTGATTGAGCGTCAGCCCCGACACGTAATCGTGAATGGCGATCGCAATCACAGAGCCTTCAAATACGCTGTAGTAGATCGCAGTTGCGAAGAAGATCAGCGTTGCCAATGCAGCACCAGATCGACCAAATAGTACGCGGGAAAACAGGGCTACCGACAAGCCTGTCTTGATGGCGTAGCGTGCAATGACGCCGTTAATCACCGCATAGGTGACGACCGATAGGAGCAAACCGATGATGGCGTTCTTGGTACCAAAATTCATCGCCAAAGTGGCAGAAACCACTAGCCAGAACATGGCGCTACAGATGGCCCACCAGGCCATCGTCAGGGACCCCTTGTTCATACGGTGTCCCTCAGGAACCGCGACGGCGGTGTAGTCGACACTATCGACTTGTCTTTCAATGTTTCCGGCCATGACTCTTCTCTTGTTGTAGGAATGAGTTGAGTCATGATCGTAAGTGCGTCAGGCGGGTAATTACTTGCTGCTGACTGTCCTATCTTTTGTCATACAGAGAACTGAATCGCGGTAGTTTCAATTGGCAAGCGGCTATGCAGCCAGAGCGCCGCGTAACCGCGCCGAGGGCAGAAGCCAGGGCGATCAGTTGGTAGCAGAATAACGCAAAGATCGATATGCCCCACCTACGCCACAGCAGGTTGCCATCCCGAAACCCGCAGGCTAGAGTGCGCCCGTCGTGGTCAATCCCACGGCCGGGCGTCAGAACCCGATGAAACCAGGGCGCGGTAGCGTCATAGCGGAGCGGCAGACATTCCAATGTCCTGCCATCGCTTTTCTATGGCAGGCCGTGCGGGGCAGGCTTTTGCCTGGCCGGTTCCCTTGGTTTCCGGTTTCTGACCCCCGTACGGTCTGCCACCATACTGCGTCAGAACGGTGGGTGGCAGCTCCTTAATCGAACCAAGGAGCATAAGGAAAATGCGCTACCCCCTTTTTACCCAAGGGCTCCGCCCTGGGCCTCTGGTCTTGTTGTTCGCCTCCATCCGGGAGGTGCGCCATGGCTGAGTTCGAAACCTGCATCCTCCCCTTCCCGCGCCAGCCAAGCTCACTGCACGAGTCCGAACGCTCGCCCCTGCCCGTCGAGGCGGCCGCCGAGTTGCGCGCCACAATGCTCGGCAATCTGCTCGATCAGATAGCCGAACCGGATGGCTTGCAGCCGGAGAACCTGCGCCTGCGGATTACGGCCTACTCGGCCCTGGACCTGCTGGATGAGCTGGTCGTGCTGTACCGCCGTGCGCTGTCCGAGGCGCGAGGAGGGGCACTTCATGGCTAAGGCTGTCGTCACCCAACTGCCCGCCCATGATGACCACCTGGGCATGCAGATCACCTGGGCCGACGACTGTCGCCAGGTATTTGACCGCGGCGTCAGCTTCGCCCAGGCCTGGCTCGACAACCCGCGCAGCGGTTGGCTCTGGGCGGCGATGATCGCCGAACGCGATCACCTGCCCCGCGCCATTGAGCGGCGTGCCTTCGAAGTGGGCTTTCTCAGCCGCATCCACCAGCGCCTGTGCTCACCCCGTTGCGGGATGGAGCCGCTCAGGGACGTGACCCTGAGCCTCTAGGCCAGCAACTGGGCCGGCACTGGCGCCAGGAGCAGGGGTTCTTGCCCCCTCAAAATCAAGAAAAATAGACGGTTTCCACCCGGCCTGCGCTGGGTGGAGCCTCCGCGATTTTTCCTGATTTTTTCACCACGGCCTTAGTCGCCCTAGTCGGCAGGGGTTCACGCGCCGCGCAAGCGCAGAACCCGGAAGACGAAGGAGCGAAAGCCATGAGCGAAGCAATCAGGATCTATGTGGCCGACCTGGCCGCCTACAACGCCGGCCACCTGCATGGTGTCTGGATCGATGCCACCCTGGAGCTGGACGACATCCAGGCGCAGGTCGAGGCGATGTTGGCGGCCTCGCCGGTCGAGGGAGCGGAGGAATACGCCATCCACGACTTCGAGGGTTTCGATGGCTACCGCCTCGGTGAGTACGAAGGCCTCGAAAGCGCCCACGAAGTTGCCTGCTTTATCGAGGAGTACCCGGAGTTTGGCGGCGCCCTGCTCGCCCACTTCGACGACCTGGAGCAGGCGCGCAAGGCGGCTGAGGAAGATTACTGCGGCTGCTACGCCTCGCTGGCTGACTACGCCCAGGAGCTGACCGAGCAAACCACCAGTATTCCGCCGCACTTGGCCATGTACATCGACTACCGTGCCATGGCCCGCGACATGGAGATGGGCGGCGATGTCTTTACCCTGGAGACCGGCTTCGAGCAGGTGCACGTGTTCTGGAATCGCTAGACCGAACGCAGGGCACCGGGGCCTACCCGGTGCCTTTGTTTTCTGCGCCCCTGTCCTGCCGGCCACCCGCGCGCCCCACCCAGGAGGCTGATGCACGGGTGCACGCCCCCGGCAATCGGCGTGCAGCAGCCCCATTCTGGTGTCTGCCGACTCAGACTGTTACGGTCTTACGTCTTTACCCAAATCCGTAGATCCGCTTCTACGGATCTACGGATTTGTGCAGAAACGGATCTGCGCTTTTACGGATTTACGGAAATCCGCCGATGCGCTTTTGCGCTTCTACAGAAAGCCGCAGATCCGCAAATCCGTAGGACCGTGCGAATCTGTCTCGGTGCGGGGGCTGGTCGCCGGTGGTCGCTCGCACGAGTGGGTTGTGTTCGGTCAGCATCCAGACCCTGCGGGTCTCAATCCACTCCCCTCCTGCCTGCGCCTTCGCCCTGACCCAACCCGGCATGATCGAGCGCGCCGACTGCCGCACGGTGCACCTCCCACGTCAACGGAGGACCCCCCATGTCGCACTCACCCGAGCCTTCCCGTCACCCGCAGCCCATCGATCTCGACTCCCCGCTGCACCGCAAGGCCGGCCCTACGGCCCACGTCATGAGGCCTGTAGAGCGCGCCAGTGAAGCGCAAACGCCTCAGGCCTGCCCTTCGCCGCGCTACCTCACCAACCACGAAGCAGCGGCCTTCCTGCGCTTGTCGCCACGCACGCTGGAGAAGCAGCGGGTGATCGGCGGCGGGCCGCGTTTCCACAAGTTCGGTCGGCGGGTGATGTACGCGCTGGCCGATCTCGAGGCCTGGGCCGGTGAACGCAGCTTCGAGACCACCTTCGACCCCGAGTACCTCGACCGCCACCCGGGAGCGCAGCGTGATGAGCAGTGAAGCCCCTGCCCATGAGTCGCGACGTAGGCTCCCTGCCGGCGCAGGGCGAGCAACTGGACCTGTTCCGCGCCCTGCCGGGCGACCTGGCGCCGCGCGACGCCCAGGACCTAATGGCGCATCCGTTCTTCTCGCTGGCCAAGTCGCGGCGCACCGTACCGATCGACTTTCGCTCGGGCGAGGTGACGGTGCGCGTGGAGGGCACCCTGGATCATGGCATCGCCACGATCTGGGATGCCGACATCCTGATCTGGGCCGCCAGCCAGATCGTCGAGGCGCGCGATGCCGGCATTCCCACCTCGCGGCTGATGCGTGCGACGCCCTACCAGATCCTGCGCTTCATCGGCCGCGGCACCTCGCTGCGCGACTACCAGCGCCTCAAGGCCGCCCTGGATCGGCTGCAGTCGACCAGCGTGGCGACCTCGCTTCGCGCACCCACGGGCCGGCGCCTGCACCGGTTCTCCTGGATCAACGAGTGGAAGGAGCTGGCCGAGGCGGATGGCCGGCCGCTGGGCATCGAGCTGATCCTGCCGGACTGGTTCTACCGCGGGGTGCTCGATCAGGCCTTGGTGCTGACCATCGACCCGGCCTACTTCCGCCTCTCCGGCGGCATCGAGCGCTGGCTGTACCGCCTGGTGCGCAAGCACGGCGGGCGCCAGGAGGACGGCTGGCAGTTCGACTTTCGCCACCTGTACCGCAAGTCGGGGAGCACGGCGCGTTACTCGGACTTCGCCCTCGACCTGCGTGCATTGGTCACCCGGCAGTCGCTGCCGGGCTATCGCCTGGGCATCGTTCGACTCTCACCGTCAGTGGAACTACTGAGCTTCCGGGCCGTGCCGTAGACGGCACGGGGATATCCTCTGGAAAAGCTGTGAATCCCGACGTGCTATCAGGCGCACGCCGGCACGTGCTATCAGGAGCATCACCCTCGTGCCATCAGGCGCACGAAATCCTCTGCAGGCCACGGCTGGCGTGGCCTGCAGCCTCCCTTAACTTAACTAACTTAAAAGCTCTAACTTGTTATTGGGGCTGCGCCCAGTTGTGGATAGGTGCTGATTGGGGCGGTTTGGCCGGGGAGAAACGGCCATGATCCTCGCCCTACTCAACCAGAAAGGCGGGGTGGGCAAGACCACCCTGGCCACCCACATCGCCGGCGAACTGGCCCTGCGCGGCCATAACGTCATCCTGCTCGATGCCGATCCTCAGGGCTCGGCGCTGGACTGGACCCAGCGGCGCAGCCAGCAGGGCTTGCCCAGGCTGTTCGGCACTGTCGGCCTGGCGCGCGAGACGCTGCACCAGGAGGCACCGGAGCTGGCCCGGCGTGCCGATCACCTGATCATCGACGGACCACCGCGCATCGCCGCCCTCGCCCGCTCGGCGTTGCTGGCCGCCGAGCGTGTGTTGATCCCGGTGCAGCCCAGCCCCTACGACCTGTGGGCCAGCGCGGAGATGGTCAACCTGATCCGCGAGGCGCAGTTGTTTCGTCCCACGCTGCAAGCAGCGTTCGCCATCAACCGCAGGGTCAGCACCACAGTGATCGGCCGCGAGGCGCGCGGCGCCTTGGCCGACCAACCGCTGCCGGCGCTGCAGGCCGAAGTACGCCAGCGCATCGTGTTTGCCGAGAGCGTGGCGGCCGGTCGACTGGCCTGCGAACTGGCACCGGACAGCGTCGCCGCACGCGAGGTCAGCCACCTGGTCGACGAGCTGCTGAGGTGGGCGCCATGAGCGGCAAGCGCATCAGCATCGGTGCACGGCCGTTGGCCGATCCGCAGGCCGAGGCCTGGATACGCCAGGGCACCGCCATCGCCCCCAGCAAGGCGGCACGCTACACCGCGCGGCTGACGCTGGACGTGACGCCCGTCCTGCGCACGCGGATCAAGCTGGCGGCGTTCAACCGCGGCGTGACGGTGGCGCAGTTGCTGCGCGAGGTGCTGGAGCGGGAATACCCGGAGGCCACGCCATGAGGCCGAGCAGTCAGCGTGCGCGGTGGCCCCTGGCGCTGGCCGTTGGCAGCCTGCTGGCACTGGGTTGGGCAGCGTTCGCGACATCGCCGCCCCAACTCGTCTACAACTCCTCCGACAGCGTGCCCATCGGCTGGTATCGCATCACAGCAACCAGCACGCTTGCAGCCGGAGATCTGCTGCTGGTCCACCTGCCGCCAGAGGTGATGGCACTGGCGGCGCAGCGTGGTTACCTGCCGGCGAACTTGCCCCTGTTGAAGAGCGTTGCGGCGGTCGCGCCACAGCAGGTGTGCGTGCGTGACAGTCAGTTGGGGGTCGACGGCCTGCTGGTGGCCAGGCAGTTGCGCGGGGATCGACAAGGTCGTGCGCTGCCGGTCTGGCGAGGCTGTCGACGCCTGATGGGCGGGGAGCTGTTCCTGCTCGGCAGCCATCCGGAGTCGTTCGACAGCCGTTACTTCGGCCCGGTCTCAGCCGACACGGTGATCGGCCGGGCGCAGCCCTTGTGGCTGAAGTCGCGTCGATGAACAGACCCTCTCAGAGTCAATCCGTCTGCCGAATGCGTGTGCTCGGCTTGCGGAGTCGAGCACCACCGTCATGCCGATATAACTGCCCTCGCCTGCCGGTCTGGGACTTTGGAAGTCCACGTCCCACCTCACCTGATTACCCAACCTAGGAGCACAAAGGCACGGGAAAAGCGGAGGGCAAGATAAAAGGGGGCGGCACTTCGCTAGCCCTGGAAAGCAGTCTGCACGGGGGTTGGAGGCGGCACCGCATCAAGTTCACCAGGTGCCGTGATCGTGTTCACCCCGGATCAGCACCGGCCTATGAGCGTGCCCGGCACGCCACACTACGATCGACATGGAAGAGGAATCAGCATGAGCAAGGAGCACCATCAGAACGACGAGCAAGGCTTTCGCCCCCAGCCGGGCAAGCCGAAGCAACGCGGCCAAAGCTACATCAACCAGGTACTGCGCCAGGCCAACAAGGCCGGCGCCGGCAAGCCGCGCATAACCGGCCAGCAGCCCGGCGCCCGCCTCGGCCGTGGGCATGTCGCCGCGCGGTTCAGTGCACAGCAACTGCCGCCCAACGCCCGCCGGGTCACCATCAAGACGCGCCTGGTGAACCTGCGCCAGGCGGGCAAGCGCTCGACCCTGAGCCACCTGCGCTACATCGAGCGCGATGGCGTCAGTCGCGAGGGCGATCCGGGCCAGGCCTACGGCCCGCAGACCGACCAGGCCGATGTGGAAGCCTTCGAGGAGCGCGGCCGCGAGGACCGCCACCAGTTCCGCTTCATCGTCTCGCCCGAAGACGCCGAGCAGCTCGACGACCTGCGCACCTACACCCGCCACCTGATGAGCCGCATGGAACAGGACCTGGGCACGCGCCTGGATTGGGTGGCGGTCGACCACTGGAACACCGACAACCCGCACACCCATATCGTCCTGCGCGGCAAGGACGACACCGGCAAGGACCTGGTGATCGCGCGCGACTACATCGCCGAAGGCATGCGCAACCGCGCCGCCGAACTGGCCACCGAATGGCTCGGCCCACGCACCGAACTGGAGATCCAGCAGGGCCTGCAGCGCGAGGTGGAGCAGCAGCGCTTTACCAGCCTGGATCGCGCCCTGCTGCGTGAGCGCCAGGCCGGCGTGCTGAGCCTGAAGCGCCTCGCCAATCATCCGCGCCGGCAGTTGCTGATCGGCCGCCTGCAGCACCTGCAGCGGCTGGACCTGGCCCATGAGGTTCGGCCTGGACAGTGGCTCGTGCGCGACGATGCCGAGGCGACCCTGCGAGCCCTGGGCGAGCGCGGCGATATCGTGCGCACGCTACAGCGCGCGATGGGCGGTACGCCGCGAGAACTAGCGGTATTCGATTCCGGTAACGGCAGCCCTGCGGTGACCGGCCGGGTGGTGGCCAAGGGGCTCGCCGATGAACTGCACGACCGTGGCTACCTGGTGGTCGATGGCCTCGATGGCAAGGCCCACTACCTGGCCCTGCCGGCTCGCACGGAACTGGCCGACTACCCCATCGGCGCCGTGGTGGAGGCGCGGACACTGAGCGAACCGCGCGCGGTGGACCGCTCGATTGCTGCGCTGGCGGCGGGCGGCCTCTATCGCACCGATCAGCACCTGGCCCGGTCGCAGTCAGGCGACGGGGCGGATCCCACGGCGCTGGCCGAGCGCCATGTAAGGCGCCTGGAGGCCCTGCGCCGGGCCGGCATCGTCGAGCGGGTGGCCGAGGGTGTCTGGTGTGTGCCGGCCGACCTGCCGGAGCAGGGACTGCGGCATGACGCCCGCCGCCTTGGTGAGGTCGCCGTGGAGCTGCGCACGCCGCTGCCCATCGAGCGGCAGGTCAGGGCCATCGGTGCAACCTGGCTGGACCAGCAGTTGCTCGGTGGCAGCCGCGAGCTGGCCAACCATGGCTTCGGCACCGAGGTGCGCGAGGCCCTGCGCCAGCGTGCGGACTTTCTGGTGGAGCACGGCCTGGCCCAGCGCCAGGGTCAGCGCGTGGTGCTGGCGCGCAACCTGCTGGCCACCCTGCGTGGTCGCGAGCTGACGGCGGCGGCGCGCGAGATCACGGCGCAGACGGGGATGCGGCACCGTCCGGTGGTCGAAGGCGAGCGGGTCAGCGGGGTCTACCGGCGCAGCCTGCAACTGGCCAGCGGGCGCTTTGCCCTGCTCGACGATGGCATCGGCTTCAGCCTGGTGCCTTGGAAGCCGGTGATCGAGCAGAAGCTCGGCCAGAGCCTGTCTGCCGTGGTGCAGGGCAACGGCGTGTCCTGGCAATTGGGCCGCCAGCGCGGCCCATCGATTGGTTAAGCGGCCGGTACTCCAGCCGGCTCGGGCGCCTGCTGCAGCCACTGCTCGAAGGCGCGGCTCTGCGCCCTGCCCTCCTTCGCCGCGTAGTAGACCAGACGCAGGTGGCGGTCCTCATCGATGGTCAGGGTGGTGTGCTCGAAGTCGACGGGACCGACATCCTCGATGTGCAAATGACGGATGCCCTGGCAGGGGCCGTGGATGTCCTGCTGGCGCCACCAGGCCTTGAAGTCGGGCGAGGCTTTTTCCAGGGCCTTCACCAGCGCAGTTATATCCGGGTCCTGGGTGGCACGGACGAAGTCACGGCGGAAGCTGGAGAGGATCTGCAACGCCTGCTCGTCCCAAGGTTCGAACAACTCGCGCATGGCCGGGCTGGTGAACAGCAGCCACAGCAGGTTGCGCCGCTCCACCGGCTGCGCGGCGAAGCCGAACACCCGGTCCGCCGCGCCATTCCAGGCCAGCACGTCCCAACGCAGATTGAGCACGTAAGCCGGGCGCGTCGGCAGGTCGCCCATCAGGCGGTGGATCAGCGGCGGCACCACGCACCAGGTGCGCCCCGGCTCCGGCGGCAGGCGCTGGTGGGCGAGGAGGAACAGGTGACGGCGCTCGGTGGCGTCGAGCTTGAGCGTGCGCGAGAGGTTGTCGAGGAAGGTCGCGGAGACGCTGATGTCCCGCCCCTGTTCGAGCCAGGTGTACCAGGACAAGCCCACCCCGGCCAAGGCCGCCACCTCCTCGCGGCGTAGCCCCGGCGTGCGCCGCCGACTACCCGCCGGCAACCCCACCTCCTCCGGCGAGATGCGTTCGCGGCGGCTGCGCAGGAACTCGGCCAGTTCCGCCCGGGTAGGTTCGAGGGTGCGGGGCGCGCTCATCCGATTACCTCTAGTAACAGTATAAACAGTCAAATTGTAACCCTTATAAATCCCGAGAAGAATAGCCCTCCACAGCCGCAAAGACTTGTACCAGACGCTACAGCCTTCAGCTGTTCCACCCACGCGCCACCCTGGAGCGCAAGCGAGCATGAGCATGCACACACCCAAGCATTCCCCCATCTATCTGATAGCGCTGGGGGCCTTCGCCCTCGGCATGGCCTCCTATGTCACCGCCGGGTTGATCCCGATGATCGAGGCCTCGTTCGCGGTGTCCGTCGCGGTGGCCGCGCAGTTGGTCACCGCCTTCACCCTGGCCTATGGCCTGGGTTCGCCGATCTTCGTTGCCCTGACCCCGGCCCACAGCCAGCGTGCCGGCCTGCTGCTGGCCCTGGGCCTGTTCGTCATCGCCAACGCCGCCAGTGCGCTGGCGGAGAGCTTCACCGCGCTGATGGCCTGGCGCGCCATCGCCGGCATCGGCGCCGGCGTCTACCTGGCCATGGGCATCGGCGCCTCGGCGGCGGTGTCCACCCCGGAAAAGCGCGGCCAGGCCATCGCCATCATCATGGGCGGCATGGCCAGCGGCGTGGTGCTGGGCGTGCCGCTCAGCCTGCTGATCGCCGAGCAACTGGGCTGGCAGGCCGCCCTGTGGCTGGTTACCGGGCTCGGCCTACTGGCCTTCTTCGGTCTGCTGCTGAAGCTTCCGGCACTGCCGGCCGCCACCGCCAGCACCCTGGGCCAGAAGCTGGCGATCCTGGGCGACGGCCATGTGCTGGTGATCCTGCTGGTGTCGCTGCTGGCCGCCATCGCCAGCCTCGGCATGTACACCTTCATCGCCCCGCTGCTGGCCGACCCGGACTATGGGGCGGTGCGCTCGGTCACCCCCTACCTGTGGGTCTGGGGCATCGGCGGCGTGCTGGGCAGCTTCCTGATCGGCCCGCTGGTGGATCGTATCAAGGGCCCGGTGCTGACCTTCTCCATCATGCTGATCCTCGCCGTGTCGCTGTTCGTGCTGCCGCTGGCCGCAGCCCTCAGCACCTGGCTGGTGATGCTGCCCATCGCCGTCTGGGGCGCGGTCGGCTGGGCGCTGCAGGTGCCGCAGAACAACGAGCTGATCCTGGCACGCCAAGCCCAGGGCGACGGCAACCTGGCCATCGCGCTGAACGAGTCGGCGCTCTACCTGGGCAGCGCCATCGGTGCCGCGGCCGGTGGCTTCGTGCTGCTGTTGCAGCTGCCCACCTGGACCCTCGCCGCCAGCGCCGGTGGCGTGGCCGCCCTGGGCGCCCTGCTGCAGATCATCAACCTGCGTCGCCAGCCGAGCTGGAGCAGCGACGTGCAAGCCGAACCCTATAGCTGATTCATCGCCAGGAGGTGTGGGCATGGAGTTGCGCCATCTTCGTTGTTTCATCGCCGTCGCCGAGGAGTTGCACTTTGCCCGGGCGGCTGCGCGCCTGCATATCGAACAGTCGCCGCTCTCGCGGATCATCAAGGAACTGGAGTACCGCCTGGGCGTGCAACTGTTCGAGCGCACCACGCGGCGCACCCGCCTGACCTGGGCTGGCCAGGTGCTGCTGGAGGAAGCGCGCCGGATCATGGCCGTGGTAGACCAGGCCAAGGCCAGAGTCAAGAGTGCCGCCGCCGGCTACCGCGGGCGCATCCGGGTCGGGCTGTCCGACGGCATCCCCCAGGCACGCCTGGCCACCCTGCTCGCCCAGTGCCGCGAGGAAGAGCCGGAGGTGGAGATCTGCCTGGCTGAGGTCAGCTTCAGCGAGCTGGTCAGAGGGTTGAACGACGACCTGTTCGACATTGGCCTGGCCCAGTCCGCCGAAGTCGGCGACGGCCTGGTGGCCGAACCGGTCTGGTTCGATCCGCTGGTGGTGGCGGTACCGACCCGCCATCCCCTGCTGAGCTATCGCCACGTGCCGCTCGACGAGGTGGTGCGCTACCCCCTGGTGCTCTGCGATCCCCAGGTCTGCGAAGGCTTCTGGCAGCAGTTGCAGCGAGTTCTGGGCACGGTAAATACCCGGCTGACCATCGCCGACCGCGTACCGACCCTGGACCTGATGATGGCGCTGGTGGCGGCCGGCTACGGGCTGGGCTTCTCCAGCCTGACCAAGATCACCGGGCTCAACAACCCCGATGTAGTGGCCCGGCCGCTGGCCGACTGCCCGGCAATGCTGACCACCTACCTGGTGCGGCGCGAGGGCGAACCGTCCGAGCAACTCGGAAGGTTTATCGGCCGAGTGATACCTGCAGATGACCAGAGCTGCCTGGATGACCAGGCGCAACGATTAGAGATCGCTTGATGAACAGGCGCCTCAGAGTCGAAGGACAATCGGACTCGCCGGCCGGGTCGTGCTACCGAAGAGCCAGGCTGGGTGCTTCAAACAATGTCACCGCGCAGAGACACTTTGGCCTATCGACTGCCTCGTACGGCGCAACACGCTTCTTGACAGGATGCACCGCACCTCTATAAATATACGCAAATAGCGCACATATATGAAAGCACTGTTCGTCGAACTGTCCCCGTTCGAACGCAATCGCAAGAGCTATCTGGACGACGAAGAGTACTCGGCGTTTCAGCAAATGCTGCTGGCTAACCCGGAGGCCGGCGCGGTCATCGCCCACACCGGCGGACTGAGGAAGATCCGTTTCGGCGACCCCAAACGCAGCAAGGGAAAGCGAGGCGGGATTCGGGTTATTTACTACTACTGGCACAGCGGGTCGCAGTTCTGGCTCTTTACCCTGTATGACAAGGACGAACTCGACGAGCTGAGCAATGACCAGCGCAAGCAACTGAAGGCACTGCTGGATCGAGAAGTGAAAGCGAGAGAATCACCATGACCAAGCGCAATATATTTTCTGAGCTGATCGAAGGCTTCGACGACCTGACTGCGGCACGCGAAGGCAAACGCACCTTGCGCACCCACAAGGTCGAATACAAACCAATTGAGCCTGCGACTGGTGCGGAAATCGTCGCCCTGCGGGAAAAGCTGCAGATGTCGCAGGGGGTCTTTGCCCAAGCCATCCACGCCAAGCCGGCGACCCTGAAAAACTGGGAACAGAACCGTTCGAAGCCCAATGATCAGGCCACTGTCCTGATCCGTATCCTGAGCAAGCATCCGGAACTTATTCGCGAGCTGGCATAGGTCGATGGGTACTGTTGTTTCCCGTAACAGTGCCGAGTCGGCTATACCTTCGGGCGGCTTGAGCTACTGATTCAATAATGCTGACCTTGAGTCTTTAGACCCAGATTGCCCCCACGCCATGAAAACTGCCAGCCAAGCCCAGAGCCTCTCGAAAAGCCAATGCGCAGCGGGCCTGCGTGCGGCGCTGAATATCCTGGACAGGTCGAAGGCGTCCTGCGAGCAGGCCTGCCACATCTTGCGCATCTCGCGCAGCACCTACACCCGAGCCCGGCAACAGGACTCGGCGTGGTCGGTCAGCCTGGACGACGATCAGATGCAACGCATCAGCTTCGTGCTGAACATCCACGCGGCACTGCGCCAGGTGTTCGACAACCCGGAAAACGTCTACGGCTTCCCCGCGATGGCGAACCGCAACGAGTTCTTCAACGGGCGCGCGCCGCTTGAGGTCATGGCCCAGGGCGACATGATCTCGCTGTACGAGACGTTCCGGTGCATCAGTACTCTTCGCAGTGCCCAGTGGTAGCGCTCGACGGCCTTGCCGCCCTGAAGGGCAACAGCCTGCAGGCCTACCGCCTGCTCAACTCCAAGCCTCCCCCATCGCCCTGTTCGATGACGTGGCCGACGCCGAGACTTCGACGTGCTCAGTCAGCTTCAGGCACTGACCAACCCCAGGTTGAAGAATGAGCGTAACCGGCTAGAGCTAATTCACCGCGAGCAAATCCCGCTCGGTATTCCGGAATGTTCCTACAGCGCCCTTTACCCATGTGAACCCGACCGGCTCGCGCTTCAGCAACCGCAGCTTCAGCGTGCTCTGCCTAGTCGACAGAATGGACACTGCGATTGCCGAGGTCCAGCATCACTAGGAGCGCTACTGGGCGAACATGCCGGTGCTCAATTACAAACGCTTCGTCTTCCGCGGACTGACCTGCAGCTTCGCAGATGCTGGGATAAAGGACGCGACACCGGTGCCGCTGTCGAACCCCATCTACGCCCCCTGACGACGACACGCACTCGCATCAACTCCCGTACCCCCAGATAGATAGTCAGTGCAACTCGCAAATTTTGGCCTGTCGCAACAGGCTGAAGTCGGCAAAAAGCGGACATCCAAACACCAAAAAAATCTACCCCTTTGTCGGACACGAGTTTCCCCCTCGCACTCTGCCCTTCGCCTTTATCGACTGGGCGCTTGCGGCCGTCTAAGCTGTCGTGTGTACATCGTTTGGCCCACAATTCGCTCATCCGTATCCATCATCTCTACCGGGGGAAAACAGATGACACGCAGCCATATTGAGTCCACGAACACAGCATTCGCCTGCACGCTAGTAGGCCGCACCGTAACCATTAATCGAGATCACCAGATTCTCTTGGACAACAACGGGGCAGAACTCGCCCGTACTGTCTCGCGTACCGACTGCAGCGACAAAGACAGTTGTCCAATTGCCAGGCGCTACGGCATGTCCACCCAATACGATTGGTCCAAGTGCGTATTCTGCAAATCGACTTCACAGTCCCAGTGACCGCATGCCTAGCACCACCGAATGTTAGTGCTTCTTGCCCAGGCTTAGGGGCCTGCTGTTGAACCTTGGCGTTGAGGCTAACCGGAGAAAAAATCATGCGGGCTCTTCTTGTTCTCATCGCAACGATTTTTATATCGCCAGTGCTTATCGCTGCGCCAGCGTTCAACGATGCACAACTGTGCCAAGCAGCCATTGCCACAAATAACGGACACAGTGCCAGAGCAGTTAAGGTTTTATCTTCCCAAGAGGGTATCGTGGAGGTCTCTTATCTGCGCCCATCAGACGGAAAGCATTTCAAGTTCTGGTGCAAAATTGAGCCAACAGAGATTCGATGGAAAGACGAATACATAGGGCGGTGGTCGCAAAACCTTCGGGTCTATTACAAGAAGTTGGACGAAAAGACTCTTGAGGTTCGTTCAGTGATCCTTGGCGAGGAAAATCATGCCGACATAAAAAAATTCTCACATAAAGACTTCAAATAGCCATTGCGGGACAGAAAAATTGGACGAATTAATTTATAGGGTAAACTCTCATTTATTGACCGGTTGTTGCCAGTCGCGAGTGGCTGCTCTGAGTTGGAAGCTGCCCATTACGAAAGACCGGAACCAATAGGGTGTGCAGAATTTTGTGTAACCGGGGTTGGGGTTACTGCTGCGGCAGCCTGTCTTCGACCTGATCGTAAAACGCGTCAACGCCGCCTTCCAGGTTTCAGGACACGCAACTGGGCTAAACAGCCACGGAAAAAGCCTCTGGTAAGCCGAGGGGCGGGTTCCCCCTAAATAGTTTAATGATATAAACTATATCTTTTGGTGAATTAATCGGCCGCACTTTCCCATGACTTACAATATTACCTGGTTCCGCTATAGATTAGTACTTCAACGCCAAGCTTATCTGCCATCTCTCTTGCGGGCTCGGTAAAACCTGAAGTTGTAACGACACAATATCTGGAACAGTCATGAAAACGACCTCCAGAGTATGCCTGCATGATTGCGTCAACTCCAACCAGGGATTCGTAATTCTTGCACTGAATCGCAATTGTTTCTGAGTTTGACTCGGCAATTATATCCACGCCAAAGTCGCCGGAAGTCTTAGTTAGTGTCACCCTATATCCAAGCGATTCATAGAGCCTTGAAATCGACACCTCTAAGTCTTGACCTTTTGAGGTCGTACTAGGGAGCGTTGGAGTGGAAGAGTTTTTTGAGTAGATGAATCTCTCAAAAAGCAAATGCTCAACCTGTCCTTGGTAAGCAAAGTCCTTCTTCAATAGTTTACGAATCTTGGCCCAATCAAGCTCGCCGGTTACGAGCCTGACATTTCGTCCATTAAAAAAGTTCAATATGCTTTCTTTGTGCCTTATTAGGAACTCTAAAAAAGGCGACAGTCGCCCCAATTCCTCATATAATCCAGCAATAAACCTAGAGAAGTCTTGGGCTGCCAGAATTCCTTTGAGTCCGCAGCTGGAGGTATTGCCATTAAGACTTTTGCATATGGATGTGTAATTATCCATACAGTAGTCATCAAGCACTTGCGAGAGATTTTCTTGGTTGAATAATTCATCTTTTTCTATGAGTGTTTTTGTGATTTCAATAATGTGGCTAGAGATTTTTTCTGGCGAATCACTTCTGGATACTCTCAGATCTAGCTGAAAACTGCTGGCGGCCTCATTAATGCTATCAATTAGGCACTTGAATTTATTTGCAATGTCGAATCGCGGGTCGTTATAGAGGTTGCAATCAAAGTCGGCGGAGCATTCATCGTGGCTTTCATAGTGTCTATATTCTTCATAGTGGGCCAGCATGTACTCAAACCCCTCATAATCTTCATGGTCTATTTGGCTGACCGAATATATTCCATATAGCTCCATGCATTCTTCGGATATTTCATTCCACAACTGCACTATCCGTGCAGAATCAGGTGTAAAAATCCCTGACTCTCCTAGTATGTATTGAGCAAATTTTTCATCATCAAAGTAATGCACCTGTCATTCCCTCCTGCTCTTCGTGCGGAGACCCGCTCGCGAATAAAAATATTTTAGCTGCGCACGCAGCCTAATTGGCTAGCTGGCATTTATTAATAATCATGGCTGACTAAATTGTAGTATCCCAAAACTTACTTGCAATTCTTCTTGTAAATTATCTTTGTTGTAGAACTCGGTGGGATGGGAGTGGGGACTGGATCAAGCTGAAATGCCAGAACTGGCAGGAATTTGCTATTGTGGGGTAGCCATGCTATGAGGGCGGAAGTGGACACCTGCAACGTAATGCCCGGGCCGAATGGCTGGAGGCTTCAGAAAGAGCCGTTGGGAAGTAGGGGGGGGGGGCAGTGCGTCCTATGTACGCGACTTCGTTGAACGCCGCTTGGCGGAAGGCTTTATACGTGGCGCGTTGCTGGCTAGTGGGCAGGTCGATGTCAGTGCAACACGTTAAATCCCGAAGTGGCTTTTTTACTTGAGCAGGCTGTACTGAAAGTCCGCTTCTGGCCGATTCTGTTGAAAAAGTAGGTTCAGCGGCAGCCAGCCGGCCGGATGTGCCTGCTGTCGAAGTGGCTGGAAGCCACTTCAAGTTGCCTTTCGGCGTATCACTGAGCTTCCTTGCCCAGGTCTGAAGGTTATTTCGAGGGTTTCTGCTCGCCGCAGGCGCACCTATCCCGTGATCGGCGGCCCGTGAGGCAGTAGCTTGGCCATACGTCTCAGGTTTTGCACGGTCGCCGCCAAGGTGAATTCGTCAGTCGCACCCGTCAGTCCACGCAGTCGTAAACGGTCGAGTTTCATGATCCGTTTGAGGTGGGCGAACAGCATCTCCACCTTCTTCCGTTCGCAACGAGAGACGAGGTATTCCGGCGTCTTGGCGATGCGTCGCGCCACGTCACGGGCCGCTTCATGGATGCTCCGAGCGATCTTGCGGAATGCGGTATTGGGGCAGCACTTCGCTTTCAGCGGGCAGGTGGCGCAGTCAGTTTGGCTGGAGCGGTAGATGATGGTGTTGGCCTTGGTCACCCGCGATCTTTGCTGGGTGAAGGTGCGCCATGCACTGCGCAGCGGTTTGCCGGCTGGGCAGCGGTATTCATTGGCCTCCTGATTCCAGTGGAAGTCATTACTGGAGAGGCTGTCGTCCTTGCGTTCGGTCTTGTCCCACACCGGCACATGCGGCTCGATGTTCTTCTCTTCGACCATCCAGGCCAGCATCGGCGCAGTGCCATAGGCGGTGTCGCCGATGAGGCGTTCCGGTGTGAGGTCGAACTGCGCTTCGACACGCTCAACCATCGTCCTGGTCGAATCGACCTCGGCGGTACGATGCGCCGGAGTCGACTCTACATCCATGATCACGCCGTGCTCGGTGTCGATCAGGTAGTTGGTGGAGTAGGCAAAGTAAGCCGGGCCGCCTGGCGCTGCTGTCCAACGGGACTGAGGGTCGGTGAGCGAAATTTTCTTGGGAAGAGTCTCAGCCAGCGCCTCTTCATCAAGGGCTTCGAGGTACTCGCGTACGGCGCGGCTGCTGAGCTTTGGATCACTCCAATCGACTTCATCTCCCGCCACCCCACGTTGCCGGCTGGCATCCGCCTTGATGATGCTGGCGTCGACGGCGAAGCCTTCGCCCTTGACCAGGCCGGCCGCCATGCAGCGTCGCAGCACCTCATTGAACAACCAGCGGAACAGGCCGCTGTCACGGAAGCGGCCGTGGCGATTCTTCGAGAAGGTCGAGTGATTGGGGACTTCATCCTCCAGACCCAACCGGCAGAACCAACGGTAGGCCAGGTTGAGGTGCACTTCTTCGCATAGCCGTCGTTCGGAGCGGATGCCATAGCAGTAGCCGACGACCAGCATGCGCACCATCAACTCCGGGTCAATCGAGGGTCGCCCGATGGGACTATAGAAATCCGCCAGGTGGGCGCGCAGGTCACTGAGATCCAGGCACTGGTCGATGCTGCGCAGGAGGTGTTGCGGCGGGACATGCTCTTCCAAGTTGAACGAGTAGAACAGCCGCTGCTGTCCTCCCGGTAACTGTCCCATCATGCTGTTCGCCCCCGCGCTCGCTGACAGAGCAATTCTGCCGGCGTCTCGGGGTGGCAGCTACTTTTTCAACAGAATCGCCCGACTCCAGCCTATCGCCACCGGCTGCATTGGGTCGACTGCAGCCGGTTGTCACAGGCGGATGAGCCCCAGGGGCCAGACGCGGTCGGTAGCTGCAGGCCAGGCCATACGCCCCCGCCTCCATCATCATTCGGCGAGGATGATGCAGCCCTCCGGATACTGTCGTACTGGATGTTACTGTTAGTACGTTCTCAAAGAGATCGTAGGCTGGGTATGTCTATCAATGGGGGCCCGCTGGGTGGTCTTCCCGTCCGCTGAATTCAGTCAATGGCCACCCTTCCCACGAAACAGTTACCATCGCGCCAGATTATCTATTCTAGTGGCGGAATGCTTGTATAGGGGGGGCAGCAGGATTCCCTACCTACGCGCTTGACCTATAGTCGAGCAATACGATCCGCTAGCTAGCTTTTTTGTTGGGCGGGCTCGTGGAAAGCATTGCAGCGAGAACGTACCGAAATTAACTCCAGAGGGCTCAGCTTGGCTAATGGCTGACCTTAAGCGCCAGGGAGGCTCAGATGAGCGATGATGTAGTTGAGAGCGGTAGCAGTGACCTGCCCAGCGTTGAGATAGCTACCCCAACCTCCGAGACCTTGATTGTCGAAGATACGTCGTCAATCGAGCCGATCGAGCCGGCGCCAGTCAAAACGGTGAAGATCCAAGCCACCGTCGTCGCCAAGCTCAACCTCGCCGACTATCAGAATGCTGTTCCGCTTATCCGTGAGCTACGCGTCATCAACGAGACCACAACGAAGTACAGCGATCTAGAGCTTACGCTGTCCTCCGATCCAGCAGTTTTCAAGCCGAAAACCTGGCATATCTCGGAGCTCGGGGCGCAGGTTTTTCGGCAAATTCCAGGGCTCGACCTGGCCGTCGATGGAGGCATGCTCGCCAAACTGACCGAGGCCGAGCACTCGACACTCAATTTCGTCCTGACCTGCAGAGCTGACTCTCCTGAAGAGCCCCGCGCAGTCATTGCTCAGACTGAACTCCCGCTGGAAGTATTGCCACGGAATCAGTGGGGGGGACTGGCCCACCTTCCGGAACTAACGGCCGCGTTCGTGCAGCCCAACGATCTGGCCGTGGAGGCCCTGCTTAAGAAGGCGGCCGAACTGCTGCGCAAGAACGGCAAGAGCGCCGCTCTTGATGGTTATACCAGCGGCTCAGAGCATGCCTGGGAAATTGTTTCCGCAGTCTGGAGTACGGTGGTGTCCATGGGTCTGGACTATGCGCTACCACCGGCCAGTTTCGAGAGAGACGGGCAGAAAGTGCGAAGCTCCAGCCACCTGGCTGAGCACGGTCTTGCGACCTGCTTCGACACCACCATGCTGTTTTGTGCCCTACTTGAGCAAGCAGGCCTTAATCCTCTGATCATCTTTACGCATGGCCACGCGTTTGCCGGCGTATGGCTGAAGAACGAAGAGTTCACGACAACCGTCGTCGACGATATCGCCGCGCTGCGTAAGCGCATGAAGCTCAACGAACTCGTGCTGTTCGAAACCACCCTCGTAACCCAGCGCCCGTCGGTGGGGTTGCGTTACGCCATCGAGCGTGGGGCGGATCACCTGGCCGAAGGTAAAGAGACTTCGTTCGAAATGGCGTTGGACATTCGTCGAGCACGCTTGCAGCGAATCAAGCCAATGGCCAGCAGCGACGCGCAAGTTCATGGCAGTGGTGCTGCTCAAGAGGAAACCACTCCGGTGGTTGCCCCCGAGATCGAAGCGCCCATGGCCTTACCAAGCGATGTCGCGGATACCGTGGATGTAGCCGGCCTCGACCCTCGGGATCGTCTCGGTCGCTGGCAGCGCAAGCTGCTCGACCTGTCTCTACGAAACAACCTGCTCAATTTCAAAGCCGGAAAAAAAGCGCTGAAACTGGAGGCACCTAGCCCAGGTGCGCTCGAAGATTTGTTAGCCACCGGCAAGCAAATCAAACTGATGACACGACCGGATCTGATGGATGGCGCGGATCCGCGCGACAAGGAGCTTTACGAAGCCCGTGAGCACGAAAACGTTCGGAGGCAACACGCCCTGGATGCGCTTAAGCGCAATGAGGTATTCATCGCCCTGTCGCAAGCAGAACTCGACAGCCGCTTGATCGAGCTGTACCGGGGAGCCAGGACCAACCTTCAGGAAGGGGGCGCCAACACCCTGTTCCTCGCTCTTGGATTTCTTTCATGGACACGGGAGGATCGGGACAACCAGCGCTATCGTGCACCGCTGATTCTGATTCCGGTAACGCTGGAGCGTAAGAGTGCGCGCTCGGGCTTTACGATCATCCTGCATGACGACGAACCACGTTTTAACCCGACCCTGATCGAAATGCTGCGCCAGGACTACGATCTGAACCTTGGCGTTGCCGAGGGCGAGTTGCCGCGAGACGAATCGGGTCTGGACATCGATGCGATCTGGCGCAATGTCGCGCATGCAGTCAAGGACATCAAAGGCTGGGAAGTGAGTGAGGACGTTGTTCTCTCAATGTTTTCCTTCGCCAAGTATCTGATGTGGAAAGATCTCACCGAGCGCACCGATGCTCTGCGGGACAACCCAGTGGTGCGTCATCTGCTGGATACGCCCCGCGACGCGTATGCCTCAGCCACCAATACCCCCTTCCCTGCCAGCAACAAGCTCGACGCCGAGTACAGTCCGAAGCAGGTTTTCTGCCCCCTGCCCTATGACTCTTCACAGCTGTCAGCGGTGCTGGCTGCGTCACAGCAGAAGGACTTCGTCCTGATCGGACCGCCGGGAACTGGCAAAAGCCAAACCATCGTGAACATGGTCGCCCAGTTCATCGCCGAAGATAAACGCGTGCTTTTCGTCTCGGAGAAGATCGCAGCGCTCAACGTGGTGTACCGCCGCCTACGAGAAGTGGGGCTGGGCGAATTCTGCCTAGAGGTCCATTCCAATAAGGCGAGCAAGACAGATGTGCTGTCGCAACTCAATGCCGCTTGGCAGGCTCGCGGCAACGCGGACGCTGAGACCTGGAAAGCTGAGGCCGAACGCCTTGAGTCGCTGCGCACGGGCCTCAACATCTACGTCGATCGATTGCACCATCGTTACCCAAATGGGTTGAGCATCTTCGACGCAATCGGCGCCACCATCGCCGGCCAAGACCTGCCCGTCGTTTCGCTGTCATGGCCCACACCACTGATGCACGACCGAGAAGCGTTGCATCGCCTGCTGGAAATCACTGATCGCCTGGAAGTAAATGCGCAATCGATTGGGTACCACAAGCTGACCGAACACCCCCTTGGCGCTATTAGCCAACACGATTGGTCACCAACCTGGCAGCAGCAGGTAATTCTAGCCGCGCGCGAGGTTATCCCAGCGATCAATTCAACTGCGAAGGACGCAGCAAACTTCATTGGGGCAGCCAACCTTCCTAACGCAGAGCTCACTCTTACTGTGCGCGACGGCCTCTCCGCTCTCGCCACCACCCTGCCCCAGGCAGCCGGACAGGACTGGCGATTCGCCCTTAGGCCAGATGCCCGTCTCATTGCACAGCGCCTACAACAAGGCTGCGCGCTGGTTAACTTGCATCGCGAGATCAACGGCAAGCTTCCAGCGCCCTGGCCGCAAAACACGATTACTGCCTGCCAGGATGGCTTGGAGCTTCTTGAGCAGCACACCCGGCTGACGCAGTCGTTGTCGGAGCCACTCTCCGTTCCGACCATGGTCGTGCTGTCACAGGCACTCAAGCTGTTTGACGAAATCGCAGCATTGCATCAGTGCTTATCGGTTACCTACGGCCCCGGCATTGAAGATTTGGATGTCGCCGCGTTACTTGACGAATGGAACCAGACCGACCAATCGTTCTGGCCTAAGTCCTGGCTGGGTAAGCGGCGGATCAAGCAGCAACTGAGTCAGGTGATCGACGGTAGCTCCGAAGCCAACATCCCCGTCGACCTCCAGAACTTGGTCTCAATCCGCACTGTGCGTCAGCAGATAGAAGGACTACGGCTCGCTTCCGAAACCGCCGAGTTCTGGCGGGGAGCGAGCTCAGATCCAGCTGTAATCCACCAGGTGAAAACGCTTCAAATCGCCATTCAAGCAGCCAAGGAAAACCGCGAATGGGAGGATGTAGGCTTTGAACTGATCAGTCAGGGTGTGGCCGGCCCTGCGCTGAAGGGCACACTCGACGCGATGCGTGAACAACGCGCGCTTAAGCGGAAAATTACTGCCCACGGCGAGTCTATGAAGTCAGCCGTCAAAGGCCTATGGCAGGATCTCAACACGAGCAAAACCAATCTCGCTGCCGCGATTGCGTTCCAGAAAGAACGTCGTGCGATAGTCGAGGAAGGGTGCCTGGAACAGGACCATGACCTGATCGCCAGCGGCAAGTGTGGGCCGGCACTGCAGGCAGAGCACAACTTGCTCGAACAGCGGGCAAACAGCGAACGGAGTCTGAAGGAATACGCTGAGCTGCGTGACCTCACCTCCGGCATCTGGACCGGTTTACACACCAAGACAGACGTGGCCTTGGCCGCAGTGAATTTTCAAGGGCACATCGCAACCGCCGTTTCCCAGCTGGCGCGTACCCCCGATGAAATCACCGCCCTGAAGTCGGCGTTGACGCAGCTACTGGGTGATGGCAACGCCCTCCTCGAACCGCAAGGGCTGGTTAACCAATATGGTCGGCAGTACCTGGATTCCTCGGCAAAGCTCAATAGCAGCCTGGAGCGACTGGCCTCGGCTGGGAAATTCAGTATCGAAGGCGCAGAACGTATTGGCAGCCTTACCCTAGACGCGCTACGTCAGCAGTGTGAAGGTATCGTCCAAGCCGAACACAGCCTGCATGCTTGGAGCGCGTGGTGCAAAGTCCGTGACGAGGCATCTGCACTGGGACTCGGACCACTCGTACAAGCCCTTGAGAATGGGCTCCTGGCTCAAGGCACGATCAAGAAAGTGTTCCAAGCCAACTATGCTCGCTGGTGGTTGAATGCGACAGTCGACCAAGAGCCGATTATTCGCAACTTCGTCAGCGTTGAGCATGAACAACGCATCCGAGATTTCCGCGCGCTCGACGAGCAACTTACCGCCCTCACCCGAGACTTGCTGCGAGCTCGTCTGTGTGCAGGGCTGCCAACTCCCGACAGCGTCACTCAAGCCTCGGAATGGGGCGTACTGCGCCACGAGATTTCGAAGAAAACCCGGCACAAGCCACTTCGTGAACTGATGTCGACGATTCCATCAGCCCTGGCAAAACTCACGCCGTGCATGCTGATGAGCCCACTATCCATTGCACAATACCTTTCGACGACATCAACTGTGTTCGACGTGGTCATTTTCGACGAGTCCTCACAAATTCCGGTGTGGGATGCCATCGGCGCCATCGCACGGGGACGCCAAGTGATCATGGTTGGGGACCCGAAGCAGATGCCCCCAACCTCTTTCTTCGATCGCGCTGAAACGACGAATGAAGACGATGATATCGAACCGGATCTGGAGAGCATCCTGGACGAGTGCCTGAGTGCAAACCTGCCAACGCTAGATCTAAATTGGCACTACCGCAGCCGGCACGAAAGTCTGATCACTTTCTCCAACCATCGGTACTACAAAGGCAACCTGGTCACCTTCCCGGCACCGGTCACATCAGATCGAGCGGTAAGCCTGAACATCGTTCAAGGCGTCTATGACAGGGGCGGCTCACGCACCAACCTGGGCGAAGCAAAAGCCCTAGTGGCACATCTCGTTGCACGCCTGCGCACCCGCGAGGCGAAGGAGAACAAGCTGACCTTCGGCGTCGTTACCTTCAACGGCGAGCAGCAGCGCCTCATAGAAGACCTGCTTGATGCCGAGCGGCGAAAGGACCCCTCACTCGAGAGCTACTTTGCCGATACCCAATTGGAACCGGTCTTCGTCAAGAATTTGGAAAGTGTGCAGGGCGATGAGCGGGACATCATCTACTTCTCCATCACCTATGGCCGAGATGCCGCAGGCCATATGACCATGAGCTTCGGGCCGATGAACCGTCCAGGTGGTGAACGCCGCTTAAACGTTGCGGTTACCCGCGCCCGCCATGAGCTACTCGTATTCTCCACCATCAGCCCGGACCTCATTGATCTGGCCCGAACCCAGTCCATCGGCGTGCGAGACATGAAGCACTTCCTCGAATTCGCCGAGCGCGGTCCGCGCGCAATCATCGAGGCGACCGCTGATAGTCTTGGGAGCTTCGACAGCCCCTTCGAGGAGCAAGTCGCCAAGGCGTTGGGCCGCAAGGGCTGGCATGTTGCGACTCAGATTGGCGTCTCTGCGTTCCGGATTGACCTCGCCGTGGTTCACCCGGACGCTCCGGGCCGCTACCTCGCCGGCGTTGAATGTGACGGTGCCACCTATCATCGCAGCGCCACGGCCCGGGACCGGGACAAGCTCCGCGAGCAGGTGCTACGTGGTCTCGGCTGGGAGATATTGCGTGTCTGGTCGACCGACTGGTGGATCAACCCCATCGGAACCGCCGAAAAACTCCATGAGCGCCTGGAAGCTCTGCTAACTGAAAGCCGTGCCCGCCACGCCAGTGCACAAGCCGACTTGGCACACCACGCTGACGTGATGGAAGAGGAAGTAGAGGTCGCCAGCGAAGACGCACCACCGATGGAGGAGATTGCCCTGCCTGTTGGCAGCATGGCCGACGCCCCTGCGGTCAGCAACCAATATGCGAGGGCATTTACCCCCACTTCTGGTGCCATACTTGAACAACAGTCGGCGGTGTACCGTAAGGTCGATCCGCTTGCCGCCGTTGCGTCCGTTGACCCGGTGGCATTCTTCGAGGAGCATTACGACGACATCCTGACCGCCATGATCGCTCACGTCGTGGTCCATGAGGGCCCAGTGCTTGACGTTATCCTGGCTCAGCGGATTGCACGGGCGCATGGCTGGGTACGCACCGGCAATCGCATTCGGGAACGCGTCAGCCGGCTAGCGGAGAAGTCGCACCGCAAGACGGTAGAAGATATCGGCGACTTCTATTGGCCATCCCATCTCGAAGATGACAGCGCAATATCGTTCCGAAAGGCTGCCGATAGTGACAGCCTACGCGCCGTTGATGAGATTAGTCAGAAAGAGCTTGAGGCTCTGGCGCGAGAGGTCTTGGCGCGCGGAGAACTGGTCGATAACCTGCTCTATGCCATGGCACGTGCTATAGGGCTGCAGAAAGTCTCTGCACATAGCAAGCAGCGACTTGAACAGGTCATCGTGAACGTGAACCGGCCTCAAGCTTGAAGCGCAGACATTCTTTGATGTGTCGCATGGCTACTCGCGGCGCCGCCATCCCACTTCTCCCGAAGTCGAGCGAGGGTGGCGGCGCCTCAGGTCATGCGCAACGAAGAGGAAGGTTTTCGATAAGTCGTGACCTCGCTAACCGGCCAGAAGCGGACGGTCACATACCTGATGGACAAATTAACGCGGTCCAGGAGACTCCCCTAAAGTGACATCATGCTGTTGGTCCAAATCACACGGCATTTGACTGACTTGACTGGAAAGCTTCCAGTTCCCCAGCCGCAAACGGCACTATTGGCTTGAAGACCCCTGTGCCAGTCATGTTCCTGCGTAGCTCGAATAGCTGCATTGATTCTGTCGGCTCGATGGATCTCAATTTGCTCAACTCAATCTCAGACCATCTTTTACGGGTAGTCAGAGCAGACAGAATGTACTCGTCTTCCAAGCCTCCGGTTGCCGGATTGGTTCGCTCTCGGTAACCAGAAATTGATACGAACTCAATGGTCGGCAGACGGGCAAATACTTCGCCAACAACTCGAAAGGCGATGGCATGAACATAATCTCGATACAGCTGTCGGCGTTTGGTGGCCGACAGCGCTTTGGGCGTGAGCCGGTATTGGCGCGTAGGTAGAGTCCACTCCTTGTCCGGCATCTCGTCTTCATTGGGGAGCTGAAGATCGAGGGCGATAGTGCTGATGTTAGTACCGAGGTCGAAGCTGATATCCGGTGATTTGGGCCAGTCAATCTCGGATAGGTAGCGCGACAGGGTTTCCTCGATAGCGGTTGTGGACGTAAACACCAATCTGGTTTCAGTTTCGTGCCTGTGCTGCTCTGCCGCTTCCCAGGCTTGATTGCCTTGCCTCCACTGCTGATGAAGCTGCTCTTGGCGACGATTGAAGGGTGGCCATATCAGTGCCAACACCTTTTGGACGGTGGTCAAGTGCGGCTGTGCCGAGGGAAAAGGCTGCCTCTCGTACTGCGGAGCTGTTGTCGGCTCTGGCGTACTCAAGTGAAATTGACCCAATTCGGCAAGCAATTCATTGCGGCTGTTGCACAGCTCTTCCAGCGCCTGTCGTATGGTGTCGCCATGCTGCCTTCTTACGATCTTTACTTCAGCGTCTGACAAAAGACTCCCATCCGCCCTGATCAGGGAACAGTTGCCGTCTTCATCGGCAGTGAATCTGACTGTAGTGGTTTGTGTTGAGGCTGCACGGATATTGGATTGATGACTGTTATCACTGGCGAACAGCCGTTGGCGATAACTCAAACCCGTGCCAGGCAACCCTACACTGGCAAACAGTCCTCTTTTCCCCGCTGTAACGCTTGCTCCGCGTGGTCCTGCCGAGACACTGACTCCGCCTTTGCTGATGTTCAACCGCAGTCCAGGTGCGATCTTGATCCGGCGCTGAAATCTAAATGCCATCACTTGCCTCCTTGCTTTCCTGACTCTGAAAGGCATCGCTGAAAGCCGCCGCCAATATGCCGGTTGGCATCGCGACCAGCCCAATACCGGCAACCGCAGTAATACCGGCAAAAAAGCGGCCGGCGGCGCTTATCGGGGTGACGTCTCCATAGCCAACCGTTGTCAACGTGGCGACACTCCACCACAGGGCTCTCGGGATGCTGCCAAACGCTTCCGGCTGCTCAGCAGCTTCAAGCAGGTAGAGAAAGGTGCTGGAGACCAGAAGCAGCATCAATGCGACCAAGCCACTTAGCATTAACTCGTAACGGCGCTTGGAGATGGCTTGCCATAGCAGTATCCAGGCTTTTGTGAAGCGCCCAAGCTTCGAAGCCCTGAGAATTCGCAACAGTCTGATCAATCGCAAGTAAAAAGCGCTGCCATCGTATGCGGTCAGCAGCAATGGCAGCAGCGCAAAGAGGTCAAGTACTGACCAGACACTAAAAATGTATTTAAACCGGCCATATTTTCCCGAAAACAGGGAATTCATCGGAGCAACGTAGACCCTCAAGCAATACTCAATCAGAAAAATTCCAAACAGCACCCACTCCACTGCCCTGAACATCTGATGGTAGGTTTCGGCTACAGACTGCTCGGTTTCGAATATCGCCACCAGCACTGCACCGACAATCAGCACGCAGATAAAACGGTTGAACCGTGATATGCCATGGCTTCTGGCAGTTGCATCGACCTCAAGAAAAATACGTTCCCTGATATTCATCGTGATGCTTCTCTATGTTGGGTATATGCATGGACACTGCTTCTGACGGGATTTATCTCAAATACCGATGGCAGCCATGAAGGCCTGAGGTCTGTTTTACGAGTCCTGCCGTCCTCCATCAGTCGTGCCGAAGCCTAAAGTGCCGTAGCAACCAGATTCACCGAATGCGCCTGATTGGGCCTCCCACGGCCTCCCGGACGCTGAGAAAATCCCCCGGCAGTTGATTGCCATCGCTTGCTGCGTTTTTACACGGTCTGGGCCGAAAACGGTCAAAGCGGGCAATCGAGGAAGGTCACACGAGAGACGTGGTCAGTAGCTCTTCTTTAGGAGCCAACATCACGGACCAGTGCCCTCCAGGCTCTTGGACTGAGGCCAGAAGATCATAGGTCTTGATCATGTCCAAGAGCCCAGAATGTCCATAGCTTTTGGGAGAAAAAGCTGGGTCGGTTCGTCGGAGATAGCTGCCCAGCGCACCCATTGCGACCTTTCCGTCACTAGTATTGCTGGCCATGAGCGACACGGCTTCGACTATAAACCGTGGTCTTAGCTTGACGGATGACTTTGGAGGCTCATTTCGTTTAGGCGCAGAGTCCTCCGTTGCAGCACCGGTATCCTTCACCGCATCAGGAGTGAACTCAGAGCGACCCCACTCGAAAAAGTGATCGCTGGCATTGCGCAGTGCGTCTGGTGTTTTGGACTCACCAACAATACAGACCGTCGCCCCCCGCTCTCGCAGCTTACGGCACAGATAGGCGAAATCAGAGTCACTTGTTACTAAACAGAAGGCATCAGCCCGCTTGTCGAAAAGCGCCTCTATAGCGTCAAGTGCGAGGGCTATGTCAGCAGTATTTTTTCCGGCAGCGTATTGGTATTGCAGGCAAGGCGTAAAAGCCTGGCGGACCAATGCTTCCTGCCATCTATTGCCCAGCGTAGCGTGGTTGCCGTAGCCACGCCGAAGCACCACCCGCCCAAACTGGGCAACCACTCTAAGCGCATGATCCAAGATATCGGGTGACACGTTGTCGCAATCTACTAGTACAGCGACGCGCATTTCGCCGCCTGAGTGATCCCCATTCATTCCCTGGCTCCCAATAAATCTTATCCCGGATGTTTTGCTGTTTGAGTTCCAACGCCGCAACCAAGCCATCCGACCCGATCTGAAGCACAGCCTGCGGAGAGCACTCAAGCAGGCGTTAGGATATGTCTGCTTCAGATCGACGTCTGCCGGTCGCCCACAGCTCCCAGTTTGCCAAGCAAACTGCGCGCTACGCCACTACCGGCTGCGTGTAGCTGCTCGCCGCCGGAGCCCGAACATTTTCCGACTCGCTCTGAAATCTTCTCGAAACTGTCTTTGACCCCTTCCCGGCCAATGCCGAACCTCTCGCCCGCGGCACCCATGCGTGCCGTGAGTTCTGTCGGAGAGGTTGGGGGCAAGGATGCAAGCAACGACGGTGCTGTACGGCCAGGTGCTGGCGGTGTTGGCCATCACCCTTGGCGGGGTATGGAGTGCCACGCAGTGGACGGCGGCCGCGCTCGGCTATCAGGCGCGCCTGGGTGCGCCCTGGTTCGAGATGCTGGGCACGCCGATCTATCACCCCTGGCGCCTGTTCGAGTGGTGGTTCGTCTTCGATGCCTATGCGCCGGAGGTGTTCAACGTCGGTGGCACCATCGCTGCCTGCAGCAGCCTGCTGGCGCTGGCAGTGGCCATCGGCATGGCCCTCTGGCGCGCCCGCCAGGCTCGGCGGGTCACCACCTACGGCTCGGCGCGCTGGGCCGAGGCGGATGAGGTACGTCAGGCCGGACTGACCCGGCCGGCAGGGGTGTTCCTCGGCCTGTTCAATGAGCAGTACCTGCGCCATGAGGGCCCCGAGCATGTGCTGGCCTTCGCGCCGACGCGCTCGGGCAAGGGCGTCGGTTTGGTGGTACCCACCCTGCTCGCCTGGCCGGCCTCGGCGGTGATCCACGACATCAAGGGCGAGAACTGGAGCCTGACCGCCGGTTGGCGCGCACGCTTCTCCCACTGCCTGCTGTTCAACCCCACCGATGCGAGCTCAGCGGCCTACAACCCGCTGCTCGAGGTGCGCCGCGGCACCCACGAGGTGCGCGACGTGCAGAACATCGCCGACATCCTGGTCGACCCAGAGGGCGCGCTGGAGCGGCGCAACCACTGGGAGAAGACCAGCCATGCGCTCCTGGTCGGCGCCATCCTCCATGTGCTGTACGCCGGCGAGGACAAGACCCTGCGCGGCGTCGCCAACTTCCTCTCCGATCCGGCCTGCACCTTCGAGCTGACGCTACAGCGGATGATGAGCACGCCCCACCTGGGCGACGGTCCCCATCCGGTGGTGGCCTCGGCCGCGCGGGAGGTGCTCAACAAGAGCGAGAACGAGCGCTCCGGCGTGCTGTCCACGGCCATGTCCTTCCTCGGACTGTACCGCGACCCGACGGTGGCCACCGTCACCTCGCGCTGCGACTGGCGCATCACCGACCTGATTTCGGCCGAGCATCCAGTGTCGCTGTACATGGTAGTGCCGCCCTCGGACATCAGCCGCACCAAGCCGCTGATCCGCCTGATCCTCAACCAGATCGGCCGGCGCCTGACCGAGTCCCTGGACGGCACCGACGGCATCGCGCGCAAGCACAAGCTGCTGTTGATGCTCGACGAATTTCCGGCGCTGGGGCGCCTGGACTTCTTCGAGTCGGCCCTGGCCTTCATGGCCGGCTACGGGCTGCGCGCCTTCCTGATTTCGCAGTCGCTCAACCAGATCGACAAGGCCTACGGCCAGAACCATTCGATCCTCGACAACTGCCATGTGCGGGTGACCTTCGCCACCAACGACGAGCGCACCGCCAAGCGCATCTCCGAGACCCTGGGCACCGCCACCGAGCTGCGCGCCCAGCGCAACTACGCTGGCCACCGCCTAGCGCCCTGGCTCGGCCATTTGATGGTGTCGCGCCAGGAGACGGCGCGGCCGCTGCTGACCCCGGGCGAGGTGATGCAGCTGCCCAGCGACGAGGCCGTGGTGATGCTCTCCGGCCACGCGCCGATCCGCGCCAAGAAGCTGCGCTACTTCAACGACGGCAACTTCCGCCGCCGGCTGCTGCCGGCACCGCAGTTGCAGCCCGGCCGCTATGCCGATGCCCCGGCGCCACGGGCGGACGACTGGAGCGGCCTGACCGTGCCAGTGGCCGCTGACGCGTCTGCAGCTGGCCTGGCCGACGCCGAGTCCGTCGAGGACGGCGGCCCCCGCCGCGAGCCAGAGTTGGCCCAGAGCGTGCCGTTGCCGGAGCATGACGAGCTGGCCGGCGACCTGCTGCTGCTCGACGAGGACGACGTCCCGCCCCCCTTTCCCAACCAGCCCGACCCGCGCCTGCAGCGCGCGGCGCGGCTGGCCGCCCTCGACCCTGACGACGGAATAGCCCTATGAGCCGAGCCCGCCTGAACCTGTTCATCCAACCCGAGCACGCCAAGCGCCTGAACGAACTGGCGATCAGCAAGGGCGTGTCGAAGTCCTCGATCATCGCCGCGGCGCTGGCGGCCTGGCTGTCGCCGGAGTCCGGCGAGCGGCGCGAGGTGGCCATGGCCAAGCGCCTGGACCGGCTGTCGCGGCAGTTCGAGCGGCTGGAGCGCGACCAGCACATCCTGATCGAGACCCTCGCCCTCTACGTGCGCTACTACCTCACGGTCAGCACACCGGTGCCCGAGGCCCATCAGGAGGCGGCCAGGGCCCAGGGCAAGCTGCGCTTCGGTCAGTTCGTCGAGCAACTGGGCCGGCACCTGCAGCGCGGCCGTAGCCTGGTCAGGGAGGTGCACGAAGAGGTTCAGCCGGAGGCGCAGGCCCCGGGAGAGCGTCCATGACCGCCGCCTCTTCCAGCGTTTTGAGCGCAGCAGCCGCTTCCCTGGATCGCCACACCCGCATGCTGCGCACGGCCATGGGCCCGCTGATCGCCGCCGCCCTGGACGACCCGGACGTGGTCGAGGTGCTGCTCAACCCCGACGGCACACTCTGGCTCGACCGCCTCTCCAGCGGCCGATCCAGGCTGGGCAGCCTGCCGGCCGCCGACGGCGAGCGGATCATCCGCCTGGTCGCCGCCCACATCGGCGCCGAGGTGCATCGCGGCCAGCCGCTGCTCAGCGCCGAACTGCCGGAGCGCGGCGAGCGCTTCGAGGGCGTGCTACCGCCGGTGGCCGCCGGGCCAGCCTTCGCCCTGCGCAAGCGCGCCGTCGGGGTGATTCCCCTAGCGCAGTACGTGGCCGACGGCATCCTCACCTACGGACAAGCTGAGTACCTGCGCGACGCCGTGCGCGACCGACAGAACATCCTGGTCGCCGGCGGGACCAGCAGCGGCAAGACCACCTTGGCCAACGCCCTGCTCGCCGAGGTGGCCGGCAGCGGCGACCGCGTGCTGGTGCTCGAGGACACGGTCGAGTTGCAGTGCCCGGCCCTCGACCACGTCGCCCTGCGCACCAAGCCCGGCGTGGTGAGCATGGCCGACCTGGTGCGCAGCACGCTGCGCCTGCGCCCCGACCGGGTGGTGGTCGGCGAGGTGCGCGGCGGCGAGGCCCTGGACCTGGTCAAGGCCTGGGGCACCGGCCACCCCGGCGGCATCGCCACCATCCATGCTGGCTCCGCCCAGGGCGCCCTGCTGCGCCTGGAGCAACTGATCCTCGAGGTCGCCCTGGCGGCGCCACGGGCGCTGATCGCCGAGGCGGTCAATCTCGTGGTGTTCCTCGCCGGCCGCGGTCGCGCCCGCCAGGTCCAGCAGATCGCCCGGGTCGTCGGTCACGATCCCCGCGGCTATCGCCTGCAGCCCATCGACACCCTCGACCACCTTCCTGCCCTGTCCATTGCCTCAGGAGATCAACCATGAATCCCCTCCACTCCCGCGTCGCTGTACGCCAACGCACCGCCCGCGCCCTGCTGCTGGGCGCCCTGCTGCTGAGTACTGCCCTGCCGGCGTTCGCCGCCGGCTCCGGCATGCCCTGGGAAGGGCCGCTGCAGTCGATCCTCGACTCGGTGCAGGGTCCGGTGGCGCGCATCGTCGCGGTGATCATCATCATTACCACCGGCCTGACCCTGGCCTTCGGCGACACCAGCGGCGGCTTCCGCAAGCTGATCCAGATCGTTTTCGGCCTGTCGATCGCCTTCGCCGCTTCCTCGTTCTTCCTCAGCTTCTTCAGCTTCGCCGGCGGGGCACTGATCGCATGAACGGCGCCCGTGAACTCATCCCCGGTTTCGAGATGCCGCTGCACCGCGCGCTGGCCGAACCGATCCTGCTCGGCGGCGCGCCGCGCAACGTGGCGATCCTCAACGGCACCCTGGCCGCGGTGGTCGGCCTGGGCCTGCAGCTGTGGATTCCGGGGCTGCTGCTCTGGCTGGTCGGCCACTTCCTGGCGGTCTGGGGCGCACGCCTGGACCCGCAGTTTCTCCAGGTATTCGCCCGGCACATCAAGCTGCCCGCGCTGCTGGACGTGTGAGGAGCACCGCCATGCTCAACCTCAACGAATACCAACGGCGTCCCGCCCAACTCGCCGACTGGCTGCCCTGGGCCGGCCTGATTGCCCCGGGCGTGGTGCTGAACAAGGACGGCGCCTTCCAGCGCACCCTGCGCTTTCGCGGGCCGGACCTGGACAGCGCCACCCAGGGCGAACTGCTGGCCACCACTGCGCGTCTGAACAACGCCCTGCGCCGCCTCGGTTCCGGCTGGGCGCTGTTTATCGAAGCCGAACGCTTGGCCGCCGCCGACTACCCGGACAGCCACTTTCCCGAGCCGCTGTCCTGGCTCGTGGACGAGGAACGTCGTGCGACCTTCGCAGCCCAGGGCAGCCACTTCGAAAGCCGCTATCACCTGACGCTACTCTACCTGCCGCCGGAAGAATCGCGCGCCCGCGCCGCCGGGCTGCTCTATGAGCACCGACCCCGGCGCGGCGTCGACTGGCGCTCGCGGCTGGCAGCCTTCATCGCCGAGAGCGAGCGCTTCTTCGACCTGCTCGACGGGGTGATGCCGGAGCTCGCCTGGCTCGACGACAGCCAGACGCTGAGCTACCTGCACGCCACGGTCTCGACCCACCGCCAGCGGCTGGCCGTGCCCGAGGTGCCCTTCCACCTCGATGCCCTGCTCGCCGACTGCCCGCTGACCACCGGCCTGGCGCCGCGCCTGGGCGAGCAGCACCTGCGCTTGCTGACGGTACGCGGCTTTCCCACCTCGACCTGGCCGGGGCTGCTGGATGACCTCAACCGCCTGGGCTTCGCCTATCGCTGGTCGACCCGTTTCATTTGCCTGGACAAGGACGAGGCGGAGAAGGAACTGCTGCGCCTGCGCCGCCAATGGTTCGCCAAGCGCAAGGGCGTGCTGGCACTGCTGCGCGAGGCGATCTTCCAGCAGGAAAGCCCGCTGCTCGACAGCGACGCGGCGAACAAGGCCGGCGACGCCGACGCGGCGCTGCAGGAGCTGGGCGCCGACCAAGTGGCCTTCGGCTATGTGACGGCCACGGTGACGGTAAGCGACGCCGAGGCCCAGGTCGCCGAGGAGAAGCTGCGCCGGGTCGAGCGGGTGATCCAGGGCCGCGGCTTCGTCACCATTGCCGAGGGCCTCAACGCGGTGGAGGCCTGGCTGTCGTCGATCCCCGGCAACGTCTACGCCAATGTCCGCCAGCCGCTGATCTCCACGCTCAACCTGGCGCACCTGATGCCGGTCTCGGCAGTCTGGGCCGGCCCGGCGCGCAACGACCATCTGGATGGCCCGCCATTGGTGATCACCCGCACCGATGGCGCAACGCCGTTTCGCCTGGTCACCCACGTCGGCGATGTCGGCCACACCCTGGTGGCCGGTCCTACGGGCATGGGCAAGTCGGTGTTGCTGGCGACCCTGGCCCTGCAGTTTCGTCGCTACCCGGGCGCGCGCCTGTTTCTCTTCGACATGGGCCGCTCCCTGCGCGCAACGGTGCTGGGCCTGGGCGGTGAGCACTACGACCTCGGCGGCGATGGCGAGTTGGCCTTCCAGCCCCTGGCACGCATCGACCAGGACAGCTACCGCGCCTGGGCCGCCGAGTGGCTGGAGGCGCGCTTGTTGCAGGAAGGTGTGTCCGTCAGCCCGGAGCAAAAAGCCGCACTGTGGACCGCCCTCGATAGCCTAGCCGGGGCCCCCGTGGCGCAGCGCACCTTGACCGGCCTGTCGGTGCTGCTGCAGGACAACGCCCTGCGCCAGGCGCTGCAGCCCTATGTGCTGGGCGGTGCCCACGGCCGCTTGCTGGACGCCGATGCGGACCGCCTGGGCATGGCCGACGTGCAGTGCTTCGAGATGGAGGAGCTGATGCACAGCAAGGCGGCGGTGGCCGCCGTGCTGAGCTACCTGTTCGCCCGTTTCGAGGAGCGCTTCGACGGCGCGCCGACCCTACTGATCCTCGACGAGGCCTGGCTGTTCCTCGACGACCCGCTGTTCGCCGCGCGCATCCGCCAGTGGCTCAAGACCCTGCGAAAGAAGAACGTCAGCGTGATCTTTGCCACCCAGTCCCTGGCCGACATCCAGGACTCGAGCATCGCCGCGGCGATCATCGAGAGCTGCGCCAGCCGCCTCTTCCTGCCCAACCCCCAGGCCGGCGAGCCGCAGATCCGCGGCATCTACCAGGGCTTCGGCCTCAATGACCGGCAGCTGGAGATCATCGCCCAGGCCACGCCCAAGCGCGATTACTACTACCAGTCGCGCCTGGGCAACCGCCTGTTCGACCTCGACCTGGGTCCGCTGGCGCTGGCCTTCGCCGCCTCCGCCAGCCCGGCCGAGCAGCGCGAGATCGACCGGATCCTGCAGGAGTCCGGTACGGCTGGTTTCGCCGCCGCCTGGCTGCGTCACCGCGGCCTGGACTGGGCCGCTGAGCTGCTTGCTTCCCATATCCCACCACGCAAGGAGTGCCTGCCATGAAGCCCCTTACCCGTCTATTTCCTGTCGTCACGTTGCTGGCCCTGGGTCTGCTGGGGTTGCAACCGGCCAACGCCGTGACCGTGATCGACCCGACCAACCTGGTGCAGAACACCCTGACCGCGGTGCGCACGATGGAGATGATCAACAACCAGGTCAGCCAGCTGCAGAACGAAAGCCAGATGCTGCTGAACCAGGCCCGCCACCTGGCGCGCCTGGACTACAACGTGGTCAACCGCCTGCGCGTGACCCTGGCCAGCACCGAGCGGCTGCTGGCCGAGGCCCAGGGCCTGGCCTTCGAGGTGCAGCGCCTGGACCGGGAGTTCGCCCGCCTCTATCCCGCCGAATATGCACACGACACCAGCGGCCAGCGCATGGCCCAGGAGGCACGCGAACGCTGGCGGCAGGGCCTCGACGGCCTGCACACCGCCATGCGCGTGCAGGCCCAGGTCGCGCAGAACCTGGCCCAGGACGAGAGCGTACTGGCCGACTTGGTCAACCAGAGCCAGGCCGCCGGCGGCGCCCTGCAGGCGACCCAGGCCACCAACCAGCTGCTGGCCCTGCAGGCCAAGCAGTCGATCCAGGCCCAGCAGCTGCAGATCACCCAGAACCGCGCGATCGCCCTGGAGCTGGCCCGCCAGGCCGCCGCCGCCGAGGAGGCGCGCGAGCTGCGCCGGCGCTTTATGGGCAGCGGCACGCCCTATACGCCCTACCCCGTGCAGTTCTATCGCTAGGGAGTGCGGACGATGAGAGTGTTGATCCTGAGTTCGGTGCTTCTCGGGCTGGCAGCTTGCAACCCGGACGTCGAGATCGCCGGCGAACAGGCCACATCGTTGAGCGAGCGCTTCTACTCCGGCTGCGCGCGACCGGGTGAGTTTCGCCGCGCCGCGGAGTTGCCGGCCATTCCGCCGAGTTTCGACGAGGCCGTGCCATGAACGACGTCAGCGTGATCGACCGTTTCCTCGCGGTGTTCGGGCAGTACATCGACTCGGGCTTCGGCCTGCTCGGCGGCGAGGTGGCCTTTCTCAGCCTGACCCTGGTGGCCATCGACATGACCCTGGCAGGGCTGTTCTGGGCCATGGGCGGCGAGGACGTCAGCGCCAAGCTGATCCGCAAGATCCTCTACGTCGGCGCCTTCGCCTTCATCATCGGCAACTTCAACGCACTGGCGAAGATCATCTTCAACTCCTTCGCCGGATTAGGGTTACTGGCGGCAGGATCCGCGCTAAGCCCCGCCGAATTCCTGAAACCAGGACGGCTGGCCGCTATCGGTATCGATGCCGGAGCCCCGCTGCTCGAGCAGATCAGCATGCTCAGCGGATTTCCGGAAGTCTTCGAAAACTTGCACAGCATCCTGGTGCTGTTCCTGGCCTGGCTGGTGGTGATCGTCAGCTTCTTCTTCCTGGCCATTCAGCTGTTCGTCACCCTGGTCGAGTTCAAGCTGACCACGCTGGCCGGCTTCGTTCTGGTGCCCTTCGCCCTGTGGAACAAGACCGCCTTCCTCGCCGAGAAGGTGCTGGGCAACGTGGTGGCCTCCGGCATCAAGGTGTTGGTCCTGGCGGTGATCGTCGGAATCGGCAGCGGGCTGTTCGCCGAGTTCCAGACGCTGCCGGACGAGCCCTCCATCGACCATGCCCTGGTGGTCATGCTCGCCGCCCTGGCACTGCTCGGCCTGGGCATCTTCGGCCCGGGCATCGCCACCGGCCTGGTCTCCGGTGCCCCGCAACTCGGAGCCGGTGCCGCGGCCGGTACCGCCCTCGCGGCTACCGGCATGGCCGCGGGCGCCACCGCGGTGGCGGCGGGCGTCGGCGGCGCCGTGCTGGCCGGCGCCCGTATGGCCCCCGCTGCGGCGCGCCTGGTCATGGGCGGAGCCAAGCCGCTGGCCGCGGGTATGACGCCAGATGCGGCAGCGCCTGCTGCAACTGGCGGAAGTGTGGCGGCGTCTGCCGGCCCATCGACTGCTCCCAACAAGCCGCCCGACTGGGCCAAGCGCCTGCAGCGCAGGCAACAGCTCAACCAAGCCGCCACCACCGTCGCCCACAGCCTGCGCGGTGGCGATGGCGGTGGTTCATCCCCCGGGCCGCAGGTACGCGACCCCTCGAACACGTAAAGGAGAACGAGGATGAGATTCAGACGTCCACGGGTGCGCTACGGCGACAGCCCACAACCGACCACGCCCTACCAGGCGGCGGCCCAGGTCTGGGATCGGCGCCTGGGCAGCAGCCTGGCGCAGGCGCGCAACTGGCGGCTGATGGCCTTCGGCTGCCTGGGCCTGGCCCTGCTGATGGCCGGCGGGCTGCTCTGGCGCGCGGCCCAGGCGACGGTCACGCCCTATGTGGTGGAGGTCGACCAGCTCGGTCAGGTACGCGCCGTCGGCGAGGCGGCCAGCCCCTACCAGCCCCAGGACGCGCAGATCGCCCACCACCTGGCGCGCTTCATCGAGTTGGTGCGCGGCCTGTCGATCGACCCGGTGGTGGTGCGGCAGAACTGGCTGGAGGCCTACCACTTCACCACCGACCGCGGCGCCGCCACCCTCAACGACTATGCCCGCGCCCACGATCCCTTCGCTCGGGTCGGCAAGGAATCGGTGACGGTGGAGGTGACCAGCGTGGTATGGGCCAGCGACAGCTCCTTCCAGCTGCGCTGGATCGAGCGCCGTTTCGTCAACGGTGCGGCCGCGGGGCTGGAGCGCTGGACGGCGGTGATCGCTCTGGTGCTGCAGCCACCGCGCACCGAGGAGAAGCTGCGCCGCAACCCGCTGGGCATCTACGTCAACGGCCTGTCCTGGAGCCGCGAACTGGACACTACGCAAGGAGCGCAAACACCATGAAAACCTCAGCCTACCGCTACGCCAGCCCTCTTCTATTGGCCCTGCTGGCCGGCTGCGCCAGCCACGAGCCGCCGGTGATCGCCCTGGACGAACCGGTCGAGGCGCAGCACCTGCCGGAGCCGCCCACGCCCATCGAGGTGGTGGCAGTGCCCAAGCCCCTGGCCTTGCCGGCGCAGCTCAAACCGCTGCCGGATCAAGACCGCAAGCCGGCCCAGGAGCCGGCCGATGAGCGCTTGCGCGTCTCCCGAGCCAACCACGACGCGCGGGTCGCGCCGAGCCGGGAGGGCTATATCAACGCCATCCAGGTCTGGCCCTACTCGGAGGGGGCACTCTATCAGCTGTACACCAGCCCCGGCCGGGTCACCGCGATCAACCTGCAGGCCGGCGAGGAGCTGGGCACCGTGGCCGCCGGCGACACGGTGCGCTGGATTGTGGGCGACACCACCAGCGGCAGCGGCGAGGCGTTACGCACCAGCGTGCTGGTCAAGCCGACCCGGGTCGACCTCAAGACCAACCTGGTGATCACCACCACGCGCCGTACCTACCTGCTCGAGCTGACCTCCACCGAGCGGGCCTGGATGGCCTCGGTGTCCTGGGACTACCCCAAGGACCGCATGATCGCCCTGCAACGCCGCGCCAGTGCCGCCCAGGCCGCGGCGCCGGTGGACTCCGGCCTGGCCCTGGAACAGCTGCGCTTTCGCTATGGGATCAGTGGCAGTAACCCGCCGTGGAAACCGCTGCGCGCCTTCGATGATGGCAGGAAGGTGTACATCCAGTTCCCGGTCGGCATCGCCCAGGGTGAGCTGCCGCCGCTGTTTGTGCTCGGCCCTGAAGGCGACGGACAACTGGTCAACTACCGCTTCCGCTCGCCCTACTACATCGTCGACCGGCTGTTCGGTGCGGCCGAGTTGCGCCTGGGCGCCGACCAGGGCGATGTGGTGCGGATCGAGCGCACCGACGGCGTGGCACGGAGGCCCTGAGCATGAGTGCCAAGGACGACATCCACAGCGCGGCCCCTGCAGTGCCGCCCAAGGAGGCACCGGAGGCGCTGGAACTGCGTGCGCAACCGCGCCCCGTAACTCGTCTCAATCCGCGCATTCTGGCGCTGCTCGCCGGCGGCTTGGCCGCTGCGGTGCTCGGCGCCCTGCTGTGGTCGCTGCAACCGCAGCCGCGCCGCCAGGGAACGGCGCCACAGGAGCTGTACAACGTCGACCGCGTGACACGCTCCGAGGGTCTGGAGCAGTTGCCGGCAGACTACTCGCAGCTTCCGCCACCTGCTCCCGAGATACCGCAGCTGGGCCCACCGCTGCCCGGCGACCTGGGCGTGCCGATCCTCAGGGCCGAGCAGCAGGCGCAGGGTTATGGCCATGGTCCGGATGCCGCGGAAGCCGAACGTCTTGCCCGGCTTAAGGAGACCGAGGAGGCGGCGTTGTCTTCGGTGTTTTTCCAGACCGGCAGTGCACGGAAGTCGAACGTCGCATCCACTGGGTTCACCCCACTCGAGCCGGAGATCCTGGGCGCCACGTCGTCAGCCGCGGCAGCCGCGGCAGCCGCGGTAGACGGAGTATCTGGAACACATAACCGGCAGGAGCAGAACGAGGCGTTTCTCAGTAAATCCGTGAATGCACAAATCCGTATTTCAGGATCTCTGCAAATGCCCGAGTCGCCCTACCAGGTGATGGCCGGCACCGTCATTGCTGCGGCCCTGGTCACCGGGATCAAGTCGGACCTGCCCGGCGATGTCATCGCCACGGTGACCGAACCGGTCTACGACAGCGCCACCGGCCAGCATGTACTGATCCCCCAGGGCGCACGCCTGCTCGGCCGCTACAACAGCCAGGTGAGCTACGGGCAGAGTCGCGTGCAGGTGGTGTGGCAGCGGGTGATCCTGCCAGATACCTCGTCTTTCCAGCTCGACAACCTGGTCGGCAGCGATACCGCCGGCTATGCCGGCCTGGAGGATGGCGTCGACTGGCACTGGGATCGACTCGTCGCCGGCGCGGCCATGACCAGCCTGCTGGGCATCGGTGCAGAGTTAGCGGCGCCTGAAAGTCGCACCGACGGCGACCGCATCATCATCGCCGGGCGCGACAGCCTGCAGGGCACGGTGAACCAGGTCGGCCAGGAGGTCACCCGCCGCAACCTCGATATCCAACCCACGCTGACCCAGCGCCCGGGGCTGCCCTTGCGGGTGATCGTCAACCGAGACCTGGTGCTGCGCCCCTATCAGCCTTTCTCCCCTCACCAGAGGAATCCGCAATGAGCACAACCAAACTGCGTCTCGGCCCACTGCCAAAAACCGAGAACCTGAAGCTGACCATTACGTGCCCCGCCAGCCTGAAGGCTGACCTCGAGCGTTACGCCTCGCTGCACTCGCAAGCGTATGGCGAAGAGGTCGATGCCCTGACGCTCATTCCGCACATGCTGGAGGCGTTTATGGCGAGGGATCGGGTGTTCAGGAGAGCCAACACGGAGTCCACTTCTTGAAGTTGAGCGCTTTGTCGCAAGCCAGCCATTGCGATCAAACATGGAAATCGCTACTTGATCAGCCCCAAATGAATCGGCACTAAAGTGCTCTTAAGACCTGGTAATGGAGTGATTTAAGGCATTTTATTGCCTTTATTCGCGACAACCAGTAGCCTTAACGGCATTAAAGTGCCGGAGTCCATATGCACTCTCTCACCCTGCAACTGTACAGTGGTCATGCCTGGTACGACGCCATGCACCTCAACTTCGAGCAGCCCGAGGTGGGTCTGGCAGGTGCGTGTTCTTTTGGCTATGAGCAGACATATCTGCTTGACACGCTGGAGCACATGGGCAGCCGCCTTGAGCATGCAGTTAGCGCCACAGTGCCATTGGGCTGGGACTCCTATCGGGGCACCCCGGCTCCCGCATTCCTTCACGACATATTGCCCGCAGGGGCGGCACGCCGCTTCCTACTCCAGCGTCTGGGCAAACAGAAACCCGAGAATCTGGAACTGGATCTATTCCTGCTGAGTCGGTGCGCTCCGGCGCCGGTGGGCAACCTGCGCATCAAGGAGGCGGCATTAGCACTTCAAGGAAATCCGCTGCTGGGTTTCTCTCGCGAAGATGTAATCAACCGCGATTCGCGCTTTCTGGAATACGCCTACGAGCAGGGTGCGGCTATCGGTGGCGCCACAGGCGCGGGTGGCGAAGCGCCCAAACTGTTACTGACTGAAGACAGAGAAGGTGCCCTGCATCCGGATGCGGCTCTGCCGGATGCCTATGCGACCTGTCACTGGTTCGTGAAGTTCGCGCGTAACCAGGCTAGACAGACCGACCAAGACATACTGCGTAGCGAGTTCTGCTTCTACAGGGCCGTCCAGCGGCTTGGCCTGGATACCGTACCCGCCGAAGGTCTGGCTCTAGAGGAAGGCCGCAAGCCTAGCCTGTGGATGCGTCGTTTTGACCGTCGTCTTAGTGCCGCTGGTGTAGAGCGCAGCGCCATGGAGTCCCTGTACTCACTGGCAGGAGTAACCGTGCCGGGCAGTTACCTACTGCATACCGACGCCCTGAAGCACCTGGTCAGGCTGTGGCAGCAGACGGGGCAAGGCGCGCAAGTTGGTGACATGATCTTTGAGTATCTGCAGCGCGACTTACTCAACCAGATTCTTGGCAATTCGGACAACCATGGCCGCAATACTTCAATATTGCGAAACAGCACTGGCCTGAAACTCGCCCCCATCTACGACCTTGCCCCCATGGTGATGGATGATGAAGGCATCACTCGCACTACAAAATGGCCTCAACCTATAGAGATTGCCGGCGAGGTTAACTGGCGCCAAGCCTGTGCCGCACTGGCGCAATGGACCGACGCAGATGTTCTATATGAAAGGCTCAGAGGCGCAGCGCACAACCTCCTCGCCCTTCCCGACCTACTGAACGATCAGGGGCTGCCAAACTCCACCATGAATCATCCACGTATTGCGCTGCGAAACCTCCAGCAACGACTCAGCCGGTGGGGACTTGTCTGAATGGACATCATCGAGCGCAACCGTATTCTGAGCGAAATACAGACCCAACTGGCGTCGGGCGAGTTGAGCATCGGCCAGGCTGTGCGCAAGTTGCGGAAGGAAATCACCGGATTGCAGCAGGCCCGTTTCGCGCAGATGTGCAAACTTTCCCTGCGTGCCCTTCGTCAGCTGGAGCATGACGAGTCAAATCCAACCGTGCAGACCCTGAATAGCGTGTTCAATCCATTTGGGATGCAAGTTGGCATTGTGCCGAAGACACGAGCGCAATAGAGGCAGCCTGCCCCTCCTCAAGGGTGATATTTCTGCCCACCGCTACGATCTTGAAAACTGGCGGCAACCCTCACCTCCATCGTCTGCAACAGTCGTGGAATCGAGTTATAGTTGATACTCAAATCAGCCATATAAAAGGAAGCACATAAAATGTCGAAGCTTGCCGAATTTCGCGCCCTTGAACAGCAACTGGCCGCTCAACTGGCAGAGCTTGACGCTCTCAAGAAAGACGGTGGCCTGAAGAAGGAAATGGAATTCGAGGAAAAACTCCGCACCCTGATGTCGAAGTACGACAAAGGCCTGCGCGACATCATTGCTATCCTCGATCCGCAAACCAAAATCGGCAAGCTCAGCAAACAGGACTCCGGCGTACGCCGTCCTCGCCAAGTTAAACGCTACAAGCATCCTAAGACCGGCGAGGTTGTTGAAACCAAAGGCGGCAACCACAAAGTTTTGAAAGCTTGGAAAGAAGAATTCGGCGCCGACGTCGTCGAAAGCTGGTTGCAATAACGATTTACCGAGCCGTTGGCGCCTCGTTTCACCAACGGCGCCGACGCCGCCCAAGGCGTCACTCGCTCCCCCGCGCCCAACTACGAAGTAGCTTGTTTGCCATCAGACCTAGCGCCAATACGCTGAATCCATTGGAATGGCGCTATGGCATGGGGCAATGAAGACACTGTTTTTGCTGATGGCTCAGTACGACGGACAGGCCGTAATTCCTATCGAATGGGTATGCCGAGATTTCCTTGGCCTTTCGGTAGACAAGTTCAAACGCAAGCGCCTGATGGGAGAAATAGACCTTCCAGTGATGCGACTGGGCGCAAATTCGCAGAAGGCCAACCTTGGCGTGCACCTGGAGGATCTCGCTGCCTACATCGATAGACAGCGAGAGGCTGCAATCAGAGAGCAGGATCAGTTGATGGATCGACGGCGCCTCGCCTGAAGCGCACCCCCTCGGTCTTCAGGAGCGTCAGGCGCCACCCGCGCACCCAGTACTACAGGGGCTCCGATGATCTTCTCCAACCAGGGCCAATTCTTGTAGGGATCTCCTCGCCCATTCAAATGCGTATAACGACGCATGGAGTTCCAGTCGCGATGCCCTGATACGCTCGCGACCCTCGGTATATCCCAATCCATCTCGAAGAACCGGCTCACGCCATCATGGCGCAGATCATGGAAGTGCAGATCCTTGATAGTCAGAAACTTGCAGGCGCGAGTGAAGGCCGCAGAAATTGAGTCCGAGCAGTACGGGAATATCTCTCGGCAAGACTTAGGCATGCTCTGAATAATCTGCCAAGCCTCCTCCGGCAGATGACACCAGACATCATTACCAATCTTCTGCCCAGGATTTTTCATATCCCGAACAAGCACCGCCCGCCGCCGCTCATCCAGATCCTCCCAGCGAATCCGCGTGATTTCCTCCTGCCTACGCGTCGAGAAGATCGCAAAAGCTATGACCTTGGGCATATGTATCGCGCTAGGCCTGCGTGCCTGGAGATCGAAAAAGTAGGCAAGCAATCTGTCCAACTCATCCCCGCTCGGCCTCCGATCACGCTCTCGACTCCGAGTCACCATACCCAGCTTACGTAGCACCTTGCGCGCATCAGTCATAGCGCTCGCGTCGATCTCATACCCCCAGGCAGGCTTAGCGACAGACAGGACCGCGCCAAGGTGTGCGAGATCGTTCCCAACGGTCTGGGCCTGAACGCCGCCGCCCTCCTTGCCCATTCGCCATTGCGCGTACTCAACCAGCTTCTGACTTGTCAAATCGACATCAGCGACCTGGCCTAGCCAGGTTCCACTGATCGCCTTCAAGGTGGCTCGCTTCGTCGTTCCGAGCGGGCGGATCAGCTCGTACTCCTCCAGATAGCGCTCAATGATTTTCTTGAGCGGCACATCTTCCCGCGAAGCCTTTTCGAGAGCACCGGGCAACGCAAGCTCGGCCTCCCTCCTCATCATCCAGGCGCGGGCAACCGGCTTACGGTCGAAGGACTGGCTTTCTTGGTAGACTATGACTCCCTTGCGGCGCAGCCGAATCTGAACCGTGTACTTGGTCTGCCCGCTTTTGTTCACGCGCCGAGTGATCGTTCCCATATCGCTCATCACCAGTGCTAAAAATGCATTTACCAGTGCTAAATTTTAGCACCACATGCGCAAAAATGGGCAAAAACAAGCCTTTTCGGCCTTCAATTGACCTGAACCAATGCCTCTAGAATCAGCCTCAACACCAGAAACCACGCGCCCTGCGCTGTCCCGCCGCTTTTCCGTGGCGCCGATGATGGATTGGACTGACCGGCACTGCAGGTTCTTCCTGCGCCAGCTGTCCAGGCACACCCTGCTCTACACCGAGATGGTGACCACCGGCGCCCTGCTGCATGGTGACAGCGCGCGCTTCCTGCGCCACAGCGCAGCGGAATACCCACTGGCCTTGCAGCTGGGCGGCAGCGTGCCGGCGGATCTGGCCGCCTGCGCCAAGCTGGCCGAGGATGCCGGTTACGACGAGGTCAACCTGAACGTCGGTTGCCCCAGCGACCGGGTACAGAACAACATGATCGGCGCCTGCCTAATGGCCCATCCGGCGCTAGTCGCCGAGTGCGTCAGGGCGATGCGCGATGCGGTGAGCATTCCGGTGACGGTCAAGCACCGCATCGGCATCGACGGTCGCGACAGTTACGCCGAGCTGTGCGACTTCGTCGGCCAGGTATGCGAAGCCGGCTGCGAGAGCTTCACCGTGCATGCACGCATTGCCATCCTCTCCGGCCTGTCGCCCAAGGAGAACCGCGAAATACCGCCGCTTCGCTATGACGTGGCGGCGCAGATCAAGCGCGACTTCCCGGACCTGGAGATAATCCTCAACGGCGGCATCAAGACCCTTGATGAGTGCCGCAACCACCTGCAGACCTTCGACGGCGTGATGCTCGGCCGCGAGGCTTACCACAATCCCTACCTGCTGGCCCAGGTGGACCAGCAGCTGTTCGGCGCCGAGGCGCCGTCGCTGAGCCGTTTCGAGGCCATGCAGTCGATGCGCGGTTATATCGCCGCGCATCTGGCCGAAGGCGGCAGCATGCACCACATCACCCGCCACATGCTCGGTCTGGCCCAGGGATTCAAGGGCGCGCGGCGCTTCCGTCAGCTGCTTTCGGTGGACATCCACAAGACCGCCGAACCGCTGGCGCTGTTCGACCAGGCCGCGCAATTGCTGCAAGGTCACTAGTCGCCGTTGAGCCGCCCCGGCGGCTCGGGTAAGGTCGTGACATCTGCAACGACAAGGCTGTGTCATGACCTCCAAGCTGGATCAACTCAAGCAGTTCACCACCGTGGTCGCCGATACCGGTGACCTCGACGCCATTGCCCGGCTGAAGCCGGTCGACGCCACCACCAACCCTTCCCTGCTGCTCAAGGCCGCGGCCATGCCGCGCTACGCCGAACTGCTGCGTGGCGCTGTCGCCGCCAGCAATGGCGACCTGGGGCTGGCCTGCGACCGCTTCGCCGTGGCGGTCGGCCAGGAGATCCTCAAGGTGATTCCAGGGCGCATCTCCACCGAGGTGGACGCCCGCCTGTCGTTCGACACCCAGGCCACCCTGCGTCGCGCCGAGCGCCTGATCGAGCTCTATGAACAGGCTGGCATCGGCCGCGAGCGGGTACTGATCAAGATCGCCGCGACCTGGGAGGGTATCCGCGCGGCCGAGCAACTGGAGAAGGCCGGCATCCAGTGCAACCTGACCCTGCTGTTCGCCTTCGCCCAGGCCCAGGCCTGCGCCGAAGCCGGCGTGTTCCTGATCTCGCCATTCGTAGGGCGCATCTACGACTGGTACAAGAAAACCGAGGGCCGCGACTTCGTCGGCGCGGAAGACCCCGGCGTACAGTCGGTCACGCGCATCTACGACTACTACAAGGCCAACGGCTACTCGACCGTGGTGATGGGTGCCAGTTTCCGCAACCTCGGCCAGATCGAGCAGCTGGCCGGCTGCGATCGACTGACCATCAGCCCCGATCTGCTGCAGCAACTGGCCGACGAGCAGAGCCCTCTCGAGCGCAAGCTGAGCGGCGGCAAACCGGCCGAGGCCCGCCAGTCCCTCGACGAAAGCCAGTTCCGCTGGGCACTCAACGAGGACGCCATGGCCACGGAGAAGCTCGCCGAGGGCATTCGCCTGTTCGCCCGCGACCAGGAAAAGCTGGAAGCATTGCTCGCCAACCTCGCCTGAATGCACTGCGGGGCGCCGACTTGCATCAGGCGCCCCGCAGCGAACTCAGGCGATGAACACTCAGTGGTGCTCTAGCGCACTGACCAGATCGTGGAAGGCTTCGCGGTTGGATTCGTTCAGGCCCATGAGGATGCGGTGCGCCTCCAGGACCTTGGCCCGGACCACCTCTTCAGACTGATCCTGTGATGGCAGGTCGGCCAGGCATTCCGGGCAGGGAATTGGCTTGTTGACGATATTGAACACCTGATCGAACCCCATCGACTGCAGCAGACGGGTGATGTCCGCATGGGTGGTCACCACGGTGGGCAACAGGCCGATCTTCTGCCGCGAGAGTATCGACAGCTTCGCCAACAATCCCAGGGTGGTGCTGTCGATGCTGCGCGTCTCGGTCAGGTCGATGACGATGGCCGAGAAATTCAGGGCAGTGAAGATCTTTTCGATGGTGGCATCCAGCGCCGAACAGAGGGTCAGGCGCACTTCGCCGACGAACTTCAGGACAAAGGTACCGTCTTGTTCGGCGAACTGGATTCTACCGGGGTTCATCCCAGGATTCATGCAAGGTTCCTGCTTAACACCAGCAAGGCAATATCATCCGGCATATCCGCCAGATTGGCCAGCCCGAGCACCTGACGCAACCCCTCCAGGGTGCCGCCTGCCGAGGCCACCAGTTCGGGCAGCGCGGTTTCCTTCTCCTGCAGCGTCTCGCCAGGCAGCAGATCGAGAATCCCGTCGGACAGCAGCGTCAGGCTGAAGGACTCCGGCAGCTTGAGCTTGTGATCGGCGTAGTCGGCCTCCTCGAACAGTCCGACCGGCAAACCACGACCGCTCAGGTACTGGGCCTGGCCCTCACTGAACAGCACCGGCAACGGCAAATGGCCGCCGATGCTGTAGTTCAGTTCGCCGCTCTGCTCATCGATCACCCCGCCGAGCATGGTCACATGCTTGCCGAGCTTGCAGTTGATCAGGCCGCGGTTGATATGCGTGAGTACTTCCGAGGGCTTGAATTCGCGCAGGCGGCCGCCGCGGCGCGACTCGTACAAGAGTCGCGTGGTCATGAACTTGAGCAGCACGGTGACGAAGGCAGAGGACGCGCCGTGACCGGAGACGTCGGCCAGGTAGAAGGCCACACGCCGTTCGTCGACCCGGAAATAGTCGACGAAGTCGCCGGACAGATAGAGCGACGGGATGATCTGATGGGCGAACTGCAAACCATCGACCTTCCAGGGCGTCTCCGGCAGCATGTTCATCTGCACCTGGCGCCCGGCATTCTGGTCTTCCTGCAACAGGTGCAGACTGGCCTGCAGCTCGCGGTTGGCCGCCTCGAGCTTCTCGCGGTAGCGGCGGTTCTCCTGGCGCAGGTGAGCACGATCCAGGGCGCGGCGCACGGAGTGCTCGAGCACCGCGAGATCTTCCAGGGGCTTGATCAGGTAGTCGGCGGCACCAAGACGCAGAGCCTCGACCGCATCGGTCATCACCCCTGCGCCGGACACCACGATGACCGGGGTTTCCACTTCCAGCGCGTTGATCCGGCGGATCAGCTCCAGCCCATCGACTTGCGGCATGCGTAGATCGCAGACCACCAGGTCGGGCTGCTCGCGCTGAAACACCTCGAGCCCCTGCAGACCGTTGGCCGCTTGCAGGACGTGGAAGCCGCTGTCTTCGAGGTAGGCCGCGAGGCTCGCTCGCACTACTTCGTCGTCGTCGATGATCAGCAGCGTGGCACTGGTTCTGTGCATGGGATATCCAGGCAAACTGCGCCGGGGATGAGTGGACGTAGACGTCAGGCCGCAGCCTGCCCGCGCATACTCGGTTTGCGTTAAGGCGCAGACGGTACTCCCATCCTTTGCCCGATTCAAGCGCACGCCGATCATCGCATCGCGACTTTACACCCCAAATCGGCCAAGGTTATAAGGGCGGCAGGAGAGCGGCATAATAAGAGGATAGCCCCATGAGCCAGAGTGATCGTGCCTACAGTGAAAAACGCGACTACATCCGCATGCGACTGGAAGCGCCGGTCACACTGCACCATGCCGGCCAGGAAATTCCCGCGCTGTGCCTCGACCTGTCGAGCACCGGCATGCAGCTGGAAGCTAGATCGACGCTGGACATGGGCGACCAGGTCCGGGTGCATATCGCCTCGGAGCACAACGAACTCAAGGGCCTGGATGCCCACGCCGAAGTCGTGCGAGTCAGTCAACTGGAGGACGGCCGCCAGGCGCTGGGCCTGGCGATCATCTCAATGAACTGAAACCTCGCGCGCTTGCGCCCGAACAAGAAAGGCGGCCACGGGCCGCCTTTCTTGTTTTCAACGCCGCGCCAAGGTGGACGCTAGAAGTCGTCCTCGACCTGTCCGTCCTGCACCCTGAACTCGCGATTCTGCAGGTAGGCATTACGGATGAACAGGTACTTGTCGCCACTGATCAGCTTCTCCGCCGACAGCAGGCTGGCGCGGGTATCGATGACATCGACGCCACGGGTCAGGTTGCGCGTGGGCACATGGCTCATATGGGGATAGGGTTCGAGGAAGGCGTCCGGAACCTTGCCGGCTGCGTCACGAATGGTGCTGGGCCCCAGGAGCGGCAGCACGATATAGGGCCCACTCCCCAGGCCCCAGGCGCCCAGGGTCTGGCCGAAGTCCTCATCATTGCGCTGCAGGCCCATGCGGGTGGCCACGTCGAAGAAACCGAGCACGCCGAACGTGGTGTTGAAGATCACCCGCCCCGTGTCTACGCCGGCATCATGAAATTTGCCTTGCAACAGATCGTTGGCCAGGTTGCCGATATCGCCGAGGTTGCCGAAGACATTGTGCACGCCGTCCTCGAGAAACTCGGGGGTAACCGCCTGGTAGCCCTGGGCCAGCGGCTTGAGCGCGTATGTATCGACGGTGTCGTTGAAGCGGAAGATCACCCGATTGACGCCTTCCCAAGGATCCTCTTCGGCCGCCTGCGTGACGAGCGGAAGCATCCCCAAGCCGACGCAGACCAGCAATCGGCCCAGGCGCTCAATCCAGTTCGTTCCGAATACATACATTGCAATCGCTCCTTGAGAAAAAACGGAGGCCGGTCAGCAGGCGGCCCTGGTAGCAGCCGCGCAGTATAAAGCCTGCAACCGGATATAGGCAGCATAGCGGAGTGACTCTCCGCTAAGCCCCAAGCCCTGCCGCCTGCCACCAAACGCCGCCGCTATCGGCAATAAGGCGGCGCCTGTCACGAGCCAGTCATCGCCTCGTCATCTCCACTCGTTAGCCTGGCGCAGCCCCTTATCGAAGTCGACCGCCATGCCGCCGCTTGCCCGCCCCGCCCCCTTCTCCGCCCTGTTGTTCGGGCTGTCAGGCTGCCTGGTCGACTTTGGCGCCCGCACCATCCCGGTTGCCCTGCAGCGCCTGTGCCCAGCGCGCGTTGACGTGCCGAACAACCTGCAACAACTGCTCGGCCGCTCGCCGCAGGGCGACGAGCTACTCGCCTACCATCGAGCCCTTGGCGAGGCGGCCAGTGAACATGCCGAGTACACGCCCGGGGCAAAGGAGCTGCTCGTACAGCTGCACCAGCAGGACATCCCCTGCGCCTGGCTTGACGAGCTGCCGCGCGACGCCAGCGCCGGCCTGGCGAAGCACCTGCCAGACTGGCTGCACGGCGCTGCCCCAAACGCAAGCAATCGCCCCTGGCCGGCCCCTGACGCCTGCTGGCAGCTGCTGGTCGAGCTGCAGGTGGAGCAACTGGCGGGCTGCGTGCTGATCAGCGGCGAGCCGCGCCTGCTCCAGGCCGGGCTCAACGCCGGCCTCTGGACCGTCGGCCTGGCTGCCTGCGGGCCGCTCTGCGGCCTGGCACCCGCCGACTGGCGCGCACTGAACGGCGACGAGCGTGACCGCCTGCGCAGCCAGGCGACCCTCAGCCTGTACCGTCTCGGCGTGCACTCGGTGATCGACCATCTGACCGATCTGCCCGCCTGTCTGGACGACCTGAGCGCTCGGCGACACAAGGGCGAGAAACCCTGAGGCTGGGCAACTGCGCCGCCGCATCTCGAGGGCCGGCGCGCAAGCGTGAGTCAGGGCAGGCAAAGCCGCCGCGCTTGGATTACCCTGAAGGCAGGCAGGGACCTTTCGCGGGTGCGCAGGGTCAATGCTTTTGCCTATTCGAAAAGGGAGAACCCTATGCCTGCAAACCGTCTGCAGCAGCAACTGGAAGACCTGCGCAATCAATTGGCACAGGATCCCCCGCTGAGTGAAGAGGAGCGCGCCTCGCTGTACGTGCTGACTCAGGAGATCGAGTTGCAGCTGGCCCGCCAAGCCGCTGCCGCGCCCGATGCGACGCTGATCGACGGGGTCAACCTGGCGGTGGAGCGCTTCGAGGCCAGCCATCCGACCCTGGCGGGCACCCTGCGCAATATCCTGCAGAGCCTGGCCAACATGGGGATCTGAAGCTCCAGCCGGCGAACAGAAAACCCCAGCTGCGGCTGGGGTTTCTCGTTACTGGCGGACCAGGCGGCGATTGTCCGGCTCGATCGCCTCGCTGCTGCGATACGGATTGATATCCAGACCGCCGCGGCGCACATAGCGCGCATACACCGTCAGCTGCTGCGGCTTGAGCAACTGCAACAGGTCGAGGTAAATGCGCTCGACGCACTGCTCATGAAAGTCGGCATGCTGGCGAAAGCTCACCAGGTAGGCCAGCAGGCTGGCAGGATCCAGCGCCGGGCCCCGGTATTGCACCACCACGCTGCCCCAATCCGGCTGACCGGTGACCGGGCAGTTGGATTTCAGCAGGTGGCTGTGCAGGCTTTCCTCGACTATGCGCCCGGGCTCGCAGCGCAACAGCTGCGCCTGTGGCTGGGCATAGTTGCTGATGGGCACGTCCAGCTCGTCGATGCAGCGGCCCGGCAAACTCGCGACACCCTCGGCGGCCACCTCACCCAGACTGCGTACCCGCACGCCGACCGCCTTGCCGGCGGCGGCCGACAGGTCCTTCTGCAACACGGCGCACAGCTCGGAAGTATCGGCGAATACCGTCTGGTTGAGCGAATTGAGGTACAGCTTGAACGACTTCGACTCGATGATATTGGGTGAGTCCGCCGGAATGGCGAACTCACCGATCGCCACCACCGGCTTGCCCGAGGGCAGCAGCCAGGACAATTCGAAGCAGTTCCAGAGGTCCACCCCCTGATAAGGCAAGGTCGCCGCCGTCAGGCCCAGCTCGGCCCATTTCGGCGCGCGCGGGATGGAAAACAGCAACGACGGCGTATAGGTGGCGATGTATTCGCTGGATTTGCCCAGAGGCGAATCTTCGGCGGCGGGATGCATGGCAGAAACCTGAGTAAGCGTGATGGGGCGATTGTATACAACAACCCCGATGAATTCAGCGCCGGACGGCTGCCTCTTTAGCTCCCGCCCAGCGCCCCGGGGATTCAGGCCAGCTCCGCCACCAACGCCGCCAGCGCCTGGGCCGGATCGGCCGCCTGGCTGATCGGCCGGCCGATCACCAGATAGTCGGAGCCGGCATCCAGGGCCTGGCGCGGGGTCAGGATGCGCCGCTGGTCGTCCTGGGTGCTGCCGGCAGGACGAATCCCCGGGGTAACCAGTTGCAGCGACGGATGGGCGGCCTTCAGCGCACCGGCCTCCTGGGCCGAGCAGACCAGGCCGTCCAGGCCGGCCTGCTGCGCCAGCCCGGCCAGGCGCAACACCTGCTCCTGCGGCTCGACATCCAGGCCGATGCCGGCCAGGTCCTCGCGCTCCATGCTGGTCAGCACGGTGACGCCGATCAGCAGCGGCGCCTGGCCACCCAGCTTGTCGAGGGTCTCGCGACAGGCCGCCATCATGCGCAGACCGCCCGAGCAGTGCACGTTGACCATCCACACGCCCAGCTCGGCAGCGGCCTTGACCGCCATCGCCGTGGTGTTGGGGATGTCGTGGAATTTCAGGTCGAGAAACACCTCGAAACCCTTGTCGCCCAGGGCGCCGACAATTTCCGGCCCGCAGCGGGTGAACAGTTCCTTGCCGACCTTGACGCGACACTGCCGGGGATCGAGCCGATCGGCCAGCGCGAGTGCGGCATCGCGGGTCGGAAAATCCAGGGCAACGATGATCGGAGTCTGGCAAGCGGACATGGGCGGGCTCTCTGGCTGGGGAAATCGGCGCGCATTGTAACGGAAGCCAGGGACGCTTGCCGCCCCACCGATCCGGCCGCCCTATCAGAGCGGCCGACACCTCTCCCAGCAGGCGCTGGCCAGGATGCCGATGCCGCTAGACAGCACCCTGGCCGGCATCGACTTCAGCCTATCGACGACTCCGCTCGTGGTGACCGGCAGATCTCGCCAGGGGATCGTCCCAGAATGGCCGTTCGCTTTCGAGCAGCACATCGGCGCGACTCAGGCCGAGGTCGCTGAGCGTCTCGTCGCTCAGGCTGGCCAATCGCCGCCGCTGCTCCGCCAGTTGCCGCCAGCGCTTGAGTTGCAGCCAGAGCGCCCTGACAAGAGCGCTCGGACTCACGCCGGGATAAGACAAGCCATGAGCAATTGCATAACCTTTCTGACCTTTCATCTCGTCGCCCTCCTGTGGGGTTGGCGACAGTCTCGCGCCCGGCTTATGATCAATCCAACGAATGTTTCTTATGTCATGCATCTTGGAGATTGATGAATGGCCAACTACCCGAGCATCGACAGCGAACTGCTGCGAACCTTCGTCGCGATTGCCGACCACGGGGGCTTCACCCGCGCCGCCGAGATGGTCAATCGCACCCAGTCGGCGGTGAGCATGCAGATGAAGCGCCTCGAGGAAGACGTACTGCAGCGCCCGCTGTTCCAGCGCGATGGCCGCCAGGTCAGCTTGACCGCCGAGGGCCAGGTGCTGCTGGGCTATGCACGGCGCATTCTCAAGCTGCACGGCGAGGTGATGACCACCCTGCGCGAGCCGCATATGGTCGGCGCGGTGCGCATTGGCACGCCGGATGACTACCTGATGCGCTTCATGCCGGGGATTCTCTCGCGCTTCGCCCAGGCCTACCCCCTGGTGCAGGTGGAGCTGCACTGCGAACCCTCATCCGGCCTTCTGCAGCGTCAGGACCTCGACCTGACCATCGTCACCCGCGAACCGGGTAACGAGATCGGCCAACTGCTGCGCCAGGAGCGCATCGTCTGGGCCGAGGCGCAGGGTTTCAGCCCCCATGAACAGGAGCCGCTGCCGCTCGCTATGTTCAACTCCCAGTGTTTCTGCCGCTCCTGGGCCTGCAACGCGCTGGACGCGATAGAGCGCGAGTACCGCATCGCCTACACCAGCCCGAGCCTGTCGGCGATCATGGCCGTGGTCAGCGCCGGGCTCGCCGTCACCGCGCAATTGCAGAGCCTGATCACCCCGGACCAACGCATCATCGGCGAAGCCGAAGGACTGCCAGCCATGCCGTCGGCTAGCATCGTCCTGCTGCGCAGCCCCCACACCCAGTCGCCGGTAACCGAAACCCTGGCCGAGCACATCGTCGAGGGCTTCAGACTCTAAGCCCGAACGCCCGCGCACGAAGCCACAGGCCTACCTGTCGTAAACCCTGAAGTCGAAAAACCCAGGCATAAAAAAACCCGACGCCAGGGTCGGGTTTTTTCAACGCATCAGACCTGGACTCAGGCCTGCGGCGCCTGGGTGCGGCCCTTGTAGGTGCCGTCACGGGTATCGATCTCGATCCAGTCGTCGATTTCGACGAACTCGGCGACCTTGATCTCGGTGCCGTTGCGCAGCTTGGCAGGCTTCATCACCTTGCCGGAGGTGTCGCCACGAGCGGCGTTCTCGGTGTAGACCACCTGGCGCACGATGGTGGTCGGCAGGTCGACGGAGATCACCTTGCCTTCGAAGAACACGGCTTCACAGACGTCGGTCATGCCTTCTTCGATGAACGGCAGGACGCTTTCCAAGTCTTCGGCACGCAGCTCGTAGGAGTTGTATTCCGGGTCCATGAACACGTAGTCGTCACCGCTGATGTAAGAAAGGTTCACTTCCTTACGCTCCAGGATCACCGGCTCCATCTTGTCGTCGGCCTTGTAAACGGTCTCGGTCTTGGAGCCGTTCAGCAGGTTCTTCAGCTTCATCTTGACGATGGCGCTGTTGCGGCCGGACTTGGTGAACTCGGCCTTCTGGACCAGCCACGGCTGGCCGTCGATCAGGGCCACGCTGTTGGGCTTCATTTCTTGTGCGGTTTTCATACGAATATCCGGTTTGGATGGGGATACAAATTTCTAGGCCGCGTATGATAGCCAATTTCGGTAAAACTGTACCAGCGCCGCGGCAAGATCGGTCCGCGCGCCCTGCTCCAGGCTCCAGCGCTGCGCATGCGCGACCAGCACCGGCCAGTGCGGGTGCAAGGCCTGCCAGCTTTCGCCCATCCCCTCCCCGGCGTTCCAACTGCGCCATAGCCGCGCCAGCGCCCCTGCCGCTTCGGGCGGCAGGCCTTGTGTGTAGAGCGCCAGGAATGCCTCGAGCTTGTCCCAGTGCGCCCCCTCCGCCTGCTGATAGATATGCCAGAGCAGCGGCCGCCCGGCCCACTGCGCCCGCAGGAAGGAATCCTCGCCACGCACCGCGTTGAAGTCACAGCACCAGAGCAGCCGGTCATACTGCGCCTGCTCGATAAATGGCAGCACCTGAACCTGCAACTGCCCGCGCTGGCGGATATCGCCGGCCGCCAAGCGCTGCGCGCCGATCCACGCCTGCAGGTCGTCGAGAATGCGCCCTTCCGGCACCAGCAGCTGGCTGGGACGGCTGTCCGCTGCCAAGGCATCCAACCAACCGGCCAATCCGGGGTTCTCGTAGGCGAAAAGCGAGATCAGGCGCGCACCGGGCGAATGCGTTACACCGAGCCCGGCAAGAAAAGCCGCCCGCGCGCCGGCATCGGCCTGAAACGCCTGGCGTTCATTCATCAGATCGCGCTCGCGCAGCAGACCGCCGCTACCTACGGTAAATCCCGGGAAAAAGAAGAACTTCTGCAGCCCACTTGACTGCAGGGACGGCAGGCCGTGACAGCCGTCGACCCAGTCCTCGGCACTCAGGTATTCGAGGTTGAGCCACAGCACCTTCGCCGGTCGCGCCGCCATGGCCGCCACATAGGCCGCCGGCAGCTCGCAGGCGAACGCCTCGATGACCACATCCGCCGGCGCCCTTGACTGCCAGTCCCCCGCCCAAAGGCACAGCTCCACGCCCTGCCGCACCTGGCGCTTGGCGCTGGCATCTGCGCCGGGGCAGATGCGCGCGAACGCATCCATGTCATCCACCCACAGGCGTACCCCCAGTCCATGCTCGGCAACCAGCTGCCTGGCCAGGCGCCAGGTCACCCCAATATCGCCGTAGTTATCGACGACCCTGCAGAAAATGTCCCACTTCACGTTTGCTTTCCCAGAGTACGGCCAACCAGCCTGATGCCTTGGCCTGAATGAGCGGCAGCCGGCTGCGTGACGGACTCACAGAGTTAAACCCATTGCTGGCTGATAAGCCCCGGACGAATGATGCCGATACAGAACGAAGACATTCACGCTTGCCGACTGAACTGACGAAGCAAGACCGAGAGACTGAGAGAACGGAGGCAACAGCCATCCGCCGTTGACCAAGGCGTGGGACCTGGCGGTAGAATTCCGCTCCCTCCGCGCCAATCCTATTTCCATCCCGCACCGCAGCAGCCACTCTACTGCCCTTCGTCAAACCCAGGCAGATGCTAACCCCTCAACCCCAGGAGTAGTCATGAATTCAGCCTTTTGGGGAGGCACCTTTCTCCTTGTGCTATCCACCTACCTGCTGTGGCACGCACTGAAGTCATTCCTTCGCCATGAGGCGAGCAAGCGCTGGCCGGCAGTGCCCGGTCGCGTTCTCAGCTCCGAAATCGTTGCCCACAGCGCCGACGCCGACCGCCATGACTTCCTACTGCACTATGAGTACCAGGTAAGCGGAGTGCGCTACCAGGGTAACCGAGCGACGCTCTACCCAATCCTTCAACAGGAGGACGCAGAGAAGCTCGCCCAGCGCTTTGCCCCAGGCCAGAAAGTTGCCGTGCACTACGACCCGGCAGCTCCTGCCGAGGCCACCCTGATCACAGGTAGCAAGCCAGGCAGCCGCTACGTCGAACTCGCCCTGGCCGGGGTCAGCTTGGTGATCAGCCTGAGCATGATGGCTTATGGGCTGAGGGGCTGAGGGGCTGAGGGGCTGAGCAGTCGCCCCAGCCCTCAGAAAGCGAAAAGCCCCGAGAACTTGCTAGCTCTCAGGGCTTTAGCTGTATCTATCTGGCGGTGAAGAAGGGATTCGAACCCTTGATACGGTTTCCCGTATACACACTTTCCAGGCGTGCTCCTTCAACCACTCGGACACTTCACCGGATCTCGCCGGACATCGCTGTCTGTCGAGGCGCGCTAATCTAGCCGAACAGTTCGCCAAAGGCAAAAGTTTTTTTCAAAAGATTCATGCGCTTATGCCAAATGCTGGTTATTGGGCTGCTACGTCCTGCTCCCGGCGCGGCCATAGGGAAGGCAAGCCGGCGATCATGCTCTGCGACCGCCGCATCCGAAACGGACTCTATCGACTGCCGGTGACCACGCGCTCCAGCCGAGCCGCTCGCGTCGCGTGGCGCCCGCCTCAGAAGAACCGGGCCTGTTGGCTGACCAACCGGTCAGCCGCCGCGCTTTACCTAGACGGAACGGGTGAGTAACGTCTGCCCCACCTCAGCACAAGGAACCCCGCGATGAGCGACCTGATCAGCTATCAACTCGAAGACGGCATTGCCACCCTGACCCTGAACAATGGCAAGGTGAACGCCATTTCCCCGGACGTGATCGCCGCCTTCAATGCTGCGCTGGATCGCGCCGAGCAGGACAAGGCCATCGTCGTCATCACCGGCCAGCCGGGCATTCTCTCGGGCGGCTACGACCTGAAGGTGATGACCTCCGGTCCGCAGAACGCCATCGCCCTGGTTGCCGCCGGCTCGACGCTGGCGCGGCGCATGCTCGCCCATCCCCTCCCGATCATCGTTGCCTGTCCCGGCCATGCGGTGGCCAAGGGCGCCTTCATCCTGCTCTCGGCCGACTACCGCATCGGTGTCGAGGGTCCGTTCAGCATCGGCCTGAATGAGGTGCAGATCGGCATGACCATGCACCACGTGGGCATCGAACTGGCCCGCGACCGCCTGCGCAAGTCGGCGTTCCATCGTTCGGTGATCAATGGCGAGATGTTCGACCCGCAAGGCGCCGTCGATGCCGGCTTCCTGGATAAGGTGGTGCCGGCGGAGCAACTGATGGCCACCGCCCTGGAAGCCGCGCAACAGCTGAAGAAGATCAACATGACCGCGCACCGCAACACCAAGCTGAAAGTGCGCCAGGCGCTGCTGGAAACCCTCGATAAGGCCATCGAGCAGGATCGCCAGCAACTGCTCTAACCGGTACTCGCGCAACGAAAAAGCCCGGTGGGAGTAACGGGCTTTTCTTGCATTGGTTACCAGAAAGTACGAATTCATCCTGACCGCCTAGTGACTGGCACTGCAGCCAATGCCGCCATCCCTGATCTGGTCTGGACTACTGATGGCATGCTCGTGGCCGACATGCCTGCCTTCCCCCCGACCTATGCCGGCCTGGCAAGCTCATCGCTGTCCGACGGTACATCACGCCAGCACCGGCTGCGGCCCAAATAGCCACCGCTAGCGTCGGCCCTTGCCCTCGCCGCCCTTGCCATTGTAATCGCCACCAGCGCTTTCCGACGGATAGGCGCTGGATACGAATGAAACGCCCGCAGGCACCAGCGCAGCCGAGGCGAACAATCAGTGCACAACTGGAGGGTCGCAGGGGGAGATCACACCGGAACGGCCATCAGCCAATTAAAGAACCTTCAATTGTTCGTCAGGCGTAAAGAATCCGAGTTGATGGCCGACTCCCTTGTACCGGACCTCCAGCAGTTGGCGAGGTCCGAACCAATAAGGAATAAGCGCCTATGAAAATTGCCCACAAAGTTGGCCTCGCGGCGGCGACCGTGCTGTTTCTCACCACCAGCCTGCTGTCACTGGTGCAGATCAGTCAGGTCCGCACCAGCCTGAACGAGCAGACCGAGTCCAGCATCAAAGAGGCCAGCGGCGCCCTGGCGCGTCAGATCGAGAACTGGTTGAACGGCAAACTGCAGCTGATCGACATGATGGCGCAGAACATCGACAGCGGCTTCAGCGCCGAGCGGATCCAAAGCGTGTTCGACCAACCGATTCTCAAGCAGCAGTTTCTGCTGATCTTCGGCGGACTCGATACCGATGGTAAGCGCATCACCAATGACCCGAGCTGGAACCCTACCGGTTGGGATGCGCGGCAGCGGCCCTGGTACCCGGTGGCCAAGTCGGCCAATCAGGCGATGCTCACCGAGCCTTACCCCGACGCCGCCAGTGGCGAGATCCTGATCTCCGCCGTAGCCAAGCTCAGCGACCGCGGTCAGTTCAAAGGGGCCTTCGGCGGCGACATCAGCCTGAAGACCATCTCCGACACCATCAACACCCTGAACTTCAACGGCGCCGGCTATGCCTTCCTGCTGGCCCGTAACGGCAACATCATTTCGCACCCGAGCACCGAGCTCAATGGCAAGCCACTGAGCGAGCTGTTCGATGGCCAAGCCCCGGCCCTCAAGCAAGAACTGACCGCCATCAGCGGCAACGGCGAGAACATGCTGGTGTCCTTCACTCCGCTGAGCAACCTCAAGGGCATGGACTGGTACATCGGCGTGGTGCTGGATGAAAGCAAGGTCCTCGCCGAGGCCAACGCGCTCAGCTGGCGCGCAGCCACCGGCACCCTGATCGGCGTGGCCCTGAGCCTGCTGCTGCTGGGCGCACTGATGGCCCACCTGCTGCGCCCGCTGAGCCAGCTGCAAAACTCCTTGCGCGATATCAACAGCGGTGAAGGCGACCTGACCCGCCGCCTGCCAGCCGAGGGCAATGACGAGATCGCCGCGGTCGAGCGCGAGTTCAACGGCTTCCTGCAGAACCTGCAGAGCCTGATCGGCGATGTGATGGGCAGCTCGCGCCAGGTTCGCGAAAGCACCTCGCTGACCTCGATCGAGGCCGACCAGGCCTCCGGTCGCCTGCAGGAGCAGCTGCAGGAGCTGGACCAGCTGGCCACCGCCATGCAGGAAATGGCCTCCACCGCCGAAGAGGTGGCACGCAATGCCCAGGCCGCGGCCCAGGCGGCGATCGCCGCCAACGACGAGACCGAGAACGGCGTGACCGTGGTTTCCCAGTCCACCGCGGCAATCAAGCGCCTGGCCGATGAAATGAACGACACCAGCCAGTCGATCAACGAGCTGGCCAAGCTCAGCCACAACATCGAGTCGATCCTCTCGGTCATCACCAGCATCGCCGACCAGACCAACCTGCTGGCGCTCAACGCGGCCATCGAGGCCGCGCGTGCCGGCGAGTCCGGACGCGGCTTCGCCGTGGTGGCCGACGAGGTGCGCTCGCTCGCCTCGCGCACCCAGCAATCCACCCAGGAAATCCGCCAGATGATCGATCAACTGCAGTCCGGGGTAAAACAGGCGGAAGCGCGCATGCAGCAGAGCCGCGACACCGCCAGCCAGACCGCAGAGGACGCCAGTGCAGCCAATGCCATGCTGGGGCGCATCCGCGAGGCGATCACCCGCATCAACGACATGAACCTGCAGATCGCCACGGCAGCCGAAGAGCAGAGCGCCACCACCGAGGAGATCAACCGCAACACCACCAACATTCGCGACATCAGCCATGAGGTCGCCAACGGCGCCGAGCAGCAGGTTCGCCAGTGCGCGGTGATGGTCGATCAGGTCGGGCACCAGGATCGCCTTCTGGGCCGTTTCAAGGTCTGAGTCGACGGCGAGCCCAGCGGGCAAGCCGCCCGCTGGCAACGAGCGAGCGCCAGGCAGGCGCCTCGCTCGCTGCAGAACCCGGCCAGCGCCACCGATCAGCAGCATTTGCCGAGTGCAGAGCGCCCCCCTACACTGCGCGCCCTTTCTCCTCTCGGGCGTTCCCAATGCTGTTTCTTCTGCGCATGCTAGCGATGGCCGTGCACTTCGTTCTAGCCGGCATGCTTGGCCTGCTGCTCGGCCTTTTGCGGCCGTTCAACCCGGATAACAGCCGCATCTGCGCCCGCCTCTACTCCCTACCGGCGCTCTGCCTGCTCGGCCTGAAAGTGAAGACCGAGGTCAAGCCGTTGCTGGAGCACCATCCCGCCTGCGTGATAATCGCCAATCACCAGTCCAACTACGACCTCTACGTCCTCGGACGCGTGGTGCCGCAGCGCACCGTGAGCATCGGCAAGAAAAGCCTGAAGTGGCTGCCGTTCTTCGGCCAACTCTACTGGCTGGCCGGCAATGTGCTGCTCGACCGCAGCAACGCGCAGCGGGCCAAGCGGGCCATGCTCAAGACCACCGACACCCTCAAGCAGCGCAACACCTCGATCTGGGTCTTTCCCGAGGGCACGCGCAACGGCGGCGGTGAGCTGTTGCCATTCAAGAAAGGCGCCTTCCAGATGGCCATAGCCGCCGGCGTGCCCATCATCCCGGTATGCGCCAGCAGCTACGTCAGGCAGATGCGCCTGAACCGCTGGCACAGCGGGCGCATCCTGATCCGCTCGTTGCCGGCCATTCCCACCGCCGGCCTGAGCCTAGACGACCTGCCGCGCCTGATGGAGCAGTGCCGCCAGCAGATGCAGCAGTGCATCGCCGCGATGGATCGGCAACTGGCCAGCTCCTGAGTCCCGGAGACGAGACCGCAGCGACGCCGTCCACGGCGAAACGTGGGCCTTCGGGCGCGCTTGGCTGCACGCCGCCTTGGTCTTCACCCCACAAGAACGCGGCAGGGCGCGAGTCCGCACTGCTCCCGTGACTGCCGCCGGAACCGCAAGATCCCCGACACCACCCTCGAATCAGGTGCGCGGGGATCAGAATACCCCGCGCGGACCCGAGCCTTCGCGCAGTCTCGCTTAGAGCTCCAGCCCCGAGCGTCCATGGGCGACGAAACGCATCATCCACTCGGCCACCGTATGGCCCTGGTGATCATGCTGGAGGCTGTCCACCCCTTGGCGATAGGCCTGCTCGCCAATGTGCTGCTGGCGGATTTCCAGCAGCTCCTTGGAATAGTCGTGAACGAACTCGGGATGCCCCTGGAAGCACAGCACCTGGTCGCCGATGCAATAGGCGGCGATCGGGCAGAAGTCGCTGGACGCTAGCAACGTCGCATTATCGGGCAGCTTGGTGACCTGGTCTTGATGGCTAATCAGCAGGGTCAGCTCCTCCAGTACCGGTGTCATCCAGGCCGGCTGGTGTGCCAGGCGATAACGATGGATGCCCACGCCCCAACCCTGCTCGGCACGCTCGGCTTTGCCGCCGAGCAGCAGCGCCAGCAGTTGATGGCCGAAGCACACGCCCAGCAGCTTGTCGCCCTTGGCGTAGCGGTCCAGCAGGTAGGTCTTGAGGGTTTCGATCCATGGATCGGTGGCGAAGGAGTCGGCCTTGCTGCCGGTCACCAGGTAGGCGTCGAAATGCGCGCTGTCCGGCGGGTAGTTGCCCTCCATCACGTTGTACACGCTGAACTCGGCGGCGATCGGCTGGTGCGCGAAGAGCCGCTCGAACATCCGGCCGTAGCCCTGGTACTGGTCGATCAACTCGGGACGAAGAATGTCTGTTTCCAGAATGCAGATGTTCAGCGACATGGGGCGGGTACCTGAAACGCGGGAGATGATGACTACAAGGCTCAAGCCTGCCTAAGCACGGACCGCAAGGCAAGTGGACGACGGCGGCAGAATGAAAAGGCCCGGCAGATAAGCCGGGCCGGGGTCGCGCCGCAATAGCCTGAGGTCAGTCGGCCAGTTCGCTGCCGCTCGCCTCACCCTCACCTTCGCCCTCTCCCGAATCGGTATCGGTATCGGTATCGGTATCGGTATCGGTATCGGTATCGGCCGCATCGTCGTCGGATGTATCGGTGCCGTCTTCGGCCTCGCCATCATGCTTTGTGCTGTTGGCCAGGGCGTTTTCCAAGCCCAGCGCAGCAGCCAAGGCTGCCGGCGTGCTGGCCACCACCGACATGGCCTTGGCCAGGCCAGTGGTCTCCTTGGATTTCGCCGCTTCGGAGGTTGCCGCGCCATGCCCCCCACTCGCGCTGGCGCCCTTGCCCTTGCCGTTGGAGCCGCCTTCGGCGTGCCCAGCACGACCGCCACCTATGCCGCCGCCATGACCATGGCCATGACCGCCCTCGGCACCGGCACCACCGTGGCCACCGCCGTGACCACCTCCACCGCCATTGCCAGCGCCGCCACCGTTGCCACCGTTGCCACCACCATTACCGCCACCGCCACCGCCACCGCCACCGCCACCGCCTTTAGCGTAGGCGGAGTCGACCAGCAGATTCATCTGCGGCACGGCCACCGACGACAACATCAGGGCACAGAATGACAAGGTCATGAGTGTCTTTATTTTCAACATGGCAGCTCTCCAGGATACGGCGCCAGCACGGCCCTGATCGGGCCAGGTAACTTCGCAGAGTCTAGCTCCGTTGCGCCGGAGGCGGCGGCGAACCGAGGCGGCACGCTGGATAAAACGTGAACGCCCCGGCAATTGGGTCGCCTGAACCGACCACCGGTACGACTGGATCACACCTGGCAGGCGCCAAGGCCTGCCGCCGCTCAGAACGCCTGCTTGCCAGCCGCCTTCTCCAGCAGCAACGCCGGCGGCTGGAAGCGTTGGCCGTACTGCTCGGCCAGGTACTGGGCGCGAGCGACGAAGTCCTGGAGACCGTATTGGTTGATGAACTGCAACGCACCGCCGGTCCACGCGGCGAAACCGATGCCGAAGATCGAGCCGATATTGGCGTCGGCGGTCGACTGCAACACGCCCTCCTCCAGGCATCTGACGGTTTCGATCGCCTGGATGAACAGAATGCGATCGCGCACGTCCGCGGCCGGGATCTGCCGGTCGGCCTTCTCGAAATGGCGCTTGAGCTCCGGCCACAGGTGTTTCCTGCCGGCCTCGGGGTACTCATAGAAGCCACCTCCGGCCGCCTTGCCCGCTCGCTGGTATTGCTCAAGCATCTGCGTGATCACCGCAAAGGCCGGGTGTTCGGGCGCCTCCTTGCCCTCCTCGGCCAGGTCCTTCAGGGTCTGCTGGCGGATATGCTGCATCAGGCTCAGCGACACCTCGTCACTGATCGCCAGCGGCCCCACCGGCATGCCGGCCTTGCGCGCCTCGTTCTCGATCAGCGCCGCCGACACGCCCTCGCCGAGCATGGCCATGCCCTCATGGGTGTAGGTGGCGAAGACCCGCGAGGTGAAGAAGCCGCGGCTGTCGCTGACCACGATCGGCGTCTTGTTGATCTGCATGACGTAGTCGAAGGCGCGGGCCAGGGTGGCGTCACTGGTATGCTCGCCGCGGATGATCTCCACCAGCGGCATCTTGTCCACCGGGCTGAAGAAGTGCAGGCCGATGAACCGATCCTGACCGTCCACCGCGGTGGCCAGGCCGGTGATCGGCAGCGTCGAGGTATTCGAGGCGATCAGCGCATCGCTCAGTGCCGCCCGCTCGGCCGCCGCGGTGACATTGGCCTTGAGGTCGCGATCCTCGTAGACGGCCTCGACGATCAGGTCGCAGCCGGCGAAATCGGCGTCCCTGTCGCTGGGCGTGATCCGTGCCAGGATGGCGTCACGTTTGTCGACGCTCATCTGCCCGCGACTGACCTTCTTCTCCAGCAGCCGGGCCGAATAGCCCTTGCCCTTTTCCGCCCTCTCCAGCGAGACGTCCTTGAGCACCACCTCGATCCCCGCCGCGGCCGTCACATAAGCGATGCCCGCGCCCATCATGCCGGCGCCAATGACCCCGACCTTCTTCGTGGTAGAGGGGGCCAGGCCTTGCGGCCGTGAGCCGCCGGCATTGATCTGGTTGAGCTGGAACCAGAAGGTGCCGATCATGTTCTTCGCCACCTGCCCGGTGGTCAGCTCGGTGAAGTAGCGCGCCTCGATGAGCTGCGCGGTGTCGAAGTCCACCTGGGCGCCCTCGACCGCGGCACAGAGGATCTTCTCCGGCGCCGGCAAGCAGCCCCTGGTCTTTTCCCGCAGCACACTCGGCGCGATGGCCAGCATCTGCGCCACGTTCGGGCTGGACGGGGTGCCGCCGGGCATCCTGTAGCCCTGCTCGTCCCAAGGCTGCCTGGCCTCGGGGTTGGCCACTATCCAGGCGCGCGCCTTGGCCAGCAGGTCGCCCTGGTCCGAGGCGAGCTGGTCGATCAAGCCGGCTTTCAGCGCGGCCTGCGGGCGCACCTTCTTGCCCTCGAGGAGATATGGCAGGGCCTTTTCCAGGCCAAGCAGGCGGACCATGCGCACCACCCCGCCACCGCCCGGCAGCAGGCCCAGGGTCACCTCCGGCAGGCCGAGCTGCACGCTGGCGCTATCCAGGGCGATACGCTGGTGACAGGCCAGGCAGATTTCCCAGCCGCCGCCCAGGGCGGCGCCGTTGATCGCGGCCACCACCGGCTTGCCCAAGGTCTCCAGGCGGCGAAGCTGGCCCTTGATCCGCAGGATCATCTGGTAGAAGTCCTTGGCGTCGGCCTTGCCAACCTTGATCAGCTCATTGAGATCGCCACCGGCGAAGAAAGTCTTCTTCGCCGAGCTGATGATCACGCCGGCAATGGCGTCGCGCTCGGCCTCCAGGCGCTCGATCACCTGGCCCATGGCCTCGCGATACGCCGCGTTCATGGTGTTGGCGCTTTGCCCTGGCATGTCCATGGTCAGGACAACGATATTGTCCGGGCCCTTTTCGTAACGAATGGCGTCAGTCATTTCTTTCAACCCCAAGTCAGTTGGGGAGCTCTTCACAGGCGTCAGAATCGCGGATCAGGCGAGGCGACAGTCGAGGGGCAAGCGCAGGCTACGGGCTGTAGATGCGCATTACCGCTCGACTCTCAACGCTGCAGGGTCGCGCGCAGTGGCCGATGAAGACTCCTTAGGTCCGTTCGATGATGGTGGCGATGCCCATGCCGCCGCCGACACAGAGGGTGGCCAGGCCATAGCGCAGCTGGCGCGCTTCCAGTTCGTCGAGCAGGGTGCCGAGGATGGCGCAACCGGTGGCGCCCAGCGGGTGCCCCATGGCGATGGAGCCGCCGTTGACGTTGACCCGCTCTTCGCTCAGGCCCATGTCCTTCATGAATTTCAGCACCACCGAGGCGAAGGCCTCGTTGACCTCGAACAGGTCGATGTCCTCCACCTTGAGCCCCGCCTTGGCCAGCGCCTTGCGGGTAGCCGGCGCCGGGCCGGTGAGCATGATGGTCGGATCGGTACCGGTCACCGCACTGGCGACGATGCGTGCGCGGGGCTTGAGGCCCAGTTCCTGCCCCTTGGCGGCGGAGCCGATGAGCATCAGCGCGGCCCCATCGACGATGCCCGAACTGTTACCCGGGGTATGCACGTGGTCGATGCGCTCGACCTGGCTGTAGACACGCAGGGCCGTGGCGTCGAAACCCATCTGGCCCATCATCTCGAAGCTCGGCTTGAGCTTGCCCAGTCCCGCCAGGGTCGAGTCGCCGCGAATGAACTCGTCATGTTCGAGCAGGACAATGCCATTCTGGTCGCAGACCGGCACCAGGGACTTGCTGAACGAACCATCGGCGCTGGCGCGCGCGGCCTTCTGCTGCGAGCGCAGGGCAAAGGCGTCGACATCGGCGCGGCTGAAGCCCTCCAGGGTGGCGATCAGGTCGGCGCCGATGCCCTGCGGGACGAACTGGCTGTGCAGATTGGTTTCCGGGTCCATCGCCCAGGCACCGCCGTCCGAGCCCATGGGCACGCGCGACATGGACTCCACGCCCCCAACCACCACCAGGTCCTCGAAGCCCGAGCGTACCTTCATCGCCCCGATGTTCACCGCCTCCAGACCCGAGGCGCAGAAGCGGTTGAGCTGCACGCCGCTGACGCTGACGTCCCAGTCCGCGAGCATGGCCGCGGTCTTGGCGATGTCGGCCCCCTGATCGCCCACCGGGGTGACACAGCCAAGGACGACGTCATCGACCTGGCTGGTGTCCAAGCCATTGCGCCGCTGCAGCGCTCTCAGCAGGCCGGCGACCAGGCTGACCGGCTTGACGCTGTACAACGCCCCGTCCTTCTTGCCTTTGCCACGGGGCGTGCGCAGTGCATCGAAAATGAATGCTTCGGTCATGGTGTCCTCGGACCTCCCTGGGGCTGGATAACGGCAGGGCCCCGTCGCTCTTCGCCGGGCGCTGCCATCGCTGATCCGCTCTACCATACCCCTGGCCCCGCCAGGCTCAATGACCTAAATGCTCAGGGCCATTGACCACTCCGTTCAGACAAACGGTCGGCTACTGGCCCTATACCGGCACGGCCCAGCGTGGAGCGTCTGGCTCAAGGCCCGGCGCAGTGGAGTGAATCATCCCCGATAACCCGATGTTCCAAGCAGCATGGTTATTGAAACCAAGTCATCTAATAAAAACCTGATGCGCCCCCTAGAGTTACAGGAGCTGGAATGCAGTGATCGACACATGCCAAGGACCGCCGCCGGGTATTGCCGGGGCGGGATGTCAGTCCACACCTGGTGTGACGCCGTAGCCTAGGATGCCTGGCGAACAGGCACCCGACGCCACTCCAACAATAAATACAAGGCAGATGGCCATGTTCAGACAACCCAAGTTTCGGCAAGCAAGCCTGATCGTCTTTGCCACCACCGTTATCCTGATCCTCCCCAACTTGACCCGTCTGGTCAGCTGACCCGCCACCATCCCTGGCGCCGGGCGTCGCCGTAGCGCGTTACGCACAGCGAAAAGCGGGATACCACCCTGTCACGTTAGAATCGGCGGCTGTGGGCCTTGGGCCCCGGCCTCCGTATTCGTGCACGCCCATCGCGGCACGAAACGGCCGGCATCACCGACCTTTCGACCAGCGGCAGAAACGAACATGCGTGGACTGATAATCGCCCTGATGGTACTGAGCGCCAGCGTGCAGGGCGCCGACCTGCGCCTGGACATTGGCCCAGGCAGCCGCGACTGGAGCAGCGCCGAGCTGCTCGCCCATCCGCGGGCACAACGCATCGAAGTCGGCGAGGACGTCAGCTACAAACGCAGCATGAGCTACCGGGCCGTGCCACTGGCTGCGCTGCTGCAAGGGGTTGGCGTGGAAGATCATCTGCAGGCGGTAGCCAGCGACGGCTTTGCCGCCGAACTGCCGGCCGCGTTACTGCTCGGCTCGAGCGGCGCCGTAGCCTGGCTGGCGGTGGAGGATCCGGCTCGACCCTGGCCGCCGCTGGCGCCGAACAAGCCCAGCGCAGGGCCCTTCTACCTGGTCTGGACAAACCCCGCGGCCGCTCGCATCGGCCCGGAGCAATGGCCGTTCCGCATCGCCCAGATCCGCAGACTGGCGCCGCTCGCACAGCGCTTTCCACAGCTACTACCGGCCCGCAACGCCGGCAAGCAGATCAACGCGGGCTTCGCCCAGTACCAGAAGCACTGCATGGCCTGCCATCGGCTGAACGGCGCGGGCGATTCCAGGTTCGGCCCCGACCTGAACATTCCACACAACCCCACCGAATATTTCGCCGGCGACTTCCTCGCCCGCTACATCCGCAATCCGCAAAGCCTGCGGCGCTGGCCCCAGGGACGGATGCCGGGATTCGACCAGGCCCAGCTGAGCGACAGCGAACTGGCCCAGTTGCTCGACTACCTGCGGCATATGGCGCAACGCAAGGTGAAAGCCCCTTAACCCGTGACTGCGCGGACCCGACCAGGCGCTGCAACGCCAGCAATGGCGCCGCCGCCCCGGGCATAGCGGCGCAGACATGACCACGTAGCCGTCACTGGGCCCGGGCACGCAACTGCGGTAGAGCGGCCAGCTTCGCGTTCATCTGCTCACCGCCACCACCGCGACGCACGCCGCGTACCGGGCAGGCGTCCAGGTAGTCCAGGCCCACGGCCAGCTTCAGATGCCGCTCGGCGATGGCCAGGCAGTTGGTCACGTCGAAACTGTACCAGGCGTCGTCCAGCCAGGCTTCGGCCCAGGCATGACTGGCCAGCTGCTCGTCGTCACCGGTGAACAGGTAGCCGGAAACGTAGCGTGCCGGAATCCCCAGGCTGCGGGCGCAGGCGAGAAAGGCGTGGGCCTGATCCTGGCAGACTCCCTGGCGCCCGGCGAAGGCTTCGGCGGCGCTGGTCCCTGTCTCGGTGCTGCCCGGCAGGTAGCTGATATGCGCGTTCAATGCGTGCATCAGGTCGATCAGCGCTGCGCGGTCGCGACGCTGCTGGCAGTGCTGCACGGCGAACTCACGCATCGCCTCGTCCGCCGAGGTCAGGCTGGTGCTGCGCAGGAACGGCAAAGCGGAAAGATCCTCGTGCTCCGCTTCGCGGTGCTCGTCGATCTCTACCTCCCCGTGAGCGCCGATCACCACGGTGTCATGGGGCTCGTCCAGGGTCAGCACATGCAGGATATTGCCAAAAGGGTCGAGTTGCGCGCGGACCGGATGAGGCAGCTTGAGCTGCCAACTGATCACATGCTGGCGCTCGCTGTCATGGGGGGTCACGCGCAGGTACTGGATGCTCGCGCGCACCTGGTCCTCGTAGTGGTAGGTGGTGTCATGGCTAATCGACAGTCTCATGCTACCTCCAGGTATGACGTTTGGATGGCTTGGCCCAGCAGGCGAACCTGCTGGATGGATTCGGTGAGCCAGGCATGCAGCCCCTCATCGAGAATTTCGTTGATGCCGGTATAGCGCAGGCGCGCCTCCAGCTCGGCGGCCAGGCGCTGGGCCGGGCGGCCGTTTTCGCCGGGCAGGTTGGCGAGCATCAGATTGAGCTCCTCCAGGCAGGCGCGCAGCGAGCGCGGCACCTCCGGGCGCAGCAGCAACAGTTCGGAGACCTTGCGCGCCCCGGGCGAGCCGCGGTAGATCTCGGCGAAGGCCTCGAAGGACGACAGCGCCCTGAGCAAGGCGGTCCACTGGTAATAGCTGCGCGCCGGACGACCGTCGATTTCGTCGATGTCCTCGCCGAGCAACTCGTAGCGGGCATCGAGCAGGCGCAGGGTGTTGTCGGCGCGCTCGATGAAGATGCCCAGGCGAATGAAACGGTAGGGATCGCCCCGCATGATGGTGCCGAAAGTGGCGCCGCGGAACAGGTGCGAGCGCTCCTTGACCCACTCGCAGAAGCGGCTGATGCCGAAGCGCCCCAAGCCCTGTTCGGAGATGCCGCGAATCTCCAGCCAGGTGGCGTTGATGTTCTCCCACATGTCGCCGGTGATGCGGCCGCGGACGGCATGCGCATTGGTGCGCGCGGCCTGCAGGCAGCAATAGATGCTCGCCGGGTTGTCGGCATCCAGGGCGAAGAAGTTCAGCATGCGCTCGGCATGCATCTGCCCATGACGCTCCAGGTACTCGTCCAGGGTGCCGGTGATCAGCAATGGCATGGCCAGTTCGTCCAGGCCGTCGCCGCTACCGTCCTGCGGCATCAGCGACAGCGAATAGCTGACGTCGAGCATGCGCGCGAGGTTCTCGGCACGCTCCAGATAACGGGACATCCAGTACAGATCGGAGGCGGTTCTCGACAGCATGATTAATCCTCCACTACCCAGGTGTCCTTGGTCCCGCCGCCTTGCGACGAGTTGACCACCAGCGAGCCTTCGCGCAATGCCACACGGGTCAGGCCGCCTGGCACCAGGCGAGTTTCGCGACCGGACAGGACAAACGGCCGCAGGTCGATGTGGCGCGGGGCGATGCCGTTCTCGACGAAGGTCGGGCAGGTCGACAGCGACAGGGTTGGCTGGGCGATGTAGGCCTCCGGCCTGGCGATCAGGCGAGCGCGGAAATCCTCGATCTCCGCCTTGCTCGCCGCCGGCCCGACCAGCATGCCGTAGCCACCCGAGCCCTGGGTTTCCTTGACCACCAGCTCGGGCAGGTTGGCCAGTACATGGGACAGTTCCTCGGGCTTGCGGCATTGCCAGGTCGGCACATTCTTGAGAATGGCGTCCTCGTCCAGGTAGAAACGGATCATCTCGTCGACATAGGGGTAGATCGACTTGTCGTCCGCCACCCCGGTGCCAATGGCGTTGGCCAGCACCACGTTGCCGGAGCGGTAGGTCGACAGCAGCCCCGGCACGCCGAGCATGGAGTCCGGGTTGAAGGCCAGTGGATCGAGGTAGGCATCGTCGATGCGCCGGTAGACCACGTCCACCTGCTTGGCCCCCGAGGTGGTGCGCATATACAGCTTGTCGTCGCGCACCAGCAGGTCGGCGCCCTCGACCAGCTCAACGCCCATCTCGCGGGCGAGAAACGCGTGCTCGAAATAGGCGCTGTTGAAACGCCCGGGGGTCAGCACCACCACGGTGGGATTATCCAGCTCGCTGGAGCTCTTCAGGGTATCGAGCAACAGGCTCGGGTAGTGATTGATCGGCGCCACCCGCTGCGCGGAGAACAGCTCGGGGAACAGCCGCATCATCATCTTGCGGTCCTCGAGCATATAGCTGACACCGCTGGGCGTGCGCAGGTTGTCCTCCAGCACGTAATAGCTGCCATCGCCGTCGCGTACCAGGTCGACGCCGGCGATATGGGCGTAGATGTCACGATGCAGGTCGAGCCCCTGCATCGCCATCTGATAGCCCTCGTTGGTCAGCACCTGCTCGGCCGGGATGATGCCGGCCTTGAGGATGCGCTGGTCATGGTAGAGGTCGGCGAGAAACATGTTCAGCGCCTGCACCCGCTGGATGCAGCCGCGCTCGACCATGCGCCACTCGCTCGCCGGAATGCTGCGCGGAATGATGTCGAAGGGAATCAGCCGCTCGGTGCCCTGGTCATCGCCGTAGAGGGTGAAGGTGATGCCGGCACGGTGGAACAACAGGTCGGCCTCGCGCCGCCGCTGGGCCAGGGAGTCCTTGGGCGTTTCGGCCAGCCAGCGGGTGAACTCGCGGTAGTGCTCCCGGCACTCGCCGTTCGCCAGGTACATCTCATCGTAGTAAGTTCGCGCCATGCCGTACTCCTTGCCCCCGGATGCACTAGAGCGTTGCAAAGCCCGAGCCATCAGGCTTATCCCTGAAAGATCAATCTGATAGGCAGCTGATGGTAGTTACCCGCACCAAGACGGCACAGCAGGGCGAACAATCGTGCTCAACGCGCCCCAAGACGCGGCATTAAGCGCCACGATCAGAAATCACTAACGTTCAGTATAGGCATTCGCCAGTGCGCCGCCGGCCGGCGCGACGACGGTCGTCGGCTGCAAGCCCCGCGAAAGCGCACAGGGTGTGCCGCAGGGTCGGTTCAGGCATGGGCGAGGCGGCTCGCGCCCTCACCGGCCGAGAGCCGATGAGGGACTGCTGCAGGCCGGCGATCAAGGCCGTGAAGCCTTGACCTCCTGCGTCACCCCCCAGCCATCCAGGGTGCCGCCAAGGGGTACCACCACCGACTCCAGATCATGCTCGAAGTCGCCGATACCGGCATGGGTCGCATACATCACCTTGCTCACCTGCAGGTGCCAGGCGCCGTCATCGCGCTCGGTCACCAGGGCATGCAAGGACTCTCCACGAAAGTTCCTGGTCGCCATACGGGCCCGCTCCTCGTCCGGGAAAATGGCGTAGAACTCGATTGGATGGAAGCTGGCGAAGTCGAAACCGCCCTCCTTCATCCGCCGTAATACTCCGCTGCTGACATCATCGTGCAAGGCTGTGCTCATGAAGTGATCTCCTCAGGCGATGGATGGATTAACCGCTTTCCCATTGCAACCGTCTTTACTGCGGCGGTGTCGCGACACCCGAAGGTGCCGCCCGAGAATCAAGCAAGTGCTGCTTGATGTGTCATAAGCCAGACCTGAAGCCAGGGCTGGTCGACGTTGCGCCATTCAGATCGAATGATTCAGAGCCGTCTATTGCAGGGTAGCGCGAGCCGGACAACTTTGCTGTGGCAACCCATCACGAAAAGTTTCGGTGGCGACCGGCGGCGCGCCGGTAACCGGTGGCCGCCCAGGCTACTCGCGGCTGAGCCGGCCCATGATCCGCCGATTGATCCAGGCCGGCGCGAGCTGCGCGGCCCAGTACAGCAGCCGGAAGCGCAGACCGACCGGGCGATGCACCGCAGCCCCCTGGGCCTGCTGCCAGACGGCCTCGGCGACATCCCGGGCCTGCAGCCTGACGCCCAGACGGCGCATCACCGGCGCGTCGAAATGCTGGCTGGCGAGCATCGGCGTGGCGACGAAGGGCGGCATCAGGTCGCCAACCCGGATGCCATGCCGGAGCCACTCCAGCTCCAGCGCCTCGGTCAGACCGCGCACGGCGAACTTCGACGCCGAGTAGCTGGCCAGGTGCGGCACGCCGTAGATTGCGGAGGCCGAGCCCATGTTGATCACCTGGGCATTGCTGGTGTCCTTGAGGTAGGGGAAGGCCGCATGACTCATGTTGAGTACGCCGAGCACATTGACCTGCAGCATCCGCATCTGCTCGGCCTGGGGAATTTCCTCGAAGTAACCGCAGCACATCAGCCCCGCGCAGTTGAACAGCAGCCGCAACTGCCCGTCATGCATGGCGCAGAAATCCGCCAGCGCCAGCTGCGCCGCATCCGGGTCGGCCACATCCAGTTCGGCGTGCCAGACGCCACCCAACTCGCTCGCCAGCTCGGCCAGATCATGGTGATTGATGTCAAGCAGGCCGACCGTCCAGCCGCGGGAATGGAACAACCGGGCCGTGGCGGCGCCGATGCCCGAAGCGGCGCCGGTGATCAGGATATTGTCCACTCGGCCACCTCGCAGGCTCTGCACGATCAACGCCCGACGCGGGATGGAGCGAGTCCGCAGGGCCGAGCGCCAGGTTGAGTTAGACGGCAGCATGGAGCAGCGGCGCAATCCGCTGCCAGGGTCAGCTCGCACAGTTCTAGGTATAGTCCCGCCACGCTGTGGGCGTCAGCCAGACGCGCCCACGAGAGCAAGCGATCCGCCTGGAACCGCTACGCCGGCAAGGCTGGCTCGTCGCCTACAAGCCGACGTAGTTGCCCGCGGTGAAGTCGGAGTAGCGAATGATCGGCTTCAACTGCCCGGTGGAGCTGCGCCGGTACTTGTACAGCTTGTCGCCGACCCGACCAATGAAACGGCAGGATTTCTTCTTGAAGACCAGGCAGATCTGGCCATCGGGCATGACCTGCCAACGCCCCTTGCGGACCTCCCAGAAGCGTTCCTGCAGCACGCTGCCGTCTGGAGCGTAATAGGTATAGGTATTGATTTTCCGCGAGCGGTTGTAGGAGCGCACGGTGTTGCCGGAAAAGGCGGCGGTTACCTGCCTGGCGTCGAGCAACTGCGGAGCGTCCTTGCTGGGAACGGCCAGGGTCGTGCAACCGGCGAGCAGGATCGCGCCAAGGGAACTCATCAATAGTGTTTTCATATCCTCAATTTCCTTCTGGCCGCGCCAGGAAGCGGGAAACTCTTTGCAGCATGTCGGTCTGCTCGGCGCACAGGGCGAAATCGTGCTCGCCACCCTGCAATTCCGCCAGTTCGAGCGTGGCTACGTGGCCCAGTTGTCGCCAGCTCTCGACCCACTTGTGCGCCCTGACCAGGCGATTGCGGCCCTGCTGCTTGTCGATGCGCTCGCCCTTGCGCAGGCTGGCATCGCGCAGCGTATCGCGATCGCCGACCAGCACCAGCGTGGGAATCCTGGTCATCGTCTCTATCGCGGCCGGCCCCGGCAGCACGGATGGCCAGTTGGCCAACCCGCGCGGGTACTTCACCGCGCGGTCGGGAAAGGTGTACCAACCGGCGCCGGTGAGCACGAGGCTGCGGATGCGCGCGGGATAACAGAGCGCATAACGGTGACAGAACTGCGCACCGCCCGAGTAGCCAAACATGTCCAGCGTCCAACCCAGCACCCGCAGGTCACTGCCCAAGCTCATCAGCATGCGGTTGAAGGCAAGGTCGGCGCGGGTCAATCCGAGTCCATTGTCCAAGCGCTGGTAGCCAGGAAAGCGGTCGTGGCTGAACTCCGGGGCCAACAGGCGCACCCCCAGTTCATCGGCCGTCGCCCTGAAGGCCTCCTGCTGCTGGCGGGCGTTGCGCGAGATGCCGTGAACGCAGACGAACAAGCGGTTGGTGTCCCTCAGCGTGGCCGGCTCATAGAGCCATGCCGACAGTTCACGCGTGCTGTAGAGCTCAGCTGTTTTCATGGTGAGTCTCCCCGTTGGCGGTCCGCACCGTCGTCGGAATCGGCTCCACAACACCGAGAGGCGGCGCAGACAGGGTCCAGTGCTTGGTCGCCCACTGCGGCTTGCTCGCGTCGGAACGGGCGACAATCATGGTTCCGGGAAAGATGCTGCTGACCTTGGCCAGCAGCTCATCGATCGTCGAATCACTCGACACCGAGGCGTGATCGATAAGCAGCAACGAGGGACGCCTCAGCAAACCGCGCGCAAGCATCAACCTGAACTCTTCCGCGCTCGACAGCTGGATTCCCTTGGCGCCCAGGCGGCTATCCAGGCCGTTGGGCAATCTATCGGCCAGGCTGCGCAAACCGCAGAGGTCAATGACCTGCTCGATGTCCGGCTGCTCACCCCGGCGCATGCCATAAATCAGGTTCTCCCGAATGGAGGTATGCCAGAAGGTCGCCGGCTCACCGATCAGGACGATGCGTCGCTGCCGCTCGCTCGCGGCCAGCTCATCCAGGGAAATCGCATCGAGACTGCCGCTCAGTCCAGGCATGGGTTCGATGCCGGCCATCGCACGCAGCAGGCGGCTCTTGCCGCTCCCCGAGGCGCCCGAGAGCAGCACCCGTGCGCCGCCAGGCGCAGACAACCGGCGCTCGGCGCCCCCCTTCGCAGCGATGGACAGTGTGACGGAAACCGGCGCGCCGACGGGCAACTTGAGCCGGCGCCCGCCTGAGGCAACTGGGCTCCGACGCAGAAACCGCTGCAGCTTGAAGCACGCCAGCTGGTACTGGGTCCAGTATTCGTAGATTCGCCCGAGACGGCGCATCTGCGGCAACATGTAGAGGGAGACGATGATCACCATGACGAACTCATCCGCCGACAAGTGGCCGCTAAGCACACGACTGTGCCCTACCAATGCCAGCAAGCCCACCAGGGTCAGGCTGATAAACTCGGTGCCGGCCCGCAGCCAACCGCCGCCTTGTGCGCGCTTGAGCTGCCAGCGGTGCATGTCGTTGCTCAGCCGGCGAAAACGCCGCGCCTCGCGACCGGCCTGATTCACCGATTGAATCAGCGTCACGGCGGCAATGCGCTGGCTCATATAGTTCATCAACCGCGAACGATGCTTGCGCGTATTGCTGCTGGCGTCGTAGAAATATCGCCCGCCCAGCCAGTAGATCGGCACGGCGGCGACCGCCAGGCCGCCGAGCACCGCGACCAGCAGCGGATCGAGCACCAGCAAGGTGACCAGCGCCACCGACAGCCAGACAGTCAACACCGTAAGACGCGCCACCCCCTCGACCAACCAGTTACGCAGCGCCAGCAGGTCGCCGGTCAGGCGCATCAGCAGGGTACCCCGTCCGACGCGCAAGGCGTCCGCGGTGGGCAGGCAGAGGAAATGCTCGAAGATCTGCGTGCGGACCTCGTGGACATAGCTCTGGGCCAACTTTTCCGCCACCGTCCGTTCCATGAAGCGGCCGGCCGACAGCAAGAACACCAGGGGCACGAGCAGCAGCAAGCCCTCGAGGAACGGGCCGTCCTGCGCCATTATCCGGTTGCGGATCTGCATGATGAAGAACAGCAGCGAGAGGGACTGCAGCATGCCGATCAGGCTCAGCCCGACCAGGCCCAACCAGCGCCGATTACCGGTGACCTCGGCCAGCCTGCTCATCGCACCGGACTCAGTTCCCCAAGGACGATATCCACTGTGCGCGGGTCGTAGATCTGCTCCAGGGTGAGAGTGGGCAAGCCCGTGTAATGGCGGACCTCCTCAATGAGCAGAGGCGCCCTGGTCAGGGTTCCGCTGATCGCCAGCACCGGGACCCTGCTCGACGCCAGCTGCTGGACCAGCATCAGCGCACCTGGCGCGCAATCGGCGGCGACGAAGCAGCCATCGCACAGGGACATGAAGCCCTGATGCTCGATCAGAGCCTTGGTTTCCTCCTGCAAGATGCCATCGGCCAACTCGATCACCAGGTATTGCGCCTCGTGGGTGCAGGACACGTTGATGATCTGCCTGGCGATAGTGAAGAGGCGCTCGGTCGGCTGCTTCCAGGTCCCCGGCAGCCCCGCATCGGTAAAGTCGTAGGCGGCGATCGCCCCGGCATCGCGGAAGCGCCAGACGTCGGGTCCCGAGCCGGTGCCGGTCAGCTTGGCCGCCACCACTCGGCAAGCCTGGCGACTGAGGGTGGAGACCAGGGCAGTGGCCAAGGTGGTCTTGCCACTGTTCATGCCCGTGCCGACCACCAGCAAGATGCGCATGCCGCCCGCTGCCAACTGATCCGGTGCGTCCGCCAGGGTGACGAAGCGACCGAGATTGAGGACCTGCTGCTGCTCATCCGCCAGCAGACCGAGGATCTCGATTTCGGTTGCCGGCTTGACCGACGCATGACGACTGACGACCTCGGCGGCGATACCGCCGCCGGCGACCAGATGAGCGCTGCTGCCGGTCGGCAACGTCGCGGCGAACTGGTCGGTGGCGTATCGGTTGCCGGCCGCCAGGATCACTTCGTCGTCGACGAACAGATTGGCACGCCGCCCGCAAGGCAGTTCGATGCGCGGGTGCTGGCGGATCTTGGTGACACGGGCGAGCAACAGATCGCCCAGGGATACCGGCTGAACGGGTAGCAGCGCGTGACAGGCGGAAAGCTCAAGGTGGCGGGTGACATAACTCTGTTTGGCCTTCTGCAAACGCTGCTGAAGTGACGCTGATGAATCGATCATGGCCTGCTCACTTCGCCAATTGGCGGTGGATTTGCCTGATCCTTTTGGCATTGGCTTCCTGGGGGGCTAGCAGATGCTTCAGTGTGCGGTTCGTGGTAGTGGTCTTGTTTGCGCGTTTTCGATAGATCTTGGTCTTGGTCCGCTCCAGCGCGACGATCAGGTTCAGGCTGGGGGCATAGGTGATCAGGCGCTCGTCCTTGCGCGAGGAGCCGCTGCTGTTGCGATAACTGCGCAGACAGCTATAGCGCTCGGTGCCCAGCGTTTGCCCCTCGAGTGCAAAGGAACCCCTGCCCAAGGACTCGCATTGCCACTCGCGCAGCTTCCTTCGACCATCACGATAGATTCGTCTCAGCACGAAATGTTCAGCGCGTCCGGCGGCGGCACCGAGCAGACGCGCAGGGTCGCCGGACTTCACGTCGACCGTGTAGCTGCGCGTCGGGCGCAGCAGATCTTCACGGGCCAGAACCAGCGACAGAGGGTTGTTGCCGTAGGTATAGCGGCGCTTGCGGGTATCCTCCCAGACAGCACGGTTGCCGTCATAAGCAACGAGCTTCTCCACCGAGCCATCGGAATAGAGCGCCACCGTCCCGACCGCCGGCCTGGCATGGGCGCCCAGCGCCAGCAGCGACGAACAGATAATCAGAAGTAAAATTTTTGTCACTGACATGGGTCTCTCCCGCTACTGGGTCATTTGCGGTTCATAGGGCCGAATCGATGACCGACCTCTAGCTTGGATAAGACCATGGTCTGAAAAAGTGTGGACCATGGTCCGAGGTATTCAAGTGGTATCTCGCGTTACCCGAGGAACGGCACCCGCTGGCCTATCGACCAATGCGGCTGCGCACGGCCCCGTTCGCCCTCGCCGACGGCACCTCGGGGAACCCTCTGCCAACGGATCAACCGGCGACTGCCGCCAGGCCCTGCTGTAGGTCACGACGCAAATCCTCGACGTGCTCGATGCCCACCGACAGGCGCACCAGGTTGTCACCGATGCCGATCTGGGCACGACGCTCGGCGGGGATGGAGGCGTGGGTCATCTTCGCCGGCTGGCTGATCAGGCTCTCCACCCCGCCGAGGCTCTCGGCCAGGGTGAAGAGCGTCGTGGCCTCGAGGAAACGCCGGGTGCCCTCGCCATCGGCGGCCAGGTACAGACTGATCAGCCCACCGAAACCGCGCATCTGCTGCCTGGCCAGCGCATGCTGCGGATGGCTGGCCAGGCCGGGATAGAGCACCGACGTCACCTCGGGCTGGCGCTCCAGCCAGGCCGCCAGCTCGGCGGCGTTGGCGACGTGCCGCTGCAGGCGCAGGGCCAGGGTACGCATGCCGCGCAGGCAGAGGAAGCTGGAGAAGGGATCGAGAATGCCGCCCACCGAGTTCTGCAGAAACGCCAGCTGCTCGGCCAGTTCCGGGCGATCGGCAATCGCCACCAGCCCGGCGATCACGTCCGAGTGACCATTGAGGTACTTGGTCGCCGAGTGCACGACTATGTCGAAGCCGTGCTCCAGCGGACGCTGCAGGTAAGGCGAGGCGAAGGTATTGTCGGCCACGGTGAGGATGCCGCGCTCCCGGCCCAGCCGGCCGACCTGGGCCAGATCGCAGAGTTTCAGGGTCGGATTGGTCGGCGTCTCGACCCAGATCATCCGGGTCTCGGGCCTGAGCGCGGCGGCCAGGGTGGCGGCGTCGGCGTCCGCCGGCACATAGCTGATCTGCAGGCCGGCGCCGGGCTTGCGCACCCGTTCGAACAGGCGGTAGGTACCGCCATAGAGGTCGTCCACCGCGACTAGATGGCTGTTCGCCGGCAGTAATTCCAACACCGTGGCGCAGGCCGCCAGCCCGGAGGCGAAGGCGAAGCCCTGGGCGCCGCCCTCCAGGTCGGCGATGGCCCGTTCCAGCGCCTGGCGCGTCGGGTTCTGGCTGCGCCCGTACTCGTAGCCGGCGTGCACCCCGGGGGACTGCTGGCGAAACGTCGAGGTGGCGTAGATCGGCGGCATCACCGCGCCGGTCCAGTCCGGCTCGTAGCCGGCATGCACGGTGAGGGTTTCGAACTCGTTCATGGGGACTCCTGTGGACGGTCGGCCGGACGTCAGCGCAGGGTGCGGCGCCAGAGGCTCAGCACGTCACTCTTGGTGATCAAACCGAGAAAGCGGCCGTGCTCGACGATCAGCGCCACATGGCCCTCATCGAAGGTCTGCAACAGGCGCTCGAGCGGCACATCGGGGTCGAGGGTCTCGAGGTGCGTCACCATCGCCTCGCACACAGGCAGCTGGAAGTGCTCGGGGGCGTCCTTGACCGCGCGCAGCAGGTCCCATTCGTCGATCAAACCCACCACCCGGTCGCCCTCCATCACCGGCACCTGGTCGATATCGTGAAAACGCATGCGCCCATAGACCGCCGCCAGGGTCTCACCCGGCTTGCAGGTGACGGTGGCGCCCTCGTCGTAGCGACGGGCGATCAGGTCGCGCAGGTTGCCCTCCCTGGGCCTTTCGATCAGGCCCTGGTCGATCATCCAGTAGTCGTTGAACATCTTCGACAGGTACTTGTTGCCGCTGTCGCAGACGAAGGTCAGCACCCGTTTCGCCGTGGTCTGCTCGCGGCAGAAGCGCAGGGCGGCCGCCAGCAGGGTGCCGGACGAGGAACCGGCCAGTACGCCCTCCTCCTGCAGCAACTGGCGCGCGGTGTGCAGGCTCTCGGCGTCGCTGATGCGGTAGGCGCGCTTGACCAGGGCGAAATCGGCAATCGCCGGCACGAAGTCCTCGCCGATGCCCTCCACCAGCCAGCTGCCGGCCTCGCCGAACTGGCCCGTTTCCACGTAGTCGGCCAGCACCGAGCCTTGCGGATCGGCCAGGACCATCTCGACCTGCGGCGCCACCCGCTGGAAGAAGCGCGTCAGACCGCCCAGGGTGCCGCCCGAGCCGACGCCCACCACCACCGCGTCGACTCGCTGCTCGAGCTGGCGCCAGATCTCCGGGCCGGTGCCGCTCTCGTGGGCCCAGGCATTGGCCGGATTGTTGAACTGGTCGATGTAGAAGGCGCCGGGCATGGACCCGGCGAGGCTGCGTGCCAGATCCTGGTAGTACTCGGGATGGCCCTTGCCGACATCCGAGCGGGTCAGGCGCACCTCGGCGCCCAGGGCCTTGAGGTGAAAGATCTTCTCGCGGCTCATCTTGTCGGGCACCACCAGCAGCATGCGGTAGCCCTTCTGCGCGGCCACCAGGGCCAGGCCCAGGCCGGTATTGCCGGCAGTGGCCTCGATGATGGTACCGCCGGGCTTGAGTTCGCCGCTGCGCTCGGCCGCCTCGATCATGGTCAGGGCGATGCGGTCCTTGATCGAACCGCCGGGGTTCTGGTTTTCCAGCTTGACGAACAGCTCGCAGGGGCCGGTGTCCAGACGGGTGAGCGGCAGGATCGGCGTGTTGCCGATCATCTCGAGTATGGGGCTGCTGGGCATGGGCGTGTCCCTCCGCGGAGCGGCCATAGCGTCGCGCCCGAAGCGACTCCTGTGGTGCCGCGGGCTGCGGATCGGCCATGGGTTAGTTATAGGCACTGGGCCGGCTCGCGGCCAGCCGCGGGGCCGCCTCGGCCTCGGCGCCCGACGCGCGGAACAGCCCTGCGGCCGACTCGCTCAGTTGCCGTCGCGCACCCCGGCCGTGTTGTCCAGCAGACTCCTGGTGGCCGTCTGCAGGAAGGCGTCGAGGTCCCGCTGCAGCTGCGGATCGATCTCACCAGGCAGCCGCTCGGCGCTGGCCTGGGTGCCGAGCTGGTAGGCATACAGACGGGGCTCGAAGCCCTTAGGCTGGATCAGGATGCGCTCGGGGGTGAGGATGGCCACGGTCTGGTCGCCACCCGAGGGTTTGATCACGCCGATACCGCGGTCGCCGGCCGGCAGGTTGAGCAGGTCGCGGCCCCAGCACTGGTGGCGCACCTCGCCGCCCAGGCGGCCCATGATGGTCGGCACGATGTCGATCTGGGTGCCGAGGACATGGCTGGTTTTGCCGAATTTTTCCTGCACGCCCGGGCCGATCAGCAGCAGCGGCACGTTGAAGCGATACAGGTCCATTTCGGTGAGCTGCTCGGTGCTGCCGAAGCCATGGTCGCCGACCACCACGAACAGGGTGTCCTTGAAGTAAGGCGCCCGGCGCGCCTGCTCGAAGAACCGGCCGAGGGCCCAGTCGGCATAGCGCATGGCGGTGAGGTGCTCGTTCAGCGCCCCCTGGTCGGTGACCGGCTGCACCGGCAGGTCCTCCGGCAGCGCGTAGGGCGTGTGGTTGGACAGGGTCTGCAGCAGCGCATAGAACGGCTTGTCGCCGGAGTTGCCGGCCAGCTCCGCAGCGCCGCGGTCGAACATGTCCTGATCCGACACACCCCAGGTGGCGTCCATGAACACCGGGTCGACGAAGTCCTCGCGGCCGATGAAGTTCGTCATGCCCTGGTTACTGAAGAAACCGGACTGGTTGTCCCACTGGAAATTGCCGTTGTACACGTAGAGGTTGTCGTAACCCCGGGCGCCGAGCAGCTGCGGCAGGCCGGAGAACTGATGCGCGCCCTCCGGCGTGCGCATCAGGTACTCGAAGCCCGGCAGGTTGGGGAAGCAGGCCATGGTGGCGAACATGCCCTGGTGAGTATGGGTGCCGTTGGAGAAGAAGCGGTCGAACAGCAGACCCTCCTGCGCCAGCCTGTCGAAGTTCGGGGTGATATTGGCCGCCGAGCCCAGGGCGCCGACGAAGTGACCGGCGAAGCTCTCCATGAGGATTACCACCACATTGCGCACCGCTAGGGTGCGCTCCTGTGGCGGGGTGAAATCACGGCGCATGGCCGCGCTATTGGCGTCGACCAGCTGGTCGTGGGGGGTCAGCAGCAGCTTGCGCACCGTCTCCAGCGCCTGCTGCTCGGGGAGCGACGATTGCCAGGCGTTGTCGCGGTGTGAGGAGAAGCTGGCCTGGGCGGCCGAGACCAGGGTCAGGGTGCCGTTGAGGCCGAGCTGGTTGGCGAACATCGAATCGGTGGTGTAGGCATCGCCCCAGCGCAGCGGCGGCCCCTGCTGCAGATGGCCGCGGGCGGCGATCAGCGCCAGCAGCAGGCACAGGACGAAGGCGCCGAGTCGCCAGTACCAGGCCGGCGGCTTTGGCGAGCGGCCTGCCCCTGGCGGCTGCTCGGACGGACGGCTGAAGCGGTCCAGCGCCTTGAACAGCCTGGCCAGCAGCCAGGTCGCCAAGGCCCAGGCCAGCAGGTAGCGGGCCACCGGAAAGCCGTTCCACAGCATGCTCAGCACGGTCTGGCTGTCTTCCTGCAAGTACTGGAATACCAGGCTGTTCAGGCGCTGATGAAACTCGCGGTAGAAGTCCAGCTCGCCGAGGCCGAGAAACAGGGTGATGCTGGCGAAGCCGGTCAGCCACAGGCGCTGCAGGCCACGAGCCGCCATGGCGCGCAGGCTGAGCAGCGACAAGAGCAACGGCACCAGGGCGTAGACCACCACCCGCAGGTCGAAGCGCAGGCCGTTGTAGAAGGCCTCGGCAAAGGTCGCCGCCGGCGTGGTACCGATCAGTTCCCGGTTGTAGACCAGCAGGGCGACCCGCAGCAGCGCGTAGAGCGCGAGCAGCGCCAGGCCACAGCACAGGGCGAACTGCAGATGATGGCGGATGCTGGGGCTGGCCAGCTGCGAAGGGGACGATGGGATGCTGCGGGCGTTGGCAGTGGTCATGGCGATCAAGATCCGGCAGGCAGGCGGTCGAGTTGCAGGATGCGGTTGCGGCCCTGCTCGGCCAGCAGGTAGCGGCCCGGCGCCAGGGCGATGATGCTCTGCGCGGAACGCAGGTGATCGAGCACGACCTGCAACTGTCCCGCCGGATCGAGCAGCAGCAGCCGGGCCATATGGGTGGCGTCCTCGGTGATCCACAGGCCGTCGGCGCTGCACAGCAGAAAGCCCGGGTCCTGGAGGTCGGCCTGCACCAGGACGTCCGCGCCGGAAGCCTGCCACTGCTTGACCCAGCCGCGCTTCTTCTCCGTGTAGAACAGCCGGCCGTCGGCGCAGGCGGCGACGGCTTCGCCTTCGTCCAGGCCATCGCGCAGGGTCAGCAGCTCGCCATTTAGCGGGTCGTAGCGCAGCAGACGGCCCTGGCGCCGGTCCTCGATGGCGTAGAGGTAACGCCCATCGCTGGTCACGCCCTCGACGCTGTCCGACTCGAACAACGGCCTGGCCTGCTCGCCCTGCAGCAACAGCACCGGCAGGCGCCCGCCCTCCTGGCTCACGGCCACGCCGTCCCCCAGCAACGCCAGGCCGTCGGGCTTGGACAGGCCACCGAGCAAGGTGCTCAGGCGGCCGTCGGCGTCGCGCCGGAGGATGGTGCCCTTGCCGTCGTCGAACTCCTGGCTGATGAACAGCGTGCCCTGGGCATCACGGACCAGGGCGCTGACCCGCGGGATGTCCCTGTGGAACACCTGGTAGCCCCAGCCGCCGCAGGCTTCCACCGGATACAGGTGGCGCCAGGCCGGATAGGCCACCGCCGGGACCAGGGCGGCCCCGATAAACAGCATCAGCCAGTAGCGGATTTTTTCGCGCAGCAGCATCGGTACAGACTCCCATCGACTTCGAACGGCTCGCAAACCGAGCGGCGGGAGTGTGCAAAAGAGGGTGTGAAAAATATGTCGAGATAGCGTGGGTCGTTGGCAAGCCGCCGGCAAAGAAAAAGGACCCGCAGGTCCTTTTCTCGAATCAGCTGGCGGCTCAGTCGTTGCTGGGCTTGTTGATCGCCTGCAGCACGTACTGCGGCAGGGCAAAGGCGCCGAGGTGAATGTCCGGGTTGTAGTAACGGGTGACGATACCGCTGCCGGCGAAACGCTGGCGCAGGGTCTCCGCCGACAGCTTGCGCTGGCCGCTGTCGGTGCTGCCCCAGGCGAAGGTCATGCTGCCGCCGATATAGGTCGGCACCGCCGCCATGTAGAAGTGCCAGTCGGCGAACAGGCCGCGCATGCGCCCGGCGGTGGTCTGCACCTCGGACAGCTGCATGAAGGGCGTGCCGTTCTGGGTGACCAGGATGCCGCCGTCGCTCAGGCAGCGGCGGCAGGCCTGGTAGAAGTTCTCGGAGAACAGCACCTCGCCCGGGCCGATCGGGTCGGTGGAGTCGGAGATGATCACGTCGAACTTGTCTGCGCAGGTGGCGACGAAGCGCATGCCGTCGTCGATCACCAGGTTCAGGCGCGGATCGTCGAAGGCGCCGCTGGAGTGGTTGGGCAGGAATTCCTTGCACATGTCGACCACGGTGCCGTCGATCTCGACCATGGTGATGTGCTCGACGCTGGCGTGCTTGCACACCTCGCGCAGCATGCCACCGTCGCCGCCGCCGATGATCAGCACGCGCTTGGCCAGGCCATGGGCGAGGATCGGCACGTGGGTGAGCATCTCGTGGTAGATGAACTCGTCGGCCTCGGTGGTCTGGATAACGCCGTCCAGGGCCATGACCCGGCCCATGCGGGCATTCTCGAAGATCACCAGGTGCTGGTGCTCGGTGCGCACCTCGTGCAGCAGCTTGTCCACGCGAAAACGCTGACCGTAGCCGTCGTAGAGGGTCTCTTGGTAATCGCTCATGGGCAATTCCTCATCAATGCGTCTGAATGCGCACGGACACCGTTTTCGGCGCCCGCCGTCTGAAAGAAAGGCGGGCATTCTACGTTGCCGAGGATGACAGGTCGAACCTCGGGTGTTTGAAAGTCACTTGCGCACTGACAGGCGTGCACCAGGCGGTTATCGTGCCCCCCATGACCGCCGCCGCTCCGCACCCCGTGCTCCTGCCCTACCAGCCGCCCTGGCACTGGCAACAGTTCCACGCCCACTACGCCCTGCGCGCCTTGCCTGGGGTCGAGCGACTGGACGCCGACGGCTATCGCCGCAGCTTTCGCCTGGACGGGGTCAGCGGCTGGTTCGCCGTGCGCCCGGTGCCCGGCCAATCTGCCCTGCAACTGCATCACTGCGCCTCGGCCGAGGCCTGCCTGCCGGCCCTGACCGCCCGAGTGCGGCGCATGTTCGACCTGGATGCCGAGCCACAGCGTATCGCCGCGCACCTGGCCGAAGACCCGCTGCTGGCGCCCCTGGTGGCGCGCAATCCCGGCCTGCGCGTGCCCTGCGCCTTCGACCCGTTCGAGCAGGCGGTGCGCGCCATCGTCGGCCAGCAGGTCACGGTGAAGGCCGCGGTGACCATTGCCGCACGCCTGGTCTCGCGGCTCGGCGAGCCCCTGCAGGAAGCGACCGACGGCGGCCTTGAGCGCCTGTTCCCCAGCGCCGAGGCACTGGCCGAGGCCAACCTGGACGGCATCGGCATGCCCGGCAAGCGGGTACAGACGCTGCAGCACTTCGCCGCCCAGGTCGCCAGCGGCGCGCTGCACCTGGACCTGCGCGACGGCAGTGCCGCGCTGATCGAGCGCCTCTGCGCCCTGCCCGGCATCGGCCCCTGGACCGCCGAATACATCGCCCTGCGCGCCTTCGGCGAGGCCGATGCCTTCCCCGCCAGCGACCTGGGCCTGCTCAAGGCGCCGCTGTGGGGCGCAGACGGCATCGCCGCCAGGCAGCTCGAGGCCCGCGCCGAAGCCTGGCGCCCGTGGCGCGCCTATGCCGCGGCGCACCTATGGCACGACTATGCCGGAGGCTGAACGATGTTCTATCGCGACCACCCCAGCCCCCTCGGTCGCCTGCTGCTGGTCGGCGATGCAGGCGGTCTGCAGCAACTGCTGCTGGAGATCGACGGAAAACCCTGGCAGATCGGCGAACACTGGCGCCTGGCCGGCGCCGAGCTGGATGCGCCCTGCCGCCAGCTCGACGAGTATTTCGCCGGCCGCCGGCGGCATTTCGATCTGCGTCTGACGCCGCAGGGCACGGCCTTCCAGCTGGCCGTGTGGCAGGCCCTGCAGCAGATTCCCTTCGGCCAGACCCGCTGCTACAGCCAGCTGGCCACGCAGATCGCCCGACCCAGGGCGGTGCGCGCGGTGGGCGCGGCCAACGGCGCCAACCCCCTCGCCATCGTCGTGCCCTGCCATCGGGTGATCGGCCGCAACGGCAGCCTCACCGGCTACGCCGGCGGCCTGGCGCGCAAGGCCCTGCTCCTGCAGCTCGAAGGGGTACTGGCACCCCAGCAACAACTGGCGCTTTGAGCGATAGCGCGTCACGCCCGGCAGGCTGCGCGGTCGCAGGCTGTAACAGCGCCGGCAGCCGGCCATCTAAGTTCGGAAGACACTCATCCTTCTGACATGGCCGCGCCCTGCAGAAGTGGGAGGTGACCGCCGATGTCCACGCAACGCTCGCGCCGACCGCCATGCCGGCGAGCCGGCACCCTGCTCGGCCTGTTGAGCCTATGGACCGCACTGGCTTACGCCGGCCAGGTCGCATTGCCGCCACCGGGCCCGGAGCGCCTGCTCTCGGCTACAGCGCAGACCTACGCCGACATGACCCTGTCCGGTGGGCCCGGCAAGGATGGCATTCCCGCCATCGATCAGCCGCTCTTCAGCGACGCCGCGGGGGCCGCGCAGTACCTGCGCCACGACGACATTGTCTTCGGCGTCCATCACCGCGGCCAGGCCCGCGCCTACCCGCAGCGCATCCTGGTGTGGCACGAGATCGTCAACGACAGCATCGCCGGCGAGCCGCTGAGCATCACCTATTGCCCGCTGACCGCCACGGCGCTCGGCTTCATGCGGGGCGACAGCCGGTTCGGCGTATCCGGGCGCCTGCTCAACAGCAATGTGGTGATGTATGACCGCGGCAGCGACAGCCAGTGGTCGCAGATCGCCGGCGCGGCCATCAGCGGCCCCGCCACCGGCCGGCGGCTGCAGGAAATTCGCGTGTTCTGGAGCACCTGGGCCAACTGGCAGGCCCGCCACCCCGAGACCCAGGTACTGACCCGCGACACCGGCGCGCTACGCAACTACCGGCGCGATCCCTACGGCAGCTACAACCCGCTGCGGGGCTACTATGCCGACCCGCAGCTGATGTTTCCGGTGATGCACCAGCACCCCCGCTACCCCGCCAAACACAGCATCCTCGGCTTCCGCACCGCCCATGCCGCCGTCGCCGTGGACAAGCGCCATCTGCGCGAACAGGGGGTCATTCAACATTCGCTGGGTAACGAACATTTCGTCATCATCGACGATCCCGGCCTGGACACCGGCTGGGTGTTTCGCGCCGAGCAACCGGTGCAGATCGATCGACGCGAGATCCGCTTCGAGGCCGACGGTCCGCAGGCACCCGGACTAGACGCGCTGGAGCCGCTCAACGCGTTCGAGGCCATGTGGTTCGCCTGGTACGCCTTCTACCCCGACACGGTGGTGCTCGATGGGCGTTAGGCGCAGCCGGGCGATCCTGATCGGCGGCGTGGCCTGCTGCTACGCGCTGTTCTACCTCTACGCCATCGGCGATCTCGACCTGGGCCCCGCTGGCTGGGGGTGGTCCAGCCTGCCCTGGCAATGGCAACGCCTGCTCACGCAGCGTTCGCCCTGGCATTTCGAGGCGGTGGCCAGTCTCGAACTGGGTTACCTGGTGCTGCTGCTCAGCCCGCTCAACCTGCTCCTGGCCGCACTGCTGGGCCTGCTGCTGGCCGGCAACCTGCACGGCGCCCTGGTGTTACGGCAGCGCCGCACCTGCGCCACGGGGGCGGATGTCGCCTGGAGCGCCGGGCTGTGGCCGGCCCTGCTGGCCGGCGGCGCCTGTTGCGCACCCAGCCTGCTCCTGCTGCTGGGCATCCCCGGACTGGGCGCCTTCATCGGCCTGTTTGCCTGGCTACTGCCGCTGTCATTGGCGCTGTTGCTTGGCAGCCGCCTGTGGCAACGCAGGCGCGGCGCCCCGGCCCTGTTCGGGCCGCTCTGAGCGGCGCCCATCAGGGCGGGGCGATGCGCCCCAGCACCCGCGCCGGCACCCGCAGCGGGCGGGCCAGAATCAGCCCCTCGCCCGAGGCCGGATAGACGCCGGTCAGCGCAGCGATATTGACCTGGTGGGAAACCAGCACCATGACCGTGCCGGGCATATAGCCGTTGACCGCCTCGACCAGCTCCGCCGTCTGCCCCGCCGCCCGCGAACGATCGCCGAAGAAGGAGTCCAGCGCCGGCAATGGCTCGACGGGCCCCAGGTTCATTTCCACGGCGGTGTCGCGGGCCCGGCACCAGCGGCTGCTGAACAGGCGCGGCCGCTCGATGCCCTGGCTGCGCAGCAGTTGCCCCCAGCGCCGCGCCTCGGCACGGCCACGCCGATCGAGGTTGCGCTGGGTCGCGCAGTCGCCCAGACGAAAATCCGCCGGGTCGCCCATGCCCGGCGCAGTGGCATGCCGCAGCAGCAGCACGGCACGGCCCGCGCGCAGGGCATCCCAGGCCGTCGCCTGGTCGGCCTGGGCCCAGCCCGGCACAGCCAGCCAGGCAAGCAGCAGGAACGCTAACGCACGCGCCACGGGTCAGAGGCTGACGTTGCCCCGCGGCCCCGCCAACGCCCAGATGATCAGGCCGATCACCGGCAGGAAGATGATCAACAGCACCCACAGCACCTTCTTGCCGGTGTCGACGCCGCTCTTGACCACGTTGATGATGGCCCAGATATCCAGAGCCAGGATGATCAGGCCAAGCAGGCCATTCATGGTGGAACCCATGGGGACACTCCTGTGTTGAGGGTTGCCCCCGAAGGATAGCCGGCGATTCGCGCAAGCCGCCCGGAGGACGACCGCGCGACGCCTCACAGGCGCTCGAGGTCGATCTGCGCGAAGCTGGCGACGGTCTCGTGGCCGGCCAGCTCGCCGCCCTCGCGGGCCAGGCCGACGGTCTGCATGCCGGCTGCCCGGGCGGCGTCCAGTTCCTCGACGATATCCGAAAGGAAGACGATCTCCTCGGCCGGACAACCGATGGCCTGGGTGATGCTGCGGTAGGACTGGGCGTCACGCTTGGGCCCGCTGGTGGTGTCGAAATAGTCGCTGAACAGCGGCGTCAGGTCGCCCGCCTCGGAACAGCCGAAGATCAGCTGCTGCGCCTGGATCGACCCGGAGGAATAGACGTACAGGTCGTAGCCCCGCTGCTTCCAGCGCTTGAGCGCCTCCACCGCATCGGGGTAGACATGCCCCTTGAGCTGACCGGCGCGGTAGCCCTCGGCCCAGACCATGCCCTGCAGGGCCTTGAGTGACGTGGACTTGCGATCGGCGGCGATCCAGCCGAGGAGAATCTCGATCACGCGCTCGACATCGGCATCGGCCTCGCCGGCTTCGGCGCGCACCGCGGCCAACTGCTCGGCCACCTGCGGCTCGTCGGCATGCGCCCGGACGAACTCCGGCAGGTGCTTGGCGGCATAGGGAAACAGCACGTCGAAGACGAAGCTCACCGCGCTGGTGGTGCCTTCGATATCGGTAAGGATGGCTTTGATCGGCATGCAAACTCCAAACATGGGGTGGAGGGCGCCAGCCCCCGTGACTCGGCAATGGCGGCGACGGACGTCGCCGCCAGCAGCGGTTCAGTCGTCCAGACGCGGGAAGCGGCTGGCGATGTCCTCGCCGGTGAATTGGGCGACCCAGCCCTCGGGATTGTTGAACAGGCGGATCGCCACGAAGTGCGGGTGCTCGCCCATGTCGAACCAGTGGCGGGTCCCGGCCGGCACCGAGATCAGGTCGTTCTTCTCGCACAGCACGGCATACACGTAGTCGTCGATGTGCAGGGTGAACAGGCCGCGGCCGGCGACGAAGAAGCGCACCTCGTCCTCGGCATGGCGGTGTTCGTCGAGGAACTTGGCGCGCAGCTCGGCCTTCTGCGGGTGATCGTCGCTGAGGCTGACCACGTCGACCGTGACGTAGCCGCGCTCGCTCATCAGCTGTTCGATCTGCGGACGATAGGCGGCGATCACCTCGTCCTGGCTGGCGCCGGGGGCGATCGGCGCCACGGCCTGCCAGCGCTCGAAGCGCACGCCGACCGCGGCCAGGGTGCTGGCGATGTCCTCGAGGTGGGTCAGCACCTTGTTCGGCTGTTCGGGGGAGAATTCGTGGTAGACGCTCAGGCTGCTCATGCTCGGGCTCTCGCTGTGAGGGGGATGGACAGGGTCAGGCTTTGTGCAGGGCACGCACCTTCAACTCGCATTCGAAGAGGAACTCGAAGGCTTCGATCTGGCGCAGGGCGTCGCTCATCCGCGCGCCCCAGGTGTACAGGCCGTGGCCGCGGATCAGGTAGCCGACGCAGTCCGGATGGGCGTCCAGCCAGGGCTGCACCTTGGCCGCCAGGCGGGCGATGTCCTGGTCATTGTCGAAGATCGGCACCTCGACCTGGGATTCGTGGCTGGTGACGCCGGAAAAGGCCTTCTGCAACTCGTAATCGGCGAACACCAGCGACTCGCTCAGGCACAGGCGCGACAGCACCGTGGCGTTGACCGAGTGGGTGTGCAGCACCGCGCCGATCTCCGGTTTCCAGTTGTACAGCTGGGTATGCAGCAGGGTCTCGGCCGAGGGCTTCTTGCCCGCCTCCAGGCTGCGCCCCTGCATATCGGTGGCCAGCACGTCGTCCGGCCCCAGCTCGCCCTTGTGCTTGCCGGACACGGTCAGCAACGCCTCGCTGGCCGACAGCCGCGCCGAATAGTTGCTGCTGGTGGCCGGCGACCAGCCGCGACCGTAAAGGAAGCGGCCGGCGTCGATGATCTGTTGGGCGAGTTGTTCGCGGGTCGGGCTCATGGCCTCTCCTCTTGCAAGCGGGTGGCGGTGATGACGGCAGCCGCCAGGGCTACCAGGCTGGCGATGGCAAAGGTCCAGGCCGGCCCCAGGCTGTTCCAACTGTAACCGGAGTACAGCGCGCCGAGGGCGCCGCCTATCCCGGCCAGGGTGGCGTAGAGGGCCTGGCCCTGGCCCTGCTGGCGGTCGGCGAAGCTGCGCTGGACGAAGTGGATGGCGGCGGCATGAAAGCTGCCGAAGGTCGCCGCGTGCATCAGCTGGGCGAACAGCAGCACCACCAGGTGATCGGCGAGATTGCCGAGCAGCAGCCAGCGCAGCGCGGTGATCAGGAAGCTGGCAAGCAGCACGCTGCGCAGCGAATAGCGCGCCAGCAGGCGGGCCATGAACAGGAACAGCACGATCTCGGCGACCACGCCCAGGGCCCAGAGCTGGCCGATCAGGCCACGCGCATAACCCAGGGCCTCCAGGTGCAGGGTGAGAAAGGTGTAGTAAGGACCGTTGCTCAGCTGCATCAGGCCGACGCTGCAATAGAACGCCAGAATGCCGGGGCGCCGCAGCTGCTTGAGGAAGCCGCCCAGGGCCGGGTCGCTCGGGCGCATCTGCGGCTCGGCGCTGGGCACCCAGAAGCTGCTGATGACGATGCCGGCCATGATCAGCACCAGGGCCCAGGGAAAGGCGTCCAGGCTGACGAACTCGAACAGCTTGCCCAGGCCGACCACCGCGACGATGAAACCGATGCTGCCCCACAGGCGGATCTCGCTGTAGCGGGTCGCCCGTTCGCGCAGATGGGCCAGGGTGATCACCTCGAACTGCGGCAGTACCGCGTGCCAGAAGAACGCGTGGCTGGCCATGATCAGCGCCAGCCAGGCATAGCTCTGGCTGACGAAGATGCCGGCGAAGCACAGCAGGGTGCAGATCGCGCCAAAGCGCACGATGGCCAGGCGCCGCCCGCTGTAGTCGCCCAGCCAGCCCCACAGGTTGGGGGCGATGCAGCGCATCAGCATGGGGATGGCCACCAGCTCGCCGATACGCGCGGCAGAAAACCCCAGATGATCGAAGTACAGCGCCAGGAACGGCGCGACGGCGCCGAGCAGGGAGAAATAGCAGAAGTAGAAGCCGGACAGGCGCCAGTACGGCATGGGCGCACTCATGGCCAGAGGCCCACCGGGGCAGAACACGGCGTCAGCCGGGGGAGCCGGTACCGGGCCGTGCGGCACACGGCCCGGCCGCAAGCGCTCATCACAGTTGCGGCAGCACCGGCGTGGCGACGCTGACGCCGGCGTTCTGGCCGCGGTGACGCAGCAGGTGGTCCATCAGCACGATGGCCATCATCGCCTCGGCGATAGGCGTGGCGCGGATGCCCACGCAGGGGTCGTGGCGGCCCTTGGTGATCATCTCCACCGGGTTGCCATCGATATCGATCGAGCGCCCAGGGGTGGTGATGCTGGAGGTCGGCTTGAGCGCCAGGTGGGCGATGATCGGCTGGCCGCTGGAGATGCCGCCGAGGATGCCGCCGGCGTTGTTGGACAGGAAGCCCTCCGGGGTCAGCTCGTCACGGTGCTCGGTACCGCGCTGGGCCACGCTGGCGAAACCGGCGCCGATCTCCACACCCTTGACCGCGTTGATGCTCATCAGGGCATGGGCCAGTTCGGCGTCCAGGCGGTCGAAGATCGGCTCGCCGAGGCCGGGCATCACGCCCTCGGCGACCACGGTGATCTTGGCCCCGACCGAATCCTGGTCGCGACGCAGCTGGTCCATGTAGGCCTCGAGCTCCGCCACCTTGTCCGGATCTGGGCTGAAGAAGGCATTCTGCTCGACGCTGTCCCAGCTCTTGAACGGAATCTCGATGGGGCCGAGCTGGCTCATGTAGCCGCGCACGACGATGCCCTGGGTGGCCAGGTATTTCTTGGCGATGGCGCCGGCCGCCACGCGCATGGCGGTCTCGCGCGCCGAACTGCGGCCGCCGCCACGGTAGTCGCGGATGCCGTACTTGTGGTGGTAGCTGTAGTCGGCATGGGCCGGGCGGAACAGGTCCTTGATGGCCGAGTAGTCCTTGGACTTCTGGTCGGTGTTGCGGATCAGCAGACCGATGGCACAACCGGTGGTCTTGCCCTCGAACACCCCGGAGAGGATCTCCACCACGTCATCTTCCTGACGCTGGGTGGTGTGGCGGCTGGTGCCGGGCTTGCGCCGGTCGAGGTCGCGCTGCATGTCCGCAAGGCTCAGCTCCAGCCCCGGCGGGCAGCCGTCGACGATGGCGACCAGGGCCGGACCATGGCTTTCGCCGGCGGTGGTGACGGTGAACAGCTTGCCGTAGGTATTGCCGGACATGTGCAAAAGGCTCCGCGGAAATCGACTCCGGACCGGCCGCCACAGCGCGCCAGGCCCCACTCAGTAAAGCCGGCGAGTATACCCGCGGCGCCGGTTCAGTTCACCCTCGAAGCTGGAGCCGTCGACGGCGGCCCAGGCTTGCCACGCCCGCGGCGCCGGCCGATAGTGCCGCTGGCCCGACCGCCCGACGGAGACGCTGCCTGTACTCCACCGACCGGCGCCGTACCGACCTCCAGCCCGGACAAGGTCGGCCGATAAGACGGTTACCCGTTCCACCGTGCGCACAGGATTGCCAGCCATGACCGAGCCCCAACCCCAGGAGCCCACGCCCGAGCGCCCGGCCGATACGCCGGCGACAGAGGCAACGCCCCACCCCTGGGCGAATCTCGACTCCGAGCAGTTCCGCCTGCTGCGCCTGGCGCCACTGCCGGCCGACCGCAATACCGGGTTGCGGCCGCTGCGCTTCGCCCAACTGGGCCGGGTGGTGCGCCATAGCAAGGCGCAAAGCCTGCTGCGCCTGCAGGTGCAACTGCACGGACAGCGCCTGCGCCCCGAACAGAACCTGCTGGAGGTGTGGATCGACCACCGCAACAAGGAAGTGCGCTTCGGCCCCGAAGGCGGCCTGCAGGTGGAACCGGGCAACCGCGGCCTCGGCCGCCTCCTGCTGGCCCAGGGCATCGCCTGGGCCAAGCAGCATTGTGGTCACTATCAGGTCCAGGGGGGCCTGCTGCCGGCCAAGACGGTGGGCAGCGAAGACGCCAAGGCGCGCCGTGATCGCTGCCTGCTGGCCCAGGGGTTCACCCTCGACTACCTCGACCCGCTGCAACTGATGGCGTTCTATGGCGCACCGCGGGTCGCCACGCTGCATGAGGACTGGAATGTCGACAAGGTGCAGATAGTCGACACCCTCGAAACCGCCGCCATGCTGCAGCAGGCCGACCAGACGCTACACGAGCAGGCGGTGAAGATCCGCAAGCTGGAAGAACGCATCGACCGCCTCAGGCGCGAGGACAGCAACCTGCGCTTCACCATTGGCTGCCTGGTGGCGTTCAGCCTGTTCCAGGCCGGACTGTTGATCTGGATGTCGGTGCGCTAGATCGACGCTGCCTTCGCCCTCAGGGCTTGAGACGCTGACGGAACAGTGGCTGATGCTCCCGGCACTGCCGGGCCGCCAGCAGGAACACGCCGTGCCCGCCGCGTTCGAACTCCAGCCAGGTGAAGTCCACCTCCGGGTACAGCGCCTCGACATGCACCTGGCTGTTGCCGACCTCGACGATCAACAGGCCCTGCTCGGTCAGGTGGTCGGCGGCCTCGGCCAGCATGCGCCGCACCAGGTCCAGGCCATCGTCGCCGCAGGCCAGGCCCAGCGCCGGCTCGTGCTGGTATTCGGCCGGCATGTCGGCGAAGTCCTCGGCGTCCACATAGGGCGGGTTGGAAACGATCAGGTCGAAACGCTGCCCCGGCAGACCGGCGAAGCCGTCGCCCTGCACCGTGTAGACGCGCTCCTCCAGGCCGTGCCGCTCGATATTCTGATTGGCCACCTCCAGCGCCTCGAAGGACAGGTCGGCCAACACCACCTCCGCCTCGGGAAACTCGTAGGCGCAGGCGATGCCGATGCAACCGGAGCCGGTGCACAGGTCGAGGATGCGCGCCGGCTCAGCCGGCAGCCAGGGCTGAAAACGCTGCTCGATCGACTCGGCAATGGGTGACCGGGGGATCAGCACGCGCTCGTCGACCAGAAACGGCAGGCCGCAGAACCAGGCCTCACCCAGCAGGTAGGCGGTCGGCACGCGTTCGCCGATACGCCGCTCGAGCAGGTCATGCAGCAGCGCATGCTCGTCGTCTTCCAGGCGGCAATCGAGGTAGCTGTCGGCGATCTCCCAGGGCAGGTGCAGAGCGCCCAGCACCAGCTGGCGCGCCTCGTCCCAGGCATTGTCGGTGCCATGCCCATGAAACAGCCCTTCGCCATGGAAGCGGCTGACCGCCCAACGGATGTAATCACGCAGGGTGCGCAGGCGGGTTTTGCTGGCGGGCGAAGGGGCGGTCACAGGCTGTCTCCGGAAAAAAGAGCGTGCAGTTTAGCCGAACGACTCAGCCGCGACGCATTGCCGAACGAAAACGCCGCACGGCCCCTCAAGTACCGCTGCCAAAGCCCAGGGCGCACCGATATAATTTGAAACGATTTTTTAACCCTTCCTATCCCTTCCCTCGAGACTCCCCCTAAATGGTCATAGAACCCTTCTCGCTCACGGGCTTGCTCGTGCTGGCGATATTCCTGATTGGAATGACGCTTATCATTTTTGAAGCACAACTAGAGATGGATAAATTCAAGCCGGCCATGTTCATGATGTCCGGCTTGATCGTAATTGGCGCTCACTACGCCCTCACCGACCCCAACGGCTTCCAGTATTTCCTCCACGCCCAGAGCGAGACCAAGGAGGAGCTGTTCGGCCTGATCGCCTTCATGGCCTTCATGTGGATGGTGGTGGAACTGCTCAACGAGCGGAACGTGTTTACCGCGCTGAACGGCTACCTGATGCGCAAGGGCCTGGGCGCCAGGGGCATGTTCTGGGCCACCGGCGCGCTGTCGGCGCTGCTCTCGCCCTTCCTCAACAACATCACCACGGCGATGATCTTCGGCAAGACGGTCAAGAGCATCTCCGTCCACCAGCGCTACACCCATGTGGCGCTGTGCAATATCGTGGTCGCCTCCAACAGCGGTGTGTGGTTTCTCGGCACGTCCACCAGCCTGATGGTGGTACTGGCCGGCAAGATCAGCATCGCCGGCCTGCTGCTGCTGATTCCCTCGGCGCTGATCGGCTGGCTGCTGTTCGCCGCCACCCTGCACCTGTTCTACCTGCGCAAGCTCGATGGCGAGAAGCTGATCCACCGGGCGGACCAGTCGGAGACCGCGCTCAAGCCCGGCGGCGCTGGCCTGGCCGTGGTCGGCCTGGTGTCCATCGTCGGCGCAGTGCTGTGCAACATCCTGCTTAAGGTCAGCATCGAGTTCGCCATCGGCATCGCCCTGGGCATGGTCGCCCTGTATGCCTGGCTGCTGATGCACCGCGGCATCGAGCTGCCCTGGCAGGACCAGCTGCAGAAGGTGGAATGGAACGCCCTGCTGTTCTTCATCGGCATCATCACCTCGGTCTCGGCGCTGAATCACGTCGGCTGGCTGACCTACATCTCGCAACTGTTCGAGCTGATGAGCCCGACGGCCGTGAACATGATCCTCGGCGTCGCCTCCGGGGTGATGGATAACGTACCGGTGGAAGCCGCGGCGCTGATGTCCAATCCGCAGCTGGGCCTGGATCAGTGGGCGCTGAACGCGCTGATGGTGGGGATCGGCGGCTCGCTGACCGTGGTCGGTTCGGCCGCCGGGGTGATGGCCATGTCGCTGGACAAGAGCTACAGCTTCGGCGTGCACCTGAAGTTCCTGCCGGCCATTCTGGTCAACTTCTTCGGCTCGCTGGGCGTCTGGTACCTGCAGTTCCAGGTTTTCGGCCTCTACTGACGCCCGCATGCGGTGCAACCCCGCCGGCCGCAAGCGCCCGCCCTCGTGGCATTGCCACCGGGGTGGGCGCCGCCACCCGCCAGGCGACTCGTTGCGCCCCCGCGCAGAGGTTCACAGCGACGCCGTAGAAGAGGACAATGAAGCCTGTGGTCCGCGCCAGCGAGGAAGCTCCGCCATGTCTCATCCGCAAACCCTGTTCCAACTCACCGGCCGCGCCCACGCGCCGGCCAATCTGAGCAATTCGACCCTGGTGATCATCGATGCCCAGGAGGAGTACCGCAGCGGCGTGCTGCAGCTGCCCGGCCTGGACGAAGCACTCGCGGAAATCGCCAAACTGCTGTCGGCGGCACGTGACGCCGGCACCTCGATCGTCCACGTCAAACACCTGGGTATTCCCGGCGGCCTGCTCGATCCGCGTGGCCCGCGCGGGCAGCATCTGCCGGAGGTCGTGCCACTGCCCGGCGAAGCCGTGGTGGAAAAACGCCTGCCGAACGCCTTCGCCGGCACCGATCTGCATGAGCGCCTGCAGGCGCTGGGTCACCTCGACCTGATCATCTGCGGTTTCATGACTCACTCGAGCATCAGTACCACCGTGCGCGCAGCCAAGGACTACGGCTACCGCTGCACCCTGGTCGACGCCGCCTGCGCCACCCGCGATCTGCCGACCCCGGACGGCCAGGTCATCGCCGCCGCCGAGGTGCATCGCATCGAGATGATCGCCCTGGCCGACAACTTCGCCGCCCTGGTGCCCCAGGCCAGCGCGCTGATCTGAGGCGCCGCCTCCGGCCTGTGCGCCCCACGGCCCCGCGGCGGCGTCGAACAGCGCCATCCGCCGACCCGCGCACGGCAATCGGCGGAACCCGGGGGTAACCTGCCGGTCCTACCGCCGATAGCCACAGAGGAAGTCGGGATGAAGTTATCCGATGGTTTCAACGCCCGCCACCTGCGACCGCGCAGCCACCGCAACTGGCGCCTGCGCCTGGCCGCCATGCTGGCCGCGCTGTTCGCCGCCTTCGGTGTACTGCTGGCGATGGCCGGTGCGGCCACGCTGCTGGGCCGCCCGCCGGCGCTGGGCGCGCTGAACGACTCGCCCGCCGCCGCCTCGCTGCTGCTGGGCTTGGGCCTGCTGCTGCTCTGGGTCGGCGTCGCAGTCTGGCGCATGTGCCGGCGGCGCCTGCGCCGCCCCAGCGACCTGAGCCTGGCGCCGCACCTGATGAAGAAGCGCGGCTGATCGGCGCAGCACAGCGGGCCCTAGCTTGGTTAAACTAGCGGCCTTCGCGGAGGCCCAGATGCAAGACGACGATTTTTCCCTGTTCCAAGCCCAGCTGCGCGGCGTCAAGCCGCTCAAGCACGACCGTGCCGACACCGGCAAGGCCAAGCCCGACCGCGCCCGCCTGAACTCCCTGCGCCAGGCCGCCACGGAACGCGTCGACGGAATCAAGGTCGACGGCCTGTCCGACCAGTTCGTCATCGACGTAGGGGCCGAAGAGCCCCTGTACTGGGCCGCCAACGGCGTCCAGGAAGGCCAGATGCGCAAGCTCAAGCTCGGCCAGATAGCTTTCGACGGCAGCCTCGACCTGCACGGCATGAACGTCGAGAAGGCACGCGACACCCTGTGGGAATTTCTCGCCGAGGCCGCCAAGCTGGAAGTTCGCTGCGTGCGCGTCACCCACGGCAAGGCGGTGCGCATGGATGGCCGCAAGCCGATGATCAAGAGCCACGTCAACACCTGGCTGCGCCAGCACCCGCAGGTACTCGGCTTCACCTCCTGCCTGGCCAAGCACGGCGGCACAGGCGCGGTCTATGTAATGCTCAAGCGCACCATGATGGACGGCCGCGACGAATAGCGACCGCGCCACCCTTGCCAGCGAGCCTGCCGCGCCCTACCCTGCGCCTCTGCTCCCCATCTGAAGGTCCACAGGTAGATCCATGTCCCTGGAACAGCATTACACCGCGATTCTCGGCCAACTCGGCGAGGACGCCTCCCGCGAAGGTCTGCTCGACACGCCCAAGCGTGCCGCCAAAGCGATGCAGTACCTTTGCCGCGGTTATCAGCAAACCCTGGAAGAAGTCACCAACGGTGCCCTGTTCAGCTCCGACAACAGCGAAATGGTGCTGGTGAAGAACGTCGAGCTGTACTCCTTGTGCGAACACCACCTGCTGCCGTTCATCGGCAAGGCCCATGTGGCCTACATCCCCGATGGCAAGGTGCTCGGCCTGTCCAAGGTGGCGCGGATCGTCGACATGTTCGCCCGTCGCCTGCAGATCCAGGAGAACCTCAGCCGGCAGATCGCCGAGGCGATCCAGGAGGTCACCGGAGCCCTCGGCGTGGCCGTGGTGATCGAGGCCCAGCACATGTGCATGATGATGCGCGGCGTGGAGAAGCAGAACTCCTCGATGATCACCTCGGTGATGCTCGGCGAATTCCGCGAGAATGCCGCCACCCGCAGCGAGTTCCTCAGCCTGATCAAGGACTGATTGAAGGCAGTGATAAAGAAACCGGCCCTGTGCCGGTTTTTTTAGCGCGCGAGTTAGTCACTCGATTGCTTGCGCAGGGGCTCCAGCAGGGGCGAAAGACCGTTGTGATCGATTTCCTGCATCAATGCCAGCAGGCGACCGATTTCCCCGACGGGAAAGCCCTCGCGCGCGAACCAATTGAGATAGTGCCCCGGCAGGTCGGCAATCAGCCGCCCCTTGTACTTGCCGAAGGGCATTTCACGGGTTACCAGCAGGCGCAGGTCTTGCGGCTTCATTCGGCACTCACTCAGGACAGGCACAGCATTCATCGCCGACCGGCATTCGGTTGGGCGTGAATTATGCCCAAAGCCGGCGCAGCCTGCCGCCATTCAGCGCACTCGGGCCAGAAACGGCAAACTCGGGTAAGCTGCGCGCCCGCTATTCTCAACCCAGGGTTCTTTGCACGATGCTTATCAAGGCACTCAGAATCGGCCTCGGCCAACTGATCATCTTTCTCGACTTCATCAGCCGCCCGCGCAAGCAGCAGCGCACGCCGGCCGCCCAAGCCGTGGTCGAGCAGGCCGCCGCCGGCCTGGCGCTGTACCAGTTCCACGCCTGCCCCTTCTGCGTGAAGACCCGACGCACCCTGCACAGGCTGAACGTGCCGGTCAGCCTGCGCGACGCCAAGAATGACGCGCAGCATCGCCAGACCCTGCTGGAGCAGGGTGGCAAGATCAAGGTTCCCTGCCTGCGCATCGAGGAAAGCGGCCAGAGCACCTGGCTGTATGAGTCGAAGGCGATCATCGCCTACCTGAATCAGCGCTTCGCCGATAGCTGACCGAACAACGACCCAGCCTCGGCAATCGACCATCCAGAAATCGCCATTCCGGCCTGGGCCCGACCCGGGCCGCCGAGCGTCGCACCCAGCTGAAAAGCGGGAAACTGCGTATCTGAACGAGAGGCGGCGCTTGCGCGCTACGCCTAGCCCTGTTCGAGGGAGAAGCCTTCCTGGCGCATCCTGGTCATCAGCGCCTGCCAGCCTGGAAGACGCTCGGTGTTGCCAGTACGCCGCAGGCCGTCCTTCTCGACCCGATAGAGGCCAATGGCATCGAAGGCATACATCAGCAGCAGGTCCGGTCGTTGCGATGCCGGGAGCATGCTGCTGGTCAGGTTATCCAGAATCAAGGGCTCGCCGCCCGGTTCCGCGTAGTAACTGAGCACCATGTGCGCCTGGCCGCGCGTCAGTTCGCGGGTGTAGGTGATGCGCAAACGCGCCTCCGGCACTCCGAGCTTGCGCAGGGTGAAATACTTGGCCAGGGAAAAGTCCTCGCAGTCGCCCGCCCCCTGCACCAGCGTCTCGATCGGTGTGGCCCAGTAGTCACTCTGCTTCCACAACGCCACATCGTCGACAAAGCGCAGCTCACGATTGAAATACTGATTCACCGCGGCAAGCTGCTGTCGCTCGGGAAGATAGCGGCTGTCCTCGATCAGCTGGTTCCAGGACAGCAGGCGGTCTTTCGCCGGCCCCTGGCGGCCGTAACGCTTTTCCGCCTTGCGCATGATCTGATCGAAGCTCCAGCTGGCCTTGGCCTCGGACGCACCGAACACCATGCCCGCGCTGAAGGTGGTGATCGCCATCGCTCGGCATACGGCGCTGGCGCACTTGGATTTCAAAAACTGTCTGAGCAACACGCTAGATCTCCGCGAGCCCGGCAGCAGCCGGACTCAGTCGAGTAGATCATTCCGTTGAGGTACTGAATCTGGATAAGGCTCGAGCGGCTAATCCTACTCAAGCTGCAATGGCGACTGGCAGCTCTCACGCACTACCCGCCCCGGGCACGGTGAAACCACCCGCCGATCCAGACTAACGTCTTGGCAGAGACTCCATCAAGATTGTTTGGTTATAAAACGCACAAGTGCGCGCCCCCGATCACTACCGGGGACGACTTTACTTGCGGGAACGAAACGATAGGGTCATGCCCGTTGCCGGGGGCTCAGGCATCGACCTGATGCACCCGGAACGGCAAACATTTTCACTTAGTGCCACCCGTACTCAGCCCTATCTCGCTGAATGGGTGAGCGATATTGCTTCTTGGGTTGTGTAATGGATTGACGATCTTCACGCTCAAATTCAGGGCCTGCAGCGGTAGGTTTACGCTCGAGCATCTGCACGAAGCGCTCACTTTCGTCTTCCATGCCTTGTAATCCGTCGAGCCGCTGACTGTGGTATTGCAACAGACGCGCACTGCCGTTCTCTGCTAACAACATGGCAGCCTGCGCTTCGACCTGCGGCACAGGGGCGCTGACTGCTTGCCCGGATATAGCGGCGGCGAGTACCAGCATCGCACCGCCAACCGCCAGGGTACTGATTGTGGTTTTCATGATGCCATCCTCTTCTTCCCCCGATCCCCAGTCATTGGATAAGCGACCCTGCTGTTTGTTACGCAGGTTTCGCGCATCCAGACGGGCGGCCCTGTACATGGCTGAAGGCCATGAGGCAGCGGGCTGGGTAACAAGAGCGCCTGGCCACAGTACCGTCGATTAACGGCCCCTCGCCCGGAAGGCATGACGCCTAACAGGGTTGACCTCAACCGCGACAACTTGGTTCTAGGTTCGCCGCCCCGGGCATAGCCAGACTCGGTTGAACGAACCGCGGCTCAGCCAAGCATGCTTACAGGCCGCGGATAGCTGGCGACTCGCTGCAGCCAGGCCCGGTAGGCCGGGTAGGCGGCCGCTCGCGATCAGGCTTGCCGGTCAGCCATGGCCTGGCGGATCACCCCTGCCAGGCGCTTGAGCCCTTCACCCAGGCGCTCTGGTGCGACATGGCTGAAGTTCAGTCGCAGGTGCCCCGGATGGCGATCCGGCTCGATGAAGAACGGTTCGCCCGGCATGAAGGCAACGTTCTGCTCCAGTGCCGGCCCCAGCAAGCTGCGGGTATCCAGCGGCTGCTTGAGGGTCAGCCAGAAGAACAGGCCGCCCTGAGGGATCTCCCAGTCGGCCAGCTCGCTGAAGTGCTCCAGCAAGGACGCCTGCATGGCATCGCGGCGAATCCGGTAGAAATCGCGCAGCTCGGCCAAGTGACCGCGATACCGCTCGCTGCCCAGCCACTGCAGGGCCTGCCACTGGCCGATGCGGTTGGTGTGCAAGTCGGCCGACTGCTTCAGGCGCAACAGATAGGGGAACAGGTCGGGGGTGGCAATCAGGTAGCCGACGCGCAGGCCTGGCAACAGGGTCTTGGATACCGTGCCGGTGTAGATCCAGCTGGCCTTCTGCAGGCGGCTGACGATCGGGCTGGCCTGGCCCTCGTCGAACACCAGCTCGCGATACGGCTCGTCCTCGATCAGAGTCACGCCGAATTCGTCCAGCAGTGCCGCCACCGCTTCGCGCTTGGCCTCGCTGTAGCGGGTGCCGGACGGATTCTGGAAGGTCGGGATCAGGTAGGCGAAGGCCGGCTTGTGCTGTTCCAGGCGCTGACGCAGGGCCTGAAGCTCGGGGCCGTCGGCCTCCTGGGGCACACCAATGCAGTCAGCGCCGAACAACTGGAAGGCCTGCAGCGCCGCCAGGTAGGTGGGCGCCTCGAGCAATACCTCGGTGCCCGGATCGATAAACAGCTTACTGGCCAGGTCCAGGGTCTGCTGCGAGCCACTGACGACCAGCACCTGGCTGGCCTCGCAGGGCACGCCCAGGGCACGGGCCTCGGCGGCGATCGCCTCGCGCAGGGCCGGCTCGCCCTCGCTCATGCCGTACTGGCCCATGCTCGCTGGCATCGCGGCCCACTCCACCTTGGGCAGCATGGGCTCGGCTGGCAGGCCGCCGGCGAACGACATGACTTCGGGACGCTGCGCCGCGGCGAGGATTTCACGGATCAGGGAGCTTTTCAGGCGGGCAACGCGTTCGGAGAAGGCCATGGGTGTCACCGGGGTGCTAAGTCGAGGAATTTGGGTCAAACTGCTTGACCGAAACTACGATGTCCCGCACATATACGTCAATATGCTTGACCTTAAAAACCCAACCACTCAGCAGGCCGCCATGGAGGCCTTCTTCTTCGGCTACCAGGCGTTCACCGCCAAGGCCGACGAGATGCTGGCGCGCCGCGGCCTCTCCAGGGTGCACCAGCGCATCCTGTTCTTCATCGCCAAATACCCGGGTCTGAGCGTCAAGCAACTGCTCGGCTATCTGGGCGTGAGCAAGCAGGCCCTGAGCACGCCGCTGCGCCAGCTGCAGGAGATGCACCTAGTCAGCAGCGTCACCGCCGTGGACGACAAGCGCAAGCGCCTGCTCGGCATCACCGCCGAGGGGGCCAAGCTGGAGCAGGCCCTGCGCCGCGAGCAGGCCAAGCTGCTGCAGCGCGCCTTCGCCGAGGCCGGCGAAGAGGCGGTCAGGGGCTGGCTGGGGGTCAACCTGGCCTTGAGCGGCAATCGGCAGGTCAGTTCCGATCCAGAGCAAGAAAGCCCATAGCTGTATCGGTCAACGCAGCGCTTGCTGTACCGCGACGCCCTGGGTGGCGAGGCATAGGCTTGCAGTCATTGCCCACGAGTACCCGCCATGACCGCCGAACTGCTGCTCGCCTTCGTCCTCTTCGCCTTCGTCACCTCGATTACCCCCGGGCCGAACAACATGATGTTGCTCGCCTCCGGGGTGAACTTCGGCCTGCGCCGCAGCGTGCCGCACATGCTCGGCATCAGCCTGGGCTTCATGGTCCTGGTGCTGGCGGTCGGCCTGGGCCTGGGCCAGCTGTTCGAGCAGCTGCCGGCGCTGTACGGAATTCTGCGCTATGCCGGTGCGGCCTACCTGCTGTACCTGGCCTGGAAAATCGCCCAGGCCGGCGCGCCAGACAGCACAGGAGTTCGCAGCGCCAAGCCGTTCAGCTTCCTCCAGGCGGCGGCCTTCCAGTGGGTCAACCCCAAGGCCTGGGTGATGGCCATCGGCGCCATCACCACCTACACCCCGCAGGAGGACTTCCTGGTCAACGTGGTGCTGATCGCCGCCCTGTTCGCCCTGGTCAACTGCCCCAGCGTCGGCCTGTGGACTGTGACCGGCAGCCTGCTGCGCAACTGGCTGAACGACCCGCGCGTGCTCCGCCGCTTCAATATCGGCATGGCCCTGCTGCTGGTCGCCTCGCTCTACCCTATCCTGCTCGACGCCAAGGGAGCCCTGTGATGAGCGAAGCAACCCAGGCGCGCCTGCGCCCGCTGGCCGACAGCTCGACCTCGGCGGTGGTCGCCGGCTTCATCGCCATGCTCACCGGCTACACCAGTTCCCTGGTGCTGATGTTCCAGGCCGGCCAGGCCGCCGGGCTGTCCGACGGGCAGATTTCCTCGTGGATCTGGGCCCTGTCGGTGGGCATGGGCCTGTGCTGCATCGGCCTGTCGCTGCGCTACCGCGCGCCGGTGATGATCGCCTGGTCGACCCCCGGCGCCGCCTTGCTGATCAGCAGCCTGCCGGGAGTAGCCTACGGCGAGGCGATCGGCGCCTATATCCTCGCCTCGGGATTGATCGTACTGATCGGCCTGACCGGCAGTTTCGATCGCATCATGCGCCGCATTCCCGCCTCCATCGCCGCCGCCCTGCTGGCCGGGGTGCTGTTCAAGATCGGCCTGGAAATCAGCGGCGCCGCCGAGCAGCAGCCCATCCTGGTAATCGCCATGCTGCTGGCCTACCTGATGGGCAAGCGCCTGCTGCCGCGCTACGCGGTGCTGGCCGCGCTGCTGGTCGGCTGCGCGCTAGCCAGCTGGTCCGGCCTGCTGGATTTTTCCGACTTCGAACTGCAGGTGGCCACGCCCGAATGGACCACCCCCGCCTTTTCCTGGGAGGCGGCCATCAGCATCGGCATCCCGCTGTTCATCGTCGCCATGGCCTCGCAGAACCTGCCCGGCATGGCCGTGCTGCGGGCCAACGGCTACCACCAGGTGCCGGCCTCCTCGCTGCTGAACGTCACCGGCCTGGCCTCGATCCTGCTGGCGCCGTTCGGCTCCCACGGCATCCACCTGGCGGCCCTCAGCGCGGCCATCTGCGCCGGCCCGGAGGCCCACGAGGATCCGGCCAAGCGCTACACCGCGGCAGTCTGGTGCGGGGTGTTCTACGTCATCGCCGGGATCTTCGGCGCTACCCTGGCGGCGCTGTTCGCCGCGCTGCCCAAGGCGCTGATCCTGTCGGTCGCCGCCCTGGCACTGTTCGCCTCGATCATCGGCGGCCTGACCCAGGCCATGAGCGAACCCAAGGAGCGCGAAGCGGCGCTGATCACCTTCCTGGTCACCGCCTCGGGCATGACCCTACTGTCCATCGGCTCGGCCTTCTGGGGCATAGTCGCCGGCCTGCTATGCCTGTTCATCCTCAACTGGCGCAAGGCCTGAGCGACAAAAAAGAAGGCGCCTCCCGGCGCCTTTTTCCTGCGTGTCCGCTCAGGCGGCTTCGGCCGTCAGTTCCCGGCCATGGACCCGGTTGACCCACCAACCGAACAGCGCCGCAGTGAAGAACATGATGATGCTGTAGATCGCCGCCGGCATGGCCATGGTCGAATTGTTCAGCAGCACCGGGCTCAGGGCCAGGGCGATGGCCAGGGTGCCGTTGTGGATGCCGATCTCCATGCCGATGGCGATGGCCTGGGGCAGGCTCAGCTTGAACAGGCGCGGCACCCAGTAGCCGACCGACAGGCTGACCAGGTTGAAGGCCAGCGCCGCACCGCCCACCAGTGGCGCATAGTCGACGAAGGTCTGCCAATCCTTGACCAGGGCCAGGAGGATGATCAGCAGCAGGAACAACGCCGAGGCGATCTTCACCGGTTTCTGCATGCGTTCGGCAAAACCGGCGAAGCGACTGCGCAGCCACATGCCGATGGCCACCGGGCCGAGGACGATGACGAACACCTGCAGCACCTTGCCGAACTGCAAGGGAATGGCCTGGTCGGCGGCCATGAAGTGCAGCAGCGCCAGATTGACGATCAGCGGCATGGTCAGGATGGCGATCACCGAGTTGACCGCGGTCAGGGTGATGTTCAGCGCCACATCGCCGTGGGCCAGGTGGCTGTAGAGGTTCGCCGTGGTGCCACCGGGCGAGGCGGCCAGCAGCATCAGGCCCACCGCCAGCGCCGGCGCCAGGCCGAAGAGCTTGGTCAGGCCGAAGCACAGCAGCGGCAGCACCAGCAGCTGGCAGCCCAGGCCGATCAGCACCGGCTTGGGAAATTTCACCACCCGGGCGAAATCGGCGACGCTCAGCGACAGGCCCAGGCCGAGCATGATGATGCCCAGTGCAACGGGCAGGAACAGCGTCAGTAAGGGGTCTGCAGTCATGGGTACTCTTCCTGGAGTGGAAACTCGATGGGCGATTCTGGCCAGACAGCGCCGTATAGCGCAGTGACTTTACCGGCCAAAGCAGCGGCCAGCTATCGCAACGAGGGAAAAGGCGCCGGCTCCGACGCCTTTAGCGACCCAGGCAGGCCGGACTCAGATCGCCGTGGCACCGCCATCCACCGCCAGCGCCTGGCCGGTGGTGAAGGCCGCATGGTCGCTGCACAGGTAGAGCACCGCACTGGCCACCTCCTCGACCCGGCCGATACGCCCGACCGGATGCATGGCGGCGGCGAACTCGCCCTTCTTCGGATCGGCCTCATAGGCACGGCGGAACATGTCGGTATCGATCACCGCCGGACACACCGCGTTGACCCGGATGTTCTTGCGCGCGTACTCGATCGCCGCCGACTTGCTCAGGCCGATCACCGCATGCTTGGACGCCGAGTAGATGCTCATCTTCGGCGCCGCGCCGAGGCCGGCGACCGAGGCGGTGTTGACGATGGCCCCGCCGCCCTGAGCCAGCAGCAGCGGGATCTGGTGCTTCATACACAGCCACACGCCCTTGACGTTGACCCCCATGATGGCGTCGAACTCGGCTTCGCTGCCATCGGCCAGCTTGCCCTTCTCGATCTCGATGCCCGCGTTGTTGAAGGCGTAGTCCAGGCTCCCGTAGGTCTCCAGGGTGAAGGCCATCAGCGCCTGCACCTCGGCGTCGCGGGTCACGTCGCAGCGGCTGAAGCTGGCGTCGCCGCCCGCCGCGCGGATCAGCTCGACGGTGCCCTCGCCGCCCACCACATCGACGTCGGAAACCACCACCTTGAGGCCCTCGCTGGCGAATGCCAGGGCGGTGGCGCGACCGATGCCGGCGGCGCCGCCGGTGACCAGGGCAACCTGGCCGGAAAAGCTCAAGCTCATCTGTGTGTCCTCGCAAGACGGAAAAGTCAGGCTCGAGTCTAGTCAGCCTCGAGGCGAACACGGCAGCACTATCAGAACAGCGGTTATTGCCCTATCTGGCTTACTGATAAGACACCAGACAAACCATCAGCAAGATCAATCGACGGAGAACGCTACAAGTAGCAGTCGCTGCCAGGGACGCACAAGGAGAAGGGCATGAAGTGGTGCGCAACAGATTTTCAGGCGACCGCCGGGGCCGCCAGAGCATCGCTGCTTAGCGCGACCGGCGCTTTGAAGTGACACCCTCCAATGCCGCTATCGCGCATCAGCAGCTAAGCCTTGTTGTACGATGCAGGACTGATTGCCACTAGTTGCTCGACGCTCAACTGCACCTCCACAACAACATTCAGGGCTTCGCCAGCCTCACAATTTCTGAAGCCAATATATCTGCCGCGTCATACACCGGCATGCTTGACCTGAGTTTTTCATTGATCACTGAAAGCTCGGTACATGCGACCACAAGACACTGCGCCCCTTGCACTTCAAGCCGCCTCGCGGCCGCATTGTATTCTTCGATCTGGGCATCGGAACAACGGCGAGCCTTGACATCCCGTATCAACTGCATGATCGACGCTTGGCTGTCGGCATCCGGATAGACAATTTCAATATTCAGCGCGCCGAACCAGGGCTCATAAAGTTCGATCATTCGTAATGCGCTGGAAGCCAGTAAGCCAACCTTACGTATGCCCGGCTGCCGGCGCTGAACCGTCTGCGCGGTCAACTCGATCAAATTGATGATCGGAACTGAGACCTCGGCAGCCACTTCGGAGTAGTAGTGGTGCGCGGTATTACAAGGTATGACCAGAAAATCAGCCCCTTGCCCCTGCAGGCTCTTGGCCATTTGAGCCATGCACGGTGCAGGACTTTCCCCCGTACCCTCAATCAACGCCTTTATCCGCGACGGTATTTTTGGATTGTTGTCGATGAGCATGCGGATATGGTCTGCATCGTCCTCAACAGGCGTTGCCTCAATGACTCGCCGCATTAAGTCTACTGTAGCCTCCGGCCCCATCCCGCCAATGATCCCAACTATCTTTTCGCGCATTTTTGCCTCTCGAACAGAAAAAATCGACCGATACTTCCTACGGCATCCTGTCTCATGCCGACTGAGACAGGACCGACAATCAATCAGCGTACAAGCCGCTTGCCTATTGTGGGTGAATGTCGCATAGCCACTGCCGTCAGTACCCTAATAGCTCTGGAATCCAGAGTGATATTTCAGGGACGAATGCAATCAGCAGAACGATGAGAATTTCAATCGCCACAAAGGGCAGAGCCTTTACCGATATCTCCTCGATCGAGACCTTCGCAATACTTGAGCCTATAAACATGTTCTCGCCGAGCGGAGGCGTTGAGAAGCCGATCTCACAACAACAAACCAGCACAATGCCGAAATGAATAGGGTCCACCCCGAGACTGACCATCACCGGTAACAACACAGGCGTCACGATCATGATCGTTGCCAGCGTTTCCATAAACATGCCGACGAAGATGAGAAAGATGATGACGATGATCCAGATCAAGACCAAGCTACCCGTCACGTCAAGCAGTGACTGCGCGATCATCCCCGGGATGTCATTTTCAACCAGAATCCGCCCGAACGCCGTTGCGGCGAACATGATGATCAGCACGCGACCCGTCAGCCAGGTCGTGGAGTTGAGCGACTCCTTGAGTCCTTTCCAACTCAATTCCTTGTGAATGAAGATGCCGACAAAAAGCGTATAGAACACGGACACCACTGCAGCTTCGGTTGGGGTAAACAGACCGGAGTAGATACCGCCCAGAATCACTACCGGTGCCATGATCGCCCAAATGCCATCCTTGCAAGCCTTGCCCAAAGTGCCAGGGGCGTGCTTTTCACCTGAGGCATAGCCCTTTTGCTTGCTGATCAGGTAATTTCCGATCATCAGCCCCATGGCGAGTAGAACGCCCGGCAGAATGCCGGCCAGGAACAGTTTGGTAATGGACTCACTGGCGGTAACGCCGTAGATAACCATTGGGATGCTGGGCGGAATCACCACGCCCAGACCGCCAGACGACGCGGTCAATGCGGCCGAATAGCTCTTGCTGTAGCCCCGGTCGACCATCGCCGGGATCATCAGCATTCCCACGGCCGCCGTGGTCGCCGGCCCCGAGCCTGAGATGGCGCCAAAGAACATACTGGCCAGGATCGCCGAGAAACCCAGCCCGCCCGCCATTGGCCCGGCCAGCACTTCCGCGATATGCACCAAGCGCCGCGAGATCCCTGCGCACTGCATCAATGCTCCCGACAAAATGAAGGCCGGCAAGGCCATGATCGGGAACGAGTCGACCGCGTTCCAGGCTATTTGCACCAGGGAGACAAAGTCATCACCCGCGGCCAGGTACACGGTGAGCGCCGAGGCGCCCAGCGCAACCACAATAGGTGCGCCAATCAACAGCAAAAAACCAAACATTCCAAAAAGTATAAGGGGCGCCGCCATGATTTTTGTTCTCCTGTATGCCCGCAAAGAATAAACACTCAGCGCGTTTGAGAAGCCTTGCTCGACTCCTGGAGGTGCAATTCTTTCTTTTCTAGCACCTCAGCTTCCAGCGCCTCCAAGTCCGGTTCGTCGACATCGTGAAATTTAACGCCCATAACTATCTTCAGGTAATTTACCTGAACAATGCGGATTGATGTCAGCGTAAAGGAAATTGGAAATATCAAATACAGGTAGGCCATCGACCAGTCCAGCGCCGGCGAGTGATAGGTAAACTCCATCATCGACTCGATCACCTCGATGCTTTTGATGGTCATCAGTGTGTTGAATGCAATCCAAAACAGGTCCGCGAACAGTTCAACGCCATTGCGCAATTTTTCGGGCATCATCCTGAGATGAAAGGTCACACGATTGTGCGCCGCCACCCGGGCCGCATAGGAAGCCCCCAAGAAAACAAACCAGACAAAGGCAAAGCGTGACAGCTCTTCGCTCCACGGAATACCGTAGTTAAAACCGACCCGCAACACCACTTGGGCAAACAAAAGAACGACAAAGCCGCATAAGAGAAGTTGGCAGATATAGTTCTCGGCATGATCCAGCAGGTTAATTATTTTCTTAAACATTTGATCACTCCCCTCACTAACTGCCAGACCGGGGTATTACGACCTGCAGTATTATCCCGAGCATTGCCACCTGCCAGCAACCGGCAGGTGGCAACACCAAGTCTTACTTCAGTTGCTCCAGCACATGATCAAAGTTCTCTTTGCCGCCAATCGATTCGTAAAACTGCGGCCAGACCTTCTCCTTGGCAATTGCAATCCACTTGTCTTCGTCCTCCAGCGTGGAGACCTGGATGCCATTAGCAATCATGTTTCCCTTGGCTTTGCCGGACTCGGAAATTTGAAACATTAACGCATGCTGCTGAGCTTCCAGTCCGGCACGCATCACAATAGTGCGCTGCTCATCGCTCAGTTTCTTCAGGGTACCGTTGCCAATGATCAGCGGCTGCAACGAATACATGTAATGCACTTCGGTGAGATAGTCCTGCACCTCATAGAACTTCATCGTGTTGTTGACGATGTAGGGGTTGTCCTGACCGTCCACCACCTTTTGTTGCAGGGCGGTAAAGGTTTCATTCCACGACATGGCAATCGGGTTTGCGCCCCATGCTTCCCAGGAGGCGAGCATGATGGGGTTCTGTGGAACTCGAACCTTCATGCCGTTGACATCAGCCAGGCTCTTGACCGGGCGTTTTGAATTGGTCAGGAAACGGAAGTTCGAGTAGGTCCAACCCAGGATGTTGACGCCGACCTGCTTCTGCGCCAGCGTGTTCCAACGGTCGCCCAGCTCACCGGTGGTCATGGCCACCGCATCCGAGTGACTCTGCATCACATAGGGCATGGTCAACACGCCCAGCTCCTTGGAGAACGGCGTGACGTTACCGATACCCACCAGGGCCATATCCAATGATCCGAGGCGTGCGTTCTGAACCATTTCGGTTTCCGAACCCAGAGAACCGTTCGGATACAGCGTGACCTTGAGTTCGCCTTTGGAATAGTACTCGACCAGATCCTTGAAACGGCTGGCCAGCGCCCCTTGATCCGAATCCAGAGGGTCGCCCATACCCAGCTTGAAGGTCTTGGCTTGTGCCAGGGCTGGCACCGACGCCGCGATAATCGCTGCGGATATAGCAAACGCGTGGGTCAGTTTCATTAGACGGTTCATTGTTATTCTCTCGCTTTGTTGAAAGTTGAGTCTTTCGGGCCACCCATCAAGGCTGGCGGCCCACGCGCGTGTTTACCGTTGCCGGATAAACTGCTGCTTAGCCTTGTATTGAATCCAGTGCCTGCGCGATGACGGCCACTATCGTCTTGCAATCCTCGACGTCGAACGTCAGCGGCAGACGCATATCGCACATGGTTTCCAGGACCTTTACGGTCTTGGGCAATGGCTGTGTACAGTCAAAGTACTGCCAACTGTCAAAGCGGCTGGTATAGCCTTTGGGGTCGGCATCACCGAACCACTTGATGTTGACGCCATTCTCTTCGCAGCGCTGGATGAAGCCGCACACCGCTTCCGCACTGAGCTGCGGCAGGGAGAACTGGATCGAACTGCCGACGAAGTACTCAGGTTCGGCGCGGTGCGGTACGCGGATTCCGTGGATCTTGCGCAGGCCCTCCTCCACCACCCGATACAACTCGTTCCAGCGTCCGCACTGCGCATCGAGGTTGCGCAGCTGTGGTCGCAGAATCGCCGCGCGCAGATTGTCCATGCGCCCGCTGTAGTTGGGAGTCTCGAAGCGAATCCGCTCAAAGGTTTCACGACCCGGGGCTGCCGGATGACGGCCGTACAGCATGTAGGAGCCGGAGAGCATGATCGCCCTGGCCATCAACTCGTCGTCATCGGTGATCAGCAGGCCGCCCTCGCCGGAGTTGATGTGTTTGTAGGTCTGGGTGCTGAAGCAACCAACCCTGCCGAAGGTGCCACTCTTACGACCGTTCCAGGTTGCGCCCATGGTGTGGGCGCAGTCCTCGATCACGCAGATGCCATGACGCTCACAGATGTCCATCAGCCGATCCATATCCACCAGATGGCCGCGCATGTGAGAGAGCATCAGATAGTGAACATCGTCAGGCGCTGCCTTGGCTTCGAGGTCGACCAGATCTATGGTGAAATCTTCGCTGGTTTCGACCAGCACCGGGACTGCGCCGGCGTTATGGATGGCACCGGGAACCGGGGCCAGGGTGAAGGCATTACACAGCACCTTATCGCCGGCCTTGACCCCGACCGCGCGCATTGCGATGTGCAGGGCATAGCCACCAGAGGCGCAGGCGAGGCAGTATTTACTTCCGGTGTATGCGGCGAACTCCCGCTCGAGCAGTTCCGTTTCGGTGTACTCATCGCCCACTGCGTTATAGCGGTGCAGGCGCCCACTGCGCATCACTTCCAGCGCATGCTCAATTCCCTCTTCAGGAATCGGCTCCTGCTGGGTAAACGATTTGGTAAATCTAGTCATTACACTTCTCCACAACAGGCGTAATGCAGCTGGCAGCGGAAATGGTTAGTCGTAGCGCTGTTGATCGAATACTTCGAAATCCCACTGGGCATTCGGATAGAACTTGCGCAGACGCCAGTCGCACGCACGGGCGTGACCCTCCATACCTTCGATACGCGAGATACGCGAACCGGCGGCACTGAATACCAGATTGGCTTCTTCGCTGAGTTCTTGGTAGGTGAGTACCTTCATGAACTTCTGCACATTCAGGCCGCCGCTGTAACGTGCAGCCTTCTTGGTCGGCAAGATGTGGTTGGTGCCGGAGCATTTGTCGCCGTGGGTTACGGTGCTGCCTTCGCCCAGAAACAACGACCCGTAGTTTTTCAGGTGGGCTTTCCACCACTCCAGGTCCGCGGTCATTACCTGCAGGTGCTCACAGGCATACTCATCGCTGATCTGCACCACTTCTTCGCGACTCTCGCAAAGAATCACGACACCATGGTCGCGCCACGCCGCCTCGCAGACGTCAGCGTTGGGCATATCGGCGATGACCTTAGGCATGATTTCGAGCACTTTTTCCCCGAGCTCGCGGCTGTCAGTGAACAGCCATACCGGCGAGTTGGTACCATGCTCGGCCTGTGACACCAGGTCGACGGCGATGGTCATTGGATCGGCGGTCTTGTCGGCAATGATCGCGGACTCGGTGGGGCCGGCAAACACATCGATCCCAACCTCACCAAACAGCATGCGCTTGGCTTCGGCAACATAGGCGTTGCCCGGACCCACCAAGATGTCCGCAGGCCGGCCGGTAAACAGGCCAAAGGCCATCGAAGCGACAGCGTGCACGCCTCCCATCTCCAGGATCACGTCGGCGCCGGCCACATGCATGGCATAGGCTACGGCCGGGTTGATGCTGTCACCACGCGGAGGCGAACAGGCGACGATAAAGGGCACGCCCGCAGCCTTGGCCGTGGCCACACTCATCAGCGCAGAAGCGGCATGGGCATAGCGGCCGCCTGGAACATAACAGCCGGCAACTTGAACCGGGAGCACTTGCTGGCCCAGGCGCACACCTTCTTCAGTTTCAATTTCGAAGGATTTCAGGCTGTCACGCTGCGCTTCGGCAAAACGCCTGACCTGACGATGGGCAAAGTCGATATCGTCTTTGACTTGCTGCGGCACCTGGGCGATCAAGGCCTGCTTTTTATCTTCAGTAAGAACAAAGTCACCCTGCCAACTATCGAATTGTTTGGCGTACTCGCGGACTGCCGACTCGCCATTGCGCTTGATCTTCGTCAGCATGTCCTTGACAGCCGCCTGGATACGCTCGTCTTCTAGGGCTACTTCAGCTTCTGCAGCCGCGCGCTTGAGATACTCCATCAGATCCACCTCAACTCAGTATTGGTTAATTGTTCTACTCAACTTATCGCGATAAAGCTCAATATCAGTACAACGATAAAAATGGTTTCGCTGACCACCAGCAGTACGGGTTTCAGACCGACTGTCATGATCTCTTTCAGCGAGGTCCGCACCCCCAACGCGGCAATGGCGGTCAACAGCAACCAAGAGGCACTATCGGCCATTGGCTGCACGATCACTTGCGGAATCCACCCCAGACTGTTCAGAGTGAACAGCGCGACGAAGCCGATCAGGAAACCGGGAACGGAGACCCCGGCGCCGCCGATCTCGCCGCGGCTGGCCATCGAGCGGCGAATGAAGACCCCGATCACCAGCACGATCGGTACCAACATGGCCACGCGCAGCAACTTGACGAAAGTGCTCAGGTCGCCGACGTCGCTCGATACGCTGTAGCCGGCGCCCACCACTTGGGCGACATCGTGAATGGTGCTGCCAAGGAACAGCCCGGTTTCGGCCGCGGTCAGGCCCAAGTGATGGCTAATCATGGGGTACAGCACCATCGCCAGCGTACTGAGCGTGGTGACGCTGATGACCGTGAACAGCGTGTCCTTCTTGGTTTGCTCGTTCTGCGGCATGACGCTGCTGATGGCCATCGCCGCCGAGGCGCCGCAGATGGCCACCGAGCCGCCGGTAAGCGTGCCAAAACGGTTGCTGAAACCCAGCACTCGCGCCATGACGATGCCGAAGCCGATGGTCAACAGCACCGCCGAACACACCATCAGCAACGGCGGCCATCCCAGAGTCAGTACATCGGAGAAGGTGATGCGCAGCCCGAGCATGGCCACCCCCAGGCGCAGCAGCTGCTTGGCTGCCAGCTCGATGCCTGGAGTGACCCTGGGTTCCTCGCTGAGAAAGTTGAAGGCCAGTCCCAGCAGCAATCCCATCAGCATCGCCGGAGCGCCGTAACGCTGCGAGAGAAAGGTCGCCGCGATGCCGATCGTCACGGCGACACAGAGTCCCGGAAAGAAACGCTGCTTGAATTCGCCGAGGCGATCGACGTAGCTCACGGCCAGTCCTTTCATGCTGTTCACTCCCGCTCCGGACTCAGTCGTACTGCGGCAGGTCGAAGGCTTCGCGGTAGCCGAACAGCGCCTGGCTGCCACCGGTGTGCAGGAACACCACGTTTTCGCCCTTTTTGAAGTGGCCCTTGCGGATCAGGTCGATGAGGCCGGCGGCGCCTTTGCCCGAATAGACCGGATCGAGGAGGATGCCTTCATGGCGGGCAAACATCTCGATCGCCTCGATCGTGCTGGCCGCCGGAATCCCGTAGCCTTCGCCGACGTAATCGCAATTGGCGACCACGTCCTCGCGCTTGACAGCACCAGGAATACCAAGCTTCTCGGCGGTCCGTTCAGCCAGACGAAACACGTTGGTCTCTTGCTGTTCACGGGGCACACGCACGCCAATACCAAGTACGGGAATCAGGCTGTTGCTACCGCTGAAACCGGTGACCAGACCTGCCTGGGTGCCGGCGGAGCCGGTGCCGTGCACGACGCTGTCGATACGCAGACCAGTAGAGTTGGCCTGGTTGAGCATCTCCAGCGCACAGTTGACGTAGCCCAGGGCACCAATTTCGTTGGAGCCGCCGCCTGGAACGATGTAGGGCTTCTTGCCCTCAGCACGAAGCGCTGCGGCGAGTTCTTCCATGGCGGCATTCATGTCAGTGCCTGCAGGGAACTTGCGCAGCGGCGCCTCGAACAGCTGGTCCAGCAACACATTGCCGTTGTAGTTGTAATCCACCGCCTTGGAGCCGGTCCGATCTTCGAGCAGGATGTGGCATGCCATGCCCAGCTTGGTCGCAATGGCCGCAGTCTGGCGGGCGTGATTGGACTGGGTAGCACCCTGGGTGATGATGGTATCGGCACCGCGCTCGACGGCGTCAGCCATCAGGAACTCCAGCTTGCGGGTCTTGTTGCCGCCGCCAGCCAGACCGGTGCAGTCATCACGCTTGATCCAGATGTTCGGGCCACCGAGGGCTTTGGACAGCTTCTCCAGCGGCTCGAGAGGGGTCGGCAGGTGGGCGAAATGAAGGCGAGGAAAACGGGAAAGATGCATGGTGTCGCTCCTTTACAGGGTGCTGTCGTTGACGTCGTCAGACAATATGCAAGCCCCCCGGCAGCGACCAATGCTGTATTCTCAGGCACCGGTTACTTTTCGGCATACCCCTTTCCCCATGGGCCTTTCAAGGTGCTTATATGGAATTGAAGTGGCTTAAGGACTTTGTTGCGCTGGCCGAATACGGCAGCTTTTCCAAGGCGGCCGACGCGCGCTACGTGACCCAGCCTGCGTTTAGCCGACGAATTCGCGCGCTGGAGAACTGGCTCGGCGTGAGCCTGGTTGACCGCGGTCAGTACCCCATGGCGTTGACCCAGGTCGGCCAGGAGTTCGTCGACGAAGCAAAACACCTGATCAGCGAAATCTATGGGAATAGAGATCAGCTGCGCCTGCACAACCAGCAGCGCGAGAGCCTGCATTTTTTTGCCCAGCACACCTTGGCCGTTTCTTTCTTCCCCAAATGGATCCAGAACGTCGAGTCGTTGGTTGGCGACAATCTGGTTCGCATTCAAGCGGGCAATTTGCTGGATGCGGTTGAGAGTTTTCTTTCAGGCAGCGGAGACTTTCTCCTGTGTTTCGCCTGCCCTATCGCGCAACTGGAACGGGACGATATCGACTGCATTCAGGTCGGCAGCGACCAGCTCGTTCTGGTGTCTGCCGCGGATCGAGCAGGGCAGCCCCTGCATCCACTGCAGTTCGAGCAGCCGCTGAAGCTATTGACCTATCCGGACGACTCGTTCATGGGGCAACTGATCAAGCGCGAATGTCTGCCGCGGACGCCATCTGGCCTAAGCTTTCGGCCAATCTTCGAGAGTGCCCTGGCCGAAGGCTTGAAGGCCCTGGTCATGCAGGGGTATGGCGTCGCCTGGCTGCCGGCCAGCCTGGTGCAACACGAGCTCGAAGGCGGACAGTTGATCGCCCTTCCCGCCCCAGCGGAGGGCCTGTCACTGAAGATACTGCTGTACCGCTATCAGACCCCGCGGACACCGGAAGCAGCAGGCTTCTGGAAGTACATTCGCGAACTGTATAACCCTGGCTATTCATGAAACTGCCTCCGATCGGTCCGCGGCAAGCACTGCTCCCGACAAGCTGAGCTCAACACTCTCTCGCCTAAATCAGGCGGCGAAGAACCGCGTGGCCAGTGCGTAATCAGGCCAGGCGCCGACAATCAGGTTGAAACAGTTTCCCGTGGCAGCGGCCGCCAGCGCCGCAGCTGCAGGTACAGGGTGGGAATCACCAGCAGGGTGAAGAAGGTGCCGAGCAGCAGCCCGCCGACTATCACCAGGCCGATCTGCTGGCGGCTCTCGGCGCCAGCGCCGTCGGCCAGGGCCAGGGGCAGCGAGCCGAGGACCATCGCCCCGGTGGTCATCAGGATCGGCCGCAGGCGCTGCTGCGCCGCATGCAGCACCGCCTCGCGCAGCACCTCGCCGCGGCGCAGCAACTGGTTGGCGAACTCGACGATGAGGATGCCGTGCTTGGTGATCAGGCCGATCAGAGTCACCAGGCCGACCTGGGAGTAGATGTTCAGGGTGCCGCCGAACAGGTACAGGGCCAGCAGGGCGCCGGCCATCGACAGCGGCACGCTGAACAGGATGATCAGCGGGTCGATGAAGCTCTCGAACTGCGCCGCCAGCACCAGGTAGATGAACGCCAGGGCCAGGGCGAAGATCAACCCGATGCCGGCGCTGGCCTCCTTGAATTCGCGCGAGGTGCCGGCGTAGTCGAACAGGGTGCCGTCCGGGAACAGCTCGCGGGCCTCGCCCTCCAGGTGTTCGAGGGCCTCGCCGAGGGTATGCCCGGCACCGACGTTGGCGCTCAGGGTCACCGCGCGCAGCTGGTTGAAGTGATTGAGCTCGCGCGGCGCCACGCTCTCGCGCACCTCGATCAGGTTGGACAGCTGCACCATGCCGCCGTCGCGCCCGCGCACGTAGACGCGGTCGAGGTCGGCGGGATTGCTGCGGTCGACATCGGCCAGTTGCACCAGCACCTCGTACTGCTCGCCGAGGCGCTGGAAGCGGGTCACCTGGCGGCTGCCGAACAGGCTCTCCAGGCTGCGGCCGATGGTCGCCACGTCGCTGCCCACCGCCACCACCTGCTCGCGGTTGACCGACACCTTGAGCTGCGGCGTGTTGAGCTTGAGGTCGCTGTCCAGGCTCTCCAGCCCCGGGTAGTCGCGCACCCGCTCCAGCAGCGCCTCGACGTAGCCCTCCAGCTCGGCGAACTCCAGGGACGAGCGGATCACCAGGTTGACCGGCTGGCTGCGCACGCTCTGCCCCAGCGGCGGACGATTGACCGGAAAGGCGCGGATGCCGGGAATCTCCTGCAGCCTGGGCAGCAACTCCTGGCGAATGGCGAACTGGCTGCGCCGGCGCTGGTCCCAGTCCTCCAGCTTCATGAAGGAGATGCCCTGGGTCACGGTGGGAAAGCCGGTGATCACCACATGGCGATTGGTCTCGGCGATGCCGTCGTAGACCGCCTCGATCTGCCGCGCATAGCGGCTGGTGTAGTCGATGGTGGCGCCTTCCGGGGCGCTGAATACGCCGATCAGGGTGCCGGTGTCCTCGGTCGGCGCCAGCTCCGACCTGAGCCCGGCGAACAGCCAGAGGCAGGCCAGCAGCACCGCAGCGAGCAGCGCCAGGATCAGCCACCAGCGCTCCAGCGTGCGCGCCAGCAAGTGCTGGTAGCCCAGGCTCAGCCCATGCAGCCCGTCCTCGATCAGGTTGTAGGCACGGTTATGCCGTTGGTTCGGCCGGTGCGGCGGTAGCAGTCGTGCGCACATCATCGGCGACAGGCTGAGGGCGACGAAACCGGAGACCAGCACGGCGCCGGCCAGGGTCCAGGCGAACTCGGTGAACAGCTTGCCGGTGGTGCCGGGCATGAAGCCGATCGGCGCATAGACCGCGGCCAGGGTCAAGGTCATGGCGATGACCGCGAAGGCGATCTCGCGGCTGCCCTTGAAGGCCGCCTGCATCGGCGACAGCCCTCGCTCCAGGTGGCGGTGGATGTTCTCCAGCATGACGATGGCGTCGTCGACCACCAGGCCGATGGCCAGGACCATGGCCAGCAGGGTCAGGGTGTTGATGGAAAAGCCCATCAGCGCCATCAGGGCGAAGGCGCCGATCAGCGACACCGGGATGGTCACCAGCGGGATCAGGGTGGCGCGCAGCGAGCGGAGGAACAGGAAGATGATCAGGATGACCAGCGCCACCGCCTCCCAGATGGTGGTGTAGACGTTGTCGATCGACTCGCGCACGAACAGCGAGCTGTCGTGGGCCACGGCCATCTGCATGCCCTCGGGCAGCAGCGCGCGCACGTCCGCCAGCGCCGCCTGGACCCCGTCGGAGATGTCCAGCGGATTGGCCGTGGCCTGCTTGACCATGCCGATCACCACCGCCGGTTGACCGTTGAAGCGCACCACGCTGCGGGTGCTGGCCGGACCGATCTCGGCGCGACCGACGTCGGCCAGGCGCAGCAGGTAGCCGCGCGAATCGTCGAGGATCAGCTGCTCGAACGCCTCGGCGCTACGCAGGTCGGTCTCCGACAGCAGGTTGAACTCGCGCTGGCGCGACTCGATGCGCCCGGCGGGAATCTCCACGTTCTGCCGGCGCAGGGCATCCTCCACGTCCTGCACCGTCAGGCCATGGGCGGCCAGGCGCTCTGGGTCCAGCCAGATGCGCATGGCCGGGCTGCGTGCGCCACGAATCTGCACCTCGGAGACCCCGGGAATGACCTGCAGGCGATCCTTGACCAGGCGTTCGAGCAGGTCGGTGATGGCCATCGGCGAATGGCGCTCGCTGTAGAAGGCCAGGAACATCACCGGCTGCGCATCGGCCTCGACCTTCTGCACCACCGGCTCGTCGATCTCGTCCGGCAGCAGCCCACGCACCCGACCGAGGCGGTCGCGCACGTCATTGGCCGCCACGTCGGCGTCGCTGCCGAGGCGAAACCGCGCGGTGATCTGGGTGTTTTCCGTGCGGCTGACCGAGCTGACGAAGTCCAGCCCCTCGATGCCCGACAGCACATCCTCGATCGGCTGCGCCACCTGGGACTCCATGATCTGCGGGCTGGCCCCCGGATAGCCGACGCTGACGGTGACGATCGGCACGTCGATGTTCGGGTACTCGCGCACCGTCAGGCGCTGATAGCCCATCAGCCCGAGCAGCACCAGCACCAGGGACAGCACGCAGGCCAGCACCGGACGGCGGATGCACAGCTCCGGGAGGCTCACGCGCCCTCCGCGGCGGCGCGGGTGCGCACCGCCATGCCCGGCCTGACCTTGTGCCAGCCGGCGCTGATCAGGGTTTCATCGCCATTCAGCCCTTCGCGCACCTCGACGCGCCCATCCAGGCGCCGCCCGAGCCTGATCTCGCGCTGTACGACCTTGCCGTCCACCACCAGGTTGACCAGCAGCCGCTCGCCCAGGGGCATCACCGCCTCCTCCGGAATCACCAGGGCCTGCGGGCGTTCGGCGAGGATCACCGTGACCCGCACGAACTGCCCGGGCTTGAGGCGCAGCCCGGGGTTGCTCAGGCGCGCGCGGATCGCCTGGCTGCGCCCGGCCTCGTCCAGCTGCGGATTGATGGCGCTGATCGTGCCGTGGAACAGCTCGTCGGCGAAGGCATCGAGGCGGATCTCCACCGCCTGGCCGGGATGGATCTTGCCGACCGCCTTCTGCGGCACGCGAAAATCCAGTTTGAGCGGGTCGAGCACCTCCAGGTTGACGATGTCCTGGCCGGCTTCGAGGTAGTCACCGGGGCTGACCTGGCGCAGGCCGAGAACGCCATCGTAGGGCGCGCGAAGCCGGGTCTTGTGCAGGCGCGCCTGGGCCAGGGCCAGGCCGGCCCGCGCCGCCTGCTGGCGTGACTGCGCCTCGTCGCGGGCCTGGGCATTGCTGGCGCCGCGCTGGAATAGCTGCTGGAGGCGCCGAAAGCTCTTCTCCGCCAGGTCCAGATTGGCCCGGGCCAGGGCCAGTTCGGCGCGGGCGATGGCATCGTCCAGGCTGACCAGCAGGTCGCCGGCCGCCACCACCTGGCCCTCGGCAAAATGCAGGCGGGCCAGACGCCCTTCGATCTCCGGGCGGATCATCACCGACTCGTCGGAGCGCAGGCTGCCGAAGGTGACCAGTTCGTCGCGCACCAGGGTGCGCTCGGGGCGCACCACCTCGACCAGGGGGCCCTGGCCTTCGTCGGCCTGACTGAATGCGCCGACCAGCGACAGGGCGATGGCAACGGCGTAGCGACGCACATGGGCTGGCATGGCGGCCCCCTGACTCCTGAAGAGCTAAGTCTAGCCGCCCGCCTGGCGCGCCAGCGTTCCGCCGCGCCGAGGTGAATCTAGCGCCTACTGACGCATGCCGCGACCGCCAACCAGCAGACGGATGCACACCGTATAGAGCACCACCGTGGCCAGCAGCATGAAGCCGATGGCCACGCCGATGCCGATGTCCGAGACACCGAGAATGCCGTAGCGGAAGGCGTTGACCATGTGCAGGATCGGGTTGGCCAGCGAAACCGTCTGCCAGAACGGCGGCAACAGGGCGATCGAGTAGAACACCCCGCCCAGGTAGGTCAGCGGCGTCAGCACGAAGGTCGGGATGATCGAGATGTCGTCGAAGCTGCGGGCGAACACGGCGTTGACGAAGCCGCCCATGGAAAAGATGGTCGCGGTCATCAGCACCACCAGCACCGTCAGCCCCAGGTGATGCACCGAAAGCTTGGTGAAGAACAGCGACAGCAGGGTGACGATCAGGCCGACCAGCAGGCCGCGCAGCACGCCGCCGACCACGAAGCCGATGAGGATGATGTGCGGCGACACCGGCGACACCAGCAATTCCTCGATGTTGCGTTGGAACTTGCTGCCGAAGAAGCTCGACACCACGTTGCCGTAGGAGTTGGTGATCACCGACATCATGATCAGCCCCGGCACGATGTACTCCATGTAGCTGAAGCCGCCCATGTCGCCGATCTGCCGGCCGATCAGGTTACCGAAGATGACGAAGTACAGGACCATGGTGATCGCCGGCGGCAGCAGGGTCTGCGGCCAGATGCGGGTGAAGCGGCGAATCTCGCGGTAGACGATGGTGCGCAGGGCCACCAGGTTGGCGGCCAGCTCGCTGTTGAGGTAAGCGGTGTTCATAGCGCCGGCTCCTTGGCCAGGTTCTTCTCCACCAGGGAGACGAACAGCTCCTCCAGGCGATTGGTCTTGTTGCGCAGGCTGAGCACCTCGATACGCTGCTGGGCCAGCTGGCGGAACAGCTCGGTTACCCCCTGACTCTTGTCCACCTGCACCTCCAGGGTGTGATGGTCGACCAGCTGCGCCGGATAGCCCACCAGCTGCGGCGGCACCAGCTGGGACTCCTTGAGGTCGAGCAGGAAGGTCTCCACGTGCAGTTTCTTCAGCAGGTCCTTCATGCTGGTGTTCTCGACGATGCGGCCGTGATCGATGATGCCGATGTTGCGGCACAGCTGCTCGGCCTCCTCCAGGTAGTGGGTGGTGAGGATGATGGTGATGCCCTGGCGGTTGAGTTCGGTGAGGAAGTTCCACATCGAACGGCGCAACTCGATGTCCACCCCGGCGGTCGGCTCGTCGAGGATCAGCAGGCGCGGCTGATGGACCAGGGCGCGGGCGATCATCAGGCGGCGCTTCATGCCGCCGGACAGCTCGCGCGAGGCGACGTTGCGCTTGTCCCACAGGCCCAGCTGCTTGAGGTACTGCTCGGCGCGTTCCTTGGCGATCTTCGCCGGGATGCCGTAGTAGCCCGCCTGGGTGACGACGATGTCGAAGACCTTCTCGAACTGGTTGAAGTTGAACTCCTGGGGCACCACGCCGAGGCAGCGCTTGAGCGCCGCCGGCTGCTGGTCCAGGTCATGGCCGAACACGTTCACCGTACCGCCGCTCTTGTTGACCAGGGTCGAGAGGATGCCAATGGTGGTGGACTTGCCGGCGCCATTGGGGCCGAGCAAGGCGAAGAAGTCGCCTTCGGCCACATCCAGGTCGATGCCATGCAGGGCCTGGAAGCCATTGCCGTAGGTCTTGGTCAGCTGCCGGATGGACAGAGCAGTAGTCATGAGGGGCACGCACACAATGAAGAGGATTGCTTAGATAGGGGTTAACGCGGGCATTTGCAACCACTCGGCCGAGGTTGCCCAGGCCATCGCGGCCCTGAGGTGGTCGATCGAGCGCACATGCCGCAGGCGATGAGCTGCACGGCTTCGAACGCGGGCCACGGTCCGCGCAGGCCGCCGAGCCATGCACCCTACCACCCTGAAATCAATAAGAAAGACACGATTTCTGATGTTAGCTATCAATCCGCTTTATGGATTCCCCTGCCTTCGGGCGAGCTTGCCGGCGCGCCGCCGGTCACTCTCGGCGATAGCCTGTGCCCTTCGCGCGTATTGCCCGTGATCCGCTCGAACGCGCCAGCCCGTCACCGCCCACACCGATGCCGGCTAAGCTCACCCTATCAATCCCGTCCCCTGGTCATGGAGGATTCTGCATGCTCGTCGTCTGGTTGCTCGTACTGGTGTTCGGCGTGGCCTATCTGGCCCACCGCCGCACCGCGCCCCTCCCCGCGCTGGCCATGGCCGCCGGCTACCTGCTCGCCATGGGCGCCTTCAGCCGCACGCCTGGCTGGCTGCTGACGCTTTTCTGGCTGCTGTGGCTGGCCATACTGCTGCCGCTGCTGTTCGCGGAGCAACGCCGCCAGAGGCTCAGTGCGCCGCTGTTCGCCTGGTTCCAGCGGGTATTGCCAGCCATGTCGGACACCGAGCGCGAGGCCATCGAGGCCGGCAGCGTCTGGTGGGACGGCGAGCTGTTCAGCGGCCGCCCGGACTGGAACAAGCTGCTCGACTACCCCAAGGCCAGGCTCAGCGAGGAGGAGCAGGCCTTCCTCGACGGCCCCACCGAGGAGCTGTGCGCCATGGTCAGCGACTGGGAGATCGGCCAGCAGATGGACCTGCCGCCCAAGGCCTGGGAGCACATCAAGCAGCACGGCTTCTTCGCCCTGATCATTCCCAAGGAGTATGGCGGCAAGGGTTTCTCCGCCTACGCCCACTCCCAGGTGGCGATGAAGCTGGCGACCCGCAGCGGCGACCTGGCCTCCACGGTCATGGTGCCCAACTCCCTCGGCCCGGCCGAACTGCTGCTGCACTACGGCACCGACGAACAGCGCCAGCACTACCTGCCGCGCCTGGCCCGCGGCGAGGACATTCCCTGCTTCGCCCTCACCGGCCCCCTGGCCGGCTCCGACGCCGGCGCCATGCCGGACAGCGGCATCGTCTGCAAGGGTCAGTGGAACGGCGAGGAGGTCCTCGGCCTGCGCCTGACCTGGGAGAAGCGCTATATCACCCTGGGGCCGGTGGCCACCCTGCTCGGCCTGGCTTTCAAGGCCTATGACCCCGACCACCTGCTCGGCGAGGAGAAGGACCTGGGCATCAGCCTGGCCTTGGTGCCCACCGACACCCCCGGGGTGGAGATCGGCCGCCGCCACCTGCCCCTCGGCGCCGCCTTCATGAACGGCCCGAACTCCGGCAAGGACGTGTTCATCCCGCTGGATTACCTGATCGGCGGCCAGGAAATGCTCGGCAAGGGCTGGATGATGCTGATGAACTGCCTGTCGGTGGGCCGCTCCATTTCCCTGCCAGCAGTCGGCACCGGCGCGGCCAAGTTCACCAGCCTCACCAGCGGCCAGTACAGCCAGCTGCGCGAGCAGTTCGGCGTGCCCCTGGCGGCATTCGAGGGCATCGAGGAGGTCCTGGCGCGCATCGCCGGCAACGCCTGGCTGATGGACAGCGCCCGCATTCTCACCGCCAACGCGGTGGACCTGGGCGAGAAGCCCTCGGTGCTCTCGGCGGTGCTCAAGTACCACCTCACCGAGCGTGGCCGCGAGTGCATCCGCCACGCCATGGACGTGCACGGCGGCAAGGGCATCATCATGGGGCCAAACAACTACCTGGCGCGCTCCTGGCAAGGCGCGCCGATCTTCATCACCGTGGAAGGCGCCAACATCCTCTCGCGCAACCTGATGATCTTCGGCCAGGGGGCGATCCGCTGCCATCCTTACGTGCTCAAGGAAATGGCCCTGGCCACCCGCGAAGACAGCGAGGAGGCGCTCGAGGAGTTCGATGGGTTGCTGCTGCAGCACATCGGCTTCGCCGTCAGCAATGCCGCCAGCAGCCTGCTGCTGAGCCTGAGCCTCGGCCTGTTCGGCCAGGTGCCCGGCGACAGCCTCAGCCAACCGTACTTCCGCGCGTTGAACCGCCTGGCCGCCGCCTTCGCCCTGCTCGCCGACCTGAGCATGATGCTGCTGGGCGGCGAATTGAAACGCCGCGAGCGCCTCTCGGCGCGCCTGGGCGATGTGCTCAGCTACCTCTACCTGGCCTCGGCGGCGCTCAAGCGCTACCACGACCTGGGCTGCCCGGAACACTCGCGCGCCCTGCTGAGCTGGGCCCAGGAGGAATGCCTGGCACAGGCAGAACAGGCGCTGGAGGAGCTGCTTGGCAACTTCCCCAATCGCCTGCTCGGCTATGCCCTGCGCGCCCTGGTGCTGCCCTTCGGTCGCCGCCACAAGGGACCGAGCGACGAGCTGGATGCCCAGGTGGCGGCAATCATCGGTCGCAACAGCGGTGATGCGGCCCTGGAGGAGCTGCTCGAAGGCTGCTACCGGCCGCGGGGCGAGAAGGACCCGGTGGCCGCCCTGCAACACGCCATGGACCTGCGCGACAGCACTCGAGCGGCCCAGGAAAAACTGGACCGGGCGCTCAAGTCCGGACAGCTGCGCGAGGCCCCCGGACAGAACCTGTTCGATGCGGCGCGCAGTGCCGACCTGCTGAGCGACGAGGAGGCGCGACAACTGGAACAGGCGCAAGCCGCGCGGCGGGCGGTGATCGATGTCGACGACTTCGCCGCGGACGAGCTGAAGCTCAGCCGCGGCAAGGTGCGCTGACGGGACAGCGGGCGCCGGGAGCTCTATACTCCCGCGCCCGTTTCACTGATAGGACCCACCTCATGGCCAGCGCCTACCTCGATCACCACCTCGCCCTGCTCGCACACCTGCGCGGCATCCTGGTCGCCCTGGGCGAGGCCGAGCAGATTCTCGACGACAGCCATGCACTGTTCCTCGAACGCTTCGATGAACTGCTCAGGGAACTGCCGCAAGACCCGGAAGCCAGCCTCTACCTCGGCCAGGACCTGATCAGCCAGATCTTCCACCGCTACCCGCAGATCGCCCACCTGGTGCCGCGCGACCTGCTGTGGTTCTTCGGTGGCGACTGCCTGCACTTCATGCCGGACGAGGAGATCGAACTGTTCCAGCGCCTCGACGAGCGCCGCTTCGAAGCCGAGCAGAACGACGAACCCTTCGACTGGAACCAGGAAAAGCAGCTACTGGCCCTGCCGCCGCAGAGCAGCAAGCACTGAGCGCGAGTCACCCAAGGGACGCCAGAAACGAAAAAAGCCCGCTCGGCATCGCCGGCGGGCTTTTTCATGAGCGCCAGCACGGCGCAAACGAAAACGCCGCTCGATGAGCGGCGTTTTCGTGTATTTGGAGCGGGAAACGAGACTCGAACTCGCGACCCCGACCTTGGCAAGGTCGTGCTCTACCAACTGAGCTATTCCCGCATTTGCTACAACAAATTGGCGTCCCCTAGGGGACTCGAACCCCTGTTACCGCCGTGAAAGGGCGGTGTCCTAGGCCACTAGACGAAGGGGACCTGGAACTCTACCTGTCGCGGCGTTGCCAGACGCCCGACCCGAACAGCGCCCTACGAGCGATATTCGTTGAAATTTGGAGCGGGAAACGAGACTCGAACTCGCGACCCCGACCTTGGCAAGGTCGTGCTCTACCAACTGAGCTATTCCCGCATTACTGCAACGCACTTCCACTGGGAAAGTGGCGTCCCCTAGGGGACTCGAACCCCTGTTACCGCCGTGAAAGGGCGGTGTCCTAGGCCACTAGACGAAGGGGACCCAGACCGGAACCTACAACAGACTTTCCGGCTTCCTGGCCCTGCCTATCGGCATTGCCCTGGAAGTGGCGCGCATTCTAGGGAGCCTTTCGGGGATCGTCAACCTCTCTGTAATTTTTTTTTAAAATCAACGACTTCAGTCCAGAAGCTGATGAACGTCTATGAGCTTGACGGCCAAGGCACTACACTCGGGCGAATTTCAGGCCGCCGAGAGATAGAAACTATGTCCCCCCTGGTGATTACCTTGCTGATTGTCGGCGGCATCTTCATTTTGATCGCTATTGCCTACATCAATCACATGGTCGAGCAGAGCAAGCTCAAGAAGGCGCGCCTCAAGGCCGATCTCAATGACCGCCTGCGGCGCTGCGCCGACCTGTCGGAATCCATGCCGGGGCAGCTGATGACACCCCAACTGAAGCTGCTGCTCAGCCGCCTGCAGTTGCATTTCAGCGAACACCTGCTGGCGCTGGACAAGAGTGCCGCCAGCCGAACCCGCGTCGACGAGCTGCGACAGCTGACTGCCCTCGGCGAGTCGATCGCGGTGCGCAACCCTCCGCAACCGGTGCTCAATGAGGCCAAGGCCAAGGAAGTCCGTTTTCAGCTGGAAAACCTGCATGGCCAGATCAGCCGTTGCGCCAAAGAAGGCATTCTCAATAGCAACGAAGGCAAGCACTGGCTGAACGAAGTCCGCCACATGCTCGCCCAGTTGCATATCGAATTCTTCAACAACCTGGGCCAGCAGGCCTTGCAGCAGAACCATCCTGGTCAGGCGCGCCTGGCCTTCGAGCGCGGCGTGCAGTATCTGCGCAAACAAACGGACCCGGGTCGCTACCAGGCCCAGCTGAAGCAACTGGAAAACCAGCTCGCCCGCGCCAATGCCATGGTGCTGGAAACCGTCAAGCCGGCCAGCGATGAGGCCAGCGAGTTGACCCAGGGCCTCGAGGAGCTGGACGATGACTGGAAGAAGAAGAACATCTACGACTAAGCAGTCGCCACGCTTTCTCCCCACCCGATAGGCACAACCGATGAGCCTGACTGTCTATGGCGCGCCACTCTCGCCATTCGTACGCAAAGTCCGCCTGTTTCTGCTGGAAGGCGGCCTGGACTATCAACTGGAGATCGTCCTGCCCTTCGGCCAGCCGGCCTGGTACTACGACCTCAATCCGCTTGGCCGTATTCCGGCGCTCAAGGACGGCGACTTCAGCCTCGCCGACTCCAGCGTCATCTGCCATTACCTGAGCGACAAATACCCTGAAGTTGCCGAATTGATCGGCGCTGGTGCCGAACAGCGGGCACAGGTGAACTGGCTGGAGAAATACGCCGACTATGAACTGGCGCCCCTGTGCACCTTCGCCGTGTTCCGTAACCGGGCACTCAAGCCGAGCATGGGCCAGCCGTGCGATGAGGCTGCCGTGCGGACCGCACTGGAGGAGAAGCTGCCGCCGCATTTCGACTACCTGGAACAGCGCCTGGAAGGCGTCGACTGTCTGGTCGGCGGGCGCCTGACCCTGGCCGACCTGGCGGTCTGCAGCCAGCTGATCAACATGGAGCACGGCGGCGAGCAGCTCGATGAGCGGCGCTGGCCCAATCTGGCCGCGCACTACTCGCGAATCAAGGCGCGTCCGTCGGCGCAGTCGGTCCTGCCCGGCGAGCAGAAAATGCTCGCCAAGATGAGCGCCAGGGCCTGAGTCGGCGCGCCCCCGTCCGCCAGTGCGGGCTGGCCGGGGGTGCGGATTCAGCAGTCGCTGAGGCGGAGGAACACCTCGGCCAGGCGCTCGATACCAGCCTGGTCCTGCGCACTGAAACGCGCCAGAACGGGGCTGTCCAGGTCCAGCACGCCGATCAGTCGCCCCTCCTTCACCAGCGGCACCACCAGCTCGCTGTTGGACGCACTGTCACAGGCGATGTGTCCGGCGAAGGCATGCACGTCCTCGACCCGCTGCGTCTGCCGACTGGCCGCCGCCACGCCGCACACGCCGCGACCGAAGGGGATCCGCACACAGGCCACCTTGCCCTGGAACGGCCCCAGCACCAGCTCCTCGCCACGGGCCAGGTAGAAACCGGCCCAGTTGAGGTCGGCCAGTTCCTGAAACAGGAAGGCGGAGAATTGCGCGGCATTGGCGATGAAGTCGCGTTCATCGGCCAGCAGCGCTTCCAGCTGCGCCTGCAGCAGCGAATAACCTTCGAGTCCCCCGCCGCTCGCTTGCAGATCGATCATGCCTGCTCCTCCAACAACTTGAGTCCCACCCAATGCCGGGCGAACTGGTAGGCACAGCGGCCGTTGCGGTTTCCGCGCCCCAGCGCCCAGCGGATCGCCGCCTTTTCCAGGTCCTCGCTCCACTGCCAGGCCAACCCGACCGCCGCTGCCTGGACCTCGATCCAGTGCCGCACCACCGCGAGAAAGTGTTCCTGGGTGAAGGGGTAGAAGGACAGCCACAGGCCGAAGCGGTCGGACAGGGCGATCTTGTCCTCCACCGCCTCGCTGGGATGCAGCTCGCCGTCGACCATCTGCGAGGCCTGATTGTCACTGTGCTTCTCCGGCAGCAGGTGGCGACGATTGGAGGTGGCATACAGCAGCACGTTCTCCGGCGCGCGCTCCAGCGAGCCGTCCAGCACGCTCTTCAGCACCCGGTAATCCCCCTCACCCGCCTCAAAGGACAGGTCGTCGCAGAACAGCACGAAGCGCTGGGGCAGGTTGGCCAGTTGCTCGACCAACCGCGGCAGGTCCGCCAGGTGATCGCGTTCGATCTCGATCAGGCGCAGACCACCCGCTGCATGCTCGGCCAACAGAGCCCGCACCAGGGAGGACTTGCCGGTGCCGCGGGCGCCCCAGAGCAATGCATGGTTGGCCGGCAGCCCCTGGACGAACTGGCGGGTATTGCGCGCCAGCTGCTCACGCTGGGCATCCACGCCGATCAGATCGACCAGGCCGAGGTCGAGGCTGATCTGCAGCGGCTGCAGGTAGCCACCGCGCCCCTCGCGATGCCAGCGGGCAGCCAGGCTCTGTTGCCAGTCGATGGCCCCACGCTGGGCCGGCAGATAGGGTTCGAGACGGGCCAGCACGGCCTCGGCCCGCTGCAGAAAGCTGTTCAACCGGGAATCCACGGCGCACTCCTTGATAGGTATTTCCTGCCAACTCCCTCTGCCGACTCAGGAAGCAGATGGGCTATGCTTGGCGGGCGAATGGATACGAGACTGCCGGCCCCATGGACATACCGCTCACCCAACGCCTGTCGTTCAAACAGGCCGGCCTGACTGTGCTGGTGGCGTTCATCCTGGGCACCGTCCTCAGTGTCGTTCAGGTGGGCGTCGATTATGCCAGCGAGGACGCCTCCATCAACCGCGAGATTCGCGCGCTCATGGAGATCAGCCACAATCCGGCCGCGCGCATTGCCTACAACATCGACGCCGAACTGGCCCAGGAGCTGGTGTTCGGCCTGCTGCGCTCGCCGGCGGTGATCAGTGCGCAGATCATCGACAACAGCAGCCTGGTCCTCGCCAGCGTCAGCCGCCCCGCCAGCAAGAGCGGCTACCGGGTGTTCAGCGACTTCCTGTTCGGCGCCCGGCGCCACTTCGAGACCCCCCTGTTCGTCAGCCATGCCCCGGGCGAAGCCCTCGGCGTGCTGCGCCTGGAAGTCGACACCTACGCCTTCGGCAATCACTTTCTGCGACGCGCCGTACTCACCCTGCTGACCGGCTTCGCCCGCAGCCTGCTGCTCGCCCTGATCCTCCTCGTGCTGTTCTATTTCACCCTGACCAAGCCGCTGGTGGAGACCATCCACGCCCTCAGCGAGCGCGACCCAGGCACCCCGAACCGCAAGAAACTGCCCTGCCCGCCCGGCCATGAGCGGGACGAGATCGGCACCCTGATCAAGGTCACCAACCAGCAGTTTTCCAGCATCGCCTCGGAGATCGAGCAGCGCCGCGAAGCCGAAGACCGCCTGACCCAGTACCTGGGCGAACTGGAGAACATCGTCTCGGCGCGCACCGCCGAGCTGAAGGCTGCCAACGCCCGGCTGCTGCAGTCCAACCAGGAGTTGGAGCAGGCGCGGCATAACGCACTGGAAATGGCCCAGGCGCGCTCGACGTTTCTGGCCAACATGAGCCACGAGATTCGCACCCCGCTCAACGGCCTGCTGGGCATGCTTGGCCTCTCCCTCGACGGTCCGCTGAGCCAGGAGCAGCGCCAGCAACTGTCGATTGCCCACGATTCCGGCAAGGTGCTGGTCGAGTTGCTCAACGACATCCTCGACCTGTCGAAGTTCGAGGCCGGGCAACTGGAGCTGGAACTCATCCCCTTCGACCTGGGTAGCCTGGTGGAGAATACCGCCAGCCTGCTCTCGCAGAATGCACTGCCGAACGTCGAGCTGACCTGCCTGATCGATCCGCGGCTGCCCGCCCAGGTGCTGGGCGATCCGACTCGCGTGCGCCAGATCGTCAGCAACCTGCTGTCCAACGCCCTCAAGTTCACCCGCTCGGGCCGCGTGGATGTGCGCGTCGAGGGCAACCCGGACGGCGTCCAGATCAGTGTCCGCGATACCGGCATCGGCATCTCCGAAGCGGCCCAGGCACGCATCTTCCAGCCATTCGCCCAGGGCGGCGCGGGGATTACCCGCCAGTTCGGCGGTACCGGCCTCGGCCTGGCACTGGCCCGCCACCTGTGCGAAGCCATGCACGGCCAGCTCAAGCTGGAGTCCAGCGAGGGTAACGGCAGCCGCTTCTGCGCCAACCTGCCACTGCCCTGCCACGCCCCCGCCGCGGCCATGCCGCGCCTGAGCGGGCAGGTGGTAGCCCTGTGTGCGGCCGACTCCGGCCTGAATGAGCAGCTCGCCATGCTCCTGCCCTGCTGGGGGCTGGACTACCGGTGCCTGGATCGCGATGCCAGCCCGGCCGCAAGCACCGCCGACCTGCTGATCAGCGACCGCCTGGAAGCCCTGTCCGACCTGCGCCCGGCATTCACCGCGCCGCTGCTGCTGGTCAGAGCCTATGGCAGCTTCCTCGCCGACGCCCAAACCCAAGCCCTGGCGCCCATCGAGCAGATCGCGCGCCCTTTGTCGCGCCAGGCCCTGCTCCAGGCCATCAGCCGCGGCCTCGATCAGGCACCGCAAGAGGCGGCGCCGACCACCACGGTGCCCACACCCGAAATAGCTCGCCAGGCGCGGGTCCTGCTGGTCGAGGACAACCCGGTCAACCAGCTGGTGGCCAAAGGCATGTTGACCAAGCTCGGCTGCGAGGTGCTGCTGGCCAATCACGGCGCCGAGGCACTGCAACAGCTGCAAGACCATGCCGTCGACCTGGTGCTGATGGACTGCAACATGCCGGTGATGGATGGCTACGAGGCCAGTCGTCGGATCCGCCAGGGCGAGGCCACCCAGTCGCTGCCGATCATCGCCCTGACCGCCAATGCCCTTCCCGACGAACGCGAACGCTGCCGAGCGGCCGGCATGAACGACTACCTGGCCAAGCCGTTTCGCCGTGATGAGCTGGCCGCCCTGCTCGACCAGTGGCTGGCGGTCAACGCTGTTGGCTGACCCGCTCGAGTAGCTGCCCCACCCGCTCACGCAGCTCGGCCAAGGCATCCAGGTCCATCCCCCGCTCGCAGAGCAGCCGCTGCTTGAGTGACAGCGCCTGCTCGCGCAGAGCGTTGCCGGCATCGGTCAGCGCCAGGTGCACCTCGCGCTCGTCCGTGGGCGAGCGCCGCCGTACCAGCAGCTCCAACTGCTCCAGGCGCTTGAGCAAGGGCGTCAGGGTTCCGGAATCGAGCAGCAGGCGCTCGCCCAACGCCTTGACGGTGGGCTGTGCCGGCGGACTGGCCTGCCACTCCCACAGCACCAGCATCGCCAGGTACTGCGGATAGGTCAGGTGCAGCTTCTCAAGCATCGGCCGGTAGGCGCGAATCACCGCCCGCGAGGCCGCGTACAGCTTGAAGCACAGCTGGTTGTCCAGCTGCAGCGGATCGTCGGGCGCCAATGCCCCTGTCCTCATTTGAGCAGCGCTTCGATCTCTGCGCTCAGGTCTTCTGGCTTGGTGGCTGGCGAGAAACGCTTGACCAGCTGGCCGTCACCGCTGAGCAGGAACTTGGTGAAGTTCCATTTGATGCCCTGACTGCCGAGCAGGCCCGGGGCGCGTTTCTTCAGCTGCACATACAGCGGATGGGCGTCGGCGCCGTTGACCTCGACCTTCTTGAACAGCGGGAAACTCACGCCGAAGTTCAGCTCGCAGAATTCGGAGATCGCCCCCTCGTCCCCCGGCTCCTGCTTGCCGAACTGGTTGCAGGGAAATCCCAGCACCACCAGCCCCTTGTCCCTGTACTGCTGCCACAGGTTCTCCAGCCCCTTGTACTGCGGGGTGAAGCCACACTTGCTGGCGGTGTTGACCACCAGCACGGCCTTGCCACCGAAATCGGCGAGGGTCTTCTGCTCACCCTTGATGGTGGTGCAGGGAATGTCGAATAGCTCATTGCTCATGTCGGTGGTCCTTGGCTGGGATGGAATGAGCCTATAAATAGCAAGCAATTAAATTGTACACAATTTAATTGAGCAAGAATAAGCGGCGCTGATGCCCGACCACAGCCGCGCCGACGGCTTGCGCCGTCGCATGAGCAACACCGCCCCCCCTATTCGCGCGGCATCAGTTTGAGCGACACCGAATTGATGCAGTAGCGCAACCCGGTCGGTTTGGGCCCATCGGGGAATACATGCCCGAGGTGGGCATCGCACTTGGCGCATTTGACCTCGATGCGGTGCATGCCATGGCTGAAGTCATCCCGGCTGGCGATCGCCTCCTGGCTCACTGGCTGGAAATAGCTGGGCCAGCCGCTGCCGGAGTCGTACTTGGCATCGGAGTCGAACAGCGCCGTACCGCAGCAGGCGCAGTGATAGATGCCGGGGGTCTTGCTGTCATGGTACTGACCGGTAAAAGCGCGCTCGGTGCCACCCAAACGGCAGACATGGTATTGCTCCTCCGACAGCTCTTCGCGCCAGGCTTCCAGGGGTTTTTCGAGCTTGTCCACGGCAGGTCTCCTCAACTTGCAAAAAGCCCGACCAATCACTTTGCCAAGATCGGGCTGCCACGTATGATTCGACCCCAGTCTGTCACCCGCGTTACAAGCTGCCAAGGCTCGTCCGTTCGAGTCTGTAACGGCGTTTTTGCGCGGCGTTCCTTCTATTCGGGATTCTCCACATGCAGGTCAGCAAATCGAACAAGCTCGCCAACGTCTGCTACGACATCCGCGGGCCGGTGCTCAAGCACGCCAAACGCCTGGAAGAGGAAGGCCACCGCATCCTCAAGCTGAACATCGGCAACCCGGCACCGTTCGGTTTCGAAGCCCCCGAGGAAATCCTCCAGGACGTGATCCGCAACCTGCCTACAGCGCAAGGCTACAGCGACTCCAAGGGCCTGTTCAGCGCGCGCAAGGCGGTGATGCAGTACTACCAGCAGAAGCAGGTGGAAGGCGTCGGCATCGAAGATATCTACCTGGGCAACGGCGTCTCCGAGCTGATCGTCATGGCCATGCAGGCGCTGCTCAACAATGGCGACGAGGTGCTGATTCCGGCCCCGGACTACCCGCTGTGGACCGCCGCGGTGGCGCTGTCCGGCGGCAAGCCGGTGCACTACCTGTGCGATGAGCAGGCCGGCTGGTTCCCCGACATCGCCGACATGCGCGCCAAGATCACGCCGAACACCAAGGCCCTGGTGCTGATCAACCCGAACAACCCCACCGGCGCGGTGTACTCCAAGGCCGTACTGGAAGACATCGTCGAGCTGGCGCGCCAGCACAACCTGGTGCTGTTCTCCGACGAGATCTACGACAAGATCCTCTACGACGAGGCCCAGCACATCTCCACCGCCTCCCTGGCGCCGGACGTGCTGTGCCTGACCTTCAACGGCCTGTCGAAGTCCTACCGGGTCGCCGGTTTCCGCTCCGGCTGGGTGGCGATCTCCGGCCCCAAGCACCGCGCCCAGAGCTATATCGAGGGCCTGGATATCCTCGCCAACATGCGCCTGTGCGCCAACGTGCCGAGCCAGCACGCGATCCAGACGGCCCTCGGCGGCTACCAGAGCATCAATGACCTGGTGCTGCCCAATGGCCGCCTACTGGAGCAGCGCAACCGCACCTGGGAGCTGCTCAACGACATTCCCGGGGTCAGCTGCGTCAAGCCCATGGGCGCGCTGTACGCCTTCCCGAAGATCGACCCCAAGGTCTGTCCGATCCACAACGACGAGAAGTTCGTCCTCGACCTGCTGCTGTCCGAGAAACTGCTGATCGTCCAGGGCACGGCCTTCAATTGGCCCTGGCCGGACCACTTCCGCGTGGTAACCCTGCCGCGGGTCGACGACCTGGAGCAGGCGATCGGGCGCATCGGCTCCTTCCTCAAGAGTTACCGCCAGTAAGCACCCAAGCCGATCGCCACGAGCCGGCGCGGACGCCAGACGAAAACCTATGGACCTGCAGATAGACGACTTCTACAAGGACGCTGCCAGCGGCCTGCTGATGCTCTACCAGGTGTTTCCACGCAAGATGGCACTGTACGTGGAAGACCTGATCGGCCGCGAGGAACCGGACGAGTTCGGCCTGCCGAGCAAACGCCACCAGAGCTGCCTGAGCGCCCTGCTGTGGCTGGCCGAGGAAGGCTACCTGCGCTTCGACTCGACCATCGCCTACGACGCCCTGGATCAGGCGGTACTCAGCGAAAAGGGCTTTCTGCGCCTGAGCCGAGGCGTGCCCCATGCCCTGCCCGAAGGCGAGGCCCTGCCGCCGAGCGTGCGCCGGGTGCAGGGCAGCCTGGCGCACCAGCTGCGCGAGGCGCTGGCGCAGCGGCACGGCGAGCGAATCGCCCGACTGACCCGCCTGGTCTTCGCCGGCGCCCTGGGCGAGGCAAAGGACACAGTTTGAAATAGTCCCTCGGTTGAATAGCCGGTGGGCGCGCCCTTATATAGCCGGCAGAACCGGACCGTCTTTTCTCCCAAGGAGTAGTTTCACACCATGATGCGCATCTTGCTGTTTTTGGCCACCAACCTGGCGGTCCTGATCATCGCCAGCATCACTCTCAAGCTGTTGGGGGTTGATCGCTTCACCGGCCAGAACTATGGCAGCCTGCTGGTTTTCTGCGCGGTCTTCGGCTTCGCCGGCTCGCTGATTTCGCTGTTCATCTCCAAGTGGATGGCGAAGATGAGCACCGGCACCGAGATCATCAGCCAACCGCGCACCCGCCACGAGCAGTGGCTGCTGCAGACGGTCGAGGAACTGTCCCGCGAAGCCGGCATCAAGATGCCCGAGGTGGGCATCTTCCCGGCCTACGAATCCAACGCCTTCGCCACCGGCTGGAACAAGAACGACGCCCTGGTGGCGGTGAGCCAGGGCCTGCTGGAGCGCTTCTCCCCCGATGAGGTTCGCGCCGTGCTGGCCCACGAGATCGGCCACGTGGCCAACGGCGACATGGTCACCCTGGCGCTGATCCAGGGCGTGGTGAACACTTTCGTGATGTTCTTCGCGCGCATCTTCGGCAACTTCGTCGACAAGGCGATCCTGAAGAACGAAGACGGCCACGGCATCGGCTACTTCGTCGCGACCATCTTCGCCGAACTGGTACTGGGCATCCTGGCCAGCATCATCGTCATGTGGTTCTCGCGCAAGCGCGAGTTCAAGGCCGACGAAGCCGGCGCCCGCCTGGCCGGCACCGGTGCGATGATCGCCGCCCTGCAGCGCCTGCGCGCCGAACAGGGCGTGCCGGTGCACATGCCCGACAGCCTGACCGCCTTCGGCATCAACGGCGGCCTGAAGAACGGCCTGGCCGGCCTGCTGATGAGCCACCCGCCGCTGGAAGACCGCATCGAAGCTCTGCGCCAGCGCGGCTAAGCGACCGGCAGTGAAAAAAGGGCGGCCCGCGGGCCGCCCTTTTTCATACCCGAAGTTCAGCGCCGCACCAGGCGATAGACCCGCTCATCCAGGCCCTGCAGGCCACGTTCGCGGAACCTGCGGTTCTCATCCAGCACGTCGCACTCCTCGAGCAGCTGCAGCTGCCAGCCCCCGGCCAGCAGCCGGTGCACCTCGGCATCGGCCACGGCAAAGGGCGGCCCATCCATCTGCACCTGCTCGTAGTCCAGGGTGACCAGCAGGCCGTTGCTCCCCGGCGCCAGGATCGCCTGCAGATGGGCGACATAGCGAAGACGCATGTCCGCCGGCAGAGCGATCAGCGCGGCGCGATCGTACAGCGCCGTGCAGCCGAGCAGATGCTCGGCCTGCAGAGCAAAGAAGTCACCACACCAGAGCTCGATGGCACCGGCGCGGTAGACCTCGAAATCCCCCTGCTGGCTGACCTGCGGCTGCAGCCGCTGCTCCGCGAAGAAGTCCTCTACTGCACGCTGTGCCAGCTCCACGCCCAACACCCGATAACCCTGCTCGGCTAACCAAAGTAGGTCCAGGCTCTTGCCGCAGAGCGGCACCAGCACCCGTGTCGCGCTCGGCAGCGCCAACTTGGACCAGTGCCGCTGCAGATAGGGATTGACCCGATCCTGATGAAAGCCGATCTGCCCTGTCGCCCAGCGCGCCTGCCAGAACTCCCGATCCATCAACCCTCCAGTCAATTCGATGAAATAGCTCAGTAATTTATACTGGAACTCGATATATCAAGCCGCGAAGATGGCCCCATCCTAATGCAGGAGCCCTGCCCCATGCTGCCTTCGCTGTTTATCTCCCACGGCTCACCCATGCTCGCCCTCGACCCCGGCGCCAGCGGTCCGACTCTGTCTCGTCTGGCTGCCGAGCTGCCGAGGCCGCGCGCCATCCTGGTGGTCTCGGCACACTGGGAGAGCCATGAGCTACGCGTGACCGCCGCCACCCGGCCGCAGACCTGGCACGACTTCCGCGGCTTCCCCGCTCCGCTCTACGCACTGCAGTATCCCGCACCCGGCGATCCGCAGCTGGCCGACGAGGTCGTTGACCGCCTGAGCGATGCCGGCCTGGCGGCCCGACTCGACGCCGAGCGACCGCTCGATCACGGCGCCTGGGTACCGATGTCGCTGATGTACCCGCAAGCCGATATCCCGGTGCTGCAACTGTCGCTGCCCAGCCAACAAGGTCCTGCCCTGCAGAGCAAGGTCGGCCGCGCCCTGGGCGCCTTGCGCGAACGAGGGGTGTTGCTGATCGGCTCGGGCAGCATCACCCACAACCTGGGCGAACTGGACTGGCACGCCGGCCCGGAGGTCATCGAACCCTGGGCCCAGGCGTTCCGCGACTGGATAGTGGAGAAGCTGGCCAGCGACGACGACGCGGCGCTGCACGACTACCGGCGATTGGCCCCGCAAGCCGTGCGCAATCACCCGACCGACGAACACCTGCTGCCGCTGTTCTTCGCCCGCGGCGCCGGCGGCGCCTTTCGCGTCGAACACAGCGGCTTCACCCACGGCGCGCTGGGCATGGACATCTACAGCTTCGCCTGAGCCAGCGAACCACAGGCATAAAAAAGCCCCGCATTGCGGGGCTTTTTCAATGGCCGAGGATCAATCCTCGCGGTAGCGGCGCAGCTTGAGCGGCTTGCCACCGACGCGGGTGTCCTTCAGCTTGCCCAGCAGGCGCTCCAGGCCGTCCTCCGGCAGCTCGACCAGGCTGAAGCTCTCGCGCACCTGGATGCGGCCGATGGCTTCGCGGGCCAGGCCGCCTTCGTTGAGGATGGCCCCCAGCAGGTTCTTCGCGGCGATGCCATCGCGCGCGCCCAGGGCGGTGCGGCAGCGGGCACGGCCTTCGCCCAGCGGGATCGGCGCGCGACGCTCGCGCGGTTCGCCACGCTCGGAACGCTCGCTGCGCTCACGGGGACCGCTGTTCGGCACCAGCGGCTGCTCGCGCTCGACCTCGGCCAGGGTCAGGGCCTGGCCATTGGTCGCCTTGCGCAGCAGGGCCGCGGCCAGGGCGCGCGGGCTGCAGCCAATCTCGGCGGTCAGGCGGTCGAGCAGATCGCCATGGCTGGCCTCGGCATCGGCCACCAACGGCGCCAGGCTGGCGGTGAGCTTCTTGATCCGGGCGTCCAGCACCTGCTGGCCGTTGGGCAACTTGACCTCGCCGACCTTCTGCCCGGTGACGCGCTCGATAACCTGCAGCATGCGCCGCTCGCGCGGAGTGACCAGCAGCAGGGCGCGACCGGTACGGCCGGCACGGCCGGTACGACCGATACGGTGCACGTAGGACTCCGGATCGTAGGGCATGTCCACGTTCATCACATGGGTGATGCGCGGTACGTCGAGGCCGCGCGCGGCGACGTCGGTGGCGATCACGATGTCCAGACGGCCGTCTTTCAGCGAGTCGATCACCCGCTCACGCTGGTTCTGGGCGATGTCGCCGTTCAGCGCGGCAGCCTTGTAGCCCTTGGCTTCCAGCGCGGCGGCCAGGTCCAGGGTGGCTTGTTTGGTGCGCACGAAGCCGATCAGCGCGTCGAACTCTTCGACTTCCAGCAGACGCAATACCGCGGCGTGCTTCTGGTCGGCGTGAACCATCAGGTGCGCCTGCTCGATGGCGGTCACGGTCTGGGTCTTGGCGGCGATCTTGACGTGCTGCGGGTTGCGCAGGTGCTTCTCGGCGATGGCACGGATCGAGTGCGGCAGGGTCGCGGAGAACAGCACGCTCTGGCGGCTCTCCGGCATGGCCTGGAAGATCACCTCCAGGTCATCCATGAAGCCCAGCTTGAGCATCTCGTCGGCTTCGTCGAGGACCAGGTACTGGATGGTCGACAGGACCTTTTCGTCGCGACGCAGGTGGTCGACCAGGCGCCCCGGGGTGGCGACTATGACCTGTGCGCCCTGGCGGATGGCCTTGAGCTGCGGTCCCATCGGTGCGCCACCGTAGACCGCGACCACATTGAGGCCGGGCATCTGCTTGGAATAGGTTTCGAAGGCGGTGGCCACCTGCAGGGCCAGCTCGCGGGTCGGCGCTAGGATCAGCGCCTGCGGCTCACGCTTGGCCGGGTCGATCTTCGACAGCAGCGGCAGGGCGAAGGCGGCGGTCTTGCCGGTACCGGTCTGGGCCTGGCCGATCATGTCGTGGCCGCCGAGGATCACCGGAATGGCCTGGGCCTGGATGGGCGATGGTTCTTCGTAGCCGACGGCAGTCAGCGCAGCGAGAATATTGGGATGAAGTCCGAGCGCGGCGAAGCCGCCGATTTCCTGGGTCATGGGTCTGCCTCAAGTGCATCCGCAAAGACCCATGTTCCAAAGCTGCGCATGCCGTGTAAGACCCTAGAGTCACCCTGGCAGCCCTGTCGGCGGGGATTTGCGAAAACGTAGTGATGAATGAATCGTCAAGGATTGCCCGCTTTAGCGGACAGGCTGCCGAAGATAGCCTTCGGGCGAGTTGCACTACCTGAACGTGGCCAAAAATTGACCGGCGCGCACTATACCGGAAATCCTGACGGATGTGCTGGTTTTCCTCGAATTAAAAGCAAAAGGCGCCGGGTGGTCCTGCTGTGCCAGGCAGCCATGCGCTGCTGCTTTACCCATGGACAAGCGCGGACCCGGCGTCTATACACCCTGCAATCGCCCTTCTACCTGAGGTTTCGCCATGACTCAAAACGCCAGCGGTCGGATCAGTCGCGAGAAGCGCGGCCCCATCACCTTGCTCGGCCTGGAACGCGCCGCCAAGCGCAACGCCTTCGACCTGGACATGCTCAACGACCTGTGCCGGGCCTACGGCGAGTTCGAGCGCGACAGCGAGGCCCGGGTAGCCCTGATCCACGCCCATGGCGAGCACTTCACCGCCGGCCTCGACCTGGCCAATGTCGCCGCCCAGTTCGCCGCCGGCTGGCAGATCCCCGAGGGTGGCTGCGACCCCTGGGGGGTGTTCGGCGGACCGCGGGTCAGCAAGCCGGTGATAGTCGCCGCCCAGGGCTGCTGCTATACAGTCGGCATAGAGTTGATGCTCGCCGCGGATATCAACCTGTGCGCCAGCAACACCCGCTTCGCCCAGATGGAGGTACAGCGCGGCATCATGCCGTTCGGCGGCGCCACCTTGCGCCTGCACCAGCGCGCCGGCTGGGCCAATGCCATGCGCTGGCTGCTCACCGGCGACGAGTTCGACGCCCATGAGGCCTATCGCCTGGGGCTGGTACAGGAGGTCGTGGCCAGCGAAGACCTGATGCCGCGCGCGCTGCGCCTGGCCGAACGGGTCGCGGCCCAGGCGCCGCTCGGTGTACAGGCCACCCTGGCCTCGGCGCGCCAGGCGGTGCGCGAGGGCGAGACCGCAGCGGCGGCCAGCCTGCATCCGAACGTGGTCCGGCTGATGGCCAGCGAAGATGCCCAGGAAGGCCGGCGCGCCATGCAGGAACGTCGCCCCGGCGACTTCAAGGGCCGCTGAATCCGGCTCAGCTGGCCGGGCGCAGCACCTCGATCAAGGGCTCCAGGGAGTAGCCCAGGCGCGGCGCCAGGGCCGCCGCCCGGTCGCGCAGGCCGGCCAGGTCGAGCTGCTGGTCCAGGTCGGCCGGCACCAGCAGGATCACGTTGCCCTCCTTCACCGGGCACTCCCAATAGTGGCGATGGTAGAGGCCGCGCAGCAGGGCGGCACCGAGCGGTCTGCCGTCGTCGCAGGCCCACTGGTTGATGACCAGCCAGCCACCTGGGTTGAGACGCTTCTGGCAGTCCTCGAGAAAACGCCAGGCCAGGTGCCCGACGCCGGGGCCATGGTCGGTGTACAGGTCGACGAAGATCAGGTCGGCGCTCTCCGCCGTATCCAGCAGGTCCATGGCATCGCCGATGCGCACGGTCAGGCGCGGATCGTCGTCCAGGCCGAGGAACTCCATGGCCAGGCGCGGCACAGCGGGGCGCAGCTCGATGGTCTCGACATCGTCCAGGGGCAGGTACTTGAGGCAGGCCTGGGTCAGATTGCCGGCGCCCAGGCCGAGGAACAGCGCACTCTCCGGCGCCGCGTGGCACAGGGCGCCGAGCAGCATGGCGCGGGTGTAGTCGTACTCCAGCCAGCTCGGGTCGGCGGTGAACACGCAGCTCTGCTCGATCGCCTCGCCGAACTCGAGGAAGCGATAGGCACCGATTTCCACGACACGGATCACGCCGAACTCGTCCTGCACCTCGGCCAGCAGGACCTCGTCTTGCATCTCATCCACCGGGGGTAAACCTGGCATCCACCTCTCCACCCTTGCGTACCCCAGCCAACGGGACCGGGAAAGGGGGCAATTGTCCGACAAGCCGGCAGCCGGGTCACGCGCAAACTCGCCGCGTCGCCCCTCGGCCGAGCGGCTGGCGGACGCCCGCCTCGACGCGATCCAGCATCATGCAGAGGCTCTATCGCGCCTATCGGCTTGAAGCAGTCGGCTGATCGGTTACCATGCCAGTCCGCCCAAATTGCCTGAAGCCGAGAGCCCTGATGTCGCAACCCTGGAGTCCCGATAGCTGGAGAGCCAAGCCGATCCAGCAGCAGCCGAATTACCCCGATGCCGCCCAGCTGGCGAAAGTCGAGCAGACCCTGGCCGGCTACCCGCCGCTGGTGTTCGCCGGCGAAGCCCGCGAGCTGCGCCGGCAGTTCGCCGAAGTGACCCAGGGCCGCGCCTTCCTGCTGCAGGGCGGCGACTGCGCCGAGAGCTTCGCCGAGTTCAGCGCGGCGAAGATCCGCGACACCTTCAAGGTGCTGCTGCAGATGGCCATCGTCATGACCTTCGCCGCCGGCTGCCCGGTGGTCAAGGTCGGCCGCATGGCCGGCCAGTTCGCCAAGCCGCGCTCGGCCAACGACGAGACCATCGGCGGCACCACCCTGCCCGCCTACCGCGGCGACATCGTCAACGGCATCGGGTTCGATGCGCAGAGCCGCGTGCCCGACCCGGAGCGGCTGCTGCAGGCCTACCACCAGGCCACGGCGACTCTCAACCTGCTGCGCGCCTTCGCCCAAGGCGGCTTCGCCGACCTGCACCAGGTGCACCAGTGGAACCTGGACTTCATCGCCAACTCGGCCCTGGCGGAAAAGTACAGCCAGATGGCCGACCGCATCGACGAGACCCTGGCCTTCATGCGCGCCTGCGGCATGGACGGCTCGTCGCAGGTGCGCGAGACCAGTTTCTTCACCGCCCATGAGGCGTTGCTGCTCAACTACGAAGAAGCCTTCGTGCGCAAGGACAGCCTCACCGGCGGCTGGTACGACTGCTCGGCGCACATGCTGTGGATCGGCGACCGTACCCGCCAGCTGGACGGCGCCCATGTCGAGTTCCTGCGCGGCGTCGGCAACCCGATCGGGGTCAAGGTCGGCCCGAGCATGGACAGCGAAGACCTGATCCGCCTGATCGACATCCTCAACCCGGACAACGATCCCGGTCGCCTCAACCTGATCGTGCGCATGGGTGCCGACAAGGTCGAAGCCGGCCTGCCACGCCTGATCCAGACCGTGCAGCGCGAAGGCCGCCAGGTGCTGTGGAGCTCCGACCCGATGCACGGCAACACCATCAAGGCCAGCACCGGGTACAAGACCCGCGACTTCGCGCAGATCCTCGCCGAAGTAAAGCAGTTCTTCGCCGTACACCAGGCCGAGGGCAGCTACGCCGGCGGCATTCATATCGAGATGACGGGACAGAACGTCACCGAATGCATAGGTGGCGCCCGCCCGGTGACCGAGGACAGCCTGTCGGACCGCTACCACACCCACTGCGACCCGCGGATGAATGCCGACCAGTCCCTGGAACTGGCCTTTCTGATCGCCGAGACCCTCAAGCAGGTGCGCCGCTAGAATCGTACTGGCGGGTGGCCCCGGGCTGCCCGCCCAGGGCCTTGGCCGGCACCCCGCGATCAGCCCGGGCATTCGTCGTCGGAAACACGGCACCGAACTGACAAGGCGCGACTGACGCGATATGGTGAGCTGACCATGCACCTGTAGAGGGACCGACCATGCCGTGGTTTGCCTGGCTGCTGCTCTTGCTCGTCCTGGGTTCCATAGTCGGCGGTTTGCTGGTGCTGCTGCGTACCGCCAAGCCCCTGCCCCTGAGCGATGAACAACTGCGGAAAATCCGTGAACGAAAAATCCAGATGGAGGCGCAGGACGCCAAGGACGATAGCCGGCGCTAGTCTGTTGGCGCTGCTGATCGGCTGCGCCAGCGTCACCCCGCCCGTCGCCGAGCTCGACGACTGCAGCCTGCTGTTTGCCCGCCTGCACGCTGCCACCCAGGCGCAGCGGGACGCGCAATACCACCTACTGGCGGACTTTCCCGGCTTGCGCAGCGACAGGCTCCTGGCCAGCCTGGCGGCCGATGCGCGCAGCACTCAGCAACGCAACCTATGGGCCCAACGCCTGGCCGCCCACGATGCCGAAGCCAGCCAGCTGGAAATCGCCCAGCTGCCTACAGACCAGCGGCGCATCTGGAACGCCAGCGCCCGCCGCCAGCAACTGGCGAGCTGCCGAACCGACCAGGTACAGCGCCTGAGCGACGACCCCGAGGCCTACGCCCGCGCGCACAAGGCCGCCCAGGTCCCCGACGACTACCGCGACTGGGCGCGGCTGCTCGGCCTCAATCCTTTGTTCAAGCCCGTCTTCCGCCAGGGCATCGCCGTCTGGCAGCGGGCCGCGGCCAAGGCCCGGGCACCCGCGGACGGGCCTGGCTGGCTGAGCTACGCGCCACAGGCGAATCGGGAAACCCGTAATCCGACCCCCCTGCACGATGATCCACTGGGTCTGCCAGGGCCGAGTGCCACCCAGCTCGACGCCCTGTTCGCCCGCCATGCACCGCATCTGCGCATCGAACAGGCCAGCCGCAGCGATCGCATCGGCAGCCCGTATTTCGCCATCGATGGCCGGCGCACCTTCAACGCCCAGCAGCCGCGGCTGTATCGGCACCTGGGCTGGAGCCGAATCGACGGCCGTTGGCACCTGCAGTTGACCTACCAGCTGTGGTTCAGCCAGCGCCCGCGACCGCACGCCCTGGATCTGTACGGCGGCGAACTGGACGGTTTGCTCTGGCGCGTCACCCTCGACCGCCGGGGCCACGCAGTGCTGTATGACAGCATCCACCCCTGCGGCTGCTGGCACACGTTCTACCTACCCCAACACTCACCACTGCGCTTTCGCCAGCCGCCGAACGAGGAGGCCCGCCTGGCGCACCGCCTGCACATCGACGGTACCCAGGCCGCGACGCTCTGGCTGAACGCCGGCACTCACGAATTGCTCTGGGTCGATGGACGCCGCTCGCCCTACCCGGCACTGACCTACCAGCAGGCCGACCTCGATCAGCTGCGTCGACTGCCGCACCCCAGCGGGCAGCACAGCCTGTATGCCGCCGATGGCCTGGTGCCCGGCAGCCAGCGCCTGGAGCGCTGGCTGCTGTGGCCGTCCGGGGTACGTTCGCCCGGCGCCATGCGCCAATGGGGACGCCATACCACGGCCTTCATCGGCCGGGCCCACTTCGACGATCCCCACCTGCTGCAGCGCTACTTCCACTAGACCTGCGGAGTTCGTGCGCTGAACAGCGTCCAGCTGCGTCGGAGTTATTTTCGGCAGGGACCCGCCGCCCCTCGCAAGCGCTCAATCCACCACATCGGCCACGCCCGAACGTTCCACCGCACCAGGCCGGACCGCAATGCGACTAGGGGTGAAAATCTCCGCCAATTGACCGCCGCGACGCAGCTGCTCCAGCAGCGCCGCGAAACGCTCGGCACTGATCGGCCCCTGCGGGCGCACCAGGGCATAGTGCTTGTAGCGCTGGTCGACCCGCTCGGAGACCAGCAGCTGCCCGGCATACTCGCGATGGCGTTCGAGAAACTCGCCGATATAGGAGCGCGTGACCAGGGCGATATCGGCCCTGCGACGCATCACCATCATCAGGTTGCTGTCGTGGGAATAGGTCAGGGTAGCGTTGTAGTGCTGCTGGAGGAATTCAGGCGCGGCGTTGAAACCGGCGAAGGCATAGTGATAGCCGTTGTACAGCGCCAGGCGCTTGCCTTGCAGCGAGTCGAAGTAGCTTTGCTCTCGACCGGGCTCTACCCGCGCGACGAACACCTCGGCATCCTCCAGGCCCATGTCGACCGTGTCGTGGGCAATGGTCTGCCAGTCCCAGGCCGGGTTCTCGAACAGCGCCAGATCGATGCGCCCGTCCTGGAAATCGCGAAATCGACGAGGAACAGAACTGGGCACCATGACGAATCGATAGTCACTCTGCTCCTGGTTCAACGCCTCGAGCAACTCGAGCAACAGACCGGAAGCATTCGGCTGTTCCGGCTTGACCACATAGGGCGGGAAGTGCACGCCGCCGACATGCACCACCTGCTCGGCGGCCAGCGGCATGGCCAGAAGCAATGCGCCCAGCACCCCACCAGCTCGCAGCAACCTGCGCATCGACATCCCCATATGCTTCCCCAAAATATCGGTCCTAACGGTTAATAATTGGCCTGCTTAATCCCGGCCCCGGCCGCCAGTATGGCTCTGGCTGACCTGCGCCATTTAGGGTGCCAGCAGGTGATAGCGCCTCAACAAGGGTTCCAGCTGGCCTTGCTCATCTAGCCGCTTCATCAAGCCGGCGAAGCGATCCGGCTCCAGGGGCCCGTTCCGACGGAACAGCGCGTGGTGCTGATAGAGCTGGTCGGCTCGCTGCGACACCAGCAGCGCCGCCGCGCGCTCGGGATGGCGATCCTGATAGAGCTGCAGGTAGGAGCGAGTGATCACCGCAATGTCCGCGCGCCCACGCAGGAGCATGGCCAGGTTGCTGTCGTGGGAGTAGGTGAGCACCGCGCCGAATTCCTGAGCGAGAAACTGCTGATCCGCGTTGAAGTCGGCAAAACCATAGTGATAGCCGCTGTACAGGGCCATGCGCTTGCCCTTGAGCTGGTCGAAATAACTCTGATCGCGCCCCGACTCGACACGGGCGACATAGACTTCGGCATCTTCGATCCGCAGGTCCAGGGCATTGTGCTCGACATCCTGCCAGCCCCAGCTCGGCGACTCGAACAGGATCAGGTCGAAGCGGCCGCTCTCGAGGTCGCGGTAACGGCGAGTCACCGAGGTCGCCACCAGTTCGAAACGGTAGTCGCCCTGCAGCCGATTCAGCGCCACCAGCAACTCCGGCAACAGTCCGCCTGGACTGGCGCTCTCGGGCTTCATCACGTAGGGCGGAAAATGGTAGGCGCCGACGCCGACCCGAAGCTCCGCCGCCAGCGGCTGGATCATCAGCAGACTCAGTGCGACCAGCAGAACTCCGTACCGCGCGCGCAAGGAACACCTCATGGAACACACATGACCCTGACCGTTCCCTGTATATGTCACGCGGCCGCTTCCCTGGCCGCAACGATGCAGTCGAAGACTCCGCTTAGCCTAGTCCATTCTGCTCAAACTTCCTTGAGCACGAGCGACAAGGCCTCCTCGGCCAGCTGCTCCAGGGTCATCGGCCCCTCGGGGTGGAACCAGGTGGTGGTCCAGCTCAGGGCGCCGGTGAGGAAGCGTCGCAGGATGAACGGGTCGGCCTTGAAATAGCCCTGCGCCTTGGCTTCGCCGAGCACCTCCAGCCAAAGCCGCTCATAGGTATCGCGCAACTGCAGTATGAATTGCTGGCCTTCCTCGGACAGCGAGCGCCACTCATACACCAGCACCGCCATGGCCTCGCCGGTGCCCCCCATGATCGACTGCAATTCGCAGCGGATCAGCGCCAGCACCCGCTCGCGCAGGCAGCTCGCCTCGGCCAGCTCGGCCTGCATCAGGGCGGTGTTGTAACGGATGGTCTCCTCCATCACCGAGCGGAGGATTTCATCCTTGCTCTTGAAGTGGTGAAAAATGCTGCCCGACTGAATGCCCACCGCGCTGGCCAGGTCGCGCACCGTGGTGCGCTCGTAGCCCTTGCTGCGAAACAGATGGGCCGCCGTCTGCAGCAGCTTGCCGCGGGCGCTGTCCGGATCGGTGACCAGCCCCTTGGCCACCAATTCGCGCATCACCGCCTGAGCCTGTTGATCGTCCACGCTGGTTACTCCCCCTACCCCTATCCGCTGCGGCAGCCCGCACTATCGCCGGATTATCCCCGCAACCTTGGCTGATCGCGTCAAGTGTTTGTCGTTGTTGGTGAAAGTTATGCCGGGCGCAGCCCCCAAGCAAGCGCTTGGCCGCACTTTTGGCCGGAAAGCCGTTCTTTTGCACTTTTCAACCAAGCGCTTGCTTGGTAGTGTCTCGCTCATCTTCTCTCCATGACGGACCCCTGCCAATGACCAAGACCGTGCGCATCGGCTGCGCCTCCGCGTTCTGGGGCGACACCTGCACCGCCGCCGCCCAGCTGGTGCACGGCGGCCAGCTGGACTACCTGGTGTTCGACTACCTGGCAGAGGTGACGATGTCGATCATGGCCGGCGCCCGCCTGAAGAGCCCCGAACTCGGCTACGCTACCGACTTCGTAGAGGTCCTCGCCCCACTGCTGACGCAGATCGAGGCCAGGCGCATCCGGGTGATCAGCAATGCCGGCGGGGTCAATCCCCAGGCCTGCGCCCAGGCGCTGCGGGCCGCCTGCGAGAAGGCCGGGGTCAAGCTGAAGATCGCCGTGCTGCACGGCGACGACCTGCAGCCCAGGCTCGCCGAGCTGCGCCAGGATGGCTCGGTGGAGATGTTCAGCGGCGCCGCCCTGCCGCCCCACTGCGTATCGATCAATGCCTACCTTGGCGCCCCGGGCATCGTCGCCGCCCTGGAGCGGGGTGCCGACATCGTGATCACCGGCCGGGTGGTCGACAGCGCCCTGGTCAGCGCCGCCCTGGTGCACGAGTTCGCCTGGGACTGGCGCGACTATGACAAGCTGGCCCAGGGCGCCCTGGCCGGGCACATCATCGAGTGCGGCGCGCAGTGCACCGGCGGCAACTTCACCGACTGGCAAAGCGTGCCGGACTACGAACACATCGGCTTTCCCATCGTCGAGGTGGCCGCCGATGGCAGCTTCGTCGTGTCCAAGCCAGAGGGCAGCGGCGGCCTGGTCAGCCCCTTGACCGTCGGCGAACAGCTGCTCTACGAGATCGGCGACCCGCGGGCCTACCTGCTGCCGGACGTGGTCTGCGACTTCACCGGCGTAAGCCTGGAAGCGCTCGGCCAGGATCGCGTCGCCGTAACGGGCGCCCGGGGCCTGCCGCCCACCGCCCAGTACAAGATCAGCGCCACCTACCCGGACGGTTTCCGCTGCAGCGCCAGTTGCCTGATGGCCGGGATAGATGCGGTGCAGAAGGCCCGGCGGGTCAGCCAGGCGATCATCGCCAAGACCGAGGAACTGTTCGCCTCGCGGGGCTGGGGCCCCTACAGCGAAGTCAGCATCGAACTGCTCGGCAGCGAGGCCACCTATGGCCCCCACGGCCGGCGCCAGGACAGCCGCGAGGTGGTGATCAAGCTGGCCGTGCGCCATCCACGCAAGGAAGCGCTGGTACTGTTCTCCCGCGAGATCGCCCAGGCCGCCACCGGCATGGCGCCGGGCCTCACCGGCCTGGTCGGCGGCCGGCCGACGGTCTACCCGGTGATTCGCCTGTTCTCCTTCCTGGTCGACAAGCGCGCCTGCGCGCTGCAAGTGGAGCTGGCGGGCGAACGGCAGCCCGTCGCCCTGCCCGCCACCGACACCTTCACCCCCGAGGCCCTGACTGACGCCATCGAGCCGGCGCCAGCGCAAGGCCCGGCCGACGCCAGCGTGCCCTTGATCAAGCTGGCGGTGGCGCGCTCCGGCGACAAGGGCAACCACGCCAACATCGGCGTGATGGCGCGCCGCCCCGAGTACCTGCCGTGGATCGCCGAGGCGCTGTCCACGGAGGCCCTGGCCGACTGGATGGGCCACGTGCTGGACCCGCAGCGCGGTCGCATCCAGCGCTGGTACCTGCCCGGCAGCCACAGCCTCAATTTCCTGCTGGAAAACGCCCTGGGCGGCGGCGGCATCGCCAGCCTGCGCATCGACCCGCAGGGCAAGGCCTTCGCCCAGCAGCTGCTGGAATTTCCGGTGCCGGTGCCACGCGCCCTGGCCGACACATTGAACGGTGCGCCCAGCGCACCCTACACCACCCCGTAGGGTGCGCCACGCGCACCGGACTCAGCCAGGACACTCCGCATGAGCTACGACTCGATCTTCAAACCCGGCCTGTTCGCCGGCCAGACCATCCTGGTCACCGGCGGCGGCAGCGGCATCGGCCGCTGCACCGCCCATGAGCTGGCGGCCCTCGGTGCCCATGTGGTGCTGGTCGGGCGCAAGGCCGAGAAACTGGCCAGCACCGCAGGCGAGATCGCCGAGGACGGCGGCAGCGCCAGCTTCCACGCCTGCGACATTCGCGACGAAGAGGCGGTCAGGGCCATGGTCGCGGCCGTGCTCGCCGAGCGTGGCGCCATCCACCACCTGGTCAACAACGCCGGCGGCCAGTACCCGGCGCCGCTGGCCTCGATCAACCAGAAAGGCTTCGAGACCGTGGTGCGCACCAACCTGGTCGGCGGCTTCCTGGTCGCCCGCGAAGTGTTCAACCAGTGCATGAGCCGAACCGGCGGCAGTATCGTCAACATGCTCGCCGACATCTGGGGTGGCATGCCGGGCATGGGCCACTCCGGCGCCGCGCGAGCCGGCATGGAGAACTTCACCAAGACCGCCGCGGTCGAGTGGGGCCACGCCGGGGTGCGGGTCAATGCGGTGGCGCCGGGCTGGATCGCCTCCAGCGGCATGGACACCTACGAGGGCGCCTTTCGCGCGGTGATCCCCACCCTGCGCGAGAGCGTGCCGCTCAAGCGCATCGGCAGCGAATCGGAGGTCGCCGCCGCCATCGTCTTCCTGCTGTCGCCGGGCGCGGCCTATATCAGCGGCACCACGGTGCGCATCGACGGCGCCGCCAGCCAGGGCAGTCGCGCCTTCCCCCTGGGCAAGGCCAAGCCGGGACAGAGCCGGAGCTACAACGGCTTCCACCGCGCCTACCTGCCCGATGTGCTGAAAGAGCAGGAGGAATAGAACGATGCCGGTGATTCAGTCGGAACTCGACGTGCAGGGCGAAGCATTCGCGCAGAACCGCGAGGCCATGCTCGCCGCCATCGGCGCCTTCCGCGACGTCGAGCGGCAGTGCCTGGCCAAGGCCGCCGAGGCCAAGGCCAAGTTCGAGCAGCGCGGCCAGTTGCTGCCACGCGAACGCCTCGGCCTGCTGCTCGATGCCGGCAGCCCCTTCCTCGAACTCTGTTCCCTGGCCGGCTACCGGCTGCACGACGACAAGGACGGCACCCAGGCCGGCGGCGGCATCATCGCCGGCATCGGCTATGTCGCCGGGGTGCGCTGCCTGATCAGCGCCAGCAACAGCGCGATCAAGGGCGGCACCATCTCGCCCAGCGGCCTGAAGAAGACCCTGCGCCTGCAGCAGATCGCCATGGAGAACAAGCTGCCGCTGGTGACCCTGGCCGAAAGCGGCGGCGCCAACCTCAACTACGCCGCGGAGATCTTCGTCGAAGGCGCCCGCGGCTTCGCCAACCAGGCGCGCCTGTCGGCCATGGGCCTGCCGCAGATCACCCTGGTGCACGGCTCCAGCACCGCCGGCGGCGCCTACCAGCCGGGGCTGTCGGACTATGTGGTGGTGGTGCGCGGCAAGGCCAAGCTGTTCCTCGCCGGTCCGCCGCTGCTCAAGGCCGCCACCGGCGAGGTGGCCACGGACGAGGCCCTCGGCGGCGCCGAGATGCACGCCCAGGTCGCCGGCACCGCCGAATACCTGGCCGAGAACGACGCCGACGCCGTGCGCATCGCCCGCGAGATTCTCGCCATGCTGCCGTGGAACGCCCAGCTGCCGCACCGCCCGCAGCGGAGCTGGCGCGAGCCGCTGTACCCGGCCGAAGAACTGCTCGGCGTGGTGCCGTCTGATGCCAAGAAACCCTACGACGTGCGCGAGATCATCGCGCGCATCGCCGACGGCTCGGAGTTCCTCGATTTCAAGCATGAGTTCGACCAGCAGACCGTCTGCGGCCACCTGCGGATCGAGGGCCAGCCCTGCGGCCTGATCGGCAACAACGGCCCCATCACCCCCCAGGGGGCGGCCAAGGCGGCGCAATTCATCCAGCTGTGCGAGCAGAGCAACAGCCCTATCCTGTTCCTGCACAACACCACCGGTTTCATGGTCGGCACCGAGTCCGAGCAACAGGGCGTGATCAAGCACGGTTCCAAGCTGATCCAGGCGGTAGCCAACGCCACGGTGCCCAAGCTGACCCTGGTGGTCGGCGGCTCCTACGGCGCCGGCAACTACGCCATGTGCGGGAGAGGTCTGGATCCGCGCTTTATCTTCGCCTGGCCCAACAGCAAGACCGCGGTGATGGGCGGTGCCCAGGCCGGCAAGGTGTTGCGCATCGTCACCGAGGAGAAGCACCGGAAACAGGGCAAGGAGGCAGATCCGCAGATGCTCGACATGCTGGAGAGCGCCACCGCGCAGAAGCTCGACAGCCAGTCCACCGCACTGTACGGCACCGCCCAGTTGTGGGACGACGGCCTGATCGACCCGCGTGATACGCGCACGCTGCTGGCTCTGCTGCTGGACATCTGCGCCGAGGCCGCGCTGCGGCCGCTGAAACCCAGCACATTCGGCGTGGCCCGTTTCTGACCCGCAGGGTGTGTGGGCCTGCCTCGGCCGTGCGCACCAAAGCCCATGACCCGGTGCGCACGGCGCACCCTACAGGAGAACAACAACCATGCTCTTCACCCAGGAACACGAAGCCCTGCGCCGCACCGTGCGCGATTTCGTCGACAAGGAGATCAACCCCCACGTCGATGACTGGGAAAGAGATGGCCGCTTCCCGATCCATGAGATCTTCCGCAAGGCCGGCGAACTGGGCCTGCTGGGCATCTCCAAGCCGGAGCAGTTCGGCGGCATGGGCCTGGACTACAGCTACTCGATCGTCGCTGCCGAGGCGTTCGGCAGCATCCACTGTGGCGGCATCCCCATGTCCATCGGCGTGCAGACCGACATGTGCACCCCGGCCCTGGCCCGCTTCGGCTCCGACGAGCTGCGCGAGCAGTTCCTGCGTCCGGCCATCAACGGTGAGATGGTCGGCTGCATCGGCGTCTCCGAGGTCGGCGCCGGCTCCGACGTGGCCGGGCTGAAGACCCGCGCACGCAAGGACGGCGACGACTATGTGATCGACGGCAGCAAGATGTGGATCACCAACGCCCCCAGCGCCGACTTCATCTGCCTGCTGGCCAACACCTCGGACGACAAGCCCCACGTCAACAAGTCGCTGATCATGGTGCCGATGAACAGCCCGGGCATCAGCATCGCGCCGCCCCTGGACAAGCTCGGCATGCGCAGCTCGGAGACCGCCCAGGTGTTCTTCGACGGCGTGCGGGTGCCGCAGCGCTACCGCATCGGTGCCGAGGGCACGGGTTTCATGATGCAGATGCTGCAGTTCCAGGAAGAGCGCCTGTTCGGCGCGGCCAACATGCTCCAGGGCCTGGAGCACTGCATCGAGGCCACCATCGACTACTGCAAGGAGCGCCAGACCTTCGGCAGCGCGCTGATCGACAACCAGGTCATCCACTTCCGCCTGGCCGAACTGCAGACCGAGATCGAGGCCCTGCGCGCCCTGGTCTACCAGGCCACCGAGCTGTACGTGGCCGGCAAGGACGTGACCCGCCTGGCCTCCATGGCCAAGCTCAAGGCCGGGCGCCTGGGCCGCGAGGTCACCGACAGCTGCCTGCAGTACTGGGGCGGCATGGGCTTCATGTGGGACAACCCGGTGTCGCGGGCCTACCGCGACACCCGCCTGGTCTCGATAGGCGGCGGCGCCGACGAGATCATGCTGGGCATCATCTGCAAGCTGATGGGCACGCTGCCGGGCAAGAAGAAATGAAGCTGCCGGCCTGCGACACCCTGCAGCTGCGCCTCGAGGCCGGCGTGCTGCATGTCGGCCTGAACCGCCCCGAATGCCGCAATGCCATGAGCCTGAAGATGGTCGAGGAACTGCGCCAGCTGCTGCGGGCGCTGGGCGATGCTGGCGCGGTGCGCGCCCTGGTGCTGCGCGGCAGCGGCGGGCACTTCTGCGCCGGCGGCGACATCAAGGACATGGCCACGGCCCGCGTCGCCGGGGGCGAGGCGTTCCGCGCGCTGAACCGCGCCTTCGGCAGCCTGCTGCAGGAGGCACAGGCCCTGCCCCAGGTACTGATCGTGGTGCTGGAAGGCGCGGTGCTCGGCGGCGGCCTTGGGCTGGCCTGCGTCTCCGACATCGCCATCGCCCGCCAGGACGCCCAGTTCGGCCTGCCGGAAACCACCCTGGGGGTGCTGCCGGCGCAGATCGCCCCCTTCGTCGCCACGCGCATCGGCCTGACCCAGGCTCGGCGCCTGGCCCTGACCGGGGCGCGCTTCGACGGCAGCGAGGCGGCGCGCCTGGGCCTGGTGCACTTCAGCGAGGCCGGGGACGAGGCCCTCGAGCAACGCCTGGCCGAGACCCTGGCCCAGGTTCGCCGCTGCGCGCCCCAGGCCAATGCCCAGACCAAGGCCTTGCTGCTGGCTTGCCAGGCGCAGCCCCTGGACACGCTGCTGGACGACGCCGCCGCACAGTTCGCCGCCGCGGTGACCGGCAGCGAAGGAACCGAAGGCACCCTGGCCTTCGTGCAGAAACGCGCGCCGAGCTGGGCGCAATGAACCACAGAGCGGAGCGCCACGCATGGCCACCTTCAACAAAGTCCTGATTGCCAACCGCGGCGAGATCGCCTGCCGGGTGCTACGCAGCGTGCACGCCCTCGGTTACCGCAGCGTGGCGGTGTACAGCGCCGCCGACGCCGACGCCCGCCACGTGCAGCTGGCCGACGAGGCGGTCTGCATCGGCCCGGCGCCGGCGCAGCAGTCCTACCTGAGCATCGACGCCATCATCGCCGCCGCAGGCAGGACCGGCGCCGACGCCGTCCACCCCGGCTACGGCTTTCTCTCGGAGAACGCCGCCTTCGCCCGCGCCTGCGAGCAGGCCGGCATCGTCTTTATCGGTCCGAGCGCCGCGGCCATCGAGCTGATGGGCAGCAAGCGCCTGGCCAAGCTGGCCATGCTGGAAGCCGGGGTGCCCTGCATTCCCGGCTACGAAGGCGCCGAGCAGGACGACGCGACCCTGAGCCGCGAGGCCCAGCGCATCGGCTACCCGCTGATGGTCAAGGCCAGCGCCGGCGGCGGTGGCCGCGGCATGCGCCTGGTGCAACACCCCGATGAGCTGCTGGCGCAACTGCGTACCGCCCGCTCGGAGGCGCAGAACGCCTTCGGCAGTGGCGAGCTGATTCTCGAACGCGCGCTGATCCAGCCACGCCACGTGGAAATCCAGGTGTTCGGCGACAGTCATGGCAACCTGGTGCACCTCGGCGAGCGCGACTGCTCGGTGCAGCGCCGCCACCAGAAGGTGGTGGAAGAGTCGCCCTGCCCGCTGATGACCCAGGAGTTGCGCCAGGCCATGGGCGAGGCCGCCATCAAGGCCGCGGCCTCGGTCGACTATGTCGGCGCCGGCACCGTGGAGTTCCTGCTCGATGCCAGTGGCGCCTTCTACTTCCTGGAGATGAACACCCGCCTGCAGGTGGAGCACCCGGTCACCGAGCTGGTCACCGGCCAGGACCTGGTCGCCTGGCAGCTGCGCGTCGCCGCGGGCCAGCCGCTGCCGCTCAAGCAGGAGCAGATCGAACTGCAGGGCCACGCCATGGAGGTGCGCCTGTACGCCGAGAATCCCGCCCAGGGTTTCCTGCCGCAGACCGGCAACGTGCTGTGCTGGGAACCGGCGCAGGACGAGGGCATCCGCGTCGATCACGGCCTGCTCGAAGGCCAGGCCGTCAGCCCCTTCTACGACCCCATGCTGGCCAAGATCATCGCCCACGGCGCCACCCGCGACGAGGCCCGACGCAAGCTGCTGCGCGCGGTGGAGGACTGCGTGCTGCTGGGCGTCAACGGCAACCAGCGATTCCTCGCCAACCTGCTGCGCCACCCGCAGTTCGCCGCCGGCAACGCCACCACCGCCTTTATCACCGAGCACTTCGCCGACGACCCCAGCCTCGCGCCACAGACGCCGACGCCGGGCCAACTGGCCAGTGCCGCCGCCCTGCTGTTCCAGGCCCGAGCGCAGCAGGGCCGGCTGCGCGGCTGGAGCAACGCACTGGGCGTGCCGTCACGCTTCCTGCTCCAGCATGCCGAACACACCCATGGGGTCGAACTGCGCGTGCTGGAGGCCGGCGCGCAGCCACTGCTCGAGGCCCAGGTCGGCAGCGAACGACTGACCCTGCGCCTGCTCGCCTGCGACGCGCGCCGGGCCTGCCTGGAGCTGGACGGCATCCGCCGGCGCCTGGCCTATCATCTGGACGGGGGCCGGCTGTGGCTGCACGGCCCTGACGGCCACCTGGAACTGCTGGAGATCAGCCAGCAACCGGCGGGGAACGTCGCGGTCGCCGGTTGCGGCGCGGTGAAGGCGCCGATGGACGGCGCCATCGTCGAGGTACTGGTGAACGAAGGCGAGCGGGTCGCCAAGGGCACCCTGCTGCTGGTCCTGGAGGCGATGAAGATGGAACACCCGCTCAAGGCGACGATCGACGGCGTCGTCGGCCGAGTGGCGGTAAGCAAGGGCGAGCAGGTGAAGAACCGCCAGCTGCTGGTGGATATCGAGGCATGACACCCAGGTAGGGCGTGCTGTGCGCAGCCGACGCCGTCGATGGCGCGCACGACGCCCCCTACCACTACCCACAAGGAACTCAGCATGTCACTGACCGGAAAAACCCTGTTCATCACCGGCGCCAGCCGCGGCATCGGCCGCGAGATCGCCCTGCGCGCCGCCCGCGACGGTGCCAATGTGGTCATCGCGGCGAAGAGCGCCGAGGCCCATGCGAAGCTGCCCGGCACCATCCACAGCGTCGCCGCCGAGGTCGAGGCGGCGGGTGGCAAGGCCCTCGCCGTGCAGCTGGACGTGCGCGACGAGCAGGCGGTGAAGGTCGCCATGGACCGCGCCGCCGAGCATTTCGGCGGCATCGATGCGCTGGTCAACAACGCCGGGGCGATCAAGCTACTGGGCGTCGAACAGCTGGAGCCCAAGCGCTTCGACCTGATGTTCCAGATCAACACCCGCGCGGTGATGGTCTGCAGCCAGGCCGCCCTGCCCTACCTGAAGAACAGCGCCAACGGGCACATCCTCAGCCTGTCGCCACCGCTGAGCCTGGACAACAAGTGGTTCGCCCAGCACGGCCCCTACACGGTCACCAAGTACGGCATGAGCATGCTCACCCTGGGCATGCACGAGGAATTCAAGAAATACGGCATCAGCGTCAATGCGCTGTGGCCCAAGACCATGATCGCCACCGCCGCCATCGAGTTCGAGGTGGGCAGCCGCGAGGTGTTCAAGCGCGCGCGCACCCCGCAGATCATGGCCGACGCCGCCCATGCCATCCTCAGCAGCGGCGGGCGCAGCATCAGCGGGCGCCTGTTGATCGACGAGCAGGTGCTGCGCGAGCAGGGCCAGAGCGAGTTCGAGCAGTACCGCTACGATCCCGACGGCGGCGCGCTGATCCCCGACCTGTTCCTTGATTGAGCGCGGCCACGGGCCTGACTAGCGTTTGAACTTGAACTGCAGCTCGGCCCCGTCCACCGACTCCCAGTAGTCGGCATCGTCTTCATTGGTGATCAGGCGGCCGCTGAGCTGGAACGGGTCGCCTGCCGCATCTTCCTCGAACAGGGGCGGCAGCAGCGGCGCCGCCACCTCGCCTGGAACACCCTCGGCGCTCAGCTGCTCGAGCAGCTCGGGCGGCAGGCTGAGGTCCAGCGTGGCGTGCTCCGGTTGCACGGGGACAGCCTGGGCCGACGCCTGCTGCTCCTTGGCCCGGCTCGCGGCCGGCGGCGGGGCTGCCTTGCTCGGGGTGACGGCCGCCGGGACGGGGACAAGCGCCTGCGGCTCTTCAGGCACCTCAGGCCCCGGACCCGCCTCGGTCGGCGCCGCTGCAGGCGCGTCAGCGGGCGGGGTCGACAGCGCCTGCGCAGGCGCCTTGGCCTCCGCCGGCGCGACGTTGTTCGACGGTTCGACCTTGGCCGGCTTGACCTCCGGCTCGCAGGCGCTCAGCAGGGGAACCAGCAGGGTCAGGGCCAGGTAACGCATGACACTCATGATCGCTCTTGATGGATCTAACGAGGCGGCAATGCTCGCCTGCCCGGCGTCGCCTGACAAGCTGGATTTCGCTCAACGCGCGAGCTCGTCCGCCGCCTGCTGCCGGGCCAGCAGCGCCTCGATATCCAGCTGCGGATAACGCTGGCGCAGCGCCTCGATGCGCGCGGCGGCCGCGCCCTGCTCGCCCTCCTCGCGCAGCCTGAGAATCTCGCGCAGCGCCTCGGCCAACTCGGCCTCCAGCCCGGGCGCCTGCGCCTTGCCCATGGCCTCCGGGGCGACGCGGGCGGGGGGCGCTGCGGCCGCGTCGGCCATGGCCTCCTGCGCGCCGACTGCGGCGGATTCGGCCATCAGCGTCTTCTGCGCCGGAGCTGGCGCGGCCTGGCGCGGCAGGCTCGGCGCGGCGGGCAGCGCGCTGTCGAAGCCGGCCGGGACCCGTTCGAGGGTTTTCAGGCTCAGGCCCAAGCCCAGCCCCAGGGCCGCCACGCTGCCCAGCGCGAAACTCCAGCGCAGGCGCGGCGAATGGCCGAACAGCCAGCCATGCAGGCGCGCCAGCACAGTCGCGCGCGGGCGGGCTTGCTCACGGGCAGCGGCGAGGATGCGGGCGTCCAGCGCCGCCGAGGGCTCCTCGTTCTGGTGACGACGGTAGTGCTGCGACAACTGCTGCTCGTCGGCGTCGACAGGGGAGTTGGCGTTCGGGTCTTTCATGCGGATACCTCTTTGGCCTCGGTGGGGTCGGCCAACAGCCGGCGCAGCTTGTGCAGGGCATAGCGCAGGCGACTCTTCACGGTTTCCGCCGGCGTGTGGGTCAGCTCGGCGATCTCCTGCAGCTCGAACTCGCCCTGGGCGCGCAGCAGGAACACTTCGCGCTGCTCCAACGGCAGGTCGTCGAGCGCCCCCTGCAGGCGCTGGCGGTCGCGGCTCAGGTCGAGCTGCTGGACCGGGTCGGCCTGCTCGTCCGGCGCCGCGTGCACGCGCTCGTCGTAGGCATCCTGCAGGCTCTGGCGCCTGCCGTGCTTGCGCCAGTGATCGATCAGGCGGTTGCGCGCAATCTGGTACAACCAGGTTTTGAACAGCACCTTCTCGCGCTGCAGCGAGTCACTGCGAATCAGGCTCAGCCAGGTGTCCTGGAAGATTTCCTCGGCCAGCGCCGGCTCGCCGCACAGGCCGCAGAGGAACCGGAACAGGCCGAGGCGATGGCGCTGGTACAACAGCGCGAAGGCCTCGGCATCGCCCTGCCGATAACGCCACAGCAACGCGGCATCGGTATCGGCAGGAACCTTTGCAGGTGGGGTGTCAGTCACACTCAATCGACCTTGGCGGTGGGTGGCGGGGAGAGCACCGCTGGAGTTTGCAGGCTCCGGGCCAGTTCCACCAGCTGGATGAATTCGCTGCGCAGACCGAAGCGGTCCTCGCCCCTGGCCTGGCGCGCCAGCTCGGCGCTGTCGGCCAGGCTAAAGCGCCCGGTGTACTGGCCGCCCTTGAGCTGCTGGGCGAAGGCCGCCACCGCCGCGGCGAAACGCAGGTCCTCGCTGCTATCGGCCAGGGCCGGCGCCTCGGCGGCCGCGATCGGCCGCTCCAGCAGCTGGCTGCTGGCCTGCCCCGGGGTCTTGTAGCGAATGCGCAACCAGGCCAGTTCGCCGGCCTTGCCTGCCGGCTTGTCGCTGTTCTGATAACGCAGCGGCTCCAGCCAACCCTTGGCCCCCACCGGCACCACCTCATAGAGCGCGGTGACCCTATGCCCCGCGCCAATCTCGCCGGCATCGACCTTGTCGTTGGCAAAATCCTCGCGCTTAAGCGCGCGGTTCTCGTAGCCCAGCAGACGGTATTCGCTGACCTCGGCCGGGTTGAATTCGACCTGGATTTTCACGTCGCTGGCGACCGTGGCCAGGGTCGAGCCGAGCTGATCGACCAGCACCTTGCGCGCCTCGCGCAGGTTGTCGATATAGGCGTAATTGCCGTCGCCGGCGTCGGCCAGCTGCTCCATCAGGCGCTCGTTGTAGTTGTCGGTGCCAAAGCCCAGGGTGGTCAGCGACACCCCGGTCTTGCGCTTGTCGGCGGCCAGTTGTTTGAGCGCCTCGAAGTCGCTGATGCCGACATTGAAGTCGCCATCGGTGGCCAGCAGGATGCGGTTGATGCCGCCGGCAATAAAGCCCTGCTGCGCCTGCTGATAGGCCAGCTGAATGCCCGACTCACCCGCCGTCGAGCCGCCGGCGCGCAGTTGCTCGATGGCCGTGCGGATCCTGGCCTTGTCGCTGCCGGCGGTCGGCTCCAGCACCACGCTGCTTGAGCCTGCATAGACCACCAGCGACACCTTGTCCTCGGCGCGCAGCTGATCGACCAGCAACTTCAGCGTGCTCTGCACCAGCGGCAGGCCCTCGCGGCGGTCCATGGAGCCGGAGACATCCACCAGAAACACCAGGTTGGCCGGCGGCAGCGTCGCCAGCGCCTTGTCCCCGGCCTTGATGGCGATACGCAGCAGGCGGCTGTTGGGGTTCCACGGCGTCTGCGCCAGTTCGCTGGCCACCGCGAAGGGCACCTCGCCGGTGGGCTGCGGGTAGGCATAGGGGAAGTAGTTGACCAGCTCCTCCAGGCGCACCGCGTCCTTGGGCGGAAGCTGCCCGGAATTGAGGAAGCGCCGCACATTGGCATAGCTGCCGGTGTCCACGTCGATGCTAAAGGTCGACACCGGCGCCTCGGCCACCGCCTGCACCGGATTGTCGGATATCTTCTGGTATTGCTCGCGGTTCGCGTCGCGGTAACCCGGCGCCTGATCGTCCGCCACAGGCGTCATGGGCAACGCGCCGAGCTGAGTCGACGTCGCGGCATACCTGGAACGCTCGAGCGCCTTCGCGCTCGGTTGGCTGGCGCTTGACTCGGCGATCGACCGGGCTGGCTGATCGATCAGCTGTGCGTGCGGCGGCTCCGGCTGGCTGCCATTGCAGGCCGCCAGCAACAGCAGCAGGCCTGAGCTGAAGCCGTGCATCAGCGGTTGTGGGATGGGGACGATTTGCCTCGACATGCTGCATCTCCTCGGGACGAATGAAGGCTTCTTCCCAGTAGACGCAGTGACCGGCCGATACGGGTTAGCCCGATGAACCTTTCCTCATCTGTCGGCCTCCTGGCACAGTTGACTGGCCAGCAGGCCGAGGGTCATCAGCGCGCGCTCGGCCTCGCGGTTCCAGGGGATGCCGCAGTTCAGGCGGATGCAGTGGTTGAACTGCTCGGTGTTACTGAAGATCAGCCCCGGCGCGATGCTGATGCCCTGCTCCAGGGCGCGCACGTGCAGGTCCTTGGTGTTGACCCGCACCGGCAGGCTGACCCAGAGGATGAAGCCGCCCTTGGGCCGGCTCATCTGCGTGCCTTCCGGGAAGTACTGCTGCACCGCCAGCTGGAAGGCACTGAGGTTCTTGCGGTACTCCTGGCGGATATGCCGCAGATGGCGGTCGTAGCCGCCATTCTCCAGATAGGCCGCCACCGCCATCTGCGTGACGCTGCACGCCGAGTGGGTGCTGAAGGTCTGCAGGCGCTGGATCTCGTCCTGGTACTTGCCGGCGACTATCCAGCCGATGCGCACGCCGGGCGACAGGGTCTTGGAAAAGCTCGAGCAATACACCACCTGCCCTTCCCGGTCATGGGACTTGAGCGACTTGGTCGGCCCCTGCTCGAACATCAGTTCGCCATAGATGTCGTCCTCGACGATCTTGATATCGAAGTCCCCGGCCAGGCGCAGCAGCTGCTTCTGGCGATCCTCGGGGATGGTGCCGCCGAGCGGATTGCTCAACCGCGCGGTCAGCACCAGGGCCTTGATCGGCCACTGGCTGGCGGCCAGTTGCAACGCCTCCAGGCTGATGCCGGTGGTCGGGTCGCTGGGAATCTCGATGACCTTCAGGCCGAGCAGATCGGCCAGTTGCAGCAAGCCGTAATAGGTCGGCGACTCGGCGGCAATCAGGTCGCCCGGCTGGGTCAGCACGCGCAGCGACATCTGCAGGGCATCGACGCAGCCATGGGTGATCACCACCTCCGAGGGGTCGACCACCACCCCGGCGTCACGCATCCGAATCGCCACCTGCCTGCGCAGGGGCTCGAAACCCGGACTGAACATGTAGCTGAAGGCCCGCGGACTCTGGAAGCGCGTCACCTTCGCCAACTGCTGGTGCAGGGCGCGCACCGGCAGGTAGTCGACGTGGGGCACCGCGGCGCCGAGGGGAAACACCCCTTCGCGACGCGACTCGGTGAGTATCTGGTTGATGATGCTGCTGCGGGTCACCAGGCTGGGGCGCTCGACCCGGGCGATATCCGGGGTCGGCGCGGTCAGGGCTGGGGTCTGGTGCACATAGAAGCCCGACTGCGGGCGGGCGCGGATCAGGCCCTGGTCCTCCAGGTTGGCGTAGGCCTGCAGCACCGTGGCATGGCTGACGCTGAGCTGCGCGCTCATCTTGCGCACGGAGGGCACGCGCTCACCCGGTTGATAGACGCCGCGACGAATATCTTCCGCCAGCTGCTGAGCGATACGCTGATAGAGCAACAGATTGGTCATGACTGCTTTCCTGCTTGCCTGAACCGTAACAGTAAGCCGGCACTTCGAATAGATACCGGTACAGCTTCCGGAATTCTGCCCGAGACAACGTCGGCACGCCAGCAACTGTATTAGATCAATTGGCCGCAAGGACAACTGTTGCGCTAATTGCTGCCGGCATGAAAAAGCCCCGGTGCCTGACGGCTACCGGGGCTGGTTCGGTCGCTGCCGATCAGCGGGGGGCGCCCAGGCGACCCTGCTCGTCGGAGAACACGATCTCGACCCGGCGGTTGCGCGCCCGGCCCTTGGCCGAGGCATTCTCCGCCACCGGGAAGGCCTCGCCATAGCCCTGCACCTCGATGCGCTTGGCATCGATGCCGAGGTCGATCAACACGTCGGCCACGGTTTGCGCCCGCGCCCGCGACAGCTCGAGATTCTCCCGCTTGTCACCACGGCTATCACTATAACCCTCGATCCGCACCACCCGGCGCGGGTTGAGCTGGAGAAACTGCACCAGCTTGAGCACCGTGCGGTTGGCCGCGACGGTGAGGTCAGCGTGCCCGGCATCGAACAGCACATCGCCCAGGGTCATCACCAGGCCGCGCTCGGTCTCGGTGGTGGCCAGGCTGAGCATCTGCTCCTCCAGCCAGTGGCTCTGCTCCTGAATGCTCAGCAACTTGGCCTCGCGCAACGCCAGTTGCAGGCGCTGGCGCTCCAGTTCGAGCCGGGCCGCGCGCTCCTGGTTGAGCCCCAGCAGACTCTTCTGCGCGGCGATATCGCTGTAGCGCTGGCTCAGGTAGGCGTAATGACTGACATCGTCGGCGCTACCCCAGTAGCTGGACAGCCGGTCGGCACGCGCCAGGGACTCACCGGCACGGATCACGTCCTTGGCGGCGCTGCGCAGCACCGCCGGATCCTCCTTGACCGTCTGGAAACTCGCCCGGGCCGCCTCCAGCGCCTCGCCGTCGCTCGGCTGCAAACCGGCGCAACCACCCAGCAGGAGCAACAGACTCGCGCCGGTCATCAGCAAAGGCCCCTTCATTGCAGATCCCCCAGTTGACGACGCAGGCGATTGATCCGCTTGCTCAGCTCGCTCAGTTGCTCCTGGCTCTTGGCAGTCACCACCCGCGCCTCCGCCAGACGGGCATCCAGCTCGGCCTGCTCGGCCAGCACCCGCGCCTCCTTGTACGCCTCGGCGGCCATGGCGGCCTGGGCGCGCTTCAGCTTGTCCTCGGCCAGGACCAGCTCCGGCACCTGCTCATCGGCCCCCACGGCCCGGGCCTGGGTAACCGCCTGCTCGGTCAGGCGCATCTGCTCGGTGGGCGCCGGATCATTGGCACAAGCCGTCAAGGCCAACAGCGCCAGCACGGCGCATAGAAATCGATTGATCACTGGATTTTCCTACGGATTCGTGGCGCTGGCGGGCTGCAACTGCTGCGCCTTCCAACGCTGCAGGTTGCGCTGCAACAAGGCTTCCGGCGCGCCGGCGGCGGCCAATTCTGTCATTTTTTTCGCCAGCTGTCCGCGCAACCAGGGATCGTTGCACGCCGAGTTGTGCGACAGCGCAAGGTGCAGCCCTTCGCTGCGGATGGGCGGACTCAGGCTCAGCAGATCGTCCTGCAACCCCAGAGTCAGGGCCAACGCCTGCGCCGGCTCGCGCTCATGAACGACGTAGTCGACCTCGCCGAGCATCAGCTTCTGCAACAGCTGGGTCAGATTGCCGCCCTGCTCCAGGCTCAAGTGCGCCTTGGCATAGTCGTCGAAGGCCGGCCCGAAGCGCCTGCCGACGGACGCGCCACGACGCTCACGCAGGTCGGCCCACTCGATGTAGGGAAAACTGGCGATATTGCGCACCCAGACCACGTCGGCACGGCTGAACACCGCCGGATGCACGTAATCCATGGTTTCCAGCTCGGCCAACGTCAGACGCGCGCCAGCCAGCAGATCGATCCGCCCGCTGCGCACTTCATCCAGCGCCTTGTCCCAGGTACTGCTGTAGAGCACCTCGATGCGAACGCCCAGCTCCTTGCCCAGCCTGGCCAGCAGGTCGGCCTGCGCGCCGATCAGCTGCTTCGGATTCTGCGGATCGCGCCACACGAAGGGTGGATAATCAGGATGACCGGTGGCGACCAGGCGCTCACATTTGCCGGCCGCGGGGGCCAAGCCCGGCATCGCCAGCAAGGCGAGGAGCAACAGGCAGGACTTGAGAAAAGGACGTTCGAGCATTCGATGGGTCTCGGTTGATCGTTCGATGGCCCGCCCACAGCGGCTGCAGGCCAGGCGCGTGCTTCCATGCTAGCTTAGCGACAGCGCAATAATAATTCGCGATAAGGACATGCAATGAAAAAACTCTTGCTCGCACTCCTGCTGCTGATCGGCGCGGCGGCCAGCGTGTTCTATGCCTTTCCCGCCACCCTGCTGGCCAGCGTGCTGTGGTTCGAGCAACAGGCCGCCGGCCTGTCCCACGAGCGCATGGAGGTCGCGGATCTTAGCATTCATTACTACCGCGGCGGTCCGCGCGACGCTGAAACCATCCTGATGATCCACGGTTTCGCGGCCGACAAGAACAATTGGTTGCGCTTCGCCCGCCATCTGAGCGAAGGCTACCAGGTGATTGCCATGGATCTGCCCGGCTTCGGCGACAGCAGCAAGCCGCTCGCCAGCTACGACGTCGGCACCCAGGCCGAGCGGGTCGCCAGCTTCGTCGAGGCACTCGGGGTCGATCGCCTGCACCTGGTCGGCAACTCCATGGGCGGCCACATTGCCGCACTCTATGCCGCCCGCTATCCGCAGCAGGTACGCTCCCTGGCCCTGTTCGACAACGCCGGAGTCAGCGCGCCGCAGAAAAGCGAGCTGATCCAGCGCCTGGAGAGCGGCACCGGCAACCCACTGATCGTCGAGAGACCGGAGGACTTCGAGCGCCTACTCGACTTCGTCTTCGTCGAGCCGCCCGTACTCCCCTTCCACCTCAAGGAACACCTGGGCGAACGCGCCAGCGCCAACAGCGAGCACTACCGCCGAATCTTCGATCAGCTGATCGAGCGCTACATCCCGCTGGAGCCGGAACTGCCAAAGATCCAGGCGCCGACGTTGCTGCTGTGGGGCGACCGTGACCGCGTGCTGGATGTCTCCAGTATCGAGGTGATGCGGCCACTGCTGCCGAAACCAAGCGTGGTAATCATGAAGGACTGCGGCCACGCGCCGATGATTGAGCGCCCGCAGGAAACCGCCGAGCACTACCAGGCATTCTTGCGGAGCACGGCGCGTCAGGACGAAGGCGAAACAGACGCCCGGGCACTTCCGTAGCGCCACTTGGCCGAACAACAAAAAAACCGCCACAACGGGCGGTTTTTTTGTTTCGCAAGAAGAAGTGGGTTAAACCAGCTTCTCCAGCTCCGGAATGGCCTCGAACAGGTCGGCGACCAGGCCGTAGTCGGCCACCTGGAAGATCGGTGCCTCCTCGTCCTTGTTGATCGCGACGATCACCTTGGAGTCCTTCATGCCTGCCAGGTGCTGGATCGCACCGGAGATGCCGACGGCGATGTACAGCTGCGGGGCGACGATCTTGCCGGTCTGACCGACCTGCATGTCGTTCGGCACGAAGCCGGCATCCACTGCGGCGCGCGAGGCACCGACGGCCGCGCCGAGCTTGTCGGCCAGGGCATACAGATGCTTGAAGTTGTCGCCGTTCTGCATGCCGCGGCCGCCGGATACGACGATCTTGGCAGCGGTCAGCTCCGGACGATCGGACTTGGCCAGCTCTTCACCCACGAAGGCCGACTTGCCGGCATCGCTGCCAGCGTCGACGGCTTCCACGGCAGCGGAGCCGCCTTCGGCGGCAACCGGATCGAAGCCGGTGGCACGAACGGTGATCACCTTGACGGCGGCACTGGACTGCACGGTGGCGATGGCGTTGCCGGCGTAGATCGGGCGCTTGAAGGTGTCGGCGCTTTCAACCGCGATGATCTCGGAGATCTGGTCGACGTCCAGCTGGGCGGCTACGCGCGGCAGGATGTTCTTACCATTGCTGGTGGCGGCAGCCAGGATGTGGCTGTAGCCGGCACCCAGTTCGGCTACCAGCGGCGCGACGTTTTCCGGCAGCTGGTGAGCGAAGGCGGCGTTGTCGGCGACCAGCACCTTGGCTACGCCGGCGATCTTACCGGCGGCTTCGGCAGCAGCGCCACAGGCGGCACCGGCAACCAGCACGTGAATGTCACCACCGATCTTCTGAGCGGCCGCAACCGTGTTCAGAGTGGCAGGCGCCAGGGCGGCATTGGTGTGTTCAGCGATAACCAGGATAGTCATTTAGATTACCTTCGCCTCGTTCTTCAGTTTCTCGACCAGTTCAGCCACGGACTTGACCTTGATGCCGGCGCTGCGGGCAGCCGGCGCTTCGACTTTCAGGGTCTTGACGGTGGAAGCAGTGGCAACACCCAGATCAGCCGGGGTTACGACTTCCAGCGGCTTCTTCTTGGCCTTCATGATGTTCGGCAGCGACGCGTAGCGCGGCTCGTTCAGGCGCAGGTCGGTGGTGACGATCGCCGGCAGGTTCAGGGCAACGGTCTGCAGGCCGCCGTCGATTTCACGGGTCACGTTGACCTTGTCGCCAGCCACTTCGACCTTGGAGGCGAAAGTGCCCTGGGCGAAGCCGGTCAGGGCGCCGAGCATCTGGCCGGTCTGGTTGTTGTCGCTGTCGATGGCCTGCTTGCCGAGGATCACCAGCTGCGGCTGCTCCTTGTCGGCCACTGCCTTGAGCAGCTTGGCCACGGCCAGCGAGTTCAGCTCGTCGCTGGACTCGACCAGGATGGCGCGGTCGGCGCCCAGTGCCAGGGCGGTACGCAGCTGCTCTTGAGCTGCGGTCGGGCCGATCGACACGACGACGATCTCACTCGCCACGCCCTTCTCTTTCAGGCGCACGGCTTCTTCCACGGCGATTTCGCAGAAGGGGTTCATCGACATCTTGACGTTGGCAAGATCAACGCCGCTGTTGTCCGCCTTCACGCGAACCTTGACGTTGTAGTCGACCACTCGTTTGACAGCTACAAGAACCTTCATGGATTCCTCGTTACTCTCCGGTGAATAAGGATGTCGCCAAAGCGAACATGGCGGGTGATGCGAGTCGGCCGGAACCGCTCTCCAGCCCAAGCGGCGGGCGCAAAACCGCCCGTATCTTGACCGCGCGCCCCAGTCCGGTCAATACGACGGGCCGGCCAGGCATCTGCGATGTAGTAAGATTCTACCAGTCCTACAGAAAATTCAAACAAACGTTTGTATTGGACCGACCAGAGGGTGTAGATATAATGCCCGCGCTTGGCCCGGGGAACGAGCCTGATCCTCAAATAAAATTAGAGAGCCTTTGAGTAGGAGATAGCCTGTGGAACGCGAATTTATGGAGTTCGACGTCGTCATCGTCGGCGCCGGCCCTGCCGGATTGTCCGCCGCCTGCCGACTGAAGCAGAAAGCCGCCGAAGCGGGTAAGGAAATCAGCGTCTGCGTGGTCGAGAAAGGCTCGGAAGTCGGTGCGCACATTTTGTCTGGCGCGGTGTTCGAGCCCCGCGCATTGAACGAACTGTTCCCCAATTGGAAAGAACTCGGCGCGCCGCTGAACACCCCGGTCAAGCGTGACGATATCTACCTGCTGAAGAACGCCGAAAAGGCCAGCCGCATTCCAGACCTGTTCGTGCCCAAGACCATGCACAACCAGGGCAACTACATCATCTCCCTGGGCAATCTGTGCCGCTGGCTGGCCCAGCAGGCCGAGAACCTTGGCGTGGAGATCTACCCGGGCTTCGCCGCTCAGGAAGCGCTGATCGATGAGCAGGGCGTGGTCCGCGGCATCGTCACAGGCGACCTGGGGGTCGATCGCGAGGGCAACCCGAAAGAGGGTTACTACACCCCGGGCATGGAGTTGCGGGCCAAGTACACCCTCTTCGCGGAAGGCTGCCGCGGCCATATCGGCAAGCAGCTGATCAACAAGTTCAACCTCGACTCCGAAGCCGACGCCCAGCACTATGGCATCGGCATCAAGGAGATCTGGGATATCGATCCGGCCAAGCACGAGCAAGGCCTGGTGGTGCATACCGCCGGTTGGCCGCTGTCGCTGGTGGACAGCGAAAACACCGGCGGCTCCTTCCTCTATCACTTGGAAAACAACCAGGTAGTGGTCGGCCTGATCGTCGACCTGTCCTACAGCAACCCGCACCTGTCGCCGTTCGACGAGTTCCAGCGCTACAAGCACCACCCGGTGATTGCCCAGTACCTGGAAGGCGGCAAGCGTGTGGCCTACGGCGCCCGCGCCATCTGCAAGGGCGGCCTGAACTCGCTGCCGAAGATGGTCTTCAATGGCGGCGCACTGATCGGTTGCGACCTCGGCACCCTGAACTTCGCCAAGATCAAGGGCAGTCACACCGCCATGAAGTCCGGCATGCTCGCCGCCGACGCCGTGGCCGATGCGCTGTTCGCCGGCGCCGAGGGCGGAGACCAGCTGACCGGCTATGTCGAAGCATTCAAGGCCAGCTGGCTGTATGACGAACTGTTCCGCAGCCGCAACTTCGGCGCGGCGATCCACAAGTTCGGCGTACTGGGCGGTGGCGCATTCAACTACGTCGACCAGAACCTGTTCGGCGGCAAGATCCCCTTCACCCTGCACGACACCAAGCCGGATCATGCCTGCCTGAAGCCGGCTGCCGACTGCGCGAAAATCAGCTACCCCAAGCCCGACGGCAAACTCAGCTTCGACAAGCTCAGCTCGGTATTTCTCTCCAACACCAACCATGAAGAGGAACAGCCCTGCCACCTGAAGCTCACCGACCCGAGCATTCCGCTGGCGAAAAACCTGCCGCTGTACGACGAACCGGCGCAGCGCTATTGCCCGGCCGGGGTGTACGAAATCGTCACCCAGGAAGATGGCGAGAAGAAGTTCCAGATCAACGCGCAGAACTGCGTGCACTGCAAGACCTGCGACATCAAGGACCCCGCCCAGAACATCACCTGGGTGGCGCCCGAGGGCACTGGCGGCCCGAACTATCCCAACATGTAAGACGCAAAAAAGGCTCCCTCGGGAGCCTTTTTTCCTATCCGCTAACAGCCCGCAACTAATCCGGCTGCGGGCCGAGCGGGAAGAACGTACCGGCACTCCACACCCCCAGCCAGGCCTGGCCTTCGATCTTCCGCGGCACCGCCAGCTCGACCAACTGGTAGAACACGTTGCGATGCACCAGCGCTTCCAGGTTCGCACGTATATGTAGGTAGGGTGCAGGCTCCTGGGTCGCGGCATCCAGCGCCACCCGCAGCGGGTGCTCGGCCCCGGCCAGAACCTCATCCTCGACATTGGTGGTGAAGTACAGCGACTGCCGCTCCCCCTCCCCTTCGACCCGCAAGGTAACCACCACGAAGGGCGCATCATCGACCTGAATGCCGACCTTCTCCACCGGGGTGACCAGGAAATAGTCATCGCCATCGCGTCGGATGATGGTTGAAAACAACCTAACCATCGGCTTGCGGCCGATCGGCGTGCCCATATAGAACCAGCTGCCGTCCCGCGCGATGCGCATGTCGATGTCGCCGCAGAAGTCCGGATTCCACAGATGAACCGGCGGCAGGCCCGGCTTATCGGGCTTGGGAATCTGTGCCAGCAGGTCGCCGGCCTTGCCTGAATCGCTCATCAATGCTCCTCAACGACCGACACCGAGCAGGCTGCGGGCATAGTCGCGCAGCGGCGGGCCGATCAGGTCTTGCGGTTGCGCATCGTAGAAGGTCAGGAAACCCCCTCGACTGCGAATGCGGGCAGTATCCACCAAAAAGCGCGTATTGGTTTCGATCAGCATCAATTGAATCACACTGCGGTCGGTGCCGAGGCGATCCAGCGCCTCCTGATCGGCCCACTCGTCCGCAGTGCCGATGCGATCATCGCTATAGGCAAAACGACTGTAGAGCAGGTAGTGCGCGCCCGCCGTACGCGCCTGCGCCATGGCCTCCTCGAGGCCGGCTGGATTGCGGGCACGACGCACCATCGGGAAGTACTGGACGAAGCCGCTGAACGCCTCCTCGGCAATCACATTAGGCCGCGGATAGCCGTGACCCGGCGGGACGAAATGCCCTTGGGCGATATAGATAAAGGAGTCCTGCTGCAAGCGACGCGAGGCCATACGCTCGGTCCGCCCGTGATCGAGTATGCCGGCATCACGCAGGTGGCATTCGGCGCCATCGGCCAGGTCGCTGACCTTCATGCAGCCGGCCAAGGCCAGCAGCGCCAGCGTAAGCATCAGGAATCGCATTGCACCTCTCCCGTCCGGGTGACAGAAAATCGTCAGATGGCGGAGCGATGCAGAAACCACGCCACAACTGTCGCCAGACTTCTACCCGCCGGACAAGCAGGCAGCAAGCGCACGACTCAGCCGCCGATGATCTTCATCACCGTCGCACCGCCGGAGAAGGCAAGCTCCTGCTTGTCGCCGAGCGCCTTGACCAGCAGCCGCTGCAGCGCCGGCAGCGCCTGATGGCGCGGTTTGTCCAACAGATCGCCGACGTAGTGGCGATTGCTCGATGACAGGCAACCATGCAGCCAACCGGTCGACGACAGTCGCAGGCGCGAGCAGGTCCGACAGAAGGGCACGCTCTCGTTGGCGATAACGCCAAAGTAACCCAGGCCGGGAATCTCGTAGCGCAGGGCCGTTGCATCCACCGGCGCATCGGCCTGGACGAAGTCATGACGCTCATCGATCATCGCCAGCAACTCCGCCAGCCCGACGAACCGCTGCAGGAAGCCGTTGCCGTCGCGCGCCAGGTGGCCCATGCGCATCAGCTCGATGAAGCGCAGCTCGAAGCCACGCTCCAGGCAGTATTCGAGCATCGGCAGGACCTGATCGAGGTTCTGCCCGCGCAGCGGCACCATGTTGACCTTGATCTTCAAGCCGGCCGCTCGCGCCTCATCCATGCCCGCCAGCACAGTGGCCAGATCACCGCCACGGGCGATCGCGCGAAAGGCGCCGGCGTCCAGGGTATCGAGAGACAGATTGAGGCGGCGAATACCGCTCTCCACCAGCAGCGGCAACTTGCGCGAGAGCAGCTGGCCGTTGCTGGTCAGACTGATGTCCTCTAACCCCAGGTGACCGATACCGCGCAGAAAGGGCTCCAGCTTCGGGCTGACCAGGGGCTCGCCACCAGTGATACGCAACCGCTCGATACCGGCCGCCTCGATCAGGTAGGCGACGCCGCGCACCATGGCGTCGGCGCTCAGCTCATCCTGGGCGGCGACCAGGCGCTTGCCATCCGGGACGCAATAGGTGCAGGCGTAATTGCAGGCGGCGGTCAGACTGATGCGCAAGTTGCGAAAGCGTCTGCCTTGGCGATCAACGATCATGAACGACTCCGGCGATTGATAACGTCGAGTATATCGCCGCAAGCCAGGCGGACACCCGCACTACAAGCGTTATTGACCAGCCGAATAACGTCAGGCTAGCGGCTGCTCGCCATCGCGCTTGCGCTTGTTACCCATCCGCACGCCGATATCCATGAGGAACTGGAAGAAACCTTCCTGATCTTCCAGTACATTGCTCCAGAACGGCGAGTGGTACAGCGCCACCGCGCCATGCACGAGGGCCCAGGCGGCGCAGTAGTGGAAGTAAGGCGGCACGTCTTCCAGCTTGCCCTCGGCGATGCGCCCCTTGATCAACAGGGTCAGACGCTCGAAGTTGGACGCCCGGATCTTGTGCAGCTGCTCGACCATCTCTGGCACCTGATTGCCCTTGACCACCTTTTCCTCCAGGCGGTCGAACAACCGGTAGCGCTGAGGGTCACGCATGCGGAACTCGAAGTAGGCACGCGACAACGCTTCCTTGTCGCGATCGACGTCGGCAGAGTGGAACAGCTCGTTCAAGTCACGCTCGTAGTCGAGCATCAGACGCAGGTAGATCTCCGCCTTGGACTTGAAGTGCTTGTAGATGGTGCCTTTGCCGATTCCGACCGCATCGGCAATCATCTCGACGGTCACGCTGTCTTCGCCCTGCTCGAGGAACAATTTCAGCGCGGTATCGAGAATTTCCTGTTCGCGGCGGCGAAACTCACGGACCTTACGGGGTTCTTTCTGCATAAAGGGGCTAAGGAGTCGAAAATCGAAGCCGGCTATTATGCCTGTTTAGCGCCAAATTGCACGGATCATCCGACCATGTACGCCATTCGAGAAGAATTCCCCCAGATAGCCGAACTGCGCTACCTCAACCACGCCGCCGTCGCCCCCTGGCCACAACGCGCCGTGGCAGCGGTCCAGCGCTTCGCCGAGCAGAACGCCCAGATCGGTGCGCGCGACTACCCGGCCTGGCTAAAGATCGAGGGCACCCTGCGCGAACGCCTGGCACGGCTGCTCAACGCGCCGAGTACAGATGACATCGCACTGGTCAAGAACACCTCCGAAGCCCTGTCATTCGTGGCCTTCGGCTTGGAGTGGAGAAGCGGCGACCAGGTCGTGATCAGTAGCGAGGAGTTCCCCTCCAACCGGGTGGTCTGGGAAGCGCTCAAGCCCCAGGGCGTGGAGGTGATCCAGGTCGGACTGCACGAGGGCGACCCGGAAACCGCCCTGCTCGCCGCCTGCGGTCCGCGCACCCGCCTGCTGTCGGTCAGCGCTGTGCAATACGCCAGCGGACTGCGCCTGGATCTGGAGCGCCTCGGCCATGGCTGCCGCCAGCGTGGCGTGCTGTTCTGTATCGATGCCATCCAACAACTCGGCGCCCTGCCCTTCGACGTCAGGCGCTATCAGTGCGACTTCGCCATGGCCGATGGCCACAAATGGCTGCTCGGCCCGGAAGGCCTGGGCGCCTTCTATTGCCGCAGCGAGCTGCGCGAGCAGCTGAAACTCCATGAGTACGGTTGGCACATGCTCGAACATCCCGGGGACTACCAGCGCCAGGACTGGCAAGTCGCCACGAGCGCCCGGCGCTTCGAATGCGGCAGCCCGAACCTGCTTGGCGCCACGGCCCTGGAGGCCAGCCTGTCACTGCTCGAGGAAGTCGGCATGGACGAAGTGGGCAAAGCGCTGCAGGAGCGGGTGCAATGGCTGCTCGATGGCCTCGAGGCACAGCCCGGCGTCAGCCTGCACAGCCCCCGCAATCCTGCGCGGCGCGCCGGCATCGTCACCTTCAGCCTGGCTGGCTGGGACAATCAGGCGCTGCTCGAACACCTCAGGGGCGAACAGGTGATCTGCGCCCAGCGTGGCGGGGGCATTCGCCTGTCGCCACACTTCTACAGCGAAGCGCGGATAATCGAGGAAACCCTGCAGCTGCTGCACCGGCTTGCAGCAGGTTGAGGACTCAGCAGCTATCCGAGTATTCCAAAACTGTTTAAAAACGCGGCGAACCAGGGTGGACGATCGGGAATCTTCGCCAATACTAAGGAGTACTGGTGCGCGGCATCTCCCCCCAAGTGCCCCGCCAGGCAAGGTACCGTGGACCGCGTACCTTGATTTACTCCTAATGGTCTTAACCCGGATTCATCCCCCAGAACCCGGGTTTTTTTTGTCCCGAGTTCCGTCCCCACACCCCGGGCACCGCGCTAGGCGACGCGTGCCAACGGGAACAGCCGCTTGAAATTGGCGGTGGTCTGCTCGGCCAGAGTCTCGAAACTTACCCCACGCAGCAGCGCCAGGTACTCGGCCACGTCACGCACATACTCCGGCAGGTTCGGCTTGCCGCGGTGCGGAACCGGCGCCAGATAGGGGGAGTCGGTTTCCACCAGCAAGCGGTCAGCCGGCACCTGCCGGGCGACCTCGCGCAGTGCCTCGGCATTGCGAAAGGTGACGATGCCAGACAGGGAGATATAGAACCCCAGATCGAGCGCCGCCCTGGCCATCTCCCAGTCCTCGGTAAAGCAATGCAGCACCCCGGCCTGCGGCAAGGCGGCCTCGCGCAACAGCGCCAGCGTGTCGGCGCGGGCCTCGCGAGTGTGCACGATGACCGGCTTTCCGGTGACCTGGGCGGCCTGCAAGTGCAGGCGAAAGGCCTGCTGCTGCGCCTGCGCGGCTTCCGGTTCGTAGTGATAGTCCAGCCCGGTCTCGCCGATGGCGACCACATGCGGGTGATTCAACTCGGCTAACAACCACTCTAGGGCAGGCGCCGCGCCGGGCTGCAGGTCCAGCGGGTGGACGCCCACCGAGCAGTCGACATCAACATAACGCTCGGCCAGGCCCTTGACCGCCGCCGCATTGTCGGCACTCACGCCGATGCAGAGAAAATGGCCGACGCCACGGCGGCGCGCAGCCGCCAGCGCCGCATCGAGCGAACCCTCATGGGCGGCCAGATCGAGGCGGTCGAGATGACAGTGGGAATCTACCAGCATGGATAACAATCACTTGAAGATCGATGCCGGAACAGGCACCGCGGGCTCCGTGGCCCGGATGGAAAGACAGCGGGTCACATGGTGTGGGTCGGACGGTCCGACTTCAGCGCTCCCGCGAGGTAGGTCTCGATCTTGTTGCGGGCGGTGTTGTCGCCCTCGTTGAACTGCACGCCGACGCCGGCCGCCCGGTTACCCTGCGCGCCCTTCGGGGTGATCCAGACCACCTTGCCGGCGACCGGAATCTTCTCCGGCTCATCCATCAGGTTGAGCAGCATGAACACTTCGTCGCCGAGCTTGTAACTCTTGTTGGTCGGAATAAACAGCCCGCCATTCTTGATGAACGGCATGTAGGCGGCATAGAGCACGGACTTGTCCTTGATGGTCAGAGACAAGATTCCATTACGCGGACCCAAGTTAGGTGGCAAGCTCATGCGGCATTCCTAGCTTCATTACTCAATGACCGATTCTAGCCCGGTCCGGGCAGGCTTGCCCACTGCACCAGCAGCGCTTCGAGAAGCAACACGCTGTTTAGGTTGCCCTTTCCCAGCACTTTCTGGCGCTGCTGCAGCAGCCAGTCCTGCATGGCCAGCACCTTGGCTTGCGGGGTCTTCTCCGCCAGGTACTGCACCACCTTGCGCATGTCGTCGAGCCCGAGGCCCTGCTCGTCGCGGGTCAGCTGATAGCGCAACATAAGCTGCGCCCAGTCGCAGAACCAGTCGAACAGCATGGGCATTGGCAGGGTCTTCCAGGCCTCGGCCAGCTGGCTGGCAGCAGCCTGCTGCTTGAGCAACTTCTTCACCCCCTCGACCACCAGCGCACGCTGCTCACGCACCCCTTGCTGCTGCAGGGCGCGCGCAGTCAATGGCGAACCCGCAGCCAGGACCAGCAGCTCGCGACACTCCTGCTCGCCGCACTCCGGCAGCGCCCGCGCCAGCCAAGCCAGGCTGGTCGCCGGATCAGGCAGCGGACAGGCCTGCTGCACGCAGCGGCTCTTGATGGTCGGCAACAGCCGGCTTGGCTGGTGGCTGAGCAACAGCAGCACGGTGTCGCCGGAAGGCTCCTCCAGGCTCTTGAGTAGGGCGTTGGATGCCGCCAGGGTCATGTCTTCGGCAGGCGGCTCGGCAATCATCACGACCTTGCGCCCGCTCAGCTGCGCGGTCTTGTTGACAAAGCCGATCAGTTCGCGCACATCGTCCACGCCGACGCTTTTCTTGTCCCCGCTCGGCTTCAGCTCGAACATATCCGGATGACTGCCGGCCGTCAGCAGGTGGCAGCCCTTGCACTGGCCGCAGGCCTCCAGTCCGGCGGGCTGCTGGCACAACAGGCGCGCCATCAAGCGCTCGGCCAGGGCGCGCTTGCCGATCCCGGCGGGGCCCAACAGCAGGTAGGCATGGGCATGCTGGGTGCGACCGGCCAGCTGCTGCCACAACGCAGCCTGCCAGGGATAGGCTTCAGCCACGGCACAGCTCCACGATCTGCGGAAGCAGGGCATCCAGGCTTTGCTGCACCAGGCTCAACGGCTGCGCGGCATCGAGGATTCGGTAGCGCTGCGGCGCCGATTCGGCACGACGCAGGTAGGCCTGGCGCACCGCCTCGAAAAAGGCGCCCCCTTCCTGCTCGAAACGATCCAGGCGCCCCCGAGCGGCGGCACGCGCCAAGCCGACCTCGATCGGCAAGTCGAAAACCAGGGTCAGATCCGGGCGCAGCGGCCCCTGGACGAAGTCTTCGAGCACGGCGATCCGCGCCTCGGACAGACCACGACCGCCCCCCTGGTAGGCATAGGTGGCGTCGGTGAAGCGGTCGCAGAGCACCACGCAACCGCGTGCCAAGGCCGGACGAATGACCTGGGCAAGGTGCTGGGCACGCGCGGCGAACATCAGGAGCAGCTCGGTGTCTGCCGCCATCGGCTCATCGCTCGGCGTCAGAAGCAGCTCGCGCACTCGCTCGGCCAGCGGCGTACCACCCGGCTCGCGAGTCAGCAGTACTTCGATCCCCTGCTCCGCCAGACGCGCCGCCAGGTATTCGCGATTGGTACTCTTGCCTGCCCCTTCCGGACCTTCCAGGGTAATAAACAAACCGCTCACGGGGCGTCCTTATGATTGCTTGACTGTGCAGGAGCGGGACTGGAGCGATAGTCCGCGCGTCGATTGAGCTGGTAGGCACGCACCGCTCGATTGTGTGCCTCCAGCGTATCGGAAAATGCGTGGCTGCCGTCGCCACGGGCCACGAAATACAGGCTGCTGCCCGGCACCGGGTGCAAGGCCGCATGGATCGCCTCACGCCCGACCAGGGCTATCGGCGTTGGTGGCATGCCGTCGATCATGTAAGTGTTGTAGGGGGTGGCCTCACGCAAATGGGCACGCGACAGCTTGCCGTTGTAGCGTTCGCCCAAGCCGTAGATCACCGTCGGGTCGGTCTGCAGGCGCATGCCAATGCGCAGGCGGCGGACGAACACGCCGGCGATAGCGCCGCGCTCCTCGGGCACGCCGGTCTCCTTCTCGATCATCGAGGCCATGATCAGGGCGTCGTAAGGCTCACTGTAGGGCAGCCCATCGGCCCGCCCCTGCCACTCCTCAGCCAGCACATGCTGCAGGCGGGCGTAGGCCTGCTTGAGCAGGTCCAGGTCACTGGTACCGCGCACGTAGCGGTAGGTATCGGGAAAGAAGCGGCCCTCGGGATTGACCCCGGGCAGCCCGAGGCGCTCCATCAACTGCTCATCGCTCAAGCCAGCCAGACTCGACTGGAGCTTGTCGGCACGTTCCAAGGCGGCACGTACCTGGCGGAAGCTCCAGCCCTCGATCAGGGTCAGACTGTACTGCACCACGTCCCCCCGGCGCCATTGCAGCAGCAGGTCATTTACCGTTTGGCCGGGGGTCAGACGGTACTCGCCACTGTGCAGGGGCTGCCCGCGCAGATTGAAGCGCCAGTAGAGCCGTAGCCAGAAGGCATCCTTCAACATCCCTTCGGCCTGCAGGCGATTGAGCACGCCGCCCGGGGTCGAACCGCCAGGCACTTCGAGCAGGCGTTCCTCGCTCAGCTGCAGCGGCTGCTGCAGCGCCGTGTGTTGCTGCCAGGCAGCAAAGACGACCAGCAAGCCGGCCAGCAAAACGCCGGCCTCGAGCAGCAACAATATCTTGCGTATCACAGATCAGCAGTCCAGTAGATCGCGGGCTATGGCCTGCAGTTTACGGGTGAGCGGGCCTACCGACCAGTCGCGCTCGAGCAGCGCCCGCACCGGCCATACTCCGTAGAGGCTGTTGCAGAGGAAGACTTCATCGGCGCTCAGCAGCTCGCCAAGCGCTATATCGCGCACCTCGCAGCGGACGCCAAGCGCATCGGCCTGCACCAGCAGCTCCGCACGCATTACCCCGGCGACACCACAACGCGACAGATCCGGCGTCAGCAGCGCGCCACCCTTGCAAATAAACAGGTTGCTAAACACGCCCTCGATCACCCGCCCGGCCCCATCCCGCATCAGGCCCTCGGCATGCTCGGCGTCCTGCCACTCGCCCCGCGCAAGCACCTGCTCCAGGCGATTGAGGTGCTTGAGGCCGGCCAGCAATGGCTGCTCGGCCAGGCGCGTCGCACACGAGAACAGGCGTACACCCAACTCGGCATGCTGCCTCGGGTAGTCCGGCTTCGCACTGCCCAGCAGGATACGCCGCGCCAAGGCCGGCTGCGGCGGCGCGTAGCCGCGCAGGCCATCGCCGCGAGTGAGGATCAGCTTGGCCACACCCTCGCCCAACTGCCGACTGAAGGCCAGCAGCTCCCCACGCAGCGTTACCACATCGAACGGCAGCTGCAGGCGCGCGCAGCCATCAGCCAGGCGCGCCAAGTGGCGATCCAGCAACCTAGGGGTGCCGCCACTGACGGCGAGGGTTTCGAACAAACCATCGCCGTAGGCCAGGCCGCGGTCCGTTACGGAAAGCAGCTCGGCCGGGTGCCCGTCGACCCAGCTCAGCATCAACCGGCGAACCGGCGGAACACCAGCGAGCCGTTGGTCCCACCGAAGCCGAAGGAGTTGGAAAGAACCACGTCGATGTCCATCGCCTTGGCCTGGTGCGGCACGAAGTCGAGGTCACAGCCCTCGTCCGGCTGATCCAGGTTGATGGTCGGCGGTGCGACCTGGTCGCGCAGCGCCAGCACGCTGAAGATCGCCTCCACCGCCCCGGCTGCGCCGAGCAGGTGGCCGGTCATCGACTTGGTCGAGCTGACGGCCAGCTGGTGGGCGTGCTCGCCGAATACCGACTTGATTGCCGCCACCTCAGCCTTGTCGCCCGCCGAGGTCGAGGTGCCATGAGCGTTGATGTACTGCACCTGACTGCCATTAAGCCCGGCATCGCGCAGGGCGTTGGCCATGCAGCGCGCCGCGCCAGCGCCGTCTTCCGGTGGCGAGGTCATATGGAAGGCATCGCCGCTCATGCCGAAGCCGATGAGCTCGGCGTAGATGGTCGCGCCCCGCGCCTTGGCATGCTCCAACTCTTCCAGCACCAGCGTGCCGGCACCATCGGACAGAACGAAACCGTCACGATCCTTGTCCCAGGGGCGGCTGGCCTTGGTCGGCTCGTCGTTGCGCGTCGACAGCGCGCGCGCCGCGGCGAAACCGCCGATCCCCAGACCGCAGGCCGCCATCTCCGCGCCGCCTGCCACCATCACGTCGGCTTCGCCATAGGCGATGTTGCGCGCCGCCATGCCGATGCAATGGGTACCGGTGGTGCATGCCGTGGCAATGGCGTAATTGGGCCCCTGCAGACCCAGATGGATCGACAGAAAGCCGGAAATCATGTTGATGATCGAACCTGGCACGAAGAACGGCGAAATGCGCCGGGGCCCCTGCTCATGCAGCGACTTACAGCTGTTCTCGATGTTGGTAAGACCGCCGATGCCGGAGCCGAGCGCGACGCCGATGCGCTCGCGGTTGGCATCGGTCACTTCCAGGCCTGAGTCGTGCATCGCCTGAAAACTGGCCGCCAGGCCGTACTGAATGAATAGATCGAGCTTGCGAGCCTCTTTGGCCGACAGATACTGCTCGACGTCAAAGCCCTTCACCGAACCGCCGAAGCGGGTGGAATAGGCGGACAGGTCCATGTGCTCGATCAGGCCGATGCCACTGCGCCCGGCCAAAATGCCCTGCCAGCTGCTCGGCACATCGTTACCCAGCGGCGAAACCATGCCCATACCGGTAACCACGACGCGTCTACGCGACACAGCAATCTCCTCTTGTTCGGTTTACAACGCTCGCATTGCGCTTAAAGAAAAGCCGCACGCCCGATGAAGGCGTGCGGCTTTTCCTAGTCGGGAATCGACGATTCGCTTACTGCGCGTTGGCAGTAACGTAATCGATAGCTTCCTGAACGGTGGTGATCTTCTCAGCTTTTTCGTCCGGGATCTCGGTCTCGAATTCCTCTTCGAGAGCCATCACCAGCTCAACAGTGTCAAGAGAGTCGGCACCCAGGTCTTCAACGAAGGAAGCGCTGTTGGTTACTTCCTCTTCTTTGACGCCAAGCTGCTCGGCAACAATTTTCTTGACGCGTTCTTCGATGGTGCTCATACCTTGTTCTCACTCCTAATGGGACAAATCCAGGCCACTGGTCGGCGGCCAAGTGTATAGAAAGGGTTTTTAGCATTTCAAGCTGAATGCCAGGGTGCCCCCAGGAACACTTCAACGATCTGTCTATAAACCAGTTGCAGCTTTGAATCGGATTTTAGACAGCGTCTATGACAGTTTTCCGGAAGCATCCGTCACATTTAGCTCATGTACATACCGCCATTCACAGGGATAGTAGCTCCTGTGACGTAGGCTGCGCCATCGGAAGCGAGGAAAGCGACTACTTTTGCAATCTCCTCTGCCTGCCCCAGACGGCCCAGCGGAATCTGCGTCAACAGCGCATCGCGCTGAGCTTCCGGCAGTTCACGGGTCATGTCGGTATCGATAAAGCCCGGCGCCACCGCATTTACGGTGATCGCCCGCGACCCGACTTCGCGAGCCAGCGCACGACCAAAACCTTCCAATCCGGCCTTGGCGGCGGCGTAGTTTACCTGCCCGGCGTTGCCCATGGCGCCAACCACCGATCCGATATTGATGATGCGCCCGAAGCGCGCCTTGGTCATGCCGCGCAGCACGGCCTTGGTCAGGCGGTACAGGCTGCTCAGGTTGGTGTTGATGACATCGAACCACTCGTCATCCTTCATCCGCAGCATCAGATTATCGCGGGTGATACCGGCATTATTGACCAGGATCAACGGCTGACCGAGATGCTGCTGGATATGTTCCAGGGTGCTCGCCACCGACTCGTCATCGCCAACATCCAGCACCAGACCTGCGCCCTCGATGCCGTTGGCTTTCAGGGTTTCGGCGATACGCTCGGCACCAGATGCCGAGGTCGCCGTGCCGATAACTACGGCACCTTGGCGCCCCAACTCGAGCGCAATCGCCTGGCCAATGCCGCGACTTGCGCCAGTGACCAGGGCAACCTTACCTTGCAGGCTCATAAAACCTCTCCTCAATCAGGCCAATGCCGCACGGGTGGCGGCGAAGGCGTCCGGGGTATCCAGATTATGGGTATTGATGCCTTTGACGCAGCGCTTGTTCAGGCCTGACAACACCTTGCCCGGCCCGCACTCGACCAGATCGGTCACGCCCTGTCCGGCCAGGCATACCATCGATTCGACCCAGCGCACCGGGCTATACAGTTGCGCCAGCAGATCGCGCTTGAGCGCATCGAGATCCGCCACCGCCGTCGCACTGACATTCTGCACCAGCGGAATCTGCGGAGTTTGCCAGGCAATCGCCGACACGGCTTCGGCGAAACGCTCGGCAGCCGGGCGCATCAGTGCGCAATGCGAAGGCACACTGACCGGCAGCGGCATGGCGCGCTTGGCACCACGGGCTTTGCAGGCCTCGACGGCACGCGTCACGGCGGCCGCGACACCGGCGATGACCACCTGCCCCGGGGCATTGAAATTGACCGCGCTCACCACCTCACCCTGCGCGGCTTCCGCACAGGCCGCCAGCACATCGGCGTCCTCCAGCCCCAGGATAGCAGCCATGCCGCCCTGGCCGGCGGGTACCGCCTGCTGCATCAACTGACCGCGATGCTCGACCAGCTTCACCGCGGCAGCGAAGTCCAGACTGCCGGCGGCCACCAGCGCCGAGTACTCACCCAGGCTGTGACCCGCGACATATGCCGGACGAGCCCCACCCTGCGCCTGCCACAGGCGCCAGAGCGCGATGGAGGCCGCGAGGATCGCCGGCTGAGTCTTGTCGGTCTGGTTCAACTGTTCTTCCGGCCCCTGCTGGGTCAATGCCCACAGGTCGTAGCCGAGCGCATCGGAAGCCTCGGAAAAGGTGTCGATGATCAGCTTCTGCTGCGCACCATGCTCGGCCAGCATCGCCAGGGACTGGGAGCCCTGACCAGGAAAGACAAATGCGAGGGATGCAGACATGTATAGGTTTCCCTAGTGATCTTAGCGTCGGTCAAAGTCGCGCCAAGCAACAACCAAGCGCAACAAACTGAAGGTTGGATGACAGGGCGCCAGCCCCGGTCACATCCTAGAGCAACAGGTCCTCGAGCCGCCCATGCAAGCGCTGCGGAAGATTCTCCTCGACCTCCGCCAACGCCCGGCGAATCGCGCTCCTGAAGCCATCCTCGCCGGCCGCCCCATGGCTCTTCACCACGATCCCCTGCAGACCGAGAAAGCTCGCGCCGTTAAGCCGCGCCGGCGCCAGCTCCGCCCGCAGGCGCCGTAGCAGCGGCAGCGCCAGCGCGCCGACGATGCGCGCACCGGCACTGCTCTTGAACAACGCCTCGATGCGCGCGGAAATCATCGCCGCCAGGCCCTCACTGGATTTGAGCAGGATGTTGCCGACAAAACCGTCGCACACCACCACATCGGCCTCACCACGATACAGGCCGTCGCCCTCGACAAAGCCGCAGTAGTTCAAGCCAGACGCCTGCTGCAACAGACTCGCGGCGAGCTTGACCTGCTGATTGCCCTTGATGTCTTCGGTTCCGACATTGAGCAGCGCAATGCGCGGCCTGGCGATCCCCACGACCTCGGCGGCCACCGCCCCCATCACGGCAAACTGATAGAGATGCTCGGCACTGCAGTCGACGTTCGCCCCCAGATCGAGCAGAAGGCAATGCCCCGCCCGGGTCGGAACCGCCGTCACCATGGCCGGGCGATCGATACCCGGCAGCGTCTTCAGCACGTAGCGTGACAACGCCATCAGCGCCCCAGTATTGCCGGCACTGACACAGGCCTGCGCTCGACCGTCACGGACCAACTCCAGGGCGATGCGCATCGAGGCATCGGCCTTGCTGCGTAACGCCTGCGCCGGACGCTCATCCATGGCGATCACTTCACTGGCGTGCTCGACACGCAGGCGCGCGCGATCAACACCAGGGTTACGGGCGATCAGGTCTTCGATTAGAGGAGCTTGGCCGACTAGGACCAGGTGCAGCGAGGGGAACTCGGCCAGACAGGCGATGCTGGCTGGAACAATGCAGCGGGGACCGAAGTCCCCACCCATTGCGTCAATCGCGATGATCGGAGCAGACAAGGATTACTCGTCAGCGCCCTTGTCGATCACTTTGCGACCACGGTACACACCTTCCGGAGAGACGTGGTGGCGCAGGTGTACTTCACCGGTGCTCTTCTCGACGGACAGAGCATTGCCTTCGAGAGCGTCGTGCGAACGACGCATGTCACGGGCGGAACGGGATTTTTTGTTCTGCTGAACAGCCATAACTAATTAACTCCTAAACGTTTGGGTCACGCTTTAACTGTGCCAATACACTGAACGGGTTGGACCGCGTTACCTCGTCCTCGCTCGACTCGGGCTCTTCGAGGCCGGCCGGCTGCTGGCAATCTTCAGGGTCATGAGCCGGAACGATAGGCAAGGCGAGCAACAGCTCATCCTCAACCAGCGCCAGCAGATCCAATGGCTCTTCACCCAACTCCAACACGTCATAGCCTTTCGGCACAGACTGGGTATTCGCGCCTTCTTTCACCACAGCGTAATCACATGCGCTTTGGATCGGCAGTGCGACCAGCTCCAGACAACGCTGGCAAACCATCTTGACCTCAACCTCGAGCTCGCTGCGCATGACCACAGCATTGCGCTCGTCGCGCCCGAAGATAAACTTCGCGCGCACCATGCCTTGGTTATCGGCAAGCGGGTCGCAGAGTCGCAGCAAGCCAGCCAGCGAAACCGTTCCCTCGAGAGCGGTGCCACGATCAGCCAGTTTGCGCGGATCAACGTGAGGTGGAATCGGACCATTCGACATAGGCGCCGCATTCTAGGGATGCGCCCACCCCCTGTCAAAGGAAATTCGGCCTGTCCGGCACCCGGACCGACAGCTAGAATCGCCCTCCTTATATAAGGAGTCCATCATGCTGCCCTTGGTACTTGCTTCGAGCTCACCTTACCGCCGCGAGCTCCTGGCCCGCCTGCGCCTGCCCTTCACTTGGAGCGCCCCGGCGATCGATGAAAGTCGCCCGCCCGGCGAAGACGCCAGCAGCCTGGTTCGACGCCTCGCCCAGGAAAAAGCCAGCGCCCTCAGCCCCTCCCATCCCAAGCATCTGATCATCGGCTCCGACCAGGTCGCCGTTCTTGGCCAGGACATTCTCGGCAAGCCCCACACATTCGAGCGTGCGCACGCCCAATTGCTCGCCGCAAGCGGAAACAGCGTCACCTTCCTCACCGGCCTGGCCCTGCTCAATAGCGAGACCGGCCACTGCCAGGTCGATTGCGTGCCGTTCACCGTGCACTTTCGCGCACTGAACGAAAGCCAGATCCGCCGCTACCTGGAAGCCGAGCAGCCCTACGACTGCGCCGGCAGCTTCAAGGCCGAAGGCCTGGGCATCAGCCTCTTCCGCAGCACCGAAGGATCCGATGCCAGCAGCCTGATCGGCCTGCCCCTGATCCGCCTGGTGGACATGCTGCACGACGCGGGCATCGACATCCCATAACCCAACAACGAAAAAGCCCGACCTAAGCCGGGCTTCTCAACGCGACAAGGAAAACTAACGCAGGGCCGGCCCCTGGACCCCCATCCACAGCGCCGCCTGCCCTGCGACACCGGCGCCCAGCTGCTTCGCAAAGCGATCGAGAGGCGACTCCTGCACGGTGAAATCGACCAGCTTCTCCGCCCCGACCACCTCCCGCGCCACGTAGCTGCTATTGCCCAAGGCATCGACGAGCCCCAGCTCCAGCGCCTGCTCCCCCGACCAGACCAGCCCCGAGAACAGCTCAGGATGCTCGTCGACCTTGAGGCGTTCGCCACGCCCCTGCTTGACGCTGTCGATGAACTGGCGATGGGTGGTCTCGAGGACCTCCTGCCAGAAGCGCGCCTCCTCCTCCTTGGGCGGCTGGAACGGATCGAGAAACGTCTTGTGCTCGCCCGAGGCATAGACCCGACGATCGACCCCCAGCTTCTCCATCACCCCGACGAAACCGAAGCCCGCCGCAGTGACACCGATAGAGCCCACCAGACTGGCCTTGTCGGCGTAAATCTGATCCGCGGCACTAGCGATGTAGTAAGCGCCCGAGGCCCCGAGATCACTGATCACCGCGTACAGCTTGATCGCCGGATACTGGGCGCGCAGACGACGAATCTCGTCAAAGATGTACCCCGACTGCACCGGACTGCCGCCCGGACTGTTGATCCGCAGAACCACGCCCCTGGTATTGGCATCCTCGAAGGCCGCACGCAGGCTGCCGACAATGTTGTCGGCACTGGCAACCTCCTTGTCGGAAATCATGCCCCGCACTTCGATGAGCGCGGTATGCGCGCCACCCTTCGCGACACCCTTCTGCCAATCGAGCAAAGGCGCGAACAGGGCCAAGGCGACGAACAGATAGACGAAGGTCAACAGCTTGAAAAAGATCCCCCAGCGCCTCGCCCGGCGCTGCTCCTGAACCCCCGCTAGAAGCGTCTTCTCCAGCAACTTCCAGCTCTTGGCATCACTCTCACCCACAGTCGACGCCTTCCATTCATCCGACATATTGACTCACCCCACCGATCAATCCGGTTGCGCGACGCTCCAGCCAGCTGCGCAACTCCATGAAATTCTCTATCGCCAGCTTTGGCCCATGCTCGCGCAGCACCGATAGCGGCTGCGCGCCATAACCCACCGCCACCGAATCAACACCCGCCCGCCGGGCCATTTGCAGATCGAAAGCCGAATCGCCAACCATCAGCGCCCGCTCCGGAGAGACCTCGCAATACGCCAGTATCTGCTCCAGCATCAGCGGCTCCGGCTTGCTCGCCGACTCATCCGCGCAGCGCGTCGCGTCGAAATAATTCAGCCAGCCACGCTGCGCGAGCACCCGCTGCAAGCCATTACGCCCCTTACCCGTCGCCACAGCCAGACGATAGCCCGCCACCCGGAATGCCTCCAGCGCCTCGGCCACACCAGGGAACAACGCCGAAGGCTCGGACTCCAGCAGCAGATACTGTTCACTGTAGCAACGCCGAAAGCGCTCGACGCGCACAGGCTCGTCTAGCTCCGGATACAACGAGCGAATCGCCTCAGGCAATCCCAAGCCGATGATGCCCTTGACCTGGACATCACTGCAGCGCCGCAACTCACAGGCATCGGCCGCCCGATGCATGGCCTCGACGATCCGCCCGATGGAATCCACCAGCGTGCCATCCCAATCGAAGATCAGCAGCTGGTAATCAGACACTCAATCGCTCCAGCGTGCGCGCCCACACCTCATCGACCGGTGCCTCGAGCCGCAGCTCACCGCCATCGGGCAGCGGCACCACCAGTGCATAGGCATGCAGAAACAGGCGCTTGCCGCCCAGCTCACGGATTTCGCGAGTGAACTGTTCATCGCCGTACTTGCTGTCACCGGCAATGCAATGCCCGGCATGCTTGCTGTGCACGCGAATCTGGTGAGTCCGCCCGGTCACCGGCTTGGCCTCGACCAAGGTCGCGAACTCGCCGAACCGGCGCAATACGCGAAACACGGTCAAAGCCTCCTTGCCCTCGGCATCGACCTCGACCATGCGCTCACCCGAGCGCAGGTTGCTCTTTTGCAGCGGGGCATTGACCTGCTTCTTCGCCGTTGCCCAATAGCCCCGCACCAGCGCCATATAGCGCTTGTCCACGCCATCGCCACGCAGCGCCTCATGCAGGTGGCGCAACATGCTGCGCTTCTTGGCGATCATCAGCAGGCCCGAGGTGTCGCGATCGAGACGATGGACCAGCTCCAGATCCTTGGCATCCGGGCGCAGCTGACGGAACGCCTCGATCACCCCGTAATTCAGGCCACTGCCACCATGCACCGCGATACCGGCCGGCTTGTTCAATACGATCAGCGCCTTGTCCTCGTAGACAATTGCCGCCTCGAGGCGCTCGAGCAAACCCTGCGCCAGGGGCTCAGGCTCATCCCGCTCAGCCAGGCGCAGCGGCGGCACGCGCACGATATCGCCTGCCTGCAGCTTGTATTCCGGCTTGATCCGCCCCTTGTTCACCCGCACCTCGCCCTTGCGCAAGATGCGGTAAATCAATGTCTTGGGCACACCCTTGAGCTGGGTGCGGAGGAAGTTATCGATACGTTGGCCGGCGAGTTCCGGTGCAACCTCGAGCAGCTGGACGCCGGAGGTTGGAGAGAGGGGAGTAGTCATCGCGCAATAATAACAATTTTTTATGGAATTGAAGCACTTAATCATTGCTGCTATAGTCGCGAACGCCGCCAAAAGCGGTCTGGTCTGCGGATGTTCGCCAAAACTGCCATCCCCACACCGACGCAACCCATTCAGGACGTAAGGCCGTCCGACGGGACTTTCGCCGCAAAGGCCGCGAATAACTCGGAAATAAAGCCTTAAGCCATGACGCGCGCGCCTCCCCTTTGGAGAGCCGCGGTAAATGCCAACCCGCTGCAGATTCTGCGAGCGGCACCCGATTTTCAGCGATACGTGTAGGGTGGAGATGTACAACTGTCGGACTGCGTAGCAAATAGCTTTACCAAGACGCTTCATCTCGTCCGCTACCGACAGCTGATTCCTCCTCCTGAGCAAGTGCTTTCTGTCACAACAGCAAGCAGGAGACGTCCGTCGCGGCCCAGCCCAACTGGCTGACTGCCGCTCGACAATGAAACGATTTACGACCGTTTCTGACGCGCCTGACACCGACCCTGAGAGTCGTGTGTGCCGAACGCCGTTTCCGCCAGCACCGGAAACCGACGGTACTACATGAAAAGAATGCTGATTAACGCGACTCAACCCGAAGAGTTGCGTGTTGCCCTAGTCGACGGCCAACGCCTGTACGATCTGGACATCGAGTCGGGCGCCCGCCAGCAGAAGAAGGCCAACATCTATAAGGGCCGCATCACCCGCGTCGAACCGAGCCTCGAGGCGGCGTTCGTCGACTTCGGCTCCGAGCGCCACGGCTTCCTCCCGCTCAAAGAAATCTCCCGCGAATACTTCAGCAAGGCCCCCGAGGGCCGCGTCAACATCAAGGACGTGCTCAAGGAAGGCCAGGAAGTCATCGTCCAGGTCGAGAAGGAAGAGCGCGGCAACAAGGGCGCCGCCCTGACCACCTTCATCAGCCTGGCCGGCCGCTACCTGGTACTGATGCCGAACAACCCGCGCGCCGGCGGCATCTCCCGCCGCATCGAGGGCGAGGAGCGCAACGAACTGCGCGAGGCCCTCAACGGCCTGAACGCCCCGGGCGACATGGGCCTGATCGTGCGCACCGCCGGCCTCGGCCGTTCCAGCGAAGAAATGCAGTGGGACCTGGATTACCTGCTGCAACTGTGGAGCGCCATCAAGGAAGCCTCCCTGGATCGCGCCGCGCCCTTCCTGATCTACCAGGAAAGCAACGTGATCATCCGCGCCATCCGCGACTACCTGCGCCAGGACATCGGCGAAGTACTGGTCGACAGCGTCGAGGCCCAGGAAGAAGCCCTGACCTTCATCCGCCAGGTGATGCCGCAGTACGCCAGCAAGATCAAGCTGTACGAAGACAGCGTGCCGCTGTTCAACCGCTTCCAGATCGAAAGCCAGATCGAAACGGCCTTCCAGCGCGAAGTGAAACTGCCGTCCGGCGGTGCCATCGTCATCGACCCGACCGAAGCCCTGGTGTCCATCGACATCAACTCGGCGCGCGCCACCAAGGGTAGCGACATCGAGGAAACGGCCCTGCAGACCAACCTCGAAGCGGCCGAAGAAATCGCCCGTCAGTTGCGCCTGCGCGACATCGGCGGCCTGATCGTCATCGACTTCATCGACATGACCCCGGCGAAGAACCAGCGCGCCGTGGAAGAGAAAGTCCGCGAGTGCCTGGAAGCCGACCGCGCCCGCGTCCAGGTCGGCCGCATCTCGCGCTTCGGCCTGCTGGAAATGTCCCGTCAGCGCCTGCGCCCGTCGCTCGGTGAAACCAGCGGCATCGTATGCCCGCGCTGCGACGGCCAGGGCATCATCCGCGACGTCGAGTCGCTGTCGCTGGCCATCCTGCGCCTGATCGAAGAAGAAGCCCTGAAGGACCGCACCGCCGAGGTCCGCGCCCAGGTGCCGATCCCGGTCGCCGCCTTCCTGCTCAACGAGAAGCGCAACTCGATCACCAAGATCGAACTGCGCACCCGTGCGCGCATCGTGATCCTGCCGAACGATCACCTGGAAACCCCGCACTTCGAAGTGCAGCGCCTGCGTGACGACAGCCCGGAAGCGCAAACCGCCCAGTCCAGCTACGAAATCGCCACGACCGAAGTGGAAGAGGAAAAGCAGGCTGCCGCCACCCGCACCCTGGTTCGCCAGGAAGCCGCTATCAAGGCCGCGCCGCCACGCACCGCTCCTGTACCGACCCCGGCGCAGGTCGAGGAAGAGCCGGTAGCCCAGCCGGCTGCCAGCGAGCCGAGCCTGTTCCGTGGCCTGGTCAAGTCCCTGGTCAGCCTGTTCGCCGGCAAGGAAGAGGAAAAGCCGGTCGTCATCGAGAAGAAGACCAGCGAGCGTCCGGCTCGCGGCGAAGAACGCCGCAGCGGCCGCCAGCAGAACCGCAGCCGCGGTGGTCGCCGCGATGAGGAGCGCAAGCCGCGCGAAGAGCGCAAGCCGCGTGAAGACCGCGCCCCTCGCGAAGAGCGTCAGCCCCGTGAAGACCGCGCTCAACGCGAAGAACGTGCCCCGCGTGAAGAGCGTCAGCCTCGCGAAGCCGTCGAAGTGCGCGAGCCGCAGGAAGTGCGTCAGTCGCGCCCGCCGCGCGAAGGCCAGGAAGGCCGCCGCGAACGCAAGCCGCGTGAAGAGCGCCAGCCGCGCGAACTGCGCGCACCGCTGGACGCGCCGGAAAGCGCCGGCAACGAAGAAGAGGCACGTGCCGAGCGTCCGCAGCGCGAACCGCGCCAGCCACGTCCGCCGCGTGAAGAGCGTCAGCCGCGCGCCGAACAGGCTGCGGCCGACGAAGAAGTACTGAATGCCGAGCCCCAGGCGACTGACGACGAGCAGGAAGGCAACGAAGGCGGCGAGCGTCCCCGTCGCCGCTCCCGCGGCCAGCGCCGCCGCAGTAATCGCCGCGAGCGTCAGCGTGATGCCAGCGGCAACCTGATCGAAGGCAACGACGAAGCAGGCGAAGACGGCGGCGAATCTGCAGCTGCTCCTAGCGCGGCGGCGGTCGTGGTAGCCGCCGCGGAAGTGGCCGGCGAAACCGCGAGCAACGAAGCGGCAGTCACCGAGCCAGTCGCCAGCGAAGCCCCGGCCGAGCAGGCAGCCAGTGCGGCGAGCGAGCCCGCAGCAGAGGCCGAGCCGGTGGTAGAAGCCGCTCCGGCTCCGAGCGAAGCGCCAGCTCCAGCTCCCACAGCCGAAGCCGCCGAAGCCGCCGAAGCCGCCGAAGCCGCCGAAGCCGCCGAAGCCGCGCCGAGTGTCAGCGAAGCGCAGCCCGAGGCCGTAGTCGAGACTGCTGCCGCCGAGCCGATCGTCGAGCCCGCACCGGCCCCGGAAGAAGCTGCGCCAGAGCCCGCTCCGGCTCCTAGCGCCAGCGGCCGTGCGCCGAACGACCCACGCGAAGTGCGTCGCCGCCAGCGCGAAGCCGAGCGCCTGGCCCGCGAAGCAGCCGAAGCGGCAGCCGCTGCCCCGCAGGCCGAGTCCGGCGCCGCCGAAAGCGCGGCGCAAGCCGATGCCGAAGCGGTCGAGACCAAGGTAGAGGCAGTCGAGCAGACCCCGGTCGAGGCAGCAGAAGCCGCCCCCGAGCAAGCCGAGGCTCAGCCTGAAGAAAAGGCCGAGGAAGACGACAAGCAGCAGGCGAAACCACACGCCTGAGGCGATTCGGCGACATGAAAAAGGGGATGCTTCGGCATCCCCTTTTTCTTTGTGGCTTTACTGCAGGCCCCGGCTAAGCGCGTACCGCTTAGCTCGCCTTAGGTACTCAGAGCACGTTGGGCTCGATCTCCAGCCTGACCGCGAAACGCTCGGCGATATCGGCCTGGATGCGCCGGGCCAGGTCCAGCAACTGCTGTCCGCTCGCCTGACCGTAGTTGACCAGCACCAGCGCCTGCAGCCGATGGACCCCGGCATCGCCCTCGCGAAAACCCTTCCAGCCGGCGCGCTCGATCAACCAGCCGGCCGCCAGCTTCACCGATCCATCGGCCTGTGGATAGGCCACCAGATCCGCATGCTGTTCGCGCAGACGCTGTGCGAGATCGGCGCTCACCAGAGGATTCTTGAAAAAACTGCCGGCATTGCCCAGCACCGCCGGGTCCGGCAGTTTCTCGCGACGAATGGCGCAGATGGCCTGACTGACGTCCAGTGCGCTTGGCGCCTCGATGCCCAGCTCCCGCAGGCGCTGGCGCACCGGCCCGTAGTCCAGGTGCAAGGCCGCCGAACGACTGAGGGCAAAGCGCACCCGCAGGATCACCCAGCGCCCGGCCTCGCGCTTGAACAGGCTGTCGCGGTAGGCGAAGGCGCAATCACCCAGGCCGAACTCGCGCAGCTCGCCGGTATGGCGATCCAGCGCGGTCAGCCCGGCGAACACATCCTTCAGCTCGACGCCATAGGCACCGATGTTCTGCATGGGCGCGGCGCCGACCGTGCCGGGGATCAGGCTGAGGTTCTCCAGGCCGACCAGGCCCCGTTGCAGCGTCCATTGCACGAAGGGGTGCCAGGGCTCCCCTGCCTCGGCCTCGACCAGCAGACGCTCGCCGTCATCCTCGAGCACGCGGATCCCGCGGCTGGCCATGCGCAGCACCAGCGCCTCGACATCGCCGGTCAGCAACAGGTTGCTGCCGCCACCCAGCAGCAGCAGCGGCAGCTTCTGCTCGGCCGCATGGGCCAGGGCCTGACGCACCTGCTCATCGCTGCTCGCTTCGGCAAACTGACGCGCCTGCGCCTGCACCGCGAAACTGTTGTAGGCCTTGAGCGAAACGTTGTGACGAACCTGCAAGCTCATAGGCGCCCCTGGATTTCAGCAAGCAAGGCGTCGCTGGCCTGCTCGATCAGATCGAGAACCTGCTCGAAGCCGTCCTCGCCGCCGTAGTAAGGGTCCGGCACCTCGTCCAATGCCAACTGATAGCGGCGCAGGAACAGATCCAGCTCGGCCGCATTGGCGCTCGGGCGCAGGCGCTGCAGATGCTGCAGGTTGCTGCCGTCCATGGCCAGGATCAGGTCGAAACGCCTGAAGTCGTCGCCGGCGACCTGGCGAGCACGCAGGGCCGACAGGTCATAACCGCGGCGCAGCGCCGCCTGACGGGTGCGCAGGTCCGGCGCCTTGCCGACGTGCCAGTCGCCGGTACCCGCGGAATCGACCTGGACACGGGCCTCGAGCCCCGCCTCGCGCAGCTTGTGGCGAAACACGCCTTCGGCGGTGGGTGAGCGGCAGATATTGCCGAGGCAGACGAACAGTACGCGCATCAGACCTCCAGCAATCGGCGCACGCGCTCGAGATCTTCCGCGGTATCGACCCCGGCGGGCGGCGCCTGCAGGGCATCGGCGACATGGATGCGCACGCCGTGCCAGAGCGCGCGCAGCTGCTCCAGGCACTCGCTGTTCTCCAACCAGCAAGGCCCCCAGGCAACGAAGTCATGGAGGAACTGCGCGCGGTAGGCGTAGATGCCGATATGCCGGCGGTAGGGGACGTCGGCCGGCAGCTGCTCACGGCTGACGGCAAAGGCATCGCGCGCCCAGGGCAGCGGCGCACGGCTGAAGGTCAGCGCCAGGCCGCTGTGATCGGTGGACACCTTGACCACATTGGGATTGAACAGCGCCGCCACCTCGTCGATCGGCTCAGCCAGGGTCGCGATGGCCGCCTGCGGGTTGGCTGCCAGGTTGGCGGCCACCTGGTCGATGATCGCCGGCGGAATCAGCGGTTCGTCGCCCTGCACGTTGACCACTATGGCGTCGGCCGCCAGGCCCAGTGCGCTGGCGACCTCGGCCAGGCGATCGGTCCCGGAGTTGTGCTCGGGACGAGTCAGCACCACCTCGGCACCGAAGCCACGACAGGCCTCGACGATGCGTGCATCGTCGGTGGCCACCACCACCTGCTGCGCACTGCTCTTGCACGCCTGCTCCCAGACATGCTGGATCATCGGCTTGCCGGCGATATCCTGCAGCGGCTTGCCCGGCAGGCGGCTGGAGGCGAAGCGCGCCGGGATCACCACGGTAAAGGCTGTGCTCATCTACTTGTCCAGGCGCTCGTCGACGTTGAGGGTGCGGGCTTCGCTTTCCAGCATCACCGGTATGCCGTCACGCACGGGAAAGGCCAGGCCGTCGGCCTTGCAGATCAACTCGCTCTTGTCGGCGGCGAGCTTCAGCGGCCCCTTGCACAGCGGGCAGGCCAAGATATCGAGAAGTTTCGGGTCCATGGGAGATCCTTGCTAGGGGGCTGCAGGAGCCGCCGGCGCGCCCAAGCGCCGCGAAGGACTAGGGTGAGCCTGGCAGCAAGCGGGCCAGTTGGGCATCGAACCAGGCGACAAAGGCCGCAGAGGGTTCGGCATCCACCGCCAGGTACCACCAGTCGTCGGCGGCAAAGGGCCGGCATTTCACCGCATCCTTCTCCGTCATCAGCACAGGCAAGCGCGGGCTGAAATCCAGCAACTCGGCGCTGTACTGCGCATGGTCGGCGAAGGCATGCGGAATCGGCCGCCAGTGTAGCGCCTCGAGCGTGGCGAAGAAACGCTGCGGATTGCCGATGCCGGCCACGGCGTGCAGGCGCTGCCGGGGCGCAAAGTAATCCAGCGGGCGACGCTCGCCACTGCGCACATTGACCAGCGTACGCGGACGCAGGCAAAAGCCGTAGCCGCCCGCCGGGTCGTTGTCGCTACCGTTGTAGAGCAGTGCGTCGACACTGCGCAGACGCTCTGCCGGCTCGCGCAGAGGCCCGGCCGGCAGGCAGCGGCGATTGCCCAGGCCGCGGGCGGCATCGATCAGCACCAGCTCCAGGTCGCGAGCCAGGCGGTAGTGCTGCAGACCGTCGTCGCTGAGGATCAGGTCGAGCTCCTCCTGCTCGAGCAGCGCGCGTACCGCCCGGCCGCGATCCGGGTCGATCATCAACGGCACGTCGCTACGCTGGACGATCAGCAGGGGCTCGTCACCGGCGACGCTGGCCGCCTGCTCGGCGCGCACGCGCCAGGGAAACCGTGGCGGGACCGCGCCATAGCCGCGACTGACCACGCCGACCCTGAGCCCGCGACTGCGACAGTGCTCGATCAGCCAGAGGATCAGCGGGGTCTTGCCGGTACCGCCGACGGTGATATTGCCCACCACCAGCACGGGCACCGGGGCGCGATAGATCTCGCCCTCGCCGGCGAGAAAGCGCGAGCGGCGACGCTGCACCACTTGGCGATACAGCGCCTCCAGCGGGCGCAGCAGGCCAAGCGCAGGATGGCCGCCATACCAGGCGGCGACCAGCCGATCGGACCAGCCCATCAACAGCCACCCATCACGGCGCGGCCTGCGCCTCGACCGTGGTGATGCGCAAATGGGCGAAACCCAGCTTGCCGGCCGCATCCATTGCGGTAATCACCGCCTGATGCGGCGTCTTGGCATCGGCACTGATGGTCAGCGGCAGGCTGTTGTCGCCTTCCGACTCCTTCTGCAGCGCGGCGCTCAGTCCGGCCAGATCGCTCTTCAACAACTGGCGGCCATTGAGCGAGTAGCTGCCATCGGCGGCGATCAGCACTTCCAGTTGCTTGAGCTCGGTCTGCTCCGGCGGCGTGCCGCTGGCCGCCTCGGGCAGGTCGACCTTGAGCTGGGTCTCGCGGGTGAAGGTGGTGGTGACCACGAAGAACAGCAGCAGGATGAACACCACGTCGATCAACGAAGCCAGGTTGATCTCGACGTTTTCCCGCGGTTTGCGCCGGAACTTCACGCCTTGGCCTCGCTCAGGTCGACGTCGCGGTCTCCTTGCACCACTTCCACCAGCTTGATCGCTTCCTGCTCCATGCCGACCACCAGCTCATCGACGCGGCGCTGCAGGTAGCGATGGAAGAACAGCGCCGGGATCGCCACCATCAGGCCGGCGGCGGTGGTGATCAGCGCCTTGGCGATGCCTCCGGCCAGTACCGGCGCATTGGCCATGCCCGAGCCCATGAAGGAGCTGAAGATCTCGATCATGCCCAGCACCGTGCCGAGCAGGCCGAGCAGCGGCGCGATACCGGCGATGGTGCCGAGAGCATTGAGGTAGCGCTCCAGCTCGTGGATGACCCGCGCGGCGGCCTCCTCGATGCACTCCTTCATGATTTCGCGACCATGCTTGGAGTTGGCCAGGCCCGCCGCCAGGATCTGCCCCAGGGGCGAGTCGGCGCGCAGCTCCTTGAGTTTCTGGTTGTTGAGCTTCTTGTCCTTGATCCAGCGCCACACCTGACCGAGCAGATTGGGCGGGGTGATGCGACTGGGCCGCAGAGTCCACAGGCGTTCGGCAATGATGCCGGCCGCGGCAATTGAACAGAGAATGATTGGCAGCATCATCCAGCCGCCAGCTTTGACCAGTTCCCACACGGTGGCAGATCCCCCTCACAAAAGTGGCGCCACTCTAGCATAGGGTCGTACCCTCGCCGACCGCCGCCGTTCTCATTTTTCTCGCCAGAAGCGACGCTCGCCGCGAAGCCCGCGCGCCTCGCCGTAGGTGCCCAAATGCAGCTGCACGGCGCCCTGCTCGACCGTGTCATAGAGCCGAGCCGACAGCGCCCCATAGCGCGCGACCACGGCGGGATGGGGATGACCGAAGGCATTGTGCTGGCCTCGGGAAATCAGCACCGCCCGCGGTGCCACCGCACGCACAAATTCGGCAGAGGAGGAACTGCGGCTGCCATGGTGCGGCGCCAACAGCCAGTCAGCAGGCAGGTCCAGGCCACTGGCCAGCAGGGCTCGCTCCGCGCGGCTGTCGATATCGCCGGTCAACCACAAGCGCTCGCCCGCCGCCTCGACGAGGAGCACGCAGGAGGCCTGATTACTGTCGAGCGCCTGGTCCCAGCGCCACAGGGTGAAACGCACCTCGTCCCACTGCCAGCTATGGCCGGATTCGCAGGAGTTGGCCTGCAAGTCTGCCGGCAAGGCTTCGGCCTCACCGCTCCACACCTTCCCGACCGTCATTCCCCGTTTGATTGCCAGGGCGCCGCCGGCATGGTCATTGTCGGCATGGCTCAGCAGCATCAGGTCGAGCTTCCTTACGTCCAGGGCGCGCAGCGACGGCAGCACCACCCGCTCGCCCATATCGAACTCACCGAAGCGCGGTCCCGCGTCATAGAGCAAGGTGTGCTCGTGAGTACGTAGCAGCACCGCCAGCCCCTGGCCGACATCCAACAGCCAGACCTCGGCCTGCCCCGGTGCCGGCCGCGGCTGAGGAGCGAAGAACAGCGGTAGCAGCAGGAGCCAGCCAAACGCGCGCAATGGAATGCCAGCCGGCAACAGCAGCAGCAACGCCCCCAGTGCCAGCAGCAACCAGGGCCAGATCGGCAAGCTGTTCGGAAGCCAGACCGGCACCCAGGCGGCGATTAGCGTCAGCAACCTGAACAGCAGCTCGAGCGCCCCACCGGCGAACCACAAGAGCGTTTCGCCCAACCAGGGCACTGGCAGCAGCAGGCTGCCGAGCAGCGCCAGCGGCACCACCGCCATGCCGACCCAGGGCACCGCAATCAGATTGGCCAGCGGCGCGCTGGCGCTGACCGGTAGCCCCAGTGCCAGCAGCAAGGGCAGCAGGCCGATGGCCATTGCCCACTGCGCCCGCCCCAGCGTGCGCCACCAGGACCAGGCGCCCAGGCGGCCGCCGAAGATCAGGATGAGCAAGGCCACTGCGGCGAACGACAGCCAGAAGCCGGCCTGCAGGCTGGCCAGGGGTTCCACCAGCAACACCAGGGCTAGGGCGATCAGCAGCGGCAGCCAGGCGCCAAGCTGGCGAAACCGCCAGCGCCACAGCAGCACCAGACCGACCATCACGCAGGCCCGACGCACCGGCACCTCGAACCCGGCCAGGATGCCGTAGCCCAGCGCGCCGGCAAAAGCCAGCAGGCAGGCCGCAGGCAACCACGGCCAGCGGCGCGGCCAGCAGCCCAAGCGCGCCAGGCCGGCGACCAGCCCGTAGAGCAAGCCGGCCATCAGGGCGATGTGCTGCCCGGAGATCACCATCAGGTGAATGGTTCCGGTCTCCTGCAACAGCCGCCAGTCGGCTGCCGACAGGCCCGAGTCGTCACCGAGCACCAGCGCCGCCAGTCCCCCGGCGCGACCATGGGCGTCGCTGTCCAGCAGGCGCTGACGCAGGGCATCGCGCCAGGCGGAGGGGCCGTGCGCCGCAGTCAGCCGGCGCCCACTCTTCACCGTGCCGGTAGCGCCGATGCGCTGCGCCAGCAACCAGGCCTCGTAATCGAAGGACTGCGGATTGACCAGGCCGCGGGGCCGCTTGAGCCGCACCGCCAGGCGCCAGGTTTCACCGCCCTGGAGCCTCGGTGTAAGCGCGCGCCGGAATTGGCATCGCGTCGCGGGTAATTTGGCACAGACACCGCGCAAAAAACTGGCGGGCTAATTGGCATAGTTAGAACAGCCCGCCCATCACCTCCGGTTGCCAGTTCATGATGATCAGTTCCGAGCTGGCTGCGGGCCCTCCCTGACGTTGATTGCCGACGCTGTATTTGATCCCCGTCTGTTCCATGTGGAAGCCAGCGAACGCCTCGCGGATGTCGGGGTGGTCGTTGATGCTGACCATCACCTTGCCCTTGCAGTGGAGCATGAAGGCGGCCATCGCCTGGTACTGCTCGAAGGGGAAGTCGACTCCGTAGCCTTCGGTCTGCCAGTACGGTGGGTCCATATAGAAGAAGGTGTGCGGGCGGTCGTAGCGTTCGACGCAGTCCAGCCAGGGCAGGTTCTCGACGTAGGTGCCGGCCAGGCGCAGGTAAGCGGTCGACAGGTTCTCCTCGATCCGGCACAAGTTGATGGCCGGGCCAGTGGTGGCGGTGCCGAAGGACTGGCCATCGACCCGGCCGCCGAAGGCATGCTGCTGCAGGTAGTAGAACCTGGCCGCGCGTTGGATGTCGGTTAGGGTCTCCGGGCGGGTTTCCTGCTGCCACTTGAACACCTGGCGGCTGCTCAGGGCCCATTTGAACTGGCGGACGAACTCCTCCAGATGGTTCTGCACCACGCGGTAGAGGTTCACCAACTCGCCGTTGATGTCGTTGAGCACCTCGGTCTTGGCTGGCATCGGGCGCAGAAAGTAGAGCGCGGCGCCTCCGGCGAACACCTCGACATAGCAGTCATGAGGAGGGAACAGTGGAAGCAGACGGTCGGCTAGGCGGCGCTTGCCACCGAGCCAGGGAATGATGGGCGCAGAGTGCATGTGAGATCCTTTTGCGGCTTGATTGAATACTGTATGCACAAACAGTATTGTTCGACCGTGAGCCGCTTCAGTAACCAGGAGACCCCATGGACGACTACATCGAGATACCGCTGCATTTCACTGCCGAGCATTGCGCCCAGGCGCGGGAGTTGCTGGGCTGGTCTCAGGAACACCTGGCCGAGGAGTCCGGGGTATCCCTTGAGGCCATCCAACAATACGAGGCCAAAAAACGGGAGCTGAGTGAGGTAACTCGCCAGGCACTGGCCTTCCGGCTCGAGGCGGAAGGCCTGGTCTTTATCAACGGGCATCAGCCTCTATGGGGCATGGACGTGCGCGGAGCGACCGACGATCCGCGCGACCGTAAGGACTTCCATCTGGTCGAGTAAGGCTGTCTGACCAAAAGCTACTCCGGCAGCGGATACCGTGCCTTGATCTCGGCCACCTTGGCCAGCCAGGCGCTGTAGTCGGGTTCGCTGCCGGCAATCTGCGCGTCGTACTCCGCCTCGATCTTGAGCGGGTCCGACTCGGCTTTATAGGCCGCCCGCCGCTGCTCGATGACTGACTCGCGCAACTGCGCGGGTGTGGCCATGGGCAGATCCATGGCCTCGGGAAACCCTCCGGCACCCGGCACAATGATCTTGCCAAGCGACTGAGCAGCGAGCAGCTCCTCATAACGCTCAACGGTGATCGGCTTGGCATCAGCCGGAATGCTTTGGTTGTAGGTGTCGTCAAACAATGCACGCACCGATGCCGCGTAGAAGAAAGCCATCCCCACCTCCTATGGTTTACCAACTGCCCACCAGAACACGCTGCGCGCATCGGTTGGCGATACTTTGTAGAACACCGAGAACTCAAAACCGCCGGCCAACGGGCGAGACGTGATCATGTGGGTCTCTACAGTGCGCAAGGTGGCGCCACCACCGGCACCAGAGACACTGTCCAGGTCGTCGACAGAGATTGCTGGGTGCGCGTTGCAATGGGCGAATTGCGTAAGCGCCACGGGAAAAGTCACCGCGCCGTCCCAGCGGTTGTTCGCGGGTGAGGCCGGCCCGGCAACTCGCCCCCACTGCAACAAGAAGCCGCCAGGAAGTGGGTAGCGGCCATTAATGTTGGCGACGGCCGTCGCGCCGATGGCGGTTATCAGCGCCTGGATCGCATCCAGCAGATCGAGGGCGCGCCCCTTGGTGAGGGCGATCCCTGCGCCCTCTATGAGCGCCGCAAGGTTCTCCTGGATGTCGTTCAGCCATTCCGCCGTCAGTACGGTGGCGGGGACACCGCCAGACGGGCTGCCCTCTGTGAATTTGTTGTCTACCGTTGCCGACGGCGCGTCGATTCGATGCATGTTCGACCTCTCTTCGATACTGTCAAATGGGGTTATTCAGTCCGCTATAGCGCACACAGGAGGAAGGCCAACAGCTCGTCATAGCGCACGCCATAGCGGTTTCCGGCCGGCTGGTAGGGGGTGACCACACGGCCATCGTCATCGACCACTGCGGCCTGTTCTGGCCACTCGTCGTAGCACAGCAAGGCATAGTGCTCGGCCACCAGGCCCTCGGCCTCGAAGGCAGCCTTCACGTCCTGGGCGAGCACGCCGAAATGGATACGCGCCCCGGCTTCACCCTTGAGTGCCACTGCGTCGTTGAACTTGAACGCCCGGATCATGCCTCTGAGGCGCAGCGCCACGGCACGCTCGGCCACGGAATGCTCGCGCACCTGCTGCTTATCGCGCGCGTCCGAGGTGTTGATGGTGCCGGTGGCGGCATACACCGTCTTGTAGCGGTTGCTGGTATGGCCCAGGTTGAGGGTGTTGTCGGTCGCAGGCAGGAGTGCACCGTTGCCGCCGAAGAAGGTGTTGGCGTCCAGGTAGATCCGCTGGCTGTTGCCCGAGTTGGTCGCCGACAGACCGGAAGTCCCGGCCGGCGCGTTCAGGTCGGCCGCCCCACTCAGGTCGCGAAACTGGTTGCCGGCCTTCGTGGTGTAGACCGGCGAGGTCACCAAGGCACCCTCTATGTAGGTCACGGCCGCGTCGTTCTGCACTGTGGCATTCTTCGGGCCGATGAACACTGCCGAGCGGCCGCGGAAGTTGATGACCGCATTGGCCGACGCCTGCGCCGCATGGTTGATGATGGTGGTGCCCTGGCTGTAGCCAAGGTCTACATCCACCGCCGCGCCGTTCAGGGCGTTACCGATCCGCGCAAAGTTCTCGATCAGCAGGCCACGGTTCTGCGCAACCGCAGTGTCATTCGAGACCTGTATCAAGCTGCCATCGTAGCCTGCCACCATGTCCCAGAAACTGACGCCGGAGATCTTGGTGTGCGAGGTCGCCTGCAGCAGGAACCCGCCTCCCGAGCAGATCTCGAAGGTCAAGCCCTCGAAACGGTTGTTGGTCAGGTACACACCCGCCACGGTGGCCATCAATCGAATGGCCTGTATGCCCTTCGATTGGGTGAGCCAGATATTCCGAAAGTTGTTCTCATTGACGACCGTGCCCTTCGCCATGAAATCGATGATCGGCGCCGTGCGCGTCACGTTGTCGACGATGAACTCACCGCCCTCGAACACGCAGCTGTAGGTACCGATCCAGTCCACGCCCAGCGTGCCGGCGGTATAGATCCCGGCGACACAGGACTTGTTGGTCGCGCGGGTATACAGGTAATTCTGCGTGAAGTGGCAGCGCACCGCCCCGTACTTGAGGTTGAGGGCGTGGCCCGTGGTGCTGCTGATGTTCAGCTGCTTGATACCGCAGTCATAGATGGCCTTGGTGTTCGAATAGACCACCGCATCACCGATGCCGATGTTGTCGAGCTTGGCGCCACCATTGCTGCCTCTGCGCGAACGCTCACCGACCAAGAACACATCGGCGTCCACCACTACCGGGGTGAGGATGTTGTAGGTGTACTGCCCCGGGAAATAGACCACCTCGGCACCGGAATCTACGGCTGCCTGAATAGCAGGCTGCCAGTCCCAGGTCGCGGGGTCAGCGGGATTGGGCTTGCTGGTGATGAGTCCGGCGTATTCCCAGACGCTCAGCCACTGCGCCGACAGCATGCCGCCGACGGTCCCGACGGCATCCGCCAGCGGCGTGCGCTGCCATCCCACCATGGCACCACCTGCAGAGCCTGCGAGGTCAGCATCGAACTGCTCAAGCACCTGGACCCTGCCGGTAAGCGCAGGTAAGCCGCCAATGGCCTCGCCCTGCTGGGCTAGCCATTCGGCCAGACTCGGCAAGGGGCCGGACTCGGTAGCGATCAGGGTGCCGGCTGGGTCATTGGCGAACCGCCGCATGATCTCGCTGCCGCCCTCGGCCTTGAGCGCCGCCGCCTCCAGGCGGTCATTGATATCAACTGGAATACTCATACAGCCCCCAAGTCATCAGGCATCACATAGTTAGCCGCATTGAACAGCGCATCCGAGGCCAGATACGCGGCCTCGGCCTCGATGGCGCCATAGCCCACCAGCACCAGGCTCTGCGCCGGCTTCAGCTGGTTGATCTTGCATTCCAGGGTGTCATTGCCCCAGGCCTGCAGCGGCTCGCCAGCCACCGAACGGCTGGCGCGGAACGGAATCACCGTGGTCTCCGGTGCATTGACCCGCCAGGCATAGACCCAGTCGCCATTGGCCAGCGGATCGCCGGCCGCCGAGCGGCCCGCGCGGAAGGGGCGGAACTCGCTGACGGTGACGTCGAAGCCGAGCGACAGGCCGACGCCCTGGAAGAACGCCACCGACTGGCCACCCGTGGCGAACAACTTGGCCACCACGGCATTGCGGCGACCTTGCAGGGTGGCCTCCAGCGCTCCCGAACACTTGTCCGGCAAGCCCAAGGCCGCCTCCCATCGCTCCAGGATCTCGTGGGTGAGCGACGGATCGATCTCGCGGTCCAGGTCATCGGCACGACGGTGCGCGCGGGCGAGGGATTCGCCGAAGGCCAGCAGCAGGCGTTGCAGGTTGCTGTCCGGCTCGCTGGTCCAGGCGGAGCCTGGCGGTAGCAGCTGGCCGAGCTGGCGGCCGTAGTCTTGCCCGGTCACAGCCATGTGATGCTCCCGAACACCGCCATCTCGCCGGCGGCATGGGTGACGTTGGCAGCCGGCGCCTGTAGTACGTGGTCGGTCTCTCCCACTGCGGTGCTGATGGCCTCGGCGATGTGGGTGCGCAAGATGGTTCCGCCGGGCTCGGCCTCGCGGCGCAGCAGGTCCTGCAGGGCGCTGCTCACCCGCTCGCGCAGGGCGGTGCTGTCCGGGGTGAGCTGGATCTCGAAGTCCAGCGGCACCGCGACGGGGGCGACGACGAACACCTCGGCGGTAACGGGTCGCTGGCTGTCGATATAGGCGAGTACCGCATCGAGCACGGGGGTGGTGGGAATCAGATCCACTTCGTTGTCGCAGACCACCCGCACCACCACGGTGTTGGGGCCCTGTTCGAGCGGCGATACCCAGGCGCGGGTCACGGCCGCATGGCCTTCCAGGGCCCATGCCTGATAATCCGCCGCGCTGCCCCCCATGGGCGGCAGCCGCAGCCGGGACAGTACCCGGCTGCGCAGAGCGGACAGGTCCTCCTGGTCGGCACCGCCGGTCAGCCCCGAACCCTCCACGGTCAAGGTGGAGTTGATGCCCGCCACCGGGCTGAGCAACGTCAGCTTGGCGCCAGCCGGCAGGTTGCCGGCCGCGCCCAGGGCTTGCGCCGAGACGGCGACGCTGCCGCTGCTACCGGCCAGGGTCAGGTCGGCCGTGGTGGCATACACTGTGCCGTCGCTGTATTGCAGGCGCGTGCCGGCATCCAGGACCGCCCCACTGCTGCCGCTCACCGCGAGGCTACCGGCGGCCGCCGTGGCATCCAGGTACCAGTAGCCAAGCAGGGCCGCCCAGCGTTCTACGCCCTCGGCCTCGGCCCGCTCGTCTGGCAGGAAGTTGCGCTCACGGGCCTGGATATTGGCATGCAGGCCCTGCACCGCGCCGGCCAGGGCCTGGCCGAGCACGCCGCTGACGGTGCGCCGGGTGCGGGCATCGCCGCCGGGCAGGTAGGTTTCGATATCGGCAGCGGCCTGCTGCCGCAACTCGACCAGGGTTGGCTGTATGAAGGCCATCAGAATGCCCCCCAGATGACGTCGTATTGATAATTTTCCAGGCGGCCATCCACCCGCTTGACCGCCACTGCTAGACCGAGCACGCCCCGGCGCGGCACGCTGGCGCTGACCTCTACGCGGGCGGCGATGCCGTCGACAACCAGCCAGGCCAGTGCCTCCTCGGCGTACTCCTTGGCCCGGCGCAGGGTTTCCTGGATCTCCTTTTCCCGGTCGAGCAGCCACAGGCGCGAGCCGATCTGGTCGCCCTCGATCACCGGGTAGGCATCGGCCCACCAGCCCCGGCGGTCGCGGTCCTCGCCGGGCAGTTGGTCGTCGGCCCTGGCGCGGCGATCGCTGAACAGGCTGATGAGGATCGAAGTCTGCAGGCCGTCATCCAGCTGCAGGTCGTTGCCGTCCAGGGCCAGGTCGCAGCCGTGGCCGTCCCAGATCAGGGCGATATCGCTCATTGCGGCGCCCCTGTGCTCTCGCCACCGGACTGCACGCCGACATGAACGTGTCCGGTCTGGCTGATGCCGGCGGCCACCTGGTCGCCGGCCGAGACGATCTGGCCGGTGGTGTTGATCACCGGAGTGTCGAAGTTCACCGCCGAGCTGGCGCTGATGTTCAGGGTCTCGGTCACCACCTCGATCACCCGGCCACGCTTGAGGTGAACCTTGTCGCCCTCGTCGGAGTAGAGCGCGACCTCGCCGTCTTCCAGGCTGGTCAGGCGGTAGCGGCGGTCGGCGCAGGCGATCACCACGCTGTGCGCGCGGTGGCCGCCGACGGCCAGCACCAGGGCCTCGGCGCCCGCGTGCGGCTTGTAGGTGTAGCCATAGGGCTGCCAGTGCTCGGCGCCGTCCAGAGCCTCGTCGGCCAGCAGGCCGAGCTGCAGGGTCTGCATCTTGGCGGCATCGTTGACCAGGGTGACCACGGCGCGGGCCACCAGGTGGGCCAGGCGGCGACGGATCGGGCCGAGCACGCGGTTACCAACTTGCATCGGTGGCCTCCGGCTCGGGCTGCTCGACCAGGTCGAAGGCTTCGCGTGGCATCACCGTGAGGTCGCTACGCTCGCCCTGCTCGTCGAGGATGTAGGTCAGGTCGGTGATCAGGCGCTCTTCGCCGTCCAGGAACTGATAGGCGTCGAACACCGGGGCCAGCATGTTCGGTCGCCACAGGGCACCGTTGCGCTGGCGGTGACCCTGCACGCTGTAGGTGACGCTCTGCGAACGGCCCCAGCGCACGTTGCGCTCCCAGATCACTCGGTCGCGGGCCCCGGCCGCGTCCAGGGGCGCGTCGGCGATCAGGGTCAGTGGGCGGTGGCGCTTGATGCGGCTGTCGCTGGCCTTGGCCAGCACGGCGGCGGCCGTCTCCCCCGACAGCCAGTCGTCGCCTGGCTGCTGGCCCTTGAGGCTGTAGCTGCTGAACACGTCGCGCAGGTCGAAGTTGCCCGAGGCGCTGAGGATGTTGTCGCCCAGGCGCAGCGCGTCGTTGGCGCGCTCGGTGCCGGCACGGGTAATCACCAGGTTGCCCCGACCGTCGGTGATCAGCAGCACGCCACGGATGCGCGCGGCCTGATCGAGCATCTCGAACACCGTCTCGCCATCGTTGGGCTTGAGGCTGCGGAACGGTGCATTGGCGCCGGCCAGATCGATCACGGCAATGCCAAAGGGCGCGCAAAGTTCGCGGGCGACGGCGGCCAGGCTGCGGCCTATCCACTGGGTGGCCGGGGCCGAACAGTCCACCAGGTCGGCGGTCTTGTCGCGGCCGGCGACCATCAGGCTGTGGTCCTGGCCGTTATAGGTGGGCGCCACATTGTCCAGGTACCCGGTGATCAGCAGCTCACCGTCGTAATGCAGGGTGCAGGGCGCACCGAAGCGCAGGGCGCGGCGGCTATCCTGGCCGGCCCAGCGCTCGGTCAGGCGCAGCTCGAAGCTGCCGGCCAGTTGCTGCATGCCCAGGTTGATGCGGTAGCTCTGCCAGCCGCCCCACTCGGTACCGTCTACGGCCAGGCGCACTTCAGGCATTCTTCAGCACCTCCAGCGAGACGCCGCCCGGCACGAAGCCTGGATGGCTGAGGCGGTTGCGGCTGACGATCTGCTCGGCCTGGCGCGCATTGCCGTACAGGCGGTGGGCCAGCAACAGCGCGGGCATGGTGGTGGCCGGGGTCACGCGGGTGAGCGGCACCAGGCTGGCCGCGCGCTGATTCATCTCGCTGACCAGTGCGGCGCTGAGCTGAGCCAGCTGGCGATAACGCTGGGGGCTGGCGGCCAGTTGCTGGCGGTCCAGCTCCTCGAGCAACTGATCGCGGATCTGCACCGCCTGGTCACGGTTGTCGTAGTCGACGCCGGCAGCGGGCTTGCTCACAGCCAGACGCACGGCCTCGCTGACGGCAGCCCGCTCGATCAGGCGATAGGTCGCCGCCTGGTTGGCGGCCAACTGGGCGCGGGCCGGAGGCTGGTAGGCCGTCGCCCCGGTGACGCGCTTGGCCTTGTCGCCCAGGCCGAACAGCGTCGCCTGTGCCCTGAGCGCCTGCAGCGGGTTGCCGAAGCCCCCGCTTAGGCCGCGCACCAGGCCGAGCAGCTGGCCGCCGAGGTTGCCGGGAGCCAGGATCAGCTGCTGCAGGTTGCTGGTCAGGCCCCGGTACAGGGAGCCGAATTCGCCGGCACCCTGCAGCAGGCCACCGGCATTGAGAACCGACTGGGTGGCCGCCTGCAAGCTGTCGATGGTGCCCTCGGCGACGAAGCTGGCGAAGCCGGCCACGCTGAAGGCCTCCTCGAACTCGGCCTGGGCATCGGCCTGCAAGGCGTCGGCGGCGGCATTGCCGGCGCTGCCTTGGGCCAGCTGGCTGTCCGGGCGCGGAGTGGCGCCGGCCTCGACGAAGGTCGCGCTGATGCGTGCCAGGCCGCCGCGCTCGGTACTCTCCTCGCAGCTGTAGTCGCCGTACACGGCTACCAGCAGCTCGCCACGGAAGGGGTGCATCAGGGTGCCGGGGCCAGCCGTCTCCAGCGCCTCGATCAGGCGATCGCGCTGGGCCATGTAGTCCGGGCCGATCACCGTCATGCTCAGCTGGAACTGGCGCGCCCGGCGGCCCAGGTCCTCGGTCGTGGGTTCGTCGCGCAGCGGGAACTCGTTGAGCACAGTACGGCGCCCACCGCTTGAGCTGCTGCTCTTGAGATGGAAGGGCACGCCGCGGAATGCGCCCGGCCGGTAGTCGTCGCGCCAGGCCATCAGCGACCCACCCCGGTAGCGCCGGTGTAGACGTTGAGGTCAGGACCGCCGCTGCTCTGCAGCTGGGTGACCTTGGCCTTGCCTTCACTGGTCACGTGGATCTCGATCTTGCCGGCCACCTCGGCGGCACGCTGATTGGCCGCAATGGCCGCGCGGGCCTCCTCGCTGAACGGCGAGATGGCATGAGCCACGGCCTTGCCGATGGCATCGCCGACGGCGGTGCCGTCGATCAGGTAGTCGTTGAGCAGCGTACCGATGCCATAACCGGCCGCACCGGCACCTGCGACGGCAGCCCCGGCGGTGGCCATAGCGCCCGCCCCGTACATGGGCAAGGCAGATAGCGACGTGCTGCCGAGCAGGCCAATGGTGGTTTTCAGCTTGCTGAAGGTCTTGGGGTTGAACAGCTCGCCAGCCTTGCTGGCCAGCTTGTCGGCTGTGCCAAGTGTTCCGCCAATCCCCTCGCCGGGCATGTTGACGACGAACACCGGCTGCACCCCGGCGGCCGCCTCCAGCGCCTTGCCGGTGGCCACGCCGACACCCACTCCACCGATCTTGCCGGCCAGGCCCTTGATGGCCTTGCCGCCGTAGCGGGCGGCGGCGGCCGTGCCCAGCGCCAGGCCTGCGCCGCCGACCAGGATGTCGGTGCCGTCCAGGCCGAGGCCGCCGTTGGCCTTGCGATCCAGGCCGAACTTGATGGCTTCGCTGAGGGCATCGTTGATGGGCTGGGCGAAGCCGTCGGCGGCCTCGCGCAGGGCGCCTTTCAGGCGGCCGGTCTGGTCGACGGCGTTGCCGATCGCCTCCGGCAGGTCGCGGGCGATGGTGCCGCCAGCGCCGTTGATATCGCTGAAGATACCGTCCAGGCGCGACAGCGAGTTACCGTCGAGCAGACTCTTGATACCGCGCTGGGTGTCCAGGTCGGTCTTGCCGAAGGCCTTATCGATGAAGCCGAAGCGCGCCCGATCTGAGTCGAGCTTGTCGTACTGGGTCTTGATGTCGCCGAGCACTGCCAGGGCATCGCGCCGCGAGCCATCCGCGTCGAAGAACTTGATGCCGGTCGCCTTGCCGGCAGCCTTCATATAGTTGGCGTTGGTGAACACGCGCAGGGTGCTGTCTGCCAGCGTCGCCAGCCGCTCGGCGTTCGGTTCCACCAGGGACAGGGTTTCGACCAGGGCCAGGGTCTGGTCCAGGCTGAGGTTGGACGATTTGGCGCTGCTGCCCACCCGGGCAAAGATGTCCGGCAGGTTCTCCAGCTCGGCATTACCGGCGCGGCCGGCGACCACCATCTTGTCCAGCAGTAGCCGGGCGTCCTCGGTCTTGCTCAGGTCGATATCGAACTGCTTGCCGGCCACGCCCATGGCCTTGGCCAGCGCATCGGCGTTGGTCTTGGCCACGGCCAGGGTTTCCGACATGGGCGCGACCGTGGCGGTCGCCTCGGCCATGCTCAGGCCGCCGGCGATCAGCGCATCCACGCCGGCCTTGAGTTCGTCCGCACCCTGGCCGGTGGCGATCTGGGCGCCGAGCAGCTCGGCGCGCAGGCGCTTGGCCTCGTCGGCCGTGGCTCCGGCCGTCAGCTGCAGCTGCTTGAGGTCCTTGTCCAACCGTGCCGACTGCATGCCGGCGGCGATCGCCGAAACGCCCAGGCCCAACTGCGCCAGCTTGCCCTCCACCGATCCGGCGAAGTGGCCGAGCGCCTGTATCTCGCGCTTGGCCGCGCTGCCGAACTTGCGCAGGCCGCCTTCGCCCTTGGCCAGCCCGCCCAGCAGGCGGGTGGCATCGGCGGTCAGGCGCAGGGCCAGGTTAAGGTCGCGGTTACTCATTGGGCTTGGCCAGGTTGCTCAGGTAGTGGGCGAACTCTCGGGGCGGTAGCGCGAGGATCTGCTCGCGCGACCAGTGGTGCCGCAGGGCGATCAGCTGGACGGCGTCCCAGTGCCCGCGGAGTCGCTCGGCGCGCCGTTTCCCAGTTCGTCCAGGTCGAGCTGGGCCTTGCGCAGGGCGAGGAAGTCGCCGCGCTTCTTGACCATGTCCACCACGAACGGCCCCTTGAACTCCTGGCCGTCGGCGCTGGTGACCTTGGTCAACTGGCGCACAGCCAGCTGGGCGTTGTAGTGGATGGCATTGCCGGGGCCGCCGGACTCCAGCTCGGCCTCGATCATGTCGGCGAGCAGCGCCTCGCGCATTTCGAAGGCGGTGTAGATGACGCCGGTGATCACCAGGCCATGGGGCAACTTGCCGGTGGTAGTGAGCTGCTGCATGGGGGCTCCTTAGAGTTCCTCAGCGGGCTGGCCGCTGAATTTCAGGGATACGTCGGCGCCGACGCTGACCGTGTCGACGGTGAAGGCTTCGCGGATGACCCAGCTCTTGCCGGTGTCGCTCTCGAACACCACGTTGGCGTCGGTCAGGTCACGCAGCTCCTGCACGCTCAGGTCGGCGGTGAGCGGCACGGTGCAGGTCAGCTCCGGCGCAACGGTGGCTTCCATGTAGCCCACCGAGCCGTCGTCAAGCGGCTCGGGGGTGCGGCCGGTGCCGCCCAGGTTGAGGGTGGCGCCCGGCTTGGAGCGCAAGCGCTTGCCGTTGTAGGCGATGGTGGCGCGGCCGTGGTGCTTCATAGGGGCTCCTTACAGGCGGTACTGAACGGCGGCCGCGAAGATGTCGAACTGGTTGACCAGGTTCGGCGGCAGCACGGCGTTCAGGCGGTTGGGGTTCTGGGTGGAACGCTTGATCAGCAGATCGCGCTTGAAGCCCTCGATGTCCTCGAGCAGGCCGTCCTGGGTGGCGAGCTTCACCGCCTCGGCGATCAATGTGGCGCGCACGGTGGTCGGCGTGGCGTAGGCCTGGCCCGGCACCGCGACATCGCCGAGCTTGTGGCGCGGGTAGTCGCGGGCCACGGCGGCGTTGAAGCGGAAGCGGATCAGATCGGCGGTCCACTTGGTCTCCAGGCGCAGCAGGCCGATATCCGGCAGACCGAAGCTGTTGACCTGGTAGTTGGTGATGATGGTCTCGATCAGCACCTGGCCGCCGGCATCGACGGTGAAGGTGCTGATGCCGTCGTAAAGCGCCAGGTTGCGCTCGGCACGGGTGAAGCGACTCTTCTCCGGCGGCGGCAATACGCCCGGCAGCACCAGGCTGCGGAACGGCCTGGCGGGATCATTGGCACCGCTGAACTCGGCCACCGTGGCCCACACCGAGGCCACCACCCAGGGCGCGGTCGGTACGTCGTACAGGCCCAGGGTGCTGACGTGTGGCGAGTTGCGGCCGTCGCCCCAGGTGGTCAGTGCGGCGTGGTTGCCGACCTTGGCGTTGAACAGGTGGCCGGTGAGCACGTCCATCGGGCCGAAGCGGCTGGCCAGCTCGGTCTCCAGGGCGGTCAGGTTGGCGCCATCCAGGTAGGGGCAGACGATGCTGTAGTACTGCTGCCCGGCGATCGCATCGAGCGCCGGCTGCACGTCCGGGTTGGCGGTGCCTCCGGCCATGGCCACGATGACCGCCGTCAGGCCGGCCGGGGTCTGCTCGCCGTAGTAATTCAGGCGCAGATCCAGGTCGTTGCCGGTCTCGCCCTTCCAGCGGCTGGTCAGGGTCACCACGCCCAGGTTGGCCGAGGCGGTGACTGGCAGGCTGGTGTCGGCGTTGATGGCGTCGGCCAGGCGGCTGGCCAGGGTGGCCACCGCCTCGGCGGCGACCACGGCGATGCGCACCTGGTGGCCGCCGATGTACAGCGCCAGGCTGCCGGTGGCGGTCGGCGTGCCGCTGAGGGTGACCGTGCCAGTGGCGGCGGCGCCCGCGCCGTCGTCATCCAGGGCGATCGCCCAGATGTCCACGTAGTCGTTGGCCTTGCGCGCGGCGGCGGCCATGCCATGCAGCATGCTGCCCTCGCCGAAGGCCTGGGCGGCCTGGTCGCCGGCCTGGCTGCCCAGGCGAGTGGCGGTCAGGGCGGCGACGGTGCCGCCGGCCAGGCGCTGGCCGACCAGCAGCAGGCGGCGCTCCATGACGGCGCCGCCACCGGCGGCCTTGCTCGGGTCGATCTCGATGTAGATGCCCGGTACCCGGATGTTGTCCGGGATTTCGTTGAAGCTGACGTTCTCGGCCATGGGTTACTCCTTGCTCGCCGCAGGCTTGTCTTTGGGCGGCTTGGCGATGCTGACGGACTGCTCGGCGAGGCGCCGGCGCCAGTAGCTGTCCAGCACCACGTGATCGCCCTCGGCCTTGAGGTGGCCGCCCAGCGGGTGGCGCACCTTCAGGCCCTCGGCGGGCTTCAGGTAAACGGGTTGGCTCATGTGCCCTCCTGAGGGTTGATGTGCGAGTGCATGTCCGGCGCCGGGGCGTCGTGGTTTTCGTCCAGCCAGCGCGGGTGCTCGGCCGGGGTGTGCGGCTCCAGGTCGTAGTCGGCATGGAACTCCAGGAACTCGCCGAGGTTCACCGCCTCCTTCTGCGGCGGGTCGGTGTCGGCCTGCAGCTGCACCAGGGCAACGTGCAGGCCCTGCTCGCGCAGGGCGTCCTCCTGCAGGAACTGGTAGCGGTTGACCTGCCAACTGGCGTCCTCGGTCTGCCCGCCATGCAGCTCGGCGATGCCGGCATCGAGCATCTGGTACAGACCGATGGTCTTGCCGTCGCCGCGCCGCGCGGCCTGGTGGCCACGGGCATTGCGTGCCACCAGCACCACCACGAACTGCGGGGTGGCGACAGCTTGCGAAATAGAGCCATCCATGGCGACCACATAGGCCGCCGGGGCATCCAGGCCCCAGCGCTTGATCACGTCCTTGTCGGGGGTGTCCGGCAGGCTGTCGACGGTCTTTAACCTCAGGCCCAGCGGACTGTCCTTAATCAGTGCGATCAGTTGGTTCTCCAGGTCGCCGAGCATCAGGCACCTCCGGGCGCGCTGCGCCGTACCAGGTTGCTGACGTAGTCGCTGACCAGGTCGAGGATGTCCTGCGCGTCGTCGGCGGAAACACCGAGGAACGGCCGCGCCGGGATGGATACCTGGCGCTTGGTGGCCCAGCGCTCGCCGATCTTGAAGCGCAGCCCAGCGGTGCCCTTGGCCTTGATCTCGCCGCCGAACTGGTGGATGGCCGCATAGATGCGGTTGGTGCCCCAGGCCGCCGTGGTGCGGTCGGCGGTGCTTGTGATCGAGTCGCCCAGGTGGCCGTCCTGAGTAAGCGTCTTGCCGCCGAACAGCTGCGCGCGCAGGCTCGGCTTCCAGCGCTGGCCGTCCGGCCCGGACTGACTGCGAAAGCGCTCGCGGGTGCTGCTCTCGCCCAGGAAGGCGATGTCGCGCAGCAGCGGCTGTGGGTCGGCCCCCATTTGCCGCATGGCCTTGAACAGCCGTTGCACCAGCGGCAGGTTGGAGTTGATGCGAATGCTCACGGCCATCAGATGAAGCCTCGGCTGCGGGGGCGGCTGAATACCAGGCCATCGCTGACCATCTCGGCGCCGGCCGAGGGCTGCGCGGTGGCCCCGCTATCGGTCGGGCCGAGCTGCACCTTGCCGCTGGCCACGTCCTCCAGGAACTTGATGGAGCCCTTGTAGAGCGTGGTCACCTGCTCGGTGGCGGCGTCGTCATAGAGCACGAAGCGGGCGATCTGTCCGGCGATGCGTTCCAGCACCTGAGGGGCGTTGCTCAGCGGCAACTGATAGCGGCCGCCGAGATAGGCGTTGATGGTTTGTTCGGCGTCCTGCAGGGCGCGGTTGACCTTGGCCAGCGCCGCCACAGCGGCTGCCTGCTCCTCTGCCGTATAGCCGGACAGGTCCTCGCCATTCGCGGCCTTGCTCAGCAGCTCGCCATACACGATGGGCGGCACACTGGCGTCGGCGCGCTGGGCGATCTCCTCGGCGTTGTAGCGGGCGAGCAGTTGGGCGGCGCTGGCGTACATCAGGCGTTACCTTCCTGGTTTTCAGGTGCAGGGTTGTCGCCGGCACCGTCATCAGCCGGCGGCTTGTTTGCGTCGTCATTGGCATCGCTGGCAGCGGCCTGGGCCTTGGCCAGCTCGGCCAGCCTGGCGTCCGCTTCGGCGGTGGCCGGGAACTGCGCCTGGGTCACGCTGAGCATTGGCTCGGCCTCGATGGCATCGAGCTGCTGCGGGCTCAGGTCGGCCAGCAGCAGGCCGACGCCCTCGCGGGTGAAGGTGAAGCCGGCGCGGCGGAAGGTCGCCGGCAGGCTGCGCACGAAGATGCCGTCGAGCAGCTCGGATTCAGCGGCCCGCTTCTGCGCGGCCGGCTTGGCGGCAGCGGGCTTGGCCGCTGCGCGGGTGGTTGCTTTAGCCATGCTCAAGCCCTCCCTTAGGCGCCGGTGCCGGTGGAGCCGAAGGCCAGCTGCCAGAAGCCGTAACCCGCCGCCGCCCGTGCCTCAGCGCCGAACTTGTACTTCTTCAGGTTGAACACGTCCTCGGCTTCCGGGTTGGTCTGCGAGACGAACACCGGCTTCTTGCGCGGCTGGTAGACGAAGGGCTTGACCGGCTTGCTGGTGTCCAGCAGGAACCAGGCGGTGTCGGACTCGATGCGCGCATCCACCACCAGCTCGGCGGTGCCCTTGTAGGGGTTGGGGGTGTCGTCGGCCAGCTTGTCGTTGGTCAACAGCATGCGCGCCGTGTCCTCCAGGGCCGGGCCGACCAGCAGCACGTTGGGGGTGATGTTCAGCGAGCGGCCTTCCTCGTCCTTGAACTTCTTCATGCCGGTGCGCGCCGCGCCATAGCCAGCCGCAGCCGCCGCCAGGGTGGCGTTGGAGAGCACCGCGGTGATCTTGTTGCTGACCGAAGCACCGGCCACCGGGTGGTCGGTGTCGAAGAAGTACTGGCCGTCGTAGCAGAGCTTGGTGAAGCCGCCGTTGACTGCCTCGTACACCAGCTCGTCCGGCAGCTGTGCGGCCGAATAGCCGGCCATCTGCGCCTGCGGCTGGTAGATGCCCAGCTGGTCGTCTTCGATGTGGTTGCGGTCGACTTCCACCGTGGCCTCGAAGTCTTCGTTGACCACCACGTACTTGTAGGCTTCCAGGGCCTTGGCGACCTTGGCGCCAATCCAGCGGCGCATCTTCGGGAAGTTGCTCAGCCAGGTGTAATCGTTCTGGCCGCTGTTGGACGGCACCTCCATGGCGATCTTCTGCCAGGTGCTCGGCGCGGCGATGAAGGCCTTGTTGAAGGTGGTTTTCAGCGCCAGGAACACGGCGCCGAGGGCTGCTTTGTTGATGAGCATGTGCGGAGATCTCCCTGGTTACTCGATCCAGACGCCGTCGGTGTCGATGCCGACGATGCGCCCAGCGGCGGAACGGGTGCCGGTGCCATCGGTGGCGGCCAGGGTCTGGTCGTCGACGATGTAGGCGGTTTTGCCCTGGTGGGCCTGGGTGATGGAGCCGTCGTTGGCCCACTTGAAGGCGTTGAGCCGACGCACCAGCACGGTGGCCGCGCCATTCGCGCCGCCGGTGTTGTCCACCGACTCCTCGGCGCGGCCGAGGTAGGTCAGGGTGGTGGCGGTGCTGCCAGGCGCGGCAAATCCGGTGGCGTTGGCCACCACGATGGCGCCGGCATGGATGACGGCATTGGCGGCTGCCGGCACGCCGATAACCTCGGCGTTCTTCAGCGGGGTGTTGCGGTCACGGGTGAGCGCGGTCATGGGGGCTCCTTAAGCGTTCAGGGTGGCGAGGTAGTCGGTCGGCTCGATGCCCATGGCCTTGCACACGGCCAAGGCTTCGGCGTCCAGCTGCTCGACCGTGGTCAGCGCCGGCGCCTGGCGGGCCTGGCTTTGCTGGCCCTTGAGCGCGGCGATGGCCGGGGTCTGCTCCAGGTAGGTCTTGAGCGCGGCGACATCCTTCTGGCCCAGCTCCCGCGCCCACTTCTCCTGGGCTGGCAGCAGGCGGCCGTCGGCCAGGCCGGCGCTCACCAGACCGTCGACTTCACCGCCCAGCTGGGTGGCCTTGAGCGCGGCGATGTCCTTCTTCAGGTCCTCGACCACGGTCACCGGCACGTACTTGGCCGGGTCGGGCTCGCCCTGGGCTTTGGCGGCGGCCAACGCCGTCTGCAGCTCCTGGGTCTTGCCGGCGTCGGCCTTGAGCGCGGTCAGGGCGGTCTGGATATCTTCCTCGCTGGCGTCGCTAGACAGGCCCAGCAGAGCGATCAGTTGTTCCTTGTTCACACTTTGGTTCTCCTCTGCGGATGGGGCGGCCGGGTCGGCCAGTTGAAAGCGGGCAGCCGCCAGCGCCGGCAGGGATTCCATGCCGTCGAGTGCGGGGTAGTTGGTGAGGGCGACGTGGAGCAGCTCCAGGACGGCACCCGTGCGGGTGTCGTAGGTGAATACCGGGCTGAGGTAGCGGTATTCGCGGGATTCGATATAGTCCGCGCCCTTCCTCGTCCAATCGGGTTCAGTGGCGAACAGGCCTTGCCCCTCGCGCCATTCCAGCCCGATGCCCTTGACCCAACCTGCAGCAGGCGCAGGTAGGCCGTTCTTCTCGCTGTTGAGCGTCTGGTGCTCGTAGTCGATGACGTAATCGGTCTTGCGGGTGGCGGCTCGGGCCATCACCTGAGCAGCGACCTGGGCGTCGATGTACCAGTGACCGGCCTGCACATCCTTGGGCCGCCCGTCGCGCGCCTTGAAGGCGCCGGCCGGGAACAGCTGGATGGCAGCACCGTCCGCCTGGATCTCGAAGGTGCAGGCGGCGATGGCGGGCTTTTTGAGGGCGTGTGGTGTCTTCATGCCGCCAGTGTCGGCGGCATGGTGGGGGCGTTACAGATTGAAGGGGTTCAGTAATAACCCTGGCGGTCAGAGATACCTGCCGTTAGAGTTACGGCCCCATCAATGGAGTGATGAGCATCCCGTTGATGCTGGCTGTGACCATCAAAGGATCTGGGCATGTCTGAAGTCTCGCTGCTAGTTGAACACACCCTCAAGTACACAAATTCCAAGCCGTTAACAGTGCGCGAGGTTGTGGACTCGCTCCAGGCGCTGGAGAAGGTATCGGTTCACTTTCTCCCGTCTACGCTCTCAGCATTGTCCAATGCCGATATCGTAAGCGCCGAGCTGTACGTGGAAGGCCTGGAGGAAGGCTCCTTCATTGAAAAGGTACTGGTGAAGCTGTTCTTCCGTGATGAGCAAGAGCTGGAGAAATTTCTCGACAGCTCAAGGGAAAAACTACGTGACATCTACAAGCGTGCTCCAGGGGGGGATTATCCGGTGATGAAAGGAGTCGTAGTGGTTTCGGCCGCGCTGGGCACGTTGATTCTTGTCGGCGCCGCTTGGGCCATCGCAACCACGAATGAGGCGCCCCCCGCTTCCGTGACAACGCTGACCGATAACACCATCATCATCATCGGCGCGGAGTCCTACGGTAAAAATCCGCAAGACTTTCTCCAGATCATCGAGGGTGTAGCCGGTCACGATAAGAAGAAGCTTGCCCAACAATCTGCCAAGATCATCGCCCCCGCCAAAAGCGAGGAAGGTGCCACCGTTGTCCTTGATGACAATGAGTCGCTCAAGGTCGATACGGACGTCGTCAAAGCTATCCCTGATACGGTTGACTTCGACCCCTTCGAAATTACCGATCCTCATAGTGATGTTGATCTTGAGATCCGGGCTACCGACCTGGACTCCTTGCAGCGTGGCTGGGCGGCAATCATCCCCGGCCTGGTAGAGCGACGGGTCAAGTTGAAGCTCGGCGAAAATATCCAGCCGGAGGATCTGGCAGGAAAATTCAAGGTCCGTGCCGATGTCGAAATTCTGTACCGCATGAGCAATAGGACCAAGAAGATGGAGCCGGTGCAAATCACTGCCATTGAGTTGATCTCCGAAGCCGCCGATCCCGAATAACCAAGCTGCCGCGTTAGACGCGCGTTAGATTCGTCATAGCGCGCCAATCCCATCAGGCGGCAGACATTGCCCGCCCCCCGCGTCAAAAACGCAACCAGCGGCCGCCTAGGCGGTCGCCTGATTCGCCCAGCTAGAGTGCTATAGTGGGGCTGGGCAGACGTGACACGGTGAAATTCTCCCGGCCGTACGACGCAGCATGCTGCGGATGGCTATGTGGGGTTCCCGACCTCGGTCGGACTGGGAGGCCCCACCGTCTGCCTCACCCCTTCTTCTTCGCCTTGCTTCTGAGGCGCAGCAACTCCCGATCCCGTTGTGCTTCCCGGCTGCTCAGCCGGCGCAGGCTGGTCATGAATACGGCCTTGCCGCTCTTGGTCGCCTTGATCACGGTGACATAGCTGTCCTCTTCTAGGATGTAGATCAACGAGCCGTCCCTGGCGTCCAGGATGGCCTCGCCGCGATCTATCGCCACCTGCACCTTGGCGTATTCGTCCAGGGTGATCTCCGGGTGTTCGCGCAGTTGCTTGGCCAGGGTCTCCCCGGACAGGCCGACCAGCTGGGTCTTGCTGCCCAAGCGCGCGGCCACCTCACGGCCCAGGTAGGCCAGGGGGAAGCTGCCAGCCGGAGCTCGGTACCACTCGGCGAAGGCCGGGCCGCCGACCAGGTCGGCGATGCTGGCCCGAGCCAGGGCCGGGTCGGCCACCTCCAGCTTGTCCACCAGGTGGCGGTTGAGGCTGGCGCGGCGACCGCCCGGCGGGTAATGGAAAGAGGGATGCACACCGGCCGGGATCTGTTGCACCTCGCCGGTGCGGGCGTTCACATAAGGCTGCTTGGGCACCTCAGGCGCCGGGCCGATGGGCTTGCCGGAGCGCTCGACCTGGCGCGCGGTGCGCGGAATAGCCCGGCACTTGCAGCCGTACTCCTTGACCGGAAAGTGATCCAGCCAGAACGGATCATCCACCGGCAGGGTCAGGCCGTCCCAGGCGGAGTGTTGCAGCCGCGGGTGTTCGGAGTTGGCGCCGTCATACTCCAGGTAGGGGAAGGCGTCCTTGCTGTCCTGGATGCGCTGCCACTGGCCTTCGCTGTGGGCGGTGCGCAGGTTGGTGTCGTAGATGGTCTTGAGCCGGCGCGGGCTGCCCAGTTGCACCTGCGGCGTTTCTCCGGTCAACGGGTCGCGCAGCGGCTGGCGTCCCCACCAGCCCTTGGCCTGCAGGGCCGGGGTGAGGCGCTGCTGGAAGTCGCGCAGCGTGGTGCCCTCGGCCAGGGCGCGGTCCACCTCGGCGCGGATGTCCTGGAGGATGTCCAGCTGCATCACCTTGGCCACGGTGAAGGCCGCCTGGTGCTGGGCCTGCCACACGTCGCGGTGGTCGAAGCCGATGGCGAAGCCTTTCTGGCGGAAGTACTCGATGGCCTCTTGGGGCGGCAGCGCGACGAGGTCGACCATCAGGCGGCCCCGGTGCGGCCGGCCAGGGTGCCGGCGAACAGGCCCTGGGCGATCAGCTCGGTGAGCTGCTCGGCGTCAAGCTGGGGGATCACCTCCGGCAGACGGTCGCGGAACTCCTCCAGGCTCTTGCAGCTGGCCAGCAGCTGCTGCACCGGGGCAACCAGGTTGGCCACTGGCTGCCAGTCGCCGGCCAGCCGCTCGGCCAGATCGTCCAGCGGGTCGCCGTCCAGCTCTCCCTTGAGCGCGGCCATGCGCGTGGCGGCGCTGGCCGGCGCGGCCGGTTGGGCAGTGCCAAGTATCGCGTCATCCTTACCCGGCAGCGGGATGCGTAGCTTGTCGTGGGCCCAGGCGACCGGGATCTGCATGCCGGACTCGACCAGCTTGGGCAGCGCATTGGCGTAGGTCTCCATGTCCTCGGCTTCGACCAGGTCGAACTGGAAGCGCGGCAGCCGGCGCGGGTCACGCTCACCGCCCCGGTTCAGCACCAGCAGCGGGTACAGCAGGTACTGACGCAGAGTGGTGGCGATCTGTTTGGCATCGCTCTTGAGCAGGTCGTGGCGCACTTCGTTGTGCACCGCGCCGAGGGCGTTGGTGCTGCTCTTGCCGTCGGCCTGGCTGGTCAGGGTGCCGCCCAGGATGGCCTTGGACATGGACTTCTCTGCCCAGTCCACCATCCAGTCGAACGGGTCGTGCTGGCCCTTGGCGGCTTCCTTGAAGTCGATGGCCATGCCTTCGGGGATGATGCCGGCGGCGTTGTGGCCGATGTTGACCACCGCGCGCAGCAGGGTGGCCTTCTCGTCTGGCGTGGCGCCATTGGGGTATTTGCCGAGGCGTACCGGCAGGCCGTAGATCTCCAGGAACTCGGCCAGGTCGCGCACCGCGTAGTTCTTGAACAGGTAGGGCCAGCTCAGCACGCGGTACAGGCCGCCGCGCGCCACATAGCCGGACTTGGCCTTGTGCTGATGCATGATCCAGCCGAACGGCTGCAGCGCCTCGCCGTCCGCGCTGCCGTCACGCAGGCGCAGCTGGGTACGGGTCGCGCGATCGAGCTGGAACCAGGACGACTCGCGGTAATCGAAGGCCGCCGGTATCCACTCGCGGCCGTATCGGGCCCAGTTCAGCTCGATACCGGCGAAGCCCTTGCCGATGCCGTCGAGCAGGTCGAACAGCAGATCCTCGAAGTCCGGCAGATCCTGCAGTACTTCGTTCAGCCAGTCGGCCTCGGCCTGCTCGGTGGCGCTGGGGTTACGCGGCGGCACCACGGCCCAGTCGACGGTGGTCAGCGCGCGGCGGCGCTTGCCGATCTCGGCCAGCAGGTGGGCGTCCTTCTCCTCCATGTCCTGGAACAGCTCGCACTGCGCCTTGATGTCGCCCTGCTCGGCGGCGCGCAGGATGGCGGCCAGGCGTGGCGGCGTGAGGCCGCTGGACGGATGGTCGGCGAACTCTTCGTGCAGCTGGCTCAGCCTGGCGGTCTGCTGTTCGCGCAGGGTCTGTTGCTCGAAGGGCTTGCCGTGTATGTCGACGATGCGGGTCATGTGTCGTGTTCCTTGTTCGCCTGCAGGGCCGGGACTATCTCGGCGTCCGTCTTGTAAACCATGTTGGTCCAGCCGGCCGGCTCGCGACTCAGGTAGCAGTCGGCCTCGATGCGCACCAGCGGCACGCGCTGGCCGACCAGGTCGGCGTACCACATGAGCGGATCGCGGCAGCCGGTGATCAGCAGCTCGCGGCCTGGGGTTGTCGTTGCCATAGGGCTCACCAGGCGCCGTTCCAGCCGCCGGGCTGGTCGTCGCGGTCGGCCTCGGCCCAGCGGTCGGCACGGGGCGGCACGGCGGTGTATTCGATGGGTGCCGACGGATTGCGGCTGGCCGCATAGGCCAGCACCCCAGACACGGCGGCGTCGCCGTGGCGTTTGCCGCCGCCTTTCTCGGTGGTACGGCTGTCCGGCACCCGAGGCACGCCCTTGATCACCTTGAGCGCGCGGTAGTCGTCGATGGTGTCCTTGTCGGCCGGCAGGTCGTACAGGGTGCCGTCCTCCAGGGCGGCCTTAAACGGCGGCATGTTGTCCCGGTACCAGCCCTCGGTGAGCATCACCTGGTGGATGCGGGTGTGGCCGTATTTCACGGCGGCTGCCTCGGCGATCGCCTGGCCGTTGCCACGTGCATCGTTGGCGCCGCCGAGGAAGTTGGGCAGGCGGTCGACGATGAAGAACAGGATCTGCTCCTGCTGCTTGAACGGCACGTTGCGCAGCTCCACCTGGAACGGCTGGCGGCGGCGCAAGTCCTGCTCCTGGAGCAGCGGCACGATCACCGAGAGGTCGCCGGAACGACCGAAGTCCATGCCGTAGAAGCTGCGCGCCTCGGCCGGGATGGTCTCCAGCAGCGGCAGCAGCTCGCGCTCGCACCAGCTCAGGGAGTCGGCCAGGCGCAGATGCTCGGCAATGGTCTCGTAGCCTTGCGGGTAGGCCAGCCGCAGCACCGGCACCTCACGGCTGCTGCGCTGCTCGAGCAGCGCCAGGCTGAGGTAGGCGCCACCACCCTGGCTGGGCACGCAGTCCAGCTCTTCCTCGGCGGCGTCGCCGTAGAAGTCGTACACGTCCTGGACCCAGGCGGCCTCGTCCTCGGCCGTCCAGGTGATGCCCTTGCGCAGGCAGACCCGACTATAGAGGCCGTCCGCCACCGCCTCCTTGAAGGTGCAGCGGAACAGCTTGCCCTTGCGCTTGCCGGCACGGATCTCCTCGATCAGCTCATTGAAGGGGTTGTCGGTGCCGTCATGGGTGCTGATGACATGCACCTCGCCCCCCCAGATCAGCAGCGCCAGGGCCGCCTTGAGCAGCTCGGCCAGGTCCTGGTGGAAGGCCGCCTCGTCGATCACTACTATGCCCTGGCGGCCGCGCAGGTTGGACGGCCGGCTGGTCAGGGCGACGATGCGAAAGCCCGAGGGGAAGGCGATGGTGTAGGTCTTGATGTGCTTGTCGGGATCTTCGTCCGGCCAGATGCCTTCCTCGATCTCCCCAGCGGCGTAGTTGAAGGCCCGCGCCCACATGGCGCAGGCCTGGATGTACTCCACCGTCATGTCCTGGTTGTAGCCCAGGTAGTACACAGTTTGCCCGCCGGCCTGGCGGCTGGCGGCGGCGACCAGCACGTTGTCTGCGGCCTCGGCCCACGTCAGGCCGATCCGGCGCGACTTCTCGCCGACCTTGAGCGGCGAGCGCAGGCCGATCCAGCTCTTCTGGTAGTCGAGCAGCACGGCCGGCACATCGAGGGCGGCGGTGTTCTCCAGGACGGCGGGAATGGTCATTGCACTCTCCGCCGTTCCAGGAACCACGCCAGTGCCAAAAAGATCGCCACATTGAAATCGCTGATCAACAGCAGGCGCAGGTTTTCCTCATTCGCCGACAGGCTGGTCAGGGCGATGCAGATCATGAAGGCCATCACGTAATTCATCCGGCCACCCCCAGAATCTCGCGGCGGATCTCGGCCACGGTGGCGGCATCCAGGCCGCCTTTCTTGGCGATCTTCTCCACCTGGCTGGCGGCCGCCTCGGCCTTGGCGCGCACCTCGGCCTGCCACTTCTTCTGCACCACGCTGGCGCGGCCCAGCTCGGCCACGGCCTTGGCCACCTTGGGCAGGTCCATCTGGCTGCCCTCGCTCATCAGCAGCTTGAACAGGTGTTCCTGAACCAGGCGCATCAGCGCTTCGTTGACCGCGCCTTCCTCGTCCGGGGCGGCGGCGACCACAGCGCGGGCCTGCTCGCTGGCCACCTTCAAGGCCGACAGGCGATCCTCGAAGTCCTGCCCGTAGCGGTGCAGCGCGCTTTTGCTGATGGCGAAGCCGCGCTGGGTCAGCTCGGCGGCCAGGGCTTCGTAGTCGCTGAAGTTGTTCTCGGCCAGGGCCTGGTCCAGCCAGGCTTTCACCTCGGCGGGCAGGCCGGCCACCTTGCTGCGCGGCGGCATGTCAGGCGCCCCGAGCCGGGCGGGCGATGCCGGGGTTGCAGGGGATGGTGTACTCGGCGATGTCGACGCCGTAATGGGTCAGGCCGGCGATCCACACGCCGCTGGGCTGCTTGTCGAGGGTGACCAGGCTGCGGTCTTTCAGGTAATCCAGCTCGCGGCGGACCTCATGCTGGGTGGCATCGGCATAGATGCCCTGGATGGTGGACAGCACCAGGGCCTCGTGCGGGTCCACCGGGCGGGCGTTGTTGAGGGTCAGCAGGATGTACCAGCGCATGGACTCCCGACGGATCTTGGCGGTATCGATCTCAATCATGGTTACGTGCTCCGTTGATCTGGATGACTTCGAGCTTGGAGAAAACAGCGTCGATCTTGGCTTCGATGATGGTCTGGTTGCGCACCCAGTCTTCGCGGCGCACGTACTGGATGGGCAGCTCGGCCTGGAAGCGCAGGAAGCTGCGCTCCAGCTGCGCCACGGCTTCGGCGTCCTTGTCCTGGCGCTCCAGGACCTTGGCGAAGTTCTCCTCCCAGTGCCGGGTGGCGGCCTGGCGCGCGGAGTCCTGGGCGGCGAAGCGATCGCCCAGGCGTCGCTCGAACTGGTTGAGCAGCAGCTTGACCAGGCCGGTCACCACGGAGGCGAACAGGCTCAGCAGGCCGGCGGCCCAGCCGATCAGCTGGCCGAGTTCAAGTTCAAAGGTCACGGCGCGCGGCCCTCCTTGGTGTTGAGCAGAGCCGTCACTTGGCTGGCGAGGTTGCGGGCCCAGCGTCCGTAGTCCCGGGCGTGGGCGAGGATGTCGGCCTGGGTGACGCCGCTTTCCAATAGTTCGGCGTCAGTGCTGGCGGCGGCCCAGGGGGTTGTGCCACCAAGGCCGGTAACGGGGCCGACAGCGGCGCCGGGCACACCGAGGGCGGTGTTGTAGTCGCGCAGCCAGCCAACAGTGAACACGCAATGAGGAATAGGCTCAGGCGCAGCAGCCGGCGCCGGGCGGTACTGGGTGACAACATAGGGAATTCGCTCCTCGATGCCGTGGGGGTCGCCGGCATTGGCCTGCTGATCGGCCAATAACTGGGCCTCGGCCGCGTTGGCCCGCTGAACCTCGCGCCACAGCAGGGCGCTGTTTTCTCGCGAGACCTTGTCCGCCTGGGTTGCGTGCGCGGCTTGCAGATCCTTGAGCGCCGAATCACCCAAGGCGGCGGCGAAGCGATAGCCGAATCCATAGCCGAGGCCAGCGCCGGCAGCGCCGCACACCAGGCAGGCCAGCAGGCCTAAGGTCAGACCGGACGGCAGGTCAGGAATCAAGGGCTTAAGCACGTCGCGCCCTCCGCCGATTGCGCAGCTTGCGCGCCTTGCGCCGGGCGGCGGCGACACCGCTCCTGCCGGGGCGCACGCGCGGCCATTGCACCAGGTGTAAACAAGGCGGCACCCACAGCGGGCCAGTGCCAAACAGCCTGTCAAACCAGCCCATCAAGACGCGGATCATGCGCGCACCCCCTGGGTGGTGATCACCCGCAGCACGGCGTTGACCACCGGCAGGGTCACGGCCAGCGCGGTGTAGAGGTTGACCGGCAGGTGCGGCTGCAGCTGGCCGGTGCTGGCCTCCAGGGCCACCAGCCCGGCGGCGATGGCGTTGACCCACAGGGTGCGGCTGCGACACCAGTGTTTGCATTCAGCCATGGCGCACCCCCGGCACAATGCCGGCCCGAGCCAGGCCGTCGGCGATCAGCGGTTCGCCGTACCAGTGCCCGCCGGGCAGCGGACCGGGGCCGTTCTCATGGCGGATGATGGCCTGCACCAGGGTGCGCATGGTCAGGTAGTCGTAGACATCCACGCACTCATGATCGGGGTCGATGCCCAGCGCCTTGGCGACTTGCTTGGCATAGGCGTCGGTATTGTTTTCGCTGGCCGGGGCCCAGCGCTCGACCAGCTCGCGCACGCTGTCGATGCGACTGCCATCCTTGGCCCGGCGCTTGTCCTGGTAGGTGATCAGCACCCGGGCAATGGCGCGGATGCCCCACACCGGGTCGAGGAAGGTGACGAAGCGTTCGTCGCGCTGCTCCTTGGCCTGGCCCTGCCAGCGGGTACCGGCGACGCGGTCGATATTGCCAGGGTTGTAGTTGCGGATGCCGCGAGGAAGGCGGGTATTCATGCAGACTCCTTTTTGCCGATGGCCGCCCGCAACTCGGCCAGCCGCGCTCGGCCGACCTCCGGGCTGGACTTGGTGAGGCTGGTCACGCTGCGGGTAGGCACCAGCGGCGCCGGGTCACGCTCGGCAGCGCGGCGAATCAGGCGGCGGTGCTCGATCAGTTGCTGGGTACGCTGCTCGGCCAGGGCGATCGCGCTCTTGGCCAGGTCGCGCACCTGGGCACGCCAATGCTGAGGGCAGGCGGCGAAGATCTCGCGCTGGCGCGCCACGTCGCCCTGGGCGTCGACGATGGCCTGGGCGTAGTCGCGCGCATGGCGCAGTGGGCGAGAGGCGGCTTGATTGGTCATGCCGCTATGGTCAGCGGCGACGAACGGTCAAAACAGGTGGAAGGGGTTCAGTAGAAAGCACAAGCCCCGCACTGGGCGGGGCTTGGGGGAGATACCTAAACAGTCGGTCAATACTGTTCGATACCGCTGTCCTGGGCGAGTCGATAGGCATCGTATCCAATGCCGTCATGGTAGTTGTCCATCAGCCCGGCGAACTCCGGTGCGGCCGGCTGTAGCTCCAGGAGCTGCTTGGCTGCCAGCGCCGCTGTGTGCATCCGCTTGGCCAGCTCCTTCTGCTCTACGGGCAACTGTGAACCACCCAGCGCGGTGCTCGATACCGTCACCTGTTGTTCGACGAGAGCGACAAGGTGGCGTTTGTCTTCGGCCTGCAGGACACCATCCCGGTACAAGGAAAGTCCATTCTTGACCAGCATCAGGTATTTGGCCTGCTGCTCAACCGATAGCTCCGCAGACTGAACAGGGTGAGTCGTCATCGTTTCCCTGAACGATTCGAGCGCCATTTCCGCGAACGCGTCCTGGCCGGCATTGGCCACGCAGAGGCTGGCCAGCCAGAGGCTGGCAGCGAGAGCAATTCCCTTATAAATGCGCTGCATGCTCATTCTCCTTAATGAAACAGATCGCCCGTAGCCTCGGGCGAGGGCTGTTTGAGGATTTCCCAGATCCGCCGATCGCTCAGCTTGTAGCTGCGCGCCAGTTCGGCCACCAGGGTGTTGGCACTGATGCCTTCGCGCACGCCCTGCTCGAACTGGTTGTTGATCTCCAGATCGCGCAGGCGGCGGATGGCGCTGTCGCACTTGGGGATGTACAGCGGCACGCTGCCCCAGTGCTTGGCCATGATGCCGGCCGCCTCTTCGCCGATCACGTCGGTGAGCGCTGCATGGCGGATGATGCCGAGCCGGCGCACGCCCTTGGCCACCGGCCAGGTGGTGCCGCCGAGTTCGTCGACCAGGCGCTGGGTGGCCGGCAGGCCAATGGCCTCGGCGATATCCAGGAGCTGCTTGGGCAGCAGCTCTTTCACCTGGTCGATCTTCATGCGGTCGGCCTCCCGTGGCGCTTGGCGTCGTAGGCCAGCGCGGCGATCAGGCGCCGCAGCTGGTCAGAATCGAGCCATTCTAGCCTGTCGACTTTGAACATGCGCAAGGCCATGGCATCGGCATAGGTCCAGGGGCGCTTGGCTTCGGCCAGAAAGGCCTCGATCTTGCCAAGTAGCGCCTGGCGGTCGGGCGTCGGCTTGGGGGCCTTGCGGCCGGCCTTCTTCGCCGGCTTGGGCTGGAAGCCCAGGCGCTCGAATTCGGCCAGCACCGCGCCGACCTGGCGCTTGGTCAGGTCCTTGGCCGAGCGCACACCGGCTACGCGGGCCAGCAGGGCCCGGTAGCTGTCGTCATCCAGACCGAGCTGGGCCTTGGCGATGTGGATCTTGGCCAGACTCACTTGGCTTTCCTTTTCTGCTGGCGGTATTCGTTGGAGCAGGCGCGGCACCAGGAGTCCAGCCTGCCGCCTGGGCGGCCGTGGAAGAACTCCTCGTCGGCCGGCCAGTACTCGCCACAGCGCGGGCAGAAGCGCTCGATGCCATACCAGACCGCACGCTGCTTGGGCGGGGCCGGCACCAGGCCTTGGGCAATGCTCATAGGGGATTCCTCGGGTCCATGGCCTGGCGGAACGCCGCCGGGTCGCGCCGGGCCAGGCCAGCCATATAGCGGATGGCCAGGGTTAGGGCTTCGCTCGCCTCCTCATAGCCGCGACCTGCTGCATCAGCTCCAGGTCGCGGCGGGTGCCGGCGTACATCTCGATCTTGATCACCTCGGCGCCGACCCGCTGCTTGTGCGCGGCCACGCGGTCGCTCCTGGCTTGCTGGCGGTCGGCATCCTGCTGACGGATACGGTCGGTTCGGGGTTTCGTGCTCATCTTGGCTGCTCATCAGTACCGGACAACCACGCCCGGCAGACCGTCGCCCCTCGCGGGGCTAGGTTTCGCTTAACTCAGTGCCAACTGCTCCGCACCTTTCACCCCATGGTTCAGGCGTACATCGCCTGCGGCGGCGATTCCGTTGAGCGCATCTTTCATGCTGCGCTGGCTCATCCCCTTGCTGGCGTTGCGCTCGGTGGGTTTGCCGGTCACCAGGTCCGGATGGTTCTTGGCCATGTACGCCTCGACGGCGGCAGAGGGTTCGCTACCAGCAAACTCCAGCACCTTCGAGTGCACGGCATACGTCCAGGCATCACAGAACACGTCGGCGCGCTTGGTCTTGGTGGCGGCCTTGCAGCGGGTCAGGTGGGCGGCGATGTAGTCGCGGCGCGCCTGGCGGACCTGGCGCAGCAGCAAGGTCAGGGTGTAGCTGGCCACCTCGGCCATCTCACCTATGAAGCGGTACTCGCCCTGGCCGGCCATGAAGAAGTAACGGCAGGCATAGGCCCGGCTGACGATGGCCGCCAGCTTGATCTCCCAGGCCACTGGGCGGTTCTTGGCGCCGCTGCGGGTGGCGCACTCTTGCACCTCGGAAGCCAGAACATCGCCTTCGTCTATCTGGTGCTTCTCCATCAGCAAGCGGGCCTGGCGCATCGCAGCGGCGGCCTCATGCGGGTTACTGCTCGCCCCTAGGCGCAGGCACTTCTTGATCTTCTCCAGGGCTTTCTTGTGGTCCATATCGTCCTCAGCTGCTCATCAGTACCCAGCCACCACGCTGGGCAGACCATCCTTGCGGATGGTTTCGCACGGGCTCAATGCAAGGTCGGCTTGTCCTCCTCTGCCGCCAGTTCAGGCCGGGGGCGAACAATGAAGGCGTGCATCTCATCGCCGAGTTTTTGCCCTCCGATGGTGGGATGAACGCTGACGTAGCGGTGGGCGCGCCGCAGCAGTTCGATGGACTCCGCCAGTTGGCGCTCGACGCGCAGCTGACAGGCGGATTTCGCCAATCCGTGGTTCATGCTGGCTGCTCCTGTGCCGCGAAGTGGTAGACCACCTCCAGGCGCCGGGCACGGGGCGCGCGGAGGTAGGCGAAGATGAACCAGGCGAGTGAGAGCATGGCGGCCTCCAATGTGGTGGTCAGTGGATGGTGGTGCCGGGCGGAATCTCCAGCGAGGCGCGGGCGGCCTGGCACTTGACGCAGGGGCAGACGTTGCGCTCTGCCGCCGTCTTCGCGGCAACCGGGACTATCTTCTTGGCGAGCAACATCAAGCCGGCGGCCGTGATGCCGGCCATGCTCTCCAGGGAGCCCTCGCTGCCCAGGCGGATGCAGATGCCGCCGCCTTCTTCGTCGCTGATGGTGATGGTGTGCTTGGCCATGGGCCCTCCTTAGCGCTGTGCGCGAAAGTCGATGTGGTAGTCGCGGGCCAGCTGGCGCACGCGCTTTTCGGTCATGTGCAGCTTCTTGGCGATCCACTTGGGCGAGTCGCCCAGGGCGGCGGCCGCCATGACCAGGGCGGCCTGCTTGACCTCGATGTCACCGTCCTGACCCTGCTCGGGCTCCAGCTCCGCCGGCTCTGGCGAGGCCTCCGGCTCAACCGCGGGCGAGGTGAACAGGTGGGCATAGACCGGCGTGCGCTCGGGGTTGATGACGAAGGTGGCCGGGGCCTCGCTCATCCGATGGCCGACCTGCTCGATCTGGCCGCCGCGTGCGAGAAACGCCTGGGTCAACTGCTCGATCCGCTGGCTCTCGGCTTCGTGGTAAGGCGAGCGCAGAGGCAGCGGGTCGTGGCGGGGTTCGTGGTAGCGCTGCATGTCACACCCCCGCCACTTGCAGGCTGGCGATATCCAGGCTGATGGCCTGGTACTGGTCGGTGTCGCCGACCCGCTCGTAGATGCGGATGTAGGACCTGGAGCCGACCACCTGGCAGGCTTCGCCGATGGCTTGCATGGCGCGCTGCCAGCGCTCGTCGCCGATCTCCAGGCGACGCAGGGCCAGCACGCGGGCGGTGCGGATCTCGCCCTTGGTGTCGGTGCGGAAGGCGTCGTTGACCAGGGTGACCACCTCGGGTCGGGCGCCGGTGGTCCATTCGCGCAGGCATTCGTCGATCAGCGCGCGGGCTGCCTGCAGGCGCTCGTCCAGGGCGATGCTTTCCTGCACCGCGAGCTGGATCTTGTAGCGGCCGTCGAAGCTCAGCAGGGTGACATTGCCCTTCTTGCCGCCGACCTTGGCGCCGTACTCCTCGAAGCTCATGTCGATGAAGGCGCGGATGTCGCCAAACGCAGCCGTCTTGAAGTCGGCCAGTTCGCTGCTCAGCTCGCTGGCGCGGTCGACCAGGTGGCGCACCAGGCGATCGCGCTCTTGGTCGATGGGCTTGATCATGGCCTCGGGTACCAGTCGGCCTTGGGCGTCTTGCCGGAAGCCGGCGGGGATTTGCGGTTGTGCGTGCATGCGGCGTGTCCTCAGTGAAGGGTGATGCCGGCGTACTCGGCCGGGCGGGTGTGGCTGATCGGTTCGCGCCATTCCAGGGTCACGCCCTGGAACAGCACGGTGTAGCGGGTGCTGCCGGCCGAGGCATGGCGCTGGTAGCCCTCGGTCAGGCGCTTGCTCAACAGGTGCTGGCCGTCCTCGGGGGCGATCACCAGGCGGTTGTCCTGGGGCACGATCTGCAGCAGGCGGATGCCCATGCCTTGCAGGGTGCGGGCGGCGCTGTTGAACACGCGCAGGCGTTCGGCGTTCTGCGGGGTCAGCACTTTCAGGGGGCGTTCAGTTGTGCCGTGCATGGGGCTTCTCCTGGGCGTTGCTGCAGTTGGGGTTGAAGGCGCAGTGCTGGCAGGCCTTCCAGTGCTGCATGGCCTGCGGGTTGTGGGTCGGTGCCGGTTTTGCGCGGTAGCTTTGGCACTGCTCGACAGTCACCACCTCGCCGAGGGCGACACAGTCGAGGCGGCCCAGGGCATCCATCACCCGGCGCTCGACACCGGCCGTGCTGGGCGAGGGGTAACGGTTGGCCAGTACCAGGCTGACGGCGGTGCGGCTCATGCCGATGCGCTTGCCGGTTTCGGTGATGTTGCTGCGCGCCACCTCGGCACCCAGCAGCTGGACGAACAGCGGTGGCTGCTCGCCCCAGGCTTCCAGGCGAACGGCGCTCATGCCTCCACCCCCGCTTCCGCTTCGTGGCGGTACACCACCTCGCCCAGGTTGGGATCGAACACCTGGCCGAGGCGCTGGATCATCGGCGGCTTAGGGCCGGTGTAGCGCCCTGGAGCCAGGCGGTAGCGTTCCTGCTTGCCGCCCCTGCTCGGTACCACCACCTGGACATACCCGGCACGCTTCAGCCACTTCAGAAAGAAGCGCGCGGCATGCAAGCTGACCGGCACCGCGACAGAGGCGTGGCTGGCCAACTGACGTGCATCAACCTCGCCCAGGATGCGCAGAGTTCTCCAGAGCGCCTCGTTACCCAGCCCAGCTGTACTCGGCTTGCCAGTTGGGGTGACTGCCGGGGCTTCTACACCGATGTCGCGGATGATCCGCAACGTGCGCTCCTCAATCAGGCCACGCTTTCCGGCGACCCCGCCGCTGACCACCTCAACAAAGCCCCCCGCGATCAACGCCTTTATGTAGGTGAGTACCTGGGAGTCATGCACCTTGGCTGCTCGCGCAATCTCGTAGCTGGTGAAGCCGTCGCGGCGTGCGCGCATGGCCTCCCAGCAGCGCTGACGGTTACCTTTTGTTCCCTGCATTTCCAGGTCGATACGCTTTCGGCCTGTCATCAAGCGACCCTCCGCGCCGGGGCTTCGCCAGTGAACCAGCCGCGCTTGCCCCACTGGGCCAGGTCGATGCTGTCCAGGCACAGGGCTTGGGCCTCGCTGTGCACCCGGTAGAGGTTGACCGCCACCCGGCGCAGGCAGCCGCGCACCTGGTGGCGCAGGTTGTCCAGCAGGTCGTCGGCGATGTGCAGCTTCGGGTAGCTGGCGCTGGCCAGGTTGCGCAGGTCGTCGAGGGTGGCGGGTTGCGCCGGCACCCACTCCAGCACGCGGTTGTGCAGGCGCTCCAGCTTGGCCAGGCTGGCCGGCACTCGCTCCTCGCCGATCAGTACGATGGTGCCCTGGCTGGCGTTGTAAATGTCGGTGAGGATGTTGGCCACGGCCTTGTCGAGAAGATACTGCACGTCGTCGATCAGCAGCGGGCGGCCGCTGCGGCTGAGCTGCTCGGCGACCTGGTCGACCATCTCCGACAGGGTGCGCTGCGGGGCGATGCCCATCTCGCGCAGGATGGCGAGCAGGAAGGCCTTCTTGCTCCAGGTGTCGCGGCACTCGACGTAGTAGGCGCGGTGTTGGTTGGCCGCCCAGGCGGCCGCCACGCTCTTGCCCAGGCCGCTAGGGCCGTACTTCACGACCAGGCCCGGCAGGCCCTGGGGGCGCATCATGGCGCGCTCAATGGCACTGGCCAGAAGGCCGACGTTGGTTAGAGGTACGATCTTGGTTACGCTCATCGGTGTAGCTCCCTTGGTCAAGCGCGGGCCTGTTCGTCCGCGAAGTCAAACATGCGTTGAATGGCTGCGAAGTCCGGGTGGTTCGGGTAGCGCCCATGCCACCTGGCTTCGTCTTCGGTGAGGGGTTCGCCGCCTACCAGGCGGCTGTCGAGTTGCTTCCACAGGCGGTAGCGGGCCATGGAGTCGCCGGGCACTACGAAGGCCTCGGTCTCCTCGGCCATCAGTTGGGCGGCGTATTGCTGGGCGCTGGCTAGCTGGGCCGGCGCCAGGGTGGCGCTGGGTGCGCTGGCCGGGGCGAGCATCGCCACGCGCTTGCCGGTCAGCGTTTCCAGCTTGTCGACGGCGCGCTTGAGCTGGCCCTGTTCGCGCTTCTCGACGGCCTTTTCGATCATGGTCTTGGGCATGTAGTCGCTGGCGTTGCCGTCCAGCAGGGCTTCGCCGAGCAGCTCGCCTGCCAGGGTGCGCACCCACACGCGGGAGGCGTCGCGCACGTCGTAGGCCAGGCTGACCTCTTCGCCATGCAAGTCGCGCAGGGCGTTGAGGAAGTAGCGCTGGCCGGCCCAGGTGACCTCGCCACGCCGGGTCGGGCGGATCACTTGCGGTCGCATCAGGTCGGCGACCAGCTCAGCCGGGGCCAGCATCGGCTCCCAACCATCGGCGATGGCCGCCTCCCAAGCTTCGTTGGGGCTCATGTGGCGCATGCGCCCGGTCTGCGGGTCGCGGATCTTCGCCAGGCCGCGGTGCGGCTGGTTGTTGTAGACCTCGATCTCGTACTCGATGCCGGCCATGAACTCGGCGAAGGTCGGAATCAACCGGGTACTGCCGGTTTCGCGCAGCTGCTGGCGGCTGATGCGGTGCACGCGGGTGCCGGCGTGCTTGTCCATGTCGGCGCCGATGTAGCTGGTGAGCTTCTTCGCGGCGTTGACCCAGATGGTCTGGTGGGCACGCTCGATCAGGCCGCGCGCCTGGCTGTTGTACGGCAGGGCGTGGGTCATGGTGCCGCCGAGGCGGTCGACCACCTCGCGCACGGTGTCATTGGCGAAGCCCGAGCCGTTGTCCACATAGAAGACGGCGAACATGCCGCCGCGCTGCACTGCGTCGCGCAGGGCGTCCATCACGCCGATGGTCGACTCGGCCTCGCCTATGGAGATGCCCAGGGCCTTGCGGGTGGCGACATCGAGCACGGTGGTGGTCTCGGGACGGTACGGCTTGCCGGTGCGCGGGTTGAGCACTTCGGCGTCGAACTTGTGGCCGTCGGCGGTGAACACGTCGCAGGGGCGCAGGCTCTTGGTGTCGCGGCGCTTGAAGGGCTGCAGCGCCTTGAGTTCCTGCGGGGTGCGGCGGCCTTGCTCGCGGGCCTCGGGGCTCAGCTTGTTGAGGAAGCGGCGTACCTGGTGAATGCTCGGGCGCTCGCCCTGGCACTTGCTGGCGAACTCGGCATAGCTGGCTTCGACGCTGGGCTTGGTCGGCCGTTGGAAGCAGCGCAGGAAGTCCTTGGCCCAGTCCGGCACGGCCAAGTCCTGCTGCCGGCGGCCCGGCGCCAGGCCGGTTTCGCCGTGCTTGCGGTAGTCGGCCAGCCAGCGCTTGAGGGTGCGCTCGGACAGGGTGCGATCTTCGCTCTTGCGGTCGTTGGCCCGGATCACCCGGTCATTCAGGTAGGGGCTCAGCTCGCCGCTTTTGGCTAGGCCAACCAGGGTCAGGATCGCCCGCTGCTGGCTGGTGACCTGGCTCATGCGCTCGATCTCGCGGACGAAGGCCAGGCGCGCCATCATCACCGCTCGTTGATTTTCTGTCAGGCGTGACGCGGGAACGGCGTCACGCTGCACAGGACTTGGCGCGGTTTCGGGGGCTTCCGCTGGCGCGTCTGCCGACACCGAAGCGGCGATCAGGGCGGCCTGGGTCTCCTTGGGCAGCACGGCGAAGGCGTACTCGATGGCCTTGCTGCCGAGGCGGCGTTGGCCTTCCCAGCCTTCGCGATGTGCGCGGATCTGAATGGCGCGTTCGGTGCCAGGCATACCGGGAAGCCCGGCCAGTTCCTGGGCGGAATACCAGTTACGCATGGTGATCTCCCAGCAGGCGCTTCAGCTCTCGCGCCTTGCGTGAGGCGTCGGCGGCGACACGCTCCAGTCGCCCCAGCTCGGCGTCCAGGGCTTCGCGGCCGTAGGCCACCCGACCGCCGCGCAGATTGACCTGCCAGTTGGTCAGTGCATGGCTGGCGCACACCTCCTCCAGCAGGGCGGCTCTATACAGAGGCAGGTTGTGGTCGGCGCGGGCCGGGCTGGCCCAGGCGTCGAGCATGTTCTTGCTCACGTCGTCGCCGGACAGGCGCGACATGCGCGCGGCGATCTCGTAGCGGTCCAGCTCGGTGCCTTTCAGCATCTCGCTGACCAGTTCGCTCACCTGGGCGGCGTAGTTGCCGCAGCCCGGCACGGTCAGAACAGGCTGGGGGACTTCGAAGATGTCCAGGGTGCGATCGTCTTTTCCGTGACGCATGTCTAGGCCTCCCTGCCGCTTTTACGGTGTCCAAGGGCATAAACTTCGCTATGCTCTTGGCCAGAAGTTGCGTTCTTTTCCGCGCGCTGCTTCCGAATTCGGTGCGGCTGACCGTTGCTGGTCCACCGCTCGGGCCACAGGTCGATAGGCTTCAGGCCTAACGCCTTGGCAATGGCCCGCTCCATGCGCGGATAGGCGGTGCGCTTGGCGTTCTTCACGGCGGTATCGGAAACGCCCAGCTCACGCGCCAGCTTGGCCAGTGAGGTGCCTTTGGCGCGCAGCTGATACTTGATCCATTCCCAGCGCTGGGTCGGGTCAAGCGGGATATCGGTTTTGTTCATGCCTGGCGTCCATTTCTAACCACCTGCGGGGTGGTTTTTTTGGGGTGTCTAACGTCACTTACGGCATAAACATAGCCGCTTTGTTCTAACGGGTAAAGCGAAAAACGGCATTTCGCTTTGCCGGAACCGGCAAAAAATAGAGCTAAACGGCCATGTCATTGTTTTTAAAGGAATTTATGGGAAAGCGAAATTTCGTTTTCTTGGAAGGCGCCATTTCGCATTCACAGGTGGAGAAAGCGAAATGAGCGAAGGGCTGGCAGCACGCATCAGGCAATGCGCCGACATAGCCGGAAGCGGCGACGAACTTGCACGCTTATCGGCAATCCCGAGGCGAACGCTGGAGTACTACTTAACTGGAGAGCGCGAGCCCAAAGTGGCGCGCTGTGTAGAGATAGCCAAGGCCGTAGGAGTCGATATCGGATGGCTGGCTTCTGGTGAGGGAGAAATGCGGCCATCGCAGAGCAGCGGCGCCTCTGCCGATGACAAGTACGTCTATGTTCCGCTCTATGACGCCCGCTGTAGCGCTGGCGATGGCGCCTGGAATGAGGGCGCTAAGATATGGACCCACCTGGCGTTCACTCGCTACTCGCTGCAGCGTAAGGGCCTCAACCCGGACAACCTCTCGGCCATCCAGGTCAATGGCGACTCCATGGAGCCCCTGCTGGACGACGGCGACACCGTGCTGATCGACCACAAGCGCAACAGCCTGGAGGGCGAGGGTATCTACGTCATCCACCTGGACGACCACCTCTACGCCAAGCGCCTGCAGCGCCAGTTCGACGGCTCGCTGAGCATCATCAGCCAGAACAAGGACTATCAGACCATGACCGTGCCCAAGGACCGGCTGGGCGAATTGCAGATCATCGGTCGCGTAGTCTGGGCCGGCGGCTGGATGGTCTGAGCCGCAGATGCCAAAGAGCCCGCTAAACAGCGGGCCCTCTGATTGAAATGGATGTTCACCGCTTAGCGGCCCTTTGGCACCGGCCACCCCAGGCGCACTCCACCGAAACCCGCGCCACGCCTGGCTGTCATGGCTTATCCCGGTTCGTCCCGGCTCATCCCACCGGCTTTCGGGCCTGTGCCAAATCTAGAACCTCCCCACACTCGGCCCGCCGTACCAGGCCAGGCGTATCAGCCTTGGCAGCTGGGCTCGGCGAGAGCTGGCCTGGTGCAGTTCAAAGCGCACCACGCCGTCGTTCACATCGGGCAGCCCGACCACCCGCCCCTGCAGCCATAGCGTGCGACCGTCCAGCTCGGGCGCCAGGCGGTCGTCCAGGGCCCACTGGGCCGAAGTGCAGGCCCAGGCGAAACCGAGCAGGAAACAGCCCACGGGATAGCTTCGAAATGGCAGGCACGAGAGCCCCGCCAGCGCCAACAGAAACAGCAACCAGGCCGGCGGCAGAACCGGCATGAATCGCAGCACGAGCAAACCTGCGACCAGCGCGAGCATCCCTAGGCGCATCGCCTTACACTCCTGAAGAGCCATCCATGGACTCAGGCCGACCACCGACTGCTACGTACTTGCTGTCACAAACTCAAAAAGCAGCCGGTTCCGAATCTGTGCATAATAACTGCGCTTTTCAGCCCGCCAGAGACCCCCAATGCCGCGTCGTTTCTTCAAGCGCTACATGCCCCACCCGGACCGCATCAAGGGCAGCAAGTCCCTGCGCTTTCTCGGCACGCTGATCCACGACCCCAATCTCTGGCACCTCAATCGTCACTCGGTCTCCCGGGCCATGGCCATCGGCCTGTTCTGGGCGATGATCCCCATGCCGCTGCAGATGATCGCCGCCGCCGTGGTGGCCATCCCGGCCCGCGCCAACCTGCCGATCTCGGTCGGCCTGGTGTGGCTGACCAACCCGATCACCATGCCACCGGTGTTCTATTGCAGCTACAAATTCGGCGCCTGGATGACCAACACCCCGACCCTGCACCTGCCCGACCAGGTCACCCTGCGCTGGATCGGCCAGGTGCTGCAGAGCCACTGGCAGCCGCTGTACCTCGGCTCCCTGGTGCTGGGCCTGCTGCTCGGCGTCGTCGGCTACCTGGCTACCAACACCTACTGGCACTGGTGGGTCCGGCATAACTGGCGCAAGCGCCAGGAGCGGCGGCGCAAGGCCAAGAGCCCCAGCTGAAACGAAAAAGCCGTTACCCAGGTAACGGCTTTTTTCTGTGCGCAGCTTAGCTCACTCGTAGCGCAGCGCCTCGGCCGGCTGGATCTGCGCGGCGCGCCAGGAGGGGTAAAGCGTGGCAAGAAAGCTCAGGCCCAAGGCCGCGCTGCAGATCAGCACTACGTCGGAGACCAGCAATTCCGAGGGCAGGTTACTGATGAAATAGACATCGGAACTGAGCACCTGCTGACCGCTCATCCGCTCGATCCAGCCCACCAGCTGACTGACGTTCAGGGCCGCGAGAACGCCCAGCACCCCGCCAATCAGCGTACCGACCGTGCCGATCACGGTGCCCTGCACCATGAAGATGCCCATGATCTGCCGCGGCGTTGCCCCGAGGGTGCGCAGGATGGCGATGTCGGCGCCCTTGTCGGCCACCACCATGATCAGGGTGGCGATGATGTTGAACGCGGCCACCGCGACGATCAGCAGCAACAGCAGGCCGATCATGGTCTTTTCCATCTTCATGGCACTGAACAGACTGCCCTGGGTCTGGGTCCAGTCGCTGGCGCGATAGCCCTCGCCCAACTGCGCGGCGACCTCGGCGGAGACCCGCGGCGCCTGATACAGGTCCTTCAGTTTAAGCCGCACGCTCTGCACCTGGCCCGGCTCGAAGCGCTGGATCTGCGCGGCATCGGCCACGTTGATCAGCGCCAGGGAGCTGTCCAGCTCGGCGCCGACCTTGAAGATGCCGACCACGTTGATGCGCTGCATGCGCGGCACAATGCCGCCCGGCACGGAGCTGAGCTCGGGCACGATCAGGGCCAGGCGGTCGCCGACCTTGAGCTGGAAGCGCCGCGCGGTGATCTCGCCGATCACCACACCGAACTCACCGGGCCGCAAATCGGCCAGGCTGCCCTGCACCATATGCTGGGGCAGGATGGAGACCCGCGACTCGAACTGCGGATCGATCCCCTGCAGCTGGATCGGCTGCATTGCCCCGCGGTGCGACAGCATGCCCTCCAGCTCGGCGAAGGGCGCGGCCGCCACCACCTGCGGGTGCCGGCCGGCGGCTGCGGCAACCGTCTGCCAATCGTCCAGGGCCTGGGCGCCGGCGATGCTGGCATGGGGCACCATGCCGAGAATCCGCGAGCTCATTTCCTTCTGGAAGCCGTTCATCACCGACAGCACCACGATCATCGCCAGCACACCCAGGGCCAGGCCGATCATCGAGGTCAGGGAAATGAAGGATATGAAGTGATTGCGCCGCTTGGCCCGGGTATAGCGACTGCCAATGAAGACACTCAGCGGGCGGAACATCAGGCAGCCACCAGCTTGCCGTCTTCCAGGCGCAGCACCCGGTCCATCTGCAGAGCCAGCTGCATGTCATGGGTCACCACCAGGAAGGCGGTCTGCGACGAGGCGCTCAGCTCCTTCATCAGCTCCTGGATGCCCTGGGCGGTGTGGTGATCGAGGTTGCCGGTCGGCTCGTCGAGCAGCACCAGGCCGGGCCGGTTGACCAGGGCCCGGGCGATCGCCACCCGCTGGCGCTCGCCGCCGGACAGTTCGGCCGGTTTGTGTGCCAGGCGATGGCCCAGGCCGACCCGCTCGAGCAGTGCGGTGGCCCGCTGGCGCGCCTCGCTGATCGCGGTACGGCCGATCAGCAGCGGCATGCAGACGTTTTCCAGGGCGGTGAACTCGGGCAACAGGTGATGGAACTGGTAGACGAAGCCCAGGGCGCGGTTGCGCAGCAGGCCGCGCTCCTTCTCGTTGAGCGCCGACAGCTCTTCACCGGCCAGCCAGACGCTGCCCGTGCTGGGCGTGTCGAGGCCGCCGAGCATGTTCAGCAGGGTACTCTTGCCCGAGCCCGAACTGCCGACGATCGCCACCCGCTCGCCCGGATGCAGCTCGAGGGCCAGGCCATCGAGCACCACCACCGACTGCGGGCCCTCCTCATAGCTCTTGCCCAGATTGCGGCAGCTCAGCACGGCCTGATCTTGCATGACGCGGTCACCCATCAGTTGATTATTCATAACGCAGCGCCTCCGCCGGCTGGGTGCGCGCCGCGCGCCAGGCCGGATACAGGGTCGCGAGAAAACTCAGCACCAGCGCCGCGCCGCACACCAGCGACACATCCGCCCACATCAGCTGCGACGGCAGGTAGTCGATGAAGTACACGTCGGCGCTGAGGAACTTGATTCCCAGCAGGCCCTCCAGGGCCGCGACGCCGGCGCTGACATTGAGCGCGGCCCAGATTCCCAACAGCGCGCCGATGGCCGTGCCGAACACACCGATCACCGTGCCCTGGACCATGAAGATCGCCATGATCTGCCCCGGCGTGGAGCCCAGGGTACGCAGGATGGCGATGTCGCCTTTCTTGTCGGTCACCACCATGACCAGGGTCGAGATGATATTGAAGGCGGCCACCGCGACGATCAGCAGCAGCAGCAGGCCGATGATCGCCTTCTCCATGCGGATCGCCTGGTACAGGTTGCCGTGGGTGCGCGTCCAGTCGCGGGCATAGTAGTCGCCCTTGCCCAGCGTCTGGGCCAGCTCCCAGGCGGTACGCGGCGCCTGGAACAGGTCGGCGAACTTGAGGCGCACGCCCTGCACCTGACCGGCTGGCCAGCGTTGCAGGCGCCCCAGGTCCTGAACGTGGGCCAGGGCCAGGTGGCCGTCGATCTCGCCGGCGCCGACATGGAAGATGCCGACCACGGTGAAGCGCTTGAGCCGGGGAAACATCCCGGCCGGGGTTACCGTCACTTCGGGCGCGACGAAGGTCACTTTGTCGCCGAGCGTCACGCCCAGCTTGGCCGCCGCCTTGTCGCCGATGACCATGCCGAACTCGCCCGCAGCCAGGTCCTCCAGGCGCCCCTGACGGAAGAAGTCGCCGATGATCGAGACCTTGCCCTCCTCCTGCGGATCGACCGCATTGATCAGCACCTTCTGCACCTTGCCGTCATTGCTCAGCAGGCCCTGCATCTGGCTGAAGGGCGCCGCGGCCAGCACTTGCGGATGCTTCATCGCGCCGTCGGCGAGTTCGCGCCAGTCGGCCAGCGGCGTCGGGCTCTCGATCGTGGCGTGCGGCACCATGCCGAGCACGCGGGTGCGCATCTCATGGTCGAAACCATTCATCACCGACAGCACCAGGATCATCACCAGCACGCCGAGCGCCAGGCCGATCATCGAGGTCAGGGATATGAAGGAAACGAAATGGCTGCGACGTTTGGCGCGCGTGTAGCGCGTACCGATGAATACGAACAGGGGTCTGAACATGTCGGAGGCTGATTCGGGGGGAAAGAGAAACGTCCTTGTGGCGGGTCTTGGCGAGCAGCTTTACACTCAGACCACTACTGCTGCCATGGGTTCGCCATGCCGTCTCAAGATGAAAAAGATCGCCGCGAATACTATCGTATCGACGACACGATCGCACTGGATTTCACCCTGCTGTCCGGCGCCGAGGCCCAGGCGAGCGACGCACTGCACGACAGTTCGCCGCTGTTCAACCTGCTCAGCGACCTGCACCTGATGGATTTCGAGTCGCAGCACCTGCTGCGCCATATCAGCGAGCGCGACCGTACCCTGGCCAACTACCTCAAGGTGATCAACAAGCGCATCGACCTGCTCGGCCAGGCCGTGGCCCAGACCCTGCTGCGCGATATCGGCGCGCCCAAGCAAGTCTGCCTGTCCGAGGGCGGCGTCAGCTTCAATCACGGCAAACCGGTAGCCTGCGACAGCCACCTGGCGATCAAGATGGTGCTGATGCCCCAGGCCCTCGGCCTGCTGTTGCGCGCCAGGGTCATCCACTGCCGCGAGCGGGAGGACGGCCAGTTCGACATCGGCACCGAGTTCGAAGCGTTGACCGACGCACAGCGCCAGTTGCTCGCCCGGCATATCCTGCAGAAGCAGGCCTGGGAACGCCGCCAGGCCCGCGAACAGTCATGACCAGAAAGTTGAGTAGCCCATGCCCCGTCTTCTAGCCCTGCTCGCCCTGCTGCTGCCGTTATCCGCCCTGGCCGAAACCCTGGAAATTCCGCTCGGCCAACAAGGCGCCTCGAGCATCGACCTGCCGCAGCGTGGCGCATCACAACGCTCGGTACTCGAGCGTTTCGGTCTGGCCGACGAGGAGCATGCCCCAGTCGGCAAGCCGCCGATCACCCGCTGGGACTATCGCGAGTTCAGCGTGTATTTCGAGTATGACCATGTGATCAACAGCGTGCGCCACCACCAGCCACGCACCGCCCCTAGCAAGGAGTAATCGTGACCCTGATTTACGGCCACCGCGGCGCCAAGGGCGAAGCACCGGAAAACACCCTCGCCAGTTTCCAGACCTGCCTGGACCACGGCGTACGCCGCTGCGAACTGGACCTGCACATGTCTCGCGACGGCGAGCTGATGGTCATCCACGATCCGACCCTCAAGCGCACCACCGGTCGCCGCGGCAAGGTGGTGGAGCATGATGCCGCCGAACTGGTTGGCTATGACGCGCGCCAGTGCGGCCCCGAGTGGCGCACGCCCTGCCCTATTCCGCGCCTGGCCGAACTTTTCGAGCAGTGCGACTTCGAGCACTGGCAACTGGAGGTCAAGAGCGCCTCGAAGGTGCGTTCGGCGCGCATGGCCGAGGGGATTGCCGAACTGGCCAAGCGCCATGGCCTGACCGACAAGATCACCGTGACCTCCAGCTCACGCGAGGTGCTGCGCGCCATGCAGCAGCTGCATCCGGAGATTTCCCGTGGCCTGGTCGCCGAACACGCCTGGCTCGACCCGCTGAAAGTGGCTCAGCATTACGGCTGCGACCTGCTCGCCCTGGACTGGACGCTGTGCAGCCCGGAGCGCCTGAGCAAGGCGCAGAAGGCCGGCCTGCATGTCTCGGTGTGGACGGTCAATGACGCCGCACTGATGCGCCGCCTCGCCGATTTCGGCGTGGACAGCCTGATCACCGACTTCCCCGGGCTGGCCGTGGCGACACTGACGCCCTGAGCCTGTGGCGCCGACGCCAATCGCGACAAAAGAAAACCGGCCACCAGGGCCGGTTTTTTCTTGCTGCCTGGTCAGAAACTCTCCCGGTTCGGCCACTGCCAGGACGGGGAGTCGCTGAACGCATCCTCTCCGACCGGCTCAGGCCACCGGTCGGAGCCGCTCAAAAAAGCCGGTTGAGACCATCGAACGCCGCCACACGATAGGCCTCGGCCATGGTCGGGTAGTTGAAGGTGGTGTTGACGAAATACTTGATGCTGTTCGCCTCGCCCTTCTGGTTCATGATCGCCTGGCCGATGTGCACGATCTCCGAGGCCTGGTAGCCGAAGCAGTGCACGCCGAGCACCTCGAGGGTCTCACGGTGGAAGAGGATCTTCAGCATGCCCACCGGCTCATTGGAAATCTGCGCCCGCGCCATGCTCTTGAAGAACGCCTTGCCCACTTCATAGGGCACCTTGGCCTGGGTCAGCTCGCGCTCGTTCTTGCCGATCGAGCTGATCTCCGGAATGGTGTAGATCCCGGTCGGCACATCGTCGACGAAGCGCCAGCTGTCGTTCTCGACGATGTTGCCCGAGGCCGAACGGCCCTGGTCATAGGCCGCGCTGGCCAGGCTCGGCCAGCCGATCACGTCGCCGGCGGCGAAGATGTTGCTGATCTCGGTGCGATAGTTCTGGTCGACCTCGATCTGGCCGCGGCTGTTGACCTGGATGCCGATGTTCTCCAGGCCCAGCTTGTCGGTATTGCCGGTACGGCCGTTGCACCAGAGCAGGGCGTCGGCCTTGATCTTCTTGCCGGACTTCAGGTGCAGGATCACCCCGTTGTCCACCCCCTCGATACGCTCGTACTCCTCGTTGTGGCGAATCAGTACGTTGTTGGTGCGCAGGTGATAGCTCAGCGCATCGGAGATCTCCGCATCGAGGAAGCTGAGCAGCTGGTCGCGGTTGTCGATCAGGTCGACCAGCACCCCCAGGCCGCTGAAGATCGAGGCGTACTCGCAACCGATGACCCCGGCTCCGTAGATGATCAGCCGGCGCGGCGTGTGGCTGAGGGTCAGGATGGTGTCGCTGTCGTAGACCCGCGGATGACGGAAGTCGACATCCGCCGGGCGATAGGGGCGCGAGCCGGTAGCGATGACGATCTGCTTGGCCACCAGGGTTTCCACCACGCCATTGGGGCAGACCACTTCGATGGTCTGTTCGTCGGAGAAGCTGCCGGTGCCATAGAACAGGTCGATGCGATTGCGCGCGTAGTAGCCGGTGCGCGAGGCCACCTGCTTGCCGATCACCCGCTCGGCGCTCTTCAATACGTCCGGAAAGGAGAACCAGCGCGGCTCGCCGATCTGGCGGAACATCGGATTGGTGTTGAACTGCATGATCTGGCGCACCGAGTGACGCAGCGCCTTGGACGGAATAGTGCCCAGGTGGGTGCAGTTGCCGCCGACCTCACGGCGGGTATCGACCACCGCTACCTTGCGCCCGGCCTTGGCGGCGTTCATCGCCGCACCTTCCCCCGCAGGACCGGAGCCCAGCACCACTACGTCATAGTTGTAGACCGCCATGTTTACTCCTTCAGATCACACCGGGGCGCTTGTATCGCGCCCTCGGCAGGGCCGGCAGCGCTCAGGCGCGCCGACAATCAACTCACCGCCTATGTGCCGGCTGGCGACTAACGCTTGGTCGCGTCGTAGGCCAGATCGCTGGCCGCCTCATCGGAAGTGCGATTGACCTCTTCGCACTTCTCGCGACTGCCTCCGCAAATCGAGCATTCCTTCTCGATGCCCAGATTGGCGATACCGCCGCAGGAACCGGCGATGGGCTTGCGGCCCATGATCACGCCGACCGCCATCAGGCCAACCACCAGTAGCATTGCCAGGAAAACCACTACGAAAATCATTGCTCTTCTCCTGCGGCGAACAGCTGTTCGAACGCCGCGGTAGTCTGGGTGACGAAATCTGTGCCGTCACGGATCACGAAAAACGCTGCGATACCGGCCTGCTCAGCGTAGGCCAAGCCTCGCTCGGGTCCCAGCACCATCAATAGGGTAGACAAGCCATCGGCGCGTAAGGTCGATCGGTCGGCCACGGTCACCGCCGCCAGCTTGTGGGTGATGGGCGCGCCGGTCTGTGGGTCCAGCGTATGGGAGTAGCGTATGCCGTTCTCCTCGAAATAATTGCGATAGTCGCCGGAGGTGGAGATGCCGTAGCCATCCAGCGCCAGGATTCGCTGCGCCACCCGCTCATCATCCCGCGGGGCCTCGATGGCGATGCGCCAGGGCTCGCCACTGGGCTTGCGCCCGGCCGCCTTCAACTCCCCGGTGACATCCACCAGGTAACGACCGACGCCCAGCTCGTCGAGGCGGCTGACGATCCGCTCAACCGTGTAGCCGGCGGCGATGCTGTTCAGGTCCAGTTGCAGGTCGACGTCCTTGCACAATTGCCCAGCCTCGACGCGCAAGTGCCGGTGACCGGTGCGGCCACGCGCCTCGGCCAGTTGCTGCGCCGTCGGCACCTTTTCCATGCGCGCCTGGGGGCCAAAGCCCCACAGGTTGAGCAGCGGCTCCAGGGTCAGGTCGAAGGCCCCGCCACTCTCCTGAGCCAGGGCCTGGCCGGCTTCCACCAGCTGCAACAGCTCCTCCGGCATGGCCAGGCAACTGCCGGCCGGGGCGCGATTGAACTGGGAGATGAGCGAGTCGTCGCGGTAGGTGGACATCTGCCGATCGACCTCGGCGAGGATCGCCTCGGTCTCGGCCTGCAGCGCCTCGACAGGCGGCGCACCCTCGGTACGCACGTACTTGACCCGGTAGGTGCTGCCCATGGTCGGGCCGCCGAACTCCTCGACCCGCTCGGAAAACCAGCAGCCCGTTAAGGCGGCCGCCAGGGCGACCGCGATAACGGGCTGGAGTACAGCGTGCAGCATACTTAGCCGCCGAAGTCGTCGAGCAGAATGTTTTCCTGCTCCACACCCAGGTCGACCAGCATCTTGATCACGGCGGCGTTCATCATGGGTGGGCCGCACATGTAGAACTCGCAATCCTCAGGAGCCGGGTGGTCCTTCAGGTAGTTCTCGTACAGCACGTTGTGGATGAAGCCCTTGAGGCCGGTCCAGTTGTCTTCCGGCTGCGGATCGGACAGCGCCAGATGCCACTGGAAGTTCGGGTTCTCCGCCTGCAGCTGATCGTACTCTTCGTTGTAGAAGGCCTCGCGCATGGAGCGCGCACCGTACCAGAAGCTGATCTTGCGCTTGGATTTGAGGCGCTTGAGCTGGTCGAAGATGTGCGAGCGCATCGGCGCCATGCCGGCACCACCACCGATGAAGATCATCTCGGCATCGGTGTCCTTGGCGAAGAACTCGCCGAAGGGTCCGTACACCGTGATCTTGTCACCCGGCTTGAGGCTGAACACGTAGGAGGACATCTTGCCCGGCGGCAGGTCGTCCTTGCCCGGCGGCGGCGAGGCGATACGGATGTTGAACTTGACCAGGCCGCGCTCTTCCGGGTAGTTGGCCATGGAGTAGGCACGAATCACGGTCTCCTCGACCTTGGACACGTACTTCCACTGGTTGAACTTGTCCCAGTCGCCGCGATACTCCTCCTGGATGTCGAAATCCTTGTAGTACACGGTGTGCGGCGGGCACTCGAGCTGCACATAGCCGCCGGCGCGGAAGTCGACGTTCTCGCCCTCGGGCAGCTTGAGCGTCAGTTCCTTGATGAAGGTCGCCACGTTGGGGTTGGACTCAACGGTGCACTCCCACTTCTTCACGCCGAATACTTCTTCCGGCACCTCGATCTTCATGTCCTGCTTGACCGCGGTCTGGCAGGACAGGCGCCAGCCCTCCTTGGCCTCGCGACGAGTGAAGTGCGACTCCTCGGTGGAGAGCATCTCACCGCCACCGGACTCGACGATGCACTTGCACTGGGCGCAGGTGCCGCCGCCACCACAGGCCGAGGACAGGAAGATGTCGTTCTCGGCCAGGGTCTGCAGCAGCTTGCCGCCTGCCGGCACGACGATGGTCTTCTCTCCGTTGATCTCGATGCTCACGTCACCGCTGGAAACCAGCTTGGCGCGCGCCGCGAGAATGATCAGCACCAACGCCAAGACAATGGCGGTGAACATGCCGATCGCTAGGAAAATCTCGAAATTAATCATCTGCTCATCCTTTCCTTACAGCTGCACGCCAGAGAAGGACATGAAGCCCAGAGACATCAGGCCGATGGTGATGAAGGTGATGCCCAAACCCTGCAGGCCGGCCGGTACGTCGCTGTACTTGAGCTTCTCGCGAATGCCCGCCAGCGCGGCAATCGCCAGGGCCCAGGACACGCCGGCGCCGATACCATAGACAGTGCTCTCGGCCAGGTTGTAGTCGCGCTCGACCATGAACAGCGAGCCGCCCATGATCGCGCAGTTCACCGTGATCAGAGGCAGGAACACGCCGAGGGCGTTGTACAGCGCCGGCACATACTTATCCAGGGTCATCTCGAGGATCTGCACGATCGCCGCGATGACGCCGATGAAGGTCAGCAGGCCAAGGAAGCTCAGGTCGACTTCCGGCAGACCGGCCCAGGCCAGCGCACCATCCTTGAGGATATTGGTGTAGATCAGGTTGTTGACCGGCATGGTGATGCCCAGCACCACCACCACGGCGATACCCAGGCCGATCGCCGTCTCCACTTTCTTGGAGATGGCGATGAAGGTGCACATGCCGAGGAAGAACGCCAGCGCCATGTTCTCGACGAACACCGCACGGACGAACAGGCTGATGTAGTGCTCCATTAGTAAGCCTCCTTATTCGAGACCTGCGGGGCCATCTTGTAGGCGTTGCTCTCGACCTGCTCGGTCTTCCAGCTGCGGATCGCCCAGATGAACAGGCCGATCAGGAAGAACGCCGAAGGCGGCAGCAGCAGCATGCCGTTGGGCTGGTACCAGCCACCGTCGTTGACCACCGGAATGATCTCGTAGCCCATCAGCTTGCCCGCGCCGAACAGCTCGCGAATGATGCCCAGGGCGATGAGGAAGGCGCTGTAGCCCAGACCGTTGCCGATACCGTCGAAGAACGACAGCACCGGCGGGTTCTGCATGGCGAAGGCCTCGGCACGCCCCATCACGATGCAGTTGGTGATGATCAGGCCGACGAACACCGACAGCTGCTTGGACAGGCTGAAGGCATAGGCCTTGAGCACCTGGTCCACCACGATCACCAGCGAGGCGATGATCACCATCTGCACGATCATGCGGATCGAGCTGGGGATCTGGCTGCGGATCATCGAGATGAACAGGTTGGAGAAACCGGTCACCAGGGTCAGCGCCGCGGACATCACCAGCGCGGTCTGCAGGTTCGAGGTCACCGCCAGGGCCGAGCAGATCCCGAGGATCTGCAGGCCGATGGGGTTGTTGTTGAAGATCGGATTGAGCAGGACTTCTTTAATAGTCGGCTGCGACATGATCAAGCCTCCCCTGCGCGCAGGTTAGCGATAAACGGACCGAAGCCGTTCTGGCCCAGCCAGAACTTGAGCAGGTTGTCCACCCCGACGCTGGTCAGGGTGGCGCCGGCCAGGCCGTCGACCTGGTGCTCGGCCTGCGGACTCTGCGGATCGACGCCGCCCTTGACGATCTCCACGGACAGCTTGCCGCTGTCATCGAACAGGGTCTTGCCCGGCCACTGGCCCTTCCACTTCGGATTGTCCACTTCGCCGCCCAGCCCCGGCGTCTCGCCGTGCTGATAGAAGCCCATGCCGACCACGGTATTGAGGTCACCCTTGACGGCGATGAAGCCGTGCAGGGTCGACCACAGGCCGTAACCGCGCACCGGCAGGATCAGGGTCTGCACCTGGCCGTCCTGCTCCACCATATACACGGTGGAGTAACGCTCCTGGCGCTTGATCCCGGCGATGTCCTTACCGGCCGGCAGGCTGCTGGACAGCTTCGGGTCCTTGGACGCCTTGAGTGGATCGAAGGTGATCGGGTCATGGGCATCGGAGAAGGTACCGGTTTCCAGGTCGACCAGCTTGGCCGTGATGGTGCTGGTGAACAGCTCCTTGACCTGCTTGCCGCTCATCGAGGCATCGCCGAGGCCGGCGATCGCCAGGATGCTGCGCTGCTTGTCCAGCAGACGGTTGTCCACCTGAGTCGGCTTCAGTGCGATGGCCGCGCCGGCGACGAACACCGAGCACACCAGGCACACCAACAGGGCCACCGTCAGGGTGCGAGCGGTGGATTCTTTTTGACTAGACATTGCGTGCCAGCCTCCGCTTGATATTGGCTTGAACGACGAAGTGGTCGATCAGCGGTGCAAACAGGTTGGCGAACAGAATCGCCAGCATCATGCCTTCCGGGAACGCCGGGTTGACCACGCGGATCAACACCACCATCACGCCGATCAGGGCACCGAAGATCCACTTGCCGGTATTGGTCATGGAAGCCGACACCGGGTCGGTGGCCATGAACAGCATGCCGAAGGCGAAACCGCCAACCACCAGGTGCCAGTGCCAGGGCATGGCGAACATCGGGTTGGTTTCCGAACCGATGGCGTTGAACAGCAGGCTCAGGCCGACCATGCCCAGCATCACGCCGGCGACGATACGCCAGGAGGCGATCTTGGTCAGCACCAGCACGCCGCCGCCGATGAGGATGGCCAGGGTGCTGGTCTCGCCCAGGGAACCGTGAATGGTGCCGACGAAGGCGTCCATCCAGCTGATGCCCTGATTGACTACGTTCTCGATACCGCCGGAGGCCGCCAGGCTCAGCGCCGTAGCGCCGGCGAAACCGTCGACCGCGGTCCATACCGCATCGCCGGACATCTGCGCCGGGTAGGCGAAGAACAGGAAGGCGCGACCGGTCAGGGCCGGGTTGAGGAAGTTCTTGCCCGTACCGCCGAACACTTCCTTGCCGATCACCACGCCGAAGCTGATGCCCAGCGCCACCTGCCACAGCGGGATGCTCGGCGGCAGTATCAAGGCGAACAGCACCGAGGTGACGAAGAAGCCTTCGTTGACCTCATGCTTGCGGATCGAGGCGAACAGCACTTCCCAGAAGCCGCCGACGATGAAGGTAACCGCATAGACGGGCAGGAACCAGGCCGCGCCCTGGATGAAGTTGTCCCACAGGCTGTTCGGGTCGAACCCGGCCAGGGAACCGATCAGAGAGAAGCGCCAGCCCTCCTGGGCCGCCAGCAGCTCAGGGCTGTTGGCGAAGATCAGGTTGGCCTGATAGCCGGCGTTCCACATGCCGAAGAACATCGCCGGGAAGGTGCACAGCCAGACGGTGATCATCATGCGCTTGAGGTCGATGCCGTCGCGCACGTGGGCGGTGGTCTTGGTCACGCTGCCCGGACGATAGAAGAAGGTGTCGATGGCTTCGTACAAGGCATACCAATTCTCGTACTTGCCGCCCTTTTCGAAGTTGTGCTCGATCTTGTCGAGAAAATCGCGAATACCCATGGCTTAACCCTCCTTCTCGATACGGGCGAGGTTATCCCGCAGGATCGGGCCGTATTCATACTTGCCGGCGCACACGTAGGTGCACAGCGCCAGGTCTTCTTCGTCGAGTTCCAGACAACCCAGTTTCTGGGCCATCTCGGTGTCGCCGACGATCAGGTAGCGCAGCAGTTGGGTTGGCAGGATGTCCAGCGGCATCACCGCTTCGTAGTTGCCCACCGGCACCATCGCCCGAGGGCTGCCGTTGGTGGTGGTGGAGAAGGGGAACTTCTTCGCGCCCATCAGCTTGGAGACGAAGATATTCAGCACCGAATGCTTGTTCACCCCGGCACGCAGGTAGTGCATCAGCTCACGATCGGCCCCTTCGGCCAGGCACGACACCTGCAGGTGGTAGCGACCCAGGAAGGCAAATGCGCCCTGGGCGGTACGACCACCCAACACCGAACCGGAAATCACCCGGTTGTAGCCGGACTGCAGCTGACCTGCGGTCAGCTCTTCCAGGTTGGCGCCCAGGCGGGTGCGCAGCAGACGCGGCTGTTCGACCACTGGGCCGGCCAGGGCGACCACGCGCTCGACCCACAGCTGGCCGCTGGTGAACAGCTTGCCAACCGCGATCACGTCCTGGTAGTTGATCGACCAGACGCTCTTGCTGGCGTTGACCGGATCGAGGAAGTGGATATGGGTGCCGGGCAGACCGGCCGGGTGCGGACCGGAGAAAGCGGCGGCCTGCACATTGGCCTGCTGCTCGCCCGGAAGGCTCGTGCCCTCGGCCTTGCACAGGAACACCTTGCCCAGGCGGCTCAGTACCTTGAGACCGTTCTCGAAGTCGCTGGCGTACTCGCCGATCACCACGGTCGGATCGGCCGCCAGTGGATGCGTGTCGATGGCGGTGACGAAGATCGAGCTGGGCACCGCATCTACAGCCGGCACCTTGCTGAACGGACGGCTACGCAGTGCGGTCCAAAGGCCGGACTGCTGCAGGTTCTCGCGCACCTGGGCATCGCTCAGGCTGTCCAGCTGGGTGGCCGGATACTGGGCGAAGCTCAGCTGCTCGTCGCCGTCGAGGTCGATCACCACCGACTGCAGCACACGCTTCTCGCCGCGATGAATCGCGCTGACCACGCCGGTGCCCGGTGCGGTATAGGTAACCCCCGGAGTCTTCTTGTCGGAGAACAGCACCTGACCGAGCTTGACCCGATCACCGACCTGAACCTCCATCGTAGGCTTCATACCGTGATAATCGAAGCCTATGACGGCGACGCTACGCACCGGCCTGGCGGCCTCTATGCGTTGCGCCGGCGCGCCTGTTATGGGCAAATCAAGCCCATTTTTTATCTTGATCATAGGTTTGCCTAACCACTGATTTATAAGCTTTTTTTGAATACGACCGACATCCTGCGCGGCTCATTTCGAAAACCAGGCTGAGCCAGCAATCGGAGAGAACAGGAGTGTCGAACGCGGGTAAAAAATCCGTTCGATTATAGATTCGCGCCCACCGACTGACCACCCAAGCGCTTGCTTTTTTTAAGTTTTCAGTCAAGTAGGCGGAGCAGCGACAACTTGACGCAAGCGCCCCGAGGGGTGAAATAGAACCATTGTCCGAATACGGAACTCACCATGACCCGAATACTTGCACTAGTCACGTTTTTCCTCTTGAACTCCCCCCTGCAGGCCGGCAGCGACGAGCGCCTGCGCGAGGCGAACTTTTCAAGACTGTATCTGCTCGATCAGGTCGACCTGGAACTGAAGAACCAGAGCGTGCTCCGCTACCTGTGGGCGGATGTCTACGCCGCCGCGCTCTATGCCGCTCCCCAGGTGAGCGTACGCCAGGCGCTCGACGCACGGCACAGCAAACGCCTGGAGCTGTACTACTTCCGCGATATCGACCGCGAAGACGTGATAGAGGCCGCCTGGGTCACGCTGCGCAGACAGCGCGACACCGCCACCCTCGGACGCCTGCGCGAGGAACTGGATGCGCTGCACGCCAGCTTTCGCGACATCCGCCCCGGCGATCGCTACGCCCTCAACTATGCCGCCGGCAGCGGCCTGAGCCTGGAGCGCAACGGCGAGACCGCCTTCTTCAGCCGCAACAGCGAACTGGCCAACGCCTATCTGGGTATCTGGCTGGCGCCCGACGGCCTGTCGGCGCGCCTGCGCGACAACCTGCTGGCAGAATCGCCGCAATAAAAAACGGGAGCCGTAGCTCCCGTTTCGTGTGACCGCCTAGGGCTTAGCCCGGGAAGGCCGGCGGGTTGACCCCAACCATGTCTTCCATCACGCGGACCACCTGGCAGCTGTAGCCGAACTCGTTGTCGTACCACACATACAGCACGACCCGGTTGTCATTGGCGATGGTCGCATCGGCATCCACTACCCCGGCATGGCGCGAACCGACGAAATCGGTCGACACCACTTCCTGGGAATTGACGAAATCGATCTGCTTGTGCAGGTCCGAGTGCAGCGCCATGTAGCGCAGGTACTCATTGACGTCTTCGCGACTGACCGACTTCTCCAGATTGAGATTGAGGATCGCCATCGACACGTTGGGCGTCGGCACGCGAATCGCGTTGCCGGTCAACTTGCCCTTGAGCACCGGCAAGGCCTTGGCCGCCGCGGTAGCCGCGCCGGTTTCGGTGATCACCATGTTCAGCGCCGCGCTGCGACCACGACGACTGCCCTTGTGGAAGTTGTCGATCAGGTTCTGGTCGTTGGTGTAGGAGTGCACGGTTTCGACATGGCCGTTGACGATGCCGTACTTGTCGTTCATCGCCTTGAGCACCGGCACGATGGCGTTGGTGGTGCAGGAGGCGGCGGAGACGATCTTGTCGTCGGCGGTGATCTCGGCATGGTTGATGCCATGCACGATGTTCTTCAGCGCACCCTTGCCCGGCGCGGTGAGCACCACGCGGTCGATACCCGGGCACTTGAGGTGCTGGCCCAGGCCTTCGGCGTCACGCCACTTGCCGGTGTTATCAACCAGCAGGGCATCCTGGATGCCGTACTGGGTGTAGTCGATGGACGCCGGATCGTTGGAGTAGATGATCTGGATCAGGTTGCCGTTGGCGGTCAGGGTGTTGTTTTCCTCGTCGATGGTGATGGTGCCATCGAACGGCCCATGCACGGAGTCGCGGCGCAGCAGGCTGGCGCGCTTGACCAGGTCGTTGTCCGCGCCCTTGCGCACGACGATGGCGCGCAGGCGCAGGCCGTCGCCACCACCGATCTTCTCGATCAGGATGCGCGCCAGCAAGCGGCCGATACGGCCGAAGCCGTAGAGCACCACGTCAGTACCCTTGCGTGCCACGGCATTCTGCTGGCCGGCAACCGGCGCCAGCTCATCGCGCACGAACTCCTCGATGCTGCGGCCGTTGGCCTCCTGGAGGAACTTGGCCATCATCCGCCCCAGGTCCACCGAGGCGGCGCCCAACTTGAGCTCGCTCATGGTCTTGAGCATCGGGAACGTGTCGTGCACCGACAGCTCGGCATCGCCATCCAGGCGATGACGCGCATAGCGGTGGGCCTTGAGAATCTGGATGACGGAGCGGTTGATCAGGCTACGACCGTAGATCGAGGTGACCACGTTGTTGTTGCGATAGAGTTGGCCAATCATCGGAATCATCGCTTCCGCAAGGGCTTCTCGATCGATCCACTCACCGAGACACTGGTCGGGCTTCTGAGTCACGGGCAGTACCTTCCACATGTAGGGGCTGAAAAAAGGGGCTACATTATGACGGCGCGCGCATGCATGAGCAATGCGCAGCTGTCGCAACTGACAGCTTGCGCCCTCGCCCGCTACAATCGCCGGCCTTGTACCACGACCGTGAGCCGCCCGTGCCTTTACCGACCGTGTCCGTACTGCGCCTGCCGCCCCTGCCCGCCACTGCCGGGAAACAACACTGGGGCAACCTGCCCGGCGCCGCCCTGAGCCTAGCCGTTGCCGAGGCGGCCAGCGCCGTCCAGCGCTTCACCCTGCTACTGACCGCCGACAGCCAGAGCGCCGAGCGCCTGGAGCAGGAGCTGGCCTTCTTCGCGCCGTCGCTGCCGGTGCTGCATTTCCCCGACTGGGAAACCCTGCCCTACGATCTGTTTTCGCCGCACCAGGACATCATTTCCCAGCGTATCGCCGCGCTCTACCGCCTGCCGGAGCTCAAGCACGGCGTGCTGGTAGTGCCGATCACCACCGCCCTACACCGCCTGGCACCGACCCGCTTCCTGCTAGGCAGCAGCCTGGTACTGGATGTCGGCCAGAAGCTCGACGTCGAAGAGATGCGCCTGCGCCTGGAGGCAGCGGGCTACCGCTGCGTCGACACCGTGTACGAGCACGGCGAGTTCGCCGTGCGCGGCGCGTTGATCGACCTGTTCCCGATGGGCAGCGAGCAGCCATACCGCATCGATCTGTTCGACGACGAGATCGAGACCCTGCGCACCTTCGATCCGGAGACCCAGCGCTCGATCGACAAGGTGGAGTCGATCAAGCTGTTGCCAGCACGGGAATTTCCCCTGGAGAAGAAGGCCGTCACCGATTTCCGCGGGCGCTTTCGCGAACGCTTCGACGTCGACTTCCGCCGCTGCCCGATCTATCAGGACCTGGCCACCGGCATCACCCCGGCCGGCATCGAGTACTACCTGCCGCTGTTCTTCGAGGAAACCGCGACCCTGTTCGACTACCTGCCCGCGGACACCCAGGTGTTTTCCCTGCCGGGGGTGGAGAAGGCCGCCGAGCATTTCTGGTCCGACGCGCGCAGTCGCTACGAGGAGCGCCGCGTCGACCCCGAGCGCCCGCTGCTGCCGCCAGCCGACATCTTCCTGCCGGTGGAAGACTGCTTCGCCCGCCTGAAGAACTGGCCGCGGGTGGTGATCAGCCAGGAAGACATCGAACCGGGCGTCGGCCGCCAGCGCTTCAACGCCCAGCCCCTGCCGGACCTGGCCATCGAGGCCAAGGCCAACGAGCCGCTGGCCGCGCTGCGCCGCTTCATCGAGACGCACCCAGGACGCATCCTCTTCTGCGCCGAATCGGCGGGGCGCCGCGAGGTGCTGCTGGAACTGCTCGCCCGCCTCAAGCTCAAGCCGCGGGAAGTCGAGGGCTGGGACGAGTTCAGCACCAGCGGCGAACGCCTGGCCATCTGCATCGCGCCGCTCGACGAGGGCCTGCTGCTCGACGAGCTGGCGCTGATCGCCGAGAGCCCGCTGTTCGGCCAGCGGGTGATGCAGCGCCGCCGCCGCGAGAAGACCCGCGACGGCGGCGACAACGTGATCAAGAACCTCACCGAGCTGCGCGAAGGCGCGCCGGTGGTGCATATCGACCACGGTGTCGGCCGCTACCAAGGCCTGATCACCCTGGAAATCGACGGCCAGAGCGCCGAGTTCCTCGCCCTGCAGTATGCCGAGGAGGCCAAGCTCTACGTGCCGGTGGCCAGCCTGCACCTGATCGCCCGCTACACCGGCAGCGACGACGCCCTGGCGCCGCTGCACCGCCTGGGCTCGGAAACCTGGCAGAAGGCCAAGCGCAAGGCTGCCGAACAGGTGCGCGATGTCGCCGCCGAGCTGCTCGACATCTACGCCCGGCGGGCCGCCCGCGAGGGCTATGCGTTCGCCGACCCGCAGCTCGACTACGCCACCTTCAGCGCCGGCTTCCCCTTCGAGGAGACCCCCGACCAGCAGGCCGCCATCGACGCGGTGCGCGAGGACATGCTGGCGGCCAAGCCGATGGACCGCCTGGTCTGCGGCGACGTCGGCTTCGGCAAGACCGAAGTGGCCATGCGCGCCGCCTTTATCGCCGTGCACAGCGGCCGCCAGGTAGCCGTGCTGGTGCCCACCACTCTGCTCGCCCAGCAGCACTACAACAGCTTCCGCGACCGCTTCGCCGACTGGCCGGTCAAGGTCGAGGTGATGAGCCGCTTCAAGAGCGCCAAGGAGGTCGGCGAGGCCATGCAGCAGCTGGCCGAGGGCAAGGTGGACATCGTCATCGGCACCCACAAGCTGCTGCAGGACGACGTCAAGTTCAACAACCTGGGTCTGGTGATCATCGACGAGGAGCACCGTTTCGGCGTGCGCCAGAAGGAGCAGCTCAAGGCCCTGCGCAGCGAGGTAGACATCCTCACCCTGACCGCCACGCCGATTCCGCGCACCCTGAACATGGCCGTGGCGGGCATGCGCGACCTGTCGATCATCGCCACGCCGCCGGCACGCCGCCTGTCGGTGCGCACCTTCGTCATGGAGCAGCAGAACGGCGTGATCAAGGAAGCCCTGCTGCGCGAGCTGCTGCGCGGCGGCCAGGTCTACTACCTGCACAACGACGTGAAGACCATCGAGAAGTGCGCTGCCGACCTGGCCGCCCTGGTCCCGGAGGCGCGCATCGGCATCGGCCACGGGCAGATGCGCGAGCGCGACCTGGAGCAGGTGATGAGCGACTTCTATCACAAGCGCTTCAACGTGCTGATCGCCTCGACCATCATCGAGACCGGCATCGACGTGCCGAGCGCCAACACCATCATCATCGAGCGCGCCGACAAGTTCGGCCTGGCCCAGCTGCACCAGTTGCGCGGCCGCGTCGGCCGCAGCCACCACCAGGCCTACGCCTACCTGCTGACGCCGCCACGCAAACAGGTCACCGACGACGCACAGAAGCGCCTGGAGGCCATCGCCAATGCCCAGGACCTGGGCGCCGGCTTCGTTCTCGCCACCCACGACCTGGAAATCCGCGGCGCCGGCGAACTGCTCGGCGACGGCCAGAGCGGGCAGATCCAGGCCGTCGGCTTCACCCTCTACATGGAGATGCTCGAGCGCGCGGTGAAGGCGATCCGCAAGGGCGAGCAACCGAACCTCGAGCAGCCCCTGGGCGGCGGCCCGGAAATCAACCTGCGGCTGCCGGCGCTGATCCCCGAGGACTACCTGCCGGATGTGCACGCGCGCCTGATTCTCTACAAGCGCATCGCCTCGGCTACCGACGAGGACGGCCTGAAGGAGTTGCAGGTGGAGATGATCGACCGTTTCGGCCTGCTCCCCGAGCCGACCAAAAACCTGGTGCGCCTGACCCTGCTGAAACTGCAGGCCGAACGCCTGGGCATCAAGAAGGTCGATGCCGGCCCCCAGGGCGGGCGCGTCGAGTTCGCCGCCGATACCTGTGTCGATCCGCTGACCTTGATCAAGCTGATCCAGAGCCAGCCCAATCGTTACAAGTTCGAAGGTGCCACCCTGTTCAAGTTCCAGGTGCCGATGGAGCGCCCGGAGCAACGATTCAATACCCTGGAAGCGCTCTTCGAGCGCCTGATCCCCGCCGCTTAAGGACTCAACCATGCGCGCATTCCGCACCCTGGCCCTGCTGCCGCTCACCCTGCTCATGCTGCTCGCCACGCCGGCTGTCGCCGACGGCCTTTTTCAGGTCGAGGTCATCGTCTTCCGCCAGGCCGGCGAGCCGGTCCCGGCCAGCCAGCCGGCGCCGGACGACTGGGCCCAGGGCGCTCCCTCCATTGACCTGGGCAGCGAGCGCGGCACCGCGCTGAACAGCGAAGCCGCCAAGCTCACCGCCGCCAACGGCTACCAGGTGCTGCTGCACAAGGCCTGGTCGCAGAGCCTGTCCGGCTCCCCCAGCCGCGTGGCACTGAGCAGCGGCGGCGAGCAGTTCGGTCACTTTCCCGTGGAGGGCACCCTGAGTCTCAGGCTGGCGCGCTTCATCGACGTCGAGGCCGACCTCTGGGTCAACCAGTTCGACGCCAGCGGCCTGCTGCAGGGCAGCGAGCGCCTCAAGCAGGACAGCCGCCTGAAGAGCGGTGAACTGACCTACCTGGACCATGGCAGCCTGGGGCTGCTGATTCGCGTCAAGCCGCTGTAACTCGATACCACGAAAAAGGGCCGCGCGATGCGGCCCTTATTTCATCCAGTCGCCGGTTTACCCGGCCAGCACGCGCGCCAGCACCGCCTTGACCTGGCCCATCCCCTCATCCAGCGCACGCTCGATCTCCGCCATGGTGATCAAGGCCGTGGACTTGCCGGCCGCCGGGTTGACCACCAGCGACAGACAGGCATAGGGCAGCGACAGCTCACGCGCCAGCACCGCTTCGGGCATCCCGGTCATGCCGACGATATCGCAGCCGTCGCGCTCCAGCCGGGCGATCTCCGCCACCGTCTCCAGTCGCGGCCCCTGGGTACAGCCATAGACGCCATGGCCGCTGAAGGCGCAGCCTTCGGCCGCCAGGGCGGCACACAGCTTGTCGCGCAACGCCCCGTCGTAGGGGTGGCTGAAATCGACATGGGTGACATGTTCCAGCTCGCCTTCGTAGAAGGTGTGCGCGCGCCCCGAGGTGTAGTCGATGATCTGGTGCGGCACGCAGAAATGCCCGGTGCCCATGGCCGCATGGATGCCGCCCACGGCGTTCACCGCGATGACTGCCTGGGCGCCGGCCTCTTTCAGCGCCCAGAGATTGGCGCGGTAGTTCACCTGATGCGGCGGAATACGGTGCGGGTGGCCATGCCGCGCGAGGAACAGCACCTCGCGCCCGGCGTAGTCGCCGCGCAGCACCGGCGCCGAAGGCGGACCGTAGGGCGATTCGAGATTCAAGGCCGAATTGATGGTCAGGCCCTCCAGCTGGGTCAGGCCGGTACCACCGATAATGGCGTAAACAGTCATCAAACGTTCCTCAATCAATCAGTTGGGCGGCGCGCAGGGCAGTCATGGCGTGCAGCCAACGCGGATCCTGTCGATACTCGACGCCTGGAAAAGCCCGACGGCGCATCTTGGCTAAGCCAGCCGGCACACTGACCTTGAGGCACTGCAAGGCACTCAGGGCCAACTCCGCCGCCGCACGATCATTGCACACCAGGCCCATGTCACAACCCGCCGTGAGGGCCGCCTCGATGCGCCCGGCGGCGTCGCCGGCCACATGAGCGCCGGCCATGGACAGGTCATCGCTGAAGATCACCCCGGTGAACCCCAGCTCGCCGCGCAGGATTTCCTGCAGCCAACGGCGCGAGAAACCCGCGGGCTGACTGTCGACCTGGGAATAGATGACGTGGGCCGGCATCACCGCGGCCAGCTCACCGCTGAGCCGCACAAACGGCTGCAGGTCGCTGGCGCGAATCTGTTCCAAGCTGCGCTCGTCCACCGGTATGGCCACATGGGAGTCGGCCTCGGCCCAGCCATGGCCGGGAAAATGCTTGCCGGTGGCCGCCATCCCTGCCGCGCCCATGCCTCGAATGAAGGCCCCGGCCAGCACCGCTGCCCGCTGCGCATCGCCCTCGAAGGCGCGACTGCCGACCACCGCGCTGCGCTGGTGGTCGAGGTCCAGCACCGGAGCGAAACTCAGGTCCAAACCGGCCGCCAACACCTCGGTGGCCATGATCCAGCCGCAGTACTCGGCCAGCGCCTCGGCATTCTGATTGTCCGCCACCGCGCGCATGGCCGGCAGGCGCACGAAACCATTGCGCAGACGCTGCACACGGCCACCTTCCTGATCCACGGCCAGCAGCAGTTCGGGGCGCACGGCGCGAATCGCCGCGCACAGCTCGCGCACCTGCCGCGGGTCCTCGATATTGCGTGCGAACAGAATCAACCCACCCACCTCCGGCTGCCTCAGCAACCGGCGGTCCTCGGCGGTCAGCCAGGTACCGTCGATATCCAGCATCAGCGAACCTTGCATGCTTGAACTCACTCGAAATCCTTAATTGAGGGGCATCGCTGCCCAGCCCGGGCAGGACGCTTCTTCGATGCGCACTGCGCACTTCAGGGGAACACGGGGGAACAGGGCGATCAGATCTTCATTGCGCAGGCGTATGCAGCCATGGGAGCGCGGCTCCCCCATCGGCTCGGTGTCCGGGGTACCGTGCAGGTAGATGTAGCGGCGAAAGGTGTCCACGTTGCCGAGCCGGTTGCGTCCCGGCTCGCAGCCGCTAAGCCAGAGAATCCGCGAAAGGATCCAGTCCCGCTCGGGAAACTGCGTGGCCAGTTCGGCAGACCACTGCTCGCCGGTCCAGCGCCGCCCGCGCAGCACCGCGCCAACCGGCAGCCCCTCACCGATCTTCGCCCGCACTCGATGCAAGCCCCGCGGCGTACAGCCGGAGCCATTGAGCTCACCGGGACCATTGAGCGCCGTGGAAACCGGCAGGCGCAGCAGCAACTGCCCGTCGACGAAGCCGTACAGGCACTGATCAGCAAGCGAAATATGCAGAAGGTCGAGATCGCGCATGGGCGGCTAGCTTAGCGGATCATGCCCGCCAAGCCCACCCGCTCACCGTTACACCTTGGCGGAGACGACCGGGCTCTTGACGCGCGCCCTGTGCTGGGCAGCCGCCAGCGCTTCATCGGCCAGACCGGACTCCGCCCGCATGCCCGCCGCCAGAAACGGCACCATCAGGCGCATCACCTGCTCAATCGAGGTATTGACCCCGAAATCGGTCTCGGCCATGGCCCGCAGGGCCTTGATCCCGGACATGCTGAACGCCGCGGCACCCAACATGAAGTGCACTCGCCAGAACAGCTCCAGCGGCGGAATACGTGGCGCCGCCTCATGCACCAGCAGCATGTAGCGCCGGAAAACCTTGCCGTAGACCTCTTCCAAGTACTTGCGCAGGTGGCCCTGGCTCTGACTGAAGGCCAAGCCCAGCAGGCGCATGAAGATCGACAGGTCGTTGCCACTGCGCGGCTTCACCGCCAGGGCCTGCTCGACCAGTAACTCGAGCAGTTCCTCGAGACTGGCCTTGCCCTCAGGCTTGGCCTGGCGGCGGTCGAGCTCACGCTCGAGACTGGCGCAGAACGGCCCGAGAAAGCGCGAGAAGACCGCCTGGATCAGCGCCTTCTTCGAACCGAAATGGTAATTCACCGCTGCCAGGTTGACCCCGGCCTTGCTGGTGATCAACCGCAGGGAAGTCTCGGCGAACCCCTTCTCCGCGAACAGCTGCTCCGCAGCATCGAGGATGCGTTCAACGGTTTCCGATTGAGCCATGACCTTTACACCTGACAAACACTTGTTTGAAACATACGTTTCAGCCCTGCTTCTTGTCAAGCCGCGTCAGACGTCTTTCGGCTGACCAGTCACAATTTCACAGTTGTGAGCGAGCGCAGCAGAGCAAGACGCGCGCAAAGCCGGCCAAGTAACACGCAGCCACCAACAAAGTGCAAGGGGAAAACCGGCCAGGACGCAGCAAAAGGTGGATTGCCAAGCAGCCTTCACTGTATATAATCCCAGTCACTGTATATAAAAACAGAGCCCAACCATGCTTAAGCTCACGCCGCGTCAAACAGAGATTCTCGCCTTCATCAAGCAGTGCCTGGAAGATAACGGCTACCCACCGACACGGGCTGAGATCGCCCAAGCGCTTGGCTTCAAGTCACCCAATGCAGCTGAAGAACACTTGAAGGCCCTGGCCCGCAAGGGTGCCATTGAGATGACTCCAGGTGCCTCTCGCGGCATTCGCATTCCCGGCTTCGAACCGAGCAACGAGGAAGAAGGCCTGCCGGTTATCGGCCGCGTAGCTGCCGGCGCGCCAGTTCTGGCGCAGCAGCACGTGGAAGAATCCTGCCGTATCAACCCGGAGTTCTTCCACCCTCGCGCCGACTACCTGTTGCGCGTGCGCGGCATGAGTATGAAGGACATCGGCATCTTCGATGGCGACCTGCTTGCCGTGCACACCACCCGGGAAGCGCACAACGGGCAAGTGGTGGTGGCCCGCATCGATGACGAGGTAACGGTCAAACGCTTCAAGCGTGACGGCAACAAGGTCTGGCTGCTCGCCGAGAATCCAGAGTTCGCGCCAATCGAGGTGAACCTGGAAGAACAGGATCTGGTTATCGAAGGCCTGAGCGTCGGCGTCATTCGCCGATAAAGGAGGATCTATGCAGTCCCCGCAGCCGCTGAACCGCACGCAACTGCCGCTGTTCGATGCATTCCTGGCCTCGCCAGCACCCGCGCTCATGGCCGAAGCCGCACAGTCGCCCTGGCTGGATGAGCCAGAGGCGTTCAGCGAGCTGTCTCTGCGCGGCGCTGCCGGGCACTGCCTGAGTTTGCTCGCGCCTATCCTCCGCGAGCTGAGCGAAACCAGTGACGCGCGCTGGCTAACCCTGATTGCGCCGCCGGCATCGCTGACCGCCAACTGGTTACGCGATGCGGGCCTGAACCGCGAACGCATCCTGCTGCTGCAGCCGGGCGAGCGGCAGAGCCCCCTGCAATTGGCCGAGGAAGCATTGAGGCTGGGACGCAGTCATACCGTAATCAGCTGGTTGCACCCACTCGGGCACGCCGCTCGGCAACGCTTGGAACAAGCCGCACGCCAGGGACAGGCGCAGAGCCTGAATATCAGCCTGGGTTAGGCCAGCGAAGTGGCGCGCAAACCGCGCATGGGGCATGCCGGTCAAGAAGGGATTGAAGAGACCAACGGAACCAACCTGACGGTCGACATTTGCGTCGACCCGGCGCTACCCGCTCAATGCAGGACGCGCGCCTGCTCCTCATGCTGAAAGTCGCCCTCGGCCAGCCGCCCAGCCATCTGCACGCCGACGTTCAGCATGGCCTTGGCGACTTCGATATGCTGGCCTTGCAGGAAGGCCTTGGCATCGGAAGAGAAATCCAGCACCACCAGCGCCTCCTCATCCTCAGCGCGACGCAGGGCTATGCGCCCATCGGGCAACTCGACAATTTCCAGGAAGGATGTAGGCATTGGTTCGACTCTCCACGAAAGGCCGTCATTGTAACAGCCGACCAGGCTTCACCCTAGCCCGCCCATCCCGAGCCGATTCACCACTCGGTGAGCGACTCGCGAAAACGCTGCGCCAGCGCCTTTAGCTGCTGCCGCCACGCCTCCAAGGTCTCCCGCGACAAGGGTGCCACCTCCTGATCCAGGCTGACCGCCTCGATCAAGGGCGTGAGTACGTCGGCCTTGGCCTTCCTTTCCTCCCGGGGCGGCAGAAACAGCTCGGCATAGGCCTGCAACAGCTGCGCCAGCCAGGTCTCCGGCTTCTGCGCAAGCTCCACCAGCTCGGCCAACTCGGGACTCGGTGCCGCCTCCAGCGACGCCCTGCTCAACAATTGCTCGGCGCGCGGCGCGTCGCGTTCCGGCAAGCGGTAGTAGCCGGCTATTTCATGGCATAACCCGAGCAGCGCCCCGTACAGGTGAAACAGGGCGGCCTCGCGCTCGGCCTGGATCAGGCCCTGGGCGTTCATCGCCCGCCCCTCTTCCGCCTTGCGCCAGGACTCCAGCGCCAGGCCGGCATAGAAAATCTTCTGATTGGTGCGGGTATAGAGTTCATTGGCCATGGCAGCACCCTCCTCTGCGGATCAAATCACTATACGCGCGCCCGTTCAGGACGGGCGCGCGATCTGCGGGGTTAGCGCTTGTCTTCGACCTTCCACTTGCCGCCATCATAGAACGCCCGCCAGCCGCTGGGCTTGCCCTCGACCTCGGACTGCACGTACTGCTCCTTGGTCTTGCGACTGTAGCGAATCACCGCCGGGCGGCCCTCGGGGTCCTTGGCGGGGGCCTCGAGGAGGAAGTGATACTTGGGATCGATCTCGTCCTTGTGCGGCAGCAGCTCCAGCACCAATGGCGCGCGGGTCTCGCGGTTCTTCGGGAACTGGCTGGCGGCGAGGAACAGGCCGGATGCGCCGTCACGCAACACGTAGGTGTCGTTGACCTTTTCGCACTTGAGCTCCGGCATCTTCACCGCGTCCATCTTCGGCGGCGCCGGCTCACCGCTCTTGAGCAGCTTGCGGGTGTTCTTGCACTCGCTGTTGGTACAGCCGAAGAACTTGCCGAAACGGCCGGTCTTGAGTTGCATCTGGCTGCCGCACTTGTCGCACTCCAGGCTCGGCCCCTCGTAACCCTTGATGCGGTATTGGCCCTGCTCGACCTCATAGCCGGAGCAGTCCGGGTTGTTGCCGCACACATGCAGCTTGCGTGTCTCGTCCAGCAGGTAGGCATCCATGGCGGTACCGCATTTCTGACAGCGGTGCTTGCCCAGCAATACCAGAGACTCCGACTCGCCCTCGTCGTCCGCGGCGATCTCGTCCCCCGGGATCAGGTTGATGGTCGACTTGCAGCGCTCCTTCGGCGGCAGGCTGTAGCCGGAGCAACCGAGGAACACCCCGGTGGAGGCTGTACGAATCATCATCGGCCGGCCGCATTCGCGGCAGGCGATGTCGGTCGGCGTCGGCAGGTTGGCGCGCATGCCGTTCTCGCCGGCCTCGGCCACCTCGAGCTTGCCCTTGAAGTCGCCATAGAATTCGTCGAGCAGGTGCTTCCACTCGCGCTCGCCCTGGGCGACATCGTCCAGGTGCTCCTCCATGCCGGCGGTAAAGCCGTAGTCCATCAGGTTGGCGAAGCTCTCGGACAGGCGCTCGGTAACGATCTCGCCCATCTTCTCGGAATAGAAACGGCGGTTATGCAGGGCGACGTAGCCGCGGTCCTGAATGGTCGAGATGATCGCCGCATAGGTCGAAGGCCGACCGATCCCGCGCTTCTCCATCTCCTTGACCAGGCTGGCCTCGGAGTAGCGCGGCGGCGGCTTGGTGAAATGCTGGCTGGGGTCGAGCTTGAGCAAATTGAGCACTTCGCCTTCGCTCATCTCCGGCAGCACGTCGTCATCACCCGGCTTGCTTTGCTGCGGCAACGCGCGGGTATAGCCGTCGAACTTGAGGATACGGCCCTTGGCACGCAGCTCGAACTGGGCCGCGGTCACGGTGACCGTGGTCGACAGGTACTCGGCCGGCGGCATCTGGCAGGCGACGAACTGACGCCAGATCAGCTCATAGAGACGCTCGGCGTCGCGCTCCATACCGGACAACTGGGTCGGTTTGAGGTTGACGTCGGAGGGGCGAATCGCCTCGTGAGCCTCTTGGGCGCCTTCCTTGCTGCTGTAGACGTTGGCCTTGGCCGGCAGGTACTTCTGCCCGTACTCATTCTCGATGAAGTCACGCACCATGCTCACGGCATCCGCCGAGAGGTTGGTCGAGTCGGTACGCATGTAGGTGATATAGCCGGCCTCATAGAGACGCTGGGCCATCATCATGGTCTTCTTCACCCCGAAGCCCAGGCGGTTGCTAGCGGCCTGCTGCAGAGTGGAGGTAATGAAGGGCGCCGATGGCTTGCTGCTGGTGGGCTTGTCTTCGCGCTTGGCGATGCTGTAACTGGAGGCTTTCAGCGTCGCCAGGGCGGCCATGGCCTGCGCTTCGTTCAGCGGCTTGAAGGCGGAGCCGTTCTCGCGGGCCACCTCGAAGCGCACGGTGGCGCCCTTGCCGGTGCCGAGGTCGGCGTGCACTTCCCAGTACTCTTCCGGGACAAAGGCACGGATCTCCTTCTCCCGCTCGACCACCAGCTTCACCGCCACCGACTGCACACGGCCGGCGGACAGGCCACGAGCGATCTTCGCCCACAGCAGCGGCGAGACCATATAGCCGACCACGCGATCGAGAAAGCGCCGCGCCTGCTGGGCATTGACCCGATTGATGTCGAGCTCGCCCGGCTGGGAAAACGCTTCCTGAATCGCCTTCTTAGTGATCTCGTTGAACACCACGCGCTTGTAGCGGCTGTCATCGCCGCCGATGGACTCGCGCAGGTGCCAGGCGATGGCTTCCCCCTCGCGATCCAAGTCGGTCGCGAGGTAGATGGTGTCGGCTTCCTTGGCCAGGCGCCGCAGTTCTTCGACGACCTTCTCCTTGCCCGGCAGAATCTCGTACTTGGCTTTCCAGCCCTGTTCGGGGTCGACCCCCATGCGCGCGAACAGCTGGCGCTTGGCCTTCTCCTTGGGCGACAGGGCCGGCACCTCGCCGGCCGCTGCCTTGCCACGTTTGGCCGGCTCTTTGGCGGCACTCGCCGAGCCACTGGTAGGCAGGTCACGGATGTGGCCGATGCTCGACTTCACCACGTACTGGCTACCCAAGTACTTGTTGATGGTCTTGGCCTTGGCCGGGGATTCCACGATGACCAGCGATTTACCCATGGATCAGAAAATTCCTGAATTCTTAATATTGAAGGGCGGCAGGCGCCCGACGCGGCACCGCTATATATAGTGGCGCTAAAGGTGAGGTCAAGCGCAGGCGTGCCGCGAGATTGGCTCAGACCACGCCGATTGACGGCGTTTCGGCCCGCACCAGGGCAAAACGCGGAACCGTTTCCCCCTTGACCACCACGTCCTCGCGGAACATCTCCAGCGGCCGCACCCACAACCCGTAATCGCCGTACAGCGCCTGGTAGACCACCATCTGCTGCTCGGTCTCCGAGTGTCGGGCGACCCCGAACACCCGGTATTCGGGCCCCTTATAATGACGATAGATTCCCGCCTGTAACTGCATCGCAGAATTCCTTGAAAAAACTTATCGTCGACAAACAAAAACCGGGGCACTAGGCCCCGGTTTTCTATCCGCCAACGCTTAGATGCGTTCGAATACGGTGGTGATGCCCTGGCCGAGGCCCACACACATGGTGGACACGCCCAAGGTACCACCGTTCTGCTTCATGACGTTCAGCAGGGTACCGGAGATACGCGCACCGGAACAACCGAACGGGTGCCCCAGGGCAATGGCGCCACCGTGCAGGTTGACCTTCTCTTCCATCTTGTCGAGCAGCTTGAGGTCCTTCAGCACCGGCAGGGCCTGGGCGGCGAAGGCTTCGTTGAGCTCGACGAAATCGATGTCGGCCATGCTCAGACCGGCGCGCTTGAGCGCCTTCTGGGTGGACGGCACCGGACCGTAACCCATGATCGCCGGATCGACACCGGCCACGGCCATGGCGCGAACCACGGCCATCGGCTGGATACCCAGGTCCTGGGCACGCTGCGCCGACATCACGATCATGCAGGAGGCACCGTCGGTGATCTGCGAGGACGTCCCCGCGGTCACGGTGCCGCCTTTCGGATTGAATGCCGGCTTGAGGCTCGCCAGGCTCTCCAAGGTGGTCTCCGGACGAATGGTTTCGTCGTAGTCGAACACCTTGAGGAAGCCGTTCTCGTCGTAGCCCTGCATCGGGATGATTTCATCCTTGAACTTGCCTTCGACGGTGGCCTTGTGTGCCAGGCGGTGCGAGCGCTCACCGAAGGCGTCCTGTTGCTCGCGGCCGATGCCGTGCATCTTGCCGAGCATTTCCGCGGTCAGGCCCATCATGCCCGACGCCTTGGCGGCGTACAGGGACAGGTGCGGGTTCGGGTCGACGCCGTGCATCATGCCGACGTGACCCATGTGCTCCACGCCGCCGACGACGAAGACGTCGCCGTTGCCGGTCTGGATCGCCTGCACGGCGGTGTGCAGGGCGCTCATGGACGAGCCGCACAGGCGGCTGACGGTCTGCCCGGCGCTGGTGTGCGGGATCTGAGTCATCAACGACGCCATGCGCGCGATGTTCCAGCCCTGCTCCAGGGTCTGGTTGACGCAGCCCCAGATCACGTCTTCCACTTCGGCCGGATCGACCTTGGTGTTGCGTGCCAGCAAGCCGCTGATGAGGTTGGCCGACATGGTCTCGGCGCGGGTGTTGCGGTGCATGCCACCCTTGGAACGCCCCATCGGGGTGCGACCGAAGTCGACAATGACTGCATCTCTCGGATTCAGGCTCATAAATTCACTCTCGCTCTAGTCTGTCCGCGATTAACCGAAGAACTTCTGGCCGTTGGCAGCCATTTCGCGAAGCTTGGCGGTCGGGTGGTACAGCGTGCCCAGATCGGCGTACTTGTCGGCCAGGGCTACGAACTCGGCAACACCGACGCTATCGATGTAGCGCAGCGCACCACCGCGGAAGGGCGGGAAGCCGATGCCGTAGATCAGGCCCATATCCGCTTCGGCGGCGGTATCGACGATGCCGTCTTCCAGGCAGCGAACGGTTTCCATGCACAGCGGGATCATCATGAAGTTGATGATGTCCTCATCGGTCACTTCACGCTGCTCGCGGACGATGGACTTGAGCAGCTCGTAAGCCTGCGGGTCGACGACCTTCTTCGGCTTGCCGCGCTTGTCGGTTTCGTAGACATAGAAGCCCTTGCCGTTCTTCTGGCCCAGGCGGTTGGCTTCGTACATCACGTCGACCGCGGTGCGTCCCTCGACCGCCATGCGATCCGGGAAGCCCTCGGCCATGACGTCACGGCCATGGTGGCCGGTGTCGATGCCGACCACGTCGGACAGGTAGGCCGGGCCCATGGGCCAGCCGAACTTCTCCATGACCTTGTCGATGCGCACGAAGTCGACACCCAGCTCGAGCAGCTTGGAGAAGCCGCCGAAGTACGGGAACAGCACACGGTTGACCAGGAAGCCCGGGCAGTCATTGACCACGACCGGCGTCTTGCCCATCTTCTTGGCGTAGGCGACGGTGGTGGCCACGGCCACTTCACTGGACTTCTCGCCACGGATGACTTCGACCAGCGGCATCATGTGCACCGGGTTGAAGAAGTGCATGCCGACGAAGTTTTCCGGACGCTTGAGCGCCTTGGCCAGCAGGCTGATGGAGATGGTCGAGGTGTTGGACGCGAGAATCGCACCCTCACCGACTGCTGCTTCCACTTCGGCCAGCACGGCCTGTTTGACCTTCGGGTTCTCAACCACGGCTTCGACGACGATATCGACGTTACCGAAGTCGCCATAGGACATGGTCGGACGGATGGCGTTGAGTGCCTCGGCCATCTTCGCCGGAGTCAGGCGACCCTTCTCGACGCGCTTGCCGAGCAGCTTGGAGGCCTCGTTCAGGCCCATCTGGATACCCTCTTCGCGGATATCCTTCATCAGGATCGGCGTGCCTTTGACCGCCGACTGGTAGGCGATGCCGCCGCCCATGATGCCGGCACCGAGCACGGCGGCCAGTTTCACGTCCTGGGCGATTTCATCATGGTGCTTGGCCTTCTTCTTCAGCTCCTGGTCATTCAGGAACAGACCGATCAGGCTCTCGGCGACCGAGGTCTTGGCCAGCTTGACGAAGCCGGCGGCCTCGACTTCCAGCGCCTTGTCACGGGTGAAGTTGGCGGCCTTCTGGATGGTCTTGATGGCCTCGACCGGCGCCGGGTAGTTCGGACCGGCCTGGCCGGCGACGAAACCCTTGGCGGTCTCGAAGCACATCATCTGCTCGATGGCATTGAGCTTGAGCTTCTCCAGCTTAGGCTGACGCTTGGCCTTGTAGTCCAGTTCGCCGGCGATGGCGCGCTTGACCAGGTCCAGGGCAGCGGCCTGAAGCTTGTCGGCACTGACCACGACATCGACGGCGCCCACTTTCAGGGCATCGGCGGCAGCGTTTTCCTTGCCGGCGGCGATCCACTCAACCGCGTTGTCGGTACCGATCAGGCGCGGCAGACGGACGGTACCGCCGAAGCCCGGATAGATGCCCAGCTTGACTTCCGGCAGACCCACCTTGGCACGCTCAGCCATTACGCGGTAATCAGCCGCCAGGCACATCTCGAAGCCACCGCCCAGGGCGATGCCATTGATCACCGCGACGGTCGGTACGCCGAGGTCTTCGAAGTCGCTGAAGATCTTGTTGGCTTCGAGGTTGCCAGCCACCAGCTCTTCGTCAGGCAACTTGAAGTTGTCGACGAACTCGGTGATATCGGCGCCGACGATGAATACGTCTTTGCCACTGGTGACAATCACGCCCTTGATCGACCCATCGGCCTTGATCGCATCAACCGACTGACGCAATTCGTTCAGGGTCAGACGGTTGAACTTGTTGACGGATTCACCCTTGAGGTCGAATTTCAGTTCGACGATGCCACTCTCAAGAGCCTTAACCGTGATGGCTTTACCTTCGTAAATCATCAACTGATCTCCACGGTATGGAAGCTGAACTGTACACATCGGAGCCAACCAGCGAGCTACCCCACGGCACATTTGCCGAGCATAACCCCAAGGAATCTGGCACACCCACCGACGCGATATTCGGACTGTAAAGGCGCTGCCCCTTCAGGCAAACACTCAATTCATACGCCCGTTTGATTTGGGTATGCACACCATCGTGGAAAAACCCTGGATTGTCAATCGGTGGCGCACACTGGGCTTTTCCGCGCAGCGGTGCACGCTCGCAGAGTGCCGCGGCAGGCTGCGCGCCACGCGACAGCAGGGCGATCATCGATATAGATTCACGTCCTTTTGCTCGGCTCAGCCCCGCAAGCGTGACCCAGCGCACGCCTAGCAAAATTAATTTGCTCCGGGTACAGTCGGCCCGATACGCCGCCTCCAGAACAGGCGTAACCACAACAAAAATAATAGGTACCCCGATTGAGGGGACACACGGAGCCCCTATGTCGAGCCGCCTGCTTGCCATTTCCCTGAGCGCCCTGCTCGCCACCAGCATTGCCCTGTTCAGCCCACCTGGCCACGCCACCGACGCCGCCCGCAGCCTGCTTGACCTGCATCAGCTGAGACTGGCCGCGCAGAAAACCCTGGGCGACTTCTACATGTACAACGGTATGGAAGGCGATCAGCGTTACGCGCGCATGATCGGCCAGTCGCTGAACGAGGCCAATACACGCCTCGAGGCGCTGAGCGATATGCCAGGCGAAGGTTCCAAGGCCTTGCGCGCGCAGCTCACCCAGCAATGGACCGACTACCAAGGCGACCTCGAACGACTGGTCGGCACGCTGAGGACACAGGGCTATACCGACCTGCAGCCGGTGGCCGACCTGGCCGCGGAGAATCGACAACTGATGGCCCTGTGCCTGGAGCTGTACAACAAGATTCAGCAGGAGAGCGGCCAGCAGGTCGCCGCCCTGACCCAGCAGAGCCGTGAGCAGAGCCTGCTGATGCAGGAGATTGCGGTGGATTACGCCTTGCGCAGCGCCTCGGTGGGAGCAACCTTCATGGGCGGTGGCGAAGTGCGTCCTATCGAGGAGATGGTCACTCAGTTCGCCGCGCAGCTGGCAGTGATGGAGCAGACCGCGCAGAACAGCACGCAGATCAAGCAGACCCTGAGCGGGATCAGCACCAAATGGCGCTATATCGAGCGCTCGCTGATGAACTACAACGAGAACAGCGTGCCCTTCCTAGTCAATAAATACTCAGACAGCATCATCGAGGGACTGGAGCGCGTCTCGGCCGAATACGCGGCCAGCCAGTCCTAGCTCGGGCAGCCCCCGGAGTGCCGCATTCGATCTTTCCGGCCTGCCTGGCCACTTTCCCAGCCCGGTGCTTGCGCCGGGCTTTTCTTTATCCGTCAGGCGCGCGCCTGCAGGAAGTCGAAGACTTTCTGCAGCGCATCGCCCTGCCCCCGCTCGCCCCAACACAGCGCGACCATCTGTGGCGTGGCCTCGGCCTTGAAGACATCTGCCGGCAACCTGGCGAGCTGCTCGGCCAGGGCCTCTTCAGCACAAGGCTCGCGCCACTGGTTCAGCCACTGCCCCGGCTCGGCCTGCCAGTAGCACCAACTGTCTCGCTGCCCGCGGCGGCGCCCCAGATGATACTGGGCACAGGCGCCCGGCGGCTCCGTCGCCAGCCAGTGCGGCCATTGCTGGCGCGACAACTGCATCGCCAGCCCCATCCGGCGCGCCTGCAGGCGCACATCCATCTGCCCGCGCTGAAGCCGCGATGGAATCAGCCAGGTCAGCGGACTCAGCACACAGGCGAGGAGCAACAACGCTATCCACAGGGACATAAGGTCTATCTCGCAGGCAAAAGCCTGTCATCCGTTTCCAATGCAGTCATACTTACTTTCATCGCCTGACCTCTAAGGAGTCACCCCATGCCCTACCAGCACATCCTGGTCGCCGTCGATCTGACCGAGGAATGCGACCCGGTCATGCAACGTGCACAGACGCTGGCCGCCAGCAGCCACGCCAAGCTGTCCGTGGTGCATGTCGTCGAACCCATGGCCATGGCCTTTGGCGGTGATGTGCCGATGGACCTGTCCATGCTGCAACAGCAGCAGTTCGACCAAGCACGTGAACGCCTGGACAGCTTCGCCGGCAAATACCCGAAGCTCGGCACCGACCAGCGCCACCTGGCCTACGGCCAGCCGCGCCAGGAGATCCATCGCCTGGCCGAAGAGCAAGGCTGCGACCTGATCATGGTCGGCAGCCATGGTCGTCACGGCTTGGCGCTCTTGCTGGGCTCCACCGCCAACGACGTACTGCATGGTGCCCCCTGCGACGTGCTCGCCGTGCGCCTGAAGAAGGCCGAATAAACGCAGCCGCAGGCGGATGACACCAGCCGCGTCATCCGCCCCTTACTCGAAACTGTCGCCGGCGCTCATCACCTGCGGGCGAATTTTCTGCAACTGGGTTTCCAGCGAATAGGTCATGCTCGAGGACATGGAGAAGAAGGTCAGGAAGGCCTTCAGATTCGAGTCGCCCTTGCAGGTGTCGTGAATTCGCTGCCAGAACGCCTGATTGACCAGCTGCAACTGCTGGAACATGCGCACCAGCCCCTTGAGCTCCCAGTCGGCATGACGGCCCTCACGGAAGTTGAAGTACTGTCGCGCCAGGTACAGCGAGAAGGCGCGCAGGATGAACTCCTGGTTACTGGCAAATGGCAGGTGGTTCTGCGCCATCGGCCGCAGCTTGCCCAGCACCGGACAGGCACTGGTTGCCATGATCACCCCGAGCAGCGCCCGCAGGCCTTCCTCCAGACCCGCGTGCTTGGTGTACTCGCGCTCTGGCGTGCGCACCCAGACCGTGGCTTTCTTGAAGGCCGGCAGGCCCTGAAAATCCTCGATCACCCGGTACAGGTCCACTGCCGCCGGGCAATGGCTGAAAGTCTCGCGACTCAGCGGACAGTTGCTGCACTGCTGATGCCCCAGGCGCGTCCAGCCCGGCGCGGCCTGGGCCTGCTCGGGTTCATAGGCGCGCTCCAGCTCGATGCGATAGCTGAACTCGTGATTGTCGTCGAGAGTGATCCGGTACTCGATGGCCATGCCTTGCTCCGCCAGACTTCTAAAGGTTCTGTTTGAGGGATTTCGGTCGCATTGTCGACGTTTTTAGCCTTCCAGTTCGGCCCATCGCTCCAAAACCTGATCCAGTTCATCTTGCAACGCCTGCAACTGAGCCAGGGCCGCGGCGGTTTCCTCCGCCGGCTTCTGGTAGAAGGCCGGATCGCCCACACGCTCCTGCAACGTGGCGATCTGCATCTCCAGCGCATCGATCTGCCCGGGAATCGCCTCCAGCTCACGCTGTAGCTTGTAGCTGAGCTTCTTCTTCGCGGCCACCGGCGCGTCTGGCTCCGCCGCGGCCGGCGCAGGCGCGACCACCGCCGAGGCCAGCTCGGCCTTGCCAGCCTTGCTCTCGCCCACCCCGAGCAGGCGCGCCGAACCGCCCTGGCGCAGCCAGTCCTGATAGCCGCCGACGTACTCGCGCACGCGCCCTTCGCCTTCGAACACCAGGGTGCTGGTTACCACGTTGTCGAGGAAGGCCCGATCGTGACTGACCATCAGCACGGTGCCCGGGAAAGTCAGCAGCACCTCTTCCAGCAGTTCCAGGGTCTCCACATCGAGGTCGTTGGTCGGTTCGTCCAGCACCAGCAGGTTGGCCGGCTTGCTGAACAGCTTGGCCAGCAGCAGACGCGCCCGCTCGCCGCCGGAAAGCGCCTTGACCGGCGTCCGCGCGCGCTGCGGGCTGAACAGGAAGTCGCCCAGGTAGCTCAACACATGGCGATTCTGGCCATCGATGGTAATGAAGTCGCGGCCTTCGGCGACGTTGTCGATCACCGTCTTTTCCGGTTCCAGCTGATGACGTAGCTGATCGAAATAGGCCACCTCCAGGCGGGTACCGACCTCGATCTTGCCTGCAGTGGGCTGCAGGTCGCCCAGCAGCAACTTCAGCAGCGTGGTCTTGCCGGTGCCGTTGGCGCCCAGCAGACCGATACGGTCGGAGCGCTGCAGGACCATGGAGAAATCATCGATCAGCTTGGGCCCGTCCGGATGGGCGAAGCTGACGTGCTCGACCACCATCACCTGCTTGCCGGACTTTTCCGCGACATCCAGCTGGATATTCGCCTTGCCCTGACGCTCACGCCGCTCGCTGCGCTCGGCGCGCATCGCCTTGAGCGCCCGCACCCGACCCTCGTTGCGGGTGCGCCGCGCCTTGATGCCCTGACGAATCCACACCTCTTCCTGGGCCAGGCGCTTGTCGAACAGCGCGTTGGCGGTTTCCTCGGCGGCCAATTGCTGCTCCTTGTGCACCAGGAAGCTGGCGTAGTCGCCGTTCCAGTCGATCAGGCCGCCGCGATCCAGCTCGAGGATGCGCGTGGCCAGGTTCTGCAGGAAGGCACGGTCGTGGGTGATGAACAGCACTGCGCCGTTGAAACCGAGCAGCGCCTCCTCCAGCCAGGCGATGGCACCGATGTCCAGGTGGTTGGTCGGCTCGTCCAGCAGCAGCAGGTCCGGCTCGGATACCAGCGCCTGGGCCAAGAGCACGCGGCGGCGCCAGCCACCGGACAGCTCGGCCAGGGTCTTGTCGGCCGGCAGCTGCAGGCGGCTCAGGGTGCTCTCGACCAGCTGCTGCAAGCGCCAGCCATCACGCGCCTCGAGGTCCTGCTGGACGTGCATCAGCTTGTCCAGGTCGGCGTCGCTGCGGATGTTCTGGCTCAGATGGTGGTACTCGGCAAGCAAGGCGCCGACGCCGTCGAGGCCTTCGGCGACCACATCGAATACGCTGCGCTCGTCGGCACGCGGCAGCTCTTGCGGCAACTCGCCGATCTTCAGCCCCGGCGCGCGCCAGATCTCGCCGTCATCGGCATGCTGATCGCCCTTGACCAGACGCAGCAGGCTGGACTTGCCGGTACCGTTACGGCCAATGATGCACACCCGCTCACCACGGCCGATCTGCCAGGACACCTTGTCCAGCAGCGGCATGGCGCCATAGGCCAAGGAAACATCGGTGAACTTGAGCAGGGTCATGGCACGCCTCGACGATACGACTGGTGCTGTACGGGCGGCTATGCATCCGGAAGCGCCACGACCGCAGGTCGACTTATGCGTCAATTCCAGACTTTTGCGCCCATTATCAGCACAAAACTGACTTGTCGAAGCGTTGGACTCCGACAAAAACTGGGCGCGCATTCTAACCGAGATACACCCGAGGGTTGCGGGCAATTTCGATTCGCCCGCCAGTCGGCGGTCGCCCTTTCTTCGCCACCGAGCAAAAGGCTAAGCTAACGGCGTTCAGCGTCGACATTACCGGCGCCCACCCACATAGCCATCCCGGAAGTGTCATGCGCGGTCGCCTGCTTCTCTTGCTGTCCTGTTTCAGCCTCTCCGTCGCCACACTCGCCTCGGCCCAAGCCGCCAGCCTGGAGCAGCAGCGCCAGTACTACGACGAGGCCAAGCGCGCACTGGCCAAGGGCAACAGCGAGCCCTATCGACGCTACGCCAGCGCCCTGCGCGACTACCCACTGGAGCCCTACCTGGCCTACGACGAGCTGACCGCCCGGCTGAAATCGGCCAGCAACCAGGAGATCGAGAAATTCCTCATCGAGCACGGCGACCTGCCCCAGGCCAGCTGGATGAAGCTGCGCTGGCTGCGCTGGCTGGCCGAACGCGGCGAATGGCAGACCTTCATCAAGCACTACGACCCAACGCTTAACTTCACCGAACTGGACTGCCTCTACGGCCAGTACCAACTCGGCCACGGCCTGACCGAGGCCGGCTATGCCACCGCGGAACAGCTCTGGCTGGTCGGCAAATCCCAGCCCGAAGCCTGTGACCGCCTGTTCGCCCGCTGGGAGGCCGCCGGCCAGCTCACCGAAAAGAAGCGCTGGCAGCGGGCCAAGCTCGCCGCCGAAGCGCGCAACTATGGCCTGGCCAAGTACCTGAGCAAGTCCTTGCCGAAGCTGGCCAAGCACGGTGAGTTGCTGGTCGAGGTGGCGCAGAAGCCACAGCTGCTCAGCCAGTCAGGCCGTTTCGCACCAGCCGACTGGGCCATGGCCGACGTGGTCGGCCTGGGCCTGCGCCGCCTGGCTCGCCAGGACCCGGAGAAGGCGCTGAGCCTGCTCGACGGCTACGCCCAGCGCATGCACTTCTCCAACGAGGAAAAGGTGGCGATAGCTAGGGAGATCGGCCTGACCCTGGCGAAGCGCTTCGACGCTCGCGCCCTCGAGGTGATGGCCAAATACGACCCGCAGCTGCGCGACAATACCGTCAGCGAGTGGCGCGCTCGCCTGCTGTTGCGCCTGGGCCGCTGGAGCGACGCGCACCAGCTGACCCGGCAGATGCCCGCCGACCTGGCACAGACCAGCCGCTGGCGCTACTGGCAGGCGCGCAGCCTGCAGCTGGCCCAACCCAACAACAAAGAGCCCCTGGCGCTCTATCAGGGACTGGCCAAGGAGCGCGACTTCTACGGCTTCATGGCCGCCGATCAGGTCAAGGCGCCCTACCACCTGAACAACAAGCCCCTGGCCCTCGACAGCAAAACCCTGGAAAGAGTGCGCAACGCCGCCGGCATCCGTCGCGCCCTGGAATTCCACGCCCGCGGCCAGATCGTCGACGGCCGCCGCGAGTGGTACCACGTCAGCCGCCTGTTCAGCCGTGAAGAGCTGGTCGCCCAGGCACGCCTGGCCTACGACCGGGGCTGGTACTTCCCGGCCATCCGCACCATCAGCCAGGCGCAGTACTGGGACGACCTCGAAGTGCGCTTCCCCATGGCCCACCGCGCCGAAATGACCGGCGAGGCGAAGAAGCGCGGCCTGCACTCCAGCTGGGTGTTCGCCATCACCCGCCAGGAAAGCGCGTTCATGGCCGATGCCCGATCACCGGTCGGCGCCATGGGGCTGATGCAGTTGATGCCGGCCACGGCCAAGGAAACCGCCAAGCGCTTCGGCATTCCGCTGTCTTCGCCCCAGCTGGCCTACCGCCCGGAGGTCAATATCCAGCTCGGCGCCGCCTACCTGAGCCAGATCTACGGTCAGTTCAAGGGCAACCGGGTGCTCGCCTCCGCCGCCTACAATGCCGGCCCGGGGCGCGTTCGCCAGTGGCTGCGCGGCGCCGACCACCTGGCCTACGACGTGTGGATCGAGAACATCCCCTTCGACGAAACCCGCCAATACGTGCAGAACGTGCTGTCGTACTCGGTGATCTACGGTGAGAAGCTCAACGCACCGCAGCCGCTGATCGGCTGGCACGAGCGCTACTTCGACGATCAATAAGCGGCAGCTCCGGGGCTGGCGCGCGCCCCAGACCTACTCGAGGACCTCGATCGGCATGCCCAGCGTCAGCGCGCCGCTGCCGCCGGCAATCAGGTTCTGGCCGAAATACACCTCTCCATCGCGCTCGCGATAGCGCTGCAAGGTGGCCAGCGGCTCGCGATCGGCGCTGCGCTCGCCGCTGCGCGGGTCGAGGGTGGTCATGATGCAACGCGAGCAGGCCTTGACCACGCGAAACTCCAGGCTGCCTATGCGAATGCGTTTCCAGTCGTCTTCGGCATAGGGCGCCGCGCCCTCGACCACCAGGTTGGGTCGAAAGCGCAGCATCTCCAGCGCACGACCCACCCGCGCGGACAGGTCATCCAGCGAACCCTGACCGATCAACAACAGCGGGAAACCATCGGCGAACGCCACCTTGTCGCCGACCTCGGCATAGGCGGCATCGACCTGCCGAGCACGCGCTTCGGGAATCTGCACCAGGCGGCAGGCGCGCCCCAGCAGCCGACTCAGCCAGCGCGCCGCGGCGTCGCCGGCATCCGGCACCTGCAGGCTGTCGCGCCAGATGGTCACGCCCCGCAGTTCGGCCTGCTTACCGGGCAATGCAACCAGCAGGTCGGCCATCCCCGGCGCGCTGAGCAGCAAGTGCGCCTGGCCCTGCCAGCGGGCATTCAGCTGAGTCATCTGCGGCAGCAAGCGCTGGGTCAGGAAGCGTCCGCCGGCCGCATCGACTACCATCCAGCGACGATCCCCCAGAATCCCCAGGGCATCCACTCGAGCCTCAAGCAGGGACTCGGCAATCGCCGACTTGAGCGGATAACGGTACAACCCAGTGAGACGTAGCATGAGCCAGCTTTCCCTTCGGCAAAACGCCCTTATACGAGCATGCCGGCGCACCTACAAGCCCGCGGCCTGCCTGGCAGCGCTGGTTCAGCTCGCCGCCTGCAGCGCCGGCACGCCGGCCCAGCTCGGCGCAGGCGATGGCCGCCTGGCGCCCTGCCCCGATTCGCCCAACTGTGTCAGCAGCCAGGCGCCCGAGGGGCAGTGGCGAGTCGAGCCCCTGCCCCTGCGGGGTAACCCGAGACAGACTCAGGAACGCCTGGTCACACTGCTCGATCAGGAGCCGCGGGCACGCCTGGTGGAACAGCGCGACGGCTACCTGCGCGCCGAGTTCCGCAGCCGCTTGCTGCGTTTCATCGACGACGTGGAGTTCCTGGTCGGCGAGCAGAAGGTCGATGTGCGCTCGGCGTCTCGCCTCGGCCATACCGATTTCGGCGTCAACCGGCAACGCGTCGAACGGCTGCGCCAAGGCCTCGAGCGACAGCCCTAGGCGTCCGGCTGGTCACGCAGCAGGCGCTCGCGGATCACCTCGACCAACTTGTCCGGCTGGAACTTGGAGAGAAAGTTGTCGCAGCCGACCTTCTTCACCATGGCCTCGTTGAAGCTGCCGGACAGCGAGGTGTGCAGCACCACATACAGATCCTTCAGGCGCGAATCCTTTCTGATCTCCGTGGTCAAGCGATAGCCGTCCATCTCCGGCATCTCCGCATCGGTGAATACCATCAGCAGTTTGTCGCTCAGCACCTGCCCGGCATCCGCCCACTGCTGAAGCAGGCGCAGCCCCTTCAGGCCGTCGGTCGCCACGTGCATCTTCATCCCGAGTTGCGACAGGGTATCGCGCAGCTGAGCCACCGCCACACTGGAATCATCCACCAGCAGCACCTCGCGGCCGCGGGCCCGCGCCAGTAACGGATCGCTCAGGCGCTCGCTGGATATCTTCGCGCTGTAGGGGACGATTTCGGCGAGCACCTTCTCGACATCGATGATCTCCACCAGCTGCTCCTCGACCTTGGTGATGGCCGTCAGGTAGTGCTGGCGCCCGGCGCCGCCGGGGGGCGGCAGGATGGCTTCCCAGTTCAGGTTGATGATGCGGTCGACCCCACCCACCAGAAACGCCTGCACCGAGCGGTTGTATTCGGTGACGATGATGGTGCTGCGCTCATCCGGGAGCAGCGGGCGCATGCCGATGGCTTGCGACAAGTCGATCACCGGCAAGGTCTGGCCACGCAAACTGATCACACCACAGACGCAGCGGTGACGATGCGGCATCAGCGTCAACCTGGGCATCTGCAGGACTTCCTGCACCTTGAACACGTTGATCGCGAACATCTGCCGACCCGACAGCCGGAACATCAGGATTTCCAGGCGATTCTCACCCACCAGCTGGGTGCGTTGATCGACCGTGTCGAGAATGCCGGCCATTGCGTACTCCTAAGATTTGTCGAGCGAGGCTACTGCTGGGGTATCGGCCGGACAAGGCGCAACTGAAGCCACCTCAGGTGCATCGCCCCCTACCGGGTCCTGCCGAGTTCAGCCAGGCTCCCCGGACAGTGCCCGGAATCGCCAGCGAGTCACCGCTCGGATACAGGGCTGTCGCCGCCGCCCTGCGGCTGAGGCTGAGGCTGGCGCACTGGCAGCCAGACGGTGAACGTAGAGCCCTGGCCCAGCTCGCTTGCGACCTCCAGCCGGCCGTGGTGCTTGTCAACGATGCTGTAGGAAACGGACAGGCCAAGCCCGGTGCCCTGGCCCACCGGCTTGGTGGTAAAGAACGGCTCGAACAGCCGACTGACATGCTGCGGTGCGATGCCGACGCCGTTGTCGCGCACCCGCACGAAGGCCCAGTCGTCCTGGCATCCAGTCTCCAGCCAGATGGTGCCCTGCTTCTCGATGGCGTGGGCGGCATTGACGATCAGGTTCATGAACACCTGATTGAGCTGGGAGCCGAGACACTCGATCATCGGCAACTCGCCATAGGACTTGATCACTTCGGCCTTGAACTTGATCTCGTTCCAGATCACATTGAGCGTACTGTCGAGCCCCTTGTGCAGGTCGGCGGGTTGCCAGTCCCCCGAATCGATATGGGAGAAATCACGCAGGTCCTGCACGATCTGCTTGACCCGTTCCAGGCCTTGGCGCGATTCCTTCACCAGATCCGCCATGTCCTCGCGCACGAACTCGTAGTCGAGCTTGCGGTTGATCTCCTCCAGCACCGCGCGGAAAGCGGCATCCTGTTGCTGGGCCGCCTGCTGATAGGCGTCGATCAGAGCGAACAGGTCACCGACATAGCCCTGCAGGCTGCTGAAGTTGGAATACACATAGCCGACCGGGTTGTTGATCTCATGCGCGACGCCGGCTGCCAGCTGACCGATGGCGGCCATCTTCTCCGACTGCAGCAACTGCGCCTGGGTATCTTCGAGCTTGCGAATCAGCCGAGCCTGCTCGTCCTTCTCCGCCTGCAGCAACTGATTGAGGCGCTCCAATTGCAGATGCTGGGTGGCGGTTTCGGTAGCGTCGGCAATCGTCAGGCAGACGAACTTGACGCTGCCCTCGGCATCCAGCACCGGGGAAAAGGTGCAGTTCTGGTACATCGCCTCGGCCTGGCCGGTGATCGGCCGGCTGCCGGAGAAGCTGAACAGGTAGGGGCGCTGCTGCCAGGAGGTGAATGCCAGGTTCTGCAAGGCGAATACGGCATCGACCTTCTTCTGCAACCACAGCCGCGGCAACTCGGGACAGACGTCGAACAGCAACTGGCCAACCACATCGGCGCCGTCCTGGCCACTGTTCAGCACCATGAAGTCGTTCCAGAACACCACCCGGCAATCACTGTCGAGCAATAACACGCCGAGGTTGATGTTCTGCAGCACTGCCCGCAGATCCGACTGCTGCAATTCCTCAGTCACGATGCTCATCACAAATTCGTTCCTGCTTGCCTTCAGATGTCGCTGAGCAGCTGGTCGATCAGCCCGATGACGGTGTCTACCGAGTCCTCGGTGATGCACACCAGCAAATCGCAATAGAAGCTGTGAGTTGCGACCTCGAAGTGAATCTCAAGCACCAATGCCTGGTGATCCTGGAACTCCTGGCTACCCAGGACCTCCTGCAGTGAGCGACCGCGGGAGAACAGCGAAGGCGAGCCGTAGCTGACCTTCATCTCAACCTGCTGCGCCAGTCCATTGATACAGGCACCGGTGAGGATATTGGTGACGTCCAGTACCAGCTCATCTCGAACAGCGCCCTTGTCGCCGGCTTCATAGCCCATCAGGCCGGCCAGCTGGTCGGCGCCATTCTCGCCGAAACACACGATCACTTCGCCACGCAGGCGGCCGAGAAAGGACTGGCGGGTAATGATCACCGGCTGGCTGGCGAGCATCAGCTGCTCCAGCAATGCCGAATTGGCCACGCCGACCGGATGAATCCGCGGCACGGACAAGGTGACGAAGGTCTCGGTCAGGCGCGCCAGGCGGTCGGCGCCCTGCCCCATCGCCACGTTCATCAGCTCCTGCAAGGCATCGCGCTGATCTTCGCTCAGACCTGTCAATCGACTGTTCATCTAGATCAACCCTATCTGGCGCAGCGCCACCTGCATGGCTTCGGGCGTGATCGGCTTCTTGACGAAGGCCGCCGCGCCGAGCTCACGCACACGCTGCTGGGCCTGCGGCTGAATATCCGCGCTGATGACAATGACCACCGCGTTAGCGTCTTCGCACTTGAGCTGCTCGAGGGTGTGGAAGCCGTCCATGACCGGCATCGTCAGATCGAGGAAGATCACCTCCGCGTGCCCGGCATGGTAGGCGTCCAGCGCCTCCTGACCGTTGGCGGCCTGGGTCACCTCCGCCTTCAACTCGTCAGGCAATGCCTTCATCACCAGTTTTCTCGACATGGCCGAGTCGTCGACTATCAGTACTTTCAAGCGGGCCTTCCTTTCGATCTCTTTTTATTGTTGCTGGCGTTCTAAGCGCGTTGCTTTTGATCGTACGCAGCTTTGCGCATCACCTTCCCGTACTACCTTAGTCGAGCCGCCCTCGTTCGCCACGCCAGCTCGTGCCGGGCAGGCCTAGGTTTGCCCGGCGGCACACTTCCGTGTACTGCAGGATAGATGGGCGACCGCCGGCAGGGCATTGCTGGCCCGCGGCGCCTGCGCGAGGGGCCTGGACGACTAGGCCGGATAACCGGTAATGGCACGGATGCGAAGGTACAACGGCCTGAGCTGCTTGTACATCTGCAGGTAAACCTCCAGATAAAGACGCTCATAGAGGCGACGAGCCGACGGATCGGGCTGGAAAACCCGCCCCACCCGGGTCATCGCCTGGATCGCCGTGGGAAAGTCGGGATACAGGCCGAGCCCCACCGCGCAATCGATGGCCGCTCCCAGCCCGGAGGTCTCGTAGGTGTGCGGCCGCTCGGCCGGCAGCCCGAAGATATCGGCCGTCAGCTGCATCGCCGCATCGCTCTGCGAGCCGCCCCCGGACACACGCAGGCGGGTGATCTTGCTCCCCGAGCGGCTTTCGATGCGCTCCTTGCCCTGGCGCAGGGCGTAGGCCAGCCCCTCGAGGATGGCACGATAGAGGTGCGCCCGGGTGTGCACATCGCCGAAGCCGATGATCGAGCCCTTGGCCTCCAGCCCCGGCTCGCGTATGCCCGGCGACCAGTAGGGCTGCAGCATCAGCCCCATGGAGCCGGGCGGCACCGAGTTGACCAGCTCGTCGAACAGCACCTCGGGCTCCACGCCCGCCGCCCCGGCCCGCTGCAGTTCATGCAGGCCGAACTCCCGCTTGAACCAGCTGACCATCCAGAAGCCGCGGTAGATCATCACCTCGGTGTTGAAGTGGCCGGGAATCGCCGAGGGATAGGGCGGAATCAGCGGTGTGGTTTCCAGGTACTCGCGCCGGGTGGTGTTGATGGTCGCAGTGGTGCCATAGGACAGGCAGGCGATATGCGGCTCGACCCCGCCGGCACCGAGGACCTCGCAGGCCTTGTCGGCGCCGGCGGCGATCAGCGGCAAGCCCTCGGGAATTCCGGTATGGCGGCTGGCTTCGGCGCTGATGTGGCCCAACTGCTGGCCCGGTTCGTAGAGCTCCGGCAATTGCTCGCGGCGCACCGGCATCGCCTGCCATTTCCAGTCGCTGGGCGCGGCCCAGCGCAGGTGCTTGTAGTCGAACGGCAGGTAGGCAACGCAGCAGGCCAGCGAATCGACGAAACGACCGCAGAGCCGGTGGCTGAGAAAACCGGACAGCAGCAGTACCTTGTGGGTCCTGGCCCAGATCTCTGGCTGCTGCTGGGCGATCCAGTTGACCTCGGCCTGGGCGCGAAAGTGCGCCACCGCGTCCTCGGCCCGGGCCAGCTTGAGCAGCCAGCCCCACAGTCCCTTGATCCGGCCCCGCACCTCGGCGCGGCGCTGGTCGAGCCAGAGGATGGCCGGGCGCAGGGGCTGCCCGGCCTCGTCGACATTGATCAGGGTGCCACGCTGGGTGGTCAGCGCCACGCCCCTGATCCGACTGCGGTCGATGTCCACCTGCTGCCACAGGCGCTGGCAGGCCTCCCCCAGGCTGGCCCAGTAGTACTCCGGGTCCTGCTCGGCCCAGCCCGGCTCCGTCGAATAGTAGGCCTGCAGTTCCACCTTGCCCTTGCCGACCAGGTTGCCCTGCAGGTCGAACAGCAGGGCACGCACGCTCTGGGTGCCGTTATCGATGGCCAGCAGGTAGCTTTGCTCGCTCAAGGTGCAGTCCCCAGGTTATGGGTTGATGATCGGAGCCGGCGCCGCAATCGGCTCCGGCAGGCTATAACAGGCACGCCAGAGCGCCAGGTAGTCGCGCTCCTCCTGCCCCCAGCGGGCGTCATCCCAGCCAAGGCGCGCCTGGCACAGCTGGCGGATACGCGGCAGCTGCGCGCCGGCGCCGCCCGGCAGCAACAGCCCGATGCGCGTGCGGCGCAGCAGCAGATCGTCGAGATGCAGCACCAGCTCGCCTTGCGCCGCCCAGGCCAGCTCGGCCCAGAGGGTCTGGGTACCGGGCAGGCACTCGCAGCCGACTTCCGCCAGCACCTCCAGCAAGCCCGGCAGCTCGCGACCGTAGCGGCCACTCAGGCGTCTCTGCAGCGCCGGACTCAACTGCGCCAGCGCCGGCGCGACGCAGGGCCCGAACAGCGCGCCATCGTCTTCCACCAGGGGCCGGCCGACGAAGTCGGCACAGGCGCGCAGCACCTCCAGGGCCAGCAGGCGGAAGGTGGTGAGCTTGCCGCCGGCCAGGGTCACGCAGCCGGGCTCGACCCAGAGCACATGTTCGCGCGTCTCGTCGGAGGGCCTGCGGCCGGACTCGCCGTCGCCGACCACCGGCCGCACCCCGGCCCAGGTGGACAACACATCGGCGCCGGTGATGCGTGCCGCGGGAAACTGCTGGGCGCAGGCGGCCAGCAGGTAGTCCAGTTCCTCGCCACTGATCCGCGCCTCCTGATCCAGCGACTGGCGATGATCCAGGTCGGTGGTGCCGACCACGGTGGCGCCCTCCCAGGGGAAGACGAACACCGGCCGGCGATCCGCTGCGTGCATGAAGCTGAAGGCATGGGCCACCGGCAAACGCCAGGCCGGCAGCAGCAGGTGACTGCCGCGCAGCGGGCGCACGTGCTCCTGCCCGCGCGGGCTGCGCAGGCGTTCGGCCCAGGCGCCGGTGGCCAGGGCCACGGCGCGGCCATGAAAGTCGAAGCGCCGGCCGGTTTCCCGATCCTCGGCACGCAGGCCGACCACCCGCCCCTGCTCGCGCAGCAACTCGATCACCCGCACGCCATTGAGCGCCTCACCGCCTTCGCCGCGCGCCTCACCGAGCACGCGCATGACCAGGCGGGCATCGTCGGTCACCGCATCGAAGAAACGCGTGCCTCCGAGCAGACCCGCTTCCTTGAGGCCCGGCGCCAGATAGCGCAACTGCTGCAACGGGTAATACAGGTGGTTGCGCTTGCCGGCCATCGCGTCGTAGAGCGCCAGCAACCCGCCAAACAGCCTGGGGCCCGGGAACTCGCCGCGATAATGGGCCATCAGGAAACTCAGTGGCTCGACCAGCCCGGGCGCCTCGCGCAGCAGGCGCTGACGCTCGCGCACCGAATCGCGGGTCAACGCGAGCTGGCCCTTGGCGATGTAGCGCAAGCCGCCGTGGACCATCTTCGACGAGCGGCTGGAAGTGCCCCAGGCGAAGTCGCGCTGCTCCAGCAGCAGGCACGTCCAGCCGCGCCGCGCCGCCTCATGGAGGATGCCGGCGCCGCAGATGCCGCCGCCGACCACAATCAGATCCCAGTCACGGGCCGCCAACTCGGGCAACGCGCGCTCGCGCCAGGCGGCATTCCAGGCTGGCATGGTCATTCCTCGAGCAGCACGCCGGGCGCCAGGCGGCGCTCCGGGTCGAAGTGGGCGGACAGCGCCTGCAGCGCCGCCATGCCCAGTTCGCCCTTCTCGGCGGCCAGGTAGGGCGCGTGGTCGCGGCCGACACCATGCTGGTGGCTGATGGTGCCGCGGTTCTCGACGATGGTCTGGCTGGCGGCCTGCTTGAGTCGCTGCCAGCGGGCCATGGCCTGCTCGTAGCTGGCGCCGGGGCGGAACACATAGGTGGTATAGATGCTCGAGCCCTCGCCGTAGACGTGGGACAGGTGGGTGAACACGTGCACCCGTTCGCCCTCCTCGACCAGGCCGTCGCGCAGGCTGGCTTCGACCTTGTTCAGCAGGGTGTCGACGTTGCTCCAGTCGGTGGCGGTTTCCAGGGTGTCCACCGCGTAGCCTGCGCCCCACAGGCCGTGGCGCAGGTAGGGGAAGCGGAAGCGGTTCTGCGCCCACTTCCGCCCCAGCAGGGTGCCGGTGAAGACCCCGCCGAAGCCCTTCAACAGCTTCTTCGCCTGCTTCAACGAGGCGGCGTTCTGCGCGCGACTGCCGGTCACGCCAAAGGTCAGCATGCACTTGCCCTCGCCGGCACCGCGCAGGGCCAGGTACTTCTCCAGCCAGGCGATCTGCCGCGGATGGCCGGCCAGGGCCAGTTGGGTGCGAGTCTCGATAGCGTTGGACAAGCGCAGCATGGACAGCGGCACGCGCGCCTGGGTGAGGGTGCGGATGGCCGCCAGGGCCCGCGGCCAGTCGGGCATGAACACCGCGTAGAACCGCTCCTGCTCGGCCAGGCGACTGATGCGCACCTTGACCTCGGAGATGATGCCGAAACGCCCCTCCGAGCCCATGACCATCTCCCGCAGGTCGGGGCCGGCGGCCGAGGCGGGAAAACAGGGGATTTCCAGGGTGCCGGCGAAGGTCTCGAGACGACCGCCGGCGAACAATTGCTCGATGCGCCCGTAGCGCAGCGACTGCTGGCCACTTGAACGGCTAGCCACCCAGCCGCCGAGGGTCGACAACTCCCAGGATTGGGGAAAGTGACCGAGGGTGTAGCCGCGGGCGCGCAACTGACTCTCGACCTGGGGGCCGTTGGCGCCGGGACCGAAGGTGGCGATCAGGCTTTCCTCGTCTATTTCCAGCAGGCGGTTCATGCGCTCCAGCGACAGGGTCAGCACCGGCCTGGCGCTGGCCTGCGGGTTGATATGACCGGCCACCGAGGTGCCGCCGCCATAGGGAATCAGCAACGCATCCTGCTGGCGGGCCCAGGCCAACAGCTCGCGAACCTGCTCGGCGCTTTCCGGGTAGGCGACGCCATCGGGGAACACGCCGAACGCGCCGGAACGCATCGCCAGCCAGTCCGGCAGGCTCTGGCCACGGGCGTGGCGCAGGCGCTCCTCGGGGTCCAGGCTGATCAGCGGATGCGCCGGCAGGCGGCTGGCCGGCACCTGGGCCAGCACCTGCTCGAGGCTGGCATCGGCGAGCCTCTGACCCGGCCCCACCAACTCGCCAAGAAAGTCCTGGCCATGGGCCGGCAGCTCCACCTCGGTCGTTTCCTCGCCCCAGCCGTTCCAACGTCGCATGCGCCTCTCCCGTGGATGTTCCGATCAGTATGGTTGGCTGCCTATACTAGCCAGCCGCCGCCCGGGGTCACTGTCGAATCGGGACAGTACCTATCGCCAATCGAGACAGTCGGAAGCACAAGCGCCATGGAAAACCTCGGCTACACCTCGGTCCCCGCCCTGCTCAAGTACCTGCGCTATGCCGAACACCTTGAGCTGGACACCGAACCGGCGCTGGCGGCGGTGGGCCTGTGCGCCGAGCAGCTGCGCGATAACGGCAAGCGCCTGCCGGGGGAAACCCATGAACGCTTGCTGGCACAGCTGCTGCAACTGTCGGGCGACCCACTGTTCGGCCTGCGCTCGGCGCGCTTCGTGCAACCCGGTTCCTGGAGCGTGCTCGGCTATATCGCCATGAACTGCGCCACCCTCGGCGAAGCCATGGGCCGCATCGTGCCCTACGAGAAGCTGGTGGGTGACATGGGCGTGAGTCGCCTCGAGGCGGCGCAGGATCACGTGCGCCTGATCTGGAGCTGCCGCCACCAGAGCCCGGAGATCCGCCGGCACATGGTGGAGAACGTGCTGGCCTCCTGGCTGTTGTACGCACGCTGGATCGCCGATGCCGATCACTCGCCGCACGAGGTCTGGTTCGAGCATGCCCTGCCGGCCGCCGCCCCCCTGGCCGAATACCAGGCGCTGTTCGGCTGCCCGGTGCGCTTTGCCCAACCGTGCAACGCGCTGGTGGTGCCGCGGCAGTACCTCGATGTGCCCCTGCGCCAGGCTGACGCCAACCTGCTGCGCACCCTGGAGGAACACGCGCTGACCCTGATGGCCGGGCTGGACGATGACGAACCGCTGCCGCAGCGGGTCAAGAGTGCCCTGCGCCTGCTGCTCAAGGACGGCCTGCCGCGCAAGGAGCGGGTAGCGGAAAAGTTCCACATGACGGTCCGTACCCTGCAGCGCCATCTGCAACTGGCCGGCACCAGCTACCAGCAGATACTCGACCAGCTGCGCCAGGAGCTGGCCGAGCACTACCTGCTGCGCAGCGACCTGGCGATCCAGGATATCGCCAGCTACCTGGGCTTCACCGAGTCACGCTCCTTCCATCGCAGCTTCAAGAGCTGGACCGGGCAGACGCCAGGGGAATTCCGCGAAAGCCGGCGCACGGACACCTAGCTCCCGGGCTAGCCGAGAATCTCGCTCAGCGGAATGAAGCGCAGGCTGTCGCCCTCGGCCAGCGTGGTCCCTTCCAGCACTTCGGCGATGCCTTCGGCCCAGGCGGCGCTGCGCAGCACCCCCGAGCTCTGGTTCGGATAAGGCACCACCCGGCCGCCTTCCAGGCGTGCGCGCAGGTACTCGCGGCGCTTGCCCGGCTTGCTCCAGGCGAAACCGGCCGGCATGGCGAAACCCAGCGGCTCGACTCGCCGCACGCCGAGACGACGCAACAGATAGGGCCGCGCCAACAGACCGAAGGTGACCAGGGTGGACGCCGGATTGCCGGGAAGGCCAAGCACCGGGACGCCGCGAAAGCGCCCGAAGGTGAGCGGCTTGCCCGGCTTGATCGCCAGTTTCCACAGGGTCAGTTCGCCCTCCTCGCGCAGGGCCACGCCGAGGAAATCCGCCTCGCCCACCGACACCCCGCCGGTGGACAGGATCAGGTCGACGGCGTTCAGCGCGGCCAGGGCCTCGCGAGTCTGCTGCAGGTCATCGGCGAGGATGCCGCCATCCACCACCGCACAGCCCAGGCGTTGCAGCCAGGCGATCAACAACCGGCGATTGCTGTTGTAGATCTGCCCCGGCCCCAGCGGCAAACCCGGCTCGACCAGTTCATCGCCGGTGGAGACAACCGCCACCCGCGGGCGGCGCAGGACTTCCAGCTCGGCCACGCCGAGGGAGGCCGCCAGGCCCAGCTCGATCGGCCCCAGGCGCGTACCGGCCGGCAGCACGTGGTCACCGACCCGGGTCTCCTGGCCCTGCGGACGGACGTTCTGAGCGAGCCTCAGCGGCTCACAAAAGCGCACCCGGCCATCGCCTTCGACCTCGACATTCTCCTGCATCTCCACGGTATCGGCGCCGGCCGGCAGCGGCGCGCCGGTGAAGATGCGCGCACAGCTGCCCGGCTGCAGCGGCCCCGGCGCATTGCCGGCCTGAATACGCTGACTGACCGGCAGCGGCTCGCCGTTCCAGTCGGCCAAACGCAGGGCGTATCCGTCCATGGCGCTGTTGGCCCAGGGAGGCAGGTCCAATCCGGCGATCAGCGGCGCGGCCAGCACCCGGCCATCCGCCTCGGCCAGGGCGACGCGCTCGACTTCAGTGATCGGCGCCGCCTCGGCCAGCGCCATCAACTTGGCCAGTGCCTCCTCGACCGGCAACAGGCCGGGCTTTTCGCTGGACATCATCCACGGCTCTCGCAGGCATCCGCCTGCTTCAGGTGAGCGACGAAGTTGCACGGACGGTGGCGCGCATCCAGCTGCTCGGCGAGGATGCCGTCCCAGGCGGTGCGGCAGGCATTGGTCGAGCCCGGCAGGCAGCACACCAGGGTGCGATTGGCCATGCCGGCCAGGGCGCGGGACTGCATCGTGGAGGTACCGATGTCGGCCACAGAAATCTGCCGGAACAGCTCGCCGAAGCCATCCACCTGCTTGTCCAGCAGGCAGCTGACCGCCTCCGGGGTACTGTCCCGGCCGGTGAAGCCGGTACCACCGGTGATCAGCACCACCTGCACGTCGTCGGCGGCGATCCAGGTGGCGACCTGGGCGCGGATCTTGTACAGATCGTCCTTCAGCAACTGGCGCGCGGCCAGCCGATGGCCGGCCTCCTGCAGGCGGTCGACGAACAGTTGACCGGAGGTATCGGTGTCCAGATTGCGCGTATCGCTGACGGTCAGCACGGCGATATTCAGCGGCACGAATACCGCCTCGGCCTTGTGATTCATGGCAGGTTTCCAGTTATCGGGGATAATGCCGGAAGTTATATCACAGGCCCGTCCCAGGAGGCTTCGCCATGCCCGCCGTTACTGCCCTGCCGCCCTGTTCCGTGCTGCTGCTCGCCGGGGGCCGTGGACATCGCATGGGCGGGCGCGACAAGGGCCTGCTCGAGTGGCAGGGTCGCCCGCTGATCGCCTGGCTGCACGACCTGGTTAGACCGCTGACCGACGACCTGATCATCTCCTGCAACCGCAACGCCGGGCGCTACGCCCAGTTCGCGGATCATCTGGTGCAGGACGAGCAGCAGGACTTTCAGGGCCCCCTGGCCGGCATTCGCGCCGGCCTCAAGGTGGCCCGGCATGCGCATCTACTGGTTCTGCCCTGCGACGCCCCGCGCCTCGACCAGGCCCTGCTCGAGGCCTTGCTGAGCAAGGCCGGCGAGCATCCGGTGATCGTCCGCCAGGGTGATTACTGGGAACCGTTGTTCTGCCTGATCCCGACCCGCCTGAGCGCCTCGCTGGAGCACGCCTGGCAGGCCGGCGAGCGCAGTCCCCAGCGCTGGCTGCGCGAGCACGCCCCGGTGGCGGTCGACTGCCCACTCGTGGACCCGCGCCTGGCCAATCTCAATACGCCGGACATGCTCGTGCACAGTGTCGGTTGATCGCGCCGACGATCCTGCAGCAAGGAACCTTGGCGACATTCTTTCGTCTGAGGCTGGGTAGCCATTTCATCCAAGGAGCACACCCATGAGTCGACGGACCTTCCCGGCAATCCTACTGGCCCTGGGCCTGGCAACGCTGGCCGGATGCACCTCGCCCTCGGTGATCACCCTGAACGATGGCCGCGAACTGCAGACTCGGGACCAGCCACACTACGATGCGGCATCGGGCTTCTACGAATTCGAGCAACTCGACGGCACGCGCGCCAAAGTGAACAAGGACCAGGTCAGCACCATCCACGAGTTCTGAGCAGTCGCTGCGCTCGGCCGACTGGTCCCGGGCCGACGCCTGACGGGACAAAAGCACCGATCCTTTCGTCTCGTCCGGCAAAAAAATTTAGCCTAACCCCTTGTGCAGCAAATGTTTTTCAGTACAATTTCGCCCTATCGGAGTGTAGCGCAGCTTGGTAGCGCGTCTCGTTCGGGACGAGAAGGTCGCAGGTTCGAATCCTGTCTCTCCGACCAAATCCCAGTTTCTAGCAGTCTCAAGCTGTCTACGAAACACCCCAAGAAGCCCGCCCTGTGCGGGCTTTCTTGTTTCTGCAGCCTGCTCATCCCGCCGCCCTTGTCCGGAAGAGTTCGAACCCGGGCTGTGAAACGAGTAGTCGGAAGAGCAAAGGGGCGCCGGCCGCTGACTGATGCCCCTCGGTCGAGCTTATTCGGCCCGCCCATGCCCCACGATGCGTTGCTGATGCGGAGCCCCCTGAGCGATAGGACGTGCCTTCCGCGACCTGTCCAACTGCCGGCCCGAATAGTCAGGCCAGCTGCTGGAAGGCGCGCAACAGCGCTTTGCTCAAATCGACAGCGGAGAACTTGGTGAGCACATCATTGGCACCGACCGCGCGTGCTTTCTCGGTGTTCATGGTGCTGTCCAACGAGGTATGCAGCAGCACATAGGTCTGGCCAATGATGGCGTTCCGGCGAATTTCCCGCACCAGGCTATAGCCATCCATCTCCGGCATTTCGATATCGGAAACCAGCACTTCTATCGGCTCTCCGGCATGTTGCTGAGTCAGCAACAGGTCCATCGCCGCAGCCGCGCTGCGTACCGCCTGGCAGTCGAGATCGAGCTTGCGCAGGGTAACCAAGGTCTGTTGCAAGGCGACCTGGGAGTCATCCACCACCAGCACCCGGCGACCAGCCAACGATTGGCGTTCGGCATCAGACAGCAACTGACCATCGATCTCCACCGGCATCGCGGGAGCGAGTTCGTGCAGCACCTTTTCGACATCGAGAATCTGCACGATGGCCCCGTCGATCTGGGTGACTCCGGTGATAAAGGCTTTAGCGCCGGTACCTGCCGGCGGCGGGCGCACATCGCGAGTCGAACACTGGACGATGCTCTCGACACGCTGCACATGCAGGCCCTGGCGGGAGCGACTGAGTTCGGTGACGATCAAGCAGCCGTCCCGACTGTCGCCATGCCCCGCCTCGCCGATCGCTCGCGCCAGGTCGATGACGTTCAGCGCCGCGCCACGCAATGTCGCAATCCCGAGCACATGGGGATGACGATTAGGCAGCTTGGTCAGCGCCGGGCACTCGACGATCTCATTGACCTTCAGCAGGTTGATCCCCAGCAGCCGGCCGCTGTGCAGGCGGAACAACAGCAACGAAAACGCGTCCCCCATCACCTCACTCATTAGCGAATCTACCCCCTTTCAATAGCTGTCTTCAGGCCGGACTGGGTAAGCAGCCCGGCACCTGACTCACCTCTTGCGCCGAGCTCACGAGCGACCCTTAGCGGCAGGCCTTCAGCGCAGAAAAGCCACGACCTGTTCGCCATCGAACGGCCAATTCAGCTCGGCACCGGTATCGCAACGGCGCAGTACCGGTATACGCAAGCCATACTGCTCGACCCACTCCTCCTGATCGGCAATATCCACCAACTCCACCAGCAAGCCGTGTTCGACGAACGGCATCAGCAGCGCCTCGGCCACTTCACACAGATGGCAGCCAAGGGTGCCGAACAGTTGGCATTCAGGAAGCATGCGCTGGCGTCCAAAAATCACGAGAAAAGCAGTCTAGCATCAGCCTGCGCACGTCGCTGCCCTTGCGCTCGTCTCAGCCTGGGCTTGCGCCGGGCAAAGCTGGCGAACGAGACAGCGCCAGCTTCCGCGTCTCTCGAACGTCGGCGCCGACCAGCAATTGCCCGGGCAGTTGCATCCGGCCGGCTGCTAGGCGACACAAAAAAGCCCGGACGCTGTCCGGGCTTTTTGGCTGCAGGGAAAAGCTATCAGTCCTGGCTGACGGCACCGATCTTGTGTATCGAAAGGTCGGCGCCGTAGTACTCCTCCTCCTGGCTCAGGCGAATACCCAGCAGAGCCTTGAGCACGCCATAGACCAGGAAGCCACCAACCAGCGCCACCAGTACGCCCAGCGCCGTGCCGATCAGCTGGCTGGCCAGGCTCACGCCGCCCAGGCCGCCCAGCGCTTCCTTACCGAAGATACCGCAAGCAACGCCGCCCCATGCGCCGCACAGACCGTGCAGGGGCCAGACGCCGAGCACGTCGTCGATCTTCCACTTCACCTGAGTCGCGGTAAACGCCCAGACGAACAGCGCACCGGCAATCGCGCCGGTCACCAGGGCGCCGACCGGGTGCATCAGGTCGGAGCCGGCGCACACCGCCACCAGGCCGGCCAGCGGGCCGTTGTGCAGGAAGCCCGGGTCGTTGCGGCCAACCAGCAGCGCGGCCACGGTGCCGCCGACCATCGCCATCAGGGTGTTGACCGCCACCAGGCCGCTGACGCTGCCCAGGGTCTGCGCGCTCATCACGTTGAAGCCGAACCAGCCAATGATCAGGATCCACGAGCCGAGGGCCAGGAATGGAATGTTGGACGGCGCGAACGCCACCAGTCGCCCATCCCGATAGCGTCCATCGCGGCGCCCCAGCAGCAGCACCGCGCCGAAGGCCAGCCAGCCACCCACGGCATGCACCACCACCGAGCCGGCGAAGTCATGGAAGCTGGCGCCGTAGTTCGCCTCCAACCAGGCCTGTACGCCGTAGTTACCGTTCCAGATCATGCCCTCGAAGAATGGATAAACGAAGGCTACGATCAATACGGTGGCGCACAGTTGCGGACCGAACTTGGCGCGCTCGGCGATGCCACCGGAGATGATCGCCGGAATCGCCGCGGCAAAGGTCAGCAGGAAGAAGAACTTGACCAGGGCATAGCCGTTCTCCTGGGTCAGCACACTGGCCGGCTCGAGGAAGGTCACCCCGTAGGCGACCCAGTAGCCGATAAAGAAGTAGGCCAGGGCCGAGACCGCGAAGTCGGAGATGATCTTCGACAAGGCGTTGACCTGGTTCTTCTGCCGCACGGTGCCCACTTCGAGGAAGGCGAAGCCGGCATGCATGGCCAGCACCATCACCGCGCCGAGCAGGATGAACAGGGTATTGGAGCCGTGAATCAGGGTTTCTACGGCGCTATTGATGTCTTCCATCAGCGAAGGACACTCCGAAGTCAGGGAAAAAGCACCAAACTGGACCAGACCCGACGCAGGGTGCACCATCGAGGAGCACGACTGCCGACCAAATCCAGCCTCAGCGATATCGAACGGCGCCAAAATGGCGCGCGGACGAACCCAGTCAAGGTACTAATTCTTTATTTATTAATAACTTACCCATGCACCCCGGCATCCAGGCCAAGTCCTTGAAGGCTCCATAAGGGAGCAACCGGCAGAGGGCGCGCACCAAGACTTTGCAAAGGCTGTACCAGCAATTGAAACCGCAGTACCAGGTATTACGCCTGCCCTATCCGGGGGAACCTGGCCCCGCCTGGGGACTCGAAGCCCTTACACTCACCCGTCCAAGGAGAGACCCATGCCCCGCAAGAGTGCCAATTCATCCAGCCAAGACGAGCTGCTCGACGAGTTCCAGGCCTTGGTTCGCGACACGGAAAAACTGCTGCAACACTCCGCCAGTCTGGCCGGCGAGCAGGCCGAGGAGCTGCGCGAACAGATCCGCACCAGCCTGGGGCGTGCCCGCAGCACCCTGAACGATGCCGAAGACTCCCTGCGTGAACGCGGCAAGGCGGCCGTCGAGGCGACCGAAGGCTATGTGCAGACCCACCCCTGGCAGACGCTGGGCATAGCCGCCGCCATCGGCCTGCTGCTGGGCATGCTGATTTCCCGTCGCTGATGAGAGACGAGATGGACGACGCGTCACCCTCCGCGCCCGGCCGCGGTCCCTCGCCGCGGCGCTTTGGCGGCGCCCTGCTCGGTTTGCTGCATGGCCACCTGGCGCTGTTCGGCGAAGAACTCAAAGAACAACGCAGCCTCAGCCTGCAGTTGCTGGTGCTGACGGGCCTGGGCCTGGTGTTCGGCTTGCTGCTGCTGATCGGCCTGTCGGCCGCGCTGGTGATCGGTTTCTGGGACAGCCACCGCCTGACTGTGATCATCGCCCTGTGCGCCTTCTACGGCGTCGGCCTGCTGGCCTGCCTGCTCGGTTTGTTGCACCGCCTGCGCACGGCCCCTGCGCCCTTCAGCGCCAGCCTCGAAGAGCTGGCCCGCGACCGCGAGCAATTGCTGCCATGAGCCTGACCGAACTGCCTGCCAAGGCCTCGCGCAGCGAACTGCGCAAGGCCATGCTGCGCCTGCGCCTGGAAATGCATCGCCAGGAGCTGCGCCACGAAACCCTGGTACTGCTGCAACCGGTGCGCCAGGCGCGATACTTCAGCCAGCACTGGCGCGAAGAATTGCGCGACAGCAACGCGCCGCTCTGGGTGGCCGGCGGCGCCCTGCTGCTGGCGACCCTGGGGGTGCGTCGCGGCAACTGGCGGCGCTGGCTGCGGCTTGCCCTGGTCGCCTTCCCGCTGCTGCGCCGCAAGCCACCGCGGCAAGCGGGCAGCGCACAGGCTGGCGCGGAATAGCATCGCCCCCGCGACCCGGCCTTGTAGCCATTGCGGCTAGTCTTCAAGGTACCGCCAATGCCGTCGCGAGGCCGCCAGCCATGCCCAAGCAACCCGGCAGCCTGCTCGCGCTCGGCCTGCTGCTGTCGCTGCTCGGCGCCTCCCCGTCGCTGGCCGCGACCGAGGGGGCCGGCACGCCTGCGCCCGAGCCCAAGAGCACCGTGGACTACCGCCAGGTGCAGGCGATTCTCATCGGCCGCTGCGCCAAGTGCCACGCCGCACAAGGGCTGATGGGTGCGGCGCCCGAGGGCTATCGGCTGACCTCCTACTCGGAGACGCTGGCCCACGACGAGCGCGCCCGCGTGGTGCCGGGCGTGGCCGAGGCCAGCGAACTGGTGCGGCGTATTCGTGGCCAGTCGCGCCCTCGCATGCCCTACGACGGCCCGCCCTATCTCGATTCTCAGGAGGTCGCCCTGATCGTCGACTGGATCAACCAGGGCGCCCGCGACGCCGAGGGCAGGCGCGCGCCCATGCCCAGCGGCGCCAGGGTACGTTTGCACGGCACACTGCAGGCTGGCTGGCGCCTCGACGACCTGGCACTCAGGCTCAATGCGGCAACCCGGCTGCAGCGCTCGCCCAAGCCTGGGGATTACGTGCAGGTACGCGGGCGCCTGCTGAAAGACGGCAGCCTGCTGGTCGAACGGATAAGGCCACTCCCAAGGTGATGCCCGGGCCGCCGGAGTGGGCGGGCCACATCTGAAGGCATGCGGATGGCGAATCAACTGGCGGCGGGCGACAGCTCAGTCGCGCTGATGATTACGCCTGAAGGTCTCCTCCCCCATGGCGGCGATCTGCCCCTCGATCAGCGCCTCGAACGGCTTGAGCAGCGCGTCGAAGCGGTCCGGCGCCTCGAGGATTTCCAGCGCCTCGACTATCGCCTCGATGGTGGACAGCGCGCCAGGCATCGGCGCCTTGCGCAGGCGGTAGCGCGAATGCAGGCCCGCCGGCAGGGTCACCCTGGGCAGGGCCGCCAACGACGGATTGAGGTGCAGCAGCTTGCGCGCCTTGCGCCAGGTGCCATCCGGCACCACCAGCAACAGCGGCAGCCCCTGCACCGCCGCAGCGAATTGCGCCAGGGGCGCGGCGGATTCCCCCGGGAACAGCAGGCACGGCCGATAACCCGCCAGTCCTAGCAGCGCCGGCAAGTCGTCGAACACTTCGCCCACGCGCAGCTCGGCATTGCCCAGGCCCAAGGCCGCCAGACGCGCGGTGTTGAGCGCATGCCGGACCTCGCTGGGGTGCTGCAGAATCAGCACGCGGGTGCGGCTGTCGAGCTGCGGAATCAAGGCACATAGGCAGCGCTCGAGCGGGCGGCTGCAGCGGGGGCAATAGGGGCGTGGCATCGGTATCTCCTCGGCCTCGCAGTGTGCCACAAGGCCGCCCCACTGGCCGCCCTCCTCTGCGGCGGACGGGGCCATCAGGAAATCCCACGCCGATCCGCTGCGGCGCCCTCAGGTGCCCGCCGCCTCGATGGTGCGGATCAGCTCCTGCTTGTCGATCGGCTTGGTGATGAAGCCGTCCATGCCCCGCGTCAGGTAGTACTCCCGGTCGCCGGCCATGGAGTGCGCCGTCACCGCCACCACCACCGGACAGGCCTCACCCAGCAGCTCGCGAATCCGCCGCGTCGCCTCGACGCCATCCATCTCGGGCATCGAAATATCCATCAGGATCAGGTCGAAGGCCTGCTCCTGGACCCGTTCTATGGCCGCTGCACCGCCATCGGCGCAGTGCAACTCATACCCCGTGCCATCCAGCAGGCACTCGATGACCAGCTGATTGGTCGGCGAATCATCCACCGTCAGCACGCGTCGCGAGCTGTGACTCACAGGCTCCCGGTTCAAGTGCTGTTCCGCCATGGCGTCGCTCTCGCCAGAAACACGCTCCAGGGTCAGGCTCAGGGTGAATCGCGCCCCGCCCAGGGGGGAATCGCCGGCCTCGATGTCGCCGCCCATGAGTTGCGCCAGGCGCTTCGACAGAGCCAGGCCAAGCCCGGCGCCGCCATGCTGGCGCACCAGAGAGGCGTCACCCTGAGCGAAGGCCTTGTACAGCAGGGGCTTCATGCTTTCGGCGACCCCCGGTCCGGAGTCGTCCACGCAGAACGTCAGGGCTGTTCGACCCTCCGCCACTGCGCTGGCTTCGACCGTCAAACGGACGGTGCCGGATGGCGTGAACTTGATGGCATTGGACAGCAGATTGAACAGCACCTGGCGCACCCGCACGCTGTCACCCCGGAAATGTCTCGGCACCCCGGCCCCTTCCTCGTAGAGGAACAGCAGGTCCTTCTGCTCGCAGCCGCTGCGGGCGAAGTCCAGCGCCGGGTTGATCAGCCCGGCGAAGTCGAAGGCACTGTGCTGCAGCTCCAGCTTGCCCGACTCGACGCGTGACAGGTCGAGAATCTCGTTTACCAGGGCCAGCAGGTGCTTGCCGGATCGATTGGCGACCTTGACCCGCTCCTGCTCCACCTCCCCCAGCCTGGCGGACGACTGCAAGGCCGTCAGTACACCGATCACCACGTTCAAGGGGGTGCGCAACTCGTGGCTGACGGTGGCCAGGAAGGTATTCTTCGCCTCATTGGAAGCGTCCGCCTGGCGCTTGGCTTCAACGAGCTCGTGTTCCTTGCTCTTGAGATCGCTGATGTCGACCCGGATGCCCGCCAGACCGCCGTCGCGCATGCGCCGCTGGATGACCCGCAGTACCCGGCCGTCGCTCAGGTGCTCCTCGTAGTGGGATTCGGCCTTGCCGTGCAGCTCCAGCTTGGACTTGAGCAGCTCGGAAAGGGCCTGATCGCCCTCGCCGGCGGCGTACTGGCCGTGGGCGATGCCGAATTCGATCAGGCTGCGCGCCGTCGCTCCGGGCTCGATGGCGGCCTCGCTGCGCTGGTAGACACGGCGGAAGTTGGCATTGCACAGCACCAGTCGATCGCTCGCATCGAAGATGGCGAAGGCATCGGGGATCGCTTCGATGGCATCGACCAGACGGTTCTCGCTCTGGCGCAGGTTGTAGGTGGCCTCCTCGACCATGCGCCGCAGGCGCACCGGCAGGCGCAGCAGGGCGTAGAAGCCGAGCGCCAGCAGGACCACCAGCACGTGCAGCAGCCACCGTTGCTCCACCTTATGATCGGCAAAGGTGATCCAGCCCTGCGCCGGCACCCCAGCCAACTGCCAGACACCGCCTGGCAGGACCACGTCCATGGTGATCGGCGAGTTGGCGAATACTTCCGGCTGGCCATAGAGCTGCTCGCCCGCGGCACCGAGCCCGTCTTTGCCGCGAATGGCAATCTCGATCTCACTGGTAGTACCGGTTGCCTGACGGGCCCGGGCCACCACCGAATTCCAGTCGATCAGTACCGTGGCAAATCCCCAGAAACGCTCCCCTGCCGACTCGATGTCGTCGACGAAGATCGGATAACGGCCAATGATCGCGACACCGCCCTGGATCAATTGGACCGGCCCGGCCACCCAGAGCTGACGGCTCTCGATCGCCCGATTCGCGGCAAGGCGGCGCTGCGGGTCGGCGAGCAGATCGTGGCCAATGGCGCCCTTGTTCTGCTCATAGGGCCAGACATGGGTGACGATGCCGTTCGGCGCCAACTGCAGGCTCATGATCTGCTTATCATTGCCGGCCAGTTCTGCGGCGATACGCGCGAACTGCTTCTCGTTGATTTGCCGGTTGGCGATCGGCAGGCCGATCAGGCCTTTGACCTGATAGAGGTCGCCATTGAGGTAGGACTCGAGCTGCGCGCGCACGATCGACAACTCCTGCAGGACCACCTGCTCCTGGGCCAGATGACTGGCCAGGAAGTCGTCCTGGTAGTGGGTGCGCAGAGCGACCAGCGCGCTGCCTGCAAACAGGGCCGCCAGCAAGGCGGCCGCCACCCACTTCTGCCACCAGCGGCGACTCGGGCCAAGCGCTGGCGAACTATTTGCCGCAGGGTTGCCATTCTGGGTCATGGGACAGGTCTCCTGATTCCTGGAAGAGACATCGCAAGATGCAGGCCAGCTTGCAATCTGCGCCCCGCGCCCGGCCGCTGAACTGCGGCAAGCGCCCACAGGACCTCGCCGAGAGACTCGCTGCAAGCTCAAGTCATTGAAATGTAAAAGGTTTATCAGGATGCCCGACTAGCGGAGAAAGCCGGACGGTTCAAACCCAAGGGCCCTCCGGCCCTCACCAAGCCCCACGGCATCGCAAAGTGCTTTGCAATTTGCAATGCACTTTGCCAGGAACCTAGCCGGGCACTGGCTCGGTCGCCGACTTCTCCCAGACCTGGCGCTTGCGATACAAGGTCGAGGCGCTGACTTCCAGCAAGGCAGCGGCCTTGGGCAGGTTGCCGCCGCAGATGTCGATGGCGCGCTCGATAATGCGCTTTTCCTCGAGCCATAGCGGGCGGATCTCGTCGTCCCCTTTCCTGCGATCGAACGCGCCGGTGGCTGCCGGACCGACGGGCTCCGGCGCGACGCCCGAGGCCCTCACCGCGCCAACCTGCAGGCGGGTATCGAGCGATTCGGGCAGCATGGCGGCGGTCAGCTCCGTGCCCTCGCCCAGCACCACCATGTTCATGATGACGTTTTCCAGTTCGCGCACATTGCCCGGCCACGGGTAGGCCTGCATGATCGCCTCCAGCTCCCGGGAGAAGCCGGCGAAGGCCTTGCCCTCACGCTCGCAGATATCGCGCAGCAGCTTGCGCGCGATAAGCAGACAGTCATTGCCGCGCTCGCGCAGAGGCGGCAGGCGCAGCGGGATGACGTGCAGGCGATAGTACAGATCCTCGCGAAAGCGCCCGGCGCGCACCTCGTCCAACGGGTCACGGTTGGTGGCGCAGACGAAGCGGATATCGACCTGCTGGCTGACGCTGGAACCGACCTTCTGGAAGGTGCCGGACTGAATGAAGCGCAGCAGCTTGCTCTGCAGTTCGAGGTCCATTTCGCACAGTTCGTCCAGAAACAGCGTACCGCCGTCGGCCAGCGTCGCCGCGCCGTCTCGCTCGGCATGGGCGCCGGTGAACGCGCCCTTCATATGGCCGAATATCTCGCTCTCCATCAGGTCCCGGGGAATGGCCGCGCAGTTGATGGTGATCAGCGGCTTGCCGCTGCGATCACTGCGCCGGTGGATGGCCTCGGCACAGAGTTCCTTGCCGGTACCGCTCTCGCCGGTGATGAAGATACTGGCGCGGCTCGACGCGGCATTCTCGATCACCCGGTAGACGCCCTGCATCACCGGGGAGGCGCCCACCAAGCCCTCGAAGCTGTCGCGCTCGTAGCGCTGCTGATAGCTGTCGAGCAGGTCCGCCAGGTGATGCTGCTTGAGCACATTGTTGACCGTCACCAGCAGGCGGCTGGCGTCGATCGGCTTGGTCAGGAAGTCCACCGCCCCCAGGTGCACCGCATCCATGGCCACCTCGGCCGAGTCATTGGCCGTCACCACCACCACCGACACATCGATGCGCTGCTCGTTGACGAAACGCAGCACCTCGAAGCCGTGCATGTCCGGCAGGCTGAGGTCCAGCAGGAGCAGATGGAAGCGCTGGCTACCCAAAGCCTGCAATGCCTGCTCGCCGTCGGCCGCATGCACCACCTGATGGCCCTGCGCGCTCAGGTACTCGTGATAGAGGGTGGCCAGCGGCAGGCTGTCCTCCACCAGCAGAATTGAGGTGTTTCCTACACGCTCGCGCATGTGCGTTCTCCACTACACCGGCTGGGGAATGTTGAAGCGCTGGCGATAGGCCGCCAGGGTGTCACGCACTATATCGTTGATCTGCGGCATGAGCTGCACGACCAGGTCCTTGTCCATGCGCTTGCAGGCCGACTCGATCTCCCGCGCCAATGCCGACAGCTGCGCGGCGCCGAAGGTCGCCGCATTGCTCTTGAGGGCATGGGCCTGATCCTCGACGCCATGACAGTCCATGCTGGCCAGGTTTGCGTTGATGGCGTCCATGCGCCGTTGCGCCTCGCTGACAAACATGCCGATCATGCGCTCGAGCATGGCATCGGAAGTTTCTGCGGCCAGGCGAGCGAGGATCGCCTCGTCCATTAATTTCAAAAGCGTCATGACCTCTGCCTCCATGGGGGAAGGGTGTACCGCTGCCGGACCGGCACCTACGGCCTGACACCTTGAACAGCGGCTGCAGGGCTCGATGCGTCATCCAGCACTGTCATTACGCAAGGAACGCTGTCTTGCGAATAGGAGAAAGCAATATAGGGACCAGATTGGAAATCAGGCGCCACCGGGGCGATTTGAGTGCTTGGGCCCAGGTTTTTTCGCATGACGCTTCGCATTTTGCAAAGAAACTCGGCGCTGCAGACCCATTTTGCAATTGAGCCAGCGTCAGCTCAGCCACTCGGCCGCGCATTTCGGCTTGAACGGCCGCCTATCCTGGGTTAGCCGAGTACTTGGCATGCTTCTGGCTGATTACCTGGGCAATAGACCCAACCACGGGAGATGATCATGGACGAATCAAACGAGCTTGCAGCGCTACTCGAGTCGCAAGCCGAGGAGCGCCTGTCGGTCCTGGTCGTCGACGACGACGAACTGATCCGCATGCACATGCAGCTGTCCTTGACCCACGAGGGGCTCGAGATCAGCGAAGCCGGCGACGGCGGCCAGGCCCTGGCGCTGGCCCGGGAGCGGAACTTCGACATCGTCCTGATGGACGTGCGCATGCCCGGCATGGACGGCTTCACCGCCTGCGAAAAATTCAAGCAGTTGCCAGGGCGGGCACAGACGCCGGTGGTGATGCTCACCGGCATGGAAGACCTGGACTCGATCAACCGGGCATCCGAGGTCGGCGCCACCGACTACGTGACCAAGCCCTTGAGCGCCAAGGTACTGGCCAAGCGCCTGCGCCACATCGTCCAGGCGCAGCGCAACCACGTGGCGCTGGAGCAGGAGCGTGCCAGCCAGGCCGCGCTGCTGCATGCCATTCCGGACTGCATACTGCGCTTCGACGCCGAGGGCCTGTTGCAGGCGGCGAAGGTCCCCGAGCGCATGCCGGCGCTGCTCAAGGCACGCCTGCGTATCGGCGATCCGATTCATCAGGTATTCGCCGGCATCGCCCAGTTCGACCCCGCGCAGGCCTTGGGCCAGGCGCTGCAGGGCGACACCCTGCCGCTGCAGCTCGGCGGCATGGACGACAACGTGTTCGAAATACGCCTGGTGGCCTGCGGCCCTGACGAGGTGATCTGCATGCTGCGCGACACCACCAACCAGGCCCGCCAGCAACGCCACATCGAACGGCTGTCGCTGATCGACGGCCTGACCGGCCTGCCCAACCAGGCCTGCTTCCTGCAGGCCGCCCAACGCCACCTCGACGCGACCCTGGATAACAGCCTGTGTGTGCTGCAGCTGCGCTTCGACAGCTATTCGAGCATCAGAAACAATGTCGGTGCCAAGCTGGCCGACAAGCTCATGAAGGTGGCGGCGGACAAACTGCTCGCCGCGCTGGACGCCAATCAGCAGTACGAGGAGCACCGGCCCAAGAGCCTGCCGTTCATTGCCCGCACCAGCGACTCCGAGTTTCATGTGCTGCTCAGGGACTCCGCCGAGAACCTGCAACTCAAGCACCTGATACGCCGGATCAACAGCTCGTTCGAGCAACCGATCCAGGTCGACACTTACGAGTTCTGCCTGCCGGTGTACTCCGGTGCCGCCATCCAGACCGCCGGTCAAGGCAACATCGAGCAGCTGTTCAAGATGAGCGGGCTGGCCGCGCACAAGGCCAGCCGCCAGCGCAGCCCGGAAACCGTGCTGTACACCCCGGAATTCGAGCAGCAGAGCGAACGGGCCCTGTATCTGGAAGCGGCCCTGCGCAGGGCCATCAGCCATGGCGAGCTGGAGCTGGTCTATCAGCCCAAGGTGTGCGCGGCGAGCGGAAAACTCAAGGGCGTGGAGGCACTGGCCCGCTGGAACGATCCGGAGCTCGGCAGCATATCCCCCGGCGAGTTCATCCCGCTGGCCGAGGAAACCGGGCTGATCCTGCCCCTGGGCGAGCTGATACTGGAAAAGGCCTGCCTGCAGAGCCGCCTCTGGCAGGTCAAGGGTCACGCCTGTGCGCCCATCGCCGTGAACGTATCGGCGCACCAGTTCAACCAACACAATTTCGAGCAGCGACTCTTTCGCCTGCTGGAGCGCATGCAGGTCTCGCCCTGCGCGATCGAGTTGGAGATCACCGAGAGCGTGCTGGTCGAACAGCAGCATGTGCTCACGACCCTGGAGCGCATGCGCGGGCGGGGCGTGCGCATCGCCATCGACGACTTCGGCACGGGCTACTCGTCCCTGAGCATGCTCAAGACCTTCCCCATCGACATCCTGAAGATCGACCGGGCCTTCGTCATGGACATCAGCGATGACACCCAGGCACACAGCATCGTCGATGCCATCATCGCCCTGGGTCACTCCCTCGACCTGACGCTGGTGGCCGAAGGCGTCGAGACCGAAGCCCAGTTGCGCTACCTGCGAGCCCGCAACTGCCAGCTGATCCAGGGCTACCTGACCGGCCGGCCGATGAGCGCCAGCGCTGTCGAGCAGCGCTTCCTCGAGCCGCAACTGGCCCTGTAACCCCCCGGTGGCATCCATCGGGGCCGTCCGCCCCCCCGCCGCATCCGGCCATGCCCCTGGCGCGGCCCTGCCGCTTTGCGCCTTCTGCGGCGCCGGCCACCCCAAGCCCCACTCGCCCTTCCCCAGCGCCGGCCGTAGCCGATCATTCGACGCTCACTCCGCCCCGCCTTGCGGCGCCCGCACCATTGCGCCGGCACCGGTTCGATCCGCGCCCACGCTGCGCCCCCAAGGCAGGCAGCAGAAGCTGATCCCGCCCGGAAGCGGCGTCCGCATCGGCGACCAAGCGCCAGCCGCGCAGTGGAACGCGAATGCCGATGCCGCAGCCAGGCCGGCGAAAGCCGGCGCCGATGGCTCCACGCGACTAACCGCCGGCTGCTGCGACAACCGGCAGGGCAGCAGCCTCGGGCGAGGAATGGATGGGATTACGGACGGGACCGGACACCGGGGACCAGGCGGCGCAGGCGAGCAGCACCGGCCGACCCTCGCGGTCGAACACGACAGTGCGCGCCCAGGTCTGGGCACGCACTGTCGTCACGGCCGAACTCAGGGGTTGAAGGTACCCTCGCCGGTCGGCGGCACGCTGCGCCAGGCGCTGTCGCTGGCAGCGCTCGGCAGGTTGACCCGGAAGGGCGCGGTGAAGGCCTCGAAGGCGTTGCGGGTGGGGTCCTTGGGATCGGCGACCGGCTCGGTGGCCTTTAGTTGGACGAAGGATTCGCAGAGAATCTCACTTTGCAGCGGCGCGAGGATTTCATTGATCAGCGGCTTGAATCCGTCGTTGATGTTCGACTCCGCCAGCACCTGGTTGATCGCCACGAAGACCGCTGCATCGACCAGCTCCTCGGCTTGCAGGGACATTGCCTGGGGGCAACACAGGCTGCCCACCTCCACGGGGTCGAGACGCTGACCCGGCGGCAGCAGCAGGTTGATGCTGGTGCGGATGCTGTCCATACGGGTGTTGATCGCCGGTAGATAGGTGGCCAGCAGGTCGCCCTCGTCTTCGTAGCCGAGCGGGCAGTCACAGGGTTCCAGGGTCGTGACCAGGCAGGCGTTGTAGGCTGGCTCGGTGCTGCTGTCATCCAAGCTGACCGCCTCGCAGGGCGAACCCGCCACCACCTTCTGCGAAACCCAGCGCGAACCGATGTCGGCGGCGGCGATCGGGCAGCTCTGCGCCGTCTCGCGGTACAGCGCCCCGGGCAACCCGCTGGCGCCCTGGCCTACCGCATAGTTGGGCTGCCCCTGCAGGGCGTTGAAATAGCTGACGCTGCCCGAGCCGGACACGCCGTCGACGCCGCTGTTGTCGCTCAATTCGTCGCTGACGGTCTTGATGCAGGGATCGCCCTCACAGCTGTTGCCGGCATAGTAGAGCGGCTCGCGGCTGGTGAAGCGATCATCGCGGATGCCGATCAGGGTGCGGTAGTTGTTCGACTGGCTGCGGTCGATATAGAACAGCCGGGGCGCATCGTGCTCGTCGAAGTCGGCCGCCTCGCCCAGCACCTTGCCCTGGGCATCGACCACGATCGCCTTCTGCGATTGCTGGCTGACATAGCGTTTAACCAGGGCATCGCGAATCGCCACGATGCCGACCAGGGTGCCCAGCACCAGGATAGTGATCAGCAACAGCAGCTCGACGGTGATGACGAAACCGCCCTGGGTCTTGCGCGGCCCACAGGCCATGCCGGCGTCTTGCCGATGGTGCGCAGCGTTCGGGCTCTGCATGATCGTTCTCCTCTGCAGTTGTCGGATTCGGCCGCACGCCACTCACAGCAGGTGCTTGAGAATCTGCACGGTGTCGTACAGCTGCACGCCGGCCGGAAATATCACCAGCACCAGGAACATCGGCAGGCACACCAGGCCCAGCGGAAAGAGCATCTCCATGCTTTTCCGGTTGAGCACCTGGGCGGCCTGCGCGCGCTGCTTTTCCAGCAGAATCTGCGACTGCTTCTCCAGGGTCTGCAGGATCGGCGCGCCGACCTGGGCACCCACCTCGAACACCGCGGACAGGCGGCGCAGCTCCTGCACCCCGGTGCGCTGGCCCATGCCCTGCAGGGCCTTGCGCAGCGACTGCCCGGCATTCAGCTCGGCGCACACCAGCATCGCCTCACGGGCCAACGGGTGATCGGCCTTGAAACCGAAGCGCGCTGCATGCTCGAAGGCCTGGGCCAAGGCAGAGCCGGAAGACAGGTAGGCGCACAGCAGGTCGACGAAGAAGCTCAGGGTCTGCTGGATACGCAGGCGCCGGCGCTGGCGGCGGCGGTACAGCCACAGGTCGAAGGCGAAACAGCCGACGATGGCCGCCACGAGCAGGACCGGCCAATGGTTCCAGGGGCCGCGCCACTCCAGCAGGGCCAGGGGCAGCAGCACCGCCAGCGCCAACTTGCATGGCCAATACAGCAGCCGCAGCCGACCGGGCATGATCCCGGCCTGGCGAATCAGCCGCGCCGGAAACAGCCATCGCGCCAGACGCCCCGGCTGGCGCTCGGCATCGTGCAGCAGAGCCTCCTCGGTCAGGCTCAGTTCCTGACGCTGCAGTACGAATACCAGCCCCAGGCAGAGCATCAGGGCGACCAGCAGGGCCGTATCGAACCAGAGTCCGCTCATCATTCGTCACTCCTCAGAATTCGTCGCATCCACAGGAAACCGAGGATCTGGCACAGCAGCGCGCCCAGCACCAATGCCGGCCCCCGTGGGTGCTCGGTGAGCGGCAGCAGCCAGCCGGGCTCCTTCCACATGAAGAAGGGAATCAGGATGTAGGGAAAGAACGCGGCAAACAGCAGCGCATAGCGGGCGCCCGAGAGTTGCCCCTGGAGGCGTTGGCGGTAGAAGCTGCGCTCGCGCAGGATGCTGCCCAAAGCCCGTAGCAAACCCTCGAAGTCGCCGCCGGCGTGCCAGCGCGAGGACAGCGTGTTGGCAAACAGCCTGACCCCCTCGCTGGTGTACAGGCTCAGCAGCGGCTTGCAGGCTTCATCGACCGAGGCGCCGAGGCGGATGCGCCGCACGATGTCTTCCAGCGCCTTGCGCACGAAGCCCTGCGAGGCCTCGGCGGCCACCTGCAGCGCCGGCAGGGGCGGCGTGCCGCCTGCTGCCGCGGCATGCATGAGGTCCACCACATCGACCAGAGCCGTCTCGAACAGCCGTGAACGCCAGGCCACCAGGTCATTCATCAGCAGCAGGCTGACCGGCAGGAAGGCCAGGCCGGCGACCACCGACAAACCCAGTTGCGCGGGAAACAGGCTGAGGAAGATGACCCACACCGCCACGCTGCTCAGCAGCAGGCCGGCGACGAACAGCAGTGGCCGCAGCTGGATATCGAGGATCCGCAGCTGGACCTGCAGGGCAGCGAAGCCCTCGTTCGGCGGCGTCAGCAGCGCCAGCTCCCGGGCTGGCGCGGCGCCGGCCAGGCGCCGCAGCAGCATGCCCGCGGAGAGCAGCAGGCCGCCCCCGGCCAGCAGCCAGAGAAAGAGCTCAGCCATGCCCGACCTCCTCGCCCGTCGCCGGGTACAGCGCCATCAGGCTGGCCGGCACGGCATAGCCGCGCTGGCCCAGGGACGCCAGGAAAGTCGGCGGCTGCGCGCCCGGCAGATGGCGTCCACGGCGATTCAAGGCCGCCCCGGGCGCCGCGTCGTCCTGCGCCAGCAGCGGCGCGGGCTGGAAGCGAAAGACTTCACGGACCCGCAGACGGCCCTGGTCACTGAGTACCTCGCCGATGCTGGTGACGCAGCGGCTGCCATCGCGAAAGCGCGCCACCTGGACGATCAGCTGCACGGCCGAGCCGATGATCTCGCGGATCGCTTCCCGCGGCAGGCCGATATCGGCCAGCAACGCCAGCGACTCCAGGCGCTTGAGGGCATCATTGGGACTGTTGGCGTGCACGGTGGAGAGGCTGCCGTCGTGGCCCACGGTCATCGCCTGGAGCATCTCGAACACCTCGTGGCCGCGCACCTCGCCGACGATGATGCGGTCGGCGCGCATGCGCAGGGCATTGCGCAGCAGCATGCGCAGGTCCACCTGGCCGCGCCCCTCGCTGTTGCCCTGGCGCGCCTCCAGGGTCACCACATGGGGATGGCGCAGCTGCAGCTCGGCCGACTCCTCGATGGTGATCACCCGCTCGCCGGCCGGGATGAACTGCGAGATGCCGTTGAGCAGGGTGGTCTTGCCCGCCGCGGCGCCACCGGCGATCAGGATGTTCAGCCCGGCACCGACCGCAAGCCCCAGCAGCTCGAGCATCGGCTGGTTGAGCATGGCATTGTCGACCAGGGCCTCGGCGCCGTCCTGGGCCTCGATAAAGCGGCGGATCGACACTACCGGACCCTTGGCGCAGAGCGGCGGAATCATCGCGTGCAAGCGACTGCCGTCGGGCAGCCGCGCGTCCACCGCCGGGCAGTTGCTGTCCAGGTGCTTGCCCTGGGCGGCGACCAGGCGATCGAGGAAGCGCCGCAGATGGGCCTCGTTGTCGAACTCCAGGGCGGTCCTGCTGAGCTGGCCGCGGCGGTCGACCCAAACCTCGTGCGGACCGTTGATCAGGATGTCGGAGACCCCGGGGTCGATCATCAGCGGCGCCAGCGGCCCCAGCCCGAGCACCTCGTGCAACACCTCCTCGCCGAGCACCAGGCGGCTGCTCGCCTCGATGGGCTTGCCGAGGTCGCCCTCCAGGCGCTCGATCAGGCCATCGATCCGCCCGCGCAGGGCAGCGCTGTCGGCGAACAGCTCGTTCTCGCCCATTTCCAGCGAATCGATCAGGCGCTGATGGAGCAGTTGGCGCAGACGGCGCAGATCGACATCCGCCACTTCGCGGTCATTGATCTCCATGGCGCTAGCCTCCCAGCGTCGCGGACGGCGAGCCGCAGGCGGCGCCGCCAGACAGGCTGACCAGGCGGCTCTCCGGGGCCAGAAACTGCGGATTGCCGGCGGCTGCCAGGCGGTACTGCTGGCAGGCCGCGTCGCGTCGATTCTGCTGCTCGTAGATCAGCCCGCGGTGATAGGCCGCCCGCCAGCCAGGCGCGCCGACCCGCTCGGACATGCTCAGGCTGTGCAGGGCGCCGGCGTACTGGCGGTCGAGGTACTGCACCGCCGCCAGGATCTCGTACAGCTGCGGATGCCGCGGGTTGAGGCGGATCTGCTGCTTGAGCAGGGTCCGCGCCAGGGCCAGGTTGCCCTCCTCCAGAGCGATCCGGCTGCGCAACACGGCGGCCTCGGGGCGCGGCTTGTGGCCGCCCAGCAGCTGGTCCAGCAGGTAGGCGGCCTGGGGCGCGCGTCCGGACTGATAGGCCATCAGGGCCGCCAGCATGATCACCCGTTCGTTGTGCGGAAAATTCGCGTACAGCTGCATGGTTTCGCGCAACAGGCCTTCGCAGTCGACCGGCTCGCTCCACCCCCGGGTGGCGCTCTGGCAGGCCACGCCGCTGGCCAGGGTGGCGCGGTAATGGGCCAGGACCCGATCGACCTGGATATGCGGGTCTTCGTTCGCCTCGGTGCGCTGCTGGCCGAGAGAGCCGCAGCCGCCGAGCACAACCAGGGCGAAGGCGATAGGCAATGCGAGTTGGATATTCATCTTATTGCTCCTCTTGGCGAGCCCGCGGCAGGGCGGGCTGCAAGGCCCGCTGCGCCAGGTCGAGGGGGGAAGGAAAGGCCCACAGGTGCACGTCGCTCTGGGTTTCGCGGACCAGGGTGGGGGTCACCACGATGATCAGTTCGCGGTCCTGGCCGCTGTCGCTGGAGGACTCGGCCAGGCGGCCGAGCAGCGGAATCTCGTTGATCCCGGGGGTGAAGTCCTCCTGGGTCGACTGTTCGCTGGAGACCAGGCCGCCGAGGATCAGCGGCTGGCCATCCTGCAGGCGGGTGGTGGTGCTGATGCTGCGGGTATTGAAGGCCGTGCTGTTGAGGTTGCTGCCGGTGCTGCCGGATATCTGCCGGGTCAGCAGGGTGTCGGGCGCTGACACGGTCGGATTGACGTCCAGGGTGATGCGGTCGTTCTCGTCGACCATGGCGCGCACCTTCAGCTGCACGCCGAAGGACTTGAAGCTGGTGCCGCTGAACACCCCCGGGGTGTTGTTGCCGACTTCATCGCCGCTCTTCAGCCCGGTCGGAGCGAATGCCGTGGGCACCGGCACCTCGCCGCCGACGCTGAACACCGCCGACTCGCCGGCCAGCACCATCAGCGTCGGTCGCGACAGGGTCTTGGCGATGCCTTCCTGTTCCATCAGCGAGAACAGCAGATCGAAGGCCAGGCGGCTGCTGCCGATCTGCAGGTTGTTGGTCAGCGAACCGCCGATGATCTGCAGGGCATTTTCCACGGTGGAGCTGTCCGGCTGGATCTGGCCCAGGCCGCCGAGGCCGAACAGGCCCTCGCTGTTGTAGCCCTGGGTGACCAGGCTCAGGTCCGGACGCCAGCTGTGCAGGCGATTGCGGTTGACCTCATGGATCTGCACCGACACCCGCACCTGCGGCAGGTCGCGCACCTCGATCATCGACAGCAGGCGGCCGTTGGCCAGCGACAGCAGCTTGGCCCGGCCGACGTTGGCCCGCAGGTCGTTGTCGTGGATGCCAGCGCCGCCGTCCAGGCCACTGACCAGCGAGGCGGCCGCCTTGGTCGAGCCACGCTGGTCGAGCAGACCGCCGGACTCGTCGGTGACCACCGACACCTGCGACAGTCCGCCGGCGAGCCCCTGATCGCCGAGGAACAGGCGCGAGGCCACGTTGAGTATCCGCGTCAGCGTCACCTGGTCGCGCACCTCGCCTTCGAGGATCAGGGTGTCGGCGAAGTCGTTGGCGATATCGCCCTGCATCACCCGGCGGATGCGCACGTCACCGCCGCCGAGGCTGGCGATGGCATCGCGGATCTTCACCTCCATGCTCTTGGGCAGGGTCTGCACCTGGATCAGGTTGATCACCGCCACCCGGCTGTCGGCATTGAGGCTTTGCGCACCGAGGCGGAAAGCGTTGCGGCCGGCCCGGCTGGTGTCCTGCGCGGCCACCACCATCTGCAGGGCATCGGAGAGGTTCTGCGCCGGGTCTGGCGCCGTCGCCGCGGCACCGCTCTGCTGGCGCACCCCCAGGTAGTGGCGGGCGGCCGCTTCCGCGGCGATCTTGTACTCGACCGTCGGCACCTTGCCACGCAGCACCAAGGCCGGGCGATCCGGCGCCGGTTCCAGGCGGATGCCCGAATGGATGTCGCGCAGAGCACTGCGCAGCACCGACAGGTCCTCGGTGACGCTGAACAGGTAGGTTTCGCTGGTGCCGTCGGCGTACCACACGATCAGCGTGGTGCGTCCGACACTCTTGGCCAGCACCAGCAGCTCACGACCGCCGAGGATCTCGACTTCCAGGGTCTTCTCCTGGCCGATCGCCACGCGCTTGAGCTCCTTGTCGAACAGCAGGCGCGAGTGGGTCCACTGGATAAGGTCGCGGAACGAGGCGGAACGACGCCCGCTGGCATCCTCGACGAAGGTCAGGCCGGCCTGGGCCGGCGTGGGCATGACCAGTCCGATCAGTGCCGTGGCGCAAGCCACCAGCAAACAGCTTCGCGTGCTTTTCATTTCGTCACCTCGGCGGTAGTGGGCACGGCCTGCAGGCAAGGCGCGGCATGCGCGCCGGTGGATTCGAGCGGCAGGTAGGTGAACAGCTCCACCCGCCGGTTCAGGGGCGCCACGTCGCTGACCAGCAGCGGGTGCAAGGGCGCGTGCTCACCGAAGCCCACCACCTGCAGGTGCGCCCGGGGCAGGCCGTGTCGCACCAGGGCGTTGGCCACGGCATGCGCGCGGAGCTCGGACAGTTGCTGGTTGTAGCGCTCGCTCCCCGCGGAGTCGGTGTGCCCGGCCACCAGCACGCTGGGGATCATGGGCTGACGCAGAAGCGACCGCGCGAGAAGCGCCAGCTCGCCCTGCTCGGCAGCGGGCAACTCGCCGATATCGTGGTCGAAAGGGCTGAGCCGGGCGATCAACTGATAGTGGCCGGTGCCCCCGGTACAGGTACGCAACGCCATGGCGGCCCGGTCCAGCGGACGGTTGTAGGGCCAGTGCCGGGGTTGCCCCAGTTGCCGTGGGTCGCGGTCATGGGCATAGGCGCCCAGGGTTGCCGGGGCATGGCCGAGCCATGCCGACCCATGCATGGGCTCGGTTATCGGCGATGCCGGTTCCTGCCCGGCACACCCGGCGAGGAAGACGCCTAATAGCAGACTGGCGGTTCTCATTGCAGGACCTCTCTGTTTGGTGACGGCTCGGCGATGTCGATATCGCCTGCCCTACCCGTCGACGCCCTCGACTACTGCAAAGGGGGCAAACGCGACGGCCTCAGAGGGGTTGAAGCACAGCCCGTACCAAGTCCTTTAAGTTCTGTTTTTTACTATCTATTTCAATTACTTACAGAACTTAAAACTCAGCCGAATCAAATCCATAAGCAAATGGCTTCGGTGTATTCGCAAAATGCAAAGCAATACCGGAATGCTTTGGCAAAGGGCCAGGTCGCGGCGCGCGGCAGCACGACGACGCCGCCAGGGCGACGATCGGGCGGTTGCGGGGAATGAGGAGTACCGGTCGGCCGCTACAGACCGGGACGGGCCTGGCAGCTGTGGCTCGCGCATTGAAACTGCCGGCGACGACCGGAGAACGGCGGGAAGGGGATAGGAAGGGTACGAGGGACGATCCGGCTCGCGCCGAAGGGCTGGCGGGTCAGAACCGGGAGATCGCCACTGGAGGCCGGACCCGCAGCACGGGCCGGCAAGACGCCGAGCACCGGCAGCGGACGTCGCCGCAGCCGGGCCAGATGACTGCCCCGCGGGCAGTCGTGGAGCTCACAACTCTACGGTTACCCTGCGCCGCTTGAGGCCGGACAGCAGTTCGACCTGACGATGGGTGGGCTGCGGCTCGATACGCTGGCGATCCGGGTCGGCATCGCCGGCACTGTGCAGGACGATGGTGACCTTCTCCCGCGGGCTGATGCTGGCCAGGGGATAGACCTCCTCGGGCCCGACGGCAATCACCAGCGGCGTGCCGCTTGCCGGCTTGTCCTGCGCCAGCGCAGGCAGGGCCAAGGCGCTCAGCCCGGTCGCCACACCGGGGCTCGACGTCCTTTGCGCCAGGGCGCCGATCAGCCGTGCATCGCGGGCCACCGTGCGCACACCGTTACGCCCGGTGACCAGCACATCGAAGCGATCGCCATTGCGCAGCTGCGTGTGGGGTATCGAGCCTTTGCGCGGGGTGAAGGTATAGAGCACCTTGCTCTCGGGTATCTGCTGGGCCAGCCAGGACCTTTCCGGCTGATGCAGTTCCGAGGGACGGATGGCCTGGCCATCCTGCTTGTCCTTGGCCAAGCGCCTGCCGATCAGCAGGCGCGGGTCCTCGATCCCCGGCTGGTCCTTGTCGATCCGCACCTTGCGCAGCAGTTCGGCACGAAGCTGGGTGCCGACCGGCCAGTCGCCATTGATACCCCAGACTTCCTGGGTGTTGTGCCGCTCGACCTGGCGCGCGCCGAGCACGCTGACCAATACCCCCGAGACCAGGAACATGGCCATGGCCGCCGTGGTGCTTCCGGAATATTTACGTTTCATGCGCTGCCCCCTTGCTCATCGAGGTCTGGACTCGCCGAACGCTGGCGCGAACCCGGCACGAATCGCCGGGCCTGCGCTGGCGTCAACCGGTCGCGTCAAGGCGCGGAGACGGTGCCGACCGCTTGCGCGGATTGCCCGCCGTTGGAATTGACGATCACTCCGCCGCCCTCGATCGGCGCCGCCGCAACGAAGGTGAAGACATCACCGTCGCCGGCGGCCGTATCGACGTTGTCACCGAACACCGAGCCGGATACCGCCGCGGTCTCCTCGAAGTTGGTGATGCCGTTGAACTCGTAGGATTGATCGAGCTGGCCGATCGCCTCGGCGACATCCTCCATCTCGGCGGTGATCGCATCGCGCATGGTGACCATCCCGGCCACCAGGCCGATGACCATGGTCGTGGTGATCAGCACCAGTTCGCTGGTCATCACGAAACCGCCTTGCTTCTTGTTAGCGAGCGCTTTTTTCATTGTTTTCATGGTGCACACCTCAAAGGTCAGAATGTTGTGTCTTCATCAAGCGAGATCCCGTTCTCACTTGAGCTGAGCTCTTTCAAGTGCCGTGCCAACTTATTTTTTATATATAAATCAGATATTTATATAAACAACACGGAAATACGGGCGATGCCGGCCAGGCCAACTTGCCGATCTGCGTTGCAGATTGCGAAGCAACTCGGCAAGTCCATCCGGCCGGGGACCGGCGCAATCTGCAGGCTTGGGGCGGCGCCTATTGGCTAATCAGCTGGGCCTTGAGCAAGTCACGGAAGGCCTGGATCAGCGCCTCGCGGGAGCGCCCGCGACGCAGGATCAGGGAAAACGGCGCCTGGTAGCCGAAGGTCGCCGGCAGCAACACCCGCAGGCGCCCCTGCTCGACCCAGGGCTGTGCGTAGTGTTCGGGCAGGTAGCCGATATAGGCACCGGAGAGGATCAGGATCAGCTGCGCCTCCATCGACTCGACGGTCGCGGCGCTGTGCTTGAAGCCGTGCCGCGCCAGCTCCGACTGGCTCCAGTAGCCACGGCCGACCATGCGTTGCTGGGCGACCAGCTCCGCCGGAATGCGCCGCTCGCCGAACAGGGAATGCCGCTCGCTGCAATACAGCCAGTGCTGCTCGCGGTACAGCGGCTGGTAGAGCAGGCCGTTCATCCGCGACGGGCAGGCACTGATGGCCAGGTCCAGGCGATTCTCCAGCACCGCCAGCTGCAGCTCGTAGGGACTCATCACCGACAGGTGCAGGTGCACGGCCGGGTGTTCCTGGCTGTAGGCACCGATCACTTCGGCCAGCGGCAGCGCCGGGTCGCTGACGGTGGTGTCCAGCACGCCGAGGTTGAGGGTACCGCGCAGCTCGCCCTTGAGCGCGGCAGCGTAGCGCTCGAAGCCTTCCAGCTCGCCGAACAGGCGCAGGGTTTCCTGGTAGAACAGCTCGCCCTTGCTGGTCAGGCTGAAGCCACCGCGACCGCGATGGCACAGCGTGATGCCCAGGTGCGCCTCCAACTGGCTCATATAGGTACTGATGGCCGAGGTCGACAGGTTCAGTTCCTGTTGCGCGGCGGCGAAGCCCTGGTGGCGCACCACGGCGACGAAGATGCGCAACAGTTTGAGATCGGGCAGTGGGCTGTTCATGGCGTGCTCGTCGGCTCGGGCATTCATCAATGGTGCGCGCGGCGCACCCTACACCACCGTAGGGTGCGCCGCGCGCACCGATTCGTCGGATTGGACAGCAACGCAGCACGGTGATCCATCGCGTTGCCCGCATGGAATCGCTGCGCGCAGCCCATCCTACAGATGGCGGCCTTTAGTTTAGAAATCTCACAACTAAGTTTTTGTCCTCAGCGATTTTTCCCGTCGCCACGCTGGCCAAGAATCCAGGCCAACGCTTCCTGACACCCCCAACGATCCTGAGGCCCTCCCATGGACAAGACCCTGCACCAGCCCCTGGGCGGCAACGAAATGCCCCGTTTCGGCGGCATCGCCACCATGATGCGCCTGCCGCATATCCAGAGCGCCGCGGACAAGCGCCAGCTGGACGTCGCCTTCGTCGGCGTGCCCCTGGACATCGGTACCTCGCTGCGCTCGGGCACCCGTTTCGGCCCGCGCGAGATCCGTGCCCAGTCGGTGATGATCCGCCCCTACAACATGGCCACCGGCGCCGCGCCCTTCGACTCTCTGAACATCGCCGACATCGGCGACGTGGCGATCAACACCTTCAACATGGCCGAGGCCATCCGCATCATCGAGCAGGCCTACGACGAGATCCTCGAGCACGGCATCATTCCCCTGACCCTGGGCGGCGACCACACCATCACCCTGCCGATCCTGCGGGCGATCAAGAAGAAGCACGGCAAGGTCGGCCTGGTACACATCGACGCCCACGCCGACGTCAACGACCACATGTTCGGCGAGAAGATCGCCCACGGCACCACCTTCCGCCGCGCCGTGGAGGAAGACCTGCTCGATTGCCAGCGCGTGGTGCAGATCGGCCTGCGCGCCCAGGGCTACACCGCCGAGGACTTCAACTGGAGCCGCAAGCAGGGCTTCCGCGTGGTCCAGGCCGAGGAGTGCTGGCACCAGTCGCTGGCCCCGCTGATGGAGGAGGTGCGCGCCAAGGTCGACGGCGGCCCGGTGTACCTGTCCTTCGACATCGACGGCATCGATCCGGCCTGGGCGCCGGGCACCGGCACTCCGGAGATCGGCGGCCTGACCACCATCCAGGCGATGGAAATCATCCGTGGCTGCCAGGGCCTGGACCTGGTCGGCGGCGACCTGGTGGAGGTCTCCCCACCCTACGACACCACCGGCAACACCTCGTTGCTGGGCGCCAACCTCCTGTACGAAATGCTCTGCGTGTTGCCCGGCGTGCAGCGTCGCTGACCGACCGGGCCTTTTATCCGACACTGGGCGCCGAGCGGCGCCCAGGCACTGCACAACAACAATTAAGGTGCTGCGATGAATAACGAAGAAACCCTGATCGCCGGCGATGCGCCGCAACCCACCGCCCACGCCTTCACAATGCGCCAGTTGCTGATCTTCCTGATCCCCTCGCTGCTCGGCGTGCTGCTGTTCCTCACCCCCATCGTCTACGACGGCAAGGTCACCATCGGCCTGGGGGTCATGGCCGATGCACTGAAGACAGCCTTCGCCGCTTCGCTGCCGGCCATCGCCGTCGCCCTGCTGGGCTTCTCGGCCGTGATCGGCCTGTTCGCCAGCCTGTTCAAGCCGCGCTGGATCACCGAGCGCCACGCGCTCAACGAGCTGTTCAACCTGCATCCGTTCTGGCTGGCGCTGCGGGTCGTCGGCGCGCTGTTCGCCGCCATGACCTTCTGGGAATTCGGCCCGGAGTGGATCTGGAGCGCCTACACCGGCGGTGTGGTGCTGAAAGACCTGGCGCCGGTGCTGATCACCTTCTTCCTGGTCGCCGGTCTGATCCTGCCGCTGCTCACCGACTACGGCCTGATGGAGTTCTGCGGCACCCTGGTGCGCAACGTCTTCCGCAAGGTGTTCGGCCTGCCCGGTCGCTCGGCCATCGACGCCATCGCCTCCTGGCTCGGCTCGGGTACCGTGGGCGTGCTGATCACCGCCCAGCAGTATCAGAAAGGCTTCTACAGCGCCCGGGAAGCGGCGGTGATCGCCACCAACTTCTCCATCGCCTCGATCGCCTTCAGCCTGCTGATCACCAGCTTCATGAAGCTCGATCACCTGTTCGTACCCTTCTACCTGACCGTGGTGGTGGCCGGCCTGGCCGCAGCGATCATCACCCCGCGCATCCCGCCGCTGTCGTGGAAGAAGGACGTGTACCTCCCGGGCGTCGGCAAGCAGATCAAGGAAGACGTCCCCACCGGCACCTCGCTGCTGCGCTGGGGCATCACCCAGGCGGTCAAGCGCGCCAACAGCAACCCGTCGCCGGCGCAGATGGTCAAGGTCGGCGTGCACAACGTGGTGGACATCTGGCTGGGCCTGCTGCCCCTGGTCATGGCCATCGGCACCCTGTCCCTGGCGATCGCCGAATACACGCCGATCTTCAACTGGCTGTCCGCCCCCATCGTGCCGTTGCTGGAACTGCTGCAGCTGCCGGAAGCGGCCAAGGCGGCGCCGGCCATGCTGGTGGGCTTCGCCGACATGTTCCTGCCGGCGGTACTGGGCAAGGGCATCGAGAGCGAGCTGACCCGCTTCGTGGTGGCCTGCGTGTCGCTGACCCAGTTGATCTACATGTCGGAGGTCGGCGTGCTGATCATCAAGGCCAAGCTGCCGCTGAACCTGCTGGAACTGTTCGTGATCTTCATCATCCGCACCCTGATCACCCTGCCGATCATCGCCCTGATGGCACACTGGATAGTCGGCTGACACCCTGCCCTCTCCCCGCGCGGGAGGGGGCTTCGCTGTACGAATTGAAGGAAAGCCCATGACCACCTGCGGCGAATTTCTCGTCAAGCAACTTGAAGCCTGGGGCGTCGACACCGTGTTCGGCATCCCCGGCGTGCACACCGTCGAGCTGTACCGCGGCCTGCCGCACAGCGGCATCCACCACGTCACCCCGCGCCACGAGCAGGGCGCCGGCTTCATGGCCGACGGCTATGCGCGCGTGAGCGGCAAGCCCGGGGTGTGTTTCATCATCACCGGCCCGGGCATGACCAATATCCTCACCGCCATGGCCCAGGCCTATGCCGACTCGATCCCGATGCTGGTGATCTCCAGCGTCAACGAGCGCGAGCGCCTCGGCCTGGGCAAGGGCTACCTGCACGAGCTGCCGAACCAGCGCGCGCTGGTGGCCGGCGTCAGCGCCTTCAGCCACACCCTGATGAGCGTCGAGGAGCTGCCCGGCGTGCTGGCCCGCGCCTTCGCCGTATTCGAGGGCGAGCGACCACGGCCGGTGCATATCGAGCTGCCGCTGGACATCATTACCGCCGATGCCTCGTCTATGCGCCTGGCGCCCAGGCCGAGCATCCAACGCCCCTCGCCCAGCCGCGCGCTGATCCGCGAAGCGGCGGCCCTGCTGAAAGACGCCCAGCGCCCGCTGCTGCTGCTCGGCGGCGGCTGCACCGATGCCCAGGCCGAGGCCCGCGCCCTGGCCGTGGCCCTGGACGCGCCCACCGCCCTGACCATCAACGCCAAGGGCCTGCTGCCGCCCGGCCACCCGCTGCTGCTGGGCAGCAACCAGTCGCTGGTGCCGGTGCGCCAGCTGGCCCTGGAGGCCGACGTGGTCCTGGCCATCGGCACCGAACTGGGCGAAACCGATTACGACGTGGTGTTCGACGGCAACTTCAAGCTCGCTGGCGAGCTGATCCGCATCGACATCGACGCCCAGCAGCTGCAGCGCAACCACGCCCCGAGCCTGGCGATCCAGGGCGATGCGCGCCTGGCCATGCAGCAGCTGCTGGCCGAGCTGCCGGCACGTCCAGTCGACCCGGACAGCCCTGGCGCCCGGCGCACCGCGGCCGTGCAGGCACAACTGGCCGAGGATTTCAGCGGCTGGGCGCACTACCGCCAGCTGTTCGACAGCGTGCTGCAGGCCCTGCCCCAGGCGCGCTTCGTCGGCGACTCGACCCAGACCGTGTACAGCGGCAACCACCTGGTCGAACTGGACGGCGCGCGGCGCTGGTTCAACTCCTCCACCGGCTACGGCACCCTGGGCTACGGCCTGCCGGCGGCCATCGGCGCCAAGCTGGCCGAGCCGCAGCGCCCGGTGCTGTGCCTGATCGGCGACGGCGGCCTGCAGTTCACCCTGCCCGAGCTGGCCAGCGCGGTGGAGGCCGGCGTCGGCATCATCGTGCTGTTGTGGAACAACAGCGGCTACGGCGAGATCAAGCGCTATATGGAAAAGCGCGACATCACCCCGCTCGGCGTGGACATCTACACCCCGGACTTCCTCGCCCTGGCCCGCGGCTTCGGCTGCGCCGCCGAGCGCGCCCGCGACCACGCGCACCTGCAGCAACTGCTGCGCGAGGCGCCGGACGATCGCCCGCTGCTGATCGAGATCGCCGAGGCGCCGCCCTTCCATCCCTGACCGTCGCCGCGAGTGGCGTAGCTTGGCAATGGGCCCCGCGAGCCTAGACTCAAGCTACGCCACCGATGAGGGCCGCCACCATGAGAATCGTCAGTCGTGAGCGCTGGTTCGAGGTGCAGCCCCGCGACGATGGCGTCAGCCTGATCCATGAGCCCTATATCCGCCCCTTCTACCGCTGCAACCTGTGGCATGTGCGGGGCCGCGAGCGCGATCTGCTGATCGACACCGGCTCCGGCCTGGTCAGCCTGCGCGAGCAGCTGCCCTGGCTGACGGAAAAACCTTTATTGGCGGTGGCCAGCCATACCCATTTCGACCATATCGCCGGTCACCATGAATTCCCCGAGCGCCTGGTGCACCCCGCCGAGGCGGACATCCTCGCCGCGCCGACCGGCGCCAACACCCTGGCGTCTGACTGCGTCGGCGACGCCATGTTCGAGGCGCACCCGGACTGCCCGCTGTGCTACGCCGAATACCGGGTCAGGGTGGCGCCGGCCACGCGTTTGATCGAGGAAGGCGATGTGCTGGATCTGGGTGACCGGGTCCTGCAGGTGCTGCACACGCCCGGTCACTCACCGGGCGGCATCAGCCTGTGGGAGGCACAGACGCAGACGCTGTTCAGCGGCGACATCCTCTACGACGGTCCGCTGGTGGAGAACGCCTACCACTCCAACCTGCAGGATTACGCAGGCAGCCTGCTGCGCCTGCGCGAGCTGCCGGTGCGCAGCGTCCATGGCGGACATTTTCCGAGCTTTTCCGGCGCGCGCATGCGCGAACTGATCAAGCAGTGGTTCAAGGACCACCCGGCGCTTGCCTGAGGTTCAGGGCCTTGACCCGCCCTTGCTCCCCCGCGTCCCAGGCTGCTTCGACCGCCAGTCCAGTCAGGCCTTACTGACGGCGCTTGCGGGGCGCCTGTGGGCGGCGCGGCGGATTGCTGGGGACCGGAACGGGCTGTGGCCGCTCGAGCAGCCCCCAGGCGATCAACAGGTCCTCGAGGGCATTCAGCAACTTGGCGATCATGGGACTTCCTCCTGCCAAGGGTTACGACAAGGCGCGACTGGCACCTGATTTCAGCGTAGATGAGACGCGCCGCCATTGCTGCCCCATACCCCAGCTTGAGCCCCCTGTGGCCTGACCGGCAGGCGCTCGACACACCGAGGCGCGACGCCCTGATGCCCGGCAGGCAAGGCCTGCAGGCCAGGTGCACCGTTTGTCGCGGGAGCGCTCAGCGAGCACCCTCGACCGGATCGGGCGATCGCCGGTAAGGGAAGACGTCGATCACCTTGCCGGCGCGGATCGCCTCCTGCAGCCCCTTCCAGTAGTCGGCGTCGTACAGCTCGCCGTGCAACTGGCTGAACAGCCGGCGCTGCTTGATATCGGCGAACAGGAAGGGCGGAAACTCCTCGGGAAACACATCCATGGGCGCCACCGAATACCAGGGCTCGGAGGCCATCTCGTCCTCCGGATAGCGCGGCGGCGGGATGTGGCGGAAATTCACCTCGGTGAGGAAGCAGATCTCGTCGTAGTCGTAGAACACCACGCGGCCATGGCGGGTGACGCCGAAGTTCTTCAGCAGCATGTCGCCCGGGAAGATGTTCGCCGCCGCCAGCTGCTTGATTGCCAGGCCGTAGTCGTACAGCGCCTCGCGCACCTGGGCCTCGCTGGCATTCTCCACATAGAGATTGAGCGGGGTCATGCGCCGCTCGGTCCAGCAGTGGCGCACCAGCACGGTGTCGCCCTCCAGCACCACGGTGGACGGCGCCACCTCCAGCAGTTCGGCCAGGCACTCGGGGGCGAACTTGGCCTTGGGGAAGCGGAAGTCGGCGAACTCCTGGGTGTCGGCCATGCGCCCGACCCGGTCGACGCTCTTCACCAGGCGGTACTTCTGGATCACCGTGGAGCGGTCGACGCTCTTCACCGGCGAGAAGCGGTCCTTGATGATCTTGAACACGGTGTTGAAGCCCGGCAGGGTGAACACGCTCATGACCATGCCGCGCACCCCGGGGGCCATGATGAACTGGTCGTCGGTGCTCGCCAGGTGGTTGATCAGCGCGCGGTAGAACTCCGACTTGCCGTGCTTGTAGAAGCCGATCGAGGTGTACAGCTCGGCGATGTGCTTGCCCGGCAGGATGCGCCGCAGGAAGCCGATGAACTCCGCCGGAATATCCACCCGCACCATGAAGTAGGAGCGGGTGAAGGAGAAGATGATCGACACCTCGGCCTCGTCGGTGATCAGCGCATCGATCTGGATGCCCTGCCCCTCGCGGTGCAGCAGCGGGATCACCAGCGGCCACTGTTCGTCGCGGGTATAGATGCGCCCGACCAGGTAGGCGCCCTTGTTGCGATAGAGCACCGAGGAAAACAGTTCGATGCACAGCTCCGGGTCCTTGCACACCCAGTCCGGCAGGCTGTCGCGCAGTTGCGCCTCGAGGCGCTTGAGGTCGCGGGGCAGGTCCTCGAAGGCCACGCTGAAGCGATAGTCCCGGAAGATCGCCTCGAGCATGCCCGACAAGCCGCCGTCGGGCCGGTAGCTGCGGGTTTGCGCGGCGCGCTGGCGGCTGTGCAGCGACGGCCGGGTGGTATGGATGAACATGCAGCCATCGCTGATCTGGTCGTGGCTGAACAGGCCGCAGAAGATCGAATTGAACCAGGTCTCGGCCAGCTCATCGTCGAAGCGCAGGTCGATCAGGGCGATATAGGCGCTCTTCACCAGCGGCCACTGGCAGACCTCGACCAACGCCTCACCGAAGCGCTCGCGCAGGCCCACCACCACCTCGTCGACCTTCTCCTCGTACAGGTTGATCCGCGCGGCCGAGGCCTGCTGCGCTTCCTGCCAGAGCGCCTGCTCGAAGCGCTCGCGGGCGCCCTGGGTGATCTGGCGGAAATGCTCGCGATAGTCGTCGAAGCCATCGAGAATCCGACGGGCGATATCGGCGGCCGGCCATTGCTGCGCCATGGGGCAGTCCTCTGCTGGAAGTATCGGGATGGAATGCCGAGCTTAGCCAGTGGCTGCCACCCGGGAAAGCCTTGTGCCGCGCCTCGCCCGGGTGATCGCCGGCCTGCGCCAGGCGAACGGCTGCCAACTGTGCCGGCAATTTGAAAGCCAGTTGTGGATTGCGCCTGCGCCGCGGCGGCGTAAGCTGGCTCGCTTCCACCCCACGAGAGCCGACCCCATGCGCCTCGCCGACCTGCTCCGCCTGCTGTTGCTCGCCGCCATCTGGGGCGCCAGCTTCCTGTTCATGCGGATCATCGCCCCGGTGCTCGGCAGCATGCCGACTGCCTTTTTTCGCGCCAGCCTCGGCGCCCTCGGCCTGCTGGCGATCCTGCTGCTGATGCGGGTGCGCTGGGACTTTCGCGGCAAACTCAGGCAGTGCCTGCTGCTCGGGGTGATCAACGCCGGCTTGCCGTCGGCCATGTACTGCCTGGCGGCCCTGGTGCTGCCGGCCGGCTATTCGGCGATCCTCAATGCCACCACGCCGATGATGGGTGTGCTGATCGGCATGCTGTTCTTCGCCGAAGCGCTGACCGCGAGCAAGGCCGCCGGCGTGGCGCTCGGGCTGTTCGGTGTGGCGGTGCTGACCCGCACCGGGCCGGTCGAATTCGACCTGGAGCTGTTGCTCGGTGCCGGCGCCTGCCTGGTCGCCACCGCCTGCTACGGCTTCGCCGGCTTCCTCGCCCGGCGTTGGATCGCCGAGCGGGGCGGCCTGGACAACCGCCTGACCGCGTTCAGCAGCCTATGCGGTGCCAGCCTGTTCCTGCTGCCCTGGTTCGCCGGCGCGCTGGTGCTGCAGCCGCCGGCCAGCTGGGGCGGCCTGGAGGTCTGGCTGTCGCTGGCCGGTCTGGGCCTGCTGTGCACGGCCTTCGCCTACGTGTTGTACTTCCGCCTGCTGGCCGATATCGGTCCGATCAAGGCCTCCACCACCACCTTCCTGATTCCCCCCTTCGGCGTGCTGTGGGGCGCGTTGCTGCTGGACGAGCCGCTGTCCACCGCCTATCTGTATGGCGGCGCGCTGATCGCCGTGGCGCTCTGGCTGGTGGTCCGCCCCACCGCGCCGGCCGTGCAGCCGAAGGTCGCGGCCTGACGCGGGTGTGGCCACAAGCGTTCGCCCGAACGCGTCAGATCCCCCGCAGGAATACCCTGCCGCCGTCTGTCGGCCGACGTATCGGCAGGGGGCGGCGCGCGTATCTGGACTAGACTTGAGGGCTAAGCGGGTAATCGGGGGGTGGCGAGACGCTCGGTAACACAGGCGGCCTCCTCGATGATGCCGACTGGCAACTGCCACCTGCCCCGAACTTCCCCGACGGAGCCACTAGCCGCATGCACTCGCTGTGTCGAGCAAGGGTGAGCGCCAGGAGCAGCCCGGATGAGCACAAAGGCCAATGTCCACGACCCCAGCCAGAGTCCCGGCCTGCACCTGCCGGGCTCGAATGGCGAGGCCATGCCCCATCCGCGCGCTGGCTGGTGGCGCCGGGCGACGCTGACGCTATACCGACTGAGCCGCTCGACCCAGTTCGTCATTGCCGCCACGGTCATCCTCGGCCTGACCATGGCCTTCGTCGGCAACCTGGTCAGCAAGACCATCGAGCGTTCGGCCGTACAGGCCGCGGCGAATGCCGGCGGCCTGTACATGACCACCTTCCTCGAGCCTTATGTCCAGGAACTGACCAGCGCCGATCGCCTGTCGGTCAAGACCGCTTCAGCGATCGACCGGCTGATGACCAGCCCGACCCTCAACGAGCACGTGGTTTCGGTGAAGATCTGGCGCCCCGACGGCACCATTATCTACAGCACCAACAAGGATATCGTCGGCAAGACGTTTACAGCAGACGACCTGACCCAGGCGTTGAAGGGCCAGACAATTACCGAATGGGGCCCGTTGACGGCGGAAGAGAATGCCTACGAGCGTAGCCTGGGCATCCCGCTCTATGAGATCTACGCGCCGCTACGCGAATTCGGCACGGACCGGATCCTCGCGGTCGGCGAGTTCTACGAAAAGGCCGAGATGCTGCATGACGAGATCGCCCGTATCCGCCAGGAAGTGTGGATCATCGTCGGCACGGCGACCCTGTCCATGCTGCTGCTGCTGTTCGCGACCGTCCGCCGCGGTGAGCGCATCATCCTGCAGCAGCAGCTGGCGCTCAGCCGGCAGATGCAGGAACAGGCGCGACTGAACAACCAGAACATCAGCCTGCAGCGCAAGATCACCAGTGCCAACCAGTCCTTCTCCCGGGTCAACGAACTGATCCTGCGTCGTCTCGGCGCCGACCTGCACGACGGCCCCGCACAGCTGCTGACCCTGATCCTGGTTCGCCTCGATGAACTGGCAGTGCTGCAGGAGCGCTACAAGGAAAATGGCGGCGACTTCGATCTCGAAGCGCTGGAATCGCTTAGGCACGCGGCCAGGGATGCGCTGGGCGAAATCCGCGACATTTCCCGCGGCTTGGCGCTGCCGGAAATCAACGGCATGCCCCTGCGTCAGGAACTGGAACTGGTGGTGAAACGCCACGAGCTGCGTACCGAGACCCACGTCAGGCTCAGCTGCAACGAGCTACCGGAGAACGTGCCGCTGGCGCACAAGACCTGCATCTACCGCTTCATCCAGGAGGCGCTGAACAACGCCTACCGGCATGCCGACGGCAGGGGTCAGGAAGTCAGTGCCTCGTTCGACCAGGGCGTACTGGAAATCAAGATCAGCGATGGTGGCGATGGCTTCGATACCGAGCATCTGGCGGCGGCGAACCATCAACAGAGGGCCCGCCTGGGACTGGCCGGCATGCGCTACCGGGTGGAATCGCTTGGCGGCCAGTTTCACATCCAGTCCAATCCGGACGACGGCACCACGGTGAGCGCGCGGTTCCGGCTGTAAGGCCAGCGCTCAGTCACTGTCCCCGTTGACAGCGGTCTCCACTTCCCGGTGCGCCGTGAACTGGCTTCTGATCCGCGCAGCTTGGCGGTTCTTCCAGTACTCCATCACCGCGGTGACCGCCTCCACCCGGTTACGCACCTGCAGCTTCTGCATGATGCTGGTCATGTAGTGCTTGACGGTCTTCTCGCTGAGCGACAGCTTGTCGGCGACTTCACGGTTGGTCATCCCGTTGGCCACCTCACGGATGATCTGCTCCTCGCGATGGGTAAGCTCATTGACAGACTTCTCATCACCGTTCTGCTTCTGCAGGTTGCTGATCAACTTGCCGGCAAAGCCGGGTGTGATGAACGTCTGCCCCATTGCCACGTTCCTGATCGCCTGCGCCAGCTCCGGTCCGCTCACGCCCTTGAGCACATAGCCCTTGGCGCCCGCCTCCAGTGCTGCGTAGGCGTCGTCTTCGGACTCGGACACCGTCAGCATCAACACCTTGGTCGCTGAGTTGCCGGACACGATGGCGCGCACCGCGGCAAAACTGTCGCCCGGCATGTGCACATCCATGAGCATCACATCCGGCTTGTACTTCTTCGCGATCACTTCAGCTTCTTCGGCCGTCCCCCCTTGTTCAACCACCTCGAAGTCGGCGATGCGCTTAAGCGCGGCGGCCACCCCCTGCCTCAGCAGAGGGTGATCGTCGACTATACCGATCCTGATCCTGCCACCCATGCCCGGTCCCTCCCCTACTACAAGCGCCCAAGCGGCGCGAACGCCTTGACCAAGCGCTCGAAACTCACTTCATTGTAGTAAAGCTAGGAATAACCACTGACCGCGCGTCCTTTTTTCGCGCGCGCGTCATAACGACAGGACCGGGCAAGTTTCAGACCATAGTCGCAAACGAAATTAGGACCATAGTGGCTTGATTTAGCTGGACCTATGCATCTTTGGCTTCACGGAGAACCAATCAATCCTGTAAGCCTCATAGGACTTTTTGAGTTGTGACTATGACTTACGCATTCAGAACCAATCCAGACTCCGACAAGCGCCAAGAAGTTGACCAGACCGTTGAGTCCGCTATTCAACAGGTCCTGAAGGTTGCCCAGTCCGTTGTGCCGGAATCGGAAGAGAAGGCCGCGAAGGCATCTGCGAAGGTCACGCCCACACCCACCAGCACCACGAAGACACACAAGTCCACGGACTACGGCCAGGCACTGGATGCCACTCGGATGTACCTGAACGAGATCGGCTTCTCGCCACTGCTGAGCCGCGAGGAAGAGCTGCATTTCGCTCGCCTGACCGTCCAGGGCGACCCGCTGGCGCGCAAGCGCATGATCGAAAGCAATCTGCGCCTGGTGGTGAAGATCGCCCGCGGCTACCTGAACCGTGGCCTGTCGCTGCTGGACCTGGTCGAAGAAGGCAATCTCGGCCTGATCCGCGCCGTGGACAAGTTCGACCCCGAGCTCGGCTATCGCTTCTCCACCTACGGCACCTGGTGGATTCGCGAAACCGTGGAACGGGCGCTGATGAACCAGACCCGGACCATCCGCCTGCCCATCCATGTGGTGAAGAAGCTCAACAGCTACCTGACCGCCGCTCGCGAACTGACCCGCAAGCTCGACCACGACCCCTCGAGCGAGGAGATCGCCGCCTTGCTGGAGAAAGACGTCGGCGAGGTGGAGCGCCTGCGCGACCTGAACGTCAGGGTTACCTCGCTGGACAGCAGCTTCGGCGAGGAGTCCGACAACCGCAGCCTGCTCGACACCGTGACCGGCGACCTGCCGAACGATCCCTGCGAACTGCTGCAGGACAGCGAGATGGCGCAGTGCATCAAGGAATGGCTCTCGCAGCTCACCGAGCGCCAATGTGAAGTGGTGATCCGCCGCTTCGGCCTGCGCGGCGACGAGGGCTGCACCCTGGAAGAAATGGGCCAGTCCATCGGTCTGACCCGCGAACGGGTCAGACAGATCCAGGCCGAGGCCCTCAGACGCCTGCGCCGTATCCTCGAGCGCAACGGCCTCTCCAGCGAGACCCTGCTCGAGTAGCGCAGCAGGACCCGGCATGGGCGAAGGGCGCATTCGCGCCTGCGCCGGGCATCTTTTCCATCTTCGACCCGCCGCGCAAGCGGCGCGGCCATTTCCTCCGGCCGCCCCTTACTGCACCAGCTCCTGCTCGCTGAACAGGTCGCTGAACAGCATGCTCGACAGGTAGCGTTCACCGGAATCCGGCAGGATCACCACCAGGGTCTTGCCCTGCATCGAAGGCTCCTGGGCAATGCGCACGGCCACGGCCATGGCCGCCCCGCAGGATATGCCGGCCAGAATCCCTTCCTCGCGCATCAGACGCAGAGCCATGGCCTTGGCTTCCTCGTCACTGACCTGCTCGATACGGTCGACCATCTCCAGGTCAAGGTTCTTCGGCACGAAGCCGGCGCCGATACCCTGGATCTTGTGCGGGCTGGGCTTGACCTCTTCGCCAGCCACCGTCTGGCTGATCACCGGCGAGCCGACCGGCTCGACCGCCACCGAGATGATCGGCTTGCCCTGGGTCCGCTTGATGTAACGCGACACGCCGGTGATGGTGCCGCCGGTGCCGACCCCGGAAACCAGCACGTCGATGGCGCCGTCGGTGTCGTTCCAGATTTCCGGACCGGTGGTCTTCTCGTGGATCGCCGGATTGGCCGGGTTCTCGAACTGCTGCGGCATGAAATAGGTTGCCGGGTCGGAAGCGGCGATCTCCGCGGCCTTCTCGATGGCCCCCTTCATGCCCTTGGCCGGCTCGGTCAGCACCAGCTCGGCGCCCAACGCCTTGAGCACCTTGCGCCGCTCCAGGCTCATCGACGCCGGCATGGTCAGCAGCAGCTTGTAGCCACGCGCGGCGGCGACGAACGCCAGGCCGATGCCGGTATTGCCGGAGGTCGGCTCGACCAGGGTCATGCCGGGCTTGAGCACCCCGCGCTCCTCCGCATCCCAGACCATGCTGGCGCCGATCCGGCACTTGACCGAATAGGCCGGGTTGCGTCCTTCGATCTTGGCCAGGATGGTCACCCCGGCCGGGCCCAGGCGATTGATCATCACCAGCGGGGTGTTGCCGATGGCTTGGGCGTTGTCGGCAAAGATACGACTCATGGCGGGCTCCTTGTGCATGTTTAGTCGAAAGGGCTGCCAGCCTAAGACCCAGGTGGCCGAGCGTCCAGCATTGCGCTTAGGCCAGCCGGAACCGCTGCGCCCGTGCTGACCGACGAGCGGCGCCCCGTACAGCCCGGGCGTGACCCGCCATTCAGTGACTAAATGGTGCGTCCGCGTTCACAGTCGGCCGGCCCGCGCGTTATAGTCGCCCTTTCAATTACTGAACCCGCGGGTACTGCCCGGGCCGTTACCGTTCGAGGATATTCCGATGAAGTTCGAAGGCACTCAGTCGTATGTCGCCACCGACGACCTCAAGCTCGCGGTCAATGCCGCCATCACCCTGCAGCGTCCACTGCTGGTCAAGGGCGAACCGGGCACCGGCAAGACCATGCTCGCCGAGCAGCTGGCCGAGTCCTTCGGCGCCAAGCTGATCACCTGGCACATCAAGTCCACCACCAAGGCCCACCAGGGCCTGTACGAGTACGACGCGGTCAGCCGCCTGCGCGACTCGCAGCTGGACTCGGACAAGGTCCACGACGTGCGCAACTACATCAAGAAGGGCAAGCTGTGGGAGGCCTTCGAGTCCGAGGAGCGGGTGATCCTGCTGATCGACGAGATCGACAAGGCCGACATCGAGTTCCCCAACGACCTGCTGCAGGAACTCGACAAGATGGAGTTCTACGTCTACGAGACCAACGAGACCATCAAGGCCAAGCAGCGGCCGATCATCATCATCACCTCGAACAACGAGAAGGAACTGCCGGACGCCTTCCTGCGCCGCTGCTTCTTCCACTACATCGCCTTTCCCGACCGCGACACCCTGCAGAAGATCGTCGATGTGCACTACCCAACCATCAAGAAGGACCTGGTGGCCGAGGCGCTCGACGTGTTCTTCGACGTGCGCAAGGTGCCGGGCCTGAAGAAGAAGCCCTCGACCAGCGAGCTGGTCGACTGGCTCAAGCTGCTGATGGCCGACAACATCGGCGAAGCAGTGCTGCGCGAACGCGATCCGACCAAGGCCATCCCGCCCCTGGCCGGTGCCCTGGTGAAGAACGAGCAGGACGTGCAACTGCTCGAGCGCCTGGCCTTCATGAGCCGCCGCGCGTCTCGATAAATCAGCCGGCTACATTGCCGTAGGGTGGAAAACCGCGAAGCGTTTTCCACCACCCCAAGGGCACGGTGGATAAAAAGAGCGTTATCCACCCTACGGGTAATCGGGAGATCGCCTGCATGCTGCTTAACCTATTCAACGAAATGCGCGCGGCCAAGGTGCCGGTGTCGGTGCGCGAGCTGCTCGACCTGATCAACGCGCTGCAGCACAACGTGGTGTTCGCCGACATGGACGAGTTCTACTTCCTCGCCCGAGCCATCCTGGTCAAGGACGAGCGCCACTTCGACAAGTTCGACCGGGCCTTCGGCGCCTACTTCAAGGGCCTGGAGAACCTCAACCAGCACATCGAGGCCTTGATCCCCGACGAGTGGCTACGCAAGGAGTTCGAGCGCTCGCTGACCGACGAGGAGCGCGCCAGGATCGAATCCTTGGGCGGCCTGGACAAGCTGATCGAGGAGTTCAAGAAGCGCCTGGAGGAGCAGAAGGAACGCCACGCCGGCGGCAACAGGTGGATCGGCACCGGCGGCACCAGCCCGTTCGGCTCCGGCGGCTTCAATCCGGAAGGCATTCGCGTGGGCGACGCCGGCAAACGCCAGGGCCGCGCGGTCAAGGTGTGGGACCAGCGCGAGTACAAGAACCTCGACGACCAGGTCGAACTGGGCACGCGCAACATCAAGATCGCCCTGCGCCGCCTGCGCAAGTTCGCCCGCCAGGGCGCCCAGGACGAGCTGGACCTGGACGGCACCATCGACCATACGGCCAAGGATGGCGGCCTGCTCAATATCCAGATGCGCCCGGAGCGGCGCAATACGGTCAAGCTGCTGATCCTGTTCGACATCGGCGGCTCCATGGACGCCCACGTCAAGGTCTGCGAGGAACTGTTCAGCGCCTGCAAGACCGAGTTCAAGCACCTGGAGTACTACTACTTCCACAACTGCGTGTACGAGTCGGTATGGAAGAACAACCTGCGCCGCACCTCCGAGCGCTTTTCCACCCATGACCTGCTGCACAAGTACGGCGCCGACTACAAGGTGGTGTTCGTCGGCGACGCGGCCATGGCGCCCTACGAGATCACCCAGGCCGGCGGCAGCGTCGAGCACTGGAACGAGGAACCGGGCTACGTGTGGATCAAGCGCTTCATGGAGAAGTACAAGAAGCTCATCTGGATCAACCCCTACCCCAAGGACACCTGGGGCTATACCGCCTCCACCAGCCTCATCCGCGAGCTGGTGGAAGACCAGATGTACCCCCTGACCCTGCAGGGGCTGGAAGATGGCATGCGGTTCCTGTCTAAGTAACGCAGCAGACCCGGCGATCCGGCGATCCGGCGCCGGAACCCGGGCCAACGCACGACAGCGCCTTCCTGGCGGATCGCCGCGGCGCCCTGCTTCAGCCCTGACGCCGCCCCCTCCCCTCCCGGTTCCCTTCCTGTCCCCTGTCGCGTGGTGCACCTGGCCCGCGCGCCGCCCCCCGTCACGGCATGGCCAGTTGGCCAGTACGCCGGCTCCGACTTAAGTCTCACGATTTGCTCATGTCAATAAACCACCGCTGCTTCCTGGAAAATCCTTAAAAATCATAAGTCCCTGCTTCAAAAGAGAATTGTTACGCACAGCGCCGGCCCCATGACCGCCAACTCGCGCCTTGCGTGAAGCCCGGCACCGTACCTATACCTAGATGGCAAGGGCCCCTTTTGCGTGTGGCGAGGATTGTTTTGCACAGGAATTTCACCGCCAGGGACGGGCGGTAAACGGGCACCAGCCACAGCTGAGCAATCAGCCAGCAGCAGTATTGGAGGAACGTCATGGGCATGCCGCAGTCCCCCCGCTCCGAGTTGGCAGAAGTGCTATTTCGCTTGCGCCGCACCTTCATTTCCCTGGCCTGTTTCAGCGGCGTGATCAACCTGCTGATGCTGACACCGGCGGTTTACATGTTGCAGGTGTACGACCGGGCGCTGGTCAGCAGCAATGTCACCACCCTGCTGATGCTGACCCTGCTGGTCGTCGGTCTCTATGTGCTGATGGGACTGCTGGAGATGGTCCGTTCCACCGTGCTGATCAGGGTCGGCAACCGCCTGGACATGATGCTCAACAAGCGCGTGTTCACCGCCGCCTTCGAGCGCAACCTGAATCGCGCCGGTGGCAACCCGGCCCAGGCGCTGCAGGACATGGCCCAGGTGCGCCAGTTCCTCACCGGCAACGGCCTGTTCGCCTTCTTCGACTCGCCCTGGACGCCGATCTACCTGTTCGTCATCTACCTGGTGCACCCGCTGCTCGGCCTGATCACCCTGATCGGTTCACTGCTGCTGATCTGCCTGGCCTATCTGACCGAAGTCAGCACCCGCAAGCCGCTGGCCGAAGCCAACCAGGCCTCGGTGGCCTCCGGCACGTACGCCAACAACAACCTGCGCAATGCCGAGGTCATCCAGGCCATGGGCATGTTTCCGGCCATCCGCGAGCGCTGGTTCGGCAACCATCAGCAGATTCTCGAGAAGCAGACCCTGGCCTCCGACCGCGCGGCCTACATCAACGGCACCACGCGCTTCCTGCGCGTCACCCTGCAATCCCTGATTCTCGGCACCGGTGCCTTGCTGGCGATCGAAGGCAAGATCACCCCCGGGATGATGATCGCCTGCTCGATCCTCGCCGGCCGTGCCCTCGCCCCGGTCGAACTGGCGATTTCCACCTGGAAGCAGCTGCTCACCAGCCGCGCGGCCTGGGGACGACTGTCCGGCTTGCTGGCCGACTTCCCGGCGCGCAAGCCCTCCATGCCACTGCCCAAGCCGGCGGGTCAGATCAGTGTGGAGGGCGCATTCGCCAACGCCCCCGGCACGCCCCTGACCATTCTGCGCAACATCAGCCTCAACGTCGCACCGGGAGAAGCCCTGGGCATCATCGGCCCCTCGGCCTCGGGCAAGTCGACCCTGGCGCGCCTGCTGGTCGGTGTCTGGCCGGCCCACGCCGGCAAGGTGCGCCTGGACGGGGCGGACGTCTTCCAGTGGAACAAGGAAGAGCTGGGGCCCTGGCTGGGCTATCTGCCCCAGGACGTCGAGCTGTTCGAGGGCACTGTCGCCGAGAACATTTCCCGCTTCGGCGAGATCGATGGCGACGCGGTGATCCTGGCGGCCCAGCAGGCCGGCGTGCACGAAATGATCCTGCGCCTGCCGCAAGGCTACGACACGCCCCTGAGCGCCGACGGCAACTCGCTGTCCGGCGGCCAGAAGCAGCGCATCGGCCTGGCCCGGGCGCTCTACGGCGATCCCTCGCTGATCGTCCTCGACGAACCCAATGCCAGCCTCGACGACGTCGGCGAAGCCGCGCTGGTGAAGGCCCTCGCCGACCTCAAGCAACGTGGCAAGACCCTGGTGCTGATCTCCCATCGGCCGACGGTGCTGAACATAGTCGACAAGATCCTCGTGCTGCGCGAAGGCACGGTGCACATGTTCGGCAGCCGTGACGAAGTGTTCAACGCCCTGCGCCAGGCCGCCGTCATGCCCACCAGCATGGGCGGCGCAACCCTGGCGTCGGTCAAGACCAAGGAGTGATGCGTCATGTCGAATCTCGAGTTCGAACGCAAGAACCTCATGCCTGACAACAGCCAGGAAGCCGTCGACGTGAATGACCGGCGCCCCAGCCGCTGGGGCCTGGCGCTGGTGCTCGCCGGCTTCGGCGGCTTCGTCCTCTGGGCCGTCCTGGCACCGCTGGATGCCGGGGTGGTGGCCAACGCCACGGTCAATGTCACCGACAACCGCAAGACCATCCAGCACCTGGATGGCGGCTCGATCAAGACCATCGCGGTACGCGAAGGACAGATGGTCGAACGCGGCCAGATCCTGGTCGAGCTCGACGCCACCCGTGCCATCGCCGAACAGGGCGTGGTCAGCGGTCAGTACATCGTCATGAAGTCCGTCGAGAACCGTCTGCAAGCCGAACGCGACGGCATGCCCGAGGTGACCTTCGATCCGACGCTGCTCGAACACTTCGCCGGCGACCCGCGCCTGACCGCCTCGATCGCCCTGCAGCAGCGCCTGTTCACCACCCGCCGCGCAGCCCTGACCGGCGAGGCCGGCATCCTCGAGGAAAACATCCGTGGCGCCGAGGAGCAGCTCAAGGGACTGCGCCAGGTGCAGGGCTCGCGCTATGCGCAGATCAAGTTCCTGCGCCAGGAGCTCGACGGCGTGCGCAGCCTGGCGGCCGAAGGCTATGTCACCCGCAATCGGATGCTCGAACTGGAGCGCGAAGCCGCCGAGCTGAACGCCTCGCTGGCGCAGAACATCGCCGAGATCGGCCGGGTCCGCAACCAGATCGCCGAACTCAAGTTGCGCATCCTCCAGCTCGCCCAAAACTTCCAGAAGGAGGTGCAATCGCAGCTGACCGACGCGCAGAAGGAAGCCTCGGCCCTGGCCGATCGCCTGCGTTCGCTGGACCACGAGGTCGCCAACACGGTGATCCGCTCGCCGATCGATGGCGTGGTGCTCGGCCTCAACGTCTCCACCATCGGCGGGGTGATCCAGCCCGGCTCGACCATCATGGACGTGGTACCGGCCAACGAACCGCTGCAGGTGGACGCCATGGTGCCGGTACAGGCCATCGACAAGATGGCTCCTGGCCTGCCGGTGGATATCACCTTTCCGGCCTTCAACCATGCCCAGACGCCGAATATTCCGGGGCGGGTGCTGACCATTTCCGCCGACCGCCTGGTCGACGAAGCCAACAAGCAGCCCTACTACCTGGCGCAGGTCGAGGTCACCCCGGAGGGCATGGACAGGCTCGGCAGCAACCGCATTCGCCCGGGCATGCCGGCCACCGTGACGATAAAAACCGGCGAACGCAACCTGATGAGTTACCTGATGAAGCCTATGCTTGACCGGATCGACAGTGCCTTCAAGGAACAGTGACATGGTGATCCGCTTAGCCTTCGTCTGCCTGGCCACCGCGGCCAGCCTGCCCGCGGCCGCTCTGGACCTGGAGGAAGCCTGGAACACCCTGCGCCTGCAGGGGCCGGTCTACCGCTCGGCGGCTCACGAGCGCGACGCCGGGGTAGAGAACCGCGCCCTCGGTCGAGCCGGCCTGCTGCCGCAGATCAACGCCAGCGCCAGCAAGAACAAGGTGAGCGGCACCCAGGAGTTTGGCAACTCGACCGACAGCGACCTGGATTACGACTCGCAGAACCTCGCCGTGCAACTGCGCCAGCCGCTGTTCGATCGGCAGAAGATGGCCGAGTACCGCCAGGGCCAGCAGCGCGCCGGGTACAGCGAGGCGGTGTTCGACGCCAAGACCCAGAACGTCGCGGTACGCCTGGCCAGCCGTTATTTCGACGTGCTGCTGACCCGGGAAACCATCGAGCTGGCCGACGCCAAGCTCAAGGCCCTGGAGCAGCAGGTGGCCGCCGCCAAGCGGCGCTTCGACCTGGGCGACGGCACCATCACCGATGTCGACCAGGCCACCGCCCGCCGCGACCTGGCCCTGGCCGAGCAGATCGAGGCCCAGGACAACCTGGCGATCGCCCTGCGCCTGCTGCAGGAAATGCTCGGCGAGATGCCGCGGCAGGTCGCCACCCTGCGCAGCGACTTCCCCACGCCCGGCCTGCATCCGGACAACCTGCAGGACTGGCTGAGCAAGGCGCGGGCGAACAACCCGGCGCTGCGCGCCCGTCACTACAACCGGCGCATCGCGGAAGAGGAAGTCAATCGCGCCAACGGCGGACACTGGCCGACACTGGACTTCGTGCTGGGCTACACCAACAGCGAGAGCGACTCGATCACCACCATCGACCAGAAGAACCGCTATGCCTCGGTCGGCCTGGAGTTCAACCTGCCGCTGTACTCGGGCGGCGCGGTCAGTGCCCGGGTGCGCCAGGCCACCGCCAGCCGCGAACAGGCCGGGGAAGACCTCAACGCCACCCGCGAGGAAGTGTTCTCCGCCACCACTCGCGAATTCCGCGGCGTGCAGAGCGGCCCTGCGCGGATCAGGGCGCTGGAACAGGCGGTCGCCTCCAGCAAGCGGGCGCAGGACTCGGCGAAGAAGGGTTTCCTGGCCGGTTCCAGCACCAACGTCGACATCCTCAACGCCGAGGAGCAGGTATTCATCGCCCGCCGCGACCTGCTGGAGGCCAAGTTGCGCTATCTGGTTTCACGCCTGCAACTGGCCGCCGCCGTGGGCCTGCTCGGCGACGACGACATCCGCCAGGCCAACGCCTACCTCGGTCCGGAGCTGACCCTCAACTACTGAGCCGCACAGGCGCGCGGCTCAGCGCCAATGGCGCTCGCGCGCGCGACGATCCTGGCCGGCGCCGAACACCCAGGCGAACATCAGCAACAGCCACTCCAGCGAACTGGCCAGCAGCAATGCGCTGGCGATCCCCCAGGCGATGGCCTCGGGCGCCAGCAGCACCTGATAGCGATAGGCCTGAAACGTCACCTCCAGCAGCTCGTTGTCCGCCGCCGTAGCCAGGTGCCACAGCTGACCGTACCAGGGGCCTTGCATGGCCTGCCGCTCCTCGGCGAGCCAGCGTGCCCGCTCGACCAGCTGGCCGACGCTCTGCGCATCGCTGCGCATCACCGGGTCGTCGCTCACCCGGTAGTGGGCCACCAGGGCCTGCAGATCCGCCTTGAAGAACAGCCTGGCGGTCTCCCGGAAGCCCTTCAGGCTCTGCTCCGACTCCAGGTGGTGCGCCTCGACCCGCTTGCCGTAGTCATCGACGAAGCCAGGCACCTGTACCCCGACCAACAACCCCAGAGCGAACAGCGCCAGACGCAGATAACTTCTCAGCATTGCCTTCCCCCAATGTTCCTTGTCCCCGGCTCAGGCGTTGCCCTGAGCCAGGCATTCGCCGCCACGCCACAGGCGCCATTCGCCCGGCTGGTAGCGGCTCCAGTTCTCGTTATCGGTGAGCGGCTCGGTGACCAGCACGGTTACCACGTCGTTGGGCGTGGTTTCCGCCTGAAAATCCACCCGCAGGTCGGCATCCTTCAACTGCGCCGGGCCGAAGGGCGCGCGCCGGGTGATGTGCGCCAGCTTGGTCGAGCAGAAGCTGAACAGCCAATCGCCATCGCTGAGCAGGCAGTTGAACACCCCCAACTGGCGATACGCCGCGCAGGCCTCGACCAGGCTTGGCAGCAACCGCTCAAAAGGCGCCGGTTCGGGGAACGCCAGGCGCAGGCGGTTGAGCAGATCGCAGAACGCCGCCTCGCTGTCGGTGTCGCCGATGGGTTGGTAGAACCCCGCCGGCGGGCGGAAATCGGCCAGCTGGCCGTTATGGGCGAAACACCAGTTGCGCCCCCACATCTCGCGCACGAAGGGATGGGTGTTGGCCAGGCAGACGCGGCCGACGTTGGCCTGGCGAATGTGACCGATCACCACTTCGCTCTTGATCGGATAGCGCTGTACCAGTTGCGCCACCTCCGACTCGCTGCTGGCCCGCGGGTCCTGGAACAGGCGCAGGCCGCGCCCCTCGTAGAAGCCGATGCCCCAGCCATCGCGATGGGGGCCGGTGCGGCCGCCGCGCTGCATCAGCCCGGTAAAGCTGAAGACGATATCGGTGGGCACATTGGCGCTCATGCCGAGCAGCTCGCACATGGCTAGCGTCCTCCGCTCAGCGCAAGGCGTCGCCGCGCCGACCGGAGGCAGGCACGGCCGACGCGGTGCGCCGGCACTGGATCATTGGCGTTCGCACGGAACATGGGGTCCATAGGCTCTCCTGACGCAGCTGAGCCTATGCTGAAGGCCCGCCGCCACGCCTGCAAGCGCTGGCCAGCGGGCCAGACAGGTCGGGGTTCGAAGATCGGCCTGCCGGCCGGAAAACTCAGAGCCGCGGCTCGATGCGCAGGCGACGCTCGCCACGGGAGTCACGATGGCTGGCGCCCGGCTCAGCGGCGCCTTGCTCCATCAGCTCGCGCAGGGTCGGCGCATCCGCTTCGCGCTCTTCGCGCTCCGGTCCGCCCCGGCGCTTCCACCAGCGCTCGATCGGCCAGCGAACGGCCACGAACAGCAGGTACAGGGCGAAGGCGATCAGGCCGTACATGGCCAGGTCCGCCGCCGCCCGCAAGGCGTTGTTGCCTACCTTGAACAGCAGATCCAGGGCGGCGACGGCGACCGCCGGGGCGAGCAGTTCCTTGGCCGGGTCGACTACGGTCGGGGTCAGCAGCAGCACCGCAACCAGCAGGCGCAGCGGCTCGCGCACATAGCGCCACATCCAGCGGGTCAGGCGGAACCAGACCAGCAGGCAGCCGAGCGCCGCGACGGCATAGGCGCTCCAGGCAAGTAGATAGTCGCTTTCGATCATAACGCGGCGGGTCCCTGACGTGGCGGGGCTTGCAAAGGGGCGCTTATGATAGCGGCTTTTCAACGGCCCGGCGCCCCCACCGTCGGCCGCACCTGATTTCGGAGTTGCCGCATGCCGCACGCCCCCATCGCCCGCACAGAACCCGGCGCCGACCCGTACCGCTGGCTGGAACAGCGAGATGCCGCCGAGGTGCTCGAGCATCTCAAGGCCGAAAACGCCTACCTGGAGGCGCAGCTGGCCGAGCAGAGCGAGCTGCGCGAGACCCTGTTCGAGGAGATCAAGAGGCGCATCCGCGAGACCGACCTGTCGCTGCCGTCGCCCTGGGGGCCCTACCTCTACTACCAGCGCACCACCGCCGGCGACGAGTACCCGCGCCACTATCGCTGCCCACGGCCCAGCGATGACTCGCTGCAGGTCGATGAGCACGCCGAACAGCTACTCCTCGACCCCAACGCCCTGGCGAACGGTGGCTACCTGTCCCTCGGCGCGTTCAGCATCAGCCCGGACCACCAGCGCCTGGCCTACAGCCTGGACACCAGCGGCGATGAGAGCTACCGGCTGTTCGTCAAGGAACTGGCCGACGGCAGCATCCGCGAGCTGCCGTTCGCCGACTGCGACGGCAGCATGACCTGGGCCAACGACAGCCAGACCCTGTTCTTCGGCGAACTGGACGACACCCATCGGCCGCACAAGCTGTATCGCCACCGCCTCGGCGACGACGACGCCACGCTGGTGTTCCATGAAGACGATGGACGCTTCTTCCTGCACTGCTACCGCACCAGCTCGGAACGCCAGCTGGTGCTGGCCCTGGGCAGCAAGACCACCAGCGAGGCCTGGGTGCTGGATGCCGACGCCCCGGAAGAGGCCTTCCGTTGCCTGGCGCCGCGCGAGGACGACCACGAATACTACGTCGACCACGGCAAGCTCGACGGCCGCTGGTGCTGGCTGATTCGCAGCAACCAGAGCGGCATCAACTTCGCCCTGTATTTCGCCAACGAACAGGCTCCGACCCGCGCGCCCTGGCACCTGCTGCGCGCCCACGACGAGCGGGTGATGCTCGAAGGTCTCAGCCTGAACCAGCACGCCCTGGTCCTCAGCCTGCGCGAGGCCGGCCTGCCGATCATCGAGGTGCAGCCCCTGGGGCAGGCCGCCTACCGGGTCCAGCTGCCGGACGCGGCCTACAGCCTGTACGTGCAGGACTCGCTGGAGTTCCACAGCCCGGTCATCCGCCTGCGCTACGAGGCGCTGAACCGCCCGGCGCAGATCCGCCAGCTGAGCCTGGCCGACGGCGCGCAGCAGGTGCTCAAGGAAACCCCGGTGGAAGGCCCGTTCGATGCCGATGCCTATGTCAGCCAGCGCCTGTGGGCCCGCGCCGCGGACGGCACCCAGGTGCCCATCAGCCTGGTGGCGCGCCGCGAGGTACTCCAGGCCGGGCAGCCCGCCCCGCTCTATCTCTACGGCTATGGCGCCTATGGCGAGAGCCTCGACCCCTGGTTCTCCCATGCCCGCCTGAGCCTGCTGGAGCGCGGTTTCGTCTTCGCCATCGCCCATGTGCGCGGCGGCGGCGAACTGGGCGAGGCCTGGTACCGGGCCGGCAAGCTGGAACACAAGCACAACAGCTTCGACGACTTCATCGCCTGCGCCGAGCACCTGATCGACGCCGGCTATACCCGCGCCGAGCGTCTGGCCATCAGCGGTGGCAGCGCCGGCGGCCTGCTGATCGGCGCGGTGCTCAACCTGCGCCCGGAACTGTTCGCCGCGGCCATCGCCGAGGTGCCGTTCGTCGATGTGCTCAACACCATGCAGAACCCCGACCTGCCCCTGACCGTCACCGAGTACGACGAATGGGGCGATCCCCACGAGCCGCAGGTATTCGAGCGGATCAAGGGCTACGCCCCCTACGAAAACGTCAAGGCCCAGGCCTACCCGGCGATACTCGCGGTGGCCGGCTACAACGACAGCCGCGTGCAGTACTGGGAGGCTGCCAAGTGGGTGGCCAAGTTGCGCGCGCACAAGACCGACGAGCGGCTGCTGCTGCTCAAAACCGACCTCGACGCAGGCCATGGCGGCATGAGCGGGCGTTACCAGGCGCTGCGCGACGTGGCCCTGGAGTATGCTTTCCTGCTCAAGGTGCTGGCCGCGAACCCGGGCTAACTGAGCGCGCGGTCACAGCTTCCGGCGGGCGGCCGTTGGCAAGCCCGCCTCAGCCAGCTAACGTCACCTGTGAACCACCCATTTCTTGCCGGACAGCCGTAGAGTTCCCATGCCCGACAGTTCCTACCTGATCGATGAAATCCGCGACATGCTGCTCGACTGCGGCATGTTCCACAACCTGCTGCCGGCCGAACTGCTCAACGCGGCGGGCTATTTCAACATCAGCAAGTTCGACCCGGACGCGGTCATCTGCGACGAGGGCGATGCCGGCACCTTCATGTGCATCATTCATTTCGGCGCGGTGTCGGTGCGCAAGACCAACTCCAGCGGCGAGATCGTCGAGATCGCCAAGCTGCGCAAGGGTCGCGCCTTCGGCGAGATGGCCGTGCTCGATGGCGAAAGACGCTCGGCCAGTTGCGTGGCGGTCACCGACTGCACCCTGCTGGTGCTGGCCAGGGACTCCCTGGAGAAGATGCTGCAGGAAGCCCCCAAGTCGGCCGCCAAGATCATCCGCTCGATCGCCGTGGCCATGTCCAAGCGCCTGCGCATGGTCGACGGCCAGCTGATCGAGAAACAGGTCTGATCCGTCTCAGCGCTGGCGCTGCGGTTGCCGCTCCAGCAGCGGCAGCCTGCCGTCGGCCGGCAGCGGCCCGTCTGGCCGCGGATTGAGCGCTCCGCCCCGATTGCCCGTGCCGTCGTTGAGCAGCGGCAGATGCTGCGGTGCCGTGCCGGGAAGCCCGGCGGGCCGAGGCAGGACGAAGGGTTGCGGGGTGGCGGTGCCCGGCGAGCCCGCCGCACGCTCATACGAGGCCGGCCATCGGGCCTCCTGCGCCGGCAGCGCGGCGACCCATAGCGCGCCCAGGCAGGACAGGGCCAGAACCAACCACGGCATCGACGTCCTCCTTTCTCGCGGAACTACCCCGTTGGGCCGCGCCCCGCTCGATTAGTGCCCGCCCGGCGGTTCTCGCCGACTGCCGGCAGGATTACACTGCGGATACGCCCCGAACCGCACGACGGAACCGACCATGAGCACCGACAAATCGCCCTCGCCCACCGCCAAGCTCGACCGCATCCTCGCCGAGGCCCAGCGCAGCCGCGAAGAAGGCTACCGGCAGAAGGCCCTGAAGATGTACCCCCACGTCTGCGGACGCTGCGGCCGCGAGTTCGCCGGCAAGCGCCTGAGCGAGCTGACCGTGCACCACCGCGACCACAACCACGACAACAACCCCCAGGACGGCTCCAACTGGGAGCTGCTGTGCCTGTACTGCCACGACAACGAGCATTCCCGCTACACCGACCAGCAGTATTTCAGCGAGGGCTCCACGGCCACGCCCCAGGGCCCCAAGGTGACCCACAAGGCCTTCGCCGACCTCGCCGCGCTGCTGAAGAACAAAGAATAAGCCAGTCCGGAGCGCGCCCCGTATACTGGCGCCCTTTGCTCAGGGGGCCCGTTTCGTGGCGAACAAGAGATACAGCTGCATCGGCCTGTTCAATCCCAAGTCGCCGGAGAACGTCGGTGCGGTTATGCGCGCCGCCGGCTGCTACGGCGTCAGTTCGGTGTTCTACACCGGCAAGCGCTACGAGCGCGCCCGCGACTTCGTCACCGACACCAAGCAGGTGCACCTGGATATCCCGCTGATCGCCATCGACGACCTGCAGAAGATCATCCCCCTGGGCTGTACCCCGGTCGCCGTGGAACTGGTCGAGGGCGCCCGGCCCTTGCCGGAGTACACCCACCCGGATCGGGCCATCTACATCTTCGGCCCGGAGGACGGCTCGCTGGACAAGCAGATCCGCAGCTGGTGCGAAGACGTGGTGTACATCCCGACCCAGGGCTGCATGAACCTCGCGGCGACGGTCAACGTGGTGCTCTACGACCGCCTCGCCAAGGGCAATAACACCAAGTCCGGGCCGCTGTTCTAGGTCGGCCTAGCCGCGCCGTTCGGTCAGCGCCAGGCCGATGCCCATGGCCATGATCAGCACGCCGGCAGCGCTCTGCTGCCAGCGGCGCCAGGAAGGCCGGTCGCCCAGGCGTGCGCCGAAATGGCCACACAGCGCGGCGACCGCGGCATTCACCAGGGTGCCGCAGAGGCTGAAGATCACCCCGAGCATGAGCATCTGCCAGACGAAGTGTGGCGAGTCCGGTTGGGCGAACTGCGGCAAGAAGGCCAGAAAGAACAGCGCCACCTTGGGGTTGAACACGTTCACCAGCACACCCTGCCAGAACACCTGAGGCAAGCGCGCCGGCACCAGCGTCTGCTGCTGCGCCTCGCGCCAGCCTGCGCGGATCAGCTGCACGCCCAGCCAGATCAGGTAGAGCACCCCGGCCCACTTCACCAGGCTGAAGGCCAGCGCCGACATCATCAGCAACGCCGACAGGCCGAAGGCGGCCGCCAGGGCGTGCACCAGGCAGCCGGCGCCTATGCCCAGGCTCGACACCAATCCGGCCGGCGTGCCCTGGGCACTGGCGCGCGAGGCGATGTACAGCATGTCCGGTCCGGGCGTCAGGTTCAGTGCCAGGGTAGCGGCGAGAAACAGGCCGAAATGTTCGATGCCGAGCATGGTCCTTCTCCGTCAGGGCGCTCAAGCCCTGGATGATCAACGCAGCAGACGGGAGTCCAGCACCTTGGACGGCTTGCCCATGACGCTTTCGCTGATCTCCACCAGATCCCGGGTGCTGACCTTGTTCAAGCGCATCAGGCCACGGGTCACGTCATCCAGCGAACGCGGGTGATTGCCCTTGGTGGCCTGGCGGATCTCGCGATCCAGCTCCTGCAGCAGCAGCACCGCCCGCGCCGTCACCGGCCCCGTGGAGCGGTTGCCGCGCAGGCTCTTGACCGGCTTGCTCCACTTGTTCAGCTGCTGGCGAATCTTCTGGTAGCGCTCCTCGTTCAAGCCGCCGGCGCGGCGCATCAGCTCGATGGCGTAGTACTCGGCCAGGCCCTCGACGACCCAGTCGCTGCGGTCGCGCTGGCTGATGCGGCTGAACACGTGCACCAGTTCGTGCACCAGGGAACTGGTGCCGTTCTCGCTGACCAGCGGACGGTCCGTGTGCATGTAGTAGGAGTTGGTCGCCGACAGGCCGCCGCGCCACATCGGGTCGCCGGCACCGACGATCAGCAGCTTGGCCGGATCGCGCGGGAAGACCTCCTGCATCTGTGGCCAGACGAAGGTCAGCAGGGTGAGGATATCCATCCGCCGCATGCCTTCGCCGACCGGCGCCGCCACGGTCACCTCGGTATCACCGAGCCGCACCCGGCGCGTGCCGATCTTGCCGGCGACTATCCAGCCGGTCGGCCGGTCGAACTTGCGCAGCGGGTTGTCGATGCGGAACTTGTTCTTGCCGATGCGCGGCCAGCCGGTTTCGACGCCGCGCCAGCCCTTGGGCAGGTCGAATCGCAGGCGCGCGACCAGCTCGGTCTTGTCCTCCTGGCGCAGCCTGGCGCTGGGCACCAGGTCGTCGCCGCGCAGCAGCGCCCAGTCTTCGGTCATGCGCGCATCAAAGTGCTCGTCGTTGCGCAGATGATTGACGCGCACCCGGTAGCTCAGCGTGGCCCGGCCCTCGGCCGGCTGCCACAGGCCGCGCCCGGGACTGTCCTGGGTCCACTGGCCATCGGCGCTGAAATCGCTGTACATGCCCTCCTCACCCAGGTCGAAATCCAGGCCCAGGACCCGCTCGCCCTTCTCCAGGGTCAGGCTGACCTCGGCCTGATCGGATTCCGGCAGAAAGCGCACCCGATAGTCCAGGTCGACCTTCACGGCCGCCCACAGCGGGGTACTGAGCATCAACGAGATGGCGAACAACAAGCTAAGGCGAATCGGCATGCTGGGCATTTCCTTGGCAACAAAGATGCGGATCACGGCGCCGGGCCGGTTCCCGGGCGCTGCCGGCTACGCTTGCACAAAGCCGGCGGGGCTGCAACGGTGCCTAGCCGGCGCGGAAGATCAGGTGCTCTTCCCAGTCGTCCTCGGCCACCTTGTTTTCGCTGAGCATGCGCCCGGCCTGGGAGATGCGCTCGACATGCACCGCGTCGCGATCGCCGCAGACCAGATGGTGCCAGAGCGGCAGGTCCTTGCCTTCGCTGACCAGGCGATAGGCGCAGGTCGGCGGCAGCCACTGGAACTGATCGGCCTGGGCCGGGGTGAGCTGGATGCAGTCGGGGACGAAGCGTGCGCGGTTGGCGTAGTCGGTGCAGCGACAGGTGTCCAGGTCGAGCAGCTTGCAGGCGATGCGCGTGTAGTAGACGCTGCCGTCGTCCTCGTCCTCGAGCTTCTGCAGGCAGCACAGGCCGCAGCCGTCGCACAGCGACTCCCACTCGTCCTGGTCGAGCTGGGCGAGGGTCTTGCGTTTCCAGAAGGGTTCGACTTTGGCGGCCATAACGAGCGGTACGGGGACAGGCGAAAGGGCCGGCAGTCTAGCGTGGCGCCGGCGCCCGGCCAAGGGCGCATCGCCGAACGGCGCCGGCTAGTAGCCGCGCACGAAATCCACCTGGCCGCGCAGTTCATGGCCGGTGCGAAAGCGCGTCAGGTTGTCGAGGAACAACTGCGCCATCAGCCGTGGCTCGGTCGGCGCCGACGTGTGACCGGTGAGCAGCAGGTGCGGCGCGGTCCAGAACGGATGACTGGCAGGCAGCGGCTCCTGGCGACAGACGTCGATCACCGCGCCGGCCAGCTGCCCCTGCTCCAGGGCCGCGACCAGATCGGCATCGACCACCGCCACCCCGCGTCCGGCGTTGATCAGCAGCGCACTGGGCTGGAGCCGGGCCAGCAACGCGGCGTCGTAGATGTCGCGGGTGGCCGGCGTGTCCGGCAGCAGGTTGACCAGGTAATCGGCCTGGGCCGCCAGGCGCGGCAGCTGGTCCATGCCCGTCACCTCGAGGAAGGGTTTCTGTACCCGCGCCTGACTGGCCACACCGAGCAGTTCGACACCGAAGGGCGCGAGGAAGTGCGCCACACTCTGGCCGATATCGCCGCAGCCGACGATCAGCACCCGGCGTCCGACCAGGCTGTGCGGTAAACCGATGTCCCAGCGCTGCTCGACCTGCGCGGCCAGACGCGCGAACAGCTGGCGCTCGTGGGCCAGCAGGTGGCCCAGCACATACTCGGCCATCACCTGGCCGAAGATACCCACCGCGCGGCTGAGGCGGTAGTCGCACGGCAACTGCGGCGCCAGCAAGGGGGTGATGCCGGCCCAGGTGGACTGCAGCCACTGCGGCTTGTGCCCCTGCGCCAGCAACGCGGCGAGCAGGTCCGGCTGGCCCAGCCACAGCGGGCAACCGGCGGCCAGCAGGCTCAGCTCGGCGGGATCGGCGCTGGCATGCAGCTGCAGCTCCGGCGCCGCTTGATGCAGCAGTTCGGCATAGGTGGCGTGGTCGGTTTCGGCGATCAGCAGGTGCATGGTGTGTCCTGGGCAGGTCGTGATCAGACCGGATCGTTGCGACGCAGCAGCTCGTCCGGCAGGTGCTCGATATATTCCTCTTCCGGCGGCGGCATCTGCAGGTGAAAGCCCTGCTGCTCGAGGTTGTCGAGCACCTTGTGGATGTCCTCGCGGGCCAGCTGGCGCTCGGGGCTCATCAGCATGTCGAAGGTGTGGATGGGCGGCCCGAAGGCGGCCAGCAGGTTCTCCGGCACACGCTTGAGCGCATCGCTCTTGAGCACGTAGAGGTACATCTCGTTCTTGCGTGGACTTTTGTAGATCGAGCAGATGCGTTTCACGCGGGGTCTCCTTCGGCGGCCAGGCAGTCGAGCAGGGCCTGGCCCATCAATTCACGGCGCCAGCCACGCAGGGCGTCCGGCAGTTCATACGGGCCATCGGGGTAGCCGCTTTTCAGCAGGGCTTCCAGGGTTTTCTTGCGCAGCATCAGCTCCGGCGCGATGTCCAGGCGCTCGGCCTGGCGCTGGCCGATGGCGCGCAGCTTCTTCAGCAGGGCCGAGGCTTCCACCGGCAGCGGCTCGGGCAGCGCCTCGGGCCAGTCGGCCGGCGGCGTGGCGGCGGCGTCCTTGATCAGCTGCAGCAGGGTCTCGCCATCCTGGCGCACGGTCTTGGGGTGCATATCGTCGATCCGCGCCAGGGCCACCAGGTTGTCCGGCTGGCTGCGCGCCAGCGGCCACAGCGAATGCTCGCGGATGATGCGGTTGCGCGGCTGGTTGCGTGCCCGCGCCTCGTGCTCGCGCCAGGCGCAAAGCGCGCGCAACACGGCCAGTTGCTGGCGCGACAGTTTCCAGGCCAGCTTGGCCTCGCGGTAGGCCTCCTGCGGGTCGACTTCGCGACACAGGTTGGCCACCAGCTCGGCACCGTCCTCCAGAACCCAGGCGTTCTTCTCGCTCGACAACAGCTTCTGCTGGGCGTCGTAGACCTCGGCCAGGTGCAGCACATCCTCGGCGGCGTAGCTGACCTGGGTCGTCGACAGTGGCCGCTGCAACCAGTCGGAGCGGGTCTCGCCCTTGGGCAGCTCGATGTTGAGCACCGCCTGGACCAGACGCGAATAGCCCATGGAGAAACCCAGGTTGAGGTAGCCGGCGGCCAGCTGGGTGTCGAACAGCGGCGTCGGCAGGCTGCCGGTCAGGCGCAGGAAGACCTCCAGGTCCTCGCTGCAGGCGTGCAGCACCTTGACCACCGCCGGGTCTTCGAGCAACGCGGCGAAAGGTTTCCAGTCGCCGATCTGCAGGGGGTCGATCAGGTAGGCGCGCTCCCCCTCGCTGACCTGCAACAGGCCGGCGATCGGATAGAAGGTGTCGACCCGCATGAACTCGGTGTCCAGGGCCACGAAGGGTAAACGGCGCCAGTCGGCGCAATGCCGAGCCAGGCTGGCGTCGTCAAGAATCCAGTGAATATCGATAGCCACGCGGCACTCCCGTCAAGAATACCGCGCAGTATATATCGCCCTCGCCCTTCGCCGGGCATCGATACCGGCAAAGGGGCGCGTCCCGCGCGACCTGTGTAATCTGACGCCCACGCGCCATCCGCCCGACTTCAGTACAAGGAATGACCACCATGAAGAAATTGCTTGGCCTGCTCGCGCTGGCACTAACCGCGAGCGCCCTCTACCTGGCCGTCACCCCCAGCCCCATCGAGCCACTGGCCTGGCAGGCGCCGCCCGCTCCCGCCATGACCGGCGTACTGGAACCCAACGACACCCTGATGAAGGCCGAGCTGCTCGGCAAGGGACAGCTGCAGGGGCCGGAAGACAGCGCGGTGGACGCCCAGGGCCGGGTCTACAGCGGCCTGCACGACGGGCGCATCGTACGCATTGCAGACGACGGTCAGATCAAGCCTTTCGCCCACACCGGTGGACGCCCCCTGGGCATGGATTTCGACGCCGCAGGCAACCTGATCGTCGCCGACGCCTACAAGGGGCTGCTGTCCATCGACCCTCGGGGACGGATCGAGGTGCTCGCCAGCGAGGCGGCGGGCGTCCCGTTCCGCTTCACCGACGACCTGGACATCGCCGCCGACGGCACCATCTATTTCAGCGACGCCTCGTCGCGCTTCGAGCAGCCCGACTACCTGCTCGACCTGCTCGAGGCCCGTCCCCACGGTCGCCTGCTCAGCTATGAACCGGCCAGCGGCGAGACCCGTGTGCTACTCGAGGGCCTGTACTTCGCCAACGGCGTGGCGCTGTCGGCCGACGAGGATTTCGTCCTGGTCAACGAAACCTACCGCTACCGCATCACCCGCTACTGGCTCAAGGGCGAGCAGGCCGGCACAGCGGATACCTTCATCGACAACCTGCCGGGTTTGCCGGACAACCTGCAGGGCGATGGCGCCGGCACCTTCTGGGTCGCGATGCCGACCCCGCGCAAAACCGATGCCGACTTCCTCCATCGCCACCCCTGGCTCAAGGCGCAGCTGGCCAAACTGCCGCGCGCCCTGTGGCCCAAGGCGATCCCCTACGGCCTGGTCATCGCCCTCAACGAACAGGGCGAGATCGTCCGCAGCCTGCACGACAGCAGCGGCAGCCACCTGCGCATGGTCACCTCGGCCAAGCCGGTGGGCGACTACCTGTACCTCGGCAGCCTGGACAACGACCGCCTCGGCAGGCTGAGGATCCACTGACTCGCCCTACGAGAAAGCCCGCCGGCGGTTGACCCGCGGCGGGCTGCGTTCGGTGACGAGCGCGTGACTGTTACTTGAGTTTTTCGGCGATCCAGATGGTGTGCCGGGTGCCACGGTTGCCGTGGGCATAGACCTGCACTTCCTCGACCTTGAAGCCGCTGCGGCGCACCTTGTCGGCGAAGGCGCGGTCGACGCTGGCCGACCACACCGCCAGCATGCCCTTGGGGCGCAGCGCCTGGTGGCACTGACGCAGGCCCTCGGCCGAATACAGCCAGCCATTGCCCTTCTGGGTCAGCCCCTCGGGACCGTTGTCGACATCCAGCATGATCGCATCGAAGGCCTGGGCGGACGCCTTGAGCAGCTTGGCGACATCCTCCTGGACCACCCGGGTGCGCGGGTCCAGCAGCGGGTACCCCGACTTGGCGCCCAGCGCCCCGCGGTTCCACTCCACCACGCCGGGCACCAGTTCGGCCACCGTCACCTCGGCATCCGCCCCCAGGTGCTGCAGCGCCGAAGCCAGGGTAAAGCCCATGCCCAGGCCGCCGATCAGCGCCCGCACCTGCGGCCGGCCGGCCACCTTCTTGCAGGGAATCGCCGCCAGGGCGTCTTCCGAGCCGTGCATGCGCGTGTTCATCAGCTGGCCACCGTCGCCGCCGGCGATCTTGATCACGAAGTCCTCGCCGTACTCGAACAGACACAGCGCGCCGGCGCCATCGGGAATCTGAGCCGTGTCCAGCAGTACGAAGCGTTTCATGTCGATCGACCGACCTGTGCAGTGAAAGAAGGCGGCACGATACAGCAGCCCGGCTCAGGCCACAGCCAGCATGTGCCCGACGATACCCAGTACGAAACCCAGCAAGGCGCCCAGTGCTTGTCCAGCCTGGCCTGGGGGGCGATGTCCTGAAACACCGAGTAGAGGATGCCGCCGGCGGCGAACAGCATGATGGCGCCGACCAGCGCCGGACTGTCGGCCAGCCACAGATAGCCGCACCCCCCGGCCACCGGGCCGAGCAACGCCATGGCGGCGAACAGCAGGATGATCCTGGCGCGGCTGTAACGGGTCGAATCCTTCAGCTCGCGATAGGCGTTGAAGCCCTCCGGCAGGTTCTGCAGGCCGATGAGCAGCGCCAGCAGCACCGCCCCCTCGCCGCCGATGGCAAAGGCCGCGCCCAGGGCCAGGGATTCGGGAACGAAGTCGGCGAGCATGGCCGCCAGCTGGCTGGCCGAGGTCTGCATGCGGTACAGGAGGATGTCCACCGCCATGAACGCCGCCCCGCCGGCAGCGAAATACAGCATGACCGGGACAGGGCTGAGATCGTCGATCGCCTCCGGCACCAGCACCAGGGCCACCGCCGCCAGCAAGGCGCCGCCGCCGAAGGCGATCACACTGTGGCGAAACTCCTCCTCCAGCCAGCCGGGGCTGATCCGCTCGACACTGGCCAGGGCCGCACCGAACGGCATCGCCATGCCCGCAATCAGGGTGAATAGCACCACCATCAGCAACTGCTGCACACATCACCTCTTCCATGCTCAACAGCAACTCAACCAAGGCCCGACCGCCGGGCTCAATCGGTCGGTGCCACGGTCGGGCCACCCTCGGCCAGCCACTGCTCGATGCCACCGAACAGATAGCGGCAGCGCACGCCCCGTTCGGCGAGTTGCGCGGCGACGCCCTGGCTGACCTCGTGACCGTGCACGCAATACACCACCACCTCCTCCACCTCGCCAAGCTGCGCGCCCCAGGTGGCAACGGTCTCGGGCAAGCGGCGCACCGCGCCAGGAATCACCGCGGGGCTGGCCAGGAACGCCGGCTGGCGGCGCACATCGCAGAGCAGTGGCGGTTTGGCCGACGCCATCAGGGCCTGCAATTGCGCGACAGAGATGGCCTCAACCATGCGGGACTCCAAAAAAACAGGCAGCGCGCCTGAGCGCATTCACCTTAGGCATTCACCCTTCCTCCTCGACCGCGCCGCGGCGGCAGCGCCTGGTCACAGCCAGCCTAGTCCAGGCGTTGTACCGCTGCTGCGGGGCTGGGTTTATGATGCTTCTGCCCCCTTTGGACACAGGACGCCCATCATGCCCCTCGCCCAGCTGATCACCCCCGCGGCCCTGGCCGCTCGTCTCGATCAGACCGACCTGCTGATACTCGACTGCCGCTTCGCCCTCGACGACCCGGGCTACGGCCAGCGCAGCTATGCCGGCGGACATATTCCCGGCGCCTGCTTCGCCGACCTCGAGCAGGACCTGTCCGGCCCCGTGCACAAAGGCGTCACCGGGCGGCACCCGCTGCCGGCGCCGGACGCCCTGGTCGAGCGCCTGCGCCAGTGGGGCCTGAACCAGGACGACGAGGTGGTGCTGTATGACGACGGCCCCGGCGCGTTCGCCGCCCGCGCCTGGTGGCTGCTGGCCTGGCTGGGCAAGCGTGAGGGCGTCTACCTGCTCGACGGCGGGCTCAAGGCCTGGAGGACCGCCGGCCAGGCCCTTGGCCAGGAACAACCGAGCCGCCCCCGCGGCAATTTCCACGGGGAGCCGGATGCGCGCCTGCTGATCGGCGCCGCGCAGTTGCAGCAGCGTTTGGGCAGCCCCGAACTGACCCTGCTCGACGCCCGCGCGCTGCCGCGTTTTCGCGGCGAGGTGGAGCCGCTGGACCCGGTTGCCGGGCATATTCCCGGCGCCCGGTGCGCGACCTTCACCGACAACCTGGACAGCGATGGCCATTTCCTGGCGGTCGAACAGCTGCGCCAGCGCTTCGCCAGGGAACTGGGCGCACGCCCGGCCAGCGGACTGGTCGCCTACTGCGGCTCCGGCGTCACCGCCTGCCACAACCTGTTCGCTTTGTGCCTCGCCGGCTACCCGCTGGCGCCGCTGTATGCCGGCTCCTGGAGCGAGTGGATCACCGATCCGGCGCGGCCCGTGGCGAGCGGCGACTGAGCCTGCACGGGCGCGCGGAGGTCGAGGCAAGCAGGCTAGGCAATCTCTGCCGCCATCCGCGCCTCATTAAGCACGATGTGGAATATAGGCAATGAGCGAAAGCTGAAAACAATTTAAAAACAGCCCTTTACGGCTCAAAGGTCGCACTAGACTTGAACATGAGCGGCTAACCCCGCTCCCGGTGGGGCCTTTATCAGAACAAACAGAAGCTGCCATGCGCCCTGGCCCCACCGGCCACCTTCCGCGAGGGCTCTATGGGTATCGCCGCCTGCGAGTTGTGCCAGCACGTCATTCGCCCCACCCTGATCTACCTGGGGCGCCACTCCCCTGCCGCCGAAGCCCTTCTGCTGGGGGCCGCCGCCAGCCAATCCGGGCTTGGCAGCGCCCTCGACGACCGCCGCGGACATGGCCTGTACCGCATCGCCGAACAGCGCCACCAACGCCTGTGGGACCTGCACCTGGCCCGCGATCCGGATCTGGCCAGCCAGGTCCGCGGGCTGGCCAGCCAGCATGCCTTTCTCGCCGCCCCGCACCTGGAGCTGACCGTCAACCTGCGCTACGCCACCGCCATCGCCTGGCTGCTGATTGAGGCGGAAGACATCGTGCTGCCGGCGGCCAACGACCTGCTTGGCCTGGCGCTGATCTGGCGGCGGGTGTTTCATCCCCACGGCCAGCCCGGCGCATTCATCGCGGCCTGGCAACGCTGCGTCGGCAACCTCAGCCAGGTCGCCTGAGCCCACTCGTCCACAACCGCGACCTCACGCAGCGATTCCGCTCGCGCGATTGCGGTACACTCGCGCAGCGTCGACAACTACAAGAAAAGCCGCGTGGGACAGCCATGACGACACTTTGCACTGCCTTGCCAGACCAGTTGAACCTGTTGCTGGTGGACGATCACCGAATATTTCTCGACGGCCTGAGCCTGGCCCTCGCCCCGCTGTGCGCCGATCTGCGGGTGCAGGCGGCGTACAATGCCGCCGATGCGGAGGACTGCCTGAAACGGCAGGATTTCGACCTGATCCTGCTGGACCTGCGCCTGCCCGACCTGCCCGGGCTGGAGCTGCTGCAACGCTGGCAGCAGCAGGGGCGCATGACCCCGGTGGCGATCCTCAGCGCCAGCGATTCCAGCCTGGATGCCCAGGCCGCCCTGGCCGCCGGGGCCTTGGGCTTCATTCCGAAAAGCGCCGACGGCGACGACTTGCGCCAGGCGGTGACCCGCGTACTGCTCGGCGAGACACTTCCCGCCCCGGCCGCCGACAAGCCCCAACTCACCCCCCGCCAGCAGGAAATTCTCCTGCTGCTGGCCGACGGCCTGCCGAACAAGGCCATCAGCCGCCAGCTGGGGGTCGCCGAGGACACGGTCAAGACCCACCTGAAGGCGCTGTTCCAGGAACTCGAGGTGCACACCCGCACCGCCTGCGTCAGTGCGGCGCGCCAGCGCGGCTGGCTCTGAGCCTCGCCCAAGCGCTCGGCACGCCGGCGTTGCGCGCACACGCCGTAGGCGCTAGCTTTCCGTGCTGGCTGTGCGCTGCGCCTGGCTTGCCGAGGCGCCCGGCAGCAATACCGCCAGGGCCTGGCGCAGCCGCGCCGGCAGCAGGGGTTTGCCGAGCAGGGTGACGTGCGCGGGAATGCAGCGTTCCTGCAACTCGGGACTGATGTCGGCGCTGATCAGCAAGGCTGGCAGCATCCGCCCGGCTGCCTCGCGCACCCGCTCGATGGCCTGCAAGCCATCTTCCTCGGCGGCCAGACGGTAATCACTGATCAGCAGCTGGGGCTGGGCTTCGCCGACACAGCCGAGCGCCTCCGCCAGCCCGGCACAGGCCCATACCTCGCACCCCCAGCGCTGCAGCAGCCCGGCCAGGGCCTGGCGGCCCGGGCCGTTGTCCTCCAGCAGCAGAACGCGCCCCTGCATCGCCTGGGTTACAGGCGCCGGCGCCGGCGCCTCACCCGCCACAGCCAGCGGCACGCGCAAGCTGAAGCGCGCACCCTGCCCCGGACTGGAGTGCAGCTCCAGCGGGTGCTCCAGCAGCGTGGCCAGCTGCTGGACGATCGCCAGGCCCAGCCCCAGGCCCTGCTCGGCATTACGCCCCGGGTTATCCAGTTGGCGAAACTCCTCGAACACCTGGGCCTGCTCCTCCCGGGACAGGCCGCGGCCATCGTCGGCCACCTCCAGCAGCACGGCGCCGTCTTCCTCCCGCGCGGCGACCGTCACCAGCCGCGCCCGGGCGTGGCGCAGGGCGTTGACCAGCAGATTGCGCAGCACCCGCTCGAGCAGCAGCGGGTCGCTGCGCACCCAGAGGTCGGCGCAACGCAGTTGCAGGTCCACCCCTTGATCCCTGGCCTCATCCCGCGTCTCGCCACTCAGGCGCTCGAGCAGCGGGCGCAGGGGGAAGACTTCCGGCTTGACCGGCACGCCCCCCGGCAGGGTAAGGCGGCTGTAGTCCAGCAGTGACTGCAGCAGACGGCTGAGCTGTTCCACCGAGGTTGCCAGACGCCCACTGACCTGGCGAATGCCCGGCTCGTGACTCTGCTCGAGCAGGTGCTGGGCATACAGGCCCATGGCGTTGAGGGGCTGACGCAGGTCATGGCTGGCAGCGGCGAGCAGGCGCAGCTTGCGCCCATCGTCGGCGACCGCGCGCTGGCGCGCCAGGTCGAGCAGGCGCATGTTCAGCCAGGCGCTGCGCTGGCCATGCTCCTGCAGATAGGCGCCACCGCTGCCGATCAGGTTGGCGCATCCGAGAAACAGCCCCTGGAAGGCCAGCTGCGACCCCGCATCGGTGAGCAGCACGCCGAGCAGCAGGTACAGCAGGCAGAATCCCCAGGCCGCCAGGCTGATCGCGCGACACGACACGCCGAGCAGCACATAGCCGAACAGCAGGATCAGGAACAGGCCGTCATAGGGCATGGACTGCCCCAGGGCCTCGCTCAGGTAGATCAGCGCCACCACGCAGGCGGCATTCAGCGCGTAGGCGCCGGTGTAGGCGAGTTGGGTGCCGAACAGCGAACTCTGGGGACGGCGGCAGTAGAGGCAAGCCAGCAGGACGCCGGCGATACCCAGCAGGCGCAGCGGCAATATCGACAGACTCACGACTGGCGGCAGCAGGGCCAGGTCCAGGCCGACATAGACCAGCTGGAAGCCGATCGCGACGCCGCCGATCAGCCAGAGGCGACGCCTGATGCGCTGCACCCGGTGCTCGACGAAGCCCTGCTCCAGCGCCGCGACGAAACGCAAGCGGTTATGGCCGCGGCGCTGCTGCGCGAGCAGCAGGCGTTCCTCCTCCGGCAGGTTCATCGGCAGCGCCCGCGGCCTGCCGGCACGGAATCACGGCTGGGGGCTGGCGCCGTCCTGCTGTTTGGCGGCAATCGCGTCATAGGTGTCCACCCGGTGCAATTCTTCTGAGCTGAACAAGCGCTGACGCAGGCGCTGCTGCTCCCGCTGCTGGTCCGCCGCACTCAGGCCGTCGCCCTGCAGGCCGGCCAGCTCCTGGCGGTAAGCCCCATAGCGTTTCTGCCAGGCGCGCTCGTCGCGTTGTTCGGCGAGCACACGCTCGACCGTGGGCGGATCATAGGCCATGGCAAGCGCCTGGCGCACCTGTTCCTCACTGGCGCCCTCGCGCCATAGCCGGTCGCTCTCCTGTTGCTGGGCCAGGGCCCGCTGCTGGCGCTCCTCGCTGGCCCGCAGGGCCGCCGGCAACTGGTCGCGCAAGCGCGCCTGGGCCTCGGCCTTGGCCTGCTCACTCAGGTCTTCGCGCGCCAGCAGCGCCAGGTTGTCCAGGGTGTAGTGGGCGTAGGCTTCTTCGGCGCCGAACAGCGCCTCCACCGCCGCGGCGGAGAAGTGCGCACGGCGCAGTTGGGCCAGGTTGTCGAACGCCTGTTGCAGGGTCGCCAGCTGCGTCTGCGGCTGGCTCTGCTGCTGGGCGCTCAGCGGCTGCTGCATCAGCGCCAGGCTGGCGCGCTTGTAATCCAGGTAGTCACCCAGCAGGCCGATCAGCTGACCGAGCGCCGGCTCCTGCAAACGCCCAGAAGCATCTGCCAGCAGCGCCTCCACCGAGCGATCCAGGCCGACCTGATCGACGGCACTGAGGAAATAATCGAAGTAATCGCGCACGCCCAGCCCGAGCAGCAGGTTGCCGGCGCGATCGGTCTTGAGTTCACCATCGACCTCGGTGTCAGCCATGCTCGGCACCAGTGGCGGCTGCTGCAGTGGCTGCTGGCGGGCGACGCCGGGCAACGCCTGCGGCGCAACCGGGCTGAGCGCCGGTGCTTGCTGTTCGACCGCCGCGCCGACATGGGGCGTGGGCGGAGCAACCGGCCATTGCCAATAGAGGACAAGGCCGGCCAGCGCGACAATCAGGAAGAACAGCGGGGCGATGTAGCGCACAGGCAGCGGCATGCGGACTCCGGATGGCGGGCGGCCGCGGCCGCCCGCGATGGCTTGCGGGATCAGACGCCCTTGTTCTTCAGGCGGTTGGCGTGCTGGCGGTACAGCGACACCGGCTCCGTCCAGCCGCGAATGCCGAACAGGTGGTTGATCGCATCGACGTGGTTCATGCTGTAGCTGTCGCCAAGCACCTGGCCCAGGTAGGTGGAGCAGACGCCGACCAGGCCGTCGTTCTTCTCGCTGCCGAACACCAGGCCGGTGATGGCCAGGAACGGATCAACCACGTCGAGGACGTTGGTGTAGCTGGTGTTGCCGGTCCAGGAAAAGTAACGGATGTTGTTGCCGCGCACGTTGTGCACTTCGGTCGATTTGGCGCAGTAGCTGGCGTTGTTCACGCCCCAGGGGTGGCGGCTGTTGAGGGCGGCGGTGCCCGGAGTGGTCAGGGTGCCGAGCGCGGCCACGCCGTTCTGCGGATTGCTGCTGCCGGACAGCAGGTTGATCACCGAGCCGAGGGCCACGGCGATGGCATTGGCACCGCCTTCGATGAGGCCGTTCGCCGGGATCACCCCACGGATCACGTCGGCGACCTTGGAGCCCTTGTTGACACCGTTGATCGAGGTCACCGACGCCACCAGGTCGGGACGCAGCGAGGCGGCCACGCGGGAGGTCGGCGAGCCCTGGCTGTGGCCCATCAGGTTGACCTTGCCGCCGTTGGCGGTGGCCCATGGGACGATCTGCCGGGCCAGTTCGGCGCCGCGCTGCTCGCTGTCGTTGAGCGCCGCGACACTGGCGACATAGACCTTGGCCCCGTCGCGCTCGAGGTTCCAGGGAATGGTATGGAAGTAGTTGACCAGGCCACCGATGGTGTCGAAACCGGTGACACCGTGCACCAGCACGATCGGGTACTTGGTCTGGGTGTAGTTGGCCTGGGCCTCGACGGCTCCGGCCAGGGCCAGTGCGGCCAGGGTTGCAGTGAATGCGCGACGCATGGGTGCCTCCTTTATTTTTCTTGTGGGCACGCCGGGGGACTGCGTCCGGCGTGGCAAGAGTTTAAGAAGACGGGATAGCGGGTCTAATCGCCCAAACGGGTGAACGCAGCGCCAATGTGACGAACTGCACGCGCCGCGTGGCAGGCCCGGCCAACGGGCTATTGCCCTAGCAGGCGCCCAGGCCCAGTTGCAGGAATGCCAGGCCGCCCTGCTGCCAGCCCCACCAGACCAGGGCCAGCAGGCCGGCCCCGGCCAGGGCCAGGCCGGCGCTCAGCCAGTGCCGACTGCTCACGCCCCGGCTCCGGCGCCCTGCAGGCGCGCCACCGGTTGCTCGCGCACCGGCCAGTTCAATACCGCGGCCATCAGGCTCAGGGCAATCGCGATCTGCCAGACCAGCTCGTAGCTGCCGGTCTGGTCGTACAGGTAGCCGCCCAGCCAACCGCCGAGGAAGGCGCCGAGCTGATGGAAGAGAAAGACGATGCCGCCAAGCATCGACAGGTTACGCACGCCGAACAGGGTCGCCACCGTGCCATTGGTCAACGGCACGGTGGACAGCCACAGCAGGCCCATGGCGATGCCGAAGGCATAGGCGCTCCACACCGTCAGCGGCGCCATGACGAAGGCGGCGATGACCACCGCGCGGGCCAGGTACAGGGCGCTGAGCAGGCGCGGCTTGGACATGCGCCCCCCCAGCCAGCCGGCGATATAGGTGCCGAACACGTTGAACAGGCCGACCAGGGCCAGCACCGTGGTGCCGACCAGCGCCGGCAGATGCTGGTCGACCAGGTAGGCCGGCAGGTGCACGCCGATGAACACCACCTGGAAACCGCAGACGAAGAAGCCCAGGGACAGCAGCCAGAAGCCGGAATGGCCGGCGGCCTCGCGCAAGGCATCGGCCAGGGTCTGCTCGTGGCCGGCGCTAGGCAGCGGGTTGTCCTTGATCATCGCCGCCAGCGGTACGACCAAGGCCACCAGCAGGCCCAGGGCGAGCAGCGCCGCCGACCAGCCCAGCCAGCTGATCAGGCCGAGGCTGCCGGGCAGCATGGCGAACTGACCGAAGGAGCCCGCCGCCGCGGCGATGCCCATGGCCATGCTGCGCTTCTCGACCGGCACGGCGCGGCCGACCACGCCGAGCAGCACCGAGAAGGAGGTGCCGGACAGGCCGATGCCGATCAGCAGGCCGGCACTCAGCGACAGCGACCAGGCCGAATCGGACAGGCCCATCAGCACCAGGCCCAGGGCATAGAGCACGCCACTGACGACGATGGTGCGCTGGGCGCCGAAGCGATCAGCCAGGGCGCCGGTGAACGGCTGGGTCAGGCCCCAGATCAGGTTCTGCAGGGCGATGGCGAAGGCGAACACCTCGCGGCCCCAGCCGAATTCGGCGCTCATCGGCGCAAGGAACAGGCCGAAGCCGTGGCGGATGCCGAGTGACAGAGCGAGGATCAGGGACGCGCCCAGAAGAACCCAACCACTCGTGCGCCATACCGAAGTCATAAAAACAGTCCTTGCCGAGCCGTGACCCGGGTTATCGAGAAAATATCGGTCGAGCCGGCATCAGCCGGCGAGCAGCACCATCGGCGCTGCTCGCCGCGCTGCCTGAACCACGAATACTGGGTGACATTCAGGTCGATGGCTATACGCGCATCGTCGTAGGCCTCGCTCACGCCGCGACTGGCAAGGCGCGACGGAACGCAGGGCCAAGGGTGCGGCAGGTTGGCGACAGGTATATACCCCCAGCCCGCATCGCGGCAGCTACAGCTGCCCGCCAATGCGCCGCTACAGATTGCCCTCAGGGCTGGAGGTGCAGTGCCAGCGCCACCAGCACGCCACATTCGACCAGCTCCACCAGGGCACCGGCGGTATCCCCGGTGGTACCGCCCAGGCGTCGCAGCATGGCCCGGCGCAGGCCGAGGAACAGCCCGGCGGCCACCAGCAGGGCCAGCAGCGCCGGCCAGCCGAGCAGCAGCACCGCGGCCCCGTGCAGCGCCAGCACCCAGGGCAGCGCGCGGCGCGGCAGATGCTCGGCCAGGGCCTGCCCCAGGCCGCCGGCGCGCACGTAGGGCGTGCTCAGCCACAGCAGCGGCAACAGTCCCCGCCCCAGCCAGGGCGCCAGCACCAGCAAGCCGCCCTGCCCGGCCTCGAGCAGCGTCACCAGGGCGGCGAACTTGAGCAGCAGCACCAGCATCAGCACCACCACCGCCAGCGGCCCGCTGCGCGGGTCCTGCATGATCGCCAGGGTGCGCTCGCGGTCGCCCAGGCCACCGACCCAGGCGTCGGCGCTGTCGGCCAGGCCGTCGAGGTGCAGCGCGCCGCTCAGGCCGACCCAGAGCGCCAGCAACAGGGCCGCCTGCAGCAGCGCCGAGGTCCCGCCGAGGCCCGCGTGCGCCAGGAGCAACAGCCCGCCGATCAGCAGGCCGACCAGGGGATAGCAGAGCAGCGAGCGCCCGACCTCTACGGGCGTCGGCATGGCCGCCAGCCTCACGGGCAGACGGGTGAGAAACTGCAGGGCGATCAGCAGCGGGCTCATGGCAGCTCCCGCAACTGGCCGTCCGCCCGGCATTCCAGGCGAACGCGCTGGGCATGGCCCACGTTCACCTGCAGCAGGCCCTCGCGCGGCAGACCGCGGGCCCGCGCCAGCAACAGGCGCATGACCCCGCCATGGGTGATCAGCAGCAGGCGCTCGCCGGCGTATTGGGCATGCAAGCGCCCCAGGGCGGCCAGCACCCGCGCCTCGAAGGCCGGCAGCGGCTCGCCGGCCGGTGGGGTGAAGGCATAGGGATCGGCCCAGAAGCGGCCCAGGGCCTCGGCGTCGGACACCATCAACTCGGCGCTGCTGCGTCCCTCCCAGGCGCCGAAGTGCAGCTCCTGCAGATCGGGCTCCAGGTGCAGGGGCAGGTCACGCTGCGCCGCCAGCTCCTCGGCGAACCGGGCGCAGCGCTGCAGCGGCGAGCTGATCAGGCGATCCCAGGGACCGGCCTCCACCACGGCGGCGCGCAGCTGCGCCCAGCCCGCGGCTGTCAGCGCGTCGTCCAGGCTGCCGCGCAGTCCACCACCCCGCTCGGTCTCGCCATGGCGCAGCAACTCCAGCTGCAGGCTCATGCCGGCCGCTCCGCCACCGCCGCCTCGGCGAAGGTGGCCATCTCCTCGTGCAACCGGCAGGCCAGTTGCAGCAGTGGCACGGCCAGGGCCGCGCCGCTGCCCTCGCCCAGGCGCAGGCCCAGCTGCAGCAACGGCTCGGCCGCCAAGGCATCCAACACCCGGCGATGGCCGGGTTCGGCGCCACAGTGGGCGAACAGCAGCCAGTCGCGGCAAGCGGGATTCAGGCGCACCGCCAGCAGCGCCGCGACGCTGCAGATAAAGCCGTCGACCAGCGCCGGCACGCCCTGCTGGGCGCAGGCCAGATAGGCGCCGACCAGGGCGGCGATCTCGAAGCCGCCGAGGCGTTGCAGGGCCTCGAAAGGGCCGCGCAACGCCGGGCCGTGCAGGGCCAGGGCCGCCTCGATCACCCGCGCCTTGTGCGCCACGCCGTCGCCATCCAGGCCGGTGCCCGGGCCGACCAGTTCGGCAGCCGGACAGTCCAGCAGGCAGCAGGCCAGTGCCGTGGCGGCGGTGGTGTTGCCGATGCCCATCTCGCCACCGATAAACAGCTCGACGCCCAGCTGCTCGGCGCGCAACAGGCTGTCGCGCCCGGCCTGCAGGGCCAGCAACGTCTGCTCGGCGCTCATCGCCGGGCCGCGAAGAAAGCTCTGCGTGCCAGGGCCGAGGCGCTGCTGGCGCACCCCGGGCAGGTCGGCCCGAGGCGTGACAGTGCCCAGATCGAGCACCTCCAGGGTCGCGCCCAGCTGCCGGGCCAGCACGCTGATCGCCGCGCCGCCGCCGACGAAGTTGGCCAGCATCTGTCCGGTGACGGCCTGCGGGTAGGCCGATACGCCCTCCTCGACCACACCGTGGTCGCCGGCGAAGAGGCCGATGAACACCCGCTCGATGCACGGTCGCGGGCGGCCCTGCAAACCGGCGAGCCGGATCGCCACGCGCTCCAGCTGGCCGAGGGCGCCGACCGGCTTGGTCAGCTGCCGCTGGCGGGCCTCGGCCGCCTCCCGCGCCCGTGCATCCACGGGCCGGCATTCGGCCTGCCACCACTGGCGACTCATGGCATCTGCCCCTTGAGGATCATCGGCAAGCCGGCCACGGTGAAGGTCACCCGCTGGCAGCGCTCGGCCAGGGCCTGGTGCAGCCAGCCGGCCTCGTCGACATAGCGGCGGCTCAGCTCGCCCAAGGGCACCACGCCCAGCCCGGTCTCGTTGCTGACCAGGATGATGCGCCCCGGCAATTCGCCCAGGCACGCGAGCAGGGCGTCGCGCTCGGCACTCAGTCGCGCCGCATCGTCCAGCATCAGCAGGTTGCTCAGCCACAGGGTCAGGCAGTCAACCAACAGGCAGCGGCCCGTGTCCGCCTGCTCGCCCAGCACCCGCGCCAGCTCGACGGGCTCTTCGAGCAGCGCCCAGTGCGGCGGACGCCGCTCGCGGTGCTGGCGAATGCGCGCACTCATCTCGCCGTCCAGCGCCTGGCTGGTGGCGATATAGGTCACCGGCAAGCCGCTGTCGGCGGCCAGCTTCTCGGCCAGGCGGCTCTTGCCGGACCGGGCGCCACCGAGGATCAGTTCATGCATGGCCTCTCCGTAGGGTGCGCCGTGCGCACCGTTCATGTTTTCCTTGGTGCGCCTGGCGCACCCTACGCCCGCCCAGGGTGGACCGCGCTCCACCGTTGGCCGCTGCCTTGGTGGATGTAAAAGGCGACATCCACCCTACCGACTCCGTAGGGTGCGCTGTGCGCACCGTTAATCTGCCCTTTGGTGCGCCTGGGGCACCCTACTCCTACAGGCCGCACAGCTCGCGTAGCCTGGCGGTATCCAGGTGCGCCTCGACCAGATCGGCGAGGCGCTCGATATCGCGTTCGCGCAGGGCCCGGTAATCCACCGTCTGCACCTCGCGCAGGCCGGCCCAGCGCAGCAGCGCGCCACAGGCCGGGACGGACTCGAACAGGCCGTGCAGATAGGTGCCCATCACCTGGCCGTCGGCGCTCAGCGCGCCATCGCAACGGCCGTCGTCCAGCCGCACCGCGCCGTTCAGCCCGGTCCCCGTGCTGACCCCGGCATGGATCTCGTAGCCGGTCACGGCCGCGTCCTCCAGGCACAGGCGCCCCTGCACATTGCGCAGCTGCTTCTCAGCCTCCAGCACCGTGGCCAAGTCGAGCAGGCCGAAACCCTGGCTGCTGCCGGATGCCCCTTCCAGGCCATGGGGGTCGTCGATGAAGCGGCCGAGCATCTGCAGGCCACCGCAGATGCCCAGCAGCTTGCCGCCATAGCGCAGGTGCTTGTGAATGGCCGTCTCCCAGCCCTGCTCGCGGAGGAACGCCAGGTCGGCGCGCACGCTCTTGGAGCCGGGCAGGACGATCAGGTCGGCCGGCGGAATCGCCTGGCCCGGACCGACAAAGCACAGCTCGACCTGCGGGTGCAGGCGCAGCGGGTCGAAATCGGTGTGGTTGCTGATGCGCGGCAGCACCGGCACCACCACCCTGATCGACTCGCCGGCCTTGGCGCTCTGGCGGGTGTCGATGGCGTCCTCGGCCTCCAGGTGGAAATCCATCAGGTACGGCAGCACGCCGAGCACCGGTTTGCCGGTGCGCCGCTCCAGCCAGTCCAGGCCCGGCTGCAACAGGGCGATGTCGCCGCGAAAACGGTTGATCACGAAACCCTGGATGCGCGCCTGTTCCGACGGGCTGAGCAAGTCGAGGGTGCCGACCAGGTGGGCGAAAACTCCGCCCTTGTCGATATCGGCGATGAGGATCACCGGGCAGTCCACCGCCTCGGCGAAGCCCATGTTGGCGATATCACCGGCGCGCAGATTGATCTCCGCCGGCGAGCCCGCACCCTCCACCATCACCACCGGATAGGCGGCGCACAGGCGCGCGTGGGACGCCAGCACCGCCTGCATCGCCACCTGTTTGTAGTCATGGTAGGTCGCGGCCTCCATGCTGCTGATGGCGCGGCCGTGGATGATCACCTGGGCGCCGGTGTCGCTGTTGGGCTTGAGCAGCACCGGGTTCATGTCGCTGTGCGGCGCCAGGCCGGCGGCCTGGGCCTGCACCGCCTGGGCGCGGCCGATCTCGCCGCCGTCTTCAGTAACGGCGGAATTGAGCGCCATGTTCTGCGGCTTGAACGGCACCACCGCCACGCCCTGGCGCCTGAGCCAGCGGCACAGCGCGGTCACCAGGGTGCTCTTGCCGGCATCGGAGGTGGTGCCCTGGACCATCAATGTGGTCATGCCGAATGCTCCTTGAATGCCTGTAATGCCCGCTCCAAGCGGGCCCAGCCCGCTTCGTCCGCCGGCAGGCCGAAGCGCAAGCTCGGAGGGCTGGCGAACAGGCGGGTGAGAATGCCCTGGCGGGCAAGAAATTCGTGCAGTTGTGCCGCGCGCGCCTCGATGCACCAGTGGAACAGCGCGCAGCCGCCGCTGGGCGGCAGGCCGTGGGCGCCGAGCAAGGCGGCCAGCCGCTCACCATCGGCCAGCAGGCGCCGGCGCTGCAACTGCTGGCCGGGTCGATCCCGCAGCAGCAGCGTGGCCAGCGCCCGTGTCGGGCCGCTGACGGTCCAGGGCCCGAGCAGTTCGTCGAGGCGCTCCAGCAGGCACTGCTCGGCCAGGACGAAGCCCAGGCGGATACCGGCGAGACCGAAGAACTTGCCGAACGAACGCAGCACGATCAGCCCTGGCAGCTGGCTGTGGCCAGCCAGGCTGGACTGCGGCGTGCAGTCGACAAAGGCCTCGTCGACCACCAGCCAGCCACCGCGCGCGGCCAGACGCGCATGCCAGGCCAGCAGCTGCTCGGGGGCGAAGCGCCGGCCGCTGGGGTTGTTCGGGTTGACCAGCAGCAGCACGTCGAGCTGCTGCAACTGCGCATCGATCGCCTGATCGGCGAGGGTCAGCAGCTGATGGCCCTCGCGCTGCCAGGCTGCCGCGTGCTCGGCATAGGCCGGCGCGACGACGCCCACCCTGGATCGCCCGCGCAACCGCGGCAGGGCCTGGATCGCCGCCTGGGAACCAGCCACCGGCAGCACGGCTGGCGCCGCGTAATAATCGCGGGCCGCCGCCTGCAGGCCGTCGTCCGGTTCGGGCAGACGGGTCCAGGCCTGCAGCGGCAAAGTCGGGACCGACCAGCCATAGGGGGCGATGCCGGTAGACAGGTCCAGCCAGTCGCCCAGGGCGATACCATGACGCTGCGCCGCCGCGCGCAGCCGCCCGCCATGCTCAAGCACCGAACAGCCCCCACAGCAGCAACAGGGCCAGCCACAGCAGCACCCCGCCATGCACTAGGTTCAGCGCCCGCTCGATGTCCCGCGCCCGCGGCGGCGGGCCCTCGCCCAGCACCGGGCGCTCATGCAGCTCGCCGTGATACTGCGCCGCGCCGCCCAGGCCGATGCCCAGGGCGCCGGCGCCGGCAGCCATCACCGGGCCGGCGTTGGGGCTGTCCCACTGCGGCGCCTGGCGCCACCAGCACTGCAGGGCCATGCCGGTGCGCCCGAGCAGCGCATAGGTCAGCGCCACCAGCCGCGCCGGCAGGTAGTTGAGCCAATCGTCGACCTTCGCCGCGGCCCAGCCGAAGCGCTCGAAGCGCGCCGTGCGGTAGCCCCACATGGCGTCCAGGGTATTGCTCAGGCGATAGAGCACGACGCCCGGGGCGCCGGCGACGAGGAACCAGAACAGTGCGGCGAACACCGCATCCGAGCCGTTCTCCAGCACCGACTCGGTGCCGGCGCGGGCCACGCCCCTGGCATCCAGAACCGCGGTGTTGCGGCTGACCATCTGGCCAACCCGCTCGCGGGCCAGGGGCAGGTCGCCCAGGCGCAGGGCCTGGGCCACCGGCAGCGCGTGCTCGCCCAGGCTGCGCAGCCCCAGGGCGAGGTACAGGGCGAGGATTTCCACGGCCCAGCCGACTAGCGGCAGCTGGGCCAGCAACCCGGCCAGCAGGGTCAGCGGCAGCACCGCCAGGCACCAGGCGCTGACCCCGTGACTGCGCCAGCCGCGCCCGGCGGCGTTGAGCCGCTGTTCGATGCCTTCGGCCAGGCGGCCGAACGCCACCAGAGGGTGCCAGCGCTTGGGCTCCCCCAGCGCCATGTCCAGGGCGACACCGGCCAGGGTGGCGAGCAGCAGGCTCATGCGCCGGCCTCCACGCAGGCGCGAATCAGCGCATGCAACTGGCGCACGCCATCGCTCAGCGCCGCCGGGCCGGCCTGGAGGATGTCCGGCGACTTGATCTCGTGCAGCTGGTTATGCCGCACCGCCGGAATCGCCTGCCAGCCCGGCCGGGCGGCGACCTGCTGCGGGCGGAAGCGCTTGCCGCACCAGGAGCCGATGATCAGCTCCGGGGCACGGCGCACCACCTCCAGCGGGTCGGCGATGATCCGCTGCCGGGCGCTGTGGCAGCCAGCCAGCTCGGCGAAGCAATCCTCGCCGCCGGCCAGCTCGATCAGTTCGCTGACCCAGCCGATGCCGCTGATCAGCGGCTCGTTCCACTCCTCGAAATACACCCGCGGCCGCCGTGGCAGGCGCGCGGCGCTGGCGCGGATCGCCTCCAGGCCGGCCTGCAACTCGGCGATCAGCGCTTCGGCCCGCGCGTTGGCATGCACCAGGGCGCCGAGGGTCTCGATCATCCGATAGGTGCCGGCGATATCGCGCTGGTTGAACAGGTGCACCTCCAGGCCCCGGCGGGCCAGATCGGCGGCGATGTCTGCCTGCAGGTCGCAGTAGCCGAGCACCAGGTCGGGCTGCACTGCGAGGATCTTGTCGATCCGCGCGCTGCTGAAGCCGCTGACCTTGGGCTTTTCCTTGCGCGCCTGGGGCGGGCGCACGGTGAACCCGGAGATGCCGACGATGCGCGCCTGCTCGCCGAGCAGGTAGAGGGTCTCGCAGGTCTCGGTGGACAGGCAGACGATGCGTTGCGGGCCTTTCATGATTGTCCCCATTGATCCTGATACAGCAGTTCGCCCAGCGGCCGCGGCCGGGCCCAGCCCTGCTGGGCCAGCATCGGCTCCGTGTAGAAGGACGTCACCGGCCCCAGGCAGAGCACCGCCAGCGGCTTGCTGCCCGGCGGCATGGCCAGCAGTTCGGCCAAGGCAGCGGGCTCGAACAACGACACCCAGCCCATGCCCAGGCCCTCGGCGCGGGCGGCCAGCCAGAGATTCTGAATGGCGCAGGCCAGGGAGGCCAGGTCCATCTCCGGCAAGGTGCGCCGGCCGAACACATGGGCCTCGCGGCCGTCCATCAGCGCCACCACCAGCAATTCGGCACAGTCGCCGATGCCCTCGACCTTGAGCCGCATGAAGTCGTCGCCACGCTCGCCCAGGGCCGCCGCGGTGCGCAGGCGCTCGGCCTCCACCAGGGTCTGGATCGCCGCGCGCAGCTCGGGCCGGGTGATGCGGATAAAGCGCCAGGGCTGCATCAGGCCGACGCTGGGCGCCTGATGAGCCGCCTCCAGCAGCCGGGCCAGCAGCTCCGGCTCGACCCGCCCACCGGAAAAGTGACGCATGTCGCGACGCTCGGCGATGGCGCGGTAGACCGCCGCGCGCTCGGCGGGGCTGAAGGCCTGCGGGTTCATGGTCGGAACAGCTCCGCAGCAGCCAGCGGAGCGGAGGGCAGGTAGAAGTGGATGTAGGAGGCCGTCAGCCGACCCAGGCGATAGACCGCCTCGGCGGTGCGCTTGTAGTTCGGACACTCGCCACGGGCAAACGGCGCCACCTCGCAGCTGAGCGCCGAGTGATGGTAGGTGTGGCCGCGCAGGCGCCCGACGGGCATCTCGACTTCCTGTAGGGCCAGGGCGGTCAGCCGTGGCTGCAGGGTCGCCTCGCCCGCCAGCAGGCCGAGCATCCGCCCGCTGACGCCCTGCTTGTCGGTCAGCCGCTCGAGCAGGTAGAGCATGCCGCCGCATTCGGCGTGGATCGGCTTGCCGGCGGCGTGGTGGCTCCGAATCGCCTCGGCCATGGCCTGGTTGCCCTGCAACTCGGCCAGGTGCAGTTCGGGATAGCCGCCCGGCAGGTAGAGGCTGTCGACCGCCGGCAACTGGCTGTCGGCCAGCGGCGAGAAGAAGTGCAGCTCGGCGCCCAGCTCACGCAGCAGGTCCAGGTTGGCCTGGTAGAGAAAGGCGAAGGCGCTGTCCCGGGCCACGCCGATGCGCACCCCGGCCAGCAGCGGCTCGAGCGGGCGCGGCGCGGGGGCGGCGAAGGCCACCGGCGGCGGCAGGGCCACATCGGCGCTGGCCGCCAGGGCGTCGGCCGCGGCATCCAGGCGCGCATCCAGGTCGGCCAGCTCCTCGGCCTGGACCAGCCCCAGATGGCGGCTGGGCAGCTCGATCTCGGCGCTGCGCGGCAGGGCGCCGTACCAACGGATCGCCGCGGGCAAGGCGTCGCGCAGCATCTCGCCATGGCGCGCGCTGCCGACCCGGTTGCCGAGCACCCCGGAGAACGGCAAATCGGGCTGGAAGCTGGCCAGGCCATGGGCCAGGGCGCCGAAGGTCTGGGCCATGGCCGAGCCGTCGATCACCGCCATCACCGGCACGCCGAAGCGCCGCGCCAGGTCGGCCGCCGACGGGCTGCCATCGAACAGGCCCATCACCCCCTCGATCAGGATCAGGTCGGCCTCCCCGGCCGCCTGCCACAGCAGCCGGCGGCTCTCGGCCTCGCCGACCATCCACAGGTCCAGCTGGTACACCGGCAGGCCGCTGGCGCGGGCGAGGATCATCGGGTCGAGGAAATCCGGCCCGCACTTGAACACCCGCACCCGCTTGCCCTGGCGGCTGTGCAACCGCGCCAGGGCGGCGGTGACCGTGGTCTTGCCCTGCCCCGAGGCCGGCGCGGCGACCAACAGGGCCGGGCAGCTTCTAACGCTCATCGCGGCCTCCCTTCACCATCGTAGGGTGGATGGCGCCTTACCCATCCACCAACGACAACGGTGGATGAAAACGGCGTCATCCACCCTACGCAACTGCGGTCTCTGCATGCCTTGAGCGGGCTCATCAGAACTCCACGCCCTTCTGCGCCTTCACGCCAGCCTTGAAGGCGTGTTTGACCAGGCTCATCTCGGTGACGGTGTCCGCCGCCTCGATCATCCCCGGCAAGGCGCCCCGGCCGGTCACCACCACATGCTGCAGCAGCGGCCGCGCCTCGATATCGGCGAGCACCGGTTCCAGCTCCAGGTAGCCGTACTTCAGGGCGATGTTCAGTTCATCCAGCACGACCAGGCCGATGGCCGGATCGTTCAGCAGCTGCCGGGCGACCGCCCAGGCCTGTCGGGCCTTCTCGATGTCGCGCTGGCGGTCCTGGGTCTCCCAGGTAAAGCCCTCGCCCATCACGTGGTAGCTGACTTCCTCTGGGAAGCGGCGGAAGAAGCTCTCCTCGCCGGTGCTGGCGGCACCCTTGATGAACTGCACCACGCCGACCTTGATGCCGTGCCCCAGGGCCCGGGCGACCATGCCGAAGGCCGAGCTGCTCTTGCCCTTGCCGTTGCCGCTGTGCACCAGCAGCAGGCCGTACTCGTCCTGGGCCTGGGCGATCTTCTCGTCGATCAACGCCTTCTTGCGCGCCATGCGCGCCTTGTGCCGCGCGTCCCGCTCGACCGACTCGCTCATCCCTGCACCTCCGCGCGGCGCTGCGCCAATTGCCAGGAGCGGGCGCCGACGTAGAGCATCGCCGCCACACCGACATAGAGCGCCAGGGTGCCTAGGTAGCGCGGGTAATACTGGGCGATGCGCTCGGCCAGCAGGGCCAGGCTCGGCTCCGCATAACGCCCGGAGAAATAGAGGAAGCCGCCGCCGGAGAACAGGTAGGCGACCAGGGCGCCCAGCGCCACGGTCGCCGCCAGCAGCGCCAGGCTCTGCAGGCTGTCGCGGTGCCAGCCGGCGTACAGGCGGCCAGCCAGCCACAGCGAGCCGTAGGCCGGCACGAGCAGCCAGTAGGCCGGCGACATGCACCAGTCGCTGACCCCGGCCCACTGCATGGCGGCGAAATCGAGCAGGGAAGCCTCGATGAACAGCGCCGGGAACACCCAGCGCGGCGCGAGCAGCACGCCGGCGAGGAAGAACACCGCCCAGGAGGCGCTGGGCAGGTTGACCGAGGCAAAGTGATGGCCGCGGGTCATGGCCAGCAGCGCCGCCAGGGCGAGGCCGAGCAGCAGTTGCAGGGAGGGTGACAGCTTGGGCATGGGGGTTCTCCTGGTGAGGGCGCCGACGGGTCAGCCCGTCGGCGCCGGGGGGATTACAGCGCCTGGTAGCGCACCGTCAGGTAGACCGCCTGGCCGGGCTGGTTGAAGCCCTCGGCGGTCTCGTAGTCGGCGTCCAGCAGGTTGGCCACCCGGGCCTGCAGGCGCCATTCGGGGTCGATGCGGTATTCGCCGCGCAGGTCGAGGGTGGCAAAGCCGGACAGCGGCTTGTTGTTGGCCAGGTCGTCGAAGCGCTGGCCTTCGGCGTGCAGGCTGGCGCCGAGGCTGAAGGCGCCGAGGCGACGATCCAGGTCCAGGTTGAACAGCTGCTTGGCGCGGCGCGCCAGTTCGTTGCCGTCATTGGCCCCGGACGAGCGGTTCTCCGGCTCCAGCAGGGTGTAGTTGGCGTTCCAGTCCCAGCCGAGCAACCGGTTGCCGAGCACCAGCTCGACGCCGCGGATGCGCGCCTGGTCGACGTTGGCCGGCGCCTTGATGCTCGAGTCGTAGGCGATCAGGTCGTCGATCACCGTGCGGAAGGCGTTGAGCGACCAATGGCCCCAGCCATGCCGGCCGGCCAGGCCGACCTCCAGGCTCCGGGAGGTTTCCGCCTGCAGTTGCGGGTTGCCATAGCCGGGGTAGTACAGCTCGTTGAAGGTCGGTGCCTTGAACGCCGTGCCATAGCTGACAGTCGCCCGCAGCGCGTCGCTCAGGGCATAGCCATAGCCGAGGTTGCCGGTGTCGTGGCGGCCGAACTGCTGGTTGTCGTCGCGGCGCAGCGACAGCTGCCAGTCGTGCCGGCCGACCTCGCCGAGGTACTGGGCGAAGGCGCCCTTGTTGTCCCGGGAATCCTCGGCGTAGGCGGTGCTGCCGTTGACCTCGTCGTGCTGATGGTCGGCGCCCAGAGTCAGGGTATGGCCGCTCGCCAGGGCGAGGTCGTTCTGCCAGCTGGCGCTGTCGCGGCGACTGTCGAAACGCGAACTGAAACGGCCGTCGAGAAAGGCGTCGGACTTGTCTTCGCTGCGCCCGACCTGCAGGGTCACCTGCCAGGGCTCGAGCGGGGCGAAGCGCGCACGGGTGCCGAAGACGTTCGCCTCGCCATCGGCATGGGCGTGAAAGCCCGAGGTGCGCCTGCGATTGACCTGGTCGTAGTCGTTGTGCGACTTGGCCCGCAGCAGGTTGGCGTCCAGCTCCAGGCCGTTGGCGAAGCGGTAGCCGGTGCTGAGCGTGGCGGAGAGGTTACGGTAGCCGTCGGCATCGTCTTCGTAGCCGCTGGCGCCGATCGGCTTGACGTTGATGCCGTCGGTATCGATGCCGCTGACGCCCAGGCTGTACCAGCCGGCGCCGGCGCCGCCGGCAACCCCGGCGCTGCCGCTGTAGCTGTCGTGGGTGCCGTAACCGGCGGAGAAGAACGGCTTGGCAGCGCCGCTGCCGCCCTTGCGGGTGAAGATCTGGATCACCCCACCTATGGCTTCGGAGCCGTACAGGCTGGAGCGCGGCCCGCGCACCACCTCGATGCGCTCGATCAGCTCCAGGGGCAGGTCCTGCAGGGCCGTGCCGCCAGAGGTCACCGAGCCGACCTTGATGCCGTCGATCAGCACCAGCACATGGTCGGATTCGCTGCCGCGCATGAACAGCGAGGTGTTCTTGCCCGGCCCGCCGTTGTTGGCGAAGGACACGCCCGGCACGCGCTTGAGCAGCTCGGGCACCGAGGTCGCCTGGCTCTGCTCGATCTGCGCGCGGTCGAATACGGTTACCGCCGCCAGGCTCTGCTCGGCGGTCTGCGCCGTGCGGCTGGCGGTCACCAGTTGATCGTTCAACCGCGTCGGTTGGGCGGCTTGCGCCAGGGAAATACTGCTGATGCTGCACGCCAGCAGCGCTGCCGGCGTCAGAAGGGACTTGCTCATGCTCGATCTATGCTCCGTCGCACCCACCCGGGCGACTTAGGCTGAGAAAGGCATACGGAGCGCAAAGGACGGGCGAACGGCAGTCAGGCGCAGTCCACCCGCCCGACAACGCCCTCCGCGATGCCGTGGACTGCTACAGGCCGGTCTCCGGGCTCACGAGCGGCGATCCGACTTGCGGATCGCCCGCCAGCGTACCTTCCCATGCCGAGGCACAGTGGTTGAACAGCGCTGGTTTGACTCGTCTACCGTTGCGGGGGCAGCGTCGGAATGGTTGGCCCGGACAGGCCTAACGCACCGACTTCCCTGTTTCACCCCTCGGACGCGCAGCGTCGGGGGCACCTGAAGCAAGGCGCGCAGGGTAGAGAGTTGCCACGGCAACGTCAACGCCGCGCGCGCCTGTCGACCGCCGCCCTCCTGCCGCCTCACTGGCCGATCAGGATCAGCTTGCCGGTCTGCGGGTCGCGATAGACCTGGCCGACGCTCTCCAGCCCCTCGCCGCCCTGGCCCTTGAGGCTGTCGGGCAGGGCCGGCAGCTCGCGGCCTCGCTCGACCGGCAGCGGCTGCTGGCGCGCCTCGAGCCGGGCCAGCAGGTCGGTCTGCGCCACCAGGGCGGCGATCAGCCCGCAGGCGAACACCAGCACCACGTCGACCAGGTTGGCCAGCGGGCCGAGGGGGTCGTCGTCGCCCGCGGCGAAGCGGCTAGAGCGCCAGCGCCGGCTCATCGGCCCGCTCCTCGCCCGCCCAGGCCTCACACTGGTCCAGCAGTTCGTCGTACCAGCGGCGGCGCAGGCGCCCCAGGCCGAAGCCGAGCAGCCCGGCGAGCAGGCCGAACACCGTGGTGTCGAAGGCCACCCGCATGGCCACGCTGAGGATCTGCACATTGCCCTCGCCCAGGGCCGCCAGCCCGGGCCCCAGGGGGATCAGGGTGCCCATTAGGCCGAGCATGGGGCCGATGCGGGCGATCAGGTCGGCGCGGTCCAGGCGCCGGCGCGCCCGCCGCTCGATCTCCGCGACAGGCAAGACGCGCCAGCGGGCCAGGCCGCCGCAGCGCTCGCCGACGGCCACCCCGCAATCCCACACCGCCACGGCCAGCAGGGCGAACAGGCCGAGGGTGACCGGTTGCAGCAGCCAGCCGACCAGCAGGTGCAGCCAGGTGAATACTTGACTGTCGAACATCCTTAACCTCCTATCGAAATACGTGGGCCGCGGCCGCGCCATACGCCCAGGGCGAGCAGGCCGGCCAGCAGCGCCAGGGCGAACCAGAATGCCTGGCTCAGGGCTTGGGGCTCGCCTTGGGCGGCGCCCGATTCTGCGGCGGGCTCGGCCTGCGGCGCCTGGATCTCGCTGAGGCTGCTCGGCGCAGGCGCCGGCTCGTACTGGATGCGCGCCGCCTGCAGGCGCTGCTGCAGGGCGCTGCGCAGCTCCTCCGGCAGCTGCGGCAGCAGCCACTGCAGCATGGGGTGATCCGGCCGGGTGTGGCCGCTGCCGGGCAGGCCGTGGGCGACCACCAGGCGTGCGAACTGCTCGCCGAGCTGCTGGCGGGTGGCCGCGTCGGCCTGCCAGAACTCCTTGTGGATGGCCACCAGCATGATCGCCAGCATGTTGCTCTTCACGTGCACGTTGGCGCCCTGCTCGAGGAAGTCGTCCAGGCCGACTTGGTAGCGGTCGTCGACATACACCGCCTTGACCTCCTCCCAGGCGCTGTCACGGATGATCTCCGGGTTGGTCACCTGCCAACCCCAGAGGTATTCGAGGAACTCGCTGCCCATGGTCCGTGCGCCGGCGTAGTCGTGCTGCATCAGCGCCTCGATCCAGGCCGGGTTGAGGAAGCGCCCGCGCAGCTCGGCCAGCAGCGCCTGCTGCAGCGGCTCCAGGCGCACCCGCGCCGGGTCGTTGTGCCAGCTGACGAAGTTTTCCGGGGTGCTGCCGGAGACCTGCTCCACCGCCAGGCTCAGGCCACCCAGGTAATCGAAGGAGTCGTTGTTGTCGAGCAGGCCGTAGAGGTTGCTGGAACGGCCGAGGTAGGTGCGGCGCACCGTCTTGAGGTTGTCGCGGAACACCTCCTGCACCGGCTCGCCCTGGTGGCGCAGGCCGTAGGCGTGGCCGAGGCGGCTGACATAGGCCTGGGCCAGTTCGCCACGCTGCTGCCAGCTGCCGGAGCGCTCCACCAGGCGGTTGATGCCGGCTCCATAGGCCCCGGGGGCCACGCCGAACAGGCGCAGGGCCGCCAGGCTGCCGGCCTGCTCGGCACTCAACCCGGCCTCCAGGCGCCGCGCGGCGTCCGCTACCCAGTGGGCGGCGACGCGGTTGGCCGCCAGACTCTCGCGACCGCCGCCGGCCGCCGCGCCGAGGGGCTCCAGGGCCGCGGACAGGGCCGGACGCAGCGCCGGGTAGTCGCGGCGAATGGTTGCGGCGGCGCCGTCCAGGGCCAGCAGCACCGCGCGCTCGAGCAGCGCCAGCTGGTCGGCGTAGAGGTCGCGGAACAGCCCGGAGGTGGTGAACAGCAGGTCGCGACGCTCCTCCCCAGGCGCCAGGGGGCGGCGCCGGATGCCCTGGACGATGCCACGACCGTTCCACTGCGGCTCGACGCCGAGCAGGTCGAGGCCGAAGGCGATCATCGCGCCTTCGTCGCGCACCGTGTCCGAGGCCCAGAGGATCACCGCCTCGCGGCCCTCGGCGGCGAGCGGCCGCTGCCGCGCCTGCTGCGCCATCTCGCGGCCGATGCCCCAGCCGATGCGACTGGGCAGCAGGCTGCTGTCCAGGGCATGGAAGTTGCGCCCGGTGGGCAGCGCCTGCGGCGTGCGGATCGGGTCGTTGCCCTTGCCGGGGACGACGAAGCCGCCGTCCAGAGCCCTCAGCAGCGCCGCCATCTCGGCCGCCGGCGAGTCGACCAGGGCCTGGCGCTGGCCCGCCCCGGCGGCGCCCATGGAGGTCAGCAGGGTCTGCACCGCCTCGGGCTGCCAGGGCTTGCCGAACACGTGCAGGCCCATGGGCATGAAGCGCTCCTGGATGTTGGTCAGGTAGTGGCCGACCTCGTGCACCAGCAGGTCGTCATCGACCTGCTCGAAGTCGATGCCACGGGTGACCAGCACCTCGGCCATGGACTCGCGCAGCTCCGACTCCAGGCCGGCGCTGCCGACCAGCCGCTTGATCTCGGCGATGGTGGCGCGTCGCGCCGGCCCCTCGCCCTGCCCGGCGCCGGCCTCGAAACTCTCGATCAGCTGGCGCAGCTTGAGCAGGTCGTCGTACAGCGGCGTGGCCACCAGCGGCGGGGTCAGGTGGTCGATCATCACCGCCAGGCCGCGGCGCTTGGCCTGAATGCCCTCGCCGACCCCGTCGACTATGTACGGGTAGATGCTCGGCAGGTCGCCGAGTATCTGCGTCGGATAGTCCTCGTCGCTCAGGCCCGCCCGCCGCCGCGGCAGGAACTCGTAGGTGGAGTGGCGGCCGAGGTGGATCAGCGCGTCGGCACGGAAACCCTCGCGCAGCCAGTGATAGAAGGCCAGGTACTGATGCGGCGGCGGAAACACCAGGTTGGCGTGCAGCAGCTCCTCGTCCACCTCCCAGCCGCGCGGCGGCTGCGGGCCGACGAATACCTTGCCGAACCGCAGCCCCGGCAACAGCAGGCGGCCGTCGCGGACCATCACCCGCCCCGGGCCCTCGCCCCAGCCGCGCAGGCCCTCGATGCCGGTCGCCACCAGCGCCGCGATCAACCCCTCGGCCTGGGCCCAGTCGGCCTGGGTCGGCTGCGCCACGGCCGCGCGGTACAGCGCCTCGAGCTGCGCCAGCAGGTCCAGGGCGCGGGCCCGCGCCGGGTGCTCGACGCCATCGAGCACGTGGTGCAGCTCGCTGGAGCCGCTGGCCAGGATATCCGCGGCGATCTGCAGCTCGGAGGCCGCCAGGGCCCGGCGCAGCTGGGCGTGCCAGTAACCCAGGGGGCCCTGGACCATCTCCGCCTGCAGCGCGGCCGGCAGCGTGGCGAACCAGTCGCGGTACTCCTCAGCGCCCAGACTCTGCACCTTGCCGGCCATCTCGGCCAGGGCGTCGCCCTGCTCCGGCAGGTTGACGCCGCGCTCCTGCAACAGTTCGAGCAGCACCGCGGGGCTGTCCGGCAGCGGCCCGGTGTCGTAGCCCTCGGCCTGCAGGCGCTGGAGGATGTGCCACAGCGACTGCGGCACATCGAGGTTGTCCGCGCCGATGTTGTGCCGCCCCGGCGGATGGTTGTAGTAGATGATCGCCAGGCGCTTGTCGGCGTTGGCCGTGCGCTGCAGGTGTCGCCAGCGCTGGATGCGCGCGCTCATCGCGGCGACCTGGTGCGGCAGCGGCTCGCCGATGGCGAAGCGGATGCCGGACAGCGGGTCGAGCTGGCGCTCGCGCCAGGCCGCCAGCACCATGGCCTGGCTGGTGCCTTGCAGCTCCGGCATGGCCAGCTGGTAGTGCACCTTGTCGCGCGCCAGGCCGTCGCTGGACAGCTGCCAGGCCGCCTCGCTGCGGTCCTCCAGGCGCAGGCCCTTGAGCACCGGCACGTTCAGCTCGCCGAACAGCTCGGTGACCTGCTCGCGGTGCTCGCCGCCGCCGATGACAAAGTCCTGCAGGGCGACCACCGCCGCCAACGGCGGGTGCTCGCCCTCCTTGAGCCAGCGCACCGCCTGCAGGGAGCCCTCACCCCAGTTGGCGAACAGGCTGACGCAAGCCAGACCGGCCTCGCCCAGGGCGCGGCACAGCGCATCGTTGAGCGCCTGGTCGCCGGCACGATCGGCGCGCCCGTGGTCGACCAGCGCCACCAGGGCCTCGCCGCGCCAGCGCAGCTGCTCGGCGCTGCGCAGCTCGCCGTCCTGGTAGAAGCGCAGCGGCGCCCGCTCCCTGGCCGGCGCCGGCGCCACGCCGGTATCCACCCGCGCCGCCAGCCAGGCCAGCAGCCCGGCGATGTTCTCGCTGCCGCCGGCCAGCCAGTAGCTGCGCGCGCTCAGCCAGTCGGCCTGGCGCGGATGTTCGCGCTGCTGCTCCTGCAGCCAGGGGGCCAGCGCCCCGCCCGGCTTGGCCGCGCCCAGGCGCTCGGCCTCTTCGCGGGAGGCGAACAGTGGACGACCGGCGGCGCGGCTGAGCTGCACCAGGCCATGGTCGCTGTGCAGGACGAACAGCTCGGCGGCTGACGCCCGGCCCAGCAGGGGCCGCAGACGCTCCACCTCGGCGCCGAAGATGCCGGCACCGAACAGCACCTGGCCCGCATCCAGCCATTGCTGCAGGGCGGCATCGTCCAGCTCGGCCAGCTGCTCGGGAGTCCGCGCGCTGACCCGCTGGCCGGGATACTGGCGCTGGAACTGGGCGACCGCCGCGGCGAACTCGGCGGCGCTGTAGGCGGAGACGATGGCGTTGATCTGCGCCGCACCGGCCAGCGGCGCGCTCAGCGCCAGGCAGGTGGCGAGCGCCAGGCGTCTGCCCAGGGAAAGGGCGCACGTCAGGAAGGACGCAGACCGTGGAAGGGACATGCTCATGTCGTAATAGCTCCGCCGCGCTCACCCGCGCGACCCAGACCGCAAGAGGCAGGCGGAGGAACGACGACGCATGGGCCACGACAAGGGCGCGGCCCACCCGCCGGACAACGCCCTCCGCGATGCCGTGGACTGCGACAGGCCGGTCTCCGGGCTCACGAGCGGCGCGCCTCTAAGGGCGCCGGCCCGCGCACCTTCCCGTGCGCGGAGCCTGGCGGGCTTAACCGTACGTAGCGAGGGAAAGTCCGGTTCGAGGGGGCACCCCCGCGCAGTTTTGTTGGTCTTTCGCGGCGAATAGCGGGCTATTCAACGAAAAAGAGCAGCAAAAATGGCCGAATCCGGCTTTCCGCAGCAGAACAGCGTTAAGTCCGACAGTCTCCCAGGCACAGTGGTAAAAAGCGCGGGTTTGACTCGTCTACCGTTGCGGGGGCAGCGTCGGAATTGCGGGCCCGTAGAGGCCGAACGCACCGACTTCCCTGTTTCACCCCTCGGACGCGCGGCGTCGGGGGCACCTGTTGCAAGGCGCGCAGGGTAGAGACAGGCAGGCGGGGCGTCAATGCACGGGCGCGCCCGATGCCTCCCGCAACGGGAGCTAAGCTTCTACCTCCTCTTACTCGTCAGGAGCGTTGCGATGAAATACCGAGGACGCTGTCATTGCGGCCAGGTGGCGTTCGAGGTGGAGGGCGAGATCGCCGGAGCCGTGGCCTGCAACTGCTCGATCTGCCAGCGCAAGGGTGCCTTGATGTGGTTCGTCCCGCGGGACCGGCTGAACCTGCTGACCCCGGACAGCGACGCCGCCGCCTACAGCTTCAACAAGCATGTGATCATGCACCGCTTCTGCCCGCGCTGCGGCATCCACCCCTTCGGCGAAGGCACCGACCCCAAGGGCAATGCCATGGCGGCGATCAATATCCGCTGCCTCGAAGGCATCGACCTGGACGCCGTGCCGGTCCAGCAGTTCGACGGCAAGGCGCTCTAGAGCGGCGACAGCTGCAGCGAAGACAAAAAAGCCAGGCCACCGAGGCCTGGCTTTTCGACTTGGTGGACCGAAGGAGGATCGAACTCCCGACCTCCGCATTGCGAACGCGGCGCTCTCCCAGCTGAGCTATCGGCCCGTGCAGTATTCAATCTAGCCCGCCCTCGACGGCACGCCAATGGCTCAGTGACGCGGCATGAAGCCCGCCGGTTTGGCCGCCAGCCAGGCGACGAAGGTGCACAGGCGCTCATCACTCAACAGGGCCTCGCGGCTGTTGTAGTGCAGCGCCAGTTCCTTCTCGCTGAACAGCCGGTGGATCTGGTTATGGCAGGCGCGACACACCCACAGGGTGGCGGTGATCCGCTCGCTCCTGGCGTAGCGCTTCTGCACGTAGGGCTTGTCGTGCAACGCCTTGGGGATCAGGTGGTGACGGGTCAAGGGCGCCTGGCGGGCGCAGAGCTCACAGCCTTCGGGCTGGGGCGGCAGGCGAATCGGTTCGGCCATGGGACGGCGGCGAGCTCAGGGTCAGCGCTTGCGGCACAGGGTCAGGCCGTCGCCCAGGGGCAGCAGCGACAGGTCGATGCGCGCATCGTCACGCAGGGCCAGGTTGAGGGCCTGGATAGCGCGGGTATCGGCGCTGTCCGGCGCGGCCTCGAGCACCCGACCGCTCCACAGGGTGTTGTCGAACAGCACCAGGCCACCCGGGCGCAGCAGGCGCAGGGCATGCTCGAAGTAGGCCGGGTAGTTGGCCTTGTCGGCGTCGATGAAGATCAGGTCGAACTGCCCGTCCTGCTCCTCGCCGGCCATCGCTGCCAGGGTCTCCAGGGCCGGCGCCAGGCGCAGCTCGATGCGCCCGGCCAGGCCCGCCTCGTCCCAGTAGCGCCGGGCCATGGCGTTGTAGTCGCCGGAAATGTCGCAACAGATCAGCCGGCCGTCCTCGGGCATGGCCTCGGCCATGCAAATGGCGCTGTAGCCGGTGAAGGTACCGATCTCGATGACCCGCCTGGCGCCCGTCAGCTTGACCAGCAGCGCCATGAACTGGCCCTGCTCCGGGGCGATCTGCCAGCGCGCGTTTTCCAGCTGCGCGGTCTCCTCGCGCAGGCGCTTGAGCAGCGGCGTCTCACGCAGGGAGACCTCGAGCAGGTAGCGATACAGTGCGTCGTCGAGGTTGAGGGTGCGATTGGTCATGGGCTGGCCTGCCTGAAATCAGGGGTTGCGCGCCAGTTCGGCGCTGAACACGCGCTTGGCGTCCAGGTAGGTGCGCTGCCAGTAGCTGTTGCTCAGGCTGTCCAGGCGCACGGTGCCACCACTGGAGGGCGCATGGACGAAGCGGCCGTTGCCGACGTAGATGCCGGCATGGCTGACCTGACTGCCGCCGCTGGTGGCGAAGAACACCAGGTCGCCACTCTGCAGAGCCTCGCGGCTGCCGATGGTCGGCGCGCGCAGTGCGCTCAGTTCGCGGGTCGAACGGGGCAACTGGATGCCGGCGGCGTCGCGATAGACATAGCCGATCAGCCCGCTGCAGTCAAAGCCCCCTTCGGGGGTGTTGCCGCCATAGCGGTAGGGGGTGCCGACCAGGCCCAAGGCACGGAATAGCACGTCGTCGGAGCTGCCGTGAAGGCTACCGGCGGGAAGCTGAATCGAGGTTGGCGGAGCGGCCGGGCGGCCGGCGCAGGCGCTGAGCAGCGCGACGAGAAGCAACAAGGCGACACGGGGCGTAGCGGGCATGAGCGAGGCGATCCTGAGCCTGGATGCGCCCTACTCTGCCGGCTCAGGCGTCGGCGCGCAACCGCCGAGGCGCCACCAACGACTCAGGGATGGCGCTCGAGCGACTCGCTGGGCGCCATGGCCAGCACGCGCTTGGCCTCGATGAAGCTGCGCTTCCAGTAGCGGTCGTCCAGGCTGTCGACCCGCACGCCGCCACTGCGGCGACTGGCCGAATGGATAAACTGGTCATCGCCCAGGTAGATGCCGGCATGGCTGACGCGGCCGCGGCCGTTGGTGCTGAAGAACACCAGGTCGCCCGGCTCCAGCTCATCACGCTCGACCAGCGGCGCGTCGATATTGATCATCTCGCGGGTGGAGCGCGGCAGTTGCAGGCCGGCCTCTTCGCGGAACAGGTAGCCGATGAAGCCACTGCAATCGAAGCCGGACTTCACCGAGCTGCCGCCGAAGCGATAACGGGTGCCGACCAGCGACAGGCCATGGGACAGGATGCTGTCGGCCAGCTGGGGCATTTCATAGGGCTGGTCGTCGGTCAGGTCGGCGAGTTCTTCCTCGGTCGGTTCGGCATGGGGGGGGCGCGAGACGAACATCGACGACTTGCTGAGGGGGCCGAATACACTGGATTGCGTCTGCGGCGCCTGGCCGGCGCAGCCCGCGAGGACCAGGACGAGTGCGAAAGGCACGAGGGGTGCGAAAGGCACGAGGGGTGCGAAGCGTTTGAGCATGGGCACAGCCGTGTCGGAATTCTGAAGTGGCGGCGACTATGCCCTCACTCGCTCCTATTTGCAATTTCCTTGGGCAGAAATGTGACTCAGTAGTTCTGGCAGGACATCTAAGGCCCGCCCTTGCAGGCGAACATCCACCTCATCGCTCAGGTCGGTGCGGCCCGGGTTGATCTCCACGGTCAGGCCGCCGCCCTCGCGGGTGCGCAGCACCGGCTCGATTATGTAGGGAAAGCTGGCACTGGTGCCGACGCTCAACACTAGATCGAAGCCCTTGCCCAGCTCGGCGTAGAGGCTGGCAATGGCAGCTTCCGGCAGCATTTCCTCGAACAGCACCACGGGCGGGCGCAGGATGCCGCCGCACTGCCGGCAACGCGGTGGCAGCGGCCGCTCCAGATGCTCGGCCAGCTCGGCATCTTCCGCCCCGCAGGACTGACAGAACAACGGGGCCAGCTCGCCGTGGATCTCGATCAACCGCTCGGGCGGACTACCGGCGGCACGGTGGTAACCGTCGATATTCTGGGTCAGCAACCAGCACTGCGGTTTGAGCTGCTGCAGCTCGGCGATGGCCAGGTGGCCGGCATTGGCCCGGGCGCCGAGACAGGCCCTGCCCAGCTCCGCCAGGTACTTCCAGCACAGCGCCGGATCCCGTTGCAGCATCGGCCCCGACAGCGCCGCCTCGATCGACAGCCCCTCGGCCGTGTGGCCATTGTACAGGCCGCCAAGACCGCGATAGGTCGGCAGACCCGAGTCGGCGGAAAGGCCGGCACCGGTGATGACCAGGACGCGCTTGGCCAGGGCGATGGCCAGGGCGACACGCTCGATCTGCTGCTGCATCGCCCGCCCCCGACCTCAGTGATTGACCGTGTGCGCCAGCATCACCGACAGCTGGCACAGCGGCCGACCGCTCTGTGCGTGCCAGTGGTTGAACGCCGCCTGCACCGCGGCCAGGTCCTTGAGGCTGGTCGGCGCCTTGTCGATGAACTCCTGAGCCTTGAGTGCGGCGACCATGTCGCTGGTCGGGATGAAGGTGTCCTTGCCGACCATGCGCAGGAGGCGTGGCGCCGACAACCCGCCCAGCTGGCTGCCGTGCTTGGCCAGGTACTTCCACAGCCCGACGATGTCGGTCACCGGCCAGTCGGCGATCAAGGCGCCGAAGCGGCCCTTTTCCCGCCGCTCATCGAGGATGAACTGGGCGTTACGCGGCACGCTCTTGAGCTTGCCCAGATGGCGAATCAGCCGCGCGTCCTGCATCAGGTTCTCCAGGCGCTCGCCGCCCATCAGCACGACCTTTTCCGGGTCGAAGCCGAAGAACACCTCCTCGAAGGCCGCCCACTTGGCGTCCACCAGGCTGTGCTTGAGACCGGCGCGAAAGATCCGCAGGCTGATCAGCGACAGGTAGCGGTCGTCGCCCAGCCCGCGCAGCTCCTCGGCGCTGGCCGGCTGCGGCAGCATGGCCTCCAGGGCGGCGGCCGAGCCGAAGCGGTTCAGGCAGTACTCGTTGAGCCATTGATAGTCGCGCATGGGCTGTCCTTGCCGGCTCAGAGGTTCATCACGTCGAGAAAGCGCGGCGTGGCGGCGTCGTCGATCTTCAGGTTGACGAAGTCGAACAGGTTGCGGTCGGCCAGTTGCGAGGGCACCACGTTCTGCAGGGCGCGGAACATGATCTCGGTGCGCCCCGGGGTCTTGCGCTCCCACTCCTGGAGCATTTCCTTGACCACCTTGCGCTGCAGGTTCTCCTGGGAGCCGCAGAGGTTGCAGGGGATGATCGGAAACTCCTTGAGCTTTGCGTAAGCCTCGATGTCGGCCTCGTTGCAGTAGGCCAGCGGGCGGATCACCACGTTGCGCCCGTCGTCGGCGCGCAGCTTCGGCGGCATGGCCTTGAGGGTGCCGCCGTAGAACATGTTGAGGAAGAACGTCTCGAGGATATCGTCGCGGTGATGTCCCAGGGCCATCTTGGTCGCGCCGATCTCGTCGGCGAAGGTGTACAGGGTGCCGCGGCGCAGGCGCGAGCACAGCGAGCAGGTGGTCTTGCCCTCCGGGATCTTCTCCTTGACCACCGAGTAGGTGTCCTTCTCGACGATGTGGTAGGGCACGCCGATGGACTCCAGGTAGGCCGGCAGCACGTGTTCGGGGAAGCCCGGCTGCTTCTGGTCCATGTTCACCGCGACTATCTCGAACTTGATCGGCGCGACCTTCTGCAGGTACAGCAACACGTCGAGCATGGTGTAGCTGTCCTTGCCGCCGGACAGGCAGACCATGACCTTGTCGCCATCTTCTATCATGTTGAAATCGGCAATGGCTTCGCCGGCCTGACGACGCAGGCGCTTTTGCAGTTTGTTCTGGTTGACCGAGAGGGTGCCCATGGTGCGCTGGAGTCCGGAAAGAAGTGCTAGAACGCGACATTTTACGCAGAAACCGCGGTGCGCCCCACCCCATTAGTGGCGAAGTGTTAGGCTGAAAACATGAATGATGAACTCGATCCCGACCTCGAATTGGTCGATCAGATCCTGCAACTGCTGCAGGACGCGCCTGCCGGTCTCAGCGAATACGAGCTGATCCAGCAATTGAAAGGCGGCCACTCGACCCATATCCCCAACCTTCCGCTGCTCGACAACCTAATCCTGTTTCGCACCCACTTCCTGGTATTCAACGCCCTCTACCTGCTGCGTGAGCGCCTGTGGGACGAGCGCCGCGGTCACCTGGAAATCAACCCGCTGTGCGTCCAGCTGCAACCCTACCGCGCCGGCGGCGCCGGGCTCGCCGAGCACGACCCGCTGCGCGACTACTATCTGGACCTGGACAACCTGCGCAATACCGACGCGGACGACGTGGAGAAGCTGCTCACCAGCTTCTGGACGCGCATGCAGGGTGGCGAAGAGAAGCAGGCGGCGCTGGAGCTGTTCGAGCTGCACGATCATCAGCAGCCGCTCAACCTCGCCACCATCAAGCACCGCTACCGCCAACTGGTCAGCCTCCACCACCCCGACCGCGGCGGCAACACAGAGCGGCTGCAGTCGATCAACAAGGCAATGGAAATTCTAGAGCGCTATTACAACTGATCCGTAGAGATCAATTTGCTCTAACTCCTCCCCCCTCGTGGTCTCCAGCCCTTGCCTATACTGCGACATACGGTCGCATAGGTTCGGCCTGGCACCCGGTGGCGCTGCTCACGCGCGCCGGGCGCTCCGCTGGGGGGCGATCGCTATAACAAGAGGAGGTGTATGGCATGATCCACCATGTTTGGGGGCTCTTCACCCATCCTGACCAAGAATGGCAAGAAATCCGTGGCGAGGAAGAAACCATCAGCCACATGTATCTCACCCACATCCTGGTTCTCGCAGCGATCCCCGCGATCTCCGCGTATATCGGCACCACCCAGGTCGGCTGGTCGATCGGCGACCGAGCCCCGGTGATGCTGACCGAAGCCAGTGCGTTGCAAATGACCATCATGTCTTACCTGGCAATGCTCGCCGGCGTCGCGGTGATGGGCGCCTTCATCCACTGGATGGCACGGACCTACGACGCCAGCCCGAGCCTGACCCAATGCGTGGTATTCGCCGCGTACACCGCCACCCCGCTGTTCGTCGGCGGCCTGGCGGCGCTCTACCCGCACCTGTGGCTGGCCATGACGGTGGGCACGGTCGCCATCTGCTACACCGTCTACCTGCTCTACGTGGGCATACCGACCTTCATGAACATTCCCAAGGACGAGGGCTTCATGTTCTCCAGCTCGGTACTGGCGGTGGGGCTGGTGGTGCTGGTGGCGATGATCGCCTGCTCGGTGATCCTCTGGGGCTTCGGCGTGGGCCCGGTGTACACCAGCTAAACTGCTGATCGGGGCAACAAGACGAAACCACCTGCGGGTGGTTTCGTCGTTTCCGGGCTGCCGCAGGCGCCATGCTTGGGCATAATCGCCCGGCACAGCCGAGAAGCCACCACCATGCCCGAACGTCTCCATGCCCGCGTCGAGGCCTGCTACCTGCAGGCCGAAAGCTTCTTCAAGCGCGCCTTCAGCCGCCCCGAGGTGAGTTTCAAGCTGCGCGGGCAGAAGGCCGGAGTCGCCCACCTGACGGAGAACAAGCTGCGTTTCAACCCGCAGCTGTACCGTGAGAATCAGGAGGACTTCCTGCGCCAGACCGTGGCCCACGAAGTGGCCCACCTGATCGCCCACCAGCTGTTCGGCGCGAATATCAGGGCCCATGGCGAGGAGTGGCAGCTGATCATGCGCGGCGTTTACCAATTACCGCCCAATCGCTGCCACAACTACGAAGTGCAGCGCCGTCAGGTCAGTCGCTTCATCTACCGCTGCAGCTGCCCCCAGGGCGAGTTCCCGTTTTCCTCGCAGCGCCACAGCCTGGTCGCCAAGGGTCGCCGCTACTACTGCCGGCGCTGCAAGGCGACCCTGAGTTTCACCGGCGAGCGACGCCTGGAGTGAGTTCGCGGCTTATGCCCAACTCCTGACCCGCCCCTGTACCGAGCGACAGGCTAACCGAGCAGGCGCTGGTAGACCTGCAGGTCGCCGGCCGAAAAGCAGCAGAAGATCACTTCCTCGATCGAGGGCAGCTCCCGCACCGTCTCACGCACCGTGCCGACGGCGGTCCGCGCGGCCAGGTCGACCGGATAGCCGTAGACCCCCGTACCGATGCTGGGAAAGGCGATTCTGCGCACCTCATGACTGGCCGCCAGCGCCAGCGAGTTGCGGTAGCAGGACGCCAGCAGCTCCGGTTCGCCCCGCTCGCCGCCGCTCCAGACCGGGCCGACGGTGTGGATGATGTACTTGGCCGGCAAATTGAAGCCTGGGGTAAGCCTGGCTTCTCCGGTCGGACAGCCCCCCAGCTGTCGGCAGGCCTGCGACAACTCCGGTCCGGCGGCCCGGTGAATGGCACCGTCGACGCCGCCGCCTCCAGCCAGGGCGCTGTTCGCGGCATTGACTATGGCGTCCACAGACAGGGTGGCGATATCGGCGCGCATGGCACTGAGCTTGGCTGGCATGAACTGACTGACCTCCGGAGACTTGCACCTCAGACAAGTTTAGCGGCCCCTGGCCGCCTCGCCGTGCGCAGATCAGCCCAGCCCAACCACCTACCGCGACCGGCCGCTACCGCGCAATTCCTGGCCCGAGAGCCACAAGTGAGGCCTCGACGCCATGGCCCTCCCCGACGGCTGGAGGCGGCCGGGGCGCCGAGATTGCGGTGCTATACTTTTGGTCGACTGCAGCAGGTGCGCTACCCGTTCCACGGCGGCGAGCGCCCACTGCGATTTTTCACCTATCGGCTTCTAGATGGCGGGGATCTGGGGCAAACACTAGATGGGAGGTGTGTCATGAATCGACACTATTACATCAGTGACGATCTCGACGATCTTGAAACCGTTGAAAACGAGCTGGAAGCCAGCGGCATCAGTACCGAACAGATCCATGTACTCAGCGAGAAGGACGCCGACGTGGAGCATCACCAGCTGCACGAGGTGCCCTCCTTCATGAAGCAGGACGTGGTGCACTCCGGTGAAATCGGCGCGGCGATCGGTGCGGTGCTGGCCGCCGTGGTACTCGGCGGTGCCTACCTGCTGGGCTGGACCGAGTCGGCGGCCGGCTGGGTTCCCTTCATCTTCCTGGCCATCGTGCTGTTCGGCTTCTGCACCTGGGAAGGCGGCTTCTTCGGCATCCAGGTGCCGAACGCCCACTTCCGCGGCTTCCGGCAGAAGCTCAAGGAAGGCAAACATGTGTTTTTCGTCGATGTCGAGCCGGAGCAGGAGTCGATTCTGGATCGCGTCATCCAGCATCACCCGTCCCTGGTCGATGCCGGCACCGGCGCCGCTTCACCACACTGGATAGTCGCCTGGCAGCAGAAGTGGCACCAGTTCAAGCGCACCATCTAGCCTGCCCGCCGCCAGCCTTCCCTGGGTGACCCACGCGGTCACCTGGGAGGCGCGTCAGTGGCCGAAGAACAGCTCCCGACTCAGAAAGATGTAGTCCGCCTCGGCGGCCATCAGCCCGACCAGCACCAGCAGGCACAGTGGCGGCACCAGTATGGCGTAGACCATCGCCAGCCGCTCCCAGGCCATGTGCATGAAAATGGCCACGATCAGTCCCGCCTTGAGCAGCATGAAGATGATGATCAGCGACCAGCGCAGGTAGCCGACGAAATGGAAGTAGTCGACCAGGTAGGACAGGGTACTGAGGACGAACAACAGCCCCCATATCTTCAGATACAGGCCGATCGGATGTTGCTGGCCCTGTGCATGCGCCATCGCCCGGGCTCCTCTAGAACGTCACCATAGATAGAAGAATGCAAAGATAAACACCCACACCAGGTCGACGAAGTGCCAGTAGAGCCCGGCGATCTCGACGATCTGGTAGTTGCCGGAGCGCTCGTAATCTCCGCGCAGCACCTTCAGCGCCACAATGCTCAGGTAGATCACCCCGATCGACACGTGCAGACCGTGAAAGCCAGTGATCATGAAGAAACTCGCGCCGAACTGTGCGGCGCCCATGGGATTGCCCCAGGGTCTGACCCCTTCGCTGATCAGCTTGCTCCACTCGAAGGCCTGCATGCCGACGAAGGCCAGCCCGAAGGCCGCGGTGACCAGCATCAGCGCGGCGGTCTTGGCGCGGTCGCGTCGGTAGGCGAAGTTCACCGCCATGGCCATGGTGCCGCTGCTGGTGATCAACACGAAGGTCATGATGGCGATCAGGATCAGCGGGATCTCGGCACCGGCTATGGTCAGGGCGAACACCTCGCTGGCATGCGGCCAGGGCTCGGTGGCACTGATGCGCACCGACATGTAGCCGGTGAGGAAGCAGGTGAACACGAAGGTATCGCTGAGCAGGAAGATCCACATCATCGCCTTGCCCCAGGACACCTGCTTGAACGCATCCTTGTCCGAGGCCCAGTCACCGACGATCCCCGACCATCCGGGCGCCGAACCCTCGGCCGACTTCAGCGCTGATTCACGGGGTTCACCTGACGGTGGCGACTGGATGGCCATGGCATCACCTCAAGCCGCAGAACGCAGCGATGGCTTGATAGGTTGCCGGCGTGCTGGTCAGCAAGGCGAACAGCAGCAGCCAGAGGCCCAGCAGGTAGTGCCAATAGATGGCGCACAACTCCACACTGCTTTGCAGCTGCCTGGCCGGCGCTCGGCGCAGCATTTTGCCCAGGGTTCGCCCCCAGGCGACCAGCCCGCCCAGCAGGTGCAGGCCATGCAGGCCGGTCAGCAGGAAGAAGAAGCTGTTGGCCGGGTTGCCCGCCACGCCATAGCCCCAGGCGGCGAACTGCTGCCAGACCCACAGCTGGCCAACCAGGAAGGCCAGGGCGAATAGCCCGCCCAGCCCGAAGCCCAGGCTCGTCGCCGCGGCTTGCCCGCGCCCGACCGCCACCCGCGCCCATTGCAAGGCGATGCTGGCGGCGAGCAGAAAGGCCGAGTTCAACCACAGCTGCCAGGGCTGGGCCAAGGGCGCCAGCGGCTCGGTCAGGGGCTGCCAGTCGGGCACCTGCGAACGGACGATAAAGGCGATCAGGAACAGCAGGAACAGCGAGCTGACCACCGCCAGGAACAGGCGCAGGCCGACCCGGGCGGTCCGCGCCCGGGCCTCGTCGAAACCCTGCAACGGGCCAGGCGCGTGGCCCCAGCCCCCACCCGGGTCGCCACCGGCCGCGTCGCGCAACAACAGCCCGCTCATGGACTGGCGCCCTCCTGCCGGTCGGCGCCGTCACGCTGGCGCCACTGCTTGAGTTCCTCATCCGACACCGTCTGCGGCACGAAGTCCTGCTCGACGCTCGGCATGCTGTAGTCATAGGCCCAGCGGTGCACCACCGGCAGCCTGGCACCCCAGTTGCCGTGTCGCGGCGGCGTGTCCGGGGTCAGCCACTCCAGGCTGGTGGCGCCCCAGGGGTTGGCCCCGGCCGGCTTGCCCTTGAACAGGCTCCAGGCCAGGTTGAACAGGAACAACAGCTGGGCCACGCCGACGGTCAGCGCCGCCACCGTGATGAAGGCATTGAGGTCCTGGGCCGACTGCGGGATGAACTCGTAGTTCTCGTAGGCGTAGTAGCGCCGCGGCATGCCCAGGAAGCCCAGGTAGTGCATGGGGAAGTAGATGGCATAGGTGCCGAGGAAGGTGATCCAGAAATGCAGCTTGCCCAGGCGGTCGTCGAGCAGGCGCCCGGTGATCTTCGGGTACCAGTGATAGATGGCACCGAACACCACCAGGATAGGCGCGACGCCCATGACCATGTGGAAGTGGGCGACCACGAAATAGGTGTCCGACAGGGGAATGTCGACGATCACGTTGCCGAGGAACAAGCCGGTCAGGCCGCCGACCACGAAGGTGACGATGAACGCCAGGGCGAACAGCATGGGCACGGTCAGGTGAATGTCGCCACGCCACAGGGTCAGCACCCAGTTGTAGACCTTCAGCGCGGTCGGCACCGCGATGATCAGGGTGGTGGTGGCGAAGAAGAAGCCGAAGTAGGGGTTCATGCCGCTGACGTACATGTGGTGCGCCCATACCACGAAACTGAGCACGCCGATCGCCACGATCGCCCAGACCATCATGCGGTAGCCGAAGATGTTCTTGCGCGCATGGGTGCTGATCAGGTCGGAAACCAGGCCGAAGGCCGGCAACGCGACTATGTACACCTCCGGGTGGCCGAAGAACCAGAACAGGTGCTGGAACAGGATCGGGCTGCCGCCCTGGTGATCCAGCGCCTGGCCCAGGGAGACGATCGCCGGCATGAAGAAGCTGGTGCCCAGCAACTTGTCGAACAGCATCATCACAGCGCTGACGAACAGGGCCGGGAACGCCAGCAAGGCGAGGATCGAGGCCATGAAGATGCCCCACACCGACAGCGGCATGCGCATCAGGGTCATGCCGTGGGTGCGCGCCTGCAGCACCGTGGTCACGTAGTTGAGGCCGCCCATGGTGGCGGCGACGATGAAGATCGCCAGGGACACCAGCATCAGCACGATGCCCCACTCGGTGCCCGGCGAACCCGCGGTGATGGCCTGGGGCGGATAGAGGGTCCAGCCCGCGCCGCTGGGGCCGCCCGGGACGAAGAAACTGGCCAGCAGGACGATCACCGAGAGCAGGTAGAACCAGTAGCTGAGCATGTTGACGTAGGGGAAGACCATGTCCCGGGCCCCTACCATCAGCGGGATCAGGTAGTTGCCGAAGCCGCCGAGAAACAGCGCGGTGAGCAGATAGATGACCATGATCATGCCGTGCATGGTCATGGCCTGGTAATAGGCGCTGGCGTCCATGAATTCGAGGCTGCCGGGGAAGCCGATCTGCATGCGCATCAGGCCGGACAGCACCAGGGCGATGAGGCCGACGAAGATCGCCGTCAGCGCATATTGAATGGCGATGACCTTGTGGTCCTGGCTCCAGATGTAGCGGGTCAGGAAGCTTTTCGGCTCGTGAAGCAGCGCCGTCTCGGCTTGCTCCGCATAGGCCATCGAATCACCCTCCTGTGAAGTTCAGGGGGAGCGCCTGGGGCTACTCTCCCGACTCCACCTTGCCGGCATCAGCATTGCTGTCCGTCAGGGAGCTGATCAGGGCGATCAGCGCCTGCAACTCCTCGTCGCTCGGGGTATAGGCCGGCATCATCGGCGCGTAGCCTCTGACGACCTGGCTGTTGGGGTTAAGGATAGACTCTTTTAGGTAGGCCTCATCGACCCGCACCTGGGTGCCGTCGACCAGGGTCTCGGTCTTGCCATACAAGCCTTGCCAACCGGGCCCGACGCGCGGGCTGCCCTCGAGGCTATGGCACGCCAGGCAGCCGAGGGATTCGGCCACCTGGCGCCCGTGGCTGACCGCATCCCTGGCCGCGCCGTCGTCACCTGCGGGTTCGGCGGCCGGCACGCCGCTCAGCGACTTGATCAACGCGACCAGGGCGTCCAGTTCGTCCTCGGCGAACGAATAGGCCACCATCACCGGCGGATAGCCCTGCACCATCCTGGCCTTGGGATCGATGATCGACTCCTTCAGATAGGCCTCATCGACAACGACGCTGCTGCCGTCGGCCAGGGTCTCGGTCTTGCCATACAGCCCCAGCCAGCCTGGCCCGAGGCTGGCGCTGCCATCCAGGCTGTGGCAGGCCAGGCAACCATGGCTCTGGGCGAGCGTACGGCCCTGCTCCAGCAGGTCGTCCCGGCCCGGCTTGGCCGCCGCGGCCAGGGACTGGGCGAAGGTCGGCTGGGCGCCGAGCCATTGCTCGAACGCCGCCGCCGGCTCGACGCGCAGGAAGCCGCGCATGTTGTAGTGGCCAACGCCACAGTATTCGGCACAGAGCACCTCGTACTTGCCGGTCTGGGTCGGGGTAAACCAGAAGTAGGAGACCATGCCCGGAACCATGTCCATCTTGCTGCGGATCTGCGGGATATAGAAATTGTGCAGCACGTCCTTGGAACGCAGCAGCACCTTGACCGGACGCCCGAGGGGCAGGCGCACTTCGTTGCTCTTGACCAGCACGTCGTCCTGCCCGGCTGGGTCGCCGGGGTCGATCCCCAGCGGGTTGCCGGCGTCGATATGCTTGACGTCCGACTTGCCCAACTGGCCGTCGGCACCGGGAAAGCGAAATGCCCACTGCCACTGCTGGGCGACCACCTCCAGCTCATGGGCCTCCTCGGGCACCCTGACGAAGTCGTCGTAAACCACCAGCCCCGGGGCCAGCATGCCGACGATACCCACGCTGGTGACGCCGATCAGCCACCACTCGAGCTTCTTGTTTTCCGGCTCATAGGTCGCCCGCCGGCCCTCGCGGTGACGGAAGCGGATGACCGCCACCGCCATGAACAGGGTCACGGCGACAAAGAAGATTCCGGTGATGACCAGGGTGATCAGCAGCGTGGCGTCTATCGAGCCCCAGTTGGACACCGCGGGGGTCAGGTGCCAGGGGCTGAGCAGGTGGAACAGCACCGACGCGACGACGATTAGAATCAAGATAATTGCAATTGCCATTGTCTTTTCATCCTGTCTGCGTTGGCACCGGGCAAGACCCGGGCCGCACTGAGCAACAGCGGCCTGCAATCAATCTCGGCCTATCCCCCAACGGCGCAAGCCAGCGTCGGCACTGCCGGGGGCAGCGCCTGCAAAAGTATAGTGCAGGGCCGCAGCGACCACTTTCGGCCGTGGCCACCGCGGTCGCGGAGGATTCAGGCGATGACCTTGCTGGCCCTGAGTTCGGCGATCCGTTCCGGCGCATAGCCCAGTTCGCTCAGCACCTGATCGGTGTGCGCGCCGAGCGCGGCGCCGATGTGCCGCGGCGCGGGCAGTCCGCCGGAGAACTTGATCGGGCAGGCGATCTGCCTCTGTGGCGGCGCATCCTCGCGCGGCACCTCGGTGACCAACTGACGGGCCTTGAGCTGGGGATGCTCGACGGCCTCGGAGAGGTTCAGCATCGGCTCGACGCAGGCATCCTCGGCAGCGAACAGCCGGTTCCATTCGGCGAAGTCACGCCTGGCGATCTCGGCTTCGATCTCGCGCTTGAGCGCTCGCTGCTCGGCGGGATCGGCCGACAGCCCGCGCCCGGCCAGTTCGGGGCGGCCGATGACCGCGCAGAATCGCTGCATGAACTGCGGTTCCAGGCTGCCGACCGACAGCCAGCGCCCATCACGGGTGCGGTAGTAATCGTAGAAGCTGCCGCCATTGAGCACCTGGCTTTCCATCTGCGGCTCGACGCCGGCGGCCAGGTAGCCGGCACCGGCCATGCCGTGCAGGCTGAAGGCGCAGTCGGTCATGCTCACGTCGACCTGCTGCCCCTGCCCCGTGACCTGGCGCTGGATCACCGCCGCCAGCAGGCCCATCACCCCGTGCAGCGAGCCGCCGGCGATATCCGCCAGTTGCACGCCGAGGGGCAGCGGACCGCTGTCGCGCCGCCCGCTGTAGCTGGCGAGGCCGGCCAGGGCCAGGTAGTTGATGTCGTGGCCGGCGCGGTCCTTGTAGGGCCCGGTCTGGCCATAGCCGGTGATCGACACGTAGATCAGCCGCGGGTTGACCGCCTTGAGCGCTGCATAGCCGACCCCCAGCTTGTCCATCACCCCGGGGCGGAACTGCTCGAGGACGATGTCGTACTCGCCCACCAGCTGCTTGACCATGTCCACCGCCTCGACGCGTTTGAGGTCCAGGGCGATGCTGCGCTTGTTGCGATTGAGATAGGCGTGGCTGGCCGAGACGCCGCCATCGTGCGGCCGCAGCACGCGCACCAGGTCCATGCGGCTGGGCGACTCGACGCGCAACACCTCGGCGCCCATGTCGGCGAGCAACAGAGAGGCGAACGGCCCCGGCAGCAGGGTGGAGAAATCGAGAATCTTCAGGGAGGACAGCGGGCCGTTCATTTCAACTCCTCGGATCAGCGGCCGGACTGGGCAGTGCCGGTGGCGACAGTGTTCGGGCGGGGCCGGTGCGTACGCGCCATTACCCGGAACAGTAGCCCTGCAGAGTAGGCAACGCCGGCAGGCGGCTCAATGACCCAGGCGCTCGGCCTCGATTGACCCATTCGCTCGCCCGGCTTGTCCTGCCGCGGTCCGCCTGCCTACCATCGGCGGCCTGAACAGGAGCCTGCCCCCATGCGCGAACGCACCATCGCCAGCCACTTCGTCTGCGCCGCCCTGCGCGGTGGCGTGCGCCAGGGCCTGGACGGCGCCGCACTGCTGCGCCAGGCGGGGATCCAGCCGGCACTGCTCGACGAGCCGCGCGCGCGCATCGCTCCCGAGCAGTTCGCCCGCTTGATGCAGCTGCTCTGGGAGCGACTCGACGACGAGTACCTGGGCTTGGCGCGCCTGCGCAGCCGGCGCGGCACCTTCGCCATGATGTGCCACGCAATCATCCACTGCCGCACCCTGGACAAGGCCCTGAGCCGCGGCGCGCTGTTCTACGGGCTGTTTCCCGAGGCGCCGCGCATCCGCCTCGAGCGCGAAGGCGACTGGGCGCGCCTGAGCGTGGACGACGCCAGCCTGTGGGACCCGGACCATTTCCTGCTGGAGAGCCTGCTGGTAATCTGGCACCGCCTCGGCAGCTGGCTGATCGGCCAGCGCATCCGCCTGGAGCAGGCCCGTTTCGCCTATGCCGCACCGGCCCACGCCGGCGAATATGCCTTGCTGTTCCCCGGCCCCCGGCGCTTCGACGCCGACGCCAACTGCCTGCTGTTCCACGCCCGCTACCTGACGATGCCGCTGCTGCAGGACGAACGCACGCTCAAGCATTTCCTCGAGCGCTCGCCGGCCGACCTGCTGGCGCGCCCCGACGGCGGCGACAGCCTGACCGGCCAGATCCGCCGCCTGCTCGGCCGCGACTGCCGGCATTGGCCGGACCTGGACGGCATCGCCCGCCAACTGCACCTGAGCCCGCCGACCCTGCGCCGCCACCTGCGCGAGGAAGGCTCGAGCTTCCAGGAATTGAAGGACCAGCTGCGCTGCGACCTGGCGATCTACCAGCTGGGCCGCGACGAGCTGTCGATCCAGGCGATCGCCGAGCAGCTGGGTTTCTCCGAGCCCTCGGCGTTTCACCGCGCGTTCAAGAAGTGGACCGGACTGACCCCCGGCGCCTACCGGGCCCAGGAACACTAGCCACCGACACGGCCCGTCACAGGCGCCGCGCGCCCCAGGCGGCCAGCAGGAACAGGCTCGTCAGCACCGCCAGCAGGGGCAGCCAGCCGCCGTGCTGCCAGACGTAGCCGCCGACATAGCCGACCAGGCTGGAGCCCAGGTAGTAGGCGCACAGGTACAGCGCCGAGGCCTGGGCCTTGGCGCCCTGGGCGCGTTGGCCGACCTGGCCGCTGGCCACCGCATGGGCGGCGAAGAAGCCCAGGGTGAACAGCGCCAGGCCGCTCACCACCACGGCCAGCCAGGGCGTGGCGCACAGTACCACGCCGAGCAGCATGATGCCGATGCCGCCCTGCAGCACCTGGCGAGCACCGAAGCGCGGCACCAGACGGCCGGCCCAGCCGGCGCTGAAGATCCCCAGCAGGTAGACGCTGAACAGCAGGCCGATGGCGCTCGCCGACAGGTTGAACGGCGCCAGGGCCAGGCGAAAGCCGATGTAGTTGAACAGCGCGACGAAGCCGCCCATCAGCAGGAAGGCGAGCAGGAACAGACTGCGCAGCTCGGCGTTGCCCAGGTGCTGGGCGAAGTTGCCGAGCAGGCCGCGCAGCGACAGCGGCTGGGCCTGGAAATGCCGCGAGGGCGGCAGCAGCCAGAGGAACAGCGCCAGCGCCAGCAGCCCCAGCCCGGCGATGCCGCCCAGGGCCAGGTGCCAGCCGCCGAGGTCGCTGAGCACGCCGGCGAGCAGCCGGCCGAGCAGGCCGCCGAGCGCCGTACCGCCGATATACAGGCCCATCGCCGCCGGCAGTGCCGCCGGGTCGAACTCCTCGCCGACATAGGCCATGGCCAGCGCCGGCAGGCCGCTCAGGGCCAGGCCGAGCAGCGCCCGCAGCAGCAACAGGTAGTCCCAGCTTTCGACCAGGGCACAGCCGAGCCCCAGCACGCTGGCCAGGGCCAGGGCGGCGGCCATCACCGGCTTGCGCCCCCAGCTCTCGGCCAGGGCGCCGGACACCAGCAGGCACAGTGCCAGGCTCAGGGTCGCCAGGGACAGGGCCAGGCTGCTGGCCGCGGCCGACACCGAGAACTCGGCGGCCAGTTGCGGCAACAGCGGCTGCACGCAATAGAGCATGGCGAAGGTGGCGAAGCCGGCGCAGAACAGCGCCAGGGTGGCGCGCCGATAGGCGCCGGTACCGCGCTGCAGGTGCGCGCTGACAGGGGAGGTAGACATCGCAGGGGCTCGCAATTCCGGCCACAGGCAGGCCGCGGAGCAAGACTAGCATGGAGCCACGCTCTAACGGCCCCCGGCCGCCACAGCCATCGCTCTATTCCGCGCCTTCCGACCCGACACAGAAGGACGACCGATACCCGGCGCCTGTGGCAGTATTGCCACGTTGCAGCGCGCCACTGGTACAAGGAAGAAGCCGCTTGGAAACCTCCGTATTTCTCGCCGTAATGGCCGCCGCCGCCCTGCATGCCGGCTGGAACGCCCTGCTCAAGATCGGCCTCGATCGTTTTCTCACCGCCTGCCTGATCCAGATCGCCGCCGGCGCGGTGGCCCTCTGCACCCTGCCCTTCGTGGCCTTTCCCCAGGCCGCCGCCTGGCCGTGGATCGCCCTCTCCGCCCTGCTGCATATCGGCTACAACAGCTTTCTCGCCCGCGCCTACCAGTATGGCGACCTGGGCCAGGTCTACCCGATCTCCCGCGGCAGCTCGCCGCTGCTCGTCGCCCTGCTGTCGGTCACCCTGCTGGCCGACAGCCTGACTGCCGGGCAATGGCTCGGTCTGCTGACGCTGGTCGCCGGCATCTGGCTGATGGCCCTGCGCGGCAGCCAGCGGGCGGCCGCGCTGAATGCGCCGATGCTGTTCAGCGCGCTGATGACCGCCTGCTTCATCGCCGGCTACACCCTGTCCGACGCAGTCGGCGCGCGCCACAACCAGGACGCCCTGTCCTACTCGATGTGGCTGTTCACGGTCAGTGGCATGGTCATGGCCCTGGTGGTCGCGGCAACCCGTGGGCCGCGGGCGTTCCTGCGCCTGGGGCCGCACTGGAAAGGCGGCCTGGCCGGCGGCGCGCTGTCGCTGGCGGCCTACAGCATCGTCATCTGGGCGATGACCCAGGCACCAGTGGCGCTGGTCTCGGCGCTGCGCGAGTCCAGCGTGCTGTTCGCCCTGCTGATCGGCAGCCTGTGGCTCAAGGAAAGCCTGCCCGCGATCCGCCTGCTGGCCTGCGGGCTGATCCTGTTCGGCATGCTGGTGATGAAACTGGCCTGAAGCCCCGCGAAGCCGTCGCGACGGCCAGACAAGTATCCCGCAAGCTGCGTGACCAGCAGCATTGCGGGACTATTCGATCATGCGCCCCAGCGCACTTGTCCTCCTGGCATGGCCTGGTGGCCGAGGAGCGCGCCGCCTGGCCGGTGGCCCGCTATTTCACCTCGGCTTCCAGTGGCTCGACGCTAACCGAGAAGCTGCGCACGCGGCCCTGCTCCTGGATCTGGTGGACGCCGATCCCGGTGACGGTACCGGTGCCGAGCGAGAACACGCCATGATCTTCGCCCTTGATCTTGAAATCACGGTCCGACTCGCAGTCGCAATCCTCGGCCCCTACGAAGGGTCCGGGGTTGAACGTGCCGTCGTTGTGGAAGTGGGCGAAGCCTGGGTGTGCATTCTCGACAAACTCGTTCTCGTCGTCGTCGAGTTTTTCCGTGTTATCGAACGCCCGTCCGCGAATGCCGCGCAGCACCTGATAGTTGTTGTTGACGGTCAGGTTCCAGGTGATGCGCAGGCCGAAGCTGTCCTCGGCAGGCGCCACCTCCTGGACGAAACCGATGTCGATCGGCTTGGCACTGGCGATGTTGAGGGTCAGGTCGAGGGTGCCCTTGTTGCGCCCGGTGCCGGCATTGCCGGTGAATACACAATTGCTCACCTGAGCGTCATCGAAGGTCAGCATCCAACCGGTATCCCGATTGCCGTCGGCCAGTTCGCAGGTGCCTGCACTTGCCGCGCCGGCATACAGCCCTGCGCCAGCGATTCCCAGGGCCAGTGGCACCGAGTAGATTTTCAACCAGTGAGTGAACATGGTGTCCTCCTTCTCTCCGCAAAGCCCCAGCCTTCGGGTTCGCTTCCTCCCACAGCAGACATAGCCAAAAAGTTGCTCCGCCTCTCTACACCGGAAAGGCAGGAGCGACAGCAGAGGCCCGCGAGGCGGTCGACTACTGTCGGGTGCAAGTATGGGCTTCAGACTAAAGTCTGACTTTACTTTGATTGCGTAACGCTATGCGTCTTCTGGAAGGAGGCGACCGTCGGGCGGGCTCATCCGGTATTCGGACGGGGTGACCCCGATTCGCTGGTGAAACAGCCGGGAGAAGTGCGAGGGGTTGCGGAAGCCGGCGGCAATGGCCACCTCGGCAATGCTGGCGTGGGAGTTGACCAGCATCTCCAGGGAGCGCTGCAGCCGGTAGCGACACAGGTATTCGCGGAAGGTCAGCCCGTACACGCGTTTGAAGCAACGGCTGAATTCGTAGACGCTCATGCGGCAGCAGCCGGCGACATCCTGCAGGCGCAGCACTTCGCCATAGTGGCGCTGAACATAGGTCAGCGCCTGCTGGGTCAGGCGCTCCGTCGGGCCTGGAGCGCCGATGCGCGCCTCCCGGGGAATCAGCGGCGCGGGCATGGCGATCCGCCGGGCAGCGTCCGGGTTGGCCGGCAACACCGACAGCAGCTGTCTGATCCGTCGCCACAGCTCCTCGGCCGAGACGGGCTTGACCAGGTAATCCCAGACCCGGGTGCGAAACGCCCACACCGCCAGCGCCTCGGAATGATGGACGGTGAGCATCAGAATGGGCAGGCCGGGATAGGCGCGCTTGGTCGCACGCAGCGCCTTCAAGCCAGGCAGATTCGGGTAGTCGTACTCGAAGCAGGCCAGCAGCGGCGCGCGCTGATCGATGTCCTGCGTGAGGCTCGCGGTTCCGACCAGATGATGCAGCCGAAAATGCGCCTTCAACTCGCCGACAGGACTGGGCTCATGGGTGTCGCTGCGCAGATCTGTCCAGACGAGGCCCGGCAAACTCATCATTCGCCTCCCAGCCTATTCACCCCGCCCGCGAACGGTGAGCAAGGGCATCGTTGGCACAGGCCTGCCGGCGATTCACAGGCACACCCGCGCGGCTACTCATTGGGCAAGTATAGGCACGCAGCGGTGCAGCGCCCCCAGCCAATGCGGCTGCCTGCCCGGCGGCGCCGGTAGGCAACCGCGCAAAAAAAACGGGAGCCCAAACGGGCTCCCGTACTCGAATCTGAGAAAAGGTCAGGGCCGGCGGACACCGGCACCAACTACAACCTCACCTGCGTCCCCGAAGAAACGCGACGCCAGTCTGGCAAATGCCCAGGCGACTATCCGTTTAGCTTTGTTGCGCTTTTGCAAAGAAATGTAACCACCCGGGCAGCTGGCGACCGCCGACGGCTCCCGGCAGAATGCCGGCATGAGCGAACCCTACCTGCCGTCCTGCTGCACCCCCCTGAGCGATCACTGGCCGTTGCCCCACGCGCTACCCGGCGTGCACCTGCTCAGCACAAGCTTTAGCGCCGAACGCCTGGATGGCGAGGACTTCAACCGCTGCGCCATCGCCCCGGTCCGCGGCGTGGCCAAACGCCAGGCCGAATACCTGGCCGGCCGCCTGTGCGCGCGCGAGGCCTTGCGCCGCCTGACCGGGCAGCCGCAGGTTCCCGCGGTGGGCGCCGACCGGGCGCCGCAGTGGCCGGCCGGGGTGGTCGGCTCGATCAGCCACGGCCACGGCTGGGCCGCCGCCCTAGTGGCGCGCAGCAGCGCCTGGCGCGGCCTCGGTCTGGATATCGAGCCCCCCCTGGCGAGCACGCGCGCCGAGCGCCTGGCCGCGGAGATCCTCACCCCGACCGAGTTGCACCGGCTCCAGTCGCTGCCCGCCGAGCAGCGCGCCTGGCGCGTCAGCCTGACCTTCTCGCTCAAGGAAAGCCTGTTCAAGGCGCTCTACCCCCTGGTGCTGCGCCGCTTCTACTTCCACGACGCCGAGCTGCTGAACTGCCAGGACGACGGCCGCGCGCACCTACGCCTGCTGATCGACCTGGGCGCCGACTGGCCGGCCGGCAGCGAGCTGCAGGGCCAGTTCGCCGAGTGCGACGGCCAGCTGCTCAGCCTGGTCAGCATCCCGGCCTGAGCCCACCCCATCCAATCTCGGCCATGGCGGACGCTGGCGAGACACAGGCCGCGCCAATGCCGGCGACAAATCCGATAAACTCCGCGCATTGCCGCCAGGAGTGCCCCATGCGCGAAGAACTGAACCAAGGCCTGATCGATTTCCTCAAGGCCTCGCCGACGCCCTTTCATGCCACCGCCGCCCTCGCCCAGCGCCTGCAGGCAGCCGGCTTCCAGCCACTGGACGAACGCGCCTCCTGGCACACCGAGGCCGGCGGCCGTTATTACGTGACCCGCAACGACTCCTCGATCATCGCCTTCAAGCTCGGCCAGCGTCCGCCCGTCGAGGGTGGCCTGCGCCTGGTCGGCTCCCACACCGACAGCCCCTGCCTGCGGGTCAAGCCCCATCCGGAGCTGCAGCGCCAGGGCTTCTTCCAGCTCGGCGTGGAAGTCTACGGCGGCGCCCTGTTCACCCCCTGGTTCGACCGCGACCTGTCGCTGGCCGGACGGGTGACCTTCCGCGAGAGCGGCAAGGTGCAGAGCCAGCTGATCGACTTCCAGGCGCCGATCGCGGTGATCCCCAACCTGGCCATCCACCTCAACCGCGAGGCCAACCAGGGCTGGAACATCAACGCGCAGACCGAGCTGCCGCCGATCCTGGCCCAGCTCACCGGCAGCGAGGCGGCGGACTTCCGCGCCCTGCTGGCCGACCAGCTGGCCAGCGAACACGGCCTGAGCGCCGATGCGGTGCTGGATTACGAGCTGAGCTTCTACGACACCCAGGCCGCCGCGGTGATCGGCCTCAATCGCGACTTCATCGCCGGCGCCCGCCTGGACAACCTGCTGTCCTGCTACGCCGGCCTGCAGGCGCTGCTGGCCGCCCCGGACGCCGAGAGCTGCGTGCTGGTGTGCAACGACCACGAGGAGGTCGGCTCCACCTCCGCCTGCGGCGCCGACGGGCCGATGCTCGAGCAGGTGCTGCGCCGGGTGCTGCCGGAGGGCGATGCCTTCGTGCGCTGCATCCAGCGTTCGCTGCTGGTCTCCGCCGACAATGCCCACGCCGTGCACCCCAACTACCCGGACAAGCACGACGAGAACCACGGGCCCAAGCTCAACGCCGGCCCGGTGATCAAGATCAACAGCAACCAGCGCTACGCCACCAACAGCGAAACGGCCGGTTTCTTCCGCCACCTGTGCCTGGAGAACGAAGTGCCGGTGCAGAGCTTCGTCACCCGCAGCGACATGGGCTGCGGTTCGACCATCGGCCCGCTCACCGCCGGCCAGCTGGGCGTGCGCACCGTCGACATCGGCCTGCCGACCTTCGCCATGCACTCGATCCGCGAGCTGGCCGGCAGCCAGGACCTGGCGCACCTGGTCAAGGTGCTCACCGCCTTCTACGCCAGCGCCGAACTGCCCTGAGCCGGCGGCGCTACTCCGGCACCTCGACGCTCACATGCAGGGCGTCGTGGCGCCAGAACTCCAGGTCGCAGTCGATCAGCCGGCCGTGCTGGTCACGGTTGACCCGCACGATGCGCAGCGCCGGGCTGCCCAGGGCCACCTTAAGCGCCGCCGCGGCCTCGCTGTGCAGGGCGGTCGGCACCATGTCGAAACGCACCCGGCCGTAACGCACCCCGTACTCGTGCTCGTACAGCTCGGTCAGCGAGCGGGTCAGGTCGAACCCCAGGATTCCCGGGAAATAGGCCGGGTTGAGGTAGTGCTCGACATACAGCACCAGGCGACCGTCGATGCGCCGGGCGCGGCGGATCTGGTAGACGCTGGACAGCGCCGGTAGCGCCAGCAGCTGGCAGATTTCCGCATTGGCCGGCATCAGCCGCGCACTCAGTACCTCGGTGGCCGGCACCCGCCCCTGCTCGCCGACCATGGCATGGAAATGGCTGCGCACCAGCGGGTTGTAGGTCAGCCGCGGCGGCGAGACGAACCAGCCACGGCGCTCCTCGCGGTAGACCAGCCCCTGCGCCTCCAGCTGGCCGAGCGCCTCGCGCAGGGTGATGCGCGTGGTGTCGAACAGCTCGCTGAGCTTGCGCTCGGCCGGCAGCTTGCTGCCGGAGGGCAGCAGGCCATGTTCGATCTGCTCTTCCAGTGCACGGCAGATGGTGGTGACGGCACGCGGCGCTTCTTCGCGCATCAACGATCCCCCTTTGGCCTAGTCCAGCTCGACCCGCAAGCCAGGATTCCAGGGTCGGAGTCCGGCGAGTCTGTTGCAAGTCTAGGCAATCTGCATGACCAGTCGATGACAACAGGCCAATCGCAGCATCCGGGTTAGCCGGAAAGATCGCCGTCAAACCGGCCAAGCGCCCGGTAATCCATGGTCTACGCTAGATGAGCGCCAATCTGGCGAACGGCCTGGAAATGCGCACGCGCGCGGCGGACATAAAACTGTCACCTCCGCCGCCTAGATTGACCCGGACTCTGCTGATCTAGACCAACACCCTCATCGCAAAGGAGTTTCCAATGAAACGATTGCTGCTGGCTTCACTGATGGGTTCGGCCATCGCCCTGGCCACCTCGGCCATGGCCGCTGACATGGACATGCAAGCGCTGGAACAGGCCGCCCGCGCCGAGGGCGAGGTGAACAGCGTGGGCATGCCCGACAGCTGGGCCAACTGGAAGGACACCTGGGAGGATCTGAACAGGCTGTACGGCCTCAAGCACCTGGACACCGACATGAGCTCGGCCCAGGAGATCGCCAAGTTCGCCGCCGAGAAGGACAACGCCACCGCCGATATCGGCGACGTCGGCGCCGCCTTCGGCCCCATCGCCGTGCAGCAGGGCGTGACCCAGCCGTTCAAGCCGAGCACCTGGGAGCAGATCCCGGCCTGGGCCAAGGACCAGGACGGCCACTGGATGCTGGCCTATACCGGCTCCATCGCCTTCATCGTCAACAAGAAGCTGGTCAAGGACATCCCCACCTCCTGGGCCGATCTGAAGAACGGCCAGTACAAGGTCGCCATCGGTGACGTCAGCGCCGCCGCCCAGGCGGTGAATGGCGTACTGGCCGCGGCCATCGCCAATGGTGGCGACGAGAAGAACATCCAGCCGGGCCTGGACTTCTTCGCCGGCATCGCCGAGCAGGGCCGCCTGTCGCTGTCCAACCCGACCATCCAGACCCTGGAGAAGGGCGAAGTGGAAGTCGGCGTGGTGTGGGACTTCAACGGCCTGAGCTATCGCGACCAGATCGACCCGAGCCGCTTCGAAGTGCTGATCCCTTCGGATGGCTCGGTGATCTCCGGCTACAGCACCATCATCAACAAGTACGCCAAGCACCCCAACGCCGCCAAGCTGGCGCGCGAGTACATCCTCAGCGACGCCGGGCAGATCAACCTGGCCAAGGGCAACGCCCGACCGATCCGCGCCGAGCACCTGACCCTGCCGGCCGAGGTGCAGGCCAAGCTGCTGCCCAACGCCCAGTACGCCAAGGTCCAGCCGATCAAGGACGCCGCGGCTTGGGAGGCCACCTCCAAGGCGCTGCCGCAACTGTGGCAGGAGCACGTGATCATCAATATGGAGTAAGCCGCGTTCGCCATCCGCACGCGCCGGAGGGACTGCCCTTGAGGCAGTTCCTCCGGCGCGCCGTCAAACGAACGCAATGGGGTCAAGAGCAACGATGAAACACAACGTCATCCTGGTCGTACTGGATGGCCTGAATTACCAGGTCGCCCGCCATGCCCTGGGCCACCTGCAGGCCTACCGCGAAGCCGGGCGCGCCGCGCTGTACAAGCTCGACTGCGAGCTGCCTTCGCTGTCCCGGCCGCTCTACGAATGCATCCTCACCGGCGTCACGCCGATCGACAGCGGCATCGTGCACAACGATGTGGTGCGCCTCTCCAACCAGCGCAGCATCTTCCATTACGCCCGTGACGCCGGCCTGAACACCGCCGCCGCGGCCTATCACTGGATCAGCGAGCTGTACAACCGCGCGCCCTTCGTCGCGGCCCGCGACCGCCATACCGAGGCGCCCGACCTGCCGATCCAGCACGGCCATTTCTACTACGCCGACCATTACCCGGACTCGCACCTGTTCGCCGACGCGGAAAGCCTGCGCCTGCGCCACCAGCCGAACTTCCTCCTGGTGCACCCGATGAACGTCGACGACGCCGGCCACAAGCACGGCCTCGACAGTGCCCAATACCGCAACAGCGCCCGGCGCGCCGACATCATCCTGGCCGACTACCTGCAGGGCTGGTTGCAAGCCGGCTATCAGGTGCTGGTCACCGCCGACCATGGCATGAACGACGACCGCTCGCACAACGGCCTGCTGCCCGAGGAGCGCGAAGTACCGCTGTTCGTGCTGGGCGAGGCCTTCAGCCTGGACGAGGCGGCGCTGCCGAAACAGACCGAGCTGTGCGGCACCGTCTGCGAGCTGCTCGGCGTGCCTCACGACAAACCCGTCTGCCGCGAGCTGCTGAAATGACCGTTCCACTGGAAAACACCCCGAAGCACCCCGGCACATTGCTGCCGGAGCGCGTGGCCACAGCGCCAGCTCGACTGCGCGTGCCGGGCAGATGGCTGGCCCTGCTCTGCCTGCTGCCCTTCGCCGTATTCTTCATCGCCTTCCAGATCGCCCCGCTGGCGTGGGTCGCGGTGCACAGCCTGAGCGTCAGCGACGGCTGGGGCCTGGACAACTTCGAGAAGATATTCAGCTCCAGGTTCTACCTGCAGGCGATCAAGCACAGCCTGCAGATCGCCTTCTGGTCGAGCCTGTTCGGCATCGTCATCGCCATCCTCGGCAGCTATTCGCTGCGCCAGGTGGACTCCAAGCTGCGCGACTTCGTCATCGCCTTCTCCAACATGACCAGCAACTTCGCCGGGGTACCGCTGGCCTTCGCCTTCATCATCCTGCTCGGCTTCAACGGCGCGCTGACCCTGCTGCTCAAGCAGATCGGCATCATCGAGGACTTCAACCTCTACTCCAAGACCGGCCTGATCGTGCTCTACACCTACTTCCAGATTCCCCTCGGCGTGTTGCTGCTGTACCCGGCCTTCGACGCCCTGCGCGAGGACTGGCGCGAGTCCGCCGCCCTGCTCGGCGCCGGCACCTGGGACTACTGGCGGCACATCGGCCTGCCGGTGCTGACCCCGGCGCTGCTCGGCACCTTCGTCATCCTCCTGGCCAACGCCCTGGGCGCCTACGCCACGGTGTACTACCTGACCACCGGCAACTTCAACGTGCTGCCGATCCGCATCGCCGGGCTGGTGTCCGGCGACATCTCGCTCAATCCGGACCTGGCCAGCGCCCTGGCCATGGTGCTGGTCGGCCTGATGGCGGTGATCACCGTGGCCCACCAGCTGCTGCTCAAGAGGAGCTACCATGTCTCGCGCTGACGCCAAGCCCGGCGAGCTGTACCACCGGGTGGTGGTCTGGCTGCTGTTCGTGATCCTGCTGCTGCCGCTGGCCGCCACCCTGCTCTACTCGCTGTCCACCAGCTGGGGCGCGACCATCCTGCCGGACGGCCTGACCTTCAAGTGGTACCTGGCGCTGTGGAGCGACGCGCGCTTTCTCGCCGCCTTCGGCCAGTCGCTGCTGGTGTGCTTCGGCGCCCTGCTGCTGGCGGTGCTGCTGATCCTGCCGCTGCTGTTCGTGGTGCACTACCACTTCCCCAGGCTCGACGGTCTGATGAACATCCTCATCCTGCTGCCCTTCGCCGTGCCGCCGGTGGTGTCCTCGGTGGGCCTGCTGCAGGTCTACGGCTCGGGGCCGCTGGCCATGGTCGGCACGCCGTGGATCCTGATCGGCTGCTACTTCACCATCGCCCTGCCCTTCATGTACCGGGCAATCACCAACAACCTGCAGGCGATCAACCTGCGCGACCTGATGGACGCCGCCCATCTGCTCGGCGCCAGCACCTGGAAGGCGGCCTTCCTGGTGGTGCTGCCGAACCTGCGCAAGGGCCTGATGGTCTCGCTGTTCCTCTCCTTCAGCTTCCTGTTCGGCGAGTTCGTCTTCGCCAACCTGCTGGTGGGCACGCGCTACGAGACCCTGCAGGTTTACCTGAACAACATGCGTAACAGCAGCGGCCACTTCAACAGCGCGCTGGTGATTTCCTACTTCTTCTTCGTGCTGGTGTTCACCTGGGCCGCCAACCGCCTGAACAAGGACAAGACATGAGTTTCCTGAGCATCCAAGGCCTGCACAAAAGCTACGGCCAGACCCCGATCTTCAGCGATATCGACTGCGAAATCGGCCAGGGCGAATTCGTCACCCTGCTCGGCCCCTCGGGCTGCGGCAAGTCCACCCTGCTGCGCTGCATCGCCGGGCTGACCGGGGTCAACAGCGGGCAGATCCTCCTCGATGGCCAGGACCTGGTGCCGCTGGCGCCGCAGAAGCGCGGCATCGGCATGGTGTTCCAGAGCTACGCGCTGTTCCCCAACATGACCGTGCAGGAAAACGTCGCCTTCGGCCTGCGCATGCAGCAGGTCAAGGCGGACGAGAGCGGCCGGCGCGTGCGCGAAGCCCTGGACATGGTCGAACTGGGCGAGTTCGCCACGCGCTACCCGCAGCAGCTGTCCGGCGGCCAGTGCCAGCGCGTGGCCCTGGCCCGCTCGCTGGTCACCCGGCCGCGCCTGCTGCTGCTCGACGAGCCGCTGTCGGCGCTGGATGCGCGGATTCGCAAGCACCTACGCGAGCAGATCCGCGGCATCCAGCAGGAGCTGGGCCTGACCACCATCTTCGTCACCCACGATCAGGAGGAGGCGCTGGTGATGAGCGACCGCATCTTCCTGATGAACGCCGGGCAGATCGTCCAGAGCGGCGATGCCGAGACGCTCTATACCGCGCCGGTCGACGCCTTCGCCGCCGGTTTTATCGGCAACTACAACCTGCTGGATGCCGAGGCCGCCACTCGCCTGCTCGGCCGCCCGGTCGGCGGGCGCATCGCCATTCGCCCGGAGGCCATCTCCCTCGGCGCCCAGGGCGAGATCGAGGCCCTGGTGCGCAGCCACAGCCTGCTCGGCAATGTCATCCGCTACCGCGTCGAGGCCCGCGGCGTCGAACTGCTGGTCGACGTGCTCAACCGCTCGGCGGCCGACATGCATGCCAGCGGCCAGCGCATCGCGCTGAACATTGACGCCCACGCCATCCATGAGGTGGCCTGATGGCCCTGGCAATCTTCGACCTGGACGAAACCCTGATCGACGGCGACTGCGCCAGCCTGTGGAGCGCCGAAATGGCCAAGCTCGGCTGGGTCGATGGCGACAGTTTCCTGGCCCGCGACCACGAGCTGATGGCCCTCTACGCCGAAGGCCAGCTGGCCATGGAGGACTACATGGCCTTCAGCCTCTCGCCCCTGGTCGGCCGCAGCGCCGAAGAAGTGGCCTATGTCGTCGAGCCCTTCGTCGAGGAGGTGATCGAGCCGCTGCTCTACAGCGACGCCACCCGCTGCCTGGCGAGCCACCGCGCCGCCGGCGACCGCATCCTGGTCATCAGCGCCTCGGCGCACTTTCTGGTCAGCGCCATCGCCGCTCGGCTCGGCATCGACGAGGTGCTGGCGATCGATCTGCAGCTGCAGCACGGCTGCTACACCGGCCACACCCAGGGCGTGCTGACCTACCGCGAGGGCAAGGTCACGCGCCTGCGGCAGTGGCTCGAGCAACAGGGCGAAACCCTGGACGGCGCCTACTTCTACTCCGACTCGCGCAATGACCTGCCGCTGCTGCAGCTGGTCAGCCAGCCCCACGCGGTCAACCCCGATGCGTTGCTGCGCGCCCACGCCGAACAGGCCGGCTGGCCGATATTGCACTGGCGCTAAGGCTTCCCGGCAGAGGCGCACAGCGGTAACGTGGCGCCCCTGGCAACCCTGCCCCAGCAGCCGACCCTCTGACCGCGGAGCGCTCCATGTCCCAGCTCGACCCTCAGCAACGCCTGGCCGCCCGCCAGGCCATCCTCAGCCACCCGGACGCCCAGGACTGCACGGTCTACCGCCCGGACGACAACGATCCCGACGCAGAGGAGCGCGACCTGGGCGATGCCAAGATCCTCTTCACCGGCGCCTTCCAGCCGCCGCAGGAGTGGGATGCTGGGCAACGCGACGAGTTCTACGGCGACAGCGCCCCCGAGCTGTTCATGACCGCCGCCATCGAATGCGAGGCCAAGCCCTCGTCGGCGGCCTACTTCAGTGCGGAAATCGGCGACTACGTGGCGACCATGCCGGGCCTGGGAGAGGTGGTGATGTTCTATGTGCACGACTGCGTGGACGCGGACAACGGCCACAGCTACGTGCTGATCCGCGACGACGAATCGCTGGACTGAAGCCGACCCGGGCCGGGGGCCGGGCGCGTCCTCAGGTCGCCGCCACCGTCTCGGCCAGCTGCGCCTGCAACCACTCGACAACCGGCTGCACCAGGCTGCTGTTACGGTGCTTGCTCGCCAGCAGATAGCCGTGGTCGCCCCTCACCACCTTCGGCTGCAAGGCGAGCAGGCGCCCTTCGGCGATCGGCTGCTGCACCAGCTCCGACCAGCCTAGCGCCATGCCCTCGCCCTGCAGGACTGCGCCGAGCAGCAACGGATAGTTGTTGAACTTGAAACGCGCCGCGTCCGCCACGGGGGCGAGGCCGGCCAGCGTGCACCAGCGGGGCCAATCCAGCCAGCGCGGATTGTTCTGGTCCATGTGCAGCAGCGGCACCTGCGCCAGCACTTTGTCGTCGACGTGGCCAGTCAGGCCATGGCGCTGGGCGAATGCCGGACTGCAAATGGGAAACACCACTTCCGCCGCGAGCTGCATCTCATTGGCCCGGCAGCTGCTCAGGTGGCCGAAGCGGATGGCGATGTCCGCCTCGGCCATTTCCAGGGCGGAGTCGGAATCCACCGGGGTCACCTCGAAGCGGTAGCGCGGAAAGGCGCGCTGCAGCTCGCTCAGGCGCGGCAGCAGCCAGGCATGGGCGAAGCCGAAGTTGGCGGCGAGCGACAGGTTCGGCTCGACGGCCTGGGCCTCGTCACGCAGCTTGGCCACCGCGGCGTTGATGCTGGCGAGGGCGCCGGACAACTCGCCGTAGAGGAAGCGCCCCTGCTCGGTCGGCGCCAGCCGGCTGCCGGTGCGATCAAACAGCACGCGGCCAATGCTCTCCTCCAGCACGCGGATGCGCTGCGAGATCACCGGTTGCGTGGTGCCCTGTTCCTGAGCCGCCGCCGTCATTGAGCCGAGGCGAAACGACGCCTCGAAAGCGAGCAGGGCTTTCATCGAGGGCGGCTGATGGCGATCGGAAATCATAAAAATACTGCATGCCTCGGCATCAAGAAAAAAGGGCTGTGCAATTGGGAAGAAAGCTGCTTATTCTTCGCCGCGAGATGGATGCGGGCGGGCAAACAGTCGCGCCGGCAGATCGTTACATACTCCAGCGGCTTCGACCAAGGGATGCCTAGAGCAACCCATGGCTGCCGCAAGGCCAAAATAAGAATAAGGCTCATCACCATGGCATTGACCCAACTCTTCAAGCTCGCGCGGGCCAACCGCCGCGCACCCGTAACCCCCCAGGAAAACCTGGCCGAGCGCCTGAGCAAGGCGGCCGTGCCGAGCTTCGCCCGCGCCCGCCAGAGCCTGGAGATCCCGGCCCAGCGCTGGCTGACCCCGCCTCTGATCTAGGTAGACGCGGATGCCCCTCGCCGTTGAAGAAATAGTCGAGAACGGCCTGTGCATCGGCTGCGGCCTGTGCCGCACCATTGCCGAGCCGCAACAGATCAGCCTGGTACTTACCCCCGAGGGGCGCGAACGGCCGCTGGTGCATGCGCCCCTGAGCGAGACGACGCTTGAACGCATCAACGCCGTCTGCCCCGGCACGCGCATCGAGGGCGCCCAGCCGGCAAGCCAATCGCCGAATGCCCAGCATGACCTGATCTGGGGCGCGGCCGAGCGGCTGGCGATCGGCTACGCCGGCGATCCGCTGGTGCGCTTTCGCGCCTCCACCGGCGGCGTACTGACCGCACTGGGGCAGTTCCTGCTGAGCAGCGGACGGGTCGATTTCATTCTGCATGTCGGCGCCTCGCGCCAGCAGCCGATGCGAAGCGAGCGCCGTCTCAGCTTCGATGCGGCCGCGGTCCTCGAGGGTGCCGGCTCGCGCTACGGCCCGGCGGCGCCGCTGCTCGACTTCAACGAAATCCTCGAGCGCCGCCAGCCCTTCGCCCTGATTGCCAAACCCTGCGATATCACGGCGGTGCGCAACCTGGCCCGGCTGGACCCGCGCGTCGACCAGTACATGAAGTACGCGCTGACCCTGGTTTGCGGCGGCGCCTCGGACCTGACCAAGTCGGAAGAGGTACTGGCCCAGTTCGGTCTCCAGGAGGGCCAACTCAGCCTGTTCCGCTACCGCGGCAACGGCAACCCGGGCCTGACCCGCCTGGAAACCAAGAGCGGCCAGGCCTTCGAACTGACCTACCAGTCGATGTGGGAAAAAGAAGACAAATGGATGCTGCAGCCACGCTGCAAGATCTGTGCGGATGCCATCGGCGAGAGCGCCGACCTGGCCGCCTCGGATGTCTGGCCCGGAGGCGGGCCCAGCGGCGAGGATGAAGGCTTCAACGGCATCATCGTGCGCACCCGGCGCGGCCTCGAGCTCTATCAGGCGGCGCTCGCTGCAGGCGCTATCGAGGTGCAGCCCGAGCCGGTCGGCTTTCGCGACTTCGATCGCTTCCAGCCACACCAGGTGCGCAAGAAACGCGCGGTATGGGCGCGCCTGACCGGCATGAAGGCCGCAGGCCAACCCGTGCCGGAGGTGCACAACCTGCGCCTGATCGAATGCGCCCAGCTCAACTCGCTAGCCGAGAACCTCCACGAGGCCCGCGGCACCCGTGCGCGGGCCAAGAGCGGGCGCATGAGCGAACCCCGCCCCAGCCCGCGTGGTCCCAACGCGGTCGTCACCCCCGAACGCGGCTAGCCCCCTCACTGCGGCTGTGCGCCCCAAGCGGGCTCGGCCCGCGAACAGCGCCGGATCGCCCCCTCTGCTGCGCGCCGCAAAGGCGCGCGGCAATGCCGGCCGAGCGACCCGCCCAGCCTTGGGCGCGGTCGACTTCCCATAAAATTTTTGCATACCTGTGCATCAACTAACGCGGCTGGGCCGCCACCGCGCCAGATGCGACCATTCGCTTACCACCTGCGACAACCATGGCATGGGTAGGGTGCAACGAAGCCGCCGAAGAGCGGCCAGGCAATGCAGCGACTTTGGCCTCGGCGCGCCAGCGAAAGCGCTCGAACAACTGCCCCCCACACAGCATCTGCATCACGGGATACAGGCGATGAAAAACATTGAGGTCATCTTCGAGCAGGCTCCACCCGCGGTAAGCGTCCGCGCCGATGGCGCAATCACCGAGCTACCGGCACTCTGGCTGCGTGAGCGCAGCCAGGACCCCACGCAACTGGATCACAAGACCCAGCAGCGCCTGTTCGACTCCCACGCCATCGATCCGGAAATCGCCCTGCTTGCCGTGGAGCCGGTCGGCGCGCGGCAGGCACGGCTCGAGTTCAGCGACGGTCACCGCTCCCTGTATGACTTCTCGTTCCTGCAGGCCGAGCTGGATGCCGATGACGCCTTTCCGGCCGCCCAGGGCTGGGACAGCAACCTCGATCAGCGCTCGGTGCGCTTCGGCTGGCCGAACATGCAGGTTCCCGAGCAGTTCCTGGCAGCGCTCGACACCTACCTGCGCTACGGCTTCATCGTCCTGACCCAGGTACCCACGGAACCCGAGAGCATTCTCGATGTGGCCGCCCAGTTCGGTTACCTCAAGGAAACCAACTTCGGCCGCTACTTCGAGGTCTACTCCAGGCCCGATGCCAACGACCTGGCCTATACCGGCGTGCACCTGGGCCCCCATACCGACAACCCCTACCGCGACCCGGTGCCGGGCATCCAGTTGCTGCACTGCCTGGTCAACGAGACCAGCGGTGGCCTGTCGACCCTGGTCGACAGCGTCAGCGTGGTGCGTGAGCTGGCCGCGACCGATCCGCAGGGCTATCGGCTGCTCAAGGACACCTCGGTCAAATACCGCTTCATCGACAAGGGCACCGAGCTGGTCAGCCACAAGCCGATCATCAAGACCGACGAGCACGGGCGCACGCTGGGCATGCACTACAGCCCCCGCCTCGATGGCCTGCCGCTTCTGCCCATCGAGCAGATGAAGGCCTATCACCGTGCGCGCAAGCGCCTCGGCGAGCTGTTCTGCGACCCGGCCTACGAGATCCGCTTCCCCCTGCGCGCCGGCGAACTGATGCTGTTCGACAACAGCCGGGTGCTGCACGGACGCAGCAGCTTCGATCCATCCGAGGGTCCAAGACACCTGCAAGGCTGCTACATCGACCTCGACGGCCCGCGCGAACGCTACGCCAGCACCCTTATCCAGCTCAAAACCATCAAGGAAGTCGCCTGATGAACAGCGTGCAATTCACCCAGATGAAAGACGGCACCGCCGAGGAGTACGAATTCCTCGACCGCCTGGAAACCGAGTTCAACCAGAACCTGCCCGAGCGCATCCTCAAGGCCCTGGCCGAACTGGAGCACAGCCTGAGCGGCTATCAGGTCAGTCGCCTGCAGCACTCGCTGCAAACCGCCGCGCGCGCTGAGGCCGACGGCGCCGACGAGGACATGATCGTCGGTGCCCTGATTCACGACATCGGCGACGAACTGGCCCCCTACAACCACTCGCAGCTGGCGGCCTCGGTCATCAGGCCCTACGTGCGTGGCGAGGTCACCTGGGTGCTGCACCACCACGGGCTGTTCCAGAACTTCTACTACGCCCACCACTTCGGCGGCGACCGTAACGAGCGGGACCGCTACAAGGACCATCCGGCCTACCAGCTGTGCGTCGACTTCTGCGAGAAATGGGACCAGGCCTCGTTCGACCCGGCCTACCCGACGCCGAGCCTGGAGCATTTCCGCCCCATGGTTCAGCGCGTGTTCAGCCGCCAGCCGTTCGACCCGGCGGTGATCGGCGAGGAATACGCACTGGCTTGAGGTTCAGACGCGCGGCGTGCCCAGGGCCTGGCTGGCCGGAATCAGGGCCGCACCGCTTCAGCACGCGGCTCTGAGGTCAGGCTGCAGCAGACGCGCCCGCGCCCCTGCTTTTTGGCCCGATAGAGCTGCGCGTCGGCCTGGGTGATCAGCGCCCCGCAGGAATCGCTCGAGTCCGGGTCCAGCACGGCCGCACCGATGCTCACGGTCAGCACGTCGGCGATACTGGAGTCGAGGTGTTCCAGGTTGAGCTGGCGCACCACCTCGACCAGGCGCTCGGCGATGACCCGCGCGCCCTTGGCATCCGTCTCCGGCAGCAGGAAGGCGAACTCCTCGCCACCGTAGCGCGCCGCCAGGTCGCCTGGGCGCTGCATGTTCGAACTCAACAACGCCGCCACCTGGCGCAGGCATTCGTCACCGGCCTGGTGGCCATAGCGATCGTTATAGGGCTTGAAGAAGTCGACATCGATCAGCAGCAGGGCCAGCGAGGTGCGGTTGCGCCGACTGCGCCGGTACTCCTGCCCCAGCCGCTCCTCGAACTGCCGCCGATTGGCGATCCCGGTCAGGCCATCGACGAAGGCCATTTCGCGCAGGCGATCGGCCTGGAACTTCAGCGCCAGGTGGACATTGACCCGGTTGCGCAGGGTCAGCGGATTGAACGGCTTGTTGACGAAGTCGACGCCACCGGCGTTCCAGCAGGCCGTCTCCTCGTCCAGCGACTCGTGCCCGGTGACGAAGATCACCGGGATCGCGCGGGCGTCTGGCAAGCGCTTCAATTGCCGGCACAGCTCGAGTCCGTCCATGCCCGGCATCTTGACGTCGAGCAGAATCAGGTCGGGGGCCGAACGGGCATAGATCCTCAAGGCCTCCTCGCCGCTGGTCGCCATGAACACCTCATGTTCGGCGGAAAACAGCTGGTGGATCAACTTGACGAACACCGGTTCGTCGTCGACCACCAGCAGGCGCGCACGCCTGCCGCCGAGGTCGTAGGGGCCTGGTCCTTCGCCGCCTATGCTCATGCCCCCTCCCTGCTCTCCAACAACGCCTGGCACTGTGCCGCTGCCGCGGTGAAATCGAGTTGCTCGATCGCCTCGCCGAGCTGCTTGAATGCGTGCACAGACGCCCCCTGATAATGCTTGTGCAGTCGATCGTAGACGCACAGGGCGTCCATGTTATTGGCCTCGAGCAGCCGCCACAACGCCAACAGCTCATTTCTGCCGACCTCGTCATCCATCGCCGCCGCTGGCGGTGCCACAGCGGCCACCTCGGCCGGGTCGGCTGCGGCCTCGAGCAGCGCCTGCGCCGCACTCGCCGCGCCCTGCCCCGCTTCCATCAGCGCCGCCCGCACGGCCGTCCAGCGCTCCTGCGAACAGCCCGAGGCGAGCAGTTTGCAGGCGTCGGCGGCCAGCGCGGCAAATGTCTCGGCGCCGATGGTCGCGGCCAACCCCTTCAGATTGTGCAGCTGGCGCAGCAGCCCCTCCCGGTCCGGCTCAAGCGTTGTGGCCAGCTCGGCAAGCTGCACCTGCGCATCGCTGCTGAACTTGCCCAGCGCCTGCTGGTAGATCCGCCGGTTGCCGCCGAATCGGTGCAACGCGGCCTCGTCATCGAGCACCCTGCGCGTCGCCCGCGCCGGCGCCACTGCTGGCACGGGCGCAGCGTCGGCGCCCCGCCCGGTCAGTTGCCGGATCACTGTCACCAGCGTCGCCAGCTCGAACGGCTTGCCGACATGCTCGTTCATCCCCGCATCCAGCGCGGCCGCGCGGTCGGCCGGCATCGCGTTGGCCGTCATGGCGATGATCGGCAGCTGCTCGCGGGTGTAGCGGCGGCGAAGCTCGCGGGTGGCCTCGTAACCGTCGATGCCGGGCATCTGGATGTCCATCAGCACCGCATCGAACTGCGGAGCGGCCCCCTGTACCGCGGCGATGCCGGCCCGGCCATCGCCGGCCACCGCCACTTCGGCCCCGGCGCTGATCAGCAGCTCGCGGGCCACCAGCTGGTTGGTCGGATTGTCCTCGACCAGCAGCAGGCGCAGTCCCGACAGCCCGCGTGGCCGGGCCGCCGACGCAGGCCTGGCGGCCGGTGGCGCCTTGCTCGCGGCTGGACCACCGCCTTCGGGCGCCGACGCGCGCTGGCGATCGAGGACGGACGGCAGGGGATCGCGCGTCAGGGATTGCGCCTCGTTCTTCGAGAAGTCGAGGATGTCGTCAAGGTTGCCGAGTAGGGCCTGGGCGGCTGCCTCGGCCTGTTCCCTGGCACCGTGCAGGGTCGCCTCGAACTGGCGCCGCGCACTGATATCGAGATTGATGCCGGTAACGCGCAGGGCCCGACCCATTTCGTCCCGCTCCACATAGGCGCCGGCCTGGATAGGGCGGATCTGGCCATCCGGCAGAACGATGCGAAACACCGGGGCATACTCCCCGCGCCCTTCGACAGCCGCCTGCAGCGCCGCCTCCATCGCCTCGATGTCCTCGGGATGGACCCGCGAGCGCCAATAAGCGTAGTTGAGCCCCTGCCCGTTCAGGCTCGGCGGCTGCTGATAGATCTCGAACATGCGGGCATTCCAGATCAGCGAATCATCGTCCGGTACCCAGGTCCAGATGCCGAGCCTGGCGACCTCGATGAGCTTGGCCAGCTGATCCCGGGGGGCCAGCATCTCGCGCTGGCTCTGCTGCTGCCGCGAAATATCCGAGGCCATGGCGATATAGCCCTGGATGCCCCCGTGCTCGTCGCGCAGTGCGCTGATATCCAGCAACACCGCCAGCCTGACGCCGTCCTGGCGCAGCACCGACCACTGGTGTTGATTGGCCAGGCCACAGCGCGACTTGGCCACCAGCACCTCGAACCCGGGCTCCAGCGGCTGCTGCAACTCCCGGGCGAACGCCTGGGCGCGCTCAGCGAGCTCCTGGCCGTCGTGCCAGAGCAGCGCCGTCTGGCGCCCCAGCAACTCCTCGGCGGCATAGCCGAACAGCTTCTCTGCGGCGGGGTTGAACAGGGTGATCAGGCCGTCCGGGTCGGTGGCCACCATGGCGTAACCGGCGTCGGCGATGATCGCCTGTTGCAGGGCCGCCAGGCGTTGAGTCTGCTGGGTGCGCTCGGCCACCTGGTGCTCAAGCGCGGCGTTCATCTCGCGGACCTTGCGCTCGGCCAGACGTTGCGCGCTGATGTCGCGAATGGTGTCGGCCAGGCCGGCGACGCCGTTTGCCTGGGAAATGATCGGCGTGACCAGCAGGGATACCGCAAACTCGCTGCCGTCGCGGCGCCGACGCACCGATTCGATCCCCGGCACCGGCTCGCCGCCGGCGGCGAGGCGGTGAATCGCGGCATCTTCCTCGCTCAGCTCCGGCGGCACGATCAGCGCGGCCAGTGGCCGGCCGATGGCCTCGCTGGCGGCATAGCCGAACATCCGCTCGGCGGCCGGGTTCCAGCTGCTGACCACGCCAGCCAGGTCGGTGCCGATGATCGCATCCTGGGCGCCGCCGACTATGGCCGCCAGCTCGGCGCGGCGGCGGTAAAGCGTGCGCCGCTGGCGTTGAAAGGCGAACGCCAGCAAGGCGGCGAGCAGGCCGCCACCGAGCATCGCCAGCAAGGCCGTGCGACGCGCGCTGGCCACGGCGGCCACCACTGGCGCCTCCGTCACCGCCATGGCGATGGTCAGGCTACGGCCGTCGCGGGTGCCAGGGTTGAGGCGCAAGCGCCGGGTCACCGCATAGGCCTGGGCGGCGGCGTTCTGCAACAGTTGCAGCTTGCGCGAGGCGGCCGGAGAGTCCAGCTCGCGGAACTCGTCCTGCCAGCGCCAGGTCCGGCCTGGCTCCAAGGCAAACGCCTTGTGCGGGTCCGGGTGCAGGAGGAAATAGCCGTTCTGGTCGGTCATATAGACCCGCAGCTGCTTCTCGTCCGGACCGGTCTGCATGGTGGCCAGCAGGCGGCCGGCATCCAGGTCCACCAGGACGATGCCGAACAGCTCGCCGGCGTCGTCGAACAGCGGGGTCACCACCCGCATGGTCGGCACCAGGGGCGATCGCTCGTCGCCGTGTTCGCGGCTCAGTACGATGTCGGAGACATGCACCTCGTTGTCCTGCAGGCGCACGCCTTCGCGGAAGTACGCGGCATCGCCGCGAGGCTGCAGCTGGCTGGGCGCCAGCACCTGCACCCGGCCCTTGCGCTGGATCACCCGAATCAGCTCGCGGCCCTGCTCGGCGACGCCGATCAGGCGCACCTGCAACACGTCGGGGGTGGTGCTGACGAAGGCGCTGAAGATGGTTTCCAGGCGGCTCTGCCACGACTCGTAGGAACTCCGGCCGAGCGCGTCATAGCCTTGCTGATGGCTGGTCGCCACCATCCCCAGGGCCGGGGGTGTCCTGGCGAGCAGGCGCACCTGCTGGCGACGCCGGTCGATCTGCCGCGCCAGTGACTCGACACGCAGCTGGCTGAGCGACTGCAGCTCGCTGTGCAACAGCTGCAGCGCACGCTCGCGCTCGCTGCGCCCGGCGACGAAGGCCACGGCTGCAGCCAGCAGCGCCCACAGCAGCAATGCGCCGAGCGCCATTCGCCAATCCAGGTTGCGCAACAGCTTGGCTCGGATTGCACGCACTTGCTCGCTCCTTCGGCTCAATTGATGCGATGGCGTGCAGTCGAAACCATGGGTTTCGCCGCCCGGCCCCTCGCCCACTGGCGCGTCAGGCCCGCCAGCGCAGGCTGCATGCTGCCTGCGCTGGGCGAGAATCACAAGCTGGCCACGGCGCGCGCCTAAGACAAACGCGCGGTTCAAGGAGCCTTCCCTTGCCCAGAGCATTAACGGTAGACGCTGCGCCGGCGACGGGCCGGCCGGCGGTGGCAAACGCCGCCTGTCTTGTGGACAGTGGGCGCTTGCGCAGGCGGGGGGAGAAGAGACCTTGGTCGGCGCGGTCGGCCGACAAGGCGGGTGAGCGCCAAAGGCGCTCGGCGCACCCGGCGGGATCACCGCCCAGGCACGCCATGCAGATGCCGGGATCAGGCGCTGGCGTAGACCACCAGCTCCACCAGCATCTCCTCGCGGGCCAGGCCGGCGATGACCATGGCCGCTCGGTTCGGGTAGGGCGCGCTGAAATATTCGGCATACACCGCATTGACCGTGGCCAGGTAGCTGCGGTCGGTGACGTAGATCAGCACCTGGTTCACCGCGTCCAGACCCAGGCCCGCGCACGCCAGGGTGTGCTTGAGGTTGTCCAGGGTCTGGCGGGTCTGCGCCTCGATGCCGCCAGGCACCACCTGGCCCTGGACGTCGATGGGGATCTGCGCGGTGTACAGCGTGCCGTTGCCGATCACCGCCCACTCCAGCGGGGCCTTGGATGGGAACAGCTGGGTCTTCACGGCCTGTTTCATGGCGTGCTCCTGGTTCGAGAGAGGAATAAAAAAGAGGGAGGCGGCTTGCGCCACGCTCCCTCGAAAGTTGCGGGGATTAGAGCCCTTGTTCGTCGGCCATGCGCCGGGCGATCTGCGGGGCATTCCACAGCGACGGCAGCAGGATCAGCGACACCGGCACGGCGGTGATGACGATGAACGATTGCAGCGCGCTGATGCCGCCGGCCCCGATGGAGATCAGCAGCGCCGCCACCACGCCCATCATCACTCCCCAGAACACGCGGATCTCGGCGCGCGGGTGGTCGGTGCCGGTCATCACCATGGAGATGGTGTAGGTCATCGAGTCGCCGGTGGTGGTGACGAAGATCACCGTGAGGATCAAGAACAGCACCGACATCAGGTAGCCCAGGGGCAGCTGCGCGGTGATCGCCAGCAAGGCGCCGGGCAGGTTGAAGCCGGCGAAGGCCTCGGACACCGAGCCGGGGTTGCTCAGCTCGAAGGACAGGCCACTGCCGCCGACGATGGTGAACCAGAAGCAGGTGATCAGCGGCGCCACCACCGAGATGGTCAGCACCAGTTCACGCAGGGTGCGACCGCGGGAGATGCGCGCCACGAACATGGCCATCAGCGGGCCGTAGCCGAGGAACCAGCCCCAGAAGAACACCGTCCACCAGTCCAGCCAGGCCGGATCGGCGCGGAAGGTCGCCATCGGGATGAACTTGTCCAGGTAGATGCCCATGGCCTGCAGGTAGGCGTCGACGATGAAGCCGGTCGGCCCCAGCAGCAGGATGAACAGCATCAGCGCCACCGCCAGGACCACATTGATCTGGCTCAGCCACTGGATGCCGCGGGCCACCCCGGACACCGCCGAGAGGGTGTAGACCGCCACCAGTACGCCGATGATGGTGACCTGGGTGCCATAGTCGTTGCTGATGCCGAACAGTTTCTCAAGGCCGAAGCTCACCTGCAGGCCGAGGAAACCGATCGGCCCGATGGTGCCGGCGACCACCGCCAGCACGCAGCAGGCGTCGGTCAGGGCGCCGAACCAGCCGGTCATGACGCGCTCGCCGAACAGCGGATAGAGCAAGGTGCGCGGCTTGAGCGGCAGGCCCTTCTCGTAGTGCAGGTGCATCAGCACGATGCCGGTCAGGCTGCCGAGGATCGCCCAGGCCAGGAAGCCCCAGTGCATGAAACTCTGCGCCAGCGCGTTGTAGGCCGCCTGCGGGGTGCCGGTCTCGCCGCCGTGCAGCGGTGGCGGCGAGAGGAAGTGCGCCATCGGCTCGGCCGCGGCCCAGAACACGCCGCCGCCGGCCAGCAGGGTGCACATGATCACGCAGACCCAGGTGAAGGTCGGCATCTCAGGCTTGGCCAGGGCGCCGAGGCGCACCCGGCCGGTGCGGCCGAGGGCCAGGTAGATACCGATGCCGAAGGTCAGCAGCAGCAGCACCTGCCAGTAGGCGCCGAACAACTTGGTCGACCAGGCGAAGGCGCCGTTGACCCACTGGGTCATCAGTTCGATATCCCACAGGGCGAGGATGGCGAACAGCAGGACGAAGCCGCCGCTCATGAGGAACACCGGGATATCCACGCCGTGCAGCAGTTTGCTCTTCTCGCTCATCACCGGTGCTCCCGTTTGGGTAGCCGATTGGGTGCTATTCATTACAGCCTCCTGACAAGAATCTTGTACTTGTTGGTTGTTCAGGACCGTTATTGGGCAGGCTTGAGACCCTGTTCCAGAGTGTTCAGCCAGTTGAGGCCCATCACCTTGGCAGTGTCCTGCGCAGTGAAACCGCGCTGCAGCAGGCCCTGGGTGATGTGCGGGAAATCGCGGCTGTCGCCGAACCAGGAAAGCGGCTTGGGCCAGTCGGCGTTGCTCGCCGAGCCCTCGCCGTAATCGACCTGCTTCGACCAGCGGCCGCTGCGCATCCACTCCAGCACCGACTGTGGCTGGTTCTGGCACAGGTCGGTGCCGATGCCGATATGGTCGATGCCCATCAGGTCGGCGGTGCGCGCGACCATGTCGCAGAACTGATCCAGGCTGCAGTCCGAACCGTTGTGCAGGTGGAAGGGATACAGACTGAAGCCGAGCAGGCCGCCGGAGCGGCCCAGCTCGCGCAGCACGGTCTCCGACTTGTTGCGTTTGGCCGGGTGGAAGAACGCCGGGTTGGCGTGGGAGATGATGATCGGCCGGCTCGACAGCTCGATCGCCTCCAGGGTGCTGCGCTCGGCGCTGTGGGACATGTCGATGAGCATGCCGACCCGATTCATCTCGGCGATAGCCTGCTTGCCGAAGCGGGTGATGCCGCTGTCGCTGCCCTCGTAGCAACCGGTGGCCAGCAGGCTCTGGTTGTTGTAGGTCAGCTGCATGATCAGCAGGTTGAGCTGGCGGAACACCTCGATCAGGGCGATATCGTCCTCGATCGGCGAGCAGTTCTGCGCGCCGAAGAAGATGCCGACCTTGCCCTGCTCCTTGGCCCGGCGGATGTCGGCGGCGCCGGCCACCGGCATGATCAGGTCGCCGTGCTGCTCGAAGCGGCGGTTCCACTCGCCGAGGCGGCTCAGGGTCTCGCGGGCGTTCTCGTGGTACACCAGGGTCGCGTGCACGGCGCTGACGCCGCCTTCGCGTAGCTGGGTGAAGATCTCGCGGGACCAGTTGGAGTACTGCAACCCGTCGATCACGATCAGTTCGTCATGCATGGCGCACGCCCTCAGGCACGGATGTAGGTGGTCTTGACCACGGTGTAGAACTCGCGGGCGTACTGGCCCTGCTCGCGCGGGCCGAAGCTGGAGTTCTTGCGGCCGCCGAAGGGCACGTGGTAGTCGGTGCCGGCGGTCGGCAGGTTGACCATCACGCAGCCGGTCTTGGCGCGGCGCTTGAAGTCGCTGGCGACCTTCAGCGACTGGGTCATGATCCCGGCGGTGAGGCCGAAGTCGGTGTCGTTGAGGGTGGCCAGGGCCTGCTCGTAGTCATCGACCTTGATCACGCAGGCGATCGGACCGAACACCTCGTCGCGGTTGATCTGCATGTCGTTGCGGGTGTCGACGAACAGCGCCGGGCGCATGTAGAAGCCTTCGTACTCCTCTTCGATGCGCTCGCCGCCACAGGCCAGCACCGCGCCCTCGGCCTTGGCCTGCTCGATGTAGCGCAGGTTCTGCTCCAGCTGCTTGCCGTCGATCACTGCGCCGATCTGCACGCCCTCGCGCAGCGGGTAGCCGACCTTGAGCTGGCCCATGCGCTCGACCAGCCTGGCGACGAAGCGGTCGTGCACGCCGGCGGTGACGATCAGCCGCGAGGAGGCGGTGCACTTCTGCCCGGTGCCGAAGAAGGCGCCGTTCAGCGCGCAGTCCACGGCCTGTTCCAGGTCGGCGTCGTCGAGCACGATCAGGGCGTTCTTGCTGCCCATTTCCAGCTGGCAGCGGACGAAGTTGGCGGCGGTGGCCGCGGCCACCTTGCGCCCGGTCTCCACCGAGCCGGTGAAACTCAGGGCCTGGATCTTGTTGGAGTGGATCAGCGCGTCACCGACCGTGGCGCCACTGCCCATCACCAGGTTGAAGGTGCCGGCCGGCAGCCCCTGGCGGGCGATGATCTCGGTCAGCGACCAGGCACTGGCCGGCACCGCGTTGGCCGGCTTGAACACCACGGCGTTGCCGAAGGCCAGGGCCGGGGCGATCTTCCAGGCCGCGGTGGCCATGGGGAAGTTCCACGGGGTGATGATGGCGACCACGCCCACCGGCTCGCGGCGGGTCTCGATCTCCACGCCGGGGCGCACCGAATCGGCGGTCTCGCCCATCTGGCGCAGCACTTCGGCGGCGTAATAATGGAAGAACTGACCGGAGCGGTAGACTTCACCCATGCCCTCGGCGAGGGTCTTGCCCTCTTCCCGGGCCAGCTGCTCGCCCAGTTCGGCCTTGCGCTCGATCAGCTCGTCGCCGATGGCCATCAGCACCTGGTAGCGCTGTTCGAGGCCGCTCTGCTGCCACTGCGCCTGGCCGGCATGGGCCGCGGCGATGGCCTGCTCGACCTGCCCGGCATCGGCCTGGGCATACTGGCCCAGCACGTCCTGGATGTTCGCCGGGCTGATGTTGCTCACGCTGGCGGTGCCGGTGACCCATTCACCGTTGATGTAGTTGCGGAAGATATCAGTGGACATGTGCGCCTCCTCTCAAGCTGTAGCCGAATGGTAGGCGCGCTCCGAAATAAACTAAAATTAATAGTAAATATTGTTTGATAAGGAAAACTTACCATGCTGCCCGAGCTGAAGATCGCCCAACTGCGGCATTTCGTCTGGGTCGCCGAGCTCCAGGGTTTCCACGCCGCGGCGGAGAAGGCGCACCGCACCCAGCCGGCGATCTCCCTGTCGATCCGCGACCTAGAGGGCAAGCTCGGCCAGGCCCTGTTCGAGAAGCGCAATGCGCGGGCGGCGCGACCGGAGCTGACCCCCTTCGGCGTACAGTTCATGGTCTACGCCAAGGAGCTGATCGCCCACCACGACCGGGTGGTCAACGACATGAACCTGATCGCCCAGCACAAGTCCGGGCACCTGCGCATCGCTTCGGTGCCCTCGATCGCCAGCCGCCTGCTGCCGGACATCCTCGCCCGTTTCATCGGCGATGCCACCGACCTGCACGTCAGCCTGTTCGACGACAGCTCCGAGGCGGTACTGGCGATGGTGGAGAACCAGCAGGTGGACTTCGGCATCGCCAGCCTGTGGGAGGCGGACAGCGACATCCGCTTCACCCCCATCTGGGAGGACAGCATCGGCGTGGTCTGCCGCGACGACCATCGCCTGGCCGGCGAGGCGCAGCTGGGCTGGCAGCAGCTGCGCGGCGAGCGACTGATCGCCAACGGCACCTCGCGTCTGCTGGCCGGCACCGAGGCCGAGGAGTTGGTGACCGACTCGCAGTTCTATATGTCCAACATGATCTCGTTGCTGGCCATGCTCGAGGCCGGCATGGGCATCACCACCCTGCCGCGCTTCGCCTTTGCGGCGGGACATGAGCGCCTGCGCTTCATTCCCCTGAGCGATCCACTGGTCAGCCGCGACATCGGCATCGTCTGCCTGGCCAACCGCTCCCTGCCGGTGGCGGCCCAGGCGCTCTATGAATTCATCCTGCGCGAGAACGCGCTGAATCCGGCCCGGGCCGACGATGGCTCCAGCTGATCGAAACCACCATCTATATAAGTTTCACTTATCAGCTGATAGGCCGATCTGAATTGCTCAAGGCCCGGCCTTGCACCACCATCGGCGGCAGATAAAAACAATCTGCCGCACCCTGCGGGTCAAACCGCCGGGTGTGCACTGCACCAGTCGAGGGCAAGCCTATGAGCACTCCTTCCAGCATCGATGCCGCGAGCGGCGGGGCCCAGACCCTGCGCATGCGTCCAGCCCATGTGGTCATGGACCTGGAGCGTCTCGGCAGCCTGCACCAGAGCCGCCTGAGCTTCATGCGCTGCCTCGTGCGCAAGATCATGCGCGAGGGCTGGCAGATCGAGGCGCGCCGCTTCGACCTGGATGACCAGGGCTACGGCACGGTGATCTACCGTATCCAGACCAACGGCGACCGTTTCAGCTTCGTGCTGTTCTCCCAGTACCTCGACCCGGACAAGCGCAACGACCGGGTGATCGCCAGCGAGTGGGACCTGACCATGGCCCTGTGCGAGGGCGAGGTGGACGACGACTACGTCGAGTTCCTGCGCCGCAACGTGCCGCTGCAGGAAGCCGGGCGCCTGGACTCGCGGGTCATGGTGCTGTCGCGGGCCAACCGCAGCGTGCGCAACTTCGACAGCGTGGTCGAGGCGCTGAGCGCCGGCCGCCAGCCGCAAGTCGAGCAGATCGCCCGGGTCGGCTACCTCTACCGCACCACCGCGGTGTATGGCAGCGGCAAGCTGGGCATGGCCGACTGGGAGAAGGTCAGCAGCAAGCACCCGGACTTCGCCCGGCCCTTCGCCGCGGAGATGTTCAACTGCTTCATGCTGCGCAACTTCAGCCTGCAGCAGGCCGAGCACATCGCCCGCCGGCGCGCGCCGGACACCGCCGTGGCGCTGCAGCCGCAGCTCAAGCGCTACTTCGGCATCGGCAACTCCACCGGCCTGGGCATGGCGCCCTACCTGATCAACCATCCGCAGCTGGTCGGCCGCTGGATCGAGATGCGCGAGCTGGCCCTGGCCCGGGTACGCAGCCTCGGCCAGGTCACCGCAGAGCGCCTGGCACGCCTGCACGTCCTGGTCGCGCGCGGCATCTTGCACATCGAGCAGACCGTCACCGAGGACGCCTGGCAGACCGAGAACAACCGGGTGGTGCTGGAGGACTTCGCCGCCCTGCAGGACTGGCTGGCCACGGTGCGCCTGGAAAGCTGGGCGCAGCTGCTGGCCTGGGCCGAGCGCCAGCTCAGCCTGCAGGCCCAGGAGCTGCTCAACTGCATCCTGCTGGAACTCTACCCGGAGCTGGTCGACAACCTGGAGGACAGCTTCGCCCTGGTCGAGTCCCTGGAGCTGCAACCGCAGATGCCGGCCCGCGAGCTGCGCAGCCTGATCGAGCAGCACTACGCCTGGGCCCTGGCCATCGACTTCGAGGCCGAGGGCGCCACCGAGACCTTCTGGTACCGCTCCGAGGAGAAACAGGAGCCGCGCCTGGGCAACTGCAGCCTGGAGAGCGGGCGCGACAAGCAGATGCCCCTGGGCATCGGCTTCCTGGCCCAGCAGTGCCATCGTCAGCTCTGCGCCTACCTGGCCGAGCACCCCGAGCAGTGCACCGCCAGCTTCCTCCTGCGGCATCCCGAGCAGCGCGGCATCGTGCGGCGCATGCAGAGCATGGCCAAGACCCACTACGGCGAGATCCAGGCCAACCTGCTCGACCGCGACGTGCTGCCGATGCACCTGCTGCGCTGCAAGCTGGCCTTCTTCGGCGTCAGCAAGTTCGATCCGCGCTCGCGCCTGTGGGTGCGCAACACCATGTTCCAGGGCGCCCCACTGCTCGAGGACATCGGCCAGCCGTTCGAGGATGACTGGTTCCTGCCCCTGGCCCCGACCCTGGAGACGTGCTGATGCTGATTTCGTCGAATGAACTGACCGCCCTGCTCAAGCGCGTGTTCGAGGGCATGGGCTACCCGGTGGGCTACTACGAGGACGCCGCCGCCCTGGTCAAATGGCTGCAGGTGCACGGCGAGCAGGGCTTCGGCGAGCTGCAGCGGGCTTTGCCCTTCGTCGCCGACCGCGAGCGCCCGGCGCTGCAGCTGCTGGCCGAGGAGAGCCAGGCGCTGCTGTTCGACTGCCACGGCCGCAGCGCCCTGAACTGCCTGCCGAGCATCATCGAGCTGGCCGAGACCAAGGCCCTGGAACAGGGCTGCGTCAACGTCAAGGTGCGCAACTGCCACAACCGCAAGTTCGTCCTCAAGCTGCTGGTCGACTGCGCGCGCCAGGGCATCAGCGGCCTGGCCTACTGGCAGAACGGCAAGCAGCCGGTCAGCGAGCACGTCGCCAGCATCGCCGCCGGCGCCGCCTACCCGACCTATAGCGAGGCCCTGCTGGTCGACCCGGCCACGGCCGACACCCAGACCCTGACCCTGCTGCTGAGCACCCGCATCGACCTGCTCGGCCAGCTGCACGGCAACGCCAGCCAGCGCAGCGGCTACCGCCAGGTCAGCCCCGAGCAGTTCGCCCGCGCCGGCCAGGGCGCCCTGGAGGGCGGCATGGATATCTCCATCGAACTCTGGCAGCAGCTCAACCAGCTGGCCGAGGCGGTGCTGGTGGAGAACTCCGAGCAGTCGCGCAGCGGCGCCGGCGGTCGCTGAGGCCCTCGGCCCGAGTCCCGGGACCATGACCTACGCTGCCATCGACTGCCTGGCGCTGCTGATCGTGCTGGGCGGCAGCCTGGTGCAGGCCCTGCTGGGCATCGGCTTCGCCCTGCTCGCGGCGCCGCTGCTATTTCTCCTCGACCCGGGCTACGTGCCGGGGCCGATCCTGCTGCTGGGCTTCGTCCTGGCCTGCTGCATGCTGCTCGGCAAACGCCAGCCGCTGGCCTGGCGCCGGCCGCTGCCGGCCATCCTCGGGCGCCTGCCCGGGGCCTGGTGCGGCGCCCTGCTGCTCGGCCTGCTGCCCGCCGCCTGGCTCGGCCTGCTGCTGGGCGGCTGCGTGCTGCTGGCCACGCTGTCCAGCTACCGCTGGCTGGCCCTGCCATGCAGCCCGCGCAACCTCGGCATCGCCGGTTTCTGCTCGGGACTGATGGGCACCGCCACCTCGGTCGGCGGCCCGCCCATGGCCCTGGTCTACCAGGGGCGCAGCCGCGTCGCTGCCTGCGACGAACTGGCCGCCTTCTTCCTGCTGAGCACCCCGCTGTCGCTGCTGGTCCTGCTGCACCAAGGCCGCCTGCCCCTCGACCAGCTGGCCGGCGCCTTGAAGCTGGCGCCCGCGGTGCTGGCCGGCTACGGCCTGGCCCGCTGCCTGGAGGGACGCATCGACCAGCGCAGCCCACGGCAGCTGCTCCTGCTGCTGTCGTTGCTGGCCGCCGGCGGCCTAGTGCTGGTCAGCCTGTGGCGGCTACTGCGCGGCGGCTGAGCGGCCTATCGGTAGCCCGTCATCTCCAGGTAGCCCACCCCCGCGTGGCTGCCGGCGAAGCGGATCGGCCCCTCCCAGTAGGGAAAGCGGGTGGCCATCCACGCCTGCTCATGCAATGGCACGCTGTCGATGGCCAGGCCCTTGGCCGGGACACGCAGGGTCCAGGCGGTCGGCAGGCGGCGGCCGGCGACCCGGCTGTGGCTGCGCGGGACCATCTGGATATCGCCCTCGGCGAGGGCCTGGCTGCTGCCGTCGGCACTGATCCAGGTGCCGGCGCGGTAGTGCTGGCCGTCGGCGTGGCGCAACTGGAACAGCATCAGCTTGTCGCCCGAGTCGAGGTGCAGGGAAAACCAGTCCCAGCCCAGCTGATCGGGCGCCAGCGGCTGGCTGCTCCATTCGCGGTCGAGCCAGGCCCGGCCGCTGACCTGATGCCGCTGGCCGTCCAGCTCGACTTCACCGCGAACCCGCAGGAACGGCTGGCTGTAGTAGTAGGACGCCTGGCCCTGGCCGGACTTCTGGCTGTAACCGTTATCGCCGTGCAGCACCGGCTCGCGCACCGTGGACAGGCGCAGGCGATAGGCGAAGTCGCGGCCGCTGGCCTGCAGCCGCAGTTCGCCCAGATCGCCGTGCTGCGGCGACAGGCTGCGCAGCAGCCAATCGTCGATCCAGACCTGCAGCGGTGCGGAGGTCACCCCGGCCTGGCCGACGCCGCCACGGGCGAAGGTCTCGGCGAAGCGGTGACCATGGGGGCCGGTCAGCGCGGCATGGCCCATCCACAGCTGGCGGTTGCTCCAGTCCGCCGCATTGGCGCCCGACTGCAGGGCGCTGCGAAACAGCGTCCACTGCAGGCCCCAGTCGCGGCCCTGCGGATCCTTGAGGTTGGCGGTAAGGTACCACCACTCGATGCGGTAGTCCGGATGGGCCGCGTGGTCGGCGGGGAACGCCAGCACTCGTCCCGGTTCGACCCGGGCGAACGCCTCGGCGGCGCTGCCCAGTCCGGCGAAGCCCTGGGGCGACGCCGGCTCGCCCTCGCAGGCGGCCAGCAGCGACGCGGCCAGGGCCAGGCCGAGGCGTCTAGCGTTCATCGGCGAAGCTCCGCAGCAAGGCAGCCGGCGTGCTGCGCGCCAGACGCCACAGCGGCCAGGCCGCCGCCAGCAGGCTCGCCAGCAGGGCCAGGCCGAACAATTGCAGCAACTGCCAGGGAAAGACCTGCAGCGGCAGGCGCCAGCCGAAGGCCTGCACGTTGATCACCGCCACCAGCCACCAGGCCAGCAGCAGGCCCAACGGCAGCGCCAGGAACAGGGTCGCCGCGGCCAGCAGCAGGGTCTGGCCGGCGCTCAGCCAGGCCAGCCGTGCCCTCGCCACCCCCAGCGCCCAGAGTGGCGCGAGCTGGTTCAGGCGCGTCTGCCCCAGGGTCAGCAGGCTGATGAACAGCGCCACGCCGGCCACCCCCAGGGTCAGGCTGTTGAGCGCGGCGGTGGCGGCGAAGGTGCGCTCGAATACCCGCCGCGACCAGGCCTTGAGCGCAGCCTGGTCGATCAGCCGGCTGTCATCCAGGGCGAAACGCGCCTGCAGGGCCTGGATCAGCGGCGGTACCGCGTCGCTCGCCAGGCGCAGGCTGTAGCTGCGCGGCGCCAGCCCCGGCCAGTGACGCAGCAGGCCCGTCGCGTCGACCAGCGCATGCCCCTTGGGGTTGCCGTAGTCGGCGTAGATGCCCAGCACCTCCAGGCTCCAGTCGCCCCGCGGGCTGGGCAAGCTCAAGCGCGCGCCCAGGCCCAGTCCCAGGCGCCGCGCCAGTTGCTCGCTGAGCAGCAGGCCTTGGCCGGCGGCCAGGCGCTCCCAGACCGCGTCCGCGGCGCTCAACAACGGCCAGTGCACGCGGTAGTGGGGGTGCTCTTGGATGCCAGTCAGCTCGACCGGCCAGCCGTTCAGCGGCAGCTCGACCCGCCAGCTTGGCAGCACGGCCTGCACCTGTTCCTGGCGCTGCAACCAGCGTTCGATGGCCGCGCCTTGCTCTGCGTCCGTCGGCGTCAGGTACAGCTCGGCTGCCAGGCGCTGGTCAAGCCAGGAGCCGAAGGTCTGGCGAAAGCCCTCGGTCATGCTGCCGACGCCGACATTCGCCGCCAGGGCCAGCAGCAGCGCCATCAGCGCCAGGGCCAGGCCCGGCAGCTGCTGGCGACTGTCGGCGACGAACCACTGAATCAGCGCCCCGCGGCAACGCGGCAGCAGGGCCTCCAACAGCAGGTTGAGCAGCACCGGCAGGGCCAGGGCCGCCCCCAGCAGCAGCGCGGCGAGGCCAACGAAGCCGGCCTGCAGGCTGTCGCCCAGCCACAGCGCCAGCCCGGCCAGCAGCCCCAGGACGGCGGCCAGCCAAGCCTGGCGGCGCAGGCTGCGCGCCTGGGCCTGCTGCCAGGCCTGCGGCTGGGCCAGCGCCAGCACCGGCAGGCGTGCGGCGCGCAGCAAACTGGCGGCGCCGGCCAGCAGCGCGCCGAGCAGGCAGATCGCCAGCGCGCCCAACCACCAGCTCGGCGCGAGGCTGAGCTGTCCGGCTACTTCGGCGCCATACAACCCGCGCAGGCTGGCGGCGACATCCGGCAGCAGCCAGGCCGCCAGGGCGTAGCCGCTGGCCAGGCCGGCCAGGCCGCCGAGCAGGCCCAGCGCAGCCAGCTCCAGGACCAGCGCCAGCAGCAGGCCGCGCAGGCTGACCCCGCAGGCGCGCAGGCTGCGCAGCAGCGCGCGGCGCTGCTCCAGGGCCAGGCCGAAGGCGGCGTGGACGATGAACAGGCCGACGACGAAGGCCAGCAGGCCGAGGGCGCTGAGGTTGAGGTGGAAGCTGTCGGTGAGGCGCGCCAGGTCGGCCGCCGGGTCGCTGCGCCGCAGCACCAGCTGCGCGGCCAGCGCCGCCGGCAGTTGCCTGCCGGCGGCGACGAAGTCGCCATCGAGCAGCAGCCGCGACAGCCGCCCGGGCGCCTCGAGCAGGCGCTGGGCCTCGCCGATGTCCACCAGCAGCACCCCGGGCGCCAGTCCCGGCCGGATCTGCAGCGGCGGCAGGGCCCGGCCGGACGTGCTAAGCGGACGGGCACCGGGCGCCAGGCCGAGTTGCCCCAGGGTCTCGGCGGCGATCCAGGTGCGCCCCGGCGGGCCGAGAAAATTGGCCAGCTGCTCGCGGTCGCCCGCCGCGCCCGCCAGCCCCGTGCCGGCGGGCAGGGTCAGCGGCTCGATACCGATCAGCTGCAGGCGTTCCTGCTCCAGCCCGCGCAGGCGCAGAACGCCTTGCAGCAGCGGCGAGACCGGCCAGCCGGCGCGGCGCAGCGTGACGAAAGCCTGCTGGTCGAACAGCCCGCCCTGGCGTGCGACCAGGGCGTAGTGGCGATCGCCACCGAACAGCTGGCTGGCCCGGGCATAGCTGTCGCGGGCCTGACCGTTGAGCGCCTGGACCCCGGCCCACAGGCCGCACGCCAGCCACAGCCCGGTGAGCACCGCGAACAGCTGCAGCGGGTGGCGCCGCCAATGGCCGGCCAGGGCACGCAGGGTCCACCCGAGCACGGCCATCTCAGTCCGCCCCCGGCTCCAGCAGGCGCCCGCCCTGCAGGGTCAGGCGGCGCTGCAGGCGCGCCGCCACCCGCGCACTGTGGGTCACCATCAACAGGCTGGTACGGCTGCCGGCCAGCAGCTCCAGCAGCAGCGCCAGCACCTCGTCGGCACTGCGCTCGTCCAGGCTGCCGGTGGGTTCGTCGGCCAGCAGCAGCGGCGGCCGGGACGCCAGCGCCCGGCCCAGGGCCACGCGCTGCTGCTGACCGACCGACAGCTGCTCGGGGTAACGGCGCAGCAAGGAGGCCAGGCCCAGGCGCTCGCTCAGCTCGCCTTGCCACTGCGGGTCGTGACGGCCCACCAGGCGCGCCTGGAAGGCCAGGTTGTCGGCGACGCTCAGGCTGCTGATCAGGTTGAACTGCTGGAACACCAGGCCGATGCCGTTGCGCCGCCAGGCGGCCAGCGCGGACTCGTCGAGCCGTTCCAGCGCCCGCTCGCCGACCCGGATGCTGCCGGCATCGGCGCGGTCGAGCCCGGCCACCAGGTGCAGCAGGGTGCTCTTGCCGCTGCCGGACTCGCCCATCAGCGCCAGGCTGGCGCCGGCGGCCAGTTGCAGGTCGACGCCGCGCAGCACCGGCAGCGGCCCCTGGGGCGTCGGGTAACTCTTGTACAGGCCCTGAATGCTGAGCATCGGCAAGCCACCTTGGCGCGTGTGGCCCGGGGAAAAACCCGGGCACTGGCCAGGAAGAGTCTAGCGCCGCCCGGCACTCGGCCGGGCGCATCGGGCAGAAGCTGATTTACTGAGACTATGCAGCGTCCGTTCCCGCAACCGCACAGGAGACACGCGATGAATGTTCTGTACTCGACCCAGGCCACCGCCACCGGCGGCCGCACCGGCAAGGCCAGCACCGCGGACGGCGCCCTGGCCGTGACCCTGACCACGCCGACGGAACTGGGCGGCCCGGGGGGCGCCGGCAACAACCCGGAACAGCTGTTCGCCGCCGGCTATGCGGCCTGCTTCCTCGGCGCGATCAAGTTCGTCGCCGGCAAGCAGAAGGTGACGATCGACGACGACAGCACGGTTACCGCCACCGTCGGCATCGGCGCCCGTGACGACGGCGAGGGCTTCGGCCTGGACGTGGCCCTGGAGGTGCGCCTGCCGGGTATCGATCACGCCCAGGCCGAGGCGATAGTGGGCCAGGCCCATGTGGTCTGCCCCTACTCCCATGCCACTCGCAACGGCCTGGTGGTGCGCACCCTAGTGCTGTAGCTGACGTCCGCCAGCTGCGCCGGACTGAAAAAAAAAACGGCTAACCCGAGGGTTAGCCGCCTTTTCTCTGACGACTGCGCAGGCGGCCGATCAAGCCGATCCGGCCGAGCCGATCAAGCCAAACGGATCAGGTGATCGAAGGCGGAGAGCGAGGCCTTGGCCCCCTCGCCCACCGCGATGACGATCTGCTTGTAGGGCACGGTGGTCACGTCGCCGGCGGCGAAGATGCCCGGCACCGAGGTCTCGCCGCGCGAATCGACGATGATCTCGCCCCGCGGCGACAGCTCGATGACGCCCTTGAGCCAGTCGCTGTTGGGCAGCAGGCCGATCTGCACGAAGATCCCTTCCAGCTCGAGCTCATGCAGCTCGTCGCTGTTGCGATCCCGGTAGACCAGGGCGTTGACCTTCTGGCCGTCGCCTTTGACTTCGGTGGTCAGGGCGCTCTTGATCACGGTGACGTTGGCCAGGCTGGCCAGCTTGTTCTGCAGCACCGCATCGGCGCGTAGCTGGCTGTCGAACTCGATCAGGGTCACCTGGGCGACGATGCCGGCCAGGTCGATGGCCGCCTCGACGCCGGAGTTGCCGCCGCCGATCACCGCCACCCGCTTGCCCTTGAACAGCGGCCCGTCGCAGTGTGGGCAGTAGGCCACGCCGCGCCCGCGGTACTGCTGCTCGCCGGGTACGTTCATCTCGCGCCAGCGGGCGCCGGTGGCGAGGATCAGGGTCTTGGCCTTGAGGCTGGCGCCGCTGTCGAACCGCACTTCATGCAGGCCGCCGGCACTGCTCGCCGGGATCAGTGCGCTGGCGCGCTGCAGGTTCATCACGTCGACCTCGTACTGCTTGACGTGCTCTTCCAGGGCGCGGGCCAGCTTCGGCCCTTCGGTCTCCTGCACCGAGATGAAGTTCTCGATGGCCATGGTATCGAGCACCTGACCGCCGAAGCGCTCGGCGGCCACGCCGGTGCGGATGCCCTTGCGCGCGGCATAGATGGCCGCCGCGGCACCGGCCGGGCCACCTCCAACCACCAGCACGTCGAACGCGGCCTTGGCGTTGAGCTTCTCGGCATCGCGGGCACTGGCACCGGTGTCGAGCTTGGCGAGGATCTCCTCGACCTCCATGCGGCCGGAGGCGAACGGCTCGCCGTTCAGGTAGATGCTCGGTACCGACATGACCTGGCGCTCTTCGACCTCGGCCTGGAACAGCGCGCCGTCGATGGCGACGTGGCGGATATTGGGGTTGAGCACGGCCATCAGATTCAGCGCCTGGACCACGTCCGGGCAGTTCTGGCAGGACAGCGAGAAGTAGGTCTCGAAGCTGAACTGGCCTTCGAGGCCCTTGATCTGCTCGATCACCTCGGCCGCCAGCTTGGACGGATGGCCACCGACCTGCAGCAGGGCCAGGACCAGCGAGGTGAACTCGTGACCCATGGGGATACCGGCGAAGCGCAGGCCGATATCGGCGCCCGGACGATTGAGCGAGAAGGACGGCGTGCGGGCATCAATGCCGTCGGTCTTCAGGGCGATCTTGTCGCTCAGGCCGACGATGTCCTGCAGCAGTGCGAGCAGCTCACGGGATTTGTCGCTGTCATCGAGGGACGCGACGATCTCGAACGGCTGGGTGACCTTCTCGAGGTAGGTCTTCAACTGGGCTTTCAGATTGGCGTCCAACATGGCGGCGTGTCCTCAATGACGAAATTCGGGCAATAAAATGCCCGGGCGGATCGCGCCCGGGCATTCGGGCGCTGGCTGGGCTGGGTTGCAGCCCTAGCAGCGCAGAAAGGTTTCCCGCTCCTAAGCAGCTGCTCGGGAGCGGGAAGGCGGCAGATTTAGATCTTGCCGACCAGGTCCAGCGACGGGGCCAGGGTGGCTTCGCCTTCCTTCCACTTGGCCGGGCAAACCTGGCCCGGGTTGGCGGCGGTGTACTGGGCAGCCTTGAGCTTGCGCAGGGTTTCGGAGACGTCGCGGGCGATCTCGTTGGAGTGGATCTCCACGGTCTTGATCACGCCTTCCGGGTTGATCACGAAGGTGCCGCGCAGGGCCAGGCCTTCTTCGGCGATGTGCACGCCGAAGGCATTGGTCAGGGCGTGGGTCGGGTCGCCGACCAGCGGGAACTGGGCCTTGCCCACCGCCGGGGAAGTCTCGTGCCAGACCTTGTGCGAGAAGTGGGTGTCGGTGGTGACGATGTACACCTCGGTGTTGGCATCGCGGAACGCCGCATAGTTGTTGGCCGCGTCTTCGATCTCGGTCGGGCAGTTGAAGGTGAAGGCGGCCGGCATGAAGATCAGCACGGACCACTTGCCCTTCAGGGACTGCTCGGTGACTTCGATGAACTTGCCGTTGTGGAAAGCGTTGGCCTTGAACGGTTGAACTTGGGTGTTGATGAGGTTCATCTCTGATTCCTTCTGAGGGTTGAGAATTTTGACCCGGCGAATCCTATACAGAGATGTTCTTAAAATCCTATTGATTGCGCCCATTAGATTGATTGGATAACTCAATCGGCCTTCATAGGCCTCTGCAATCTCGCGATCAAGGGCTCTGCCACGGGCTGCGGCAATGCCCTTGCGCGCTCAGGCCAGGCTTTCGTCGATCAGCAGTACCAGCTTGCCGTTAACCCGGTTGCCGGCCAGTTCGGCGAAGGCCAGCTCCGCCTCCTCGATCGGGTAGCAGCGCTCCAGCTGCGGCTTGAGCCGGCCCTCGGCGAATAGTGGCCAGAGGTGCTGCTGCAGGTCACGCAGCAGGTCGGCCTTGAACTGGTCGTCGCGCGTGCGCAGGGTCGAGCCGATCAGCTGAATGCGCTTGCCCAGCAGCAACGCCAGGTCCAGCTCCGCCTTGCGCCCGCCCATCAGGCCGATATTCACCCAGCGGCCGTCGCGCGCCAGCAGCTCCAGGTTGAGCGCCGCGTAGTTGCCGCCGACCGGGTCGAGGATCACATCGAAGGGGCCGAAGTCGCGCAGCGCCTGCAGGCCGTCATCGCCACGCAACACACCACCCTGGGCGCCCAGGGCCTGGCAATAGGCCAGCCGCTCGGGCGAGCCGACGCTGACCCAGCAGGGATTGCCGAAGGCCTTGCACAGCTGGATCGCCGCCGAGCCGACGCCGCTGGCGCCGGCATGCAGCAGGACCTTTTCGCCCGGCTTCAGCGCGGCCAGCTGGAACAGGTTGAGCCAGGCAGTGGCGTAGACCTCCGGCACGGCTGCCGCCTCGGCCAGCGACAGCCCGTCGGGCAGCGGCAGCGCGTGGCGCGCATCGACCACCACCTCCTCGGCCATACCGCCACCGGCGAGCAGGGCGCAGACCCGGTCACCCACCTGCCAGTCGCAGCCGGCGCCGACTTCGCTGACGATACCGGCGCATTCCAGGCCGAGCGCCTCGCTGGCGCCGGGCGGTGGCGGGTAGAGTCCCGCGCGCTGCAGCAGGTCGGCCCGGTTGACGCCGGCGGCCGCCACGCGAATGCGAATTTCCCCTACATCACAGACCGGGGCGGGCTGCCGTGCCCATTCCGTCCGGCCCTCAACGCCTTGCAATGCCTTCACGCTGCCTCCATAGTGGATTTGAACCGGGCCCGGCGCTCAGCGCTGGGCTTCTGCTTTGCGCCCAGGGAACTCGGCGCCCCTCTAGACGGCCTAATATGCGTTATCAATTACCCTCGCGTCGAATCAGCATGAAGCGCTCACTGCTCTGCGCCACCCTCGCCTTTGCCCTCGGTCTGAGCGCGCTGCCCCTGGCCGCGAAGACCACCCAGGCCGATTCCTGGGAATACCTGCAACCGGACCGCGAGCAGATCATCGCCAGCCTCAACGTCGTCGAGCTATTGAAACGCCATCACTACAACAAGCCGCCACTGGACGACGCACGTTCGACGAAGATCTACCAGGGCTACCTGAAGATGCTCGACCCGGCGCGCAGCTACTTCACCGCCGGGGATATCGCCGAGTTCGACCAGTGGCGCGAGCAGTTCGACGACTTGCTGAAAAGCGGCAACCTGGACCCGGGCTTCACCATCTACAAGCGCCAGCTCGAGCGCCTGCAGGGCCGCCTGCAATTCGCACTGAATCTGCTCGACCAGGGCATCGACAAGCTCGACTTCAGCCGCGACGAAAGCCTGCTGATCGACCGCGAGAACGCCCCCTGGGCCAAGGATGTCGCGGAACTCGACGACCTCTGGCGCAAGCGGGTGAAGGACGAGGTGCTGCGCCTGAAGATCGCCGGCAAGGAGCCCAAGGCCATCCAGGAGCTGCTGACCAAGCGCTACAAGAACCAGCTGGCGCGCCTGCAGCAGACCCGTGGCGAGGATGTGTTCCAGGCCTACATCAATGCCTTCGCCACCACCTACGACCCGCATACCACCTACCTGTCGCCGGACAACGCGGAAAATTTCGACATCAACATGAGCCTGTCGCTGGAAGGCATAGGCGCGGTGCTGCAGACCGACAACGAGCACGTCAAGGTGGTGCGCCTGGTGCCGGCCGGCCCGGCCGAGAAGAGCAAGCAGATCGCCCCGGCGGACAAGATCATCGGCGTGGCCCAGGGCGACGGCGAGATGGTCGACGTGATCGGCTGGCGCCTGGACGAGGTGGTCAAGCTGATCCGCGGGCCGAAGGGCTCGCTGGTGCGCCTGGAAGTGATCCCGGCGAACAACGCGCCCAACGACCAGAGCAGCAAGGTGGTCAGCATCACCCGCGAGGCGGTCAAGCTGGAGGAGCAGGCGGCGAAGAAGTCGGTGCTCGAACTCCAGCATGAAGGCCGCGACTACAAGCTGGGGATCATCGAGATTCCCGCCTTCTACCTGGACTTCAAGGCCTATCGCGCCGGCGATCCGAACTACAAGAGCACCACCCGCGACGTCAAACGCCTGCTCAGCGAACTGGAGCAGGAAAAGGTCGACGGCGTGGTCATCGACCTGCGCAACAACGGCGGCGGCTCCCTGCAGGAAGCCACCGAGCTGACCGGGCTGTTCATCGACCAGGGGCCGACCGTGCTGGTGCGCAACAGCGACGGCCGCGTGGATGTGCTGGCCGACGAGAACCGCGGCACCTACTACGCCGGCCCCCTGGCCGTGCTGGTCAACCGCCTGTCGGCCTCGGCCTCGGAGATCTTCGCCGGCGCCATGCAGGACTATCACCGCGCGCTGATCCTCGGCGGCCAGACCTTCGGCAAGGGCACGGTGCAGACCATCCAGCCGCTCAACCATGGCGAGCTGAAACTGACCCTGGCCAAGTTCTACCGCGTCTCCGGGCAGAGCACCCAGCACCAGGGGGTGATCCCCGACATCCAGTATCCGGACGTCATGGACACCAAGGAGATCGGCGAGAGCGCGCTGCCCGAGGCCCTGCCCTGGGACAGCATCCGCCCGGCGATCAAACCCGAGCGGGACCCGATCATGCCGTTCCTCGCCGAGCTGCAGAGCCGCTATGACAGCCGTACCGCGAAGAACCCGGACTTCACCTTCACCCGCGAACGCCTGGCCTTGGCCAAGAAGCTGATGGGCGAGACCAGCGTCAGCCTCAACGAAAGCAAGCGCCGCGCCCAGCAGGCCGAGATCGAGGCCCAACAGCTGATCATCGAGAACAACCGGCGCAAGGCCAAGGGCCTGGCGCCGCTGACCGAGCTGAAGGAAGAAGATCCCGAGGTGGCGAGCGAGGAGCAAGACCAGGGCCAGGATGACGCCTTCCTCGCCGAAAGCGGGCACATCCTCCTGGACTACCTCGGGCTCAACGCCGCCGTGGCGAAGCACTAGAACCGGGCAGTCATCAAACGGTCACGAAACCGTCGTGAAATGCAGGGGGCTGATCGCAGGATCAACCCCTTTGTTTTTCTGGAGATAGAGGCCCTAGATGACCGTCACCGAGCAGTTGAGCGCACTGGACCATATCCTCGCTCACGGCGACCTGAGCAGCCTGTTCCAGCCCATAGTTTCCCTTTCCGAGCGGCGCATCTACGGCTACGAAGGCCTGACCCGCGGCCCCTCCAACAGCGCCCTGCACTCGCCGATCAACCTGTTCGCCGTGGCCCGCCATGCCGGGCGCCTGAGTGAGCTGGAGCGCGCCTGCCGCAAGAGCGCCTGCCAACGCTTCAGCGCGCTGCAGCTCGACGGCAAGCTGTTTCTCAACGTCTCGCCGGACTCCCTGCTGGAGTCCGGCCACCAGTCCGGGCGCACCCTGCAGTTGCTGCAGAGCCTGGGCATTCCACCGAGCCGGGTGGTGATCGAGCTGACCGAGCAGTCGCCTACCGAGGACTTCGCCCTGCTCGACAACGCCCTGCACCACTACCGTGCCATGGGTTTCTCCATCGCCCTGGACGACCTCGGCGCCGGCTACTCCAGCCTGCGCCTGTGGTCGGAACTGCGACCGGACTACGTGAAGATCGATCGCCACTTCATCGAGGGCATCCACCAGGATGCGGTCAAGCGCGAGTTCGTCGGCTCGATCCTGAAGATGGCCAAGGCCTCGCGCGCCGAGGTGATCGCCGAGGGGATCGAACAGGCCGAAGAGCTGGCCGTGCTCTCGGAAATGGGCGTCAACCTGGTCCAGGGCTACCTGATCAGCCGCCCCCTGGAGCAGCCGCCACGCGAAGTGCGCGCCCTGCTGCCGACGCTGGCCAGCCCGCCGGCCGGCCTGGGCGAAAGCGAGGGCGACCTCTCCAGCCTGCTCAACCGGCAAGCCGCCGTGTCCTGGTCGACCTCCACCGCCGCGGTGCTCGAAGCCTTCCGCGCCCAGGCCAACCTCAACTCCCTGGCGGTGCTGGACGAGCGCCAGCAGCCCGTGGGCATCATCCACCGCCACTCGCTGGCCGACGCCCTGCTCAAACCCTTCGCCACCGAGCTGTATTCGCGCAAACCGATCAGTCGGCTGATGAGCGATGACTTTCTCGCCGTCGAGCGGGATCAATCGCTGCAGAAGGTCAGCCGCCTGCTCACCAGCCGCGCCCGCCAGCGCATCGAGGAGGACTTCATCATCACCCTCGAGGGCCGCTACTGCGGCATGGGACGGGTCATCGACGTGCTCAAGCTGATTACCGAGATGAAGATCCAGCGGGCCCGGCATGCCAACCCGCTGACCATGCTGCCGGGCAACGTGCCGATCCAGCAGTGCCTGACCCGCCTGCTGCAGCAGGCCCGGGAAGCGGTGGTGTGCTACGTCGACATCGACAGCTTCAAGCCGTTCAATGACCTCTATGGCTACGCCAAGGGTGACGAGGTGCTGCTGAGCCTGGCGCAGAGCCTGAGCGAGAGAGTCGACAGGGCGCGCGACTTCGTCGGCCACATCGGCGGCGACGACTTCCTCCTGGTGCTCGGCTCGGAAGACTGGCGTGCCCGCCTCAATCGCCTGCTGGAGGACTTTCAGAGTCGCTGCCGGCGCTTCTACAGCGAGGAGCACCTGCACGCGGGCTACTTCAGCGCCTTCAACCGCCAGGGCCAGCGCCAGGACTTCCCGCTGCTGTCACTGTCCCTCGGCGTGGTGCACCTGCGCCCCGCCCAGTGCGCACAGCTGGACGCCGAGCAGCTCGCCGCCCTGGCTTCGGAGGCCAAGCGCCAGGCCAAGGCGGTGCCCGGCTACAGCCTGCACATCATCGATACGGAAAAACTCTCGGCCTAGAGTCCGAACGCTTCGGCCCGGGCGGCCAGGCGCGCCGCCGCCGCGCCATCGGCCGGCAGGCCCGGGCCGCCATCACGGTACAGCGCGGCCAAACGCCGAGTGGCCAGGGGATGCCCGGCCTCGCTGGCCAAGGTCCACCAGCGCGCGGCCTGCCGGCCATCGGGCGCCTGCCGGGCATCGCCGGCCAGACTCTGTACGCCCAGTTGGTAGGCGGCCTTGCCGTCGCCACCTGCGGCGGCCAGGCGCAGCAGACGCACGCCCTCGTCCCGCGCCCCCAGCCCCTGGCCGCGAAACAGCAGGATATGGCCATAGAAGCTTTGCGCCGCGACATCACCGAGGTTGGCCATGCGCGCGAACCGGCCCTCGAGCCAGCGCCAGGCACGCGGCTGCCTGACCCACCAGGACCAGTGGAACAGGCGTCTGGCCAAGGCGTAGCCCAGCCGAGCGCGCAGCCGGTGGAGCACTAGACCTCGTCCGGGTAGCTGAACTCGAACACCCGCGCCACTTCTCCGGCATGCCAGGACGCCGCGGCGATGCCGTCGGAGGCGCCACTGAAGCGCCCCAGGCGCGTCACGCAGTCGAAGAAGCCGGTACGCGGCAGGCGACTGGCGCCCTGGCTGATCACCAGGGCACTGCGTAGCGGCCGTTCGGCACGCGCATCCAGTGCCGCCAGGTGCTCCAGCGCGGCGGTCAGGGTCTGCATCGCCGGGCTCGGCAAGGCCAGACGCTCGATCAGCGCGCGATAGGTCAGCAGATGGCGCTGGCGCCGCGCCTCTTCAAGCTCGGTGAGCAAGGCCTGCCAATGTTGACGACTGATACTGACAGTCAAGAGCCCGCCTCCCAGCCCGCGACGCCGAGCGTCCAAGCCAGCGCACGCTGGATGGCCGCATCCGGCTGGCGCTCACCGCTTTCGATCATTCCCAGGTAATGCGGGCTGATGCCCACCGCTCGCGCCAGCTCCTCGGGCGACAAGCCCTTGGCTTCGCGCAGGCGCGCCAGCTGACTCAACGCCGGCACCGGCGCCGGCGTAGTCGCGGCTGGCGGCTCGGCACTCTGTTCGGTGCGGCCGGCCGCCTGCAACAGCGACTGGTATTCCGCCCACGGCAGCACCGCATACTGCGGTTCGCCGTCATTCTTGATCACTTGCACATTCATCTTCGACTCTCCATGGAAAGCGCTACTGAGCGTTTCAGTCCATTCCTTGCTGGGCCCTATGTTACCAGCCCGGCGCCGACTGGGGCGCGAACTATCCGGCGCGAAGGCTCGTGGAGCGGGCTGGAGGGCCATCGACGACAGAGCGCAGCGCCAGTCTGCCCAGCGCTGCACGCGCGCTGAGCGCGACCCTCAGGGTTTCGACTCATCTGTCAGGGCAGCGTCGTCCGCCGGCAGCCGCTCGATGATCTCCAGCACCTCCGGTGCCTGGGCCTCCCGCCAGGCGCGGAAGGCGTCGAGTTCGCCACTCCAGGTCCGCAGCACCCAGGCCAGCACGGCCAGGTCATCGACAAAGCCCACGCCGATCAGCCAGTCCGGCAGCGCATCCAGCGGCGTGACGAAATACAGCAGCGCGGCGACCACCGCCAGTAGCGCCTCGCCGCTGATCGCCCGGTATTCGCCGCGCCACCAGGCCAGGCAGAGGTTCTGCAGCAGGAGCAGATCGTCCTTCAACTCGGCAAAGCGTCGGCCGGGTCGAGCACTCTTGCGCGCGACGGCCAACAGCAGGCCCGGCAGCCGGGCCCGGCTCAGGATTTGCCGGGCCAACGGCAGGAATCGGGCGAATCCCCAGGGTGTTTTCATGATCGCACCTCGCCAGCCCGCATGCCTGCTGGGCTCCTTGAGGTTATCCACGCATGCTGTGGATAACCCTGTGTACATAATCTGGATGAGCCGGCCAAAGGCCCGTCTTATCGGGCCTTGAGACAGATCGGCGAATTTTTATACAGCCAATAAAATACAAATAAATCAATTACTTAAAAAGAGACAAGGTTTCTCGAGCAAGGTTCTTGCTGGCCGCTACGGTACGTGATAGCGAATGTGCATAACCGTAACACCGGAAACTCGAAACGGGCCCTTTTCGGACCGACTGGTCGTCAACTCGCAGCCTTTTATTGGCGCCAGAAACGACAACGCCCCGTCGAGACGGGGCGTTGTACACAACCGCGAACTTACTGCTCGGTTGCGGCATCCTTGATGGACAGCAGTTCCAGCTCGAATACCAGCACGGAGTTGGCCGGAATCGCCGGAGTCGGGCTCTGCTCGCCATACGCCAGCTCGCTGGGGATATACAGCTTGTACTTCTCGCCGACGTGCATCAGCTGCAGCCCCTCGACCCAGCCCGGAATCACGCCGCTGACCGGCAGATCGATCGGGCTGCCACGCTCGATCGAGCTGTCGAACACGCTGCCGTCGGTCAGCTTGCCTTCATAGTGCACGGTCACCACGTCGCTGGCCTTGGGCTGGGCACCGTCGGCCTTCTTCAGCACTTCGTATTGCAGGCCCGATTCGGTGGTCACCACGCCGTCGCGCTTGGCGTTGTCTTCGAGGAACTTCTTGCCGGCCTTGGCCGACTCCTCGTTCATCTCCGCCATGCGCTCTTCGGCACGCTTCTGCAGGAAGGCGAAGGCCTCGATCAGCTCTTCGTCCTTCAGGCGCTGCTCTTTCTTGCCGATGGCATCTTCGATGCCCTGGGCCACGGCCTTGGAGTCCAGGTCGTCCATGCCTTCCTGGGCCAGGCTCTTGCCCATGTTCAGGCCGATGCCGTAGGAGGCCTTCTGCGCAGGCGTCTCCAGCTCGACACTGGTCTTCGAATCGCAACCTGCGAGTACCAGGCCAACCAGCGCAACCGCTGCTGCCAAACGATGCTGTTTCATGCTTATTCCTTGTCCGGTGCGCCCTAGGGCAATCGAGTGAAGGCGCGAGCTTAGCAGGCCGCCGCGATCACTGGCTACCAGGATACGAACCGGAAAATGCGCATAAGTTCAGGTGTTTTAACGTAAATTCGGAGAAGTACGGCGAATGCTGCGAAGGAGTGGTGCGGACATGGAGCGGAGATGAAGCGAGGAAAAAATGGCGCAGCGGACGGGACTCGAACCCGCGACCCCCGGCGTGACAGGCCGGTATTCTAACCGACTGAACTACCGCTGCGCGTAACCTCAAAAGCGAGTTTGGTGGGTGATGACGGGATCGAACCGCCGACCCTCTGCTTGTAAGGCAGATGCTCTCCCAGCTGAGCTAATCACCCTTCACTCTCGAAGTGGGGCGCATTCTAGAGAGCCATCGACACCTTGGCAAGCCCTGATTGAAAAAAATTTTATTGGTGTAGCAAAGGCTTAGCGCAGGGTTGGCCTTCGCCGTCGAGGGGAGAATAATGCGCGCTTTGCGTTAATGGAGAATCACCCGCTCATGTGGTTTCGTAACCTGCTGGTTTATCGCCTCACCCAAAATGTCCCGTTCGATGCCGAGGCACTCGAAGCCGCATTGGCCGCCAAGCCGGCGCGCCCCTGCGCCAGCCAGGAACTGACCACCTACGGATTCATCGCCCCCTTCGGCAAGGGCGCCGACGCGCCGCTGGTGCACGAGAGCCAGGGCTTCCTGATGATCGCCGCGCGCAAGGAGGAACGCATCCTGCCGGGCAGCGTGGTGCGCGACGCGCTGAAGGAGAAGGTCGACGAGATCGAAGCCGAGCAGATGCGCAAGGTCTACAAGAAGGAACGCGACCAGCTCAAGGACGAGATCGTGCAGACCTTCCTGCCGCGCGCCTTCATCCGCAAGTCGGCGACCTTCGCCGCCATCGCCCCGGCCCAGGGTCTGATCCTGGTCGATGCCGCAAGCCCCAAGCGCGCCGAGGACCTGCTGTCGACCCTGCGCGAGGCCATCGGCTCGCTGCCGGTGCGACCGCTGACGGTGAAGATCGCGCCGAGCGCGACCATGACCGACTGGGTCAAGGCGCAGCAGGCCGCCGCCGACTTCCATGTGCTGGACGAGTGCGAGCTGCGCGACACCCATGAGGATGGCGGCGTGGTGCGCTGCAAGCGCCAGGACCTGACCAGCGACGAGATCCAGTTGCACCTGAGCGCCGGCAAACAGGTCACCCAACTGTCCCTGGGCTGGCAGGACAAGCTGTCCTTCGTCCTCGACGACAAGCTGGTGATCAAGCGCCTGCGCTTCGAGGACCTGCTGCAGGACCAGGCCGAGCAGGACGGCGGCGATGACGCCCTCGGCCAGCTGGATGCCAGCTTCACCCTGATGATGCTGACCTTCGTCGAATTCCTCCCGGCGCTGTTCGAGGCACTGGGCGGCGAAGAGATCCCCCAGGGCATCTGATCGCCTCCGCCCTCGGGGCATCCGCCGGTCCACGGCGGCTTGCCCCGGCGGCCCGGCCGTGCACAATAGCCAGCAGCCTGAGGACGACCTCAGCACTCCACGAGTGACCATCCGGGGACGGCCCCTAGCCTTTGCCAACCCTCGGAGGTGCCTATGTCCTGGATCATTCTGTTTTTCGCCGGCCTGTTCGAAGTCGGCTGGGCCGTCGGCCTGAAGTACAGCGATGGTTTCACCCGCCCCCTGCCCACCCTGCTCACCGTCGCGGCGATGATCGTCAGCCTGGCGCTGCTCGGCCTGGCCATGAAGGAATTACCCCTGGGCACTGCCTACGCCATCTGGACCGGTGTCGGCGCGCTCGGCACGGTGATCGCCGGGATCATCCTGTTCGGTGAATCCATGGCGCTGGTGCGCCTGGCCAGCGTGGCGCTGATTCTCTGCGGCCTGCTCGGCCTCAAGCTCAGTCACTGACGCAGGAGAAGCCCGCCACCCAGCGGGCTTCTGCGGGTCAGCGCACCTCGCCGCGCAGCTCGGCCACCTGGGCCTGCAGCCGCTGGCGGTCCGCCGCCTGCGGCTCGAGCGGCGCACCGGCGACCAGGCCGATGCGCGACCATACCCGGCGAAATGGCGCCCGCTTCGGATCGCGACTGAAGAAGCTGCCCCACAGCCCCTGCAGCGCCATGGGAATCACCGGCACCGGGTTTTCCTTGAGGATGCGCTCGATGCCGCTCTTGAATTCGTTGATCTCGCCGTCGCCGGTCAGCTTGCCCTCCGGGAAGATGCACACCAGCTCGCCGTTGCGCAGGTACTCGGCGATCTTCTTGAACGCCGCGTCGTACACCAGCAGATCCTCGCTGCGCCCGGCGATCGGCACGGTGCCGGCGGTGCGGAAGATGAAGTTCAGCACCGGCAGGTTGTAGATCTTGTAGTACATGACGAAACGCACCGGCCGGCGCACCGCGCCACCGATCAGCAGCGCGTCGACGAAGGACACGTGGTTGCACACCAGCACCGCCGCGCCCTCGTCCGGGATGGCCTCCAGCCCCTTGTGCTCGACCCGGTACATCGAGTGGCCCAGCAGCCAGATCAGGAAGCGCATGCTGAACTCGGGGACGATCTTGAAGATGTAGCTGTTGACCGCGACGTTCATCAGCGAGATGGCCAGGAACAGCTGCGGAATCGACAGCTCGGCGACGCTGAGAAAGAGGATCGAGACGAGCGCCGAGATCACCATGAACAGCGCGTTGAGGATGTTGTTGGCGGCGATCACCCGCGCCCGCTCCTGCTCCACCGTGCGCGACTGGATCAGCGCGTACAGCGGCACGATGTAGAAGCCGCCGAACAGGCCGATGCCGAGGATCGCCCCGAGCACCCACCAGGCCTGGGCGAACTGCAGCAGGGCCAGCCAGTCGTGGGGCTCGGCGCCCTGGACGAAGTCGCCGGAATGCCACCACAACAGGATGCCGAACAGGGTCAGGCCGATCGAGCCGAAGGGCACCAGGCCGATTTCCACCTTGTGCCCGCTCATCCGCTCGCAGAGCATCGAGCCCAGGCCTATCCCCAGGGAAAACACCGTGAGAATCAGCGTCACCACGCTTTCGTCGCCATGCAGCCAGTCCTTGGCGTAGGCCGGGATCTGCGTCAGGTAGACCGCGCCGAGAAACCAGAACCAGGAGTTGCCGAGCAGCGAGCGCGACACCGAGACCTTCTGCTCGACCAGCCCCAGGCGCATGATCCGCCAGGACTGGCGGAAGATGTTCCAGTCCAGCGCCAGTTCCGGCATGGCCGCATGGGCCCGCGGAATGGCGCGGCTGGCCAGATAGCCGAGCACCGCCACCGTCACCACCGAGGCGGCGACGATCTGCGCATAGTCGCTACCGGCCATGATGATGCCGGCGCCTATGGTGCCGGCGAGGATGGCCAGGAAGGTGCCCATTTCCACCAGGGCGTTGCCGCCGACCAGCTCCTCCTCGCGCAGGTGCTGCGGCAGGATCGAGTACTTCACCGGCCCGAACAGCGCCGACTGGGTGCCCATGCAGAACAGCACGGCGAGCATCAGCGGCAGGCTGTCGAGCAGCACCCCGGCGGCGCCGGCGAGCATGATCAGGATCTCGGCGAACTTGATCGCGCGGATCAGCGCGTCCTTGGCGAACTTCTCGCCGAACTGCCCACCGAGCGCCGAGAACAGGAAGAACGGCAGGATGAACAGCAGCGCACAGAGGTTGACCAGCAGGCTCTTGTCCGCGCCGGAGCTGAGCTTGTAGAGGATCGCAAGGATCAGCGACTGCTTGAAGATGTTGTCGTTGAAGGCGCCGAGCAGCTGGGTAAGGAAGAACGGCAGGAAACGCTTTTTACCGAGCAGGGTGAATTGCGAATCTGGGGTCATCGTCCGTGTACCTGTCTTCTATGACCTAATCGGGTCGTCCAGCATTGGACTGCAACAGCCCTGGGGAAAGCCACAGGATTCGACGAGTTTTGCCACTCCTTCGGCCAAAATTCCGCGTTCAGAGCGGCAACTGGCCGAATGCCCAGCGCAGCAGGAAGAACACCAGCAGCCCGCCGCCTATGGTCGCCAACAGGTGGCGACTGAGCGCGGCAATCGCGATAGCCGCCAGGCCGCCCAGCAGGTAGGCGTTATCCAGGCGCAACGCCCAGTGCTGGCCATCGGGCAGCAGCATGCCGGGCAGCACGATGGCGGTGAGCACCGCGGTCGGCACGTAGTGCAGGCCCTGGCGCACCAGCGGCGGGAAGCGCAGCTCGGGAAAGGCGAACAGGCTGTAGCGGATGGCGAAGGTGATCAGCGCCATGCCGAGAATCAGCATCCAGATCTGCATCAGGCGCCCTCCTCGGTCAGCTCGCCCTTCGCCCGGCGCTCCAGGGCGACGCCAACGACGATGCCGCTGAACGCGGCGGCCATCAGCCCGAGCTTGTAGGGCCAGGCGTGGCACAGCAGCGCCACCGCGCCGGCCACCAGCGCCGCCGCGATCTGCGGGCGATTGCGCAGCGCCGGCACCACGATGCCGATAAAGGTCGCCAGCATGGCGAAGTCCAGCCCCCAGCCAGCCAGGTTCGGCACACTCTGGCCGAACAGGATGCCGGCCAGCGAACTGCCGACCCAGGACAGGTACAGCGCCAGGCCCACCCCGGCGTGATACCACTGGCCATGCCCGTCCATGCCACGGGCCAGGTAGCGGCGCTGCACCACGGCGAAGGTTTCGTCGGTCAGGCCGAAGGCCAGGGGCAAGCGCCAGCGCTGCCGCAACGGCCCGACATAGGGCTGCAAGGCCGCGCTGTAGAGCACGTGGCGCAGATTGACGACCAGGGTGGTGAGGAGAATCACTGCCGCCCCGGTGCCCAGGGTCAGCAGGCTGATGGCGATGAACTGCGCGGAGCCGGCGTACACCAGCAGGGACATGCCCAGGGCCTGCCACAGGCTGAGCCCGGCGACGCTGGCCAGGGCGCCGTAGATCAGCCCGAACGGCAGAATGCCGACGATCATCGGAATGCTGTCGCGGCTACCGAATAGAAAGACTTGCGCGCGGGTCATCGGTACTCCCCTCCTGACCCGCCAGGATATCCTCGGCAGAGCGCGCGATCTTGAAGGTTCTGCAGTCCCAGCTCTTCCATGCTTCACGCGCCGAAGCGCGCCTCCAGTTGTCGTTTTACCTGCGGCCACTGCTGGTCGGTGATGCTGTACAGCACGCTGTCGTCCAGGCGCCCATCGGCCAGGCGTCGGTGATTGCGCAGCACGCCCTCGCGCTGGGCGCCGAGCTTCTCGATGGCGCGCTGCGAACGCAGGTTGCTCGCTGCGGTTTTCAACTGCACGCGAACCATGCGCCAGCTCTCGAACGCATGGCGCAGCATCAGGTACTTGATCATGCCGTTCAGCCCACTGCCGTGCTGGCTGCGGTCGAGCCAGGTCCAGCCGATCTCGGCCGCCGGCAGAGCCGGCATGAAGTCGCCGAAGCGGGTGGTGCCGACCAGCCGCTCGCCGAGGCGAATGACGAACGCCAGGGCCTTGCCCTCGCGCTGCTCCAGCAGACCCTGGCGATACCAGTCGAGGCGCTGGGCACCGCTCATATAGAGCAGCTCCTGACGGTTGGCCTCGGCCAGGGCCACCAGCGCCGGGATATCGGCGTCGAGCATCGGCTCGATGCGCAGCGCGCCACGCTGCAGGGTAATCAACTGCGGCTTGAACACGGCTCCCTCCTCGCACATGGACGCAGGCGGCCCACGCTAACAGGGCAGGCTGCCGCGCACAATTGCCGGCCCGCTGCCCCGAGCCGCCATCTGGCCGACGGGCTGCGACCTTGGTCGCACCTGACGCCGGAGGGCTTTGCTGCGACACTGTGCGGACTCATAGAAGTATCGCCAGCTTCGGGGTTGCCGCTCGATCGGCCCGGATGACCAGGATCGATGAGCCCCCACTGTTTTCGCCGGAGTGTACATGTCGTTGTCCAGCGGGCTGATCGCCGCGGTCGCCCTGATCTACATGGCCATCCTGTTCGCCATTGCCTTCTATGGCGATCGCCGCAGCACGCCCCTGCCGCCGCGGATGCGCGCCTGGGTCTACAGCCTGTCGCTGGCGGTGTACTGCACCAGCTGGACCTTCTTCGGCGCGGTCGGCCAGTCCGCCGAGCAGCTCTGGTCGTTCCTGCCGATCTACCTCGGGCCGATCCTGCTGCTGCTGGGCGCGCCCTGGGTGCTGCAGAAGATGGTGATGATCAGCAAGCAGGAGAACATCACCTCGATCTCCGACTTCATCGCCGCCCGCTACGGCAAGTCGCAGGCGCTGGCCGTGGTGGTGGCGCTGATCTACCTGGTCGGGGTGCTGCCCTATATCGCCCTGCAACTCAAGGGCATCGTCCTCGGGGTCAACCTGCTGATCGACACCGGCGCCGAGTCCGCCGAAACCCGCGCCCAGGACACCGCGCTGATCGTCTCCATGGTCCTGGCGCTGTTCGCCATCCTGTTCGGCACGCGCAACCTGGACGCCACCGAGCACCACCGCGGCATGGTCCTGGCGATTGCCTTCGAGTCGCTGGTCAAGCTGCTGGCCTTCCTCGCCGTCGGCGCCTTCGTCACCTACGGCCTGTACAACGGCTTCGACGACCTGCTCGGCCAGGCCAAGGTCACCCCCGAGCTGACGACGTTCTGGGCCGAGGCGGTGAACTGGCCCGCGATGCTGGTGCAGACCGCGGTGGCGATGATCGCCATCGTCTGCCTGCCGCGGCAGTTCCATGTCGCCGTGGTGGAGAACATCGACCCGAATGACCTGCGCCTGGCGCGCTGGGTGTTTCCCGCCTACCTGGTGCTGGCGGCGCTGTTCGTCGTGCCCATCGCCCTGGCCGGCCAGATGCTGCTGCCGGCCGGGGTCAGCCCGGACTCCTTCGTCATCAGCCTGCCGCTGGCCCAGGCCTACCCGACCCTGGCCCTGCTGGCCTTCATCGGGGGCGCCTCGGCGGCCACCGGCATGGTCATCGTCGCCTCGGTGGCGCTGTCGACCATGATCTCCAACGACATGCTGCTGCCCTGGCTGCTGCGCCGACAGAACACCGAACGGCCGTTCGAGGCCTTCCGCCACTGGATGCTCACGGCCCGGCGGGTGAGCATCGTGCTGATCCTGCTGCTGGCCTATGTGTGCTACCGCCTGCTCGGCGAAGGCGTCAGCCTGGCGACCATCGGCCAGGTGTCGTTCGCCGCCATCGGCCAGATGGGCCCGGCCATGTTCGGCGCCCTGGTGTGGAAGCAGGCCAACCGCCGCGGGGTGTTCGCCGGACTGGGCGTCGGCTCCCTGCTGTGGTTCTACACCCTGATCATGCCGCTGGTGGCGCGTAGCCTCGGCTGGCCGCTGGAGAGCCTGCCCGGCCTGCACGGGCTGCTCTACGCGCCGCTGGGCTTCGAGGTCGATCCCCTGACCCGTGGCGTGGTGCTGTCGCTGGCCGGCAACTTCCTGCTGTTCGCCGGGGTTTCCTACTTTTCCCGAACCCGGGTGGCCGAGCACTGGCAGGCCGGGCGCTTCATCGGCCATGACTTCGGCGCCAAGCCGAGCAACCGCAGCCTGCTGGCGGTGCAGGTCGACGACCTGCTGCTGCTGGCCAGCCGCTTCGTCGGCGAAGAGCGGGCGCGGCAGAGCTTCCAGCGCTTCGCCGCACGCCAGGGCCAGGAGCTCGACCTCGACCAGCCGGCCAACGGCGACTGGATCGCCCACACCGAACGCCTGCTGGCCGGCGTGCTGGGCGCCTCCTCGACCCGTGCGGTGGTCAAGGCGGCCATCGAGGGCCGGGAGATGCAGGTCGAGGATGTGGTGCGCATCGTCGGCGAAGCCAGCGAGGTGCTGCAATTCAACCGCGCACTGCTGCAGGGGGCGATCGAGAACATCACCCAGGGCATCAGCGTGGTCGACCAGTCCCTGCGCCTGGTGGCCTGGAACCACCGCTACCTGGAACTGTTCGACTACCCGGACGGCATGATCTACGTCGGCCGGCCGATCGCCGAGATCATCCGCTTCAATGCCGAGCGCGGCATGCTCGGCAAAGGCGACCTCGACATCGAGGAGAACGTCGCCAGACGCCTGCACTGGATGCGCCAGGGCACCGCGCACAAGTACGAGCGGCTGTTCCCCAACGGCCGGGTCATCGAACTGATCGGCAACCCCATGCCCGGTGGTGGCTTCGTCATGAGCTTCACCGACATCACCGAGTTCCGCGAGGCCGAGCGCGCCCTCAAGGCCGCCAACGAAGGCCTGGAGCAGCGCGTGGCCGAGCGTACCTTCGAGCTGTCGCAGCTGAACCAGGCGCTGAGCGAGGCCAAGGCCCGCGCCGAGGGCGCCAACCAGTCGAAGACCCGCTTCCTCGCCGCGGTCAGCCATGACCTGATGCAGCCGCTGAACGCGGCCCGGCTGTTCTCCGCCGCCCTCTCCCACCAGGACGATGCGCTGCCGCGCGAGGCCCAGGAGCTGGTGCGCCACCTCGACAGCTCGCTGCGCTCGGCCGAGGACCTGATCACCGACCTGCTGGACATCTCGCGCCTGGAAAGCGGGCGGGTCACCCCGGAACGAAATCCCTTCGCCCTGAGCAACCTGTTCGACACCCTGGGCGCCGAGTTCAAGGCCCTGGCCGCCGAGCAGGGCGTCGACTTCCGCGTACGCGGCAGCCGCCTGCGCATCGACAGCGACATCAAGCTGCTGCGCCGGGTGCTGCAGAACTTCCTCACCAACGCCTTCCGCTATGCCAAGGGGCGGGTGCTGCTCGGCGTGCGCCGCCAGGGCGGGCAGCTGCGCCTGGAGGTCTGGGACCGCGGCCCGGGCATCCCCGAGGACAAGCGCAAGGTGATCTTCGAGGAGTTCAAGCGCCTAGACAGCCACCAGACCCGCGCGGAGAAAGGCCTGGGTCTCGGCCTGGCGATCGCCGACGGCCTGTGTCGGGTACTCGAGCATCCGCTGCAGGTTCGCTCCTGGCCGGGCAAGGGCAGCGTGTTCAGCGTCAGCGTGCCGCTGGCGCGCCTGCCGGCGGCCGCGCCGCAACGCGCCCCGGCCGAGATCAATGGCCAGCCCTTGAGCGGCTCCCAGGTCATCTGCATCGACAACGAGGACAGCATCCTCGCCGGCATGCACAGCCTGCTGTCGCGCTGGGGCTGCCAGGTGTGGACGGCGCGCAACCGCCTGGAATGCGAGCACCTGCTCAGCGAGGACGTGCGTCCGCAGCTGGCCTTGGTCGACTATCACCTCGACGAGGGCGAGACCGGCACCGAGCTGATGGCCTGGCTGCGCACCCGCCTGGGCGAGCCGGTACCCGGCGTGGTGATCAGCGCCGACGGTCGCGCCGAGCTGATCGCCGAGGTGCATGCCGCCGGCCTCGACTACCTGGCCAAGCCGGTCAAGCCGGCGGCCCTGCGCGCGTTGCTGAGCCGCCACCTGAGCCTGCGCTGAGCCGCGCGCCTTGACCTCGCGCAACATGCGCTCGCCGGCCGCTGGCTAGACTGCTTGCATGATGCCCCCGCTCAAGGACGCGCCGTGCCCGATGCCCTCGACACCCTATTGAACCTGGCCAGCGCCCTGGCGGTCGGCCTGCTGATCGGTGCCGAGCGCGGCTGGCAGCAGCGCGACCTGGAGGACGGCCGCTTCTCCGCCGGCATCCGCACCTTCGCCCTGTGCGGCCTGCTCGGCGGCCTGGCCGAACTGCTCGGCGAGCGCCTCGGGGTCATCGCCTGGGCATCGATCTTCGCCGGCTTCTGCGCCCTAGTGATCGCCGCCTATTTTGGCGAACTGAGGCGCCACGGCGACATGGGCATGACCAGCGAGGTGGCACTGCTCACCACCTTCCTGCTCGGCAGCCTGGCGGTCGCCGGCCATCCGCAACTGGCCGCCGCCGGCGCCGTGGCGGTGGCCCTGTTGCTGAGCCTCAAACAGGTGCTGCACGGCTCGCTGCATCGGCTGAGCGAACTCGAGCTGTCCGGCGCCCTGAAGCTGCTGTTCATCTCCCTGGTGCTGTTGCCGGCCCTGCCCAATCAAAGCTACGGGCCCTGGCAGGTATTCAACCCCTACGTCACCTGGTGGATGGTGGTACTGATCGCCGGGATGGGCTTCGTCGCCTACATGGCGATTCGTCTGGCCGGCACCCGCCAAGGCCTGCTGATCACCGCGCTGCTCGGCGGTGTGGTCTCCTCCACGGCAATGACCATCACTCTGGCCCGCCTCGACCGCGCCCGCGAGTTGCGCGCCATCATCGCCTGCGGCCTGCTGGCCACCTCGGCGCTGATGTTCCCGCGGGTGCTGCTGGAGGTCAGCCTGGTCAACGCCCAGCTGCTGCCGCAACTGCTCTGGCCCCTGAGCGCCGCCATGCTGGTGTACGCCGGCGGCGCCCTGGCCTACACCATGCAGGGCAACCCGGCGCCAACGGAAAAGGCCGAGCCGCCGCTGAAGAACCCCTTCGAGCTCGGCCCGGCGCTGCGCTTCGCCGCGCTGCTGGTGGCGATCCTGTTCGTCGTCGAGGGGGCGCGGCGCTGGTTCGGCGATGCCGGTGTGTACCTGGTGGCGCTGCTCTCCGGGCTGGCGGACGTCGACGCCATCACCCTGTCCCTGGCCCGCAGTGCCCGCAGCGAACTGAGCGCCGAGGTGGCGGTGCGCGGCATCTTCCTCGCCACCCTGAGCAACAGCCTGGCCAAGGGCCTGCTCATCGCCCTGATCGGCGGGCGCGAACTGGCCCTGCGCACCCTGCCGGTGATGGCCGCCGGCCTGTGCGCCGGGCTGCTGATCCTGCTGCTGATCTAACGCCCTCAGTCGTCGCCGACCCCATCCAGCAGCGGCACACCGGCGGCCTGCTCGAGCAACTCGGCCGGCAGGCTCTTGCTGGCCCGCGCACCGAGCAGTTTGAGGTTCTCCACGCGGCTGATGATATTGCCGCGGCCATCGCACAGCTTGTTGCGTGCGGCCGCATAGGCCTTGTCCAGTTGCTGCAGGCGAGCGCCCATCTCGTCGAGATCCTGGATGAAGGCGACGAACTTGTCGTACAGCGCGCCGGCGCGCTCGGCGATCTCGCGGGCGTTCTGGCTCTGCCGCTCCTGGCGCCAGAGGCTGTCGATCACCCGCAGGGTGGCCAGCAGGGTGGTCGGGCTGACGATCACGATGTTCTGCTCGAAGGCCTCCTGGAACAGCCCCGGGTCGGCCTGCAGGGCGGCGGCGAAGGCGGCCTCTATCGGCACGAAGAGCAGGACGAAATCCAGGCTGTGCAGGCCTTCCAGGCGCTGGTAGTCCTTCAGCGACAGGCCCTTGAGATGAGCGCGCAGCGACTGCACATGCTGCTTCAGGGCCTGCTGACGGGCCGCCTCGTCGTCGGCGCCGACGAACTGCTGGTAGGCCGTCAGGCTGACCTTGGCGTCCACCACCACCTGCTTGTCGCCGGGCAACTGGATCAGCACGTCCGGCTGGAAGCGCTCGCCCTCGGCGCTCTTCAGGCTGACCTGGGTCTGGTACTCGCGGCCCTTCTCCAGACCCGCGTGCTCCAGCACCCGCTCCAGCACCAGCTCGCCCCAGTTGCCCTGGGTCTTCTGCCCCTTCAGGGCGCGACTCAGCGTCATTGCCTCGTCGCCCAGGCGCTGATTGAGCTGCTGCAGGCGCTCCAGTTCCTTGCCCAGGGAGAAGCGCTCGCGCGCTTCCTGCTGATAGCTTTCCTCGACGCGTTTCTCGAAGGCCTGGATACGCTCCTTGAGCGGATCGAGCAGCTGACCGAGACGCTGCTGGCTGGTTTCGGCGAAGCGCTGCTCGCGCTCGTCGAAGATCTTCCCGGCCAGCTCGGCGAACTGCGCGCGCAGCTCGTCACGCGAGCCCTGCAGGTCTGCCAGACGCTGCTGGTGGCTGCCCTGCTGCTCGTGCAACTCGGCACTCAGGGCCGCCTTCTCGGCGCCCAGCCGGCGCAGCTCGGCCTCCTGCTGTTCGCGTTGCGCGTGCCAGGCCTGGGCCGCTTCCCGGGCAACCTGCCGCTCGTGCTGCAGCAACTCGGTCTCGCGGCGCAGGGCGGCCAGTTCGGCCTGCTGGTCGGCCTTGATCTCGACGATCTCCGAGACCTCCTGGCGACAGGCATCGAGCTGGGCGCCGAGGCCGGCCTGGGCCAGCTGGGCTGCGCTCAGGCGCTCCTGCAACAGGCTGCACTGCAGGCGCGCCTCGGCGGCGCGACGCTGCAGCGCCCAGGCCAACGCCAGCGCGGGCAGACCCGCGGCGACGACACCGAACAGCACGGCCGGCAACATTGAAGAGGGATCGATGGGCATAAGCGGCTCCGCGCAAGATTGCCGGGGAGTATAACCAGCCGTGCGCGGGGGTGGTCAGGCGCGGCTCAGAGGCCGTTCAGCAGGCGCCTGGCCTCGTGGGAGCCCTGCCCGGCGGCGAGCTCCAGCCAGTGGCGAGCCTGCTGCGGCTCATGGCTGCGCGGCTGGCTGTAGAAGCGGCCAAGCTCCAGCTGGGCGCGGCGATCGCCGGCACGCGCGGCCTGACGCAGCAGTTCCAGGCCGATGCGCCGGTCGCGGGTATTGTCGCAGTCGCGGCAGAGCATCTGGCCCAGACGACTCTGTGCCTGCACCACCCCCTGACGCGCCGGCTGCTTGAGCAGATGGCCGGCGAAGCGCTTGACGCTGGGCGCGTGGCCCAGGCGCGGGCTGTCCAGCAGCCACAGGGCGACACGCAGCGGCAGGCGCGGACGATTGGACGAGGATTCGGCTGGCAGGCGAGGCAGAGCGCGAGACATAAGGAGAACAGCGGCAGTGGCGGCAAGAAAGGCGCGCCACTCTACTCTTTTTTTCGCCGAGGTAAAGCCTTGCAACAGGGGCTCTTCGAGCTGGCCGAAAGCATCCTCCGACAATCCACAGAAGCTGTGGATAACTCAGTGGACAACATGGGCGAAAGCGCCCCAATCACCCATGAAACAAGGCCTCAGGTCAAACTGACGATTTTTTCACCAACCAGAAAAAATCATATTTTTCATTGACTTATAGAATCCACACGGAGAATCAAGGGTTTACGTCGAAGATTAATTCCGCCTTGACAAGACGCCTTGCAAATGTGCACAAGTCTTTCGCCAAGCCCGGCCAACGCCCCGTTTCAGAGCGCTCGCAGGGCAAAAACGAACCACCCGGGGCAGGCTCCTGCGGGCCCTGTTCGCAGCGCTGCCTACCAGCCCGAGCCCCCTCGCAGCCTGCGGCAAACGCAGGCCCTGGCGCGGACCTGCGGTAGATGGCCGCAGCCGCGACTCAACCCTGCTTCACCCTGGTGCGCGGCGACTCAATCGCTCAGGCCGGCAAGGGCAAGCGCCCTTCGATCAGGTAGTCCTCCAGCTGGAACATCCGCGGCGTGTCGGGCGCCTGGGCGTGCTTGAACGCCACATAGCTGCGGGTGGTTTCGCACAACCAGGGCAGCAGGTTGCGCGGTCGCTTTTCCGCCAGGGCCGCCGGCGCATAGAGCGCGACGTTGCTGCCACCCAGCGGGCAGCGGGCGGAGCGATACTCGAAGGCCTCCACCCCGGCCGCGCGCATGCTCGCGCCCAGGGCCTGAGTGGCGCGATAGTCGCTCGGGTGGCTCAGCTCGCGCTGAAAGCGGTTGAACGGCGGCCGCTGCAGGCGGATGCCGCGCGCGACCTGATAACGCGCCTCGAACGAGGCGTGCTCGGACAGCACACGCCCGCTTGGCGGTGCGCTGGCCATGCCGTCCAGCAGCACGAAGCGGTAGTAGGCGGCCTCCGCCATGGCGGTCTCCAGGCCCAGCGCCGCGTAGAACAGGCTCGGCTCCTGGCGCGTGCCGAAGCGCGAGCCCCAGCGCAAAGGCGGGTAGCGAAACGGGGTTTTCAGCAGGTAATGCAGCGCCTCGGCACCACGCGGCAGCGGCGGCTTGCTGCTTTCCAGCAACTCCTCGAGCAGCGCCTGCTCGCTCAGGTTATCCACCAGTTGCAGCGTGGCGACCTGTTCCTGACTCTCAACCAGGCGCACCAGACGCCCGCGCAGGGGCGCGACCTGTTCGACCCCGCGACATTCTTGCCAGATGTCCATGGCGACTCTTCCTTATTGTTCTCGGCCCGCTCCCGGCCGGGTGACACAGCCCAGCATGCGGCGCTCGGCGCGGTGCTCAGACCTTGCCGCGGATCGCGTCCAGATACTCCACCACATGCACCAGCCCCTGCACCTGGCCCATCAGCTCCAGCGGCACGCCGGCCAGATGACGATTGTCGGTGCGCAGGAAGTGCCGCATGTCCTGCAGATTGCCGCCAAACAGGGCAAACAGCGCGCGATAGACCCGGATCAGCAGCAGCGCCAGCTCGCCGGTCTTGCTCTGCGGACGCAGGCCACCGTCGGCCCAGCGACTGATCGCCGTGCGGTGCACGCCGACTATGTCGGCCAGTTCCTGCTGCGTCAGCCCCAGCTGCTCGCGGGTATTGAGCAGGGCCTTGGCCAGCACCGCATCGGCATCTGCATGGGGTCGGACAAGTGCGCTCATGACCCTCGACCTCTGTGATCTATTTAGATCAATCTTAATACCTAATGATGCAAACGCACAAACAGACCGAGAAGCCGATTGGCAGCCAGGGGCCCTTGGGTTAACGTCCCCGGAGACCCTCACGCGATGGATCAGTGCCCATGATCAGCCGGCGCACCTGGCTGCGATTCCTCTGCTTGCTGCTCGTGCTGATGCTGCTCGGCGGCTACGGCTACTTCAGCCTGGGGCGCCTGCTCGAGCGTCAGCATGTCCAGCACCTCGACTGGCAAGCCCCGCGCCTGGCCCTGGATGGCCTGCACCTGGGCCGACTCGAGCTGCTGCAACAGAGTCCGGCCGGCCAGTTGCAACTGCGAATCGAGCGCCTGCACCTGGGTTGGGGTCAGTTCGGCCTGCAACCGCCCTACGTCCAACAGGTTCGCGCCGAGCGACTGTCGATGGCCTGGCACCCGGTAACGGAGCACGCCGCCAGTACGCCGGCGCGGAGACTGGACCTGAAGGCGCTCGGCGAAGCGCTCGCCATCCTGCCCCTGAGCCTGAGCATCGACGAGCTGCTCATCGACCTGCCCTGCGCCAAGGGCCGCTGCCAGCTGCGCGGCGACCTCCAGCAGAGCCGCTCGGCGGTCTCAGCAGGCGCGCTGGACCTGCGCCTCAATCTCGCCAGCGACGCCACTCGCCTCAACCTCGAGGGCCGGATTCAAAGCGTTGCCGATGCGACCGAGCTGCAGCTGGCCCTGGCGGTCAACGACCGCCCCCAGCTCAGCCTGCACAGCCGCCTGCAGGACAATGCCGATGGCACGCTGTGGCGCGGCGAGCTGTCGGCACCGACACTGGACGAAGCCACGGCGCTGCGCGAGTGGCTGAGGGACTGGCTACTGCCCATGGACGCGGCGCCGGCCGCCGCACCGAGTACCGTGCAGCTTGCCGCCAGCTGGCAGCTGCAGCTGCCCCGCGGCGATCTGGACATCAACCTGTTGCGCCGCGCCACGGGCCATATCACGGCCAACGGCGCGCTCGCCGAACCCTGGGCCATCCCGGGAATCGGCCAGTTGCAGGGCGAGCTCGGCCTGGGCCTGCGCGGCCTCGATGGCCGCTGGTACGCCGAACAACTGAGCGCCGAACTGGTGTTGCAGCAACCACTGCCGGACCAGCAACAGAGACTCCCGGCCGCGCTGCGCGCCGATTCGCTGCGCCTGCAGCTGGAGGCAGGCGAGCCGTTGGGCCCGCTGCCGAGCAATCTGGCCGAGCGCTCCCTGCCCCTGGCTTTCCGTCTGCACAGTCAGGGCCCGACACCACTCGAACTGCGGGGTCAACTGGCACTGGCCAACGCGCCGCCCTGGGCCGCGCAGTTCGCCGACGTGCAACTCAGCGCCAGCAGCCCACGGCTCACCCAGGGGAATTGGACGCTGCACAAGACCAAGGCCGACCTGCGCTTCAACGGCTACCTGGACCCCGAGCAGTTGCGTATCGAGCTGCAACGGGGCTCCGCACTCAGCCTCGACAGAGTGGCCGGCCGCGACCTGCAACTGCGGCGCCTGCGCGCCAACCTCGGCGGCCTGCAGCTGGGCGCACGCCTGCACAACGGCGATGCGTCCGACTGGCACCTGCAGGGCCCCGCCTCCATAGATGTCGAAAGCCTGCTGCACGCCGCCCTGAAGCCCCAGGGCTGGCGCTGGCAGGGTCGAGTGGAGCTGGCCGAAGAGCGGCTCGAGTCGAGCGGCGAGCTGTCGGCGGACTCGGACCTCAAGCTGCCCCTGCAGCTGCGCTACGACTCCGAGCGCGGCCTGCACGCCCACGCTCAGCTGCCGGAACTGTTCCTGCGCGCGGGCAACCCGCTGGCCACGACCCTGGCGCACTGGCCGGCGCTACTCGAGCTGAACCAGGGCCGCGTGAGCGCCGACGCGGTAATCGACCTCGCCCCCGGCCACGACTGGCCCGACCTGAAGCTTGAGTTGACCGGCAAAGACCTGGCCGGCATCTACGACCGCACCGCCCTCAGCGGCCTCGACGCGCGCACGCAGATCAGCCTGGACCATGGCCGCCTCCAGGTAGCACTGAGCGATCTGCGCCTGAAGGAAGCCAATCCGGGCATTCCCATCGGCCCGCTGCAGCTGCAGGCCGACTACAGCGCGTCCATCGAGCGACCGGAGCTGGGCCAGCTGAACCTGCGCCTGGCCCAGGCTGGGCTGATGGGCGGCAGCGTCCACGTCGCGGCCAATCAGTGGAAGCTGACGGAGACGCCACTGCTGATCCCCGTGGAACTGCGCGGCCTGCAACTGAGGCGGCTGTTCACCCTCTATCCCGCCGAGGGGCTGGCCGGCAGCGGCACCTTCGACGGCCATCTACCGCTGCGCCTGAGCCGGCACGGCATCCAGGTCGACCGCGGCCGAATCGCCGCCCGCAACCCCGGCGGCCACCTGCAACTGCGCTCCGAACGCATCAGGGCACTGGGAAGCAGCAACCCCACCATGCAGCTGGTGACCCAGTCACTGGAAGACTTCCACTTCACCACGCTGCGCAGCCAGGTGGACTACGATCCCCAGGGCAAGTTGCTGCTGAGCATGCGCCTGGAAGGCCAGAACCCGGCCATCGAGCAGGGCCGGCCGATTCATTTCAACATCAACCTGGAAGAAGACATCCCCTCGCTCTTGGCCAGCCTGCAATTGACCGATAAGGTGAACGAAATCATCCGTCGGCGAGTGCAGCAACGCATACTGAAACGCAACGCCAAAGCCGCTCCACTGGAGCCTTGAAGGAGGACGCGCCATGCGCGTGCAGATCTGTCTAGCGATCTTGCTCTTGGGCCTGCTGAACGCAGCCTGCACCCCGACCGTGCAGCTGACGGCGCCCAAGGAGCCAATCAACATCAATCTCAACGTGAAGATCGAACACGAAATCTACATCAAGGTGGACAAAGCCCTGGACGACATGTTCAGCGAGTCCAGCGGACTGTTTTGAGGAGCGCCGTCATGAACCTGCCTAGACGCATTGCCAGCCTGCTACTGCTGCTCAGCCTGAGCCTGCCGGCCATGGCCCTGAGCCTCAACGAAGCCATGTCCGCCCTCGGCCCGGCCAAGGCCAGCGGCCAGCTCGGCGAGATGGCCAACGGTTACCTCGGCGTGGTCAAGCCCGGGGGCCAGGCCAGCGAAATCGCCCGGCTGATCAACCAGGCCCGGCGCGCCGAATACCAGCGCCTGGCCAACGAGAACGGCATCAAGCTCGGCGACGTGGAAGCCATCGCCGGGCAGAAAGCCCTGGAAAAGACCCCGCCCGGCCAGTACATCCAGCTCCAGGGGCAATGGCGACGCAAATAGAGCTATAGCCGCAGAAATAGACAACCCCTGAAGTTTCGGCTTCGGGGGTTTTCTGTTTCTGGCGCAAGCAGAATCGACGATGAAGGCAAACCTGGCCACAGCGCAAAGGCTGGCAATGCATGCTCACGCGGGCCCGCCTCAACAATGCCAAGCCCTGGAAACGCAAAAGCCCCTGACTTCACGAGGAAATACAGGGGCTCAGGTGTTGCGATATGGCGGGAAGATAGGGATTTGAACCCTAGGTACCATCGCTGATACAACGGATTTCGAATCCGTCCCGTTCGGCCACTCCGGCATCTTCCCGTGGCGGCGCGCATGATAACAGCACATGCGCTTTTGGCGAAGCCCACTGAGCGATTTTTTCGCACAGTTTCAGATGCTTGCGAATTCTGTTCGGCCCGGCAAGGGCAGAACGCGGCGCGCGGCAGCGCTTTCAACCCGCCGGCAAAAGAAAAAGAGGCGCCTGGGCGCCTCTTCACTTCGGTCCGCTCGGCGCTCAGGCCGTCAGCCGCGTCAGGGCTTCGCGGTACTTGTCGGCGGTCTTCTGCGCCACCTCGGCCGGCACGGCCGGTGCCGGTGGCTGCTTGTTCCAACCGGTGGACTCCAGCCAGTCGCGCACGAACTGCTTGTCGAAGCTCGGCGGGTTCTTGCCTACGACATAGCTGTCCGCCGGCCAGAAGCGGCTGGAATCGGGGGTGAGCACTTCGTCCATGAGGGTCAGGCTGCCGTGCTCATCCAGGCCGAACTCGAACTTGGTGTCGGCGATGATAATGCCGCGGGTCGCGGCGTATTCCACCGCCTTGCTGTACAGGGCGATCGCCGTGTCGCGCACCTGGGCGGCGAGCTCGGCGCCGATGATGGCTTCGCACTGCTCGAAGGAGATGTTCTCGTCGTGATCGCCCACGGCGGCCTTGGTCGAGGGGGTGAAGATCGGCTGCGGCAGCTTGGCGGCCTCCTGCAGGCCGGCCGGCAGCTGAATCCCGCAGACGGTGCCGCTCTGCTGGTACTCCTTCCACCCCGAGCCGACGATATAGCCGCGCACAATGGCTTCCACGGCAACCGGCTTAAGGCGTTTGGCAACCACCGCACGACCCTCGACCAAGGGCAGTTCGGCCGCCGGCACGACATCCTCGACGCGGTCGCCGGTGAAGTGGTTGGGCACCACGTCGGCGAGCTTGTCGAACCAGAAGTTGGAAATCGCAGTGAGGATCTTGCCCTTGTCCGGAATCGGCTCGGCGAGGATCACGTCGAAGGCCGAAAGGCGGTCGGTGGCGACCATCAGCATGCGCTGGTCATCGATTTCGTAGAGATCGCGGACTTTGCCCGAGTAGATCTTCTTCAGGCTCAGGGTCGCAGGAGTGGTCATATCGGGATTTCCGCCTTTAGCAAACGAAACAGGCGAAACCGGGTGGGTTTCGCCTATTGGTTTTCGCCCGCGCCGCCGCTGCGGTGCGGGCCACTGGTTCGGTTTCTAGCCGAGGTTTTCCTGGATCAGGCCCAGTACCCGGCGCGCGACATCGGCTGGCGCCACGGTGTTGAGGTCCTTTTCCACGGTGACCTGGACGCTGTCACCCACCGGCGTCAGGCGCACCTGATAACGCTCGGCCCGGGCCTCGATCTCTTCCTTGTCCGCCTCGCCGCCGAGCAGCGAACCGAAGAAGCCGGGCTTCTCGCCCTTCTTCTTGGTGCCCTCTGCCAGGTTGATGTAGTAGACCCCGAGACTGCGATTGAGGTCGTCGACGCGCACGTCGGCCAACTCCAAGGAACGGCCGACACCGGACCAGGCACGATCGAAGTCGGCGCCGAGGTTCAGCACCGGATTGCCGTTGCCGTCTTCCGACAGGCTGACCCGGCTCGGCGCGTCGAAATCGCGGGCGGCCAGCAGCGATACCGAACCACCCTGCTCGGCGCTACGCGCCATGTTCGCCAGCATCTCGTCGAGCAAGGCGGCATCCAGAGCGGAGTTGGCGCCGCGGCTGGTGAAGGCCACGTCGGCACTGCTACCGGCCGGACGCTCGGCGCTGGCCACGAATATCTCACTGGTATTGCGCTGAACACCGGGCTCGATGCGCACCCGCACACGGGTCTCGGCGTCTGCCGCCACGCCCGGGGCGCGGCTGCTCAGGCGGCGCGCCAAGGCACTGGAGAGACCGTCGAGACGCTGCCACTCGGTGCTGAATTCACCAGTCTGCGGGCGTTCTTCGGCGATGCGAAAGCCATTGTCGGCAAAGAACTGGCGGGCCACCGGCCAGACTTCCGCCGGCACGCGCTGCGCCACCAGCCAACGCGACTCGCCGCTCTTCTGCAGGCTGAACTCGCTGGCATCGCCACGCACGGCCAGGGACTGTGGGCGCGGCACCTCGAACTCACCCTCGGCGGTGCTGCTGGCCACCTGCTGCGGAACCGGCAACAAGGGGTCGAGGCGCTTGGCCTCGACGTTTGCCGGCAGTTGCATGGGGGCGGTTTGCCGCGCGGTGAGGTAGTCGCTACCCCGATCGCGGAAATAACCATCTTCCCCCCACAACCAGCCACAACCGCTGGTGCTGGAGATGATCAGGGCAAGTGCAGAGAGTCCGGCCAGTCGCTTCATGCGTAGTATTTCCTCGATTAAACCAATACGCCGGACTGGCGCAGGGCCTGACGCAGCGGCTCATGACAGCGCGGACTGAGCCAGGTCAACGGCAGGCGGATGCCTTCCGGCATCATGCCCATTTCGTGCAGGGCCCACTTAACCGGGATCGGGTTGGACTCGATGAACAGCGTCTTGTGCAACGGCATCAAGCGGTCGTTGATGGCCCGCGCCAGGGCCGCATCGCCACGCATGGCCGCGGCGCACAGGTCACTCATCGCCCGGGGGGCGACGTTGGCGGTGACCGAAATATTGCCCTTGCCGCCCATCAGCATCAGCTCGACGGCGGTGGCATCGTCACCGGAATAGACCAGGAAGTCCTTGCTCACCCGATCCAGCACTTCCTGGCCACGCTGCAGGTCGCCGGTGGCTTCCTTGATGCCGATGATGTTGTCGATCTTCGACAGCCGCTCGACGGTCTCCGGCAGCATGTCGCAGGCAGTACGGCCCGGCACGTTGTAGAGAATCTGTGGAATCGCCACCGCTTCGGCGATGTGGCGAAAATGCAGGTACAGGCCTTCCTGGGTCGGCTTGTTGTAGTAGGGGGTCACCAGCAGGCAGGCGTCGGCGCCGACATCCTTGGCTGCGCGGGTCAGTTCGACCGACTCGCGGGTGGAGTTGCCACCGGTGCCGGCGATCACCGGGATGCGCCCGGCGACCTGGTCGACCACGCGACGGATCGCCTCGATATGCTCGGCCACTTCCAGCGTGGCGGACTCACCCGTGGTGCCGACCGCGACGATGGCGTTGGTGCCCTCTTGCAGGTGGAAATCCACCAGTTTGCTCAGGCTGTCCCAGTCGAGACCACCCTGTGCATCCATGGGCGTGACCAGTGCCACCATACTGCCCGCAATCATGCAACCGCTCCTGCTGGAAAATGAGAGCCGTAATGGTACTGGCGCCACCTGGCTTGCACAAGCGAAGGACAAGGCCTAAGGGCAAGTGGATAGCCAGCGCACACCATGGAATATTCCGTGCGTGCGCCGACCCCGAGCATTCCCCTGGGCGGCGCTTTTCGCTACCCTTCCGGCTTTGCTCGGCACCGCACCTGCGGACCGACCGTTCATCGTTTTAGGAAGGCTGCATGTCCACCCCCCCAGTTCGCGAACAATTCCTCGTCATCAGTGCACTCGGCCCCAACGCCATGGAGCTGACCAATGTGCTGTGCCGCGCCAGCCACGAAAGCCGCTGCGCCGTGGTCAGCACCCGCCTGAGCCGCCACGGTGAATTCAGCGCGCTGGTCCTGCAGATCTCCGGCAGCTGGGATGCCCTGGCCCGCCTGGAGTCCAGCCTGCCGGCACTGGCCAAGAAGCATTCGTTCTCGGTTAACGTCACTCGCAGCGGCGCCGCGGACAACCGCCCCCAGGCACTGCCCTACGTCGCTTACGTCAGCTCGGTCTATCGCCCGGACATCCTCAACGAGCTGTGCCAGTTCTTCATCGATCACCACGTCGAACTGGAGAACCTGACCTGCGACACCTACCAGGCACCTCAGACCGGCGGCACCATGCTCAACGCCACCCTGACCGTGACCCTGCCGGCCGGCACCCAGATCAGCTGGCTGCGCGATCAGTTCCTCGACTTCGCCGACGCCCTGAACCTCGACGCACTGATCGAGCCCTGGCGCCCGCAGAACCCATAAGGAGCCCCGACCATGGCCGTATCCGTCGACCAAGCCGTTCCCGACTTCCAGGCGCACGCCACCAGTGGCCAATCGATCCAGCTGTTGGCTCTGCGCGGCCAGCAGGTCGTGCTCTATTTCTACCCGAAGGACAGCACCCCCGGCTGCACCACCGAGGGCCAGGGTTTTCGCGACCAGTATCCGGCCTTTCAGGCGGCCAACACCCTGATCTTCGGCGTATCGCGCGACGGCCTGAAGTCCCATGAGAACTTCAAGGCCAAGCAGGCTTTCCCGTTCGAGCTGATCTCGGACAAGGACGAGGCACTCTGCCAGCTGTTCGAGGTGATCAAGCTGAAGAAGCTCTACGGCAAGGAGTACATGGGCGTGGACCGCAGCACCTTCTTGATCGACAAGGTTGGCGTGCTGCGCCATGAATGGCGCGGAGTGAAGGTACCCGGTCACGTCGACGCCGTGCTGGCGGCAGCCCAGGCGCTGAACCAGGGCTAATCGACCACTGCATGAAAAAGGCCGCGCGATGCGGCCGTTTTTCTTTCTACTCTTCCTGTATCTGCGCCTGCAGCTCGCGCCGCGGCCAGGCGCTCAATACGGCCTTGAACAGGGTGGCCAGGGGAATGGCGAAGAACACCCCCCAGAACCCCCACAGACCGCCGAACAGCAGCACCGCGCAGATGATCGCCACCGGGTGCAGGTTGACCGCCTCGGAAAACAGCAGCGGCACCAGCACGTTGCCGTCCAGCGCCTGGATCACGCCGTAGACCACCATCAGGTAGAGGAACTGATCGCTAAAGCCCCACTGGAACAACGCGATCAGCGCCACCGGCACGGTCACCACCACCGCGCCGATATAGGGCACCACCACCGACAGACCCACCGCCAGCGCCAGCAGCGCCGCGTAGTTGAGACCAAGCGCGGCGAAGGCGACGTAGGTGACGCCGCCGCAGATGAGGATCTCGATGAACTTGCCGCGGATATAGTTGGCAATCTGCTGATTCATCTCCTGCGCCACCCGGGTGATCAGGGCGCGCTCGCGGGGCAGGTAGCCACGCAACCACTCGCCGATCAGCTGCCGGTCCTTGAGGAAGAAGAACACTAGGATGGGCACCAGCACCACGTAGATCATCACCCCGACCAGCAGCGGCAGGCTGGCCAGGGAGAAGGACAACGCCCATTGACCGAACTGGCCCAGCTCGCCACGCACCGCCTCGATCAGCTGCAGCACCTGGGCGTCGCTGATCAGGTTCGGGTAGCGCTCCGGCAGCAGCAGGAACAGCGCCTGCCACTCGCCAAGCATCCGCGGCAGCTCATTGAACAGGTTGCTCAGCTGCCGCCACAGCAGCGGCATCAGCACCAACAGGAACAGCCCAAGCAGTCCCATGAACAGGGCGAACACCAGCCACACCGCGGCCAACTGCGGCAGGCGCAGGCGCTCCAGGGCAGAGACCAGCCCCTGCATCAGGAACGCCAGCACGAGCCCGGTTAGCACCGGCGCAAGCATCCCGCCCAGGGTCAGGATCACGGCAAAACCCAGGATCAGTAACACCGCCAGCACCACGGCCTGCTCATCGGAGAAGTAGCGGTGCAGCCAGTCGCGTAACACCTTAACCATCAAGATTCCTTAAATAGAAACGACCCGCGCAGACAGTGCGTCAGGCCTTGCGCAACCAGTAGCGATAGACACCGCCCTCGACTTCCTCGTGCAGCAGGCAATGCCCGGCGAGCGTCGCGAAGGCGCGCAGGTCGCGTTGCGAGCCGGCATCCGTGGCAATGACCTTGAGCACGGCACCGCTGGCCAGCTTGTTCAGCTCCAACTTGGCCTTGAGCAGCGGCAACGGACAGTTCAAGCCACTGGCATCCAGCTCCGCGTCGCAGGTCTCGAGCCACTCTTGCGTTTCGTTCATGCCACCCTCCGAGATAGACCCATAGGATACCGAAGGCCGCACAGCCCTGGCCAGGCGAACACCTGCGCGGCTACAGTATCGCCTTTGTCCGCCAAGAGCCCCGTGCATGAATGTTCTGCGCCCTACCCTGTTGACGCTCGCCTGCCTGCTCGCCCTGCCGGCAACCGCCAGCGACCTGCCGTCGCTCGGCGATGCCAGCTCCTCGCTGGTTTCGCCCCAGCAAGAACACCAGCTCGGGCGCGCCTGGCTCGGCCTGCTGCGCGGACAGATCAGCCAGCTGTCAGACCCGCAACTCAAGGAGTTCGTCGAGAGCAGCGTCTACCGCCTCAGCGAAACCAGCCAGCTGCAGGACCGCCGCCTGGAGTTCGTACTGCTCGACAGCCCGCAGATCAACGCCTTCGCCGCGCCCGGCGGAATCATCGGGGTCAACGGCGGACTGTTCCTCTATGCCCAGACCGAAGCTGAGTACGCCTCGGTCATGGCCCACGAACTCGCGCACCTGTCGCAGCGCCACTTCGCCCGCGGCCTGGAAGCCCAGCAGCGCATGCAGGTACCGATGATGGCAGCGATGCTGGCCGGCATAGTCGCCGCCGCCGCCGGCGCCGGTGACGTCGGCATCGCCACCATCGCCTCGACGCAGGCGGCGGCGATCCAGGAACAACGGCGCTTTTCCCGGCAGAACGAGCAGGAAGCCGACCGCATCGGCCTAGTCAACCTGGAGAAGGCCGGCTTCGATCCGCGGGCGATGCCGAGCATGTTCGAGCGCCTCATGCGCCAGTACCGCTACGACCGCAAGCCACCGGAATTCCTCCTCACCCACCCGGTCTCCGAATCGCGCATCGCCGATACGCGCAACCGCGCCGAGCAGCATGCCGGCGGCGGCATCAAGGACAGCCTGCGCTACCAGCTGATGCGCGCGCGGGTCAGCCTGATCTACGAAGGCACTCCTGGCCTTGCCGCCAAGCGCTTTCGCAGCATGCTCGAGGAGAACCCCAAGCTCGACGCGGCGCGCTACGGCCTGGCCTTGGCGCAGATCAAGGGCGGCCAACACCAGCAGGCGCGTGAGACGCTGCAGCCGCTGCTGCAGAACGAGCCGAACGATCCGACCTACAACCTCGCACAGATCGAGCTGGACATCGCCGCCAGCCGTCTCGATGAGGCCCAGGGGCGCATCGAGCGGCTGCTCGCGCTGTATCCGAACAGCTACCCGCTGCAGCAGGCCCGTGTCGACCTGCTGCTGAAGCAGGGGCGCGCGCAGGACGCCGAGCGCGCCCTCGACGAACTGCTGAAGAGCCGCGCCAAGGATCCGGATATCTGGTACCTGGTCGCCGAGGTTCGCGGCCTCAGCGGCAACACCGTCGGCCTGCACCAAGCCCGCGCCGAGTACTTCGCCCTGGTCGGCGATTTCGACGAGGCCATCGAACAGCTCGACTTTGCCAAGCGCCGCGCCAGCAACAACTTCCAGCTGGCTTCACGCATCGACGCCCGGCAGCGCGAACTGATGGAAGATCAGCGCATGATCGAACAGATGCTGCGCTAGGCAGACAGCAAAAAGCCCGGATTCACCGGGCTTTTTTGTACCTGCTGCGTTGCCGTTAGGCGTTGCCGGCCAGCTTCAGGCGTGCCGCCTGGGTGAAGTCCAGCATGCGCTTGAGCGGCCTGATCGCCCGCGGGATCAACGCCGGATCGACATGAATCTCGTTGCTGCCTTCACGCAGGCAGGCCAGGGTCCGCTCCAGGGTATTCATCGCCATCCACGGGCAGTGCGCGCAGCTGCGGCAGGCCGCGCCGTTACCGGCGGTCGGCGCCTCGACGAATTCCTTGTCCGGGCACAGCTGCTGCATCTTGTAGAAGATGCCACGGTCGGTGGCGACGATGAAGGTCTTGTTCGGCAGGGTCTGCGCCGCCTTGATCAACTGACTGGTGGAGCCCACCGCGTCGGCCAGTTCGATCACCGCGGTCGGCGACTCCGGGTGTACCAGCACCGCGGCGTCCGGGTACAGCGCCTTCATGTCTTCGAGCTGCTTGGCCTTGAACTCCTCGTGAACGATGCAGGCACCGTCCCACAGCAGCATGTCGGCCCCGGTCTTGTTCTGGATGTAGCGCCCCAGGTGCTGATCCGGCGCCCAGATGATGCTCTCGCCGTTGTCCATCAGGTGCTCGACGATCTCCACCGCGCAACTGGAGGTCACCACCCAGTCGGCCCGCGCCTTCACTGCTGCCGAGGTATTGGCATAGACCACCACGGTGCGCTGCGGGTGCTGATCGCAGAACGCGGCGAACTCGTCCACCGGGCAACCCAGATCCAGGGAGCAGGTGGCCTCCAGCGTCGGCATCAGCACACGCTTTTCCGGATTTAGGATCTTTGCCGTCTCGCCCATGAACTTGACGCCGGCCACCAGCACGGTCTGCGCCGAGTGCTGATTACCGAAACGGGCCATCTCCAGGGAGTCGGAGACGCAACCACCGGTCTCCTCGGCGAGCGCCTGCAGCACCGGATCGCAGTAGTAGTGAGCGACCAGCACGGCGTTCTGCTTTTTCAGCTCGGCGGCGATCTCGGCGCGATAGAAGGACTCTTGCTCGGGCGTCAGCGGCTTGGGCTGCTTGGCATCGAGATGAGCTTGAACCAGGAGGCGTTCGGAAATCTGCGTCATGTCATAAGGCCCTGTGAAGGTCTATTCAGAGCGGAGTTCTAGTATACCCGCCGATGGACGATGCGAGAGCAGACAGGACGGGAACACGGGGAGGCATTACGAGGAAGGAGGTTGGTGGGTCGTGTAGGATTCGAACCTACGACCAATTGGTTAAAAGCCAACTGCTCTACCAACTGAGCTAACGACCCAACGCGAGGCGTATAATACTGATTTAATTCAGAAAAACAACACCTCGCGAAAACTTTTTAGCAGTAGCGGGTGGGATCGGCTTCGCCGGCGCCGACAAAGCCCGCAGCGCGCAGGCGGCAGCTGTCGCACTTGCCACAGGCGCGGCCATCGGCATCGGCCTGGTAGCAGGACACGGTCAGCGCGTAATCCACGCCATGCCGCAGGCCAGCCTGGATGATCTCGGCCTTGCTCATGTCCTGCAGCGGCGCCTGAATGCGGAAGCCCTGCCCCTCCACCCCGGCCTTGGTCGCCAGGTTGGCCAGGCGCTCGAAAGCCTCGATGAACTCGGGCCGACAATCCGGGTAGCCGGAGTAGTCCACCGCGTTGACCCCGATGAAGATATCTCGCGCACCCAGCACCTCGGCCCAACCCAGGGCCAGGGACAGGAACACCGTATTGCGCGCCGGGACATAGGTAACGGGAATGCCCTCGGTGGGCGATTCCGGCACCTCGATACTGCTGTCGGTCAGTGCCGAGCCACCGATGCCGTTGAGGCTGAGGCCTATGACCTTGTGCTCGATCACACCCAGCTGCCTGGCCACCCGCTCGGCTGCCTGCAGTTCGGCGCGATGGCGCTGACCGTAGTCGAAACTCATGCTGTAGCAGGCATAGCCCTGGGCCTTGGCCAGTGCCACCACGGTGGCCGAATCCAGGCCACCGGAAAGAAGAATGACGGCTTTCTTATCGCTCATGCTCAGTGTCCCGGCTCATCGTTCCAGAGGATCTTGTGCAGCTGCATCTGCAGGCGCACCGGCAGGTTGTCGGTGACTATCCAGTCGGCCAGTGCGCGCGCATCCAGCTCGTGATGACTGGGCGAGAACAACACCTCGCCGGCACGCTCATGCAGACGGTACTGGATCAGCTTCGACACCGCCCAGTCATAGTCCTCACGCGAACAGATGACGAACTTGACCTGGTCGTTCGGCGTGAGCAGCTGGATGTTCTCGTAACGATTGCGCCCCACCTCGGCCGAGCCTGGCGTCTTGAGATCAAGCACCTTGCTGACCCGCGGATCGACCGCCGACACATCCAGGGCACCGCTGGTCTCGAGCGACACCTCGTAGCCGGCATCGCACAGGCGCTTGAGCAAGGGGATGCAGTTGGGTTGCGCCAGCGGCTCGCCGCCCGTCACGCAGATGTAGCGCGGCTTGTAGCGCGCGACCTGCTCGACTATGGTGTCCAGGGACACGATCTCGCCACCACTGAAGGCATAGGCCGTATCGCAGTACTGGCAGCGCAGGGGACAGCCGGTGAGGCGTACGAACACGGTCGGCAAGCCGGCAGTGCGCGTCTCCCCCTGCAGCGAGTAGAAAATCTCGGTAATTCGCAGGGTTTCTTGCATATCAGCCACGGGCGTGACGGCTAAACAGGCCATCCGCCTCCGTTGCGGGAAAGGGGGCGCCGATTCTAACGAAAAAACCCGCGCCAGGCGCAGGTTTTCTTGATCGACGATTCAGCTTCTAGGGCAAGCGCTGAAGATCGCGCTGCGCCAGTTGAGCAGCCGAACTTCCGGGATACTGGGCGATGATCTGGCGCAAGATGCCCTTGGCCTTGTCGGCATTACCCAAGCGCTGCTCCACATCGGCCAACTTGAACAGCGAATCCGGCACCTTGGCGTGCTGCGGGTAGGCCTGACTGACCCGGGCGAAAGCCTGGCCTGCTGCCTGCAGATCGCCCTTGGCCAGGTTCACCTCGCCCAGCCAGTACTGGGCATTGCCGGCATACTGACTGTTCGGATACTTGCGCAAGAAGGCGCCGAAGGCCTGACTGGCCTTGTCGAAGTCCTTGGCCTTGATCAGGTCGAAGGCAGCGTCATAAAACAGCTTTTCCTTCTCCGGATCGGCGGGTCCGCTGGCCGCGGGCGCCTGACCAATAGGGGATTGAGATACGCCACCGGCTCCAAGGGAGCCGGCGGAGGGGGAATTCTGGGCGGCCGCAGCACCTGCGGAACCACTGCTCAAGCGTCGATCAAGATCCTGGTAACGCTCCAGGCTTTCCTGCTTCAAACGCTGGATTTCGTATTGCTGCTCTTCGAGCAGACCACGCAGTTGCGCGATCTCCTGCTGCATCTGCTGCAGCTGGGTGAACATCATGCCCTGCGCCGAGGCAGGGGCTTCCGCCCCTCCCCCGACGTAGGCGCCAGTCGTGCCGTAACCGGCCGGCGGATAGCTGCCGCCATAAGCGGCATCGTTATCCACCACGGGAACCTCGGCCCAGGCCGCGAGCGGCAGGCAGAGGGCCAAAACGGTCACAACACGACGGCTACTACGCATGGCAAATTACTTGCGCAGTTCGACGCGGCGGTTCTGAGCCCAGGACTGCTCGTCGTTGCCAGTGGCAATCGCACGCTCTTCGCCGTAGGAAACCAGTTCCAGCTGAGCCGGGGAAACGCCCTGCAGCACCAGGTAGCGCTGAACGGCCTTGGCACGACGCTCGCCCAGGGCGATGTTGTACTCGCGGGTACCGCGCTCGTCAGCGTGGCCTTCCAGAACGACGCGAGCGCCGTTGCCTTTCAGGTCCTTGGCGTGAACGTCCAGAGCGCGCATGGCTTCCGGCTTCAGGTCGGAGCTGTCGTACTCGAAGTAGAAGGTGGTGATAGCGCGCAGAGCAGCTTCTTCGCTCAGGCTGCCATCAACGGCACCGGTGTTTGCGCCGTAACCGGCGTTCGGATCAATCGCGCCTTCACCAGCAGCGTCACCGCCCTTCGAGGAGCAACCTACAGCCACGGCCAAAGCCAGGCTCAGAGCAGCAAATTTGCCGAATTTCAGCATTTCCATCATGTAACCCCAAATGTGTTAAGCAAAAGTTTAAAGGTAAAACGCCGCATCAGTTCAGGTAGGGGGACCAGGAAGGCTCTCGAACTTCGCCTTGAGCGGTAGGAAGAGGGAGCCTCACACGTCCGTTGATGGACGCTAACATCAAGACTCCCCGACCCTGCTGGCGGGTGGCGTAGATTAGCATGGTGCCATTAGGTGCAACAGTGGGAGATTCATCCAAACTCGTATCAGAAAGGATGCGCGGCGCCCCACCGCGCGCCAGATCCATGGCAGCTACCTTGAACACGGTAAAACCATCCTGGCGATGGATCATCACCAGGGTCTTTTCATCAGCGGAAAGCTTCGGATTGGCGTTGTAGTTACCGACGAAGGTCACTCGATCCACCGCACCGCTGCTGATGTTGGTCTTGTAAATCTGTGGTTTGCCGGCGCGATCGGAGGTGAAGTAGATGGTCTGCCCATCCTTGCCCCAGAACGGCTCGGTATCGATGGCGTAGTGATTGGTCACGCGGCGCAGCTGGCGCGAGCCCATGTCCATCACGTAGATCTCCGGATTGCCATCACGCGACAGCACGAAAGCCAGGCGGCTGCCATCCGGCGACCAGGACGGCGCGCCGTTCAAGCCCTCGAAATTGGTGATCTGCTCGCGACGACCGGTATCGATGTGCTGCACGAAGATACGCGGGCGCTTCTGCTCGAACGACACGTAGGCGATGCGACGGCCGTCCGGCGCGAAGGACGGCGACAGAATCGGCTCGCGCGATTGCAGCAGGGTCACCGCGCGGGCGCCGTCGTAGTCCGAACGCTGCAGGGTGTAGCGGGTGTTGTTCACCGCGAAACGCTCGGCGGTGACATAGAGCATGCGGGTGGAGAACGCGCCCTTTACCCCGGTGAGTTTCTCGAACGCCAGGTCGGCGATATGGTGGGCCATGTCGCGCAGCTGGTCGACGCCACCGCCAACGCTGCCGGTCAATACCTGCTGCTCGGTGGCCACGTTGAACAGGGCGAACTGCACCTGCAGGCGACCGCCGGCTGGCACCATGCTGCCGACCAGGACGTACTGGGCGCCGAGGGCCTTCCAGTCGCGGTAGATGACCTCGCTGGCCTGGGTCGGCAGGCTGATCATGTTCTGCCGTGGAATCGGCTCGAACACCCCGGAGTTGCGCAGGTCGTTGCCGACGATCTCGGCAATGTCCTCCGGCAGCACGGTGCCGCCCTGCCAGCCGAAGGGCACCACGGCGATCGGCGTGGCGCGATCGGTACCACTGGTAATCACCAGTGGATCAGCGGCCTGTACGCTGCCGACCAACAAAGTCAGCCCCAACAGGACGATACGCATCAAGGTGTTCACAGACCTAAATCCTCCGGTTTGAAGATGACGCGACGCTGCCGGTAAAGCCGGTCGAACGTGGCGCGATCAAGTTGTTGCATCTCGACGATACGCCCTACGTTGCGCACTGCTTGTACGGCGGAACTGTCGAAGGGCGCATCACCACTGCCGCGGGTCACGCTGGCGTTGGTGATAGTGCCATCGGGCAGCATCTCGATGAGAATTTCCACACTCATGCCGTTACGCGCCGAAGGCGGCCTACGCCACTGCTCGCTCACCAGCCTGACGATCAAGTCATCGAGACTACCGGCGACCTGGTCGCCATGGGTCTCGGCCAACGCCTGCTGGCGCTCCACATTATCCGAAAGCAGTTCGGCCAATGCCGCCGCCTTCTTGTCCTCGACGGCCTTGCGCGCCTGCTCGGCTGCCTTCTTCTTGGCATCGTCGGCGGCCTTCTTCTTCGCGACCTCCGCTGCTGCCTTTTTCTTTGCCTCTTCGGCGGCTTTCTTTTTAGCCTCTTCGGCGGCCTTCTTCTTGGCGTCCTCGGCCGCCTTCTTCTTCGCCTCTTCCTCTGCCGCCTTCTTCTTGGCGATATCGGCCAGCTTCTTCTGCTCGGCCGCCTTGGCTGCCTCGGCCTGCTTAGCGGCTTCGGCCTTCTTCAGCGCTTCGGCCTTTCGAGCCTCTTCGGCCTTCTTTTGTTCCGCAGCCTTGGCCGCCGCCTGCTTCTGCTGTTCGGCCTTCTTCAGCTCCAGCTGCTCGGTCTCGTACTGCGGCGCCGCGGTTTTCTTCGCCTCACCGGCAATCTTCTGATTGGTCTGGGTGGTCGCCTGACTCTGGGACTTCAACTGATACAGGGTGGCCTGGACGATCGGCCGGGCCGGCGGCAGGTCCGGGGCGAAGGCAAAGCTGACGAACAGCATGGCGAACATCAGGACGTGCAGACTCACGGCCCAGACCACCGGCCAGAACAGGCTTTCCGAAGGAGAGCGCTCGCGCTGCTGCATCAGGGCGCCTCGGTGATCAGCCCGACGTTACCCACGTCGGCCTGCTGCAAGCCACTCATGGCCGCCATCACGGAACCGTAATCGACGGCCTTGTCGCCGCGCACGAAGACCTGCACCTGCTTGCCCTGGCTGCGGCTCTGGTTGAGGATGGCGGTGACCGCCCGGACCATCTCCTCGAGGGTCAGCGCCTGGTCCTGAGCGGTGTCGACATCGACTTCGGTGCCCATATTCCAGTAGTAGGACTTGTCGGCCTTGATCGAAATGGTCAGCACCTGGGCGTCGTTATCCTGCGGCAACACCTCGCTGCTGACTTTCGGCAGGTCGACCTTGACCCCCTGATTGAGCATCGGCGCGGTCACCATGAAAATCACCAGCAGTACCAACATCACGTCGATGTAGGGCACCACGTTCATCTCGGCGACGGGCTTGCGTCTGTTGCGAATTCTGGCCATGGCCTGAAACCTATCCTGAACGCCTGAGGCTTAGTCGTCGGTGGTATGCACTTTACGGTGCAGGATCGCCTGGAACTCGTCGGCGAAGGTGTAGTAGCGACCGATCAGCATCTCGCCGCGGGCGGAGAAGCGGTTGTAGGCGATCACCGCCGGAATCGCGGCAAACAGACCGATGGCCGTGGCGATCAGCGCTTCGGCGATACCCGGCGCCACGGTGGCGAGGGTGGCCTGCTGCACCTGGGCCAGGCCACGGAAGGAGTTCATGATGCCCCACACGGTACCGAACAGGCCGATATAGGGGCTGGTGGAACCGACGGTGGCAAGGAACGGCAGGCTCTGCTCGAGCTTTTCCTCTTCCCGCGAGATGGCCACGCGCATGGCCCGCGACACGCCATCCATCACCGCATCCGGATCGACGCCCGATTGCTGACGCAAGCGCGAGAACTCCTTGAAGCCAGCGCGAAAGATCTGCTCCAGACCCGAGTCCGGATCGGGGTTGCTACCGGCCTGACGATACAGCTTGGACAGGTCGATGCCCGACCAGAAGCGCTCCTCGAACATGTCCAGGGCGCGCTTGGCCGCGCGCAGCAGGGTGCTGCGCTGAAAAATCATGACCCACGAGGTGACCGAGGCGGCCACCAGGGTCAGCATCACCAGCTGCACCACCAGGCTGGCGTTGCTGATCAGGCTCCACATCGACATATGGTCAACGGCGTTGGCTTCCACGCTTACTCTCCTGCTTTAGATGGACCGGTGCCGCCCGTCTCGGCAAAGGCCGCTCGCAGCGTTTCGGGAATGGCCCGGGGTTTCAAATTGTCGGCGCGCACACAGGCCACCAAAAACTGCCCCTCACAGAGCAGCACATCATCCACCACCCGCCTGACTTGTTGACGAAAGCGCAGGCTGGCGCGGTTCAAATCGATAACATCGGCGCTCACCAGCAACTCGTCGTCCAAGCGAGCCGGCGCGTGATAGCGCGCCTCGGTCGAATGCACGACGAACAACAGGCCCTCACCAGCCAGCGTCGACTGGGCGAAGCCCAGGTCGCGCAGCCGCTCGGTGCGGGCCCGTTCCATAAACTTGAGGTAATTGACGTAGTAGACGATGCCGCCGGCATCGGTGTCCTCGTAGTAAACACGACAACGATGAGCGAACGGCTGAACTCCGTTTTGCGCGCGCATACTCTAGTCTCAGCTCCTGCTCTTGCCAATCGGGTGCAGCAAGTATTTTTTCACGCATCACCGCCATCGAATAAGTCCGCCACCGGCGCTTCGCCCATGCGTTTGGGGATATTCAGGCCGAAATGCAGATAGGCATGCCGGGTCACCACGCGCCCGCGCGGCGTGCGCATGATGTAGCCCTGCTGAATCAGGTAGGGCTCCAGCACATCCTCGATGGTATGGCGCTCTTCGCTGATGGCCGCCGCCAGGCTGTCGACGCCGACCGGGCCGCCATCGAACTTCTCGATCATGGTCAGCAGCAACCGGCGATCCTGGTGGTCGAAGCCTCGCTCATCGACATCCAGCAGATTGAGCGCCAGGTCGGCGATCTGCCGGGTGATCTCGCCTTTGCCGCGCACCTCGGCGAAATCGCGCACGCGACGCAGCAGGCGGTTGGCGATACGCGGCGTACCGCGTGCGCGCCGGGCGATTTCGAAGGCGCCCAGGGCCTCAATCGGCAGGCCGAGGATACCGGCCGAACGATCGACGATGGTCGCCAGGTCCTCGACGCTGTAGAACTCCAGACGCTGGACGATGCCGAAGCGGTCGCGCAGCGGATTGGTCAGCATGCCGGCGCGGGTGGTGGCGCCGACCAAAGTGAAGGGCGGCAGATCCAGCTTGATCGAACGCGCCGCCGGCCCCTCGCCGATCATGATGTCGAGCTGAAAGTCCTCCATCGCCGGATACAGCACTTCTTCGACTATCGGCGACAGGCGATGGATTTCATCGACGAACAGCACATCGCCCGGTTCGAGGTTGGTCAGCAACGCCGCCAGATCACCGGGACGCTCAAGCACGGGACCGGAGGTGCTCTTGATCGACACGCCCATCTCCTGGGCGATGATATTGGCCAGGGTGGTCTTGCCCAGGCCGGGCGGGCCGAAGATCAGCGTATGGTCGAGCGCTTCGGCGCGGCCCTTGGCCGCCTGAATGAACAGCTCCATCTGTTCGCGCACACTCGGCTGGCCGATGTACTCGGCCAGCTTCAACGGGCGAATAGCACGATCCACCTGCTCCTCGCGTTCGCGGGGGCTGGCGGTGATCAGACGGTCGGCTTCTATCATCAGCGGCTCTGTATCGGAATAGGTTGGGGCGTCACTGCAAATGCCGTGCGGGCCATGAAGCGGCCACACTGGACGCCGTGATTCGGCAAATCAAGAGGCGGTACCCAGGCGCCGACGAATTCCATCGCTCGGCGTGAGCCAGGTCGCACGTTAGATCATGCCCTTGAGGGCGCGACGGATCAGGTCTTCACTGCTCAGCCCGTCTTCCTTGACGGCTGATACCGCGCGACTGGCTTCCTGGGGTTTGTAGCCCAGGGAAATCAACGCGCTGACCGCATCGTTCTCCGCGCTTGAGACTGCTGCGATGCCTTGTGGTTCCACCACCAGGGTGGCCATTCCGGGCACGGCCTCCCAAGCCTTGAAACGCCCCTTCAACTCGACCAGCAGGCGTTCGGCGGTCTTCTTGCCTACCCCCGGCACCCGGACCAGGGCCGAGGTGTCCTGGGCCTGCACGCAGCGCACCAGCTCATCGACCTCCAGGCCAGACATCAAGGCCAAGGCCAGCTTCGGGCCGACGCCATTGAGACGGATCAGCTCGCGAAAGAGCTCGCGCTCACGCTTCTCGTAGAAGCCGTAGAGCAAGTGGGCATCCTCGCGCACCACCAGATGGGCGTGCAGGGTCAACGACTCGCCCACCGCAGGCAGGCGGTAGAGGGTGGTCATGGGCACCTCCAGCTCGTAGCCCAGGCCATTCACATCCACAATCACATGGGGCGGCTGCTTCTCCGCCAGGGTGCCGCGCAAACGTCCGATCACCGAAGTTTTCCTTGAATAACGTTACAAACGAAGGCGGCCGCTGCGCCGCTTCGCGCCGGACAGGCCATGAGGGATCAGGCTCTGCCGGTGATGGGCGTGACACAGGGCGATGGCCAGTGCATCCGACGCGTCGATCTGCGGCTTCTGCACCAGCTTGAGCAAATGCATCACCATCATCTGCACCTGTTCCTTGTCCGCCCCGCCGCTGCCGGCGATCGCCTGCTTGACCTGAGTGGCGGTGTACTCGGCCACCTCCAGGCCCGCCTCGACGCCCGCGAGGATCGCCGCGCCGCGCGCCTGGCCGAGCTTCAGCGCGGAGTCGGCATTGCGCGCCATGAACACCTGCTCGATGCCCATAGTCACCGGGCCGTAGCGCTCGATGACCTCGCGCACGCCGCGAAACACGATCTGCAGGCGCTCGGGCAACGACCCACTGCCGGTGCGGATGCAACCGGAGGCGACATATTCGCAATTGCGCCCGGTGTCCCGCACCACGCCGTAGCCGGTGATGCGGGAGCCGGGATCGATGCCGATGATCAGCGTCATGACCTGCCTTCCACCCGTGCCGCCGGCCATTGCCGGTAACCATACTGTCTATTTATCCAGCTTGCGAGTATAGGGACAGCGCCGCACCCCGTCACCCGGCAATCGCCCATAAAAAAGCCGGAAGCCCCCGGGCGCGCTTTACCCGAAAACCTCCGGCCGTTCGCCCCGGCGCGGCTTAGCCGAGCTGTTCCATGATCTCGTCGGGGATCTCGGCGTTGTGGTAGACGTTCTGCACGTCATCGAGATCCTCCAGCATGTCGATCAGCTTGACGACCTTCTGCGCTGTTTCCAGATCCTCAATCGGCGCGGCGATCGAGGGAATCCAGGCGATCTCCGACTCCTCGCCCTTGAACCCGGCGTCGGCCAAGGCCTCGTTGACCGTGTGGAAATCGGTGAAGGGGGTGTAGACCTCGGCGGAGCCATCCTCGCCGACCACCACATCGTCGGCGCCGGCTTCCAGCGCCGCCTCCATCAACGCATCCTCGTCCACACCCGGGGCGTAGCTGATATGCCCCTTGCGCTCGAACATGTAGGCCACCGAGCCATCGGTGCCCAGGTTGCCGCCGCACTTGCTGAAGGCATGGCGCACTTCGGCGGCGGTGCGATTGCGATTGTCGGTCATGGCCTCGACGATGATGGCCACGCCGCTCGGCGCGTAACCCTCGTAGCTCAGCTCGACGACGTTGTCGGCCTCGTTATTGCCCGCTCCGCGGGCGATGGCGCGGTCGATCACGTCGCGCGACATGTTGGCGGTCAGCGCTTTGTCCACCGCCAGGCGCAGGCGCGGATTATCCGCCGGCACCGGGCCGCCGTGCTTGGCCGCCACGGTCAGCTCGCGAATGATCTTGGTGAAAATCTTGCCGCGCTTGGCGTCCTGACGCCCCTTGCGGTGCTTGATGTTGGCCCATTTGGAATGACCAGCCATATTTCACTCCATCTTGCTTCGAATCGGATTGAACGCCCCAAAACCAAGGAGCCTGGCATAACCAGGCTCCTGTCGGCACGGCTTATTCCGCCTTGGGTTGCTCGCGCAGGCGGATGTGCAGCTCGCGCAGCGCCTTGTTGTCCACTTCGCCCGGCGCCTGGGTCATCACGCAGGCCGCGCTCTGGGTCTTCGGGAAGGCGATCACTTCGCGGATAGACTGGGCGCCGGTCATCAGCATCACCAGGCGATCCAGGCCGAAGGCCAGGCCACCGTGCGGCGGCGCACCGAACTTCAGCGCATCGAGGAGGAAACCGAACTTCTCCTGCTGCTCGTCTTCACTGATGCCGAGCACGCGGAACACCGCCTGCTGCATGCCCTTGTCGTGGATACGGATGGAACCACCGCCCAGCTCGGTGCCGTTGAGCACCATGTCGTAGGCGCGCGACAGGGCGACGGCCGGATTGGCTTCCAGCTCCTCGGCCGTGCAGCTCGGCGAGGTGAAGGGGTGGTGCAGCGAGGTCAGGCTGCCATCGTCGTTCTCCTCGAACATCGGGAAATCGACCACCCACAGCGGCGCCCACTCGCAGGTAAGCAGGTTCAGGTCGTGACCCAGCTTGATGCGCAGCGCGCCCAGGGCCTCGCTGACGACCTTGGCCTTGTCCGCGCCGAAGAACACGATATCGCCATCGACCGCGCCGACGCGATCGAGGATGACTTCGAGATTTTCCGCCGGGATATTCTTGACGATCGGCGACTGCAGCCCCTCGACGCCCTTGGCGCGCTCGTTGACCTTGATGTAGGCCAGGCCCTTGGCGCCATAGATACCGACGAACTTGGTGTAGTCGTCGATCTGCTTGCGCGGCATGCTCGCCCCGCCCGGCACGCGCAGCGCGGCGACGCGACAGGCCGGGTCGTTGGCCGGGCCGCTGAACACCTTGAACTCGACCTGCTGCAGCTGGTCGGCCACATCCACCAGCTCCAGCGGGATGCGCAGGTCCGGTTTGTCCGAGCCGTAGCGGCGCATGGCCTCGGCGAAGCTCATGTGCGGGAACTCGCCGAACTCCACGTCCAGCACTTCCTTGAACAGCTGGCGGATCATCTTCTCGGTGATGCCCATAATGTCGTGCTCATCGAGGAAGCTGGTCTCGATGTCGATCTGGGTGAACTCCGGCTGGCGGTCGGCGCGCAGGTCCTCGTCGCGGAAGCACTTGGCGATCTGGTAGTAGCGATCGAAGCCGGCCACCATCAGCAGCTGCTTGAACAGCTGCGGCGACTGCGGCAGGGCGAAGAAACTGCCGGCGTGGGTGCGGCTCGGCACCAGGTAGTCGCGCGCGCCTTCCGGGGTAGCGCGGGTGAGGATCGGCGTCTCCACGTCGAGGAAGCCGTTGTCGTCGAGGTAGCGACGAATGCTGGTGGTGATGTTCGAGCGCAGCTTCAGCTTGGCCGCCATTTCCGGACGACGCAGATCGATGAAGCGGTAGCGCAGGCGCGTCTCCTCGCCGACGTCGGTGTACTCGTTGAGCGGGAATGGCGGGGTCTCCGCCTCGTTCAATACTTCCAGCTCATAGCCCAGCACCTCGATGGCGCCGGAAGCCATGTTCGGGTTCACCGCACCGGCCGGACGCAGGCGCACCTTGCCGGTGAGCTTGACCACGTACTCGCTGCGCACCTTGTCGGCAGTGGCGAAGGTGTCCGCTCGATCCGGATCGAATACCACCTGGGCCAGGCCTTCACGGTCGCGAATATCGAGGAATATCACCCCGCCGTGGTCGCGACGGCGGTGCACCCAGCCGCAAAGGGTAACTTCCTGTCCGTCCAGGCTCTCGTTCAGTTGGCCGCAATAGTGGCTGCGCATCATGGTGGTAGTCGCTTCTCTTGAGTCTTGAATTCGTTGAGCCGCAGGTCCTGCGGCGCGCTTGATCATTCCGGTGGCTTGCCGACGACCGGTAAGCCCAACCTGCAGGTGAACGCAGCACGCTCGGAAGTCCCGGCGCCCGAATGTGTCAGCACCACCCGCGCGCCAGACAGCCTTCGACCGGAATGCTGCGGCAAAGCGCGAGATTATATATGGTTAGGCGGTGACATGCAGCCGCCAGCCCGCGCGCATCTGCCAAGCCTTTCTATACTCAAAGCGGATTCCGGGGGAGATCGATCATGGCAACACCACGCATCGCCGAAATGAGCAGCGACCAACTGGACGACTTCCGCCAGGAAGCCACCGAGCAATTCCAGCGCTGCGAGCAATTGCTGATCGAACTGGAGCATGCGCCAGATGACGCGGAGCGACTGCGCGACCTGTTTCGCCAGGTCCACACCCTCAAGGGCAATCTCGGCATCGTCGGCCTCAGTGCCCTGATCCCCCTGCCGCAGGCGCTGGAGGACGTGCTGGACCGACTGCGCCAGACACAGCTCGAGTTCGACAGTTTGCTAGGCGATATCCTACTGCTCAGCCTGGACCACCTTAAAGAACTGCTCGAGCAAGCCTACAGCGGCCGGCCGGCACGCCTGAGCAGCGAGCAAGTCGACGCCCTCAGCCTGACCCTGCGCGCACTGGCAGTCGCGCCAACCGAGCGCCAGACGGGCGTGCGCCGCGCGCTGCTCGAACAACTAGACCCCAGCACCAGCCTGCTCGCCCCCGCCGAACCGGGCGACCTGCCCGCCGCAGAGCTGGCAAAGCGCCACGGACTGGCGCTCGATGCGGACCTGATGTTCTTCCTCGAACTGATGCAGGCCAGCGAACACCGCTCGCACTACTGGCAAGGTCGCGGCATGCGCCAACTGGACCTGGCCCTGAGCATCAATCGCCTCGGCGACACTCCCGAAGACCCGGCTCAGCTAGCCGCAGCCGTTTGCCTGCATGACCTGGGCATGGCCTTTCTGCCACTGTCGATCCTGCATAAGAAGTCCCGCCTCAGCGACGAAGAACGCTCCCATATGCAAGCACATCCCGACGTCGCCTACGACATGCTCAGGCGCATGCCTGCCTGGAGCATGGCAGCACAGATAGTCCAGCAGCACCACGAGCACGCCGACGGCAGCGGTTACCCCAAGGGGCTCACGGAGAATGAGACTCGCCCCGGCGCACTGATCCTCAATATCGTCGACACCTTCGATGCCCGCACCCATGAGCGAGCCCACCAGACCCTGAGCAAACGACCGCTGCTGCGCGCCATCTTGGAGATCAACGGACTGGCCGGCAGCCAGTTCAGCGCCCACTGGGTCGACGCTTTCAATCGCACCCTGCACCAGGAGCCCGAACTGGGTCATCGCTGATCCCCGTATCGAGCGCTGTCACTCTATCGCCTTCATTAATAGAGACTACGGGCGAGTGCCGCCAACCCCATGCTAGGCTGCCGTTCTTTTCAGGGCGAGCCCGCCCCCAGCCAAGTGAAAGGAGAGAGGGTATGGAGATCAACATTGGAATAGCCGAGCAAGATCGCGCCGCGATTGCCGAGGGCCTGTCGCGACTGCTTGCCGACACCTACACCCTGTACCTGAAAACCCACAACTTCCACTGGAACGTCACCGGCCCGATGTTCAACACCCTGCACCTGATGTTCGAGGGGCAGTACGGCGAACTGGCGCTGGCCGTCGACCAGATTGCCGAGCGCATCCGCGCACTGGGCTTCCCGGCTCCGGGCACCTATGCAGCCTATGCGCGCCTGTCCTCGATCAAGGAAGAAGAAGGTGTTCCGAGCGCGCCGGACATGATCAAGCAACTGGTTCAGGGACAGGAGGCCGTGATCCGCACCGCCCGCGGCATCTTCCCGCTGCTCGACAAGGTCAGCGATGAACCTACCGCCGACCTCCTGACCCAGCGCATGCAGGTGCACGAGAAGACCGCCTGGATGCTGCGCAGCCTGCTGGACGCCTGAGCCAGGCCGGTCGCCGGCAAGGGGCCCACCCTCGCAGGCGGGCCTTTTGCTAGGCGCAGGGCACGGCGTTGTTCTATGCTTGGGCCATTCGCAGCCTGTCACAGTGACGTGCATGAGCCAGCCAAGCAAAGCGCCTACCATCCTAGAGCTCTACCCCGAGGGAACCCGCGAATCAGCCAAACTCCTCAAGCAGGCGGTGCCGCTGATGATGCGCCACGACATCCCGCCCAGCCCGCTGCATTACGCCCTTTGGTACACCTACAGCAAGGGCGACGAGCCGGAACTCAATCGCCGCCTGGACAAGATCGTCAACGACTTCGACAGCTTCCCCCCTGAAACCGCAGCCAAGCTCTTTCGCGACTTCATCATTCGCGGCGAACTGGAAGAAGCGCGGGCCGGCCAGCAGCAGGTCATAGAACTGGTTGACGACATAGAAGGCGATATCTCGCGCAGCGTGGCCGGCAGCCGCAACTACCAACTCAGCCTGGAACAGGGCCTGGCGGCGCTCCACGAGCCGCTGATCGATGAACTGCCCCACGTACTGACCGACCTGCAACACAGCACCCAGCAGATGCAGGACCAGCACGAGAAATTCCTCTACCGCCTGCGCGCCGCCCAGGACGAGATCCAGCACCTACGCAGCCAGCTCGAGCGCGCCCACCTGGCCGCCACCCTGGACAGCCTGACCCACGTATTCAACCGCCACGCCTTTACTCGCCTGCTCGAACAGACACTGAGCGGCGACCACGGGGGCGTCGCCCTGGTGATGCTGGACATCGACCACTTCAAGCAGTTCAACGACCAGTACGGTCACCCGCTGGGCGACCGCGTACTGCAGACGATCGGCCAACTGCTGCGCGACACCCTGCCCCCCCGCGCCATGGCCGCCCGTTATGGCGGCGAAGAGTTTTGCATCATCCTGCGCGAATGTTTCGACCTGGAAAGCGCCGGCGCCTTCGCCGAACAACTGCGCCTGAAGATCCAGTCCCTGCGAATCAAGGTTAGGCGAACCGACCAGGTCCTCGACAGCATCACCGCCTCGTTCGGCTTCGCCCTTGCCGAAGCCGGTGACACAGTCGAAAGCCTGCTGACCCGTGCCGACGACGCGCTCTATCAAGCCAAGCGCAACGGCCGCAACCAGGCCCAGCCGGGCCCCACCAAAGCCGAACTTAGCGCCTGATTGAGTAGCCCACCTCTTTGCTGTTAAATACGCCCGGTGCTGCTGCCCCGAGCCTACGGGTCGGCGCATAGGCTGAACCCGCACGCATCTTCAAAGCCCCTCGTTCACGGCCAAGCATGCAGGGCCAGCTCTTCCTTGCGATTCTTTTATTAAAGCGAGCTCCTCAAACATGTTGAAAATTGTTCACCTTCTGACGGGCACGGCTGCGTTGCTGCTGTCTTTGACGCCCAGCTTCGATAGCACTGCCCAGCCATTTCTGCAGCATCCTGACGCCCTCTGCCTCGCCCTGTTCGGCCTGCTCAACCTGCTCCTGGCACCACAGCTGCCCATCTGGCACGCCGGCCTGCGCCATCAGCTGCAAAACCTGGTTTCCGCCGCGCTGATACTGGGTACCTTGCTGCAAGCGCTGATCCTGCTTGCCCCACTTCCAATGATCGCCAACCTGCCCGCCGCCCTGTTCGGCCTGCTCAGCATCCTGGCCGCCGTACTCCTGCACCTGGGCACCAACCTGCGCCTGCAAGCACGCACCCACAGCTCGACAGCCAGCAGCGCAGACCGCGAAACCGGCACGGTGAAGTGGTTCAACACCTCCAAGGGCTTCGGCTTTATCTCCCGCGACTCGGGCGACGATATCTTCGTGCACTTTCGCGCCATTCGTGGCGAAGGCCATCGGGTACTGGTCGAAGGTCAGCGCGTCGAGTTCTCCGTGATGCAGCGCGACAAAGGCCTGCAGGCGGAAGACGTCATCGCCGCCCTGCCCGCCCGCCGCTGAGCCGACACCCAACAAAAAAGCCCGCGAAATGCGGGCTTTTTTTGTTGGCGCACCTATCAATAATGCGGTGGTAGCGCCTCGTCATCGGCTGTATCGAGCTGCCCACCGATTTCCTCCTGGCGCTTGGCCAAGGCCTCCAATTGCAACTGCACGCGCTCAAGTACACGCTGTTGCGCCACCAATTCATCATTGAGGGCCTGAATAGTGTCATCCTGGAACGCCAAACGGCTTTCCAACTCTGTAATGCGCGCTTCTACACTCATCGGTCACTCCTCAAAGCGGAAGTTGTCGGTCAGCACCAAGCGTAACTTAGCCTTGATCGCCGCCACCTGATCATCCCCATATGGTAGAGCCGGGTTTCTGCCCCATACCGGCGCTGGCCAGGCCGCGTCGCCACGTCGCCGCACTATGACATGCATATGCAGCTGACTGACCACGTTGCCCAGGGTCGCGATATTCATCTTGTCGGCAGCGAAGGTGTCCTTGAGCGTTTCGGCCAACAAGGTGGCCTCCTGCCAGAGCGCCCGCTGATCGCCGGCATCGAGCTGAAACAATTCGCTGACCTCCTCACGACGCGGCACCAGAATGAACCACGGGTAGTGCGCATCGTTCATCAGCAGCAACCTGCACAGGGGGAAATCTCCGATTACCAGGGTGTCCTGCTGCAGACGTGAATCCAAGGCAAACATTCAAGCCTCTCCGCTCGACCAGTTAATAGGAACAGCTTAGCGCCAGAAACCCCAAACGGGCGCACCAAGCGTGCACGCGCACAGGATACGTGGGAAAAGCTGCGGCTTCACATCCGCCAACCCAGCCCGCAGCATCGCACCACCGCAAGCCACTGACCACACAGTCACACTGAGCGCGCACCATAATGTTTCCTCCCGTAATACATACTGCGCCTGCGTTACCGCTACCCCCACCGCCGGAACGATCAGAAGGCACGTCCGCACCGGCCCGCAACGAAGCAAACAGCGGACGCTCCGCCTAGTCATCTGCCCTATCTAGTACTCCACCCCCCCAACACTGCACCTGGCGCCGATCTTCCAGGCGTCATGACAGCCACTTGGGAAGTTGGAAGTTCACGTATGACGAGTCGTATACAGTTTGAGCACGGGTTTTGCTTTATGCTTCGCCCGTGCCCGGACCGCCTGAGTGCGCCCGGCACGGCTTGGTTGCTCGCAACCGAAACGCTGAATTTTGTCTACGCTAGAGGCCGCCGGGAACAATCTACAGATTTGCGACATTCATCATAGGCATTTGCGACAGCACCTCGATGAACGCGAAAGGAATAGATTGCAACTATCGCCAACTTTGGCTGCGTGCTATAAGTTAGCGCCGACACAAAAAGAAAGAGCCGCCCATACAACAACTTAGTGGGCAGCGCAACTCTTCTAAACCAAAGGAGCAATCACGATGCAAGTGATGAAGTGGAGCGTAATCGCCCTGGCAGTAGCCGCGGGCACCACCCAACTGGCCTTCGCCTCGAGCCAGTCCGAATCCAAAGGCTTCGTTGAAGACGCCAAGTTCAACATCTTCAACCGCGCGCTGTACCACAACCGCGATTTCAAAAATGAAACCCAGGCTGCCGGCAAGCCGGGCTACCGCGAAGAGTTCGGCCTAGGCATCCGACTGCTGGCCGAATCCGGCTTCACCCAGGGCACCGTTGGCGTAGGCGTCGACGCTCACTCCCTGTCCAGCATCAAGCTGGACACCGGCAGGGGCCGCGTAGGTCTTGGCCAGTTCGACAGGAACGGTGAAGGCCGAGCAGAAGACACCCAGACCGAAGTAGGCGGCGCCATCAAGTTCCGCATCTCTGACACCGTCCTGAAGCACGGCAATCAGATGGTCGCCAGCCCGGTATTCTCCACCGACGACAGCCGCATCCTGCCGGAAGTCGCCACCGGCACCCTGCTGACCAGCGACGAGATCGAAGGCCTGCAACTGACTGCCGGTCGTTTCACCGCCCTGAGCAGCCAGGTCAGCACAGACCGCGACACCTTCGGCCTGGAATCCGCCAACATTGTTGGCGCAAGCTACAGCTTTACCGACAACTTCAGCGGCGCCATCCACGCCTCCGATGTCGCAGACCAGTTCACCAAGAAATACATCAACCTGAACTACAACCTGCCCCTGGCCGAGTCCCAGTCCCTGAACTTCGACTTCAACGGCTACAAGACCAACGATACCGGCAGCAACCCGAACGAGATCGACAACAAGATCTGGTCCCTGGCCGCAGCCTACAACATTGGCGCACACACCATCACTTTGGCTCACCAGCGTTCCAGCGGTGATACCGGCTATGTCTACGGCATCGACGGTAACGGCACCATCTGGCTGTCCAACTCGGTTCAAGTTTCCGACTTCGATCAGGCCGACGAGCGCTCCTGGCAGGTTCGCTACGACCTGGACATGGCCTCCTATGGCGTTCCTGGCCTGAAGTTCATGACCCGCTACGTCACCGGCGACAACGTTGACCATGGCGTAGGTGTCGAGGAAGGCAAAGAGCACGAGTGGGACCTCGAAGGTCGCTACACTGTTCAGGAAGGCGCCGCCAAGGATCTGATGGTCCGCGTGCGTAGTGCGATCTATCGCGCCAACAGCTCTCACAACGCCAATTACGCCAGCGATCGCAATGACTTCCGCGTCATCGTCGAATACCCGCTGAACGTGCTGTAAGCCAGCGTTAGTTCGATAGCAATACGAAAAAGCCCGGCTCTGCCGGGCTTTTTCTTTTCTACAACACTTATCGCGACCCAACCACCCCAAAATCTATGTCATCGGCAAGGCGTAGGTCCCGGTAACGTGGGCGACCAACTCATCTTCATTACCTGCCGAATAGAGCGATACCTCGCACACGGCCTGGCGCCGGCTCAGGCGCAGGATCCGTGCTTCGGCCAACAGGTCCACCGGCCGGGGCTTGACCAGAAAGTTGATGTTCAGGTTCGAGGTCACCGCCATCTCCACCCGCCCCAGACGACCCAGCACCACCGCGTACATGGCCGCATCGCCCAGCGCCATGATGGTCGGGCCCGAGATCGTGCCGCCCGGACGCACCAGCTTGCTGTGAAACGGCACCCGCGCCAGCACGCCGACTTCATCCAGCCGGTCGATGCACAGGTCGATGTCCTCGGCCATCGGCAATCCGGCCCGTATCAGCGCCTGGACCTCCTGCGCCGTCAGTTTCGACATAGCTCCTCCATATCGAGCGACTCCTCTGCAACCTGTACGCCACCGTACAGGCACCGTACAATGCCGGCCTATCAAACGCCCTTGCAACCGACAAAACGGCCAATCATGCGTACCAGTCAGTTCCTGCTCTCGACCCTGAAAGAAACCCCCTCCGATGCCGTGGTGATCAGTCACCAGCTGATGCTGCGCGCCGGGATGATCCGCAAACTCGCTTCGGGTCTGTATACCTGGCTGCCGATGGGCCTGCGCGTGCTGCGCAAGGTGGAAAAGGTCGTGCGCGAGGAAATGAACGCCGCCGGCGCCCTCGAGGTGCTGATGCCCGGCATTCAGCCGGCCGAGCTGTGGCAGGAGTCCGGACGCTGGGAGCAGTACGGCCCCGAGTTGTTGCGCATGCAGGACCGTCACGGCCGCGACTTCTGCGCCGGCCCGACCCACGAGGAAGTGATCACCGACCTGGCGCGCAATGAGCTGAACAGCTACAAGCAGCTGCCGATCAACCTGTATCAGATCCAGACCAAGTTCCGCGACGAGATTCGCCCGCGCTTCGGCCTGATGCGTGGCCGCGAGTTCATCATGAAGGACGCCTACTCCTTCCATGTCGATCAGGCTTCGCTGCAGGAAACCTACGACCGCATGCACCAGGCCTACTGCAACGTGTTCACCCGCCTGGGCCTGAACTTCCGCCCGGTGCAGGCGGACACCGGCTCGATCGGCGGCACCGGCTCCCATGAGTTCCATGTCCTGGCCGACTCCGGCGAGGACGATATCGCCTTCAGCGACAGCTCCGACTACGCCGCCAACATCGAGAAGGCCGAAGCCGTGCCGCGGGAGACCGAGCGCGGCGCCGCCAGCGAAGAGCTGCGCCTGGTCGACACCCCCAACACCAAGACCATCAACGACCTGGTGGAAGGCTACGACCTGCCGATCGAGAAGACCATCAAGACCCTGGTGGTGCATGGCGCCGAGCCTGGCACCCTGATCGCCCTGATCATCCGCGGTGACCATGAGCTGAACGAGATCAAGGCCGCCAACCTGGAGCAGGTCGCCAGCCCGCTGACGATGGCGACCGAAGCCGAGCTGCGCGCCGCCATCGGCGCCGGCGCCGGCTCCCTCGGCCCGCTGAACCTGCCGCTGCCGTGCATCGTCGATCGTTCCGTCGCCCTGATGAGCGACTTCGCCATCGGCGCCAATATCGACGACAAGCACTACTTCGGGGTCAACTGGGAGCGCGACCTGCCGCTGCCTGCGGTGGCCGACCTGCGCAACGTGGTGGCCGGCGACCCGAGCCCAGACGGCCAGGGCACCCTGGTGATCAAGCGCGGCATCGAAGTCGGGCACATCTTCCAGCTCGGCACCAAGTACAGCGAAGCCTTGAACTGCCAGGTACTGGGCGAGAGCGGCAAGCCGGTCACCCTGACCATGGGCTGCTACGGTATCGGCGTCTCGCGCGTGGTAGCGGCCGCCATCGAGCAGAACAACGACGAGCGCGGCATTCTCTGGAACGACGCCCTGGCGCCCTTCCACATTGCCCTGGTGCCGCTGCGCTACGAAACCGAAGCGGTACGTGAAGCCACCGACAAGCTGTACGCCGAACTCACCGCCGCCGGCTACGAAGTACTGCTCGACGACCGTGACAAGAAGACCAGCCCGGGCATCAAGTTTGCCGACATGGAGCTGATCGGCATCCCGCATCGCATCGTGGTCAGCGATCGCGGCCTGGCCGACGGCAACCTCGAGTACAAGAGCCGGCGGGAAACCGACGCACAAGCAGTGCCCGTCGCCGATATCCTGCCGTTTATCCAGGCACGCATCAGCCGCTGATTTCAGCCTTTATCAAGAGCCATCATGTTCAAGCGAAGCTCCCTCCGCCTCGTCGGCGCCGCAGTCTGCGGCGCTGTCTTCATCAGTGGCTGCGCCAACCAGTTGCCGCAGCGCAGCGAGCATGAAGAGCGTATCGAACGCAAGTTGCTGGCCCACAGCCTGCAGATCGATGCCGGCGAGTCCGGCGTGCTGGAGTTGCCGCAACGCCGCGTGCGCATACAGGAACAGAAGACCTTCGAGGTCACCGCATTCGAGGTCACCCGCCGCTATGACCGCTACACGCCGTACCAGGCTTGGCGCGAGCTCTACGAGGTACCGCTCGGCGCGCTGGCCCTGGTTGCCGGTATCGGCGCCAATGCACTCAATGTTGTGATGCTCGGGCGCCTGCCCGACAGCGCCACCAAGGACTGGATCAGCTACGGCTTTGCCGGCCTCAATCCGGCCATGAACGCAGAGTCCAATGGCCGCTCACAGCAGAACCTCGCCAGCCTCGAGGAACAGCGCCAGGACGCCCGCATGGAGTACTCCAGCCTGCCTTGGGCCGAACGCCCGGTGCTGGTCAAGGCCGGCGAGCAGACCCATGAGCTGCTTACCGACCGCAACGGCGTGCTGCGCCTCAACCTGCTCGACAGCCCCTTCGCCGAACAGGACGTCAACCGCATCGGCACCCTGCTCCTGCAGGTCGAAGATCCCCAGGGCTCCGCACGCGCGGAAGCCACCCTGCTGGTCAGCCGCACCCTGCGCAGCAAGCTGCAGGAGGCCCACGGGCTGATCTACGACGACCTGGAAGACGACGATGTCGAACAGTGGGTGCACCGGGTCAAGCGCCTGTCCGAACTGGGCCTGGAGGAGGAAGCCAGCGAGCTGGAACAGAGCCTGATCGAACTGACGCGTAACGATCCCGAGCTACAGGAAAGCTTTCTCCAGGCCCTGACCCGGGACGCCGGTCGCCTGGTCGCCGATCCCGGCGCCGACTGACTTCGCCATGCCTCTGCGCCTGGCCCTGGTGACGCTGCTGCTGTGCCTGTGCACAGCCAGCCATGCCACCCTGCGCCAGGCCCCGGAGCCCGAACTGCGCGACGTGCTGCAGCGCACGGTGGCCGAAGCCGACAGTTTTCAGGATCGCTTCGACGCCGAAGTCTGGCTGCTGGACATGTCCACCCGCCTGACGCGCTATGTGCCCGCACCGCAACAGCGTCTTAACCTGCTCCGCCTGGTGCATCGAGAGGCCAGTAAGGCTGGGCTGCGGCCGGACCTGGTGCTGGCGTTGATCCATGCCGAAAGCCACTTCGACCGCTTCGCCATTTCGCCGGCCGGCGCCCAGGGCATGATGCAGGTGATGCCGTTCTGGAAGGCCGAACTCGGTCGACCGCAGGACAACCTCACCGACATCGCCACCAACCTGCGCTACGGCTGTACCATCCTCAGCTTCTATCTGCGCAAGGAGAACGGCAACCTGACCCGTGCCCTGGCGCGCTACAACGGCAGCCTCGGCCAGCAGCGCTACCCGGCCAGGGTGATCGGCTTCTGGCATGACTTCTGGTTCGTCAAGCCCTAGCCCGCACGCGCCGACTAGATTGGCGACGGCAGCCGTCTAGCGGCGCAGGACAAACCCTGCGATGCCTTGCAGGGGCTGCCCCTGCAGCTCCACGGCGCTCACCTGGGCCCCGCTCGGACCGCGCTCCAACCAGGCAGCCAGGGTGTGCACCGCCGCCTCCTCGCCCTCGGCCAATACCTCGACCCGCCCGTCATCGAGGTTGCGCACCCAGCCACTCAGTTGCAGCTGCTCGGCCTGCTCGACGGTGCTCTGGCGGAAGTACACGCCCTGTACCAGGCCACTGACGTACCCGTGCAAACATATCCGTGCCACTGACTACCCTCCGCTGCGCAATTCACTCAGGCGGGCCGTCAGCCCGATTGCCGTTTGCTCGCCCAACAAGCGCTCACGCAGCTGTCCACGGTCATCGACTATATAGGTGACCGGCAGCACCTCGTTGCGCGGCAACTGGTAGCGCGTTGCCGGGTCCTGCTCCAGCACGATGAACTCGATCCCCATGGCCTGCGCGGCCTTGCTGAGTTCTTCTCCCTGCAATCCATCGAAGTTCACCCCCACCACTCGCACCGGCAGTTCCTGCAATTGCCTGGCCAGGGCATTCAGCTCGGGAATCTCGCTGCGGCACGGCGCGCACCACTCCGCCCAGTAATTAATTACTAACCACTGGCCTTCGAGCTGCTCAACCGCTACCTTTCGACCATGCTGATCGACGCCCGCGTCATCGGAGCAGCCGGCCAGGATCAGGCCGGCGCAGAGCCCCATAACCGCACGCACAACAGCCTGGAGTCGCGTTCCCATGCATTCGATCCTCGTCCACCCAGGGTTGATATGACGCTCGATGCCTTGCGCCTGGAAGTACCGGACATCCTCGAAGAAGACGCCGTCTCGCTGGCCGATCTAAACGAGCAGTTGACTCAGGCCCGCCTGCAGCTTCAAGACACCGCGCTGCAGCAGGTCCTGAGCCTGCTGTTTCGAATCAACCGCAGTGGCATGACCTTACTCGAAAGGCAGCGGGCGCTGCAAAGCTTCAGCGACCAGTACCGGCACTACGCCACGGCCTACCAGGGCAACGCGGCGCCGCCGGCGCTGTTCGTGCGCCTGTGCGGCGAACTGGCGATCGGCTTCAAGCGCCTGCTGCTGCAGATACTGCAGGGCCGCCAGCCGTCCCGCCCGCACCTGGCCTGGTGCCTGTATATGGCCCTGCACTTCCTGGCGCAGAGCCTGCTACGTCACTACCAGCGCTACCAGGAACCACCACCCAGCCTGTGGCGCGACAGCCACCTGCTGTACTGGATCGGCGAACACCAGCAGTGCCTGGACGAACAGGTGGCGGCCACGTTCAGCCCAAGGCCGGCCAATACCCTGCGCGGGCTCTATCAGCAGATGCTGCTACTGGCCCTGAGCAATCCCTTCCATCTCGTCGAAGGTGAATGCCCGCGCCTCTTCGGCGCCCTCGCGCCGCTGGCCGAACTCGCACGGTTGCTGCCATGGGACGTAGAAGGCGACGCCGAGGGTCCGGTCGTCGATCTGACCGAATCGCAGCCCTGCCTGAGCTACAGCCAGAAACCAGAGGGCGACCAGGCCAACTTGCGTCATCTCGAACTCGGCGCCCTGCTGATTGCCCTGCACGAGCCCGCCCCCCTGCAAGGCGCCGAGGAGCGCCGCCTGCTCGACCAGGTACAGCACCATTGGCTGGGCCGCCAGCAGCGACGGCACCCGCGCACCGAGCAGGCCGCACCCTGCGAGTTGGTGATCGGCCTGCCGGCCATTCATGCCCAGCTCCTGGAGCAACTGCCCCCGCGCACCCCGGCGCGGATGCTCGATAACAGCCCCGGCGGAGCGCGCCTGCTGTGCAACCCGGATCAGGCCACACAACTGGCCGTCGGCCAACTGGCGCTCCTGCTTACCGGCAGCGGCACTCCGATCCTGGCCCTGGTGCGCTGGCGCCATCTCAACGAAGAGGGCCTGCACCTGGGCTTGCGCTACCTCAAGGGCCTGCCGCGCCCGGCCTGGTTGCGCCGCGCACCCAGCGCGCAGACCCATCCCGGCGTCCTGCAGAGCACGCCGGCGCCGGGCAATGGCTGGCATCATGGCCTTTGGCTGCCCAACGGCCAATTTGCCGAAGGCGAGCATCTCTGGCTGCAGCTACCCGGCATGCACAATCAGGCGATCCTGCCACTGCCGACCGCCAACCTCGCCACCTGCTCGATCGCCCGCTATCCGCTGCAATTGGCCTAGAGAAAGAAACTGCGAGAAGGATCACGCCGCACGGGGGCCGAGTACACAGATTCGCTGGCCATGTCCTGCCTATAATTTCCCGGCTCGTACTTGACTCAACCGCCATCAGCCGGACGACAGCGACCATGACCCAAGCCCACGACAAGTTGATCGGCCCCGTGCCCGCGCGCATCGTCGAAGTAGCCCGCCCGCAGGTCACCGCCTACGAGGGGCGCGTGGCCGAGTACAACGTCGCCGCCTGGCTGCAGCTTCCGGGCCTCGCCAGCCTGCCCGTGTCGCTGCTGATCAACTACCGCGACGGCGACAAGCGTCGCGAGGTGGCGGTGGACCACGGCAAAGTCAGCGCGCACAGCAAGATCCTCCTGTCCGGGATCGCCCGTTTGCCGGTCAAGCAGAAGATCGAAGACATGCAGGTACGGCTGCGTTCCGCGGTGCCGGCGCAGAGCCTGGTCGTCGAAGAGCTGTTCGTCCAGGCCGTCGAGACAGCCGTCAGCACCAACAGCCGTCCGCTTGCAGGCAGCCTGACCTAGCTGGACTGCGCGTCGAGCCTCACCACGGAGCCGGCTTGCTCTCGCGGCGCCGGCGGCGTTTCAACCTCCACCGCCCGCACCAGCGACTCCGGCCAGCGCACAAAGCTCAGCCCGGTAATTCGGTTCAGCCGCTGCAGTGCCGCCTGCTGATCGCGCTCATGCAGGTGGATCACCTCACCCTTGCTCGTCGTCATAACCGGCCTTCCCCCTGAACGGTCCCTGCCCCCTTCAGGCTCAAGCCAGAAACGTGCCAGCACCTCGGGCCCGCATCCCCACGCGCTATACCTTCCACCACTGTGCCCCGCAATCAGGGTTGCGCCGCAAACTGACGCTTTTCGTCAGTTTCGCGGATGCAACCAGTCCGCCAAGCTCTCGCCAAACAGCGTCGCCTGTTCTTCGTGCAATCGCTCCAAAGCGCTGCGCAGCGCCGGATACCAGGGCTCGTCGAGTTGCTCCGGCAGCTGGCCGAGTCGCGGAAGCGGCCAGGGGCAATGGGACAGCAACTGCTGCAGGCTGTAGTGGGCCAGGTCGCGGCTCAGCACCCAGCCACCCGCACCTGTGGGTACGACCAGATGTTGGCGCTCGAGAAACGCCAGCACCTCATCCCATTCATGCTCCGGCAGCGGCCAGCCCTGGCCGGGCATATCCCGATGACGCACCTTCAACCCGGACTGCTGACGTTCATGGAACACCCGCAGGATGCCCAGGGCCACCAACAGCCGTGGCACGGCGCGGCGCCGCCACTGGTGGGTCGCCCCCAGGTTGCAGACCAGCTCGGCGCCGAACAGCACGATCAACCAGGAAAGGTAGATCCACAGAAGGAACAGCGGCACCGTGGCGAAGGCGCCATAGACCAGCTGATAGCCCGGAAACAAGCGCACGTAGAGACCAAACAGCGCCTTGGCCACCTCGAACAGCACAGCGGTGAACAGCCCGCCGAGGAACGCGTGGCGCAGTGGCACGCGCGCGTTCGGGACCGAGGCGTAGAGCAGGGTGAAGGCCGCCACACTGAAGGTCAGCGGCATGACGCCCAGCAGGGTCTCGGCGCCGAGCAGCGCGTCGGGACCGGAAATCAGCGACAGCGACGCGATGTAGGTGCTGATCGCAAAACCGGCACCCAGGAGAATCGGCCCCAGGCTGAGGATCGCCCAGTACAACAGAAAGCTCGACACCCCGCGCCGGGCCTGGCGCACCCGCCAGATGGTATTGAAGGCTTTCTCGATGGTCACCAGCATCCAGAACGCCGTGACCGCCAGCACCACCACGCCGATCCAAGTCAGTTGCCGGGCCTGAGCGGTGAAGTCGCGCAGATAACCCTGCACGGTCTCGCCGGCCGAGGGCACGAAGTTGCGAAAGATGAAGTTCTGAATCTGCTCACCGCTGCCCTGGAAGGCCGGCACCGCAGAGAGCATGGAGAAGGTTACGGTCATCAGCGGCACCACGGCGAACAGCGTGGTGTAGGTCAAGGCCGCGGCATTGTTGGCGCCGCGATCGGCATGGAAGCGCTGCAGCAGAAAACGCCAGAACTCCAGCCAATCAGTGAAACGCTGCCCCATGCCCTCTCCTTAGCGAATGGCCTATTGGTCCGATCCGGCCGTCGAAACGCCGAGCAGTTCAGACTCAAGCCCCGACGCGGTTAGAATAGCCGCCACTCGATCCAAGATGCGACCCGCCCATGACCGACCTGACCCTGTATCACAATCCTCGCTGCTCGAAATCCCGCGGCGCCCTGCAACTGCTCGAGGAGCGCGGGCTGACGCCGAGCATCGTGCGCTATCTGGAAAATCCGCCCAGCGCCGCGCAACTGCAGGAGCTGCTCGGCAAGCTCGGCATCGGCGCCCGGCAATTGCTGCGCAGCGGTGAAGAGGAATACCGCACCCTCAACCTGGCCGAGCCAGGCCTGAGCGAAGCGCAGCTGATCGAGGCCATGGTCAGCCACCCGAAGCTGATCGAGCGTCCGATCCTGATCGCCGGTGACAAGGCGGTGATCGGCCGCCCACCGGAAAAGGTCCTGGAGCTGCTGTCATGAGCGGCGCCTACATCCTGGTGCTCTACTACAGCCGCCACGGCGCCACCGCGCAGATGGCCCGGCAGATTGCCCGCGGCGTCGAGATGGGCGGCCTGGAAGCCCGTGTGCGCACGGTACCGGCCGTGTCCACTGAGTGCGAAGCGGTCTCGCCGGACATTCCCGAGGACGGCCCACTGTATGTCAGCCTCGACGACCTCAAGCACTGCGCCGGCCTGGCCCTGGGCAGCCCGACGCGCTTCGGCAACATGGCCGCGCCGCTGAAGTACTTCCTCGACGGCACCAGCAGCCTGTGGCTCAGCGGCGGCCTGGTGGGCAAGCCGGCCGGAGTGTTCACCTCCACCGCCAGCCTGCACGGCGGCCAGGAAACCACCCTGCTGTCGATGATGCTGCCGCTGCTGCACCACGGCATGCTGATCACCGGACTGCCCTACAGCGAATCGGCCCTGCTGGAAACCCGTGGCGGCGGCACGCCCTACGGGCCGAGCCACCATGCCGGCGCCGACGGCAAGCGCGCCCTCGACGAACACGAGATCAGCCTGTGCCGCACGCTCGGCCAGCGCCTGGCACAGACCGCAATGAAACTGGAGAGTGCCCGTGGCTAGGACCCCCAAGCCGTTGCCGGCCCTCGAATGGCTGAAGCCGCGCCTGGCGATTAGCCGCGCCATCAGCCTGTTCAGCTTCCTGGCCCTGGCCATTCTGCTACTGGTGTGGAACCTGGCGTTCGCTGACCTGCCGGACAAGCTGCTCTGGGTGATCCTGGCGTTCCAGCTGCTGCCACTGCTGCTGCTGGCCCCCGGCATGCTGCTCGGCAATGCCCGCGCCCACGCCTGGACCTGCTTCGTGGTCAACCTGTACTTCATCCAGGGCGTGCTGGCGGCCTTCGATCCATCCAAAGCGCTGTTCGGCTGGCTGGAGACCCTGCTCAGTTTCAGCCTGTTCTGCGCCGCACTGCTCTATACCCGCTGGTGCTTCCAGTACAACCGCAGGCTGGCCGGGGAGAGCTGAGCGACGGCCAGCCCCCCCCCTCGCACCTGACTCCCGCCAGGCGAGTCAGGTGCCCCGAGGACCTACCAGCCCAGGGTTTCCTTGAGAAAGGGGATGGTCAGCTTGCGCTGGGCCTGCAGCGAGGCCTGGTCGAGGCGCTCGAGCAGTTCGAACAGGGCGCTCATGCTGCGCTCGCCGCGGGTGAGGATGAACCGGCCGACCTCATCGCTCATGTTCAGGCCACGGCGCGAGGCGCGCAGCTGCAGGGCGCGCAACTTGTCTTCGTCGGACAACTCGTGCAACTGGAAGACCAGCGCCAGGGTCAGCCGCGACTGCAGGTCGGGAAGCCTGATGGCCAGCTCCCGTGGCGACTTGTCGGCCGCCAGCAACAAGCGCCGGCCGCTGTCGCGCAGGCGATTGAACAGGTGGAACAACGCCTCCTCCCAGTCGCTTCGTCCGGCCACGGCATCCAGCTCGTCGAGGCACACCAGCTCGCACTGCTCGAGATTGTCCAGCAGATCCGGCCCGTACTCCACCACCTCCGCCAGCGGCAGATACACCGCCGGCTCGCCGCGCTGCTCGAAACGCAGGCAGGCCGCCTGCAGCAGGTGGCTGCAGCCTACGCCGTCGGCGCCCCACAGGTAGATCAGGCTTTCCGTCCAGCCGGCCTCGGCCTCGCACAGGCGCTCGACATAGCCGAGCGCGGCGGCATTGGCCCCCGGATAGTAGTTGGCAAAGGTGGCGTCATCGCGTAAGCGAACGCCTAACGGCAATTGAATGGGCGTCATGCAGGACTCTGCGGTTCGTCGGAGCCGCGGGGGGACTCTCCGTAAAGAGCGGAAAGTTTATAGAAATCATGGGCATGGCGCAGCAAAACCATGATCACCGCGGCGATCGGCAGGGCCAGCAGCACGCCGCTGAAGCCAAACAGCTGGCCGCCGGCCATGATCGCGAAGATCACCGCCACCGGATGCAGGCCGATGCGGTCGCCGACCAGCCAGGGGGTCAGCAGCATGCCTTCGAGCAGCTGGCCGACCGCAAACACCGCGGCGATGGCCAGCAGCGGATAGAGCTCGCCGCCGAACTGGAACAGCCCGGCGGTCAGCGCCGCGACGACGCCAACCACCACGCCTAGGTAGGGCACGATGCTGGCCAGCCCCGCCAGCAGGCCGATCAGCAGGCCCAGCTCCAGGCCCAGCGCCATCAGACCGGCGGCATACACCAGCCCCAGCGCCAGCATCACCAGCAATTGCCCGCGCAGGAAGGCGCCGAGCACCTCATGGCATTCGGCGAACAGGGTCACCACCACGCCCTCGCGGTTGCGCGGCAGCATGCCACGGAGCTTGGCGATCATCAGGTCCCAGTCGCGCAACAGGTAGAAGGTCACCACCGGGATCAACAGCAGATTGGCCAGCCAGGCCACCAGCGCCAGGCCCGAGGCGGTGGCACGCGAGAGCAGCAGGCCGAGGATATCGGTGGTCTTGCCCAGGTGCCCGGACAGCGCGGCCTTGAGCTGGTCGAAGCGCCAGAAACCGTCGCTCAAGCCCAGTTGCGCCTGCACCCAGGGCAGCGCATCGTGCTGGGCCCAGTCGAGCATCTGCGGGGTCAGCTCATACAGGCGCATCAGCTGCTTGCCCAGCATCGGCACCAGCACCAGCAGCATCAGTGCCAGGATCAGGCCGAACAACACGAACACCAGGATCACCCCCCAGGTGCGCGACAGCTTCCAGCGCTCCAGCCGATCCACCAGGGGATCGCCCAGGTAGGCGAGCAGAACCCCCATCAGGAAGGGCGTGAGAATGGGGTGCAACAGGTACAGCAACCAGCCGAGCAGCAACAGCCCGGCTATCCATAGCCAGCGACGTGAATCGATCATCCTCAGCCCTCAGTTGGCGAAATGCACTGCCTGGGACATGGCCGCAGCCGAAGAGTGCCCATGGCCCCACTCTGCAGCCGTCCGCCGCCCCGCCGTTGCCGAACAGGCGGCACTGGTGCGGGGTCGCGCGTTACGGGGCGCCAGTCTACCAGCGAAAGCGCAGGATTTCGGTACGTGGCAACAGCTGCGGCGCCGCTTGCTCCGCCGGCGACTGGCTGGCGTCGATAGGCGCGGCCTGCGCCGGCACTTCCTGCAGGCGCAACAAGGCCAACTGCGCGCGCAGCTGCGCGGGACTGGCATTGACCCGGTAGGTCACGCGGTCGCCCTGTACCTGGCTGAGCTGCGCGCCGAGTGGCTCGAGCAGGCGCTGCAGCTCGGCGAACCGCGCCACATCGACGCCCTCGACCTCCAGGAGCAGGCTGGTGGCGGCGCCGGGCGCCACCACGAAACGCGGCGCCAAGCGTTCGCTGACGGCCAGGAACACCGCATCGGCCAGGGCAAGCGGGTCGCCGCCCTGGGCCTTGCCTTGCTCCCGCCCCTCGCCCAGCCACAGGCGCCACTGCGCCTGCCACTGGCCGTCGACTTCACGGGCCGACACCGCCAGCAGCGCATCGGCCGAGTAGCGCTCGGACGCCGAACGCAAGGTCTGCGGGTCGTTGGCGGCCAGGCTTTCAGGCGTCGCCAGCAGTTGCTCGTCGAGATCCGCCAGCGGCAGGCGCAATGGCAGCCCGCGGTGCTGAGCCGCCCGGCGCAGGGCGGCGGCGCTGTCCTGGCCATCGCCCACGAGGCTGGAACCGCCGACACCCTCATTCAGCCACCAGGCCATGATCGCCGGCCGGTTGCTGCCCCACAGGGACAAGCCGGCCTGGCGCAACTGACGATCGGTGCTGAGCGGGTCGAAGTCCACCAACAGGTCGCCACCCTCGTAACCGTACTGCGCGACGATCTGTTGCGGATCCTTGCGCAGGTCGGCCAAAACCTCGCTCTGCGCGGCGGCGCGGCTGCCGGTCAGGCGCAGCACCAGGGTCTCCAGGGCGCGCCCCAGGGCCGCATCGCGCGCCTCCGGCTGCTGGCTGGCGACCGGCTCGCGCACCTGGTAGAGGTCGCTCAAGGTCGCCGCAAGCCCCGGCAGGCTAAACAGCGACAGACACAGGACAAGCAGGCGAGCGATCAGGGGCATGGAATGGGCTCTCGACGGGCGGAAGGCGGCGCGCTATGGCCTGGCGGGCGGCGCGCGGAGCCTCCTACCTTAAACAGCCGCCCGCGCCCCGGCAACCGCGGCGGCTGGCCGCTGCCCGGCAAGCCTGATAAAATCGCGCGCCTTCGCAGGCCGGCCATTGCAGCGCCGGCGCACATCCGATTTCCCCCTTCAAAGGCCTGGATCTATGAGCAAGCAACCCTCCATCAGCTACAAGGACGCAGGTGTAGACATCGACGCGGGCGAAGCCCTGGTCGAGCGCATCAAAGGCGTGGCCAAGCGCACCGCACGTCCGGAAGTCATGGGTGGGCTGGGCGGCTTCGGCGCGCTCTGCGAGATCCCGGCCGGCTACAAGCAGCCGGTACTGGTGTCCGGTACCGACGGCGTCGGCACCAAGCTGCGCCTGGCGCTGAACCTGAACAAGCACGACAGCATCGGCCAGGACCTGGTGGCCATGTGCGTCAACGACCTGGTGGTGTGTGGCGCCGAGCCGCTGTTCTTCCTCGACTACTACGCCACCGGCAAGCTCAACGTCGACGTCGCCGCCACCGTGGTCACCGGCATCGGCGCCGGCTGCGAACTGGCCGGCTGCTCCCTGGTCGGCGGCGAGACCGCGGAAATGCCGGGCATGTACGAAGGCGAGGACTACGACCTGGCCGGCTTCTGCGTCGGCGTGGTGGAGAAGGCCGAGATCATCGACGGCTCCCGCGTGCAGACCGGCGACGCCCTGATCGCCCTGCCCTCCTCTGGCCCGCACTCCAACGGCTACTCGCTGATTCGCAAGATCATCGAAGTCTCCGGTGCCGACATCGAAGCCATCCAGCTCGATGGCCAGCCGCTGACCGAACTGCTGATGGCGCCGACGCGCATCTACGTCAAGCCGCTGCTGCAGCTGATCAAGGACACCGGCGCGGTCAAGGCCATGGCCCACATCACCGGTGGCGGCCTGCTCGACAACATCCCGCGGGTGCTGCCGGAAGGCGCCCAGGCGGTGCTCGACGTGGCCAGCTGGCAGCGCCCGGCGGTATTCGACTGGCTGCAGGAACAAGGCAACGTCGACGAGCATGAAATGCACCGCGTGCTCAACTGTGGTGTCGGCATGGTCATCTGCGTCGCCCAGGATCAGGTCGACGGCGCCCTCGCCTGCCTGCGCCAGGCCGGCGAGCAGCCCTGGGTGATCGGCCAGATCGCCGCGGCCGCCGAGGGTGCCGAGCGGGTCGTGCTGAACAACCTGAAGCAGCACTGATGCCGTCCGCCTGCAATGTAGTGGTGCTGATCTCCGGCTCCGGCAGCAATCTGCAGGCGCTGATCGACAGCACCCGCGCCGGCGAGCAGCCGGCGCGCATCTGCGCGGTGATTTCCAACCGCGCAGATGCCTACGGCCTGGAGCGGGCGCAAGCCGCCGGCATCGCCACCCGGGTGCTCGACCACAAGGCCTTCGACGGTCGCGATGCCTTCGATGCGGCACTGATCGAAGCCATCGACGCCTTCGCCCCGCAACTGGTGGTGCTGGCCGGTTTCATGCGCATCCTTACCCCTGGCTTCGTCCGCCACTACGCCGGACGCCTGCTGAACATCCACCCCTCGCTGCTGCCCAAGTACAAGGGCCTGCACACCCACCAGCGGGCGCTGGAGGCCGGCGACCGCGAGCACGGCTGCAGCGTGCACTTCGTCACCGAGGAACTCGATGGCGGGCCGCTGGTCGTACAGGCTGTGATCCCGGTCCAGGCGGACGATTCTGCAGCCAGCCTGGCGCAACGGGTCCACGAGCAGGAACACCTGATCTACCCGCTGGCCGTGCGCTGGTTCGCCGAGGGGCGCTTGCACCTTGGTGAGCACGGGGCAATGCTCGACGGCCAACCGCTTCCGAGCACCGGCCACCTATTCCGAACCTAGGAGACACCATGCGTCGCGCCTTAACGTTCGCCCTCGCCCTACTCTGCCTGCCGGCCTTCGCCGTCGAGCTTAAGCCGTTCTCCGCCAGCTATACCGCCGACTGGAAGCAGGTGCCGGTCAGCGGCTCGGCCGAGCGCGGCCTGCAGGCGCTGGACGACGGCCGCTGGCAGCTCAGCTTCGAGGCCTCCATGCTGGTGGCCAGCCTCAGCGAGACCAGCACCTTCCGCGTAGACAACGGCGCCTTCCTGCCGCAGACCTACCGCTTCGAACGCAGCGGGCTGGGCAAGGGCAAGGTGGTCGAACAGGACTTCGACTGGAGCAGCAAGCAGGTCCTGGGCAGCGACCGCGGCGAACCGGTGCGCTTCGCCCTCAACCGCGGCCTGCAGGACAAGTCGACCTACCAGCTGGTACTGCAGCAGGATGTCGCCGCCGGCAAGAAGAGCATGAGCTACCAGGTGGTCGATGGCGACGAAATCGAGACCTACGACTTCCGCGTGCTCGGCGAGGAAACCGTGCGCACCCGCGCCGGCTTGATCGATGCGATCAAGGTCGAGCGCGTGCGCGACCCGACCCAGAGCAAGCGCAAGACCATCCTCTGGTTCGCCAAGGACTGGAGCTACCTTCTGGTGCGCCTGCATCAGGTGGAGAAGGACGGCAAGGAATACCAGATCATGCTCGAGGACGGCACGGTCGACGGCAAGCCGGTCGAAGGCCGTCGCGACTAAGCGCGATCGCACCAGGAAAGCCGCGCAACGCCCGGCTTTTTCATGGCCTCCGCTATTATGCACCACAAGCACATGACAGCCTGGTCGTCATGTGCTCTCCTCCCTAGATGGCCAACCATCACCCCAAGCTTGCCGCTTTAGCAAAATCCATTTCATACCGCAAAGGTGAGCTCGCCTCGCTGGAAAAGCGCGAGGATGAGCTTCTTCAAGCTTTGGAAGCAGTGCGGCGTGAAAAAGGTGATGTGGAGCAAGGCATCCAGCAACTGAACGCCTTGATCGAAGCCTTTGAGATTGACCCGGACGAGGTGCGAGGTATTCGAGCCACACCAAGAAAGTCAGGCAGCACGCATGGGGCGTTCCGTGGCACTTTGGTCAAAATACTGAAGGAAGCTGGTGGCCCGATCACAACTGCCACGATTCTGGACGTGCTTCGAGAGTTAAACGATTCACGGATAAACCTGCCCGAGTCAACGCGGGATGCGCTTGATAAGATCGGGCGCGACATCAGGACGATCAGCACCTATGGCGTGGTAATCCGGCATGACTCTGGAGCTAGGGGGCAGCCAGCTACATGGCGCTGGATTGGTCAAAACCAGGAATAGTCCTGAGTTCGCCTTCACGTTTGTTGCCCCGGACATAGTTTCGCCAATCCTTGGAGTGCGGGGTGTTGGCCACCTTGTAAAAGAGGTCGGTAACCTGACCTAGCAAGTCCGTCCGACGCATGTCCTCACGCCAACTCATCTCACAGCTGTAGTCCAGCATGTAGCGCGGTGTGATCCGATGGAAAACGCCAATGAACGCCCGACGCAACCGGGAGAAATAGCTCTCGGCCTGGTTCTGGTTCACACCGTCATCGGTGGAGAATTCCCGTGAGTGATTGACAGTTTCGTGGCTGAAGCCGATGTACTGGAGTTTCCGGTACGCTGGCAGTTCGTCTGTGTAGACCTTGCTGCCTTTTTTCACATGCTTCTCAACGAGCGGGACAACTTGGCTATCCTCGGCGTTGCAGATAGCAGTGAGCGTGCGGATAGCACCTGGGCGACCGCCTTTATCGAGGGGGCGGGTATCGCACTCCCGAAAGACGATGATTATGCGGCGGTTTTCATGGAAGGGATTTTCCGCAGGGCCGACTTTATCCCGATGCTGGTACTTCTTAGCCAGTTTCGGCAGCTCTTTTTCCGCCGCCTTTCTCGGCTTTCGCTTTTTGCCTGAAAAGTGACCGCCATCGATTTCTACATGCCCTGATAGAGGCTTTACCTCGGTGTTCAGCATGATGGCTTCGCGGATCTTGTGCATCAGCAGGTAGGCCGTGCGGTACTGCACCCCTAGGTAGCGCCGGAGCGCCAGCGCAGAAAGCCCCTTCTGATTGATGGCGAAGTAAAACAGAGCCTTGAGCAGCACATGGTATTTGAGCTTGTGACCATGGAAGGCGGTTCCGCTGGTCACGGAGAACGTCTTGAAGCAGTGCTTACAGCTCCATTGCAGGCGTGAACTGCGGAAGTAATGCTTGTCGTGAGCGCCGCAGTCGGGGCACACCTGATGATCTGTTGACTGCCAGCGCATTCCTGCCAGGAAGGCATGCGCCTGCGCCTCTGAGAGACCATCTAGGTCGCTCATCGAGGTCGTCAGGGCCTCCTTCTTGAGCCAAAAATATGCTGCCACCAGAACACCACTGTCTATGTATACAGTGGTGAGTCTACCGCTAAAAGCAAAATGCGCAAGCCTGCTAAAAGCGCTCTATCACGGGCATTTCGGGGTATTTTTGTGCTACAAAAATTAATCAATCAGTGTCAGTGATAGACTCATCCACGCGATTCTTCACGCCAAGGGAATGTCCGTCTGAATGCGTATTGTGAGCTGGAACTGCAACGGTGCTTTTCGAAAAAAACTCCATCTGCTGGAGGAGTTGAACGCAGACGTCCTTGTGATCCAGGAATGTGAAGATCCAGTTCAGTGTCGAGATGCCCACTACAAACAATGGGCAAATAATCACCTGTGGGCCGGTGACAACAAGAACAAAGGGCTTGGCGTTTTTGCTAAGCCAGACGTTCGGCTAGAACCCCTGAATCTTGACTCGGGGCGCTTGCAGTTGTTTTTGCCGCTTATGGTCGATGACATCACGCTGCTAGCAGTTTGGACGAAAGAGGCTGGCTCACCGACGTTCAAATACATCGGCCAGCTCTACAAATGGCTTCAATCACACAAAGCTCATTTGGCCACACCGAAGGCTGTCGTCATCGGAGACCTCAACAGCAATGCCTGTTGGGATGTTTGGGATCGTTGGTGGAACCATTCGGATGTGGTTAAAGAACTTGAGAGTCTTGGGCTTCATAGCCTCTACCATTCTCAAGCTGGGGAGTCTCAAGGGGCCGAAACCCAGCCAACATTCTTCTTGCATCGAAAGCTGGAGAAGCCTTATCACATCGATTACGCATTTCTGTCCGAAATGCTTAAGATCGGCGCCCGCATATCAATCGGTGCTGCTGAGCACTGGCTAGAGCACAGTGATCATCTGCCACTCATAGTCGATATTGTGTCAGGCATTAATAAATAAGACCTCCAGACACTCCTCTTTTTATCCCTGAATAATAGCGGTAAAAACTCGCTATCTCGGCATAATAGGAAGCGCACTTCCTAGCTTCCCTCTAAAGGTCTGACTCTGCAATTATCCAGGCCGCTGACTTTGATCTGGCTAACCGCGAACGAAAATCAGAAAAACACCTCCGCAAAATCAAATATAACAAAAAACTACAATAGTTCAAGTTTACATGGCTAAGCGCACTGCTTCACCATAAACAAAAAGGGGGATAGTGATGAGCCTAATAAATAAAATTTCTGAAGAGTTAAAATATCTAGCCTCAAGATATCTAGCCTCAAGAGACGTTGGCGATAAGTCGAGAGAGCAGATAGCGGAAGATGAAAGGAAAGCCGCCGAGAAAAAAGCAAGAGAAGAACAACTCGCCGCTATGGAGCGAGAGAAAAATGAGGTAAAGGCTGCCGAAGAGCAGAAGATCGCTATGGAATTAGAACGACTAGAGCAGGAGAAAATAGAGCGCGAAGCATCTGAAAGAAAGCAAAAAGAGCTTGTCGATGGAATTATTTCTGACTCCAATAACCATGCACTCGTTAAGCAAAATGGAGTGTGCATTTGTGGCGGATTGACAGATGTCGATTTTTTAGATGGAAAACCGCTTTCCACTCAAAAGGTTAGAGTTGATATATGCATCGAAAACAAGATTAAGGCTTACGTGGAAGTAATAAATGACCCAAACAAATATTTTAATGACACTGTCGGGGAATTTTTTAGCTGGAAGCATAAGTATTCAAGAGAACCGGTAGTGGAGCAAATTCTGGATCCGCATGGAAATCAAATCGATATAAGCGAGGAAATTTTAAGCCCATTAAAAAATGTACTGCGAGAGATTGCAAGGCAGTCAATATACATTGACCTTTATGCTGATTTGAATACTCCAAGATTTTCAGAGCAATACAAAAATGAGCATATGGAGACCTTCAGAAATTGCATGCAGGCAATAAATTCAATACAGCTAATTAAGGTTAATGAAAACATTTTCATAAAAGCTAACGGGAAAGAAATTTCATTTGACGAAAAAACTTTCGAATTCAGCATGCGCAAACTTGAAAATGCAGTTTCTGGCAAATTTAAATCAAAGCCAGATGCGCATGACAAGGCGCTTTTGGGGAGAACAATTGGAGTTGTTGCTTCTCGGGAGTTTGGTTTAGAAAGTAAAGTATCAGTGGCATTACTAGAGGAAAAGATAAAAAAATATAATAGCTTGACAGGTGAGGATGCTGGCTTATGTATCAACTCAGGCCTGTACACTCTAATTCATAATTCTGAAGAAAATGAAAGTGCTAATGTTTTTGAAGGATTTAAAGATGTTACTATCTGGGAAGCATTTGGAGTGATGTCACGTAAAATTGATCAACTTAAAGAAAATCCGCATGTTCTCGCTCATTTGAGATTCAAGAATAGAATTAATGAACTCTGTAAAATAATTTCTGCCGAAATGAATGAAGGATCCAAGGTAATTCCCGAATTCAAGCCGACAGAAGACCCTTCTATTTATTGCTTGGGTTTCTATTCGGTTTTTGATTATAAAGGAACTAAGATAAAGACAGAAACTATCCCTATCGGGAAAGGCAGAATTGATTACCTTATGCCATCTATTGATTTATACATTTCAAATCCGGAAATGCTGTCTGTAGGCATGAACATAGAGGCTAACCAAAAAATAGAAAGCCTAAAAAAAGAGCAGCAGATAGCTAATCATGCTTTGCATAATATTAAAAATGAAAAAAGATCCCCCAAAATTTAATTTAGGTCTCTATCACTTCTATTTATGCAGCCCATAAAGCAAAAGGCTCTCTTGCAGGTTAAGCCTGAAAAATTCACAAAAGACAGCATTTTTTGTACTTTTTCCCACTACCACAAGGGCATGGCTCGTTACGACCATGCTTACTAGGGCGCAGGCTTCGCTCCATGGACTTCAGTGCCACGCTCATTGGCGATGAAGTCTTCATTCCTTGTGTTATCACATCCCAATCAGCGGATTGCACCCATGGAAAATCCAGAGTCACACCGAACTGGATCTCGCAGTCAGGGCTGATTGAAACTCCAAACCAGGTAGGCGCTTGCTCCTTGTACTTTCGCTTCTCGCAATGCAGTTGCAGATCACTAATCACGGCCTCACTTGGTACAGGATTACAGTGAAAGCAAATCCCCGTTCTACCCTCACTCATACCAAGCGTGAAGTCATGACGTTTTAAATCCTTCTTGGCCAGGGAGGTGATACTCTCTAGCCCTTTATGAACGGCCTTGCATGAGTCCTCCTCCATAGACAAGAGTGTGAACCCTAATTCTAAAACTGCTGGGTCAGGGCGATGTTCGATCTGGATAATCAACCGCTCGTAAAGAGTACCCCGCATAACGGTCAAAATTCCTGGTGGTACTCTTTGACCAGGCAATCCCTCTCGACGCACAGTCATGGCAACATCCAAATCTGCTGCAATCGAATCTTCCAACATGACCATGTTGTATTGAGGGTCTAACCACAAGTTGCGTCGGAGATGGTACGAAAGAGCCGTAAGTTCATGCCCAATCATGATTTTGTCAGTGGCCGCCAAGCGCATTCGGACATAGCTCAGGAAACGAAGCGGGCTGTCCAGCATTTCAGCAAGAACATCAAGGAGGAAAACGTCCATCACGAATGGAGGCTGAACAACCTTGCTTGACTCGTACTTGAGGTACTGGCTAGCCTGAAACGCCAATGCTGGGTAATGATCGGAAACCACACAGAATGGGTAGATTTCTCTGATTGTTTCTGGAAGCTTAACCTCCAGTCCTTGATCATTTTCCAGACGGCATTTACCTGAAAGAATGCCATTAGCACACTCTAAGCCTTGGTCATACGCCTTTTGAATCGCGGCAGCAAAGTCTGCCTTTAACTGCCCATCGTTACCTTTTCGAGCACTTAGGGTGAGCTTTTTCGCTTTCGCCTGAACAATGATGATTCTGTCCCCAAAGACGACCAAGACATCGGCCTCAGCGACAGTTCTTTTACCCTCATATAGGTTTACGTTCGTATGTACTTTCGCTGCGCCGAAGACAGCAGAGAGGCGTCGATGTGAGAATTTTTCTGCGAATGCCCCTCGGTTATCAGACGCTTGTTGTTTGTATGCTGGATCTTCGTTCATCCAGAAAAAAGGCGACTCATACAGCGCTTCATAGATAGCGTAGTGCGAAAACAACAATACAGAGCCGCGCCCGGTAGGCAGCAAAGGTGTGGCGGCCACAGAATTGAAGTCGCCCAGCTCTTTGAATTGTGCGTTATCTCCAGTGAATATAAGCGCTCGGAAAACCGCTTCAACAACATAGAGGTCAAGCCCAGTACGTTGGGCTATCTCTGTCGGCGTGAATTCAAAATTGGGCAGTATCAAGCCTTTCGGAAGATATCTAGGCTTGTGGTCAGGATGCGAAGGGGCTTCGTTTGTAGCCCTAGCATCCATCAGAGAGCACATTGCTTGTGCTACCCGTTGCGCCTGAGCACTCGTGAATCCCTTTGCGGCTTGCAACCAATCATCATCACAAGCGTGCTTTTCAACAAAAAAATCCCGATATTGGAAGCTGTAGGCAGACTCTGTTCCATAAAAGATTGGTTCTCTCATGGCATTGCCTTGCCAGAAATTATCTAAGTCACCGCCAGCTTTTGCCTCACTTATTAACTTTCCGAACGCAGAACTGCTCATAGAGTCATGGAGTTCAGCCATTAGTTCGTCGGTGCGTGCTATGTAGCTGCTGAGCGTGCCTGTATCCGGCTCTGATAGGTCGAGCGGCTGGCGCACTACAAGACCCAACAAGGTCGTAATTTCATTCCTGTTGAGTCGCTTGGTGTCAAAGAGATGGCTGATGTCAGCAGCCTTGTGCTCACCATGAATCGCAACGAAGTTGTCGCGATAGCAGATGCTTGCTATTGCGTGGATATACCCTGGCTGAGCTGTGAGGCTAATCAAATCAGCAAAAATATCAGCTTCGCTTCGCGCGGTTGTAAACATACAGGCCATCCCTAGATCAGTATCGCAGTCACTGATTTCTACATGATCGTGCAGATCCAATTCAAGGATATCAAGACTGCAATGACTGCATTTAAAGTCATTGAATTGAAAAATAGCGACTAATGACTGAAAATAAAGTCATTAGCCGAACAGACAAACCGTCATGCGTTCTCAGTCGGCAATGGCTTTCGTAAGCCATTGATTTAATAAGTATTGTGCGCCTGGTGCATAATAGCGATGGCCTCAGCAAAGATCCCCGCTCAATAGCACGCGGGCGAAGCTGGCCCCCGGGGTCAGCGGCGTGATCGCGAGCAGGCGGTCGAGACGCAGGCGCTGCTCGCCAGCGTCGGTTCGCACGCTCAGGAACTCTTCCTTGCTTGCCGTGGTTTGCGTGGTCAACGCCTCAGCGTCCAGCTGCCCGCCATCCACCAGTTCGATGCGCAGCCGGTAGTGATGCAGGCAGGCGATCTCCAGGTAGTCATGAAGATCGCAGTTCAGTGGCTGGTAGCTGTCGTCCATCTGCCATTCCTCACCTGTGCAGACGTGCAGTTCGCCGCCATAAAAAGGCCGGGACGGGCCCGGCTTTTATAAAGAGAGCATTACCACATCAGGTCGTCCGGCACCTGATAGGCGGCGTAGGGGTCGTCGGCGTCCGGCGCCTCGGTCGGCGTATTGAGCAGGACGATGCGCTGCGCGTCGCGGGCCTGGATCTTCAGCGCCGCCTCACGCGGGATCACCTCGTAGCCGCCGCCGTGACGGACGATGGCCAGCGAGCCGCAGCTGAGCTTGTCGCGCATCAGCTTGTTCACCGACAGGCGCTTGACCTTCTTGTCGTCGACGAAGTTGTAGTAATCCTCGGTGGTCAACTTGGGCAGACGGGACACCTCGATCAGCTGCTTGATCTGCGCGGCGCGGGCCTTCTGCTCGGCCTTCTCCTGCTGCTGGCGATTGAGCTCCTGGTCGCGGGCGGCCTTCTCGGCCATGGCCTGCTGGGCGGCGAGCTTCTGCGACTCGTCCTTCTCGACCTGGCCCTTGTGCTCCAGGCGCTTCTGCTTCTGCTTCTCTTTGCTGACCTGCTTGGCCTGCTTCTCGTTGACCAGCCCGGCTTTGAGCAACTGGTCGCGTAGTGAAAGAGCCATAACCTACCTTTAACCGACGAACATTAATATGCGACGAGCCGCGCTCGAACCTGCCTAGCAGGCCGACGGCCTGTCGCGCTTTTCCAGTTTCTTGGCTTCACCCCAGAGCGCGTCCAGGTCTTCCAGGGGGCAATCTTCGATGGCCCGACCCGCTTCGCGCAAGGCCTGCTCGATAAAACGGAAGCGCTGCTCGAACTTGCCATTGGCGGCGCGCAGGGCCGATTCCGGATCGACCTTGAGGTGCCGCGCCAGGTTGGTCACCACGAACAGCAGATCACCGATCTCCTCGGCGATCGCCTCCGGGTCGTTCTCGCTCATGGCCTCGAGCACCTCGTCCAGCTCCTCGCGCACCTTGTCCACCACCGGCAGGGCCGCGGGCCAGTCGAAGCCGACCTGGGCGGCGCGCTTCTGCAACTTGGTGGCGCGACTCAAGGCCGGCAGGGCCAGGGGCACGTCGTCGAGCAGGGACAGCTGCTCCGGCGCGACGGCCTTCTGCGCCCGCTCCTCGGCCTTGAGCTCTTCCCAGCGCTGCTTGACCGCCGCCTCTTCCAGCCTGGCCGCATCGGGGGCGCCGTACAGGTCGCCATCGACGAACACATGGGGATGACGATGCACCAGCTTGCGGGTGATGCCGTCGACCACCTCGGCGAAGGCGAAGCGCCCCTCCTCGCTGGCCAGCTGGCTGTAGTACACCACCTGGAACAGCAGGTCGCCCAGCTCGCCGGGCAGATGCTCGAAGTCGCCGCGCTCGATGGCGTCAGCCACTTCATAGGCTTCTTCGATGGTGTGCGGCACGATGCTAGCGTAGGACTGCTTGAGGTCCCAGGGGCAGCCATATTGCGGGTCCCGCAGGCGGGCCATCAGGTGCAACAGGTCGTCGAGTTGATACATGCGAAGCTCCGATCGACGTAGGGTGGATGACGCCTTGCCCGTCCACCGGCGGGCTTTCGGCACGCCGGTGGACGAATGAAGCGGCGCCCCCAGGGCTGGCGCGCGGGCGGTTCAGGACGGCCGCTGGCGCCGGGCCTCGATGATATTGGGCAGCTGCGAGATGCGTCCGAGCAGGCGTCCCAGTGCATCCAGCCCGGGAATCTCCACCGTGATCGACATCGACGCGGTGTTGTCTTCCTTGTTCGACTGGGTATTGACCGCCAGCACGTTGAGCTTCTCGTTGAGCAGCAACTGGGTCACGTCGCGCAGCAGGCCGGAGCGATCGTAGGCCTTGATGACGATATCCACCGGGTAGGTCTGCACCGGCACCGGCCCCCAGCTGACCTGGATGATCCGCTCCGGCTCGCGGCCGGCCATCTGCAGCACCGAGGCGCAGTCCTGGCGGTGAATACTGACCCCGCGACCGAGGGTGATGTAGCCGACGATCGGGTCGCCCGGCAGCGGCTTGCAGCAGCCGGCCATCTGCGTCAGCAGGTTGCCGACGCCCTGGATCTGGATGTCGCCGCGCTTGCCCGGGCGGAAGCCCAGGGCCTTGCGCGGGATCAGCTCGAGCTGCTCGCTGCCGCGCTCCGGCTCCACCAGCTGCTGGGCCAGGTTGACCAGGTGGGCCAAGCGCACGTCGCCGGCGCCGAGGGCGGCAAACAGGTCCTCGGCACTCTTCAGGTTGGCCTTCTCGGCCAGCGCGTCGAACTCAACCTGCGGCAGGGCCAGGCGGCCCAGCTCGCGCTCGAGCATGGCCTTGCCGGCGGCGACGTTCTGGTCGCGGTCCTGCAGCTTGAACCAGTGGACGATCTTCGCCCGCGCCCGCGAGGTGGTGACATAGCCCAGGTTGCTGTTCAGCCAGTCGCGGCTCGGCGTACCGTGCTTGCTGGTGATGATCTCCACCTGCTCGCCGGTCTGCAGGCTGTAGTTGAGCGGCACGATGCGCCCGTTGATCTTGGCACCACGGCAGTTGTGGCCGATCTCGGTGTGCACCCGGTAGGCGAAATCCAGTGGCGTGGCGCCCTTGGGCAGGTCGATGGCGTGGCCATCGGGGGTGAACACGTAGACCCGGTCGGGCTCGATATCCACTCGCAACTGCTCGGCCAGGCCGCCGATGTCGCCCAGTTCCTCGTGCCACTCGAGCACCTGGCGCAGCCAGGAAATCTTCTCTTCGTAGTGATTGGAGCCGGACTTGACGTCGGTGCCCTTGTAGCGCCAGTGGGCGCACACCCCCAGCTCCGCCTCCTCGTGCATGGCGTGGGTGCGGATCTGCACCTCCAGCACCTTGCCCTCGGGCCCCAGTACCGCGGTATGCAGCGAGCGGTAGCCGTTTTCCTTGGGGTTGGCGATGTAGTCGTCGAACTCCTTGGGGATGTGCCGCCAGAGGGTGTGGACGATGCCCAGCGCGGTGTAGCAGTCGCGCATCTCCGGCACCAGCACGCGCACCGCGCGCACGTCGTAGATCTGGCTGAACTGCAGGCCCTTGCGCTGCATCTTGCGCCAGATCGAATAGATGTGTTTCGCCCGGCCGCTGATGTCGGGCTTGATCCCGGTGGCCTCCAGCTCGGCGCGCAGGTGGTCCATCGCATCGTTGATGTACTGCTCGCGGTCCAGGCGCCGCTCGTGCAGCAGCTTGGCGATCTGCTTGTACTGGTCGGGCTCCAGGTAGCGGAAGGACAGGTCTTCCAGCTCCCATTTGATATGGCCGATGCCCAGGCGGTGGGCCAGCGGCGCGTAGATGTCGAAGACCTCGCGCGCCACGCGCTGGCGCTTCTCGTCGTCGGCTTCCTTGACCGCGCGGATCGCGCAGGTGCGCTCGGCCAGCTTGATCAGGGCCACGCGCACGTCGTCGACCATGGCCACCAGCATCTTGCGCAGGTTCTCCACCTGGGCCTGGGAGCCGAGCACCAGGGAATCGCGCGGGTTGAGGCTGGCGCTGATCGCCGCCATGCGCAGCACGCCGTCGATCAGCTTGGCCACCACCGGGCCGAAGCGCTGATGCACGGCCGCCAGGGTCACCTTGCCCTCGCGCACGCCACGGTAGATCACCGCGGCCACCAGGGAGTCCTGATCGAGCTTGAGGTCGGCGAGAATCTCGGCGATCTCCAGGCCGGCGCGGAAACTCGACGCGCCCTCGGCCCACAGATTCTGCGCGGCATTGGCCTGCTGCTCGGCCTCACGGGCGAACTCGCAGGCGTCGTGCAAGGCCTCGCGGTCCAGCGCCGGATCGACACTGAGCACATGCTCCAGCCAGGCCTCGAGATTGATGCTGCCGTCATCGTTGATCGGCTGATGCGCTCTCACCTGAACCATACTGCTTACCTTCCCTTACGGTGCGCATGCGGCGCCCCGAACGATCGCCGGCCTTCTCCGGGCCAGTCGGTTTAACTGCTTGAGGTGCGCTCCCTGCCCACCCTGTTGAACCTAGATAAGGTTACCCCAACGCAAAAACAAGACGCCTTGCGCGGGGTAGATCCCGACCTACGGCTTTTCGAACAACGCCATCGCCTCGACATGGGCAGTCTGCGGAAACATGTCGAGGATGCCCGCCTGGCTCAGCCTGTAGCCCTGCGCCAGCAACTCGGCACTGTCGCGCGCCAGCGTCGCCGGATTACAGGAGACATACACCAGGCGCCGGGCGCCCAGCGCGCCGATCTGCCGGACCACCTGCAGCGCACCGTCGCGCGGCGGGTCGAGCAGCACGGCGGCGAAACCGCCCTGGGCCCAGCCGGCGTCGGCCAGGGGCTCGGCCAGGTCGGCCCGCACCACCTGCACGTTGTCCAGGCCATTGCCGGCGGCATTCTGCGCAGCCCGTTCGACCATCGCCTGCACCCCTTCCACCGCCACCACCTCGCGCACCTCGCGGGCCAGCGGCAGGGCGAAGTTGCCCAGGCCGCAGAACAGGTCCAGCACCCGTTCATCAGCCTGGGGTGCCAGCCACTCCAAGGCCTGGGCGACCATCGCCTCGTTCACCAGCGCATTGACCTGGACGAAGTCGCCGGGCCGGTAGCTCAGCTGCAGGTTCCAGCGTTCCAGGCGATAGCCCAGCTCGGGCGCCGAGGCGAACGGTTCGGGCTCGCCACCGCCCTGCAGCCACAGCTGCGCGTCCTGGGCCATGGAGAACGCCTGCAGGCGCGCTAGGTCGGCCTCGCCCAGGGCAGAGGTGTGACGCACCAAGATAGCGCTGGCGGTGCCATGGAACAGCTCCACGTGGCCGATGGCCTGGGGCTTGTCCAGGCTCCTCAGCACATTCGGCAAGGCCCGCAGGATAGGCTGCAAGGGCTGTACCAGAACCGGGCAGTCGTCGATGGTGACGATGTCCTGGCTGGCCGCGGCGCGAAAGCCGACGTCCAGGCGCCGGGCCTTGGCGTCCCAGCGCACGGCGATGCGCGCGCGACGCCGGTAGCCGAACTCGAGGCCGACCAGCGGCGCTGCCCAGCGCTGCGGCTGCACCCCGGCCACTCGGCTGAACTGCTCGGCGAGCTGGCGCTGCTTGAGCTCGAGCTGGTCGGCGTGGGGTATATGCTGCACGCTGCAGCCGCCGCAGGTTCGCGCATGGACGCAGGGCTCGGGACGGCGCTGCGGGCTGGCGCCGAGAATGCGCTCGGCGCGGGCCTCGACCACCTGGCTGCGGGCGCCCTGCACGCGGGCCTCGACCTCCTCGCCGGGCAGGGCGCCGCTGACGAACCAGGTGCGCCCCTCGACGAAAGCGATGCCACGGCCATCATTGGCCAGGCGCTCGATGCTCAGGCGCTGCTTCTTGCCCACCGGCACCTGGGGCGCACGCGCGCCGCCGCTGGGCTGAAAGCGCAGCCCACCGCTCTTCTTGGCCATCAGTCGTGGGGCGTGTCGTACACGCCGGTGGACAGGTATCGGTCGCCACGATCACAGATGATCGCCACCATCACCGCGTTCTCCACTTCCTGGGACAGGCGCAGCATGGCCGCCACCGAACCGCCGGACGACACCCCGCAGAAGATCCCCTCCTCGCGCGCCAGACGGCGCATGGTGTCTTCGGCCTCGCGCTGGGCCATGTCGATGATCCGGTCGACCCGCTCGGCCTGATAGATCTTCGGCAGGTATTCCTGCGGCCAGCGGCGGATGCCGGGAATCGACGCGCCCTCCATCGGCTGCAGGCCGACGATCTGCACCTGCGGGTTCTGCTCCTTGAGGTAGCGCGACACCCCCATGATGGTGCCGGTGGTGCCCATGGAGCTGATGAAATGAGTGATCCGGCCCTGGGTCTGGCGCCAGATTTCCGGGCCGGTGCCGCTGTAGTGGGCCTCGGGGTTATCACCGTTGGCGAACTGGTCGAGGACCTTGCCGCGGCCGCCGCGCTGCAGGCTCTCGGCCAGGTCGCGGGCGCCTTCCATGCCGTCCTCGCGCGACACCAGCACCAGCTCGGCGCCGTAGGCGGTCATCGCCGCCTTGCGCTCGGCACTCATGTTGTCCGGCATGATCAGGATCAGTTCGTAGCCCTTGATCGCTGCCGCCATCGCCAGGGCGATGCCGGTATTGCCGCTGGTGGCCTCGATCAGGGTATCGCCGGGGCGGATATCGCCACGCAGCTCGGCGCGGGTGATCATCGACAGCGCCGGGCGGTCCTTCACCGAGCCGGCCGGGTTGTTGCCCTCCAGCTTGACCAGCAGGGTGTTGGAAGTCGTGCCCGGCAGGCGCTGCAAACGCACCAGCGGGGTGTTGCCGATGCAATCGGCGATGGTGGGAAACTGCAGGGTCATGGCGTCGCTCGAATCCAGACGGCAAGAAGGGGCACCCATGATAACGGCAAACCGGCGACGGCCATAACGCGACGATGATCTACCCGGGCGCATCGGCTAGACGCGGGCGGGCCTGTCATTCCCGCGAGGCCAGCCGCTACACTGGCGCACTGAGGACAGTGATAGGCCGGGCAGGAGAAAGCGAGTGTTCAAGGATCTAGGCATCAAAGGCCGCGTGCTGATGCTCACCCTGTTGCCGACCAGCCTGCTGGCGCTGGTACTCGGTGGCTATTTCACCTGGGTGCAACTGTCCGGCCTGCAGGCCCAGTTGCTGCAGCGCGGACAGATGATCGCCGAGCAGCTCGCCCCGCTGGCGGCCCCCGCCCTGCTGCGGGGCGACGCCACCCTGCTGCAGCGCATCGCCACCCAGGCCCTGGAGCAGCCGGACGTGCGCGCGGTGCGCTTCCTCGCCGCGGCGCGCGAACACCTGGCCCACGCCGGACCCAGCATGCTCAACGCCGCGCCCAGCGGCGGCGAACTGCAGGCCGCGCGACGCACCGGCCAGGACGCCACGCGTTTCCTCCTGCCGGTATTCGAGCAGCACCTGAACCTGACCGGGGCGGCGATCGACGGCCCCGGCGAGCGCCTGCTCGGCTGGGTGGAGCTGGAGCTGTCGCACCACGGTACCCTGCTCAGCGGCTATCGCAGCCTGTTCGCCAGCCTCTTGCTGATCGCCACCGGGCTGATCGTCACCGCCCTGCTGGCCATGCGCATGAGCCGCAGCATCAACGCCCCCCTGCGGCGCATCAAGCACAGCGTCGCCCTGCTCCAGGACGGCCACCTGGAAACCCGCCTGCCGGCGCTCGGCAGCCATGAGATGGACGAGCTGGCCGCTGGCATCAACCGCATGGCCGAGGCCCTGCAGAACGCCCAGGAAGAACTGCAGCACAGCATCGACCAGGCCACCGAGGACGTGCGGCAGAACCTGGAGACCATCGAGATCCAGAACATCGAACTGGACTTCGCGCGCAAGGAGGCCCTGGAGGCCAGCCGCATCAAGTCCGAGTTCCTCGCCAACATGAGCCACGAGATCCGCACCCCGCTCAACGGCATCCTCGGCTTCACCAACCTGCTGCAGAAGAGCGAGCTGAGCCCGCGCCAGCAGGACTACCTGGGCACCATCGAGAAATCCGCCGACAGCCTGCTGGGGATCATCAACGAGATCCTCGACTTCTCCAAGATCGACGCCGGCAAGCTGGTGCTCGAGAGCATTCCGTTCAACCTGCGCGACCTGCTCCAGGACACCCTGACCATCCTCGCCCCGGCGGCCCACGAGAAGCAGCTGGAACTGCTCAGCCTGGTCTACCGCGACACCCCCATGACCCTGGTCGGCGACCCCCTGCGCCTCAAGCAGGTGCTGACCAACCTGGTGAGCAACGCGATCAAGTTCACCCGCGAGGGCAGCATCGTCCTGCGCGCCATGCTCGAGGACGAGAGCGCCGACCACGCGCAGCTGCGCATCAGCGTGCAGGACACCGGCATCGGCCTGTCCAACGAGGACCTGCGCGCGCTGTTCCAGTCCTTCAGCCAGGCCGACAACTCGCTGTCGCGCCAGGCCGGCGGCACCGGCCTGGGCCTGGTGATCTCCAAGCGCCTGATCGAGCAGATGGGCGGCGAGATCGGCGTCGACAGCAGCCCCGGCGAGGGTTCGGAGTTCTGGGTCAGCCTGAGCCTGCCGAAGGCCCGCGACGACGCCGAGGACCTGCCGCGCCCCCCCCTGCTGGGGCGGCGCGTGGCGCTCCTCGAAAGCCACGACCTGGCGCGCCAGGCCCTGGAGCACCAACTGGAGGACTGCGGCCTGAAGGTCAGCGCCTTCGCCGACCTCGACAGCCTGCTGGAGGCCGTCGGCCAGGCCAGCCATGGCGAGCAGCCGATCAACCTGGCGGTGCTCGGCGTCACCGCCCAGGCCCTGCCGCCGGACACCTTGGGCCAGCGCATCTGGGACCTGCAGCGCCTCGCCTGCAAGACCGTGGTGCTCTGCCCGACCACCGAGCAGGCGCTCTACCACGAGGCCCTGCCCGATGCTTACAGCCAGCTGCAGGCCAAGCCCGCCTGCACCCGCAAGCTGCAACGCGCCCTGGCCGAACTGATCAGCCCCCGCCTGCCGCTGCGTAGGGAAACCGACCCGCCGGTCCCGGGCCGGGCCGCGCGCATCATGTGCGTGGACGACAACCCGGCCAACCTGCTGCTGGTCCGCACCCTGCTCGAGGACATGGGCGCCACGGTGAGCAGCGCCAGCAGCGGTTACCAGGCCCTGGAGCAGGTGCAGCACGACAGCTTCGACCTGATCTTCATGGACGTGCAGATGCCCGGCATGGACGGGCGCCAGACCACCGAGGCGATCCGCCAGTGGGAAGCCGAGCGCCAGCGCACGCCGGTACCGATCATCGCCCTGACCGCCCACGCCCTGGCCAACGAGCGCCGCGCCCTGCTGCAGAGCGGCCTCGACGACTACCTGACCAAGCCCATCAGCGAGCGCCAGCTGGCCCAGGTGGTGCTCAAGTGGACCGGCCTGGCCCTGCGCAGCCAGGCACCGGAGCACCCCGCCGAGACTGGCGCCGGCGCCAGCCAGCTGAGCGTGCTGGATGCCGCCGAGGGCTTGCGCCTGGCCGCCGGCAAGGCCGACCTGGCCAGCGACATGCTGAACATGCTGCTGGCCGGACTGCCCGGCGATCGCCAGGCGATCCGCCAGGCCCGCGAGTCCGGCGAGCGCAAGGCGCTGATCGAGCGGGTCCACCGCCTGCACGGCGCCACCCGCTACTGCGGCGTGCCGCAACTGCGCGCTGCCTGCCAGCGCAGCGAAACCCTGCTGAAACAGAACGACCCGGCCGCCCAGCACGCCCTGGACGAGCTGGACGCGGCCATCGACCGGCTGGCCAACGAAACTCAGGTCAGCGCCTGAGGCCACAGCGCCACCGGAGAACCCGCAACGAGGAGCCGCCATGCGCATCATCCTGTTCAGCAGCAAGCCCTATGACCGCGACAGCTTTCTCGCCGCCAAGCGCCCGGAGGCCTGGCAGCTGCAGTTCCAGGAGGCCCACCTGGGGCTCGAGTCCGCCGCCCTGGCGCAGCACTGCGAGGTGGTCTGCGCCTTCATCAACGACGACCTCTCGGCGCCGGTGCTGCAGCGCCTGGCGGCCGGCGGCACCCGCCTGATCGCCCTGCGTTCGGCCGGCTACAACCATGTCGACCTGAAGACCGCGCAGCAACTCGGCCTCGAGGTCGTACGGGTGCCGGCCTATTCCCCCCACGCGGTGGCCGAACACGCGGTGGCGCTGATCCTGGCCCTGAACCGGCGCATCCACCGCGCCTTCAATCGCACCCGCGAGGGCGACTTTTCCCTGCATGGGCTGACCGGCTTCGACCTGCACGGCAAGACCGTCGGCGTTGTCGGCTGCGGCAACATCGGCCGGGTCTTCGCCCGCATCATGGCCGGCTTCGGCTGCCGGGTGCTGGTCTACGATCCCTTTCCGGTGGCGGACCTGGCACAACTGGGCGGCCAGCAAGTGGAACTCGACCAACTGGTCGCCGAGAGCGACATCATCAGCCTGCACTGCCCGCTGAACGAAAGCAGCCACCACCTGATCGACGCGACGCGCCTGGGGCAGATGAAGCGCGGCGCGATGCTGATCAACACCGGGCGCGGCGCCCTGGTCGACACCCCCGCGCTGATCGATGCGCTGAAGAGCGGCCAGCTCGGTCATCTCGGCCTGGATGTCTACGAGGAGGAAGCCGAGCTGTTCTTCGACGACTGCTCCGACCAGCCGCTGCAGGACGACGTACTGGCGCGCCTGCTGACCTTTCCCAATGTCATCGTCACCGCCCACCAGGCCTTCCTCACCCACGAGGCGCTGACCGCGATCGCCAGCACCACCCTGGACAACATCGCCGCCTGGGCGGCCGGCGCGCCGGTCAATCGGCTGCCCCCCGGCCCGTGATAGCATGCGCGGCAATTTTGGAGGAGCCATGGCCGAACACGATTTTCGCTACAACCTGCTCAACCCCGAGCACACCCTGATCGAATGCCGCGCGCTGGCGCCGGGCCGCTACCAGGTCACCGGCAACGGCGGCTCGATTCACAGCGGCGACGGCCTGCTGGTCACCCTCAAGGGCAGCCGCGATCTGAGCATGCGCCTGCAGGTCGACAAGGTGCGCCACCTGATCAACCCACGCGGCCAGTGGGTCGCCGTCGCCCACGGCCCGGCCTTCGGCGAGCTGGCGATCTTCAACTGGCAGGTCAAGTGCGACGGCTGCGCCAGCCAGCTGGACTTCGAGTTCGCCGTCGACGCCGCCCTCGGCAAGAAGGCCCAGGCTCCGGCGGCCGAAGCGCGCATCCGCGAGCTGGGCTGGCGCAGCCAGGACGGCCGCCACCTGTGCCCCAAGTGCCCATAGGCCCAAGCATGCGTCACGCCCTGATAATCGCCCTGCTCGGCGCCAGCCTGCTGGGCTGCGCCAGCCCCCCGTCGCAGCTGGAAACCGAGCGCAGCTACCGGATCGAGTGGATAGGCGAACGTCCGGTATTGGACCGTAGCCACCTGAGCATCACCCTGGGCGAGGACGGCCGCGCCTACGGCAATGCCGGCTGCAACCACTGGTTCGCCCCCTATGAGCGGGAGGGACAGGCCCTGCGCTTCGGTCCCGCTGGCAGCACCCGCAAGCTGTGCGCCCCGGCGCTGATGGAGCAGGAAGCGCGCTTTCTCGACAGCCTGGGCAAGGTGCAGCGCTGGGATGTCTCGCCCCTCGATCAGCTGCGCCTGTGGCCCGAGACCGGCAAACCGCTGCGCCTCTGGCCGCTCGAGGGCTAGCTGACGCAGACTGCCCGCATCCCCCAACGGTGGATGTGAAAGGTGACATCCACCCTACGGCGCGAACAACTCCAGCTGCTCATGCCGGCCGCGCAGCTCGTGCAGCCGCACCCCCACCCCGAGCAACCGCACCGGCTTGTTGCCGCGGGCGAACGCGGCGCTGAGCAGCAGCTTGTAGCTGTCCAGGTCGCGACGCGCGCCGGCCTGCTCCAGGGTGGTCTGGGTGAAGTCGTGGAACTTGATCTTGACGAAGGGCTTGTCCGGCCGGTAGCTGGCGTCCAGGCGCGCCATGCGCCGGGCCAGCTCCTCGAGCAGCTGCGGCAACTGCGCGAGGCAGGCCGGCAGGTCCGGCAGGTCGTGGTCGAAGGTGGTCTCCACGCTGACCGTCTGCCGGCGGCTGTCGGTCTGCACCGGTCGCTCATCGATGCCCCGCGCCAAGCCCCAGAGCCGCTCGCCGAAGTGGCCGAACTCCTTGACCAGCGCCAGCTTGTGCCACTGGCGCAGATCCGCGCAGTCACGAATGCCCAGGCGCCCAAGCTTGTCCGCGGTCACCTTGCCCACGCCGTGCAGCTTGCTGACCGGCAGTTCGGCGACGAACGCCTCGATCTGCTCCGGGGTGATCACGAACAGGCCGTTGGGCTTCTTCCAGTCGCTGGCGATCTTGGCCAGAAACTTGTTCGGCGCCACGCCGGCCGAGACGGTGATGTGCAGTTCCTGGGAGACCCGCCGGCGAATCTCCTGGGCAATGCGCGTGGCGCTGCCGGCGAAATGCGGGCTGTCCGACACATCCAGATAGGCCTCATCCAGGGAGAGCGGCTCGATGACCTCGGTGTAGTCGCGAAAGATCCCGTGAATCTCGCGCGAAACCGCCTTGTACACCTCCATCCGCGGCTTGACGATGAGCAGGTCCGGGCACAGTTTCAGCGCATGCCCGGAGGCCATCGCCGAACGCACCCCATAGGCACGCGCCTCGTAATTGCAGGTGGCGATCACCCCACGACGATCCGCCGCCCCGCCCACCGCCAGCGGCTTGCGCGCCAGGCTGGGGTCGTCGCGCATTTCGATGGCGGCATAGAAGCAGTCGCAATCGACATGGATGATCTTGCGGATTGCCATGGACGGAATCTGTAACTCAAGGTGTGGCGGACGGACAACAGGTCGAGCGGCGCCGAGGGTTAGACCGAATAGCCCCGGACTCTAGCCCAAGCGCGACGCCATCGGCTACGCCGGTCAGCCAGACAGCCGATAAATGTCGGCTTTGCTGACCCGGCCGCGCCCCGTCAAATCCTCCCGCAAAGGCCCGGCAGATCAAGCCGACAGCGCTTTCTGGAGCGCTCGCCAACGCTAAGCGTATGAACAAACAACAGTTTTTAACCGAACTAAAGGTTGACAGCCTGCCTCTAAACTATAGAATGGCCGCCGCGGGATGGAGCAGTCTGGTAGCTCGTCGGGCTCATAACCCGAAGGTCGTAGGTTCAAATCCTGCTCCCGCAACCAAATACCCGAAAAGGCCACTCGAACGAGTGGCCTTTTTCGTTTGCGTTCGATTCAGCTATTTAAGTAATTGATTGAAATATAGAAATCGATTGACAGAAGCGCGTATCTATATAGAATGGCCGGCGCGGGATGGAGCAGTCTGGTAGCTCGTCGGGCTCATAACCCGAAGGTCGTAGGTTCAAATCCTGCTCCCGCAACCAAATACCCGAAAAGGCCACTCAATCGAGTGGCCTTTTTCGTTTGCGTCCGATTTAGCTATTTAAGTAATTGATTGAAATATAGAAATCGATTGACAGAAGCGCGTATCTATATAGAATAGCCGGCGCGGGATGGAGCAGTCTGGTAGCTCGTCGGGCTCATAACCCGAAGGTCGTAGGTTCAAATCCTGCTCCCGCAACCAAATACCCGAAAAGGCCACTCAATCGAGTGGCCTTTTTCGTTTCAGCGCTCGCCACAATCCCGCAACACCTCCTTGACGATTTCCCGACTTCCTCCCCGCTAGCCTCTGCTCCCCAACCACAGGAACAGGAGACGCAGAGTCCATGTCCTGGAAAAACACCGAAGTCCGTTACGGCAGCCTGTCGATTGCCCTGCACTGGTTGATGCTGCCGATCGCGGCGGTCTACGCCTGCATCGAGTCCAAGGGCTACTTCCCAAGGGCAGCGACGCCCGCCCCCTGCTCATGCAATGGCACTTCATGCTGGGCCTGGCGACCTTCGGAGCCGCTCAGCGGCCGCCCTCTTATGATCAGCCACGACGCGCAATCGCTCGCGGCGCTGGTCAAGCAGGCGATCCGCCGCTAGAATTGCGCACTTTTTGATCAACGGCGCCTTTCGCGCCCATCCTCCAAAGCCTGAGGTCAGCCGCATGTCCACCCCTGCCACGCCAAAAGTCGGATTCGTTTCACTGGGTTGCCCCAAGGCCCTGGTGGACTCCGAACGCATCCTGACCCAGCTGCGCATGGAAGGTTACGAGGTCGTGCCGACCTATGAAGACGCCGACGTGGTGGTGGTCAACACCTGCGGCTTCATCGACAGCGCCAAAGCGGAGTCCCTGGAGGTGATCGGCGAGGCCATCGCCGAAAACGGCAAGGTCATCGTCACCGGCTGCATGGGCGTGGAAGAGAGTGCGATCCGCGACGTGCACCCCAGCGTGCTGTCAGTCACCGGCCCGCAGCAGTACGAGCAGGTGCTCAACGCCGTGCACGAAGTGGTGCCGCCGAGCAAGGAGCACAACCCGCTGATCGACCTGATGCCGCCCCAGGGCGTCAAGCTGACGCCGCGCCACTACGCCTACCTGAAGATTTCCGAGGGCTGCAACCACAGCTGCAGCTTCTGCATCATCCCTTCGATGCGCGGCAAGCTGGTCAGCCGCCCGGTCGGCGAAGTGCTCAGCGAGGCCGAGCGCCTGGTCAAGGCCGGGGTCAAGGAACTGCTGGTGATCAGCCAGGACACCAGCGCCTACGGCGTCGACATGAAGTACAAGACCGACTTCTGGAACGGCCAGCCGGTGAAGACCCGCATGACCGAACTGTGCGAGGCGCTGTCCTCCATGGGCGTGTGGGTGCGCCTGCACTACGTCTACCCGTACCCGCACGTCGACGAGCTGATCCCGCTGATGGCCGCCGGCAAGCTGCTGCCCTACCTCGACATCCCCTTCCAGCACGCCAGCCCGAAGGTGCTCAAGGCCATGAAGCGCCCGGCCTTCGAGGACAAGACCCTGGCCCGCATCAAGGCCTGGCGCGAGATCTGCCCGGAGCTGACCATCCGCTCGACCTTCATCGTCGGCTTCCCCGGCGAAACCGAGGAAGACTTCCAGTACCTGCTCGACTGGCTGACCGAGGCCCAGCTCGACCGCGTCGGCTGCTTCCAGTACTCGCCGGTGGACGGCGCCCCGGCCAACCTGCTGGACAACCCGGTGCCGGACGAGGTCAAACAGGACCGCTGGGACCGCTTCATGGCCCACCAGCAGGCCATCAGCAGCGCCCGCCTGCAGCTGAAGGTCGGCAAGGAAATGGAGGTGCTGATCGATGAGGTCGACGACCAGGGCGCCGTCGCGCGCTGCTACGCCGACGCCCCGGAAATCGACGGCAGCGTGTTCATCGCCAGCACCGCGGTCAAGCCCGGCGACAAGGTGCGCGTACGCATCGTCGACGCCGACGAATACGACATGTGGGCCGACCTGATCTGACTTGCCCCGCCCCTTCCCATCACGGGAAGGGGCTTGCCCACCCCGCCCCCGCTAGACTTAAAACAAGCCCCGCCACCAGACCACGCCCATGGCCCGACTCAAGGTCTATTACGACGGCGCCTGCCCGCGTTGCGTGGCCGACCGCCGCCGCTACGAACGACTCGCGCAGCACGACGACAGCGTCGAATGGGTCGACATCACCGGCCAGGAGAACCAGCTGCGCGCCGCCGGCATCGACCCCTACCGCGCCCTCACCGAACTGCATGTAGAGGATGACCAGGGCCGCATCCACCGCGAGCTCGACGCCTATATCCTGCTGATGAGGCGCACGCCAAGGCTGCGTCCGCTGGCCTGGCTGCTCGGCCTTCCCGGCCTCAAACCACTGCTGTCCTGGTGCTATCGACGTTGGGTGTTGCACCGCCTGCGCCGCCAAGGGCGGCTATAGACGGCGCGCCCTGCGCCCCAGCGAGCTAGCCACTCACGGCCTCGGCAATCGAGCGCCATGCGGCATCGGCAAAGATATCCGCGTGCACGGTGGGAGCGCCTTTGACCCGTCCCGACAACCAGGCACGACAGTAGTTTTCCGCTTGGCCGATCAACAGCGAAGCATAAACCTCGCGGGGTAGCTTGCGGATCACCCCGGCATCCACCCCTTTACCCAACCAGTCGAGCAAGGCGCCATAGCGGCGCCGGTTGCGCGCGGCCAGGTCGTCCTGGCGCGGCCCCGAAGCCACCGCATGGCGCGCCTGAGAAATAAAGCGGGCCAGCTCCGGTTGCTGCTCGACCCAGGCCAGGTACGTCCGGATCAAGGCCTCAACCGCCTCGCGCGGCGTACCGGCACCCTCTATGCGGGGCTGCACCAGGGCCAGCTGATCGTCCAGCGCGGCAAAGTACAGTGCCGCCACCAGACCTTCCTTATTGCCGAAATGGTGATAGATCGAGCCGATGCTGCTTTCCGCGCGCTGGCGAATGTCCTCAATCTTGGTCGACTCGAGGCCCATTTCGTCGAAGCACGCCAGGGCACAGGCCATGATGTGCCGCTTGTTCGATCGGCGATCGCCGGGCTCGACGCGCTCCAAAGCCGCCAGCGCGGCTGAGTAATCGTGGCTTGACACAGACATAGAACAATACTCTAGAATAATATTCCATATTTTACATAGAGCGCGTGGCGATGAGTACAGGTACCTTGGCGATTTGGCAACGCTTCTCCAGCAAGCCCGCTGGCAAATGGGCCTTCTCCCGGCTCCTGTGTTTCAAGGCGCCCTACTTTGCCAGCATTCGCCCTCGGTTCGAGGCACTGAGGCCCGAGTACTGCGAAGTATCGATCCCTAAACGCCGCGCCGTGCTCAACCACCTGGGCACCGTGCATGCCATTGCCATGTGCAACATGGCTGAACTGGCTGGTGGAACCATGACCGAGGTGACAGTCCCGCGAACGCACCGCTGGATACCCAAGGGCATGACGGTCGAATACCTGAAGAAAGCCACGTCCGACCTGACCGCTGTCGCCACCCCCGAATCGCAGCCGGACTGGTCGGTGCCAGGCGACTACAAGGTCAACGTAGAGGTCAAGGACCGAGCAGGACAGGCCGTCTTTCGGGCAGCGATCACCATGTGGGTGACGCCTAAATCGGCCTAGCCGCGCGGGCTTCGCACCACTGCCGCGCACCAACATCGCGCAGCCGACGCCAGCTCCGCTGCGCGACCTCACCGACCTCGACCCTCGCCTCTGCCGGCACTGCCGGCCTTGCGGGCTACCCACCAGGGCTAAAGACGGTGCCTCAGCGATCCAGCGGGCTCAACACCCCGAGCCCGCCGCGATTGAGCACATGGGTATAGATCATCGTGGTCTTCACATCGGCGTGGCCCAACAGCTCCTGAACCGTGCGGATATCCTGACCGCTCTCCAGCAGATGGGTGGCGAAGCAGTGACGCAAGGTATGCGGCGTGGCCGGCTTGATGATCCCCGCCGCCCGCAACGCCGGCTTGAAGGCGCGCTGCACCCGCTGCTCATCGAAATGATGGCGACGCTCCGCCCCGGAGCGCGGGTCAACCGAACGACGCGATGCCGGAAACACATACTGCCAACCCCACTCGCGCGGCGCAGCAGGATACTTGCGCGCCAGGGCGAACGGCAGATAGACCTCGCCGAAGCCCTCGGCCAGATCCCGCTCGTGTTGCGCCTTGACCCAGGCCAGATGCGCCTGCAGCCCGTCGCGCAGCGTGTCCGGCAGCAGCGTCACCCGGTCCTTCATGCCCTTGCCGTCGCGCACCAGAATCTCGCGGCGCTGGAAATCCACATCCTTGACCCGCAGTCTCACCGCCTCCATCAAGCGCATGCCCGAGCCGTACAACAGGCCAGTGATCAGGCCCACCTCGCCGGAGAACTGCGCCAACAGACGCTGCGTCTCCTCGCGACTCAATACCAACGGCAGGCGCTCGGGCCGCTTGGCGCGCACCACCCCATCCAGCCAGGGCAACTCGATGCGCAACACCTGCTTGTAAAGAAACAGCAGCGCCGCCAACGCCTGGTTCTGCGTCGACGCCGACACCGTACGCTGCACCGCCAGATAAGACAGGAACTGCTCGACCTCCTCCGCGCCCATGTCCGCCGGGTGGCACAACTTGTGGAATCGGATGAACTGCCGGACCCAGTGCAGATAGACAGTTTCCGTACGAAACGAATAATGTCGTACGCGGATCTGCTCGCGCAGTTGATCGAGCAGTTTGGGCTTGCCGTCCATGGTGTATAACTCCCTTCTGATCCCAGCAACCCGCTGGAACCCCCAGAATAGACAAGGAAAGCCAAAGGCAACAAGGAACGTTATCCACCAAATGGTGCGTTTAAACGCACCGCTTGGTGTCTAATTTTAGTTATGTGAATTCAGATCACCTTCATGGCTAAACAGAAGAACTTATACACAAACGACAGGTGGTTCGACTTCTCTCTGCGAGTGCAGCTGAGGGATGGGAATAAGTGCTTAAAATGCCACAGATCACCTCCCAGCGTAGTGCTTCAAGTTCACCATGAAATATATGTACCTAATAAAAAACCTTGGGAATATGCTTTAAGTGACTGCACAACACTTTGCAAAGGATGTCATGCTCGGGAGCATGGGCATGTAGAGCCAAACAGTGGCTGGTTCCTGATGTCTATTGATGATTTAGGTGATCTTATCGGCACTTGCGAACGAGAGGGATGTGGCAACGATATAAGGTACGAGCATCTCACTTATCACCCGGAGTGGGGCTACAAAATAGTCGGCAGCACATGCATTGAGCATCTAACTAAAAAAGATAAAAATCTTAGCGCAAAGGTGCTGGCTTGCTACCGAAACATTAGCTCATTTGTTCACGGCTCAAGCTGGTATAAAGGCAAAACAAAATCAGACAAACCATACGTAGGAGCACAGCACGGCCATGATTTAATTCGTATATATGGCCAAGATGGCGGGTATGCATTTCAAGTTGCACTGAAAGAGAAAGGGCGAAAATTTCATCACTTCAAAGATATAGTGCGCGCCTCTGGAAAAACGCTAGATGAAGTCAAAGAACTGGCATACATAACACTAAAAGGGCTAACCACTGAAGATGAAGAAGAGAAATCCATGCTTAGAAACCTGTATAGAAGTATTAAGTGAATCACATAACAACTGGTATATGGACGCTCCCCACAAGTAGATGAGGAATCGCTTTTCAAGCCTGTCGTCAGTGCGGTTGCATTCGTATATCCGGCCTGTCATGGGCAGCATCGCCCTGGCCACTCTGTAGTTCGCGCAGCGGGGGCCCAGCGTTCAGTCGATCACATAGATCAGCATTGTTATCGGCCTTGTTCCGCTGCAGGACTCGCCTGTTCCGACAGTCTCGCGTCTCACCACAACCACCCGAAAACCTTCATTCCCTCCTGATTACTCCCGCCGTCAGGCGGGCCTTACGCTCTGCCAGTTGCCGCTGAAACGTCGTTCGTGGCACCACACCGCCCAGCAGATCCGTACCAGTTTGTTGGCCAACGCCACCGCCGCCTTGTTGTGGCCGATGCGCGCCGCCGTTTGCGTGGCCCAGCGCTGCAACGCGGTCAGTCGTTCCGGCGTGTTGGCCAGGCAGCGCTGGGCCGCCAACAAGGCGGCGCGGGAGCCGTGGACCAGCAAGGTACGCACGTAGACGTTGCCCTGGCAGCTGATGTGGCCCAGCTTGCGCCGGTTGCCGCTGCTGAACTCGCGTGGGGTCAGCCCCAGCCAGGCACTGAGTTGGCGGCCGCTGGCGAAGCGCTGCGGATTGCCAACCGCGGTCTTCAGGGCGCTGGCGGTGAGCAGGCCGATGCCGCTGACCTCGTCCAGCCTGCGCACGATTTCATCCTCGGCATGCCATTGCTGCAGCTGCCGCTCGCAGTCCGCCATGCACTGCTGATAGAGATTGACCTCGCCCAGGACGATCTGCAGCAGGCCGCGCAGGCGCGCCAGCTCCGGGCGCTCGATCAGTTCGTTGGCCCGGCGCAGGAAGGCCGCGGTGCTGGCTGGCGCCTCGATACCCGCTTCGCGCAGGATGCCACGCAGCAGGTTGATGCGCTGGGTGCGGCTCTTCTTCCAGGTCTCGCGCAGGCCGTGCAACTGCTGCAGTTGCTGCTGCTCGTGGCTCTTCACCGGCACCGGATGCAGGCCGGCACAGCGCGCCGCTTCGAGCATCGCCTCACAGTCGTTGCGGTCGGTCTTGTTACGCCGCCGGTACGATCGCACATAGCGTGGATGCAGCAGCATCACCCGGTGCCCACGGGCCTGCATCAACCGCCCCCAGTAGTGCGCCGTGCCACAGGCCTCCATCAGCCACTCGACCGCCTCGGCCTGCTCCTGTATATATCGCCCGAACGCCTCACGACTCAGCCGCCTGCGCTGACTCACCACGCCGGCACGGACACTCTCGGCAACTTGGTAAACGGACTTGGCCAGATCAACTGCTATGCGTTTCATCACACCTCTCCCAATGCACAGTCACCACCGTTGTGGGTATAGAACCGTGGCGCGGGGAGCGTCCATTACAGCATTCAAGCCGTTCGCTCCGCTCACTCGGGACCGGCTAACGCCGGCCCCTTAACCAAACGTTATATGCTCATCCAGTAAGGCACGGTCAAAATGTCCCATTCAAAAACAAACTGCCTTTGCGGTGCCGTACAAATCACCGCAGAAGAAATTAATCCTAAATTTACAGTATGTCATTGCCAATCATGTAGAACCTGGGGTGGCGCACCGTTTTTTGCGGTCAAGTGCGGCACTAAAGTACAAATTGAAGGCAATGATAAAGTTAAAATGTATGAATCATCCCCGTGGGCATCTCGCGGGTTCTGTATAGAGTGTGGAACTCACTTATTTTTTAAATTCAAAGAAAGCGGAGAATACAATATGCCAGTCGGCATGTTTCCAAACTTGAACGACTTGGAAATGGACATGCAGTATTTTATCGATATGCGACCAGGTTACTATTGCTTCTCAAACAAAACAAAAGAGATGACGACAGCCGAGATAATGGCTCATTTCGCACCAAAAATGTGAGTTCACATATAACAATGCGTATATGGACGCTCCCCACAAGTAGATGAGGAATCGCTTTTCAAGCCTGTCGTCAGTGCGGTTGCATGCGTATATCCGGCCTGTCATGGGCAGCATCGCCCTGGCCACTCTGTAGTTCGCGCAGCGGGGGCCCAGCGTTCAATCGATCCCGAGGATCATGATTGTTATCGGCCTTGTTCCGCTGCAGGACTCGCCTGTTTCGATCGATCCCCACGATCTGCCTCCAACGCTCTCCGATTCTCGGATTGTCATGCGCCTCGCGCGGCAAGGCTGCGCGACATCTGGCGATTCGACCGCCTGACGCTCGACTAGAGTATGGACATAGCGCCCAGCAAATCTGGGCTCAGCAGGAGGTTGCAGATGGCCAAGTATTTGTTCGTGTATCACGGCGGCAGCATGCCGAATGCCCCCGAGGAGGTAACCCAGACAATGCAGGCCTGGGGAGAATGGTTTGCCTCCATGGGCGCGGCGGTGAGCGACCCTGGCAACCCGGTTGGCCTGTCGACGACGGTCAACAGCGACGGTTCGGTCACCCACAACGGCGGCAGCAATCCGGCCAGTGGCTACAGCATTATCGAGGCGGCTTCGGCCGAAGCGGCCATCGAGCATGCGCAGCGCTGCCCGATCCTGGCGGCCGGCGGCAGTATCGAGCTCGCCGAGATCATCCAGATGTAACAGCTCCGGCCTCAGGCGCAGCCGCGCCGGCCGCTCGTGGCGCGCAACAGTCGAGCGGGCGCAGTCAAGGGCGCCTGCTGCCCGCCGGGCCTAGCGCGCCCGCCCAGGGAGCGCCACCGCGGCTTCGTCCGGCGCGGCCAGCGTATCCTCGACAATTCTCGGGATCAGGTTCGCGATGTCGGCCACCCGGTTGCTCAGGCGCTCTTCCTGCTGCTGCAGCTCCTGGCGATGGCGCTGCTCCATCTCGGCCTGCTGGGCACACAGCTTCAACGCCGTCAGTACCAGCAAGCGGTCGCCGATCAAGGACGGCGAGGCAGCCTTGGTCTCCGCCAGAAGCTTCTTGAGCAGCTGCGTCGATTCGTTCAGGGCCTGCTGTTTACCGGCAGGCGCCTTGATGCAGTAGTCATTGCCGAGAATGGAAATGACCGTGACCGTCTCCCCGTCGCGGCTCATTGCTGGGCAATACTCGGGGCGGCATTCGGGCTGCGGCTGGCCAGCTCGACCAGGGCCTGGATGCGCGCCGCCGTGGCGCTGTGCAGCTCTTCCTGCTCCAGGGCGCTCATCTGCAGGGCTTCGTTCTCGTCCTTCAGCTGGGCCAGTTCGGCGCGAATCTGCTGGTTCGCCTCCTGCAGCGCCTTGTTCTCCTGCACCAGGGCACTGACAAGTTCTTCCAACTGACTCAGATTGTTTTCCAACATATTGATTACTCGGGATTTTCGGCGGGGCGCCACAATAAAGAAAAGCGTCGACAGAAGCCAGACAAGGCGCTGCCCGGCGACCACCGACGCGCGTTGCTGGGCGCGCTCCCAGGGCCTGCGGATGCGACCAGCCGCTTTCCGACTGCCCAGCGCCATGGGAGTTCCCCCCTGCCCTGGCGCCAGTGAAGACAAGCGGCGGTGGCGCGCACCAGATTGGCCCGGTGACGCACCGCCATGAAGCCGCGACATGTATCGAGCGACCAGATCGCAGGCGCCGACCCCAACGAATGCACGCCCGCCAGTCCCCCGGCCTGAAATTTGCTGGGCTCGACCCGGCCCGCACCATCCCAGGCCCCTGAAGCCTTGCTGCCTCACCAACCGCGCTCAGCAAGGCCATCCGCCCCGAACTGGAGTACCGCCGTGATTTCTGCCTCTATCGCCCGCTGCATGAGCAAAGACTTCGCCCTCATCCACCCCGACATGCCGGTGGTGGCTGCATCCGCCAAACTGATGAAGCACGCCATGCTCGGCGGCCCGGTGGTCGATGGCGAGGGGCTGCTGCTGGGCTGGATCTCCGAGCAGGAGTGCCTGCAGGTGAGCATCCAGGTGGTCTACCACAACCAGCGCGTGGCCACCGTGCGCGACATCATGCGTACCGACGTGCTGTGCGTGAAGCTCGATGACGATCCGCTCGAACTGGCCCAGCAGATGCTCGGCGACAAGCCCAAGAGTTACCCGGTGGTAGACGCCAGGCGCAAGGTGCTGGGTGTGGTCACCCGCCGCCATGTCCTCAACCTGCTGATCGATCAGCTGGGCAGCTTCGGCAAGACCGCCTGACCCTCGCGCCGCTGGCGAACAATGCCGCGCTACCCGATTGCAGCCAGCTGGCACCGCGCCTTCAGCCGTGCCCGTGGGTCTGCAGCCAGGCGAACAGGCGCTCGGTGTCGCTCAGTCGACAGAGTTCACTGCCATCGCAGATGATCGCCGCGCTGCCGGCGGCCACACCGTAGCGCAGCGCTTCGCGCCAGCCGGCGCCGCTCGCCAGCTTCAGGGTCACCCCGGCCACCATGCTGTCCCCGGCGCCGACCGTGCTGCGCCGCTGCACGGTCGGCGCGGCGATCCGTTCACTCATGCCCCGGCCGACCAGCAGCGCGCCCTGGGCACCGAGCGATACCAGCACATGTTCGCAACTGCCGCGGTCCACCAGGCCCTGGGCGACGCTGGCGAGCCGTTCTGGCCCGCAGATCGTCTCGCCGACCAGGCGGCTCAGCTCGTTGAGGTTGGGCTTGATCAGGAATATCCCGCCCACTTCCAGGGCCTGACACAGCGCCTCGCCGGAGCTGTCTAGGATGCAGCGCACCCCGCGCTGGCCGGCGCCCAGCAACAGACGCGGCAGGAAGTCGACGGCCAGGTCCGGCGGCAGGCTGCCGCTGATCACCAGGTAGTCCGGCCCCGGCAGCGCCTCCACGGCCGCCAGCAGGTCCTGCTGTTCGGCGACGCTGAGGCTCGCGCCGGGCAGGACGAAGCGATATTGCTGGCCGCTGGCCCGTTCCACCACGTTGAGGCATTCGCGGGTGCGCGCGGCGATCGCCAGGGGCTGGCTGACCACGCCCTCGGCGTCGAGCAGTTCGATCAGCTGCTGGCCGCTGGCACCGCCGGCGGGATACAGCGCCAGGGCGCTGCCGCCGAGGCGGTGGATGGCCCGCGCGACGTTGATGCCGCCACCGCCGGGGGCGTAGTCGGGCAAGGCGCAGCGCAGCTTGGCATCCGCGCACAGGCGGTCAATGTGGGTGGCGATGTCCAGCGCCGGACTCAGGGTCAGGGTGACGATGGACGCCCGGTCGCCGGCCGGGCTTTCAGGTTCGCGTGCGGGAGTGGCCATGGGCTAAAGCCTAGGCGAGCCCGGGGGTGACTGCCGGCGCCCGCTGCGCCGGCGTGCGCTCAGGGCGTAACCGGGCGGATATCGAATCCGCTCTTGGCCTCGCTGACGATACGAAAGTGCTGGCGCTGACCCGGCGTGACCGGCACCGCCAGCTCGCGGCGCAGGCGGCCCATGCCACACAGGGTGTCATCCTGCTTGTCGACGCCGATACCCAGCACCCGGGTGCCGCTGGGCACCTGCAGGCGCACCCTCTCGCCGACGCCGATGCGCGCCGCCACCCGGCGGTCGACCAGCACCGCCACGTAGCAGCCGCCGCCGAGCATGCCCAGGTCACGATTGACCACCAGTTCCCCGCCGCCGGCGACAGGTTGCTGGTAGGCCAGCAGACGCTCCTCGGGCACCGGGCTGACCTTGTCCGGGTGCGCCTGAAAAGACGAGCACGCGGCGAGCGCCAGCAGTGGCATTACGGCAAGAATCAATCGCATGGAGCCCTCCATGGGCGCAAAGAATGCCGCCTGAGTATTGGCGCAGACTGGCCAGGGCTCAAGCGCAGAAGGCAATCGTGCCTCAGCGCATCGCCCTGGCGCTCGAGTCGAGCAGGACTGCGGGGCGTGCAGCGATAGGAGAAAGTCACATGAGTCAGCGCGAACCATCAAAAAATATGATGCAACTCACCCTTTTGGTTGATGGCTTTCCCTGCTGACCTGAGAGTAGATTCGCCGTTAGATATTTGGCGTCACTGTTCCGGCCCCAGTATCACGGTTTCTGACCGAGTACCTCGCAGGGATGCGGCTGGCGACACTGGGCGCTACTGGAGCTTCTGCACCGGACATTGATCATGCCCCTTGCGAATCCAGGGCTCACCCGGCGAATGCCAAGTCTGTCTTCCTACTGCTTGGCGCGGCGACAGGCCGCGCCACTTGGACATCATCATGATCGGCGACGCTTCTCTGCTCCTTGTAGCCAACCTTGTCCTGGTACCGCTGGTCGGCGGGCTGGTGTTCTGGATCCTCAGCGCCAAGCACGCACGCGCCATCGCCGCGCTGCAGCAGGCCCTGAATGACAGCGAGCGGCAACGCCGCGAGATGGTGTCGGCCGCAGTCCTGGAACAGTGCCGCGCCGACGGCGCGGCGCAGCAGCAGGCGCTGCAGCAGGCGTTGGCCGACTGCCAGCAGCGCCAGCAGCAAGAGCGCCAGGCCATGGTGCAGGAGCACGAGACGAGCCGCAGCTTCCTCGAGCGCGAACTGCAGCAGCTCAACAGCGCCCGCGAAGCCAGCCTGCAGGACATGGCGCGCAAGATGGCCCTGCTGGAAAACGCCGTCCAGGAGCTGTTGGAGATCACCGCCACCATCGAGCGCTGGCACGACGGCATGAGCAGCATCATGGTGCACAACAACATCATGCAGAAGCAGATCGGCGACTTCCGCAACATCGTCGGGCAGATCGCCATCCTCTCCCTCAACGCCGCCATCGAGGCCGCCCGCGCCGGCGAATCGGGTCGCGGCTTCGCCGTGGTGGCCGACGAGGTGCGCAAGCTGTCGACCAGCGCCAACGCGCTGAACGAGGACTACCGCAGCAACCTGAACAAGAACACCCTGGTCACCACCCTGGCGTTCCAGGACATCCAGGCCGGCGGCAACATGATCGTCACGGCGATTCACGGCGTGCAGAGCCAGATCCGCACCCTGGGTCAAGCACTGGAAGGCGCATGACCATGCGCTCAGCCAACCACATGGTCGACCTCACCCTCGGCAAGCTGCTGCAGGCCACCCTGGAGCAGACGCTCAAGGGCTGCTCGGCCAGCACGCCCTGGGTCATTTCCCGGGTCGACAACCTCGACGACGTGCGCCAGGAGCAGTGCATCGTCCTGACCATCTCCTCGTTCAAGTTCAGGATCATCTGCCTGCTGCATGTCTCCATGGACCAGACCACCCGCCAGTTCGTCGGCGAGGCCACCGCCGCGCGCGCCGAGAGCCTCGACGAGTCGGTGTTCAAGGACTACCTGCTGGAGCTGAGCAACAGCTTCTGCGGCACGCTCAAGCGCCACCTGCAGAGCAGCTGCCCGCCACTGGGCATGTCCACCCCCAACTTCATCGAGCGTTCCAGCCTCGCCCACTACGAATCGATCAAGCCCCTGCACAGCGCCCACGCCAAGGCGCAGGTGAACAGCAGTGAGCCGGCGCTGTTCGCCGCCAGCGTCATGGTCAGCGTCGCCCAGGCCGGTGACTTCCAGCTCGAGCACTACCACGAGCCGGTCCACAGCGATGTGGACGAGGCCGATGGCTCCGGCGAACTGGAGCTCTTCTAGGACGCCGCCAACCGGCGAGTACCAGGCGGGATCAGCGACGATGCCGCCAGCACCCCGCACACCCCAGGGACGGTAATAACAATAAACGGCCGCTGGTCCTTCTCCGGGCTGGCGGCGCACAAAGACGCGCGTTCCAGCAGCGGAGAAACGTCACCATGATCGGTTTCGAGAAACGCCTCGTCAGCAAGGTGCTGATCTTCGAGGACAACGCCAGTGCCCAGGGAAAGATCAAGGCATTTTGCAGTGAACATGGCCTGATCGGCCTCAAGCAGTCCAACAGCTCGACCATGCAAATGCTGGAAGCCAATATCGACCTGGGCGCCGTGCTGATCTCCGAGCACAGCGCCGACCCGGCGGCCGGCATCGAGAACGGCTTCGAACTGGCCCGGCGCATACATCAACTGCGCCGGGAGCTGCCGATCTTCATGCGCCGCGAAGGCCGCGCCGATCTGCACGACCTGGAGCCCATCCAGACCATCGGCATCGCCGGCGCCTACGACATCGAGCACCCGGACAGCCTCAAGCTGCTGCTCGACCAGTACCTGGCCAACACCGAATACCCGATCTCGCTGATCCGCCGCATGGAAGAGGTCACCCTCGCCTCCCTGACGGCGCTGTTCCGCGATGTCGAGGTCAGCTGCGAGCTGCCCTACCTGGTCAAGGACAAGCTCACCTACGGCGACATCCTCAGCCTGCTGCCGGTCGAGTCGCCCTGGTTCTGCGGCTACATGATGGTGCAGTCCGAAGAGCAGCCGATGGTCGAGATGATCAAGGATGGGCGCACCGCGATCGCCAGCCACGACGTCGATTTCCGCGACGTCATGGGCATGCTCAGCGAGATCACCAACCTGGCCTGGGGCGGGCTGCGCACCCGCCTGCTGTCGCTGCACCCGCCGGTGGTCAGCGAAACCTCGCGCATCAGCGTGCCGATCACGGTCAACCACTACAAGGAATACATCTCCTTCGGCACCGACCGCTCGCAGCTGTGCTTCAAGTACACCCTGCGCGACCGCCACGACAAGCTGGCCCCGGTGACCCTCTATCAGAAGTTCATCTTCAACATCCGCTGGGCCCCCGAGGAGTACCTGGAGGCCGATGAAAACAAGGTCGAGGACCTGGTGGAGAGCGGCTGCCTGGAACTGTTCTGAACCGGCCTCGGCAGGGCCGACTCGCGACACCCCGAATACCCGAACGACAACACCGATTCCCGAATAAATAGAAGGTAGAACCTCATGGCACAGATTCTCGTAGTCGACGACAGCGCGGCCATTCGCAACGAAGTCACCGCGTTCCTCAAGTCCCACAACTTCAGCGTGGAAACCGCCGTCGATGGCAAGGACGGCCTGACCAAGCTCAAGGGCAACCGCGACATCAAGCTGATCATCTCGGACGTCAACATGCCCAACATGGACGGCCTGACCATGGCCGAGAAGGTGCGCAGCGAGCTGGGCAACCAGACCGTCAACATCATCATGCTGACCACCGAGAACGACCCCAACATGAAGACCCGCGGCAAGGCCGCCGGGGTCAAGGGCTGGATCGTCAAGCCGTTCAATGGCGCCAACGCCATCGGCGCCATCCAGAAGCTGGTTGCCGGGTAGCCGCAGCCGCCAAGGATCCAGGCTGCCGCTGCGGCAGCCTGTCGGCACCCGCTGAGCCCCCTCGCACAACAAAAACAATAAGCCCAGGCAGGTGTGACATGCCCAGAATCAAACTCAGTTTCAACCACAAGGTCGCCCTAGGCTTTGCCGTCATTCTCGCGTTGCTGATGATCTCGGGGGGCATGTCCCTGTGGAATCTCAACGACATCAGCGGCTCCAACCAGCGCGTCCAGGAACAGGCGGTGCCGGTGGTGACGGAAGTCAACAAGGTGCAGATCCAGCTGCTCAAGCTGGCCAACCTCAGCGCCCTGGGCTTCAACGCCGGCAGCGAAGAGGCGATCCGCCCCTACCGCGACGACTTCGAGAAAGGCGCCGCGGCCTTCGCCGAGGGCTTTCAGCGCCTCGAGGCGCTGGCCCAGTCCGACCCGCAGATGGCCGCCGTGGTGGCCGACATCCAGGACAATTTCAGCCTCTACACCGCCGCGGTGCGGCAGATGTTCGCGGCCAAGCTGGCGGTACTGGTCGCCAAGCAGGCCGTGGACGATGAAGTGGCGGTGGTGATGGAGCGTTCCGACGACATCGGTTTCTCCTTCATGGAGATCGTCAACGCCCGCGCGCCGAGCAAGGACATGGAAAAAGACCTGGCCTTGGCCCAGGGCTTCGCCAACCAGGCGGACGGCCTGATGGCCGGGGTGGTCAAGATGGCGGAGGAAGTACAGGCCAGCAACGACCTGGCGCGCCTGGACAGTGCGCGGGAGGATTTCGAGTTCATCATCAATGACTCGATGTCGCGCTTCGACATGGCCGCGCGGCTGTTCAAGCCGATGGACAGCGCCGGTGTCGTCGACAGTACCTACGCCAGCGTCGACGCCCTGCGCCAGGTGCTCAACACCGAACCCAGCCTGATCGAGCACAAACGCGAGCAACTGACCCAGGCGCAGGCCGCCTGGGAACAGCTCAACAGCGCCAAGGCCGCGGTGCAGAAGGCGGTGGACGGCCTCGACCAGGTGCTGGTCGCCGCCAACTCGCAGTTCGAGCGCCTGCAGAGCGAGCTGGGCGACAGCGTCAGCTTCGGCTTCAAGAGCACCCTGGTGATGATGATCATCCTCCTCGCCCTGGCCTCGCAGAACTTCAACTCCATGCGCCTGGCGATCCGCAAGAAGATGGTCGACCTGGCCAAGCTCAACCGCATCGGCGGCACCCTGGCCACCGCCCGGGACCAGGACACTGCCCTGGACCTGGTGCTGCACGCCATGAGCGAGAAGATCGGCATCGAGCGCGGCTCGGTCTACCTGTTCAACAAGGACAACGCGCTGGAAGCCAAGGCCTTCCTGCCGCCCAAGCAGATGGACGGCGCCCCGGCCGCCATCACCTTCACTCTGGGCGAAGGCGTGATCGGTCGCACGGCCGCCTCGAAGCGGGTGATCTTCGTGCCCGACACCAGCCGCGACAGCACCTACGTGGCCGGCGAGCAGGAGAAGGCCAAGGCCCTGCTCTGCGTGCCGCTACTGGACAAGGACATCCTGATCGGCGTGATGAACGTCTCCGGCGAGGTCGACAAGGTCAACTTCGCCGACAGCGACTACGAGTTCGTCGCCTCCGTGGCGCGCTCGCTGGTCACCACCATCAAGAACATCCGCATGGTCGAGGTGATCGAGGAGCACAACCGTACCCTGGAGCGGAAGGTCGAGGAACGCACCGCCGCCCTCAAGCAGAAGAACGAGGACATCGCCAACATGTTCTCCAACATGCACCAGGGCCTGTTCACCATCGTCGACAACGGCCTGATCCACCCGGAATACGCGACCTACCTGGAGACCATCTTCGAGACCAAGGAGATCGCCAACCGCAACTTCGTCGACTTCATGCTCAAGCGCTCGACCCTGAACGCCGAAATGATCGACGGCATCTCCACGGCGGTGGCGTCCATCGTCGGCGAAGACGCGATGATGTACGAGTTCAACTCGCACCTGCTGATCGGCGAGCTGACCCTGGAATTCCCGGGCCGCCCGCACAAACTGATCGAACTGGACTGGGACCCGATCGTCGACGACCAGGACGTGGTCACCAAGCTGATGGTCACCGTGCGCGACGTCACCGCGCTCAAGGCCCTGCAGGCCGAGGCCGAGGGGCAGAAGCAGGAACTGATGATCATCGGCGAGATCCTCGCGGTCGACGCGGAGAAGTTCAGCGCCTTTATCGACGGTTCCTCGACGCTGGTCGAGAAGTGCCGGGCGATCATCGAGCAGACCGAGGAGAAGGACCAGGGCAAGCTGGCCGAACTGTTCCGCAACATCCACACGGTCAAGGGCAATGCCCGCACCTACGGCCTCAAGCACATCACCGACACCGTGCACCAGGTCGAGAACACCTTCGACCAGCTGCGCAAGAACGACGACATGCCGTGGCAACCGGCCGACCTGCTCGATGAGCTGGCCTACGCCGAACGGGCCCTGCAGTTCTACCGCAGCATCTTCAAGGACAAATTGGGCCGTGACCGCCAGGTGAGCGGCGGCATGCAGATCGATCGCGCGCAGCTCAAGCGCCTGCTCGACAACATGGCGGCGCTGTGCGAGGCCGAGCTGCCGGGCAATGTCAGCAGCATCGTCAAGGCCACCTACCACAGCCTGGCCACCCTCGAATCCGCTCCGCTGGAGGAGGTGATCGCCGATGTCCTCGACTCGGTGCAGTCGCTGGCCAATGAGCTGGACAAGCCGGCGCCGACGGTGCTGATCGCCGATCACGAGGCGCACATTCGCAAGGAGGCCGGCGGCATGCTCGGCAACATCTTCATGCACGTGCTGCGCAACGCCGTCGACCACGGCATCGAAGGTCCGGACGAGCGCCTGGCCAAGGGCAAGGCCGCGCAGGGCTGCATCCGCATCGATGCCATCGAGGCGGATGGCGCCATTACCTATGCGGTGCGCGATGACGGTCGCGGCGTGGCGCTGAGCAAGATCTTCGCCAAGGCCGTGGCCTCGGGCCTGTATCCGGCCGATGCGCCGCGCCCGGCGGCCAGCGAGATCGCCAACCTGATCTTCGCCTCCGGCTTCTCCACCGCCGACCAGGTCACCGAGGTGTCGGGTCGCGGGGTCGGCATGGACGCCGTGCGCGACTTCCTCGAGTCAGCCGGCGGCGGCATCGAGGTTCGCCTGGATGCCGGCGACGAGCACGCCGACTACCGCGCCTTCACCACCCTGATCCGCCTGCCGGCCGAATGGTGCATCCTCAAGCAGGCGTTCGCCCTGGCCAGCTGACCACTCCCCGGCCTCTGCCGCCGCCCGGGCGGCAGGCGCCGGGAACGCCTGGCCTCAACCCGCCAGGCGCTTGACCAGGCGCGCCTGCAGCGCCTCCAGTTCGGCCGGATCGGCCTTGTTGGCCGCATGGATGCCCAGACCCTGGCCGGCGAAACGCGGAATCACGTGCATGTGCAGGTGGAACACGGTCTGCCCGGCCGGGCCACCATTGAACTGCGCCACCTGCACGCCGTCCGGCTGCAACTCGTCGACCAGCGCCCTGGCCAGAAGCTGGGTCGTCGCCATGACCTTGGCCAGCGCCTGCGCATCGATCTCCAGGATGTTGCGCGCCGCCGCACGCTTGGGAATCACCAGGGTGTGGCCGAGGGCCTGCGGGAACAGGTCGAGGAAGGCGAGCACGTCGTCGTCCTCGTACAGCTTGTAGCAGGGGGCCTCGCCGCGAATGATCTGGGCGAAGATATTCTGCGGGTCATAATCGCCATGCAGGCTCATCGGAGTTCTCCATTACCGGTGCAAAGATGCGCGCACGATACCCGCTCGCAGGGCCGCGGAAAACCCGCTACCAGGTGGCCGTCAGCCAGCCCGATGGCCACCAGCAGGACGATCGATTTTCGCCGTGGCCCCGGTTGTGGTCTGCTCGCAGCCTGCCAGCCCCATCCGCGGGGCGGGCCCAAGCCGCTCGCCCGGGCCAGCCAGGGCGAGCGATCCGTGCCATCGCCAGTTGAAAGGAAGCCCCCATGTCAGACCTCAGCGCCTACCCCATCACCCGCAAATGGCCCGCCAGCCAGCCCGAACGCCTGCAGCTGTATTCGCTGCCCACGCCCAACGGGGTCAAGGTGTCGATCATGCTGGAGGAAACCGGCCTGGCCTACGAACCCCACCTGGTCAGCTTCGAGCGCAACCAACAGCTGTCGGCGGAGTTTCTCTCGCTCAACCCGAACAACAAGATCCCGGCGATCCTCGACCCCAACGGCCCCGGCGGGCAGCCGCTGGCGCTGTTCGAGTCCGGCGCGATCCTGCTGTACCTGGCGGACAAGACCGGCCAGCTGATGCCCAAGGATGCCGCCGCACGCTATGAAACCCTGCAGTGGCTGATGTGGCAGATGGGCGGCGTCGGCCCGATGTTCGGCCAGGTCGGCTTCTTCAACCGGTTCGCCGGCAAGGACTTCGAGGACAAGCGCCCGCTGCAGCGCTATGTCGAGGAAGCCAGGCGCCTGCTCGGCGTGCTCGACCGGCGCCTGGACGGCCGCGCCTGGATCATGGGCGAGGCCTACAGCATCGCCGACATCGCCACCTTCCCTTGGGTGCGCAACCTGGTCGGCTTCTACGAGGCCGGCGAGCTGGTGCAGATCGAGCGTTTCAGCCACGTCAACCGCGCCCTGGACGCCTTCCTCTCGCGCCCGGCGGTGATCCGCGGCCTGGCCATCCCCAAGCGCGACTGAAGCACGCTGTCTGGCGCCTGGTGCGCAGAACCGCGGCGGCGGGTATCTTCTGCGCACCGCCGCTTTCCAGGACCGCGCCAACCCATGACCACCGCCCTTATCCAGGCCGCCCTGCTGCTCGCCGCAGCGCTCTGCTCGACCGCCACCCTGGCCAGGGTCGAGATCGAAGCGGCGCAGCACAAGCGCCTCGGCCCGCTGCTGATCGCCAAGGTCTCCGAGGACATCGCCCCCGGCGACTACGAGGCCCTGCTCAAGGGCCTGCGGGCCAATCCCGGCCGCTTCGCCGGCAAGATCCTGCTGCTCGACAGCATCGGAGGCAGTGCCCCGGAAGCCATCCGCATGGGCCGCCTGCTGCGCGAGACCGGCTTCGATGCCCTGGTGCCCAGCCGCGGCGTCTGCCAGGGCAGCTGCATCTACCTGCTCGCCGCCGGCCACAAGAAGACCGTACGCGGCCACGTCGGCCTGCACCGGCCGCGCTTCCCCAGTGGCGACTCGGCCCTGGCGCAGGCCGTCCACCGGGGCGAACGCTACAGCCCGAGTGCCTACTTCCGCGAAATGAACCTTCCCGGCCGCCTGGCGGACGAGATGCAGCGCATCGAACCGCATAAGATGCGCGTGCTCTCGACTCAGGAGCTGGCCGGCTTCGGCCTGCAATAACCGCCAGCGCTACGCTTCAGCCGCTCAACCGTTGGCGTTCGCCGGCTGCTCGGCCTTCTTCCACAACGACCAGCCCAGGGTCATGCCGGCGGCGGCCAGGAGAATGGCGGCGGTGCCGACCAGCTGGAGCGGGTGCAGGCGATGGTCGAAGGCCAGGTAGTCGACCAGGATCGCCACCACCGGATAGATGAACGACAGCGCCCCGGTCAGGTGGGTCGGCAGCTTCTGGATGGCGCCGTACAGCAGGATGTACATCAGCCCGGTATGCACCACGCCGAGGGTCACCAGGGCGCCCCAGCTGGCGGCATCGCTGGGCAGCTGCGCCAGGTTGGCGAACGGCACCAGCATCAGGGTGCCGACGCACACCTGGATCAGCGCGATCAGGTGCGGCGGCGTACCCTTGAGCTTCTTGGCGACCAGCGCGGCCAGGGCGTAGAAGAACGCCGCACCCAGGGCCAGGAGGACGCCGCCGAGGTAGTCGCTGCCCACGTAACCGGCATTCGGCTTGGCCTGGACGATCAGCAGCATGCCGGCGAAGGCCAGGCCCAGCCACATCAGCTTGTTCGCGGTCAGGCGTTCGCCGAGGAACAGCGCACCGAGCCCCACCAGGATGAACGGCTGGGTGTTGTACACCGCCGTGGCGATCGAGATGGAGGCGCGTGGGTAGGCGGCGAACAGCAGCAGCCAGTTGAGCACGATGGCCACCCCGCCCAGCGCGGCGAACGCCAGCAGGCGCGGCGTCAACTGGCCGCGCAGCAGGCCGAGGGCGGCGCACACGGCCAGCAGCACCGGCGCACCGATGGCGCAGCGCCAGAACACCACGTCCATGGCCGGCTGCCCGGAGTAGAGAACGAACCAGCCAATGGTCCCGGAAATTATCATTGCGGCGGTCATTTCGACCGAGCCACGCGTCGTGCTGTTCATGGAGCACCTCCGTCAGTTGTCAGAGGCTAAGATATTATGGAGCCAGGCCAATTCACATGACTTGAAAAAGGCTAAAAACAAGATAAACCTAACTTTATAAGGTTAACTTGCACTTTTTATGGAGTAGCGAAAATGCTGGACGAACTCGACCAGAATATCCTCGAAATGCTGCTGCAGGACTCGCGGGTATCGCTCAAGGAACTGGCCCGCCAGGTCGGCCTGTCCTCGCCCGCCACCTCGGAACGGGTGCGCCGGCTGGAGGAGCGCGGGGTGATCCGCGGGTTCACCATCGAGATAGACCCCAGGGCCCTGGGCTACCAGTTGCAGGCCATCGTGCGGATCAAGCCCATGCCGGGCATGCTGCACACGGTGCAGAAGCTGATCGAGGACACCGCCGAGTTCTGCGAATGCGACAAGGTCACCGGCGACGACTGCTTCATCGCCCGCCTGCACCTGCGCTCGATCGACCAGCTCGACCACATCCTCGACCGCATCGCCGACAAGGCGCAGACCAGCACGGCGATCGTCAAATCCCAGCCGATCAAGCGCCGTCCACCTGGCCTCGGCCTGCGAGGGGCGGCCGTGGCGGCGAAATAAGCACGTCTATCTAAGCCGCACCGCTCGCCGCGGCGGGAATATCGGGGACAGTTACCCCAGGACCGCTGCTCGGGGCCGGGCAGACCCGGGCTCTCGTCGGGCCCGGCAGGCCGGTGACGAGCGCCGGGCCGAAGGGGCGTCGCTTCATGGCTGATAACACCGTCCCCTCCTCATTCAGGCATGGCTCCCGGGGCCTCGCGTGCTTGTGCTGCTGCTCATCCTGGCCGGCCGCTGCGCTACCGCCTGTCGGCGGAATTGTTCAATAAACGAACAAATCGCCCTTCTGGCGCTCTGACTCACCTAGTGAGTGATCGAGTGTCCCGCCTCGTTTTTCCCTCAAAGCCCCTGGAGCATGACTCTCTTGTGTGCACGCCGCACAGGGAGGGCCGTGTCCAAAAACTGGAGGACGGAAAATGTCCAGCCATTCGTTGCAGAGCGTCGAGCGCATCCCGCCTGCCCTCCGCACCCAGCGCCAGGCCCAACAGCCGCCCTTCTGGCGGCGCCTGATCGCCATCGCCACACCGGCCCCCCATAGCTGGCGCGGCGGGATCAAGCTCAAGGGCTACAAACAGCTTTCCAACGCCACGCCGATTGTCCCGCTGCCGGCCGGGCACCTGTTGCTGGCGATCCCCCTCGAGCGCGGTCGCCGCTGCGCCCAGCCCTGCGTGCAGCCGGGTCAGCGTGTGCGCAAGGGCGAAGTGATAGGCCAGGGCGATGGCAATACCCCCTGGGTGCATGCCAGCACCTCCGGCACCGTACAACAGATCGGGCCCGCCTTCGCGGCCGACTCGGCCGAGCCGGTGCTGGCCGTTACCCTGCGCGCAGACGGCCTGGACGAATGGATCGAGCGCCCCGTGCCGGCGCCACCGCAAAGCCCCGAGGCATTGGTCGAACTGGCCCTGCAGATGGGCATCGTCGGCCTGGGCGGGGCGGGCTTCCCCACTGCCCTGAAGCTGGCCGGCGCCGAGCAGCCCGACCTGCTGCTGATCAACGGGGCCGAATGTGAACCCTTCCTGACCTGCGACGACCGCCTCATGCGCGAGCGCGCCGCGGCGCTGATCGAGACCGCCGACTACCTGGCCACCCTGCTGGGCATTGCGCAGACCCGCTTCGGTGTCGAAACCAACAAACCCGAGGCGATGGCGGCCTTGCAGGCTGCCGCCCGCCAGGCCCGCACCCAGGTCGAGATCCGTCCGCTGCCGACCCGCTACCCGGCCGGCGGCCAACCGCTGATGATCAAGAGCCTGAGCGGCCGTAACCTGGCGCCCGGCGCCCGCCCTGCCGATGTCGGCGTGCTGGCGCTCAATGTCGCGACCCTCTATGCCCTGGGCCGCGCGGTGTTCCACGGCGAGCCGCTGATCTCCCGGGTGCTGACGCTGACCGGCGGCTGCGCGCAGCCCGGCAACGTCGAGGTGCCGATCGGCTATCCGGTCATTGCCCTGCGCGCGGTGGCCGAGGCCTTCCCCGAGGGCCAGATGACCCAGGTCGGCGGCCCGATGATGGGCCAGCCCCTACCGGACCCCGCCGCCGTCATCAGCAAGACCAGCAGCTGCCTGATCTTCGGCGCCGAGCGCTACCTGCCGGCCGCCGGGCCCGCGGCCAGCTGCATCCGCTGCAACCGCTGCGTGGACGTCTGCCCGATGTCGCTACGGCCGCTGGCCCTCTACAGCGCCGCCCAGAACCAGGACCAAGCCAGCCTGCAGGCGCTGCGGCTGGACGCCTGCATCGAATGCGGCAGCTGCAGCAGCACCTGCCCGAGCAACCTGCCGCTGCGCGACAGCTTCCGCCAGAGCAAGAGGGAGATGCGCCGATGAGCCTGGTCCATAGTCCGACCCCACGTCGACTCAGCACCCTGATGCTGCTGGTCAGCCTGTGCCTGCTACCGGGCACCGTCCTCTATGCCTGGCAATTCGGCCCCGTGGTCTGGCTGCAGACCTTCTGGTGCGTGCTGCTGGCCCTGGGCTTCGAAGCCGGTCTGCTGCACCTGCGCGGGCAGGCTGTGCGCGCGGGCTTGAGCGACCTGAGCTGGCTGGTGTTCGGCCTGATCCTGGCGCGGGCGCTGCCGCTGCTGGTACCGCTGTGGATGATGGCAGTGGCCAGCCTGGCCGCCCTCGCCCTGTGCAAGCACGGCAGCGGCGGCCTGGGCCGCAATCGTCTCAACCCCGCCATGGTAGGCCTGGGGATCATCGCCATCTGCTTCTACCAGCAGCTCTACCCGGCGCCGACCAACCAGGCGCCCTGGACCCTCGAGCTGAACGCCACAGAGGTGCTGCTGCAGCAGTTGCAACTGGCGCCGCGCCTGAGCCTGGATGCCTTCGTCGGCGCCACCCAGCTGGCCCTCGGGGAGTACAACCCGATCACCCCCAACCTGTCCGGATACGGCTATGTGGCCGGCGGCCTGATCCTGGCGGCCCTGCGGGTGATCCGCATCGAGATTCCCCTGGCGATGCTCGGCAGCACGGCCTTGCTGGCCCTGGCCGCCGGCCACAGCCTGCAGGAAAGCCTGTACAGCCTCAGCCTCGGCGGCTGCCTGTTCACCGCCTTCTTCATCGCCACCGACCCGGTCACCAGCCCCGATACCCGTGGCGGGCGCATCCTGTTCGGCGCCACCATCGGCGTGCTGACCGAACTGATTCGCGAGTTCGGCCTGTACGCCGACGGCCTGTGCTTCGCCGTCCTGGCCGCCAACCTGCTGGTGCCGCAGATCGATCGCCTGGTGCAACGCACGCAGCAGCCCTGGTATCACGAGCGCACCGTACTGGCGGGATAACCGCTTATCGCAGGGTCGAGAGTCACGCGCCATCTGCCGAGCCGGTCCAGGCCTGGATAGTCAGGCCATAATGCGACCTGGACAGCGGCACCGCGCGAGGGCCCTCCACCCGGTCGAGCCGGCCCAGGCTTGAAGGCAGCGATGCCCATCACCTGGCCCCGCCTGCAATGGACGGGGCCTTTTCGTAAATCGGTGGCACCCCTCCAGCTCTATCGGGGTTCCGAACGGATACTCGCCCCTCTGCCGGCGGATTCGCATCATCTCGGCGAGCTGGCCCGGGTGACCACTGGTGGAAAACGCTTCGCGGTTTTCCACCCTACACGGACTCGATGGCTATGTAAGGTGGACAACGCCTTTCTTGTCCACCAGCTTTGCGAGCGACCGCAATGGGGCGGAAGCACCCTTGTCGAAGGGCCGCTACTGGCCGGTTTGGGCCAGTCGCGTAAGGCATCTAGGGTCGCTGGCCGCCTGTCACAACCGGCTGCCGGCCTTCCGCTGCTACTGATGGCATCGGGGCGCGGCCTGACCCAATTGCGCGACGGGAGCACGCCAGCTCAATGCAATCGCGGAAGCCCGCCGCTTAAGAATGGCGCTTGACCGCCTCCAGCCAGGCCGGATCGAGTCGGCTTTGCTCCGGCTCCAGGCCGCGCTGCTGCATGGCCTCGCGGTGACTGTCGATCTCGCGCACCAGCTGGCTCAGCTCGCCGCTGTTGCCGTCCAACTGGTGCATCTGGATCAGGCCCAGGTGGTAGAAGCGCAACAGCTTCATGGCCTGCGCGTCGCCCCTCGCCACCCCGGCCTTGACCTGGTGCATCTGGTTGGTCACGCGCATCAGGCTGCGCTTCAGGTGCCAGCCATACACCGCCGCCACCATAAACGGCCGCGACCACAGCTGCAGGCGCACGAAGGCGACGGTCAGGGCCAGGCCGGCCAGCACACCGATCAGGTTCCACCTGAAGTTGTCGCCGCCGGGGGTGCCCAGCAGCTGGCTGCTGGCCGTGGCGCAGAGCAGGGCCAGCAGCAGAAACAACAGCGCGATCACCAGGGTGCTGCGGCGAGTCTGCCGGCGGTAGTGCTCGGGGCTCATGGGCTGGATTTCGAACATCTGGGACTCCCGGCGCGGTCAGGCTTCGACCGCGCTCCACTGTTTGCTCAGGCGCTTGTCCGATACCGCCATCCTGGTGCCCAGCTGCTGGGCGAACAGCGACACCCGGTACTCCTCGAGCATCCAGCGGTACAGCACCAGCTGCGGGTCGCGCTTGCCTTCCTGGGCGTGCTTGCCCAAACGCGCCTGGTACTGCTCCCAGTAGCCTGCCAGCTCGCCGCTCCACACCCGGTCGCGCTGCACCTGGGCGCCGATCTTGTCCAGGCGCTGCTCGATGGCCTTGAGGTAACGCGGCAGTTCCTTGAGCCATTCGCCCGGGGTCTCGCGCACGAAGCCGGGATACACCAGGTTGGCCAGCTGCTGCTTGATGTCGTTGAGCGCCATGGCCTGGGCCAGGTCGATCTTGCCCTTGAAGCGCTTCTGCAGGCCGTGCCACAGCTTGAGGATCTCCAGGGCCAGGCGGGCCAGGCGCTCGGCGTGGGCGGTCCAGTCGCCGCGCTTGCGCTCGGCCAGGGCGGCCAGGGCGGCGCCGTCGCGCGGCAGGCTGGTTTCGCCCTCGAGGATGCAGGCGTCCAGGCTGGCCAGCAGGATGTCCTCGACCAGCGCCTCGATCCGGCCGATCTCGCGGTGCAGCAGGCCCAGCTCGGTCAGCCCCGGCAGCTTGCCGCGGAGGAACTTGGCCTGCTCGGCCAGTTGCTGCAACAGCAGGCGCTGCAGGGCACGGCGATGCTGGTACTCGGCCTCGGCCTGGGTCGGGAAGCGGCCTTCCTTGACCGTGCCGCCCTCCTCGACCAGCGCCGGGTAGACCGTCATCGACAGACCGGCGACCTGCTGCTGGGCCTTCTCGGCGACCTGGGCGAAGGCCTTGGCCTCCACCGTCTTCTGGCTCTTGTCGCTCTGCGGCAGGGCCAGCCCGGCCTGGCTGGCGGCGCTGAAGCGCGCACACAGCTCGGCCAGGTCACGGCCTTCGCCGAGCGGCTTGCCCTGGCTGTCGACCACCTCGAGGTTCATCCGCAGGTGGTGTGCCAGCTGCGCGTCGGACTCGGCCCAGGCCTCCTCCGGCACGCGCACGCCGGTCATGCGCAGCAGCTCGCGGCCCAGGGCCTCGGGCAGGCTGCCGACGGCGAAGCCGATCTTGGCCAGGGCGGCGCCGACGAAATCCGGCACCGGCACGAAGTTCTTGCGCAGCGCCTTGGGCAGCCCACGCACCAGGGCCATGCACTTGGCCTCCAGCAGGCCCGGCACCAGCCACTGCAGGCGCTCGGCCGGCAGCTGCGGCAGCAGCGGCGCCGGCACCCGCAGGGTCACCCCGTCGCGCGGGTGATTGGGCTCGAAGTGGTAGGACAGCGGCAGTTGCAGCTCGCCCAGGCGCAGGCTGTCCGGGTACTGGGCGGCGGTGACCTCGCGGGCGTCGCGGGCCAGCACGTCCTCCTCGCGCATGATCAGCAGCTGCGGGTCCTGGGCGCTCTCGCGCTTGTACCAGCTGTCGAAGCTGGCGCTCTGGTAGATCTCCGCCGGCAGACGCGCCTCGTAGTAGGCGAACAGGGTCTCCTCGTCGGCGAGGATGTCGCGCCGGCGGGCCTTGGCCTCCAGTTCGTCGAGCTTCTCCAGCAGCTGGCGGTTGGCCGTCAGGCAGCGGGCGCGGGAATGCATCTCGCCGCCGACCAGGCCCTCGCGGATAAACAGCTCGCGCGATACCACAGGATCGATCGGCCCATAGTGCACCGGACGGCGGCCGACCACGATCAGGCCATAGAGGGTGATCTGCTCGTACGCCACCACCTGGCCGCGCTTCTTCTCCCAGTGTGGTTCCAGGTGGTTCTTCTTGATCAGGTGGCCGGCCAGCGGCTCGATCCAGTCCGGCTCGATCTTGGCCACCATGCGCGCGAACAGCTTGCTGGTCTCGACCAGCTCGGCGGTCATGATCCACTGCGGGCGCTTGCGCCCCAGCCCCGAGGAGGGATGGACCCAGAAACGCCGCTGGCGCGCGCCGAGGTAGTCGCCGTCCTCGGTCTTCTGGCCGATCTGGCTGAGCAGGCCGGAGAGGATGGCCTTGTGCACCTTGGCGTAATCGATGCTGCGCTGCTGGGCCTCGTCCTTGGCCGCTTGCGCGGGCGCACGATTGCCGTCGTCGGCTCTGCTGGACTGGCCTGCGGCGTTGTCCACCCTGCCCTTGCTGCGCGCGTCTGCCACCCTAGGTTGACCGGAGCCATCCACCTTGCGGCTGTCGGCGAGTTGCAGGTCGCGGACGATCAGCACCAGCTGGCGGTGCGCATCGCGCCACTCGCGCAGGCGCAGGTAATTGAGGAAGTTCTTCCGGCACCAGCTACGCAGGGCGTTGGAACCCAGGGCCTGGCGCTGCTCCTCGAAGCCGCGCCAGAGGTTGACCAGGGCGGCGAAGTCGGAATCGACATCCTTCCACTGCGCATGGGCCTGGTCGGCGGCCTGCTGACGGTCGGACGGCCGCTCGCGCACGTCCTGCACCGACAGGGCGCTGGCGATGATCAGCACTTCTTCCAGGCTGCCCTGCCTGGCGCCTTCGAGCACCATGCGGCCGAGGCGCGGGTCCACCGGCAGGCGTGCAAGCTGGCGGCCCAGGGGGGTGAGCTGGCCGTCGCGGCTGACCGCCGAGAGTTCCTGCAGCAGGGTGTAGCCGTCGCTGATGGCCTTGCCGTCCGGCGGCTCGATAAAGGGGAAGGCATCGACCTCGCCCAGGCGCAGGTGGAGCATCTGCAGGATCACCGCCGCCAGGTTGGTACGGAGGATCTCCGGGTCGGTGAATTCGGGGCGGGCGAGGAAGTCCTCCTCGCTGTACAGGCGGATGCAGATACCCGGCTCGACCCGCCCGCAACGGCCCTTGCGCTGGTTGGCGCTGGCCTGGGACACCGCCTCGATGGGCAGGCGCTGGACCTTGGCGCGGTAGCTGTAGCGGCTGATGCGCGCGGTGCCGCTGTCGATCACGTAGCGAATGCCGGGCACGGTCAGCGAGGTCTCGGCGACGTTGGTGGCCAGGACGATCTTACGTGCGCCCATGGGCTGGAAGATCTTCTGCTGCTCGGCGGGGGTCAGCCGGGCATACAGCGGCAGCACCTCGGTCAGGCGCAGGTTGGCCTTGCGCAGCACCTCGGCGCAATCGCGGATCTCCCGCTCGCCGGGGAGGAACACCAGCACGTCGCCGGGGCGCTTGCCCTCGCTCTTCTCGAACGCGGCGATCTCGTCCAGGCTGGCGAGAATCGCCTGGTCGACGCTGAGGTCCTCCTCGACCCGGTTGCCCTCCTCGTCCTGCTCGGCGGTCAGCGGCCGGTACCAGGTGTCCACCGGATAGGTGCGCCCGGACACCTCGACGATGGGCGCGCCATTGAAGTGCTTGGAGAAACGCTCCAGGTCGATGGTGGCCGAGGTGATGATCAGCTTCAGGTCGGGGCGGCGGGCCAGCAGGGTCTTCAGGTAGCCGAGCAAAAAATCGATGTTCAGGCTGCGTTCGTGGGCCTCGTCGACGATGATGGTGTCGTACTTGTCGAGGAAACGGTCGTGCTGGGTCTCGGCCAGCAGGATACCGTCGGTCATCAGCTTGATCAGGCTGCGCTCGTTGCTCTGGTCCTCGAAGCGCACCTGGTAGCCGACCAGCTCGCCCAGCTTGGTGCCGATCTCCTCGGCCACCCGCGTCGCCACGCTGCGCGCCGCCAGGCGCCGCGGCTGGGTGTGACCGATCAGCCCGTGAGTGCCGCGGCCCAGCTCCAGGCAGATCTTCGGCAGCTGGGTGGTCTTGCCCGAACCGGTCTCGCCGGCGATCACCACCACCTGATGCGCGGCGATGGCGGCCTTGATCTCCTCGCGCTTGGCGGCGATCGGCAGCGCCTCGTCGTAGCGCATGCTCGGCACGCTGAGGCGGCGCGCCTCGACCTTGGCGGCGGAGGCCTGGAAGCGTTCGAGCCACTGCGCCAGCCTGGCCTGGTCCGGCTGCGCCTGCTTGCGCAACTCATGCAATTGGCGGCGCAGGCGATGGCGATCGGCGATCAGCGCCTGATCGAGGTTTTTCAGCAGGAGGTCGAAGGCGGGAGTCTGGTCGGTCATCGGGGCCGTGATGCAGTCATGCCGGAGTGGGCGCGAACGGCGCCCACTCCCAGCGGGAAAATTAGCCGGCGATTGTCGCAGATTTCCCCGCCGCATGCGCCCGGGCCGACACCGCCCCGGCCAAGACCTCAGGCCGTCAGAAGCCCCGGGCGCGGTAGACCTCCTCGCCACCGAGCAGGGTCCAGAGCACCCGGGTCTTGCCGAGTTGCGCGAGCGGCAGCTGGAAGATGTCACGGTCCAGCACCACCAGGTCGGCCTGCTTGCCCGCCTCCAGCGAACCGGTGTCCTGCTCCTGGCGCAGGCTGTAGGCGGCATCCAGGGTGTAGGCGCGTACCGCCGCCTCCAGGCTGGGCAGGCTGCGCTCGCCCAGGCTCAGGGCATTGTGCATGATGCCCAGGGGCGACAGCGGGTTGACGTCCCAGTCGGAACTCAGGGTGACCCGCGCGCCGCTGTCATGCAGCTGGCCCAGCGGCAGCAGTCGATAGGCGCGCTGACCGATCAGCGGCTCGTTGTCCTTGAGCAAAGACGGCGCGAAGTAACGACTCGGCTGGAAATCTGCGGTGACGTTCAGCTGCCGGAAACGCGGCAGGTCGGCCTGGTCCACCAGCTCGACGTGGGTCAGGCGGTGCCGCCCCTGGCCGCCGCCGGCCTCGATGGCGTCCAGGGCATCGCCCACCGCCTGATCGCCGATGGCATGGATATGCATATCGAAGCCTGCCTCGGACAGCTCGCCGACATAGCGCCGCAGCCGCTCGGGACCGAAGTAGTACAGCCCCTTGCGCTCGACCCCCGGCAGGCTCTGGCGGTAGGGCTGCTGCAGCCGGGCGGTGGTGTTGTGGATGATGCCGTCGACGTAGAACTTGATCTGGTTGACCCGCAGCAGGCTGTGCTCGTCGCCGGGTCGATACAGGGACTTGAGTTCGGCCAGCTGCTGCTCATCGTCCAGCGACGGGTAGGCCCACAGGCCCAGCGAAGTGCGCGCCTTCAGTTCGTCGCGTTCGGCGGCCTTCTGCCAGGCCTCGAGATGGCCCCGGCGCCAGAACACCCGGGCATCGGCCACCGAGGTGATGCCGTTCTTCGCCAGTTCGTCCTGGCCGGCCAGCACCGCCTGGTAATAGACCTCTGCGAGCGCCCTGGACGGCGGCAGGGCCTGGTCCAGCGCCAGGTCGCCGGCATTGTCCAGCACCAGGCCGGCGGGCCGGCCGTCCTCGTCGCGCACGATCACGCCGCCGACCGGATCGGGGGTGTCGGCATCGAGGCCGGCCAGCTCCAGGCCCATGGAGTTGAGCCAGTAGGCGTGCGAGGTCTGCTCCATCAGGATCACCGGACGGTCCGCCACCACGGCGTCGAGCAGGTCGCGCGGGGCTTCGTCCTCCTCCAGCAGGGCATGCAGGGCGAAGCCCCAACCCACCAGCCAGTCACCCTCGTCCTCGGCATTGCAGACCTCCAGTTGCTCCAGCCACTGCTCCAGCCCATCCCCGGGACTGAGGCTGCAGTCGCCCTGGGCCTCCGAGGAAGCATCCAGCACATGGGCGTGGCTATCCTGGAAGCCCGGCAGCACCAGGCGCCCCTGCAGGTCGACCCGCTCGGTCTGCGCGTCGACATAGGCCTGCAGCGCCTGGCCATCGCCCACGGCGAGAATCCGCCCGTCCTCGGCGATGGCCAGGGCGCTGGCCCAGGGCTGCTGCTCGTTCACCGTGTAGATCTTGCCGTTGTGCAACAGCGTGGCCGCCGGCTCGGCGGCCTGCAGGGCGCAACTGGCCAGCATCAGCAGGCCGGTGAGGGTCAGGGAGAAACGCATACGAAAGCCTCGTCGATAGATAGCGGTGGCCAGTCCGGCCGCCCAACGGTCACTGCACCGAGGCAGTCTTGAAGTTGGTCCAGGTGCGCATGCGCGCACGCATGTCGCGCTGCGGGATGTCCTTGCCGGGGAACAGCCGCGCGTAACTCGCCTCGCTCGGGTAGATGTCCGGGTTGTCGCGCATCTGCGGATCGACGGCGGCACGCGCCTTGGCGTTGGAGGTGGGGTAGCCGGTGAAGTTGGAGATGGCCGCCATGTTCTCTGGGCGCATGACGAAGTTGATGAAGGCGTAGGCGTACTCCGGATGCTTGGCGTCCACGGGGATCGCCATGGTGTCCATCCACACCGCGGAGCCCTCGCTGGGGATGCGGTACTGGAAGTCCACCTGCTTGCCGGCGGCGTCTGCCGTGCGTTGGGCCTGGGTCATGTCGCCGCTGTAGCCGAGCGACAGACAGAGGTTGCCGTTGACCAGGTCGGTGACCGGCTGCGACTGCAGCTTGGTCACATGGGGGCGCAGCCGCATCAGCAGGGCCTGCGCCGCATCCAGGTCCTCAGGCTTGGCGCTGCACGGGTCGCGCCCCAGGTAGTGCAGCGCCACCGCCAGCACTTCGTCGGGGGAGTCGATCAGGGAGATCCCGCAGTCGGCGAACCTGGCCGCCAGCTCCGGCTTGAACAACATATCCAGACTGTTCACCGGCGCGCCCGGCGCCCGCTGACGGATCATCTCGGCGTTGTAGGTCAGGCCGACCGTGCCCCAGGTGTAAGGCACCGTGGCATCGCAGGAGTTGGGGTACTGCGCGTGCAGCGCCCGCAGGCCCGGCTCGATGTCGTCCAGCTCGGTCAGCCTGGCCTTGTCCAGCGGCTGCAGGGCGCCGGCGCGCATCAGCCGTTCGGCCACGGTGTCGCCGGGGAAGATCAGGTCGTAGCCGCTGCCGCCGGACATCATCTTGGCCTCCAGCGTTTCGCTGCTGTCCATCACGTCGTAGACCACGCGAATACCCGTCTCGGCGGTGAACTTGGTCAGGGTGTCCTCGGCGAAGTAGTCCGCCCAGTTGTACAGGTGCAGCACCTTCTCCTCGGCCAGCAGCGGCTGGGTCAGCAGCCCCAGGCCCAGGGCCAACGCGGCCAGTGGTTTGCTGTGCTCATTCATCGTGAACTCCTCGCGCCGTCCAGCGCACATGGGTTTGACGACCGTCCAGGCCCAGCAGGGGCCCGTACATCTCCGGGCGGCGATCGCGGTAGATGCCCCAGGTCAGGCGCTCTTCGCGCATGGCCGGCAGATCCAGGGTCTGCACCAGTACGCCGGTCGAATCGCGGTCGGCCTCGACCAGCTTCTTGCCCTTGTGATCGGTGATGAACGACGAGCCGTAGAAACTCATCGTCAGCTCGGGGTCGTTGCTCGCCACCTCGCGGCCGACGCGGTTGGCGGCGACCACCGGCAGGATGTTGGCGGCGGCATGGCCGCGCATGCACATCTGCCAGTGATCGCGCGAGTCCAGCGTACCGACGCCCGGCGTCGCGGCCCCCGACGTAGCGACGCCCGGTTCGGAGCCGATGGCGGTGGGGAACAGCAGCACCTCGGCGCCCTGCAGGGCCAGACAACGGGCGGTCTCGGGGAACCACTGGTCCCAGCAGATGCCCACCCCGAGGCAACCGAAGGCGGTGTCCCAGACCCGGAAACCGGTATCGCCGGGGCTGAAATACTCCTTCTCCTGATAGCCGATGGCGTTGGGAATGTGGGTCTTGCGGTAGACACCGAGCAAGCGACCATCGGCGTCGGCCACGCTCAGAGAATTGAAATAGGCATTGCCGGCCTTCTCGAACCAGGACAGCGGCAAGACCACGCCCAGTTCCCTGGCCAGGGCGGCGAAGCGTTTGAGCACCCGGCTGTTGCCGTATTCCTCGGCCAGCGCCAGGTGCTTGTGGTCCTGCTCGATGCAGAAATAGGGCGTGGCGAACAGCTCCTGCAGCAGGATCACCTGGGCGCCCTGGGCGGCCGCCTGGCGCACCAGCTGCTCGGCCTGGTCGAGATTGCGCCCGAGCTCCCAGCTGCAGGCGAACTGAGTGGTGGCGATGCACAGTTTGCTCATGCCCCTCACCCCTTCAGCGGCCAGGCCGGCTGTTGCTGGGTGATGCAGTGCACCCCGCCGCCGCCATGGGCCAGGTGGTCGATCCGCACCGGCACCACTTCACGCCCCGGGAAGGCCATGGCCAGGGTCTCGCCGGCCACCCGATCGGCGGCGATGCCGTAGGCCGGCATTATCACGGCGCCGTTGGCGATGTAGAAGTTGGTGTAGGAGGCGCAGAACACCTCGGCCGCACTGTCCAGCGCATCGCTGGCATCAAACAGCTCGAGCAGCTCGAACTTCCGGCCGCGGGCATCGGTGGCCAGCTCCAGGGCGCGGCGATTCTCGCGCACCACCTCGGCATAGGTCGAGGACTGGTCATGGGTGGCATCCACCAGCAGCGCGCCGGGCCGGGCGAAGGCGCAGACGCCGTCGACGTGGCCGTCGGTCATGTCGCCGGTGACATGGTCGGGATCGCCCGGCAGCCAGATGGTCTTCTGCACGCCCAATAGGCGGGCGAAGATGGCCTCCATCTCGGCCTTGCTCAGGCCAGGATTGCGATTGGGATTGAGCAGCACCGACTCGGTGGTGATCAGGGTCCCGTCGCCGTCCACATGGATGGCGCCGCCCTCGTTGGCCAGCGGCGTGCCGAAGCACTCCAGGCCCAGGCCGTTGAGCACGCGCCGGGCCAGGCTCTCGTCCAGGTCATGGGCCGACTTGCCGCCCCAGGCATTGAAACGCCAGCTGACCCCGGCCAGGCCCAGCTGCGGATGGCAGACGAAGCTCGGCCCGCTGTCGCGGCACCAGCTGTCGTTGACCGCCAGCTCGACCAGTTCGACACCCGGCCCGCACAGCGTCCGGGCGGACGCCAGGGCGCCGGGGTCGACCACCAGCCTGACCGGCTCGAAGCGGGCAATGGCGTTGGCCACCCGGGCGAAGTCCTCCTGCACCTGGCCCAGGGTCACCCCCCAGGTGTTCTCCCAGAGCGCCTGGTTATGCGGCCAGACCATCCAGGTAGCGGCGTGCCGAACCCATTCGGCCGGCATGTACCAGGCGTTCTGCTGCGTGTCGTTCTGTTGCATGACGAGTGCCTTTCAGTTAAGTAGTTGTTATCACTGAAAACCGCCAAAGCGGCCATGACACCCATGCTAGGCCTCTAAAAATCACAGAACAAACGATGGATTTTGCCCACAAATGATTAGCAGGACTTATCAAACATGCTCAAGCACTGGCCACCGCTGAACGCCCTGCGCGGCTTCGAAGCCGCCGCCCGCCTGGGCAGCTTCCACAGGGCCGCCGAGGAGCTGCACCTCACCCAGTCGGCCATCAGCCAGCAGATCCGCAGCCTGGAAGGTTATCTGGAACAGCCGCTGTTCCATCGCAGCGGCCGCAGCGTCAGCCTGACCGACGCCGGCTACGACCTGCTCAGCACCACCCAGTCGTTGCTGCAACAACTGGCCGTGGGCATTCGCCGTCTGGAGCAGTACCGCAAGCCCAACCAGCTGGTGGTCAACACCACGCCGGCCTTCGCCCGCCACTGGCTGCTGCCGCGCCTGGGCGATTTCCAGCGCCGCCATCCCGAGATCGATCTGTGGCTGTTCACCACCGACGAGGCGCCGAACATGGCCAGCCAGACCATCGATATCGCCGTGCGCGACGACATCGCCGCCCAGGCCGAGTGCAGCTTCCAGGTACTGCTGCGCGATCGCCTCTACCCGGCCTGCCACCCCAGACTGCTGGAAATGCCGACGGCCGCGCGCAACACTCTGCACGGCGAGCGGGAGATGGACTGGAGTCACTGGGAGGTGGAGGCCGGCATCGATGTCGGCCAGCAGGGCCACGGTTTGAACTTCTCCGACCCCGGCCTGCTGCTGGACGCCGCCTGCCAGGGCCTGGGCATAGCCCTGGTCAGCCAGTTGCTGGCCGCGCAGGCGCAAGCCGGCGGCCTGTTGCAACCCCTGGCCGAACATCGAGTGCGCGGCCCCAACTGGGCCTGGCTGATTCACCGCGACAGCGAACACAGCCCGCTGACCCTCGTCTTCTGCGCCTGGCTGCGCGGCGCCCTGAGGGAAAACAGCGACGCATAAAAAACGCCACCCGTAGGTGGCGTTGTTCGGCGCAGGGTGCGGCGGATCAGCTGGCCTGTTTCAACTTCTTCAGCTCCTCGTCGCGCAGTTCGCGACGCAGGATCTTGCCGACGTTGGTGGTCGGCAGCACCTCGCGGAACTCCACGGCCCGGGGCATTTTGTAGCCGGTGACGTTGCTGCGCATGTGCTCCATCACCTGTTCCTTGGTCAGGGTCACGCCTGGCTTGGCGACCACGAACAGCTTGATCGCCTCGCCGGACTTCTCATCCGGCACGCCGATGGCCGCGCACTGCAGCACCCCCGGCAGGGTCGCCAGCACGTCTTCCAGCTCGTTCGGGTAGACGTTGAAGCCGGACACCAGAATCATGTCCTTCTTGCGGTCGACGATGCGCATGTAGCCGTCGTCCTGGATCAGCGCGATATCGCCGGTCTTGAGCCAGCCCTCGGCGTCGAGGATCTCGTCGGTGGCCTCCTGGCGCTGCCAGTAGCCCTTCATCACCTGCGGCCCCTGGACGCACAACTCGCCCACCGAGCCGAGCGGCAGTTCGTTGCCGGCGTCGTCGATGACCTTGCACTGGGTCGAGGGCACCGGAATGCCGATGGTGCCCATCTGGATGTTGGCCGCCGGATTGACCGAAGCCACCGGGCTGGTTTCGGTCATGCCGTAGCCTTCGCAGATCGAGCAACCGGTGACCTCCTTCCAGCGCTCGGCGACAGCCTGCTGCAGGGCCATGCCGCCGGATGCGGTGAGCTTCAGGGCGGAGAAGTCCAGGGCACGGAACGCCTCGTTGTTGCACAGGGCGACGAACAGGGTGTTGAGGCCGACGAAGGCAGTGAACCGGTACTTGGCCAGGTCCTTGACCATGCTCGGCAGGTCCCGCGGGTTGGTGATCAGCACGTTGTGGTTGCCGGTCAGCATCAACACCATGCAGTGAAAGGTGAAGGCATAGATGTGGTACAGCGGCAGCGGCCCGATCACCACTTCGTTGCCCTCGACGAGGTTGGCCCCCAGCAGCGCCTTGACCTGCAGCATGTTGGCCACCAGGTTGCGGTGGGTCAGCATGGCGCCCTTGGCCACCCCGGTGGTGCCGCCGGTGTACTGCAGCACGGCGACTTCGCCGCTGGCCGGGTTGGCTTCCGTGACCGCCTGGCCCCGGCCCTTGGCCAGGGCGTCGGTGAGCTTGACGGCGTGGGGCAGGCTATAGGCCGGCACCATCTTCTTCACGTACTTGACCACGCTGTTGGTCAGCAGGCGCTTGAGCGGCGCCAGCATGTCGCCGACCTCGGTGACGATGACCGTCTTGACCCCGGTCTTGGGCACTACCTGCTCGGCCAGGTGGGCCATGTTAGCCAGGCAGACCAGGGCCTTGGCGCCGGAGTCGTTGAACTGGTGTTCCATTTCCCGCGCGGTGTACAGCGGGTTGGTGTTGACCACCACCAGGCCGGCGCGGATGGCACCGAACACCACCACCGGGTACTGCAGCAGGTTGGGTAGCTGCACGGCGATGCGATCGCCCGGCTTGAGGTCGGTATGCTGCTGCAGGTAGGCGGCGAAGGCGCCCGACAGCTGGTACAGCTCGCCGTAGGTCAGGGTCTTGCCGAGGTTGCTGAACGCGGGCTTGTCGGCGAAGCGCTGGCAGGACAGTTGCAGTACCGCCTGAATGTTCGGGTACTGGTCGGGATCGATCTCGGCAGCGATGCCAACGGGATACTTATCCTTCCAAAAATTCTCGGTCATGGAAGCCCACTCCTAAGCGACAGCTGATCTGCACCGCGCGAAGGCGGTTGTTTGTTGTTTTGGCCTGCTTTCCGCCGTGCAGGCGGCCTCAAGGCGAGCCGAGAGTAGCAGCTTTACCAGGGGCCGACTAGCACCGAAATCAGCCCGAGAGGTCCATAAGTGACCAAGCTAACGCATTTCAGTCACTTTTCGAGAAGACTGCCAGATTGCCCGACAATCGCCGCCCTGTCCGCCATGCCGGCCGGACGAATCCCCAGCCGGCCGAATACCGGACTGCTCGCGCCGAGACGCTTGCGGCAGGCAGAGCCGACCAACCTGATCGAGACTTGGCGCAACGAAAGCGGACGGGGGTGAACTGGCGCCGCCCGCAGGTGGCGCCAGCCTGGGAGGGATCAGGCGATATCGCGCAGTTCGCGACGGAGGATCTTGCCGACCGGTGTCATGGGCAGCGCGTCCTTGAAGACGATGTGCTTGGGCACCTTGTAGCCGGTGAAGTTTTCCTTGCAGTAGGCCTTGAGCTCCTCGACGCTGAGGTCGCCGCTGCGCGGCACCACGAACAGCTTGACCACCTCGCCTGACTTCTCGTCGGGCACGCCTATGGCCGCGCAACTGGCGACCTTGGGATGGGCCATGACCACGTCCTCGATCTCGTTCGGATATACGTTGAAGCCGGAGACGATGATCATATCCTTCTTGCGGTCGACGACGCGCACGAAACCGTCCGGGTCGATCACCGCGATGTCGCCGGTCTTGAACCAGCCGTCGGCGTCCAACACCTCGGCGGTGGCTTCCTCGCGCTGCCAGTAGCCCTTCATCACCTGCGGCCCCTTGATGCACAGCTCGCCGCGCTCGCCGATGGGCATTTCGTTGCCCTCGTCATCGATGGTCTTGAACGCCGTGCCCGGCACCGGCACGCCGACCGTACCCAGGCGCGCCTTGTCGCCATAGCCATTGGCGCTGGCCACCGGCGAGGTCTCGGTCAGGCCATAGCCCTCGGTCACGGCGCAGCCGGTCATGGCCTGCCAGCGCTCGGCGGTGGCCTTGACCAGGGCGGTGCCGCCGGAGTTGGTCAGCTTGAGGTGGGAGAAATCCAGATCCTTGAACTTCGGGTGGTCCATCAGGGCGACGAACAGGGTGTTGAGGCCCAGCAGCGCGGAGAATTTCCACTTGCCCAGCTCCTTGACGAAGCCGGCGATGTCCCGTGGGTTGGTGATCAGCACGTTATGGTTGCCATTGACCATCATGCACATGCAGTTCGCGGTGAAGGCATAGATGTGGTACAGCGGCAGCGGCGCGATCATCACCTCCTGGGCCGGCTTCATCAGCGGCGCACCGTCAGCGCCAAGCTGCGACATGCAGGCATTGACCTGCAGCATGTTGGCCACCAGGTTGCCGTGGGTCAGCATCGCGCCCTTGGCCACCCCGGTGGTGCCGCCGGTGTACTGCAGCACCGCGATGTCGTCATGGCCGACCTTCACCGGCTTGATGTCATAGCCGTGCCCCTCGGCCAGCGCCTGCTTGAACGGCACGGCCTGGGGCAGCTGGTAGTCCGGCACCATCTTCTTGACCTTCTTCACCAGGGTATTGACCAGCCACCCCTTCAGGCTCGGCATCAGGTCACCCATCCTGGCCTCGATCAGGTACTCGATCTCGGTATCGCCCAGCACCTCCTGCACCAGCTTGCCGAACAGGTTGAGGTAGACCAGTGCGCGCACGCCGGCGTCCTTGAACTGGTGGCGCATCTCCCGGGTGGTGTACAGCGGGTTGGTGTTGACCACGATCAGCCCGGCGCGCATGGCACCGAACACGGCGACCGGGTACTGCAGGATATTGGGCATCTGCACGGCGATGCGGTCGCCGGGCTGCAGGTCGGTGTGCTTCTGCAGGTAGCCGGCGAAGGCGGCGGACAGACGGTCCAGCTCGGCATAGGTCAGGGTCACGCCCATGTTGGTGAAGGCCGGGCGGTCGGCGAACTTCTTGCAGGAGCGCTCGAACACCTCGATCACCGATTTGTAGGCGTCCAGATCGATATTGCTGGGTACGCCGGCCGGGCGCTTGTCGTTCCAGAAATCAGGCTGCATTTATTATTGTCCTCTTCCTCGAGATGATTTCCCCTGCCAAGCGGGACCGCGCAAGAACTTGCCGAGTCACGCCAGGATCTGCGTCGAACTTAACAGTTCCAGTACGGCGCGGAAAGACTGGTACGATCGTCATAGATCGCGTGAATCCTCGATCCGCTCGTGCGGCTGGGAAAGCCCGGGGCCTGCCTCTACAATGCCGACTCCCGCAGGCTCAAGGATTCGCCATGCACCACGAAGCATTCTGGCTGAACAGCAGCGATGCAACGCCCCTGTACGTGAACCGCTGGTCGCCGGAGGCGCCGCCCAAAGCCGTGATCATGCTGGCCCACGGCATGGCCGAGCACAGCGGCCGCTACGACCGCCTGGGGGGCGCGCTGACGGCGGCCGGCTACGAGCTGTTCGCCCACGACCAGCGTGGCCATGGCCAGACCGCCAGCCACGGCCGCCTCGGCCACTATGCCGACGACAACGGCTGGAGCCTGGTGATTGGCGACCTGGCCTGCCTCAACCACCATATCCGCCAGCGCCACCCGCAGACGCCGATCTTCCTGCTCGGCCACAGCATGGGCAGCTACATCGGCCAGGCCTACCTGATGCACCACAGCTGCAGCCTGCAGGGCGCCATACTCTCGGGCTCCAACTACCAGCCGATCTGGCTCTATCGCCTGGCCCGCCTGGTGGCGCGCTTCGAGCGTTGGCGCCAGGGCGCCCATGGCCGCAGCAGGCTGATCGACCTGCTGTCCTTCGGCTCGTTCAACAAGGCCTTCAAGCCCAACCGCACGACGTTCGACTGGCTGAGCCGCGACCCCAGAGAGGTCGACAACTACATCGACGACCCGCTGTGCGGCTTCCTCTGCACCAACCAGCTTTGGCTCGATCTGCTCGGCGGCCTGCAGCACATCAGCCAGACCCAGCACCTCGAGCAGATCGACAGCGACCTGCCGCTGCTGGTGATCGGCGGCGATCACGACCCGGTCAGCGCCGGCAAGCGCCTGCACGACCTGTCCGAAGCCCTGCGGCAGGCCGGCCTCAAGCGGGTACAGCTGAAAACCTACCCGGACGCCCGCCACGAGTTGCTCAACGAGCGCAACCGCGACGAGGTGACCGCCTACCTGATCGGCTGGCTGGACCAAGCCCTTACCCACAGCCGCCACCGCACACGCAAAGCCAAGGAGATCTCATGACCCAGACCAGCAACACGCCCTACGAAGCCCTCGAGGTCGGCCAGACCGCCAGCTACAGCAAGACCGTCGAGGAGCGCGATATCCAGCTGTTCGCCGCGATGTCCGGCGACCACAACCCGGTGCACCTGGATGCCGAGTACGCGGCCGGCACCATGTTCAAGGAGCGCATCGCCCACGGCATGTTCAGTGGCGCCCTGATCAGCGCGGCGGTGGCCTGCGAACTGCCCGGCCCCGGCACCATCTACCTGGGCCAGACCATGCGCTTCACCCTGCCGGTGAAACTCGGCGACACCCTCACCGTGCGCCTGGAAATCCTCGAGAAACTGCCGAAGTTCCGCGTGCGCATCGCCACCCGGGTGTTCAACCAGCGCGACGAGCTGGTGGTCGATGGCGAGGCCGAGATTCTCGCCCCGCGCAAGCAGCAGACCGTGGAGCTGACCGAACTGCCGCCGATCCACATCGGCTAGCCTGCGGGCAACCCGGGGCAAACTTCCCGGTCTAACCCGCACACCTGCCGACAGACCGCCACAACGGCGGTCTGTCTTCTTCCTCGCCGCATCCCACGCACCTCCCTGGAGAGCTCCATGTCCCTGTCCATGTACCAAGCGTCCATCCCGGTCTTCGTCCGCCAGCTTAACAACCTGTCGACCATTCTCGGCCTCGCCGCGGCCGACGCCGAGGCGCGCAAGTTCGACCCGAGCGTGCTGTTCAACGCGCGCCTGGCGCCCGACATGTTTCCCCTGAGCCGCCAGGTGCAGATCGCCTGCGACGGCGCCAAGGCCGGCGTCGCCCTGCTGGCCGGCGTCGAAGCGCCGAGCCATGCCGACGACGAAACCACCCTGGCCGAGTTGCAGGCGCGCATCGCCAAGACCCTGGAGTTCCTCCAGGCCGTCAGTCCCGAGCAGATCGACGGCAGCGAAGAGCGCACCGTGACCCTCAAGCGCCGCGACAAGGAAACCCACTTCCAGGGCCAGGCCTTCCTCCTCGACCACGTCCTGCCCAACTTCTATTTCCACTACACCACCGCCTACGCCATCCTGCGCCACAACGGCGTCGCGGTCGGCAAGCGCGACTTCCTCGGCACCCGCTGAGTCGTTCCCGGGGGCGCCTAGTCCCCGACTGGGCGTCCCCGGCTAGGCGCCCCCGGCTGGGCGCCCCCCCCGGCTGGACACCTCTGGCGGGGTGCCCAGTCGCCTGCCCTTCCCCTGCCTGATCGTGCCCAAGGCGCGCAGGCTGCCGTTCGGCAGATGACCCGGCCCGTTTGCGGCGTTTAATTAAACTTATATTTAAATAAACGCCGCGACCCCGGAGCCGCGCATGTCCCGCCCCCGCTCACCCGGCCGGCCCAGCGGCGATGCCCCCCAGCAGCGCGAACGCCTGCTCGATGCCGCCGTGGAGGCCTTCGCCCATGCCGGCATCAAGGCCTCCAGCCTGCGCGGCATCGCCGAGCAGGCCGGGGTCACCCCGGCCCTGGTCAACTACTACTTCGGCAACAAGACGCGCCTGGTCGAGGCGATGATCGAGGAGCGCTTCCTGCCGCTAATCCGCGGCGTCGCCAGCGGCCTGCAACAGGCTGGCGACGACCCTCGCGAGCTGGTCGGGCGTTTCGTCCGCGGCATGAGCGAGATGGTGATCGAGCACCCGTGGATTCCGCCGCTGTGGGTGCGCGAGATTCTCTGCGAGGGCGGCATGCTGCGCGAACAGCTGAGCCAACGCATCGCCCCGCTGATCCCCCTGCTGCTGGCCCAGCGCTTCGCCGCCGCCCAGGCCCGCGGCGCCCTCAACCCGGACCTGGACCCGCGCCTGCTGGTGGTCTCGCTGATCGGCCTGACCATGCTGCCCTACGCCGCCGCGCCGTTATGGCGCGGCATCTTCGCCAACCCGCAGATCGGTGACGAGGCGCTGGTCGCCCACACCCTGGCCCTGCTCGAACGCGGGATGGAGGCCTGAAATGCCCAGACTGCTGCCGGGCCTGCTGCTGCTCACCCTCCTCGGCAGCTGCGAGCGCGCGGGCGAGACGGTGCTGCTCGGCACCCTGGAATGGGACCGTATCGGCCTGCCGGCCGAGCTATCGGAACCCGTGCTGCGCTGGCACGTGGCCGAGGGCGAGCGGGTCGCGGCCGGCCAGCTGCTGCTGGAGCTGGACCCGCGGCGCCAGGACGCGCGCATCGCCCAGGCCCGCGCCGAAGTCGCCGGCGCCGAGGCCCGCCTGCGCGAGCTGAGCAATGGCGCGCGGCTGGAGAGCATCGAGGCGGCCCAGGCCAGCCTGGCGCGCAACCGCGCCGCCCAGGTCGATGCCGAACGCAGCTTCCAGCGCAGCGCCACCCTGCACCGGCGCGGCCTGCTCGCCGATGCCGAGCTGGATCGCGCCCGCGCCAGCCGCGACCAGGCCCGCGCGGCCAGCCGTGCGGCCGACGCCCAGCTGCGCGAACTGAGCAACGGCACCCGCCCCGAACAGCTGGAACAGGCCGCCGCGCGCCTGCAGGGCACCCGCGCCAGCCTGGAGCTGCAGCAGCTCGAGGCCCAGCGCCTGCGCCTGCACGCGCCACGCGCCGGCCGGGTCGACGCCCTGCCGTTCAAGCCCGGCGACCAGCCGCCGCGTGGCGCCGAACTGGTCAGCCTGCTGGTCGGCGAGCAGCCCTACGCGCGGGTCTACATCCCCGCCAGCCAGCGCGCGGGCATCGCCCTGGGCGACAGCCTGCAGGTGCGGGTCGAGGGCGTCGCCCAGCCGTTCACCGCCATAGTCGGCAGCATCCGCAGCGAGGCCAGCTTCACCCCCTACTTCGCCCTCAGCGGCGACGACGCCAGCCGCCTGATGTACCGCGCCGAACTGCGCCTGCAGGGCGAGGCGGCACGCCGCCTGCCGGCCGGCCTACCCCTGCGCGCCGAGCGCCAGCACCATGAGTAGCGCCGAAGCGGTGATCCGCTGCAGCGGCCTGAGCAAGCGCTTCGGCACCCTGAGCGCGGTCGACCAGCTCGACCTGGAGGTGCGCCGCGCCGAGGTGTTCGGCTTCCTCGGCCCCAACGGTTCCGGCAAGTCCACCACCATCCGCATGCTCTGCGGCCTGTTGCTGCCCAGCGCCGGGGAGATCGAGGTGCTCGGCTGCCAGATCCCCCGCGACGCCGAGACGCTGAAGCGGCGCATCGGCTACATGACCCAGAAGTTCTCGCTGTACGAGGACCTCAGCGTGCTGGAGAACCTGCAGTTTCTCGCCGCCGTCCAGGGCCTGAGCAAGGCTGCGGCACGGCCGCGCATCGAGCAGCTGCTGGAGCGCTACTGGCTGGCCGACCGCCGCCGGCAGATGGCCGGCACCCTCAGCGGCGGGCAGAAGCAGCGCCTGGCCCTGGCCGGCGCGGTGCTGCACCAGCCCGACTTGCTGCTGCTGGACGAGCCCACCAGCGCGGTCGACCCGCAGTCGCGCCGCGAGTTCTGGGATTCGCTGTTCGAGCTGGCCGAGGCCGGCACCACCCTGCTGGTGTCCACCCACTACATGGACGAGGCCGAGCGCTGTACCCGCCTGGGTATCCTCGACGACGGCCGCCTGGTCGCCGATGGCAGCCCGCGCGAGCTGCTCGACGCCCTGCCAGGCCGGCCGCTGCTGATCCAGTGCGCGCAGCCGCGCCAGGCCCAGCGCGCGCTGCAGGGCTGTCCGCAGGTGCTGGCCATGGCGCAGATCGGCGCCAGCCTGCGGGTGCTGGTGGCCAGCGCCGACGCCCGCGCCGCGGTTGCCGCGCGCCTGGACGACGCGCGGATCGACGCCCGCCTGCAGGAGGCCCCGGCCAACCTCGAGGACGTCTTCGTCAGCGTCACCCAGCAACCCGTGCAGGCACGCCGATGAACCTGCGCCGGCTGAGTGCGATCGTCATCAAGGAGCTGCGCCAGCTGCGCCGCGACCGCCTGACCTTCGCCATGATCGTCGGCATCCCCCTGCTGCAGCTGGTGCTGTTCGGCTATGCCATCAACATGGACGTGCGCGGCATCGACGCCGCCGTGCTGGACCAGGCCGGCACGGCGCGCGCGCGTGAGGTGGTGGCGGAGATCGGCTCCAGCCAGGTGCTCGAGCTGCGCTATCGGGCCCACAGCCCGCAGCAGCTGGACGACCTGCTGCGCCAGGGCAAGATCAGCGCCGCCCTGGTGCTGCCGGCGGATTTCGAGACCCGCCTGCAGCGCCGCGAGCGAGCGCCGCTGCAGCTGCTGGTCGACGGTTCGGACCAGAGTGTGCAGGCCTCGGCCCGGCAACTGGCGGCCTATTCGCTGCCTGGCTGGGACCACCGCCAGGCGGTGGAGGTGGTCAACTTCTACAACCCCGAGCGGCGGGCCGCGCTGAATACGGTGCCGGGGCTGATCGGGGTGATCCTCACCATGACCCTGGTGATGTTCACCGCCATCGCCCTGGTGCGCGAGCGCGAACGCGGCAACCTGGAGATGCTGATCGCCACGCCGCTGTCGCCCTGGGAACTGACCCTGGGCAAGGTCCTGCCGTTCGTCGGCATCGGCCTGATTCAGGTGACGGTGATCCTGCTGGTCGGCGGCCTGTTGTTCGCCGTGCCGGTGCGCGGTTCGCTGCTGCAGCTGTACGGCGCCGCCTTGCTGTTTATCGTCGCCAGCCTGGCCCTCGGGGTGTTCCTCTCGACCCTGGCGCGCACCCAGTTCCAGGCCATGCAGATGGCCTTCTTCACCTTCCTGCCGCAGATCCTGCTGTCCGGCTTCATGTTCCCCTTCGCCGGCATGCCCCGGGCCGCCCAGTGGTTCGCCGAGCTGCTGCCGCTGACCCACTTCCTGCGCCTGGCGCGCGGCATCATGCTGCGCAGCGCCGGCCTGCTGGAACTCTGGCCGGAAATGCTGGCGCTGCTGGCATTCACCGTGCTGATGCTGGGCGTCGCGGTGCTGCGGGTCAGCAAGCGCCTCGACTAGCGGAAGAGCCGGCATTGCCCGGCAACAAAAAAAGGGCGACCTGAGTCGCCCGAATTGCCTTGCGTGCCTGTGCCCCTTCGGCGCAACTAGCCCTGCTTGCGCCCGTGCGAATCCTTCCAGATGAAATAACCGACGCCGGCGAAGAAGGCCAGCATCAGGCCGACGGTGCCGACTCCGGCGAGAACTACCACATCGATGAACATGCTGGCCTCCTGTCTTGGCCTGTCGCGATGACGGCAAGTTAGCAGGGGCAGCAGGGCGATCCTTGATCCAGGTCAAGGGCCCGTGAGGCGGGATAACAACAGGCGGGGAAAAGCTGATCCAGATCAACGGATCGGCTTGGCTGACGCGGCGCCTCAGCGCTTCTTCGGCTTGCCCTTGGCCTTCTTCCTGGCCTTGGCCAAGGGCAGCACCTGCTCGAACTTGTGGCGCATCTCGTCGAGGCGCTTGTCGTGCAGGTCATGGATGCGCTTGTCGCGCTCGGCGCTGAAATCGATCAGGTTTTCGTCTTTGCTCATGCGGGCGACCGGATTAGGCGAAAGGTCAGGTTCAGACGCGGCGCGCTGGGCCGGCGCGTCTTCGCCACTTGATGCTGCCAATAATGCTGCGTCGGGCCGGCCATGACCAGTAGCGATCCGTGGCCCAGCTCCAGGGAGTGCTCGATGCGCGAGCCCCCCTTGCGGCGCAGGTCGAAGCGCCGGGTGCCGCCCAGGTTGAGCGAGACGATCAACGGGTTGGCGCCCAGTTCCGCCTCGTCGTCGCTGTGCCAGCCCATGGAGTCGTGGCCATCACGGTAGTAGTTGAGCAGCGCGCCATTGAGCGGCTGCCCCACCGCCGCCTCCAGGCGCTGGCGGATATGCGCCAGCAAGGGCGTCCAAGGCAGCGGTCGGTGGATCAGGCCGGAATAGCGGTAGCTCGCCTCGGCATCGCCGTACCAGGCCACCAGGCGCGGCACCGGGTGCAGGCGCCCGTAGAGACGCAGCTGCGGCTGCTGCCAGGGCGTCTCCTGCAGCAGCTGGCCCAGCCAGCTGTCGGCCGTCGGCGCATCGAGCCAGCCCGGCTGGAAGTCCAGCTGGGCATCGGGCAACTGCAACGGGGTATCGGGGAACAGGCTCACTGGTGATTCGTCGGTAAAAGCGGCGGGTGGATGCCGGCATTGTGCGCGGCTCAGACCTCCACATCCACCCACAGGCCCTGGCGCGGCAGCTCGTCGAGCAGTGGCGCATCCTCCTGCTCCACCTCGCCCTCGGCCAGCTCTTCGGCGCTGTAGCCGCGCCGCTGGCGTCGGCGCTGCTCTTCGCGCAGCAGCTCGGCGGCCTCCTGCGGGTGGCGCTTGTCCAGGCTGACGCCGCTTTCCTTGGCCCCCTCGGCCGCCGGCGTCACCGGCGGCACCTCGGGCTTGGGCTTGATCACGTCCTGCTGCACCGTGACCGGTGCCAGACTGTGGGGGATGGGGGGTAGCACGTTATTACGCCCTCCTTTGGTCAGGCTGTCGGCCAGCTGCACGCCGACTTGAGAGCAGCCTAACTACACTTTCGACTCGGGCGACGCCGTTAAGTGCCTGGCAGGTGTATTGCGCCTTTGGCCTGGGCCCGACGTTCCGTTACCATAGCCGGCTTTTTTACGCGGGGAGACAGGCATGGCGCAATACGAACCGGGGCAACGCTGGATCAGTGACAGCGAAGCGGAGCTGGGCTTGGGAACCATCCTGATGCAGGACGGCCGCATGCTCACCGTGCTCTACCCGGCCACTGGCGAGACCCGCCAGTACGCTGCGCGCAATGCCCCGCTGACCCGCGTGCGCTTCGCCCCGGGCGACGAGATCACCCATTTCGAGGGCTGGAAGCTGACCGTGCAGGAGGTCGAGGACATCGATGGCCTGCTGGTCTACCACGGCCTCAACGGCCAGCACGAAAGCATCAGCCTGCCGGAAACCCAGCTGTCGAACTTCATCCAGTTCCGCCTGGCCAGCGACCGCCTGTTCGCCGGCCAGATCGACCCGCTGCCCTGGTTCGCCCTGCGCTACCGCACCCTGGAGTTCACCAGCCGCCAGCTGCAGTCACCGCTCTGGGGCCTGGGCGGCGCCCGCGCGCAACCCATCGCCCACCAGCTGCACATCGCCCGTGAAGTGGCCGACCGCATCGCCCCGCGGGTGCTGCTGGCCGACGAAGTGGGCCTGGGCAAGACCATCGAGGCCGGCCTGGTGATCCATCGCCAGCTGCTCACCGGCCGCGCCAGCCGGGTGCTGATCCTGGTGCCGGAGAACCTCCAGCACCAGTGGCTGGTGGAGATGCGCCGGCGCTTCAACCTCGAGGTGGCGCTGTTCGACGCCGAGCGTTTCATCGAGAGCGACGCCAGCAACCCCTTCGAGGACGCCCAGCTGGCCCTGGTCGCCCTCGAGTGGCTGCGCGAGGACGAGCGCGCCCAGGATGCCTTGTTCGCCGCCGGCTGGGACCTGCTGGTGGTCGACGAGGCCCACCACCTGGTCTGGCATCCGGAGCATGCCAGCCCGGAATACGCCCTCGTCGAGCAGCTGGCCGGCGTCATCCCCGGCGTGCTGCTGCTCACCGCGACTCCCGAACAGCTCGGCCAGGACAGCCACTTCGCCCGCCTGCGCCTGCTCGACCCGCACCGTTTCCATGATCTGGAGGCCTTCCGCGCCGAGAGCGCCCATTACCGTCCGGTCGCCGAGGCGGTGCAGGAGCTGCTGGACAAGGGCCAGCTGTCGACCACCGCACACCGCACCATCCACGACTTCCTCGGCATGGAGGGCGAAGGCCTGCTCGCCGCGGTCAACGATGGCGACCAGGAAGCCGCGGCGCGCCTGGTGCGCGAACTGCTCGACCGCCACGGCACCGGCCGCCTGCTGTTCCGCAACACCCGCGCGGCGGTGCAGGGCTTCCCCGAGCGCGAGCTGCACCCCTACCCGCTGCCGAGCCCGGACGAGTACATGGAGCTGCCGATCGGCGAGCACCCTGACCTCTACCCCGAGGTCAGCTTCCAGGCCCAACCCGAGGTCGACGACGAGCAGCGCTGGTGGCACTTCGACCCACGGGTCGAGTGGCTGATCGACACCCTGAAGATGCTCAAGAAGTTCAAGGTCCTGGTGATCTGCGCCCACGCCGAGACCGCCATGGACCTGGAGCACGCCCTGCGCGTGCGCAAGGGCATTCCCGCCACGGTGTTCCATGAGGGCATGAGCATCCTCGAGCGCGACCGCGCCGCCGCCTACTTCGCCGACGAGGAATTCGGCGCCCAGGTGCTGATCTGTTCGGAAATCGGCAGCGAGGGTCGCAACTTCCAGTTCGCCCACCACCTGGTGCTGTTCGACCTGCCGGCCCACCCCGACCTGCTCGAGCAGCGCATCGGCCGCCTCGACCGCATCGGCCAGAAGCACCGCATCCAGTTGCACGTGCCCTACCTGGAAAACAGTCCGCAGGAACGCCTGTTCCAGTGGTACCACCAGGGCCTCAACGCCTTCCTCGCCACCTGCCCCACCGGCAACGCCCTGCAGCACCAGTTCGGCGCCCGCCTGCTGCCGCTGCTCGAAGGCGGCGACGACGAGCAGTGGCAGCGCCTGGTGGACGAAGCCAAGGCGGAGCGCCTGCGCCTGGAGAGCGAGCTGCACGCCGGTCGCGACCGCCTGCTGGAGCTCAACTCCGGCGGTGCCGGCGAGGGCGAGGCGCTGGTCGAGGCGATCCTCGAGCAGGACGACCAGTTCGCCCTGCCGATCTACATGGAAGCGCTGTTCGACGCCTTCGGCATCGACAGCGAGGACCACTCGGAGAACGCCCTGATCCTGCGCCCCAGCGAGAAGATGCTGGACGCCAGCTTCCCCCTGGGCAGCGACGAGGGAGTCACCATCACCTACGACCGCAACCAGGCCCTGGCCCGCGAGGACATGCAGTTCCTCACCTGGGAACACCCCATGGTGCAGGGCGGTATGGACCTGGTGCGTTCCGGCTCCATGGGCAACACCGGCGTGGCGCTGATCAAGAACAAGGCGCTCAAGCCCGGCACCGTGCTGCTGGAGCTCCTGTACGTCAGCGAGGTGGTGGCGCCGCGCACCCTGCAGCTCGGCCGCTACCTGCCGCCGGCGGCGCTGCGCTGCCTGCTCGACGCCAACGGTAACGACCTGGCCAGCAAGGTCGCCTTCGAGACCCTCAACGACCAGCTGGAAAGCGTGCCGCGGGCCAGCGCCAACAAGTTCGTCCAGGCCCAGCGCGATGCCCTGAGCCCGCTGATCAACGCCGGCGAGGACAAGATCGCCCCGCGCCACGCCGAGCGGGTCGCCGAGGCCAAGCGTCGCCTGGCCGCCGAGGTCGACGAGGAACTGGCGCGCCTGAGCGCCCTGCAGGCGGTCAACCCGAGCGTGCGCGACGACGAGCTGAACGCCCTGCGCCAGCAGCGCGAGCAGGGCCTGGCCATGCTCGACAAGGCGGCCCTGCGCCTGGAGGCGATCCGCGTACTGGTGGCCGGCTAAACGCCCCGTCCCTCGACGCGACAGGCCCGCATATGCGGGCCTGTCGCGTTTCTGCGGTGCAGCGCCGGCCGCCGAGGGCCAGACTCTTGGATCGAATGGCGATAAGCCTGATCGCCAAAAAGTCACGACCATCGCCCCAACCCCCCTTGTCGGACAAGGGCCCTCACTATACTGACGGCATAACGCGACCCCCCATCGACAGGTGTAAGGGAGAGAGCACGCTATGGACTGGCTATACCTGCGATTGACCTCTGACATCCCCCACGGCGGCCAGCTGATCCTCGAATCCACTCACAACCCCTGGCTGGTGGCGCTGGCCTGCCTGGTGGCCGCCGCTGCCGGCTACGCCGCCCTGGACATGGCCGAACGCGCCCGCGGCTGCCAGCGTCCAGGCACCCGCAGCCTGTGGTGCTGGATGGGCGCCCTGGGCCTGGCCGGCGGCGCCTGGTCGTTGCACTTCATCGCCATGCTGGCCCTGCAGGCACCGATTGCCATTCGCTACGACCTGCCGGTCACCCTCCTCGCGCTGCTGGCCGCCTTCGTTCCGGCCCTGCTGGCGATGCACCTGCTCGACCAGCGCCAACTGGGCGCGCGGCAATGCGCGCTCGCCGCCCTATGCATTGGCCTGGGCATCAGCGCCAGCCATTACGGCGGCATGAACGCCATACGCTCGGCCGCCACCCTGTACTTCCAGCCCTGGCTGCTGGCCCTGGCAGTGGCGCTGACCCTGGCCTGCAGTTTCGCCGCGCTGCTGCTCAACCGGCATGCGCGCCAGCTGCGTGGCAAGCGGCGCGCGCTCTGCCAGGGTGCCGCCGGGGCGCTACTGGGCCTGGCCATGGTATCGATGCATTTCCTCGGCATGGCCTCGCTGAGCCTGGCGGTGCCACTGGGCACCGCCCTGCACCAGCAGGGCGCCGCCAATGCCCTGCAACTGGCCCTGACCGTCGGCAGCGTGGCCCTGCTGAGTATCGGCGCCAGCCTGGCCGCGACCTGGGCCGACCGCAAGCAGGAGCACAAGGAGCGCGAACAGTTGCAGGTCAGCTCGCTGCTGACCCAGCTCGACCACGCGCGCGCCTCGCTGCAACAGGTCGCCCAGTTCGACAGCCTGACCGACCTGCTCAATCGCCAGGGCCTGGAGGAGGCCTTCGCCGAGAAGATCCTGGAACATCGGCAGCGGGGCACGCCGCTGGCGGTGATGTTCCTCGACATCGATCACTTCAAGAGGATCAACGACAGCCTCGGCCATGCCGCCGGCGACGAGATGCTCAGGGTGTTCGCCGAACGCATCCGCGGCGTGCTGCGCGGCAACGACGTGATCGCCCGCTTCGGCGGCGACGAGTTCTGCCTGATCGCCAGCCTGATCGACAACGAAGAAGCGCGACACCTGGCGCAGCGGGTGATGCAGCGCATCAAGGAGCCGGTGGTCCTGGCCGGACGCAGCATGGTGATGAGCACCAGCATCGGCATCAGCCTGTTCCCCAAGGACGGGGAAAGCTGCGAGGAGCTGCTCAAGCACGCGGACCTGGCCCTCTATCAATCCAAGGGCAGCGGCCGCAACAACGCCCAGTTCTTCAGCGCGCCACTGAAGATCAAGGCCAGCTTCGAGCTGCAACTGGAAGAGCAACTGCGCACCGCACTGCAACGCGACCAGGGCCTGCTGCTGTACTACCAGCCGATCCTCGACCTGCACAGCGGCCAGGTGAGCAAGCTGGAGGCGCTGGTACGCTGGCAGCACCCGGAGCACGGCCTGCTGACCCCGGACCGTTTCGTCGGCATCGCCGAAGCCAATGGTTTCATCGGCGAACTCGACGCCTGGGTGTTGCTGCGCGCCTGCCGCGACCTCTGCCTGCTGGGCGATACCGGCTACCCGCAGCTGCGCGTCGCGGTGAACTGCTCGGCGCTGAACCTGGGCCGGGAGGAACTGCTCCATGAAGTGCGCGAAGCCCTGGGCAGCTCCGGGGTCGCTGCACATCGCCTGGAGCTGGAGGTGACCGAGAACGCCCTGATGGGCAACATCAACCGGGCCGTCGCCCTGCTGCAGCAGATCCGCGAGTTGGGCGTAAGCCTGTCGATCGATGATTTCGGCACCGGCTACTCCTCCTTGGCCTACCTCAAGCGCCTGCCCCTCGACACCCTGAAGATCGACCGTTCCTTCATTCAGGACGTGCCCGCCTCACACCAGGACATGGAGATCATCCAGGCGGTCATCGCCATGGCCCACACCCTGCACCTGAAAGTCGTCGCAGAAGGGGTGGAGACCGCGCAACAGCTGGCCTTCCTCCAGGAACATGGTTGCGACTACCTGCAAGGCTACCTGCTCAGCCGGCCATTGCCGCTGTTGCAGCTGCTGGATTTCCTGCGCCAGCAGCCAACCGCGGGCGAGTCCCTGCCCCTGCTGTCGCGCTGTCGCTGAACGCCGGCCGGTTGACGCCACGGTGTTCGCTGTCCATCGTCATAGCAGGCAACAACACGCCAGACCTGCGACGGGCCTTCATGTCAGTACCCATTGCCAGCCAAGCTGCCACCCCGCCCTCGGCACCTGCCGCCGGCCGCTCGCTGTGGCTGGCCAGCGGCCTGTTCATCGCCCAGTTGCTCTGGCCGGTCGAATCGCTGGCGGCGGAAAAACTGCGCCTGCAACTGCGTTGGCTGCACCAGTTCCAGTTCGCCGGTTACTACATGGCCCTGGAGAAAGGCTTCTACCGCGAGGCCGGACTGGATGTGCAGATACTCCCGGGTGGCCCCCAGGCCGCCAGGCCGATAAGCGCCCTGCTGGCCGGCGAAGTCGATTTCGCCATCGCCAATAGCGGCCTGGTCATCGCCCGCCTGCGCGGCAAGCCGGTGGTGGCGCTGGCGGCGATCATGCAGTCCTCGCCGGTGGTGTGGATCGTCCGCGCCGACTCGAACATCTACTCCCCCCAGGACCTGGCCGGAAAGCGGGCGATGCTGCTCGACGCACCGGAAAGCGCCGAGTTGCGCCTCACCCTGCTGCGCGAAGGCCTCGACCTCGACCGCCTGCAAGTCAGCCCCCCCAGTTTCGATCCCCAGGACCTGGTCGACGGCCACACCGACGCCTACAACGGCTACACCTCCAACGAGCCGTTCTGGCTACAACAGCGGCAGATCCCCTATCGCCTGATCAACCCGCGCGAATACGGCGTCAACTTCTACAACGATGTGCTGACCACCCGTGAGGCGTTGCTTGAGCAGCGCCCCGAGCAGGTCGAAGCCTTCGTCAACGCCAGCCTCCAGGGCTGGCAATACGCCCTGGACAACATCGAGGAAAGCATCCTGCTGATCCAGCAGCGCTATGCGCCGGAAAAGACCATGGAGCACCTGCGCTTCGAGGCCAAGGAACTGAAGAAGCTGATCATGCCGGAGCTGGTTCAGCTCGGCCACATGAACCCCGGACGCTGGCAGGCGATCGCCGACAGCTATGTGGAACTCGGCATGGCCGAGGATTCGAGCGATCTCGACGGCTTCCTCTACCAGGGCATGACACAGCCCGATCACCGCCTGCTCTACCAGGTCATCGCCGGCGCCGCGCTGGCCCTGCTGCTGATGGCCATCGTCGCCCTGCGCTTCGCCCGCCTGTCCCGGCGCCTGCGCCAGGAGATTAGTCGACGCAAGCAGGCCGAACAGGATCTGCGCGACAGCAACCTGCAACTCGAGCGCGTGGCCAACACCGATCCCCTCACCGGACTGTGGACCCGACTGAAACTGGAGGAAGTGGCGCACAACGAGATCAAGCGCGCCGAGCGCTATGGGCTGCCGCTCAGCCTGCTGTTCTTCGACATCGATCACTTCAAGGTGGTCAACGACCAGCATGGCCACGATGCCGGCGACCGGGTCCTGCGCGCCGTGGCCCAGCGCGTCCAGGCGCAGCTGCGCGAATCCGACTGCCTGTGCCGCTGGGGCGGCGAGGAATTCGTCATCCTCATGCCGCATATCGATCTCGAGCATGCCGCGGTGATCGCGGAAAAACTGCGCATCCTGATCTCCAACGAGCCGACCGCCGCCCAGATCAGCGTTACCGCCAGCTTTGGCGTGGCCCAGTGGCAACCCGGACAGAGCCTGCGCGAGCTGGTGAAATGCGCCGACCAGGTGCTCTACCGGGCCAAGCAGCGCGGGCGCAATCGCATCGAGTGCTACGCCCCCGCCGTCGTGCCGCCGCCGGGCTGAGACTCCAGCCTCAGGCGTCCGCGCGCCATCTCGCCAGCCAATCCAGGCCGGCCCGGGTGCCCGCCGCCCCGGGTTTGTATTCGGCCCCCAGCCAACCGCGATAACCGCTGCGCCGCAGCGCCGCCAGCGCCGGGCTGAAGTCCAGGCTGCCGCTGCCGGGCGCCCCACGGCCGGGACAGTCGGCGAACTGCACATGGCCGATACGCCCGGCCAGCAGCTCGATTCCCGCAACCGGGTCGAGCCCCTGCCGGGCCATGTGATAGAGGTCGTACTGGGCCAGGCAGTTGGGGTGATCGACCGCGCGCAGCAGCTCGTCCAGCTGCTGTGGCGTGTTGATCAGGAAGCCGGGCATGTCCAGCGGGTTGATCGCCTCCACCAGCACCCGGATGCCCAGCAGCTCAAAGGCCTCGGCCGCCAGGCGCAGGTTATCGCTCAGGATGACCAACGCCTGCTCCCGGCTGACGCCTTCGGCCAGCCGTCCCGGCAGCACATTGACGCAGGCCGGGCGCACCATCGCCGCGTAGCTCAGGGCCTCCTGCAGCGCCGCGGCGAACGCCTTGCGGCGCGCTGGCACGCCCGCCAGGCCGGCGCCACCGCTCATCAGGTCACCGGCCGGCAGGTTGATCAGCACCAGCGGCAGGCCCGCCGCCGCCAGGGCCTCCTTCAGGCGAATCGCCGGAACCTCGTAGGGAAACTGGATCTCCACGCCATCGAAACCGGCCGCCGCGGCGGCGACGACTCGCTCGATCAGCGGCACCTCGGCGAACAGCAGCGACAGGTTGGCGGAGATCTTCATGCCTGGCCCTCGCGGTACAGCTCGACCAGGGTCGCCGGATCGTTCTCCAGGTTGCCCTGGCTGCCATGCAGGCGCATCAGCTGCGCCGCCAGGCCGCTGAGCGGGGTCGCCGAGCCGATCTCGCGGGACAGCTTGACCGCGGTATCCAGGTCCTTGAGCAGGGTGCGCACATGCCACTTGACCGGCGCGAACTGGCTGCTGGCCATCTGCGGGGCGAGAATCTGCAGCGGCTTGGAGTCGGCGAACCCGCCGGCCAGCGCCGGGGCCAGCAGCCCGGCGTCGACCCCGGCGCGCTCGGCCAGGGCCACCACCTCGGCGATCACCAGGGCATTGCAGGCCACGATCATCTGGTTGCACACCTTGCTCACCTGGCCGGCGCCGACCGCGCCCATGTGGGTGAGACGCTGGCCCAGGTGGGCGAGGATCGGCCGCACCCGCTCGACATCCTCCGCCCGCCCGCCGGCCATGATCGCCAGGCTGCCGGCTTCGGCGCCGGCGGTGCCGCCCGACACCGGCGCGTCGACCCAGCGCATGCCGCAGCGCTGCAGCAGTTCGGCGGCCAACTCGCGGGTCGCCGCCGGCTCCAGGCTGGACATGTCCAGCAGCACCTGTCCGGGCTTGCCGCCCTCGACGATGCCGCCGGGGCCGAACACCACCTCGCGCACCACCTCGGTATTGGCCAGGCAGAGCAGCACCACCTCGGCATCGGCACACAGATCGGCCGGCGTCGAGGCGCGGCGTGCGCCCAGCTGCAGCAGCGGCACGCACTTGTCCGGCGAACGGTTCCAGACGCTCAGCGGATAGCCGGCGGCGAGCAGCCGGCGGGTCATCGGCAGGCCCATCAGGCCGATGCCGGCGAAGGCGATCGAAGGCAACGCAGCGGTCATGTGGCAAATTCCCCAAATCAACGGAAGGCCCATCTTAACGGTCGGCGCCGCCAATGAAAGCTGCGCAAATGCGCCCATGTCCCTATAATCCGCACCCCGCTTTCCCCGCTATTGAACCGGAGAACCCATGAAGCTCAAGAAATCCCTGGCGCTCGTCGCCGGCCTCGCCCTGTCCCTGTCCTGCGTCATCAGCCAAGCCGCCGAAGTACTGCGAGTCTCGGCCATCCCCGATGAGGCGCCCACCGAACTGCTGCGCAAGTTCGAGCCGCTGGGGGCCTACCTCGAGCAGCAGCTCGGCATGCCGGTCGAGTTCGTCCCGGTCACCGACTATGCCGCAGTGGTCGAAGCCCTCGCCGCCGAGCGTATCGACCTGGCCTGGCTGGGTGGTTTCACCTTCGTCCAGGCGCGCCTGAAGACCGGTGACGCGATTCCCCTGGTGCAACGCGCCGAGGACGAGAAGTTCACCAGCAAGTTCATCAGCGCCGATCCCGCCGTGCAGTCGCTGCAGGACCTCAAGGGCAAGACCTTCGCCTTCGGCTCGGTGTCCTCCACCTCCGGCAGCCTGATGCCGCGCTACTTCATGCTGCAGGACGGCATCGAGCCCGAGCAGTTCTTCAGCCGCATCGCCTACTCCGGCGCCCACGACGCCACCGCCGCCTGGGTCCAGGCCGGCAAGGCCGATGGCGGCGTGCTCAATGCCTCGGTGTGGGACAAGCTGGTCGCCGCCGGCAAGGTCGACAGCGACAAGGTCCGGGTGATCGCCACCACACCGCCCTACTTCGACTACAACTGGACCGTGCGCGGCAGCCTCGAGCCGGCCCTGCGCGACAAGCTCCAGGGTGCATTCCTCGCCCTCGACCCGGCCAACCCCGCGCACAAGGCGATCCTCGACCTGCAAGGCGCCAGCCGCTTCATCGAAACCAAGGCGGATAACTACCAAGGCATCGAGGAAGCAGCCCGCGCGGCCGGCCTGTTGCAGTGAGCCTGAGCCTGGAGGGCGTGGGCCTGGACCACGCCAACGGCCGGGTCGCGCTCAGCAATATCGACCTGCGCGTCCAGCCCGGCGAACGGCTGGCGATCATTGGCCCCTCCGGCGCGGGCAAGACCAGCCTGCTGCGCCTGCTCGCCACCGCCCTGCGGCCCAGCAGCGGGCGGCTCAGCGTGCTCGACCAGCAGCCCTGGCAGCTCAGCGCCCGCCAGCGCCAACGCCTGCGCGCGCGCATCGGCCTGATCCACCAGAGCCCGCCGCTGCCGCCACGCCAGCGCGTGGTCACCGCCGTGCTGGCCGGCAAGCTCGGCCAGTGGACGCTGGCCCGCAGCCTGCTCAGCCTGCTGCATCCGCTCGACAGCGCCGGCGCGGCCGCGGCCCTCGGCCGCCTGGACCTGGCGGAAAAGCTGTTCGAGCGCTGCGACCAGCTGTCCGGTGGCCAGCTGCAGCGCGTCGGCATCGCCCGCGCGCTGTACCAGGCGCCAGAAATCATCCTCGCCGATGAACCGGTATCGGCCATGGACCCGCTGCTCGCCGGGCACACCCTGGGGGTGCTCAACCGCGAGGCCGACAGCCGCGGCCTGACCCTGCTGGCCAGCCTGCATGCGGTGGACCTGGCCCTGGCCCACTTTCCACGGATCATCGGCCTGCGCGACGGATGCATCGCCTTCGACCTGCCGCCCAAGGCGATCCAGCCGGCGCAACTGGCCGCCCTGTACGCCAACGACCAGCTGCAGGCCGCGCCGGCCGCGACCCCAGCGCCTCAGCCGATCCCCCATATCCCGCGATGCTGACGCCGTCTCCACGCGACCCGGCCGCCCTGCCGCGCCTGGCCCTGACCCTGCTCGCCCTGCTGCTGTTGTGGCCGGGCCTGCGCCTCAGCGAGCTGGACCTGGGCGTACTGTTCGACAGCGACAACGCCGCGAACATGGGGCACTTTCTCCACGACTTCTGGCCGCCGGCCCATGATCCCGGGTTCCTCCAGTTGCTGGGCCGCGCGACCCTGGAAACCCTGGCCATTGCCACCGCCGGCATGGCCCTGGCGCTGCTGATCGCCATGCCCGGCGCGCTGCTGGCCAGTCGCGCGCTGTCGCTGTCCGCGCTGCACCGCGGCGGTCGCCCGGCCTGGTGGGCGCAGGCGCTGCGCTGGCCGGTGCGCGCCACGCTGATCGTGCTGCGCAGCGTGCCGGAGATCGTCTGGGCGCTGCTGTTCGTGCGGGCCGTCGGCCTCGGCCCCACCGCCGGCGTGCTGGCCATCGCCATCACCTACAGCGGTATGCTCGGCAAGGTCTACGCGGAGATCTTCGAATCGGTCGACCCGCGCCCTAGCCGCGCCCTGCTGCTGGCCGGCAGTCCGCGCCTGGCGGCATTCGCCTACGGCGTGCTGCCCCATGCCGCGGCGGAGATGCTCTCCTACACGGTGTACCGCTGGGAATGCGCGATCCGCGCCTCGGTGGTGATGGGCTTCGTCGGCGCCGGCGGCCTGGGCCAGCAGATCGAACTGTCGATGCGCATGTTCGCCGGCGCCGAGGTGTCCAGCATGCTGCTGACCTTCCTGGCCCTGGTGCTGCTGGCCGATCAGCTCAGCCGCCTGCTGCGGGCGCGGCTGCTGTGAAGCGCCACCTGGGCAATGGCGCCCTGCTGCTGGCGTTGCTGGCGGCGGTGGTCGCTTCCTTCCTCTACCTGGGCATCGACCTCGGCGGGCTGTTCGGCGGCGACAACCCCAAGCAGATGGCCAGCTATGCCGCGAGCTTTCTGCGCCCGGACCTGTCCGCCGGGCACCTGCGTTCGATCGGCGACGCGGCGCTGGAGACCCTGGCCATGTCCGCCATCGGTACGCTGCTGGCGGCAGTCGTCGGGCTGGCCCTGGCCTTGCCGGCCGCCGGACGCCTCGGCTGGCTGCCGCGCAATGGCGCACGCCTGCTGCTCAACGCCCTGCGTGCGGTGCCGGAGCTGGTCTGGGCGGCGCTGGTGGTGCTGGCCGCAGGCCTGGGGCCGAATGCGGGCACCCTGGCCCTGGCGCTGCACACCAGCGGCGTGCTCGGCCGGCTGTTCGCCGAGGCCCTGGAAAACACCCCGGACGCGCCAGCCGAGGCGATCCGCCTGGGCGGTGGCGGCGCGGTCGCGGCATTCTGCTACGGCACCCTGCCGGGGGTCTGGCCGCAGCTGCTGGCCTACTCGTTGTACCGCTGGGAAAACAATATCCGCATGGCCAGCGTGCTCGGTTTCGTCGGCGCCGGCGGCCTGGGCCAGATGCTCTATGTCCACCTCAGCCTGTTCCAGCAAGCCCAGGCGGCAGCGGTGATCCTGGCGATGCTGATACTGGTGCTGGGGGTCGACGCCCTCAGCGGCTGGGCGCGCCAGCGCTGGATCAGCGCCTAGCGATTACAGGCCATCCTTCTCCAGATGGTCGAGGTCGACCGGATCGCCGGTATGACTGCCGAGCTTGGCCCGGATATCGGCGAACATATGGTCGTATTCCTGATGGTCGCGCAGCAGCAGGCTGGTAGAGGCCGGCAGGCCGTGCTTGCGGGCGATACGGCTGGCGACGCTGGCGAAGTTGAAGGCGGTGTCGCGGTGCAGCTCGAACCGCTCCTCGAACTGCTTGCCGGCCACCTCGCCACGCATGCGCATGTGCAACATCGGTCCCTCGACCGAGTCCTGGCGCACCTCATAGAACAGATCGATGCTGAACGCCGGTTGATCACCGGTGGCAACCGGATTGGCGCGGTGCAAGTGGCCGGGCTGGAACATGGCGGCGCTCCTTCTGCGGATCAGCCCCGAGCATAGTAGCTCGCCGCCCGGTTTGCCCTCATCGCCGCCGACCGGGGCAGTTCAGAGCGGCTGCTCGGCACGCTCCTGGACCAGCACCCAGGGCGCCACCACCACGGCCCAGAGCTGCGGATCACGCGCCAGCAGGTCCTCGGCCAGGCTGTCGTCGACCTTGCGCAGCAGGCCTTCCTGCAGCCAGCCGGCCACCTTGCCCTGATGGTTTTCCGCCACCGCCTCGGCCACCGCGACCAGATCCTGGGCGCCCTCGACCCACAACAACGCGCCGCGGGCGAAGAAGGGCTGCAGCTCTTGCCAGGAAATGGGAGCAGTTTCTCCAAGCAACTTGGCATAGAGGGTGCTAGGTTGTTCAGTCATGGTGTGCCCTATGGTGGAAGCCGGGTTTCAGTCGGCGGCCATGATAACTTCGGGCGCCGCCCAGGCAAGCATTAAGGGCGACGCCAGAGGGCTGTCTGGGCACGCCGCATTTCTATACATTCCTTTCACTTAAGCGACGCCCTGATGTTTTGCCCCCAGCAGCCGGCTTTTCAAGGCAAGAACCGCCGCTCTACACTGCACCGGTACAGTTGCCGGGGGTACAGCCGGGGAAACAACCCGGTTCTGCAGCTTTGGCCGCCAGAACTACAACAATGAAAGACCAATAAGAGTGGAGCACTATGAACAAGGCTACTAAGCAGATTTCCAAACTGTTTGCCGCCATGGCCATGGCCGGCGTTGCCAGCTACTCGGTAGCGGCTGACACCATCAAGATCGGCATGGCTGGTCCGGTAACCGGCGCCGTTGCGCAGTACGGCGAGATGCAATTCATCGGTGCCGAAATGGCCATCGAGCAGATCAACAAGGCCGGCGGCATCAACGGCGCCAAGCTCGAAGGCGTGAAGTACGACGACGCCTGTGATCCGAAGCAGGCCGTTGCCGTAGCCAACAAGATCGTCAACGACGAAGTGAAGTTCGTGGTTGGCCACCTCTGCTCCAGCTCCACTCAGCCGGCGTCCGACATCTACGAAGACGAAGGCATCCTGATGATCACCCCGGCCTCCACCAGCCCGGACATCACCGCCCGTGGCTACGAGCTGCTGTTCCGCACCATCGGCCTGGACAGCCTGCAGGGCCCGACCGCCGGCAACTTCATTGCCGACCACGTCAAGCCGAAGAGCGTCGCGGTCATCCACGACAAGCAGCAGTACGGTGAAGGCATCGCCACCGCAGTCAAGCAGACCCTGGAAGGCAAGGGTGTCAACGTCGCCCTGTTCGAAGGCATCAACGCCGGCGACAAGGACTTCTCGGCGATGATCTCCAAGCTCAAGCAGGCCAACGTCGACTTCGTCTACTACGGCGGCTACCACCCGGAACTGGGCCTGCTGCTGCGCCAGTCGTCGGAGAAGGGCCTGAAGGCCAAGTTCATGGGGCCGGAAGGCGTGGGTAACAAGGAAATCTCCGCCATCGCCGGCGAGGCTTCCGAAGGCCTGCTGGTGACCCTGCCGAAGTCCTTCGACCAGGATCCGAAGAACCAGGCGCTGGTCGAGGCCTTCAAGGCCAAGAACCAGGACCCGACCGGTCCGTTCGTGTTCCCGGCTTATGCCGCCGTACAGGTGATCGCCGAAGGCATCGCCAAGGCCGGTGACACCGACACCGCCAAGGTGGCCGCTGCCCTGCGCGCCAACAGCTTCGACACCCCGACCGGCACCCTGGCCTTCGACGAGAAGGGCGATCTGAAAGACTTCAGCTTCGTCGTCTACGAATGGCACCAGGACGGCACCAAGTCCGAAGCCGCCACCCACTAATCCGGGGGCGTCCCGCCTGAACCCAAAGCCCACTGCAGCCGCAGTGGGTTTTGTTTATTAGAAGAATTCTGGTCTCATGCTGCGCCACAAGCGCCGCCGTGCGTGCTGACCCAGGAGTTAGGCAATGCCTGATCTTTATCACTACCTGCAACAGCTGGTTAACGGCCTCACCGTTGGCAGCACCTATGCCCTGATCGCCATCGGCTACACCATGGTCTACGGCATCATCGGCATGATCAACTTCGCCCATGGCGAGGTGTACATGATTGGCTCGTACGTAGCCTTCATCGCCATTACCCTCCTCGCCATGATGGGCCTGGACAGCCTGCCGCTGATCATGATTGCCGGCTTCGCCGCCAGCATCATCGTCTGCAGCGCCTATGGCTACAGTATCGAGCGAGTCGCCTATCGCCCGCTGCGCGGCGGCAACCGCCTGATCCCGCTGATCTCCGCGATCGGCATGTCGATCTTCCTGCAGAACCTGGTATTGCTGGCCCAGGACTCCAAGGACAAGGCGATCCCTAACCCGCTGCCGGGCAACTTCGTGTTCGGCGAAAGCACCATGAGCGGCGTGGTGATCTCCTACACCCAGGTGCTGATCTTCGTCGTCACCTTCCTGGCGATGGTCGGCCTGACCCTGTTCATCTCCCGTTCGCGCCTCGGCCGCGCCTGCCGCGCCAGTGCCGAAGACCTGAAGATGGCCAACCTGCTGGGCATCAACACCAACAACATCATCGCCCTGACCTTCGTCATCGGCGCCGCCCTGGCCGCCGTCGCCGCGGTTCTGCTGGGCATGCAGTACGGCGTGATCAACCCGCACCTGGGTTTCCTCGCCGGCATCAAGGCGTTCACCGCCGCGGTCCTCGGCGGCATCGGCAGCATCCCCGGCGCCATGCTCGGTGGTCTGGTACTGGGCGTGGCCGAAGCCTTCGGCGCCGACATCTTCGGTGACCAGTACAAGGACGTGGTGGCCTTCAGCCTGCTGGTGCTGGTCCTGCTGTTCCGCCCGACCGGTATTCTCGGCCGTCCGGAGGTTGAAAAGGTATGACTTCGATCAATCGCGGCAACCTCAAGACCGCCTTCTTCAGCGCCCTGCTGGTGATCGCCGTGGCCTATCCGGTCATCGGCCTGAAGCTGACCACCGTGGGCATCAGCCTGCAGGTGCAGGGCGCCAGCCCCGCCGTGCTCTGGACCATCGCCGCCTGCGCCATCGCCATGTTCTTCTGGCAGCTGCTGCGCGACCAGATCGGCGCCGCCTGGGCCAGCGTGCCCAGCATGCCCAAGGTCCCCGGCCAGGCCAGTGACTTCCTCACCCTGCCGAGCACCCAGCGCTGGGTCGTCCTCGCGCTGATCCTGATCGCCCTGGCCTGGCCATTCTTCGGCAGCCGCGGCGCGGTGGACATCGCCACGCTGATCCTGATCTACGTGATGCTCGGCCTCGGCCTGAACATCGTCGTGGGCCTGGCCGGCCTGCTCGACCTGGGCTATGTCGGCTTCTACGCGGTGGGTGCCTACAGCTACGCGCTGCTGTCGCACTACTACGGCCTGGGCTTCTGGGTGTGCCTGCCAATCGCCGGCCTGATGGCGGCGTTCTTCGGCTTCATCCTCGGTTTCCCGGTGCTGCGGCTGCGCGGCGACTACCTGGCCATCGTCACCCTGGGATTCGGCGAGATCATCCGCATCCTGCTGCGCAACATGACCGAGCTGACCGGCGGCCCCAACGGCATCAGCAATATCGACAAGCCGACCCTGTTCGGCCTGTCGTTCGAGCGCAAGGCCGCCGAAGGCATGCAGACCTTCCACGAATACTTCGGGGTTGCCTACAACTCGATCAACAAGGTGATCTTCCTCTACCTGATCGCCCTGCTGCTGGTGCTGCTCACCCTGTTCGTGATCAACCGCCTGCTGCGCATGCCGATCGGCCGCGCCTGGGAAGCCCTGCGCGAGGACGAAATTGCCTGCCGCGCGCTGGGCATGAACCCCACCGTGATCAAGCTGTCGGCCTTCACCCTCGGCGCGACCTTTGCCGGTTTCGCCGGCAGCTTCTTCGCCGCCCGCCAGGGTCTGGTGACCCCGGAGTCCTTCACCTTCATCGAATCGGCGATCATCCTCGCCATCGTCGTGCTGGGCGGCATGGGCTCGCAACTGGGGATCATCCTCGCCGCGGTGGTGATGATCCTGCTGCCGGAACTGGCCCGCGAGTTCAACGAGTACCGCATGCTGATGTTCGGTGCCTTGATGGTACTGATGATGATCTGGCGTCCGCAGGGCCTGCTGCCCATGCAGCGCCCGCACCTGGAGCTGAAACCATGAGCCGCCCGATTCTAGAAGTAAGCGGCCTGTCCATGCGCTTCGGCGGCCTGCTGGCCGTCAACGGGGTGGGCCTGTCAGTCAACGAGAAGCAAGTGGTGTCGATGATCGGCCCGAACGGCGCCGGCAAGACCACGGTGTTCAACTGCCTGACCGGTTTCTACCAGCCAACCAGCGGCAGCATCCGCCTCAACGGTGAGCAGATCGAGGGCCTGCCGGGCCACAAGATCGCCCACAGGGGCGTGGTGCGCACCTTCCAGAACGTTCGCCTGTTCAAGGAAATGACCGCGGTGGAGAACCTGCTGGTGGCCCAGCATCGCCACCTCAACACCAACTTCATCGCTGGCCTGCTGAAGACCCCGGCGTTCCGCAAGAGCGAGCGCCAGGCCATGGAATACGCCGCGCATTGGCTGGAGCAGGTCAACCTGACCGAATTCGCCAACCGCCCGGCCGGCACCCTGGCCTACGGCCAGCAACGGCGCCTGGAGATCGCCCGCTGCATGATGACGCGCCCGAGCATCCTCATGCTCGACGAGCCGGCCGCCGGCCTCAACCCGCGCGAGACCGACGACCTCAAGGCGCTGATCCGCATGCTGCGCGATCAGCACAACGTCACCGTGCTGCTGATCGAACACGACATGAAGCTGGTCATGAGCATTTCCGACTATATCTACGTGATCAACCAGGGCACCCCCCTGGCCGACGGCACGCCGGAGCAGGTCCGCGACAACCCGGACGTGATCAAAGCCTATCTGGGGGAGGCCTGAGCCATGCTGACTTTCGACAAGGTTTCCACCTTCTACGGCAAGATCCAGGCACTGCACGACGTCAGCGTCGAGGTCCGCCAGGGCGAGATCGTCACCCTGATCGGGGCCAACGGCGCCGGCAAATCGACCCTGCTGATGACCCTCTGCGGCAACCCGCATGCCTCCAGCGGCAGCATCCGCTACCAGGGCGAGGAACTGGTCGGCAAGGACACCCCGGAGATCATGCGCAAGAGCATCGCCATCGTCCCCGAGGGACGCCGGGTGTTCGCTCGCCTGACTGTCGAGGAAAACCTGGTGATGGGCGGCTTCTTCACCGCCAAGGGCGAGTTCCGCGAGCAGATGGACAAGGTCCTGCACCTGTTCCCACGCCTCAAGGAACGCCTCAACCAGCGCGCCGGCACCATGTCCGGCGGCGAGCAGCAGATGCTCGCCATCGGCCGCGCGCTGATGAGCATGCCCAAGATGTTGCTGCTCGACGAACCCTCCCTGGGCCTGGCGCCGATCATCATCCAGCAGATCTTCGACATCATCGAACAGCTGCGCAAGGACGGCGTGACCATCTTCCTGGTCGAACAGAACGCCAACCAGGCGCTCAAGCTGGCCGATCGCGGCTATGTGCTGGAGAACGGGCGGATCGTCATGCAAGGCAGCGGCCATGAGCTGCTGACCAACCCCAAGGTGCGCGACGCCTATCTCGGCGGCTGAAACGCCGGCGATCAGAAAACCGCTCCTCGGAGCGGTTTTTTTATCCCTGTGCCACGGCCCGTGCCAGTTACAATGGCCGCCCTCCCCTTGCCGATGACCGTTGCCATGACCGACCCCGTCCGCCTTTCCAAGCGCCTGATCGAACTGGTCGGCTGCTCGCGCCGCGAGGCCGAGCTGTATATCCAGGGCGGCTGGGTGCTGGTCGATGGCGAAGTGGTGGACGAACCGCAGTTCAAGGTGCTGGACCAGCAAGTCGAGCTGCTCCCGGACGCCGTCGCCGCACCGCTGGAGCCGGCGACCCTGCTGCTCCACGTGCCCAGCGGCCACGCCCCGGCGAGCGCCACCAGCACCCTCGGGCCGGCCAGCCACTGGCCGGATGACCCCTCCGGCATCCGCCCACTGAAGGGCCATTTCGCCCGCCTGACTCCCTGCGCTCCGCTGCAGGCTGGCGCCGACGGCCTGCACGTGCTGACCCAGGACTGGCGCGTCGAACGCAAGCTGCGGGAAGACCTGAGCAAGCTGGAGCAGGAGTACGTGGTCGAAGTCAGCGGCCAGCTCAGTCCGGCCCAGCTCAAGCGCCTGAACCACGGCCTGAGTTTCAACGGCACGCCGCTGCCACCCTGCAAGGTCAGCTGGCAGAACGAAACCCGCCTGCGCTTCGCCCTGAAGAACCCCCAGCCCGGGCAGATCGTGTTCATGTGCAACAGCGTCGACCTCAAGGTACTGGGGCTCAAGCGCATCCGCATCGGCGGCGTGCCGATGGCCAAGGTTCCAGCCGGCCAGTGGCGCTATCTGGCCGCCAAGGAACGCTTCTAGGTCCGCCTCCCCCGCCGTCCCGCCCCGGTGCGGCTCCCCTTATTTCCAGGAATCAAGCCATGCTCAATAACGATGTGCTGCGCAGCCTGCGCTACTCCCTCGACCTCAGCGACGCGCAGATGGCCGATATCATCCAGCTCAGCGGCCTGCAGGTCGCCGCAGAGCAGGTCAGCGCCGTGCTGAAGAAGGACGACGAGGACGGCTTCCAGGCCTGCGAAGACGAGCTGATGGCGCATTTTCTCGACGGCCTGGTGTACTTCAAGCGCGGCAAGGACGACAGCCGTCCGGCGCAGCCCTTCGAGCTGCCGGTGACCAACAACATGGTGCTGAAAAAGCTGCGCGTGGCCTTCGAGCTGAAGGAAGACGACATGCACGCGATCATGCAGAGCGTCGACTGCCCGGTGTCCAAGCCGGAAATGAGCGCGCTGTTCCGCAAGTCCGGCCACAGCAACTACCGCCCCTGCGGCGACCAGTTCCTGCGCAACTTCCTCCGGGGCCTGACCCTGCGCCTGCGTGGCTGAATCGCCGGCTCGGACCTTCGCCACAGAGCGCCTGGGCCGAACCGGATTCGGCCCCGCTCCCCGCGACAGCCGCTAGTCCGCCGCGCCCGCCGGGCGCCCCGCCATTGCTAACCTTCTAATTGGGGGTCACCACTTCAGGCCGCCAGCGCGGCAGGGAGGAAGGCCATGAGCATGGTTGACTGGCGCATGCAGGGCGTCGAGTTCGCTACCTGCAACTGCAACTGGGGCTGTCCCTGTCAATTCAGCGCCCTGCCCAGCCACGGCAACTGCGAGGCCGTGGTGTCGATGCGTATCGACCGGGGGCACTACAAAGACATCCAACTCGACGGCCTGTGCTGGGTCGGCACCTTCGCCTGGCCCAAGGCCATCCACGAGGGCGATGGCCGCTGCCAGCTGTTCATCGACGAACGCGCCTCTGCCGCACAACGCGAGGCATTGCTGCGGATTCTCGCCGGCGAGGACACCGAGCCCGGCGCCACGGTGTTCTCGGTGTTCGCCAGCACCCTCGGCGAGCTGTACGAGCCGCAGTTCGTCCCCATCGAGTTCAGCGTCGATGTCGATCGCCGCGAAGCCCACACCCGCATCCCCGGGGTGCTGGAAGTAACAGGTGAACCGATCCGCAACCCGGTCAGCGGCCAGGCCCAGGAAGCGCGCCTGGTACTGCCCGATGGCTTCGAGTTCACCGAGGCGCAGATGGCCAGCGGCAGCTACCAGACCCACGGCGCGATCAAGATCCAGTCGCAGCAGGGCCACGGCCACTTCGCCCGCCTGCACTTCACCGGCCAGGGGGTGGTGCGCTGAAATCGCCCGCACTTCCTGGCGCCGCCGAGCCTGCTCGGCGGCTGCCCCACTGGCCGCTGCAGCGCGACCAGTGGAGCACTGCACTGTGCCTGCTGGTACTGCTGGGGCTGGCCTGGTGGACCCTGTTGCGGATGGCCGGCAGCATGCCCGAGATGGCCATGGCCGCCATGCCGATGCCCTGGAGCGCCGCCGATGCCCTGCTGATGCTGGCGATGTGGGCGGTGATGATGGTCGGCATGATGTTACCCAGCGCCGTGCCGATGATCCTGCTGTACCAGCAGATGCTGCGCCGGCAGCTGCACTCGCCGCGCAGACAGCTGGCCCTGCTGGCGTTCTGCCTGGCCTACCTGTTGGTGTGGGGCGGCTTCGGCCTGCTCGCCACCGCCGCGCAATGGGGCCTGGATCGCCTCGCCCTGCTCAACCCGCAGATGCGCAGTGACAGCCAGTGGCTGGGCGCCAGCCTGCTGATCGGCGCCGGCGCCTACCAGTGGCTGCCGGGCAAAGCCGCCTGCCTGGCCCATTGCCGCGGACCGGTGCTGTTTCTCCTGGGGCATTGGCGTCCCGGTATCGCCGGCGGCTGGCGCATGGGCCTGGCCCACGGCCTGTATTGCCTGGGTTGCTGCTGGGCACTGATGGGCCTGCTGTTTCTTGGCGGGGTGATGAACCTGCTGTGGGCGGCCCTGATCGGCGCCTATGTGCTGCTGGAGAAAGTGCTGCCAAAAGGCCTGTGGCTCGCGCGCCTGGCCGGGCTCCTGCTGCTGGCCTGGGGCCTGCTGGTGCTGTACGCCTAGCCCGGGCTTAAGACTGGAGTCTGCAGCAGGTAAGATGGGCCTCCCCCGCCGCCGATCGCCCGCCCATGTCCTACGCCGTATCGCCCATAGGTTTCCTGCGTTCCTGCTTCAAGGAGAAGTTCGCCATCCCGCGCCAGCCGCAACTGGCGCCGGCGGCCCGCGGCGTCCTGGAGCTGCTTGCGCCCTTCGACCAGGGCGAGGCCGTGCAGGGGCTGGAGCAGGTCAGCCATGTCTGGCTGCTGTTTCTCTTCCACCAGACCCTGGAGGACAAGCCGCGCCTGAAGGTGCGGCCGCCGCGCCTCGGCGGCAACCAGTCGCTCGGCGTGTTCGCCAGCCGCGCCACCCACAGGCCCAACGGCATCGGCCAGTCGGTGGTCAGGCTGGACAGGGTCGAGCCGGGGCGCCTCTGGCTTTCCGGCATCGACCTGCTCGACGGCACGCCGGTGCTGGATATCAAGCCCTACGTGCCCTATGCCGATTGCGTGACGGACGCGACAAACGCCATCGCCGACAGCGCGCCACAGCCGATTGCGGTGGATTGGCAGGAGCAGGCCCTGGCCCAGGCCCGCCAGCACGCCCTGCGTCTGGACGAGCCCCTGGTCGAACTGATCGAGCAATGCCTGGCCCAGGACCCGCGCCCGGCCTATCAGCAACCACAACCGGAGCGCCGCTACGGCGCCGGTTTCTGGGATGTGGACGTACGCTGGCACTACCCGCAACCCGGGCAGATTCGCGTGCTCGAGGTGGTGCCGAGCGCCACGAAAAAGCCCGCCTGAAGGCGGGCTCTGGCGCAGACCGTGCAGATCACTTCTCGACGAAGGCGCGCTCGATCAGGTAGTCGCCCGGCTCGCCCAGGCGCGGCGAGATCTTCAGGCCGAAGCCATCCAGCACCGCGCTGGTCTCGTCGAGCATGCTCGGGCTGCCGCAGATCATCGCGCGGTCGTCCTGCGGATTGATCGGGGGCAGGCCGATATCGCGGAACAGCTTGCCGCTGCGCATCAGGTCGGTCAGGCGGCCCTGGTTCTCGAATTCTTCGCGGGTCACGGTCGGGTAGTAGATCAGCTTGCTCTTGAGCGACTCGCCGAAGTACTCGTTCTGCGGCAGGTGCTCGGTGATGAACTCGCGGTAGGCGACCTCATTGACGTAGCGCACGCCGTGCACCAGCACCACCTTCTCGTAACGCTCGTAGGTTTCCGGGTCCTGGATCACGCTCATGAAGGGGGCCAGACCGGTGCCGGTGCTGAGCAGGTAGAGGTGCTTGCCCGGCAGCAGGTCGTCGAGCAGCAGCGTGCCGGTGGGCTTGCGGCTGACCATCAGCTCGTCGCCCGGCTTGAGGTGCTGCAGCTTGGAGGTCAGCGGGCCGTCCGGCACCTTGATGCTGAAGAACTCCAGATGGTCCTCGTAGTTGGGGCTGGCGATCGAGTAGGCGCGCATCAGCGGGCGACCGTTGTCCTGCTGCAGGCCGATCATCACGAACTGACCGTTCTCGAATCGCAGGCCCGCACTGCGGGTGGTCTTGAAACTGAACAGGGTGTCGTTCCAGTGGTGGACGCTGAGCACACGCTCGACGTTCAGATTGCTCATGCTGGCTTCCTCGAAGGCTCAGATACCCGATGCGGGTGATTGCGCGGCATTCTAGGCGGGCGCAGAATATCTGTTAAGTGGATAATTTTGATATGGCTTATCGGTTATATAGATATGCGATTTACGCTTAGACAGCTTCATGTGTTCGTCATCGCCGCCCAACAGGAAAGCGTGTCACGCGCGGCCGAGGCCCTGGCCCTGTCGCAATCGGCCACCAGCACCTCGCTGAGCGAGCTGGAACGGCAGTCCGGTTGCCAGCTGTTCGACCGTTCCGGCAAGCGCCTGCGCCTCAATGCACTGGGTCGCCAGCTGCTGCCCGAGGCCGTGGCCCTGCTCGACCAGGCCAAGGAGATCGAACGCCTGCTCGCCGGCAAGAGTGGCTTCGGCTCGCTGGATGTCGGCGCCACCCTGACCGTGGGCAATTACCTGGCGACCCTGCTGATCGGCACCTTTATGCAGCGCCACCCGGAATGCCGGGTGAGGCTGCAGGTGCACAACACCGCCCACGTGGTCCAGCAGATCGCCCATTACGAGCTGGACCTGGGGCTGATCGAGGGCGACTGCCAGCATCCGGATATCGAGGTGCAGCCCTGGGTGGAGGACGAGCTGGTGGTGTTCTGCGCCCCCCAGCATCCCCTGGCGCAACGCCGCGAGGCGAGCCTGGAGGAGTTGACCCGGGAGGCCTGGATTCTCCGCGAGCAGGGCTCCGGCACGCGCCTGACCTTCGACCAGGCCATGCGTCACCATCCGGCCTCGCTGAATATCCGCCTGGAACTGGAGCATACCGAGGCGATCAAGCGCGCCGTGGAGTCGGGCCTGGGCATCGGCTGCATCTCGCGCTTGGCCCTGCGCGACGCCTTCCGCCGCGGCAGCCTGGTGGCGGTGGAAACGCCGACCCTGGATCTGCGCCGGCAGTTCTACTTCATCTGGCACAAACAGAAGTACCAGACCGCCGCCATGCGCGAGTTCCTCGTCCAGTGCCGGGCGCTGACCGCCGGGGTCAGGCGCAGCCACGAGATCGTCCTGCCGAATCTGGTCGAGTCGGCTTGAGGCGCGGCTCAGCCGCTGGGAATCGACTCCAGCTGCTGCAGCAGCAACGCCGCCTGGGTACGGGTGCGCACCCCGAGCTTGCGGAAGATCGCCGTGACGTGGGCCTTGACGGTCGCCTCCGAGACGCTCAGTTCATAGGCGATCTGCTTGTTCAGCAGCCCTTCGCAGACCATGGTCAGCACGCGGAACTGCTGTGGGGTCAGGCTGGCCAGACCGGCGCTGGCGGCCTTGGCCTCGGCCGACAGCGCCGCCGCTTCCTCGGTCTGCGGCGGCCACCAGGCGTCGCCGTCGAGCACCTGGCGCACCGCCTGCTGGATGGTTTCCAGGGCACTCGACTTGGGAATGAAGCCACTGGCGCCGAATTCACGGGAACGGGCCACCACGGCCGCATCCTCCTGGGCCGAGATCATCACCACGGGAACTTGCGGGTACTGCCCACGCAGCAGCACCAGACCGGAGAAGCCATAGGCACCCGGCATGTTGAGATCGAGCAGCACCAGGTCCCAGTCCGCCTTGCTCGCCAGCGCGCCTTCCAGCTCGGCGATGCTGGCGGCCTCCACCAGGCGCACGTTTGGCCCCAGCCCCAGGGTCAATGCCTGCTGCAGGGCGCTGCGAAACAGCGGATGATCGTCGGCAATCAGGATTTCATAGGCAGCCATCGGCAGATCCTGTTTTTGTTATGTTAGAGGCCACGACGGGCCGATCCCGGGCGTTCCAGGCAGTGCCCATGACAAGCCTAGGTCAGCTCGCCGGGCCGCGCTGTCAGCGCCCTACTGCGCGCCTGAAGCGGCGCCCAGCATGCCGAGCGCGACGGGGGTGGTCAAGCGCCATGCTTTGCGGCACAGTCTGCGTCTTTGCCCAACTAGGATTGCTCCATGCGAAAGGAAGCCCTGCGCGCCGACCTGTTAATGCTCCTGACGGCCATGATCTGGGGCTCGGCCTTCGTGGCCCAACGCCTGGGCATGGACTCGATCGGCCCGTTTCTCTACAGCGGCCTGCGCTTCGCCCTGGCGGCGCTGATCCTGCTGCCGCTGCTGCCCATTCTGCAGCGCCTCTCCCCCGACGCGCCGACGCCGCCGGTGAATCGCCCGCTGCTGCTTGGCGGCGTGCTGATGGGCCTGGCCCTGGCGCTGGGGATCAACCTGCAGCAGGTCGGCCTGCTGTTCACCAGTGTGACCAACTCCGGTTTCATCACCGGCCTGTATGTGATCATCGTGCCGCTGCTCGGCCTGCTGATCGGCCACAAGACCGGCCTCGGCATCTGGCTGGGCGCCTGCCTGGCGGTGGTCGGCATGTTCCTGCTGAGCGTCGGCGAAGGTTTCCAGGTGGCCTCCGGCGACTGGCTGCAGCTGGCCGGGGCCTTCGTCTGGGGCGTGCATGTGCTGCTGGTGGGCTATTTCGCCGGGCGCCACGACCCGCTGCGCCTGGCCGTCGTGCAGTTCATCACCTGTGCGCTGATCAGCCTGCTGCTGGCCGTGCTGCTGGAGGAGATCCGCCTGGAGGCAATCCTCGCCGCCGGTCCGGCGATTCTCTACGGCGGGGTGTTCGGCGTGGCGATCGGCTTCACCCTGCAGGTGGTGGCGCAGAAGCATGCAATCGCCTCCCATGCGGCGATCATCCTCTCGCTGGAGGCGGTGTTCGCCGCCATCGCCGGCGCGCTACTGCTCGGCGAGTCGCTGGAAATGCGTGGCTACTTCGGCTGTGCGCTGATGTTCGGCGGCATGCTGCTGGCCCAGCTGTGGCCGCGCAAACTGCCGCCGCTGGTGGTTCCAGTGGCGCCCGCGGCGATCACAGAAACGCCCGCAAGCGCTGGTGCAGCGGATCATCCGGATCGATCGCGCGCTGCCCTTTCGCCGCCAGGTAGTGCTGGCTGAACACATCCAGATAGGCCCCCAGCGCATCGCCAGCGCGCTGGTCGCCGGCCAGCTCCAGGCAGAGCGCGGCGACCTCGGCGGTGCACAGGTGATCGCCGCGGGTGGAGCGACGCAGGCGATAGCGCGACAACTGCTCCGGCTTGAAGCTGAGCACCGGCAGATGATCCAGGTAGGGGCTCTTGCGGAACATCTTGCGCGCCTCGGTCCAGGTCGCATCGAGCAGGACGAACAGCGGACGCTTGCCCGGTGCCACCTCGACCTCGCTGACCACCCGCTCGGGCGCGGCATACTCGCCGGGAAACACCAGGTAGGGTTGCCATTGCGGATCGCTGAGCAAGGCCGGCAGGCTCGGATCGACCTCGGTGCGCAGCCAGCCGAAGGCCGAGGTGTCGGCCACCACATCGGCGATCAGCCAGCCGGTGTTGCTCGGCTTCAGCGCCTCGACGTCGTGCATCAGCAGGCACACCGCCGACTCCGCCTCGACCCGCGGCCGCCAGGCGCACAGGCAGTGGCTCGCGGCCAGCCGGCAGCTCGGGCAGCGGATGGTTTTGGAACCCCGCGCGACGAAGGGTTTGACGCTGCGCGCCAGGCGTGCGGCGCGTAGACGGGCAACGGCGTGGCTCATTTGGGCCGCGCCTGGGGGACAAGATGAAGACGGCATGCTTGATCCTGGGTCGACAGGCGCGGCAGTCTAACAAAGCCGCCGTGCTACGGCGTGCCGACACGACTGAAGGCGCGGCGGCTGAACCTCCTGCGCCGCCTGCAGGTCCAACGCTCTCACCCCTACCGGAGCCCCCCATGCTGCGCGCCACCGCCCTGATCATCGCCCTGAGCCTGCCGCTCGGCGCCCAAGCCGCCTCGCTCAAGGACCATGAGCTGACCAAGATGCTGGAACAGGTCGCCCGCCAGAGCAGCCAGGGCACGCCACGGGCCATCAACGCCGACATCCTAGACCGTGGTTACACGGTCGAGGGCAACGAACTGATCAACCACCTCAGCGTGCGCGCCGGCCATGCCGCCCAGATGCGCGGCAATCCCGACACGGTGCGGGCGCAGCTGGCCGACAGCGTATGCCGCAATGCCGGCTTCCGTCGCTTGCTGGCCCAGGGGGCAGTGCTGCGCTACCAGTTCAGCGAGTACCAGAGCAACCGCCCGGTTACCAGCGAACGTTTCGCCAAGGCCGACTGCGGCATGCCTTGAGCGCGCTACAGCACCAACCGCCAAGGCAGATAAGCCGTATCAACGGATGAGCGGCAGTGCAGCGGCGCCGGCTGCAACGGCTATCCGACTAGGCTAAAGACGAGAGGGGCTCGTCGCGAACCGCCTACCGACTGCCAGCCGGCAGCGGCCCATTCAGGCTCGCCACGAGGCCGATGCAGGGCCGTGCTGACCTGGGTCAAGTCCACCCGACTCGCCTTGGTGCAGCCTGTGGCCATGCCCATCCCGCACTGCCAAGGAACTCACCCATGGCGCTACTCAACTTCTACGGGGCCATTCAGCAGGTCACCGGCTCCTGCTACCTGGTCGAAAGCCGCGATGGCGCGCGGGTCCTCCTCGAATGCGGCATGCACCAGGGCCGCCGCCAGGAGGAAGATCGCAACCACGCGCCCTTCCCCTTCGATCCCGGCAGCCTGGACGCGGTGGTGATCTCCCATGCCCACCTCGATCACACCGGCCTGCTGCCGCGCCTGGTCGCCTCCGGCTACCGTGGCCCGATCTTCGCTACCGAGGCCTGCTGCGAGCTGATGGAACTGATGCTGCTGGACTCGGCGCATATTCAGGAGAAGGACGCCGAATGGGAGAGCAAGTGGCGGGTGCGCCAGGGCAAGCCGCCGGTCAAACCGCTGTACACCACCAAGGACACCGAGAAGACCCTGGCGCTGCGCCAGCCACTGCCCTACGGCAGGCCCCATGAAGTGGCCAAGGGCGTGCAGGTCACCTATCACGATGCCGGTCACATCCTCGGCTCGGCGATCGTCGAACTCGAAGTGCAGGACCATCACCTGACCCGCCGCCTGGTGTTCTCCGGCGACCTGGGCAATACCTGCTCGCCGCTGATGTGCGATCCGGCCACGCTGGAGCGCGCCGATGTGGTGCTGCTGGAATCCACCTACGGCGATCGTGACCACCGCAACAACCGGGAAACCCTCGACGAGCTGGCGCAGATCCTCCAGCAGGCCCATCGCGACGGCGGCAACGTGCTGATTCCGTCCTTCGCCGTCGGCCGCACCCAGGACCTGATCTACTACCTCGGGCGCTTCTATCAGGAGGGTCGCCTGCCGCAGCAGGCGGTGTTCCTCGACAGCCCCATGGCCATTCGCGCCAACGCCATCTACGCGCGCTATCACGAGCAGTTCGACCTGAGCAACCAGGCGGAGATCAAGGCCAAGGGGGTCAGGCGCGTCGAGGACTGGCTGCCGATCCTGCGCTGCACGCCGTCACCGGAAGAGTCCATGGCGATCAACCGAATCAAGAGCGGCGCGATCATCATCGCCGGCAGCGGCATGTGCAACGGCGGACGCATCGTCCACCATTTCAAGCACAACCTCTGGCGCAGCGATTGCCACCTGGTGTTTCCGGGTTTCCAGGCGCGGGGCACAACCGGCCGGGCGATCGTCGACGGCGCGGAAACGGTGAAGGTGCTGCACCAGCGCATCGCAGTGAAGGCCAAGATACACACCCTCGGCGGCTTCTCCGCCCATGCCGGGCAATCGCAACTGCTCGACTGGGTCAGCCACTTCGAGCACCACCCGGAGCTGTATCTGGTGCACGGCGAACTGGAGAAGATGAAAGTCCTGCAACAGGTGCTGCGCGAGCGCCTGCACTGGATCGCCAACATCCCCGAACCCGGCGAACAGATCGCCCTGTAGCTCCACATGCGGCGCCCTCATGGCTCGGTCTCCAGCCGCAGAAACGTCGCGACCCAGCCATACTCCTGTACAGGGCTGGGCATTTCAGGGAGTCGAAACGATCCGGTCCGCATTAGAAAAAGGAGAAATTCCATGCCTGACGAATCGGACGACTACCTGTCTCGGCATTTCCAGACCGCCGGCATCGACCTCACTGGCAAGGTGGAGGAGCTCACCTCACTGGCCGTCCCCCCGGACAGCCCCAACCTGTCGCTGTATCGGGAAATGTTCATCACCGTGGTTCGCATGGCCCAGGCCGACCGCAATCGCTGGGACGCCAAGATCATGCTGCAGACCCTGCGGGAAATGGAGCACGCCTTTAGCACCCTTGAACAGTTCAAGCGGCGGCGCAAGGTCACGGTGTTCGGCTCGGCGCGCACCCCGGTTGACCATCCGGTCTACCGGCTGGCCCGGGAACTGGGCGCCACCCTGGCGCGTTACGACCTGATGGTGGTGACCGGCGCCGGTGGCGGGATCATGGCCGCTGCCCATGAGGGTGCCGGTCTGGAGAACAGCCTGGGCTTCAACATCACCCTGCCCTTCGAGCAAGGCGCCAACGCCACCGTTGAGGGCAGCGGACACTTGCTGTCGTTCCACTTCTTCTTTCTGCGCAAGCTGTTCTTCGTCAAGGAAGCCGACGCCCTGGTGCTTTGTCCGGGGGGCTTCGGCACCCTGGACGAGGCCCTGGAAGTGCTGACTTTGATTCAGACCGGCAAGAGCCCGATAGTGCCGGTGGTACTGCTGGACCAGCCGGGCGGCAGCTACTGGGAGGAGCACCTGGCCTTTATCAAGAAGCAGCTGCTCGGCCACGGCTACATCCTGCCCAGCGACCTGCAACTGATACGCCTGGTGCACAGCGCCGAGGAGGCAGCCGAGGAGATTGCCCGGTTTTACAGCAACTTCCATTCCAGCCGCTGGCTGAAGGGCCTGTTCGTCATCCGCCTCAACCACCCTCTCAGCGATGCGGCCATGCAACAGGTCAATCACGACTTTAAGGACCTGTGCAAGAAGGGCGCATTCCAACAGCAACCGCCGTCCGATCTGGAGCAGGACGAGCCGGAGCTCTGCCACCTGACGCGTCTGGCCTTCGCCTTCAACGGCCGCGACCACGGGCGCCTGCGCGAGCTGTTGAACTTCATCAACCTGCCACAGAACCGGGCGAATAACGCCTAAGCCAGTCGCGCATTGATCGACCGTTCGCCAACGGCCGGTCCTTGGCGTCGAATCGCCATGAGCCTGAAGCGCCAGGGATATGCGTGCCGAGCCGCTCAGTCGCCAGTGCAGTAGCGGGGGATCAGGAAGAGGACAGGGTAGCGGGCGCCTGCCGGCTCAGTCGTCGATGCCGCGCAGCAGGCGGCCGATCAACTCGAGGGGAAAACCGCGGTAGCTGAGAAAGCGCCCTTGCTGAGCGCGCTCGCGGGCGTCCTCAGGCAGTTTGCCGGCATACTTGCGTTGCCAGGCCGCGCGTAGCTGCTCGGCCCAGTCGATACCGCTGTCACGCAGTGCCTGCTCGACCTCGGCCCGGGCCAGCCCACGCTGGGTGAGCTCTTCGCGAATGCGCTGCGGTCCGTAGCCGGAGCGCGCGCGATGGCTGATGAAGCTCTCCAGATAGCGCGCCTCGGACAGCAGGCCCTCCTCCGCCAGGCGATTCAGGGCCGCCTCGATCAGCTCGGCGCTGGCGCCGCGCTGACGCAGCTTGCGCGTCAGCTCGACCCGACCATGCTCGCGGCGCGCCAGCAGATCCATGGCCGTGCGGCGCACCGCCAGCGGATTATCGAGGACCACGGGCATGCGCTAAGCCCCTGCCGTACGCTCGCCGCCCCCGGACTCAGGCGTCGAGTTCGGCGCCAGCCAGCTCGTCGGCAGTGCCCTTGGCCGGCACGCTGGACACCAGCAGCTTCTCGCGGATCAGGCCTTCGATGGTGCGCGCCACTTCCGGGTTGTCTTCCAGGTACTTGGCCGAGTTGGCCTTGCCCTGACCGATCTTACTGCCTTGGTAGCTGTACCAGGCACCGGACTTCTCCAGCAGGCCGAGTTGCACGCCCAGGTCGATGATCTCGCCGTTACGGTAGATGCCCTTGCCATAGAGGATCTGGAACTCCGCCTGACGGAAAGGCGGCGCCACCTTGTTCTTCACGACCTTGACCCGGGTCTCGCTGCCGACCACCTCGTCGCCTTCCTTCACCGCGCCGGTGCGACGGATATCCAGGCGCACCGATGCGTAGAACTTCAGGGCGTTACCGCCGGTGGTGGTCTCCGGGCTGCCGAACATCACACCGATCTTCATGCGGATCTGGTTGATGAAGATCACCAGGCAGTTGGCGTTCTTGATGTTGCCGGTGATCTTGCGCAGCGCTTGGGACATCAGGCGGGCCTGCAGGCCGACATGCATGTCACCCATCTCGCCTTCGATTTCCGCCTTGGGCACCAGGGCCGCCACGGAGTCGACAATGATCACGTCGATGGCGTTGGAACGCACCAGCATGTCGGTGATCTCCAGGGCCTGCTCACCGGTGTCCGGCTGCGAGACCAGCAGGTCGTCGACGTTGACCCCCAGCTTGCCGGCGTAGTCCGGGTCCAGCGCGTGCTCGGCATCGACGAAGGCGCAAGTGGCACCGAGCTTCTGCGCTTCGGCGATCACCGACAGGGTCAGGGTGGTCTTGCCCGAGGACTCAGGGCCATAGATCTCGACGATACGCCCCTTGGGCAAACCGCCGATGCCCAGGGCGATGTCCAGGCCGAGCGAGCCGGTGGAGATGGCCGGAATCGCCTGGCGCTCGTGGTCGCCCATGCGCATCACCGCGCCCTTGCCGAATTGCTTTTCGATCTGGCCCAGGGCAGCCGCCAAGGCGCGCTTCTTATTCTCGTCCATTGAAGTCCTCACGTGATCAAGAGGGCCTGACGGCCAACAACTGTATAAGTAGCCAGTATTATTCCACAGGGCAAGTCGCCCGCCTACCCCGCCTCCGGATTTTCTTTCGCCAACAGCCGCAGCAACCCCTCTAGGGCGGCCTCGACCGTTTGTCGGCGGACTTCGCCACGGTCGCCGCTGAACTGCCGGCGCACGCTGAACAGCTCAGCGCCATCGCTCCAGGCCAGCCATACGGTGCCCACCGGCTTATCCGGCGAACCGCCATCCGGGCCGGCCACGCCGCTGACCGCCACGGCGTAGCGCGCGCCACTGGCGCTCTGGGCGCCGCGCACCATGGCCTCGACCACCTCGCGACTGACGGCCCCGACAGTGGCGAACAGCGCCTCGGGCACGTCCAGCTGCTTGCTCTTCTGGGCATTGGAATAGGTGACGTAGCCGGCCTCGAACCAGGCCGAGCTGCCGGGAACCCGGGTGATGGTCTCGGCGATACCGCCGCCGGTACAGGATTCGGCCGTGCTCACCTGGGCCTTGGCGGCCAGCAGTCGCGCACCCAGCTCGGCGGCCAGCCGGGTCAGCTCTCGATCATCCACAGTCTTTCGCGCTCCGGGGTGAAACGGGTAAGGGCGATACCCTACACTAGGCGCTTTTGCGATTCAGCCGGACAGTTAATCACGATGAGCCAAAGCGATCTCAGCGCCCACACCCCGATGATGCAGCAGTACTGGAAACTGAAGAACCAGCACCCGGACCAGCTGATGTTCTACCGCATGGGCGACTTCTACGAGATCTTCTACGAGGACGCCAAGAAGGCCGCCAAGCTGCTGGACATCACCCTCACCGCCCGCGGCCAGTCTGCCGGACAGGCCATTCCGATGTGCGGAATCCCCTTCCATTCCGTCGAGGGCTACCTGGCCAAGCTGGTCAAGCTCGGCGAGTCGGTGGTGATCTGCGAGCAGGTCGGTGATCCGGCCACCAGCAAGGGCCCGGTGGAGCGTCAGGTGGTGCGCATCATCACCCCCGGCACGGTCAGCGACGAAGCCCTGCTCGACGAGCGCCGCGACAACCTGTTGGCCGCCGTGCTCGGCGACGAACGCCTGTTCGGCCTGGCGGTGCTGGACATCACCAGCGGCCGCTTCAGCGTGCTCGAGATCAAGGGCTGGGAAAATTTGCTCGCCGAGCTGGAGCGGCTCAACCCGGTCGAATTGCTGATTCCCGATGACTGGCCCCAAGGCCTGCCGGCGGAAAAACGCCGCGGCGCGCGACGCCGGGCCCCTTGGGATTTCGAGCGCGATTCCGCACACAAGAGCCTGTGCCAGCAATTCGGCACCCAGGACCTCAAGGGCTTCGGCTGCGAGAGCCTGACCCTGGCCATCGGCGCTGCCGGCTGCCTGCTCGGTTACGCCAAGGAAACCCAACGCACCGCGCTACCGCACCTGCGCAGCCTGCGCCATGAGCGCCTCGACGACACAGTGATCCTCGACGGCGCCAGCCGGCGCAATCTGGAGCTGGACATCAACCTCGCCGGCGGACGGGACAATACCCTGCAGTCGGTGGTCGATCGCTGCCAGACTGCAATGGGCAGCCGCCTGCTCAGTCGCTGGCTGAATCGCCCGCTGCGCGACCGTGCGGTGCTGGAGGCGCGCCAGGAGTCCATCGACTGTTTCCTGGAGCGTTATCGCTTCGAGACCCTGCAGCCGCAGCTCAAGGAAATCGGCGACCTGGAGCGCATCCTCGCCCGTATCGGCCTGCGCAACGCCCGCCCGCGTGACCTGGCCCGCCTGCGCGATGCCCTGGCGGCGCTGCCGCAGCTACAGCAGGCGATGAGCGAGCTGGAGGCGCCGCACCTCAAGGCGCTGGCCGCCAGCGTGAGCACCTATCCGGAACTGGCGGACCTGCTGGCCCGGGCGATCATCGACAACCCGCCGGCGGTGATTCGCGAAGGCGGTGTGCTGAAGACCGGCTACGACGCCGAGCTGGACGAGCTGCAGGCGATGAGCGAAAACGCCGGCCAGTACCTGATGGACCTGGAAACCCGAGAGAAGGCCCGTACCGGCCTGGCCAACCTCAAGGTCGGCTACAACCGCGTGCATGGCTATTTCATCGAGCTGCCGAGCAAGCAGGCCGAACAGGCGCCCGCCGACTACATCCGCCGCCAGACCCTCAAGGGCGCCGAACGCTTCATAACCCCCGAGCTCAAGGAGTTCGAGGACAAGGCGCTGTCGGCCAAGAGCCGCGCCCTGGCCCGCGAGAAGCTGCTCTACGAAGCCCTGCTGGAGCTGCTGATCGAACACCTGGCACCGCTACAGGACAGCGCCGCCGCCTTGGCCGAGCTGGACGTGCTGAGCAACCTGGCCGAGCGTGCGCTGACGCTCGATCTCAACCGCCCGCGCTTCGTCGACGAGCCCTGCATGCGCATCGAGCAGGGCCGCCATCCGGTGGTGGAGCAGGTATTGACCACGCCGTTCGTGGCCAACGACCTGCGCCTGGACGACGCCACGCGCATGCTGATCATCACCGGGCCGAACATGGGCGGTAAGTCCACCTACATGCGCCAGACCGCGTTGATCGTGCTGCTGGCCCATATCGGCAGCTTCGTCCCGGCGGCCAGCTGCGAGCTGTCGCCGGTCGACCGCATCTTCACCCGCATCGGCTCCAGCGACGACCTGGCCGGCGGTCGCTCGACCTTCATGGTCGAGATGAGCGAGACGGCCAACATCCTGCACAACGCCAGCGAACGCAGCCTGGTGCTGATGGACGAGGTGGGCCGCGGCACCAGCACCTTCGACGGCCTGTCGCTGGCCTGGGCCGCTGCCGAGCAGCTGGCCAAGCTGCGCGCCTACACCCTGTTCGCCACCCACTACTTCGAGCTCACCGTGCTGCCGGAGAGCCAGCCGATCGTCGCCAACGTGCACCTCAACGCCACCGAGCACAACGAGCGCATCGTCTTCCTCCACCACGTGCTGCCCGGCCCGGCCAGCCAGAGCTATGGCCTGGCGGTGGCGCAGCTGGCCGGGGTGCCCGGCGAGGTCATCACCCGCGCCCGCGAGCATCTGGCGCGCCTGGAAACCACCAGCCTGCCCCACGAATTGCCCCAGCAGGAACCGGGACAAACCAGTGTTCCCCTGCAGAGCGACCTGTTCGCCAGCCTGCCGCACCCCGTGCTGGAAGAATTGTCGAGGCTCAATCCGGATGATCTAACGCCACGCAAGGCACTGGAGCTGTTATATACATGGAAGTCACGCATCTAACGCTGACTCGCGCAAGCTGATAGAATCGCGCGCATTTTTATGACTGCCCGGTTTAAAGCCTGAGCCGCGGCCAATAACGAACGCCTGCACACCCCGCACAGATGGGGCCAGGCTGCCGCCCGAGGAGAGAATCAAGCCATGACCTTCGTCGTTACCGACAACTGCATCAAGTGCAAATACACCGACTGCGTGGAAGTCTGCCCTGTCGACTGCTTTTACGAAGGCCCGAACTTCCTGGTGATTCACCCGGACGAGTGCATCGATTGCGCACTGTGCGAGCCCGAGTGCCCGGCACAGGCGATCTTCTCCGAAGACGAAGTCCCGGAGGACATGCAGGAATACATCGAACTGAACGCCGACCTGGCGGAAGTCTGGCCGAACATCACCGAGAAGAAGGACGCGCTGCCGGATGCCGAGGAGTGGGACGGGGTGAAGGACAAGCTGCAGCACCTGGAGCGCTGAGCCTCAGCAACAGCTCAAGGAAAGGCCCGCCATGCGCGGGCCTTTTACTTTTCTGCGGACAAAAAAAAGGTTCTTCGCGGACTCTGGGGAAAGAGCGAGTTGACAGTCAGGGAAATGGGTAGATTGGCAGTCGCCAAACACACCAACTCCCAGTCCCTGCTGTCGCCGTGCATCCTATTGATCTTGCCGCTTTCTGGCCAGGCTACGAGGTCGTCGCCTGCCGCCCCGCCGCTGAAAACACCCTGCTGATTGAGCTGGAGCCCCAGGCCAACCGGCTACCCCAGTGTGGGCGCTGTGGCCAGCCCTGTCCGTTGATCCACGAACGGCGCATGCGCCAGGTGCGTGACCGTGACCTGCTGGATCGGCGTGTTGTTCTGCAGTTACCCGTGCGCCGCATCGACTGCCTGACCTGTGGACGCGTGACCGAGCGTATCGACTGGTTGGGACCGGCCGCACGCCTGACTCGGCGCTTGCAGATCTGGCTCGAAGGCCTGTTGCAGCTCTTGCCGATAAGCCATGTCAGTCGCCTGACCGGCTTGCACTGGCACACCCTCAAGGCCATCGACAAGCGTCGATTGGAAGCCGCAGTGGGCGCCTTCGAGCCCGCTGACGTGCGGCGCTTGGTGATGGACGAGTTCGCCCTGCACAAGGGCCATCGCTACGCCACGGTGATCATGGATGCCGAGCGAACCCGCGTGCTGTGGGTCGGGCACGGCAACAGCCGCGAGGCTGTTCGGCCGTTCTTCGAGCTGCTTGGCGAGCGCTGCCAGCAGATCGAGGCGGTGGCGATGGACATGAACACGGCCTTCGACCTGGAGGTGAAGCGCCATTGCCCGCGGGCCGAGGTGGTGTACGACCTGTTCCATGTGGTGGCGCGCTACGGCCGCGAGGTGATCGACCGTATCCGCGTCGACCAGGCCAACCTGCTACGGCATGACAAACCGGCGCGCCAAGTGGTCAAGCGCAGTCGCTGGTTGCTGCTGCGCAACCGGGCCAACCTCAAGAGCGAGCAGGCGGTGCAGTTGCAGGAGCTGCTGCAAGCCAATCAATCACTGGCCACCGTCTACCTGCTCAAGGATGCGCTCAAGGACATCTGGTACGCGCCCGGCGTCTGGGAGGGCTGGCGGCGCTGGCGGGACTGGCAACGGCACGTCCGGGACAGTAGCCTGGCGCCGCTGCAGCGCTTCGCCAAGAACCTCAGGCGTTACCTCCGCGGCATCCTCGCCAGTGCCCGCTTCCCGATGCACACCAGCGTGCTGGAGGGGGTGAACAACCGCATCAAGGTCATCAAGCGCATGGCCTATGGCTTCCGCGACTCGGACTACTTCTTCCTGAAAATCAAGGCCGCCTTCCCCGGGAAAGTGCGATGAACCAAAAAAAAGGGGCGGTTTTACCCGCCCACTCTTTTGTCCCTACTCCCTTTATTTCCCAGCTCATCATCCTGATGAAACCGCATCCGGCGGTTGTCCTGGTCACCTTCCTTAGCGACCTGTGTCTGTCCCTCGACACAGGTGTGATATTAGCGATTTCCGGAGCACCTACAAGCCAGCATCAGCTCATCAGAAGCGCTCGAACGCGTACATGAGAAAAGATAATAATCAAAAATATCATATAGTTACGCTATCTATACGACCCAGAAGAGCCACTAGCCCGCGGCACTTTCCTGCAATTGCTTACACCCCTTGTAAGCAATGACTTACATGAACAGCCACAAAAAACCCGGCATCAGCCGGGCCTCTTGCTGCCTGTATCGCTCACTGAAACAACGAATCACTCGACAGGCCATTGCTCTCGAGGATTTCGCGCAGGCGCTTGAGCGCCTCAACCTGGATCTGCCGGACTCGCTCGCGAGTCAGACCGATTTCCTGGCCGACCTCCTCCAGGGTGCAGGTCTCATGGCCCCGCAAGCCGAATCGACGTACCACGACTTCACGCTGCTTGTCGGTCAGTTCCGACAGCCATTGGTCGATGCTCTGCGACAGATCATCGTCCTGCAACAGCTCACAGGGATCGGTCGGCCGATCATCGGTCAGGGTATCGAGCAGGGTCTTGTCCGAATCCGGGCCGAGGGACACATCCACCGAAGACACCCGCTCGTTCAGGCCCAGCATGCGCTTGACCTCACCCACCGGCTTCTCCAGCAGATTGGCGATCTCTTCGGCCGAGGGCTCATGGTCGAGCTTCTGGGTCAACTCACGAGCGGCGCGCAGGTAAACGTTCAGCTCCTTGACCACATGGATCGGCAAGCGAATGGTGCGGGTCTGATTCATGATCGCCCGCTCGATGGTCTGGCGAATCCACCAAGTGGCATAGGTCGAGAAGCGGAAGCCGCGTTCGGGGTCGAATTTCTCCACCGCGCGAATCAGCCCGAGATTGCCCTCCTCGATCAGGTCGAGCAGCGACAGGCCGCGATTGACATAGCGGCGGGCGATCTTCACCACCAAGCGCAGGTTGCTTTCGATCATGCGCTTGCGCCCGGCGGGGTCACCCTTCTGCGCCAGACGCGCGAAGAACACCTCTTCTTCGGGAGTAAGCAGGGGAGAAAAACCGATTTCGTTGAGGTACAGCTGAGTGGCGTCGAGCGCCCGGGTGTAGTCGATGTACTTGTGCTGCTTGCTGCTTGCCGAATTCTTGGCCTTGGAACGAGAAGCCGGTGCTGGCTTCTCCTCTTTCAAGCCGCCGTCCAAAACAATGCCAGGCTCCATCAGGAGCACTTCATCGTCGACGTCAAACTCCGGCGTTTCTTTTTTTTTGAGAGCCATTGTGGTTGCTCCTTGCTGAGTTCGACAGCAAGCCCGAGCGTCGCCTGGATCCCTGGCTACACCTGAGCCCGTTCCTCCCACGAAATGGAACAGGCCGGCGACTGATCAACGGCGAGGCAAGTATTGCAATGGATCTACAGGTTTACCCTGACGGCGAATTTCGAAGTGAAGCTTCACCCGGTCGGTTCCCGTGGAACCCATCTCGGCAATTGTCTGCCCGGCCTTGACCCGCTGCCCCTCCCGTACCAACAGCCTGCGGTTATGTCCGTAGGCACTGACGTAGGTATCGCTGTGTTTGATGATCAACAACTCGCCGTAGCCCCGTAAACCACTCCCGGCGTACACCACTGATCCATCAGACGCAGCCAAAACAGGCTGGCCTAATTCCCCCGCGATATCAATGCCTTTATTCAAACTACCGTTTGACGAAAAACGCCCGATCACGGCGCCGTTCGACGGCCAGGCCCAGCCGCTCGCGGAACGCTGAACCGGCTGCACCGGCGTGGTGGCTGGCGTGGTCTGAACCGGCGTGGGCGGGGCGCTGCGCACTGGCGTGACGGGCGCTGGAGCAGTGGCCACCGACGGCGCGACAGGCGCCGGCCGGCTGACCACCGGAGCCGCCGTCGCCACAGGGGCGGGACGCGCGACGGGCTGGCCATCGAAGCGAATGATCTGCCCCACCCGGATCAGATAGGGGGCCGTGATGCCGTTTCGTGCGGCCAGCGCCTTCCAGTCCCAGCCGAAGCGAAAGGCGATCGAATAGAGCGTATCGCCACGACGCACCACGTATTGCCCACTGGTTACGGTCGGGCGCTGCTGGGCCGCCGCCGCACGGTGATTACGGTCAACCACCTGCACCCCACCGGATGGAGGGTTGGCGCAACCGCTCAGCAACACGCCCAGGACCAGGCCACTCAGCAGGCAACGGAGGCGGCTGCAGCGAGCTGGCGATTGAATGGCAGTGAAGCTCACCCGTGTCTCCCCTATTTGGCAAACGGCATGGGATGGTAGGCGCGTATTGTGCCGCAATTAATTGCGGCAACCAGTGTTTTGCTGCAAGCGGCCGGCCAGCCATTCCAGGCCGAGCACCAGCAGCACCCCGGACAGAGCCAGGAGGATGGCCAGCAGCAGCTGCGGATCCTGGCCGCTGATCTCGGCAAACCGCCCAGGCAACAGGTTGGCCTGCAGCAGCGGCACCTGCTCGCCGTGACGGTCGGTCCGCCAGGTCAGGGTCTCCTTCCAGGGCCAGATCTTGTTCAGCGAGCCGAGCATCAAGCCGGTGAGGAAGGCCAGGCTCAGGTCGCGCCAGCGCACCAGCAGCCAACGCAGAAGGCTGGCGAAGCTGACGATGCCCACCAGGCAGCCGCTGGCGAACAAGGCCAGCACACCGACATCCAGGCTTTTGACCGCGCCGAGGACGAAGGGATAGAGCCCCAGCAGGACCAGGATGAAGCTACCGGATATCCCCGGCAGGATCATCGCGCAGATGGCGATGGCGCCGGCGAGGAACAGGCTCAGCGGATCATGCCCCCACTGCACCGGCGCGGCCACGGTGATCCAGTAGGCAAAGCCCATCCCCAGGACGAAGCTAAGCCCGCGAGACCAATTCCAGCGTTGGATCTCCCGCGCCACTATGTGCGCGGAAACCAGGATCAGGCCGAAGAAGAACGACCAGACCGCGATGGGCTGAGCCACCAGCAGGTAGCTGATCAACCGCGCCAGGCTGAGCACGCTGGTGAGGATGCCGGCCAGCAGCACCAGCAGGAAGGTCGCGTTGGCCGCCTGCCAGGCCGCCACGATACGCCCGCGCAGGAGCATGCCCAAGGCCGCCGGCACGCTGGCGAGCGAGCGCAGCAACTCGTCATAGATGCCACTGATAAAGGCCACGGTGCCGCCGGACACGCCGGGCACCACATCGGCCGCGCCCATGGCGATGCCCTTGGCATAGAGCAGGAATTGTTTCTTCATGGATCCATCCGGTTAAGCGTGAGGTCAGGCCAGCGGCCCATTGAGCAGAGGCACGAAGCGCACGGCATCCAGCACATGCCTGGCAAAACCGTGTTCCTCGCGAACGATCAGCAGCAGTTGTTGCACATCGCCGGCGCCAACCGGGATCACCAGGCGCCCGCCCGGAGCCAGCTGGTCGAGCAGGGCCTGGGGCACCTCGGAGGCAGCCGCAGTGACGATGATGCCGTTGTACGGCGCCAGCGCCGACCAGCCCTCCCAGCCATCGCCCCAGCGGAACACCACGTTGCGCAGGTTCAGCTCGACCAGGCGCTCCTTGGCCCGCTCCTGCAAGCCCTGAATGCGCTCGACGGTGAACACCCGTTCGACCAGCTGGGCCAGGATCGCGGTCTGGTAACCGGAGCCGGTGCCGATCTCCAGCACCTTGTCCAGCGGACCGGCCGCCAGCAGCAGCTCGCTCATCCGCGCGACCATGTAGGGCTGCGAGATGGTCTGGTTGCTGCCGATCGGCAGCGCGGTGTCCTCGTAGGCACGGTGCGCCAGGGCCTCATCGACGAACAGATGGCGCGGCGTGCGGCGGATGGCCTCGAGCACATGGGCGTTGGACAGGCCCTCCTCGTACAGACGCTGGATCAGTCGCTCGCGGGTGCGCTGCGAGGTCATGCCGATGCCCCGGCGCTGCAGTTCGTCCTGGTCCCGATTCATCAGAGCAAGCTCTCCAGCCATGGTTGCAGGCCGTTGAAGCCTTCCTTAAAGGTGCGGTCCAGCTGCAGCGGCGTCACCGACACGTAGCCCTGGCTCACCGCATGGAAATCCGTTCCCGGGCCACCGTCCTCGGCGGCGCCGGCCGCGGAAATCCAGTAGCCCTCCTTGCCGCGCGGATTGACCACCTTGACCGGTGCCGCGGCACGGGCGCGATGGCCAAGGCGCGTCAACTGGACACCGCGCACCTGATCCAGTGGCAAGTTGGGAACATTGACGTTGAGCACGGTGCGCGGCGACAAGTCGAGGCGCTCATGGGCGGCCACCAGCTTGCGGGCGAAATAGGCCGCGGTCGGCAGGTTGTCCGGCGCCCGCGACAGCAGGGAGAAGGCAAAGGCCGGACGGACCAGGAAACGCCCCTCCAGGGCGGCGGCCACGGTGCCGGAGTAGAGCACGTCGTCGCCCAGGTTGGCGCCGAGGTTTATGCCCGAGACCACCAGATCGGCGAGCTCCGGGAGCAGGCCGTTGAGCCCCAGGTGCACGCAGTCGGTGGGCGTGCCGTTGAGGCTGATGAAACCGTTGGCCAGGGTTTGCGGGTGCAGCGGCCGGTCCAGGGTCAGCGAGCTGCTGGCGCCACTGCGGTCCTGGTCGGGCGCGATCACCGTGCAATCGGCATAGTCGAGCAGCGCAGCGTGCAGCGCGGCGAGGCCCGGCGCCGCCACGCCGTCGTCGTTAGAAATCAGAATACGCATGGGTTATCCGTCTGCCCTGCCGGCAGTAGATCGACGAGTTCGCGCACCAAGACAGTGGCGAAGCATCCAGCCGGCAGGACGAATTCCAGTTGCAGAATGTCAGGCTCCGGATAATGCCACGTCAAACCGCCGATGGGGAGGCGCAGGATGCGCCGTTCGTGCTCCAGGCCCGCTTCTGCCAGCCAGGCGACCAGCTCGCTGTCGCTTTGCGCCAGGCGCTGTTCCAGTTCCTGGGTGAGCCCGCCGGCCGGTGACTGGCCGGCGCCCCACAGCGGTCCGGTCGGGTGCAGGTCGAGCAGCGCCAAGCGCGGATCCTCGCACTCGGCCGCGCCGGCCATGAAGAAGCTGCGGCTGTCGGTGAAGGCCAGCAGATCGCCGACCTGCGCCCGGTTCCAGGTGCCGGCGGCGACTCGCTCGGCCAGGGCACGATTGAACAAATAACTGCGCGCCGCCGAGAGCACCCGCGAACGCACGTTGCGTTTCTCGGGCAGGCTGCCGCCTGCGGCAAAGTGCCGGGCATGGGCCAGGTTTCCGCCCTCGTGGCCGAAACGCTGCAAGCCGTAGTAGTTCGGGATACCCTGGGCGGCGATCTGCTGCAGGCGTCCATCCAGGGCTGCGAGGTCGGCCTTGAGCTGGGTCAGGCGCAGGGTAAACCCATTGGCGGCATGCGCCCCACGCTGCAGCTTGCGGCTATGCCGCACCTGCTTGAGGACACTCAGGCTGGCGTCTTGCGCCGCGCGCAGATCAGGATCGAGCTTGCCCGGCAGGTGCAGGCTGAACCACTGGCGGGTCAGGGCCTGGCGATCCTTGAGGCCGGCATAGCTGATCATCCGCAACGGCACCCCGGCGGCGCGGGCGATGCGCTTGGCCGCTTCCTCGGTATTCAGCCCGCGCTTCTCCACCCACAACCAGAGGTGCTCGCCCTCGCCGGCCAATGGGATTTCCAGCACCTCGTCGACCTGGAAGTCTTCCGCACTGGCTTTGAGCACCGCACTGCCGCAGGCCGGGCCATGGGCGCGCGGGCCCAGCAGTTCGAGCTCGGTCATAGGCCGACCAACAGCGCCACGGCATGCACCGCGATGCCCTCCTCACGCCCGGTGAAACCGAGCTTCTCGGTGGTGGTGGCCTTGACGTTGACCTGATCCAGATCGACCTGCAGGTCTGCGGCGATTCGCTCGCGCATGGCCGGAATATGCGAGGCCATCTTCGGCGCCTGGGCGACGATGGTGACGTCGACATTGCCGACCCGCCAGCCCTTGGCCTGCACCAGGCCGAGCACGTGGCGCAGCAGCGCCCGGCTGTCGGCGCCCTTGAAGCGCGGGTCGGTGTCAGGGAAATGCCGGCCGATATCGCCGAGGGCCGCCGCGCCGAGCAACGCATCGCTGAGCGCATGCAGCAGCACGTCGCCGTCGGAGTGGGCAATCAACCCGAACCTGTGGGGAATCCGCACGCCACCGAGGGTGACGTGATCGCCCTCGCCGAAGCGGTGCACATCGTAGCCGTGACCAATACGCATAAAGAACAACGCCCTGAAAATTCAGGGCGTGATTCTACAGGACTCTCGACGACTGGGAGTCTTTCAGCTCTGCAGCGCCTGCGCATGATGACGCAGATGGTCATCGATGAAACTGGCGATGAAGTAATAGCTGTGGTCATAGCCCGGCTGCAGGCGCAGGGTCAGCGGATGCCCGGCGACCTGGGCGGCGCCTTGCAGGGCCTCGGGCTTGAGCTGATTGGCGAGGAAGTCGTCGCGGTCGCCCTGGTCGACCAGGATCGGCAAGCGCTCCGAGGCCTCGGCGATCAGCGCGCAGGCGTCCCACTCGCGCCAGCGCGAGCGATCTTCACCGAGGAAGCGGGTGAACGCCTTCTCGCCCCAGGGGCAGTTCATCGGGTTGTTGATCGGCGAGAAGGCCGACAGCGACTGGTAGCGCCCGGGGTTGCGCAGGGCGCAGACCAGCGCGCCATGGCCGCCCATGGAGTGGCCGCTGATGCCGCGCTTGTCCGAGACGGGGAAGTTGGACTCGATCAACGCCGGCAACTCCTGCACCACGTAGTCGTGCATGCGGTAGTGGCGTGCCCAGGGCTCCTGGGTGGCGTTGAGGTAGAAGCCCGCGCCCTTGCCGAAGTCCCAGGCGCCATCCGGGTCGCCGGGCACGTCGTCGCCACGCGGACTGGTGTCCGGCGCCACGATGATCAGCCCCAACTCGGCCGCCAGGCGCTGGGCGCCGGCCTTCTGCATGAAGTTCTCGTCGGTGCAGGTCAGGCCGCTCAACCAGTACAGCACCGGCAGCCTGGCGCCCTGCTCGGCCTGCGGCGGCAGGTAGACGGCGAACACCATGTCACAGTTGAGGGTGCTGGAGCGGTGACGGTAACGCTTGTGCCAGCCGCCGAAGCTTTTCTGGCAAGACAGGTTTTCCAAGGTCATGACAATCTCCGTGGGGTGGAAAGTCGCGAGGCGTTTTCCACCACTGGACGGTGGATGCCGCATGCGGCATCCACCCGGCGCAATCAGAAGTGGATGACGGTGCGGATGCTCTTGCCTTCGTGCATCAGTTCGAAGGCCTGATTGATGTCGTCCAGCGGCATATTGTGGGTGATGAAGGTGTCCAGCGGAATCTCACCCTTCTGCGACTTCTCGACATAACCCGGCAGCTCGGTGCGGCCCTTGACGCCACCGAAGGCGCTACCGCGCCAGACGCGACCGGTGACCAGCTGGAACGGACGGGTGCTGATCTCGGCACCAGCCGGCGCCACGCCGATGATGGTCGACTCGCCCCAGCCCTTGTGGCAGCACTCCAGCGCCGCACGCATCAGCTGCACATTGCCGATGCACTCGAAGCTGTAGTCGACACCACCGTCGGTCATTTCGACGATGACTTCCTGAATCGGCTTGGCATGGTCCTTGGGATTGACGAAGTCGGTCATGCCCAGCTCACGGGCCACGGCTTCCTTGGCCGGGTTGATGTCGATACCGATGATGCGCGAGGCCTTGGCCATCTTCGCACCGATGATCGCCGCCAGGCCGATGCCGCCCAGACCAAAGATCGCCACGGTGGCGCCCTCTTCGACCTTGGCGGTGTTGAGCACCGCACCGATGCCGGTGGTGACGCCGCAGCCCAGCAGGCAGACCTTGTCCAGCGGCGCTTCCTTCGGGATCACGGCAACGGAGACTTCCGGCAGCACGGTGTACTCGGAGAAGGTCGAGCAGCCCATATAGTGGTAGACCGGCTGACCCTGGTAGGAGAAGCGCGTGGTGCCGTCCGGCATCAGGCCCTTGCCCTGGGTGGCCCGGACCGAGCTGCACAGGTTGGTCTTGTTGGACTTGCAGAACTTGCACTGGCCGCACTCGGCGGTGTACAGCGGGATCACGTGATCGCCCACCTTGACTGAGGTCACCCCCTCGCCGACCGCCTCGACCACGCCACCGCCCTCGTGACCGAGGATGCAGGGGAATACGCCTTCGGAATCCTGACCAGACAGGGTGTAGGCGTCGGTGTGGCACACGCCGGTGGCGACGATGCGCACCAGCACTTCGCCGGCCTGGGGCGGCGCGACGTCCACTTCGACGATCTGCAGGGGTTGGTTGGCGGCAAAGGCCACGGCAGCACGGGACTTGATCATGTTCGCTCTCCGATGGGTGCAAAAGTGGCGGAAAGTATAGATCAGCCACCAATCATCAATAATCGGCCACCATGCAAAACATTATTGCCAACCAGGGACAATCGCAGGCCTGCCAGCTTAGAATCTGTGGCCACCCCACTACCCTAGGAGCGCCGCGATGAGCCGCTGGGAAGGCCTGGATGAATTCGTCGCCGTGGCCGAATGCGGCCAGTTCACCGCCGCCGCCGAACGCCTGGGCCTGTCTTCTTCACAGGTCAGCCGGCAGATCGCTCGCCTGGAAGACCGCCTGCAGACCCGCCTGTTTTACCGCAGCACCCGCCGGGTGGCACTGACCGAGGCCGGCCAGACCTTCCTGCAGCACTGCCAGCGCCTGCAGGACGCCCGCGAAGAGGCGCTGCGCGCGGTCGGCGATCTCGGCAGCGAACCCAAGGGCTTGTTGCGCATGACCTGCGCGGTGGCCTACGGCGAGCGCTTCATCGTGCCGCTGGTGACCGACTTCATGAGCAGGCACCCCCAGTTGCGGGTCGAGATCGAGCTGAGCAACCGCACCCTGGACATGGTCCAGGAAGGCCTCGACCTGGCCATTCGCCTCGGCCGCCTGCAGGACTCGCGCCTGGTGGCCACGCGCCTGGCGCCGCGGCAGATGTACCTGTGCGCGGCGCCGGCCTACCTGCAGCGCTACGGCCGCCCGCACAGCCTGTCCGAGCTGAGCCGACACAACTGCCTGATCGGCAGCTCGGATACCTGGACCTTCCAGCTCAACGGCCGCGAGTCGGCCCAGCGGGTCCAGGGCAACTGGCGCTGCAACAGCGGTCAGGCGGTGCTGGAGGCGGCCCTGCGTGGACTGGGGCTGTGCCAGTTGCCGGACTACTACGTGCTGGAGCACCTGCGCAGCGGCGCCCTGGTGTCCTTGCTGGGCAACCAGCAGCCGCCGAACACCGCGGTCTGGGCACTCTATCCGCAACAGCGCCACCTGTCGCCCAAGGTGCGGCAACTGGTGGACTACCTCAAGGACGGCTTGGCGCAGCGCCACGAATACCGCGCGAACGCCTGACCGGCAAGCGGCGGGAGCGGCGCTTAGGCTTTACGCCAGAGCAGCGCCAGGCTCTGCAGGTCTTCCGGACGGGTGACCTTGAGGTTGTCGGCCCGCCCCTCGATCAGCCGTGGCGCGCAACCGGCCCACTCGATGGCCGACGCCTCGTCGGTGATCGCCACGCCAGACACCAGGGCGTCGGCCAGGGCCCGGTGCAACTGGCCGAGGCGGAACATCTGCGGGGTGTAGGCCTGCCAGATCGGCGCACGATCTACGGTCTCATGCACCCGGCCATCGGCACCGGCGCGCTTGAGGGTGTCGCGTGCCGGCACCGCCAGCAGGCCGCCGACCGGGTCGTCGGCCAGCTCGCCGAGCAGGCGATCGAGATCGCCGCGCGACAGGTTGGGCCGCGCGGCGTCGTGCACCAGCACCCAATCCCGCTCCTGGGCGCCCAGCTCGGCCAGGCGGCGCAGGCCGCCCAACACCGAGTCGGCACGCTCGCGGCCACCGTCGGCGCGCTGAATGCGCGCATCGGCGGCGCAGGCCAGGGTCGGCCAGTAGGGATCGTCACTGGCCAGGCTGACCACCAGCCCACGCAGCTGCGGATGATCGAGAAAGCAGGCCAGGGTGTGTTCGAGAATGGTCCGACCGGCCAGCACCAGATACTGCTTGGGGCGGTCGGCGCGCATCCGGCTGCCGACCCCGGCAGCCGGAATCAGCGCCCAGAAAGGAGGCAGGCTGGAAGCAGTCATTCGGTCAGCTGAAAGAGGGTCTCGCCCTCTTTGACCATGCCCAGCTCATGGCGGGCGCGTTCCTCGACGGTTTCCATGCCTTTCTTCAGCTCCAGCACCTCGGCCTCGAGGATGCGGTTGCGCTCCAGCAGGCGCTGGTTCTCGCCTTGCTGGTCGGCGATCTGCTGCTTCAGGTCGGCGACCTGGGCCAGGCTGCCATCACCAATCCACAAGCGGTACTGCAAGCCGGCGAGCAGCAGAACCAGTACCAGCCACAACCAATAGGGGCTACGCATAGAGGAAAAAGTATCCGAACGAAAAAGGGGCGACTCGCGCCGCCCCTCTTTTACCACGACTGAGTTCAACCACGGAACTCGGCGCGACCACGATAGACCGCCTTGCCCGCCAGCTGCTCTTCGATGCGCAGCAGCTGGTTGTACTTGGACACGCGATCGGAGCGGCACAGCGAGCCGGTCTTGATTTGCCCGGCGGCGGTGCCCACGGCGAGATCCGCGATGGTGCTGTCTTCGGTCTCACCGGAGCGGTGCGAGATCACCGCGGTGTAGCCAGCGGCCTTGGCCATCTGGATGGCCTCCAGGGTCTCGGTCAGCGAGCCGATCTGGTTGAACTTGATCAGGATCGAGTTGGCGATGGACTCGTCGATACCGCGCTTGAGGATCTTGGTGTTGGTGACAAACAGGTCGTCGCCGACCAGCTGCACCTTGGCACCGATCTTGTCGGTCAGCACCTTCCAGCCGGCCCAGTCGGACTCGTCCATGCCGTCTTCGATGGAGATGATCGGGTAACGCTGGGACAGGCCGGCCAGGTAGTCGGCGAAACCGGCGGCGTCGAACACCTTGCCTTCGCCGGCCAGGTCGTATTGGCCGTTCTTGTAGAACTCGCTGGAAGCGCAGTCCAGGGCCAGGGTGACGTCGTCGCCCAGCTTGTAGCCGGCATTGGCCACGGCTTCGGCGATGGCCGCCAGGGCGTCCTCGTTGGAGGCCAGGTTCGGCGCGAAGCCGCCCTCGTCGCCCACCGAGGTGCTCAGGCCACGCGCCTTGAGCACGGCCTTGAGGTGATGGAAGATCTCGGTGCCCATGCGCAGGGCGTCGGAGAAGGTCTTGGCGCCGACCGGCTGAACCATGAACTCCTGGATATCGACGTTGTTATCGGCGTGCTCGCCGCCGTTGATGATGTTCATCATCGGCACCGGCATGGAGTACTGGCCCGGCGTGCCGTTGAGGTCGGCGATGTGCGCGTACAGTGGCACGCCCTTGGCCTGGGCGGCGGCCTTGGCGGCGGCCAGGGACACGGCGAGGATGGCGTTGGCGCCCAGGCTGGCCTTGTTCTCGGTACCGTCGAGCTCGATCATCGCGCGGTCCAGGGTCTGCTGGTCGACGGCGTCTTTGCCGAGCAGCAGGTCACGGATCGGACCGTTGATGTTGGCCACGGCCTTGAGCACGCCCTTGCCCAGGTAACGGCTCTTGTCGCCATCACGCAGCTCCAGCGCTTCACGCGAACCGGTGGAGGCACCGGACGGCGCACAGGCGCTGCCGATGATGCCGCCCTCGAGGATCACATCGGCTTCCACGGTCGGGTTGCCACGGGAGTCGAGAACCTCACGGCCTTTGATGTCGACGATCTTTGCCATTGCGTTGAGCACTCCAAAAGTTGACGAAAGGATAGCGCCGGACTGGACAGCCATTGCCCGTTGCCAAATGGACAGACGAGAAAATTGTACCGGCTAACAAACAAAACTGTATACAACTAGCACCTTACCGGGAAACCACCGCGTCAGGCAGTCTCGATCGGTGCGAAGCTCTTGACCAGATCATCCAGCTGCTTGAGCTGAGTGAGGAACGGCTCCAGCTTGTCCAGGCGCAACGCGCACGGGCCGTCGCACTTGGCGTTGTCCGGATCCGGATGGGCCTCGAGGAACAGGCCGGCCAGGCCCTGGCTCATACCCGCCTTGGCCAGGTCGGTGACCTGGCCACGCCTTCCTGCGGCAGAGTCGGCGCGACCGCCGGGCATCTGCAGGGCATGGGTGACGTCGAAGAACACCGGGTAGTCGAACTGCTTCATGATGCCGAAGCCGAGCATGTCCACCACCAGGTTGTTGTAGCCGAACGAGGTGCCGCGCTCGCAGAGGATCAGCTGGTCGTTGCCGGCTTCCACGCACTTGGCCAGGATGTGCTTCATTTCCTGGGGCGCGAGGAACTGGGCTTTCTTGATGTTGACCACCGCGCCGGTCTTGGCCATGGCCACCACCAGGTCGGTCTGCCGCGAGAGGAAGGCCGGCAGCTGGATGATGTCGCAGACCTCGGCGACCGGCTGTGCCTGATAGGGCTCATGCACGTCGGTGATCACCGGCACGCCGAAGGTCTTCTTCACTTCCTCGAAGATCTTCAGCCCCTCGTCCAGGCCCGGGCCACGGAACGAGGCCACCGAAGAACGGTTGGCCTTGTCGAAGCTGGCCTTGAACACGTAGGGAATACCGAGTTTCTCGGTGACCCGCACGTATTCCTCGCAGGCCTGCATGGCCAGATCGCGCGACTCGAGGACGTTGATGCCGCCGAACAGCACCATGGGCTTGTCGTTGGCGATCTCGATCGCGCCGACGCGAATAGTCTTCTGCGTCATGTCCTCAGGCCTTCTTTGCTTGCTGCGCCAGCGCGGCATTGACGAAGCCACTGAACAGCGGGTGGCCGTCACGCGGCGTCGAGGTGAACTCGGGGTGGAACTGGCAGGCGACGAACCACGGGTGATCCGGCGCCTCGACCACTTCCACCAGCGCGCCGTCGCCGGAGCGCCCGGTGACCTTGAGGCCGGCCTCGATCAGCTGCGGCAGCAGGTTGTTGTTGACCTCGTAGCGATGACGATGGCGCTCGACGATCACATCCTGGCCGTAGCACTCACGCACCTGGGAGCCGCTTTCCAGCTGGCAATCCTGGGCGCCCAGGCGCATGGTGCCGCCGAGGTCGGAGGCTTCGGTGCGCTGCTCGGTGGCGCCGGTGGCGTCCTGCCACTCGGTGATCAGGCCGACCACCGGATGGCCGCTGCCGCTGTCGAATTCGGTGGAGTTGGCGTCCTGCCAGCCCAGCACGTTGCGGGCGAATTCGATCACCGCGACCTGCATGCCGAGGCAGATGCCCAGGTAGGGAATCTTGTTCTCACGGGCGTACTGCACGGTCTTGATCTTGCCTTCCACGCCACGCAGGCCGAAGCCGCCGGGGACCAGGATGGCATCGACGCCTTCCAGCAGCGAGGTGCCCTGGTTTTCGATGTCTTCGGAATCGATATAGCGCAGGTTGACCTTGGTGCGGTTCTGGATGCCGGCATGGCTCATCGCCTCGATCAGCGACTTGTAGGCATCCAGCAGCTCCATGTACTTGCCGACCATGGCGATATTGACTTCGCGCTCGGGGTTGAGCTTGGCGTCGACCACGCGGTCCCACTCGGACAGGTCGGCACCGCCGCAGTCCAGGCCGAAACGCTCGACGACGAAGTCGTCCAGGCCCTGGGCATGCAGCACCGAAGGGATCTTGTAGATGGTGTCGACATCTTCCAGGCTGATCACCGCACGCTCTTCGACGTTGGTGAACAGGGCGATCTTGCGCCGCGAAGACACATCGACCGGATGGTCGGAGCGGCACACCAGTACGTCCGGCTGCAGGCCGATGGAGCGCAGCTCCTTCACAGAGTGCTGGGTCGGCTTGGTCTTGGTCTCGCCGGCGGTGGCGATGTAGGGCACCAGGGTCAAGTGCATCAGCATGGCGCGCTTGGCGCCCACTTCCACGCGCAGCTGGCGGATGGCCTCGAGGAACGGCTGCGACTCGATGTCGCCGACCGTACCGCCGATCTCGACCATGGCCACGTCGGCAGCGCCGGCGCCCTTGATGATGCGGCGCTTGATCTCGTCGGTGATGTGCGGAATGACCTGAATGGTGGCGCCCAGGTAATCACCACGGCGCTCCTTGCGCAGCACGTCTTCGTAGACGCGGCCGGTGGTGAAGTTGTTGTTCTGGGTCATGGTGGTGCGGATGAACCGCTCGTAGTGGCCCAGGTCGAGGTCGGTCTCGGCGCCGTCGTGGGTGACGAACACCTCGCCGTGCTGGAACGGGCTCATGGTGCCCGGATCGACGTTGATATAGGGGTCCAGCTTGAGCATCGTGACCTTCAGGCCCCGCGCCTCCAGGATGGCCGCCAATGAAGCCGAGGCGATGCCTTTCCCCAAAGAAGAAACAACACCACCCGTGACGAAGATGTAGCGCGTCATGAAAAACCCTAGAAGTCTGCGTTTAAGCGGTCAGCGCCGCCGGGGAAAGCGAAGGAAAGCCGAAGCTCCAATCACGGAATTGCCGCAATTGGCAAGCCATCGCCGACTCCGGTTTTCGCGAGGAAAGGGAGTCAGCAAAAGCTCTGATAAGACGGGAGCGTAGTCTACCGGAAAGGCCTTATCAGCTCAAACCCGGATCGCTGGATGGCGGCTGCCAACTGAGCCGCCACTGGTCGTCGAGCGGTCCGTCCAATCCGGGCAGATTGGCCACCGCCCGCACCTCGCCGTCACACAGCAACAGCGGCAAACGACCGCGAACGAAGGCCGGCACCTGACGTTCGTTGAGCAGGCGCTTGAGATCTCGATGGCCGCGACCAGGCAGATTCATCACCTCGCCCCCCTGGCGATAGGCCAGGCGCCACTGGCCTGCGCCGCCGAGGCTGCCATCGATACGCACACAGCCATTACCCGGCAGTTCCAGCGCTTGATTGATCTGCGGCACAACCGAAGGCGCCGCCGGCGCTCGCAGCCAGTCACCGGAAAGCCACCACAGCTGCTCGTCGGCACGACGCAGCTCACCGCTCGCCAGGCGCCAGATCGGCGCCGCGTCGCCGGCGGCCGAGAGCAGCGCGTCCCAGCCCGCCCAGTGCTCGACATCCGGCATCGGCGTCCGCTCGCGCAGCCAGTAGCGCAGCGCGTTGCGCTGGCGCGCCGGGCTGAGGGTGCGCAACGAGGCCAAGGCCAGGCTCGGCAATGGCAGCCAGGTCAATGGACTGGGCGCCAGCGCCGGCGCCAGGTCCAGTTGCGCCAGCTCATCGAGCAGCTGCGTGGACTCCCCCAGCAGCGCGGCACTGCGCGCCATGTTGGCGGCCGCCTGGGGCCAGCGCGCCGCCAGCATCGGCATCACCCGATGACGCAGGTAGTTGCGCGAAAAACGCCCATCGGCGTTGGACGGGTCCTCGACCCAGGACAGGCACCGCTCGGCGGCGTAGGCCTCCAGCTCGGCGCGCGAACAGTGCAGCAGCGGGCGCAGCAGCTGGCCCATTCCCAGCGGCCGGCTCTGTGGCATGCCCGCCAGACCGCGCACGCCGGCACCGCGCAGCAGGCGAAACAGCAGGGTTTCGGCCTGATCATCGCGATGCTGGGCGCTGAGCAGCACCTCGCCGCCCCCCAGCGCCGCGGCAAAGGCGGCATAGCGCGCCTCGCGCGCGGCGCGCTCGAGGCTGGCACCCGGTTTCACCTCGACAGACCGGACCTGCAAGGCAATCCCCAGCCGATCGCACACCCGCCGACAATGTGCCGGCCAGGCCTCGGCCGCAGCCTGCAGGCCGTGCTGGATATGGATGGCGGAAAGAGGCGGCAGGACCTCGCGTTGCGCGAGCTCAGCCAGCAGATGGAGCAGCACGGTGGAGTCCAGGCCACCGGAAAAGGCCACGCGCCAGGCCGGCGCAGCACGCCAAGGAGCCAGATTCCCCAGCACCTTGGCGTGCAGACTCATTTAGGCGACGCCGTAGCTCATCAGGCGCTCATAGCGACGGGCCAGCAGCTCGGCGGTATCGAGCTTCTTCAGGGTCGCCAGCTGGGCCTTCAGCTCCTGGCGGATCGACTCGGCCGCTGCGACCGGATCGCTGTGAGCGCCACCCAGGGGCTCGGCGATGACCTTGTCGACGATGCCCAGGCCCTTCAGGCGCTCGGCGGTGATGCCCATGGCCTCGGCAGCATCCGGCGCCTTCTCCGCGGTTTTCCACAGGATCGAGGCACAGCCTTCCGGGGAAATCACCGAGTAGGTCGAGTACTGCAGCATGTTCAGACGGTCGCACACGCCGATCGCCAGGGCCCCGCCGGAACCGCCCTCGCCGATCACGGTGGCGATGATCGGGGTCTTCAGGCGCGCCATCACGCGCAAGTTCCAGGCGATGGCCTCGCTCTGCCCGCGCTCTTCGGCGTCGATACCCGGATAGGCGCCTGGGGTGTCGATGAAGGTGAGGATCGGCATCTTGAAGCGCTCGGCCATCTCCATCAGGCGGCAGGCCTTGCGGTAGCCTTCCGGACGCGGCATGCCGAAGTTGCGCCGGACCTTCTCGCGCACATCGCGGCCCTTCTGGTGACCGATGACCATCACCGGCTCGCCGTCCAGACGCGCCACGCCACCGACGATCGCGGCGTCATCGGAGAAATGGCGGTCGCCATGCAGTTCATCGAACTCGGTGAAGATGTGCTGCAGATAGTCGAGGGTATAGGGGCGGCGCGGATGACGGGCGAGCTGGGCGATCTGCCAGCTGGTCAGGTTGCCGAAAATGCTTTCGGTCAGGGCGCTGCTCTTGTCCTGCAGGCGGGCGATCTCTTCGTTGATGTTCAACGCGTTGTCATTACCCACCAAGCGAAGCTCTTCGATCTTGGCTTGCAGGTCGGCGATCGGCTGTTCGAAATCGAGAAAGTTCGGGTTCATAGTCATCCGTCTTGCGTCGACGGCCAAGCGGCCGGGGAGCTGTATCCGTTTCGCGCCCTACCTTAAGGGATCAGGCGCATCGAGGTCGACACCCAATAGTGTGTCGGGCCAACTGGCGAGGCGCGGCCTCGTCTATCAGCGGTAGTGCAGGAAGACGTTGTCTCGCCCGAACTGGTCACGCAATGCCTGAATCAGGCTGTCGGCCGGGTCGATTCGCCAGCTTTCGCCGAACTGCAGCAGCGCCTTGGCCTCCTCGCCAGTGTAATCGAGGGTGATCGGGCAGGCGCCGCGATGACGGCTGCACAGCTCGGCCAGCCAGCGCAGGCGGTCGCCCTTGAGGGTCGCGCTGGCGACCTTCAGGCGCAGGCTTTCGGCCAGGCCGGTGCGCGCCTCCTCCAGGCTCATCACACGCTTGGCACGCAGGCGCAGGCCGCCGGAGAAGTCGTCGTTGCTCACCTCGCCCTCGACCACCACCAGGGCGTCGGTCTGCAGCAGCGCCTGGGCGCCGGCGAAGGCGTCGGCGAACAGCGAGGCCTCGATCCGTCCAGAACGGTCGTCGAGGGTGATGAAGCCCATCTTGTCGCCCTTCTTGTTCTTCATCACCCGCAGGGCGACGATCAGCCCAGCCACCGTCTGGCTGTCACGGGCCGGCTTGAGGTCGACGATGCGCTGGCGGGCGAATCGGCGCACCTCGCCCTCGTACTCGTCAATCGGATGACCAGTCAGGTACAGGCCGAGGGTATCCTTCTCGCCCTTCAGACGCTCCTTGAGGGTCAACTCGCGAGCCTTTAGATGGTTGGCGTAGACGTCGGTCTCGGCATCGGCGAAGACCCCGCCGAACAGGTCCATGTGGCCACTGTCGTGGCTGCGCGCGGTCTGTTCGGCGGCCTGCACCGCCTCTTCCATGGCCGCCAGCAGCACCGCGCGGTTGCGATCGATGTTGGCGTGGTAGGCCTTGATCTCGTCATGAAAATGCGGACCCAGGCGATCCAGGGCGCCGCTGCGGATCAGCGCCTCGAGGGTGCGCTTGTTGATGCGCTTGAGGTCGACCCGCGAACAGAAATCGAACAGGTCCTTGAACGGGCCCTCGCGACGCGACTCGACGATGGCCTCCACCGGCCCCTCGCCGACCCCCTTGATCGCACCGAGGCCGTAGACGATACGGCCGTCATCGTTGACGGTGAACTTGAAGTCCGAAGTGTTCACGTCCGGCGCGTCGAGGCGCAGCTTCATGCTGCGGCACTCCTCGATCAGGGTCACCACCTTGTCGGTGTTATGCATGTCCGCCGAGAGCACCGCGGCCATGAACGGCGCCGGGTGATGGGCCTTGAGCCAGGCGGTCTGGTAGGAAACCAGGCCGTAGGCGGCCGAGTGCGACTTATTGAAGCCGTAGCCGGCGAACTTTTCCACCAGGTCGAAGATGTTGCCCGCCAGGTCGGCGTCGATGCCGTTGTTGGCGCAGCCCTCGATAAAGCCGCCGCGCTGCTTGGCCATCTCCTCGGGTTTCTTCTTGCCCATGGCGCGGCGCAGCATGTCGGCGCCGCCTAGGGTGTAGCCGGCCATGACCTGGGCGATCTGCATCACCTGTTCCTGATACAGGATGATGCCGTAGGTCGGCGCCAGCACCGGCTTGAGGCCTTCGTACTGGTAGTCCGGGTGCGGGTAGGCCAGCTCGGCGCGGCCGTGCTTGCGGTTGATGAAGTCGTCGACCATGCCCGACTGCAGCGGGCCGGGGCGGAACAGCGCCACCAGGGCGATGAGGTCTTCCAAGCAGTCGGGCTTGAGCTTCTTGATCAGCTCCTTCATCCCGCGCGATTCGAGCTGGAACACCGCGGTGGTCTCGGCTTTCTGCAGCATCTGGAAGGTCGGCTTGTCATCCAGCGGGATGAAGTCGATGTTCAGCGGCGGAAGATTCTTCTTGGCCTGCTCGCGGTTGATCGTTTCCATCGCCCACTTGATGATGGTCAGGGTACGCAGGCCGAGGAAGTCGAACTTGACCAGGCCGGCGGCCTCGACATCGTCCTTGTCGAACTGGGTCACCAGGCCACCGCCCTCTTCGTCACAGGCGATCGGCGAGAAGTCGGTGAGCTTGGTCGGCGCGATCACCACGCCACCGGCGTGCTTGCCGGTACCGCGGGTGATGCCCTCGAGCTTGAGCGACATCTCCCAGATTTCCGCGGCCTCCTCATCGACCTTGAGGAAGTCGCGCAGCGCTTCCTCCTGCTCGTAGGCCTTCTCCAGGGTCATGCCGACCTCGAAGGGGATCATCTTCGACAGGCGATCGGCCAGGCCATAGGACTTGCCCTGGGCCCGGGCCACGTCGCGGACCACCGCCTTGGCCGCCATGGAGCCGAAGGTGATGATCTGACTCACCGCGTTGCGCCCGTATTTCTCGGCGACGTAGTCGATCACCCGGTCGCGGCCGTCCATGCAGAAGTCGACGTCGAAGTCGGGCATCGACACCCGCTCGGGGTTGAGGAAGCGCTCGAACAGCAGGTCGTAGGCAAGCGGATCGAGGTCGGTGATCTTCTGTACATAGGCCACCAACGAGCCAGCGCCCGAGCCCCGCCCCGGGCCGACCGGCACGCCGTTGTTCTTCGCCCACTGGATGAAGTCCATAACGATGAGGAAGTAGCCGGGAAATCCCATCTGGATGATGATGTCCAGCTCGAAGTTCAGGCGATCGACATAGACCTGCTTCTTCGCCTCGTAGTCCGGCGTGTCCGGCGGCAGCAGCACGGCCAAACGCTCTTCCAGGCCATCGAAGGAGACCTTGCGGAAGTACTCGTCCATGGTCATGCCATCGGGGATCGGGAAGTTCGGCAGGAAGTAGGTGCCGAGCTGGACCTCGATGTTGCAGCGCCTGGCGATCTCCACCGAGTTTTCCAGCGCTTCGGGCAGGTCGCTGAACAGCTCCCACATCTCTTCCGGGGTCTTCAGGTACTGCTGGTCCGAATAGGTACGCAGGCGCCGCGGATCGTCCAGGGAGCGGCCTTCGCCGATGCACACGCGGGTCTCGTGGGCGGCGAAGTCTTCCTGCTTGATGAAGCGCACGTCGTTGGTCGCCACCAGGGGCGCACCGAGCCGCTCGCCCAGGGCGACGGCGGCATGCAGGTGTTCCTCGTCGTTGACCCGGTTGGTGCGCTGCACCTCCAGGTAGAAGCGCCCGGGAAAGACCTCCAGCCACTCGCGCAGCCGCGCCTCGGCCTCAGCCTGATCGCCCTCGAGCAGGGCATGCCCGACCTCGCCCTCCTTCGCCCCGGACAGGGCGATAAGGCCCTCGGAGGCGGCCTTGACCCAGTCGCGCTGGATGATCACCAGGTCGTTGCTCTGCCCCTCCATCCAGCCGCGCGAGATCAGCTCGGTGAGGTTGCGATACCCCTTGGCGTTCATCGCCAGCAGGGTCATGCGGCTCAGGGGGCCGTCCTCGTCGGGACTGGCCAGCCAGATGTCGGCGCCGCAGATCGGCTTGATCCCGGCGCCCATGGCTGCCTTGTAGAACTTCACCAGGGCGCACATGTTGCTCATGTCGGTAATCGCCACCGCCGGCATACCGGCGCCTGCGGTGGCCTTGATCAGCGGCTTGACCCGCACCAGGCCGTCGACCAGGGAGTACTCGGAATGCAGACGCAGGTGGACGAAGGAAACGGTCATGGCAAGCCTATGCAGAACACGAAAACGACAAGGCCCGGATTGTACCGGGCTCGGGGATAAAGACCAGAGACGCGCAACCCGGCTCAGCTGACCGCAGGCGCCTGGCCCGCGAGCGGCGCGTAGACGCCCTCAGGGCTCCAGCAGTGCGCGAACCGGGGCGAAGGAGCGCCGGTGTATCGGTGTCGGCCCCAGACGGCGCAGGGCCTCCAGGTGGGTCGGGGTGGGATAGCCCTTGTGCCCGGCGATGCCGTAGCCGGGGTACAGCAGGTCGAGCTGCTGCATCTCGCGATCGCGACTGACCTTGGCCAGGATCGACGCGGCGGCGATCGCCGGCACCTGGCTGTCGCCCTTGACCACGGCGGCGCTCGGCACCTGCAGGCGCGGACAGCGATTACCGTCGATCAGGGCCAGCCTGGGCCTGACGCTCAGCCCTTCGACCGCGCGCTGCATGGCCAGCATGGTGGCCTGCAGGATATTCAGCCGATCGATCTCCTCGACCTCGGCGCGGGCGACACACCAGGCCAGGGCCTTCTCCTGAATCTCCTCGAACAACCGCTCGCGTCGCGCCTCAGTGAGCTTCTTCGAGTCGTTCAGGCCGACGATCGGTCGCTGCGGGTCGAGAATCACCGCCGCGGTGACCACCGCGCCGCACAGCGGGCCACGGCCGACCTCGTCGACGCCGGCGACCAGCTCCTGCACCTGGGTGAAATCCAGCCCCAGCTGCATCAGGCGCGTCCGACCAGATTGAGCACGGCATCGGCGGCCTGGGCGGACGCGTCACGGCGCAGCGCGCGATGGATCAGGTCGAAGCTTTCGGTCTGCACCTCGCCGTCTCCCAGTAGCGGCGCCACGTGCTGGGCCAGGGCCTCGGGAGTGGCCGCGTCCTGGATCAGCTCGGGCACCAAGAGGCGCTCGGCCAGCAGATTGGGCAATGAGATATAGGGGCTCTTTACCAGGCGCTTGAGTATCCGGTAGGTCAACGGCGCGACCCGGTAGGCCACCACCATCGGCCGCTTGTACAGCAGCGCCTCCAGGGTCGCGGTACCGGAGGCGATCAGCACCGCGTCGCAGGCGGCCAACGCCTCGTGGGAACGGCCGTCGAGCAGGGTCAGAGGCAGGTCCCTGCCTACCAACATCTGCTCGAGCTGGGCACGCCGCTCGGGACTGGCGCTGGGCAGCACGAAGCGAATGCCGGGACGCAGGGCCCGAAGGCGCGAGGCGGCATCGAGGAACAGAGCGCCCAGGCGCGCCACCTCGCCGCCGCGGCTGCCCGGCAGCAGGGCCACCACCGGACCATCGACGGGAAGGTCGAGGGCCAGGCGCGCCGCTGCACGATCGGCGTCCAGGGGGATGGCATCGGCCAGGGGGTGACCGACGAAACGCACCGGCACCTGCTGAGCGTCGTAGAACTGCGCCTCGAAGGGGAACAGGGTCAGCATCAGGTCGCAGCCCTGACGGATCTTCAATACCCGCTTCTGCCGCCAGGCCCAGACCGAGGGGCTGACATAGTGCACGGTCTTGATCCCGGCGCGACGCAGCTTGAGCTCGAGATCGAGGTTGAAGTCCGGGGCATCGATGCCGATGAACACGTCCGGCCTGGCGGCAATCAGATCACGCAGCAGGCGTCGGCGGCGCGCCAGCAACTCCGGCAGGCGGCCGAGCACCTCGACCAGCCCCATCACCGCCAGGCGCTCCATGGGGAAGTAGGACTTCAGCCCCTCGGCTTCCATCCGTGGCCCGCCGATGCCGATGAACTCGACCCGAGGATGCCGCGCCTTAAGCGCCTGCATCAGGCCGACACCGAGAATGTCACCCGAGGCTTCGCCAGCCACCAGTGCGACGCGCAATACCTGAGTCATGGATTAACGGGTGATGCCGCGTTTCGAGGCCTGGATCGAGTCGCGAAACAGCGCGACCTCGGGGAACTGCGCCGAAGGCTCGGCCAGCTCGGCCAGCGCCTGCTCGACCGTCAGTCCCTGGCGATACACGGTCTTGTAGGCACGCCGCAGCGCGGCGATGGCCTCGGTGCTGAAACCGCGACGGCGCATGCCTTCGAAGTTCATGCTGCGTGCCTCGGCGGGGTTGCCGAAGACCGTGACATAGGCCGGTACATCCTTGCCGATGGCCGTACCCATGCCGGAGAAGCTGTGCGCGCCGATATGGCAGTACTGATGCACCAGGGTGTAGCCGGAGAGAATCGCCCAGTCGCCGACATGGACATGCCCGGCCAGAGCGGTGTTGTTCACCAGAATGCAATGGTTGGCAATGACACTGTCGTGGCCGATATGCGCGTAGGCCATGATCAGATTGTGATCGCCGATGGTGGTTTCGCTGCGATCCTGCACCGTGCCACGGTGGATGCTGACCCCTTCGCGAATCACGTTGTGGTCGCCAATCACCAGGCGCGTGGGTTCGCCCTTGTACTTCAGGTCGGGCGTGTCTTCACCGATCGAGGAAAACTGGAAGATGCGATTGTGCTCACCGATCCGGGTCGGCCCCTTGAGCACCACATGCGGGCCGATCACCGTGCCCGCGCCGATTTCCACATCGGCGCCGACAATCGACCAGGGACCGACGACCACGTCGTCCGCCAGCTTGGCGCTGGGGTCGATGATGGCGCGAGGGTCAATCAAACTCATAGTTTGCGTTCCGCACAGATGATCTCGGCCGAGCAGACTTCCTTGCCATCGACGGTGGCCTGGCACTCGAACTTCCAGATGCCTCGCTTGGTGCTGAGGAACCTGGCCTCGAGCATCAGCTGATCACCGGGCACCACGGGCTGGCGGAAGCGCAGCTTGTCCGAGCCGACGAAGTAGTACAGCGTACCATCGGAAGGCCTGGCCCCCATCATCTTGAAGCCCAGGATACCGGCGGCCTGGGCCATGGCTTCGATGATCAACACACCAGGCATGATCGGATGCTCGGGAAAATGCCCGTTGAAGAACGGCTCATTGATGCTGACATTCTTATAGGCACGAATGCACTTGCCTTCAACATCCAGCTCGGCGACCCGGTCCACCAGCAGGAACGGATAGCGATGCGGCAGGTATTCGCGAATTTCGTTGATGTCCATCATGTCCAGAGAAGCCTGTAGTAAAAAGAGGGGAGCCGGCGTCCGCCGGGCTCAGGCATCAGATGAGGCATTGCCGCCCGAGGTCACGGCCGCCAACTGTTTTTCCAGTTCTTTCAGACGCCGTGCCATCTCGTCCAACTGACGAATGCGTGCCGCACTCTTCCTCCATTCCCCGGCCGGCTGCATGGCCGTACCGGAGGAATAGGAGCCAGGTTCGGTGATAGAGCGGGTGACCATGGTCATGCCGGTGACAAACACCCCGTCGCAGACCTCGATATGCCCCACCATGCCCACGCCGCCGGCGATCATGCAGTTCTTGCCGATCTTGGTGCTGCCGGAAATGCCCGCACAGCCGGCCATGGCCGTGTTGTCGCCGATCTGCACGTTGTGCGCGATCATGATCTGGTTATCCAGCTTCACGCCGTTGCCGATCAGGGTGTCGGCCAGCGCGCCGCGGTCGATGGTGGTATTGGCGCCGATCTCGACATCATCGCCGATCAGCACCCCGCCGATCTGCGCGATCTTCTGCCAGACACCCTTCTCGTTGGCGAAGCCGAAGCCCTCGCCGCCGATCACCGCGCCCGACTGGATCACCACCCGCTTGCCGATGCGCACGTCGTGATACAGGGTCACCCGTGGCGCCAGCCAACCGCCCTCACCGATGACCGAACGCGCGCCGACCACGCAGTGCGCGCCCAGGGTCACGCCGGCGCCGATCTGCGCACCGCTTTCGACCACCACGTAGGCGCCGATGCTGGCGCTGGCGTCGATCTGCGCGTCCGCGGCAATCGATGCGGTCGGATGCACGCCGGCGAGCCGCTGCGGCTTGCGGTCGAACAGATGGGAGATCTCGGCGTAGGCCAGGTAGGGATTGGCGACGATCAGGGCGTCGCCGGCGAACCCCTCGGCGTCGGCTGCGGTCAGCAGCACGGCGCCGGCCTGGCAGTCAGCCAGGTACTTGCGGTATTGCGGATTGGCCAGAAAGCTCAGCTGATCCGGGCCGGCTTCCTGCAAGGTCGCCAGGCCACTGATCGGCTTGCCTTCGGCGCCACGCAGGGTGGCGCCCAGGCGCTCGGCCAACTGACCGAGGGTAAAGAGCGGCGCCTTCATGCTCAACGCATCTGATTCATGCGCTCGATGACCTGCAGCGTGATGTCGAATTGGGGTTTGACATCGATCACTGCGCCACGCTCGAGCACCAGGTCGTAGTTGCCCTTCTTGATCACTTCCTCGACTGCCTTGTCCAGGTTCGGCTTGAGCTTCTTCAGCATGTCGCGATCGGCTATGGCCTTGGCTTCGTTCAGCTCCTTGGACTGGAACTGGAAATCACGGGCCTTCTGCTTGAATTCCAGCTCCAGGCGCTCGCGTTCGGCGGTCTGCATCTTCTCGCCGTCCTTGACCAGGCGATCCTGGATGCGCTTGGCGTCGCCTTCCAGGGTCTTGAGCTTGTTCAGCTGCGGGCCAAACTTCTTCTCGGCATCCACGGCGTAACGCTTGGCCGCATCGGACTCGAGCAGCGCCATTTGATAGTTGAGCACCGCCACCTTCATTTCGGCGAAGGCCGGCATCGCCAGCAGGGCCGCACTTAACAGAACCAGTTGAGTCAACTTACGCACGATGCAACTCCTGCAAAAAACCGTTGTTGTTCAGAGGCCAGCCGCTTAGAAGGTCTGGCCGAGGGAGAACTGGAATACCTGGGTGTCGGCGTCGTCTGGCTTGACCACCGGCATCGCCAGACTGAAGCTCAAGGGCCCCAGCGCGGTGATCCAGGTCAGGCCGACACCGACGGAGCTGGCCAGCTCGCCAGCATCGATGCCATGACAACTGGTCTGGGTCTTGCCACAGCTGGTGTCGAAGACGTTACCCACATCCCAGAACAGTGCTGTACGCAGCGAACGTTGATCCTTGACGAAGGGCATCGGGAACAGCAGCTCGACACCACCCTGAACCAGCACGTTACCGCCGAAGGGCAGCGGATCCTGATCGGGATCAAGCTGGGTTCCTGGATTGGTTCCCTTGCTCGGCGTACTGCGCGGCCCCAGGCTGCTGTCGTCGAAACCACGCACCGAATTGAAACCGCCGGCGTAGTAGTTCTCGTAGAACGGCAACTCGGCGGTGGAGCCGTAGCTGTCGCCGTAGCCCAGCTGGGTGTGCAGGCGCAGGGTATAGGTGTTGCTCAGCGGCTTGAAGATCTGTCCACGGTAGTCGACCTTGTAGAACGACAGGTCGCTGCCCGGCACAGTGGTTTCAAACACCAGACTCTGAGAATGGCCACGCGTCGCCAGCACGCCACGGTTCAGGGTCGACTCCGACCAGCCCACCGAGGCCTTGAGGTTCAGGTAGTTGTCGCCTTCCTGCTCGATGAACTTGAAGATCTCGTCGACAGTGAAGACACCGGTATTGAGCGTGTCCTGCTGGACGGTCAGGCCATAGGTCAGGCGCGAGGTTTCGCTGATGGGATAACCGATGCTCACACCTGCACCGAGACTGTCCACCGCGAAGCTGGAGACCTGAGTATCGAGCTCGTCATAGTCGGTGGTGCGGTAGAAGGCGTTGTAACCCAGGCTGACGCCATCCGCCGTCCAGTAGGGATCGACGAAGCCGAAGTTGTAGCTGGTCTGGTACTCGCTGCGATTCAGGCCGACGCTGACCTTGTTGCCGGTACCGAGGAAGTTGCTCTGGCTGATCGAGCCGCCAAGGATCAGGCCGGCGTTCTGGGCGAAGCCAACGCTGGCGGTGATCGAGCCGGAAGCCTGTTCCTCGACGCTGTAATTGACGTCGATCTGGTCATCGCTGCCCGGCACCGGCGGGGTTTCGACGTTGACTTCCTTGAAGTAGCCGAGACGCTCCAGGCGGGTCTTGGACTGGTCGATCAGGTAGGTCGAGGCCCAACCGCCTTCCATCTGGCGCATTTCCCGACGCAGCACTTCGTCTTCGGTCTTGGTGTTGCCACGGAAGTTGATGCGGTTGACGTAGGCGCGCTTGCCCGGGTCGACGACGAAGGTGATGGAGACCGTGCCATCTTCGTCATGGGCTTCTGGAACGCCGTTGACGTTGGCAAAGGTATAGCCTTCGTTACCCAGGCGACGGGTGATCAGCTCAGACGTGGTGGTCATCACCTTGCGCGAGAACACCTGGCCTTCCTTGACCAGCAGCAGGCTGCGAATGTCCTCCTCCGGCACCTTCAGATCGCCGGCCAGCTTGACTTCACGCACGCTGTACTTCTGCCCCTCATCGACGTTGACCGTGATGTAGACGTGCTTCTTGTCGGGGGTGATGGACACCTGAGTGGAAGAGATATCCATGTTGATGTAGCCGCGGTCCAGATAGTAGGAACGCAGGCGCTCCAAGTCGCCGGAAAGTTTTTCCCGGGCATACTTGTCATCATTCTTGAAGAACGACAGCCAGTTGCTGGTTTTCAGCTCGAACAGGTCGATCAGGTCTTCGTCGGCGAAGACGCTGTTACCCACCACGTTGATATGCTGAATGGCCGCGACCGAGCCTTCATTGATATTGATCTTCAACGCCACGCGGTTGCGCGGCTGCGGAATCACTTCGGTCTCGATCTCCGCGGAGTAGCGACCCTGGGCCACGTACTGGCGCTGCAACTCGTTGCGCACACCTTCGAGGGTCGCCCGCTGGAAGATCTCGCCTTCCGCCAGGCCGGATTGGTTGAGCCCCTTGAGCAGGTCTTCGCTGGTGATTGCCTTGTTGCCGTCGATCTCGATGCTGGAGATAGACGGGCGCTCCACCAGGGTGATGACCAGCACGTCGCCATCGCGACCCAACTGGATATCCTGGAAGAAACCGGTCTTGAACAGTTCGCGAGTGGCTTCCACCAGGCTGCGGTCATCGACCTGCTCGCCGACATTCAGCGGCAAGGCACCGAACACGCTGCCGGCGGAGACCCGCTGGAGGCCGTTGACGCGAATATCGGAGATAGTGAAGGACTCGGCGTGAACTTCGGCGATCATCAATGCGGCAAGCACCGCAGGTAGCAGCAGACGTTTCATGAAGTCCTTTCTTATTTCAACTGACAATAAAAAATCTGTCGCTCGGGGCGACAGATTTGTAATTCAGTAGCAATTACAGCCGACTGAGATCGTTGACCAGGGCCAGCAGCATCACCCCTATCACCAAGCTGATGCCGATCTGCATCCCCCAACCCTGCACCCGTTCCGACAGCGGACGACCGCGCGCCCACTCGACCAGATAAAAAAGCAGATGCCCCCCATCCAGCACGGGGATTGGCAACAAATTGAGAACCCCCAGACTTATGCTCAGGTAGGCGAGGAAGTTCAGGAAATCCCCCAGACCCGACTCAGCCGAAGCGCCCGCCACTTTAGCAATGGTTATCGGCCCGCTCAAGTTTTTTACCGAGAGCTCGCCGAACAGCATTTTCCTCAACGAATCAAGGGTCAGCAGGCTCATGGTCCAGGTACGCGAGAGCGCCTCGCCAACCGCCTCGAGCGGCCCGAAGCTGACTTCGCGGAGCATCTCGGGCGGCCATTCGCCCCCCGCCACGCCAGCGCCGAGATAGCCGCTGCGCGCTTCGCCCTCGCCGCGCACGGCAAGCGTCAGGGCGATCTCGCGCTCATGCCCCTGGCGCTCGATCAGCAGGCGCACGGCCTGGCCCGGCATGGCGCGCACGCGATCGACTAGCTGCTGCCAGTCCTCGAGTACCTCGTCATCCAGCGCCAGGATGCGGTCGCCAACTTGCAGCCCGGCGGCCTTGGCCGGGCCCTTGTCGTCCAGCTGCGCCAGCACTGGCTCCAAGGTCGGCCGCCACGGCCGAATCCCCAGGGAAGCAATGGGGTCCGGCTGATCGACGCCCTGCAGCCAGTCGGCCAGGACGATGTGCCGCGGACTCTCGAGCGTCGAGCCCGGCTCACGCACGGTGACCGGCAGGCTGCCACTCTCCCCCAGCCGCCGCACCAGCTGCAGATTGACCGCCGCCCAACCACCGGTCGGTTCGTCGTTTACCGCGACGATCTCCTGGCCAGCCTGCAAACCGGCCTGGGCGGCCAGGCTGCCGCTCTCGACCGCGCCGATCACCGGGCGTACCTGCAGGCTGCCGAGCATGGCCACCAGCCAGAAGAACAGCAACGCGAGGAGGAAGTTTGCGATGGGACCGGCGGACACTATGGCAATCCGCTGGCGCACATCCTTGCGATTGAACGACTGGTCGAGCTGCGCGGGCGGCACCTCGCCCTCGCGCTCATCGAGCATCTTGACGTAGCCGCCCAGGGGAATGGCGGCGATTACGAACTCGGTGCCCTGGCGATCATGCCAGCGCAGCAGCGGCGTGCCGAAGCCGACCGAAAAGCGCAGGACCTTGACCCCGCAACGCCGCGCCACCCAGAAGTGGCCGAACTCATGGAAAGTCACCAGCACCCCAAGCGCAACCAGGGTGCCGATAATCATATACAGCGTACTCATAGGGCTTCTCCGCGCCGCTTAACCACGGCGACTCAGCCATTGGCTGGCCAGTTGACGCGCCTGCAGGTCGGCCGCCAACACCGTTTCCAGGCTTTCGACCGCAACCACCGGCTCTGTGTTCAGCACCTGGTCGATGATACTCGCGATATCGGGGAAGCGAATGCGCCGGTCGAGAAAGGCGGCCACCGCCACTTCGTTGGCGGCATTGAGCATGGCCGGCGCAGTACCACCGGCCTCGGCTGCCGCCCGGGCCAGACGCAGGCAGGGAAAGCGCTGCTCATCGGGCGCCTGGAAGTCCAGGCGCGCCACGGCGAACAAGTCGAGCGGCGCCACCCCCGAGTCGATTCGCTGCGGCCAGGCCAGGGCGTGGCTGATCGGCGTGCGCATATCGGGATTGCCCAGCTGCGCCAGCACCGAACCGTCGACATAGTCGACCAGGGAATGGATCACGCTCTGCGGATGAATCACCACCTCGACCTGCTCCGGTCGGGCATCGAACAACCAGCAGGCCTCGATCAGCTCCAGCCCCTTGTTCATCATGCTCGCGGAATCCACGGAGATCTTGCGCCCCATCGACCAGTTGGGGTGAGCGCAGGCCTGCTCCGGTGAAACCGCCGCCAGTTCAGCCAGCGGCGTCTCGCGGAACGGCCCACCCGAGGCCGTCAGCATGATGCGCCGCACCCCGACCTGTTCCAGACCGCGCCCATAATCGCCGGGCAGGCACTGGAAAATCGCATTGTGCTCGCTGTCGATCGGCAACAGGATCGCACCACTGCGGCGTACGGCCTCGATAAACAAGGCGCCGGACATCACCAGCGCCTCCTTGTTGGCCAGCAGCACCTTCTTGCCGGCCTCGACCGCCGCCAGGGTCGGCTTGAGTCCGGCCGCGCCGACGATGGCCGCCATCACGGTATCCACCTGCGCATGCCCGGCCACCTGGCACAGCCCCTCCTCGCCACTGAGCACCCGCGTGCTCAATCCCGCGGCATGCAAGCCACCCTGCAACTGGCGGGCAGAGTGTTCATCGGCGACCACCGCGAAACGCGGCCGATGGAGCAGGCACAAGGCCTCGAGCTGGGCGATGCGGCTATGACCCGACAGGGCGAAGACCCGATAGCGCTCGGGATGACGGGCAATCACATCGAGGGTGCTGAGGCCAATGGAGCCGGTGGCTCCCAGCACGGTGACCTGCTGCGGGGCGCTCACAGCACCCCCCAGCCCGCCAGCCACAGCAACGCGGCAAACACCGGCACCGCCGCAGTCAGACTGTCGATACGGTCGAGCACGCCGCCATGGCCGGGCAGCAGGTTACTGCTGTCCTTGACCCCGGATTGGCGCTTGAACATGCTCTCGGTCAGGTCACCGACCACCGAAATCAGCACCACCACGACGGCACCCGCCAGGGCCAGCAACAGCGAAGCGCCGCCCCAGCCGCGGTACAGCCCGACCGCCAGGGTCAACAGCAGACAGACAAACAACCCGCCGAGCAGCCCCTCCCAGCTCTTGCCCGGACTGACCTGCGGGGCCAGCTTGCGCTTGCCAAAAGCCTTGCCGGAGAAATAGGCACCGATATCGGCCGCCCACACCAGCACCATCACGGCCAGGATCAGGCCATTGGCCATCGGCCACTGCTTGAACAGCACCAAGCCCTGCCAGGCCGGCAGCAGAATCAACAGACCGATCAGCAACTTGCGCGCAGCGCCCTGCCAGTAGCGACTGCTGGCGGGGTAACCCAAAACCAACAGGGTCGCCAGCCCCCACCAGAGCACGCCCAGCGCCACAACCCCAGCCGCCAGCCCGGGCAAGTGGTACAGCCCGAACAGCAACAGCGCCACCAGCGCCGCATAGGCGACGCGCTGGGGCTGCCCTTCGAACCCGGCGAGACGCGCCCACTCCCAGGCGCCCAAGCCGATCACCGCGCCGATGAACAGGGCAAAGGCCGCGCCCTCGAGCAGAAAAAAGCCGCCCAGCGCGATGGGCAACAGCACCAGCGCGGTAATCACTCGTTGTTTAAGCATTAAGTGCGCGCCTCGGCTTCGACCTGCTCACTGGTTCTACCAAAGCGCCTCTGGCGCCTGGCGAAGTCGGCCAGCGCCTTGCGCATGGCTTCGTGCTTGAAGTCCGGCCAGAACAGGTCGGAGAAGTACAGCTCGCTGTAGGCCAGCTGCCATAGCAGGAAATTGCTGATGCGGTGCTCGCCGCCCGTACGGATGCACAGGTCGGGCAGCGGCAGATCGCCGGTCGCCAGGCAACCCTGCAGCAGCTGTGGAGTGATGTCCTCCGGCCGCAGATGCCCGCCCTGCACCTCGCGAGCCAGGCGTTGCGCGGCCTGGGCGATATCCCACTGACCGCCATAATTGGCGGCGATCTGCAGAATGAAGCGCTTCTCTCCGGCTGTCTGCGCCTCGGCTTCGCGCATGGCCGCCTGCAGTTCCGGATGAAAGCGCGAGCGATCGCCGATGATGCGCAGGCTGATGCCGTTCTCGTCGAGCTTCCTGGCCTCGCGGCGCAATGCGCCGAGAAACAGCTCCATCAGCGCTCCCACCTCGTCGGCGGGACGCTGCCAGTTCTCACTGGAGAAGGCAAACAGGGTCAGCACCTCGACCCCCGCCTCGGCGCACACCTCGATCACCGCGCGCACCGCGTCGACGCCCGCCTTGTGCCCGGCCACGCCAGGCAGCAAGCGCTTCCTCGCCCAGCGATTGTTGCCGTCCATGATGATCGCCACGTGTCGTGGCACGGCTAACTGGCCGCCGCGGCTGGTCTTTTCCATGACGATATCCTGACCGTCAGACGGCCATCAGATCCGCTTCTTTCTGCTTCATCGCGGCGTCGATTTCGGCGACGAACTTGTCGGTCAGCTTCTGCACCTCATCGGCGGCGCGACGCTCCTCGTCCTCGCTGATTTCCTTCTCCTTGACCAGATCCTTGAGCTGACTCAGGGCGTCACGGCGAATGTTGCGCACCGCCACACGGGCGTCTTCGGCGGCATCACGCGCCTGCTTGGTGAAGCCCTTGCGGGTTTCCTCGGTCAATGCCGGCATGCTCACCAGCAGCAGTTCACCCAGGTTGGTCGGATTGAAGCCCAGACCGGAGCTCTGGATCGCCTTGTCCACGGCCGCCAGCATGTTGCGCTCGAAGGCCACCACCTGCAGGGTGCGGGAGTCCTTCACGGTCACGTTGGCGACCTGATTGATCGGCGTGTCGGTACCGTAATAGGGCACCATGACACCGGCGAGGATGCTCGGATGAGCCTGGCCGGTACGGATACGGCTAAACGCATGGGCCAGGGATTCCAGGCTCTTCTGCATGCGCACTTGGGCGTCTTTCTTGATCTCGTTGATCATTGCTTGTCTTCCTCAATCAGAGTGCCTTCGGTGCCACCGACTACCACATTGAGCAGGGCGCCAGGCTTGTTCATATTGAAAACGCGCAGCGGCATCTGGTGATCGCGACACAGGCAGATGGCCGTCAGGTCCATGACCCCCAGCTTGCGGTCGAGCACCTCATCGTAGGTCAGGCGCTCGAACTTCTCGGCATGCGGGTCCTTGAACGGATCGGCAGTGTATACGCCATCGACCTTGGTCGCCTTCAACACGACGTCGGCATCGACCTCGATGGCCCGCAGGCAGGCCGCCGAGTCGGTGGTGAAGAAGGGATTGCCGGTACCGGCGGCAAAGATCACCACCTCGCCGGTCTTCAGGTGACGCATCGCCTTGCGCCGATCGTAGTGATCGGTCACGCCGACCATGGAGATCGCCGACATGACGATGGCCGGGATGTTCGAGCGCTCCAGCGCATCGCGCATGGCCAGCGCGTTCATCACGGTCGCCAGCATGCCCATATGGTCGCCGGTCACCCGATCCATGCCCGCCGCACTCAAGGCCGCGCCACGGAACAGGTTGCCGCCGCCGATCACCAGACCGACCTGCACGCCGATGCCGACCAGCTGGCCGACTTCCAGGGCCATGCGATCGAGCACCTTGGGGTCGATGCCGAAATCTTCCGAGCCCATCAGCGCTTCGCCGCTAAGTTTGAGCAGAATGCGCTTGTAGCGCGGTTGACGACCACTCACCTGCTGAGCCATTACCAGTCTCTCCTGCGGCGTTTGAATTCTGTGCGGGCGAAAATTCCCGCAGTAATCGGGCGCTTTGACCGCACCCAGAGCCTTTGGTGCCAAGCACCGCGACTCGCTCCCCAGGCCAATTTGCCGTCCCACTTCGAAAAAGAGGCCGCACGCGCGAGCGGGCAGCCTCTTCGGGGCGACAGCCTGAGTAGACTGCTAGACCAGTTTACTGCTTGCTGGCAGCAACCTGAGCAGCGACTTCGGCAGCGAAGTCGGTCTCGGCCTTCTCGATGCCTTCGCCTACTTCGTAACGTACGAAGGAAACGATCTCGGCACCGGCCTTCTTCACCAGATCACCGACCTTGACTTCCGGATCCATGATGAACGCCTGCTCAACCAGGCTGGCTTCGGCCAGGAACTTGTTGATACGGCCCTTGACCATGTTCTCGACGATGTTTTCCGGCTTGCCGGCGATCTTCTCGGCGTTGAGCTGCAGGAAGATTTCCTTCTCCTTGGCAACCAGCTCTTCGGAAACCTGATCCGGGCTGACAACAGCCGGGTTGGACGCAGCAACGTGCATGGCAACGTGCTTGGCCAGCTCGTCGTTGCCGCCCTTCAGGACCACCAGAACACCGATGCGGTGGCCGTGCAGGTAGGCACCGACGGTGTCGCCGGAAACGGCAGTCAGGCGACGGATGTTGACGTTCTCGCCGCACTTGGCAACCAGCGCCTCGCGCGCGGACTCGCGGGAAGCGATCAGCGGCGCGGCATCGGTCAGGTTCTGCTCGAAGGCTTCGTTCAGGCTGTCCTTGACGAACGCCTTGAAGTCATCCTGCAGGGCCAGGAAGTCGGTCTGCGAGTTGACTTCGATGATCAGGCCACGGCCGCCTTCGACGCGTACGGCGATCGAACCTTCGGCGGCGATGTTGCCGGCCTTCTTGGCGGCCTTGATGGCGCCGGAAGCGCGCATGTCGTCGATGGCCTTCTCGATGTCGCCACCGGCGGCAACCAGAGCCTTCTTGCACTCCATCATGCCTTGGCCGGTGCGCTCGCGCAGTTCTTTAACCAGGGCTGCAGTAATCTCTGCCATGTTCGAATCCTCTTGGATAGGTCTTCAACCACTTCACCCGTCAGGCCGGGCAATTAATTCTGTGAGTGGCAAAAAGGGGGCCTAGCCCCCTTTTTGCGCAGCGAGTAACGCTAGAAGCTTACCGCTTAGCCTTCAGCCGCTTCGGAGGCCGGGGCTTCTTCGACGAACTCGTCGGTGCCGCCGCCAGCGTTGCTGCGACCACGCACTACGGCGTCGGCCATGGCACCCATGTACAGCTGGATGGCGCGAATGGCGTCGTCGTTACCCGGGATGATGTAGTCCACACCTTCCGGGCTGCTGTTGGTATCGACCACGCCGATGACCGGGATGCCCAGCTTGTTGGCTTCGGTGATGGCGATGCGCTCGTGGTCGACGTCGATCACGAACAGTGCGTCCGGCAGGCCGCCCATGTCCTTGATACCACCCAGGCTGCGATCCAGTTTTTCCAGGTCGCGGGTGCGCATCAGGGCTTCTTTCTTGGTCAGCTTGGTGAAGGTGCCGTCCTGAGCCTGGGTTTCCAGGTCGCGCAGACGTTTGATCGAAGCGCGGATGGTCTTGTAGTTGGTCAGCATGCCGCCCAACCAGCGGTGATCGACGAACGGCGAGCCACAACGAGCGGCTTCTTCGCGAACGATCTTGCCAGCGGAACGCTTGGTGCCGACGAACAGAATCTTGTTCTTGCCCGCAGCCAGCTTCTCAACGAAGGACAGCGCCTCGTTGAACATCGGCAGGGTTTTTTCCAGGTTGATGATGTGGATCTTGTTGCGCGCGCCGAAAATGTACTTGCCCATTTTCGGGTTCCAGTAACGGGTCTGGTGGCCGAAGTGCACACCGGCCTTCAGCATATCGCGCATATTGACTTGGGACATGATAGTTCCTTGATAAGTCGGGTTAGGCCTCCACGCATCCCAATTTCCAACCCTTGCGGGCACCCAGGAAACCGTGTCGATACGTGTGTGGGTTTGTGCCTTCGGGCTGGCAGCCCTGAAAGCGGCGCGTTTTATACCATAGCAGCGCCCCATAAGCTACCCACAACGACAGATAATCCCGGGTGCGCTCCACCACCATCCAGCCCCGCGCCCTCGCCCATGCCGCCGGTCGTCGCCTTCTCTGATAGAATCCCGGCTTTCCTTTTTTTGCCTTGCGCCGCCGAGCGCCGAGAGAGACCGCATGACCGTCACCATCAAGACGCCCGAAGAAATCGAGAAAATGCGCGTGGCCGGCCGCCTGGCCGCCGAGGTGCTGGAAATGATCGGCGAGCACGTCAAGCCCGGCGTGACCACCGATGAGCTGGACCGCATCTGCCATGACTATATCGTCAACGTGCAGCAGGCCATCCCCGCGCCGCTCAACTACAAGGGCTTCCCCAAGTCGATCTGCACCTCGGTCAACCATGTGGTCTGCCACGGCATCCCCAATGAAAAGCCGCTCAAGGACGGTGACGTCGTCAATATCGACGTCACCGTGATCAAGGACGGCTACCACGGCGACACCAGCAAGATGTTCATGGTCGGCAAGGCGCCCGAGTGGGCCGAGCGCCTGGCCAAGGTCACCCAGGAGTGCATGTACAAGGGCATCGAACTGGTCCGCCCGGGCACCCGCCTCGGCGACATCGGTGAAGTGATCCAGAAGCACGCCGAGAAGAACGGCTTCTCGGTGGTGCGCGAATATTGCGGACACGGCATCGGCAAGGTGTTCCACGAGGAGCCGCAGGTCCTGCACTACGGCCGCGCCGGCACCGGCATGGAACTGAAGGAAGGCATGACCTTCACCATCGAGCCGATGATCAACCAGGGCCGCGCGGAGACCCGCCTGCTCGGCGACGGCTGGACCGCCATCACCAAGGACCGCAAGCTCTCGGCCCAGTGGGAGCACACCATTCTGGTCACCGCCGACGGCTACGAGATCTTCACGTTGCGCAGCGACGACACCATCGCCCGCACCTCGGCCTGATCCGCCGCCCATATAGGAAAGCCGTTGCATGCCGCAGGTAGACCCGGAATTGTTCGACCGCGGCCAGTTCCAGGCGGAACTGGCCCTGAAGTCCAGCCCCATCGCTGCCTTCAAGAAGGCCATTCGCCGCGCCAAGGACGTGCTCGACGCACGTTTTCGGGCGGGCCGCGAAGTGCGCCGTCTGGTCGAGGATCGCGCCTGGTTCGCCGATCAGATCCTGCGCGAGGCCTGGAGTCGCCTGGACTGGAGCGAGGACGCCGACATCGCCCTGCTAGCGGTCGGCGGCTACGGGCGCGGCGAGCTGCACCCGTTTTCCGACATCGACCTGCTGATTCTGCTCGACAGTGCCGACCACGAGACCTTCCGTGAGCCGATCGAGCACTTCCTTACCCTGCTCTGGGACATCGGCCTGGAGGTCGGTCAGAGCGTGCGCTCGGTCGATGAGTGCGCCGAGGAAGCCCGCGCCGACCTGACGGTGATCACCAACCTGATGGAAAGCCGCACCATCGCCGGCCCGGAACGCCTGCGCCAGCGCATGCTGGAGGTCACCAGCAGCGAGCGGATGTGGCCGAGCAAGCAGTTCTTCCTGGCCAAGCGCGAGGAGCAGCGGGCCCGCCATCGCAAGTACAACGACACCGAGTACAACCTCGAACCCAACGTCAAGGGCTCGCCCGGCGGCCTGCGCGACATCCAGAACATCCTCTGGGTCGCCCGCCGCCACTTCGGCACGCTGAACCTGCACGCGATGGTCGGCCAGGGCTTCCTCCTCGAGAGTGAACAGGCCCTGCTCGCCTCCAGCCAGGAGTTCCTCTGGCGTGTGCGCTACGCCCTGCACATGCTCGCCGGCCGCGCCGAAGACCGCCTGCTGTTCGATCACCAGGCCCAGGTCGCGGCCCTGCTCGGCTTCGAAGGCAGCGGCAACCAACGGGCCATCGAGCGCTTCATGCAGAAGTACTACCGGGTGGTGATGAGCATCGCCGAGCTCAGCGACCTGATCAAACAGCACTTCGAGGAGGTCATCCTGCGCGCCGGCGAAAAGGCGCCGGCGAGCCCGCTGAACAGTCGCTTCCAAGTGCGCGACGGCTATATCGAGGTGACCCACCCGAACGTCTTCAAACGCACGCCGTTCGCCATCATGGAGGTCTTCGTGCTGATGGCCCAGCACACCGAGATCCGCGGCGTGTGCGCCGACACCATCCGCCTGCTGCGCGACCATCGCCACCTGATCGACGACGAATTCCGCAACGACATCCGCAACACCAGCCTGTTCATCGAGCTGTTCAAGAGCGGCCAGGGCATCCACCGCAACCTGCGGCGGATGAACCGCTACGGCATCCTCGGTCGCTACCTGCCGGAGTTCGGCCACATCGTCGGGCAGATGCAGCACGACCTGTTCCACATCTACACGGTCGACGCCCACACCCTCAACCTGATCAAGCACCTGCGCAAGTTCAGGTGGCCGGAGCTGGCGGAGAAGTTCCCCCTGGCCAGCAAGCTGATCGACAGGCTGCCCAAGCCCGAGCTGATCTACCTGGCCGGGCTCTACCACGACATCGGCAAGGGCCGCGGCGGCGACCACTCGGAGCTCGGCGCGCTGGACGCTGAGGTCTTCTGTGCCCGCCACCAACTGCCCGAGTGGGACTCCAAGCTGGTGGTCTGGCTGGTGCAGCAGCACCTGACGATGTCCACCACCGCGCAGCGCAAGGACCTCTCCGACCCCCAGGTGATCCATGACTTCGCCCTGTTCGTCGGCGACCAGACCCACCTGGACTACCTCTACGTGCTCACCGTGGCTGACATCAACGCCACCAACCCGAGCCTGTGGAACTCCTGGCGCGCCAGTCTGCTGCGCCAGCTCTACACCGAGACCAAGCGCGCCCTGCGCCGCGGCCTGGAGAATCGCCTGGAGCGCGAGGAGCAGATCCGCCTGACCCAGGGCGCGGCCCTGGACATCCTGGTGCGCGGCGGCACCGACCAGGACGATGCCGAACAGCTCTGGGCGCAGCTCGGCGACGACTATTTCCTGCGCCACACGGCGGGCGACGTGGCCTGGCATACCGAGGCGATCCTCCAGCACGGCAACAACAGCAACCCCCTGGTGCTGATCAAGGAAACCACCCAGCGCGAGTTCGAGGGCGGCACCCAGATCTTCATCTACGCCCAGGATCAACACGACTTCTTCGCCGTGACCGTGGCGGCGATGGCCCAGCTCAACCTGAACATCCACGACGCGCGGATTCTCACCTCCACCAGCCAGTTCACCCTCGACACCTATATAGTGCTGGAGGGCGAAGGCGGCTCGATCGGCGACAACCCGGCGCGGATCCGCCAGATCCGCCAGGGCCTGATCGATGCGCTGAAGAACCCGGACGAGTACCCGAGCATCATCCAGCGCCGGGTGCCGCGCCAGCTCAAGCATTTCGACTTCCCGCCGCGGGTGACCATCTACAACGACGCCCAGCGGCCGGTGACCGTGCTCGAGCTGACCGCCCCGGACCGCCCCGGCCTGCTGGCGCGGGTCGGGCGGATATTCCTCGATTTCGACCTGTCGGTGCAGAATGCCAAGATCGCCACCCTCGGCGAACGGGTGGAGGACGTGTTCTTCGTTACCGACGCGGACAACCAGCCGCTGTCCGATCCGGCGCTGTGCGTGCGCCTGCAGGAAACCATCGTCGCCCAGCTCACCGAAGCCAGCGAGCTGCTGAGCGAGCCCAACCGAATCAGTATCTGACCGACAGCCTTGCACCGCCGCGGTGCCCAACTAGGCCCGTCGGCAAGCCGTAGCAGTACCAGGAAATTGCCATGAATGATGCGTTGAACCAGTTGCAGCCCTACCCCTTCGAGAAGCTCCGCGCCCTGCTGGCCGGCGCCCAGCCGTCCAGCGAGAAGAAGGCCATCGCCCTGTCGATCGGCGAGCCCAAGCATCGCTCGCCGGCCTTCGTCGCCGAGGCCCTGAGCGCCAACCTCGACCAGCTGGCGGTCTACCCGACCACCCTGGGCGTGCCGGCGCTGCGCGAGGCGATCGCCAACTGGTGCGGCCAGCGTTTCAACCTGCCGAGCGGCTGGCTCGACCCGGCGCGCCACGTGCTGCCGGTCAATGGCACCCGCGAGGCGCTGTTCGCCTTCACCCAGGCCGTGGTCCGGCGCGACGAGCAGGCCCTGGTGGTCAGCCCCAACCCCTTCTACCAGATCTACGAGGGCGCGGCGCTGCTCGCCGGTGCCCAGCCCCACTACCTGCCGTGCCTGGAGGAACAGGGCTTCAACCCGGACTTCGACGCGGTGCCGGCGGACATCTGGCAGCGCTGCCAGATCCTCTTCCTGTGCTCGCCGGGCAACCCCACCGGCGCGCTGATTCCCCTGGACACCCTGAAGAAGCTGATCGCCCTGGCCGACCAGTACGACTTCGTCATCGCCGCCGACGAGTGCTACAGCGAGCTGTACTTCGACGAGCAGCAGCCGCCCGCCGGCCTGCTGAGCGCCTGCGCCGAGCTGGGCCGCAGCGATTTCGCCCGCTGCGTGGTGTTCCACAGCCTGTCCAAGCGCTCGAACCTGCCGGGCCTGCGCTCCGGCTTCGTCGCCGGCGATGCCGACATCCTCAAGGCCTTCCTGCTGTATCGTACCTACCATGGCTGCGCCATGCCGGTGCAGACCCAGCTGGCCAGCGTCGCCGCCTGGAGCGACGAGGTGCATGTGCGGGCCAATCGCGCCCTGTACCGCGAGAAGTTCGACGCGGTGCTGGCGATCCTCGACGGCGTGCTCGAGGTGCAGCGGCCCGACGGCGGCTTCTACCTGTGGGCCAAGACCCCGGTGGACGACGAGACCTTCACCCGCGAACTGTTCGCCCGCGAGCACGTCACCGTGGTGCCGGGCTCCTACCTGTCGCGCAGCGTCGAGGGCTGCAACCCGGGCGCCGGGCGCGTGCGCATGGCCCTGGTCGCGCCGCTGACCGAGTGCGTCGAGGCCGCCGAGCGCATCCGTGAATTCGTGAAGAGCCTGCAAGCATGAGCAAGACCCTGTTTGGCATCAAAGCCTGCGACACCATGAAGAAAGCCCGCACCTGGCTCGACGAGCACGGCGTGGACTATGCCTTTCACGACTACAAGGCGCTCGGCATCGACCGCGAGCGCCTGCAGCAGTGGTGCGAGGAGCACGGCTGGGAGACCATTCTCAACCGCGCCGGCACCACCTTCCGCAAGCTCGACGAGGCGCAGAAGGCCGACCTCGACCAGGCCAAGGCCATCGAACTGATGCTGGCCCAGCCGTCGATGATCAAGCGTCCGGTGCTGGACCTGGGTGACAAGACCCTGGTCGGCTTCAAGCCCGAGCGCTACGCTGCCGCGCTGTCCTGAACCACGGAGCATCGCCATGGAGATCGCCTGGTTGCTGTTCATCCCCGCCTGCTTCGCCCTGAACCTGGCGCCGGGACCGAACAACCTGCTGTCGCTGAACAACGCGGCCCGCCAGGGCCTGCGCGTCGCCTGCCTGGCCGCCAGTGGCCGGCTGCTGGCGTTCAGTGGCATGATCGCCCTGGCGGCATCCGGCCTGGCCCTGGTGCTGCAGGCCTCGGCCAGCCTGTTCCTGGCCATCAAGCTGCTCGGCGCGGCCTACCTGTTCTGGCTGGCGCTGCAATTGTGGCGCGCGCCATCGGCGCAACTCGACGGCCGGGCCGGCGCAGCAAGCCGTTCGCTGTGGACGCTGAGTCGCCAGGAGTTCTGGGTCGCCGCCGGCAACCCCAAGGCCATCCTGATCTTCACCGCGTTCCTGCCGCAGTTCGTCAACCCGCAGCAGCCGGTGGCGCTGCAGTTCGCGGCCCTCGGCCTGGCCTTCCTGCTCCTGGAGTGGCTGGCCGTGCTGCTCTACTCACTGGCCGGGCTGCATCTCGGCCGCCTGCTCGCCGCGCCTCGGGCTCGGCAGCTGTTCAACCGTGGCTGCGCCGCCCTATTGGGCGGCGCCGGCCTGGGCCTGCTGCTCAGCCGCCGGCCCGCCTGATCCAACCTAATTCAGCAAGAGGAAAACCCATGTCCACCCAACTCTTCAGCGTCGCCTTCGGTGTCGGCACCCAGAACCGCCAGGGCACCTGGCTGGAAGTGTTCTACGCGCAGCCTTTGCTCAACCCGGCCAGCGAGCTGGTCGCCAAGGCCGCCGAGAAGCTCGGCTACAGCGGCGGCAACCAGGCGCTCGCCTTCACCACCACCCAGGCCGGCGAACTGGCCGAGGCCCTGAAGGGCATCGACCCCGTGCAGGCCAAGCTGCTGACCCGCCTGGCCGAAAGCCACAACCCCCTGGTCGCCACCTTCCTCGCCGAAGACGCCGCGCCGGCCAGCACCCCCGAGGCCTACCTCAAGCTGCACCTGCTCTCGCACCGCCTGGTCAAGCCCCACGGCGTCAACCTGACCGGCATCTTCCCGCTGCTGCCCAACGTCGCCTGGACCAGCCAGGGTGCGGTGGACCTCGCCGAACTGGCCGAACGCCAGCTGGAAGCGCGCCTGAAGGGCAAGCTGCTGGAAGTGTTCTCGGTGGACAAGTTCCCGAAGATGACCGACTACGTGGTGCCGGCCGGCGTGCGCATCGCCGACACCGCCCGCGTGCGCCTGGGTGCCTACATCGGCGAGGGCACCACGGTGATGCACGAGGGCTTCGTCAACTTCAACGCCGGCACCGCCGGCCCGGGCATGATCGAAGGTCGCGTGTCGGCCGGGGTATTCGTCGGCAAGGGCTCGGACCTGGGTGGCGGCTGCTCGACCATGGGCACCCTGTCCGGCGGCGGCAACATCGTGATCTCGGTGGGCGAAGGCTGCCTGATCGGCGCCAACGCCGGCATCGGCATCCCCCTGGGCGATCGCAACACCGTGGAATCGGGCCTGTACGTCACCGCCGGCACCAAGGTGGCGCTGCTCGACGACCAGGGCCAGCTGGTCAAGCTGGTCAAGGCCCGCGAACTGGCCGGCCAGCCGGACCTGCTGTTCCGCCGCAACTCGCAGACCGGCGCCGTGGAGTGCAAGACCCACAAGTCGGCGATCGAGCTGAACGAAGCCCTGCACGCGCATAATTGACCCCGAGCAGGCTGTGCCGCGCGCACCCTTCGTGCGCGGTTCAGCACTGGGGGCGCACGGCGCACCCTACATGACCATCCCCGCACTCTCGGGACTTTTTCAGGCCTGAACCCCATGTCCCTGATTTCCCCCTGGCGCACCGATTTCCCCGGCATCCTGGCGCTAGAAGCCGAGGGCCAGACCTACCTGGACAGCGCCGCCACCGCACAGAAGCCCCAGGCGGTACTCGATGCCCTGCTCGGCTACTACGCCGGCGGCGCGGCCAACGTGCACCGTGCCCAGCACCTGCCCGGCGAGCGTGCCACCCGCGCCTTCGAGGCGACCCGCGACAAGGTCGCCAGCTGGCTGAACGCCGCCGAAGCGAGTCAGATCGTCTTCACCCGCGGCGCCACCGAGGCCTTCAACCTGCTGGCCTATGGCCTGGAGGCCGAGTTCCGCGCCGGCGACGAGATCGCCGTCAGCGCTGCGGAACACCACGCCAACCTGCTGCCCTGGCAACAGCTGGCGCTGCGCCGCGGACTCAAGCTGGTGGTGTTGCCCCTGGACGACGCGGGGCGGGTCGACCTGCAGCAGGCCGCCGAGCTGATCGGCCCGCGCACCCGCCTGCTGGCACTCAGCCAGCTGTCCAACGTGCTCGGCTGCTGGCAGCCACTGGCCGAGCTGATCGCCTTGGGCAGGGCCCACGGGGCCCTGTCCGTGATCGACGGCGCCCAGGGCGTGGTCCACGGCCGCCATGACGTGCAGGCCCTGGGCTGCGACTACTACGTGTTCTCCAGTCACAAGCTCTACGGCCCGGACGGGGTCGGCGCGCTCTACGGCAGTCGCGAAGCCTTGCGCCGCCTCGCGCACTGGCAGTACGGCGGCGAGATGGTGCGCCTGGCCGACTACCAGTACGCCGAGTTTCGCGGCGCCCCCCTGGGTTTCGAGGCCGGCACGCCGCCGATCGCCGGGGTGATAGCCCTCGGCGCCGCCCTCGACTACCTGGACGCGCTGGACGCCGCCGCGGTCAGCGGCCACGAGGCGGCGCTGCACGCCAAGCTGCTGGCCGGCCTGGCCGCCCGCGACGGCATCCAGCTGCTCGGCGCCCCGCGGGTGGCCCTGGCCAGCTTCGTCGTCGACGGCGTGCACAACGCCGACCTCGCCCACCTGCTGACCGACCAAGGCATCGCCGTGCGCGCCGGCCATCACTGCGCCATGCCGCTGCTCAGCAGTCTGGGCCTGGCCGGTGCGGTGCGGGTGTCCCTGGGGCTGTACAACGACGGCACCGACCTGCAGCGCTTCTTCGCCGCCCTGGACCGGGCCCTGGAGCTGCTGCGATGAGTATCCCCTGCGGTGCCCAGGAAGCGCTCGACGCCTTCGCCCAATGCCCGGGCTGGGAACAGCGCGCCCGCCTGCTGATGCAGTGGGGCGAGCGCTTCACGCCGCTGACTGAGGACGAGCGCAACGAGGCCAACCGGGTGCACGGCTGCGAAAGCCAGGTTTGGCTGGTGGGCGAGGAGCAGGAGGGTCACTGGCACTTTCGCGCCGCCAGCGATGCCCGCCTGCTACGCGGCCTGCTGGCGGTGCTGCTCGCGCGGGTCGATGGCCTCAGCGGCGCGCAACTGGGCGAAGTCGACCTGGCGGACTGGTTCGCCCAGCTCGGCCTGTCGCGCCAGCTGTCGCCTTCACGCAGCAACGGCCTGAATGCCGTGCTGCAGCGGATGCGCCAGCTGGCGGCGGAGCACTCGGAAGACTAGGACGTTTTCGCCACGCGCTCGGCCGGTCGCCGTGCGCCGGCCACCAGCTTGTCCACCGTCTTGGCCACCGCCGCCATACCGAAGCTGGCGGTGACCATCATCACCGCGCCGAAACCACCGGCGCAGTCGAGCTTGACCCCTTCGCCGACGAAGCCCTTGGCCTGACACACCGTGCCGTCCGGCTTGGGGTAGCGCAGCTGCTCGGTGGAGAACACACAGGGCACGCTGTAGGTGCGCCCCGGGGTGCGCGAGAAGTTGTAGTCGCGGCGCAGCATCGAGCGCACCTTGGCCGCCAGGGGGTCGTTGTAGGTCTTGTTGAGGTCGGCGATCTGGATCTGCGTCGGGTCGACCTGGCCGCCGGCGCCACCGGTGGTGACGATCTGGATCTTGCGCCGCTTGCACCAGGCGATCAGCGCGGCCTTGGCGGCCACGCTGTCGATGCAGTCGATCACCGCGTCGAACTGCTCGGTGATGTACTCGGCCATGGTTTCGCGGGTGACGAAGTCGGCCACCGCGTGCACCACGCAGGCCGGGTTGATGGCGCGGATGCGCGCCGCCATGGCCTCGACCTTGGCCTGGCCGACCGCGCCGTCCAGCGCGTGCACCTGGCGGTTGGTGTTGCTGATGCACACATCGTCCAGGTCGAACAGCGAGATTTCGCCGACCCCCGAACGCGCCAGCGCCTCCGCCGCCCAGGAACCCACGCCGCCGATGCCGACCACCGCGACATGGGCGGCCAACAGCCGCTCCGCACCTTCGCGGCCGTACAGACGGGCAATTCCAGCAAAGCGTTGATCGTCGAACGGCATCTACTCACCTCAACAGCCAGAAATCGAGCGGGCCCGCATTATACCGGTGCGCACAGCGGCTGCGGCCACCCGGGCCTGCGCTCTGACCCACTCAGCTGGACGAACTGCGGCGCCTGACGGCGGCCATCGAACGACATTTTGCTTTAAGATGGCGGCCTTTCCGCTAGACCCCGCCCTGGAGCCGCAATGACCGCCCCCTCGCCGACCCTTTCCGCCACCCTGGAACTCGCCTGCGACCTGATCCGCCGCCCGTCCGTCACGCCGGTCGACGAAGGCTGCCAGGAGCTGATGATGCGCCGCCTGCAAGCCGTCGGCTTCGCGGTCGAGCCGATGCGCATCGAGGAGGTGGACAACTTCTGGGCCAGCCACGGCGAGCAGGACGGTCCGGTGCTGTGCTTCGCCGGCCACACCGACGTGGTCCCGACCGGCCCGTTGCAGGCTTGGCAGCACCAGCCGTTCGACGCCCTGATCGACGAACACGGCATGCTCTGCGGCCGCGGCGCCGCCGACATGAAGGGCAGCCTGGCGTCGATGATCATCGCGGTGGAGCGTTTCGTCGCCGACCACCCCAAGCACAAGGGGCGCATCGCCTTTCTCATCACCAGCGACGAGGAAGGCCCGGCCCAGCATGGCACCAAGGCGGTGATCGAGCGCCTGGCGGCGCGCCAGGAACGCCTGGACTGGTGCATCGTCGGCGAGCCCTCGAGCACCTCGCTGGTCGGCGACGTGGTCAAGAACGGCCGCCGCGGCTCCCTCGGCGCCAAGCTCACGGTGCGCGGCGTGCAGGGCCACGTGGCCTACCCGCACCTGGCCAAGAACCCCATCCACCTGGCCGCCCCGGCCCTGGCCGAGCTGGCCGCCGAACACTGGGACGACGGCAACGCCTTCTTCCCGCCGACCAGCTTCCAGGTCTCCAACCTGAATTCGGGCACCGGCGCGACCAACGTGATTCCCGGCGAGCTGCAGGCGATCTTCAACTTCCGCTTCTCCACCGAGTCCACGGTCGAGGGCCTGCAGAAGCGCGTCGAAGCCATCCTCGACAAGCACGGCCTGGACTACCACGTGGAGTGGGCATTGTCTGGCCTGCCGTTCCTCACCGAGCCCGGCGCCCTGCTCGATGCGGTGGCTGCCAGCATCAAGGCGGTGACCGGGCGCGAGACCACGCCCTCGACCTCCGGTGGTACTTCCGATGGACGCTTTATCGCCACCCTGGGCACCCAGGTGGTCGAGCTCGGCCCGGTCAACGCAACCATCCACCAGATCAACGAGCGGGTGCTGGCCAGCGACCTGGATGTGCTGACCGAGATCTACTACCAGACCCTCGTCAAGCTGCTCGCCTGATGCTCACCTGCCCGATCTGCCAGGGCGCCCTGGGCGCGGTCGACAACGGCGTGGTCTGTGCGGCCGGCCATCGCTTCGACCGCGCCCGCCAGGGCTACCTGAACCTGCTGCCGGTGCAGCACAAGAACAGCCGCGACCCCGGCGACAACGCCGCCATGGTCGAGGCCCGGCGGCGCTTTCTCGACGGCGGCCACTACGCGCCCCTGGCCACGCGCCTGGCCGAACTGGCCGCCGCGCGAAACCCGGCCCGCTGGCTGGATATCGGCTGCGGCGAGGGCTATTACACCGCGCGGATCGCCGAGGCCCTGCCCCAGGCCCAGGGCTATGCCCTGGACATCTCCCGCGAGGCGGTCAAGCGCGCCTGCAAGCGCGCAACCCAGCTCGAGTGGCTGGTGGCGAGCATGGCCCGGGTGCCGCTGAGCGATTCCAGCTGCCAGTTGCTGGCCAGCGTATTCAGCCCGCTCGACTGGCAGGAGGCCAGGCGCCTGCTCGCCCCCGGCGGCGGCCTGCTGCGCATGGGCCCGAGCCGCGAGCATCTGCTGGAGCTGCGCCAGAAACTCTATGACCAGGTGCGCGACTATGACGATCAGAAGCATCTGGAACTGATCCCCGACGGCATGCGCCTGGCCCACAGCGAAACCCTGCGCTTCGCCCTGCAGTTGGACAGCGCCGAAGCCCGCGCCGACCTGCTGGCCATGACCCCCCACGGCTGGCGCGCCAGCGTCGAGCGGCGCAACGCGGTGATCGCCGCGCCGTTCGAGGTGACCGTCGCCATACGCTACGATTGGATCGAGAAACTCTAGGGACCTGCCCCATGCGCCAACCGGATATCGAGATTTACCTGAAGGACGCCGAGCACCAGGCCGTCGCCGAATGGCTGGGGCAGGCACTCGGCCCCTGCACCCCCTGGCAACAGAAGGGCCAGACCTTCAAATGCCGCGCCGGGGAAGTGCCAGTGACCTGGCTGCCGAAGGCCGTCGGCAAATGGCACAGCCTCTATCTGGAGAGTGACGCCACGCCCTGGGCGGACGACCTGGCCTGCGCCCAGGCGGCCTTCGCCGCGCTGCAGGTCGAGGTGCGCTGCGCCCCCGGCGGCTGGCAGGAGGAGGAAAGCGACGAGCAGGCCGACCGCTGGATGCGCATCAGCGCCGATGGCGTCGAGGAGATCACCTGGCGCACCGGCTGAGCCCGGCCGCCATTTTCAGCCGCGCACAAAAAAGCCCGTCGATGACGGGCTTTTTACTGTGGCGCCGGCGCTCAGAGCGCGGACACGTCTTCGGCCTGCAGGCCCTTCTGACCCTGGGTCACGGCGAACTCGACCTTCTGCCCTTCGACCAGGGAGCGGTGGCCCTCACCGCGGATAGCCCGATAGTGCACGAACACATCGGCGCCGCTCTCGCGCTGAATGAAGCCATATCCCTTGGAATCATTGAACCATTTGACGGTTCCAGTCTCACGATCAGCCATTACTACACTCTCCAACTCGCAGTTTTTTATTGTCCCGTAAAGGCGCTTCGACGGTCCGGCGCAAACGTTGCTCCAGTCGTATCCGACCCTGGCCGAAGTAAGCGAGGAGCGGGTATTGACGATGGCGTTATAACAACGACCGCTGCCGGAGTATAAAGCAAGCCCGGGGCCTGAAAAGCACTTTTTGGGATGGGCTGCAGGCCATACAGGACAAGGCCTGCAGCGTTATTTACAAGACATGCCAGGTGCTCGCCCGGTACCCTGCCGACGGGTCGGGCGTGGCGCCGCCCGACCCGCGAGATGGCCGTCAGCCGTGGCGGCGGCGACGCCACAGCCACAGGGCCAGCACCCCGAGCGTCAACGCCAACGGCATCAGGGCGATATTGACGAACTTCAGGGTTCGCCCCAGTGCCTCGATATCGGCGTTGAGCTGATAACGCACCTCACGCAGTTCCTTGCGGATCTTCAGCTTCTCCTGGAGGAACTGTTGCACCGTGGCCTGCTCTTCCGGAGTCAGCTCCAGGGTCGTGCTCGGGTCGTCGTTGCGCTGCAGCGCCGCGAGCTTCTGCTCGGTATCGGCCAGGCGTGCCTGCAGGGTCTGCTCCTTCTCGCGGAAGCGCGCCTCGGCCTCGCGCTGCAGCGCCTCGACCACCTCGAACGGGCGGCTGAAGCGGCCGCGCGAACGCACGCTGATCAGCGCCTCGGAGCCGGCCAGGTTGTCCAGGGCGTTGATCGCGAAACCGGCGTTGTCCGCCCAGGGCTGGGGGATGCGCTGGCCGAAGAAGTCCTGCACCCGCACCCACATGCGATCGCTCAGCAGGTCGGTGTCGGCGACCACGATGACGTTGATGTTGTCCGCCTGCTTGAGGCCGTCCTTGCGCCCCTCGATACCGTCCGGATAGGCCGACTGCACCGGACCGCTGATGCGCGCGGCGAGGGTGTAGCGCTCGCCGGTCGGCTGCAGGTCGCGGATCAGCTCCTCGGGGTTGTGCAGCAGGCCGAAACGCTTCACATCGAACGGCATGGCGTACGGCGAGCTTTGCACCAGCGGGATGAAGGAGGTCTTAGCCTCCTCCAGCGGCTCGAGCATGCCGGCGCTGGCCACGGTCAGGTTCTCCAGCGCCGCGGTGCTGATGTCGTCCTGATCCAGGGCATTCTTCGGCAGGCTAAGCCAGGCGGCGTGGCGCACCGGGCGCGCGCCCTGGCCCATGCTCACGGACATGGCGTAGGCGCCGTCGCCGAGCACCTGATCGGGCAGCATGCGCAGGCCCCAGGCCTTGAACAGCGGCGCCAGGTCGGAGGACTTGTCGACAGCCATCTCCCCGGGCATCTCGGCCTGGGTGTCGGCCTCGCTGAACGGGTCGACGAAGGCCAGCAGCTTGCCGCCGCGCAGGACGAACTGGTCGATGGCGTAGAGGGTCTGCTGCGGCAGCTGCTTCGGGTGCACCAGCAGCAGCACCGAGACCTGCTCGGGGATTGCGTCGATGTCGCGCTTCAGGCTCTCGATCTTGAACAGCTGGCGGATCTCCTCCATGACCATCCACGGCGGTGTCGGCTGGCGCGCCATCATGTCGAAGCCGCCGTTGATCTGCAGCCCCGAGAGCACGCCGACCACCGGCCGCTCGGGCTCGGCCAGGCTCTGCACCAGGCGACTGAGCTCGTATTCGAGGAACTCCTCCTGATCCAGGGCGAAGAACGGGATGACCTGGGTGTCGCCCCGGGCGTTCTTGCCGGCCAGGCCGAAGTACAGCGAGTCGCCGCCCTGCTGCAGCGGGATGGCCTGCAGGCCGAACTCGGCGGCCTTGTCCTCGTCCTCGGAGAACGGCGCCGGGTCGATGATCTGCAGCTTCAGCTTGTCGCCGGCCTCGCGCTGGTAGGCCTTGAGCATTTCCTCGACGCGCCTGGCGTAGGTGCGCAGCGCCGGCAGGTCCTTGGCGGTGTTGTCGGAGTAGAAGAAGCTCAGCTCGATCGGCTCCTCCAGGCTGCCGAGGATCTGCTCGGTGCCGGTGGAAATGGTGTAGAGCTTCTGCTCGGTCAGGTCCAGGCGGGCGCCGCTCAGGCTGAGCCCGGAGACCAGGTTGAAGGCGAGAAACGCCAGGGCGATGAGCACAAGCCCGGCGCTGGATACCATCAGCTTTTTCATGGGCGCGTCCTCAGTCGGCTTTCTTCAGGTCGATGACCACCGCGGTCGCGGCCAGCCAGGCGGCGATCAGGGTGAGGAAATACAGCAGGTCGCGCAGGTCGATCACGCCCTTGCTGATGGCATCGAAACGGGTCAGGAAGCTCAACGAGGCGACGGCATCGACCAGCCATTGCGGCGCCCAGCCGCTGAAGGCGTCGAGGACCATGGGGAAGCCGCTGACGATGAACAGGAAGCACAGGCCCACCGCGAGGATGAAGGCGATCACCTGGTTCTTCGCCAGGGCCGACATGCACGAGCCGATGGCCAGGTAGGCGCCGGCCAGCAGCCAGCTGCCGAGGTAGCCGGTGACGATCGCGCCGTTGTCCGGCTGGCCCAGGTAGTTGACCGTGATGATCATCGGGAAGGTCAGCAGCAGCGCCAGGCCGGCGAACACCCAGGCGGCGAGGAACTTGCCGGTGACCGCCTCGAAGCGGCTGATCGGCAGGGTCATCAGCAGCTCGATGGAGCCAGACTTGCGCTCCTCGGCCCACAGGCGCATGGCGATGGCCGGGACCAGGAACAGGTACAGCCAGGGGTGGAAGTTGAAGAACGGCGCCAGGTTGGCCTGGCCGCTCTCGAAGAAGCCGCCCAGGTAGAAGGTGAACACCCCGGACAGCACCAGGAAGATCACGATGAACACATAGGCCAGCGGCGTGGCGAAGTAGCTCGCCAGCTCGCGTTTGAAGATCACCGACAACTGCTTCATACCACCTCCCCGCGGGTCAGGCTGCGGAACACCTCATCCAGGCGGCCGCGCTCGACATTCAACTCCTTGATCTTCCAGCCGCGCTCGGCGATCAAGCCACTGACCTGGGGAAAGATCACCGCCCCCGGCCGGGCCAGCACGCTGAGGCTGTGCTCCAGGGCATTGGCCTCCACCCCGAGCACGCCGGGCAGCGCCGCCAGCGCCTCATGGTCCAGCGGCTCCTCGGCCAGCAGGGTCACCGCCTGGTGGTAGCGCGAACGGCTCTCCAACTCCAGCGGCGTGCCATCGGCCAGCAGCCGGCCGTGGCCGATCACCACGGCGCGGGTGCAGACCGCCGAGACCTCCTCGAGGATGTGGGTGGAGATGATCACGATCTTGTCCCGGGCCAGGCTCTGGATCAGCTTGCGCACCTGATGCTTCTGGTTCGGGTCGAGGCCGTCGGTGGGCTCGTCGAGAATCAGCACCTTGGGATCGTGAAGAATCGCCTGGGCCAGGCCGACCCGGCGCTTGAAGCCCTTGGACAGGGTCTCGATGGACTGCTCCAGGACCTTCTCCAGCTCGACCTGGGCCACCGCCTGCTGCACCCGCTGCTGCTTTTCCTGGCCGCGATAGCCGCGGACCTCGGCGATGAACTGCAGGAAACCCTGCACCGTCATGTCGCCGTAGCAGGGCGCGCCTTCCGGCAGGTAGCCGATCTGCCGCTGCGCCTGGCGGGTGTCCTTCTGGATATCGAAGCCGAGGATGCTGGCGCTGCCGGAGGTCGGCGCGAGAAAGCCGGTGAGCATCTTCATGGTGGTGGACTTGCCGGCGCCGTTGGGGCCGAGGAAGCCCAGCACTTCACCGGGCTGGACGCGGAAGGACAGGTTGTCCACCGCCGTGTGCTGTGCAAAACGCTTCGTAAGATTTCTTATCTCGATCATGGTCTCTCACCATCGCGGTCAAACCCTGTCCGCTACCCGTACAGCAGCGAGACGGGCCCTTCGAATGCGCGCAGGACTATAAGGAGTCCGCCTTCGCCAGTGCAAGACCGGGAATTTGCGCAAATGTTGCGCGGCCGCGCCCAGCGCGGCGCCCGACAAGATTTTTGCCGGCGCGGCGGCGATACGGCACACTAGCCGGCCCGAGCAATCGCTCGTTTTACACCATCAGCAGATTCCGTATGACCCGCTCCCCGCTCCATCGCCTCGTGTTCGGCACCCTGCGCCGCCTGCTGTACCTGTGGGTACGCTCGGAAACCATCAACCAGTCGGGTTTCACCCTCAAGCTCGACCGCAGCAAGCCGGTGTTCTTCGTGCTGCAGCAGCCGTCGCTGAGCGACCTGGCGGTGGTCGACCGCGAATGCCGCAAGGCCGGCCTGCCGCGCCCGGTAGTGGCGGTGCGGGTCGGCGACCTGGAGGAGCCGGCGGCTTTCTTCTACCTGACCCCGGAGCCGGACTGGCTCGGCCGCCAGGACAAGCGCGGCAGCTCGCCGACCCTGGCGCGGCTGGTGAGCGCGCTACGGCAGAACGCCGTCGACGATGCGCAGATCGTGCCGGTCAGCGTGTTCTGGGGGCAGTCGCCGGACCGCGAAACCAGCCCCTGGAAGCTGCTGTTCGCCGACAGCTGGGCGGTCACCGGGCGCCTGCGCCGGCTGGTCAGCATCCTGATCCTCGGGCGCAAGACCCGCGTGCAGTTCTCCACGCCCATTCACCTGCGCGAGCTGGTCGAGCAGGACAAGGGCCACGAGCGCACCCTGCGCATGGTCCAGCGCATGCTCCGTGTGCATTTCCGCAACCAGAAGAGCGCGGTCATCGGCCCGGACCTGTCGCACCGGCGCAACCTGGTCAAGGGCCTGGTGCACGGCCCGCTGGTACGCCAGGCGATCAGCGAGGAAAGCGCGCGCGCCGGCATAAGCCTGGAAAAGGCCGAAGCCCAGGCGCTGCGCTACGGCAACGAGATCGCCTCGGACTACGCCTACACCGCCATCCGCTTCCTCGAGCTGGTGCTCAGCTGGTTCTGGAACAAGATCTACGACGGCATCCGGGTCAACCACATCGAGGGCGTGCAGGACGTCGCCCAGGGCCACGAGGTGATCTACGTACCCTGCCACCGCAGCCATATCGACTACCTGCTGCTGTCCTACCTGCTGTTTCGCAACGGCCTGACCCCGCCGCACATCGCCGCCGGCATCAACCTCAACATGCCGCTGATCGGCGGCCTGCTGCGCCGCGGTGGCGCCTTCTTCATGCGCCGCACCTTCAAGGGCAATCCGCTGTACACCGCGGTGTTCAACGAATACCTGCACAGCCTGTTCAGCAAGGGCTTCCCGGTCGAGTACTTCGTCGAGGGCGGGCGCTCGCGCACCGGGCGCATGCTGCAGCCCAAGACCGGCATGCTGGCCATCACCCTGCGCAGCTTCCTGCGCAGCCACCGCCTGCCGGTGGTGTTCGTGCCGGTGTATATCGGCTATGAAAGAGTCCTCGAAGGCCGCACCTACCTGGGCGAGTTGCGCGGGGCGAGCAAGAAGAAGGAGTCGATCTTCGACATCTTCAAGGTCATCGGCGCGCTCAAGCAGCGCTTCGGCCAGGTCTGGGTGAATTTCGGCGAGCCGATCAAGCTGGCCGAGTTCCTCGACCAGCAGCAACCGGGCTGGCGCGAGCAGGATTACGCCGGGCAGTTCCGCCCGGCCTGGCTGAACGACACCACCAGCCGCCTCGGCGCGCGGGTGGCGCAACGCCTCAACGAGGCGGCGGCGGTCAACCCGGTCAACCTGGTGGCCCTGGCGCTGCTGTCTACCAGCAAGCTGGCCCTGGACGACAACGCCCTGGCGCGGGTCCTCGACCTCTACCTGGCGCTGCTGCGCCGGGTGCCCTACTCGCCCCACACCACCCTGCCGGAGGGCGACGGCCAGGCGCTGATCGACTACGTCAAGGGCATGGACCTGCTCGCCGAGCAGCGCGACGCCCTGGGCAAGATCCTCTACCTGGACGAGCACAACGCGGTGCTGATGACCTACTACCGCAACAACGTGCTGCATATCTTCGCCCTGCCGGCGCTGCTGGCGAGCTTCTTCCAGAGCAGCGCGCGGATCAGCCGCGAGCAGATCCTGCGCTTCACCGAGGCGCTCTACCCCTACCTGCAGGCCGAGCTGTTTATCCGCTGGGAAGTGGAGGAACTGGAGAGCGTCGTCGATCAGTGGCTGGAAGCCTTCGTCGAGCAGGGCCTGCTCAAGGTCGAGGACGATGTCTATGTGCGTCCGGCGCCGAGCTCGCGCCAGTTCGTCCTGCTGACCCTGCTGTCGCGGGCCATCGCCCAGACCCTGCAGCGCTTCTACATGGCCATCGCCCTGCTGCTCAACGCCGGGCAGAACGTCATCAGCGCCGAGCAGCTGGAGGACCTGTGCACGGTGATGGCCCAGCGCCTGTCGATCCTGCACGGCCTCAATGCCCCGGAGTTCTTCGACAAGAGCCTGTTCCGCCACTTCATCCAGACCCTGCAGGAACAGGGCGTGCTGCGCCAGGACGAGGCCGGCAAGCTCGGTCACCACGAGAAACTGGGCGAGCTGGTCGAGGGCGCCGCCAAGCGCGTGCTGCCGGCCGAGCTGCGCCTGTCGATCCGCCAGGTGGCGCTGGACCGCGGCGAGGACGCCCAGGACAGCCTCTGAGCCGCCGCCCGACGAGACGCGCGGCTCGGCGCTAGTTGACGTCATTCGCCGCGCGGTCCAGCTCCGCGGCGGCCTGCTGCGGCGCCAGGCACTGGCGAAACAGGTCGCGTTCGGGCCGGTAGGTCGAGGTCTGCACGGCCATCAGGCCCAGCACCGAGTGGAACAGGTTGTCGTGGGACAGGCGCTGGTCCTTCAGGCCCGCCAGGCAATGGGCCTGCAGGCCGTCATGCTGCTGCAGGCCCTCCGAGACCCAGAGCACCATGGGGATATGGGTCTGCTCGTCGGGCGCCATGGCGTAAGGCAGTCCGTGCAGGTAGAGGCCGCCCTCGCCCAGGGACTCGCCATGGTCGGAGACATAGAGCATGGCCGTGTCGAGGCGCGCGGCGTTGCGCTTGAGCAGCGCGACGGTCTGCGCCAGCACGTGGTCGGTGTAGGCCAGGCTGTTGTCATAGGCGTTGACGATGCTCTGGCTCGAACACTGGTCCAGCTCGTTGCTGCGACAGACCGGGGCGAACTTCTCGAAGGCCGCCGGGTAGCGCTTGTAGTAGGCCGGGCCATGGCTGCCCTTCATGTGCAGCACCACCACGGCGTCGTCGTCCAGCTTGTCGAGATAGCCCTGCAGGCCGCTGAGCAACACCTCGTCGTGGCACTCGCCGTCCGCGCACAGATCGGCCAGCTCGAGGTGCGAGACGTCCTCGCTCGGCACCCGGTCGCACGCGCCCTTGCAGCCGGAATTGTTGTCGCGCCACAACACCCTGACCCCGGCACGCTGCAGCACGTCGAGCAGGCCCTCGCGGTTGCGCGACATCGACTCGCGGTACTGGTCGTGGCCGACCTCGAGGAACATGCAGGGCACCGACACCGCCGTGGCGGTGCCACAGGAGCTGACGTGGCTGAAGCTGATCACCCCGGCCTTGGCCAGCTCCGGGTTGGTCTCGCGGGCATAGCCATTGAGCGAGAAGTTCGCCGCCCGCGCGGTCTCGCCGACCAGCAGCACGGTGAGCCTCGGCTTGCGCGCGGCGCCGACGCTGGTCAGGCGATGGGCGTCCGCGCCGATCACCTGCAGGCTTGGCGGCGCCTGGAACTCGCGGCGCAGGTAGCCATGCAGCGCCGCCAGCACATTGGAAGGCGTCAGCAGCAGGCGCAGCTCGTGGTGGTTGCGCAGCAGCGAGGCATAGGACTGGTACTGGCTCAGGGCGATGCCCAGCAGGCAGACCAGGGCCAAAGCCATGCTGCCCAGCTTGATGCCCAGCTCCCGACGCCAGCCGCGCGGCCGGCTGCGCAGGCGGCTGAGCGCCAGCAGCGGCAAGCCACCGACCAGCGCCAGCCAGACCAGCAGGCGCCAACCGAGCAGCTCGGCGGCCTCGGCGCCGTCGGTCTGCAGCACATTGGTCAGCATGCTGGAGTCGATAACGATGCCGTAGCGGCCCATGAAGTAGCTGGCCACCGCCGAGACCAGCAGCATGACGCCCAGCACCGCCTTGGTCATCCGCCCCCAGGCCAGCAGGCTGAGCAGCAGATAGAGCCAGAGCCAGGCGAACAACGGCAGGCTGAGCAGGAACAGCCAGTTGCCGTTGTCCAGGCCACCCACCCCCTGCCAGACATCGCGCCAGAACGACAGGTTGCTGAACAGCAGCAGCCAGAGCGCCGTCAGCAGGGTCATCAGCGGGCGGCCGACGCTGAGCGTCCAGGCGGCCGAGGGGGGCGCAGCGTCAGGGGTTGGCCGAGTGTGGTTCACGATCGTTCCTAGGCGAGAATCAGGACAGGTGCGCAGGCTAGGCGGGCCGCTGTCGGCGGAATGTCGGGGCGATGTGAAAAATTCGTCGCCACTCCAGCAGCACGCCGGCGAAAGCAGGTCTGGGCATCGGCGGTGAAAATCCTCGGGGCCAGCTGGGCGCCGACTCAGAAGCGCAAACGGGTGCTAAGCGCCAGGCCCGCGGCCGAAGGCTGCAGGGCGAAGCTGAGGTCCTGGCTGGGCGGCGACTCGAGCAGCAGCCGGTAGCTGAAGTTGGCCAGAAAGCTGCCCAGGGCCATGCCGACCAGGGTGTCGGTCGGGTAGTGCTTGTCCGCTTCGATGCGCGCCAGCGCGGTCAGCCCGTCGACGCCGTATAGCCCCAGGGAAGCCAGCTGGCGCAGGTCGGGATCGAGGTCGATATGCTCCAGATTGCGCCGGGTCAGGCTGGTCTGGGTCGCCACAGTGGCGCTGTGCCTGGAGGGAAAGGCATCGTCGGCGATGCCGTCCGGACGGTCGCGCCCGGACGCGCTCTTCCACTCACCGACCAGACCGTCGACCAGGGCCTTGTCGGCCAGCATCACCGCCAGGTTGCTCGCCCGCCACTCCCAGACCTGAGCGGCACCGACATCCGCCGGCTTCGCCAGCAGGGCGCTGACGCCGTAGAGCAGCGAGCTGGCGGCCATCAGGTCGTTGCTACGCTCCTCGGCATCCTCGCCGAACAGGTACTGATGCTTGGCTGCGGAATGCTGCCATTGCCTGTCCCAGCCTCCCGCGGCGATCACCACGGCGGCAGCCAGGGGGCCCCAGGAGCCCGGTTCCCGGGCCGCCCCAGCGGCGGCTGCGCCGAGGTGTTCCCAGGAAAACCGCGACGCATCCGGCGCGGGCGCCGCCAGGCCGATGCCCGGCAGGAAAGTCAGGATGCAGCACAGCACTCGTCTATTCATGGTCATATGACTCGCAGCGAGCCGGCAGCGTCTCGATCGCGTAACTGCCGCTCACGGATAGGGGAAAGGGTGTTCAGCTGCCGGCAGACGGCGAGCGCTGGCGGGTTCGAGGGACGGGCGCCGCCGACCGCATCGAGCCCCCTGGACGAAGCCGCACGGGCAAAGGCCCTGAGCATCACCCACGGCGACAGCAGCGGCGCGTTGACTGCCGGGCGAACCGGTCTCTCACGGCGACACGCCCGCGTTACTGTGCCGCAGCGCCTGTGAAAGGCTCGTAAAGAAAAGGTGAAGAGCCGCTAAGGCAAGCGACTTGTATCCAGGGCGACGCGAGGGGAAATCATGCGCACGGCGCCCGCCCCCTCATGCCCGCGCGCTGACCAGCCAGCGAAACAGCGCCAGCTGCGCCGGCAGGTAGCACAGGTACTCCGGATGCCACTGCACGCCGATGATCGGCCGGCCGTCCGCCTCCACCGCCTGGACGATATTGTCCAGGTCCCAGGCCACGACCCGCAGCCCCTCGCCAGGGTGGCGCACCGCCTGATGATGCAGGCTGTTAACCCGCAGGCGGAGCTTGCCGCAGAGCCCGGCCAGCCTCGACTCGGGATCGACGCGCACCTGCTTGGTCGGCAGCAGGCCCGGGCGGTTGTAGGTGTGCACGCGCATCGGGCGGATGTCCTGGTGCAGGTTGCCGCCGAGCACCACGTTGATCAGCTGTGCGCCGCGGCAGATGCCGAGCAGCGGGATGCCCTGCTCCAGGGCCCGCTCGATCCAGCGCATCTCCAGCTCGTCGCGCGCCGGATCGCTGCGCACCTTGGCGGTGATCTCGCCGCCGTAGTGCTCCGGCCCTATGTCGTCGCCGCCGCCGATGATCAGCGCGCTCAGCGGCCGGCCGCTGCCGGCATGGCGCACGCTGATGCGCTCGGCCTGCGCGCCGGCCAGGCGCAGCGCCAGGCGGGTCGACCACCAGGACGGCGACCAGCGGCGCGAGTTGCCGGTTACCCCCACCCGCGGTCGTTCAGCCATCGTCCGACGTACTCCAGCCATGCCCCACGATTGAGCCCCAGCAGCGGCCGCCAATGCTCGACGAAGGCCGCGCCGAGCGCCTGCAGCTCGTCTTCCCGGGAGGCCAGCTGCTCGACCAGCCACCAGAGGTTCCACGACCCGGCCAGGGACCAGTCGGCCTTCTCGATCTGACAGTTGGGCAGGCGGTAGTGGAAGGTCGGCCGGGCCTTGATCTTGGGGTCGACCACGGTCTGGCGCACCCGCTCGCCATCGATCTGCGCCAGCAACGGCAGCAGGTCCAGGGCGCGGTTGCGCGTGGCGTTGTGCTCGAGGTAGTCATCGAACAGCTGCCCCATGGCGGGCGGCGCCTGTTCGACCAGCAACTTCACGTAGTCCTCCGGATACAGGTCGATGTAGGGGCTGATCTTGCGCGACAGGTCCACCCGATGGGCATCCACCAGCCACCACTGCAGCAAGCCGAAGGCGCGCAGGTAGGCACCGATGGTGGCCGCTTCGAGCCGCGGTATCTCGGGGTTGAGGTGCACGCCAAAGGCCGCCAGTGGCGAATTCTCGGTGCCCACCGCCCCGGCCCGGCGCAGGCCGTCGACCATGCGGTGCAGGCGATGCAGCTCGCCGATGGCGATGGGCGGACAGACCACCTCCAGTGGCACCACCAGGCTCGCCGCCTGGCTGAGCAGGTCCATCCACTGCGCGCCGCCCTCGTCCTCCTCCTCGGCCTTGAGCGCCTGGCGCTTGAGAAAGTCCCAGTCCAGTTCGATGTTGAAGGTGCCCAGGCCGTCCACCTGCAGAACCCGCTCGCTGGCCGAGGTTCGCGACAGCTCACCGCCCAGAGCTTCCTGCACCGCGGCGGCGGTCTGCTCCAGGGTGAGGCCGGTGAACTCCAGCTCGATGCCGACCCGGCGCGGTTCGCCGTCCTCCTTGCAGGTCACAGGGGGCAGCTTGAATTCGAGGTCTTGGGGCATTGCGTCGACAGCCTTTGCAACGGTAAAGGCCTTTCAGTAATAACGCCTGTGGCGCCCCAGCGCAAACCGCGGCACCGCGCCGGCGGATAGCGGGCGCCCGCCCTGCAACCGGCCCGGGCGGCGCCACGCCGGGGTTTGCGCAGCCCTGCCGCTCCGCTAAGCTCGACCCATGCCCTCCGTCAAAAGGATCGCCCCATGCTGCGCCTTTCCACACTGCTCGCCGGCCTGGCCCTGTCCGCCAGCGCCTTCGCCCTGTCGCTCGCCGACCTGACCCAGCAGGACGCCAGCGGCGGCCTCAAGGACGCGCTGATCCAGGGTGCCCAGGTGGCGGTCAGGCAGCTCGGCGCCCCCGGCGGCTTCAACGACAACCCGCAGGTACGCATCGAGCTGCCGGGCAACCTCGGCAAGGCGGCGCAGACCATGAAGCTGATGGGCATGGGCAATCAGGTCGAGCAGCTGGAGCTGAGCATGAACCGCGCCGCCGAGGCTGCCGTGCCCGAGGCCCAGGCGCTGCTGGTCGAGGCGGTGCAGAAGATGACCGTGCAGGACGCCAAGGGCATCCTCACCGGACCGCAGGACTCCGCCACCCAGTACCTGGACCGCAGCAGCCGCGAACAGATTCGCGCGCGCTTCCTGCCCATCGTCAAGCAGGCCACCGACCGGGTCGGCCTGGCCCAGCAGTACAACGCCTTCGCCGGCCAGGCGGCCAACTTCGGCATGCTCGACGCCAAGAACGCCAATATCGAGGGCTATGTCACCGAACAGGCGCTGGACGGCCTGTTCGCCATGATCGCCGAGCAGGAGGCGAGCATCCGCAAGAATCCCGCCGGTGCGGCCACCAGCCTGGCGAAGAAGGTATTCGGCGCGCTCTGAGCGGCCCCGCACCCTCGCTGAGGCCCGCGCGGGCTCAGCCCCGCCTGTTGCCGGCGCCATCGGCGCAACCCGAGCGAACGCAACGCCCAGCCAGCGACTCGACTTGCCCGGCCCGGTCGGGCCCCTCGCACCGCCCGGCACAACGGCGCGGCCACCACGAAGCATCCCCATCCCACACTCGACACAGGAGTCGTCATGAACATTTCACGTTACGAAACCAGCGCGCGCATGAGCCGAATCGTCGTGCACAACCACACCGTCTACCTGTGCGGACAGGTGGCCGAGGACCGCAACGCCGGCATAACCGATCAGACCCGCACCATGCTGGCGAAGGTCGACACCTTGCTGGAGTCGGTCGGCAGCAGCCGCGAGCAGATCCTCTCCGCCACCCTGTACCTGAAGGACATGAGCCTGTTCGCCGAGATGAACGCCGTGTGGGACAACTGGGTGCCGGCCGGCCATGCCCCGGCGCGCGCCTGCGTCGAGGCCTCGATGGCCAGCCCGGAGCTCTTGGTGGAGATCTCAGTGATCGCCGCCGTTTCACCCTGATGTCCACCCCTTTCCCGCCGTAGCCAAGGCGGCGCGACACCCCCGCCCGGCACTCGCCGGGCCTTTTACTGTGCTTGTGGCTGACCTGTTATCACCCATGGCCTGAACACGCATCCTTTGCCAGGAGAGCGACTGCTGCGTCTAATAGGGCCTCCACCGGGATCGCCCAGGTGGCCCCAATCCTCCTCGGAGTCTTCTCGATGAGTTCGCTCATGCCCCTCGGAAAACCGCTCGCCACCTGGTTCCAGGACTACCCGCTGATCGCCCGGCTGGTCGCGCTGCAGCCGCTCAGCTGGTTCAACCCGGGGATCGCCCCCACGGCCGAGGCCCTGGGCGACGTCGGTCTGAGCCAAGCCGACGTCGACGCCGCCAGCGCACGCCTGGCGCGCTTCGCGCCCTACATCGCCCAGGCCTTCCCCGAGACCGCGGCCAGTGGCGGCATCATCGAGTCGCCGCTGGTCCCGGTGGCGCAATTGCAGGCGGCCCTGGCCGCGCGTTACGGCCTGACGCTGCACGGCTCGCTGTGGCTCAAGCAGGACAGTCACTTGCCGATCTCCGGCTCGATCAAGGCCCGCGGTGGCATCTACGAGGTGCTCAAGCACGCCGAAGACCTGGCCCTGGGCGCCGGTCTGCTGCGCCTGGAGGGCGACTACCGGGCGCTCGATGGCGAGGCGGCCCAGGCCTTGTTCGGGCGCCACCGGATCGCCGTCGGCTCCACCGGCAATCTCGGCCTGTCGATCGGCATCATGGCCGCGCGCCTGGGCTTCCAGGCCACGGTGCATATGTCGGCCGACGCCCGCCAGTGGAAGAAGGACAAACTGCGCGCCCACGGCGTCAGCGTGGTCGAATACGCCAGCGACTACGGCGTGGCGGTGGCCGAGGGGCGCAAGCAGGCCAGCGCCGATCCGTTCTGCCACTTCATCGACGATGAGAACTCGCCGGACCTGTTCCTCGGCTATGCGGTGGCCGCCGAACGCCTCAAGGAGCAGCTGCGTGCCGCCGGCATCCGCGTCGACGCCGAGCATCCACTGTTCGTCTACCTGCCCTGCGGCGTCGGCGGCGGTCCCGGCGGGGTGGCCTTCGGCCTCAAGCTGGCGTTCGGCGATGCGGTGCACTGCCTGTTCGCCGAGCCGACCCACTCGCCCTGCATGCTGCTCGGGGTGCATACCGGCCTGCACGAGGCGGTATCGGTGCAGGACTTCGGCATCGACAACCGCACCGCCGCCGACGGCCTGGCGGTCGGCCGCCCGTCCGGCTTCGTCGGCCGCGCCATGCAGCGCCTGATCGACGGCTACTACACGATCGACGACGAGGAGCTGTTCCGCCTGCTGGCGCTGATGGAAAGCAGCGAGGGCCAGCGCCTGGAGCCGTCGGCGCTGGCCGGGGTACCGGGCATGCTGCAGGTGCTGGGCGAACAGCAGGGCTATCGCCAGCGCCTGGGGCTGACGCCCGAGCGCCTGGCCCGCGCCACCCACCTGGTCTGGGCCACCGGCGGCAGCATGGTGCCCGCGGCGGAGATGGCCGCCTACCTGGGCCAAGGCCGGGCGCTGCTGCAGGCCGAACGCGCCTGAGCGCCCAGGCTGTCGCCCCACCGCGAGGACACCGCCATGCTGAACCTGCCACCGCGCCTCGGCGCCGGGCTCAACAGCAGCCAGTTCGCCAACCTCTACACCTTCCAGGCCGCGGCCCGGCATCTGAGCTTCGCCCGTGCCGCCGAGGAGCTGTGCCTGACCCCGAGCGCCGTCAGCCACCGCATCGCCCGCCTGGAGCGCGGCCTGGGCCTGCAACTGTTCCAGCGCCTGCCGCGGCAGATCCGCCTGACCGAGGACGGCCAACGCATCTTCGCCATTCTCCTGGAGACTCTGGACGAATTGCGCGAGGCCCTGCAGCACGGCCCCGCCGCCGAAGTCGCCGGGCCGCTGGCAATCTATGTGCGCCCCTCCCTCGCCGAGTGCTGGCTGGTGCCGCGCCTGGCCGAGTTCACCCAGCGCTACCCGGCGATCACCCTGGATATCCGGGTGGGCAACGCCCGCATCGACTTCCGCACCCAGCACCTCGACCTGGCCCTGTACTACAGCCGGGACGAGTTTCCCGGCCTGGTCTCCACGCGGCTGCTGGAGGAGTGGCTCGCCCCGGTGTGCAGTCCGGCCTATGCCCGCCAGCACGGCCTGCTGGAGGACCCAAGCAACCTGCGCCACTGCACCCTGCTGCACGATGCCCTGGCCTGGGACAACGCCGCCAGCGACGCCGAGTGGCAACTGTGGGCCGCACAGCAGAGGACGACGTTCGAACTGCCGCAACGCAGCCTCAGCTTCGATCGCTCCGACCTCTGCGCCCTGGCTGCCAGCCACCATGCCGGTATCGCCATGGGTCGCTACCAGCTGGTGCGCGAGCGCATCGCCCGCGGCGAGCTGCTGCTGCCGCTCGGCGGCTTCGCCCCGGTCGGGGGTTGCGCCTATTACCTGGTTCACCCGGCGCGCGAGCCGCTGCCCATGCGCCTGCAGCTGTTCATCGACTGGCTGCAGCAATGCGCGGCCGAGGGCGCCGGGCCTGGCCCGACGCCGCCGTGACGCGGCAAGAAAAAAGCCCGGTCGGATGACCGGGCTTCTAGTCATGGCACTCAGCGCGCCGGCTTGACCCTGAACCAGGCCGCATAGAGAGCCGGCAGGAACAGCAGGGTCAGCGCCGTGGCGACGATCAGGCCGCCCATGATGGCCACCGCCATCGGCCCGAAGAAGATGCTGCGCGACAGCGGGATCATCGCCAGCACCGCCGCCAGGGCGGTCAGCACGATCGGCCGGAAGCGCCGCACCGTGGCCTCGATGATCGCCTGCCAGCGGTCCAGGCCGGCGGCGATGTCCTGCTCGATCTGGTCGACCAGGATCACCGAGTTGCGCATGATCATCCCGGACAGGGCGATGGTGCCGAGCATGGCGACGAAGCCGAACGGCTGGCGGAAGATCAGCAGGAACAGGGTCACGCCGATCAGCCCCAGCGGCGCGGTGAGGAACACCATGGCCGAGCGCGAGAAGCTCTTGAGCTGCAGCATCAACAGGGTCAGCACCACCACGATGAACAGCGGCACGCCGGCGTTCACCGACTGCTGTCCGCGCGTCGAGTCCTCCACGGTGCCACCGACGTCCAGCAGGTAGCCGTCCGGCAGCGCGGCGCGAATCGGTTCCAGGGTCGGCAGGATCTGCTTGACCAGGGTGACCGGCTGCTGCTGGCCGTAGATGTCGGCGCGCACGGTGACCGTCGGCAGGCGGTTGCGATGCCAGATCACCCCTTCCTCGAAGCCGTACTCGAGCACGGCGATCTGCGCCAGGGGCACGCGCTTGCCGCTCTCGGTGGGCACCGCCAGGCTCGGCAGCAGGCCCAGCTGCTGGCGCTCGCCCTGGGTGCCGCGCAGGAGGATCTCGATCAGCTCGTTGCCTTCGCGGTAGTGGCTGACCGGCGCGCCGGTCAGCGAGCTCTGCAGGAAGCGCGACAGGTCGGCGGTGCTCACCCCCAGGGCGCGGGCGCGTTCCTGGTCGATGTTCAGGCGCACCACCTTGCTCGGCTCCTCCCAGTCCAGGTGGACGTTGACCACGTGGGGGTTCGCCCGCACCTTGTTCGCCACCTCGCGGGCCAGGGCGCGCACCTCGTCGATGTGCTCGCCGGACACGCGGAACTGCACCGGATAGCCCACCGGCGGGCCGTTCTCCAGGCGCGAGATGCGCGTGCGCAGGCTGGGGAACTCCTGACCCAGGGTGTCGATCAGCCAGCTGCGGATCTTCTCCCGCTCCTCGATGCTTTTCGCCAGGATGACGAACTGGGCGAAGCTCGCGGCCGGCAACTGCTGGTCCAGCGGCAGGTAGAAGCGCGGCGAGCCGCTGCCGACATAGGCGACGAAATTGTCGATGCCCTCATGGCCTTCGAGCAGGGCTTCGAGGCGCTTGACCTCGGCCTCGGTGGCCGCCAGCGAGGCGCCCTCGCCGAGCTTGAGATCGACCATCAGCTCCAGGCGCCCGGAAGCCGGGAAGAACTGCTGGGGCACGAAACGGAACAGCGCGATGGACGCCACGAACAGGGCCAGGGTCAGCAGGATCACCGTTTTGCGCCGGCGCACGCACCACTCCACCATGCGCCGCACGCGCTGATAGAAGGGCGTGCCATAGGGGTCGTGGCCCTGGTCGCTGCCGCCATGCTTGGCCGCATGCAGCTTGGCCAAATCCGGCAGCAGCTTGGCGCCCAGGTAGGGCACGAAGACCACCGCGGCGATCCACGACACCAACAGGGCGATGGTCACCACCTGGAAGATCGAGCGGGTGTACTCGCCAGTACCAGACTGCGCGGTGGCGATCGGCAGGAAGCCGGCGGCGGTGATCAGGGTGCCGGTGAGCATCGGGAAGGCGGTGCTGCTCCAGGCGTAGCTGGCCGCCTTGAGGCGGTCGTAGCCCTGCTCCATCTTGATCGCCATCATCTCCACCGCGATGATCGCATCGTCCACCAGCAGGCCGAGGGCCAGCACCAGGGCGCCGAGGGAAATCTTGTGCAGGCCGATGTCCAGGTAGTACATGGCGGCGAAGGTCATCGCCAGCACCAGCGGGATCGACAGCGCCACCACCAGGCCGGTGCGCAGGCCGAGGGAGAAGAAGCTCACCAGCAGGACGATGATCACCGCCTCGGTGAGCACGCGGACGAACTCCCCAACCCCGGTCTTCACCGCGGCCGGCTGGTCCGACACCTTGCGCAGCTGCATGCCGACCGGCAGGGTCTCCTGCAGGCGGGCGAACTCGCCCTCCAGGGCCTTGCCCAGCACCAGGATGTCGCCACCGCTCTTCATCGACACCGCCAGGCCGATGGCGTCCTCGCCCATGAAGCGCATGCGCGGCGCCGGCGGATCGTTGAAGCCGCGCTTGACCTCGGCCACGTCGCCGATGCGGAAGGTGCGCTCGGCCACGCGGATGGGGAAGTCGCGGATCTGCTCGACCGACTGGAAGCTGCCGGTCACCCGCAGCTGCACGCGATCCGACGCGGTCTCGAAGAAGCCCGCCGAGGACACCGCGTTCTGCTCATCCAGCGCCTGCTGCACCGCCGCCAGGGGCAGGCCGAGGGTGGCCAGCTTGGTGTTGGACAGCTCGATCCAGATCTTCTCGTCCTGCAGGCCGAGCAGGTCGACCTTGCCGACATCCTTGACCCGCTGCAATTGCAGCTGGACGCGGTCGGCGTAGTCCTTAAGCACGGCGTAGTCGAAACCTTCGCCGGTCAGCGCGTAGATATTGCCGAAGGTGGTGCCGAACTCGTCATTGAAGAACGGCCCCTGGATGCCCTGGGGCAAGGTGTGGCGAATGTCGCCGACCTTCTTGCGCACCTGGTACCAGAGGTCGGGAATCTCCTTGGAATGCATGGAGTCGCGGGCGATGAAGGTGACCGAGGACTCGCCCGGGCGGGAGAAGGAGACGATCTTGTCGTACTCGCCAGTCTCCAGCAGCTTCTTCTCGATGCGTTCGGTGACCTGGCGGGACACTTCCTCGGCCGTCGCCCCCGGCCAGTTGGTGCGTATCACCATGGCCTTGAAGGTGAACGGCGGGTCCTCACTCTGCCCCAGCTTGGTGTAGGAAATGGCCCCGACAATACCCAGCAGCAGCATGATGTAGAGGACGATCTGGCGGTTGTTCAGCGCCCAGGCGGATAGGTTGAAAGCCATCGGGACTACTCCTTGGCCACCAGCTTGACTGCACGGTTGTCACGGTCGACCGGGCGCACCTGCTGGCCCTCGCGCAGCACCTGCACGCCGGCGGCCACCACCCAGTCGTCGGCCTTCAGGCCTTCGAGCACCGGCACGGTCTTCTCGCCATAGGCGCCGATACGCACCGGGGTGCGCTTGAGGCTGGAGTCTGCCGGGTCGACCACCCAGACGAAGGGCCGGCCCTGCTCGGCGCTCAGCGCCGACAGCGGCACCGCCAGCGGCACCTCGCCGTCGTGGGCGATGAACACCCGGGCGCTCTGCCCCAGCTCGGCCGGCACCTTGCCTTCGACGAAGGAAACCCGGGCGGCGAAGGTGCGCGACTGCGGGTCGGCGGCCGGCGACATCTCGCGGATCTTCCCGGAAAAGCGCTGGTCGGGCTGCGACCACAGCTCGACCGCCACCGACTGGCCGACCTTGAAACGCTCGAAGGCCTGCTCGGGCAGGCTGATCAGCACCTCCCGCTCGCCATTGGCGGCCAGGGTGAACACGCTCTGCCCCGCTGCCACCACCTGACCCACCTCGACCATGCGCTTGGCGATGATGCCGTCCTGGGACGCGCGCAGCACGGCGTAGCCGGCCTGGTTGCTGGCCACGTCGAACTCGGCCTTGACCTGCTTGAGCCGCGCCTCGCCGGAGCGATAGAGGTTCTCCGCGTTGTCGTACTGCGAGCGGCTGACCAGCTGGCGCTCCAGCAGCGTCTTGTAGCGGTCGCGCTCGGCGCGCACCAGGCGCAGATTGGCTTCGGCGGCGGCCACCTGGGCGCGGATGGCCTCCAGCTGCAGGCGCACGTCCTGGGGGTCCAGTTCGGCCAGGGGCTGGTCCTTCTTCACCTGGTCGCCGACCTCGACCAGACGCTTGGTCACCTTGCCGGCGATGCGGAACGCCAGCTCCGGCTCGAAGCGCGCGCGCACCTCACCGGGGTAGCTGTCCATCAGCTCGGCGGCCGGTTGCGGCTGCACCACCAGGGCCGGACGGATGGACTGTTCGACCTGCTCGCCATTGCCACAGGCGGCGAGCAGCGCGATTAGACTGGCGGGCAGAGCGACGGACAGGACATGGCGCAACATGATGAACGACCTTTCGCGGAGGTTTGGAATATTTGAACCGACGGGTATAGTAAAAATAGCAAACTCGCCAGTCCAGTATTAAAAGCTGCCAATGCCCGACAAATTGTTACCACCCAGCGGCCCCGGTCGCCCGAAAGACCTCGCCAAGCGCCAGGCCATCCTGGACGCGGCGAAGAACCTGTTCCTGCGCCACGGCTACGACGGCAGCAGCATGGACGCCATCGCCGCCGAGGCCGGGGTGTCCAAGCTGACGGTGTACAGCCACTTCACCGACAAGGAGACGCTGTTTTCCGAGGCCATCAAGGCCAAGTGCCAGGAACAGCTGCCCGAGCTGCTGTTTGAGCTGGCGGATGACGCGCCGCTCGAGAGCGTGCTGCTGAACATCGCCCGTGGCTTCCACGCGCTGATCAACAGCCGCGAATCGATCGAGCTGCACCGGGTGATGGTCGGCCTGGGCGCCCAGGACCCCAAGCTGTCGCGGGTCTTCTACGAGGCCGGGCCGCAGCGCGTGTTGCAGGAAATGGAGCATCTGCTGCGCCAGGCCCAGCGCGCCGGCAAGCTGCGCATCGACGACCCGCTGGAAGCGGCCGACCAGTTCTTCTGCCTGGTCAAGGGCGGCGCCAACTTCCGCCTGCTGATCGGCTGCGGCGAGGCGCAGCAGGGGGCGGTGGCCGAGCAGCATGTGCGCAACGTGGTGGCGATGTTCATGCGCGCCTACCGGCCAGGCTAGTCAGGCCTTGGCCAGGGACTTCTTGGGATAGATGTCGTAGCGGCTGGATTTGCCTTCCAGGGCATAGCCGGGCTTGGCCCCGTCGATCAGCGGCGCCTTGCGCGGACGCTTGACCACCACCCGGTGGCTGGCCAGTTCGAGGGCCGCGGCGAGCAGCGCCGGAGCATCCAGGTCGTCGCCGACGAAGGGCCGGAACAGGCGCATTTCCTTCTTCACCAGGGCGCTCTTGTCGCGGTGGGGAAACATCGGGTCTAGGTAGATCACCTGGGGCGGCTCGTCCTGCCAGGCGTCCATCAGTTCGATGGCGTTACCGGCCAGCAGGCGCATGCGGGCGACGATCGGCCCCACCTCGGCGTCGCCGGCGGCGCGCCCCAGGCCATCCTCGAGCAGGGCGGCGATCAGCGGCTGGCGCTCGATCAGGGTCACCTCGCAGCCCAGGCTGGCCAGGACGAAACCATCGCGCCCCAGGCCGGCGGTGGCATCCAGCACCCGCGGGCGCACGCCCGGCTGCACGCCCACGGCCTTGGCGATCATCTGCCCGCTGCCGCCGCCGAACTGGCGGCGATGGGCCATGGCGCCCTCGACGAAGTCCACCCGTACCGGCCCCGGTGCCTGGGGGCCCAGCTCGACCAGTTGCAGGCCCGCCTCGCCCAACTGCAGGGCGTACTGCGCCTCACCGGCGCGCGGCAGGCCCAGGCGTGCGGCCCAGGCGTCGGCGGCCTCGTGCAGATGGGCGGCCAGGGCGTCCATGCGAATGCTGGCGCTGGGCTGTTGGTCACTCATGGGCAATCACACTCGAGATCGTTCAATTCGGCCGCGCGTCGGCCGATAACCAGTTTGGGTCGGCATTCTGCCAGACCCGGCCCCGTCCAGCCGCAACGAGTTGTCCATGATCAACGGCCTCGCCACGCTCCAGCCCTCCTCCGCCGCCGGCCGCAACCTGCCCGCGGTGAGCAGCGAGGCGCAAGTCCGCGGCTATGTCGACTTTCAGCTGCTGCTGAGCAAGCTGCTGCCCCAGCAGCCGGTGGCAACAGCGGACGGGGCCAGCGACGCCGCGCCAGAGCCGGCTCCGCTCCCGGCACCAGCGCAGGAAGCCGTCGATGCGGACTATGCGGACTACCTGGCGCGGCTGACCCTCGAGCACGGCGAATATCTGCGCGCCCGCCCGCAGCCCGTCGATCACCTGAGCCTGGTGCTGCTGGCCGATGCCAGCAACGCCTGCGCCCGCCTCACCGCCCCTGGAGCGGTGCTGGGGCTGCCGCCGCCACCCCGCTGACAGTCAACGGCCGGACGGCGGCGCGGCTCAGCGGCCCTGCTGCGAGGTCGCGCGGAAACGCCCCGGGGCGACGTCGAAGAACTCGCGGAAGCAGCGGCGGAAATGGGAAATGCTAACGAAGCCGCTGGCCACCGCGATCTCGGCCATGGACTTGTTGGTCTGCTGCAGCAACTGGCGCGCGCGGGTCAGGCGCAATTCCAGGTAGTAGCGCGAGGGGGTGGCGTTGACGTGACGGCAGAACAGGCGCTCCAGGTGACGCCGGGAGATGCCCACGCAGTCGGCGATTTCATCGACCACCAGCGGTTCGTCGATGTTGTTGTGCATCAGTTCCAGGGCCAGCTTCAGCGCCTGCGGCAGGGTCGGATCGTAGTCCACCGAGACCACCGACACGTCCATGACCTCGCGCATCTTGTCGCAGCTGAGCACCTCCTCCACCGCGCTGACCAGCTGCTCACCACCGCTGCAGCGCACCACCTCGAGCATCATGCCCAGGGAACTGTTGGCCCCGGCGCAGCTGATCCGTTCACGGTCGACCACATGGGCGTGGCTGGACAGTTTCACGCTGGGAAACAGCTCGGCCATCATCGCCCGGCCATCGGGATGGAAGGCGCACTCGTAGCCGTTCAGCAGCCCGGCCTCGGCGATGAAATAGGCGCCGTTCCACAGGCCGCCGAGGATGGCGCCGGCGGCCTCGGCCGAACGCAGCTTGCTGCGCAGCAGGGGTTCGCCCTGCAGGCGCACGCGGAAACCGCCGCATACCACCAGGATGTCCAGCTTCTTTTCCTCCAGCTCGGCCAGGCGGCAGCCGGCGGAAATGGCGATGCCCAGGTCGCTGACCACCAGTTCCTCGGCCCCCCCGACCACCAGCACCTCGAACAGCGGCGCCGAACTCATCAGGTTGGCGGTGACCAGGGCATCCACCGCGCCGGTGAAGGCCATCATCGAGAAGTTTTCCTGCAGCACGAAGGCCACCCGCCGCGGCGGCAGCACGGGTCCGGCACCCACCATCTTGTCGAGGTGAGCCATGTTCTTGTTTTTCAGCACGCTCTCGAAGGACGATCTCATCTAGCAACTCGGTCAGACATGAAAGCCATGGGGATATTCTAGTTATTCCGCTCGGGCGTTCTATCACGCCCGCCGCGCCGCACGGGCGACGGCGCGAGGCCTGCCAGCATACCCTGACGGCCCGGTCACTCCGCGAGAAAAAATGATGTAAATGTCATGTAACAGCCGCATTACAAGCTGATACAGCACACGGCAAAGCGGTTCACACCGGCTTGTTAGGTTGCTTCCTCCAACAACTACAAAAAAGATCGCCGGCTCAGCGAGGCGATCGCTCCCTGGAGGAAGCACGTGAACAGAAACGACAATAATCGACCTTCGCTCGTCCTCGCCCTGGTCCCGATCGTCCTGACGCTCGGGGTGCTTGGCATCCAACTCTTCTATTACGGCGATTTCACCCCCCACGTCCCTCTGGCCATTGGCCTGGCCATCACCGCGCTGATCGGCTGGTTCCAGGGCTACCGCTGGAAAGACATCGAGGATGGCTCGCTGCACGTGGTCTCCATCGGCCTGCAGTCGATCGGTATCCTCATCGTGGTCGGCATGATCATCGGTACCTGGATCGCCAGTGGCACCGTACCGCTGATGATCTACGGCGGCCTCAAACTGCTCTCACCCGAGCTGTTCCTTGGCGTCGCCATGCTGATGTGCGCCGTGGTATCCGTTTCGCTCGGCACCTCATGGGGCACCGTTGGCACCGTCGGCCTGGCGCTGATGGGGATTGGCGCAGGTTTTGACGTGCCTATGTACTGGACCGCCGGCGCCGTGGTCTCCGGCGCCTTCTTCGGCGACAAGATCTCGCCGCTGTCCGACACCACCAACCTGGCTCCGGCCGTTACCGGCGTCAACCTGTTCGATCACATCCGCAACATGCTGCCCACCACCGTCCCGGCGATGCTCATCGCCCTGGTCATCTACCTGCTGGCGGGCTTCCACCTGATCGGCAGCCAGGACGTCGACGCCAGCAAGATCGACCAGATCACCAACGGCATCGCGCAGAACTTCGAGCTGAGTTGGGTGCTGCTGTTGCCCGCCGTGCTGGTCATCGGCCTGGCATTGAAGAAGATGCCGGCGCTGCCCTCGCTGTTCGCCGGTGCGCTGACCGGCGGCATTCTGGCCATGGTCTACCAGGGCGCCAGCCTGCATGAGGTATTCAGCTTCATGCAGAGCGGCTACAGCATCGACACCGGGATCAAGGAAATCGACAGCCTGCTCAACCGCGGCGGCATTCAGTCCATGGCCTGGGTCATCACCCTGGTGATGATCGCCCTGGCCCTGGGCGGCGCCCTAGAGCGTACCCGCTGCCTGGAAGTGATTGTCGAGGCCGTGCTCAAGCGCACCCGCAGCTTCGGCAGCATGCAGGCTTCGGCAATTGGCACCTCGATCGCCACCAACCTGGTCGCCGGCGACCCCTACCTGTCCATCGCCCTGCCCGGACGCATGTATGCCCCGGCCTATCGCGGCAAGGGCTATTCGACCCTCAACCTGTCCCGCGCGGTCGAGGAAGGCGGCACCCTGATCTCGCCGCTGGTGCCCTGGAACGCCGGTGGCGCCATCGTCATCGCGTCCCTGGGGCTGACGGTGGGCGAAGGCAACTTCGAGAACCTGCTGTATATACCGCTGGCCTTCGCCTGCTGGCTGTCACCGCTGATTGGCATCGCCTACGCCTACCTGGGCTGGTTCTCGCCGAAGGCCTCGGCGCTGGAACGGGCGAACTGGAAAGCGCAAGGCGAGGCAATACAGGTCTGCGCAGTCGACGAACCGGGTTACCGCGCCGCAGCCGTGGCCGACTGAGGCCGCAGGCCGAGTGCCACCCGAATCTCGCTTGACCCACAGGGCCGGCCGTCACCAGACGACCGGCCCTGTCGCGTAGCGTCTGACAAGGACCATGCGCCACCGCCGCCTCAGCGCGCGAAGGCCTGGCGGGCACTGGCCAGGGTGCGCTGCAGCACGCTCTTGAACTCGGCGAGTAGCGCCGGACAACCCGCGCCGTCCTCGTGCCGGCTGCTGTCCTCCAGCGCCCGCGCCCGCCCGGCCGCCTCGAGCAGGCCGAGGGTCTGGCAACTGCCGGCCAACTTGTGGGCCAGCTCGCCGACCTCATACAGATCGTCCAGCTGCAGGGCCTCCTCCAGCTGCGCCAGCAAGGCTGCGGCCTGCTCCTCGAACTGCGCGAACAGCTTATCCAGACGCGCCAGGCCGAACACCTGGCGGTGCATGCCCAGCAGCTGCAGATCGACCCCCGCCACGGCTGGCGCCGGCAATACGCCGACCTCGTCGCCAGTGCCAGGGTTCCCTTCGTGGCTCAGGTCCGCCAGCACCTGCTGCAAGGCCTCGAGCTGCAGCGGCTTGGCCTGCACAGCGGCGATGCCGGCGGCCTGATAGGCCTTGATGTCCGCCACGCCGACGCTGGCCGTCAGGGCGATCACCGGGGTGGCGGCGTTGAGGCTGTCGCCGGCGGTGCGAATGGCGTGGGTCACCTCGATACCGCTCATCCCCGGCAGGTGCATGTCCATGAGAATTGCATCGAAGGCCTGCTGCCGGCACACCGCCAGGGCCTGCTCGCCGTCCGCCGCCAATTGCACCAGATGCCCGGCGTGCTCCAGCAGGCCGCGGATGACCTGCTGATTGATCGGCGTATCCTCCACCAACAACAGGCTCAGGCTCGCCAGCGGCACAGGGGCGGCACCGGCGACGGGCTGCGGCGGCGGTGCCTCGGCGGGGTGCAGCGCCACCTCGAACCAGAAGGTGCTGCCCTGCCCTTCGACGCTGTGCACGCCGATCTCGCCGCCCATGGCCGCGACCATCTTCTGGCAGATGGCCAGGCCCAGTCCGGTACCGCCGAAGCGGCGGGTGATGCTCTCGTCGGCCTGGGTGAATCGCTCGAAGATCCGCTGCTGTTGCTCGGTACCGATGCCCATGCCCGTGTCGCGCACCTCGAAGCGCAGGTGCCGGCCTCCGCGCTCGCTCGCGCCAACCCGCACCTCGATGCTGCCGCGCTCGGTGAACTTCACGGCATTGCTGAGCAGGTTGGACAGCACCTGGCGCAGGCAACCGGCGGCACCGCGATAGTAGCCGGGCAGATCCGCCGCGGTCTGGCTACCGACCCGAACCCCCTTGCCCTGCGCCTGCGCCTGCGCTGCGGCCAACAGGGCCTGCTCCTCGACCAGCTGTCGCAGGTCGAACAGCTGCTCTTCTGGCACATAACCGCCCTCCTCCAGCTTGGCGTAGTCGAGCACGCCGTCGAGGATCGCCAGCAGGTTCTCGCCGGACTGCCGCAGGGCCTGCAGGTAGGCGTGGGCCTGTTCGGACTGTGGACAGTGGGCCAGCAGCTGGGTCATGCCGAGGATGCCGCTGATGGGCGTGCGGATCTCGTGGCTGATGCCGGCGAGAAACTGCGAGCGCGCCTGGCTGGCGGCCTCCGCCGCCTCCTTGGCCTGGCGCAAGCTGCGGGTGCGCTTTTCGACCCTGCGGCGCAACTGCTCGCGACTGAACAACAATTGCTCATGGGCCCGCTCGCGGCGATCGATGTCCTGGTTGATGGCCAGGCGCATGTCGTTGAGCGCCTCGGCCACCGCATCGAGTTCGTCACTGCGCCCGCCGGGCTGGCGCTCCAGTTGCAGCGGCGCGTCGCGGGGGCCGCTGCCCAGGCTGCGGGCATAGCGGGCCATGCTCTCCAGATGCCGGGTGACCAGGCGCTGGAAGATCAGCATGACCACCAGTACGACCAGGAAGACGGTCAGGGTCTGGCCGAGAAACAGGGTCAGGGCGCTGCGACCGAGGCGCGCATAGACCGCGCCCAGGTCGGTATGCACCACCAACTGGCCCAGCTTTCGCGGCCCCAGGGAGGTCTGGTGAAGCAGGTCAAAGCGGTGCTGCGCCGTGCGCCGAGCGGGCCGCAGCCCCGCGCGCAGGACCAGGCTTTCGCCGGTGTCGGCATCCTCCAGGGTCAGCGCACTGATGTCGGGAAAGTCGAGGATGCCGCGCATCTGCAGGCGCAACTGCTCCTGGTCGACATCCCAGATGCTCTTGGCCAGGCTGCCCAGGTAGACGTTGCGGATCAGCTCGATGCGCTGCTCGATCACGCGCATTTCGCGCCGGTACTCGATGACCGCCTGGATGGCGGTGGACAGCACCACGAACAGCAGGCTGCAGACCAGCACATAGAGCATCATGCGGTAGCCGAGCGGGTGCTCCTGGCGATAGGTGAGCAGTTTGCGCCAGTGGCTTTCAGGGGGCTGGGTCATAGAGACTGGGCATGCGGTGGGGTTCGGCGAGGTAACGGGCGCTGTAGTGGTCGCTCAGGCGGCCGAGGGTGCCGTCCGCCGCCAGCTCACGCAGGCGCCGGTCGAGGCGCGGCAACAGGGCCAGCAGTTCGGGGTCGCGGCGCACGCCGATATGGTAGTGCTCGGTGACCAGCTCTCCCGGCTGCTTGACGATCAGCTGGCCGTAGCCGAAGCGGCGGTTCTGCAGGGTCCAGCTGTACAGGCCGACCGGCATGAAGTCGATGCGCCCCTGGGCCAGCTTGGCGAAGTTCTGCTCGCCGCTGGAGACCCATTCGATATTCAGGTGCCGCTCGGCGAAGCGGTCGAAGCGGTCACCGAAACTGTCGCCAAGCAACAGGCCGACGGTCAGCCCGCGCAGGTCGTCCCAGTCGCGGAAACGGATCGGCTTGTCGCGACGGGTGAACAACAGGATGGGGTCGGCCACCAGCGCCGCCTCGGTGAAGCCCATCCAGGCTTCCCGCTCGCGGGTGCGGTAGGCCGCCACGACGATATCCACACGCCCCTGCTTGACCTCCAGCAGGCAGCGTTTCCAGTTGCCCGGCACCAGCAGGCGCACCTCGTGGCCCAACTCGGCGAACAACTCGCGCGCCACCTGCGGCGCCAGGCCCACCAGCTCGCCCTGGGAATGCCAGGACACCGGTGGATAGTACGGATGACCGCATGCCAACAGCTCACGCGCCTGGGCCAGCGGCGCCAGCAGGGCCAGCAGCAGGGCCAGGGCCAGCGGCGCCAGCAGGGCCAGCAGCAGGGCCAGGGCCGCGCGTTTCACCGGGGCTGCAGCGCCTTGGGCGCGAGTAGATAGCCGACCCCATGGACGGTGAGGATGATCCGCGGGTTGGCCGGGTCGTCCCTGAGCTTGCGGCGCAGACGACCAACCAGCACGTCGATGGTGCGGTCGTTCGGCGCCCACTCGCGGTTGCGCATCTGGTCCAGAAGCTGGTCGCGACTCATGGTCTTGCCGATGTGGCTTAGCAGCACGCTGAGCAACTGGAACTCGCCGCCGGTGAGCTGGCTGACCTGGCCATCGCGATCGGTGACCTGACGCAGGCCAAGCTCCACCGTGCATTCATCGAAACGCAACAAGTCCGCCTCGGCGCGGGTTGGCGTCTGGGCCCGGATCAGACGCACGCGACGGCACAGGTTCTTGGCCCGGGCGAGGATCTCGCGCGGGTTGAAAGGCTTGGTGACGTAATCGTCGGCGCCGCACTCCAGGCCGATCAGCTGGTCGACGGCGTCCTGGCGGGCACTGATCAGGATGATGCCGACCTCCGAATGCACCCGCAGCTCGCGGGTCAAGGTCAGGCCGTCCTTGCCGGGCATGCGGATGTCCAGGAGGATCAGGTCCACCGCCTCGCGTGCGAGGATCTGCTCGGCCTCCTCCGCCGTAGCGGCGGCCAGCACCCGATAGCGTTCCTCGGCGAAGTAGTTGCACAGGCACTCGCGGGTGATGACTTCGTCATCCACCACCAACACCGTCAAGTCATCGAACATGCCAGGCCTTCCACGGCTGAAAACTGCTGGCTGGCTCCGGGGGCGGCGCCTCCTGGTATCCAGCCTGAGGCCCGCACTTTATTACAAGCGCGCACGCCCCAGGTGCCTATTTCCGACACCTGGGGCATGCCGCGTACAGCGCCTCAGAACGGCAGGGGCAGCTTGGCGGTGCGGCCGCCGTCGACCACCAGGATCTGGCCGGTGACGAAGGCCGCCTCGTCGGAGGCGAGGAATACCACCGCGCCGCCGACGTCCTGCGGGGTGCCGGTGCGGCCGACCGGGTGCATGGCCAGCAGGCCCTGGCGGGCGCCGAGCGGGTCGGCCTGGACGTCGATGTAGGCGTTGCTCAGGTCCGAGTCGATCCAGCCCGGGGCGATGGCGTTGCAGCGCACGCCGTCGCGGCCGAGGTCCACCGCCAGGGCCCGGGTCAGGCCGTGGATGCCGGCCTTGGAGGCGCAGTAGGCGGCGTGCTGGGGGTTGGCGCCAAGGCCCTCGATCGAGCCGATATTGATGATGCTGCCGCCGCCGCGCTGGCGCATCTGCGCCAGCAGCTCGCGGGCCAGGAACACCGGCGCGCGCAGGTTGACCACCAGCATCCGGTCCCAGTCCTGCTCGCTCATGGCCTCGATCGGCTGCTCGAACATGAAGCCGGCGTTGTTCACCAGCACGTCGATGCCGCCGAGCAGTTCGGCCGCCGCCTGGGCGATGCGCAGCGGCGCGCCGGACTCGGCCAGGTCCGCCTCGACGAAGAACACATCCGGGTGATCCGCCAGCTCGGCGTCCAGTGCCTGGCGCTGGGCCACCAGCACCCGCGCGCCGGCGGCCAGCAGTTTCTCGGTGATGCCGCGGCCGATGCCACGGCCGCCGCCGGTCACCAGGGCATTTTTTCCTGTCAAAAGCATGGTCATCTCCTCAGCCCGAAACCGGCTTGGCACCGGTGACCTCGAGGGTCTCGCCGGCGATGTAACGCGCCTCGTCCGAGGCCAGGAAGGCGATCACATCGGCGATGTCCTCCGGTTCGGCGATGCGCCCCAGGGGCACGCTCTTGTTCAGCTCCTCGACCGCCTTGTCCGGGTCCAGGCCGCGGCGCTCGAAACCGCTGCGGATCATCGGCGTGTTGATTTCATGCGGGCACACGGCGTTGACCCGGATGCCCAGCGGCGCGCAGTCGCGGCCGAGGTTCTTGCTCAGCGCCGCCACCGCGCCCTTGCTGGTGCAGTAGGCGACATGCCCCGGCCCCGGGTAGACGCCCCACACCGAGGAGGTGTTGACGATGGCCGCGCCCTTGCGCCCCTTCATGTGTGGAATGGCGGCGCGGCAGATGTAGAACACCGCGTTGAGGTTCACGCCCATGGCGTCGAACCACATCTCGTCGGTGGTTTCCTCGATGGTGCCGCGGGGGATGATGCCGGCATTGTTGAGCACGATGTCGAGGCCGCCGAAGGCCTCCACCGCGGCGCTGACCAGCGCCTCGCAATAGCTCTTCTGCTTGAGGTCGCCGGCCAGGTAACTGACCTCGGCACCGAGGGCGCGGGCCCGCTCGGCAATGGCCGCACAACCCACCACGTCGCGGTCGGAGAGCATCAGGCGCGCGCCCTCGCGGGCGAACAGCAGGGCCAGGGCCTGGCCGACGCCGCCGGCGGCGCCGGTGATCAGGGTGACTTTCTCGGCGAACTTCATAGGGCGATCTCCATGAGCTGAGCGGCCTCGGGCATTGCCCGGGCGATGTCGGTGTGGAACAGCAACTCGAACAGCTCGGTGCAGTCGGCGCTGGCCGGCAGCGCGGCGACGGCCTGTTCGATGGCCTCCCGGCGCACCTGGTCCAGGCTGACGCCGGCGAGCAGGTGGAACTTGGCGCTGAACTCGGCCTGGCTCATGGCCGTGGCCGGGTCGCCCTTGGCCGCGGTGATCGGGCTGGCGAAGCGCTGGCCATCCTTGAGCGACACCGAGACCCGCGAGAGGATCTCATTGGGGAAGCGCGCCGACAGATCGTCGGCCTCGACGATCTCGATGCGCCGGCTGACGGCGAGGATGTCGGCAGCATGGATTGCCTCCCCGGTCACCTCCAGCGGGCCGACCTGGCCACGGGCGACCAGCGCCGCCAGCGGGAAGGCCAGGGCATACTGGGCCTCGTCGGCATTGGCCGGGGTGTGGCCCTGCAGGCGCATGGATTCGTGGAAGGTCTCGACCTGGATCTTCTCGATGGCCTCGCCGCTGATCTGCGGATGCGCGGCCAGCAGCGCAGTCATCGCGGTCAGGGCCGGCTGGGCCCAGCGGCACACCGGCCAGGGCTTGAAGTACTGGGCATCGATCTCCCAGCGCTGGCCGAGGTCGTGCCACTGGGCGGCGACCGCCGTGGTCTCGACCGTCTCGGCCGGCGCGCCGGTGACCCCGGCCTGGGCCAGCAGCAAGGCATTGAGCCCGGCATGGGCGCCGGCGCCGTGGGCGTCACGCAGCATCGAGGGATGATCGACCAGGCGCATCATCGGGCAGCGCGGGCCGAAGTACTCGGCGATGCCCAGGGCATGACGGAAGGTCTGCTCGTCGAGGCCGAGCAGGCGCGCGCCGCCACAGACCACGCCGAGCCCGGAGAACGAGCCGGAGGCGTGGTATTCCGGCGCGGTGGCCATCAGCGCGGCGCCGGCGCGCAGCGCCGTCTCGTAGCCGATGCACAGGGCGCTGAGCAGTTCCTCGCCACTGATGGCGCGGCCCTGCTCGCGGCAGGCGTCGACCAGCGCCAGCAACGCCGGCACCACGGTGGCGCCGGCGTGGCCCTTGGAGGTGAAGTGGCCCTCGTGGGCATCCAGGCTGTCGACGCTGAAGCCGCCGGCCCAGGCCGCGCCCAGGGGATGTACCGAGCGCCCGTCGAACAGCAGGCGGCTGGCCAGGGCACCGGCCGGGTAATGCTCGACCGCGTAGCCCTTGAGGGCCTGGCTGGTCTGGTTGTCGCGGGCGCCGGCGGCGACCCCGAGGATGTCCAGCAGGCAGGTCTGCAGCAGCGTGCGGGTGTGCTGCGGTGCCTGGCTGAAGGTGAAATCACGGACGAACGAATAGAGCGACATGCGCTTACTCCACAGGTCTAAGGCGGGTCGACAGGTAAAAAAAAGGCGCCCGTCAGGGGCGCCAATAAAGGTTCTTCACGCTGAGCCCTGGACTCAGTTGGCCGCGGCGCGGGAAGCGGCCAGCCAGCCGTCGAACGTCTCGCGGTGGGCGGCGACCCAGTCGGCGGCGTGACGCTTGATGTCGGCGGCGCTGCTTTCACCGTTCTGCATCTTCAGGTTCTGTGCGCTCTCGTCATCGGTGGTGATCTGCACCAGCGAGAGGAACTTCAGGGCGGCCGGATTCTCCTTGGCGAAGTCCTTGTTCAGCACTGCCTTGACCTCGTCCACGGCGAAGCCGAGGTTCTTGCCGGCGAAGCTGGTGTTGACGTCGTTGTTGCCGTCCGGCAGATCGGTGTGCGGCACTTCCAGCCAGACCACATCCTTGCCCTCGACCAGCACGCCGGCGATCCACTGCGGCACCCAGGTGAAGTAGAGGATCGGCTGCCCTTCCTTGTAGCGGGCGATGGTGTCGGCCATCAGCGCGAAGTAGGAGCCGCGGTTGTGGCTGACGCTCTGCTCCAGGTCGTAGGCCTTGAGGTGGTGGTCGATCACCAGCTCGCAGCCCCAGCCCGGGTTGCAGCCGGTAAGGTCGGCCTTGCCGTCGCCGTTGCTGTCGAACAACTTGGCGATCTCTGGCTTTTTCAGGTCGGTGAGGTACTTGATGTTGTGCGCCTCGGCGGTCTTCTTGTCGATCAGGTAGCCCTGCAGCACCCCGGGGATCACGTCGCCGGCCTTGACCAGCGTGTCGTCGCCGCCGACCTTTTGATAGAAGGTGTCGTGCAGCTTGTCCCACAGGTGCACGGAGAAGTCGGCATCGCCGTAGGACAGCGCCAGCATCATCGCCGCGTATTCGGTTTCCTTGGGTTCCTGTACCTCGTAACCCAGCTCGCGCAGGCCGGCCATGGCCACCTCACCGCGGAAGCGCTCCTCGGCGATGCTCGGGAAGATCGGCGTCACTTCCACGCCCTCGCCGGGTTTCTCGGCGCTCGCCGCCTGGCCATACAGCGGCAGCAGGCTCAGGGACGCCACGGCGGCGCAGTGCAGGACCTTCTGGGTGAAGCCACGCTTTTCGAAACTCATCGTCATCTACCTCTGGGTTTTGTTGTTCGTCGGGTATTTCGATTGGGTTCAGGAACCAGGCCTCAGGCCTCAGGCCTGGGCTTTGGCGGTTGCCGGGCGGCTGCCCAGCAGGCCCAGCAGCAGGCCGACGGGGCCGCTGTGGTACCAGCGCCGGCTGGGGTCGCTGCTGCGCTCGCCCATCGCCTGGGTCAGGCGGTCGAGGAAGATCGCCAGCAGCACCAGGCCGACACCGCCGACCGTGGCCAGGCCCATGTCCAGGCGGCCGATGCCGCGCAGCACCATCTGCCCCAGGCCGCCTACCGAGATCATCGAGGCGATCACCACCATCGACAGCGACAGCATCAGGGTCTGGTTGACGCCGGCCATGATGGTCGGCGCGGCCAAGGGCAGTTGCACGCGGCGGAGCATCTGCCAGGGCGTGCAGCCGAAGGCGCGGGCCGCCTCGATCTTGTCGTCCGGCACCTGGCGGATGCCCAGGTTGGTCAGGCGCACCAGCGGCGGCACGGCGAACACGATGGTCACCAGCACGCCCGGCACGTTGCCGATGCCGAACAGCATCACCACCGGCACCAGGTAGACGAAGGCCGGCAGGGTCTGCATGGCGTCGAGTACCGGCCGCACCACCTTCTCCAGGCGGTCGCTGCGGGCCGAGAGGATGCCCAGGGGCACGCCGATCAGGGCGCAGAAGAACACCGAGGTCAGCACCAGGGCCAGGGTGGTCATGGACTCCGACCAGACCCCGATCAGGCCCAGCAGGGTCAGGGTGACGGCGCACAGCAGGCCCATGCGCGGCCCGGCCATCTGCCAGCCGAACAGCGAGGCGAGGAGGATGCCGATGGTCGGCGGGATGCTCTGCAGGGTGAATTCGAAGCCGTTGAGCACCTGGTCGATCGGCCAGCGAATGGCGCGAAAGAAGTCGCGAAAGTTCTGCACCAGGTAGTTGAGGCTGCTTTCCACCCAGTCGCCCAGGGGGATGTTCAAGGTCTGGAAGGGATCGAGAAGGCTGAACTCTGACATCGTGGTTACCTATTCTGGGGTTCTGCGGCGCGTGCCGGCTCGACGGTCTGCCGCTCAGTGGCGACTCATGGTGTGCAGCAGCAAGCTCTTGGAAATGGTGCCCTTGAGCGCGCCGGCGTGGTCGATGACCGGCACCGGGTAAGGCACCTCGGCGACGATATCCAGCACGTCGTGCAGGGGCGTGTCGATGTAGATGGGCTGGTGGCAATCCAGCTTGAGCTGCTCGATCCGCGCGGAGTCGGCGCCGTCGCGCAGCTGCGCGGCGTCGACCACGGCGAGCAGCTGGTCCTGCTCGTTGACCAGGTAGCCGAACGGCACGCCGGCGGCGAAGGCCGGCACATGGCCGTTGACCCGGCACACCGTGGCCGGGTCCAGCGCGGCGACATCGCCGGCCTTGAGCACCCGCGAGCTGTCGAAGCCCTTGAAGAAGGCCTCGACATACTCGTTGGCCGGGTTGCACAGCAGTTCCTGCGGGGTGCCGATCTGCACCACCCGGCCGCCTTCCATGATGGCGATGCGATGGCCGATGCGGATGGCCTCTTCGATGTCGTGGGAGATGAAGATGATGGTGCGCTGCTGCTCGGCCTGCAGGCGGATCAGCTCGCCCTGCATCTCGCTGCGGATCAGCGGGTCGAGAGCGGAGAAGGCCTCGTCCATCAGCAGGATGGTCGGGTCATTGGTCAGCGCGCGGGCCAGGCCGACGCGCTGCTGCATGCCGCCGGACAGCTGGTGCGGGTAGCTGTTCTCGTGGCCGGCCAGGCCGACCTGGGCCAGGGCTTCGATGGCCCGGGCGCGGCGCTCCTGCTCGCTGATCCCGGAGATCTCCAGGCCGAAGGCGGCGTTGTCCAGCACGCTCATGTGCGGCATCAGGGCGAAGGACTGGAACACCATGCCCATTTCCTTGCGCCGCACGTTGGTCAGCTCCTTGTCGGAGAGCCCGGTGATCTCCCGGCCGTTGAGGTGGATGCTGCCGGAGGTCGGTTCGATCAGGCGGTTGAACAGGCGCACCATGGTCGACTTGCCGGAACCGGACAGGCCCATGATGACGAAGATCTCGCCGCGCTTGACCGAGAAGCTGGCGTCGAATACGCCGACCACTTGCCCGGTCTTCTGGAATATCTCGTTCTTGTCGGCGCCCTTGCGCAACATATCCATGGCCACTTCCGGCTGCGCGCCGAATACCTTGAATATGTTCTTGACCGAAAGTATCTCGTCGGCTTGGGTCATTGCGCCCTCTTCTTATCGATATATAAACGTGACCTTGGTGACGCCGCTCGGCGCTTTATCCAGGGCGAAGAAATCCCGCCAGCACGAACTCTTGGACAAGTTTCTGCCGACCCTTCAAATGGTCTGGATCACCGCGAATAGGCCCTTGGCGGCCGCCTGCTGGGCGTGCCGTCGGGGTGAGTCAAAGTTAGAGTTCGGGGGGCTGAGCGTCCAACGACATTTGTTCGGTCAAAACAATAACCTGATGTTATTGATTGACCGGACGGTCACCGGCGACAACCGGGCGCGACAAACGCGAAAGGCGGGAAACAGGCGCCCGGGCGGGCGCCTAAGTGATTGGCCGAACGAACGGCCGACGCAGATATTACTTACGCGGCGAATTATCGGCTTTCATGCGCTGGGCAGCCGCTTCGGCCGCCTCCAGACCGGCCTCGATGGCCTGCCTGAAACCGGCATCGAGCATGGCCTGCAGCCCGGCGGCGGTGGTGCCGCGGTAGTCGAGCATGGCCTGCACCATCTGCGCCGGCGGCATGCCGTCGCGGCCGAGCAGCTGGCTCGCGCCGACCACCACGCCACGCACCGCGTTCTCGGCCACCTGGCGCGGCAAGCCCCTGGCCAGGGCATGGGCCAGCATGGCCTCGGCCAGCAGCGCCGGATAGGCCGCGCCTGAGCCGGCCAGCCCGGTCAGGTAATCGAGATCGGCTTCGCTGGCCACTTCGTCGGCGCTACCGCAGGCCTCGAACATCGCCTGGGTGAAGGCCTTGTCGGCCGCCGTGACCTGCGCCGTGGCGAACCAGGGGGTGTAGCACTGGCCAATCTCCGCGGCGGCATTGGGCATGGCGCGGATGATGCGCCGGCTGCCGGTGCGGGCGATCAGGGTATCGACCGAGACCCCGGCCATGAAGGAGATGACCAGCTTGTCGGCGGCCTCGATATGCACATCGGCGAACTGCTCGGGACGCACCGACAGCACGATGATCTCGGCCAGTTGCGCCAGTTGGCGGTTGTCCTGGGTCAGCCGGACGTCGGGCCAGGCCGCGAAGCCCTCGACCCGCCCGCTGCGGCTGGAGAGGATCAGCCCGGCCGGCGCCAGCACACCCTTTTCGAGCATGGCGCCGCCGATGGCGCGCCCCAGCCAGCCGCCGCCACCGATGATGCCGAGCGTGATTGCCTGTGCCATTTCTCCTCCCCTGCGGCGCAAGGCCGTTCATTCAAGCAAGGGCAACGCCAGGGGCCTGCCCCTCCCTGGTGGATGGCTACGGCCATCCACCCTACGTATCTGCGCCCCCGTAGGGTGGGCAACGCCGAAGGCTTGCCCACCATGGCGCTTAGGTGTGCAGCGGGCCCTTCGCCGCCAGGGCCACCAGGGTCGGTGCCTGCACCGCATAGCCGTGGCGGGCATAGAAGCGCTCCAGCTCGCGGGGCTGCGGCGGCTGGCCGGTGAAGATCTTCACGTACTCGGGAATGCGCTGCATGCGTGTCAGGGCATCCTCGTGGGTGTTCATGCTGATGTAGCCGATCTGCGTCAGGTAGGTCGAACGGGCCCGCACGTCGGCGCTCATGCCGTCGAAGCCGAAGCGCTCGAACATGCCGCTCAGGGCGGCCAGGCGCGCCTTGTCGGCGACATCGACCTCCTCGGCCACCCTGGGCTCCTGCAACGCCCAGCTGCGCACGGCGAACTCGAACTGGGAATCGAACAGGGTTGGGTTCAACCAGCAGTCGAAGACGTTGAGGATGGCCTCGGCGATGCTTTCGGCATAGGCGTCCGCCTGGCTGACCAGGTTGCCGGTGTTCTTCGCCCGCCAGCGCTCGATCAGCGCCTCCAGCAGCTCATCGCGGTCCTTGAAGAACCAGTAGAAGCTGGTGCGCGACAGGTTCAGTTTCTTCGCCAGCGGCTGGATACGCACGGCCTCGACGCCGGACTCGACCAGGCTGTCATAGGCCGCCTGCAGCCAGCCCTCGGCAGAACCGCGCCAGCCGCTCTCGGGGGATTTCGTCGGTGTGCTCATGGGCCGATGCTAGCGGCCGCTCCCCCGCGGCACAAGCGCAATGTCCACTAACGTTGATAAAAGCGACAGCTATGTACATTTAAGCCGCCTCCTGCCACTGCCTGGATATTCCAACAAACGACAGTCAGCAGGCTTAAACCTGCCTTTAACCGATGATCAGCACCACCGCGAGCGACACCAGATAGTCGAGAGCGACATCGGCGGCCCGCGTAAATGTACATAGAGGATCATTAAATAGACACTCATGTACATTAATCCCGAACGCCGACCCGAGTTCCTTCTCTGCGTGGAGCCCAGACCATGTCCAACGACCCGCTTCTCCAGCCCTACCAGCTCAAGCACCTGACCCTGCGCAACCGCATCATCACCACCTCCCATGAGCCGGCCTACCCCGAGGACGGCATGCCCAAGGCGCTGTACCGCGCCTATCACGTCGAGCGCGCCAAGGCCGGCGTGGCCCTGACCATGACCGCCGGCTCGGCCGCGGTGTCGCGGGACAGCCCGCCGGTGTTCAACAACATCCTCGCCTACAAGGATGAGGTAGTGGGCTGGATGAAGGACCTTACCGACGAGTGCCACGAGCACGGCGCCGCGGTGATGATCCAGCTGACCCACCTGGGCCGGCGCACCCGCTGGGACAAGGGCGACTGGCTGCCCGTGGTGTCGCCTTCGCACAACCGCGAGGCGGCGCACCGCGCCTTCCCCAAGCAGCTGGAAGACTGGGACATCGAGCGCATCATCAAGGACTACGCCGATGCGGCGGAGCGGATGCAGGCGGCCGGCCTCGACGGCATCGAACTGCAGGCCTACGGCCACTTGATGGACCAGTTCTGGTCGCCGCTGACCAACGAACTGGATGCGCCTTATGGCGGCTCGCTGGACAACCGCCTGCGCTTCACCTTCGACGTGCTCAGCGCCATTCGCCAGCGCGTCGGCAACCAGTTCATCGTCGGCGTGCGCTACACCGCGGACGAAATGCTCAACGGCGGCCTGAACGCCGATGAAGGCCTGGACATCTCGCGCCGGCTCAAGGCCAGCGGCATGGTCGACTTTCTCAACGTGATTCGCGGGCACATCGACACCGACGCCGGCCTGACCGACGTGATTCCGATCCAGGGCATGGCCAGCTCGCCGCACCTCGACTTTGCCGGACAGATCCGCGCGGCCACCGACTTCCCGACCTTCCATGCCGCGAAAATTTCCGATGTCGCCACGGCGCGCCATGCCATCGCCTCGGGCAAGGTCGACATGATCGGCATGACCCGCGCGCACATGACCGACCCGCACCTGGTGCGCAAGCTGATCGAAGGCCGCGAGCAGGACATCCGCCCCTGCGTCGGCGCCAACTACTGCCTCGACCGCATCTACCAGGGCGGCGCGGCCTACTGCATCCACAACGCCGCCACCGGCCGCGAAACCAGCATGCCCCATGAAATCCCCAAGGCCGCCACGCGGCGCAAGGTGGTGATCATCGGCGCCGGCCCGGCCGGCCTGGAAGCGGCCCGGGTCGCCGGCGAACGCGGTCATCAAGTAGTGCTGTTCGAGGCGGCCAACCATGCCGGCGGTCAGGTGCGCCTGACCGCGCGCAGCCCACGCCGGCGCGAGATGCTCGGCATCATCGACTGGCGCATGGAGCAATGCACGGCGCTGGGCGTGGAGTTCCGCTTCAATACCTGGGCCGACGCCGAGACCGTCCGCGCCGAGCAGGCGGACGTGGTCATAGTCGCCACCGGCGGCTTCCCCCACACAGAGATCCTCAGCGCGGGCAACGAGAACGTGGTGTCGGCCTGGGACATCATCTCCGGCGACGTCAAACCCGGCAGCAATGTGCTGCTGTTCGACGACGCCGGCGACCACGCCGCCCTGCAGGCCGCCGAGCTGATCGCCCAGAGCGGCGCCAAGCTGGAGATCATGACCCCCGACCGCGCCTTCGCCCCGGAAGTCATGGCGATGAACCTGGTGCCCTACATGCGCTCGCTGCAGAAGCTCGACACCACCTTCACCGTCACCTACCGCCTGTCCTCGGTGGCGCGCGACGGCGACGGCCTGCTGGCCGAGATCGACAGCGACTACGGCGGTGTGCGCAAGCAGCGCCGGGTCGACCAGGTGGTGGTCAACCACGGCACCCGGCCGATGGACGAGCTGTATTTCGAGCTCAAGCCCTACTCGCGCAACCTCGGCGCGGTCGAGTACGCCGACCTGATCGTCGGCCAGCCGCAGACCCGCGACGACAACCCGGACGGCGAGTTCCAGCTGTTCCGCATCGGCGACGCGGTGGCCGCGCGCAACACCCACGCCGCCATCTACGACGCCCTGCGCCTGGTTAAGGACCTCTAGGCGCCTGGCCTAACGGGCCACCAGACACCATGAGCACATGACGATCGGACCGTCATGTGCCTTTCTTCCTCGCAGGTTGCCCTCGCCCCTCCTATCTCGCCCACGCCCTCCGGCAGCAGGTAGCTGACCTGCTATCGCGGGCCGAGCGCGAATATCCAACTCTCGATAGTTGGCAAGCAGTACGGCCCAGAGCACGAGCAGCATCGGCATACGACGACCTTCGGCTTGACCCCGTTGCAGCCTGGCAAAACCGGCACCTCAGCCAACAGCAGTCGAATACTGTTGAATGCGCGAACTGCCTCAGCACCGACCGGCAATACTGGGTCTTTCGTGCATGGCGCATCACTTTCTTGATGCCCCCGCTGGCGCCCCAAACAGGCAAGGAACACCCAAGGCGAAAAGAAATGTCACCCTAAAAACGGTGCGTCTAACCCACCAACTGGCGTCTAATTTTAGTTACGGGCTGCATACGGAATAGTTGTTCAGCAAAGCAACTGCGCTCCAGCACAACGACTGGCGGGCTACGACACAGCAAACTCCGCGCATGCCAGAACCACCACTCAATACGAAAGCCATCGTGCTCTCAACCGAGGAGACTAGCGACCATGCGACAGTCGATAACTGGCTCATTGAGCGCCATTTATTTAACAGGAGCCATGCTTCTCAGCGGTACGGCGGATGCACAATCTGTTTGGTCAGACGCGGCACCATTGCCCTCGCCACGACAGGAAATTTACGCCACTACGCACAACCAGATGATTTTCACGGCCGGCGGGCTTGGAGAAGGGGCTTCTGCCGTACGGAACGAATTTAACGCGTTTGATCCGCAGGAAAATCGCTGGCTGGAGCTGGCCAGGCTGCCCGCCCCTCGCCATCACGTCACCCTGTCAGCACTGGACGGCGCAATTTACGCAGTGGGCGGTTTTTCCGGCGCGTTCCCAAACTGGAAATCGGAAAGCTCGGCCTATACCTACGACCTCGAGACAGGTAAGTGGAGCACGCTCCCATCTCTGCCTGTTGCACGAGGTGAGCATGTCGCGGCGGCGGTAGATGGAAAAATCTACGTAATTGGCGGACGGGTCGGAGGAACACCGAACGCAGCTCATTACAAGGATCACCGCGATACGGGTCGCGTCGATGTTTTTGATACAGCCAACCGAACCTGGTCGCGCGGTATCGACGCGCCAACTGCGCGAAACAGTGCGGCGGGTGTGGTAATTGGCGACAGAATCTACGTCGTGGGTGGTCGCCAGTATCTTGAGTCGAACGGCAACGCAGTCAATGTGAACGTGGCAGCGCTCGAGGTCTTCAATACAAAGACCGGGCTGTGGTCAGTAAAGGCGCCGATGCCGAGGGCTGCGGGTGGCATCGCCGCAACCACACTCGACGGAAGACTCTACGTTTTCGGCGGTGAGCAGTGGACCCCGACCAAGGAAGTGCTCGCCAATAGCTGGGTTTATGATCCGTCTGCGGATGCCTGGAAAGCCTTGCCAGACATGAAGACGCCACGACATGGGGCGGCGGCCGGCGCTATCGGTGATCGCATATTCGTTTTCGGTGGGGCGACCAAGATCGGTGCAGGCGACGTGGCTATAAACGAGGCGTTGGCGGTAAAACCCTAACCAGACAGTGACTCCTGATACCTGTGGAGCGGTAATCCCCACAAGTAGATGAAGAATCGCCTTTCAAGCCTGTCGTCAGTGCGGTTGCACTCGTATGTCCGGCCTGTTCTGTGCGCTATCGCCCTGGCCACTCTGTAGCTCGCTCTACGCTGGAAAAATCGAAGCCTGTGCGGCCAATGCAAGGCAGTGAGCTGAATAGAAAAGCCCCCGAACTTCGGGGGCTTTTTTCGTAAGGCGATGGGCCTCTGGGCCGAGGGCACTACAGCCCCTCGCCCGGCTCCTCCGCCACAGGTACCGGCACCAAGGCAGGCTCCGGCAGGGTGCCGCCCTGGCGCGACAGGATGATCGCCGCGATCACCACCAGCAGGCCGCCGCCGAGCATGCCGGCGCTGATCTGCTCGCCGATCAGTAGCACGGCGATGGTCACCGCCACTACAGGCTCCAGGGTGGACAGGGTGGAGGCCGCGGACGGGCCGATCAGCGGCGAGCCGGCGAGGAAGAAGGCCACCGGCAGGATGGTGGCGAACAGCGCCAGGCCCAGCATCGACCACCAGGCCGACACCCCGGACGGAGTACTAGCCCCCCAGAACAGCGCGGCCACGGCGAAGGTCAGGGCGCAGCCCAGCAGCACCATGGCCGCCGAGGCCAGGGGTTGTTCGTGGCGGATGCTGTGGGTGCCGTAGACGATGGCCGCGCCGTAACTCAGGGCGGAGAACAGCGCCCAGAGCACCCCGGTCAGGTTGCCGCGCAGGCTCAGGCCGGTCGCCAGCAGCACGCCGCCCAGGGCCAGCACCAGGCTGAGCAGTTTCAGCGCACTGGTACGCTCGCCCAGGTAGGCGATGGAGATGGCGGTGACGAAGGCCGGAAAGGAGAACATCAGGATCACCGCCAGGCTCACCGAGGTGCTGCGACTGGCGGTGTAGTAGCCCAGAGCCGCCAGCCCGTAGCCGATGCCCACCAGCAGGTTCTGCCCGGCCAGGCGCCCGCGCGGCAGGCGTATGCCGCGCAGGCGCAGGAACAGCAGCAGGATCACGGCGGCGATGGCAAAGCGCACCAGCAGCAGGCCCACCGGGTCGGCGCCGCCGGCATAGGCGTATTGGGCGAACAGCGGTTGCAGGCCGTAGCAGAAGGCCGACAGCAGCACGAGGAAGAAGCCCCGGGCGTAGCCATCGTTCAGGACCAGGGGAGACGCACTGTGCATGATTGGGGAGACCTGCTGAGCGAGGATCGGCCAAGACTAGGCCCCGCATAACCCTGAGAGTTATGCGGGGCCGCCGGTTGCATGCCAGGGACCGTCAGTCGGCCAGCTTGCGCGCCATGGTGGCGCAGTACCAGTCGTCGAACTGGCACACGCCGTTCTCGGCGATCGAGGAGTAAGGCCCCGGCTCGTAGGCCGGCGAGTTGACCCCGGCCTGGGTGCCTTCGACCAGGCGGCGATCCTGGTCGTTGGTGGCCAGCCATACCCGGGTCAGGGTCTCCAGGTCGTAGTCGAGGCCTTCCTGGGCATCCTTGGGCACCAGCCACTTGGTGGTCACCAGGGTCTCGTTCGGCCCCTGGGGCAGCACGCGGAAGCTCAGGGCGTGGTCGCCGAGGAAGTGGTTCCAGGTCGAGGGGTAGTTGAAGTACAGCAGCGCGCCGATGTTCTCCACACCGCTGCTGTCCAGGCGCCGGGCCACCGCCGGCTTGCCGTTCATGGTGTAGCTGACGGCGCCGGACGAGAGCGGAATGCGGGTCATGCGGAACTGGCCGTTATCGTCCATCACCAAACGGCTGGGCAGGCCGCCGGCCTCGCAGCGGTTCCAGTGCTCGACCAGCTCGGGGTCTTCCTCTCCGCCGACCCCGGCCACCGAGAGGTTCTCGACGAAGGAGTTCATCAGTTCGGGGTGGGTGCCGTCGCAGTGGAAGCACTCGCGGTTGTTCTCGAACACCAGCTTCCAGTTGCCCTTCTCCACCAGGTTGGACTCGAAGGCCACCTTGCAGTAGTCGAGGTTGTGCGGGGCGATAAAGGGCGACAGGGCGGCGCGGAACTTCTGAAAGTCCGGCGCCTGCTCGGCGACGCAGACATAGATGTAGCTGTTGACCACCTCGCAGTGGGCGGCTTTGAGGCCGTACTCGGCGTTGTTGAAGTCCACGCCCATGTTGCCGGCGAACAGCAGCTTGCCGTCCAGGTCGAAGGTCCACTTGTGATAGGGGCAGACCAGCTTGGCGACCTTGCCGCTGGCCTCGCTGCAGACCTTGGAGCCGCGATGGCGGCAGGCGTTGTGCAGGGCGCGGATCTGTCCGTCGCCGCCGCGCACCACCGCCACCGGGTAGTCGCCGATCTGCAGGGTCAGGTACTGGCCGGGCTTTTCCAGCTCGAAGGTGTGCCCGGCGAAGATCCATTCCTTGTGCCAGATCTGCTCGAGGTCCTGGCGGTATACCTCGAGGTCGCTGTACAAAGCGGTCGGCAGCGCATGACGCGGCTTACGCTGTTGAATGAGTTCTGCAACCTTCGCTTTGTTATTCACTTTCTAGGCACTCCAACACTAATCCGGATGATCCAGCGGGCGCTTTCCGATAACTTACGCGCCCCTATGCAGCCACCAGCGCCGCTTTTGGCACTGTCGAAAGTCTAGAGCGGGGCTATAGTCGGCAGAACCGACTTTTTATTCAGGAAATTGAATACCTGCCGTTATGGTTAAACACACAGAACCCGATCAGACGCTGATCAAGATGCCGTCGCTGCGCGCGGTCAAATCCTTCGTGGCGGCGGCCAAGTACCAGAACTTCACCCGCGCCGCCGAAGCCCTGTGCGTGACCCAGGCGGCCATCAGCCGGCAGATTCGCGAACTGGAGACCTACCTGGGCGCCGAACTGTTCAAGCGCGCCGGCCGCGCGGTGGAGCTGACTGCCGCCGGGGCGATCTTCTTCGATGCCGCGCAGCTGTCCTTCGTCAACATCGCCCAGGCGGCCGAGCGCATCCGCAGCCGCAACGTCGGCAAGCGGGTGCTGACCCTGTGCTGCTCGCCGGCGTTCTCGGCGATGTGGCTGGCGCACCGCCTGCCGAGTTTCTTCAGCGCCAACCCGGACGTGGACCTCAACCTGATCACCACGCAGAACTTCCTGTCCATGGAGCCCGGGGTGCGCCCGGACATCTTCATCACCAAGATGGCCAAGATCCGCGCCGGCTACCGCAGCCTGCCGATGTTCCACGACGTCATCTACCCGGTATGCACCCCGCGCTACCTCGAACAGCACCCGGAGCTGAACAGCCTGGAGGGGCTGCGCGACAGCGTGCTGCTCAACCTCAGCCCCTACGGCCGCTCGCAGGTGGCCGAGCACGTCGACTGGGGCGTCTGGCTAGCCTTCCATGACGTCGACATCGAGGCGCGCGGCAGCGACAGCCCGCACTTCTTCAACGCCAACGACTACAACATGCTGGTGCAGATGGTCCTCAACCATCAGGGCGTGGCGCTCGGCTGGCACCACCTGGTCGGCCACCTGGTCGAGCAGGGCCTGCTGGTGCGCCCGGTGCACGAGCAGGTGGTGCACAAGGAGAGCCAGCACTACCTGACCTTCAACGAAGACAAGGAAGACGACGAGGCCTGCGGCCGGCTGCGCGACTGGCTGATGGCGCAACTTTGATAACCGGACGTTATTGTTAGCCCGCACTTCTGGTTATTCAAAACCCGCCAGAAGCACAGCCAACTTTCCGCCCTGTCGCCCGATCAATAAGAAAACCTGCCGAGTGCAGGTTTTTTTATGCCTGCAGTCCGCGCTTACGGCCCATCCATAACCTTTGATTATTAATTAACGGCCCTAAAAGTTGCTTATTGCCCGGCGCCGAACGGCCGTAACCTTTTTCTCGAAATCGACAACAAATTCAACCTCTTCCACTCAGGTGAACGCATGAACTTCGATGGCATTTGGACTCCCGTGGTAACGCCCTTCAACCAGGACGGCGCGATCAACTTCGCCGCCCTGCGCGAGGTCATCGACAGCCTGATCGGCGACGGCGTGCACGGCCTGATCATCGGCGGCACCACCGGCGAGTACTACGCCCTGAGCAACGCCGAGCGCAAGCAGCTGTTCGACGCGGTCGCCGAGCAGGCCAAGGGCCGCATCACCCTGATGGCCGGCATCAACGCCACCAGCACCGAGGAAAGCCTCGACCTGGGCCACTACGCCAAGGCCGCCGGCTTCGACTGCATCCTCCTGGCCGCTCCGTACTACTGCCAGCCGACCCAGGAGGAGCTGCTCGCCCATGCCCTGTGCGTGGACGACGCCCTGGACCTGCCGATCATGCTCTACAACTTCCCGGCGCGGACCGGCACGCCGATGAGCTTCGAGTTCATCGACGCCCTCAAGGGCCGGCCGAACTTCCAGGCGATCAAGGAAAGCACCGGCTCGATCGAGCGCATGCACACCCTGACCCAGGAGTACGCCGACCAGCTGCAGACCAGCTGCGGCATGGACGACCAGATCCTCGAGTTCTTCACCTGGGGCGCGCGCAGCTGGGTCTGCGGCGCCTCCAACTTCCTCGCCCGCGAGCACGTGGCGCTGTACCAGGCCTGCGTGGTCGAGCAGGACATGCTCAAGGGCCGCCAGCTGGCCCAGCGCCTGCTGCCGATGCTCAACCTGCTCGAAGGCGGCGGCAAGTTCTGCCAGTACATCAAGCACGGCTGCGAGCTGGCCGGCCTGCCGGTGGGCGTGACCCGTCGTCCGCTGCTGCCGCTGAGCGACGCCGAGAAGAGCGCGTTCAAGCAGACCTACGAGCAGCTGATCGCCCATCGCGGCTAACCCCCTCGGCCTGGAGGCACTCCCCATGCAACTGCACTGCAACTTCCTGCCCCAGGCCGACGGGCGCTGCGGATGGTACGAAACCCTGCCGCCACCGCCGCCATGCACCCCGCTGCGTGGCACCGTGCAGGCCGACTGGGTGGTGCTCGGCGCCGGCTATGCCGGCCTGGCCGCCGCCCGCCGCCTGGCCGAGTTGCAGCCCGAGGCCTCGGTGGTGCTGATCGACGCCAAGCGCGTCGGCTTCGGCGCGGCCGGACGCAATTCCGGCTTCATGGTCGATCTGCCCCACGATTTGACCTCGCACAGCTACACCAGCAGCCACGAGGCCGACCACAAGATCATCCGCCTGAGCCGCGGGGCCATCGACTACACCCGCGAGATCGTCCAGCGCCACGGCATCGACTGCGACTGGCGCGAACAGGGCAAGCTGCATGGCGCCGCCAACGAGCGTGGCGGCCAGGCCCTGGAGGCATTCGCCAAGGGCCTGTCGGCACTCGGCGAGCCCTATCGCCTGCTCGATGCCCAGCAGATGAAGGCCGTCACCGGCAGCGACTTCTACCAGGCCGGCCTGCATGCGCCGGGCGCGGTGCTGGTGCAGCCGGCGGCGCTGTCGCGCGGCCTGGGCCAGAGCCTGCCGGCCAACGTGCGGCTCTTCGAGGAAAGCCCGGTACTGGACATCCAGGTGGGCACGCCCCACACCCTGACCACCGCCCAGGGCTGCATCAAGGCGCCGCGCATGGTGCTGGCGAACAACGCCTACGCCTCGAACTTCGGCGAACTCGGGCTCAAGGGCCGGCTGCTGCCGGTCTACACCTACGGCAGCATGACCCGCCAGCTGACCCAGGAGGAACTGGCACGCCTCGGCGGCGAGGACAGCTGGGGGCTGATCCCGGCCGACCCGCTGGGCTCCACGGTGCGCCGCCTGGCCAACGGGCGCATCTGCGTGCGCAACTCCTTCACCTACAACCCGGACGTACATGCCTCGGCCGGCACCCTGCAGCGGGTGCTCAAGGCCCATCGCAAGTCCTTCGAGCGGCGCTTCCCGATGCTGCCGGAGGTCGATTTCGAATACACCTGGGGCGGCGCCCTGTGCCTGGCGCGCAACGCCGGCTCGGTGTTCGGCGAAATCGCCCCCGGGGTGTTCAGCGCGGTGTGCTGCAACGGCCTGGGCCTGACCCGCGGGACCATCTCCGGCAAGTTGATCGCCGAGTACGCCCTGGGAATGGACAGCGACCTGCTGCGCATCATGCTCGAACAACCGAAACCCAGCCGCAATCCACCCGAACCCCTGCTCGGGATCGGCGTGCGCTCCTCCATCGCCTGGAAAGAGTGGACCGCCGGCGTGGAGCTCTGAAACTGCCTCAACCTTCAGGAGAAAAACAATGACCGACGCCCTCACCCGCAGCGCCATCGACCAGCAGCTCGAGCGCCTGGAATACCGCAATCAGGCCTTTATCGACGGCCGCTTCGTCGCCGCCCGCTCCGGCGCCACCTTCACCACCCTGAACCCGGCCACCGGCCAGGTCATCACCGAGGTGGCCGCCTGCGACGCCGAAGACGTAGACGCCGCCGTGCGGGCCGCCCGCGCCGCGTTCGACGCCGGGGTCTGGTCGAAACTGGCGCCGGCCGAGCGCAAGGCGATCATGCTGGAGTTCGCCAACCTGATCGACGCCCACCGCCTGGAGCTGGCGGTGCTGGAATCCCTGGAGGCCGGCAAGCCGGTGGGCGAGTGCTACGGCATTGACATCCCCGACACCGCCAACACCATCCGCTGGCACGCCGAGGCCGGCGACAAGCTGTACGACGCCATCTCGCCGTCCAGCCCGGGCAACGTCGGCATGATCCGCCGCGAGCCGATCGGCGTGGTCGGCGCCGTACTGCCGTGGAACTTCCCCTGCATGATGGCCGGCTGGAAGCTCGGCCCGGCGCTGATCACCGGCAACAGTGTGGTTCTCAAGCCCGCCGAGCTGACCTCCCTGGCCACCCTGCGCCTGGCCGAGCTGGCCCATCAGGCCGGCATCCCGGCCGGCGTGCTCAACGTGGTGCCGGGCCTCGGCCACAGCGCCGGCAAGGCCATCGGCCTGCACCCGGACATCGACCTGGCGGCCTTCACCGGCTCCACCGAGGTCGGCCGGCTGTTCCTCGAGTATTCGGCCAAGAGCAACCTCAAGCGCGTGGTGCTCGAGTGCGGCGGCAAGAACCCCCAGGTGGTGATGGGCGATGCCGGCGACCTCGCTGCGGTAGCCAGCAACGTGCTCGCCGCGGCCTTCTGGAACATGGGCGAGAACTGCTCGGCCGGCTCGCGGCTGATCGTCCACCGCTCGCTCAAGGACGCCCTGCTCGAGGAGATGCTCGGCCAGCTGCAGGACTGGGTCACCGGCGACCCGCTGGACCCGGCCGTGCGCCTCGGTGCGCTGATCGAAGAGGCGCACATGGAAAAAGTCCTGGGGCATATCGAGCAGGCCAAGGCCGAGGGCTGCAGGCTGGTCACCGGCGGCGTGCGCCTGCACGCCGAGAGCGGCGGCTACTTCGTCGCCCCGACCATCTTCGAAGCCCCCTCCAACGCCGCCTCGGTGGCCCAGGAGGAGATCTTCGGGCCGGTGCTGGCGGTGATCGCCTTCGACACCGAGGAAGAGGCCATCGCCATCGCCAACGACACCTGCTACGGCCTGGCCGCCTCGCTGTGGACCGCCAACATCAACACCGCGCACCGCATGTCGGCGGCGATCCGCGCCGGCACCGTGTCGGTCAACTGTTTCTCCGAGGGCGACATCTGCACGCCGTTCGGCGGCTACAAGCAGTCCGGCTTCGGCGGCCGCGACAAGTCGATCTACGCCCACGACCAGTACTGCGAACTGAAAACCACCTGGATCCAGCTGTCCTAGCACCAGGCGTACGCGGCCGCGCGCGCGGCCGCCCCCCAAAGAAATCGACAGTCCCCTCCCGGCAACCGACGGCGAGGGGGCTTTGCCTATTGCCGAGAGTCACCCATGAACCATCTCACCAGCAGTGAGTACCTCAACCCGGTCAACACCCAGACCTGGGTCAACGGCCGCCATCTGGTGCGCTGCCTCAAGGTCATCCGCGAGACCGCGGACGTCATCACCTACTGCTTCAGCATGCAGGAGCCGGTGCTGTTCTTCTTCAAACCCGGGCAGTTCGTCACCCTGGAACTGGAGATCGACGGCGAGCAGGTGATGCGCTCCTACACCATCTCCAGCGCCCCTTCGATTCCCTACAGCTTCTCCATCACGGTCAAGCGCGTGCCCGGCGGGCGGGTGTCGAACTGGCTGCACGAGCACCTCACCGAAGGCGAGGTGATCGCCGTGCACGGCCCGGTCGGCCAGTTCAACTGCATCGACTTTCCGGCCGACAAGGTGCTGCTGCTGTCCGGCGGCGTCGGCATCACCCCGGTGATGTCCATGGCCCGCTGGTTCTTCAACACCAACGGCGAAGTCGACATGGTGTTCGCCCACAGCGCGCGCACCCCGGCCGACATCATCTACCGCGCCGAGCTGGACTACATGTCCACGCGCATCGACAACTTCAAGCTGCACCTGATCTGCGAACGCAACGAGACCGGGCAGATCTGGGGCGGCTACCGCGGCTTCCTCAGCCGCGAGATGCTGCAGCTGATCGCCCCGGACTTCCTCGAGCGCGAGGTATTCTGCTGCGGTCCGGCGCCCTACATGCGCGCGGTACGACGCCTGCTCGGCGAGGCCGGCTTCGACATGACGCGCTACCACGAGGAATCCTTCGGCGCGACGCCGGGCGAGGATATCGCCGCCGCCGAGGAACAGGCAGCGATAGCCCAGGCCGAGGAACCCCAGGCCAGCCACTGGGTCACCTTCAGCGAGTCCGGCAAGTCGGTGCAGGCGGCACTGGGCAGCACCCTGTACGAGGCCGCCGCCAGCGCCGGCCTGACCATCCCCAAGGCCTGCGGCATGGGTATCTGCGGCACCTGCAAGGTGCGTGTGGTCAGCGGCGAGACCGCCATGGAGCACAACGGCGGCATCAGTGAGGAGGAAATAGCCGAGGGCTATGTGCTGAGCTGCTGCACCCGGGTCAGCGGCGCCGTCGAGGTCGAGTACTAGGCGCCGCGGCTGTCACAGCAGGCCCAGCTGCGGGCTGGGCGCCGCGACCACCGGCGCGGGCAGCTCGGGAAGACCGGGCAGGCGCCGCATCAGCTGGGCATGGAAACGCCGCGCCAGCTGCGCCGCCAGGCGGTTGTCCGGGGTGTGCAGGAAGGCGTAGGGCGTGCGCCCCGCCTCGATCCAGGCGGCGAGCTTGTCCAGCCAGGGGGCCATGAAGGCATCGTTGGCCGCCAGCTCCGGATGGCCGATGAAACGCAGCTGCGGCGCCTGGCTGAAGGCAGTCGGGCGCACCGGCAGGCGCGGCTTCTTCGCCTGGGCATGCAGCACGGCCGGATCGTCGGAACTGCAACTGAACAGCGCCCGCGAGTCCAGGCAGATGCGCTCGATGCCGCGCCCCAGCAGCAGACGGTTGAGCGCGCGCTCCTCCTCGCCTTTGGCGAAGAACGCCGGATGACGCAGCTCCACCGCCAGCTCGTCCCCCGCCCAGTGCTCGATAAAGGCGGCCAGCTCGACCAGGCGCGAGGGGCCGAAGCTGGCCGGCAGCTGCAGCCAGAACGGCGCCACGCGACCACCCAGGGGCACCAGCAGGCGGCGGAAGCTATCGGCGGCGGCCAGCTGCTCGCGCAGGTCGCCGCCGTGGCTGATGTCCCGGGGCAGCTTGGCGCAGAAGCGGAACTGCGCCGGCATCGCCTGGGCCCAGCGCGCCACCGTGTCGGCCGTGGGGCTGGCATAGAAGGTGGTGTTGCCCTCCACGGCATTGAACAGCTGTGTGTAGAGCGGCAGGAAGTCGTTGGACCGGGCGGTTTCCGGGTACAGCGCGCCGCGCCAGGCCGGCTCGCTCCAGGACGGGCAACCGAGGAAATAAGGCAGCACTAGGCGTAGAGGTCGATACCCAGCACCTGCTGCGCGTCGGACTCGCTGGCGAAGGCGGCGGTGCTGCTGTAGCTGGCAAGGGCCTGGGCGGCGCGGTTGCTCAGCGCCGGCCGGTAGTCGGGCTCCTGGCTACGCGCCGCCAGGTTGTCGCTGCCGCCGTTGCTGGCCTGCACGCGGCGCAACTGCGGCAGCTGCTCGAAACCCTGGCTGCTGGCCGGCGCGGCCGGCTGCTCGCGACGCGCCTCGACTTCCCGCTGGGCCTCGCGATAGGGCGTGACCGCCGTCCCCGAGCGGGGGCCGCGATCTGGCGAGTAGGGAGCGATGGAGCCGTCGATGCGCATCAGTTACTGCTCGGCCGGGTGGGCCAACTGTGAGGGGGGTTCGACCAATCTACCGCCGCCGGCCAGGCTTGGCAATCGAGCATCCGGGTAGGCGTAAGGGCTGGATGACCGGCGCGGGCTACTGCGGCGCCTTGGGCGTGGCAACCTGGTCGCGCAGGTACACCGGCTGCGCCTCATCGGCCGGCAGCGCCTCGCCACGGGCCCAGGCGAAGCGGGCCAGGCTGAGCAGGTCTTCGGCATGGGGCAGCATGGCGCCATCCTGGCCCGCCAGCATCGCCGGCAGTCGGATGGCGTGAGTACCCCAGCCGGTACCGGCACCGAACCAATCGCCGGCCGCATCGCGCGGCAGGCCCGCCAGTTCCGGCGGCAGCACCGCCTCGGCGCCGAGCAGGCGCATCTCGCCCTGCTCGGCCCGGTAGCAGCCCCAGTAGACCTCGTCCATGCGCGCATCGATGGCCGCGGCCACCTGCTGCGCACCCTGCTCGCGCAGGGCCCGCTGGGCCAGTACGGCCAGGTCGGAGACCGGCAGCACCGGCCGATCCAGGCCGAACGCCAGGCCCTGGACCACGCCGATGGCGATACGCACGCCGGTGAAGGCGCCGGGGCCACGACCGAAGGCGATCGCATCCAGCGCCGACAGGGCGACGCCCGCCTCTTCCAGCAAGGCCTTGATCATCGGCAACAGCCGCTGGGCATGCAGGCGCGGAATCACTTCGTAATGACTGTACACCCGGTCGTCGTGCAACAGGGCGACGGAACAGGCTTCGGTGGCGGTATCGAGGGCCAGCAGAGTGGTCATTGCATTCGGACAGGTGACGAAATGGATCGGCATTAGAACGGCTTGAGGCTTTTTTTTCCAGCGCAATCACCCTGGCCTGCCGGACAGCAAGCACGCGCCGGGCCAGCACGGCCCGGCGCAGCCTCAGCCAACAGCGGCTTACCAGGCCTCGATAACAGTCTCCGCTTCCCAGGCTTGCAGGGGCGCCTTGGACCAGGTGCCGTAGGTCGCATTGGGGAAGACGATCCACTCGGTGCCCCATTTGCCGCCTTCGGCGGCCACGGTGGCGCGCTGATCGGCCAGCGGCGTCTTGCGGAAACGCGCATCAAAGTCGTGCAGCGTATCGCCCAGCAGCAATACGATCTGATGATCGGCGCTGACTATGGCACGTCGCTCGACCTTGGGCGGCCCCAGCAGCAGCACGCTCTGCGCCGAAATCTGCGGCAGGCCGAGCTTGCTCAGGGTGGCCAGGGTGTGCTGCTTCTGCTCGTCGGAACGGTCCGAGATATAGCGAATGGTCACGCCCAGGCTGTCGGCGTGCTGCAGGAACTGCTTGGCACCGGGGATCAGCTGCGGGGTGCCATCACGCTCCCAGGGCAACCAGGTGTCCCAGGCGTCATAGGTGTGACAGTTGGCCAGGTCCCTCGCCAACAGGGCGCTGTTATCGATAACGGTTTCATCCAGGTCAGTCACGATGGCCAACTTCGACGGATCTTTCGCGGCGGCCACGGCCGCATCCAGCTTCAGCGTCGCGATGTTGTAGGCCTGCAGCTGCAGCGCCTGAACTTCCGCCGATTGCTGCTGGAAACGCAGGCCCATGGTGAACTCGGCGACAGCGCACTCCGTCTTGGGCTTCGCAGATGTATCGGCAAAGGCCGCGGGAATAGCCAACAGCGACACCGCAAGGCCCAGCCAGATAGCTCTCTTTGCTGCTTTTTCAGTCATTGAACGCGCCCTCTTCCTAAGTATGGGTTAAGTCCTAAGGTCTAGGAGCATCTCGCAATGGTCTAGACCAGATACCGATGCTAGCTTAGGCGAACAAGGTTACTGTTCTGAGAACGACAGCAAATTGGCCGACCCAGCGCCAGAAACGACAACGGCCCGCAAGCGGGCCGTTGTTTCAAGGAGGGCGCAGGCTCAGCTGAGCGCGGCCAGTACCTTGGCGGTGATCTCGTCCACCGAACCGACGCCGGCGATGGCGCTGTACTTCGGCGTGCCTTCACGGGCGGCCAGCTGCTGGTAGAAGTCCACCAGCGGCTTGGTCTGCGAGTGGTAGACCGACAGGCGGTGACGCACGGTCTCTTCCTTGTCGTCGTCGCGCTGGATCAGCTCCTCGCCACTCTCGTCGTCGATACCGGCGACCTTGGGCGGGTTGTGCTCGGTGTGGTAGACGCGGCCCGAGGCCGGGTGCACGCGACGGCCGGCGATGCGGCTGACGATTTCCTCGTCCTCGACGGCGATTTCGACCACGTAGTCGATGCTCACGCCGGCTTCCTTCAGGGCTTCGGCCTGGGGAATGGTGCGCGGGAAGCCATCGAAGAGGAAGCCATTGGCGCAATCCGCCTGGGCGATGCGTTCCTTGACCAGGTTGATGATCAGGTCGTCGGAGACCAGGCCACCGGCGTCCATGACGCTCTTGGCCTGCAGGCCCAGCTCGGTGCCAGCCTTGACCGCCGCGCGCAGCATGTCGCCGGTGGAGATTTGCGGAATGCCGAACTTCTTGGTGATGAAGCCAGCCTGGGTACCTTTACCGGCACCGGGCGCCCCCAGCAGAATCACGCGCATCGATGTGCTCCTCAAGATTTAAGTAGAAATCGTCGGACTCGCCTCATGGGGCCAATCTCAGAATAGTTTCGGCAGCACTGCGCACGGGTGCCTGACTGCCAGAAGGCCGATCAAGATACACAGCGCACCTCTGGCGCACAAGCCGCCAAAAGTCGCACACCGGGTCGCAGCCCGGGCGCCTGAAAGACGCCCGCCAAGCCACTTGCAGCCACCGCCCCGCGCCCCGGAGGGACGCAGGCGCGGCCCCTTCAGCCGGTGTTGCGCAGCCCCGCGGCGATACCCGCGACGCTGACCAGCAAGGCCTGTTCCAAAGGGCTGTCGGCCTCATTCTGGCGCTGTCTGGAGCGGGCCAGCAGCTCGGCCTGCAGCAGGTGCAAGGGGTCCAGATAGGTGTTGCGCACGGTGATGTACTCGAGCGTCTCGGGACTGTGCGCCAGCAGTTGCGACTGCCCGGTCAGTCCCAGCACCGTCGCCACCGCCTGCGACAATAGGTCGCGCAGATGCTCGCCCAATGGTCGCAAATCCGATTGCACGAGGCGTTCGTCGTAGAGTCGGGCGATGGCCGCGTCGGCCTTGGCCAGGACCATCTCGAGCATGTCGATGCGGGTGCGAAAGAACGGCCAGTGCTCGCGCATCTGCCCGAGCAGCTCGCCCTCGCCGCGCTTGAGGGCGTTGCCCAGGGCGTACTCCCAGCCGAGCCAGGCCGGCAGCATCAGGCGCGTCTGGGTCCAGGCGAAGATCCAGGGGATCGCTCGCAGGCTCTCCACCCCGCCCTCGCGGCGCTTGGCCGGACGGCTGCCGAGTGGCAGGCGACCGAGCTCCTGTTCCGGGGTGGCCTGGCGGAAGTAGTCGACGAACTGCGGATGCTCGCGCACCACGCCGCGGTAGGCGCTGACACCATCGGCGGCCAGCCGGTCCATCAGCTCGCGCCAGGCCGGCTCGGGAGTTGGCGGCGGCTGCAGGGTGGCCTCCAGCACGGCGGCCAGGTAGAGGTTGAGGTTCTGCTCGGCAACGTCCGGCAAACCGAACTTGAAGCGGATCATCTCGCCCTGCTCGGTGGTGCGGAAACGCCCCGCCACCGAGCCCGGCGGCTGCGACAGGATCGCCGCGTGGGCCGGGCCGCCGCCGCGGCCCACGGTGCCACCGCGACCGTGGAACAGCAGCAGCTCGACCCGATGGTGGGCGCAGACCTGCACCAGGCTCTCCTGGGCGCGGTACTGGGCCCAGGCCGCCGCGGTGGTGCCGGCGTCCTTGGCCGAGTCGGAGTAACCGATCATCACCTCCTGCGGCCCCTGCAGGCGCGAGCGGTAGCCGGGCAGGCTCAGCAGGCGGTCGATGGCCGGACCGGCGTTGTCCAGGTCGGCCAGGGTCTCGAACAGCGGCACCACGCGTATGGGGCGCTGCAGGCCGGCTTCCTTCAACAGCAACTGCACGGCCAGCACATCGGAGGGCGCGCCGGCCATGGAGATCACATACGAGCCCAGCGAAGCGGCCGGGGCGGCCGCCACCTCGCGACAGGTGGCCAGCACCTCGGCGGTCTCCTCGCTCGGCTGGAAGTGTGCCGGCAGCAGCGGCCGACGGTTGTCCAGCTCGGTCAGGAGAAACTGCTGGCGAGCCTCTTCGTCCCACTCGGCGTAGCGGCCCAGGCCCAGATAGTCGGTGATCTCGTCGAGCGCCGCGGCATGGCGGCTGGCATCCTGGCGCACGTCCAGGCGCACCAGGAACAGGCCGAAGGTGCGCGCCCGGCGCAGGCAGTCGAGCAGCGGACCATCGGCGATCACGGCCATGCCACAGGCATGCAGGGACTGGTAGCAGAGGTTCAGCGGCTCGAGCAGCTCGTCGTTGTCCTGCAGCACGGCCGCAGGCGGCGTCACGGCGCCCTGCAGGGCGTCGTGGGCCCAGGCGCGGGTCGCGCGCAGGCGCTCGCGCAGCTGCTTGAGCAGGCTGCGGTAGGGTTCGGCGCTGTCGCCGACCCGGGCGCGCAGCTCGGGGCTGGCCTGCTGCATGGACAACTCGGCCGCCAGCTGGTCGATATCGCGCAGGTACAGGTCGGCGGCCATCCAGCGCGCCAGCAACAGCACCTCGCGGGTCACCGTGGCGGTGACATTGGGGTTGCCGTCGCGGTCGCCGCCCATCCAGGAGGCGAAGCGTACCGGCGCGGCCTCCAGTGCCAAGCGCTGGCCGGTCGCGGCGTGCAGCGCGCGGTCGGCCTGGCGCAGGAAATTGGGTACCGCCTGCCACAGCGAATGCTCGATCACCGCGAAGCCCCACTTGGCCTCGTCCACCGGGCTGGGCCGGCTGCGGCGGATCTCCTCGGTGTGCCAGGCCTCGGCGATCAAGCGTTGCAGGCGCTGGGCGGCCAGCTCGCGCTCGGCGGCGGACAGGTCGCTGTGGTCCTGGGCGGCCAGCTGGGCGGACATGGCGTCGTACTTCTGGATCAGGGTGCGCCGTGCCACCTCGGTCGGGTGGGCGGTCAGCACCAGCTCGATCTCCAGGTTGCCGAGCTGGCGCGCCAGCTCTTCGGGGGCGTGGCCGCTGGCACGCAGGCGCTGCAGCAGTTCCGGCAGCACCCGCGACTCGAAGGGTTCCGGCTCGTCGCTGCCGCGGCGGCGGACGCGGTGGTACTGCTCGGCGATATTGGCCAGGTTGAGGAACTGGTTGAACGCCCGCGCCACCGGCAGCAGTTCATCGTCGTCGAGGCCGTCGAGGGATTCGCTGAGTTGCTCGGCGCCGGCGGCCGAGCCACGGCGAGCCGCCTTGGCACCCTTGCGGATGCGCTCGATCTTGCCCAGGAAGGCCTCGCCCAGCTGGGCACTGATGGTGTTGCCCAGCAGTTCGCCGAGCTGGTGCACGTCCTCGCGCAAACGCGCGTCAATTTCCGTCACGGTCAGTCCTCCGTCAGTGCGTGGCTCAAGAGTGCCCAGCGCGGCGACTTCTTACAAGCGTGCGACGTCGAACCTGCGAACGCCAGGAGCGGTCTAGTCTAAAGAAGAGGGCGAGCCCGCAACGACTTGCCTCAGCAGCGGCTTACCAACCGCTTACCCGCAGCAGGCACAGGACGAGGTAGTTATGAAGATTCGCGAGCTTGTCCATCACTGGGAACAGAACTCCAAGGGCCGCCTGACCCGCAACACCTACCAGATCCACCTCGATCTGGAAGCGGCCGCGCGCCTGGCGGCGCTGACCGAGATGTACCCCAAGCACCACACCGAAGAACTGCTCGGCGAGCTGATCGGTGCGGCGCTGGAGGAACTGGAGGCCAGCCTGCCCTACGTCAAGGGCAGCCAGGTCGTGGCGACCGACGAACAGGGCGATCCGCTGTACGAGGACATCGGCCCGACCCCGCGCTTCCTCGCCCTGTCACGCAAGTACCTGCGCGAGTTGATGCAGCAACAGAACAGCGCCGAGCACTGACGCCGCGCCTGTTTATTGCGCTGCCGCCTGGGCTTGCTCGCCCAGGCAGCGCACGGCCCGCTTGCGATTGTCCACCAGCACGCCGGTCAGCCCCTTCTGCTGCAAGTCGAACATCACCAGCACGCCATCGATGCACTGCGCCACCTGCTCGGCCGGTTTGAGCGAGACCTTGTAGTCTTCGCCCGGGATGGTCTTGAGCATGGTGAAGTCGGACAGCAGCAGGGCGTCCTCGGGTTTGGCGATATGCAGGTAGCCGTAGTACCAGAGCACCGCGACCGTTGCGCAGACGCTGCCGATGGCGGTGAGAATCAGGGGAATGGGGTCGCGTTCACTCATGGTCGTTTCTCAGAATCGGGGAGTTCCGCCAGATGGCGCAGGCCGGCGAAGCCACGCGGGTCGCGCATGAACTGCAGCATGACCTGACGCCAGTCCGGGTCCTCAAAGGTTTGCACATGGCCGCCGCGGGTCGGTTGGAACACCCGCGGCGGCGGCGCAGCTTGATACAAGCGCTCGCCGTTGGAAAGGGGCACCAGCGCATCGTCGACGCTGTGGAAAATCAGCAGCGGCAGGTCCTCCAGTCGCTCCATCGCGTGGATGGCACTGTCATCGTCGGGCACCAGCCAGCTCAGCGGCACCCGCAGCGGCCAGGTCAGCCAGTTGCTGCCCAGCGCATGGCGGGCGACCTCGCGATAGCTGGCCGGCACACCGTCGAGGATCAGTGCGCTGAGGCGCTCGCGGCGGCGCGGCTGCTCGACCAGGAAGCGAATGGCCAAGGCGCCCCCCAGGCTCTGGCCGAGGACGAACAAGGGGGCGCCCTGAACCTGTGGCGCCTGCTCCAGCCAGGCAAAGGCGGCCTCGATATCCTGATACACCGCCGGCAGACTCGGCGAGCCCTGGGACAGGCCATAGCCGCGGTAATCCAGCATCAACACCTGGTAGCCGTGCTCCGGCAGCCACCAGGTGCCGCCCAGGTGGCTGGACAGGTTGCCGCCATTGCCATGCAGATGCAGCACCGTGCCCTTGACCTCCACTCCTTCCTTGGCCGGCAGCCACCAGGCATGCAGACGGGTGCCGTCGGCCGCCTGCAGGTATTCGTCGCGGTAGTCCAGGCGCGCGTTGGCCGGGGTGAAAGGCAACCCCCGCTCGGGATAGAACAGCAATTCGCTGCAGCCGTGCAGCGACAGCAGCGCGGCCAGGAGCCAGGCGCAGCGTTTCACTTGCCGCCGGCGCGAGTTTCCTCGCGCGCCTTGTAGGTCGCCTCGTAGACCCGCTCGGCCAGGCGCGAGAACGGCAGGCTCTGAATCCACACCGTACCGCTGCCCTTGAGCGTCGCCAGGAGGATGCCCTCGCCGCCGAACAGCATGCTCTTCAGCCCGCCGGCCAGGGCGATGTCGTAGTCGATACCCGTGCTGAACGCCACCAGGCAACCGGTGTCCAGGCGCAGGGTCTCGTTGTTCAGCTCCTTGCGAATCACCGTGCCACCGGCATGCACGAAGGCCAGGCCGTCACCTTCGAGCTTCTGCAGGATGAAGCCCTCGCCGCCGAAGAAACCGGCGCCCAGGCGCTTGTTGAAACTGATACCCAGCGCCGTACCGTGGGCGGCGCAGAGGAAGGCGTCCTTCTGGCAGATCAGCCGGCCGCCCACCTCGGCCAGCTGGATCGGCACCACGGTGCCCGGGTAGGGCGCAGCGAACGCCACCCGCGCCGGGCGCTTGCCGGCATTGCTGAAGTGCGTCATGAACAGCGACTCGCCGGTGAGCAGGCGCTTGCCGACGCCCCACAGCTTGCCCAGCACCCCGCTCGCCGAGCCGTCGCCCATGCGTGTTTCGAAACGCACGCCCTCGGTCATGTAGTTCATCACCCCGGCCTCGGCGATCACCGTCTCGCCCGGATCGAGGATGATCTCCACGCTCTGCGCCGAGGTCCCGAGGATTTCGTATTCGAGCTGGTGGCTGGGCACTGCACAAGGCTCCGGCTATAGGGTTGAGTGCCTCCCGGACTTCATCCGGGATAGCCCCCCGCTGGAGGGCCGGGCACTGCGCCTGAAGGCATCGTGAACGCAGTTCAGGCTGGGCGAAGATGGGGCCGAAAAGCGGTATTTACCGGGGTAAGTGAGTGCTTTCGGCCTCATCTCCGGTGCCGCAGGGTCGCATGCGGCAGCATTCAGAGGATATTGGCGTAATCGGCTTCGATCCGATCCAGGCTCAGGTGGTTGAGGAAGTTGGAGAAGCACATCCAGGCCGACAGCGAGTTGAGGTCGCTAAATTGCGGCGGCAGGTATTTCGGCGCTACCACCAGGCCCTCGTCGACCAGCTGGCGTAGCGTGCGCATGTCCTCCAGGGTGGTCTTGCCACAGAACAGCAGCGGGATCTGCTCCAGCTTGCCCTTGCGCACCGCCAGTTGAATGTAGTTGTAGACCATGATGAAACCCTTCAGATAGGACAGGTCCTTGGTGAAGGGTAGCCCGGTCGGCGACGAGCCACGAAAGGCGCGACTGGCATTGCTGTAGCTGTCCTCCAGGCTGAAGCCCTGCTCGCGGTAGAAGCCGCACACCTGGAGGAAGTCGGCGCCCTCCTCGGCCATATGAATGGCACGGGTGCGATTGGTCAGCTTGCGTAGCCGGGTCGGGTAGGAGGCGAAGGCGATCACCTCCATGAGGATCGCCAGGCCTTCCTGGGTCACGGTGGAGGACGGCGGCCCCTTGGCCAGGAAGGTGCAGATCGGCTGGTTCTGCCCATTGAGCGTGGTGGCCACGTGGACCAGGCCCTCGTGCACCTCCAGGGCCCTGACGTCGCGCTCGTTGAACATGGCGTCGGTGCGGATCTTGATGTAGTCGGCACCGGCCGCCGCATCGGCGAGGATGCCGTCGGACTCGAACACCCGGATGGTCTCCTCCGCCTCGCCGAACACCTTGTTCAGGCGATGCTGCAACAGATCGACGGCCTGCTTGGCCGTGAGGTCCTTCGGTTCGTCCTTGAGGTCGCCGCGGTCGTCGATGTTGTTCAGGAATTCGGAGAACATCAGCCCCAGGTCGGACAGGGTCGGGTCGCCGGCATGGAAAGCGTCGGACGCCGCGCCATAGAGGTCCTGGGAGATAAGGCCGAAATCCTCGGTGCCGCGCGCCTCGAGCATGCGGATGACCATGCGGTACTCGCGGCACATGCGCCGCATGATCTGGCCGACCGGATTGAACTGGCCGAGCTGGCGGGTGATGTCACGCTCGATGTTCTGGAACTCCAGCTTCTTCGCCGCGGTGTCGAAGGCCAGCGGGCGCCCGGCGTAGTAGTCGCGATCGACCGCCGGCAGCTTCTTGCCCTTGTGCTTGAGAAAGTCGGCGCGGACATTTTCATCCCACTTCACCGCATCCAGCACGCGAATCGGGGTCTGCGCCTCGACGATGCGGTCGGACAGCCCCCGCACGGTCATCTGATACTCGTCCAGCTCACTAAGACTGTTCATCGAATCCTCGTTGCAGCGCGAACTCATGGCTGAAGGGCCGGTTACTGGCCGACGCGCTGATAGCGCGCCACCTCGACGAACACGTCCGAGTTGGCCGGGTCGTCGAGGTAGGCGAAGACCTTGTCCAGCGGGCTGGTGATCAGCGCGCCGTCGCCCTGGGCGGTTTCCACCAGCTCGCCCTCGAGCACGCCCTGCTCCAGCACCTGCATGATGCGATCGACATCCAGGCTATAGAGCACCAGTTCGTTGCCATGGGTCAGCTCGAAACCGGCGATGGCGAAGTTCGCCCCCAGGCGCTTGGGCAGGCCGAGCGACAGGTACCAGCGCCGACCGTGGTGGGCCACGGTGAAGCCGTACTCCTTGCGGCTGTCGAGGTTGTCCGGGTGGTCGTCATAGGTCTCGGCCTTGTAGGTATTGGCGCCGGAACGACTGATCTGCAGGAACTGCTCCTCGCCCCACTCGTTGGTGCGCGCCCACTCGCCGAGCAGCGGGATCGGCGCCGCCTCGTTGGCCGGGATCGGGTCCTTGACGGTGACCAGACAGCCACTCAACAGCAGGAAGGACACGGCGACTACCATGCGCCAGGCTCTCATTACGCTCTCCTTGTGAAACGAATAGGCATTGCCCGCCGGACTCAGCCGGCTCGTCATATAAGACAAACCCCGCCGTTGAGAGGTTCGCCACCAGCTCAAGGCTCACATATAACTTAAGCGTATAACACAGCCGCTTGCCCCGGGCCCACCTCGGCGTGGCGTGGCCCTGGCGCTCAGAGGCCCAGCACCAGGTGCATATAGCGCTTGAGGGTGGCCAGCATGCCCTGGTTGTCCAGGTGCTCGACGCCGTCGAGCAGGCCCTGGTACTCCATGCGCAGGATGATCGCGTTCAGCAGCCGGGCATCCTGCTCCGGCTGCTGCGAGCCCAGCACCTCGAAGAACTGGATGACGCCCTGGGCGAGGATCTGCGCGTGGGCACTCACCAGCCCGTGCAGCCGCGGGTTGAGCAGGGCCTCCTGCTGGAACGCCTGCTCGGCCAGCAGGTGATCGCGGCGGTTGACCAATTGATAGCGCACGTACTCCACGGCGAGCCGGGCAATCTCATCGGCCAGCTGGCGCCGCGCCTCGCGGGTACCGTCGAGCTGGCCGACCAACTCCTGCAACACGCCCTCGGTGCTGCTCCAGAACTTGGCCATGTAGGCGGCGCTGCGCTCGACGAACTGGGCGAAGGTGTCGGTGATCAGGTCGTTGATGTCTTTGAAATAGTAGGTGGTGGCCGACAGCGGCACCCCGGCCTCGGCAGCCACCGCACGATGGCGCACCGCCCGCACGCCCTCGCGCACGATAATGCGCATGGCGGCGTCGAGAATCGCCTGGCGGCGCTGTTCGCTGCCGCGCCGACTGGCCTTGCGCCCCAGGTACTGGACACTCTCGGCGACGGCGGTGGCCACGCGGGTGGCGTTTTCTTGAGCAGGCGTAAGAATCACGGTGGAACAATCCTCTAGCGCGAACGAACTGACTTCAGGTACTGCCTCTAGCCCGCAGGATAGGCCATGGTCCGCTCACAAAAAAGCCGCCCTAAGGCGGCTTGCATCCCCGTCAGGCCTGTGGGCGCATGTGCGGGAAGAGGATCACGTCGCGGATCGACGGCGCGTCGGTGAGCAGCATGACCAGGCGGTCGATACCGATGCCTTCGCCGGCGGTGGGCGGCATGCCGTACTCCAGGGCGCGGACGAAGTCGGCGTCGTAGTGCATGGCCTCGTCGTCACCGGCATCCTTGTCGGCCACCTGGGCCATGAAGCGCTCGGCCTGGTCCTCGGCATCGTTCAGCTCGGAGTAGGCGTTGGCGATTTCGCGGCCGCCAATGAACAACTCGAAGCGGTCGGTAACGCTCGGGTCCTGGTCGTTGCGCCGGGCCAGCGGCGACACCTCGAAGGGGTACTTGGTGATGAAGGTCGGCTGCTCCAGCTTGTGCTCGACCAACTCCTCGAAAATCATCACCTGCAGCTTGCCCAGCCCCTCGAAGCCCAGCACCTTGGCGCCGGCCTGCTTGGCGATGGCGCGGGCCTTGTCGACGTCCATCAGGTCGGCGGCGCTGATCTCCGGGTTGAACTTGAGGATCGAGTCGAACACCGACAGGCGGGCGAAGGGCTCGCCGAAATGGAACACCTTGCCCTGGTAGGGCACGTCGGTGCTGCCGAGCACCAGCTGGGCCAGCTCGCGGAACAGCTCCTCGGTCAGGTCCATGTTGTCTTCGTAGTCGGCGTAGGCCTGGTAGAACTCGAGCATGGTGAACTCGGGGTTGTGCCGGGTCGACACACCCTCGTTGCGGAAGTTGCGGTTGATCTCGAAGACCCGCTCGAAGCCGCCGACCACCAGGCGCTTGAGGTACAGCTCCGGGGCGATGCGCAGGAACATCTGCATGTCCAGGGCGTTGTGGTGGGTCTCGAACGGCTTGGCCGCGGCGCCGCCGGGAATGGTCTGCAGCATCGGCGTTTCCACTTCGAGGAAGTCGCGCTGCATCAGGAAGTTGCGGATATGGGCGATCACCTGGGAGCGCACGCGGAAGCTGTGGCGCACCTCCTCATTGACCATCAGGTCGACGTAGCGCTGGCGATAGCGCAGCTCGGTGTCGGTCAGGCCGTGGTGTTTGTCCGGCAGCGGGCGCAGCGACTTGGTCAGCAGGCGCACGTCGGTCATCTCGACGTACAGGTCGCCCTTGCCGGAGCGGGCCAGGGTGCCCACGCAGCCGATGATGTCGCCCAGGTCCCAGTGCTTGATGGCTTCCAGGGTCTCGGCCGGCAGGGTCTTGCGGTTGACGTAGACCTGGATGCGCCCGCTCATGTCCTGGATCACCATGAAGGCGCCGCGGTTGAGCATGATGCGCCCGGCGACCTTGACCGGAATGGCGGCCTCGGCCAGCTCTTCCTTGGTCGCGTCGACGTACTGTTTCTGCAGGTCCGCGCAGTAGCTGTCGCGGCGGAAGTCATTGGGGAAGGGATTGCCCTGCTGACGCGCTGCGGCAAGCTTTTCCTTGCGCTGGGCAATCAGCTTGTTTTCTTCCTGCTGCAGTTCTTGGTGGTCGTGCTGGTCGAGTTGTTGGTCGCTCATGATCGCTTGGTTCCGTAACTGGTTCGGCCCCTCTTCCCAGCGGAAAGAGGGTCGGGGTGAGGGGGCGGGCCGGAAACGCCAGGCGCCGGCCCCTCACCCCCGTCCTCCCCGGCTAAGGGGGAGGCAGTAAAAAGCCTTACAGGCCCTGTTTCAGGCTGGCCTCGATGAACTCATCGAGATCGCCGTCGAGCACCGCATCGCAGTTGCTGTTCTCGATGCCGGTGCGCAGGTCCTTGATCCGCGACTGGTCGAGTACATAGGAGCGAATTTGGTGGCCCCAGCCGATATCCGACTTGGAGTCTTCCAGGGCCTGGGAGGCGGCGTTGCGTTTCTGCATCTCCTGCTCGTACAACTTGGCCCGCAGCATCTTCATGGCGGTGTCCTTGTTGGCGTGCTGGGAGCGCTCGTTCTGGCAGCTGACCACGGTGTTGGTCGGCACGTGGGTGATTCGCACCGCCGAGTCGGTGGTGTTGACGTGCTGACCACCGGCGCCGGAGGAGCGGTAGGTGTCGATGCGCAGGTCGGCCGGGTTGATCTCGATCTCGATGTTGTCGTCGATCTCCGGGGAGACGAACACCGCGGTGAACGAGGTGTGACGACGGTTGCCGGAGTCGAACGGGCTCTTGCGCACCAGGCGGTGCACGCCGATCTCGGTGCGCAGCCAGCCGAAGGCGTACTCGCCCTTGATATGCACAGTGGCGCCCTTGATCCCCGCCACTTCGCCGGCGGACAGCTCCATGATGGTGGCGTCGAAACCGCGCTTGTCGGCCCAGCGCAGGTACATGCGCAGCAGCATGTTGGCCCAGTCCTGGGCCTCGGTGCCACCGGAGCCGGCCTGGATGTCCAGGTAGGCGTTGTTCGGGTCCATCTCGCCGCTGAACATGCGGCGGAACTCGAGTTTCTCAAGAATGCCGCGCAGGCGTTCGACCTCGGCGGCGACATCGTCGACGGCGCCCTGGTCGCCTTCCTCGGCGGCCATTTCCAGCAGGTCGCGGGAGTCGGCCAGGCTGCCGCCCAGGTCATCGAGGGTCTCGACGATCAGGGCCAGGGAGGCACGCTCACGCCCCAGGTTCTGGGCGTACTCGGGGTTGTTCCAGACGTTCGGGTCTTCCAGCTCGCGGTTTACTTCGACCAGACGATCATGCTTGTGATCGTAGTCAAAGATACCCCCGAATAGTCTGGGTGCGCTCGGACAGGTCCTTGATGCTGTTAAGGATCGGGTTGATTTCCATGGCTGGCGGCACTCGCAGGTGAAACTTTCGGAAAAGCCGGCGAGTATACCCGACTCGGCCGGCGCCTGGCAGCACGACGACCACCCTGTTTTGCCGCGATGCGGACCGACGGCGCAGCAAAATCCAAGGCCAGCGCCGCTAGAGCCTGGAGCGCTGGCCGCACGGCGGGCACTACCTGACCGGCCTGAGCCTCCGCCAGGGCGGGCCTGGGCTGGACCGTGGTCGCCCCCATGCCGGTGGACGAGGCCTAGGCCCCGGCCCATGAACTGCAACACAGCATTACTGCTCTGGGGCTGCGCCATCTGGACTCGGGGCCAAAGGGCAATCGAACAGGCTCTGGAGTTGGCCGACAAGGCCCTGTACCGCGCCAAGCGCGCGGGCAAGAACTGCGCCGAGTTCCACTGGCCGGCGTCATGGGAGGCTAACGTCTCAGCGCCTGCTGCGGCCCCGCACGGGACGCAGATCGCGCCGTCCTGAGACCAAAACGGCGAACGCCCCGCCTCAGCGCGGGGCGATATGCGCGACAATCAGCTGCACGCTTTCCTGGCCGCGGTACTCGTTGACGTCCAGCTTGTAGGCCAGCTCGACCCAGCGCACCGTGGGATTGGGCCACACTTCGCGGTCGACGTTGAAGGCGATGCCGTCCAGGGTCTGGCCGCCACACTCGGTCTTGAGCACCAGCTTGAGGTGCTTCTCGCCGACCACCCGCTGCTGCACGATCTGGAAGATGCCGTGGAACAGTGGCTCCGGGAAGTGCTGGCCCCAGGGCCCGGCATTGCGCAGCGCCCGGGCCAGCTCCAGGTGGAACTCCTCCACCGCCAGGCTGCCATCGGAGAGCAGGCGTCCGGTCAGGTCATCCTCCACCAGTTGGCGCCGCACCTCGGCATCGAAGGCCGCGGCGAAGGCGCCGAAATGCTCCTGCGGCAGGGACAGGCCGGCGGCCATGGCATGCCCGCCGAACTTGCTGATCAGCCCCGGATGCCTGGCCGCCACCGCATCCAGCGCATCACGGATATGGAAGCCCGGCACCGAACGCGCCGAGCCCTTGAGCACGCCCTCGCCGGCGTCGGCGAAGGCGATGGTCGGCCGGTGGTAACGCTCCTTCAGGCGCGAGGCGAGGATGCCGATCACCCCCTGGTGCCAGTCCGGCTCGAACAGGCACAGGCCGAACGGCAGGTCCTCGAGCGCCAGTTCCTTGAGCTGGGCCAGAGCCTCGCGCTGCATGCCCTGCTCGATCGCCTTGCGGTCCTGGTTGAGCTGATCGAGCTGCTGGGCCATGTCGCGGGCCAGCGCCTCGTCCTCGCAGAGCAGGCACTCGATGCCCAGGCTCATGTCGTCCAGGCGCCCGGCGGCATTCAGGCGTGGGCCGAGGATGAAGCCCAGGTCGGTGGAGGTGATCCGCCGATGGTCGCGGCCGGCCACCTCGAGAATCGCCCGCAGCCCCGGACGGGCACGGCCGGCACGGATGCGCGCCAGGCCCTGATGGACGAGGATGCGGTTGTTGGCGTCCAGCGGCACCACGTCGGCGACGCTGCCCAGGGCCACCAGGTCGAGCAGCTCGGCCAGGTTCGGTTCGGCCGGACGCGGCTCCGCCACGCCGGCCCGGGCGAACCAGTCCAGCTCGCGCAGGCGCGCGCGCAGGGCCAGCAGCACGTAGAACATCACCCCGACCCCGGCCATGGCCTTGCTGGGGAAGGCGCAGCCCGGCTGGTTGGGATTGACGATGGCGTCGGCCGCCGGCAACTCGGCCCCGGGCAGGTGATGATCGGTGACCAGCACCTTGAGCCCGGCGGCCTTGGCCGCCGCCACGCCCTCGACGCTGGAGATGCCGTTGTCCACGGTGATCAACAGCTGCGGCCGGCGCTCCAGGGCCACGGCGACGATCTCCGGGGTCAGGCCGTAGCCGTACTCGAAGCGGTTGGGTACCAGGTAGTCGACTTGGGCAGCGCCGAGCAGGCGCAGGCCCAGCACCCCGACCGTACTGGCCGTGGCGCCGTCGGCATCGAAGTCACCGACGATCAGCAGGCGCTGGCGTTGCTCCAGAGCCTGCACCAGCAACTCGACCGCCGCCTCGATGCCCTTGAGCTGCTGGTACGGAAGCAACCGCGCCAGGCCCTTGTCCAGCTCGGCCGCCGACTGCACGCCACGGGCGGCATACAGGCGGGTCAGCAACGGCGGCAGTTCGCCCAGGTCGGGCAGGGTTTCAGGCAGCGGGCGGGGTTCGATACGCATCGGATTTCCAGACTCTGTTCTTCACTAGCGGATAGGGGCCGCAGGGTGGAATGCGCGAAGGGTTTTCCACCACAAGCCGGAGGAGGCAGATCGCTGAACCACCCGGCGCAAGCGCTCAGCGTTCGCCGACCAGCCACTCCAGGGGAATCTCGTGCTGGCCGCGCTCGTCGGTGACGAACAGCTCACCGTCGCTGATCATCACGCTCCAGCTCAGCGCCCGCGGCATGTCCAGGGCCAGGCTGGCCAGGGCTTCCTGGCCCACCGCCACGACGTTGATGTTCTTCAGGCTGCGCACCGGATCGAGTTCCTTGGTCTGCCACACCCGCAGGTTGCCATAGGCCACCAGACTGAACTTTTCGGTACGCCGCGAGCACCAGGTGATGCGCTCGCTGTCCGGCTGGCCGACCTCGATCCAGTGCAGCACGCGATCATCCAGGCTCTTCTCCCACAGCGCCGGCTCGTCGACATCCGACAGGCCGCGGCCGAAGGCCAGCTGCTCGTGGTAGAACAGCACGTAGGCGATCAGCCGGGCGGCCAGGCGCTCCTCGGTTTCCGAGGGGTGGCGGGCGACGGTGAAACGCAGGCTCTCGTAGACGCTGCGATCGATGTCGGTGAGGTTCAGGTCGATCTTGTAGGTGGTGGACGGCAGGGCCATGGGCGGGCTTCTTGGCTGGGCGAAAAGGCCGCAAGTCTAACCCGAAACGGCCGCCGCCGGATCGCCGGATCGCCGGACCGTCGAAGCGTCGAAGCGTCGAAGCGTCGGGTCAGCAGCGCATCTGCCGCTCGCTGCCGTCCTCGGGGTCGCGGTAATGGATGATTGCCTGACTGGTGCTCAGCTCGACCTGCAGCCGGCAGTAATGCTCGCCGTGACGCCAGGCCATGGCCAGGCTGCTGTCGCTGGACTGGATCAGCTCGAAGCGGCCGGCGAAGGCCGGGTGCTGGCAACGCAAGCGCATCAACCTCAGCAGGCGCTGCACCACAGGCTGCTGCAGGGCCGCCTGCGCTTCGTCGAGGCTGTAGAAGTGGCGATTGACGTCACGCGCCTCGCCGCTGGCCTCGGCCAGCTCGAAATCGTTGCAGCCGGCCAGCAGGCCGACGTAGTAGACCTGGGGGATGCCGGGGGTAAAGAACTGGATGGCCCGCGCGGCGATATAGGCCTCCTCGTTGCGCATCAACGCCTCGAAGAAGGTGCAGGTCAGCTGATAGATGGCCCCCACGCTGTGCACGTTGACCGCCGAGCGACGCATGATCGGATCGGCGCTGCGGGTCGAGACCTCGTCGACCAGGTAGCGGATCTCCGCCTCGGGCAGCACGCCCTCGACATCGGGAATGCAGATGCCGTCGTGGGTATCGAGCACCGTGAGCTGGTTGCGCGGGCACATGCGCAACCACTGCTTGAGGTAGCGACTGTTGCCGGCGAGAAAGGCATGCAGCACCAGCGGCGGCAGGGCGAAGGCATAGGGCCGCATGTTGCGCCGCGAGATGGCGTACTGGTAGCTGATGTGATCGTGCACCTCGGGGAGCATCTCGGCACCGTACTTCGCCCCGGTTTCGCGGAACCACTCGAGAATCCCGTAGACCTCCGGCTCCACCAGAAAGCAGCTGCTGCCGATGCGTTTGGTGGTGTAGCCGAAGGCATCCAGGCGGAACAGCTTGACCCCGCGCGCGGCGAGGAAGGCCATGTACTCCTCCATCAGCCGATAGGTCTGCGGCGACTCGTAGTTCAGGTCGATCTGCTGCTCGGTGAAGGTGCACCAGAGCCGGCATTGCGTGCCATCGGCCAGCCGCACCTGGCGAAAGGGCTCCTTTTCCCGGCGGATATGGATCTTCGCCAGGTCCTCCAGGCTGATCTCGCCCAGCTTGTCGACCTGGACGAACAGCTCGGCATGGGGGGAGTCCTGGCCGCGAGCGAGGAAGTCGAGGAACTGCGGCGACTCATCGGCGATATGGCTGATGATCAGGTCGACGCACAGATCGAAGCGCGCGGAAATGCGTTCGACATCGGCCCACTCGCCATAGCGCGGATCGACCTCCATGTGGGTCAGGGGCGAGAAACCGCCATCGGCGTTGGACGGATACAGCGGCAGCAGATGCACCCCGCCCAGGGCATCGCCCAGGTGTTGATCGAGCAGCTGGTAGAGTTCGCCGAGGTTGCGACCAAGACGGTCGGGATAGGTGATCAGTTGGACAGCGTTGCGCAGCGGCATGCGTACTCCTGATGGGCTGAATGAATTGCGAAGGAATTGCCCCCTGCCCTCGTGTAGGTGAAACACCCCCGGTGCGTCAAGCCAGGGCGGCCGCAGGAGGGACCAGCATCGCCGCGCGAATTGCCCCCCTATCGCCCTGCAGGACACAGCCGCCAATGCCTGTGGCGCTGCAGGCCTGTCCCGGGACGGGACATCGATTTTTTCTCGTCCGGCGCGTGCCCCAGGCCCCGTGCAATCGAATAGGCTAGGCGCGACGCACCATCCACACGGAGTCATGCATGAATCCCAGCAAACCCCTCGCCGGCCTCAAGGTCATCGAACTCGGCAGCCTGATCGCCGGCCCCTTCGCCGCGCGCATCTGCGCCGAATTCGGCGCCGAGGTGATCAAGGTCGAGTCACCGGACGGCGGCGACCCGCTGCGCAAGTGGCGCAAGCTGTACGAGGGCACCTCGCTGTGGTGGTTCGTGCAGGCACGCAACAAGCGCTCGATCACTCTCAACCTCAAGCACGAAGAGGGCCGCGAGGTACTGCTGAAGCTGCTCGCCGAGGCCGACATCCTGATCGAGAACTTCCGCCCCGGGGTCCTGGAGAAGCTCGGCCTGGGCTGGGAGGTGCTGCATGCACTCAACCCCGGACTGGTGATGGTGCGCCTGTCCGGCTTCGGCCAGAGCGGCCCGCTGAAGGACCAGCCGGGCTTCGGCGCGGTGGGCGAGTCCATGGGCGGACTGCGCTACATCACCGGCTTCGAGGACCGCCCGCCGGTGCGCACGGGCATCAGCATCGGCGACTCGATCGCCGCCCTCTGGGGGGTGATCGGCGCACTCATGGCCCTGCGCCATCGCGAGGTCAACTGCGGTCAGGGCCAAGTGGTGGATGTGGCGCTGTACGAGGCGGTGTTCGCCATGATGGAGAGCATGGTGCCGGAGTTTGACGTGTTCGGCTTCATCCGCGAGCGCAGCGGCAACATCATGCCGGGCATCACCCCCTCCTCCATCCATACCAGCGCCGACGGCAGGCATGTGCAGATCGGCGCCAACGGCGACGCCATCTTCAAGCGTTTCATGCGCGCCATCGGCCGCCACGACCTGGCCGACGACCCGCAACTGGCCAGCAACGACGGCCGCGACGCTCGCCGCGACGAGCTCTACGGGGTGATCGACCGCTGGGTCGGCTCACTGCCGCTGGACGAGGTGCTGACCACCCTGGGTCGGGCCGAGGTGCCGGCCAGTCGCATCTTCAGCGCCGAAGACATGTTCACCGACCCGCAGTTCCTGGCCCGCGAGATGTTCCTCAGCGCCAGGCTGCCGGACGGCAAGCCGTTCAAGATGCCCGGCATCGTGCCCAAGCTGTCGGACACCCCGGGCTCTGCCGAGTGGATAGGCCCCAAGCTCGGCGAGCACACCGAGGCCCTGCTCGCTGAACTAGGCTATGAGCAAGAGCAGGTCGCCGAGCTTCGGCGCAGCGGCGTCATCTGAAGGCGACCGGGAGGCATGCGATGCAGCAGGCCGAAGAGCAACTGCCGCCTGACGTGCTCCGGGCCCTGCAAGCCGGTCACCGCGTGAGGGCCATCGGATTGCTGCGCGCCCACTCGGCCATCGGCGCCAAGGAGGCCGAAGCGCGCATCGACCGCTACCTGGAGGAGAACCCACCGATCCCCCTGCGCGGCCCCGGCATCGTGGCCTCCAGCAGGCTCAATGCCTTGGTGTGGGTCGCGCTGATCGTGCTGATGGGCCTGGCGTACCTGCTGCTGGCCAGCTGAGGGGCGAAATCGAAGCGCTAAAGGCGATTGCTGAACAGCAGCAGAAGCACGCCCAGCAGCAGGCTCAGCAACACCCAGAAGCGCAGTCCATGCCGATGGCTGCTCGCGGGCCGAGCCGCAAGCAACTCCGGATGGGCATGCAGGTAAGCGTCCACCACCGCCTTGGCCTGCCGCAGCTCCAGCCCACGACTTTCGCGCAGCACCTTGATCGCCTCGACCTTGTGCCCCTGCTGCAACGCCGCCATCACCTGGGGCGGCAATTCATCGCGCTGCTCATTCATGGCCTGCCTCGCGCCGCCACGCCTGTAACACTCTGAGCCTAGCCGGCCACGGCTGACAGCGCTGCCCGCAGAAACGCGAAAGCCCGCTGCCGCCAGGGGCGACAACGGGCTTCGCGCATGCTCAGGAGGCGCTTACAGCGGCTTGCCGCGATTACCGTGGGCCGTCACGAAGCCCTGCACGGTCTTCAGATCATTGGCCAGCACGGTGCAACGCTCTTCACGCTCGAACAGGTCGGCCAGGTGCGGCGGCAACTGTGGCGACTGGCCGATACCGGCCTTCTCCACCGCTTCCGGGAATTTCACCGGGTGGGCGGTACCCAGGATCACCATGGGCACGGCCAGGCTGCGCCGGCATTCGCGCGCCGCGCGCACGCCGATGGCGGTGTGCGGATCGAGCAACTCGCCGCACTCCTTGAACACCTCGGCGATGGTCTCGCAGGTGGCCCGGTCGTCCACGGCCAGGGAGTCGAACAGCTTGCGCGCCTCGGTCCAGCGGTCCTCCTCGACGCTGAAACCGCCACCCTGCTTGAAGTTGGCCATCAGCTCGGCGATCGCCGCGCCGTTGCGTCCGTGCAGGTCGAACAGCAGCCGCTCGAAGTTCGACGAGACCATGATGTCCATGGACGGCGACAGGGTCGGGTGCAGGGTGTCCTTGACGTACTGATTGCCACTCATGAAGCGGTGCAGGATGTCGTTGCGGTTGGTCGCGACGATCAGCTGGCTGATCGGCAGGCCCATGTTGCGCGCCAGGTAGCCGGCGAAGATGTCGCCGAAGTTGCCGGTGGGCACCGAGAAGGCCACCGAACGGGCCGGGCCGCCGAGCTGCAGGGCCGCGTGGAAGTAGTAGACGATCTGGGCCATGATCCGCGCCCAGTTGATCGAATTCACCGCCACCAGGCGCGTGCCCTTGAGGAAGCTCTGGTCGGCGAAGCTGTCCTTGACCATCTCCTGGCAGTCGTCGAAGTTGCCTTCCACGGCGATGTTGTGGATGTTGTCACCGAGGATGGTGGTCATCTGCCGGCGCTGCACCTCCGACACCCGCTGGTGCGGATGGAGGATGAAGATGTCGACGTTGTCGCAGCGACGACAGCCCTCGATGGCCGCCGAGCCGGTGTCGCCGGAGGTGGCGCCCATGATCACCACGCGCTCGCCGCGCTTTTCCAGCACGTGATCGAGCAGGCGGCCGAGCAGCTGCAGGGCGAAGTCCTTGAACGCCAGGGTCGGGCCGTGGAACAGCTCGAGCACCCACTCGTTGCCGTTCAGCTGGCGCAGCGGCGCCACGGCGTTGTGGGCGAACGCGCCGTAGGTTTCCTCGAGGATCTTCTTGAAGTCGCCGTCACTGATGCTGCCGGTCACGAACGGGCGCATCACCCGGAAGGCCAGCTCGTGGTAGGGCAGGCCGGCCCAGGAGGCGATCTCCTCCTGGGTGAAGCGCGGCAGGTTCTCCGGCACGTAGAGGCCGCCGTCGCTGGCCAGACCGGCCAGCAGCACGTCTTCGAAATTCAGGGCCGGTGCCTGGCCGCGGGTACTGATATAACGCATGACTCTGTTCCTCAGACCAGTTGCTCGACACGGATGCGCACGACGCTGCCGACCACGTCGTCCAGCGCCTCCAGGGCGGCGATGGCCCCATTGATGCGCGCCTCGACCACCCGGTGGGTGACCAGGATCATCGGCACCAGGCCGTCATGCTCCTCGACTTCCTTCTGCATGATCGACTCGATGTTGATGCCGCGCTCGGACAGGATGCTCGCCACCTGGGCCAGCACGCCCGGATGGTCCTTGGCCTGGATGCGCAGGTAATAGGCACTCTCGCACGACTCGATCGCCAGGATCGGGTGATCGGACAGCGAATCCGGCTGGAACGCCAGGTGCGGCACGCGGTTGGTCGGGTCGGTGGTCAGGGCGCGCACCACGTCGACCAGGTCGGCCACCACCGAGGAAGCGGTGGGCTCCATGCCGGCGCCGGCGCCGTAGAACAAGGTGCTGCCAGCGGCATCGCCGTTGACCATCACCGCGTTCATCACGCCGTTGACGTTGGCGATCAAGCGGTCGGCCGGGATCAGGGTCGGGTGCACGCGCAGCTCGATGCCGGCGTCGGTGCTGCGCGCCACGCCCAGGTGCTTGATGCGGTAGCCCAGGGCCTCGGCGTAGTTGACGTCGGCCGTGGTCAGCCTGGTGATGCCCTCGGTGTAGGCCTTGTCGAACTGCAGCGGGATGCCGAAGGCGATGGAGGCGAGGATGGTCAGCTTGTGCGCCGCGTCGATGCCTTCGACGTCGAAGGTCGGATCGGCTTCGGCATAGCCGAGGGCCTGGGCTTCCTTGAGCACGTCCTCGAAGGCGCGACCTTTCTCACGCATCTCGCTGAGGATGAAGTTGCCAGTGCCGTTGATGATCCCGGCCAGCCAGTTGATGCGGTTGCCGGCCAGGCCCTCGCGGATCGCCTTGATCACCGGAATGCCGCCGGCCACGGCCGCCTCGAAGGCGACGATCACGCCCTTCTCGCGGGCCTTGGCGAAGATTTCGTTGCCATGCACGGCGATCAGCGCCTTGTTCGCGGTGACCACATGCTTGCCGTTGTCGATGGCCTTGAGCACCAGGTCGCGTGCCAGGGTATAGCCGCCGATCAGCTCGATGACGATCTCGATCTCGGGATTGTCGACCAGCTCGAAGACATCCTGGGTAATCGCAATACCGGTAATGTCGCACTGCGGGTTCTGCGAACGCAGCGCAATCTGCGCCACTTCGATGCCACGCCCGGCACGACGCGCGATTTCCTCGGCGTTGCGCGTGAGCACGTTGAAGGTACCGCCACCGACGGTGCCCAACCCACAGATGCCTACTTTGACCGGTTTCACACTGAACTCCCCATCTGCACTGCGTAAAACGGCCGGAGCAAGCTCCGGCCGTGGAAAATGAGCCGCACCTTACGAAGCGGCCGATTATTAGTCAATCGAGTCGAGCCCGCGGCTACTTGGCCTCCAGGGCCTGCTGGGCCAGCTGTGGCGCCGGTTGATAACCGGGAATCAGCTTGCCGTTGGCCAGGACGATCGCCGGCGTACCGTTGACCCCGATCATCTGCCCCAGGGCGTACTGCTGGGCGACCGGGTTGTCGCACTGCGCCTCGGGCACGTCTTTGCGGGCCTTGGCCAGATCCATTGCCGCCAGACGATCCTGGGCGCACCAGACGCTGACCAGTTCCTGGTAGGCCGGGCTCTGCAAGCCCTGACGCGGGAAGGCGACATAACGCACCTCGACGCCGAGACGGTTGAGCTCGGGCACCTCGCTGTGCAGCTTCTGGCAGTAGCCACAATCGGTATCGGTGAACACGGTGATGTGGGTCTTGGCCTGTTTGGCCGGGAACACCACCATTTCCTCGGCGGCGATGCCATTGACCTGCTTGGCGATGGCACGACTCTCTTCTTGCTCGGTCAGGTTGATCGCCTGGCCGTCCTTGAACTGGTAGAGGTAACCCTGCAGGAGGAACTGGCCGTCGGCGCTGGCATACAGCTGGCGTCCGCCCTTGAGCTGGACCTGATAGAGACCCGGCATCGGACTCTCGGCGATCGCCTCAATCGGCATGTCGGGCTGGATCGACAGCAGGCTCTGACGGATTGCCTGATCGGGATCTGCGGCCAGGGCAAAGGTGCTGGCCAGGGCGACAGCCAGGGCCGCAGAGATGCGGGTCAAACGCATGGAAACTCCTGTCGAACGAGGGACTAACGAAGATTGGCACAGCCTACCATAGAAGCCGGCAATGACAGACCGCGGCAGCCGGACGGCCATCTCAGCCCCGCGGATGGTGCTGGGCGTGCAACTCCTGCAGGCGCGCACGGGCGATATGGGTATAGATCTGCGTGGTCGACAGGTCGCTGTGCCCCAGCAGCATCTGCACCACACGCAAATCCGCGCCATGGTTGAGCAGATGGGTGGCGAAGGCATGGCGCAGGGTGTGCGGCGACAGCGCCGAGGAAATCCCTGCGACCCGCGCCTGCAGCTTGATGCGGTGCCAGAAGGTCTGCCGGGTCATCTGCTCGCCGCGCAGGCTGGGAAACAGCACGACGCTGGGCTTGCCGTCGAGCAGCAGCGGACGCGCCTCCTTGCTGTAGCGCTCGATCCAGGCGATGGCCTCCTCCCCAAGCGGCACCAGGCGCTCCTTGCTGCCCTTGCCGAAGACCCGCAGCACACCCTGACGCAGGTTGACCTGCTCCAGGGTCAGACCGACCAGCTCGCTGACCCGCAGGCCGCAGGCATAGAGCACCTCGAGCATGGCCCGATCGCGTAGGCCGAGCGGCTCGCCCAGGTCCGGGGCCGCCAGCAGCGCCTCGACATCGGCTTCTGAGAGCGACTTGGGCAGCGGACGACCGAGCTGGGGCAGGTCGACCTGCAGGGTCGGATCGAGCGCGATCAGGCCCTCGCGCAACAGGTAGCGATAGAGACCGCGGGCAGCCGAGAGGAAGCGCGCGGTGGAGCGCGCCTTGTAGCCTTCATTCAGGCGCCAGGCCAGGTGGTCGAGAATCGCCTCGCGCCCGGCGCGCTCGAGCAGCAGGCCGCGCTCAACGAGCCAGCCGTTGAAATGCGCCAGGTCACTGCGATAGGCCGCACGGGTATGCGCTGACAGGCCCTTTTCCAGCCACAGGGCATCGAGGAAGCGGTCGATCAGGGGATGGTCTATGGCAGGCATGCGGGACTATGGCGGCATCTTAAAGCGGGTTAGTCTTTCACAGCCTGGCCAAGTACGGCCAGCGCCCCGCATTCCAAGGACATCCGATGAACGAACAGCAAATCCTCTTCGCCTTCGCCACCATAGGCGCTTCCGCCCTCGCCTGCCAGTGGCTGGCCTGGCGCCTGCGCCTGCCGGCGATCCTGTTCCTGCTTATCTGCGGGATTCTCGCCGGGCCGGTACTCGGCTGGCTCGATCCACAGGCGCTGTTCGGCTCGCTGTTGTTCCCCATGGTGTCGATGGCCGTCGCGCTGATCCTCTTCGAGGGCAGCCTGACCCTGCACCTGTCCGAATGGCGGGAGATCGGCAGCGTGGTCAAGCGCATGGTGACCGTCGGCGCCCTGGCCACCTGGGGCGTGATCGCCGTCGCCACCCACTACCTGCTCGGTTTCACCTGGGAGATGGCCCTGCTGTTCGGCACCCTAACCCTGGTCACCGGCCCGACGGTGATAGTGCCGATGCTGCGGGTGGTACGCCCGAAGGCCTCGGTGGCCAATATCCTGCGCTGGGAAGGCATCGTCATCGATCCGATCGGCGCCCTGCTGGCGGTCGTGGTGTTCAGCTTCATCATCGCCAGCGGCGAGGGCGAAGGCTGGAGCCAGAGCCTGACCACCTTCGCCGGGGTCATCCTCTGTGGCAGCCTGTTCGGCGTGGCGGGCGGCTGGGCCCTCGGCCAGGTGCTGCGCCGCCAGTGGCTGCCCGACTACCTGCACAACCTCGCCGTGCTGGCCACGGTGCTCGGGGTGTTCATCGCCTCCAACGAGGTGATGCACGAGTCCGGCCTGCTTGCGGTGACCCTGATGGGCATGTGGCTGGCCAATATGAAAGGCGTGGATGTCCGGCACATCCTGCACTTCAAGGAAAACCTCAGCGTGCTGCTGATTTCCGGCCTGTTCATCCTGCTCGCCGCGCGCCTGGACCTAAGCGCCCTGCTGGCGCTGGGCCCGGCGGTGCTGTTGCTGCTGGCGATCATCCAGTTCATCGCCCGCCCACTGAACGTCGCCCTGTCGACCTTCGGCTCCAGCCTGAGCTGGCGCGAGCGCGCCCTGCTCGCCTGGATATCCCCGCGCGGCATCGTCGCCGCGGCGGTTTCCGCGATCTTCGCCATCCGCCTGAGCGAAACCGGCCACGCCGGCGCCGAACTGCTGGTTCCGCTGACCTTCGCCGTGATCATCGGCACCGTGGTGCTGCAGAGCGCCACCGCGCGCCCCCTGGCGAGCCTGCTGAACGTCGCCGAGCCCGCCCCCAGCGGTTTCCTGATCATTGGCGCCAACCCGGTCGCACGAACCATCGGCAAGGCCCTGCAGCAGCTCGGTTGCCGCGTGCTGCTGACCGACTCGAGCTGGGAAAACATTCGCGCCGCCCGCATGGACAACCTGCCGACCTATTTCGGCAACCCGGCCTCCCAGCACGCCGAAGCCCACCTCGACCTGGTCGGCATCGGCCACCTGCTGGCGCTGTCCCCGGCCGGCGAGTTGAACACCCTGGCGAGCATGCGCTTTCGCCACGACTTCGGGCACACCCGACTGTTCAGCCTGGCCAGTGGCCAGGAAAGCCGGCGCAGCGACAAGCACCGCGCCAGTGACGAGCACCGTGGCCGCCCCCTGGGCAGCCAGCCACTGACCTACCCCCAGGCAGCCAGCCGCCTGGCCAAGGATGCCGAGCTGTACAGCACGACCCTGACCGACGCTTTCAGCTGGGAGGACTACCAGGCCCTGCATGGTGCGCGAGCCACACTGCTGTTCGCCCGCGACCGCGAAGGCTGGGTGCACGTGGTCACGCCCCAGAGCACTATGCACCCGCAAGCCGGCTGGATCCTGGTGGCCCTGATAGAGCCCCAGACCACCGATACCGCGAAGGCCAAGCAGGAAAGCCTGCAGGCCTCCTAAACGAACCCGTACATCGGACTACCGAGCGCCGCCACCCAGGCGGCGCTCGGCTCGGCGCCTCCGGGGCAAGACCTGCGCTGGCAGCCTCTACCGGCGATAGCGACATTCCAGGCCACGGCGGCCTTCACGCCCACGCGACCGACGTCAAGCTTATTCTGCGCCCCAGACATCCACCCGGACTCCAGGAAAATGATCGAGCGCGTGAAGTCGACGGCCCCGGCTGCCCCGGGACTCGCCCAGGCGCACGGCGACAAGATGCGGCAGAACAGGAGCCAACTCCAGAAACAAAAAAAGCAGCCCGAGGGCTGCTTTTTTCTGCAGGGAAGCGCGCCTTAGGCGAGCTTCTCCTTGATGCGTGCGGCCTTACCGGACAGGTCACGCAGGTAGTACAGCTTGGCCTTGCGCACATCGCCGCGACGCTTGACAGCCAGGCTGTCGACCAGCGGGCTGTAGGTCTGGAAGGTACGCTCAACGCCAACGCCGTTGGAGATCTTGCGCACGGTGAACGCGCTGTTCAGACCACGGTTACGCTTGGCGATCACCACGCCTTCGAAGGCTTGCAGACGCTGACGGTCGCCTTCCTTCACCTTGACCTGAACGACCACGGTGTCGCCCGGGGCGAAGGTCGGGATCTCTTTGGTCATCTGCTCAGCTTCGATCTGCTGAATGATTTTGTTGGTCATGCTGCGCTCCTAAGACAGGCCGTCGGGCCGGTCATCGATACGTTAACTATCGTCCCGCTGGCGGATGAATTCCTCCAGCAGCTTCTTCTCTTCTCCAGAAAGCGAGCGGCTATCCAGAAGATCGGCACGGCGTTCCCAGGTCCGACCAAGGGACTGCTGCAAACGCCAGCGCCGGATGTGTTCGTGGTTGCCACTAAGCAACACTTCGGGAACACGTTTATCCGCATACACCTCCGGGCGGGTGTAGTGCGGGCAGTCGAGCAGGCCATCCGTAAAGGAATCCTCCTCGGCCGAGTCCGCATGACCTAGTGCACCAGGCAATAGGCGCGTTACCGCATCGATCAGCACCATGGCCGGCAGCTCACCGCCGGACAGGACATAATCCCCGATCGACCATTCCTCATCGACATGCGCCTCGATAAAGCGCTCGTCGATGCCTTCGTAGCGGCCGGCGATGAGGATCAGCGCCTCCTCGTTCACCAGCTCGCGTACCGCTGACTGGGTCAGCTGACGACCTTGCGGCGACAGGTAGATCACCTTCGCCTGACCACCTGCGGCCTGCTTGGCATCGAGCAAAGCATCCTCAAGCGGCTTGATCTTCATCACCATGCCGGGACCGCCACCGAAAGGCCGGTCATCCACGGTGTGATGACGGTCTGTCGCGTAGCTGCGCGGGTTCCAACAGGTCAGCTGCAACAGCCCCTGCTTCACCGCACGGCTGGTAATGCCGTAATCGCCGATGGCGGCAAACATCTCCGGGAACAGCGTAATGACTTCAACGCGCAAGCTCGGCATGACGCTTAGAAGTCCGCATCCCAGTCAACCCGCATTTCGCCGGCAGCCAGATCGATCGACAGCACGCATTGCTCGGTATAGGGCAACAGGCGCTCGCGCTCGTCCAGACTGTCGATGCAGGGCTTGACCACCATTACATCGTTGGCGCCAGTCTCAAACAGGTGATCGATCTTGCCAAGCAGCTGCCCAGCCTGATCTATGACCCTGAGACCTTCCAACTGATACCAGTAGAACTCGCCATCGCTGAGTTCCGGCAGCTCGCTGCGGGGCACGCAAATTTCGAAACCGGCGAAGGTACGAGCCACTTCGCGATCATCGAGTCCCTTGAGCTTTGCCACCAGGACCTTGCCCTGCAAGCGCCCACTGGCCAATTCGACCTGCTTTACCTCGTTGTCACGCCTGAGCGTCCAACGGCGGTATTCGAGCACGTTATCCACGGGATCAGTAAAGGAGTACACCTTCACCTCACCCCGCACGCCATGCACCGAGACAATCTTGCCGAGTACAACCAGGTCCTCGGCGGGCGCCGGCATCGTGCTCATAAGGAGTGCTTAGGCAGCAGCCTTGGCAGCTTCCTTGAGCAGCTGAGCAACACGCTCAGACGGCTGTGCGCCCTGGCTCAGCCAGTAGCTGACACGCTCCTGATTCACGGACAGCTTCACTTCGGCACCCGAGGCAACCGGGTTGAAGAAACCGACGCGCTCAACGAAGCGACCATCGCGCGCATTGCGGCTGTTGGTCACGGTCAGGTGGTAGAAAGGGCGCTTTTTGGAGCCGCCACGGGCAAGACGGATGGTTACCATTGAACTTCGTTCCTGTAGTCGGTGCTGCAAAACTGAAATGCACGCATAGGGCACTAGGCCCGAAAGGCCGCATATTCTAAGGATTATCCGGCCTTTTGCAAATCTCTTTTTCCGGCCGCCGGTCGGTGCCGGCGACAAGCCCCGGGGCGCGGGGCGCACAGCGGCCGCGCCACCGCGCCCGAGGCCAGGCCGGGATCAAATCTTCGGCAGGCCGCCGCCGGGGAACATGCCACCCATGCCGCGCATCATCTTGGCCATGCCGCCCTTGGCGGTGAACTTCTTCATCATCTTCTGCATCTGCTTGTGCTGCTTGATCAGCCGGCCGATATCCTGCACCTGGGTGCCGGAGCCCATGGCGATACGGCGTTTGCGCGAACCGCTGATGATCTCCGGGTCGCGGCGCTCGGCAGGCGTCATCGAATTAATGATCGCCTCCATCTGCTTGAACTGTTTCTCGGCCGCGCCCTGGGCATTGCCCATCTGCGCCAGGTTGACGCCGCCCATCTGCGGCAGCTTGTCCATCAGACCGCCGAGACCGCCCATGTTCTTCATCTGCTGAAGTTGGTCGCGAAAGTCTTCCAGATCGAAGCCCTTGCCCTTCTTCAGCTTCTTGGTCAGCTTCTCGGCCTTCTCGCGGTCGAGGGTCTGTTCGGCCTGCTCGATCAGGCTGAGCACGTCGCCCATGCCGAGGATGCGCGAGGCGATCCGCTCCGGATGGAAGGGCTCGAGCGCCTCGCTCTTCTCCCCCATGCCGATGAACTTGATCGGCTTGCCGGTGACGTGGCGCACCGACAGCGCCGCACCGCCGCGGGCATCGCCATCGACCTTGGTCAGTACCACGCCGGTCAGCGGCAGCGCATCAGCAAAGGCCTTGGCGGTATTGGCCGCATCCTGGCCGGTCATGGCATCGACCACGAACAGCGTCTCGGCAGGCTTGATCGCCCCGTGCAACACCTGGATCTCGGCCATCATCTCGGCATCGATGGCCAGGCGACCGGCGGTATCGACTATCACCACATCGATGAACTTGAGCTTGGCCTCCTTGATTGCCGCCTCGGCGATCGCCACCGGCTTCTGGGTGATATCCGAGGGAAAGAAGGTCACGCCGATATCGGCGGCCAGGGTCTCCAGCTGCTTGATCGCCGCCGGCCGGTAGACGTCCGCGGAAACCACCAGCACGCTCTTCTTCTTACGCTCCCTGAGAAAGCGCGCGAGCTTGCCCACCGTGGTGGTCTTGCCCGCGCCCTGCAGGCCGGCCATCAGCACCACCGCCGGCGGCGCGACATTCAGCGCCAGGTCTTCGTTGGCCGCGCCCATCAGGCTTTCCAGCTCGGCGCGGACGATCTTCACGAACGCCTGGCCCGGCGTCAGGCTCTTCGACACCTCGGTGCCGACCGCCCGCTCCTTGACCTTGTTGACGAAGTCCTTGACCACCGGCAGGGCGACGTCGGCCTCGAGCAGGGCCATGCGCACTTCGCGCAGGGTGTCTTTGATGTTGTCCTCGGTCAGCTTGGCTTTGCCAGTGACGTTTCGCAGGGTCTGCGAGAGGCGGTCGGTAAGATTTTCGAACATGCGCGTTCCTTTCAGGTTCTGCGGAACCGAGGCTGAGCTTGCGGCAGGCGGCGGATTATAGCGGAGACTCCAGGGCACCGACACCGCCAGCGGTCTTTCGTGGGGCGCCGGTTGTATGCCACACTCAGCGCCTTTCGGGCCTGCCTAACAAGGATTTATGCACCCTCTGCTGCCCAGCCTCGCAGCCGCCTGCCTGTACGCCGGCGCCACTGCCTACCAAAGCTTTCGACTCAGCCGGCGCAGCGCGCCGGACAAACGCCTGCTGACCCTGCTCGGCGTCCTCGCCCTGCTCTTTCATGGGGCCAGCCTGTTCGTGCAGATGAACCATGCGGCCGGCCTAGCGCTGGACTTCTTCAACGCCGCCAGCCTGATCGCCTTCGCGGTGATCCTGCTCAGCCTGCTGGCCTGCGTGCGCATGCCGGTGGAGAACCTGCTGCTGCTGCTGTACCCGCTGGGTTGTCTGACCGTGCTGCTCGCCCAGCTCATGCCCAACGGCACCCTGCGACCGCTCAACGAGAGCCCAGGCATCCTCGCCCATATCTTGCTGTCGATCATCGCCTACGGCATTCTCACCATCGCCGCCTTCCAGTCGCTGCTGTTGCTGCTGCAGGATCACCAGCTAAAGCACAAGCATCCGTCCGGACTGATCAAGAGCTTCCCGCCACTGCAGACCATGGAAAGCCTGCTGTTCGGCTTCCTCTGGGCCGGCTGGGCACTGCTGTCGCTGTCACTGCTGTCCGGCGCGCTGTTTCTCGACGACCTGTTCGCCCAACACCTGGCGCACAAGACCATACTCTCCAGCTTCGCCTGGGTGGTCTTCGCCGTGCTGCTGTGGGGACGCCATCAGCTCGGCTGGCGCGGACACAAGGCCATCCGTTGGACCCTGGCGGGCTTTTGCCTGCTGATGCTGGCGTATTTCGGCAGCAAACTGGTCCGCGAATTCATCCTGCATATCTAGGCCCCTCTCCGTGGACAACGTACACCCCGGTTTCCTGCTCGGTCTGCTGATCTTCCTGCTGGCCTGTTCGGCCTTCTTCTCCAGCTCGGAGACCGGCATCCTCAGCCTCAATCGCTACCGCCTGCGCCACCTGGCGAAGGAGGGGCATCGCGGCGCCAAGCGGGTCAGCGACCTGCTGAGCCGCCCGGATCGGCTGCTCGGCACCATCCTGATCGGCAACAACTTCGTCAACATCCTCGCCTCGGCCATCGCCACCGTGCTGGCCATCCAGCTGTGGGGCGAAGCGGGAATCGCCATCGCCACCATCGGCCTGACCATCGCATTGCTGATTTTCGGCGAGATCACCCCGAAGACCCTGGCCGCCCTGCACCCGGAGCGGGTCGCCTATCCGTTCAGCCTGCCGCTGCTGCTGCTGCTCAAGCTGCTCTACCCGCTGGTGGTGCTGCTCAGCTGGATCAGCAACGGCCTGCTGCGCCTGCTCGGCGTCGACCCCGCGAGCAAGAGCAGCGACAGCCTGACCACCGAGGAACTGCGCAGCGTGGTGCGCGAGTCCGGCCACGAGCTGCCGAAGAACCGCCAGAGCATGCTGCTGGGCATCCTCGACCTGGAGAAGGTCACGGTGAACGACATCATGATCCCGCGCCACGAGGTGGTCGGCATCGATCTGGAAGACGACCTCGAGACCATCATCGCCCAGCTGCGCACCACCCCGCACACCCGCCTGCCGGTGTTCCGCGAGGACATCAACCAGATCGAGGGCGTGGTGCACATGCGCCAGATCGCCCGCCTGCTCAGCCACGACCAGCTGACCAAGGAGGCCCTGCTCGGCGCCTGCAACGAGCCCTACTTCGTGCCGGAAAGCACGCCGCTGTCGACCCAGCTGTTCAACTTCCAGAAGCACAAGCGACGCATCGGCATAGTGGTCGACGAGTATGGCGACGTGATCGGCATCGTCACCCTGGAGGACATCCTCGAAGAGATAGTCGGCGACTTCAACAACCAGGACAGCCTGCGCAGCCCGGACATCCACCCCCAGGAAGACGGCACCCAGGTGATAGACGGCGCCGCCTATATCCGCGAGGTGAACAAGGCCCTCGACTGGCACCTGCCCTGCGACGGCCCCAAGACCCTCAACGGCCTGATCACCGAGGCGCTGGAAAGCATTCCCGAAAGCACGGTATGCCTGAAAATCGGCCCCTACCGCCTGGAAATCCTGCAATCCTCGGAGAACCGCGTGAAGAGCGTGCGAGTCTGGCAGGCCAGCACTACGCCTCAGCCGGAGTCCCTGGAAGAGTAAGGCGCTCGGCCAGCCCCCGCGCCCACAGCCGATAGCCCAGCGCGGACGGATGGTAGCCATCCAGCGTGAGGTATTGCGGAGAGAACGGCAGGCTCACCGAACAGTAGTCAGCCTCCACCAGCCGCGCCACCCGGCGCAGGCGCGCATCCAGCAACGCCGCCCGCGCACCGAGCAACGCCCGCAGCAGCCAGGGCAAGGCACGAAAGTGCTGCAAGGGCGGCACCGCACTGAAGGCCACCCGCGCACCATGTGAGCGGAACGCCTCGGCCATCCCCCCAAGCGCCCGCTGCCAACGCCCCATCGAGGTCAGCCCGGTGCTGTCGTTGACCCCGAAGACCAGCAGCACCAGCTCCGGCGAGTCCGCGAGCGCCTGCGGCAGCAGGCGCTCGCGGGCCTGCGCCGCGGTAATGCCATTTTCGCCGCAGGCGCGCCAGACGACCGGCCGCCCATGGCGCTCGCACAGGGCCTGCGCCAGGCAGCCGACCAGGGCATGCCGCAGGCAACTGACGCCGACCCCGGCCACCGTCGACTCACCGAGCACCAGCAGGCGCAAGGGCTGCGCGGGCAAATCGGCGCCCATCACCCCGTGCGTCGGTCCCGCCGCCGGCGCCAAGCGCAACGCCTGGCGACGGGTATGCAGGGCCAGCGGCACGAGCAGCGGCAGCGCCGGCACCAGCAGCAGCCACCACCCCAGTTCGCGCCAACCCATCACAGCTCGATGCTGACCGCCCGGGCCGCGCGCGCCGCCTTGTCGCGGGCCGCCTGCAACGACTCGTCGCGAGCCAAGAGCACGCCCATGCGGCGCTGCCCCCTGACCTCGGGCTTGCCGAACAGGCGCAAGGCGGTGTCCGGCTCGGCCAGGGCCATGCCGAGATTGCCGAAGCGCACCTGCTGCGACTCGCCTTCGGCCAGCACCACCGCCGAAGCCGAGGGCCCCAGCTGGCGGATCAGCGGTATCGGCAAGCCGAGGATGGCCCGCGCATGCAGGGCGAACTCGGACAGATCCTGGGAGATCAGGGTTACCAGACCCGTGTCGTGGGGCCGCGGGGAAATCTCGCAGAACCACACCTGGTCGCCCTTGACGAACAGCTCGACGCCGAACAGCCCGCGCCCACCCAGCGCGGCGGTTACCGCCAGGGCGATGCGTTCGGCCTCGGCCTGGGCCTTGGCGCTCATCGGCTGCGGCTGCCAAGACTCCTGGTAATCGCCCTTGACCTGGCGATGACCGACCGGCGCGCAGAAGGTGGTGCCGCCGACGTGACGCACGGTAAGCAGGGCGATTTCGTAGTCGAAGTCGACGAAGCCCTCGACTATCACCCGGCCTTTGCCGGCCCGTCCGCCCGCCTGGGCGTAGTCCCAGGCCGCCGGCAAATCGTCGATGCTCCTGAGCAGCGACTGGCCCTTGCCCGAGGAACTCATGATCGGTTTGATCAGACAGGGAAAGCCAAGCGCCTGCACAGCCTCACAGCATTGCTCGAGGGAATCGGCGAACTGGTAGGGCGAGGTCGGCAGTCCCAGTTCTTCGGCCGCCAGGCGGCGGATACCCTCGCGATTCATGGTCAACTGCGCGGCCCGCGCGCTGGGTATCACCGTATAGCCTTCGGCTTCCAGCTCGACCAGGGTCGCCGTGGCGATTGCCTCGATCTCCGGGACAATGTAGTGCGGCCGCTCCAGCTCGATCACCGCACGCAGCGCCGCACCGTCGAGCATATCCAGGACATGGCTGCGATGGGCCACCTGCATGGCCGGGGCGTTGGCGTAGCGATCCACGGCGATCACCTCGACGCCCAGGCGCTGCAACTCGATCACCACTTCCTTGGCCAATTCGCCAGCGCCACAGAGCAGGACGCGGGTCGCACTCGGCGACAGCGGGGTTCCGATACGGGGCATAACTCATCCTCGAGAGGTTACGTATATAAGAGAGGGAACAATCATGTAGCGACGGGCAGGCGGCCCGCCTACAGCAGCACGCCCTTGGCCTTGGCACGCTCATGACAGAACGCCAGCACCTGTCGCCGCTCGTCGTCGTCCATGCGGCTCCAACGGGTAATTTCGGCGACGTTGCGCTGGCAACCGATGCAGATGTCCTCGTCATCCAATGCGCAAATCTGCACGCAGGGCGAGGCGACCGGGCGATCCGCGCGGGTCAAGGCGCCTGCTCGGCCAGCTCGCGGGCATAGCGCTGGGCGTTGTGTACATAGTGGGCGGCGCTGGCCTCGAGCATCTTCTTCTGCTCCTCGCTCAGGGTGCGGATCACCTTGCCCGGCGAGCCGACCACCAGCGAACCGTCGGGAATTTCCTTGCCCTCGCCGATCAGGGTGTTGGCGCCGATGATGCAGTACTTGCCGATCTTGGCGCCATTGAGCACCACGGCATTGATGCCGATCAGGCTGTAATCGCCCACCGAGCAGCCGTGCAGCATGGCCTTGTGGCCGATGGTCACGCCCTTGCCGATGGACAGCGGAAAGCCCATGTCGGTGTGCATCACGGTGCCGTCCTGCACATTGCTCTGCTCGCCGATGTGGATCAGCTCGTTGTCGCCGCGCAACACCGCGCTGAACCAGACGCTGGCCTGCGCCTCGAGCCTGATCTTGCCGACCAGCGTGGCATTGGGCGCCACCCAGCTGTCGGGGTGGGCTTCGACCTGCACCTGTCCCAGGCGGTACATCATGAGCTGCTCCTCGTCTTGCGGTTCAGTTGAGCGCGATGAAATGCGCGGGCGGCTGGTGCAACGCAATCTCGGCGTCGTACAGCAGGTTGACCAGCTCGACCAGCATGATCGCCGTCAGCCCCCAGATCTTGTATTCGCCATAGCGGTAGCTCGGCACATACCAGCTCTGGCCGAGGTAGTCGATGCGATGGGTCACCTCCCGCGGATCGTCGCGAAAGAACGCCAGCGGCACCGAGAAGACCGAGGCGATCTCGCTGTCGTTGGCCTGGTACTCGACGTAGTCCGGCACCAGGCCGACATAGGGTGTGACGTGGATGCCGTGGCGCGACACCACGGAGCTGAGCGGCCCTATCACTTCGACCAGGCCAGGCGGCAGACCGATCTCCTCCTCCGCCTCGCGCAGGGCGGTGTGGATCAGGTCCGGGTCTTCCGGATCGCGGCGACCGCCGGGAAAGGCCACCTCGCCGCCGTGGGTGGACAGCCCGCTGGCGCGCAGGGTCAGTACCACCTCCGGCTCGTCGCTACGGGTTATCGGCACCAGCACCGCCGCCTCGGGAAAGTCGCGGTCGGCCTCCAGTAGACGCGGCCGGTGTCCGCGCACGCGGTGGAGCAACTCGTCCAGCATGGGCACTCTCGAGCTTGTTTTTCTGCCCCGGATAATCGCATGAAAGCCGACCGCCACCCAAGTCCTGCCAGCCTCGCCGGTTTCCCCGGCCATTCGACCGCATCGCCCACGACGCTTGCGGCCAGGCCTGCTGGCGCGCCAAGATAGCTCATGAGCCCGGAGGAATCGGCATGAAGTTCTGCAGCCATTGCGGCAACCCGGTCAGCCAGCGCGTTCCCGCCGGCGACAATCGCCCGCGCTACGTCTGCGAACACTGCCATACCATTCACTATCAGAATCCGCGCATCGTCGCCGGCTGCCTGCCGATCTGGGGCGAGCAGGTGCTGCTGTGCCGACGCGCCATCGAGCCGCGGCGTGGCTACTGGACCCTGCCCGCCGGTTTCATGGAGAACGGCGAGACCCTGGAGCAGGCGGCGGCCCGGGAAACCCAGGAAGAAGCCTGCGCCCGGGTGCGCGACCTGTCCCTCTACACCCTGTTCGACCTGCCGCACATCAACCAGGTGTACCTGTTCTTCCGTGCCGAGCTGGTCGATCTGGATTTCGCCGTGGGCGAGGAAAGCCTCGAGGTACAGCTGTTTCACGAAGGCGATATCCCTTGGTCAGAGCTGGCTTTCCCGACCGTGGGCCGTACCTTAGAATGCTTCTTCGCCGACCGCCGGGAACACGTGTATCCGGTACGCAACGAGCCCCTGGAGGCGTTGCGCGCGCATTACAAGAAACCACTCTGACCCCTGGATACCCCCATGCGCCGGTTGCTCGCCCTGCTCTGCCTGTCCCTGGCCCTCCCCGCCCAGGCCAGCACCACCACCAGCCTCGACGGTCCCAGCGTGGACAAGGTGCTGGTGGTCAAATCCGAGCGCAAGCTGCAGCTGATCAGCCGCGGCCAGCCACTCAAGTCCTATCGCATCTCCCTCGGCAAGCAACCCAATGGCGCCAAGCAGCGCGAGGGCGACAAGCGCACCCCGGAGGGGCTCTACTGGATCGACTGGCGCAAGACCAGCGACAAATACCAGCTGTCCCTGCACATCTCCTATCCCAACGCCCGCGACCTGGCCAGCGCTCGCGAACAGGGCGTACCTGCCGGGGGCATGATCATGATCCACGGCACCCCCCTGGACGAGGAGTATCCGGAGTGGTTCTTCCACACCCTGGACTGGACCGAGGGCTGCATCGCCATGAAGAACGACGACATGCGCGAGGTGTGGCAACTGGTCAAGGACGGCACCCTGATCGAGATCCGCCCCTGAACCCACGGCCTGAGCTGCGGGCATGAAAAAGGCGCCTCGCGGCGCCTTTCTTTGGCATTAGCCGAACTAGAACTGCAGATCGGACAGGCGCCACACCTCGAACGCCGGTGTCTCGTAGGGATGGCTGTGCTTGAGCGCCTTGACCGTGTCATGGATCAACTCATCGGCCACCACCAGCTCGACCTTCCACTCCGCCAGCTGCTCCAGCCTGCCGGTCTGCCCGAGATACGGCTGGCTGCCGGCCAAGGGGCGGAACTGGCCTTGCCCGAGGGCCTGCCAGCAGCAGCTGTCATAGCCGCCGATGCGCCCGCCGCCGGCAGCGAAGACTGCCTGCTTTACCGCCTCCAGGTGGCTTTCCGGCACGTAGAAACACAGCTTATACATAAATCACCTTACAGCCCAGTAGATACGCGGGTTACGGGGATTCCAGTTCATTTTGGGTAGAATTTTTGGGTAGAATTCATGGGTAGAATCATCTCCCGGTGAAAGCATTATGCCAGCATCTAACTCCCACCTTGTGCTGCGGTCCTCAACCTGGCATTGCCGAATCGATATCCCCACCGACCTCCGCCCCGCCTATGGCAACCGCCGCGTCCTGAGCAAGAGCCTTCGGACTGGTGACAAGGTGTTAGCGAGAGCACTGGCCGCCACTCAGGTAGGACAGTGGAAAGCGGAGTTTCGATCCCTGCGGGAAGCACGGGTACAAGCCGGGGAACAATGGAAAGCTGATCTCGCCCAGGTAGCCAAAGAACACCATGTCCACGCAGACGCAGTAATTTTGAGTGCCGTAAAAGGCACCCTGTTGCCACAGAATCGGCCACAGCTTTCAACCGCGAGCAGCGAGCAAGTAATCCAGGCTTTCAGGGATAGTGCCCAAGCACTCTACCAAGACACTTACAGCCTAGAGCGCGCACTTGGAGTGCCCGGATTGCTAGAGGAAATGGACGCCATCCTTGTCAGCGACCTTCCGGTAGCTACAAAAGTTCAGCGCTTTTCTGAGGCTCAACAACGCGTTCTAGCCCACAGTGCGAAGGCACGCAACCTGCTTACACAGACTGACTTAACCGAGGCCCTGGAGATTGCATCTGCCCCAGGAACCTACAAACCGAAGTCCCCAATCAGCACCAGCGCCCAGGCCCGATTCGCCAGCCACTTTGCAGAACAGAATGACAATCCGCGCACCCGAGATGTCTACTTGTCCAACATCAAGCGCTTCTCCGCATGGCTAACCACCAACGGAAAGGAGCTGACCTTCGATACCGTGGCCGAGTACCTGGACTCCGTATCGAAGGCGCGTCAAACCCGCCTTGGCCACCTCGCCGCCCTGCGCAAATTCCACAAGTGGGCGATCCGGTATGACCAGCATTACCGCGACCTCTTCGCCACCAAGAGCAGTCCGCTTGATGGCCACACGCACGCACGAGTGGGCGAAAATGCCGGGGAGAGCTGGACAGCCTACACCCAGCAAGAGGCCGAAAGGCTGCACGCAGCCGCCCTAGCCAATGAAGATATGGACCTAGCCGACCTGATTGCCTTCGCGTGCTTCACGGGATGCCGTATCGAGGAGCTAGGCCGCATCCGCCGGGACACCACCTTATTTGATGAGGCAGGCCAGCCGGTAGGCTTCCGTGTGGATGACTCTAAAACGCCATCTGGGATTCGTGAGATACCAATACACCCAGCCCTCCTACCCATCTACAAGAAACGTCTACAGCACCCCCAAGGCGCCACGCAGGCACTGTTTCCAGGGAATGACAAGACTAAGCACGGCCTACGTCTGAACGGCCTATCACAGCGCTTTACGAAGCTAAAACGTAAGGAAGGATTTGGGAACAAACATGTATTCCATAGCTTCCGAAAATGCACGGCCACACTACTCCACCAAGCCAATGTTCCCACATTGGTAATACCCTTCATCTTGGGCCATGAGGTAGGCCACATAACTTTTGACACCTATAGCGCAGGACCGACCCTTGAGCAGAAGCGAGAAGCGATCTGTACGCTGCCGTTTCAGTTCGCATAGTTCGAACACGAGAAATTCCCGCCCCCTTATCTTGACAACTTAGCGATCTCCTGTATAGTTCGCCACCCGCCCCGAAGGGCGGAACCAAATACCAGACGCTGAACCTCCACGCGACGATTACGGAAACGTATTCCATTGCACGGAGGTTTTGTCATTTCTGGGCTTTGAGAAAGTGGTCACACCAGCAACCACATGAGGCTTTGTCTATGTAATAGCTAAATTAAGGAAATTCCGTATGCCTGTTAACACCTGATTCATTCCAGCTACACCCCACTACACCTCACCACCCATAACACGCCGGTATCGAGCATGGGCATTTCTTTGCCCGCGTTTCGCCCTGGAGCGCTGGCGATGTGTACGTATTAAATAAATCCTCCACTACTCACTTAGGAGTAAACCATGAAACTTTGCACCTGCCACACCTGTAACCATGTGTTTTATGCATCCAAGTTACAGCAGTTTTGCAAGGCGCTCTGTCGCCACTCATACAAACAACTAAACCCAGATGAAGGAGCCAACCGAGATGGGGCTAAAAACGAAGAAGCAAGCCAATAAGAACCCAAGGAAAAAGCGTCGCCTGCACCCATACTGCGGACACTGCAAGAAGCGTTTCAGCACAACATCAGAACGCAAGAAGTTCTGCCAGGATAGCTGTAGGTATGCTGCAAGAGCAGCACAAAAATTAACACAACGGAAAGAACGCTTAGGGCACTCACCATTTATGCACTATCTTGCCAGCGAAGCAATTAAGGCCGGGACCGTGGAAATCTTGCATGGCGCCACAGTCGAGGGGCTTTTGGAGCTTTACGGCGTGTACGTCTACACCATGCGAGCAAGCAAGACAGGCTCATCCACTACAGACACTTACGAAATCAGCCACATCGCACCACGCAAGGGCGATAACTGCATCGGACTCTTACATGCAAGAAACTTGGTAGTTGCACCAAAACTAATGAATCGCCGTCACCAGAACAAACATCTGGGCGAAGGCTTGTCGATTGACAGCGCGATTCTCCGGCCGGAGTGGCGAGTAGAAGACGACGCCTCAAACAAGGATACAATTAATAAAATTTTTAGCTACTTAGGCAACGAAATCATCAGTAACTTTCAGGCCAGAGCCAAGCTCCAACCATCCAAACGACATAAAATTCTATTGTGGTTTGAAAAGCAGAAAGACAGCCCCAGCCCTGAAAAACTTGAACCAATGACGACACAAGCCTTACAAAAACTGAAAGCCGAAATGGAGGGCAAGGAAGTGTTTCGCATCCCGAACTACTACCACTGTACAGAAACGGTATTCCTACACGAACTGAAGCGCCACAGCCACTACAGACCAGAATTATCAGACATGACCTCTATTTGGGAAAGAGTAGAACCATTTTACTCATACGAGTCTGAAGAGTTTGACAACGACATTATACCAACTAACGCTTTAGCTGAATGTCATAAACTCATCTTCAACACGCTGCACGGGATGCCATCTAACCATGAAGAATTAGCAGAGTTACTAGGGAGTCACCTACCAGCACCAGAGAATTCTTTTGCTGCTGCGCAGTAGAGATGTTATTTCCACGGTGAGATTTAGCGCAAAGCCTAGCCGCACTAAGGCTTCAGCTATTTACCGTGTGCTATCTCATCTCGACATAACAAGCCGCTAGCGGCCAAGCTCTTCCTGTCAGCGGCCATTCTGAGGCAGTACAGAGGCATAGCCTATAGAAAAAATAGGCTATACCTTTGACTGAAAGCTGCTAAGAACAGACCAAAAAACAGAAAGAAAAAACCCTGAAAAAATTTCTAACTCTAAACAACCACCCCTACAGCCCAGTATTTCCGTAGGGCGAGCTAACTATTTTTAAGCAAAGCAGCTTCTCTACACCTGAAATTTAATTTTTCAATTCTTCAACCCTCAATTGATTATTGAAAAAGCTCTTTAACAAATTGAATTTTATAGGGCCTACCTATCAGTGCAGGCGCACCCCATTCCCGCGACGGGACGGAGCCAGTGCCCTTCCTGAGGCAGTTTCCAAGATCGGAGACGACGGTACGGAGCGGGTCTTTCTGCGGCCCTCCTCAACGGATGGTCATATCTGCTTGCCGGGGAAAGACCGTCCACCCAGGATCACCATCCGCCCAGGATCACTGACAGGCTTAGCCAAGCCCCAGGCAGCGGGCGACTCACACAGGGTCATAAACGACCGTTTCTGCTACCAGCATGATCAGTGCTGCTATCCGGTGTCACAAAATAGCTATTGTGTGGTTTTGAACCCATCCCTATAATGACACCACGTTAATGAACCCTTTGGAGGGTCTGCACATGTCCCGCGTCTTCCTGTATGCACGCTGCTCCACATCCGACCAACACACTCAGAACCAAGTGATGGAGGTGAAGGCTGCTGGGTTCGATGTACAGGCTCAGCGAGTTATCGAGGAGACAGTTAGCGGCTCAGTTCCGGCCAGTGAGCGTAAAGGCTTTCAAAAGCTGCTGGAGCGGATGGAGTCCGGCGACGTGCTGGTAGTAACCAAGCTAGACCGCCTTGGCCGCAACGCCATGGATGTGCGATCCACTGTGGAGATGTTGGCTAGTCAGAACATCAGGGTTCACTGCCTAGCTCTTGGGGGTGTAGACCTAACCAGCCCAGCCGGGAAGATGACGATGCAGGTGTTGGGCGCTGTCGCAGAGTTTGAGCGTGATTTGCTGATTGAAAGGACACAGGCAGGCTTGCAACGTGCCAAGTCTGAAGGCAAGTCCCTTGGGCGCCCTGTCGCCGTCTCAGTAGGGGATGTGGCCAAGCTGAAGGCTACTGGTTTGTCGCAATCTGCCGTAGCTACTGAATTGGGGGTGTCGCTGTCTACAGTCAAACGGGCCTGGAATAAGTAGTACCCCCCGCCCCCCCTCAGCACAGAGCGGGCCTTGATCAAGCCGCCCAGCCGTCCGCGTGTAGCGGCCAGCTCTCCCCGTGCGTGGGTTCATTCATAGACCCACACAGCCCTGCTCTCAGCCCTCCTACTACCCCTCAGATATTTGGCGATTCCGGCGCCTCAGCCTTCGCCCCTTGGCGGGCTGCTTAGCCCTTCGGCTAGAACACGGGCTGATACTTTTCAGGTTGGAAATCGGCTTTCTATAGAGAGAGGCTGATTTTTCTGGCGGGGGGCGGCGGTGCTGTAGGATAAGCACTATCACCTTGCTACTATCCGACCTTTCATGTGAAGGGGCAAGGAAGCTATGCGGGGGCTGTACCGGGAGCATAAGAACCAGCTAATTGTGGGCGTTTTAGTAGTTCTGCTCTCAACGTTCGTCTTATGGGCTTGGGATTGGCTAATCGCCTTCTTCCCTTTGGTCCTCGCTTGGCTTAAAGGACAGCTAACCGCCCAGACCTCCCTCCCTAGATGGGCTATCCTCCTGAACTTCATTGGCATTTTCGCTGGCGTTGCTCGCATAGCCACTCAAATAAAGAGAGCGCACGCAGCGTCGGGAGAGAATGCTCGCCTCCAGGCTGAGCTTGAAGAGCTGAAGAATCCGGCCAACCCAGAGCTAGACATCAACCAGACCCATGTCCTTTTTTGGGTTGCACTCAGTCACGACTCCAGCAGTTCCTGCTCCTCTACAGAACTAGCCCAAATCCATAACACTCCGGTCTTTGTCATCGATGCGATTGCAGACCAGCTTAAAGGTATGGGCCTCCTTCAGAAGAAGCGGCTATTGAGTGACCCCCTTTCTCTGACTGCCAAAGGTCGCCAGCACATGGCCCGCCGAGAAGTGCTGGAGCAGTACAATGCCTTCAAGCATTCAAAGGGCCTCAAGCGGCTAGGAGAAATCAGTTAACGCTAGGCATGAAAAAGGGGGCGGTTTCCTGCCCCCTCCCCCCTTTAAAATTCAAGGGTTAGCTGCGTTCCTGGCAGGCTACGCCAGTGCTCGCATACGATTTCCCACCTTCCATAGCGGAAGCGGAAGTAGGGATCGACGTGCACGGATTTCAGGTCGGGATGGTGCGGACGCATGGAGTAACGGTCTACCATTCGTCAGTCCTCCTTCCTGATTCGCACACACAACCGCCAAGCTTTCAGCCCATAAGAATGGGCGTCCAGCCGGCGCTTCCCGCACATACGATAACGACAGTAAATGTACTCATAGCCCTCTGGTGGAGGGGGGTTGCTGGTGTCAAGGCTGTCCATATCTGGACCTCCGTAGCGGTGCCAGCAGCCGGGCATCTGGTGCGAAATCTATTCCGCAATCCTTGCACGCAAGGTCTAAAGCATCTAAACCAAATGTTGAAAGGAGGTGCGCAAAACCATAGACTCCTACTCCGCGATGCCCTTAGCTGGGCTTAGTGATGCACCAAGGGCCGCCCTGAGAAGTGATCCCTTGATGCTGGTTCCCTCGCCACCTAACGGTGGCGCGGGGGCGTTTACCATGTATATACATACAGCAGCTTGAATGCTAACGGGGTGCTTCGTCTGAAGTCAAACCCTGTTTCTTTTTGCCTCAAAAAAGGCTTGGCAGTGACTGCCGCCCCCTTCAAAAGTGCTACTCGCTAGCTCCAGCCTAACCGCCAGAAAGATCAGAACCACTACATGTTGTGGTCCCTCTCCTACAGCGCTTGACCAATGATACGTCGGAATTTAAAGGGTGCAAGCCACTCTTTGATGCCAGTCTGTGGATAACTTTGTGGATTGTGCGTGTATAAGGGTTTGAATCCCGGCAACTACCGCCTTAATCCCCGTGAAAAAAAATTCTGCCCTTCTCACAACATATTGTGTTTTGCCTGTATCGGCTGAGCTGGTGGCATCGTAACAGCAAACTTCAGCCAAAGCAGGACCGCTTATCCCACTCGTCTGTCCCTTGTGACAGGCCGTAGCGCAGGTGCAGCTAGCCGCTGGTCAGCTCTCACTGTCGCCCCGCATCTGCTCAGGAAGATTGGGTAGAAAAATTGGGTAGAATTCTGGAGGATCAATCCTTACAAACTACTGATTTATAAGGATTTTTTTAATTGCACGCAGAAACACAGCTTGTACATCGCGATCTCCGCAGCTGGGCCCAACAAGCCTCGCCGAACCGAGCGCAGCCGCCTGGCAGCGCCAAAGGTTGCCGGCGAGCCCGGACCTCCGTCACAGATTAAAGAGTAGACGAGCAGCGGAGTCGGCAACACGGCGGGACAGCCATGGCGCGACGGCTGCCCTTTACCGACGGACGGGACAAAAGCGCTCGAGAAGCGCGGAACCAGAGAGCCTGGCTCCGCGCCATGGGCATCAGTCCACCCAGACCCGGGCGTTGCGAAACATGCGCAGCCAGCCAGCGTCATCCTGCCAGTCGTCCGGGCACCAGGAGTTCTGCACGGCGCGGAACACCCGCTCCGGGTGCGGCATCATGATGGTGACCCGGCCATCGCGGCTGGTCAGGCCGGTGATCCCGCGCGGCGAACCGTTGGGGTTGGCCGGATAGGTCTCGGTGACCTTGCCGTGGTTGTCGACGAAACGCATGGCCACGCAGCCGGACAGATCGGCCTCCAGCAGCGCCTCTTCGCTCTCGAACTCGGCATGGCCTTCGCCGTGGGCGATGGCGATCGGCATGCGCGAACCCGCCATGCCCTGCAGGAAGATCGATGCCGACTCCTGCACCTGGACCATCGCCACCCGGGCCTCGAACTGCTCGGAGCGGTTGCGCACGAAGTGCGGCCAGAACTCGCTGCCGGGAATCAGTTCATGCAGGTTCGACAGCATCTGGCAGCCGTTGCACACGCCCAGCGCGAAGCTGTCGCTGCGCTCGAAGAAGCCCTGGAAGGCATCGCGGGCACGGCTGTTGAACAGGATCGACTTGGCCCAGCCCTCGCCGGCGCCGAGCACGTCGCCATAGGAGAAGCCGCCGCAAGCCACCAGGCCCTTGAAGGCTTCCAGGTCGACGCGACCGGCGAGGATATCGCTCATGTGCACGTCGACGGCATTGAAGCCGGCGCGGTCGAAGGCCGCTGCCATCTCCACCTGACCGTTGACGCCCTGCTCACGCAGCACGGCGATCTGCGGACGCACACCCTTCTTGATATAGGGCGCGGCGATGTCCTCGTTGACGTCGTAGCCCAGCTTGGCGCTCAGGCCCGGATTGTCCTCTTCGAGCAGCGCATCGAACTCCTGATCGGCACACTGGGCGTTGTCGCGCAGGCGCTGGATCTGGTAGCTGGTCTCGGACCACTGGCGCTGCAGCAGGCGACGCTCGCCGTCGAATACCGCCTGGCCGTCGAAGCTGATCCTGACCTCGGCGTTGTTGAGCGGCTGGCCGATCACCGCCACGCAGTCGCCCAGGCCGGCGGCGCTGAACTGCGCCAGCACGTCCGGCGTGGCATCCTGGCGCACCTGGATCACCGCGCCCAGTTCCTCGTTGAACAGCACCGCGGCCAGCTCCTCGCGGCCATCGGCCAGGGCGTCGAGCTGCAGGTTGAGGCCGCAGTGGCCGGCGAAGGCCATCTCCAGCGCGGTGACCAGCAGGCCGCCGTCGGAGCGGTCGTGATAGGCCAGCAGGTGGCCGTCGGCATTGAGCCCCTGGATCACCGCGAAGAACGCCTTGAGGTCTTCGGCATCGTCGACATCCGGCGCCTGGCGGCCGATCTGCCCGTAAACCTGGGCGAGGATCGAGGCGCCCATGCGGTTCTGTCCGCGGCCCAGGTCGATCAGGATCAGGTCGGTCTCGCCCTTGTCCATGCGCAGCTGCGGGGTCAGGGTCTGGCGGATGTCGCTGACCGGGGCGAAGCCGGTAACGATCAGCGACAGCGGCGCGGTGACGCTCTTCTCGGCGCCCGCGTCCTGCCAGCGGGTCTTCATCGACATCGAGTCCTTGCCCACCGGAATGGTGATGCCCAGCTCCGGGCATAGCTCCATGCCGACGGCCTTGACCGTGTCGTACAGGCGCGCGTCTTCGCCCGGATGACCGGCGGCGGCCATCCAGTTGGCCGACAGCTTGATGTCGGAAATCTTCTCGATGCGCGAGGCCGCCAGGTTGGTCAGGGTCTCGCCGATCGCCATGCGCCCGGACGCAGGGGCGTCGAGCAGGGCCAGCGGCGTGCGCTCGCCCATGGCCATGGCTTCACCGGTGTAGACGTCGAAGCTGGTGGCGGTGACCGCGCAATCGGCCACCGGCACCTGCCAGGGTCCGACCATCTGGTCGCGGGCGACCAGGCCGGTGATGGTACGGTCGCCGATGGTGATCAGGAAGCTCTTGCTGGCCACGGCCGGGTGACGCAGCACGCGGTTGACGGACTCTTCGAGGTCCAGGCTGCCGGCATCGAAGTCATCGCCCAGTTCGGCCTCGCGGGAGGCCGAACGGTGCATGCGCGGCGCCTTGCCTAGCAGCACGTTGAGCGGCATGTCCACGGCGTTGTTGCCGAAATGGCTGTCGGCGACGGTCAGGTGCGGCTCCTCGGTGGCCTCGCCGACCACCGCGAACGGGCAGCGCTCGCGCTCGCAGATCGCCTTGAAACGCTCGAAATCGGCGGCGTCGACCGCTAGCACATAGCGCTCCTGGGACTCGTTGCACCAGATTTCCAGCGGCGCCATGCCCGGCTCGTCGTTGGGCACGTTGCGCAGCTCGAATCGTCCGCCGCGGCCGCCGTCGTTGACCAGCTCGGGGAAGGCGTTGGACAAGCCGCCGGCGCCGACGTCGTGGATGAAGGCGATCGGGTTGTCGTCACCGAGCTGCCAGCAGCGGTCGATCACTTCCTGGCAGCGCCGCTCCATCTCCGGGTTCTCGCGCTGCACCGAGGCGAAGTCCAGGTCGGCCGAGCTGGTGCCGGTGGCCATCGACGAGGCGGCACCGCCGCCCAGGCCGATCAGCATGGCCGGACCGCCGAGCACGATCAGCTTGGCGCCGACTGTGATCTCGCCCTTCTGCACGTGCTCGCCGCGGATGTTGCCCATGCCGCCGGCCAGCATGATTGGCTTGTGGTAGCCGCGTACCTCTTCGCCGCGCGGCGTGCTGATCGCCTGCTCGAAGGTGCGGAAGTAGCCGGTCAGCGCCGGGCGGCCGAATTCGTTGTTGAACGCGGCGCCGCCCAGCGGACCCTCGATCATGATGTCCAGCGCGGTGACGATGCGCTCGGGCTTGCCGTAGGGCACTTCCCAGGGCTGCTCGAAACCGGGGATCTGCAGGTTGGAAACCGTGAAGCCGGTCAGGCCGGCCTTGGGCTTGGCGCCGCGACCGGTGGCACCTTCGTCGCGGATCTCGCCACCGGAGCCGGTGGAGGCGCCCGGGAAGGGTGCGATGGCGGTCGGGTGGTTGTGCGTCTCCACCTTCATCAGGATGTGCACCGGCTCTTCGACCGCGCCGTACTGGCGGGTCTCGCCGTTCGGGAAGAAGCGCCCGGCCTTGTGGCCGACGATCACCGCGGCGTTGTCCTTGTAGGCCGACAGCACGCCTTCGCTGTGCATCTGGTAGGTGTTCTTGATCATGCCGAACAGGGATTTCTCCTGGGCTTGACCGTCGATATCCCAGCTGGCGTTGAAGATCTTGTGCCGGCAGTGCTCGGAGTTGGCCTGGGCGAACATCATCAGCTCGATGTCATGGGGATTGCGCCCCAGGTCATTGAAGCTCTGCACCAGGTAGTCGATCTCGTCTTCGGCCAGGGCCAGTCCCAGCTCGACGTTGGCCTGCTCGAGGGCGGCGCGGCCACCGCCGAGCACGTCCACCGCGGTCAGCGGCTTGGGCGCGGCGTGGCTGAACAGCGCCGCGGCGCCTTCCAGGGTGTCCAGCACCAGCTGGGTCATGCGGTCGTGCAACAGGGCGGCGACCTGCTCGGCCTCGACCGCGCTCAACTCACCGGCCACGTAATAGGCAATGCCGCGCTCGATGCGCTGGATCTTCGTCAGGCCGCAGTTGCGGGCGATGTCGCTGGCCTTGCTCGACCAGGGCGAGATGGTGCCGAAGCGCGGGATGGTCAGGAACAGGCGGCCGTTGGGCTCCTGCACCGGCACACTCGGGCCGTACTTCAGCAGACGGGCCAACACCCGCTCTTCGTCGGCGCTGAGCACATCGGTGACCTCGGCAAAATGCGCGAACTCGGCGTACAGCCCGGTCACAGCAGGTACTTTGCCGGTCAGTTGCTCGAGCAATTTACCGTGGCGGAAAGCAGAAAGGGCGGGAGCGCCGCGCAGGATCAACATCGGGGACAGCCTCTGGGAAGGGGGTGTACTTTGAGGCCGTGCATTCTAGCCTAAAGCAGCGCGCCGCGGCACCCGTAGCGCAGCCTGCGCGGCACCTCGAGCACTAGCAGAGAAGGTTGCTGCTGTCGAGATATGGCGCGCCGGGTGCTTTGCGTATACTGCGGTAATGTTTGCCCAATCCGCGTTCCGCTCCCGCTGCGCCAGCTGGCTGTCAGCGATCGGGGTCCTCCTGCTGCTCGGCGGCTGCGTTGAAGAACCCAGCACCCTCGAGCGCGTCCAGGCGGACGGCGTGCTGCGCGTGATCACCCGCAACAGCCCGTCCACCTATTTCCAGGACCGCAACGGCGAAACCGGCTTCGAGTACGAACTGCTCAAGCGCTTCGCCAGCGACCTGGATGTCGAGCTGCAGATCGAGACCGCCGACAACCTCGACCAGCTGTTCGCCCGCCTCGGCGAGGCCAAGGGGCCAGTACTGGCCGCCGCCGGTCTGGTGGCAAGCGACGGACGGCAGCAGATCGCCCGGTTTTCCCGCCCTTACCTGCAGATCACCCCGCAAGTCATCTACCGCAACGCCCAGCAGCGCCCGACCCGCCCGCAGGACCTGCTCGGCAAGCGCATCCTGGTGCTCAAGGGCAGCAGTCATGCCGAGCAACTGGCGGCGCTCAAGGCCGAACTGCCGGAACTGAAGTACGAGGAATCGGCCGAGGTGGAGGTGGTCGACCTGCTGCGCATGGTCGACGAAGGACAGATCGACCTGACCCTGGTCGACTCCAACGAGCTGGCGATGAACCAGGTGTACTTCCCCAACGTGCGCGTGGCCTTCGACTTCGGCGACTCCCAGGGCCTGGGCTGGGCGGTCGCCCCCGGCGAGGACAGCAGCCTGCTGGACGAGATCAACGCCTTCCTCGCCCGCGCCCAGGAAAACGGTACCCTCAAACGCCTGACCGAACGCTATTACGGCCATGTCGACGTGCTCGGCTATGTCGGTGCCTATACCTTCGCCAAGCACCTGCAGCAGCGCCTGCCGCGCTACGAAAAGTACTTTCGCGAAGCCGCCCGGGTCGAGGGCGTGGACTGGCGCCTGCTCGCCGCCATGGGTTATCAGGAATCGCTGTGGCAACCGACCGCCACCTCCAAGACCGGGGTGCGCGGCCTGATGATGCTGACCCTGCGCACCGCCCAGGCCATGGGCGTATCCAACCGCCTCGACCCGAAGCAGAGCATCGACGGCGGCGCCAAGTACATCGTCAAGGTGAAGAAGCAGCTGCCCGACAGCATCGTCGAGCCGGACCGCACCTGGTTTGCCTTGGCCGCCTACAACGTCGGCGCCGGCCACCTGGAGGACGCGCGCAAACTCACCGAGGCCGCAGGCCTGAACCCCGACAAGTGGCTGGACGTGCAGAAGATCCTGCCGCGCCTGGCGCAGAAGCAGTGGTACAGCAAGACGCGCTACGGCTACGCCCGGGGCGGCGAACCGGTGCACTTCGTGCGCAACATCCGCCGCTACTACGACATCCTCACCTGGGTCACACAGCCACAGCTGGAAGGCACCCAGGTGGCCGAGTCCGGCATGCACGTGCCGGGCGTCAACAAGAACCCGCCGCGCGACGAGCTGCCGCCGCTCTAAGCCCTAACGCGCGCCGCGCCGGGCCTTGAAGAAGGCGCTGAGCAACTCGCTGCACTCCTGCGCCAGCACCCCACCCTCGATCAGCACCCGATGGTTGAGAAAGCCCTGACTGAAGAACTCGCCGCGACTCATCGCCACCCCGGCCTTGGGCTCGGTAGCGCCGTACACCACCCGCTCGACCCGTGAGTGGACGATCAGGCCCGCGCACATGCTGCACGGCTCCAGCGTTACATACAGGGTGCTGCCGGGCAGGCGGTAATTGCCGAGCGCCTGCGCCGCCGCGCGAATCGCCACCATCTCGGCATGGGCACTGGGGTCGTGGGTGGAGATCGGGCAGTTGAAGCCCCGACCGATGACGGCGCCGCCCAGCACCAGCACGGCGCCGACCGGCACCTCGCCGAGCGCCGCCCCCTCGGCGGCCAACGCCAGGGCCTCGCGCATGAAATGCTGATCCTGGCTGCGGTCGATGATTTTCGGCTGACGCATCACACCACCTGAATCGCGGCCATCAGGCCGGTTTCCATATGATCGACGACATGGCAATGGAGCATCCACACCCCGGGATTGTCGGCGACCAGGGCGATGCGCGCCGTCTCGTGCTTGCCCAGCAGGTAGGTATCGGTGAAGTACGGGGTGATCTGGCGCCGATCCGAATCCAGCACCTTGAAGGTCATGCCGTGCAGGTGAATCGGGTGCAGGTACTGGGCCATGTTGCGCAACAGGAAGATGTAGTGGCCGCCGCGCTTCAGGGTGGCGATGGGCCGGTCTGCGCAGGTCTTGTCATTGATGTTCCAGGCCTGGCCATTGATCTGCCAATAGCGGTAGCCGGCCTGCTCGGCATTCTGCGAGAGCATCGCCGCCCACTCGAAGTTGAAGCGCAGGGTTTCCGCGCTGGCCAGGTCCGGCTCGGCCACCGGGTTGGCCGGCAAGGCCGGCGGCCAGTCGCCGACCGGCGCATCGCTGGCCGTACTCTCGATCGTCGCCAGGCGCAGCGGGCCGTTACGCAGGGCCAGCTCGCTGCCGGCGGCCGGCACCTTGAGCGCCAGGTCCAGGCGCATGCCGGGGCCCAGCCAGTACTCCTCGCCCAGCGGCCGCGGCTCGACGGGATTGCCATCCAGGGCGTAGATGCGCGCCTCGGCGTCCGGCAGGTTGAGCCGGTAGGTCACGGTGTTGTCGACATTGATCAGACGCAGGCGCACCACCTGCCCGGCCGGCAACCGCAGCGTCGGCGCATGGGCGCCGTTGACCGTACTCAGGCGCCCGCGGGTGCCCTCGCGCGCCGCTAGGCGTGGCACGCTGAAGGCGCTGAAGGCGCCCTGCTCGTCCAGGTGCCAGTTCTTCAGGCACAGCGTGCGCTCGTGCACGAAGCCCGTCGGCTCACGCTCCTCGACGATCAGCGGACCGACCAGGCCACGGCCGAGCTGCTCGCTGCTGGTGGTATGGGGGTGATACCAGAAGCTGCCGGCATCCGGGGTCTTGAACTGGTAGTCGAAGTACTCGCCCGGCAGCACCGGCAACTGCGAGACATAGGGCACGCCGTCCATCTCCAGCGGCAGACGGATGCCGTGCCAATGAATGGTGGTCGGCACCTCCAGGCGGTTGATGAAGCGCACCCGCAGCCACTCGCCCTGCCTGGCGCGGATCTCCATGCCCGGCGCCTGCCCCCCGAAGGCCCAGGCCGGGGTGAGATGCCCCGGCACCAGCTCGAGGTCCAGCGGCGCGGCGATCAGCTGGTAATCGTACTCGGCGGCGACCAGCGGCCGCCCCAGCCAATAGCGCACGCCGCCGGCACCGAGGCCGACGACGCCGAGCCCGGCCATGCCGGCAAGTATCTGTCTGCGGGTAAAGGACATATTCACTTCCGTAGCCCGGCGCCACGCCGGGAAAACATCGGCTCTCAGCGAGGCCGACAGGTTTAAATGAAAGATTTTCTCATTTAAACCCCACTGCTGGCGACCCTGGGAAGTGGACGTATCGACGCAACGGCATGCAGATATGACCTGGGCAGCCCTCGTCATCCAGATCGCTTCCATTCGATCTTCATTAGGTCGCCCAAGCCCGTGCGATAAAACGGACTCTTCGCGATTGTCCTAGGGCCGCACCATCGCCTTTCCCGCCACGTGGGCAAAGCTTTACAGGCGGAGGCGCAGAAGTGTTTTTGCGGGGACAGCGCGCGGGTGACACCATCGCCATCGTCGACCAGAATGCTACCTGAATCAGCTGCCTTCGGTTCGTCAAAAACCAATCAAACCAATACGCTACATCAGATGCTGTTCAGCAAAGCAACACAACTGCGCCAAGGTAGATTGCGGTCCCAAAATCATCGGACTAGTGCGCCAGTCGCGATGAATCACACAAGGCGATCCCTAGCGGGATTAGCAGCCGCACAACAAGGAACACCTACCGAGCCACATCGGCTATATCCTGCCCAAGGAGACTGCGGCAAACTTCTACCAACAACGAACAGTCAGGCCATCGCTGCCCGATGTCAACGAAATGGCTTCCACGAGCCCCAAGGGCGACTCAAGGCGACTGTAGACCGTACCTAGTGATGGACTACCTGCGCCTTCGCCTGCATGAGCCGTACCATGAACAGTAGACTGCCTTATTTCACCTCACAAAACGCTAGGCCAACTCGCGAGCAGCGGGAACAAATGAACGGCCAGCGCGGCCAAGTGTTCTGGTTGACGGGTTTGTCGGGCGCCGGCAAGTCAACGCTTGCCTACGCTGCAGAGACGCGACTCCATCACCTTGGGCGACGCTGCGTAGTGCTTGATGGCGACAATATTCGATACGGCTTGTGTGCCGACCTGAACTTCACGCCAGAAGGTCGGCGCGAGAATCTTCGTCGAGCCGCGGAAGTGGCCAAGTTATTCGTCGAGTCCGGGATGCTCTGCATCGCCGCTTTTATTTCGCCCACGCACCAAGACCGCGAAATGGTGAGAGGAATCATCGGACCGGGTGATTTTTCAGAGATTTATCTGGAGTGCTCCCTGCAGGCCTGCGAGTCTCGCGACGCCAAGGGCTTATACAAGAGAGCCCGAAAGGGCGAGATCGAGAATTTTACTGGCATTTCTTCCCCTTATGAGCCGCCTCTCCAGCCGAACCTGACCCTGCCGACCGAGAGGCTCCCACTCGAGAGCTGTTTGGAATTGCTCATCAGGCACATTGGATAAGACGAGGCTGATTATCGAGTTGGTCAGTTCCTATTGTCCGACCGCTCTCATACACTGCCTCTCGATCAACTTCAGGTATAACCACTATGAGAAGCATCTTGTGGTCGCTGCTAGGCGTGGCCGGAACAGTTGCCGTCGCCTGGGCGGATGATCCTTTGGCCCATGATCCGCTATTGGAGCCCCCAGCCGCCGAAGCTGCCCGGGAAAGCTCAGCCCGCGGAATACTGAGAGCGCGCGACCAGGCCACTCTGTCCAGTGAGCTGGCCGGCCGCGTCGTCGAGATGCCCTTCGCCGAGGGCGAGGCGTTCAAGAAGGGCGAGGTGCTGGTGCGCTTCGACTGCAGCGCCTACCAGGCCCAGCTCAACGCAGCCCAGGCCGCGGTGCGCGCCGCCCGCGAGGAGCTAGGGCACAAGAAGCAACTGGCCGCACTGAACTCGGTGGGCCGTTTCGAAGTGGCCCTGGCCGAGGCCCGCCAGGCGCAGTCCCAGGCCGAGGCCCAGGTGTACCAGGTCCAGGTTCGCCGCTGCAGCGTGACCGCTCCCTTCGACGGCCAGGTGGTGCAACGCAAGGCCCGCCCCCACGAGAGCGTGGCTGCCGGGACCGCTCTGCTCGAGATAGTGGACAACCGCAGCCTGGAGGCCCACCTGCTGGTCCCCTCCGCGTGGCTCGGCCGACTAGAGCCCGGCAGCCACTTCGAGTTCACACCTGACGAAACCGGGCAGCCCTTGCAGGTGGAGGTGAAGCGATTCGGCGCTCGCATCGACGAAGGCAGCCAGACCCTGCTGCTGATCGGTGTCCTGAGCCCTTCTGCAGAGGGATTGCTGGCCGGCATGAGCGGCACCGCGCGCTTCCCGGTGAAGCAGTGACGGCCCAGGCGACAGGACTCGCCGAGCGGGCCGTTGCCCAGTTGCTTGGCCTGGAACGCCAGGCACGCGCCACGACCAGCTTAGACGCCCTCGCCTACACCATGGTCAACGACGGCCAGGCATTGTTCGGTTACCGCCATGCCGCCCTGCTGATCGCCGGTAAGGTGCGCGCCCTGACCGGGGTCAGCCTGGTGGAGAGCAACGCCCCTTTCGTAGCCTTCGCCGAACAGGCTGCCAACCAGCTACTCGTCCAGGGGCGCGCACTTCAGGCCCAGGTGGTCAAGGCCGACGCGCTGGACGAGCAGGCCAGGGCCGACTGGAAAGACCTGTCGGCCGCGGCGGTATTCTGGCTCCCCCTGCTTGATCGTAAGGGCCAGGCGTTCGGCGGCCTGTGGATCGCCCGCGAGCAGCCCTGGAGCGAGGGCGAGCGAGCCCTGCTCGGTCAGCTCGGCGACTGCTACGCCCATGCCTGGCTGGCCCTGCAGCCGCGCGCGCCCTGGCGCCTGCGCTGGCCCCGGCGGCGGGTGCTGGCGCTGCTCGCCGCGGCCATGGCCCTGCTGCTGTTGCCGGTGCGCCAGTCGGTGCTGGCGCCCGCCGAGGTGGTCGCCCTGAACGGCCAGGTGGTGGCCGCCCCCCTGGATGGCGTGATCGCCGAATTCCTGGTCAAGCCCAACCAGCAGGTGAGCCAGGGCGAGGTGCTGGTGCGTTTCGACGCCACCGTGCTCAAGGCCCAGGCCGACGTCGCCGAGCGCGGCCTGCGGGTCGCCGAGGCGGAACTCAAGGCCAGCGGCCAGCTGGCCTTCAGCGATGCCGAGTCCGGCGCGCGCCTCGACCTGCTGGCCGCGCGCGCCGAGCAGAAGCGCGCCGAGCTTGCCCATGCCCGGGCCCTGCTGGCACGCAGCGAGATCCGCGCCGAACGCGACGGCATCGCCGTGTTCGCCGATGCCCAGCGCTGGACCGGCAGGCCGGTGCAGACCGGCGAACGGCTGATGGAGATCGCCGACCCCGAGCAGGCCGCCCTGCGCATCGACCTGGCCGTGGCCGACGCCCTGGACTTCCAGACCGGCAGCGAGGTCGCGCTGTTCCTCGACAGCGACCCGCTGCAGCGCCATTCGGCGCGCCTGCAACGCCTGGCCTACGAAGCCCAGGAGATCGCCGGCGGCCAGCTGGCCTACCGCCTGGACGCCCAGTTCGACGCCGCGCCGCCACGCATCGGCCTGCGCGGCACCGCCAAGCTGCACGGCCAGCGCGGGCCGCTGCTGGCCTACCTGCTGCGCCGTCCGCTGGCCGCCCTGCGCCAGATCCTGGGCCTGTAAATGCGCCTGCCGCCGCTCCGCCCCGACCTGCAGCTCTCCCCCGCCGCCCCGGCGCTGGACGGTGCACCGCAGTGGACCCTGGCCGACCCGCTGCGCGGCCGCTACTTCAAGCTCGGCGCCGCGGCCATGCGCCTGCTGCGCCACTGGCACCTGGGCGACCCGGGGCGGGTGCTGCAGGAGGCCAACCGGGAACCCGGGCAGCCCCTGGCCGAGCGCGACCTGCAGGAACTGCTGGCCTTTCTCCGTGGCCACGACCTGATCGGCGCCACCGATGCCGAGCAGCGTGCCGGCTACGCGGCCAAGGCGGCCCGCCAGCGCCCGGGCTTCTGGACCGCCCTGCTGCACCAGTACCTGTTCTTTCGCATTCCCCTGTGGCGGCCGGACGCCTTTCTCGAACGCAGCTGGCCCTGGCTCGAGCGCCACGGCCCGCTCCTGCTGCGTTATGTCCTGCCGCTGCTGTTCGCCCTGGGCCTGTTCCTGGTGGCGCGCGACTGGGATCGCTTTCTCGCCACCTTCCCGCACCTGTTCAGCCTGGGCGGCGCCGTGGCCTTCGGCGTCGCCCTGACCTTCGCCAAGCTGTGCCATGAGTTCGGCCACGCCTACCTGGCCAAGCGCGCCGGCTGCCGGGTGCAGAGCATGGGCCTGGCCTTCATGGTGCTGCTGCCGATGTTCTACACCGATGTCAGCGACGCCTGGCGGGTCAACGACCGCCGCGCCCGCCTGCTGATCGGCGCCGGTGGCGTACTCGCCGAACTGCTGCTGGCGGTGCTGGCGCTGCTGGCCTGGTCGCTGCTGCCGGACGGACCGTTGCGCACCGCCGCCTTCATGCTGGCCAGCGCCACCTGGCTGACCACCCTGGCGGTCAACCTCAACCCCTTCATGCGCTTCGACGGCTACTTCCTGCTCAGCGACCTGTGGGGCGTGGACAACCTGCAGCAGCGCGCCTTCGCCCTGTGCCGCTGGCGCCTGCGCGAGAGCCTGTTCGGCTATCGCGACCCCATGCCCGAGCCGCTCTCCGACGGCCTGCGCCTGCGCCTGCTGGCCTGGGGCTACTGCGCCTGGCTGTGGCGCGCCGCGTTGTTCCTCGCCATCGCCCTGGCCGTCTACCACATGTTCTTCAAGCTGCTGGGCATCTTCCTGATGCTGGTGGAGCTGGCCTGGTTCATCGGCCTGCCTATCTGGCGCGAGTGGCGGGAGTGGTGGCAGCGCCGCGGCCAGGCCGCGCCGCGCCGCACGCTGCTGAGCGGCGCGGCACTGCTCGCGCTGCTGATGCTTCTCGCCCTGCCCTGGCACAGCCAGGTGGAGCTGCCCGCGGTGCTCGAGGCCAGCCGGGCCAGCGCCCTGCACGCGCCGCTGCCCGCCAGACTCAAGCAGCTGCATGTACGGGAGGGCCAGCGGGTCAATGCCGGCGACCTGCTGGCGGAACTCGAATCCCCCGACCTGGATGCCCGCCAGGTCATCGTGCGCCTGGAGGCGAGGATCATCCAGCTGCAACTGCGCCGCCTGGCCGGACGCAGCGAAACGGCGGCCGAGACCGGCATCCTCGAGCAGAGCCTGGCCCAGACGCTGGCCGAATACCGCGGCCTGGCGGCGCAACGGGCGCGCCTGCAACTGCGCGCCCCGCACGAGGGAGTGATCCGCGACCTGCCGGCCGACCTGCACGAAGGCCGCTGGCTTGCGCCCCAGCAGCCGCTGCTACGGGTAGTGGACGATGGCGTGCGCCTGCGCGGCTACCTGGACGAAGCGGCGCTCGGCCGCGTGGATCCCGGCAGCCAGGGGCTGTTCCTGGCCAGCGGCGATCCGCTGCGCGCCGCCCTGCCGGTCGAGCTGCTGGAGCTCGACGTCACCGGCAGCCGCCAGCTGGAGATTGCCGCCCTGACCTCGGAGCATGGCGGGCCCGTCGCCACGCGCCGCAACGAACAGGGCCAGCTGGAACCCCTACAGGGCCAGTACTCGGCCCGACTGCAGGCCACTGGCGAGACGCCGGCCATCCTCAGTCCTGTTCCCGGGGTGGTCGTGCTGGAGGGGCGCAGCGAGTCCATCCTGGGCGGGCTGTGGCGCCGCCTGGCCGCCCTGGTCATCCGCGAGAGCGGGTTCTGACAGCTGGGCTTGCTGCCCTGGGCATCGATCATGGAGATAAGCGAATGCTCAATGCGTCATCCTTGGCAAACGGCTTGAGCCTGCGGCCGGCAAGGGCCAGCGACGAGCCATTCCTGCAAGACCTGTATCGCTCGGTCAGGCCCGAACTTCAATGGATCGACGGCGACCCCGAGATCATCCACAGCGTCGTCGAGGGACAGTATCGTGCGCAACAGCAGGGCACCGGCGACTGGTACCCGAATGCGCTGCACTTCGTCATCGAGAAGGCAGGTGATGCCATTGGCGCCATGACCTGCGACTTCGGCCACAACGAGGTCCGCCTCGTCTACCTGGCTTTTGTTCCAGCTGCCCGAGGCCGCGGCTATGGCCGGGTACTGCTCAAGGGCATCCAGCAAGTCGCGCATAGGCTAGCGTGCCCGTTGGTGGTGGTGGTCTGGCGCGGCAACCCGCAGGCCAGGCGTTTGTACCTGGAACTGGGCTTCCAAGTTGAGGAAGCCCACCCCTTTGCTGAGCGACTGGTCTGGTATCCCAATGCCGTGGTCAGTTGAACAGTATCTGGAAATAACTCTGCGTAGGTTCTCGCCCCAGAGAAGCCTCGCGCAACACCATCAGTCCCTCGACACGCCCCAGCGGCGGAAGCTCTAACGTACAGAGGCTATCCAGGCAGCGCGTCGGCTCAGTGGCGGTCAACCCCACCGCGAAGGGCATGCGTAGGACTCGCGTGTTGTCAGGGATACGGGAATGCGGCTTGAGGGTAACGGAGTCGATCCGTAGGCGCAGCACCTCGCCGCCATCCGTTGTGAATTCGCGGACTTGACCCAGCAGCTGGCGGAAATGCTCGGCTTCGATCAGATGCAGCATGGCTAACAATCCTGAATGAGCGTGGAAAAGAGGACGCCGCCCGCGCCCGGCGAGCGACGCTGGCGACTTACTGCGTGACCGAGGCAAAGCGCCCCCAGGCACCTACGCACCAAGCCGCCTGAGGGCGGCAGATCAGTCGCGGGAGGGGAAGATGCCCATCACCGCAATACAGAAGTTGAGTGCCAGGTAGGGGTTCATGACCTCCAACGGTTGACTGCCCCCGGCGGGGCCCGCCTGAACGCCGCCCAGTGCGACCGGAGCTACCAGCTCGCTGGACCAGATCGCCGCCGCTGCCTGTCCACCAGACTGGGAGGCGCCCAGATAGGGGTTGGCCTGGCCAGGGGCGGTGCTGGGCGAGGACGGCTCTGCGCCCACCTGGACCTGTACTGCGTGGGTGTGCATCGGCATCTGGCTGCTGACCAGGGTCACGCTGGGAGCGCCAGCCCTTTCGCCGATCGAGTAATCCGGCAAACCCGGACCCTGGCCCATGCCGATCGGCATGCGGCCCTGCAGGTCCGGCAAGCCGAAGGTGGTCTGCCCATTACCCCCGTAGTGGATGCCGAGCAACGAGAACAGGGCAGTGTTCTGTGCGATGGGCATGATTTGCCCCGCACACAGCGACCAGCCACGCGGCGCGAAATTGAAGGCAAAGGGCTGGATGGTTCCGATGAAAACTTCCATGAAAGAACTCCTTGTGGTTTCTCTACTACGACCGCCCAGCCCGCCGGCATGGTCCAGATACGCCGTGCCTGCAACCCGGGCATGCTGATCGCCCCTGACGCCTATGAGCGAACCTGATAGGTGTAGACCAAAGCCGGTGGAAGTAAAAAACTTGCCTGGTAGCGATTTGCTACACACTGCCGAGCGCTGGCGCTGAGTTTTGAGGCCACCCAATGCGTGTGCTTGTAAACGCCTACGCTACGCTTGCATCATTGCTAGACCTTCCCTCTATACTGCTATCCCGCTGCCGTTGAACCCGGTTCGTCCAGCAGGAGCTGCTCGCGATAAGGAGTCTGTCGTTGCCTGCGTTCCATTTCATTAGCGGCCTGCCGCGCTCCGGCTCTACCCTGCTGGCCGCGCTGCTCAAGCAAAACCCGCGCTTCCACGCCGGCATGACCAGCCCGGTGGGCGCCCTGTTTAGCGGCATGCTTAACCAATTCAGTGCCGGCAGCGAGTTCGGCCCGGTGATCGACCAAGACCAGCGTCGCCGCCTGCTGCGCAGCCTGTTCGACAGCTACTACGCCGATTGCCAGAAGCCGGTGATCTTCGACACCAACCGCCAGTGGTGCGCCCGCCTGCCCGCGCTTAGCGACCTGTTTCCCCAGGCCAAGGTCATCGCCTGCGTGCGTAACGTGGCCTGGATCATGGACAGCCTGGAACGCCTGTACCGGGGCAACCCCTTCGAGAACACCAAGCTGTTCCTGGACGACGGCGAACGCAACACCGTGTACAGCAGGGTACGCACCCTGGGCCAGCCGAACCGCCTGGTGGGCTACTCCTGGAGCGCACTGAAGGAGGCCTACTTCAGCGAACAGGCCGGTTCCCTGCTGCTGGTCGAGTACGAGCTGTTGACCCAGGCGCCGGACAAGGTGCTGCGCCTGGTTTACGAGTTCCTCGGCGAGCCCTGGTACGAACACGACTTCGAAAGCGTCCAGTACGACGCCCCTGAATTCGACCAGGCCCTGGGCGTGAGCGGCCTGCACCGGGTTCGTCCGCAGGTCACCTGGCAGCCCCGCCAGACCATACTGCCGCCGGACCTGTTCGACGAATTCAACCCGCTCAGCTTCTGGCGGGACGGCGCCCCCACGGCAGCCAGCCTGATCCAAGCCAAACCAACCCCTGCGACCTCTCAGTAACGGCGACTCCGGAGACCCAACCATGTGGTGGACCAAGCGTAAGCCCCAGGCACTAGACACCCCCGCCAGCACGCCCCGCTCCAGCCTGATGCTCGCCCTGGAACCGCGCCTGATGTTCGACGGCGCGGTCGCCGCCACGGTCGTCGATAATTCCGCAGCCCAGGACACCACGCCCGCCAGCGACGCTCCGGACACTCTCCAGGAAGTGCCACAAACCGCCGGCGATGCCCAGCGCCGGGAAATCGTCTTCGTCGATACCCGCCTGCCGGACTACCAGGGCCTGCTGAGCTCGATCAGCGCCTCCGCCGAGGTGGTGCTGATCGACAGCCAGCGCGATGGCGTTCAGCAGCTCGCCGATGCATTGGCCGGACGCTCGGATATCGATGCCATCCACATCCTATCCCACGGCGATGGCGGGGTGCTGCTGCTGGGCAGCGGCCCGCTGCACGGCGGTAATCTCGAGGCCTATGCCAGTCAATTGGCGGCCATCGGTTCCGCTCTGAAAGCCGATGGCGACATTCTCCTTTACGGCTGCGACGTGGCGGCCGGCGACAAGGGCCAAGCGTTCATCGCGGCGCTGGCCCAGGCGACCGGCGCAGACGTGGCGGCTTCCACCGACAGCACCGGGGGGACCCTGAGCGGCGGCAACTGGACCCTGGAAGTCGCCACCGGACAGATCGCTTCCAGCTACGCGCTGGATACCTATGACCTGCGCAACTACGGCTACCAGTTACAAACCTTCTCGGTCAGTAACATCGCCGAGCTACGCTCTGCGCTCTCCACCGCGGCCACCAACAATGCTGTCGATACCATTACGTTTCTTGGCAACATCTCAGCCACAGGAACCGGTGACATGCTCAACAGTGCCGCCGACGGATTCCGTACCTTTGTCGACATCAACATCACCGATGGACAGGAATTAACCATCGTCGGTGGTGGCTACAACCTGGATGCCAACTATTACGGACGCGCTCTGGAGATGCGCAATGGCACAGTGACCATCTCCAATCTGACGATTCGCGAAGGGCTAATCAGCGGCAACGGTGGGGCTTACAACAACCTCAACGGCCAGGATGCCCTGGGCGCAGGCATCCGTGCCAGCGGCGGCACACTCACCCTTAGCGGGGTGGCCATTACCAGCAACCGGGCTTCCGGTGGCGGCGGCAACGGCGGGGGTGCCGGTGGCTCCTATGGCTACGGCGGAGGGGGTGGCGGCGGTTTCTCCGGCATCGGTGGCGGCAATGGTGGCGCTTACAGTTTGAGCCAAACCGGAGGCAGTGGTGGTGGAGGTTCTGGCGGTATTGGCGGCAACTATGGCGCCACTGCACAGGCGGGCAAGGGGGGAACCAATTCGGGCATTGGCGGTGCGGGCGGCTCACAGACCGGAGGCTTCTCTGCCGGTGGTGCCGGTGGTACTGCCGGTACCGGCGGTGCAACCATTGGCGGTGGCGGTGCTGGTGCGGGCGCATCGGGCGCCCCCGCCGTAGGACGTGGGGGCAGTGCCGTTGGTGCGCTCTATATCGCCACGGGCGCCACGGTCAACATGGCAACCAGTACAGTAACGGATAACCTCGGCGCCGGCGGCGGCGGCGCCGGTTCCAGTCTCAGCAGCAATGCTGCGAACGGTGGCTTCGGCGTAGGCGGTATTTATGTCCAGGGTACGTTTAATTACGAGCTCGCTACCGTCAACCTTGTGGGTACCGACAAAGCCAACTACGGGGCAGGCGGCAGCGGCGGCTCCAATGCGCAAAACGGCAATGGCGCTGGCTCGGCAGGGGCTGGCAGCAATACAGGCGCCGAGAGTTTATCTGGCCCAGGCACGATCGATTCAAGCTACTCCACCAATACCGCTCCCACCACCGCCAACCTCCACGGTGACAGCGTGGCCTGGGCCGGGGTTGGCAGTACGGTGGTATTGGATGCCGGCGGCAATGCCAGCCTGGGAGACACCGAACTGCAAGCGCTCAATGGCGGCAACGGCAACTGGGCCGGTGCCAGCCTGGTGGTACAACGCTCTGGCACGGCGGTCACCAGCGATGTTTTAGGCTTTAACACCTCAGGCGCACTCTTTACAGTGAGCGGCAGCAACCTGCAATCCGGTGGCCAGACCTTTGCCACCTTTACCCACAGCGGCGGTGTGCTCACCATCAACTTCACCAGCAGCGCCACCACCGCCACCACCGCCCTGGTCAACGATGTAGCCCAGCGCATTACCTACCAAAATGACACACCCTCGGGCGATGCCACAGTCCGCTTTACCTTAAGCGATGGGACAAATAACACCACCGCCGATGTGACGGTCAGCAGCGACTTTATCTACGTCACCAACGCCACCGACACCGCCACCATTAATCTCTCCGATGGGGTGAGTTTCAGCGAAGCTATCGCAATAGCGGCGGCGGATGTAACGGGCAGCCAGACCATCGTGTTTGCCAGTAACCTGGCGAGCACAGCCCTGACAATCAACAGCGTATCCCTGGGCGAAAGCCTGACATTCGATATGGATGCCGCCAGCGGCATGTCTCTGACCAGCGGTATTATCTCCATCGACGCCGGCACCTTGACGCTCCACAACAGCACTGGCGATACCGCTACCATCTCCAGCAGGCTGATTGGGGGCGGCGCCTTGACCAAGTCGGGGGCCGGCACACTCACGCTCTCCTACAACGGCAACACCTATTCCGGCGCCACGACTATTTCCGCCGGTACGCTGACTGTCAGCGGTGGCGATGCCATTTCGGTCAACAGCAGCGTCACCCTGGCCAGCGGTGCGACCCTCGCGCTCTCCAATAACGAAGGCATTGGCAATCTGTCCGGCGCCGGTTTGATCAATCTGGGTAGCAGCACCCTATCTACATTGCTGACCGCCGATACGACTTTCTCCGGCAATATCAGTGGCAGTGGCGGGTTCACCGTCACCCAGGGCGGTTCGGCCACCTACGCGCTAACTTTGTCGGGCACCAATACCTACACAGGCACGACGACCCTCGCGAGCTTCGGCTCGCTAAGGCTGGACGGCGATGCCTCTATGTCCAACAGCAGCCAGGTACGCGTCAACGGCAGCAGCGTGCTCACCCTGCTCTCGGATCAGACCATCGGCAGCCTGTCCAGCAACAGCGGCAGCGCCACGATCAATCTGGGCAGCTACACGCTGAGCGCAGGTGGGGATAACACCTCAACGAGTGTTTCTGGCGTCATCACCGGTACCGGCAACCTCGTCAAGCAAGGCACTGGCACCATGACGCTCGTCGGCACCAACACTTACAGTGGCACCACCACGGTATCCGGCGGAACCCTGTCCATTGCCAGCGACGCCAATCTGGGCAATGGTTCAGTGACCCTGGCCAGCGGCGCCACCCTTACGGTAACGGGGGCCACGACTGTCGATAACGCAATCGTCTTAAGCGGCAATGCGACGGTGAACAATTCGGCCGCCGTGACCTTGTCAGGAGCTATCAGCGGCGCCCATGAGCTGACGAAATCAGGTTCCAGTACGCTGACGCTATCCGGCACCAACAGTTACGCGGGAACCACCGTCAGTGCAGGCACCCTGAGTGTCGCGAGTGACAGTAACCTCGGTTCAGGTACTGTGACCCTGGCCAGTGGCACCACCCTGACGATCACTGGCGCCACTACCATTGATAACAACATCAGCCTCAGCGGCAATGCCACCATCAACAACACCGCCGATGTGACCCTGTCGGGTGTCATCAGCGGCAGTAATAACTTGACCAAGACCGGTGCCTCTACCCTGACACTGAGTGGTTCCAATAGCTATACCGGCACTACCAGTGTCAGCGCCGGCACCCTGAGCGTGACCAGCGATAGTAATTTAGGCGGGAATACAGTCTCCTTGGCCAATGGCACTACCCTGGTGGTGACAGGTGCGACAACTATCGATAACGACATTGCTATCACCGGTACAGCCACCCTCAACAACTCGGCGGATGTCACCCTGTCGGGCGTTGTCAGTGGCAGCAACCTGAGCAAAGCCGGCGCTTCAACCCTGACCCTGAGCGGTACCAACACCTATACAGGGATTACCAATGTGAATGCGGGCACTCTGAGTGTGGCCAGCGATGCCAATCTCGGTGCCAGCACGGTTAACCTGGCCAGCGGCACCAGCCTGAGTATTACGGGTAATACCACCATCGACAATGCGCTGGCATTAACCGGTACAGTGACAATCCATGCGGCGGCGGCAGCGAATTTATCGGGTGTGGTTAGCGGTTCTGGCGGCCTGACTAAGACCGGCGCCAGCACCCTGACCCTCTCAGCGGCAAACACCTACACCGGCACCAGCAGCATTTCCGCCGGTACCCTGGCGGTCACTGGCAGCACCAACGGCAATACCACTGTAGCCAGTGGCGGCACCCTGGCGGGTAGTGGCACCCTGGGCGGCAGTGTCTCGGTACAGAGTGGCGGCAGTTTGGCACCGGGCCTTAGCCCTGGCAGCATCACCATCAACGGCGACCTGACCATGGCGGCGGGCAGCACCCTGGCCGTTGAAATTAACGGCACCACCCCAGGCACCCAGTACGACCAGGTCATCGTCAATGGGCAGGTGGATGTCTCGGGGGCTAACCTGTCTGTTACCCACAGCTACACCCCCGGCAGTGGTGACAGCTATATCCTCATCAGCAACGACGCCAGCGATGCCATTACCGGCACCTTTAGTGGGCTGGCACAAAGCGGCACACTCACAGCAGGCGGCAACAGTACCGAACTAACGGCCAACTACGCCGGCGGCACCGGCAATGACTTTGTTCTGACCGCACCGATTAACAGTGCCCCGGCCATCGGCAACCTCAATGGCGATACCCGCACCTATACCCAGGGCGCCGGCGCCATAGTCTTGGACAGTGGCAACGACGCGAGCCTTACCGATGCCGACCTGCGGGACTTTAATGGCGGCAACGTGACTGTGGCGATTATCACCAACGGTGTCGCCGGGGAAGATGTGCTGGGCATCAACAACCAAGGCTCAGGCGCCGGTCAGATTGGCGTCTCCGGTAGCAATGTGACCTATGGCGGCCTAACCATTGGCAGCTTTACCGGCGGCACGGGCGGCGCCAACCTGGTCATCACCCTCAACAGCAATGCCTTTGCCACCGAAGTCCAGGCGCTGGTGCGCAACCTGACCTACAACAACAGCAATGCCAGCAACGCCATTGACCAGGCGGATCGCACCATCCGCGTCACCGTTAACGACGGTGATGGTGGCACCTCCAACAACGCCGATGTGACTGTCTCGGTGATTGAAACCGTTCCACCCACCGCCACCATTGTGGTGAGCGACACGGCGCTGGCGGCGGGCGAAACCTCGCTGGTCACCATCACCTTTAGCGAGGCCGTCACCGGTTTTACCAACGCTGATCTGACCATTGCCAACGGCACACTGAGCAGCGTCACCAGCAGCGATGGCGGCATCACCTGGACAGCCACGCTCACCCCCTCAACCAATATTGAAGACACCACCAATGTCATCAGCCTGAACAACACCGGGGTAACGGATGCGGCAGGTAACGCTGGCACAGGCACAACCGACTCCAACAACTACGCCATAGACACCCTGCGCCCCACGGCCACCATTGTGGTGAGCGACACGGCCCTGGCGGCGGGTGAAACCTCACTGGTGACCATTACCTTTAGCGAAGCCGTCACCGGCTTTACCAATGCCGATCTGACCATTGCCAACGGCACACTGAGCAGCGTCACCAGTAGCGATGGCGGCATCACCTGGACAGCCACGCTCACCCCCTCAACCAATATTGAAGACACCACCAATGTCATCACCCTGAGCAACACCGGGGTGACGGATGCGGCGGGTAATACCGGCACCGGCAGCACCGATTCCAACAACTACGCCATCGACACCCTGCGCCCCACGGCCACCATTGTGGTGAGCGACACGGCCCTGGCGGCGGGTGAAACTTCGTTGGTGACCATCACCTTTAGCGAGGCCGTCACCGGCTTAACCACTGGCGACTTCACCGTGGCCAATGGCAGCTTGAGCGGGTTAAGCAGCAGCGATGGCGGCATCACCTGGACAGCCACGCTCACTCCCTCAACCAATATTGAAGACACCACCAATGTCATCACCCTGAGCAACACCGGGGTGACTGATGCGGCGGGCAACGCAGGCACCGGTAGCACCGATTCCAACAACTACGCCGTAGATACCCTGCGCCCCACAGCCAGCATTGTAGTGAGCGATACGGCGCTGGCGGCGGGTGAAACCTCGCTGGTCACCATCACCTTTAGCGAAGCCGTTACCGGCTTTACCAACGCCGATCTGACCATTGCCAACGGCACACTGAGCAGCGTCACCAGCAGCGATGGCGGTATCACCTGGACGGCGGCATTCACCCCGTCAGCCAATATTGAAGACACCACAAATGTCATTACCCTGGACAACACCGGGGTGACAGATGCGGCGGGTAACGTCGGCACAGGCAGCACCGATTCCAACAACTACGCTATAGATACCCTGCGCCCTGCGGCAGTGAGTATTGTGGTTAACGACACAGCACTCTCGGCAGGAGAAGCCTCGCTGGTGACCATCACCTTTAACGAGGCAGTGACCGGCTTAACCACCGGCGACTTCAGCGTCGCTAATGGCAGCTTGAGCGATTTAAGCACCCTCGATGGCGGCATCACCTGGACAGCCACGCTCACCCCCTCAACCAATATTGAAGACACCACCAATGTCATCAGCCTGGACAACACCGGGGTGACGGATGCGGCGGGCAATACCGGCACCGGCAGCACCGATTCCAACAACTACGCCGTAGATACCCTGCGCCCCACCGCCACCATCGTGATCTGTGATACGGCGCTGGCGGCTGGCGAGACCTCGCTGGTCACCATCACCTTTAGCGAGGCCGTTACCGGTTTTACCAACGCCGATCTGACCATTGCCAACGGCACACTGAGCACCATCACCACCAGCGATGGCGGCATCACTTGGACGGCGACATTCACCCCGTCAGCCAATATTGAAGACACCACCAATGTCATCACCCTGAACAACACCGGGATGACTGATGCGGCGGGCAATACCGGCACCGGCAGCACCGATTCCAACAACTACGCCATAGATACCCTGCGCCCCACCGCCACCATTATGGTGAGTGATACGGCGCTGGCGGCTGGCGAAACCTCGCTGGTCACCATCACCTTTAGCGAGGCCGTTACCGGCTTCACCAACACCGATCTGACCATTGCCAACGGCACACTGAGCACCGTCACCACCAGCGATGGCGGCATCACTTGGACGGCGACATTCACCCCGTCAGCCAATATTGAAGACACCACCAATGTCATCACCCTGAACAACACCGGGGTGACTGATGCGGCGGGTAACGCCGGCACCGGCACAACCGACTCCAACAACTATGCCATTGACACCCTGCGCCCCACCGCCACCATTATGGTGAGTGATACGGCGCTGGCGGCTGGCGAGACCTCGCTGGTCACCATCACCTTTAGCGAGGCCGTTACCGGTTTTACCAACGCCGATCTGACCATTGCCAACGGCACACTGAGCACCATCACCACCAGCGATGGCGGCATCACTTGGACGGCGACATTCACCCCGTCAGCCAATATTGAAGACACCACCAATGTCATCACCCTGAACAACACCGGGATGACTGATGCGGCGGGCAATACCGGCACCGGCAGCACCGATTCCAACAACTACGCCATAGATACCCTGCGCCCCACCGCCACCATTATGGTGAGTGATACGGCGCTGGCGGCTGGCGAAACCTCGCTGGTCACCATCACCTTTAGCGAGGCCGTTACCGGTTTTACCAACGCTGATTTGACCATTGCCAACGGGACACTGAGCACCATCACCACCAGCGATGGCGGCATCACTTGGACGGCGACATTCACCCCGTCAGCCAATATTGAAGACACCACCAATGTCATCACCCTGAACAACACCGGGGTGACTGATGCGGCGGGCAATACCGGCACCGGCAGCACCGATTCCAACAACTACGCCATAGATACCCTGCGCCCCACTGCCTCCATTGTGGTAAGCGATAACGCTCTGGCGGCGGGTGAAACTTCGCTCGTGACCATCACCTTCAGCGAGGCGGTCGCCGGCTTCACCAACGCCGATCTGACCATTGCCAACGGCACACTGAGCACCGTCACCACCAGCGGTGGCGGCATCACCTGGACGGCGGCATTCACCCCGTCAGCCAATATTGAAGACACCACCAATGTCATCACCCTGAATAACACCGGGGTGACTGATGCGGCAGGTAATATCGGCACCGGCAGCACCGATTCCAACAACTACTCCATCGATACCCTGCGCCCCACTGCCACCATTGTGGTGAGCGACACGGCCCTGGCTGCGGGTGAAACTTCGCTGGTGACCATCACCTTCAGCGAGGCCGTGACCGGCCTGACTATTGACGATTTCACCGTCGCTAACGGCAGCCTGAGCGGCCTGAGCAGCAGCGATGGCGGCGCCACCTGGACGGCGACCCTGACCCCCACCGCAGGCGTGACCAGTGCCAACAATTTGCTCACCCTGGCCAACTCGGGCTACTTGGATGCAGCAGGTAATGCGGGCAGCAGTATCACCGCCTCCAACAACTACAACCTGGATACGGTAGTACCCGTTAATCACCTGCCTAGCGCGCAAGTCACAGACTCTCAGACCCCACTGATCTTCAGCCGGGCTAACGGCAACGCCATTACCGTGACCGATGCGGGCCACCTCAACGTAGTGATTTCTGTCGGCAGCGGCACCCTCTTCGCCTCTACCGGCGGAACAGCCGGGATAACCGGCAACGGCACTGGCAGCGTCACCATCACCGGCAGCGCCGCCGAGGTAAATGCCGCCCTGGAAGGCATGACATACACCCCCAGCAGGGCTGGCGCGCAAACCATCAGCATCCAGTCAAGCGATTCGACCGGTAACGTCGATCGCGACAGCCTGGCAGTCACAGTAGTAGGGCAGAGCGAAGGGGATCCAGAGTTCCGCATCACCTCGACTTCAAACGAGTCGAGCGCACCCAACGCACCATTGCAACCAGCCGTACCAGTAATAGCGCCGCCCTCCTCCTCACCAGTGCTTCCAACGGCCTTGTTCGAGGCTCCCAGCATTGGCAGCGGTATGCCGACCCTGGGCAACATCTTCATCCGCAACGGCTCACTGGCGCCAAGCTTCATCGCCCAGGTGTTCGCCAGCAGCTCAAGCAACGATTCAGCCAGTACATCCCTCGGTTTCGCTGGAGGCGACGCGAATGTCCTGGGTAGGAGCACTTTTGCCAATATATTCGCCGAAGCTCGCCCGGGCATTGGCGAGCAGGAACCGATTTTCGATCAAGAGCAGTGGCGTCGCAGCGCCCCTTCACTGGGCCAGCAGTTGCAAGACATGCAGTACCGGGAACAGCAGCAGATAGCCGAGTTGGCCAAGGCCCTGAGGGACCTGCCTGTACAAACCAATATCTGATCTGCACACAAACGAACAAGATCGCCGACAAGGGGAGCGGCAGCACATGAATAAGTTTTCCAAAGGACTGAACCTGAGCCTGCTGGCTCTGAGCATTGGTGGCTGCGCCGTGACCAGCCAGCCCATCGAGCAAGCCCAAGTCGAGCAGCGTGCCCGTGAGGATCTAGTGCAGATGTTCCAGGGCCAGGAGCCGCTGTCCGGTGCGCTGACGCTGCATCAGGCCATGGCCCGCGCCATCAAGTACAATCTGGAGGCGCGCCTCAAGGTAATGGAAGAAGCCCTGGCCAAGCGCCAAGTCGATCTTGCTAGCTTCGACATGTTGCCGCGCATGGCAATGTCGGCCGGTTATGCCGGGCGCAGCAACGTCAGCGCTTCCAGCAGCCAAAGCATCGAGACCGGCACCCAGTCGCTGGAGCCCTCCACTTCGCAGGATCGCAACCGCAATGTTGCCGACCTGACCATGGTGTGGAACGTGCTGGACTTCGGTGTCAGCTACGTCAACGCCAAGCAACAGGCCGACCAGCGCCTGATCGTGCAGGAACGTCGGCGAAAAGTGATCCACACCATCACCCAAGACGTGCGCTCGGCCTATTGGCGCGCCGTCGCCGCAGACCGTCTGCTCGAGCAGATCGACGGCCTGATGGCGCGAGTCGAACAGGCCCGTCGCGATAGCATGCGCCTCGGCGAACAGCGCATCGGCGACCCGGTGCAAGCCCTGAGCTATCAGCGCGCACTGATCGAGGCCACCCGCCAGCTAGAAGAGCAACGTCGCGCCTTGTCCCTGGCCAAGACCGAGCTCGCAACCCTGATCAACCTTCCGCTGGGAAGCGATCTGAGTCTTGCACCGGAGGCAGGCTATGCCGTACCGGAGCTGAAGGCCGAGATGGCCGACCTCGAGCAGCACGCGCTGGCCCTGCGCCCCGAACTGCGCGAACAGGACTACCAGGCCCGCATCGGCGCCGCGGAAACCCGCAAAGCCATGCTGCGTCTGCTGCCCGGCCTGGAGTTCTCCATCGGCGGGCACTATGACAGCAACAGTTTCCTGGTCAATCAGAGCTGGGCCGACTATGGCGTGAAGGTGACCTGGAACCTGTTCAATGTGCTTTCGGCCCCCGCTGCCATAGATGTGGCCAAGGCCAGCGAAGAGGTCACCAGAGCACGGCGCCAGGCCATGTCCATGGCGGTCCTCGCGCAGCTGCATGTGGCCAACGCCAATTTCCATGAGGCTAGACGCCAGTTCGCCACCAGTCAGGAACTGGCCACTCTGGACGAGCAGATCGTCGAACAGTTGCGCAATCGTCGCCAAGCCCAGGACATCGGCGAATTGGAACTGATCCAGGGCGAACTCAATACACTTAACGCGCAGCTACGCCGCGATTTGGCCTATGCCGAACTGCGCAACAGCTATGGTCAACTGTTCGCCAGTGTAGGCCTCGACCCTTTGCCGAGGGCCCTTCCCGACGACAAGGTCTCGGTCATTGCCAGCGCGCTGAGCGACAGTGAATCCGCCTGGTCAGACGGAAAGCTGGGTACTCCATAGGCACATGACCGGGCAAGACATTCTCTCGAGAGGCTAACTGCTTTCGGGGTGGCCTGATAAAGTCAGACTACCCCGAGAAGCCAGGATGAGCCTACCCTGGCCGTCGCTCCCTGGGAGCGTTACGAACAGCCATGCGCGGCTCGTGCCCAAAGGCATCCTGTGGAACCGACCTGCGCTTTGTGGGCCTGGTGGTAACCACCAATACGTTTCACTCGTCGTTTAGCCCGCTGCTTCTCCAGGGAGGGAGACTTGCGCTGGGCGACCAGGCGCTTGGCATCGGGTAGCTTCTCGCGGCCATAGCCAAGGAAATGCCAGTCAGCCCATAGCGCCCGATGGTCAGCGTTTCTCGGCGTCCATTGAGACGGTAGTCGTAGCGAAAGGTGACGGTACCGGTAGGCGAGACCGTCACGTACATAGCATCGCGGTCGGAAGCCTTGTACAGCTTGGACTTGGGCTTGAGATTGCGCAGTTTGGTATCAGTAAGCATCGAGGTTTTTACTCCTGTTCATGACGGCTTTTACCGTCAAGGGTCAGGAGACCTGTTGATGCCGGGAAAGCCGCACGGGGCAAGCTTTCCCAAGGAGCGATTTACCGTCAAAGACCGGTTCTGACCGGATAGTAAACAGAACGGTCTCAATCCGACCGCTGTTTACTACCGTCACCGCTACCGCCAATCCGTTCTGCTAATCGGCGATAAGCCTCGATAACCATTGCAACGAATTTTCTTTTAAATCAACACGTTGCAATTGGCTATCGATACATCTCAATGAGCCCAGAAGGACCCGACATCACTCCCACTCGATGGTGGCAGGCGGCTTGCTCGACACGTCGTAGGTGACGCGGGAGATGCCTTCGATCTCATTGATGATGCGGTTGCTGACCTTCTCCAGCAGCTCGTAAGGCAGGTGCGCCCAGCGTGCGGTCATGAAGTCGATGGTTTCCACCGCGCGCAGGGCCACGACCCAGGCGTAGCGACGGCCATCGCCGACCACGCCGACCGACTTGACCGGCTGGAACACCACGAAGGCCTGGCTGGTCTTGTGGTACCAGTCGAAGTTACGCAGCTCCTCGATGAAGATGTGGTCGGCTCGACGCAGCAGGTCGGCGTACTCCTTCTTCACCTCGCCGAGGATGCGCACGCCCAGGCCCGGCCCCGGGAACGGGTGGCGGTAGACCATGTCGTAGGGCAGACCCAGCTCCAGGCCGATCTTGCGCACCTCGTCCTTGAACAGTTCGCGCAGCGGCTCGACCAGCTTGAGGTTCATTTCCTCCGGCAGGCCGCCGACGTTGTGGTGCGACTTGATCACGTGGGCCTTGCCGGTCTTGGCGCCGGCCGACTCGATCACGTCCGGGTAGATGGTGCCCTGGGCGAGGAACTTGATGTCGTGCAGCTTGCTGGCCTCGGCATCGAACACGTCGATGAAGGTACGGCCGATGATCTTGCGCTTCTTCTCCGGGTCGGCCTCGCCGGCCAGGTTGCCGAGGAACTGCTCCTCGGCGTTGGCGCGGATCACCTTGACCCCCATGTTCTCGGCGAACATGGCCATGACCTGCTCACCCTCGTGCAGGCGCAGCAGGCCGTTGTCGACGAACACGCAGGTCAGCTGATCGCCGATGGCGCGGTGCAGCAGCGCCGCGACCACCGAGGAGTCGACACCGCCGGACAGCCCCAGCAGCACGTTGGAGCTGCCGACCTGGGCGCGCACCTGGGCGATGGCGTCCTCGACGATATTCGACGGCGTCCACAGCGCCTCGCAGCCACAGATATCCAGGGCGAAGCGCGAGAGGATGCGGCCGCCCTGCTTGGTGTGGGTCACTTCCGGGTGGAACTGCACGCCATAGTAGCGGCGCTCGTCGTCGGACATCGCGGCGATCGGGCAGCTCGGGGTACTGGCGAGGATATGGAAGCCTTTCGGCAGGGCGGTGACCTTGTCGCCGTGGCTCATCCACACGTCCAGACCGAACACGCCATCGTCGTCGACATGGTCTTCGATGCCATCGAGCAGGCGACCCTTGCCGACCACGTCGACGCGGGCGTAGCCGAACTCACGGATGTCCGAACCCTGCACCTTGCCGCCCAGCTGCTCGGCCATGGTCTGCATGCCGTAGCAGATGCCGAGCAGCGGCACGCCGAGGTCGAACACCGCGTGCGGCGCGCGCGGGCTGTCGGCCGCATGCACCGACTCGGGGCCGCCGGCGAGGATGATGCCGCGCGGGGCGAAGGCGCGGATGTCCTCGTCGCTCATGTCGAAGGGGTGCAACTCGCAATACACGCCGATCTCGCGCACGCGGCGGGCGATCAGCTGGGTGTACTGGGAACCGAAATCCAGGATCAGGATGCGGTGGGCGTGAATATCAGGATGGGCCATGGCCGTCTCTCGTAGCGGAATTCACAAATGACACGGGGCTGAATCGAACAGCCCCGTGCGTAGGGTGGAAAACGCGCAACGCGCTTTTCCACCTGCGCGATGGTGGATAAGGCTGCGCCGTTATCCACCCTACAGCGAATCAACCGACCCGGTAGTTCGGAGCTTCCTTGGTGATCTGCACGTCATGCACATGGGACTCGGCCATGCCGGCACCGGTGATGCGCACGAACTCGGGCTTGGTGCGCATCTCCTCGATGGTCGCGCAGCCGGTGTAGCCCATGGAGGCGCGCAGGCCGCCCATCAGCTGGTGGACGATGGCCGCCATGGCGCCCTTGTAGGGCACCCGGCCCTCGATGCCCTCGGGCACCAGCTTCTCGGCACCGGCGGAGGAATCCTGGAAGTAACGATCCGAGGAACCCTGGGCCTGGGACATCGCGCCCAGCGAGCCCATGCCGCGATAGGCCTTGTAGGAGCGGCCCTGGAACAGCTCGACCTCGCCCGGCGCCTCTTCGGTGCCGGCCAGCATGGAGCCGATCATCACCGCCGAGGCGCCGGCCACGATGGCCTTGGACAGGTCGCCGGAGAAGCGGATGCCGCCGTCGGCGATCAGCGGTACGCCGCTGCCGGCCAGGGCGGCGGCGACGTTGGCCACCGCGGAGATCTGCGGTACGCCGACACCGGCGACGATGCGCGTGGTGCAGATCGAACCCGGACCGATGCCGACCTTGACGCCGTCGGCGCCGGCCTCGACCAGGGCCCTGGCGGCGTCGCCGGTGGCGATGTTGCCGCCGATCACCTGGACATCGGGGAAGTTCTGCTTGACCCAACGCACCCGGTCGATCACGCCCTTGGAATGGCCGTGGGCGGTGTCGACGATGATCACATCCACGCCGGCTGCGGCCAGCGCGGCGACCCGGTCGCCGGTATCGGCACCGGTGCCCACCGCGGCGCCGACGCGCAGGCGAGCCTGGTCGTCCTTGCTGGCCAGCGGGTAGGCCTTGGCCTTCTCGATGTCCTTGACGGTCATCATGCCCTTGAGGTTGAAGCCGTCGTCGACGATCAGCACCTTCTCGATGCGGTGCTTGTGCAGCAGCTCGCGCACGGTCTCCTTGTCGGCGCCTTCCTTGACCGTGACCAGACGCTCTTTCGGCGTCATCACTTCCCGCACTGTAGCGTCCAGGCGGTTCTCGAAGCGCACGTCGCGGGAGGTGACGATGCCCACCAGGTCGCCGTTGGACAGCACCGGCACGCCGGAGATGTTGTTCTGCCGGGTCAACTCGAACAGGTCGCGGATGGTCGCGTCGGCTTCGATGGTGATCGGGTCCTTGACCACGCCGGCCTCGAACTTCTTGACCTTGCGCACCTCGGCAGCCTGCTGCTCGATGGTCATGTTCTTGTGGATGATGCCGATGCCGCCTTCCTGGGCCATGGCGATCGCCAGACGGGCCTCGGTGACGGTGTCCATGGCGGCGGACAGCAGCGGGATATTCAGCTCGATGCCACGGGTCAGGCGAGTCTTGAGGCTGACATCCTTCGGCAGAACTTCGGAATAACCAGGAATAAGTAGAACGTCGTCGAAGGTAAGGGCTTCTTGACTGATACGCAGCATGGCGGGGGCTCCCAGACGGGAAAATTGGAAGCGCGCCATTATACCCAGGCGACCTCGTCCACTCAATGCAAAGAATGCACCGAAGGCTCAGGACCGGCAGGCCGGGCGACGAGCTGCAACCCGTGGCCGACGCTCACAGCTCCACGTGGACCTGTGAGAGCGGATGACCGAGGCGCTCGGCGAACTCATCGAGAAAGCGCTGCCTGAACCTAGCGGCGCCCCAGCCGTTGAAGACGAAACCCAGGTTGGAGAAGGCGCAAGGCTGCAGGAACAGGAAGCCGTTGATGTCGTCCTCATGACCGCACTCGGGGCAGATGAAGTTGTCGGTGCCCCCGGGCATCCACTCCTCCAGGCTGTCGAACAGCGCCTCGCCGATTTCCTGGCGACACTCGGGGCAGCCGGCTTCCTCGAGAAAGTCCCTGGTCGGGGTATAGATGCAGCGCTTGCTGACGATCTCCAGGCCATTGGCCGGGCGGTCGAAGGGCAGCAGTTGCGGGCGCTCGACCACCCGCCGCGCGCCGGGACCGATGGCATGGGCCATGCGATTGCCCAGGCCGCCGCAGGTGCTCAGCCGCTCATCGACTATGCCCTGCTGCACCAGCCAGCGGACGATCGCCCGCGCCCGCGCCTCATGCCCGGGAAAGCTGGATATACGCGGCACGAGGATGGTCTGTTGTTCAGCCATGGAGCGACCCACTCTGCAGGAAAGGCGCGCAGCTTAATGCCAATGGCGCAGCGGTCAAGGCCGGCGGCCTATGGCCGGCCCGGCAAAGTCTTTATCATGCCGGCCATGATCAAAGACCCCTTCCAGCGCCTGAACCTCGACCGCGAGGTGCTCAGCGTCAGCCAGCTCAACAACCGCGCCCGCCTGCTGCTGGAGGACGTGTTTGCCAGTATCTGGGTCGAGGGCGAGATTTCCAACCTGGCCAAGCCAGCCTCCGGGCACATCTATTTCACCCTCAAGGACAGCCAGGCCCAGGTGCGTTGCGCGCTGTTCCGGCAGAACGCCGCGCGGGTGCGCCAGGCACTGCGCGACGGCCTGGCGGTGAAGGTGCGCGGCAAGGTCTCGCTGTTCGAGGGGCGCGGCGACTACCAGCTGATCCTCGATGCGGTGGAGCCGGCCGGTGACGGCGCCCTGCGCCTGGCCTTCGAGGCACTGAAGGAAAAGCTCAGCGGCGAAGGCCTGTTCGCCGCCGAGCGCAAGGTTGCCCTGCCCGCCCACCCGCGGCGCATCGGCATCGTCAGTTCGCCCACCGGCGCGGTGATTCGCGACATCGTCAGCGTGTTCCGCCGCCGCGCGCCGCAGGTCGAACTGACCCTGATCCCCACCGCCGTACAGGGCCGCGAGGCTACTGGACAGATCGTCCGCGCCTTGCAACTGGCCGACCGCCGGGGCTTCGATGCGTTGATCCTGGCGCGCGGCGGCGGCTCCCTGGAAGACCTCTGGAGCTTCAACGAAGAAGCGGTGGCCCGCGCCATCGACGCCTGCGCCACCCCCATCGTCAGCGCCGTTGGTCACGAGACCGACGTCTCGATCAGCGATTTCGTCGCCGACGTGCGGGCGCCGACGCCTTCGGCCGCCGCCGAGCTGCTGGCGCCCGACTCCAGCGAGCTGGTGCAGCGCCTGCACGGCCTGCAGCGTCGCCTGCTGCTCTACATCAAGGGCCGCCTGGCGCGCGAACACATGCAACTGGATGGCCTGCGTCGGCGCCTGCGTCACCCCGGCGAACGCCTGCGCCAGCAGGCGCAGCGCCTGGATGACCTGGAGATGCGCCTGCAGCGCGCCTTCACGCGCCAGCTGACCGCCCGCCAGGAACGCCTGGCGCGCCTGCAGACCCGCCTGGCCGGCCAGCACCCGGAACGCGCCCTGCAGCTCCTGCGCCAGCGCCTGGCCAGCCTCGCCGAGCGCCTGCCGCGGGCCATGCGCGAAGGCCTCAAGGAGCGCCGCCTGCAACTGCACAGCCAGGTGCAGACGCTCAATGCGGTCAGCCCCCTGGCGACCCTGGGCCGCGGCTACAGCATCCTCCTCGACGAGCGCGGCCGGGCCATCCGCAGGGCCGGCGACACCCAGCCGGGCCAGCGCCTCAAGGCCCGCCTGGGCGAGGGCGAGCTGGACGTGCGGGTCGAAGACAACCATGTGCAGCCGGCGACCCTGTCGCTGCTGGATTGACCCTTACCGATGGTGGATGAACAGCGCGTCAGCCACCCTGCCCGGGAGTACACCATGCGCCTCATCCCACTGCTGATCACCCTCCTGCTCGCCTTGCCCGCCCAGGCCGAGGGTTTCATCAGCCGCCTGCTGAACAAGCCCGTGCCGGGCGGAGTCGCCGTGGTCGATCTCGGCCCGGCCGCCACGGCGCCACGCGCCACCTACCAGGGCAAGCCGCTGCTGGTGATCCACGAGGACGGCCAGCGCTGGATCGCCATCGTCGGCCTGCCCCTGAGCGTCCGCCCCGGCAGCCAACAGATCGAGGTGGACGGCCGGAGGCACAGCTTCCAGGTCGGCGGTCGCGCCTATGCCGAGCAGCGCATCACCCTGAAGAACCAGCAGCAGGTCAATCCCAACCCGGCCAACCTCAAGCGCATCGAGCGCGAGCTGGACGAACAGACCCGCGCCTATCGCCAGTTCAGCCCGCGCCAGCCGAGCAACCTGCTGTTCGACAGGCCGGTCGACGGGCCGCTGTCCAGCCCCTTCGGCCTGCGCCGCTTCTTCAATGGCGAGGAGCGCAACCCGCATTCGGGCCTGGACTTCGCCGCCGCGCGTGGCACCCCGATCAAGGCGCCGGCGGCGGGCCAGGTGATCCTGATCGGCGACTACTTCTTCAACGGCAAGACGGTGTTCGTCGACCACGGCCAGGGCCTGATCAGCATGTTCTGCCACCTCTCGGCGATCGACGTGAAGCTGGGGCAGGAGCTGCCGCGTGGCGGCGTGCTCGGCAAGGTCGGCGCCACCGGCCGCGCCACCGGGCCGCACCTGCACTGGAATGTGAGCCTGAACGACGCGCGCATCGACCCGGCGATCTTTATCGGCGCCTTCAAGCCCTAGCTGCAATACCTCGCAAGACACCGGTAACGGCAAACGCCGGCCCGCTTTGTTAAGGTGCGCCCTCGTCGCCCGCCTGCCCCCGAGCTCCGCGCCCTGAGCCAGACTCGGGGCGCTCACCCCGCGCGACCATCGTACGCAGCAAACGAGGATCGTCATGAAGCAACACTACGCCGCCACCCTCGAATGGCTCGAGCGCTACCCGCACCTGCTCAGCCTGATCAGCCTCGGCCTGCTGGTGCTCGGCGCCTGGATCGCCAACTGGCTGGTCAAGCGCATCCTCCTGCGCGGCCTCTATCGCGCGCTTGAGGCCACGCCCCTGGGGCAGGACCAGGCGCTGTCGGAGTCGAAGATCAGCGCGCGCCTGGCCAACATAGTGCCGGCGCTGATTCTCTCCAGTGGCATCCACCTGGTGCCGCACCTGCCCGATGCCGCGGTGACCGTGGTCGACAACGTCTGCAGCGCCTTTATCGTGCTGACCGTGGCCCTGGCCATGAGCGGCACCCTGAGCCTGCTCAACACCCTCTACCAGCGCCGCCCGGACGCCCACCTCAAGCCGATCAAGGGCTACCTGCAGCTGCTCAAGATCGTGATCTTCGCCATCGCCGCGATCCTCATGGTCGCCAGCCTGATCGACCGCTCGCCGTTGATCCTGCTGTCCGGCCTCGGCGCCATGGCCGCGGTGCTGATGCTGATCTTCCAGGACACCCTGCTGTCGCTGGTGGCCAGCGTGCAGATTTCCTCCAACGACATCATCCGGGTCGGCGACTGGGTGGAGATGCCGCAGCTCAATGCCGACGGCGACGTCATCGACATCGCCCTGCACATGGTCAAGGTGCAAAATTGGGACAAGACCATCACCAGCATCCCGACCAAGCGCTTCATCAGCGACCCGTTCAAGAACTGGCGCGGCATGCAGGAATGCGGCGGCAGGCGGATCATGCGCAACCTGTACCTGGACCAGACCAGCATCGCCTTCCTCGACCAGGAGCAGATCGAGCGCCTGGGGCGCTTCCGCCTGCTCGGCGACTACCTGCAGGACAAGCAGCGCGAGCTGCAGGAATGGAACGGCGCCCTGGCCGACGCCGGCCGCGAGCCGGTCAACACCCGCCGCGTCACCAATATCGGCACCTTCCGCGCCTACGTGGAGCAGTACCTGCGCCAACACCCCGGGGTGCATCAGGAGATGACCCAGCTGGTGCGCCAGCTCAGCCCGACCGCCGACGGCCTGCCGCTGCAGCTCTACTGCTTCACCAACACCACCGCCTGGGCGCGCTACGAGGGCATCCAGGCGGATATCTTCGACCACATGCTGGCGATCCTGCCGGAATTCGGCCTGCGCGTGTTCCAGCATCCGAGCGGCTCGGACATGCGCGAACTAGGGCGCCCGCTGCCGCCGGCAAGCACGCCCTCTTGAGCACCCAGCTGAGCCCTGGCCCCGGCCTGGGCGCAGGCCGGGCCGGGCCGGGCCGGGCCGGGCGAAAGCGCTGCGCAATCGGTCGGCATTCCAGCGCGCCTTCTCGCAACTGGCAACCAACATAGACACCAAAACGACGACTTCTGCCAAGTTTTCAACAATGCTTGCCAGCATTTACCCCAAATAGGTAGGGTTGACGCCATGAACGCTACCCATACCCTCATCCTGCTGCGGCAACACGCCAACCTCTGCCTGGTCAGCCAGCGACTGCGTGGCTAACGCCCCCCCTTTTTGATCTTGCCGATATTGCCTGGCCCTTCAGCGGCCGCCGCCCACAAGGATTTCCCCATGAGCATGCTCAAAGACCCGTCCAGCAAGTACCGCGCCTTTCCCGCCATCGACCTGCCCGATCGCACCTGGCCGTCGAAGACCATCACCGCAGTACCGGTCTGGTGCAGCTCCGACCTGCGCGACGGCAACCAGTCGCTGATCGAGCCGATGGACGCGCAAAAGAAGATGCGCTTCTTCAAGACCCTGGTGCAGGTCGGCGTCAAGCAGATCGAAGTGGGCTTCCCCTCCGCCTCGCAGACCGATTTCGACTTCGTCCGCGAGCTGATCGAGGGCGGGCATATCCCCGAGGACACCACCATCCAGGTGCTGACCCAGGCCCGCGAAGACCTGATCACCCGCACCTTCGAGTCGCTCAAGGGCGCGAAGAAGGCCATCGTCCACGTCTACAACGCCACCGCCCCCTCGTTCCGCCGCATCGTGTTCAGCCAGGACAAGGCCGGGGTGGTGAATATCGCGGTGAATGCCGCGCGGATCATCAAGGACCTGGCCGAACAGCAGCCGGGCACCCAGTGGACTTTCCAGTACTCGCCGGAGATCTTCACCTCCACCGAACTGGAGTTCGCCGTCGAGGTCTGCGACGCGGTGCTCGACGTCTGGCAGCCGACCCCTGAGAACAAGGCCATCCTCAACCTGCCGGCCACCGTTGAAGTGTCCACGCCCAACGTCTACGCCGACCAGATCGAGTGGTTCTGCCGCCATATCAGCCGCCGCGACAGCGTGCTGATCAGCCTGCACACCCACAACGACCGCGGCACCGGCGTGGCCGCCAGCGAACTAGGCCTGATGGCCGGCGCCGACCGCGTCGAGGGCTGCCTGTTCGGCAACGGCGAGCGCACCGGCAACGTCGACCTGGTCAACCTGGCGCTGAACCTCTACACCCAGGGCATCCACCCCGGCCTGGATTTCTCCGACATCGACGCGGTGCGCAAGGTGGTCGAGGAGTGCAACCAGATTCAGGTGCACCCACGCCACCCCTATGTCGGCGATCTGGTGCACACCGCCTTCTCCGGCTCGCACCAGGACGCCATCCGCAAGGGCTTCGCCCAGCAAGACCCCGAGGGTATCTGGGAGGTGCCCTACCTGCCCATCGACCCGGCCGACATTGGCCGCAGCTACGAGGCGGTGATCCGCGTCAACAGCCAGTCCGGCAAGGGCGGCATCACCTATTTGCTGGAGCAGGAGTACGGCATCAGCCTGCCGCGGCGCATGCAGATCGAGTTCAGCCAGGTGGTGCAGAGGGAGACCGACCGCCTGGGCTTGGAGATGAGCGCGGCGCAGATCTACCAGCTGTTCGACCGCGAGTACCTGCAAGCCAGCGCGCCCTACGCGCTCAAGGGGCATCGTCTGCAGGAAGAGAACGGCACCAGCGCGGTGGATATCGAGGTCGTCGCTGACGGCGAGAGCCAGCACTGGCGCGGCATCGGCAAGGGCCCCCTGGAGGCATTGGTGGCCGGCCTGCCGGTAGACGTGGAGATCATGGACTACTGCGAGCACGCCATCGGCGCCGGCACCAACGCCAAGGCTGCAGCCTACATCGAGCTGCGGGTGGCAGGCGGTCGAGCCCTGCACGGCGTGGGCATCGACGAGAACCTGACCACCGCCAGCTTCCGCGCCCTGTTTAGCGCCCTTAACCGGGCCATGGGTCAGGCCGCCGAACAGGCCGCCTAATACCGAGGACCGCACAAAAAACGCCGGGCACTCCCGGCGTTTGCTTAACTGACGCAATCCGGATTACGGGCGCTGCGTAGGGTGGATGACGCCCTTTTCATCCACCATCGCCATGGGTGGATCGGTGAAGCGCCATCCACCCTCCGAGACTGGCTGGCGCTGTCGCATCTGCTGCATGAGTCGAGCGCAGCGACGCCACTGGCTTGGGATATCGCTACGCCACACCCAGGCTACGGCTGCAGCTCGAAGGCATCGGCATCCAGGTAGGCGGGGAAACGCTCGCGGTACGCGGCCAGATCGGCGCCCGACAGGGTCACACGGAACACGCCGCCAGCGGCTTCGGCGTTGAGCAGGGTCTCGCCCTGGAAATCCAGCATCTGGCTGTCGCCGCTGTAGGCATGCCCCTTGCCGTCCTCGCCGACGCGGTTGACCGCCGCCACGTAGCACAGGTTCTCGATGGCCCGCGCCGGCAACAGGCGGTTCCAGTGGTGACGGCGCGCGGCCGGCCAGTTGGCGGTGTACAGCAGCAGGTCGGTGTCGTGCGGATCGCGACTCCACACCGGGAAGCGCAGGTCATAGCAGATCAGCGGACGGACCCGCCAGCCCTTGAGCTCCAGCAGCACTTGCTGCTCGCCAGCGGCGTAGTGCTTGTGCTCGCCGGCCATGCGGAACAGGTGGCGCTTGTCGTAGTGCGCCAGCGAGCCGTCCGGGCGCGCCCAGAGCAGGCGGTTGCGGTAGCTGCCATCGGCCGCCCGGATGATCAGGCTGCCGGTCACCACCGCCTGCAGGCGCACGGCCTGGGCCAGCAACCACTGGCTGCTCGGACCGTCCTCCGGCTCGGCCAGGCCGGCCGAGTCCATGGAGAAACCGGTCGTGAACATCTCCGGCAGCACCACCAGGTCGGCGCCCCGGGCCTGTTCCAGCAGGGACTCGAAGCGGGCATGGTTGGCCGCCGGGTCGTGCCAGACCAGCTCGGTCTGCACCAGCGCCAGCTGCAGGTCGGGTAACGCCGTCAGATCGCGCATAGCTTCTCCGCGGCCTGGCGCAGGGTGTCCTCACGCTTGGCGAAGCAGAAGCGCACCAGGCGCAGGTCTTTGGGCGGCTCTTGGTAGAACACCGACACCGGAATGGTCGCCACGCCGTGCTCGCGGGTCAGCCACTCGGCCATGGCGACATCGTCCAGGTCATCACGGATCGCCGAATAGTCGGCCAGCTGGAAATAGGTGCCGGGCGCGCGCTGGAAGCTGAAGCGCGAGTCCTTGAGCAGGTCGCAGAACAGGTCGCGCTTGGCCTGGTAGAAGGCCGGCAGCTCCTCGACATGCTCGGGGTGCTCGGCCATGAAGTCGGCCAGGGCCCACTGCAGCGGCGTCACCCCGCAGAAACTGACGTACTGGTGCACCTTGCGCAGCTCGGCGGTGAGCGCCGGCGGCGCCACCACGTAGCCGGTCTTCCAGCCGGTGACGTGATAGGTCTTGCCGAACGAGCTGACCACGAAGGCGCGCTGGTACAGCTCCTCGTGGGCCAGCACGCTGGCATGCCGGGCGCCGTCGAACACCAGGTGTTCGTAGACCTCGTCGCTGACCAGGTAGATGTCGCGGTCGCGGATCAGCGCGGCCAGGCGGTCCAGGTCGGCGCGGGAAATCAGCGCGCCGCTGGGGTTGTGCGGGCTGTTGAGGACGATCAGCCGGGTCCTGGGGCTCAGCGCGTCGGCCAGGCGCTGCCAGTCGATGGCGAAATCCGGTAGCGCCAGGGACACGTGCACGCAGCGGCCGCCGGCCAGCTCCACCGAGGGCTCGTAGCTGTCGTAGCAAGGATCGAAGACGATGACCTCGTCGCCCGGGTGGATCAGCGTCTGGATGGCGCAGAAGATCGCCTGGGTGGCGCCGGGGGTGATGGTCACCTCGCTGTCCATGTCGACCGTGCGGCCATAGCTGCGGGCGATCTTCGCCGCCACCTGCTGGCGCAGCGCCGGCAGCCCGGCCAGCGGTGCGTACTGGTTGTGGCCGGCGGCGATGTGCCGGCCGACCGCGTCGCGCAGCGCCTGGGGGCCATCGAAATCGGGAAAGCCCTGGGACAGGTTGAGGGCGCCGGTCTCGGCGGCGAGCTGGGACATGCGGGTGAAGATGGTGGTGCCGACAGTCGGCAGCTTGCTGTTGAACATGAGGTCTTCCTGCTGATCACCGCGAACGGCTGGCGGTGCCGATGAGCCAGGATAGCCGATCGACCGGACACGAAAAAGGCGCCAGCAGGCGCCTTCCGTTCGAGCCGGACGGGCAGAATCAGCGCTTCTTGTCCTTGCGCTTCTTCTCGGCCTTCTTGTGGTGGCTCATCAACCGGCGCTTCTTGTTGACCTGACGGTCGGTCAGGGTGTTCTTCTTGTCCTCGTAGGGGTTCTCGCCGCCCTTGTACTCGATGCGGATCGGCGTGCCGACCAGCTTGAGCACGCGCCGATAGGTGTTCTCCAGATAACGCGAGTAGGCGCGCGGCACCGACTCGACCTGGTTGCCGTGGATCACGATCAGCGGCGGGTTGGCGCCGCCGAGGTGGGCGTAGCGCAGCTTGATGCGCCGGCCATTGACCAGCGGCGGCTGGTGCTCGCGCACCGCGTCCTCGAGGATCTGGGTCAGGCGGCTGGTGGGCCAGCGGGTGATGGCCGACTGGAACGAGGCCTGCACCGACTTGTACAGGTGGCCGACGCCGGTGCCGTGCAGCGCCGAGATGAAGTGGATGTCGGCGAAGTCGACGAAGAACAACCGGCGCTGCAGCTCGGTCTTCACATAGTCGCGCTCGCTCGGCTCCATGCCGTCCCACTTGTTCAGGGCGATGACCAGGGCGCGGCCGCTTTCCAGCACGAAACCGAGCAGGTTGAGGTCGTGATCGACCACCCCTTCGCGGGCGTCCATGACGAACACCACCACGTTGGAGTCCTGGATCGCCTGCAGGGTCTTGACCACCGAGAACTTTTCCACCGCCTCGAAGATCTTGCCGCGGCGGCGCACGCCGGCGGTGTCGATCAGGGTGTACTTCTCGTCGTCGCGCTCGAAGGGGATGTAGATGCTGTCGCGGGTGGTGCCGGCCTGGTCGTAAACGATGACCCGGTCTTCGCCGAGCATGCGGTTGACCAGGGTCGACTTGCCGACGTTGGGGCGGCCGATGATCGCCAGCTTGATGCCGTCCTTCTCGCTCGGTCCGGGAATGCGCTTGGCTTCCTCGCCCTCGGCGACCTCCTCGAGCTCCTCGCCTTCCTGCGGCTCGCCCTCGTCCTTGGGGAAGCCGCCGAGCACCGCCTCGAGCATCTGGCTGATGCCGCGGCCGTGGGCGCCGGCAATGGCCAGGGCCTCGCCCATGCCCAGGGGGCTGAACTCGGCGCGAGCCAGGTCGGGGTCGAGGTTGTCGACCTTGTTGATCACCAGGAAGCTGTGCTTGTTACGCTTGCGCAGGTGCTCGCCGATCATCTGGTCGGAGGCCGACAGCCCGGCCCGGGCGTCGACCAGGAACAGCACGGCATCGGCCTCTTCGATGGCCTGCAGCGACTGCTCGGCCATCTTCGCGTCGATCCCCTCCTCGTCACCGGAGATGCCCCCGGTGTCGATGACGATATAGGTGCGCCCCTGCCACTTGGCTTCGCCGTACTGGCGATCGCGGGTCAGGCCGGAGAGGTCACCGACGATGGCGTCGCGGGTCCTGGTCAAGCGGTTGAAGAGGGTGGACTTGCCGACGTTCGGACGACCCACCAGGGCAATTACGGGAACCATTAGGCTCTCCACTACGTTATTTCAGAAAATACAAAGGCCGCTGCCAGGGCAGCGGCCGAATTCACAATTGGGGCCGACCCGCTGCACGGCGTCGCCATGCAGCATAGCCAAGCCCTCTAGCGCTCGGTCACTTGATGGTCAGCGCGACCAGTTTGCCACCGTTGCCATAGGCGTACAGCCAGTTGCCGACCACCAGCGGGCGAGCGCGCAGGCCGTCGCTGTCGATCCGCTTGCGGCCGACGAAACGGCCATCCACCTGGCTGATCAAGTGCAGGTAACCCTCCAGGTCCCCGAAGGCGACATAGCTGGAGAACACTTCCGGCGCCGACAGTTGGCGACGGGCCAATGCATCGTTGTTCCACAGCGCCGAGGTGCTGCGCTCGTCGATGCCTTCGACGCTGCCGTTGGCCAGGCTGACGTAGACGTTGCCAAAGCCCTGGGCCACGCCGACCGAGCTGGACGCCTCGCGCTGCCAGAGCACGCGACCGCTCTCCAGCTCCAGCGCCGCCACGCGGCCCTGGTAGCTCACGACATAGAGCGTGCCACCGGACAGCAGCAGGCCACCGTCGATGTCGACCACCCGATCGAGCTCCGAGCGACCCTGGGGAATCGCCACGCGCTGCTCCCAGACCGGCAGGCCTCGCTGGGTGTCGATGGCGATGACCTTGCCACTGGACAGCCCGGCAATCGCCAGACGGTTGGTCAGCACCGGGCTACCGGTGCCGCGCAGGGTCAGCACCGCCGGGGTGTTCTCGAAGATCCAGCGCTGATTGCCGGTGTCGGCATCGAGGGCGATCAGGCGATCGTCCTGGGTCTGCACCAGCACCACGTCGCCGTTGACAGCCGGCGCCGCCAGCACTTCGCTAGTCACCCGCGAGCGCCATTTCTCATCGCCGCTGGACGCGTCCAGGGCAATCACCTCGCCCTTCAGCGTACCCAGCAGGACCAGGCCATAGCCGGCGCCGACCGCGCCGGAAACCGGGGCGTCGAGTTCTTGCTTCCAGAGCACCTTGCCGCTCAGGCGGTCGAGCGCCATGACCAGGCCTTCGACGTCGGCGGCAAAGATGCGCTCGCCGTCGACGGCCGGAACCAGCATGTTGAAGGTGTCACCCTGGCCTTCGCCAATCGAGCGACTCCACTCCTCCTGCAGCACCACCTCTTCCTCGAAGTCGGTGAGTTCGGCCGGCGGCAATTCCTTTTTACTGTTGCTGCTGCAACCTACGGCCAGAACGGCCAGGGCCAGCAGTGCGGCATTCTTCCAGCGCATCACGTCACGCATCCCCTTTTGCCAGGTCGTCGAGCTTCATCTGTAAACCGCCCACGGCGGCGTCCTCCGCCAATGCGGCCTTGGCCTTCAGGTAGGCGGCATGGGCCTCATCGTCGCGCCCGAGCTGGGCCAGCAGGTCGCCCTTGAGCTCCTCGCGGCTGGCCAGATAGGCCGCAGCGGCGTCACCCTCGAGCAGCGCCAGCGCATCTTCGGTCTTGTCCTGCGCGGCGAGCACGCTGGCCAGACGCTGACGGGCCAGCTCTTCCAGGGTCTTGTCCGCCGGCTGATCGACGATCGCCTGCAACTCGTTCGCCGCGTCGTCCAGCTTGCCGGACTCGACCGCGACCTTGGCGACGAACAAGCTGCCGTACTGGGCGTACTGGCTGCCGCCGAATTCACTCTTGAGCTGATTGCCCAGCTCGACGACCTTGGCCGCGTCGGGCTCGCCACTCGGATTGAGTGCGGTTTCCAGCAGCTGCTGGTAAAGCATCGAGGCGTTCTGCGCCTGGCTACTCTGGTATCGCTCCCAGCCCTGCCAGCCGAATACCGCCACCAGGGCCAATAGCGCGCCGGTGAGCAACGGCATGCCGTTGCGCTGCCACCATTCCTTGATCAACGCCAGCTGTTCTTCTTCGGTACGCGATTCCACCCCAATACTCCTGTTCGCTAAATCGGCGTGTGCTTGATGCTTTAAGCCTGCTCGAGGCAGGGTGCCAGGCGCTCGACCAGAGCATCCCAGGCAATAGTCTGCTGCTCGCCCTGGTCGCGCAGCGGCTTGCAACCTACCACTCGCTGGGCCAGTTCGTCTTCACCCAGGACCAACGCATAGAGCGCGCCGCTCTTGTCGGCCTTCTTCAGCTGGCTCTTGAAGCTGCCGCCGCCGGCGTTGACCTGCAGGCGCAAGCCCGGCAGCTGGTCGCGCAGGCGCTCGGCCAGGGCCAGACCGGCCAGCTCGGCCGGCTCGCCAAAGGCGCACAGGTAGACATCTACCTGACGGGCGATCTCCGCTGGTACCTTGCCCAGCGTCTCGATCAGCAGCACCAGGCGCTCGATGCCCATGGCGAAGCCCACGCCCGGCGTCGGCTTGCCGCCCATCTGCTCGACCAGGCCGTCGTAACGGCCACCGGCACAGACCGTGCCCTGGGCACCGAGGCTGGCGGTGACCCACTCGAACACGGTCTTGCTGTAGTAATCCAGGCCGCGCACCAGCTTGGGATTGATCACATAAGGAATGCCGGCAGCATCCAGGCGCGCCTTCAGGCCCTCGAAGTGGGTGCGCGAGTCCTCGTCCAGATAGTCCGCCAGCTTGGGCGCATCGGCCAGCAGCGCCTGGGTTTCCGGCACCTTGCTGTCGAGTACGCGCAGCGGATTGCTGGTCAGGCGGCGGCGACTGTCTTCGTCGAGCTGATCGGCGCGCGCCGACAGGTAGTCGACCAGCGCCTCGCGGTAGACCGCGCGGGCTTCGCTGGTACCCAGGCTGTTCAGCTCCAGGGTCACCGCATCGCGGATCCCCAGCAGGCCCCACAGGCGCCAGGTCAGCACGATCAGCTCGGCGTCGATGTCCGGACCGTCGATGTTGAACACTTCCACGCCGATCTGATGGAACTGGCGATAGCGGCCCTTCTGCGGGCGCTCGTGACGGAACATCGGGCCGATGTACCAGAGCTTCTGGGTCTGCCCGCCACCAGCCAGGCCGTGCTCGAGCACCGCCCGCACGCAGGCCGCGGTGCCTTCCGGACGCAGGGTCAGGGAGTCGCCGTTGCGATCATCGAAGGTGTACATCTCCTTCTCGACGATGTCGGTGACCTCGCCGATGGAGCGCTTGAACAGCTCGGTGAACTCGACGATCGGCATGCGGATCTGCCGATAGCCGTAGCCATCCAACAGACGCGCCACCTTGTCCTCGAAATAACGCCAGAGGGGGGTCTGCTCGGGCAGGATGTCGTTCATGCCACGAATGGCTTGCAGGGACTTGCTCAATTCTATTCCTTAGCTGTTACGGGTGCGCGAAGGCTCAGCTGCGCACGATCAAGGCGGCGTCTGCGGCGACCTTCTCGGCCGCCTTCTGGCGGATCAGCCGCTCCAGCTCATCCACCAGATTGTCGTTGGTCAGTTTCTGTGCCGGTTTGCCGTCGATATACACCAGGTTGTTCGGCGTGCCGCCGGTCAGGCCGACATGTGCTTCCTTGGCCTCGCCCGGGCCGTTGACCACGCAACCGATCACCGCCACGTCCAGCGGCACCAGCAGGTCTTCGACGCGCGATTCCAGTTCGTTCATGGTCTTGACCACATCGAAGTTCTGCCGCGAGCAACTCGGGCAGGCGATGAAGTTGATCCCGCGCGAACGCAGCCGCAACGACTTGAGGATGTCGAAGCCGACCTTGATCTCCTCCACCGGGTCGGCGGCCAGGGAGATGCGGATGGTATCGCCGATGCCCTCGGCCAGCAGCATGCCCAGGCCCACCGCCGACTTCACCGTGCCGGAGCGCAGGCCGCCGGCCTCGGTGATGCCCAGGTGCAGCGGTTGCTCGATCTGCTTGGCCAGCAGGCGATAGGCCTCCACCGCCATGAACACGTCGGAGGCCTTGACGCTGACCTTGAAGTCCGGGAAGTTCAGGCGGTCCAGGTGTTCGACATGGCGCAGCGCCGACTCGACCAGGGCCTGGGGCGTCGGCTCGCCGTATTTCTTCTGCAGGTCTTTTTCCAGGGAGCCGGCATTGACCCCGATGCGGATCGGAATGCCCTTGTCCCGCGCGGCCTCGACCACGGCACGGACGCGATCCTCGCGGCCGATATTGCCGGGGTTGATGCGCAGGCAGTCGACCCCCAGCTCAGCCACGCGCAGGGCGATCTGGTAGTCGAAGTGGATGTCGGCGACCAGCGGCAGGGCGACCTGCTGCTTGATCTTGCCGAAGGCCTCGGCGGCGTCCATGTCCGGCACCGAGACGCGCACGATATCGGCACCCGCCTCTTCCAGGCGGCGGATCTGTGCGACCGTCGCGGCGACATCATTGGTATCGGTGTTGGTCATGCTCTGCACCGAGATGGGCGAATCGCCGCCCACCGGTACCGAGCCGACCCAGATCTTGCGCGACTGACGCCGCTTGATCGGTGATTCGCAATGCATGTTATTGCCCACCCAGTTTCAGGCGCGCGGTTTCGCCGGTTGTGAAGGGCGCCACATCGACCGCCTGGCCGTTGTAGGTGACTTGGGCGCCACGGGCAAACCCCAGGCGCAGTTCGAGCGGCGCCTTGCCAACCAGCCGCAGGCTGTCGCCGGCACGCTTGAGTGAGCTGACCAGGATCTTGCCATTGGCATCGGTCAGCTGGGTCCAGCAATCGGCGGAAAAGCTCAGCTCGACGACGCCTTCGCCGGCCGCCGCCACGGGCGGCTGCTCGGCGGCGGATGCCGGCGCGACCGGCTCGCCGGGGGTCGGTGCCACCGCCGCCTGCGGCGCAGGTTCGGCTGGACTCGGCGCCGGCGCGACTGGCGCCGCCACAACCGGCTCGGCCAAGCCCGCATCGCCGTTCGACTCGGCCGCCGACTCATCGGTCTGCGGTGCCGGCTCGAGCGCGGTAGCGGACAGATTGAGCTCGCTGGGCTGCTGGGCCTCGGCTACCGCCTGGTCTTCGGGTTCGTCCAGCACATGGATCTGGGTGGTACCGTCGGCGCCTTCCACTTCGACATGTTCGAAGCTGCTCGCCGGCTCCTCAGCCGCCCGCTGGGCCTGCTCCTGCCACCAGTACAGGCCGGCCCCGGCCAGGACCACCAGCACGGCCAGCACGGCGAAACGCAGGATGTGCTGCGAGTGGCTCAATGGTTGTTCGATGCGGCCGAGGCTGTGCACGCTGCTGCCCGCCGCGTTGCTGCCGGTGAACTGATCGAACTCCAGCACCAGGCGCGCCTGGTCCATGCCCAGCAACTTGCCATAAGCGCGGATGTAACCGCGGGCGAAGGTGTGCCCCGGCAACTTGTCGAAGGCACCGTCTTCGATCTGCCCCAGGCGCTGGGGCGTCAGGTTGAGCTGCGCGGCCACCTCGGCGATGCTCCAGCCCTTGCTTTCGCGGGTGATGCGTAAGGATTCGCCGGGATTGACCTGCTGGGCCACTGCTTCTTCGGAATGCGCCGCTTTCATCTTTGCTCCGACAGGTATTGCTGATATTCCGGGGTCCCCGGATAAAGACGTTTCAACTGCAGGCCGAGGCTGGCCGCCTGGTCGCGGTCCTCGAAGATCGCCGCCAGGCGGGCCCCCAGCAACAGGCTGCGAGCACTCTGCTCGGCCAGTGCGCTGTAGCTCTCGTAGTAGCGGCGCGCCGGCACGTACTGCCGATCCTCGAAGTGCAACTGCGCCATCTCCAGCAGCGCCCGCGGTTGGCGACTGTCGAGCCGCAGCGAACGCTCGAAATAGGTTTTCGCCTGCTCGCGCTGTTTGAGCATCATGGCGGTCAGACCGAGGTTCTCGAACACCCGCGAACGCTCCGGATAGAGATTGTCGCGAGCCGCCTCCTGGTAGCGCTGCAGCGCTTCCTCGTAGCGTTTCTGCTCGAACAGGAAGCTGCCGTAGTTGTTCAGCAGACGGGCGTCATCGCCGCGCTGCGACAGCGCCTTGCGATAGTGCTCATCGGCCAGCTTGGGTTCCATCTCGATCTGAAACACCAGGGCCAAGGCCGCGTGGGCGTCGGCACTCGAAGGATCGAGGGCCAGGGCCTTCTTCAGCGGCACCTTGGCACGCCCGCTGGCGCCTTGCTGGAGATAGCCGAGACCCAGCTGCACATAGGCATCACGCGCCTCGTCGCGCCCCTTATCGGTTCTCATCGGGTCGACATCGCCAGTCGATACGCATCCGGCCAGCAGGCCGGCGAACAACAAGAACAGCGCTGGGCGCAGGGTCATGGGTTTCCTCTCTTCAGGTTCGATCGGCGGCGGATGGCGAAGCATCCGCCTCGCTGCTCAATTCGCGCACGGCGATATAACGCGCACTGCGGCGGGTACGATCCATGACCTGACCGACCAGCTGACCACAGGCGGCGTCGATATCCTCGCCACGGGTGGTGCGCACCGTGACGTTGTGCCCGGCCTTGTGCAGCAGGTCCTGGAAACGGCGGATGGCATTATTGCTCGGCCGTTCGTACCCAGAGTGGGGAAAGGGATTAAACGGAATCAGGTTGATCTTGCAAGGCACATCCTTGAGAAGTGCGATCATTTCCTCAGCATGAGCCGGCTGATCGTTGACATCCTTGAGCAGGGTGTACTCGATGGTCAGCACGCGCTTCTCGCCGAGACGCGACACGTAGCGCTTGCAGGCTGCCAGCAACATGTCCAGGGGGTACTTCTTGTTGATCGGCACCAGCTGGTTGCGCAGTTCATCGTTCGGCGCGTGCAGCGACAGGGCCAGCGACACGTCGATGACCTCGCCCAGCTTGTCGATCATCGGCACCACGCCGGAGGTGGACAGGGTCACCTTGCGCTTGGAGATGCCATAACCGAGGTCGTCCATCATGATCTTCATGGCGGCGACCACGTTGTCGAAATTCAGCAACGGCTCGCCCATGCCCATCATCACCACGTTGGTGATGGCGCGATCGATCTTCGCCGGCACGGAGCCGAAAGACTTGTTGGCGATCCACACCTGGCCGATCACTTCGGCGGCAGACAGATCGCTGTTGAAACCTTGTTTGCCGGTGGAGCAGAAGCTGCAGTCCAGGGCACAGCCAGCCTGGGAGGAGACGCACAGGGTGCCACGCCCGCCCTGGGGAATGTACACGGTCTCGACGCAACTGCCGGACGCCACCCGCACGACCCACTTGCGAGTGCCGTCGGTGGAAATGTCTTCGCTGACCACTTCCGGACCGCGAATCTCGGCACAGGCCTTGAGCTTCTCGCGCAAGGCCTTGCCCACATTGCTCATGGCATCGAAGTCATCGACGCCAAAGTGGTGAATCCATTTCATCACCTGGCCGGCACGGAAGCGCTTCTCCCCGATGTTCTCGAAGAACTGCTCCATTTCTGGCTGGGTCAGACCCAGCAGGTTGATCTTGCCGGTAGCTTCAGTCATGGCTTCACCCTCGCATGGTTCGCCTTAGCGAATGCGTGCGCACACTTCGGTGGAAGCGAAGAAGTAGGCGATCTCGCGAGCGGCGGAAGCCTCGGAGTCGGAGCCGTGCACGGCGTTCTCGTCGATGGACACGGCGAAGTCGGCGCGGATGGTACCGGCGGCAGCTTCCTTCGGGTTGGTGGCGCCCATCAGCTCGCGGTTCTTGGCGATGGCGTCTTCACCTTCCAGCACCTGGACGATGACCGGACCGGAGGTCATGAAGGCAACCAGGTCCTTGAAGAAGCCGCGCTCGCTGTGCTCGGCGTAGAAGCCGGCGGCTTCGCGCTCGGACAGCTGGACCATCTTCGAAGCGACGACACGCAGGCCGGCTTTCTCGAAACGGGTGGTGATCTCACCGATGACGTTCTTGGCAACGGCGTCGGGCTTGATGATGGAGAAGGTACGTTGAACAGCCATGAAAAACTCCAGAAACAGGGATTAAAGCGAAAAATTAAACCCGCGAATTATACGCGGGTTCCGGTTAAATGCGTAGGGCGGCGCCGGCTCGGCGCCCGGCTCAATCTATCTCTTCGAGCCAGGCGGCCTGGATCGCCTCGAGGACCTTCTCGCCGCCGCGCTGCGGATCGTCGGAGAACTCCGGCAAGTCCAGCACCCAGCGGTGCAGATCGACGAAGTTCACGTAGCGCGGATCGACTTCGGGCTTGGCTTCCGCCAGCTGGATGGCGATCTCCAGCACATCGGTCCATTTCAGACTCATGACCTGCTCCTTCACTAAAGGGTTCAGTGACCTTCGGAAACCTGGTTAATGGTGTACTTGGGAATCTCCACCACCAGATCCTGATCCGCCACCACCGCCTGGCAAGACAGCCGCGAATTGGGCTCCAGACCCCAGGCCTTGTCGAGCATGTCGTCTTCCAGCTCGTCGGACGGTTCCAGGGAGTTGAAGCCTTCGCGGATCACCACGTGACAGGTGGTACAGGCACAGGACTTCTCGCAGGCATGCTCGATATCGATGCCATGGGCCAGGGCGGCATTGAGCACCGTCTCGCCCGACTCCACCTCGATGACCGCACCCTCGGGGCAGTGCTCGGCGTGGGGCAGAAAAATCAACTGCGGCATGCTTATTCCTCAATCTCGTTAAGACTACGGCCGGCCAACGCGGCCTTGACCGTGGCATCCAGGCGACGCGCGGCGAAAGCATCGGTCAACTGGGTCAGGCGCTTGGTCTGCTGCTCGATGGCCAGGCCATCGTTGCCCGCCATCAGCTCGCGCAACTCGTCCATCTGCGCCTCGATCGCCAGGCGCTCGTCGGCGCTCAACAGGCGCTCGCCATCGGCCTCCAGGGCCGCCTGCACGGCCTCGAGCAGGCGCTGGGCATCGACCTGCTGCTCACGCAGAACACGGGCGACCTTGTCGTCGCTGGCATGCTGAAAGGAGTCCTGCAGCATGCGCGCGATCTCGCCATCGGTCAGGCCGTAGGACGGCTTGACCTGGATGCTCGCCTCCACCCCGGACGCCAGCTCGCGGGCCGACACCCCGAGCAGGCCGTCGGCATCGACCTGGAAGGTCACGCGGATCTTCGCCGCGCCGGCCACCATGGGCGGAATGCCGCGCAGCTCGAAGCGCGCCAGGGAGCGGCAGTCGCCGATCAGCTCGCGCTCGCCCTGCAGCACATGGATCATCATGGCCGTCTGGCCATCCTTGTAGGTGGTGAATTCCTGGGCGCGCGCCACCGGAATAGTGGTGTTGCGCGGAATTACCTTCTCCATCAGGCCGCCCATGGTCTCCAGACCGAGGGACAGCGGGATCACATCTAGCAGCAGCAACTCCTCACCCTCACCGCGCTGATTGCCAGCCAGGGTATCGGCCTGGATCGCCGCGCCTATGGCGACCACCTGATCCGGGTCGATATCGGTCAAGGGCTCGCGACCGAACATTTCGCTGACGGCCTGACGCACCCGCGGCACTCGAGTCGAGCCACCGACCATGACTACCGCCTCGACCTGCTCCAGCTCGATGCCGGCATCGCGCACCGCGCGCCGACAGGCCTTGAGACTGCGCGCCACCATGGGCTCGATCAGCGCATCGAACTGCTCACGACTGAGCTCTCCGCGCCATTCGCCATGACTCAGCTCCACCGAGGCGCTGCCACTCAGCGCCTCTTTCGCCGCACAGGCGGCGCTGAGCAGGCTGCGCTGGGCACCGGGATCGAGGTCGGCGGACAAGCCGGCCTGCTCGACTATCCAGCCAGCGATGGCGTGATCGAAGTCGTCGCCACCCAGGGCGCTGTCGCCGCCGGTAGCCAGCACCTCGAATACTCCGCGGGTCAGGCGCAGGATGGAAATATCGAAGGTGCCACCGCCCAGGTCGTAGATCGCCACGACACCCTCGGCCTGCTGATCCAGGCCATAGGCGACGGCCGCCGCGGTCGGTTCATTGAGCAGGCGCAACACGTTCAAGCCGGCCAGTCGCGCGGCATCCTTGGTCGCCTGGCGCTGGGCTTCGTCGAAGTAGGCCGGCACCGTGATCACCGCGCCGACCAGCTCACCACCCAGGGTGCTTTCCGCTCGCTGGCGCAGCACCTTGAGAATATCGGCGGATACCTCGACCGGACTCTTCGGTCCCTGCACCGTCTCGATGAAGGGCATGTGCGACTGACCGTCGACGAAGCGATAGGGCAACTGCTCGCCCAGCTGCTTGACATCTTCCAGGCCGCGCCCCATCAGACGCTTGACCGACAACACGGTGTTCAGCGGATCGCTGGAAGCGGCGGCCTTGGCGGCCTCGCCCACTTCGATACGGTCGGGGTGGTAGCGCACCGCGGACGGCAGGATGACCTGACCATCGGCATCCGGCAGGGGTTCGGACAGGCCACTGCGCAATGCAGCGACCAGGGAATTGGTGGTACCCAGATCGATCCCCACAGCCAATCGACGCTGGTGTGGCTGGGGGCTCTGTCCGGGCTCAGCGATCTGCAGTAAGGCCATGATTAATAAATGCTTATCTGGATTTCAGGTGCGCAGGCGAGCTGCGCAAGCGTTAGTCGTCGAGGCGCTCTTCCAGCTGGCGCACCTCATGGGCGAGCTTGTCGAGAAACTGCATCCGGCGCATCAGGCGCTCGGCTTCCTCGCGCCGCGCCGGATCGTCCCAGCTGCTGGCAAAGCTTTCGTTCAGCTCGTCCTGAGCGACCTTGAGGCGTCGCTTGAATGCAGCCACCCCCGCCACATCGGCGCTGTCCTGCAGGTCCTCGAGCTCTTCGCGCCAGTGCATCTGCTGCATCAGGAAACCGGGGTCCTGCACCGTGACCTCGAGCGGCAGCTCGGGGCCACTCAGGGTCAGCAGGTAGCGCGCCCGCTGCGGCGCATGCCTGAGCGTCTGGTAGGCCTCGTTGAGGCTCGCCGAGCGCTCCAGGGCCAGCCGCTGCTCGCGCTCGGAGGCATCGGCGAAGCGGTCCGGATGAACGGTGCGCGCCAACTCGCGATAACGCGCCGCCAGCTCGTCGAGGTTCAGGCGGAAACTCGGCTTCAGGTCGAACAGGGCAAAATGACAAGGACTTCCCACAAGCGCCTCAGATGTTGAAGCTCTCGCCGCAGCCACATTCGCCGCGCACGTTGGGGTTGTTGAACTTGAATCCCTCGTTCAACCCTTCCTTGACGAAGTCCAGCTCGGTGCCATCGAGATAGACCAGGCTCTTCGGATCGATGATCACCTTGACGCCGTGACTCTCGAACACCTGGTCTTCGCTGGCCGGCTCATCGACGAACTCCAGCACATAAGCCAGGCCGGAACAGCCGGTCGTACGCACACCCAGGCGAATACCCTCGCCCTTGCCGCGCCCCTCGAGGGAGCGGCGCACGTGCTGCGCGGCAGCTTCGGTCATGCTGATAGCCATCGACATACCTCCTTAGAGCAAACCTTTCTTCTGCTTGTAGTCGCGCACGGCCGCCTTGATGGCGTCCTCGGCGAGCACCGAGCAGTGGATCTTCACCGGCGGCAGGGCCAGCTCTTCGGCCAGCTGGGTATTCTTGATCGTCTCGGCCTCATCCAGGGTCTTGCCCTTCATCCACTCGGTAGCGAGGGAGCTGGAGGCGATGGCCGAACCGCAGCCATAGGTCTTGAACTTGGCGTCTTCGATGACGCCCTGCTCGTTGACCTTGATCTGCAGGCGCATCACGTCACCGCAGGCCGGCGCACCGACCATGCCGGTACCGACGCTGGGGTCTTCCGCATCCATCTTGCCGACGTTGCGCGGGTTTTCGTAATGGTCGATGACCTTTTCACTGTATGCCATGCTGCTATTCCTCTCTCATCAGGTGCCGCTCTTCGGCAGCTCGCTAGTTAGTGTGCTGCCCACTCGATCTTCGACAGATCGACACCGTCCTTGTACATGTCCCACAGCGGCGACAACTCGCGCAGCTTGGTGACCGCCTCGCGAACCTTCTGCGCGGCGTAGTCGACTTCCTCCTCGGTGGTGAAGCGACCGAAGGTGAAACGGATGGAGCTGTGCGCCAACTCGTCGTTGCGCCCCAGGGCCCGCAGCACGTAGGACGGCTCCAGGGAGGCCGAGGTGCACGCCGAGCCGGAGGAAACCGCCAGATCTTTGAGCGCCATGATCAGCGACTCGCCTTCGACGTAGTTGAAGCTGAGGTTGAGGTTGTGCGGCACGCGGGCCGTCAGGCTGCCGTTGACGTAGAGCTCTTCCAGCCCATCGACCTGGGCAAAGAAGCGGTCCCGTAGGGCCAGCACGCGCTGGTTTTCCTGGGCCATTTCTTCCTTGGCGATACGGAACGCCTCACCCATGCCGACGCACTGGTGCGTGGCCAGGGTGCCGGAGCGCATGCCTCGCTCATGGCCGCCGCCGTGGGTCTGGGCCTCCAGGCGCACGCGCGGCTTGCGGCGCACGTACAGCGCACCGACGCCCTTGGGGCCGTAGGTCTTGTGCGCCGAGAAGGACATCAGGTCGACCTTGAGCTTCTCCAGGTCGATCTCCACCTTGCCGGTGGATTGCGCGGCATCCACATGGAACAGCACGCCGCGCGAACGGGTCAGCTCGCCGATGGCGGCGATGTCGTTGATCGTGCCGATCTCGTTGTTCACATGCATGATCGACACCAGCACGGTGTCATCGCGCAGCGCCGCCTCGACCATGGCCGGGGTGATCAGGCCGTCTTCGCCGGGCTCGATGTAGGTGACCTCGAAGCCCTCGCGCTCCAGCTGGCGCATGGTGTCGAGGACCGCCTTGTGCTCGATCTTCGAGGTGACCAGGTGCTTGCCCTTGCTGCTGTAGAAATTGGCCACACCCTTGATCGCCAGGTTGTCGGACTCGGTGGCACCGGAGGTCCAGACGATCTCGCGCGGATCGGCATTGACCAGCTCGGCGACCTGACGGCGAGCATTCTCCACCGCCTCCTCGGCCTTCCAGCCGAATACGTGGGAGCGCGAGGCCGGGTTACCGAAGTTGCCATCGACCAGCAGGCACTCACTCATCTTCTGGGCGACACGCGGGTCGACCGGCGTGGTGGCGGAATAATCGAGGTAAATCGGCAATTTCATTGACTCTCTCCTATCAGGTCTCGGACCTCGCAGCCCGGCGCCCTTGCATTCAATCGACGGTGGACGCTTCAATCTTGTCCAAATGCGGCATCAAGCCACTGCTGCAGCGACGCTGATCCTGGCGCTGAGCAACCTCCTGCACCTCGCGGCGCGTCACCAGATCGGCGAGACTGATGCCGCTGAGGAATTCGTGAATCTGCTGACTGAGGTCGCACCACAAATGGTGGGTCAGACAGGTGTCGCCAGCATGGCAATCACCCTGCCCCTGGCAACGGGTGGCATCGACCGACTCGTTGACCGCATCGATCACCTGGGCCACCTGAATGCCGCACATGTCACGCGCCAACTGGTAGCCGCCGCCCGGGCCGCGCACGCTGGAAACCAGGTTGCCGCGACGCAGCTTGGCGAACAGCTGCTCCAGATAGGACAGGGAGATGCCCTGGCGTTCGGATATGTCGGCGAGGGACACCGGACCATGCTGCGCGTGAAGCGCGAGGTCGAGCATCGCCGTGACGGCGTAGCGGCCTTTGGTGGTCAGACGCATGGAGGGTTACCACGGGATCACTATGTGCCGCGAGTATGCAATTCCCGAGTATTTAAGTCAACTATAAGACCTATGGTTTTACTCGGGAATTAGACGGCGCGAAGGGCGCGCAGCATAACAAAATGCTGCGCGCCGCGCATCACGCGGCGGGCTTGTCGTCCTGATCCTTGCAGACGCCGGCGAAATCCTCGTCACGTAGCGCCGGCAGCTCCTTCGCGCAGTAGTCGCTCCCCAGAGCCGTCAGCGCGCTGCACATACCCTCCAGACGCCCGTCGACAGCCTGCAGGTGATCGAGCAACTGGCCGATCGCCCGCGCAACCGGGTCCGGCATGTCCTGGCCAACACCATAGGCGTCGAAGCCGAGCTTTTCGGCCATGGCCTGACGCTTGGCCTCCTGTTCGCCATCGACCTTGACGATGATCCGCCCGGGAATCCCCACGGCCGTGGCCCCGGCCGGCACCGCCTTGGTCACCACGGCATTGGAACCGATCTTCGCGCCCGCGCCGACCGTGAAGGGGCCCAGCACCTTAGCGCCGGCACCGACCACCACGCCATCCTCCAGGGTCGGGTGACGCTTGCCCTTGTTCCAGCTGGTGCCACCCAGGGTCACCCCCTGGTAAAGCGTGACGTCGTTGCCGATCTCGGCGGTCTCGCCGATGACGATGCCCATGCCATGATCAATGAAAAAGCGCCGACCTATTTTCGCCCCGGGATGAATCTCGATCCCGGTCAACCAGCGCCCGAAATTCGACACCACCCGCGCCAGCCACTTCCAGCCCGCCCCCCACAAGGCGTGCGCCGCGCGATGCAGCCACACCGCATGCAAGCCTGGGTAGCAGGTCACCACTTCCAGCGTATTGCGCGCCGCCGGATCGCGATGGAACACGCTCTGGATATCTTCTCGCATGCGCTCAAACATCAGATTTCCCCTGCCCATGGTGCTGACCACGCGCGGCCTTGACGGTCTCCGTCAAAATGCCACGCAAGATATTCATTTCCAGCTTGCTGACGCCGCTGCGCCCGTACAGGCGACGCAAACGACTCATCAGGTGCCGCGGCTTGGCCGGATCGAGAAAACCGATCTCCACCAGCGCCAACTCCAGGTGCGCATAGAAGGACTCCAGCTCGTCGGCAGTCACCGGCTGCATGTCGAGCATCGCCGTGGCCTCCACCTTGGCGACCTTGGTCGGCTGATTCTGCGCCGTCAACCAGGCCATGCGCACTTCATACACCAGCACCTGCACGGCGGCCGCCAGATTCAGCGAACTGAACTGCGGGTCGGACGGTATATGCACATGATATTGACAGCGCTGCAGCTCCTCGTTGGTCAGGCCGGCGTATTCGCGCCCGAACACCAGCGCCACCTCGCCACCCTGCGCAGCCTGCTCGCAGGCCGCCACACCACATTCGCGCGGGTCCAGCAAGGGCCAGGGAATGCGCCGATCACGGGCACTGGTGCCCATCACCAGGCTGCACCCGACCAGCGCCTCCTCAAGCGTACCGACCACCTGAGCGGAATCGAGGATATCGGTCGCCCCGGAGGCGCGTGCGACCGCATCGCCACTGGGAAAGTCGACCGGGTCGACCAGCACCAGGCGCGACAGCCCCATGTTCTTCATGGCCCGCGCAGCACCGCCGATATTGCCCGGATGACTGGTATTGACCAAAACCACGCGAATGTTCTGCAGCAACGTAGATGCTCACATGAAAAACGAAGGGGAACAAATCTTACAGAACCCCCCCGATTTATGCCATGCACGGCACAGGCGGCACTTCAACCGCGCGACGTTTCTGCTAGAATGGCCGGCTTTCTTTAACGACCCAGGTGAACATCCATGCAGCCCATGCTGAATATCGCGCTGCGCGCAGCCCGTAGCGCCGGTGAAATGATTTTCCGCTCGATCGAACGCTTGGACGTCATCTCGGTCGACGAGAAGGATGCCAAAGATTACGTGACCGAAATCGACCGCTCCGCGGAGCAGTTGATCATCCAGGCCCTACGCAAGGCCTATCCGAATCACGGCTTCCTCGGCGAGGAAGGCGGCCTGATCGAAGGCAGCGGTGAGGGCGCGGACTACCAATGGATCATCGACCCGCTGGACGGCACCACCAACTTCATCCGCGGCGTGCCGCACTTCGCGGTCAGCGTGGCCTGCAAATACCGCGGCCGCCTCGAGCACGCGGTGATCATCGACCCGGTTCGCCAGGAAGAGTTCACCGCCAGCCGCGGTCGTGGCGCCGCCCTCAACGGCCGCCGCCTGCGGGTCAGCACCCGCAAGAGCCTGGAAGGCGCCCTGCTCGGCACCGGCTTCCCGTTCCGCGACAGCCAGCTGGACAATCTGGAGAACTACCTGGGCATGTTCCGCAGCCTGGTCGGCCAGACCGCCGGCGTGCGCCGCGCCGGCGCCGCCAGCCTGGACCTGGCCTATGTGGCAGCCGGCCGCTTCGACGCCTTCTGGGAGTTCGGCCTGTCCGAGTGGGACATGGCTGCTGGCGCCCTGCTGATCCAGGAAGCGGGCGGCCTGGTCAGCGACTTCAGTGGCGGCCACGAATTCCTCGAGAAGGGCCAGATCGTCGCCGGCAACACCAAGTGCTTCAAGGCGGTGCTGACGGCGATCCAGCCGCACCTGTCGACCGCACTGAAGCGCTGATCGCTCCGCTCCAGAAAAACCGGCCTAGCGCCGGTTTTTTATCGCCCATAGAAAAAGCGCCCCGCGGGGCGCCTTGTCGTTGCAACTGGCGAACGCCTTACTGCGCAGACGCCGCCAATACCAACTGGCCGTCCTTTACCGGAATCTGGCGACCCGGATCATGATCCATGCGCACCTGACCCACTTTTCCGCCCAACTGGTACTTCACGTCGTAGCCGACCAGCTTCTCGCTGGTGTCGGTGACCGTATTGCAGCGCGTCTCGGTGGTGGTATAGGTGTCGCTGGCCTGCATGTTTTCCTGCACCTTGTTGCCGGCGTAACCGCCGCCAACCGCGCCGGCGACCGTGGCAATCTTCTTGCCATTGCCACCGCCCACCTGATTACCGAGCAAGCCACCGACCACCGCGCCGATCGCCGTGCCGGCGATACGATGCTGATCCTTGACCGGCTTCTGCCGGGTCACGGTGACTTCACGACACTCCTCACGCGGAGTCTGGATGGTCTCCTTGACCGGCTGCACGGCCAGCACCTCGGCGTACTCGGGACCGCTGACCAACTTGTAGGTCGCGACAGCGCCCCCGGCAGTGACCCCTACGGCGCCCAATACTGCGCCCACGAGCATCGATTTGTTCATGGCTTCTCCTGGCTCACGCTCTAGCTACCCGGCGAATTTCGCCTTGTTCGCACGGTTGGACCGAGGCAATCCACGGCAAGTTCCACCACCGCCATGGCCGCTCGATCCAACTGCGACAGAGCGCACAGACTCAGGGACGCTCGTCGACCTCTTCGGCCACCACCGGCGGGATCAGGTCCTCGACCGTGAGGTCCAACCACAGCAGCACCACGTTGGCGATGTACACGGACGAATAGGTACCCGCCAGCACGCCGATGAACAGCGCAATGGAGAAGCCGAACAGGTTGTCGCCCGCGAACACCAGCAGCGCGCCGATTGCCAGCAAAGTGGAAATCGAGGTCGCCAGGGTACGCAACAGGGTCTGGGTGGTGGAGATATTGATGTTGTCGATCAGGCTGGTCTTGCGCAGCACGCGGAAGTTCTCCCGCACCCGGTCGAACACCACGATGGTGTCGTTCAGCGAATAACCGATAATCGCCAGGATCGCCGCCAGCACCGTCAGGTCGAAGGTCACCTGGAAGAACGACAGGATGCCCATCGTCACCACCACGTCGTGGATCAGCGAGACGATGGCACCAACGGCGAACTTCCACTGGAAACGAAATGCCAGATACAGCAGCACCCCCCCCAGCGCCAGGAGCATGCCGATGCCGCCCTGGTCACGCAGCTCCTCACCCACCTGGGGGCCGACGAACTCAACCTTCTTGACCTCAGGCGCAGCACCGGACTGCGCCAGCGCCTCGGCCACCTTGTTGCCCAGATCCGGATCATCGCCCTGCATGCGCACCACCACATCGGTGGTCGCCCCGAAGCTCTGCACCACGGCGTCGGCGAAACCGGCCGCGGCGAGCTGCCGGCGAATCCCACCCAGGTCGGCCGGCTGCTCGTAGCCCAGCTCGATCTGCGTGCCGCCGGTGAAATCCAGGCCCAGGTTGAGGCCCTTGAACGCCCAGCTGCCCAGCGCCAGCAGGGTGAGGAACAGCGTGAGGGCAAACGCAAGATTGCGCACACCCATGAAGTTGATCGTACGATTCATCTCGACCTCTTAAACCCACAGCTTCTTGAAGTCACGCCCACCGAAGATCAGGTTGACCATCGCGCGAGTCACCAGCACGGCGGTGAACATCGAGGTGAGAATGCCCAGCGACAAGGTCACGGCAAAGCCCTTGACCGGCCCGGTACCCATGGCGAAGAGGATGCCGCCGACCAGCAGAGTGGTCAGGTTGGCGTCGATGATCGCCGAGAAAGCGCGATCGAAGCCTTCGTGAATCGCCCGCTGCACCGACATGCCATTGGCGATCTCTTCGCGGATGCGCGAGAAGATCAGCACGTTGGCATCCACCGCCATACCCATGGTCAACACGATACCGGCGATGCCTGGCAGGGTCAGGGTGGCGCTCAACAGCGACATCAGCGCCAGCAGCATGACCATGTTGAAGCCCAGCGCGATGGTCGCCAGCACGCCGAAGAAGCGGTAGATCACGATGATGAACAGCGACACGAAGAGCATGCCCCACAGCGACGCATCGACACCCTTGGCGATGTTGTCGGCACCCAGGCTCGGACCGATGGTGCGCTCTTCGGCGAAGTACATCGGCGCCGCCAGACCACCGGCGCGCAGCAGCAGCGCCAGCTCCGAGGATTCGCCCTGGCCGTCCAGGCCGGTGATGCGGAACTGACTGCCGAGCGGCGACTGGATGGTCGCCAGGCTGATGATCTTCTTCTCCTCGACGAAGCTGGCTATCGCCACTTCCTGCTCGACGCCCTCGACCACCTGGCGCGCGTAACGGGTCACCGGCTTCTGCTCGATGAAGATCACCGCCATGCTGCGCCCGACATTGTTGCGCGTGGCGCGGTTCATCAGGTCGCCGCCGTGGTTATCCAGGCGGATGTTCACCTGCGGACGACCGTTCTCGTCGAAACTGGCCTGGGCGTCGGTGACCTGGTCACCGGTGATGATCAGCTCGCGCTCCAGTTGCACCGGCGGGCGACCCTCTTCGCGGAACTCGAAGGTTTCGGTCGACGCCCTGGGCGCATCCAGCTCGGCGGCCAGGCGGAACTCCAGGTTGGCGGTCTTGCCGAGAATCCGCTTGGCCTCGGCGGTGTCCTGCACGCCCGGCAACTCCACGACGATGCGGTTGGCGCCCTGGCGCTGGACCAGCGGCTCGGCCACGCCCAGCTCGTTGACCCGGTTGCGCACGGTGGTCAGGTTCTGCTTGATCGAATACTCGCGAATCTCGGCGAGCTTGGCCGGAGTCAGGGTCAGGCGCAGCACCTGCTGCTCGCCACGCTCGACGGCATTCAGTTCGAAATCGATGAAGTCACGGCGAATCAGGCGCTGCGCCTGCTCCAGGGTCGCCTCATCGGCAAAGCCCAGCTGGATCGCGCCATTGGCTTCCGGCAGGCTGCGATAGCGCACCCGCTCCTTGCGCAGCAGGCTCTTGACCTCGCCCTCGTAGACCTTGCGGCGGGCATCCAGCGCCTTGTCCATGTCCACCTCCAGCAGGAAGTGCACGCCACCGGACAGGTCCAGACCCAGCTTCATCGGCCCGGCGCCGATATTGCGCAGCCAGTCCGGGGTGGTCTGCGCCAGGTTCAGGGCGACCACGAAATCGCCACCCAACGCCTTGCGCACCACGTCCTTGGCCGGCAGCTGATCCTCCTTGCTGACCAGACGCAGCAGACCGGCGCGGCCCTGCTCCGCCAGGCTCACACCCTTGACCTCGATGCCGGCATCGCTCAGGGCGCGAGCGGCACGCTCCAGGTCGGCCTGCTCGACGCGCATCGCCGTGCTGTTGCCACTGATCTGGATCGCCGGATCGTCCGGATAGAGGTTGGGTGCCGAATAGATAAAGCCGATCGTCAGCACAGCCGCGATCAGCAGGTACTTCCACAGAGGAAATTTATTGAGCATGACGCCGCCCGTTATGACGCGGGGCGCATTAAGCGCCCCGTCGAATGGTAATGATGTGTGACTCAGATGGCTTTCAGCGTGCCCTTGGGCAGAGTGGCGGCGATGGCCACTTTCTGGATCTTCAGCTCCACGGTGTCCGACGCCTCAATCACCACGAAATCGTCGCTGACCTTAGTAACCTTGCCGGCGATGCCGCCACTGGTCACCACTTCGTCACCCTTCTGCAGGTTGCCGATCAGGTTCTTATGCTCCTTGGCGCGCTTGGCCTGCGGACGCCAGATCATCAGGTAGAAGATGACCAGGAAACCGACCAGAAACACCCACTCGAAACCGGTACCGGCAGGACCGGCAGCCGGGGCAGCGGCATCGGCATAAGCAGCGGGGATCAAAAAGCTCATTTAACACTCCTGTTGGATAAGGTCTTTAGAACAGCGATAGATCAGGCGAGCGGCGGTGTCGGCAGCCCGCGTCGCGCATAGAAGGCATCGACAAAGGCGGCCAATGTACCCTGTTGAATTGCCTCGCGCAAACCAGCCATAAGGCGCTGATAGTGGCGCAAGTTATGGATGGTATTGAGCATGCTTCCCAGCATTTCGCCGCACTTATCCAGATGATGCAGGTAGGCCCGGGAAAAGTGCTGGCAGGTGTAGCAGTCGCAGGTCGCATCGAGCGGCGAGTCGTCGTGCTTGTGCACCGAATTGCGGATCTTCAGCACGCCGGTGTCGACGAACAGGTGACCGTTGCGCGCATTGCGCGTGGGCATCACGCAATCGAACATGTCGACGCCGCGCCGCACCCCCTCGACCAGGTCTTCCGGCTTGCCGACGCCCATCAGGTAGCGCGGCTTGTCCGCCGGCAGCTGCGCCGGCAGATAGTCCAGCACGCGGATCATCTCCTCCTTGGGCTCGCCGACCGAGAGCCCGCCGATCGCCAGACCATCGAAACCGATCTCGCTCAAGCCCTCCAGCGAGCGCATGCGCAGCTCCTCATGCATGCCACCCTGAACGATACCGAACAGCGCCGCGCTGCTGTCACCATGGGCCTCCTTGGAGCGCCTGGCCCAGCGCAGCGACAGCTCCATGGAGCGCTTGGCGACGTCGAACTCGGCCGGATAGGGCGTGCACTCGTCGAAGATCATCACGATGTCCGATCCGAGGTCGCGCTGCACCTGCATCGACTCCTCCGGCCCCATGAACACCTTGCTGCCATCCACCGGCGAGGCGAAGGTCACGCCCTCCTCCTTGATCTTGCGCATGGCGCCCAGGCTGAACACCTGGAAGCCACCCGAATCGGTGAGGATCGGTCCCTGCCACTGCATGAAGTCATGCAGATCGCCATGGCGCTTGATCACCTCGGTACCCGGGCGCAGCCAAAGATGAAAGGTGTTGCCGAGAATGATCTGCGCGCCGATCGCCTCGATATCCCGGGGCAGCATGCCTTTCACCGTGCCATAGGTGCCGACCGGCATGAACGCCGGCGTCTCGACCACGCCCCGGGGGAAGCTCAGGCGCCCGCGACGGGCCTTGCCGTCGGTCGCCAACAGCTCGAAGGACATGCGACAGGTGCGCGTCATAGTGTTTCCTCGGGCCCGCGCGGCGCGGGATTGCGGGTGACGAACATGGCATCACCGTAACTGAAGAAGCGGTAGCCCTCGGCGACCGCGCTCTGGTAGGCCGCCATGGTTTCCGGATAGCCGGCGAACGCCGATACCAGCATCAGCAGGGTCGACTCCGGCAGGTGAAAGTTGGTGATCAGGGCATCGACCACATGCAGCGGGCGCCCCGGGTAGATGAAAATGTCGGTGTCACCCCTGAACGCCTTGAGCACCCCGTCCCGTGCGGCGCTTTCCAGCGAGCGCACGCTGGTGGTGCCGACCGCGATCACCCGACCGCCGCGGGCACGACAGGCCGCCACGGCGTCCACCACCTCCTGGCTGACCTCCAGCCATTCGCTGTGCATGTGGTGATCCTCGATGCGCTCGACCCGCACCGGCTGGAAGGTGCCGGCGCCGACATGCAAGGTGACGAAGGCGGTCTCGACGCCCATCTCGGCGATCGCCGCGAGCATCGGCTGATCGAAATGCAGCCCGGCCGTAGGCGCAGCCACCGCACCGGCGCGTGCGGCATATACGGTCTGATAGCGTTCGCGATCGGCCGCCTCGTCCGGTCGGTCGATATAGGGCGGCAGCGGCATATGACCGATGCGTTCGAGCAGCGGCAGGACGTCCTCGCTGAAGCGCAGTTCGAACAGCGCATCATGGCGCGCCAGCATCTGCGCCTCACCACCGCCGTCGAGCAGAATGGTCGAGCCCGGCTTGGGCGACTTGCTCGAGCGCACATGGGCCAGCACCCGGTGCTCGTCCAGCACGCGCTCGACCAGCACCTCGAGCCTGCCGCCCGAAGCCTTTTGGCCGAACAGTCGCGCCGGGATCACCCGGGTATTGTTGAACACCATCAGGTCGCCGGGTCGCAGGTACTCCAGCAGGTCGCTGAACTGGCGGTGGGCGAGCTGGCCGCTGGGGCCATCGAGCACCAGCAGGCGGCTGGCGCGGCGCTCGGCCAGCGGATGACGGGCGATCAGGGAATCAGGCAGCTCGAAATGAAAGTCGGCAACACGCATGGCAGAAAGGGGTCGTATTTCAGGGCGGCAAAGCTTACCGGAAATCACGCATACTGGCCACGCAAGTGGATTGACCAGGCGCAGCGCCCTCCCTATACTGCGCCGCCATTGTGCCCCGGTGGCGGAACCGGTAGACGCGGCGGATTCAAAATCCGTTTCCGAAAGGAGTGGGAGTTCGAGTCTCCCCCGGGGCACCAATAATCCAGTCGCTGCAACCAGCGCAAAGCGATACCCAGCAGTCCATCGCACTGCCCCTCGAGAAGCCCCAGATCCCCTCCCGTGCAGCTATCTTCGATAGTCCGCAAACAACCTCGATCCGCCTTGATTCTCGGGCTCCGCAGGGGTTGGCATTTGCCCAAAAGTTAGCGTAGAGTGATTGAACTGTGTTTGCATGGGTCGCCGTGAATCGTGACCTGATGCAGTAGATCCTCTCGATCCGCTACATCCCGCTCGACTTCTATTACTCTTTGCAACCAGTCTCAGTCCTCTATTATTTAGGGGCTGTCATCAACTCTAGTTTCAAGGAAATAAGACATGTCGAATCGTCAGAACGGTACCGTCAAGTGGTTTAACGACGAAAAAGGTTTTGGTTTTATCACTCCAGAAAGCGGTCCGGATCTGTTCGTGCACTTCCGCGCGATCGAAGGCAACGGCTTCAAGAGCCTGAAAGAAGGCCAGAAAGTCAGCTTCGTTGCAGTGCAAGGTCAAAAAGGCATGCAGGCTGACCAGGTTCAAGTCCTGAGCTGATCCTGCCGCTTTGAAGAACCCCTGATGGCATCATCAGGGGTTTTTTTATGCCCATTTGCAGGCAAAAAAACTGACATAGACCCAACCGCACCATTACCCGACGAGCCCTCCATGCCGAAACACCTGTTGCGCCCGCAGGGTGAATTTCCCGCCGCCGGCCTGATTCGACGCCTCGCGGCCATGTTCTACGACTTCCTGCTGTGCATCGCCCTGCTGATAGTGGTGACCTTCATCTACAAGCTGGTGCTGATGGGCTTCTATGGCGAGGCGCAACTCAAGCGACTCTCCGACGCCGGCGCCCTGGATGGCGACCCGCTGCTCTCGACCCTCCTGCTGTTCAGCCTGTTCGGCTTCTTCGCCAAGTTCTGGACGCACAACGGCCAGACCCTGGGCATGCAGGTGTGGGGCCTGCGGATCCAGAACCAGGACGGCAGCGCCATCTCCCTGTGGCAGGCATTGCTGCGCTTCCTGGTCGCCACCGCCTCCTGGCTCTGCCTCGGCCTGGGCTTTCTCTGGGTCCTCTGGGACAAGGAAAAACGCAGCTGGCACGACATCTATTCCGCCAGCCGTACCGTGCAGCTGCCGAAGAACATCCACAAGAAGTGAGGCTGCAGAAAAAAGCCGGCGCTGAGCCGGCTTTTTTCTGCGCGCGAATGAACTAGCCTGCCCTGCGCAGCAGCCCCATGCCCGCGACCGCACAGATGACCGCAGGAATCAGCACGGCGAGCAGCGGCGAAAAGCCGAACACTAGGCTCGAAGGCCCGAGCAGGTCCTGGGCGATGCTGAAGACGAAACCGACCAGCACCCCGGTGAATACCCGCTGCCCCAGGGTCACCGAGCGCAGCGGGCCGAAGATGAAGGAAATCGCCAGCAGCACCAGGGCCGCGGTCACCAACGGCTGCAACACCTTGGTCCAGAAGGCCAGCCAGTACTGACCATTGTTCAGGCCCTGCTCACCCAGATACTGGATGTAGCGCCACAAGCCCGTCACCGACAGCGCATCCGGCTCCAGCACCACGGTACCGAGTAACTGCGGATTGAGTTCGACGTCCCAGCGCTCGCTGAGTGACTTGACCACCTCGGTGCTGCGCTCACGAAAATGCGTGGTGGCGACGTTCTCCAGCCGCCAGTGATCGCCCTGGTACTGCGCCCGCCGGGCGAAGCTGGAGGACAGCAGGTGGCGCCGCTCGTCGAAACGGTAGCGCGTCACCCCGTACAGCACGCCGTCGGGCTGCACCGCGTTGATATGCACGAACTCCTGCCCCTGGCGATGCCACATGCCGCGCTTGGCGCTCTGCGCCTCGCCACCGCCCTGGGCCATGGCGCGATTGGCCTGGGCCTGATTCTCGCTCCAGGGCGCCAGGTACTCGCCGATCAGGATGCCGGCCAGCATCAGCACCAGCATCGGCTTCATCACCGCCCAGACGATGCGCCCGATCGACACGCCGGCCGCGCGCATGACGGTCAGCTCGCTGTTGCTGGCCAGGCTACCCAGGCCGATCAGGCAACCGATCAGCGCCGCCATCGGCAACATCTCGTAGACCCGCCGCGGCAGGGTGAGAAACACGTACCAGGCAGCCTCGCCCAGGCTGTAATCACCCTCGATGTCACCCAACTCATCGATGAAGGCGAACATCAGGGCCAGCCCGACGATGATCCCCAGCACGGAAAGAATCGCGACGAATACCTGGGTGCCGATGTACCTATCCAACCTAACCACGAGCCACCTCCCGCACAGCACGACGAGCGGCCCACTTCAAGCGCAGCGGCTCCCAGTACAGCAACAACAGACCGATCAACACGAACACCCCGTGCACCCACCACAAACCCAGCGCCTGGGGAATCTTGCCCTTGTCCAGGGCGCCACGCGCGGCAATCAGCAGCGCCAGGTAGGCCATGTACAGGAGAATCGCCGGCAGCAGCTTGAGGAAGCGGCCCTGGCGCGGATTGACCCGCGACAAGGGCACCGCCAGCAGGGCGACGACGAACACCAGCAACGGAATCGACAGGCGCCACTGCAGCTCGGACTGCAGGCGCGGATCGTCGCTGCCGATCAGCTCCCGGGTCGGCACCGCCTCGCGCTCGCTGATTTCACCACTGACCGAGGGCTTGGGCAGCAATACGCCATAGGTGTCGTACTGTATCGCCCGGTAGTCCGCCTGACCGGGATTGCCGTCGTAGCGGTAGCCGTTCTCCAGGATCAGGTAACGACTGCCGTCTGCCTGCAATTCCTGGCGCCCGCTTTCCGCCACCAGCACGGTGATGCCGCGCTCCTTGCTGCCCTCGCGGGAGAAGCGCTTCTCGGAGATGAAGATCCCGGCCAGCTCGCCGCGGTCCTTCGACAGCTCCCGGGTGTAGGTCACCCGCGAGCCGTCCCTCATGGCCTGGAAGCGACCCGGCACCAGGGTATCGAACTCGGTCAGGGCGTCCTGCTCATTGAGGATGCGCATCTGCCCGGCCACCCCCTGCGGCGCCAGGCCCAGGCTCAGCCAGGCCACCAGCAGCGCCACCAGCAGCGCAGGCGCCAGGCTGTAAACCATCAGGCGCTGCTGACTCATGCCGGTGGCCGACAGCACGGTCATCTCGCTGTCTAGGTAGAGCCGTCCGTAGGCCAGCAGGATGCCCAGGAACAGCCCCAATGGCAGGATCAGCTGGAGAAAGCCGGGCAGGCGAAACCCCATGATCAGAAACAGCACCCCGGGATCGAGCAGTCCCTGGGCGGCCTGCGCCAGGTACTTGATGAAGCGGCCACTCATGATGATCACCAGCAGCACGGCGCTCACCGCACTCAGGGTAATCAAGACCTCACGGGACAGATAACGGAAGACGATCAAACCAGACACTCCAGGGTTGTCAGGCTCAGGCGGCTACGATCAAACTAGCCGCACTGCATGCCGGCTCGCCCACGGACGAACCACTGAAAAAATAGCCGGCATTATCCTGCAATACCGACTTCTTGTCTTGGGGACACTACGCCATGGAATTTCTAGCCAAAAGCGCTCGCCCGGAAACCCTGAAAACCGCCACCCTGGTCATCGCCGTCGGTGAAGGCCGCAAGCTCGGTGAAACGGCGCGCGCTGTCGACAACGCCTGCGCCGGCGCAATCAGCGCCCTGCTCAAGCGTGGCGACCTGGCCGGCAAGCTTGGTCAGACCCTGCTGGTGCACAACCTGGCCGGCCTCAAGGCCGAGCGTGTGCTGCTGGTCGGCAGCGGCAAGGACGCCGAGCTGTCGGACCGCCAGCTGCGCAAACTGATCGGCGCCGCCCACGCGGTGCTCAAGGGACTCGGCGGCAGCGACGCCGTGCTGGCCCTGCAGGACCTCAGCGTCAAGGGCCGCGATGCCTACGGCAAGACGCGCCTGATGGTAGAGAGCCTGGCCGACGGTGACTATCAGTTCGATCGCTTCAAGAGCCAGAAAGCCGAGCCGCGCGCCCTGAAGAAGCTGACCCTAAGCTGCGACAAAGCCAACCTGGCGGAGGTCGAGCGCGCCACCGCGCACGCCCAGGCCATCGCCGCTGGCATGGCCTTCACCCGCGACCTGGGCAACCTGCCGCCGAACCTCTGCCACCCCAGCTACCTGGCCGAGGAGGCCAAGGGCCTGGCCAAGGCGCACAAGAATCTAAAGGTGGAGATCCTCGACGAGAAGAAGCTCAAGGAGCTCGGCGCCGGCGCCTTCCTCGCCGTCGCCCAGGGCAGCGAGCAACCGCCGCGGATGATCGTGCTCAATTACCAGGGCGGCAAGAAGACCGACAAGCCCTTCGCCCTAGTCGGCAAAGGCATCACCTTCGACACCGGCGGCATCAGCATCAAGCCGGCGGCCGGCATGGACGAGATGAAGTACGACATGTGCGGCGCCGCCAGCGTGTTCGGCACCCTGAAAGCCGTGCTCGAACTGCAGCTGCCAATCAACCTGGTGTGCCTGCTGGCCTGCGCCGAGAACATGCCCAGCGGCCGGGCCACCCGCCCCGGCGACATCGTCACCAGCATGAGCGGGCAGACCGTGGAGATCCTCAACACCGACGCCGAAGGCCGCCTGGTGCTGTGCGACACCCTGACCTACGCCGAACGCTTCAAGCCCCAGGCGGTGATCGACATCGCCACCCTCACCGGTGCCTGCATCGTCGCCCTGGGCGCCAACACCTCCGGCCTGATGGGCAACAACGACGAGCTGATCGAGCAACTCCTGGCCGCCGGCCAACACGCCGACGACCGTGCCTGGCAGCTGCCGCTGTTCGACGAGTACCAGGAGCAGCTGGACAGCCCGTTCGCCGACATCGCCAACATTGGCGGCCCGAAGGCCGGTACCATCACCGCCGGCTGCTTTCTCTCGCGCTTCGCCAAGAAGTACCCCTGGGCGCACCTGGATATCGCCGGCACCGCCTGGATCAGCGGGGGCAAGGAGAAAGGCGCCACCGGCCGCCCGGTGCCGCTGCTGACCCAGTACCTGCTCGACCGCAGCCAGGCCTGACCCGCGCCGGGGCGGCCCTGCCCGCCCCCGGCCACTGCCGCCCATCATCGAAGCCACCATGCCCCGAATCGAGTTCTACGTCCTCTCCTCCGCCACCCCGGCCGAACGCCTGCGCGCCGCCTGCCAGCTGGCGATGAAGGCCTGGCGCGCCGGCCTGCCGGTGTTCCTGCGCGGCACCGATGCCCGGCAGTGCGCGGAACTGGATGAGCTGCTGTGGCGCTTCAAGGCGGAGGCCTTCGTACCCCACGAACTGCACCAGGACGATCCGCACGCCCCGGTGGTGATCGGTCAGGACGAGCCGCCGGCGGCCGAGCAAGGCGTGCTGATCAATCTCAATCCGAGCCTCTCGCCGCTCGTCGACCGTTTCAGCCGGGTCATCGAGATCGTCAACCAGGAGGCGGACCTGCTGACCGCCTGCCGGGAGAATTTCCGCAGCTACCGCCAACGCGGCTATGATCCCAAACGAGTCGACCTCTAGCCGCCCGCCATGGACAAACCGAAGCCGCCGCAGAAACCCACCCAGCTGCTGAACGACCTGGAGTCGATCCGCGAGCTCCTGGGCGATCAGGACCTCGAGCCGCCGCTGCTGGTCGACGCCCTCGACCCGGACAGCATCCCCGTGCTCTCGGACATCGTCAGCGCGCCCGCGACAACCACCCCGGCTCCGGCGCCCAGCTACCGCCCCACGGCAACGGCCAAGCCGGCCCAGCCCAGCACCCCGGCAGACCTGCGCAGCGCCCTGGAGCAGGCGGTGCAACGCGACAGCGGCGCCGAGATGAAGCGCCTGGACAGCGAGCTGCGTGCCGCCGCCCAGCTGATCCTGCAGGATGTCATCGACGATTTCGTGCCGCAGATCGAGGCCGAGCTCAAACGCCGCCTGGAGGCGCGCCTGACCCGCCTGCTGCCGCCGCGCCGCGGCTGACAGCCGCCGACGACACGCGCCCCACCAGTCAGCTTCCCCGCGCGCGGCCTTACGCCCTCCACGCCTTCCCCGTTATACTTGCCGGCTTTTCCGATCAGCCGTCAAAAGGGTCCCGCCGCGCATGGACAAGACCTACCAGCCGCACGCCATTGAAACCGCCCTGTACGAGAACTGGGAGGCGAACAATTATTTCGCCCCACAGGGTTCGGGCGAGCCCTACACCATCATGATCCCGCCGCCGAACGTCACCGGCAGCCTGCACATGGGCCATGGCTTCAACAACGCGATCATGGATGCGCTGATCCGCTTCCGCCGCATGCAGGGGCGCAACACCCTGTGGCAGCCGGGCACCGACCACGCGGGGATCGCCACCCAGATGGTGGTCGAGCGCCAGCTGGCCGCCGACGGCATCGGCCGCCACGACCTGGGCCGCGAGAAATTCCTGGAGAAGGTCTGGGAATGGAAGGAGCAGTCCGGTGGCACCATCACCCGGCAGATCCGCCGCCTGGGCAGCTCGGTGGACTGGTCGCGCGAGCGCTTCACCATGGACGAGGGCCTGTCCGAGGCGGTCAAGGAAGCCTTCGTGCGCCTGCACCAGGACGGCCTGATCTACCGCGGCAAGCGTCTGGTCAACTGGGACACCAAGTTCCACACCGCCATCTCCGACCTCGAAGTGGAGAACCACGACGAGAAGGGCAGCCTGTGGAACCTGCGCTACCCGCTGGCCGACGGCCACAAGACCTCCGACGGCAAGGACTACCTGATCGTCGCCACCACCCGCCCGGAAACCATGCTCGGCGACGCCGCCGTGGCCGTGCACCCGGAAGACGAGCGCTACCAGGCGCTGATCGGCACCTTCGTCGAACTGCCCCTGGTCGGCCGGCGCATTCCGATCATCGCCGACGACTATTGCGATCCCGAGTTCGGCACCGGCTGCGTGAAGATCACCCCGGCCCACGACTTCAACGACTATGAAGTGGGCAAGCGCCACAACCTGCCGCTGATCAACATCTTCGACAAGAACGCCGCGGTGCTGGCGCAGGCCCAGGTGTTCAATATCGACGGCAGCGTCAACAGCCAGGTCGACGGCCGCCTGCCGGCTGAATACGCCGGTCTGGACCGCTTCGTCGCGCGCAAGCAGATCGTCGCCGTGTTCGAAGCCGCCGGCTTGTTGGAGAAGATCGACGAGCACGCGCTGAAGGTGCCGAAGGGCGACCGCTCCGGCACCATCATCGAGCCGTGGCTGACCGACCAGTGGTACGTCAGCACCAAGCCGCTGGCCGAGAAGGCCATCGCCGTGGTCGAAAGCGGCGAGATCCAGTTCGTGCCCAAGCAGTACGAGAACATGTACTTCAGCTGGATGCGCGACATCCAGGACTGGTGCATCAGCCGCCAGCTGTGGTGGGGCCACCGCATCCCGGCCTGGTACGACGACGCCGGCAACGTCTATGTCGGTCGTGACGAGGCGGAAGTGCGTGCCACCCATAATCTCGGCGACGCCAATCTGCGCCAGGACGAAGACGTGCTGGACACCTGGTTCAGCTCCGGCCTGTGGACCTTCTCCACCCTCGGCTGGCCGCAGCAGACCGACTACCTGAAGACCTTCCACCCCACGGATGTGCTGGTAACAGGCTTCGATATCATCTTCTTCTGGGTCGCCCGGATGATCATGCTGTCGACCCACCTGACCGGGCAGATCCCGTTCAAGACCGTGTACGTGCACGGTCTGGTCCGCGACAGCCAGGGGCAGAAGATGTCCAAGTCCAAGGGCAACGTGCTCGACCCGCTGGACATCGTCGACGGCATCAGCCTCGACGCCCTGCTGGAGAAACGCACCAGCGGCATGATGCAGCCCAAGTTGGCGGAGAAGATCGCCAAGCAGACCCGCGCCGAGTTCCCCGATGGCATCGCCGCCTACGGCACCGACGCCCTGCGCTTCACCAACCTGGCGCTGGCCTCTACCGGCCGCGACATCAAGTTCGACATGGGCCGGGTCGAGGGTTACCGCAACTTCTGCAACAAGATCTGGAACGCCGCCAACTTCGTCCTGGAAAACACCGACGGCCAGGACACCGGCGTGAATGGCGAGCCGGTCGAGCTGTCCTCTGTGGATCGCTGGATCATCTCTGCCCTGCAGCGCACCGAAGCCGAAGTGACCCGCCAGCTCGACGCCTTCCGCTTCGACCTGGCCGCGCAGGCCCTGTACGAATTCATCTGGGACGAGTACTGCGCCTGGTACCTGGAGCTGGTCAAGCCGGTGCTGTGGGACGAGAACGCACCCATCGAGCGCCAGCGCGGCACCCGCCGCACGCTGATCCGCGTGCTGGAAGTGGCCCTGCGCCTGGCCCACCCGTTCATGCCGTTCATCACCGAAGAGATCTGGCAGCGGATCAAGGCGCAAGCCGGCGTCAGCGGCGAGACCATCATGCTGCAGGCCTGGCCGGTGGCCAATGAGAGCCGTATCGACGCCGCCGCCGAAGGCGACATCGAGTGGGTCAAGCAGCTGATGCTCGGCCTGCGGCAGATTCGCGGCGAGATGAAGATCTCCATGGCCAAGCGCATCGACATCATCCTGCAGAACGCCAGCGACGTAGACCAACGCCGCCTGGCCGACAACCTGCCGCTGCTGAACAAGCTGGCCAAGCTGGAGTCGGTGCGGGTGCTTGCGGCCGGCGAGGAAGCGCCGATGTCCGCCACCGCCCTGGTCGGCGAGATGCAGGTGCTGGTGCCGATGGCCGGGCTGATCGACAAGGACGCCGAACTGGCCCGCCTGGACAAGGAAATCGCCCGTCTGGACGGCGAGGTCAAGCGCGTCGGCGGCAAGCTCGCCAATGAGGGTTTCGTCGCCAAGGCGCCGGCCGAGGTGCTCGACAAGGAGCGCGCCAAGCTCGCCGAGGCGGAACAGGCCCTGGGCAAGCTGGTCGACCAGCGCGCCCGCATCGCCAGCCTCTAAGCCAAATATAAGGCCCGCCCCGTGCGGGCCTTTTTGCACCCGTGGCAACGCCTAGCGCTTGGCCGCGAGGCCCCCAGGCGCGGCGCAAGCCTTTCCACGGACCCTGTGCTTGAGGCATGCTCCCCGCCGCTTTCAGACCCGAATAACAACAACCTGCTGACTGGAACCCGCCTATGTACGCCCTAATGGCCCTGATATTCATACTCGGCTACCTGTGTATCGCCCTCGAGCACCCGCTGAAGATCGACAAAGCGGCCTCGGCCCTGCTGACCGCCGTGTTGGCCTGGACCGTACTGGTGCTCGGCGCCGAAAGCATCCCCCCGCTGATTGCCGCCGCCCTGGAGCATGGCAGTAGCGACAGTGCTCACTATGCAGTGAGCGAACTGCGTCATCACCTCGGCGAGATCTCTGAAATCCTGTTCTTCCTGATGGGCGCCATGACCATCGTCGAGCTGATTGACGCCCACGAAGGCTTCAAGGTCATCACCGACCGCATCCGCACCACCAAGCGCGTACACCTGCTCTGGCTGGTCGGGCTGATCACCTTCTTCCTGTCCGCCGCGCTGGACAACCTGGCCACCACCATCGTCATGATTTCCCTGCTGCGCAAGCTGATCGCCGACCAGCACGAACGCTGGTTCTACGCCGGCATCGTGGTCATCGCCGCCAACTCCGGCGGCGCCTGGTCGCCGATCGGCGACGTCACCACCACCATGCTGTGGATCGGCCACCAGATCACCGCCAGCGGTATCGTGGTCAAGCTGATCGTGCCAAGCCTGGTGTGCCTGCTGGTCCCGTTGATCATCATGAGCTTCGTGCTCAAGGGCGACATCAAGGCGCCAAAGCCCAAGGAAACCCTGGAGAGCCGCCGTGACCCCACGACCCCCTTCGAACGCAATCTGGTGTTCTGCCTAGGCCTGGCTGCCCTGGTCTTCGTCCCGGTATTCAAGACCGTCACCGGACTGCCGCCTTACATGGGCATCCTCTTCGGCCTGGGCATCCTCTGGATCACCACCGAAATCATCCACCGCAGCAAGAACAGCGAAGATAAAGACCCGCTCTCGGTGGTCGGCGTACTGCGCCGCGTAGACGTACCCAGCGTTCTGTTCTTCCTCGGCATCCTGCTGGCGGTCTCCAGCTTGTCGACCGCCGGCCACCTGCTCGAGGTGGCGACCTACCTCAAGGACAGCCTGGGCAACATCTACAGCATCGCCATTTCCATCGGCCTGCTCTCGGCCCTCGTGGACAACGTGCCGATGGTCGCCGGCGCCATGAAGATGTACCCGCTGGTCAGCCCGCAAGCCCTGGCAGAGGCCGCCGCCGCTGAGGTGCCGTGGCTGAGCAATTTCGTGGTCAACGGCAACTTCTGGGAGATGCTCGCCTACTGCGCCGGCACCGGCGGCAGCTGCCTGATCATCGGCTCGGCGGCCGGCGTGGCGGCCATGGGCATGGAGAAAATCAACTTTCTCTGGTACCTCAAGTACATTACCGGCCTGGCCTTCGCCGGCTATATCGCCGGTGCGATGACCTATATGGCCATCTTCGCCCTCTAGCTCATGGAATAGCACGGGTGCTTCGCCAGGCACCCGTTGCCTTTCTCAAGGTGCATGCCATGGAAACCAGCAAAACCCGCAGCAGTTTCTACCGGCGCCTGTACGTCGCCTGGCTGATCGACAGTGGCAGCGCGTGCAGCGTGCCGGAACTGATGGCCGCCACCGGCATGCCACGGCGCACTGCCCAGGACACCCTGAGCGCCCTCGCCGACCTGGATATCCACTGCGAGTTCGTCCAGCAGGCCGGCGAGCGCAACAACGCCGGCCACTATGCGATCCGCGACTGGGGCGCCATCGACCCGCAGTGGATCGCCAGCCACCTGGCGCAGATCAAGGCCATACTCGGGTATCCCTGATCCGGAGGCCGACATGCGCAGCTCCCTCCGCCTGCTGCTGGTGGCCCTGTTCCTCCTCGGCCTGTTCCTGCTGTTCGAGGTGCTGGGCCTGCGCGCCCAGTTCAGCCTGCGGGCGCTGCAGGAACTGATCCTGATGCACCCGGTGCTCGGCCTCCTGCTGTTCACCCTGCTGTTCGCCCTGGGCAACCTGATCCAGATCCCCGGCTGGTTGTTCCTCGCCGCCGCCGTGCTGGCCCTGGGCCGGGTCCAGGGCGGGCTGGCCACCTACCTGGCCGCCAGTTTCTCCTGCGTGTTCACCTTCTTCATCATCCGCCTGCTCGGCGGCAATGCCTTGCGCACACTCGACAGCCCCCTGGCCCAGCGCCTGCTGGCGGGCCTGGACCGGCATCCGCTGGCCAGCATCGTCGCCCTGCGCATGCTGTTCCAGACCGTTCCGGCGCTGAACTACAGCCTGGCCCTGGCCGGGGTGCCCTTTCGCCATTACCTGCTCGGCACCCTGCTCGGCCTGCCGCTGCCGATCGCCCTGTATTGCCTGTTCTTCGACTACCTGGCCATATGGCTGAATATCGCCAGCGGCTAGCCACGGCCGCCGCATTGTGAATAATGCCCCGGCCAGTCCTCGCCCCCACGGATTACCATGTCTCGCCGCCAACGCCCCAGCCCGCCAAAACCCGCCGCCCAGGCAGACAAGGGCCAGTTGCACCCGCGCAACCGCCACCAGGGCCGCTACGACTTCCCCGCGCTGATCGCGGCCAGCCCGGAACTGGCTGAGTTCGTCATCCTCAACCCCTACGGCAAGCAGAGCATCGACTTCGCCAACCCGGCGGCGGTCAAGGTGTTCAATCGCGCCCTGCTCAAGCAGTTCTACGGCATCGATCACTGGGACATCCCGGCGGACTACCTGTGCCCGCCGATCCCCGGTCGCGCCGACTACCTGCACTACCTGGCCGACCTGCTGGCCGACGGCAACGGCGGCGTGATCCCGCGCGGCGCCCGGGTGCGCGCCCTGGACATCGGCGTCGGCGCCAACTGCATCTACCCCTTGCTGGGGAACCGCGAGTACGGCTGGCGTTTCCTCGGTGCCGACATAGCCGCCAATGCCATCGCCTCGGCCAGGGCCATCGTGCAGAGCAACCCAGGCCTGAGCGAGGCCATCGAACTGCGCCAGCAGGGCGACGCCGAGCACATCTTCCAGGGCCTGCTGCAGGCCGACGAGCGCTTCGACCTGAGCCTGTGCAACCCCCCCTTCCATGCCTCGGCCGCCGAAGCGGCCAGCGGCAGCAAGCGCAAGTGGCGCAACCTGGGCAAGCTCGACCCCAAGCGCAAGCTGCCGCTGCTGAACTTCGGCGGCCAGGCCGCCGAACTCTGGTGCCAGGGCGGCGAGGCGGCCTTTATCGGCCGGCTGATCCGCGAAAGCGCGCAGTGCCCGGAGCAGGTGCTGTGGTTCAGCACCCTGGTCTCCAAGGCGAGCAACCTGCCAGGCGTGCATGCCGCCCTGCAAAAAGCCGGCGCCCGTGTGGTGCACACGGTGGAAATGGCCCAGGGACAGAAGCAGAGTCGCTTCGTCGCCTGGACCTTTCAGAGCGTCGAACAGCACCAGCGCTGGCGCCAGGCGCGCTGGCAGTAGGCACGACAGCGCGCCTGGCGCCAGCCGCTAGCTTGAGCGCCAATAGCGCTGCATTTCCACAAAGAGGAACGAGGCCGTCCAGGTGATCAGCACCAGTCCGGTCAGTGCTTCGATCCCGGTCAGGTAGCGCAACTCGCCCAGCGGCTCGATGTCGCCGAAACCCAGGGTAGTGAAGGTGGTGAAGGAGAAGTACACACAGGCCATGAAGCTGCCGTCGAAGTTGCCCGCCAGCCGCCCCCAGCCGTCGGCACCGTGCATGAGGAAATAGGCGAAAGCGAAGAGCCACACCTCGACCGCATGGGCCAGCAGCGCCCCGCCAACGCCCAGCACCAGGCGAAAACGATGGCGAACCCTGAGTTTCGGCAGCAACCGGGTGAGGCGATAGAGGAACTCGTAGTGGATGATCACCGCCACGATCACCACCAGGCTGTTGACGAGAAATACGCTGAGCACGGAAGCCCCTGATGCCATGGGTTCGAAGTTTGGGCGGGCCCTGCCGGCCGCGCCTGGGCCGCCAGTATGGCGATGCGTCGAGCCCCAGGCCACCGCCACGACCGCGGACCGACAAGCGCTCCCCGCCGCCAAGGTCAGCCGGCGGCCTGCCACGTACCGCGCGCGCCATGGCTCGCCAGATGCTTAGCGACTAGGCTATAACCCCACATGCCAGCGAAGCCTAGCGATCGGCGACTTCCGTCGGTTGGACGTAAGCGGGTAGCTCGGCTGCGGCGAACGTCGCAGCCCTACGCCCAGAATTCAGGTGCAAGGAATGGCTGGAACCATGAGCACTCAATCCGCTCGCCTCAAGCCGACCGCCCGGTCGAAGCGTCGACTTCGAGGCTGGGCGCGCTATTCCATTGCCCTCGGCTTCGTTTCCCTGTGGCTGATCGGCGCGCTGGCCATCTACCGTGACGCCCAGCACCTGACCGCCGACACACAAGCCAAGATCGCCACCGAGATGCGCATCGAAACCCGTGCCATGGCGGAAACCCTGGCGGGGATGCTCGAACGTACCTACCTCACCATCAGAACCATCTCGCTGCTGCCGGCGGTGCGCGCCGCGACACCGCTCAACCGTGACAGCGATGAGGAGGATGTCGTCGAGCAGGGCCACTTTCGCGACAGCGACGCCACCATCATCCAGCAGCTGTACAACCATATCGCCGCGGATATCGACGTGTCGGAGATCTACCTGGTCTATGACGGCTTCGACCCCGGGCGGGGCCAGGTGCCCTTCCTGATGTTCGACCAGGTGCTGCTCGAGCGCATCAGCCTGGCCAAGGAGGCGGAGCCGACCCACGACGCCGACGAGCCCGAGGAATACGAGGAATACGAGGACGCTGAATATATCGAGTATGTCCAGCAGCTGAATCACCTGCGCCACCACGCACCCTGGCTGCCTGCCGAGGCGCCCAACGGCGTGGCCGCGATCACATCGGCGCTGCTGCGTACCTGCGACAACTCCCAGTACACCTCGCTGGCCAACGGCGACGAGCGCGACAGCCACGGCCTGCTGCTGTCCGTACCCGTCTACGATCTGTCCAGCAAGCGCTTCAAGGGCCTGGTCACCGCCGTGCTGCGCGCCAACGTACTGGAAGCCGCGCTGCTGGGCTGGCCTCGCCTGCCCATCACCGAACTGGACAAACAGCTCCTGGCCCGGCGCCACACCGATCTGAGCACCGCTCCCGCCGAGTACGTGCTGGAGAACCGCGAAACCGGCGACCGCATCATGGACCGCCGCAGCGTCAGTCTGCCGCGCTTTCTCGGCGGCCAGGAGCAGCCGGCGATTCACCTGGAACAGGCACTGGCCCTGCCCTACTCCTCGGCCTGGCGTCTGCACCGCTACAAGTCGGCGGCCGACCTCGACGTGGCCATCGCCCCCATCCAGCGTGAGATGTGGCTGCGCCTGGGACTGCTCAGCCTGCTTCTGGCCGGACTGGGGCTGGCCGTGGCGCGAGTCTTCGCGGTGCAGCGACGCTCGACCCGGACCCTGACCCGGATGGCCAACTACGACGCCCTGACCGGTTTGCCCAACCGGCGTCTGGTCGCCGAACTCCTGAGCAGCGCACTTAGCCGCAAGCCGCCCCGGTGCGAGCGCTATGCCGTGCTGATGATCGACCTGGACGATTTCAAGGAGGTCAACGACACCCTTGGCCACGAAGTCGGTGACCGCCTGCTGATCGAGGTCGCACAGCGCTTCGTGCAGAGCCTGCGGGCCTCGGACGAGGTGCTGCAGCTGCCCATGGACGAAGAGGCACAGGACGAGAACGCCTCGATGGTCGGCCGCCTGGGCGGTGACGAGTTCCTCGTGTTGCTGCCGGACCAGGCCAACCTGGAGCAGATCCTGGGCATCGCCGATCGTCTGCAGCAGAGCCTGCGCGATCCGATCAACCTGGGCCGCGAGCAGGTCTACGTGCACGCCAGCATCGGTATCGCCCTGTATCCGGAGCACGGCAACGACGGCGCGGTACTGCTGCGCAGCGCCGATACCGCCATGTACCTGGCCAAACGCCAGGGCCGCGGGCAGACCGTGGTGTTCCAGCAGGACCTGGACGAGAAGTCGCGGCAGCGCCTGCAGCTGCTCAGTGACCTGCACTCGGCCCTGGCCCAGGGACAATTCACCCTGCACTACCAACCGGAACTGAATCTGGCCAGCGGCCAGATCGATTGCGTCGAGGCACTGATCCGCTGGCAACACCCGACGCTCGGGCTGATCTACCCGGCGGACTTCATCACCATGCTCGAGCAGTCGGCGCTGATCCTCGACGTCGGCCAGTGGACCCTGGATACCGCCTGCCGCCAACTCAAGACCTGGCAGGACCAGGCGTCGCCGATCAAGCAGATGTGCGTCAACGTCTCGATCGGGCAGCTAACCCAGCCGGGCTTCGCCGCGCGCCTGCAGGAAACCATCCGGCAGACCGGTATCCCGGCCGAGGCCCTGAGCCTGGAACTGACCGAATCGATGCTGATGCAGAATCCGCAAGCCAATATCCACCTGCTGCACGAGCTGCGCGCCCTCGGCGTCAAGGTGGCCCTGGACGACTTCGGCACCGGCTACTCCTCGTTCAGCTACCTGCGCCAGCTGCCGCTGGACGTGCTGAAGATCGACCGCAGCTTCGTCACCGACACCGACACCGAGCAGGGCCTGGCCATCTGCGAAACGCTCGCGGCGCTGGCCCAGCGCCTCGGGCTCAAGGTCATCGCCGAGGGCATCGAAACCGCCGAGCAATTTGTCAGGCTGGGCGCGGTCGGCAGCAACTGGATGCAGGGCTACCTGATCGCCAGGCCACTGCCGCCTGAGCATGTCGACTCCTTCGCCCGGGCCTTCGACTGCACTGCTTTCAAGGCCGAGCGTGACCTGAACCAGTTCTGCCCCGACCGGACGCCACAGCCCACCTAGCGCCGCCGGCCGCTACAGGGCAAAGCGCTTGTCCAGGCCGCTGTAGCCCAGGCCGATGCCCTTGTGCACCTTCAGCTGCACCGGGATGCGCTCCTTGAGCGCCTCCACATGGCTAATCACGCCGATCATCTTGCCACTGGCGTTGAGGCTGTCGAGGGCATCCAGGGCCACCTCCAGGGTCTCGCCGTCGAGGGTGCCGAAGCCTTCGTCGAGGAACAGCGAGTCGATGCTGGTCTTGTGGCTGACCAGGTCGGACAGCGCCAGGGCCAGGGCCAGGCTGACCAGGAAGCTCTCGCCGCCGGACAGCGTCCGGGTGTCGCGGGCCACATCGGCCTGCCAGGTGTCGATCACCTCGAGTTCCAGCTCGCCACCGGCCTTGCGCGCCAGCTGGTAGCGGCCGTGCAGGCGCTCGAGTTGACGATTGGCCAGGTAGACCAGGTGATCGAGGGTCAGGCCCTGGGCGAACTTGCGGTACTTGGCGCCATCGGCCGAGCCGATCAGGCTGTTGAGCTGCTGCCACAGGTCGTAGTCGGCCTGGCGGGCGTCGATCGCCGCGAACAGCGCCTGCTGGTTCAGCCGCCGCGCGGCGTCGCCCTGCAGCTGCGCGCGGATCTCGCCCTGGCGCTGACTCAGTCCCTTCAGCTGCCCGCCGACCTCCAGCAGGCGCGCCTCCAGCTGCTCCCGGTCCGGCTCGGCCTGGCCACTGGCCCGCAGCTCGGCCAGCTGTCGCCGGGCCGCCTGGGCCAGAGCCTGGCTCTCGTTCAGGCCACGCTGCAGGCGCGCCTGCAGTTCGCGCAGCTCGCGGCGCTGCCGATCGTCCAGCACGGCCGCGAGAAAGGCCGCTTCATCGGCGAAGGGGCTGGCCGCCAGCGCGGCTTGCCAGGCGCCGATGGCCTCCTCCAGTCCCTGGCGTTCGCCCTTGATGCGCCGCTGCAGCGACTGCGCGCTGCCTTGCAGGTGCAGATGGCGCTGCTGCGCCTGCGCCCAATCGCGCTCCAGCTGCAGCAAGGCGGCGTGCGCATCGGCGACCGCCGGCGGCGCGGCGAGGTCGTCCCGCTGCTGTTCGCGCCAGCGCTGCTGCCAGAGCCGGGCCTGCTCTTCGTCACGGCCGAGCAGAGGCCGCAGTTCACCCTGCTGCTGCGTCAGCTCCTGCAACTGCTGGCGATCCTGCTGCCAGGCTTGCCACTCGCGGCCGCGCTCGGCCAGCCAGCCGGCGCCCTCCTCCGGCAGCCGGTAGCCCAGTTCGGCCAGGCTGTCAGCCAGACGCTGGCGCTGCGCGGCCTGGGCCACGACCAGCTGCTCCAGGCGCTGGCCGGCGTCGAGCAAGGCCTGCTGCAAGTTGAGCCGGTCCTTTTCCAGCATGGCCAGCTGATTGCGGCTGGCATTCAGCTCGCCGTCGCGCTGCAGCAGCGCCTCGCTGGCCTGTTGCAGTGCCGACTTGAGCCGATCGAGCAGGGCGAGGCGTTGTTGCAGGGCGGTCTGACGCTCGCCCGCCCGCTGTTGCTCGAGCGCCAGCGCCGGCTCATCGTCCAGCGCCAGGCCCGCCTGTCGACACGCCTGCGCCCAGGCCTCATCGCTCTGCTGTGTTTCCTGCCGGCAGCGCTCGAGGCCCTGCTGAAGCTGCTCGACCTGCGCCTCGACCCGGGCCAGTTGCTGGTTCAGTCGATCGCCCTGGCCATGCACCGCGTCGAGCGCCTGCTGCGTCTCCTGCAGCGCCTGCTGGGTGGCCGACAGGTTCAGCGCCTGGTACTCGGCAATCGCCGGGTGCTCGCAGGAGCCACACAGCGGGCAGGCCTCGCCTGGCTGCAGGGCGGCGCGGTACTGCTCGAGTTGCTGGATGCGCCGCTCCTGTTCGAGCAGCTTGTTCTGCTCCGCGAGCCGCTGGCGCAGTTCGCCGAAGCGCCGGCGCAACTCGTCGCGCGCGGCGCTCAGCCTGGCCCGTTCGGCCTGCTGCTCGGTCAGTTGTGGCTGCAGCTGGGCGAGCTGCGTGGCCAGTTGCCGGCGCTGGCCGGCCAACTGCGCCAGGCGCTCCAACTGGCGCTGCTGCTCGAGCAGTTGCTGCCATTGCGCACGCAGCGCGGCGTCATCCTGGCCGTCCAGCAACTCGTGCAACTGCGCCTGCTGGCTGGCCTGCAACTGCTGCGCCGCGGCGCGCGCCGCCTGCGCCTGATCCAGCGCCGCCTGCTGTTGCTGCAGGCGCTCGGCCAACTCAGCGAGCTGAGCCTGCACGCGCTGCTGACGGGACTCCAGTTCCAGCCGTTCTGCTCGCCCCTTGTCCAAGGCTTCGAACTGACTACCCCAGAGGCCGAGGAACTCGCCCAGGCGGCTGCGCTGCGGCTGCACCGCCAGGCGCTGCGATAGCTCGGCGCAGCGCTCGCCCAGCGCATCCAGGCGCTGCTGCTGCGTCTGCAGCGCCTGCCGGCTCAGCTGCTCGCCCTGCCAGGCCGAGCGGCACAGGACCTCGGCCATGTCCCGCTGTTCATTGTCGATCTGGCGCAGCTCGGCCTGACTGTCCTGCAGCTGTTGCCGGGCGCGCTGCCATTCACGATGCGCCGGCTGCAGCTCGGCCGCCGGCTCGCTGGCCGCCAGGCGCGCCAGCTGTGCCTGAGCCGCCTGCCATTCGGCCTGGGCCTGCTGTTCGGCGCGGACCGCGGCCTGCTCCTGGCCCTGCGCCTTGGCCAGGTCCTCGTGCCATTGGCGCTGGCGCTGCAACTCGGCCTGCCGTTGGCTCAAGACTCCTTCCTCGGCGCCGAGGCGCTCGGCCTCCGCCAGCAGCTCGACGCGCTGCTCCTCGCTGAGCAGCTCGACGCCCTCGGCCCTGGCGCGCAATTGTTCGAGGGCGGCCTTCGCCTCGCGGGTCTGCTCGAACACCCGCACGGATATCTGGCCATAGATGTCGGTGCCGGTCAGCTCCTCCAGCAGTTCCGCGCGCTGGTTGGCACCCGCCTCGAGGAACGCGGCGAAGCCCCCCTGGGCCAGCAGCATGGATTTGGTGAAACGCTCGAAATCCAGGCCGGTCAGGCGCTCGGTCTCGCGCAGCTTCTCGCTGATCTTGTCGCTGAGGATCTGCCCGTCCGCCGTCGCCAGTTCCACCTTGGGCGCCTGCAGCGCGCCCTCCAGTCTGTCCCGGGCCCGGCGCTGGCTCCAGAACGCGCGGTAGGCGGTGCCCTTGACCTCGAACTCGACCTCGGCCAGGCAGTCGGCGGTGTGCCGGGTCATCAGCTCGTTGCCGCTGGCCGACAGCGTGCTCATGCGCGGCGTGCGGTGATACAGGGCCAGGCAGATGGCATCGAGCAGGGTGGTCTTGCCGGCGCCGGTCGGCCCGGTGATGGCGAACAGACCATTGCCGGCGAACGGCTCGGCGGCGAAGTCGACCTTCCACTCGCCCTTGAGCGAGTTGAGGTTCTTCAGGCGCAGGCTGAGGATCTTCATGCCTGGCCCTCGCGCAGCTCGCCGACCACCTGGCGATACAGCGCCTGCAGGCGCGCCTGCTCGGCCTCGTCCAGGCTTTCGCCGGCCAGGCGCTGGGCGAACACCTCGTCCACGCTCAGTTCATCCAGGGTCTCGCGGGCCTGGCTGTACAGGCCCGCTACGGCATTGCCGCGCTCACGACGAATGCGCAGCACCTCTACCGGCAGCCCCTCGCACAGGGCCGCGACGCGCTGCTGCAGGTCGCTCAGGTAGTCGTCGCCAGCGACCCGCACCTCCAGCCACACCGGCCGCTCGGCGCTGCCCTGGGCCGCCGCCTCGGCGATCGCCGGCGCCAGCTCGGCCAGCGTCCCGGCCAACGACAGCAGCGCCTGGAAACGCGGCACCGGCAGCGCCCTGACCTCGCGCAGGCCGCCGCCATCCAGCTCGACCAGCAGCACCTCCTTCTGCTGCCGCGCCTCGTCGAAGCTCAGCGCGATAGGCGAGCCGCAATAGCGGATGTGCTCCAGGCCGCCGACCTTCTGCGGCCGGTGGATGTGCCCCAGGGCGATATAGGCGGCCGGCGGGAAGGCGCTGGTGGGGAAAGCCTCCAGGCTGCCGACGTAGATCTCGCGCACCGACTCGCTGGCGCTGGCGCCCACCGTGGTCAGGTGCCCCGTGGCGATGATCGGCAAGTCACCGCCCAACTCGGCGCGCCTGGCCTCGGCCAGGGCATACAGCTCGCGGTAATGCGCCTGGATCGCCTGCTGCAGGGACTGCTGCTTGTCGGCAGCGCTCTGCCCGGCCTGGCTCTGCAGCACATCGCGCGGACGAATGAAGGGGATGCCGCAGAGGATCGCGCCGGGCCGGCCATCGCGGCGCGTGAGCACCAGCAGCTGCTCGGCCAGGTCCTCGCTCACCCCGGGAATCACCCGAGTACCCAGCTGCTCGAGCAGGGTCTTGCTTTCGCCGAGCATGGCCACCGAATCATGGTTGCCGCCAAGCACCACCAACGCGCAGCCGCTGTCGCGCAACTCGACGATCAGCCGGTTGTACTGCTCGCGGGCATAGCTGGGCGGCGCGCCGGTGTCGAACACATCGCCGGCGATCAGCAGCGCATCGACGGCATGCTCGCGGACCTGCTCGATCAGCCAGGCGCAGAAGGCCCGATGCTCGGCCTGACGGGTCCTGCCCATGAAGTGCTGGCCGAGATGCCAGTCGGAGGTGTGGAGGATGCGCATGGGGCCACTCACATCGGCCAGTCCGTGACCACCATATGGGTCTTGACCTTGTGCATGCCGGGGTAGTTTTCGATCTGTCCGCGAATCTCGCTGAGCCGCTCCATGGACGGCGCCTCGATATACACCAGCATGTCGGTCTCGCCGCTGATGCCGCTGCAGCGGCGCACTTCGCTGAAGCTGCGCATGCGCTGCACGTAGTTCTCGCAGCGCCCGCCCTGGTAGAACAGCTCCAGGTAGGCCTTGACCACCGCGCCGGCGGGCTCGGCGACCCGGGCATGGTAGCCCCTGATCACCCCGGCCTGCTCCAGGTGGCGAATGCGCTCGGCGACCGCGGAGCGCGACAGGTTGATGTCGCGGGCGATCTGGCTCACGGCCAGACGGGCGTCGGCGCGCAACAGGGCGAGGATCTGCTGATCGAACTTGTCCACTCGGGGGTCTCACGCAAAGAACAGATTGACGGGCAGTACCGCCATTTTGCCGGTCAAAGCCGGCGCTTCGCCAGCCATCGAAGGTCACTGGGCGGCGTAACATGGCAGGGCCAAAAAGGACGCACGAGCATACATCATGAGCCGCCTCAACCAAGAACTGGGCCTGCTGCAAGGGATCGGCCTGCTGAGCACTTCGCTGCTGGGCACCGGAATTTTCGTCGTGCCGGCCCTGGTCGCCACGGCCGCAGGCGAGGCCTCGCTGTGGGCCTGGCTGATCCTCATCGCCCTGGTGCTGCCGGTGGCCTTCACCTTCGCCCAACTGGGTCGCCACTTTCCCCATGCCGGCGGTGCGCCGCACCTGATCGGCCGCGCCTTCGGCCCACGCCTGGAACGCATCAGCGCCTGGCTGTTCCTGGCCGTGCTGCCGGTCGGCCTGCCGGCGGCGCTGAGCATCGCCAGCGGTTTCTGGCTGGCGCTGTTCGACCTCGGCCACGGCCAGATCCTCGCCATCCAGCTCGCCACCCTGGGCGCCATCCTGCTGCTGGGACAGCGCCCGGCCAAGGCCTCCGGGGCCGTGCAGGGCGCCATCGCCCTGGCGATCATCGCCACCGTCGCGCTGATCTGGTGGGTCGGCGAACTGCCGCTGGCGCGCCAGGCGCTGCTGCCGCCCATCGAGGGTTCCTGGCAGCTGCTGCCGGCGGCGCTGGGAGTGATGTTCTGGTGCTTCGTCGGCATCGAGGCCTTCACCCACCTAGGCGAGGAGTTCAAGCGCCCCGAGCGTGACTTCCCCCTGGCCCTGCTGCTCGGCGTGCTGCTGGCCGGCCTGGTGTACTGGGCCTGTTCGGTCGCCGTGCTGAGCTTCCAGGCCTATGGCGACGTGCACTCGGACGCCGCCTCGCTGCCACGCATGCTCGATTTGCTGCTGGGCGAGAAGGCCCGCTGGCTCAGCGCGCTGGTCGGCTACCTGGCCTGTTTCGCCTCGATGAACGTGTATATCCAGGGCTTCGCCCGGCTGATCTGGAGCCTGGCCGACGAAGGCAAGCTGCCCGCCGCCATGGCCCGGCGCAACCGCCATGGCGTGCCCGGCCGCGCCCTGCTGCTGGTGGTGTTGAGCTGTGCCCTGTGCGCGACCCTGGCCTGGGGCCTGTCGCTGTCGGTCGATCAGCTGATCCGCTACGCCAACGGCAACTTCGTGCTGATCTACCTGCTGAGCATGGCGGCCGGCTGGCATCTGCTCAAAGGCCTGTGGCGCTGGCTGGCGGGGCTCAGCACCCTGCTCTGCACCCTGGTGCTGGCGATGCTCGGCATGGACGCCTGGTATGCCCTGGGGCTGCTAGGCCTGCTGGCGCTGCTCGACGTTGCCCGCAACCTGCGGCCGCGCAAGCTGCCGGGCGCCACGCGCACCACCCTCTAGCAACGGCCCGGCGGGCTTCGGGATGACCGCGGACGGCAGCTGGCTCTATGCTTGGGGCGAACCCGCCGAAAGGACGCCCCATGCGCCGTGTGCTCAAAGACCTGAAGATCATCCTACTGGCCAACCTGTGGATAGTGCCGGTGGTGGCCGGCCTGGTGGGCGCCTTGTTCTACTTCGTCGCGCCGCCACCGCCGATGAACGCGAGCATGGCCACCGGCTCGGAGGGCGGCGGCTACCGGGCCTTCGCCGAGAAGCTCAAGGAAGAACTGGCCAAGCAGGGCTTCGAGCTGACCCTGCAGCCCAGCGCCGGCTCGCGGGACAATCTGCAACGGCTGCTGGCGGATGAGCCACAGGTACAGGTCGCCCTGGTGCAGAGCGGCCTGGAGCGCCAGCTTAGCGCCGCCGACCGGGAGCGTCTGGAGAGCCTGGGGGCGGTGTACCAGGAACCGCTGTGGCTGTTCCTCCGAGCGGACCTCGACTTCCAGGCGCTCGCCGACCTGCGCCCCCTGCGGGTGGCCCTGGGCGGTTTCGGCAGCGGCACCCGCGCCGCCAGCGAGGCGCTGCTCGCGGCCAACGGCATCACCGCCGAGCAGTACCCGGGCAGCTGGCAGCCCCTGGGCGGCAACCCGGCCGCCGACGCCTTGATCGCCGGCGAACTGGACGCCGCCTTCTTCGTCAGCCCGGCGGAGAATGCCCGAATCCAGCGCCTGGCCGCCACGCCCACGCTGGCTCTGGCGCACTTCAGCCGCGCCGCGGCGTACCAGGCGCACCTGCCCTTCCTCAAGCGCGTCACGGTCCATGAGGGCCTGCTCAACCTGCGCCTGAACGCGCCGGCCCGGGACACCGACATCCTCTCGCCGGTCGCCACCCTGGTGGTCAACCAGGACTTCCACCCGGGGCTGGCGCCGCTGTTCCTCGAGGCGGCGCGCCAGGTGATGAAGGACGGCAGCCTGCTGGACCCGGCCGGCAGCTTCCCCAGCGCCGAGCCGCGCACCTTTGCCCTGGCCGGCGATGCCGCGCACTACTACAACAACGGCCTGCCGCTGCTGCAGCGCTACCTGCCGTTTCGCATCGCCTCCCTGGCCGACCGCTACATCATCCTGCTGATCCCCCTGCTGATGGTGCTGATCCCCCTGTTCAAGGCGGTCGGCCCGCTCTACCGCTGGCGCATCCGTGCACGCATCTACCGCTGGTACAAATACCTGCGCGAGATCGACCGGCAGCTGGACGCCGGCACCCTGCCGGAGCGCCTGGGCAGCGAGATCCAGCGCCTGGAACGCCTCGAGGACAGCCTGTCCAAGGTCGAGGTGCCGCTGTCCTACTCCAACGAGCTGTACCAGTTGCACATGCACCTGCGCTACGTCATCGAACGCTTGCAGGCCTTGCAGCGACGACGGGCGACCCAGGGAGAGTCCGTCGGGTAAACTGCGCGCCCCAAGGTCGTGGAACTGCGCCCGCACGTCGCCACGACCGCGCTTACCGCTGAAGAATGCCGAGAGAGTCACCCATGCCGATCCGCCACTGCATCGTTCACCTGATCGACAAGAAGCCCGACGGCAGCCCCGCCGTGCTGCACGCCCGCGACAGCGAACTGGGCAGCTCCCAGGCCATCGAGAACATGCTCGCCGACCTCAACGAGAGCTATAACGCCAAGCAGGGCAAGGCCTGGGGCTTTTTCCACGAGGAGTCCGGCGCCTACCCCTTCAGCGGCTGGCTGAAGGCCTATGTCGAGGACGGCCAGGATTTCACCGCCTTCAGCCGCCAGGCGGTCGAACATCTGCAGAAGCTGATGGAAGAATCCAACCTCTCGGTCGGCGGCCACGTGCTGTTCGCCCATTACCAGCAGGGCATGACCGAGTACCTGGCCATCGCCCTGCTGCACCACAGCGAAGGGGTGGCGGTGACCGAGGCCCTGGATGTCACCCCGGCCAAGCACCTGGACCTCGGTCAGCTGCACCTGGCGGCGCGGATCAACCTCTCGGAATGGCGCAACAACGCCAATTCCAAGCAGTACATCTCCTTTATCAAGGGCAAGAACGGCAAGAAGGTCTCGGAATACTTCCGCGACTTCATCGGCTGCCAGGAGGGCGTCGATGGCCCAGGCGAGACCCGCACCCTGCTCAAGGCGTTCAGCGACTTCGTGGAGAGCGAAGACCTGCCGGAAGAGTCGGCCCGGGAGAAGACCAAGACCCTGGTCGACTACGCCAGCAGCCAGGCCAAGCAGGGCGAGCCGATGACCCTGCAGGAGCTTTCCGGACTGATCGACGAGGAGCGCCCGCAGGCGTTCTACGAACACATCCGCAACAAGGACTACGGCCTGTCGCCGGAGATTCCGCCGGACAAGCGCACCCTCAACCAGTTCCGCCGCTTCACCGGTCGCGCCGAAGGCCTGTCGATCAGCTTCGAGTCCCACCTGCTGGGTTCGAAGATCGAGTACGACGAGGCCCAGGACACCCTGATCATCCGCAACCTGCCGACCCAGCTGACCGATCAGCTGAAGCGACGCAAGGACTGATCCGCGGCGCGCCATGCTGAACTAGAGTCAGAGGATCGGGGTCCAGCCTCAGTCGCCAGGAACCGCAGATGAAGTCCCCCTGCCGCCGGGCAAGCATGCGCACACAAGGCCGCCACTGGCTGCTGCAGGGCCTGCTGGGCCTGCAGCTCTGCGCTGCCCCGGCCACGGTCATGACCAGCGAGGAGCCGCCGCCGGCTGCTCTGCGCAGCGACACTGCACGCTTCGTCGCGGTCAATGTCGAATTCACCCTGCTGCACGAGATGGGGCACCTGCTGATCGCCGAACTGGGCCTGCCGGTGCTCGGTCGCGAAGAGGACGCCGCCGACCAGCTCGGTTTCATCAGCCTGTTCCTCTCCTCAGGGCGCCACCGCGACGCCGACTTCTACGCCAGGCTGCTGGATGTCGCCGACTACTGGCGCCTGGAATGGCAGCGCGCGAAACCGGAATCCGAGGAGGTCTTCGCCTGGGCCGCCCACGGCCTGGACGCCCAGCGCTTCTACAACCTCGCTTGCCTGATCTATGGCAGCGATCCGGACCGCCTGGAGTGGATCCCCAAGGTCACCGGCCTGCCGGTAGAACGCGCCCTGTATTGCGACCAGGAATACGCCCAGGTACGCACGGCCCTGGCCTGGGTCGAGCGGCAACATGGCCGTCGTCCCGACGAGGCGGTCCGCCACACTATTCGGGTGATCTACGAGCCACCGAGCCTGCGCCTGGGCAATGGCCGTTACCTGCTCGAACAGCTGCGCCGCTCCGGCGAGGTGGAAGCCATCGCCCGCCGGGCCAGCGAGACCTACCGGCTACCCCGCGAACTGGTGCTGCGCCTGAGCAACTGCGGCGCACCGGACGCCTGGTATAACCGCACCGGCGCCGAGCTGGTGCTCTGCTACGAGCGCCTGGAGCACTTCCAGACGCTCGCCGCGCAACTGCCCGACCTGCGCCAGGCCCAGGTGCCCGGGCAGTGCCCCCTCTGCCGCAGCCCCTAGCGGCACGCGCGCGCCGCCAGGCCAGCTCAGGCCCGGACTAGCGCGCCTCGATGCGAAAGCCGAAGCGTGGGAAGTGCACATGCACGCAGCCGGCGCGCGAATCCTCGCGGCGCAGGATCAGCTCCTCGGTACCGGAGAACAGCAACTCGCCCTCGACCGGGTCGACGCCGTAGTCGGTGGCGGCGATCGCCACCCGCTGGCCAGGCTGGAAGCCATTGGCATCGTCGAAAGGCTCATCCGGCAAGGCCGCTGGCGTGGCCTCGCGCGCCACGGCGATGGCCTCTTCGGCGCTCATCTCGCTGAGCGAACCGTGGCCGAAGCCCAGCACCCTCGCCAGCCAGGCGGCGACCAGTGGGTAGTCATCGACCAGCGGCGCGGTCACCGGGGTGCCGCGCAGGAACCACAGCGGATGGGCCATGGCGAAGTCGGCCAGGGACGGCTCGCCGAACAGGAAATCGCCCTGCTCCCGGCTCAACTGCTGTTGCAGGCGAGCCATCAGGGTCGGCCACTGGTGCCTGGCCTGTTCGAGAGGCAGGCGGGTGGCCTGGCCACCGCTGAACAGGGCGCTGCGGTCGGCGACGAAGGCCTTGAGGAAGTCCGGCGGCAGGGAAGCGAAACGCACCGCCACGGACTCGGGCTGAAACACCAGGCTCACCGCATGCTGGAACACCAGCGAATCGGCCCACTGGGCGAAGCTGGCGACATTGCACTCCTGGCCCTCGGGGAACAGCGCCGGGGTGGCTTTCTCCGCCTCCAGGCGGCGGGCGATCGCGGCCGTGTCGCAGTAGATGTCCGCCCCTACCTGCAGCACCGGGGTCTTGCGATAGCCGCCGGTCAGCGCGGTCAGATCCGGCTTGGGCATGAGCGGCGGGATCATCACCGAACGCCAGGACAGTTGCTTGAAGCCCAGCATCAGGCGGGTCTTCTCGGCGAACGGCGAGGTCGGGTAATGGTGCAGGATCAGCTCGTGCATGAATGGCTCCGCAACGTGTGGGGTAAAGTCAAAGCTTACTCGGCTGTGCCGCGACGGCCTACCCGGCTACCCTGATAGCCCGTCATCAGCCACGCCGATTAGGCCGCCGCTGGCCACCAGGCTTTCCTTGGCGGCCTTGCCCAAGCGCTTGATCGCAAGCTCGCGACGCAGCGCGTCACCCTTGCCGGCGCAGGCCTCGGTGTAGACCAGCGCCACCGCCGGGCTGGAATGAAAGAAGCGCGCGCCCCTGCCACGCTGGTGCTGGGCGAAGCGCCGCCGCGGATCGTCGCTGATGCCGCAGTACAGGGCGCCATTGCCGGCACGCACCAGATAGACGAACCAGGCCTTGTCGAGGGTTTCAGGCATCGGTGGCGAACCATTCCCGGGACGTGCGCCACAGACAGATGCCGACGAAATAGGCCGATGCCAGCAACCAGATCGCCAGCAGCCAGGTCGGGTTGGCCGGGTACAGGAGAATCAGCACGCCACAGGCGAGCATCCACACCAGGGTCACCGCGATATTGACCGCCATGAACTGCCTGACCCGGAACGGATGCAGGAACTTCATCCGCGTCAGGGTCAGGCCGGACAGCAGCAGGATGGTGGCGAAGCTCAGCCAGGGGGTGAAATCCAGCAGGTACAGGTACACCACCACCACGTTCCAGGCGGCCGGAAAGCCGACGAAGTAGTTGTCCTGACTCTTCATGTTGACGTTGCAGAAACAGAACAGCGAGGACAGCAGGATCAGCCCGACCGCAGGCAACAGGGTGTACTCGGGCAGGGGGATGAAGCGGTAGACGAAGATCGCCGGGATGAACACGTAGGTCAGGTAATCAATCACCAGGTCCAGGGTCACCCCATCGAAATGTGGCAGCACGGACTTGACGTGAAAGTGGCGGGCCAGGGTGCCGTCGAGACCATCGACCAGCAGCGCCAGACCAAGCCACAGCAGGCACACCTGGGGCCGCCCATCGAGTACCGCGAGCAAGGCCAGCAGCGCGAGAATCACGCCGCTGGCGGTCATTGCGTGCACGGTCCAGGCCTTGGCTTTGCTTGCGCTCAGCAGTATCACACTCATCATCGGGCTCCTGAAGGCTGGCTCATCTTCAACCAATAGCGCAGTTGCGCCACTTGCGCCCAGGAATGGCTGAAGGCTCAGACCTTGGCAGACTAACATTACCCTCGTGCCCGCGGCGAAAAGCCACTGGCCGCAGCGCGGCGGCGCGACACTGGCAGCCCACGGTGCGGCATAAAAAAGGGAGCCCGCGGGCTCCCTTTCCGACGGCGGGCAATCCTCAGTGCAGGATCTGGCTGAGGAACAACTGGGTACGCTCGTTCTTCGGGTTGGTGAAGAAGGTGTCCGGATCGGCTTCTTCGACGATCTCGCCCTTGTCGAGGAACAGCACGCGATTGGCCACGGTGCGGGCGAAGCCCATCTCGTGGGTCACGCAGAGCATGGTCATGCCGTCCTCGGCCAGGCCGACCATGGTGTCCAGCACCTCCTTGACCATCTCCGGATCGAGCGCCGAGGTCGGCTCGTCGAACAGCATGATCTTGGGCTTCATGCACAGCGCGCGGGCAATGGCCACGCGCTGTTGCTGGCCGCCGGACAGCTGCCCCGGGTACTTGTTGGCCTGTTCAGGGATGCGCACCCGCTCGAGGTAATGCATCGCCACTTCCTCGGCCTCGCGCTTGGGCATCTTGCGCACCCACATCGGTGCCAGGGTGCAGTTCTGCAGTACGGTGAGGTGCGGGAACAGGTTGAAGTGCTGGAACACCATGCCGACCTCGCGGCGCACCGCCTCGATGTGCTTGAGGTCGTGGGTCAGCTCGGTACCGTCGATGACGATGCGCCCCTGCTGGTGCTCCTCCAGGCGATTGAGGCAACGAATGGCGGTGGACTTGCCGGAACCGGAGGGGCCACACAGGACGATGCGCTCGCCCTGCTGCACGTTCAGGTTGATGTCCTTGAGCACATGGAACTGGCCGTACCACTTATGCACGCCGTCCATCTGGATGATTCCCGGCGCGGCGCTGATCGACTGCTTGATAGCTTCACTCATGACAAAACTCCTAACGCTTGTGGCCGGTGTCCAGCTTGCGCTCCAGATGCATGGAGTAGCGGGACATGCCAAAACAGAAAATCCAGAAAACCAGGGCGGCGAACACATAGCCTTCGGTGGCCATGCCCAGCCAGGCCGGGTCGGTAGTCGCCTGCTTGATGCTGTTGAGCAGGTCGAATAGACCGATGATGATCACCAGGCTGGTGTCCTTGAACAGCGCGATGAAGGTGTTGACGATGCCGGGGATCACCAGCTTCAGCGCCTGCGGCAGGATCACCAGGCCCATCATCCGCCAGTAGCCCAGGCCCATGGCTGCGGCCGCTTCGTACTGGCCCTTGGGAATGGCCTGCAGACCGCCGCGCACCACCTCGGCGATATAGGCCGACTGGAACAGGATCACCCCGATCAGCGCACGCATCAGCTTGTCGAAGGAGAGCCCCTCCGGCAGGAACAGCGGCAGCATCACCGAGGACATGAACAGCACGGTGATCAACGGTACGCCGCGCCAGAACTCGATGAAGGTCACGCAGATCACCCGGATCGCCGGCATGTCCGAGCGCCGCCCGAGGGCCAGCACGATGCCCAGCGGCAAGGCGCCGACAATCCCGACCGCGGCGATCACCAGGGTCAGCATCAGGCCACCCCACTGGCTGGTTTCCACCTCGCTCAGGCCGAAGAAGCCGCCATGCAGCAGCCAGAAGGCCAGCAGCGGATACACCACCAGGAAGCTCAGGCCATATACGGCCTTGCGCGGCATCTGCGGGATGAACAGGGGGGCCGCCCCGATCACCGCCATCCACAGGGTCAGGTCGACGCGCCAGCGCAGTTCGGTCGGGTAGAAGCCGTACATGAACTGGCCGAAACGCTGCTGCACGAAGACCCAGCAGGCGCCTTCCTTGGTGCAGTCCGCGCGGGTGGTCCCGACCCAGTTGGCGTCGATCAGGGCCCACTGAATGATCGGAGGAACAATCAGCCAGACCAGATAGATGGCGAGAAAGGTCAGCAGGGTGTTGAACCAGTTGGAGAACAGGTTGGCACGCAACCAGCCGAGCACGCCGACGCTCAGCACCGGAGGCTGCATGTCGGGTTTGAATGTATGAGTCTGCATGGGCTGCTCCTTACCGCTCGATCAGCGCAATGCGCTTGTTGTACCAGTTCATCAGCATGGAAATGCTGATGCTGATCGCCAGGTACACGCTCATGGTAATGGCGATGACCTCGATCGCCTGGCCGGTCTGATTGAGCACGGTGCCCGCGAACAGCGAGACCATGTCCGGGTAACCGATACCGGCCGCAAGTGAGGAGTTCTTCGCCAGGTTCAGGTACTGGCTGGTCAGCGGCGGAATGATCACCCGCAGCGCCTGGGGAATCACCACGAAACGCAGCGTCAGGCCACGACTCAGGCCCAGGGAGTGGGCCGCCTCGGTCTGGCCATGGCTGACTGCCATGATCCCGGAACGCACGTTCTCGGCGATAAACGCGGCGGTGTAGATGGTCAGTGCCAGGGTCAGGGCGATCAGCTCGGGGATCATCACCCAGCCGCCGGTGAAGTTGAAGCCGGTCAGCTCGGGCGTGCTCCATACCAGCGGATTACCCGCCACCATGATCGCCAGCCCCGGCAATCCGATGATCAGCACCAGCGCGGCGATGGAGACATGGAAGACCTTGCCCGTCGCTTCCCGACGCGCCTTGGCCCAGCGACCGATCAGCACGGTGCTGACAATGGCGATCAACAGTGCACCGATGAAGGTGCCAAAGGCCTCCGACGCGCCCGGGGCCGGCATGTACAGTCCGCGACTGTTGAGGAAGAAGGTCTGGCCGATCTCGAGGCTGCCCCGCGGTCCCGGCAGGGACAGCATGACCGCGAAGTACCAGAAGAAAATCTGCAACAGTGGCGGGATATTACGAAACGTCTCGATGTAGATGGTGGCAAGCCGGCTGATCAGCCAGTTGTGAGACAGCCTCGCGACGCCGAGGACAAAACCGAGGATGGTCGCCAGGACGATGCCGATGACCGAAACCAGCAGGGTGTTGAGCAGGCCGATGACGAAGACCCGTCCGTAGGTATCGCTTTCGGTGTACTCGATCAGGTGCTGAGCGATACCGAAACCGGCGCTGTTGCTCAGGAAGGAGAAGCCGGAGGTGATCCCGCGTTTCTCCAGGTTGGACTGGGTGTTGTCGAACAAGTACCAACCGATCGCCACGACGGCGATAACGGCAAGAATCTGGAAAATCCATGCGCGGACCTTGGGGTCGGTCCAGACCGAGCCTTTGGGGTGCGGGGTATCTGCGGTGTTTTGCATAGGAGCCCTCTTGGAACACCCTTGCCCGCGTCCGCGGGCAAGGGGTTCACTTAATCAGAACGATGCTGGCGGCCCAGAATGGGACGCCAGCAAAGACGGTCAGCGCACCGGCGGTGCGTACTGCAGACCACCTTTGTTCCACAGGGCGTTGAGGCCACGCTCGATCTTCAGCTCGCTGCCGGCACCAACGTTGCGCTCGAAGCTTTCGCCGTAGTTACCCACTTGCTTGACGATCTGTACTGCCCAGTCTTTCGGCAGCTTCAGATCCTTGCCGAACTCACCCTCGGCGCCCAGCAGGCGAGCGATATCCGGGTTCTTGGTGGACGAGGCCATTTCCACGACGTTGGACGAAGTCACACCCAGCTCCTCGGCGTTGACCATGGCGAACAGCGACCAGCGCACGATGTTGAACCACTCGTCATCACCCTGGCGGACAACCGGGCCCAGCGGCTCCTTGGAGATCACTTCCGGCAGCACCACGTACTGCTCCGGATTGGCCAGCTTGATACGCTGCGCGTACAGCTGCGACTGGTCGGAGGTCAGCACGTCGCAACGACCGGCCTCAACCGACTTGGCGCTCTCGTCGGAGGTATCGTAGGTGATCGGGGTGTACTTCATGCCATTGGCGCGGAAGTAGTCGGAGAGGTTCAGCTCGGTGGTGGTACCGGCCTGGATGCAGACGGTGGCGCCATCGAGTTCCTTGGCGCTGGAAACGCCAAGCTTCTTGTTCACCAGGAAGCCCTGACCGTCGTAGTAGTTGACGCCGGCGAAGTTCAGGCCCAGGCCTGCGTCGCGCGAGCTGGTCCAGGTGGTGTTACGCGAGAGGATGTCGACTTCGCCGGACTGCAGCGCGGTGAAGCGCTCCTTGGCGGTCAGCGGGCTGTACTTGACCTTGGTCGCGTCACCGAAAATAGCGGCTGCCACGGCACGGCACACGTCAACGTCGAGGCCCAGGTAGTTGCCCTTCTCATCCGCATAGGAGAAGCCCGGCAGACCATCGCTGATACCGCACTGCACGAAACCTTTCTTCTGCACTGCATCCAGAGTAGCGCCCGCCTGCGCGAAGCTGCTTACCCCGAGTACGGCTGCGGTAGTCAGTACCGCCAGGGTGGATTTCACCATCTTCATTAAAACCTCCAGTTGCTTTTTTTGTGTAGGAGTCTCGGCCCTACCACCATACCCTTTTGGGGCACGTCGAACGCGTCTGCAGCAACGCCCTCAACTGGCGGGATAGACCTGTGCGAGAGTCTAGTTGGCGAATCTTCCTTCGGCCATAAAACTCTCGCTCACCCATTGGTCGAATGGGTCAGAGACGGATAGCCATTTGCTCATCGCCACACATGCAATGCTAGGCGAACCTTTGGAAACCCCATCGAATTGGCTTCCCATCTGTTCCGCGCCCGGCCTGGCACAATGTGTTACCGCACCGGGCAACGTCATCAGTCCACTTGGCTGTAGCAAAGCCCGTACCAGCACCTTGCCATTACCACCATACGGACAGGTCAAGCGCAAAACTTGTAACCTTGCGACATCTTCTTCCGATATTTGTCACTGGACGAAAAGCCAGCCGCCCAATATGAGCGCGGCCGCACCGAACTGGAGCCACACATGAGCGAACCCCTGATTCTTCACCCCACACCCAGCGCCGACGCCTGCGTCATTTGGTTGCACGGCCTGGGCGCGGACCGCTACGACTTCCTGCCGGTGGCCGAAGCGCTGCAGGATCGCCTGCCCAGCACCCGCTTCGTCCTGCCCCAGGCCCCCACCCAGGCAGTGACCATCAACGGCGGCTGGGCCATGCCCAGCTGGTACGACATCCTCGCCATGAGTCCGGCCCGGGCAATCAACCAGGAACAACTGGAAGCCTCGGCGCAGCAGGTGATCGCCCTGATCGAAGCGCAGCGCGACAGCGGCATAGACCCGACGCGGATCTTCCTGGCCGGGTTCTCCCAGGGGGGCGCGGTGGTCCTGCATGCGGCGTTCCTGCGCTGGCAGGGGCCGCTGGGCGGGGTCCTGGCGCTGTCCACCTACGCCCCGACGTTCAACGACGACATCCAATTGACAGAGGACAAAAGGCAGGTACCGGTGCTGTGCCTGCACGGCACCTTCGATGACGTGGTGCAGCCCGCACTGGGCCGCACCGCCCATGACTATCTGACCGCCCAGGGCGTCGACGCGAACTGGTGCGAGTACCCGATGGCCCACGAGGTCCTGCCGGAGCAAATACGCGACATAGCCGCATGGCTGGAAGAACGCCTCAGCCGCCGCACCCCGGGGTCCAGCACCGCGCCATGACGCCCCAACGGGCGCGCCGAGCCACGAAACGTGACGGGGTAGTCAGAACCCTCGGCCGCCGGTCATTGAGTCGCGGCCAGAGGATTGCCAGCCCGGCTTGGCCGGCATACTGTCGGGACTGGAAATCGCCATACGACAGGGAGTGTTCGCGATGCCCACCATCCCCCATGGCCCGCGTCACTCGCGCCTGCGATGAACGAGGCGCAGTGGCAGGCCGACCTGCAGCACGTCCGCCAGCAGCGGCTGTTCAACAACGTCGCCGCCGGCAGCGTGAACCAAGTGCTCGAGGCGTTCCGTGCCTGCGAGCTGGAAGCCGGCGAGATACTGCTCTCGCCGTTCAACCGCAACGAACACCTCTACCTGCTGGTCAAGGGCCGGCTCAAGGTCTACCTGGGTTCGCTGGACAACCAGCCGGTGGATACGTTGCAGGTGGGCGACTGCGCCGGGGAGATCAGCCTCATCGACAGCCAACCACCCTCGGCCTACGTGGTGGCCAGCGAGCCGAGCCGCGTGCTGCGCCTGCACCGCAGCGCACTGATCGACTTGTTCCAGCAATCGCCGGACCTGATGCACAACCTGCTGAGCCTGCTCTGCGAGCGCGTGCGCACGGGCAACCGAAGCCTGCTGGACAGCGAGCAGAACGCCAACATCGACAGCCTCACCGGCGCATACAACCGCCGCTGGCTGGAGCATGTCTTCGACCGGGAAAGCACCCGCTGCGCATTCAACCAGCAGCCGCTGAGCATGCTGATGCTGGATGTCGACCACTTCAAGGCCTACAACGACCAGCACGGCCACCTGGCCGGCGACTATGCGCTGAGCCTGGTCGCCCAGACCCTGCGCGGCCAGTTGCGCCCCAAGGACAGCCTGATCCGCTATGGCGGCGAGGAGTTCGTCATTCTGCTGCCGGAGATCGGCGAGCAGGAAGCGCGGAGTATCGGCGAGCGGCTGCGTCTTGCCCTGCAGCACATTCCCTCCTTCTATGCGCCGATCGGCGTGCTGCCGGGGGTAACCCTGTCCATCGGCCTGACACAGATGCGCCACCAGGACAGCCTGCCGAGCCTGATCGCCCGGGCCGACAGCGCGCTGTACCGGGCCAAGCAGCAGGGCCGTAACTGCCTGTGTGGATAGAGCCCTGACCCGCCGCCGTTTAGCGGCCAGTGCGCTGCTATCGTCACACACGCTCTTGTAGAGTGACCGGCAAAACGACAAGCCTGGATGGCCCGGACATGCGCAAGCTGCTGATCGCCCTGCTACTGCTGCTCCTTTCGACCCTGGTGTTCTTGACCCTGCCGCACATCCTCGACCGCACGCTGAACAGCGTCGCCAGCCCACCGCCCTACCCGGCCGGTGATGGCGCCCGGCAATTGCATGACCGGCTGTTTGTCGCCGACCTGCACGATGACGCATTGCTCTGGCAGCGCGACCCGCTGCAGCGCCACAGCTACGGCCATTCCGACCTGCCGCGCCAGCTCGAAGGACGGGTGGCGCTGCAGGTGTTCTCCACCGTGACCAAGACCCCACGCGGACTCAACTACGAACGCAATGGCGCCGACAGCGACAACATCACCCTGCTGGCCATGGCCCAGCGCTGGCCGCGCGCCACCTGGAGCAGCCTGCTGCAGCGCGCCCTGTACCAGGCGAGCAAGCTCGAGTCGGCCGCCGCGAACAGCGCCGGGCGCCTGGTGCTGATCCGCACCCGCGGCGACCTGGAGCGCTTCGTCGAGGCCTGGCAGCAGGATCCGCAACGGGTCGCCGCCCTGCTCGCCACCGAGGGCTTGCATCCGCTCGAGGAGCGCCTGGAGAACCTCGACCGGCTCTACGATGCCGGCTTCCGCATTGCCGGCCTGACCCACTTCTTCGATAACGAAGTCGGCGGTTCGGCCCATGGCCTGGACAAGGGCGGCCTGACCCCCCTGGGCCGCCAGGTGATCACGCGCCTGGAGGAGAAGGCCATGCTGATCGACCTGGCCCATGCCTCCCGCACCCTGATCGACGACGTGCTGGCCATGGCCCGGCGGCCACTGCTGGTCTCCCATACCGGGGTGGAAGGCACCTGCCCCGGTACGCGCAACCTCAGCGACCGCCACCTGAAGGCCATTGCCGCCAGCGGTGGGATTGTGGGTATCGGCTACTGGGACACGGCCGTGTGCGCCACCTCGGTGGAGGCCATAGTCCGGGCCATCCTCTACAGCGCCGAGCTGATCGGCGTCGAGCATGTCGCCCTCGGCTCTGACTTCAATGGCACCGTGCATACGCCCTTCGACGTCAGCGGCCTGGCCCAGCTCACCGAAGGGCTGCTGGCGGCCGGCTTCAACCAGAGCGAGGTCGCCGCGATCATGGGCGGCAACGTCCAGCGGCTGCTGCTCGCCAACCTGCCGCCGGACTGATCGAGCCGACCGGCGAGAGGATTCAGGCGTATCGCGCGCCAGGCATTGACAAGCGCCCCGAGCATGGTACTTCGCCGCGCCGGTTTCTTGCTTTACACTGGCCGCCGTTCACTCCTTAACCAATTGATGAGATGACCGTGCTCAAAGCACTCAAGAAGATGTTCGGCAAAGCCGAAGGCGAGCAGCCCAGCACGCCCGCCACTCCCGCAACGCCGCGTGGCAACGCCGCCTCGCCCGAATCGACCAGCAGCCCCGCCAAGCCCAAGCGCAGCGACGACGCGGCGCCCGCCAACACGGCCAGCGAAGAACCTGCAAGCAAGCCGGCCAAGCCCCCACGCGATGGCAAGGACAACGCCGCCAAGCCCCGCCGCGCGCGCACGGCCAAGCCCGTCGACACCTGGAAGCTGGAAGATTTCAAGGTCGAGCCGGCCGAAGGCAAGACCCGCTTCCATGACTTCAAGCTCGCCCCGGAGCTGATGCACGCCATCCACGACCTCGGCTTCCCCTATTGCACGCCGATCCAGGCCGGCGTGCTGGGCTATACCCTCAAGGGCCAGGACGCCATCGGCCGCGCCCAGACCGGCACCGGCAAGACCGCGGCGTTCCTCATCTCGATCATCACCCAGCTGCTGCAGACCCCGCCGCCGAAAGAGCGCTACATGGGCGAGCCGCGGGCGCTGATCATCGCGCCGACCCGCGAGTTGGTGGTGCAGATCGCCAAGGATGCCGCCGAGCTGACCAAGTACACCGGGCTCAACGTCATGCAGTTCGTCGGCGGCATGGACTTCGACAAACAGCTCAAGCAACTGGAATCGCGCTTCTGCGACATCCTGGTGGCCACCCCGGGCCGCCTGCTGGACTTCAACCAGCGTGGCGAAGTGCACCTGGACATGGTCGAGGTGATGGTGCTCGACGAGGCCGACCGCATGCTCGACATGGGCTTCATCCCCCAGGTCCGGCAGATCATCCGCCAGACCCCGATGAAGGGCGAACGCCAGACCCTGCTGTTCTCCGCCACCTTCACCGAAGACGTGATGAACCTGGCCAAGCAGTGGACGGTCAACCCGGCCATCGTCGAGATCGAGCCGGAAAACGTCGCCAGCGACACGGTCGAGCAACACGTCTACGCGGTGGCCGGCGCCGACAAGTACAAGCTGCTGTACAACCTGATCACCCAGAACGACTGGAGCCGGGTGATGGTCTTCGCCAACCGCAAGGACGAGGTGCGGCGCATCGAGGAACGCCTGACCCGCGACGGCATCAGCGCCGTGCAGATGTCCGGCGACGTGCCGCAGCACAAGCGCATCCGCGCCCTGGAAGGCTTCCGCGAAGGCAAGATCAAGGTGATGGTGGCCACCGACGTGGCTGGCCGCGGCATCCACGTCGAAGGCATCAGCCACGTGATCAACTTCACCCTGCCGGAAGACCCGGACGACTACGTGCACCGCATTGGCCGCACCGGCCGCGCCGGCAGCAGCGGCACCTCGATCAGCTTCGCCGGCGAGGACGACGCCTTCGCCCTGCCGCCGATCGAAGAGCTGCTCGGGCGCAAGATCAACTGCGAGATGCCGCCGGACGAGTTGCTCAAGCCGGTGCCGCGCAAGCACTGACGGCGCATGACAAGGCGAAGCGGATGCTTCGCCTTTTTTGTGCCCCGCAGCGGCGCAACCGGCGTCCATCAGGGAAAGGGAGGAGCCACAGCATGTCCGTCAAGCTCACTGCCGCCGACCTCGACCGGGCGACCACCGCCGGCATCCTGCAGCCCGGCCAGGCCCGGGCCCTGCTGCAGTTCCTCGAGCACAGCGCGCCGCCGCACGCCAGTTTCCAGCTCGCCCACGTCAGCTACTACTGCGGCGCCGTGCTGATCATCGGCGCCCTCGGCTGGCTGCTGACCGAGGCCTGGATGCAGGTGGGCGATGGCGCACTGCTGTTGCTCGCCCTCGGCTACATGGGACTGTTCAGCGCGTGCGGGCTCGGCCTGTGGCGCCACGGTCAGCAGATTCCCGGCGGCCTGCTCGGTGCCGTGGCGGTCAGCCTCACACCGCTGGCGGTGTTCGCCGTGCAACGCCTGAGTGGCCTGTGGCCACTGGAGGACGAGCAGCACGATTACCAGCATTACTACCGCTACGTACAGGGCGGTTGGCTGGCCATGGAGGCCGCGACGCTGCTGGTCGGCGCGCTGATGCTGCGCCTGCTGCCGCTTCCCTTCATCGTCATGCCGATGGCCGTGGCGCTCTGGTTCATGTCCATGGACCTCACCGAGCTCTTCTATGGCAGCCCGTTCGACTGGGAGCAGCGCCGCTGGGTGTCACTCTGGTTCGGCCTGGGACTGCTGCTGGCCAGCCTCGGCCTGGATGGCCGCACGCGCCAGGACTATGCCTTCTGGGGCTACCTCGCCGGACTCGCCGCGTTCTGGGGCGGCCTGAGCCTGATGGACAGCGACAGCGAACTGGGCAAGGCCCTCTACTGCCTGATCAACCTGGTGCTGATGGCCCTGGCCGTGCTGCTGCGTCGGGTGCAGTTCATGGTGTTCGGCGCGCTCGGCGTGGCCGGCTATCTGGGCCATCTGGCCTACGAGGTGTTCGCCGATTCGCTGCTGTTTCCCATCCTGCTCAGCCTGATCGGCCTGGCGGTGATCGGCCTCGGCCTGCTCTACCAGCGCCATCGCCAGCGGCTGAGCGGCGGCCTGCGCACCCACCTGCCCAAAGGCCTGCTGGCCGTTCTGCCGGCGTTGCGCAATCACTAGACAGCGCCGGCCCCCACGCAAGGAGCCATCGCCATGCATGAAGCGGACTACCTGATCATCGGTGCCGGCATCGCCGGCGCCTCCACCGGCTACTGGCTGGCGCCCCACGGCCGGGTGCAGGTGCTCGAGCGCGAGGCGCAGCCCGGCTATCACGCCACCGGGCGCTCGGCCGCGCTCTATACCGTGGCCTACGGCCCGCCCCATGTGCGCGCGCTGACCGCCGCCAGCCGGGCCTTCTACGACGCCCCGCCGCCCGGCTTCGCCGAGCAGCCGCTGCTCAGCCCGCGCGGCGAGCTGACGGTGGATTTCAACGGCGATCCGGAGGAGTTCGAGCGCCAGTACCAGGCCGCCAGGGCCTGCGTGGCCGAGACCCGGCGGCTGACGCCCGAACAGGCCTGCACCCTGCTGCCGGCATTGCGCCGGGAGCGAGTCTTCGGCGCCTTCTACGACCCCACTGCCGCCGACATCGATACCCACGCCCTGCATCAGGGCTACCTGCGCGGCATCCGCCAGCATGGCGGGCAGATCAGTTGCAACCGCGAGGTGACCGCCATCGAGCGGCGCGGCGAAACCTGGCACGTGCAGTGCGGCGAGCAGCACTACCACGCCCGCCCCCTGGTGAATGCCGCTGGCGCCTGGTGCGACCGGATCGCCGAGCTGGCCGGGGTCAGGCCTCTGGGGCTGGTGCCCAAGCGCCGCTCGGCCTTCACCTTCGCCCCGCCGCCGCAGCTGGATGTGCACAGCTGGCCGATGCTGCTGGCCCTCGACGACAGCTTCTACCTCAAGCCCGATGCCGGTCTGCTGCTCGGCTCGCCGGCCAATGCCGACCCGGTCGAGCCCCATGACGTGCAGCCGGAGGAACTGGACATCGCCACCGCCATCTACCGCATCGAGCAGGCAACCGACTTGCACATTCGTCGCCCGCAACACAGCTGGGCCGGGTTGCGCTCCTTCGTCGCCGACGGCGACCTGGTCGGCGGCTACGAGCCAGGGGGGCAGGGGTTCTTCTGGGTCGCCGCCCAGGGCGGCTACGGTATCCAGACTTCGGCGGCGATGGGCCAGGCCTGCGCCGCCCTGGTGCGCGGGGCGCAGTTGCCGGCGCAGCTGACCGGCTTCGGCGTCAGCGCCGAGCGGCTGTCGCCGTCACGATTACGCGCCTGAGCGCTAGGCCTTGCGCCAGCGCTCGGCGGCATCCTGGTCGCTGGCGCGGCCCTCGACCCAGCGCGGGCCTTCGCTGGTGTCTTCCTTCTTCCAGAACGGCGCGCGGGTCTTCAGGTAGTCCATGACGAAGGCGCAGGCGTCGAACGCCGCCTGGCGGTGGGCGCTGCTGGTGCCGACGAAGACGATCGGCTCGCCCGGCTCCAGGCGACCGATGCGGTGGATGATCTGAATATTCAGCAGCGGCCAGCGCTGCCCGGCCTCCTCGGCGATCTTGCCGAGGGCCTTCTCGGTCATGCCGGGGAAGTGCTCGAGGAACATGCCGCCGACCTCGCGGCCCTCGTTGAAGTCGCGCACGTAGCCGACGAAGCTGACCACCGCACCGACGCCGACGTTGGCCGCGTGCAGCGCATTGGTTTCGACCCCCGGATCGAAGGCCTCGACCTGCACTCGAATGGCCATGCTCAGCCCCCGGTCACGGTGGGGAAGAAGGCCACCTCGTCGCCCTCCTCCAGAGGTTCGTCGAGGCTGCACAGCTCCTGGTTGCGCGCGCACATCAGGTTCTGCTCGGCGAGCACCTGCCACACCCCGCCCCGGGCCAGCAGGTGCCGGCGCAGGTCGTCGAGGGTGGCGAAGTCCTGGCTGTCGCGCAGCTGCTCACCGTCCAGGCCCAGCGCCTCGCGGTAACGGGCGAAATACTGCACGCGGATCATTGTTCGTCCTCGGCCTTGTAGTGGCCGCTCTTGCCACCGAGTTTCTCCAACAGGCGCACGCTTTCGATCAGCATGCCGCGGTCCACCGCCTTGCACATGTCATAGATGGTCAGCGCGGCGACGCTGGCGGCGGTCAGCGCCTCCATCTCCACACCGGTCTGCCCGGTCAGCTTGCAGCGCGCGGTAATGCGCACCGCGTCGCTGCCCTCGGCGGCCAGTTCGACCTTGACGCTGGTGAGCATCAGCGGATGGCACAGGGGGATCAGGTCGGCGGTCTTCTTCGCCGCCTGGATGCCGGCGATGCGTGCCACGGCGAACACATCGCCCTTGGGGTGATCGCCGTCGACGATCATCTTCAGGGTCTGCGGGCGCATGCGCACCCGGGCTTCGGCCACGGCTTCACGGACGGTCAGGGCTTTGTCGCTGACATCGACCATATTGGCGCGACCTTGGGAATCGAGATGGGTCAACACAGGCTTGCTCCAGGCGGGTATCCGCCGATTGTAAACCCGCGAGTCAGCTTTCGGCACCTGTGAATGCCAAGGGTCGGGACAGGAATGCTGGGTCTGGAGCGAGCGCCGGGAAAGCCCCGGCGCGGCGGATGGGTTTGAGCGAGCGTCACATATGGCTTTCGGCGAACTCGGCGAGGATCGAGCGCGGCACCCCTTGCAGGGTGATGTGCACGCCGTGTTCGAAATCCTTGAAGCGTTCGGTGAGGTAGGTCAGCCCTGAGCTGGGCGCCGACAGGTAGGGGGTGTCGATCTGCGCCAGGTTACCCAGGCAGACCACCTTGGAGCCGCTGCCGGCGCGGGTGATGATAGTCTTCATCTGGTGCGGGGTGAGGTTCTGGCACTCGTCGATGAGGATCAGGCTCTGCTGGAAGCTGCGGCCGCGGATGTAGTTCAGCGATTTAAACTGCAGCGGCACCTTCTGCAGGATGTAGTCGACGCTGCCGTGGGTGTTCTCGTCCTCCATATGCAGCGCTTCCAGGTTGTCGGTGATGGCGCCGAGCCAGGGCTCCATCTTCTCCGCCTCGGTACCGGGCAGGAAGCCGATCTCCTGATCGAGCCCCTGCACGCTGCGGGTGGCGATGATGCGCCGATAGCGCTTGCTGACCATGGTCTGCTCGATGGCCGCGGCCAGGGCCAGGATGGTCTTGCCCGAACCGGCGGCGCCGGACAGGTTGACCAGGTGGATGTCCGGGTCCAGCAGGGCGTACAACGCCAAAGCCTGGTAGATGTCCCGCGGACGCAGGCCCCAGGCCTCCTGATGCATCAAGGGCTCCTGGTGCAGGTCGAGAATCACCAGCTCACTGCCCTCGATGCCCTTGATCCAGCCGACGAAGCCCTGTTCGTCGACGATGAACTCGTTGACGTGCACCGCCGGCAGGTTGTCGGTGAGCTGCACGCGGTGCCAGGTGCGACCATGGTCCTGACGGGTCTCCACGGTGCTCACGCGGTCCCAGAACGAGCCGTCCATGCTGTGGTAGCCCTGGGACAGCAGGGACACGTCATCGACCAGCTGGTCGGTGTGATAGTCCTCCGAATCGATGCCGCAGGCGCGCGCCTTCAGGCGCATGTTGATGTCCTTGGTCACCAGCACCACGGACATGCCCGGACGCCGCGACTTGAGCTCGACCAACTGGTTGATGATCTTGTTGTCGTTGAGGTCTTCCGGCAGCCAGGTGATCGGCGAGGCGCTCTTGCTCATGAGAATCGACAGGAACCCGCAGGGCCCGCTCTTCTCCCGCTGGATGGGTACGCCAAGTTCGACTTCGTCGGGCGCGGCGCTGCCGAGAATCTTGTCGATCAGACGAATGGCCTGGCGACATTCGGCGGCGACGCCGGCTTTACCGGTCTTCAGTTTGTCCAGTTCCTCCAGCACGGTCATCGGGATGGCGACGTGGTGTTCCTGAAAATTCAGCAACGCATTGGGGTCGTGGATCAGGACATTGGTGTCGAGAGCGTAGAGGGTCGGAGCGGTGCGCGTAGAGCATCCATGGTCATCCATACTCGGTCACCTTCTTCTAGTAGCCATGCGACGGAATGCCAGTGCAGCGCTCCGCCGCGGGAGGCCGCCGACGTCTCAGACGGGGCTGAGAAAGTGCAAGCAGGATGGGGGCCGGTGGCCGCCACCTGTCTGCAGGGTTCGGCGGTCTTGCTTTTTAATTACTCCAAAAAAGATGACAGGAAAACGACTTTTCAGTTTTTTGAAGTTTATTTTGCCTGAGGACGAATAATGCTTGGCGAGTACCCTGTGCCTCGTTAAAGTCGGAAGTCCTATCGGCGTAATTGACGCCAGAAAACGCACTTTTGCCGTTCTTCAACCTTCGACAGCAGCACAGCGGTTGACCTCGACCGTGACGTGCACCAGCTCGCGAATATTCGCCAGGCGCGCCTTGTAACGATCGGCCGAACCATTGCCATGGGTCACCACGCTGACGATGCAGGCGAACTGCGCGCGCCCCACCCGCCACAGGTGCAGGTCCGCCAGTTCGGTATCCGGTTCCTGTTCCAGGGTCTGCCGCACCCGCGCCACCACCGGGCTGTCCATCTCGCGGTCGAGCAGCACCTTGGTCGTGTCCAGCAGCAGGCCCTTGGCCCAGATCGCGATGATCACCGCGCCTATCACCCCCATCAGCGGGTCCAGCCAGTTCCAGCCGAACAGCCAGCCGCCGAGCAGCGCGACGATGGCCGCCACCGACGTCAGGGCATCGGCCAGCACGTGGAGAAAGGCGGCGTGGCGATTGAGGTCGCGGCCATGGGAATGGTCGTGGTCGTGGTCGTGGTCGTGGTCGCCGTGAGCATGGACGTGGCTGTGCTCATGCTGATCGCGCAACAGCCAGGCCGAAGCCAGGTTGACCAGCAGGCCGATCACCGCCACCAGCAGGGCCAGGTCGAAGGCGATCTCCTGCGGTTGCCACAGCCGCCACAGGGATTCGAAAGCCAGCATCGCCACCACCACCAGCAACAGCAGCGAGCTGGCGAAACCGGACAGCACCTCCACCTTCCAGGTGCCGAAGGCGAAGCGCGGGTCGTTGGCGTAACGCCGCGCCAGCAGATAGGCCAGGGCGGTCAGGCCGATGGCGAGCATGTGCGAGGCCATGTGCCAGCCGTCCGCCAGCAGGGACATGGAGTTGAAGGCGTAACCGGCGGCGATCTCCACCAGCATGGTCGCCCCGGTCAGTGCCGCCACCCGCCAGGCCTGGCGCTCGGCGCGACTCTCCAGCGGACGGTAGTCGTGGGATGGTTCCCAGCGGGAATGGTTGCAAGCGCTCATCAGGACTCCTTGTAGCCCATAGGTTCCTGCCCACACTAAAAGGCCGGGGCGGCCCCCAGGTCAACCCATGCCGGCGGATCGGCGGGGCGACCATCGGGCAGTGCATCGCAGCGATAGGTAGAGCCGTAGCCCCCACTCGGCCTAGAATCGCCGCCAAGACTTCAAGGAGCCGCCCGATGCTGATGGTGATTTCCCCGGCCAAGACCCTCGACTACGAGACGCCGCCGGCGACCCCACGCTACACCCAACCCGAACACCTCGACCACGCTCAGGACCTGATCGCCCAGCTGCGCGACCTCAGCCCCGCGCAGATCGCCGAGCTGATGCACCTGTCGGACAAGCTCGCCGGCCTGAACGCCGCGCGCTTCGGCAGCTGGACCCCGTCCTTCACCCCCGAGAACGCCAAGCAGGCACTGCTGGCCTTCAAGGGCGACGTCTACACCGGGCTCGATGCCGAATCCTTCAGCGAGGAGGACTTCGACTTCGCCCAGCGGCATCTGCGCATGCTCTCCGGGCTGTACGGCGTACTGCGCCCGCTGGACCTGATGCAACCCTATCGCCTGGAGATGGGCACCAAGCTGGCCAACCCGCGTGGCAAGGACCTCTACGCCTTCTGGGGCGAACGCATCAGCGGCTGGTTGAACGAGGCCCTGGCGGCCCAGGGCGACCGGGTGCTGCTCAACCTGGCCTCCACCGAGTACTTCGGCGCGGTCAAGCGCAAGGCCCTGGACGCGCGGATCATCGACACCGAGTTCAAGGACCTGAAGAACGGCCAGTACAAGATCATCAGCTTCTACGCCAAGAAGGCCCGCGGGCTGATGGCCCGCTACGTGATCAAGGAGCGCCTGAGCGACCCGGAAGGCCTCAAGGACTTCAACTACCAGGGCTACCGCTTCGCCGCGGAGCAGTCCAACGCGGACAAGCTGGTGTTCCTGCGCGACCAGCCGCAGGACTGAGCCTCGGCGAGGTTTTTCCCGCCGCCAGACATGCCCGCCGGCTCGGCCTTGTGTAGGATGGATCGGTGTCCGTCCATCAAGGTCGCCCCCATGCTTATCGGCGCTTTTCTGCTGTTGACCTGGCTGATCCTGCTGCTCCGCTACCCGAGCAGGGCCCTGCCGATCTCCATGGCTGCGCTGCTCGGCCTGGGCCTGGTCGCCAGCTGGGTGATCTGGCAGGAAAGCCGCGAATCGCAGCGCCTGGGCCAGTTGCAGCTGCGCCTGGAGTACGCCCCCGAGCGCTGCCCGGGCAATCGCCCGCTGGCCCTGGAGCTGAGCAATGGCAGCGACGCCACCCTGCAGGAGCTGCACTGGCAGGTCGCCGCCTACCGCCCCGGGGAGACCGTCAACCTGGCTCGCCAGCTGTATGACTCGCCGCGCTACAGCGGTCCCGGCGACCTGCTCCCCGGCGCCACCTGGCAGGACTGCCTGCCCTTGCCGACCCTGCGCAGCGGTTACCGCGCCAGCACCCTGGAGTTCCGCGCCGAACGCCTGCAGGGCCACTTCGCCGACTGAACGGGCCGCCGCAGCGAGCCGCGTCCGCGATTTATCTCCCACTGAAAGGAAGCACCCATGAGCCAGCCCGTCGTCCTGATCACCGGATGCTCCAGCGGCATCGGTCGCGCCCTGGCCGATGCCTTCCATGGCGCCGGCTATCGGGTCTGGACCAGCGCACGCAAGGCCGCAGACCTCGCCACGCTGGAGGCCGCGGGGTTCACCGCGGTGCAGCTGGATGTCAACGATGGGGCGGCGCTCGAGCAACTGGCCGTGCGCCTGCAGCAGGAAGCCGGCGGCCTCGATGTGCTGATCAACAATGCCGGCTACGGCGCCATGGGCCCGTTGCTCGACGGCGGCGTCGAGGCGATGCGACGGCAGTTCGAGACCAACGTGTTCGCGCTGGTCGGCGTCACCCGCGCGCTGTTTCCGCTGCTGCGCCAGAGCCGCGGCCTGGTGGTCAACATCGGCAGCGTCTCCGGCGTCCTGGCGACTCCCTTCGCCGGCGCCTACTGCGCCTCCAAGGCGGCCGTGCATGCCCTGTCCGACGCCCTGCGGCTGGAGCTGGCGCCCTTCTCCATCGAGCTGATGGAAGTGCAGCCCGGCGCCATCGCCTCCAGCTTCGCCGTCAACGCCAGCCGCGAGGCGGAACAGCTGATCGCCGAAGGCTCGCCCTGGTGGCCGGTCCGCGCGGGCATTCGCGCGCGGGCCAAGGCCTCCCAGAACAATCCGACCCCCGCCGGGCGGTTCGCCGGCGACCTGCTGGCCGCCGTGCAACGGCGCAAGCGCCCGACGCTGCTGCGCCTGGGCAACGGCAGCCGCAGCATGCCGCTGTTGGCCGCGCTGCTGCCCAGAAGCCTGCTGGCCCTGCTGCTGAAAAGGCGCTTCGGCTTGAACCTTCAGCTCTGAGCCAGGCCGCCCCCCGGAGCCTGGCCAGGTCGAAAAAACCGGGTGTATAACAATGGCGATACTTTGCCGCTGATGCCGCTCGCCGCACCAGCGACTTTCGACCTGCCACTGCACGGGAGTCCCCGAGATGACCCAGCCATTCGACGCCGCCGCCAGCCGCCAGGCCGAGCAACTGGCCCTGACCTTTCTCGACCGGGTATGGCAACCGCCCCATGACCTGGACGCCATCGACGAGCTGATGACCGAGGACTACGTCATCACCTCCGGTGGCCAGACCGTTCGCGGCCGCGATGCCTTCAAGGCCTGGGTCAAGGCCTTTCAGACCCTGCTGCTGGATGCGCGCACCGACAGCCAGGACGTGTTCGCCAGCCCCGGCGGTGACCGCGTGGTATCACGCTGGCTGTGCTCGGGGCGCAACAACGGCATGCTCGGCACGCCGGCCGACGGTCGCGATATCTGCTTCAGCGGTGTCGCCATCTGGACGGTGCGCGACGGCCGCCTGGCCGAATGCTGGGTCGAGCGCAGCGCCTGGGAGCTCTACCAGCAACTGACCAGCGCCTCCTGAATCACGGCGAAGGCGCGCGAGCCCCGTGAGGCCGAGCCTGACTGTGCTGCTTCTGGGCCTGATCCTGTGCGGCTGCGCCGTCGCGCCGGCGCCAGCATCTGGCCCGGCGATGACCGAGGAAGGGCGGCTGGTTCTGGTGCTGGATCACGGCCTGCATGCCGGCCTGCTGATCGCCCGCAACGATCTGCTGCAGGCGCTTCCGGCGCTGGGCGAAACGATCGGTCAGGGCGAGTGGGTCGAACTCGGCTGGGGCGACGAAGCCTTCTACCGGACTCCGCAGGCCGGCCTCGGCCTGGCCCTCAAGGCGCTGCTCGGGCCAACGCCGGCGGTACTGCATGTACGCGGCATCAGCGTCGATCCGCGGCACATGGACGAGGGCGAGTTCATCGCCGTGCACCTGGACGCACCAGGCTACCGGCGGCTGCTCGCGTTTATCGGCGCAAGCTTCAGTCGCCCGGCGCCAGGCCGGCTGGACGACCTCGGGCCGGGGCTGTACCGCGACAGCCGTTTCTATCGGGCCGAAGGCCGCTACTCGCTGCGACGCACCTGCAACACCTGGCTGGCCGAGGCCCTTGGCGCCAGTGGCTGCCCGCTGCAGCCGGCCACAGTAGTGGCCAGCGGCCAGCTGCTCAGCCGCCTGCGGGCCATGCCGGAAACGGGCCTGGCCTGCCGCCCCGCCCCCTGGCCTGGCAGGCCATAGCGCGGCGTTCTGGAACTGTTCCAAACTGGCATAAGCGGGCCCTGCCCCCCGGCTATCGTCGGCACTAGAATTCGATAGGACTCGATCGCCCAGAGCCCCCTCGGGTGCAGTGATTCCCGGGTTGCCTGCATGACGATGAGCCCACCCGGCTCAACCCTGCAAGAGGAAACCATCATGAGCCACTTGAACACCCTCGCCGTAGCCCTGAGCATGCTGGGCGCCACCTGGCTGATGCCTGCGACCGCGGCCGAAGAAGGCGCCTTGATCGCCGCCAAAGCGTCCGAACTGCAATGGTCCGCGGCGCCTTCGGTGGGCCCGGGCGCGATGATGGCGGTCATCGAGGGCGACCCCAAGGCCGCCGGCCCCTTTACCTTCCGCCTGAAACTGCCCGCCAACTCGAGCGTAGGCGTGCATACCCACCCCACCACCGAACGGGTCACCGTGCTCTCGGGCAGTTTCTACCTCGGCACCGGCGACAACCTCGACCCGGCCAAGGCCACGACCTACCGGGCCGGCGACAGCCTGGTCATTCCTGCGGGCATGGCCATGTCCGCGGGCACCCGCGCCGAGGAAGCCGTCCTGCAGCTGCATGGCACCGGCCCCTGGGGCATCAGCTATCACGATCCAGCGGATGACCCACGCAACCAGTAGCAGAGGCTAGCGCCCGCCATGGCGGGCGCAGCCGCCTCGGCGCGCGGAACCCGGCACCTGCAGGGTGGCTCTATACTCAAGCCAGGTCGTGCATGGGTTGGAGGCCAGCCATGCCAGAACCAAGCGCCACCAACCAGGAGCACCAGCAACTCACCCGTGCGCTACGCACCCTCAGCGGCTGCAACCGCGCCCTGCTGCGCGCCAAGGACGAAGCCAGCCTGCTGCAGGACATCTGCCGGATCATCGTCGAGAAATGCGGCTACAGCCTGGCCTGGGTCGGCCGTGCCGAGACGGATGCGGCGAAGTCGATCACCCCGGTGGCCTTCGCCGGGGTCGAGAAGGCCTATATCGACTCGCTGAACATTTCCTGGGGCGACAATGAACGGGGCCGGGCGCCCACCGCCACGGCGATCCGCACCGGTCGCCTGACCCTGTCGCGCAACCTGTTGACCGACCCGGACACCGCACGCTGGCGCGAGGGCGCCATCCAGCACAGGATCGCCTCGGTACTGTCGCTGCCGCTGCGGGTCGAGGGCGAGATCTTCGGTGCCCTCGGCATCGGCGCGCCGGAGCCGGATGCCTTCGGTGAGCAGGAGCTGGACCTGCTCGGCGAGGCCGCCGAGGACCTGGCCTTCGGCCTCCAGACCCTGCGCCTCGAAACCCGCCGTGCCCTGGCGGAGCAGGAGGTGCAGCGCCTCAACCGCGCCCTGGCGACGCGGGTGGCGGTCAACCATGCGCTCATTCATGCCAGCGACGAACCGGCGCTGTTGCAGGAAATCTGCCGGGTCCTGGTCGACGACTGCGGCTACCGCCTGGCCTGGGTCAGCTACCCCGGTGAGGCCCCCGCACAACCGTCCCGGCATGTCGCCTATGCCGGCGTCGACAAGGGTTTTCTCGCCATCGGCCAGGCCTGGGCGGCCAGCGCCGATGGCCAGGCCTATATCCGCAAGCTGGACCAGGAGCTGGCGGACGGACGGCCGCTGGTGATCCGCGAGCGCCCCGATGGGCCACCCCTGCCGCTGCGCGAGGAAGCCAGCCGGCGCGGCTTCGCCGCCTCGATCGTGCTGCCGCTGCGCCTCGACGGCGCGCCGCTGGGCAAGCTGGTGATCATGGCCTCGGAGGCCGACGCCTTCGACGCCCGGGAAGTCGACCTGCTGTTCGCCACGGCCAACGACCTGGGCTTCGGCATCGCCACCCTGCGCACCCGGGCCAGGGCGCTGCAGGCCGAGGCCACCATCAGGCGCATGGCCTTTACCGACTGCCTCACCGGCCTGCCGAACCGCCTGCGCCTGGGCGAACTGCTGGAAGAGGCGATCGCCCGGGCCAGGCAGGAGCACCACCCGCTCGGCCTACTGCGCCTGGAAGTCGGCAGCAACCAGGAGATCAACGACACCCTCGGCTATCGCGAAGGCGACCGCCTGCAACAGGCCATCGCCGCCCGCCTGCAGCAGGCCGTCGGCGCCTGCTGCCCGGTGGCGCGCATCGGCGAAAAGGAATATGCCGTGCTCATGCCCAGCGGCGGCGCCGAGCAGGCGGCCCAGCTGGCGCAACAGATCCTGGTGGCGCTGTACGAGCCGGTCGACCTGTCCGGGCTGTGCCTCGATGCCCGCGCCAGCATCGGCATCGCCCTCTATCCGGGGCACGGCACCGACGCCGACACCCTGCTGCGGCGGGCCGGCAGCGCGCAGGATCAGGCCAGGCGCTCGGGCAACGGCTACGCCCTGTTCCACGGCGGTCTGGACCGCGAATGCGCGCAGCACCTGACCCTGATGAGCGACCTGCGCCGAGCCATCGACGGCAACCAGTTGCTGCTGTACTACCAGCCCAAGCTGCAGATCGCCAGCCGTCTGGTCTGCGGCACCGAGGCCCTGGTGCGCTGGCAGCACCCGCAGCACGGGCTGCTGCCGCCCAACGACTTCATCAAGCTGGCGGAAAGCTCGGGACTGATCACCCCGCTGACCTACTGGGTGCTGGATCATGCCCTGAGCCAGGGCTACGCCTGGCGCGAGGAAGGCGACAGCCGGCCGATCTCGGTCAACCTGTCGGCCCGCGACCTGCGCGATCCCAAGCTGGTGGAACGGGTACGCGGCGCCTTCGCCACCTGGGGGGCCGAGCCGGACTGGATCGAATTCGAGCTGACCGAGAGCGCGCTGATGGACGACCCGGTGACGGCGCTGGAAACCCTGGTGCAGCTGAGGAACCTGGAGAGCCGCCTGACCATCGACGACTTCGGCACCGGCTACTCCTCCCTGGCCTACCTGCAACGACTGCCGGTGGACTCGCTGAAGATCGACCAGTCCTTCGTCAGCGGCATGCTCAGCGACGACGATGACTCGGCGAAGATCGTACGTTCCATCGTCGAGCTGGCCCACAACCTCGACCTGGAGGTGGTCGCCGAGGGCGTGGAGAACCACGAGACCCTGACCCGCCTGGGCAACTTCGGCTGCGACATCGCCCAGGGCTTCTCCATCAGCCAGCCGCTGCCCGCCGACAAGTTCCGCGCCTGGGAAGCCCGCTCCAGCTGGCACTGAGTGCGGGTGACCGGGCCGCGGGGTGCTGGGTGCGCACGGCGCACCCTACCCCTGTGCTTCGCCTAGCGGCCCAATCCCAGGCCCTGCGCCAGCGGCGCGGCCGGCCTGGGCTTCCTGAACACCAGCACGTTGCCGAGCATCACCAGCAGCAGGCCGAGCAGCGCCGACGCACTCCACTGATAGCCCTCGGCGAATACCGAGATGTTCAACGCCACCACCGGGAAAAGCACGGTGCAATAGGCCGCGCGCTCCGGGCCGAGACGGCCGACCAGGGTCAGGTAGGCGGTGAAGCCGATCACCGAGCCGGGGATGGCCAGGTACAGCAGCGAGCCGACATAGCGTGTACTCCACTCGAAGCCGAACGGCGTGCCACTGACCAGGCAGATCGCCACCAGCATCAGCGCGCCGTAGAGCATGCCCCAGGCATTGGTGGTCAGCGGCTTGAGGCCGGCCTTCTGCTGCAGGCTGGAGAGCAGGTTGCCAGCGGAGAAGCACAGGGTGCCGAGCAGCGCCAGGCCGATGCCCAGCAGCGATTCGCGGCTGGCCGGATGGTCGGCCAGCTCCGGCCAGAACAGCAGGGCCAGGCCGGCCAGGCCCAGGGCGCCGCCGGCCAGCACGTTGGCGGCGATCCGCTGCTTGAAGAACAACCGGGCGTTCAGCGCATTCCACAGCGTCGCGGTGGAGAAAATCACCGCCACCAGGCCGCTGGGGATCCACTGGCTGGCGGTGTAGAAACACAGGAAGTTGATGCAGAACAGGCACAGCCCCTGCACCAGGCAGATCAGCTGACCACGGCGGTCGAGCTTCTGCAGCCGGCCGCTGAGCAGCAGCACGGCGAACAGCACCGCCGCGGCCAGGGCGAAGCGGTAGGCGATGGACGCGGCGATCGCCACCTCGCCCATCTGCAGCTTGATGGCGATCCAGGTGGTGCCCCAGATCAGGACGGTCAACAGATACAACGACAGGCTCATCGCACGACTCCCGGTGAATGGCCGTCAGTCTGCGCCGCCTTGGCTGGTCCGCGCTTGCACAAAGTTGCGGCTTTCTCGACCCCGGGGCGCCAGCGCCCATACTGAGGGGTATATGGCCAGTTCCAGCAACAGCGCAGCGGCGGTGTTCCGCACCCGGGGGGTCACCAAGGTCTATGGCGAGGGCCCGTCGGCCGTGCGCGCGCTGCGCGGGGTCGATCTGGAGCTGCCCGGCGGCGAGCTGGTGGTGCTGCTCGGCGCCTCCGGCAGCGGCAAGTCGACGCTGCTCAACATCCTCGGCGGCCTGGACCGGCCGAGCGCCGGCAGCGTGCACTTCTTCGAGCAGGAGCTGACGGCCATGAGCGACGGCCAGCTCACCCAGTACCGCCGGCGGCATGTCGGCTTCGTGTTCCAGTCCTACAACCTGATGCCCAGCCTCACCGCCGAGGAGAACGTCGAGCTGGTCACCGAGATCGCCGACGACCCGCTGGCGCCGGCCGAGGCCCTGGCCCTGGTCGGCCTGCAGCAGCGCCTGCAGCACTTCCCGGCGCAACTGTCCGGCGGCGAGCAGCAGCGCGTGGCCATCGCCCGGGCGATCGCCAAGCGCCCGACCGTGCTGTTCTGCGACGAACCCACCGGCGCCCTCGACAGCGAGACCGGACGCGCCGTGCTGCGGGTGCTGCAGGACATCAACCAGGAACTCGGCACCAGCGTGCTGATCATCACCCACGCCGCCGCCACCGCGGCCATGGCCGACCGCGTCCTGCACTTCGCCGACGGGCGCATCCGCCAGGTCGAGCGCAACGCCGACAAGCGCCCGGCCGAAGAGATCGCCTGGTGAAGGCAGGACGGCGTCAGCCATGAGCCCCCTCGACCGCAAGCTGCTGCGCGACCTGTACCGGGTGCGCGGCCAGGCCCTGGCCATCGCCGTGGTCATCGCCCTCGGCGTGCTGTTGCTGGTGATGATGGACGGCCTGGTCAACTCCCTGGAGGACAGCAAGCGCGCCTACTACCAGCGCTATCGCCTGGCCGAGGTGTTCGCTCCGGTCAAGCGGGCGCCGCGCCAGTTGCTCGGGCAGGTCGCCGCGCTGCCTGGGGTCGCCGCCGTCGAGGGACGCATCAGCGGCGGCGCGCTGATCGACCTGCCGGGGGTGGCGGTGCCGATCCGCGCCCAGGCCGTGTCGTTGCCGGCCTTGCGCCCGCCGCGACTGAACGCGGTTCACCTGGTGGAGGGGCGCCGGCTCGACCCCGCGCGCCGCGACGAGGTCCTGCTGCTGCACGGTTTCGCCGTGGCCCGGGGCCTGGCGCCCGGCGACCCGCTGCGGGTCAATCTCAACGGCGCACGACGCACCCTGCGCATCGTCGGCCTGGCCCAGGCCCCGGAGTTTCTCTACGCCGTGGCGCCGGGCGAGCTGGCCCCGGACGACGCGCGCTTCGCCGTGCTGTGGATGAACGAGGAGGCCCTGGCCGCGGCCTTCGACCTGGACGGCGCGTTCAACCAGGCGCTGCTGGCCCTGAGCCGCGACGCCCGCCTGGCCGAAGTGCTCGAGGGCCTGGAGCGCCTGCTCGCGCCCTATGGCAGCAGCGGCGCCTTCGGCCTGGCCGACCAGCTGTCCAACCGTTTCATCAGCGAGGAGATCGAGGGCCTCAAGGCTTCCCGGCGGGTGGTGCCGCCGATCTTCCTCGGCGTCGCCGCCTTTCTCCTGTACATCGTCATCGCGCGGATGATCCAGGCCGAGCGCGAGCAGATCGGCCTGCTCAAGGCCTTCGGCTACAGCAGTCGGGCGGTGGGCCTGCACTACGCCAAGTTCGTCCTGGCCATCGCCGTGGCCGGCGCCCTGCTCGGCTGCCTGCTCGGGGTGCTGGCCGGACGCAGCCTGGTGGACGTCTACCTGGCCTACTACAAGTTTCCCTTCCTGCTGTTCCGGGTCGATCCCGGGGTGTTCCTCGCCGGGGTGGCGATCAGCGTGCTGGTGGCCTCGGCCGGCGGCCTGCTGGTGCTCCGCCAGGTCTTTGCGCTAACCCCGGCCACCGCCATGCGACCGCCGGCGCCGGCCGACTACAGCCACTCGGCGCGCCTGGGCAAGGCCCTGCTGCGCCTGCTCGACCAGCCCAGTCGCATGGTCCTGCGCCGCCTGCTGCGCCAGCCGGCGCGCACCCTCACCGCCGCCTGCGGGATCGGCGCCGGCATGGCCCTGTCGGTGGCGATGCTCAGCCTGATGAGCGCCTTCGAGCGCAGCCTGGAGCTGAGCTTCAGCGTCATAGACCGCAGCGACGCCACGGTCAGCTTCATCGAGCCGCTGTCCGACAAGACCCTTCTGGAGCTGGGGCGCATGGCCGGGGTGATCGAAGTCGAGCCCTTGCGCAGCGTGCCGGTGCTCCTGCGCCACGGCCGCCACGGCTACCGCGGGGCGATCAGCGGCCTGGTCGCCGAGCCGCGCCTGAACCGCGCGGTCGACGCCGACATGCAGGGCATCTTCATCCGCGCCGACGGCCTGATCCTCGCCGAATCCCTGGCGCAGATCCTCCACATCCGCCCCGGCCAGTACCTGACCGTCGAGGTGCGCGAGGGCCGCCGGCCACGGCTGCAACTGCCGGTGGCGGGGATCGCCCAGACCCTGCTCGGCGCCCCGGCCTACCTCGAGCTGGACGCACTGAACCGGGCGCTGGGCGAGCCCGGGCGGGTCTCCGGCGCCTACCTGCGGGTCGACAGCCTGCAGGGCGAGGCGCTCTACCGCGCTCTCAAGGACATGCCGGCGGTGGCCGGCGTCAGTCTGCGCCGCGACGCCCGGGCCGCCTTCAAGCAGCTGCTGGACAGCGGCGCCGGGGCGATCCGCTACGTGATGGCGGCCATCGCCGCGGTCATCACCTTCGGCATCGTCTACAACAGCGCGCGCATCGCCTTCGCCGAACGCGCCCGTGACCTCGCCAGCCTGCGGGTGCTGGGCTTCACCCGCGGCGAGACGGCCTTCGTCCTGCTCGGCGAACTGGCGCTGATCACCCTGCTGGCCCTGCCGCTCGGCGCGCTGCTCGGCTACTACTTAACCCAGGCGATATCGGCCGGTTTCAGCACCGACCTGTACCGCATCCCGCTGCTGCTGGTGCCGCAGAGCTATGGCAGCGCGGCCCTGGCGGTGCTGGCGGCGGCGGTGGTGTCCGGCTGGCTGGTCAAGCGCGACATCGACCGCCTCGAGCTGGTCGCGGCGTTGAAGACACAGGAGTGACCCGAACGGTGGCGCACAACGGTTCACGCATCTGGATCAGCCTCGGTCTCGGCGCCCTGCTCGCCGCTGCCCTGGCCTATGCCTTCTGGCCGCGCGCGCTGCCGGTCGACCTGGGCACGGCGCAGCGCGCGCCCATGCAGCTGAGCATCGATGAAGAAGGCCGCACCCGGGTGCGCGAGCCCTATGTGCTGTCGGCGCCGTTCGCCGGGCGCCTGCTGCGGGTCGAGGTGGAGCCCGGCGACCGGGTCGAGGGCGGCCGAAGCGTGGTCGCCCGCATGCTGCCGAGCCATCCGCCGCCGCTGGACCGCCGCGACCGCGAGCAGGCCCGCGCCCAGCTCGATGCCAGCACCGCGGCCCTGCGCGCAGCCGCGGCCGAACTGGCCGGCGCCGACGCCGAGCGGCGCCTGGCCGACCGCGAACTGCAGCGCGCCCGCCGCCTGCACGCCCGCGATGCCCTCGCCCAGGCCGAACTGGAGCGCGCCGAGCGCAGCGCCCGCACGGCCGCCGCGACAAGACAGCGTGCCGAAGCCGCCGTCGCCCGGGCCGAGGCCGAGCAGGCCAGTGCCCGGGCGCGCCTGGGCCAGGTCGCCCCGGACACGGTGGCCAACGGGGACGCGGTGCCCTTGCTCGCGCCGGTTTCCGGACAGATCCTGCGCCTGCTCCAGGAGAGCGCCACCAGCCTGGCCGACGGCGCGCCCATCCTCGAGATCGGCGATGTGGACAATGATCTGGAGGTGCTCGTCGAACTGCTGTCCAGCGATGCGGTGCGGGTCGCCCCGGGCAACCCGGTGATCATCGACAACTGGGGCGGCCCCGACCCGCTGCACGGCGAAGTCGCGCGGGTCGAACCGGCGGGCTTCACCAAGTTCTCCGCCCTCGGCGTCGAGGAACAACGGGTCAACACCCTGATCCGCCTGAGCGACCCGCCCGCACGCCGCGTCGGCCTCGGCCACGGCTACCGGGTGCTGGCGCGGATCGTCGTCTGGCAGTCCGCCGAGACCCTCAGCGTGCCGTCCAGCGCCCTGTTCCGCGAGGACGGCGGCTGGGCGCTGTTCGCCGTCGAGGGCGGCCGGGCACGCCTGGTCCCGGTCGAGGTCGGTGCCAACAACGGCCGCCAGGCGCAGCTGCTCGGCGGCCTGGACGCCGGCGCCCAGGTGATCCTCTACCCCGGCGCCGAGCTGAGCGATGGCGCGCGGGTGCAGCCGCGCCAACTCGCGCCAGCACGCTGACGGCGGGTTGTGCGCGCCGGTCGCTCACCGCCGGCGTGCTAAGGTGCCAGTCGATAACCGCTTCGCACCACCCAGAGGATGCACCGCCATGCCGAAGATCGAGTCCCTGCTGCTCACCGCGGCGCGCATCTGCACCTACGACGGCCAGCGCCAGCTGACCAACGCCAGCGGCTTCTTCTTCGCCCGCGGCGAACGCCTGTTCGTGGTGACCAGCCGCCACGTGATGATCGACGAGCCGAGCAAGCATTTTCCCGATCGCATCGTCATCGAAGTGCACACCGCCGAGGCCAATATGGCCAGCTCCACCGGCTTCTCCATTCCGCTGTACCGCGACGGCAAGAGTCTCTGGCGCCAGGGCCTGGACAGCGCCGGCGAGATCGACGTGGCGGCCATCGAGCTGGACCGCGCCGCCCTGCCCGAGGACATGGTCTACAGCGCCTTCACCCCCGAGCACCTGCCGGGGCCGGAGGAGCCGGTCGAGGTCGGCTCGTCGCTGCTGGTGGTGGGCTTCCCCCTCGGCTTCCACGACACCCTGCACCACATGCCAGTGGTGCGCCACGCGGTGCTCGCCTCCTCCTTCGGCCTGCGCTTCCAGGGCCAGGGCTACTTCCTCACCGACGGCCGCACCCACCGCGGCACCAGCGGCGCCCCGGTGGTGCTGCGCCTGCCCAACCGCCAGGACAACGCGAACGAGCTGCCCTGGCGCCTGCTGGGCGTGCACTCGGCGCGCCTCGACCTGGGCACCCGCGACCTGGAGCTGGACGAGGCGCTCGGCCTGAACTGCACCTGGTACGCGGATATTCTACTGACCCTGACGCAGTGACGGCGGGCCTCGCGCGCTCCGTCTGGATGCCGACTGCCGTTTTCCCCGACGTAGTTCCAGGCTATTACCCGCCTGCACACTCGAAGGCGGAAACTCGTCGGGTCATCAACCTGTCAGGAGGACAGCATGGCTGCGAAGAATATTTTGATGCTGGTCGGCGACTACGTCGAAGATTACGAAGTGATGGTGCCGTTCCAGGCCCTGCAGATGGTCGGTCACGTCGTGCATGCGGTCTGTCCGGACAAAGTCGCCGGGCAGAGCGTGCGCACCGCCATCCATGACTTCGAGGGCGATCAGACCTACAGCGAAAAGCCCGGGCACAACTTCGTCCTGAACTACGACTTCGCCAAGGTCGAGGCCGAGCATTACCAGGGGCTGTTGATTCCCGGCGGGCGTGCCCCGGAATACCTGCGGCTGAACGAGCAGGTGCTGGAGCTGGTCCGGGCCTTCGCCAGGGCCGACAAGCCGATTGCCGCGGTCTGTCACGGTGCCCAGCTGTTGACGGCGGCGGGCGTGCTCCAAGGCCGTGCCTGCAGCGCATACCCGGCCTGTGCCCCGGAAGTGCGGCAGGCCGGCGGCGAGTACATGGACATCGCCGTGGATCAAGCGCATATCCAGGGCAACCTGGTCACCGCACCGGCCTGGCCGGCGCACCCGGCCTGGCTGGCCGGTTTCCTCACGCTGCTGGGCACCAGGATCAGCCTGTAAGAGGAACGTTCAGCTGTGGCAGCGGCCGCAAGGCGACCCGGTAAGCGACAATCGGGTCCCCTGCCAGCGACCGCGGTCGCCGCCACAGCATCCCGCTCGAGAGGTCTTGGAATATGTGCGAGCTCTACGTCAAAGCCGACCCGATTCTCTACGAGTCGCGCTCCCGGTCGCTGCGGATTCGCGGCGTGGTCACCACCCTGCGCCTGGAGAACCAGTTCTGGGACATCCTGCGCGAGATCGCCGAAGTCGATGGCATGACCACCAGTCAGTTGATCACCAAGCTGTACGAGGAGGTCATCGACTACCGTGGCGAGGTGGTCAACTTCGCCTCCTTCCTGCGGGTCAGCTGCACACGCTTTCTCAGCCAGCGGCGCGGCACGGTCAGCGAGTTGAGTCTGGTGCCGGGGCGCACCCGGCCCTGAGCGCCAGCCGCTCGACTATATTCAGCGGGCCCGGTGGCATCGAACAGGTCGCCATAGCGTCGGTACCGGCTGCAGACTGAGCGCCGGGCAACACCTCGAATACGATCCAAGGAGGCTCCATGACCACCCCACCGCAAAGGCTGCGGATCGACATCGTCTCCGATGTGGTCTGCCCCTGGTGCATCATCGGCTACCGACAGCTGGCCACGGCGCTGCAGGCGACCGGCACGCCGCATGAGATCCATTGGCATCCGTTCGAGCTGAACCCCGACATGCCGCCCGAGGGGCAGAACCTGCGCGACCACGTGGCCGAGAAATACGGCACCACCCGGGAGCAATCGGAGGACAGCCGGGCCAGGTTGACCGCGATCGGTGCAGAACTCGGCTTCGCGTTCCGCTTTGCCGACGACATGCGCATGCACAACACCTTCAACGTGCATCAACTGTTGCATTGGGCCGATCAGCAGGGGCGCATGCACGACCTGGAACAGGCCCTGTTTACCGCCCACTTCACCCACCGCCGCGACCTGTCCGACCTCGGCGTGCTGGCGGACGTAGCCGCCGAAGTCGGCTTGGCGCGAGCCGAGGCCCTGGCGGTGCTTCAGGATCAGCGCTTTGCCTCAGCGGTGCGTGCGGCCGAGAACGCATGGCTGAACCAAGGCATTCGCGGTGTGCCGGCGGTGATCTTCAACCGTCGCCACCTCGTCAGCGGTGCGCAAGGGGTGGAGAACTACACGCGCATCCTGGAACAGCTGGCCGCCGGGGATAATTGAGCGAGCAGCTGGAAGGTCGTCGCCCCGGCACAGTGCCCAAACATGAGCTGGCCGGCACGCTTGCGCAACGTCTATCGACGCCCGAGCTGTAAAGATTTCGACCGTCCGATTGCAGAGGAGACGCGGCATGGAGCGATTCACCGGCGATTGCCTGTGCGGCAACGTGCGCATCGAGGCCTCGGGACGCCCCTACCGGGTCGGCCTTTGCCACTGTCTCGACTGCCGCAAGCACCATGGCGCGCTGTTCCACGCATCCGCGATCTTCCCCCAGGATGCGGTGAAGATCGAGGGCGAAACCCGCGACTACGCCGGGCGGTATTTCTGCCCCCGCTGCGGCTCATCGGTTTTCGCCCGCAGCGCAGACGAGATCGAAGTGAACCTGGGCGCCCTGGATGCCCCCGACCAACTGACGCCCACCTACGAGAGCTGGACCGTCCGCCGCGAGTCCTGGCTGCCGGCGTTTCCCCTTAGCCGGCGATACGCCCACGACCGCGAGGCCACGGGGCGCTTCGAGGAGTAGCCGGCCCAAGGCGGACGCTCAGCGCAGGAAAAATAGATCTGCCCCTTTTGGCCGACCGAATACAATAAGCGCCCGATTATCCCGGGCCATGAATATGGCTGCACCGAACAAGGAACTCGCCTCCATGGCCTCCCCAGACAAACAGAAGAAACGCGCCCAGAGGGCCAAAGCCAAGGCCAAGCAGAACCGCTCGGGCAAGTCCAAAGCCCATGCGGTGCATCCGCTGCTGGCCAATCCGCTGATCGACGAGCCCTTCGATGATGTCGAAATCGACCTGAGCACCTTCGACTTCAAGGACATCGAAGAGAACGGTTTCGACCCGGCGCACTTCGACGACCTGTTCCGGGCGATGAAAGCCGCCGAAGACATCAGCCTGCTGGCGATGTGCCTGGTGTTCCTGCAGTACCCGGTGCTGGAGCTGGTGGTCGCCGAGGAAGAGGAAGACCCGGCGATCGACTTCATGATGGGCCTGCTGATCACCTACCGGGGGCTCTTCCACGATGAAGACGAAGACACGGCGGTGGACTGGATCAGCGGCGAGGCTTTCCAGAATGCCTACAGCGAAGCATCGATAATCCTGCAGAAGAAATACGCTCGCGGCGCCCAAGGCTCCCGCGCTTAAAGCGGAAAGCGGAAAGCGGAAAGCGGAAAGGTTTATTCAAGTTATCAGGGGCAGACCACGATTCAGAAAATGGCGAGCGGGCCCCAGTTGGTACTGGCCTCGGGGCCTTAATAGTCTCAACTGATGGCTAGGGCAGCGGTCGCAGAGTGACCGCTTTCGGCCCAGGCCGTGTAAAAACGCAGCGGGTGATGGACAGCTGGAGATTGGATGGTCTTAGCGGCGCCCAGAGGCCCTATGGGCGCCTGGCATGTCCATCCGGGTCATTCAACTGATTCGGGCAAGTGCTGCTTCCGCGATGCTGTGCGACGATCTCAGCGGGCCGCTAATGGGGTTCAGGCCTTCATCGCGGCCATCAGCGCACTATTGCCCAGCAGGCTCAGCACCCGTTTGAAGTTGTAGGCGAGCACATGCAGGCTCATTTCTGTGCTCACTCGATCGAGCGTCTTGGTGAGGAAATGGGTGGCGCCCATCCAGGCCTTCAATGTGCCGAACGGATGCTCCACCGTTTGGCGACGGATCCGCATCATCTCGGGCGCTTGATCCAGGCGACTCTGCATCGCTTCGAGCACTGCCTCATGCTCCCAGCGGCTCACCCGGCGCTGTGGGCTCGGCGTACAGTGCTCTTTTAACGCGCAACCTTGGCAGTGCGAACTCCAGTAGCGGTGCAGCTTCAGCCCTTTCTCGACTCTTGCAAAACGCCAGATCAGGCTTTGCCCAGCAGGGCAGCGGTACTCGTTCTTGGCTGCGTCATAGATGAAATCACCTTTGCCGAAGCGGCCAGCCGCTGTCGCCCCCGAGGTCAGCGTCTTGGGCACGAAAACGGTGATTCCAGCCTCATGGCACGCCAGGATTTCTTCGCCTTTGAAATACCCTCTGTCTGCGACCGCCGAGAGTTCCTCGACACCCATGGCCTCTCGCGCCTGCTTGGCCATGGAGCTCAGTTGGTCTCGATCGACTCCGTCGTTCGTGACCTCGTGCGTCACGATCAGGTGGTGCTTCGCGTCGACCGCCGCCTGCACGTTGTAGCCGACCATTCCGCTGCCCCGGGTCTTCATTGAGCGGGCATCGGGATCGGTCAGGGAGATCTGTTTATCCGGTGTTTCGTTGAGCTGACCCTCGATTTCCTTGAGTTCCCGGAGCTTAGTTTTCAAGGTCGCGATCTTGTCGTGGAGGCGTTCGGCTTTGACCTTCGCCACGGCCGGTTCCTGACGATCAGCGGTATCCAGTGCGGTCAGGTAACGGTTGATGCTGGACTCGATCTCCTCCATTCGCCGCTGAAGCTTGGCGCTGGTGAAGTTGCGGTCGCGATTGTTGACCGCCTTGAACTTGCTGCCATCGATGGCTACCAGCGCTTCCGAGAACAGGCCAAGCTGCTGGCACAGCAGCACGAACTGCCGACAGACACCGCGGATTGCCTTGCCGTTATCCTTGCGGAAGTTGGCGATGGTCTTGAAGTCCGGCATCAACCGTCCGGTCAGCCACATCAACTCAACGTTGCGCTGAGCCTCGCGTTCGAGACGTCGACTGGACTGGATGCGGTTGAGGTAACCGTAGATGTAGATCTTCAGCAGGTCGGCAGGATGGTAAGCGGGCCGACCTGTTTCAGCCGGGACGACACCCTCGAAACCCAGTTGGCCAAGGTCGAGTTCATCGACGAAAACATCGACCACCCGCACCGGGTTGGTGTCCGCCACGTAGTCATCCAGGCTCTCGGGAAGCAGCGCGCTTTGGCCTCGATGCTCTCCCTGGATAAAACGCTTCATCGGCATCCCCCGCTGATTTGAATCCATCAAATCACAGCAAGGTCGATGCCAACGTTTTTACACGGCCTGGGCCAGAAGCTGCCATTGGCTGTCTACAAAGTCAGTGGCGACTCAGTGAGTACTAAATTACCCCGGGATGACCATCGCTTTCTCTGAAGCCAGATTCCTCTAAAACTTTGGAGAGAATGTGAGCGCCCCCCAATGCCTAAAGCTCCAGCTTATAGCCCACCCCATAAATGGAATGGATCAGACCCTCCCCATGGGCAACCCGCTCTAATTTCCGGCGAAGATTCTTCACATGGCTGTCGACGGTGCGGTCGGTTACCACTCGATGATCGTCGTACAGATGGTTCATCAGCTGATCACGGGAGAACACCCGCCCCGGCGCCGCCGCCAAGCAGTGCAGCAGACGGAACTCCACCGGGGTCAGGCCAAGATCGATTCCGGCAAAGCGGGCCCGGTAAGCGTCGGCATCCAGCTGCAAGCCACTGGATGCCTGTACCGGACGGCGCCGCAGGATAGCGCGAACGCGGGCCATCACCTCACGGGGACTGAACGGCTTGCAGATGTAATCGTCTGCGCCCAGGTCCAGCCCAAGCAGGCGATCCACCTCCTCGACTCGCGCAGTGATCAGCATGATCGGCACCTCGCTGAATGTGCGTAGCTCGCGACAGATCGCCAGACCATCCATTCCCGGCAGCATGATGTCGAGCAAGATCAATTCGGGCTCGACCGCACGGACCGCCGGAACCACGGCTAGACCATCAGCAAGGCAATCCACCTGATGGCCGGCCGCCTGCAGATAATCGCGAAGTATCGCGGCCAGCTTGGGCTCGTCCTCCACCACCATGATGCGCGCAGGGCGCAACGCCTCATTGCTCAGCATTGGATGGGCTCCCGCGGCAGGCGCAGACACAGCCATAGCCCGCCCAACGGAGATGGCCGAGCCTCAAGGCTACCGCCATGGGCTTCGGCAATACTGCGGCAGATCGCCAGACCCAGGCCGGAGCCACCACTGGCCCGCCGGCGCGACGCCTCACCACGATAAAAACGCTCAAACAGGCGCGGTAGATCAGCCTCGGCCACCCCGGGCGAAGAATCTAGCCAATCGAGGCCGACCTGTCCGGGCTCGCCGTATAGATGAATGCACAGACGCCCGCCGGACTCGGTATAGCGCAGGCTGTTTTCCAGCAAATTGCCGAACAACTGGCGCAGGCGATCTGCATCTGCAAGTACCGGCAGCGGCGCCGTAGGCAGTTCCAACTCCAGCGACAGGCCTCTTTCCTGGCAACGCTCGGCAGCGCCCGCCAGGGATTGCTGCAGCAACACCACCAGATCCACGCGGCTCTTGCGATAGGTCAGCGCGCCAACGTCAGCCAGGGAGAGCTCATAGAGGTCATCGACCAGATTGCTCAGTTGAGCGACTTCCTGCTGCAATGAACACAGCGAGTCGCCGTCAAGCTTGCGCACGCCATCTTCGAGCGCCTCCAGCTCGCCACGAAGCACCGCCAACGGGGTGCGCAGTTCGTGTGAAATATCCGCCATGAAATCACGGCGCATTCGCTCATTGCGCTCCAAGGTGTGGGCCAACTGATTGAAGTCACGGGCCAGCTGCCCCACTTCGTCATCTTCGGGGACCACTACACGCTCGGCATAGTCGCCTGCGGCTAAGCGGTGAGTGGCCGCAGCCACCTGGCGAACCGGCGCCAGCAACCGTCGTGAGGTCCATCCGGCAATCAGTGCGGCCATCAGTAGGGCCAGCGTCCCGATACCAATGCTGGCCAATAACTGTCGTTTGAGCAGCGCCGCACCGCCTGCTTCGGTGACGCTTTGGAACGGCGCCATGGCCAACCAGCCGACCGTTTTTCCTTGTACCTCGATCGGTATGTGCGGGTCGCTCGCGCGCGGCTCGACAAAACCGACGAGCAGCTGCTGACGCTCATCCAGCAAGGCGATACGGAACATCGCGCCAGTCAGGTCAGAGACCGGCACCGTCCAATTGGCCGGGTTCGGGTCCAGCCTGCTGGGCGGGCGTATCAGCTTTAGCCAGTTCCTATGCTCAGCACGCAGCTCATCCCAGCTGCCGTGCTGGATGTAGTAATCACGCAGGTTGGGTACCACGCTGCTCATGCGCTCCTCGGCCTGGCCGTTGATATAGCCGAGGAACCCGCTCGCGAAACTCACCTTGTCGGCCACGCCCATGGCTAGAACAGCCAGCAAGGAAGTGCCCAGTACGGCGAGAAAGAGTTTGCGTGACAAGCTGAGTTTCATGACGAGCCAATGTGCGGATATATGTGCGTATTAAGAGCGAGCGCCCCACAGCTTTCAACGCTTAGGGAGGAATCTCCAAATTTTCTGCACATTTGCCCAGCAGGATGAACGGCATAGACACAGCACGGCCCTGCCGGTTGGAGACCTTCCATGCCCAGCCTCACCCCTCGCACCCTCGCTACCCTTGCCTTGGCGATAAGCCTTGCGTTAACCGGTTGCTCGCCCGCGCCCAAGCCGCCACAGAAAGGCCCAAGGGAAGTTGGCATCATCACCCTGACGCCACAACCACAAACCCTGACCAGGGAACTGCCAGGGCGCACCAAGGCGTGGATGAGTGCGCAGATTCGCCCCCAGGTGAGTGGCATCGTCAAACAACGGCTGTTCACCGAAGGCAGCGTAGTCAAGGCCGGAGATGCGCTGTACCAACTCGATCCAGCCCCCTATCAAGCGACTTACGCCCAGGCCAAGGCCGGTGCAGCCGAAGCCAAGGCCACGCTTGCATCCGCCCAGCTCAAAGCCAAGCGCTACGTCGAACTGGCGAAAATAGATGCCGTCAGCCAGCAAGACAATGAGGACGCCCAAGCCAGCCTCTACAGCGCCGAGGCTGCATACCAAGCGGCCCAGGCCAATGTTGAAAGTGCGCGCATCAATCTCGGCCACACCACCATCACGGCCCCCATCACCGGCCGCATCGAGGCTTCCAGCGTCACCCCTGGGGCACTGGTGACAGCCAGTCAGGACGGCGTGCTGACCACCGTGCAGCAGCTTGATCCGCTGTATGTCGACATTACCCAGTCCAGCGCCGAAGTGCTGCGCCTCAAGCGCGAGCTGGCGGCTGGAACCCTCGCAGGAGCCGATCAGGACAGTGTGAATATCGACTTGATTCTTGAGGACGGCAGCCACTATGCCCACGCCGGACAGCTGCAATTCAGCGCGGCCAGCGTATCCGAGAGTACCGGCAGCGTGACCTTGCGCGCCGTAGTGCCGAACCCCGACGGCCTGTTGCTGCCGGGTATGTATGTGCGTGCCGTAGTGACAGCAGCCATCGACCCGCAAGCGCTACTGGTGCCGCAACGCGCGGTCACGCGCAGCCACAGCGGTGCGACCAGCGTGCTGGTAGTGACCGATGACAAGGTTGAGCAGCGCGTGGTCAGCATCGAACGCAGCGTTGGTAACCAATGGTGGGTCAGTAGCGGATTGTCCGCGGGCGACCAGGTCATTGTCGAAGGCGGGCAAAAAGTACGCATTGGCGATGCCGTCAGCAGCGTGAAGGTCCAGCCATCGGCTGGCCCCGCAGCAGTGGCGAGTAACTGAGGGCTGCACATGGCACATTTCTTTATAAACCGGCCAATCTTCGCCTGGGTCATTGCGATCGTCATCATGCTGGCCGGCGGCCTGTCCATCAGCCAGCTACCGCTGGAGCAATACCCAAGTATCGCGCCGCCCACCGTGCGTATTTCTGCGACCTACACCGGGGCCTCGGCGAAAACCATCGAGGACTCGGTGACCCAAGTGATCGAGCAACAAATGAAGGGGCTCGATAACTTGCTGTACATGTCCGCCAGCAGCAGCTCGGCAGGCAGCGCCAGCATCACCCTGACCTTTGCCGCCGGCACCGATGCCGATGTGGCGCAAATGCAGGTGCAGAACAAGCTGCAGCAGGCCGAATCACGTCTGCCCCAGGCGGTACAGAACCAGGGCATCACCGTCACCAAAGGCAGTTCCGACTTTTTGCTGATCGTCGCCCTGAGCTCAAGCAACCCGACCGTCGGCAGCACCGACATTGGCGACTTTATCGACAGCACACTGCTTGACCAGGTCAGTCGTGTCGACGGCGTCGGTGAAGTGCGGATGCTCGGCTCGGCGTATGCCATGCGTATCTGGCTGAACCCGGCCAAATTGCAACAGTACGCGCTGATGCCCAGTGATGTGAGCAACGCACTGGAGGCGCAGAACACCGAAGTATCCGCCGGCCAGCTCGGCGCATTGCCAGCTGCCGCGGGGCAGGAACTGAATGCCACCATCAGCGCACGTAGCAAGCTGCAGAGCGTAGAGCAATTTCGCAACATCGTCCTCAAGTCCGCCAGCGACGGCTCTCTGGTGCTGCTGTCTGATGTCGCGCGAGTAGAGCTGGGCAGCGAGAGCTACGACGTGGTGACCGCGCTCAACGGCAAGCCCAATTCGGCTATGGGCGTAACCCTGGCCACAGGTGCCAATGCGCTGGATACCGCCGCGGCAGTCAAGGCCAAGGTGGCCGAACTGGCAGCGAACTTCCCGGCCGAAATGCAGCTGGAAACCTCCGTGCCGTACGACACGACGCCGTTCGTCAGCCTGTCCATCGAGGAAGTGGTCAAAGCGCTGTTTGAAGCCATCGCTCTGGTGGTGCTGATCATGTTTCTGTTTCTGCAGAACTGGCGCGCAACCCTGATACCTGCCATCACCGTGCCGGTGGTGCTGCTCGGCACCTTTGGTGTACTGGCCATGTTCGGCTATTCGATCAACACCCTGACCATGTTCGCCATGGTCTTGGCGATCGGCCTGCTGGTGGATGACGCCATCGTAGTCGTAGAGAACGTCGAACGGGTGATGGCCGAAGACGGCTTGTCACCGCTGGAAGCAACGCGCAAATCGATGGGGGAGATCAGCGGTGCCCTGGTCGGCATAGCCCTGGTGTTGTCGGCGGTGTTTGTTCCGATGGCCTTCTTTGGCAGCTCCACCGGAGTGATCTATCGGCAGTTCTCGGTCACCATCGTCAGTGCCATGCTGTTGTCTGTTCTGGTGGCCATGACCCTCAGCCCGGCCCTGTGCGCCACCCTGCTCAAACCCAACCACAGTGACACTCCGCGCCGCGGCTTCTTTAGCTGGTTCAACCGCACCTTCGAGCGCAATGCTCAGCTCTATCAGCGCAACATTGGCAGTGTGCTGCGCCACAAGCCACGCATGCTGGCCCTCTACGCACTGATTCTGGTGGCGCTGGCCGTGGGTTATACGCGCCTGCCGGGCTCATTCCTGCCCGATGAAGACCAAGGCATGCTGATGGCCATGATCCAGCTCCCGGTCGGCGCCACCGATGCGCGCACTCAGGCTGCCACCCAGCAGTTTGTCGACTACATCCGCGCTCAGCCGGAAGTCGATGCAGTGGTCACAATCACCGGCCTGGGGCTGAATGGTAATGCGCAGAACTCTGGTCGTGCCTTCATCAAGTTGAAAGACTGGAGCCTGCGTGAAGACGCCGAGCAGGCCGCTGCCGCCATCGCCAGACGGGCCACCATCGCCTTGTCGTCATTGCGCGATGCGAACATTTTCGTCATTCAACCACCGGCCATTCGCGGTCTTGGCAGCAGTTCCGGCTTTAGCCTGCAACTCAAAGATGTCGGTGGGGTCGGGCACGATGCGTTGATTGCCGCGCGCGACCAGTTCCTCAGCCTGGCCAGACAAAGCAGCAAACTGGTGGGGGTGCGCAACACTGGCCTCGACGACACGCCGGAGCTGCGTGTGGCGATCGACGACCGCAAGACCGGCGCCTACAACCTGGCCACCAGCGACATCAACAGCACCCTGGGCACCGCCATGGGCGGCAGCTACGTCAATGACTTCATCCACAATGGCCGGGTAAAGAAGGTCTACGTACAGGGTGATATCCAGGCGCGCATGCAGGCTGAAGACATCAATCGCTGGTACGTACGCAACAGCAGTGCCGAGATGGTGCCCTTCAGCGCCTTCGCCAGCAGCACCTGGAGCGTCGGCGCGCCCCTGCTTGAACGCTACAACGGCAACTCTTCAGTAGAGCTCGTGGGCGATCCGGCCGCCGGGGTCAGTTCCGGTGAAGCCATGGATGAAGTGGAAACCCTGCTCGCCCAGCTACCGGCCGGCATTGGCTATGAATGGTCGGGACAGTCTTACCAGGAGCGCCTCTCCGGCTCGCAAGCACCGTTGCTGTATGCAATCTCAATCCTGTTCGTATTTCTTTGCCTGGCCGCGCTGTATGAAAGCTGGTCAGTGCCTTTCGCGGTCATGTTGGTGGTGCCGCTGGGCATCGTCGGTGCCGTGCTCGGCACCGCTGGCGCCGGGCTGGCCAACGACGTGTACTTCCAGGTCGGTCTGCTGACCACCGTGGGCCTGGCGGCGAAAAACGCGATTCTCATCGTCGAGTTCGCCAAGCAGCTTCAAGAACAGGGTCAGGATCTCGTCGGCGCGACGCTAGAAGCTTGCCGTCAGCGCCTGCGACCAATCCTGATGACGTCCCTGGCGTTCATGTTCGGCGTGCTGCCGCTAGCCCTGAGCAGCGGCGCTGGCGCCGGCGGGCGCCAGGCCATCGGTACCGGCGTACTCGGCGGCATGTTCAGCGCCACCGTGCTGGGGGTTTTCTTCGTACCGCTGTTCTTTGTTCTGGTCCGACAGCTAGCCGCCCGGCGCGCTCCAGCGCCCCATGGCGCAGGAGTAGAAGCATGATTCGCCCATCTCGTTGCATCCCGTTGCTGTCAGCCCTGCTGTTGGCTGGCTGCGTCAACCTGGCCCCGGACTATCAACAACCACCGGCACCGATTCCCGAACAATGGTCGGTAACGAACACATCCGGCAGCACCTCGATACAGATCGGCTGGCAAGCTTTCTTGCTCGACACACGCCTGCGGCAAGTGGTTAAGCAAAGTTTGGCCAACAACCGTGATCTTCGTGTGGCCTCACTGAATGTCGAGAAGGCGCAGGCTCTGTACCGGGTGCAACGTGCCGAGCTTCTGCCCACGCTAGACGCAGGAGCCAGCGCCAGCCACGGCCGTACGTCGAACAGCCTGAGCGGTACAGCTAGCACCAGTCACCAATACAGTGCCGAACTGGGCCTTAGCGCTTACGAGCTGGATGTATTTGGCCGTATCCGCAACCTCAGCGACGCCGCCCTGGAAGACTACCTCTCTCTTGAGCAGACCCAGCGCAGCACGCAGATCAGCCTGGTGGCCGAAATCGCCAATGCCTGGTTGACCCTGGCCGCCGACCGCGACTTGCTTAAACTGGCCGAGGAAACCCTGGCCAATCAGCAGGCCAGCTACAACCTGCAACAACGCAGCCATGCCCTAGGCAACACCTCTGGCCTGGCCTTGGCTCAGGCGCAAACCACCGTTGAGTCGGCCCGGGGCGATGTAGCCAACTATCGCAGCCAGGTACGGCTGGATATCAATGCACTCAATCTGCTGGTCGGTGAAAGTCTGTCAGAGTCAGTCCTGCCAGCGGGACTGGCCGACGACGCCGCACAGCTCCTGAGTATCCCCAACGGTCTGTCGTCAAACCTGCTGTTACAGCGACCCGATGTGCTGGCCGCCGAACACAGTTTGAAGGCGGCGAATGCCAACATCGGCGCTGCTCGTGCGGCATTCTTTCCGAGTATCAACCTGACGACTGTCGCCGGTGTGGGCAGCAGCGAACTCAGCTCACTGTTCAAAGGCGCCGGCACCTGGGGCTTCGCCCCAAGCATAACCCTGCCGATCTTCGACGCGGGCAGCAACCGAGCCAACCTGAATGCCGCGCAAAGCGAGAAGGCGATCCAGGTTGCTACCTATGAGAAGAGTATTCAGGTCGCCTTCAAGGAAGTTGCCGATGCACTGGCCTCACGCGACGCCCTCACGGAACGCCTGGATGCACAGCAGGCACTCACTGACGCTACCGCCAAGAGTTTTCAACTGGCTGATGCCCTTTATCGCAACGGTGCCAGCAGCTATCTGGATGTCCTCGATGCGCAGCGTGAGCTGTATGCCGCGCGGCAGAACCTGATCAGCCTGCGCCTGATCGAACAAACCAATCGCATCACCCTGTACAAGGCTTTAGGTGGTGGTGTCGACGACTAGATTCCAAACACTTCATTACTGATGCACGGCTGCGTTTTACAAGAAGGGAACCATTCTTTCGGCACACGACCGGCGCATTCAGAGCGATGAATCAACGCAGATCACTCAGGTTCCATCTGCGCTTTAATCTGCTCTCGCATCTGGCCGACCTCCTCCAAGAAGACTTCAACGGTCGGCCGCAGTGGATTCCCAAGGTAGTGCAGCTCTAGCGCAATGGGCGGCGGAGCTGGATACAGTTTGAGAAAGACACAGCCGTCACTTTGCAGATAACGAATGCAGGCCGGCGCGATCGCCAAGCCCATGCCGCTGGCTACCTGACTGAGCAGTGTCTGCATCTGCGCTGGCTGGCGTACCACTCGCGGGGAAAAGCCCGCCTCCCCGCATGCGCTGATGATTCCGTCGAACAGGCCACTGGCTTGCCCACGTTCGAAAAGCACGAAATCTTCTCGAGCTAATGCCTTGAGTGACAGCTGCTTACCCTTGGCCAACGGATGCGCTTGCGGCAGGACTGCCATCAAACGGTCCTGGTAGAGCAACAGGCTTTCCAGACCCGGAGGCGCAGGCTTGGGCAACGGCCGTGAGAAACCCAGGTCAATTTCGTCGCGGGCGAAGGCTTCAAGCTGCTGTTGAGCAGTCATCTCGAAAAGCTCGACGTGCACCTCCGGATTACGCTGACTGAAGTGCTGCAATAGAGTAGGCAAGAAGCGTGCAGAGGCCGAACTCATGTAGCCGATTCGCAGCTGACCACTTTGGCCACGGGCCGCGCGCGTCACCCGCTCGCGCGCCTCGACCTCAAGCGCGAGTAAACGACGGGCATCCTCCAGCAGCACCTCACCGGCGGCAGTAACCCTCACCTCCCGCGTGCTGCGCCACAGCAGCGGCGTACCCAGCTCCTCTTCCAGTTCGGCAATCTGCCGGCTGACGGCGGGTTGGACCGTATGCAGCAGACGTGCAGCGGCCGAGAAGTTGCGTAACTCCGCCACCGCGACAAAGGTTCTGAGGGTTTTGAGCTCCATCACGCCGCCTTGATTGATACCAATCCAGCATAGGTTAGATACCGTATCATCATTTCTGTTATTAGATAGGCATCACTAGAATCTGCGCATTGCTCGCTACACGGGCACATTCGCAGAGACTCAAATATGTCATCTACCCACGCGAACCAGGCATCAGTACCCCCTGCCGGGATAGAGGCGCCCTCCTGCGTGTTGCTAGTACTCATGGCCATGGCCGTCGCCTTCACGGCGGCCAACCTTTACTACTACCAACCTTTATTACCCGCGCTGCGTGATGACCTATCGTTGAGCGACACGCAGTTGGGCCTGGTGCCTTTCGCCACCCAGATCGGCTACGCCGCCGCCATTCTCTTGATCTCGCCGCTGGGCGATGTCATGCCACGCCGCAAACTGATTGGGTTGTTGTCCTGCCTTCTTGTGGGCGCGCTGGTGCTGCAGGCCACGACGGTGAGCGGTCTGATCCTGGTGCTTGGCACTTTTCTGATGGGCCTCGGCGCCAACATCACCCAGCAACTGATTCCACTCGCCGCCTCTATGTCCTCACCACAACAGCGCGGTCGAGTGCTGGGCACGCTGATGAGTGGGCTGACCGCAGGCATTTTGCTGTCTCGCGTGCTCAGCGGCAGTATCGCCGAGCACACGGGCTGGCGGGCCGTGTACGGGATGGCCGCTTCCACAGCGCTGATCTGGGGGCTGTTGCTCTGGCGCCTGCTGCCAAACGAAACCTCGCAGGTCGCCGTCATGCGTTACCCAGCGCTGATCGGCTCGATGTTCAGCCTCCTGCGCAGGCATGCCCTGCTGAGGGTCTCGGCACTGACCGGCGCGCTGTGGTTCGCCGCCTTCAACGCGGTCTGGGCGAGCTTCTCGCTGCACCTCACCAATGCACCACTCAACCTGAACCTGCAACAGGCGGGCATGTTCGGTATCGCCGGCATGGCCGGCGTTGTCGGCGCCAAAGTGTCCGGTCGCTGGGTCGGGGCATTGGGCACCTGGAGGACTATCTGTTCGGCGCTCTTGGTATTGCTGGTAGGCACCTTGGTGATGTGGGGCTATTCGTACTCACTCATCGGCTTGGTCACCGGCATCGTACTGATAGACCTCGGTGTGTTTGCCGCCCAGGTGCCCAATCAAGTGCGCGTATTCGCTATCGAGCCATCCGCGCAAAGCCGGCTGAACGCCGTGTACATGCTGTCCTATTACCTCGGCGCCGCCATTGGCTCCGCCTCCGGCGTCCGAATGATGACGGCATACGGCTGGCAGGGTGTGATGGGGCTCAGCGTCGCCCTGTCAGCGAGCGCACTGCTTCTGCACGTTGCCATGCGCTGGACAGACAAGAGCTTCGAATCGGCTGCCGCCTGATCGTAGGCAACATTTTTATCCCCAAGAGCCGGTTGTATAGCGCCGGATAACAGTGCGCGGGGAACCCGTCGCGCCATCATCAAACAAGGTTCCTGTTCATGAATGGAAAACCCAACACCTGCCCAGCCTCTCTCTCGTCACGCGGACGCTTTACCCTGCTGGCCGTGGCCTGCCTGATCATCATGGTGGGCTCGGTAGTAGCGCCCGGCTTGGCCATCATTTCTTCTGCTCTGGGTGTGAGTAGCCACGCCAGCTGGCTGGTCACCCTTCCAGCACTGGGCGTTATTCTTTTTGCGCCACTGGCCGGGCGCTTGATTGATCGTGTTGGTGCCTATACGGCGCTGCAAATGGGCCTGGCCAGCTACGGTCTGCTGGGCGTAGCTGGCGCCATGCTGTCAGGCCCGGCGCTGGTGTTTGCCGACCGCGTATTATTGGGAGGCGCTACAGCCGTGGTGATGGTCTCTGGTACCAGCCTGATCTCGCATTGGTATCAGGGGCATGAGCGTCTCAAGGTGCTCGCCCAGCAAGGCATGGCTATCGAACTAGGTGGCGTGTTGTTCCTCACTGCCGCCGGCATTCTTGCCGGGATCGGCTGGCATTGGCCCTTTGCGGTCTACCTGCTGGCTTGGGTCATGCTGTTGATGTTGCGTGCATGGGTACCCAGTCGCACACCCTCAGATGAACACGCTGACATAGCGACAGATACATCCTCTGATTCTGTTACCGGCATGGGATGGGTCTACCTCGCAGCCACAGCAGCGATGATGTTGTTCTTCACGCCCTTTGTATTGCTACCACTGGAGTTATCCGGCATGGGCTTGGGCGAGACGCAGATCGGCTTCTTTCTGGCTGCCATCTCATTGGTAGCGGTTGCGGCAGCCATGCTACTGCCTTGGGTTGCCAGGCAGATCGGCGAGATCATTACCCTGACGCTGGCCTTTGCAAGCTTCACGACCAGTCTGATCCTGTTCGGCCTCGCCGAGGACATGCAGTTAATGAGTCTCGGCGCCCTCTTTTCCGGTATCGGCTTCGGCTTCTCGATTCCGCTGGTGAACCACATGACAGTGGCGCGCACACCAGCCGCAAGGCGTGGCTGCAATTTAGCTTACCTGTCGATGGCCATCTTCTCGGGCCAGTTTCTGACCTCACTGCTGGAATTCATCCCTAGGCAAGCGGCTCTGATCTTCACAGTAATGGCGGTTGCAGGTAGCGTCGTCACGCTGATCTACCTGCTGATTTGGTGGTACGAACGTCGCTTACCGAATGCGCAGCATGCTTGAATGTGCTCGTACGGCAGCGTCCACTATGAATCGCCCCGGGATTCTCAGGCTCTATACAAGCGGCCGCTACTGGCCGATTCTGTTGAAAAAGTAGGTTCAGCGGCAGCCAGCCGGCCGGATGTGCCTGCTGTCGAAGTGGCTGGAAGCCACTTCAAGTTGCCTTTCGGCGTATCACTGAGCTTCCTTGCCCAGGTCTGAAGGTTATTTCGAGGGTTTCTGCTCGCCGCAGGCGCACCTATCCCGTGATCGGCGGCCCGTGAGGCAGTAGCTTGGCCATACGTCTCAGGTTTTGCACGGTCGCCGCCAAGGTGAATTCGTCAGTCGCACCCGTCAGTCCACGCAGTCGTAAACGGTCGAGTTTCATGATCCGTTTGAGGTGGGCGAACAGCATCTCCACCTTCTTCCGTTCGCAACGAGAGACGAGGTATTCCGGCGTCTTGGCGATGCGTCGCGCCACGTCACGGGCCGCTTCATGGATGCTCCGAGCGATCTTGCGGAATGCGGTATTGGGGCAGCACTTCGCTTTCAGCGGGCAGGTGGCGCAGTCAGTTTGGCTGGAGCGGTAGATGATGGTGTTGGCCTTGGTCACCCGCGATCTTTGCTGGGTGAAGGTGCGCCATGCACTGCGCAGCGGTTTGCCGGCTGGGCAGCGGTATTCATTGGCCTCCTGATTCCAGTGGAAGTCATTACTGGAGAGGCTGTCGTCCTTGCGTTCGGTCTTGTCCCACACCGGCACATGCGGCTCGATGTTCTTCTCTTCGACCATCCAGGCCAGCATCGGCGCAGTGCCATAGGCGGTGTCGCCGATGAGGCGTTCCGGTGTGAGGTCGAACTGCGCTTCGACACGCTCAACCATCGTCCTGGTCGAATCGACCTCGGCGGTACGATGCGCCGGAGTCGACTCTACATCCATGATCACGCCGTGCTCGGTGTCGATCAGGTAGTTGGTGGAGTAGGCAAAGTAAGCCGGGCCGCCTGGCGCTGCTGTCCAACGGGACTGAGGGTCGGTGAGCGAAATTTTCTTGGGAAGAGTCTCAGCCAGCGCCTCTTCATCAAGGGCTTCGAGGTACTCGCGTACGGCGCGGCTGCTGAGCTTTGGATCACTCCAATCGACTTCATCTCCCGCCACCCCACGTTGCCGGCTGGCATCCGCCTTGATGATGCTGGCGTCGACGGCGAAGCCTTCGCCCTTGACCAGGCCGGCCGCCATGCAGCGTCGCAGCACCTCATTGAACAACCAGCGGAACAGGCCGCTGTCACGGAAGCGGCCGTGGCGATTCTTCGAGAAGGTCGAGTGATTGGGGACTTCATCCTCCAGACCCAACCGGCAGAACCAACGGTAGGCCAGGTTGAGGTGCACTTCTTCGCATAGCCGTCGTTCGGAGCGGATGCCATAGCAGTAGCCGACGACCAGCATGCGCACCATCAACTCCGGGTCAATCGAGGGTCGCCCGATGGGACTATAGAAATCCGCCAGGTGGGCGCGCAGGTCACTGAGATCCAGGCACTGGTCGATGCTGCGCAGGAGGTGTTGCGGCGGGACATGCTCTTCCAAGTTGAACGAGTAGAACAGCCGCTGCTGTCCTCCCGGTAACTGTCCCATCATGCTGTTCGCCCCCGCGCTCGCTGACAGAGCAATTCTGCCGGCGTCTCGGGGTGGCAGCTACTTTTTCAACAGAATCGGCCGAAAGCGGGCATCTGCCCAAGGGGCGTCGGCCCGAAGTAGACAGTGCTGACATGCATCTAAATCCAGCTTGGTGATGTCAGGACAGACAAGAGTGGCGCTAGCTATATTTCGCCAGCACCACCTCGATAAGCTGAACGGCCTCTTGGCACTTCTGCAGATCCAGCGCGTCAGGATGCGGCGCGGCGAAGCAGCCGGCGTCATTGTCGAAGTAACGGCCGGAGGCTGTGGCGAACTCATCCGAGAGTGCCGCCCTGACCAATATGTCCGCCCCCGTACGCAGGTCCTTGCCGGCCATGCCGAAGCCTTCCTTGACCATCTTGGTGGCCAGCAGGGAGCCGGGATTCACCGCCACCAGCAACGGCCCCCTGCCCTTCAGCGCATGCGCCATGCCATGGGTCCACATGGTCAGGGCCAGCTTGCTCTGGGCATAGCTTTCGAACTGGTCGGCAATCGGCGTCCGCCCAGCCAACGCATCCAGGTCAACGGGCGCCTGCGCGGCAGACGACAGGTTGACCACCCGGGCATCCGGGCCCAGCACGGGCAGCAGCCGCTGGGTCAACAGGTAGGGGGCGAGGGTGTTGACCGCGAAGCGCACATCGAAACCCTCGGCTGTGCGGCTTTGCTCGGAGCGGAAGATGCCCGCGTTGTTGATCAGCACGTCGAGCCTGTCGTGCTGCTCGATGATGGCCTGGGCGAGCGCCACGACTTCGCTCGGGTCGGACAGGTCGGCCAGGTATGTCTCCGTGTAGCCGCCCGACAGCGCCTGCCGGGCCGCCTCCAGCTTTGCCGGATTGCGGCCATGCAACAGCACCCGATGCCCCTGGGAACACAGGAGCTTGGCCGTTTCCAGGCCGATGCCGTCCGTGGCGCCGGTAATCAGAATGGTCTTTTGCATGGGTCACCTCCTCACGCAGTAAAGTCCGGCAACAGCGCGTCGGCGATGCGCTGCAGCGTGGTTTCGATATCGGCCTGGTTGAAGCGCAGGTTCAGCGCCACATGGTTGATGCCGATGGATTCGAGCGATTTCAGGTAGGCCCGCAGGTAGTGGATGCCCGCGCGAAAGCCGAGGTGGATCGCCTGGGGCGGCGCATCATCCTTCTCGAGCAGGTCGATATAGAGCGACTGCATGGCGGGCTTGATCCCGTGGCCGGCGGCAGCTGCCCGAGCTCGCCAGTCGCCGATGATCTGCTGCTGAACCGCCACGGGCCGCGGGTAGGTAATCCAGCCGTCGCCATGACTGGCCAGCCAGTCCGGGTTCTGCTGGCTGGCGCCGGTGATCAGCAACGGCACTTTTTCTGCGACGGGCTTGGGCAGCATGTCCATGCCCCCGCCAGGGCTGCCATAGCGGTTGTCGAACGCAGGCGCGTGCTGCCAGACCCGCTGGATGTAGTCGAGGCTGTCGTGAAAGCGCGTGCCACGATCCTCATAGTTCAGTTTGAGGGCCGGGTATTCGTCCGGCCGGTCGCCCGAGGCGACGCCCAGAAGCAGGCGACCGCCCGACAGGGCGTCGGCGCTGGCAGCGGCCTTGGCCACATGGGCCGGATGACGCAAGGGCAGCACGAGACTGGCGACGCCCAGCGCGATGCGTTCGGTCTGCCCGGCCAGCAGGCCCAGGTAGACAAAGGGATCGTAGAGCTGGCCGGCATCGCCGAATGACGGCACGTTGAACGGCACATCGCGCAGCCAGACCGCGGCGAACCCCAGCTGCTCGGCCAGCCTGACCCGCTCGAGGTGAGCGCGCATCGAGGGAACAGGACTGTCCGCATAGCGCTCGATGGGCACCACGAGGCCGAGGCTTAGCCTGTTCAGGCGAAAGACAGCCTCGTAGCCCTGATTGATGGGGGCGAACCCCTGTTGTTCGGACAGCATTGCTGCACCTCTTGCCATGAGTGCGGCGGGCTCCAACCCTGGGCCCGCCCCACCGTGCGTGGTCAGACCTCGACCACTACCTTGCCGATCGCCTGGCCGCTGCCCAGGCGTGCATGGGCCTGGCCGATGTCTTCGAGGGCAAACCGCGGGTCGTCCAGCAGCGGCTTGAGGGCCCCGGCATCGGCGATCTCGGCGAGCTTGGTGAGAATGGCGCCATGCTCTTCACGCTTGTGGTTGTGCAGCATGGGGATCAGCATGAACACCACGTGCACCGACAGGCCCTTGAAGTGCACGGGCGTCAGGTCAAGCTCCAGCATGGAAACGGTGGTCACCACCTGAGCATTCAGCGCGGCGGCCTCGAAGGAATTGGCCATGTTGGCGCCGCCAACGCTGTCGAAGACGACCTCGAACCCCTTCCCGTCGGTGTGCTTCGCCACATAGTCGGCGACCGACTCGCTCCTGTAGTTGATCGGCGTGGCGCCATAGCCCTGAATCACGCTGGCCTGCTGCTCACCCGAGCAGGTGGCGTACACCTCCGCGCCTAGGTGCTTGGCCAGTTGCACGGCCACGTGGCCAACTCCACCGGCACCACCGTGCACCAGCACGCGCTGCCCGGCGTGGGTGCCGGCGCGCTGCAGCCCTTCGTAGGCGGTGATGCCCACCAGTGGCAAGGCGGCCGCCTCACGCATCGACAGCGACTTGGGCTTGTGGGCCAGCAAGCGGGCGTCGGCCAGCATGTACTCGGCCAGCGTGCCTTGCAGGTCGGCCAGACCACCGGCACAGCCGTACACCTCATCGCCCGGCGCAAAGCCGCTGACGCCTTCACCGACGGCCTCGACGGTGCCGGCGAAATCCATCCCCAGCACGGCGGGCAGGGCCGGCGACAGCGGCAGGTCCTGGCCCATCTGGCGGATCATGGTGTCGACGGTGTTCACGCTGGTGGCGGCGATGCGCACCAGCACATGGCCTGCCCTGACCACCGGCTTCGGCAGATCGGCAACCTGGAAGGCGGCGTTTTCGCCGTACTGCTCGAGGATCATCGCTTTCATGGGGAAATCTCCTGCTTATATCGGGAAGTGGTCGAGGCACTGAGAGCAATACAGGCTGTGTGCGGACCACTCGGTGTGATGCTTCAGGCTGACTCATCCAGCCCATGATTCGAGCACCCTGAACTGACGGCTTGCCGTGAGCGCTGTGTGCTTGATGGGGTCAGCATATTTGACAGACAGACCATTGATAATCGACCATCACAAGCAATAACTTTTTAGATTTTGTTGAATATCGACCATGAACATCGAGCATCTCAAGCTCTTCGTCAGGCTGGCGGTCACCCACAACATCAGCCAGGCCGGCCAGGAATTGGGCCTGTCGCCGGCGGTGGCCAGCGCCCATATCAGCAAGCTGGAGCAAGGGCTTGGCGTGCGTTTGCTGCATCGCACCACACGCAAGGTGTCGCTCACTCAGGAGGGCGAGGCCTTTCTGCCCTATGCCGAAGAAGTGCTGGCCAGTGTGGAGATGGCGCGCGCCTCGGTGGGCGCGGGCAGCACGGCGCCCAGGGGGACGTTGCGGGTCACGGCACCCGCTTCGTTCGGGCGCATGCATCTGCTGCCTTCGCTGAAGACGTTTCTCACCCGTTATCCGCACCTGTCGCTGGATCTGCGGCTGTCCGACTCGATCGTCGACCTGGTCGAGGGCGGCTTCGATATTGCGATCCGCAATGCCGAGCTCAAGGACTCCAGCCTGGTGGCCCGCCGGCTGGCGCCGGACCGGCGCATCCTCTGCGCCGCGCCGGAATATCTGAAGCATTACGGAGAACCGCTCTCGCCCCAGGATCTGCTCAATCATCAATGCATCAATCTGCTGGGGCTGGAGACCTGGGTCTTCGCCACGGCGAATGGCCCGCTCAGCATCAAAACCCATGGCCAGCTGCGTACCGACAACGGTGAGGCCATGCGTGACGCCTGTGTCAGCGGACTGGGCATCGCCATCAGCTCGACCTGGAGCGTCTACCAACACCTGGCGCGTGGCGAACTGGTCCAGGTGCTACCGCACAGCCCGCTGCTTGCACAAACCGCGATCTGGGCGATGTACCCCAGTTCACGCCTGCTAGCCCCCAAGGTGCGGGCCTTTATCGATTTCTACGCCGAGTATTTTGGTGAGGAACCTTACTGGGACCAGGCGCTGCCGGGTGCGGAGTATTGAATCGGCCCGCGCGCCTAGATGCCTAGACGCCTCTACGTGAGACCCGTTCAGCTTGGTACGGATCAGTTTGCTCTTGGCTGGCTTCTGCCGGCTCCCTGCTCCCGCTAGGGTCGTTCCCTTGATCAGACCGAGCGGGTGATGCCGCCATCGACCCGCAGGTTCTGCCCGGTGATGTAGCCCGCCCCCTCGCTGGCGAGGAAGGCGATGGTCGCGGCTATCTCCTCGGCGCGTCCGTAACGGCCCATGGGGATGCGCGTACGGAACTCCTCCTTCTCCGGCAGGCTGTCGATGAAGCCTGGCAGCACATTGTTCATGCGCACGTTGTCGGCCGCATGGCGATCGGCGAAGAGTTTGCTGAACGCCGCCAGGCCGGCGCGGAAGACACCAGAAGTCGGAAACACCGGGTCGGGCTCGAACGCCGCGAAGGTCGAGATGTTGATGATGCTGCCGGACTGCTGGGCGACCATGGCTGGCGTCACCAGGCGCGTCGGGCGGATCACGTTCAGCAGGTAGACCTCCAGCCCTCTGTGCCACTCTTCGTCGCTCAGCTCGAGCACCGGTGCGCGCGGCCCATGGCCGGCGCTGTTGACCAGCACATCTATGCGCCCCCAGCGTTCAAGCGTCAGGTCTACCAGGCGTTGCAGATCATCGTTCGACTGGTTGGAGCCGGTGACGCCCAGCCCACCCAGTTGCTTGGCCAGCTCCTCGCCCTTGCCCGAAGCCGACAGGATCGCCACCTTGAAGCCGTCGCTGGCCAGCCGTTTGGCGCTGGCTGCCCCCATGCCGCTGCCACCGGCGGTAATGATGGCTACTTTTTCTATAGTCATGCTGCCTCCTCATGAATGCCGGAAATCGCTGCTGGAAATCCGTATGAATTCCCTGAACTATAGGGATATGAGCGCCCGCGTTCGAACCAGATCGACTGCCTTGTGACTATAGAAAAACTACATGACTACAACTAACTCAACGCGGCTGCCGCCGCTCAATGCCCTGCGCGTCTTCGACGTGGTCGCGCAGCAGCTGAACTTCCGCTTGGCGGCCGAACAGCTGAACGTCACCCAGGGGGCGGTGGCACAGCAGATTCGCAAGCTCGAGGATGATCTGGGCATCCGCCTGTTCATACGCGAGGCGCATGGGGTGGCGTTGACGGACGCGGGACGGACCTTCCTGCCTAACATCCGCCGGGCCTTCGAACTGATCGGCGACGCCACGGCAAACCTGCGCACCGCCCCCACTCGCCTGACGATCAGCGCGACCCCGACCTTTGCGGCCAAATGGCTGCTGCCCAGGCTGCCCGGATTCGTCGCCGCCCATCCGCTGATCGACCTGCGCATTCTGGCGAGCGAGCAGCTGTCGAGCTTCCACGCCGATGGCGTCGACCTGGCCATTCGCCAGGGACGACCGCCGTTCGGGCCGGGGCTGGAAGTGGATTTTCTGTTTGCGCAGACACTGATTGCAGTCTGCAGCCCCGCCCTGCTTGCGTCCCTGGACGCACCGATGACCCCGGCGAACCTGCGCGGCCAGGTGCTGCTCGAGGACAGCCACAACCTCTGGCCCGAGTATCTTGAACGGGCCCTGGGCCAGGCCAATGCCATCGGGAGCAAGCGCATGCAGTTCAACCAGACCAGCCTGGCCATAGATGCAGCCATTGCTGGCCAGGGGTTCGCCCTGGCCAGCCGTTTTCTGGTGCAGGCAGAACTGGCCTCGGGTCTGTTGGTGCAACCGTTCACTGCCGAAATGCGCGGCACCCAGGACTTCTACGTCGTGGCCCCCCGCCGGCAACGCCACCCCGAGCCGACCCAGGCGGTTCGGCAGTGGCTTATGAGCGAGAGAGGGGCGGAACTACCCGACTTGCAGTGAACGCTCGCTCCTTGCCGGGCTCCGCGTCCGCTGCCTGGCGGAAGTCGCCCCAAGGCGCCTGTCGTATCAGGCGAAAACCAGCCAATAGCCGACACTCGGCTTCAGGCGGAGCCGATCTGTTTGAGCACTGCCGCAACGATCGCCTCCGGGCGATCCTCTTGCATGAGGTGCCCGGAGTTTTCAACCAGGAAACACGGCCGATCCGAGATCGACTCGGCGAGCACTTTGCCCTTCTCCGCTGGGATCCAGGCATCCTCCTGCCCCCACAAGACCCTGACAGGACAATCCATTGCGCCATAGAGGCCCTGAACCTCATCGGTAAACCGTTCATCCATCTGCGCAATCTGTCGATAGAAGGCCGCCTGGCCGACTGCTCCCACCCATGGATTGCTGTACAGCTGCATCGCCTCCTCGGACAGTGGATTACACGCGGCGGTTTGCAGATACGCCCTGAGCAAAGCCTGGTGCATGTAGTCCGGCATGCCGGCGAATGCGGCCTCATGCTGACGAACATGGCGGACGAATGGCGAGCCCCATGGGGCTAACGCCACAGCGTCGAAGATCGTGAGAGAGGAATAGCGAAGCCCGTTCAGGTAGTAGCCACGCAGGGCCGTGGCTCCGCCAAAATCGTGGGCCAGAACGTCAGGTCGGCTGATGCCCCACTCCTCGAAGAGGGCGGCGAGCACCTTGTTCTGGATTGCCAGGGAGACATCCTGGCCCGCCCGCATTTCGGACTGCCCGTACCCCACCAGATCGAAGTAATAAACCGTCCTCTGATCGACCAGATGGGGAATGATTCTGCGCCAGACCTGGGATGAGAACGGTGTGCCATGGATAGCGACCAAGGGGGCACCACTGCCACAGCGTCCCCACCTCACTGCATTCCCTTCAATCACCGACGTATATGGCAAATCCAACATAGCCTTGTCTCACAGGGTCATTTAGCTGAAAGACCAGTGTAGTGGTCTGCTGATCCAGGCGAACGCTGGGATTAACCCAGGAGCGCTCGCCTGAACTTGGACGCGACACTATGAGTCTTGCTGCCGTCGGCACCGACGCCGGCAATCAGGACGAAGTTCAGCATCAGCGAATGGGACGGCCTGATCTCCTTGGAGCGCACGAGTCTGCCGGCCATGGATACCGGCAAAAAGGCCTGGCAGAACCCTTCTTCGACGCCATCTCGCAGGGAGGCGACTGTCGCGGCCTCAAGCACCAGCTTGTGCTCACGGGGCACGGTCTTCAGGTCTTCGAGCGCGCGATCACGCAAGATGCAGTTGGTCGTCAGCACCCCCACCTTGGCTTTGCCGTCCTGGGTTCTTGCGCCACCAAACCAGGCGATTTCTTCCGACCAGAGATGAGCCCCCTCATCGGTTCCGGGCTCTTGCGCCACGATGGCCATATCCAGTGCACCGGACTGGATGCGTGCTCGCAGCGAGCGACTGGGTTCGAGAATGATGGTGGGAGTGAGCTTGGGGAACTCACGGCCAAAGATGGGCAGAAGTTTCTGCAGCAGCGTCGGCGCATAGTCGGTGGGGGTGCCGAAACTCAGTTTGCCGAACAACTCGCCCTGGCGCAGATCGCTGAGCAGTTCGTAGTTCAGGCCCAGCAGCTTTTCGCCCTTCTCCTTGAGGATGTCCCCGGCGGCGGTCAGGGCAATCCCCTGATTGCTGCGTTCCAGAAGCCGCTGGCCCAGCAACTCTTCGAGCCGCTTGATCTGCATGCTGACAGCGGCGGGGGTTTTATTGAGCCTTTCGGCCGCGGGTTTGAAGCCACCTTCCTGCAGGACGGTCTGGAACGTCCGAATGAGTTCGAGGTCTAGCGCCGGCAACATGATTAAATTTCCCTTACCTACAAGGTAAAATTATTTAGTTTTTATTAACCATAGCAGCCTTCCATACTCGCCCAACAGCCTTCCTTTGGAGTGAGTCATGCTGGATCTGTCCGCCACCCTCGACCAGAAACGCGTCCGTGCCTATCGGCTCGAGCGCACGCGCGAACTGTTGGCCCACTTCAAGATGGACGCGGCGGTGCTCTTCGATCCGCTGAACCTGCGTTACGCGACCGGTTGTCGCAACATGCAGGTCTGGACCTCGCACCACCTGGCGCGCTACGTCTTCGTCCCGGCGGCAGGACCCGTGGTGCTGTTCGACTACGGCGGTGCGCTGCACCTGTCCGATGACCTGGAAACCATCGACGAGGCCCGACCGGCGAAGTCCTGGGATTACTTCGGCTCCGGCAGCCGCGCCGAAGAGCACGCCGGCAAGTGGGCCGAAGAGATCGTCGACCTGCTGCACACCACCTGCGGACGCGGCGCCACCCTGGGCATCGACCGGGCCGATCTGCTGCCGCTGTTGGCCCTGCAGAAGCGCGGTATCCAGATGATGGACGCCAAGGCGCCAATGGAGATCGCCCGCTCGATCAAGTCGGCCGATGAGGTGGCGATCATCAGGAACTCGATGCAGGTCTGCACCGATGCCATCGCCTTCATGCGTCAGCACGCCGTGCCCGGGGTGACCGAGAACTACCTGATGTCGCTGATGAACCAGTACAACCTGGAGCATGGCGGCGAAGCGCAGGAGACGCGCTTGCTGAGCTCGGGGCATCACACCAACCCCTGGTTCACCGAGACCTCGAGCAAGGTGATCGAGGCGGGCGAGATGCTGGTCTTCGACAGCGACCTGATCGGCCCGGACGGCGTCTTCGTCGACCAGACCCGCGCCTTCGTGATCGGCGACAGGCGGCCCACGGCGGAGCAACGGCGCCTGTATGCCCACGCCCATGAGCAGTTGCAGCACAACATGGCGCTGCTGCGCCCGGGCATGAGCTTCGCTGAATTCGGCGAACTGTCCTGGAAGATGCCCGACATCTATGTGCCCAACCGCTATGCCGAGATGGTCCACGGCATCGGCTTCGGCGTGGAGTTCCCGGTGATCTACTACCCCGAGGACCACGAAACCTGGCAGTACGCCGGCACCTTCCAGGAGGGCATGTGCGTGTGCGTCGAGAGCTACATCGGCGCGGTCGGTGGCGATGAAGGGGTGAAGCTCGAACAGCCCGTGCTGATCACCAAGGATGGTCCCGTGCCGCTGAGCGACTGCCCGTTCGAGGAGGACTATCTGTGAACAGCCGTTACGACTACATCATCGTTGGCGCGGGCACCGCCGGCTGCGTGCTGGCCCATCGGCTGAGCGAAAGCGGCGAGTATTCGGTGCTGTTGCTGGAGCATGGCGGCGATGACCGCAGCTGGATCATCCAGATGCCGGCCGGCTTGCGTTCGGCATTCAAGCCGACGAGCACGTACAACTATTGGTTCAAGACCACGCCGCAGCGCCAGCTGAACAATCGTGCGATCGACCAGCCACGCGGCAAGGTGCTGGGCGGGTCGTCCTCGATCAACGGCATGACCTTCTTGCGCGGCAATCCGCGCGACTATGACGACTGGGCGGATATCGAAGGCTGCAGCGGTTGGTCCTTCGCCGATTGCCTGCCGTATTTCAAGAAGCTCGAGCGGCGCGACGGTCCGGCGGACGACTACCGCAGTCATTCGGGCCCGGTGGGGGTGAAGACCCAGCAGGACCTCAACCCGTTGAACGCCGCGTTCCTCGAGGCGGGCCAGCAGGCCGGGCATGCGCTGACTGAGGATGTGAACGGCTATGCGCAGGAAGGCGTGAGCCGCTTCGAGATGTCGGTGGAAAAAGGCGTGCGCAGCAGCTCCGCGCGTTCCTACCTGCATGCCCAGGCCAAGCGCGCCAATCTGCATGTGGTCACCGGCGTCAAGGTCTTGCGGGTCATCGTCCAGAACGGCCGCGCAACGGGCGTGGAACTGGCCAAGGGCCGGCGCATCCACAGGGTGCAAGCCTCACGCGAGGTGGTGATGTCGGCCGGGGTGTTCGGCACGCCGCAGATTCTGATGCTCTCGGGGATCGGCCCCGAGAAGCATCTGCGCGAGCACCGCATCGAGGTCGTCCACCCTGCGCCCATGCTGGGCGAGAACCTGCAGGACCACCTGGAGGCGCATATCCAGGTGGAGACGGACCAGCCGGTGTCCCTGAATCGATACCTCAAGCCCCATCTGATGCTCTGGGCCGGGCTGCAGTGGTTCGGCTGGAAGGGCGGCGTGGCCTCGATCAACCAATGCAATGTCGGGGCGTTCCTGCGCACCGATGCGGATGTCACGCACCCGAATATCCAGTTCCACTTCTTCCCGGTGTTCTTCGGCGAAAACTGGATCCCGAACCCGGCGAAAAACGGCTATCGCCTGGGGGCAGGCCCGATGCGCCCGGAAAGCCGCGGCAGGGTCCGGCTGGCCTCGGCCAATCCGCTGGATGCGCCGCTGATCGACCCCAACTACCTCGCCACCGAGCGGGATTGGTACGAGATGCGCCAGGGCCTGAAGATGGGCCGCGAGCTGCTGTCGCAGCCTGCCTTCAAGGGCTTCCACCGACGGGAGGACCTGCCCGGCGTGAATGTGCGAACGGATGCGGAGCTGGATGAATTCATCCGCAAGGATGCCTCCTCGGCCTTCCACCCCTGCGGCACGGCACGCATGGGGGCGAGCGGCGATGAGCGCGCCGTGGTGGACCTGAACCTCAAGCTGCGCGGCATCGAAGGGTTGCGCATCGTCGATGCCTCGGTGATCCCCGCCGTGCCCAGCGCCAATATCAATGCCTGCGTGTACATGATCGCCGAGAAGGCCGCCGACCTGATCCTCGGCAAAACGCCTCTGACTCCAGAGTTCGTTGCGTATCACCGTGCCATCTGAAAAGGAGAGCGTTATGACCCGTCTGCACGAACGTATCGTCGATTCCCGGTTCTTCAAGCGCCGCAAGGCCACCGAAGACACCAAACGCAAGATCGCCAACTGGGCCACATGGGACTGTGCCGATCCCGAGTTCCAATACGCTTACGCGCGCAGGGTTTCGCTCTATGTGCATCAGGGAAGAGCCGACTTGACCTTCTCGGACGGCGAGGTGGTTGACCTGCAACCAGGCGATTTCCTGACGATCGAGGCGGGCGCCAGCGCAACCTGGAAGATCATCGAGCCCATCCGCAACAGCTACTGCTATCACGATACCTTCGAGTCTGCCTCCCGGCGTGCCAGTCAGGTTCGCATGCAGGACAAGTAGCGCGGCCTGCCCCCCGAAATCAGTTCTGCCCAGAAGTGGTTCTCAGCCGCGAGGGGCCGTTTCCGTTTCTTGGGGGCTCCTCCCGGTGAGCCGCCCTGGGGTTTCGTAGGCGCCCAGGGGCAGCGCCTGGCCGGTTGAGGCCAGTCAAGGCCGGCAGCAGTCGATGCATTGCGGCCAGCCGCAGAAGTTGGCGGACAAGTACTCCTTGTCCACCCTGCCCAGCGCCATTGTCCGGCCGGCCTTGCGGCGGCAAGGAGCTCTCGCAGCGCCTGATGCCGCCCAGGTTCACTACCGAGAAAGGTCGGCCAGCCTCTAGCCTGGGCCTACTTGAAGTGTTCCAGATGCGCCCTGGTGAACTCGTGCAGGTAGTGCATGAGCTCGGCAGAAGCCCCCACGGCGACGTCTTTGTCCTGATCGACCAGGGCGCGCATCTGCTTGATGTACAGCCGGGTGCAGTAGGCCTGATCTTCAGCCGTCGCGTAGTAGCACCAGAAGCGCCGGGAAAGGCCCTGGGTGGTTCTGATGCTCGAGAGAATGAACTCGTTCTTCGAGGAACGCGCCAGGATGTGATGCATGCGCCGCAGCTGGGCCATGAAGCCCTTGCGGTCATCGCTCGCCAGGCTTTCAAGCGCCTGGATCACCTCGCGGATCGGTGGCTTGTCGTCCTCGACCAGTCGTTCGACCGCTTTCTCGATACACAGGCGCTCGATCAGCGCCCGTGGCTCCAGCAGCTTGAGCATGGTCAGCGGGTTGAGTTCGGGGATCACCACGCCGGCGCGCGACAGGCGCACGAGGTTCTCGTTGGCCAGTTCGATCAGCGCCTCACGCACGGGGGTACGGCCCAGGCCGAGGTACTCGCTGATCTCGGTTTCCGTCATGACCGTGCCCGGGGCGAGGCGGCAGTCGACTATCGCCGCCTCCAGTTCGTCATGGGCGATTTCAGCCTTGCTGCGTTTATCTACGGTGTTCTGCATGCGTCGATCAAGTCCCAGTTGAGCTCGAGTCCGAGCCCGTGTGCGCCTTCTTCGAGGGTGATCATACCCTGCTCGTCCGGGCGAAGTGGATTGACCACCAGCTGCCGGCGAAGAAGCGATGGACTGGTCGAATACTCCAGCGGCTCGATGCGCGCCTGCGTGCAGAGGAACTGGGCGTTTACCGCTATGGTCAGGTCGGTGTTGTAGGCGTGGGGCACGATGCGCTTGCCTTGCGGCGCCAGCAGATCGCGAAGCTTCATCACCTCGCTGACGCCACCGAACAGGGTGAGGTCCGGCTGGGCGATGTCGAATGCATCGGCCGCCAGGTAGGGCTGAAATTCCTTGCAGGTGGTGAAGCCAAGGTCGCCCACCCCCACCGGGATGGCGGTCGTGGCGCGCAGCCGCCGATGGTCGTCGAGGTTGTCCGCATCGAAAGGGGCTTCGATCCATTTGAAGTCCAGCGCCTGCAAGGTGTCGAGGAACGGCCCGAGCTGCTCGAAACGGGTGAACTCCATGGCCACGTCCAGCATCAGCTCGATGTCGGGGCCGACGAACTCGCGCAGGCGCTGGAGGTTGCCGATAGCCTTCGCCGGGGCCTGCCACCAAGGCTCGACGCAGATCTTGATGCGCCTGAAGCCCTGTTCCAGGCAGGCGCCGACTTGCTGCTGGAACAGCTCCGGCTCCGCCTGCATCGGGTAGAGGGTGGCGTACACCGGCAGCTGCCTGTGCCTCATCCCGCCGAAGTAGCTGTGCAAGGGCCGCCGTTCGCTGCGCGCGAACAGATCCCACAGGGCGATATCCAGGGCGCTGATGGCATGGATGGCGACGCCGTAGCGGCCATGCCAGTTGCTGCCCTGGTACATCTTGCGCCACAGGCGCCGCGGGTCATCCAGCACTTCGCCGACCAGCACGCTGGCCAGTCCCGAAGACAGGCAGTTGTAGGGCCGCGACTCGATCAGCGCCTTGATCACCTGCGGCGGCGAGTCGGTCTCGCCGATGCCATACAGGCCGTTGTCGCCGCGCACCACGACCAGGGCGTTCTGGTAGCTGCCCTCGAAGCGGACGAAGTCCGCTTGCGGGTCCTGCAGGCAGATGACCTCGACACTGTCGATCCGCACGCTCATTGTCCGCCCCCCAAGCTGAACTGGCGCTGCTGGTAGATGAAGGGTTCCAGCACATCCCAATCCAGCTCGACGCCCAGGCCCGGCAAACCGGTGGGGTGGATGAAGCCCTCGCTGTCCGGGCGAAATACCTGCCGGGCACCCACTTCGTACTTCTCGTAGGGCGCGGCCTGCTCGAAATACTCGCAATTGTCATAGGCCAGCATCAGGTGCAGGTTGGCCGCCTGGGTCAGGGTATAGCCCCAGGACTGCAGCTCCGCCTTCAGGCCCTGGGCGCGGGTTACGCCCATGACCTGGGCCGCGCCGGTGTAGCCGCCGATGCTGGTGACATCGAAGCGGCTGCGGTCCCAGCAGTGGTTCTGCAGGCCGTGCTTGATCAACTGCAGGTTGGGCAGCGAGTTGCCGCCGCTGATCACGTCCAGGTCCAGGGCCGCAGCCAGCTTCTTGTAGCCATCGAGGTCGGCGTCCGGCAGCGGTTCCTCGAAGAACTCCCACTGGTAGCGGTCGAGCAGGCGGCCCATCTGCAGGGCCTCCTGGAAGCCGTAGTTGGCGTCGATATCCAGGCTCCAGCCGATATTGCGCCCGCCGAACTCCTCGTGCAGCGCATGGACCAGGGCGACGTCTTCGGCGAAGACGCAGCGCGGGTGGATCTTGATGGCGTTGAAGCCCTGCCCCAGCATCCGGTGGCAGTACTCGATGTACTCATCGACACCGGCCATGACCGGGCTGGAGGCATAGGCGCGGATCTTGTGCTTGGCGGCGCCGAGCATCTGGTAGATGGGCAGGTTCAGCGCCTTGGCCTTGGCATCGTGCAGGGCGATGTCGAACAGGGACATCGCCAGGTGCTTGAGCGGCACGTACTTGCCGGCCATGGCCTTGGCGATCTGCGGCGCCTCGTACAGCCCCCTGCCCAGCAGGAACGGCGCCATCAACGCCAGGCTATGGAAGGCCGTCTGGTCGAACTCATGCTCGGTATAGGTGGTCAGGCCGGCGATGCCCTGCAGGCCGTCATCGAAGGTCAGGCGAGCGACGATCAGCGCTTCGTACATGGGCCCCAGGTGAGAAGACCAGCTGATCTTCTCGCCGTCCGGGCCAATCGCGAAGATCTCGATGTTTTTCACAATTGGCTGGGTCATATCAGGCGTTGTCTTCTTTGATGAATTTAATGGTGGTGAACATCATCAGCACCATGATCACCATCAGCGGCAAGCCGATGATCACCGAGGTAGTCTGCATGGTTTTCAGGCCGCCCAGAAACAGCAGCGCCAGGGGCAGGATGGCGATGGCGAAGCACCAGAACAGGCGGTTGGAGCGTTGCGGCTCCTGCCCCTCGCCAAGCTGCTTGGTGGTGGCGCAAGCCATCACGTAGGCGGCGGAGTCGAAGGTGGTGGCCAGCATCACGATCCCGGAGACCGCGACCGCCAGCAGCACCAGACCACTCATGGGCAGGGTCTTGAACATCTCGAGAATCGCCGGCGCGACGCCGTTGGTGTTCACCAGCTCGGACAGCGCCAGGGTCTCGGTCATTTGCAGGTTGATGCCATAACCGCCCAGCACGATGTAGAACAGCGCACAGCCGAACGTGCCATAGGTGAGCATGCCGACGATCACCTCGCGGATGGTACGGCCACGGGAAATGCGGGTGACGAACATGCCCATGAACGGCGCGTAGGCCACCCACCAGGCCCAGTAGAACACCGTCCAGGCCTGCGGGAAGCCGCTCTGGTTGACGCTGTCGGTCCAGGTGCTCATGCGGATGTAGTTCTCCACCATATAGCCGAGCGAGTCCATGCCCAGCCCCAGGATGAACTTGGTCGGCCCGACCAGCAGGACGTAGACCACGATCGCCAGGGTAACCACGGTGGCGAAGGTGCTCAGACGCTTGATCCCCTTGGCCAGGCCCAGGCCGCTGCTGACGGTGAAGACCGCGGTGCAGACGAGGATGATCGCCATGTCCAGGTAGATGCTGCCACTAATGCCCAGCACCTCGGCCAGGGCGCCGCCGATCATCGGTGTGCCCAGCCCCAGCGAGGTGGCGGACGCACCCAGCACGCCGAGAATGAACAGGTAGTTGATGAACGTCCCTACAGGACCGTCCACCAGGTCGCCCAGCGCCCCGCGACACGCCTCGCTGATCTTGTAGATGTGTTTCTGGCGCACGTAGTAGATGTACGACATGGCGATGGTCGGCACACAGTACATGGCCCAGGCGGTAGGCCCCCAGTGGAAGATGCCGTAGGCCTGGCCCACGGTGTACATCTCCCTGGTCTTGGCCTCCAGGCCGAACGGCGTCCAGGCGAAGTGGTAGCCCCACTCGGTACCGGCCCAGAGCATCAGGCCCGAGGCGATGCCGGCGAGAAACACCATGGTGCCCCAACCGAACCTGGTGAACTCGGGCGCGGCGTTCTTGTCGGCACTGAGCTTGATCTCACCGTATTTGGAGCAGGCCAGGGCCAGCATAAAGAGCAGTGCACCGAGGCCGACGGCGAGAAAGACGAAGTCGAAGGTGTGGGTCATCCATTTGAAAACGGCATTGATGGTGCTGGCGCCCTCGTCCGGGAACGCCACCAGCGGAATCGCCACCGCGCAGATGATCAACAGGCTGATGATCTGCATCTGCCGGTTGGTTTCGATGGGCATGGCGATGCGCTCGACCGCAGCCTCCTCGGCTGGAATATCCATTGCTTTTATGTTCACTGAAGCACCTCTTGTTGTTGTAGTTGCCACGAATTGTTTGAACAACCGGCCCGTCAACCGGACTGCTGCATCAGGAAGGCCATATGTCCGCCTTCGATGACCTGAAACGCCAGGTCTTCCTTGATCGCCAGGTCCGCCGCCAACGCGGCCGCCCGGCCGTATTCGAAGCACTGCGCGGTGACCCGGCAGCTGGCCAGCGCCTCGTGTTCGCTGCTCAGGCAGCGACCGGCGACGATGAGGTTTCTGCCGACCTTGGGCACCAGGGTGTGGAACGGCACTTCGTAGTAGTCGTCGACCAGCCACTCGGTCTTCGGCTTGGCGCCGTAGTGCAGCTCGATCGGCCAGGATGTTCTGGCGATGGCGTCGCTGAACTTGCGCTTGCTGGTCACGTCGTCATTGGTCAGGCGCGCCACGCCGTCGATGGAGCGGGTCTGGCGCACGCCCACTTCCGTGGCGTAGTCGATGAAGTAGCTGTCTTCGCAGCCCGGCAGGTTGGCCTTCATGAAGTCGAAGAAGGCCTTGGCCTGGTAGATGGAGAATTGCTCCGCCTCGCTATGGTCGACCGGGTCGGTGACGTCCAGCGCACGCTTGTCGAAGCCGGTGATCTTGGTGGCATTGACCAGCAGTTCACCGGGATTGACCGTGGGGAATAGCCAGACCTTCTTGCGCAGCAGTTCGTCCTGGGCTTCCAACATGCTTACCACCTTGGGCGGCGAGATGGTGTCCTGGCCCCAGTAGGCGAGGTACTTCGGCAGGTTGACGTTGCCGACCTTGAACATCATCGAGGGGTTCTGGATGACGCCGTTGTTGCCCTTGGTGGTCTTCAGGCCCATCTTGTAGACCACATCGGCGTCGCCGCTGGCGTCGATGACCTTCCTGGCATACACCGCGGTGAACCCCGACTTGGTGTGCAGCACCATGCCCTTGAGCTCCTCCTCCTCGGCGATCACATCGATCATCTGGGTGTGGTAGAGCACGGTCACCCTGGCCGTCCGCAACATGTCGGTGGCGACCTTCTTGTACTTGGCGCAGTCATGGGTGGCGACCCAGGTCTTGCCGTAGATCTGCGGCTCGGTCAGGCCGCCCTCGCGGTACAGGGCATCGCGAAAGCGCTCGGCGAAGCCAAAGATGATCTGTTCGGGCGTGGCCTTGCTCGGGTCCTCGACCGTCATGTACAGGCCGCAGATGGTGCCGGACAGGCCAGCCACCGCGGCGCCGCCACAGAACCCCAGGCGCTCGATGAGCAGCACGCTGAGTCCGCGCTCGCCGGCGGTGACGGCGGCGGCGATGCCTGCCGGGCCGCCACCGACCACAACGACATCGAAGTGACCGAAGCAATTCAACTCGGCCTTGAATCCGGCGGGGAGATTTCGGGTGTAGGTCATGTCTGCGCTCATCTATCCAAACAATATTTGAAATATATTTTTGATATGCACAATAAACATCGCTTGCGATGGTGCTGTCAATGGCCGTTTATCTGCGATCCATTCGTGCACTCACCCGACCGCGTCGGGCGGCGAACAGGGTCCAGTGATGTCGGAGGTGCAATTGGTCAGCGATGGGCGCTTATGGCACCTGGCGGACAAGACACGTGGAGTGAGGGAACGGGCGCAGATGGGCGTCGGCGTGACGGAGAGAATCCCGCCCCTGGGATGAGCTGCGCTTTTCTCGATCCACAGGCTGGCGGTTGCGCAGCAGTGGCGTAGCATGGCCGGGTCAGAGGAACAATCGATGGCACCACTCGATCAGCTGCAGGTCTTCCAGAGCATGAACAGCTCGCCGCACGCGCGCCTGTTGCGCAGTGCCGCGCTGGGCGACGGGCTGGGGGCGGCGCAGTGGAGCAACCACCACGACTGCCGCGACTACCAGGCGCCGAGCCACCACACCCTGTCCTGCTACCTGGCCGGTGGCACCGGCACCTTCCGCCGTGACCAGCCGCACAGCAAGGGCGGGCCTGACAAGCTGTGCATCCTGCCGGCCGGCCACCAGTCGGCCTGGGTGATCAATGGCGAGATCCAGTTGGCGCACCTGTATGTCAGCCAGGAGCAGTTCGCCCTCGGCGCCGTGCGCCTGCTCGACCGCGAACCGCGCGAGCTGCAGCTGCGCGAGCGCACCTTCCTCGATGATCCGTTGCAGGCCAGCCTGTTCCGCCGCCTGACCCAGCTGGACTGGGACGAGCCCGGCGAGCGCCTGCTGACCAGCAGCCTGGCCCACGAACTGCTCGATCGCGCGCTGCTGTCCCAGGTCGGTCGCCGCGCCGACCTGCGCCTGGCCGGCGGCCTGGCGCCGGTGCAAAGGCGGCGGCTGCGCGAGTACATCGACAGCCACCTGGCCGAGCCCCTGAGCCTGGGCCAGCTGGCCGCGCTTTGCGCGCTGTCCGAATACCACTTCGCGCGGATGTTCCAGCTGAGCTTCGGCCTGCCGCCGCACCGCTACCTGCTCAACCTGCGCCTGGCCCGCGCCCAGGTGCTGTTGCGCCAGAGCGCCCTGCCCCTCGGCGAAATCGCCCTGGCCTGCGGCTTCGCCAGCGCCAGCCATTTCAGCAATCGCTTCCGCCAGGCGTTCGCCGCCACCCCGGGCCAGTACCGCAGCGCATTCGCCGGCTGACGCCCGCAAGCCGGCGCGGCTGTGTCAAAATCATCGGCTGTTCAGCGTTCGGCACCAGCATGCCAAGACTCGACCACCTGCCCACGGGGCTCAGCCGATGAGCCTGGATATTCTGCACCTGCACCAGGACGAGTGGCGGGCGGCCGTCGGCGACGGCGACTTCACCCGCGGCCTCGGCTATGCCCGGCAGGGCCGCAGCCGCCTGCTCAGCCTCAAGGACCATACCCTGCTGGCCAGCTGCCGCGGCTCCGGCGCGAATACCTACCGCCAGCGCATCAGCCTGCATCCGCGCGGCCAGCACTGGGACGTCACCGGCCACTGCGACTGCCCGGTGGGGTTCAACTGCAAGCACGTGGTCGCCGCCCTGCTGACGTTGGAACAGCAACAGCTCGCCGGCATCGACCTGAGCCCGCTGATCGTGCCGAGCAAGGACGCCGAGGAGCAGCGCCTCGAGGGCCTCGCGCCGCAGCCGGTGCTGAGCCTCGGCAGCCACGTGCGGGTGCACTTCGATGCGCGCAAGGGGCGCATGCACGAGCAGACCCAGCACCGCGCCGCCCTGGCCTTCGACTACCAGGGCCACCTGGCCTACGGCAAGGTCGCCAAGGACCTGGTGGTGCGCCAGAGCGCCAGGCTCAACCTGCGCATCGTCCGCGACGCAGGCGCCGAGGCCGCGCTGCGCCAGCGCCTGCTCGGCAGCGGCTTGCAGGTGGCGCTTCGCCAGAGCGAGGCGCTGGCCGAGCACCCCGGCGAGCACTTCGAGCTGCTCGACGAGGCGGCCTGGCTGGCGTTCGTTCAGCAGCAGCTGCCGCAGTTGCGCGCCGAGGGCTGGCTGGTGCGCATGCAGCCGGACTTCCAGTACAACCTGGCGCAGGTGGATGACTGGTACGCCGAGGTCGAGGATGCTCCAGAGCACGACTGGTTCGACCTGGAGCTGGGCATCGAGGTCGAGGGCCAGCGCATCAGCCTGCTGCCGATCCTGCTGCAGGCGATCCGCCAGAAACCCTGGCTGCTCACCGGCGACGCCCTGGCCCAGCGCGCCGATGAGGAGATGCTGCTGGTCAACCTGCCGCACAGCGCGCGGCGCATCGCCCTGCCCTTCGCCCGCCTCAAGCCGCTGCTCGGCACCCTCGGCGAGCTGTTCTTCCGCGAGCCGGACGAACTCGGCCAGCGCCTGCGCCTGGGCCGCGCCGATGCCGCGCGCCTGAGCGGCCTGGAACAGGGTCCGGCACTCAGCTGGCAGGGCGGCGAACAGCTGCGCGGCTTCGCCCTGCGCCTGCAGGCGCTGCCGAGCAAGCGGGTCAAGGCCCCGGCCGGCTTGCAGGCCAAGCTGCGCCCCTATCAGCTGCACGGCCTGGCCTGGATGCAGGCCCTCGCCGAGCTGGAAGTCGGCGGCGTGCTGGCCGACGACATGGGCCTGGGCAAGACCCTGCAGACCCTGGCGCACATCCTCTGCGAGAAGCAGGCCGGGCGCCTCGGCCGGCCGGCGCTGATCGTCATGCCCACCAGCCTGATCCCCAACTGGCAGGACGAGGCGGCGCGCTTCGCCCCCCAACTGAAGGTGCTGGCGCTGCACGGGGCCAAGCGCCGCAGCCAGTTCGCCCTGATCGGCGAGCACGACATCATCCTCACCACCTACGCCCTGTTGCCGCGCGACCTCAAGGTGCTGGGCGCGCAGCCCTACCAGCTGCTGATTCTCGACGAGGCGCAGAACATCAAGAATCCGCGCAGCAAGGCGGCCCTCGCCGCCGGGCAGCTAAGGGCGCGGCAGCGCCTGTGCCTGACCGGCACGCCGCTGGAAAACCACCTGGGCGAGCTGTGGTCGTTGTTCAACTGCCTGATGCCCGGCTGGCTCGGTGACAGCAAGAGCTTCACCCGCGACTACCGCACGCCGATCGAGAAGCAGGCCAACGCCCAGCGCCTGGCGCACCTGCACGGGCGCATCAAGCCCTTCCTGCTGCGCCGCACCAAGGAGCAGGTGGCCCGCGAGTTGCCGCCCAAGACCGAGATCACCCACTGGGTCGAGCTGAGCGAGGCCCAGCGCGACCGCTACGAGACCCTGCGCCTGGCCATGGACCAGAAGGTCCGCGCCGAGATCGCCCGCCAGGGCCTGGCGCGCAGCCAGATCGTCATCCTCGAGGCGCTGCTGCGCCTGCGCCAGGCCTGCTGCGACCTGCGCCTGCTCGGCGACGAGCCGGGTCAGCTGCATAGCGGCGACTCCGGCAAGCTCAGCGCCCTGCTGGAGATGCTCGAGGAACTGGTCGAGGAAGGCCGGCGGGTGCTGCTGTTCTCCCAGTTCACCTCGATGCTCGAGCTGATCGAGGCGGAGCTGCTGGCCCGGCACATCGCCTACGCCAAGCTCACCGGCAGCACCCAGGACCGCCGCACCCCGGTGCAGCAGTTCCAGGCCGGGCAGTTCCCGGTGTTCCTGATCAGCCTCAAGGCCGGCGGCGCCGGCCTCAACCTCACCGCCGCCGACACGGTGATCCACTTCGACCCCTGGTGGAACCCGGCGGCCGAGGCCCAGGCCAGCGACCGCGCCTACCGCATCGGCCAGGACAAGCCGGTGTTCGTCTACAAGCTGATCGCCCGCGGCAGCGTCGAGGAGAAGATCCAGCAACTGCAGCAGGCCAAGGCCGACCTGGCCAAGGGCGTGCTGGAGGGCGGCAGCCAGGCGCAGTGGCAACTGAGCGAGGACGACCTGCAAGCGCTGTTCGCCCCCCTGGACTGACGGATCGGCCCAGCCCGTAGCCCGGAGGAGATCCGGGCACGATGTTTCATCGATCTTTGTCCCGGATTACATCCGGGCTACGGTCAGCACCAAAGGTGTGCAGAGCGCGGCCTCACTGCTCGCCTTCTTTCCGCCGTACCACCGGCCAGGTGGCGGCGCCTGCGCAGCCGGCAGATCAACTGTCCAAAACATTGTCCCCGACCACCTCCCCGTTCGCGTCGATCGCCTTGCTGGAAGGAAACTTGTATGAGGCGAACCGGACCGCCAGGACCGAGAGCGACAGCAGGAATATCCCGCCGCACAGGTAAAGCAGTCCGATATCCGGCGCCTTGTGGTGCGACACGTCACCGATCAGGTAGCGCGTCAGTGCGGTGATCGCGATGTACAGCAAGAAACGGATGGGCAGATGGTTGGTCTTGAAATAGATGCCGACCATCGCCCCCAGCTCGAGGTAGATAAACAGCAAGAGGATGTCGTCTATGCTCGCGTGGCCCTTGTCGAGCATGTCCATGAACGCCATCACGGAGGCCCACGCGGTGGCCGCCCCGATGACGAACAAGCCCAGGTAGTGGAACCCCTCGACCAGCAGATTCCCTATGGAGTTTGCCCCATCATGCATACGCTTGCGGCTGCTTACGGCCCACTTCATCCTCGGTTACCTCAAATCAGTCCAGAAACAGTGACAGCTGGGCTCGCCGGCCAGCAGGCTGCACGAAAACGCCTAATGGGGGCATGAGCCTCGAAACCGCCCCCCAGCAGGGCGTGTGCCGCGCAGCGCTGCACGCCGGCAGGTTGGACGGCGCCAGGTCGAGCCCCCCAAGTGACAATTACTTATGCAGCAACGGGGCCAGCCCGCCGCCGAACGGGCCGGCTCGCGCGAACGATACTAACTGGATGCAGCACGAAGGCTCTGCGGCGCATCGCCGCAGAGTTCAAGAAAGGAGCGCCCTGATCAGGGCGCCGCCCGGGTCACTCGCTGATGGCGCCGCACTGGGCGGTCGGCATGAGCTTGAGGAACTGCTTGGCGCTCATGTGCACCAGTCCCTCATGGTCACCGGACTCGAAGTACAGGTCCTTGACTTCCTTGAGCGACTCGTCGATCACGGTGTCCATCTCGAAGGCGCTGCCCACCGGCGGAATCGCGCCGTTGGCGCAGTCGCTGAAACGCGGGGTGAATTCGTTCTCCCGCGCCAGGCGCCAATGGCGCTTGGTCAGCTTGCGCACCTTGTTGAGGTTGACCTGGCGCGTGGCCGGTACCACCGCCATCAGCCAGTGGCCCTGGAAGTCGTCGAGGATCACCGACTTGGCCATCAGGTGTGGCGGCACGCCGGCACGCCGGGCCGCCTCACGGCTGGTCATCGAGGGGTCGTGCTGGAGCATGTCGTAACGCGAATGATGCTCCGACAGATAGTTTTGCAAACGATTGGCCATGGTCATGCTGCACCTCCTGCCGCTGGCCTGAGGATTGACGCCGGCCCCATCGTCCCGATGAAACCCGCGAGAACCGGTGCTTGCGCCGCCGGTCGTTGTCGCCGCGCGCCGGTTGCGCGCCACGGGCGGCCGCCAACCTCCCTGGCGAGCCTGGCGGCCATCATCACCGCCTCTTTGTCAGTTTAGTGCAGCGAGCCGCCAACGCCGCGCCTCGGGGCCGGATGGAGCATGGCGCCCGGCCCTAGGAGTACTCTTCCGCGGCCACCTCGAGGAAGGCGGCGACCACCTTCGGGTCGAACTGCTTGCCGCTGCGTTCCTGGATGTAGTCCAGGGACGCGGACAGCGACCAGGGTTCCTTGTACGGGCGGCGGTGCATCAGCGCATCGAACACGTCGATCACCGCGACGATGCGCGCCGCCAGCGGTATTTCCTCGCCCCTGAGCCCCTGTGGATAACCGTTGCCGTCGAAATGCTCGTGGTGGCCACCGGCGATCTCGGCGCCGATCGACAGGTAGCTCTGGCCCTCCACCATGCGCGCCGAACGCTGCAGGATGGCCGCGCCGATGCTGGCGTGGCGGCGCATCACCTCGCGTTGCGCGTCGTCGTGCACCCCGGGCTTGAACAGCACCAGGTCGGGGGTCGCGACCTTGCCGACGTCGTGCAGGATGCTGGCCATGCCGACCAGTTCGAGGAAGCGGGGCGTCAGCAGCTCGGGGTAGTCGCCGCGCTCGGCCATGCGCCGGGCGGTGCGCGCGGTCCAGCGCTCGACGCGCAGCACGTGGTCGCCGGTGTCGCTGTCGCGGTACTCGGCCAGATCGGCCAGGGCCACCACGGTCGCCTCCTGCGCGCGGGTCATCTGCAGGTGATGGTGCAGGTTGTCGAAGGCCGAGGCGATGCGGCTGCAGAACACCTCCAGCAGGTCCTTGTCGACCGCGGTCAGCGGCCAGGGCGGGGTGAAGTAGAGGAGGAACTCGTGGCGGGTCTGGGTCGGGATGTAGAGCACCTCGTTGGGGTAGTCATACAGGCTCTGGCGAGTCTCGATCGCCTTCAGCATCAGCGGGTAGGCCGGGTGCTGCTCGTCCAGCTCGTCGTGCTGGGCCATGTCCGCGAAGCTGCCGGTGGCGCCGAGCACCTGCAGGGCCACCGACCCCGAACCGGCGCCGCGGCGCACGCAGAGGATGCCATGGGTGCCGACGTCGAGGATGGCGCCGATCTGCGCCAGTACGCCGGAGGCGAATTCGCGCAACGAGTGCATCTGGTAGAGGTTGGCCGAGCCCTCGAGGATCTTGCTCAGGCCCTGGCGGCTGCGCTCGATGGCCAGCAGGCTCTCGTAGGCGCGCAGGGAGGAAATCACCGTGGTGTAGAGCTTCTGCAGGGTCAGCTCGGTCTTGGCCTTGTAGTCGTTGATGTCGTAGGCGACTATCACCTCCTGCTCCGGCGCCTGCCCCGGCTGGCCGGTGCGCAGGACGATGCGCACCAGCTGGTTGTCCAGTTCCTCGCGCACCCGCTGGACCAGGCGCAGACCGGCGTCATCGGTCTCCATCACCACGTCGAGCAGGGTCAGGGCGATATCCGGCTGGTCCCGCAGCAGGGCATAGCCCTCTTCACCGGAATAGGCACTGAGCAACTCCAGGCCACGCCCCTTGTATTCGATGCCGCGCAGCGCCAGCTGGGTGACCCGGTGTACGTCCGGCTCATCGTCGACTATCAGCAGCCGCCACGGCGCCAGCGGTTTGTCGGGAGCGGCGACGGCGCTGTCGTCCAGCAGCCAGTTGTCCGCCTCGTCAGGATGTTCGTTGCTCACGTCGCCTCCTCCGCCGGGTGCGGGGCCGTGCGCGGCACGTGCAGGGTGAAGCAGGTGCCACTGCCGACCGTGCTTGCCACTTGAATCTGCCCGCCCAGGCGCTGGGTCACAATGTTATAGACCACATGCAGGCCCAAACCGCTGCCGCCGACGCCGCGCTTGGTCGTGAAGAACGGCTCGAAGATGTGCGGCAGGTGCTCGGCGGCGATGCCCTGGCCGTCATCCTCGAAGCGCAGGACCACCCACTCGCCCTCGGTCCGGGCGCTGAGCTCGACCCGCCCCGCCGCGCCGGAGGAGAAGGCATGGGTCACCGCATTGACCAGCAGGTTGGTCACCACCTGGGCCAGGGCGCCGGGGTAGCCGTCCAGCTGGATGTCCGCCGGGCAGCTGTTGCTCACCTCGATCGGCAGGCGCTTGTAGGTCGGCCGCAGGCTCTCCACCACCTCGTCGAGGTAGCGGGAGAGGTTGAATTCGCGCCGCGCCTCGCTAGTCTGGTCCACCGCCACCTGCTTGAAGCTGTGCACCAGATGGGCGGCGCGGTTGGCGTTGGCCAGGATCAGCTCGACGCTCTCGGCGGCGGTGCGCAGGTAGCCCTCGACATCGGACTTCCTGAGCTGCCCGGCCTGCAACTGGCTGTCAAAGCGGCGGGTCTGCTCGGCCAGCACGCTGGCGCCGGTCAGGGTGATGCCCAGGGGCGTGTTGATCTCGTGGGCGACGCCGGCGACCAGGCCGCCCAGGGCCGCCAGCTTCTCCGCCTGGATCAGCGTGGCCTGGGCGCGCTGCAGCTCCTCGTAGGCCCGGCGGATATCGCCCTCGGCCTGGCGCCTGGCATCCAGGTCCTCGGCCAGGCGCCGGGTGATGCGTTTGAAACCGCCGAGCACCTCGCCGAACTCGTCGAGGCGGGTGCTCGGCAGCTCCAGCGACTCGGGCGGACCGCGGTGCTCGGCCGCCTGGTTGAGCGCGTCGCGCAGCCCGGCCAGAGGCTTGAGCACCTGCAGGCGCAGGCTGAGCGACAGCGCCGCGACCAGCAGCACGTCCAGGGCGAGGATCTCCAGGAAGCGCCGCCACACCTGTTCGTTCAGGGTGTCCTGCATGGCCTGGCGCGACAGCAGCACCTGCGTCCGACCGAGCACCTGCTGCTCGTTGCGGCCACGGTTGTACACCGGAAAACTCAGCTGCTCGTAGTCGCCGGCCCGACTGCGCGCCGGCTCCAGCACACCGACCGCGGCCACCTGCTCGCCGTGTTCGCTTTGCACCAGGATGCCCAGCACCGGGGGCTTCAGCTCGGCCGCCAGGTTCTCCTGCAGGGTGGTGGTGTCGAAGTTCCACAACGGGTTGACCAGATTGGTCTGCAGGCGCTGCTGCACGCTGTCGCGGGTGCCCTGGTACTGCTCGAGCAACTGGCTGCGCATGCTCCAGTAGGCCAGCGCGCCGGAACAGCCGAGCAACAGGGTGACCAGCACCACGAACAGCGCATTGAGGCGAAAAGCTATGCTGTTTCTCATCACCTACCCCCGCCGATCCCAGGCGTAGTCAACGGGCACCGGAATCGGCAGCGCGAGAAGGACGGGGTGAAGCCTTAGCTATCACCATAGTTCACAGGGAGTGGATCGGATCGCCTGAGGCGCGCTGGGGCGATGCCTGGCCGAGCCGCCCGCCCCTATCGCCGCCGAATGGCCACCACCGAGGGAACCCGCCGATGCACCACTTCAAGCCCTGGCGAGCCGGCTCGCTGCTCCTGAGCCTGCTGATGCTGCTGGCGCCAATGGCGCCGCGCGCCGATACGCTGGTGACCCTGCTGGTCGACGAGGACTACCCGCCTTTCACCTATCGCGCGGCCGAGGGCGTGGCCGCCGGCATCTACGTCGACGTGCTGCGCGCCGCCGCGCCGCTTCTGCGCGGCTACCGCCTCGAGTTCCAGCCCATGCCCTGGCGCCGGGCGATGACCGAGATCGAGGCCGGTCGGGCGCTGGCGGTGGTTCCGCCCTACTACCGGCCCAAGGAGCGGCCATGGATCAACCCCTACTCGGTGCCGATCCTGCAGGAGCGGGTGGTGGTGTTCTGCCACCACGAGGTGTTTGCCGAGGCGCCGCGACCGCGCTGGCCGGACGACTACCTGGGCCTGCGCTTCGGCAACAACCCGGGCTACCTGTCGGCGGACCCGGCGTTCTGGCGGGCGGTGGATCTCGAGTTGATCGCCGTCGAGGATGCCCCGGGCAACCGGGCCAACCTGCAGAAGCTGCTGCACCGGCGTATCGACTGCTACTTCAACGAACGCCTGTCGATCCTCGCCGAACTGACGCAGATGCGCCGCGAAGGCCGGTTGGCCGACAGCGACGCCACGCTGATAGTCGAGGGCCCGACCATCTCGATGGAGAACAGCTACGTCGGCTTCAGCGCCCGCAGCGGTGGGCGTTTCCCCTACAAACAGGATTTCGTCCGCCAGCTGAACACGGCCTTGCGGCAGCTGCAGAAATCGCAGGAGATCGAGCGGATCGTCCGGCGCTACACCGACTGAATCGCCGTCCGCCCACAGGCGCGGCGCCGGCGCCTTCCGCGCCATGGGCTTTGCAGGCCGACGCGAGTGCATTACACTGCGCCACCACTGTATAAATAAACAGTTTCTAGCAACCCTATCAGCGTGAAGGCGTAGAGGTGATGAATGGCCGTCGAAGTGGTGTACCGCAGCAGTCGAGATCTGGAGCGTTTGTTTATGGATAAGGCCGAAGCCGACCGTCACGACAAGATGCTCGAACTGGCCGAGCTGCTCACCGAGGTGCTGCAGAAGGCGGTGCCCTCGCTGAACGAGCAACAGGGCGAGGAACTGGGCATCTACATGGCGAAGAACCGTGACATCTTCGCCAAGGCCTTCAAGAACCAGCCCGACGCCCTGAGCGAGCTGGGCCAGGACGACAGCGCCGAGTAAGGCGCAGCGGCTGGCACTGGCACAAGCTTGTCATTTGCCCGGGACTGCGGCAGGGTCACCAGACCAACGTCTCTGCCGCAGGAAGCCCCCATGTCGAAGCTCTTCCCCAGTATCGATCCCGACGGCCTGATCGAATATTCGGTGGTCTACACCGACCGCTCGCTCAACCACATGTCGCAGTCGTTCCAGCAGGTGATGAACGACATCTCGCGCACTCTCAAGCAGGTCTACAACGCCCAGGGCGTGGCGGTGGTGCCGGGCAGCGGCACCTTCGGCATGGAGGCGGTGGCGCGCCAGCTGGCGACCGGGCAGCAGTGCCTGGTCATCCGCAACGGCTGGTTCAGCTACCGCTGGAGCCAGATCTTCGAGATGGGCCACATCCCGGCCGCCTGCACGGTGCTCAAGGCCCGCCCGGTCGAGCCTGGCCGCCAGGCCGCGTTCGCCCCCGCGCCCCTCGACGAAGTGCTGGCGAGCATTGCCGCCGAGCGCCCGCAGCTGGTGTTCGCCCCCCATGTGGAAACCGCCTCCGGCATGCTCCTGCCGGATGATTACCTGCGCGCCGTGGCCGATGCCGTGCATGCGGTCGGCGGCCTGTTCGTGCTCGACTGCATCGCCTCCGGGACCCTGTGGGTCGACATGCAGGCCTGCGGCATCGACGTGCTGATCAGCGCCCCGCAGAAAGGCTGGAGCGGCTCGCCCTGCTGCGCCCTGGTGATGCTCAGCGAACGGGCCCTGGCACGGGTCGAGGCGACCCAGAGCAGCAGCTTCGCCTGCGACCTGAAGAAGTGGCTGCAGATCATGCAGGCCTACGAACAGGGCGGCCACGCCTACCACGCGACCCTGCCCTGCGACGCCCTGGCGCGCTTTCGCGACGTGATGCTGGAGACCCAGGCCTACGGCTTCGCCAAGGTGCGCGACGAACAGCTGCAGCTCGGCGAGCGGGTGCGCGCCCTGCTGACCGCCCGCGGCTTCAGCAGCGTGGCCGCCGAGGGCTTCCAGGCGCCCGGCGTGGTGGTCTGCTACACCGACGACGAGGGCATCAAGAGCGGCAGGAAGTTCGCCGCCCACGGCCTGCAGACTGCCGCCGGGGTGCCCCTGCAATGCGACGAACCGGCCGACTTCCAGACCTTCCGCATCGGCCTGTTCGGCCTGGACAAGCTGAACAACATCCAGCGCACCGTCGACACCCTGGAACAGGCGCTGGACCAGGTGCTGAGCGACTGAGCGGCAAAGACCCGCGGGGCGCTCAGCTGGCCGGCGCAGCCAGGCTGAACACCAGCGCCTTGAGCCCGCCCTGCGGATCGACGTCGGCGAATTCGGGGGGATTGTCCAGGCGCTCGACGAAGCGCAGCGCCGGCGCCTGGCTGGCCATCGCCTCGATCAGGTACTGCGCGCCGATGGCTGGATCGTTGAGGCAGGCCAGCACCATGGCCTGCGGCGCCAGCAGGTCGGGCAGGCGCCGCAGCACCTTCTGGTAGTCCTGGGTCAGCACGAAGCTGCCCTTCTGGAAGGAAGGCGGATCGATGATCAGCAGGTCGTAGGGCCCGGACTTCCTCACCTTGCCCCAGGACTTGAACAGGTCATGGCCGAGGAAGCTGACCCGGGCGAGGTCGTGCCGGTTGAGCCGGTGATTGTCCCGCCCCCGGCTTAGCGCGGCCTTGGCCATGTCCAGGTTCAGCACATGCTCGGCGCCACCGGCGAGCGCCGCCACCGAGAAACCGCAGGTGTAGGCGAACAGGTTGAGCACCCGCCTGCCTCGGGCGTGCTCACGCACCCAGCTGCGGCCATAACGCATGTCGAGGAACAGGCCGGTGTTCTGCTTTCGCCCCAGGTCCAACTGGAAACGCAGGCCACCTTCGCTGATCAGCCAATGCTCGCGGGGCTCGCCCAGCAACCACTCGCCGGGGCTGTCCGGCAGGTAGCGGTGCTGCAGCACAATCGCCTGGGCCTGGCTGGCGCGCCAGGCCGCCGACTCGGCCAGCGCCAGCAACGTCCGCCGCAGCCCGGCCAGCTCGTCCGCCTGCGGCTGGCGAAACAGCGCCACCAGCAGCACCCCCTGCAACCAGTCGACGGTGAGCTGCTCCAGGCCCGGCCAGCGTCGCCCGCGGCCGTGCAAGAGCCGGCGAGCCTCGGCCGGCGGCGGATTCAAGGCGTCGAGCAGGTGTTGCTGCAGGGTGTCGAGGGCGGCAGGATTCATGACTCGCATTCACTAAGGCGTGGCCGGCGATTTTAACCGCAGTCAGCGCCCGCCGACGGCCAATCCATCGATCCGGCGGCGGAACCCGGCGCCGCCCTACAGCAATGAAGCGCCCGAACTGACGAAGCGGGAGAACGCCTGCGCCACCGGCGATGGCGGCTTGCTGCGCCAGCGCACCAGGTACCAGCGGTTGGGGATCGGGAACTGCTCCACATCCAACTCCACCAGGTTGCCCGGTGCCGTATGCACCAGGGTATGGCGTGACAGGATCGCAATGCCCAGGCCGGCGGCCACCGACTCCTTGATCGCTTCGTTGCTTTCGATGGTCATGTGCGGCTTGAGGGTCCAGCCGCAGCGGGCGAAATGCTCCTCGATGGCGCGCCGGGTACCTGAGCCGGCCTCGCGGCTGATGAAACGCTGGTCGGCCAGGTCCTCCCAGCGCAGGTTGCGACGCTCGGCCAGCGGGTGGCGGGCCGGGGCGATCACCACCAGCGGGTTGTCCGCCAGGGGCGTGGCCTGGATATCCAGGTGCTCGGGCGGCTGGCTGAACACGTAGAGATCATCGAGGTTGTCCTGCAGGCGCCGGATCACTTCGGAGCGGTTGGCGACGTTGAACTGCACCTCGACATCCGGGTGCGCCTGGCAGAACGGGCCGAGCAGGCGCGGCACCAGGTACTTGGCGGTGGTCACCACGCCCAGGCGCAACTGGCCAGCGGTCAGGCCATGCAACTGACCGAGGCGCATCTCCAGGCGGTCGAGGGTATCGAACAGCTCGCGGGTACTGTGCAGCACCTCGCGTCCGGCATCGGTCAGGTACAGGCGCTTGCCGATCTGCTCGAACAGGCTCAGGCCCAGGGCCTGCTGCAGCTTGCCCAACTGGCTGGACACCGACGACTGGGCCAGGTGCAACGCATGGGCGGCCTCGGTAACGCTCAGGCGCTCGGCCACCTCGCGGAAGATCTCCAGCTGACGGAAGGTGGTCTGGCGAGTGTGAAAACGCAGTCTTTCCATTGCTTATCCGCGATGCTTGTTTGCAGTTAAATCGATTATCAACAATGAAGAATTCTTCCGAGAATAGCCTCGCCCCCCGAAACGACGAGGTTCCCATGTACAAGACGCCCATCACCGTGGCCTACGGCGACGGCATCGGCCCGGAAATCATGCAGGCCACCCTGCAGATCCTCGAGGCCGCCGGCGCGGCGATAGCGCCCGAGGTGATCGAGGTCGGCGAGGCCGTCTACCTGCGCGGCGAGAGCGCGGGCATCGCCCCCGAGGCCTGGGACTCGCTGCGGCGCACCCGGGTGTTCCTCAAGGCGCCGATCACCACTCCCCAGGGCGGTGGCTACAAGAGCCTCAACGTCACCACCCGCAAGGCCCTCGGCCTGTTCGCCAACGTGCGCCCCTGCGTGGCCTACGCGCCGTTCGTCGCGACCCGCCACCCGAGCATGGACCTGGTGATCGTCCGCGAGAACGAGGAAGACCTCTACGCCGGCATCGAGCACCGCCAGAGCGACGAGGTCTACCAGTGCCTCAAGCTGATCTCGCGCCCAGGCTGCCAACGCATCGTCCGCTACGCCTTCGAATACGCCCGCCAGCACGGCCGGCGCAAGGTCAGCTGCTTCGTCAAGGACAACATCATGAAGCTCACCGACGGCCTGTTCCACCAGGTCTTCGATGAGATCGGCCGCGACTACCCGGAGCTGGAGCAGGACTGCTGGATCGTCGACATCGGCGCGGCCAAGCTGGCCGACACGCCGGAGCTGTTCGACGTCATCGTCATGCCCAACCTCTACGGCGACATCCTCTCCGATGTCGCCGCGCAGATCGCCGGCAGCGTCGGCATGGCCGGCTCGGCCAATATCGGCCAGCAGTGCGCGATGTTCGAGGCCATCCACGGTTCGGCGCCGCGGCGCGCCGGGCAGAACCTGGCCAACCCCTCGGGCCTCTTGCAGGGCGCCATCCTCATGCTCCTGCACATCGGCCAGGGCGAAGTGGCCACGCGCATCCACAACGCCTGGCTGCGCACCCTGGAAGAGGGCCTGCACACCTACGACATCTTCGATGCCGAGCACAGCCGTCAGAAACTCGGCACCCGCGAGTTCGCCGAGGCCATCATCGCCCGCCTCGGCCAACGCCCCGAGCGGCTCAAGGCCGTGGACTACCCCGACGACAGCCGCATCACCCTGAAACCGCTGGCCGAGCGCCCGGCCGCGCGCAAACAGCTGGTGGGCGTGGACATCTTCCTGCAGCACAAGGGCCGGGATGCCGACGCCCTCGGCCAGCGCCTCAAGTCCCTTGGCATCCCCGGCCTGCCGCTGTCGGTGATCACCAACCGCGGGGTCAAGGTGTGGCCCAAGGGCTTCCCCGAGACCTTCTGCGTCGACCACTGGCGCTGCCGCTTCCTCGCGGACTCAGGCGATACCCTCGACTTCGGCGAGCTGCTGTCACTGCAAACCCGCCTGTACATGGCCGGCTTCGAGCCGATCAAGACCGAGAACCTCTACAACTTCGACGGCGCACCCGGTTACGCCGCGGTCCACGGCTGAGGGGCATCCCATGCAGACACTGGCCTTCCTGACCTGCCACGGCAAGACGCCGCTGGTGGCCGAGCCCCTGGCCGCCTGCGGCTACCAGGTGCTGACGGTCGGCGACTACGACACCGACCGCTTCGGCACCTTCAGCCGCGAAGTCGAGCGCCCCGGCAGCGCCCAGGAAACCGCCCTGGCCAAGGCGCGCATGGCTGCCGAGCGCGCCGGCTCGCGCTTCGGCCTGGGCAGCGAGGGCAGCTTCGGCCGCGACCCGTATCTCGGCTGCCTGCCCTGGGACAGCGAGCTGCTGTGCTGGTGGGACCGCGAGCGCGGCTACCCGGTCTACGCCAGCCAGGGTTCGAGCGACACCAATTATGCGCAGCGCCTGGTCACCCGCCTGGACGAGGTGGAGCAGTTCGCCACCCAGATCGGTTTCCCCGAGCACGGACTGATCCTCGGGCGCAGCGGCGAGCCCTGGTTCAGCAAGGGCCTGCGCGTGGCCGGCGCCCTGCAGCAGGCCGCTGCGATACTCGCCGCACAGGGCGAGCTCTGGCTGGAAAGCGACATGCGCGCGCACCTCAACCCGAGCCGCCAGCGGGTGATCCGCAGCGCCGCGGGGCGACTGGCCGAGCGCCTCAGCTGCCGTTGCCCGCAATGCACGGCACCGGGCTTCGCCCTGGCCCGCATCGACGCCGGCCAACGCTGCCGCGCCTGCGACTACCCGACCCGGAGGGCGACGCGCGAGCACTGGCTGTGCCCGGCCTGCAGCCATGGCGAAAGCCGCGAAATCCAGGGCTGGGCCGACCCGGCCGATTGCCAGCTGTGCAACCCCTGAGGCTGCCATGAACGCCATCATTCATTCCTGCCGCACCCGACGGCGCAGCAGCGTGCCAGCGTCCAGCCGCGCTGGGTGCGCTTGCGCTCCCTCGGCCGCTATCCGCTGACCGGCGCGGTGGCTTCCACGGCCCGCGAGCTGCCGCAGATCATTCAGGAAATACTCACCGGCACCACCTCGGAGCACCAGGGGCGGATCATCGACCACGATCAGGAAGGCGCGATGGAGAAGAAGATCGAAGGCTACTTCTAGCTCGCCGCCAACTGGAGCCGCTGCGCGCCCGGGAGCGGCCGCGCTTACCCAAGCGCGGCGCAAACAACCCGACAGCTGCCAGGCGCATGCAGAAAACACATATCATTCAATGAGATACCTAATGACCAAGGGAACCTCATCGAATGCTGGCTGCCGTCGCCCGCTACAAGCTGTTGCTCTCCGGGGCGCTGGCACGCTATTTCCCACGCACCACCGCCTACCTGCGCGCCGAGCGTGAGGCCGGCCTTGGCGAGCCGCCTCCCGCCCGCCGCTCGAGCAAGCCCGGCGCCGCCAGTGCCAGGAAGCCGAGCACTCCCCGGAAAAAGGCGCCCGGCCCTAGCAAGGCCACCCAGCAGGCCAGCACCGGCATCTACGGCCCGGCCCCGCTGCCGGTCGCAGATGAGCAGGTACAGGCGATGCGCGAGCGGGCCGCCGCCGCCGTGGCCGCGAGGGTGATCAGCCCGCCTTCCGAGGAACAATGGGCGATGATCCTCTGCCGCGCGCCGGCCACGCGCATCTTCGCCGGCGCCGGCTCGGGCAAGTCCACCACCCTGGTGCTGCGCGTGGTGTTCATGCTCTGCCACCTGGGAATCGAGCCCGGCCGGCTGACGGTGATCTCCTTCACCAACGCCTCCTGCGCCGAGCTGCGCGAGCAGTTGCGGCGGGTCCTGGCGTTCTGGCAGTTCCCCTTCGACGCCGCCATGGCCCGGCAAACGGTGCGCACCTTCCACTCGGCGATGGCCGCCCTGGCCCGGGAAGTGCTCGACCAGCCGGCCTGGTTCGAACAGCTGGACGACAAGGCCGGCGGCGAGCCGGACAACCCACTGACCGGTGCGCGGCTGCGCCCGGCCCAGGCGCGCGTGCTCAAGCAGGCGTATCAGGATTGCTACGACCAGGACGCGCAGTTTCGCCAGCGGGTGCACAGCCTGCTGGGGCTGCCGCCCGCCGACGCAGGCCGGCGCCAGGCGGCCGCCAAGGCGCCCCTGGGCGGCTTCAAGCTGGCTGGCGAGCTCACCGCGGCGCCCTTGTACGAGGCCTTCCATGCCCAGGCCGGCTTCATCGAAAGCATCGGCCTGCGCATCGAGCGGCTGCAGCCGGCGGGCCTGTCCTGCGGCGCCGGCGAGCGCACCTTCGTCGAGGCCCTGATCCCGTTCTGGCGCTGCTTCCAGGCCAGCCTGCAGGCCCAGGGCCTGATGACCTTCAACGGCGCCTTCCAGCGCCTCACCGACAGCCTCGCCACTGGCGCGCCCGGCGTCCCGGCCCAGGCCCTGGCGCCCTTCCAGCACCTGCTGATCGATGAGTTCCAGGACATCTCGCCGCAGATCGTGCAGTGGCTGCAGGCCCTGCACCGCGCCCTGCAGCGCCAGAAACAGGCGGTCAGCCTGATGGCGATCGGCGATGACTGGCAGTCGATCTACGGCTGGCGCGGCAGCTCGCCCGAACTGTTCATGGACTTCGACAGGCATTTCCCCGGCCGCGGCCGCGCGAAGCACAGCACCGTGCTCATGCTGGAAACCAACTACCGCTCCATCGAGCCAGTGATCCGCGACGGCGAGGCGGTGCTGGCGGCGGTGGAGTTCAAGCAGGCCAAGCGCAGCCAGGCGTTCAAGGCCGCGCAGCCGGGCGATCACGGCGTCAGGCTGGTAGCGGGCTTCGACCTCAAGGCGCGCCTGCCGGAGCTGATCAAGGAAATCGAGGCGCAGTGCCGGCATGCCGCCGCACGCCCCGGCCGCGAGCGCACCGCCGTGCTGGTGCTGAGCCGGCGCAACCAGCCCCTGCAGGCCATCCAGGCCCAGCTGGACCGCAAGCTACCGGTCAAGGCCTACACCATCCACCGCGCCAAGGGACTGCAGGCCGAGGTCGCCGTCATCGTCGACGACTGCGTGCCGCCGGAAAAGCACCCGCTGCGCAACGCCCTCTACGCCCAGTCGGGGTTCTTCCGCAACAGCTACGACCAGGCCATGCAGGACGAAAGCCTGCGCCTGGCGTATGTCGCCATCACCCGCGGCGTCAGCCGCGTGCTGTGGTTCACCCGCAAGCCCCGGGGCGCGAGCGAACTGCTGGCGAGGCGGGGCAAGGGCTGAAGTAGGCCCAGATGACCCGTCCAGATCCGCCAAGCACTCAACCGACGCAGCCCTGCTCGCTGAACCGGACCCGCGCCACGGCGCCGTACTTGTTGGCGTAGCTCGCCAGCAGTTGCTCGTCGCGCCACCACCAGCGCCTGGCGTTGGTCATCAGGCCGCGTTTGTATTCGATGCCGTGGGGCAGGTCGACCCAGGGTTCGATGACGCTGCCATCGGGGTAGCTGAGCAGTTCGCTCTCGGCCTCGGCGAAGCCCTCGATGCGCACCCGGCCCTGGCCGCCGGCGAACTCGAAGTCGATCGGCGCCACCTTGGTCGGCAACCACTGGCTGACCAGTTGCGTGCCGAACAGCTCGAAGATGCCGCCGCCGGCCTGGCCGCTGCCGATGGCCTGCAAGGCCTGGCGCTGCTCGGTGTCGGCGCGGCTGTCGAGGTACAGGCAGGCACTGCCCTGGCCCTCCTCGACCAGCCCGGGAAATTTGTAATAGAGGGCGAAGCGCAGGCCATCGAGCTTGAGCTCGGCGAACTGGCCAGTGAGGATGCTCCAGGCGCCCCAGCCCATGCAGCGCCCCTCGGTGGGTCGCGCGTTGAAGTTGCACGGGCAGCCCCAGTCGCAGTTGCAGGCGGTGAAGTAGTCCGCCTCGAAGCTCCAGCGAGTCATCTGGCCTCCTCGGCTGCGTTCGGCGCGCAGCCCCAGGCAAGGACGCCCGCGCTTGCCATGGCGGTTCGCCGACTGCGTAACCGGGCGCAGGTACCGGCGAGGAGTCTCCCAAGAGAAATTATAGGTTGGGGCGCAGACGCTGGATCAGCCGTCCGGCTGCTCGAGGGCCTGCACCAGCGCCTTGAGGAAGCGCGCCGCCTCGCCGCCGGTGACCGCGCGGTGGTCGAAGGTCAGCGACAGCGGCAGGATCGGGTGCACCACCACCTTGCCGTCCACCGCCACCGGCTCGTCGCGGATGCCGCCGGCGCCGATGATCGCCACCTGCGGCGGCACCACGATGGGGTTGGCGTAGCGGCCGAACAGGGTGCCGAAGTTGGACAGGGTGAGGGTCGCGCCCATCATTTCCTGGGGCGGAATGGAGCGCGCCTTGACGTCCGCGCGCAGGCGCGTCGCCCCTTCGCGCAGGTCCTCGGCACTGCGCGCGCCGACGTTGCGCAGCACCGGCACGAACAGGCCCTCGGGACTGTCCACGGCGATGCCCAGGTCGAGCTGCTCGTGCTGCTTGATCGACAGGTTCTTGCCGTCGAACCAGCTGTTGAGCACCGGTTCCACCGCGCAGGCCGCGGCGATGGCCTGGGCCAGACGCACCAGCGGGTCGCGGGCCTGCTTCCAGCGATGCAGGTCGGCGTCGCCGACTATGACCACCGGCACCACCTCGGCGTGGGAGCGGGCCATGTTGATCGCCATGCTGCGCCGCACGCCGCGCAGCTTCTCGCCGCCGAACTTGTCGCGGGCGGTCTGGGTGGCGGCCTCGACGTCGGCGCGGGTGATCAGGCCGTCGCTGCCGGTGCCGCTCAGGCTGCCCAGGTCGACGCCCAGCTGGCGCGCCAGCTGGCGCACCGCCGGGGTGGCGCGCGGCGCCAGGTGCTCGCGGGTCGAGGGCGCGGCGCCGACGAAGAAGCTGTCGGCCTGGGCCTCGCCGCCGCCCTCCAGGCGGCCGACCACGGTACCGGAGTCGGCCTCGCCCTCGTAGGCCAGCAGCGGCTCGCCGACATGCAGGATGTCGCCCTCGGTGCCGAAGGTCTTGTGCACCACGCCGTCGTAGGGCGCGGGGATGTCGACGATGGCCTTGGCGGTTTCCACCGAGACCAGCAGCTGGTCGGTCTTCACCTCGTCGCCGGCCTTGACGTGCCACTCGACGATCTCGGCTTCCTGCAGGCCTTCGCCCAGGTCGGGCAGCTTGAAGTATTTCATCGTTGCATCTCCTCGTTGGCCTTGAGCCCGCGTAGGGTGCGCTCTGCGCACCATTGTCCCGCGGTGGTGCTGCCGGTGCGCACGGCGCACCCTACGGTTTGCCTGAGTAGGGTGCGCTCTGCGCACCGTCGTCCTGCGGTGGTGCTGCCGGTGCGCACGGCGCACCCTACGGTTTGCCTGGGTAGGGTGCGCTGCGCGCTCCGTCGTACCGCCAGTGTTGCCGGTGCGCGGGGCGCACCCTACGGAGGATGCGCCGTGCACGAGGGCGCATCGGCGCGGCAGCGCCTCAGGCGTAGTTCAGTACCGTCTCGCAGGCGGCGAGTATGTCCTCGACGCCCGGGATATAGAGTTGCTCCAGGCGGTACAGCGGCGGCGGAATGTCCGGCGCGGTGACCCGCTGGATCGGCGCCTGCAGGTCGAGCAACGCCCGCTCGTAGAGGCTGGCGGCGATCTCCGCGCCGACCGCGCAGCTCTTCGGCGCCTCATGGACGATCACACAGCGCCCGGTCTTGCGCACCGAGGCCTCGAGGGTGTCGAGGTCCAGCGGCTTGACGCAGGCGACGTCGATCACCTCGGCGGCGATGCCCAGCTCGGCCAGCTGGCTGGCGGCCTGCAGGGTCTCGTGTACGCTGGCGCCCCAGCTGACCAGGGTCAGGTCGCTGCCCTCGCGCAGGGTGAAGCAGCTATCGAGCGGCAGGCGCTTGCCGTCGTCGACCAGCACCTGGGGGTTCATCCGGTACAACCGGGTCGGCTCGAGGAAGATCACCGGGTCGGGGTCGTCGATGGCCGCCAGCAGCAGGCCATAGGCCCGCGCTGGCGACGAGGGGATGACCACGCGCAGACCGGGCACCTGGGCGAACATCGCCTCGGTGCTTTCGCTGTGGTGCTCCGGGGCGCGGATGCCGGCGCCCATCGGCGTGCGCAGCACCATGGGGCAGGTCAGGCGGCCGCGGGTGCGGTTGCGCAGGCGGCTGGCGTGGGACACCAGATGGTCCAGGGCCGGGTAGATGAAGCCCATGAACTGGATCTCCATCACCGGCTTGAGGCCCTGGGCGGCCATGCCGACCGCCAGGCCGGCGATCATGGTCTCGGCCAGCGGCGTGTCGATCACCCGCTTGAAGCCGAAGGCCTCGCGCAGGCCGAGGGTGGCGCGGAACACGCCGCCGTTGACGCCGATGTCCTCGCCGAGCACCACGACATTCTCGTCCTCGGCCATGGCCCGGTGCAGGGCCAGGTTGACCGCCTCCAGCAGGCTCAGCTTCTGCTCACTCATGGCGCTTCTCCTCGCGGCGCGCGGCCCGCTCCCTGAGCGCCTCGCGCTGTTCGGCCAGGGCCGCCGGCCACTGCGCGTAGACGTAGTCGAAGACGCTGTCGACGGGCTGCTCGCCGGCCGCCTCGAAGGCCTCCACCGCCCGCTGGACCCGGGTCTGGCACTCGCCAACCAGTTCCTGCTCGCGCTTCTCGTCCCACACCCCCTGGGCCGCCAGGTAGCTCTGCAGGCGCTTGATCGGCTCCTCCTGCCAGGCCTGCTTGACCTCGGCGGCCGGACGGTAGCGGCTGGCGTCGTCGGCGGTGGTGTGGTCGCCCAGGCGGTAGCTGAGGCATTCCAGCAGCACCGGTCCCTTGCCCTGGCGGGCGCGCTCCAGGGCGCTGCCCATGCGGTCGTAGACGGCGAGGATGTCATTGCCGTCCACCTGCTCGCCGTGAAAGCCCGCGCCGATGGCCTTCTGCGCCAGGGTCGGGGCGCCGCACTGGATGCGTCGCGGCACCGAGATGGCCCACTGGTTGTTGTTGACCACGAACACCACCGGCAACTGCCAGGCGCCGGCGACGTTCAGCGCCTCGAGGAAGTCGCCCTTGCTGGTGGCACCATCGCCGCAGGTGGTCACCGCCACCCGGTGCTCGCCACGGATCTTCATCGCCGTGGCCACCCCGCAGGCATGCAGGGCCTGGGTGGCGATCGGCACGCAGAGCGGGAAGTCCTGCCCCACGGCCGGATCGACGTAGGCACTGCCGCGCTCGTCGCCGCCCCAGTAGAGGAGGATTTCCTCCATCTTCACCCCGCGCATGACCTGCGCCGCGGTGTCGCGGTAGTAGGGCACCAGCACGTCCTCGGGGCGCATCCGCGCGCCGATGGCCACGCCGATGGCCTCCTGGCCGACGGTCGGCGCGTAGGTGCCGATGCGTCCGGTGCGCTGTAGGGCCACGGCCTTCTGGTCGAACAGGCGGGTCAGCACCATCTGCCGGTACAGGCGGATCAGCAGGTCGAAGTCGTCGGCCCAATCCGGCAGCGTGCCGAGCAGGCCGCCATGCGGATCGAGGTAACGGGTGTAGGGCAGTTTCAGACTCTCAGGCATGCAAAACCTCCTCGGCACCTGGTAGGTGGTTGAGCGGCACCCGCCGCTCGTGGCGGCGGGCTGACCCGGGGCGCCGCCGGTAGGCGGGCATCCCGCTCTGTCGCAAGGCGCTCGGCACGCCCCCTCAGCGGCCGTACAGCAGGCGCTCGGCCAGGCTGTCGGCGACCCGTGCCGGCGAGCGTTTCTCGGCCTCGGCGTGGGCGTAGATTTCCGTCAGGCGCTCGCTGATCTTGGTCAGGTGCGCGGTAATGGTGGCCAGGCTCGCGCCACGGTGCTGCAGCGCCACGTAGATCAGCCCGCCGGAATTGATCACGTAGTCCGGCGCATAGAGGATGCCCCGGTCCTGCAGGGTGTCGGCGACCTCCGCACTGGCCAGCTGGGTGTTCGCCGCCCCCGCCACCGCCGAACAGCGCAGCTGCTGAACCGTCTCGGCGTCGAGGATGCCGCCCAGGCCGCAGGGCGCGAGGATGTCGCAGGGTGTGGCGAGCAGGGACTCGCTGGGCACCGCCTGGGCGCCCAGCTGCTCGACCGCCAGCTGCACCCGGCCGGCGTCCAGGTCGCTGACCAGCAGCTCGGCGCCGACTGCGTGCAACTGCTCGGCCAGGGCGTAGCCAACGTGACCGAGGCCCTGGATGGCCACGCGCAGGCCCGTCAGGTCGTCGCTGCCCAGGCGGGCCAGGGCGGTGGCGCGAATCCCGGCGAACACGCCCATGGCCGTGTGCGGCGAGGGGTCGCCGCCGCGGGTGGTGCTGGTGACGTGATTGGTGTGCTGGGCGATGCAGTCCATGTCGGCGCTGGAGGTGCCGCTGTCCACGGCGGTGATGTAGCGCCCACCCAGGCTCTCGATCATGCGGCCGAAGGCCTCGAACAGCGCGCCGCGATTCGCCACATGGGCCGGGCGGATGAGCACCGACTTGCCGCCGCCCTGCTCCAGGCCCGCCAGCGCCGCCTTGTAACTCATGCTCTTGGCCAGGCCGATGGCGTCGCGAATGGCGCTCTGCTCGTCGGGGTAGGACAGGTAGCGGCAACCGCCGAGGGCCGGACCCAGGCGGGTGCTGTGGATGGCGATCACCGCCTTGAGCCCGGTTGCCGGGTCCTGGGCGAGGTGCAGTTCCTCCAGTCGCGAGGCTTCCATCATGGCGAACATGCTGTGGCTCCTTGGGCTCGCGACGGCGCGGCGCTCGATCCGCTTGCCGCTACCGCCGAGCATCGTCGTTATCGCCAGTATAGGCAGGCCCTTCGCAGGCGCCGGGGCAAGCCGACACAAGACTGGACGCCAGCGTCCTGGCCGGCTACAAACCAGTGATCCGCCGAGGTGACCATGAGCCCCCGCCAATCCTGCCTTGCCTGCCTGGACCGTGAGCCGCCCGCCCTGTTCGAGGCGGCGCTGTGGATTGCCGCCGAGCACGACCCGGCGCTGCAGCCGCAGCAGCTGCTGCGCGAGCTGCACTCCTTGCAGCAGCTGGTGGCCAACGGCCTGCCGGACCTGCCCGCGCGGGAACTGGCGCAGCCGCTGCTGCGCCGCCTCAACGAGCTGGACTTCCACGAGGACGATGTCAGTCCGCCACAACCGCGTGGCGCCCTGCTGCACCTGGTATTGCGCCAGCGCCGCGGGCAGCCGCTGTCGCTGGCGCTGATCGCCCTGGAGCTGGCCAGGCGCCTGGAGATTCCCCTGCAGGGGGTGAACTTCCCCGGACGCTTTCTGTTGCGCGTGCCGGGTGCCGACCACCTGCTCGACCCCTGCGGCGGGCGGCGCCTGTACACCCGCGATTGCCGCGAGCTGCTGCTGCGCCAGCTCGGTGGCCACGCCGAACTGACGGCCGCGCATCTGCTGAGCTGCGATGCCGGGGCCATGCTGCAGCGCCTGTCGCGCAACCTGCGCCAGCTGCATCAGCTCAACGACGACCCGCTGGCCGCCCTCAAGGATGCCGAGCGGGTGCTGCAGCTGGGCCCGCCGAGCGTCGCCGACCACCTGGCCCGCGCCGACCTCTACCACCAGCTGGACTGCCCCCAGGCCGAACGCTTCGACCTGCAGCGCGCCCTGCTGCTGTGCGACGAGCCGGCCCAGCGCCTGCAGCTCGGCGAGCGCCTGCGTCGGCTAAGCGCCAGCCCGGCGCTGCACTGACGCCGCCGCGCCGCGCCACACACCAGAAGGAGCTCCGCGATGCCGGCCCGGCCGCCGATCAGCCTGTGGATGGAGCAAGCCGACCCGCCCGCGCCGACCCGTGCGGCGCTGGCCGGCAGCCTGGAAGTCGACGTGGCGATCATCGGCGCCGGCTACACGGGCCTCTGGACCGCCTACTACCTCAAGCGCCAGGCGCCCACGCTGCGCATCGCCCTGCTCGAGGCCGAGTACGCCGGCTTCGGCGCCTCGGGGCGCAACGGTGGCTGGCTGCTGGGCGGCCTGCTGGGCGAGGAACGCCTGCTCGGCGACCTGCCGACCGAGCGCCACCACGCGGCCTTCGCGCTGCTGCACGGCATTCCCGACGAGGTGGCGACGGTGCTGCAGCGCGAGGGCATCGCCTGCGACTACCGCAAGGGCGGCGTGCTGCACTGCGCGGCGCGCTATCCGGAGCAGGCCGGGCGCCTGCGCGCCTGGCTCGACGCGCTGCATCGCCTGGGCTTGGGCGAGGCCGACTACCGCTGGCTGACGCCGGCCGAGCTGAACCGGCAGCTGCGCCTCAACGGCGCGCTCGGCGCCATCTACAGCCCGCACTGCGCCACCATCCAGCCGGCCAGGCTGGTCCGTGGCCTGGCCCTGGCGGTCGAGCGCCTGGGGGTACGGCTGTTCGAGCAGAGCCGGGTCAGCCACTGGCAGCCGGGCCTGCTGCGTACCGCCCAGGGCGAGCTGCGGGCCGACTGGATAGTGCCGGCCGTGGAGGGCTATGCCGCCGAACTGCCGCCTCTGGGCCGCTATCAACTGCCGGTGCAGAGCCTGATGGTGGCCACCGCGCCCCTGCCGCGCGCGCTGTGGCAGGAGATCGGCCTGGACCGCGGCCAGGCCTTCGCCGAGTTCAGCCGCCAGGTCACCTACGGCCAGCGCAGCGCCGACGACCGCCTGGTATTCGGCGCCCGCGGCGGCTACCGCTTCGGCGGCCGGCTGCGCCAGGACTTCACCCTCGATGACGGGGAAATCGGCCTGCGCCGCGAGCTGCTCGGCGAGCTGTTCCCCCAGCTGCGCAATGTCGAGATCAGCCATGCCTGGGGCGGCAACCTCGGCATGGCCAGGCGCATCCAGCCGCACATGCTGCTCGACCGGCAAAGCCGCATCGCCCTGGCCGGCGGCTATGGCGGCGAGGGCGTCGGCGCCAGCAACCTGGCCGGGCGCACCCTGGCCGACCTCATGCTCGGCCACACCAGCCCCCTGACCGAACAACCCTGGGTGTTCGCCGGGCGGCCGCTGACCAGCCTGCGCGCCTGGGAGCCGGAGCCCTGGCGCTGGCTCGGCTACAACGCCATCGCCAGCAGCTTCCGCCACGAGGACCGGGTGCTGGCGAATCCCCGCAGCCCGGCCTGGCGCCGCGCCCTGGCGACCAGGCTGGCAGACTTCATGGAACGCCTGATGGGCTGATGTGACGCCGGGAGCGCCACCCACGCAGCGGCAGCCGTAGGGCAAGGCAGACCCACTCGTATCGATTTCAATACGGCGTAACGAAAGCGACACAAAAGCGACGCATACCTGCCAAACCGCGACATCACGGGCCTTTTCCCGCCGCCACGGCCTGCGCCGGCAGCAGTTGTATCGAATTCGATACAGCCAGCACTTGTATCCCACCCACACATAAATCGTAAGTCATTGTTTTTATTATATTTATGTCACTTGGCACCAGCTTTGCTTAGATCACCAGCAGATAGCTCGCTGCCCGACACGAGCGCCCGATCACGCCCGCAGCAGAAACGGGCGAACCCGCCCACTTGAGGAGTTCACATGAGCGAATTGCGTTTTACCGTCGATCACGAATGGCTGCGTCAGGATGCCGATGGCCTGGTTACCGTTGGCATCACCGCCTATGCCCAGGAAGCCCTGGGTGACGTGGTGTTCGTGCAGCTGCCGGATGCGCAGGGCTATGCCCAGGGCGACGAAGTGGCCGTGCTGGAGTCGGTCAAGGCCGCCAGCAACATCGCCATGCCGCTGGACGGTGAGATCGTCGAAGTCAACGCCGAGCTGGAAGGCAGCCCGGAGCTGGTCAACGAAGACCCGCTGAACAAGGGCTGGTTCTTCCGCTTCCGCCCCACCGATGCCAGCGCTGTCGCCGCCCTGCTCGACCAGGACGCCTACCAGCGTCTGCTCAAAGCCAACGACGAAGCCTGAGGGCCGCGCCATGCCTGAACTCACGACCCAGAACGAATTCATCGCCCGGCATATCGGCCCGCGTGACGCCGACACCGCCGCCATGCTCGCCACCCTGGGCTTCGATTCCGTCGAGGCGCTGATCGCCAGCGTCATCCCGGAGAGCATCAAGGGCTCCAGCGTGCTCGGCCAGACCCCGGGCCTGAGCGAGGCCGATGCCCTGGCCAAGATCAAGGCCATCGCCGCCAAGAACCTGCAGTTCAAGACCTACATCGGTCAGGGCTACTACGGCACCCACACGCCGAGCCCGATCCTGCGCAACCTCCTGGAAAACCCGGCCTGGTACACCGCCTACACGCCCTACCAGCCGGAAATCTCCCAGGGCCGCCTGGAAGCGCTGCTGAACTTCCAGACCCTGATCAGCGACCTCACCGGCCTGCCGATCGCCAACGCCTCGCTGCTGGACGAAGCCACCGCGGCCGCCGAGGCCATGACCTTCTGCAAGCGCCTGTCGAAGAACAAGGCCAGCAACGCCTTCTTCGCCTCGCAGCATTGCCACCCGCAGACCCTCGACGTGCTGCGCACCCGTGCCGAGCCCCTGGGCATCGAAGTGGTGGTCGGTGACGAGCGCGCCATCGACGACGCCAGCGCCTACTTCGGCGCCCTGCTGCAGTACCCGGCCAGCAACGGCGACATCTTCGACTACCGCGAACTGGTCGAGCGCTTCCACGAGGCCAAGGCGCTGGTCGCCGTGGCCGCCGACCTGCTGGCCCTGACCCTGCTCAGCGCCCCGGGCGAGTTCGGCGCCGACGTGGCCATCGGCAGCGCCCAGCGCTTCGGTGTGCCGCTGGGCTTCGGCGGCCCGCATGCCGCCTACTTCGCCACCCGCGACACCTTCAAGCGCGACATGCCCGGCCGCCTGGTCGGCGTCTCGGTCGACCGTTTCGGCAAGCCGGCCCTGCGCCTGGCCATGCAGACCCGCGAGCAGCACATCCGCCGCGAGAAGGCCACCAGCAACATCTGCACCGCCCAGGTGCTGCTGGCCAACATCGCCAGCATGTACGCGGTGTACCACGGCCCCCAGGGCCTGACCGCCATCGCCCAGCGCGTGCACCAGCTGACCGCCATCCTCGCCGCGGGCCTGGCCAAGCTGGGCCTGCCCGCCGAGCAGGAGAGCTTCTTCGATACCCTGACCCTGGCCACCGCCGCGCGCACCGCACAGCTGCACCAGCAGGCCCGCGAGATGGGCATCAACCTGCGCGAGATCGACGCCGAGCGCCTCGGCCTGTCGCTGGACGAGACCACCGACCAGGCCGCCGTCGAGCGCCTGTGGGAAGTCTTCGCCGAGCCGGGCCAGAACCTCCCGGACTTCGCCGAGCTGGCCGCCGCCACCGCCGCGCGCCTGCCCCAGGCCCTGCTGCGCCAGTCGGCGATCCTGCAGCACGAAGTGTTCAACCGCTACCACAGCGAAACCGAGCTGATGCGCTACCTGCGCAAGCTGGCCGACAAGGACCTGGCCCTGGATCGCAGCATGATCCCGCTGGGCTCCTGCACCATGAAGCTCAACGCCGCCAGCGAAATGATCCCGGTCACCTGGCCGGAGTTCGGCAACCTGCACCCCTTCGCCCCGGCCGAGCAGAGCCAGGGCTACCAGCAGCTGACCGACGAGCTGGAGGCCATGCTGTGCGCCGCCACCGGCTATGACGGCGTGTCCCTGCAGCCGAACGCCGGATCCCAGGGCGAGTACGCCGGCCTGCTGGCGATCCGCGCCTACCACCGCAGCCGCGGCGAGGAGCAGCGCGACATCTGCCTGATCCCGCAGTCCGCCCACGGCACCAACCCGGCCACCGCCAGCATGTCCGGCATGCGCGTGGTGGTGACCGCCTGCGACGCCCGCGGCAACGTCGACATCGACGACCTGCGCGCCAAGGCCCAGGAGCACCAGCACCGCCTGGCCGCGCTGATGATCACCTACCCGTCGACCCACGGCGTGTTCGAGGAAGGCATCCGCGAGATCTGCCAGATCGTTCACGACAACGGCGGCCAGGTGTACATCGACGGCGCCAACATGAACGCCATGGTCGGCCTCTGCGCCCCGGGCCAGTTCGGCGGCGACGTCTCGCACCTGAACCTGCACAAGACCTTCTGCATCCCCCACGGCGGCGGCGGCCCGGGCGTCGGCCCGATCGGCGTCAAGTCGCACCTGATCCCCTTCCTGCCGGGCCACGACAAGATGGCGCGCAAGGAAGGCGCGGTCAGCGCGGCGCCGTTCGGCAGCGCCAGCATCCTGCCGATCACCTGGATGTACATCACCATGATGGGCGGCGAAGGCCTCAAGCGCGCCTCGCAGATGGCCATCCTCAACGCCAACTACATCGCCCGTCGCCTGGAAGAGCACTACCCGGTGCTGTACAGCGGCGAAGGCGGCCTGGTGGCCCACGAGTGCATCCTCGACATCCGCCCGCTCAAGGAGTCCAGCGGCATCAGCGTCGACGACGTGGCCAAGCGCCTGATCGACTTCGGCTTCCACGCCCCGACCATGTCCTTCCCGGTGGCCGGCACGCTGATGATCGAGCCGACCGAGAGCGAATCCAAGGAAGAACTGGATCGCTTCTGCGACGCCATGATCGCCATCCGCGAGGAAATCCGCGCGGTCGAGCGTGGTGACCTGGACGCCGAGGACAACCCGCTGAAGAACGCGCCGCACACCGCCCTGGAACTGGTCGGCGAGTGGACCCACGGCTACAGCCGCGAGCAGGCGGTCTACCCGCTCGCCTCCCTGATCGACGGCAAGTACTGGCCGCCGGTCGGCCGGGTCGACAACGTGTTCGGCGACCGCAACCTGATCTGCGCCTGCCCGTCGATCGAGGCCTACCAGGACGCCTAAGCAGTAGCCCTGGCCCGGCCGCGCGCCGGGCCAGCCAACCGTGGCCTCGAGCGGCGTTGAGCGGCTCGAGGCCGGCAGGAGTTTGTGGGTGCGCGGTGTGCGTCCCTGTGTCGGCAAACCCATGGCACATAGCGCGCACCCACAACCGGTTCGCCGCTCCACGGCGGATCGTTTAGCGCAAAACAGCAATTCCCATCGCGGCACGACCGCCTAACAGCCCTTATTCGAAGCAGGCCACCCCTGCGCCCTAACAACAAGAAAAGGAGCGTTACATGGAATTCATCACCAATCTGGTCAATCAAATCAACGGCCTGGTCTGGGGCCCACCGATGCTGGTGGCGATCCTCGGCACCGGCCTGTTCCTCATGCTGCGCCTGAAGCTGATGCCGCTGAGCAAGATCGGCGCCGGCTTCGCCCTGATGTGGCAAGGGCGCAAGAAGGACGATGCGGCCAGCGGCGAGATCAGCCCGTTCCAGGCGCTGATGACCTGCCTGGCCGCCACCGTCGGTACCGGCAACATCGCCGGCGTGGCCACCGCCATCTTCCTCGGCGGCCCCGGCGCGCTGTTCTGGATGTGGTGCACCGCCCTGGTCGGCATGGCCACCAAATACTGCGAAGTGGTGCTGGCGGTGCACTACCGCGAGAAGGACGACCGCGGCGAGCACGTCGGCGGGCCGATGTACGCGATCAAGAACGGCCTGGGCAAGAAGTGGCTGTGGCTGGGCACCGCCTTCGCCATCTTCGGCGGCCTGGCCGGCTTCGGCATCGGCAACATGGTCCAGGTCAATAGCATGGCCCACGCCCTGGAAAGCACCTTCGACATCCCGCTGTGGGCCACCGGCCTGGTCAGCATGGTGCTGGTCGGCCTGGTGATCCTCGGCGGCATCCAGCGCATCGGCAAGGTCGCCGCGACCCTGGTGCCGTTCATGTGCGTGGCCTACATCGTCGCCGCCGTGGCGGTGCTGGTGGCCTTCGCCGACGCCATCCCCGGCGCCTTCGAACTGATCTTCACCCACGCCTTCAGCCCGATCGCCGCCGCCGGTGGCTTCGCCGGCGCCGCGGTGATGGCGGCGATCCGCTTCGGTGTGGCCCGCGGCATCTTCTCCAACGAGGCGGGCCTGGGCACCGCCGGCATCGCCCAGGCGGCCGGCACCACCAACAGCGCCGTGCGCTCGGGGATGATCGGCATGCTCGGGACCTTCATCGACACCATCATCATCTGCAGCATGACCGGCCTGGCGATCATCGCCTCCGGCGTGTGGACCAGCGGCGAGAGCGGTGCGGCCCTGTCGGCGGCGGCCTTCGAAGCGGCCATGCCCGGCTTCGGCGGCGCCCTGCTGAGCATCGCCCTGGTGGTCTTCGCCTTCACCACCATCCTCGGCTGGAGCTACTTCGGCGAGAAGTGCTGGGAGTTCATGGTCGGCACCAAGGCGATCATGCCGTTCCGCATCATCTGGGTGCTGGCCGTGCCGTTCGGCGCCATCGCCCAGCTGGACTTCGCCTGGTTGCTGGCCGACACCCTCAACGGCCTGATGGCACTGCCCAACCTGCTCTCGCTGCTGCTGCTCAGCCCGGTGGTGGTCAAGCTGACCCGCGACCATTTCGCCAACAAGGCCAGCGTCGGCGGCGCCGCTGTCGTACAACGCTAACCCCTCGCATGACCCTGGCGCGGCCGGTTGACGGTCGCGCCCTTCGCCAAGGACCTCTCCCATGTTCCACAAGAGCCTAACCCTCAACGACTACGATCCGGCCCTGGCCCACGCCATCGCCGCCGAAGAGAGCCGCCAGCAGGACCACATCGAGCTGATCGCCTCGGAAAACTACTGCAGCCCGGCCGTGATGCAGGCCCAGGGCAGCGGGCTGACCAACAAGTACGCCGAGGGCTACCCGGGCAAGCGCTACTACGGCGGTTGCGAGCACGTCGACAAGGTCGAGCAACTGGCCATCGAACGCGCCAAGCAACTGTTCGGCGCCGACTACGCCAACGTCCAGCCACACTCCGGCTCTTCGGCCAACGCCGCTGTCTACCTGGCCCTGCTCAACGCCGGCGACACCATCCTGGGCATGAGCCTGGCCCACGGCGGTCACCTGACCCACGGCGCCAAGGTCAGCTCCTCCGGCAAGCTGTACAACGCGGTGCAGTACGGCATCGACGAGAACGGCCTGATCGACTACGCCGAGGTCGAGCGCCTGGCCGTGGAACACCAGCCGAAGATGATCGTCGCCGGCTTCAGCGCCTACTCGCGCACCCTGGACTTCGCCCGCTTCCGCGCCATCGCCGACCAGGTCGGCGCGCTGCTGTTCGTCGACATGGCCCACGTCGCCGGCCTGGTCGCCGCCGGCCTGTACCCCAACCCGCTGCCCTACGCCGACGTGGTCACCACCACCACCCACAAGACCTTGCGCGGCCCGCGCGGCGGCCTGATCCTGGCCAGGTCCAACGAGGAGATCGAGAAGAAGCTCAACTCCGCGGTGTTCCCCGGCGCCCAGGGTGGCCCGCTGATGCACGTGATCGCGGCCAAGGCGGTGTGCTTCAAGGAAGCCCTGGAGCCCGGCTTCAAGGCCTACCAGCAGCAGGTGATCGACAACGCCCAGGCGATGGCCGAGGTGTTCGTCGGCCGCGGCTTCGAGGTGGTCTCCGGCGGCACCGACAACCACCTGTTCCTGCTCAGCCTGATCAAGCAGGGCCTGACCGGCAAGGCCGCCGACGCGGCGCTCGGCGCGGCGCATATCACGGTGAACAAGAACGCCGTGCCCAATGACCCGCAGTCGCCGTTCGTCACCTCCGGCATCCGCATCGGCACCCCGGCGGTGACCACCCGCGGTTTCCAGCAGGGCGAGTGCCGCGCGCTGGCCGGCTGGATCTGCGACATCCTCGACGAGATGGACAACCCCAGCGCGATCGAACGGGTCCGTGGTCAGGTCGCGGACCTGTGCGCCACCTTCCCGGTCTACGCTGAATAGATAAGGTCGCTTCCTGGCCCGGAGCGCGCCCACTCCTGGGCGCGCCGCCCGTTCCGCCAGAAGCCGGAGATCAGCATGTCACTTAGCGTTTTCGATCTGTTCAAAATCGGCATCGGTCCCTCCAGCTCGCACACCGTCGGGCCGATGCGTGCCGCCGTGCGTTTCGTCGAAGGCCTGCGCCGCGACGACCTGCTCGCCAGCACCGAATCCATCAAGGTCGAGCTGTACGGCTCGCTCGGCGCCACCGGCAAGGGCCATGGCAGCGACAAGGCAGTCTTGCTCGGCCTGGAAGGCGAGCAACCGGATACCGTCGACACCCGCACGGTGGACTCGCGCCTGGCGGCGATGCGCAAGGCCGGCGAACTCAAGCTGCTCGGCGAGAAGTCGATCCGCTTCGTCGAGAAAGAACACCTGGCGATGATCCGCAAGCCCCTGCCCTACCACCCCAACGGCATGATCTTCCGCGCCTTCGACGGCGCCGGCCTGCAGATCCGCTCGCGCGAGTACTACTCGGTGGGTGGTGGTTTCGTGGTCGACGAGGAAGCCGCCGGTGCCGACCGCATCGTCGAGGACCGCACGCCCCTGACCTATCCCTTCACCACCGCCAAGCAGCTGCTGGCCCACTGCGCCGAGCACAACCTGTCGATCAGCCAGGTGATGCTGGCCAACGAGACCGCCTGGCGCCCCGAGGCGGAAACCCGCGAAGGCCTGCTGAAGATCTGGCAGGTGATGCAGGACTGCGTCGAGGCCGGCTGCCAGAACGAGGGCATCATGCCCGGCGGGCTCAAGGTCAAGCGCCGCGCCGCCGCGCTGCACCGCCAGCTGTGCAAGCACCCGGAAGCGGCCCTGCGTGATTCGCTCAGCGTGCTCGACTGGGTCAACCTCTATGCCCTGGCGGTCAACGAGGAAAACGCCAGCGGCGGCCGCGTGGTGACCGCCCCGACCAACGGCGCGGCCGGCATCGTGCCGGCGGTGCTGCACTACTACATGCGCTTCATCGCCGGCGCCAACGAGGACGGCGTGGTGCGCTTCCTGCTCACCGCCGCGGCCATCGGCATCCTCTACAAGGAGAACGCCTCGATCTCCGGCGCCGAGGTCGGCTGCCAGGGCGAGGTCGGCGTGGCCTGCTCGATGGCCGCCGGGGCCCTGTGCGAAGTGCTCGGCGGTACGGTGGCGCAGGTGGAGAACGCCGCCGAGATCGGCATGGAGCACAACCTCGGCCTGACCTGCGACCCGATCGGCGGCCTGGTCCAGGTGCCATGCATCGAACGCAACGCCATGGGCTCGGTGAAGGCGATCAACGCCGCCCGCATGGCCCTGCGCGGCGACGGCCAGCACTTCGTCTCGCTGGACAAGGTGATCCGCACCATGCGCCAGACCGGCGCCGACATGAAGAGCAAGTACAAGGAAACCGCCCGCGGCGGCCTGGCGGTCAACATCATCGAATGCTGATTTGTAGGGTGCGCTATGCGCACCAATGCTCTACACGTGCGCCCACGCACCAACGCCCTTCCGGTGCGCACGGCGCACCCAAATCTTTAACGGTGCGCATGGCGCACCCTACCGGAGACATTGCATGACCACCGAAACCCTGGCGAAAACCCCTCTGCATGCCCTGCACCTGGAACTAGGCGCGCGCATGGTGCCGTTCGCCGGCTACGACATGCCGGTGCAATACCCGCTCGGCGTGATGAAGGAACACCTGCACACCCGCGAGCAGGCCGGCCTGTTCGACGTCTCGCACATGGGCCAGATCGTTCTGCGCGGCGCCGAGGCCGCCAAGGCCCTGGAAACCCTGGTGCCGGTGGACATCGTCGACCTGCCGGTGGGTATGCAGCGTTACGCCATGTTCACCGATGACAATGGCGGCATCCTCGACGACCTGATGGTCGCCAACCTGGGCGACGACACCCTGTTCCTGGTGGTCAACGCCGCCTGCAAGCAGCAGGACCTGATGCACCTGCAGCAGCACATCGCTGGCCAGTGCCAGATCGAGTCGCACTTCGACCGCGCCCTGCTCGCCCTGCAGGGCCCCAAGGCCGTGGACGCGCTGGCGCGCCTGGCCCCGGAAGTGGCGAAGATGACCTTCATGCAGTTCGCCGCCGTGCGCCTGCTCGGCGTCGACTGCTACGTCAGCCGCTCCGGCTACACCGGCGAAGACGGCTACGAGATCTCGGTCCCGGCCGAGCACGCCGAGACCCTGGCCCGCAGCCTGCTGGCCGAGCCGGAAGTCGAGGCCATCGGCCTCGGCGCGCGCGACTCGCTGCGCCTGGAAGCCGGCCTGTGCCTGTACGGCCACGACATGAGCACCAGCACCACGCCGATCGAGGCCAGCCTGCTGTGGGCCATCTCCAAGGCGCGCCGCGCCGACGGCGCCCGTGCCGGCGGCTTCCCCGGCGCCGAGCGGATCTTCGCCCAGCAGCGTGAAGGCGTCGCCAGCAAGCGCGTCGGCCTGCTGCCGCAGGAGCGCGTGCCGGTGCGCGAAGGCGCGGAAATCGTCGACGCCGACGGCCAGGTGATCGGCCAGGTGTGCAGCGGTGGCTTCGGCCCGACCCTCGGCGCGCCGGTGGCCATGGGCTACGTGCAGAGCAGCCATGTGGCGGTGGACAGCGAGGTCTGGGCGCTGGTGCGCGGCAAGCGCGTGGCCATGAAAGTAGCCAAGACCCCCTTCGTGCCGCAGCGCTACTACCGCGGCTGATCCCCCGGCCCTCGCCGCCTGCCGGCGAGGGCCTCCTGGCGCATCAATCGCGCTAGAGCCCCCGCTGCACGCCTCATGGCTTGCCCGATCGCGATCTGATAGCCAGAATGCAGGGTAAGTCCCCGCCACTGCGTGCCCGGACCTTTCGAGTCATTCTGCCCAACGCGATACCCGCCGCCACCGCGGAGCGCTGGATCTTCGCCCGCTGCAATGGGGCGGCCCAAGCGGCCAAGGCGCGGTCGGGCTCCAGACATAACGCCGAGCCAGTGAGGCAGTACGTAGCGCCTATGGACACGAGCCCCTATTCGCCGCCCACCGGATTCATGGACCTGCTGCTCGATGCCGTGTGCGCGGTCGACGCCGAGGGCCGCTTCGTGTTCGTCAGCGCGGCCTGCGAGCGCATCTTCGGCTATCGCCCGGAAGAAATGATCGGCATGAGCATGATCGACCTGGTGCTGCCCGAGGATCGAGAAAAGACCCTGGAGACGGCCCGCGAGATCATGGCAGGGCAGGCCAAGCCCTATTTCGAGAACCGCTACCGGCACAAGGACGGCCGGATCGCCCACATCATGTGGTCGGCGCGCTGGTCGGAGTCCGACCAGCTGCGCATTGCCGTGGCCCGCGACATCACCGAGCGCAAGCAGGCCGAGTCTCTGCACGCCGCGCTCTACGCCATCTCCGAGGCGGCGCACGTCGCCGAGGACCTGCTGGCCCTGTTTCGGCAGATTCACCAGATCATCGGCGAGCTGCTGCCGGCGCAGAACTTTTCCGTGGCCCTATACGATGCGCTCCACGACCGGCTGAGTTTTCCCTATCACGTCGATGAGCGCGACCAGTCCGACGCTTCCGGCAACTCGACCGCAGGCGCGCTCTGCGCCGAGGTGATCCGCAGCGGCCAGGCGCTGCTGCTGACTTCCGAGAGCCTGGGCCAGCCGGCCGAGCCGCTGCGGCCGAGCACCGACCAGGACGCCCTGTGCTGGCTGGGCGTGCCGCTCAATTCGCCGGGCGGCGTCATCGGCGCCCTGGCGCTGAAGAGCTACCGCGGCGGCGCGCAGTACAGCGACAAGGACACCGAACTGCTGCAGTTCGTCTCCAATCAGGTGGCCGCCGCCATAGAGCGCAAGCAGCTGCAGGCCCGCCTGCGGCACATGGCGCAGTACGATCAGCTGACCCAGCTGCCCAATCGCGGCCTGCTGCATGATCGCCTGAAGACGGCCCTGGAACGGGCGCGGCGGGAACAGGACAGAATGGCCCTGCTGTACCTCGACCTGGACCGCTTCAAGCAGGTCAACGACAGCCTCGGCCATGCCGCCGGCGACTTGCTGCTGCAGGAGGTGGCCAGCCGCCTCAAGCAGTGCGTGCGCGGCGTCGACACGGTTGCCCGGATCGGCGGCGACGAATTCGTGGTGCTGCTCGAGAGCCTCCAGACGCCGGAGCAAGCGGCGCACCTGGCGGAGAAGATTCGCCGCCTGCTCAACCTGCCCATGGATCTGGCCGGCCAGGCCCTGTGCATCCTGCCCAGCATCGGCATCGCCCTCTACCCCGAGCACGGCGATACGGTCGAGCAACTGCTCAAGCACGCCGATGACGCCATGTACGGCGCCAAAGGCAGCGGCGGCAACTGCTTCCAGTTGCCCGCCATGCAGGGCCCCGCCGAAGACGACGGCGCGGCCACGCTCCCCGGCTGACCGCCGACGAGCCGATCAGCGCAGCGTGCCGACCATCGCCGCCGCCACGCTGAGCACATCCTGGGCCAGACGTTTCGAGCGCCGACCGTTCCACGCCGTCAGCGGCTCGGGATTGTCGTCGTGGTCCTTGAACGGCATCTCGATGGTGAATGACAGGCAGTCGAACTCCTCGCCGACCGCGTTGCAGGCCAGGGTCAGGTTGGCCTGGCCCGGCTCGTCGCGGGGGTAGCCGAAGGCGGTCTGGAACTCCGCGCCGATGTCCACCAGGCGACGCCTGAATTCATCCTCCAGCGCCGCCAGGCGTGGACTGTAGCCGGGATTGCCCTCGCAGCCGGCGGTAAACACGTGGGGAATCTCCTCGTCGCCGTGGATGTCGAGGAACAGATCGACACCGACCCGGCGCATCTGCTGCTGGACGAAGAACACCTCGGGGCTCTCCGCCTCGCTGGCCGACTGCCAGGCACGGTTGAGGTCCTTGCCGGCGGCGTTGGTGCGCAGGTGCCCGCGGAAGGCGCCATCGGGGTTCATGTTCGGCACCAGGTACAGTTCGGCCTGGGCCAGCAGCTCATTCAGCTCGGCGTCGTCCTGGTCCTGCAGACGCTCGATCAGCCCTTCCATGAACCACTCGGCCATGTGCTCGCCGGGATGCTGCTGGGCGATGATCCAGATCTTGCGCCTGGCCTCAGGCGTGCGGCGGATCCGCAGCAACTGGATGTCCCGGCCCTCGATGCTCTTGCCGCAGGCGAACAGCTCGGCGCCGGCTTTCTCCAACGCCTGGCCGATCAGCCAGTCATGGCGGGCGCGGCTGTAAGGCTCGAAGTAGGCGAACCAGACCTGGGCCTCGCGCGGCTCGAGCTCGAACCGCAGCGCCCCGGCCTCGAAGCGGCTGGGCACGCGGAACCAGTTGGCCTGGTCGTAGGAGGCGGCCGCGTCGTAGCCGCTCCAGGCCTGACGGTAGGCCGACTGGCCGGCGTTGCACAGGCTGAAGCCGTAGCGCTGGCCGGGGCTCATGCCCGCCACCTTGAAGTGGAACCACTGAAAATGATGGCTGTTGAGGTCCGGGCGCATGGCCAGCCGGACCTGGCGTGGATTGCTGGCGTCGAGTACCTCGATATTACCGCTGTCGAAGTCGGAGCTGATGAGCATGCTTACCTCATGCGCAAGGGGTTGCCGAAGTCCGCGAGGATCGCAGGTCGGCCGGTCCTTGGAAACGTTGAGTTCGACATATTCCCAGGCGCCAGGTCCCGCATCACCCTCGGGGGACAACTTGAGCATCGCGACAGTCCGCTGCAACGAACACGAAAGCGGCCCGACGCTCTTTTTCCGCCGAAGTTAGGCGAGCAAACGGGCATCAAGAAAAATACAAGTGGCACGCCAGCCCATATAGCGACCGAGCGGTCACGCTACTGCATTCTCCCTGGCACGCATCAATATCGAGGCGTTACATGGACGATCGCCGGCACACGACTTTCGTGACAGGCCACACGCACTGTTCTTAACTGAACTCCAGACAGCGCTAGACTTTTAGCGCGTGTTCGCCATAATTATTACCGCGCCCTTAACAAGCGCCGTGATAATGCCCTCCAACCAACCTAACTTGTTGTTTTTACTATAATTATCACTTATCCAACATCGCTCAAAACATACTCAAGAAAAGCAAAGCAGCTCCGACTGCACCGCAACCGGTGACCGTAGCAGTAAGGCAGGCAGCCTTACGTTGTCACCTCATTAGTTCCAGACCATGGGTAACCACGTGACGAAAGACGAACTGCGCGCCGAACTCGAGCGCCAGGCGCAGCGTTACAAGGACGTATACGGCGGGGAAGTTATTACCTACGCCGCTCAACCTGATCCCGAGCGCAAGCCTTGGCGCAAGAAGGCCAATCTTCTCGATCAAGCATTCGAGAAAGAACTGGAAAAGATCGAAAAAGACCTGCAGAGCAAAGCCGAAAAAACGCAAGATTGACGGCGCCGACTCGCCGGTGCTGCGGGCAACGGCGGCTGATCCGCATGACCGACCCGGCGCTGCCTTGGCCGGGCCGGCCAGCGAGGATGCCCGATCAGCGCCGCTTGCCGCCCAGCAACGAGCCCATCAGCCCCCGCACCAGCTGTCGACCGATCTGATTGGCGGCCTGGCGCACCGCACTCTTCACCGCCTGGCTGGCCAGGCTGCCGAGCAGCCCACCGGCCATGCCGCCGATTCCTCCAGTCGACTTGCCGGCTTGCTCACTGGCCTGTCGCGCCTGCAGCTCGGCGGCCTCGGCACAGGCCTTGGCGGCACGGGCTGACAGCAGTTCATAGGCCGACTCGCGGTCGACCGCCTGGTCGTAGCGCCCACCCAGGGGCGATTGGCGGATCAGTGCGGCGCGCTCCCGCTCGCTCAGCGGGCCGATACGCGACTGCGGCGGAGCAATGGCCACGTGCCGGACCATGGCCGGCGTGCCCTTGTCCTCCAGGGTGCCGACCAGGGCCTCGCCGATGCCCAGTTCGGTCAGCAGGCTCAGGGTGTCGAACGCCGGATTGGCGCGGAAACCGTCGGCCACCGCGCGCAGGGCCTTGCGCTCCTTGGTGGTGAAGGCGCGCAAGCCATGCTGGATACGCAGGCCGAGCTGGCCCAGCACGTCATCGGGCAAGTCGCTGGGCGACTGGGTGACGAAATACACCCCGACACCTTTCGAGCGGATCAGCCGCACCACCTGCTCCAGACGCTCCTGCAAGGCCTTGGGGGTATCGGCGAAAAGCAGGTGCGCCTCGTCGAAGAACAGCGCCAGCACCGGCTTGTCAGCGTCGCCGCGCTCGGGCAGCTGCTCGAACAGCTCGGCCAGCAGCCACAACAGGAAGGTCGCATAGACCTTGGGCGCTTCATGCACCAGGCGACTGGCATCGAGCAGATGAATGCGCCCGCGACCATCGCGATCGGGATGCAGGATATCCTCGAGCTGCAAGGCCGGCTCGCCGAACAGGGCCTCGGCGCCCTGCTGCTCGAGACCCGCCAGGCGGCGCAGCAAGGCTTGCGCCGAGGCACTGGTGAACAGCGCGCTGTCGTCGCCGAGGACCTCAGGGTGGGCCTTGAGATGAGCCAGCAAGGCCTTCAGGTCCTTCAGGTCGAGCAGCAGCAAGCCTTCGCGGTCGGCCACCTTGAAGGCGGCGTAGAGCGCGGCCTGCTGACTGTCGGTCAACTCCAGCAGCGCGCCAAGCAGCAAGGGCCCCATCTCGCTCAGGGTGGTACGCAGCGGGTGCCCGCTCTGGCCGTGGATATCCCACAGGGTGAGCGGGTAAGCCGTCGGCCGGTGATCCAACCAGGGCATGCTGGCGATGCGCTCGGCCACCTTGCCCTGGGGCGCGCCGGCGGCGCCCAAACCGCAGAGATCACCCTTCACGTCGGCGGCGAACACCGCCACCCCGGCATCGCTGAACCCCTCGATCAGGCGCTGCAGGGTCACCGTCTTGCCCGTGCCCGTCGCCCCCGCCACCAACCCGTGCCGGTTGGCAAGGCGCAGAGGCTGCGCAACCGGCTGACCGGCGCTGTCGGCGCCCAAAAAGAACTGTTCGGATACGGACATTTCGGTGTCTCCAAAGTTAAAGCTTTCGTCCACGAATGCCGACAAAAGGGTAGCGCCAGCCGCCTGCCCCCCCATTTCCGGCACCGCCTGAAACCTGAAGCCAGCCCAGACTGGCAGCCGCCTCTAACGGACAGCATAAGCCATGACCCACAGCCTGAAATTCAGCCACAAGATCCTGCTCGCCGCCTCTGTGGTGGTATTTGCCGCCTTCGCCCTGTTCACCCTGTACAACGATTACCTGCAGCGCAACGCGATTCGCGCCAACCTGGAGAACTACCTAGAGCAGATGGGCGACGTCACCGCCGGCACCATCCAGAACTGGCTGTCCGGGCGCATCCTGCTGGTGGAGAACACGGCCCAGTCGCTCGCCAGGGACGCCTCGCCCGACAAGGTCGCCAGCCTGCTGGAACAGCGCGCGCTGACGTCGACCTTCGCCTTCACCTACCTCGGTGGCGACGATGGCAGCTTCACCATGCGTCCCGATGAAGAGATGCCCGCCGACTACGATCCGCGCGTGCGCCCTTGGTACAAGGACGCCATGGCCGCTGGCGGCACCACCCTCACCGAACCCTATGTAGACGCCGCCACCGGCGAGCTGATCATCACCATCGCCACGCCGGCCAAGCCCGCCGGCGTGGTCGGCGGCGACCTGAGCCTGAGCACCCTGGTCAACATCATCAACTCGCTGGACTTCAACGGCACCGGCTATGCCTTCCTGGTGAGCGCCGACGGCAAGATTCTCGTGCACCCGGACCAGACCCTGGTGATGAAGAGTCTCAAGGAAGTGTTCCCCCAGGACACCCCGCGCATCGGCAGCGACTTCAGCGAGACCGACGTGGAGGGCAGCACCCGCCTGTTCACCTTCACCCCGGTCAAGGGCCTGCCCTCGGTCTCCTGGTACATCGGCCTGTCCATCGACAAGACCAAGGCCTACGCGATGCTCAGCGAGTTCCGCGCCTCGGCCATTGTCGCCACCCTGATCGCCGTGGTGCTGATCATCCTGCTGCTGAGCATGCTGATCCGCGTGCTGATGCAGCCGCTGCGCGTGATGGGCAAGGCCATGCAGGACATCGCCCAGGGCGAAGGCGACCTGACCAAGCGCCTGACGATCCAGTCCAACGACGAGTTCGGCGAGCTGGCCAAGTCCTTCAACCGTTTCGTCGAGCGGATTCACGCCTCGATCCGCGAGGTGTCCTCCGCCACCATTCAGGTCAACGAGGTGGCCAAGCTGGTGGTCAATGCCTCCAACTCCTCGATGCTCAACTCCGATGAGCAGGCCAGCCGCACCAACAGCGTGGCTGCGGCGATCAACGAGCTGGGCGCCGCCGCCCAGGAGATCGCCCGCAATGCCGCCGACGCCTCGACCCAGGCCTCCGATGCCCGCGGCCAGGCCGAGGACGGCCGCCAGGTGGTGGAGCAGACCATCCGCGCGATGAACGACCTGTCGGGCAAGATCAGCAGCTCCTGCAGCCACATCGAAACGCTGAACAGCAAGACGGTGAACATCGGCCAGATCCTCGAGGTGATCAAGAGCATCTCCCAACAGACCAACCTGCTGGCGCTCAACGCTGCCATCGAAGCGGCTCGGGCCGGCGAAGCGGGCCGGGGCTTCGCCGTGGTCGCCGACGAGGTGCGCAACCTGGCCCACCGCACCCAGGAGTCGGCGCAGGAAATCGAGCAGATGATCGAGGAACTGCAGGTCGGCTCGCGCGAATCGGTCACCACCATGACCGAGAGCCAGCGCTACAGCGAGGAGAGCGTGGAAATAGCCAACCAGGCCGGCGAACGGCTGGGCAGCGTGACCCAGCGCATCGGCGAGATCGACGGCATGAACCAGTCGGTGGCCACCGCCACTGAAGAGCAGACCTCGGTGATCGAGTCGCTGAACATGGACATCATCGAAATCAACACCCTCAACCAGGAAGGCGTGGAAAACCTCCACGCCACCCTGCGTGCCTGCGGTGACCTGGAGCAGCAAGCCGCGCGCCTGAAGCAGCTGGTGGACAGCTTCCGCATCTGATCCCGCCGGGAAACGACAACGGGGCGCTCAGACAGTGCCCCGTTTCATTTGTGCGGCGGCTCTGGTTTTTGCGCCTGCGCCTGTTCGGTCTGCAGCTGCTGCCACAGCTCGGCGGCGCCGGGAAAATCGCTGCCGACGCTGTCATCCATGGCCTCTGGGTCGTAACGCCGCACGCATCCCTCGCCGAGCGTCGGCGGCGGCCTGGAGGTGGCGCGCTCGAGTGGATCGGTCATGACTTGATTCTCGTTGGCTGACGGGGCGAGTCGCCTTGCAGCATCCGCCTCGCCCAACTTCGGCGCAAGGCTCAGCCGCTCCCGGTCGCGCGACCAGGCTCCGAGCAGTGGCTAGCGGAGCTACTCCTGCCTGGCGCCCTGCTCGTGTTGAGCGAACTCCTTGACCGCCCGCAACACGTCGCTGCGACTGATCTGACCGACCAGCCGGCCGCCCTCGATTACCGGAATGCGCCCGAGACGGCCGCGCAGGAAGCGCTGGGAGACTTCGATGATGTCGACCTCCGGCGAGATGGTCTCCACCTCGGTGACCATATAGCCGCTGACCGTGCCACCGATGGCCTCGTAGTAGGCGCCGGAGAGTATTCCGCGCAGACAGTCGCCCTCGGACAGCAAACCGATCAGATGGCCCTGGGAGTCGACCACCGGGGCACCAGAAATGCGGTGCTCCAGCAGGCGGTTGATGGCGGTGAACAGATCGGTGTCGGACCGAAAGGTCACCAGGTGGCGCGTCATGTAGTCCCGCACCTTGATTGACTTGAGCATTAGCGAACTCCTGTATCGTCCACCCCAAGCGGCCCACGTCAGCAAGTTTCAGTCAAACACCACCGTCTTGTTGTCGTGTACCAGCACCCGGTCTTCCAAGTGATAGCGTAGTCCACGGGACAGCACCATTTTCTCCACATCCTTACCCAGACGAACCATTTCCTCGACACTGTCGCGGTGGCTCACCCGCACCACGTCCTGTTCGATGATCGGCCCGGCATCCAATTCCTCGGTGACATAGTGCGAAGTGGCGCCGATCAGTTTCACCCCGCGCAGCGACGCCTGATGATAGGGCTTGGCGCCGACGAACGACGGCAGGAAGCTGTGATGGATGTTGATCACCCGCTGGGCGAACTCGGCGCAGAGTTGCTCGGGCAGAATTTGCATGTAGCGGGCCAGGACGATGGCATCGGCCGCGTGGGCCTTGACCAACCGCTCCACTTCGGCGAAGGCCAGCTGTTTGTCCTGGGCGTCGACCGGAACATGGAAGTAGGGAATGCCATGCCACTCGACCATGCTGCGCAAGTCGTCATGATTGGAAATGACACAGGGAATATCGCAGTCGAGCTCATTGCTGTGCCAGCGGTGCAACAAGTCCGCCAGACAATGCGACTCACGGCTGGCCATCAGCACAACCCGTTTCTTCTGCGCCGAATCGGTAATCCGCCACACCATGGAAAACTCCCGGGCGATGGGCGCGAACGCCTGGCGCATGCCATCTATATCGAACGGCAACGAATCGGCGCGAATCTCATGACGCATGAAGAACCAACCGCTCTGGGTATCCGAGTGATGGCTCGCCTCGGTAATCCAGCCGTTATAGGTCGCCAGGAAGTTACTGACCTTGGCCACGATACCGACACGGTCCGGGCAGGCAATGACCAGACGAAAAGTGCGCATTAGAGACTCCAGAGTTTTCGCAAAGGCGGCCATTCTAGCCAGCACGCGAGAAAACTGCAGTAGCGTGGCTGGGGCATCGAAAAATCCACATGCAATGGTACGAGGCAACCAGCAAACCGTGGACCAGAGTGAGACGCCGGGAGTTTGCCGTCGCGGCCACGCCGTTTACACGCCCCAAACAATTACCTCACCCGTCGCAGCCAGGAGTTAGTTCGCGGCTAAAGGCGCAACTAAATATGACAACTACTGGCAATTTTCAACAAAGCAGTTTACTTGTGAAAAGTGCCTGACTATTATTACTGACACTTAGCCATCTGCCACTTGCGCACCAAGGAAACCCCATGTCGCTGATCAACGAATATCGCGCCGCCGAAGAAGCCATCAAAGAATTGCAAGAACGCCTGAAAACCCTGTCGCAAGACGACAAACTGAAGAAGGAACTGGAGTTCGAAGGCAAGCTGCGCGCACTGATGGGCGAATACCAGAAGTCCCTGCGCGACATCATCGCCCTGCTCGACCCGGAAGCCAAGGTCAGCAAAGCCGGTCGTGCCACCAAGCCCGCTGGCGCCAAGCGCGCGCGCAAGGTGAAGCAGTACAAGAACCCCAACACTGGTGAAGTGATTGAAACCAAAGGCGGCAACCACAAGACCCTGAAAGAGTGGAAAGCCAAGTGGGGCGCCGACACCGTAGAAAGCTGGGCCACCCTGCTGGGTTGATTCCCACTATTAGGCTGCTTCTCAGCACACAGAAAACGCCGGCCATGCCGGCGTTTTTTATGGCTGCAGGAATGTGCGCATCGACGCTGGTTCGGTGATATACGCGCGGGCTATCGCCACCTGAACCCGGCAAAGCCCCTCAGCGCAAACAGCAGCCCGAGCGCAGCTATCGCCAACTGCGCAACTTCATCCAGCACCGGGGCGAAGGCTGCGTTAATGCGCGAAACAAACCGAAACGCAGGAACGATTCGACTCACCGTTCGCCGGCAAGACTCTCACCACCAGCAAGCGACCACTATTGACCGGCCAGTATCGACTGCCGACCCCGCAGTCCAATTATGGCGAACCAAACACCAGCGGCAGTAACCGCGTGCCGGTACGCTTTTTAAAGCGCATAACGCTCACGCAACTGCTGCGCGTAACCTTGCCATTCGGCCAATATCGCCTGCTGCTCCGGCGACGCCGTCGGGATTATTTCCGCCACCGCCGCTTCGAAACTCGCCAGGGTATTCGGCGCCCCGTACTCGGCCCGGCTTAATCGCAGCTGGCAGAACTCGCGCCAGCGCTGTTGTTCAGCCGCGGTCAAACTGGAGAAACAATTTCGCGCACGATAGCGGAACAACAACTCCGGCAGCCGCGCATCGTCAAACGGCCAACTCTGCGTGGCCAAGAGTTGCGGCTCGGCATTACGTACCTGCTCGCACAGTCGCCGGTCGCGATCGCCGATAAAACCCTCGTATAACTGCTGCTCCGGGTCCTCGCTCGCGGCGAAGTCTTCCTCGCGGTAGACCTGGGCAAGTTTGTCCTGCCACTGTGCTTGAGTGTCCGCGAGCTGCTTGGCCCGCGCCTGGCAGGCCGGCATATCCAACTGCAGGCGCTGAATATCTTCGTCGCGCAACACCTTCAACGGCGCCACCACCGGACAACGGTTGATATGCAACAACTTCAGCGGCACCGGTAGCTCACCTTCGGCCGACTGCTCACGCCGGGTGTACAGACGTCGGCGCAGGATCTCCCCATCTTTCGCCAGCAGGGGCGCCGGATCGGCCTGCAAGTCGCAGACGATCAGGGCATTGCGATTGCGCGGGTGCCAGGCCAGGGGCAGGACCAGCGCCAGGTAATGGCGCGAGCCGGCGAAGCGGCCGGACACATGCACCAACGGCTGCAGCAGGCGAATCTGATCGAGCACGCGCTGCTTGCTGCGCAACTGATAGAGGTAGTCGTACAGCTTCGGCTGCCTGTCGCGCACCAGTCGCGCCAGGGCGATGGTCGCGCGCACATCGGACAGGGCATCGTGGGCCTGGCCGTGGTCGATGCCATTGGCCTGGGTCAGGCGCTCGAGCTTGAGGCTGACGCGGCCCTCCTCCTCCGGCCAGACGATACCCTCCGGGCGCAGGGCGTAGGCGGTGCGCAGCAGGTCGATCAGGTCCCAGCGACTGTTGCCACCCTGCCATTCGCGGGCATAAGGGTCGAAGAAGTTGCGGTAGAGGCTGTAGCGGGTGACCTCGTCGTCGAAACGCAGGCTGTTGTAGCCGGCGCCACAGGTACCGGGCTGCGCCAGCTCGGCATGCACGCGGCTCATGAACTCGGCCTCGCCCAGGCCCTGCTGCGCCAGCCGCCCGGGGGTGATGCCGGTGACCAGGCAGGCGGCAGGATGGGGCAGGATGTCGTCGCTGGGCTGGCAGTAGATGTTCAGCGGTTCGCCGATTTCCCGGAGATTTTCGTCGGTGCGAATGCCGGCGACCTGCAAGGGGCGGTCGCGTCGCGGGTCGATGCCGGTGGTTTCGTAGTCGTACCAGAAGATGGAAGTCACGTGGCTGTCCTGAGTCAGAGGCCGCGGCAGTCTAGCATCCGGGCCACGACGGATCGTCGCCAGCGAACCTTGCACCAGCGCACGCCAGGCCGGCGCGCGCCTTGTCCTCGGCCTACCGGCGGGGCTAGAGTGCTTGCCTCGATCAACTCGCGCACAAGGATGTCCCATGAGCGAAATCACCAGCCCCACCCCCTACGCCACGCCGACCAGCGACCTGCAGGAAGCCCGCGACGACGCCCAGGCACCGAGCATCGAGCAAGCCCTGAGCCGTGGTTACGACTTCCGTATCGGCGAACTGCTGAGCGAATCCTGGCAGCGTGTCGAAGGCACCAAAGGCATCATCATCGGCGGTTTCATCGCCTGCTTCGTGGCCCTGATGTTGTGCGGATTGGTCCTCAGCCAGGCGTTCAGCTTCGTGCTGATGATCAGCCACGACGTGACGACCCTGATGGTCGCCTCGATGCTGCTGTCCCTGCTGATCACCTCCCTGGCCTATCCCTTCATGGCCGGCATCAACATGGTCGGCATCCGTCGGGCGGCCGATCAACCGATCAGGTTCAGCGAGGTGTTCGCCCACCTCGGTCGCAGCCTGCCGCTGATCGTGACCGCCATCATCATGCTGGTGCTGGTCAACCTGGGCTCTATGCTGCTGGTCATTCCCGGCATCTACCTGTCCATCGCCTATCTGCTGGCGATCCCCCTGGTGGTCGAACGGCGCCTGTCGCCCTGGCAGGCCCTGGAAGCCTCGCGCAAGGCCATCAGCCAACACTGGTTCAAGGTCTTCGGCCTGTTCCTGCTGCTTTGCCTGATCAACCTGATCGCCGTCCTTCCCCTGGGCATCGGCCTGATCTGGAGCGTTCCGCTGTTCGTCGTCGCCATGGGCGTGCTCTACCGCACCATCTTCGGCGTGTTACCCGTGGCCCAGTGAGCACTGGCTCGCTAGCCACGCACCCGAGGCACCGGGCCCGTCACTGAGCCCGGTTGCTTACCCGCCTGCTGCTGGCTAGCATCGGGCTTTCTTCGACGCAGTCTGCCGATGCCGCTTTTCTCCGCCATTTCCCCTTGCGCCGGGCAACGCCCGCCACTGGACACCCGCTACCCGGTGGAAACTCCGGAAGGCATCGACCTGAGCCTGCGCCCCGCCGGCCTGGTGCCGCGCGCCCTGGCGTTCACCGTCGACCTGCTGATCCGCGGCTTGCTGCTGGCGGCGCTGTTCATCGTCCTCGGTCTGCTCGGCCAGTTCGGCATGGGCCTGGCGACCATCATGCTGTTCCTGGTGACCTGGTGGTACATGGTGCTGTTCGAGGTGCTCAACCAGGGGCGCTCGCCGGGCAAACAGCTGCTCGGCCTGCGCGTGGTGCACGATGACGGCACGCCGGTCGGCTGGGCCGCCTCGCTGACCCGCAACCTGCTGCGCTTCGTCGATATCCTGCCGTTCGCCTATTTCCTGGGCATCCTCAGCTGCCTCAACCACCCGGCCTTCAAGCGCCTCGGCGATCTCGCCGCCGGCACCCTGGTGGTCTATCGCGACACGCCGCCAGCGCCGCAGAGCCTGCCGTCCGCCGAGCCCGTGCCGGCGCCCATCGGCCTCAGCCTGGGCGAACAGCGCGCCGTGCTGGCATTCGCCGAGCGCGCCGAGCAGCTGTCCAGCGCCCGCCGCGGCGAACTGGCGGCGATTCTCGCCGAACCGCTGCAGGTGCCGCCGGAGCAGGCCGAGCAGCGGCTCCACGGCATCGCCCGCAGCTTGCTGGGGTCGACATGAAGCAGAGCCTGTTCGAAAGCCGCCACCAGGCCGAATGGCAGGCCTTCGCCAGCCAGCTCGAGGCACTCGAGCGCGGCAAGGCCGACAGCCAGCACAGCCGCGGCTTCGCCGCCGCCTACCGACGCCAGTGCCAGCATCTGGCCCTGGCCCAGACGCGCGGCTACAGCAGCCGCCTGGTCGAGCAGCTGCAGCAGCTGGCCATGCGCGGCCACCAGCAGTTCTACCGCCACCGCAGCCCGCTCGGCGCGCAGCTGCTCGGTTTCCTGCTCGGCGGTTTTCCGCGTCTGGTGCGGGAGGAATGGCGCTGCGTGCTCAGCGCCAGCCTGCTGTTCTTCGGCAGCCTGCTGGGCATGGGCGTGCTGGTTTACCTGTTCCCGGATCTGGTCTACAGCCTGGTCGACCCGGAGCAGGTGGGCAGCATGGAGCGGATGTACGACCCGGACGCCAGCCGCCTGGGGCGTTTCGCCGAGCGCGACTCGGGCGACGACTGGATGATGTTCGGCTTCTACATCATGAACAACATCGGCATCGCCTTTCAGACCTTCGCCAGCGGCCTGCTGCTGGGCCTCGGCAGCCTGTTCTACCTGCTGTTCAACGGCCTGATGATCGGCGCGGTGGCCGGCCACCTGACGCAGATCGGCTATGGCCAGACCTTCTGGTCGTTCGTCATCGGCCACGGCGCCTTCGAGCTCACCGCCATCGCCCTGGCCGGTGCCGCCGGCCTCAAGCTCGGCTGGGCACTGCTCGCCCCCGGCCGCCTGCCGCGCGGCGAAGCCCTGCGCCTGGCCGCCGCGCGCAGCGTGCGCCTGGTCGGCGGGGTCATCCTGTTCCTCCTGCTGGCGGCCTTCATCGAGGCCTACTGGTCGTCGATGACCCTGGCCAGCGCCAACCTCAAGTACCTTGTCGGGGCCGGGCTCTGGGCCCTGGTGCTGGCCTACCTGCTGCTCGCCGGGCGAGGTCGCCATGCGCCTGACTGACGCCAGCGTGGCGATCCGCCCGCGCAGCGCCTGGGAAGCGCTGGACCTCGGCGTGCTCCTGGCGCGCCGCCATGCCGGGCTGCTGATGTCCAGCTGGGCGCTGGTCAGCCTGCCGGTGTTCGCCCTGCTCTGCCTGTTGCTGTGGGACTCCCCCGGCTGGGCCATGCTCGCCTTCTGGTGGCTGAAGCCGGCCTTCGAGCGGCTGCCACTGTATATCCTCGGCCGCGCCCTGTTCGGCGATACGCCGACGCTCAAGCAGGCCCTGAAGGCCTGGCCCGGCCTGCTCAAGCCGCAGCTGCTGGCCAGCCTGACCTGGCGCCGGCTCAGCCCCACCCGCAGCTTCGACCTGCCGGTGCTGCAGCTCGAAGGCCTGGCCGGACAGGCGCGCAGCGCGCGACTGGCGGTGCTGGGTCAGCGTGACTCGGCACCGGCGACCTGGCTGACCCTGGTAGGCGTGCACCTGGAAATGGCCCTGTGGCTGGGCCTGGTAAGCCTGTTCTATCTGCTGCTGCCGCAGCAAATCGAGCTGGACTGGAGCTGGCAGAGCCTGATTCAGGCCGATGCCAGCGACTGGCTGTGGCTGGAGCACCTGTCCAACCTGCTCTACGCCCTGGTGCTGGTACTCTGGGAACCGATTTATGTGGCCTGTGGCTTCAGCCTCTACCTCAACCGGCGCACTGCGCTGGAGGCCTGGGACATCGAGCTGAGCTTCCGCCGGCTGCGCCAGCGCCTGACCGGCGTGGCCTACGCCCTGGTCCTCGGCCTGGGCCTGCTGCTGGCGCAGACGCCGGGCGTGGCGCTGGCCGCCGGCAGCAGCTGCCCCCTGCCGCAGGAGGATCCCCATGGCCCCGAGGCGCCGCGCCTGTTGCAGCAGCCACTGACCAGCCAGGCCGCGCAGCGGAGCATCGCCCAGCTGCTCGATGAGCCGCCGTTCGAGCACCGCGAAACCGTCACCCTCTGGCGCTTCGGCGCCCAGGAGGCGGCCGAACAGTCCGGGGAGTTGGACCTCGAGGCCCTGCTGGAGAAACTCCGCGCGCTGGTCGAGTTCTGGAAGCACCTGGACAGCGTGGCACTGTTCTTCGAGGTACTGCTGTGGGCCAGCCTGTTCGCCCTGCTGGCCATGCTGGCCTGGCGCTACCGCGACTGGCTCGCGGCGTTCGCCGGCCGCCTGGGCGTGGCACCGCGCCCCATAGCCGCGCCGCCGAGCCAGTTGTTCGGCCTGGAAGTCGCGCCGCAAAGCCTGCCCGCGGATGTCCCCGGAGAAGCCGAACGACTGTGGGCCGAGCAGCCCCGCGCCGCCCTCGGCCTGCTCTACCGCGCCCTGCTCAGCCGCCTGCTGCATGACTATCGCCTGCCCTTGAGCGGCGCCCACACCGAGGCCGAGATGCTGCGCCTGGTGGCAACCCTGGAGCAGGGCGAACTGGATGGCTTCAGCCGGGCGCTGACCCAGCACTGGCAGAACCTCGCCTATGGCCATCGCCTGCCGCCGGAGGAGCTCAAGGCGCAACTGTGCGACGGCTGGCGGCGCCTGTTTGCAGGCGAGGTGCGGCAATGAACCGACAGCGCCGCTTCGTCCTCGTCTGCGCGCTGAGCCTGGCCCTCGGCTTGCTCGGCGTGTACCTGCTGGGGCGCCTGGAGCCCTACCAGGAAACCCTCGAGCACGGCCCGGCCCCCGAGGCGCGGGTCAATCCCTACCTGGCCGCCGAGCACTTCCTGCGCCGCCAGGGCCTGCAGGTGCAGCGCGCCGACAGCCTGCAGCAGCTGTCGAGCCTGCCCAGCGCCGGCCAGACCCTGCTGCTGCTCGGCGACCGTCAGCGCATGACCCCGCGCCAGACCGACCGCCTGCTGGAGTGGGCGGCCAAGGGCGGCCACCTGCTGTTCGTCGCCGAACGCCTGTGGAACGAAGAGACAGGCGCCAGCGGCGACCTGCTGCTCGATCGCCTGGGCATCCAGCAGTACCAGAGCGACGCGCTCGACGAGGAGGACGGCGAGGCCGAAGCAGGCGCAGGCGATGCGCCGCCCGAGCCCCTCGAAGAGGCCAATCGCTACCCGCAGCTGACCCAGCTGTACCTGGAAAACGAAGTCGCACCGGCCTACATCGAGTTCGATACCGACTTCCACCTGTACGACGCGCAGAATCGTGCCCATGCCTGGGCCAACAGCGGCGCCGCCACGCACATGCTGCAGCTGTACCACGGCGACGGCCTGATCAGCGTGCTGAGCGACGCCTGGATCTGGCGCAACGACAAGATCGATCAATACGACAACGCCTGGCTGCTCTGGTACCTCAGCCAGGACAGCGCCGTGACCCTGCTCTACCGCGCCGAGCGCGACGGCCTGGCGAGCCTGCTGCTGCGCCACTTCCCCCTGGCCCTGACGGCCCTGGGGCTGTTGCTGGTCCTCGGCCTGTGGCACGTCGGCATGCGCCAGGGCCCGCTGCAGCCGGCGGCCAGCCGGGCGCGCCGGCAGCTGCGCGAGCACCTGCGCGGCAGCGCCGACTTCCTGCTCCGGCGCAGCGGCCAGCACAGCCTGCTGCAAGCCCTGCAGCAGGACATCCAGCGCCGCGCGCGGCAACGTCACCCCGGATTCGAACGCCTCGGCGTGGCCGACCAGTGGCAGCTGCTCAGCCGCCTCAGCCGCCTGCCACCCCGAGCCATCAGCCAAGCCATGCGGCCGCTGCCCCAGCAGCGCCTGGCCGCCGCCGACTTCACCCGTCAGGTCGCGCACCTGCAAACCCTCAGGAATGCCCTATGAGCGAATACACGCCCGAACAGCCCGACAGCCCGGCTGTCGACGCCCCAGTTGCCGCCACGGCGCCGGCGACCGCCCCGGTCAATCCGATGCCCCAGCGCCAGCGCGCCAGCCAGCTGCTCCAGGCCCTGCGCCTGGAGCTGCAGAAGGCGTTGATCGGCCAGACCGCGGTGATCGACGACGTGCTCACCGCCCTGGTAGCCGGCGGCCATGTGCTGGTCGAGGGCGTGCCGGGCCTGGGCAAGACCCTACTGGTGCGCGCCCTGGCGCGCTGCTTCGGCGGCGAGTTCGCGCGCATCCAGTTCACCCCGGACCTGATGCCCAGCGACGTCACCGGCCATGCCGTGTACGACCTGGCCAGCGAGCAGTTCAAGCTGCGCAAGGGCCCGGTGTTCACCAACCTGCTGCTGGCCGACGAGATCAACCGCGCCCCGGCCAAGACCCAGGCGGCCCTGCTGGAGGTCATGCAGGAACGCCAGGTGACCCTGGAGGGCCGCGCTCTGGCGGTGCCGCTGCCGTTCATGGTGCTGGCCACGCAGAACCCGATCGAGCAGGAAGGCACCTACCCGCTGCCCGAAGCCGAGCTGGACCGCTTCATGCTCAAGCTGCGCATGGACTACCCGGAGCAGGACGAGGAGCTGCGCCTGGTCCGCCAGGTCACCCGCTCGACCAAGGCCGACATGCTCGAAGTCACCCCGCTGCGCACCCTGCTGCAGGCCAAGGACATGCTGGCCATCCAGAAGATCGCCAGCGACCTGCCCATCGACGACCAGGTCCTCGACTACGCCGTGCGCCTGGCCCGCGCCACGCGCAGCTGGCCGGGCCTGGCCATCGGCGCCGGGCCACGCGCCTCCATCGCCCTGGTGCGCGGCGGGCGCGCCCGTGCGCTGCTGCGCGGCGGCGACTTCGTCCTGCCCGACGACATCAAGAGCGGCGCCCTGGCGGTGCTGCGTCACCGCGTGCGCCTGGCACCGGAGCTGGATATCGAAGGTCTGTCGGTCGACCAGGTGCTGCAGCAGTTGCTCGACCAGGTGGCGGCGCCGCGCCTATGAGCGACTCGAACAGGGAGGCGTCATGAAGCCGTCGCGCCTGCTGCTGGCGCTGGTCGCCGGTCTGTTCGGCCTGGCCCTGCTGCTCGGCGTCCTGCACGCCCTGGCGATCAAGCTGCCGCCGACGCTGCCGGCGCTCTGGTGGGCGCTGCTGCTGACCCTGCTCGGCGCGGCGCTGTTCGATGCCCTGCGCCTGCGCCGCCGGCCCTCGCCGCGCATCGAGCGCCAGCTACCGGGCAACCTGCCGCTGGGGCGTTGGCACGGGGTGCAGCTGTGCCTGCACCACGACTATCCGCGCGCGCTACAGCTGGAGCTGTTCGATCACGTTCCCGCCGGCATGGCCGTCGAGCACCTGCCGCAGCGCGTCGCCCTGCTGCCGGGCCAACTGACCCGTGTCGGCTATCGCGTGCGCCCGCTGCAACGCGGCCACTTCCACTTCCCCCTGTGCGAAATCGGCCTGCCCAGCCCCCTGGGCCTGTGGCAGGCTCGGCGCCACCTGGCGCTGGCCGGGGAAACCCGGGTCTACCCGGACTTCGCCCGCCTCTACGGCGCCCAGCTGATGGCGGTGGACGACTGGCTCAGCCAGCTCGGGGTGCGCCAGCGCCCACGGCGCGGCCTGGGCCTGGAGTTCCACCAGCTGCGCGAGTTCCGCGACGGCGACAGCCTGCGCCAGATCGACTGGAAGGCCACGGCGCGCAAGCGCACGCCGATCGCCCGCGAATACCAGGACGAACGCGACCAGCAGATCGTCTTCCTGCTCGACTGCGGCCGCCGCATGCGCAGCCAGGACGGCGAGCTGGCGCACTTCGACCATGCCCTCAATGCCAGCCTGCTGCTCAGCTACGTGGCCCTGCGCCAGGGCGACGCGGTGGGCCTGGCGACCTTCGCCGGCGAGCACAGCCGCTTCCTGCCACCGGTCAAGGGCGCCGCCCAGCTCAAGGTGTTGCTCAATGCCGTGTACGACCTGCAGACCACCGGCCAACCGGCCGACTTCGCCGCGGCCGCCGATCTGCTGCTCAGCCGTCAGCGGCGCCGCGCCCTGGTGGTGCTGGTGAGCAACCTGCGCGACGAAGACGATGAGGACCTGCTGGCCGCGGTCAGGCGCCTGGGCCGCCAGCACCGGGTACTGATCGCCAGCCTGCGCGAGGAGGTGCTCGACCACCTGCGCCAGGCGCCGGTGGAGGATTTCGAGGGTGCGCTGACCTATTGCGGCACGGTGGACTACCTCAATGCCCGCGCCAGCCTGCATGAACGCCTGGCCGCGCATAACGTGCCGGTGCTCGATGCCCGCCCCAGCGAGCTGGGCCCGCAGCTGGTCAGCCGCTACCTAGCCTGGAAGAAGGCCGGGGTGCTGTAGCGCAGGCAGAAAAAAGCCCGCGGCTGGGCGGGCTCTCGATTCGTTCGAGCGATCAGCCGCGGGCGGCCTTGATCACCTCGATATAGGGCTCGGCCTGGCGCTGATCCTGGATCAGGGCGATGAAGTCGTTGCCCTGCTCGTCCTTGGCGTCGAGGTCGTAGCCGGCCTCGACGAAGAAACCGACGAAACGCTCGAAGTCGTCGATGCGCAGGCCGCGGTAGGCCTTGATCAGCTTGTGCAGCGCTGGCGGCGTGGCATCTGCCGGCTCCACGTCGAGGAACAGCTTGATCGACTCGTCACCGATCTCTTCGCCAATCACCTGCTTCTTGTCTTTGCGCATCATTCACTCCAGCTAACCAGGCCACACGGGGCCGGCAGTGTACCTCCGCCACGCCCCGGCGCTCAACGCGTGACCGCGTTCACGGAGCACCGATCCCCCCAGCGCGACTCGCTCCGAGTGGGCGAGCGGCAGGCGCAAGGCCCAGCGCCTCGTATACAATATCCGCACCACCGACCATTGCAGGACCTTCCCTTGCCGCTGCCCAGTTTCAACGCCCCCAACCTCGGCGTCACCCCGACCGCCTCGGAAGTCATCACCAAGCACCTGCGCGAGGCGATCATCGGCGGCCATTTCGCCGAGGACGAGCCGATCCGCCAGGACGACGTCGCGCGCCTGTTCAACGTCAGCAAGATCCCCGTGCGCGAGGCGCTCAAGCGCCTGGAGGCCGAGGGCCTGGTGGTGTTCCAGCGCAACAAGGGCGCGGTGGTGACGCGTATCTCCGAACCGGAACTGGCGCAGATCTTCGAGGTGCGGGTGCTGCTGGAGGTGCAGGCGATCCGCCTGGCGGTGCCGAACATGACCGAGGAAACCTTCGCCCGCGCCGAAAGCATCTGCCAGGAGTTCGTCGGCGAGACCGACATCGGCCACTGGGCCGAGCTGAACTGGAAACTTCACGCCTGCCTCTACGAACCGGCGCAACGGCCCTTCCTGGTCAACCTGATCCGCTCCATCCATGACAAGGTCGAGCGCTACCTGCGCATGCAGATGAGCCTGTCCGCCGGCAAGAACCGCGCCGACCAGGAACACCGCGAGATCCTCGCCGCCTGCCGCGCCGGCGATGCCGACAAGGCCGCGGAACTGATCGAGCAGCACATCGTCGGCGTCTGCCGCACCCTCTACGAGCACCTGCCGAACCGGCTCAGCCCCAGCTGATCGCGCCGCCCGGGGCAGGCACTCAGTCGTCCCGGGTCAGCACTTCGAGCAACTCGATCTCGAAGATCAGGTTCGAGTTGGCCGGGATATGCTCGCCGATCTGCCGCTCGCCATAGGCCAGGTGAGCCGGCACCAGCAGCTTGCGCTTGCCGCCGACTCGCATGCCCATCAACCCCTTGTCCCAGCCCTGGATCACCCGCCGGGTGCCGATCACGCACTGGAACGGCTTGCCACGTTCGTAGGAGGAATCGAACGGCGTGCCATCCTCGAGAAAGCCGCGGTACTGGGTGGTGATCAAGGCGCCCTTGACCACTTCCTTGCCGTCGCCCAGCTGAATATCTATCACCTGCAATTCGCTGATCATCACACCCTCCTGTCAGTTCGCCGGCCGGTGGCCGCCTACCGGGCAGCGTTTTCTCAGGAAACCGGCGGCCTGGCAAGCGCCCGGACCGCTGCGCAGATGCCGCCATCAAACTGAAACAACCCGGTTCTAGAGTGCCGGCACGCTTTCACAAGGACGATGGGCACGTGAGCCGAACAACCCGCACCCTCTGCAAGACCCTGGATATGGTGGCCGCCAATAACGAGGCCGGCACGGTCACGGTGATGCGCGCCGCCGAGCGACTGGGCGATGAAGTGCTCCGCCAGCAACTGCTGAACCTGATCCAGCGCATGAATCAGGACGCCGCCCAGCTGCGCCTGGCCCGTGACGAGATTGCCGGCCAGGGCCTTAAGCGCGCCTAAGCCTGCCTGCTGCGAGGCCAGGCAAAGGCACGTTCACTAAAGTGCGAGCTGTGCCGATTTCGTCATCGCGCAGCACGAAAGCCATCAAGCCGGCGCCGCCTCGAGACGCCAGTCTTACAGGCATCCATTCTGTACAGGTGCCGGCGCCATGAAACGCATCCAAGTCATCGACTCTCACACCGGCGGCGAACCGACCCGCCTGGTAATCGGCGGGTTTCCCGAGCTGGGCCGCGGCAGCATGCTCGAACGCCGCCAGCGCCTGGCCGAGCACCATGACGATTGGCGCGCCGCCACGGTGCTGGAGCCACGCGGCAGCGATGTGCTGGTCGGCGCGCTGCTGTGCGAGCCGGTGGACCCGAGTGCCAGCGCCGGGGTGATCTTCTTCAACAACAGCGGTTATCTCGGCATGTGCGGCCACGGCACCATCGGCCTGATCGCCTCCCTGGCCCACCTGGGGCGCATCCAGCCCGGCCTGCACCGCATCGAGACACCGGTGGGTACTGTTGAGGCGACCCTGCACGCGGATCGCTCGGTCAGCGTGCGCAACGTGCCCGCCTACCGCTACCGCCAGGCGGTGCCCCTGGAAGTGCCGGGCCACGGCAACGTCACGGGCGATATCGCCTGGGGCGGCAACTGGTTCTTCCTGATCGCCGAGCACGGCCAGCGCATCGCCGGCGACAACCTGGAGGCGCTGACCGCCTACACCTGGGCGGTGCGCCAGACTTTGGAGAGCCAGTGCCTGCGCGGCGAGGACGGCGGAGAGATCGACCATATCGAACTGTTCGCCGACGACCCCGAGGCCGACAGCCGCAACTTCGTGCTGTGCCCCGGCAAGGCCTACGACCGCTCGCCCTGCGGCACCGGCACCAGCGCCAAGCTGGCCTGCCTGGCCGCCGACGGCAAGCTGGCGCCCGGCGCGCTGTGGCGCCAGGCCAGCGTGATCGGCAGCCAGTTCGAGGCCAGCTATGAGTGGCAGGACGAGCGCCGCATCGTCCCGACCATCCGCGGCCGCGCCCATATCAGCGCCGAGGCGACCCTGCTGCTGGAGGACGACGATCCTTTCGCCTGGGGCATTCGCGGATGAATGCCGATGTCATCGTCATCGGCGCCGGCATAGTCGGCAGCGCCTGCGCCCATGAGTTCGCCCGCCGCGGCCTCGACGTGCTGGTGCTGGACAGCCAGCGCGGCGGCGCCACGGCGGTGGGCATGGGCCACCTGGTGGCGATGGACGACAACCCGGCGGAGCTGGCCCTCAGCCGCTACTCCATCGATTTGTGGCGCCAGTGGGCGCCGCAGCTCCCCGCCGACTGCGCCTACCATAACTGCGGCACCCTGTGGCTGGCCACAGACCGCGAGGAGCTGGGCGCCGCCGAGCACAAGCGCGACACCCTGAGCGCGGCCGGCATCGCCTGCCAGATGGTCGACGCCGCCGCGCTGCGTCAGGCCGAGCCGATGCTGCGCCAGGACCTGAGCGGCGCCCTGAAGGTGCCAGGCGACAGCATCCTCTACGCACCCAATGCCGCGCGCTGGCTACTGGACCAGGGCGGCATGCGCATCCGCCAGCGCCGGGCGCGGGTCGTCGAGGTCGCCGGCAACCGCCTGCGCCTGGAGGGCGGCGAGTGGCTGCAGGCCCAGTTCGTGGTGCTGGCGGCCGGCATCCATGCCAGCGAGCTGTGCCCGGAACTGCCGATCCGCCCGAAGAAGGGCCACCTGCTGATCACCGACCGCTACCCCGGACGCATCCAGCATCAGCTGGTGGAACTCGGCTATGCCGCCAGCGCCCACGCCAACAACGGCAACTCGGTGGCATTCAATGCCCAGCCCCGGCCGACCGGGCAGATCCTGCTTGGCTCCTCGCGGCAGTTCGACAGCCTCGACCCCGCCGTCGAGGGCCCACTGCTGGCGCGCATGCTGGCGCGCGCCCTCGACTACCTGCCGGGGCTGGCGAGCATGAACGCCATCCGCAGCTGGACCGGCTTTCGCGCCGCCACCCCGGACGGCCTGCCGCTGCTCGGCCAGCATCCGCAGCAGCCCGGCCTGTGGCTGGCGGTCGGTCACGAGGGACTCGGCGTCACCACCGCGCCGGGCAGCGCCCGGCTGCTCGCCGCCCAGCTGTTCGACGAGCGCCCGGCCATCGACCTCGAGCCCTACCGCCCCGAGCGTTTCATCCACATGACTGTCCCCATAGAGCAAGGCGCATGATCGAACTCAGCCTCGATGGCCAACCCTTGCGCGTGCCCGCCGGCTGCACCGTGGCGGCCGCGCTCTGCCTGGGTGGCGACGGCAGCAGCCGCACCGCGGTCGGCGGCCAGCGTCGCGCGCCGCTGTGCGGCATGGGGGTATGCCAGGAGTGCCGGGTCAGCATCGACGGCCGGCGGCGCCTGGCCTGCCAGACCCTGTGCCAGCCCGGCATGCAGGTGGAGACCCGGCCATGACCCGCGACTTCGACCTGCTGATCATCGGCGCCGGCCCCGCCGGCATGGCTGCGGCCCTGGCCGCCGCCCCCAGCGGCGCGCGCATCGCCATCATCGACGACAACCCGGCGCCCGGCGGGCAGATCTGGCGCGATGGCGTGCGGGCGCAGCTGCCGGTCAATGCCCTGCGTTACCGCGAGGCCTTGGCCGCGGCGGGCAATATCCAGCTGTTCAGCTCCACCCGGGTGGTGGCAATCGCCGCCCCGCAGCTGTTGCTGCTGGAGGACGACAGCAGCGTCTGGCAGGCACGCTACGCCAAGCTGATCCTCTGTACCGGCGCCCGCGAGCTGCTGCTGCCCTTCCCCGGCTGGACCCTGCCCGGGGTGACCGGCGCCGGCGGCCTGCAGGCGCTGATCAAGGGCGGCGTGCCGGTCGCCGGCGAGCGCCTGGTGATCGCCGGCAGCGGTCCACTGCTGCTGGCCGGCGCCGCCACCGCAAAACAGGCCGGCGCCCAGCTGCTGCGCATCGCCGAGCAGGCTCGCTTCGGCGCCCTGGCGGCCTTCGCCCTGCAACTGCCGCGCTGGCCCGGCAAGCTGCTGCAGGCCGCCCAGCTGTTCGACCGCCACTACCGCAGCGGCAGCTTCGTGCTGGCTGCCCTCGGCACGGAGCGTCTGGAAGGGGTGCGCCTGAATCAGGACGGCAAGGTCGTGGAAATGGCCTGCGAGCGCCTGGCCTGTGGTTTCGGCCTGATCCCCAACACCCAGCTGGGCCAGGCCCTCGGCTGCGACTTGGCCGAACAGGCCATCGCCGTGGATGCCTGGCAGGCCTGCAGCCTGGACGGCCACTACGCCGCCGGCGAATGCACCGGCTTCGGCGGCAGCGAGCTGGCCCTGGTCGAGGGCGCCATCGCCGGCCACGCCGCGGTCGGCCAACAGGCCGAAGCCCGCGCCCTGTGGCCACAACGGCGGCGCTGGCAGGCCTTCGCCGCGCAGCTCGGCCGCCGCTTCGCCCTCGACCCGCGACTCAAGCAACTGGCCGAGGCCGACACCCTGGTGTGCCGCTGCGAGGATGTGCCCTATGCCGCGCTCGCCGGGCGCAGCGACTGGACCGACGCCAAGCTGCACAGCCGCTGCGGCATGGGCGCCTGCCAGGGGCGCATCTGTGGCGGCGCCACCCGCTTCCTGTTCGACTGGCCGGCCCCGGCGCCGCGTCCGCCCTTCTCGCCGGCGCGCATCGACAGCCTGCTGCAACTGGCCGACGTGCCCCAGACACGCCCGGCCGAGGAGCCAGCGCTTCCCCGAGCGCGGCGCGGGTCGTAGAGTAGGGCCGCGCTCGCCTCGCGAGCGCGCCCTTTCCCGCCCTGCCCGGACCTCGCCTGCGCATGCCGCTCCAGCTCCAGCACCTGCCCACGCCCCGCGACCTGCCGGAACTGCTCGGCAGCCTGCAGCTGATCGCCCCCCTGCTCGATGCCATGCCCGATCTGGTGTTCTTCATCAAGGACACCGAGGCGCGCTACGTGCTGGTCAACCAGACCCTGCTGCAACGCTGCGCCCTCAAGGAGCGCCAGGCGTTGCTCGGCATGACCGCCGAACAGGTATTCCCCTCGCGTTTCGGCCCGCTCTACACCGAGCAGGACCGTCGCGTGCTGGAGGGCGGCGAGCAACTGCGCGACCAGCTGGAGCTGCACCTCTACCCCGGCCGCCAGCCCGGCTGGTGCCTGACCCACAAGCTGGCCCTGCGCGACCGTGACGGCGCGATCATCGGCATGGCCGGCATCTCCGCCGACCTGCAGGCGCCCCAGGCCAGCCACCCGGCCTACCAGAAGCTGGCGGCGGTGGACGCGCATATCCGCCAGCACTATGCCCAGCCCATCGCGGTGAAGGACCTCTGCGCCATCGCCGGGTTGTCCGTCGCCCAGCTGGAGCGCCTGTGCAAGCGCATCTTCGGCCTCAACCCGCGGCAGATGATCCACCGCGCACGCCTGGGCGCCGCTTCCCAGCTGCTGAGCGGCGAACTGCCAATCACCGAGATCGCCCTGCGCTGCGGCTACACCGACCACAGCGCCTTCAGCCGCCAGTTCAAGGCCCTCACCGGCCTCTCTCCCAGCCAGTACCGCGAACGCCAACGCGGCCCGTAGGGTGCGCTGCGCTGCGCGCACCAAACACCACACACCCCACACCCGGAGCCAATGGTGCGCATGGCGCACCCTACGTCGATTCGACGACCAACCGGCAGGGCGCCGCCGCAGGCCAAACATCAACACCCGTAGGGTGCGCCGCGCGCACCAAACACCCCACACCCGGCGGCCCCTCGGCCTTGTCATCGCTTCGTCGCCTGTTACCCCCATTGTCACCTTTGGGTGCAAACCCGCTTCGTCCTGCTTCATTTTGTGACGCCACGCCCCGCCAAGGGCTCACCCGCGACGGCTGCAGTCGCGCCTGCGACCTGGCCCGGGCCAGGCCTGACGCCCCGCGTGTCGTGGGCTGCGGCCCCCTCCTCCTCTCTCCTGCCCAATCGCGTCGCCCCAACCAGGGTTCTGGCACAGTCGGTGCATATCTAATATCGTATACGAAATCTGCAATACGAAAAATCAGATACCCCAACGCTCGACCCACCAGACCACGAGGCCCCTATGAAAACTCCAACAATCGCCGTAGCCCTCTCCGCTGTTCTGAGCACCTCCTTTATCAACCTGGCCCAGGCCGACAAGCTCGACGACATCATCGAGTCGGGCAAGCTGCGCTGCGCCGTGACCCTGGACTTCCCGCCCATGGGCTTCCGTGACGAAGGCAACAACCCCGCCGGCTTCGACGTCGACTATTGCGCCGACCTGGCGAAGATCCTCGGCGTCACCCCTGAGGTGGTGGAAACCCCCTTCCCGGACCGCATCCCTGCGCTGATCTCCGGCCGCGCCGACGTCATCGTCGCCTCCACCTCCGACACCCTCGAGCGGGCCAAGACCGTCGGCATGACCGTGCCCTACTTCGCCTTCCAGATGGTCGTGCTGACCCGCGACGACAGCGGCATCAGCAGCTACCAGGACCTCAAGGGCCGCCCAGTCGGCAACACCAGCGGCACCTACGAGGCCATCGCCCTGGAGAAGGACGTCAAGGCCTGGGGCGGCGGCAGCTTCCGCGCCTACCAGAGCCTCAACGACACCATCCTCGCCGTCACCCAGGGTCACATCGACGCCACGGTGGTGACCAACACGGTGGCCGCCTCGACCCTCAAATCCGGCAAGTACAAGGGCCTGAAGATCGCCGGCGACGCGCCCTACACCATCGACTACGTGTCCCTGGCGGCCAAGCGCAACGAGTACGGCCTGCTCAACTACATGAACCTGTTCGTCAATCAGCAGGTGCGCACCGGCCGCTACCAGGAACTGTGGAACAAGTGGGTCGGCGAAGAGGTCGCGCCAGCCAACCTGGCCGTACCGGGCGTGTACTACTGAGCCGCACAGCCAGCCAAACCCGCGCACATTCACCAATCAACGTGCGGCCCCAGGGGTCGCACGGGAGCTACAGATGCCTGAACTGTCGATACAAGCGCGCAGCCTGGTTGCCGGCAACGCGCAAGGCGAATTGCTGTATGCCGATGTTGGCTTGAGCTTCTGGGGCGGAGTCGACCCCAGCAGCGGCGAGGTGATCGATCGCCATCACCCCCTGAGTGGCCGGGTCATCGCCGGGCGCGTGCTGGCGATCCCCAGCGGTCGCGGCTCCTGCACCGGCAGCAGCGTGCTGCTGGAACTGATTCTCAACGGTCATGGGCCCGCCGCCCTGGTGGTGGCGCAGCCCGAGGAGATTCTCAGCCTGGGCGTGCTGGTGGCCCAGGCCCTTTTCGAGCGCGACCTGCCGGTGGTTTGCGTTGGCGAGGAGGCCTTCGCCTGCCTGCAGGACTGCCGCTTCGTGCGGGTCGAAGGCAGTCGGGTCGAGGCCTTCGACGCGCCGCCCGCCGACGCCTGGCGGCCGAAGTCGGACGATCTCGCGAGCCATCCCGTTGCCAGCAGCTTCAGACTCAGCGACGGCGACCGCGCGCTGCTCGACGGCCACCACGGCAAGGCCGCCCAGGTGGCCATGCAGATCGTCCTGCAGATGGCCGAGCTGCAGGGCGCCAGCGAGCTGATCGACATCGCCCAGGCGCATATCGATGGCTGCATCTACACCGGCCCGGCCAGCCTGCGCTTCGCCCGTCAGTTGCTCGACTGGGGCGCGCAGGTGCGGGTGCCGACCACCCTCAATGCCATCTCCGTGGACCAGCGTCTCTGGCGCGCCCAGGGCATCGACCCGGCCTTCGGCGAACCGGCCAGCGCCCTGGGTGACGTCTACATGGCAATGGGTGCGCAGATGAGCTTCACCTGCGCACCCTACCTGCTGGACAGCGCGCCCAAGGCCGGCGAGCAGGTGGTCTGGGCCGAGTCCAACGCGGTGGTGTACGCCAACAGCGTGCTGGCCGCGCGCACCCAGAAATACCCGGATTTTCTCGACATCTGCATCGCCCTGACCGGCCGCGCGCCACGTTCCGGTTGCCATCTCGACAGCGGCCGGGTGCCCAGCCTGCTGGTCGAGGTGACGCCGCCGGAGCGGCGCGACGATGCCTACTATCCGCTGCTGGGCTACCACATCGGCGCCCTGGCCGGCAGCCAGATCCCGCTGATCACCGGCCTGGAGCAGAGCGCGCCGAGCCTGGACGAGCTCAAGGCCTTCGGTGCGGCCTTCGCCACCACCTCCGGCGCACCGATGTTCCATATCGCCGGGGTGACCCCGGAGGCGGCGATGGCCGAGCAGGCCCTGGTCGGCATGCCGCCGCGCCGCCGACTCAGGATCACTGTGCAGGACCTGCTCGCCAGCTGGCGCGAGCTGAACAGCGCCGACAGCCCGCAGCTGGGCCTGGTGGCCCTGGGCAACCCGCACTTCTCCCTGAGCGAATGCGCCGCCCTGGCCCGTCTCTGCGCCGGCCGGCGCAAGCACCCCGACGTGGCCCTGGTAATCACCTGTGGTCGCCAGGTGCTCGAGCAGGCCCGCCAGGCCGGCCACGTCGCCGCGCTTGCGGCCTTCGGCGCGCAGTTCGTCACCGACACCTGCTGGTGCATGCTCGGCGAGCCGGTGCTGCCGGTGGCGGCCACCACCCTGATGACCAACTCCGGCAAGTACGCCCACTACGCCCCGGGCCTGGTCGGCCGCCGCGTGCACTTCGCCGGCCTGTCGGCGTGCGTCGAGGCCGCGTGCAGCGGCCAGGCCAGCGGCGAGCTGCCGGCCTGGCTGAACCCGGCCACCAGCAGCGAAGGAGGCCATTGAGCGATGTTCGACTACAGCTTCCACTGGCGCTCGGCCCTCAAGGCCCTGCCCGACATGCTCAGCGGCGCCTGGGTGACCTTCGAGACCGCCGCCCTGTCGATGATCTTCGGCGTGCTGATCGCCCTGTGCCTGACCCTGATGCGACAGATGAAGAACCCGCTGACCCGCGGCTTCGCCGATGCCTGGGTGTCGGTGGCGCGCAACACGCCGTCGCTGTTCCAGATCTACCTGCTGTATTTCGGCCTCGGCTCCTTCGGCCTGCATATCAGCTCCTGGGCCGCGCTGCTGGCGGGGATCACCTTCAACAACGCCGGCTACCTGGCGGAAAACTTCCGCGGCGGCCTCAAGGCGGTGCCGGAGACGCAGATGCGCGCGGCCCGCTCCCTGGGCATGAGCGCCTTCAAGGCCTACCGCCTGGTCGTCGTGCCGCAGCTCTTGCGCATCGTCTTCTACCCGCTGACCAACCAGATGGTCTGGGCGGTGCTGATGACCTCCCTGGGGGTGATCGTCGGCCTCAACAACGACCTCACCGGGGTCACCCAGGACTACAACGTGAAGACCTTCCGCACCTTCGAGTACTTCGCCCTGGCGGCGGTGCTCTACTACCTGATCGCCAAAGCCATCGTACTGGCCGCCCGCCTGCTGGGCTGGCGCCTGTTCCGCTACTGAGAGGGCCATGGCCATGTTCGCTACCAGCCTTACCTCGACCGACCTGCTGTTCCTCCTGCAGGGCGCCTGGACCACCATCCTGCTGACCCTCGGCGCGATGCTCCTGGGCACCCTCGGCGGCGTGCTCTGCGGCCTGCTGCGGGCCACCCTGCCGCGCGCCAGCCTGCCGCTGGCCTGGCTGCTGGATGTGTTTCGCAGCGTGCCGCTGCTGATCCAGTTCGTCCTGTTCAATTCACTCAAGAGCATCGCCGGCCTGGACTGGAGCGCCTTTTCCGTCGCCTGCGGGGTGCTCGGCGTGTATGCCGCGGCCTATTGCACGGAGATCGTGCGCAGCGGCGTGCTGGCGGTGTCGCCCAACGTGCGCCGCGCCGCCCGTTCGCTCGGCATGAGCTACTGGCAGGACCTGCGCCATATCGTCCTGCCGATGGCCACCCGGATCGCCTTTCCCGGCTGGCTCAACCTGTGCCTGTCGGTGATGAAAGACACCGCCCTGGTCATGTGGATCGGCATCATCGAGTTGCTGCGCGCCTCGCAGACCATCGTCACGCGCATTCAGGAGCCGCTGCTGGTGCTGTGCATCGCCGGGCTCATCTACTACTTCATCAGCCTGGTCGTTGCCCGCCTGGGCAACCAACTGGAGAAAAGGTGGCAGGAAAATGATTGAGATCGACAACGTACACAAATCCTTCGGCGACCTGGATGTGATCAAGGGCGTCAGCCTGACGGTGAACAAGGGCGAGGTGGTCTCGATCATCGGCGGCTCGGGTTCGGGCAAGTCGACCCTGCTGATGTGCATCAACGGCCTGGAATCGATCAAGCAGGGCAGCATCCGCGTCGACGGCACCGAGGTGCACGCCAAGGCCACCGACCTGAACAAGCTGCGGCAGAAGATCGGCATCGTCTTCCAGCAGTGGAACGCCTTCCCCCACCTGACCGTACTGGAGAACGTCATGCTGGCGCCGCGCAAGGTGCTCGGCCAGAGCCGCGAGCAGGCCGAGGAAATGGCGGTCAGGCAGCTGACCCACGTCGGCCTGGGCGACAAGCTCAAGGTGTTCCCCGGCAAGCTCTCCGGCGGCCAGCAGCAGCGCATGGCCATCGCCCGCGCCCTGGCCATGTCGCCGGACTATATGCTGTTCGACGAGGCCACCAGCGCGCTGGACCCACAGCTGGTTGGCGAGGTGCTGGACACCATGCGCCTGCTCGCCGAGGAAGGCATGACCATGGTCCTGGTGACCCACGAGATCAGCTTCGCCCGTGAGGTGTCCGACCGCGTGGCGTTCTTCCGCAACGGCCTGGTGCACGAGATCGGCACGCCCGAGCAGGTGCTGATCAATCCCCAGCGCGCGGAAACCGCCGACTTCCTCAAGTCCGTGCTCTAGCCTGCTGCGTAGGGTGCGCCCTGCGCACCAGCAACAATGTCAATGGTGCGCGGGGCGCACCCTACAGATGCCAAGCGCAGACGCTTGAACAACGGATCAGCGAGACAGCACACCAGGAGTCATTCATGCGTTCATCGAAGATCATCCATGTGGTCAGCTGCCACGCCGAGGGCGAGGTGGGTGACGTGATAGTCGGCGGCGTGGCGCCGCCACCCGGCGACACGGTCTGGGCGCAATCGCGCTGGATCGCCGAGGACCAGTGGCTGCGCAACTTCATGCTCAACGAACCGCGCGGCGGGGTGTTCCGCCACGTCAACCTGCTGCTGCCGGCCAAGGACCCACGGGCGCAGATGGCCTGGATCATCATGGAGCCGGCCGACACCCCGCCGATGTCCGGCTCCAACTCGCTGTGCGTGGCCACCGTGCTGCTGGAGAGCGGCATCCTGCCGATGACGGAGCCCGAGACCCGCCTGGTACTGGAAGCGCCGGGCGGCCTGATCGAGGCGCTGGCCCAGTGCCGCGACGGCAAGGTCGAGCGGGTCGAGGTGAAGAACCTGCCCTCCTTCGCCGACCAGCTCGACGCCTGGATCGAGGTGGAGGGCATCGGCTCGCTGCAGGTGGACACCGCCTACGGCGGCGACAGCTTCGTCATCGCCGACGCCCAGGCCCTGGGCTTTGCCCTGGGCGCCGACGAGGCCGCCGACCTGGCGACCATGGGCCTTAAGATCACCCGCGCGGCCAATGAGCAGCTGGGTTTCGTCCACCCGCTGAACCCCGACTGGGAGCATATCTCCTTCTGCCAGCTGGCCGGCCCGCTGCAGCGGCAGCAGGGCGTGCTGAGCGCCGCCAATGCCGTGGTGATCCGCCCCGGCAAGGTCGACCGTTCGCCCACCGGCACCGGCTGCTCGGCGCGCATGGCGGTGCTGCATGCCAGGGGCCAGTTGGCGGTGGGCGAGCGCTTTATCGGCCGCTCGATCATCGGCTCCGAGTTCCACTGCCGCATCGACAGCCTGAGCGAGGTGGCCGGGCGCCCGGCGATCATCCCCTGCCTGTCCGGCCGGGCCTGGATCACCGGCACCCACCAGCACCTGCTCGACCCGAGCGACCCCTGGCCGACCGGTTACCGCCTCTCGGATACCTGGCCGGTCCAGCTGTAGCCGTAAACCCTGTTTCTTGAGGATCTGAAAACCGCCGCCTCGCCGGCGCGATGAACCGGGCCTGGACCCAACCCATGGCAACAAGGGCTTATAACGGCCATTAATTTTCGTATACGAAATACATTTAATCTGCCCAGGAGGCGACAGCATGAACAGCACCATCTTCACCGGCACCATCCCCGCCCTGATGACCCCCTGCACCGCCGAGCGCAAGCCGGACTTCGACGCCCTGGTGCGCAAGGGCCGCGAAATGATCGAAGCCGGCATGAGCGCGGTGGTCTACTGCGGCTCCATGGGCGACTGGCCGTTGCTCACCGAAGCCGAACGCCAGGAAGGGGTGGCGCGCCTGGTGGCCGCCGGCATCCCGACTATCGTCGGCACCGGTGCGGTGAACAGTCGCGAAGCAGTATCCCACGCCGCCCACGCCGCCAAGGTCGGCGCCCATGGCCTGATGGTCATCCCGCGCGTGTTGTCCCGTGGTGCTTCGCCAGCCGCCCAGGAGGCGCACTTCTCCGCCATTCTCGAAGCGGCGCCGCAGCTTCCGGCGGTGATCTACAACAGCCCGTACTACGGCTTTGCAACCCGCGCCGAACTGTTTTTCAAACTGCGCCGCCAATACCCTAATCTGATCGGCTTCAAGGAATTCGGCGGCGCCGCCGACATGCGCTACGCCGCCGAGCACATCACCTCGCAGGATGACGAAGTGATTCTCATGGCCGGCGTCGATACCCAGGTCATGCATGGCTTCGTCAATTGCGGTGCGACCGGCGCCATCACCGGTATCGGCAACGCCCTGCCGCGCGAAGTGCTGCAGCTGGTGGAACTGAGCAAGCAGGCCGCCAAGGGCGACGCCATTGCCCGCCGCCGCGCCCTGGAGCTGTCCGAGGCGCTGAACGTGCTGTCGTCTTTCGACGAAGGCACCGACCTGGTTCTCTACTACAAACACCTGATGGTGCTGGGCGGCGACCAGGAATACGCCCTGCACTTCAACGAAACCGATGCGCTCAGCGCCGCCCAACGTCACTACGCCGAGACCCAGTACAACCTGTTCCGCCAGTGGTACGCCAACTGGTCGGCCGAACAGAACCTCGCCTGATCGCGGTACTTCGGCCGGGTGCTTCCAGCGCAGTCGGCCGATCTGGCCTGCAATAACCGAGTTCAACCGAACATTCCGTACCTGTTTATAGGCCCCCAACAGGAGCTAGCAATGCCCGCTACCATCGGCCACAACTTCATCGCCGGCGACCGCAGCGCCGCCGGTGAGGTCATCCTGCAGAGCCTCGACGCCACGACCGGCGAGGCGCTGCCCTACAGCTTCCACCAGGCCACCGAGGCCGAGGTGGATGCCGCCGCCCGCGCCGCGGCAGCCGCCTACCCGCGCTACCGGCAACTCTCGGCCGAGCGCCGCGCCGAGTTCCTCGAGGCCATCGCCGACGAGATCGACGCCCTGGGCGACGACTTCGTTGCCCTGGTGTGCCGCGAGACCGCCTTGCCCGCCGCACGCATCCAGGGCGAACGCGGCCGCACCAGCAACCAGCTGCGCCTGTTCGCCCGGGTGCTGCGCCGTGGCGATTTCTACGGCGCGCGCATCGACCGCGCGCTGCCCGAGCGCCAGCCGCTGCCGCGCCCGGACCTGCGCCAGTACCGCATCGGCCTCGGTCCGGTGGCGGTGTTCGGCGCCAGCAACTTCCCCCTGGCCTTCTCCACCGCCGGCGGCGACAGCGCCGCGGCGCTGGCCGCCGGCTGCCCGGTGGTGTTCAAGGCCCACAGCGGGCACATGGCCACGGCAGAACTGGTCGCCCAGGCGATCATCCAGGCGGCGGAGAAGACCGGTATGCCGGCCGGGGTGTTCAACATGGTCTACGGCAACGGCGTGGGCGCCGACCTGGTCAGGCACCCGGCCATCCAGGCCGTCGGCTTCACCGGCTCGCTCAAGGGCGGCCGGGCGCTGTGCGACCTGGCGGCGGCGCGCCCGCAGCCGATCCCGGTGTTCGCCGAGATGAGTTCGATCAACCCGGTGCTGCTGCTGCCCGCAGCCCTGACGCAGCGCGGCGCGCAGATCGCCAGCGAGCTGAGCGCCTCGGTGGTGCTGGGTTGCGGCCAGTTCTGCACCAATCCCGGCCTGCTGATCGGCATCCGATCGGCCGAGTTCAGCGCCTTGGTGCAGGACCTGGCCGCCCGGATGGCCGAGCAGCCGGCGCAGACCATGCTCAACGCCGGCACCCTGCGCAGCTATGAGCGAGGCGTGGCGGCGCTGCACGGCCACCCGGGCATTCGCCACCTGGCGGGTCGCACGCAGGCCGGCAAGCAGGCCCAGCCGCAGCTGTTCCAGGCCGATGCCCGCCTGCTGCGCGAGGGCGACGAGCTGCTGCAGGAAGAGGTGTTCGGCCCGACCAGCATCGTGGTCGAGGTGGCCGACATGGCCGAGTTGACCCAGGCCCTGCATGGCCTGCACGGGCAGCTGAGCGCCACCCTGATCGCCGATCCGGCGGACCTGGACAGCTGTGCACCACTGCTGGCGCTGCTGGAGCAGAAGGCCGGGCGCCTGCTGCTCAACGGCTACCCCACCGGGGTCGAGGTGGGCGACGCCATGGTCCATGGCGGCCCCTACCCGGCCACCTCCGATGCCCGCGGCACCTCGGTCGGCAGCCTGGCGATCGAGCGCTTCCTGCGCCCGGTCTGCTACCAGAACTGCCCGGATGCGCTGCTGCCGGCCGCCCTGCAGAACGCCAACCCACTGGGCATCGCCCGCCTGGTGGACGGCGAGACCACGCGGCAAGCCCTGACCTGATAGTTGTCGGCCAGGTCCCAGGGTTGCTGTCTTGCCCCGGCTTATCGAGCCGGGGCTTTTTTATCCGCTCAGCCCATCATCCGGCGACAAGCAATGCCTGGAGGTCGTCGTACAGCGCCTGGGGAATCTGCACGCCCTGTTCGGCGCTGCGCGCCCGCGCCTCATAGCGGCGCTGCGACGGCAGGCGCGCGCCCTGACCCTGGATGCTCTCGAACAGGGTTTCGGCCCGCGCCAGGTGCTGTGCGGCCGCGTCGCCGAGGAAGCGCCGCGGGTCGAGGGCGATGATCAGTTCGCCGTGATAGGGCGAGCAGTCGCCGCCGGCGTCAAAGGCCTTGGACTCGGCGCTGGTCAGGTCGCCAATCAGGGGGCCGGCGATCAGTTCGACCATCGCCGCCAGGGCCGAGCCCTTGTGCCCGCCGAAGGTCTGCATGGCGCCGCGCAGCACCGCCGCCGCATCGGTGCTGGGCCGGCCCTGCTCATCGACGCCCCAGCCCTCGGGGATCGGCTTGCCGGCGCGGCGGTGCAGCTCGATGTCGCCGCGGGCGATGACGCTGGTGGCGAAGTCGAAGATGAACGGGTCGTGCCCGGCCCGAGGCCAGCCGAAGGCGATCGGGTTGGTGCCGAACACCGGCTGGCTGCCGCCGGCCGGCGCCACCCAGGCATGGCTGGGGGTGCAGGCCAGGGCCACCAGGCCGGCCGCGGTCAGGGCCTCGATCTCCACCCACAGGGCGGAGAAATGTACGCAATGGTTGATCGCCAGGGCGGCGATGCCGCAGTCGCGGGTCTTGCTCAGCAGCACCGGCAGGCCGGCCTGGAAGGCCAGCTGGGAGAAGCCGCCGCGGGCATCGACGCGGACGATCGCCGGCGCCTGGTCGAACACCTCGGGCGCGGCGTCGGCGACCACCTTGCCGGCCTTGAGCGAGCGCACGCAGCCGAGCAGCCGGTACAGGCCGTGGGAGGCGCAGCCGTCGCGCTCGCCGGCCAGCACCGTGGCGCTGACCGCCTGCACGTGGGGCTCGCTGAAGCCATTGCGGCGCAGGATGTCCTGCGCCAGTTCGCGTGCTTGTTCCAGGGTCAATCGAATCACGGTGCGGCTCCTCTGCTAACCAACGGCTAGCGTGGCGCCTCGGACCTGCAGCGGCTTGAGCCGTTTAGCCGGGGAAACTGACGAATTCGGCACAGCCGCACTCAGGCGAACTGCGCGCGCATCCACGACAGGTAGGCCGCCGCGCCGGGTTCGCCCTCGTTCGGCGCCCAGGGCGCGCGCTCGCCCTCGCCGACCGGCCGGTAGGGCCCGGCCTTGCACTCGAACAGGATGCTGTCGGCCTGCAGCACCACCAGGGCGTGGAACACCCCCGGCGGCAGGTCGACGCCGACACAGTCGCCGCCGGCCTCCAGCACCCGCTGGTCCTGCAGCGCACCGGCCTCGTCGAAGATCAGCAGGCCCAGGCGCCCCTGCAGCACCAGCAGGGCCTCGGCCTTGTCCGCCGCAAGGTGGCGGTGCGGCGGGATATAGGTGTCCGGCTGCAGGCCCACGGCCATGCGGTGGCAGGGCTCCTCCATCGCATGGAAGGTATGGTGCTGGCGCTGGCGCGGGTTGGCCGCGGCCTTCCCGGCCAACTCGGTAAACAGGGCTAGATCGAGAAAGCGCGGCGCGGCCATGGCGTTACAGGCCCTTGACCGCGAAGATGCCGGCGGCGTTGCGCCAGTAGCCCTTGTAGTCCATGCCGTAGCCGAAGATGTAGCGATCGATGCACGGCAGGCCGACGTAATCGGCCTTGAGGTCCGGGCGCGCCTTGCGGTCGTGGTCCTTGTCGATCAGCACCGCGGTGTGCACCGCCGCCGCGCCGGCATGGCGGCAGAAGTCGATGATCGCGCCGAGGGTGTGCCCCTCGTCGAGGATGTCGTCGATGATCAGCACGTCGCGGTCGATAAAGGAGATTTCCGGCTTGGCCTTCCAGAACAGCTCGCCGCCGCTGGTCTCGTTGCGGTAGCGGGTGGCGTGCAGGTAGGACAGCTCCAGGGGGAAGTTCAGCTTGGGCAGCAGCTTGCCGGAGAAGATCAGGCCGCCGTTCATCACGCAGAACACCACGGGGTTGCGCTCGGCCAGCTCGCCGTTGATCGCCGCGGCGACCCGGTCGATGGCCGCTTCCACTTCGGCTTCGCTGTACAGGCAATCGGCTTCCGCCATGACTTGGCGAATGTGCGCGAGATCGGCGGGCATGATGATTCCTCTTGAGTGAATGGCCCTGCTCGAGGCAGAGAACCTGATCGGGTCGTCAAAATAAAAGTCGGCAAAGGTACGCATCCGGCCGGCGCGGAGCAAGCCCCGGCGGACAAACGTGGCCACAAGCCGGCTACCTCGGCGAACGGGGGGATATTAAACGCAATCCTCCGGCAAGACTCGGCAAACCGCGCACCACTTGCCCGGCGCAATGCATTACTCTAACGCCATTTTTCGCCAGCCCCGTCGGAGACCCCGCATGCCCATTCTCGAGATCCGCCACCCGCTGATCCGCCACAAGCTCGGCCTGATGCGCCGCGCCGACATCAGCACGAAGAACTTCCGCGAACTGGCGCAGGAAGTCGGCGCCCTGCTGACATACGAGGCGACCAAGGATCTGCCCCTGGAAAGCTACGAGATCCCGGGCTGGGCAGGGCCGGTGCAGGTGGAGAAGATCTCCGGCAAGAAGATCACCGTGGTGCCGATCCTGCGCGCCGGCATCGGCATGCTCGACGGCGTGCTCAGCCTGATCCCCGGGGCCAAGGTCAGTGCCGTGGGCGTGGCACGCAACGAGGAAACCCTGCAGGCGCACACCTACCTGGAGAAGCTGGTACCGGAGATCAACGAGCGCCTGGCGATGATCATCGACCCGATGCTGGCCACCGGCGGCTCCATGGTCGCCACCATCGACCTGCTGAAGAAGGCCGGCTGCAGGGAAATCCGCGCCATGGTGCTGGTCGCCGCACCGGAAGGCATCAAGGTGGTCAACGACGCCCACCCGGACGTGCAGATCTACACCGCCTCGATCGACGAGCGGCTCAACGAGCACGGCTACATCATTCCCGGCCTGGGCGATGCCGGCGACAAGATCTTCGGCACCAAGCAGAAGGACGCCTGAGCATGCAGGAGCACATGCAGGACCCCACCTGGCGCCAGGCCCTGGCCGGCTCGCAGATGCTTTTCGTGGCCTTCGGCGCCCTGGTGCTGATGCCGCTGATCACCGGTATGGACCCTAACGTGGCGCTGTTCACCGCGGGCCTCGGCACCCTGATCTTCCAGCTGGTGACCAAGAACCAGGTGCCGGTGTTCCTCGCCTCCAGCTTCGCCTTCATCGCTCCTATCCTCGCCGCGAAGAACGACTTCGGCCTGCCGGCGACCCTCGGCGGCCTGGTGGCCGCCGGCGGCATGTACATGCTGCTGGCCGGTGCGGTGCGCCTGAAGGGCACCGGCTTCATCGACCGCCTGCTGCCGCCGGTGGTGATCGGCCCGGTGATCATGGCCATCGGCCTGGGCCTGGCGCCGGTCGCGGCCAACATGGCGATGGGCAAGGCCGGCGACGCCAGCGTGCAGCTGGTGCCCTATGACACGGCGCTGATGATCTCCCTGCCGGCGCTGATCACCACCCTGATCGTGGCGGTGATCGGCCGCGGCATCTTCCGCCTGATCCCGATCCTCTGCGGCGTCGCCGTGGGCTACGTTTTGGCCGTGCTGTTCGGCGTGGTCGAGTTCAGCGGCGTGGCTGCCGCCCCCTGGCTGGCCATGCCCAACTTCGTCGCCCCGGAGCTGCACTGGGGGGCGATCCTGTTCATCCTGCCGGTGGCCATTGCCCCGGCCATCGAGCACATCGGCGACGTGCTGGCGATCGGCACGGTGACCGGCAAGAACTACCTGAAGAAGCCCGGCCTGCACCGCACCCTGCTCGGCGACGGCCTGGCCACCTCGGCCGCCGGCCTGCTCGGTGGCCCGCCCAACACCACCTACTCGGAAGTCACCGGGGCGGTGATGCTGACCAAGAACTTCAACCCCAAGGTGATGATCTGGGCCGCACTGATCGCCATGGCCCTGGCCTTCATCGGCAAGTTCGGCGCCGCCCTGCAGAGCATCCCGGTGCCAGTAATGGGCGGCATCCTCTGCCTGCTGTTCGGCTCCATCGCGGTGGTCGGCCTGAACACCCTGATCCGCCACCAGGTCGACCTGTCCGAGGCGCGCAACCTGGTGATCGTCGCCGTGACCCTGGTGTTCGGCATCGGCGGCATGGTCATCGGCGCCGGCGACGTCAGCCTCAAGGGCATCTCCCTGTGCGGCATCATCGCCATCCTGCTCAACCTGCTGCTACCCGGCGGCCAGGGCTGGCGCAGCAAGGCGCTGAGCGAAGAGCAGGGCTAAGCGGCCCAGACGAAGCAGCCCCGCCGATGCGGGGCTTCTTCGTTGCACACGCCGCCTACAGCCAGTTCACGATTTCCCGTAGGGTGCGCCACGCGCACCAATACCCCCAGAAAAGATCGCCGCCAGGCTCTAGAGCATCGTCGGCGCGCGTTCGCACAGGCGCTTGAGGGCCGCCACCCAGCTCGGGTGATCGTTGAGACAAGGCACCAGCTGCAGGCTCTCGCCCCCGGCCGCCTGGAACTGCTCGCGGCCGCGGTCGCCGATTTCCTCCAGGGTCTCGATGCAATCGGCGACGAAGGCCGGGCACATCACCAGCAGCTTCTTCACCCCCTGCCCGGCCAGCTCGTCGAGGCGGGTCTCGGTGTAGGGCTCGATCCACTTGGCCTTGCCCAGGCGCGACTGGAAGGACACCGACCATTGCTCGGGACGCAGCCCCAGGCGCGCGGCGAAGGCCTCGGCACTACGCAGGCACTGGGCGCGGTAGCAGGTGGCGAGCACCTCGGGCGGTGCCGTGCGGCAGCAGTCGGCGCCCTTCAGGCAGTGGCCGCTGGGGTCGAGCTTGTGCAGGTGGCGTTCGGGCAGGCCGTGGAAGCTCAGCAGCAGGTGGTCGAAGTCCTGCTCCAGGTGGGGCTTGGCGCTGTCCACCAGGGCATCGAGGTACTCCGGCTGGTCGTAGAACGGCGGCAGGATGGCGAAGTCCAGCTTCAGGCGCTGGTCACGCACCACCCGCTTGGCCTCCTCGATCACCGTGGTCACCGTGCTGTCGGCGAACTGCGGATAGAGCGGCGCCAGGGTCACCTGGCGAATGCCCTGGGCGGCCAGCCGGGTCAGCACCGACTCGATCGACGGTTCGCCGTAGCGCATCGACAGCTCCACCGGCCCCTGGCTCCAGTGCCCGCGCATCGCCTCCTGCAGGCGGCGGCTCAGCACCACCAGGGGCGAGCCCTCGTCCCACCAGATCGACGCATAGGCATGGGCCGACGGCGCCGGACGCTTGATCAGGATCAGCGACACGAGCAACCGGCGCAGCGGCCAGGGCAGGTCGATGACGTAGGGGTCCATGAGGAATTGATTGAGGTAGCGTCGCACATCGGCCACGTCGGTCGATGCCGGGGAGCCCAGGTTGACCAGCAGCAGGGCGTGATCGGTCATAAACAGTCCTATTCAATGGCGGCCGGCCAGAAGATCCTCGAGGGCCGCATCCAGATCGGTAAAGCGAAATCGAAAGCCCGCCGCCTCCAGGCGCGCCGGCAGCGCGCGCTGCCCACCGAGCAGCAGCTCGGACAGCTCGCCCAGGGTGGCGCGCAGCACGAAAGCCGGGGCGGGCAGAATCGCCGGACGGTGCAAGGCTTTGCCCAGCGCCTGGGCAAACTCGGCGTTGCGCACCGGCGCCGGCGCGCAGGCATTATAGGGACCCGCGGCCTGCTGCTGGTGCAGGAGAAAATCAATCAGGCCGATTTGGTCGTCCAGGTGGATCCACGGCATCCACTGTCGGCCGTCGCCCAGCGGCCCACCCAGGCCGAGCCTGAACGGCAGCAGCAGGCGCTTGAGCATGCCGCCTTCCCTGGCCAGCACCAGGCCGGTGCGCACCAGCACCACGCGGATGCCCATGGCCTCGGCGCGCTGCGCGGTCTCCTCCCAGGCGCCGCACAGCTGGGCGGCGAAGTCGTCGGTGACCTGGGGGTTGTCCTCGAGCAGTTCGCGTTCGCCGCCATTGCCGTACCAGCCCACCGCCGAGCCGGACAGCAACAGCTGCGGCTTCTGCCCGCGTTGCCCCAGCCAGGCCAGCAGCTGCTCGGTGAGGCCGATCCGGCTGGCCCACAGCAGGGTCTTGCGCTTGCGCGTCCAGGGCCGATCGGCGATCGGCGCGCCAGCCAGGTTGATCACCGCATCCAGCGGCTCCTCACCCAGCTCCTCGAGGCGGCCGATGCCGCGCACCGCGGCGCCACACAGGCTCGATACCCGCTGCGGACTGCGGCTCCACACGGTCAGCTGGTGGCCCTGGGCAAGCCAGTGGCGGCACAGGGCACGTCCGATCAAACCGGTACCGCCGGTCAGCAATATGTGCATGGCATCTTCCTCGCATGGCGTAACAGCGGGTTATCGCCCTAGTCTGTTTTATAAGAGGGGCACGTGCCTTTTATCCCCAGGCAGGTTGTCCTAAATATAGAGAGACGGCCGAGGAACCGCACAAGTTTATACACAACTATAATATTGTATAGCTTTTGTCTAAAGCGTAATCTCGCGCTCTAGCACATGAGGTAGACCATGACAGCACTCGCCCCCATCGCCATCATCGGCACCGGCATGGCCGGATTGTCGGCCGCCCAGACCCTGCACGCCGCGGGCCACGAGCTGCAGCTGTTCGACAAGAGTCGCGGCAGCGGCGGGCGCATGGCCAGCAGGCGCAGCGACGCCGGCGCCCTCGATCTGGGCGCGCAGTACTTCACCGCGCGCGACCGCCGCTTCGTCGAGGCGGTCCAGCAGTGGCAGGCCCGCGGCTGGGTCGCCGAATGGCAACCGAGCCTCTACCACTACCGAGACGGCCAGCTCGCCTCCTCGCCGGACGAGCAGCTGCGCTGGGTCGGCATCCCACGCATGAGCGCGATCACCCGCGCCCTGCTCGGCGCCCTGCCGGTGCACTTCTCCTGCCGCATCACCGAGGTGTTCCGCGGTGAACAGTACTGGCACCTGCAGGATGCCGACGGGCGCAGCCACGGCCCCTTCAGCCATGTCCTGATCGCCACCCCGGCGCCCCAGGCCAGCGCCCTGCTGGCCAGCGCCCCCAAGCTCGCCGCGGCCGCCGCCAGCGTGCCGATGGAGCCGACCTGGGCCGCCGCGCTGGCCTTCGACAGCCCCCTGGACACCGATGTGGAGGGCTGCTTCGTGCACGACAGCCCCCTCGACTGGCTGGCGCGCAACCGCAGCAAGCCCGGCCGCGAGACCACCCTGGACACCTGGGTGCTGCACGCCAGCAGCAGCTGGAGCAAGCAGCACCTGGACCTGCCCAAGGAAGATGTGATCGAGCACCTGCTCGGCGCCTTCGCCGAGATGATCGGCTGCACCGTGCCGGCGCCGTCCTTCAGCCTGGCCCATCGCTGGCTCTATGCCCGCCCGGGCAACGCCCACCAGTGGGGCGCGCTGGCCGACGCCGACCTGGGGCTGTATGCCTGCGGCGACTGGTGCCTGTCCGGTCGCGTCGAGGGCGCCTGGCTGAGCGGCCACGAGGCGGCGCGCAAGCTGCTCGGCCACCTGCAGTGAGCGGAGCCGGAGCGGGACGATGAACGCCGGGTTGCCGCGCCACCGCCTCAATCCGCGCAAGCTGCTGCTGTCCAAGTGGACAGCGGTACAGCCACAGAACCGCGAGAAGCACTTCCTGGTCATCGAACTGCTGCGCGACGAGGACGACAACGTCGTCGCGGTCGAGCTGCAGGCGGTGCTCAGTCAACGCAACCAGCGCCTGCCCTGGCGCGCCCTGCAGGACGCCCGGCACTGGCGCATGGGCTGGCAGTAACCCCCCCTCCCCACACACGACCTATACAAATCTTGTACAAAATACTTGTACAAGGCCAGCCTCACTCCTATGATGGACACAGGTTGTACAGGAAATATTACCTGTACAAGTCTTCATCGGAGGTCGCGCCATGTCCCTTGCCCAAGCCCACCACGCCAGACCCAAGCTCGGCATCAGCGCCTGCCTGCTGGGCAACACCGTGCGCTACAACGGCGGGCACAAGGAATCGCGCCTGTGCAGCCAGGTGCTCGGTGAACACTTCGACTTCGTGCCCCTGTGCCCGGAGGTCGCCATCGGCCTCGGCACGCCGCGCGAACCCATCCGCCTGGTCGGTGATCCACAGGCGCCGCGCGCAGTCGGCACGGTCGATCCGACCCTGGATGTGACCGAGCGCCTGGCGGCCTACGGTGCGCGCATGGCCGAGGAACTGGACGGCATCTGCGGCTACATCCTGATGCAGAAGTCGCCGTCCTGCGGCATGGAACGGGTCAAGGTCTACCAGGACCGCGGCCGGCCCAGCGAGGCCAGTGGCCAGGGCATCTTCGCCAGGGCGCTGATCGCCCGCCACCCCGATCTGCCGGTGGAAGAAGATGGCCGGCTCAACGACCCGGTGCTGCGCGAAAACTTCCTCACCCGGGTATTCGCCTACGCCGAGTGGCAGCGCCTGCTTCACGAAGGCCTGACGCGCAAGACCCTGATCGCCTTTCACTCGCGCTACAAGTACCTGCTGATGGCCACCGCGCCGTTGCAGTACAAGGCCCTCGGCCGACTGCTCGGCGACCTCGGCCGGCATGACCTGGCGCAACTGGCGCCGCGTTACTTCAGCGAGCTGATGGCCGCCTTGAAGCAGTGCGCCACCCGCGGCACCCACAGCAACGTGCTGCAGCACCTGTGCGGCTACCTGAAGCAGGGCCTGAGCCGCGAAGAGCGCCAGGAAATGCACCAGCTGATCGGCCAGTACCGCGACGGCATGGTGCCGCTGGTGGTGCCGCTGACCCTGCTCAAGCATCATTTCCGCCGCCACCCGGACGCCTACGTGGCGCAGCAGGCCTACCTGCAGCCCCATCCGGAAAACCTCAGCCTGCGCAACGCCCTATGAACGGCGACGCCCGCCCTGCTGCCCCCGGCGGCGACTCGGCCAGCGAGGCGCTGGGCAAGGGCCTGCTGCCGATCCGCGAGGTGGCGCGGCTGACCGGCGTCAATGCCGTCACCCTGCGCGCCTGGGAACGGCGCTATGGCCTGATCGTGCCGCACCGCACCGCCAAGGGCCATCGACTCTACTCCGAAGCGCACATCGCACGGGTCCAGGCGATCCTTACCTGGCTCGAGCGCGGCGTCTCGGTCAGCCAGGTCAAGGGCCTGCTGCAAGCGGAACGCAGCGCACCGGAGGAAAACCTGTCGCAGTGGGGTCAGAAGCGCGACCAGCTGCTGGCGGCCATCGGCGACCTGGCCGAACGCCGCCTCGACGACTGCTTCAACGGCGAAATGGCGCTGTACCCGCCGCAGACCCTGTGCCAGCAACTGCTACTGCCGCTGCTGCAGGCCCTGGAACTGCGCTGGCGCGGCCAGTTCGGCGCGGAGCTGGAGCGGGTGTTCTTCCTCTCCTGGCTGCGCAGCAAGCTCGGCGCGCGCCTGTACCACAACAACCGTCTGCATGGCGGCGCGCCGGTGCTGTTGATCAACCTGTGCGAACCGCCGATGGAGCCCGGCCTGTGGCTCAGCGCCTGGCTGGCCAGCAGTGCCGGGCATGCGGTGGAGGTGTTCGACTGGCCGGTGCCGACCGCCGAGCTGGGCCTGGCCCTGGAACGCATCCGCCCCTGCGCCCTGCTGCTGTACGCCAGCCAGGCCCTCGACGGCCAGCAGCTGCCACGCCTGCTCGGCGCCGGCCGCTGCCCCACGGTGCTGGCCGGGCCGGCCGTGCGTATTCATCGACAGGCCCTGGCCGAACTGACTGCCTCGCGCGCCGACCTGCGCCTGGCGGAAGACCCGCTGGCGGCGCTGCGAGCGCTGGACCAGCTCAACCTACAGGCCCCTTCACAGGTGACCCCATGCGGCAAATGATCTGGCTGCGCAGCGACCTGCGCGTACGCGACAACAGCGCCCTGGCCGCCGCCATGGCGGCCGGGCCGACCGTGGCGCTCTATCTGCTCAGCCCCGGCCAGTGGCAGCGGCACGACGACGCGCCGTGCAAGGTCGACTTCTGGCTGCGCAACCTGGCCGAGCTGTCCACCGCCCTGGGCCGGCTCAACGTGCCGCTGCTGATCCGCCAGGCCGACAGCTGGGACGCCGCCCCCGCAGTGATAGGCGCGCTGTGCCGCGAGCTGCGGATCAGCGCCGTGCGGGTCAACGAGGAGTACGGGATCAACGAGCAGCGCCGCGACCAGGCCGTGGCCCGGCGCCTCGACGAACAGGACGTGGCCTTCCACGGTCACCTCGATCAGCTGCTGTTCCAGCCGGGCAGCCTGCTGACCCAGTCCGGCGGCTACTTCAAGGTCTACAGCCAGTTCCGCAAGCTCTGCTACCAGCGCCTGCACACCGCCCTGCCGCCCCTGCTGCCGACCCCGGCGGCGCAGGCGCCCCTGGCGCTCGCGAGCGATACCGTGCCCGCCGCTGCCGCCGGTTTCAGCCCGGCGGCCGAGGCGCTGCGCCAGCTCTGGCCGGCCGGCGAGGCCAGCGCTCATGAGCGCCTGGCACGCTTCGCCGACGAGCAGATCGACTACTACCAGGACGCCCGCGACATCCCCGCCAAGCCCGGCACCAGCCAGCTGTCGGCCTACCTCGCCGCCGGCGTGCTGTCGCCGCGCCAGTGCCTGCACGCCGCCCTGCAGGTCAACCAAGGCGAATTCGATGGCGGCAACAACGGCGTCGTCACCTGGATCAACGAGCTGCTCTGGCGCGAGTTCTACAAACACATCCTGGTCGGCTACCCGCGCGTCTCGCGGCACCGCGCCTTCCGCCCCGAGACCGAGGCGCTGCCGTGGCGCGACGCCCCGGACGAGCTGGCCGCCTGGCAGCAGGGCCGCACCGGCTTCCCGCTGATCGACGCGGCGATGCGCCAGCTGCACGCCACCGGCTGGATGCACAACCGCCTGCGCATGGTCGTGGCCATGTTCCTGACCAAGAACCTGCTGATCGACTGGCGCGCCGGCGAGCGCTACTTCATGCGCCAGCTGATCGACGGCGACCTGGCGGCCAACAACGGCGGCTGGCAATGGAGCGCCTCCACCGGCACCGACGCGGTGCCCTACTTCCGCCTGTTCAACCCGGTCAGCCAGTCGCGGCGCTTCGATCCCCAGGGCCGCTTCATCCGCCACTGGCTGCCGGAGCTGGCCGGGCTCGACGACAAGGCCATCCATGACCCGAGCACGGTGCGCGGCGGGCTGTTCGACGCGCTCGACTATCCACGGCCGATCGTCGACCTCAGCCACAGTCGCGAACGGGCCCTGGCGGCCTTCAAGAACCTGCCGCCGCTGCTTCGGGAGGCCAGCTGATGAGCGACTTCCTGCGCCGCTTCGCCAAGGACTTCGCCAGCCTCGACAAGGACAACCTCGAGCGCCTGGGCCAGCTGTACAGCGACGATGCGCTGTTCTGCGACCCGCTGCACGAGGTGCGCGGGCTGGACAACCTGCACCGCTACTTCGCCCAGCTGTACGCCAACGTCAGCGACCTGCGCTTCGACTTCTACGGCTTCGACCAGGTCCGCGAGGGCGAGGGCTACCTGCGCTGGACCATGAGCTACCGCCACCCACGCCTGGCCGGCGGCCAGCTGATCCGCGTGGAGGGCTGCTCCCATCTGTTGTGGAACGGCAAGGTCCATCGCCACCGCGACTATTTCGACGCCGGCGCCCTGCTCTACGAGCACGCGCCCCTGATCGGCCGGCTGATCCGCTGGCTGAAGCGGAGGTTGGCATGAACAGCGAATCGCGACGCATCTGGCTCACCGGCGCCAGCAGTGGCATCGGCGCCGCCCTGGCCGAACTGCTGCTCAAGGCTGGCCACCGCCTGGCCCTCAGCGCGCGCCGCCCGGGTCCACTGCGGGCCCTGGCCGAGCGTTATCCACAACAGGTGCTGCTGGCCCCCGGCGATCTCGGCGACGCCGAGCAAGTGCGCGACATCGGCGAGCGCATCGCTTCGCGCTGGGGTGCCTTGGATACCCTGCTGCTCAATGCCGGCACCTGCGAGTACGTCGATGCCCGGACCTTCGAGGCGGCGATGATCGAGCGGGTGATGCGGGTCAACCTGTTCGCCGCCAGCTACTGCATCGAGACCGCCCTGCCGCTGCTGCGCCGCGGCTGGCAGCCGCACCTGGTCGGCGTCGGCAGTTCGGTGACCTATCTGGCCCTGCCCCGCGCCGAGGCCTACGGCGCCTCCAAGGCCGGCCTGCGCTACCTGCTGGAGGCGCTGCGCATCGACCTGGCCGACGAAGGCATCGACGTCACCCTGGTCAGTCCCGGCTTCGTCGACACCCCCCTGACCCGGCAGAACGACTTCCCCATGCCGATGCGCTGGCCGGTGCAGCGGGCCGCCGCCCATATCGCCAGCCGCCTGGACAAGCGGCCACTGGAGATCGCCTTCCCGCGGCCGTTCATCGCCGCGCTGCGGCTGCTCGCCCACCTGCCGGGGCGCCTGCAACTGGCCATCGGCCGACGCATGGTGCGCCGCGAAACATCGTCGAAGGAACGCCCATGAAGATCGCCATCATCGGCAGCGGCATCGCCGGCCTGACCAGCGCCTACCTGCTCAACCGGCGTCACGACATCAGCCTGTTCGAGGCCGGCGACTGGGTCGGCGGCCATACCCATACCGTCGATGTGCGGGTGGACGGTCGCGACTACGCCATCGATACCGGCTTCATCGTGTTCAACGACTGGACCTATCCCAACTTCATCCGCCTGCTCGACCGGCTCGGCGTCGCCTCCAGAGCCACCGAGATGAGCTTCTCGGTGCGCGATCCGCACAGCGCCGTGGAATACAACGGCAACAACCTCAACAGCCTGTTCGCCCAGCGCCGCAACCTGCTGTCGCCGGTGTTCTGGGGCATGCTGCGCGACATCCTGCGCTTCAACCGCGAAGCCCTCGCCGACCTCGGCACCGGGCGCATGGAGGCGCATGTCACCCTCGGTGATTACCTGCAGCGCGGCGGCTACGGCAGCCGTTTCATCGAGCACTACATCGTGCCCATGGGCGCGGCGATCTGGTCCATGTCCCTGGCCGAGATGCTCCACTTCCCCCTGCAGTTCTTCGTGCGCTTCTTCAAGAACCACGGCCTGCTGTCGGTCAGCGACCGCCCGCAATGGCGGGTGATCGAAGGCGGCTCGCGCAGCTACGTGGCGCCGCTGAGCGCCCCCTTCGCCGAACGCATCCGCCTGAACTGCCCGGTGCAGCGCATCGAGCGCGACGAGGCGGGCGTGACCCTGCACAGCGCCGCCGGCACGGAACGCTTCGACAAGGTGGTGCTGGCCTGCCACAGCGACCAGGCCCTGGCCCTGCTGGCCCAGCCGAGCCTGGCCGAGCGGGAGATCCTCGGCGCCCTGCCCTACGCCGACAACGATGTGGTGCTGCACACCGACACCCGCCTGCTGCCCCGGCGCCGCCTGGCCTGGGCCAGCTGGAACTATCGACTGGGTGGGCCGAGCGAGCAGGCGGCGGCGGTGACCTACAACATGAACATCCTCCAGGGCATCCACAGCGACACCACCTTCTGCGTCAGCCTCAACCAGACCGCGGCGATCGACCCGGACAAGATCCTCGGCCGCTACCGCTACGCCCATCCGCAGTACAGCCTGGCCGGCATGGCCGCCCAGGCGCGCTGGCAGGAGTTGCTCGGCGCCCGGCACAGCTACTACTGCGGCGCCTACTGGGCCAACGGTTTCCACGAGGACGGGGTGGTCAGCGCCCTGCACGTGGCCCGCGCCTTCGGCGAGGAGCTCTGATGCACAGCGCCCTGTACAGCGGCTGGGTCCAACACCGGCGCTTCGCCCCCAGGAGCCATAGCTTCCGCTACCGCATGGGCCTGCTGTACCTGGATCTGGCCGAGCAGGAGCAGGTGCTGGCACTCTCGCCCCTGGCCGGCGACGGTCGCTGGGCGCCCTTCGCCTTCCGCGAAAGCGACTACCTGCCGGAATTCACCAGGCACGGCATGCGCCTGGTCGACGCGGTACGCCAGCGGGTCGCCGAGGCCCTGGGCGAGGCGCCCGGGGGGGCGATCCGCCTGCTGACCCAGCCGCGCAGCTGGGGCCTGGCGTTCAACCCGGCGAGCTTCTTCTACTGCTTCGAGGCCGACGGGCGCCTGGCGGCAGTCCTCTGCGAAGTCAGCAACACGCCCTGGCGCGAGCGCTACCACTACGTGCTGCCGGCACAAGGCGCGGGCCACCAGCACGTCGCCGTGGCCAAGGCCTTCCACGTCTCGCCGTTCCTGCCCCGCGAGCTGCAATACCGCATGAGCTTCGCCGCGCCCGGCCAGCGCCTGGGCCTGCACATGGCCGACTGGCAGGGCGAGGACAAGCTGTTCGACGCCAGCCTCAGCCTGCAACGCGAGCCCCTCGACCGCGCCAGCCTGCACCGCTACCTGCTGCGCTTCCCCTGGATGACCGGCAAGACCCTCGCCGCCATCTACTGGCAGGCCCTGCGCCTGCTGCTCAAACGCACTCCCCTGTTCAGCCACCAGGTCGCGGACGACGGCTTCCGCACGGCCCGGGCACACGCGAAGGACGTATCCCATGAAAAGCTCTAGCCCAACCACCGGCAAATACTCCCTGGTCGCCGGCCAGGGCCTCGGCGCCGGCCTGCTGCGCCGCGCCGTGCTGCACCAGCTGAGCCAGCTTCGCCATGGCCACCTGCTGATCATCGAGGGCGAGCAGCGCCTGGCGTTCGGCGACCCGCAGGCCAGCCTCAGCGCGCAGATCGAGGTGCTCGACGGCGCCGTCTGGGGCCTGGTCGCCGGCAACGGCTCGATTGGCGCGGGCGAGGCCTTTATCCATGGCTACTGGAGCAGCCCGGACCTGACCGCGGTGGTGCGCGTGTTCGTCAGCAACCTTGAGGTGCTCGATGCCCTGGAGGGCGGCCTGGCCCGCCTCGGCCGGCCGCTGATCCAGGGCCTGCACTGGCTCAACCGCAACACCCGGCGCGGCTCGCGCAAGAACATCGCCGCCCACTACGATCTGGGCAACGCGCTGTTCGAGCAGTTCCTCGACCCGACCATGATGTATTCCGCGGCGCAGTTCGAGGGCCCCGACGACAGCCTGGAACAGGCCCAGCTGAACAAGCTCGAACGCATCTGCCAGAAGTTGGCCCTGCGCCCCGACGACCACCTGCTGGAGATCGGCACCGGCTGGGGCAGCATGGCGATCTATGCGGCCAGCCACTATGGCTGCCGGGTCACCACCACCACCCTGTCCCGCGAGCAGTACGACTACACCGCCCGGCGCATCGCCGAGCAGGGCCTGGGCGAGCGCGTCACCCTGCTGCTGGAGGACTACCGCGACCTCGCCGGCCAGTACGACAAGCTGGTGTCGATCGAGATGATCGAGGCGGTCGGCCACCGCTTCCTGCCCACCTACTTCCAGCAGTGCGCGAAGCTGCTCAAGGACGACGGCCTGATGCTGCTGCAGGCCATCACCATCCGCGACCAGCGCTATGCGCAGGCCAGGCGCAGCGTCGACTTCATCCAGCGCTATATCTTTCCCGGCGGCGCCCTGCCCTCGCTGCAGAAGATGCTGGAGATAGTCGGCAGCCGCACCGACCTGAACCTGCATCACATGGAGGATTTCGGCCTGCACTACGCCCGCACCCTGCGCCTGTGGCACGACAACCTGCGCCAGGCGCGGCACAAGCTGGAACAGCTCGGCTACGACGAGCACTTCTACCGCTTGTGGGAGTTCTACCTGTGCTATTGCGAGGGCGGCTTCATCGAGCGCACCATCGGCACCGCTCAACTGCTGCTGGCCAAGCCGGCGGCGCGACCGCAACCGCTACTGGGACGCCTGGATGCCTAAACTGATCGCCAACGCCCTGCTGTTCCAACTCGGCTGGCTGGCCTGCGTGCTGGGCGGCGGCCCCTGGCTGCTGCTGGTGGCCCTGGCCGTCGCGGTGCACCTGCTGTGGACCGCCAGCTGGGCCGCCGAAGGCAAGCTGCTGTTCAGCGTGTTCCTCGCCGGCAGCGCCCTGGACAGCTTCCTGCTCAACCTCGGGGTGTTCGACTTCGGCGAGCCGCGCACCCTGATCCCGCTGTGGCTGGCGCTGCTCTGGCTGCTGCTGGCGACCACCCTCAACCACTGCCTGGCCTGGACGGCGCAACCCTGGTGGCGTGGCAGCCTGCTCGGCGCCGTCGGCGGGCCGCTGTCCTACTATGCCGGCGCCCAGCTGGCCGGCGTCACCCTGCCCTATGGCACCTGGCCGACCCTGGCCCTGCTGGCGCTGATCTGGGCCCTGGTGATGCCCGTGCTGCACGGTTTCGCCAAGCTCTATCGCAGCCAGTACCAGCAGAGCCTGCGCGCGCGCCGGTCGGCTTGAGCGCCGCAGCGGCCACGGCTGGCGTACACTGCGGCCCATGAGTCATCTCCCGCCCATTGCCCACACCCAACTGCCCGATGAGCCGGCCGTCAGCTGCTCGAACTGCGCCGCCTGCTGCTGCCAGCTGGAAGTCATGCTGATCAGCGACACCGGCGTGCCGCAACGCTTCATCGGCACCGATGCCTGGGGCGGCGAGGTGATGCGCCGCCTCGACGACGGCTGGTGCGCGGCCCTTGATCGCGACAGCATGCGCTGCAGCATCTACGAACAGCGTCCGCAGATCTGCCGTGATTTCGAGATGGGCTCGGGCGAGTGCCTGGAAGAGCGTCAGGGCATGGCCGGCATCTATCGCTGAGGGTGCCCCGCCGAAACGAAAAAACCGGGCCATGGCCCGGTTTTTTTGCGGTCTGACGCCGCGCCTCAGAAACTCATGCGGTAATGCAGGGTATAGGCCTCGATGCCGTTGTTCGGCTCCTTGAGCCCGGCATTGGAGTAGTGCCACGCGCGCAGGCCCACCTCCTGGTCGGCGAAACGCAGGCCGACGCCGAGGCGATCCTCGAACTGGAAGGACGAACCCAGTTTGCTGCCCTCCAGCTCGGTGCTGGAGAAGAAGGCCACGCCGATGCCGGCCTCGATGTAGGGCCGCACGTTGTCCCCGGCGAACTCATAAACGAACACTGGCGAGAACGACAGGCTGTGGTTGCTGGCCGACTCATCGCCTTGCCAGTAGGTGTAGCCGGCATCCCAGTAGCCGCCGAGATGGCCGGTGCCGCTTTCCAGCCAGCGGCTGCTGAAGTCGAACTGGGTACCGAGGCGGTAGACCATGGTCGACTCGTCGGTGCTGCCTACGGAGAAGGTCACATCGGCCGCCTGCGCCGACACCACTGATCCCATGGTCACGGCTGCAAGGGCAGCCAAAGCGAACAACTTCTTCATTGGAAATTTCCTTTTATCACCAGGTCCGGGGGCATCCCCGTGCAGTCACCTGAAAGTATCGAAGTCTTGGTTATTAATACAAGCAGACACCTGCATAACAGCAGCCCACCGGGCCGCTGTCAAAGCTTCCGCACCGCCGCCGCCTCGCCCCAGAGCAGTGGCAGCACCGCCTGCATCTGCCCGGGATCGCCACTGCTCCAGAAGCGCCCGGCCAGCGCCGGACCAGCGGCCAGCAGCCGCCGCTCGTCGAGACGCCGTTGCAACTGCCGGGCAACCGCCGCGCCGGTATCGATCAGGCTGACCGAAGCCGGCAGCAGCTCACGCAGCAGTGGTTTGATAAAGGGGTAATGGGTGCAACCGAGGATCAGCGTATCGCAGCCCTCGGCCAGCAGCGGGGCGACGAAGCCCTGGAGCAGCTCGCGGGTCGCCGCGCCGTCCAGCTCGCCGGCCTCGATGCACTCCACCAGGCCCGGGCAAGGCTGGGTCACCACCCGCACGTCGCTGGCGAAGCGGTCGAGCAAGGCGGCGAACCTGGCGCTCTTCAGGGTGCCGGTGGTGGCCAGCACGCCCACCACCCCGGCGCGGGTCGCCGCCGCCGCCGGCTTGACCGCCGGCTCCATGCCGATGATCGGCAGCTGCGGGTACAGCTCGCGCAGCTCGGCGATACCGGCCACGGTGGCGGTGTTGCAGGCCAGCACCAGCGCCTTGGCGCCCTGCCCGAGGAGAAAATCGGCGATCGTCCGGCAGCGCTCGCGGATGAATTCCGGGCTCTTCTCGCCGTAGGGCACATGGCCGCTGTCGGCCACATAGAGCAGGGACTCGCCCGGCAGCAGGGCGCGGATCTCGCGCAGCACCGAGAGGCCGCCGACGCCGGAGTCGAATACCCCGACCGGCGCGTTATTGGCCATGGCCACCGCCACAGACGCTGCAGGCCGGATCGCGCCTGACCCGCAGCTCGCGAAAACGCGAACCCAGAGCATCGACCAGCAGCAGCCGGCCGATCAGCGGCTCGCCGAAGCCGGCCAGCAGCTTCAACGCCTCCAGCGCCTGCAGGCTGCCGACCAGGCCCACCAGCGGACCGACCACCCCGGCTTCGCTGCAGGTCAACTCGGCCTCGCTGCCATGGCCGTACAGACAGTGGTAGCAGGGGCTGTCGTCGCGGCGCGGGTCGAACACCGACAACTGCCCTTCCAGGCGGATCGCCGCGCCGCTGACCAGGGGCTTGCGCGCGGCGACGCAGGCGGCGTTGACCGCCTCGCGGGTGGCGAAGTTGTCGCAGCAATCGAGCACCAGATCCACCGCCGCCACCGCGGCGGCCAGCGAGTCGGCATCCAGGGCGGTGCGGTGCGCCTGCAGGCGTACCTGCGGGTTGAGCACCGCCAGCCGCGCCATGGCCGAGTCGACCTTGCCCCGGCCGATGCTCTGGCTGTCGTGGACGATCTGTCGCTGCAGGTTGGTCAGGTCCACCGTGTCGAAGTCCGCCAGGTGCAGCTCGCCGACACCGGCCGCCGCCAGGTACAGCGCCACCGGCGAGCCGAGGCCGCCGAGGCCGACGATCAGCACGCGGCTGCCCTTGAGGCGCAGCTGCCCTTCGACATCGATCTGCGCCAGGAGAATCTGCCGGCTGTAGCGCAGCAGCTCGTCATCGTTCAGCGTGTTCGGCTCATTCATGGTGAAAACGTCCCAGACTGATGCGTTCATGAGCACCCAGGTCGCGCCGGCTCTGCACCTCGACGAACCCGCGCGCGCTCAGCAGACTGCGGACCGCCACGGCCTGCTGGAAACCATGCTCGAGCAGCAGCCAGCCGCCCGGTTCGAGGTGCTGCGGAGCCTGGGCGACTATCTCGCGGATATCGTCCAGGCCGTCGGCGCCGGCGACCAGCGCGCTGCTCGGTTCGAAGCGCAGGTCGCCCTCGCGCAGATGCCGGTCGTCGGCGGCGATATAGGGTGGGTTGCTGAGGATCATGGCATAGCGCCGTGCGCCCAGGGCGGCGAACCAGTGGCTGGCGCAGAAGGCGGCATTGTTCAGCTTCAACCGCTGGCGGTTGCGTTCGGCCAGGGCCACCGCCTCGGACACCCGGTCCACGCCGGTGACCCGCCAGGCCGGCCGTTCGGCGGCCAGGGCCAGGGCGATGGCGCCGCTGCCGGTGCCAAGGTCGAGCACGCTGGCCGGCGTCGCCGGCAGCAGCGCCAGGGCGGTCTCCACCAGCAGTTCGGTGTCCGGGCGGGGAATCAGGGTATGCGGCGCCACCTCCAGCTCCAGGCTCCAGAAGCCCTGCTGGCCGAGGATATAGGCCACCGGCTCGCCAGCGCGGCGGCGCGTCAGGTCGGCAGCGAAGCGCTCGGCCTGCGCGGCCTCCACCTCGCGCTCCGGCCAGGTGTGCAGGTAGCTGCGCGACTTGCCCAGGGCGCTGGCCAGGAGCAGCTCGGCATCCAGCCGCGGGGTCGGCGAGTCGGGCAGCTCGGCCGCGCTCAACAGGGATTCGATGCTGGCCATATTCCTCTCGCAGGGTGGGTGGTGCGCGCGGCGCACCCTACATGGCACGCCATAGGGAGCACTATGTGCACCACAGGACTCAATCGCCCAGCGCGGCCAGCTGGTCGGCCTGATACTCGGCCAGCAGCGGCTCGATCACCGCGTCGACGCCACCGGCGATGACCTCGGACAGCGAATACAGGGTCAGGTTGATGCGGTGATCGGTGACCCGGCCCTGGGGAAAGTTGTAGGTGCGGATGCGCTCGGAACGGTCGCCGGAGCCGACCAGCAGCTTGCGCGTGTCGGAAATTTCCTTGTGCGCGGCGGCCTCCTGCTGGTCCTTGAGCTTGGCGGCGAGCCAGGCCATGGCCTTGGCGCGGTTCTTGTGCTGCGAGCGCTCCTCCTGGCATTCGACCACGATGCCGGTGGGGATGTGGGTGATGCGGATCGCCGAGTCGGTAGTGTTGACGTGCTGGCCACCGGCGCCGGAGGAGCGGTAGGTGTCGACCCGCAGGTCCGCCGGGTTGATCTCGATCGCCGCCTGCTCGTCCGGCTCCGGCAACACCGCCACGGTGCAGGCGGAGGTGTGGATACGGCCCTGGGACTCGGTTTCCGGCACGCGCTGCACGCGGTGGGCGCCGGACTCGAACTTCAGCTTGGCGTAGACGTTGTCGCCCTCGACCCGGGCGATCACCTCCTTGTAGCCGCCGTGCTCGCCCTCGTTGGCCGACAGCACCTCGACCCGCCAACCCTGCTTCTCGGCATAGCGCGAGTACATGCGGAACAGGTCGCCGGAGAAGATCGCCGCCTCGTCGCCGCCGGTACCGGCCCGCACCTCGAGGTAGACGTTGCGCCCGTCGTTGGGGTCCTTGGGCAGCAGCATGCGCTGCAGGCGGTCTTCCAGCTCGAGCAGCTGGGCCTTGGCGCTGGCCACTTCCTCCTCGGCCATCTCACGCAGGTCCGGGTCGCTGTCCTTGAGTAGCGCCTGGGCGCCCTCGAGGTCGCCCTGCACCTTGCGAAACTCGCGAAACGCCAGGATCACCGGTTCGATCTCGGCGTACTCCTTGGAATAGGCGCGGAACTGGCTCTGCTTGCTTATGACTTCGGCATCACCGAGCAGCGCGGTCAATTCTTCGAAACGATCCTGCAGCAAGTCGAGTTTGTTGATCAGTGAAGCTTTCATCACAGGCCTTTGTCGGACGGCACGCCCTCATCGAGGGCAAAGAGTTCCTGAGCCACGGCCAGCGCATCGATGCGGCCGTCGGCGGAGAGTTTCTTCAGCTGCACGCTGGGCGCGTGCAGCAGCTTGTTGGTCAGCCCGCGGGCCAGCTGGGCCAGCACCTCTTCGGCCGAGGCACCGCGGCCGAGCAGGCGCACGGCCTTGGCCAGCTCCTCGTCGCGCAGGCGCTCGGCCTGCTGGCGATAGGCCCTGAGCACATCCACCGCGGCCAACTCACGCAGGCGCAGCATGAAGTCCTCGGCCCCGGCACTGACCAGCTCCTCGGCGGCCTGGGCGGCGCCCTGCCGGCTCTTGAGGTTTTCCGCGATGACCTCGTGCAGGTCGTCGACGGTATAGAGGTAGACATCGTCGAGCTTGCCGACCTGGGGCTCGATGTCCCGCGGCACGGCGATGTCGACCATAAAGATCGGCTTGTGCTTGCGCCGCTTCAGCGCGCTTTCCACCGCCCCCTTGCCGAGGATCGGCAGCTGGCTGGCGGTGGAGCTGATGACGATGTCGCTGTTCACCAGCTCCTCGGGAATGTCCGAGAGCAGCACCGCGTGGGCACCGAACTGCTCGGCCAGGCTGCTGGCCCGCTCCAGGGTGCGGTTGGCCACGACGATGCGCTTGACGCCCTGCTCGTATAGATGACGGGCGACCAGGGTGATGGTCTCGCCGGCGCCGATCAGCAGCGCCTGGCTGTCGTGCAGGTCACTGAAGATCTGCTTGGCCAGGCTGACGGCGGCGAAGGCCACCGACACCGGGTTCTCGCCGATCGCGGTATCGGTACGCACCTGCTTGGCGGTACTGAAGGTGGCCTGGAACAGCCTGCCGAGCAGCGGCCCCAGGGTGCCGGCCTCGCGGGCCACGGCGTAGGCCGACTTCATCTGGCCGAGGATCTGCGGCTCGCCGAGCACCATGGAGTCCAGCCCGGAGGCCACCCGCATCATGTGGCGCACCGCCGCGTCGTCCTGGTGCACATAGGCACAGGCGCGCAGGTCATCGAGGTTGAGCTGGTGAAACTCGGCCAGCCAGGCCAGCACCGCTTCGGCCGCCAGACTGTCCTGCTCGAGGTACAGCTCGCTGCGGTTGCAGGTCGAAAGGATCGCCGCCTCGCGGCTCGCCGTGCGCAGGCACAGCTGCTGCAAGGCTTCAACCAACTGCTCGGGGGTGAAGGCCACGCGTTCGCGGACGTCCACCGAGGCGGTTTTATGGTTGATGCCGAGGGCGATGAAGGCCATGCAAGGTCGCTGACAGAAGAGGGAAGCGCGCAATTGTCCTACTTCGCCGGTACGAGAACAACCACCGCCGGCCACTGTCCTAGCCAAGCGTGTGCGCCACTGCAGCGCCGTGAGGCCTGCCCCATGGGCTTGCCCTACGGCTTGTGTCATGATGCCCCGACCGCAGGTTAGTCGTCTTTGCCCCTATGAATAGATCCTTCGCGTTACTGACCGCCCTGACCTTGCTGGGCGGCTGCCAAGTGCTCAGCCCTGCCGTTCCGGACGGCACGCCGCCCGTGGAGGAGGCCTCCCCGGCACCGCAAGCGCCGACGCCCAAGGAATATGCCTCGTTCAGCCAGGAGACCCTGTTCGCCCTGCTCACCGCCGAGCTGGCCGGGCAGCGCAACCGCTTCGATATCGCCCTGGGCAACTACGTGCAGCAGGCCAACGCCACCCAGGACGCCGGGGTGGCCGAGCGCGGCTTCCGCATCGCCGAATACCTCGGTGCCGAGCAGGCGGCGCTGGATACCGCGCTGATCTGGGCGAAGAACGCCCCCGACAACCTCGACGCCCAGCGCGCCGCCGCCGTGCAACTGGCCCGCGCCGGGCGATACGACGAATCCATGCACTATATGGAGAGCGTCCTGCAACGTCAGGGCGATACCCATTTCGACTTCCTCGCCCTGTCCGCCGCGGAAACCGACCCGGACACCCGCGCCGGCCTGCTGCAAAGCTTCGACCAGCTGCTGGAAAAGCACCCGGACAACGGCCAACTGCTGTTCGGCAAGGCCCTGCTGCTGCAGCAGGACGAACGCCCCCTGGAGGCCCTCGAACTGCTCGAGGAGCAGGCCGCCAAGCTCGACAATGTGGCGCCACTGCTGCTGCGCGCACGCCTGCTGCAGAGCCTCGAGCGTGGTGATGAAGCGCTGCCCCTGCTGGAGCGGGGCCTCAAGCGCCACCCGGAGGACAAGCGCCTGCGCCTGACCTACGCGCGCATACTGGTCACCCAGGACCGCCTGGAGGACGCCAAGGGCGAGTTCGCCAAACTCCTGCAGCAATTCCCCACGGATGACGACCTGCGCTTCTCCCTGGCCCTGGTCTGCCTGGAAGCCGAAGCCTGGAAAGAGGCCATCGTCTACCTGCAGGAGCTGGTCGAGCGCGGCAGCCACGTCGACGCCGCCCACTTCAATCTGGCCCGCGCCTATGAGGCGCTGAAAAAGCCGAAGAACGCGTTGATGGAATACGCCCTGGTCGGTCCCGGCAATGACTACCTGCCAGCCCAGGCGCGCCAGACCGAACTGCTCCTGGCCGAGCAGCGCGGCGCAGAAGCTTCAGCACGCCTGCGCAAGGCGCGCGAAGCGCAGCCCGACTATGCAATCCAGCTGTACCTGATCGAGTCGGAAGCACTGTCCAAGCAGCAGCAACATGCAGCCGCCTGGAGCCTGATTGCCCAGGCGCTCGAGCAGTTCCCGGACGACCTCAACCTGCTCTACACCCGCGCCATGCTGGCGGAGAAGCGCGACGACCTGGGCCAGTTGGAACGGGACCTGCGCTTCATCATCGAGCGCGAGCCGGACAACGCCATGGCGCTCAATGCCCTCGGCTACACCCTGGCCGACCGCACCACCCGCTACGCCGAGGCGAAGGAGCTGATCGAGCTGGCCTACCAGATCAGCCCGGACGACCCGGCGATTCTCGACAGCCTGGGCTGGGTGCACTATCGCCTGGGCAACCTGGACGAAGCCGAACGCCTGCTGCGCCTGGCCCTGCGCAGCTTCCCCGACCACGAGGTCGCCGCCCACCTCGGTGAAGTGCTCTGGGCCCAGGGCAAGCAACGCGAGGCCAGGAAGGTCTGGGCCGGTGCCCTCAAGGATCAACCCGACAGCACCGTACTGCGCAGCACCCTGCTGCGCCTGACCGGTTCCGAGACCCTGTGATGCTCGCCCGCCCCCTCATCCTCCTCGGCCTGTCCATCCTGCTCGCCGGTTGCGCCGGCCTGACCTCCCGCGAAGCGCTCGAGGGCGCCGGCGATCCGGCCCGCTGGAAACTGCACAAGCAGCAGGTCAGCACCCTCGACGCCTGGCAGATCAGCGGCAAGGTCGGCATCCGCGCCCCGCGCGACTCCGGCAGCGGCACGCTGTTCTGGCTGCAGCGCCAGGACTACTACGACATTCGCCTGTCCGGCCCCCTGGGCCGCGGCGCCGCCCGCCTGACCGGGCGCCCGGGGGCGATCCTCCTGGAAGTGGCCAACCAGGGCCGCTATCAGGCCGCCTCGCCGGAAGCCCTGCTGCAACAGCAGCTGGGCCTGAACCTGCCGGTCTCGCACCTGCTCTGGTGGATCCGCGGCCTGCCCTCGCCCGACAGCAGGAGTCGCGTCACCCTGGATGGCGACAGCCGTCTGGCGCAACTGAAGCAGGACGGCTGGCAGGTCGACTACCTGCGCTACGCCGAGCAGAACGGCTACTGGCTGCCCGAGCGCATCAAACTCGACGGCCACGACCTGCAGGTCACCCTGGTGATCAAGGACTGGCAACCGCGCCAGCTCGGCCAATGACCCAGCCGGCCATTCCCGCCGCCGCCCAGCTGACCCTGCCGGCGCCGGCCAAGCTCAACCTGATGCTGCACATCCTCGGTCGCCGCGCCGACGGCTACCACGAGCTGCAGACCCTGTTCCAGTTCCTCGACCACGGCGATCAACTGGGCTTCGCCCTGCGCGACGACGGACAGATCCGCCTGCACACCGAGATTCCCGGCGTGGCGCACGACAGCAACCTGATCGTGCGCGCCGCCCGGCAGTTGCAGCAGCAGTCGGGCTGCCCACTGGGCGCCGACATCTGGCTGGACAAGCAACTGCCCATGGGCGGCGGCATCGGCGGCGGCAGCTCGGACGCCGCCACTACCCTGCTCGGTCTCAATCACCTCTGGCAGCTGGGCTGGGACGAGGACCGCCTGGCCGCGCTTGGCCTCGGCCTCGGCGCCGACGTCCCGGTGTTCGTGCGCGGCCGCGCCGCCTTCGCCGAGGGCGTCGGCGAGAAACTCACCCCGATCGAGCTCGCCGAACCCTGGTTTCTCGTGGCCATCCCGCAAGTGCTTGTCAGCACAGCGGAAGTTTTCTCCGACCCCGAGTTGACACGCGATACGCCGCCCATTAAAGTTCGCAGCCTTCTTGAGGGGGGTGGTCGTAACGACTGCCAGCCGGTTGTCCAGAAGCGTTACCCAGCTGTTCGTAACGCTTTGATCTTGTTGAACAAATTTGTTCCAACCAGATTAACCGGCACTGGAGCTTGTGTGTTTGGGAGCTTCCCAAACCGGGACGATGCTGATAAAGTCGCCCGCCAACTTCCAGCCGCTTTGCCGAGCTTTGTCGCTCAAGGTCGCAACATCTCGATGTTGCATCGCAGGCTCGCAGCTCTGGCCAAGAAGTGAATGCGTAAGAGTGAGTTGTACTAGGGGCGTCGCCAAGCGGTAAGGCACCAGGTTTTGATCCTGGCATGCGTTGGTTCGAATCCAGCCGCCCCTGCCATCAACGCCACAGGCGTTGTGAGTACGACTGACAGCATTGGGTTACACACGATACAGGGGCGTCGCCAAGCGGTAAGGCACCAGGTTTTGATCCTGGCATGCGTTGGTTCGAATCCAGCCGCCCCTGCCATTTCTATACTCATCCAGGTATACCCTCAGCCGGCAGGTACTGCGCGTGTCCAAGATGATGGTCTTTACGGGGAACGCTAACCCCGATCTGGCGCGACGTATTGTTCGTCAGCTGCACATCCCCCTCGGCGATGCCTCTGTCGGTAAATTCTCCGACGGCGAAATCAGCATTGAAATCAACGAAAACGTCCGCGGTAAAGACGTCTTCCTGATCCAGCCGACGTGCGCGCCAACCAACGACAACCTGATGGAACTGGTGGTAATGGCCGACGCCTTCCGCCGCTCCTCGGCCACTCGAATCACCGCTGTCATCCCCTACTTCGGCTATGCCCGCCAGGATCGCCGTCCGCGCTCCGCCCGCGTGGCTATCAGCGCCAAGGTAGTGGCCGACATGCTCACCGTTGTAGGCATCGACCGTGTTCTCACCGTCGACCTGCACGCGGACCAGATCCAGGGCTTCTTCGATATCCCGGTCGACAACATCTACGGCTCGCCCGTACTGGTGGACGACATCGAAGATCAGCGCTTCGACAACCTGATGATCGTTTCCCCGGATATCGGCGGCGTGGTGCGTGCGCGCGCCGTGGCCAAGTCCCTCGGCGTGGACCTGGCGATCATCGACAAGCGTCGCGAGAAGGCCAACCACTCCGAGGTGATGCACATCATCGGCGACGTGGAAGGCCGCACCTGCATCCTGGTCGACGACATGGTGGACACTGCCGGCACCCTGTGCCACGCGGCCAAGGCCCTGAAGGAACATGGCGCCGCCAAGGTCTTCGCCTATGCCACGCACGCCGTGCTGTCGGGTCGCGCCATCGAGAACATCGAGAATTCCGTGCTGGACGAGCTGGTGGTGACCAACACCATCCCGCTGTCCGCCGCCGCGCAATCCTGCCCGCGTATTCGCCAGCTGGATATCGCACCGGTAGTCGCTGAGGCGGTCCGCCGCATCAGCAATGAAGAATCGATCAGCGCGATGTTCCGTTAACCCGGAATCACCGCTGAACGAAATGCGCCCCGCCTCGAGCGGGGCTTTTTGCCCAACCGTCCGGTCGCTGGTCGCAAGCGTGAAGGACGGTTTGGTTATTTTGGAGAAATGAAATGACTGAATTTGCCCTGAATGCCGAAGTGCGTTCCGACCTGGGGAAAGGTGCGAGCCGCCGCCTGCGTCGTAACGCCAGCCTGGTTCCTGCCGTAATCTACGGTGGCGAGAAAGCCCCGCAATCGATCAGCCTGCTGGCCAAGGACTTCGCCAAGCTGCTGGAGAACGAAGCGGCCTTCAGCCACGTTCTGACCTTGAACGTCGCCGGCAGCAACGAAAGCGTCCTGATCAAGGCGCTGCAGCGTCACCCGGCCAAGGGCTTCGTCCTGCATGCCGACTTTCAGCGCGTGATCGCTGGCCAGAAGCTGACTGCCCACGTACCGCTGCACTTCCTCAACGAAGAAACCGCAGTCGGCGTCAAGCAGAGCGGCGGCGAAATCTCCCACACCCTGGTGGAAGTGGAAGTTTCCTGCCTGCCGAAGGACCTGCCGGAGTTCATCGAGGTCGATCTGGCCAAGGTTGAGCTGGGCCAAGTCGTTCACCTGTCCGACCTGACCCTGCCGAAGGGCGTCGAGCTGGTTGCACTGGCACACGGCAACGACCTGGCCGTAGCCAACATCCATGCTTCCCGCGTGGTGAAAGAAGACGAAGCCGAAAGCAAAGCCGAAGGCGAAGAAGGTGAAGGCGCTGCCGAGTAACCCTCGCACCGCCGAAAACAGCCCGTCCACCCTGGTGGCCGGGCTATTTTCACTAAAGGGCTCCTGACATGACCGCCGTACAACTGATCGTTGGCCTGGGTAACCCCGGCCCCGAATACGACCAGACCCGGCACAATGCAGGGGCCCTTTTCGTTGAGCGCCTGGCAGCCAGCCAAGGCGCCAACCTGAGCGCAGATCGCAAGTATTTCGGCCTGGTGGGCAAGTTCAGCCACCAGGGCCGCGACGTTCGCCTGCTGATCCCCACCACCTACATGAACCGCAGCGGCCAGTCCGTGGCGGCGCTGGCGAAATTCTTCCGCATCCCCCCGGAAGCGATCCTGGTGGCTCACGACGAACTCGACATGCCCCCCGGCGTCGCCAAACTCAAACAGGGTGGCGGGCACGGTGGCCATAACGGACTGCGCGACATCATCGCCCAGCTCGGCAATCAGAATAATTTCTTCCGCCTGCGGCTCGGCATCGGCCACCCCGGGCACAGCAGCATGGTCTCCGGCTACGTGCTCGGCCGCGCCCCGCGCAGCGAGCAGGAACTGCTCGATACCAGTATCGATTTCGCCCTCGGCGTGCTACCGCAAATGCTCGCCGGCGACTGGTCCAAGGCCATGCAACAACTGCACAGCCAGAAAGCCTGACCCTCTCTCCACCGAATTCACCTCCGCGAGGAACACACCATGGGATTCAACTGCGGCATCGTCGGCCTGCCCAACGTCGGCAAGTCCACCCTGTTCAATGCCCTGACCAAGGCCGGGATCAGCGCGGAGAACTTCCCCTTCTGCACCATCGAGCCGAACAGCGGCATCGTCCCCATGCCCGATGCGCGCCTGGACGCCCTGGCGGCCATCGTCAAGCCGGAACGGGTGATCCCCACCACCATGGAGTTCGTCGACATCGCCGGGCTGGTCGCCGGCGCCTCCAAGGGTGAGGGCCTGGGCAACAAGTTCCTCGCCAACATCCGCGAGACCGACGCCATCGCCCACGTGGTGCGCTGCTTCCAGGACGACAACGTGATCCACGTGGCCAACACCGTCGATCCCAAGCGCGACATCGAGATCATCGAGCTGGAACTGATCTTCGCCGACCTCGACAGCTGCGAGAAGCAGCTGCAGAAGGTCCAGCGCAATGCCAAGGGCGGCGACAAGGAAGCCGTGGCGCAGAAGGCCCTGCTGGAGAAGCTGATCCCCCACTTCAGCGAAGGCAAGCCGGCGCGCACCCTGCTGAAGACCCTGGGCGACGAGGAGAAGCAGCTGGTCAGGGGCTTCCACCTGCTCACCAGCAAGCCGGTGATGTACATCGCCAACGTCGCCGAAGACGGCTTCGAGAACAACCCGCTGCTCGACGTGGTCAACGCCATCGCCGCCGAGGAAGGCGCCATCGTCGTCCCGGTGTGCAACAAGATCGAAGCGGAAATCGCCGAGCTGGAAGACGGCGAGGAGAAGGACATGTTCCTCGAGTCCCTGGGCCTGGAAGAGCCCGGCCTGAACCGGGTGATCCGCGCCGGCTACGAACTGCTCAACCTGCAGACCTACTTCACCGCCGGGGTCAAGGAAGTACGCGCCTGGACCGTACGCGTCGGCGCCACCGCCCCGCAAGCCGCGGCCGTGATCCACACCGACTTCGAAAAAGGCTTCATCCGCGCCGAGGTCATCGCCTACAACGACTTCATCCAGTTCAAGGGTGAAGCGGGGGCGAAAGAGGCCGGCAAGTGGCGCCTGGAGGGCAAGGAGTACATCGTCAAGGATGGCGACGTCATGCATTTCCGCTTCAACGTCTAAGCGCTTGATCGCGCGCAGAAATCTTCGCGAAACAGGGTTGACAGCAGCCCGCCATCCGCGAATAATGCGCGCCACTCGGCTACGTAGCTCAGCTGGTTAGAGCATAGCATTCATAATGCTGGGGTCCGGGGTTCAAGTCCCTGCGTAGCCACCAAACAAAACAAGGGTTTAGCGAAAGCTAAGCCCTTTTTTGTTTTCCGAAGTGACTACCAAGTGACTACGCAGCGCCTACCGGTGAACTGACCGCGTCACGCTTCCCAAGGATTGATTACGGGGACGCCCAGGTAGTCGAAATGCCTCACGTTGCGCGTTGCCACTTGCGCATCATGCAAAGCGGCGATTGCGGCAATCTGCCCATCGGCCATATCCGCGACCTTCCCCTTCGCCTCACTCTCAGCCGCCAAGCCGGCATAGTGAACAGCCGCCTCTGTATCGAACGGAAGAATGCGGCCGGCAAAATCTTCCTCGAACATCAGCGTCGCCAGCTCTAGTAAACCTTGCTTGCGCTTACCGTCCGACATGCGCGCGATGCCGTAAAGAATCTCGGCAACGGTGATAGCGCTGGTGAACAGCTCACTTGAAGGCTGAGCATCAACCCAAGCCAAGACTTCGGCAGCAGGTTTAGCCCGCATCAGCTCGGAAAGCACATTGGTATCAAGCAAGATCATTCGTCAAAGCTCGCCGCACGCGCCTTGTCCTTGCGTTCAGGCAGCTCAAGGTCTGCACCACCGAGGGCAGCGAATCGAGCATGAATGCGACTACCCAGGCCACCGCTCTTTTCCGACTTGAACAACGCCTGACGAATAATGACTCTCGCCTCCTCTTCCATCGAACGGCCATGGCTTGCGGCAACCACACGCAGTTGAGCCTTGAGGTCGTCGTCTAGGTTACGAATAGTGATGCTGGCCATATCGCCTCCGAATGAAATCATTGATTGCACTGCAATCACTCAGAAGTGTATCTGCACTGCGCAAGGGGCGACAACCTCAAGGCCGACTCCAGATGATCCGGCGAAAGATGCGCGTACCGCATGGTCATGGTGATCGAAGAATGCCCAAGGATGCGCTGCAGGCTGAGGATGTCACCACCGGCCATCATGTAATGGCTGGCGAAGGTGTGCCGGAGGATGTGGGTTAGCTGTCCTGGCGTGTCGAAGCCGCAGCGTTCATAGGCGCTACGAAATGCAGCCCGGCAGGACATGAACAGCCGACCATTCCCAGGCATTGCCACCTGGAACACGGCGTCTTCGACTTCCCTGGGTATCGGCACCGAGCGCGACTGCCGATTCTTGGTCCGGTGAAAATGGGCCTTCCCCCCGAAGATCGCGCCCCGCGTCAGACTCTCCGCTTCGTCCCATCTGGCGCCAGTAGCCAAGCAGATCAGCGCCACTGGATAGGTGTGGTTGTTCGTCGACCTGCTGCACTCATCGAGCAGCTGACTAATCTGCTCCAGACTCAGAAATGACAGCTCGGTCTGATCGGTCTTTATCTGCCGGACCTTGGCTAACGGATTGTTGCCCGCCCACGCGCCCAGGCGAATCAGTTCGGAAAACACGGCGGACAGGTAGCGCTGCTCGTGGTTGACCGTGCTGGGCGTCGCGTCTTTCAAGCGTGACTGACGGTAGCGGGCCCAGGCCAGGGCATCGAAGTCGGAGACGCGAGGGTCGCCCAGGCGCTGCACCACTGCCATGGTCCGAGACAGCCGGGCCTTCTCATCCTTGAGCGAGCAGCCGTGCAGGTCATACCAGACGGTGACCAGATCGGAGAGGCGATCATCGAGCGGCCTTCCGGTCTTCTCTAGCGACGCGAAGTAATCCGACTCGAAACGCTGGGCGGCTGACTTGGTCGCGAAACCCTTCTTGCGGATTCGCCGACCAGTGCGGCCATTCTCATAGAAGTCCGCCATCCATGTTTTGCCGTTTTTGCGAACGGTCATACCGCCCTGCCCCACCTGACGTTGCGTTCCTCGAGCAGCGCCTTGATGTGCTTGTACAGGTCGTGCTCACTCATGTCCTTGGCGGCGTAGTGGTCGCGGATCACCGGCCAGCAGTCCCACTGCTGGAGGGTCTCAAAGGCCTTTTTTGCGCCCACCCGCTCCCTTGCCAGCAGGCTTACGAAGTTTCCCAGGAATAGCTCGACGTTCTTCCCGGAGAAGCCCCGGCTCGTCTTGTAGTAGCGCTTGTATTCGGTCTGATCGAGCAACGAGTCCACCGGCAGATCGACCCGCACGTCATCGCGGATCAGGGTCCAGATCGGCTCGAAATAGCCAGGCCGGGCCAGCAACTTGAACTGCCCCAGGCCATAGCGCCAAAGGCCGTCCAAATGCCCCGAGAACGCCGCATAGGAGCGCGTGTCGATGGCTTCCCCCGTACTGACGTCGATGGAGCCGCTGGCGAATTGCTGGATGATCGAGTGGTGATAGCGCAGCTCAACGCGCCAGACGTCTTGCGCCGGATCATAGTTCTCCGGGTCGCCTTCATCGAAGCTGTCGCGGCGCTTCCAGACGCTTTCCCAGTAGTCGAGCTTGTCCGTGGCGCGGGCCTGTTCGGTCTTGTTGTAGATGGCCAGTTGCACGCCACCGGCGGAGCCGAACATGGAGGTTTCCCCACGCCCGTAGACGCTGGATTTAGTGGCCCAATGGACTTCGTTAATGCCGGATATGTCGCGGTGCGTGCGCGCCTTGCAGTGCATGCGGGCAACCAGATCGGCAGGCGGAGCCCAGCCCTGCAGGTCCAGCGCCAGATGGACCGCGCACTGGTTCATTTCCAGATGGGTCAGCACGGCGTCGGCGTAGTAGTCCAGGCGCTCTTGCAGACGCTCGGGCGAGAAGGCGTCGATGGCGTGAGGCGACACCTCGATTTTCAGATGGGGGCCGATGCTGTCGAGCTTGGCGTTGAAGTTCTTCACCAACAAGATGATGCCCAGGTCGGCGTTCTGCAGCTTGTACTGGTAGCCCGAATCGCGCCCTACCCGTCCCGAGTGCCAGCGCTGGCCGGCAAAATCGACCATGGTGCCCGGCGTCTCAAACAGCGCCATGATTTCCGGGCGGATCATGCCCCGGTACAGCTGCCGCACCGTATCGACGCCGCACCGGAGCAGGCGAACGCCTGACAGGTCGACGAAGCCCATATGGCCCGGATCGACGAAAAGACGACTTTTCGAATTCTCCAAGCCGGTTTCTATATCGATACGGGAGAAGTCCTTTGCTCTGGCCATTTCACACCTTTCACTCTGGTTTAGTCTGGTCGTTCACTTCTGTTTATCTGACGTGTTACAGGGACGTCAGGGGCGCGCCGCGCGCCGTTGTCGCTCTGCACCGAGCCGCTCCGCCGGCGCGCGGCGCGCTAGTTGGAGAACGGTTTTTCATCGCGCGAGGTGTCCTCGATGATCGTGACGCGCGGGGCGTTAGCCTCGAAGCGCTGTTGCGCGGTGAGCTTCGGTTCGGGTGCGGATGGCTGCGGTCGGTTGGCGGCTTCGGCTTGGGCCAGTTGTGGGTCCGAGCCTTGGCATAGGGCCACCCCACTCCAGGCCTCGCGCCGCAGCTCGACGTAGCACGGCGTAATCACCCGCAGGCGATAGCCCAGGGCGCGCAGGTCGTTGGAGGTCTGCGGGAAGTAAAAGCCGTTCTCGTCGAGCAAGTGGAACAACACCAGCTCTTTGCCCATTTCATTGTGGTAACCGCTCATGGCGACTTTCACCACCAGGGTGCGGTTCCAAAAAGGGTGGGAGCCGGGCTTGTCTGGTCCTACAGCAGGAGGCCGATCAGCTTGGCCGTCAGCCAGAGGATCGCCAGCCACAGCAGCAGACGCAGGAGCAGCTTGCCCAGCAGGCGCAGGGGCGGCAGCAGCAGTCGCTTGAGACTTGTGGTGAGTGAGGCCGTCAGTGAACAGAGCAGCGGAGTCGCCAGAGAAAATAGAGCCGACAAGAACGGCAATAAAGCCCAGAAGACCCAGAACCTTAGGCGACAGTAGAAGGTTCTTACCGGCAGCGGTATCGCGGACCTGGCCGGTGGCGGTGGACTCGTAGAGGCGGAAGGTGTCGGCGCTGATCTTCTTGAGTTCGACGATGGAAGAACCATCTGACAGGGGGCGGTTTTCCTGGGCATCGTGCATGGCCTCTTTGTAGCGACCCTTGATCCCGATCAGGGCGAGGTTGGCGTGCAGATAGGCCTTCTCGCAGGTCAGGCGGATGTCGTCGCGGATGTAGCGGATGTTCGGGGTGGTCAGCACCACGTCCCAGTTCCAGTGGCGATGGCGGGTCCAGCCATCGAGCCAGCCGGTGGGGCGGTCGGCTTCCTTGGCCTTCTCGATGCCACCGGGGTAGTCGAACTGCTCGAGGTCTTTTTCTCGCCAGCTCTTGGGAAAGAGGATCTGCGTCTCGTCGAAGATCAGGAAGGCGCCGCGCGGGGCCCACATGAACCAGCGCCGCAGCTTCTCCAGATCCTCGGTGGATTCCATCGACAAGTTGATGACTTCGGTGGACTTGGGGCAGTCGGGGAAGACGTCGTAGACCCGATCCAGGGTGAAGCCGCGGATGTTGGTGATGATGGTGCGGCCTTCCTTGATCGCCGGGATGGCGTCGTCCTGCAGGGCGCCGGAGGTCTTGAAGCTGCCGTTTGGACCATGGTGAATCTTGATCGACATGTCAGCGGCCTATGAAGGGAATGAACTTCATGGCCCAGCGGGTCGGCACCGCTGAGAAGATGATGGTCAGCGCCTCGGGGATGCGGAAGAACGCCAGGGTGTTGCGCATGTCCTCAGGGATGGTCGAGTAGGCGTTCTGCACCTGCTGGGTGACGCCCAGGTCATGGAAGATGTCCTGCACCACCTCATAGCCGATCTCGGCGGCGAAGATCAGCGACTGAAAGTAGGCGTAAATCATGGCCTTGGTCAGCACCACCATGACCTCTTTGATGAAGTCATAGATGCCCAGGTACAGCCAGTTCCAAGCGTCCTGAATGAAGGCGTTGATGCCGGTGAAGAAGTCGGTGATGAAGGAGAAGTCCATGGCCTGCCTCACTCGCGAATGAAGATGATGTAAGTGGCGAGCAGGGCCGCGAGAAAGACGATGATGGCGCCGATGCCGGAAAGCTGGTCGGCGTATTCGCTCAGGCAGATTTCGTGGGTCTTGCCCGCCACGGTGAAGGTCTCGCAGGCCAGTTGCCCGCCGCTGCCGGAGAGGCCGAGGTCGGTGACGCCCTGGAACAGGTCGCCGAACTGGTTGGTCAGGGTGGAGAGCTCGAGCTTGGCGTCCTCGATCTTCTGGTCCCATGCATCGAGGTCGAAGCTGCCGCGTTCATTCGGGGCCTCGGGTGCGTTGGGGCTGGACTCGGTTTCTTCGGTCAGAGCTTCGCCGATGGCGTCCAGGCGCTCGGTCAGGGCCTGCTGCAGATCGTTGATGGCCTTGTTGGTGGCGCCCTTGTCGGTGCCCTGGGCGCCGCCGCCGACCACGACGTTGCCAGGGGCCTGTTCGTCGTTATTGGGATTGCCGTCGGCGTTGCCGCCATTGTTTGGGTGGTCGGGGCTGTCGTAGCTAATCTTCTCGCCGGTCTTCTGGTCGACGCACTCATAGGAGCCGTTGACGTAGGTGCACTTGCGCGCACCGTTGGGCAGGCATACCCATTGGCCGTTGAGTTCGCCGCAGGTGTCGGTTTCGCCGTAGCAATAAGGATTGCCATCGCGGGTGCCGCAGTTCGGTTGCTTGGGGTCCTGGCAGAACTCGTGGGTATCGACACGCAGACAGGAAGGTTGGTCGTTGCCTTCGCTGGGGGTGGGGGCGGTTTGCTCAGGCGGGATGTCGGGATTGTTTTCGCCGGCGCTGGACGGCAGGCCAGTGGCGGCAAAGGTCGCCATGCAAAAGGTTAGGGCCTTGTTGTCGTGATTCGGGTAGGGCTTGAAGTAGCCATTGGGGGCGCTGGTGTAGCCGCAACCCTCGACGGTGATGGAGTCGGTGTGCACGTACTTGCCGCCGACCAGGGAGCATTGCACGGCAGCGGTGATCGAGGTGCCGGCTGCCGGGCACGGCTGAGGCGGCGCTTCGCAACCACCTGTTGAGCCGTTGTATTGTTGGCCCTGTGCGCAACCGTCACCGGAACGGTCGACCGTTTCACCCATAAAAGGCTCACCACCAGCAAAAGCAGCATTACAAGCAGCCTTGCCAGCATGGACCCAAGTCAAATGAGTGAATTTCGCGCCGTTATCTACTCCTGGATAAATCGCCTGACAAGCAGCTACTGCACTCGAGTAATTGCCATATCCGCCCCGCGTCCAGTAGTAATCGGCTGCATAAACGACCGAACTGGAGAGGCTAACTAGGAAAAATAATAGAAATTTAATGCGCGGATTAACCATCAATAAAAAAGGGGCCTTGCGACCCCTCCCCTCACAGATACTCGGCGGAACGGAGGCCTTGCACGAAGGCGCCCGCCATGAGAACGCCGAGTAGCAGTGACCAGATCATCGATCAGATCTTTTTCACGACGGCGATAACGATGCCGATCACCACCAGGGCGGCGACGGCGGCGATCACCGATTGGCCAACGGTGAGGGCATCGGATTCGGCGGCATCGATCGCTGTAGTCACCGCCGTGGTGTCGATGGCGAAAGCGCTGTTAGCCACGGCGAAGCCGGTGACACCAATACAGGCGTTGCGGAAGGACAGCTGGGAACCGAACTTGGCCGCGTGTTGTTTCAGTTGTTTCATGGGTGCTACCTCTTGAGTTTGCGCAGTTGGGAGATAATCAAACCGACTCCGAACCCCAGGGCGAACAGGGCCAACGTGCCCAGAAAGCCGATACGGAAGAGTTCGGCGTCAAAGCCGCCTTGAATCAGGAGGTCCAACTGGCCTCCCGCCTCGGGCGGCAACACATAGCCTTGAATCCACTCAAGTGACGTGCAGGACACGGAGTTGTCCGGGTGGGTGGTCCAGGCGCGGCAGGCCTGAATGAATTCAGTGGCCATGTTCAGGCGTCGCCCGGTACGTCGACTGGCTCAGATACATCGAGGCAGTCAGGGCAGACGCAAAAGTCAGGCGCCGTACGGAAGTCCGAGAGCAAGTCGCTCTGCGCGGCCGGCATGTTGTGCAGCTGCCCCATGGGGGCCATGCACAGGTCACAAAGCACGCGGTCGAAGATCAGCACGGCGCAGCCCTCCCCTTAACTCTTGGCCGCGTCAGGCGACGGCTGTTGGGCCGCTCGCTGAGGGCTGGCCGGGGTCTGGCGGGAGGCCGGGCGCGGGTCGACGGCTTCGATGTGCAGGGCGAGATTTTTGCCCTTGTTCTGCCCGCCTCGGGCTACGTCGAAGGTGATGCGCACCTTCTGCAGCGGGTCGAACTGGGCGCCGGCGGCGAACACTTCATCGGCCACGTCTTCGGCGATGGCCATGCCGATGATGGAAAGACCGTGCTCGCTTTTGCCGTCCGGTTCATCGCCATAGAAAATCTTGGCGTATTTGGCGTCATCGACCTGGGTCATCTGAGTGCCGAGAAATGCAACTTCCATAGTTGAACGTGCCATTGGTATTTCCTCGTTGAGTTGCGCGTTATTGCGCGGTTTTGCCTTTCAGCAGGCCGAACGATCCCGAGCAGATAAACTGATGAAGTTCGCTATCTGCCAGGTGTGGTGCGGCTTGCAGGGGGTTATGTGTACCTAGTTATACGCGATCAATTAGCCAAAAATTCACGGTTAAAAAAACATCAAGTTGAAGGGGTAAGTCCGAAACACACTGTTTTAGTCAGGTTCCCCACCGTTCAGAACTTCAACATCGCTCATGTTCAACCCGCGTAATCGAGGCATGAATGCGCAAACCGAGTTGCCTGGGACAGATACCCACCGGCTGCGCCCGTGGATATCTGTCAGCCCTCGACCCCACACGTGGGGCCCCACTCGGGCCTTGGGCAAAGCAGGTTTGCACCTGAGAAGAAGGAGAAGCAAAAGCGCGCCGAGGCTCGGGTTTGACGAACCAGCAGGCCAGCCACTCGCGCCACAGGTAGCGGGTGATGCCGTGGCCGACGATATAGGCAGCCGGCGCCAGGACGATGAGCAGGACGATCTGTTCAGAAGTCATAGAAGAGATCCACTGGCGGCAGTGATGGAACGGCTGGGCCGCTGTCCTGCACAACGCTCCAGTACTTCGGCGGCTGGAGCGGTGGCGTGTGTTTCTCGCAGATAAAGGCCGGTGTCACTGCCCAGTCCGAGAGCAGGACCTTCCAGGCGCCAGCTACGAAACCCATCTTGACGACGCGAATCGGCAGCGCAGAGGCGCGGCGGCATAGGGCGCATGGTGTGGATGGGCAAGGATCGGGCCTGGCCATTTCGGCTTTGGACCAGCAGACAGAGCAGGCGCAGTCCGCGGAGTGTTCGAGTCGCATGGCTCATACCAATCCCCTCAGTCTGGTGATGCGGAAATGCTCCCGGGCGTGTTCCTGGGCGAGCATCGAGGTCAGCGGGTCGTGAGCGACCACCGCTGATACCGCCAGATCAATGAAGCGATGACATTCGCGGCGAGACTCGCCCCGAAAGCAGCGCTGCCAGCGTTTCTGATGGGTTGAACCATGGAAGCTGGCGACCTCGACGATGCAGGGAGCGCTAGTCATCGGCGTAATCCCCGGCGCAGAAGATGGTTTTGCCCTTTTCCAGGTCGCGGCGGATGCGGTGCAGGTTGATGACGCGGCGGCGGCCGATCTTCACGGTCGGGATGGCTTGCGACTCCACCCAGCCGCGCACCACGTCCTGGGTGACGTCTTCGATGCCGAGCATTTCGGCGAAAACCAGCTGGGAACAGAACGGCGAATCACGGAAGTCGGTGATGCGCTCTGCGTTTCCCTGTGCGTTGAACCCCACTACTCCAGACTGTTCCATGTGAAAGCCCCTATAATCCGATGAACCTTAACCACTGATTCGTGGAATATTTCCACAGTTCGAGTGGAATAATACCACCGGCTCACGCAGGTGGAATATTTCAACAGACGGTTTTTAAGACCTTTATGGAATCAACGCAGGATAGGGTTAGGCACTTTATGTCTAAGCTTGGTCACCGAGAGGTGAGTGAAGCTACTGGCATCAAAGAGGAGCGCTGCAAAACCATCAGGTACGACAAGAGAGCCAACCTCAGGACGAATGAGCTCGACCTCATTGCAGAGCATTACCCTCAATATTCGCTGTGGCTGAGAACCGGCAGGATTGATCCAGGCAATGGAGAGACCAGCCCGGACTATGACGAAGCCAATCGAAACTTGATCGGTCAAAACGCGGGATAGCAATCACAACGGAAGTGACTAGACGCTGGTACGCCCGAAAGGTGGAGAGATCGAGTGAAAGAGAGCTTTGAGAACATCCGGGCCGAGCGCGAGGCGCCGACCTTCAGACGGCATCAGCCTAACCAATATGCGGGGCTCTGGAAGCAGATCGCCCTGGGCATCATCGTCGGCGGCAGCGTGCTGAGCCTTATCGGCACTCTGCTATGGCTGATTTCGGTAGGCGCATTGCTGGGCGGCATGACCATCGCATTGCCACGCCCCTAGGCAGGCATACGGGTCGCGGTATTTCCGATGGAACGGAGCAACATCATGAAGCAAGCACTTATCGCCTTACTCATCCTGTCAGCGCCCGCTTTTGCCGATGACGAAAAGCCCGTCGCTACCCAAGCGGCAGAAACCATTTCCCCCTACGTGGAAGCCTTTAGCAAAAGCGTAAGCAGAACCCTTGCCGAGGTCATGGCCGGCGGCAAAGGCCCGATGGCCGAAGGTGCGCGCGCCAACCTCAAAATGCAGGATCAGCGCGAGCGGGAAGCCAATCGCGGCACTCGCAAAAGCATGAAGGAATGCATCAAGCCGGGAAACGTCATTGATGATGACGTAAAGGAGTGCATTGAAGGACTACGCGAAAAAACGTGGTAGCCCTATCCATCTAAAAACCATGATCTATTCCCATATATAATTTTGTGCTGCGTCTAATTATGCGACCGCATAGCACTTTAGTTCGACCTCTCTGTACATGCAGGGCTTGGCGCGACAGTGCAGTAGTAAACCTTAGAATTACATGTTGCAGTCCAAGTGTATCGTTCATTATCAGCAATCGTAATATCAGCTGGTGGGCAGCCAACGTGTCCAGAAGAAACCGTTTGCCGCTCCTCTGTGATTGTCGGGAATGAACCGCAGCCTGATAGAATAACTATTGCTGACAAAGCTAGAATAATTCGACTCATATTGCCCTCTGCAAAAGGTTGCATAACATTAGCTAAAGAAGTTAGAGCTAAAGGGGCCAGAGTGATTAACAATCAGATCACTCCGACCCCTTTAGCCTTGCCCCCATATATTTATACGTAAAGACCAAGCTTAGGCGACCGCTGCCGCAGAACGGCGAAAGGGGTGGTACGGTTGTAGGTCACTCTGAAGTACCGTGTTAAGCATGTGCGCGCGACTCCATTTCGATTTCTGGATAATACGCATAGCGAATGATCGCGCTTGGACAACGGACATCAAAATGAACGTGAAGATCAAAGAGCAGTCGTGGCACTGCTTGCTTGTACTCATTCAACAGCTCAAGATGTTGTTTCCGCGAAATACCGGTAGTTATCGCCTTGCGATGCTGGAACCCGTCATCGCGTAGTTTCTTTAGTTTAGAAAATGACGCCCATGAGCGACCCGAAAGATCGAATGCACTCCCCGTTAGCTTAGCCGGCCACGTCTTCATTTTCGTTTCGATATTTTCTCTGAGAGCGACATTATCGCCGGATGCGCGGAGCCGAGTCATGTATTGATGATTCAGAAAAGCCTCAACTGCCGCGATCCCCGCGTTCACCGCAGCTAAGAAGCGCTCCCAACGACCGGTCTGGATCGCACTATCGAAATCCTCCTTGCTTATCTCGAACGTCGCCCAATAGTCACTTTCGTTATAGACACCATCGCCGCTAACCACAGACTCGTACTCACCTGTGATGTGATTGGGCCGGGATACCGTTACTCCCTCCGCAGTCCATTGAGCACCGATGAGGTTCTCGTAGATGGGCACGCTCTGCGAAAAATCTCTGCAATGAGCGACAACGCGTGCGAAGTCGCGTCCGTTCTGAGCATAGTGCGCCTTCACATCAGACACTGCCCGAATTTGTCCGTGAATGTCATTGTAGTGATTGCCATGAAATGCCAGAGCCAAAATCATGTTGTAGGCGTTTCGCTCAGATATACGCTTCTTTGCTCTGAATGCCATACCGATGTGCCTCACTTATGCCTAACGCTTAGCTCACCGGAGAATCAGGAGCGCAGCGAATATTTATAAAATAATAGAAGGGAGCAGTTTTATTTTTCTACTCTGACCTCCTTAAACAGGGACAACTCCACGGCATTTCGGATACTGCGAACAGCCCCAAAACTCATTACCAGCATTGGAGCCGCGCTTTGCAATCCGTTTCAGCATGGCCGACTTGCACACCGGGCAACTGGGCGCGAGTGTCTGTTGAGGCTGAAGCGGTTTTATAGGGGTCGGGGTTAGTGTTGGGGGCTTGGTTTGCGTGCTGCGAGTTGCCGCAATCCAACGATTGAGTTCGGCGCCTTCGACCAGGCGAATGTTGCGGCCGCTGGCAAAGGTCTTAGCCTCATCGGTAAAGGTGCCCGAGGTGACGACAAAGCCACCTACCGCCCCTTCCGCCGCCATCACACCGAAGAACTCGCGTATCACGGCAACGCCGACCTTGAGTGAACGCCACTGCTTGCACTGGACCAGGTGCTTCTCGCTGCCTTTGCGCAGAATCAGGTCAAGGCCACCATCCGGGCCGTTGCCGCCCGTTTCGGTAACGGTGAAGCCCTGCCGGCGAAAAGCTTCGCCCACCAGTTGCTCGAACTGCTGCCAGCTAATGCCGTCGAGGGTCTTGCCGGGCTTGGTAGCAGTAGCCACGTCCTCCATCAGCTTGCGGCGCTTCGCTCGGCCGAGCACAGAGCCGATAGCACCAAGGATGAATGCGCCTGGAATGACGAACTGAAGCACCATGGCAGAGCTTTGCCAGAGCTGCCCCGTCAGTGCAGAAGAAAACTCCTTGTGGCTGGTGAAGGTCGCTTGCGGCGTGGTCGCTACAGAATGGAGATACAGCCAGGCGGCCAAGGCGATCAGCAGGCTTACCCACCAGGGCAGACGGCTGGCGATGAAAATAAGGTCTTCAAAAGGCGAGGTTTTCTTGCGACGTGCCATCCCTGGTTCCTACCTATTCCTTGGCACTTGGCCATTAGCGATACCGGATAATGCCGCAAAGGCTGAAACATTGGAACTAGAGCGGTTCATTGCCGGTGGATAGCTCCACGGCGTGCAACAACTCAGGGTAGTCATTGCGGGTGTTGTTGACCTCTGTGCTGACCGGGTGGGCGATAAGGTCATGCCGAGCCTGGGCCACCACTTGGCCAACCTGGTCAGTCGAGAGACTGGCCGACAACCACAGGTCGAACTGCTCCGGGGCCAGGACAACGGGCATGCGGTTGTGGATGGCGTGAATGGACGGTGCCGCTTCCGTGGTGAGCAGTGCGCAAGACAAGACTTGCTGATCATCCGGGCCCTGCCAGCTGGACCACAGCGCGGCGAAGGCCAGCATCGAGTCATCAGGGGCATGGATGTAGTACGGCTGCTTGACCTTGCGGCCGCTCGGGCTGCGTGCCGATTCGTGGGCATTCCATTCGTACCAGCCCTGGGCGGGCATCAGGCAACGCTGGGTACGGTAGCTATGCCGCCACATGGGCTTTTCGGCGGCTTCTTCACTGCGGGCATTGAAGGTCAGGGTCGGCAGGCTTGGCTTCTTCCACCACCCCGGAATCAGCCCCCAGCGAGCGGGCACGACCTCGGGCGATCCGTCGTCATTGTTCAGGACGATAGGCACCGTCATGGTCGGGGCTACATTGTAGATCCGCTGAATCCACCGCCCGGAGTTGCGCGCGCCGATGTGCCAGTAGCGCTCCATGGCTGCTTCGTCGGGGCTGACGTATCGACCGCACATGGGCACCTCTTGAGCTCAATCCGGGGCTATTCAGCCCCTTCTTCTATGGTGTCCCAAAGTGTCACCTCTTTATCTCTGCCCTCAAAGCAAGAAATACGCGTAGCCTAGAGCAACAGCAATAGCTGAAACGCAGACGGTGACAGGCCAGAAGTAAGCAGAACGTACAGATCGTGAACTCAAAATTTCCTGAGCTTGAAGATGGACGTAAGAAGGTGGCGTCCGAGACTTAGCAGATCGCTCAATGCGTTCTACATTTGAAGGACGCTGCTTAGCGGGCTGAGCCGGGGGCCCACCAGCCCTGAAGCTATCCCAGGAGGCTTTGTGCCCCTGCTGGCGAAGCTCCTCACGACGCCACTCTCGATCCTCAAGCCCCATACAGCCCTCCTAGCCTCCAAGAATTTCTCCAATCTTATCTTAGGTGTATGACATCGTCTTGCGGAGCAATGCTAGCGGTGACTACATCGGCCTGTTTTTCTGGAAAGCTCTGTTTTGACGAGGGCCGAGGCAGGCTGAAAGCCCCGTTTTATGGGCTTTCCTGGCTCAGAGTGTAGCCGCTCAGGTGATTCATAATGCTGGGGTCCGGGGTTCAAGTCCCTGCGTAGCCACCAAACAAAACAAGGGTTTAGCGAAAGCTAAGCCCTTTTTTGTTTGTCCAGCAGACTACATCCCGACTAACTGCCTTTCTCCGGACGGTTGCTACACTCGCTGTTGCCCTCAAAGACTCCCTGAGTCAAACGCACCACGCCCTCATTGGAAATGCTCAGTAGGTCGTTGCCATAACGAGCGTGCAGATCTTTCAGCAATAGCACGCCATCCTGCCCGTCATTGTGCCCTATGCGCCAGCTACGCCCCTTTCGATGAGCAGCATCAGGCGCCCGGTCAACACCACCCCGACTGATAACGTAGCGCCCTTCACGACGCTTGTAGACCCAGCGCCTATTAAGCCGTCCTCGGTATCGGCGCGCAATGCACCGGCCAGGCCTCGTTGCAGAGCGGATGGCGGGTGCCTGGCCGCTAAATAGCCAGTAATTCACGCACCCTGAACGGCACTACCGTTCGTCGCCGCCACCGCTCAAAAAATGAACAAAGCGATTTCTGCCCGCTCAGAGAGTAGCCAGACGACGGCGGAGGCATTCGCCCCGCCTTCCAGCAAACCAGGAGCTTTTTCTCACAGGCACGAGTCATGTGCAGGGGGAGCTTTTACTTTTGAAAGAGGAAATCGAATGACTGAAGGCTCATTCGCCAGGCTGTAACCGGTTCGACCGTTTCGTCCTGAAACCGAAGATCGGCTCTGGAAGCGTTTCTTAACTGCAAATGTAAAAACCTAATGCCCACAACGCCCTGATTGTGTGGCTCACCTGATAAAAAGAGGCACCCATGGATTTCACTTTCATTACTGCGCTGTTCGAGCAGAAGACCACCATGGAGTTTATGCGCCTAGGGATTGTTTATGCGCACCTGATCGCCTGCTGCGTCGCCATCGGCATGGTGTTGACCAGCGACTTCGCGATGATCAAAGAATTGTTCAAGGGTGGAAACTCCCACCTGCAAGACAGCCAGCATATGGAAAGCCTGCAGAAATCCGTTTCCGCCGCCCTGGCGGTCCTCTGGCTCAGTGGCGTGGCGATCATCTGGCTGGATATCAGTGCCAGCGGCTTGTCCTACCTGCTCAACCCCAAGCTGCAGGCCAAGATCACCATCGTGATGCTGCTGACCTTCAACGGCATGCTCCTGCATGGCGTGGTGTTGCCCGCCCTGCAGAAGGCCGGCTCGCTGCTCAAGCTGAACTTCAGCATGCGCATGTTCGCCCTGTTCGCCGGTGCGCTGTCGGGCGTGTCCTGGTTCTATGCGGCGATGCTGGGCATCGGCCGCCCGCTGTCCTGGAAGTATTCGCTGACCGAGATTCTCGCTGCCTATCCGGTGATGATCGTCGGTGGTTTCGCCGCGATGGTGCTGCTCACCCAGTGGGCGATGAAGCGTGAAGCCCGCGAAGAGCAAGGCGATCTCGCACTTGCCCCGGTCATTCGCAACCCGGCACTGGCAGCGGGATAAGCCACGCTGGTTCCTTCGCCAGGCTGAACATCGGCCTGGCCCCTGACGCCCTCGAACGCCAAGCCGTTCGGGGGCGTCTTGCATTCTGTTCCCGCGCCGGCAGCGCGCCCGTGGCCCGACTGCCGAGGCTTGATAGCGCAGCGCTACCGGCTCAGCGAGTCTGCCAGGGCCCGCAGCAGCGCCGCGCCATCGCCTTTCCAGGCGCTGCCATGCATACAGGCCAGGGTGGTGGGCTTGGCGCTCGCCAGGTGCTCGAGCAACGAACGGGTATTTTTCGTATGGGAGAAGTAGTCCAGTTCATGCCGGTAGGCTTCGCTGGGCCCGAGGATATCCGACTCGGTGATGGGCGGCAGGTCGCTACCACCCTGGGTGAACAGGTCGCCGCAGAACAGGGTGCCGGTCCGCTCTTCCGCGAGAAAGCCGCATTCCCAGGCGTGGGGCAGGTGCGGTGCGTCGAACCAGCGCACGACCCGCGAACCCAGCGAGAGGCGCTCACCGTCGGCCATGGCTCGCGGACTGCGGTCGGCCAGGTCCTCGATGGAGACCATGGCGGCGATCGCCCCGCATAGCGGCACGGAGTTCGGCGCGGCAGCCAGCCACTCGTTGAGCGAACCGCACTCGTCCGACTCCACATGGGAGAAGGCGATATAGCGCAGGCGCTCGACCGGCAGGATGCTGGCGACCGCCTCGCGCACCAGGGGAAACAGCTTGCGCGGGCCGGTGTGGAACAGCAGGGGCTCGTCGTCGACGATCAGGTACTGATTGAACGAGAAACCACCGGCACCGGGGATGACCAGCGGCGTGTTGATGCGGTAGATGCCGTCGGCCACCTCATGCACATTGGTGCCGGACTGATGGTTGGTAACGGCCATGACGCCTCCTCGTTGTATCCGTGAATGTTCGCCTTGTATGGCTCTATATGCAGACAGTCCGAAACCTAGGCGATAACGCGCCACTCGCCGGGTTTCGCAGAGCCAGCCTACGCCCCGTCCGGAGGGAATGTCGGCCAATAAGCCCACACACCTGGCCATCAGGCTGACTATCCCCTGGCCATCCGTTTAACTGGGAGGTTGGCCGCCCAGGGTCGGCGTCCTCCCCGTTACTCAGCCCCACTGTTTGCCGAGCGCGTCGAGCCCGGCATGCTGCAAGTCCTGCGGACTCATCAGGATGCGGAACCGGCAGTCGGCCTGAAAGTTGAGGAAGAACGGCTCCGCAATCGCCGGCACCGAGGAGGGTTCCTTCACCTCGATCACGAAGACGCCCGCGCGCCTGCCGCCCTCCTCCGTGAAGTAGGCGGCCTCGGGCTTGATGGTATCCAGGATTCGGCCGATGACCTCACCACAGGTGCCGTTGCGAACCAGCGCGTTGAAGGGTTCATGGGGGGAACTCAACCGAAAGCAGCATCTTCATGGGGTGATGTCCTGCTGAGGCGGCATGCCAAGGCGCTGCCGCATACGCCCGGCTACTGCCCTGCAAGGCGGCAGCCTAGAGACGCCCAGCTGAGCCTCGCACTCAAGGCAACTGGAACGCCTCACCGATGGTGCTCGTCTGGAACAGCCGGAACTGTGCGGCGCCCACCTCCAGATAGGGATAGCGGCGCTTGACCTTCGCCAGGTAGTCCGTGAAGGCTGGCGCATCGCTCAAGTAGTAACGCCAGATCATCGGCTGCCCGGCCCGCAGACATTCGGGGCCGAAGTGGCCGACATAGACCACCTCATTCGCGGCCACGCTGAAGCTGCCCGCCAGAGGCGTGCCGCCGTCCAGTAACTGAGTGCGCCGCGCCTGAAAGGCGCCGACGTCGTTGACCGACCTGGCGGCCTTGATATGGAACGCGGTGAGGGCGTACTCACCCGGCGCTACCAGCAGCGCATAGTCTTGCGACACCGGCTTGGCCAGCAGCCCGGGCCCCTCGAGCTCGATATCGGCGGCCGCCTGGTCGCCGAGTTTGCGCACCGGCATGCGGTCGAAGCCAAGGCTGCGCAGTTGCTCATTCTCGAACCCACAATAGCCCCACGCCCGACCCCAGCCCACTCCCAGCAGGACCACGCCCATGGACGAACCGGCCCCGGCATAGGAGCGCTCGGTCAGTTCCTGGGCGGCAGATACCAGCGCTGCAGCAGCCCATCCGCACAGGATGATCGAGGTCCTAAGAAGTGGCCGAATGCCCTTGGCTGTCATGCTGCCTCACCCTGCTGGCCGTTGCCTTGGCTGTCGCATCAGCCCAGCGATGCCTCAACGGCCTCGCTATCACCCAGGCCGCACCTCGCGCCCTGGATTTGCCAGAGCGGTCCCTGGCGGCACGACTGCCGCTGTCGAACAGGCGCGAACTCACACAAGAAGTAGAGACCAACCGGCGCGCCTGAGCGCCCGATCCGCGACGTCAGGCGGGTTTTCCCTAGACGGAGTTTTCCTATGGCCGGCCCTGCTCAGCAGTAACGGCAATTTAGCCCGCCAGGCGCCGAGTGGAACCGCAGGTTGCGGCCGCTACCGCGTTAGCGCTTGGCCGAGCGCTGCGTGCCGAGCAACAGGCCGGCGAAGATCAGACCACCGCCGAACCAGTGGAAGGGCTGCAGCCCCTCGCCCAGCAGCAGCCAGCCAAGCACGGCGGTAAACACCGGCATCAGGTAGTTGGCCAGCGCCGCCTTGGCCGCGCCGAGCACCCGCACGCCATGATTCCAGGCCAGGTAGGCCAGCAGCGAGGCGAATACCGCCGTGTAGCCGATGGCGCCAAGGGTGCCCGGGGTGACCACGAAGTGCGCGCCACGGGCCAGCTCGACCAGGTAGAACGGCAGGATCAGCGGCAGGCCCAGCAGCATGAATGCGCCGAGCAAGGCCAGCGGCGGGATGGGCAGCAGGTAGCTGGCCCAGCGCCGCAACAGCAGCGAATACAGCGCCCAGTCGGCCACGGCCAGGAGCATGATCAGGTCGCCCGGGTTGAACGACAGCGCCATCAGCGCCGCCAGGCTGCCCTGGCCGATCAGCACCAGCAGGCCGATGGCCGCCAGACCCATGCCCCACCAGGCGCGCGGCTGCGGCCACTCGCCGAGCAACAGGCCGGCGCCGATAAAGGTCATCAGCGGCAGGCAGGTGTTGACCAGGGTGATGTTGATCGCCACGGTGGTCTGCGCCGCGCTGTACAACAGCGTGTTGTAGGCGGCGATGCCCAGGCCGCCGAGCACCAGCAGGCGCCAGCCGGCATCGCGCAAGGCCGCGCGGTGGCGCCACAACGGCGCGGCGACGAAGGGCAGCAGCAGCGCCAGGGCCAGGCTCCAGCGCCAGAACGACAGGGCGAAGGGCGGGATCTCGCTGACGAAGGCCCGTGCCACCAGGGCGTTGCCCGACCAGCAGAGCACGGCCAGCAGCAGGCCCAGCGTGGCCATGCCGCGTGAACTGGTCATGGGCTTCAGACCTGACGCAGCGGACGCAGGCGGTATTGCGGCGGCAACTGCTCGATACCGCTGACGGTGACGTCGAGGTTCTTCCAGCGTCCGTCCTTGATGCCGTAGATGCAGCCGTGCACCGACAGCGCCTGGCCGCGATGCCAGGCGTTCTGCACGATGGTGGTATGGCTGACGTTGGCCACCTGCTGGATCACGTTCAACTCGCACATGCGGTCGACCCGCGTCTCTTCGTCGGGCAGCTGCGCCAGGTCCTCGTGATGCTCGTAGTAGAGATCGCGGATCGAACGCAGCCAGCCATCGATCAGGCCGTACTGGGCGTCCTGCATCGAGGCGCGCACGCCGCCGCAGCCGTAGTGGCCGGTGACCAGGATGTGTTTGACCTTGAGCACGTCGACCGCGTACTGGATCACCGACAGGCAGTTGAGGTCGGTGTGCAGCACCACGTTGGCGACGTTGCGGTGGACGAACAGGTCGCCCGGCAGCAGACCAACGATCTCGTTGGCCGGCACCCGCGCGTCCGAGCAGCCGATCCACAGGTACTCCGGCACCTGCTGGCGGGCCAGCTTGGCGAAGAACTCCGGGTCTTCCTGGTTGATCGCCTCGGCCCAGCGGGCGTTGTTGTCGAAAAGGTGCTGTAGATCGCTCATGCCTTTTGCTCCGTAAATTGCCGATGCTCACCATACGGAGCGTTCGTGGCTTTTGACAGGTTACCGCCTCACGCAGTCACAGGTCGGGTTGCCGGCCATCACCGGCAGTTGCCTGCGAGCCACGGTCGGGCCTCTGCGGCGGGGCCGCCGGTCAGGCAGCGGCCGCGCACGCTTGCGCCACTGCTAGCGTAAACCCTAGGTAACCGCTGCAGAGGAGAAGGACTGATGCCTGTCACCCCACCCGCGAGCGGGTCCGGTTCGACCAAGAAGCCGCGAGAGGATCCGGTTCTGGACGACGTCGAAGAGCCGCTGCTCGATGAGCTCGAGGATGAGCATGAGCTGATCGAAGAGTTCGAGCACATCCAGCGCCGCGAAGCCGGCCTGAGCGACGATGCCCCGCCGGGCCATGGCCCCGACAAGGACGATGCGGACCTGGAGGACCTGATCCACGAAGACGGCGCCCGCTCGCCCTACGAGGAAGGTGGCGACCAGCCGGCAGACCATGAACTGAGCATCATCGACGAGGATGACCTCGACTTCAGCCTGAAGGATGACGAACGGGCGCCTCGAGGCGCCACGCCCAAGGAAGATCGCTAGGCGCTCAGTCGATCAGGGTGCAGGCCATCACCAGGGCATCCTCGCGCCCCCCGACTGCCGGGTAGTAATCGCGCCGCCGGCCGATTTCATTGAATCCGTAACGCTCGTACAGGCGGTAGGCCGCCTGATTGCTGGCGCGCACCTCGAGGAAGCATTCGCCGGCCTTGAGCTGCATGGCCCGCTGCATGAGGAACTCGAGCAGACGCAGGCCCAGGCCGCGCCCCTGGCTTTGCGGCTTGACGGTGATGTTGAGCAGGTGGGCCTCGTCGATGATCACGTTGATCACCCCATGGCCGACCTGCTGGCTACCCTCGAACATCACCCAGCAGTCGTAGGACTTGATGCTGTCGGTGAAGATGCCGCGGGTCCAGGGATGGCTGAAGGCGGCGTACTCGATTTTCAGCACGGCCTCGAGATCTGCCTCGGTCATCGGGCGGAAGCTTATTGCATCACTCATTGCGCCTGACTCATCCAGCGTTGGCGTACCCGCCGCATCGCCTGCCACAGTTCACGCTTGCGCTGCGGTTCGTCCATCAGCAGCTCCAGGCCCGGCAAGGCCCAGGCCGCGCCCAGTCCCTCGATCTGCAACTCGCGGTTATAGGACTCGGCGTCGGCCTCGCCGGCAAAACGCACGGCCGGCAGGCCGACCAGCCACAGGCAGGCACAGGGCGCCTGCTCCTCGAGGCGGGCGCCGACGAAGCTCTGCACGAACTCCAGCGCCGCCTGCGGCCCCTGGTCCATATTGCCGCGCACCAGCAGCGGCCAGCGCACCGGCTCACCGACCAGCTGTGGGCTGTCCGGCAATCCGGCGGCGCGCAGCAGGTCCTTGAGCAGCAGGTAGGCCGGATCACGCCCCTGCAGCGGCTCGCCGGTGGGCAGCTCGACCAGCAGGGCGCAGTCGCCAGCGCGCAGCAGTTGCAGGGCAAAGCGCGGCGGCACCACCACCACAGGCTTGCCCGCCGCGGGCGACTCGCCCGTGGGCTCATCCGCCGCGGGCTTGGCGCCACGGGCAGTAGCCGCGGGGCGCGGCACCTCGACCTTCGGCCGCTCGCTGGGTGGGGCGACGGGCGTCGGTGCCACGCTCTCGCGCAGCGCCTGCACCGCCGGCGCCTCGTCGGCCGGCTGCTCCGGCTCGGGCGGCGCCAGCAACTCCGGCCGCGACGGCGCGGCGAACGGCAGCTCCACCCGCGGCAGCCAGCTGGCCACCTGCATGGCGCTCAGATAGGCACGGCGGCGCAGTTCTGCGATCAAACGTCAGCCACCTGCGGATGGGCCTTCTGCCCGGCCTGCATCAGGTTCAGGGCATTGATATAGGCCTTGGCCGAGGCCACCAGGATGTCGGTGTCGGCGCCATTGCCGTTGACGATGCGTCCAGCCTTCTCCAGGCGCACCGTGACCTCGCCCTGGGAATCGGTGCCCTGGGTGATGGCATTGACCGAGTACAGCTGCAGGTTGGCCGTGGACGCGGCGACCGACTCGATGGCCTTGAAGGTCGCGTCCACCGGCCCCGAGCCCTGGGCCTGGGCCGCATGCTCGGTGCCATCGACGCTGAGCACCAGCTTGGCCTGGGGCACGCTGCCGGTCTTGCTGGCAACTTCCAGGCTGATCAGCTTGAAGTGCTCCGGCGCTTCCTCGCCCAGGGTGTCGGAGACCAGCGCCTGCAGGTCCTCGTCGAAGATCTCGTGCTTCTTGTCGGCCAGCTCCTTGAAGCGGGCAAATGCCGCGTTCAGCTCGGCCTCGCTGGACAGGGAAATGCCCAGCTCGTCCAGACGCGAGCGGAAGGCGTTGCGCCCGCTCAACTTGCCCAGGGACAGCTTGTTGGTGTGCCAGCCGACCGACTGCGCCGACATGATCTCGTAGGTCTCGCGGTGCTTGAGGATGCCGTCCTGGTGGATACCCGACTCGTGGGCGAAGGCGTTGGCGCCGACGATGGCCTTGTTCGGCTGCACCGGGAAGCCGGTGATGCCGGAGACCATGCGCGAGGTGCTGAGGATGTGCGGGGTGTCGATGTTGGTGTGCACGCCGAGCAGGTCCGCGCGGGTCTTGATCGCCATGACGATCTCTTCCAGGGCGGCGTTGCCGGCGCGCTCGCCGAGGCCGTTGATGGTGCATTCCACCTGCCGCGCGCCGGCCACCACCGCGGCCAGGGAGTTGGCCACGGCCAGGCCCAGATCGTTGTGGCAGTGCACCGAGAACACCGCCTTGTCGGCATTGGGGATGCGCTGCAGCAGCTGGCGGATGGTCTCGGCGTACTGGTGCGGAATGGCGTAGCCGACGGTGTCGGGGATATTGATGGTGCGTGCGCCGGCGTCGATGGCCGCCTCGATGATGCGGCAGAGGAAGTCGATCTCCGAACGCCCGGCATCCTCGCAGGAGAACTCCACATCGCTGCACAGGTTGCGCGCGCGCTTGACCGCGTGCACCGCCTGCTCGACCACCTGGTCCGGCTGCATGCGCAGCTTGTACTGCATGTGGATCGGGCTGGTGGCGATAAAGGTGTGGATGCGCCCGGAGTTGGCGTTCTTCAGCGCCTCGGCGGCGCGGTCGATATCGGCGTCCACGGCCCTGGAGAGGCTGCACACGGTGCTGTCCTTGATGCTGTCGGCAATCGCCTTGACCGCGGCGAAGTCACCCGGGCTGGCGATGGCGAAGCCGGCCTCGATCACGTCGACCCGCAGGCGCTCCAGGGCCTTGGCGATGCGCAGCTTTTCTTCGCCGGTCATGGACGCACCGGGGCTCTGCTCGCCGTCGCGCAGGGTGGTATCGAAAATAATGACACGATCGCTGCTGCTCATGCTCGACTCCTCGTGGCCCGGCCTTGGATACGGCGGGACTCAGGCAGATAGTGCCTGCTGGTGGCGGCACTCAATTGAGGAATTGTGGCGTGAAACCGGGCTCACGGAAAGCCTGCAACGGCTATGCGGTCAGCCCGGCTAGCTATAAGCCGCGTGCTGGCGCTCACGACCGATGGCGCGGGCCATGCTCAGCAAGGGTCATACAGGCCGAGCAGATGCTCGGCAATCGCCGCCTCGATGGCCTGGCTCCGCCTTTGCGCGAGGGGAAGCGCCTCCGATCGGCAGGGGTTCCGGCACGGGCCATGCGATGCAGTACAATCGGCGTTTTTTCCGACTGAGCGACCGGCCCTGCGATGATCGACCCCAAGCGCGTACTGCGCGCCCTCGCCGAACACTGGACCCTGCTCGAGCCGCTGTGCGAGCGCTTCGATGCCGGCACCCTGAGCCTGGTCGAGCTGCGCAACCAGCTCAATGCGCAACTGCCGGACAGCACGCCGGTGGACATCACCGCCCTGCTCGACCAGTGGATCCGCCTGGACATCCTGGTGCCGGTGGCCAAGAGCCCCAACCGCTTCGAGCTCAACGCGCAGATCCACGACTTCCTCGCCTACCTGCGGCGTGAACACCGTTTGGGTTTATGCCTGGAGATCGAGGCCTACCTGCGCCACCTCGAGCGCCTGGCCGGCTATATCAAGGATGCCTTCGAGGTGCGCGACGCCGCCGACCTGGCGCGCCAGCTGCGCCTGCTCGACATGCGCGTGCGCGACGTACTGAAGAAGCTGGCCAACGACGAACAGGCGCTGGTCGCCGTGGCCGAGCGGGCCAAGACCAGCGACCGGCAGATTCCCCTGCGCCAACGCTACGCCGAAGTGCTGGCGACCTGGGACGAGTACGTCGAGCCGATGATCCAGCTGGTCGCCGCCGACGGTGCCTTCGAGCAGGGCGTGTACCGCGTCGAGCACGTGCTGCTGCGCCTGCTCGGTGAGCAGCAGCGCCTCGGCCAGCTGGTCGACGACGACCTGCTGCTGCGCACCCACGCGCGCATCCTGGAAATGCAGACCACCGCCCAGCTGACCCTGCGCCGCGCCCGCGAACTGCTGCTGCCGCTGCGCGAGGAGGCACGCCGGCACAACGCGGTGACCCGTGGCGCCGCCCTGGCCCTGTCGGTGATCCGCAAGAAGGGCCTGGACGCCGTGCCCCAGGCCGCCCTGCCGCTGTTCAGCCGGCCGCAGAGCACCTTCCTCGGCAGCGCGTCCCAGGTCGAGGCCTATGTCTATGCCCTGGCCCGCTTCGAGCCCAAGCCCAGCCACTTCCCCAAGGCCAGCGGCACGCGCAAGCAGGTCGGCCCCAAGGCGCCGCGCACCGCCCGCGAGATGCTCGAACGCTGCGAGCAGGCCCTGCCGCTGCCGGACCTGATGCTCTGGCTGCTCGACCAGGAGCCCGAAGGCGCCACCGACGAGCTGCTCTACTGGTTCTCGCGCCTGTCCCGCGACGCCCGCTTCCAGCGCGAGCGCCTGGAGCGCCGTGACTACCTGACCCGCGAGCATCAGCTCAGCCTGAGCTCCTACGCCCTGATCAAGCCTGCGCCAGGAATGACCTCCGCATGAATATCGATTTGAAAGAAATGACCCAGCTCTCGGCGATCTTCCGCGAGCTGTTCAAGGGCTACCACCTGTCGCGCAGCGAGCCGGAGTGCTACGCCCAGCTGTCCAGCCAGCAGGACCAGTACCGCGCACTGTTCAAGGCCCTCGGCTTCGAGCTGGTGTGCGACCCGCGCGGTTTCTACTACTTCGTCCCCGAGCAGATGGGCGCCCAGGTCAACAAGACCGCCCAGCGCCTGGCGCTGTTCACCTTCATCCTGGTCGAGCACCTGGCCGACCAGGGCCGCGACCCGCTCAGCGTGCTGGACGGCGGCAGCATCGGCCGCGACGAGCTGCCGGCGCTGCTGGACAAGTACCGCGACCTGTTCCTCCAGGCCGAGGTCACCACCCAGGAGGAGCTGGAGGACAAGGTCATCCGCCGCCTGACCCAGCTCGGTTTCGCCGCGGACAGCAACGGCGTGTACCGCTTCCTCGCGCCGATGCACCGCTTCCTCGATGTCTGCCTGGCGGTGCAGCACGACCGCGACCTGGCCGCCAGCCTGCACAGCAACGACCTGCCCCTGCCGGCGCCGGTGCTGATCGACGACGACAGCGGTGAGGCGCTGATCGCCCTCGACGACGGCGCCGATGAATCCGACGAATCCGAAGAACAGGCCCTGGCCCGCGCCCTGGCCGAAGAACGCGCCCTGCAGGAGACCCTCGCATGAGCCAGGAACGCTACGGCATTCGCCGCTTCGCCCTGCTGAATACCGCCGGCTACAGCCTCGGCCTGTTCCCCCTGGAGAACCCGCTGTCGGTGTATGGCGCCAACAACCTGGGCAAGTCCGCCTCGATCAACGCCCTGCAGTTCCCGATCCTGGCGCGCATGTCGGACATGAGCTTCGGCAAGTACAGCCTGGAGCAGTCGCGCAGGTTCTACTTCGCCAGCGACACCAGCTACATCCTCGTCGAGGTCGCCCTGCCCCACGGACCCCACGTCATCGGCGTGGCCGGGCGCGGCCCCGGCGGCGGCTTCGGCCACCAGTTCTTCGCCTACCAGGGCGAGCTGGACCTGGAGCACTACCAGAACAACGGCACCTGCCTGCGCCAGCGCGAACTGTTCAACAACCTCGAGCGGGCCGGCATCAAGGCCTTCGAGCTCAAGCCGGACGAACTGCGCCGCCTGCTGGTCGGCGGCCACACCTCGATCCCCCTGGACCTGACCCTGATCCCGCTGCGCTCGACCAGCGAGCAGAGCCTGAAGACCTTCCGCGCGCTGTTTATCAACCTGCTGCATATGCGCGAGATCACCGCGGCCAAGCTCAAGCAGCTGTTCCTCGACGCCTTCGAGCACAGCCTGCGCTCGGGCAGCGTCGACTACATCGCCGCCACCGAGGAGGCCTTCCGCGACGTGCGGCGCATGGAGCAGGACTACCAGGCCCTGGTCGGCGCCGGCCCGCTGATCGAGGCCCTGGCCGCCGGCGTGGCCCAGCGCGAGCAGCTGCGCGGCAAGCTGCACCGCCTCTCGCCGCTGCTCGACTCGCTGCTCGGCACCTGGCAGGACTATGCCGGCGCCCGCCGCGAGGAGCTGGTGATCCAGGCCGAGCACTACCAGCGCGAGCAGGATGGCCTGCAGCAGGAGCAGCGCGGTGGCACCGCCGAGCTGATGCGCCTGGAGCGGGCGATCAGCGAGATCCAGCGCTGGCTCGGCGAGCTGTCCGTGCTGAAGAATCGTTTCGCCCTGATCGACAATGCCCAGGTGCTGGAGGCCCAGCTGCTGGCGGCCAAGGACGCCCACGACGAGCTGGCCGGCGCCCTGGCGCAGTCGCGGCAGTTCTCCAGTGAAGACCTGGACGAGCGCCTGCGCGACCTGGAAAAGCGCCTCAAGTCGGTCAGGCAGCAGCTCGACCACGCCGACAACAACAGCTACGCCAGGCTGCGCGAGGAGTTCAGCCAGGCCGATGTCGACCGCCTGATGCGCCTGTTCAACGGCCAGCTGTTCAGCCTGCCGCTGGGCGAGAAGGGCATCGCCCTGGACGACGGCGAGGCCTGGGTCAGATCCCTGGAAGCGGTGCTCGATGGCTTCAAGGGCGAGCGTTTCGAGGCCCCGGGCCTGTCCATCGACCTGTCCCATATCGAGCCGCCGGCCCTGCAGGCGTTGGCCGACCGCGCCGCCCTGCGCGACCAGAAGGACCGCCTGGAGCGCGAGCTCAAGCAGCTCAAGACCCAGCAGGCGGTGGCCGCCGACCGCGCCGCGAGCAAGGCCCAGGCCGAGGCGCTGTACCAGGCCGTGCTGGATGCGCAGAAGGCCCTGGAGGATTACCGCCGCAGCCAGACCCTGGCCGTCGAAGAAGCCGGCAAGCTGGAGCAGCTGGCGCAGCTGGAGGCCGCCCAGGACGAACTGCGCCGTACCAGCGACGCCTTCGCCGAGCGCGTGCAGCAGCTGTCGGCCAAGTTGCAGCTGGTCGGCCGCCAGCTGGCCGACCTGGAAGCCAAGCAGCGCACCCTGGACGACGCCCTGCGCCGCCGCCAGCTGCTGCCGGCCGACCTGCCGTTCGGCACGCCCTTCACCGACCCGGTGGACGACTCGCTGGACAACCTGCTGCCGCTGCTCAACGACTACCAGGACGCCTGGCAGGGCCTGCAGCGCGTGGACGGGCAGATCGAGGCGCTGTATGCCCAGGTGCGCCTCAAGGGCGTGGCCAAGTTCGACAGCGAGGACGATGTCGAGCGCCGCCTGCAACTGCTGGTCAACGCCTACGCCCATCGCCAGGACGAGGCCCTGACCCTGGCCAAGGCCCGCCGCGCCGCGGTCACCGATATCGCCCGCACCCTGCGCAATATCCGCAGCGACTACGACAACCTGGAACACCAGCTGGCGCTGTTCAACCGCGAGATCAACAAGCGCCAGGTCTCCAACCTGGCGAGCTTCCGCATCGTCCTGGCGCCGAACAAGGAGGCGCTCAAGCACATCGACCAGATCATCCACAGCGCCGGCCAGTACGAGGAAGGCGAGACCCTGTCGGTGTTCGACCTGCAGCAGAGCAGCGAGCAGGACGCCAGGAACGAGCAGGCCAAGGAGTACCTGGCGCGCCTGGTGGCGGCCAACCAGAACCAGCTGGGCCTGAAAGACCTGTTCGAGCTGGCGTTCGAGATCACCAAGGTCGGTGGCCAGCCGGTGATCCACACCGACATCGACGGGGCAGCGTCCAACGGCACCACCATGACCATCAAGGCGCTGACCAACATGTACCTGCTGCTGCACCTGATGGACCGCGAGCAGGCCGGACGCGTGCGCCTGCCCTACTACCTGGACGAGGCGGCCGACATCGACGAGCGCAACCAGCAGGCGCTGATCGAGACCAGCCTGCAGCTGGGCTTCGTGCCCATCCTCGCCTCGGTCAAACCGCAGGTCTCGGCCCACGTGGCCATCGACCTGGAGGGCGGCAGCGGCCCGGCCGGCATCTACATCGACGAGGCCGACTGGAAATTTATCCGCCCCCGTGAACCGGCCAAGACCGAGGCCGTCCACGAAGAAGCCAGTGCCGAACCGGCCTGATCCTTCCGCCTCAATGAAAAGGGCCGCAGATGCGGCCCTTTTTCATCGCCTCACTGCGGCGCCAGGTCGATCTTCGGCGCCCAGCGCAGCCAGTGCTCCTCGGCCTCCTCGAACAGGGCGAAAGTCTGTCCCGGCAGGGCCCGCACGCCCATCTCCTCGCCCTCCGGCGTGGCGAAGGCCACCCCACCGGCGATGATGGTCTCCAGGGACTCGGTGCGCACCTTCAGCCCCTTGAACAGGCTCGCCTCGACGCCGATGCCGCTGCTGACCCAGAAGCGGCTGCCGCCGTGGACCAGGACTGCATAACGCGGCTCGATCAGCACGTGGACCAGCACCCGGTTGGCGCTGGGGCTCAGCTCGACGCCGGTTATCTTGCCCACCGGCACCTCGCGGTAGGTCACCGGCTCGCCGGGCTTCAGCGAGTTGCGGCTGGCGGCGCTGAGCACCAGGTGCAGCCCGGCTTCGCGCAGCGCCTGGTTCGGCGGCGCCGCCAGGGCGACGAACGCGGTCTGCTGGGGCCCAGCGCGCTCGGCCGGCAGCACCTCCAGATACTGGCCGCCGACCAGGGTGTCGAGGTTGGTCACCCGGCTCAGGCTCAGCTCCGGTTTGACCACCCAGAACTGCGAACCGGCGCGGGCGATGCGCTCGGCCGCCAGGGTGATCCGCCCGTGCAACATGACGCTCTGCAGGTCGTCACTGAGCTCGATGCGCTCGACCTTGCCGACGTCCAGGCCACGGTAGCGAATGGCCGTGCCCGGCCCCAGGCCGTCGCCACGCTCCAGGCGGACGCTGATCGCCACGCCGTTCTGCAGCGCGCTGTCGCGACTGTCGTACAGGGCGAAGCGCTGCACCCGCTTGGTCACCACCGGCGCCTGCGGGTCGCGGGTCTCGAAGGCGATGCCGCCGGCCAGCAGGGTCTGCAGCGACTCGCTCTTGACCTCGATACCGGACAGTCCACCCTTGAGGGTGATACCGCTGGCGTTCCAGAAGCGCGTGCTGCTGTTGACCAAGTGGGCGTACTCCGGCTCGATGTGCACGCCGAAGGCCACCTGCTGGTCGTTGCGGGCCAGCTGCACGCTCTGCACCGAGCCGACCTTGACCTGGCGATAGAGGATCGGATTGCCGACCTCCAGGGAACCGCGACTGTCGCTCAGCAGCACCAGATGCAGGCCCGGCGCGGCCAGGTCCAGCGGCGGCGCCTTGGGCCGTGCCTCGAACTCGCGCTTGGCCGGGGCGCCCTTCTCGCCGGGGCGCACGGCGATGTAGTTGCCCTTGACCAGGGCTTCCAGGCCGGTGATGCCGGCCAGCGAGATGGACGGCTTGACCACCCAGAACTCGGCACCCTCGACCAGATAGTCCTCGGTGCGCGGATCGAGGGTCAGCTCGGCAGTGGCCGAGGCCAGGTCGTCGCTGACCTTGAGGCTCTTCAGGCTGCCGGCCTGGATGCCGTTGTACAGCACCGGCGTGCGCCCGGCCTCCAGGCCTTCGAAGTCGCTGAACCTGACCTGCACCCGGATGCCGGCCTGGGCCGCGTCGAAGTCCTCGTAGAGGCGGAAGGGGAAGACCGGGTCGGTCGGCGGGCTGTCCTTGCGGTGCTCCGGCGTGGCGAAGGCGATACCGCCGGCGACGATGCTGGCCAGGGACTCGCTGCGCAACTTGAAGCCCGACAACCCCGCGTTGATGCTGATGCCGCTGGCGTTCCAGAAACGCGTGTGCTTGCGCACCAGGCTGGCGTAGGTCGGCTCGATGAAGATCTTCACCTCGATGGTGCTCTGGTCGCTGGCCAGTTCGTAGCTCTTCACCCGGCCGACCTGGATCTGCTTGTAGAAGACCGGGCTGTCACGGCTCAGGGAACCCAGGCGCTCGGCCTTCAGGGTCAGGTGCAGGCCGGGCTGGTCATCCGCCAAGGGCGGCGCCTCTGGCAGCGCCTGGAATTTCCTCGCCGGCTCCCCGTCGCCCGGGCTGACGGCGATGTAGTTGCCCGACACCAGGGTTTCCAGGCCGGTGATCCCGGCCAGGCTGACGCTGGGCTTGACCAGCCAGAAGCGGGTGTTTTCGCGCAGCTGCTCGTCCAGTTCCTGGTTCATTTCGATGCTGGCGATCACCCCGCGCTGCTCGCCACTGTCGTCCAGGGCCAGGGCCTTGACCTTGCCGATCGGCATGCCCTTGTAGATGACCTCGGTCTTGCCGGCCTGGATGCCGGCGCCACTGTCGAAGAACACCTCGATCTCGATCCCCGCCTGGCTGTAGGCGCGCCAGCCCAGCCAGCCGCCGATCAGCAGGGCGAGGATGGGCAGCACCCAGATGGCCGACCAATTGGAGGCCGGGCGGGTTTTGGCCAGAGGCAGATCATTCATGGTCGTGTTGCGACTCCGTGTTATCCCAGATCAGGCGTGGGTCAAAGGTCAGGGCGGCGAGCATGGTCAGGATCACCACGCTGGCGAAGGCCACCGCGCCCATCCCCGGTTCGATGCTGGCCAGGTTGCCGAACCGGACCAGCGCCACCAGGATGGCGATGACGAAGATGTCGAGCATCGACCAGCGGCCGATCCACTCGATGAAGCGGAACATGAAGATGCGCTGGCGCGGCGACATCGGCTGGTGGCGCTGCACCGAATACAGCAGCAGGGCGATGCCGACCAGCTTGAAGGTCGGCACCAGGATGCTGGCGATGAAAACCACCGCGGCGATCGGCAGCATGCCCAGGTGCACCAGCTCGATCACCCCGGACATGATGGTGTCCGACTGGCCCTTGCCCAGCGAGTTGACCGTCATGATCGGCAGCAGGTTGGCCGGGATATAGAGGATCGCCGCGGTCAGCAGCAGCGCCCAGGTGCGCGCCAGGCTGTTCGGCCGCCGCGCGTGCAGCAGGCCGCCGCAGCGCTCGCAGTGCTGGTGGGCGACTCCGGCCTGCACGGGGTTGAGCAGGTGGCACTCGTGGCAGACCAGCAGCCCCGCATCAATCGCCCGCATGCACGTCCTCCCCCGACAGCGCCTGCCAGATCTGGTGCGGCGCCATGCTCACCTCGAGCCAGACCTGGATCAGCAACAACGCGACGAAACAGAACAGCCCGACGCCGAGGCTGAGTTCGGCCAGGTCGGCCAGCTTGACCATGGCCACCAGGATGCCCATCAGGTACACCTCGAGCATGCCCCACTCGCGCAGGTGGTGATAGATGCGGTACAGCAGCAGGCCGTAGCTGCGCCCCAGGTCCAGGCGGATGCTCAGCAGCACCGCCAGTTGGCACAACAGCTTGAGCAATGGCACCGCCATGCTGCAAAGGAACACCACCGCGGCGATGCCCTGCATGCCGCTCTCGTACAGCCCGAGCACCCCGCTCCACACCGTGTCCTCGCTGCTCTGCCCGAGCAGGTTGAGGTGCATGATCGGCAGGAAGTTGGCCGGCACATAGAGCAACAAGGCGGTGATCACCAGCGCCAGGCTGCGGCGCACCACCTGATGCCGATGGGTATACAGCTCGAAGCCGCAGCGCGGGCACTCGACCCGCTCGTCATAACCGGTATCCGGCTTGCGCATCAGCAGGTCGCATTCGTGGCAGGCGATCAATTGCTCGACGGCAAGCGCCGGCAAAGGCTGAAGGTCGGCCGAATCGGACATAAACGGGTTCTCGCAAAAGTGCGCCTATTCTAGCCGAGCGCGACCGCCAGCAGGTGAAGTGCGAAGCGACGGTCGCGGGAGCCTTGCCCAGGACGAGCGGGCCTGGTCCACCCGTCTGCTGCCAGGCCCGGGCGCTTGCCGGTCACCCCGCCGATAGACTACTGTGTTTATATACAGTTAACCGGCAAGCCTCACTCCGGGGCAACAACTCCTCCGGCAGTCCTCCCCATGCGCCTCATTACCCGCCACACACCAGTCATTGAACCGCGAGCCTGTTCCAGCGCCCTCACCCGGGCCGGCCGAGGCCCACGCCGATGAGCGCCGTGGTCAGCCTCGACAGGTTGCTCGACGAGCGCCGGGTGTGGCGTGGCCGGCCGGCCGCGCGGACGGCCGGCCGACAGCCGAGCGGCCATGCCGCGCTGGATGCCGCCCTGCCCACGGGTGGCTGGCCGGCGTCGGCGCTCTCCGAGATCCTCATGCCCGGACCTGGCCTCGGCGAACTGCACCTGCTGTGGCCGACCCTGGCGCGCCTGACCCGGGCAGCCGAACGGGTGATCCTGGTCGCGCCGCCCTTCGTGCCCTACGCCCCGGCCTGGCAGGCCGCCGGACTCGACCTGCGCCGCCTCGAGGTAATCCAGGCGAGCGGCCGCGATGCCCTGTGGGCGGCCGAACAATGCCTGCGCTCGGGCAGCTGCGCAGCACTGCTGTGCTGGCCTGAGCGCGCCGACGACCGCGCCCTGCGGCGCCTGCAGGTCGCCGCCGAAAACGGCCAGAGCCTGGCGTTCGCCTACCGCCCGCTGCGCGAGGCGCACAACCCGTCGCCGGCCGCCCTGCGCCTGGCCCTGGATGGCCGACCGGGCCAGGTCCGGGTGCTCAAGTGTCGCGGCGGCCTGGCCCCGGCGACGCCGCTGTGCTTCGCCGTCGGGGCGTGAGCCGCCATGCGCTGGGCCTGCATAGTGCTGCCGCAGCTGGCACTGGATGCGGTGCTGCGGCGCTGCGCCGATCCCGCTGCGCCCCTGGCGCTGCTCAGCGGGCCGGCGCAGCGGCGCGTGCTGCAGGCGGTCAATCCGGCCGCACGCGCCCTCGGCCTGCGTCCCGGCCAGTCGCTGAACGCCGCCCAGGCCCTGAGCCGCGATTTCGCCACGGCCGAGTACGACACGCAGCAGATCGAGCGCTGCCAGCGCTTCCTGGCGGCCTGGGCCTATCGCTTCAGCTCCCAGATCAGCCTGCACTACCCGCGCGCGCTGCTCATGGAGGTCGAATCCAGCCTCGCCCTGTTCGGCCCCTGGCCGCGCTTCGAGGCGCGCCTGCGCGCCGAACTGCAGGCCCTGGGCTTTCGCCACCGCATCACCCTGGCGCCGAACCCGGCCGCAGCCAGGGTGATGGCCAATGTCCATGACGGCCTGGCAATCGCCGATGCGGCCGCGTTGCGCCAGCAGCTGGAACAGCTGCCGATCGAGCACCTCGGCCTGCCCCGCGAGGTGGCCAGCGCCCTGGCCCGCATGGGCCTGCGCACCCTGCGCCAGGTCCTGGTCCTGCCCCGCGACGGCCTGGCCCGGCGTTTCCCCGCCGAGGTGCTGCTCCACCTCGACACCCTGCTCGGTCTGCGCCCATTGGCATTGGACTACTACAGCCCGCCGGACCACTTCGATGAGCGTATCGAGCTGAACTTCGACGTCGAATCCCACCAGGCCCTGCTGTTTCCCCTGCGCCGCCTGATCCACGATCTGGCCGCCTACCTGGCCGGCCGCGACAGCGGCGTGCAGCGCTTCGTCCTGCACCTGGAACACCGGGCCCGCGCCGACAGCCTGGTGGCGGTCGGCCTGCTCGGCGCCGAGCGCGACGCAACCCTGTTGTTCGAGCTGACCCGCGAACGCCTGGAACGCCTGCAGCTGCCCGCCCCGGTCGAGGCGCTGCGCCTGCAGGCCCGGGACCTGCCGGACTTCGTCCCGGCGCACGCCAACCTGTTCGACGAACGTGCGCAACAGACGCTGGCCTGGGAGCAACTGCGCGAACGCCTGCGCGCGCGCCTGGGCGACGCGGCGGTGCAGGGCCTCGGCGTGCACGCCGATCACCGCCCCGAACAGGCCTGGCGGCCATACAGCGCAGCCGCGACGACTGTCCCCGGCGCGACCGGTCCCAGGCCCGGCTGGCTGCTCGCAGAGCCACTGGTCCTGGACGACGCGGCCCCGCGCCTGCTCGCCGGCCCGGAACGCATCGAGTCCGGCTGGTGGGACGGTAACGATATGCGCCGCGACTATTACCTGATCGAGACTCGCTCGGGCCAGCGCGCCTGGGCCTACCGCCCGGTCGGCTCGGCGGGGCCGCTATGGCTGCACGGGTGGTTCGCATGAGCGTCGACTACGCCGAGCTGCACTGCCTGTCCAACTTCAGCTTCCAGCGCGGCGCCTCCAGCGCCGGAGAACTCTTCAGCCGCGCCGCCCGCCTGGGCTACCGGGCCCTGGCCATCACCGACGAATGCAGCCTGGCCGGCATCGTACGTGCCTGGCAGGCAGCCAAGGACAGCAGCGTGCCGCTGATCGTCGGCAGCGAGCTGCGCATCGAGGAGGGGCCCAAGTTGGTCCTGCTGGTGGAAAACCTCGGCGGCTACCAGAACCTGTGCCGGCTGATCAGCAAGGCCCGGCGGCGCGCGGCCAAGGGCCACTATCGCCTGCTCCGCGACGACTTCGCCGAGCCAACCGAGGGTCTGCTGGCGCTCTGGTTGCCCGGTTCGCCTGGCGATACCAGCGAGGGCCATTGGCTGCGCGGCGTATTTGCCGAGCGCCTGTGGCTGGCGGTGGAGCTGCACCGTGGCGCGGACGACAGCCAGCGCCTGGCTGACCTGCAGGTCCTGGCCGCCGAACTGGAATTGCCGCTGGTCGCCAGTGGCGACGTGCACATGCACGCCCGTGGCCGCCGCGCCTTGCAGGACTGCATGACGGCGATCCGCCTGCACCAGCCGGTCGGCGAAGCCGGCTTGCGGCTGTTCGCCAATGGCGAACGCCACCTGCGCGCCCCGCAGGCGCTGGCCGGGCTCTATCCCCCGCAACTGCTGGAAGAGACCTTGCGCATTGCCCGGCGCTGTCGGTTCGACCTCAGCGAACTGCACTACCAATACCCGCGCGAACTGGTCCCCCAGGGCCAGACGCCAAGCACCTGGCTGCGCCAACTGACCGAGCAGGGCATGGCCTGGCGCTGGCCCCAGGGCGCGCCACAGAAAGCCCGGCAGCTGATCGAGCGCGAACTGGCGCTGATCGCCGAGCTGGGCTATGAGAGCTATTTCCTCACGGTGCACGACATCGTGCGCTTCGCCCGCAGCCAGAACATCCTCTGCCAGGGCCGCGGTTCGGCGGCCAACTCGGCGGTGTGCTACGCCCTGGGCATCACCGAACTGGATCCGGCGCGGATGAACATGCTGTTCGAGCGCTTCATCTCCCGGGAGCGCAACGAGCCGCCGGACATCGACGTCGACTTCGAGCACGAGCGCCGGGAAGAAGTGCTGCAGTATGTGTTCCAGCGCTATGGCCGCGAGCGTGCCGCGCTCACCGCCGTGGTCAGCACCTACCATGGCGCCGGCGCCGTGCGCGATGTCGGCAAGGCCCTCGGCCTGCCACCTGACCAGCTCAACGCCCTGGCCGCCTGCTGCGGACGCTGGAGCGACCGACTGCCGCCGGCCGAGCAGCTGCTGGAGGCCGGTTTCGATCCCGACAGTCCGCTGCTGCGCCGGGTGCTGACCCTCAGCGCCGAGCTGATCGGCTTCCCCCGCCACCTGTCCCAGCATCCGGGCGGTTTCGTCATCTCCGAGCAGCCCCTGCACAGCCTGGTACCGGTGGAAAACGCAGCCATGGCCGAGCGCACCATCATCCAGTGGGACAAGGACGACCTGGACATGCTCGGCCTGCTCAAGGTCGACATCCTCGCCCTGGGCATGCTCAGCGCCCTGCGCCGCACCTTCGACCTGCTGCGCCGCTATCGTGGCCGCGACCTGAGCCTGGCCAGCATCCCGGCCGAAGACCCGCAGACCTACGCGATGATCAGCCGCGCCGACACCATCGGCGTGTTCCAGATCGAGTCGCGGGCGCAGATGGCCATGTTGCCGCGACTCAAGCCCAGGTGCTTCTACGATCTGGTCATCGAAGTCGCCATCGTCCGCCCGGGGCCGATCCAGGGCGACATGGTCCACCCCTACCTGCGCCGGCGCAATGGCGAGGAAGCGGTCAGCTATCCCTCGGAGGAACTGCGCCAGGTGTTCGAGCGTACCCTCGGCGTTCCGCTGTTCCAGGAGCAGGTCATGGAGCTGGCCATAGTCGCGGCCGGCTACAGTCCGGGCGAAGCTGACCAGCTGCGTCGCGCCATGGCCGCCTGGAAACGCCATGGCGGCCTCGAGCCACATCGCCAGCGTCTGACCCAGGGCATGCTCGCCCGCGGCTATAGCGGCGAATTCGCCGCGCGCATCTTCGAGCAGATCAAGGGCTTCGGCAGCTATGGTTTCCCCGAGTCCCATGCCGCCAGCTTCGCCCTGCTGACCTACGCCAGTTGCTGGCTCAAGTGCCACGAACCGGCGGCCTTCACCTGCGCCCTGATCAACAGCTGGCCGATGGGCTTCTACAGCCCCGACCAGCTGCTGCAGGACGCCCGCCGCCACGGAATCGAGACGCGCCCTGCGGACGTGTGTTGCAGCAACTGGGATTGCACCCTGGAGACCGACACTGGCCAAGCGGCCATCCGCCTCGGCTTGCGCATGGTCCGCGGCCTGCACGAATCCGCTGGGCGGCGTATCGAAGCGGCCAGAACAGCAGCCCCCTTTGAGGATGCGTACGACCTGGCCAGGCGCGCCGAGCTCGACTCCCGCACCCTCGCCCAACTGGCCGACGCCGGCGGCCTGCAGGGACTGGCCGGCGACCGTCACCGGGCTCGCTGGTCAGTCGCCGGTATCGAGGAGCAGACGCCCCTGTTCGCCCACCTGCCCGCCCAGGCCGAGGCGCCAGTCCCCCTGCCCCAGCCGACGCTAGGGGAAAACCTGCAGGCCGACTACGCCACGCTGGGCACCACCCTTGGGCCCCACCCGCTGTCCTTGCTGCGCGGCGAGCTGGAGCGCAGACGCTGTCGCAGCTCGCGAGAGCTACGGGCTATCGGCCATGGCCGTAGCCTCAGCGTCGCCGGCCTGGTGGTCGGTCGCCAGCGTCCGCAAACCGCCGCCGGCGTGACCTTTGTCTCCCTGGAGGACGAACACGGCATGATCAATGTGGTGGTCTGGCGCGACCTGGCAGAACGTCAGCGCCGCGTGCTGCTGGAAGCGCAGTTGCTGCAGGTCGATGGCCATCTGGAAGAGGCCTCGGACGTCCGCCATGTGATCGCCGGCCGCCTGCTGGACCTGACCCCGCTGTTGGCCGGGCTGGCGGTGCGCAGCCGCGACTTCCAGTGAAGCCCAACGGACTTTTCCTGCGCACAAAGACAAACCCCCGACCTGCTTACGCGGGTCGGGGGTTTGGGATAGGTGCTTGACGATGACCTACTCTCACATGGGGAAACCCCACACTACCATCGGCGATGCATCGTTTCACTACTGAGTTCGGGATGGGATCAGGTGGTTCCAACGCTCTATGGTCGTCAAGCAATTCAGCAGGGGAGTCGCGGTTGAGGCGCTTCCCCGAATTGGGTATGTGATATGCGGTATTGCGTGTTCTGGCAAATTTTCGGTTTGTTGTCGACTTCAGCCGTCTGACACACAAACAACAAATTGTTTGGGTGTTATATGGTCAAGCCTCACGGGCAATTAGTATGGGTTAGCTCAACGCCTCACAGCGCTTACACACCCCACCTATCAACGTCGTAGTCTTCGACGGCCCTTTAGGGAGCTCGAGGCTCCAGTGAGATCTCATCTTGAGGCAAGTTTCCCGCTTAGATGCTTTCAGCGGTTATCTTTTCCGAACATAGCTACCCGGCAATGCCACTGGCGTGACAACCGGAACACCAGAGGTTCGTCCACTCCGGTCCTCTCGTACTAGGAGCAGCCCCTCTCAAATCTCAAACGTCCACGGCAGATAGGGACCGAACTGTCTCACGACGTTCTAAACCCAGCTCGCGTACCACTTTAAATGGCGAACAGCCATACCCTTGGGACCGGCTTCAGCCCCAGGATGTGATGAGCCGACATCGAGGTGCCAAACACCGCCGTCGATATGAACTCTTGGGCGGTATCAGCCTGTTATCCCCGGAGTACCTTTTATCCGTTGAGCGATGGCCCTTCCATACAGAACCACCGGATCACTAAGACCTACTTTCGTACCTGCTCGACGTGTCTGTCTCGCAGTCAAGCGCGCTTTTGCCTTTATACTCTACGACCGATTTCCGACCGGTCTGAGCGCACCTTCGTACTCCTCCGTTACTCTTTAGGAGGAGACCGCCCCAGTCAAACTACCCACCATACACTGTCCTCGATCCGGATAACGGACCAGAGTTAGAACCTCAAGGTTACCAGGGTGGTATTTCAAGGATGGCTCCACGCGAACTGGCGTCCACGCTTCAAAGCCTCCCACCTATCCTACACAAGTAAACTCAAAGTCCAGTGCAAAGCTATAGTAAAGGTTCACGGGGTCTTTCCGTCTAGCCGCGGATACACTGCATCTTCACAGCGATTTCAATTTCACTGAGTCTCGGGTGGAGACAGCGCCGCCATCGTTACGCCATTCGTGCAGGTCGGAACTTACCCGACAAGGAATTTCGCTACCTTAGGACCGTTATAGTTACGGCCGCCGTTTACCGGGGCTTCGATCAAGAGCTTCGCTTTCGCTAACCCCATCAATTAACCTTCCGGCACCGGGCAGGCGTCACACCCTATACGTCCACTTTCGTGTTTGCAGAGTGCTGTGTTTTTAATAAACAGTCGCAGCGGCCTGGTATCTTCGACCGGCATGAGCTTACGCAGTAAATGCTTCACCCTCACCGGCGCACCTTCTCCCGAAGTTACGGTGCCATTTTGCCTAGTTCCTTCACCCGAGTTCTCTCAAGCGCCTTGGTATTCTCTACCTAACCACCTGTGTCGGTTTGGGGTACGGTTCCTAGTTACCTGAAGCTTAGAAGCTTTTCCTGGAAGCATGGCATCAACCACTTCGCATTCTAAAAGAACGCTCGTCATCAGCTCTCGGCATTAAGCGCCCGGATTTACCTAAGCACTCTGCCTACCACCTTAAACACGGACAACCAACGCCGTGCTGGCCTAGCCTTCTCCGTCCCTCCATCGCAGTAACTAGAAGTACGGGAATATTAACCCGTTTCCCATCGACTACGCATTTCTGCCTCGCCTTAGGGGCCGACTCACCCTGCGTCGATTAACGTTGCGCAGGAAACCTTGGTCTTTCGGCGTGCGAGTTTTTCACTCGCATTGTCGTTACTCATGTCAGCATTCGCACTTCTGATACCTCCAGCAAGCTTCTCAACTCACCTTCACAGGCTTACAGAACGCTCCTCTACCGCTCATCCTAAGATGAACCCGTAGCTTCGGTGTATGGTTTGAGCCCCGTTACATCTTCCGCGCAGGCCGACTCGACTAGTGAGCTATTACGCTTTCTTTAAAGGGTGGCTGCTTCTAAGCCAACCTCCTAGCTGTCTAAGCCTTCCCACATCGTTTCCCACTTAACCATAACTTTGGGACCTTAGCTGACGGTCTGGGTTGTTTCCCTTTTCACGACGGACGTTAGCACCCGCCGTGTGTCTCCCGTGCTGACACTTGCTGGTATTCGGAGTTTGCATCGGTTTGGTAAGTCGGGATGACCCCCTAGCCGAAACAGTGCTCTACCCCCAGCAGTGATACACGAGGCGCTACCTAAATAGCTTTCGAGGAGAACCAGCTATCTCCGAGCTTGATTAGCCTTTCACTCCGATCCACAGGTCATCCGCTAACTTTTCAACGGTAGTCGGTTCGGTCCTCCAGTCAGTGTTACCTAACCTTCAACCTGCCCATGGATAGATCGCCCGGTTTCGGGTCTATACCCAGCGACTAAACGCCCTATTAAGACTCGCTTTCGCTACGCCTCCCCTATTCGGTTAAGCTCGCCACTGAATATAAGTCGCTGACCCATTATACAAAAGGTACGCAGTCACCCAACAAAGTAGGCTCCCACTGCTTGTACGCATACGGTTTCAGGTTCTATTTCACTCCCCTCTCCGGGGTTCTTTTCGCCTTTCCCTCACGGTACTGGTTCACTATCGGTCAGTCAGTAGTATTTAGCCTTGGAGGATGGTCCCCCCATATTCAGACAAAGTTTCTCGTGCTCCGTCCTACTCGATTTCACTTCTAAGATCCTTTCGCGTACAGGGCTATCACCCACTATGGCCGCACTTTCCAGAGCGTTCCGCTAAAATCAAAGAAGCTTAAGGGCTAGTCCCCGTTCGCTCGCCACTACTAAGGGAATCTCGGTTGATTTCTATTCCTCAGGGTACTTAGATGTTTCAGTTCCCCTGGTTCGCCTCACACACCTATGTATTCAGTGTGTGATACCCAGCTTATGCTGGGTGGGTTCCCCCATTCAGAGATCTCCGGATCAAAGTCTGTTTGCCGACTCCCCGAAGCTTATCGCAGGCTACCACGTCTTTCATCGCCTCTGACTGCCAAGGCATCCACCGTATGCGCTTCTTCACTTGACCATATAACCCCAAGCAATCTGGTTATTGTCTATAACGTGAAGACGACATTCGCCGAAAATTTGCACTTGAGAACAACGCAAATTTTACCTTGACCAAATTAATTACCAGTGAAAGTAATTAATCAGTCACTTCTATCACATACCCAAATTTTTAAAGAACGATTTTCGTACTGGTCAAAGACCAGAAATCAACATTCAACTGACGATCTCAGGAATGTTCATTTCTGAACTCTACACAACGATGCTGTAAGTGGTGGAGCCAAGCGGGATCGAACCGCTGACCTCCTGCGTGCAAGGCAGGCGCTCTCCCAGCTGAGCTATGGCCCCATATTCTACCAAGGCCAAACCCCACAACAATTGGTGGGTCTGGGCAGATTCGAACTGCCGACCTCACCCTTATCAGGGGTGCGCTCTAACCAACTGAGCTACAGACCCAATCGTCTTTCGCAATGAATCAAGCAATTCGTGTGGGAGCTTATAAGGAAGCTGATGTCGTCGATTAAGGAGGTGATCCAGCCGCAGGTTCCCCTACGGCTACCTTGTTACGACTTCACCCCAGTCATGAATCACACCGTGGTAACCGTCCCCCTTGCGGTTAGACTAGCTACTTCTGGTGCAACCCACTCCCATGGTGTGACGGGCGGTGTGTACAAGGCCCGGGAACGTATTCACCGTGACATTCTGATTCACGATTACTAGCGATTCCGACTTCACGCAGTCGAGTTGCAGACTGCGATCCGGACTACGATCGGTTTTATGGGATTAGCTCCACCTCGCGGCTTGGCAACCCTTTGTACCGACCATTGTAGCACGTGTGTAGCCCTGGCCGTAAGGGCCATGATGACTTGACGTCATCCCCACCTTCCTCCGGTTTGTCACCGGCAGTCTCCTTAGAGTTCCCACCATAACGTGCTGGTAACTAAGGACAAGGGTTGCGCTCGTTACGGGACTTAACCCAACATCTCACGACACGAGCTGACGACAGCCATGCAGCACCTGTGTCTGAGTTCCCGAAGGCACCAATCCATCTCTGGAAAGTTCTCAGCATGTCAAGGCCAGGTAAGGTTCTTCGCGTTGCTTCGAATTAAACCACATGCTCCACCGCTTGTGCGGGCCCCCGTCAATTCATTTGAGTTTTAACCTTGCGGCCGTACTCCCCAGGCGGTCAACTTAATGCGTTAGCTGCGCCACTAAAATCTCAAGGATTCCAACGGCTAGTTGACATCGTTTACGGCGTGGACTACCAGGGTATCTAATCCTGTTTGCTCCCCACGCTTTCGCACCTCAGTGTCAGTATCAGTCCAGGTGGTCGCCTTCGCCACTGGTGTTCCTTCCTATATCTACGCATTTCACCGCTACACAGGAAATTCCACCACCCTCTACCGTACTCTAGCTTGCCAGTTTTGGATGCAGTTCCCAGGTTGAGCCCGGGGCTTTCACATCCAACTTAACAAACCACCTACGCGCGCTTTACGCCCAGTAATTCCGATTAACGCTTGCACCCTCTGTATTACCGCGGCTGCTGGCACAGAGTTAGCCGGTGCTTATTCTGTCGGTAACGTCAAAATTGCAACGTATTAGGTTACAACCCTTCCTCCCAACTTAAAGTGCTTTACAATCCGAAGACCTTCTTCACACACGCGGCATGGCTGGATCAGGCTTTCGCCCATTGTCCAATATTCCCCACTGCTGCCTCCCGTAGGAGTCTGGACCGTGTCTCAGTTCCAGTGTGACTGATCATCCTCTCAGACCAGTTACGGATCGTCGCCTTGGTGAGCCATTACCTCACCAACTAGCTAATCCGACCTAGGCTCATCTGATAGCGTGAGGTCCGAAGATCCCCCACTTTCTCCCGTAGGACGTATGCGGTATTAGCGTTCCTTTCGAAACGTTGTCCCCCACTACCAGGCAGATTCCTAGGCATTACTCACCCGTCCGCCGCTGAATCAGGTAGCAAGCTACCCTCATCCGCTCGACTTGCATGTGTTAGGCCTGCCGCCAGCGTTCAATCTGAGCCATGATCAAACTCTTCAGTTCAATACTGCTTGGGTTTTGAGAAAACCCTAAACTTGGCTCAGCAATCGCAAACCTCTTACTTAAAAGAGTTAACTCTCGAATTAACGAGTGTTGCTTTGTGATGCTGATAATCAGTTGACTATCAGTCTTACCCCACAAGCACCCACACGAATTGCTTGATTCAGTTGTTAAAGAACAGTTGGTTAAGTCTTTCGTCTCAACCGAGGCGCGCATTCTACAGCAGCCTCATCTTCCGTCAAGCAGTTTCGAAAATTTCTTTTCTACTTCAACCACCTGCGCCTTCGATCAACCTTCAGCTTCTCGTCAGCGGGAGGCGAATTCTACAGCGCTCAAAACCACTGTCAACCACCTTTTCAACCGCTCTCGCCCCACTCAATCGAAGCACCGACAGGATCAACTTGCCACCCTGTCAGCCCGACGCATTCTACGCCGCCTGCGCTGCGTTGCAACCCCTTATCTAAACTTAACCCTTTGTTTTGCAAAGCGTTTTATAAGAGGCTTACGCCGGAGAAGGCGCGCATTATAGGCCCCGCACGCAGCAGGTCAACTCTTTATCGAATTCTTTCCAATACATAGCGCGAACGCCTTACTACAGCCCCCTCTCATCCCAATTCCAGGGAATTGACGTGACCCGTGCGCCCGAGACCCAGAGCGTCGTCTACAGCCCAAACCGTCCGGACCGAAATAGCCGTAGACCGATACCAAGCAGAAACCCAATAGCCGCATAGAAGGCACCCACAACCAAGCACCATACATGGCCGCCCTATCGAACGAATACAGATAGGGGAGCACCGAAGCCCAGCGAGAGAACACCCAGTGCGCACTAGCAAGAAGGCCAGCGGCACAGAGGACAGAGAGAGGGGACAGGAATGGGCAGGCCTGACTGCCGCCCGCCGACGCCGCACCACGGGTTGCGGCGTCGACCGGACGCTAGATCACTTTACCGACTTGCGCCGACGCAACAGCAGGAGGTACTGCAACGGACCGGACGCGGCATAGGCCAGGAAGATGATCAGCAGTATGCGCGGCGGATCACTGAACACCACCGCAAAGAGCAGCACAACGGCAAGGATCGCAACAAAGGGCACGCGCCCCTTCAGGTCCAGATCCTTGAAGCTGTAGTACTTGATATTGCTGACCATCAGCATGCCGGCGGCCGCCACCAGCACCGCCACACCAAAGGCCATGTTGGAACCCTTGATGCCGAAGTCACTGAAGGCCCAGACCGTGCCCGCGACCACACCGGCCGCCGCCGGACTGGCCAAGCCGATGAAGAAGCGTTTGTCGGTCGTACCGATCTGGGTATTGAAGCGCGCGAGGCGCAGCGCCGCTCCGGCGACGTATATGAACGCCACCATCCAGCCCACCTTGCCCATGCTGCCCAGGGCCCACTCGAACGCCAACAGCGCAGGCGCCACACCGAAGGCGACCATGTCGGACAGAGAGTCGTATTCGGCACCAAAGGCGCTCTGCGTATTAGTCAGGCGTGCCACTCGACCATCGAGACTATCCAGCACCATGGCCACGAACACTGCGGCCGCGGCCACATAGAAATTACCGTTCATGGCATTGATGATGGCGTAGAAGCCGGCAAACAGATTCGCCGTGGTGAACAGGTTGGGCAGCAGGTAGACCCCACGATGGCGAACCTTGCGCCCCTCATCATCATGGCCTTCCTCGACATGCTCATCGATCGGTAGCAGGCTCTCTTCGTCGGAGGCCGCGTTGGGCGCTTCTGGACGCTCGCTCATGAACAACACCTTGCAACGTATAGGGAGAATTTCGCCAGACAGCGGCAGTGCCAACTCGCCACTGCCCAGGCTCAGCAATCAGGCTTTATACCAGAAGCCTTGCGATAGAACGAAAAAACGCGGCCAGGGCCGCGTTCTTTCTCACACCGACAGGGCTTAGTTCTTGCTCTTGTCGACGATCTTGTTGGCGGAGATCCACGGCATCATCGAACGCAGCTGCTCACCGATAATCTCGATGCCATGGGCCGCGTTGTTGCGGCGCTTGGCGGTCATCGACGGATAGTTTGTAGCACCTTCGCTGATGAACATCTTCGCGTACTCACCGTCCTGGATGCGCTTCAGGGCGTTGCGCATGGCCTTGCGCGACTCCTCGTTGATCACTTCCGGACCGGTCACGTACTCGCCGTACTCGGCGTTGTTGGAGATCGAGTAGTTCATGTTGGCGATGCCGCCCTCGTACATCAGGTCGACGATCAGCTTCAGCTCGTGCAGGCACTCGAAGTAGGCCATTTCCGGGGCATAGCCGGCCTCGACCAGGGTTTCGAAGCCAGCCTTGACCAGCTCGACGCAACCGCCACAGAGAACGGCCTGCTCACCGAACAGGTCGGTTTCGGTTTCGTCCTTGAAGGTGGTTTCGATGATGCCGGTACGACCGCCGCCGACACCGGAGGCGTAGGACAGGGCGACGTTCTTGGCGTTACCGGAGGCGTCCTGGTAGATCGCGATCAGATCAGGGATACCACCGCCCTTGACGAACTCGGAACGCACGGTGTGGCCCGGGGCCTTGGGCGCGATCATGATCACGTCGAGGTCGGCACGCGGGACTACCTGATTGTAGTGGATGGCGAAACCGTGGGAGAAAGCCAGGGTCGCACCCTGCTTGATGTTCGGCTCGATCTCGTTCCTGTACAGCTGGCCCTGGAACTCGTCCGGAGTGAGGATCATCACCAGGTCGGCAGCCGCGACAGCGGAGGCAACGTCGGTGACCTTCAGGCCGTGGGCCTCGGCCTTGGCGACAGTAGCCGAGCCCTTGCGCAGACCGATGGTGACGTCGACACCGGAGTCCTTCAGGTTGCACGCCTGGGCATGCCCCTGGGAACCGTAACCGATGATGGCGACTTTCTTGCCCTGGATGATGGAGAGGTCGCAGTCTTTGTCGTAATAAACTTTCATGTTCTTGGCTCTTTTGAATCGAAAGGAGTGGGGCGCAAAGGCACCGTGACAAGAGGCACCTTAAGTGATCCGCACCGTTGCGTAAAATGATATATTTGCAACACAACATGCCGAAATACGAAACATAAATGGACAGCCACGCCCTCAAGCTTTTTCTTGCCCTGGCAGACAACCTGCACTTCGGCAAAACCAGCCACGAGCAGCACGTCAGCCCCTCCGCACTCAGTCGCTGCATCAAGCAGCTGGAAGATGAACTCGGCGCACCGCTGTTCCTGCGCGACAATCGCTCGGTCCGACTGACCCGTGAGGGGCAGCAGTTCCGCGAGTACGCCAGCGAGGTCATGAATGGCTGGCAGGCCATTCGCCAGGCGTTCCGGCAGGACCAGCTGGTTCTGCACGGCGAACTCTCCCTGTACTGCTCCGTCACGGCCAGCTACAGCTTCCTCTACGACATCCTCAGCAGCTTTCGACAGGACTACCCGCGCATCGAAATGAAGCTGCACACCGGCGACCCGGCAAGAGCCGTCGAGCGGGTACAGCAAGGACTGGAAGATCTCGCCATCGGCGCCCGCCCCGACCACTTACCCGCCGGCATCGATTTTCAGTCGATCACCCGCTCCGAGTTGCGCTTCATCGGCCCGCAGTCGCCACAGCTACTGACCGAAGACCAACTGATCCACCCCGACGCGGAAAGCTGGAAAGATGTGCCAATGATCCTATCGGAAGAAGGCCTGGCCAGAACCCGGACCGACCGGTGGCTGAAAAGCCACAACATCAAACCGCGCATCTACGCCCAGGTGAGCGGCAACGAAGCTATCGTGAGCATGGTGAGCCTGGGGTTCGGCATAGGCGTGGTGCCGCAGATCGTCCTCGACAACAGCCCGCTGACCGCACGCATTCGCATCTACGACATTCAGCCGCCATTGACCGCCTACGATATCGGCCTGTTCGCGCTGCAAAAGCGCCTCAAGGATCCACTGATCGCGGCCTTCTGGAATCGCCAGCAATAACCTGCGGCGAAAAAAGGTTCATCGCACTTTCCCGGGGAAGGCGGCCTTGATTTTCAGGAAGAAGTAGTCCGAGTCGCGGAAGCCATAGGCCATGCGCTTGATGACCTTGATGCGGTTGTTCACCCCCTCCAGCACGCTGGTGTGCATCGGGAAGCGGGCACTGGCGAGGATGCCGCGGAGGTAACGCCTGAGGTTCTTGGCGAAGCGCTGCAGCGGCGCCAGGCTACTGTCCCGGACGTGCCGTTGCCAGTCCCGCCAGCGCCGCCAGCGCCGCCAGCGCCGCCAGCCCTCCCAGACGCCGGGCGCGTACCAGATGTCCTTGAGCGCATCCTTGAGCAGGTAGACGGTGGCCAGTGATTGATTGGCTTGCAGCAGCTCCTGCAACTGCACCGCCTGCTCGCTCTTGAGGTTGGCCCGGTTGCGCAGCAGCAACCAGCGACTGCGCTTGACCACTTGGCGCGCCGGTTTGTCATGCCGTAGCAGGTTGGCCTGGTCGACGCGGATACGGTCGATCACCTCGCGGCCGTAGCGCGCCACCACATGGAACAGGTCGTACACCACCTCGGCCCGCGGGCAATGGCGCTTCACCTCCAGGTCGAAGGCCGTGTTCATGTCCATCGCCACCGCCTCGATCTGCTGGCAGCGCTCGCCAAGCAGCTCGAAGAACGGCCGAACAGCCTCGCGGCTGTTGCCGTGCCCGACCCACAGCACGCGGGTTCGCTCGGCATCCATGATCACCGTGGCGTAGCGATGGCCCTTGTGCAGGGCGAACTCGTCCATCACCAAGCGCCGCACGTCAGCGGGCTCGAAGGCGCCCACTGCGGCTTCCAATCGACGCTTGTCGATGGCCTTGAGGGTGTGCCAGTGCAAGCCGGTCAGGCGACTGACATGGCTTATCGGCAAGAGCTGCAACAGGCCTTCGAGCCAGATCTGCAAGCGCCGAGTCAGGCGTGCGGCCGGTCCCAACCAGTCGATACGCTCGGTCACGCGTCCACAGGTCAGGCAGTCGATGCGGCGCACGGGTAACTGCAGAACAACACGCCGATCCAGCAGGTCACGGTCACGCACCTGGCGCATGCGCCGTTCGTGGATCAACGGACAGGGCTGGCCACAGCGCCCACACTGGGGTAGCCGGTTGGCCTGGGGCTCCAGCTCAATCAGCAGGGTGTTTTCAGCGGCGGGGCGGCAGGCGACGACCTCGTAGCCTGGCCAGAAAGCGGCAAGATCAATAGGATGCACGGCGACAGCAGGGACTGGGAGTTGGTGTGTTTGGCGACTGCCAATCTACCCATTTCCCTGACTGTCAACTCGCTCTTTCCCCAGAGTCCGCGAAGAACCGAAAAAAAGCCCCGCACTGGGCGGGGCTTTCTTCAGCATGGCAGTCAGATACTCAGCACCTTGTCGCCCCGGGCGATGCCAGTAACACCACTGCGTACGGTTTCCAGAATCGACGCGGTGCCGATGGCCTGGATGAAGCTGTCCAGCTTGTCGCTCGTGCCGGCCAGCTGAATGGTGTACACGCTGGTATTCACGTCGACGATCTGCCCACGGAAGATGTCGGTGGTGCGCTTGACCTCGGCGCGCTGGGCACCGGTGGCCTTGACCTTGACCAGCATCAGCTCACGCTCGATGTGAGCGCTTTCCGACAGGTCGACCAGCTTCACCACCTCGATCAGCTTGTTGAGGTTCTTGGTGATCTGCTCGATTACCTCATCATGTCCCACCGTCGTGAGCGTCAGACGCGACAGCGTCGGATCTTCGGTCGGCGCCACGGTCAGGCTTTCGATGTTGTAGTTGCGCTGCGAGAACAGCCCAACCACACGGGACAATGCGCCTGGCTCGTTTTCCAGCAGCAAGGAAATAATGTGTCGCATGGTTAGGTCCGCTCCGTCTTGCTCAGCCACATATCGCGCATCGCCCCGTCCTTGATCTGCATCGGATAGACGTGCTCGCTGGTGTCGACCTGGATGTCGAGGAACACCAGGCGATCCTTCATCGCGAAGGCCTGCTCCATCATCGGCTTGAGGTCTTTCAGCTCGGTAATGCGCATGCCGACATGGCCATAGGCCTCGGCCAGCTTGACGAAGTCCGGCAACGACTCCATGTAGGAGTGCGAGTGACGGCTGCTGTACATCATGTCCTGCCACTGACGGACCATGCCGAGGGCGCCGTTGTTCAGGTTGACGATCTTCACCGGCAGGTCGTACTGCAGGCAGGTCGACAGCTCCTGGATGTTCATCTGGATGCTGCCTTCGCCGGTCACGCAGGCCACGTGATCATCCGGGAAGCTCAGCTTCACGCCCATCGCGGCCGGCAGACCGAAGCCCATGGTGCCGAGGCCGCCGGAGTTGATCCAGCGATTGGGCTTGTTGAAGCGGTAGTACTGCGCCGCGAACATCTGGTGCTGACCAACGTCGGAGGTGACGAAGGCGTCGCCCTGGGTGACCTCGCAGAGCGTCTCGATCACGGTCTGCGGCTTGATGATGCTGCCGTCGCCCTTGTCGTAAGGGAACATGCCGCGACTGCCGCGCCACTCCTCGATCTGCTTCCACCAGCTGGACAGCGCTTCCTTGCTCGGAGCCTGGCCGATCTCCTTGAGGATCGCGACCATCTCGGTCAGCACGCTGTCGACCGGCCCGACGATCGGGATGTCGGCCTTGATGGTCTTGGAGATCGAAGCCGGGTCGATGTCGATATGGATGATCTTGGCATTCGGGCAGAACTTGCCGGCGCCATTGATCACGCGGTCGTCGAAACGCGCGCCGACCGCCAGGATCACGTCGGCATGGTGCATCGCCAGGTTGGCGGTGTAGCTGCCATGCATGCCGAGCATGCCGAGGAACTGACGATCACCGCCGGGATAGCCGCCCAGCCCCATCAGGGTATTGGTCACCGGCAGATTGAGCATCTGCGCCAGCTCGGTCAGTGGCGCCGCGGCACCGCCCATGATCACACCACCACCGGAGTAGACCACCGGGCGCTTGGCGCTCAGGAGCAGCTCGGCCGCCTTGCGGATCTGCCCGGAATGGCCACGCATGGCCGGGCTGTAGGAGCGCAGCTTGGCCTTCTTCGGGTAGACGTATTCGAACTTCTCCGCCGGATTGGTCATGTCCTTGGGTATGTCCACGACCACCGGGCCTGGACGGCCGGACTGGGCGATATAGAACGCCTTCTTCATTACCTCAGGAATCTCCGAGGCATGCTTGATCATGAAGCTGTGTTTCACGATCGGCCGGGAGATGCCGATCATGTCGGTTTCCTGGAAGGCGTCGGTACCGACCATGTTGCTCGGCACCTGACCGGACAGCACCACCATCGGAATCGAATCCATGTAGGCGGTGGCGATACCGGTGATGGCATTGGTCGCACCCGGACCGGAAGTCACCAGCACCACGCCGGCCTTGCCGGTGGCGCGGGCGTAGCCGTCAGCCATATGGGTTGCCGCTTGCTCGTGGCGAACCAGGATGTGATTGACTTCCGGTTCCTTGAACAGGGCATCGTAGATATGCAGGAGAGCACCGCCCGGGTACCCATAGATGTTCTTAACGCCTTCGTCACGCAAAAAGCGGACGACCATTTCAGCGCCGGATAAAAGCTCCACGTTGTTCACCTCTTGAACGCCAGAATGCCACCCGACAACGAGTGACTCTTAGTAGGTCTTACTGGTCAGCTGACTTGCACGACTGTGATCGTGAACTCTGGACATCGGCATGACGAGTAACGGAACAGCCCATGGTCTTGCGGGACTGCCCCTCCCAGCGCGAGGTAACGCGTTGCGGGTAACACGGTTCGGCACGGGTAGCGCCTCTTGTTGCTGAGCTGGAGGACACTTGCGGCGGACTCCACTACAGCGAACGTTGGATTGTTCGGATTCGGCGAAGGCAAGTCAAGCGGCGCGTGACGCTTTGCGCAATCTTCTGCTGTGACGTGGCGCAGGATGAAGATTGGGCCGATTTGGTTATAGTAGCCCTCAGCCTTCGCAGCACATCAAAAGGAAACAGCATGCGCCGCACAATCCTCATCAGCAGCTTGCTGCTCGCCCTGAGCGGAACCGCCATGGCCAGCCAGGTGTACAAGTGGGTCGACGCCCAGGGCGTCACCCACTTCAGCGCGCAGCCGCCGCAAGGTGCGCAGGCCACCACCATCAATACCGCCGCACCGCCGCCCAAGCCTTCCGCCCAAGAGCAAGCCGCACCAACCTTCGAGAGCATTGCCGACCCAGAGCAGGCCGCCATCGACGAGAAGGTCAAGCAGCAGGTCGCGGCCAAGGAGGCCGAACGCAGGAAATACTGCGAAAACATGCGCACCAACCTGGCGCAACTGCAGAACAATCCGCGCGTGCGCGTGGAGGAAGGTGGCGAGGTGCGCCGACTCAGCGAAAAGGAACGTCAGGAGCGCATCAGCACGGCGCAGAAGTCGATTGCCGACAACTGCAAGTAAGGCGCCGGGATCGGCGTGGCGTCAGGCCGTCCCGCCGATCAGTCGATCGAACTCGCCCAGCAGGCGAATCAGTTCCGCAGCCTGGGCACTGCGTTCGCTATAGACCTGCTCCGCCATCGGCTGGATACCCGAAACACTGGGCAGCGCCGCCCCGGCCTCCAGCATCTGTTTCATCCGTGGCAGGAATATCCATTGCAACCACTGCTCGAGCGCCATGCTGTCGACACAGAATGGCTGCCGGCTGGCCAACGCCTGGGCGGTGGGCGGCTGCTCGCTCCACCAGCCCTGCGCACGCAATTCGCGCTCGATCAGTAGCAGTTGCTCCGCGATAGCCGGCACTCGCGCATCCATCAGAGACTGACCCGCGCCCGCTCGCGCGCCTGGGCGGCGCCGGCAGGATCACCCTGACGCTCACGCGCCTGGGCTATCAGATTCCACAGGCTGGCCTGCAGGGCCGGCCGGCCACTGGCGTAGCTCAGGCCGCGGCGGGCGAACTGCTCGGCCTGCGCCGCATCGCCCTGGGCCAGACGAACTTCGGCCAGGCGATAGAGCACCTGCGGCTCGCGCGGGGCGATGCGCTGGGCACGCTCGAGACTGGAGGCCGCGCCGTTCAGGTCACCACTACCCTGCTGCTGCTGCGCCGTGGTGAGCAGCGCCAGTACCGGACCATCCAACTGCTCGTCGGCAGCCAGCCCGCCACTGCTGGGAATCCCACTGGGCATCGAGGGGGCCGGCGCGCTGTAACCGCCCTGCGGCTCGCCGATGACCAGCGGTGAACTGTCGATGGCGCCGCCTATCGGCGCGCTCGGTGCCGGGAAGGTCTGGATCGGCGCCGAGCTGCCGGCGCCCTGGGGCACCATCACCACCACCCCGGAATCCTGCGGAACGGCCTGGGCCTGAGGCTGGATGGCCGGCTGACCATAGCTGCCGCCACCCGCCTCCTGCTGGTCGTAGACCGATCCGCTGGAGTCGACCACCGGAATCGAACCGCGCGGGACGCTGGCGCAGCCACCCAGCACCATCGAGGCTGTCAGAGCAGGAATCCACCACTTAATCACTTCACACCCTCTCACTTAATTCAACCAGCCACGTACCCAGTCCATCACCGAATCGACCGGGGCCTGAATGCCGCAGCCTGGTCCCGGCGCCGGCTCACTGCCGCGAATATACGGCATCTGCACGGCGTTCGGGCAGCTGGGATCCGAGCCCTGGCCGCTATGGGCATCGACCCAGGCCTGCACCACGTTGTCCGGCAGCGGCATGTCCAGCGGCAGCGGGTCGGCCTTGCGCATGAAATCGGTCCACACCTGCAAGGCGCCAGTGGCGCCGGTCAGCGGCGTCGGGCCATTGTCATCCCGCCCGAGCCACACCACCGCCAGCAGGTCCTGGCTGAAGCCGGCGAACCAGCTGTCGCGCGAGTCGTTGCTGGTGCCGGTCTTGCCCGCCAGATTCAAGGAGCGGGGCAGCTGGCCGTACACCGAGCGGCCGGTGCCTTCGCTCATGGTGCGCTGCATGGCGTTCTGCAGCAGGTAGATGGCGCCGGCATCGAAGCGCTGCTGAATCTGGTAGGGATAGCGCTTGAGCGGCTCGCCTTCGGCGGTCAGTACGCTGCGAATGCCGCGCAACGGGGTATTGAAGCCACCATTGGCCAGGGTCTGGTACATGTCCGCCACCTCCATCGGCGTCAGCGCACCGGCCCCCAGCAACATCGAGGGGTAGGCCGGCCACTTGCGCTCGACACCGAGACGCTCAAGAGTTTTGAGCACATTCGGCACGCCCAGTTCCAGGCCGAGCTTGGCGGTGGACAGGTTGTAGGAGTTGGCCAGGCCCTGGTACAGGTAGATGGTGCCATGGGCCTTGCGGTCGTAGTTCTGCGGGCTCCAGACCTGGCCGTCCTGGCCCTTGATGGAGAAGGGCTGGTCCTGCAGCAGGCTGGTCAGGGTGAACTGGCTGGGGCGCTCCAGGGCCGTCAGGTAGACCGCCGGCTTGATCAGCGAGCCGATCGGCCGCAGCGCATCCAGCGCCCGGTTGAAGCCGGCGAAGCGCGGCTGGCGGCTGCCGATCAGCGCCTGGATCTCGCCGGTTTCCGGATTGGTCACCACCATCCCGGCCTCCACCTGGTCCACGCCCTTGCGCCCGGACAGGCGCTTCAGGGAGTCGGCCAAGGCGGTTTCGGCCTTGAGCTGGAGGATCGGGTCGAAACTGGTGAAGATGCGCAGCCCCTCTTCGGTCAGGTCCGCCTCGCGATAGTCCTGGCGCAGCTGGCGCTTGACCAGATCGAGGAAGGCCGGGAAGGAACTATCGGCCAGGCTGCCGCGCGGGGTCACGTCGAGCGGCTTGCGCTTGGCCGCCTCGGCCTGCTCGGTGCTTACCACGCCCTGCTCGACGAGCACGTCGAGCACCAGGTTGCGCCGCTCGAGGGCGCGTTCGGGATTGCGCCGGGGATTGTAGTAGGTCGGCCCCTTGACCATGCCGACCAGCAGCGCAACCTGCTCGAGCTTCAGCTCCGACAGCGGCTGGCTGAAGAAGTACTGGCTGGCCAGGCCGAAACCATGCACCGCGCGCTGGCCGTCCTGGCCGAGAAAGACCTCGTTGAGGTAGGCCTCGAGAATGTCCTTCTTGTCGTAATGCAGCTCCAGCAGCACCGCCATCATCGCTTCGGTGGCCTTGCGGGTCAGGCTGCGCTCGTTGGTCAGGTAGAAGTTCTTCACCAACTGCTGGGTCAGGGTGCTGCCGCCCTGGCGCAGCTGGCCGGCCGTGGCATTGATCCATACCGCGCGGGCGATGCCCTTGGGCGAGACGCCGAAGTGGTTGAAGAACTCGCGATCCTCGACCGCCACCAGGGTCTCCACCAGATAGGGCGGCACCTGCTCCAGCTTGATCAGCACGCGGTCTTCCTGGTGCGCCGGATACAGGCCGCCGATCAGCATCGGCTCAAGACGCGCGACCGCCAGGTTGGCGCCATTGCCCTGGTTGAGGCCGGCGACGTAATCGCCGGAGAAGCGCACGCGCACGCGCTGCGCCGGCTCGGTGCTCTCGTAGAACTGGAAGCCACGGGTGTGCAGCTCGATATTGTTGCTGGCCACCGCCACGGCGCCGGGGCCATTGGCGGCGCTCTCACGGCGATAGCCGAGGGCGTCCAGTTCCTTGAGAAAATCGTCCTTGGCCAGCTTCTGGCCGACGAACAGCTCGAGGGGCCTGGCATAGACCTTGGCGGGCACGGTCCAGCGCTTGCCGGAGAACTTCTCCTGGACCACGGCATCGAGGTAGACGGCGAAACCGGCCAGGACGACCAAGCCAACCAGGCCGAGCTTGAAAGCCCAGCCAAGCCAGGGACGCAGGCCGCGCGAGCGACGTTTGGAGCGGGAACGGGGGGATCGGGTACGAGTCATGGCGCGGCATTATACGCACTTTGCCGGGCACGGGCAGGCGCCGCCAGGCGGTTTGCAGAGCGGCTCACAGCGGCCATAATGCCGGCCTCTTCTATTGCCCGAACGCCAAGGATCGCCTGTGAGCCAAGCCCTGATCGCCGCCCTGCAGAACCCGGCCCTCTACCCCCACCCGGTAGACGGGTTCCAGGTCATCGAGACGCATATCTCCTGGGTCCTGTTGACCGGCCCCTATGCCTACAAGATCAAGAAGCCGGTGAATTTCGGCTTCCTCGACTTCACCGAACTGGCGGCGCGCGAGCACTTCTGCAACGAGGAGTTGCGCCTCAACCAGCGCCTGACCCAGGGCCTGTACCTGGAAGTCCTGCCGATCAGCGGCAGTGCCGAGGCCCCACAACTGTCCGGCGACGGCCCGGTCATCGAGTACGCGCTGAAGATGCGCCAGTTCCCCCAGGAGCACCTGCTCGGCGAGGTACAGGCGCGCGGCGAGCTGAGCGAGGGCCATATCGAGGCCCTGGCCCGGCAGATCGCCGAATTCCACCTCAAGGCCCCGCAAGTGCCGCAGGAGCATCAGCTCGGCAGCGCCCAGGCGGTCATGGCGCCGGTGCTGCAGAATTTCGAGCAGATCCGCCCGCTGCTCTCGGAGCAGGCCGACCTGCAACAGCTGGACGCCCTGCAGGCCTGGGCCGAGAGCAGCTACGCGCGCCTGATACCCCTGCTCGGCCAGCGCAAGACCGAGGGCTTCATTCGCGAATGCCATGGCGATATCCACCTGGGCAACGTGACCCTGCTCGACGGCCAGGTGGTGCTGTTCGACTGCATCGAGTTCAACGAACCGTTCCGCCTGATCGACATCATCTCCGACGCCGCCTTCCTCGCCATGGACCTGGAGGACCGCGGACTCAAGTGCCTGTCGCGGCGCTTCGTCAGCACCTGGCTGGAATACACCGGCGACTACGCCGCGCTGGAGCTGCTGAACTTCTACAAGGCCTATCGCGCCATGGTTCGCGGCAAGGTCGCGCTGTTCCGCCTCGGCCAGGAAGAGGACGCGGTGCAGCGTGCGGTGATTTTGCGCCAGTACCGCCGTTACGCCGCCCTGGCGGAAAGCTACAGCGCCATTCCCACGCCATTCCTGGCCGTCACCCACGGGGTTTCGGCCGTCGGCAAGAGCTCCGTGGCGATGCGCCTGGTCGAAGCCCTGGGCGCCGTGCGTCTGCGCTCGGACGTCGAACGCAAGCGCCTGTTCGGTGAGCAGTCGAATGCCGACCTGGGCCAGTTGAGCGCCGGCATCTACAGCGAGGATGCCAGCCTCGCCACCTACCAGCGCCTGCATCGCCTGGCCGAACTCGCCCTGCATGCCGGTTTTCCGGTGGTGATCGACGCCACCTACCTCAAGCGGGCGCAGCGCCAGGCGGCCTGGCAGGTCGCCGAAGCCAACGCCGTGCCCTTCCTGATCCTCGACTGCCACGCCCCCGAGGACGTCATCGCCAGCTGGCTGAGCCAGCGCCAGGCCGCCGGCGTCGACCCGTCCGACGCCACCCTCGAAGTGATCCAGGCCCAGCAGGCCAGCCGCGAGCCGCTCAGCGAGGAGGAACAGGCCAACAGCCGCCGTGTCGAGACCCACGACAGTGCCAGCCTGGACAACCTGGTGAAGCAGATCCGTCAGCGCCTGCCGGGGCTGTAAGAACTGCCACGGCGTGATCGGGCAGATCGCGCCGCGGCTTCTATACTGGCGGGGGACGCCACCCAGGAAGGTTTCCCCCATGAGCCAGCCACGCCAACTCGATAGCCCGCTCTACCGCCTGTTGCGTGAGGAAAACATCGCTGGTTTCAATGCCCAGCGCCCCAGGGATGTCGAAGTCGACCTCAGCGGCGGCGACTTCCGCGGCCTCGATCTGCGCACCCTCGACGCCCAGGGCATCAACTTCCGCGACGCCTATTTCCGCGGCACCGACCTGCGCGGCTTGGACCTGCGCGAGGCGCACCTCGAAGGCGCCAGCCTGGCTCACGCACAGATTTCCGGCGCCTACTTCCCCGCCGACCTGTCCGCCGACGAACTGTTGATGTCGGTCAATTTCGGCACGCGCCTGCGTTACCGGACCCGATGAGCATGAGCGAGGTGGCCGAGCTGTTCGGAGCAGGCGCAGCCGCCTATGCCAGCTATCGCCCGCAGTACCCGGACGCCCTGTTCGACTGGCTGGCCGAGCACAGCCCGCAACGCCAACGCGCCCTGGACATCGCCTGCGGCAACGGCCAGGCGAGCCGCCCCCTGCTTCGGCACTTCGCCCAGGTACTGGCCTGCGACGCCAGCCTCGAGCAACTGCGTGCCGGTCGCGACTGGCAGGGCATCCAGCTGTTCGCCGCCAGCGCCGAAGCGCTGCCCCTGCCATCTGCCAGCCTCGATCTGATCGTGGTCGCCCAGGCCCTGCACTGGTTCGCCGGCCCGGCATTCTTCGCCGAGGTCGGTCGGCTACTCAGGGCCGACGGCCTGTTCTGCGCCTGGTGCTACGGCCTGATGCAGATCGACGCCCGCCTGGACGCGCTGATCGAGGATTTCTACGGCACCACCCTGGCCGGCTACTGGCTGGACGGTCGCGCCAGCGTCGACGCCGGCTACCGCGACATCCGGCTTCCCCTTCCCCGCCTCGAAGCGCCCGAACTGGCCGTCGAAGCGATCTGGAACCTCGACCAGCTGACCGGCTATCTGCGCACCTGGTCGGCGGTGCAGCGCTGGCAGCGCAAGCACGGCCGCGACCCGGTCGGCGCGCTGACGCCGGCGCTGCAGCAGGCCTGGGGAGATCCCGACCGGCCGCGCCCGATTCGCTGGCCGCTACACTTACTGGCAGGCATTGCACGCTGATCGCCTTCCATTCGTTATTCAGCTTCGCCCATTCGCGACGCAAGGAGGCTTGATGAACGACGAACTGCAACACCTGAAGAATCTCGGCAAGACCTCGGCCCTGTGGCTACATGCCGCCGGCATCCACAGCGCCAACGACCTGCGCCGGCTGGGCGCGGTGAGCGCCTACCAGGCCGTCCGGGCCCGGGGCTTTCGCGCCTCCAAGGTGCTGCTCTACGCCATCGAGGGCGCGCTGCTGAACGTGCACTGGAACGAACTGCCGCCCGCCCACAAGGCGGAGCTGAACGGCCAGCTGGAAGCCTGCGCGGCACACAACAAGAGCTAGCTCACAACCTCTGCTTACGGGGATTTACCAGAAGTCGGGCGCCACCTATTGTGTCAGGGCCATCCGTGCGCTTCGTCAGTCCAGTCCGTTCAAGGAATTACGCCCATGTATTTACTCGGGGAGCAACCGGCTTACGCCGACCAGCTGATCAGTCGACTGCAGAGCATCCCCGCCCAGCTGCTGGACGGACTGGAACCCTGTGGCCCAGCGTTGCTGCTGGAGCAGGTGGACGACCTGGCGCCGGAGCTGCCGAGCAACCAGCTGTTCATCATCGAGGATGGCCTGCTGCACGCCTTGGTCGATGAACGCCCGCTGTTCTACCTGCAGGAGGGCGACCTGGTCGGCCTGCGCCAGGGCATCGACCTGCCCAGCTGCCGCTACCGCAGCGAAGAGCCCCTCAGCCTGCTGCCCTATTCCCGCGGCGAGGTGTTCAAGCACATCTACGCCAGCGAGCAGCGCCAGGAACTGTTCATCCAGTACCTGGTCGGCCATACCGCGCTGCTCTCCGATGCCCTGGCGCGCCTCAAGCAGCCGGAGCTGCGCACCTCGACCGGCTTCCAGCACTTTGCCGCCGGCGAAGAACTGATTCACCAGGGCGACGCCGCCGATCACGTGTTCATCATCATCGAGGGCCATGCCGAGGCCTTCGTCGACGGACACAAGGTTGGTGACGTGCAAAAGGACGAGATCTTCGGCGCCATGGCCGTGTTCACCCGGGAGAAGCGCAGCGCCACAGTGCTGGCAACCGAGCCCTGCACGGTGATGGTGATCCCCAAGGACCAGTTCCTCAGCCTGATGCAGAGCAACCCGCGGATCGCCCATAGCCTGATCGAAAGCATGGCCAGGCGCATCGACCTGATGAACAAGGAAATCACCCAGCTGCGCCTGCCGCCGATCGCGCTCTAGAAACAGCCCCCGCGCCAACACACACAGCCGCGCAGAATTTCTCGCGAAAGAGCGTTGACATCGAAATGAGAATTGTTATTATTCACTCAACTGGTCGCGAGATCAGCCGATAAGCTCTAGGGCCCGGCAGTCGGACTCTTCAGATTATCTCCTCATCAGGCTAATCACGGTTATTGACCCGGCACATGCCGGGTCTTTTTTTTGCCCGGCTGTTTTCGGCGTGCGCCGAAGCTCAATACTCGAGCTTGGCGTAGAAGGTCTTCTGCGAAGCCTCGCGGGCCTGGCGCAGGGTGTGGATGCCGCGCTCGGCGAGCAACGGCAGCAGGCGCAGGAACACCTCGCCGGTGACCATGGCATCGCCCAGGGCGGTATGCCGGCCGATCACCTGTACACCGAGGCGCGCGGCGATCTGCTCGAGACGGTGCTCGTCGGGGTTGTGCCCGGGATGGACCAGGGCCGACAGCAGCAAGGTGTCGAGCACCGGCTGGATGAAGCGCACGCCCGTCTGCTCCTCCTTGAGCTGCAGGAAACGCATGTCGAACGCGGCGTTGTGCGCGACCAGCACCGTGTCTTCGGCAAAGCGCTGGAACAGCGGCAGCACCTGGGCGATACCGGGCTGGCCGGCCAGCAGCTCCGGGGTCAGGCCATGCACCTGCTGCGATTCCCGCGGGATCGAGCGATGGGGGTCGATCAACTGCTCGAAGCACTCCTGCTTGAGCAGCCGGCCATTGACCATGCGCACCGCGCCGATGGAGATGATCTCGTCGCCCTCGGACGGCGCCAGGCCGGTGGTCTCGGTGTCGAACACGGTGTAGGCCAGTTCGCTCAGGGGCCGCTCATCCAGCTCCGGCGTCTGCCCCGGCTGGCTGAACAGGTCGAAGTCGTAGTACACCGGGCGCCCGTGGGCCGGCGACGACTGCGCCGGCTGCGACTGCGGCTCGATGATCGGCAACTGCAGACACAGGCGGCCGACGCCGGCGGCGTGGTCGGTCTGGCACCAGAGCTCGCCGCCGTGGCGCTCCAGCACCTCGCGCAGGGTCGAGGCGCCGGGGTCGTCGCCGCCCAGGCTGAACGGCCGCTCCTCCCACTCGTGCAGCACTTCCGGCTCCAGACCGGCGCCGTTCCAGCGCAGCCCCAGGCGGGCGAAGCCGGCCTCGCCGGCCAGTTCCAGCTCGACCTCACGCACCCCGCAGGCGTTCGCCAGCGCGCCCATCAGCTGGGTCATGGCCTGCACCAGGGAATAGCTGTCCAGGCTCAGCCACAGCGGTCGATCATCGCCGCCGTAGTGCGCGGTGACCCCCAGTACCGTGGCGAAGTTGCGTTGCAGCGCCAGCAGCAGGTCGCTGGCCAGCATGTCCTCCAGCGGCCACTGCGGCCTGAGGATGTCGGCATGCCGGGCCAGGGTCTGCTGCAGCTGCTGGGACAGGCGTTGCGCCTCATCCAGAATCACCGCGCCGAAACGCTGGCGTTGCTCGGCGTCCATCTGCGGGTACTGCTGCACCGTCTCGGCGGCGGCGCGGATATTGCCCAGGGCGGCGCGGCTGCCCTCGGTGAGCTGCAGCAGTAGGGCGTCACGACGGCTGTTGAGCTCCACCGAGCGGGTGATGTCCTCGAGAATCAGCACGAAGCCGATCAGCTCGCCCCGGGCATCCTGCAGCGGCACCATCTGCGCGCGCAGCAGATGGGCGCCGCGCGCCGTGACGAAATTGGCTACCGGCCGCGGGCTGTGCTGCGCCAGGCGCTGACGCAGGCGTTCCAGGGCGTGGACGATCAGCCGCTGGTCGAGGATGGCGAAGATCGAGCGCCCCAGGCCGACCGGCGTGCCGACCGCCTCCGCGGCGCCCGGCTCCAGGAGCAGGCTGGCGCTGCTGTTGTAGAGCAGGATGCGCCCCTCGCGGTTACACACCAGCACGCTCTGGGCGAGCTCCGACATCAGCGCGGCCAGGCGATTCTTTTCCTGCTCCAGATGGGCGTTGGCCTCGTCGATGCGCTGCTTGACCTCCTGCTGCAGGGCGCCATGGGCCTCGGCGAAGGCATTCAGCGCGCGGGCCAGGCGACGCATCGGCCGGGCTCCCGCGGGCTTGAGGCGATGGCCGCTGTTGACCCGGCGGATGATGTCGACCTCCTCGACCAGGCGCGCCGCCGCCTCCGGATAGCCCGCCAGGCCGATTCGCAGGAGCACGGCGAAGGGCACCAGCAGCAGCCCCCCAAGCACCACCAGCAAGGCGCCGCGCCCCTCGGGCAGCGCCAGCAGCGCGGCCCGCTCCGTCGCATCCAGGTCGAGCCACAGCGCCGCGCCGGCCAAGCCGAGCAAGGCGCCCAGCAGCAGCCCCAGCCCGGCCAGCCAGGCGACGAACCTGAGCCGCGGGCGCATGGCCTAGGCGTCCCCGAGCAGCGCGCGCACCTGGGCCAGCAGTTCCTGGGTGGAAAACGGCTTGCTGATATAGGCGTCGGCGCCCAGTGCCAGGCCCTTGCTGACCTCCACCTCGCGGCCCTTGGCGGTCAGCATGACGATGGGCAGCTGCTGCCAGGCCGGGTTCTCGCGGATCTTCTGGCAGACATCGAAGCCGCTCAGCCGCGGCATCATCACATCGAGCAGCACCAGGTCCGGCGGCTGACGCTGGATCGCCTCCCAGGCCTCCTGGCCGTCGTGCGCCACCTGCACCCGATAGCCCTCCTGCTGCAGGAGAAACTCCAGGGAGATGACGATGTTCGGCTCGTCGTCGGCGATCAACACGGTACGGCTCATGCTTGCTCCTCCGTCTTGCGGTCAGGGGCCGGCGTCTCGCCGTCGCCCCCTAAGGGAAGGGTAAAAGAAAAGCAGGCGCCCTGCCCGCGCGCGCTGTCCACCCACAGGCGGCCGCCGAAGTGCTCGATGATCTGCCGGCTGATCGGCAGGCCCAGGCCGGTGCCCTGGGGTTTCTCGGTGAGGTGGTCGCCGGCCTGGCGGAACTTCTCGAAGATCGCCTCCTGATCGCCCGGGTCGACGCCGGCGCCGTTGTCGCGCACCTCCACCCGCAGCGCCTCGGGCAGTTCGCGCAGGACGATGTCGATGCGCCCGTCCTCGGCGGCGCAGAACTTGACCGCGTTGGAGATCAAATTGAGCAGCACCTGCAGTAGGCGGTCGCGGTCGGCCTGCACCGGCGCGACCCGCGCCGGCAGGTCGAGGCCGAGGCTGATCCCCTTGTCGCTGAGCAGCTGGCTGGTGGTGGCCACGGCGTCCTCGATCACCTGCCCGAGGTCGACGGCGCTCGCGTGCCACTCGGCCCGGCCCGACTCCAGCTTGGCCAGGTCCAGCACCTGGTTGATCAACCGGGTCAGGCGCTCGCTCTCCTTGACGATGATGGCGATGAAGCGGGCGCGCTGCTGCGCCTCCAGCTCGGGATTGTCGTTGAGTATCTCGGAGAAGGCGCGGATGGAGGTCAGTGGCGTGCGCAACTCGTGGGTCACGGTGGAGATGAAGTCATCCTTCAGGCGGTCGAGTTCCTGCAGCCGCGCATTGGCCGCGCGCAGCTCGCCGGTGGCCGCCTCCAGCTCGCGGGACTGCTGCTCCAGGCGGCGGCTGTAGGCGAGCACCTGGGAGGCTTCGTCGAGGATGCCGAGCACTTCGTCCATGCCCAGCGGCTCCTCTTCCACCACCGAGGCCAGCATCACCCGCGCCGAGGCGGCGCCTATGGCGCCGGCCAGCTGCTGCTCGGCGAAATGCACCAGCTCGGCGTCCGCCTCGAGCTCCTCGCTGGAGCGCAGTCCGCGCCGCGCCGCGTGCCCGGCGAAGGCTGCGGCGGCGCGCTGCGGGCCGAGGAAGCGGCCGACCAGGACGCTGATCTCCGCCACCGAGGCCTTGCCGCGCCACAGGCTGGAGCCGCGCCCGGCGACCTTGAAGGCGTCGACGAACAGCAGCGCCTGGGCGTGTTCACGGGCGCTCTGCCGGCCCAGCAGCGACACCGCGACATAGCCGCCGAGGTTGGCGGTGAGGCTCCAGAACAGCGCGTGGCTGATCTCGTCCAGGCCGCTCAGGCCGAACAGCGCCAGCGGCTTGAGCCAGGCGATGGCCAGCGGCCCCTGCTCGATGAACGACAGCGGCAGCCAGCCGGACTTGGCGAACGCCGGCAGCAGCAGGGTGTAGAGCCACAGCGCGAAGCCCAGCAGCAGGCCGCAGAGGGCGCCGGCGCGGGTACCCTGCTTCCAGTACATGCCGCCGAGCATCGCCGGGGCGAACTGGGCCATCGCGGCGAAGGACACCAGGCCGATCGACACCAGCGCGTAGGCCTCGCCGGCGGCGCGGTAGTAGACGTAGCCGAGCAACAGCAGCAGCACGATGGCGCCGCGGCGGATGCCCAGCAGCAATCCGGACAGGTCGCTGCGCCGCGCCAGGCCCAGAGCCCGCCAGCGCAGCAGCAGCGGCATCACCAGGTCGTTACAGATCATGGTCGACAGGGCGATGCTCTCGACTATGACCATGCCGGTGGCCGCCGACAGGCCGCCGATAAATACCAGCAGGGCCAAGGCCTCATGGCCCAGGGCCATGGGCAGGGTGAGCACGAAGGTGTCGGCGTCGACCTGGCCCGGGGCGAAGTGCATCAGGCCGGCGAAGGTGATCGGCAGGACGAAGACATTGATCGCCAGCAGGTACAGGGGGAACAGCCAGATCGCCTTGGCCAGGTGCTGCTCGTTGACGTTCTCCACCACGCCGATCTGGAACTGCCGCGGCAGGAACAGGATCGACAGCATCGACAGCAGGATCAGCGAGGCCCAGGAGCCGAAGCTGCCGGCCGCACCGCCGAGGGTCAGCAGGCCGCTCACCTGCGGCAGGCGCCGCGCCTGCTCGAACAGGTCGGCGAAGCCGTGGTAGAGGCCGAAGGTGACGAAGATGCCCACGGCGAGAAAGGCCAGCAGCTTGACCAGCGACTCGAAGGCGATCGCCGCCACCATGCCCTCGTGGCGCTCGGTGGTATCGAGGTGACGGGTACCGAAGACGATGGTGAAGGCCGCCAGCAGCAGCGCCGCATAGAGCGCGGTGTCCTGCAGCAGGCCGGCGCTGGCCTGCTGCGCCGGCATGACGATCTGCGGGTACTGCAGGAGGATGAGAAAGCTGGTCGACACCGCCTTCAACTGCAGGGCGATATAGGGAATCACCCCGACCACCGCGATCAGCGTCACCAGGCCACCGAGCAGGGCGCTCTTGCCGTAGCGCGCGGCGATGAAGTCGGCGATCGAGGTGATGCGGTTGGCCTTGCTGATGCGGATCATCTTGCGCAGCACCAGCCAGAACAGCGCCGCCATCAGGGTCGGCCCGAGGTAGATGGGCAGGAAGCCGACGCCGCTGGCCGCGGCGCGACCGACGCTGCCATAGAAGGTCCAGGAGGTGGCGTAGACCGCCATCGACAGGGCGTAGATATAGGGGTTGGCGATGATCGAGCGGCCGGCGTCGGCACGCTTGTCGCCCCAGTAGGCGATGGCGAAGAGAATCCCCAGGTAGGCGCAGGAGGCCAGCAGGATCACGCCGCCATGCAGCATCGGCCGTGCCCCCTCTCAGCCCGAGCGTTCGATGACCAGGATCATCAGCCCGATCAGTGCGGCCCAGGCCAGGAACAGGTAGGCATAGAGCAACGGAATGCCCAGCAGCGTGCCGTCGACGTTGAACAGCGCGAGCAGCGGGTAGCTGAACAGCAGCCAGCCCAGCGCAAAGAGCGCCACCAGCCGCTGGGTCCGCCGGGTCTGATCGGCCATGGTCCACACCTCCTGAGACTAGTGTGGACGAATCTCAGCGATCCGCCGCCTGACGGATGCGCGCGCAATGATCCTGTTCCGCCTGCGCCGGGGTGTACCAGACATAGTCGGCCTGCCCGGCCGCGACCCGGCTACCGACCTCGGCCAGCAGCAGCACGCCGGTGTCCTGCGTGGCGCCCAGGTCGGCCAGGTGCAGGGGCACGCCCAGGTCGCGGCGCACGTGATAGGCGCCGGCCAGCAGCAGGCTCGGCTGCGGCGCGGCCAACAGCGCCTCGGCCATGCGCCGGTCGCGCTGCTGCTGCACGGCGAGCATGGCCGGCAGCTGGCTCTGCGGCAGCTGGTCGCAATGGGCATCGCGGATCTGCGCCAGCAGCGCCGTGCGCACCTTCGGCGCGCTAGAGGCCTTGCCGGCCAGCGGTGGCGGCTGGCGATAGACCTGCATGACTTCGTCACGCCCCAGGTTGGCCGGCAACGTCGGATAAGGCTGGGTCAGGGCATGGCGCATGATCGGTCCGTACAGCGCCCAGTCCCAGCCCGGCTGCCAGGCCAGGGCGGCGGGCAGGTCGGTCACCGCCTGGCCGCCGGCCAGGCGCCGGCGCGTCGCCTCGACCCGCTCCAGCTGGTCCGGACCGAGCATCTCCAGCAGCAGGCTGCCCTGGGCGCGCCGCGCCGCCAGGGCTTCGAGCAGCCACAGTTGCAGGGCGTGATGATCCGGGTTGTCGTGCCGCTCGCCGATCAGCACCCGTGGCGCCGCGGCCAGGCGCTCGACCAGCTGCGTCGGGCTCAGGCGCCGGCCGCTGGCCAGCTCGACGATCTGCCCCAGCTGCGCGTGCTGGCGCCCCTCGGGGCTCTGCCAGGCCGGCAGCGGCGGCAAGGCGGCCTGGCAGCCGGCGAGCAGCAGCACCAACGCGATAAGTAGCAGGCGCATGCGTGACTCCTCAGCGGGCGACTATCAGGGGGTGGCCGCGCTCGGGGTGGCGCTGCACCAGCACCTCCAGGCCGAACACCGCGCGCAGCGGCTCGGCACGCAGCACGTGGTCGGGCGTGCCCAGCACATGGGGGCGGCCGTCCGCGAGCAGCAGCAGGCGATCGCAGTAGCGCGCCGCCAGGTTGAGATCATGCAGGACCACCAGCACCGCGGCGCCCTGCTCGGCGAAGCGTCGGGTGGCCTGCAGGGTGATGTGCTGGTGCAGCGGGTCGAGCATCGAGGTCGGCTCGTCCAGCAGCAGGCTCTGCCCCGCCCCGCCCGGCCACAGCTGGGCCAGCACCCGCGCCAGGTGCACGCGCTGGCGTTCGCCGCCGGACAGCTGCAGGTAGCTACGCCCGCCCAGGTGGGCGGCGTCCGCCGCCTGCAGGGCCTCGGCGACTATTTCGGCATCGCGCCGCCGGCCACTGGCGTGAGGCAGCCGGCCCATGGCCACGACTTCCTCGACGCGAAAGGCGAAGTTCAGCGTCGAACTCTGCGGCAGCACCGCCAGGCGCCGCGCCCGCTCCGGCCCGGGCCAGTCGGCGAGCGGGCGCCCGTCCAGCAGCACCTGACCGTGGGCCGCCGGCAGCTCGCCGGCCAGGGCGCCGAGCAGGGTGCTCTTGCCGGCGCCGTTCGGCCCGAGCACGCCGAGCAGCTCGCCCGGACGCAGTTGCAGGTCGATGTCCGCCAACACCCTGTTGTGGCCACGGCGAACGGCCAGGTCTTGCGCCTGCAGCATCAGGCTCGCCCCCGTATCAGCAGATAGAGGAAGAAGGGCGCACCGAGCAGCGCCGTGACGATGCCGATGGGCAGTTCGGCGGGTGCCAGCAGCAGCCGCGCGGCCAGGTCGGCGAGCAGCAACAAGGCGGCGCCGGCGAGCATCGCGGCCGGTAGCAACAGGCGGTGATCCGGGCCGGTGAGCAGGCGCACCAGATGCGGCACCACCAGGCCGACGAAGCCGATCATCCCCGCCGCCGCCACGGCCGCCCCCACTCCCAGGGCGGTGCACAGCACCAGCTCGCGCTTCAGCCGTTCGACATCGAAGCCCAGGTGGCGCGCCTCCGACTCGCCGAGCAGCAGGGCGTTCAGCGCCCGCGCCCGGCGCGGCAGCCACAGCGCCACGCCGAGGGTGATCAGCAGCAGCGGCCACAGCCGCGAATAACTGGCGCCGTTGAGGCTGCCGAGGTTCCAGAAGGTCAGGCTGCGCAGGGTGGCGTCGTCGGCCAAGTAGGTGAACAGGCCGATCGCCGCACCGGCCAGGGCGGTCAGGGCGATGCCGGCGAGCAGCATGGTCGCCACGTCGGTCTGGCCGTCGCGGCGGCCCAGGCGATAGACCAGGCTGGTCACCGTCAGCCCGCCGCCGAAGGCGCAGGCCGACAGCAGGTAGGGCTCGAAGCCGGCGGGCAGGCCACCGAACGCCGCCCCGCCGACAATGGCGACAGCCGCCCCCAGCGCGGCGCCGCCGGACACGCCGATCAGCCCCGGATCGGCCAGTGGATTGCGGAACAGCCCCTGCATGGCCACCCCGGTCAGCGCCAGCACCGCGCCCACCGCCAGCCCTAGTAGGGTGCGCGGCAGGCGGATCTGGCCGAGGATCAGTTCGGCCTGCTGCAGCTCGGCACCGCCCAGCGGCAGGCCGACCAGGCGCAGGGCCGCCCGCAGCGTGTCCTGCAGCGGCAGACTGACCGGCCCCAGGGCCAGGGACAGCCAGAGGGCGAGCAACAGCAGCAGGCCCAGCGCGAGAAACAGCGCGCGCGGTTGAATGACAGGATGCATGGCGTGGACGGACCTGGCGGCCGGAAGTTGGCTGGCAGGATAAAAGGCTGGGGAGCTGGCCGCCAGCCCGATCACGGCGGCTCCGTCGCCCGGCGCTTGGCAAGCGGGCGCGGCACGGCATAATGCCCGCCTGCCGTGGAGAATCCGATGACGCGTTTATGCGCCCCGCACGAGCTGGCCGAGGGCCAGAGCCGGGGCTTTGAAGTGGCGGGGCGCAAGCTGCTGGCCGTGCGCAAGGCTGGCCAGGTGTTCGTCTACGCCAACCGCTGCCCGCACCGTGGCATTCCCCTGGAATGGCTGCCCGACCAGTTCCTCGACGCCAGCGCCAGCCTGATCCAGTGCGCCACCCATGGCGCGCTGTTTCTCATCGAATCGGGCGAGTGCGTCGCCGGCCCCTGCGCCGGACAGGCGCTCGAGGCGCTCACCTGCGTGGAAGACGCCGAGGGAATCTGGCTCCAGTCCTAGCCCCCACGCCGCGTAGGGTGCGCCGCGCGCACCGACGCTCGAGGCCATTGCGTCTATCTATCGGTGCGCATGGCGCACCCTACTAATCAGGGCCCAGCGTAGCCCGCAGCCCATCGGTTGGGATGTCCATGCCACGTAGGGTGCGCCGTGCGCACCGGCGTTCGTGGCCATGGCGCCTACCCAGCGGTGGGCATGGCGTGCCCTAGCCTTGCACCTCGAGCCTGCGCACCAGGCGAATTTCCTCGGGGCCGATGTCGGCGCCATAGGCCAGCACCCCGACCCCGGCGGCGATGGCCTCGCGCAGGGCCGCGGCATAGGCCGGGTCGATCTCCTCGGCCGGGCGCACCGCCTCGATCCCGCTCAGGTTGACGCAATACAGCTGCACCGCGCGCACGCCATCGCGGGCCAGCGCCGCCAGCTCGCGCAGGTGCTTGGCGCCGCGTTCGGTGCGCGCATCGGGGAAGGCCGCCACGGCCGAATCGGCGAAGCCCAGGGTCACGCTCTTGACCTCGACAAACGCCGGCCCGCCCGGGTAATCCAGGCGAAAATCGATGCGGCTGCGCTCCCGGCCATAGGGCACCTCGCGCTTCAGTTCGGTGAAGCCGGCCAGCTCGGCGATCAGCCCGGCCCGCAGCGCCTCCTCCACCAGGGCGTTGGCCCGCGCCGTATTGATCACCGCCAGGCGTCCATGGGGCGTCTCGCCGATTTCCCAGGTGCCCGGCAGCTTGCGCTTGGGGTCGCTCGAGCGACTGAACCAGACCCGCGCGCCCTCGCTCATGCAGTTGAGCATCGAGCCGGTATTGGGGCAGTGGATGCACAGTTGCTCGCCGCTCGCCGTCTCGATATCGGCGAGAAAGCGCTTGTAGCGGCGCAGCAGGCGGCCCTGCTGCAGCGGCGCGTCAAAGCGCATCGGGGCGCCAGCTCTTCAGGCCATGGGCGATGCGCTCGACCGCCTGCTGCAGCCGCGGCAGGTCCTGGGTGTAGGCGAAGCGCACATGCTGGCCGGCCAGATGACGACCGAAGTCCAGCCCCGGGGTGAAGGCCACATGCTCGGTCTCCAGGAAGTGCTGGCAGAAGGCGAAGGCGTCGCCGCCGAAGGCGCTGATGTCGGCATATAGATAGAAGGCGCCTTCCGGCTCCACCGCGATCCTGAAGCCCAGCTCGCGCAGGGCCGGCAGGAGGAAGTCGCGGCGCCGCTGGAACTCGTGGCGGCGCTGCTCGCAGATCTCCAGGGTCTGCGGCTCGAAACAGGCCAGGGCTGCGTGCTGGGCCATGCTCGGCGCGCTGATATAGAGGTTCTGCGCCAGTTTCTCCAGCTCCGGCACTGCCGCCGGCGGCGCCACCAGCCAGCCGAGGCGCCAGCCGGTCATGCCGAAATACTTGGAGAAGCTGTTGAGCACGAAGGCCTCGTCGTCCACCTCCAGCACGCTGGCCGCGTCCACGCCGTAGGTCAGGCCGTGGTAGATCTCGTCGACCACCAGATGACCGCCATGCGCCTTGAGCGCCTGGGACAGCGCGGCCAGCTCTTCGCGCGGCAGCAGGGTGCCGGTCGGATTGGCCGGCGAGGCGACCAGGGCGCCGACGCTGTCGCGATCCCAGTGCCGGTCGACCAGCTCGGGCGTCAGCTGGTAGCGCACCTCGGGGCCCACCGGCACCAGCTGCGCGGCGCCTTCGATCAGGCGCAGGAAGTGGCGGTTGCAGGGGTACCCCGGGTCGGCCAGCAGCCAGTGCTTGCCCGGGTCGACCAGCAGGCTGCTGGCCAGCAGCAGGGCGCCGGAGCCCCCCGGGGTAATCAAAATCCGCTCAGGGTCTATGCTCAACCGATAGCGTTGTGCGTAGAAGCCGGCAATCGCCTCGCGCAACGCCGGGATGCCCCGCGCCGCGGTGTAGCGGGTATGCCCGGCAGCCAGCGCGGCCTGGCCGGCGGCGACGACGGGCGCGGCGGTGGTGAAATCCGGCTCGCCGATCTCCAGATGGATCACGTCGTGGCCATCGGCCTGCAACTGATTGGCGCGGGCGAGCAAGGCCATGACGTGGAAGGGTTCGATGGCACGGCTGCGCGCACTGTATGACTGGGCCATGGACCTGCCTTGAAAGAGGTTGAAAGGCGGATTCTAACCAAGCGTCCGGCGAAACGGCAGCAACCTCGACAACCGGGAGTGGCGCGGCTTCAATCGTTCTGGTAAGTTCGCCCGCTTGCAGCCGCAGGGCCGATGCGAAATCGGCAAAGGGACACCACTCCTGCGCAGTGGATTAGAGAGAGTGAGAGGCGGTCATCCATGCCCATCAAAGCAAAAGCAAAGAGCAGCCAACTGATTCGTGGCTTCGAACCCTACCAAGAGAGCAAGGGTGAGGAGTACATGAGCGAGCCGATGCGCGCCCACTTTACCGGCATCCTCAACAAGTGGAAGCTGGAACTGATGCAGGAAGTCGATCGTACCGTGCATCACATGCAGGACGAAGCGGCCAACTTCCCCGACCCGGCCGACCGCGCCAGCCAGGAAGAAGAATTCAGCCTGGAACTGCGTGCCCGCGACCGCGAGCGCAAGCTGATCAAGAAGATCGACGAGACCCTCGAGCTGATCGAAGAGAACGAGTACGGCTGGTGCGATTCCTGCGGTGTCGAGATCGGCATCCGCCGCCTGGAAGCCCGCCCCACCGCCACCCTGTGCATTGACTGCAAGACCCTGGCGGAAATCAAGGAAAAGCAGATCGGTTCCTGATCTGATCACGGGGCGCTGAGGCGCCCCGCGTTGTTTCTGCCCCGCGCCCGCACACCCCGCCCCACGCTCTCCCGCGCCCAACCCTGCAGCCCGCCCGCATGAACGCTCCCCGCTACATCGGTCGATTCGCCCCCACCCCCAGTGGCTATCTGCACTTCGGTTCCCTGGTCGCCGCCCTGGCGTCCTACCTGGATGCGCGCGCCGTCGGCGGTCGCTGGCTGCTGCGCATGGAGGACCTCGACCCACCGCGCGAGGTGCCCGGCGCCCAGGACGCGATCCTGCGCACCCTGGAGAGCTACGGCCTGTACTGGGACGGCGAGCTGGTGCGCCAGAGCGCGCGGCATGCCGACTACCAGGCCCTGATCGAGCGCCTGCTGGACAGCGGCCTGGCCTATGCCTGCACCTGCTCGCGCAAGCAGCTGGAGGGCTATCACGGTATCTATCCGGGGTTCTGCCGCGATGCCGGCCACGCGCCCGATAACGCGGCAATCCGCCTGCGCGTGCCGGATTTGAGCTACGGCTTCAACGACCGCGTGCAGGGCGAGTATCGCCAGCACCTGGGCCGCGAGGTGGGCGACTTCGTCATTCGTCGCCGCGACGGCCTGTACGCCTACCAGCTGGCGGTGGTGCTCGACGACGCCTGGCAGGGGGTCACGGACGTGGTACGCGGCGCCGACCTGCTCGACTCCACCCCGCGCCAGCTCTATCTGCAGGAGCTGCTCGGCGCGGCCCAGCCGCGTTACCTGCACGTGCCGCTGATCATCCAGCCCGACGGCCACAAGCTGGGCAAGTCCTACCGCTCGCCGCCGCTGCCCGCCGACCAGGCCGCGCCGCTGCTGCTGCGCGCCCTGCATGCCCTGGGGCAGAAGGTCCCCGACGAACTCGCCGAGGCGCGCCCGGCGCAGTTGCTGGAATGGGCCGCGCGGCACTGGGACGCCGCCGGCATTCCGCGCTGCCGCACCCTGGCCGAGGCGCAATTGCGCTAGACGGTGCCCGGCGGCTCAGTGGCGCAGTGGATCGCGGGCGAGCTCCGCCTCCTCCTCCAGCCATGACCAGAAGGCCTCGGCCTGGGGCGACATGTACTGGTGCGCCGGGCAGGCCAGGTAGAACGCCTCGGAGGTGGCAATCCGCTGCTCGAACGGCGCCAGCAGACGCCCGCTGTCGATCATCCCCGCCACCAGGGAGGTGCGCCCCAGCGCCAGGCCATGGCCGAGGGTGGCCATCTCCAGGGCGGTGATCAGGGTATCGAACTGCATGCCCTGGGACGGATCGACGTGGAGGAAGCCAGTCTGGTTGAGCCAGTAACCCCAGCCCTCCTCGTAGCCGATCACATGCAGCAGGGTGTGATCGGCCAGGGCCTCGGGGGACGCGGGCGGCGCCTCGCCGTTGTTGAGCCGCGGGCTGCACACCGGAAACAGCTCGTCCCAGGTCAGCCGGCTGGCCTTGTAGCCCGCCCAGACGCCCTGGCCGTAGCGGATCTCCATGTCCGCCTCCTTCTCCCGCTCGTCCAGCCAGATATTGCTGGTGAAGCGCAGGCCGACATCCGGGTGACGCTCACGAAAACGCGCCAGCCGCGGGGCCAGCCAGGTGGTGAAGAACACCAGATTGACCCGCACGGTGAGCAGGCGCTTGCGCCCCTGGCCGAACAGTTCGTCGGTGGCCGCGGCCAGGCGTTCGACCGCCTCGTGCACCACCGGCATGTAGGCCTGGCCCGCCTCGGTCAGCTCCAGGCCGCGCGGCAGGCGCTTGAACAGGCTGACGCCGAGCTGCGACTCCAGGCCCTTGACCTGCTGGCTGATCGCCGCCTGGGTCAGGTTCAGCTCGGTGGCCGCCTGGGTGAAGTTCAGGTGGCGGGCGGACGCCTCGAACGACCGCAGCCAGTTCAGTGGGGGAAGCCTCTTCTTCATCGCTCACGCTCGAATTCAGTCCCTGACAACCTCCGTGTCATTGATCAGCTGACCCAACTCCCCGGCCGCCTCGCGTAACAACGGAGTATATGTCAGCAGCTCGTCCAGGCTCTTGCGTATAAGCGGCGCATGGGCGAACAGACAGGCGAACAAGCGACCATCGCGACCGCGGATCGGCACCGCGCAGGCCGCCAGGCCATCGACGAACTCCTCGTCATCGGTGCCCAGCTCGTCATCCCGGGTCTTGAGCAAGGCGGCTTCCAGCTCCGCGGCGCTAGTCAGGGTGTTGCGGGCGAAACGCTGCAGCGGCAGGTTATTGATGATGCGCAGGCGCCGCTCCCGGGGCAGCGAGCTTAGGTACAGCTTGCCGCTGGCGGTGCACCAGATCGGCGTATGGCTGCCCACCGGCAGGTACACCTGCAGCGGCCGGTCGGTCTGCACCCGGTCGTAGTAGATCATCTCGGTGCCATTGGGAATGGCAATGCCGCAGGTCTCGCCGATCTCCGCGGTCAGGCGCTTGAGGATGGCCTGGCGCGGCGCCTTGAAGCGCCCGCTATGCAGCACGCCGAGGGCGATGTCGTGCATGCGGTCGCCGGGTACGATGAGCCCGCGCATGTTGATCTGCAGGTAGCCGTCGCCTTCGAGCTGGCTGAGCAGGCGATGGATGCTCGGCTTGGGGATATCCAGCTGGTAGGCGAGGTCGGCCGGCGACATCGGCCGCTCGGCCTTGGAGACCGCCTCGATGATCTCCAGCACCCGGCTGATCGAGGAGCCTTTCTCCCGCGTCGTCGTAGTCATTCGTTCATTTCCCCCTGTACAGCGGGCGATCCCTGGGCATAAACGACCGAGGCCACGCCCCCTTGCGTGGGCGTGGCCTCCGGCCTGCGCAAGGCGCAGGCTGCCCCGAGCTGGCGGCCGCTTATTTCATGGTCGGCATGGAGAAGGACACACCCTCGCGCACCCCGGCCGACGGCCAGCGCTGGGTGATGGTCTTGCGCTTGGTGTAGAAGCGCACGGCGTCCGGGCCGTAGGCATGCAGGTCACCGAACAGCGAGCGCTTCCAGCCGCCGAAGCTGTGGTAGGCCACCGGCACCGGCAGCGGCACGTTGATGCCGACCATGCCGACCTTGATGTTGTCGGAGAAGTAGCGCGCCGCCTCGCCATCACGGGTGAAGATGCAGGTGCCGTTGCCGTACTCGTGGGCATCGATCAGGTCCATCGCCTCCTGCATGCTGTTGACGCGCACCACCTGCAGCACCGGGCCGAAGATCTCTTCCTTGTAGCTGAGCATCTCCGGATTGACGTTGTCGATCAGCGTGCCGCCGACGAAGAAGCCGTTCTCGTGCCCTTCGACCTGCGGATTGCGGCCGTCGACCACCACCTTGGCGCCCTGCTCCTCGGCGCTATTGATGTAGCCGACCACCTTCTGCTGATGGGCCTTGGTGATCACCGGGCCGAAGTCGTTGCTCTTGTCCGAGTAGGCGCCGACCTTCAGCGACTGCATGGCGGCCTGCATCTTCTCGACCAGCGCATCGGCGGCCGCGTCACCCACCGCAACGGCCACCGACAGCGCCATGCAGCGCTCGCCGGAGGAGCCGAAGGCCGCGCCGAGCAATTGGTTGACGGCGTTGTCCATGTCCGCGTCGGGCATCACGATGGCGTGGTTCTTCGCCCCGCCCAGGGCCTGGCAGCGCTTGCCGTTGGCGTTGGCGGTCTTGTAGATGTACTCGGCGATCGGCGTCGAGCCGACGAAGCTGACGGCCTGGATGCGTTCGTCGCTGAGCAGCACGTCGACCGCTTCCTTGTCGCCGTTGACCACGTTCATCACGCCATCCGGCAAGCCGGCTTCCTGCAGCAGCTGGGCGATGAACAGGGTGGAGCTGGGGTCACGCTCGGACGGCTTGAGGATGAAGCAGTTGCCGCAGACGATGGCCATGGGGAACATCCACAGCGGCACCATCGCCGGGAAGTTGAACGGAGTGATGCCGGCGACTACGCCCAGGGGCTGGAACTCGCTCCAGGAGTCGATGTTCGGGCCGACGTTCTTGCTGTGCTCGCCCTTGAGCAGCTCGGGGGCGCCGCAGGCATACTCGACGTTCTCGATGCCGCGCTGCAGCTCGCCGAGGGCATCGTGGGCGATCTTGCCGTGCTCCTCGCCGATCATCTGGGCGATGCGCTCGGCGTTCTGCTCGAGCAGCTCCTTGAAGCGGAACATCACCCGCGCACGCTTGATCGGCGGGGTGTTGCGCCATTCCGGGAAGGCCGCCTCGGCGGCGGCGATGGCCTGCTCGACGGTGGCCTTGGACGCCAAGGCAACCTGCTTGCTGACCTCGCCGGTGGAGGGGTTGTAAACATCCTGCAGGCGCGCGGCGTCGCTGATGACTTGGCCGTTGATCAGGTGTCCTACTGTGTTCATCGCAACTGTTCCTCGATAAGGGGTTGAGGCGGCTGGCTCGCCACCGCTAATGGCTGATAGACGTGGGCTTACCAGAGCTTCTTGTAGAGCTCGATGATCTCTTCGGCGCTCGGCACGCGCGGGTTGTTGTTCGGCGAGCCGGAGGCCAGGGCCTGCTCGGCCATGACCTGCAGCTGGTCGAAGAAGTGCTGACGATCGATGCCGAACTGCTCGGGCGTGGGCACCTGCAGCTCGTCGTTGAGGGCGCGCAGCTCGGCGAGCAGCTTGTCGTTGGCCACCTCGTCGCTGTCCTGGGCACTGGCCACGCCCATGGCGCGGGCGCAGTCGGCGTAACGCGCGGCGGCGGCCGGGATGGAGTACTCGGTGACGGTCGGCAGCAGCATGGCGTTGGACAGGCCGTGAGGCACATGGAAGTGTGCGCCGATCGGTCGGCTCATGCCGTGCACCAGCGCCACCGAGGCGTTGGAGAACGCCACGCCGGCCAGGGTCGAGCCGAGCATCATGGCCTCGCGGGCGGCCTTGTCCGCGCCGTCGTGGTAGGCGCGGCGCAGGTTCGGCGCGATCAGGCGCATGGCCTCCAGGGCCTGGCTGTCGCTGTACAGGCTGGCCTTCTTGCTGACGTAGGCCTCCATGGCGTGGGTCAGCGCGTCGATGCCGGTGTCGGCGGTGATGCGCGACGGCAGGCTGAGGGTCAGGCTGAAGTCGATCAGCGCCGCCACCGGCATGAAGCCGATGCCCACGCAGAGCATTTTCTCGTCGGTCTTCTCGTCGGAGATGATGGTCACCCGGGTGACTTCCGAGCCAGTGCCGGCGGTGGTCGGCACCGCGATGATCGGCAGGCCGGACTCGACGACGATGCGCGGGAATTTGTAGTCGCGCATCTCGCCGCCGTGCTTGGCGAGGATGGCGATGGCCTTGGCGCTGTCGATCGGGCTGCCGCCGCCGAGGGCGATGATGCAGTCGTAGTCGCCGTTGCGCGCCTTCTCTACGCCGGCCTGGATCGACGCCACGGTCGGCTCCGGCACCGTCTCGTCGAACACTTCGGCGGTGATGTCGTGGGCCGCCAGGCGCTCCTGGATGGTGGCGGCGTAACCCAGCTTGACCATCATCTTGTCGGTGATGATCAGCGGCCGCTTGCAGCCCAGGTTGGTCATCACCAGCGGAATATCCTGACTGGCGTTCTCGCCAATCTGCATGATGCGGGGAAGGATCACTTGAGTAGCCATGACGACTCCATTATTTCCGAGTAACTGGGCCTGGAAACTCGGACTGAATAGTCCCAGGCGTTATTGTTCTGTTGATGTCGACCGCGCAGCTAAGTCGACGCGGGTGACGCAAATAAGCTGTCGATAAGGGCCGATTTCGCCGTACTTGCTAAAGTGCCATCACGCCACTGGTAATAAAGCACCGCCACTATTCCAGCAGGCGAAAGGCGACTTGCTTATCGATTCGCGGCGGAACTGCCGGCGCTGGTAACACAACGCCCGGCACTCTCAAACTTCGCCACTGCCCTGCCTTTCCCCCTCGCTCAGACGCTCACGGATAGCGGCCCTCAGCGCTCGATCCCGGCCTGGCGATCCCGCGATATCGATACGAAATCTATTGTTATGAAGATGAAAAGCGCTGAAAAGCAAAAAAATAGCGGCCTATGAGCCGTTTTTTTTTATGGATCCATTAGCAAACTACCTCATGGACGGCAGCGGCGGCCGACGACATAGGTCGCATTGACAGCACCTCGGGCGCTCGAGTGACCGCCAGGTCACGCGCTTATGCACCCATAAGCAAAACCCCGCCTTAGGTCCATTTTTTATTGCTGGTTAGCGCAATTCTTCATTCCTAATATCCGCCTCACCGAAGCAGACCAAGCACCTGCCGAACGCACCTATTGCCGCCAGCGATAGAGGCGACAAGCAGAACAGGCCGGTTCGGGAACTGAACGGCGCGGCAATAACGGGCACAACTGCCCATCGATATTGATGCCCAGGTTATTGCCGGCCTCGCTCGAACCACAGCGCATCGAAAACGAGTCTCTCGTGCTCGATGACAAACCGGAAAGCTTGGTGGCAGTTCGCCAACTTATTAATAAAACAACCAACTTGCCTGATTTGCAGCAGCAGGCTGGATCGTTCCTCGAGGGATAAATTGAAATGAACAACAACAATCAATTGCCTTTAAATGGTGTCCGCGTCGTCGACTTCGGCCAGCAGATCGCCGGCCCGGCCGTGGCCATGACCCTCGCCGACCTGGGCGCCACCGTGGTGCACATCGATCCGCCGCAGGGCCCGCAGTGGGACCACCCGGCCAATGCCGTGCTGAACCGCAACAAGAGCTGCCTGCGCCTGGACCTCAAGTCCGATGCCGGACGCGCCCAGGCCATGGCCCTGATCGACAAGGCCGACATCGTCATCGAGAGCTTCCGTCCCGGCGTCATGCAGGAGCTGGGCATCGACTTCGCCAAGCTGCGTGAAGCCCGTCCGGAGCTGATCACCCTGTCCATCCCCGGCTTCGCCAGCAACGACGAACTGCGCCGCGAGTGGAAGGCCACCGAGGCCGTGGTCGCGGCGACCGCTGGTGCCTTCACCGACATGGGCTTCAACCGCGTGCTGCTGGGCCTGAACCCGAGCTTCTCGCCGCTGCCGCTGGGCTCCGCCTACGCCACCGCCCTGGCTGCCGCCTCCGTCGCCCTGGCCCTGCAGGCCCGTGAGCGCACCGGCCGTGGCGACGCCATCGAAGTGCCGGTGATCTCCGCGCTGATGGAAGGCCTGTCGTACAACTCCTACGTCATCGAAGGCCTGCCCGAGCGCTACAAGACCATGCGCGAGAAGGAGATCGAGTACCGCAAGGCCAACAACATCGCGATGGACCTGAGCTACGACGACCTGCAGGAATACCTGGACCCCTTCTACCGCACCTACAAGTGCGCCGACGGCCGCATGTTCTATTGCGTCTGCCCGTCGCACCGCAACCACGCCAAGCGCGCCCTGACCGTGCTGGGCATCTACGACGAGCTGGTCGCCGAAGGCCTGCCGGAAGTCAACGACCTGCACGCGCCGATCAGCGAGTGGGACGGCGAGACCTCCATCGGCGTCTACCCGCTGCCGAAGAAATGGGCCGACCACATCTCGGCGAAGATGAAGAAGGCCTTCCTGACCAAGACCTCCGAGGAGTGGGCGAAGATCTTCGGCGAAGGCCAGATCCCCGGCGCGCCGCACCGCACCACCCAGGAGTGGGTCAACCACGAGCACACCAACGCCGCCGGGCTGATCGTCGAGGTCAACGACCCCGAGTACGGCCTGATGAAGCAGCCCGGCCCGTTCGCCTGGCTGGAAGAGTGCGCCGGGCAGATGGTCAGCCCGCGGCCACGCAAGAATGTCAGCTTCGAGCAGGCCCTGGCCGAGCTGAGCGAAGTGGCCGCCGCCGAGGTGGTGACCCGTCCGGTCGGCGCCGCCATCGCCCCCGCCTCGAACGCCGGCTGGCTCGACGGCCTGCGCATCCTCGACCTGACCAACGTGATCGCCGGCCCGCACTCCACCGCCTTCCTCGCCCGCTTCGGCGCCGAGGTGATCAAGCTCGACCCGGTCAAGCCGCTGTACGATCCGCTGATCGGCACCCTGTTCAGCTTCCAGACCAGCATGGGCAAGCAGAGCGCCCTGGTCGACATCATGAGCGAGGAAGGCCGCGAGGTGTTCAACCGCCTGGTGCGCTCGGTGGACATGGTGGTGATCAACGCCCCCGAGCGTCAGCTCAAGCCCCTGGGCCTGGACCACGACAGCCTGCAGGCGGTCAAACCGGGCGTGCTGTTCTGCCGCCTCGACTGCCTCGGCGGCCCGCTGCCAGGTCCGAAGACCAACTACATCGGCTACGACGACATCATCCAGGCGCACAGCGGCATCATGAGCCGCTTCGGTGGCCCGGAGACCCCGGAGGAGCACGCCCACCTCGGCACCCTGGACGTCAACTGCGGCTTCGCCGCCGGCCTGGGCATGGCGGTGTCGATCTACCACAAGCTGAAGACCGGCCAGCCGAGCCGCTCGCGCACCTCGCTGTCGGCGGTCACCAACCTGGCGCAGATCACCTTCGCCTTCGATTACGAGGGGCGCGCGCCCTTCAACGAGCCGTCCGGTCGCGAAGTGCTGGGCCACCACGCCCTGTCGCACTTCTACAAGACCTCCGAGGGCTGGATCTACCTCGACTCCAAGCAAGCCGAACTGCCGAAGCTGGAGCAGGTCGAGGGCCTGGCCGGCATCAGCGCCGCGGCCGATGTCGGTGCGTTCCTGAAGAACGCCCTGCAGGCCGCACCGGCCGCCTACTGGGCGGAGAAGCTGCAGGCGGCCGATATCGCCGCCGCGGTTCCGCAGTCGATCGAGTCGCTGCGCGAGCAGTACAGCCGCGAAGGCGATGGCACCGTGGGCATCGACAAGGGCAGCTTCGCCTTCTCGATCCACCGCAACCACCCGAGCGGCCACTGCCTGACCCAGATCGACCACCTGGCGATCCGCCCGAGCGAGGCCAGCATCAAGGCGGTCAGCCTGCCGGAGCGCTGGGGCCACTCGACCCGCGAAGTGCTGGCCGATGCCGGCTACAGCTCGAGCGAGATCGAATCGATGCTCGAGCGCAACATCGCCAGCCTGGGCTGGGCCAAGGAGTTCCTGCCTAGCTAAACTCAGGCGTCAGACCGGCGGGCGGGACAGTTTGGCTGTCCCGCCCGCTTTTGCATTTCTGGGCCGAGGCGCGGCGCGCTGCCCTCGGCCAGCCATTTTTCACGGCCTGGCCACGTTTTGCCGGTGCCGGCCCGGGTCGCAAGACGCGGCTGCGCGAACACGGTGGTGAGCATGTTTCAGCAGACAGTGCGGGCCGTCTGGCCCTTGTTCTTCGGCCTGGGCATCATCGGCCTGTGCATCGGCGCGCAGAACACCCTGCTGGGCATTCGCGCCGAGCTGGAAGGCTTCGACACCCGCGTCACCGGCCTGCTGATGTCCGGCTACTACGCCGGCTTCCTGCTCGGCTCGCTGCGCGCCCCGGCGATCATCCAGCGGGTCGGCCACGTGCGCGCCTTCGCCGCGCTGACCGCCCTGGCCTCCATGACCATCCTGATCCATTCGCTGTGGGTCGACCCCTGGGTCTGGGGCGTCATGCGCCTGCTCACCGGCTTCTCGGTGTCGGCCATCTACGTGGTCGCCGAGAGCTGGCTGAACCAGGCCGCCGACAACCGCACCCGCGGCCAGCTGCTGTCGCTGTACATGATCACCATGCTCGCCGGCCTGTCGGGCGGGCAGTTCCTGCTGAACATCTCCGACCCGGCCAGCTTCGAGCTGTTCACCCTGATCTCCATCCTCATCAGCCTGGCGGCGATTCCGATCCTGATCACCGCCACGCCGATGCCCTCGTTCGCGGCCGCCCGCCCGGTGAGCATCGCCACCCTGTATCGCCTGGCGCCGACCGGCCTGGTCGGTTCCTTCCTGATCAACGCCTGCTACGCCATGGTCCTGGGCATGGGCTCGGTGTACGCCAGCCGGCTGGGCATGCAGGTCAGCGACATCTCGCTGTTCATGGCCCTGCTGGTGGTCGGCGGCATGTTGCTGCAGTGGCCGCTGGGCCGGCTGTCCGACAGCATGGACCGGCGCACGGTGATCGCTGCGGCCGCCGCGGCCGCCGTGCTGTTCGCCGCGGCCAGCGCCCTGGTCGGCTTCGCCGCTAACCACAGCCACCTGCTGCTGGCCTTGCTGTTCGGCGGCAGCTGCTTCCCCCTGCTGGCCCTGTACCTGGCGCTGACCAACGACCAGCTGGAGGCCGACCAAGCCACCGGCGCCAGCAGCACCCTGTTGCTGCTGGGCAGCGTCGGCGCCAGCATCGGCCCGTTCATGGTCTCCCTGACCATGGAGCAATGGGGTCCGGCCAGCTTCTTCTGGAGCCTGGCGGTGATGGCCAGCCTGATGGTCACCCACGCCGTCTACAAGCGCATCACCGACCCCTTCCCCGCCACCAGCGAGACGCCCACCCACTTCCAGATGCAGGCGCCCCTGGCGGTGGGCTCGGTGCTGATGGAGTCGATGCCGAACGACGACGAGCCCGACGCAGCGGCGGCCGAAGCAACCGAGGGCAGCGCGCAACCGCCGTCGCCAAGGGCCTGAGGCGGCGCCGCGGCCTGGGCGATTTCGGCTATCCTTGGCGCCCTTCTCCATCGCCCCAGGACCCACAGCATGCAAGCGCAACTCGAAGAACTGATCGGCAAGATAAGCTCGGGCTGCATGCTGGCCGAGGACATCGCCCGCATCGCCGCCGAGGCCGCCCAGGCCTATGCCGACCCGCAGGCCTTCCTCGCCGCCAACCCGGACATCAACTACGACGACAACTTCCCCATCCCGCTCGGCGAATGGGTGGTGGTCGGCAGCCTGCCGGACACCGTGCTGTTCCAGGCCGACAGCTACGACCAGCTGTTCCAGCAGATCACCGACTCCTTCGGCCCCAGCGTGAACTTCGTGCTCAAGCCCAAGCAGCTGCAGAAGGTCGAACCGCTCAAGGCGCTCAACCGCATCCAGGTGCAGCTATCCAGCCTGTCACCGGAGACCCGGGGCTACGTCCTGCTCGACTTCAGCGAACCGCTGGATGACGAATTGCAGGCCGTGCTGGTGTACAGCACCGACCTGCCACGGGTGATGGAACTGGCGGTGGAAGTGGGCATCTATGCGGCGCCGGCCTATGAGGCGTGCAAGGCGGCGCAGGACAGCTAGGCGGCCGTTGGCCGGCCAAAGGGACCGGCTAACGGCGGCTGAAGCCCTAGACCACGCCGACCTGCAGCGGCTTGTCCGCAGTTCGCAGATCTGGCTCCGTCGGCGTCTGGGCCGGAATCACACGGTACACCGGCTCCACCTCGCGCAACTCGGCCAGCGGGATATGACAGGCGATCTGGTGGGAGCCCGACGCCTCGAGCACTGGCGGTTTCTCCTGCTCGCAAAGGGTGCCGAGCTTGCGCGGGCAACGGGCGTTGAACGGACAGCCCGTGGGCGGATTCATCGCGCTGGGGATCTCCCCCTGGAGAATCACGCGCTTCTTCTGCACACGGGTATCGGCCAGCGGAATCGCCGAGATCAGCGCTTCGGTGTAGGGATGGTAGGGCGGCGAGAACACCTCGGCGGTGCTGCCCTGCTCGACCATATTGCCGAGATAGATCACCACCACCCGGTCGGCCAGGTAGCGCACCAGGCTCAGGTCGTGACTGATGAACACCAGGGAGGTCTGCTGCTCGGCCTGGATGTTCATCAGCAGACGGGTGACCGCAGCCCCCACCGAGACATCCAGCGCCGATACCGGCTCATCGGCGACCACCAGCGAAGGCTGGCCGGCGAACGCGCGGGCTATCGCCACCCGCTGCTTCTGCCCGCCGGACAACTGGCGCGGCTTGCGGCTGGCAAACTCGGCCGGCAGCTTGACCAGTTCCAGCAGCTCCAGCACCTTGGCCTCGATCGCCGCCTTGCCTTCGCAGACGCCGAACTTCTTGATCACCCGGCCCAGCTGGGAGCCGATGCTCAGGCTGGGATTGAGCGTATCGAAGGGGTTCTGGAAGACCATCTGCATCGCCCGGGTCTGCTCGGTGGAGCGCTCGGTCACCGGCTTGTCGGCGATGTCCTGGCCATTGAGCCGGACCCGTCCAGCGCTCGCCGTTTCCAGCCCCATCAGCACCTTGGCAAAAGTGGACTTGCCGCACCCCGACTCGCCGACCACCGCCACGGTTTCGCCGGCGTGGGCCTGGAAGCTGATGTTTTCCACGGCCTTGACGATCTTCACCCGCTCACCCTGCAAGGTGGCGCGCAGGGAGCTGTCGGAGACCTCGTAGTACTTGCGCATCTGCTCGACCGCCAGCTTCAGCTCGCCCCGTTGCACGACGGTGGGCGACATCGACGACGCCGGCTGCGGCGCGTTCAGCTCGAGTTCCTGCCAGCGCGCGCAACGCACCGCATGACTGTCCAGCCCCGGTACCCGGCTTACCCCGAGCGCATTGCGGTCACAGGTGCCGGCGACGAAGTGATCGCAGCGCGGGCCGAAGAAGCAGCCCCTGGGACGCTGGTGGGGCAAGGGCAGCTGGCCGCGGATCGGCTGCAACGGCCGGCTGTGCTTGTCCGCCGTGGCCGACGGGATACAGTCGAACAGGCCCTTGGTGTAGGGGTGCTTCATATGGTCGAAGACATTCTTGACCTGTCCCACTTCGACCACCTGGCCCGAGTACATCACGTTCACCCTGGAGCAGGTCTGCAGGATCAGTCCGAGGTTGTGCGAGATATAGATCAGCGCCGTGTTGAAGCGCGCGGCCAACTCGTCGATCAGCTCGACGATGCCGGCCTCGACCGTGACGTCCAGGGCCGTGGTCGGCTCATCCAGCAACAGCAGCGAGGGATTGGACAGCAGCGCCATGGCGATCACCACCCGCTGCTGCTGGCCTCCGGAGATCTGATGCGGGTAGGCGCTCATGACCCGCTTGGGGTCCGGCAGGTGCACGTTGCCGAGCATCTCCAGCGACTGCTGGTAGGCCTGCGCCTTGTCGAGCTTCTTGTGGTACTGCAGCACCTCCATCAGCTGCTGGCCGATGCGCAGCGAGGGGTTCAGCGAGGCCATCGGCTCCTGGTAGATCATGGCGATTTCATTGCCCCTGATCCTGCGCAACTCGGCCGCGCTCAGCCGCGCCAGGTCCTGGCCCTTGTACTTGATCGAGCCCCCGACGATCTTCGCGCTGCCGCCCAGGTACTGCATGATGGCCATGGCCACGGTGGACTTGCCGCAGCCCGACTCCCCCACCAGGCCGATGCGCTCACCCGGATTGAGGGTCAGGTTGAAGTCCACCACCGCCGGAATCTCGCCCGCGCGACTGAAGTAGGAGATGCTCAGGTTGTCGATTTCCAGGATCGGGTTGCTCATAGCCAATCTCTCTTCTTAGTCTTTCAACGAGATTTCGCGCAGGCCGTCTGACAGCATGTTCAGACCCAGTACCAGCGAGGAGATGGCGATGCAGGGAAAGATCGCCATGTGCGGGAACACCGGAAACAGCTTGCGCGCCTCGCTGATCATCCCGCCCCAGTCGGGGGTGGGCGGCGGCAGGCCCATGCCGAGGAACCCCAGCACACCGATGGTGATGGTCACGTAGCCCATGCGCAGGCAGGCGTCGACGATCAGCGGACCGCGGGCGTTGGGCAAGATCTCCACGAACATGATCCACAGGCCGCTTTCGCCGCGGGTCTGGGCGGCGGCCACGTATTCGCGGTTGCGCAGGTCCATGGCCAGGCCGCGGACGATACGGAAGATCCCCGGCGCACTGGCGAAGGTCACGGCCAGCACGATATTGAGCCCGGAGGCGCCGATCGAGGCGATGATCAGGATGTACAGCACCAGCACCGGGAAGGACAGGATCACGTTGGCGAGGAACGACAGCAGGGTGTCCACCCGTCCCTGGTAATAGCCGCCGGCCAGGCCCATGACGATACCGACCAGGTAGGCGCTGAAGGTCGCCAGCGGCGCATAGATCAGCACCGTCTGGGTGCCGTAGATGATCCGCGAGAGGATGTCCCGACCCAGCAGGTCGGTGCCCAGCCAGAACACGCCTCCGTCCGGGTTCTGCGCCAGGGGTTTCTGCATGGGCAGCAGGTTGCTGACCGGGTCATAGGGCGCCAGCACATCGGCAAACAGCGCGATGAACACCCAGAACAGACAGATGCCCGCTCCGACCAGGCCCACCTTGCTCTCGCGCAGCAGGCCGATGGCTTTCCAGGCGGAGCTATAGATCGACTGATTCATCTGCACGCCCTCAGCTCAAACGGATGCGGGGATTGAGGTAGCTGTAGCCGATGTCGGCCAGCAGCTGTGTCAGCACCGCGGCGCAAACGGCGACCATGGTGCAGGCCTCGATCAGGTACACGTCGCTGTTCAGCGAGGCCTCCAGCAACAGCGCGCCGAAACCCTTGTAGGCGAAGGCGTACTCCACAACGATGACGCCCGATAGCAGCCAGTTGATCTGCAGCATGATGATGGTGAACGGCGCGATCAGGGCATTGCGCAGCGCATGCTTGAGGATGACGTAGTGGTAGGGCAGCCCCTTGAGCACGGCGGTGCGGATGTAGTGGGTCGCCATGACCTCGGCCATCGAGGCGCGGGTCATGCGCGCCACATAGCCGAAGCCATAACCGACCAGGACCATGGCCGGCAGGACCAGCTGCACCGGGTCGAAGCCGCCGGTCATGCTGCTGGTGCCCGGCAACAGGTTGAGGGAGAAGACGAAGATCGCCGAGAGGAACACGGCGCTGGCGAACTCCGGGATCGAGGTGGTGATGATGCAGATCAGCGAAATGATCCGGTCCAGCAGCGAGCCTTCCTTCATCCCGGACAGCACGCCCAGCAGGATCGACAGCGGAATCATCACGCCGAAGGTGGCGGCCGCCAGGATCAGGGTATTGCCGAGGCGGTCCCAGAGAATGTCGGCGACCGGCACGCGGAAGCGAATCGACTCGCCGAAATCGCCGCTTATGAAATTGGCCACCCAGACGAAATAGCGCTCCAGCACGAAGCGGTTGTAACCGTTGGCCTCCAGCCACAGCTGGCGCTGCTCATCGGTTGAGTAGGGCCCCAGCACCTTGATCGCCACCGAATCGATATTCAGCTCGAGGGCGAGGAACAGGATGATCGACACCACCAGCATGGTCAGCGCCATGATGGCGAGGCGCCTGATGATTAAGAAAGCCACTCGGCAGTCCTCCATGGGTTTCTGGTAAAAAAGGCCGCGCCCGAACGAGCGCGACCAAGGGAGAACCGCTCAGGACAGCCAGACCTTGTTGAAGTGATGCTGGATGGAAGGGAGCACCGCCGCGCCCTTGACGCGCTGGTGGGTAGTGTTGAAGTTGGAGCGCCACAGGGTCTGCAGAACGATGGCATCGTCCTGGAGGATCTGCTGGATCTGCGCCATGACCTCGCGCCGCTTGTCGACATCCAGGGTCATGCTGGCCTGATCGAGCAACTTGTCGAACTCGGGGTTTTCGTAACCGGTCTCGTTCCAGGCCGCGCCACTGCGATAAGCCAGGCTCAGCACCTGAATGCCCAGCGGGCGGTGGCTCCACTCGGTGAAACCGAAGGGCGTGGTCTTCCACACGTCCCAGTAGCTGCCGCCGGGCATGATATTGACCTTGAGGCGGATGCCGGCCTCGCGCACCTGGTCGGCAATGGCCAGGCAGACGTTCGACTCCCACGCCGGCTGGGCGACGCAGTCGATCACCAGGTCGATGCCGTTGGGGTAGCCGGCCTCGGCCAGCAGCTGCCTGGCCTTGGCCACGTCGCGCTGCAACTTGGGCAGCGGCGCGTACTCGGGGTGAATCGGCGCGACGTGGTGGTTTTCCGCGGCCTTGCCGAGCCCCTGGTAGCCGATCTTCAGCACCCTTTCGTTGTCCACCGCCAGCGCCAGGGCGCGGCGAATCCGGATATCGGTGAAGGGGGCCTTGGTGATGTTCATCCGCGCCACGCCGGTACTGGCGGTCACGGCCTCGTTGACGATCAGGTTCGGCAGGGTTCTGTGGATCGCCACCTGGTCGGGGTCGGTCAGGGTGTTCATGTCGATCTGGTCCGACGCGAAGGCCGCCAGTTCGGCCGATGAGTCGTCGCCCAGGTCGACGTAGGTGATCTGATCGAGGAAAGGCGGCTCCCCCCAGTAATCGGCATCCGGCCGACGCTTGAGCACCGCACTGACGCCCACCTCCATGTTCGCCAGGCTGAAGGGCCCGGTTCCGACCCGGTGCTTGAGCAGATCGCCGCTGAAGCCACGATGGACGATCAGCGCCGGGTAGTCGGCGATGGCCTCTGGAATGCTGATATCGGGGCGCGCCAGGTTCAGGCGCACGGTGTGGTCGTCGACCCGCTCCACCGCATTGCTGGCGGCGACCCGGGTCATCTTCGGCGAGCCGTCGTCGCTCTTCTCGTCGCTGTCGACTTCGACGGTCAGGGCCACCAGGCGGCTCTGCATGGAGGAGCCGGTCTTGGGGTCCAGCCAGCGATTGAAGTTGAACACCACGTCGTCGGCGTTGAAGCTGTCGCCGTTGGACCACTTCACGTTGCGCCGCAGATACAGGGTCACGGTCAGCAGGTCATCGGACACCTCCCAGCGCTCCGCCAGGTGCGGCCGGGTGATGCCGTCGGCGCCAGTCTGGGTCAGGTTCTCGACGAAGTGCCGGGCGATATTGCCTTTGTCCGGCCAGTCGAAGAGGGCCGGGTCGGTGATTTCCTTGACCCGCATGGCGACGCGCAGATTGCCGCCACGCTTCGGGGTTTCTGCCAGGGCCATGCTGGACATGGTCATCCCCGACATGCCGTAAGCGGCCGCCAGCGAAACACCCAGCAGCACCGACTTGCGCAGGAACTCGCGACGTCCGAGTTTTCCCGCCTGCATATCGGCCTGCAACTGTTCGACATGGGGGTTGATTCTTTCATCACTCATAGCAACCTCATCGTTTGTTTTTTCTAGTTAACGAATTTGCTAACGGACGGAGTACTGACCCGGCGGTCAGCAGCTTTCGGCCAGCCAGCGGATCCCGGCCGCGCACCCACGCGGCACCTGCAAATGGCATCAATAGGTGCTGCGGCGGGGCGAGGCGCCGATCAGCCGAGGTCGAACCAGGCCGACTTGCTCTGGGTGTAGCCGAGCAGGCATTCGAAGGACTTGTCGCGCGTGTTGCCGGACTGCTTGTAGCCGCCGAACGGCTGGGTCATGTCGCCATCGCCGAAGCAGTTGACCCAGACCACCCCGGCCTCCAGGGCCCCGACCATGCGGTGGGCCGTCTTCAGGTCCCGCGTCCAGACGCTGGCGGCCAGCCCGTAGATGGAGTCATTGGCGATGGCGATGGCCTCGGCCTCATCCTCGAACGGAATCACCGCGGCGACCGGACCGAATATCTCGTCGCGGGCGATGCTCATGCCTGGCTCGACGCCCGTGAACAGCGTCGGCGAAACGTAGGCCCCCTGCTCCATGCCACTGGGTTCGCCGCCGCCCATGACCAGCTGCGCGCCCTCCCGCAGGCCCTGCTCGATCTTCGCCAGCACCCCTTGCTGATGCGCGCGGGTGACCACCGGGCCCAGGGTCGTCGCCGGGTTGAGCGGATCCCCGGGCCGATAAGCCTGGCGGCTGCGCTCGACGAATTTCTCGACAAACGCATCATGCAGGTCCCGGTGCACCAGCAACCGCGAGCCGGCGTTGCAGACCTGTCCGGCGTTGTCGAATATCCCGCCATAGGCGCGCTCGACCGCCGCGTCCAGGTCCTCCAGGTCGGGCATGAAGATCTGCGGGCTCTTGCCTCCTGTCTCCAGCGCCACGCGCTTGAGGTTGGATTGGCCGGCATAGATCATGATCTGCTTGCCCACCGCGGTTGACCCGGTGAAGCTGATCTTCGCCACATCCATGTGCAGCGCCAGTGCCCTGCCGGTCACCGGGCCATCACCGTTGACCACATTGAATACCCCGGGCGGCCCGCCGGCCTCGATGAACAGCTGGGCCAGGCGCAGGCAGCTCAGCGGAGCCTGCTGGGCCGGTTTGAGCACCACGCAGTTGCCGGCGGCCAGCGCCGGCGCCACCTTCCAGGTGGCCATCAGCAGCGGATAGTTCCAGGGCGAAATGGCCCCGACGATGCCCAGCGGCTCCCGCTGGATCAGGTGCAAGGCCGCGGCGGCGGTATTGGTGACGGCACCTTCGAGCTTGTCGATGCACTCGGCGTAGAAGCGGATGCTCGACACCACCTCGGGCAGGTCGATGGTCAGGGCATCGGTGATCGGCTTGCCCATGTCCAGGGTTTCCAGCAGCGCCAGTTCCCCGGCGTTCTGCTCGACCAGATCGGCCAGGCGCATCAACACGGCCATGCGGCTGCGCGGCGCCATGTAGCGCCAGTGCCCGCCGTTCCACGCCTGTTTGGCGGAGGCAACGGCCCGGTCTACATCGCTTTCGTCGCCGAAGGCGACCGAGGCCAGCACCTCGCCAGTGGCCGGGTTGAGGCTGTCGAAACGATTGCCCTTCCGGGCCTCGACAAAACGACCGTCGATAAACAGCCCGGTTTCCAGCTGCAGATTGTTCGCCAGGGTGAGCCAGTCCTGCTGGCGCAGTGTCTGCGGTGCTTCGGTCACTAGGGCTTGGGTCGACATGGCGCGATCCTTGGTTGGCGAATGGTGAACGGTTCAAAGCGGCGCGCAGAGCGGCCGCCTGGGCAGACTCGGCGAGCGCACCGTGCACCACCCGCCCTGCGGCGGGGGCACACGGTCGCTGACGTCAGGCGCCGCGGCCCGGCGGCACCACTTCGGCGCCCGGCTCTTCCGGCTCGAAGTCCACCAGCTCCGCCGGGAAGCCCGGCGCCCGCACCTCTACATCGCAGGCCTCTTCCAGGCGCTTGACGATGTTGGTGGACCATTCGCGGGCGCCGTAGCGCGCCTGACCGTCCTTGAAGATGTCCAGCACCAGCGGGGAGATCTCCAGCTGCACGCCCAGTTGCTGGGCCAGGCTGTCGAACAGGCCGACATCCTTGATCACCAGGTCCATGGTGAAGTTGACGTTGCGACTGCCGTTGAGCATCAACTGGGATTCGGTCTCATGGACGAAGGAATTGCCCGAGGAAATGCGGATCGCCTCGTAGGTCGTGCCCAGGTCCAGGCCGGCCTTCTTGCAGACGATCAGGGCCTCTGCCAGCGAGCACAGGTTGGTGGTGGCCAGGTAGTTGGTCATCACCTTGAGCACCGAGGCCGAGCCGATCTCGCCGGTGTGCAGCACACGTCGGCCGAGGGTCGACAACACCGGCAGCACACGCTCGAAGGCGGCGCGCGCACCACCGGCGAAGATCGAGATGTTGCCGGTGGCGGCGCGGTGACAGCCACCGGACACCGGGCAATCCATGGCCAGGGCACCGGTCGACTCGACCAGGGCACCCAGGCGCTTCACTTCGGCGTCGTCGGTGGTGCTCATTTCCAGCCAGATCTTGCCTTCGCTCAGGCCGTGGACCAGGCCGTCCTCACCCTCCATGACCTGGGAGCAGGCGGCCGGAGATGGCAGGCAGGTGATCACCAGGTCGACCTTCTCGGCCAGTTCCTTGGGCGAGTCGGCCCACTTCGCGCCCTTGTCCAGGAAGGATTGCGCCAACTCGCGATCGAGATCCCGAACCGTCAGGTCGTAGCCATTGCGCAGTAAACTTCCAGCAAGTTTTCCACCGACATTACCGAGGCCAATAAACCCTACTTTCATATATCCCTCTTTATTAATTCACAGGTATCAGAAGCATTAATTAACCCCGCCGCATCGCCATATCGGCTACTTGTAAACCGACACTCATTCAAGGCATGCATCAGGAAACTGCTGGAGACTCGGAGCCCAAACTATTACCGAAGTAACGTCGCAACAATTGAGATTTTTTTCTGGACCGGTCAGTATTTTTTACCGGTCGCGCGATCACTCAGGGTATATTCCGTGACCACGCGGTCAACGCGAATCCACAGGTCAGGCCGGGTGAACAAGGGCAGGCAATGAGCAGCATGGATTTCCGCAAACTCCCCCCCCTCAAATCGTTGAAGGGCTTCGAGGCCACGGCAAGGCTGTGCAGCGTCAGACGCGCGGCCGAAGAGCTCAACCTGACCCACCCGGCCATCACCCACCAGATCCAGACCCTGGAGGAAAGCCTCGGGGTTAAGCTGTTTTCCCGCGAAGGCCGCAGCCTGGTCCTGACCCCGGAGGGCGAGCTCTACTACCCCTGCGTGCGCGCTGCCCTGGAGCAGCTGCTGCAGGGCGCCGATGCCATCCGCCGCATCGAGGCGCCGAGCGTCCTGCGCGTGCAGACCTACATCAGCTTCGCCATCTGCTGGCTGGCCCATCGCCTCGCCCACTTTCGCGCACGGCACCCGGAGATCAAGCTGCACCTGGCTACATCCGGCGCCGACTGGGATTTCGACGAAGCCAACGCCGACATCGGCGTGATCTACCGCAGCGCGCCCCTGCCCCCGCACCTGCACTGGGTCAAGCTGTTCGACTCCCGCTACTTTCCGGTCTGCAGCCCCAAGCTGCTGGAGCATCGCTCGGCAGCACCGCAGCCGCAGGACCTGATGCAGTACCCCTTGATCACGGTCAACTCCGAAGACCAGTTCTGGAACTGGCATCAGTGGTTCGAATCGACCGGGCTGACGGTGGAGAAGCCGCCGGCGACCCTGGTGGTCGATACCCTGGTGGTGGCCCTGGAGATGGCCATGGATGGCGAGGGTATCGCGCTGGTCAACGGCCCCCTGGCCGACAACGGCCTGCGCTCGGGTCGCCTGGTCAGGCCGGTTGAGCACTGCGCCGAAGGTCAGGGGCAGTGGGGCATCGTCTGCCGCAAGGAGATTTACCAGGATCAGCGCATTGTCAGCTTCCGCGACTGGCTCCTGGGCGAGTGCTGAGTCCGCCTGGCGCCATCCGCGAGGACTCGCCCAAGCTCCGGGCCCTGCCGGCTGCCACAGTCGGCAGCTATCCACGACGCAGCACCTCGGCCTTGCGAACGTCCAGCCATAAATAAAATGCCTAACCAGACCCGATTTATATTGTTGGTCCGAAGTGCGCATTAGTTCCTACTATCCAACAGCGCGAAAGTTCCAGGACAAATTCAACCACCCATCACAATAACAACTCCGGACACCCAAGCACTTACCTGCCCAACATGGACCCGATATTTCGCAATGCGAATTATCGGCCTCACGCCGAGTAAATTCGAGGAATAATATGAACAGCAAGTTTGCACCGATCCTGTTGAGCACAGTGCTGTGTGTCAGCGCCAATAATCTGATGGCTCAAGAGTCCAGTTCCTGCAAAACCATGCGCATCGCCGATATCGGCTGGGTGGATAACGCCGCCAACAACAGCATTCTCGAACTGCTGGCCGAGGGCTTGGGCTACCAGCCCAAGAAAACCATGGTGTCCCTGCCCATCACCCTGGCCTCCATCCAGAAGAAGCAGATGGACGTGTACCTGGACTACTGGTCGCCCTCCACGGACGAAACCGTGAAGCCGTACCGTGACAAGAAGACCGTCAAGATTTCCGCTGAACCCAACATGCGTGGCGCCAAATACACCCTGGCGGTACCGACCTACCTGTATGAGAAGGGCCTGAAGGACTTCGCCGACATCCCCCGTTTCAAGGAGGAGCTCGCAGGCAAGATCCACGGGATCGAGGCCGGCTCGGGGGGCAACAAGATGCTCAACCAGATCATCGCCGACAACAAATTCGGCCTGGGTGACTTCAAGCTGATCGAGTCCAGCGAGGCGGCGATGCGCACCGCGGTCGCCCGTGCCATCAAAAGGGAGGAGGCCATCGTCTTCCTCGCCTGGTCGCCGCACCCGATGAACCTGCAGTTCGACATGACCTACCTGTCCGGCGGCGACGACTACTTCGGCCCCAACTACGGCGCGGCCGAGGTCTACACCATCACCGCCACCGACTATGACCAGCGCTGCCCGAACGCCGCCAAGCTGGTGGCGAACCTTACCTACACCACGGACATGGAAGCCGCACTGATGGCCCGCATCATGGAGCGTGAGAAGCCGACCACCGTGGCGGCGGACTGGATCAGGAGCAATCCGCAGTGGCTCGACACCTGGCTGGCCGGCGTCAGCACCATCGACGGCAAGGATGGCCTGGTTGCCGTGAAGAACCACCTGGGTCTCTGAATCCTGAGCCTGGTCTCGGGCATTCTGCCGCGAGACCGGGCCCTCTCCGACCGCCGACTCCGGCAACACCTCGACCCGGCATCAGCCACCGTCCGCCGGCCCGCAACAGGGCGCCGGTACCCCGCCACTCATAACGTCCCGCGCAGCGCCTTCTCGAACAGCTGGCTGTATTGCGCCGCGCTGAAGGCGATCGGGTTGGTGCCCGCCGACGGGTCGACCTCGGCCATCTTCCCGACCTGCTCGATGCGGCTGTCGTCGATGCCGATCTCGCCGAGGCTGTGGGGGATGCCCACCTCGCTGCGCAGCTCCAGCACCCAGTCGAGCACGCCATCGAACCCCGGCTTGGCCAGGTTGAGGTAGCGCGCCAGGCGGTACATCTGCGGGCCGATGCGCTCCTGGTTGGCCTGCAGCACATAGGGCATCAGCACCGCGTTGAGCAGGCCGTGGTGGGCGTCGTACAGCGCGCCGAGCGGATGGGCCAGGGCATGCATGGCGCCCAGGCCGCGCTGGAAGGCGGTGGCGCCCATGCTGGAGGCCACCAGCATCTGCAGCCGCGCCTCGACGTCCGCGCCGTGGGCCACGGCCCGCGGCAGGAAGTGCTGGATCAGGCGCATGCCCTCCAGGGCGATGCCCTCGGCCATGGGGTGGAACAGCGGCGAGCAGTAGGCCTCCAGGTTGTGCGACAGGGCGTCCATGCCGGTGGCGGCGGTGACCTTGGCCGGCAGGCCGATGGTCAGTTGCGGGTCGAGGATGACCAGGGCCGGGAGCATGCGCGCGTGGAAGATGATGCGCTTGATCTGCGCCGCCTCATCGGTGATCACCGAGGCGCGGCCGACTTCCGAGCCAGTGCCGGCAGTGGTCGGCACCGCCACCACCGGCGCCATGCCGGCGACGTTGACCCGCAGGTAGTTGTCGCCGACGTCCTCGAAGTCCCACAGCGGGCGATCCTGGCCGACCATCAGGGCGATGGCCTTGCCGGCGTCCAGCGCCGAGCCGCCGCCGAAGGCGACCACGCCGTCATGCCCGCCGGCCTTGAAGGCCGCCACGCCGTCCATCACGTTCTGGCCGGTGGGGTTGCCCTTGATCGCCGAGAACAGCCCGGCCTTGAGGCCGTCGTCGCGGCACTGCAGCAGGGCGTCGTCGATCATCGACAGCGCCGCCAGGCCGGGGTCGGTGACCAGCAGCGGTGCCTGCATGCCCAGCTCACGACAGGCCGCCGGCAACTCGGTGATGCGCCCGGCGCCGACGCGCACCGCGGTGGGGTAGTTCCAGTTCATCCGGTATTGCTTCAGGTCCATGGGGCGCCTCACAGCTGAGTCTTGAAGTGGAAGGATTTCGGCCGGGTCAGCTGCTCGTAGCCGATGCTCGACAGGGTGCAGCCGCGGCCGGAATGCTTGACCCCGGTCCAGGCCAGCGCCGGGTCGAGGTAGTCGCAGCGGTTGAGGAACACGGTGCCGGCCTCGACCCGCTCGGCCAGGGCCTGGGCGGCCTCGACGTCGCGGCTGAAGATGGCGGCGGTGAGGCCGAACTCGCTGTCGTTCATCAGCGCCAGCGCCTCGTCATCGCCGCTGACCTTCTGGATGCCGACCACCGGACCGAAGGACTCCTCGGTCATCACCCGCATGCCGTGGTGCACGCCGGTGAGCACCTGGGGCGCCAGGTAGGGCGTGCCGCGCAAGTCCTGGGGAAAGTCGGCCGGGTCGATATGGGCGGTCGCGCCCTGGGCCACCGCCTCGTCGATCTGGCCACGGACGAAGTCGGCGGCCTCGGCACGCACCAGCGGGCCGAGAGTGGTCTCGGGGTCGTCGGAGCGGCCCAGCTTGTACTGGCGCACCAGCGCCACCGCCTGCTCGACGAAGGCGTCGTACAGCGACTCATGCACGTAGATGCGCTCGATGCCGCAACACGACTGCCCGGAGTTGAAGAAGGCGCCGTCGATGCTGGTCTCCACCGCGTGGGCCAGGTCGGCATCGGCGCGCACGTAGGCCGGGTCCTTGCCGCCCAGCTCCAGTCCGGTGCCGATGAAGCGCCCGGCGGCCGCCTGCTCGACCATGGCGCCGCCCGGCACCGAGCCGGTGAAGGCCACGTAGCGCACCGCCGGCGCCTTGATCAGCTGCTCGGTATCGGCGTGACTGAGGTGCAGGTACTGGAACACCCCGTCCGGCAGCCCGGCCTCGGCAAAGGCCGCGACCATGCGCTCGGCGCACAGCGGGGTCTGCGCCGAGTGTTTGAGCAGCACCGCGTTGCCGGCCAGCAGCGCCGGCATCACCGCGTTCACCGCGGTCAGGTAGGGGTAGTTCCACGGCGCGATGACCAGCGCCACGCCCAGCGGCTCGCGACGGATGAAGCGGGTGAAGCCGGGCTTGTCCGGTAGGCGGATGTCGGCCAGGGCGCTCTCGGCGATGTCCGCCATATGGCTGGCGCGCTCGACGAAACCGCGGATCTCCCCGGCGGTGTAGCGAATCGGCCGGCCCATCATCCAGCACAGCTCCTCGGCCAGCTGGTTTTCCTTGGCGGCGAAGGCGGCGATGGCCTTGCGGCCGATGGCGACCCGCTCGCTCAGGGGGGTGTCTTTCCACACCCGCTGGGCCTGCTCGGCCTTGGCCAGGGCCACGGCGATCTGCTCGGGCGAGGCCAGTTCACGCTCGACGTACAGCGAGCCGTCGATCGGTGATATGCACTGCAACTTGCTCATTGCGACACTCCAGAACGGGACAGGGGCGCGGCGACAGCGCGCCGCCCCCGGCAATCAGATGATTTCGAAGTAGCGATCGAGCTCCCAATCGCTGACATGCCGACGGTATTCACGTTCCTCCCATTCGCGGCTGGCGGCGAAATGCTCGACGAACGGGTCGCCGAACAGCTCGCGCGCGGCGGTGGAGACGCGCAGGCGCTGCGCCGCGTCCCACAGGGTGCGCGGCAGCGCCAGCTCCGGCGGATGCTTCTGCGCGTAGGCGTTGCCGGACACCGGCTCGGTCGGCTGCCACTGCTGCATCACCCCGTAGAGCCCCGAGCCGATGGCCACCGACAGCGCCAGGAAGGGATTGCCGTCCGCCGCGCCCAGGCGATATTCCTGGCGTTGCGACTTGTCGCTGCCGGGGATCACGCGCAACGCCGCCGTGCGGTTTTCCACGCCCCAGGTGGCATCGGTCGGCGCCCAGAAACCGGGGATCAGGCGCCGGTAGCTGTTCAGCGTCGGCGCCACCATGGACAGGAACTCCGGCATCAGGCGCTGCTGGCCGGCGAGGAAGTGACGCTGCAGTGCGCTCATGTTGTGCGGCTGGCTGGGGTCGTGGAACGCCGACTTGCCGCTGCTGCGGTCGCGCAGGGAGACGTGGATATGCCCGCTCTGCCCCGGGTACTTGCCCGACCACTTGGCCATGAAGGTGGCCATCAGGCCGTTGCGCTGGGCCAGCACCTTCATGAAGGTCTTGAACAGCGCGCCCTTGTCCGCCGCGGCCTCGGCATGGTCATAGGCGATGGCCGCCTCGAGCACGCCGGGGCCGGTCTCGGTGTGCAGGCCTTCGATGGGGAAGTCCATCTGCTCGGCCAGTTCGAGGATCTCGTGGTACAGCTCGGCATGCACCGAGTTGCGGATGGTCGAGTAGCCGAACCAGTCCGGGGTGAACGGCTTGAGGTTGCGAAAGCCCTTCTCCCGCGCCGACTCCGGGGTCTCGTCGAACATGAAGAACTCGTACTCCAGCGCCGCGAAGGGATCGAAGCCCATCTCCTGGCAGCGCTTGATCACCCGGCGCAGGGTGCCGCGCGGACAGACCGCCTCGGCCTGCTGGTCGAACTCGCAGATGAACAGCAGCATGCCGTTCTCGAAGGGAATGTCCCGGCAGGTGTGCGGCAGCACCCGCACCGGGGCGTCCGGGTAGCCGGTGTGCCAGCCGGTGTAGCTGGCGTTGTCGTACAGCTGGTCCTTGACGTCCCAGCCCAGGACCACGTCGCAGAAGGCGAAACCCGAGTCCAGCGCCGAGAAAAACTTGCTGCGGCTCAGGTACTTGCCGCGCATCACCCCATCGTTATCGAACACCCCGACCTTGATATGGCTGAGCCCGCGCTCCTCGACGATGCGCTTGGCGTCCTCAATGGTCTTCACTTCTCGCGGTTTGAGCATACTCGCCCCCTGTCTGTTGTTATGGCCGACGTCCCCTGTCGGCGGTTCTGCTTCGCTGCCAGCGGCCGGGCGCAAAACGCACGGCGCCCGTGCCGGCGCAGACGCAACCGGGCACGGGCACCGGCCTGCGCCCGGCAGCGCAGGCAGTCAGTGTCAGTAACGGTAGGGTGGCCCAGCCTTGGCCATCAGGGCGTTGTACTTCTTGAAGATCTCCACCACCTTGGCGCTGCGCGGGCTGGTCTTGGCGATCTCGTCCCAGAACTTGTGCGCCTCCTCCTCGACGGTCTTCCACTCGGCATCGGGAATGGTGGTCAGCTGCAGCTTGCCGCCCTCCACCCGCAGCTGCGCCTCGCCGCCCCAGTACCAGTGCTGGCGGTAGTAGTGGGAGCTGTCCATGCACAGCTTGAACAGAGTCTTGAGGTGCTCGGGCACCTCGGCCCACTTCTCCGAGTTGGCGAAATAGGAGCCGATCCAGGCGCCGGAGATGTTGTTGGTGAGGAAGTACTTGGTAACGTCGGCCCAGCCGACGGTGTAATCCTCGGTGATGCCCGACCAGGTGATGCCGTCCAGCTCGCCGGTCTGCACCGCCACCTCGACATCCTCCCAGGGCAACGTCACCGGGATCACGCCGAAGCGCGAGAGGAACTTGCCGGCGGTGGGGAAGGTGAAGATGCGCTTGCCCTTGAGGTCGGCCAGGCTGCGGATCGGTTCGACCGTGGCGAAATGGCAGGGGTCCCAGGCGCCGGCGCCGAGCCAGGTGACGCCCTCGACCTCGCCGTAGGCCTCCTCCCAGATCTGCCGCAGGCCGTACTTCTCGAACAGCACCGGCACGTCCAGGCTGTAGCGGGTGGCGAAGGGGAAATAGCCACCGAACACCGAGACGTCCACCGGCGCGGCGATCGAGTCGTCGTCGCTCTGCACCGCGTCGATGGTGCCGCGCTGCATGGCGCGGAACAGCTCGCCGGTGGGCACCAGCTGGTCGGCGTAGTACAGCTGGATTTCCATCTGCCCGTTGGCCGCCAGGTTGAAGGCGTCGATGGACGGCTTGATCACATGCTCGGCCAGGGCCGGACCGGCGTAGGTCTGCAGGCGCCAGGTGATCTTCTTCGGCTCGGCGGCGTAGATGTGCGCCGAGCCCAGGGCCGAAGCGCCCACCGCGCCGGTGGTGACCGCGGCGGTCTTGAGGAACTTGCGTCTCGTACTCATGCTGTTATCTCCAATAGTGTCGATCCAGATGTCATACAACCGCATAGCACCACTGCGACCCGGCAAGGTCGGTGCAGCGTGTTCAGGTAGGCTCAATCCCCCTCATGACGCCTGCGCCGGCCCTCTGTCGAGGTCGACCGGCCGCTCCTGAATTACATGGTTCATCGCGCGTAGTGCCACTGCGGCAGCCACAGGGCGATCTGTGGAAAGACCATCACCAGCACCAGGGCCAGGACCATGATCAGCACGAAGGGCGTGACCGAGACATAGATGTCGCGCAGGGTCACCTCCGGCGGCGCCATGGCGCGCATGAGGAACAGGTTGTAGCCGAAGGGCGGGGTCATGTAGGCGATCTGGCAGGTGATGGTGTAGAGCACGCCGTACCAGATCAGGTCGAAGCCCAGGGCGCCGACCAGGGGCACGTAGAGCGGCGCGACGATCACCAGCATGGCGGTGTCGTCGAGGAACATGCCCATCAGGATGAACGACAGCTGCATCATGATGAGGATCTCCCAGGGCCCCAGGTTCAGGCGGTCGACGAAGAAGGCCTCGATGGCATTGACCGCGCCGAGGCCGTCGAACACCGCGCCGAAGCACAGGGCGGCGAGGATGATCCACATGAACATGCAGCTGATGCCGAGGGTCTTGCGCAGGGTTTCCTCCATCACCTTGGCGTTCAGCCGGCCCTTGACCAGGGCCGTGAAGGTGGCGGCCGCGGCGCCCACCGCCGAGCTCTCCACCAGGCTGGTGACGCCCATCAGGAACAGCCCGGTCATGCAGAAGAAGATGAACAGCGGGGCGATGCCGGCCTTGAGCAGGCGCAGCTTCTCGCCCCAGCCGATCCGCTCGCGCTCCTCCTCGGCCAGGGCCGGCCCCAGGTTGGGCTGCAGGCGACAGCGGATGACGATATAGAGGATGAACAGCCCGGCCATCATCAGCCCCGGAAAGACCCCCGCCAGCCACAGCTGGCCGACCGGCTGACGGGCGATCATGCCGTACAGCACCAGCACCACGCTGGGCGGAATCAGGATGCCCAGGGAGCTGCCGGCCTGGATCACCCCGGTGACCATGATCTTGTCGTAGCCGCGGCGCAGCAGTTCCGGCAGGGCGATGCTGGCGCCGATGGCCATGCCGGCGACGCTCAACCCGTTCATCGCCGAGATCGCCACCATCAGGCCGATGGTGCCGACCGCCAGGCCGCCGTGCAGCGGCCCCATCCACACGTGGAACATGCGGTAGAGGTCTTCGGCCAGGCCGGACTCGGAGAGCATGTAGCCCATGTAGACGAACATCGGCAGGGTCAGCAGCGGGTACCACTTCATCAGCTTCATGGCGGCGCTGAAGGCGATTTCCGAGCCACCGTCGCCCCACAGCAGCAGGGCGGCGCTGACCGCGACGAAGCCTATGGCGCCGAACACCCGCTTGCCGGTGAGCAACAGCAACATCATCGAGGAGAACATCAACAGGGCGATGAGCTCGTAACTCATTTACAGCGTCTCCCCACGCGCCGCGGCGACATCTTTGAAGAAGGTGGCGATGCTCTGCAGCAGCATCAGCGCCACCCCGAGGGTCATGATGATCTTGATCGGCGCCATGGGCGGCGACCAGGCCGAGTAGCTGGTCTCGCCGTACTGCAGGGCGTACTGGGTCGAGGAGATGCCGCCGTAGAGCAGGAACACCAGGTAGAAGATCAGGAAGCCGACGGTGAGTGCGTCCATGACCGCGCTGGTGCGTGGCGACCAGCGACTGTAGAACAGGTCCATGCGCACATGGGCATCCAGTTGCATGGAATAGCCGCCGCCGAGGAGGAAGTAGGCGACCATCAGGAATTGCGCGGTTTCCAGGGTCCAGATCGCCGGATCGGCGAAGGTCTTGCTGACTGAGGAGTAGAGCAGCACCGCGAGCATGGCGAATATCAGGTACATGGCAAACCGGCCTATGACCCGGTTCATCGCATCCACCCCGCGCACGAATACCCGAATGGCCCTTGGCATGCAGTTCTCTACGAAATAGTTGTTATCCCGTCAGACTAGCCGAAGATTTCACATTGCCAACTTGCCCGGGTCGCGCGCCTGCGGGGCGCTCTGTGGCCGCCGAGCGGGGGCGGCTGCACGGTCGACCTCGCCTGCCAAGGCGCCAGACAACGTCGATAAAAACCAAACAAGATCGGCGAACAGCACCGATAAGATCGAAAAATAGGAGCATCACCAACATCGATTGACACTATCGAAGTGCTCAACTTCTGTCGGCGCCGACAAGCCCCTAGCATGGCCCTCCGTAACCCTTGTTCTCCAAACGGAGGAGCCATCATGAACTACCCATCGATCCTTGGCCTGGCCCTCGGCCTGTTCGCCGCCAACGCCTTGGCCCTACCGAATCAGATCCCCCAGCCGTTGCTCGGCGAGCTGACGGACAGCCAGCAAGAGGTGCGCCCTCACGAGCGCCACCTCGCCGAAGATGGCGCCGAACGCACCCCCGGACAGCTGCGTCTGCGCCTGGCCGAAGGCGGCGCCGAGCGCCTGCTGGAGCAGCACGGCCAGGGCTGAACGCAGGACGGCGTCCGGCAGTAATACCGTAGTAATCGGCGCAATCGCCCGATCAACTAAGATAAATCCAGAGGTGCCATCACCACGCGCGCAGTCACTGACCAGCGGCAAAACAGCGGGGCACTCCGGCGCCCCGCTACAGGCTTCCTCACGGAGGTATCCATGAACAAGCACACGCTGGGCGCCGGCCTGCTCCTGTGCACACTGGCTGGCTGCGCCGGTTCGCAAGGCAGTCCCACCGCCTACCTGAGCTATCGCGACGAACCACTGGTGGCCAAGGTCGAACTCGACATGAACAAGCAGCAGGTCCTCGAGATCGGCGGCCCGCCATCCGGCGAGATGCCGCGCAGCGTCAGCCCGGGCAGCTGTCTCGACTACATCCTCACCCGTGACGGCCAACCCCAGGCCTACCACGTCAGCCTCGACTCGGCCGGGCGGGTCGACGGCAAGGGCTTCGCCACCTGCGAACAGATGGAAAGCAACGCCCGCGCCCGGGCTCGCGCGCCCTACGGGATCGGTGGCGGAGGCGGCGGCTACTGAGCGGCGGCTTCAGGCGGCTCGGCCGAGCGCGAAGGGTACAGCTGGCGGAACGGGTCATACCGGGCGCGCCAGGCCACCACGCTGGCGCCTGGACGGCCAATGCCCGGACTGTGTCGATGGTCGCAATCGAGGCCTCGCCGAGCAGCGCCAGCTTTGCCATAGTCGCAGGCCTGCTGCCACCATCGACTGCACCGGAAGGGTCCATGCCGCGCCTCGCCCGCTTTCTCCTCGCCCCCTTGCTGCTGACCGCCATCGCCCTGCTGGCGCTGGCCCAGACCAGTCGCCCGGCTTCGCCGCCGGCGGTGCTGGCCGCCCTCGGTGAGCGTCCGCTGGTGATCGCCCACCGCGGCGGCATGGGCCTGTGGCCGGAGAACAGCCTGTTCGCCTTCGAGCGTGCCCGCGCCCTGGGTGTGGATATGCTGGAGATGGACCTGCACCTGTCCAGCGACGGCGAACCGGTGGTGATCCACGACAGCAGCCTGGAACGCACCACCGACGGCCAGGGACCGGTGGCGGCGCGAAGCCTGGAACAGCTGCAGGCCCTGGATGCCGGCTACCACTGGAGCGCCGACGGCGGCCAGAGCTTCCCCTACCGCGGCCAGGGCATCCGCATCCCGAGCCTCGCCGAGGTGCTCGAGCGCCTGCCGGATATGCCCAAGGTGATCGAGATCAAGGCACCGGACGTTGGCCTCGAGGCGCGCCTGTGTCGGCTGCTGGAGGCCAGCGGTCAGCGCGAGCGGGTGCTGGTCGGCAGTTTCCACGAGCGCAGCCTGCAGCTGTTCCGCGAGCAGTGCCCGGGCGTCGCCACTTCCGCCGGCCCCGGCTCGGTACGACTGCTGGTGACGCTCGACTGGCTGGGCCTGGGCGGCCTGCTGTCACCCTCCTACCAGGCTCTACAGATCCCCGAGCGACACAGCGGCGTGCCGATCGCCAGTGCCAGCCTGCTGCGAACCGCCCGCGACCGCGGCCTCGACGTGCTGCTATGGACCATCAACGAGCAGCCGGCGATGCGCCGGCTGCTCGACCTCGGCGCCCGGGGGCTGATCACCGACCACCCGGAACGCGCCATGCAGCTGCTCGGCCGCTCAACCCGGATCAGTGCAGTGGACGACTAGGCGCGCCAACCGCTCAAAAAAAAACCAGCGCCGGCCACGCCTAGAGCCGTCGCGGCTGGCGCCAATCACCCGCAGCTTATCCACAGCTCGTTCCACAGGCAGACTGGATAACTCTCACACCTATTTTCCAACTTGCTGATAAATCTAGACTTTTTGCTTGACTGCAGTACAGCGAAAGGCCCCTCCCACACCCACCCGACGACTGATCAGAAAACACACAATGCCCGCCGGACCATACGCTGCCTGGCCTGGCGCCACTTACCCGACAGTTATCAACAGGCCTACCCACAACAGTGGTGGACAACTCATCCGCACTGATTCCATCCACTCTCGTCAAGCCCAAGTCGCTGTATTTACTGGGAAAACTCCTCAGCTCAAAAAACATGCAATTCCCCGCGAGGGCCGTGCAGCGAGGCCTTGGCAACTCTGCCACCAGCTTACCCACAGGCTGATCCACAGGCTCTGTGGGCAACTGTCCGCGACCGCCTATTGCCCTGATCGAGACAATCAACCAGCCGCTGGCAGCGTCTTGGCCTAGCCTCATCCGCAGCCCTCAAGGAGAACGCCCATGCCACTCAACGACCTGATCCACAGCCTGCTCGCCGCCTACGCCTCGGGCGCCAGCGGCAGCAGCCACGAATAGCGCCAAACCGCCCTTGGTCGTGCCGGCCTGACTCGTTACCCTGAAGGCATCATTGCCCTAAGGAGTCGAGCATGACCTTGCGCTCAATCTGCGTATTCTGCGGTGCCAGCCCCGGTGCCCAGCCGATCTATCGCCAGGCGGCGGAGAACCTCGGCCGGCACCTGGCCGAACAGGGCCTGCGCCTGGTCTATGGCGGCGGCGCGGTCGGTCTGATGGGGGTAGTGGCGGACGCGGCGATGGCCGCCGGCGGCGAAGTCGTCGGCATCATTCCGCAGGGCCTGGAGCGCGCGGAGATTGGCCACCAGGGCCTGACCCGCCTGGAGGTGGTGGACGGCATGCACGCGCGCAAGGCGCGGATGGCCGAGCTCAGCGACGCCTTCATCGCCCTGCCCGGTGGCCTCGGCACCCTGGAGGAGCTGTTCGAAGTGTGGACCTGGGGCCAGCTCGGCTACCACGGCAAACCCCTGGGCCTGCTGGACGTCGCGGGTTTCTACACCAAGCTCGGCGAGTTTCTCGACCACCTGGTGGCCGAGCGCTTCGTCCGCTCCCAGCACCGCGCCATGTTGCAGCTCGGCGAATCACCCAGCGAACTGCTGCAGGCGCTGCGCCAGTGGCAACCGAACGGGCCGGCGAAGTGGGCCGAACGCCAGCCCGACTGAGTCGCCTCAGCTCGGCGCCACCGCCTCGGCCAGCGGCAGCACGGTGACCTGCACCTCGGGGTCGTGGCTGCCGCCGCCGAGGATCACTCCGCGCAGCGGCGAGACATCGGCGAAGTCGCGGCCCCAGGCCAAGGTGATGTGTTCCAGAGCCGGACGGATATTGTTGGTCGGGTCGAAGTCCACCCAGCCCTGGCGCGGGCAATACACAGAGACCCAGGCGTGCGAGGCGTCGGCGCCGATCAGCCGCGGCTGGCCGGGCGGCGGCTGGGTCAGCAGGTAACCGCTGACATAGCGCGCGGCCAAGCCACGGGAGCGCAGGCAGGCAAGCATCAGGTGGGCGAAGTCCTGACACACGCCGCGGCGCGCCTCCAGCACCTGCAGCAGCGGCGTGGCCACCTGGGTGGCCACGGCATCGAAGGTGAACTCCTCGAAGATCTTGCCCATCAGCGCCTGTACCGCCAGGAGCAGCGGGCGGCGGGCCGGAAAACAGTCGTCGGCGTAATCGACGAAAGCCTGCTTGAGGCGCACATAGGGCGACTCGAAGCGGTAGCGGGCGGCATCCAGCAAGGCCGGTGAGAGCGCGCGACCGCTGTAGCTGAGCGCGCCGCTGATGCTCTCCCAGGGCGGCGAGTCCGTCAGCGTCAGCGCTGGCCGGGCCAGCACCTCGATACGCAGGCGCGCGCCGACCACCAGGGCGTCATGGGGGCGCTCGAACACCAGGCGGGTCAGCGGGTTGCCGAACACATCCAGTTCGTCGCGGCGCTGGCAGGGCCGCGGGCTGACCTGCAGCTCGCGCTCGTCGCAGCGCTGCCAGGCGCAGGGCCGCGGCCACAGGTGCGCCAGCTGCTGGGCCAGGGAGACCGGCGCCGAGTAGCGGTAGTGGGTGTCGTGGATGATCCGATAGGCCGCGCTGTTCATGTCGACTGGGTCCGCTGGCTGGGATCGACGTGCACGAAGAAGCGCAGGCCGAGGTGTTCGGAGGCATCTTCGCCGGCCCCGGCGATGCGCTCCAGCAGATCGGCCAGGCCCAGCAGCACCGCCTTGACGCTGCTCGGGCCGAACAGCGGGTTCTCCAGACTGGCCAGGCTGAAGTCGCTGAGCTGCTGCTCCAGCTGGCGCAAGGGCACCTCGTCCGGCAGCTCGTAGCGTTCGCCGAGACGGCCCAGCGCGCGCAGCAGGGTGCGCAGCTGGAACAGCACGGCATGGGGATTCTGCTCATCCAGCAGCAGCAGGTCGAGCACCGGTATGAGTTGCGCCGAGGCCAGGTAGCGGGTGCGGTAGGTGATGCTGCTGTTGCCCAGCTCCAGCAACCAGGCCAGGGCGGAGGAGTCGCCGACCGCATCGCTGCGCAGGAAGGCGGCGACGCTCTCGGCCATGAAGTGCAGGCGCTCGATGCTGCGCCCGACCAGCAGGAAACGCCAGCCGTCGTCGCGGGTCATGTCGTCCAGGGCGAAGCCGGACAGCGCCGCCAGAGAGATCAGCAGGCCGTCGAGGTAGTCCAGCAACTCGCCGAAGTCCTCGGCCTCGGCATCCAGCCGATGGGCCTCGCGCTGCAGCTCCAGCAGCAGTTGCCAGTTGCCCTGGGACAGCTTGCCGCGCACGCTGCCGGCGGTCCATTGCAGGCGTTGCAGGTTGGTCCGCAGGCTGGCCGGCCAGTCGGCGCCGAGCAGCGCCTGCAGCAGACGCTGCTCCAGCTCGCCGCTGGCCGCCTCCGGCAGCAGGCCGAGGCTTTCGCCCAGGGCCAGGGCGCTCTGCAGGGCCTGGGGATCGTCGTCATCGTCGACATAGCGCGCCAGCATGATGCGCAGCAGGCGCGCACCGTCCTCGCAGCGCGAGCTGTAGCGGCCGAACCAGAACAGGTTCTCCACCACCCGCGACGGCAGGAAGGGGTCGCTGCGCACCAGGTCGGCCACGCCGAGGGCGCGCCACCACTGCCAGGGCTCGCCGCCGGGGTGACGCTCGCCGAGCACCCAGGTGTCCTTACTCGCCCCGCCGCTCTGCATCGACACCGCTTCGGCGCCGGCCGCGGCAGCCACCCGGGTCAGACCACCGGGCATCACCCGGTAGCCCTCGGTACCGGCCACGGCGAACACCCGCATGCCGATGGCCCGAGCCTGCAAGCCTCCCGCCTCGCCCAGCCATACCGGCGCCTGGGACAGTTGCGGGCGGGCCTGGGCGACATAGGCATAGGGCCGGGCCCGCAGGCGCTCGGCCAGCGCCGCGCGCTGGGCCTCGTCGAGGTCGCGGGCCAATACCGGGGGGAAACTCTGCGAGGGGAAGCTGGGGCGCACCAGCAGCTCCGGCAGTTTCTTCAGGGCCTGTTGGAGCACGGGCGCCTCGCCGCACCACCAACTGGCGATGCTCGGCAGCAGCAGCTTTTCGCCGAGCAGTTTCTCGGCGATGGCCGGGAGAAAACCGGGCAGTCCCGGCGACTCCAGCACCCCGCTACCCAGGGCGTTGGCGATCAGCACCCGCCCGCGACGCACCGCCTCGAGCAGGCCAGGCACCCCAAGGGCAGAGTCGGCGCGCAGCTCCAGCGGGTCGCAGAAGTCGTCGTCCATCCGGCGCAGCACCGCATGCACGCGGCGCAGGCCGGCCAGGGTTTTCAGGTACAGGGTGGCGTCGCGCACCGTCAGGTCGCTGCCCTCGACCAGCGGGTAGCCGAGCTGGCGGGCCAGATACAGGTGTTCGAAGTAGCTCTCGTTGAAGCGCCCGGACGTCAGCAGCACCACCAGGGGCGTCTCGCCGTCGGCCGGGGCCTGGCGCGCCAGGGTCTCCTGCAGGGTGCGGAAGAAGCCGCCGAGGTACTGCACGTTCAGCTCGCGGTACAGCTCGGGCAAGGTGCGCGAGACGATCTGCCGGTTCTCCAGGGCGTAGCCGGCGCCGGACGGCGCCTGGGTGCGGTCGTCGGTGACCCACCAGCGGCCATCCGGCGCGCGGGCCAGGTCCACCGCATACAGGTGCAGGAAGGTGTCGCCCGCCGGCTTCACGCCCTGGCACGGCCAGAGGAAGTTGTTGTGACCGAATACCAGCTCGGCCGGCAGCAGGCCATCGGCGATCAGTTGCTGCGGCCCGTAGATATCGGCCAGCACGGCATTCAACAGGGCCGCGCGCTGGGCCACGCCGGCGGCGATCTGGCGCCATTCGTCGGCGGGAATCAGGTTCGGCAGCAGGTCCAGCTCCCAGGGCCGGTCGGTGCCTTCGGGATCGGCGTAGACGTTGTAGGTCACGCCGTTTTCCTGGATCTGCCGGGCCACCAGGGCCTGGCGCTGGGCCAGCTGCTCGGGGCTGGCGGCCTGCAGGCGCTCGAACAGCCGGCGCCAGTGCGGCCGCACCCGCCCCTTGGCATCCACCAATTCGTGATAGGCCGCATCGCTCAGCGGGTAGTCGGCTAGCAGGTCGGGCATGAGTCACTCAAGAAAAGGGTGGCCGCCTAGTGACGACGCAGGTCCAGGGTCATCGGCAGCTCGGGATTGGCGATCGGCGCCAGCGGCGTCCGTTCGCCCGGACTATGGCCGAGTCGGAAGAAGCGCGCCAGACGCCGACTTTCCGCCTCGTAGGCATTGACCGGCAGGCTTTCGTAGTTGCGCCCGCCGGGATGGGCGACATGATACTGGCAACCGCCCAGGGAACGGTTCATCCAGCTGTCGATCAGGTCGAACACCAGGGGCGCATGCACGCCGATATTCGGCTGCAGGCAGGAGGCCGGCTGCCAGGCGCGGAAGCGCACGCCGCCGACGAACTCGCCGACCGTACCGGTGGGCTGCAGCGGCACCGGCACGCCATTGCAGGTCAGCACGTAGCGGTCGGCCGGCATGCCGTCGACCTTGACCTGCAGGCGCTCCAGGGACGAGTCGACGTAACGCACGGTGCCGCCGGTGGCGCCCTCCTCGCCCAGCACGTGCCAGGGTTCCAGAGCCTGGCGCAGCTCCAGTTCGATGCCCTTGACGTTGAAGTCACCGACCTTGGGAAAGCGGAACTCGAAGTGCGGGGCGAACCACTCGGCCCGCAGCGGATAGCCGAAGGCATAGAGCTCCTGCATCACGTCGGCGAAATCCTGCTCGACGAAATGCGGCAGCAGGTAGCGGTCGTGCAGCTCGGTGCCCCAGCGCACCAGCCGCGCCGGTGCGTAGGGCTGCTGCCAGAAGCGCGCAATTAGCGCGCGCAGCAGCAACTGCTGGGCCAGGCTCATTTCCCCGTGGGGCGGCATCTCGAAGGCGCGCAGCTCGAGCAGGCCGAGGCGACCGGTGGCTGAGTCCGGCGAATACAGCTTGTCGATGCAGAACTCGGCCCGGTGGGTGTTGCCGGTCACATCCACCAGCAGGTGGCGCAACAGGCGGTCGATCAGCCAGGGCTGGCAAGGCTGCCCCGGCTCGGGGATCTGCGCGAAGGCGATCTCCAGCTCGTAGAGCGCATCGTTGCGCGCCTCGTCGACCCGCGGCGCCTGGGAGGTCGGGCCGATGAACAGGCCGGAGAACAGGTAGGACAGCGACGGGTGGTTGTGCCAGTAGCTGATCAGGCTGCGCAGCAGATCGGGGCGGCGCAGGAAGGGCGAGTCGGCCGGGGTCGCGCCGCCGAGGACGAAATGGTTGCCGCCGCCGGTGCCGGTGTGACGGCCGTCGATCATGAACTTCTCGCTGGACAGGCGTGACTGGCGCGCCGCCGCGTAGAGGAACTCGGTGCGCTCGACCAGCTCCGGCCAGCTGGCGGCCGGGTGGATGTTCACCTCGATCACCCCCGGGTCCGGGGTGACCCGGAAGAACTGCAGGCGCGGGTCCTGGGGCGGCTCGTAGCCTTCGAGCAGCACCGGGCAGTCCAGCTCGACGGCGGTCGCCTCGATGGCCGCGACCAACTCCAGGTAGTCTTCCAGGCGACTCAGCGGCGGCATGAACAGATACAGGCGCCCTTCCCGCGGCTCGGCGCACAGCGCGGTGCGCACCACGCGGTCGGCCGACTGCCCACGGCGCGGGCGCTCGACCTCGAGGCCGGGGCCCGCCGGCATGCCGCCGCGCAACTGGCGGGCGATCTGCCCTGCCGGCGGGAGTGGCGCCAGCAGCTGGGACGGATCGACCGGGTTGACATAGGGGTAGTCGGCCTCCCTGACCCAGGGCTGCGACTCCAGCGGCAGGCGGTAGCCCAGCGGCGAGTCGCCCGGCAGCAGCCGGCAGCGCTCGTCGCGCAGGAACCAGGCGCTGCTCTGCCAGGCGTCTTCGCTGGCGCTGCGAGCCAGCGGCAGGATATGCCCGACCACCTTGCCCAGGCCCTGCTCGAACACCTTGCACAGACGTTCGCGCTCCAGCGGGTCGCTCAGCCGCGAATCCTCCGGGCTGACGTTGCTCGGCAGCTTGCGTTCGCGCCACAGGTAATAGAGGAAGTCCTCGTAGGCGGCGAAGCAGTGCTCGCCGCTCAGGCCCAGGCGCGGCGCCAGAGCGGCGAGAAAGCGCGCGGCCAGGTCGGCGTCGGCGCCGTAGTCGCTCTGCTCGTCGGCATACAGCAGCGGTTCGTGCCACAGCGGCTCGCCATCGCGGCGCCAGTAGCAGTTAAGCGACCAGCGCGGCAGCTGCTCGCCCGGGTACCACTTGCCCTGGCCGAAGTGCACCAGCCCCTTCGGCGCGTAGTGGCCACGCAGGCGATGGAACAGCTCGGCGGCCAGGCGCCGCTTGTGCGGGCCAAGGGCGGCGGTGTTCCACTCCTCCTCGTCCGGGTAGTCGAGGGCCACGAAGGTCGGCTCGCCGCCCATGGTCAGGCGCATGTCGTCACGCTGCAGGTCCTCGTCGACGCGCCGGCCGAGGGCGTCGATCGCCTGCCATTGCGCCTCGCTGTAGGGCCGGGTGACCCGCGGCGCCTCCCAGATGCGTTCGATGCGCATCTCGTGGGAGAACTCGCACTCGCTCTCGTCCACCCCGCCACTGATCGGCGCCGCCGACGACGGTTCCGGGCTGCAGGCCAGGGGAATGTGGCCCTCGCCGGCGAACAGGCCGCTGGTCGGGTCCAGGCCGATCCAGCCGGCGCCGGGCAGGTAGACCTCGCTCCAGGCGTGCAGGTCGGTGAAGTCCACCTCGGTGCCCGACGGTCCGTCCAGCGCCTTGACGTCGGCGGTGAGCTGGATGAGGTAGCCGGAGACGAAGCGCGCGGCCAGGCCCAGGTGACGCAGCAGCTGCACCAGCAGCCAGGCCGAGTCGCGACAGGAGCCCGAGCCCTTCTCCAGGGTTTCCTCGGGCGTCTGCACCCCCGGCTCCAGGCGGATCAGGTAGGCGATGTCGCAGGACAGGCGCTGATTGATCGCCACTAGGAAGTCGACGCTGGCCGTCGGCGTCAGGTCGATGCCGGCCAGGTACTCGGCGAACAGCGGCGTCGCCGGCAGCTGCACCAGATAGGGCGCCAGCTCGCGCCGCTCGCCCTCGGTGTAGGCGAAGGGGATCTGCTCGGCATAGGGCTCGAGGAAGAAATCGAAGGGGTTGAACACCGCCATCTCGGCGACCAGGTCGACCTCCACCTTCAGCTCCCGGGTCTTCTCCGGGAACACCAGGCGCGCCAGGTAGTTGCCCTGGGGGTCCTGCTGCCAGTTGATGAAGTGCCCGCCCGGCTCGACCTTCAGGCCGTAGGACAGCACCCGGGTACGGCTGTGGGGCGCCGGCCGCAGGCGCACGATCTGCGGCCCGAGCTGGACATCGCGGTCGTAGCGGTAATGGCTGACGTGGTGCAAGGCAACATGGATCGACACGGTAAACCTCCTGCGAGCCTGGACGACACGCATCCCGCGCAAGTCTTGTGCCAGTACTCTGCTATAGAGACTCTAGCCCCTCCCACCCGGCAACGCGCAGCACCAGGCGACCGGCAACGCTGCACAATCTCCGTGCAGCCCAGGCCGGCCGTGCGCCCGGGCGCCCTACGCAGGCCGCCGCGCATCCGTTACCATCGCGCCACATCCCAGAAGAGCTGCGCATGTATATCTATCGATTGGTTCTGATCCTGGTTGTGGGGATCTACCTGTTTTCCCCGGCCATCATGGACTGGTGGACCGACCCCAACGGCGCCTGGTACCGGCCGTACCTGTTGTGGCTGATCCTGATCGTGGTGACCTTCATCCTGCAGAGCCAGCGAGACACCGATGAGCTCTGATGCGCAGCGGCGAACTGCAGCGACCGCCCTTTATTCCTTATTCGCCGAGCCGAACCGATGCTGATGAGTTTTAGCCTGAGCCAGCTGATCCTGATCAGCGCCGCCTACCTGCTGGTGTTGTTCGGCGTCGCCTGGGTCAGCGAGCACGGCCTGATCCCGCGCTGGATCATCCGCCACCCCCTGACCTACACCCTGTCGCTCGGCGTGTATGCCAGCGCCTGGGCCTTCTACGGCACCGTCGGCCTGGCCTACCAGTACGGCTACGGCTTCCTCGCCAGCTACCTGGGGGTGTCCGGCGCCTTCCTCCTGGCGCCGGTGCTGCTCTACCCGATCCTGCGCATCACCCGCACCTACCAGCTGTCGTCATTGGCCGACCTGTTCGCCTTCCGCTTTCGCAGCACCTGGGCCGGCGCGCTGAGCACGGTATTCATGCTGATCGGCGTGCTGCCACTGCTGGCGCTGCAGATCCAGGCGGTGGCCGACTCGATCGGCATCCTCACCCAGGAGCCGGTGAAGGACCGCGTGGCCCTGGCCTTCTGCGGCCTGATCATCCTCTTCACCACCCTGTTCGGCGCCCGCCATATCGCCACCCGCGAGAAGCACGAGGGGCTGGTGTTCGCCATCGCCTTCGAGTCGGTGGTCAAGCTCGGCGCCCTGGCCATCATCGGCCTGTACGCCCTGTACGGGGTGTTCGACGGGCCGCAGGCCCTGGAGACCTGGCTGGTGCAGAACCAGGCCGCCCTGACCAGCCTGCACACGCCGCTGCAGGAAGGCCCCTGGCGCACCCTGCTGCTGGTGTTCTTCGCCTCGGCCATCGTCATGCCGCACATGTACCACATGACCTTCACCGAGAACCTCAACCCGCGGGCCATGGTCAGCGCCAGCTGGGGCCTGCCGCTGTTCCTCCTGCTGATGAGCCTGGCGGTGCCGCTGATCCTCTGGGCCGGCCTGCGCGTGGGCGCCACCACCAACCCGGAGTACTTCACGCTCGGCCTGGGCATTGCGGTGAACAGCCAGACCCTGGCGCTGATCGCCTACGTCGGCGGCCTGTCGGCCTCCAGCGGGCTGATCATCGTCACCACCCTGGCGCTGTCCGGCATGCTCCTCAACCATGTGGTGCTGCCGCTGTACCAGCCGCCGACCGAAGGCAACATCTACCGCTGGCTGAAGTGGACCCGGCGGGTGCTGATCTTCGCCGTGATCATGGCCGGCTTCGGCTTCTATCACCTGCTCGGCGCCGAGCAGGACCTGGCCAACCTGGGCATCGTCGCCTTCGTCGCCACCCTGCAGTTCCTCCCCGGGGTGCTCTCGGTGCTGTACTGGCCAACCGCCAACCGCCGCGGCTTCATCGCCGGCCTGCTGGCCGGCATCGGCGTCTGGGTGGTGGGCATGCTGCTGCCGATGCTCGGCAACCTGCAGGGCTTCTACCTGCCGATGTTCAACCTGGTCTACGTGCTGGACGACAGCAGCTGGCACTTCGCCGCGATCGGCTCGCTGGCGGCCAACGTGCTGGTGTTCACCCTGGTCTCGCTGTTCACCGAGGCCAGCGACGAGGAGAAGAGCGCCGCCGAGGCCTGCGCGGTGGACAACGTGCGCCGCCCGCAACGCCGCGAGCTGCTGGCCCTGTCGCCCCAGGAATTCGCCGCCCAGCTGGCCAAGCCGCTGGGTGCCAAGACCGCCCAGCGCGAGGTCGAGCAGGCGTTGCGCGACCTGCACCTGCCGTTCGACGAGGGCCGCCCCTATGCCCTGCGCCGCCTGCGCGACCGCATCGAGGCCAACCTCTCCGGCCTGATGGGGCCGAGCGTGGCCCAGGACATCGTCGAGACCTTCCTGCCCTATAAGGCCGGCAGCGAAACCTATGTCACCGAGGACATCCACTTCATCGAGAGCCGCCTGGAGGACTACCACTCGCGCCTCACCGGCCTGGCCGCCGAACTCGACACCCTGCGCCGCTACCACCGCCAGACCCTGCAGGAACTGCCCATGGGCGTCTGCTCGCTGGCCAAGGACCAGGAAATCCTGATGTGGAACAAGGCCATGGAGGAACTCACCGAGATCCCCGCGCAGCGCGTGGTCGGCTCGCGCCTGGCGACCCTCGGCGAACCCTGGCACGGCCTGCTCAGCGGTTTCATCGAGCTGCCCGACCAGCACCTGCACAAGCAGCAGCTGGACCTGGATGGCGAGACCCGCTGGCTCAACCTGCACAAGGCGGCGATCGACGAGCCGCTGGCGCCGGGCAACAGCGGCCTGGTGCTGCTGGTCGAGGACCTCACCGAAACCCAGATGCTGGAAGACAAGCTGGTCCACTCCGAGCGCCTGGCCAGCATCGGTCGCCTGGCCGCCGGGGTGGCCCACGAGATCGGCAACCCGATCACCGGCATCGCCTGCCTGGCGCAGAACCTGCGCGAGGACCGCGAGCAGGACGAGGAGATGGTCGAGCTGAGCGGACAGATCCTCGAACAGACCAAGCGGGTCTCGCGCATCGTCCAGTCACTGATGAGCTTCGCCCACTCCGGCAGCCACCAGCAGGCCGACGAACCGGTGTCCCTGGCCCAGGTGGCGCAGGACGCCATCGGCCTGCTGGCGCTCAACCGGCTCGGCACCGAGGTGCAGTTCTTCAACCTGTGCGACCCGGAGCACTGGGCCGAGGGTGACCCCCAGCGCCTCGCCCAGGTGCTGATCAACCTGCTGTCCAACGCGCGCGATGCCTCGCCCCCGGGCGCGGCCATCCGGGTCAAGAGCGAGGCCAGCGAACACACCGTCGATCTGATCGTCGAGGACGAAGGCAGCGGCATTCCCAAGGCGATCATGGACCGCCTGTTCGAGCCCTTCTTTACCACCAAGGAGGTGGGCAGGGGCACGGGACTCGGCCTCGCGCTGGTCTATTCCATCGTGGAAGAGCATTATGGACAGATAACAATCGACAGCCCGGCCGATCCCGAGCACCAACGCGGCACCCGCATCCGGGTGACCCTGCCACGGCATGTCGAGGCGACGTCCAAAGCGAATTGAACCTGCGACCTGAGACCGTCGAGAGAACAGATTGATGCCCCATATTTTGATCGTCGAAGACGAAACCATTATCCGCTCTGCCCTGCGCCGCCTGCTCGAGCGCAACCAGTACCAGGTCAGCGAAGCCGGCTCGGTACAGGAAGCCCAGGAACGCTACAGCATCCCCGGCTTCGACCTGATCGTCAGCGACCTGCGCCTGCCAGGCGCGCCGGGTACCGAAATGATCAAGCTGGCCGAGGGCACCCCGGTGCTGATCATGACCAGCTACGCCAGCCTGCGCTCGGCCGTCGACTCGATGAAGATGGGCGCGGTCGACTATATCGCCAAGCCCTTCGACCACGACGAGATGCTCCAGACCGTGGCGCGCATCCTGCGCGACCGACAGACGGCCAAGAGCGCCCCAGGCGAACCCGCCGCCAGCAGCGGCCGGGCCGCCAGCGACAAGGACAGCGGCAACGGCGAGATCGGCATCATCGGCTCCTGCGCGCCGATGCAGGAGCTGTACAGCAAGATCCGCAAGGTCGCGCCGACCGACTCCAATGTGCTGATCCAGGGCGAGTCCGGCACCGGCAAGGAGCTGGTCGCCCGCGCCCTGCACAACCTGTCCAAGCGCGCCAAGGCGCCACTGATCTCGGTCAACTGCGCGGCCATCCCGGAAACCCTGATCGAGTCCGAGCTGTTCGGCCATGAAAAAGGCGCGTTCACCGGCGCCAGCGCCAGCCGGGCCGGCCTGGTCGAGGCGGCCGATGGCGGCACCCTGTTCCTCGACGAGATCGGCGAGTTGCCGCTCGAGGCCCAGGCCCGCCTGCTGCGGGTGCTGCAGGAGGGCGAAATCCGCCGGGTCGGCTCGGTGCAGTCGCAGAAGGTCGACGTGCGTCTGATCGCCGCCACCCACCGCGACCTGAAGGGCCTGGCCAAGATCGGCCAGTTCCGCGAGGACCTGTATTACCGGCTGCACGTGATCGCCCTGAAGCTGCCCGCCCTGCGCGAACGCGGCAACGATGTGCTGGAGATCGCCCGCGCCTTCCTGCTGCGCCAGTGCACCCGAATGGGCCGCGACGACCTGCAGTTCGCCCAGGACGCCGAGCAGGCGATCCGTCACTACTCCTGGCCGGGCAACGTGCGCGAGCTGGAGAACGCCATCGAGCGCGCGGTGATCCTCTGCGAGAACAGCAGCATCACGGCCGAGCTGCTGGGCATCGACATCGAGCTGGACGACCTCGACGAAGACGACGACGGCCCTTCCAGCGGTGCGCCCCAGGCCAGCAACAGCAGCCTGGAGCCCACCGAGGACCTGTCGCTGGAAGACTATTTCCAGCACTTCGTGCTGGAGCACCAGGACCACATGACCGAGACCGAACTGGCGCGCAAGCTCGGCATCAGCCGCAAGTGCCTGTGGGAACGGCGCCAGCGCCTGGGCATTCCGCGGCGCAAGTCGGGGGCGGCGACCGGGACCTGAGCCCCCAGGTGCGCGACAGATGCGCCGGACAAAGGTTCCCCGAGCTGTTACCCAATCAGCATCGCGTAACAAAAGCCGGGTCTATCGGTAACGACAGCCCGGTTTTTTTGTCCCTGCCGGGCACCAGCAGAATCACTCAAGCCTTTGTTTTACAAGGAATTACCAAAAACTGGCACGACATCTGCTTTATCGCTGGCACAACAACAATAACAAGTTCCACCCACGACAATAAAAACAAGACGTAACGACTCCAGAACAACAAGAACAACAAGACGGAGGCGCAGCTAACTGATCATTTTGGAAAGGAATTGCCTTTGGGGCTCGCCCCACAGCCAGGCCGAGAACAATAAAACTGCCACGAGGCAGCTCCTGTACTGGTTGGGTCACGCAAGGACCATGGCAGCATCAGCATCCAAAGTAATCCGTTTGCTATTGGCTCCCACGCTGGGAGGTTTTCCACGAGTCATTGACTCGGCGGAACGAGCAAGCCGAAAACAACAACAAGCTCGCCATAACAACAAGAACAAAGCACGCACCTACTTGGGGGGGAGCCTAGGCTCCCCCAGTAGCTTCAGCCCCGCCCAGCCCGACTATCTCCCGCCGCTTCCTACACCATCTCCCGACTCGATGCTAGAATCCGCGCCAACCCTGCGGCCATCACGTATTCTGGCCAGTCATTCCGTCAAACAGTGCATCCCATGCTGAAAAAGCTGTTCAAGTCTTTACGCTCTCCCCTACGCCGCGCCAAGCATTCGCACAGCACCCCCGAGGTGCTGAACAACAGCCAGCACCCGATCCAGCGCGGGGAAATCAGCCGCTACGCCACCAGCGTGGTGGAGCGCCTGCAGAATGCCGGCTACCAGGCGTACCTGGTCGGCGGTTGCGTGCGCGACTTGCTGCTGGACATCGACCCCAAGGATTTCGACGTCGCCACCAGCGCCACCCCCGAACAGGTGCGCGCCGAGTTCCGTAATGCGCGGGTGATCGGCCGGCGCTTCAAGCTGGCCCATGTGCATTTCGGCCGCGAGATCATCGAAGTCGCCACCTTCCGCGCCAACCACCCCCAGGGCGATGAGGAAGAGAACAGCAACCTGGCCTCGCGCAACGAGAGCGGGCGCATCCTGCGCGACAACGTCTACGGCAGCCTGGAGGACGACGCCCAGCGTCGCGACTTCACCATCAATGCGCTGTATTACGACCCGAGCAGCGAGCGCATTCTCGACTACGCCCATGGCGTGCACGACATCCGCAACCATCTGATCCGCCTGATCGGCGATCCGAGCCAGCGCTACCAGGAAGACCCGGTCCGCATGCTGCGGGCCGTGCGCTTCGCCGCCAAGCTGGACTTCGACATCGAGAAACACAGCGCCGCGCCCATCTACAAGCTGGCGCCGATGCTGCGCGAGATTCCCTCGGCACGCCTGTTCGAGGAAGTGCTCAAGCTGTTCCTCGCCGGTTACGCGGTCTACACCTACGAGCTGCTGGTCGACTACGGCCTGTTCGGCGAACTGTTCCCTGCCAGCGCCGCGGCGCTCAAGCAGAACCCGGACTACACAGACACCCTGATCCACAACGCCCTGGCTAACACCGACCTGCGCATCCAGCAGGGCAAGACGGTGACCCCGGCGTTCCTCTTCGCCGCGCTGCTCTGGCCGGCGCTACCCGCCCGCGTGCTGAAGCTGCAGGAGCGTGGCATGCCGCCAATCCCGGCCATGCAGGAAGCCGCCCACGAGCTGATCAGCGAACAGTGCCAGCGCATCGCCGTGCCCAAGCGTTTCACCCTGCCGATCCGCGAGATCTGGGACATGCAGGAGCGCCTGCCGCGGCGCAGCGGCAAGCGCGCCGACCTGCTGCTGGAGAATCCGCGCTTCCGCGCCGGCTATGACTTCCTCCTGCTGCGCGAGAGCGCCGGCGAGCAGACCGGCGGCCTCGGCGCCTGGTGGACCACCTACCAGGACGCCAGCGACAGCGAGCGACGGGCGATGATCCGCGAGCTCAGCAGCAAGGACGACGGCCCCGGCGCCCCGCGCAAGCGCAAGCGCAGCGGCGGCCGGCGCAAGCGCAGCGGCGAAGCCGCGGCGAAGCCGAGCAACGACTGATGGAACGGGTCTATATCGGCCTCGGCAGCAACCTGGCCGAGCCCCTGCAGCAACTGCGCGGCGCCCTCGCCGCGCTGGCCGAACTGCCGCAGTCGCAGCTGAGCGCCACCTCGTCCTTCTATGCCAGCGACCCGCTCGGCCCGGCGGACCAGCCGCGCTACGTCAATGCCGTTGCCGCCCTCGATACCGCGCTCTCCCCCCTGACCCTGCTCGACGCCTTGCAGGCCATCGAGCTGAACCAGGGACGCACGCGCAAGGCCGAACGCTGGGGGCCGCGCACCCTCGACCTGGACATCCTGCTGTTCGGCCAGCGCCGCCTCGATGAGCCGCGCTTGACGGTGCCGCATTACCACATGCATGCCCGCCCCTTCGTCCTCTACCCCCTGGCCGAACTGGCCCCGGACTTGGTGCTGCCCGACGGTCGCGCGCTGCAGCAGTTGCTCGACGTCTGCCCCTTCCAGGGACTGGAGCGCCTGGCCTAGAGCCTCTCGTCGCCCCGTCGCCAAGCGCCCGGGTGCGCCGCGCCGACACCACGGGCGCTGCGCACGCCGGCGCAGGACGGTAACGCCAGTAACGTGCCGGTAACACCCGCAATTGACTTCAAGCCGCCCCATCAGGACTATATGCGTCCCGTTGCCCGGCACCGGTGAAAACCGAGGCCAATGCAGGCCAATTTGAAGCAGCACGGCTGCTGGCTCGACGCCTGATTGAGGACGATTCTCATGCCTGACGTTACCCTGACCACCCTGCAGAGCCTCAAGCAGAGCGGCGAGAAGATCGCCATGCTGACCTGCTACGACGCCACCTTCGCCCAGGCAGCCAGCCAGGCGGGGGTCGAGGTGCTGCTGGTCGGCGACTCCCTCGGCATGGTCCTGCAGGGGCACGACAGCACCCTGCCGGTCAGTGTCGCCGATATGGCCTACCACACCGCCAGCGTCAAGCGCGGCAACCAGGGTGCGCTGATCCTCGTCGACCTGCCGTTCATGGCCTACGCCACCACCGAGCAGACGCTGGCCAACTGCGCCACCCTGATGCAGGCCGGCGCCCACATGGTCAAGCTGGAAGGCGCCGGCTGGCTCGCCGAACCGGTCCGCCTGCTGGCCGAGCGCGGTGTGCCGACCTGCGTGCACCTGGGGCTGACGCCGCAAGCGGTGAATATCCTCGGTGGCTACAAGGTGCAGGGCCGCCAGGAGGCCCAGGCACGGCAGATGCGCGCCGACGCCATGGCCCTGGAGCAGGCTGGCGCGGCCATGCTGCTGCTCGAGTGCGTGCCCAGCGAACTGGCCGCGGAAATCAGCCAGGCGGTGAAGATCCCGGTGATCGGCATCGGCGCCGGCGGCCACACCGACGGCCAGGTGCTAGTCCTGCACGACATGCTCGGTCTGTCCCTGAGCGGCCGCACGCCCAAGTTCGTCAAGGACTTCATGGCCGGCCAGAGCAACATTCAGGCGGCGCTCGGCGCCTACGTCCAGGCGGTCAAGGCGCAGACCTTCCCCGCCGCCGAACACGGATTCTCCCTATGAATACGGTCAAGACCATTCGCGACCTGCGGGCCGCCGTGGCCCAGGCGCGCGCCGAGGGCAAGCAGATCGGCTTCGTGCCGACCATGGGCAACCTGCACGCCGGCCATGCCGCTCTGGTGACAAAGGCGGCGCAGCGCGCCGACTTCGTGGTGGCGAGCATCTTCGTCAACCCATTGCAGTTCGGCCCGAGCGAAGACCTCGACAAGTACCCGCGCACCCTCGCCGAAGACCAGGACAAGCTGCTCGACGCCGGTTGCCACCTGTTGTTCGCCCCCAGCGTCGAGGAGATTTACCCGGACGGCATGCACGACCAGACCCGGGTCAGCGTGCCGCGGGTTTCCGAAGACCTGTGCGGCGCCAGTCGCCCCGGACACTTCGAAGGGGTCGCCACCGTGGTGACCAAGCTGCTCAACATGGTCCAGCCGGACCTCGCGGTGTTCGGCCAGAAGGATTTTCAGCAGCTGGCGCTGATCCGCGCCCTGGTCCGCGACCTGAACATGCCGATCCAGATCATCGGCGAGCCCACCGTGCGTGCCGAGGACGGCTTGGCGCTGTCGTCGCGCAACGGCTACCTGACCCCTGAACAGCGCGTCGTGGCGCCCACCCTGTATCGCAGCCTGCAGCAGATCGCCGCGGCGCTTCGCGAGGGTGACCGCGACTTCGCCAAGCTGATCGCCGCCGCTCAGCAGCTACAGCTCGCCGTCGGCTTCCGCCCGGACTATCTGGAGGTTCGCGAGGCCAACAGCCTGCGTCCGGCCACCGCACAGGATCGCCAGCTGGTGATCCTGGTCGCCGCCTTCATCGGCAACACCCGACTGATCGACAACCTGGCGCTCGACCTCGACGCCACCCCGTAACCCGCCAGCGAGCCAGTGCGCCGGCTCCCTGAGCCGCGGCGCACCGGTTCGCTCAGCCACTGCAACCGCTTAGGAGAACGCCATGCACGCGATCATGCTCAAGGCCAAACTGCACCGCGCCGAAGTCACCCACGCCGTGCTCGACTACGAGGGCTCCTGCGCCATCGACGGTGAGTGGCTGGACCTGGCCGGCATCCATGAGTACGAGCAGATTCAGATCTACAACATCGACAACGGCGAGCGCTTCACCACCTACGCGATTCGCGGCGAAGCCGGCTCGCGGATGATCTCGGTGAACGGCGCGGCGGCGCACAAGGCCAAGGTCGGCGACCGGGTGATCATCTGTGCCTATGCCCAGTACAGCGAGGCCGAACTGGCCAGCTTCAAGCCGCGCATGCTGTACATGGCGCCGGGCAACGAACTGAGCCACACCAGCAACGCCATTCCGTTGCAGGTTGCCTGAGACGGCGGCCCGCCGGTTACACTCAAAGCCCGGACACAGACAGTGCTCCGGGCTTTTTATTGCCCCTATCGATATCCAGAGAACGCACAAGCAGAAGGAAGCCCCGCAATGGCGTACTACCAGCACCCGCTCGATGTCACTGCCCTGCCTACCTGGCAGGCGCTGCAAAGCCATAGAGCCCGCCTGCAGGAGTTCAGCATGCGCGAGGCGTTCGGCTCAGACCCCGAGCGGTTTACCCAGCTGTCGCTGAGCAGCTGCGGCCTGTTTCTCGACTATTCGAAGAACCTAATCACCTACGAAACCCGCGACCTGCTGGTACGCCTGGCCCAGGAGTGTGGCCTGCAGCAGGCGATCCGCGCGCTGTTCGACGGCGAACGGCTCAATGCCTCGGAGGGCCGCCCGGCCCTGCACACCGCCCTGCGCCGGCCGATCGGCGACAAGGTGCTGGTCGACGGCGTCGACGTGATGCCCGAGGTGCACCGGGTGCTGCTCCAGATGACCGAGCTGGTCGGCAAGGTGCATGACGGGCTGTGGCGCGGCTACAGCGAGAAGCCCATCACCGATGTGGTCAACATCGGCATCGGCGGCTCCTTCCTCGGCCCGCAGCTGGTCTCCGAGGCGCTGCTGCCGTTCGCCCAGCGCGGCGTGCGCTGCCACTACCTGGCCAATATCGACGGCAGCTCGTTCCACGAGCTGGCGGCCAAGCTGCGCGCCGAAACCACCCTGTTCATCATCTCCTCGAAGACCTTCAGCACCCTGGAAACCCTGAAGAACGCCCAGGCCGCGCGCAGCTGGTACCTGGCCCAGGGTGGCACCGAGGGAGAGCTGCATCGTCACTTCATCGCCGTGTCGAGCAATGTGCCGGCGGCGGTGGCCTTCGGCATCCGCGAGGAGAACATCCTGCCGATGTGGGACTGGGTCGGCGGGCGCTACTCGCTGTGGTCGGCCATCGGCCTGCCGATCGCCATGTCCATCGGCATGTCCAACTTCAAGGAACTGCTGTCCGGCGCCTACAGCATGGACGAGCACTTCCAGAACGCCTCGTTCGAAGAAAACATGCCGGTGCTCATGGCCCTGCTGGGGATCTGGTACGGCAACTTCTGGGGCGCCCAGACCCAGGCGATCCTGCCGTACGACCACTACCTGCGCAACATCACCAAGCACCTGCAGCAGCTGGATATGGAGTCCAACGGCAAGCGCGTGCTGCAGGACGGCCGCCCGGTGCCCTACGCCACCGGTCCGGTGATCTGGGGCGGGGTCGGCTGCAACGGCCAGCACGCCTACCACCAGCTGCTGCACCAGGGCACCGCGCTGATCCCGGCCGACTTCATCGTGCCGGTGGTCAGCTACAACCCGGTGGCCGACCATCACCAGTGGCTCTATGCCAACTGCCTGTCGCAGAGCCAGGCGCTGATGCTCGGCAAGACCCAGGCCGAAGCCGAGGCGGAACTGCGCGCCAAGGGCCTGGACGAGGATGAGGTGCAGCGCCTGGCGCCGCACAAGGTGATCCCCGGCAACCGGCCGAGCAACACCCTGGTGATGGAACGGGTCAGCCCGCGCCGCCTGGGCGCCCTGGTGGCGCTGTACGAGCACAAGGTGTTCGCCCAGAGCGCGATCTGGGGCATCAACGCCTTCGACCAGTGGGGCGTGGAGCTGGGCAAGGAGCTGGGCAAGAACGTCTACTCGCGCCTGCTCAGCAGCGAACCGGGACCGGCCGAGGATCCCTCCACCCAGGGCCTGATCGACTTCTTCCGCGCCCGCCACCGCGGTTGAGCCCAGCCGCGCCCTGGCTCAGGCCGGGGCGCAGGCACGGGGTTGCAGCGCTTGATCCGGGCCGCCGCGGGGGTGCTAACCTTACGGGCATCGCGGACACAACCAAACAAAAGGACCCGCCATGTTTGAGATCACCCGCCACCCCGTGGCCGACGCCGTACGCCAGCGCGCGCACCTCGACAGCGCCGACTACCAGCGCCTCTACCAGCAGTCGATCGAGCAGCCGGAAACCTTCTGGGCCGAACAGGCCAAGGCCTTTCTCGACTGGTTCAAACCCTGGCTCAGCGTGCACCACGTCGACATGTACAAGGGCCAGGCCACCTGGTTCAAGGGCGGCCAGCTCAACGTCAGCTACAACTGCATCGACCGCCACCTGCTGCAGCGCGGCGACCAGGTGGCGCTGATCTGGGAAGGCGACGACCCCAGCGAATCGGCCAACATCACCTACAACAAGCTGCACCAACAGGTCTGCCGCCTGGCCAACGTACTGAAGAGCCGCGGCGTGCAGAAGGGCGACCGGGTGTGCATCTACATGCCGATGGTCCCGGAGGCCGCCTACGCCATGCTCGCCTGTGCGCGCATCGGCGCGGTGCACTCGGTGGTATTCGGCGGCTTCTCCCCCGACGCCCTGCGCGACCGCATCCTGGATGCCGACTGCCGCACCGTGATCACCGCCGACGAAGGCGTGCGCGGCGGCAAGTACGTGCCGCTCAAGGCCAACGTCGACAAGGCGCTGCAGAGCTGCCCGGACGTCTCCACCGTACTGGTGGTGCAACGCACCCAGGGCGAGATCGACTGGCACGCCGAACGCGACATCTGGTATCACGACGCGCTGCGCGGCGCCGGCGCCGACTGCGCGCCCGAGCCGATGGACGCCGAAGACCCGCTGTTCATCCTCTACACCTCCGGCTCCACCGGCAAACCCAAGGGTGTGCTGCACACCACCGGCGGCTACCTGCTGATGGCGGCGATGACCCACAGGTACGTGTTCGATTACCACGACGGCGACATCTACTGGTGCACCGCCGATGTCGGCTGGGTCACCGGGCACAGCTACATCGTCTACGGCCCCCTGGCCAACGGTGCCACCAGCCTGGTCTTCGAGGGCGTGCCGAACTATCCGGACGCCTCGCGCTTCTGGCAGGTCATCGACAAGCACCAGGTGAACATCTTCTACACCGCACCGACCGCCATCCGCGCCCTGATGCGCGAAGGCGAAGGCCCGGTCAAGAGCTGCTCGCGGACGAGCCTGCGCCTGCTCGGCTCGGTCGGCGAGCCGATCAACCCGGAAGCCTGGGAGTGGTACTACAACGTGGTCGGCGACCAGCGTTGCCCGATCGTCGATACCTGGTGGCAGACCGAAACCGGCGCCATCATGATCGCCCCACTGCCCGGCGCCACCGACCTCAAGCCAGGCTCGGCGACCCTGCCGTTCTTCGGCGTGCAACCGGTCCTCCTGGATGAGCAGGGCAAGGAAATCGACGGCCCGGCCAACGGCGTACTGGCGATCAAGGCCAGTTGGCCGAGCCAGATCCGCAGCGTCTATGGCGATCACCAGCGACTGATCGACACCTACTTCAAGCCCTACCCCGGCTATTACTTCAGCGGTGACGGCGCGCGCCGCGACGAGGACGGCTACTACTGGATCACCGGCCGGGTCGACGACGTGATCAACGTCTCCGGCCACCGCATCGGCACCGCCGAAGTGGAAAGCGCCCTGGTCCTGCACGATGCCGTGGCCGAGGCGGCAGTGGTCGGCTACCCCCATGACGTCAAGGGCCAGGGCATCTACGCCTTCGTCACGCCGATGAACGGGGTGGAACCGAGCGACGCGCTGAAGAAGGAACTGCTGGCCCTGGTCGGCAAGGAAATCGGCAGCTTCGCCAAGCCCGAACTGCTGCAATGGGCCCCCGGCCTGCCGAAGACCCGCTCCGGCAAGATCATGCGACGCATCCTGCGCAAGATCGCCTGCAACGAGCTGGACACCCTCGGCGACACCTCGACCCTGGCCGACCCGAGCGTGGTCGACGGCCTGATCGACCAGCGCCTGAATCGCTGAGCCCACTCAGCACTGAACGATCACCGCCTGCTCTTGTGCAGGCGGTTGATCGAGCCGCGCCTCCGCCGCTCTGCTTGTCGGGCCGTGATGCTCCAGCGCTGCTGCCGCCCTGTGACGCGTCCAATGCACCATCATCGGGAGCAGCAACGCCTGGAATCGCCGGGCGCGCTCGGCGTGCTGGCCGCCGGCAAACTTCGTGTGCCAACATATGGCCCCTTCGCGGCCAGCCGCGCCCGCCACTCGTGAGGATCGATCATGCAAGAAGTCGTCATCGTCGCCGCCACCCGCACCGCCATCGGCAGCTTCCAGGGCTCGCTGTCCGGCATTCCGGCCGTCGAGCTGGGCGCCGCGGTAATTCGCCGCCTGCTCGAGCAGACCGGCCTGAACGGCGCCGAGGTCGACGAGGTGATCCTCGGCCAGGTGCTCACCGCCGGTGCCGGGCAGAACCCCGCGCGCCAGGCGGCGATCCACGCCGGCCTGCCCCATGCGGTACCGGCGCTGACCCTCAACAAGGTCTGCGGTTCCGGCCTCAAGGCCCTGCACCTGGGCGCCCAGGCGATTCGCTGCGGCGACGCCGAGGTGATCATCGCCGGCGGCATGGAGAACATGAGCCTCGCGCCCCATGTCGTGCCCAGCATGCGCAGCGGCCTGCGCATGGGCCACGGCAAGCTGATCGACACGATGATCCATGACGGCCTGTGGGATGCCTTCAACGACTACCACATGGGCATCACCGCCGAGAACCTGGTGGAAAAGTACGGCATCAGCCGCGCGGAGCAGGACGCCTTCGCCGCCGCGTCGCAGCGCAAGGCCGCCGCGGCCATCGAGTCCGGCCGCTTCGCGGACGAGATCACCCCGATCCTGATCCCCCAGCGCAAGGGTGAGCCGAAGGCCTTCGCCACCGACGAACAGCCGCGCGCCGGCACCACCCCGGAGTCCCTGGCCGCCCTCAAACCGGCGTTCAAGAAGGACGGCAGCGTCACCTCCGGCAATGCCTCAAGCCTCAACGACGGCGCCGCCGCGGTGCTGCTGATGAGCGCGGCCAAGGCCGAGGCCCTCGGCCTGCCGGTGCTGGCGCGCATCGCCGCCTATGCCAACGCCGGGGTCGACCCGGCGATCATGGGCATCGCCCCGGTCTCGGCCACCCGCCGCTGCCTGGACAAGGCCGGCTGGAGCCTGGAGCAGCTGGACCTGATCGAGGCCAACGAGGCCTTCGCCGCCCAGGCCCTGGCGGTCGGCAAGGAACTGGGCTGGAACGCCGACAAGGTCAACGTCAACGGCGGTGCCATCGCCCTGGGCCACCCGATCGGCGGCTCGGGCTGCCGGGTACTGGTGACCCTGCTGCACGAAATGATCAAGCGCAACGCCAAGAAGGGCCTGGCCACCCTGTGCATCGGCGGCGGTCAGGGCGTGGCCCTGGCCATCGAACGCTAAGCCCTGCCACCGCGCGACTGAACGCCGGCGCCGCTTCGCAAGCAGGCGCCGGCGTTTTTCTTGCTAGACTGCGCGCCTCCTCTTTCCGAGTCGCCGCGCATGACCTCTCTCGATCAGGCGCTGCGCGCCGCCCTCGACAACCGCCAGGCACTACTCGCCGAGCTGCACCAGCAGGGCACCGACTGCTATCGCCTGTTCCACGGCAGCCAGGAGGGCGCCGGCGGCCTGACCCTCGACCGCTACGGCCCGCAACTGCTGGTGCAGAGCTTTCACCAGAGCCTCGAGCGCGCTCAGCTGCTGCGTCTGGCCGAGCAGTGCCGCGAGCACCTCAACGAGCCCCTGTTGCTGGTCTACAACGACCGCTCCCAGGGCAACTCGCGGGTCGACCGGCAGGACCCGATCTACCGTGCCGAGGACGCAGCCCTGGACGACCTGGTCGGCCACGAATGGGGCCTCACGTATCGGGTACGCGGCCGCCATCCCGGTCAGGACCCGCTACTGTTTCTCGACCTGCGCAATGCCCGCGGCTGGATCAAGGCGCACAGCGCCGGCAAGTCCGTGCTCAACCTGTTCGCCTACACCTGCGGCGTCGGCCTCGCGGCCAGCGCCGGCGGCGCCCGCGAGTCGCTCAACCTGGACTTCGCCGAAGGCAACCTGGCGGTCGGCCGGGAGAACGGCGCGCTCAACCCGCAACTGCCGCCCATGCAGTTCATCCAGTCGGACTACTTCCCGGCGATCCGCCAGCTGGCCGGCCTGCCGGTGGCCCAGCGCCGCGACCACAAGCTGCCCAGCTACCCGCGCCTGGCCGCGCGCCAGTTCGACCTGGTATTTCTCGACCCGCCGGCCTGGGCCAAGAGCGCCTTCGGCACAGTCGATCTGCTGCGCGACTACCAGAGCCTGCTCAAGCCGGCGATTCTCGCCACCGCCGCCGACGGCATGCTGGTCTGCTGCAACAACCTGGCGAAGGTCGCCCTCGCCGACTGGCGTGAGCAGGTGCTGCGCTGCGCCGCCAAGCTCGGTCGCCCGGTACGCGACTGCCAGGTGCTGACACCGGCCGCCGACTTCCCCTCGCAGGACGCCCAGCCACCACTCAAGACCCTGATCCTGAGCTTCTGAACAGCCGTTCGGACGACGCAAAAGCCGCCACAGCTGGCATTTTCGAACCTGCGACGCATGCCATACTCCAAGGCACTTCTTTTCGGGAAAGTTGTCGCCTCACCATGCACAAAGGATTGAAACGCGCCGCCGGCGCCCTGTTGATCGCCACGCTGTTTTACGGCCTGCTGGGTTTTCTGATCCTGCCCGGGGTCGCCCTGCGCATCGCCAACCAGCAACTGGCGCAGTACAGCAACCAGCCCGCCAGCCTGGAGCGCCTGCAGTTCAACCCCTTGAGCCTGGAGCTCAGCCTGTGGGGCCTGCGGGTCGGCGCAGCCGGGCAGGAGCAACTGGCGCTGGGCCGGCTCAGCGCCGACCTGGAGATCGACAGCCTGTGGCGCGGCGCCGTGCACCTGGCGCGCATCGAACTGGAGCAACCCCGCGCCGAGGTGCGTTTCGATCGCCAGGGCCAGCTCAACCTCGTCCAGCTGTTCAGGCTGCCGGAACCTGCACAGCCCAGCGAGGAGACCCGCGAGCCGGTGGCCCTGCGTATCGATCAGCTGACGCTGAACGGCGGCAACCTCAGGTTTCAGGACCTGCGCCCAAGCGAGCCGGTCGAGCTGCGCTATGACGACCTCAACCTCGAGCTGCGCGACCTCAGCACCCTGACGGGCGACAGCGCCACGCTGACCCTGAAAGCCAGCGACGCGCAAGGGGCACGCATCGACTGGCGCGGACAGCTGAGCCTGGCGCCGCTCAGCTCCAGCGGCCACCTGCAGCTGCGCAAGGCGCGCCTGAGGAGCGTCTGGCCCTATGTCCGCGACGCCCTGCCGCTGGTACTGGAAGACGGCCTTATCGACCTGTCCGGTGACTACCAGCTGGAGCTGGCCGACGGCCTGCGCCTGCAACTGGACAAGGCCCGGGCGCGCCTCGCACCTTTTGCCCTCAAGGCGCCCGATGGCCGCCCGCTGCTCAAGCTGGCAAGCCTGGAGATCGCCGACACCCGCGTGGACCTGGGCAAACGCCAGGTGCGCATCGGCACGCTACGCAGCCAGCAACTGGAAACCTGGGCGGCGCGCGAGGCCGACGGCCAGCTGGACTGGCTGAAGCTGCTGGCGAGCAAAGCCGACTCACCAACCAAGCCGGCACCCACCCAGGCCGCGCCGACCAAGGCCTGGCAGGTGCTGCTGGCCGACGCGCAGCTGCGCGACTACCGCATCCACCTGGCCGACCGCGTCCCTCAACAGGCGGTTGAACTGCAGCTGGGCCCGCTGGATCTCGACCTGCAGGACTTCGACAGCCGCGGCACCGCGCCCTTCCGCCTCAAATTGGACACCGGCCTGGGCGCCAAGGGCCGACTCAAGGCCGAGGGCCAGGCGCAGCTGAGCCCCACCACGGCCACTCTGCAGATCAGCAGCCGGGACATCGACCTGCGCCTGGCCCAGGCCTACCTCACTCCACTGCTTCGCCTGGAGCTGCGCAGCGGCCAGCTGGCCAGCGACCTCAAGCTCAACCTCAGCGGCACAAGCCCGCTGGCGTTCGGCATCACCGGCAGCGCCCGGATCAATCGCCTGCACAGCCTGGACACCCTCAAGGAGCGCGACTTCGTACGCTGGGAGCAGCTCGACCTGGACGGCCTGAACTACCAGCATGGCGAGGCCCTGAGCATCGACAAGGTGAAGCTGCAGCAACCCTATGGGCGCTTCATCGTCAATGAGGACCTGAGCACCAACCTCAACGACCTGATCATCAGCCAAGCGGCGGCGCCCGAGGCCCCGGCCGAAACAGGCGCGCGCGCCGGAAAACCGCTGGCGATCCGTATCGGCGAGATCACCATCGCCGAGGGCTCGGCCAACTTCGCCGACTTCAGCCTGACCCCCAACTTCGCCACCGCCATCCAGCAGCTCAATGGCCGTATCGGCACCCTGGACAGCCGCAGCGGCGCGCCGGCCAGCGTGGCCATCAGCGGCAAGGTCGATCGCTATGCCCCGGTCAGCATCAAGGGCAGCCTCAACCCCTTCAACCCGCTGGACAGCCTGGACCTCACCAGCCAGTTCAAGCAGGTCGAACTGACCACCCTGACCCCCTACTCCGGCAAGTTCGCCGGCTACCGTATCCGCAAGGGCCGACTCAACCTGGACCTGCACTACCGCATCAACAAGGGCCAGCTGCAGGCCGAGAACAACGTGGTGGTCGAACAGCTGCAGCTCGGCCAGCAGGTCGACAGCCCCAGCGCCGTGGATCTGCCGGTGCGCCTGGCCGTCGCCCTGCTCAAGGACGCCAACGGCAAGATCGCCATCCAGCTGCCGGTGCAGGGCAACCTCAACAATCCCGACTTCGATGTCATGCCGATCGTCTGGAAGACCCTGCGCGGCCTGGTGCTGCGTGCCGTACAGGCGCCCTTCAAGCTGCTCGGCGGACTGGTCAGCGGCGGCACGCAGATGGACCTCGGCCATGTGCCCTTCGCCCCGGGCAGCGCCGAGCTCGACGTCGCCGCCCAGAGCAGCCTGGACACCCTCGCCGGGGCCCTGCAGAAGCGCCCGGCGCTGCGCCTGGAGATCGAGGGCCTGAGCGCGCCAAGCAGCGACGGTCCGCCGCTGGCCGAACAGCGCCTGCAGCGCGCCTACCAGGCCAGCTACCAGAAGCTCCTGCAGAGCCGTGGCGAAGCCGTGCCGAACGACCCGGCGCAGCTGCAGGTGCCCGAAGACGAGAAGAGCGCCTTGCTCGAGGACATCTACCGCAGCCGCCTGAAACAGCCACCACCAGGCGAGTGGGCCGAACTGGACGGGCCACAGCGCGCCGACCAGCTGCGCGAGGCCGTGCTGCAGTCCTGGGCGCAGAGCAAGCTGCTGCTGCGCCAGCTGGCCCAGGAACGCGCCGCCCGCATCAAGGACTACCTGGTCGACAAGACCAGCCTGGCCCAGGAGCGCATCTACCTGCTCGACGTCGGCCTGGGCGACCCCGGCGCCGACGGACGAGTGGCCACCCCGCTGCACCTGGATAGCGAATAAGCTGAAGCGGTGATGAGCATGAAAACCTTCAGCCTGGCCCTGCTTATGGGCTGCGCCGCCTGGGCCCAGGCCGACACCCTGCGCTGCGGCAGCCAGCTGGTCAGCCTCGGCGACCGCAGCTTCGAGGTGCAGCAGAAGTGCGGCGAGCCAGCCTTCCGTGACCTGGTCGGCTACACCCTGGGTCCCTATGACCGGCGCGAGTTCAAGATCGAGGAGTGGGTCTACGGGCCGAGCAATGGCGCGCTGAGCATCCTCACCTTCGAAGGCAACCGCCTGACCCGCATCGAGCGGCGCCGCCAGCGCTGACGATCAGGGTATAGGCTGGGGACTCCATGACACTGCCCGGGTACACGATGAGAATCCCCATCCTGCTCATTGCGCTGAGCCTGGCGAACGCCGTCGACGCCGCCTCGACCCTGCGCTGCGGCAGCGCGCTGGTCAGCCGCGACGACAGCGCCGCCGAGGTCCTCGACAAATGCGGCGAGCCGGTCAGCCGCGACTTCCTCGGCTACCGCGAGGTGCTGGACTACTACGGCTTCCGCCACGAGGTGAGCGTCGAGGAATGGACCTACGGGCCACGCAATGGCATGTATCACTTCCTGCGTTTCGAGGGCAATCGCCTGGACCGCATCGACAGCGAGCGTGGCAACTGACAATTTTTCAGGCGGCTGCTAGTCTCGCCGCTTCTTCTCTACCTGGAACAAGGAAGCTCCATCATGCGCAAACTCTCTCTGTCCACCGCCCTGCTGCTGAGCGTCACCTGCGCCGAGGCCTCGCTGCGCTGCGACAAGGGCATCGCCAGCAAGGGCGATCGCAGCGTCGAGGTCCAGGCCAAATGTGGCGAAGCCGCCAGCCGCGCCCTGGTCGGCTACACGCAGAACGCCAACGGCGATCAGGAGTTGCCGATCGAGGAGTGGGTCTATGGCCCGCGCAGCGGCATGTACTACTACCTGACCTTCCAGGGCGGACGCCTGCTGCGCATCGACAGCAAGCGCGGCAACTGACGCCGGCAGGATCACCAGCACATGCTCATCCTCCCCGCCGAACACCCGCTGGACTGGAAGAAACCGCCGGTCGCCACCCTGCTGCTGATCCTGCTCAACGTACTGATCTATTTCGGCTACCAGGGCGGCGACCAGGCGCGCGAAGCCCAGGCCGTGCAGACCTACCTCGATGGTGGCCTGCTCAACCGCGAGCGCGCGCTGTTCCTCGAGGCCTTCAGCCAGCGCCGCGAGCTGGACGCCGAGCAGCGGCGCTACGTCGACAGCATGCGCCGCAGCGACCTGGCCCGCCTGGTGCTCTACGACCTGCAGTTCGAGAGCCGCCTGCGGCACAATCCCGACTACCTGGCCGACCCGTCCTGGCAGGCGGCACGCCAGCGGGCCGAGGCGGCGCGTGATCGCATCAGCAGCATGCGCTTCGGCTTCATCCCGGCCCGCTTCAGTGTCGAGGGGCTGTTCGGCGCCATGTTCCTGCACGGCGACTTCGGCCACCTGGCCGGCAACATGCTGTTCCTGTTCATCTTCGGCTTCGCTCTGGAAATCGCCCTGGGCCGCTGGCTGTACCTCGGTCTCTACCTGCTCAGCGGCGTGGCCTCGCACCTGCTGTGGTGGATCATGGACCCGGTCTGGATCACCGGAGTCGGCGCCTCCGGGGCGATCTCCGGGCTGATGGGCATGTACCTGGGGGTCTACGGCCTGCGCCGCATCAACTTCTTCTACTGGCTCGGGCCGCTGTTCGGTTACTTCCGGGCGCCGGCGCTGTGGATACTGCCGGTGTGGATGGGCAAGGAGCTGTACGGTCTGCTGCTGGCCGACGACAACGTCAACTACTACGCCCACCTCGGCGGCCTGGGCGCCGGCTTCCTCGCCGTCTGGCTGCCGCGCCTGGGCGGCAAGCTGCGAGTCGACCAGGCCTACCTGCACAAGGAAGACCCGGACGCGCCGTTCAAGCGCGAACTGGATGGCCTGGATCGCGCGATCGGCGGCTTCGCCCTCGACCAGGCCGCCAGCCGCGGCCTGGAGCTGCTCGAACGCTACCCCGGGCGCCTGGAACTGCTCGAGCGCCTCTACCCGCTGGCCCGCACCCGCCAGGACAAGGCACTGCTCGGCGGCGTGCTGCGGCAGCTGTTCGGCCTGCCGGCGCAGCCCGCCCAGCTGCCGCTGTTGCTGCGCCTGGCCGAGGACAGTGCCGACTCCGCGCAGCCGCTGCTGCAGCTCCCGGCGGTGCAGCTGCACCTGCTCCGGCGCCTGCTGCAGGCCGAGCAGCACGCCCTGGCCCTGGCCGCCTGGCGCCGACTTAGCCGCGCCGCCAAACAGCCGGCCGAGCTACCGGCGCTGACCCTGCGCCTGGCCAAGCAGCTGGGGAGCCGACAGGACATGGGCGGCCTCGCCGAGCTCGGGCAGTTCCTCACTCAGCGTTACCCGCAAGCCGAGCAGACCGCCCAACTGGGCCTGCTCCGGCAACATCTGGCCCGCTGACAGCCCTTGAACGAGCCTCAGGCGAGACTGGCCAACCGGTCCAGGCTCGCCTCCAGGCTCGCCACTTCGCCCAACAGGGGAGACTGCGGGTAGCGCAAGCGGATAAAGGCCAGCAGCTTGCGGGCCGGCTCGATCTGCCCGAGCCCCTCGGCGAAGCCACGGCTGGCCAGCAGATAGGCGCGGGGAATGTGCGGGTAGTCGGGGAAGCGCTGGTGCAGGTTGCGCAACAGTGCCAGCGCTTCGCGGGTCTTGTGGCGCTGCAACAGCGATTCGGCCACTCGCTCGCAGACCAGGGCGTCATCGGGCAGGTAGTCGACGCCGAGCTGGCGCGCGTTGAGCAGGGCACTGGCCGCCAGCGAGGGGTTCAAACGGGCGGCCAATGGCAGGAAATGGGCCAGATGGCGCTGGCAGCGCACCCGGTCATTCAGGCCGAATAGCAGCTGGTGGTAACGCTCGTTGAGCCCGAGGTCGTCGCCATCACGCTGCAGGGCCTTGCTCAGGGTGTCCAGGGCTTGCGCACTCTGCCCTTCCTTGAGGCGTATCTGCGCCTCGGCCAAGGCGCGCCGCCGCAGGTATTCCGGCGCCGGGTAGGCCGCCGCGCCCTCTTCGTCGGCGATCACGTAGCCCAGGGCACCCTGATACTGGAACACCGCATAGCCCATCATCGCGCACATCACCACGCCGAAGTACCCGAACAGGAAGGCGGCGACCGGCATCAGCACCACCCGCGGCAGGCCGCTGGAGAGCATGTAGGTGACCCAGCCCGGCGACTGCCAGAGGATGAACAGGAAGGCGCACAGGATCAGGTAACGCCAGCCCATCGCGCCTATCACCTGGCCAACCTGCTCGGGGCTCAGCGCCGCGCCCAGCTCCTTGTCCAGCGCCAGGCGGATGATGCTGGCCGGCAATACCAGGAGCAGGCCGATATTCACCGTCCAGTACAGCGCCTCGCTGTCGAAGTCGCTGGCCAGCCAGAGCGCGGCGAAGGCGATCAGAAATACCGCCAACTGCTTGCAGAACAGGCTGAAGCCTTCACCACTGAAGGCGCTAGCCAGGCTCGGCGCCTGTCGGTCGGCCTGGCTGCTGGCCTCGATCACGCTGTGGAAGTACTTGGTCGCCACGCTGAACAGGAGTATCCACAGGACGATCCAGCGCGGCATGAACAGGCTGGCCAGCGCCAGCAAGGCGGCGAACGCCAGGGGGCCCGCCTGCAGGGCGTAGGCGAAGAAGCCGGGGATACGCTCCCAGAACGGCTGGGCGCTGTTCGCCGCGCCGAGAAACTGCAACGGCCCGGCGCACAGCGGGCAAGCCGGCGTATCGTCGGGAGCATCGGCATTCAACGGGATGCAACAGTCGCCATAGGCCCGCTGACAGGGCTGGCATTGCCAGGTGGCGGGCTGGGCGGGATGGTAGCGGCAGAGGGTCTTGTCCATAAGCGAAGAATCCTGGAACGGCTGACGAAAGCCGGCGGAGGGGCGCACGGCTGGCTGCGGCAACAGATCGAACAGCCCGGGCTGGTGACGCGCGGGCACCATTGTCCAGACAAAAAAAGAGGGCCGCAATGCGGCCCTCCGTTTCAGCGTGGCAGTTGCCCGCTATCAGACACCCGAGGCTTCGGCAGCCGCGACGTCCTTGATCGACAGCTTGATACGGCCGCGGTTGTCCACGTCCAGTACCAGTACCTTCACTTCCTGGCCTTCCTTAAGCACGTCGGTGACCTTCTCGACACGCTGATCGCTCAGCATCGAGATGTGCACCAGACCGTCCTTGCCCGGCAGGATGTTGACGAAGGCGCCGAAGTCGACGATGCGCTCGACCTTGCCGACGTAGATCTTGCCGATCTCGGCCTCGGCGGTGATGCCCAGCACACGCTGACGCGCGGCCTCGGCAGCTTCCTTGGTCTCGCCGAAGATCTTGATGGTGCCGTCGTCTTCGATGTCGATCGAAGCCTTGGTTTCCTCGCAGATGCCGCGGATGGTCGCGCCACCCTTGCCGATCACGTCGCGGATCTTGTCCTGGTCGATCTTCATCGCGATCATGGTCGGCGCATTGGCCGACAGCTCGCTACGCGACTCGGCGATGACCTGGTTCATCTGGCCGAGGATGTTCAGGCGCGCTTCCAGGGCCTGGCCCAGGGCGATTTCCATGATCTCTTCGGTGATGCCCTGGATCTTGATGTCCATCTGCAGCGCGGTCACGCCCTTGGCGGTACCGGCAACCTTGAAGTCCATGTCGCCCAGGTGGTCTTCGTCACCGAGGATGTCGGTCAACACGGCGAACTTCTCGCCTTCCTTGACCAGACCCATGGCGATACCGGCCACCGGCGCCTTCATCGGCACGCCGGCATCCATCAGCGCCAGGGAGGCACCGCAGACCGAGGCCATGGAGCTGGAGCCGTTGGACTCGGTGATTTCCGACACCACGCGGATGGTGTACGGGAACTCGTCGGGGCTCGGCAACATGGCGGCAACGGAGCGACGGGCCAGGCGGCCGTGGCCGATTTCGCGGCGACCGGTGGCGCCCATGCGGCCACACTCGCCCACCGAGTACGGCGGGAAGTTGTAGTGCAGCATGAAGGGGTCTTTCTTCTCGCCTTCCAGGGTGTCGAGCAGCTGCGCATCGCGGGCGGTACCCAGGGTCGCGACCACCAGGGCCTGGGTCTCGCCACGGGTGAACAGCGCCGAACCGTGGGTCTTGGCCAGCACGCCGACTTCGATGTTCAGGCCGCGTACGGTACGGGTGTCGCGACCGTCGATACGCGGTTTGCCGTTGACGATGTTCTCGCGCACGGTGCGGTATTCGATTTCGCCGAAAGCCTCTTTCACTTCACCGGCAGAAGGCTGACCTTCTTCGCCGGAGAACTTGGCCACGACCTGATCACGCAGCTCGCCCAGGCGCGCGTAGCGATCCTGCTTGATGGTGATGGTGTAGGCCTGGGAAATCGCCTCGCCGAATTCACTGCGAATGGCAGAGAGCAGAGCGGTGTTTTCCGCCTTCGGCTGCCAGTCCCAGGTCGGCTTGCCCGCTTCGGCAGCCAGCTCGGTCACGGCCTGGATCACGGCCTGGAATTCGTCGTGGGCGAACAGTACGGCGCCCAGCATCTGGTCTTCGGTCAGCTCCTTGGCTTCCGACTCGACCATCAGCACGGCGTCCTTGGTACCGGCCACGACCATGTCCAGGCTGGAGGCCTTGAGCTGCTCGTAGGTCGGGTTCAGCAGGTAGCCGGTTTCCGGGTGGAAGGCCACGCGCGCGGCGCCAATCGGGCCGTTGAACGGAATGCCGGAGATCGCCAGGGCAGCCGAGGTACCGATCATCGCCGCGATGTCCGGATCGGTCTTCTTGCTGGTGGAGACCACGGTGCAGATGACCTGCACTTCGTTCTGGAAACCTTCCGGGAACAGCGGGCGGATCGGACGGTCGATCAGGCGCGAGGTCAGAGTCTCTTTCTCGGAAGGACGCGCTTCACGCTTGAAGAAACCGCCGGGGATCTTGCCGGCTGCGTAGGTCTTCTCCTGGTAGTGCACCGACAGCGGGAAGAAGCCCTTGCTCGGGTCGGCGGTCTTGGCACCGGTCACGGCGACCAGCACGGCGACGTCGTCGTCGACGGTGACCAGCACGGAGCCGGAGGCCTGACGGGCCATACGGCCGGTCTCGAGGGTAACGGTCGACTGACCGAACTGGAATTTCTTGATTACCGGGTTCACGGTGTTTTCCTTCTCTCTGTTGCCTTTGGGGAAATCTGTATGTAGCAAAATTCGTGGGCAGCTACGGGAGTCGGACCCGCGTCTGTCCAAAATGCAGCAGGCTGAAACGCAAAAGCTGGAAGCGGGGACCAGCCCCACTTCCAGCTTCGGCATTCAGCTGCGCGCCAGCATTGCTTAGCGACGCAGACCCAGGCGACCGATCAGGGCGCTGTAACGAGTGGTGTCCTTGCCCTTCAGGTAGTCCAGCAGCTTACGACGCTGGTTAACCATACGGATCAGGCCACGACGCGAGTGGTGGTCCTTACCGTTGGCCTTGAAGTGGCCTTGCAGCTTGTTGATGTTGGCGGACAGCAGTGCAACCTGCACTTCCGGGCTACCGGTGTCGCCTTCAGCTTGCTTGTACTCGTTTACGATCTGGGCTTTTTCTTCAACGCTGAGTGCCATGTGGGCATCCTCTCAGTTAGGAAACTGCTGCAGGACAACAGTTTCAATAGGCCGGGAATCGCTTCCCGTGTTTTAAAGTGAGGTATGACCGTGCCTATTAACAGCCACCCTCGATACACGCGGGTCGGAGCCGAAACCCCGGTCCCGCGCTACGGTCATGCCGACCGAATCAAGCGACGTGGCGCGATGCGCCCGTCTTCGCTCACTTCACCGATACCGATAAAGCGACCGGTGTGATCATGCACCCGCACCATGCCGAACTTCGGCGCCTCCGGCGCGCGCACCGGCTGCCCCTGCAGCCAATAGAACGCACTGTGCTCGGAGAACTGCAACAGCGGCCAGTGCAGCAGGCCACTGTCAACCGGTAGCAGGAAGCGGTCGAGGGCCTCGTTGCCGCCCTCGGCGTGGGCCTGTTCCAGCTCTTCCAGGCTGATCGTCTGGGCCAGTTCGAAAGGACCGGCCTTGGTTCTGCGCAGCTCGGCGACATGGGCGCCACAGCCAAGCAGCTGACCGAGGTCTTCGACCAGGGTGCGAATATAGGTGCCCTTGCTGCAATCCACCGCCAGGCGCGCCTGCTCTGCCTCGCAGGCCAGCAATTCCAGGCGCGCAATAGTAACAGAACGCGGCTCGCGCTCCACTACTTCGCCGGCACGCGCCAGCTTGTACAGCGGCTGCCCATCGCGCTTGAGGGCCGAGTGCATCGGCGGTATCTGGCTGATTTCACCGCGAAAACGCGGCAACAGGGCCTCGATCTCGGCGCGACCAACGGTCACCGGACGCTGCTCGAGCACCTCGCCTTCGGCATCCCCGGTGCTGGTGGTAACGCCCAGCTGCATCAGGGTTTCATAGCCCTTGTCGGCATCCAGCAGGTACTGGGAGAACTTGGTCGCCTCGCCGAAGCACAGCGGCAGCACCCCGGTGGCCAGCGGATCGAGACTGCCGGTATGACCGGCCTTCTCGGCATTGAGCAGCCAGCGCACCTTCTGCAGGGCCGCGTTGGAACTGAAACCACGCGGCTTATCCAGCAGGATGATGCCGTTGACCTGGCGACGCACACGCTTTACCTGGGCCACGGGCTTACTCCTCGGTCTTGCCGGCGTCGTGCTGGCTGTCTTCCGCCACCGCACGATCGATCAGCGCCGACAGGTGGGCGCCACGACTGACGCTCTCGTCGTAATGGAAGCGCAACTGCGGCACGCTGCGCAGCTTCATCGCCTTGCCCAGCTGCATGCGCAGGAAGCCACTGGCGTCGTTGAGCACCTTGAGACTCTGGGTGACTTGGTCGACGCCATCGTCGGCGGTCATCACGGTGATGAAAATCTTCGCGTGGCCAACGTCGCGGCTGACTTCAACGGCGGTGATGGTCACCAGGCCCAGGCGCGGGTCCTTGACCTCGCGGCGGATCAATTGCGCCAGCTCGCGCTGCATCTGGTCGCCGATACGCTGGGTCCGGCTATAGTCTTTTGCCATCTCTACTACCTTTCACTCGCCGCGACGCTTCGAAAGGCATCGGGCTCAAAAGCGGCAAACGCCCGGCCGCGCGAAAAGCGGGGCCGGGCGTTGCATGTTGCAACTCGCTGCCTTACAGGCTGCGAGCCACCTGGACTTTCTCGAACACTTCGATCTTGTCGCCGACCTTGACGTCGTTGTAGCTCTTCACCGCGATACCGCACTCCATGCCGGCCCGCACTTCGGACATGTCGTCCTTGAAGCGGCGCAGGGATTCCAGTTCGCCCTCGAAGATCACCACGTCGTCGCGCAGCACGCGGATCGGACGGTTACGGTGCACCACGCCTTCGACGACCATGCAACCAGCCACCGCGCCGAACTTCGGCGAGCGGAACACGTCACGCACCTCGGCGATACCCAGGATGTTCTCCCGGACGTCGCTGCCCAGCATGCCGGTGAGGGCCTTCTTGACGTCTTCGATGATGTCGTAGATCACGTTGTAGTAACGCATGTCCAGACCTTCCTGCTCGACGATCTTCCGGGCACCGGCATCGGCGCGCACGTTGAAGCCGAACAGCACGGCGTTGGAGGCCAGCGCCAGGTTGGCATCGGACTCGGTGATACCACCGACACCGCCACCGACCACACGTACCTGCACTTCGTCGTTGCCCAGGCTACCGAGCGAGCCCTGCAGGGCCTCCAGCGAGCCACGAACGTCGGACTTGAGGACGATGTTGAGGGTCTTCTTCTCGTCCTGGCCCATGTTCTCGAAGATGTTTTCCAGCTTGCCGGCATGCGCACGGGCCAGCTTGACCTCGCGGAATTTGCCCTGGCGGAACAGAGCCACTTCGCGGGCCTTCTTCTCGTCGGCCACCACGGTCATCTCATCACCGGCTTCCGGCGTACCGTCCAGACCGAGGATCTCGACCGGAATCGACGGGCCAGCTTCCTTAACCGGCTTGCCGTTCTCGTCGAGCATGGCGCGGATGCGGCCGTAGTTGGAACCGACCAGCACCATGTCGCCCTGGCGCAGGGTGCCATCCTGGACCAGCAGGGTTGCCACCGGGCCACGGCCCTTATCCAGACGCGACTCGACCACCACGCCACGGCCAGGTGCCGAAGGCGTGGCCTTGAGCTCGAGGACTTCGGCTTGCAGCAGTACGGCCTCGAGCAGTTCGTCGACGCCGGTCCCGAGCTTGGCGGAAACATGCACGTAGGGCGCATCACCACCCCACTCTTCGGGGATGACATCCAGCGCGGCCAGGCCGTTCTTGATGTTGTCCGGGTTGGCGTCGGGCTTGTCGATCTTGTTCACCGCGACCACGATCGGCACGCCAGCGGCTTTCGCGTGCTGCACGGCTTCCTGGGTCTGCGGCATGACGCCGTCGTCGGCTGCCACCACCAGGATGACGATATCGGTGGCCTTGGCACCACGGGCACGCATCTGGGTAAAGGCGGCGTGGCCGGGAGTATCGAGGAAGGTGACCATGCCGCGGTCGGTTTCCACGTGGTAGGCACCGATGTGCTGGGTGATGCCACCGGCTTCGCCCGCCGCCACCTTGGCGCGACGGATGTAGTCGAGCAGCGAGGTCTTGCCGTGGTCGACGTGACCCATCACGGTCACCACCGGCGCGCGGGAAATAGCCTCACCTTCGAACTTGAGGGACGCAGCCAGCTGCTCCTCGAGCGCGTTATCGCTGACCAGCTTGACCTTGTGGCCGAGCTCTTCGGCGATCAGCTGTGCGGTTTCCTGATCGAGCACCTGGTTGATGGTCACCGGGGTGCCCATCTTGAACATGAACTTGATCACTTCGGCGGCTTTCACCGTCATCTGCTGAGCCAGCTCGCCGACGGTGATGGTCTCGCCGATCGCCACTTCGCGGACGATAGGCCCGCTCGGACTCTGGAAGCCGTGCTGGTTGCGCTTCTTCAGCTTGGACTTGCCACGACCGCCGCGACGGAAGCCATCGCTCTCTTCGTCGACAGTGCGCGGCGCGACGCGCGGCGCCGGAGCCTTTTCCTTGACGGTCGGGCGGTGCTGGGTGGTCTTGCGCTCGCCGCGACGGTCGTCGTCACTGCGCACCTTGTCGGGGCGACGCGGCTCGTCCTTCTTGCGCTCCTCGACCACCGGCGCGGCGACCGGCAATTCGACCACGGTCGCCGAAGCCGGCGCAGGCGCGCTGTCTTCGGTCTTGGCACTGACGGCCTTGAGCTTGGCTTCTTCCTCGGCGCGGCGTTTGGCCTCTTCTTCGGCCTTCACCCGCGCCGCCTCGGCAGCGGCACGCTGCTCGGCGAGCTCGCGCTGCTTCTCGGCCTCGATCTCTTCGGCGCTGCGCTTGACGAAGGTCTTCTTCTTGCGCACTTCAACGCTGATGGTCTTGCTGCCAGCAACACGCAGGGTGCTGGTGGTCTTGCGCTGCAGGGTAATCTTGCGCGGCTCTTCTACTTTATCGCCGTGGCTGCTCTTGAGATGGGCGAGCAGGGCTTGCTTCTCATTATCGGTGACAACTTGCTCGGCACTGCTGTGCGGCAAACCCGCCTCACGCATCTGCTGCAGCAGGCGCTCTACCGGTGTGTCGACCACTTGGGCCAGTTCTTTCACCGTGACTTGCGACATGCATTTCTCTCCTCAGGCCGTAAAACTTACTCGAACCAATGGGCTCGGGCGGCCATGATCAGCTTGCCGGCACGCTCTTCGTCGATGCCGTCTATGTCGAGCAAGTCGTCGATCGACTGCTCGGCCAGGTCTTCGCGGGTAATCACACCGCGCACTGCCAGTTCCTGCGCCAGGCCCTTCTCCATACCCTCGAGCGAGAGCAGGTCTTCGGCCGGGTGGGCGTCTGCCAGCTTTTCTTCTGTGGCGATGGCTTTGGTCAGCAGGCGATCTTTTGCCCGCGCACGCAGCTCGCTGACAATTTCTTCATCGAAACCGTCGATGCTGAGCATCTCTTCCATCGGCACATAGGCGATCTCTTCCAGGCTGGTGAAACCTTCTTCCACCAGCACCTGGGCCAGCTCCTCGTCGACTTCCAGCTCGTCGATGAAGCGCTGCAGAATATCGCCGGTTTCGGCCTGTTGCTTGGCCTGGATGTCCGCCTCGGTCATCACGTTCAGCGTCCAGCCGGTCAGCTGGCTGGCCAGGCGAACGTTCTGACCGCCACGACCGATGGCCTGGGCCAGGTTGTCTTCGCCGACGGCGATGTCCATGGCGTGGGCATCCTCATCAACGATGATTGCCGCCACTTCCGCCGGGGACATGGCATTGATGACGAACTGCGCCGGATTCTCGTCCCACAGGACGATATCCACCCGCTCGCCACCCAGCTCGCCGGAAACGGCCTGCACACGCGAACCGCGCATGCCGATACAGGCACCCTGCGGATCGATACGCTTGTCCTTGGAGCGCACCGCGATCTTGGCCCGCGATCCCGGATCCCGGGAGGCAGCCATGACTTCGATCAGCTCTTCGGCGATTTCCGGCACTTCGATGCGGAACAGCTCGATCAGCATTTCCGGGGCGGTACGCGACAGGATCAGTTGCGGGCCGCGGTTCTCGGTGCGGATTTCCTTGAGCAGCGCACGCAGACGGGCGCCGACCCGGAAGGTCTCGCGGGAGATGATGTCTTCGCGGGCCAGCAGCGCTTCGGCATTGTTACCCAGGTCGACGATGACGCTGTCGCGGGTGACCTTCTTGACCGTACCGGAAATGATCTCACCCAGACGGCCGCGATAGGCCTCGACCACTTGGGCACGCTCGGCCTCGCGCACTTTCTGCACGATGACCTGCTTGGCAGTCTGGGCGGCAATGCGGCCGAACTCGATGGATTCGATCTTCTCCTCGAGTACATCGCCGATCTTCGCATCGGCCTTGCGCGCCTGGGCCAGATCCAGGGTCAACTGATGCGCAGGGTCCTCAAAATCTTCCTCTTCCACCACTGTCCAGCAGCGGAAGGTCTCGTAGTTGCCGGTGAGGCGATTGATCGCCACTCGCAACTCGACTTCGTCTTCAAATCGCTTCTTGGTCGCCGTGGCCAGGGCCAACTCCAGCGCCTCGAAAATCACGCTGGCCGGCACGCCCTTTTCGTTGGACACCGACTCAACAACCAGCAGTACTTCTTTGCTCATCGTACGCCTCGCCTTTCGCAATCCATTGGATCCGCGGGATCCGCGTCTCAATCAAACCGGGGGATGACATTGGCCTTGTCGATCGAATCGATCGGCAACAGGAACTCGTGGTCATCCACCTGCACCACCACGTCCTGCTCCTCCACACCTCGGAGAAGACCCTGAAAGTTGCGGCGCCCTTCGAAAGGCGTGCGCAGCTTGATTTTCACCTGCTCACCGACATAGCTGGCAAATTGCTCCAGCGTGAACAGCGGCCGATCCATGCCCGGCGACGACACCTCCAGGGTGTACTCCGCACTGATCGGATCCTCGACATCGAGGACACCACTGACCTGCCGACTGACTTTCTCGCAATCGTCAATCAGAACGCCGTTGGCATGATCGATATAAATACGCAGCAACGAATGCCGCCCTTGCGACAGGAACTCGATACCCCAGCATTGATAGCCGAGTGCTTCGACTACCGGGGCCACCAAGGCCTGCAACTGTTCTAGCTTGCTCGACACCTGAACCCCTCGCGCATGCTGTGCAAATAAAAAATGGGCGAAACGCCCATCCCTTCGATTCGGCTCAAGAGGCCGAAAAACCTGTCTCCCAGCTAGCAAAAAGCCCCTTGAAAGGGGCTCCGCTACTACTGGTTGCGGGGGCTGGATTTGAACCAACGACCTTCGGGTTATGAGCCCGACGAGCTACCAGACTGCTCCACCCCGCGTCAAAGCTGGGGCCGAAGTATACGGCCGAACACCCGAAAGGGTCAACCGAAGCTCCAGCAACAACAAGACCCGCATGTAGCGGGCCTTGTTGTAAATTGGTACCGAGGAGGGGACTCGAACCCCTACAGCCTATGGCCACTACCACCTCAAGGTAGCGTGTCTACCAATTCCACCACCTCGGCAAAATCGTTTGAATCTTTTACCGCTGTTACTGCTGCTCTGGAGCCTGAGGTACGTCAGCTGCATTCACCGCTGACTGTTGCTCTTCGAGCACCGGCACATCTTCTGCCGCCGGCTTTTCTTGCTGCACTTCCTCGACCGCCGGAGCCGGCAAACCTACCTGACTCAGCGCATCAGCCTTTTCATTAGCAAAGAACGCTAAGCCCAGGCTGGTTAAGAAAAATGCGGTGGCGAGTATAGCAGTAACGCGACTCAAAAAGGTAGAGGAACCTTGACTACCGAACACGGTAGCAGAAGCACCCGAACCAAAAGACGCGCCCGCATCGGCACCCTTACCCTGCTGCAACAATACCAGCGCAACCACGCCGATCGCACCCAGCAGATGAAGAACTACTACGACTGTTTCCAGCATCTTTTCAGTTTCCCGCGGCGCGACAGATCGCACCGAACTCATCCGCATTCAGAGAGGCCCCACCCACAAGCCCCCCATCGATATCCGGCATGCCAAACAACTCGGCCGCGTTGACGGCCTTGACACTGCCGCCGTACAGAATTCTTACCCCTTGCGCCACCTCGGCATCTGCTGCCGCCAGCTGCGCCCGAATGGCAGCATGCACTGCCTGCGCCTGATCCGGCGAAGCGGTCAACCCGCTACCAATCGCCCAGACCGGCTCGTAAGCCACCACCGCCCGACCGAAGGCTGCGACGCCGCAGGCATCGACCACAGCGGCCAACTGGCGACCCACCACCTCGAGGGTCTCGCCCGCTTCACGCTGCGCCAGGGTCTCCCCCACACAGAGCACCGGCACCAAGCCGCACGACTGAGCCGCAGCGAACTTGCGCACCACCCACTCGTCGGACTCCGCCAGCAGCAGGCGGCGCTCAGAATGACCGAGCAGCACCAGGGCACAACCGGCATCCTGCAATTGACTGGCAGCCACCTCGCCGGTCAGCGCACCCTGCGACGACTCGACCGCGCAGTCTTGCCCGCCAACCATCACCGGCAGGCCGCTCAAACCCTCTACGACCTGGGTCACATGCAGACAAGACGGGAATACCGCAATCTCCACATCGACAGGCAACGCCTGTCGACGAACACCTTCGATCAGCTCTGCGACGCTGGCGCGGGTACCGTGCATCTTCCAGTTACCAGCAACCATTGGGCGACGCATGCTTTACCTCGTCGGTCAAAGAGGGCGCAGATGTTACCCAACAGCCGTTAGCCTGGCAAGCCGAATCAAGCACATACTTCGGCAACAACTTTAGCCAATTCATCGGCATAGCCACGCACCTGGGCTTCGTCGTCGCCCTCGACCATCACGCGGACCAGCGGCTCGGTGCCGGACTTGCGCAACAACACACGCCCGCGCCCCGCCATTCGCTCCGTGACACGCGCACTGGCATCCTGTACGGCTGGATGCTCGAGGGGGTCTTCGCCACCGGAAAAGCGCACATTCACCAGCACCTGCGGACACTTTTGCATGCCCTGTCGCGTCTCGGCCAGACTCTGACCGCGGCGCTTGAGCGCCAGCAGGACCTGCAACGCCGCGATCATCGCATCACCGGTAGTGGTGTGCTGGAAACACACGAGATGGCCTGAGTTTTCCCCGCCAAGCTGCCAATTGCGCGCCAGCAATTCGGCGATCACGTAGCGGTCGCCGACCTTGGCGCGGATAAAGGGTATCCCCAGGTCGGCGCACGCCAGTTCCAGCCCGAGATTACTCATCAGGGTCCCGACCACGCCGCCATGCAGCTTGCCGCGCTCCTGCAGGTCGCGGGCGATGATGAACAACAGTTCGTCGCCATCTACCAGGGCACCGGTGTGGTCAACCATCAACACCCTATCGGCGTCACCATCGAAGGCGATGCCCAGATCGGCCTGCTGGGCAACCACCTCGGCCTGCAGCGCCTCCATGTGGGTGGAGCCGCAGGCATCGTTGATATTCAGCCCATTGGGCTGCGCCGAGAGCACCGACACCTCGGCACCGAGTTCGCGGAACACGCTGGGCGCCACCTTGTAGGCGGCACCATGGGCGCAATCGATCACCATCTTCAGACCGGCGAAGTCAGTGCTGGTCGGCACGCTGCTTTTGCAGAATTCGATGTAGCGGCCAGCCGCGTCATGCACACGCGACACCTTGCCGAGGCGCTCCGAGTCGACCACGGTCATCGGCGCGTCGAGTAGCTCCTCGATCATCAACTCGACCTCGTCCGGGAGCTTGGTGCCCTGCCCGGAGAAGAACTTGATGCCATTGTCATGGTGCGGATTGTGCGAGGCACTGATGACGATGCCCGCCTCGGCGTGAAAAGTGCGCGTCAGGTAGGCGATCGCCGGGGTCGGCATGGGCCCCAGCAGCATCACGTCAGCCCCGGCCGCCAGCAGCCCGGCCTCGAGGGCCGACTCGAACATATAGCCGGAAATCCGCGTGTCCTTGCCGATCAGGATGCGGCACTTGCCCTGCTTGCGAAATGCCATGCCGGCCGCCCAGCCAAGCTTGAGCATGAAGTCCGGGGTGATGGGAAACTCGCCGACTCGCCCGCGAATACCGTCAGTACCAAAATATTTTCTACCCATAACCACATTTCCTTCTGACTTATTCGGCCGCTTCGACTGCGGCAATCATGCGCATCACATCGACCGTTTCCGCCACATCGTGAACCCTCAGGATGTGCGCCCCCTTGGTCACGGCGAGGGCCGCCAGGCCGAGGCTGCCGTACAGACGGTCGCCGACCTCGTGCCCCAGCACCCGGCCGATCATGCTCTTGCGCGAGACACCGACCAGGAGCGGCCGTCCGAAGGCATGCAGCGACTCCATATGCTTGAACAACCGCAGATTGTGCTCCAGGGTCTTGGCGAAACCGAAGCCCGGATCGAGCACGATCCGCTCGGCGGCGATCCCCGCAGCCGCACAGGCCGCCAGCCGCTCGGCGAGAAAGTCACGCACCTCGAGCAGAATGTCGGCATAGCACGGATCCTGCTGCATGGTGCCTGGCTCGCCGCGCATATGCATCAGACAGACCGGCAAGCCACTGGTCGCGGCCGCCGCGAGCGCCCCGTCGCGCTGCAATGAGCGCACGTCATTGATCAGCCCGGCACCGAGTCGCGCGGCCTCACGCATGACCTCGGGCGTCGAGGTATCCACGGAAATGATCACGTCTAGCTCGGCGGCGATGACCTCAACAACAGGCGCCACGCGCGCCAGCTCCTCCTCGGGCGACACCGCGCGCGCCCCGGGGCGGGTCGATTCACCGCCGACGTCGATCAGCGTCGCGCCGGCCCGCACCATCTCGGCCGCATGGCGCAGCGCCGCATCACGCTGGTGATAGCGACCACCGTCGGAGAACGAGTCGGGGGTTACATTGAGAATGCCCATCACCTGCGGACGGGCCAAATCAAGAAACCGGCTGCCACAGGGCAGCCGGTTTTGTTCGAGCGAGAGAGGCATTGGCAACCTTAATGCTCGGCGGCAGGGCCACCGATTGGCTTCTCGGGACTATCGGCCTGGTCGGTCTTGGCCGATGGCTTGCCCGCTCCGCCGTCATCGCCCCAGCCCTTCGGCTCACGCGGCGTACGGCCATTCATGATGTCGTCGATCTGCTCGGCGTCGATGGTCTCGTACTTCATCAGCGCCTCGGCCATGGCATCGAGCTTGTCGCGGTTCTCCTCGAGCAGGCGCTTGGCGGTGCCGTAGCACTGGTCGATGATGCTGCGCACCTCCAGGTCGATCATCTTCGCCGTGTCGGCCGAGACGTTGGTGTGCTGGCTGCCCATGCTGCGACCGAGGAACACTTCACCCTCTTCCTCGGCGTACATCAGCGGACCGAGCTTCTCGGACAGGCCCCACTTGGTGACCATGTTCCGCGCCAACTGGGTCGCGCGCATGATGTCGTTGGACGCACCAGTGGTGACCCCCTCGAAGCCCAGGGTCATCTCTTCGGCGATACGGCCGCCAAAGAGGGAGCATATCTGACTGACCAGCGCGCGCTTGCTCAGGCTGTAGCGGTCTTCTTCCGGCAGGAACATGGTCACACCCAAGGCACGACCACGGGGAATGATCGACACCTTGTAGACCGGGTCATGCTCCGGCACCAGGCGACCGACGATGGCGTGGCCGGCCTCGTGGAACGCGGTATTGAGGCGCTCCTTCTCGGACATGACCATGGTCTTGCGCTCGGCGCCCATCATGATCTTGTCCTTGGCCAGCTCGAACTCCTTCATCTCGACCAGACGCTTGCCGGCTCGGGCGGCAAACAGCGACGCCTCGTTCACCAGGTTGGCCAGGTCGGCGCCGGAGAAGCCTGGGGTTCCCCGGGCGATGAGCGCAGGCTGCACATCTTCGCCCATCGGCACCTTGCGCATGTGCACCTTGAGGATCTGCTCGCGACCGCGGATATCCGGCAGACCGACCACCACCTGACGGTCGAAACGCCCCGGACGCAGCAGCGCCGGGTCGAGCACGTCGGGGCGGTTGGTAGCGGCGATGACGATCACGCCGTCGTTCATCTCGAAGCCATCCATCTCCACCAGCAACTGGTTGAGGGTCTGCTCGCGCTCGTCATGCCCGCCGCCCATGCCGGCGCCACGGTGACGGCCGACGGCGTCGATCTCGTCGATGAAGATGATGCACGGTGCGTGCTTCTTGGCCTGCTCGAACATGTCGCGCACGCGGGAGGCGCCGACACCGACGAACATCTCGACGAAGTCGGAGCCGGAAATGGTGAAGAACGGCACCTTGGCCTCACCGGCGACTGCCTTGGCCAGCAGGGTCTTACCGGTACCCGGCGAGCCGACCATCAGCACGCCGCGCGGAATGCGCCCACCGAGGCGCTGGAACTTGCCTGGATCTCGGAGGAACTCCACCAGCTCGCTGACCTCTTCCTTGGCTTCGTCGCAACCAGCGACATCGGCGAAGGTGGTTTTGACCTGATCCTCGGACAACAGGCGCGCCTTGCTCTTGCCGAAGCTCATGGGCCCACCCTTGCCGCCGGCGCCGCCCTGCATCTGGCGCATGAAGAACATGAACACCGCGATGATCACCAGAATGGGGAAGCTGGCGACCAGCAGCTGGGTCCAGATGCTCTGCTGCTCCGGCTGCTTGCCGACGATCTCGACATTGTTGTCGATCAGGTCCTTGATCAGACCGTTGTCCTGAATGGCGGGACGCACGGTCTCGAAGCGCGTGCCGTCGATCCGTTCACCATTGATGATGTAGCCGTCAACGGTAACCCGCTGAACCCGACCATCCTGAACCTGCTCGATGAAGTCCGAGTAGTTGAGCTTGTTCGTCTCGCTCGGGCTGGAGAAATTGTTCATCACCGTGACCAAAACAGCAGCGATGATCAGCCACAGGATCAGATTCTTTGCCATGTCGTTCAATTAACTACCCTCTGAAGCAGGCCCCGTGCGCAAGCGTGCTTCGCATGACGACCAGTTATGTACCGATCTAACTTACTACACATCGCCTGCAGCTGGCAGACGCGGTCTGTAACCCTTTATTTGCGCGAGAACGCACAATGCATGCAGCCTATTGGACTGACAAGCCCGCCCTTGGTTGCATCGACCTAGGCGCCGCGATAACCGCGGGCCAACAGGTACTGTTCACGGGAACGATCGCGGGAGGACAGCGGCTTGCGCATCTGCACCTTGTCGAACATCTCGCGCACCTGCTTGTGGTACTGGTCGAAGCCCTCGCCCTGGAAGATCTTGATCAGGAAATCACCACCCGGACGCAGCACGCGCCCCGCCAGATCCAGGGCCAATTCGCACAGGTACATGGCGCGCGGCTGGTCGGCCGCCCTTACTCCACTCATATTGGGGGCCATGTCGGAAATCACAAGGTCCACCGGGTTGCCGCCAATCGCCTCGAGGATCTGACTGAACACCGCGTCCTCGGTGAAATCACCCTGAATGAAGGTGACGTCCGGGATGCTGTCCATCTCCAGGATATCCGAGGCGATCAGCGTGCCCTTGTCGCCGATCAGTCGACTGGTCACCTGCGACCAGCCGCCCGGCGCGGCGCCGAGGTCGACCACGGTCATGCCCGGGCGCAGGATGCGGTCCTTCTCCTGGATCTCCAGCAGCTTATAGCTGGCGCGCGAACGGTAGCCGTCCTTCTGCGCCATTTTGACGTAGGGATCGTCGAAGTGTTCTTTCAGCCAACGGGGGCTGGTCTTGGAGCGAGCCACACGGCACCTCGATTTTACAAGTCGTGAATAACTGGGCGGGTCCGAAGGCGCTCGGGTAAACTAGCCGCCGCTTTTTACCAGATCAGACGCAGGGGTCAGATTATGCCGCTCACTCAGGAGCAGAAGAAACAATACAAATCTATCGGCCACCACCTGAAACCGGTATTGATCGTGGCAGACAATGGTTTGACCGAGGGCGTTCTGGCCGAACTGGAACGCGCACTGAACGATCACGAACTGATCAAGGTGCAACTGCGCATCACCGAACGCGAGGATCGCCTCGCCGCGATCGACGAACTGTGCAAGGCGGCCAAGGGCGAACTGGTGCAGGTCATCGGCAAGATGGCGCTGATTTACCGCAAGAACCCCAAGCCGAACAAGAACCTCTCCAACATCAGCCGCTACCAGGGCTGAGCCGGCACCAGCCGACCGCCGCCAGGCCGTCGGCTCGCCTCGTCGATCAGGCGCGACGAACCGGCACCGGCTGCAACACCAGCAACAGCCCGCAGAACGCCAGGACCAGATAGCTGAACAGCAGCCAGCGCTGGGCGTCCGGCCACCACTGGCGCACCAGCAAGTAGCCACCCGCGATCAGCAACACCGTCAGCAACAGCTGACCGCGCAAATCCCGCCACAGACTGGCCAGCCGCTCGATACGCACCAGCACGACAATCTGCAGCAGCGCGCAGCAGGCCGCGAGGCCTATCAGCAGCGACCCCAGCAGCGCGTCGATTTCTTCGAGCAGCAACGGTGCCAGCCCCAGCTTGGCCAGGGCCGGCAGCACCAGAAACTGCAAGAGCCAGAGACCGCCGACCCAGAGGGTCTGGGCCAGCAGCCAGCTGATCGCTCCGGCGCTCAGGGCCGGTTGCTTAGATATGGCGAACCTCGACGATCTCGTACTCGACCACGCCGCTCGGCGTGTTCACCGCCACCACATCACCCTCCTCCTTGCCCACCAGGGCACGGGCGATCGGCGAGCTGACCGACAGCTTGCGCTGCTTGATGTCCGCCTCGTCCTCACCGACGATCTTGTAGGTCACGCTCTCGTCGGTTTCGACGTTGGCGATCTCCACCGTGGTGCCGAAGATCACCTTGCCGGTATGGGCGATGGTGGTCACATCGATGACCACCGCATTCTGCAGACGCCCCTCGATGTCACGGATACGCGCCTCGACCATGCCCTGCTGCTCGCGGGCGGCATGGTATTCGGCGTTCTCCTTGAGGTCGCCCAGCTCACGGGCGGTACCGATATCCTGACTGAGCTTCGGACGCACGACCTTGGTCAGGTGGGCCAACTCTTCTTCCAGGGCGCGCGCGCCCTGGACGGTCATGGGGTATTTGATCATGCCTTGATTCCTGCATGGAGATCCTGCAAGCGGCGCACGGTCTTCTCGGGACCGAACTTGAGCGCCTCGCAGATCGCCTGCCCCGCCGCGATGGTGGTGGTGCAGTAGATCTTGTGCTGCAGGGCGTTACGACGGATCGAGTAGGAGTCAGCGATGGACTGACGCCCCTCGGTGGTGTTGATGATGAGGGTGACCTCATCATTCTTGATCATGTCGACCACGTGCGGGCGGCCTTCGGTAACCTTGTTCACCCGACGCACCGGCAGGCCGGCGGCCTCGATCAACTTGGCGGTACCGGCGGTGGCGACCACCTCGAACCCCAGGCCGATCAGGTCGCGGGCGACCTCGGCCACCAGCGGCTTGTCGTCGTCGCGCACGCTGATGAAGGCACAGCCGCTGTTCGGCAGCACTTCGCTGGCGCCCATCTGCGCCTTGGCAAAGGCCTCGCCGAAGGTGTCGCCCACACCCATCACCTCGCCGGTGGACTTCATCTCCGGGCCGAGGATGGGGTCGACGCCGGGGAACTTGGCGAACGGGAACACCGCTTCCTTGACGCTGAAGAACGGCGGAATGATTTCCTCGCTGTAGCCGGCCTCGGCCAGCGACTTGCCGGCCATGACGCGGGCCGCCACCTTGGCCAGCGACTCGCCGACACACTTGGAGACGAACGGCACGGTACGCGAAGCGCGCGGATTCACTTCGATCACGAAGATATCCTCGCCCTGCACGGCCATCTGCACGTTCATCAGGCCGACCACGCCGAGCTCCAGGGCCATCTTCTTGACCTGGTCGCGGATCTCGTCCTGGATGTGCTTGGGCAGCGAGTAAGGCGGCAGCGAACAGGCCGAGTCACCGGAGTGCACGCCGGCCTGCTCGATGTGCTGCATGATCGCACCGATCACCACGGTTTCGCCGTCGCACACCGCGTCGACGTCGACTTCGATGGCGCAGTTGAGGAAGTGATCGAGCAGCACCGGACTGTCGTTGGAGACCTTCACCGCCTCGCGCATGTAGCGCTTGAGTTCGTCTTCCTGGTAGACGATCTCCATGGCCCGGCCGCCCAGCACGTAGGACGGACGCACCACCAGCGGATAACCGATGGACTTGGAGTGCGCCAGGGCCTCGTCTTCGCTGCGCGCGGTGGCGTTGGCCGGCTGGCGCAGGCCGAGACGCTGGACCATCTGCTGGAAACGCTCGCGGTCTTCGGCGCGGTCGATGGCATCCGGGCTGGTGCCGATGATCGGCACGCCGGCTTCTTCCAGGGCGCGACAGATCTTCAGCGGGGTCTGGCCACCGTACTGCACGATCACGCCCTTGGGCTGCTCGACGCGGACGATTTCCAGCACGTCTTCCAGGGTCACCGGCTCGAAGTACAGGCGGTCCGAGGTGTCGTAGTCGGTGGAGACGGTTTCCGGGTTGCAGTTGACCATGATGGTCTCGTAACCGTCTTCACGCATGGCCAGCGCCGCGTGCACACAGCAGTAGTCGAACTCGATGCCCTGGCCGATGCGGTTGGGGCCGCCGCCGAGGATCATGATCTTCTCGCGGCTCGACGGATTGGCCTCGCACTCCTCCTCGTAGGTCGAGTACATGTACGCGGTGTCGGTGGCGAACTCGGCCGCGCAGGTATCCACACGCTTGTAGACCGGCAGCACCTTGAGCTTGTGGCGATGGCTGCGCAGGGTCTTCTCGGTCACGCCCAGCAGCTTGGCCAGGCGGATATCGGAGAAACCCTTGCGCTTGAGCTTGTACATCAGGTCACGATCGATGCTCGACAGCGCCTGGGTCTTGATGCGCTCTTCGTCCTTGATCAGGTCCTCGATCTGCACCAGGAACCACTCGTCGATACGGGTCAGCTCGAAGACTTCTTCGATGGTCTTGCCGGCGCGGAAGGCGTCCGCCACGTACCAGATACGATCGGCGCTCGGTACCGTCAACTCGCGGCGCAGGGTGCTTTCGGCTTCCGGATCGTTCAGGTCGAGTTTTTCATCGAAGCCGGCGACGCCGACTTCCAGGCCGCGCAGGGCTTTCTGCAGGGATTCCTGGAAGGTGCGGCCGATGGCCATGACCTCACCCACGGACTTCATCTGGGTGGTCAGGCGGGCGTCGGCCTTGGGGAACTTCTCGAAGGCGAAACGCGGGATCTTGGTCACCACGTAGTCGATGGCCGGCTCGAACGAGGCCGGGGTGCGACCACCGGTGATGTCGTTGGACAGCTCATCGAGGGTGTAACCCACGGCCAGCTTGGCGGCGATCTTGGCGATCGGGAAGCCGGTGGCCTTGGAAGCCAGGGCCGAGGAACGCGACACCCGCGGGTTCATCTCGATCACCACCATGCGCCCGGTGTTCGGGCAGATACCGAACTGCACGTTGGAGCCGCCGGTTTCCACGCCGATCTCGCGCAGCACCGCCAGGGAGGCGTTGCGCAGGATCTGGTATTCCTTGTCGGTCAGGGTCTGGGCCGGGGCGACGGTGATGGAGTCGCCGGTGTGCACGCCCATCGGGTCGAAGTTCTCGATGGCGCAGACGATGATGCAGTTGTCCTTCTTGTCGCGGACTACCTCCATCTCGTATTCCTTCCAACCGATCAGCGACTCGTCGATCAGCAGTTCGCTGGTCGGCGACAGGTCGAGACCGCGGGCGCAGATTTCCTCGAACTCCTCACGGTTGTAGGCGATGCCGCCGCCGGTGCCGCCCATGGTGAAGGACGGTCGGATGATGCAGGGGAAGCCGACCTTCTCCAGCACGCCGTAGGCTTCTTCCATGCTGTGGGCGATGCCGGAAACCGGGCAGGCCAGGCCGATGTCCTTCATCGCCTTGTCGAAGCGCGAGCGGTCTTCGGCCTTGTCGATGGTGTCGGCGTTAGCGCCGATCATCTCGACGCCGAACTTCTCCAGCACGCCGTGGCGCTCCAGGTCCAGGGCGCAGTTCAGTGCGGTCTGGCCACCCATGGTCGGCAGCAGGGCGTCGGGGCGCTCCTTCTCGATGATCTTGGCCACCGTCTGCCACTTGATCGGCTCGATGTAGGTGGCGTCGGCCATCGACGGGTCGGTCATGATGGTGGCCGGGTTGGAGTTCACCAGGATGACGCGGAAACCCTCTTCCTTCAGGGCCTTGCAGGCCTGGGCGCCGGAGTAGTCGAACTCGCAGGCCTGGCCGATGACGATCGGGCCGGCGCCGAGGATCAGGATGCTTTTGATATCTGTACGTTTTGGCATGTCTCTTACTCGAATCCTTGGGTCAGTCGGCGTGGCTTAGCGGCGCTTGGCCATGGCTTCGATGAAGCGGTCGAACAGCGGCGCGACGTCGTGCGGGCCGGGGCTCGCCTCGGGGTGACCCTGGAAGCTGAAGGCGACCTTGTCGGTCCGCTCGATGCCCTGCAGGGTGCCGTCGAACAGCGACTTGTGGATGGCCCGGACGTTGCCCGGCAGGCTGCCCTCGTCCACGGCGAAGCCGTGGTTCTGGCTGGTGATCATCACCACGCCGGAATCGAGGTCCTGCACCGGGTGGTTGGCACCGTGGTGGCCGTGGCCCATCTTCAGGGTCTTGGCGCCGGACGCCAGGGCCAGCAGCTGGTGGCCAAGGCAGATGCCGAACACCGGAATATCGGTCTCCAACACGTCCTTGATGGCCTGGATCGCGTAATCGCACGGCTCGGGATCGCCCGGGCCATTGGACAGGAACACGCCATCGGGATTCAGCGCCAGCACTTCGTTGGCCGGGGTCTGCGCCGGCACCACGGTCAGGCGGCAGCCGCGCGCCACCAACATGCGCAGGATGTTCAGCTTGACCCCGTAGTCGTAGGCCACCACGTGATAGGGCAGCTCGCCAGCCGGGATCTGCGGGTGACTGTCGTCCTTCAGGTTCCAGGTGCTTTCGCGCCACTCGTAGGACTCGGTGCAGCTGACCACCTTGGCCAGGTCCATGCCCTTGAGGCCGGGGAAGCTGCGCGCCAGTTCCAGGGCTTTTTCCTCGGTGGCGTCTGCGCCGGCGAGGATGCAGCCGTTCTGCGACCCCTTCTCGCGCAGGATGCGGGTCAGGCGGCGAGTGTCGATGCCGGCGATGGCAACGGTGCCGTTTTCCTTCAGGTAGTCGGGCAACGACTGCTTGTTGCGCCAGTTGCTGGCGGTCAGCGGCAGGTCACGAATGATCAGACCGGCGGCCCAGACCCGATTGGACTCGGCGTCCTCCGGGGTGGTGCCGGTGTTGCCGATATGCGGATAGGTCAGGGTAACGATTTGCTGGGCATAGGAGGGATCGGTAAGGATTTCCTGATAGCCGGTCATGGCGGTATTGAACACCACCTCTCCAATAGTATGGCCATCGGCACCGATGGCCTCGCCGCGAAAAATGCTGCCGTCAGCAAGGGCGAGTATGGCTGGCTTAGTCAAGAAGACCTCCCGTCGATCAAGGCTTGAAGCAAACGCAGGTTGTAAAAAAGCGGGATGACGTATCGACCGTCACCCCGCTTTTTTATCTGATTCATTCTGCGTAACTTTTAGTGGACACACTAAAGCGGGAAGCTTACAGGAAAGTGACTTTTTGGTCCACATCCAGATAAGCCTCCGCCCAGTTGCACGGGGCTCAGTTGAGCCCCAGAACGTCCTGCATGTCATACAACCCGGCATCCCGCCCCTGCAGCCACAGGGCGGAGCGCACCGCCCCCTTGGCGAAGGTCATGCGGCTGGAGGCCTTGTGGGTGATCTCCACCCGCTCGCCGTCGGCGGCAAACAGCACGGTATGGTCGCCGACCACGTCGCCGGCGCGCACGGTGGCAAAGCCGATGGTCTCGCGAGCGCGAGCGCCGGTCTGGCCTTCGCGGCCGTAGACCGCGACCTTCTGCAGATCACGCCCCAGGGCATTGGCCACCACTTCGCCCATGCGCAAAGCAGTCCCGGAGGGCGCATCGACCTTGTGCCGATGGTGGGCCTCGATGATCTCGATATCCACCTCGTCGCCCAGCACCCGCGCCGCGGTATCCAGCAGCTTCAGGCAGAGGTTGACGCCGACGCTGAAGTTGGCGGCGAAGACGATCGGGATCTGCTTGCCCGCCTCGGCCAGCAGCTGCTTCTCCGCGACACTGAAGCCCGTGGTGCCAATGACCATGGCCTTGCCCGCCTGACGGCAGACCTCCAGGTTCTTCAGGGTCACCGAGGGGTGAGTGAAATCGATCAGCACATCGAACTGGTCCAGCACGGCAGCCAGGTCGCCGGACAACGGCACACCCAGCTTGCCCAGCCCGGTCAGCTCGCCGGCATCGGCACCGACCAAGCTGCTGTCCGGGCGATCGACCGCGGCACTCAGGCTGGCACCTTCGGCCTGCTGCACCGCCTCGATCAGGGTCTTGCCCATGCGCCCCGCGGCGCCCATCACGGCAATTCGTTGCATATCTAGAAACTCCAAGCTGCAGGTCCGCCGCCGGGTATAGAGGGCTGACTCATACCATCATCAGCCCGAGCGCCCGGCCGGCCGACTCGTTACAAATCGCCAAAGAAGCGCTTGACGCCCTCGAACCAGCCACTGGCCTTGGGCGAGTGGGAACTGTCGCCGGCCAGGGACTGACGGAACTCCTCGAGCAGCTCACGCTGGCGTCGATCCAGATTGACCGGGGTCTCCACCGCGACCCGGCACATCAGGTCGCCAGCACCACCGCCGCGCACCGGCGCCACGCCCTTGCCGCGCAGGCGGAACAGCTTGCCGGTCTGGGTGCCTTCCGGAATCTTCAGCTTGACCCGGCCATCCAGAGTCGGCACTTCCAGCTCGCCGCCCAGGGCGGCGTCGGCGAAGCTGATCGGCACCTCGCAATACAGGTGCTTGCCGTCACGCTGGAAGATCGAGTGCTCGCGCACATTGACCACCACATAGAGGTCGCCCGCCGGGCCACCCATGGCGCCCGCCTCGCCCTCGCCGGACAGACGAATGCGATCGCCGGTGTCGACGCCGGCCGGCACCTTGACCGACAGGGTCTTGTGCTCCTCGACCCGGCCGTGGCCGTGGCAGCTGCCACAGGGGTCGGTGATCATCTTGCCGTTGCCATGACAGCGCGGACAGGTCTGCTGCACCGAGAAGAAGCCCTGCTGCATGCGCACCTGGCCGATACCGCCGCAGGTGGTACAGGTCACCGGGCTGGTGCCCTTCTTGGCGCCCGAGCCATCGCAGCTCTTGCAATTGACCAGGGTCGGCACGCGAATGGTCACCGTGGTGCCGCGCACCGCCTCTTCCAGGTCCAGCTCAAGGGTGTAGCGCAGGTCGCTGCCCCGCTGGGCGCCACCGCGCTGACCACCACGACCGCCGCCGAAGAAGTCGCTGAACACGTCGCCGAAGATATCGGAGAAGTTCGCGCCGCCGAAGCCGGCGCCACCGCCGCCACCCATGCTCGGGTCGACGCCGGCGTGGCCGTACTGGTCGTAAGCGGCCCGCTTGCTGGCGTCGGACAGCACCTCGTAGGCCTCATTGGCCTCCTTGAACTTCTCTTCCGACGCTTTGTCGTCGGGATTGCGGTCCGGGTGGTGCTTCATCGCCAGGCGCCGGTAAGCCTTCTTCAGCTCCGCCTCGCTGGCGCCGCGCTCGACACCCAGCACCTCGTAATAGTCACGTTTAGACATAGATCCTCAACACCCTCAAATCGCCTCCTCCAGACACGCCAACGCGGGAGCAAGCCCCCGCGCGGCGATTCATCCCGCCCGTGACGCGCGCCACGAGCGGATGGAGCAGCAGCAAGCCTGCGCTTACTTGTTGTCCTTGACCTCTTCGAACTCGGCGTCGACCACGTCGTCGCCAGCGTTCTTGGCCTGATCACCGGCGTCCGCTGCGGCACCCGCCTGCGGCTGCTCGGCGTACATCTTCTGCGCCAGCGGCGTGGTCGCCTCGGACAGGGCATTCATCTTGGCCTCGATGGCCGCCTTATCGTCACCCTTCACTGCCACTTCCAGCTCGCCCAGGGCCTTCTCGATCGCCGCCTTCTCATCCTCGGTGGCTTTGTCGCCAGCCTCGGTGAGCATCTTGCGGGTGGCATGCACCAGCTGGTCACCCTGGTTGCGCGCGGTCGCCAGTTCCTCGAACTTGCGGTCTTCCTCGGCATTGGCCTCGGCGTCGCGGACCATCTGCTCGATTTCCTCCTCGGACAGGCCGGAGTTGGCCTTGATCACGATGGACTGCTGCTTGCCGGTGGCCTTGTCCTTCGCGCCGACATGCAGGATGCCGTTGGCGTCGATGTCGAAGGTCACCTCGATCTGCGGCACGCCACGCGGAGCCGGCGGAATCTCGGCCAGGTCGAACTTGCCCAGCGACTTGTTCTGCGCGGCCTGCTTGCGCTCGCCCTGCAGCACGTGGATGGTCACGGCGCTCTGGTTGTCGTCGGCGGTGGAGAACACCTGGGACTTCTTGGTCGGGATGGTGGTGTTCTTCTCGATCAGTGCGGTCATCACCCCACCCATGGTCTCGATACCCAGGGTCAGCGGAGAGACGTCCAGCAGCAGCACGTCCTTGACGTCGCCGGCCAGTACCGCGCCCTGAATGGCGGCGCCCATGGCCACGGCTTCGTCCGGATTGACGTCCTTGCGCGCTTCCTTGCCGAAGAACTCGGCAACGGTCTTCTGCACCAGCGGCATGCGGGTCTGGCCACCGACCAGGATCACGTCATGGATCGAGCCGACGTCGATGCCGGCATCCTTCAGGGCGATGCGGCACGGTTCGATGGTGCGCTGCACCAGGTCCTCGACCAGCGACTCCAGCTTGGAGCGGGAGATCTTCACGTTGAGGTGCTTGGGACCGCTGGCATCGGCGGTGATGTACGGCAGGTTGACGTCGGTCTGCTGGCTCGAGGACAGCTCGATCTTGGCCTTCTCCGCCGCCTCTTTCAGGCGCTGCATGGCCAGCGGGTCGCCCTTGAGGTTCATGCCGGTTTCTTTCTTGAACTCTTCCACCAGGTAATCGATCAGACGCAGGTCGAAGTCCTCACCACCGAGGAAGGTGTCGCCGTTGGTGGCCAACACTTCGAACTGGTGCTCGCCGTCAACTTCGGCGATCTCGATCACCGAAATATCGAAGGTACCGCCACCCAGGTCATAGACGATCACGGTGTGGTCGCCCTTGGCCTTGTCCATGCCATAGGCCAGGGCCGCGGCGGTCGGCTCGTTGATGATGCGTTTGACGTCCAGACCGGCGATGCGGCCGGCGTCCTTGGTGGCCTGACGCTGGCTGTCGTTGAAGTAGGCCGGCACGGTGATCACCGCCTCGGTCACAGGCTCGCCGAGGTAGTCTTCGGCGGTCTTCTTCATCTTCTTCAGCACTTCCGCGGAGATCTGCGGCGGGGCCATCTTCTGGTCCTTGACCTGCACCCAGGCGTCGCCGTTGTCAGCCTTGACGATCTTGTACGGCACCATCTGGATGTCTTTCTGCACCACGTTTTCTTCGAAGCGACGACCGATCAGGCGCTTCACCGCGTACAGGGTGTTGTGCGGGTTGGTCACCGCCTGGCGCTTGGCCGACTGACCGACGAGGATCTCGCCGTCGTTGCTGTAGGCGATGATCGACGGCGTGGTGCGAGCGCCTTCGGCGTTCTCCAGCACCTTGACACTGCCGTTTTCCAGAATGGAGACGCAGGAGTTGGTAGTCCCCAGGTCGATACCGATGATTTTGCCCATATTCACTCTCCCGAAATTTCGATTTCCCCGCCGCCTTGCTTGACCGGCCGCGGTAGCACTAAAACGCTTGATTCAACAAATGGGGGCTCGCCGGCGAATTTCAAGCCTGCTCGTCGATGGACGGCGGCGCTTCGGCCGGGGCCTTGCTGACCACCACCATGGCCGGGCGCAACAGCCGACCGTTGAGCAGATAGCCCTTCTGGAACACCTTGAGCACGCTATTGGGCTCCACCTGGGTGCTCTCCTGCATGGCCATCGCCTGGTGCTGCTCCGGATCGAACGGCGCGCCTTCCGGGTCGACCGCCTCCAGCTGGTGACGCTTGAGGGTGTCCTGGAACAGCTTGAGGGTCAGCTCCATGCCTTCGCGCACCGCCTTGATCGCCTCGTCGTTCGGGCTCGACAGCTCGAGCCCGCGCTCCAGGCTGTCGACCACCGGCAGCAGGTCGCTGGCGAACTTTTCCAGGGCGAACTTGTGCGCCTTCTCCACATCCTGCTCGGCGCGGCGACGCACGTTCTGCAGGTCGGCGGCCATGCGCAGGGCCTTGTCCTGAGCGGCAGCCAACTCCTCCTCGAGAACCTGGATACGGGCATCCAACTCGCCGCCCGCCGCCTCGACCTCGGCGGAAACCTCAGGAAGCTGGTTATCTTGGGTCTGTTCGTCTGCCATGCAACTCTCCTCTGATAATTCGGCACAGGTCGGAACCTGCGCACCTGCCGCCTATATGGGGCCTAAATTTCACGCTTCAAGGGCGGCGGGAGGATTGTCAGCGGCAAAACAAACACTGTATAAATAACCAGACTTCAACCCCGAGAGGCCTCGCCATGCTGGTGCACCTGTCCGTACACAACTACGCCATCGTTGAACATCTCGACCTGGAGCTGGACAGCGGGATGAGCGTGATCAGCGGCGAAACCGGCGCCGGCAAGTCGATCATGCTCGACGCCCTCGGCCTCTGCCTGGGCGATCGTGCGGACAGCGGCGTGGTGCGCCCCGGCGCGGACAAGGCGGACATCCTCGCCAGCTTCGACCTCAACGACATTCCCGAGGCGCGGGCCTGGCTGGCCGAGCGCGACCTGAAGCACGACGGCCCATGCATCCTGCGCCGGGTGATCACCGCCGAAGGCCGCTCGCGCGGCTATATCAACGGCTCGCCCTGCCCCCAAGGCGACCTCAAGGCCCTCGGCGAACTGCTGATCGACATCCACAGCCAGCACGAACACCAGTCCCTGCTCAAGGCCGACACCCATCGCCGCCTGCTCGACGAGTACGCCGGCAGCCAGGAACTGGCGCGCCAGGTGCAACTGGCCGCGCAGCGCTGGAAGCAGACCAAGAGCGAGCTTGAGCGCCTCTCCGGGATGGGTGACGAGCAGCGCGCCCGCCATCAGCTGCTCAGCTATCAGCTCGAGGAACTGGACAACCTGGCCCTCGGCGAACAGGAGCTGGAACAGCTCGAGCAGGAGCACAAGACCCTGACCAACGCCGAAAGCCTGCTCAGCGCCTGCCGCCTGGTGATCGAGCAATGCAGCGAGAATGATGCCGGCAACGTGCTGTCGGCATTGACCGGTAGCCTCAACCGCCTCAGCGGCTTCCAGGGGCAACCCGGCGCCCTCAACGAGGCGATCAACCTGTTGGCCAGTGCGCAGATCCAGGTGGAAGAGGCGGTCGGCGAGCTGAACCGCTTTCTCGACCACTTCGACGCCGACCCCGAGCGCCTGCAGATGCTCGAGGAGCGCCTCGACACCATCTACACCCTGGCGCGCAAGCACCGCATCCAGCCCAGCGAGATGGCCGCGCTGCAGCAGCAGCTGTTCGAGGAACTGGAAAGCCTCAACGCCGACGACCAGGCCGTCGAGCGCCTCGGCGAAGAGCTCGACGCCTATGCCCGCCACTACCAGGAAAAGGCCGCGGAGCTGAGCGCCCTGCGCAACGAGGCCGCCAACCGCCTCGCCACGGCCGTGGAGACGGAGATGCACAGCCTGGGCATGCCTGGCGGGCGCTTCACTATCCAGCTGCGCGGCAACAGCAGCGACGAGCCGCAGGCCAACGGTTTGGAGCAGGTCGAGTTCCTGGTCAGCGCCAACCCCGGGCAGCCGCTCAAGGCCCTAGCCAAAGTCGCCTCCGGCGGCGAGCTGTCGCGTATCAGCCTGGCCATCCAGGTGATCACCGCCCAGACCTCACGGGTGCCGACCCTGGTCTTCGACGAAGTCGACGTCGGCATTGGCGGGCCGACCGCCGAGGTGGTCGGCCAGCTGCTGCGCCGCCTTGGCGAGCGCGGCCAGGTCCTGACCGTCACCCACCTGCCGCAGGTGGCTGCGCAAGGGCACCAGCACCTGTTCGTGCACAAGGTGCGGGAAAGCGACGCGACCCGCACCGCGGTGAGCAAGCTCGAGCGTCACCAGCGGGTCGAGGAGATCGCCCGCATGCTCGGCGGCGTCGACCTCACCGAGGAGTCCCTGGCCCACGCCCGGCAGATGGTCGCCAGCGCCCAGGCCTGAGCAAGTAGCGGCGCCAAGCAACAAAAAAGGCGACCCTAGGGTCGCCTTTCTCATGCCGCGCCAGTGCGCCTACTTCTTCTTGCGCACGTAGAGCACCAGGTTGTGATCGACCAGCTCGAAGCCGTGCTCGCGGACGATCTCCTTCTGCCGCTTCTCGATTTCCGGGTCGAAGAACTCGATCACCTCGCCGGAGTCGACACAGACCATATGATCGTGATGACCGCTGTCGGCCAACTCGAACACCGCATGGCCGCCATCGAAATTGTGTCGCACCACCAGGCCTGCCGCCTCGAACTGGGTCAACACGCGATACACCGTTGCCAGACCGACATCCTCGCCCGCCTCCATCAGCGCCTTGTATACATCCTCTGCGCTCATGTGGCGCTGCTCGGCGGAATCGAGCATCTGCAATATCTTGACCCTCGGCAGGGTCACTTTCAGGCCAGCCTTGCGTAGTTCGCTATTTTCAACCATGGTCTGCTTTCTCGTGGAAGCGGTTTTGCAGCTTCCCTTATTACGGGTATGATCCGGGTTTACGTTGCCCAGCCAAGATAGTGGAAGTCACCCACCGATGCAAAATGCCAAGCTCCTGCTGACCAGCCTCACCTTGACGGGGCTCTTCGCACTCGCCGGTTGCTCATTCCCCGGGGTTTACAAAATCGACATCCAACAGGGCAATGTCGTCACGCAGGACATGATAGACCAGTTGCGCCCTGGAATGACCCGCCGCCAAGTGCGGTTTATCATGGGCAACCCGCTGCTCACCGACACCTTCCACAGCAACCGCTGGGACTACCTCTACAGCATCCAGCCGGGGGGTGGCCAGCGCCTGCAGGAGCGCGTCAGCCTGGTCTTCGATGGCAACGACCAGCTGGCCGGCCTGTCCGGCGACTTCATGCCCGGCGTCAGCCGCGACCAGGCGATCCTTGGCGAGGACGGCGATCCGACCACGCCGGTCAGCGCTGCTCCGCAGATCGAGGACGCAGCGCCGACTCCAGGCTCGCTGCTCGAGCAGATCCAGCGCGAGGTCGACGAGGTGAGAACCGTGCCGGTGCCGGTTCCCGAGCCCCTGGAAAGCTCGCCGCAGTAAGCACCAAAGACAAAAAAGCCCGGAAGACCTCCGGGCTTTTTCATGGCCGGCGCTTGCCCATCAAGCGCCCTGCTCGTCGGCCTTGGCCTTGGCCGCTCGGGCGGCGCGCTGCTTGCGCACCTCCTTCGGATCGGCGATCAACGGGCGATAGATCTCCACTCGCTCGCCGTCTTCCAGGACGCGCTCATCGGGCTTGGTCACCGCCTTGCCGAATATCCCCAGCGGACTGCTCGCCAGGTCCAAACCCGGGAAGTGCACTTCCATCCCGGACTGCAGTGCCGCCTGCCGCACCGTGGTGCCATAAGGCAGACTCAGGCGCAGCAGCTTTTGCTTGTCGGCCAGGGCATAGACCACCTCGACCACTATGGTCCTGCTATCCATATAGTTCCTTGGCCCTCTGACAGAAGGCATCCACCAGGGTGTTGGCCGCCTGATTGAACAACGGCCCGAGGGTCGCCCGCACCAGCGGCCCGGCGTAGTCGAAGGTCAGGTCCAGGCTGATCTTGCAGGCCTTCTCCCCCAGCACCTTGAACTCCCAGCGACCCTGCAGCTGGGTGAACGGCCCCTCTTCCAGGTTCAGCTCGATGGACTGCCCGGCAACCAGCGTGTTGCAGGTAACGAAGCGCTGGCGCAGCGCGCCCTTGGCCACGCCGAGGCTGGCGCGCATGTGGGTCTCGCTCAGCTCCAGCACTTCGCTGGCCGAGCACCAGGGCAGGAACTGCGGGTAGCTGGCCACGTCATTGACCAGGTCGTACAGCGCCTGCGCCGGATAGGGCAACAGGGCCGAGCGGTGGATATGCGTACTCATAAACCGGCAACTTCACTCATCAGCTTGCGTGCCCTCATTTGCTCAACTCGGCGACGAACACCACCAGCACGCCGACAGGAGCCACCACGCGAATCAGCCAATAGGCCAGATTGAACAGCAGCGGACTCTTGATCGCCAGCTCCTCGCGCACCGCTTCGCGGTTCAGCACCCAGCCGGCGAACAAGGCGAAGGCCAGGCCACCGAGCGGCAGGAGAATGCGGCTGGTCAGGTAATCGATGCTGTCGAAGAAGGTCTTGCCGCCCTCGGCGCCCCACTGGAACAGATGGAAGCCATCCTCGGCGAAGACGAAGAACTTGGCCTCGGCACCGACATTGAACGACAACACCGTACCCATGCCGATCACCCAGCACAGCAGCGCCAGCAGCGCGGTGACCGTGGTCCGGCTGCGCCCGCTGAGCTCGACGAAATAGGCCACCGCCGGCTCCAGCATGGAGATCGACGAGCTCCATGCCGCTACCGCCACCAGCACGAAGAACACCAGGCCCATCAACTGGCCGAAGGCGATATTGCCGAAGGCGATCGGCAGGGTGACGAACATCAGCCCGGGACCGGCGCCCGGCTCCAGGCCGGCGGCGAACACGATCGGGAACAACGCCAGGCCGGCGGTCAGGGCGACCAGAGTATCGAGCAGCCCAACCGCGATCACCGTCGCGCCGATGGACGAATTCTTTGGCATATAGGCACCGTAGACCATGATCGAGCCGACCCCCACACTGAGGGTGAAGAAGGCGTGGCCCATGGCGGCGAGGATGCCCTCGCGCACCTTGCTCGGGTCGAAATGGAAGAGGAAGTCGAAACCCTGCATGAAGTGCCCGGTGGTCAGGCTGTAGCCGAGCAGCACCAGCAGCAGCACGAACAGCAGCGGCATCATGATGCGCAGGCTGCGTTCCAGGCCGGCGACCACGCCGCGGGCGATGACCAGCGCGGTGAGGAACATGAACAGCGTATGCCACAGGGTCAGGCGCCAGGGGTCGCTGGTCAGCCCGCCGAACGCGGCGCCGGCCCCCTCGCCGCTGATCCCGGCGAAGTCGCCGCCGGCCATGCCGAGGATATAGTCCAGGGACCAACCGGCGACCACGCTATAGAAGGACAGGATCAGCAGCGCGGCGATCATCCCCATCACCGCGGCCAGCGACCAGCCGCGGGACTTCCCCGCTTCGATGGCCAGGTTCTTCATGGCGTTGACCGGGCTCTGCCGGCCGCGACGGCCGATCAGGGTTTCCGCCAGCATGATCGGCACCCCGACCAGGGCGATGCAGATCAGGTACATGGCGACGAACGCACCGCCGCCGTAGACGCCGGTCATATAGGGGAACTTCCAGATATTGCCCAGCCCCACGGCCGAGCCGGTCGCCGCGAGAATGAAGACCCAGCGGCTGGCCCAGGCGCCGTGAATCGAGACCTTGTCGTTCGCCATGTGCGACTCGCCCGTTCTGATTGGAAAAAAGGTCGGGCATTGTCGGGGATTCACCGAATCGGCTCAAGCGCAGCCGCCGCGGGCCGGTGAATATCCGTGATTTTGCCCTGCGCAGCGCATGGCGTCCGCGCAGGCGACTCCCTATAATGCGCGCCCTATGGCTAAACAAAAGAAACACCCTCAAGGCACCATCGCGCAGAACAAGAAGGCGCTGCACGATTATTTCGTCGACCAGAAATTCGAGGCGGGCCTGGCCCTGGCCGGCTGGGAAGTGAAGAGCCTGCGCGCCGGCAAGGCCCAGTTGGTCGACAGCTACGTGCTGCTCAAGGACGACGAGGCCTGGCTGATGGGCTGCCACATCACCCCGTTGAAGACCGCCAGCACCCACGTGATCGCCGACCCGACCCGCACCCGCAAGCTGCTGTTGAACAAGCGCGAGCTGGACAAGCTGTTCGGCTCGGTGCAGCAGAAGGGCTACACCTGCGTGGCCCTGTCGCTCTACTGGAAGCAGCACCTGGTCAAGTGCGAGATCGCCCTGGCCAAGGGCAAGAAGGACTTCGACAAGCGGCACACCGAGAAAGAGCGCGACGCCGACCGCGAAGTGCAGCGCGCCATGCGCAGCAAAGGCAAGGACGAGTGAACGCGGGAGCCAAGCGCTCCCGCCCCGCTGCCGGCCTCGACTAGCGCAGACTGCGCCGCTGCGCCCGCGCCACCCGCTGCACCTCCTGCTGCACCTCGGAAAGCACCTCCCGGACATAGTCGATATGCCGGTTGGACAGCTCCCGCGCCTCTTCGGCACGCCCCTCCATGATCGCCTCGAACAAGGCCCGGTGCTGAGTGATCAGCATGTCCCGGGTCTCGCTGCGCTGGGCGTACATGCCGCCGATATTGGTCACCACGTTGCGTTTGAGCAGGTCGAACAGGCCGCGAATGGTGTGCAGCAATACCGCGTTGTGACTGGCCTCGGCGATGGCTAGGTGGAAGCGCGCATCGGCCGCCCCTTCTTCGGCGCGGGTGACCTTGCCGCTGCGACTGTAGCAGTCCTGCAGCGCGGCGAAGGCCTCGCTCAGGCGCTCGCGGTCCAATTCGGTGGCGCGCAATGCGGCGTAGTAGGCGCAGGAACCCTCCAGGGTGTGGCGGAACTCCAGTAGATCGCGCTGCGCCTCGGGGTTGTTTTCCAGCAGTTCCAGCAGCGGATCGCTGAAGGTCGAACCCAGCGACTCGGCGACATAGTTGCCGCCGCCCTGGCGACTGACCAGCAGCCCCTTGGCCACCAGTTTCTGGATCGCCTCACGCAGCGATGGCCGCGACACGCCGAAGCGCTCGGACAGCACCCGCTCGGCGGGTAGGCGCTCACCGGCCTTGAGCGTGCCCTCCAGGATCATGGTCTCCAGCTGAGCGACGATATCGTCCGACAGACGGCGCTGGCGCACCTGACCTACTTCCATAACCCGCTCTCCATTGGTTTTACCAGCTTTACGTGCCGCTTCAGGCACTTACTTGGTCAGCCTATAGCGCCCCAGCGCCCCTTACAAGGCGAGCCCTCCATACCAAAGTCGTAAGCCTGCTAATTGACAGGCCCACAATCACACTCTTAACCTGAGCAGGCTGTTTTGTAAATTGGTCTTACCAATATAGAAGCAGAGACAACAATTCCAAGAAGCCTACGAGGTCTCTCATGCACGTCACGCCCACCACCACGCTCGCAGCAACGCTGTCTATCGTGAACCCGCCGCGCCCTGCGCGTCGCTGATCGGAGGACTCGCCATGTCATCCGGTCTACTCGCCCTACTCGCCTTCTCCCCCATCCTGCTCGCCGCCATCCTGCTGATCGGCCTGCGCTGGCCCGCCAAGCGCGCCATGCCGCTGGTCTACCTGCTCACGGCGGGCATCGCCCTGTACGCCTGGGACATGAGCCTCAACCGCGTACTCGCCTCCACCGTGCAAGGCCTGGTAATCACCGCCGGCGTGCTGTGGATCATCTTCGGCGCGATTCTGCTGCTCAACACCCTCAAGCATTCCGGCGGGATCACCAAGATCCGCGCCGGATTCGCCACCATCAGCCCGGACCGTCGCATCCAGGCAATCATCATCGCCTGGTTGTTCGGCTGCTTCATCGAGGGCGCCTCGGGCTTCGGCACGCCGGCGGCGATCGCCGCGCCCCTGCTGGTAGCCATCGGCTTCCCGGCCATGGCCGCGGTGATGCTCGGCATGCTGGTGCAGAGCACGCCGGTGTCCTTCGGTGCGGTCGGCACGCCGATCATCATCGGCATCAACAGCGGCCTGGACACTGCCGCCCTGGGGGCGCAACTGAGCGCCCAGGGCTCCAGCTGGGAAGTCTTCCTGCAGCTGATCACCAGCAACGTGGCGATCATCCACGCCCTGGTCGGCACCCTGATGCCGCTGATCATGGTGCTGATGCTGACGCGCTTCTTCGGCCAGCAGAAAAGCTGGAAGGCCGGCTTCGAGGTGTTGCCGTTCGCCCTCTTCGCCGGCCTGGCCTTCACCCTGCCCTACATGGCTACCGGCGTGTTCCTCGGCCCCGAGTTCCCCTCCCTGGCCGGCGGCCTGATCGGCCTGGCCATCGTCACCAGTGCCGCCCGCGCGGGCTTTCTGGTGCCCAAGAAGACCTGGGACTTCGCCCCGGCACAGGACTGGCCGAGCGAGTGGCTGGGCAGCGTGGAGATGAAGCTGGACGCGCTGAGCGCCAAGCCGATGAGCAGCCTGCGCGCCTGGTTCCCCTACGTGTTGGTCGGCGCCCTGCTGGTCGTCAGCCGGGTCTTCCCGGACGTCAGCGCGGCGCTGAAGTCGGTGCTGCTGGTATTCCCCGACATCCTCGGCGAGAGCGGCATCAAGGCCGACTTCATGCCGCTGTACCTGCCCGGCGGCATCCTGGTGACGGTGGTGCTGGCGACCTTCTTCCTGCACCGCATGAAGCTGCGCGAACTGACCGCCGCGATCGGCGAATCGAGTAAGGTCCTGCTCGGCGCCGGCTTCGTCCTGCTGTTCACCGTGCCGATGGTGCGCATCCTGATCAACTCCGGGGTCAACGCCGCCGACCTGCCGAGCATGCCGATCGCCATGGCCCGCTACGTGGCCGACAGCGTCGGCGGTGTCTACCCGCTGCTGGCGCCCAGCGTCGGCGCCCTGGGTGCCTTCATCGCCGGCTCCAATACCGTCAGCAACATGATGCTCAGCCAGTTCCAGTACGGCGTCGCGCACAGCCTGGGGATCTCCGGGGCGCTGATCGTCGCGGTGCAGGCCATCGGCGCGGCAGCCGGCAACATGGTGGCGATCCACAACGTGGTCGCCGCCTCGGCCACGGTCGGCCTGCTCGGTCGCGAGGGCAGCACCCTGCGCAAGACCGTCTGGCCTACCCTGTACTACGTGCTGTTCACCGGGCTGATCGCCCTCGTCGCGATCTACCTGCTGGGCATCAGCGACCCGCTGGTGGCCCGCTGAGGCACGCTTGAATCCGCGCCCCGCTGACCCGCGGCGCGGCCGTATCCACAACCCGCAGAACCCGGCGCCAATATCGCCGCCGGGCTCTGCGGACCACCGGGACCACCCGGAGCGCACAACCATGAGCCAGCTGTTCCACAACGCCGCCCCCAACGCCACCCGCGTCGCGCCGCCCCTGCCGCAACCGCGCCAATATCCGCCGCACAAGCCCGAGCAGGTCTACCTGTTCGGCACCTGCGTGGTCGACCTGTTCTTCCCGGAAGCGGGGATGGACGCGATCCACCTGCTGGAACGCGAAGGCATCCGCGTGCACTTCCCCCAGGACCAGGGCTGCTGCGGCCAGCCGGCCTATACCTCCGGCTACACCGCGGAGGCGCGCGAGGTGGCGCGCCGGCAGCTGCAGCTGTTCAGCGAGGACTGGCCTGTGGTGGTGCCGTCCGGCTCCTGCGCCGGCATGTTGCGCGAGCACTATGCCGAGCTGTTCAAGGACGAGCCCGACCTGCACGCCCGTCTCCAGGCCCTGGCCGAGCGCACCTATGAGCTGGCCGAGTTCCTCCTGCATGTATGCAAGGTGCAGCTGCAGGACCAGGGCACGCCGACCAAGGTGGCCCTGCACACCTCCTGCAGCGCGCGCCGGGAGATGAACACCCACCTGCACGGCCGCGCCCTGCTGGGGCAACTGAGCCAGGTCGAGCGCGTCGAGCACGACCATGAGAGCGAGTGCTGCGGTTTCGGCGGCACCTTCAGCGTGCGCATGCCGGACATCTCCGGGGCGATGGTCGCGGACAAGACCCGCGCCCTGCAGGACTCCGGCGCCGCCCAGGTGGTCAGCGCCGACTGCGGCTGCCTGATGAACATCAACGGCGCCCTGGAGAAACAACGCGCCGCCCTGCGCGGCCAGCACCTGGCCAGTTTCCTCTGGCAGCGCACGAGGAGCGAGCGATGAACCTCGAACAACGCATTCCCAGCGTGCAATTGGGTGACGAATCCGTCGCACCGGGCTTCAAACAGCGCGCCCATCACGCGCTGGGCGACGCCCAGCTGCGCAAGAACTTCCGCACCGCCATGGATTCGCTGATGAGCAAGCGCGCCAGCGCCTTCAGCGATGCCGACGAACGCGAGCGGCTGCGCGCCCTGGGCAACCAGATTCGCGCCCGCGCACTATCCAAGCTACCCGAGCTGCTCGAGCAACTGGAACGGAACCTGACCCGCAACGGTGTGAAGGTGCACTGGGCGGAAACGGTGGACGAGGCCAACGCCATCGTCCTGCAGATCGCCCGCGCTCACGAGGCGCGACAAGTGATCAAGGGCAAATCGATGGTCAGCGAAGAAATGGAGATGAACCATTTCCTCGAAGGCCAGGGCATTGAATGCCTGGAATCGGACATGGGCGAGTACATCGTCCAGCTCGACCACGAGAAGCCTTCTCATATCATTATGCCGGCGATCCACAAGAATGCCGGTCAGGTCGCGTCCTTGTTCCACGACAAACTTGGCGTGGAGTACACCAAGGACGTCGACCAACTCATTCAGATCGGCCGGCGCACCCTGCGCCGGAAGTTCTTCGAGGCCGACATTGGCGTGTCCGGGGTCAACTTCGCGGTAGCCGAGACCGGTACCCTGCTGCTGGTGGAGAACGAAGGCAACGGCCGCATGAGCACCACCGTGCCCCGGATTCACATCGCCGTGACCGGTATCGAGAAGGTGGTGGAGAACCTGCGCGACACCGCGCCGCTGCTGTCGCTGCTGACCCGCTCGGCCCTGGGCCAGCCGATCACCACCTACGTCAACATGATCTCCGCTCCGCGCCAGGCCGACGAACTGGACGGCCCCGAGGAAGTCCACCTGGTGCTGCTGGACAACGGCCGCAGCCAGGCCTTCGCCGACAGCGAACTGCGCCAGACCCTGAACTGCATCCGCTGCGGCGCCTGCATGAACCATTGCCCGGTGTACACGCGCATCGGCGGCCACGCCTACGGCGAGGTCTATCCCGGGCCGATCGGCAAGATCATCACCCCGCACCTGGTCGGCCTGAACAAGGTCCCCGAGCACCCCAGCGCCTCGTCGCTGTGCGGCGCCTGCGGCGAGGTCTGCCCGGTGAAGATCCCCATCCCCTCGCTGCTGCGGCGCCTGCGCGAAGAGAACGTGAAAAAACCCGACGACCCGCAGCGGGTCATGCGCGGCCAGGGCAGCAAGTACTCGGCGGGCGAACGCCTGGCCTGGAAAACCTGGCGCACGCTCTACACCACCCCGCTGCTGTACCGCCTGTTCAGCTTCCTGGCCACCCGCCTGGGCGGCCTGACGCCGAGCAAGCTCGGCCCCTGGACCGAGCACCACAGCGCACCGGTCCCGGCCAAGCGCTCGCTGCATGAACTGGCCCGTCAGCACCTGGAGGGCAAATGATGAGTGTTCGAATCACCGTAGGGTGCGCCACGCGCACCATCACCGGAACGCCCAAGGTGCGCACCGCGCACCCTACCGTTGCTGCATATACGGGAGCATCCGCATGAGCGCCAAAGCCAATATCCTCGCCAAGCTCAAGCGCAGCCTGGAAGGCACCACGCCGCTCGCCGACGACTTCGACGAGGCGCTGGTGACCCAGCCCTGGAGCTACCCGACCGAACAGCGCATCCCGCGCCTGCGCCAGCTGATGGAGGCGGTGCATACCGAGACCCACCTGTGCCGCCAGGCCGAGTGGCCGGCGCTGGTCGAGCGCCTGCTGGCCGAGCGCGGCATCGCCAGCCTGCTGATCGCCCCAGGCACCGTGCATGGCCAGCAGCTCGCCGAACACTGCCAGCAGAGTGGCAGCCCACTCGCGCTCAAGGCCTACGACCGGCCCATCGAGCAGTGGAAGGCCGAGCTGTTCGACGACACCCCGGCCAGCCTGACCGGCACCCTCGGCGCCATCGCCTCCACCGGCAGCCTGATCCTCTGGCCAAGCCGCGAGGAGCCGCGCCTGATGAGCCTGGTGCCGCCGCTGCACATCGCCCTGCTCAAGGCCAGCCAGGTGCGCGACAACCTCTACCAGGTGCAGCGGGAAATGGGCTGGGCCGCCGGCATGCCGACCAACGCCCTGCTGGTGTCCGGCCCGTCTAAGACCGCCGACATCGAACAGGTGCTGGCCTATGGCGCCCACGGCCCGAAGGATCTGATCGTGCTGATCCTGGAGGATGCATGAGCCTGCCGGCGACCTTCCTCCAGCAGGTCGAACGCCTGATCCCGCGCCAGCGGCGCTTCGACGACCCGCTGTCGACCCTGGCCTTCGGCACCGACGCCAGCTTCTACCGCTTGATCCCGCAGCTGGTCGTGCGCGTCGAGTCCGAGGAGGAAGTGGTGCAGCTGCTCCAGCTGGCCAGCGCCGAGCGCGTGCCGGTGACCTTCCGCGCCGCCGGCACCAGCCTGTCCGGCCAGGCCATCAGCGACTCGTTGCTGATCGTCCTGGGTGACAACTGGAACGGCCGCGAGGTGCGCAACCAGGGCGCGCAGATCCGCCTGCAACCGGGCGTCATCGGCGCCCAGGCCAACGTCGCGCTGGCGCCCTGGCAGCGCAAGATCGGCCCGGACCCGGCCTCGATCAACGCCTGCAAGATCGGCGGCATCGTCGCCAACAACGCCAGCGGCATGTGCTGCGGCACCGCGCAGAACAGCTACCACACCCTGGCCGGCATGCGCCTGGTGCTGGCCGACGGCAGCGTGCTGGACACCGAGGACGCGGCCAGCGTCGCCGCCTTCCAGGCCAGTCATGGCGAGCTGCTCGAGCAGCTCGCCCGCCTCGGCCGGCAGACCCGCGCCGACTCCGAGCTGGCCGCGCGCATTCGCCACAAGTACCGCTTGAAGAACACCACCGGGCTGTCGCTCAACGCCCTGGTCGACTTCGACCAACCGCTGGACATCCTCAGCCACCTGCTGGTCGGCTCCGAGGGCACCCTGGGCTTCATCAGCTCGGTGACCTACCACACCGTACCGGACCATCCGCACAAGGCCAGCGCCCTGCTGGTATTCCCCGACGTGGACAGTTGCTGTCGCGCGGTCAGCGTGCTGAAAAGCCAGCCGGTGTCGGCGGTGGAACTGCTGGACCGCCGCAGCCTGCGCTCGGTCGAGAACAAGCCGGGCATGCCCGAATGGGTCAGGGGCCTGTCGGCCGGCGCCTGCGCCCTGCTGATCGAGGCGCGGGCGGCCAGCCAGAGCCTGCTGCACGAACAGCTGGCGCAGATCATGGACTCGCTCGCCGACTTTGCCCTGGAGAAGCGGGTCGACTTCAGCGAGGACCCGGCGGTCTACAACCAGCTGTGGAAGATCCGCAAGGACACCTTCCCCGCCGTCGGCGCGGTGCGCGAGACCGGCACCACGGTGATCATCGAGGACGTCACCTTCCCGGTCGAGCAACTGGCCGAGGGCGTCAACCGCCTGCTGGCGCTGTTCGACAAGCACGGCTACGACGAGGCGATCATCTTCGGCCATGCCCTGGAGGGCAACCTGCACTTCGTCTTCACCCAGGGTTTCGACAACCCCGAGCAGGTGGCGCGCTACCAGGCCTTCATGGACGAGGTGGCGCTGCTGGTGGCGGTGGAGTTCGGCGGCTCGCTCAAGGCCGAGCACGGCACCGGGCGCAACATGGCGCCCTTCGTCGAGCTGGAGTGGGGCACGGACGCCTACCAGCTGATGTGGCGGATCAAGCGCCTGCTCGACCCCCTGGGCATCCTCAACCCGGACGTGGTGCTCAGCGAAGACCCGCAGATCCACCTGAAACACCTCAAGCCGCTGCCGGCCGCCGACGAGCTGGTCGACAAGTGCATCGAGTGCGGCTTCTGCGAGCCGGTCTGCCCGTCCAAGGAGCTGACCCTGAGCCCGCGCCAGCGCATCGTCATCTGGCGCGACATCCAGGCCAGGCAGCGGCGCGGCGAAGACACCCGCGAGCTCGAGCGCCGCTACCAGTACCAGGGCCTCGACACCTGCGCCGCCACCGGACTGTGCGCCCAGCGCTGCCCGGTGGGCATCAACACCGGCGACCTGGTGCGCAAGCTGCGTGGTCGCGACGCCAACCAGCAGTGGCGCGCAGACTGGCTGGCCACTCATTTCGCCGCCACCCTCAGCGCCGCGCGCCTGACCCTGCGAGCCGCCGACGGCGCCCGCCGGCTGCTCGGCGCGCCGCTGCTGACGAAAGTCTCGAGCGGCCTGCGTACGGTCTCGGGTCAGCGCCTGCCGCAGTGGAGCAGCGCCATGCCCCAGGCCGCCCAGCCGCTCCGCATCGGCGCGCCGGCCGGCGACGCGCGACCGCGGGTGGTCTACCTGGCCGCCTGCGTGTCGCGGGTCATGGGCCCGGCGTTCGCCGACCCGGAGCAGATGCCGCTGATCGACAAGACCCGCGCCCTGCTGGACAAGGCCGGCTTCCAGGCCATCTTTCCCGAGCGGCAGGACAACCTGTGCTGCGGCCAGCCCTTCGCCTCCAAGGGCTATGCCGAGCAGGCCGAACGCAAGCGCCAGGAGCTGGTCGACGCGCTGCTCGAGGCCAGCCGCGGCGGCCTCGATCCGGTCTACTGCGACACCAGCCCCTGCACCCTACGCCTGCTGCAGGACGGCCTGGACCCACGGCTCAAGCTGTTCGACCCGGTGAAGTTCATCCGCGAGAAGCTCCTGGACAGATTGCAGATCACCCCGCAGCAGCAACCCGTGGCGGTGCACGTGACCTGCAGCACCCAGCACCTGGGCGAGGCCCAGGGACTGATCGACATCGCCCGCCGCTGCGCCCGCGAGGTGATAGTCCCCGAGGGCATCCACTGCTGCGGCTTCGCCGGCGACAAGGGCTTCACCACCCCGGAGCTCAACGCCCATGCGCTGCGCACGCTGCAGGATGCGGTGCAGCACTGCAGCGAGGGGCTGTCCACCAGCCGCACCTGCGAGATCGGCCTGAGCCAGCATGCCGGCATCGACTACCACGGCCTGGTCTACCTGGTCGATCGGGTCTCCCGGCCGCGAGCCTGACGCACTGCCCGCTGCCGTACCGGGCAGCCGCCGCGCGGGCCCCAGCTCGCGCCGCCGGTCCGCTTTCTGCCGGCAGAAAGCGGACCGGCGGCCATTGGCCTTGCCCACCGCTTTCTATACTGAAAGCTCCCCCCAGAAGGAGCGATGCCATGCGCCGCCTAGCCGTTTTCCTCGCCGCCGCCCTGCTCAGCGTGCCGCTCTGGGCCGCCCAATGCCCGGCGGATATGGCCAAGATAGATGCCATGCTGGCCAGCAACCCGCCCAGCGATGCGGCGGTGTTGGCGCAGGTACAGAAGCTCCGCGCCGAGGGCGAGGCGCTGCACAAGAGCGGCGACCATGGCCAATCCGTGCAGGTCCTCGGCGAGGCCCTGCAACTGCTCGAAGCCAGCGAGTAACAGCCGGCTCGGCCAGGGCGCATCTCCCTGGCCGAGCCTGGCATTGCCCTCAGGCGCCGCTCAATCCTCGCTAGCGGCGGGGAGTCGTGTCGTCTCGGGCGCGGCGGCGCTGGGCAGGTCGATCCAGAACCGACTGCCATGACCGGCGCGGCTCTCGAAGCCCATTTCGCCGCCCATCAGGCTGGCCAGTTCGCGGCAGAGCACTAGGCCGATACCGGTGCCGGGGGTACTGGAGTTCTCCCGACCGAGGCGCTGGAACGGCTGGAACAGCTGGGCCTGCTGTTCCTCGGTCAGCCCCGAACCATTGTCCTCGACCCACAGCCGCACGCCGCCAGGGCGCAGCTCGTAGCCCATGCGGATAACGCCCCGGGGGCTGTTGTACTTGATGGCGTTGGACAGCAGGTTGAGCATCACCTGGCGTACCCGGCGCAAGTCCGCCTGCACATAGAGCGGCGCCTCGAGCTCCGCCTGCACCTCCAGCTGCAGCTGCCGCTGCTGCACCTCCGGCTGCACCAGCTCGGAACAGCTGGCGAGCAGCTCGCCGATCGCGACCGGTTGCAGCTGCAACTGCTGACGGCGACTCTCGATACTTGAAAGGTCGAGGATATCGTCGACCAGTGACGTCAGATGACGACTGGCGTTGACGATCTCCCGCGCGTAGTCCGCCTCCTGCTGGGCATCGGGCTTGTCCTGCGCCTCCATCTCGATCAACTGGCCGAAGCCATAGATCGCGTTCAGCGGCGTACGCAGCTCGTGGCTCATGCTCGAGAGAAATCGGCTCTTGGCCTGGCTGGCCGCCTGGGCCTCCAGGCTGGCGCGGCGCAGTTCCTCCTGGGCCTGCTTGAGCCGGGTGATATCGACATGGGTGCCGGCGATGCGCAGCACGCGTCCGGCAGCATCGCGCTCGAGCACCTTGCCACGGCTGAGCAGCCAGGCGTACTCGCCGCGCGCGTCGGCATAACGGTACTCGGCCTCGAACTGATCCTCGCCGCTGGTGACGAACTGTTCGCGCAGGTGGCGAATGCGCTCCAGATCGTTGGGGTGCATGCGCTGGTTGAACTCGCTCAGGCTCATGCACTCCTGGGCCAGGCCGAAGCGCTTGAGGAAGCGGCCACTGAGCTTGATGGTGGCGTTCGGCGAGTCCACCTCCCACAGGCTCTCCGTGGTGCTCTCCAGCACCAGGTCGAGAATCCGCTGGGCCTCGCGGCGCTCGGTCTCGCTCGCCTGCAACTGCTCGCCGGTGTGCTGCACCGCCTGCGCCATGGACGTCAGCTCGGCGATCTGGCTGGTCGGCGCGCTGGGATGAAAATCCCCCTGGCCGATCCGCCGCATCATGCCGCCGATACCGGCGATGGGCTGCGCCAGCTGGTCGCTCAACTGCCGCGAGCGCATCCACATCCAGGCGAAGAACAGCAGATAGAACAGCGCCAGACCGGCGATCAGCAGGTAGCCGATCTGCAGGTAGCGTTCGGCCAGGCGGTTGGTTTCGCTGAAGATCTGTTCCTCGTCCACCACCAGCAACAGGCGCCAGCCGGTTTGCGGAATCTCGCTCCAGGCCACCAGGCGATTGCGCCCGCCCAGCTGGACCTCCTGCACATTGCCCTGCCCGGCTGCCATGGCCTGCAGCAGAGGCTGCATATCGGCGTACTTGTCCAGGCGGAAGTCTTCCGGCTTGAGCACCTCGCGGCGCACCGCCTCGGCATAGGAGTACTCGGTCAGCTCGCGCAGGCCGAAATCGCGCTCGCCGGCCTGCGGCAGGGCCATGATGTTGTGGTCACGACTGACCAGCATGGCGTAGCCCTGCCAGGGCACATCCAGCTCACCGATCTCGGTGAGCATCTGGCCCACGGTGATATCCAGGCCGACAACGCCCTCGAGGAAATCGCCGCGGTACACCGGGGCGACGGCAGACATCATCCAGCCGAGCCCGGCCGGATCCAGGTAGACATCGGTCCAAGCCACCTTGCGCTGCGGGTTGTGCTTGGCATCGGCCAGGTAATAGAAGTTGTAATCGGGTATCACCATGTCATGGGGATACTGCTCGGGCGTCATGAAGAACGGGTAGATGCGGTTGTAGCTGTCCCAGCTGTTGAAGTAGACCGCCGCCACCAGCGGATTGGCCTCGCGGATCGAGCGCATCAGCGGGTCGACCTGCGACAGGCGCAGTGCCTTGGCACGATCCTGCCGCTCGGGCGGTGTGCTGTTGGCATAGAAGGATGCCGCGCGGCCATCGTCGCTGCGCGTGTAGAACACGCCGCTGGGGGTGGTGGCATGACGCTGGCGTTCCAGTTGATCGGGCTGGAACTCGGTGTTCTGCAGCGCCAGCAGCGTCGCGTCGCGGAATATCTGCACCTGTGCCTCGACGGCACGCAGGCGACTGTCGATCACCTGCCCCTCCCGGGCCACCGCCGCCGACAAATCGCCCAGCGCACTGCGCTGCAAATAGCCGATCTGCGCATCGCGAATCGCCGCGTTACTCAGCAGGTAGACGGTAATCAGCACCGACTCGACGAGAATCAGTGGAATCAACGCACTCTGTACGAAGGCGCGCCAGATCCACTGGCGCAGGGGATAACGCGACGTGCGCGACATAGATAAGGTCTCGTCCCAAAGACATGACTGCAGCTCAGGTGTCTAATCATAGCCGCACTCGGCGCCCGGCGTCCGCGCCGAGATTGCCGGGTCGACGCCAGGCAGCCGATGCCGTACACTTCGGGCGTAGCTTCACCCACGACAGTTTTGGGGCCGATTAGGATTCGACGCCGGTAGCAAAACTTGAGGGGCATGCCGAGCTGGTAGCAGAACTCGTAAATTCGCTGCTGCAAACTTATAGTTGCCAACGACGACAACTACGCTCTAGCCGCCTAAGTGCCGCTAGCTGACCCTAGGGGATGCCTGTAAACCCGAAGATTTGGTCAGTCATATAGAACAGGATCGCCGCCAAGTTCGCTGTAGACGTAACGGCTAAAACTCATACAGCTCGCTCAAAGCGCCCTGCCACTCGGGCCGCGATGAGTTAACTCAATAGAGATGGCTAAGCATGTAGAACCGATAGCGGAGAACTGGCGGACGGGGGTTCAAATCCCCCCGGCTCCACCAAATAAGGCCTGAAACCCGTCTAAAACGCGGGTTTCAGGCACGATTTGATGGCACTGGATTTCACACAGTCCAACTGTGAATCCAAATAGGTATGCCATCATGTCCAAGCGTCAAAACAAAACCGGTGTTCAGCACCTGGTCTATCAAGCCAAAACCGGCTTCCAGTACTACTTCACCTTCCCGAGCTATATCGGCAATCACCCGCAGCTGCCGGCACAAATCCGCTGGTCACTCGGCCATGATGAAGCGCTCGCACGCGATCTCGCCCAATATCTCAACCCGCGCTTCGAAGATCTGCTTAGGCGCAGCAGCGCCGCCACGATTGAGCTGGACCCTGATGGCTTTCTGTTAAACCTGGCCACTGTTCACGCTGAAATCAGCCGTTTTACCGAAAGCCACCTGAAAATCTGGGCGCTCCGCCCTGCACCTGCCGTACTGGCCAACTCTGACCTGAGCGCCGGGCATGAGCGCCTGCTGAAAGAGTGCCAAGAGCACACCGTGCTTTATTGCAACGAGCCGGGCGGTGAAATCCACTTCGCCTTGTATCCGAGCGAAGCCCTGCGCCAAGCCCTCAAATTCGGTTTCACCCGTTTCGACTGGCCGCTCGGCACCAACGACCACGTCACCGCCAACGCGGCTGCGGCTTACATCTACAGCGCCATCACAGTGCTGGAAACTACCCCAATGGCCAGGAACGTCTTCAAAACCGGGCATCCGCTTATCACGATGCTGTCGCTCTACGAGTACCTGTGTTTTGCACGCCCCGACCAAGGCCGCCATCTGCTGCATATTCCACCGGGCCTGCCACGTTCCGCACATAGCGTCATGTTTCACCTCAGCCGGATCTCGGGACAGCTCGACCGCCTGACACTCTGCCAAAATTTTCAGATTCTTCAGGAGGAAAGCGGGCTCTATACGCTCCTTATTCCGCTGACCGGCGCACGACTCACCGGCGCGCCTCGTCATCCCGATGAAATGCGGGTCGAGCTGCTGACTAGTTCACCGATCCTGGCGTCGATCCTCTTGCACTTCAGCCTGGGTCAAATAGACAAAATTCTGGTGAAAAGTTTTATTGAAGCTCCCTCAGCGGATGCCTATGAGCGCGCCCTGCAAGAAATTCAGGACCTGATCCGGCGCATGCTTGGCCCAGTACCGCCAGCCGAGCCCATGTACACTCTGCCGGACATGAGCGCGGCCAACGACGCAGCCACAGCGCCCCAGGACGCTGGCACGCTCGCACTGCTGAATGCCCTCGGCAGCGTTTTGTCACCTGCTCAGAACGCCAAGCTACAAGCCTTGCTTGAGACGCCCACCTCAAACGACCTGCTGATCCAGCCACCACTCACTCATGAGAACTGCCGGCACTTCGGTGCCCTCACCCGTGAGTTCGAAGAGCGCCAGGTACGCGAAGGTGCGTGGAAGAATCCACGCACCCGCATCACAATGCATGCTCGCCTGGAAGGACTTGCAGAGCTAATCGGTGGACATCGCCCACTCGCCACCCTGACCCGGGCTGACTTTAATGCCTTGCGCGACCAGTTGCGCAGCTACCCCAAGAACCGGCATCGCTTGCGCGCGACTCGCCATCAGCCCCTGAGTCAGATTATCCAGAGCGGCAAGTACGAGCCCTTGAATGCTAGGACGGCGAAGAAGTTTTTCGAGCTGGCACGCGCACTCATCGGCTATGCGCACGACCAAGGATATTTGAAAGAGAATCTGGCCGCAGGCCTGACGTTCAGCACCAAAGGCGCCCCCTCGCCACGCAAGCGCACCTATAACCCCAGACAGATCGAGCAACTGCTGCAAGGCCCGGTCTACACGCTAAAAGCACCGCCACGCTGGCGCCTGGACGACTACCGTTTTTGGCTGCCATTGCTCGGCCTCTATAGCGGCGCTCGCTTGAGTGAACTCTGCCAGCTTCAGCTTGGGGATATTCGCGAAGAGCTTGGCGTGTGGGTGATCAGCATCAACAGCTCCGGGGCACGACAGCTGAAAACCGCCGACTCGGAGCGCCTCGTGCCGCTACATAAGGTCATTATTGAGGCCGGGTTCTTGGCGTTTCATCAGCAGCGTCTGGAGGCGAATGATGGTGATCTGTCGGCCTCGCTTTTTGAAAATCTCCGCGTGTATGGCGACCTTTCGCCCGGGCACACAGCCAGTCGCTGGTACCGGGGCTCAGACAAAGATGACAAGGGCTACTTGGGTCAATGTGGACTCGGTGATGATGAGCTGACTTTTCATGGCCTGCGACACACATTCATTCAGCAGTTCCGTCGACAAAAGCTGGACATGCTGATCGGCAAAGCCTTGGTCGGCCACGCCGACCGCAGCACCACTGGCGGCTATGGCGATTGCTACCCGAGCTATGTGCTGAAAGAGGAGCTCGACAAGATCGACTTTGAGGCCTCGACTACGCACATCCACTACAGCCACTACCGGGCGCTGCAAGCCAAGCAAGGCGTCTTTCGTATCGGCCGCCCAGCTGGCGTCGACAAGGCCAAGGCCACCAGTTGGACTGAAAAACGGCACTGGCAATCCCGCATCACCCGATAGTTGAGGCGGCGCGGGGAGAATTTTCCCTCTTCTCGCACCAAAAAACCTATTGACAAAGTGTCAATCAGGATAAATAATTAAAAGGTTTTAATGGACTCCTATTGACTGGCTATCCATACAGTTTTAATTTGGAGCCTCACCAACAAGCGAGGCTCGCATGAATGCTATAAACAACCCCCATCTATCCGCTCCAATTCTCCACGGCCTAACCTTGGTCGCCGCCCCTGGGCATGAAAAAAGCCTGGAACTGGCACTGCCGCACCTTTCCAGCATTGCCGACGCGATTTATCGTTTTCATCACTCCCCGCTCCTCAGCGAATTTTTGGATACAGTTCTGGCTCGTTTCCTTCGCGAAAACGACTACACCGCCAAGACTGCCTACATGCTCCAAGCCCGGATGGCCAAGCTGAAGTTAGTACTCACTGAGGACAACCCTCAGCGCCGGGTGTCGGAACTGGGTAGTACAGACATTGATGCGATCAGGGATAAGCTCCCGGCGCTACTCAGAAAAGGCCGCGCCTCAGGCAGCCAGGGAGAAAACCTGCAGGCCTACTATCAGCTGTTCAATCGCATGATTAACGAGGCGCTAAAGGGAAAGCTGATCGCCGATCAAGAACTCAAAACCGAGGGCTGCCAGACCACCAAACCAAAGGTCGCCAAGTTCTTTTTGGATTCCAATCTGGTCAGCCTCTTCAACAGCTGGCCATATCAGACCTACGCGCCAGGCACACCGACAGCCCAAGTGCGCCAGGATGCTCATAGCTTTTGCTTTTGGCTGATGCCGCTTGGACTCTTCACTGGTGCCAGACTCAATGAGCTCTGCCAGCTACGCGCACACGATGTATTCCATGACGCTCATGGCGTGCCCCTAATCAGCATCAACGACAACGGCTTCAATAAGTCGCTGAAAAATGAGCAATCGAAACGCGAGATCCCGATTTGCTCGAAGCTGATCGCAATGGGTTTTCTGGACTTCGTAACGGAGCGCCGCCAAGCCGAAGGCCCGGATGCGCTGCTATTTTCAGAGCTGCGCTTTGACGAAAAGCACCTCTATTCACGCGCTGCGAGCCGCTTCTTCTGCGGCCCAGTCACAGGAGCCGGCTTCATCGGCCAGCATTGCCCAGTGGCACTGAGTGGCGGCTTCAATTTTAAAAGCTTTCGCCGCACTTTCGCGGTGCGGCTTCAGAAGTCAGGCCTTACCGCCCCGACGATTGCGCACCTGCTCGGCCACGAAGAGGGCAAGCTCGAAGTCACTAACGAGCACTACCTCAACACGCCACCGTCCATAATTCTGCTGGATATTCTGGAGCGCAACCTGAGCTACAACCTGCCCCTGGACAGCATAAACTGGCAGCATTTCAAGCATTTGATGAGCAGCCAGAAAGGACGTAGCAAGCGAGGCCGGAAAGCCAAGAAAACGCTGCACTAGCCCCTTCATAAATGAAGGGCACCATCATCAGCTGGAGATGATGTGATGAAGGATCAATAAGGGCCGCCGTCAGTGCGGCCTTTTTGCATGTTTAGAAAGCTTTCAGGCATCAGCAATACTAGCAACCTGTCGCAGAACGCTGATGCGACCAGAATGCCGCCGGCACTGGGCCATCACATACGGCTACCACCCTGGCTTTAGACCGGCGGCATACCACCACATGTACCGGGACCCAATGGTGTATCAGCGGCACCTCCATGCGACACACCTGGGCTGTCGCACGCTCACGCTGCGATACGCGCCCCCTGTCGCATGAACTGACTGCGACACACCCAGCATGTCGCACATGCGTTTTGCGACACCCATACCGTGCCTCAAGCGGTACCAGCAATGTGATCGCAGATTTGCGACACAACCTTCGTGTCGCATGTTCTGGCCTGCGACACCCAAGGTGTGTCGCAGGACATCAATGCGACACTCTCGGCCTGTCGCACGCTCGCACTACGACACTCCAACCATGTCGCACTCAGTTGTTGCGATACACCATGTGTGTCGCACACGCGGTTTCCGACACCTGGATCGTACCAATAGCGGCAGTTTGAGTGCCTCTAGTGGCACTGGAGGTAGCCGGAACCGACACCGAAGTGGCCTTTTGTGGCGCGAAACGTGCCAAAACTGGCACTCCTTTTTTTGGTTATATTATCGCTGAAACCCTTGAAAACACTGACTTCAGTGGCTTTTTTCATAACCAAACCGCCATCGCATGGCTAGCATTTTGAATGCAGCTTTTTCTGCATGAGCCATGAGCACGTTTATGGACGACGCGCTCGTCACTTCAGCGCCTCGGGCACTGAGTACTTTTTGAATTTGATCGCAAACGGCATGAGCAGCCAAAACGCCGCACCACCGGCAAGGCCGCCTTTTCAGACCGGCGTGCCGGGCTGGCTAAGCTTTGACAACAAATACAAGGGAGGGGGCGTACTTGAGGCAGCCGTCCAGTCGCATCTTCAAGTACGCCCCCTCCCCCCCATACTTGAAGCCTTCAAGTATGGGGCAGTTGGGTGTTTTTCCACGTAGCCATGGTTTGCAGAACGAATGTGAAGCAAGCCTAGCGAAGTGGAAAAACACCCAACTGCCATCGCGAAGCGACAGGCTTTGTTGTCAAACAGGAGCATTCATTCACCCTGGTGAATGGCTAGCTTCACCATTCGATGCCTAGCATGGCTAGCTGCGAACTACCCTTCAGTCAGCCCTACGACCAGACTCTTGGCTGGTCATTACCGGCGAGCCCCGGAAAATTTCCCGCCAGAGAGAAAGTATGTTGAGGCACCGCTCCCTCCCCCGCCCTGACGACCGCACCGCCTTGCGCGACATATTATGTCGCACAACCCAGGCATGCTATCGGAGTACTCAACGGGGATCTCCACATGCGTCAGAGCGCCAAGAAAACCGCACTTAAGAACAGAGATACCTGCCAGCCAGCGCTCGCCTGGATGTATGCCCTGATCCTCGATTGCGGCGGACTGCAAGAGTTCATCCACAGAGGCAATGGCTTCCGGGATGATGACGTTGCAAGAGAGCTTGGGGTGCTAGGCCTCGCAGAAAGTAATGACGAATTTCTCTCAATGCTCGATGACGAGCCAAGCTCTGGAGCCAGGCTGCGCCGAAGCTTCCGAGACCGAGCACAATCGGCATTACGGAGAAAGCGAGCCAATCGCTGCGGAAATGAAGCCTCCCATGAACTGCCCGATAACCTGGCGGCTAATATTTCCAGCCTTGCCACGCTGATCGAGTTGAGCGAGGTCGATCAAAAACTGCTCGCCTTCTGCGCCATTTTGAAAACCGAATCACTTCTTGAAGACTGTGCCAACCTGACCGGTCTGATCAGCTACGGACGGATGCTGCGCATCTTGAGTCAGCTACTGGATGTCTCCGTGGAGGATATCCGACAGAGCTTTTCGAACGACGGCCGCCTCTCTCACTCAGGGCTACTCGATGTGACCCGCTACAGCGGTGGTAGAAACTGCTTTTCCGATTACTTGGCCTTCACCAATAAGGATCTACTGTTCTCATTGCGCTATCACCAGGGCAGCACGATAGAGGTGTTCCAAAGCGCGTTCCGCAAGGCACCTGCCGCCCAACTGTCTGTAGAGGACTTCAGTCACCTGCAAGACCAGTTCAGCATCGCTCGTAGCTATCTGCAGCACGCCATCAGTAGTCGGCAAGAGGGTGTAAACGTCCTCATCTACGGGCCACCTGGTACTGGCAAGAGCCAGCTGACCCGCGTCCTCGCGAATGAACTGGATGTTGATCTTTATGAGATTGCCTGCACCAACAGTCAGGGCGATCCAATCAATCGTCAAGGTCGCCTTTGTGCCCTGAGCTCTGCCATGTCGGTAATCGGACAGCAGCAAGCCCTGGTACTACTGGATGAGATCGAGGACCTATTCAGCGGCAACCGGGAATTCAGCCGGCATATCGGCAGCCAGGAAAACCTCAAGGGATGGATCAACCGCATGTTGGAAGAGAACCCTGTTCCTTGCTTCTGGCTCACCAACAACATCGATGCATTGGATAACGCGTATATCCGTCGCTTCGACTTAGTCATGAAGCTCGATAACCCGCCTCGCATCCAAAGGGAGCGCATCGTGCTTCAGGCTAGCAATGATCGTCTGAGCCAGGGTTTTGTGGGGAAACTGGTATCCCACGAACAGCTGATGCCAGCCGTCATCACTCGCGCATTACAGGTGGCGGAAAGAGCTGTCGGACCGGACGGCCCATTCGAAGCAACAGTTGAGAGCCTGGTAGATGCGACGCTCGAAGCCCAGGGCTTTGCGCGCCTGGCGCATGGCCGCAATCAGTCGCTTCCATCTTTCTACAGCCCCCAGTTGAGCAATGCCGACGTCGACCTCCAGCAACTGCTCGATGGACTCCGCCTGCACGCAGAAGCCCGCATGTGCTTCTATGGCCCACCAGGCACAGGGAAAACTGCCTTTGCACATTGGCTGGCAAGGGAGCTGGGAAGACCGCTGCTCACGCACCGTGCCTCGGATCTGAATTCACCCTACGTCGGCCTCACAGAGAAGAATCTAGCCCGCGCATTTAGCCAGGCAAGGGACGACCAGGCAGTCCTGCTCCTGGATGAGGTTGATAGCTTTCTACAGGACAGGCGCAACGCCCGTCACAGCTGGGAAGTCAGTGCGGTCAACGAAATGCTTACCCAGATGGAAAGCTACCCCGGCCTTTTCATTGCCTCGACCAATCTCATGGGCAATCTGGATGAGGCATCACTTCGCCGCTTCGATCTCAAGATTGGTTTTGGCTACCTCACCACCAGCCAGACTGTGCAGTTGCTGGAGGAACACCTACAGCAGTTTTCTCTTGCCCCACCCAGTGAGCTGAAGCTGGCAGAGCTACTCAAAAACAGCCGCCTGACGCCCGGAGACTTTGCATTGCTTGCCCGACGTGCACGCTTCAAAGCCTTCACAGACAGCACCCAGTTCATTGAAGCTCTGTTGGCTGAGAGCGCTCTGAAGTCGCATTCACCAAAACACCCCATTGGCTTTATCCATTAGCCGCAGCCGAAAGGAATCGGCATTGCCGTCAGACAGAGGCACAAGCATGATCGGCTCTCTGGATATACCTCGCCATCAGGAGCAACTGTGCCTTCCGCTGCTAGCCGAACCACTCTGACCCGGCAATGGGAACTACTCAAACTTCTGCCCGCCAAAGGCCCAGGCCTTACAGCAGCACAACTCACCGTGCAGCTCAGTAGTGCTGGCTACACCACGAGCAAGCGCACCGTAGAGCGGGACTTGATCGAGCTGTCACGCCTATTCCCGCTGCAGTGCAACGACAAGAGCATGCCCTTCGGCTGGTACTGGCAACCAGGCAAGAGTGCAGAGCTGCCCGGCATCACCCTGAGCGAAGCACTCACTCTGCAACTCCTGGAGAAAAGCCTTCGCCCGCTGATTCCTGCCTACATGCTGAGCACGCTGGAGCCTCGTTTCAACCTGGCACATGGCAAGCTTGAGGCCATGGCGGCAGAGAACGAATCGGCACGCTGGATAGAAAAAGTCGCCAGTGTTCAGCCAGAAATCACTCAGCTTCCACCAGAACTCGATCACGCCATTCTGGAACAAGTGCAACAAGCACTGCTGCATGAGCGGCAACTCAGCTGCCACTACTACTCAGCCCATCGAGACCAGCACAGCGAACTGACCCTGAACCCTCTTGGGCTGGTACAGCGCGGTCAGGTGACCTACCTAATCGCTACTGCTTCCCCCTACCACGACATCCGCCAATATGTGCTGCACCGATTCGAGCAGGCATCCGTACTGGAAACGCCCAGCGTAAAGCCAGAGAGCTTCAAACTACGCGACTACATCGACGGCGGTGCAATGCAGTTTGGTTCGAGCGAGAAGATCAGGCTGAGGGCGACCCTCAGCGAAGGGGTAGCGCGCTTACTACAAGAGACCCCGTTTTCCGATGATATGGAGCTGAGCTCCAGCCCTAATGGCATTGAGCTAAATGCGACAGTCGGGAACAGCTGGGAACTGCGCTGGTGGATCCTGTCGCATGCCGAGTCCGTTATCGTGCATGAGCCAGTGTCACTGCGTAGAGAGATCATGGCGCGACTGATCGCAGCCGCTGCGGCTTACGAAAGCAACTAGCCCCAGCCCAGAGATAAAGGGAGAGTAATTCAGCTCCCCACCTATGACAGTGCTCTCTGTACGGATCAGTTGGCACGAGTCAATACAAACAAATTCCTCTTAGCCCTCGTCGCGGCCACATGCAGCAGGCAACGTTCGGCCAGCTCGGTATCCTCGGCCACCCCCGCATCCTCGTCACGACTAAATTGCTCGGCATAGGCCACAGCCCCCTTGTAGGCCGCCACGATGATCACGCCAAACTCAAGTCCTTTGATGCGATGCATGGTTGCCAGGCGTACCCCCTCAGCCGAAGCATCATCTGATGTCGAGTTATCCAGGCGCAGAGTGGGGATCCCGACGCGTTTGAGTCCCTCCCCTAGAGCATCGAGATCGTCGTTGGTCCGCGCCGTAATGCAGACTTGGCGGAGTTCAATACCATCGGCCTGGAGCTGATTCAGAAGCGATTGGATATGTTCTCCATCCTCCTGAAGCGAAGATGAACGCATGAGGTCTGGCGCATCGCCATGGGTGAGTGAGCGATAGCCACGCAAGCTGTCGGCGTTACCATCCAGGTCATCAACGCTGCAGCCCTCCAACTGCGCACAGGCCCACTGACGAATCTCATCCGTTGTACGGTAATTAATCCGCAGACTGCGACTACGGCCACGCACCTCAATGCCTACTCGACTCAGAACGACTTTGTGCCGATAGATACGCTGATGCGCATCTCCAACGATAAACAGATCATTGTCAGCGGGAGGCACGGCTGCGCGGATCAAGGCAAAGGCTGCAGCGCTGATGTCTTGCCCTTCGTCTACCACCATGGAGCGTATGCCCAATACCGGTTTCTCCCGCTCCAACAGCTGGCATGCCTCGCGAAATGCCTCTTCCGGCTCCCGAAGATTGGCTGCCTGGAGTTGTGCACGGTACTCGGCAAACACCGGCCAGATTGACTTGCGCTGGGCGCGCCCAAGCTGTCCTCCGCGGCCAATACGGCTGGCACGCATATATTGATCTGCCGTTTCGCAGCCCTGGGGCAGCACAACACGCTCGAATTCGGCACGCATAAAGGGCAGAGATAAATCAGCCCCCGCAGGCATGGCAGACATCGCTGCCTGCCAGAAACGCCGACGATCCGCCTCTTTGTAGAGCAACTCATGGGGGTAACCAAAGCGGCGCAACAGACCCAAGGCCCATTGATCAAGGTTGACCACCTGGATCTTTTCCAGCTCCTGCGGTGTACAGAGCATCTGTAAATGTTGGCGAATGTCTTCAGCCAGCGTTTTGGTGAAGGTGGTGAACAGAACAGGCTTACCAGACAGTGCCGCGTATTGGCGTGCAAGCCTCGCTGCCCGGTGCATCGCCACAACCGTTTTCCCGGTTCCGGCACCGCCCGTCACCTTGACCGGGCCATTCCAGTCGCGCTCCACCAGTTTGCGCTGGCTAGGATGCAAAAACACTCGCCAGCGCTCTAGGGGCGCGGCCAACAAAGCCTCCAGATCGCTGTCATCCGTCAGCACGACAAAATGACGACGGCTGCCATCACGCTCAAGCGCCGCAGCAAAGTCGCTCTGATCCACTTCATCTGGCGCGCTTCGCTCGCTGATGATCTTCTCGTAAGAATCACCAGCTGCAAAAAGATAAAGCGCCTCAAAGGCCTCATCGGGAAGCACACTCTGAAGAGCTTCCAGCTGCTCCTCGGCGTACACCGCCCGCACTGCCGACAACCGATCATCCGGAACCCCCAAGCGGCGAATCTCGCGATCCTTGAGGGCATGGAAAAGGCCAGCCATCTCAAGGCTCTGCTCGGACTGCGCAGGCTGAACCTCGGAGACTTCATGCACCGCATACACCTGAATACTGCCCACATCAGGATGAATAGCTACGCGATGGCGGCTGGCCCATTGGTATGCTGCATCGTGCTGATCGACCCAGAGCAAGCAATACACATTGCCCACATCCGGCTTGAGCACAATGCCACGCATATTGTCATTGATGCGCACCGAGCGCATGTTCGCATCGGCAGCATCACGAATGCGCTCGTAATTGATCCCTGAAGCCATGGGGTTCTGCCGAAACTTGGCCACAAAATTCAGCACGGCCAACTGCTGAGCACGAGGCACAGCAGCAAAGGACTTGAGAAAGTCGTCAGACATCGCGATTTTCGGGGCCAGCGTCATGCCAGAGTCTCCATCAAAAGATTACGTAGCGGTTCAGGCAGCGCCCCGCCATCAGCGACAAAACAGTGCCACCCTCGACTCTCAAATACACCGAGGGTATCCGAGTAGTCCGGCAGGAAAATCGCCACCTTCAATGCCGGCCAAGCCAGCTCTACCTCCGCTAGCACACATTGCTTATCATCCAGTAATTCAAAACCGGCAATCGGTGCATTAACCCCCATGGTGGCCAGGGTCTGACACCAGGATGAGAGTTCAGTAGCGACATTTTCCAATGCTTCCAGCCAATCAGCCGTTACGTCCGACTGCTGCAACAGAGGGCTGTTTAACAGCGCCACCAGACCGGGCATATCGGCAGAACCGGCCCACAGATGGCGCAAAGGCAGCAGCAGGTTGAGCAAACGCCAGAGTTGCTGCCAGCGCAGCTTGATCTCATTGCCCCCCATATTCTCTTGCAGCCACTCCAAGGCCAGCCAAGGCTCGTCATCAGCTGCGCACTTGCCGCTCATTACCTGGCGCAATTGGTCAGCACGCATCGCCAACGTCATGGACACGCCATCACCTAGCGCCCTGAGCGACTGGTGTAAATCGGCATGGTTCGGCAGCAAGGCCAGCTCATCCAACCGTTGCCAAAAGACCCGCCCCTTCATGGCCTGCAATGCAGCCTGATCCCCCCGCGGCATCAACAGCCCCACCGCCAGCGCAACACTGAACTGCCGCATCTGCGCGCCTGTGACACCAGCAAGGCGCCGATGCAGCTGAGTGAATGGCTCAAGCACGGCAAAGCTGGAGAAGCCCTGTAATCCCATGACGCTACAGAGTTTCTCAACGACCTGTTGGGACTGAGCCTCTATCAGGTTTGGCCAGGGAGAGGGGGTCTTAACTGCCTGCCCCATAAGAGCCGCTTCAACATCGTCCCAGGTCAATGTCCAGACAGAAAAACGCCCGCTCTTGGCTACGGCCATACGCTTGACGAGATCAGTAGCCACGATGTCCTTGTGGTACTGCCAACCGTCGACAAACAACGCAATCGGCAGATCATCCACAGTGTCGTCAGGCCAGAACACGAAGTCCGGCCTGCACGACACCACCACACCATCGGCCTCCCCAAGAGGCACCTGAAGCTCCACTCGCCAGCGGCGCCCACCGGCCTGCAATTCATAACCAGCCTTGCCCTTGAACAGCACCTCGCTCAGCTTGAACTTGCCGCCATCATGCTCACGGCGCAGAGCCTCGATAAAACGCTTCTCCAGCACACTTTCCAGCAGCTGATTATTAGGCTGCACATCAGCCAGTTGATTGACCGGATGCAGTCCACCCTTGTGCTGCATCACTTCCCCCAACAGCTTCTGCGCCGTGCTGCGAGAGATCGCCTGGCGCTCATGGCTGTTGCGGTAGCGATAGACACAGCGGTAGCAACCGTCGGTTTCCGGATTCTGATTGCAACTGCACTCATCAAGCGCCTTGAGGGCCGTTTCAAACACCTCCAACAACGGCTCCGGTGCGCGCATCAGCTCCTTCAAATAGCCCGTACCTCCGGGCACACTGTCATAGATCACCAGATAGCAACGCGGATTGTCCGAACCGGCAGCCATACGCATATCCAACGCGATTCGCAGGTGATCAACCGCCCCACGGAAGCGCCTGGCCAGACCCAACTCCAACGCAGCCACGAAGCTCAACAGCGCTTCGTTGGTATCGGCAAAGCCGACCTCGGGAAGGAACAGTCGAATACCTTCACTGGTGAACTCCCTGTACAAGAACACGCACTGCTGGGTACTGGCTTCAGGATTCTTACGCTTGGAGCACCAAGATGCGTGATTACGGAACAGCTCTTCGGCCTTACGCTTGCGCTGCAAGGTACCGCACTCGGTGCATATGCTAAATCCAGGGCGGTTAAGCTCCTTGCCGCCGATCTCCATCGGCGCGCCCTGTTCCGACTGCTCACCGAAGTTGACCTCGCGGAAGGTCACCCTGTCGAGGAATTCGAAGCCAAAGGGGAAGCTTTGCTGATCGAACACGAATGCCTGGCGTACGGCATCAGGTGGGCTATCCACCAGAGCCTGACGCACATAAAAGCCGCGCTCACGTTCATCCGAGTCATCGGCAATACGGCTATCGCGATCCAGGGTTCGAGCAAATACCGTGGTCAGGCGCAGCATCTCATGCACCCGACCACTGTCTTTCCACAAACCATCGCCACAACGAGGGCAGCTCGGATGCTGATCCCCGGAACTCAGGGGCTCGGTATAGGAGCACTGCCGACAAAAGCGCCAGTACTCTGGCTTTACCTTGGACACATCGACCTGGTTGATCACCACCTTGCGCCCTTCGGCATAGAAGGTGTTGTTCGGCGCCAACTCGGTAATGGCCGTTGACCCCGGCCGCTCATATTCAAAGGTTTCCGAATCCGGTGTCGCAGTACCCGGCTTGGAGTCCCGCACAATCATCGAGCGCAACAGAACGCCCTGTTCGGGGAAGGCATAGTTCGGCAGTAGGCCCTCATCGGTAAGCACATTCAGCGTCGCCTTGCCCTCAATGCTGCCGATCAGTCGCGCTAGAGCCGTGCGATCCTGCGTCAGACGGGACAGTTCCTCCTCCTGCTCTTCACCACGCACTGGCAGTGCCTGAAGCTTGTCGATCTCCTTGACCGTGGCATCGCGCTTGCGCTTGATGCTTTCCACATCGGAGGCAATACCCTGCAAGCGGTTGATGATCTTCAGCGCCAACGGGCTGTTCTGCGCTTCATCACCCTCGATGAAACGCTGTAAGAACTGCTGCGTAGCTTCACTCAGTGGCGCCTGAGCCCCGTGATTGAACAGTCGCAGGAAGCGCTCCAGTAGGAGTGCCCGGTTTTGCTCGACAAAACTCAGCCAAGGATAGGGGAAGCGCGTTGTACTCTGATTAACGATGGCACTAAACACTTGGCGAATTTCTGCAGGTATCTGCGCATTGCGACCATTCTGCTGCACCCAGCAGTCCAGGGTAAAGGCGGTCAGCTGCCGCTCCAGCACCGCAGAAGCATTCAGGAAAACCCCCGGTGCCTGGACCGAACCGGCGATCATGCTCTTGGGGTCTTCCCAGAAATACAGGTCATGCGGCTTGCTGGCAGCCAGGCTCATCAGCAGCGCATTACCGGTACTGCGCCCTGCCCGGCCAGCACGCTGAATGTAATTGGCTTGCTGAGGTGGTACCGAACATTGCAGCACGCTGGATAGGTCACCGATATCAATACCCATCTCCAACGTGGGCGTTGCCGACAACACATTTATCGCACCCGGGCGCCCGCTATCGGACTTGAAGTTGCGCTCAACCGCCTCGCGTGTATCACGAGGCAGCAGCCCGGTGTGTTCATGAGCAACCACCCGTTGGATATCGGCATTGAGATAGAGCTTGCGGTAAAAATCCCCTTGCTCGGCAGATGCGTGCAGATGTCCGCGGCAATCCTTACGACGGCACGGTTGCCCAGCCAGGTTCTCTTCCGGTCCAGCCATTAGGCTGCTATGGCAACGATCACAGCGCCAGCCTCGACCACCCGGCAAAACAGCAAAGGCATCCGGCTGCAGCCCCCATACGCGGATATCCGACTTGCCCTCTGCCTCCACATAATCTGCCAGCCCCGCCTCGGCTAAAGCCTCGAATGCCAGACGATACAGCGGCAACCACAGCTGCTCGGCACCCAGCGCCAGCCCATCCAGCTCTGGCAACGCCTGGAATGCCCAGGCGCGGAATATCCCGGAATGGCTGCCACTCACGGATGCGCAACGCTGGTACTCGGTCAAGGTGACAAAGCGCGGAGGTCTGGGGCCGCTGAGCAGTTTGAAATGGCTGGGGTTCTTCTTGTACCCCCAGGGACTGCTGCCCATGCGCGCATAAAAATCCAGCTCTTGGTCACGCCAGGTCCCCAAACGCTGCAGCATCTGGATAAGGCCATGAAGAAACACGGCCAAGTCATTGCCGTGAGTGCCTGCCAATGGTTCCAGGGCTTCTCGCAGGCGAGGCCCCATCCAGTCCACCGCCTGCTGCAATCGACCAGGTAGCGGCACCACGCTGGCCGTTGCCGTCGCAACCAAGGTTCGGCCGATATGCGCGTCCTGCCCGAACTCGGCTTTCAGCACCCAAGGCAGTACCTTGTCCAGCTCACGCCCCAGGTTGCTGCCTTCGGGCAGCCGGCCTTCCTCCACCAGGGTCTCGAAGTCACGCAGCCATTGCAGTTGCGGCGGCAAAAAGTTGGCCACGTAGTGACCATCGCCCAGCCTGGCACGCCAGAAGCCGGCAAAGGCTGCCGGCAGCTCAGCCAGGGTTAGAGGCCGCTCACCCGCCTGAACGATTACCTGAGCCAACGCCGGGCGCAGATTCAGGCGCCAGGTACGAGCAGCAAGAAAGCCAGCACGGTGAGCCGCATCCTGCACGGAGTCGGAAAAAGCGATCAACTTCTTGTCCGCATTGAATCGACTGGCAAACAATTGCCCGACCATCACCGCCGCCAGACTGGCTGCCTGGGAGCCAACAATGGTCAGGGTTTTATAGCCATTGCAATAAGGACAGTCGTGGTGCGCCTTGGTGAACTTGGCACCATTGCGGGTGCTCTCTCGCAGGTTGTGGGCAATATCCACACGCACCAACGGCTGATCCTCGCAATGGGCACAGTGGCTTTGCGCATCCGGATGCAAGGTGCCGCAAGCAGGACAGACTTGCTTGCGTTCAAACACCGCAGGGTTGTGCTCGTTACCCACAGGGAAGACGAATCGGGTCGCCACATCTTCGGCAAAGAACGCGCTATAGAATCCCTGCAAATCGTGCCCCAACTGATTGGGGCTGGTCTTCTGCACAGTCGCACCCCAGCCCGTGGCATGGCACTCCCGGCAGTGGATCACCGGCAGATACAAGCGCGTCAGATCGGCCTTGCGCAGATCATCGTGGTGACGCAACTGCGGGTGCTCATCCAGCACAGCGACCATGCGGCGCAACTCACGCAGCCAGATTTCAACTTTCACCTGCAGGAAGAAATCCTGATGTGCGTCTTTACGCGCATGGGCCACCAGCGCCAGCAGGCTGGACAACCAGAGCATGGGGTAACGTGGTTCATCACAAGCGGGCAGGCGACGCTGCAACAGCGTCAGCAGATCGTCCAGCAATACCGACTTAGGCCCTAACCGTTCCAGGTCACGCAGCAGGTTCTGAAAGGCAAAGTGGCTTTTGAGTCGATCTCCCAGCTCACAGCGCCAACGAAAGTCCTGCACCTGCTCGGCCGTGCACGGCTCACCAAACCACAGCTCGGCTTGAGCAGCTAGATAGGCAGGCAGATCGGCATATTGTTCAGGAGGCAGCCCATCCACCTGCGCAGGCTGCGGGCTCAGGGTGAACTCCACCAGAGCCTCAGCCAGGTAATCGCCAACCGACTCACGATCTTCGGAGATGACCGCTTGCTCATCCAGCGCCTCGCCGAATACATCACCCGCAAACGCCAGTAGTTCACCTACCCCATCATCGCCCAGAGTGGCTGAAGTCCCTACACACACCAGTTGCCCAGGAGGAGTTTGCAGGCGGCCTTTCAGGCGACGGATCAGACAGGCCAAATCGGTACCCTGCGCACCATCGAAGGTATGCAATTCGTCCACTACCAAATAGCGCAGCGTATCCGGCTGCTGATGCACCCACAGCGGCGTATCGGCGGCACGAATCAGCAGAAAATCCAACATCTTGTAGTTGGTCAGCAGGATATCCGGCGGATTGCTACGCAGCACATCGCGATCGGTAATCACCGAAAAGCTGCCATCCTCCAGGCGGCGTACCATTTGCGACAGCTCGGCAGGCGCATCCCCTACATACAAGCCCGCTCGAACCCCTGCCAGCCCAGCCGTTTTGACAATCTCCTTAGCGACACGTCCGGCCTGGTCAGTAGCCAGGGCATTCATCGGATACAGGATGATCGCCTTGATCCCTCGCCGCCCTTCGGCCTGCGACTGCCGGCAATGCTCCAGAATCGGATACAGAAAGCACTCGGTCTTACCTGAGCCGGTACCGGTTGCTACCAGGGTCGATTGAGCCGAAGCTCCGTTCAGCCGAGCGAAAGCACGGGCCTGATGCGCGTGCGGCACAAACCCTTCGAACAGCCAGGGAAAGGCCGGCGTGCCATCCCCCACATGCTTGCGAAAAGGCAAAGGCAGCGACAGGTAGGGGCCCTTGAACACATTGCTGCGCTGCGCCAGAAACCGCTCTAACAAGCCCTCGAAACCATTCGTGGTTGAGGGAAATGCCGTACGCAGGAAATCCGCGACGCCCTGCGTGAGCTGCTGGGAAACGATCAAGGGTTGCATGCACTAATTTCCTTATTAAATTAACCAGACACTCCTATAGGAATAACTGGCATATATTGCCGGACAAGAGCGACAGCAATTACAAGACTCGCAAATCTTGCAATTCAACTTAAGTTTCGCACAGCACAGCAAAAGCCGAGCCTATATTAACGCCAATATAGATTCTTGATCTACATAAAAACATCACCCACATCTACAGTAAGCTTCCGCATAACACCCATAAATTCATTAAAAAAATCCTTCTCCGGGCCACCCTTCTTAGCCCGATAAAACTCTCGAACGGTCTTAAAACTGAACAACAGGCGAAAAAACATCCGGAATTTAGCAAACAAGACGCTAGACCCTAACCGATAACAGCCAAGATAAACCCCATTCCACATCCTGACTCTTACACAATCACCCAATAACTCTATTACCCTCACACCATTACTGGAGTATCCGGTAGACGGGAAAACAATATGACCACCACGACATATTGCATCCAACTCAAGGGCACCGCTCTCATACCAAAAAACACACTTACCGTGAGCCAGTCCAGCCTTAAAATCAACTTGGGCCTTAAGGACTCCAGTTTCGTACCAGCACTCGGAAATACCCTCTTTTTTCTCATCCAGAAATCGAATCAGGCTCTTCTTTATGCCGGAAGGAAAAAAATCCTCCTTAATTCGACGACGACGCACTTCTAGAGCCTCGATATCCAATTTCAGCTGCCGATTCCGCTTGACAAGCTCCGCAGTGCGATTACAACTATCGAACTTAAAGAGCTGCTCATAGCTGTCGACGAGATTTTGTAGAGCCCGCTGTTCCTGAACTGGAAGGCTGTAACCTCCCTTTTTAACGCGAAGCTCCATTTCAGCTATTCGGGAATTCAAGGCGTGCACCTTCTCCAGGCGCTCAGATCGCATCAAGGCCTCTTTCCTAGCCTCAAAATCCAGCCTCTCTTGCGGTCCAAGTAAAGTAATCAGCTCATCATACTTCTCAAAAAGCTCTTTCCTAAGCTGAACACGGCCACGCCCCTCCAGATCAACCTTTGGATTTTTCTCAAGCAATTCAAGATTATTGACAGCTGCACGAAGTGCCAAAATATTTGTTTCATGCTCCAGTCTAACGGCCAGATCTGCCATTAGCTCAACAGACCGACCCGCAGCTCTTGCCGAGGCAGAAATCAGGGTCTTGGCATTCTTGAAAAATGACATTTATTTCTTCCAGGAAAAACGCTTCAAAATGACCTTTATCTTACACTTATAAACAAATCAGCCAGCATAAACCCCATTGAATCACGAATATTGATCAATAAAATCAGCTGGACTTAGAATCTCCCAACCAGAAACTTTCGGAGCAGCGGTGATACTGATGGCGACACGTCTTTGCTCCCAGGCCACTTCCACTTCGAACGTAATCACCTGGCTCTGGTTCATCAACCCATAACCCACTTCTGGCACTTCAAATCCTTTGTGCCTTGCATGCATCAGAGCGCCATGCACTGAAAGGTCGGCCATCTCAAGTACTTGAGTCCAATCACCAGCGGTTATGCTCTGGTCACGACGCAGGCGAGTCAGCAGCTGCATATCGGCCACGGAGATAAACATATGCTCATGCAGCGGTTGCTTGCGGTGGCAGTCTGCGCACAAGGGGCGCAAATTGACGCTGCTGTTGTCCTGCTTCACGCCGTTGACGTGATGCACATGCAATAGATGGCGATGCTCGCTCAGATCCAGGCCACAGCCATCGCACTTGAATCCACCGCGTCGCCGCACATCGGCTGACACTTCAGCCCAGTCCGCCGTGTAATCGTTACCAATGGCACGTTGGCCGAGGTTGCGCGGAAGATGGGTGAAGCTGGTGCTGTAGGTCTCGAAGAAATGGGCAATTTCAAAGCGTTGCCAGATGTGCAAACGCGCACTGTCGTGGCGATAGTTCTGATAGTTGAGTTTTTCCAGGCAGTTTTTGCAGACCAGCAAGCGCGAATCCAGCTCCTCCGGCATGCCTCGGCTGTTCTTGCCACTGATCGGAAAAACACCCGTTAGGTTATTGGTGACCAAGTACCGTTCGAAGCGGCCCTTTGCACGCATATCCGCCAGCGTCTTGCAGTCCGCCACATGGAACCGCTTACCTTTATCGGGCGAGGTCTGCACCACATCGACCGGAGAAAACTGGTCGGGGATATACAGCAACACCTGACGTCCATCGACGCTCAGAAGCCCGTTGATGACGTCTAAATCTTCAAGGCGGACCTCGCGCCCTTCCAGCAGCTCGATATCAATGGGATCGAGTTGCGCCGCAGCCATCCAGTCGAATTCAACAGGAGCCTCACTCAACCGCTTCACTTGGGCCCACAGCTCGAAAAAATCAACCCTGATTTCCATCGAGCCTCTCAATGATGTTGCGGATCTGCAGTTCCGAATTGGTTATGACACGGAAGTTCACCCGCCGCGAGCTGGCGCTGTTTTCCTGCTGAGTATCGCTATCAACAATGCGCCGCGAGGATGAGTAGCCGACCGCTGCAAAGCTGGAGCGAACCCACTCCCGATCATCTCCCGCCGCCAACAGCGACAGCACCTGCTGCAGCACCGTGCGGGTGCGATCCTGAGAGAGCGCCATATTCGGGAAGTAGGCCTGTTCTCCGTGAAGACTTCCCCAATCGCTACTGGTGTGCCCTTCAATACGAATTTCTTCAATAGCCTTGCGGTAACGGGACAGCACCGCCACATAACGTGGGAAGAAATCTGCCAGCATCGTCTTAAACTGCGGGTTCAACTCCGGCGATCCGGAGCGAAACAGTGCATCAGGATTGTTGAAGGTCACTTCCAGTGTGTCGCGTTCAATAGCCGCATTCCAGCGCGGCAGATCCGCCTTGAACTCATTAACCAGGTCGTTGTAGATCGCCACTTGGGTGTCCTTGTAAGCGACAGCGATCTCCTTGATGTTGTCCCGCTCAACCTGCACGTAATACATGTAGGCCACAGCGATGAACAGGAACATCATCATCAGCCCGGACATCAGGTCAGAAATACCGATCCAGTGTTCGGCATCCTCCTTGTTCGAGCGCCGGCTGCGAAACAGGCTGTCCAACACACTCATCAGGCACGTACCCGCTGTGTCAGCTCGGCATGATCATCAGCAATCCGCCGGGAGATAGTGGCCAGAGCCGAGCCCATTTCCTTGAAGACTTTCTCCAGCTCGCGGCCAATGGCCTGGTCCATCGCGTTGAGCTGGATTTGCAGCGAGGCACTGGCACGCTCAGTGGCTTCGCGCACCTGGGCCTCCACAGCGCCCATGGTGCGATTAGCCGAACCCTGAATCTGCGCCTCGGTATGACTCAGGCTGCCTTCCACGCTGGAGCGCAGGGTATTCATGGCGGCCTCCACCGACCCGGTCAGGCCCTCCTGAATCTTTCCGGTTGCCTGGCGGAACGCCTCGGTCATGGAGCTGGCCGCCTGCTCAACCGCCTGCCCCATCTGACGCTCCAACGCCTGGGAGTTGTTCAGCATGCTTTCGAGTGTTCCGCGCACCGATGATCCAAACTCCTGCGAGGCGTCTTGCATGTTCTCGGCAATCTGCTCGGACTTGCTGCTCACGACATGCGCAGACTCCGCCAACGCCGCATTGGTGATGTCAACCGAACGGCCGAATTCCTGTGCGCCTTCATGCATGGTGGTCATTACGCCCTTCATACCCTCAGCAAGCTGGCTGGAGAGCGTTTCCATATGCAGCTGCAGCTGCGGCACCGCACTGGTGGCCTGATCACGCATGGCGATAAACACATCCAGATGCCGTTGCAGTTCCTGAATCTGATGCTGGTTGACCTGCAATACAGGCTCCAGTTGACCAATAGCCGTGGGGATGCTCTGGCAATGGTTATCGATAGAGCCGATAGACTGCTCCGAGCTGGTCAGGGAACGGCTAATCGCCTCATTAGCCGTCGCGGTACGCTCCAGCTCATTGATCGCCAATTCGATGCGCGCCTCCAGGGCCTCTACATGTTGCTTGTAGAGTGCCTGCCACTCATTCATCTTGCCGACCGATTCGTTCAACGCCTTGAAGTTATCGCCAAACTGCTCCACCAAGTGCTTGTTGAAATCCTGAATCACCTGGCGCAGCGCCTCGATCACCGTCTCGGTGGCCGACTTGGCGAGCATCTCGCCGAACTGATTCAACTGTACAAAAAGCTTTTCCTGGAACTCGCGGTGGGTGCGATCCATGCCGTTGCGAAAATCGCTCACGTCGGTGCGCATCAGCTTCAGCTGGCCCGCCACCGAGCCTTCCTCATTACCGGCCAGTGACTGATTGAGCCCCTCCAGCAGCTTGACCTGCTGGGTGAGTACACCATAGATATGCTCGGGCGTGACACTGTCCGGCTGTTCCGCACGGCCGCGGGCCGGGGCAAACCACCACGCATCCAGCGCCTTCAGGAAAATGGAGAGAGTCATACCCACAAGGCTGGTGATAAAGGCCGTGCGCAGCCCATCGAGCAACCCCTCGATGCTGCCCTTGATGTCATGGGCATCAAAATCCAGCAGGCCAATCACGATACCGACAAAAGTACCGAGAATGCCCAGCGACACCAATACCGCCGGTGCATGCTCCAGAAAAAGCCCATGCCTTCCGCTCTTTCCCTGGATCGCCGCCATCGCAAAAATACCGAGCATCAGCCAGATAAAAATCTCGGTCACAGAGCTTGCTGAGACAGATGTCAGCACGCCTTCGATATAACTCCCAATCATTCAGTTACTCCAATATCGAACGCTGGATCTTTGCGGAACACTTAGGCCGCGTGGCTAGTGCCTGATGCGGCTCACTCAATTCATACGCAAAGCACCGTGAGAAGAACTCAGGGCGCTTTACGCGTGTCATCAACACGAAGTCTGTAGAGCACTCCGCTTACTCCTCAACCAAATCACTCTCCAGCAGCGGCCAGCGTTTCACCGCGAACTTGGCCAGCTCTTCACCTCGCTCGATCAGGGCGTCCTTGGAGTAGGCAGGGCTTTTATTGGCGCCACCGGCTGCGAGGGTCTTGATCAGGTTGAATTGTGAGCTTCTGTAGAGCTTGGACTCGGTCATCTTCTTCTCGACAGAGCTGTTGCTGCATGCGCTGTTGATGCGCTTTTCCAGTGGCGCCAGGTTGCCGAGCAAATGAATGTGCTCCAAATAGGATTCAGTGCTGTGGAAACCATACAGGCGCACACCAAAGGAAGCCTCTTGGGGCAGAATGTGCTCGATGGTCAGACCTTCGGTATTGACGAGTGCCAGGTCGGATATATCCAGGCGCGGCTGCCCGGAAGCCTCTCTGGCAGCCCCCTCGGCTTCCAGCAGAATGCGCGACAAGCCGGGGTTACGGAACATCTCCTCGTTGGCCAGCTTCGCTTCGAAACGAGCGCTCGGCATAAAGCGCTGACAGAAATAAATAAGCCGCTCAGCAATCTGTAGAGGGCTCAGTCGCCCGAAGTCGCGCATCAATGCAGCCATGTCTGCCTGGGGGTTGGTCCCCTGCAGCTTGAATACGCGCAGATCCGCCAACTCGACCAGTTGCAGCAGGGTGTAATCGAGATGTTCCGGTACGCGGATATCCAGCTTCTGCTCGTTGTGCAGGCGCACCAGCAGCGGGTAAAGGGTGGCGGCCAGGTCCTGTACCACCAGTAACAGATACAGCTCACGATTACTGCGAGTCGCCTCGGCCAGCTCCAACAAGCCCTTGAAGAAACGCTCCAGATCGCAGACGTAATCTTCGATAAAGGCTGCCAAACGCTCGCGGTCGTTGCGCATGCCTTTCAGTGCCGGCTTGAGGAAAGACTCCAACACCGTTTCAGAGGTCGCGCTGTAATCCGCCCCCGACTCCACATCGTGCTTCTCGCCATCAAAAGCAAAGTAGTGATAGCGCAACACATCATCTTCGCGGAACGGATCGCGATTGATCAGACGAATCTGATAGCCCGGCTCGGCCGCCAGCTTTTTCAGCCGGCTGAAACAGCGGAATGCCTCGCCAAAGCGATCGGAGACCATCGCGTCCAGCTCGCCATCCAGGAAACGGTTGGAGTAGTAGATCAACAGGCTCTTGGCGATATCCATCTTGGCCAGCGGCACCCCCCGGTCGTTCACAGACTGGAACATACGGATGGCCTTGCCTTCGTTGCCTTCGGTGAACTCCAGCACCTCAAGATGGCTGATCGCTAACAGCCAGTTCTTGATGGCCTCCTGACCCTGCTGGGTCTTGATGGCGGCCACCCGATGGCGGATCCACTGATAGGCCGCCAGCAGCCGCTGCTGCCCATCGGACTCCGGCTGCGGATTCTCATCATTGAGCAGCGCAGTAAAGAACGCCTGATTGACTCCCAGCACAGTGAACTTGGGGCCGTATACCGGATGCTTGATATAGGTGCCGCGGTAATGCTCCTTGATGGCTGGCTCTTCCACTGCATCCACCAGTGCATCCAGGAGCATGGTCAGGGTAGTCAGCCGCTGCTGGCCATCCACCACCTTGACCGGCGCCGACTTGCCCGACTGGGACAGAATGAAGGTACCCAGGTAATGGCCGCCATCCAGCTCCATGGCCTCCTCGATATCCTCGAACAGGTCGTCGATGTTGCTGGTCGACCACGCGTAGTCGCGCTGGTAGGCGGGAATTTCCAGGGTCTTGCCGGTGAAGAACTGCTCAATGGTTTGAGTGGCCAAAATCCGTTTCCTTGTGATCAGTGGAATTATCTGTTGGTGCCTACCCGCTAGGCGCGCACGAAATAGCGCTGGCTGCCGCCTTCACGCAGCAGCATCTCTTGCTCGTACATATCCCCAATCAACCCTTTGAGTTGATCGATACGCCCTTCCGTGCGGTTTATCCAACCATAGAAAGCAGACAATCTCGGGAATAGGTACTCGGCCAGCTCTGACTTCTTCAGGCCTCGCTCAAGCCCCTTGTTGATAGCTCGCAGCGTCAGCCAGTAGAGCGGGTTTACCTCAAACACCTGTCTATCCAGCTCGCTTAACACACTACGGGCGGTGACATTCACCTGCGTTGCAGCACGTGCGCACTTACGAGCCAGCTCGATGGCCAGCTCATCGACAAATTTGCTACCAGACGACTGCCGAGCCACGAAGGTACGGATACGCGTCTTGTGCTCCATCACCGAGTGGTCAGGGCGTTCGCCGGTCAGCAGCTCGAGAAAGGTGATGCCCAGTGAGTAGAGGTCATGCCCAACGCGGGCTTCAAGCTTCTTCGGATAGTCGTAGGCAGGCGTGCCCGCGAAATTCAGCTCGCCGCGCGGAGTGCTGATGCCCAGATCGATGATCCGCAGCATCGGCTCATGCTCGGGCATGCGGAATACCGTATTGGTGCGCTTCTTGGGCTGACAGAGAAAGAACAGGTTGGCCGGTTTGATATCGGCATGCACGTACCGCCCCTTACGGCTGTATGGGCGCCCATGAATATCGGCTAGGCCGCGCAACGCCTCATAAACGATCTCGAAGCAGTCGTAGTAGTGCTGCAGATCATTGGCCTTGTACTTGTGCTGTTCGATAAACCTCGACAATGTCATCCAGGGCGCTTCGAGCAACTCCATGGCGTACGCGTTCCAGCTGTCCTCGCCCTTGAAGTAGTCGAAGATGCGCACGGTCTGCCCTTCGATATCGCGGCACAGCAAGATTTCTTCACACAGATCGGCATGACTGATCTTGATCGCCACCTCGCGATCCAGCCAGGTATCCAGCGCCTTCCATACCGCACCAAAACCGCTGCGCTCTCCGATAGGGGCTTTGCCCCGTAAAGCGAACCGCTCCGTCATAGCGGGCAACAAGCGCTGGATCTCGGCCTTGCTCAATTTTGCAGCGTGATTAGCCATGACTTGCTTCCTTAGCAAAATGCGTCCAGGCCACGCGGTAGTCGGCTTCGCGGTCGGCGAGGGTGAAGGGGGCGGTGTAGCGGATGATGCGGTTGATCGGGCCGCCGGGTTGGGTGTCGTCCAGGACCCAACGCTCGATGACGGTGCCGTCGGCGAGTTGGGGCTTGCCGATGCCGTTTTCGGTAGAGCGCGGCATTACGTCGTCCCAGCCGAGGCGTTTGCTTTCGCGGCGGCCGTCGGGGTGGATCAGGGTGCAGGGCTCGTCCTTCTTACCGGGTTTGCGTGGCAGACCGACGCCAACCAAACCCTTGCTGGCGGTGAAGACGATGCGGCCGTTGGCGTCGTACCAGGTATCGCGCTCGTACTGGCGCATCACCGGGAACTGCACGCGGTAGATGGTCAGCAGCTCGTCCAGATTCAGACCGAGGGCCTGGGCGGCGAGCACGTCGATTTCCACCAGCGCCTGACGGCGAGCGTAGTCGCTGCGCAAGGCGCAGCTACGCTGCCATTCTGGGGTGAGCTGGGCGAAGAAGTGCTGTGGCAGGCGAGGGTCGTTGCTGGCCCAGCTGTCCTGCTGGAAAGAAGGCTGCCAACAATCACGCCAGAGGTCGGCGTAGTGGGTAGTGAGGCAGTTAAGTGCCAAGGCTCTCAAAGCAGCAGTTGGCTGCAGCTGCACTAACGGAAACTGCTCCCAGATAAAGTGCAGATTGCTTCGACCTGTGGTTTTGATATAGAAATCTGCGAGCAACGACGACGAGAACATCGCTTGGTAAAGCAGATGCTCTGGCCTCTTGAATACGGTGCTTTGCACGCCGTTAATATGTGCCTGCCCCGGTGTGACAACAGCACCGGTCAAAGTACGCTCACCTGACTGAGCTAGCATGCCGCGAAAAGCCATGCGGTAATACCTTGTAGCAGCTCTCGCCTCGCGCTCCCCCTCCTCCACCCAACTCACCCGCGGCACGCGGCGGGCATATTCGATGGCATCGCAGGCGGGAAGGTAGTTTCCGCGCGGAAGGTAGTCGTCGGGCAGGATATCTAGATCGAGGACATCGTAGGCTTTGTTCGAGTCGCAGATCTTTCGTGGGGTTTTATTGAGCGGGTTACCGACAAAGAAGTGCGGGCCGGACAGCACGAACTCGGCAGGGTCAGCGACAAAGCCCTGCTCGCTGGGACTGCGCCGACGGATCGTGCCATCTTTTTGCGCGCCGGTTTCGTGCCACATTTCCAAGGTGTAGTAATCGCCCTGCAAATCCCCCAGCCGACGTGGAACGCGGGCGAACTTTTCCAGCACCGATACGAGTTCACGACTATGTACTGCGGGGAGACGTGCCTGCATTGCTGATGTGCCAGCGGTGTCATACAACTGAGCGAAGGTGGATAGCAACGGCTCTTCAACCTTAATGAGCCTATTGATATGCCCTGCCAGCTCCCACTTGCCCTCTTCAGTTTTCATTCCTGGGATTCTGCCGCTCCCGGCATGCGACCAACTACGATCCAACGTCACAGGATCAAGTAGATTAGCCACGGTGACGAAGTAAATCTCAGGGCGAGCGCGCCCATAGACATTGATGCTGTAGCGCGTGTGGTTATCGACCTCGGCAAACAGCAAGCGCTCGTTGGCAAACTGGTAATGCGCCCGCAAACGTGGATATAACATTGCACGTAACGGTCCAGCCTTGGGATCGTCATAAACCCCTTCCGGATGCAGCAACGCCTGCACGCCACTGCCCACCTGCCATACCAGCGGAAGGAAGCATTTATAGAGGTTACTCTGCTGACCCTTGAGCAGCGGGTAGTTCTGTATGGCATTCAGGAACTGCCCCATGCCCTCGGTGGCCACACATTCGGCCAGGTAGTCAGACTTGGCCTGAGGCAACGCGGCAAAAACGGTATCACGCTGCTTGGCAGTGTCTGAAGCGCTTAGCTTGCGAATAGCAAAGCGCGGATCAAAGTCCGATAGCAGCGACTGCTCGTTCCACTCCACCTTGATCCACGGCGGGTTGCCAAGGATCACATCGAAGCCGCCGCGAGCCTTGAACACATCGGCAAACTCCAATGCCCAGTGCATAAAGTGCTGCTGACCGGCTACCTGCTGCGCCACCTGCAGTTGCGGCAGGGCCTCGACCAGTGCGGCGATATCCACATGGCCGTAGCGGTCGCGCTCGGGGGTGAAGTCCAGCCCCTGTTGCGGTTGGGTTTCCGGGAACAGGTCATCGGCTGGGGGGCTGCTCAGGCTGGCATTACCCAGCAGCACGGTTTCTAGCACAAACCACCAGTGTTCTCGGCTGGGCAGCTCGCTGGCCTTGTCCAGCGGCCAGAACCACAGGGCGCACCAGGCATCCATCACCAGCTTGAGGCGACGGTAGGGGCTGGCGTTTTTCTGCGCCTCGCTGAGCATCTCGCGCTGGTAGATGGCGTCCTTCTGCGCAGTGCTGGTGGGCGCGCGGTTGGCCGCCGGGTCCGGCCATACGTGCAGCTCGTCACAGGTGGCTTTGCGTACCCGAGCCAGTTCCTCGGCGTGTTGCTGCCAAAGCTGTTCGGCGGCCTGGCTCAGTGCCTGTACGCGGCGCAATTCATCCTTGCTCAGCGGCGCAGTAAAGGCCTTGCGCCATTGTTTGAACTGCTCGAAGGCCGCTGGCTCCAGCGCCTTGACCACCTTGTCGCTGACCATGCCCATGCCTTCGGCGGGCAGCAGGAAGTGGTAAATCTCGGTGGCCTGTGGCGCTTGCGTCAGCAGCAATGCCTTGGGGGCAGCGGCGCGCCAGTCGCGCTCGGGCAGGCCGTTCTCACCCTTGCCGGGGGTGAGCTGGGCGGTGCTGAACACCTCGCGGCGGGCGCCGACCAGGGAGTTGCCGTTGTACAGCTGCAAGCCGAACCAGGGTACATGGCTGCCCTTGAAGATGGCGTTGAGCCAGAGCGAGACCTCGGCCAGTTCCACGGCAATGGGGTTCAGGTCCACACCGAAGACATTGCTGTCGGCGATGTACATCTTCACCCGCTGTTTTTCTTCGGTGTACTGCTCGTGCGGGATACTTTGACCCAGCTCCTTCTGCTTGGCCTGCAGATAGGCTTCTGCCAGCTGGTTGACAGCCTCGTTCAAGAACGCCGCGCTGCCCATGGCCGGCTCACAGATGGTGAGCTGAAGAATCTCGTCCGCCGTTTTGCCGGGGAGGATTTCCTTCAGTGCATGCTCCACCAGGCACTGGGTCAGCACTTCCGGGGTGTAGTAGGAGGCAGACTTTTCCCGGGCACGACCGGCCAGGCGGTAGATAAAGGTGCCTCTGGCGTATTTGCGCGGGTTGCCACCAAACAGGCGCTCGGCATCGGTGTACTGGCCAATGGCACTGACTGGGACGAAATAGGCAGCTTGCAGCGGGTCGAGTTCGGCGTCTTTCTTCTTATCCGCGTCGCTGCTTTCCGGCTCGTCGCTGCTGTCGAGGTCATCATCGCTGTCGGCGTCGTCCCCCTCCTCGCCCGTGCTGGCTTTTTTGCCTTTGGGGTCGGGGCGGACTTCATAGAGGTCTTCCTCGGCAAAGAAGCCACGGAAGGACAGCAGGGATTCATACACCGCACCCAGCTGGTTGATGCCCAGGGTGCCATAGCTGATACGGCCACGACGGCGCTTGCCGCCCCCACGGGACAGCGACATCAGCTCGATCACCTGTTGCAGTACGCGGTTGCGCAGCTTGACGCTGCCCAGCAGCGGCGTGCGCGCCGGGTCGAACAAATGGCCTTGCAGCGGGGCAATGGTAAAGCCAGTGTCGAGCAGCAGGTCGTGCCCTGCGGTGAAGTCCATCTGCCCGCTGTTGTCCGCACGACGCGGGAAGCCCTGCCAGATCAGGCCGAACAGCTGCTTGAGGCTTTCATGGAAGTAGTAGCCCTCCTGCGCCTCGCTGGTGGTCAGCGGGGTTTGCTCCAGCTCGCGCAGGTGCTCGACACTGTAGCCCTTGAGGTAGGCCTCAGCGTCGATGGGGGCATAGCCCAACTCGGGGCGCGCCTCGATGTAAAAGAGGAACAGCAGGCGGTACATGTAGCGCAGGCTTTCGCGGCTGAGCTGCTCAGCCAGGTCGGTGTCGTTGCGCTCGTAAACCTTTTCCTTGGCCACGGTGCGCTTGTACCAGATGGCCTCGTTAGCAATCAGCTCGATGCATTCGCGCAGGGCATACTTGAGGTCGGTGGAGACCTCGAAGGCATGCTTGTGGGAGTTGTCGTCCAGGCTGTCGAGCAGGGCCACGCCGCCTTCGGCGGGCAGCACCGACTGCCTGCCGGCCAGTGCCGCGAGGGCACGCAGGAGTTTGTCATCACGCGGGCCGAACAGGTCGGGCAGCTTGAAGCTGAGCAGCGCCTTGCGCCCCCACTTGCTGCGTTCGATCAGCAGCCACTCTTCGTGGTGCACCAGCAGCACCCAACGCGGCGGGTGGTCGTCAGCGAACAGACGGCGGCTGAGAGCCTCTTCCCAATCGCTGTCGGCCTGGCGGCTTTTGCCGTGATTGTCGGTCGCCTGCGGCTTGAGCTGCAGCGGCCCAAGCTCCTCATCATCTACTCCGGCAATGGCGGCGGCGATCACCAGCAGCGGCTGGTGCTTGGCATCGCGGTAGGTGGCCAGCACCGGCAGCTCGCCGTCGGTCAGGGCAAGGTTTTCCGGCGCCAGCTGGTAGCCGATGGCCTGCAGCAGCGGCTGCACCAGATCGATAAACAGGCTGGCACGCTCGCCGGCCTTACGCTCGGTGAGGAAGCGCTGGCGGGCGCGAAAGTAACCGTTGGCCCCGGAGGCCGTACGCAAGCGGGCGATGGGGCTGTCGGCGCCCTGCTCCTTCCACTGGTCGAACAGCGGCTTGAGGTCTTTTTCGAGGATCTCGTCCAGGTAATGCTGGCTGTAGAACTCGTTGGCGTTGGTCAGGCCGGCAATGGCAAAAGTCATGGGGTTTCCTTCCTTACGCCATCAGGGCTGCGACGACAGTGAACTGGGCGCGGTCGTCCAGTTGCAGGGTGTCGCGTATCCATTGCTGGTAGTTGTTGAACAGCTCGGCGGTGTCGCTTTCCTTCTGCTTGCGCTTGGCCGCGTTGACCTGCTCGATGCCCTTGGCGAAATCCAGCTCCAGCTGGGCGGTGTGCTTATCCTGCAGGGTTTTCAGCTTGCTCAGCTCGCGGTCCAGGCGTGCCCGGCAGTCGGTATCGAAGGCCTGCTTGATCGGCCTGATGTGCTGCTGGGCGGCCTGAATCACACCCTGCAGAGACGCTTGCAGAGCGCAAGCATCCGGGGCGTTGCCATCGTTGGCGCGAATATTGGCGCCGCCTCCGAGGTTGCCGGCGAGACCGGTGCGTTGCAGGGCATCCTCCAGACTGAGCACGCCCTGTACCTGCCCGGCGGCATTGAGTTGCACGCCCATCCACTCGGCGAGCACCGCCTGGCCACGCCGGTTGGGCACCTGCGCCAGCACCAGCACGATGGCCTCACCGGCATGCAGGCCCTGCGCCACGCGCAGCAATGGAGCGCGCTGACGACCAAACAGGGCCATCAGCTTGTAGTCGAGCCATTGGGCAATGGGGTGCAGCGCCCAGAGGTAGTGCAGCTGCGGCCAGGCGTTGGTGTCGCGGGCCTGGCGGATGGCGGACTCAACCACGGTTCTGTCGGCGCTCAGGGCGAAGGTGTTGTCCTCCGGCCACATCTCGCTGGCCAGATCGCGCTTGAGCAGCTGCGCCAAGTCACGACTGGGCTGGAGGCTCAGAGTCTTGTTGGCGTCGTCGTATTTGACCGGCGGATAGTCACGCGGCGATTGCTCGGCCAGCAGGCGCAACGCATCGCGCAGGTACTGGTAGCTGTTGCCGAACAGGCTGGTGAGTTCCTGCGTCTGCGCGCTTTGGGGTTGTGCGGTATAGACGGCGGGTGTTTCCGCTGCGCTGGCACTGGCCCAGAGTGCCTCGAACGGATCGACATCATCTCCCGCCAGCAGCGCCTCGAAGGCTTCCAGGGTGGCATTGCCCTCGATGGCCTTGGCCACTTCGAGCTCTTCCAACTCCTCGTCGTAGTGCCCCATGAAGGCCGAGGGGTCGCCGATGTTCTTGGCGGCCTGTTCGTCCTTGTCGATGAGAATTTCCAGGTAACGCAGGTCACCGCGAATGCGCTCGTGGCGCGGCTCGGTGAGCAGGTAAGCGATCTTCGGGGCGCGGGTCTGACCGTAACGGTCGACCCGGCCATTGCGCTGCTGGAACACCATCAGCGACCAGGAAATATCGAAGTGGATCAGGCGGTGCGCTTGGTAGTGCAGGTTGAGACCTTCGGAGGCAACGTCCGAGGCAATCAGCAGGCGCAGCGGCGAGTGGGTCTTGCCGAAGTCCTCAACGGTTTGCTGGATCTCCTGATCAGGCAACTGGCCGTGGAGGATGGCGACTGCTTCGTCCTTCAGCCCCAGCGCCTTGGGCAGCTCCTGCTGGAGGAATTTGAGGGTCTCGACCCGCTCGGTGAAAATCACCAAGCGGTCACTAGGGTCTCGGCTGTCCCAGCGCCAGTGCTGGCCATTGCGCAATTGCTCGATCAAATGCTGGAATTTGCTGAACTGCTGCGGGCCGATGGCTTGCACCAGGCCTTGCAGGTCACGCAGGCCGTCGAGGTCCGGATGCTGCGGGTCTTTGTTCTCCAGCTTGCGGATGCGCTCCCTGAGGGTCTGCAGACAGGCTGCCGGTGAGGAAAACAGGGCCTTTTCCAGCACGGTACGGAACAGCATGGCGCCGTCACGGGCGCCTGAACCTTCACTGTTCAGCTTGAGTTCGGCCAGGGCATCGAAAGCCAGGTTCTCCGCAGGGCTGGCTTCGGCGGCTAGACGGAAGACCTCGCGCTCGGGGAAGTCCTGCTTCATCTGCTCGCGCACGTCTTTCTTGAAGCGGCGGATGAACAGATGCTCGACATCGTCGCGGGTGTAGTCCGCGCCGGATGGCAGCACCGTAGGGTCGAGCATGCGCATCAGGCTGGCGAAGCTGTCCTTCTTACCGTTGTGCGGAGTAGCGGTGAGCAAGATCAGAGCATCGGAGCGCTGCGAGAGCAGTTCGGCCAGACGGTTGCTCTGGGTACGGTTGCCCTTGTAGGAGACGTTGTGGGCCTCGTCGATGATGATCAGGTCCCACCAGGCCTTTTCCAGGTAGTGGCGATACTCGCTGTCGCGCTTGAGCGTATCTACCGAGATGATGGTGCGGTCGTAGTAGTTGAACGGGTTATGGTTGGCCGGAATATCGCGGCGGATGCGCTGAATGCCAGCCGAGTCCAGACGTGTGAGCGGGATGGTAAAGCGGTTCCAGAACTCCTGCTGGAACTGGCGCATCATGCTCTTGGTGGTGACTACGAGGATGCGCCTGGCCTTGCCGCGCCGCATCAGCTCGGTGGTGAGGATGCCGGCTTCGAGGGTTTTACCCAGGCCCACGGTATCGGCAATCAACAGACGCGGGCGCAGTTGCTCGAGCACCCGCTGCGCTGGCTGGAGCTGAAATGGCAGCGCATCCATCACGGCATGCTGGCCAATCACCACAGCACCATTCTGCAGCGCCGACTGACGCAGGCGTGCCTCGACAAACAGGCGCGAAGCCGTAAAGGTGGGCGACTCGTCGTAGACCAGCTCGGTCTTGGCCGGGTCAATCAGCGTGATGTCTTCCAGCTCGGTGAGGAACAGCGCATGGCGGTTGCGCACGGTTTCCGAAACACCGATGCAGGAGAGCTGCCAGCCACCGAGGTTGCACTGGTCGGCGTTCTGGATGATCCACTCTTCATCACGGATCAGCGCACGGGCGCCGGGCGCCGGGGCTTGGGTCAATTGCATACTGCACCCTTCTCTTCATTTTGCGGAGCCGTGCAACGAGCAGGGCTTGCCGGTGTGTGCGCACAGCGGCCAAATCGCGGCATTTGTTGCGGGAGAGAAGGCGATGCTCCATGAACTGCCTGGCGCTCATCCCTGATGGCTTTATGACGTAGCTCACATTATCCATTCAGCCGTAGAGGGTAAAGCCTGACCGAGTGGACATTTTCAATTAGAACAATAACTTCTCTAGGCTGCGGGCTCTGCTGGCGGTTAGTCCTTACCAGCTAAGGTCTGCGCCGTATCGTTTGGCAGCCCGGGAACATCAGCCATGCCCCGATCAGTACCAGCGAGGAAGGCCCCGGTACCGCAGAACGGATGCGAGCAACTGACTCGTCTGCGTAGCACGGAAACAGGGCTATCCACATGCGAATGCACAGGAAGAGGCTCAGGCAAGCGTTCAGCCGTTACAAACAAGTCAGCCGGCACGTATTCCAGATAGACCCGACAGGAGAAGTCCAGAAGCGTATCGATGTCCTCTTCGGAGCACTCGACACTCAGTGCGCCGCCGAAAAACCGCCTATGGAACGCATCGCAGGCCTGCTCTGCCCCATCCGGCAGCAGCCAGGCAGTATCGAACCCTTCGCCCAAAGCCCGGCGGAATACCTGTTCGAGGGCAGCGTCGATCCTGGGCATCATCTCTCCCGCCCCGCCAATCATCGCGGCCCCACCGATTCATAAGATGGCAACTGATCCGCCATCCGTAACAAGCTCAGACCAAGCTTGTAATGACTGTTCCACAGCCCTACTAGATTTTCGAGCAACGGCTCCAGGCGTTCAGCATCGAGCGGATTGGCTTCCTCCAGGATGGCCTGAAAGTCATCGAACAGACCATGCTCCACCAACACATGCTTGACCCCCTGCCTTAGGTGGGAAAGCTCCTCGCAAGCCAGATCGCCACGCTGTCGCAACTCCTGTAGGTGAACCTTGAATTGCCGGTCGTCCATGTTGCTGTACTCATCCCTGAATGCCTCAGGGATCTGATCGAACGAGCCAATGGGGGTTTGGTATAGATCGAGTTTCAACTGCAGCTCAAATAGGTCCGCGGCTTCCTCAATATCAAGCCAGCCTGCCTCTTCATTCCACCCCTCTGCCTCATCGACCATGCTTGCAAGCAGGGTGAGCGACTCCTCTGCGACCGTTCCCTGCAGTAACGACATCATCCATTCATGCTGCAGTCTGAATTTCTGCACGCATTCGCTGTAGCGACGAGATGCCTCTTGGGCATAAGCAAGGTCCATCAGGTTTACCTCTCAAGTAAGGCTCTTCAGCCAGGGCTCTACGATCTGCTTACGTTCCTGCAAGCCAAGCGTGGCTACCCCCTTGTGCACCAGCGCCTTCTTGTCCCTGGTATGTGGGTTTGTGACATAGGTGTTGATGCTCGGCAGCACCTGCGGGTTGGCGCTCCAGCGCAGGTTGAAAGCGGCCAGCTTGGGAAACCAGTACTGGTTGACGTAGGGCAGATTGTCGTGAATCCACCAAGCCAGGGGCGTCCAGTCACTGGTTTGGTCATACCAGGGCAGCAGGGCCGGCACCACAATGCAGGCGGTGGCGCCCAGGTGGCCATCGGCATCCGGGTAGTCCCAGATATGGGCGGCGTAGTTGTTATCGTTCTTCGCGCAGTTGTTACCGTCTTCCGCGCCTTTGGCGTTGACCGCCGGGGAGCGATAAGCCGAGCGAATGGCGATGCGCCCGAAGCGCTCTTGCAGCGGCTCCAGTAACTGTTCGCAAAGCTGGCGACCGGCCTCGATGGCGCGGTCGGGGATGTCGGGGATATTCGGGATGCCGTTGATCTGGCTGATTTCCGAATAGAGAAAATCGCGCATGAAGAAGCTCTTGGAGAGCCTAACTCGGCCCAGGTCTTCGAGAGCACTCACGGTGTGTGGCTTTTGCATTCTCATCATCCTTAGCCGGCGCTCAGATGCGCAGAAATATTGCTGAGGGCATGCTCCCGGTGCTTTGCAGCTGTGACATGGCGCGGATGACTCGTGCGGTAACACAAGGTATCGCCCAGATAGAACTCCCACAGAGCCTTCTTTTCAAGCACTCTGCTGCGGTCGATCAGCCCATCCAGAGATCGTTTCAGGTCCGCGTCATAACGCCAGCCCGTAACAAATATGATCGACTGAGGCCGTATGACCCTCAACTGTTCACGCAGCAATTGCATGGACAGTTCCTGCACAGCAGAAAAAGACTTGGAGCCTTTCTTAGGTGAGCCTTTTTTATAGGCCACCGCGAATAAATTGCCCCAGCCGATTTCCTTACGAGAGCAGCCAAGCTTTTCCGCAGCATATTGGTGAAAGCGCCCAAAGCAGGATCGACCAGGAGGCATACCCTGATACTTCTCGTGCTTTTGCATGGACTGCTCAATGTAGCCTCTCAGATCCCCATCATGGATCTGCTTGAAAGAACCATTCCAGGCACGAGTCTCCATACCAACGATCATGAGCTTCATCGGCTTTTCTGCTGCCGAGGGCAAGAACACTCCGGTCAACCCTTCGCTACAGCCATCAAACTTGGCCAGCATGTCTTGGCTAAGTACTGCTTGATAGGCATCCCCAAGACGCTGTTTTAAACCCACCGTCTGCATTAACACTGCTCCCTAGCTACACATCTCGACGGGCCCTAACCATAACGTCGCCGGCCCCATTCGGCAGCCAGACGACAGATGGCCTGGACTGCTCCAACCGCAAAACACCATCGCGGCAATTCTGCTCCTGGCATCGCGCTCGATAGATGATCAGGTCATCCAGAAGGGCGAGCACAGAGGCTTTAAAACCCGACGCATCCAAAGTTTCAAGATCAGCGTCCGAAAAGAAGAAGGAGGCTGCGTCGAGTCGATTTTCAGCAGCCACGCCATGGAACACGATTTCCCCGTCGACAGCGGCCCCGTCAGAAACTGCTCGCACAGTTGCTCCAACCGATAGTTCTCGAATGCAAAATCGTACGACTCCTGCATGTACACCTCCTCAGATCCAATGCGCCTACTGCGCCATTTCAGTGGTTTCATGCCCGACCAATGTCAGTTCAAGATCCGCTCGATCCACCCAGGTTTCGTCCAGCTCACCTTTGACGGCCACTCCCAACTGGCGGAAGTCGCTGACCTGCTTGACCAGGTTGGCCTTGCCGTTGACCAGTTGATCACGTGCCTTGCGGTAGGCGTCCTGGGCTTTGTCCAGGCTGTGGCCGATGGCATCCATACTGCCGAGGAAGGTGCGCAGCTTGTCGTAAACCTTGCCGGCACGTTCGGCCAGCTCGGCGGTGTGTTTGTTTTGGTCTTCGAAGCGCCAGAGCTGACGCACGATGTTGAGGCTGGTGAGCAAGGTGGTCGGGGTCGCGACCAGTACGTTCTGCTCAATGGCTTTCTGGAACAGGGTTTCATCCGCCTTGAGCGCTTCGACGAACGCCGACTCGATGGGCACGAACATAAACACCATCTCCGGGGCGTTCAGCCCGGGCAGATCGAAGTAATGACGCTCGGACAGCTCCTTGATCCGCTGCCCTACCGCGCTGACGTGCTCGGCCAGGGCCAGATGGCGCTCGGTTTCGTCTTCGGCGTTGATGTAGCGGGTGTAGGCGTTGAGTGAGACCTTGGCGTCGATGATCAGGTGCTTGCCTTGCGGCAGGTGCACGATCACATCCGGCCGCTGGCGATTGGTTTCGCCGTTGATGCTGACCTCACGCTCGAAGTCGCGGCCATTGACCAGGCCGGAGCGCTCCAGCACGTTCTCCAAAATCAGCTCCCCCCAGTTACCCTGAGCCTTCTTCTGCCCTTTGAGCGCCGTGGCTAGGTCGTGCGCCTCCTGGGTGATCTGCTGGTTGAGTTCCTTGAGGTGCTGCAGCTCCTGGGTCAGCGCGGCCTGTTGCTGAACGTCCTTGTGGTGAATGTCTTCCACCTTGGTGCGGAAACCTTCGATCTGCTCGCGGAACGGCTTGAGCAGCGCATCTAGGGACTGCTGGCTGTGCTGGGAGAAGGCCTGGCCCTTGGCCTCGAAGATCTGCCCAGCGAGCTGCTCGAACTCCAGCTTGAGCTGATCGCGGCTTTCCTTGAGCAGCTGCCGTTGCTCGGCAAAGTGCTGCTGCTTCTGCTCCAGGCTGCTGCTGAGGGTGGCGTGCTCCTTAGACAGGTTGGCGAATTTGTCCTGCAACACCTCGTGACTACTCTGCAGGCGCTCATGGGCCTGCTTGAGCTCACCGTGCTGCTGCTCGAATTGGCCATGCTGAGCACGTGCCGCACTGGCCTGGCTTTGCGCCTCCGCCAAGCGGGAAAGCTGTTGCTTCTGCTCATCGCGCAAGGCAGTGAGCTCCTCTTGAGCGAAGTCGAGCTGGCGCTGCAACTGTTCAGCATGGGCCTTTTCCGCTCGCGCAGCGGCCGTTTGCTCACGCAGTTCAGCTTCTTGCTGCTGACTCAACTGCTGCAACTGCTCCAGCTGTAGCTGGTAATGCTGCAGGGTGGCCAAGGCCTCTCGGCGGCGCATGATCTGCCAGAACATTGCCAACGCCATCATGCAGACAGCCAGCAGAGCGATGCCCATTACTGCCCAGGACATTCCGATACCGTTCACTGTGCTTCTCCTTTTCCGTGGCGGCTACAGCGCCAACTTGAATGACGCCATCAGAATATGTAGCTTCAGACGACGCATCCACGGTGTTTACGTGTACAGGTAAAGTTTTCGAGCAGATGGAGAAGCCATGAAACGCAAGCAAGCAATTGAGTCAGTGCGCTGGGATCTGGCTCTGCGCTACCGCCTGATCGAGACCATTGTCTGGTGGGAGGGCCGTTTGACCACAGGCCATCTGATGCAGAGCTTTGGCATCAGCCGGCAGCAGGCGTCGAAGGACATCAATTCCTACATCACCGACTACGCGCCGAAGAACCTGGAATACGACAAGCATTTGAAGGGGTATGTACCGAGCCGCCAATTTAAACCGCTGTTTATCGATGACAGTGCCAGCGCCTACCTGCATCTGCTGAATCAAAACTACGAGCGGGCACCTCATATCGACGGCCTGGCCTTGGCCTATGCGCATACCGAAGTACTGGGTGTACCGGATCGCTCAGTACGCCCGGAGGTGTTGCGCCCTCTGCTCAAAGCCTGCCGAGAAGGGCTGCGGCTGGAGTGCGAATATGTGTCTTTCAGCACCCCGGACGTTGAGACCAGGTTGATTGCCCCACATACCCTGATTTACACCGGCATGCGTTGGCATGTGCGCGCTTACTGCGAGAAGAACAGAGATTACCGGGACTTCGTGCTCAGCCGGTTTCGGGGTGAACCGGGGCTTATGGATGACCAGTCTGAGCACAGCCGGGACCTGGATAGCGGGTGGAATACCGAGCTCGCGGTGGTCATCGAACCAGACTCGCGCCTGAAGCCCGAGCAGCGCGCCATTATCGAGGCAGACTATGGCATGCAGAACGGTCAGCTACTGATCGAGACCCGTGGCGCGCTGGTGCAGTACGTGTTGCAGCGCTACCAGATCGACCCGACCAAGTTGCATGCCAAGGCGGAGGCTCAGCAGATTGTCGTAGCCAACCTCGATGAACTGAAGCCCTGGCTTTATCACTGACAGATGGAGCCCGTATGGCCGCCCACCCCCTGCTCTACACCCTACATATCCAGCTAGAGCCATTGCAGCTCGATCCGCCGATCTGGCGGCGCATCAGGGTGAGCGGCGACTGCACCCTACGCAAACTGCACCACTTCATTCAGGCGGCCTTCGGCTGGCACAGCTGCCACTTGCATGAGTTCAGCAATGGCGTGAATTGCTATATGCCGCTGGATGCCGAACTGATGTACCAGTACGACGACGTGCTGGATGACCGCAAAACCAAACTGCGCCGCGTCTTCAAGGAGGCAGACCGGCTGCGCTATCTCTACGACTTCGGCGATAACTGGCAGCATGTGATTGCCGTGGAAAGTATCGAGCCTTGCGACTTCACCGGCACCTGGTGCGAGGTGCTCGACGGAGCCCGCGCCTGCCCGCCCGAGGATGCAGGTGGCGTGCCGGGTTACCAGGAGTTACTGGTGTCGATAACTTCTGGGGGTGAGACCAACTGAGGGGCTTGGCCGGAGCCCGACCTCCTTAGCGAAACTGCCCCCTGCAACAACAGGTAATCCAGCAGTCTGTAAGGAGCAGAATCAGTCCAGTGCTCACTGGCATTCGCCTTCAATCAGAACTGCCGCCATAGGCGACACGAGCCAGCCCCAACAACACAGGCAACACCAAGGCCAGCGGTAACAGGTCACTCAACGTCGGCGGCAAGATCATGGGGTCGTCCTCCGTAAGCAGTTGAGACTCAAGCTAACGCGCCCCTGGATACGACGCGATCTGTCTAGTTTTCGTCCGTAAAGAAACTGCACATGTAGCCCGGCCATCGCGACACGTTTCGTCGCACAGATACCCCATGCTCTCGACAGGCCTGTCAGGAGCACAACCATGGATCGTTTAATCAAAGAAAATCTTGAAGCTCTTCTGCAGGAGTCTGCAGGAAGCAAACGCCTGGGGCGGAGAATCATCAATCTTGCCGGATTCCTGGGAAACACTGAGCCCCCAGCCAGAATCCAGGCACAGCTCAATGACCTATCGCGTCTGCTGATCTTGCAGGACGCATTCGATGCCCTGCTGGAGCCAATCACACTGCTATCTCGTGCCGGAATGTCTCGCATGCTCGATGACCAGGCACTGGGCACTATGGTCGCCAGCCTGGAGGCCTCCCGAAAAGCCATCGTGGATGTTGGTGAAATCAACTACGCCGAACTGATCTCATGGCTTGTGGGGCAAGCTCAGGCACGCCGGATCCTTCGTCAAAAAAACCAGGAGTCCGGAGCCTGAAATGGATGACTTGAGCACACTGATTCCACCTTCCCCATTGCGCATGCGGGTTATGGATTTCAACTCGGGGCATGAGTCCATACACACCCAACTCAACTGGGAAAAACAGCGCACCCTACTCGGCCCAAGCGATGTTTCCTTTGCGATCAATGCACCACTGACCTACCTGGCCGACGAAGACGGTGCCAGATACGTGTTCTTCGTCGATCCGGCACCTTGCGCCCGAAATCTGGGCCAGCGGGGTTTTCAGATTGTTGCGCAAAAGCGAATCGCAGCCATCAAATTCAAGACCTGGGCTGATCAAGTCATTCAGTACGTTCGCTATGCCGCTGTGGGGTGCGACTGGCCGGGTCGCAACTACTCCGACTTCCGCCAGTTCCTGAGCTACAGTCAGGGCCGACAGCTGCTGTTTGCTCTCTCAGAGTTTGATTACGCAAACCCTCTGCATCAGCTGCAGCTGCCCTGCCAGGACTTCCGAACGCTCTATCTACTGTTCATCGACAGTGAACAGCCTGACATCCAGGCGCTTTCCGAAGTGGCCGAGACGGTTGAGGAAACGAACCCACACCTTGAAACCCTCGTGCTCGGCACTGCCGTAATGCCTAACGAGCCTGCCAGGGTCATGTTCCTCGGCGAGACATTTGCCAGCCTTCTGAGCTGACTACAGGGTGCGACCTGAGCCACTTCACCTGAGCTGAAGTCATCAAAACCTGGGGCTGACCTGCTCGTTTACGTCGCCTTAATGCTCTGCCTTCACCGCCTTTGAATAACCAGGGTAGTAAGAGGCATGCGTTCTCCGAACCTGCGTCAGATCCGCATCTGCTGCAGGTCTGACCTTCACAGCCTCGGCACGCCCAAAGCGTTTGTCACCGTAGCGCCCGATAGAGTCTGTTGCTTGGTGGCCCATGACGTAAGCCATCTGGACTCTGGACATCCCAGACGCTTTCAAATTTGCACCGAACTGATGACGCAGCGCGTACATGCTGGGTGGTTTCCCACGCGAGAAAACCTCCTTCGCGGCTTCATGGATCACCATTCGAATAGAGTCCAGGCTCCTTGCATCAGAACGAAACGCCTCCAGCGCATTACAGACGAGCTGGCAGAAATCCTCGTCAGCCTCCAGGATCCGATCAGCGCCACGCAGTCCACCGTGGCTATGTTTGGCGCCGAGAATACTGATCCTCGTGCCCTCAATACTGATGTCCCTCAGCTCGCAAGGTCGTGCCCCCGTCATGCTGATCAGCATCAACGCACCGGCTTCCACCTTCTGCCCCTTAACCAAAAGCGCCGTCACCCATTTTCCGAAGTCGTCATCTGAAACTCTCTGCCGACGAGCTTGCTTACGCTTCCGAGGAAGGTTGAGCACAGTCACCGGATTGAGTGTCCGATTGATTTCCTGGGCAATCCAGAAGTGATTCCGGAGCTTCTGATCCAGCGCGAGTGCATTGCGCAATCGCCTGAAATAGTCGGGCCGATATTCGGGCGCAGCCCGCAGTAAAGCACCAATGATATTGAGCTCATTCAGCTCACTGATCGGGATGCCTGGCAGACGTGTGGCGTAGAAATGGCTGGCTAGTGAGCGGTAAGCATTTTGGGTCTCTGTGTTCATGCTGATTCTTCTTTTTATGTGTACGAACGATCTCGCACATAACCAGCATGCTTAATGAGCAAAAACTATCGCAATACGCAGACCAATTATTTTTGTATACACCAGAAAAGGCGAACGTCAAACCAAGCCGCCACGCCAAGGCGGACATAGGTTCATTGATTGAAAACGAAACCCGACTTGCAATTAGGGGAATGGCTTCAATCGGCGGTAACTCAACAAAAGCGACGCGAGCTTAGTGCATCGCAGACCGCAGTGTTTCAGCGAGAGCGCGCGACAGGTTCTGTCGCTATAGCCGGGTAATGTCCTCTGCAAGCGCCACGCAAAGGAGACTCGTCGAATGAGAACAGCTCTGACCCACTGCTGCCGCCATTGTGAATGGCAGCAGACGGTGGTGCCCCACGATGGGGATAGCACCATAAAAGAGTGCTTCGATCACTGCCCTTGGTGCCGCTCGCCAGAGCTTCTTGAACGTCGAGCAACCCGCCTAGAAGCCCTAGCAGCTAGCTTCGTTCGCTCGAGATATATTTCTCACTACCGGCATGGCAAATTGCCAGCGAACGGGTTAGATTCGCCATGTTAGTGGCGCCAACAAAGCGCACCCATTTCGATACGACAGGGAAGTAACGATGTCCGAAGCTAAGGACACACTCCTGAGACTTATCGCGCTGCTGCGCCTTATCCCACGAGCCCCAGGCCGCATTGCGACCACAACCTTGCTAGAGAAACTCAAGGATGATGGTTTCTCAGTAAGCCTGCGCACAGTGCAACGCGACCTTGACCGACTGTCGACCCCCTTTGCACTACAGCGTGACGAGAGCTCCCCATCATTTCGCTGGAGCCTTTCGGAAAATGCGCCTATCGATTTGTCGGCCATGGACACTCCCACGGCACTGGCACTGTACCTCGCGGAAAGCCACCTAAAGACACTACTGCCACAGAGCGTTCTGGATCAGCTCGGCCCCCAATTCCGTATGGCCCGCGATTACCTCGACAACTTGGAAAACAATGGCCTGGCGCACTGGGCTCGCAGGGTTAGAGCCCACCCAAACGGCAAGTCCTTGCAACCAGCACAGATTGCCTCGCAGGTCTGGGAGCAGACCTCCAGTGCCCTGCTGGAACACAAACAACTGCAGATCAACTACCTGAGCCGCAGCAAAAGCGAGCTCAAGCAGCTATTGATCCACCCCGCTGGACTAGTCTCGCGCCACGCCATCAGCTACCTGATCGGCAGCGTCGACTGCTATGACGACCTGCGCCAGTTCGCCCTGCACCGCATCCACCAGGCCGAGTGCCTGGACGCAGCAGCCCGCGCCCACAACGACTTCGAGATCGACAGCTACATCCGCCAAAACCTCAACACCGCCGCGCTCATTGAGCAGGTAGAACTGGTCGCCGACGTATCACCGCAGATTGCCTGGCTACTTAGCGAGACGCCGTTGAGCAACGAGCAAAGCCTGAAGCCGCTGCCAGACAGCGACTGGCAACGCCTACGCGCCATCGTGCCGGACGATCAGGAGACGCTGTGGTGGGTGTTTGGCTTAGGGGAAAATGTGAGAGTTTGGGAGCCGCAGAGTTGGGTGCTGGCAGTCAGGGAAAAGGCCACGCGCTTGAGTGTTTTGTATGAATATTGACCTAATTAAAAAACACTAGAAATCTCCACAGCCGTCTTGCTTTCAGTTCGCGGATTGTACTGCTGAACAAAACCCTGCCTAGCCTAACTTCATCACAAGGCCCGTAATGACTTCACCTGAAGAGCTCAACCACCTCTATACCGATATCTCAGACAACATTGCCAACGCCATGGCAGACATTCTCGCTCTTTGTGTCGAGCACAAAGATGGCAAGCGAGAAATAGGTAATATCACTGACAAGCTGCGTGATATTCGTGGGCGGTTCGACAGCGAACTGCAGCAGTTGAAAACACACGCTGAGTGGGACACGTTCACCCTGGCGTTTTTCGGCGAGACCAACGCTGGCAAGAGCACGATCATCGAATCACTGCGCATCTTGTTCAAGGAAGAATCCCGCGAGGCACTGCTGCAACAGCATGCCGATGACTTGGAGCAGTTCTCCAAGGCCCTTACTGCTCGGCTCGAACAGGTGCGCGAAGGTTTGCACGCCTTGTACAGCGAGTACACGGGTGAAGTGGCCAGCATTCGCCAAAGCACAGCCCGGCTGGCGCAGATCGTTCAGAGCGAAGCCCAGGAGCGAAATGCGATTGCCCAAGCCGAGACCGATGCAAGAACCCGGCTCGCCCAGCAAGAGACTCAGGCACGCCTTGAGTTACAACAACAGGAAGCTGCACATCGTCAGCAAATAGTTGAGGCGGAAGCTGCGGCCAAGCGCGTGCTCGCCGAACAGGAGTCCAGCGCTCACCTGGCACTGGAGCAAGAAGAAGCCTCACAGCGTCTGGACATTGCGCGAGCGCACGCGATATCGAGCCTCAAGGCCCGGCTGTCGATGTTCGCCATCGGTGGAGTTCTGATCGGCGCTGGTGCTGCGGTGGCGGTACTGAAGTTCGCAGGAGCCTGAAATGTCCCAACACGAACTTGATGATCTGTTCGATGAGGCCGTCTCGCCCCCCTCGCCTGTCTCTCCAGATGACACGCCGGTTCTCCAACGCATTGAGACGCGCTCCCCCGCACTGGATGACCTGCTCAATCAGCAGTTCAAAGGGCTGCATGACGATCTGTTGGCTTATGAACACAAGAAGGCCCAGGCAAATCGTGTAGACGGCTCGATCATCGGCACGGGTGAAGCCGATTTCACCAAGGGCAATACGCTCTACCCCCTGAACTACAAGGGCAAACGCTTTCAGTTGATCGACGTGCCTGGTATTGAGGGTGACGAGGCCAAGTATGCGCATATGGTGCGCGAGGCCGTTGCCAAGGCGCATCACGTTTTCTATGTAAACGGCACCAATAAAAAGCCTGAGAAAGCCACCGCAGAGAAAATTCGTTCTTATCTGCGTTTAGGTACTCAGGTGTGCCCCTTGGTCAACGTGCGTGGCAATGCCGACGCCTACGAGTTCGAGGAAGACCGCGAGTCACTGACTGCGCACGGCGACTCCACCGCCGCTTTGCAACAGACTGAGGACGTACTGCGCTCGGTATTGGGCAGCAAGGTTTTACAGACAGGCCACTACGTGCAGGGCTTGCTGGCATTTTCGTCGCTGGCGAGCGATGCGCAAACTGGGCGTACCACAATTGACCCCGCCCGTAGCCAGGACTTGGTGATTCAGCAGCGTAATTATCAGAAGCACTTCGCCTCGTCGAAAGCGATGTACGAATTCAGCCAGATCAAGTCTGTTGCCAAGGTGCTGCATACCAAGCTTGCGACGTTCCGCGAGGACATGATCGAGAGCAACAAGACCAAGGTGTACGAACTGCTGGTTGAAAACATTTCGACCTTGCAAGCGTTGCACGCGACCCATGAAGCATTCGTTGCCAGAACCCAACCGGAGTTCGAGAAGTGCCGCGAAGCGATCAAGGCGGCCCGGGAGCGATTCGAAGGGCTAGTCGTTGCGGGAAGGCGGAACCTTTGGGATAGCCTTTTCAACGACCTTAAGGAAGATGCCGACGATATCGTCGAAAAGAATTTCGGTGATAACGACGTTATTTCCAGCCAGATCAACCGTGCTTTCAAGCGTGGGCAGAATGAGCTCAAGGAAAAACTCCAGGGGCAGTTCGAAGCGTACCTAAATGATTTGGGGCAGGACCTGCATCAAGCCATCCAGCGTCTGATGGAGGACGTTGCACGTGTAGAGTTCGAGCAGCTTCTCTATGACGCCGAATCCCTGAATATCAACTACAAGACACCTGACTTGGACCTTGGCTTCGAACTGGGTGATTACGGGTGGATGGCCTTCAACATAGGCTCCTACGCATTGGCTGGGGCAGGCATCGGCACCGCGTTTCCGGTGATCGGCAACCTGATCGGCGCCGTTGCTGGCGCTGTGGTGGGCATCTTTGTGAGTGTGCTGAGCATCTTTACCAGCAAGGAAAAACGCATTCGCAAAGCACAGGGGCAAGTTCAGGAGAAGATTGATGACGCATACACCGAAGCCCGTAACGCCTTGAAGGAAGAACGCAAAACGCTGTTTGCCCCTGTTCGCAAGCACATTGACGAAACCGTATTGTCTCGCGTGCAACAACTTGAGGCGTCGCTCAAGCACCCTCTGAACGTCATCGAACAGCAGATCGCGCTGATGACCCTTATTAAAGAGCAGTTGGAGAACATGCCGTATGGAACAATTCAATCAGTTCAACGTTGAGAAGCAGGCAGCGCTCAAGGGGCTGGAGCAACTGCGTGCGGTGCTCGACGAATTGGGGGAGATGGGCGCCGACGTCGGTAGCGAGTTGCACAAGATCGACTCGGCGGTACAAGCCATCGAGTCCGATGTGCTGCGCATTGCCTTGCTTGGTGCCTTCTCTGACGGCAAGACCAGCGTTATTGCCGCTTGGCTGGGCAAGATTATGGCCGACATGAATATCAACATGGACGAGTCCTCTGATCGCTTGGCAATTTACGCTCCAGAGGGGCTGCCGGAGAAGTGCGAAATCGTCGACACCCCCGGTCTGTTCGGGGACAAGGAGAAGAGCGTCGACGGCGAGCAGGTCATGTATGAAGACCTGACCAAGCGCTACATCTCCGAGGCGCACCTGATTCTTTATGTGGTGGACGCTACCAACCCACTCAAGGAAAGCCACAACGACATCGTCAAGTGGGTGCTGCGGGACTTGAACAAGCTGTCCTCGACCATTTTCGTGATCAATAAGATGGACGAAGTTACCGACCTCACCGAGCAAGTACTGTTCGATGCGCAGGCCACGATCAAGAAAGACAACCTCAAAGGCAAACTGCAGCGTGCAGCCAACCTTAGCCCGGATGAACTGGCCAAGGTGAATATCGTCTGCCTGGCATCCAACCCGAATGGACGCGGCCTGCCGTTCTGGTTTGGCAAGCCAGAGCACTACGAAAGCCGCTCGCGCATCAACGACCTCAAAGCCATGACCACGCAAGTGTTGCGGCACAATGTGCCTGCGGTGCTGATTGCCAAGACGGGCATGGATGTAGTGCGAGATGTCGCCGGCCAGCATGTGGTGCGCGCCGAAGAACAGTTGGAGCGGCTCAAGGCTTTTGCCGAGCAGAATGCCGAAGAGTCGGCACGTATCACCCAGGACATTGAATCGGGTCGTCGTGAAGTCAAACGCCTGGCCGGTGAGTTGTTCGAAGAACTTCAGAACCTTGAGAAAGGCATGCTGGGCAAGTTACGTCCGCTTGGCTTGGAAAACATTCGTGAATTCCTCGAGGACGAACTGGGTTACACCGAGGATGGCGTAGGTTTCAAGTTGAACCTGAAAATCAAGAGCGCAATTGACCGCTCCTTCGACCAGTCTTCCAAGGTAACCAGCCGCATCTCTCAGGATATTGGCCGCCAGCTCAACTCCAGCGAGAGCTTCCTCAATGCCATGGGTGACAGTGCATTGAAGTCGATGGGCGGGGCTGCCAAAGGCATTGCCAACCTGAGCCCAGACATCATCAAGGGGGCGGTGTTTGCAGCCCGCGATGCGCTCAGCGCAGTGACCGGCGTGGCGATCAAATTCAAGCCTTGGCAAGCGACCAAAATCGCCGGCGCCATTTCAAAGTGGGCAGGCCCTGCAGGCGCTGCAATCACACTTACCTCGGACCTGCTCAACGCCTATAAAGCGCATGAACTGGAACAGGAGTTGAAGAATGCCAAGGAGTCTATTACCGAGATGATCAAAAGCGCCTTCAAGGATATCTACGACATCATTGCTGACGACGCAAAGCTGTTGGACTTCTTCGCACCGCAGCTCAAGGCGTTTGAGAAAATCGTTGAAACTGTGGAGGAGCGTTCGATCTTTATCAGCACCAATCAAGCTAAACTCCAAACAGTGAAGGCTAAGCTGAATGCACTGACACCGACAACAGAACGGCTTGAGGCAGCACTCTGAAAAAGTGGCAAAAGGCGCTTCGAACCGGGGACAGACCACGATTTTCAGGATGACTAATCGTGGTCTGTCCGAGGGTGTCCGAATTTTTGTGTAACCGGCTCATGAGCGACACTGTCGCTCCGAACCGGAGACACCATGAGCAAGACGTAACGTCCCATCACTGACGAGCTGCTGGATTAGCTTCTGGCCAACTACCAGAAACCTGAAGACTGAATCGCCCCCGCTTTCCTAGACACTCTCCAAGCTTTGGAAATAGCGATTTTCATACTCCACCGGGGATAGCTGCATAGCGCTCCTGGCGATGGCGTTGCTTGAGCGACGGGAACTGCATGGCTCTCTCCTCGAATGAGGCCCCGCACCCTACCAGGGCAATCCTTGACTGCAATACCGCGACGCCATCTGTCGCGCTGCTGCGGCATAGTCACTCTACGCACAACGTAGAGATCATACATGCCAATACCGCCCCCTTCGCTTACCACCATCTGCCCGCACTGCGGCTGGAAGCGCACCAGCGTTCCAACCAGCGACGCCCTCAAGCTGAATGTCGACTGGTTCTGCCGCTGCCCCATCTGCCAGCACACCGAACTGAAAATCCGCCCGGCCAGCCGCGCGGAGATCATGCGGGAACGGCTGAGTCAGTTCCTTCGCTAACCAAGGATCTGAGCGACATGAAAGAAGAACACACCATGCACACAACCAAGATTTTGCTGCTCTGCGGTCTACTCACCTGCACCTGCGTCCAGGCCGGCACCTATGAATGGACCGCCGGTTGGGGGATGGGCGTCAGTGAACATCTGGTGGACGACGGCAATGGAAACGAGTTGAACATCTCCTGCCCGGACTACGAGGAAGATGGCTATGTTCGTGCCTACGCCAGCATCGGTGGCCGACACTACAGCTCTGAGGAAGGCAGCGGCTTCGACGTGATCATCGACGGAGAATCCTACAGCAACCCCTTCTTCACCGACTGCCGGGTGTGCGGGGCCAACTTTCCCGGTTTCTGGGAGGCCCTACGCCAGGCCAACCACCTGAAGCTCGTTGCGGGCGGCATGACCATCAATCTGCCCACAAAGAGCATCGCCAATGCGCTTAGACCATTGGGCAGCCCGGAGAACAGTTGCCGCTCGGCTTGGTAGGGAAACCTACACAGCGACACATTTTGTCGCCAGCAGCAGAGACACTGTGCCATGCAATCTATCGAATCGAGGAGTGAATCGATGTCCGTTGTTCAAAGCAGTACGCATCAGTGGTTCTACGAGGAAAAAGGTGTGCGCAAAGGTGGCGTGAGCGAGCAAGAGATGATCGAGCTGATTCGCGCAGGCCACCTCAGCTACGGTAGCTCCGTGTGGGCGCACGGCTTCACCGAGTGGACGAAGCTGGAAAACACCCCACTGAGGCAACACCTGCAGAATACCCCTCCACCACTGGCTGGCAGCCAAGTGAGTAATACCCTGGTCTGGGTACTCGCCATCGCGCCCATCATTGGATATTTGATGGAGTGGTTCGTCGCAGGGGCCCTCATGGCAGCAAAGCTGCAGCAGAGCGAGCGATGGAAAACGCCAGCTACTGGTACATCACGCTAGCACTCAATTTGCTGCTTTCCATCTTCGACGAGAAGCGCCTGCAAAAGGCCGGACACAATACAAGCCGCTTCAAGGGCTGGGTCTGGCTGGTGCCGGTATATCTATATCAACGTGCCAAAAACCTGCAGCAGAACCTGGCCTACTTCATTGTCTGGCTAGTGAGTTTCGCACTAGTTCTTCTGGCCTAACGGAGCCCTAATCATGGTCAAAAATATTCTTGCCACCATAGGTCTAGCGGTAGTGGTCAAGGCCGCTTTTGAACACTATCGCGAGTTCCGGGAGCTGAAGCGCGAAAAACAGGGCAGCAGGGAGCCAACCACCTGAATGGCCGAGGGTTGACGCTGCTCTACTAGCGATCGCGGCCAACTAGAAATATCGACATTTGAAAAAATGATTGAGGTTCATCTGATTGAGATGAACCTCATGCATCGCCGTAGGCTGACGTTAACGAATCACCCCATATCAGCCAATAAGCCATGACTTTTCGCCCGGAAACCAGTTCTATGCCTTGAGCATATAGCTCCAACTGTGCGCCGTCTGTTGACGCCTCATTCCGTAGAGTTTGCATGAACTCAACGGAGCGCCAGGTAGAATCCACCACTACACTCCAGTGCACGTTAAACCTCACAAGGGAGCCACAATGGCTATCAAATATCGTGCAATTCACACGACCAGCCCTTGGAGAAAGGCCCAGCACTCGTCCCTCCAAAAAGCTATAGACGGGCCGGATGGAGCAAAGAATCTTCTTCGGAATATAGGCCGTGTTGGCCAAAAGTGGCAGAAATATGGTCCAGTGTCCTGCATCTTTGTATGGGACGAGGATCGTGATCCGGGCTACGCCTTCCGTCTCAAGCCGGGCTCCAACTATGAGATTGAAATGGCGACCGTGGCCCGTCACCTACTTGAGCATCACGACCGGGAAAAGGGCTGCCCCGCATCCGAAATTGAAGCCTACTTCTCGCGACCCCAGCATTCTCATTCGGCAACCGATCAGGACACACCAAGTAATACAACCAAGACCGAAAGCACCGACGTCGTAGGAGAACAACTTCTCGCACAAACTATTTTTCCAGATGAATTACCTGATGATGCATCTCATGTGGAGGGGCTAGCGCGCTCTGTTCTCGTTAATACTTACGAGCGTAGCGAATCAGCTCGCAATACATGCATCAATCATCACAAACCGATTTGTCAGGTATGCACCTTAAACTTTGAGGAAAAATACGGAGAAATCGGACGTGGTTACATCCATGTTCACCACATAGTGCCGATCGCCTCGATCGAAAAGCAATACCAAGTCGATCCTATCAACGACTTGGTACCGGTCTGCCCGAACTGCCACGCCATGCTTCATAGGCGAAACCCGCCACTCTCCGTTGAGGAGTTGCGGATAAAATTAAATGACAGCTAAAGATTCATTTTGCTCCATCACAAAGCGTTATGGAGCAAGCTCGATATCTACATTATCCCGCCCACTACTGATGTCAGTGATCCTGCATGCCCTACTCGTTGAGCCAGCGCCTCGTGCAGTTGCAACGCCAAGCCGCTGGTGCGCTGCACGTTGCGACCCACCGCGCCTTCGAACACCCCCGGGTGAGTCTCAGCCAGGCTGAACCACTCCCTGGCGCGTGTGATGGCGGTGTACAGCAGCTCCTTAGTCAACACTGGGTTCAGCGCATCGGGCAACACAAGCGCGGTGTGGTTGAACTCCGAACCCTGGGATTTGTGCACCGTCATAGCGAACACCGTTTCCACCTCCACCAACCGGCTCGGCATCACGAAACGCACGCTGCCACTGCCGTCGTTGCGTGGGAAGGCCACGCGCAGGGCCAGCGCACCGTCCGGCCCCGGCACCCATAGCGCAATGCCGATATCGCCATTCATCAGGTTCAAGCTGTAGTCATTGCGCGTCACCAGCACCGGCCGTCCTTCGTACCAGCCGTGGTCGCTGTCCAGCAAACCGCGCCGACGCAACTGCGTGGCCACGCGCTGGTTCAACCCCTCCACGCCCCAAGGCCCCCGGCGCAATGCGCAGAGCAGGCGGAACTGGTCGAATGCAGACAACACCTTGCCCGCCCAGCCAGCCCATAGCTCGCTATCCCACTGTGTATCAGTCGCAGGGCGCAGGTCGCGCAGTTGCTCCAGGTAATGCCGGTAGCCGGGCGCATTGCGGTTGCCATCGATGGCCAGGTCGCTAAGCGCGGCATCCTGCTCGCCACGCACCAGCAGGTTGAAAAGCTGCTCCGAGGGCTGTTCGAGCACATGTCGTGCTTCAGCAGCCTGCTTTTTGTTGATCAGCTTGGCCAGGCGCCCGATACCCTTCTGCGGGTCGAAACGCCACGAGCGGCGCAACATCACGGTCTGCTGCGCCAGCGGGGCACCAGCGCCTTCGGCCATCTGCAACTCAGGGTCGAGCAGCGCCTCACCGCTATGGGTAATCAGCCACTGGGCAGTTTGCGCGTTGTAGTCGCCCTTTTCAGCCTCGCGGCACAAGTCGCCCATCACCGAACCGGCCTCCACCGAAGCCAACTGGTCCTTGTCGCCCAGTAGAATCAAGCGCGCCGCCTGGGGCAAGGCATCAAGCACGCAGGCCATCATCTCCAGGTCGATCATGGAGGCCTCGTCGACCACCAGCACATCCAGCTCCAGCGGTTTGTCGCGCTGGTGAATGAAGTTGCGCGAGTTCGGTCGGCTGCCCAGCAAGCGGTGCAAGGTGGACACATCCGTCGGTATCTCGGCGCGTACCGCGTCACTCACCGGCAACGCCCGAACCTCCTTGCCAATGGATTCGGACAACCGCGCCGCCGCCTTGCCCGTCGGCGCCGCCAGACGAATACGCAGCGGCTTGCCGCTCTCGACCGCCGGGGTTTGCAGCAGGCCCAGCAGGCGCACCACAGAGGTGGTCTTGCCGGTGCCCGGGCCGCCGGTGATGACGCTGAAGTAGCCCCGGGCCGCCAGCGCGCAGGCAATTTTCTGCCAGTTACTGCCTTGCGCGCACTCGGCTTCGGAGCGGGCGGGGAACAGTTCTTCGAGGCGGCTGGCGAGGTTGTCCGGCGTGACGGGTGTCACGCTCAAGCGGGCGCTCAAGGCTTGGGCGATGCTGCACTCGTAGTTCCAGTAGCGACGCAAGTACAGGCGCTGCCCCGCCAGCACCAAGGGCCGCTCGGGGGCGTCCTGGCGGGCGTCACGGTCCTCGACCAGCGCGCTGGCGGCCAGCGCCTGGCGCCACTGCGTAGCGTCCAGGCCGTGCAACCATTGCGACGGCAGCGTGCTGCCCTCCTCGCCTTCAGGTGGCAACGACAGCACGAAATCCGGCGCGGCCAGGGTGGCGGCCAGGTCCAGGCAGGCGTGGCCACGGCCCAGTTGGTGGCTGGTCATCGCGGCGGCCAGCAGCACACTTGCATGGGTTTGAGGGTCTTGTTCGAGAATGAACTTCGCCAACGCACGATCCAGCGCACGCAGCCAGCCACGCGCCACCCAGGTATCGAGTTGCTGCAAGAGCTCGCTGTTGCTGGCGGTGCCAATGAACACTGCCACCTGCTCGGTATTGCCCTGGCTGCTGCTCAGTTGCTTGAGGGTCTGGCTCATGCGCTGGCCTCCGCGTATTGCCCCATGAAGAGTTGGTCAAGCTGCTCGATCAGTTGCCGCGGTGGGCGCTCGAAATGCAGGCCATGGGTGGGCGCCTGGTGCCCACGGATGAACAGGTACAACGCCCCGCCCATGTGCTGCTCGTAGTCGTAGCCGGGCAGGCGCAGCTTGAGCTGGCGATGCAGGGCCAGCAGGTACAGACACAGCTGCAGGTCGTAGCGTTTATCCAGCATGGTTTCGGCCATGGCCTCGGCGGCATAGGCGCTGTCGGTGCTGCCCAGCCAGTTGGATTTGTAGTCCGCCACGTAGTAGCGGCCCTCGTGCTCGAAGGTCAGGTCGATGAAACCTTTGAACATGCCGTTCAACTGGTTGGGCGCCAGTATCGGTCGCGGCGTACCGCCGAGGGTGTGTTCACGCACCAGGGCATCGAGGCGCTCGACGTTCACGTTGCGGCTGGAGAACCAGAACTCCATCTCGACCTGATAGGTGCTCAAGGCCGCGAGCGTGCACTGGGTGCCGTTGAAGCGCAGAGATGCCTTGAGGTAGTGGCTCAGCCAGGCCGACAGCGGCTCGATCCAACGCTCCCAGCCGCGCAGGTTGCAGCGCCGCGCCACGGCGTCGTGCAGGGCTTGCTCGTCGCTGGCAGCATTGCCGAAGCCCTCATCGCCGGCCCACTCGAACAACCCGTGCAGGAAGGTGCCTGGCCCAGCCCCTCGGGGGAAGGCGTGAATACCAACGCCGGCAGGCGGGTTCTGCTCGTCGTCCTGCTCTTGCAGGTTGGCTTCCAGTGCAGTGGCAGGCTCAGGCGCAACCGGCGACTCGGCGCCCATCCGCGCACGGTCGTCGGCGATTGCCAAGACGGAGTAGCTGGCGATCCACCAGTTCGCCGCCAGCGAGTGCAATGGGCGCAAGGCCTCGCTTACCGTCGGGCGCGTTGGCGCCACATGGACACTCTCGGTTCGTGCAGGTGCCTTGCACACTGCGATGTCGTTGCAGCCCTTCGCGACGGCTTCCACCACTTCAGCCAACCGCTCAGGCGCAACCGTGCCTTCGCCTGCCAGCAAGTAACCCAAGCCCGACTTGTGCAGGTCTATCGACGAGCCCCCGGTCTTGAAGCCCTGGGGCGCAACGCAGATCCAGGTGGCGTAGCGGGCGCGGGTCAGGGCGACATACAGCAGGCGCATTTCCTCGCCCATGCGCTCATCCTCGGCGCGTTTCTGCGCAGGCTTTGCCAGGTCGCCCTTGGCCAGTTCAAGCACCAGGCTGTACTGCTCATCCTGTTGTTCATGGAACATCGGCGGCGCCTTGCTGCGGCCATCCACAGCCCTGGCGCTGCACGCGAACGGCAACATCACCAAGGGGTACTCCAGGCCCTTGGACTTGTGCACGGTCACCACCTTGATCAGGTCCGAGTCGCTCTCTAGGCGCAGAATTTCTTCCTCGCTCTGCTCCTCGATCTGCTCGGCCAGGTGGCGAATCAGCGCATGCTCGCCGTCGAGTTCGGCGGCGCTGCGCTGCAGCCATTCGGCCAGGTGCAGCAGGTTGGTCAGGCGGCGTTCGCCCTGTTCTTCAGCCAGCAAACGGGCCGGCACCTTGAACGTAGCAAGCAGCCTGCGCAGCATGGGCAACACGCCTTGTTGCTGCCACAGCACGCGGAAGTCGCGGAACCATTGCACATGCGCTTCCCAGTACAGCTCGTTCTGGTTCAACTGTTCCAGGTCCTGCCAGGAAATGCCCACGCTGCGGGTGGCCAATGCCGCACGCAGCAAGCGGTCGCTGGTGGGCTGAGCGCAGGCCCGCAGGATGCACAGCAGGTCTGTGGCTTCTTCGCTTTCGAACACCGAGTCTCGGTCAGACAGATAAACGCTGGCCAGTTTGCGACGCGCAAGGGCCTTGCGAATGGCTTCGGCTTCCTTGCGGCTGCGTACCAGAATGGCGATATCGGCGGGCTTGAGTTCAGTGAGTTGGCCATCGCTGCTGCGCAGGCCCGAGGGCTTGTCTGAACTGCGGGCGAGCCAGGCCTGAATCGCCGAGGCGCACACCTCGGAGGCCTCGCGCAGGTACGTGGCGTTGTTGATGACGCCGTTGGTTTGCAACTGCCAGAGGGTCAGGGCCTTCTGCTTCTTACCTTCGATCTCCAGCACATCGCTGCGGCCTTTGGCATCGACGCCGTCAAACGGCACCGGATTCTCCTTCCCCTCCTCGGCAAAACGGAACGCTGCGCGGGGGTGGGCCTCGGCGAATTTGAAACAGTGGTTGGCGGCATCGACCATCGCTTGGGTGGAGCGGTAGTTGGTGCCCAGGGTGTAATGCCGGCCCTTGGTAGCCTCACGCGCCTTGAGGTAGGTGTAGATGTCGGCGCCGCGGAAGGAATAGATCGCCTGTTTCGGGTCGCCAATCATGAACAGGCCGCAGTCGGCCAGGTTTTCGCCAATGCGGTAGATGGTGTCGAAGATGTCGTACTGAACCGGGTCGGTGTCCTGGAACTCGTCGATCAAGGCCACCGGGTACTGCTGGCGAATGGTCTGCGCCAGGCTCTTCCCGGAAGAGCCTTGCAGCGCACGACCGAGGCGGTTGAGCAAATCGTCGAAGCCGATCTGCGCCCGGCGCAGCTTTTCTTCCTCGAAGGCGTCCTGCACTTCACGCAGTGCATGCAGCAGCAACTGCGCGCGGATGTCCTGCTTCGACTCTTCATGGTCGACCCAGGCGTCGATAGCCTGGAACGCAGCGTCCGGGGCGATGGCACCGCCTTTGTTCAGCTTGAAGCGGGTCTGCCCGCACTTGCGAACGTGGCTACTGGCTTCGCCTCCTTGGCTCCAGGCGGCGATATCGTCAAGCATTTGCCTAAAGGCTTCGGGGCTTTTGGTGGGGTAGGACTTGCCGTTCAGCACGCTACAAGCGTCAAGCAGCAACTGCTCCACCTGCGCGACTCCCTGAGCCCAGGCGGCCCTTGCCTTCGCTTCAAGCTCAGCACATTTCACAGCCCAGTCAGCAGGCTCCTGCAGCAAGGCATCCAGTTGCGCGGGCGCTGTGATCGACGTCCCCGCCTGCTGAAACTCGGCATCGGTACGCGACAGCAGCGGCGTCAGCGCTTCGCGTAGCTCGGTCGGGCTTTTCAAGCTATCCGTCACCACCTTGGCAAGCGCGGGCGGCAAGCCATAGAACTGCCGGCGCCAGTAGTCCCTGACCACTTCATCGAGCAACTCGCGCTGGTCGGTTTCCAGTGTCTGGGTAAACAAGCTGCCGCTGTCAAAGGCGTGCTCGCGGAGCATCCGGTAGCACCAGCCATGAATGGTTGAAACCGCCGCTTCGTCCATCCACTCGCTGGCCAACTGCAACCGGCGAGCACAGGCCGGCCACTGGTCGGCGGGGTACTCGTCACGCAGTTTCACCAGCAGCGGGTCATGGGACGATTCCGCCGCCTGGAAGCACTGGGCAGCCTCGTTCAAGCGTGCGCGAATGCGGTCGCGCAGCTCTTGGGTAGCGGCGTCGGTGAAGGTCACTACCAGAATTTTCGGCGGTGTCAGCGCCTCCTTGAACGCAGCGGCGCCGCCATGGCCCAGTACCAGCCGCACATACAGCAAGGCGATGGTGAAGGTTTTGCCGGTGCCAGCACTTGCCTCGATCAAGCGGCTGCCATGCAGGGGAAAATCGAGGGGATTGAGGTTTACCGCTGTCATTGGTCGCTCCCTGCGTCGGTCGAGGTGAAGTGGCCGAATAAGCCGCCATACAGGTGCTTGGCCCAGGCCGCGAACTGGCCGCTCGCGCACAGTTGGTCGAAGTCGGCGTAGGCACGCCGTTGGGCGAACGAGCGTTCCACTTCACCCTTTTTCATGTAGCCGCCTTGGTAGATATCGCGCGCTTTGTCGTAGGCCAAATCGCTGCTTTCGCTGTTTTCCCCACCCGCTGCCAACCAGGCAAAGGCACTTTCGCAGGCCACCGGCAGTGGCTCTTGCATGCCCGCCACCCAGGCCTGGAGCTGCGCTTTCAACTGCTCCCGAGCCTGGTGTTCAGGCACTGGCCGAAACACCACATCGCCATTCAAGCCCACCAGAATGGTCGTGCAGGCAGGCCCGTTCAACTGCAACGCCAGGTGACGCAACCAAGGCCGCACCAGGTGTTGCCAACGCAGGCTGTCGTCGCTGCACAGTTTCTTGCTGTCCAGTTGCAGGTAGGCTCGCTCACCCTGCGGGTTGCGGCGAATGCCACCCAGCCAGTCCTTGAGGGCAGGAAGTTCGCCAGTGGCTTCGATGGTTGCGGCGCTCTGGCCCTCTTCAAGCTCAGGCCAGGCTTGCAGTTGGGCGTGGTAGCGCGCCAGCAGGCCCGGCATCGGTTCCACCAGTGCCGAGGCACTCAAGGTGCCGAAGCCGCCGAGCGGCAAGGCGCCCTCGCGTTGCAGCCGTTGCACTTGCAGGTCCAGTTCGGTCACGGCCTGTTCGGGGTCGTAAGCCTCCTCGACCCAGCGCTTGAGCGCCTGGGTGAGCCTGTCCTGGTGCTGCCAGTTTTCCAGGCCATCGAGCTGGAAGGCCTCGTCATCGCGGTTGACCAACTCGTCGTCGTCGAAGTTGACCTTCAACCGCTGGCTGAAGAAGGCGCCCACCGGGTCGCGCACGAACTCGGAAAGTTGCCGCAGGCTCAACGGCGTGTCCTGCACCAGCGCAGACAGGCGTTCGCCTGCTGGCGGCGAGGTGTGTTGATCATGCACCTCGCGCCACTCGCTGGAGTAGGTGAACAAGCCATCAGGCCCCGGCTCGTTGGCGAAGTAGGCGGCGCTGAAGGGTTGCAGCGGGTGCTCCTGGGTCAGCGCTGGCAGCAGTGGCTGGCCGCTGGCCGAGCGCCAGCCGCTGGCCAGGTGGTCGCGCAACTGGCCGATCAGCACCGAGGGCACGCGCTCGCTGTTGTCGCGGATGTTGCGGCCCACCCAGCTCACATACAGCTGCTTGCGGGCCGATAGCAAGGCCTCCAGCAACAGGTAGCGGTCATCTTCACGTCGCGAGCGGTCGCCAGGGCGGTAGTCGTTGCGCATCAGGTCGAAATCGACCGGCGATTGCTGGCGCGGGTAATCGCCATCGTTCATGCCCAGCAGGCACACCACCTTGAACGGAATCGCCCGCATCGGCATCAGGGTGCAGAAGTTCACCGCGCCAGCCAGGAAGCGCTGCGACAGGCCGCCATCTTCGATACCGCTGAGCCAGGCCTCGTGCACCACGCTCAGTGGCAATGGCTGCGCGAACTGCGCCACCTCGCAGGTGCGCAACCAACCTTCGAGCAGCTTGAGCAATTGGTTGACCAGCAGTTCCTCGGCGTCGCTCACCGGGCGGAAGAACACCTTCAACAAGGCTTGCAGGCGCTCGGCCCATTGCACCGGCGTGGCCGGTTGCTGGAGCTCGTGAAGGGCCACTTCCAAGTGGTCGAGCAAGGTCAGCAGCGGCCCGGCCAGGGCCGCCTCCAGCCCCGACACTTCGTCGTAGGGTTCGATGCCGTTCAGCTGTGGCGCTCGCCCAGCGGCGTAGCCCAGCAGCATGCGCCGCATGCCAAAGCGCCAGGTGTTCTGCTCAAGGCCCGCCGGCATGCCCAGGCTTTCGCGCTGCTCGGCATCGAGCCCCCAGCGCACACCGGCACCGTCGATCCAGCGTTGCAGGGTGGGTACGTCGGCTTCGTTGATCGCAAAACGTGTACGCAAGGCCGGTACGTCTAGCAGGTCGAGAATGTCGCTGGCAGCGAAGCGGCTGTGGGGCAGCTTGAGCAGGTGTTCCAGGGCGATCAGCAGCGGCTGGCGGCTGCGCTGGCCTTGGTCGGCCACGGTAAACGGCAGGTAGCGCGGGTCGTTCCTTGGCACCTGGCCGAACACAGCCTCAATGTGAGGGGTGTAGGCGTTGATGTCCGGCACCATCACGATCACATCCCGGGGGCTCAACTGCTTGTCGGCGCTGAAGCGGGCGAGCAGTTGGTCGTGCAGCACCTCCACTTCGCGCTGCATGCTGTGCACCACGTGAAAACGCAGCGAGCGGTCGGCGCTAGCGTCTACCGGCCCCCAGGCTTCGCGGGTTTCCGGCAGCGGGCGCAGTTCGAGAATGTCGCTTTGCAACTGGCCCAGCAGGGTTGCCGTATCTGGCTCGGTAAACAGGTCGATACGCCCGCCGTTGAGACCGTCGAGCAGGTGACGATAACTACCGGGCTCATCGTGGTGGTCGAGCAGATTGATGTAGTCTCGCCCCTGTTTGCCCCAGGCGGCGAGCAAGGGTTGGCCGTGCTCGTTCGCAGCTGCGGCAACATCACGGGCGGGTTGGCGACGGTAGTGGTGCGCCAGCAAATCTTTGTCGGCGACGATATCGCCCCAGTGGTGCCGGCAAGGGTTGTGCACGCACAGCAGCACTTGGCTGTAGCGGGAAAGCTCTTTCAGGGCTTCGAGCACCTGCGCAGGCATCGAGGAAATGCCGAACACCACAACCCTGCGCGGCAGCCCCTTGGGCGCTTGGTCAGCTCTGCGCAGGTGAACGACGAAGCGTTTGTGAACCCCTGCGCGGCTTTGTTCAAGCGCGCCCTCGCCAACGTCGGCCAGCACCTCGCGCCATAGCTGCGCCTGCCACAGGTTCGGCGCATCCAAGGGCTGCGGAGTGCCCTTGATGTGTCGCAGTTGATCCCGCCCGGCAGCCCAGTCTTCCAGCCAATCGGCGCGGTATACCTGGTATTGGTCGAACAAGTCCGCCAGCCGCTCGCACAGTTGGTGCAGCTTGCGCTGTTCATCGTCCTTCTCCAGAAAGCGCTGCAGGCTTGTGAAAGCCGGGTTATTTAGCAAGCTGGGCAGCAGGCGCATCAGCCGCCAGCTCAGCGCGGCCTTGTCCAACGGCGAGGACTGCGGCGTGGTCTGCGCCCCCAGCACCCCGCGATACACCTGCCACAGAAAGCGCGCCGGCAACTGGACATCCAGCGCCGCGGCAATGCCGCAACCGCCGTTGTGCGGGTCTTCAGCCAGCGCCAGTTTCAGCCACTGGGCGATACCGTTGCTCTGCACCAGCAGCACTTCGTTCTCCAGTGGTCGCAGCGGGTGGCTGTGCATCCACTGCACTGCAAGCGCTCGCAGCTCCTCAAGGTGATTACCATGGATAACAACGAAACCAGGTTGAAGCTTCTGCATTAGCAAATGTCCCTATGGCAAGGCTGGGCAAAGATTAACCAGCCGATGCGACATCCCGTGTCGCACAAGCTATTTCACGGATGACTATGTGCACGTCGTTGGCCTGAACCAACGGCTAGGAGGCTTCACAAACCAACTGATCAATCGAATCAAGGCGCTTTGCCTTCGCATTCAAAAACATCACGACCTCAAGAGCCCGCAATGTAGATACCTCGTAACCCATTTTTCGGTTGATCGAGGCGTGAAAGTCTGGGAAGCGAGGGTCATTCCGAAGCTGCTGGAGTAGCATCAGATAACTGTCGTATCCAGCTGCTTTGTTGACCTGATAGTTATGAACCTTTTTGCTTTTGGGGGAGTAAATAAATTGGTAAATCCTAGAGTCCCAAATCGCAAAGGCCTCTGGATTCACGAAGTGCAATAGCTTGGACGCACCTACCACAGAATTATTGACCAAGCCTGCAAGCTGAGCCACTTCCTTCAAGTCAAGCACCCCTAGCTTGCGCGCCTTGTTGAGCAGCGCAACACCATCTTGAATTGAGAAAGACTCGCTAGGATAAATATCCAAAACGGTCGGCATCCAGCCATACACCATATGCGCGACACAAACAAGGTCCTGAGCATCTAGAATTGCCTTGCTGCTCAGCCATGCCAGCAGATGTGGATATGAGCGAATATATGACTGCTGCCGGTCGATCAGTGTTTGCTTCTCAATTTGGAAAATGTCCTGCATGTTCCCTGCCCCCTAAATCAGCAACAGACTATAGATTCCCGAAGAAGCGATAAGCTCAAAAAACAGTTTGTCATCGGATGAGGCGACTGGCGACATCGTTGCCCACCAGAACCTTGAAATTTCTTCGAAGTACATTAAGAGATTTTCACGGCGGCAAAATAGCACTATCCAAAGCATATTTTTCCTTTGCCCAAGAACTCCCCTGCTTGACCGCCAAGTCCCTCCAGAAGCGATACAGCAGTCCATCTGGGTCCGGCGGAGACTCAAAGGTACTGAAGTAAAAATCGGCAAGCCGTTCACTTGCCAGCACCTGCCCCTTCATTGCCGCCCACTGCAACCAGTACAAGCCAAGCGCAGGATCATGCTCCGGTGATGACTCATCCAGTGCCAACCGCCCCAGCGAGAAACACGCCATCAGGTCGTGTTCCGCCGCACCGCGCTTATACCAGCTTATTGCCTTGCCATGATCAGCAATAACGCCTTCATCCCCGCGCTCATAAAGGCTACCCAATGCCTCTGCAGCACAGACAATCCCAGACTCAAGCGCCTGCTCGTAATAGTCGATGGCCAAACCAGGATTCACTGCCAGCCCCTTGCCGTAAAAGGCCTGCTCGGCGAGGTTGAATAACGCCTCGGAGGAGCCCATTACTGCAGCAATCTTGAACAACCGCCTGGCAAGCGCAGGATTTGGCTTCAGCCGCAAACCGTTGAGCCACCACCAACCAAGATCATTGAGCGCATCCGCATCGCCCAACAGAGCCTGCTCACGCAGCTCCACATAGCGATTTCGAATCCTGACCGGATCAACCAATCCAAGAAGCGGATTGGCTGCCCTGATCTCGTGATAGGTAACACCCGCCTGCCCGCTCAGTTCCATCGCTCTCAGCGACGGCATACCGATTCCAGCATAAAGGCGTTGCAGCTCGTCAGGCTCAGCTAGCTCGACGTATTCAGCCCGAGGAAGAAGGTTGTCCATAAGATTGAAGACGTCTGCAGATTTGCTCATGCTGCTGCCCCATCGATGATCATGTCTGACCATTTTCAACAGCCATGCGACAGCCTATGTCGCACGCGAACAAGGACGGAAGTGTGGAACAGCTGCTTCGCCATGAGCTCATTCTTGGCCTTCTCCCGAGCAAGGAAAGCGCTCTCGATAGCAACGCCATTCACCAACGAGTAGCCAACCAAGGTGTCCTGGTTGATAAGCGCACCATTCAGCGTGACCTGAGCGAGCTAGAACAGAAATTCCCCCATGTGCGCAGCAGGCCCAAGGGCAAAGCCAAGTTGTGGTGGGCAGAAAAGTCGCTGTCGCGACTCAGCATGCTGCCAACAGATGCAATGAACCTCGTCATGATCATGGATCACGCGGCTAAATTCGGAATGGCGGTGCAGGTAGCAGACCTGGCACCCCTTCGGGATTACGCGATATCTCTGTTGAAAGGAAACCGCCCCAGCCAAGACTGCTCAGGCAAAGTCATCAGCAACACCCGTTTCGTAGTCCTGGAGCCCGGCCAGGTCAAGCCAGAGGTGCTAGAGGTTATTCAGCAGGCTCTGCTGGTTGATGCATCAATCAAGGCGCTCTATCTGAAGCGTGGAGCCAGCGAGCCACGCCAAATGCACCTAAAGCCTCTGGGACTCTCCTATCAAGACTCGAATATCTACCTCTTGTGCATTATCAAAGGTAAAAATGCGGTTGCCGCACTCCCGCTGCATCGTTTTCAAACAGCTGAAGCTACCTGGGAAAACCTTGAAGCCCCCGGTGATTTCGATATCAACTCGTTCGAAGCCAAACGGAGCCTGATTAGTCAGAAATCTGAATTTCCCGTCCAGCTGAAGCTGCGCATTTCACAGACGCTTTATGAACGTTTGAGCGAAAACGCACTGACCTCCGATCAGCAGCTACAGCCCACCGCTGATGGCTGGTGGCTGATGACCGGCTGCCTGCCACTGAGCCAAGGCCTTGACCTGTGGTTACTCAGTCAGGGCGAGCACTTGGCGGTGCTTGAGCCAATCGAGCTAAGAGAGCAGATGGCTACATCTGCAAAACGAATGGCAGCCCTGTACGAAAAAAACTAAATGCGACACAGGCTGTCGCATACCAGTAGCACGCTGCCCCCTGTCATCTGACCTTGGAGACTCCGTGATGAAGACCTATTCAGCTTTCCTCCAGCGTGTAACATCCAATGCCGGGCCACGCGCCAACTTTACGATCACGGTCCAAGCCGTGAACTCCGAAATGGCTCGCGTCACAGCCGAAGCTCAATACCCGGGCTACAAATGTGCCAACGCTCCCGTGCAGGTGCGCTAAAGGTGCTCAAGCCACGCTTTGGCAAATCGGGACTTCGAGACTACCTCTACTACCTGTTCAACCAGGGAGAAAGTCTCGAAAGCCCCAAAGCTGCGCTCGACCAGATGGCAGCTCAAGAAGCGCCCCTCCTGGATACTTACGAAGTTGGGCTTATCGCCGCTACACAAGCGGAGGCTGACCGGTTTATGGGGCTTGTTGAAGGAGCCATGCACAAGCACCTATCCAGCCCGACAAGGCAGCGCTTTACGGCTTACGGGTTGGATCAGGCATGGCGACCACTGCGGCTATTTAATGAGGCCCATTGGATTCATGGCGGCCCCACCTGCCCGCTACCACAGGAGCTTCTGGCGAGCCTAGGCAGCATCGTGCACATCCATCTGCTAGAGCAAAGCGATACAAGACTACAGTATGAATTTCGCGCCTATCGCTGGAGGTCAGAAAGTGACCTGGTAGAGTTTTGGGCAAGCCTCTACCTCTCTCGCGAAATGTGCTGGTTCTTAGAGCTGGACTGGGAAAGCTACTTTATGTGGCAGCCACGTGTTGACTGCATTGCCACAGTGAGTGTTGGTTGGGGGGCTACACCTAGCGCAGCGGTGAATGCTCTGCTGGCGTCGGCAAATGCAACAGATCCAAGCCGCTCAGATGGTGAAATCCTGATTATTGAAGGTGGCATCAACACATGTATCGGAGATTACGTCGACATCGTGGATACGCTGGAGCGAAGCCTCGAATTGGACTTTGTCACCACCGGCTGGGTGAGTCTCAACTATTCAGGCTATGGCCTTAAACTCCTGAGTTTCAGCCATTGATGAGCTTGATCTAGCGCACTCACACCCATTAGCCACTACCGAAGCGGCATCGCTCGGAGGCAGCCCATGAAACAACGTCAAAGATGCTGCCGCAACGCTCGGCGCCTAGTGGCATTAAGGCCAGCCAATCAACTGACCACAAGTCACTTGCGAATTGGGCCTCATGCGATCTGCAAAGATGACCAGGCGCTACTGGACGAGTTCATGTCCCATTTAGACGCCATCGAGCCACTGTTCACCTCAGAAAACGCTGCCTGGCAGGTAACATAGGGTTCCTCGATACGCTCTGGCTCTGAAGTGCAACTGTTAAGACCTAAAAGCTCTGCTGCGAGCAGGCAGAAGCCTTGATATGGTGTGGCCATAATCACAGGGAGCTATCGCATGCACTACCAGGCCTTGAAGGAACGTCACCGCCAAGAGCGCGACCAACAGCATCCCAATCTCAGCCTACGACTACACCGAGCACTCAGTTGGCTGAACCGAGCAGAACAAGCCGAAGACACTGATGGTCGATTCATTTTTCTGTGGATCGCTTTCAACGCTGCCTACGCCACCGACATCGACGAGCAGCAGCGATTATCCGAGCAGGAAACCTTCAAAGCCTTTCTCGAAAAACTGTGCTCTCTTGATCGCAACAACAGCATCGAGAAGCTCGTCTGGTCGGAGTTCCCCGGCAGCATCCGGGTACTACTGGACAACCCGTATGTTTTCCAAAGTTTCTGGGAGCATCAAAGCGGAAAGATCAGCGAAGAACAGTGGAAAGAGCGCTTCGCCAATGGAAAAAAAGCAGCGGCTATGGCGCTGGCCAACCGCAACACGCCTGCTGTACTTGGCGTGATGTTCAACCGCATCTACACCCTGCGAAACCAGCTCATTCATGGTGGAGCAACCTGGAATGGCAGGGTGAACAGGGATCAGCTACGAGACTGCTGCAACCTGCTAGGAAAACTGGTGCCCTTGATCATCCAGATCATGCTGGACAGCCCGGACACCTTATGGGGCGATGCCAACTACCCAGTGGTTGGCTGAGGATGGACACCGGTTCATCTTGAATAGATGAATAACCATCAATCCGTTTTTGGGGAGCAACATCAGCTGCCTCGACAAGCAAAGGATTGCCGCCATGCAGAAGAAACTTAGAGACACCAAGGGTGGTAGCCGCCCCCCAGAGACTCCACCGCTGCAAAATGGCGACCTGTTCGCCGGCATCCCTTCTGCGCAGGAGGGGGCGGTCAGTGCTGCGCTTAGCGACGAGATAAATTCGCACCGGGCCAGGCTGGCGCCGTTTTTCAATGGGCACGCCAAGCCTAATCCTTCGGTAAGTTTCGCCAACGACGGCACTGGCTTCGGGAAGTCCTACAACGTGTTCGACCAGTTCATCGAGCACGCGGCAGTGCGTGGCGAACGTGGTGGCCACCGCAACCTGTTCTTTATCACCCCGCACAAGGCACAGATAGACGTCTCCAAGGCAACTCAGGAGAAGGCAGCTGCTCGGGGTGTCAGTATCCTCAGTTTCCTGGCGGAGCAGGATTTATCCGACCTCAACTTTGTCGGCTGGGTATCGGGTATTTGCAATGAAGATCTATACGTCGGCTGGACTAGAGTTCTCAAAACTGAGTACTACCGCGAGACTATTGGCGAACTGAGTAGCGCTATTAGTGGACTCAAGATCACTGAGGCGGAGCAGACTCGATTCCTGAAGTCGGGGGTCACCGACTACCTGCGAGAAGCTGATCTTGAGCGTCGGATTGATGCCGCTAAAAGCCGCCTGCTCTATGCGTTGCAAGACTTGGCCAAGGCGGTAATCCGGGAGAAGGTTGGTTTTGAGTTCCAGACCACCCACGAGCGCTTTCAGCGTGCCAATGACGACCGTGATCGGGCCAAGATCCAAATCATCGATCACGTTCTACCGTTCGAGCGGGCCAAGGTGGGACCTACCATCTTCGTTGCCACCACCGCCCGATTCCTGAAACGCGCGTTCATCGGATATTTAGACAACAAGAAAGAACCCAATATCAAGAAGCTGGGCTTTGACGAAATTCTCGGAGCTAAGCGCGGCCCAACCGATGCGGATGAGGACGCCGCCGCCCCGATTGGGGCAGCCTGCAGCCTGAGCCATGATGAGCAAATTGCGTACCTGAAGAGTGACTTCTTCCTCCCCGACGAGGCCAACTATTTCCAGCTGAACGGAATCACCTTCAACCTCGTCATCGACGAGGAGCACGACAGCTACGACCGGATTTTTGAGGACGGTAAGAAGAAGCTGATCAGCGAGAAGGTCAAGCCCCCTCATGTTATTGCCGGCCTCCACCGCCTGATGGAAATGATTTCGGCAACGGATGGCCCTGACGAGGAGGAGCCCATCGCGTTCAACGAAGCTGTCGAGCTGATGAATGATCTCCGCCGGCATTACGATGAGGACTGCGAAACCAGCGTCAGCCTGGACTCCATTCTGCAAATGTGTTCCGGGAATGTCGGACACATCACCATCGACAACCGTGATGTCGAGCAGATCCTCGCTTTGTCACGCAACATCTTCAGCATGACGCCAAGGCGCTTCTACAACGAGGATGCCCTCAAGCGTATTCGAATGCGGTCTGTCTGCGGCAAGAGCGAGATCCGCCTGTCCTTCAATGATGGTGGCCCCAGCACAGACCCAACTTTGCACGACTTCTTGCAAGTCATGCTTTGTGCCCTGTACGCCTGCTCCAAGATCCCTCAAAACAGCTCGCTAAGACATTTGCTGGCGCTGGGCGAGGATGCCAGTCAGAACGCCCCACTTTCTGAGTTCATCACGAAGGCTCGTCAGCATAGCTCCTATGTCGCATCCATCTTCGACCGCGCTAAGGACGCCGAGATTTTCGTAGATGCGTTCTTCACCTTCTTCGCTCCCAAAATCGTGTTTTCACTGGTCAAGGTGGACAAGATTCCCTTCGGAAATGACGCGGTGAAGAACCGTATTTTTGTCGACTTCCACCTCGACCTGATCCTGGAACTACCTGAGGTCAAACTGCTTCGTATCCTGCATGGAACACAGAACAGCGCGATGTGCCTGAGCGCAACAACGGGCTTCAAGGACTCCTACTCAGGGAACTTCTCCAGGAAAATGCTGAGCCGCTATGGGGAAGCGCTTGGCGATAACCTTGGTGTACGAGTAATTCAGCGGTCTGTAGCGGACGTAAGTGCAATGGAAGACCTCCGTGAGGCCCGCGCCAAAGCCAGAACGATGCAAGTCAGGCCCTTCCACAACACCTCTGCAGATGACATCAGCGGTTTGCGCAGCGACCCTGCCTTCCAGAGTGCATACAAATTCTGGTCAAACGCCCTGCTTCCTCAGGGCTACCGTGAAAGCAAGTATCGAATGTCAGCCTACCGCCGGCAGATCGAGGCCATGCTCATGGCCGCCTGGGATGGAAAGAACACCTTCATTCTCTCCCTGAACAACCGTTTTGCAGATCTTTTTAGAACCCTGTTGGCACAGGGCCTTGAGGGTCGCTTGAAGGGTTTTCGGCGCAAGCACCAAGACAAGATTTTCGAGCTGAAACCTTTTGAGGACAAAACTAGGATCAGGGTCATCCTCTTCAGCTCCCAGCTGGCTAAAGAGGTCAACATCGACGAGTACCTTAAGGTTGATGCAGATACTCGCATTTGCCTGATCTCCGCATACGGCAGCGCTGGTACCGGCCTCAATCTGTTCATTGAGCGAAGCGAGGACAACTTCCACCAAGACTTCGACCGTCTGGTGCTGGTCAATACCCCCTTCTACAGCGCGATCCGCGAGAAGGACACCGGCCTCAACACCGTCAAAAACCATATTCTCCTGCTGAAACACATCTCATCCGGGGAGAACGAGGCTGTTCGTTTGTCTGAGTTCGACTCAAACCTGATGCAGCCCAAGAATCGCCGCATCCTGAACCACGAGCATGATCTAGCAGTGCTCAAGGCCATCATCCAGGCTGTAGGTCGCGTTGAAAGACGGGATAGCTATCTCCACACCGAAATCTTCCTACCGAGTGACGTCATCGACGACTTGGTGGTGAGGTATAGCCGGCTTCGCCGTGAAGGTAACGACCTTCTCATCAACAGCCTTTCGCTACTGAATCACAGGCTCATGCAGTTCTGCCTTGAACAAGCGGAGAGACGCTGCTTCCCATCCGAAGTGGAACGCGAGCAGTTCACCGCCAACGTAGCCGCCGCTGCTGACGACATCGAAAACTTCTTCAGCGGGGCATTCCGAAACAAGATTCTCAGCAGCGCGCGTGAAGGTAATCGGGATGCCATCGAGCTCAATGAGCTGCTCAGGTCACCAGATAGCATCACCGCCCCTGAAAAGTACGTCCGCAAGCTCCTGGCCTCTCCTCTTGTAAAGGCCTCCAACTACTACCAAGAAGTCATTAGTGCCTTTTACCTTCCGAGGCAAGTAACAGATCGAGTCACCGTCTGCACAACATCGGAAAGCTTCTACCACCTCACCGACCTGCTTCATGGGCAAGCTGTCTATCAGCCCGCGAAATGGCTGGTTCCTGACTACGTGCGCACAGACGGCAAAGACACTGACTCAGGGCCTGGCATCGTTAATCTAGCGTGCAACATGGCCAGCGATGGGGTTGATGTACACCTACCTAACCCGGCCCTCATCCCGCTCCTGAAGGGGAACGTGGGGGAATTCATTTTCTCGAAGGTGCTCTCCGCACTGGGGATCAAACCACTGAACCTGGATCAGTTGATCGATCTTCTAGGGCCTGCGGTGTACGAGTACTACGACAGCTATATCCACGTTGATGACACCATCATCTGCATCGACGTGAAGCGGTGGTCGGGCACCCTGGACAACCACGAGCAATCTCTCAAAACCCTTCGCAGAGCGGAGAAAAAAAGGCAGGACATGTATGAGCTGTGTGGAGCACTGAACCTGACCCCACGCTTCCTCTATGTCAACACGCAACCCAACCACAACGATCTAAATGCCGAGCGCGAGTTTAATTTCGGGGAGTCAATCCACTTCCTAAACGCTTTCAAGACGATCACTAGCTACGTCCCTACCAAGGACAAGAATCGCATCTTTAAAGTCGATGACCGCTTGATGATCAACCCTACTCTGGAACAGCTGCTAAGGAGCGCGGAATGACCCTTTTCAACGTCCTGGAACCAGGAGCAGCCGCCAAGGCCCGCACCAACATGCTGAAGCTACCTGGCGACCTGGAGACCATCATTGATCGCTTGTCGGCCCGCACCGAAGGGGTTGGGCATATTCAGGCGGCCGTGGTTGAGGTAACCCGTAACTCTGACGAGAGGACCGAGAGGTACTACCAGCGCGTTGATGCGACCATCAAAGACTTCATCCGCAAGAAGCTTGGCCTTTCTGCCCTAACCAAAGTGCACTACAGCAAATTCAACGCGAGAAAGGGGGTTTTCGGTTTCCTATATCTGAGCGCCCTGCCCCCAGAGCCTGGTCAGGTTCGCGAGGTCATCGCTGAGCATTCGCTGAATCCTCTCTACGCGATTCAGGCCCTGCTGGACCTGAAACTCAAACTTTCGTTCCTCATGGACGTGGACAAGCACTATGAAATTGCCCCGGTCGAATTCAATGCTGACCTGTACATTGGACTGATGCTGAGCCGCACATCCAAGGACGGAAAATTTGTCTTCGATGCACTGGCGTACGACCTGTTCTTCTCCAAAGAACAGGAGCTCGCCATTAAGCTCAATCGAGTGGTCATGGAATGCTCCACCACACAGGACGCCATCAGCCGATCGATCACAGACAGCGGCGAGCTCATGTTCGACTGGGCCGGGAAGCGATTCGAGCGCACCCGCCGGCTCAGCGCGACAACGAACAGTGATCGCAACTACATGGCCTTCGCCACGAACAATGAAAATGCCAAGGCCTGCGATCGCTATGACAACAGCATCAACTACCATCAAACCGACTGTATCAATCGAATCGAGCGCTTACTGAATCTGTCAGGGGTTGAGTTTATCCCTGTCGTGTACGAAGCCACTCACCAGGTCAAAGCCTTCCTGGAAGGACTTCCGACCATGTCCAACCCACTTTGGCTGCTCGACACTGTCACGAGCTATTCAAGTGATGAGGCCCGACTTGGCTTCATCAGCGAGCTCGTCGACAGGTTTGGAGCATCAAAAGTGCTGGCCGCCGACTCCCTTCCAGACCCCACGCAACTGAATGTGGGCACAACGAACTATCTGGTTCTTAGTGAGAAGGTCAAAACCGTTGGGGGGAGCAAGAACGGATCCAGCATCTTTGAAACCTCCATCGACGAGTCCTTCAACTCCTTCTGGCAGGCTCTTGCTGCCAAGCAACGCAATCCCACAGCAGAGTTCGACTACTACACGTCGGTGAAACTACATCGCTTCGCCCAGTCTATCGGTAGCATCTGCCAGGGGTTCAACGTAGTCGCCAGCAAGCTTCCATCTGAGGCGGCAGTCGAAAAGTCCTTGCAGGAGCTGGCCCTGAAAGAGGCAATCCATAAGGACAAAGCCGTAACCATCAGCGAAGCAACGCTGCCCACAATGTCCCTAGAGCTGATGAGTTGTCGGAGAGACTGGAAGGAGAACGTCTATATCCAGGTTCTGGATGTATCCGTTGCCGGCGAGACAATCAAAATTGAGCAATCGCGCCGATACGACGAGGCCTCCAAGGGGGAATTCAACTACGAATTCAAGAAGCTCAGTACCACTCTCGGTAAAGGCGATGCGAAGCCCTTCGATGTCATTTGGGATGGGGCGTTCCTGATCCGCGACAAAGAAACTAACGCCTGGCTAAACGCATACAGAACCGACCGGATACCCTCGATCATCGGGAACACCCTGTTCGACAACCAAGAGCGTCAGGACAACGGCATACCACCGTCACGAGAGGTTGGCATCCAAATATCTGCCCTCCCGTACTACCTCACGCCAACCAGGCAGAAACAGCGCCATAGCATCTTCATCCAGGAAAACGGTACTGAAGGGGCCTGGTTCTTTGTTGCGTCTAACAAAGCAGCCAACAACACCATCCCGAAGCAGAGCCTCGTCTACAACGTAGTAATCACGAACGATTCCGGAGCGAAGGTTCCCGTCTTGAGCCACCCGCTGGGTGAGATGTTCTTCTCTACGTTCACCTTCGACATAGTGAAGCTCCGGGAATCGGCCAAGACCTCGATCCTTCAAAAAATCGTTGAGCTCTGTCTGCACAACTGAACAGAGCGGGGCTCCACATTGGCGCCGTACGCAAGGGACACTCCCCCCAGCAGAGATGTTTCGCACCAGATCAAGACGAGGATCGCATTTCGCCTCAAGCGTGCGCACCGCGAGTTCGCCGTGTGCATACTCGAAAGTGTCCGTGCTAACGGAGCCTCGACAAAGGTGCATCGGTCATGGACGCACCAGTATCCAGAGCCCCCAGCACATCTGAACTGCTGCCCTCGCTCAGTATCCCTTAGCCCTCGCTATGGCGCAGATCACCTGGAACTGCGCCAAATTCGTCATTCCAAATGGCGCAGTTCTGAAAACTGCGCCAGAATTGCGCCAACTGCATCCAAACGGCGCCACCTCAGCCATGCCCTCCTCCACAGACATATTCAATAGTATCCAGGCATCTGCGAACGGATTGACGCTGACTGAGCTATTGGCCAGACACCCCGATATTGCTCGGAGAACAGCACAGCGGCTGATTGCAAAGCTGATAGAAAGCGGTCAAATCTCAGCGCAAGGTGAAGGTAGAGCGCGGCGCTATTTCGGAACAGCTGTCCAGGCAGAAACTAGCGCCTTGGACACTGATAGCTTTCCGTCCTTTATACCGCTGTCGGCAGACAGTCGGGACATACTCACTTACATCAACCAGCCACCTGAAGCGCGCAAGCCCGTTGGCTACCAGCGCGACTTTCTGGACACCTACCAGCCGAACGTAACGAGCTACCTGCCAGAGTCCTTGCAGCGCCAACTGCACAGAATGGGCAAAACCACAGATGCCGTGGAGCCTGCAGGCACCTACAGCCGTGCTGTCCTAAATCGCTTGCTGATTGATTTGTCGTGGGCATCCAGTCACTTGGAAGGGAACACCTATTCGCGACTCGATACGCGACAGCTCATTGAGCATGGCAAGGCCGCACGAGGCAAAGCAGCTATCGAAACACAGATGATTTTGAACCATAAAACGGCAATCGAGCTGTTGGTCGAGAACATCGAAAGTGCAGAGTTCAACCGCTACACATTGATGAACCTGCACAGCGCCTTGGCCGAGAACCTGCTTCCAAATCCTGCAGACGAAGGCCGCATCCGGCAGCATGCCGTCGACATTGGGAAAAGCACCTATCGCCCTCTCTCAACACCACAGCAGATTGAGGACACCCTGGAGGTTCTGCTCAACAAGGCCAATCAGATTACTGATCCGTTCGAGCAGTCCTTCTTCATGATGGTGCACCTGCCCTACCTGCAGCCCTTTGCCGACATCAACAAGCGCACCTCCAGACTGGCAGCGAACCTGCCACTGTTTCGTGCCAACCTATGCCCACTGACATTTCTGGATGTGCCCGAACAGGCCTATAGCCGCGCCACATTAGGCGTCTACGAAATGACCCGGGTAGAGCTACTTCGCGACCTGTACCTCTGGGCCTACGAACGTTCAACGCAGGAGTACCTGGCAATCAAGCAAGACCTTGCTGAACCAGACCCACTTCGACTGACCTGGCGGGACTTCATCAAAACGACCATTCGCGAGGTCGTCACTCATCCGGAGCTTGATCCACTGGCCTGCATTCAACGCGCTGTAGCAGAGCATGTTTCAGACACTGAGCAGCCAGAAGTACAAGCCCTGATCGTTGAAGAGCTCCGACGGCTGCACGAAGGGGTGCTGGCGCGTTACGGATTACGGCCATCCGAGTTCACCCTCTGGAAATCGCGCCATGGGAACTGATGAGTTCACGTCCAACCATTCGCGCCCTCAGGCAGAAAGCGAACACTCAATGCTGAACCCTATGGATTACGAAAACCTTCTTGCACAGGTCGTCCAACTAGTCGAGGACGCTGGCCTGCTGCTCATTACTGAATGGCAGCGCCCAGAGGGGCCTCGCGGCTCAGGCGATAAAGCAGATGTCGATGTTGAAATTGAATCGCTGCTGAGGCCACGGTTACTGCAGCTGCTCGACTGTGATTTCTGGGGTGAGGAAACAGGCCATAGGCTCACAGGAGCCAGGTATTGCTGGGTTGTTGACCCCAATGATGGAACTGCAGACTTTCTGAAAGGCCACAAAGGCTCTGCCATATCTGTCGGCTTGCTTGAGGATGCCCAACCGGTGCTTGGCGTGGTCTATGCCCCTGTTTTGCCTGATGGTGATTCTGACTGCGTCGCATGGGCAAAAGGGTCACCATGTGTGCTTCGCAATGGGAGCCCCATTAAAGCGACACTCGCCCAAAAGGAATGGAATCAAGACAGCAGAGTTATGGTCAGCACTGCGGCAACGGACAAGCCCGAAATCAATTCTGAATTGTGCTCACCAGGTTGCTTTGTGGCGATGCCCAGCATCGCCTATCGGTTGGCACGAGTCGCTGCAGGTGATGGGGATGCAGGCGTATCGCTTGTGCCGGTTTCGGCGCACGATGTGGTTGCAGGTCATGCGTTGCTAATTGGTGCAGGGGGCGTGCTGATTGACCAAAATGGCAACGGCATCACCTATGTCACTGAAGCCAGCATGCAGACAGTCTCTCGGAGATGCTTTGGCGGTACGCTAGAAGCCTGCCAGTCACTGGCAAGCCGAAATTGGAGCAAGGTGTTTACATGAAAACGCTGAAAGTAGTGATTGAGGATTGGGATGGTGATGGCGCCATTCGCATTCCCGATGAGGCTCTCCAAGAACTCGGTGTAAATGTTGGCGACTCCCTTTATCTAGTCGAGGAATACGTTGGCTCAATACGCTGCCTAGTGCTGAGCAAAACTGAACGTATTCCAGACCGCGTTGATGAACTGGTCGGACGCTGGGATACCTTTGGAAAAGCGCCGAATGTTACGGATGATTGAGCAGGCAGCTAGGCAGGACTGGCTGCCCTGTCTGCCGCATGACGCCTTGAGCAATCCAGCCAGTTCAACTCCCCAGCAAGGATTTGAACCCAGAACAACCTCTCCGCATTCGCGGCGCCTTTATAACTGTAAATCAATTTGGATGCGCTCTTGACGGAAGGCTCAAGGTTCCTATACTGCTGAACGACTGAGTGAAATCCTACAAATCAGCTTTCTGTGGCCAAGCGCCGGAAACGCTGATTTGAGCTGGGGAATTGTGTCTTTGGATTCAAATCCCCCCGGCTCCACCATTACAACATCTAAAGACGTCCACGGACGTCTTTTTTTGTGCCTGAATCCCAGCCAATACAAAGCCGCCAGAGCCTCAGCGTCTATCGGCTCTACGCCGACAGGTACTCCCCACTCCATCAGTTGGAGCCAGTCGGCTGTTTTGCCGCGCATGGTCAACTCTCGACCATGAGTCTTTCTCGCACGAAAGCCATGAACTGTTCGGCGGGCACCGGGCGGGAGAATAGGTAACCCTGGTGGACACGGCAGCCATGATTGACCAGAAAGGCACGCTGCGCCTCTGTCTCGACACCTTCGGCGATCACTACCAGCCCCAGGCTCTGACTCAGGCTGACGATAGCGCAGGCGATGGCAGCGTCGTTGGGGTCGATCAGCACGTCCCTGACGAAGGACTGGTCGATCTTGAGTTCATCCAGCGGCAGGCTTTTCAGGTAGGACAGCGACGAATAGCCGGTACCAAAATCGTCCAGCGACAGGCCGATGCCACGCTCTTTCAGTTCGACCATTTTGGCGATGGTGCTTTCCATATCCTCGATCAACAGCCCTTCGGTCAGCTCCAGTTTCAGCTTCCGTGGATCGGCGCCTGCGCCTTGCAGTACTGCGAGCACTTCAGTGACGAAGTCAGGATGGTGGAACTGCCGGGCGCTGACATTTACCGCCAGGGTCAGCCCGGCGGTTTCCGGATACCCGGCCCAGGCCACCAGCTGCGCGCAGGCCACCTCCAGCACCCAACGCCCTAGTGGCAGAATCAGTCCGGTTTCCTCCGCCAGCGAAATGAACTCATCCGGCGAGACGCTGCCACGTTCCGGATGCTGCCAGCGCACGAGGGCCTCCGCCCCCAGGATGCGGCCCTCGTTGCTCAACTGCGGCTGGAAATGAAGGAAGAACTCCGCCTTCTGCAAGCCCTGGCGCAAATCGGCTTCCAGCCGGGCGCGCGCCGTGACAACCGCCTGCATTTCCGGGTCGAAGAATCGCATGGTGTTGCGGCCCGCCGACTTGGCGCGATACATCGCCAGGTCGGCGCGTTTCATGATGTCGTCCGCCGTGCTCAACTGCCCCTGGAACAGCGCAACGCCGACGCTGGGCGTGCTGTGGTGTTCGTAACCATCGAGTTGATAGGAAATGTTCAGCGCGCCGAGGATCTTCTCGCCTATCGCCTTCGCCTGGACGGCCGCCTCGGACGGGGCCTCATCGAGACTCTCCAGCAAGACCACGAACTCGTCGCCCCCCAGGCGGGCGACGGTATCGCTCTCACGTACACAGTCACACAGGCGCTGTGCAACCTGCTGCAGCAACCGGTCGCCCCGGTCATGGCCCAGGGTATCGTTCAGCGTCTTGAAGTTGTCCAGGTCGATGAGTATTACCGCGCTCGTATGCCGGCTGCGGGAGCTGCCCGCCAGCGTGCGCTGCAGACGGTCCAGCATCAGTCGCCTGTTGGCCAGGCCGGTCAACTGGTCGTAGAAGGCCAGTCGGTTGACCTCCTGCTCGGTCGTCTTGCGTCGGGTGATATCGGTATTGATCGACAGGACCGAGTGCGGTTGGCCACTCTCGTCTCGCACCAGCGTTGCGCGGCTTTCCAGGGTAAGGTTGCTGCCATCCTGGCGGCCAAGGGTGACCTCACCCGACCAGTCGCCGTTCTCCAGCAGGCCATCGAGGGCGGCATGACAGGTGCGCTCGCCCTGATAGATCAATTCCCCGGCCGACCTGCCGAGCGCCTCGTCCCTGGTCAAGCCGTAGAGCCGCTCAGCGCTCTTGTTCCAGTAAAGAATGCATTGATCCATGCCGTGAACGACGATGGCATCCTGGGCCTTATCCAGCAGCGACGCCTGCTGGCGGAACTGCTTTTCGCTCTCGCGCAACTCCTCCAGATAGCCTTCCCTTTCCGCCGCGTAGGCCTCCATTTCGCGCCTGATCTTGCGCCCGTAAGCCACGGCCGCACTGACCATCACCAGTACAAAGGCCATGATCGCGTACTCGATCCTGCGCAGGGTTTCTACCGATTCCAGCTCTTCCTGCAGCAGCGTGCCCTGAATCTGGCCGACGCGCTCACGCACTGTCGCGAGTGAGGCAAGCAGCTCGGCGTACTTCCTGTCCATGGTGGCCATGCGCTTGCCGGCATTGTCCGGCTCGCCGGCTTCGAAGTAGGAAAAGATCAACGTAGCCTCGTTGACCATCTCGCCCATCGCCAGGTCGACGGCATCCACCTCATCGGTCAGGGCAACGATGTAGGCCTGGATATCGGCACTGTGCTCGGCTTGCTCATTCATCCGTGCCTGCAGTTGCGTCCTGGCCAGGGCCAGGTGTTCGTTGAAGACCCCGAGCGCTTCGCGCAGCCTTCCGGATTCGGCTTCTACCTCACTGGTATCGAATACGTTATTGCCCGGGGCGTTGACTGCAGAGGCGAAGCTGCCCAGTGTCGAATAGCTCGACAGCTGCTGAACCCACGACTGGTTGGCCTGGATGGAACGATGATAGGTGTCGACAATCCGATGATTCAGGAGCACGCCGAGCACTACGACCAGGACATCGAAGCCCGCGAGAAAGAAGTACATCAGGTGCCATTTCTTCGAGCGCGAACTGTGCTGATTGCCGTTCGTACGCGGCCCTGCGCGGCTATCACTGCCAAATAAAGCCATTTACCGGCCTCCAACAGCACATCTCTCGATCGGCCCATACCGGTGGACCTTGGCAACTCCGCCTCGGCCCGACGATCTTGCCTGCGCATCGGCTGCGGGCGCCGCGCGGTCATCGGCGCGCCATACCTTTCGGGTAAAGGATGAAGCTTGTCGCAGTGGCGGATCGCACGCCTCTCGACGCAGATGACAAGCGCAGGATGGACGCCATCGCTCTCGTGAACCGGCCTGACGCTCCTAGACAAGATAGCCAAGAAACGCCGGAACATTGTCCCCTCTGAACACAGCGCTTTCCCGGGGACGGCGCCAGCATCGGCCCACGGCCTGGCTCGCTTGATAGGGTGAATCGCGGCCCGACCGTGCTTAGACTGGCCACTGCCCAACGCCGCGGACCGACCATGACCACTCGAACCCTGCTGTTGACTGCCCTGGCCATGCTCGCCTTCGCCGGCAACTCGTTGCTCTGCCGCCTGGCGCTGCGCGAGACGGAGATCGACGCCGCCAGTTTCACCAGCCTGCGCCTCTTATCGGGCGCCCTGACCCTGTGGTTGCTGCTCCGCCTGCGGACGGCCAAGGTGGCTGCGGCCGGCAGCTGGTTCGCCGCCGTGGCGCTACTGGCCTATGCCGCCGCATTTTCCTTCGCCTATCTGAGCCTGGATGCCGGGGTTGGCGCGTTACTGCTGTTCGGTGCCGTGCAGCTGAGCATGATCGCCTGGGGCCTGTCGCGCGGCGAGCGCTTCGGCGGCAAGGCCAGCGTCGGCCTGCTGCTGGCAATCGGTGGCCTGCTGGCGTTGCTGTTGCCGGGCGCCAGCGCGCCACCGCTGGGCGGGGCCCTGCTGATGTTGCTGGCGGGCGCAGCCTGGGGCGCCTATTCCCTGCTCGGGCGCGGCGTCGCCGATCCGCTGGCGGCCACCACCGGCAACTTCCTGCGCGCCACGCCCCTGGCGTTGCTGATCAGTGCAGTGCTGCTGGGCCAGGCCAACTGGGACCTGCCGGGGCTGGTCTATGCCGTGCTGTCCGGCGCGCTCACCTCCGGCATCGGCTACGCCATCTGGTACACCGCCTTGCGTGGCCTGCAATCCTTCCAGGCAGCCACGGTACAGCTCAGCGTGCCGATCCTCACTGCCTTGGCCGGCAGCCTGCTGCTCGATGAAGCCCTGACCCTGCGCCTGGCGCTAAGCGCCGCGGCCGTGCTCGGAGGCATCGCCCTGGTGTTGAGCGCCAGGCAGCACGGACGCTAGAAATCATGGCCCGGCGGTCTTCTATCCTCTACCCAGAGTCCGCCGCGGAATACCGAACCATGCCTTCCAGCTCACGCCTGCTCATACGCCCCCTGTCCGCCCTCCTGCTGGCCTGTGGACTCGCCGCGTGTGCCAGCCTGCACGACCCGTTGCGGGTCGACCTGGTCGGCCTGGAGCCGCTCCCCGGCCAGGAGCTGGAAATGCGTTTTGCGCTGAAGCTGCGTGTGCAGAATCCGAACGACGCGGCCTTCGACTACAACGGCATGGCCCTGGAGCTGGCGGTCAATGGCCAGCCACTGGCCAGCGGGGTGAGTGATCAGCGCGGCCAGGTGCCGCGCTTCGGCGAAGCCCTGCTCAGTGTGCCGGTGAGTATTTCCGCCTTTTCGGCGATTCGCCAGGCCTGGGGCGCCGCCGGCCACCGGCCTGGCCAGGGCCTGCCCTATGAGCTGAGTGGCAAGCTGGCGGGAGGACTGTTCGGGACCATACGCTTCAAGGATCAAGGCGTGCTGAACTGGCCGGAACCCTCTACCGGACGCTGAAGGTCGCCCGGCGATGGATGCGCCGGTCTCGCGGCTTGACGCCTCAGCGTTGCCTGGGGCCGCGCCTGCTCGGCCCGACGCTCGGGCGCTTGAGGCGCGCAGCGCAGCCGCAGGAAGGAAACAGGTGACGGGCGGAGCCGGAAAAGTAGCGCTTGAGCGCGAGCCAGGCGCAGTGCAGTTTAGCCGATAAGGAAATGCGGTAAGCGGCCAGTCCGGACGGCCAATGCCGAGCGCCGCGGCCCACGCTTGTGACGAGCCGGGCTTTGCCGGAACCGCCCTCGGACTGCAGCAGGCGGGCCAGGTAGTTCGCGGCGATGACCGGCGCATCGGCATCGCGCCAGTGCCTGGCTTCCTCCCCCGGATAGCGACTCGGCATCGCCCGCGACGATCGTGGATAGCCTGCCGGCATCCCGGTACTGCTCTTGCTGTCCATCACTCGTCCCGCCCTGTGGTGAGAACCATCGGATCGCCGACAAGGCGACCATTCTCATGCTCAGGCTTCCCAGCCGATGCCGCTTCTTCTCCGCCAACGGTGGACGCGGCACGCCTGCCAGCTCCTACCGTTTTATTGGTTTAGTTGCGCCACAGGCGAACGTCAAGACTTCGACAATCAACAGCCAACGGCCCATTCAAACAGTAAGCCATTGAAATTACGTGAATTATAAAAACACAAGAAATACACGGTGGCCCTTATAGCAAATAAGTAATGCCGTACATCTGCAGGGCGCGCCCCTGATTGGGCCCGCAGCCGCCCGGTTCCGTCGACGAATCGACCACAGCGCAGGCAGGCACAGACGACTGGCGGCGCAACTGAGAGCGTCCTCACCCTCAAGGCTGGAGTGCCATAAAGCGCTGGCCCACTCGCCGCATCAGCACGCGCCAGCCCCCAGGCGAAACCGGCCCCGCCAGCACAACTAGCCCTCCGGGTCGGGTTGCCTCGGGCGGGGCTCGCCGACCGCCAGGCGCGGGTTCTCGCCCAGATCCAGGCGCAGGCTGCCCGAACGCAGGTGTAGGTCGCGCTGGGGAAAGGGAATCTCCACCTCGGCCAGGCGCAGCTGGTCCTCGATGGCCCACATGAAGCGCGCATGGGTGGCGCCGGGCGAGACCATCAGGTCGTGCTCGACCCACACCACCAGCTCGAACTCCAGGCTGCTGTCGCCGAAGCGCGTCAGCCACACATCCGGCTGGCGCCCGGGCAGGCTGGTGATGCACCCCGGCACAGCCTCCACCGCCTTGAGCACCGCGGCCTTGACCCTGTGCTTGTCGCTGCCATAGGCCACGCCAAAGGGCACGTGGATGCGCCGGTACTTCTCGTCGAAGCTCCAGTTGGTCACCCGGCCGTTCACGAATTCCGAGTTGGGCACGATGATGTCCACCAGGTCGTTGGTGGTGATGCGCGTGTAGCGCATGCCGATCTCGGTGACCCGGCCCATCACCCCGGACTGCAGGTCGACGAAGTCGCCGACCTTGAGGGTCTTCTCCAGCAGCAGGATCAGCCCGGAAATGAAATTGCTGAAGATGTTCTGCAGGCCCAGGCCGATGCCGACGCCGATGGCGCCACCGACCAGGGCGATGTTGGTCAGGTCCAGGCCCAGGTAGCGCAGGCCGACCAGGCTGCCGATGATCCACACCGCATAGCGGATGATGCGGGTCAGCGCATACATCCCCGAGGAGTTCATGTGGGTGCCCTTGCCGCGCGCGGCAACATTATGCAGGCCGTGCTCGAGCAGGGAGGAGAACCACCAGGCGAAGAACAGGATCAGCCCCAGGCCGATCAACCGTGCCAGGTGCAGATCGGTGTCGCCGATCTGCAGCCAGGGCGTGGTCGCCCAGCGCCACAGGGTCTCGAGGATGTCGTCGGTAAGCTTGTCCAGTTCCATGCTCGGCGCCTGTGCTGCGGATAGGGTCGCGGATCACGGCCCGGGCCGTGATCGCCTTCTTGAGAATAGCCGTCCGCCACCCTCTTTCGTGCCGCCAACGCACGGGGCGGCCGCGGCGGCGGCTTGACTATGCTGAAGTTGAAGCCTTCCCCGAGATGACAGGAGGCCCATGAGCACTGCCGCGGTTCGAATCACCCTCTACCGCTGGGCCGGTCGCTTCGGTCCGCTGAGGATCAGGATCCCCTGCGGCGAGTGCGCCCTGACCCGCGATGTGATCGAGGACACCCTGGCCAACGAGCTGGCGGACATCCCCGTGGAGCTGCGACTGCGCGACTGGCTGAGCCAGTGGTGGCAGCCGCTGCTCAAGGGTGGCTGGCACGCGCCCATCGTCATGGTCGAGGGGCGGGTGATCAGCCAGGGCAATGCGCTCAACCGCGGGGTGCTGACCGAGGCGGTGATCGCCCACCACGCCGGCCGCAGTCCGGTCAGCGGCAACCACCTGTTCGGCAAGGCAAGCTGCCCCCATTGCCAGCGCGCCGAGGGCTACCTCGCGCACGCCGGCATCGACTTCCGCTATCACGATGTGGTCAAGGACTCCCGCGCCCTGTACGAGATGCTGGCCCGGGTCAAACCGCTGGTGGGCGCGAGCACGCCGATCAGCGTGCCGCAGATCTGGCTGGACGGCCAGTACATCGGCGGCGCCGACCAGTTGAGCACGCGCCTGCACAGCGCGGTGGACCCCAACCCCGAGCGCGGCCAGTCGTCCCTGGGGGTCCATGACCTGACCCGCCGCCATTGAGGTGGACGGCGAACGGCGCAACCCGAGGATCGCCCGCATGCCGCAACACCGAGTCGATCCCGCCACCACTGCCGCGCACCTGCGCGCGCTGCACGAGCACGGTTTCGTCCTGCTGCCCGGCGTGCTGGCGCCGCCGCAGGTCGCCCAGCTGCGCGACGCCATCGACCGCCTGCAAGCGCAGCATTGGGACTACAGCGGCCTGCTCGACCATTACAAGTGCGTGTTCAACCGTGATCCGCTGTGGCTGCCCTACCTCGACCCGCCAGGGGTGATCGAGCTGGCCGAAGCGGCCCTCGGCAGCGACTGCCATGTCATCGGCCAGACCGCCTGGCGCTGCCACCCCGGCTTCGTCGGCGCCGAGCTGCATCTGGACTACCTGGTGATGCAGCTGCCGGCCCCGCTGCTGACCGACCCGGCGTTCGAGCTGCCCATGCAGATCTGCACCGCCCATCTGTACCTCGACGACATCGACGCCGACCTCTGCCCCACCCTGGTGGTGCCCGGCAGCCACCGCGCCGGACGCGCGCCGCGAGCGGGCGAGCGCGGCTGGCGGGGACGGCCCGCGCAGCCGGTGCTGTGCCAGGCCGGCGATGTGCTGATGTTTCGCAGCGAGCTGTGGCACGCCGGCAGTCGCAACCGCAGCAACGACCGCTGCCGCTACCTGCTGCAGGTGCACTACGGCCGGCGCATGGTCGCGCAGAAGTTCTCGCCCTATCTGGCCTGGCGTTTCAATCCCGCCGTGCTGGCTGCCTGCACCCCGCGCCAGCGGCGCCTGCTGGGCGAACACCAGGAGGCGGAGTACGACTGAGCCGCCGGCCCACGAACACCGGCGCCTTTACACAAGTTTTTACCTCGGCGCCGCGGATATCTGGCATCAAGCATGGTCAAAAAAATAACCAGCCCGGCCGTTCTGCGGAAGGAGGTTGTCCATGCTTGGCCGCATTTCTCTAGTGAGCGTGCTGATCGCCAGCCTGATGCTGAGCGGCGCCGTCTCGGCAGACGGCTCCCGGCGTGATGCCGCGGTCGCCGGGGTACTGGTCGGCGCGCTGATCGGCGGCGCGATAGTCGCTAACAGTCGCTACGAGCATGCACCGCTGTATGTCGAGATCGGTCCGCCACCGCCGCGCGTCATCTACTACCAGCAGCCTTATCCGCACTACTACTCGCCGCCTGCGGTCTACTATCGGCCGTATCAGCCCGTGCTGGTGCCGCAGCATGTCTATCGCCCGTACCACTACAAGCATCGCCATCACAAGCACTACCGCCGCCATCACCGCCACGGCCATTACGGGCCACATTGGTAGCCGGCGCAGCGGGCGCGCCCGACCCGGGCATGCCCGCACGGGCGGCAAACCCTATACACTGTGCGGCCTTTCGCCTGAACGTCGCCGAGGAGCCTCAGTGAGCACCCTGCCACCCTGTCCCCAATGCCACTCCGAATACAGCTACCAGGACGGCCAGTTGCTGGTCTGTCCGGAATGCGCCCATGAATGGTCCGCCAGCGCCGAGGCGCCAGGCGGCGACGACGAGGCCAAGGTGATCAAGGATGCGGTGGGCAACACCCTGCAGGACGGCGACAGCGTCAGCGTGATCAAGGACCTCAAGGTCAAGGGCTCGTCGCTGGTGGTCAAGGTCGGCACCAAGGTCAAGGGCATCCGCCTGGTCGACGGCGACCACGACATCGATTGCAGGATCGATGGCATCGGCGCGATGAAGCTCAAGTCCGAGTTCGTCAAGAAGGTCTGATCCAGCCAGGCGCAGGCCTTTTCCTGGGCATCCGCGCAACTCCTTGAAGCACAGGTAGAAACTGCGTCCTAGACGCTCCCGCGCCCCCTCCAAAGCGGCTATCATGCGCGGCTTTTTTACCCGAGCCGCCCATGTCCCGCCTGTTTGCCCTGCTGTGCCTGCTGTTCGCCCTGCCCGCCCACGCCGATGCCCCGCAGTCCTTTGCCGCCGCCAAGAAGGTCGCCTGGAAGCTCTATGCCCAGCGGCAGACCACCTTCTATTGCGGCTGCGCCTACCAGGGCAAGCAGGTGGATCTGGACAGTTGTGGCTACAAGCCGCGCAAGCAGCTGCGTCGTGCACAACGCCTGGAGTGGGAGCATGTGGTGCCGGCCTGGGTGATTGGCCATCAGCGCCAGTGCTGGCAGCAGGGCGGCCGCAAGAACTGCAGTCGTAACGACCCGGTATTCCGCGCCGCCGAAGCCGACCTGCACAACCTGGTACCGAGCATCGGCGAGCTCAATGGCGACCGTTCCAACTATGCCCTCGGCATGCTCGCCGCCGCGCCCGCGCAATATGGCGCCTGCCCGATGCGCGTCGACTTCAAGGCCAGGACCGCCATGCCGCCGGAGCAGGCGCGCGGCGCCGCGGCGCGCATCTACCTGTACATGGCCGATCATTATCGGCTGCGCCTGTCGCGCCAGGACCGCCGCACCTACGAGGCCTGGCACCGCCAGTACCCGGTCAGCCAGTGGGAGCGCTGGCGCAACCAGCAGGTCGGCTGCGTCATGGGCCACGGTAATCCCTATGTCGAGAAGTTCGATCGCCAGGCCTGCCCGGACCAGCAGCGTGCCGGCGGCGCGCGACCGAACAGCGGCTGAGTTTCTGGCAACAGGGGGCTACTTGCAAACCCTTCACTACCGCCTATCGAGCCCCCCTTTCGCGCGTTTGCCTAGCCACCCTCAGGGTGCCATGCTGCACGCCAAGCTCAGACGGAACACCCCATGCGCTATCTGCTGCTATGCCTGCTCCTGACCCTCGGCTCGACGCCAATGGCCGAGCCATGGAAGGTGGTCGGAGATGAACAGTTCGCCCCCTACAGTTTCGCCACGAGCCGCGACGCCACACCCCAGGGGCTGGATGTCGAGTTGGTCGGCACGGTGCTGCAGACCGCCGGAATCGACTACGACCTGCGTCTGTATCCCTGGCAGCGGGTCAAGCGCATGCTCGAACAGGGCAGCGTCGACATGGCCTTCCAGTTCGCCGGCACCGCCGAGCGCCACGCCCAATACCTGCTGGTGGGCCCGATCCGCACCGGCGCTACCGTGTTCATGGCCGCGCACAAGGCCGCACTGGACGACTGGCAGCAACTCAGCGACCTGGAGCCCTACGTCATCGGCCAGGTGCAGGGCTACGCCTACGACACGGACTACGACCAGGCCCCGCTGAGGCGCGACAGCAGCGCGCAGAACCCGCGGCAGTTGGTGTCCATGCTGCTGGCCGGACGCGTCGACCTGATCGTCGGCGATCAAGTCCAATTGCTGCATTTCGCCCGCGAGCTAGGGGCCGAAGGGAAGGTCCGCATCCTGCCGCGGCGACTGGCACAGATGCCGCGCTTCGTCGCCTTCGCCAGGAACGATCAGGAACGCGCCGCGCGCTTCGCCGAGGCGCTACGTCTCCTGCAGCGCCTCGGCAGGCTGGAGGCCATCTATCAGCGCTGGGGGCAGCCGCCGCAAAGTTGAAGGCGCCACCACTATCGACCGCAGTCAGAGCGTAGAACCACTGCCTGTTGCCGCTCAGTGCACGCCCAGCTCGAGCGTTGTCGCCTGCTCGCCGCTGCCGCTGCCGCTGCCGCTGAGCAGGACTATCCTGGCCTGGTCGCGGCCACTCTGCTTGGCCAGGTAGAGCGCATCGTCGGCCAGCTTGTACAGGCTTTCCAGGCTCAGCTCGGTGTTGGCCTGGACGCAGGCGATGCCGACCGACACGCTCAGGCGCCCCGTCTGCTCCGGCTGCGAAACCTCGATGGCCAGGCTGCGCACCGCCTCGAGCAGGTGCGTGGCGAAGGCTTGAAGCTTGTCGCCGTCAACCTGCTCGGCGCTGGTGAACAGGGCGAATTCCTCGCCGCCCAGGCGAAAGCAATGGTCCCCGGCGCGCCGGTGCAGCGCAGCCAGGCACGCGCCGAGCTGGCGGATCGCCTGATCGCCGACCGCATGGCCATAACGGTCGTTGATCTGTTTGAAATGATCGATGTCGAGAATGGCCAGAGTCGCCCACAGCGGCGTCGACTGCAGACGGGCGAGGCGCGCCAGCTCCTGCGGTACCACCTGCTGGAATTGCCGGCGGTTGTGCAGCCCCGAGAGCTCGTCGGTGATCGCCAGGGTGGCCAGGCGCTGGTTGGCCTGGGTCAGCGCCTCGGTGCGCGCCGCGACCTGGGCATCGAGATCGCGGTTAACCGCCAGCAAAGCCTGGCGCGAGGCTTCGAGCTCGCTCGCCGTCTCGCGAAAGCGGCTGGCCAGCCGGCCGAACTCGTCTGGCCGCCGCGGCAGCTCGCTGCCCTGCAGCGCGCTCAGGCCTTCCTCGCCGACCTTTTCGGTCACCCGGATGAAGCGCCGCAGCGGCGCCAGCACATATTGCTCGATCAGCAGCCAGAGCACTGCGAACTCCGACAGCAGGCCAAGCAGGGCGATACCGAGGATGATCGTGGCGGCCGCCACGGCCTTGTCCTGCAACAACTGCTTGGGGTAGATGTTGACCAGGTACCAGTCCGGGCCGTCGATGCGGGTGTAGGCGAGAAAGGCCTCATCGGTCTCGGTCACGCCGCTGCGGCGTTGCTGCCCGGCGACGGCGGCGAAGATGCCCTGCAATTGCGGCTGGTCGCCGTCGATCTTCAGCGTGCCGCCGGCGGCCTGGATCTCCGCCAACAACGGCTCGTAGGCGATCAGGCTGCCGTCGGCACTGAAGGCGATGTTCTCGGTGCCGTCCAGGGCATCCTTGAGGGTGCGCTGCATGAAGTCGTCCAGCAGGATGTCCTGGCCCAGCGTGGCCACCAGGCGGTCCTGCAGATAGACCGGCTTGAGGCTGCTGAGCATCCACATCTTGGCGGTGGCGTCGAAATAGAAGTGGGTCCAGACCGCTTGCCGCTGGGGGTTCTGCGTTTCGTTGGCGCGGGCGACGAAGATTTCGTCGGGGAAATAGCTGTCGGCCGGGACCTGGTGCAGATAGGGGACGCCGATGAACTCGCCGACCAGCAGGTTTTCCGGCGCCGAGACGAAGTAGTTGATGTACTGGCCCGTGGACGTCCAGGCGCTGCCGTACCAGTCCAGCAACGCCGCGATCAGCGCCGCGCGGTGGCGCAGCTGGGGCGTCAGTTCGACGTCGCGGCCGATGAAGCCGGTGAAGCCGCGGTGCTGCAGACCATCCTTGAACAGTTGCCCCTCGTACCAGCCGGTCCGGGTGCGCCAGGTACCGTCGGGCCAGGGCTCGAAATAGTCATCGAACAACGCCGCACCGGTCGCCAGCGGCACCGACTGCAGCTGTTCGAGCAAGGCCTGCTCGACGGCCCGATGGTGGCGTTCGGTCTGCAGGAACGGCTCCGAATCGCGCCGGCCACGTTCGGCGATGAACTGCTCGAGCTGCTCGACCACGCCGTCCTCGAGCATGCCCGCCACATGGTAGTAGCTGGCCAGGCACAACAGCGCGGCGATCACCAGGCTGCGCAGGGCGCCCCGCACGATGATCTGGGTTCGCAGGGAGGTTCGCGCAGGCACGCCAGTGGCTTTGTCGACGGTCATCGGGGTGTCTCGGCTATATCGCCACAGGTTCGGATCTCGCCTCGATGCCGGCGCAGCATTGGCTATCGGAAATCCATTGCGGACAGCAGTTCGGTTGTCAGGGGCCCATCGAGACGCGCCGCTGCCGCAGGACGCGGACGAAAGCCGACATTGCAAGCAGTTAGCCATCAACCCGGAAAGGGCGCAAGCCCCGCCAGCCGGGCCGTTCCACTGTTCGCCACGCCAGCCGACCAGGTGCACGCCCGCCCGGCCCTGGCGCCGAGGCGGCATCCGCAGTATGGTCGAGGCACCTTCAGATCAAGGACGAGCCATGGCCAATAAACCCAGCTCAACCCGGCAACAGAAGCTGCTCGCCGTATTGATCGACGCCGACAACGCCTCGGCCGCCATCGTCGAGGGGCTGTTCGAGGAGATCGCCAAGTTCGGCGTGGCCAGCGTCAAACGCATCTACGGCGACTGGACCCAGCCCAACCTGGGCAAGTGGAAACAGGTGCTGCTCGACCACAGCATCCAGCCGATCCAGCAGTTCGCCTACACCCGCGGCAAGAACGCCACCGACAGCGCGCTGATCATCGACGCCATGGACCTGCTCTACACCCGGCGTTTCGACGGTTTCTGCCTGGTCTCCAGCGACAGCGACTTCACCCGCCTGGCCGCGCGCCTGCGCGAGGAGGGCCTGACCGTGTACGGCTTCGGCGAGGAGAAGACGCCCTCGCCCTTCGTCTCGGCCTGCGACAAGTTCATCTACACCGAGATCCTCCGTGCCGACGCGGCAGATACGACGGACGAGCAGCCCGGCAACGGCGACAAGAACAAGGCCGCTGCCGGCGACAGCCCCCCCGCCGAGCCGGCCAAGGCAACGGCCAGGAAGAAGCCGCAGAAGGTGCCGGTGGACTTTATCGCCAAGCTGATCGACGACATCGACGACGAGGACGGCTGGGTCGAACTCGGTGTGCTCGGGCAGAACATCAGCAAGCTGCGCCCGGCCTTCGACGCCCGCCTCTATGGCTTCAAGAAGCTCAGCGAGCTGATCAAGGGCCAGGCCAAGCGTTTCGAACTGCAGGTGCGCGGCAGCAGTGCCACCGGCGGCGAGGCGCTGTATGTGCGCAATCGGAAGGCGGGCAAATAGCGCCGAGCGGCGCGTTCAACCAAAAGGCCAGTCGCAAGACTGGCCTTTTAGTTCCGTATAGAGGCAGTTAGCAAGCCAGGCATCAACGGTCGCGATGCGGGGGCTCAGTCAGCCACTCAGCAATATGTTCCAGGGCCCACCGCTCGCGCTGCGCCCAGTCGCCGCCCAGCTGACGCAGCGGCTGCTGGTGGGCCTGCAGCCAATCGCGGCAGGCCTGGTGAAAACGCAGACGCTCGTCCAGCTGCGGCTGGCAACGCTGGCCATCGTCGACCCAGGGCACGCCGTGCGGGTCGAGCAGCAGGTGCAGGTCGTAGCGGCGCGCCAGCAGGGCCTGCTCGATCCAGGCCGGGCAGTCGCCGAACAACGTCCGGCTCCACAGCAGGTTGCTCAGCAGGTGGGTGTCGAGGATCAGCAGCGGCGGCGCCGCCGCGCGGGCTGCATCCTCCCACTGCAGCTGGCCGCGGGCGATCGCCTCGATGTCGGCGTAGCAGGTGTCGCGGCCCTGCTGCTCGATGAAGTGACGCACGTACTCGCCGACCAGCAGGCCGCCGAAGCGCGCCTGCAGGGCCTCGGCCAGGCGGCTCTTGCCGCTCGACTCCGGGCCGGTCAGCACCAGCACCTTCATGCGCGGGCCAGTTCCGGGGCGCGGCGCCAGCTCTGCCAGCCGTGCAGCGCCAGCAGGCAGAACAGGCCATAGAGGCCGGCGGTGAGGTACAGCTCCTTGTGCACGAACAGGCCGACGAACAGCACGTCCAGGGTGAACCACAGCGGCCAGCATTCCAGGCGCTTCTGCGCCATCCACACCTGGGCCACCAGGCTGAAGCCGGTCAGGGCGGCATCCAGCCAGGGCGCCGCGGCGTCGGTGTAGGTGGCCATCAGGTAACCCAGGCCCAGGCTTCCGGCGGCGCCTATGGCCAGGCTCAGGGCCAGGCCGGCGGCGCTCAGGCGCGTGACCTCGCGGCCCTGATGGCGCTCGCCACCACGCCGCCACTGCCACCAGCCATAGACCTGCAGCACGGCGTAGACCAGCTGCAGGAGCATGTCCGAATACAGCTTCACCTCGAAGAAGATCCAGCTGTACATCGACACCATCACCAGGCCGATCGGCCAACACCAGATGTTCTGCCTGACCGTCAGCCAGACGGCGATCACCCCGAGCGTGGCGGCGATGAGTTCAAGGAGCGACATGGACAACCTCGGAGTGCGGCGCGCCGGGCGTAGCGCGGATAAAAAGAGCGGCGAATTGTACCCAATCGAAGGCACCGGCGCAGAGCCGCCGCCGGATTGCCGCGCCCGGGCATTTGCCCCTGCATTCTGGCGTTATCCCCCTTTGCCTCGGCCTCGGCCAATCCCTACTGTAATCCGGACGATTCACCGGACCTTGAGGAAGATCATGAAGCACACCCGCGCTGCCGCGCGCCTGCCGGTCAATGCGCAGTGGCTGCACTGCAGCGACCAGGGCGTGCCGGCCCACTTCTACCACGCCAACGGTTTTCCGCTGCGGGTCTACGAGCCCCTGCTCGAGCGCCTGAGCGGCAGCCTGGCGCTCAGTGGCCTGGCCTGCCGCGCGACCTGGCCAGACATCGGCCCGCCGCCGCGGCGGCGCGACTGGCAACTCTATGCCGACGACCTGATCGCCTTCATCGAACAGGAATACCAGCAGCCGATCGTCGGCATCGGCCACTCCCTGGGCGCCACCTGCACCATCCTTGCCGCCGCCAAGCGTCCGGAGCTGTTCAAGGGCCTGGTACTGATCGAACCGGCCATGGTTTCCCCCACCCTGGCGCGGCTGGTGCGCTGGCTGCCCAAGGCGCTGATGAACCGCACCGACCCGGCCCGGAGCACCCTGCGCAAGGCCGATCGCTGGCCGAGCCGCGAAGCGTTCCTGCAGCAGTACCAGAGCGCCCGCGGCTACAAGCGCTTCGGTCCCGAGGCCCTGCAGGCGCTGGCCCAGCACGCCGTGATGGAGGACGCCGACGGCCAGCTGCAGCTGGCCTTCCCCAAACACTGGGAAGCGCACAACTACACCCAGCCGCCGAACGTGATGGCGCAGCTGCAGCGCCTGCCGATGCCCTGCGTGGCGATCCGTGGCAAGCCCTCGGTGTTCTTCAGCGAACGACTGTGGCAGGAGTGGCAACGGCGCTGCCCGCAGACCCAGTTCCTCGAGGACCTGCAGCACGGGCACCTGTTGCCGCTGGAAAATCCCGCTGGCTGTCACCTGCTGATCGAACGCGGCCTGCGCGCTATCGGCGTACTTCCCCCAGGCTGAGTTCGGCTTGCGGCTGCAACTGCTGCAGGTAGGCGGCCAGCGCGGCGATGCGCCGGTCGCTGAAGCCGTCGGCGATGGTCATCATCACCGAGCCCGCGCGGCTCGGGTCCTTGTCGCGAAAACGGGTCAGGGCGCGGCGCAGGTACTCGGCCGGCTGGCCGGCCAGGCGCGGGGTATTGTCGCGGCCCTCGGCGTTCATCCCGTGGCAGCCCGTGCAGAGCGCCTTGAAGGTCGCCTCGCCGTCCTGGCGCAGCGCCGGGTCGACCGCCGCCTCATGCCCCTGCAACTGCTGCTGGCCGAAATAGATGGCCACGTTGACCCTGTCCTCCAGGCTCAGGTTCGGCGCCAGCTTGGACATTACATAGTCGCTGCGCTCGCCACTGGCGAACTTCTCGAAGGCATTGAACAGGTAGACCGGGTTCTGCTGCGCCAGGTTGGGGATGTGCGGGCGCCGGCTGTTGCCGTTCTCACCGTGGCAATTGCCGCAGAAACGAATGCGCTCGTGACCGGCCTCGTAGGCCTGCCGGCGCAGCACCGGGTCGGCATTGAGCTGGGTGAAACGCTGCATCGCCTCGTTGCCGGCCTGGGCCAGGCCGGCGAGGCATACAAGCAATACAAGGGCGAGCGCACGCATGGCGGAAGTCCTTTTCTCGTTGGTAGCGGGCTGAAATTTAAGCGCCGGACTATAGGACTCCCCGTCAGGGCAAACCCCGACACAGGTCAAGCAAAGTACAGATTCCGCCTATCGATCGCCGCGGCCACCAGCTACTGATGACGCCGTGAAAGCATCCGCAGCATGTTCGGGACAGGTACCGATCAAGGGCTGACCATGCACCAAACCCAGACCAGCACGGCAACCGCAACGCCTCTCCTGCGCAGCAAGTAGCCTGGGTATCCGTAGGGTGGACAACGCGAAGAGAGGCAAGTCGCCCGGGTACATGCGGTGGAAACGTTGCGCAGTTTTCCACCCTAGCCGCTGCCCACGACCCGCACGGCCTGAAGACAAAAAAAGGCCAGTCTCACGACTGGCCTTTTTAGTTACCGCCCTAGCAAGGCTCAGCCATTGCTGGGGAAGGCGAACTGCGCCGCCTCGTGGCTGGCGCGCTGCGGCCAGCGCTGGGTGACGGCCTTCTTGCGGGTGTAGAAGCGCACGCCGTCCGGGCCGTAGGCGTGCAGGTCACCGAACAGCGAGCGCTTCCAGCCGCCGAAGCTGTGGTAGCTCACCGGCACCGGCAGCGGCACGTTGACCCCGACCATGCCCACCTCGATCTCGTCGACGAACAGCCGTGCCGCCTCGCCGTCGCGGGTGAAGATGCAGGTGCCGTTGCCGTACTCGTGGTCGTTGATCAGCTGCATGGCCTCTTCCAGGCTGTTGACCCGCACGATGCACAGCACCGGGCCGAAGATCTCGTCGCTGTAGATGCTCATCTCGGGCGTGACCTTGTCGAACAGGGTGCCGCCGACGAAGTAGCCTTTCTCATGGCCGGCCACCTGCAGGCCACGGCCGTCGACCACCAGTTCGGCACCGGCGGCCACGCCGGCGTCGATGTAGCCGGTGACCCGCTCCTTGGCGGCGGCGGTGACCAGCGGGCCCATGTCCAGGCCGCAGCTGGTGCCGGCGCCGATCTTCAGTTTCTGGATCTGCGGGGTGATCTTCTGCACCAGGGCATCGGCGATCTGGTCACCCACGCACACCGCCACCGAGATGGCCATGCAGCGCTCGCCGCAGGAGCCGTAGGCCGCGCCCATCAGCGCGCTGACGGCGTTGTTGAGGTCGGCGTCGGGCATCAGCACGGCGTGGTTCTTCGCCCCGCCCAGGGCCTGCACGCGCTTGCCGCGCTTGGTGCCTTCGCTGTAGATGTACTCGGCGATCGGGGTCGAGCCGACGAAGCTCAGGGCCTTGACCTGGGGCGCCTCGATCAGCGCGTCGACCGCTTCCTTTTCGCCGTGCACCACGTTGAGCACGCCCTTGGGCAGGCCGGCCTCGTGCAGCAGTTCGGCGATGTACAGGGTGGAGCTGGGGTCGCGCTCGGAGGGCTTGAGGATGAAGCAGTTGCCGCAGACGATGGCCAGCGGGTACATCCACAGCGGCACCATGGCCGGGAAGTTGAACGGGGTGATGCCGGCGACCACGCCGACCGGCTGCAGGTCGCTCCAGGCGTCGATGTCCGGGCCGACGTTGCGGCTGTACTCACCCTTGAGGATCTGCGGCGCGCCACAGGCGAACTCGACGTTCTCGATACCACGCTTGAGCTCGCCGGCGGCGTCTTCCAGGGTCTTGCCGTGCTCCTCGCTGATCAACCTGGCGATCTCGGCCTCGTGCTGCTCGAGCAGCTGCTTGAAGCGGAACATGACCTGGGCGCGCTTGGCCGCCGGGGTCTTGCGCCAGGCCGGGAAGGCGGCCTTGGCGGCGTCGATGGCCTGCTGGATGACGTCGCGGTCGGCCAGGGCGACCTGCTTGGTCACCTCGCCGGTGGCCGGGTTGAAGACGTCGGCGCTGCGGCCTTGGCCCTGGATGCGCTCGCCGTTGATCAGGTGCGGGATGCTGGTCATGGGATATCTCCGTCAATCGAATTCGTAGGGTGGATGGCGCGATGCTCATCCACCTGGGATGGGGCGGTGGCGCAGGCCACCCAGCGGGTCAGTCGAGCTGGTTGAGGGTCTCGCCGACGGCGTCGAACATGCGCTCGAGGTCGTCGATCCGGGCGTTGAAGGTCGGCCCGAACTGCAGGGTGTCGCCGCCGAAGCGCACGTAGAAGCCGGCCTTCCACAGGGCCATGCCGGCCTCGAACGGGCGGATCACCGGGTCGCCGTCGCGCGGGGCGATCTGCAGGGCGCCGGCCAGGCCGCAGTTGCGGATGTCGAGGATGTGCTTGGCGCCCTTCAGGCCATGCAGGGCCTTCTCGAACTGCGGCGCCAGCTCGGCGGCCTGCTGCACCAGGTTGTCGCGCTTGAGCAGCTCCAGCGAGGCCAGGCCGGCGGCACAGGCCACCGGGTGCGCCGAATAGGTATAGCCGTGGGTGAACTCGATCATGTGCTCGGGCGACGGCTGGTTCATGAAGGTCTGGTAGATCTCGCGGCTGGCGATCACCGCGCCCAGGGGCACGGCGCCGTTGGTGATCTGCTTGGCGGTGTTCATGATGTCCGGGGTGACGCCGAAGTACTCGGCGCCGCTCCACTTGCCCATGCGGCCGAAGGCGGTGATCACCTCGTCGAAGATCAGCAGGATGTTGTGCTGATCGCAGATCTCGCGCAGGCGCTGCAGGTAGCCGACCGGCGGCACCAGCACCCCGGCCGAACCGGACATCGGCTCGACGATCACCGCGGCGATGTTCGAGGCGTCGTGCAGTTCGATCAGCTTGAGCAGCTCGTTGGCCAGCTCGACGCCGCCGGTCTCGGCCATGCCTGGGGTGTAGGCCAGGTGCGGCTGCAGGGTGTGCGGCAGGTGGTCGACGTCCATGAACTGACCGTACATCTTACGGTTGCCGCCGATGCCGCCGAGGCTGGTGCCGGCGATATTGACGCCGTGGTAGCCACGGGCGCGGCCGATGAACTTGGTCTTGGCCGGCTGGCCCTTCAGGCGCCAGTAGGCCTTGGCCATCTTCACCGAGGTGTCGGCGCACTCGGAGCCGGAGCTGGTGAAGAACACATGGTTGAGCTCGCCCGGCATCAGGTCGGCGATCTGCTCGGCCAGCTGGAACGACAGCGGATGGCCGTACTGGAAGCCCGGCGAATAGTCGAGGGTACCGAGCTGCTTGGCCACCGCCTCCTGGATTTCCTTGCGCGAGTGGCCGGCGCCGCAGGTCCACAGGCCGGACAGGCCATCGTAGATCTTGCGGCCCTGATCATCGGTGAGCCAGCTGCCTTCGGCGGCTACGATCAGACGCGGGTCGCGCTGGAAGTTGCGGTTGGCGGAAAACGGCATCCAGTGAGCGTCCAGCTTGAGCTGGCTGGCCACTGGCAGGGGGGCGGTCTGCTGCATGTTCATGGGGGCGGCCTCGCGTGGCAGGGCGGGTTCTAGTTTGGATAAGCAGTTGCCAGTAAAGGTGCCACGGGGATAGATTCACAAAAACACGACTTTTCTTATCTTTAGTTAATTGGCAGCTAAACAATGAGCACACGCCGCGCCGAACCCCTGGCCCAGGTCAGCGACTTCGAAATCCGCCTGCTCAAGCTGTTTCGCAGCGTGGTGGAGTGCGGCGGCTTCTCCGCCGCCGAAAGCGTGCTGGGCATCGGCCGCTCGGCCATCAGCCAGCAGATGAGCGACCTGGAACAGCGCCTGGGCCTGCGCCTGTGCCAGCGCGGCCGCGCCGGCTTCGCCCTGACCGAGGAGGGCCGCGAGGTGTACCAGTCGACCCAGCAGCTGCTGGCGGCGCTGGAGAGCTTTCGCACCGAGGTCAACGGCCTGCACCAGAACCTGCGCGGCGAGCTGAACATCGGCCTCACCGACAACCTGGTGACGGTGCCGCACATGCGCATCACCAACGCGTTGGCGCGGCTCAAGGAGCGCGGCCCGGACGTGCGCATCCATATCCGCATGACGCCGCCCAGCGAGGTCGAACAGGGGGTACTGGACGGGCGCCTGCACATCGGCGTGGTGCCCCAGGCCGGCGCGCTGTCCGGGCTGGAGTACCAGAGCCTGTACGACGAACGCTCGCTGCTGTACTGCGCGGTGGGCCACCCGCTGTTCTACGTCGACGATCAGCAACTGGAGGATGCGCGCCTGGACGCCCAGGACGCCATCGCCCCGACCTTCCGCCTGCCGCCGGAGATCCAGGGCCAGTATCAGCAGCTCAACTGCACGGCCAGCGCCTCGGACCGCGAGGGCATGGCCTTCCTGATCCTCACCGGGCGCTATATCGGCTACCTGCCGGATCACTACGCCGCGGCCTGGGTGCAGCAGGGTCGCCTGCGCGCGCTGAAGGCCAGCACGCGCTACTACGACCTCAGCCTGGCGGCGGTGACGCGCAAGGGCCGTCGCCCGCACCTGGTGCTGGAGAGTTTTCTCGAGGCCCTGGCGGCCACCGGCTGATCAGGCGAAGCGCGCCCCGACGGAGATCGGGACGCGCGGGGGGGAATTACTGCATCCAGGGCGGCGGCGGTTCCTCGCCGCGCGGCGCGTCCTCGGCATTGAGCAGGGCCTGGCGGCGCGCTTCCTCGGCCAGGGCAGCCTTGATCTCGCGCATCACCGCGTCGACGTCGGCGGCATCTTCCGGGTCGGCGAACTCGCCGGTCAGCTGGCTTTCCGGGGTCAGCTTGCCTTCCTCGTAGAGCGCCCACATCTCCTTGGCGTACTTGGTGTACTTCAGCTCCGGGGCGAACTGCCCGAAGTAGGCGGCCATGTTGCCGACGTCGCGCTCGAGCATCTTGAACGCGTGGTTGTTGCCGGCCGCATCCACCGCCTGGGGCAGGTCGATGATCACCGGCCCCTCGGGGCCGAGCAGCACGTTGAACTCGGAGAGGTCGCCGTGCACCAGGCCAGCGCAGAGCATCTTCACCACTTCCTGGATCATGAAGGCGTGGAACTCGCGGGCGTCCTCCGGGTGCAGGTCGACGTCGTTGAGCCGCGGCGCCACGCCGCCCTCGCCGTCGTCGACCAGCTCCATCAACAGCACACCCTCGAGGAAGTCATAGGGCTTGGGCACCCGTACCCCGGCGTTGGCCAGGCGGAACAGCGCCGCCACCTCGGCGTTCTGCCAGGCGTCCTCCTGGCCCTTGCGGCCGTACTTCGAGCCCCGTGCCATGGCGCGGGCGTCGCGGCTGTTGCGCACCTTGCGCCCTTCCTGGTACTCCACGGACTGGCGAAAGCCACGCTTGTTGGCCTCCTTGTAGACCTTGGCGCAGCGCAGCTCCTCGCCGCAGCGCACCACGAACACCGCGGCCTCCTTGCCGCTCATCAGCGGGCGTATGACCTCGTCGACCAGACCATCCTCGACCAGGGGTTCAATACGTTTTGGCGTCTTCATCGGCTTTGATCGCGGGTCCTGTGTTGCCCAATTCGCGTGTGCCGCCCGTTATACGGCAATCGGCGTCCGGAACCCACCCTGCGGCGACCATTACCCGCCATACGGGAAGGCCTACGCCGGGGGACGGCAGTTCGAAAGCGCGATTCGGATTGGCGCTGGCGGCACAAAGGCCGACAATCGAGCCATCAGTCCACGGAGCCGCGCCATGCTCGATCCCGACCTCTGCTGGCAAGCCGTCTGCACCCGCGACGCCGCACGCGACGGCCAGTTCGTCTTCGCCGTGCGCTCCACCGGCATCTACTGCCGGCCGAGCTGCCCGGCGCGGCGGCCGCTGCGCGCCAATGTCAGCTTCCATGCCGACCCGGCCAGCGCCGAGGCCGCCGGCTACCGTGCCTGTCGGCGCTGCACGCCCCAGGGTGCCAGCCCGGCCGAGCAGCTCGACGCACTGGTGGCATCGGCCTGTCGCCTGCTCGATGAGCTGGAACCGACGCCGACCCTGGCACAGCTCGCCGCCCGCATCGGCCTGTCGTCCTCGCACCTGGTGCGCGCGTTCAAGGCGCGCACCGGGCTGACGCCCAAGGCCTGGTTTCAGGCTCGCCGCCGCGCCGCGCTGGAGGCGCACCTGCCCGCGGCAGGCTCGGTGCTGCAGGCGGCCCTGAGCGCTGGCTACTCCGGCACCCGCGCGCTGTACGAACAGGACGATGGACTGAGCCCGACGCAACGCCGCCGCGGCGGCGCCGGCGAAACCCTGCGCTTCACCATCGCGCCCTGCCCGCTCGGCCAGCTGCTGCTGGCCAGCAGCGCCAAGGGCGTATGCGCCCTGCTGTTCGGCGACAACGCCGCGCAGCTGGAGTCGGAGTTGCGACTACGCTTCACCGCCGCCGAGCTGCAGCGCGACGACCCCGGCCTGGGCGACTGGTTGCAACAGGTGCTGAGGCAGATCGAAGAGCCCGAACGCGCCGCCCGCCTGCCCCTGGACCTGCGCGGCACGGCCTACCAGCAACAGGTGTGGCGAGCACTGCGGCAGATTCCCCCGGGCCAGACCCGTGGCTATGGCGAACTGGCCGCCACCCTCGGCAGCCACCCGCGCGCCGTGGCCCGCGCCTGCGCCAGCAACCCCTTGGGTCTTCTGGTGCCCTGCCACCGGGTGGTGAACGCCAACGGCGCCCTCGGCGGCTATCGCTGGGGCGTGGAACGCAAGGCGGCGCTGCTGAGCCGCGAACGCGGGGAGGACTGAGGCAAACCAGGCCCGCAAGTGGGTGTTGCCCTGCAGGCATCGGGCTCCTGAAAAAAAGGCGGCCCCAACCGGCGGGGCCGCCCTCAATCATGGAGTTGCGTACATCGCGTGGCCGCGATGACAGACGGCCACGGTTATTGGATTACCTTTCCAGGATCGCGGTCACACCCTGGCCGCCCGCCGCGCAAATCGAGATCAACCCGCGCCCCTGCCCGGCTACCGCCAGCAGCTTGGCCAGGTTGGCGACGATGCGCCCGCCGGTGGCGGCGAACGGGTGGCCGGCGGCCAGGGAGCTGCCCTTGACGTTCATCCGCTGGCGGTCGATGGCGCCCAGCGGTTGCGCCAGGCCCAGGCGGCGCTTGCAGTAGTCGGCGTCCTCCCAGGCCCTGAGGGTGCACAGCACCTGGGCGGCGAAGGCTTCGTGAACCTCGTAGTAGTCGAAGTCCTGCAGGCGCAGGCCGTTGCGCGCCAGCAGCCGCGGCACGGCGTACACCGGGGCCATCAGCAGGCCCTCCTGGCCACCGACGAAATCCACCGCGGCCGCCTCGCCGTCCTTGAAATAGGCCAGCACCGGCAGGCCGCGCGCCTTGGCCCAGTCCTCGCTGGCCAGCAGCACCAGCGAGGCGCCGTCGCTCAGCGGCGTGGAGTTGGCCGCGGTCAGGGTGCCGTTCGGTCCCCGCTCGAACACCGGCGCAAGGCCGGCGAGCCGGTCGAGGTCGATGTCCGGGCGCAGGTTCTGGTCGCGGCTCAGGCCGCGGAAGGGGGTGAGCAGGTCGTCCTGCCAGCCCTCGGCATAGGCCGTGGCCAGGTGCTGGTGACAGGCCAGCGCCAGGCGGTCCTGCTCGTCGCGCGGGATGCCCCAGGTCTGCGCCATCAGCTCGCAGTGCTCGCCCATGGACAACCCGGTGCGCGGCTCGCTGTTGCGCGGCAGGGACGGCGCCAGGTGGCGCGGACGCAGCTTGAGCAGGCTCTTGAGCTTGTCGACGGTGCGCTTGCCGCGATTGGCCTCCAGGAGAATCTGGCGCAGGCCCTCGCTGACCGCGATCGGCGCGTCGGAGGTGGTGTCGACGCCGCCGGCGATGCCGCAGTCGATCTGCCCGAGGGCGATCTTGTTGGCCACCAGCAGCGCCGCCTCCAGGCCGGTGCCGCAGGCCTGCTGCAGGTCGTAGGCCGGCGTCTCGGGCGCCAGGCGCGAGCCCAGCACGCACTCGCGGGTCAGGTTGAAGTCGCGCGCATGCTTGAGCACCGCCCCGGCCACCACCTCGCCGAGACGCTCGCCGTGCAGGTTGAAGCGCTCCACCAGGCCGTCCAGGGCACTGCCGAGCATGTCCTGGTTGCTTGCCGTGGCATAGGCGCCGTTGGCGCGGGCGAAGGGAATGCGGTTGCCACCGACTATGGCGACGCGGCGCAGCGAATTCATGGCGGGTTCCTCGGGGTGCGGCACTGGCATGAGGCTCAGGCTAGTCCATGGGCGCCCGCTCGGGCGCTGGCCGGCACTCCGACCCCATGAAACAATGCGCCTTCAGCCGATCACTCACGCCGGAGCCCCATGGACCTCGCCGAACTCACCGCCCGCCTGCACGCCATCCGCGACCGCAACGACTGGCGCCAATTCCACAGCCCGAAGAACCTGGCCATGGCCGCCAGCGTGGAGATGGCCGAACTGGTGGAGATCTTCCAGTGGCTCAGCGAGGAACAGTCGCGCCAGCTCGCCCCCGAGCAGCTGGCGCACGCCGGCCAGGAAGTTGGTGACATCGTGCTCTACCTGCTGCTGCTGTGCAGCGAGCTGGGCATCGACCTGGAGCAGGCGGTGCGCGCCAAGCTGGCCGACAGCGAACGGCGTTTCGCCCGATGAAGGACCGCCATTTCGACGAGCTGGCCACCCGCTTCGCCGAGAAGATCTACGGCGGCGCCAAGGGCGCGATCCGCCTGGCGGTGCTCCAGGCCGACCTGGCCGAGGCGCTGCCCGACCGGCCGCTTCGGGTGCTCGACATCGGCGCCGGCCTCGGCCACATGGCCCTGTGGCTGGCCGGCCGTGGCCACCTGGTGACCCTCGCCGAACCCGCCGCGCCGATGCTCGAGGGTGCCCGCGCGCGCTTCGCCGGCGCCGGCCAGCCGGCCACCTTCATCCAGGCGCCCTGGCAGGACCTGCTCGGCCAGCTCGACCAACCCTACGACCTGGTGGTCTGCCATGCGGTGCTGGAATGGCTGGCCGAGCCCCAGGCCATCCTGCCGGTGCTGCACCAGCTCACCGCCCCCGGCGGCTGGCTGTCGCTGGCCTTCTACAACAAGGATGCGCTGATCTACCGCAACCTGCTCAAGGGCCACTTCCGCAAGCTGCGCAAGGCCGAGTTCGCCGGCGAGAAAAGCAGCCTGACGCCGCAACGGCCATTGGACCCGCGCGAGCTGGCGGTGCAACTCGACGAGTACTGGCGGGTCGAAAGCCAGAGTGGCGTGCGGGTTTTCCACGACTACATGAGCCAGGAGTTCCAGGCCAAGGCCGAACCGATCGACCTGCTGGAGATGGAGCTGGCCTACCGCCGCCACCCGAGCTTCGCCGGCCTGGGGCGCTATCTGCACTGGATCTGCCGGCCGCGCTGACCCGGAGGGAAGATGACGCGCTTTGCCCTGTTGTTGCTGTGCCTGTCCCTGGCCGCCTGCCAGGGGCCGAACCCCTACACCGCGCAATCCATGCCCCTGCCGCCGGCACCGGCCCAGGCGGCCACCCAGCTGGACCGCAGCGCCTACCCGGCGGCGCCGCGCGATTACGGGCGCTACCGCAACTGGACCTGGCACAACGACCAGCCGCCGGCCGGCAGCGCCTGGGCCAGCGCCGAGCTGGTGCAGGAGGCCCTGAGCAACGCCCTCGACCAGCGCGGCCTGCGCCCGGCCCAGGTCGGGGCAGTGGCCGACCTCGGGGTGCACAGCGAGCTGCGCCTGGAGCGGCGCATCCGCCAGGTGGTCGATCACTATGACGGCTATCACGATCGCGGCGGCTACGCCGACTACCCCGGCTACTGGGGCCGCATTCCGCTGGAGCGCACCTACGAGGTGGAGGTCCTGGTGGTCAGCATCGAGCTGTTCGACCGCCGTGACGGCCAGCCGGTCTGGCATGGCCTCGCCGAGCTGCCCAGCGGAGGCAGCCAGGCCGAGCGCGCCGACGCCCTGCGCGCCGCCTGCAAGGGTGCCCTGCAGGGTTATCCACCGGCCTGAAGCCGATAGCGGATTCCGAGGAGAATCGACCATGCGCCCGACCCTGTTCCTGATCGCCACCCTGCTGCTGGTGACCGCCTGCCAGACCACCCGCCTCAGCCGCGACTTCGACCCGCAGCGCGACTTCGCCCGCTACCAGAGCTGGAGCTGGCAGGAGCCGGCCGTGCAGTACCGGCCCGACGACCCCAGACTCAACAGCGGCCTGACCGAGCAGCGCCTGCGCGCGGCCATCACCGAGCAGCTGGAACAACGCGGACTGCGCGCCGCGCCGCGCGGCACCAGTGGCGACCTGCGGGTGCAGGCCTGGCTGATCGTCGACGAGCGCCAGCAGCAGGTCAGCACCAGCTACGGCGGCGGTTGGAGCGGTCACTGGGGCGGAGTCTGGGGCGGCCCGGCCTATGTCGAGACGCGCACCCTCGACTACCAGGTCGGCACCCTGCAGATCGACCTGTTCGACGGCCACGACAACCAGCTGGTGTGGCGCGGCAGCGCGGCGCAAAGCCTGCGCGGCGACTACCGCGACCCGCGCGAGCGCGACACGGCGATTCGCCAGACGGTGGCCAAGGTGCTCGGCCAGTATCCGCCGCACTAGCCCAAGTTGTGCCACGCGTGCGGCGCTGCTATCAGTAACGCCTTCATCGCACCGGCCAGCAGGAGCCCCCATGAATCACCCCGCCCGACTCAGCCACCGCCCCGCCAGCCCCGCCGATCTGGCGAGCGTGGTCGAGTTCCCGCAGAGCGCCCAGGAGCTGTTCTTCAGCTACCCCAGGGCCAGCTGGCCGCTGAGCGTCGAACAGCTGGCCGCGGCCATGGCCGAGCGCAGCAACAGCACGGTGGCGCTACTGGACGGCCGGGTCGCCGGCTTCGCCAACTTCTACCAGGCGCAGCCGAACGAGCTCTGCGCCCTCGGCAACCTGATGATCGCCCCCTGGGCCCGCGGCCAGGGCGTCGCCCACTACCTGATCGGCGAGATGGAGCGCCAGGCCCGCGAGGACTTCAATGCCGCCCGCATGCGCGCGTCCTGCCACAACGACAACGCCGCCGGCCTGCTGCTCTACAGCCGCCTCGGCTACCGGGTCCGCGAGATTGCCGAGCGCCAGGATTTTGCGGGCCGCCGAGTGGCCCTGCTGCAGATGGAGAAGGCCCTGCCCTGAACGCGTGCCGATCGTCGCCGGCATCTGGCTGAATTGCAGAGGCTGAGCCGCCTCGAGCCGGCCCTGCGGGTGCGGCGCAGGCCCCGCTGTGGTAGGGTATGCGCCCTTTTTTGGTCCGCAGTAGCCGATCGTGCTGGCCCAGGCATCACGCCAACCGCCTAAGCTCGCTGCCGTCCGGTCCTACGCGCCGGGTGCGCGCCCGGTTCGGCCCGCACTCATGCCCGATCCGGGCGCTGCCCCCTGATACCTTCTGTCGCTCACCCGCTCCACCCGCTGCCTGTTCACGCCGGCGGAGCACAGCCCTTGGAACAGCCGATGCTGCACAGCCTGAAACAAACCTGGTTATTCAACATCCGCGGCGACGTGCTCGCCGGCCTGGTGGTCGCCCTGGCCTTGATCCCCGAGGCCATCGCCTTCTCGATCATCGCCGGGGTCGATCCCAAGGTCGGCCTCTACGCCTCCTTCTGCATCGCCGTGGTGATCGCCTTCGTTGGCGGCCGTCCGGGGATGATCAGCGCCGCCACCGGGGCCATGGCCCTGGTCATGGTGACCCTGGTCAAGGAGCACGGCCTGCAGTACCTGCTGGCGGCGACCCTGCTCACCGGGGTACTGCAGATCGGCGCCGGTTACCTCAAGCTGGGCAGCCTGATGCGCTTCGTCTCGCGCTCGGTGGTCACCGGCTTCGTCAACGCCCTGGCGATCCTGATCTTCATGGCCCAGCTGCCGGAGCTGACCAACGTCACCTGGCACGTCTACGCCATGACCGCCACCGGCCTCGCCATCATCTACCTGTTCCCCTACGTGCCCAAGGTCGGCAAGGTGATTCCCTCACCGCTGGTGTGCATCCTGTCGATGACCGCCGTGGCCATGCTCATGGGCCTGGACATCCGCACCGTCGGCGACATGGGCGAGCTGCCGGACACCCTGCCGGTCTTCCTCTGGCCCGAGGTGCCGCTGACCTTCGAGACCCTGGCGATCATCTTCCCCTACGCCGCCGCCCTGGCCGTGGTCGGCCTGCTGGAGTCGATGATGACCGCCACCATCATCGACGACCTGACCGACACCGGCAGCGACAAGAACCGCGAGTGCAAGGGCCAGGGCGTGGCCAACATCGCCAGCGGCCTGCTCGGCGGCATGGCCGGCTGCGCGATGATCGGCCAGTCGGTGATCAACGTGAAGTCCGGCGGCCGCGGTCGCCTGTCGACCCTGGTGGCCGGCGCGGTGCTGCTGCTGATGGTGGTGTTCCTCTCCGACTGGGTCAGCCAGATCCCCATGGCCGCCCTGGTGGCGGTGATGATCATGGTGTCGATCGGCACCTTCAGCTGGGACTCGATCCGCAACCTCAAGAGCTTCCCGCTGTCGACCAACCTGGTGATGCTGGCCACCGTGGCGGTCACCGTCTACACCCACAACCTGGCCTACGGCGTGTTCGTCGGCGTGCTGCTGGCGGCGCTGTTCTTCGCCAACAAGATCGGCCACTTCCTGTATATCGACTCCGAGATCGACGCGAACGGCCAGCAGCGCAGCTACAAGGTGGTCGGCCAGGTGTTCTTCGCCTCCGCCGACAAGTTCGGCAACGCCTTTGACTTCAAGGAAGCCCTTGATAAGGTCAGCATCGACCTGTCGCGCGCACACTTCTGGGACATCACCGCGGTCGCCGCGCTGGACAAGGTGGTGCTCAAGCTGCGCCGCGAAGGCACCGAAGTCGAGGTGCTCGGCCTCAACCAGGCCAGCGCCACCATCGTCGACCGCTTCGGCGTGCACGACAAGCCCGACGCCGTCGACAACCTGATGGGCCACTAAGGAGCAACAGCATGAGCCACGTAATGGCATGTATCGACGGTTCGCCGGCCGCCCCCGCGGTGTGCGACTACGCCGCCTGGGCCAGCCAGCGCCTGCAGGCGCCGCTGAGCTTCCTCCACGTGCTGGACCAGGTGCAGTACCCGCAGCGCCAGGACCTGTCCGGCGCCATCGGCCTGGGCAGCCGCGAACACCTGCTCGAGGAGCTGGCCGAACTGGACGAGAAGCGCAGCAAGCTGGCCCTGGAGCAGGGCCACCTGATGCTCGAGGCGGCCAAGGCCCGCGCCACGGCCGCCGGCGCCAGCGATATCCAGCTGCGCCAGCGCCACGGCGACCTTGTCGACAGCCTCGGCGAGCTGCAGCAGGACATCCGCCTGCTGGTGATCGGCCGCCAGGGCGAGGCCAGTGCCAGCCAGACCGAACAGGTCGGCAGCCACCTGGAGAACGCCATCCGCACCCTGCAGCGGCCGATCCTGGTCAGCTGCAGTGAATTCCAGGCGCCCCGGAGCTACCTGTTCGCCTTCGACGGCAGCGCCACCGCGCGCAAGGGCATCGAGCTGATCGCCGCCAGCCCGCTGCTCAAGGGCCTGCCCTGCCATCTGGTGATGGTCGGCGCCGACACCGTTGAGGCCAGGGAACAGCTCAAGGCCGCCGAGCGCGCCTTGCAGGGCTCGGCCGCCGAGGTGCACCTGGCGATCCGTGCCGGCGAAGTCGAACCGACCCTGCACGCCTACCAGGCCGAGCACGGCATCGACCTGCTGGTGATGGGCGCCTACGGCCACTCGCGGATCCGCCAGTTCCTGGTCGGCAGCACCACCAGCCACCTGCTGCGCTCCAGCAACGGCCCGCTGCTGATCCTGCGCTAGGTCCCGCCCCTCCTCTATCGCCTCGGCCAGGCCGAACCGCCCGGGTTCGGCCACAGCGCCGCCAGAACACCGCCGAGCACTGCTGCCGCCACAGAAGCGCTATGCTCTAACTCGGCTGCTCTAGTGATCTCCTGCAATGACCTATAGCGAATTACCCCATGAGCCTGCCGCTTTCGCCCTCTGGCGCCAAGCACAGGACATACGCGCACGCTCCCTGCTCGCCGGCGTCTTTTACTTGCTGGCCTGGCTGCTGGTGTGGCTGTTGAGCAACCAGCCGGCCGAGCAGTTGCCCCTCGGCATGGCCGGCGTCGCCTACTTCGGCCTGCTCCTGCTCCTGCGCCTGGGCCATCGCCTGCCGGCGCAGAACGCCCAGCGCCTGCTGCAGCGCTGGCTCAATCGACACTGGGCACTGATCCTGCTGAGCGCCCTGGGCTGGGGCCTGGCGTTGGGCTGGACGCTGTACAGCGCGACGTTCGAGGGTTCGCGAGTGGTCGCGATGATGGCCACCATCGCCTTCAGCACCGCCAGCGTGTACCACCTGGCCATGCGCAAGCACCTGTCCCTGCTGATCCTGCCGCTGTTCTACCTGCCCGGCCTGCTGGTCCTGGCCCTGAACTGGCAGGCAGAGCGCGGGCATTTCATCGCCCTGATCGTCTACCTCAGCTACCTGGTATTGGCCCTCGACCGCAACCGTCAGGTCTATCACAACCATCTGAACCTGGAGCTCAAGCTGCTCGAGCAGCAACGCGACCTCGAGGAGCTCAGCCGCACCGACAGCCTGACCCAGCTGGGCAATCGCTATCAGTTCAACAGCCTGTTCCCGGTGATGGTGGCCAACGCCCACCGCCAAAGCGAGCCGCTGTCCCTGGTGCTGCTGGACATCGACTTCTTCAAGCGGATCAACGACGAGCATGGCCATGCCTGCGGCGACGCCTGCCTCAGCGCCTTCGCCGAGCGCATGCGCCAGGTGTTCCGTCGTGACAGCGACGCCCTGCTGCGCCTCGGCGGCGAGGAATTCGGCGTGCTGATGCCCAACACCCCGCTGGAGCAGGCCCGGCACCTGGCGGAGAGTTTTCGCCTGGAGCTGGAACAGAAGGGTTTCGACGTCCAGGGCAACACCCTGCCACTGACCGCCAGCCTCGGTGTCGGCTGCTTCGCCCCGGAGCGCGACGCCAGCGCCGAGGCCTTCTTCAAGCGGGTCGACGACGCCCTCTATTTGGCCAAGGACGCCGGGCGCAACCGCCTGGCCCTGGCCTGAACGAAGCCAGGCCAGGCAGCGGATTGCGGGTTACAGGCGGAAGCTGCCCATCTGCTTGGCCAGGTCCTCGGCCAGGGCGCTGAGGCTGCGACAATCCTCGCGGCAGCCCAACACCTCGCCGGCGGTGGCATGGGCCAGGTCGGCGATGCCCTGGACGTTGCGATTGATCTCCTCGGTGACCGACGACTGCTCCTCGGTGGCCGCGGCCACCTGGGTGTTCATGTCGCTGATCTTCTCCACCTGTTCGGTGATCGCGCCGAGCGACTGGCCGGTGCGCTGGCTGGCCTGCACGCCGGTGCCGGTGGCGGCCTGCCCGGCGTGCATCGAGCTGACCGCGGTGTCGGCGCCCTGCTTGAGGCGCTGGATCATGTCCTGGATCTCGTCGGTGGAGCTCTGCGTGCGGCTGGCCAGGGTACGCACCTCGTCGGCGACCACGGCGAAGCCACGGCCCATCTCGCCGGCGCGCGCCGCCTCGATGGCGGCGTTGAGCGCCAGCAGGTTGGTCTGCTCGGAGATGCCGCGGATCACCGCCAGCACCTGGTCGATCGACGCCACCTGGCTGGCCAGTTCGCCGACCGCCTCGGCCGCGCCGCCGATCTCGCTGGACATCTTCTCGATATGGGTGATCGACTCGCCGACCACCTGGCGCGCCTGCTGCGCCTCGTCGCGGGCGCTGTGGGAGGCCTGCGCGGCGCTGCTGGCGTTGCGCGCGATCTCCTGCACGGTGAGGCCCATCTCGTGCACCGCAGTGGCCACCATGTCGGTCATTTCCTGCTGGCGGCCGGCACGGTCGGCGGTGTTCTCCACCACCTGGGCGACCTGGCCGACCGCGCTGCGCAGGCGCTCGCTGGTGGTCAGCACGTCGCCGATCAGGCTGCGCTGACTGCCGATGAAGCGGTTGAAGCCACGGGCCAGGTCGCCCAGCTCGTCGGCCCGCGATTCGTCCAGGCGGCGGGTCAGGTCGCCGCCGCCGCCGCCGATCTCCACCAGGGCGGCGGTGACCTGACGAATCGGCCGCACCAGGCCCCGGGCCAGCAGCACCACCAGGCCGAGGAACAGCAGGGCCACGGCGATGCCGATCAGGCTGCTGGTCCACAGGGCCTGGCGCGCCTCGGCGTAGATTTCCGCCTCGGGAATCTCGCTGACCAGCAACCAGTCCAGGGCCTGCAAGGGCTGGGCGATGGCCAGGTAGGCTTCACCATCACGCTCAAAGCGCAGGGCCTCGCGGCGCTTGCCGAGCAGTCCGCCGGCCGCCTCGGCGCCGACCAGTTGCGCCAGCTCGCGGCTGTCGTTGAGTTCCGACTGCGGGTGCACCTTGACCCGCCCATCGGCGCTGACCAGGTAGACCCGTCCGGCCTCGCCGAAGCGGAAGTCGCGGATCATCTCGGACATGGCGCTGAGGCTGAAGCCGAGGCCGGCCACCCCCAGGGTCTGGCCGCCGACCGCGACCCGCTGGTTGATGAACAGGGTCGGCTGGCGGGTGCTCTGGTCGATGTCGATATCCAGCGAGCGCTCCTTGCCGCTGTCGACGAAGCCATAGAACCATCCGTTGTCCGCCGGGCCACGGGTCAGGGTGCGCTTGAGCCCCTGGCCGGTGAAATAGTTGCCGCTGTCCAGGGCCACGATAAAGGTCACCAGGGCCTTCTGCTGCGCCTGCACGCCGGTCAGGTAGCGGGCGAAGGCGTCGCGCTGGGCGGCATCCTCGCCGCTGCTCAGCCAGTCCGCCACCAGGCTGTTCTGGGCGATGCCGCGGGCCGCGGTGAGGGGCTCGGCCAGGACCCGCTCGAGGTCGTTGCGAATGGCCAGGATGCTCGCCGGCAGCGCCTCCTCGACCAGGTAGCGCTCGGCCAGGCGATTGACCACCGCCGTGTAGATGCCCACCACGATCAGGATGCTGGCGAGCAGGGCCGCGCCCATGCTGAGGATCAGCTGCCACTGAATGCTGCGTTGCCAGAGGCGCATGGAAGGTCTCCTGTTGTTATTGTCGATTGACGGCTTATTTGGATACAACATTGTGCACAAATAGCCGCCTTATGACAGCCTTGCCGGGTTATCGACTACCGGCGAGAAGAGATGAGCCGGCTGCGGCCCGGGCCGACGCACGGTTGCCAAGCGCGGCCGCCACGAAACACCGGCCGGCCTGGCCGAGGGCAATCGAGCGTCGTGAATGGAACACCGGGCCCGCGCCTGGCGCCCTAAGCTTGTGCCGTGTCGTGCCAGCAAGGCGTCTCCCCACCACCGCATGCGCCGGCAGGCGCCCACAGACAGGCAGCGCCAGGAGACAGCATGGCCCTCTCAGCACACCCGGCCTTCACCGCCGGCGCCAAGGCAGTCGCCCCGCTGCTTCCCGGGCTGATTCCGTTCGGCATGATCGCCGGCATCGCCGCCATCGACGCCGGGCTGTCGCCCGGGGCCGCCCTGGCCATGTCGTTCGTGATCTTCGCCGGGACGGCGCAACTGGTGGCCGCGCAGCTGATGGACCTCGGCACCCTGCCGCTGGTGATCATCCTCACGGCGCTGGTCATCAACGCGCGCTTCACCATGTACAGCGCCTCGATCGCCCCGCACTTCCAGGGGCTGCCTCGGCGCTGGCGCTGGCCCATGGCCTACCTGCTCACCGATCAGGCCTATGCGCTGAGCATCACCCGCTACACCCTCGAGCCGAAGGCCCCGGCCAAGCACCTCTATTACCTGGGCGCGGGGCTGCCGTTGTGGCTGGTCTGGGTGGCGTCCTGCGCCGCCGGCATCTTTCTCGGCGCCGGAGTGCCGGAAAGCTGGTCCCTGGAGTTCACCATTCCGCTGTCCTTCCTGGTGCTGCTGATCCCCTCGATCGTCGACCGCGCGACCCTGGCTGCGGCCCTGACCGGCGGCGTGGTCGCGGTGCTGGGCGCCCGCCTGCCGTACAACCTGGGCCTGTTTCTGGCGGCGGCCAGCGGCATCGGCGCCGGCCTGCTGGTGGAACAGCTGCAGCCACCCGCCCCGCCGCCCATCGACACCCGACCGCCCGCGAAGGACGCCCCATGACCAGCAACACCACGGCCTGGCTGATCATCCTCGCCATCGGCGTCGGCACCTACGCCCTGCGCCTGTCGTTCATCGAGATGCTCGGCCGCCGCAGCCCACCGCCCTACCTGCAGCGCGCCCTGCGCTTCGTCCCGGCCGCAGTGATGGCGGCCCTGGTGCTGCCGGCCCTGGTCAACGTCGACGGCGCCGTCGACCTGTCCATGGACAATGAGCGCCTGCTGGCCGGCGGCCTGGCGGCGTTCGTCGCCTGGCGCACCCGCCAGGTGCTGCTGACCCTGGCGGTGGGCATGGCGGCGCTCTGGCTGCTGCAGGCCTATGCCTGAGCCGCTGGGGCTAGGACTGCGGATGCGCCTCGGCATCGAGGATATCCACCACCACCTTGCCGAGCGCCGCGCCGCTTTCCAGGTGCCGATGGGCCGCCGCCAGGTCGGCCAGGGCAAAGCGCTGCGGATCCACTAGCGGCGCGATCAGGCCGCCATCGGCCAGCCGGGCCAGCTCGCGAAGGATCTCGCCGTGGCGGGCGCGACCCAGGTCGTGCAGCATCGGAATCAGCATGAACAGGATATGGATGCTCAGGCCCTTGGCGAAGGCGCTACTAAGGTCGTAGTTCTGCCGTGCCACCAGGGTCACCACCTGTCCTTGCGGACGTGCGGCCTGGATGGCGACGTTGAGGTTGTCGCCGCCCAGCGTATCGAACACCAGGTCGAAACCCAGCCCGTCGGTGAGGCGCCGCACGGCCTGCTTGGGACTTTCCTCGCGGTATAGCACCACCTCATCGGCGCCCAGGGACAGGACCAGGGAGGCCTTGTTCGGCGTCGATATCGCCGCCGTCACGTGGGCGCCGCAGGCCTTGGCGATCTGCACGGCGAGATGGCCGACGCCGCCGCTCGCGCCGTAGACCAGCACGCGCTGTCCCGGCGCCAGCCGCGCGCGATCGATCAACCCCTCATAGGCGGTGATGCCGGCCAGCGGCAGCGCCGCCGCCTGACGCGGGCTCAGGCGGCGCGGGCACGGGGCCAGCAGGCGTGCATCGGCGGCGATGTATTCGGCGTAGCTGCCGGGCATGCCGCGCACCCCGCCAGCGCAGCCAAACACTGGGTCCCCTAGGGCGAACCCGCTGACGCCCGCGCCCAGCGCCACCACCTCGCCGGCCAGGTCGGCGCCGAGCACCGCCGGCAGATCCGGAGCCAGCGCCGAACCGCTGCGGCGCATCTTGCAATCGGCCGGATTGACGCTGGTGGCGTGCAGGCGCACCAGCACCTCCCCCGGCCCCGGCTCGGGCTGGGGCCACTCCTGATAGCTGAACTGCTCGGGCTCGCCCGGCCGATAGAGTACCTGCGCTTTCATGGTCGCCTCTCCTCGATGATTGGCGACAGTGTATTAGCGGCAACAGGGAGCGATAATCAGCCAGTAATCGCCAGCTCTGTTCGATATTTTTTGAAAATGAACGAAGACGACCTCCAGCTGTTCCTGCGCATCGCCGCCCTCGGCAACCTCAGCGCCGCCGCCCGCGAGGCGCACCTGTCGCCGGCGGTGGTCAGCCACCGCCTGGCCCAGCTGGAGAAACGCCTGGGCGCGCGCCTGTTTCACCGCAGCACCCGGGCCCTCAGCCTCAGCGAGGACGGCCGGGTGTTCGCCGACTACGCGCAACGCCTGGTCGACACCATGGCCGAGGCACGGGCCGCCCTGAGCGCCCCGGCGCAGCAGCCGAGCGGCACCCTGCGCATCACCTGTTCGGCCTCCTTCGGCCGGCTGCACCTCGGCCCGGCGCTGGCGCGCTTCCTGGAGCGCTACCCCACGCTCAAGGTCGACCTGCAGCTGTCCGACCGGGTCGTCGACCTGGTGCAGGATGGCTTCGACCTCGGCATCCGCATCGCCCCGCAGGTCGACCCGGGCCTGGTCGCGCGCAGACTGGCCGACAGCACGCGCATCCTCTGCGCCGCGCCGGCCTACCTCGCGCGCCAGGGCACGCCGCGAGTGCCCGCCGACCTGGCCCGGCACCGGTGCCTGGTGCTGCACGAACAGCACAACTGGACCCTGCGCCACGCCAACGGCGAGAAGTCCGTGGTACGGGTCAGCGGCCCGCTGCGCAGCAACCACGGCGAGAGCCTGCGCGACGCCGCCCTCAACGGCCAGGGCATCAGCATTCAGTCGCTGTGGAGCATCCATCAGGAGCTGGCCGACGGCCGCCTGATGCCGGTGCTGCCCAACTACCCGCTCGAGGCGCAATCGAGCATCTGGGCGGTCTACCCCAGCGGCCGCCTGCTGGCGCCCAAGGTGCGCTGCTTCATTGACTTTCTGCTGGAGCACTGGGCCGATCCGCACTGGCAGTCACCCGGCCCAAACCAAACACGGCCGACACCATGACCCGCCCAGGCCCCGCTCGGCGCTCAGCCTTCGGGGCCGTGGCCCGTGGCCTTCAACACCGGGTGGAAAAGGCGGCGATACTGGCTCGGGGTGAGGCCCGTGCAGCGCTTGAACAAGCGACGAAAGAATGACGGATCGTCGTAGCTGACGGCGGCGCTGATCTCGTCCACCGGCAGCGAGCCGGACTCCAGCAGGCGCTTCGCCTCCTCGATCCGCAGGTTCTGCAGGTACTCGAGCAGCGAGCTGCCGGTAGCCGCCTTGAAGCGTCGCTTCAGGGTGCGCGCGGGCACCTGCGCCTGCTCGACCACGCCATGGATCACCCCGCTCGCCCGGAAGTGCTCGGCCAGCCACGCCTCGCAGGCGCGCACCACGGTATCCCCGTGCAAGGTCCGGCGGACCAGGGACTCATAGGGCAGCTGGCCTTCGTCGTGCCACTTGAGCAGATAGACCTTGGCCACCCGCAGCGCCTCTCCCGGGCTGCCGTGGCGGGCGATGATATGGATCGCCAGGTCGTGCCAGGACGTCGTGCCCCCCGCGGTGACGATACGCCCCGAACTGTTGGCAAACACCAGGTTCGGCTCCGGGCGGAAGCACACCTTGGGATAGTGCTTGCTGAACAGCTCCCGATAGCCCCAATGGGAGGTGGCCTCGCAGCCATCGAGCAGGCCGCTCTCGGCCAGCATGACCGCGCCGGAACAGGCGGAGTAGAGGGTGGCCCCCTCGGCATACTGGCGGCGGATCCACGCCATCAGCTCGGGGTAGCGGCCGTGCAGGCCTTCATCGGGTCGCAGCCAGAGCTCGGGCAGGATCAGGATGTCCGCCCTGGGTTCGTCGGCGACCGCGCAGGCGGGCACCACGGGGATGCCGTTGCCGCAGGTGAAGGGCGCCTTGCCGGGCGAGACGATGCGCACGCGGAACAGCGCGCGGCCCGGTTCCCCGCTCACCAGGCTCTGCCACACATGCCCCGCGGCCAGCAGCACATCCAGCATGCCGTAGAGGGACGAGCCGGCAGTCTCGGCGACTGCGACGATCAGGACGTCCACCGGCCCCGGTTCTGAACGGTTCAAGGCGGCCTCCTCATTCAGTGGCACGAACGCCCCTGTTTTGGCCAAAAGCCATCTTACTGCCGGGTACTTACGCGCCTATCGTAGATGCGCCGCGACAAAAGCAAGCGGCGCCGGAGGACACCATGACACCCCTAAAAAGCCAAACGCGCAACGGCCTGAACGTACAGCAGATGACGCAGACCGTGGAGGCCATCAAGAACGATCCAAGCCTGGCTCGTTTCGAGTTCCGTGCTCGCAACCAATGGATCAACGGCGGCGAGAATCGCTCGACCATCAAGGACTTCTATGGCGCCGGGACCGAAGACACCTCGCGCAGCGTCTCATTCGAGTTCATCAACGGCGAACCGCCGGTGCTGCTCGGCGGCAACGAGGGCGCCAATCCCGTCGAGTTCCTGCTGCATGCCCTGGCCGGCTGCGTGACCACCACCACCGTGCTGCACGCCGCCGCCCGTGGTATCCAGATCCGCAGGCTGTCCACCGAACTGCAAGGCAGCATCGACGTGCAGGGCCTGCTCGACCTGAATGCTTCCGTGCCGGTCGGCTACGAGCAGATCCGCATCAAGATGGACATCGAGGCCGACTGCAGCGACGCGGAACTGGACGACCTGCTCACGTTCGCCAAGGAGCACTCGCCGGTCTGCAACACCGTATGCCGCCCGGTGCCGGTGACGGTGGAACGGGTCAGGCATGCGAAGGCGGCCTAGTCCACGCGTTGTATCAGCCGTACCGCCTGACGCTGCGCTGTGGCGTCGGGCGGCTTGAGAACGGACGGGCACCAGAAGGGTCCATGGGCCAGGACTGCTGAACGGCCAGGTCAGCCACGAAAACGGCACAGCCCCCTCCCTGCGTCCATCGCGCTGGTGGGTCGGCCAACAGCCAAAGGGGTCGCAGTGAATGACCGGGCAGCCCGACTGCGCCGCCCCGATCAGCATCAACCTTCCCCCCTTAGGTTCCTCGCCGTACATAACCGTCCCAGCCGTGAACTCGCTCACGGCCAGCGCCGCCGCCGAGCAAATGGCTACTGGCCAGCCCCCCTGGGCTTTTGTAGACTCCGCGGCCGATACAACAGACCCTGGGCCCAGTCGCGGTCAGGCCGCTGCCACCACCCTGCGCCCCCCAGCAACGCCCGGCCACCGCCCAAGCGGGTGCGCCGATCAAGGACTCGATGGTCATGGACGCCCCCGCAGCTGTTACCCCAGCTCGCCTTCTACCGCCTGCCCGCAGCCCGCGACCGCGCCTTGTAGCCGGCGGCTCGCGCATGCCATCCAGCTCCGCCCCGCAGATCAATCCCCCGACGAGAACGCGTAGATGAAAAGAACCCTAATTGCCGTCAGCCTGCTCGGCCTGCTGAGCGGCTGCGCCACCGAGCAATCGCGCACCCTCGAGGTCGCCAAGGTCGCCTCGGCCCATAGCGTCTACCAGGGCCCCCGCAACCCGATCGCGGTGGGCAAGTTCGACAACCGCTCCAGCTACATGCGCGGGCTGTTCTCCGACGGCGTCGACCGCCTCGGCGGCCAGGCCAAGACCATCCTGATCACCCACCTGCAGCAGTCCAATCGCTTCAACGTGCTGGACCGCGACAACCTCGCGGAAATCCAGCAGGAAAGCCAGATCGCCCAGAAGAGCCAGCAGTTGCGCGGCGCCGATTACGTGGTGACCGGCGACGTCACCGAGTTCGGCCGCAAGGAAGTCGGCGACCACCAGCTGTTCGGCATCCTCGGCCGCGGCAAATCGCAGATCGCCTACGCCAAGGTCAACCTGAACATCGTCAACGTGCGCACCTCTGAGGTGGTCTACTCGGCCCAGGGCGCCGGCGAGTACAGCCTGTCCAATCGCGAAGTGATCGGCTTCGGCGGCACCGCCAGCTACGACTCGACCCTCAACGGCAAGGTCCTCGACCTGGCCATCCGCGAAGCGGTCAACAACCTGGTCGGCGGTGTCGACAGCGGCGCCTGGCGCCCGGCGCAATAACCCCAAGGAAAGGAATCCACATGCAGATGCACCAATACGTCACGCTGCTCGCCCTGGCCTCGGCCACCCTGCTGGGCGGCTGCGTCAGCCAGCCCCAGCCGCTCTACCACTGGGCCGGCTACCAGGAGCAGGTCTACGCACACTTCAAGAACGACGGCAGCGGCCCGGAGCAGCAGATCGCCGCCCTGGAAGCCGGCCTGCAGGAAGCCCGCGCGCGCAACGCCGTGCCGCCACCGGGCCTGCATGCCCACCTCGGCATGCTCTACGCCCAGGTCGGCAAGGCCGACCAGGTGCGCCAGCAGTTCGAAACCGAGAAGAGCCTGTTCCCCGAGTCCGCCGCCTACATGGACTTCCTGCTGCGTAACGCCGAGAGATAACCCGCCATGATCCGCTTCAACTCCTGCAAAGCCCTGGCCCTGCTGCTGTTGACCGGCCTGCTCGGCGGCTGCGCCACCCCCACGCCCTACGACTACACCGCGTTCAAGCAGAGCAACCCCGCCTCCATCCTGGTGCTGCCGCCAATCAACAGCTCGCCGGACATCAAGGCCAGCTACAGCGTGCTGTCCCACGTCACCCTGCCGCTCGCCGAGGCCGGCTACTACGTGCTGCCAGTGGCACTGGTGGACGAAACCTTCAAGCAGAACGGCCTGATGAACGCTGCCGAAATGCACATGGCGCCGCCGGCCAAGCTGCACGAAATCTTCGGCGCCGATGCCGCCCTGTACATCGAGGTCAGCGAGTACGGCAGCAGCTACATGCTGGTGACCAGCGAAGTCGCGGTGACCGCCAACGCCAAGCTGGTCGACCTGCGCAACGGCCAGTTGCTGTGGGAAGGCAGCGCCCGCGCCAGTACCGCGGAGAACCAGAACAACAACGGCGGCGGCCTGGTCGGCATGCTGATCACCGCCGCGGTCAACCAGATCATCAACACCCTGAGCGACCGCGGCCACGAAGTCGCGGGCATCGCCAGCCACCGCCTGCTGACCGTCTCCCGACGGGACGGCATCCTCCCCGGCCCGCGCGCGCCCCTGGCCATGAAGCAACAACTGGCGGCGCAATAGCACAAGAAGCAAACGGAAAAACGGGGGCAGCGTTATTGTTCCCGCAGGCGCTCGAGGTAGGCGCGATGAATCTCCTCGATGCGCCCGCTTTGCACCATCGCCTGCAAGACTTCACTCAGGCGCGGCACCACGGCGGCGTGCTTGCGGTGCAGGTAGTGATAGAGCGGCTCCCGGGCGAGGATCCGATCGCTCACGGCGATGCCCCTCGCGCCCAGGCTCTTGATGGCGGCCAGGCCGTTCACCTTGGGAATCACCGCGACCTGGACCCGGCCTTTCTGCAGCATCCGAATGGACTGGGAAAAATGCGTCACGGCCTGGCAGGGGAGCTTGTGCTCCGCCAGATGTTTCTCCACGACCCGGGAGCCTTTGACGCAAACCAGTTGCAGGCCCGCCAGATCTTCCCAGCGCTGAATCTCCGGCGCGCCGTTTATGCTAAAGGCGGCGACTTCGATCGTGTTTACGGCCACCGGCACGCGAATCAGCTGGTCATGCTCCTGCTCCATGCCGGCGATGCGCGAGACTTCGCCGTCCACCTTGCCCGAATTGGCCAGCCACAAGGAGCGGACGTTGGGCACCCGGCGGACGCTCAGCGCATAGCCCAACCGCTGGTAGGCCTCGCTCAGGACTTCGGCCGAGATGTCCTGGATCGGCGAGCCCTCGCTGGTGGACAGGACAATGGTCTGATGGCCCTGGACCAGCCCGACAAGGCTGGCCAGCAGCAGCCCCAGCCAGCGCCAGGTTCTGAGCACGGCGGCTGGTCGGGCGGGAAATGGACTCTGGCCTGGGGGCGAACTGCGCATGACCTGAACGACCTTTGGGTGCTGTCTGGGCGGAAGCCGGAATTATTCTCGCATCGGGCCGCTGCCGAACGCCCCGACCAAAGCCTATCGCCTTTGGCGGGATATGCAAAAAGCAAAAAGGATCAAACAAGGGGACAGACCAGGGTTTAAGTCGGCCTCGGTAGTTTGTTTCGGTCTCCCTGGCTTTCCGCGAATCATCCTCCGCCCCAGCACGCGCTCCACCTCTGCCACAAACCTCAAACTGCCAAGCGCATAGTTGCCGTTGGTGGCTGAACGGATCTGATCCACCAAGCCAGGATCACGCAACTGGCCGAGTAATAGCGCGGAGCGCCGCCAGCTGCCGCCGCAAAAACAGCACCGGCCTCGGGCCAGCCAAACGCGGTGGATAAGCCAGCGTTATCCACCCTCGACCATGCGCAGGGTGAAAAGCTGCGCGGCATCCTCCACATCCTGGCATCCGCCGACAGTGAAGGCGCGCCCATCGCCCCTCTAGTCATCCACGCGAAACCCCAGCCGCGCGGTCTGTCCGCTTTCGTCCAGCACGCTGAGCCGATAGTGACCGCTGCGCGCGAAGGTCTGCTCGAGTACCGCCCCGGCGGCGCTCTCGCCGATCGGCTGGCCGTCGAGGAACCACCAGCGCCGGCCGCTGCCGCCCAGGGCAGAGAGGCTCAGGCGCAGCGGTGTGGCGCTGGTGGCGGGTCGGCGCAGGCGGTCGCCGTCGCTGACGCCGACGATCGACAGGGGCGCGGCGGCCGCTGGCTGGCTTGGCGGGCAGCGCGGGTCGACCGCCGGCAGGCGCGCGCTGCGCCGCTCGCGGCGCGGCAGCCAGGGCTCCAGCGGCGCCGGCCACAGGGCGATGTCGCGAGCCTCGGCGCCGGCACAGCCGGCATCGACACGCAGGCCCTCGGCATTGAGCCAGATGGTCTCCCGCAGGCCCAGGCCGAGGGGCTGGTCCAGCGCCTGCAGGGTCGGCGGCGTGGTGCCGGCCAGGGTCCAGGCGAAGCGCTGGCGCCGGCAGTTGGGGTCGCCCCGCTCCAACGGCTGGCCCAGGGGCCAGCAGATCGCCGCCACACCGACCTCGGCGGGCTGCGGGTCTGCGGGCAACGCAATGCCGCGCTGGCTGTCGCGGTTGCTCAGCAGGTCGTGCACCTGCAGCAGCAGCGGCGTGGCCGAGGCCAGGCCGAACTGGCCGGGCACCGGGGTGCCGTCCGGGCGACCGATCCACACGCCAATCACATGGCGTGGCGCCACTCCGATCGCCCAGGCATCGCGAAAGCCGTAGCTGGTGCCGGTCTTCCAGGCCAGGCTCGGGCGCTGCACCAGTTGCGCCCGCGGGTCGCGGTCCGGGCGCGCCTGGCCGCTGAGGATGCGCCGCACGATCCAGGCGGCGCCGGGGGACAGCAGGCGCCGCTCGTGCAGGGCGTCGCCGGGCTGCAGGCGCAGGCGCGCGGCGCGCCCACCACGGGCGAAGGCGCTGTAGCCGCTGACCAGATCTTCCAGGCGGCTGCCGGCGCCGCCGAGGATCAGCGCCAGGTTCGGTTCGGCCAGCGGCGGCAGGGCCAGGGGCACGCCGGCATGGCGCAGCTCGCCGGTGAAACGCTTGGGGCCGTAGGCCTCCAGCAATTGCACCGCGGGCAGGTTGAGGGAGCTGGCCAGGGCCTGGCTGGCCGATACCGCGCCGCTGAAATCGGCGGCGAAGTTGCCGGGGCGGTAGTCGCCGTAGCGCCGCGGCACGTCCTGCAGCAGGGATTCGGAATGGATCAGCCCGGCATCCAGGGCCATGCCGTAGAGGAAGGGCTTGAGGGTCGAACCGGGCGAGCGCACGGCACTGATCATGTCGACATGGCCGAAGCGCGCGGCATCGCCGATATCCACCGAGCCCAGGTAGGCACGCACCGCCATGCTTGGCTGCTCGACCACCAGGATCGCCGCCGAGGTGCGCTCCGGCAGGCGCGCGCGCCAGCCCAGCAGCAGGTCCTCCAGGCGGCGCTGCAGCGCGGCATCGAGGGTGGTGCGGATCAGCGGCGGGCTGCCGGGTACATTCAGCCGCCGCGCCAGCAGCGGCGCCAGCGACGGCTGCCGGCGCGGCGCCAGCAGCACCGCCTCCTCCAGGGCATCCTCGACCAGCGCCTGCGGCCACACGCCGAAGCCGGCCAACCGCGCCAGCACCTTGTCGCGCGCCGCCTGGGCGCGTTGCGGGTGACGGTCCGGGCGCAGGCGGCTGGGGGCCTGGGGCAACACCGCGAGCAGGGCCGCCTCGGCGCGAGTCAGGCTGGCCGGTGACTTGCCCAGGTAGCTCCAGCTGGCCGCCGCCACGCCCTGCAGGGTGCCGCCAAAGGGGGCTCGGTTGAGGTACAGGCCGAGAATCTCGTCCTTGGACAGGTGCCATTCCAGCTGCAGGGTGCGCGCCAGCTGCTTGAGCTTGCCGGCCAGCGAGCGGTCGTGGGGATCGAGCAGGCGCGCCACCTGCATCGACAGGGTGCTGCCACCGGACACCACCCGCCCGCCGCGCAGGTTCTGCCAGGTGGCGCGCACCAGGGCCAGGGGGTTGACCCCGGGATGCCGGTAGAACCAGCGATCCTCATAGGTCAGCAGCGCCTGCAGGTAGTAGGGCGAGACCTGCTGCGGGCTCACCGGGTAGCGCCACACCCCCTCGGCATCGGCGAAGCGCCACAGCGGCGCGCCGTCCTCGGCCAGCACCACCCGGGCCAGGTCGTCGTCCGGCAGCGGCAGCGGAAACAGCCGGTCGGCCAGCCACAGCGATGCCGGCATCAGCAGCAATGCTGCCATCAGCCAGGCTCGACGACGCGCCCTGCCGAGCCTGACAACCTGCCGCCACTGCGACCACCAGATCAAAGCGCTAACTCCTTTAAATTTAACGACTTATTGAGTGATTGATTACAATTAGCCACTACTCTAAAAGTCGTAAAAATGACGCCACCAACCAGACATAACACACAAAATCTACCGATCGTCGGAATACTGTCACCTGGTGCATTTTTCCACGGCTCGCGGCTTTACAGAGTATCCGCGCCTGCCTAAACCAATATCAAACTGATATCAGGCCAAGTCGGCCGCTCAGCCGGATCAGTTGGCACGCAACCCTGGCATCACTCTCATAACGCGACAGCAGAGGTTACCGCGAAGGCGGCAGCCCCTGGGACGACTTCGCCTCACGGAAGGCTGATCAGGTAGATCAATGGCGGGCTCGCCAGGTTCGAGTGGAGCGATTGCCTCTCAACTATCGACAGGACATTGATCATGGAAAACAGTTATCCGGTTGAAGCGCAGTATCCGGTGGCGGGATCGACACTGGCCAGGCTAGCCCAAAAAGCGGCAGCGACTCTTCCTGCGGTATTCATATCCATCACGCTGCTCGGCTTCAGCGGAACGACGCTGGCCGATCACGATGTGACTCATACCGTAGCCAACCTCAAGGGCGGAGTAGGCGCCCTCGAACAACGCGTATGGGATTGCGAGAACGGGCGCGGAGGCTGTGCACGCGCCAAGGGCGATAAAGGAGACAGGGGCGATGCAGGGCCAATGGGACCGCAGGGTGAGACTGGCCTCCAGGGCGCGGCTGGCAACACCGGGCTTCAAGGCCTGCCGGGCCCGATAGGCGAAATCGGGCCCATGGGCCCACAGGGCGCGGTCGGCAACGCGGGGCCTCAAGGCCCTCAGGGCTCGGTAGGCGAAACCGGGCCTATGGGACCACGGGGTGAAACAGGCCCCGCTGGGCCGCGGGGTGAGGCTGGCCCCATGGGGCCGCAAGGCCCACAGGGCACGACCGGCAACACCGGCCCTCAGGGCCCCAAAGGTGACACTGGCGCAATCGGCGCCACAGGCCCTCAGGGTCCACAAGGTGGCGTCGGACCACAAGGACCACAAGGACCACAAGGACCACAAGGTGCGACCGGCTCATCTGGACCTCAGGGGATGCCGGGGCTGGCTAACTGGGAGAAAAAGACAGCGAGCTGCAAATCGCCTACCGGCCAAAACAATCCAAGCACCATTTCCTGTACAGCAGTCTGCAGCGGCACAAACAAGGTCCTGAGCGGAGGCATACAAAATACCAACGACGATTGGCGGGTGACCCAAAGCTACCCGATAGCCGAGGCATCTTGGGAGGTCACGCTGACTAGGGCAAACGGCAGCACTAGAGTCGACGGCACCGCTTATGTCATCTGTGCGAGCATCGCCGCCACCAACTAACCGTGAGCAAGGAGGTATCCATCATGAACATGCTGTCACGTCACCTTGCAGCAGCTGCCGCGCTGCTGGCGGCAGCCCCGGCGCTAGCCAGCCATTGCGACGCAGATTTTGCCAACGCCCGAGCTGCCATCGACCGGACCTATTACCTGGAGCCCAATGTCGAGGCTGCAGTCGTAGCGCTGTTGCCGGCTGCGGTAGAAGCCTGCCGTCAGGAGGCGGCGCGCTTCGCCAACGCGGAACTCGGCTCGCCGATACTCGATCCGGACTATGTCTCGGTCGGCCAGTCGATGCTGATCAACGTCACCGAATTGATCAGCGGCCAGTAACCCTCATATCCCGAGCTGGGCGAAACGGAGCCGCTCGCCCCGCTCGGGCCACCCAAGGCAGTAGGCCCCGACCCTGCCCAACTGACAAGAGACGCTGACCAGCGACGCTCGCTCACCACCGTTTTTCGCTGAAAGTCCTAGCAGCGCAAACGACTACCGCAGCCCCGATGAGATTCGGGAACGCACACATCCCCTATGTGTAGAATCCGCTCCCGTGCCACACGCCAGCTTGCCTGCCGCGCTCCGAACCGAAACCATCCAGGCCGAAGTTGCACAGACCAGTTGGCTCGCCCCCGGCACTCCCATACGCAGTGCAAGACGTTGCCACGGATTGCATCCGGGCTGCTGGCACGTCCAGCAACGCGGGACTGATCCGCGCGCCAGGCAGAACCGCCCTCCCCCTGACAGCAGTCCGCCAGGCCTGCGGATCTGCTCTGCCGGTGGCACACTAGGCGCCTTTGCCGCCGGCGCTCGCCGGCGATTACCCACTGCGCCGCAGGGCGGAAAGGATTTGTCGAATGCAGGTGGAAAGTTTTTTCGAGTGGCTGGGCCGGGCCTTTGGCGAGTTGATCCGCTTTGTCGTCGAGGCCCTGGGCGGCTTTTTCGAGTTGATGGGCAGCGCGGTCGCCGGCTTCATCTCGGGCCTGTCCCAGGCCCTCGGCATCACCCCGTCGCTGCTCGGCATCGCCGTGCTGGTGATCGGCCTGCTGCTGCTCTACGCCGCACTGCGCGCCTTCCTGCGCCGCTCGATCATCGCCGGGCTGGTGTGGCTGTTCCTCGGCCTGTGGCTGCTCAGCGGCCTGATTCAATAGGCCCGGCCCGCCGCCCCTCTGGGGCGGCGGGCCGGTTCGCCCTCACCGCTCCTCGATCACCAGGTGCCCCGGCGACTCGCCCAGGGCCTGCCAGTTCGGCCGGTACATGGATTCGACCTGGGGCGGCGGCACCCGGTAGCTGCCCGGGGTCACGGCGCGCGCCAGGTACAGCAGGTGGGTGGTGCCGTGGCCATAGAGGTCCAGGGCGGCGACGTAGCGATCACCACGGAACTCCTGGTGCTTGAGCCGCGCGCTCTGCATCGAACGCTGCCACTCCTGCACGGCGCTGCCGGCATCGGCCAGGCTGGCGGCGCTCTGCGCCAGGTTCTGGTTTTCCAGCTCCAGGCCGGCCGGCAGCAGGTCAACCACCAGGGCATCGGGCACCCGCTGCTTGGCCGCCACGGTCAGGTGCACCAGCACCAGCTCGCCGCTCTTCAGCGCCCCTAAGTCCAGCGGGCGGCCGTCCATGCCCAGGTACTCGCGGAAGATGCTGAGGTTCTCGCCGCCGGCCGCCGGCGCTGCGCGCGGGTAGCCGGACAGGGTCAGATGCTGGTACAGCGGCGCCGCGCCGGCGTGACTGATGGTCAGCGGCGCGGCCAGTTGCTCGCCCTCGAGCTTGAGGCCCGGCTGGGCGTCACTCAGGCTGAAGGCGAAGGCCCCGCTCTGCAGCTGGGCCGTCCAGGCCGCCTCGGGCTTGCCGAGCAGGGTGCGCCCGGCCAGGAACAGGGCGTTGCGCTCCTGGGTCGACAGCCAGCGCTGGCTGGCGACTTCGTCGGCCAGGGCGAACAGCCGTTGCTCGCGGCTGCCGGCGGCCAGTTCGTGTTCCTCCAGCAGGGCCAGGATCAGCGCCTGGTCGCGCAGCGCGCTGCCGTAGTCGGCCAGCCAGCGCTGGCTGTCGCGGCCGCGCGCCAGGCCGGCGGCCAGGGCCTGCTCGGCGCGCGGCGCATCGCCCATCTTCTGCAGGGCCACGGCCAGGTGCACCAGCGGCAAGCCGGACTGGGCGTCGCCGCGCCGCTCGAACAGGCTGCGCAGGGCGCCCAGCGGCGCCTGCTGGCTGCGCGCAAGGACATAGCCGGCGTAGGCCTGCACGGCGAAGCGGCTGTGGTTGCCGTCCTGGCTGTAGTCGACCTCGATCAGGTTGCGCTCCTGCAGGTAGCGCAGCAGGCGCTCGCTGGCCTTCTTCAGCGCCTCGGCCGGCACGCCGAAGCCCTGCTCGCGGGCGCGCAGGAGGAAGTCGGTGACGTAGGCCGTCAGCCAGAACTCCTCGCTGCCGTCGGCGCCCCACAGGCCGAAGCTGCCGTTGTGCCGCTGCATGCCCAGCAGGCGCTCGATGCCCAGTTCGATAGCCCTCCGCCGCTGGGGCTCGGGCTCGGCCGCGATGCCGAGGCGCTGGAGGCTCGCCGCGTCGGCATAGAGCGACGGATACAGGCCGCTGGTGGTCTGCTCCAGGCAACCATAGGGGTAGGCCTTGAGCGCGCGGATGTGCTCGCCGAGGTTGAGCGGCGGGCGGCTGGACAGCTGCAGGCGCGCCTCCAGTCCGGCCGGCTCGAAGGCTTGCAGGGCGTCGTCCGGCAGGCGCCAGGGCTGGTCCTCGAGCACCGCGCGGAACTGCCGCAGCTGCGCCGGGTAGGCCGGGCGCACGCCCAGGGTCCACTGGCGCGTGAAGGGCGGCAGCGACTCGCCGGGCAATGTCAGGCCCTGCACCTCGACGCCGATGCGCCCCTGGCCGTAGCCGCCGAGGGCCCGCACCGGCAGGCGCAGGATGCGCCGCTCGCCTGCGTCCAGGCGAATGCCGTGCACCGCCTCTGCCGCGTCTGCCAGTTGCAGCTGGCCCTCGACGGCCAGCTGCACCTGCAGCTGCTGGGCCCGGCCGGACAGGTTGTGCAGGTCCAGCGCCAGGCGGGTTTCGTCGCCGCCGGCGAGAAAGCGCGGCGCCGACAGTTCGGCGATCAGCGGCGCGGCCACCAGGGTCTTGGCCTCGGCCATGCCGTAGCGCTCGTCGGTCCAGGCCTGGCCCATCAGGCGCAGCTCGCCGTTGAAGTCGGGGATGTCCAGGCTGACTTCACCCTCGCCCTGCTCGTCCAGCCACAGCGGCTGGCTCTGCAGGGCGACGATCAGCACGCTGGTGTCCGGGCGCTTGCCGCCGGCGGCCAGGGCCGCGTCGCCGCCGAAGGCCAGCTTGGCCACCCGGCCCTGGCCGGCCTCGATCAGCTGGCCGTAGACATCCAGCTGATCGGCGCCGTAGGCCTTGCGGCCGAACAGCGCGGCGAAGGGGTCGGGAGTGGAGTAGCCGGTGATATTGAGGATGCCGGCATCCACCGCGGCGACCAGCACCCGGGCCCGCCGGGGCACGCTGCCATCGGCGTTGCGCGCCTGCACCTTGATCTTCAGCGGCTGCTGGGGTCGCATCTTCTCCGTGGCCTCGAGGCGCAGCGCCAGCTTGCGCGGCGCGCGCTCGAGCGGCAGGTGCAGCAGGCCGACCGCGCGCTTGGGCGTGGCGTTGCCCTGCCGTTCGCCGGGGCGGATCACCAGGGCGCTGACGTACAGGTCGTGGCGCGCCCAGGCCTTGGCGATGGGAATCTCGAAGCGCTTGCCCTCGGCCGGCACCTCGATCTCCTGCCACCACAGCGGGCCGTCGCTGGATTCGACCAGCAGGTAGCCGTTGCCGGCGGCCGGCGGGGTGACCGTGACCTGGGCGGTGTCGCCCTCGACATAGGCCGGCTGGTCCAGGGCCAGCTTGACCTGATCCGGGCGCACCGCACCGCCGCCGGCGTTGTCCTGCCAGCGGTAGCCGGCCCAGAAGCGCAGGCTGCTGAGCAGGCCGGTCTGGCCGTCGATCACCTCGACCCGGTACGGCCCCCACTCCACCGGGAAGCTGACCTTCGCCGTGGCGCCGGCCGCGACACTGAGCGGCTGCTCGCTGAGGGTCAGGTACTTCTCGTTGTAGTGGTGGCTCCAGCCGTCGCTCGCCGAGAAGTTCCAGTAGTAATCGCGGCGCTCGCGCACCAGGCGCACCGTCAGCTGCTCGGCGGCCAACTTGCGCCCGGCGGCGTCGGTCACCAGCACCTCGAACTCGGCCAGGCTGTCGGCGTCGACCTGCTCGCCGTCGAACAGGCCGCGCAGCCCCGGCAGGCGCTCGGCCGGCCACACCGGCTGCACCAGGCGGCGGGTGATGGGGCGGCCACCGGACTCCTGCAGGCTGGCCTGGAGGATCAGTTGCAACGGCGACCTGGCGTCGCGCCAGCGGCTGTCGATCTCCAGCCGGGCCTGGCCCTGCTCATCCAGGGTGGTTTCCTCCAGTTCGATGTCCTGGCTCAGTTCCGGCTCGGTGACCGAGCCGAACTGATAGCCCGGCAGGCCGGCCACCGCCTCGCGCAGCGGGCGCACGTAGAGCTGGCCACTGAGGCGGTTGCCGGCGGCCGGGGCGCCATAGAGGTAGCGCCCGCTCACCGCGAACTCGGCCTGCTCGGCCGGGGCGAAGGGGCTGTCGCGGCCCTCGAGTTCCAGGGCCAGGCGCTCGGGGAGGAAGTCCTCGACGGCGAACTCGTAGAGCTGCGGCTGGCCGTCGCCAAGGTCGAGCAGCAACTGCCAGCGCCCGGTCGGCGCCTCCTCGGCCAGTGGCAGCTGGTACTGGTAGAGGCCGGCGTCATCAGCCTGCCAGACGAACTTGCGGCTGACCTGCTCGTCCGGCCGGCGCACCTCGACGCTGACCGGCTGGGCCGGCACCGCGCGGCCGTCGGCGTCGCGCAGCAGGGCATTGAGCAGCACGGTCTCGCCCGGGCGATAGAGATCCCGCGGGCCGAACACGAAGAACTGCAACGGCTGCGCCTTGGGCCCGGCGATATCGAACTCGGCCAGGTCCAGGGCCGGCCCGGCGAGGCGCAGCAGGCTGGTCTGCTCGCCCTGGCGCGCCAGCAGCAGATCGGCCTTGGCCGGCAACGGCAGTTCGGCATGGCCGGCGTCGTCGGTCTTGCCCGCGGCCAGCACCCGGCCCTTGTGATCGAGCAGCTCCAGCTCGACCTCGGCCAATGCCTGGCCACCCGCCAGGGCCTGGGTGAACACGTCCAGGCGCTGGCCGTAGCGGTGGGCGGACAGGCCGATGTCGCTGAGGCTGAACAACGTGGCCGGCTGCGAGTAGCCGTAGCTGCCGGCCTCGCGCATCACCGCCAGGTACACCCCTGGCTGCTGGAACGGTGGCAGGCCGGCGAGCGGCAGCAGCAGGGTCTCGCGGGTGTTGCGCGCCGGGTTGAGGTCGAAGCGTCCGCCATACACCAGCTCGGCCATCGGCAGCAGCTGCTGCGCCTCCCAGGTTTCCAGGTTGCTGCTGCGCCCCCACTGGGCCAGAAAGCGCGGCAGCGCCTGGGGCTTGATGCGGAAGAATTCGACGTTGACCCGGTCGACGTTCAGGGCGATCACCGGCAAGCCTTCGGCCAGCCGGGTCGGCAGCAGCGAGCCGCGGCTGGCGAATCCGACGCTGGGCTGCAGGTCGCGGGTCTGCACGCGGCTGATATGTTCGCCGGCCAGCTCGGCGCCGTTGACCGCGCGCAGGCCGGCATCCACGGTCAGTACCAGTTTGCGTCGCGGCTCCAGGTGGCGCAGGCGCAGCTCCATCAGGCTGTCGGCCAGCTCCCAGGCACCATCGACCTTGCCGGTCTTGCTGTCGACCAGGTGCAGGCGCTCGGCGAAGTTCTGCTCGGGCTCCAGCGGCACCGAGAAACTCACCGACAGGGCACTGGCGCCGTCCAGCTGCACCTCGGAGACATCCACCACGCTCAGCTCGCGACCGGCATAGCGCGCGGCCAGGGCCTCGCGGTCGACCCGGGGCGGCGCCGGCGGGGCGCTACTGGCCGGTGCCGACGCCGGCGTGGCGCTGACCTGGGCCGGCTCGGTGGAGGAATCACAGGCGCTGAGCAGGCTCAGGACAAGTGCCAGAAGCAGTCCTTTGTTCGGCATTGCGGGCTCCAGACATGGCGGGTGCGGACGCCGGACACTATAGCCCAGGGCCCGGCCGGCAAGCTGCCAGGCCGCGCACAGCCCGGGCCGGCACCCGGCTTATCGGCGCGGCGACGCCTTCCGTATACTGCAGCGCTGTCCGGGAGCCCCTATGTCCTTGCTACGCGATGCCTGGCGTCACCGTCCGACCCACCAACGGGTCTGGGCCCTGGCGGCGCCGATGATCCTCTCCAACCTGTCCGTGCCGCTGGTGGCGCTGGTCGACAGCGCGGTGGTCGGCCACCTGCCCCACGCCCATCAGCTCGCCGCCGTGGCCGTCGGCGCCAGCCTGTATACCCTGCTGGCCTGGACCGTGGGCTTCCTGCGCATGGGCACCACCGGCTTCGCCGCCCAGGCCGCCGGCCGCGAGGACGGCGGCGCCCTGCGCCAGGTGCTGTGCCAGGGCCTGCTGCTGGCCGGCGGCCTGGCGCTGCTGCTGATGCTCCTGGCGCTGCCCTTCAGCGGCCTGGCCCTGAGCCTGATGCAGCCCTCGGCGGCCCTCGACGAGCTGGCGCGCAGCTACCTGCACATCCGCCTGCTCGGCCTGCCGGCGGCACTGGCCAGCTACGCGCTGATCGGCTGGCTGCTCGGCACCCAGAACGCCCGCGGACCGCTGGCCATCCTGCTGACCACCAACCTGCTCAACGTCGCCCTCGACCTGCTGCTGGTGCTCGGCCTGCAGTGGGGCGTGGCCGGCGCCGCCTGGGCCTCGGTGCTGGCCGAATGGAGCGGCGCACTGCTCGGCCTGTACCTGGCCCGGCGCGCCCTGGCCGCCTATGCCGGCGGCATCGAGTGGCCGCTGCTGCACCGCTGGGCCAGCTGGCGCCCCTTGCTGGCGGTCAATCGCGACATCTTTATCCGCAGCCTGGCGCTGCAATCGGTGTTCTTCCTGGTCACGGTGCAGGGTACCCGCCTGGGCGACGCCACGGTGGCGGCCAACGCCCTGCTGCTCAACGGCCTGCTGCTCACCGCCCATGCCCTCGATGGCCTGGCCCATGCCGTCGAGGCGCTGTGCGGCCACGCCCTCGGCGCCGGCGACCGCCGGGCCCTGCGCCGCAGCCTGATCGTCGCCGCCGGCTGGTCGCTGCTGGCTAGCCTCGGCTTCGCCCTGTTCTTCGGGTTCGGCGGCCGCTGGTTCATCGCCCTGCAGACCGACATCGCGGTGGTCCGTGCCACGGCCTTCGACTACCTGCCCTACCTGGCCCTGCTGCCCGTGATCGCGGTGTCGAGCTACCTGCTCGACGGCCTGTTCATCGGCGCCACCCGGGCGCGGGAGATGCGCGACGCCATGCTCCTGGCGCTGCTGCCGAGCCTGGCGCTGGGCTGGCTGCTGCAGCCCCTGGGCAACCACGGCTTGTGGCTGGCCTTCCTTGCCTTCATGCTACTGCGAAGCCTCAGCCTGGGTGGCTATGCGTATCGCCTGACCCGCCGCGACGCGTGGTTCGGCGCCCCCGGGCCGACCCACCCACGCCCAACCGACTGTTCCACCGAGTAAGGAAACTCCCATGGCCGAAGCCATTGCTGCCTACCTGCACTACCTGTCGATCTTCGTCCTGTTCGCCCTGCTGACCCTGGAACACCAGCTGTTCAAGCTGCCCCTGGACCTGCAGCGGGCGCGCAGCCTGGTGCGCCTCGACGCCGCCTATGGCATGAGCGCCGTGCTGGTGCTGCTCACCGGCGCGGCGCGGGCCTTGTGGTTCGCCAAGGGCCTGGACTACTACCTGCACAACGGCCTGTTCCACGCCAAGCTCACCCTGTTCGTCCTGGTCGGCCTGCTGTCGATCGTGCCGACCCTGCTGTTCCTCGGCTGGCGCAAGAGCCTGAAGGCCGGCCAGCTGCCCGAGGTCAGCGCGAGCCAGGCCCGGCGGGTGACCCTGGTCATCCGCCTGGAGCTGCTGTTGCTGCTGCTGATTCCGCTGCTGGCGGCGCTGATGGCCCGCGGCGTCGGCTACATCGGCTGAGCGCCGGCGGAAACGAAAACGCCCGGCACGAGCCGGGCGTTTTCATTGGGCGGCGAAGCGTCAGGACGCCAGGTAGGAGGAGCGGGTCAGGCCCAGGCGCAGGGCATCGAGGAACTGGGTACGCTCGCGGGCGCTGATCTTGGCGCTGGCCACCTTGTCGCGGTAGTGGGTCATCAGCTCCTCCGGCGACAGGTGCACGTAGCGCAGCATGTCCTCGATGGTGTCGTGGGTCTCGATGCCGGCGTGATACACGCTACCGTCCTGATTCTGGTAGATGTTCACCGAGTCGGTGTCACCGAACAGGTTGTGCATGTCACCGAGAATCTCCTGGTAGGCGCCGACCAGGAAGATGCCCAGCAGGTAGTCCTCGCCCTCCCGCAGTGCATGCACCGGCAGGCTGGTCTCGATGCTCTGCTCGTCGACGTACTGCTTGATCTTGCCGTCGGAATCGCAGGTCAGGTCCTGCAGCACGGCGCGGCGCAGCGGCTCCTCGTCCAGACGGTTGAGCGGCAGGATCGGCAGCACCTGATCGATCGCCCAGGTGTCCGGCAGGCTCTGGAACACCGAGAAGTTGCAGATGTACTTGTCGGCCAGCTTGTCGTTGAGCTCGTCGAGCACCTGGCGGTGCGAGCGCTGGCGCGCCTTCAGCGAGTCGTACAGGCGCCGGCACACGGCGAAATAGCACTGCTCGGCCAGGGCCTTCTCGCGCAGGCTGACCTTGCCCTCGGCGTACTGCGCGGCCACGTCGCTGATGTAGTGGGTGGCGCGCCAGTAGGTCTCGGTGACCATCTCGATGTCGGTGGGGCCGAGCAGCTCGACCAGGTGCTGCACGGTCTCCGGCAGGCTGGCGACGTCCTCAATCACCGGCACCTCGTCGTTGTGCTTCTCCACATCGGTGACCTGCACGATCAGCATCGCGTGGTGCGCGGTCAGCGAGCGGCCGCTCTCCGAGAAGATGCGCGGGTGTGGCAGCTCCTGGGCGTCGCAGAACTCCTTGAGCATGCCCACCACCACGCCGGCGTAGTCGTCCATGTCGTAGTTGATCGAGCTGGCGTTGCGCGAGTGGGTACCGTCGTAGTCGACCCCCAGGCCGCCGCCGACGTCGACGTGGTCGACCGGCAGGCCGAGGCCGCGCAGCTCGCCGTAGTAACGGATGGCCTCGCGGAAGCCGTGCTGGTAGTCGGCCAGGTTGGCGATCTGCGAGCCCATGTGGAAGTGCAGCAGGCGGATGCCCTGGTCGAGCCCCGCCTCGCGGAAACGCTCGACCACCGACAGCAGCTGCGCCGCCGACAGGCCGAACTTGGACTTCTCGCCGCCGGTGTCGGCCCACTTGCTTGAGGCCAGCGACGACAGGCGCACGCGCAGGCCGATCTGCGGGGCGACCTTGAGTTCGGCCGCCTCCTCGATCACCAGCTGCACCTCGGATTCCTTCTCGATGACGATGAACACGCTGTGGCCGAGCTTCTGGCCGATCAGCGCCAGGCGGATGAACTCGCGGTCCTTGTAGCCGTTGCAGACGATGGTGCCGCCCTTCGGCGCCAGCGCCAGCACCGCCAGCAGCTCCGGCTTGGAGCCGGCTTCCAGGCCGATGGAGACGTTCTGCGTGGCGATGATGTTCTCCACCACCGCCTCCTGCTGGTTGACCTTGATCGGGTACAGCGCGGTGTACTGGTTCTGGTAGCCGAGGCGCGCGATGTTGGCGTCGAAGGCGCCGGTCAGGCCGCGCACGCGGTCCTGCAGGATGTCCGGGAAGCGCACCAGCAGCGGCAGGCTCAGGCCGCTCTCGCGCAGCTCCTCGACCTGGGCGAACAGGTCGATCGGCGTGCTGCCCGGGCCGTTGGGGCGCACCTCGACGCGGCCGCTTTCATTGATCGCGAAATACCCCGCGCCCCAATGACGAATGCCGTAGACGCTGCGGCTGTCCGCGACCGTCCACTGGCTACCGTCATCTTTGCGTGTGCGTCGTGCAGACATCGAGTTCTCCCTTGCTAGAGATGGAGGCCAGGGGGTCAGCCCGGGCAACAGCAGATTAGAGTGAGCAAATGAACAAAGCCCGGCAGTCGACCCGCGACTTGCCGAGAAAGTTTAGAAGACTTGGGAAAAGAGCCCGGCTAGCCGCCGGACTTCTTCGCCTTGAAGCCGCGTTTGAGCAGTTCGTCGAGGAGCAGCTGGACGTGATCGCCCTGGATCTCGATCACCCCGTCTTTCAGCGCACCGCCGCAGCCGCAGCGCTTCTTCAGCGCGCTGGCCAGTTCCTTGAGCGGCTCTTCGGCCAGGGGCACGCCGCTGACGGTGGTCACCGTCTTGCCGCCACGGCCCTTGGTCTCGCGGCGCACGCGGGCGATGCCGTCACCGGCGGGAATCTGGGTCTTGTGGCAGATGCAGGCGTCCACCGGCTGGCTGCAGTCCGGGCAATGCCGGCCGCTGTCGGTGGAATACACCAGGCCGCCGAGGGCGGACAATGACGAAGCTTTCTTGACCACCGGCTTGTCCTCGTAGGGGTCAGGATAGCGACTGGCTGATGGCTATCAGCCGCGAAGCCCCACTCTGGCAGGGGCAGCGCAGCCGAGCTGGACGGCTCGGGCTTAGAGGGCGCGCAGTGTAAAGGCAAAGCCCGCCGTTGCTAAGTACAAATTTGCGCCATTAGCCGACAGATAGGCGACCCCGTCCAACATAGCGCACGGCAATGCCGCGCTATGTTGCACAGTCACCGTCGATCGACGGCCTCAGCCCGCCAGGTAGCGCCGCAGCGCCTCCAGCGAGTCCGGGCAGTAGGGCTTTTCGTTGCTCTCGGCCAGCGCCTGCTGCGGGGCGATGAAGTGCGCCTCGAGCACCTCTTCCGGCTGCAGGATCAGCGGCGCATCCGACTGCGCCGAATACACCGCGCACCACAGGCGATTGCCGGCCTGGTCGAAGAAGAAGCGTTCGTGCTCGCACAATTCGACCCCGGCGATGCCCAGTTCCTCGGCCAGCTCGCGGGTCGCCGATTCGGCGTAGCTTTCGCCGGCCAGTACCATGCCGCCGGCCGCCACGTCCCAGTAACCGGGATACAGCGCCTTGCTCAGGGTGCGCCGGTGCACGCACAGCTGGCCGGCGGAGTTGAACAGGAGGATGAAGGTGCCACGACCGATCAGGCCGCGTCGGCTCAGCTCGGCGCGCGGCAGGCTGCCTAGCGGGCGGTCGTCTGTGTCGACCCAGGCCACCAGCTCGGCATCGGAGGCGGCGCGATGGGCCGCCTCGCGCTCTGACGGCGCCACTAGCCCTGGCTCAGCAGGGTACGCAGGTCGATGATCGCCGCATTGGCCCGCGAGATGTAGTTGGCCATCACCAGCGAGTGGTTGGCCAGCAGGCCGTAGCCGCTGCCATTGAGGATCATCGGGCTCCACAGGGTTTCCTGGGCGGCCTCCAGCTCGCGAATGATCTGCCGCAGGCTGATGGTGGCGTTCTTCTTCGCCAGCACATCGGCGAAGTCCACCTCGATCGCGCGCAGCAGATGGGACAGGGCCCAGGCCTGGCCGCGGGCCTCGTAGAACACGTTGTCGATCTGCATCCACGGCGTCTCGTAGATGCCCTCGGCGATGCCGCCGGTGCCTTCCTCGGCCAGGGCCGGGTCCGGCAGATCGGTGTTCAGGCGCACCTGGCCGACGCTGGCGGACAGGCGCTGCGACAGTGAGCCGAGGCGGGTCGCGGTATCGCCCAGCCAGTTGTTGAGGTTGTCGGCACGGGTGAAGAACTGCGCGCCGGGCTTGCTCGGGTCGGCCAGACGGGCCAGGTAGCGGTCGAGCAGCCTGATCCCTTCGCGGTACTCCGACTCGGAGGCCGGAAGCGCCCAGCTCTTGTTGTCGAAGTTGAAGCGCGGCTCGGCCTTGGCCAGGTCGACGTCTTCGGTGGACTGCGACTGCGAGCGGGCGAAGTCCTTGCGCAGCGCCCGCGACAGGTCACGCACCTGCACCAGCACGCCGTACTCCCAGCTCGGCATGTTGTCCAGCCACAGCCCCGGTGGCGCCATGTCGTTGGACAGGTAGCCGCCGGGCTTGTCCAGCAGGGTGCTGGCGACCCGCTTGAGGGTTTCCACCGTGGTGTAGCCATTGACCATCTGCCGCTGGGCCTTCTGCGCCGCGGCCTGGGCCTGGGCCTGCACCGGGAACAGCTCGGGCTCCTGGCTCCAGTACCAGCCGACCACCAGCGCCGCCAGCAGGTAGAGGCCGACCAGGCTACTTACCCCGCGGCCGAGCCAGCCGCCTCCAGATTTCTTGCGTGCGTTGTCGCCCGAGTCTTCGAGGCTGTCGCGCACACCTGCTGCGCCCTTCTTCCAGTCCAGCATGGCAAAGTCCTTCATCTACGGCATTCGGTTGTCCGACCACAATCCCCGATGGAGGTTGCGCGGCGGTCTTGCACTATAAGGGAAGCATAGGCCCCTGCGCAGCGCCGACCGGCAAACTCGAGCGCGATGAGGCTGCGGAGGCGTGTCGATTCTCCGGGATGGAAGGCCTGTCAGATGAGATCGGCGGCACTGGCGTGGCGCCCCCACAGTGATAGCATGCAGCCACCAGCCAGCCGGGCCTCAGCGCCACGACAAGAGTCAGGGACATGACCGAGCACACCGACCCCAGCCGCGATCGACTCAAGCAGCACTTCGCCCAGCGCGTGATCAACCAGGCCCGCCAGGTGCTGGAGGTCTGGCAGCGCCTGCAGCGCCTCGACTGGAACGATGCCAGCATGCACGAACTGGGCGAGGCGGCACTGCTGCTGCAACGCTACGCCGAGCGCTTCGAGCAGGCCGAACACCTGCAGCTGGCCGAAGGCATCGGCCACTGCCTGCAGGCCGTCGCCGACAACCGCGGCCGCCTCAACAGCGCCGTGATCAGTGAACTCAACCAGCTGATGCAGCGCCTGTCACGCACCGGCCTGCGCCACGGCGACAGCTTCGAGCAGACCGTCCTGCCGCCGCTGCGCAAGCCGGTCTACCTGGCCCTGCAACACCTCGAGCGCGCCGAACGCCTGGCCCAGCAGCTGGAGTTCTTCGGCATGACCGCGCAACCGCTGGACAGCGCCAATGCCTTCCGCGCGGCGATGCTCGAGCGCCACCCGGCGGCCATCCTCATGGAGGTGAATTTCTCCGGGCCGGGCTGCGGCCTGCAACTGGCCGAAGCGGTGCAGCAGGGCCTGGAGCAGAAGATCCCGCTGCTGTTCTACAGCCACCACGACACCGACACCCCGACCCGCCTGGCGGCGGTGCGCGCCGGCGGCCAGGAGTTCTTCACCGGCACCCTGGACGCCTCCACCCTGCTCGAGCGCATCGAGGTGCTCACCCATGTCGCCCAGTACGACCCCTACCGGGTGCTGATCATCGACGATTCGCGGGCCCAGGCCACCCACACCGAACGGGTGCTCAACGGCGCCGGCATCGTCACCCGCACCCTGACCGAGCCGATCCAGGCGATGGCCGAGCTGGCCGAATTCCAGCCCGACCTGATCATCCTCGACATGTACATGCCGAACTGCACCGGTACCGAGCTGGCCAAGGTGATCCGTCACAACGACCGCTATGTCAGCGTGCCGATCATCTACCTGTCCGCCGAGGACGACCTGGACAAGCAGCTCGACGCCATGAGCGAGGGCGGCGACGACTTCCTCACCAAGCCGATCAAGCCGCGCCACCTGATCGCCACCGTGCGCAATCGCGCCGCCCGCGCGCGCAACCTCAAGGCGCGCATGGTGCGCGACAGCCTGACCGGCCTGTACAACCACACCCACACCCTGCAGCTGCTCGAAGACGCACGCTACCGCGCCCAGCGCGACGACCAGCCGCTGAGCTTCGCCATGCTCGACATCGACTTCTTCAAGAAGGTCAACGACACCTACGGCCACCCCATGGGCGACCGGGTGATCAAGAGCCTGGCGCTGTTCCTCAAGCAGCGCCTGCGCAAGAGCGACCACATCGGCCGCTACGGCGGCGAGGAGTTCGCCGTGGTCATGCCGGGCACCGACGCCCAGGCCGCGCGCCGGGTGCTCGACGAGATCCGCCAACGTTTCGCCGAAATCCGCTACCCGGCGCAACCCCAGGACCTGTCCTGCACCTTCAGCGCCGGCATCGCCGAGCTGAATGGCGAGCAGGACAGCAAGCGCCTGTCCCAGCAGGCCGACGAGGCGCTGTACCGCGCCAAGCACGGCGGACGCAACCGGGTCGAGCTGTTCAGCGACTGAAGCCGCACCCGGAAAGTGTGAAGCCGCCCACGCTGTCACACCGACGTCATCAAAACGCAATACGTTCATAGACTTAGCGGTCGCCCCAGGACGGGGTGGCCTCCACCGTCTTATCGCCGGTCGAGTTCTATGCGCCTGAAGTCCCTCACCAACCTCAATACCCTGCTGCTGGTAGCCGTGTGCATCGCCCTCGGCGCCACGCTCTGGTGGTCGCAGCACGCCCTGGAGCGTCCCTACCTGTTGATGGCGCGCTACCTGAGCCTGTCGCAGCAGTTCCAGCAGCAGGTCGCCCGCAATACCCTCGACTACCTCGACAGTGGCGACGCGCTGCGCCACAGCGCCGCGCTGCAGGCCATCGACAGCCTGGAGCCAGCAGTCGCCTCACTGCCGGGGCAACTGGCCGAGGACCTGCGCCCGAGTCTCGTCGCGCTGCGCGACTTCGCCGCCGGCGAGCTGCTCGCCGCCGGCAAGCTGGCCGGCGATCCCCAGGGCCTGCTGCTGCAGGCCGAACGGGAGATGGCCGGCACCCTCGAGCAGCTCGCCCAGTACGCCGACAGTGCCGACTCTGCCCCTGCCGCCCGCTACCGGCGCCCGTTGTTCGACGCCGCCCAGCACCTCGGGCGTCTGGCCCATGCCCGCAACAAGCTGGTCGGCAGCGGCCGCAACGAACTGGCCGCCGACGTCGAGCGCGAGCTGACCGCACTGCGGCGCCAGGCCGAAGCCCTCGACGCCCTGCCCCTGCTCGGCGTGGCAGAGGAGCGGGAATCGGCCGGCGATGGCTTCGCCGCCCTGCTCGGTCTGGGCAGCGAAGGCGCCAGCGAACCGGCGCAGGACCGCGGCATTGCCCTGAAGCGCGACCTGGCCAGCCTGGTGGCCCGCTACCCGGCGGAACTGCAGCGCACCCAGGCGCTGATCGAACAGCGTGGCCAGCTGCTCCAGCTCACCCGCCAGCGGCTCGACGCCGTGCAACAGGCCCTGGGCGCCCTGGAGCCGCTGGTACGTGCCGAGCACGGGCGGATCCAGGCAGAGGTCCGCCTGGTCCAGGGCCTGATGATCGGCCTGATCCTGCTCATCGCCCTGACCATCGACCGCCTCCAACGCCGCCTGACCCGTCTGCTCGAGCGACTGGTGCCGGCGCTGTCGGCCTGGGCCGAGGGCGACTTCGCCGGCGACATTCGTCTGGACACCCGCACCCCCGAGCTGTGCGACATCGAGGCCTCGCTCAATCGCCTGCGCGCCTACCTGGTCGAACTGGTCGGCACCATCCGCCTGCACGCCGAGCAGGTGGCCGGCTCCAGTCGTACCCTGGCCGATCTCAGCGGCGGCCTGCACGCTGGCGCCGAGCGCCAGGCCGGCGACACCGCGCAGATCCGCGATGCCCTCGGCGAGCTGGAATGCACCATCCAGCAGGTGGCCGGCGACGCCAGCCATGCGGCCGCCGCCAGCCGCGATGCCGACCTCGCCCTGGGCCAGGGCCAGCAGGTCATCGGCCAGAGCCTGAGCGGGCTGCACGCCCTGGTCGGCGAGGTGCAGGGCAACGCCCAGGCCATCGAACGCCTGGCCGAGGAAACCGCCACCATCGGCAATGTGCTGACGGTGATCCGCGGCGTCGCCGAACAGACCAACCTGCTGGCGCTCAACGCCGCCATCGAAGCGGCGCGCGCCGGGCATGCCGGGCGCGGCTTCGCCGTGGTCGCCGACGAGGTGCGCTCGCTGTCGCAGCGCACCAGCAGCGCCACCCAGGAGATTCAGGAGCTGATCGCGCGCCTGCAGCAGGCCGCACGCCAGTCGGTGGACGCCATGCGCGCCCAGGTCGAGCACGCCGAGACCACCGCCAGTCAGGCCGAGGCCGCCGAAGGCGCCCTCGACGACATAGTCGCGGCAATCCGCACCATCGCCAGCATGGCCGAGCGCATCGCCGCCGCCACCGCCCAGCAGAGCGACGCGGTCAGCGGAATCCGCGGCCACAGCGAGCGCATTCACCAGCTCGGCGGCGACAACCTGCTGCGCATCGGCACCGGGCGCCAGCAGGGCGAGCAACTGCTGCGCCTGGGTGAGCAGCTGCACACCGCGGTGCAGGCGTTCCGCCTGTAGGCGGCCAGCGGCGCGGCCGACCATCCGCGCCTTGGACACGACCGCTTACAGCCTGCACCCTGCCCCCTCCGCGCCGGCTTGGTTATGATGCAGGCACCAGCCAAAGACGAGACTTCCATGCGCCGCCTGCTCTGCCTGCTTCTGCTGCTGTTCGCCCTGCCCGCCAGCGCCGGCCTGCTCGACAACCGTCCCGCCTCGGCGCCACTGGGCGCGGCGCTGAACAACAGTGCCGATTTCCTGCCGGTGCGCGAGGCATTCCAGCTGAGCCTGGTCGACAGCTCGGCCGATGCGATCAAGCTGCGCTTCGTCGCCGCCGAGGGCTATTACCTCTACAAGCACCGCTTCAAGTTCACCAGCGAACCGGCCGACGTCGGCCTGGGCGAGGCGCAACTGCCGGCCGGCAAGCACAAGACCGACGACTACTTCGGCGAGGTCGAGGTGTACTACGGCGTGCTCGACGTCGAGCTGCCCCGCAGCAGCCCCGGCCAGGTCCCGTTCGACCTGCAGGTGACCTATCAGGGCTGCGCCGACAAGGGCCTGTGCTATCCGCCGGAAACCGAGGTGCTGGCAATCGATGGCGGCCTGGCTGCCGGCGTCGCCCTCCCCGGCGGCACGCACTCCAGCTGGAACTGGCGCGATTTGGCGCTGTTCTTCCTCGCCGGCCTGGGCCTGACCTTCACCCCCTGCGTGCTGCCGATGCTGCCGATCCTCTCCGGCGTGGTGCTGCGCGGACGCCCGAGCAACGGCCGCGGCCTGGTCCTGTCGCTGGCCTACGTGCTGCCGATGGCCGCCTGTTATGCGGCGCTCGGCGCGCTGATGGGGGTGTTCGGCGCCAGCCTGAACCTGCAGGCCATGCTGCAGTCGCCCTGGGTACTGGTGCCCTTCGCCACCTTTTTCGCGCTGTTCGCCCTGGCCATGTTCGGCCTGTTCGAGCTGCGCCTGCCGGCGTTCATCCGCGAGCGCCTCGACCGCCAGGCGGCACAGACCCGCGGCGGCACCGTCGCCGGCGCGGCCACCCTCGGGGTGCTCTCCAGCCTGATCGTCTCGCCCTGCGTTACCGCACCGCTGACCGGCCTGTTGCTGTATATCAGCAGCACCGGCGACGCCCTCGGCGGCGGCCTGCAGCTGTTCGCCCTGGGCCTGGGCATGGGCGCGCCCCTGGTGCTGATCGGGGCCGGCGGCGGCGCGCTGCTGCCCAAGAGCGGCGCCTGGATGACCGGCGTGCGGAACCTGTTCGGCGTCATGCTCCTGGCCGTCTCGGTGTGGCTGCTCGAACGGGTGCTGCCCGGCCCGCTTTCGCTGGCGCTGTGGGGCCTGCTCGCCGGTGGCGCCGCGCTGTTCCTCGGCGCCCTGGAGTTCGGCCCGAAAACCCACGGGCAGAAACTCGCCCAGCTGGCCGGCCTGGCGTTGCTGGTCTATGCCCTGGCCAGCTGGACCGGCGCCCTGCAGGGCCAGGACGACCCGCTGCGACCGCTCGGCCGCCCGGCGGTGCTGGCGGGTGCGCCGGCAAGCCAGATCGGCGTCGAGGGCTGGCAGACCGTCAGCAGCCCCGCCGACCTGGAGGCCGCCTTCGCCGCGGCGAAAACCAGCGCCCAGCCGCTGCTGCTAGACTGGTACGCCGACTGGTGCATCAGCTGCAAGGTGATCGAACGCGAGGTGCTGAGCGAACCGCGGGTCGGCAGCCAACTGGCCGGCTTTCGCCTGGTACGCTTCGACATGACCGACAGTTCCCCGGCGCAACGCGCCCTGCTCGACCGCTACCAGCTGTTCGGCCCACCGGCGCTCCTGCTGTTCGACCCCAAGGGCGAGGAATGGCTCGACCTGCGCGTGGTCGGCGAGGTGGATGCTCCGACCTTCGCCGCGCGCCTGAGCCGAGCACGCGAACGCCTCTGAGCTCCTCAGTCACATATCTGCCGCAAACTACTGACATCGTGCCGGCTACTCCTGGCAACTGGACAGTCCTGCGTATTCTGCGGCATAGTCGCGCGCAGCATTGGACACCTTAGGAACCCGCTCATGGCCACCTTGCTGGTACTGCACGGCCCCAACCTCAACCTGCTGGGCACCCGCGAGCCAGGGGTCTACGGCGCCACCACCCTGGAGCAGATCAACCTCGACCTGGAGCGCCGCGCCCGCGAGGCCGGCCACCACCTGCAGTACCTGCAGAGCAACGCCGAGTACGAGCTGATCGAGCGCATTCACGCCGCGAAAGGCGAAGGTGTCGACTTTATCCTGATCAATCCCGCCGCTTTTACCCACACCAGCGTCGCATTACGTGACGCATTGCTGGCGGTGAGCATCCCATTCATCGAAGTGCACCTGTCCAACGTGCACAAACGCGAACCTTTCCGCCATCACTCCTACTTTTCCGACGTCGCGGTGGGAGTGATCTGCGGCCTTGGCGCCAGCGGTTACCGCTTGGCCCTGGAGGCCGCGCTCGAACAACTTGAACGGCCCTGACCTCACCTGGGAGTGGAGCAACTATGGATATTCGTAAAGTCAAGAAACTGATCGAACTGCTGGAAGAGTCCGGCATCGACGAGCTGGAGATTCGCGAGGGCGAAGAGTCCGTGCGCATCAGCCGCCACAGCAAGCAGCCGGCCTTCATGCAGCAGCCGGTCTATGCCCAGGCCGCCGCGCCTGTCGCTCCAGCCGCCGCTCCGGCCGCGCCGGCAGCCGCCGAAGCCGCCGCTCCGGCCGCGCCCAAGCTGAACGGCACCGTGGTCCGCTCGCCGATGGTCGGCACCTTCTACCGCGCCTCCTCGCCAACTTCGGGCAACTTCGTCGAAGTGGGTACGAGCGTGAAGAAGGGCGACATCCTCTGCATCGTCGAGGCGATGAAGATGATGAACCACATCGAGGCCGAGACCAGCGGCGTGATCGAATCCATCCTGGGCGAGAACGGCCAGCCGGTGGAATACGATCAGCCCCTGTTCACCATCGTTTGAACCGGGGAGAGCCTGCGATGTTGGAAAAAGTCCTGATCGCCAACCGCGGCGAGATTGCCCTGCGCGTGCTGCGCGCCTGTAAGGAACTGGGCATCAAGACCGTGGCGGTGCACTCCACCGCCGACCGCGAATTGATGCACCTGGCCCTGGCCGACGAGTCGGTCTGCATCGGCCCGGCGGCCGGCGCCCAGTCCTACCTGAACATCCCGGCGATCATCAGCGCCGCGGAAGTGACCGGCGCCACCGCCATCCACCCTGGCTACGGCTTCCTCGCGGAAAACGCCGATTTCGCCGAACAGGTGGAGAATTCCGGTTTCGCCTTCATCGGCCCGAAAGCCGAGACCATCCGCCTGATGGGCGACAAGGTCTCGGCCAAGGAAGCCATGATCAAGTCCGGCGTACCGGTGGTTCCCGGCTCCGACGGCCCGCTGCCGGAAGACGAGGAGACCGCCCTGGCGATCGCCCGTGAAGTCGGCTACCCGGTGATCATCAAGGCCGCCGGCGGCGGCGGTGGTCGCGGCATGCGCGTGGTGCACAAGGAAGAGGACCTGATCAAGTCGGCCAAGCTGACCCGCAGCGAAGCCGGTGCGGTGTTCGGCAATCCGATGGTCTACCTGGAGAAGTTCCTCGGCAATCCGCGCCACGTGGAAGTCCAGGTGCTGTCCGACGGCCAGGGCAACGCCATCCACCTGGGCGACCGCGACTGCTCGCTGCAGCGCCGCCACCAGAAGGTCCTGGAAGAAGCCCCGGCCCCGTTCATCGACGAGCGGGCGCGCGCCCAGGTCCTCGACCGCTGCGTCAACGCCTGCATCGAGATCGGCTACCGCGGCGCCGGCACCTTCGAGTTCCTCTACGAGGACGGCAACTTCTACTTCATCGAGATGAACACCCGCGTCCAGGTCGAGCACCCGGTCACCGAGATGGTCACCGGCGTCGACATCGTCAAGGAGATGCTCAGCATCGCCGCGGGCAACAAGCTGTCGATCAAGCAGGAAGACGTGGTGATCCGCGGCCATGCCCTGGAATGCCGGATCAACGCCGAAGACCCCGACAACTTCATGCCCTGCCCGGGCAAGGTCAAGCACTTCCATGCCCCCGGCGGCTTTGGCGTGCGGGTCGACTCGCACCTGTACAGCGGCTACACCGTGCCGCCGAACTACGACTCGCTGATCGGCAAGCTGATCACCTACGGCGCCAGCCGTGACGAGGCGCTGGCGCGCATGCGCAACGCCCTGGAAGAGATCGTGGTCGACGGCATCAAGACCAACGTGCCACTGCACCGCGATCTGGTCATCGACAAGGGCTTCTGCCAAGGCGGCGTGAACATCCATTACCTGGAAAAGAAACTGGGTATGGACAAGCACTGACGCTTGCCGTGTCGAACCACAAGGGCTGCCCACGGGCGGCCCTTGTCATTTCAGGGCACGGTGAAACCGCCACGGTGGAAGGCGCAACGCCCGTCAAGTAAGCTTGCCCACCTGTCGCGCCACCCAATTCGCTCCATTACGTCGTATTGCAAGAGGTTTCCCCCATGCCCTGGCTGCAAGTCCGTCTCGCCATCACCCCGGAACAGGCGGAAACCTACGAGGATGCGCTGCTCGAAGTGGGCGCCGTATCCGTGACCTTCATGGACGCCGAGGACCAGCCGATCTTCGAGCCGGATCTGGGCACCACCCCGCTGTGGTCGCACACCCACCTGCTGGCGTTGTTCGAGGCCGACACCGACGCGGACAGCCTGATCGCCCACCTGCAGCTGCTGACCGGCGGCACATTGCCCGAGCACCAGCTGGAGCGCATCGAGGACCAGGACTGGGAACGCAGCTGGATGGACAACTTCCAGCCGATGCGCTTCGGCCGCCGCCTGTGGATAGTGCCGAGCTGGCACGCCGCACCGGAGCCAGATGCGGTCAACCTGCTGCTCGATCCCGGCCTGGCCTTCGGCACCGGCACCCACCCGACCACCGCGCTGTGCCTGGAGTGGCTGGATGCCCAGGAACTGACCGATTGCAACGTGCTGGACTTCGGCTGCGGCTCCGGCATCCTGGCGATCGCCGCCCTGCTGCTCGGCGCCCCCCAGGCAGTGGGTACCGACATCGACCCCCAGGCCCTGGAAGCCTCGCGCGACAACGCCGGGCGCAATGGCATCGCCCCCGAGCGCTTCGCCCTCTACCTGCCCGCCGACCTGCCGCCGCAGCCGGCCGAGGTGGTAGTGGCCAACATTCTCGCCGGACCGCTGGTCGCCCTGGCCCCGCAGATCACCAGCCTGGTCAAGCCGGGCGGCCGCCTGGCGCTGTCGGGCATCCTCGCCGAACAGGCCGATGAGGTCCGCGCCGCCTACAGCGATGCCTTCGTCCTGGAGCCGACCGCCAGCAAGGAAGGCTGGGTGCGCATCAGCGGCGTGCGCCGCTGATGCGCCGCCCTGCTGCTATGCCGGGCACTTGCGTTAGACTGATCGCCCCGCTCCACCTGCCCTCAGGCCGCCGGACCCACGCATGAGCGAAAGCTTCATCACCCAGTGCCCCCATTGCCACACCAGCTTCCGGGTCAACCAGGCACAGCTGGGCGCCGCCCATGGCGTGGTCCGCTGCGGCGCCTGCCTGCACGTGTTCAATGCCGCGCAACAACTGCGCGAGCAGGGCCATCAGTTGGCCGGCGACACCCCCGGCAGGGCGCCCATCGCCGCTCCCGCGCAGCCGGCGCCAACGCCCGCGCGAGCAGACGAACAGCCCCCTTCGCCGGCGGAGCGGAAAACCTCCGACGATACCCTGTGGATACACGACGACCTCGACCTGGACAGCCTCGACCTCGACGAGGAGTTGGCCAAGCTGGAAGAACAGGAGCAGCAGCTCTCCCAGCAGTTCATGGCCCTCGAGCAACCGCCGCGCTACGCCGAAGGCTTCCGCCCGCTGAGCGACAGCGCCCGCGAGCCCGACGACGAGCAATGGGCCGAGGCCCTGCTGCGCGAGGAGGCGCCCAAGGGGCCGCTGAGCCTGAGCCCGGGCGCAGCCGAGGACGCGCCGGCCGCGCCGCTACCCGCGACTCCGCCAGCATCGCCCATCGCCCGCACCGAGCCCGCCGTCCAGCCGCCACGCAGCGAGCCGCGATTCAACCTGAGCGATGTCGACACCGTCGAATCACTGCCGCTGGAGGACGAACTGCGCCTGAGCCCGGCACGCGAGGAGATAGATCCGGAGCTGGACGAGCCTGCGGTCGAGCCGGCCGCAAAGAGCCGCCGCAACGAGCCCGAACTGCGCGACGAACACCTGTTCGAGCTGGACGACGAACCGCTGCAACTGGACTGGCAGCCACCGCGCAAGCCCTGGGCGCGCTGGTTCGCCTGGGGCCTGCTCAACCTGGTCGCCGCCGGCGCCCTGGCCACTCAGTACGTGATCTATCACTTCGACGAACTGGCGCGCCAGGACGAGTACCGCCCCTGGTTCGAGCAGCTGTGCCCGAGCATCGGCTGCCTGCTGCCGTCCAAGGTCGACATCGAGCAGATCAAGAGCAGCAACCTGGTGGTGCGCAGCCACCCGCAGTTCAGCGGCGCCCTGGTGGTCGACGCGATCCTCTACAACCGCGCGCCGTTCGCCCAACCCTTCCCGCTGCTGGAAATGCGCTTCGCCGACATCAACGGCCAACTGCTCGCCAGCCGCCGCTTCAAACCCAACGAATACCTCGGCGGCGAGCTCGCCGGCCAGGCGGAAATGCCGCCGCAGACCCCCATCCACGTGTCCCTGGACATCCTCGACCCGGGCACCCAGGCGGTGAACTACAGCCTCAGCTTCCACTCGCCGGAATGAGCCGCAGGCGGCACCATGCCGGCTCGCCGCCGGCAACCTAACCCTTGGCGATAAGGCCGCAGCTGTTCAGAATTTGTTCAAAACAACCTTTATCCGGTCACCCAGAGCGGGTATTATTCCCAGCCTTTTCGCACCCTCCTACTGGTCTCAACAGCACGTCTCTTGAGCAGGGAAGCCCTATGTCGGCGTTATGCATCGGCCCCTACAGACTGCCCAACTCGCTGATTCTCGCGCCCATGGCCGGAGTCACCGACCGGCCCTTCCGCCAGCTCTGCCGGCGCCTGGGTGCGGGTCTGGTCGTCTCGGAAATGGTCACCAGCGATGTGCGCCTGTGGAGCTCGCGCAAGTCCAGCCTGCGCCTGCCCCACGCCGGCGATCCGGAGCCGCGCTCGGTGCAGATCGCCGGCGGCGATCCGCTGATGCTCGCCGAGGCGGCGCGGCGTAACGTCGAGCTGGGTGCGCAGATCATCGACATCAATATGGGCTGCCCGGCCAAGAAGGTCTGCAACAAGGCCGCCGGCTCTGCCCTGCTGAAGGATCAGGACCTGGTGCGCGAGATCCTCCACGCGGTGGTCGCCGCGGTGGACGTGCCGGTCACCCTGAAGATCCGCACCGGCTGGGACCGGCAGAACAAGAACGGCGTGGAGGTGGCGAAGATCGCCGAGCAGGCGGGAATCGCCGCCCTGGCCGTACACGGGCGCACCCGCGCCGACCTTTACACCGGCGACGCCGAGTACGACACCATCGCCGCGATCAAGCAGGCGGTGTCGATGCCGGTGTTCGCCAACGGCGATATCGATTCACCGGAGAAGGCCAAGGCCGTGCTCGCCGCCACAGGCGCCGATGCCCTGCTGATTGGCCGGGCGGCCCAGGGCCGGCCGTGGATCTTTCGCGAGATCGAGCACTACCTGCGCACCGGAGAGAAGCTTCCGGCGCCGGGCCTGCCCGAACTGGAACGTATTCTGCTTGAGCATCTGGCCGCACTGCATGCCTTCTATGGCGAGGTGATGGGCGTGCGCATCGCCCGCAAGCATGTCGGCTGGTATCTCGCAACCCTGCCGGGCGCCAGGGAGTTTCGCGCCCAATTCAACCGTCTGGACAGCACGGACGCGCAGTGCGCCGAGATTCGCCTGTTTTTCGGCGAGCGGCGAAACGATGGAGAGGGGGTGGCCGCATGACGTTGATGACCGAGAATTTAGTGAGTGGAATTGCACCCGTGAGCGACAGCACCAGCTTGAAACAGCACCTGACCACGCCGAGCGAAGAGGGCCAGACCCTGCGCGGCAGTGTCGAAAAAGCGCTGCATAACTATTTCGCCCACCTCGAAGGCGCGGACGTCACCGATGTGTACAACCTGGTGCTCACCGAGGTCGAAGCCCCGCTGCTGGAGACCGTGATGAACTACGTCAAGGGCAACCAGACCAAGGCCTCGGAACTGCTCGGCCTGAACCGCGGCACCCTGCGCAAGAAACTCAAGCAGTACGACCTGCTCTGACCCCTTTTCCCCAGGCGGGGCGGCCCGATCACGAGCCGCCCCGCCTGCTGATTTCCCTGCTCTGATGGACTCTGAAATGACCGACCAGACCACCCGCCTCCCCGTCCGCCGCGCGCTGATCAGCGTCTCCGACAAGACCGGCGTCCTCGACTTCGCCCGCGAACTGTCCGCCCTCGGCGTCGAGATCCTCTCCACCGGCGGCACCTACAAGCTGCTCAAGGACAACGGCGTGGCCGCCGTGGAAGTGGCCGACTACACCGGCTTCCCGGAGATGATGGACGGCCGGGTGAAGACCCTGCACCCGAAGATCCATGGCGGCATCCTCGGGCGCCGCGCCCTCGACGGCGAAGTCATGGCGCAGCACGGGATCAAGCCGATCGACCTGGTCGCGGTCAACCTCTACCCCTTCGAGGCCACCGTGGCCAAGCCGGACTGCGATCTGGCCGATGCCATCGAGAACATCGACATCGGCGGCCCGACCATGGTCCGCAGCGCGGCGAAGAACCATAAGGACGTCGCCATCGTGGTCAACACCGGTGACTATGCCGGGATCGTCGAGGCCCTGAAGGCCGGCGGCCTGAGCTACGCCCAGCGCTTCGACCTGGCGCTCAAGGCCTTCGAGCACACCGCCGCCTACGACGGCATGATCGCCAACTACCTGGGCACCATCGACCAGAGCCGCGAGACGCTGTCCACCGAGGCCCGTGGCGCCTTCCCGCGCACCTTCAACAGCCAGTTCATCAAGGCCCAGGAGATGCGCTACGGCGAGAACCCGCACCAGAGCGCGGCCTTCTACGTCGAGGCGAAGAAGGGCGAGGCCAGCGTCTCCAGCGCCGTGCAGCTGCAGGGCAAGGAGCTGTCGTTCAACAACGTCGCCGACACCGACGCCGCCCTGGAATGCGTGAAGAGCTTCGTCAAGCCTGCCTGCGTGATCGTCAAGCACGCCAATCCCTGCGGCGTCGCCGTGGTCCCGGAAGACGAGGGCGGTATCCGCAAGGCCTACGACCTGGCCTACGCCACCGACAGCGAATCGGCCTTCGGCGGCATCATCGCCTTCAACCGCGAGCTGGACGGCGAAACCGCCAAGGCCATCGTCGAGCGTCAGTTCGTCGAGGTGATCATCGCCCCGAAAATCTCCCAGGCTGCCCGCGAAGTGGTTGCCGCCAAGGCCAACGTGCGCCTGCTCGAGTGCGGCGAGTGGCCGGCCGAGCGCGCCCCGGGCTGGGACTTCAAGCGGGTCAACGGTGGCCTGCTGGTGCAGAGCCGCGACATCGGCATGATCAAGGCCGCAGACCTGAAGATCGTCACCCAGCGCGCCCCCAGCGAGCAGGAGATCCATGACCTGATCTTCGCCTGGAAGGTGGCCAAGTTCGTCAAGTCCAATGCCATCGTCTACGCCAAGAACCGTCAGACCGTGGGCGTCGGCGCCGGCCAGATGAGCCGGGTCAACTCCGCGCGCATCGCCGCGATCAAGGCCGAGCACGCCGGCCTGCCGGTCCCTGGCGCGGTGATGGCCTCGGACGCGTTCTTCCCCTTCCGCGACGGCATCGACAACGCCGCCAAGGCCGGCATCACCGCGGTGATCCAGCCCGGCGGTTCGATGCGCGACGCCGAGGTGATCGCCGCCGCCGACGAGGCGGGGATTGCCATGGTGTTCACCGGCATGCGCCACTTCAGGCACTAAGATCGGCCGCGATCGGACGGGCATCAGCGGCATTGCCCGGCCCTTACCCCTGCTCATTGCCAGAAGGCAACAGTGCTGGGCGAAGGACCGGGCGCCCTGCATCTACCGGCCCGATCGCGACCTCGACATTCGTAGGGTGGATAGCGCTTTGCCTATCCACCGAACGGGCCCCAGGCCCGCCTCCCCCAGGAGAGAAACATGAACGTATTGATCATCGGCAGCGGCGGTCGCGAACACGCCCTGGCCTGGAAAGTCGCCCAGGACCCACGCGTGGCCAAGGTCTTCGTCGCCCCGGGCAATGCCGGCACCGCCCTCGAGGCCAAGTGTGAGAACGTCGCCATCGACGTGCTGGCCCTCGAGCAACTGGCCGACTTCGCCGAGCAGAACGTGCAGCTGACCATCGTCGGCCCCGAGGCGCCGCTGGTGAGGGGCGTGGTCGACCTGTTCCGCTCCCGCGGCCTGGACATCTTCGGTCCCAGCGCCGGCGCCGCCCAGCTGGAGGGCTCCAAGGCCTTCACCAAGGACTTCCTCGCCCGCCACCAGATTCCGACCGCGGCCTACCAGAACTTCACCGAAGTGGAACCGGCCCTGGCCTACCTGCAGCAGGTTGGCGCTCCGATCGTCATCAAGGCCGACGGCCTGGCCGCCGGCAAGGGCGTGATCGTCGCCATGGACCTGGCCGAGGCCGAGGCCGCGGTGCGCGACATGCTCGCCGGCAATGCCTTCGGCGAGGCCGGCTCGCGGGTGGTCATTGAAGAGTTCCTCGATGGTGAAGAGGCTTCCTTCATCGTGATGGTCGACGGCGAGAATGTCCTGCCGATGGCCACCAGCCAGGATCACAAGCGCGTCGGCGACGGCGACAGCGGCCCGAACACCGGCGGCATGGGCGCCTACTCGCCGGCTCCGGTGGTGACCGCCGAGGTGCACCAGCGGGTGATGGACGAGGTGATCATGCCGACCGTCAAAGGCATGGCCGCCGAAGGCAACGTCTACACCGGCTTCCTCTATGCCGGCCTGATGATCGACAAGAGCGGTGCGCCCAAGGTCATCGAGTTCAACTGCCGCTTCGGCGACCCGGAGACCCAGCCGATCATGGTGCGCCTGGAGTCGTCCCTGGTGCTGCTGATCGAGGCCGCCCTGGCCAGGGCCCTGGACAAGGTCGAGGCGACCTGGGACCCGCGCCCCACCGTCGGCGTGGTACTGGCCGCCGGCGGCTATCCCGGCGACTACGCCAAGGGCGAGGTCATCGACGGCCTGGACGCCGCCGCCAAGCTGGACGGCAAGGTGTTCCACGCCGGCACCGCGCTCAAGGACGGCCAGATCGTCACTGCCGGCGGCCGGGTGCTGTGCGCCACGGCCATCGGCCCGAGCGTGGCCGAGGCCCAGCAGCAGGCCTACCGCCTGGCCGAGCAGATCCGTTGGAACGGCTGTTTCTACCGCAAGGACATCGGCTATCGGGCGATCGCCCGCGAGCGCGGCGAGAGCTGAGAGCGCACCAGCAAAGGGCGGCGACGCCCTTTGCATGGTCCTGGCGATCCCGGCATGGCTATAATCGGACCACCCATTACCGAAGGGATTTCACCGTGCGCCGGCTGAGGAATGCCACAGGATTGTTTTTCGGCTTGCTGCTGACGCTGCTGTGTCAGTTGCCGGCCCAGGCGGCGAGCGGATGGTCGGCGCTGAACGACGATGGCGCGAGCCTGCAACTCGACGACATCCGCACCCCCCTGCACAGCTCGCGCTTCGCCCCGACCGAGCTCGGCGACCTCTACACCCCCGGCGGCGACGCCGCGCTATGGCTGCACTACCGCCTGCCGGTGAGCCCGCAGGCGCGCATGCTGCGGATTTTCGCCCCCTACCTGGCCTACCTCGACCTGTACGTGCTGCAGGGCGATCAGCTGCTCGATCACACCCGCACCGGCAGCAGCCTGCCGTTCTCCAGCCGCCCCCTGGCCAGCCGAGACTACCTGCTGCCACTGCCCCAGGCCGATGTCCCCCTGGACCTCTACCTGCGCCTGGCCTCCGACCACGCCCTGCGCCCGACCATCAGCCTGCAGAGCACCAACGCCATCGCCGCCGACGACAGCCGGCCGCTGCTGCTCGGCCTGCTGCTCGGCGGCCTCGGCATGCTGGTGTTCTACAACCTCGTGCGCTTCGCCTACAGCCGTGCGGTCACCAGCCTGTGGCTCGCGGCGACCCAGGCCGGCCTGCTGCTCACCGCCATCAGCGTGCTGGGCATCAGCAACCCCTGGCTCGGCGAATGGCAGCCGTTGCAACCGCAGATCGCCAACCTGTCGATGCTGACAACCATGCTCTGCGCCCTGGCCTTCACCGCCAGCTTCTTCCATGGGGTCTGCAGCAATACGCCGCTGAACCGCCTGCTGCTCGGGGAAATCCTGCTGGTCGCTCTGGTCAGCCTGACCCTGCTGATCGCCAGCAACCTGCAGTTCAACCAGCTGGTCTACCTGCTCGCCGCGGTCAGCGGCCTGAGCATGCTACTGGTGGCGCTGTACCACTGGAGCCACGGCTACCGCCCGGCGCGCCTGTTCGGCGTGGCGCTGCTGCTGTATTGCGCGGCCTTCGTCGGCGCCCTGCCGATCCTCTTCGGCTACTGGTCGGTGCAGTCCGACTGGCTGGCCTACGGCCTGCTGGCCATCACCGTGGTCAGTGGCTTCATCGCCAGCATGGCGCTGAGCGAACGCCAGCGCCGCATCGTCCAGGATCAGTTCAGCACCAGCCGCGCCCTGGCCGCCAGCTCCGCCGAGTTGAAGGCCAAGGCCGAGTTCCTGGCCAAGATCAGCCACGAGATCCGCACCCCGATGAACGGCGTGCTGGGCATGACCGAGCTGCTGCTCGGCACCCCGCTGTCGGCCAAGCAGCGCGACTACGTGCAGACCATCCACAGCTCGGGCAACGAGCTGCTGACCCTGATCAACGAGATTCTCGACATTTCCAAGCTGGAGACCGGGCAGATCGAACTGGACGATGTGCAGTTCGACCTCAATGCCCTGATCGAGGACTGCCTGGACATCTTCCGCGCCAAGGCCGAACAGCAGAAGGTCGAGCTGATCAGCTTCATGCAACCCCAGGTGCCGCGGGTGATCAGCGGCGACCCGACGCGCCTGCGCCAGACCCTGCTGAGCCTGCTGGACAATGCCTTCAAGCAGACCGCCGAGGGCGAGGTGCTGCTGGTGGTGGCGCTGGACAACGGCGGCAGCCAGCCGCGCCTGCGCATCGCCGTGCAGGACAGCGGCCAGCCGCTGCTGGCCAGCGAACGCGAGGCGCTGCTGCATGCCGAGCTGCAAAGCCGCGACTTCCTCTCCGCCACCAAGCTCGGCGGCCGCCTGGGCCTGCTTATCGCCCGCCAGCTGGTGCGCCTGATGGGCGGCGAGTTCGGCGTGCAGAGCGGCGGCAAGCAGGGCTCGACCCTGTGGCTGACCCTGCCGCTCGACGCCGCGCGCCTCGAGCAGCCCACCGCCGACCTCGACGGCCCGCTGCAGGGGGCACGCCTGCTGGTGGTCGACGACAACGACACCTGCCGCAAGGTGCTGTTGCAGCAGTGCAGCGCCTGGGGCCTGAGCGTCAGCACCGTGCCCTCCGGCAAGGAGGCCCTGGCCCTGCTGCGGACCAAGGCGCACCTGCGCGAGTACTTCGACGTGGTGCTGCTCGACCAGGACATGCCCGGCATGACCGGCATGCAGCTGGCGGCCAAGATCAAGGAAGACCCCAGCCTCAACCACGACATCCTGCTGATCATGCTCACCGGCATCAGCAATGCGCCGAGTAAGATCGTCGCGCGCAACGCCGGCATCAAGCGCATCCTGGCCAAACCGGTGGCCGGTTACACGCTCAAGGCCACCCTGGCCGACGAACTGGCCCAGCGCAGTACCGGTGCGCCGCAGTTCGTGCCGACCACGGTGACCGCGCCACTGAACGTGCCGAACGATTTCCGCATCCTGGTCGCCGAAGACAACAGCATCTCGACCAAGGTGATCCGCGGCATGCTCGGCAAGCTCAACCTGCAGCCCGATACCGCCAGCAACGGCGAGGAAGCGCTCACGGCCATGAAGAGCCGGCATTACGACCTGGTTCTGATGGACTGCGAGATGCCGGTGCTCGACGGTTTCTCTGCCACCGAGCAGCTGCGCGCCTGGGAGCAGGCCGAGAAGCGCGACCGCACCCCGGTGGTGGCCCTCACCGCGCATATCCTCAACGAACATAAGGAACGCGCACGCCAGGCCGGGATGGACGGACACATGTCCAAGCCGGTGGAGCTGTCGCAACTGCGCGACTTGCTCGAGCACTGGATCGCCGAACGCGAAGTTCGCCGCCAGCGCAGCGCCCTGCCCTACTGATCCGTCCCCTCGACACACCCGGCGCCGCGCGGGCGCTCCACGCCGGTGTCAGGCGAAGCGCAGCGCATGGATCGGCGGCAGGTGACCGGCCAGCAATCGCCAGCTGTCGCCTTGATCGGCCGAGTACCACAGATGGCCGGTGGTCGAGCCCATCGCCAGGCACTGGCCACTGTCGTCGATCGTCAGGCCATGCCGGTAGACCAGATCGAAGCAGTGTTTCTGCGGCAGGCCGGTGCGCAGACACTGGAAACTCTCCCCGCCATCCCGTGTGCGAGTCACCACCAGGCGATGCTGCACCGGCACCCGGCACTCGTCCTTGACCGCCGGCACGAACCAGGCGGTTTGCCCCTCGCGCGGGTGCACGACCACGGCGAAACCGAAGCTCGAAGGTTCGACGCCCTCGATCTCGCGCCAATGCGCGGCGCCATCGCGGGACAGGAAGATGCCGTTGTGGTGCTGCACCCAGAGGGTGTCCGGCTGCGCCGCACAGGCCACCATGCGGTGCGGGTCCTGGATCTCCGGGGTCTGCGCCAGCTCCGGTGGCATGTAGGCGGCGCGCATGCCCTGGGTACGGCAGGCCCAGCTGGCCCCGGCGTCCTCGCTGCACCACACGCCGCCGCAGGACACCGCGACCTGCAGCCGCGTGCTGTCGCGCGGATCGACGCAGATCGAGTGAATGCCCGGCTCGTCGTAGCCACCGCCGAACCACCGGGCGCGCTCCGGGCGCTGCCACAACGCCTCGATCAGCCGCCAGGACGCGCCGCGGTCGTCGGAGCGGAACAGGGCGCCGGGAAGGGTCCCGGCCCAGAGCGTCTGCGGCTGGTCGGCGCCGCCGCACTCCAGCGACCAGATCATCGACACCGAAGGCCCATGGCCGTCATCGCTGGCGGCGAAGGCCGGCGCGACGACTTCTTCCCAGTGTTCTCCGGCATCTGCCGAACGCCACAGCTTGGGGCCGAAATGCCCCAGGTGCAGGGCCGCGTAGAGATGGCCATCGCGCCGATCGGCCAGCACCATGCTTACCGGTTCGCCGAGGAAATCGCTGCGCTCGAGGCGCCACTCGCCCGCCTTGCGGGAAAATGTCAGCAAGCCCTTGCGCGTGGCCACATGCAGCACGTCAGCCATCTCCGCCTCCTCCTTTATCCACCGGAAAGCGCCTGCACCACGAAGATCTCGCTGCCGCTCGCCACGCGGTCACTCAAGCCGCGGCGGTCGCGCACCTGGCTGCCATCGACGAAGATCGCCACGTGCTGACGCAGCCGCCCCTGATCATCCAGCAGGTAGCTGCGCAGCCGCGGATTGCCGGCGAACACCTCGCCCAGCACCTCGCCCACCGTGGCACCGGCCGCCTCGCAGGCGGCCACATCCAGGTGGCGATGCAGGTTACGGGTGAAGCTCACATGCGCCATCGTGCGGCTCCAGCGGCCGATGCCGGCTAACGCCACAGGTATAGTCGAACTTGCGTGCCGGCTGGCGCCGGGGCGCCAGGCGGTCATCCACCAGCGAGCAACAAAATTGCCTGGCGCACTGGAGATCGCGCGACCAATCCCCGATCATTCCCCCTCCGAGGCGACCGCCGGCACGGCCGCGCCCACCGCCGACCCCCGCCCACCCGGCCAAGAGACGAGTCCCGCCATGGCGTCCGAGCTGTTCAGTCTGTATCTCAAGTTGCTGGTGCTCTACAGCCCATTCTTCGTGTTGTCCTGCTTCATCGGCCTGAGCCGCGGCTACACGGTCAAGGAGCGCAAGAGGCTGGCCTGGAAGGTCGCCGCCGGCGTGCTGGTGGCCAGCGTGCTGCTGTACCTGTTCGGCAAGCACATCTTCACCCTGTTCGGCATCACCATCGATGCCTTCCGCATCGGCGCCGGCAGCGTGCTGTTCATCTCCGCCCTGGGCATGGCCCAGGGCAAGTCGGCGGTGCAGACCGACAACGTGCAGCAGGACGTGACCATCGTGCCGCTGACCATCCCGCTCACCGTCGGCCCCGGCACCATAGGTGCGCTGCTGCTGATGGGCGCCAGCCAGCCGCACTGGGACGACAAGCTGCTGGCTGTGCTCGGCATCGCCCTGGCCAGCCTCACCGTGGGGGTGGTGCTGTACCTGTCGAACCAGTTCGAGCGCCTGCTCGGCGACCAGGGCCTGCAGATCGTCAGCCGCCTGATGGGCCTGTTCGTCTGCGCCCTGGCGGCGCAGATCATCTTCACCGGGGTGAAGAACTACCTGGTGCTCTGATTTGCCGGCGCCGCGCGGCCCGCCGGGCGAGCGTCCTCAACCCCGGAGGATGACGCTCGACGCCCGCCGCAGCCCCGACCTATATTCAGCCTCGCGGGCGACCGTACACCCCTCCATCGCCAAGGATTGCCATGAGCCACACGATCTGCGACGCCAGCGCCGGCGACCTGCCCGGCATCCTGGCCATCTACAACGACGCCGTGCAGAACACCACGGCGATCTGGAACGAAACCCTGGTCGACCTGAACAACCGCAGCGCCTGGCTGGCCGAACGCCAGGGCGCCGGCTTTCCGGTCCTGGTCGCCCGTGACGGCGACGGGCAAGTGCTTGGCTACGCCAGCTACGGCACCTGGCGCAGCATCGAGGGCTTTCGCCACACCGTGGAACACTCGGTGTACGTGCGCCCCGACCAGCGCGGCCGCGGCCTCGGCCCCGCGCTGCTGCAGGCGCTGATCGAGCGGGCGCGCGGCGCCGGCCTGCACGTGCTGGTGGCCGCCATCGAGAGCGGCAACGCCGCCTCGACCCGCCTGCACGAACGCCTCGGCTTCGTCACCACCGGACAGATGCCCCAGGTCGGGCGCAAGTTCGGCCGCTGGCTGGATCTGACCTTTATGCAGCTGATTCTACCCACGGAAGGGAATAGCCATGGATCCAGCGCTCCCGACGAGCCAAACACTGCAGCCGACCCGGATCGGGCCTGAGCAGTTCGAAACCTATAGACCGGGGCTGGTCGAGCTGCTGCTCGACAGCGTGCGCCACGGCGCTTCGGTCGGTTTCCTCGCCGACCTCTCGGGGGCCGAAGCCAACGCCTATTTCGACGAGGTGCGGGCGGGCCTGGAGGACGGCTCGCGCCTGCTGTGGGTCGCCGGCCGGCAAGCACTGCCGCTCGGCAGCGTGCAGCTGAGCCTGTGCCAGAAGCGCAACGGCCTGAACCGCGCCGAGGTACAGAAGCTTTTGGTGCGCAGCTGTGCGCGCCGGCGCGGTATCGCCCGCGCACTGCTGCAGGGCCTGGAGGACGAGGCGCGCGACCGGCAGCGCGGCCTGCTGTACCTAGACACCGAGGCTGGCAGCCCGGCCGAAGACTTCTATCGCAGCGCAGGCTATCGCTGCATCGGCGGCCTGCCCGACTACGCCTGCGGCCCCGATGGCCGCTACCGGGCAAACGCCATTTACTACAAGACCCTGTCCAGCCCCGCCCGATGACTAGCGGTCTGGGCGTCACGACACGACACTGATTTCAGTATCTGACCGACGGATAGGGAAGACCGAGGCGCCGGCTAACGGCTGCCGCTGAGCAGCCATGCCGGCAGCGGCTGCTCGGGGAACCAGCGCCGGTAGATGGCGGTAAATTCGCCGTCCCGCTTCATCTCATCCAGCGCCACCTGCCAGCGCTCGACGATGCCCCGCTCGGTGGCGAGGGAGAACGCCAGGTAGGTGTCGTGTTCGAGAAACACGAACTGCGCCTCGACCTGCTCCGGCCTCATCCCGACCATCGCCAGCAGCTCCGGCAAGACGTAGTCACTGGCCGCCAGCAGGTCGGCGCGTTGCTTGCTGAACACCTGCATCATCTTGTCCGGCGCCGTGACCGTATAGAGGTTGGTGAAACCGCGCGCGAGCAGGTACTCGTGGGTGTACCAGTTGCGCTGCAGGACCAGGCGACCGGCACGGGCGGCCTGCTCGAGGCTGTCGATTCGCAGCCCCGCGCCCTTGTGCGTGTAGAAACGGGTGCGCGTGTGCGTCAGCGGTCCCACCCACTGGAAGGCCTGTTCGCGCTCGGCGATACGCGCCGTGGTAAAGACTCCGACATTGGCCGCGGACATCGCCTTGCCGTAGCCGCGGGTCCAGGGCCCCAGTTCCAGCCGCACCGTGTCGCCGGTGCGCACGGCCAGTGCGCGAACGACCTCGGTGGAAAAACCCGTCAGCTCGCCGTCGCGACTGAAGTTCAGTGGCGGGTTTTCCTCGGTATGCAGCACCAGCTGCGCGGCCTGGGCTGGCAGCATCGCGAGCAGGGCCAGGCACGACACGAGGGAAGCGTGCCGCACATTCAGGCGCAGCCATTGCCACAGCTTACCCACTGCTTCCCCCTGACGCCCATGCCGCGCCTTATCTGAGTTGACTGTCCTTGCTGCCGCGGCGGTTGTAGCCGCCGCCGACCTGCTGCGCCTTGTCCTGTTCGGACTGGCAGGCGACGCACAGGCGCACCCCCGCGATGGCCTGGCGCCGAGCCTCGGGAATGACTGCATCGCACGCCTCGCAGTGATGCAGGCTCTCGCCCCGGGGCAGCTGGCTGCGGGCGCGAGCGATGGCGTCCTCGATGCTGCTGTCGATCTGTTCCTGTACCGCCCCGTCACTCGCCCAACCACCAGCCATGTCCACCTCTCAAACGTTCGTTGCACTTCCGCTAGATAGATATGCGCGCCCCTGCCTGCCATTGCAAGGGCGGTTCATCGGCCTGCGCCGCACACGGCTACTCCTTCACGTTCATGAAGTCCTCGGCCCAGGCCATGTACTCCTCGGGCAGGCTGTACTTGTGCGCCAGCTCGGAGGCGCTGAGTTCGGTTGCCTCGCCACCGCGCTGCTCGCGCAGGCAATCGTAGGTGGCCTTGATCGCGGCGAAGTAGGCGGCGTGGCCGTTGACCACGATGCGCACGCCGAGCCTGGCCAGGCGCGCGTCGTCACGCAACCGGGGGTTGCCATAGGTGACCAGCATCAGCGGGACGCTCAGCGCGTCGGCGATCTGTTCCAGATGGACGAAGTTCTCCACCCCGACCAGGCAGATGGCGTCGGCGCCGGCCGCCTGGTAGGCCAGGGTGCGGCGGATCACCTCGTCCACCGCCAGCACCCCGGCATGGGTGCGCGCGATGATCGCCAGCTGCGGGTCGACCCGCGCCTCCAGCGCCGCACGGATCTTGCCGACGCCCTCGTCGATCGAGATCAGGTCGGTGGACTTGCGACCGAACTGGGCCGGCAGCAGGGTGTCTTCGATGGTCAGCGCGGCGATCCCGGCGCGCTCCAGTTCGACCACGGTGCGCATCACGTTGAGCGCATTGCCGTAGCCGTGGTCGGCATCGGCGATCACCGGCAAGCGGCTGACCCGGCCGATACGGGTGGCCTGCTCGACGAACTCGCTGAGGCTGATCAGGGCGAAGTCGGGCGCGGCCAGCACCTGCAGCGAGGCCACCGAGCCACCGAGAATACCCACCTCGAAACCGAGATCGGCGGCGATCCGCGCCGACATCGGATCGAACACCGAGGCGGTGTGGTAGCAGGCATCGGCGCTCAGCAGCGCGCGAAAGGCACTGCGCAGCTCATGGTGGGAAGCACGTTGCAGGTTCGACATTGGGGCATCATCCAGAAGCGATGGTGAGGTTGGGCGTAGCAGTGGCGGCCGGGACAGGCGACGCCGGGCGTCATAGCCGGCCTTAACAGTGCGGCCAAGGGACGGGCACTCGCCAGGACCCGAGCGCCAGATAACCGGCCTAAGGCTGCTTGGGCAACTGCAGCTGCGTCTTGATCCCGGGACTGTCGAGATTGTCCCGTGTCACCAGCACCGCGTCCAACTCGATCCGCCGCATACGTGGCTCGACGCGCCCCGTGCGCAAGGCGCGCTCGGCCAACAGCACGCCCTGATAGCCCATGGTATAGGGCTGCTGAACCATCAGGGCGTCGATCTGGCCGGCCCTGAGTGCCTCGAGCAGTACCTGATCGGCGTCGAAGCCGATATGCAGGAGCTGCCCAGCCCCCTGCATGCGCAACAATGCGGCGTAGGCCTGCCGGGTCGACGAGCCGTTCGGGGTGAAGAGCGCGTCGAGCCGCGGCAGTTGCGCGCGCAGGGCTTCGAGGGTAGCTTGTGGCGGATCGCCCAGGGGACGATCGAAGGTGATAGTCAGGCCCGCCGCCTCCACCGCCTGGATGAAGCCGCGCTGGCGGGCACTGGTCGAGGCGATCTCCGGCGTCATGCGAATCAGCCCGACCCGCCCCTTGTCGCCCAGTCGCTGCGCCACGTAGCGCCCTGCCGCCTGGCCCGCCTGGTAGTTGTTGGTGGCGATCAGCGCCTGCACATCCTCGCCGCCGACGTCCCGGTCGATGTAGAAGGTCAGCACCCCGCGCGCCTCGAGCTCACGGGCCTTGGCGTTGATCTCGGCACCGGCCGGGGCGATGACCAGCGCCTTGCAGCCTTGCTCCACAACCTTGTCGATCAGTTGCAACTGGGTGGCGACGCTGCCCTCCTTGCGCGGGCCGCGCACATACAACTCGATACCGGCATCCACGCCCGCGCGCCGGGCACCGGCCTCCACCTGCCGCCAGAAGATGTGGGCGCTGGCGGGCACCACGCCGATGCAGTCCTTTGCCGAAGCCTGACCCGACTGCAAGACGCACAGCGCGAAAAGCAGGCAGGCCCAGCACACTACTTGAGGGGACTGCATGTTCGGACTCCCGCGGCCTCTGCGACCGCTACACACCGCATGATGTCACATTAGTATCATATCCTTGGCAGCGCCACCGCCGACACGAACCGCTGGCAGCCAATATCCCGACGCCCGTCGACCGGACATTCCCGTGGAGAGGCCGACGACCGCCCATTCGCACAACTTTGTCACAGTCCAGCCGACAATCGGGCTGGCGGCTGCCGCTCAGGCAGGCGATCATCGCCATTCTTTCCAGCGCTTCGAACGAGACATGACCCAGACCACGCCAATCCCCAGCGCCACCCACAAGCCGCGCCCCCTGATCGACCTGCTGATCAGCATCCTGATTCCCTCGCTGATCCTGATGAAGCTCAGCGGCGAGTCACGACTCGGCGCCGACGGCGCCCTGGTCCTGGCCCTGGCGTTCCCCCTCGGCTGGGGCTCGTTCGAGCTGATCAAGTATCGCAAGTTCAACTTCATCGCCCTGCTCGGCCTGATCAGCGTGCTGCTCACCGGTGGCATCGGCCTGCTCAAGCTGGACAACCAGTGGCTGGCGATCAAGGAGGCCGCGGTGCCCGGGCTGATCGGCATCGCCGTGCTGGTGTCGACCTACACCCGCTACCCGCTGATCCGCACCATGCTGCTCAACAAGTCGGTGCTGGATGTCGACAAGATCCATCAGCGCCTGGAACAGGGCGGCCACACCGCGGCGTTCGAGGCCCGCTTGCTGCGCGCGACCTACTGGCTCAGCGGCACCTTCTTCTTCTCCTCGGCGATGAACTATGTCCTGGCCAAGTGGATCGTCGTCAGCCCGGCCGGCAGCGAGGCCTTCAACGCCGAACTGGGGCGGATGAACCTGCTCAGCTACCCGATGATCGCCATTCCCTCGATGATCATGCTGATGGCCATCTTCTACTACCTGTGGCGCACCATCCACGGCCTCACCGGCCTGAAGCTGGAAGAGATCATGACCCACGCCGGCCAGGAACAGCAGTCCTGAGCCCATTGAGCGGCGCGGCGCCGAGCGTGACGCGCCAGCGCCAGACCGTGACCTGATGCTGAGCCTTTCCGCTTACTTCGGGCTGTTCTTCACCGCGCTCGGCGCCGCCACCTTGCTGCCTGTGCAATCGGAAGTGGTGCTGGTCGCCCTGCTGCTCAGCGAGGCCTATCCGGTCTGGGCGCTGCTGGCGGTGGCCAGCGTCGGCAACGTGCTCGGCGCCCTGGTCAACTGGTTGCTCGGTCGCTACCTGGAGCACTTTCGCCAGCGGCGCTGGTTTCCGATCAGCGAGCGCAACCTGACGCGCGCCCAGGGCTGGTACGGCCACTACGGCCACTGGTCGCTGCTGCTCAGCTGGGCGCCCTTTATCGGCGACCCGCTGACCCTGGCCGCGGGCATCATGCGCGAGCCGCTGTGGCGCTTCCTGCTGATCGTCGGCCTGGCCAAGACCGGGCGCTACGCGGTAGTGGCGGCCATGACCCTGGGCTGGGGCTGAGCCCGTCGGCATCCGTCGCCCGGGCCCGGATCGGGGCAGCATTCTGCGGCCGCCTCGCATAGAATGCGCGGCCGTTTTTTTGGAACAGCGCGCAGCATGTCTTTCTCTTCTCCGGCCCGCGCCTGCGGCATCGACTTCGGCACCTCCAACTCCACCGTCGGCTGGCAGCGCCCCGGCGGCGACACCCTGATCGCCCTGGAGGACGACAAGATCACCCTGCCCTCGGTGCTGTTCTTCAACTTCGAGGAGCGCCGCCCGGTCTACGGCCGCCTGGCCCTGCACGAGTACCTGGAAGGCTATGAAGGCCGCCTGATGCGCTCGCTCAAGAGCCTGCTGGGCTCCAAGCTGCTGAAGAGCGAAACCACGGTGCTGGGCAGCGCCATGCCGTTCAAGGAGCTGCTCGGCCTGTTCATCGGCCAGCTCAAGCAGCGCGCCGAGGCGGTGGCCGAGCGCCCCTTCGAGGCCGTGGTGCTGGGCCGCCCGGTGTTCTTCGTCGACGATGACCCCATCGCCGACCAGGAGGCGCAGAACACCCTGGTGGCCGTGGCGCACAAGCTCGGCTTCAAGGAGGTGTCCTTCCAGTACGAGCCGATCGCCGCGGCCTTCGACTACGAGAGCGGTATCGAGCGCGAGGAACTGGTGCTGATCGTCGATATCGGCGGCGGCACCTCGGACTTCTCCCTGGTGCGCCTGTCGCCGCAGCGCCGGCGAGTGGCCGAGCGCCAGGCCGATATCCTCGCCACCGGCGGCGTGCATGTCGGCGGCACCGACTTCGACAAGCAGCTCAGCCTGCAGGGCGTGATGCCGCTGTTCGGCTACGGCAGCCGGATGAAGAGCGATGCGCCCATGCCGACCAGCGTGCACCTGAACCTGGCCACCTGGCACACCATCAATGCGGTCTACTCGGCCCAGTCGCAGCGGGCCCTGCAGAGCATGCGCTACGACGTCCTGGACCCCACCGGCATCGACCGCCTGTTCAGGCTGATCGAGCAGCGCGCCGGACACTGGCTGGCCATGCAGGTGGAGGACAGCAAGATTGCCCTGACCGAGCGCGACGCCGCGCCAATCGACTTGCAGCGCATCGAGGCGGGCCTGCTCGCCGAGCTGACCCGCGAGCTGTTCGAGGGCGCCATCGAACCGCTGCTGCTGCGCATTCGCGCCAGCATCGGGAAGCTGCTTGGCGATGCCGGGATCCGCGTCGAACAGGTCGACACGGTGTTCTTCACCGGCGGCTCCAGCGGCATCCCGGCGCTGCGCCAGAGCGTCGCGGCGATGCTGCCCAATGCCCGTCACGTGGAGGGCAACACCTTCGGCAGCATCGGCAGCGGCCTGGCCATCGAGGCGCACAAGCGCTACGGCTGAAACAGGCCGACAACCACCCCGGGCAGCAACAAAAACGCCAGCACGAAGCTGGCGTTTTTGTTGGCGCGGGAAATCAGCGCGGCGCCACCGGACGCTTCGCCGGCTTCTTGCCGCCCTTCTTGTCCGCGGCCTTGCCGCTGCGCTCGGCCTTGGCCCGGGCCTCCGCCGCAGCCTTGGCCTGTTCGCGCTTGTCCCAGGGATTGCTGCCATCGCTGCCGCGCGGCGGCAGGCCGGTGTGCTGGGTCAGGATGCGGGTGGTTTCCTTGCCGCCCGCGGCCCGACCGACCTTCTTGCTGCCGGCCGGGGTCGAGTTCTTGCGTCGCGCGCTGTGGTACTCGTCGACCTTGGGCTGATAGGCCGGCACCAGCTGGTGCTTGCCGTTGCCGATCAGGTCGGCACGGCCCATGCGTTCCAGGGCCTCGCGCAGCATCGGCCAGCCCTTGGGATCGTGGTAGCGCAGGAAGGCCTTGTGCAGGCGCCGCTGCGCCTCGCTCTTGACGATGGTCACGCCGTCGCTCTTGTAGGTCACCTTGCGCAGCGGGTTCTTTCCCGAGTGGTACATGGCCGTAGCCGTGGCCATCGGCGAGGGGTAGAACGCCTGCACCTGGTCGGCGCGGAAGTCGTTGCGCTTGAGCCACAGGGCGAGGTTCATCATGTCCTCGTCGGTGGTGCCCGGGTGCGCGGCGATGAAGTACGGAATCAGGTACTGCTCCTTGCCTGCCTCCTTGGAGTACTTCTCGAACATCCGCTTGAACTTGTCGTAGCTGCCGATGCCCGGCTTCATCATCTTGTCCAGCGGGCCGCGCTCGGTGTGCTCCGGGGCGATCTTCAGGTAGCCGCCGACATGGTGGGTGACCAGCTCCTTGACGTACTCCGGCGACTCCACCGCCAGGTCGTAGCGCAGGCCCGAGGCGATCAGGATCTTCTTCACCCCCGGCAGCTCGCGGGCCTTGCGGTACAGCTCGATCAAGGACGAATGGTCGGTATTCAGGTTTTCGCAGATGCCGGGGAACACGCAGGACGGCTTGCGGCAGTGCTTCTCGATCTCCGGGTCCTTGCAGGCGATGCGGTACATGTTGGCGGTCGGCCCGCCCAGGTCGGAGACCACCCCGGTGAAGCCCGGCACCTTGTCGCGCATCTCCTCGATCTCGCGGATGATCGACTCGTGGGAGCGGTTCTGGATGATCCGCCCCTCGTGCTCGGTGATCGAGCAGAAGGTGCAGCCGCCAAAGCAGCCGCGCATGATGTTGACCGAGAAGCGGATCATCTCGTACGCCGGGATCCGCTCCTTGCCATAGGCCGGGTGCGGCACCCGCGCATAGGGCATGCCGAATACGTAGTCCATTTCCTCGGTGGTCATGGGGATCGGTGGCGGGTTGAACCACACGTCCACCTCGCCGTGCCTCTGCACCAGGGCGCGGGCGTTGCCCGGGTTGGTCTCCAGGTGCAGCACACGGTTGGCGTGGGCGTAGAGCACCGCATCGCCGCGCACCTTCTCGAAGGACGGCAGGCGGATCACCGTCTTGTCGCGCTCCAGGCGCGGGTGCGGCAGCAACTGCACCACCTTCGCCTCGTTCGGGTCCTCGAGCGGTCCCTTCTCCTGCTCGATGGCGCAGGCCTGGGTGTCCTGGGTGTTGACGTAGGGGTTGATGATCTTGTCGATCTTGCCCGGACGGTCGATACGGGTGGAGTCGATCTCCAGCCAGCCTTGCGGGGTGTCGCGACGGATGAAGGCGGTGCCGCGGATATCGGTGATGTCCTCGATCTTGTGCCCGTAGGACAGGCGCTGGGCGATCTCCACCACGGCGCGCTCGGCGTTGCCGTACAGCAGGATATCGGCGCAGGCATCGATCAGGATCGAGTGGCGCACCTTGTCCTGCCAGTAGTCGTAGTGAGCGATCCGGCGCAACGATGCCTCGATGCCGCCGAGGACGATCGGCACATGCTTGTAGGCCTCCTTGCAGCGCTGGCTGTACACCAGGCTGGCGCGATCCGGGCGCTTGCCGGCCAGGCCGCCCGGGGTGTAGGCATCGTCGGAGCGGATCTTCTTGTCGGCGGTGTAGCGGTTGATCATCGAGTCCATGTTGCCGGCGGCGACGCCGAAGAACAGGTTGGGCTCGCCGAGCTTCATGAAGTCGTCTTTGCTGGTCCAGTCGGGCTGGGCGATGATGCCCACGCGAAAGCCCTGGGCCTCGAGCAGGCGGCCGATGATCGCCATGCCGAACGAGGGGTGATCCACATAGGCATCGCCGGTGACGATGATGATGTCGCAGCTGTCCCAACCGAGCTGATCCATCTCTTCCCGGCTCATCGGCAGGAAAGGCGCTGGACCGAAGCACTCGGCCCAGTATTTTGGATAGTCGAATAACGGCTTGGTTGCTTGCATGGACATGACCGAGGCTTTCAGGGGGATGAACGGCCGCGGAATATAGCACAAAAATTGACCAAATCCGACTGTAACACTGGGTTTACCGAGGCCGGACGGCGATATCAGAAGGCCATATATTTCCTGATTAGCACTAGCGCGCGCGACTATACTCCGAGCGTTATCGGATCAGGCAAAGCGCGGCAGCTGGGTTAAAGGAGTCGGTGTGGTGCAGCAGTTCGTCACCTCAATAATCCTGCTGCTTATGGCGGTCGGGGCCTGCGCCTCGCCCATGGCGCTGACGGCGCAGAGCAGCGGCCAGCTGCTGAACGGGCAGATCGAGTTGCTCGAAGACGTCGGCGCCCGCCTGGGCATCGCCGAGCTGGCGGACCCGACGGTGCAGGCGCGCTTCCAGCCCGCGGACGGACGCGTCAGCGTCGGCCAGAGTCGCCATCCCTGGTGGATCAAGCTGCAACTGCGCCGCGCGTCGGACGCCCCCCGCCAGTGGTGGCTGGAGGTGGGCGCGGTCACCCTGCTCGACCTGCAGCTGTTCCTGCCAGACGACCGGGGCGACTGGCTGCCGAGGCAGGCCGGCGAGCGGGTCAGCTTCGCCGACGGACGCGATGCCCCCTACCGGCGGATGTTGTTCCGGCTGCCGCGGCTCGACGAGCAACCCCTGACTATCTACCTGCGCACCTTCGACCCCGCCGGCAACTCCTTCCCCCTGCGCGCCTGGCAGCTGGACGACCTGGAGCGCCACGCCAGCCAGGAGAACCTCGGCCTGGGCATGATCTACGGGGTGATCTTCGCCCTGCTGCTGTACAACCTGTTCATCCTCCTGGCGCTGCGCGACCGCGCCTACCTCTGGTATGTGCTGAGCATGGCCGCCTCCCTGCTGTTCATCGCCAGCATGAGCGGCCACGGCTTCCAGTACCTCTGGCCTGACGCGCCAGTGCCGGCCTGGCTCAACCGCATCACCCTGCCGGTGCTGGTCTGCATCGGCATCCTGCGCTTCAGCCAGGAGCTGCTCTACACCCGCAAGAGCCTGCGCCGCGCCCATCAGCTGCTCAACGGCTGCATCCTGCTCTACCTGCTGGCACTGGTCGGCAACCTGGCCGACTACCGCAGCGCCGCCGCGCAGCTGATCAACCTGCTGCCGATTCTCAGCGTACCGACCCTGCTGATCTGCGCGGCGGTCCGCTGGAGGCAGGGCTTCACGCCGGCCCTGCTCTACCTGCTGGGCTACGGCAGCGTACTGCTGAGCTTCGTGATCCTGGCGCTGCGCGCGGCCGGCGTGGTGCAGCCCAGCGAGCTGACCGCCTACCTGTTCCCCCTGGCCGTCGCCGCGGAGGCCATCCTGTTCTCCTTCGCCCTGGCCTACCGCATCCAGCTGTTCAAGCGCGAGAGAGCGCAGGCGCTGCACGAAGCGGACCGCGAGAAGGCCGCGCGACTGGCGTTGGTCCAGGCCAACGCCGAAGAATTGCAGCGCGCAGTGACACAACGCACCGCCGAGCTGGCCGCCAGCAACACCCGCCTGCAGCAGCGCGAGCAAGAGCTGCAGCATGCCGCCTTTCACGATCCGCTGACCGATCTGCCCAACCGACGCTTTCTGGTCGAGCGGACCGGCTCCGCCCTGACCAATGCCGAGCGCCACAACGAGGCCGTGGCGCTGATGCTGATCGATCTCGATCATTTCAAGCCGATCAACGACAGGTTCGGCCACGACGCCGGCGACCTGATGCTGCAGGAGGTCGCCAAGCGCCTGCGCCATCAGGTGCGCTGCGGCGACACCGTGGCCCGGCTGGGCGGCGATGAGTTCGCCGTGCTGATCTGCGGCGCCGACGCCGAAGCCCACGCCCGGGAAATCGCCGAACGCCTGCTCGCCGAACTGGCCCATCCGGTCTGCTACGGCGCGCAGCGGCTCACCGTGACCATCAGCATCGGCGTGGCGCTCTACCCCCAGCATGCCCTGCAATTCGCCGGCCTCTACAAGGCCGCCGACGAGGCACTGTACAAGGTCAAGGCCCGCGGCCGCTCGGGCTGCTCGCTCAGCGGCGATGACGGCGAGCTGAGCGCCAGCACGCGCCTGCAACTGGATGTGATCAAGGTCAACAGCGGACTCTGAGCGCCTTGGTGCGCAATCCCATGCAGCGCACGGGACGCCTGCACGACCCCGAGGTGCCGGAACTACTCGTCGTCGAACTGGTAGCTGCCCGGGGCCAGGTTCTCGAAGCGCGAGTACTTGCCGAGAAACGCCAGGCGCGCGGTGCCCAGGGGGCCGTTACGCTGCTTGCCGATGATGATCTCGGCCACGCCCTTGTACTCGGTCTCCGGGTGATAGACCTCGTCGCGGTAGACGAACATGATGATGTCGGCGTCCTGCTCGATCGCCCCGGATTCACGCAGGTCGGAGTTGATCGGGCGCTTGTTGGGGCGCTGCTCGAGGCCACGGTTGAGCTGCGACAGGGCGATCACCGGGCAGTTGAACTCCTTGGCCAGGGCCTTGAGCGAGCGCGAGATTTCGGAAATCTCGTTGACCCGGCTGTCGCCGCTGGAACCGGGAATCTGCATCAGCTGCAGGTAGTCGACCATGATCAGGCCGATCTCGCCGTGCTCGCGGGCCAGGCGCCGGGTGCGCGCGCGCATCTCGCTCGGAGAAATCCCCGCCGTATCGTCGATGAACAGCTTGCGGTCGTTGAGCAGGTTGACCGCGCTGGTCAGCCGCGGCCAGTCGTCGTCGTCCAGGCGACCGGCGCGCACCTTGGTCTGGTCGATGCGCCCCAGGGAAGCGAGCATACGGATGACGATGGATTCCGAGGGCATCTCCAGGGAGTACACCAGCACCGCCTTGTCGCTGCGCATCAGGGCATTTTCCACCAGGTTCATGGCGAAGGTGGTCTTACCCATGGATGGACGGCCGGCGACGATGATCATGTCGGCCGGCTGCAGGCCGCTGGTCAGGTTGTCCAGGTCGGTGAAGCCGGTGGACAGGCCGGTGATCGCATCGCCCGCGTTGAACAGGGTGTCGATGCGGTCGATGGCCTTGACCAGGATGTCGTTGATCCCCACCGGGCCGCCGGTCTTCGGCCGCGCCTCGGCGATCTGGAAGATCAGCCGCTCGGCCTCGTCGAGAATCTCCGCGCCGGTGCGGCCCTGGGGCGTGTAGGCGCTGTCGGCGATCTCGCTGCTGATGCCGATCAGCTGGCGCAGGGTGGCGCGCTCGCGGATGATCTGCGCGTAGGCCTTGATGTTGGCCACCGAGGGGGTGTTCTTGGCCAGCTCGCCGAGGTAGGCCAGGCCGCCGACCTGGGACAGCTGCCCCTCCTTGTCCAGCTGCTCGGACAGGGTGACCACGTCGAAGGGGTGGTTGCGCTCGGCCAGCTTGTAGATGGCGCGGAAGATCAGCCGGTGATCATGGCGGTAGAAGTCGCCATCGGACACCTGATCGAGCACCCGTTCCCAGGCATTGTTGTCCAGCATCAGGCCACCGAGCACGGCCTGCTCGGCCTCGATCGAGTGCGGCGGCACCTTCAGGGCGGAGGTTTGCAGGTCGTACTGCTCGGGAATGCTGATGTCGTTCATAAGGCTCTGGGAATAAATTCTGCAGTTGAAAAACAAAGGGCACGGCATCGCTTACGCAATGCCGTGCCCGATGTTAGCGAGCCTGCACCTGAGCGCAAGACCGCTTGGTCGCAAGCCTTAGGCGGCGACTACGACAACCTTGACGGTCGCCTCGACGTCGGTGTGCAGGTGCACAGCCACGTCGTATTCGCCAACCTGGCGAATGGTGCCGTTCGGCAGACGCACTTCGGCCTTGGCCACTTCCACGCCGGAGGCGGTCAGGGCGTCAGCGATGTCGTGGGTGCCGATGGAACCGAACAGCTTGCCCTCATCGCCCGCGGTGGCGGTGATGGTGACTTCCAGCTCGGCCAACTGGGCAGCGCGAGTCTCGGCCGAAGCCTTCTTCTCGGCAGCCAGCTTTTCCAGCTCGGCGCGACGCGCTTCGAACGCAGCAACGTTCGCGGCGGTGGCGGCAGTAGCCTTGCCCTGCGGCAGCAGGTAGTTACGGCCGTAACCAGCCTTGACGTTCACTTTGTCGCCCAGGTTGCCCAGATTGGCGATTTTTTCCAGCAGGATGACTTCCATTTGGGTCTTACCTCTTAACTTTTAACCTTCACCGTCCGTGGGGCCAGCGCCGTGCTTGCGCGCAAAGCGACCACGAAAATCAAACAGACTGTCGACGATGGCCAGAACCACCAGTAACGGATAGGTCAGCTGCATGAACAACAGCAGCGTGATGTACAGCCCGACCAGCCAGAACTTGGCGAGTCGCCCTTGCGCCACCAGCCCGTGCAACAGGCCGATACCGGCAAACGCCAGCGGCACGCTGCACAGCGGTGTCAGCATTGCCATTTGCGGCCCGAGATTGGGGCCGAGCAGCAAGCCAACCAGCAGCAACATCGCCGGCGCCGGCGGCAGTCGCAGAGCGCGAAACTCGCGCCCGAAACCACCAGGGTTGTACAACAGCGCCTGCCAATAACGCCCAAGCATCAGGCTCAGCAGGCTGACGATCTGCAGCAAGGCTGCCAGCAATCCGGTCAGTACCGGTGCAATCAGGCTCTCCAGGCGCGCTCGCTCGTCCACCGACATCTGTTGGTGAACCCCATCGAGCATCTGCGGCAGGAGCTTGTGCAGTTCCCCCGCCATTGCCTCGATGGGTTCGCGGAACACCGCGCCCAAAACCAGCCCGTACACCAGGCCCAATGCCACGCTGCACAGCAGCACACGATTCCAGGACTGGCTGGCGCGCAACAACAACGCCAGCCCCAGCGCACCGAGCAACACCAACAAGGTGCGCGGTTCACCGAAATACCACCAGCCAATCGCCGGCAGCAGGGCCCAGCCGAGGATGCCCAGGGCATCACTCGAACCGCGCCGCAGAAGCACCAGGCTTCCCGCGGCAGCACTCAACCAGAACAGCAGCGGCAACGCCGCAGATCCCACCACCACCAGGGTGGCCTGCATGCGGCCGCGCATGATGAATTCAGCCAAGGCGCGCATGCGTTCTATCCCTTACTACTTGTCGAGCGTCCGATCTCAGCGGCCGTGGCTGTCGGTGTAGGGCAGCAGGGCCAGGAAGCGGGCGCGCTTGATAGCGGTGGCCAGCTGACGCTGATAACGAGCCTTGGTACCGGTGATACGGCTAGGAACGATCTTGCCGGTTTCCGAGATGTAGGCCTTCAGGGTGTTGAGATCTTTGAAATCGATCTCTTTCACGTCTTCAGCGGTGAAACGGCAGAATTTACGACGACGGAAGAAACGTGCCATGTGATTGGCTCCTCAATAGATCCGTGGATTACTCGTCAGCGTTGTCGCTGTCGTTGCTGTCGCTGTCATCGCTGCTGTCGTTGGACTCAGCGTTTTCAGGACGATCACGACGCTCGCGGCGCTCACTGCGGTTTTCTTCGGCCTTGAGCATCTCGGACTGACCGGTAACGGCTTCGTCGCGACGGATGACCAGGTTACGGATCACGGCATCGTTGTAACGGAAGTTGTCTTCCAGCTCGGCCAGGGCCTTGCCGGTGCACTCGACGTTGAGCATCACGTAGTGTGCTTTGTGGACGTTGTTGATGGCGTAAGCCAGCTGACGACGGCCCCAATCTTCCAGGCGGTGGATCTTGCCGCCGTCTTCTTCGATCAGCTTGGTGTAACGCTCGACCATGCCGCCGACTTGCTCGCTCTGGTCCGGGTGAACCAGAAAGATGATTTCGTAATGACGCATAAATGCTCCTTACGGGTTGTAGCCTGCCACGTGGCGCGGTCAGGCAAGGAGTGAATGACTCTGTGGGTCTTGCCGGCGGGAAGGCACGAAGGCGCCTGCCGCAGCGACAAGGGGCGCCATTCTAGAGAAGCCCCCCATCACAAGCAAGGCGCACTGGCGATTATTTGAACAGCGCGATAGTTACCGCCCCGCGCGAGCAGGGCGGTGCGACCTCAGGTCTTGGGCGCCTTGGCCCTGCGCTGGCGCAGCGCCTCGAACAGGCAGACGCCGGTGGCGACCGAGACATTCAGGCTGCTGACGCTGCCGGCCATCGGCAGGCGCACCAGGTAATCGCAATGCTCGCGGGTCAGGCGGCGCATGCCCTTGCCTTCTGCGCCCATGATCAGCACGGTCGGCCCGGTCAGGTCCTGCTGGTACAGCTCCTGCTCGGCCTCGCCGGCGGTGCCGACCACCCACAGACCGCGCTGCTGGAGCTTTTCCAGGCTGCGCGCGAGGTTGGTCACCGCCACCAGCGGCACCACCTCGGCTGCGCCACAGGCGACCTTGCGCACCGTGGCATTGAGCGTCGCCGACTTGTCCTTGGGCACGATCACCGCCAGGGCGCCAGCGGCATCAGCGGTGCGCAGGCAGGCGCCAAGATTGTGCGGATCGGTCACGCCGTCGAGCACCAGCAGCAGCGGCGGCCCCTCGGCGCGATCGAGCAACTCCTCGAGCATCGCCTCGCCCCATACCTGGCTGGGGCTGACATCCGCCACCACGCCTTGATGGACGCCCTCGACCCAGGCATCCATCTCGCGCCGCTCGCACTGACCGACGCTGACCCGCGCCTGCGCCGCCAGCTCGACCAGGACCTGCACCCGCGGATCGCTGCGCCCTTCGGCCAGCCATACCTGCTTCACCCGCTTGGGGTGGTGACGCAGCAACGCCTCCACGGCATGCAGGCCGTAGATCTTTTCCAACTGACTCATGATTTCGCCTTACGCTTGCGCGCCCCGCCTCCATTGCCGCCGGACTCCGCCTTCGGCGGCCCCTTGCGGTGCTTGCCGGGCTTGGCGCCCTTGCCTGCATCGGCCTTGCCGGCGCGCCCCTTGGCGGACTTGGACTCGCTCAGCAGGGCCTTCTTCAGCTCACGACTTTTCTCGACGTCGGTGTTGCCCGCCGCCGCGCGCTCGCCGCGGCGACCGCCCTTGGCCGGGGCCGACTCGAAGCCGCCGCGCCGGCGCCCGGCCGGCTCCGGGCTGGCACTCACGACCAGCTCGAAGTCGATCTTGCGCTCATCCAGGTCGACCCGCATGACCTTGACCGCGACGCTGTCGCCCAGGCGGAAGCTGCGCCCGCTGCGCTCGCCGGCCAGGCGGTGATGCACCGGATCGAAGTGGTAGTAGTCGCCGGGCAGTGCAGTGACATGCACCAGGCCCTCGACGTAGATATCGGTCAGTTCGACGAACAGGCCGAAGCCGGTCACCGCGGTAATCACCCCAGGGAAGGTTTCGCCGACCCGATCCTTCATGAACTCGCACTTGAGCCAGTTCACCACATCGCGGGTAGCCTCGTCGGCGCGGCGCTCGGACATCGAGCACTGCTCGCCGAGCTGCTCCAGGGTCGGCTCGTCGTAGGGATAGATACGCGCCTTGGGCATGCTCACCGCGCCGGCGCGCTTGACGTGCGGGGTGTCCTGCTTGGAGCGGATCACGCTGCGAATCGCCCGATGGATCAGCAGATCCGGGTAGCGGCGGATCGGCGAGGTGAAATGGGCGTAGGCGTCGTAATTGAGGCCGAAGTGGCCGTGATTGTCGGCGCTGTACACCGCCTGACTCAGGGAGCGCAGCATCACGGTCTGGATCAGGTGATAATCCGGACGCTCGCGAATGCTTTCGAGCAGCGCCTGGTAGTCCTTGGGCGACGGCCCCTCCTTGGCCTTGCCGCGATGCAGCGACAGCCCCAGCTCGGTGAGGAAGGCCTTGAGCTTCTCCAGGCGCTCGGGCGGCGGCCCGTCGTGCACCCGGTACAGCGCCGGAATCTCATGCTTCTGCATGAACGCGGCGGTGGCCACGTTGGCCGCCAGCATGCATTCCTCGATCAGCTTGTGCGCATCGTTACGCTGGGTCGGGCGGATCTCCGCGATCTTGCGCCCGGCACCGAAGATGATTCGGGTTTCCTGGGTCTCGAAATCGATGGCGCCGCGCTCATGGCGCGCCGCCAACAGCACCTGGTACAGCGAATAGAGCTGCTTGAGATGCGGCAGCACCTCCTTGTACTCAGTACGCAGGGCCTTGCCTTCGCTGCTCTTGGGCTGCTCGAGCATGGCGCTGACCTTGTTGTAGGTCAGTCGGGCGTGAGAGTGGATGACCGCTTCGTAGAAGCAGTAGTCGGTCATCTTGCCGGTCTTGGAGATGCTGATCTCACAGACCATGGCCAGGCGGTCGACCTGCGGATTGAGCGAGCACAGGCCGTTGGAAAGTTCCTCGGGCAGCATCGGGATCACCCGCTCGGGGAAGTACACCGAGTTGCCGCGCACCTGAGCCTCGGCGTCCAGGGCCGAATCCACCTTCACATAGTGGGAGACGTCGGCGATCGCCACATAGAGCTTCCAGCCGCCGGAGAACAGGCGCCAGTTGCTACCGCTCTTCTCGCAGTAGACCGCGTCGTCGAAGTCGCGGGCGTCCTCGCCATCGATGGTGACGAACGGCAGGTGGCGCAGATCGATGCGCTTCTCCTTGTCCTTCTCCTCGACCTCTGGCTTGAGCTTGCGCGCTTCCTTGATTACGGCCTCCGGCCACACGTGCGGGATGTCGTAGCTGCGTAGGGCCACATCGATCTCCATGCCCGGCGCCATGTAGTTACCCACTACCTCGAGCACGTCGCCCTGGGGCTGGAAGCGCGGCGTCGGCCAGTGGGTGATCTTCACCTCGACGAACTGGCCCTGCTTGGCCCCGGCGTTACGGCCCGGGGTGACCAGCACTTCCTGCTGGATCTTCGGGTTGTCGGCGACCACGAAGCCGATGCCGCTCTCTTCGTAGTAACGCCCGACAATGGTCTCATGGGCGCGGGCGATCACTTCGACTATCGCACCCTCGCGGCGACCGCGCCGATCGAGGCCGGAGACGCGCGCCAGGGCGCGGTCGCCATCGAATACCAGGCGCATCTGCGCCGGACTGAGGAACAGGTCGTCACTGCCGTCGTCCGGCACGAGAAAGCCGAAACCATCGCGATGACCGCTGACCCGACCGAGAATCAGGTCCAGCTTGTCCACCGGCGCGTAGGTGCCGCGGCGGGTGTAAATCAGTTGACCATCGCGCTCCATGGCGCGCAGGCGGCGGCGCAGGGCTTCGATCTGCTCATCGGTGTCGAGACCGAACTCTTCGAGCAGCTGCTCGCGGTTAGCCGGCTCGCCGCGCTCGGCGAGATGCTGAAGGATCAGCTCGCGGCTGGGGATGGGGTTTTCATATTTTTCCGCTTCACGAGCGGCCTCGGGATCGAGGGATTGCCAATCGGCCATTAGAGGAGATTCACCTTTTCTATATAACTTCGGTTTGCCATATGTCTATTGAAGCGCGAAACCAGGGTTCGGGTCAGCCCGGCGCGCAGAATAAAATTTCTTGTCGCCTAGGGGTTTACAAGCCCTAAGAGCGACCGTATAGTTCGCGCCCACAGCGTCGAGCAGACGTTGTAACACGAAGTAGATGAGCAATCATCGATTTCAGTGCCCAGGTGGCGGAATTGGTAGACGCGCTGGTTTCAGGTATCAGTGATCGCAAGATCGTGGAAGTTCGAGTCTTCTCCTGGGCACCATTTTCAAACCGAGCTTAAGGCTCGGCGAGTAACAAACGGACGCAGTGATCCGTGTCGGCGACGATGAACATTGTAGCAGTGCCCAGGTGGCGGAATTGGTAGACGCGCTGGTTTCAGGTATCAGTGATCGCAAGATCGTGGAAGTTCGAGTCTTCTCCTGGGCACCAAATTTCAAAAAACCGAGCCAACGGCTCGGTTTTTTTATGCCTGTCATTTGCCCCCCGCCCGCTCACTACGCCGCCAGCGCGGCGCAGTGAACAGCGCGCTACACGCGGAACTGCCCCAGACTGGCCCGCAGCCGCCCGGCCAGACCATCCAGCACTCGCCCGCTCTGCGCGGTCGCGGCTACCGCCTCGGCGGCACGCTGCGCCTCGGCATGAATCACCTCGACTCGCCCGCGCACCGCATGCGCCCCCTCGGCCTGATGGGCCGCCGCCTGGGTTGCCGCATTGATGGCGCCATGCACCTCCTCCACCGCGGCCTGCACCGCCTGTTGCACGCGGGCACTCTCGCGCAGCGCCAGCAACCCCTTGTCGGCTTGCTGCCCCGCATGAGCGATCACCCCGACAGCCTCTCGGGCGCCCTCCTGGAGCGCGCCGATATGGGCCTGGATATCCCCGGTCGACTGTTGCGTCTTGCTCGCCAGGGCCCGCACCTCGTCGGCGACCACGGCGAAACCGCGCCCACTCTCCCCGGCGCGCGCCGCCTCGATCGCCGCATTCAGCGCCAGCAGATTGGTCTGCTCGGCAATGCCATGGATCACCGTCAGCACCACCTCGATCTGCTCGCTCTGCCGCGCCAGGCGCTCGATCACCGCCGCGCCGTCGCTGACCCGGCTCACCAACTCCTCGATGGAGCCGCCGACCCGGGTAGCGATGGCCGCGTTCTCGTCAGCGGCCTGGCGAATCGCCGCGACACGCTGCAACGCCTCCTGCATGGCCTGACTCTCCGCCTGCGCCTCGTCCGCCATCCGCGCCAGCGCCTGCAGGCTGCCGGCCACTTCATCGCGCTGACGCCCGACGGCGGCCTCCGCCGCAACGCTACGCGCCGCCAGCCCGGCAATTTCCTTGCTCGTTTGCACCGCCACCTCACCCGCCTCGCGCACGATCGGCTGCAGCTTTTCGACGAAACGATTGACCGCCGCTGCCATGTCACCAATCTCGTCACGACTGTCCAGCTCGACCCGCCGGGTCAAATCCCCTTCGCCCGCCGCCCAGTCGTTAAGCACGCCGATCAAGGTGTGCAGCTTGCTGAGCACACGCCTTCCCAGCACCAAGGCCAGGACCAACAGAATGCCCAGACCGACCAGCGCCAGCCCGAGGCCGATATTCCAGCGCAGCTCGGCGGCGGCGGCCTCAATCGCCTGACGGCTATTCCGGCTCATGCTCACTGCCGCCTGCCGGGCGCTGCCCAGGCGCGCAGCCAGGGCAGCGGCACTGTCGCCCGCCGCCCGCGCCAAGCCATCGGACACCAGCTGACCGCTACTACCAGTCAATGCCGCGAAGCGCTGGTCCAAGGCCGCCAATTCCTGCTCCACCTCGACGGTCGACACCCCCAGCAACACCTTGCCGATCTCCTCCCCCATGGGACTGATGGCCGCCTCGCTGATGTAGACCGCCGGATCGCCAGCGGCGGCGTTGAGCAGCTTGCTCAGGGCGCCACGCCCCTCGCCCCTGGCGATCAGCGCCTGGACCCGCGGATCCTGTCGATTGACATGGCGCGTCAGGCGCTCGCCCCGGGCATCTAGATACACCGCGAACAGCACCGTCGGATTGTCATGCGCCATGCGTGCCAGCCCAGTCAGCGCCGGAACGTCCATGTCCCAGACCGCCTTAGGCGCCACGGCAGCAAGCAGGCGGGACTGATCGTCGGCGGACTGGCGCAGGTTGCGCACCAGAACCTCACGCAACTGCGCCTGCTCGGCACTCAGGCGCTGCTTCAGGCCATCAGTGAGACTGCCTTGCATGCGCACCGCGACTCCCTCCAGACCACCCTGGACCTCGCGTCCGGCCGCCTCGAGATCGAGCGCAAGCCCCTGGGCATCCTCCCCGAGCCGCTGCCCGAGGTCATCCACCAGGGCGTCCACGGTCGATCGCGTCAACAGCACCGCGAGCACGACCTGCACCAACAAGGCGAGCCCAAGGGCAAAGAACACCGGACGCAGCAGGCGGCTGCGCAGCAACAAGATGACGGACACAGGCAGGACTCCTTCTCAGACCGTAACGACTGTAACGGCCACTGGCTGGAATTATTGAATCCGGAAAAGCGCGCAGCATACTGGCTCGCGGAAACGACAAAGGGCCGCACGAGGCGACCCTTTGCAGACAGCGACGCGCGCTATCAGGCGAACGGATGACGCAGCACGATGGTCTCGTTGCGGTCCGGCCCGGTGGAGATGATATCGATCGGCGCACCGACCAGCTCCTCGACACGCTTGATGTAAGCGCGCGCATTGGCCGGCAGCTCGTCCAGGCTCTTGGCGCCGAGGGTCGACTCGCTCCAGCCCGGCACCTCTTCGTACACCGGCTGCAGACCGAGGTAGCTATCGGCATCGGTCGGTGCGTCGACCAGCACCTGGCCCTCGGCATCCTTGTAGCCGGTGCAGATGCGGATGGTCTCGAGGCCGTCGAGCACGTCCAGCTTGGTTAGGCACAGACCGGAGATGCTGTTGATTTCGATGGCGCGACGCAGGATCACCGCGTCAAACCAACCACAGCGACGGGCGCGGCCAGTGGTGGCACCGAACTCGTGACCACGCTTGGCGAGGAAGGCGCCGACATCGTCGAACAGTTCGGTGGGGAACGGACCCGAACCGACTCGAGTGGTGTAGGCCTTGGTGATGCCGAGGATGTAATCCAGGTACATCGGGCCGAACCCGGAACCGGTGGCGATGCCACCAGCGGTGGTATTCGAGCTGGTCACGTAGGGATAGGTGCCGTGGTCGATATCCAGCAGCGAGCCCTGAGCGCCCTCGAACATGATGTCCTTGTCCGCACGGCGCAGCTCATGCAGCACCGCAGTGACATCGGCCATCATCGGCTTGAGCAGCTCGGCATATTCCATGCACTCGTCCAGAGTCTTCTGGAAATCGATGGCCGGCTCCTTGTAGAAGTTCTGCAGGACGAAGTTGTGGTAGTCCAGCAGCTCGCCGAGCTTGGCGGCGAAACGCTCGCGATGGAACAGATCGCCGACGCGCAGACCGCGACGCGCCACCTTGTCCTCGTAGGCCGGGCCGATACCGCGGCCGGTGGTGCCAATCTTGGCGTCGCCACGGGCCTTCTCGCGCGCCTGGTCGAGGGCCACGTGATAGGACAGGATCAACGGGCAGGACGGGCTGATACGCAGACGCTCGCGCACCGGCACACCCTTCTCTTCCAGCTTGGTGATTTCGCGCATCAGCGCATCGGGCGCGACCACCACGCCGTTGCCGATCAGGCACTCGACGCCCTCGCGCAGGATCCCCGAGGGGATCAGGTGCAGCACGGTCTTCTCACCGTTGATCACCAGGGTATGGCCGGCATTGTGCCCACCCTGATAGCGCACCACCGCGGCGGCCTGCTCGGTCAGCAAGTCGACGATCTTGCCCTTGCCCTCATCGCCCCACTGGGTGCCCAGGACTACGACATTCTTACCCATAACACTTGTCCTCTTCGCGCAAGCTTGATGCCGACCGCAGCCGGCGGAAACGATTCAGGGCGCCAGCGGCGCCACCTGCCAACGACCATCGCGCAGCAGCAACTGGCGATCGCAGCCAGCCTCATGCGCATCGCCCAATTCCTGACCCGGCAAGGCCTGGACCACGCGCGAACCTTCGCCGCGCAGCCGCTGCACCGCCTGCCACAGGTACACATCATGGTTGTCCGGCGCCCAGATGCCGGTCGGCTGCTCGCCGAGCTGCATCTGCCCCAGGCTGACCAGGGTCTTCAGGTCGGTGGAAAAACCCGTCGCCGGGCGGGCACGACCGAAGTCGGCACCGATATCGTCGTAGCGGCCGCCCTGGGCGATCGACTGACCGACGCCGGGGACGAACGCGGCGAACACCACGCCGGTGTGATAGTGATAGCCACGCAGCTCGCCCAGGTCGAAGTACAGCGGCAATTCCGGATAGCGCAAGCTCAGCGCATCGGCGATCGCCAGCAGCTCGTCCAGCGCGGCATGCACCTCGTCCGGCGCCTCGACCAGACAGGCCTGCGCCAGGTCCAGCACTTCGCGGCCGCCACACAGCTCGGCCAGGGCGCGCAGCATCTTGCCCAGCGGGGCCGGCAGCGACTCGGTCAGCGCGGCGATTTCATCCACGGCCTTGCGCTGCAGCGCATCGAACAGCTGCTGCTCGGTTTCGCCGGACAACCCGGCGGCGCGCGCCAGGCCGCGATAGATACCGACATGGCCGAGGTCCATGTGCACGTCCGGCACCACGGCCAGCTCGAGGGTGTCCACCAGCAGGCTGATGACCTCGACGTCGCTGGCCGGACTGGCGTCGCCGTACAGCTCGGCGCCGAGCTGGATCGGGCTGCGCGAGGTGGTCAACGCGCGCGGCTGCGCATGCAGCACACTGCCGGCATAACACAGACGGCTCGGCCCCTCGCGACGCAGGGTATGGGCGTCTATGCGCGCCACCTGCGGAGTGATGTCGGCGCGAAAACCCATCTGCCGCCCCGACAGCGGGTCGGTAACCTTGAAGGTGCGCAGGTCCAGGTCCTGGCCGGCGCCGGTGAGCAGCGACTCCAGATACTCGATATGCGGCGTTACCACGAACTCATAGCCCCAGCGCTGGAACAGGTCCAGCACCTGACGGCGCGCGACTTCGATGCGCGCCGCCTCCGGCGGCAGTACTTCTTCGATGCCATCTGGCAGTAGCCAGCGGTCTACCGTTGCCATTTCGCCATTCCCCTCTCGATCCGGGCGGCACAAGCCATCAGTGAAGCAAATAAAGGAGAGCCGTTCCCAGCAGCATGCTGGCCAGCCCCATCAGACGCAGTCGTCGATCCGACAGCCGTATCAGCTGTGCGACCGCTCCGCGCCATTGACGCGGATAGAGGAAGGGCAGGATGCCTTCCAGCACCAGCACGAGACAGATCGCGATGCCCAGTTCCTGCCACATGATTCCCACAGACGCAAAAAAGCCGGGATTTTCCCGGCTGCCGCATCATATCACGTTTTGCGCGATGGTCACCCCGACGACCGCCTGGCGGCCGTCGGAGGCCGACCTCAGGGTTTTGACTTCTCCAGGTAACGGAAGAAGTCGCTCTTCGGATCCAGCACCAACACATCGCTCTTTTCCGCGAAGCTTTCACGGTAGGCGCGCAGACTGCGGTAGAAGGAGTAGAACTCCTGATCCTGACCATAGGCCTTGGCGTAGATGGCCGCCGCCTGGGCGTCGCCATCACCGCGCAGCTCTTCCGCCTCGCGATAGGCCTCGGCCAGAAGCACCCGGCGCTGGCGGTCGGCATCGGCGCGAATACCTTCGGCCAGCTCCTTGCCCTTGGCGCGATGCTCGCGGGCCTCACGCTCACGCTCCGAACTCATGCGATCGAACACGCTGCGGTTGACTTCCTTCGGCAGGTCGATGGCCTTGACCCGCACATCGACCACCTCGATACCCAGCTCGCTCTGCGCCGCGCGGTTCAGCGAAGCCGTGACGTCCGCCATCAGCGCATCGCGCTCGCCGGACACCGACTCGTGCAGGGTCCGCTTACCGAACTGGTCACGCAGCGAGGCCTCCAGACGACGCGCCAGGCGCTCGTCGGCGATCTGCTTCATCCCCGAGGTGGCGGTGTAGTAGGCCTCGGCATCGAGCACCCGCCACTTGGCGAACGCATCAACCATCAACGCCTTCTTCTCCAGGGTCAGGAAGCGCGAGCTGCTGGAATCGAGCGTCAGCAGGCGGCCGTCGAACTTGCGCACCTGATTGACGTACGGAATCTTCACATGCAGGCCCGGCTTCACATCCGGCTCGACAATCCGACCGAACTGCAACAGCACCGCACGCTCGGTTTGCGCGACGATATAGAAACTGTTCCAGGCGACGATCGCCAGCACGACGCCGACGATCAGGGCGATCAGCGATTTATTGCTCATCAGCGACTCTCCCTCGTGCGCAGCTCAGGCTGACGCTGACCACTCGTGCTCATGCGCGACCCCAGGTCGCCGACACCAGCCCCCGAAATGGCGCTTGGCGCCGCACTGCTGCGGCCATCGATCATCTTGTCCAGCGGCAGGTAGAGCAAGTTGCTCTGGCCCTCGCCACCGGTGACCAGGACCTTGCTGGTGTTACCCATCAGCTCCTGCATGGTGTCCAGGTACAGGCGCTCGCGCGTCACCTCGGGCGCCTTGCGATACTCGGCAACCAGCTTGCTGAAGCGGTCCGCCTCACCCTGGGCGCGGGAGATCACCTCGTCGCGATAACCACTGGCATCCTCGATCATGCGCTGAGCTTGACCGCGCGCCTCGGGCACCACGCCGTTGGCATAGGTTTCCGCCAGATTCTTCTCGCGCTGCTCGTCCTCACGGGCACGGATCACGTCGTCGAACGCCTCCTGCACCTCACGCGGCGCCGCGGCGCTCTGCACGTTGACCTGGGTCACCAGGATGCCGGTGCGATAGGTGTCGAGGAAGCGCTGCAGACGCTCCTTGACCTCACTGGCCAGCAGCTCACGACCTTCGGTCAGCACCTGGTCCATCTCGGTGGAGCCGACCACATGGCGCACGGCACTGTCGGTCGCATGCTGCAGGCTGATCTCCGGCTGATCGACGTTGAGCACGAAGTCCTGCAGGTTGCTGATCTTGTACTGCACGGTCAGCGGCACCTCGATGATGTTCTCGTCCTCGGTGAGCATCTGCCCCTGCTTGCTGTAGGCACGCTCGCGGGTGACGTTCTCCTGGAACTTGCGATCGATCGGCGGGAAATAGATGTTCAGGCCCGGGCCGACGGTCTCGTAGTACTTGCCGAAGCGCAGCACCACCGCCTGCTCCTGCTCGTCGACCACGTAGATCGCGCTGTACAGCCAGACCAGCGCCAGCAGACCGAGGCCGACGAACAGCAGGCCGAAGCCGCCACCCTTGCCGGAGCCATCGCCGCTGCCACGTTGCTTACCGCCACCGAACAAGCCGTTCAGGCTCTCCTGCAGCTTGCGGAAGGCCTCATCGAGATCCGGCGGCCCCTTGCGGTCGCCACCACGGCGTCCACCCCAAGGATCCTGATTGTTCGAGTTGCCACCCGGCTCATTCCAAGCCATAGCGCTCTCCATACTGATAAAGCAAAGACGCACCCACGGCGCGTCGGCCAATGCTACCGAATGCCCACCATCAGCGGCAAAGCCGCTGGTGCAGGCTTTATTGCAAAGTGTGTTGCTCGAGAAAGTCCTGCGGCTGCAGGCCCTCCCGACTGACCAGTCGATTCAGCTCGACGCGCGGCAGTCGCACCGCCAGCAAGCTGCTGCCATCCTCGGCATGTCCCTCGCTCTGCACCGCCCCCAACGCGAAGAACTGGGCGCGCAGGCGGCCCAGACGCTGGGGCAGGCACAATGTGCCGACGAACAGATCATTGCCCAGCAACTCGGCAATCGCCTGCTCCAGCAACGGCAGGCCGCGTCCGTCGCGAGCCGACAGCCAGACCCGCTGCGGCCGCCCATCGGCGTCGCGCTGGATCTGCGGCTCGACGCCTTCGAGCAGATCCAGTTTGTTATACACCTCAAGCATAGGCAGTTCCTGGGCGCCAATCTCCCCCAGCACCGCGACTACCTGCTCGATCTGCGCCATGCGCTCAGGCTCATGGGCATCGATCACGTGCAACAACAGGTCGGAATTACTCGATTCCTCCAGGGTTGCGCGAAACGCCTCGACCAGCTTGTGCGGCAGATGGCGAATGAAGCCCACAGTGTCGGCCAGCACGATCGGGCCGAGATCATCCAGCTCCAAACGGCGCAAGGTCGGATCGAGGGTGGCAAACAACTGGTCGGCGGCGTAGACCTCCGAGGTCGTCAGCGCATTGAACAGGGTCGACTTGCCGGCGTTGGTATAACCGACCAGCGACACCGAGGGAATGTCCGCCCGCTTGCGCCCACGTCGCGCCTGCTCGCGCTGGCTGCGTACCTTCTCCAGCTTCTGCTTGATCTGGCGAATACGCACCCGCAGCAGACGCCGGTCGGTCTCCAGCTGGGTTTCACCCGGCCCCCGCAGACCGATACCACCCTTCTGCCGCTCCAGGTGCGTCCAGCCACGCACCAGGCGCGTACTCATGTGATCCAGCTGGGCCAGCTCGACCTGCAGCTTGCCCTCATGGGTGCGCGCGCGCTGGGCGAAGATATCGAGAATCAACCCGGTACGATCGAGCACCCGGCACTCGAAGACGCGTTCCAGGTTGCGCTCCTGGCTGGGCGTGAGGACGTGATTGAAGATCACCAGATCGGCTTCGGCAGCCTTGACCAGGTCGCGCAACTCTTCGACCTTGCCGCTGCCGATCAGGTACTTGGCGGTCAGCCTGTTGCTCGGGACGCTAAGAAAAGCCACCGCATCAGCGCCGGCCGAGAGGGCCAGCTCCTGAAACTCTTGCGGATCTTCGCGCGCCTCGGAGTCTTGGCCTTCCAGATGAACCAGGATGGCCCGTTCACCACCTTCATGGCGCTCGAAGAACAATGCAGCCCCCTAATCAGGCGTTGCCAGGCTCGGCTTCAACCTGCTCGGACTCTGAAGCACTCGGCAGACGTACCGGGCGGCTCGGCACCACGGTGGAAATGGCATGTTTGTAGACCATCTGGCTGACAGTGTTCTTCAGCAGGATCACAAACTGGTCGAAGGACTCGATCTGACCCTGCAGCTTGATGCCGTTGACCAGGTAGATGGAAACCGGGACGCGTTCCTTACGCAGGGTATTGAGGTAAGGGTCTTGTAGCGAATGCCCTTTTGACATGTGCCGCACTCCTATAAAGGTCAAAAACAATAATTTTTAATAAACCAACGAACGGCTTCAAGCAGCCTACCCCCCAAGGATAGACCGCCCATGGCAAGGTCTCAGGCCAATATGGAGACCGATGCCAGGTATTTCAAGGCGCGCGGCAGATTGTCGCAAGCCAGGCTGTCCAGCCAGTGCACGTCATCCCAGCCGCGCAGCCAGGTGAACTGCCGCTTGGCCAGCTGGCGCGTGGCGATGATGCCGCGCTCGCGCATCTGCGCCTCACTCAGCTTGCCATCCAGATAATCCCAGACCTGGCGATAACCCACCGCCCGTATAGACGGCAACCCGGCGTGCAAGTCACTTCGCCGACGCAGGCCTTCGACCTCTGCGACGAAGCCGTGTTCCAACATCGACTGAAAACGTTGCGCGATCCGCGCGTGCAGCACCTGTCGCTCTGCCGGCGCGATGGCCAACTGCGCCACAGTATAGGGGAATTGCCCCGCCGCGGGCCCTCCGCCGCCAGGAATTTGCGCGGCCTGGCGCTGACGATGGGCGGTCATCGTCAGGCCGCTCAGGCGATAGACCTCCAGCGCCCGGGTCAGGCGCTGCGGATCGTTGGGATGGATGCGCGCCGCCGACTCCGGGTCCACGGCCTGCAGCTCCCGATGCAACGCCGCCCACCCCTCGGCCTGGCCGCGCGCCTCCAGCTCGGCGCGCAGCTGCGGATCGGCACTGGGCATGTCAGCCAGGCCTTCGAGCAGAGTCTTGTAGTACATCATGGTGCCGCCGACCAGCAGGGGAATGCGCCCCTGCGCGGTGATCTGCGCCATCGCCGCCAGGGCGTCGTCGCGGAACTCCGCCGCCGAGTAGCTTTCGGCCGGATCACGGATATCGATCAGCCGGTGGGGGAATTCGGCCAGCACGGCCTTGTCGGGCTTGGCGGTGCCGATGTCCATGCCGCGATAGATCAGCGCCGAGTCGACGCTGATCAGCTCGCAGGGCAACACCCGCGCCAGTTCCAGGGCCAGGTCGGTCTTGCCGGCCGCGGTCGGCCCCATCAGGAATATCGCCGGCGGCAGGCGCTCAGACATGGTCAACCCTTTTCAGTGTGGCGCGGCCACCTAGCGACCACGCAGGAACAGCTTGTCGAGTTCGTCCATGCCCAGCTGCGTCCAGGTCGGCCGGCCGTGATTGCACTGGCCGCTGCGCTCGGTGTGCTCCATGTCGCGCAGCAACGCATTCATCTCCGGCAGGCTCAGGCGGCGGTTGGCACGCACCGCACCGTGGCAGGCCATGGTGCCGAGCAACTCGTTGAGGTGCGCCTGAATGCGGTCGCTGCTGCCGTACTCGAGCAGGTCGGCCAGCACATCGCGGACTAGCTGGGTCGCCTCGGCCTGCTTGAGCAATGCGGGGATCTGTCGGATCGCCAGACTCTCCGGGCCGAGGCGCTGTAGCTCGAAGCCCAGGCGCTGGAACCAGGCCGCGTGCTCCTCGGCGCAGTCGGCCTCGCGCTGACTGACGGCCAGCGACTCGGGCACCAGCAGCGGCTGGCTGCGCAAGCCCTCGCTGGCCATGGCGATCTTGAGCCGCTCGTAGGTGATGCGCTCATGGGCCGCATGCATGTCGACCAGCACCAGGCCCTGGACGTTCTCGGCGAGGATGTACACGCCCTTGAGCTGGGCAATCGCATAACCGAGCGGCGGCACCTCGCCCTGACTCTCGGGCAGGCCGGCAGGCGCCGAAGACGATGGCAGCGGCGCGAAATACTCGCGATAGGCGCCGCGCGCCTCGGCCGCCGGCAATGCCGGCTCGGACCGTGGCGCCTGGTAGCCGGCGCCCGGCGATTGCCAGACGGAAGCCCCCTGCGGACGCTCCAGCGTGCTGGCGGCCAAGCCGATCTCCCCCTGCGGGCCGAACTCGCCCGCCGCCTGGCCGCTCGGGCGTACCACGGCGTCGACCGCCGCCGGCGCCGCCAGCTGATCCTCCGGCCTCACCTCGCCCAGCGAGCGATGCAGGGTGCCATAGAGGAAGTCGTGAACCATGCGGCTGTCGCGAAAGCGCACCTCGTGCTTGGTCGGGTGCACGTTGACGTCGACCACCGCCGGGTCGATGTCCAGGAACAGCACGAAGGTCGGATGCCGACCGTTGAACAGCACGTCGCGATAGGCCTGGCGCACCGCGTGGGCGACCAGTTTGTCGCGGATCATCCGCCCGTTGACGTAGAAATACTGCAGGTCGGCCTGGCTGCGCGAGAAGGTCGGCAGCCCCACCCAGCCCCACAGGTGCAGGCCGTTGCGCTCGATCTCGATCGGCAGCGCCTGCTCGAGAAAGGCCGGCCCACAGACGGTGGCGACCCGGCGCGCGCGGCCGACCTCGTCATTGGCCTCATGCAGCGCCAGCACCGCCTTGCCGTTGTGACGCAGATGAAAGGCCACGTCGAAGCGCGCCAGGGCCAGGCGCTTGATGACCTCCTGCAGGTGATCGAATTCGGTCTTCTCGGTACGCAGGAACTTGCGCCGCGCCGGGGTATTGAAGAACAGGTCGCGCACCTCCACCGTGGTGCCAACCGGATGCGCCGCCGGCTGCACCCGCGGTTGCATGTCGCGGCCCTCGGTCTCCACCTGCCAGGCCTGCTCGGCGCCGGCGGTGCGCGAGGTCAGGGTCAGGCGGGCGACCGAGCTGATCGAGGCCAAGGCCTCGCCACGAAAGCCCAGGCTCATGACCTGCTCGAGGTCCTCCAGCTCGCGAATCTTGCTGGTGGCGTGGCGCGCCAGCGCCAAGGGCAGGTCATCCGGGGCGATGCCGCTGCCGTCGTCGCGAACCCGCAGCAGCTTGATACCACCCTGCTCGACGTCCACCTCGATACGCCGGGCGCCGGAGTCCAGGCTGTTCTCCAGCAACTCCTTGATCACCGAGGCCGGCCGCTCGACCACCTCGCCGGCGGCGATCTGGTTGGCCAGCCGCGGACTGAGCAGCTGGATGCGCGCCGCGCTACTCATGGCTGGGCCGCCAGCGCGGTGGCCGGAATCTGCAGGGTTTGCCCGGCCTGGATCAGGTCGGAACGCAGGGCATTGGCACTGCGCAGGGCGGCCAGGCTGATCTGGTAGCGCTGGGCGATCAGCGCCAGGCTCTCGCCGGAGCTGACCACGTGCTCGCGCGGCCCCTGGGCGATCTTGCCGTTGTCACGCAGCCAAGCGATGTAGGTGCCCGGCGGCGGATTCTGCTGGAAGAACTGCCGCACCCCGGTGAGGATCGAGCGCGACATAGCCTGCTGATAGCTCGAGGTGGCCAGCTTGCGTGCCTCGCCGGGATTGGAGATGAAGCCGGTCTCAACCAGGATCGACGGAATATCCGGCGACTTCAGCACCATGAAGCCGGCCTGTTCGACCCGACGCTTGTGCAGATGGGTGATCTGCCCCATGTTGCTCAGCACCTTCTGCCCGACGTTGAGGCTCGAAGACAGCGAGGCGGTCATCGACAAATCCAGCAGCACGCTGGCGAGCATCTTGTCCTTGTCGTCGAGACTGACGTTGCCGGCACCGCCGATCAAGTCCGACTGGTTCTCCGAGTCGGCCAGCCAACGCGCCGTCTCCGAAGTAGCGCCGCGGTCCGAAAGGGCATAAACCGACGCGCCGGAGGCCGAGGCACGCGGCGCGGCGTCGGCATGGATGGAGACGAACAGGTCGGCGCCCTTCTTGCGGGCGATCTCGGTGCGCCGGCGCAGGGGGATGAAGTAGTCGCCGGTGCGCACCAGCTCGGCGCGGAACCCCTTCTCGGCATTGATCTGCCGTTGCAGTTCCTTGGCGATGGCCAGGGTTACATGCTTCTCGTACTGGCCTTTGACCGGCGACAAGGCGCCCGGATCTTCACCACCGTGGCCGGCGTCGATGGCGATGACAATGTCGCGCTTTCCCCCGGGCACTGGGGTGGGCTTAGGCGGCGCCTGGGTCGGCGTGACCGGCACCGGCGCGCTGCTGGCGGTCGCAGTCGAGGGCAGGCTGGGCGCTGCGCCGGATTCCTGGTCGTACAGGTCGACGACCAGGCGATGGCCGTATTGCTGGTTCGGCGCCAGGGTGAAGCTCTTCGGCGTGACCGGCGCCGCCAGGTCGATCACCACGCGCAGGTCATCGGCGGTGCGCTGGGCCGAGCGCACGCCGGTGATCGGCGTATTGCTCAGGGCCAGCTGGTCGAACTGGGTGGCCAGTTTGGCACCGCTGACATCGATGACGATGCGCTCCGGGGCGCTGAGGGTGAATACGCTGTGCTGCACCGGCCCGGACAGGTCGAAGACCAGGCGGGTGTTATCCGGGGCCCGCCACAGCCGGACGCTGCGTACATCCGAAGCGGCAAAAACCTCGGCGGCGAACGCCGCCATTACCACCCCTACCGCGATGAAACGCGCGCCTATGCGCATAGCCAACCCCATACGTTCTAATCATGCTCCGATGGCCAGGGCGGCACACCAGGCTTCGCCGCGCGCGCTGTGCGCCTGCAGGCGCAGCGAACGGCCGGCCGCTTGCGGGCTAATGGTAATGTCCAGGTCGGCCTTTGGCAAAATGCCCGCACCACACTGCGGCCACTCCACCAGACACAAAGCATCCCCGGCGAAGTAGTCGCGGATGCCGAGAAACTCCAGTTCTTCCGGATCGACCAGGCGATACAGGTCGAAGTGATAGGCCCGGGCCCCATCGATTTCATAGGGTTCGACCAGGGTGAAGGTCGGGCTCTTCACCGCGCCGACATGGCCCAGGCCGCGGATGATGCCGCGCGCCAGGGTGGTCTTGCCGGCGCCCAGGTCGCCGTGCAGGTAGATCACACCCACCCCCTTGCTGGCCTGGGCGATGGCCGCCCCCAGGGCGTACATGGCCGGCTCATCGGCGGCGTAGCGTTGTATTTCGGTCACGCGCACTGCTCCTGCATTAACTGACGAATGGCGTCGCACAAATCGCTCGCCGCCAACCCACACCCCTTATCGGCCAGCATTTCGCCGGCCCGCGCATGCAGCCAGACCGCCAGGCTGGCCGCCGCCAGCGGCGCCAGCCCCTGGCCCAACAGGGCGCCGATCAGCCCGGCGAGCACATCGCCCAGGCCGGCCCCGGCCATCGCCGGATGGCCGCGATCGCACAGCAGCAGGCTGCCGTCCGGGTCGGCGACCAGGGTGCCGGCGCCCTTCAAGACGCACACCGCCCGATAACGTCGCGCCAGCTGCATCGCGGCCGCGGGGCGGTCGACCTGCACCTCGGCGGTGCTGACGCCGAGCAGGCGCGCCGCCTCGCCGGGATGCGGGGTGATCACGCAGCCGCTCGGCAGGCCGACCGCGCCGGCGGCCAGCAGGTTGAGCGCATCGGCATCCCACACCTGGGGCACCGTCGCGGCGGCGGCGGCCGACAGCAGGCTGCGGCCCCAGGCGCCCTGGCCCAGGCCCGGGCCGACCACCCAGACGCTGGCGGCCGAACCGAGCGCCAGCAGCTGGTTGGCCGAGGCCACCGCCGCACTCATCACCTCGGGCAGGCGCGCCTGCGCCGCCGCCAGGTGTTCGCCGCGGCTGGCCAGGGACACCATCCCGGCGCCGCCGCGCAAGGCGCTCTGCGCCGCCAGCAGGGCCGCCCCGGCATAACCACGCTCACCGCCCACCACCAGCACATGGCCGAGCTGGCCCTTGTGCACCGTGCGCCGCCGCGCCGGCAAGCACGGCAGATTGCCCGGAGCCAGGCGCTGGGCGACCCAGGCCTGGCTCGCGACCAGCTGCGGGTCGGCCTGCAGGTCGTCATAGGCCAGCTCGCCGACCCAGTCCAGCGCCGCCCCGGTGAACAGGCCGATCTTCAGGCCGATCAGGGTCACCGTCAGCTGGGCGCGCACCGCCACGCCCAGCACCTGGCCGCTGTCGGCGCACAGCCCCGAGGGGATATCCACCGCCAGCACCGGCGCGCCACTGGCATTGAGCTGGCGAATGGCCTGGGCGTAGGGCTCGCGTACCGCGCCGCGCAGACCGGTGCCGAGCAGCGCATCGACCACCACCCCCTCCAGCGCCGCGCACTCACTCCAGGCTTGCACCGTTACGCCGGCGCCCTGCGCCTCGTCGCGCGCGCGCGCCGCGTCGCCCTGCAGTTGCCCCGGATCGCCGAGCGCCAGCACCCGCACGCGCCAGCCGGCACGCTGGGCCAGGGCGGCGAGCAGATAGCCATCGCCGGCGTTGTTGCCGCGCCCGGCGAGCACGGTGACCACCCCGGCGTCCGGCCAGCGACGGCGCAAGGCCCGCCACAGGCCATGGGCGGCGCGACTCATCAGCTCGAAGCCGGTGGTGCCGGCGGCGATCAGCCGGGCGTCGAGCGCGCGCACCTGAGCGGCGCTGTAGAGGCTGAGGGGAAGATTGTCTGGCGAATGCGGCATGCGTCGGCTCCGATGTCTGGCAGAATTATACCCACCTCCACTCAGGTTTCCCGCCCAGCATGTCCGTCTCCAGCGCCGATCTCGCCACCCTCGCCCAGTCGATCAAGGACTGGGGCCGCGAGCTGGGCTTCCAGCAGGTCGGTATCGCCGGCCTGGAGCTCGGCGAGCACGAGGCGCACCTGCAGCGCTGGCTGGACGCCGGCTACCAGGGCGAGATGGACTACATGGCCGCCCACGGCAGCAAGCGCTCGCACCCCGAGCAACTGGTGCCCGGCACCCTGCGTGTGGTGTCGCTGCGCATGGACTACCTGCCCGGCGACACCCGCATGGCCGAGTGCCTGGGCCGGCCGGAGAAGGCCTACGTGTCGCGCTACGCCCTGGGCCGCGACTACCACAAGCTGATCCGCAAGCGCCTGCAGCAGCTGGCCGAACGCATCCAGCAGGTGATCGGCCCGTTCGGCTACCGCGCCTTCGTCGACAGCGCCCCGGTGCTGGAGAAGGCCATCGCCGAGCAAGCGGGCCTGGGCTGGATCGGCAAGAACACCCTGGTGCTCAACCGCAAGGCCGGCAGCTATTTCTTCCTGGGCGAACTGTTCGTCGACATTCCCCTGCCGGTCGATGCACCCCACGCCAGCGAACACTGCGGGCGCTGCACGGCCTGCCTGGACATCTGCCCGACCGACGCCTTCGTCAGTCCCTACCAGCTGGATGCCCGGCGCTGCATCTCCTACCTGACCATCGAGCTGAAGGGCCCTATCCCCGAGGAGCTGCGCGCGCCGATCGGCAACCGCGTGTTCGGCTGCGACGATTGCCAGATGGTCTGCCCGTGGAACCGCTTCGCCCGTCCTACCACGCAGGGCGACTTCCAGCCCCGCCACGGCCTGGACAACGCCGAGCTGGCCGAACTGTTCCGCTGGAGCGAGGAGGAGTTCCTCAGCCGCACCGAAGGCTCGCCACTGCGCCGCGCCGGCTATGAGCGCTGGCTGCGCAACCTGGCGGTCGGCCTGGGCAACGCGCCCTCGACCATCCCGGTGCTCGAGGCGCTGGAGGCGCGCCGCGAGCATTCTTCGACACTGGTGCGCGAGCATGTCGAATGGGCGCTGGCCCGGCACGCCGCGCGCGGCGCCCCGGTGCGCGGCGCTTAGACCTTGAGGAAGTGCTCGCGGTAGTACTTGAGCTCGGCGATCGATTCGCGGATGTCGTCCAGCGCCTGATGGCTGGCCTTCTTCTGGAACCCGGCCTTGAGCTGCGGGGCCCAGCGATCGGCGAGGATCTTCAGGGTGGTGACATCCAGATAGCGGTAGTGGAAATAGGCTTCCAGCTCCGGCATGTAGCGGTAGAGGAAGCGCCGGTCCTGGGCGATGCTGTTGCCGCAGATCGGCGAGCTGCCCTTGGGCACCCACTGCTCGAGGAAGGCCAGGGTCTGGGCCTCGGCCTCGGCCGGGCCGACCTTGCTGTCGCGCACGCGCTGGGTCAGGCCACTCTCGCCATGGGTGCGGGTGTTCCACTCGTCCATGCCGGCGAGCGCATCATCGTTCTGGTGCACCGCGATCACCGGCCCCTCGGCCAGCACGTTGAGCTCGCTGTCGGTGACGATGGTGGCCATCTCGATGATGAGGTCTTTCTCCGGATCCAGACCGGTCATCTCCAGGTCGATCCAGATCAGGTTCTGTGGGTTCTGCATGCTGCGCTCCTCGGCTTGGATCGCCAGTTTAGCGAATTATTCGACAGACGATGCGCCTGACTGGCCGCCCATACACCACAGCAACAGGCGCGACTGGCGCCAGTCCTGCAACTCGATCGAGCGGTCCGCCGCCACCCCGGGCACCTCGAAGCTGTTGCTGATCAACCAGGCGCCCGGCGCCATCTGCGCTCGCGCCTTGGCCCATAGGGCCGCCATGGGCGCCGGGGAGAGAAAGCAGTAGACCACCTCGAAGCTCGCCAGGTCGGTGCGCCAGAGGCTGGCGTAGCGCACCCGGCAGTTGCGTTGGGGCAGGCAACGCAGCCAGGCGATGGCGAAGGTCAGGGGCGCGGTCTCGACGCCGACGAACTGCGCAGCGGGAAAGCGCCGGGCCAGGTGCAGCAGGGTGCCGGCCGGGCCGCAACCGAGGTCGACGAAACGAAAACCCGCCGGGCGCGTGGCGAGCAGCGCCACCAGTTGCGCCTGGCAGCGCGCACCACTCAGGTACAGCGGCACGCGCTCGATCAGGCTGTTCCAGTTGAGTAGCAGCACCAGCAGGAAGGCGAGGAAGAACACCCAGGGCGGCAGCGGCACGCCACTGCTGAGCAACAGCGCCGGGACGAACAGCAGATTCAGCCACCACCACCAGCGCGCCAGACCCAGCCAGCTGCCCAGGCAGGCGGCCAACAGCCCCTGGACCAATCCGGCCAGCAGCCAAGGCGCTCGCCAGTCGGACAGCTGCGCCGCCAGATAGATCCCGCCGCCGACCAGCAGGGTCGCCAGCAGCTGCGCCAGCAAGGCGCGCAACGCCGGGTTGATCCCTCTCACACTCGCACCCATGCCCTCGTCCAGCCGTCCCAAGATGCCCCGCAGTGTACCGAGCGCCTCGGCCGACTGCAGCAAGCGAGGCGGCCTCCGGCGCGTGCTAAACTCGCGGCCGGTTTTCCCCGCGACTCAACCCTCGAGACCCCCATGGCCAAACGCCAACTCAACCGCCGGCAAAGCTGGCGCATCGACAAGATCCAGGGCGAGCGTGCCGCCCGCGCCGCCAAGCGCGAGTCACAAGCCGTGCAGATTTTGGAAGGCGGCGACCTCGGCCCGGAACAGGTGGGCCTGGTGATCGCCCACTTCGGCGTGCAGGTCGAGGTCGAGGCACAGGACGGCGAGCAGCGCGGCCAGGTGTTCCGCTGCCACCTGCGCGCCAACCTGCCGACCCTGGTCACCGGCGACCGCGTGGTGTGGCGCGCCGGCAACCAGGGCATCGGCGTGATCGTCGCGCAGCTGCCGCGCGACAGCGAGCTGTGCCGCCCGGACAGCCGCGGCCAGCTGAAGCCGGTGGCGGCCAACGTCGACCTGATCGTCATCGTCTTCGCGCCGCTGCCCGAGCCCCACGCCAACCTGATCGACCGCTACCTGGTGGCCGCCGAGCATGCCGGCATCCGCCCGCTGCTGCTGCTGAACAAGGCCGACCTGATCGACGCGCAGAACGGCCCGGCGCTCGAAGCCCTGCTCGCGGTCTATCGCCAGCTCGGCTACCCGCTGCTGGAAGTCTCGGCCCACCAGGGCGACGGCATGGAGAAGCTCAAGCAGCAGCTGGACGGCCATGTCAGCGTCTTCGTCGGTCAATCCGGGGTGGGCAAGTCGTCGCTGGTCAACAGCCTGCTACCGGGCGTGGACACCCGGGTCGGCGCGCTGTCGGAGCTGACCGGCAAGGGCACCCACACCACCACCACCGCGCGGCTGTTCCACTTTCCCGGCGGCGGCGAGCTGGTCGACTCCCCCGGCATTCGCGAATTCGGCCTGGTGCACGTCAGTCGCGATGACGTCGAGGCGGGCTTCATCGAGTTCCACGAGCTGCTCGGCCACTGCCGCTTCCGCGACTGCAAGCACGACCGCGAGCCCGGCTGCGCCCTGCTCAAGGCCCTGGAGGACGGGCGCATCCACCCGCAGCGCATGGCCAGCTACCGGCACATCCTCGCCAGCCTGCCGGAAGCGGACTACTGAAACGACAAGGCCGCGATCACCCGCGGCCTTGACCCGGCAGGTGCCACTCACTGACCAGGCTGGTCGAGCCGCAGCACCCCGTCTTCGAAGATATTCAAGCGCTTGTGCAGTTCCTCCGCCGAGGCCGGCGGCAATGACTCGGCCGCTGACGACGTGGCCGAGGCACTATCGCTCGCCGGCGCCGGCTCGCCGCCCTGCGGCGAGCCTTCGATGGCCCGCTGCGCCTTCTTGGTCAGAACGGTGATGTCGATGCGCCGGTTCACCGGGCTCAGCGGGTTCTTTCGATCGAACAGGGCCGACGAGGCATAGCCGACCACTCGGGCCAGCTGCTCCTCCTCGTAGCCGCCGGCCACCAGCACGCGCCGGGCGGCATTGGCGCGATCGACAGACAGCTCCCAGTTGCCGAAGTCGCCGGTCCCGGCGAAGGGTTTGGCATCGGTGTGGCCACTGATGCTGATCTTGTTCGGCACCGCCTTGATGGTGTCGACCATGGCCAGCAGGATGTCTTCGAAATAGGGCTGCAGGCGCGCACTGCCGAGATCGAACATCGGCCGGTTCTCGGCATCGACGATCTGGATGCGCAGGCCGTCCTGGGTGATCTCGAACAGGATCTGGTCCTTGAAGCGCTGCAGCTGCGGGTTCTCCTCGACCTTGTTCTGCAGCTCCTGCAGCAGCAGCTCCAGACGCTCGCGCTCCAGCTCTTCGGCCATCGCCTCGGCCTGCTCCGGGTCGACCTGGGCAGCCTCGTCATCGACACGCTCGCTGTCGGCCGGCTCCTGGAGCTCCGGGTTCAGGGTGCGATCCGGTGACGGCGTGGGCGAACCACCGAGATCGATCACATAGGGGCTGGCGCTCTCGCTGAAACCGATCGGGTCCTTGAAATAGCCAGAGATCAGCTTCTTCTGCTCCGGCGAGGCCGAGGACATCAGCCACATCACCAGGAAGAACGCCATCATCGCCGTGGCGAAGTCGGCGAAGGCGATCTTCCAGGCGCCGCCATGATGGCCGCCGGCGGTCTTCTTGACCCGTTTGACGATGATCGGCTGATTATTTTCCATGGCTCATCAGTTTCCGCGCATCGCCTGTTCCAGCTCGGAGAAGCTCGGCCGGTGCGCCGGGAACAGCGTCTTGCGTGCGAACTCGACGGCCAGCGTCGGCGGCATGCCGGACGCCGAGGCCACCAGCGCGGCCTTGATCGATTCGTAGACGTTGAGCTCCTCCTTGGCGTCGTGCTCCAGGGCATTCGACAGCGGACCGAAGAAGCCATAGGAGGCGAGGATGCCGAGGAAGGTGCCGACCAGGGCCGTGCCGACCTTCTCGCCGATCTGCGCGTTATCGGCTTCGGCGAGAATCGACATGGTGATCACGATCCCCAGCACCGCCGCCACGATCCCCATCGCCGGCATGCCGTCGGCGACCTTGGCCACGGCATGGGCGGGATGTTCGAGCTCCTCCTTAAGGCTGACCAACTCCATGTCGAACAGGCCCTCCAGCTCATGGGGCGCCATGTTGCCGGACGACATGATGCGCAGGTAATCGCAGATGTAGGCGGTCATCCGCTCATCCTTGAGGATCGCCGGATACTTGCTGAAGATCGGGCTGGCGGCCGGCTCCTCGAGATCGGCCTCGATGGCCATCATGCCCTCGCGCCGGCTCTTGTTGAGGATCTCGTAGAGCAGCTTCAGCACCTCCAGATAGAAGGTATGGGTGAAGCGCGAGCTGAACATCTTCAACGACTTCTTGAAGACGTGCATGAAGGTGCTGCCCGGGTTGGCCTGGAGAAACGCCCCCAGGGCCGCACCGCCGATGATCATCACCTCGAAGGGGTGCACCAGGGCCATGAATTGGCCGCCGGAAAGAGTAAAGCCGCCGATTACGCTGGCGAACACGACGATGATGCCGATGATTTTTGCCATATTAGAGAAAACTTGCAGGAACCAGGAGTTGGGGTTTGTTGAATCAACCCTTCTATTTATCGGAAGGAATGCGCGAGACTATAGCCTGTTTAGTTCAAAAGCCAGTTTGGCTCCCCCATGCCGACACCCCTACCCCGCAGCCTCGACGCCTGGCTCAAACAGCTGGACAAACAACCTCTACCAGTGCCTGCCGACAGCCAGCAGCGGGTATGTCGCGCCCTGACGGACAGTCGGCGCTCGCTGCGCGACATCGCCGAGCTGATGCAAGGCAGCCCGGCGCTGTCACTGCGCGTACTGCGCGAAGCCAATCGCCAGAGCGGCGGTCTCGGCGAGCGGGCGGAAAGCCTGGAAAGCGCCATCGGTCGCCTCGGCCTACAGCGCACCGAGGAACTGGTGCAGCGCCAGCCGACCCTGCCAGCCGAGGAGATCCCCCCGGCGCTGCGGCAGATCCAGCTGATCAGCCAGCACGCCAGCCAGCAGGCCAACGGCCTGTTCGCCGGGCGCCTGGCCCGGCTCTGGCAGGAAATCCACTGGGGCAGCCTGTTGTTTCTCGCGCCGCTCTGGCCCCTACTAGCCGCGCGGCCGGAGCTGCTCGAAGCCTGGGAGCAGCGGGTTCTGGTCAAGGGCGAGCCAGCCAGCCGGGTCGAGCAGGAACTGCTCGGCGTGCCCCTGCTCGAACTCTGCCTGGCCCTGGCCGAGCGCTGGCGCCTGCCGGAGTGGATCGTGCAGGGCTATCGCCTGCTGACCCTGGACCGCCGCCTGCTGATCAAGGCGCTGCATATCGCCCGCGATAACGAGCACCCGCTGCACCAGCAGCAGATGCTCGATGCAGCCCCCCAGCTGCGCCGCTGGCTGACCCAGCCGGCCAACACCATAGTGCTGGCCAACGGCCTGGCGCTGTCGGCCCACCAGGCCTGGAGCAGTCCGCACAGCCTGCGCTGGCAGCGCCTGAGTGGACTCTACCTGCAACTTCCGCTGGTCGAGGTGCAGCAGCAGATTCACCAGCAGGCCGCCCAGAGTGCGCGCCTGCATGCCGCCAGGGGCCTCTGGCACCCGGCCGAGGCGCTGCTGTGGCCTCCCACTGCTTGCCACCTGCGCAGCGCCGTGCCAGAGGCGCCCGCACCGGCACCGGCGAAAGCCACGGCAGTCGATGAATGGCGACGCCTGTGTACGCAACTGCTCGCCCAGCCCAGCGCCTTCAACAACCTCGAGCAGCTCGCCAGCAGCGCCAACCAGGCCCTGCAGGCCTGCGGCCTGCCGCGTGTACTGCTGCTGCTGGCCGACCGCAGCCACAGCCGCCTGCGCGCGCTGCAGCACGCCGGCCTGGATCAGCCGGGGAGTGGCCTGGCGCTCGACCCCCAGCACAGCCAGGTGCTGCGCCGCCTGCTGAAGGAGCCCGGGCAGTTGCGCCTGACCCCCAGCAATATCGCCCAGTTCTCCGCCCTGCTACCCGGCGCGCTCAAGGCGCTGTTTCCCAGCGAGCACCTGATGCTCCGTTCGCTGGCCTGCAACGGCCGAGTCGCCCTGCTGCTGGTCGTCGACCGCAACGGCGGCGCCTTCAGCGACACCCATCTGCAGGCCTTCGGCAAGACGGCGCAATGCATCGAGCGTGCCCTGAGCAGCTTTGCCAGACGCGCGCCCTAGGCTTTCCGCTACAATTCGCCCCTTCTCCGACTAAGAGGTCCAGCATGACTGCCTTCGCCGAGTTGCCGTTGGTTATCCAGCCGGCCGATCTGGCCAGCCGCCTGAGCGCCCCCGAGCTGATCCTGGTCGACCTGACCAGTGCAGGGCGCTATGCCGCCGGACACATTCCCGGCGCCCGCTTCGTCGAGCCGAAACGCACCCAGCTGGGCCTGCCGCCGGCACCCGGCCTGCTGCCGGAACAGGCACAACTGCAACAGCTGTTCGGCGAGCTGGGGCACAACCCGGACGCCGTATACGTGGTGTACGACGACGAGGGTGGCGGCTGGGCCGGACGCTTCATCTGGTTGCTGGATGTGATCGGCCATGGCCGCTACCACTACCTCGACGGCGGCCTGGTGGCCTGGCTGGCCGAGGAGCGCCCGCTCAGCGACGATCAGCCAGCCCCGCAGTCCGGGGCAGCGTCGCTGAGTTTCAGCACGGCGCCCAGCGCCACACGCGAGTACCTGCAGAGCCGCCTGGGGGCCAGCGACCTGGCGATCTGGGACGCCCGCTCCCCGGCCGAGTACCGCGGTGAGAAGGCCCTGGCGGCCAAGGCCGGGCATATCCCCGGCGCGGCGAACCTGGAATGGACCGCGTGCATGGATCAGGCCCGAGCCCTGCGCCTGCGCCAGGACCTGCCAGAGCTGCTCGCCGACCTGGGCATCACCCCGGACAAGGAAGTGATCACCCACTGCCAGACCCATCACCGCTCCGGCCTGACCTACTTGGTGGCCAAGGCCCTCGGCTACCCGCGCGTCAGGGCCTATGCGGGGTCCTGGGGCGAGTGGGGCAACCACCCGGACACCCCGGTCGAACGTTGAATCGCCGCGCCTCGGCCGGCCCTTAAGGAAACCCGATGAAACAGCGTCTATTTATCCTCAGCCAGTACTTGCTGCCCCATCACCTGCTGTCACGCCTGATCGGCCACGCCGCAGAGTGCCGCGCGCCTTGGTTCAAGAACCGCCTGATCGACTGGTTCATCAAGCGCTACCAGGTCGACATGAGCGAGGCCCAGTGCGAGCAGCCGAGCGCCTTCGAACACTTCAACGCCTTCTTCACCCGGGCGCTGAAGGATGGCGCCCGCCCGCTGGACGACAGCCCGGAGGCGGTGCTCTGCCCGGCCGACGGCGCCGTCAGCCAGCTGGGCCCCATCGAACACGGGCGAATCTTCCAGGCCAAGGGCCACAGCTTCAGCGCGGTCGAGCTGCTCGGCGGCGATGCCGAACGCGCCGCGCCGTTTATGGGCGGCGCGTTCGCCACCATCTATCTGTCGCCGAAGGACTACCACAGGGTGCACATGCCCCTGGCCGGCACGTTGCGGGAAATGGTCTACGTGCCGGGGCGGCTGTTCTCGGTCAACCAGACCACCGCGCAGAACGTCCCCGAACTGTTCGCCCGCAACGAGCGGGTGGTCTGCCTGTTCGACACCGAGCGCGGACCGATGGCGGTGGTGCTGGTCGGGGCGATGATCGTCGCCTCGATCGAGACCGTCTGGGCCGGCCTGGTGACCCCGCCCAAGCGCAGCCTCAAGAGCGTGCGCTATGACGAGGCGGCGCGCGCGCCGATCAGCCTGGACAAGGGCGCGGAGCTGGGCCGTTTCAAGCTCGGCTCCACCGCCATCGTCCTGTTCGGCCCGGACCAGGTGCAGTGGGCCGAGCAGCTCGGCGCCGACAGCCAGGTACGGATGGGCGAAAGACTCGGCAGCAGCCGCCAGGCCTGAGACTCGCCCACCTGCCGCCAGGGCTGGCGCAACGCCAGCCCTGGCGGCAAAACGCAAGAAAGCTTCGCGACTCCCCCTTGCGCCGACCCCAGCGGCGCCCGCCGCTCCAACTGCCTGCCCGTCGCTCTCCCCGCGTGCGGATCTGCATCCGGTCACAGTCTGAACTGAGGGTTCCAGCGATGGCTGCACCCCCGCGCGGATGCTGCTAGAGTCTGCAACATTATTATTAGATCGACCCGCCTCAGCCGCTGGCGTTGGAGTCTCCGATTTAGATGGATAGACAGAGTCCTCACCTGCTGCTCCGCGTCCCCACACCGAACAAGCAGAGCCTGTCCTTCTGCCAAGCGCACCCGCGCGACCTCAAGCACTGGATCGCCGGCCTGCCCAAGGCCAACATCGGCGAAACGGCCCGACAACTCTATCAGGCCCTGGTCGAGCTCAACCAGCTGCAGGCCCCCTCGGAAATGCGCCTGCAGCTGCTTGAGTTGCTGCGCCCCGAGGTGTACTTCGTGTGCAAGCACCTGGAGCGACACTTCCTCAACCAGTCCATCGTGCTCGACGAGCGCCCGCGTAAAGTCGCCAACCTGTGCCAGGCCCTGCAGAATCACCTGGCGGTCGGCTACAAGCTGATCATCGTCCGCCTCGCCACCCAAACCAGCCGCGAGCAGATCCAAGCCCTGACCCTCGCCCTGCAGCGCGCGATCCACAGCCTGTGCGCCCCACTGATCCGCACCAGCCAGCTGTATTGCCCAGTGCCGGAAGGTCTCTGGCTTGAGCTGCACCAGCTCTACCAGATCGCCCGGCAGCGCAACCTGCAACAAGTGGCGATCCGCGACCCGCTGGGCACCCACACCCAGGGGCTGAGCATCGAACAGAACTACCTGGTTGCCCTGATGCTCGGCTCTGCCCGTTGCAACCAGATGCGCCAGAACAGCATCGCGCGCCTGGCCGAGGTCCTCGAACCCTGGAGCACCCTGGTACGCCTGCAGGCGGGCGACGCCCCCTCCAGCCTGTTTGCCGTGGCCCCGCAACAGGACGGCCCGCCGCGCTACAGCTCGCTGTTCCAGCCCAGCGAACGGCACCAGGCCCTCGGCATCGATCCGGGCCCGCTGGTCGAGGCGATCAAGGAATACCTGCTGCTGCCTGCAGAAGACCGCGCCAGCGCGCGCCTGCTGGTTCCCGAGGGACTCAGCCAGGACATGCTGCAACATCTCAGCGCGGCCTGGGGCGACATCGCCGAGCGCACCTTTCAACGCACCCCCGGGCAGGGCTCGCTGACCCTATGCATCGGCATGAGCGCACTGCATTTCTTCCTGTCCAGCCAGCGCGCCTTCAGCAAGACGCTGCAACTGCCCACCAGCAACTCGGTCGAGTTCAAGCCACGCAGCGGTGCTCCCGATGTCTGGGCCAAGGCCTTCGACGCCCAGCAGACGACCGACTGGGAGCAGGGCCTGCCGCTCGAGGAGATCGAGTACAGCAAACCCCCATCGCCGACGGCCCAGGGCGGCCAGCCGCCAGCCGCCGAGAGCAAGGAGAGCTACCCGAGCTACGCGCTGCCCATCATCAACCACAGCCCGGGCGGCTACTGCCTGTCCTGGCCGAAGGAGGTGCCCAGCCAGCTGCAGGCCGGCGAGCTGCTCGGCGTGCAGGACAACCCCGGGCAGGGCTGGAGCGTCGCGGTGGTGCGCTGGATACGTCAGGTTCGCGGCGGCGGCACCCAGATGGGCATCGAGCTGATCGCCCCCCATGCCCAGGCCTGCGGCCTGCAACTGGTGCGCAAGGCCGACCAGAGCAGCCAGTACCTGCGCGCCTTGCTGCTGCCGGCTATCAGTGCGATCTCCCGTCCGGCGACGCTGGTCACGCCCCGGCTGCCTTTTCAGGAAGGCAACAAGGTCATGATCAACCTCAACGGCACGGAGCGCCGCGCCGTGCTCAGCCGCCGGCAGACCAGCACCGGCAGCTTCAGCCAGTTCGAGTACCGCAGCCTCGACCAGCCGGCCCCCCCCTCGGGGAAGCCCGTCACACCCCCGGAAAGCCGCGGCGCAGGCGGGGAGGAAGACTTTGACTCGCTCTGGAAGTCGCTGTAGATTGCCGAATCTTCACCTTTTGTCGCCTTTTCGCGCCCGTTCGGCGCAGACCTGACCCCCCACCATGGCCATCGAAAAAAAGACTATTCGACTGCTGATCCTGGAAGACTCGCAGAATGAGGCAGAACGCCTTGTTAGCCTGTTCCGCAACGCCGGCCGCGCGACCCGGGTGCACCGCCTGAGCTCGAGCGAGGATCTGGCCGACGCCCTGCAGCAGAGCTGGGATCTGCTGATCGCCGCGCCCAGCAGCGAGCACCTCGCTCCCGGCGAGGCCATCAGCGCCATCCGCCGCCAGGCCAAGGACATTCCGGTCATCCAGCTGCTTGCCGATAACGACTCCGACAGCATCACCGAGGCCCTGACCCTGGGCGCCCAGGACGCCCTGCCGCAAGGCGAGGACGAGCGCCTGATCCTGGTGGCCCAGCGCGAACTGGCTAACCTGGAGGAACGCCGCGCGCGACGGGCCGCCGAAGTGGCCCTGCGCGAAGCGGAGAAGCGCTGCCAACTGCTTCTCGAAAGCTCGGTCGACGCGATCGCCTACGTGCACGACGGCATGCACATCTACGCCAACCGCGCCTACCTCGAGCTGTTCGGTTACCAGGACGCCGAGGAGCTGGAAGGCATGCCGATGATCGACCTGATCGCCGCCGCCGACCAGGCGGGCTTCAAGGACTTCCTTAAAGGCTACCAAGGCGCCGACGGCAACGCCGAGCTGGGCTGCACCGGCGTCAAGGCCAGCGGCGACAGCTTCAAGGTACGGATGAGCTTCTCGCCGGCCAGCTATGACGGCGAGCCGTGCATCCAGGTGGTGATTCGCGGCGAAGTCGGCAACGCCGATCTGGAGGAAAAGCTGCGGGAAATCAGCAGCCAGGACCTGGTCACCGGCCTGTACAACCGCAATTACTTCCTGGAACTGATGGACGCTGCCGCCGAGCGCGCGGTGAACATCGGCCAGCCGGCCAGCCTGGCCTACATCCGCGTCGACCAGTACGCCAGCCTGCTCGCCGAAGTCGGCCTGGCCGGCATCGACCTGCTGCTGACCGACCTGGCCAACCTGCTGCGCGCACACTTCGCCGGCGAGGCGCAACTGGCCCGCTTCGGCGACGACGTATTCACCGTGCTGCAACCCGGCCTGACCCCGGAGCAGTCGCAGGAAAGCCTGACGGCCGTGCTGAAGAAGGTCGAAAGCCATCTGTTCGACATCAGCGGCCGCACCGCCCAGACGACCCTGTCGATCGGTGTCGCCGGCCTCAACGAAAAGACCACGAAAGCCCAGGACGTGGTCAACCGCGCGCAACGCTGCGCCGACGATCTGAGCGAAGGCAACGCCCTGAAGCTGTTCGACCCGTCCGCCGAGCTGGCCGCCGCTGCCAATCGCGGCAGCATCGTGGCGATGGTCCAGCAGGCGTTGGAGCACAACAGCTTCCGCCTGCTGTTCCAGCCGATCATCAGCCTGCGCGGCGACAGTCACGAACACTACGAAGTGCTTCTGCGCCTGCTCAACCCCCAGGGGCAGGAGGTGCCGCCACCGGACTTCCTCAACGCCGCCAAGGAAGCCGGCCTCGGCGAGAAGATCGACCGCTGGGTGATCCTCAACTCGATCAAGCTGCTCGCCGACCACCGCAGCAAGGGTCACAACACCCGCCTGTTCGTGCACCTGTCGAGCGCCAGCCTGCAGGACCAGACCCTGCTGCCCTGGCTCAGCGTCGCCCTGAAGGCCGCACGCCTGCCTTCTGACTCGCTGGTCTTCCAGCTCAACGAGCCGGACGCCATCGCCTACCTGAAACAGGCCAAGGCCCTGACCCAGGGTCTGCGCGAGCTGCATTGCAAGGTAGCCCTGAGCCAGTTCGGCTGCGCCCTCAACCCGTTCAACACGCTCAAGCACCTGCAGTTGGACTTCATCAAGATCGACGGCTCCTACTCCCAGGACCTCAACACGGCGGACAGCCAGGAAGCCCTGAAGACCCTGCTGGCCAGCCTGCATGCCCAGGCCAAGCTGACCATAGTGCCCTTCGTCGAGAGCGCCAGCGTCCTGGCCACGCTCTGGCAGGCCGGGGTCAACTACATCCAGGGCTACTACCTGCAGGCCCCGAGCCAGTCGATGAATTACGACTTCTCCTCCGACGACGAGTGATGCCGCCCGCCGACATGAAAAAGCCGCCCGTGGGCGGCTTTTTCATGTCGGTTTCAAGTCAACCCGTCGCGGTCGCGAAACCCAAGCAGATAGAGGATGCCGTCCAGCCCCAGGGTGGAGATGGCCTGCTTGGCCGACTGCTTGACCAGCGGCTTGGCGCGGAACGCCACACCCAGGCCGGCGATCGCCAGCATCGGCAGGTCGTTCGCGCCATCGCCCACGGCGATGGTCTGCTCCAGGCGCAGGCCTTCCTTGTCCGCCAGCTGGCGCAACAGGTCGGCCTTGCGCTGGGCGTCGACGATAGGCTCGACCGCCACGCCGGTGACCCGACCGTCGACGATCTGCAGTTCGTTGGCGAACACATAGTCGATGCCCAGCTTGGCCTGCAACTGCTTGGCGAAATAGGTGAAGCCACCCGAGAGGATGGCGGTCTTGTAGCCTAGCCGGCGCAACTCGGCGAACAGCGTTTCGGCGCCCTCGGTCAGGCGCAGCGAGGCGCCGATATCGGCCAGCACGGTTTCCGGCAGCCCCTTGAGCAGCGCCATGCGCTCCCTGAAGCTGGCGGCGAAGTCCAGCTCGCCGCGCATGGCCCGCTCGGTGATCGCCGCCACCTGCTCGCCAACCCCGGCCGCCTTGGCCAGCTCATCGATCACCTCCGCCTCGATCAGCGTCGAATCCATGTCGAACACCGCCAGGCGGCGGTTGCGGCGAAACAGCGAGTCGCGCTGGAAGGCGATGTCGACGTTCAGCTCCTGAGCGACACTGAGGAACTCGGCGCGCAGCGCCGCCGGATCGGCCGGCTCGCCGCGCACGGAGAACTCGATGCAACCCTTGCTCTGCTCGGCCGGGGTATCCAACGGCATGCGCCCGGACAGACGGTCGATATGGTCGATATTCAGACCGTAGCGGGCGGTGATCGCGCTGACCCGCTGCAGCTGCTCGGCGGTGACCTTGCGAGTCAGCAGGGTGACGATGTGCCGGGCCTTGCCCTGACCGCCTACCCACTGCTGGTAGTCCGCCTCGGAGACCGGGGTGAAGCGCACCTGCTGGTCCAGCTTGTAGGCGGTGAACAGCACATCCTTGAGTACCGAGGAGGCCTGCTCGGTATCCGGGATCTCGACCAGGATGCCGAACGACAGGGTGTCATGGATCACCGCCTGGCCGATGTCGAGGATATTCACCCCACCCTGGGCCAGCACGCCGGTGATGGCGGCGGTGAGACCGGGGCGGTCCTCGCCGGTGATATTGATCAGGACGATTTCGCGCACGGCGCACCCCCAAGGCTCGGTTGAAAAAAGGACTACCGGCCAAACATGGAGCAGGCCGGAGAAAAGCCGCACATTCTACCCATTTTCGCGGCCGTACGGGCATGCACGACGCTTTGCCCGCTGCAGGGCGGTCGCTATACTGCGCGGCAACTCCAGTCGACGAGAGCCGAGCTCTGTGAACCGGCCCGCCCCCGTAAAGCCCGACAACTTCTTCCTCCTGCTGTTTCAGGCCCTGCGCCAACGCCGCGTGCCGCTGGCCCTGCGCATCGCCAGCCACAGCCTGCTGCTGGTGGCCCTGGCGCTGGTGATCTATGCCTGGGTCATCGGCATGCAGTTCAAGCAGGCCATGCAACAGCAGGCCGAGGCCCTGGGCACCAGCCTGATCACCCAGACCGCCGCCTCGGCCACCGAGCTGCTGGTGTCCAACGACATCCTCAGCCTCAACGTGCTGCTGAACAACCTGGTGAAGAACCCGCTGGTGGCCCACGCCGCGATCTACAGCGTGGACAATCGCATCCTCGCCGAAGCCGGCGCACGCCCCAGCAAGAACATGCTCGGCGAAACCGAGGGCCTGTACTCGACCCCCATCACCTTCCAGGAGGTCATCGCCGGCCAGCTGCGCATCAGCCTCGACATGCGCCAGTTCCAGCAGCCGATGACCATCAGCCTGCAGAGCATGGGCATCCTCAGCCTGATCCTGCTGGCGCTGACCCTGAGCCTGAGCCTGCGCCTGGGGCGGCACATCTCCACGCCGCTGCTGCAACTGCGGGTCTGGCTGCGCGACCCGGACGACCCGGCGCCCGGCGCCGGCCGCCAGGACGAGATCGGCGACCTGGCGCGCCAGCTGCAGGCCCGCCTGGTGCCGGAGAAGCCGGAGGTGGAGGGGCTCGACGAAGAAGACCAGGGGTTCGAGGACGACGGGCAGTACCTGGACGACAGGCTCGACGACGCACCCGGCTTCGCCGTACCGATCCTGGGCAACGAGCGCGTCGACGAGCTCGACGCCGACGATAACGAGCACCTCGATCCCTTCGCCGATCTGCGCGATGTCCCCGCGCAACAGCCGGCCGCGCTGCCCGCGGCGCCGCAACCCAGCGCCGTACTGGCCATCCAGCTGGGCGCCCAGGAGCAACTGCGGCGCCTGCCGCGGCCGCGCCTGCTCGATCTGCTGCAGCGTTACCGCGACTGCCTGAACCAGGCGGCCGAGCTCTACCAGGGCGAACTGCACACCCTCAGCGATGGCAGCAGCCTGATGCTGTTCCACAGCAGGGACAGCGGCGACGACTACCTGACCCACGCCATCTGCTGTGGCGAGCTGATGCGCGCGCTCGGCCATGCCCTGCAGATCGAGGTAGCCGACAGCGGCATCACCCTGCAACTGCAACTGGGCCTGACCCAGGGTAGCGAGCTGATCGACCTCAGCCAGGGCGACCTGCTGCTCAGCGCAACCGCCCAGGACGCCCTGGCCCTGTCCCAGCACAGCCGCAATCTGCTGCTGCTGGAGCGGCGCATCGCCGAAGACCCACTGGTTCGTCAGCGCAGTCGCATTCGCGCCATCGCCAGCCCGGACGGCGCCAGCTGCGTGGAGCGCCTGCTGGAACCTTACCCGTCACTGCTGGAGCGGCAACTGGCGCGCATGCACGAGAGCCACTGAGCCCCAGTAAAGGGCCCCCACAAAAAAGCCCCGTGCCGAGCGCGGGGCTTTTTTGTGGGCGAGCCGCCGGCCCGACCGGAGCAGGCGTCAGAAGCGAAACACCTCGCCCTCGTTCCTGAGCGGTTCGGCCACCGGAATCTTCGGCTTGGCCGGCTTCGCCGCCGGCGTGACCGGAGCCTTCTTGCGCGGCTCCTTGGCCACCTCCGGCGGCAGCTCGCCGTACTCCTGCACTGCCAGCGCCACCTGCTCGACCAGCTGGCGCATCACCAGGCTCTGGGCGCGAACCTGATCGGCGATGGAGCCCTCATGGGCCTCCTCCAGGCGCACCAGCCGACCGTCGAGCAACTTCCCCTCGCCGCTCAGCAGACGCCAGTGAGCCTCCAGCACGGCCGGGCGCTGCGGCCCGGAGTCGAGGCGGCTGATGGCCAGCAACACTTGGACCTGGGGGGTGAAGCCGGGCGTCGCCGGCGCCATCACCAGGCGCTGACTGTTCAGCCGCGCCGCCAGTTGGCGCAGCAGCTGGCGATCGATGTCCGCGGCCAGACTGCCGGCCCAGCGCCCCTCACGGGACGCGGTCAGGCTGCCATCGGGCTGACGCTGCAGCAGGGCCTCGCGCTGCAGGTAATCGGCAATCGACACCGGCCCCAGGAGTACCGCCACCCCCCCCTTGTCGGTGGGTAACGGGGCATTGCCGCCGTCGAGCTGATACAGCGGAACCGGTTGGTAGGTCGTGCAGCCGACCAGGCCAAGAAGGCCGGTCAGCAGCAGGATCAAGGGAAGGCGCACTACAGTCATTGCTCTCATCCGGCCGGCAGGCACTACCGGCAGTCAAATCTGGGTTGGCGAATGCATTCAGCCGACCTGAAGCATCCTGCGGCCAACCATCATCCGCCAAAGCGGCGCACGACTCCAGCCTCGTGCGCCGCTTCGGCTCATCCTGCCTGTTCCACCAGCAGCCCGTCGACCCGCTGGAAGCCGCGCGGCAGCTTGTTGCCACGGCGCCCGCGCTCGCCCTTGTAGTGCTCCAGGTCATCGGCCTTGAGCGACAGGGTGCGCTTGCCCGCCTGCAGCACCAGGGTGCTACCGGCCGGCAGCACCGCCAGATCGCTGAGGTATTCCTCACGACTGGCGACCCGCTCACCGGGAATGCCGATGATCTTGTTGCCCTTGCCCTTGCCCAGTTGCGGCAGGTCGGCGATCTTGAACAGCAGCAGGCGACCCTCGGTGGTCACCGCCGCCAGCCAGTCCTCCTCGCGATTGGCCAGGGGCTTGGGCGCGATCACCTTGGCCCCCGCCGGCAGGCTGAGCAGGGCCTTGCCGGCCTTGTTCTTGGCCTGCAGGTCCTCGCCCTTGACCACGAAGCCGTAGCCGGCGTCGGAGGCGATCACGTAGAGCGCGTTGTCGTCCGGCAGCAGCACGCACTCGAAACTCGCCCCCGGCGGCGGCGCCAGGCGCCCGGTCAGCGGCTCGCCCTGACCGCGCGCCGACGGCAACGAGTGCGCCGCCAGCGAGTAGCTGCGCCCGGTGGAGTCGATAAACACCGCATATTGGTTGGAGCGTCCCGCCGCGGCCGCCTTGAAGCCGTCGCCGGCCTTGTAGGACAGGCCGGTGGCGTCGATGTCGTGGCCCTTGGCGCAGCGCACCCAGCCCTTCTCGGACATCACCACGGTGATCGGCTCGGTCGGCAACAGCTCGGTTTCCGACAGGGCGCGGGCCTCGGCGCGCTCGACGATCGGCGAGCGTCGCGCGTCGCCATAGGTCTCGGCGTCCTTGATGATCTCGTCGCGCACCAGCTTCTTCAGCTTGGCCTCGCTGCCGAGCAGGGCCAGCAGCTTGGCGCGCTCCTTGGCCAGCTCGTCCTGCTCGCCGCGGATCTTCATTTCCTCCAGGCGCGCCAGCTGGCGCAGGCGGGTGTCGAGGATGTAGTCGGCCTGCACCTCGGTCAGGCCGAAACGGGCCATCAGCACCGGCTTGGGCTGGTCCTCGGTACGGATGATGTGGATCACCTCGTCGAGATTGAGGAAGGCGATGAGCAAACCTTCCAACAGGTGCAGGCGCTTCTCCACCTTGTCCAGGCGGAACTGCAGGCGCCGGCGCACGGTGTTCACCCGGTACTCCAGCCACTCGCGCAGCAGCTGGCGCAGGTTCTTCACCTGGGGCTTGCCGTCCAGGCCGATGACGTTGGTGTTGACCCGGTAGCTGGACTCCAGGTCGGTGGTGGCGAACAGATGGGTCATCAGTTCGTCGGCATCGACCCGGTTGGAGCGCGGGATGATGACGATGCGGCAGGGGTGTTCGTGGTCCGACTCGTCGCGCAGGTCGGCGACCATCGGCAGCTTCTTGGCCTGCATCTGCCCGGCGATCTGCTCCAGCACCTTGGCCCCGGAGACCTGATGCGGCAGCGCGGTGACGACGATGTCGCCGTCCTCGATGCGGTACACCGCGCGCATGCGCACCGAACCGCGGCCGGTCTCGTATATCTTCAACAGATCGCTGCGCGGGGTGATCACCTCAGCCTCGGTGGGGAAGTCCGGGCCCAGCACGTGCTCGCAGAGCTGCTCGACCGTGGCGTCCGGCTGATCGAGCAGGCGCACGCAGGCGGCGGCGACCTCACGCAGGTTGTGCGGCGGCACGTCGGTGGCCATGCCCACGGCGATGCCGGTGGTGCCGTTGAGCAACAGGTTGGGCAGGCGCGCCGGCAGGGTCGCCGGCTCGTTGAGGGTGCCATCGAAGTTCGGCACCCAGTCCACCGTGCCCTGGCCCAGTTCGGTCAGCAGCACCTCGGAGTAGCGCGACAGGCGCGCCTCGGTGTAGCGCATGGCGGCGAAGGACTTGGGATCGTCCGGTGCGCCCCAGTTGCCCTGGCCGTCGACCAGGGTGTAGCGGTAGCTGAACGGCTGGGCCATCAGCACCATGGCCTCGTAGCAGGCCGAGTCGCCATGGGGGTGGAACTTGCCGAGCACGTCGCCGACGGTGCGCGCCGACTTCTTGTGCTTGGCGTCGGCATCCAGGCCCAGCTCGCTCATGGCATAGACGATGCGCCGCTGCACGGGCTTGAGGCCATCGCCGATATGCGGCAGGGCGCGATCCATGATCACGTACATCGAGTAGTTGAGATAGGCCTGCTCGGTGAAGTCGGCAAGCGAGCGGCGCTCAACGCCATCCAGGCTCAGATCGAGGGATTCGCTCATGAAAGTCTCATCGCAAGGTTGATTGGCGAAGCATCAGGGTGCCGTCGCGCTGGGTGAATTCGAGTTGTTTGAGGGCGCTCATGCCCAGCAGCACTTCCTCGCCATCCATGCCGGGGGCGATCAGCGCCTCGACGTCATGCAGCACGATGTCGCCCAGCCGCAGGCTGGCCAGTTGCGTGCGATGGGCCGTGGCGCGGCCATTGGCGGTGCTGATGGTAATCGCCGCGCCGGCACGCAGACCCAGGCGCCGGGCCGCCTCGACGGGCACCGCCACCTGGGTGGCGCCGGTGTCGAGGAGGAAGGTCACCGGCTCGCCGTTGATCTGCCCGGTGGCGCGGTAATGCCCCTGGCGACTGCTGGCCAGGCGTACCTCCACGTAATCGCTGCCATGCAGCGACTCGGGCTGACGATTGGGATTGCGCTGGGACTCCTCCCAGTCGGCGAAGAAGCGCGTGGCCAACAGCAGCGCGGCGAGCCAGGCGAGCACCAGCATCACCCGCCCCGCCCGGCGCCCCGGCGCTGGCGCGCTCACCGGCGGCCGCCCCAACCGTGCTTCGGCGCGGCGACGCGCCAGACGATCGGCCGCTGCTCGCCATCGGCGCGGGCCAGGCCCTGGTTGTCCAGGCCGATCCAGGCGCCTTCGGCATCGACCCACAAGGCCTCGGCCTGGCCTTGACTCGGCGGATAGCGGCGAGCGTCGGTGAGCGCCTCGGCGGCGAAGGACCAACAGCGTTCGACCGCGCCATCGCTCAGCTGGCGGCGGCAGATACGGTGGGCCTGGCGCTCCAGGGTGAAGAGCTTCTCCTGATGGAAGGCCAGGCCGGAAAAGTCCAGGGGCCGCACCTCGCCGCCCAACTGCGCCGGCGCCGGCTCGCTGCCACCTTCGCTGATCAGCACACAGCCACCGCTGCAGCGCCAGGACAGGCCGTTGCCGTGCAACACCAGCAGGCCGCGACGATTGCGCTCGCCGGCCAGCCACAGGCGCTCGCCGGCCGGATCGACGGCGATGCCCTCCAGCAGTGCATTGAACTGCAGCAACATGCCGCTGGCCCGCGCCTGGCGCACCACGGCTTCCGGCAAGGCCAGCCAGCGCGCCTCGCCCAGGGGCGTAAGCCGCAGCACGGCGGCCTGCGACTCGCTGACCAGGTAGCGATTGCCCTGCCGATCGCAGGACAGTCCCTCGAAGTCCAGGCCACCGCCGCGCACCTGGCCGGCGACCCAGGTGCTCATGCGCAGCCCCCAGGGCAGCGGCATGGCCGGTGGCGGCGGCGCCGCGAAGGGCTCGGCCTCGGCCTGCCAGACCTCGGCGCCGGTCTGCAGACGGTACAGCCGGTCATCCTCGCGGTCCGAAACCGCCCACAGCGTATCCTCGCACTGGGCCAGGCCGGACAGGTTGCCGCCGGCCAGGCCCTCGACCGGGTACTCGCCAAGCAGGCTCAACTCCTCGAGGGGCGGTGCATCCGCCGATGCCGCCGCCGAGACCAGCAGCAGCGCGACAGCCAGGCTACGCATCAGAGCAGCACCTCGGCCAGGTTGCCCTTGGACTCCAGCCAGGACTTGCGGTCGCCGGCGCGCTTCTTCGCCAGCAACATGTCCATGATTTCCCGGGTGCCCTCGAAGTCGTCCAGGGTCAGTTGCACCAGGCGCCGGGTATTGGGGTCCATGGTGGTCTCGCGCAGCTGCGGCGGGTTCATCTCGCCGAGGCCCTTGAAGCGGGTGACCTGGGGCTTGCCGCGGCGCTTCTCGGCCACCAGGCGGTCGAGGATGCCGTCGCGCTCGGCGTCGTCCAGGGCGTAGAACACCTCCTTGCCCAGGTCGATGCGATACAGCGGCGGCATGGCCACATAAACGTGGCCGGCATCCACCAGGGGACGGAAATGGCGGACGAACAGCGCGCACAGCAGGGTGGCGATGTGCAGGCCGTCGGAGTCGGCGTCGGCGAGGATGCAGATCTTGCCGTAACGCAGTTGGGAGAGGTCGTTGGAGCCCGGGTCGATACCGATGGCCACGGCGATGTCATGCACCTCCTGGCTGGCGAGCACCTCGCCGCCGTCGACCTCCCAGGTATTCAGGATCTTGCCGCGCAGCGGCATGATCGCCTGGAACTCCTTGTCGCGCGCCTGCTTGGCGCTGCCTCCGGCCGAATCGCCCTCGACCAGGAACAGCTCGGCGCGCATCGGCTCCTGCCCGGCGCAGTCGGCGAGCTTGCCGGGCAGTGCCGGGCCCTGGGTGATGCGCTTGCGCTCGACCTTCTTGCCGGCCTTCAGGCGCCGGTTGGCGTTGCTGATCGCCAGCTCGGCGAGCTGCTGGCCGAACTCGGGATGGGCATTGAGCCACAGGCTGAAGGCGTCCTTGACCACCCCGGATACGAAGGCCGCGGCCTCGCGCGAGGACAGGCGTTCCTTGGTCTGCCCGGAGAACTGGGCATCCTGCATCTTCATCGACAGGACGAAGGCGATGCGCTCCCAGATGTCCTCGGGCGCCAGCTTGACCCCGCGCGGCAGCAGGTTGCGGAACTCGCAGAACTCGCGCATGGCGTCCAGCAGGCCCTGGCGCAGGCCGTTGACGTGGGTGCCGCCCTGGGCGGTGGGAATCAGGTTGACGTAGCTCTCCTGCACGCCCTCGCCGCCCTCCGGCAGCCACAGCAGGGCCCAGTCCACCGCCTCCTTGTTGCCGCTGAGGCTGCCGCAGAACGGCTCCTCGGGCAGGCGCGGGTACTCGCTGACCGCATCCACCAGATAGGAGCGCAGGCCATCCTCATAGAGCCACTCGACGCGCTCGCCGCTGGCCTTGTCCTCGAAACTGACCGCCAGCCCCGGGCAGAGCACGGCCTTGGCCTTGAGCACATGCTTGAGGCGGCTGACCGAGAACTTGTACGAGTCGAAGTACTTGGCGTCCGGCCAGAAATGCACGCTGGTGCCGGTGTTGCGCTTGCCGACCGAGCCCATCACCTCCAGATCGCTGGCCTTGAAGCCGTCGGCGAAGGCCATGCGGTATTCGCTGCCGTCACGCTTGACGCGCACCTCGACCCGGGTCGACAGGGCGTTGACCACCGAGATGCCGACGCCATGCAGGCCGCCGGAGAACTGGTAGTTCTTGTTGGAGAACTTGCCGCCGGCGTGCAGCTTGGTGAGGATCAGCTCGACACCCGGCACCCCTTCCTCGGGGTGGATGTCCACCGGCATGCCACGCCCGTCGTCGAGCACTTCCAGGGAGTTGTCCTCGTGGAGGATCACCTGGATCGACTTGGCATGGCCGGCCAGGGCTTCGTCGACGCTGTTGTCGATCACTTCCTGGGCCAGGTGGTTGGGCCGGCTGGTGTCGGTGTACATGCCCGGGCGCTTGCGCACCGGGTCGAGGCCGGAAAGGACTTCGATGGCGTCTGCGTTATAGGCGTTCTGCTGGGCCATGGGGTCTCGAATCGTGTTAAAGGTCGGAGAAGTCGGTGTCGCGCCACAGGTTGGCGGGCACACCGGCAAACGCGAAAAGCATCGGCAGGCGTGCGGCGAAGCCCTGGAAACCATGGTCGCCACCGGCCTGGATGCGCAGCGCGCAGGCCCGGTAATAGGCCTCGGCCTGGCGGTAGTCGAGGGTTTCGTCGGCGGTCTGCAGCCACACCTGATAGCGCGCGGGGTCCTGCGGCGGCGGCACTTGCAGCTCACCCAGAGCCGTCACGTGCTCCGCGGTCAGCTCCCAGGTTTCATCGCTGTAGTAGTTCTTTTGCGGTCCCAGGTAGCCATCGAACAGCAGGTGCGGACGCACCGCCGGATTGATCAACAGCGCGCGCAAACCATGCCGTTCGGCCAAGTGGGTCGCATAGTAGCCGCCCAGGGAGCTGCCGACCAGCACGGGCCGACCGAGCTCGGCGATCAGCGCCTCGAGCTGGGCGATGGCCCGGCGCGGATGGTGATGCAGGGCCGGTACGCGCAGCTGCGCGGCCAGGCCCAGGCGCGCCATGGCCTGGCGCAGCAGGCTGGCTTTCAGCGAGTCGGGCGAGCTGTTGAGGCCGTGGATATAGAGGATGCTGGGACTGACTGCGGACATGGGTGACGAGGCTTGCGGCAAGGTACGGGAAGCCGAACGGTAGCAGTTTTACCGCCGCCGCCTCCAGCCCGTGGCTATCAATAGCCCTTGACGCTGTAGTCCACCTCGAACTGGATACCGGTGACCCGCGACACGCCGGTTTCCAGGCGGCCGTCGTCATGCAGGCGCAGCCAGCGGTAGCCCGGCGCGCAGCTGTCGACCTGGAAATCCTCGCTGCGCGGGGTGAATTGCACGCAGGTCGAGGGCGAGGCCAGCAGGCGCAGGTCGCCACGCTGCTGGTCGAACTCCTGGTGGATGTGCCCCCAGAGCAGCGCCCGTGCCTGGCTGTGGCGCTCTAACACGGCGAACAGCGCCTCGGGGTTGCGCACGCCGATCGGCTCCATCCAGGCGCAACCGATGGACACCGGGTGGTGGTGCAGGCAGATCAGGTGATGGCGCTCCGGGGCTTCGCTCAGTGCGCGCTCGAGCAGCTCCAGCTGCTGGTCGGCAAGGTAGCCGGGCACCGCGCCGGGAATCGATGAGTCGAGCAGGATGATGCGCCAGTTGCCCAGGTCGACCACCGGCTCCAGCAGGTCGCTGCCGGCACAGGCGCTGTGCATCGCCGGCAGCTCGTCGTGGTTGCCGGGAAACCAGCGGGCCGGCGCCGGAATGGCCGCGGTCAGCTGGCGGAAGTGGGCGTAGGACGCCTCGCTGCCGTCCTGCGACAGGTCGCCACTGGCCAGCATCAGGTCGATCTGTGGCTGCTCCTGCAGCACCAGCTCGATGACCCGTTGCAGGCTGTCCTGGGTATCCATGCCCAACAGCTTACCACCCGCCTCGGCGAACAGATGGCTGTCGGATAGCTGCACCAGCAGCACCGAAGACTCAACAGCGGAAGTGGGCACGCTCGGCAAGGCCGTCTCCTCGAGCAGGGTGCTTGGATTATGCTAGCTAGCGCCGGCGATGGTAAACCCGCGAAGCGGGCTTGGGTCACAGAAAAACCGTCGTAATCGGGCGTAAACGCGACAACGCCCCGGGCGCCCCCTAGAACACCGGCGCCGGCTCGTGGCCGCAAGCCAGGCAGTGGCTCAGCCACTCGCCGAGGAACAGGTTGAGCTGGCTCTTTTCGTCCGGCTGGTGCATGGCCGCGTTCGGGTACGGATAGATGCTGCGGAAGCGCCGGGCATTCTCGGCGCTGATCACCTCGGCCATGCGCGCATCGTGGTACACCCGCACTTGCAACTGCGGCACCGGCAACCAGGGCAGGCTGTGTTCCTGACGCACCAGCAGGGTGGTGGTGTAGGGGCAGGCCTCCAGCACCTCCAGCACCAGCACGCCCAGCACGCGGTCGCCCTGACTGAGGGCAACCCGGCGAATCTTCTGCTCGCTGCGCATCTCCGGCAACAGACGCATCAGCCGGGCGTAGTTGGCCTCGCAGGCCGCCTGCAGCTCGACCAGGTCGACCCGGTAGCGCTCGCGCAACAGGTTCACGACCACAACCCCCTGACCTCGGCGCGGTTCAGCGCCAGCCATTGCAGGGCAATGATGCTCGCCGCGTTGTCGATGCGGCCATCCTTCATCGCATCCAGGGCGTCCTCCAGCGGCCAGACATGCACGCGAATGTCCTCGCCCTCCTCGGCCAGGCCGTGCACACCTCCGGCGCCCTCGCTGTCGCAGCGGCCGATGAACAGGTGCACCCGCTCATCGGAACCACCCGGCGACGGGTAGTACTGGCTGATCGGCCACAGCGAGCTCAGCGTCAGGCCGGCCTCCTCCTCTGCCTCGCGGCGCGCCACCTGCTCCGGCTCCTCGTCCTTGTCGATCAGCCCGGCGACCAGCTCCAGCAGCCAGGGATTGGCGCTCTTGTCCAGGGCACCGACGCGGAACTGCTCGATCAGCACCACCACGTCGCGCTGCGGGTCGTAGGGCAGCACGCAGACCGCATCGTGGCGCACGAACAGCTCGCGACTGAGCTCAGGCCCCATGCCCCCGGCGAACTGGCGATGACGCAGGCGCACGCGGTCGAGCTGGTAGAAGCCGCGAAAGCAGGCCTCCCGCTCGATTATTTCTACATCGTCCCGCTGCATAAGCACCCCCTATTAACAGGAACGGGCCCGAAGGCCCGTCCTAGATCAGCTTCTTGCCACCGGCGCGGCAATGCGTCGGTGGCTGCATCCCTCCATCACACCTTGTGATAGAGCTGCGCGCCTTGTGCCTTGAACTCCTCGGCCTTGGCCTGCATGCCCTGCTCGACCTCCTGATCCAGCTCCAGGGCGGCGATGCGTTGCTCTTCAGCATAGACCCGCACCTCCTGGGTGATCTTCATCGAGCAGAACTTCGGCCCGCACATGGAGCAGAAGTGCGCCACCTTGGCCGAGTCCTTGGGCAGGGTCTCGTCGTGGTAGCTGCGCGCCGTGTCCGGGTCCAGGCCCAGGTTGAACTGGTCTTCCCAGCGGAACTCGAAGCGCGCCTTGCTCAAGGCATTATCGCGAATCTGCGCTCCCGGATGGCCTTTGGCAAGATCCGCGGCATGGGCGGCGATCTTGTAGGTGATGATGCCGGTCTTCACGTCATCCTTGTTCGGCAGCCCCAGGTGCTCCTTGGGGGTAACGTAGCAGAGCATGGCGCAACCGAACCAGCCGATCATCGCCGCGCCGATGCCCGAGGTGATGTGGTCGTAGCCCGGGGCGATGTCGGTGGTCAGCGGGCCGAGGGTGTAGAACGGCGCCTCGTCGCAGCATTCCAGCTGCTTGTCCATGTTCTCCTTGATCAGCTGCATCGGCACGTGGCCGGGGCCTTCGATCATCACCTGCACGTCGTGCTTCCAGGCGATCTTGGTCAGCTCGCCGAGGGTTTCCAGCTCACCGAACTGCGCTTCGTCGTTGGCGTCGGCAATCGAACCCGGACGCAGGCCGTCGCCCAGCGAGAAGCTGACGTCGTAGGCCTTCATGATCTCGCAGATTTCCTCGAAGTGGGTGTAGAGGAAATTCTCCTTGTGGTGCGCCAGGCACCACTTGGCCATGATCGAGCCGCCACGCGAGACGATGCCGGTGACCCGTTTGGCGGTCATCGGCACGTAGCGCAGCAGCACCCCGGCGTGGATGGTGAAGTAGTCCACGCCCTGCTCGGCCTGCTCGATCAGGGTGTCGCGGAACAGCTCCCAGGTCAGGTCCTCGGCCACGCCGCCGACCTTCTCCAGGGCCTGGTAGATCGGCACCGTGCCGATCGGTACCGGCGAGTTGCGGATGATCCACTCGCGGGTCTCGTGGATGTGCTTGCCGGTGGACAGGTCCATCACCGTGTCCGAACCCCAGCGGATGCCCCAGGTCAGCTTGGCCACTTCTTCCTCGATCGAGGAGCCCAGCGCCGAGTTGCCGATGTTGCCGTTGATCTTCACCAGGAAGTTGCGGCCGATGATCATCGGCTCCAGTTCCACGTGGTTGATGTTGGCCGGGATGATGGCGCGTCCGCGGGCGATCTCCTCGCGGACGAACTCCGGGGTGATCTCCTTCGGGATGCTGGCGCCGAAACTGTGGCCGGCGTGCTGCTGCTCCAGCAGGCCGGCGGCGCGGGCCTCCTGAAGCTTCATGTTCTCGCGGATGGCGACGTATTCCATCTCCGGGGTGATGATGCCCTGGCGCGCGTAGTGCATCTGGCTGACGTTCTTGCCGGGCTTGGCGCGGCGCGGATTGCGCACGTGGGCGAAGCGCATGGCGGTCAGCTCGGGGTTGGCCAGACGCTCCTGGCCGAAGTTGGAGCTCAGGCCGTCGAGCAACTCGGTGTCGCCGCGGTCTTCGATCCAGGCGCTGCGCACATCGGCCAGACCCTGGCGCACATCGATGCTGACGTTCGGGTCGGTGTAGGGGCCGGACGTGTCATAGACCAGCACCGGCGCGTTGATCTCGCCGCCGAAGTCAGTGGGGGTGACGTCCAGGCTGATCTCGCGCATCGGTACGCGGATGTCGGGACGCGAACCCTGCACATAGATCTTCTGCGAGCGAGGGAAGGGCTGGATCGACTGCTGGTCAACCTGGGCGGACTCGCTCAGGTTCTTCTTTTCTTGTGCGCTCATCGGCTGGTGCTCTCCTGGATGAATGTCGGAGCGAACCTGGGATGGGCGAGGTGTGCGGGGAGCACCAGTGACGGCGCCGAGAGGACTCGCCGAGGGATGGGCGAGGACATCTTGTTCCCTACGCAGGCCTTAACCTGATCAGGTTCAACGGGATCCGGCAGCTGCCAATCTCAGCCCCGCATATGGGGCACCCCGACAAGAACCCGCCCAGTCTAATCAACCGCCGGCGATAAAACCAACCGGCGAGTCAAAAACGCCTGACCCATACGTCGGATAATGACGCCAAGGACGGGCGCCGCCGATTGTTGCAAGCAGGCAACATAGCTTGTCGCAAACTACACTCTCGGCGCCCTCGGCACGGCTTGACCCCTCCCGGCGGACCCGCTTAGCCTTGCCGATTACCGCCAAATCTAGGATTCCCCGAATGCTGCGCAGACTCTCCCTGGCGCTTGCCGTGGCCGCCGCCTCCGCCGGATTGGCCTGGGCCGAACAGGCTCCGCTGTCCACCAAGACCGACCTGATCACCGTCTATCAGGAAGCCGCCAGCAACAACGCCGACCTGGCGGCGGCGCGCGCCGACTACCAGGCCCGCCGCGAAGTGGTGCCCCAGGCCCGCGCCGGTCTGCTGCCGAACCTGTCGGCGGGCGCCAACCTGAGCAACACCCGCACCGAGGTCGACTCGCCGGCCAGCACCAGCACGCGCAGCGGCACGGTGTACCAGGCCAACCTCAGCCAGCCGCTGTTCCGCGCCGACCGCTGGTTCCAGCTGCAGGCCGCCGAGGCCAGCAGCGAACAGGCGGCCCTGGAGCTGTCCGCCACCGAGCAGAGCCTGATCCTGCAGAGCGCCGAGACCTACTTCGCGGTGCTGCGCGCCCAGGACGCCCTGGCCTCGACCCGGGCCGAGGAAGCCGCCTTCAAGCGCCAGCTCGACCAGGCCAACGAGCGCTTCGACGTCGGCCTGTCGGACAAGACCGACGTGCTCGAGGCCCAGGCCGGCTTCGACACCGCGCGGGCCAACCGGATCATCGCCGAGCGCCAGGTGGAAGACGCCTTCCAGGCCCTGATCACCCTGACCAATCGCGAACACGGCGCCCTCGAGGGCATCGACCACAGCCTGCCGATCCTGGCGCCGACGCCCAACGACGCCAAGGCCTGGGTCGACACCGCCGCCGCACAGAACCTCAACCTGCTGGCCAGCAATTACGCGGTCAGCGCCGCCGAGGAAACCCTGCGCCAGCGCAAGTCCGGCCATGCGCCGAGCCTGGATGCGGTCGCCAGCTACCAGAAGGGCGACAACGACGGCCTCGGCTTCAGCAACAGCGGCGCCAGCGCCGCGCGCTTCAGCGGCGACGTCGAGCAGCGCTCGATCGGCCTGCAGCTGAACATCCCGCTGTACAGCGGCGGCCTGACCAGCTCCCAGGTGCGCGAGGCCTACCAGCGCCTGAGCCAGAGCGAGCAGCTGCGCGAGAGCCTGCGCCGTCAGGTGGTGCAGAACACCCGCAACCTGCACCGAGCGGTGAACACCGACGTGGAGACCGTGCAGGCGCGCAAGCAGTCGATCATCTCCAACCAGAGCGCCGTGGAAGCCACCGAGATCGGCTACCAGGTCGGTACGCGCAACATCGTCGACGTGCTCAACGCCCAGCGTCAGCTGTACAGCTCGGTGCGCACCTACAACGACGCACGCTACGACTACATCCTCAACAACCTGCGCCTCAAGCAGGCCGCCGGCACCCTCAGCCCGGCCGATCTGGAGGCCCTGGGCAGCTTCCTCAAGCCGGACTACGACCCGGACCAGGACTTCCTCCCGCCGGACCTGGCCAAGGCCGCCGAAGCGCAGCTGCAAGGCAACCCGGACTACTGAAAAACGAACATGAGAAAGCCGGCCCAGGAGGCCGGCTTTTTCATGGCTGTTCGATCAGGCCGCAGAGCCGGCGCGGCGACTAATCGAGCAGGCGCCCCACGCCGGCGAGCAGGCGCTGCAGCGCGCCCTGGTTGGCCCTCATCACCGCCAGGCCGGCCTCACGCATGCGCTGTGCCTGCTGCGGCTGCTGCCACAGCTCGGCCACCCTGGCGGCGAGCTGCGGCGCATCGACCACCTCCCCCAACGCCCCGGCCTCGCGCAGTTGCGCGGCGATCTCGAGAAAGTTGAACAGGTGCGGACCGCTGAGCACCGGCTTGCCCAGCGCCGCCGGCTCCAGCAGGTTGTGCCCGCCGTTGGCCACCAGGCTGCCCCCGACGAAGGCGCAGTCGGCCAGGGCATAGAGAAACAGCAGCTCCCCCATGGTGTCGCCGAGCAGCACCTGGTCGGCGTCGCTCACCGCCTCGCCGGTGGAGCGACGACGGGTGGCGAACCCCTGCCGCCGGCACAACTCGAACACGCCGGAGAAGCGTTCCGGATGACGCGGCACCAGGATCAGCAGTACGTCCGGGTGCTGGGCCAGCAGCTGACGGTGGGCGGCGAGGATGATCTCGTCCTCGCCGGCGTGGGTGCTGGCGGCGATCCACAGCGGTCGCCGCTCGGCGCCCCATTGCGCCCGCAGTTCGGCGGCGCGATCGAGCAGGGCCGGGTCGACGTGCAGGTCGTACTTGATCGAGCCGGTCACCTCGACGCATGCGTCGCGGGCGCCCAACACGCGAAAGCGCTCGGCCTCGGCGGCCGTCTGCGCGGCGATCAGGCTCAGTTCGGCGAGCATCGGTGCAGTCAATTTGGCGAAGCGCCCGTAACCGCGTGCCGAGCGCTCGGACAGGCGCGCATTGGCCAGGACCACGGGAATGCCGCGGCGGGCGCACTGGTGGATGTGGTTGGGCCACAACTCGGTTTCCATGATCAATGCCAGACGCGGGCGCAGTCGCTCGAGAAAACGCGCGGCCGCCCAGGGCAGGTCATAGGGCAGGTAGCAGTGCTGCACGCGCCCGGCGTACTCCGGCGCGGCGAACAGCGCGCGGATGCGCTCCGAGCCGGTCGGGGTCATGCAGGTGACGGTGATCGGCAACTGTGGGTAGCGCGCCAGCAGCTCGCGGATCAGCGGGGCGGCGGCGATGCTCTCGCCCACCGAGACCGCATGCACCCAGATGCCGCCGGGCGCGAGCGCCGGCAGGCCGAAGGCGAAGCGTTCGCCGATGCGTCTGGTGTAGGCCGGCGCCCGCCAGGCGCGGTAGGCCAGGCGCAGGGCGACCAGGGGCAGGCCGACATGGAACAGCAGGGTATAGAGGGTCCGATTCATGGGCGCGCAGCTTAGCAGAGCCGCGCCCGCCGATCAGCCAATGGCCTGTAGGTGCTCGGCCAGGCAGTCGGCCAGCCACAAGGCCGCCGGTCCCAGGGCCTCGTCGCGCCGGCAGACCAGTTCCACCACCAGGGGCGGCGGCGTCCAGTCGCTGCGCAATTCCACCAGCTGCCCCAGGTAGGTCGGGTACTGCGCCACATGGCGCGGCAACCAGGCCCAGCCGAGGTTGCGCATCAGCAGTTCGGCCATGACGTAGAAACTGTCGGCGCGCCAGACCTGGGGACTGATCTGCTCGCCGCCGGGGTAGCGGCTGTCCTGGGGCGCCATCAGCAACTGCCGATGCCGGGCCAGTTCGCGGCGGTCGACATAACCGTGCGCAGCCAGCGGGTGGCCGGCGCCGCACACCGTGACCATGCCGATGGCGCCGAGGCGCTGGCGCTCCAGGGCCTCGGGCATCTGTTCGTGGTGGAACAGCAGGCCCAGGTCGGCGCGGCGCTCCAGCAGCTTGCGCGCGACATCTCCCTGGGCGGCGCTGGCGACCTGTACCTCCAGGTGCGGAAACTGCCGGGCCAGCGCCTCCAGACTGTTGAGCACCGGCGGATAGGGCATCGCCTCGTCCTGGGCCAGGCGCAGCCGCGCCTCCTCGCCGCGGGCCAGGCCGAGGGCCCGGCCGTCCAGGCGCTCGCACTGGCGCAGCACTTCGCGCGCCTCCTCGAGCAGGCTGGCGCCGGCTTCCGTCAGCTGCGGCTGGCGGCCGCTGCTGCGCGCGAACAACTGCACGCCGAGGTCTGCCTCCAACTGGGCAATCGCCGTGCTGACGGCCGACTGCGCGCGATTCATCTGCCGCGCCACGGCGGAGAATGAGCGGCCCTCGGCAACGCTGATGAACAGGCGAATCTGCTCGAGATTCCACTGCATAACCCATCTCCATCTCAGATAGGTAATAAGTTTATCCCATCAGAAATCTCCCTAGAATGGCCACAGCACCCACAGGAGTTCCATCAATGACCGGCTATCTCTACCTCGCCATCGCCATTTCCGCGGAAGTCGTCGCCACCGCCTCGATGAAGGCCCTGGACGGTTTCAACCGCCCCCTGCCGCTGCTGCTGGTGGTGGGCGGCTACGTGCTGTCGTTCTGGATGCTCAGCCTGGTGGTCAAGACCATCCCGGTCGGCGTCGCCTACGCGGTGTGGGCCGGGCTGGGCATCGTGCTGGTGAGCGTCGCCGCCGCCGTGCTCTACCAGCAGCGCCTGGACCTGCCGGCCCTGCTCGGCATGGGCCTGATCGTCGCCGGCGTGGTGGTGATCCAGTTGTTCTCGCAAAGCGTCGGCCACTGAGCGAGGCAGCCACCACGACCTCGCGGGTTATACTGCGCGCCTGTTTTCCTATCGAGGCGCGCCCATGTCCCAAGCTCTGAGCACTGACGTCCTGATCGTCGGCGGCGGTATCGCCGGCCTCTGGCTGAATGCGCGCCTGCGCCGCCAGGGCTTCGCCACCGTGCTGGTGGAAAACGCCAGCCTCGGCGGCGGGCAGAGCGTCAAGTCCCAGGGCATCATCCACGGCGGCGCCAAGTACGCCCTGCATGGCGCGCTGAGCGGCGCCTCGGAAGCCATCGCCGACATGCCACGACGCTGGCGCGAGGCGCTGGCCGGCAGCGGCGAGCTGGACCTGTCCGGCGTGCGTCTGCTGTCCGAGGCCCACTACCTGTGGTCACCCGGCAGCCTGGCCGGCAACCTGACCAGTTTTTTCGCCAGCAAGGCGGTGCGCGGCCGGGTCGACCAGGTCAAGGGCGAACAGCTGCCGCCGGCGCTGCAACACCCCAGGTTCAAGGGCAAGGTCTACCGCCTGGCCGAACTGGTGCTCGACGTGCCCAGCCTGATCGCCCGCCTCGCCGAACTGGCCGGTGACGGACTGCTGGCGGCCGAACGTATCGAACCGCTGCGCGAGCAGGACGAGCTGGTCGGCCTGCGCGTCGACAGCCGCGAGATTCGCGCGCAACGCATCGTCCTCAGCGCCGGCCGCGGCAACGCCGAGCTGCTCGCCGCACTCGGCCTGCAGCAACCGGCCCAGCAGCTGCGCCCGTTGCACATGGTGCTGGTCAAGGGCCCGGCCCTGAAGCCGCTGTACGCCCACTGCCTGGGCGGCGGCCCCAAACCGCGGGTGACCGTCACCAGCCACCCCGCGGCCGACGGCCAGTGGGTCTGGTACCTGGGCGGCGACCTGGCCGAGGCCGATGGCGTGGCCCGCGAACCGACGGCCCAGGTCAGGGCGGCGCAGAAGGAGCTGGGCGAGCTGCTGCCCTGGGTCGATTTCGGCAGCGCGCAATGGGCCACCCTGCGGGTCGAGCGCGCCGAACCGGCGCAATCCGGCCTGGTGCGCCCCGACAACGCCTTTCTCGCCGAACAGGGCCGCCTGCTGGTCGGCTGGCCGACTAAACTTGCCCTGGCCCCGGACTTCGCCGACCGCGTCCTACAGACGCTGGCGCGCGACGGCATCCGGCCCGCCGGCCATCCGCCGCTGCCCGAGCTGCCGCGCCCGGCCATCGCCCATCCCGCCTGGGAGGAACTGTTCTGATGCACACCCTGCACAACCTCCATCGCCCGCTCGGCGCGACCGGGCTGCTGGTCTCCCCGTTGGGCCTGGGCACCGTCAAACTGGGCCGCGACCAGGGGGTGAAGTACCCCAGCGGCTTCCGCATCCCGGATGACGCGGCGGCGCGCGCGCTGCTGGCCCAGGCCCATGAGCTGGGCATCAACCTGATCGACACGGCCCCCGCCTACGGCACCAGCGAGGCGCGCCTCGGCCCGCTGCTGCGCGGCCAGCGCGAGCGGTGGGTGATCGTCAGCAAGGTCGGCGAGGAGTTCGAGAACGGCCAGTCGCGCTTCGACTTTTCCCCGGCCCACGCGCGCCTCTCCGTGGAGCGCAGCCTCAAGCGCCTGGAGACCGATGTCATCGACCTGCTGCTGGTGCACTCGGACGGCAACGATGTGACCATCCTGCAGGACAGCGGCCTCTACGAGACCCTCGCCGAGCTCAAGCGCGAAGGCAAGATCCGCGCCTTCGGCTTGTCCGGCAAGACCGTCGCCGGCGGCCTGCTGGCCCTCGAGCAAGGTGACTGCGCGATGGTCACCTACAATCTCAACGAGCAGGGCGAGGTGCCGGTGCTGGACTACGCCGAGCTGCACGGCAAAGGCATCCTGGTGAAGAAGGCCCTGGCCAGCGGCCATGCCTGCCTGCAACCGGGCGAAGACCCGCTGCGCGCCAGCTTCGAGCTGATCTTCGGCCACCCCGCGGTGAGCAGTGCGATCATCGGCACCATCAACCCGCAGCACCTGGCCGACAACGTGGCGACAGCCGCGGCGGTGATCCAGGACATCGCCTGAGCCCGCGCTCGCGGCCAGGCCACCCCGCGAAAGGAGCCGAGATGGCGCGCGCGCTGATCCGCAAGAATCCCAGCGTCTTCAAGACCCTGCCGCTGTTCGTCGAGGCGGGCGCGGACCGCCTGAGCTACCAGGGCATCGGCCAGCCATTGAATTTCAGCCAGGTGCTGGCGCGACGCCAGGCGATCGCCATCGGCGACAGCCAGCACTTCGCCGTGGAACTGGCCAACCTCGGGGTCTCGGTACGCCTGACCCTGAGCTGGCAGGGCCGCGAATACTGGCTGCTGGTGCGCCAGCGGCGCCTGGATCGCGGCGACGTGGTGCTCAAGCTGATCTCTGGCTACGTCCCCACCCATGAACTGAACCTGCCGCTGCACACGGCGATCCAGGAGGTCGCCGAGGAGTGCCTGGTGGAGACCCCGGAAGGCTGGCTGTACGGCCGCTTCGGCGACACCTGGCTGCCGGCGCCCTACCAGGGCGCGCTGCATTACCGCGAGGCCGCGCACTTTCGCCTGAGTCCGCTGTCCGGCGCGGCGCGGCCGGTGCAGTGCGGCAACCTGACCCTGCTGGAGCGCCCGCGCGCCTACGTGCACCTGCCGACGGCCTCGCTTCAGCTGGTCTACGACCTGTGCCTGGAGCTGCCGAAGGAGGCCAGGCAGCCCAGCCTGTTCCACGTCGACGAGCACCTGGAGGACGACCAGCTGGTCGCCCGCCTCGACCGCTCGCGCCCCGACCTGTACCTGATCCCGCTACAGGGCGGCAAGCCGACCGCCGAACTGCTGACCCTGGAAAACGGCCTGCTGACCCCGGCCAGCACGCGCGGCCTGTGGCTGGCGGAAAGTTTCGCGCCCCAGGACGGCTGGCTGGTGCGCGACGAACGCATTCGCTGGAAGGATTGGCTGAGCCTGCACGGGCTGAAACCGTCCAGCCCCGGCGGCGCGACGGGCGCAGCGACGCCGCTGAGGGGCTGATCGGATCGCCGCGGCGACTACTTGCTGCGGATCTTCTCGACGATGGCGGTGGTCGAGCTGTTCTCCACCAGGCCGAGCACCCGCACTTCACCGCCATAGGCCGTGACGATCTCGGCACCGACCACCTGGTCGATGCCGTAGTCACCACCCTTGACCAGCACGTCCGGCCGCACCTGCTCGAGCAGGCGCTCGGGGGTGTCCTCGGCGAAGCTCACCACCCAGTCCACCGCGCCGAGTCCGGCGAGCACGGCCATGCGCCGGTCCACCGAGTTGATCGGCCGGCCTGGCCCCTTCAGGCGGCTGACCGAGGCGTCGTCGTTGACCGCCAGGACCAGGCGGTCGCCCTGGGCACGGGCCTGTTCCAGGTAGGTCACGTGACCGGCGTGGAGGATGTCGAAACAACCGTTGGTGAAGACGATCTTCTCGCCATGGGCGCGGGCGTCCTCGATGGCCAGCAGCAGCTGGTCCAGGCTCAGCACGCCGCGCTCGGAGCCCTGCTCGCGCTGCACCGCGCGGCGCAACTCGGGGGCGCTGATCGCCGCGGTGCCGAGCTTGCCGACCACGATACCGGCGGCTAGGTTGGCCAGGGCCACCGCCTGCGGCAACTCCTCGCCGGCGGCCAGGCTGGCGGCCAGGGTGGAGATAACCGTGTCGCCGGCACCGGTGACATCGAACACCTCGCGGGCACGGGCCGGCAGGTGCAGCGGTGCATGTTCAGGGCGCAGCAGGGTCATGCCGTGCTCGCCGCGGGTCACCAGCAGCGCGCCGAGGTCCAGCTCGCGCATCAGCGCCGCGCCCTTGGCCACCAGCTCGGCCTCGTCGGCGCAGCGACCGACTATGGTCTCGAACTCGCTGAGGTTGGGGGTGATCAGGCTGGCGCCGCGGTAGATGGAGAAGTCCTTGCCCTTGGGGTCGGCCAGCACCGGGATGCCGCGGGCGCGCGCGGCCTGCACCAGCACCTGGTGATTCTTCAGCGCGCCCTTGCCGTAGTCGGACAGCACCAGCACCTTGACCCCCTCGAGCAGCCCCTCGACTTCCCGGGCGATGGCGCCCGCATCGGTGCTGAAGGCCTCCTCGAAGTCCATGCGCAGCAGCTGCTGGTGACGGCTCAGCACCCGCAGCTTGACGATGGTCGGCTGGTCGGCGATGCGCTGGAAGCGGGTCTTGACCCCCACCGCCTGCAGGCTGTTACTCAGGCTGTCGGCGGCCTCGTCGGCGCCGGTGACCCCGACCAGCACGGCCGGAGCCCCCAGCGCGGCGATGTTCAGCGCGACGTTGGCGGCGCCACCGGGGCGGTCCTCGATCTGCTCGACCTTGACCACCGGCACCGGCGCCTCCGGGGAGATCCGCGAGGTGCCGCCATGCCAGTAGCGGTCGAGCATGACATCGCCCACCACCAGAACGGGGGCTTGGTCGAAACGGGGCATGGACAACTTCATGGGGACTCCGGGGCGGCAAAATCGCCGCAGATCATAGCATGTCGGGAATATCGGCCGATGCCGGCCAGGCGCGCGCCAGGTGCGGTGCCCTCCTATAGAGGACGCACCCAGAACAGCTCGTGGCGGCGCACCGCCTTGCGGAAAAACTCGTCCTCGCCACTGGCCGGCCAGCGGCGCCCGGCCAGCAGGCGCTGGATCAGCCGGCGCAGGCGTTTCTTGGTCGGCAGCGGCCCTTGCAGGTCGTGCTGCATGGCCAGGGCCATGGCCTTGTCCACCTGCACCTCGGCGCTCAGGCCCGGGCTCCACAGGCCATCGGCCGGCAAGGGCTCGATGGCCGGCGGCAGGGCGATGCCCTGGCCGGCAGGGCCCATGGGCCAGCGATCGTTGTCGTGCAGGTGGTTGGCGTAGAGCAGCAGGGTCGCGGGCTTCCAGCTGCTGCGCTGGATTGCCTCCTGCAGGGCGCGGGTCGCGGCGACATGGTCGCTGTGCGGGTCCAGCTCCGGATGCGGGGTGACCAGCACCTCGGGACGGAAATGCTCCAGCAGCGCCGCCAGGTCCGCCACCAGGTTGTGCCAGCTGGGCACACCATCGGCATCCCCGGGCAATTGCAGCGGGTTGTGGCGACGGGCGCTGCGGATGTCGTTTTCCCCGGATTCGCGGGAGCCGAAGGCCTGGGAGGGCTGCTCGGCCATGGCTGGCAGCTGCAGGCAGTAGTAGCCGAGCTGCACGCAACGCTCCGGGGTGACGCCGCCCCACAGCGGCACCGCCAGGCTGTCCCAGCTGCGCAGGCGGCCCTTGAGGCGCGCCGCCGCGGCCTGGTCCAGCCCCAGGCGCCGGTAGGCATCGGCCTCGATCTCGCCCTGGGTCAGGGTGACGATGCTCGCCTCGGCGGCGCGGCTGTACAGGCCGAATGCGGCCAGCTCGGCATCGTCGGCGTGGGGGGCGATGACCATCAGCCGCTGGCGGGCGTAGTCCGGATTACTCAGGGCATAAAGCGTGGCACTGGCGCCCAGGCGACAGAAGCGCCCACGGATCGGCAGGCCGCCGGCGGCCAGCACCTCGCCCTGGCCGGACAGGTTGAGGTAGCGCCGCCCACTGACGCCACGCTCGAAATCCTGGCGATCCTCGCCGACCAGCACATGGGGGTCGAGCCAGCGCCCCAGCCAGCCGGCCCGGAGTTCCAGTTGCAGGATCAGGGTGTCGGCGCCGGCGAAGTCTCCCTCCACCTCGAGCACCCCATCGGCCACGCGCCCCGGCAGCTGCCGCGTACCCGGCGGGAAATCGTAGCGGTAGTCATCGGCTGGCGAGTAGAACAGGTGATCGGCGAACCAGGCCTCGTGGCCGATCCAACCCAGCACCAGCAGCAGCGGCACCAGCCACCAGGCCAGCAGCACGCCGAACAGCGCCAGCAACAGCAGGGACACCAGCACGGCGATGCGCTTGTGGCGACGGTGACGCTTGAGGAGCTGCTGCTTGCGACCGGCCATGCTCACACCTGATAGACCGGCACGCGATTGCACCAGCGGTCCTTGTATTCGCGGTCGGCGCGACCGAAGGAGTAGCGCAGCGGCTTGCCCAGGGCGCGGGCCTCGGTCCAGGCGGTCTGGGTATTGACGAAGCTGAGCACGCTGCCGGGGCTGAAGTCGCGGTTCTGCGGGTCGACCCCGCCGTTGATGTACTCCAGGCTGACCCACTGCGGGGCCTCGACCCGGTAGAGCACCTGGATGGCCACCGGTTCGTCGTTGAGGTAGATCAGTGAACCGGTCATGAACTCGCGCATCAGCGCGAAGACCTCTGCCAGGTGCGCCTTGCCGGTGGCCTCGAAGCCCCAGCGGCGCTGGAACAGATCGGCGTAGATCGCCGCCTGCTCGGCGGCGCTGAGCTCCAGCATCGGCCGGATCACCCCGCCCGCCTCTTCCAGCAGACGCTGCTCGCGGCGCTGGTTGTAGCGGAACTTCTTGCTGTACTGCTCCGGCTCACGCGCCAGGGCCAGGCCCTCGGCCTGCTCGCGCAGCGAAGTGATGCGCTCGCCGTGCAGATCGGAGACGTAGCGCGCCTTGTGCCGCAACTGCACCCGTGCATCAGGGGCCAGCGGCAGGATGATCTCGGCATTGCCCAGGTCGAACAGCCCACGCCGCCCTCGCTGTTTCAGCACGTCCTTGGACAACGCCAGATGGCGGCCCCAGGTCGCCACAGCCGCCTTCAATTCGCCCTGCTGCGGCCAGCCCAGATAGCGCACCGCAATGCCGGCCAGGTCGGCCAGGCGCTCGATCACCAGCGGATGGGTGGCCACGCTGCCACCGAAGCGCTGCCAGAGCCCGGCATAGGTGGCGGCCTCGATCGGGGTCCAGCCCTGCTCGCGCCAGAGGCGCAGATGACTCAGCATCAAACGTCCTGCTCCACCACGGTCTCGCCACCGACCTCGAACTGCTTTGCATGCAGGCGCGCGTAATAACCGTTCTGCTCCAGCAACTCGCGGTGGGTGCCGCGCTCGACGATGCGCCCCTGGTCCATCACCAGGATCAGGTCGGCCTTCTCGATGGTGCTCAGGCGATGGGCGATGACCAGGGTGGTGCGGCCCTTCATCACCTCGTCCAGGGCGGCCTGGATATGCCGCTCGGACTCGGTGTCCAGCGCCGAGGTGGCTTCGTCGAGCACCAGCAGCGGCGAGTCCTTGAGCAACGCCCGGGCGATCGCCAGACGCTGGCGCTGACCGCCGGACAGCAGCACGCCGTTCTCGCCCACCAGGGTGTCGTAGCCCTCGGGCATGGCGCTGATGAACTCGTCGGCATAGGCCGCCTCGGCCGCCTGGCGAATCTGCTCCAGCGGCGCGCCAGCGACGTCGCCATAGGCGATGTTGTTGGCCACGCTGTCGTTGAACAGGGTGACGTGCTGGGTGACCAGGGCGATGTGCCGGCGCAGGTTGCGCAGGGTGTACTCCTCGACATCCACGCCATCGAGCAGGATCTGCCCCTGATCGTGGTGGTAGAAGCGCGGAATCAGGCTGGCCAGGGTCGACTTGCCGCTGCCGGAACGCCCGACCAGGGCGACCATCTGCCCCGGCTCGACGCTGAAGGAGATGTCGTTCAGCACCGGCTTCTCCGCCCCCGGGTAGACGAAGCTCAGGTCACGCACCTCGAGGCGACCACTGACGCGCTCGCGCTCCTGGGTGCCGTGATCGACCTCCGGCGCCTCGTCCAGTTGCTCGAAGATGCTTTCCGCGCCGGCCACGCCTTTCTGGATGGTCGAGCTCACTTCCGACAGCTGGCGGATCGGCTTGGGCAACAGACCGGCCAGGGTGATGTAGGCCACAAGGTCCCCCGCCGAGGCATCGCCGCGCATGAACAGCACCAGGAACATCAGCACCGCCATGGCGCTGTAGATCACCAGCTGCAGCATGGGCGTATACACCGCGCCAGTCTTGGTCATGCGCAGCTGCTTTTCCGTGTTGCTCAGGCTGGAGTTGAGGAAGCGCTCCTGCTCGTAGGTCTCGCCGCCGAAGCTGCGCACCACCCGGTAGCCCTGGATGGTCTCGGAGGCGACATGGGTGACATCGCCCATGGCCACCTGGATCTTCTTGCTCTGCTTGCGAAATTTCTTGCTCGCGCTGGACACCATCACGCCGATCAGCGGCAGGATGGCGACCATTACCAGGGTCAGCTTCCAGTTCATCCACAGCAGGGTGGCGAACAGGAAGATCACCGTCATGCCTTCGCGGATGACCACCTTGATCGCGTCGGTTGCCGCCCCGGTGACCATGGTCACGTTAAAGGTGATGCGCGAGATCAGATGTCCCGAGTTGTGGTTGTCGAAGTAGCGGTTGGGCAGCACCAGCAGGTTGTTGAACAGGGCCACCCGCAGGTCGTGCACCAGGCCCAGGGAAACCTTGGCGAGAAAGTAGTTGCCCAGATAGGACCCAATGCCCTGCCACAGCGCGATCAGCACGATCAGCAGCGGCACCGCCTCGACCAGTTGCAAGTCCTGCAGGTAAGGCACATTGGGAAACAGGCTGGCGTCGGGATTGGACAGGCCATCGACGAAGTACTTGAGCACATAGCCGAACATCGGCTGGGTGGAGGCGAAAATCAGGAAACCGAGGATACTCAGCATGAACAGCCCGACATAAGGGCGGACATACGAGAGCAAGCGCAGATAGATCTTCAGACTCGATGCGGAGTCCTGGCTTGCAGCTTTTTCGCTCATCGGGCGGGGCCTTGCTTCGAATAAAGGCGAGATATTATCACAGCCCCAAAGCCTGTGATTCAGTCGGCAAGTGCCCCAATTCGCAAGAAATTCGCCGCCTGATCCAGTAGAATCGCCGCCTCGTAGCCCGCTCGGAAACAGAGGCAGATGTCTTCAGGCGAACACCATTGGTCCCAACGCACTTTCATGTTCATCTGCAACTGGCTTCTGCCGGTGGGGCTGCTGAGCCTGCTGATTGGCCTGCCACTGCTGCCCGACCGCAGCGTCTATCACAAGCTGTTCTACGCACTGATTGCGGCACCGACCCTGGTGGCTTTGTGCGTCAGGCCTAGGGAGCTGGGGCAATTGCTGCGAGAGCCCATAATCGGTGTGTTCCTCGCCTACGCGGCCTGGGCCCTACTGAGCATCGCCTGGTCCGATACCGACGCCTCTATTGGCAGCCTGCTCAAACGCCCGCTTTATATCCTCATGCTGCTGGCGGGCTGTTGCATGCTCGCCCAGCAGAGCCAACAGCGCTTCGCCCGCAGCATACTCATCGCCGCCGTGGTGATCCTGCCCATCAGCCTCTACTCCCTTGGTGACTTCGTCACCGACTGGGGGCCAGGCGCAAGACTGGTTGGAACAGGAGCCTTGGACAATCCGCTGCTGAGCTCCCATCTGTTCGGCTTTTTCTGCACTCTGTGGCTAGGTCTTGCCATGAGCCTGCCGCGTCAGCAGGGCTGGCTCGCGGTGCTTCCAGTGCTGGTACTGGCGGCGATGCTCTTGGCCACTGGCTCGCGCACGCCCATCCTGGCGGCCACGCTGGCTGGTGCCTGGCTGGTCCTGGCCTACTGGAACAAGCGTTCTATCGCGCTGACCCTGTTCGGCCTTGTGGCCCTACTGGCATTGCTGCTGCTTTATCCCGAGGCCCTGCTCAGCCGAGGCACCTCCTACCGACTCGAGCTCTGGCAGGATGCATTCGGCAAAATCAGCCAGCGTCCCTGGCTGGGATTCGGCCTCGATGCATCTCTGGAGATTCAGCTTCCCGGACTTTCCGTGCCACTCAGCGAGCCCCACGGCTTCGCCATCAGCGTGCTCTATTACACCGGAATAGTCGGGTTGTGCCTGTGGCTCGCCATGCACCTGGCGGCGCTGCGGCAATGCTGGGTAAACAGGGGCAACTACCTGTTCATTGTTGCTGGGGCTCTCATGGTCTATGGCATAGGCGGCGGACTGACCGAAGGTGGCGGTATCCTGGCCAGGCCCAAGGAACACTGGTTCCTGACCTGGATACCGCTGGCGCTGATCGCCGCCCTCAGTTTCACGCAACGAACCTCTGAGGCGCGGACCTGATGCAGCGACTGTCGCAGCGCGAGCTCGAAGGGCTCTCAGCAAACGCCACGGTGCTGGAAAGTGACGGGCTGGGCCCAAAGGTCCTGAAGCTGGCTGACGGCAGCTTTCTCAAGCTCTTTCGCAAGCGCCCGCGTCTCTCCAGCGAGACCCTGCGCCCCTATGCCAGGCGCTTCGCCGATAATGCCAGCACCCTGAAGCACCTCGGCTTCATCAGCCCGGAGATCATTCGGGTCTATGCCCTGCCCGGCCCGGTCAATGCGACGGCCGTGCACTATCGACCGCTGCCCGGCGAAACCCTGCGCCAGACGCTCGGCGAGGGCTCAACCGAGCAACGCCGCGCGCTGGTCAAGCAGTTCGGCGAACTGCTGGCGAAGCTGCACGAAACCGGGGTCTATTTCCGCTCGGTGCACCTGGGCAACGTGCTGGTGCTGCCCGACGGCCAACTCGGCTTGATCGACCTGGCGGACATGCGCATCGGTCGTTTCGCCCTCAGCCTGGGCAAGCGACGGCGTAACCTGAAACACATGCGCCGCTATGCCGAGGACAGTCACTGGCTGTTCGAGGAACACCGCGGCGCATTGCGCGACGGATACGCCAGACTGGCCGCCAAGAAGGCGCAGCAACTCTTCCCCGACTGACTAGGCTCTTCCTGGCTGCCGGCCGGGCGCCGCCCCCGCCTCTCGCTGCCGGGCGTATTCGAGGAACTCATCGAGCCGATCGCTGCACAGCAGCCCGGCCACACCGCGCACCTCCTGCTCCGGCCACTCCCACCAAGCGCTTGCCAGCAGGGCGGCACGGGTATCCTCGGGGAAGCGCCAGCGGATGTGCCTGGCCGGATTACCGGCGACCACCGAATAGGGCGCCACATCCCGACTCACCACCGCCCCCGCCGCGACCACCGCGCCGTGCCCCACCGTGACCCCCGAAAGGATGATCGAGTGGGTACAGAGCCAGACATCGCTGCCAATGACGACATCCCCACGACTGACCGCATAATCCGGGATATGCGCAGCTTCGGCGATCATCGCCGGAAACGGATAGGTGCTGACCCAGTCGGCCCGATGATGCCCCCCGAGGAAGATCTCCACCTGCTCGGCTATGGAGCAGTAGCTGCCAATCCTCAGGGTCGCGCCCTCCTGCCAGTCATGCACGATGGGCAGGCCGTAGCTGCCCACCCCCATCTGGTACTGCGGATAGCGGCGCAAGAACTTGGCCTGCCCCTGGTGCAGCTTAGGCAAGGCGCGGATCCGCTTCTTGGCACGCTTCTCCCGGTAACGAGCCCAGAAACCCACGGCGAATCAGCTCTTTTCCAGGGGCGAGAAGTACAGGCGCATCAGGCCGCGCCAGGTCTTCTTCGACCAGTTCTTGAAGGGAATCTGCGCTAGCAGCTCACGGGCCAGGGCACGATCGCGGTTCGAGCACTTGAGGAACATCGAGCTGAGAAAGCGCGTGCGCACGAACTCATACTGTGGATGATCGCTGAACAGCGCGTAGGTGCGCAGGATGCTGTCGATCATGAAACGGTGGTTCTTGTAGGAGTTGCTGGCATGCTTGCGATAGCGCGCCAGGACCTCGCCCAGGCAGTCGATGTAGTAACCGGCATGGGTGATCTTCAGTTCGATCAGCAGGTCTTCCAGACGTATCTCCGGATCGAAGCCACCGACCTTCTCCAATGCCTCCTTGCGAAACATCAGGGTCGGTGCCGGTGGATAGGGCTTGCGCTCCATGAACACGTCGTCGAAATCCAGGCGGCGAAAGGGCACATCGCGGCGCTGGCGCTTCTCGGGAAAGAGCTCGCCCTGGGCATCGATCAACTCGATATTGCCCGCACAGATGCCGACCTCCGGCTTGCCCTCCATGTAGGAGACCTGCTTAGCCAGGCGCTCCTCGAGCATGATGTCGTCGGAGCCGAACGGCACGATCAGGCTGCCCTTGGCGCGCTTGATCGCCGCGTTGAGCGTATGGGTCAGGCCCTGATTCTGCTGCACCTGGAAATCGAAGTCGTGCTCGGCCTGCAGGCGGCGGATGCGCTCGACGCTGTCATCCTTGGAGCCATCGTCGATGACCAGCAGCTCGACATTCGGATAGGTCTGGCGCAGCACGCTCTGGATGCAGGCCTCGATATAGGGCGCATGGTTGTAGGAGGCAATGATGACCGTAACCAACGGCTGATTTTCACTCATGATGCTGGTCTCACCTGATTCAGCGACTCGTCGATGAGACGCAAGTACTGCTGACGGAAGGAATCGATATCGTGATGGGACTGCAGATACTGATAAGCCTGCTCGCCCTTGGCCTGCAACTGCTCATCATCCAGTGCCAGATAATTGTCCAGCGCCGCGCTCAGACTGTCGACATCGGCGGGCGGCACAGCCAGGCCACCAGCCCCTTCGATCAGCGGCAACATGGCTGGCACGTTCGAGGCAATGACCGGCAGATGCCCGCTCATGCCCTCTAGCAGGGCCAAGCCCAAGCCTTCGGCCAGCGACGGCATGGTCCAGAGGTCGAAGGCGCGCACGTATTGCAAGGCGTTCTCACGGAAACCCAGGAGATGGACGCGCCCCTCGAGCCCGAGCTTGTCGGCCTCGGCCTTGAGCCGCGCCTCCTCGCGGCCCTTGCCGATGATGGCGAGCTGCACCTGGGGGTACTTGTCCTTGATTCGCGCGAAGGCACGCAACAGGTAGATGTGCCCCTTGACGGGCACCAGTCGGCCCAAGGCGCCAACCAGCCTGGCATCGGGGTCGAGCCCCAGCTGGCGCCGCGCCTCTTCGCGAGGCAGCTGCAAGGCTTCGGCCTGCTCGATATCGATGGCATTGGTGATCGCCACCGTGTTTTCGGCCGTGAAGCCGCAATTGCAATCCAGTAGGTATTGCTTCACCGCAGGCGAAACCCCGACGAAGCGCCAGGCCGCACTGATCAAACCGCGGGCCTGGCGCCGCCGGTAGAATCGATCGTATTCGCCAAAGCCATGGGAAATGCCGATGCACAGCGGCACCTTCAGCCAGCGATTCAGCTGCAGCAGCATGTTGACCGGCTTGAAGCGGTTGCAGATCACCACATCGAAGCGCTCTTGCTTGCAGAAGCGATAGAGCTGCCACATGGCGCGCAGGCGCAAACCCTTGAGCTGCTTGTCGGAGAATTTGAAGTACACCGAGCGATCGGCCCGACTCACCGGCTCCCCAGGTGCCGGTTCGCCGCGCAGGAACGCGGCTACCACTTCATAACGCGCCTTGGGCAATGCCTTGACGATCTGCTCGGCCAGGTCGGCGAAGTCATGGGCCTTGACGTTGTAGTCCGGCTGCAACTGCAGCACCTTGATTCGACCGCTCATTGCGTCCCCTGCTGAAATCCCTCGGCACTGATTTGCCATTGCGGCTCGCGCGCCAGGTGCTCGAGAACCTCGGCAGAGGGCTGCTCGAGCTTCGGCCAGGCGTCGCGCTTCCACACCACGAAATGGAAGTAGGGAAACTCCCGCCCCGTGTCCAGATCGTTGCTCAGGCGGCCTTCACGCCAGAACCAGCGGGTGGGGAATACGAAGCTGCCGTCGATCCAGGGAATACAGCCGCTTGGGGTGCTGAAGGCCTCGACGAATTCGCTGCGGCGGCGCCAGGGATTGAACAGCCCGACCAGCTTGAACAGCGGCCGAGGGAAGTTCTTGCGCCAGAGAAATATCCGGCTGAACGCCCCCTCGTCCAAGGCATGATGCTGCTGATCGCAAAAGCGCGCCTGCCAGTTCGGCATGCGCATGAAGGCCTCGCGCATCCGCTGCGTATTGCGCACCAGGCACAGATGGCCGGACACGCGCCGCTCGTGGGTGGAGAACAGGTCGCGACGCGCCAGACGTTCGGCAGTGAAGTAGTCACGCAGCCTGCCGAACACCAGATCGATATCGCCGAACGCCCAGAAGTCGTAGCCCGCCAGGCGGTCGGCATGAATAAAGCCCAGAGCCGGTTTGATGTCGCAAAGCTTGTAGGCGTTTTCCGGCGCAAACGGAATGTTCAGGCGGCGCGCGACCAGGGCGCAGTAGTCGGCATAACTGATGCTCTCGATTCGCACGTTCTCCGGCAGGTCCGCCGGAACCCCGCAATCGCTGAACAGCAGCCAATCGACATCGGGATTGCGCCGGCAGCTTTCCAGAAAGAACGGCATCCAGAACGGCCAGCGCCCGAAATACGGGATGACAAAACAGATACTCGGCTGAGTGGTCATGGCGCACCTACCATCTGCTGAATCCGACGATTCATCTGAGTGCTCGCTCGGCGGTGATCGCGTCGAGCCCCCAGAAGGCTTCGCGTACGGCGCGGTCGGAGAAGTGTGTCTCGAGCCGCTGCAACATGAGGCTGGCGCAGAGCGCGCGCTGCTCGTCGTCGAGTTCGGCCATGTGACGCAGGGCGGCCGCCAGCGCAGCCGCATCGGCCAGCGGGAACAGCACGCCGACGCCCTCCAGCACCTCGCGCCCTCCGCCACAGTCGCTGCCGACTACCGGCACCCCCGCCGCCATCGCCTCCAGCAGGACCATGCCGAACGGCTCGTGATCGGAGGTCAGGGCGAACACGTCGAAGGCGCGGAAATAACGCCGACCGCCGGGCACCTGGCCGAGGAACAGCACCGACTCGGCGACGTTCAGCTCGCGCGCCAGGTTCTTCAGGGACGCCTCCAGGCGCCCGCTGCCCATGATCGCCAGCCTGCTGCCGGCCGGTAGCTGCGGCAGGGCCTGGGCGAAGCCGCGAATCAGCGTGGCCTGGTCCTTGTCCGGGTGCAGGCGACCGACGTTGCCGACCACCCAGGCGTCACGCGGCAAGCCCAGGGCCTCACGCGCGGCATCACGATCGAGCAGCTCGGCCTGCAGGGCCTGGATATCGATGCGGTTGTACAGGGTCTCGATACGCTCGGCCGGCCAGGCCGGCAAGCTCTCGCGCATGTCGTCACGTACCGCGTTGGACACCCCGAGCAGCGACAGGCGCCGTCTGAACAGGCCGGCGAACAGCCGGCGCGACAGCCGCCGGTAGTCGCCGAAGGCGTGGTGCACACCGATCACCGGCAGCCTTGTACCGAGCAGGGCGACATACACCGGCTTGAAGCGATGGGCAATGCACAGCTTGAAGTCGCCGCTGGCGGCGATCCGCCGGATATCGCGAATCGCCTTGAGCTTGAGGCCACGCACCTCGCGGCTCGAGTAATCGAGGAAGATCACCTCGTCGGAGGCCGAGCCGGCCTCCACCTCGGCACTGGGCTTGCCGGTCAGGTACACCGTGGTGACCTTGTAACGGGTACCGGCAAACAGCGCAGCGTACTGACGGGCACAGTCGAGGAACGGCCCGTCATAACCGTGACAGAACTGCAGGATGCGCGGCTCAGGCCTGCTCATACCAATCCTTGCCGTCCTTGACCACGAGGATGTCCTCCATGATCAGGTACTGCAGGTCGGAGCCGTGGAACATGTTCAGAGCGTCGGTCGGCGAGCAGATCATCGGTTCGCCGCGGCGGTTCAGCGAGGTGTTGAGCGACACGCCGTTGCCGGTGAGCTTCTCCAGCTCCAGCATCATGTCGTAGTAGCGCGGGTTGTACTCGCGCTTGAGCACCTGGGCACGGGAGGTACCGTCCTCGTGCACCACTTCGCCGACGCGGGCCTTCCACTCCTCGTTGACCTCGAAGGTGAAAGTCATGAACGGGCTCGGGTGGTCGACCTTGAGCATCTGCGGGCCGACGGTGTCGAGCATCGACGGGCAGAAGGGGCGCCAGCGCTCGCGGAACTTGATCTGTTCGTTGATCCGGTCGGCCACACCCGGAATGCTCGGGCAACCGATGATCGAGCGGCCGCCGAGGGCCCGCGGGCCGAACTCCATGCGCCCCTGGAACCAGGCCACCGGGTTGCCGTCGACCATGATCCTGGCGATGCGCTGGGGCATGTCGGCGATCTGCTTGAACTTGGGCTTGCTCGGGTGGCGCGCGCAGGCGGCGATGACGTCTTCGTTGGAGTAGGACGGGCCGAGGTAGACGTGCTCCATCTTCTCCACCGGGACGCCGCGCTGGTGCGACACATAGGCGGCGGCGCCGACCGCGGTACCGGCGTCGCCGGAGGCCGGCTGGACGAACAGCTCCTTGACCTCGGGGCGCGCGATGATCTTCTGATTGAGCTTGACGTTCAGCGCGCAGCCGCCGGCGAAGGCGATCTTGCCGGTCTCCTTGATGATGTCGCCGAGGTAGTGGTCCATCATCTGCAGCGCCAGCTTCTCGAACAGCGCCTGCATGCTGGCGGCGTAGTGGATGTAGGGGTCGTCGGCGATATCGCCTTCGCGCTTGGGCCCCAGCCACTCGATCAGCTTCTTGGAGAAGTAGAAGCCCTTGCCCTTCTCCTTGTAGCGGCGTAGGCCGATGACGTTGGCGTAGTCGGTGTTGATCACCAGCTGGCCGTTCTCGAAGGTCGCCAGACGGGAGAAATCGTACTTGCTGGCATCACCGTAGGGCGCCATGCCCATGACCTTAAACTCGCCGTCGAGCATCTCGAAGCCGAGGAACTCGGTGATCGCGCCGTACAGGCCGCCGAGCGAATCCGGATCGTAGAACTCCTTGATCTTGTGGATCCTGCCGTTCTCGCCATAGCCGAAGAAGGTGGTGGCGTACTCGCCCTTGCCGTCGATGCCGAGGATCGCCGTCTTCTCCTTGAAACCCGAGCAGTGGTAGGCGCTGGAAGCATGGGCCAGGTGGTGCTCGACCGGCTCGATCTTGATCTTCTTCGCATCGAAGCCCAGCTGCTCCAGGCACCAGACGATCTTCTTGCGGTAGCGCTTGTAGCGCCGGTTACCCATCAGGATCGCGTCGAGGGCGCGGTCCGGGGCGTACCAGTAGCGCTTGGCGTAATGCCAGCGGGCCTCGCCGAACAGGCTGATGGGGGCGAAGGGAATCGCCACCACGTCGACATCCGCGGGCTTGACCCCGGCCTGCTCCAGGCAGAACTTGGCCGACTCGTAGGGCATGCGGTTCTTGGCGTGCTTGTCGCGCACGAAACGCTCTTCTTCGGCGGCCGCGATCAGCTCGCCGTCGATATACAGGGCCGCCGACGGGTCATGACTGAGGGCGCCGGAAAGGCCGAGAATGGTCAGTGCCACTGGTTTTGCCTCTATTCAGGGCAGGTGCCGGGCACCTGCGGTAAACGTTGGTCGAGCAACTGGTGAAGTGCCGAGTCGGCCGGCCAGTTGCGCAGGAATCGCGCGCGATCGCGGGCATAGGCCCGGGCGAAACTGCGCATGCTGTGGTGCTGGCGCATGGCATCGAGGTCGATCAAGGCCCATCTGCCACCCTGCTCATGGCCATCCCAGAACAGATTGTGCCCCTTGAAATCGCCGTGGCTGATGCGCTCGCGCACCAAGGCGGCGAACAAGCGATCCAGCGCCAGGAGTTCGTGCTCAGGGGGCGAACTGCGCCCTTCTGTATCCAAGTACGGCCGAAAACGCGCGATTATATCCTGCCCGCCGCAGTATTCGGTAATCAGGTAGGCACGACCGCGCAACCAGCACCAGCGCCGCTCCAGCACCGCCAGCGGGCGCGGCGTGGCGATGCCGAGCAGCTCCAGGCGATTGCCCTCGACCCAGCTGTGCCAGGCCCGGCTCGGCCGCCAGAAGCGCTTCAGCCAGTGGCCGAAGTGCTTGATGTTGTAGCGCTTGACCACCAGCGCACGGCCGTCCAGCTCGACCCGCGCCACGGTGGCGGCGCCGCCGGTCTTGTAGACATGGCCCTGCTCGGTGAGGCGGTCGAGGTCGGCCAGCAGCGGCTGCAGCGCCGCTTCCTGCTCCCGGCGCACCACGCACAGACCGAAGGCGCCGACCTTGGCACTGAACAGACTGCAGTCGCGGGCGACCTTGCGCAGGTAGTCGCGCAGGCGCCAGCGGCGCACCTTGGCGGTCTCCTCGAGCAGCGCCTCCAGCGGCAGGGCATGCTCGCCGTTGACCAGCAGATAGTGCACCAGCAACTCTTCGATAAAGGGTTCCAGCTCGACCGGAAGCTGGGCGAACAGTATCCCGAGATTCTCCAGCACCAACTCCCGCGACAGGGGTTGCCCCGGGACCTGCGCCTGCACCCCGCCGCCATCGATGACCAGCAGCCGCCCCTGATGGCGCAGCAGATTGTCCAGGTGCAGGTCGGCCTGCCACAGCCCCTTGGCATGCAGCTGCGCCACCGTCGCCAGGGCCGCGCCCAGCACCGCCTGCTGAGCGGCGCTGAGCAATGGCTGCGGCTCGACCCGACGCCAGGCGTCCCACAGGCTTTCGGCGCCCTCCAGGTAGTCGAACAGCAGCCAGCCGCCCTCACCCTCGCGCAGGCCGTCGGCCAGCAGCAGCGGCGTCGCCAGCCCCTGCCCGGCGAGCAGACGCGCACCGTCCAGCTCGCGGCGGAAGTGTCGCGCCGCCCTGGCGCCGACCAGCAGCTTGGCCAGCACCTTGCGCCCGCGCCATTCGGCCAAGCCGACGTAGCGCTGGCCCGGCAGCACGCGAAGCAGGCTGCTCAGGGTCAGCACGGCCGGCCCGGCGGCATCTTCCAGCTCCAGCTGCAAGGGCAGTGCGGGCGTCCTGCCGGCGCGCGCCAACTCGGCCAGGGTCATCGGCGCCCCTCCTTGTCCTGGCGACGCCGGCCCAGGCGGCTGCTCCAGCGCTCCAGTTCGGCGCCGGATGACAGGTAGGCCGCCAGCAACTGGCGCACCTCGCCCTCGCCCCAGGCGCCGGCGCGGCGCAGCAGCGGCTCGAGGTCCTTGATCCGGTCGCGCTCGCCGAACAGCAGCGGCCGGGTCTTCTCCAGGTCGATCAACTGGGCGTCGAAGCCGCCGTCCGCCTCGCGCAGGAAGATATGTTTGGGGTAGAAACAGCCATGCACCTGCCCCGCCCCATGCAGGCGCCTGGCCAGCGCCCCACAGGCCCGCAGAATGCCCTGGCGCCTAGGCTCGTCGAGGGCGGACCAGCCCTGCAGCCAGTGGTCCAGGTCCTGCCAGCCGTCCAGGGCGCGGGTCAGCAGTACCGCGCGGCGTTCGCCCGGCACTCGGCGCTCGGCGAAGAAGGCGGCCTGCAGGGCCGGGATGCCCAGCCGGCGATAACGCTGGATATTGCGGAACTCGCGGGCGAAAGTCGGCTCGCCCAGGGGATGCAGCACGCTGCGGGTCAGGTGGTTGCTCTGGCGCTTGAGGTAGAAGGCGGCGTCGCCCAGCTCCAGGCGATAGACGCTGCTCCAGCCGCCGCGTTCGGTATTCGGCTCGTCCACCGCCTCCAACTCGAGCGCCCAGAGCGCGGCGAAGCTGGCCAGGCCATGGTGTTCGAGCAGTGCGCGGTCCTCGGCGGCGATAAAGTCGCTCATTCGCGGCCCTCGAAAAACTCGACGATCTGGCGGATGCGCCGCTTGTCCCGGGCGCTCAGGCGCCGATGCCCGCGGTACTGCAGGTAGAAGCGCAGGCGCTGGCTGCGCGACAGCGTGCGCTTGGCCACCTTGTCCAGGCAGGCCAGGTCCTTGATGACCCGGTAGCGCAGCAGGGGGCCCCACCAGAAGGCACCGGTCGGGCAGTCGATGAAGAACAGCTCGGCCTGCTCGTTGACCAGCAGGTTGCGCCACTTCAGGTCGTTATGGGTGAAGTGCTTGCCGTGCAGGGCCCGCGTCGCCGCGGCCAGCTGGCGGCTGATGCGGTCGACCCAGTGGCGGTCGCGCAGCCAGGGGTGGTCGCTGTCGGCCAGCTGGCTCATGTCCAGGGTGTCCGGCAGCTCGCGGGTGACCAGGGCACCGCGGACGAAGGCGCCGAGCCTGCGCTCCAGGCCGTAGGCGACGATCGGCGCGGTGGGAATGCCCCACTTGGCGAAATACTTGAGGTTCTGCCACTCGGCCTTGACCCGCGGCCGACCGATATAGCGGCGCAAGCCCTTGCCGGCGCCCCAGTAGCGCTTGACGTAGTAGCGCACCCCGTAGCGCTCGATGCGGATTACCTCGGACAACGGGTCCTTGGTGATGCGCTCGCCCTCGAGGGCGAAGACCGCCTCCAGGCTGCCGAACTCGGCGGCCCGCCCGGCGTATTCGGGTTGCAGTGTCCAGCCAGCCATCAGAGCGCATCCCCATAACGCTGCTTGCGTGCGTAGAGCTTGTCGGCACGGCGCTCCAGCCAGGCGAGCAGGCGCGCCTCGTCACGCAGGACCTGGCGCAGCGGCAGGCGGAAATAGGCCTTGAGGAAGCGCAGCTTGTCGCGCCGGCTGAGGCCGATGTTCAGGGCGGAGAAGTACAGCCCGGCCAGGTCCTTGTCGCGCCAGCGGCGCGGCACCGCGGCGCGGGTCTGGGCGCGGTGCAGGTCGATCAGCGACAGGCGGAAATCGCCGGCCGTCACCGCCCGGTCGGTGTGCAACAGGAAGTGGCAGATATAGCAGTCGCGGTGGTTGACCCCGGCGCGGTGCATGGTGCCGGTCATGTTCGCCACTTCGGCGATCAGCGCGCGCTTGAGCGCCACTGGCGGCGGCTGGCGCTGCCAGTCGAGGCTGAAGTCCTCCAGGCTGACGGTCGGCGCCAGTTCTTCGGTGACGATAAAGGAATGCTGGCGGGCCGGATTGCCGCCGCGCTCGCCGTAGGCCACCGCCGTCATGGTCGGCACGCCGGCTTGGTGCAGACGCTCGAGGGCCCGCCACTCCTGGCCGGCGCCGAGCACCGGGAGCTTGGCGCTGAGCAGGTTCTTGGCGATCTCGCCCCAGCCGATGCCGCGGTGGATCTTGACGAAATAGCCGCGCCCGGCCACCTCGGTGCGCAAGGTGCGCCGGCCCTCCAGCTCGCGGTAGACCTGCCCCTGCAGGGCCTCGACCTCGACGAAGGGGTCCTTGCCGGCCCACAGGCTCTTGAACGGCTCGCTCAACAACAACTTCATGGACGCTCCGCCAGAATCACATCGGCCGCCCGCTGCGGCATGGAATACAGGTCGGCCGAGTCGGCGTAGGCCAGGCCGTTGCGCTGCCACTGGCCGCGCTGGGCATCGTCCTCGAGCATCTCGCGCAGGCTGCGGTTGAGCTGCTGCTGCTCGAAGGGGCTGCTCAGCACCCGGCCGGCGTCGGCCTCGGCGATGTAGTGGGCATAGCCGCAGACCTCGGTGACCAGCACCGGCAAGCCGGCGACCAGGGCCTCCAGCAACACGGTGCCGGTGTTCTCGTTGTAGGCCGGATGGATCAGCAGGTCGGCGCCGAGGAGGAAGCGCGGAATGTCGCTGCGGCCCTTGAGGATCTGCACCTGCTCGGAGATGCCCAGGGCCTTGATCTGCAGCAGGAACGGCTTGGGGTCGTCCTGGCCGATGACGATCAGTCGGGTGCGCTGACGCAGCTCGCGCGGCAGCGCGGCAACCGCCTTGAGGCTGCGATCCAGGCCCTTGGTCTTGAAGCCCGAGCCGATCTGCACCAGCAGCAACTCGTCGTCCGCCAGGCCGAACTCGGCGCGGAACTCGGCGCGGATCTGTGCGGCATTAGCCGGCGCCCGGCGGTCCTGGGCGATGCCCGGCGGCAGCAGGTGGAAGCGCTCGGCCGGGGTGGCGTAGTGCTTGACGAACAGCGGCTGCTGCACCTCGGAAATCATCAGGATCTCGGTCTTCGACTCGGGGGCGAACACCGCCCGCTCGTAGTCGGCGAAGTGCTTGTAGCGCCCCCAGCGGCGGTACAAGGGGTTGCGCAGGGTCTGCGCCTTGTCCTCGAAACAGCCGTCGGCGGCGTAGTAGACATCCAGCCCGGGCATCTTGTTGAAGCCAATCACCCGCTCGACCGGGCGCCGGGCCAGGTCGGCCTCGACCCAGGCGGTGAGCTTCTCGTTGCGCCGGTGGTTGAACAGCGCCTTGACCGGCACCACCACCACCTCGAAGCCCGCCGGCACTTCGCCCTCCCAGATCGGCGTATAGACGCGAATGGCGTGGCCGCGCTTCTGGCACTCCAGGGCGATGCGCATGAAGTCGCGCTGCAGGCCGCCGTAGGGGAAATACTTGTAGAGGATAAAAGCCAGCTGCATCAGACGATTTCCTCGGCCAGCAACAACGCCTGCAACTCGGTGGCCACCCGTTCGGGGCGCAGCTCGTCGAGGCAGGGTTTGTGGCGGTCGCCGAGTCCGGCATTGGGCCCGCTGGCGCACAGGTGGATCTGCGCCCGGCCATAGGCGCCGACGCGCCCCGGCAGGGTCGGCCCGTAGAGGGAGATGCTCGGCACATCCAGCGCGGCGGCGAGGTGGCCCAGGCCGGTGTCCACCGCCACGCAGGCCTGGGCCCCGGCGATCACCTTGGCCACTCCGGCCAGGTTCAACCTGGGCAGCACCGCGGCGTTGTCCAGGCCGGCGGCGATGCGCTCGGCCCGCGCCCGCTCCTGCTCATTGCCCCAGGGCAGGCGAAGCGCCCAGCCCTGCTCGCTGAGCTGCTCGGCCAGCTCGCGCCAGTAGGCCTCCGGCCAATGCTTGCTCGGCCAGGTGGTGCCATGCAGGAACAGCACATAGGGCTGCGTCGCAGCGCCGGCGAGCTGGGCCCGGTTCAAGCCGTAATCGCCGAGGCCGGCCGGCAGCGGATAGTCCAGCGCCTGGGCGAACAGCTGGCGCACGCGCTCCAGGGCATGCTGCTCGCGGGGCACGTTGTAGGTCCGGTCATAGAAACGGCTGGCGATGGGCTCGCGTGCCGAGTCGCGGTCCAGGCCGGCCACCGGCGCCTTGACGTAGCGGGTCAGCCAGGCGCTCTTCAGCAGGCCCTGGGCATCGATCACCAGGTCGTAACGGGTCTCGCCCAGGCGCTGCTTGAAGCGGCGCCACTCGCCATTGCTCAGGGTCTGCCAGAGGTTCTTGCGCCAGCGGCGGATGGCCACCGGAATCACCCGGGCCACCGCCGGGTGCCAGGCCGGAATCTCGGCGAAACCCTCCTCCACCACCCAGTCGAACTGGATCCCGGGGATGGCCCGAGCCGCGTCGGTGAGCGCCGGCAGGCTGTGCACCACATCGCCCAGGGAGGACGTCTTGATCAGCAACACCCGCATCAATCGACCTCGACCGGCTCGATCGGATCGCCGACCAGACGATCCAGGGCCTCCAGCACCGGCTGCGGCGCCAGCTCGCGCAGGCAGTTGTAGTGACCGAAGCGACAGGTGCGGTCGAAGCAGGGGCTGCACTCCAGGCCCAGCCGGACGATCTCCACCTGCTCGGCCAGCGGCGGGGTGAACTGCGGCGAGGTCGAGCCGTAGACCGCCACCAGCGGCCGATTGAGCGCCGCGGCCACGTGCATCAGGCCGGAATCGTTGGACACCACCGCCGTGGCGCAGGACAGCAGGTCGATGGCCTCGGCCAGGCTGGTCTCGCCGGCGAGGTTGACCGCCTCCTCGCGCAAGCCGGGAATCAGCCGCGCGCGAATGTCCTCGCCGACCGGATGATCGTTCTTCGAGCCGAACAGCCAGACCTGCCAGCCGGCGCGGATCTTGGCCTCGGCGACCCTGGCGTAGTGTTCGCTGGGCCAGCGCTTGGCCTCGCCGAACTCGGCGCCGGGACAGAGCGCCAGCACCGGTCGATCCAGGCTCAGGGCGAAGCGGCCGAGGGCCGCGTCGCGACTGGCCGCCTCGATCTGCAGGCTGGGCCGCGGATAGGGACGCGGCAGCTGCGCGCCGGGCTCGAAGGCCAGCGCCATGAAGCGCTCGATCATCAGCGGGTAGCGCTGCTTGTCCAGCTTGCGCACATCGTTGAGCAGGCCGTAGCGCATCTCGCCCTTCCAGCCGGTGCGCTTGGCAATGCCGGCGAAGAACGGCACCAGGGCCGACTTGAGCGAGTTGGGCAGCAGGATCGCCTGATCGTACTGACCGGCCAGGGACTTGCCGATGCGCCGGCGGGTCGCCAGCTGCAGCACGCCGTGGCCGAGGGGAAAACTCAGGGCACGCCGCACCTCGGGCATGCGCTCGAGGATCGGCCGGCTCCATTCCGGCGCCAGCACGTCGATCTGGCAGTCGCCGTGGCGCTGCTTCAGGCACTGGAACAGCGTCTGCGCCATCACCATGTCGCCCACCCAGCTGGGGCCTACGATCAGTATTCTCATGCCTATCCCAGAAACGACCGAGGAGGCTTGCGCCTCCCGGTTGTAGTTGCCTTGTCGCTCAGTGCGCGACCACCCACCGCAGCGACGGGCGACTGCCCGTCCCGCGAGCTTATTTGACCAGGGTGCGCCACTCGGCGTGGTTGCGGGTCTTGCCGGTCACCAGGTCGAAGTAGGCGGTCTGCAGTTTTTCGGTCACCGGACCGCGGCGCCCGGCGCCGATCTGCCGGCCGTCCACTTCGCGGATCGGCGTGACCTCGGCGGCGGTGCCGGTGAAGAAGGCCTCGTCGGCGATGTACACCTCGTCGCGGGTGATGCGCTTCTCGATCACCTTGATGCCCAGCTCCTCGGCCAGGGTCAGCACGGTGTTGCGGGTGATGCCGTTGAGGCAGGAGGTGACCTCCGGGGTGTACACCACGCCATCCTTGACCAGGAAGATGTTCTCCCCCGAACCCTCGGCCACGTAGCCTTCCGGGTCGAGCAGCATGGCCTCGTCGGCGCCACCGGAGATGGCTTCCTGCAGGGCCAGCATCGAGTTGATGTAGTTGCCGTTGGCCTTGGCCCGGGTCATGGAGATGTTGACGTGATGCCGGGTGAAGGAGCTCGTGCGCACCTTGATGCCGACCTGCAGGGCCTCATCGCCCATGTAGGCGCCCCAGTTCCACGCCGCCACGATCACCTGGACCTTCAGGCCGCTGGCGCGCAGGCCCATGGCTTCGGATCCGTAGAACACCATCGGGCGGATATAGGCGCTTTCCAGATTGTTCTCGCGCACCGCGGCGCGGGTCGCCTCGTTGATCTCGTCTTTGCTGAAGGGGATCTTCATGCCCATGATGTGGGCCGAATCGAACAGCCGATCGGTGTGCGCCTGCAGGCGGAAGATCGCCGTGCCATCGGGGGTGTTGTAGGCCCGCACGCCCTCGAACACGCCCATGCCATAGTGCAGGGTGTGGGTCAGCACATGGGTGGTGGCGTCGCGCCACGGCACCAGCTTGCCGTCATACCAAATCACACCATCACGATCGGCCATCGACATAGTTGCCTGCTCCTCAAATTCGCTTCGTACACTGCCACCGGCGGACGCTGCGCCTGCCGATCGGCACTCATTCAGTTCAAGCCAAGCGCCTGCCAGATGCGCAGCACGCTGCGTCGTTCGGCGTGGAACTGGTCGCCACTCACCACCCCGGGCTGCTTCTGCAGCGCCTGCCGGTGGGCCGCCGAGCGATAGGCCTTGTAGACCTCCTGCAACAGCAGGGCATCTTCTCCGGGCAGCAGGCCGACGCGCTCCAGCCCTTCCAGGATGCGGATGTTGTCGGTGAACTCGAGCAACTCCGGGTACTGTCGCGACCAGGCCAGGGCCGCGTATTGCACCATAAATTCGATATCGACGATACCTCCGGCATCCTGCTTGAGATCGAAGGGCGCCGAGGCCTCGAAGGCATTGGCCGAGGTGCCGGCGGCGGTGGCCTTGCTGCCGAGGTTGTCGCGCATCTTGGCGCGCATCTCGCTGACTTCCGCGCGCAGCTTGTCGAGATCGCGCTCCCCCCCGAGCACCGCGGCGCGCACCGCCTCGAAGGCCTTGGCCACACGCGGACAGCCGACCAGCACCCGGGCGCGCACCAGTGCCTGATGCTCCCAGGTCCAGGCCTCGTTTTCCTGGTAGCGCTGGAAGGCCCCAAGGGAGCTGACCAGCAAGCCCGCGGCACCGGAGGGGCGCAGGCGCATATCCACCTCGTAGAGCTGGCCGGAGTTGGTCTGGGTGGTCAACAGGTGAATGATGCGTTGGCCCAGGCGGGTGAAGAACTGCGCGCCATCGATGGGCTTGGCGCCGTCGGTCTCGGCCTGGGGGTCGCCATCATGGATGAACACCAGGTCCAGGTCCGAGCCATGCCCCAGCTCGATGCCACCGACCTTGCCATAGCCGACGATAATGAAATCGGGGTCGCACGGGGTGCCATCGGCGCGGCGCGGCGCGCCGTGTTTGGCCACGGTCTGGCGCCAGGCCAGGGCCAGCACCTGGTCGAGGATGGCCTCGGCCAGCCAGGTCAGGTAGTCGCTGACCTTCATCAGCGGCAGGGTGCCGGCGATCTCCGAGGCCGCGACGCGCAAGCGGTGGGCCAGCTTGAAGTGGCGCAGCGCCTCCATCTGCTGCTCCAGATCGTCCTCGGGGATGCGCATCAGCCGCTCGCGCAACTCGGCGGCCAGCTCGGGCGCCTGGGGCGGTTTGAACAGCCGGCCTTCGTTGAGCAACTCGTCGAGCAGCAGCGGGAAGCGGGCGATCTGTTCGGCGATCCATGGACTGGCCGCGCACAGGGTCAGCAGGCGCTGCAGGGCCCCGGGATTCTCCGTCAGCAGGACCAGATAGGCCGAGCGCCGCGCCACCGCCTCGACCAGCGGCAGCACCCGCTCCAGCACCAGGTCCGGCTCACCGTGCTCCACCGCCTGCGCCAACAATCGGGGAATAAAGGCATCCAGGCGCTCGCGGCCGAGCCGCTGCATGGCCCGCACCTGATTACCGTTGCGCAGGCCGGCCAGGCGCTGCCGGGCCGCCGGAGCATCGACAAAGCCCGCGTCGCTGAGCTGACGACAGGCGGCGGCCTCGTCCTGGGCATCTTCCCACAGCGGCAGCCACTCGCCGCCGATCACCTCGTCGACTGCACCATCCTGATCCTCGTCCGGATCGGCGATGACCTGGCGGAAATGCCAGTCGACCCGTCCGCGCCAGTGCATCAACTGCTGATGGAAGGCGTCCCAGCTGGCGAAGCCGAGCATGAAGGCCACCCGCGCCCGGTCCTGCTGGTTGTCCGGCAGCATCTGCGTCTGCCGGTCGTCGATCGCCTGCAGGGCATGTTCGGTGTAGCGCAGGAACTCGTAGCCCTCGCGCAATTCCTCGACCACCGCGTCCGGCAGGTAGCCCTGCCCTGCCAGCGTGGCCAGCACCTTCAACAGCGGTCGCTGCTGCAGGCTGAGGTCGCGCCCGCCATGGATCAGCTGGAAGGCCTGAGCGATGAACTCCACCTCGCGAATGCCGCCGGCGCCCAGCTTGATGTTGTCGGCCATGCCCTTGCGCCGCACTTCCTGCTGGATCAGCAGCTTCATGCTGCGCAGCGCCTCGATGGCGGAGAAGTCCAGGTAGCGCCGGTAGACGAAGGGGCGCAGCATCTCCAGCAACTGCTCGCCGGCGAGCGGGTCGCCGCCGACCACCCGCGCCTTGATCATGGCGTAGCGCTCCCAGTCGCGGCCCTGGTCCTGGTAGTACTGCTCCAGGGCATTGAAGCTGAACACCAGGGCGCCGGAGGAGCCATAGGGGCGCAGGCGCATGTCGGTACGGAACACGAAGCCCTCGACGGTGATCGCATCCAACGCCTTGATCAACCGCTGGCCCAGGCGGATGAAGAACTCCTGATTGTCCAGGGGACGCTTCACCCCTTCGGTCTCGCCACCCTCCGGGTAGCCGAAGATTAGGTCGATGTCCGAAGACAGGTTGAGTTCATGGGCGCCGAGCTTGCCCATGCCGAGGATCACCATGTGCTGGGCCTGGCCACTGCGCCGCCCGATCGGCGTGCCAAACTGCGCGCAGTGGTGGGGATAGAGCCAGTGGTAGGCCAGGTCGATGCAGGCGTCGGCGAGATCGGAAAGATCGCGGCAGGCTTCCCGCAGATCCGCCTGGCGGCCGATGTCGCGCCAGATGATGCGCAGCTGCTGACGATTGCGGAAGCGCCGCAGACGCCGCCCCAACTCCTCCTCGTCGGCACAGCCGTCTAGCGCGTCGACCAGCTGAGCACGCAGCTCCCCGGCCGACAGGCTGCGCTCCAGCTCCCCGGAATCGGCCAGCTCCAGCAGCATCAGTGGATCACGCAAGGCCTGCTGCAGGACGAAATCGCTGGCCGCGCAGACCCGGTGCCAGGCGTCACGACGGGCCTGCGGCCAGGCGTCGAAGCGTGCCTCGGCAGCAGTGTCCAGATCGGCAAGAACCGCGCGCAAGGACTGCTCGGCGCGCAAGGCAAGGGAGTCGAGGGAAGCGGGTAAAGAGACCAGCACCGGCAAGCTCATGGTCTATCCTTTTCGGCGGGCTGCGGGTGGTGCCGGGAACAGCTGCATTCCACGGACCTCGCCGCGGCACGCGCGACGAACAGCCAAAATAAAGTGTAGTTTTGCTACTAAAGATTGTATCCCAAGGGCTGAAATCGCCGTCGATATGTAGTAAAACTACACGGAGCCGGTCCTACCCCCGGTAAACAAGAATTTACGTGACCCGCTCACGAAGCCGGCCACGAACCCCTGGCCTCCGATTCTGGAAGCCTTTCCGCCCTGGAGCAAGCCATGCAAGACCTCGATCCCGTCGAAACCCAGGAATGGCTGGACGCGCTGGAGTCCGTCCTCGACCATGAGGGTGAAGACCGCGCGCATTACCTGATGACCCGCATGGGCGAGCTGGCTACCCGCAGTGGTTCCCAGTTGCCGTATGCCATCACCACGCCCTATCGCAACACCATTCCGGTCACCCACGAAGCCCGCATGCCCGGCGACCTGTTCATGGAACGCCGCATCCGCTCGCTGGTGCGCTGGAACGCGCTGGCCATGGTGATGCGCACCAACCTGCAGGACCCGGACCTGGGCGGTCACATCTCCAGCTTCGCCTCCTCTGCGACCCTGTACGACATCGGCTTCAACTACTTCTTCCAGGCCCCGACCGAAGAACACGGCGGCGACCTGGTGTTCTATCAGGGCCATGCCTCGCCCGGCATCTATGCCCGCGCCTTCATGGAAGGCCGGATCAGCGAAGACCAGCTGAACAACTTCCGCCAGGAAGTGGACGGTCAGGGCCTGTCGTCCTACCCGCACCCCTGGCTGATGCCGGACTTCTGGCAGTTCCCCACCGTATCCATGGGCCTGGGCCCGATCCAGGCGATCTACCAGGCACGCTTCATGAAGTACCTGGAGCACCGCGGCTTCATCCCGGCGGGCAAGCAGAAGGTCTGGTGCTTCCTCGGCGACGGCGAGTGCGACGAGCCGGAATCCCTCGGCGCCATCTCCCTGGCCGGCCGCGAGAAGCTGGACAACCTGATCTTCGTCATCAACTGCAACCTGCAGCGCCTCGACGGCCCGGTACGCGGCAACGGCAAGATCATCCAGGAACTGGAAGGCGTGTTCCGCGGCGCCCAGTGGAACGTCAACAAGGTGGTCTGGGGCCGTTTCTGGGACCCGCTGCTGGCCAAAGACGTCGACGGCATCCTGCAACGGCGCATGGACGAGGTGGTCGACGGCGACTACCAGAACTACAAGGCCAAAGACGGCGCCTTCGTCCGCGAGCACTTCTTCAACAGCCCGGAACTCAAGGAGATGGTCAAGGATCTCTCCGACGACGAAATCTGGAAGCTCAACCGTGGCGGCCACGACCCCTACAAGGTCTATGCGGCCTACCACCAGGCGGTCCACCACCAGGGTCAGCCGACCGTCGTCCTGGCCAAGACCATCAAGGGTTATGGCACCGGCGCCGGCGAGGCGAAGAACATCGCCCACAACACCAAGAAGGTCGACGTCGACAGCCTGAAGAAATTCCGCGACCGCTTCGATATCCCGGTCCAGGACGACGAGCTGGAGAACCTGCCGTTCTTCAAGCCGGCGCCCGACAGCGCCGAAGGCAAGTACCTGCGCAAGAAGCGTGAAGCCCTGGGTGGCTTCGTGCCGCAGCGCCGCGTCAACAGCTTCGCCGTGCCGACCCCGCCGCTGGAGACCCTCAAGGCCATCCTCGACGGCTCCGGCGACCGTGAAATCTCCACCACCATGGCCTTCGTGCGCATCCTCGCGCAACTGGTCAAGGACAAGGACCTCGGCCAGCGCATCGTGCCGATCATCCCCGACGAGGCGCGCACCTTCGGCATGGAAGGCATGTTCCGCCAGCTCGGCATCTACTCCTCGGTCGGCCAGCTGTATGAGCCGGTGGACAAGGATCAGGTGATGTTCTACCGCGAGGACAAGAAGGGTCAGATCCTCGAGGAAGGCATCAACGAAGCCGGCGCCATGAGTTCGTTCATCGCCGCGGGTACCAGCTACAGCTGCCACAACCAGCCGATGCTGCCGTTCTACATTTTCTACTCGATGTTCGGCTTCCAGCGCATCGGCGACCTGGCCTGGGCTGCCGGCGACAGCCGCACCCGCGGCTTCCTGATCGGCGGTACCGCCGGGCGCACCACGCTGAACGGCGAAGGCCTGCAGCACGAGGACGGCCACAGCCACCTGATGGCGGCGACCATTCCCAACTGCCGCACCTATGATCCGACCTACGGCTACGAGCTGGCGGTGATCATTCGCGAAGGCACGCGGCGGATGATGGAAGAGCAGGAAAACGTCTTCTACTACATCACCGTGATGAACGAGGCCTACCAGCAGCCGGCCATGCCTGAAGGTGTCGAGGAAGGCATCATCAAGGGCATGTACCTGCTCGAAGAGGACAAGAAGGAAGCCGCCCACCACGTGCAGCTGCTGGGCAGCGGCACCATCCTGCGCGAAGTGCGCGCCGCGGCGAAGATCCTGCGCGACGAGTACAACGTCGCGTCCGATGTGTGGAGCGTCACCAGCTTCAACGAACTGCGCCGCGAAGGCCTGGCCGTGGAGCGTCACAACCGCCTGCATCCGGAGCAGAAGCCGCAGCAGACCTACGTCGAACAGTGCCTGAAAGGCCGTCAGGGCCCGGTCATCGCCAGCACCGACTACATGAAGCTGTTCGCCGACCAGATCCGCCAGTGGGTGCCGAGCAAGGAATACAAGGTGCTGGGCACCGACGGCTTCGGCCGCAGCGACAGCCGCCAGAAGCTGCGCCACTTCTTCGAAGTGGACCGCAACTGGGTGGTTCTGGCCGCCCTGGAAGCCCTCGCCGACCGCGGCGATATCGAACCCAAGGTGGTGGCCGAGGCCATCGCCAAGTTCGGCATCGACCCGGAAAAACGCAACCCGCTGGACTGCTAAGGAGACGCACTGTGAGCGAACTAATCCGCGTACCCGATATCGGCAGTGGCGAAGGCGAAGTCATCGAGCTGATGGTCAAGGTCGGCGACCGTATCGAAGCCGACCAGAGCCTGCTGACCCTCGAGTCGGACAAGGCCAGCATGGAAATTCCGGCCCCCAAGGCCGGGGTGATCAAGAGCCTGAAGGTCAAGCTGGGCGACCGCCTGAAGGAAGGCGACGAATTGCTCGAGCTGGAAGTCGAGGGTGCGGCCGAGGCCGCGCCGAAGGCCGAACAACCAGCCAAGGCCGAGCCCCAACAGGAGAAGCCTGCCGCAAAGGCCGAGCAGCCCGCTGCAGCGGCGACCAGCGAGTCGGTGCAGGATGTGCATGTGCCGGATATCGGCACAGACGGCAAGGTCAAGGTCATCGAAGTCCTGGTCAAGGCCGGCGACAAGGTCGAAGCCGACCAGTCGCTGATCACCCTGGAGTCGGACAAGGCGAGCATGGAGATTCCCTCGCCGGCCGCCGGCACCGTGGAAAGCGTGGAAGTCCAGCTGGACGCCGAAGTCGGCACCGGCGACCTGATCCTCAAGCTCAAGGTCACCGGCGCAGCCGCCGCCCCTGCAGCCGCCCAGGCTCCGGCGCCGGCCGCCGCCCCGGCGCTGCACAGCACGCCGCCCGGCGCCTCGCCGGAAGTGGCCGCCGAGGTCAGCGCCATCGCCAAGCTGGCGGCGGCCGCAGCCAACGTCAGCCCCGTGCCCAAGCGTGACGGCGCCAAGGTGCATGCCGGCCCGGCCGTACGCCAGCTGGCCCGCGAGTTCGGCGTCGAACTCGGCGCCATCAACGGCAGTGGCCCGAAGGGCCGGATCCTCAAGGAGGACGTGCAGGCTTACGTCAAGGCGATGATGCAGAAGGCCAAGGAGGCGCCGGCCGGCGCCACCGGCGGCGCCGGCATCCCGCCGATTCCGGTCGTGGACTTCAGCAAGTTCGGCGAAGTGGAAGAAGTGGCGATGACCCGCCTGATGCAGGTCGGCGCCGCCAACCTGCACCGCAGCTGGCTCAACGTGCCGCACGTGACCCAGTTCGACTCGGCCGACATCACCGAGCTGGAAGCCTTCCGCGTCGCACAGAAGGCGGTCGCCGAGAAAGCCGGGGTCAAGCTGACCGTGCTGCCGCTGCTGCTCAAGGCCTGCGCCTACCTGCTCAAGGAGCTGCCGGACTTCAACAGTTCGCTGGCGCCGAGCGGCAAGGCGGTGATCCGCAAGAAATACGTGCACATCGGCTTCGCCGTGGACACCCCGGACGGCCTGCTGGTGCCGGTGATCAAGAACGTCGACCAGAAGAGCCTGCTGCAACTGGCCGCCGAGGCCGCCGCACTGGCGGAGAAGGCGCGCACCAAGAAGCTCGCGGCGGACGACATGCAGGGTGCCTGCTTCACCATCTCCAGCCTCGGCCACATTGGCGGCACCGGCTTCACGCCGATCGTCAATGCGCCGGAAGTGGCGATCCTCGGCGTGAGCAAGGCGACCATGCAGCCGGTCTGGGACGGCAAGGCGTTCCAGCCCAAGCTGATGCTGCCGCTGTCGCTGTCCTACGATCACCGAGTGATCAATGGCGCCGCCGCCGCACGCTTCACCAAGCGTCTCGGCGATGTGCTGGCGGACATCCGCACCATGCTGCTGTAAGGCACAGCCTCAACTTTCGAGCATGCCACGCTCGTACCCTCAACCCCGCCTCATCGGCGGGGTTTTTTTTGCCTGGCCGCCGGCCTAGCCTTTCTGCAGGTTGCGGATCAGGAAACTCAGGGCCTTGGCCAGCTCCGCGGCGCCCTGGTGGTCGCGCACGATGCTCAGCAGCACACTGCCGTCCAGCGGGCTGAACAGCACACAGCTGATGCCGCCGGGCGGGCAGTCGTAACGGATAAAGGGGTCCACGCCGAACAGCGCGATGCGCTGGTTGCGCACGGCGATATCGGTGCCCTGGGCGTTGCGGGTCTCTTCGCGCAACAGCAACTCGCCGGGAGCTCCCAGGCGCAGCTGGTAGAGCCGGTCCTGACGCTGCGCCTGACCGACCTGATAGGCGGCGCTGAGGGCGTAGGTCTTGAGCAGATCATTGCTGTGCGCGAGCAGCGCCTGGCGCTCATCCTGGGTCAGGTACAGGCGCTTGAGCTCGCTCAGGTAGCGCTCCTGCTCGGCGCCACCGAGGGTCGCCGCGGACTCGGCGGCGAGCAGCGGGCCGGCCAGCAGGCAGCCGCCGAGCAGCACGGCGGAAATTAGTTTGCTTGTCAGTCGTAATAGCATCATGCACCCTTAGCCGACGCGATAGTGAAGTGGGCCGAGACCCCGACTCGGTCAGCATACTGGAAGCCCGCCTCCCAATGAAAAGCCATCCCGATGCCGCGAGCCTGCTGGCGGCCGAGGTTGTGACGCAGTTGCCAGTGCCTTCGCGGCTCGGCATGCTGCGCTTCGAGCGGCTGAACGAAGCCAGCTGGACGCTGCTTTTCCTCGATCCGGAGTGTGAGCAGCGGCTCGGCCTGCCCGCCAGCGAGCTGTGCTCGCTAATCGACGCCCCCTACGCCAGCCTGATGGAGCCCGTGGCACGCCATCGCCAGCACGAGGCGATCCAGCAGCAGCTGACGCGGGACGCGCGCTACCTGGTGCACTACACCCTGCACACGCCCCGCGGCGCCCTCCGCCTCACCGAACTGGGCGAGCCGTTCAAGCAGCACAATCGCCACCTGTTGCGCGGCTATCTTCTGGTTGCCGAGCCAGCGACCCTGGCCGAGGCGCCGGGGCCGTATCTCGACGGTCTGCCGGAGGCGGCGCATCGCGAGCCACATCTACTGCCGCCGGAGCCGATCGCCGAGGCTCTGGAGCAGGTTCGCGCGCGCACCCAGCAGGCGCTGCTCCGGCACCTGACGCGCCAGCACTACACCTCCGGCGATCCACGCCGCGAGGCCGCCGAGCTGATTACCCGGGCGGCCTGCGAGGCCTACGGGGTGGCGCGGGCCGGCATCTGGAACCTGCAGGGCGCGACCCTCGAGCCGGTGACCCTGTACCGCCGCGACATCGACCTGCATGAGCGGGGCGCCAGCATGGACGCCGGCCACTACCCGGTCTACCTGCATGCCCTGCACAGCGGCCGGGCGATCGACGCCCAGGATGCCCTGACGGATCCGCGCACCCGTGAAATGGCCGAGCACTACCTGCGCCCCATGGGCATCGGCGCCATGCTCGATGCCAGCATCCGCATCGATGGCGAGGTGGTCGGCGTGCTCTGCCTCGAGCATGTCGGCGGGCCGCGAGCCTGGCAGGCCGACGAGGTCGCCTTCGCCGGCGAACTGGCCGAGCACTACGCCCAGGTCATCGGCAGCCACCAACGGCGGCGCACCGCCAGCGCCCTGCACCTGTTCCAGCGCGCGGTGGAGCAAAGCGCCAGCGCCTTCATCCTGCTCGACCGGGATGGCCTGGTGGAATACGTCAACCCGAGCTTCACAGCGATCACCCAGTACAGCGCCGACGAAGTCCAGGGCCGCCGCCTGTCCGAGCTGCCGGCCCTGGAAGCCCTCAACGACCTGCTGTTCGACGCCGGCACCGGGCTGTCCGAGCACAACAGCTGGCAGGGCGAGTTCAAGAGCCGACGCAAGAACTTCGAGCCCTACTGGAGCCAGCTGTCGATCTCCAAGGTGCACGCCGACGACGGCAGCCTGACCCACTACATCGGCATCTACGAAGACATCACCGAAACCAAGCACGCGCAGCAGCGCATCGAGCGCCTGGCCTTCAGCGACAACCTCACCGGCCTGGGCAACCGCTACGCCTTCATCCGCGCCCTGGAGGATCGTTTCGCCAAGGCCGACGGCAGGCCGATCAACCTGCTGCTAGTGGACATCGACAATTTCAAGCGGATCAACGACAGCCTCGGCCACCAGACCGGCGACAAGCTGCTCAGCAGCCTGGCCCGGCGCCTGCGCAACAGCCTCAACCCCAGCGGCGTGCTAGCGCGCTTCGCCAGCAACGAGTTCGCCATCCTGCTGGAGGACCACGACCTCGAAGACGGCCAGCGCATCGCCCAACAGCTGCTGCAGACTCTGGACAAACCGCTGTTCGTCGACAACCAGCTGATCAGTGTCACCGGCTCGGTGGGCCTGGCCTGCGCGCCGCAGCATGGCCAGGACCCGCAGACCCTGATGAAGCACGCCGGCCTGGCCCTGCACAAGGCCAAGGCCAACGGCAAGCACCAGCTCCAGGTATTCACCGAGGCGCTGAACGCCGAGGCCGACTACAAACTGTTCGTCGAGAGCAACCTGCGCCGCGCCCTGACCCAGAACGAACTGGAAGTCTTCTACCAGCCCAAGCTGTGCCTGAAGACCGGCCAGTTGCTCGGCCTGGAGGCCCTGCTGCGCTGGCACCATCCGGAAAAGGGCATGATCCGTCCGGACCAGTTCATCAGCGTGGCCGAGGAAAACGGCCTGATCATTCCCATCGGCAAGTGGGTGCTGCGCCAGGCCTGCCGCATGAGCAAGGAAATGACCGCAGTCGGCCTCGGCAGCCTGCAGGTGGCGATCAACCTGTCGCCCAAGCAGTTCTCCGACCCCGATCTGGTCGGCTCTATCGAAGCGATCCTGCACGAGGAGCAGCTGCCCGCCGCGCTGCTGGAACTGGAGCTGACCGAAAGCCTGCTGCTGGAGGCCACCGACAACACCCGCGAGCAGCTCCGCCACCTGAAGAGCCTGGGCCTGACCCTGGCGATGGACGATTTCGGTACCGGCTATTCGTCGCTGAGCTACCTGAAGAAATTCCCCATCGACGTGATCAAGATCGATCGCAGCTTCATCAACGACATCCCGGACAACCAGGACGACATGGAGATCACCTCGGCGGTGATCGCCATGGCCCACAACCTCAAGCTCAAGGTGGTCGCCGAAGGCATCGAGAGCGCCGCCCAGCTCGGTTTCCTGCGCCGCCAGCAGTGCGACATCGGCCAGGGCTACCTGTTCGACCGGCCGATCCCCGGACGCGAGCTGATCGACAGGCTTAAGCGCTACCCCTGCCGCCCGCCGGGCTGAATGACCTGTAACGCCGCGCCCGCTGCGCGGTCTATCTGCACACACACTCTTCGCCGAGGACACGGCCCATGGTTCTGCGTTCGCAAATACTCGCCCACAAACTCGAGCTGCCCAGCGCCGAGCAGGCCCTGCCCGGCCGCGCCACGCCGCTGCCGGTGCCCCCGGCCCACTACGTCAACGGCAACCCGCTGCAGCCGCCCTTTCCCGCCGGCCTGCAGCAGGCGGTCTTCGGCCTCGGCTGCTTCTGGGGTGCGGAGCGGCGCTTCTGGCAGCAGCCGGGGGTGTGGAGCACTGCGGTCGGCTATGCCGGCGGCCACACGCCGAACCCGACCTACGAGGAAACCTGCTCGGGCCTGACCGGCCACGCGGAAGTGGTGCTGGTGGTCTTCGACCCGCAACTGACCAGCTTTGATGCCCTGCTCAAGGTGTTCTGGGAGGCGCACAACCCGACCCAGGGAATGCGTCAGGGCAACGACGTCGGCAGCCAGTACCGCTCGGCGATCTACTGCCACGGCCCCGAGCAGCTGGCCGCGGCCCTGGCCAGCCAGGCCGCCTTCCAGGCCGAACTGGACAAGGCCGGGCTCGGCGCCATCACCACCGAGATCGCCGAGGCGCCGCCCTTCTACTACGCCGAGGCCTATCACCAGCAGTACCTGGCGAAGAACCCCGGCGGCTACTGCGGCCTCGGCGGCACCGGGGTGTGCCTGCCGGCCTGATGTGACGGCGCTCGCGGCTCAGCCCGGCGCCTTCTCCTCGATCAGCCAGTCCAGGCGCCAGCCGCCCTGGCCCTGGGCCAGGCGCTCGGCCAGCCAGGGCAGCAGCTGCTTGAGTTCCTCCTCCAGGCCCCAGGGCGGGTTGCTGATCACCAGGCCGGAACCGTTCAGGCGCTGGGCGTCGTCGGTCGACTGCACGTAGAGTTCGACCCGCAGCAGCTTGGGCGCCGCGCTCTTCTCCAGGTCACGGTAGAAGCGCCTGAGCTGCTCCAGAGCCTTGATCGGATACCAGATCGCCACCACCGTCTGGCGCATGCGGCCGATGGCCTCGTTCAGCGACTGCACGCAGCGCTCCAGCTCATCGGCCTTCTCGAAGGGCGGGTCGATCAGCAGCAGCGCGCGCTTTTCCCGGGTCGGCAGCAGGGCGCGCGGCACGTGCCAGCCCTCGCCCAGGTGCACCGCCACGCGGCGGTCGCCGGCCATGTTCTCCTTGAGCAGGCGGCCGTCTTCGGGGTGCTTCTCGTTGAGCTGCAGGCGGTCCTGTTCGCGGCTGAGCAGGCGCACCAGCTCCGGCGAGCCGGGATAGTGGCGCAGTGCGCCGTCGGGATTCATGGCTCGGACCACCTCGAGGTAGTCGAGCAGCGGGTCGGGCAGGTCATCGGCCTGCCACAGCCGGGCGATGCCCTGCTGCCACTCGCCGGTACGGCTGGCCTGGTCGCCGGCCAGATCGTAGAGGCCGACGCCGGCGTGGCTGTCGAGATAGGCGAAGGGCGCCTCCTTGCGCGACAGCAAGGCGACCAGGCGACAGAGGATCAGGTGTTTCAGCACGTCGGCGTGATTGCCGGCGTGAAAGGCGTGACGGTAGTTCATCGGGGCTCCCTCGGGACTGGGCCGCAGTGTAACCGCCAGCGGCCACCGGCGACGAACCGACACACAATTGTGGCAAGCTTGCCCGGTCACACAGCCCTGGCCAAGGAGGCCTCCATGAACCTGCAAGAACTGCTCGGCAGCGAACTCCCGATCATCCAGGCCCCCATGGCCGGCGCCCAGGACCAGCGCCTGGCCATCGCCGTATGCCAGGCCGGTGGCCTCGGCTCGCTGCCGGCGGCCATGCTCGACGCCGCCGCTTTGCGCAAACAGGTGCTGGCCCTGCGCGCCGCCACCGACCGGCCGTGCAACCTCAACTTCTTCTGCCACCCCCAGCCGCAGCCGGATGCAGTGCGCGAGACGGCCTGGCGCCAACGGCTCGCCCCTCTCTACGCCGAGTTCGACCTCGACCCCGCCACCATCCCGGCCGGCCCCGGACGCCAGCCGTTCGACGCGACCATGGCCGAACTGGTGGAGGAGCTGCGCCCGGCGGTGGTCAGCTTCCACTTCGGCCTGCCGGAGGCCAGCCTGCTGGGCCGGGTACGGGCCAGCGGCGCGAAGATCCTCGGCTGCGCCACCACGATGCAGGAAGCCGTGTGGCTGGAGGCCCGGGGCGTCGATGCGATCATCGCCCAGGGCCTGGAGGCCGGCGGCCATCGCGGCCTGTTCCTCGACATGGACCTGTCCAGCCAGCTCGGCACCTTCGCCCTGCTGCCCCAGGTGGTGGAGGCCGTGCGCCTGCCGGTGATCGCCGCCGGCGGTATCGGCGATGCCCGCGGCGTGGCCGCAGCCCTGGCGCTCGGCGCGGCCGGGGTGCAGGTCGGCAGCGCCTACCTGCTGTGCCCCGAGGCCAGCACCAGCGCGGTGCACCGCGCCGCCCTGCAGAGCCCGGCGGCGCGCCACACGGCGCTGACCAACCTGTTCAGCGGGCGCCCGGCACGCGGCATCGTCAACCGCCTGATGCGCGAGCAGGGACCGCTCAGCCCCATGGCACCGGCCTTCCCCCTGGCCACCGCGGCCATCGCCCCGCTGCGCGCGGCGGCCGAGGCCCAGGGCAGCAGCGACTTCTCGCCGCTGTGGGCGGGGCAGAACCTCTCCGGCTGCCGACCCATTGGCGCCGCCGAACTGACCCGCGAACTGGCCGCGGGCCTGGCCATGTGAGGCTGTATCACGCCCATCGATAGTGCTGGGCAGCCGCTTGGCGGCTGCCTAGACTCGGCCCCATCCATTGGAGGCCCGATCCATGTCCGAGACCCTGCTTAGCGCCCGTAACCTGGCCTTCGAGCTCTACGAAGTGCTCGATGCCCAAGCCCTGACCCAGCGCGAGCGTTTCGCCGAACACAGCCGCGAAACCTTCGATGCGGCCACCGACACCGCGCGCAGCATCGCCGAGCGCCTGTTCGCTCCGCACAACCGCAAGGGCGATGAACAGGAGCCGCAATACGTCGACGGCGCGGCGCAGCTGATCCCGGAAATCCAGCCGGCGCTGCAAGCCTTTATCGACGCCGGCTTCCTCAACGCCACCCGCGACTTCGACGTCGGTGGCATGCAGTTGCCCAACCTGCTGTCCCAGGCCTGCTTCGCCCACTTCCAGGCGGCCAATATCGCCACCAGCGCCTATTCGATGCTGACCATGGGCGCGGCCAATCTGATCGAGAGCTTCGGCAGCGCGGAGCAGAAAGCGCGTTTCCTCACGCCGATGATCGAGGGCCGCTTCTACGGCACCATGGCCCTGACCGAACCCCATGCCGGCTCGTCGCTGTCGGACATCCGCACCAGGGCCGAACCCGCGGCAGACGGCAGCTACCGCATCCGCGGCAACAAGATCTTCATTTCCGGCGGCGACCAGCCGATGTCCGAGAACATCGTGCACATGGTCCTGGCCCGGCTGCCGGACGCACCGCCCGGGGTGAAGGGCATCAGCCTGTTTATCGTGCCGAAGTTCCTGGTCGGCGATGACGGCAGCCTGGGCCCGCGCAACGACGTGCTGCTGGCCGGGCTGTTCCACAAGATGGGCTGGCGCGGCACCACCTCCACCGCGCTGAACTTCGGCGACCACGGCGAGTGCGTCGGCTACCTGCTGGGCCAGCCGCACCACGGCCTGTCCTACATGTTCCAGATGATGAACGAGGCCCGCATCGGCGTCGGCATGGGCGCCACCATGCTCGGCTACGCCGGCTACCTCTATTCCCTGGACTATGCCCGCCAGCGGCCCCAGGGCCGCCAGCCCGACGGCAAGGACCCGAGCAGCCCGCAGGTAGCGATCATCGAGCACGCCGACGTCCGGCGCATGCTGCTGACCCAAAAGGCCTATGTCGAGGGCGCCTTCGACCTCGGCCTGTATGCCGCGCGGCTGTTCGACGACACCCAGACCCTGGCCGCTGCCGACGAACGCCAGCGTGCCCTGGAACTGCTCGACCTGCTCACCCCGATCGTCAAGTCCTGGCCCTCGGAGTTCTGCCTCAAGGCCAACGAGCTGGCGATCCAGATCCTCGGCGGCCACGGCTACACCCGCGAGTATCCGGTGGAACAGTACTACCGCGACAACCGCCTCAATCCGATCCACGAGGGCACCCACGGCATCCAGTCCCTCGACCTGCTCGGGCGCAAGGTGGCGATGAACGACGGCGCGGCGCTCAAACAGTTGTTCAGGCAGATCCAGGACGGCTGCCAGCGCGCCGCCGAGTACGCCTCCCTGAACGCCCTGCGCCAGCCGCTGGAGCAGTTGCTGGCGGGCCTGTCCAGGGTGACCCTGGCCCTGCTCGGCGACCTGCTGGCCGGCCGGGTCAACCAGGGCCTGGCCAATTCGGCCCTGTACCTCAAGGTGTTCGGCCACACGGTGATCGGCTGGCGCTGGCTGGAACAGGCGATTCGCGCCGAACAGGGCCTGACACTGCTCCAGCAAGGCGGGGGCAATGCCGCCGATGCCGACTTCTATCGCGGCAAGCTGCAGGCCGCACGCTACTTCCTGACCTGGGAAGTGCCGGCCTGCCAGCACGAACTGGCGCTACTCGAGGCCCGCGACGACTGCGCACTGGCCATGCAGGACGCCTGGTTCTAGCCCGCAGGCCAGCCAGCTACCGACACCCCGCCGGATGCGGGGTGTTTTTTTGACAGCGCGGCGAAGGTGCGGGTTAGAATCACTGGCACGCGCCATGCATAAGGCGCCCTCTCCTTATAACCCGGAGCAGCCCCGTGGACGCCAGCGCCATCAACAACCTGTTCCTGATCGGTGCATTGCTGGTGGCCATGAGCATCCTGGTCAGCGCCTTCGGCTCGCGTTTCGGCATTCCCATCCTGGTGATCTTCCTCGCCGTCGGCATGCTCGCCGGGGTCGACGGGCCCGGCGGCATCAACTTCGCCGACTATTCCCTGGCCTATCTGGTGGGCAACCTGGCGCTGGCGGTGATCCTCCTCGACGGCGGCATGCGCACCCGGGTCAAGAGCTTCCGCGTGGCACTGTGGCCGTCCCTGTCACTGGCCACCGCCGGGGTGCTGATCACCGCCGGACTGACCGGCGTCGCCGCCGCCTGGCTGTTCGGCCTGAGCCTGATGGAAGGCCTGCTGATCGGCGCCATCGTCGGTTCCACCGATGCCGCGGCGGTGTTCGGCCTGCTCGGCGGCCGCGGGCTCAACGAACGGGTTAGCGCCACCCTGGAGATCGAGTCCGGCAGCAACGACCCGATGGCGGTGTTCCTCACCGTGACCCTGATCGCCATGCTGGTGCGCGGCCAGACCGGCTTCGGCTGGGACCTGCCCGTGCAACTGCTGCTGCAGTTCGGCCTCGGCGGCGTGCTGGGCCTGGGCGGCGGCTGGCTGCTGCTCAACCTGGTCAACCGCATGAGCCTGGCCAACGGCCTCTACCCCTTGCTGGTGGTCAGCGGCGGACTGCTCATCTTCGCCATCACCAACGCCGCGGGCGGCAGCGGCTTCCTCGCCATCTACCTGTGCGGCCTGCTGCTGGGCAACCGGCCGATCCGCTCGCGCCACGGCATCCTGCACATGCTCGACGGCCTGGCCTGGCTCAGCCAGATCGGCATGTTCCTGGTCCTCGGCCTGCTGGTCACCCCCCGCGAACTGCTGCCCATCGCCGTGCCGGCCCTGGGCCTGGCGCTGTGGATGATCCTGATCGCCCGGCCGCTGTCGATCTTCCTCGGCCTGCTGCCGTTCCGCGGCTTCCATGACCGCGAGAAGCTGTTCATCGCTTGGGTCGGCCTGCGCGGCGCGGTGCCGATCATCCTCGCGGTGTTCCCGCTGATGGCCGGCCTGGAGAACGCCCAGCTATTCTTCAACCTGGCCTTCTTCATCGTCCTGGTCTCGCTGCTGCTGCAGGGCACCAGCCTGCCCTGGGTCGCCAAGTGGCTACGGGTCACCGTGCCGCCGGAGCCGGCGCCGGTGTCGCGCGCCGGCCTGGAAGTGCATCCGACCAGCCAGTGGGAGCTGTTCATCTATCGTCTCGGCGCCGAGAAATGGTGCATCGGCGCAGCCCTGCGCGAACTGAAGATGCCCGCCGGCACGCGCATCGCCGCCCTGTTCCGCGGCCAGGAACTGCTCCACCCGTCCGGCAGCACCACCCTGGAGGCCGGCGACCTGCTCTGCGTGATCGGCCACGAGCACGACCTGCCGGCCCTCGGCAAACTGTTCAGCCAGGCGCCGACGCGGGGCCAGGACCTGCGCTTCTTCGGCGACTTCGTGCTGGAAGGCGACGCCGAGCTCAGCGCGGTGGCGGCGCTCTACGGCCTGAAGCTGGACGGCCTCAACGGCGCGCAACCCCTGGGCCGCTTCATCGCCCACGAGATCGGCGGTGAACCGGTGATCGGCGACCAGGTCGAATGGCAGGGCCTGACCTGGACAGTCGCCGCCATGGAAGGGAACAAGATCCGCAAGGTCGGCGTCAGATTCCCGGAAGGCACGCGCCCGGGGCCGGGCCTGTTCCTCTAAACTCAGCACTTTTATTCGAGCCGCACGATCGCGACCATGCCCTTTTTCCGTACCCTGTTTGCCGCCGCACTGCTCGGGCTCTGCCTGGGCGCCCCCCTGGTCCAGGCCGCCGACTCGTCGAAGATCGCCGAGGTCAAGCGCAACCTGGACAACCTCGCCGAACGCAAGCTGCCGGAAGCCGAGCAACTGGTGCTCAAGCAGACGTTCGAGAAGACCCTGAGCCTGCTGACCGAGCAGGCTGAAAGCGAAAAGCGCCTGCAAGAGCTGAAGAAGCAGCTCGAGCAGGCGCCGCGCCTGATCGCCGAGGCACAACGCGAGCTGTCCCAGCTCAAGGCCAGCCAACCACAGCCAGTGGCGCAGCGCCATGCCGGCGCCTCGGTGCCGCAGCTGGAGCAGCTGCTGGCCGAGCGCAGCAGCCAACTTGGCGAATGGCAGAAGCAGCTGAGCGACGCCAACAGCCTGATCATCACCGCCCAGACCCGACCCGAGCGGGCCCAGGCCGAGATCAGCAGCAACCAGACCCGCGCCCAGGACATCAACAACGCACTGAAGAGCGGCAAGGAAAGCGGCAAGCCGCTGACCACCGAGCGCCGCGACCTGCTCAGCGTCGAGCTGGGCCAGCTCAACGCCAAGACTCAGCTGCGCCGCCAGGAACTGGCCGGCAACAGCCTGCTGCAGGACCTCGGCAACGCCCAGCGCGACCTGCTCGAGGAGCGCATCAAGCGCGCCGAGCAGGAGCTGCTCGACCTGCAGACCCTGGTCAACGAGAAGCGCCGCGCACAATCGGAGAAGACCGTCGCCGAGCAGTCCCGCGAAGCCGAGAAGGCCGGTTCCGACAAGCTGCTGGCGAGCCAGAGCGCGCGCAACCTGAAACTCTCCGACTACCTGCTGAGCGCCACCGACCGGCTCAACGAGCTGACTCAGCTGAACCTGCAGACCAAGCAGAAGCTCGACAGCCTCAACCAGAGCGACCAGGCCTTGGAAGAGCAGATCAGCGTGCTGCAAGGCAGCCTGCTGCTGGCGAAGATCCTCTACCAGCAGAAACAGGCGCTGCCCGCCCTCGAGCTGGACAACAACCTGGCCAATGAGATCGCCGACCTGCGCCTCTACCAGTTCGAGCTGAACCAGCAGCGCGAGCGCCTCAGCAACCCGACCGCCTATGTCGAGCAGCAGCTCGCCAAGCAGCCGCCAGATGAAGTCACCCCCGAGCTGCGCAACGCCCTGCTCGAGCTGATCACCACCCGCCGCGAGTTGCTCGACCGCCTCAACCGCGAACTCAACGCGCTGCTCAACGAGTCGATCACCCTGCAGCTCAACCAGAAGCAGCTGCAGAGCACCGCCCAGGCCCTGCGCGCCACCCTCGACGAGCAGATGTTCTGGATCCCCAGCAACAAGCCGCTCAACCTCGAGTGGTTCAGCAGCGCCCCGGGCCTGCTCAAGCGGCAGATCGCCGAGCTGCCCTGGGGCGCCAACCTGCGCGCCCTCGGCGCCGGCCTGATCGAGCGCCCGGTGCTGTTCCTGCCGCTGCTGCTGATGATCGGCCTGCTACTGTGGAAGCGCGGCTTCCTCTACCGCAAGCTCGGCGACCTGCACCAGGACATCGGCCACTTCAAGCACGACAGCCAGCTGCACACGCCGATGGCGATCCTCCTCAACGTCCTCCTGGCCCTGCCCGGCACCCTGTTCCTGGCCCTCTGCGGCCTGGCCCTGCAACTCGACGCCCGCGGCCAGAACGCCAACCTGGGCTCGGCGCTGTTCGGCATGGCCCTGGCCTGGCTGGTGTTCTACACGGTCTACCGCATCGTCACCCCGGGCGGCGTGGCGGAACTGCACTTCCACTGGCCACGCCGCCACGTGAGCTTCCTGCACCGGCAGCTGCGCTACCTCGGCCTGGTGGTGATGGCCCTGGTGGCGGTGGTCGCCGTGGCCGAGCACCAGCCGGCGAGCCTGGCCGAAGACGTCATCGGCATCACCGTGGTGCTGGCCTGCTTCGGCCTGATGGCCTGGCTGCTGAACAAGCTGCTGCTCAGCGGCCCGGCCCGCGAACATGCCTCGAACTTCCGCACCCTGGTCGGCCTGCTGTTCAGCCTGCTGCCCCTGGCGCTGATCGTCGCGGTCGGCTTCGGCTACTACTACACCGCGCTGAAGCTCAGCGATCGGCTGATCAGCACCCTGTACCTGCTGCTCATCTGGACCATAGTCGAGGCCGCCTTCGTCCGCGGCCTGGCGGTGGCCGCCCGGCGCCTGGCCTATCAGCGCGCCATGGCCAAGCGCATGGCGCCGCCAAAGGAAGGTGCCGATGGCAGCGAGGCAGTGGTGGTCGAGGAACCGACCCTGGACATCGAGCAGGTCAACCAGCAGTCGCTGCGGCTGATCCGCCTGAGCCTGCTCGGCCTGTTCATCGCCGGCCTCTACTGGGTCTGGGCCGACCTGCTGTCGGTGTTCGCCTACCTGGACAACATCACCCTCTACGAATACACCAGCGGCAGCGGCGACAACGCCAGCATGGTGCCCATCAGCCTCGGCGACCTGCTCGGTGCCCTGGTCATAGTGGCCATCACCGTGGCCCTGGCGCGCAACCTGCCGGGCCTGCTCGAGGTGCTGGTGCTGTCGCGCATGCGTCTGGCCCAGGGCAGCGCCTACGCCACCACCACCCTGCTGTCATACGTGATAGTGGGGATCGGCTTCGTGGTCACCCTGTCGACCCTGGGGGTCAGCTGGGACAAGCTGCAGTGGCTGGTGGCGGCACTGTCGGTGGGCCTGGGCTTCGGCCTGCAAGAGATCTTCGCCAACTTCATCTCCGGCCTGATCATCCTGTTCGAACGCCCGGTGCGCATCGGCGACGTAGTGACCATCGGCAATCTGTCCGGCACGGTCAGCCGCATCCGCATCCGCGCCACCACCATCACCGATTTCGACCGCAAAGAAATCATCGTGCCGAACAAGACCTTCGTCACCGACCAGCTGATCAACTGGTCGCTGAACGACACCGTGACACGGGTGATCATCAAGATCGGCGTGGCCTACGAGACCGACCTGCCGCTGGCGCGCAAGCTGATGATGCAGGCCGTGCTGGAGAACCCGCGAGTGCTGCGCGACCCCGAGCCGCAGCTGTTCTTCCTGACCATCAGCGCCAGCACCTTCGACTATGAGCTGCGCTTCCACGTGCGCGAGCTGGGCGACCGCAACGCCTCCACCGACGAGATCCTCACCCGCATCGCCCTGAGCTTCCGCGAGCACAAGGTGGAAATGGCCTTCAACCAGGTCGAGGTGACACTGAAGAACCAGTACGGCCAGGAGCTCGACCTCGGCAGCGGCCAGGCCAGCCTGGTGCAGCAGCCCCAGGGCCAGCCACAGCCGGCGGCGCCGGCAGTCGACCCGCAATAATCGGCGGTGTATGGTCAGGAATTAAGCCCCTGGCCCCACCGCGCTGGAGAGTTGTTTTGAAGTCGCTCACCGAACTGACCTTCGATAATCGCTTCGCCCGCCTCGGCGACGCGTTTTCCACCGAGGTGCTGCCCGAGCCCATCGCCGAGCCGCGCCTGGTGGTGGCCAGCACGGCGGCCATGGCCCTGCTCGACCTCGACCCGGCGGAGGCCGAGCGCGAGGAGTTCGCCCAGCTGTTCGCCGGGCACAAGCTGTGGAACGACGCCGAGCCACGGGCCATGGTCTATTCCGGGCACCAATTCGGCGCGTACAACCCACGCCTGGGCGATGGCCGTGGCCTGCTGCTCGGCGAGGTGGTCAACGACGCCGGCGAGCACTGGGACCTGCACCTCAAGGGCGCCGGGCAGACGCCCTATTCGCGCATGGGCGACGGCCGCGCGGTACTGCGCAGCTCGATCCGCGAATTTCTCGCCAGCGAACACCTGCACGCCCTCGGCATTCCCACCTCGCGGGCGCTGTGCGTCACCGCCTCCAACACCCCGGTATGGCGCGAAAGGCAGGAAAGCGCCGCCATGCTGCTGCGCCTGGCGCGCAGCCACGTGCGCTTCGGCCATTTCGAGTATTTCTACTACAGCCGCCAGCCGGAGCAGCTGAAACAGCTTGGCGAGCACGTACTGAACTGCCATTTCCCCGCCTGCCTGGACGAGGACGAGCCCTACCTGGCCATGTTCCGCGAGGTGGTCGAGCGCAACGCCACGCTGATCGCCTACTGGCAGGCCTACGGTTTCTGCCACGGGGTGATGAACAGCGACAACATGTCGATCCTCGGCATCACCTTCGACTACGGCCCCTACGCCTTCCTCGACGACTTCGACGCCAAGCACATCTGCAACCACTCCGACGACAGCGGCCGCTACAGCTTCAGCAACCAGGTACCGATCGCCCAGTGGAACCTCGCCGCCCTCGGCCAGGCCCTGACGTCGTTCGTCGAAATCGACGCCCTGCGCGAGGCCCTGGCCTTGTTCATGCCGTTGTACCAGGCCCACTACCTCGACCTGATGCGCCGCCGCCTCGGCCTGTGCAGCGCCGAGGAAGGCGACGAGGCCCTGGTGCAGCGCCTGCTGCAGCTGATGCAGGGCAGCGCCGTGGACTACACCAACTTCTTCCGCGAACTGGGCGACAGCGCGCCGGCACAGGCCCTGGCGCGCCTGCGCGAGCACTTCGTCGACCTGGCCGGCTTCGACGCCTGGGCCGCCGACTATCAGGCGCGCGCGGCACGGGACGGCGACGACCAGCAACAGCGTCGCGCGCGCATGCACGCGGTCAACCCCAAGTACATCCTGCGCAACTACCTGGCCCAGCAGGCCATCGAGGCCGCCGAGCAGGGCGACTACGGGCCGGTGCGGGAACTGCACGCGGTGCTCGGCCGGCCCTTCGACGAACAGCCCGGCATGGAACGCTACGCCGAGCGCCCGCCGGAGTGGGGCAAGCACCTGGAAATCAGCTGCTCGTCCTAACCGCAGCCCATGCCCCGCCCTGCATGCCCCAACGCCCGGCCTGCGGGGGCCGGGGCCCAGCCGCAGAGCACCGCGCAGGTGCCGGCGGAGCCTGATCGATAAAGACGAAAAGGCATATAAACCTTCTCAAACATTCTTAGACTATCTAAACAAAGGTCACTATCTTGGCGACCTTGCGGGGCGCCCTCGGCCCCGTCCCCCTCGAGACCCGCACGCTAAGGACGCCTCATGTTCTGGGATTCCCTGCCATTGCTCTTCGTCGGCGCGCTGCTGATCTGGTTGCTGGTGGCCTTCGTCCGCGAGAAGTGGAGCCCGGACGTGGTCGCGGCGATCGCCGTCGCCGCGCTGCTGGTGACCCAGCTGCTGGAGCCCAAGGAAGTGCTCAGCGTGCTGTCCAACTCGGCGCCGGTGACCATCGCCTGCATGTTCGTGCTGTCCGCGGCGCTGGAGCGCACCGGCTGCATCGACGCCCTGGGCAACTGGCTGGGCAACCTGGTCGGCACCAGCCCGATCCGCGTGCTCACCGGCCTGACCCTCACCGCCCTGGTGATCTCCGCCTGCCTGAACAACACCCCGGTGGTGGCGATCCTCACCCCGGTGGCCATCTCCCTGGCCCGCCGCGCCGGCACCCTGCCGTCCAAGCTGCTGATTCCGCTGTCCTACGCCACCATCCTCGGCGGCACCCTGACGATGATCGGCACCTCGACCAACATCCTGGTCGACGGCGTGGCGCGCAAGGCCGGCCTGGCGCCCTTCGGCATCTTCGAGATCACCGGCGCCGGGCTGATCCTGGCGGCGGTCGGCATGCTCTACCTGCTGACCATCGGCCGCCACCTGCTGCCGGAGCGCGAGACCCTGTCCAAGCAGCTGCGCCCGGACCTGGAGCGCACCTTCATGACCGAGCTGCTGGTGCCGCACGACTCGCCGGTGGTGGGCAAGACCCTGGCCGAAGCCAACCTCAACGGCGGCAGTGGCCTGCAGGTGCTCAAGCTGTTTCGCGAGGAGCAGGAGCTCACCGAGCCGGACCACGGCACCCTGCTGGCCGGCGGCGACCGCCTGCTGCTGCACGGCCAGGTGAAGAACGTGGTCGAGCTGCGCGAGAGCGGCCACCTGTCGTTCAACCGCGGCGATGCCTTCGAAACCATCAGCAGCCACGACGTGATCCTCGCCGAGGCCATAGTCGGGCGTAACTCGCGCTACAGCCACCGGCCGATGCGCGATCTCGACCTCACCGCGCGCTACGGCATCGCCGTGCTCGCCGTGCACCGCCAGGACGAGAACATCCAGGGCAACCTCGACGACTTCGAGCTGCAGTTCGGCGACGTCATGCTGGTCGAGGGCACCCCGGCGCAGATCAAGCGCTTCGCCGACAACGGCGAGCTGATCAGCCTCAACGCCGTGCAGGAGCGCGCCTTCCGCCGCGACAAGGCGCCGATCGCGATCATCGCCACCCTGGCGGTGATGGTCTTGGCCGCCTTCGGCCTGATGCCCATCGAGGGCCTGGCGATCATAGGCGCGGTGACCGTGCTGGCTACCCGCTGCCTGGATGTCGAGGACGCCTACAAGGCGGTGGACTGGAAGATCCTCAGCCTGATCTTCGGCATGCTGGCCATCAGCATCGCCATGGACAAGGTCGGCCTGGTCAAGCTGCTGGTGGAGAACGTCATGGGCTGGCTGCCCTGGGCCGGGCCCCTGCTGATGCTGTCGTTCATCTACCTGTTCACCTCGATCCTCACCGAGATGCTGTCGAACAACGCGGTGGCCGTGCTGGTCACCCCGATCGCCATCGGCCTGGCCCAGCACCTGGGCGTCGACCCGCGGGCCTTCGTGGTGGCGGTGATGTTCGCCGCCAGCGCCAGCTTCGCCACGCCGATCGGCTACCAGACCAACACCTTCGTCTACAACGCCGGCGGCTATCGTTTCACCGACTTCATGAAGGTCGGCATTCCCCTCAACCTGCTGCTGTGGGCCGTGGCGTCCGTGGTGATTCCGCTGTTCTGGCCGCTGACCCCGGTCTGACGGGCGATACCCGGGCCCGTGCGCAGAGGTTGACCGGGCCCGGACACTGTCTCCATGCTGCGCTCCTTGCCATCCACCTGAAGGAGCGCCCGATGAAACTGGAAACCCTGGCCATTCACGCCGGCTACAGCCCCGATCCGACCACCAAGGCGGTGGCGGTACCGATCTACCAGACCAGCTCCTACGCCTTCGACGACACCCAGCACGGCGCCGACCTGTTCGACCTGAAGGTCGCCGGTAACATCTACACCCGCATCATGAACCCGACCAACGACGTGCTGGAGCAGCGCATCGCGGCCCTGGAGGGCGGCGTCGGCGCCCTGGCCGTGGCCTCGGGCATGGCGGCCATCACCTACGCCATCCAGACCGTCGCCGAGGCCGGCGACAACATCGTCTCGGTGGCCAAGCTGTACGGCGGCACCTACAACCTGCTGGCCCACACCCTGCCGCGCTTCGGCATCCAGACCCGCTTCGCCGCCCACGACGACATCGCCGCCCTGGAGGCACTGATCGACGACAGGACCAAGGCGGTGTTCTGCGAATCCATCGGCAACCCGGCGGGCAATGTCGTCGACCTGCAGGCCCTGGCCGATGCCGCCCACCGTCACGGCGTGCCGCTGATCGTCGACAATACCGTAGCCACGCCGATCCTCTGCCGCCCCTTCGACCATGGCGCGGATATCGTCGTGCATTCGCTGACCAAGTACATCGGCGGCCACGGCACCAGCATCGGCGGCATCGTCGTCGATTCCGGCAAGTTTCCCTGGGCCGACAACAAGGACCGCTTCCCGCTGCTCAACACCCCGGACCCGTCCTACCACGGCGTCACCTACACCGAGGCCTTCGGCCCGGCCGCGTTCATCGGCCGCTGCCGCGTGGTGCCACTGCGCAATACCGGCGCGGCACTGTCGCCGTTCAACGCCTTCCTCATCCTGCAGGGCCTGGAGACCCTGGCCCTGCGCATGGAGCGGCACTGCGACAACGCCCTTAGGGTGGCCGCACACCTCAAGGCCCATCCACAGGTGGCCTGGGTGCAGTATGCCGGCCTGGCCGATCATCCTGAGCATGCATTGGCCCAGCGCTACATGCAGGGCAAGCCGGCCTCGATCCTGTCCTTCGGAATCAAGGGCGGCTTTGATGCCGGGGCGCGCTTCATCGACGCGCTGCAGCTGGTGGTGCGCCTGGTGAACATCGGCGACGCCAAGTCGCTGGCCTGCCACCCCGCCTCCACTACCCACCGCCAGCTCAACGACGAGGAGCTGGCCAAGGCCGGTGTGCCGCGGGACATGGTGCGCCTGTCGATCGGCATCGAGCATATCGACGACATCCTCACCGACCTCGATCAGGCCCTGGCGGCCGCCGGTTGACTTGATATTCGTCGCGGCGGCTCCAGATTAGGTCTATCCCGATCCGGAGCCGCACATGACCGACAGCCTGCAGATCCCTTGCCCCGCCTGCAATGGCCTCAACCGCATTCCCGCCCAGCGCCTGGGCGACCACCCTGTCTGCGGGCGCTGCAAGAGCGCCGTGCTGCCGGGCACGCCGCTGGAGCTGACCCAGGCCAACTTCGCCAGCCAGCTAAAGGGTGACCTGCCACTGCTGGTCGATGTCTGGGCCGACTGGTGCGGCCCCTGCCAGGCCTTCGCCCCGACCTTCGCCCAAGCCGCCAGCCAGCTCCGGGGCAAGGCACGCCTGGGCAAGCTGGACAGCGAGGCCAACCGACAACTGGCCGGCCAGCTCGGCATCCGCTCGATTCCCAGCCTGATCCTGTTCAAGGGCGGCCAGGAAGTGGCCCGGCAGAGCGGCGCCCTGCCCCTCGCCCAGCTGCTCGCCTGGCTCAAGGGCCAGGGTATCTGAGCAACAGGCCGGCACGGACCGCGCACCCTCTGCGCCAGCCTGATGGCGACCGCGAGCCGCTCCGGCCAAGCGCGCGGTCAATTGCGGCCGCCCTGACGCCTGACCTTGCGATAGATCAATTCACCGGCTAAGCCTGAATGGATAATAAATAGCAGCCCCCTTCGGCCGGAGATTGCTCTGCCATGTTCAGCCACATCCTCGTCGCCCACGACCTGCGCGACACTGCCGACCTGGCGCTGTGCCGGGCCAGCCAACTGGCCCGCCAGCACGATGCCCGCCTGACGCTGCTGCACGTCCTCGATCCCAGCCACGGCAGCCAGCAACAGGAACAGGCCCGAGAGGCGCTGGATCGCAGCCTGACCCGCTACGCGCCGCTTGGCAGCGAGCTGCTCCTGTGCAGCGGCAAGCCCGCCGAGGTGGTGCTGCAGCAGCTGCAGGTGCTCGGCTGCGACCTGCTGGTTCTCGGCGCCCACCACCAGCGCCACGACTTCTTCTCAGGCACCAGCCTGGACCGCATCGCCCGCAGTTGCCCGGTCCCGCTGCTGCTGGTGGCGCGCAACGACTTCCAGCTGTACCAGCGCGCCATCGCCGCCATCGACTTTTCCCTCTGCGCCTGCAGCGCCCTGGGCCAGGCCTATCGCCTGCTGCCGGCCAGCGCCGAACTGCATGCCGTGCACGTGTTCGAGCCGGACAAGGGCACCACCCAGCAGGTCGAGGCGCAGTTGCAGATTCAGCAGGCACTGATCGACCAGCTGATGCAGGACGAAGCGCTGAACCTGCCCAGCCAGGGCCCGCGCCTCAGCCATGAGGTGCTCCAGGGCAGCATCCTGCGCAGCCTGCAGGAGCAACTGAAGGCGCGCCGCAGCGAACTACTGGTGCTTGGCAGCCATGGCCGCAGCGCCCTGTCCCAGGCGCTGCTCGGCAGCCTGGCGCAGCATTTCCTGCACCGCGCCCCCTGCGACATCTTCGTCGTCCGCTAGGGCGCCATCCAGTTAACGCGCAAAGAAAAAAGGCGCCTCACGGCGCCTTTTGCTTGCCTGACGACTACTGGCCGGCGGCGTTGAGCAGGTCATGCAGCTCGACAAACTGCTGGGTCAGCTTGTGCCGCGCATCCAGATGGATCAGCGGCGTGCAGGCCTGGTGCGACTCGCGCATCTTCACCGAACTCATCAGGTTCACCGGCAGCACCGGCAAGCCCTCGCTGATCAGCTCGTCGAGCAGTTGCTGAGGCAGGCTGGCCCGGGGCTGAAACTGGTTGACCACGATGCCCTCGACCTCCAGGCCCTCGTTATGGTCCTCGCGCAGCTCCTCGATCTCCTGCAGCAGGCCATACAGGGCGTTGCGCGAGAAGCTGTCGCAGTCGAAGGGAATCAGACAGCGATCGGCTGCGATCAGCGCGGAAACCGTGTAGAAGTTCAGGGCCGGCGGGGTATCCAGGTAGATCCGGTCGTAGTCCTCGTCCAACTCGTCGAGCAGTTTGCGCAGCTTGTTGATCTTGTGCTTGGCCTCAAGCTTAGGCTGCAGATCGGCCAGCTCGGCGGTGGCGGTGACCACGTGCAGGTTGTCGAACGGCGTCTCGTAGATATCGACCCGGCCCTTCTTGGCGAACGGCCCGCTGGCCAGGGTCTGCTTGAAGAACTCGGCGATCCCCATGGGGATCTCGGCGCCGGTCAGGCCGGTCAGGTAGTGGGTGGAGTTGGCCTGGGCATCCAGGTCCACCAGCAGGGTCCGATAGCCCTGCGCCGCACTCACCGCCGCCAGATTGCAGGCAATGCTGGACTTGCCCACCCCGCCCTTCTGATTGAACACCACTCGCCGCATCGCACACCTCCCTGAGCCCTAAGTGGGGCTGGATTCTATGCAAAGACCGTGACAAGGGCGAGCCATTTGGTCAGCTGCTGACTGAGAGCGAGGCTAAAGCCTACAGGCGTGCTTCGACGACAACTCTTGTCCAGCCCTCCAGAACGCTTAGGCGTCACAGACGGGGGACTGCCTGTGAGATCAAGGCTAAACGCCATCAAGCCATGCTAATCTTCGCCGCCGCCTATCGCGGCGGCTGGATAAAAGATAAACGCAAGGAGTTTTCATGAACATCAAACGCTTGGCGCTCGCCACCGGCTTCATCGTGCTTTGCTCGGGTTGTGCAACCGGCCTTAATTCGCACCAGAAAGCAGAACTCAAACACTTCGAGGCTCGCGGCCAAGCGGTGAAGGAGAAGGAACCCGGCCTGGGCGCCGCCCTCGGCCTTCTTCCAGGTGGCGGCTCCTTCTATGGGCGCGAGTACGGCTTCGGCGTAGTGAACCTGCTGTTCTGGCCCCTTTCCATCCTATGGGACCCGGTCAGCGGCTACGATGCCGCTCAGTCAATCAATTACGAGGCCACCAAGGCACACCTGTATCGGCAGCAAGAGCGCGAGATGGGCGAACTGGACAGCAAGCTCCAGACCGGGCAGATCGACATCACCCAGTACACGCTGGAAAAGCGCAAGGTCGACCAAAAGTACCGCTACAACTAAGGGCGACTGGCAGAGCCGAAGGCAAGCCCCCCTCGCCAGAAGGGGCGCTTGCGTTCACGGCGCGCTGAGCTAGCTAGCTGCAAGCTCGCACAACGGGCCAACAGATACGCGCCGCAATACGCAATACCTACCAAAGGCAGTTAACTGCCCCTTGAGCAGCAGCAGGCGCGGGTCCGAGTAGTGCCCAGACCCCGCCAGCCCTGAACATGCAGCGCCATAGAGAGGCCGCCTCTTCCCAAGGCCTCGTTATTAGGCCAGTGCCTATACGTGATACTGCGCCGACAACTCGTGCACCGCCTCGAGGAACGCGCCGGCGTGGGCCGGGTCGACTTCCGGGGTGATGCCGTGGCCGAGATTGAAGACATGGCCGGAGCCCTGACCGTAGCTGGCCAGGATGCGCGCCACCTCGGCGCGGATGGCCGCCGGCTTGGCATACAGCACCGTGGGGTCCATGTTGCCCTGCAACGCCACCTGAGCGCCGACCCGGCGGCGTGCCTCGCCGATGTCGCAGCTCCAGTCCAGGCCCAGGGCATCGGCGCCGGTGGCGGCGATGGACTCCAGCCACAGGCCGCCGTTCTTGGTAAACAGGATCACCGGCACCTTGCGCCCGTCCTGCTCGCGGATCAGGCCATCGACGATCTTCTGCATATAGGCCAGGGAAAACTCCTGGTAGGCCGCCGACGACAGATTGCCGCCCCAGGTGTCGAAGATCTGCACCGCCTGGGCGCCGGCCTTGATCTGGCCGTTGAGGTAGCTGGTGACCGACTGCGCCAGTTTGTCGAGCAGGGCGTGCATGGCTTGCGGGTTGTCGTAGAGCATTGCCTTGGACTTGCGGAAGTCCTTGCTGGAGCCGCCCTCGACCATATAGGTGGCCAGGGTCCAGGGGCTGCCGGAGAAGCCGATCAGGGGCACCCGGCCGTTCAGCTCGCGGCGGATGGTGCGCACCGCATCCATCACATAGCCCAGGTCCTGCTCCGGGTCGGGAATCGGCAGGGCCTCGATGTCGGCGGCAGTGGAGATGACCTTCTTGAAGCGCGGCCCCTCGCCGGTCTCGAAGTACAGGCCCTGGCCCATGGCATGGGGGATGGTGAGGATGTCGGAGAACAGAATCGCCGCGTCCAGCTGCGGGTAGCGGTCCAGCGGCTGCAGGGTGACCTCGCAGGCGAACGCCGGGTTCATCATAAGGCTCATGAAGTCGCCGGCCTTGGCCCGGCTGGCGCGGTATTCCGGCAGGTAGCGACCGGCCTGGCGCATCATCCACACCGGGGTGACGTCGACGGGTTGCTTGAGCAGGGCGCGAAGGAAGCGGTCGTTCTTCAGGGCAGTCATGGCAGCGTCCGGTAGAAAAGTGCGGGCATTTTCTCAGACCGGAAAACAAAAGGCACGGCGAGTGCCGTGCCTTTTATCCATTGCGACGATTTGACTCGACCCCAAGGGCCGAGCCAGGCCGCTTAGACGCCGAGGTAGTCGAGGATGCCTTCGGCGGCGTTCCTACCCTCGAAGATCGCCGTCACCACCAGGTCGGAACCCCGGACCATGTCGCCACCGGCGAAGATCTTCGGGTTGCTGGTCTGATGCTTGAACTGGCTCTTCTCCGGCGCCACCACTCGGCCCTGGCTGTCGGTCTGGATCTCGAACTGCTCGAACCAGGGCGCCGGGCTGGGGCGGAAGCCGAAGGCGATCAGTACGGCTTCGGCAGGGATGACTTCCTCGGAGCCGGGGATCGGCTCGGGGCTGCGACGGCCGCGGGCATCCGGTTCGCCGAGACGGGTCTCGACCACCTTGACGCCCTCCACCTTGTCCTCGCCGACGATGGCGATGGGCTGGCGATTGAACAGGAACTTCACGCCCTCTTCCTTGGCGTTCTTCACTTCCTTGCGCGAGCCCGGCATGTTCTCTTCGTCGCGGCGGTAGGCGCAGGTCACGCTCTTGGCGCCCTGGCGGATCGAGGTGCGGTTGCAGTCCATGGCGGTGTCGCCACCACCGAGCACGACGATGCGCTTGCCCTTCATGTCGATGAAGTCTTCCGGCGCCTTCTCGAAACCGAGGTTGCGATTGACGTTGGCTATCAGGAAGTCCAGCGCGTCATAGACGCCCGGTAGGTCCTCCCCCGGGAAGCCGCCCTTCATGTAGGTGTAGGTGCCCATGCCCATGAACACGGCATCGTACTCTTCGAGCAGCTGCTCCATGGTCACGTCGGTGCCCACCTCGGTGTTGAGGCGGAACTCGATGCCCATGCCGCTGAAGACCTCGCGACGGTTGCTCATCACGGTCTTCTCGAGCTTGAACTCGGGGATGCCGAAGGTCAGCAGGCCGCCGATTTCCGGGTTCTTGTCGAACACCACCGGGGTCACGCCGTTGCGCACCAGCACGTCGGCGCAGCCGAGGCCGGCCGGGCCGGCGCCGATCACGGCGACGCGCTTGCCGGTCGGCTTGACCTTGGACATGTCCGGGCGCCAGCCCATGGCGAAGGCGGTGTCGGTGATGTACTTCTCCACCGAGCCGATGGTCACCGCGCCGAAGCCGTCGTTGAGGGTGCAGGCGCCCTCGCACAGACGATCCTGCGGACACACCCGGCCACAGACTTCCGGCAGGGTGTTGGTCTGGTGCGACAGTTCCGCCGCCGCCAGGATGTTGCCCTCGGACACCAGCTTCAGCCAGTTGGGAATGAAGTTGTGCACCGGGCACTTCCATTCGCAGTACGGGTTGCCGCAGCCCAGGCAACGATGTGCCTGGTCGGCGGCCTGGGCCGGCTTGAAGTTGTCGTAGATCTCGACGAACTCCTTCTTGCGCTGACGCAACAGCTTCTTCTTCGGGTCTTTGCGCCCGACTTCGATGAACTGGAAGTCGTTATTCAGACGTTCAGTCATTTCAAAACCTCATCAAACTACTGCAGGCGCAAATCATTGCGGGTTGGCACGGGTGCTGGTGAGCAGCGACTTAAGGCTTGCCGCCTTCGGCTTGACCAACCAGAACTTGCGCAGATAGTCATCCAGGTTCTCCAGCAGGGTACGCCCCCACTCGCTGGCAGTCTCCTCGACGTATTCGGCCAGCACGCGCTGCAGGTGGCTACGGTAAGCCTCCATCGCCTCGTTGTTGATCCGCTGGATCTCCACCAGCTCGTGATTGACCCGGTCGTAGAAGCTGTTGTCCAGGTCGAGCACGTAGGCGAAGCCACCGGTCATGCCGGAGCCGAAGTTGTAGCCGGTCTTGCCCAGCACGCAGACGAAACCGCCGGTCATGTATTCGCAGCAGTGGTCACCGGTGCCTTCCACCACGGTGTGGGCGCCGGAGTTGCGCACGGCGAAGCGCTCGCCCGCGGTGCCGGCGGCGAACAGCTTGCCGCCGGTGGCGCCGTACAGGCAGGTGTTGCCGATGATGGCGCTGTCCTGGGTCTTGAACGGACTGCCGGCAGGCGGAGTGATCACCAGCTTGCCGCCGGTCATACCCTTGCCCACGTAGTCGTTGGCGTCACCCTGCAGGTACAGGTTCAAGCCGCCGGCGTTCCACACGCCGAAGCTCTGCCCCGCGGTGCCCTTGAAGCGGAAGGTGATCGACGCCTTGGCCATGCCCTGGTTGCCATGCTTGCGCGCAATCTCGCCGGAGACGCGGGCACCGATGGAGCGGTCGCAGTTGCAGATATCCAGCTCGAACTCGCCACCACTGGCCGCATCGATCGCCGGCTTGGCCAGCTCGACCATCTTCTCGGCCAGCAGGCCCTGGTCGAACGGTGGGTTGCGCTCGACCCCGCAGAACTGTGGCTTGTCGGCCGGGATGTGCTCGCTGCCGAGCAGCGGGCTCAGGTCCAGGTTGCCCTGCTTGGCGGTCTCGCCCGGCAGCACCTCGAGCAGGTCGGTACGGCCGATCAGCTCTTCGAGGCTGCTCACGCCGAGCTTGGCCAACCACTCGCGGGTTTCCTCGGCGACATAGGTGAAGAAGTTCATCACCATCTCGACCGTGCCGATGAAGTGATCCTTGCGCAGCTTGTCGTTCTGCGTGGCCACGCCGGTGGCGCAGTTGTTCAGGTGGCAGATGCGCAGGTACTTGCAGCCCAGGGCGATCATCGGCGCGGTGCCGAAGCCGAAGCTCTCGGCGCCGAGGATGGCCGCCTTGATCACGTCCAGGCCGGTCTTCAGGCCGCCGTCGGTCTGCACCCGCACCTTGCCGCGCAGGTCGTTGCCGCGCAGAGTCTGATGGGTTTCGGCCAGGCCCAGTTCCCAGGGCGCGCCGGCATAGCGGATGGAGGTCAGCGGCGAGGCGCCGGTACCGCCGTCGTAGCCGGAGATGGTGATCAGGTCGGCATAGGCCTTGGCCACGCCGGCGGCGATGGTGCCGACGCCGGCCTCGGCCACCAGCTTGACCGACACCAGCGCAGCCGGGTTGACCTGCTTGAGGTCATAGATCAGCTGCGCCAGGTCTTCGATCGAATAGATGTCGTGGTGCGGCGGCGGCGAAATCAGCGTCACACCGGGCACCGCGTAACGCAGGCGGGCGATCAGGCCGTTGACCTTGCCACCCGGCAGCTGGCCGCCCTCGCCGGGCTTGGCGCCCTGGGCCACCTTGATCTGCAGCACCTCGGCGTTGACCAGGTACTCCGGGGTCACGCCGAAACGGCCGGTGGCCACCTGCTTGATCTTCGAGCTGCGGGCGGTGCCGTAGCGGGCCGGGTCTTCGCCACCCTCACCGGAGTTGGAGCGCGCGCCGAGACGGTTCATCGCCTCGGCGATGGCCTCGTGGGCCTCCGGCGAAAGGGCGCCGAGGGAAATACCGGCGGAGTCGAAGCGCTTGAGGATGGCCTCCAGCGGCTCGACCTGATCGAGCGACAACGGTTGCTCGGCCAGCTTGGGCTTGAGCAGGTCGCGGATCATCGACACCGGCCGGGTGTCGACCAGGGCGCTGTATTCCTTGTACTTCTCGTAGTTGCCCTGCTGCACAGCGGCCTGCAGGGTGCTGACCACATCCGGGTTGTAGGCGTGGTACTCGCCGCCGTAGACGAACTTGAGCAAGCCGCCCTGCTGGATCGCCTTGCGGTTGTTCCAGGCCTCGCCCGCCAGCAGCTTCTGCTCGGCCTCGAGGTCGACGAAGCGCGCACCCTTGATGCGGCTGGCGACGCCACGGAAGCACAGCTCGGTGACCTCGTCGGCCAGGCCGACGGCCTCGAACAGCTGGGCACCGCGGTAGGAGGCCATGGTCGAGATGCCCATCTTCGACAGGATCTTCAGCAGGCCCTTGGAGATGCCCTTGCGGTAGTGCTTGAACACCTCGTAGAGGTCGCCCAGCACCTCGCCGGTGCGGATCAGGTCGCCGAGCACTTCGTAGGCCAGGAACGGGTAGACCGCCGAGGCGCCGAAGCCGAGCAGCACCGCATAGTGGTGCGGGTCGCGGGCGGTGGCGGTTTCCACCAGGATGTTGCAGTCGCAACGCAGGCCCTTCTCGACCAGGCGGTGGTGCACCGCGCCGGTGACCAGCGCCGCGTGCGCCGGCAGCTTGCCCGGGGCGATATGCCGGTCGGTCAGCACCAGCAGCACCTTGCCGCCGCGCACCGCTTCCTCGGCCTGGTCGGCCATGTTGCGCACGGCCGCCTCGAGCCCGACGGACTCGTCGTAGTTCATGTCGATCAGCTGGCGCTCGAAGCCCTGGCGCTCCAGGGTCATCAAGGCACGCCACTTGGCCGGCGAGATCACCGGGCTGCTGAGAATCACCCGCGCCGCGTGCTCCGGCGACTCGGCGAAGATGTTGCACTCGGCGCCCAGGCAGACTTCCAGGGACATGACGATGGCTTCGCGCAGCGGATCGATCGGCGGGTTGGTGACCTGGGCGAACTGCTGGCGGAAATAGTCGTAGGGTGAACGCACGCGCTGGCTCAGTACGGCCATCGGCGTGTCGTCACCCATGGAGCCGACCGCCTCCTGACCCTGCTCGCCGAGCGGGCGCAGCACCTGGTCACGCTCCTCGAAGGTGACCTGGTACATCTTCATGTACTGCTTGAGCTGGTCGACGTCGTAGAAGGCCGAACCGTGGTCACGGTCTTCCAGGGTCGCCTGGATGCGCTGGGCATGCTTGCGCAGCCACTGCTTGTAGGGATGGCGCGACTTCAGGCGGTTGTCGATGTCGTCGGTGCCGAGCACCTGGCCGGTCTCGGTATCCACCGCGAGGATCTGCCCCGGGCCGACGCGGCCCTTGGCGATCACGTCTTCCGGCGCGTAGTTCCAAACGCCGATTTCCGAGGCCAGGGTGATATAGCCGTTGGTCGTGGTGACCCAGCGCGCCGGGCGCAGGCCGTTGCGGTCGAGCAGACAGACCGCATGGCGACCGTCGGTCAGCACCACGCCGGCGGGGCCGTCCCATGGCTCCATATGCATCGAGTTGTACTCGTAGAACGCGCGCAGGTCGGCGTCCATGGTCTCGACGTTCTGCCAGGCCGGCGGAATGATCATGCGCACGCCGCGGAACAGGTCGATGCCACCGGTGACCATCAGCTCGAGCATGTTGTCCATGCTCGAGGAGTCCGAACCGACGCGGTTGACCAGCGGGCCCAGCTCATCCAGGTCGCCGATCAACTCGTTGGCGAACTTGGTGCGACGGGCCTGGGCCCAGTTGCGGTTGCCGGTGATGGTGTTGATCTCGCCGTTGTGGGCGAGGAAGCGGAACGGTTGCGCCAGCGGCCACTTCGGCAGGGTGTTGGTGGAGAAGCGCTGGTGGAACACGCAGATGGCGGTCTGCAGGCGCTCGTCACCCAGGTCCGGGTAGAACTGCTGCAGGTCGGCCGGCATCATCAGGCCTTTGTAGATGATGGTCTTGTGCGAGAAGCTGCAGATGTAGTGATCGCTGTCCTCGGCATTGCTCACCGAGGAGCGGCGCCGCGCACTGAACAGCTTGATGGCGAACTCCTGGTCGCTCAGGCCCTCGCCACCGATGAACACCTGCTCGATTTGTGGCAGGCGCTCCAGGGCCAGGCGGCCGAGCACGCTGGTATCCACTGGCACCTTGCGCCAGCCGACCAGGCTCAGGCCGGCGGCGAGGATTTCGCGGTTCATGTTCTCCCGCGCTCGCTCGGCCTTCTCCGGGTCCTGATTGAAGAAGACCATGCCGACGGCATACTGCTGCGGCAGATCGGCGGCGAAATGCTCCCGGGCCATGGCGCGCAGGAAGGCATCCGGCTTCTGGATCAGCAGGCCGCAACCATCGCCAGTCTTGCCGTCGGCGTTGATTCCGCCGCGGTGGGTCATGCATGTCAGCGCTTCGATCGCGGTCTGCAGCAGGTGATGGCTCGCCTCGCCCTGCATATGGGCGATCAGGCCGAAGCCGCAGTTATCCTTGAACTCATCAGGACGGTACAAACCTGCTTTCATAGGGACTCTCACCAGACTGCCTTTTGCAAGGCAATTGCTTTCTAATTCAACCACTTACCATGCGCGCAGGACAGAGCCCCGGCTTTGCGCAGGCAAAAGGGAGGTCATTGTACATATCCACCCGGCTCGTCACAAATCCTCGTGACGGACCGATGAAAACTTATGTCGCGAAATCGAAGGAATAGACCGCCCGGTCGTGCTAACGACTGAGCGGTCTGCCAGGCAACGCCCCGCCCTAGCGCGCGGAAGCGATCTCCTGCTTGATACTGGCGAACGTACGCGGCCAGGGCTTGCCCGCCCGCACCTTGGCCGGCAATCCCCTGAGCGCCGCCTGCGCCGCCTCGCGGGTGGCGAAGCTGCCATAGGTCACCACGTACAGCGGCTGCCCCTGATGCAGCTTCTTGAAGTAGTGGTACTCACCGCCATGCTCGCGCACAAAGGCCTGGGCACTGCTCTCCGCGCGCGCCCCAAGCACTTGCAAGGTGTAACGAGACGGCGCCTGCGCGGCATACCATCCGACAACTGCCGGCGCCTGAACCGGCGCCGCGGCGGAGACTTTACGCTCTACCGGAGCCGGCGCAGGCGGCGCTACGGGCTTTACCACCGGCGCAGCAGGCGCCGCGGCAACCACAGGCGCTGCAGCTACGGGCTTCGGCGTAACTGGCGCAGCAGGCGCCACCGGAACCGGAACCGGAACCGGAACCGGATCGACCTCGACACTGACGGGGATCTCATCCACCGCCCCCTCCACTTCCTCCGCCGAGCTCAACCCCGCGGCCTGCGCCAACGGCTGACGAATCACCGGCTGCGCCTCCCCAACCAGTGGCAGCGGTAACGGTTGACTGGCACCGGCGAATTCGATGGCCGGCGCTTCTACCGGCGCAACGGCGGGTGCCGGATCGGCTGACACCGCGGGCTGCGCCCCCTGCCCCAGCGGCAACTGCGCCGTCGCCGGCGCCAACAGGTCGCCACCAGACTGGCCCTGCATCAGCCAGGCAGCCAGCACGCCAAGCGCCACCACCACCAGCGCGAGCAGGTGCTTGCGCGGCAAACTCAAGCCCATCCCCGCACGTCGCGCCGCCCCCTTCTGAGCCAGCATCGCCTCGATCAGCGCCTCCCGCGCGGACTCGTTGATACCGCCCGGCCAACCCACGGAATGCTCATGGATCTGCGCCACCTGCTGATCCGACAGCAACTCGATTCCCTGACCCGCACCCTCTAGGCGCTGCGCCAGATAGTCGCGCGTCTCATCTTCGCTGTAGGGTTGCAGCGCCAGCGCATGGAAACACTCCTCACCTTCGACCAGCGCCTCCAGCCTGGCGACCAATTGCGGCTCGGCGAACAGAAAGACATGCGCACGCCCTTCGGCATTGCCCTCGGCCAGCGCCAACAGACTGGCCAGGGCTGCGTCACTGAGTTGCTCCGCATCATCGACCAGCACATAGACTTCCTGACCGGTCAGCGCCAACTGCCCGACCTGCGCCAGGATTGCCGAGTGATCGGCCTGCTGAATGTGCAAACCCTGGGCAACCTGACGCAGCACCGCCCCCGGCTCCGCCGCCCCACGGGCAGAAAGCACGACGCTGTGCACCGCCTGTTTGTTGGTGCTGGCCACCAGCGCCTGGCGCAGCAGGGTCTTGCCACTGCCCAGCGGCCCCGTCACCACCAGCAATAGCTGGCTGTAGCGCGCGAGGTGATGCAGCTGACCGAGCACGGGCTTGCGCTGGGCCGGGAAGAACTTGAAGCCCGGCACCCTGGCCGCGAATGGGTCATGGCTGAAATGGTAATGATCGAGGAAGGCCTCGTCAGCGTGCAGACTGGTCATTGGGCACTCATTGGTTTTTTAACTGATCCACCAGCGCCGCGTAATCCGCGCAGAGGGTGGCATGCAAAATCTCGCGCGAAAAATCGGCGGTCACCACCGCCTCGCCCAGGCTACGCAGCAGGACCAACCGCAGGCGGCCGTCGAGGACCTTCTTGTCCACCGCCATGTGCTCGATAAAGTCGTCGGGCTGCATATTACTCGGCGGAACCACCGGCAACCCGGCGGCCTGAAACAGCCGAACCGCCCTATCCCGATCCGCGACGCTAATCCAGCCCAGGCGCCTGGACATCTCCAGGGCCATGACAGTGCCCGCCGCAACAGCCTCACCATGCAGCCAGACGCCATAGCCTTGATGGGTCTCGATGGCATGGCCGAAGGTATGCCCCAGATTGAGCGTGGCGCGCACGCCCGATTCGCGCTCGTCGGCCCCCACCACCCGCGCCTTGGCGGCACAGGAGCGCTCGATGGCCGTGGTCAGCGCCGCCTGGTTCAACGCCCTCAGCGCCGCCATATTGTCCTCGAGCCAGGAAAGAAACGGCTCGTCGCAAATGAGCCCGTACTTGATCACTTCCGCCAGCCCCGCGGAGAGCTCACGGGCCGGCAGGGTGGCTAGGCTGGCCGTATCGATCACTACGGCCTGAGGCTGATAGAAGGCTCCCACCATGTTCTTGCCAAGCGGATGATTGATGCCCGTCTTCCCGCCAACCGAGGAATCCACCTGCGACAACAGCGTGGTCGGCACCTGAATGAAATTGACCCCTCGCTGATAACAGGCCGCGGCAAAGCCGGCCATATCGCCGATCACCCCGCCCCCCAGGGCGATCACCGTGGTACGCCGGTCATGCCGGGCAGCCAGCAGGCCGTCGAAGATCTTCTGCAAGGTCTCCCAAGTCTTGTAGACCTCGCCATCAGGCAGGATGATGGAGGTCACCGCATAGCCACTCAAGGCAGATTCGAGAGCTTTGAGATAGAGCGGCGCCACCGTCTCATTAGTGACAATGGCGACCTGCCGCCCGACTATGTGTGGCGCCAACAAATCGGGGCGACCCAGCAAGTCGGCACCGATATAGATGGGATAGCTGCGCTCACCGAGATCGACCTGAAGAGTTTGCATGGAGCCCCCGAGTTGAAAAGGGCCCTAGGATAGCGCAGTTCAGGCCGCGCTTTAACGGGGCGGCAACGCCTCCAGACGCTCCAGTATTTCCTGCACGACCATACGCGGCGGGCGCTCGTCGGTTTCCACGACTACATCGGCAATTTCCCGATACAGCGGGTCGCGTATCGCCAGCAAATCACTGAGCACCTTGGCCGGATCTGCGGTACGCAACAAAGGCCGATTGCGATCACGCGAGGTGCGGTCGAGCTGCTGCACAACCGAGGCATGCAGGTAGACGACTCGCCCACCCCGCCTCAGCGCCGCGCGATTCTCCGGACGCAACACCGCCCCGCCCCCGGTCGCCAGCACCATGCCATCGACCTCGCACAACTCGGCAATCACCGCCTGCTCGCGCTCGCGAAACCCTTGCTCGCCCTCAACATCGAAAATCCACGGAATATCGGCACCCGTTCGCTGCTCGACTTCCTTATCCGAGTCCTTGAACGGCAAGCGCAGTTCCTTGGCAAGCAGACGCCCGATGGTGCTTTTGCCAGCACCCATCGGGCCAATGAGGATCAGATTTCGCACTATATCAACGACTCACAGCAATGGCCTGATTATTGAGAATGCGAGGCGTAAGGAAGATCAGCAACTCTGACTTTTGATCAGTGACAGTATCACGCCTGAACAGACGCCCAAGGAATGGCAGGTCTCCCAGAAGCGGAACCTTGTCTACCGACTTTGTTTGCGTATTGCTGAACACACCACCAATGACAATCGTCTCGCCATCAGACACCAATACCTTCGCATTAACCTCGTTTTTCTTAATCGGGGGTACACCATTCAACGCATTGGCGAAATCGGGCTCATCCTTGGTGACTTTGACCTCAATGATAATACGATTATCCGGCGTAATTTGGGGCGTAACCTCCAGCGCCAGGGCCGCCTCCTTAAAGGAAGTACTAGTAGCGCCACTTGAACTAGCTTCCTGATATGGAACCTCAGAGCCCTTGAGAATCTTCGCAGTTTCCTTATCCGAGGTGACCACCTTAGGCTGCGATACTATCTCGCCATTGCCAGTCTTCTCCATGGCGGACAGTTCGAGATCGAGGACTGTATTGTTGGTAATGAAGCCGATACCAATACCAGAGGTAGCGTTGGATGCACCTATATCAACGAAAGGCGCGTTGAACGGCACTTTAATCGTACTGGGACCGTCCTCCGCCTCCTCCAGCGAAAGACGCTGACCACGCCCAAAGACATTCCAATTATTGTCACCCAGCGAAGCCCCACCCCATCGGACCCCAAGACTCTTGTCATAATCGACATTTGCCTCAACAATGCGGGCCTCAATCATGACCTGCCGAACAGCCACATCGAGCTGAGCCACAATGCGGCGCAACTCATCAAGCCTATCCTGCGTCTGATAGGCAATAATACTATTAGTCCTATCATCAACGGTGATGGAGCCACGCTCATCACTAGCACCATCTGCACTTGTGACCGACTGGAACAGCTTAGCCATATCAGCCGCTTTAGCGTAGTTAACCTGAATCAGCTCGCGACGCAAAGGCGCCAGCTCTGCGATTTGTTTCTGCGCCTCAAGCTCCTGACGCTCGCGCGCTGCGATCTCATCGGCAGGTGCAACCAAGAGCACATTACCAACCTGGCGCTTGTCTAAACCCTTGGTTTTAAGAACCAGATCCAGCGCCTGATCCCACGGCACATTCTGCAGGCGTAACGTGATGTTACCCTCGACGGTATCACTGGCAACCAGATTCAAATCCGTGAAGTCAGCAATCAACTGAAGCACCGAGCGGACGTCAATATCCTGGAAATTCAAAGAAAGCTTTTCACCGCTATACGCAAAGCGCTCGCTCTTGCGCTTATCGACCTCATCCTGAGTCAGCGGTTTGATACTGAGCGTGAGCTTATTGTCTGTCTGATACGCCAAGTAGTCATAGACGCCTGTCGGCTCTATGACGATGCTCGCTTTCTCAGCTGACCCCGTCGCGCTAACGAACTGTACCGGGGTGGCGAAGTCCTTGACATCCAAGCGAACTCGCAATGCATCGGGCAACTGGGTTTTCGCGAAATCGAGTCGTATCTTACCGCCCTGTTCCTGAATATCCGGACTCACAGATGCATCCGACAGGGTAATTACCACATTACCCTCTCCCTGCTCACCACGTTGAAAGTCGATATTGCTGATAGCCTTACTCTGCGCTGCATAGACCTTGGGCGCAGGCACCGTTGCGGGCGCCGGGGCGGCGACAGTGGACTGGAGGGACAACGCGCTTCGGCTGCCGCCCTCACCCACCAGCACATACAGGTCATTACCCTCAACTCGGGTGCTATATGGCGACAGGCTTGTCAGATTGATGATCAAGCGAGTCCGGTCCTTGGCTTCAACCACGGTCACACTACGGGCGTTGCCAACTCCTAGCTCGCGATTTTTAGCGCCCAACTTATTAGAAACTCCGGGCAGGTCCAATGCGATTCGCGCTGGTTGTTCAATCGTATAGCCACGAGGTGCGGAAACCGGCTCATCGAACGAAAGCTTCAACTCCACCCGATCCCCCGGCAGCGCCGCGACATCTAGAGTCTGAAGGTTCGCAGCAAGCAAAGTCGGCGAGAACAGCACCGCCAACAGAGATACGCCCAGATAAGAAAGGGAGCTATTCATTCTCAGGTTCCGTTGAGCAGACCGATTATTTTTCTTCATATTAATTTAGCTCCCTCAAGAGCGCTCCTTAAGGGCAAGACTGCGCGGCCGCTCGAGCCAACCACCCTCACCATCTGGAACGATTTCGATTACATCGATTTTGGATTCATCAATTGCGAGAATGCGCCCATGATTACGCCCGAGATAATCGCCCACCTTGACCCGATGAACGCCACCAGCGCCACTCACCAAGGCAAAGACGTCTTCCTCCTTAGCAAGCGTACCGACCATCTCGAAAATTTCGATATTGAAACCCTCTAGAAATTGCCTGACGCGAGCTTCATCAGGCCGGACTTCCTGGGAGCCCTTCTGGCGTTGAGCCATATCAATCTTGATCGGAGGCTGGAACGGACTGCGCAATGCTGCCGCACTGTAGGTGAAGCTCTCGTAGGGCTGGAATTTCGGCAGAGGCTCGACGGCCCCTTTCGGACGAGCGCGAACTTCGTCCATATATGCCTGCAAATCGCCGAAGTCACCGCCAGAATTGCATCCAGTCAGGCCAACAGCAATAGCCAGCACCAGCACGTGGGAGCGAATCATTGCTGCACCCCCTTATCGTTATAGCGATAGGTCTTTGCCAGAATATCCATTCTAAGTTTCGAGGTACTGTCCTTGGTCGCCGGCACGAGCTCAAAGTCATGCAGCGTCACAATCCGCGGCAAGCTGGCAACACCGCTGACAAAGGTCGCGAGATCATGATAGGCGCCGACCACCTTTATCTGGATTGGTAGCTCAATGTAGAACTGCTGAGTAACCTCTGGCAGCAGCCTAATTTCTTCAAACTCCAAACCACTGCCAAGCCCGGTACGCGTAATATCCTCAAGCAGCCCAGGCACTTCCGTATCACTTGGCAGCTGCCTCAAGAGGGCGCCAAAAGACACTTCCATTTCCTTCATCTGCTCTTTATATGCCTCAAGATTGGCAGCTTGAAAGGCCTTGGTCGCGAACTGCTCCTTGAGCGCGACCTCTTCACTTTGCTGCACTTCCAGCTGCGCCTGCAAATCCTTAAGATGGAAGTTATAGCCAAGAGCCAGGACAACCACTAACAACAAGCTCCCAGCGATGAATTTTACCGCTGCCGGCCATGAGCCAACATTATTAAAATCGAGATCGCTAATATCGACCTTACGCAAGCTGTCTAGCGTCTCACTCAGGCTCATTGCTTGGCCTCCTCTGCCAGGCCCGGCTGCGTTTGCTGCACGGTCAACTGAAACACGTTAGCTTGATCGACAGCTCCAGCCGTGACCGCCTTGACCTCCGTCAAATTTGGAGACTCTAGCCATTCGGAAGAGTCCAAGTTACGCATCAAGTTGGACACCCGGTTGTTCGACTCCGCGGCCCCGACAATGGCGATATTTTTTCCAGTCAGCTTAAGGCCCGTAAAATACACGCCATCCGGCAAGGTCCGAACCAGCTGATCGAACACGCGACCAATGATCGGCCGGTTACCCTGCAGGTCCTGAATGATCTTCATCCGCTCCAACAGTTGCTGGCGCCGGGTTTTCAGTTCGCTGATCTCCTTGATGCGGGCATCCAGTACGGCGATTTCCTTGCGCACGAATTCATTACGCGCGTTCTGCTGCTCGATTGCCCCGTTCAAATACTGATCGCCGAGAAACACAATACCGGCCGCAACCGCCAGGACTCCGCCGAGCGTGACCAGGAAGCGCTGCTTGCGTTCCTCGCGCAGTTGCTCGCGCCATGGAAGCAGGTTAATCCGTGCCATTAGTCAAAACTCCTCATGGCCAAACCACAGGCAATCATCAACGATGGGGCATCACTGGCCAGCGCCCCGGCATTGACCCTGCTGCCCAGTGCCATGTCGGCGAACGGGTTGGCCACAAGCGTTTGCGTGCCGATCTTCTGCTGAATCAGGCGATCCAGATCCGGAATGGAAGCCGTACCACCCGCAAGCAGGATGTAATCGACATCGTTGAACTGACCCGCCGCGAAGAAGAACTGCAGGGAGCGCGACACCTGCTGCACGACCGCTTCTTTGAACGGCTGCAACACCTCGCTGTCATAATCGTCAGGCAGGCCGCCCTGCTTCTTCGCGAGCCCCGCCTCTTCCACGGAAAGCCCGTAGCGCCGTTGGATCTCCTCGGTCAGCTGCTTGCCCCCGAACAACTGCTCGCGGGTGTAGATGGTACGACCGTTGTGCAGCACGCTCAGGGTCGTCATCGTCGCACCGATATCGACCACGGCCACGGTCAGCTCCTCCTGGCCGCTGCCCAGCTGCTCGGCTAGCAAGCCGTAAGCCCGCTCCAGCGCATAGGCTTCGACGTCGACGACCTTGGCCGTCAGGCCAGACAGGGCCAATGCTGCCTCGCGAACTTCGACGTTCTCCTTGCGGCAAGCCGCCAGCAGCACTTCGACACGCTCTGGATTTCTTGACGAAACGCCCTGCACCTCGAAGTCGATGGCCACTTCCTCAAGCGGATAAGGGATGTACTGATCAGCCTCGATCTTCAGCTGATTCTCCAGCTCATCGTCGGAGAGCCCCGCCTCCATTTCGATGGTCTTGGTGATCACCGCCGAGCCGGCCACCGCGACGGCAACCGACTTCACTCCGGTCTTAGCCTTGCTCAGCACGCGGGAAAGCGCCTGGCCGACACCTTCCAACTCGGCGATATTCTTCTCGACCACAGCATTTGGCGGGAGCGGCTCGACTGCGTAAGCCTCTACCTTGTAGCGGCTTCCGGAGCGACTCAATTCGAGGAGCTTTACCGAGGTCGAACTGATATCGATCCCCAGCAGCGTATTCGCATTCTTATTGAAGAGCCCTAGCACGACCGATTTCCTATTGGCATCCGCGACTTACGGACTATTTATGTTTTTTCACATTAAATAACAGTCTTGACAGAAGCGCAAATGGCTCCCCAGGAAAAAAAACGCTTATAATGTGAACAGTTTTCCCCTTTTGACTCCGCCTTCCGCTTAACTCGTTCTTTTATCTGGAAATCCAAGAATCTTGATGCGTCTGCTGAAGTTTTTCTGCTGGTCTTGTGTCGCCGTCTTTTGCGGGCTGTTACTCAGTTTGAGCGGCGCGTTCCTCTATCTTAGCCCCAGCCTTCCGTCCGTCGAATCGCTGCGCAGCATTCAGCTGCAGATCCCTCTGCGCGTCTACAGCAGCGACGCCAAGCTGATCGCAGAGTTCGGCGAGATGCGCCGCTCACCCATAGCCTTCGCGGACATCCCGGCGGATTTCACCAACGCCTTGCTCGCCGCCGAAGACGACAACTTTGCAAATCATTATGGCGTCGACGTGACCAGCCTGTTGCGCGCTGCCACGCAAATATTGAAGAGCGGGCAGATCCAGTCCGGTGGCAGCACCATCACCATGCAGGTGGCGAAGAACTTCTTCCTCACCAGCGAGCGGAGCTTCTCGCGCAAGATCAACGAGATCCTCCTGGCCCTGCAGATCGAGCGCGAGCTGAGCAAGGACGAGATCCTCGAGCTCTACGTCAACAAGATCTACCTCGGCAACCGGGCATATGGCATCGAGGCCGCGGCCCAGGTCTACTACGGCAAATCGATTCGCGACCTGAGCCTGGCGCAGATGGCGATGATCGCCGGCCTGCCGAAGGCCCCTTCGCGCTTCAACCCGCTGGTCAACCCGACCCGCGCCCAAGAGCGTCGCGACTGGATTCTCGGCCGCATGCGCCGGCTCGGCCGGATCGATCAGCAGCGCTATGAACAGGCGCTGGCCGAGCCGATCGACGCCAGTCACCACGTCCCCACCCCGGAAGTCGCCGCCCCCTATGTGGCGGAAATGGCCCGCGCGGAGATGGTCGGGCGCTTCGGCAGTGACGCCTATACCGAGGGCTTCAATGTCACCACCACGGTGCCGAGCGACCTGCAGGCCACGGCCAATCGGGCGGTGCGCGAGGGCCTGATCGACTACGACCAGCGCCATGGCTATCGCGGACCGGAGAGCCGCCTGCCCGGGATGACCCGGCAGACCTGGCTGAGCGAACTGGCCAAACAGAGCTCCCTCGGCGGCCTCGAACCGGTGATCGTCACCCAGGTCGAAGCCAGCGGCATCCTCGTCCTCAGCCGCAGCGGAGCGGAGGAAGCGGTAGCCTGGGACAGCATGAAATGGGCCCGCCCGTTCCTCAACACCAACAGCCTCGGCCCTCGACCGAAGCAGCCGGCAGACGTGGTCCAGGTCGGCGACCTGGTGCGCGTACAGCGCCAGGAGGACGGCAGCCTGCGCTTCGTCCAGCTCCCCGCGGCGCAGGGCGCGCTGGTCTCGCTCGACCCGCGCAATGGCGCCATTCGCGCCCTGGTCGGCGGCTTCTCCTTCGAACAAAGCAACTACAACCGCGCGGCACAGGCCAAGCGCCAGCCGGGGTCGAGCTTCAAGCCGTTCATCTACAGCGCCGCACTGGACAGTGGCTACACCGCCGCCAGCCTGGTCAACGATGCCCCGATCGTGTTCGTCGACGACTACCTGGATCAGGTGTGGCGGCCGAAGAACGACAACAACACCTTCCTCGGCCCGATCCGCCTGCGCGAGGCCCTGTACAAGTCGCGCAACCTAGTGTCGATCCGCCTGCTGCAGGCCATCGGCATCGAGCACGCCCTGGACTACGTCAGTCGCTTCGGTTTCAACAAGCAGGATCTGCCGCGCAACCTGTCGCTGGCCCTGGGCACGGCGAACCTGACGCCCCTCGAGGTGGCCACAGGCTGGACGGCCTTCGCCAACGGCGGCTACAAGATCCAGCCCTACCTGATCGAGCGGATCGAGGACCGCCAGGGCCAGACGCTGTTCATCGCCAACCCGCCGAGAGTGCCAAGCGGGCAGTTAGGCGAGGTGAAGCCGAGCGAGGACGGCCTGATCACCACCGCCCACGCGGACAGCGCGCCGTCCAGCCCCACCGGGCCCGTGGCCGCCGAGCGGATCATCGACGAACGCACCGCCTACATCATGACCAGCATGCTGCAGGACGTGATCCGGCGCGGCACCGGGCGGCGGGCCATGGCCCTGGGGCGCGACGACCTGGCCGGCAAGACCGGCACCACCAACGAATCCAAGGACAGCTGGTTCTCCGGTTACAACGCCGACTATGTGACCACGGTCTGGACTGGTTTCGACCAGCCGGAAAGCCTCGGGCGCCACGAATACGGCGGCACCGTCGCCCTGCCGATCTGGATGAGCTACATGGGCGAAGCCCTCAAGGACAAGCCCAACCACCCACCGGCAGAGCCCAGCGGACTGCTGACCCTGCGCATCGATCCACACAGCGGTCGCACAGCCCTGCCCGGCACGCCGGATGCCTATTTCGAGGTCTTCAAGAGCGAGGACTCGCCGCCGCCGATGAGCGAGCTCGATCCGGGCCTGGGCATTCCCGGCAGCCCGCTGCCAGCAGACGAAGTGGCGCCGCTGGACCTGTTCTAGAGCCACGGAGGTGGCGCGCTTCGGCTCGAGGCGCCCGCCGCGCTGAAGCAGAAAACAAAAAACCCGCCGAAGCGGGTTTTTTATTGCGCCGGCCTTAGCCGTTGAACACGTCATCCACCGACTTCAGCGGGTAGTGCTTCGGATAGGGCAGGGTCGCCACGCCGCTCTCAATGGCGGCCTTGGCCACCGCGTCGCACACCAGGGTGATCAGGCGCGGGTCCATCGGTTTCGGAATGATGTACTCGCGGCCGAACTCCAGACTGATACCGCCGTAGGCGTCACAGACTTCCTGCGGCACCGGCAGCTTGGCCAGGTCACGCAGGGCGAGGGCGGCGGCGATCTTCATTTCCTCGTTGATGCGGGTGGCGCGAACGTCCAGAGCACCACGGAAGATGAAGGGGAAGCCCAGCACGTTGTTGACCTGGTTCGGATAGTCCGAGCGACCGGTGGCCATGATCACGTCGTTGCGCACCTCGTGGGCCAGCTCAGGCTTGATCTCCGGATCGGGGTTGGAGCAGGCGAACACGATGGGGTTGGCCGCCATGCGCTTGAGATCTTCCTGGCTCAGCAGGTTGGCGCCGGACAGGCCGACGAACACATCGGCACCCTCCAGGGCGTCGGCCAGGGTGCGCTTGGCGGTTTCGGTGGCGAACACGGCCTTGTACTGGTTCAGGTCGTCGCGACCGGCGTGGATCACGCCCTTGCGGTCGATCATGTAGATGTTCTCGACCTTGGCCCCCATGCTCACCAGCAGCTTCATGCAGGAGACCGCCGCGGCACCGGCACCGAGGCAGACGATCTTCGCCTGCTCCAGGCTCTTGCCGGCAATCTCCAGGGCGTTGAGCATGCCGGCCGCGGTAACGATCGCGGTGCCGTGCTGGTCATCGTGGAACACCGGAATGTCGCACTGCTCGATCAAGGCGCGCTCGATCTCGAAGCACTCGGGCGCCTTGATGTCCTCCAGGTTGATGCCGCCGAAAGTGATGGAAATGCGCTTGACGGTATCGATGAAGGCCTGCGGGCTTTCCGAGTCGACCTCGATGTCGAACACGTCAATGCCGGCAAAACGCTTGAACAGCACACCCTTGCCTTCCATGACCGGCTTGGACGCCAGCGGGCCGAGATCGCCCAGGCCGAGGATCGCGGTACCGTCGGAAATGACCGCCACCAGGTTGCCCTTGCCGGTGTAGCGGTAGGCAAGCTCGGGATCTCGGGCGATCTCGCGCACCGGCTCGGCGACGCCCGGGCTGTAGGCCAGCGACAGGTCGCGGGCGGTAGCGGTGGGCTTGGTCAGCTCGACACTCAGTTTCCCGGGGCGGGGCTGGGCGTGATACTCGAGAGCGGCAGTTTTCAGATCAGACATAGTGGCATTTCCGCTTTTTGGCTGTTGAACAGGCTGGCGTGCGAGGATACGCAACTTGTATACAAGGGCACAAGACCGTCAGGTCAGCCTGACGACAGTCCGCTAATGCACGACCTTGACGCGATCACCGGGGCGCGGCTCGCCCACCGGGTAGAGGTTGTTGAGCAAACGAAGGCTGGCCTCGGCATCCCCCGGCAGCTTGCTGCGCCTGGCCAGCTCGGCCATGGTCTGTCCTTGTTTCACCGTGACGATATCCAGGCGCAGCGGCTCGGCCAGCTTGCGTTCGGCGACCGTGATCGGCCGAAAGCTGCCGATCACCTCGAGAAAGCGGGCATCCTGGCTTTCCAGCGAGGCACTCCCGCGCACGGCGGCGACGAACAGGTAGGCTCGCTCGCCGTGCAGCAGTGCCGCGACGCGCCGCGGGGCACTGCCGGGAATGATCGCGCTGTATCCCGACAAGCCGGTCTGCCGCAGCTCGCGCTCCGCCGCGAGGGGCTGGCCGCCGACGCGCTGACGCAGCAGCTGCCTGGCACTCAGGCCCCTGGGATTGCCTTCCAGCGTCATGGCGATGAATGCCTGCTGGTCGGCGGAGTGGCCGATCAGCGCATCCGCGCGATTGATGAGGCTCCAGCCATCGGGAAAGCCCAGGGTGATGCCCAGTTCGCCATGGTAGAAACGCTGCCCCCGGCGCACCCCAGTGGCCGCCGAATCACCGAACGGCAGACCGTCGAGGCGCTTGAGAAAAGTCTCGCGATTGACCTCCTGCTGCCCCGTCGCCAGCGCCCGGGCCGGGCCCAGCACCTGCCGCAGGCGCCGGTCATTGTCCGGGTGGGTGTCGAACACCCCGTGGTAGCCGCTCGGCGGACTGGACTGGCCACGTTGGGCGGCCTGATCGCGGGCGAAGTCCTCCTGCGCCTTGAGCACCTTGACCACCTCGATCATCGCCTGCGGATCGTAGCCGCTGCGCGCCAGATACTGCGCCCCGAGGCCATCGGCCTCGAGCTCCATGTCGCGGCCGTAACCGCGGACGAAGGCCCCGCCGAGGACATTGGCCAGGTCGCCGGCGGCGCCGATGCCGGTGCCGATCGCCACCGCCTGGCCGAGGATGTTCCAGGCGCTCGACTGACTCTGCTGCTGCACGCTGTGGCGCGCGGTGACGTGCCCCACCTCATGCCCCAGCACGGCTGCCAGCTCGGCTTCCGAGTTGAGATAGGCCAGCAGCCCACGGTGTATATAGATGTAGCCGCCCGGCACGGCGAAGGCATTGATGTCGGGGCTGTCCACCACGGTGAACTGGTAGTTGAGCTGGCTGCGATGGCTGTGCCGGGCGACACGCTCGCCGACCTGCTGGACGTAAGCTTGCAGCCGCTCGTCGGCGTAGCGCGGATACTGCTTGAGAATCTGCTGATTGTAGCGCCGACCCAGTTCCAGCTCCTGAGCCTCGCTCATCATCACGAAGTCACTGCGCCCGGTCGCGGGATTGACCGCACACCCCACGAGCTGCAGCAGCCCCAGCAGCACAAGCACGCAACGCAGCTTCATCGCACCACCTCCAGCATCGCCTCATGGCTCAGCGGCAACAGCCAACGGGCCTGTCCTGGTTTTACGCCGCCGCGCCGTTGGCGGTCAACCACCCAGCCGCGGGCCTCGACCCGCTGCCCGACAAGGCCTTGCAGGCGCTGCGAGTCGAAATGGCGCAGGGCCGAGGGCGCCACGCGCAGCACCAGGGGACCGTCCAGCTCCAGCCAGACGCCACCGCCGTTGCGTTCGACGCGCTCGACTCGCCCGCGCACCAAGGCAAAGCCGCTGCGCGCGAGCTGCTGCGGCGACAGCAGCGGCTCGCGCCGCCACAATCCGGCACGGGCGCCGCGCGCGGCACGCTCGGCGGCACGCTGGCACTCCAGCAGCGCCAGGTTGGGCGGAATCGCCACCAGGTAACCGAGCCCCTCGGCCAACAACTGCGCCTCAAGATTATGCCCCCGACCGTCGTAGGCATGGGCGAGCACGCGTCCATAGCGGTCCCGGGCTTCGCGCCCAAGATGCAGGCCGACGCGCCCGCCGCTGGCCGCCACCAGTTCGGCGAGGCGACGCCGGGCCGCCTCGGCGAAAGCCTCGGCGGAACGCCCCTGGCGCCCCAGCTCGGGGCTGTTCAGGCCGATCAGGCGCACGCTGCGGCCGTCCAGCAGGCGCAGGGTGTCGCCATCCACCACCCGCTGCACCTCGGCGACCTGCAACGGCCCCGCCGGCGGACACAACGCCTGCGCTGGGGCCTGGAACACTGCACAAACGAAAAAGGCGCCCACAAGGGACGCCTTTCTCAGTAGCACGGAACCAGCCAAGCGGCTCTTCCTCGCGGGTCGCCTGCTTACTTGCTGGCGCCGAACATGCCGAAGCGCTGCTTGAAGCGGTCAACACGGCCGCCGGTATCCAGCATCTTCTGCTTGCCGGTGTAGAACGGGTGGCACTCGTTGCACACGTCCAGGCTCAGCGGCTTGGCCAGGGTGGAGCGAGTTTCGATTACGTTGCCACAGCTGCAGGTAGCGGTGATTGCTTCGTAGTTCGGGTGGATATCGGCTTTCATGGTGCATTCCTCGGGGCTGACGTGCCGCCACCCAACACTATTGTTGGATACCGCACGGAAATAGGTCGCGGATGATACCAGACCGACAACCCGATGCAAGCCAGGGCCCCTGCCGGCCGTCGCGCGCGCCCATGCTAAGATCGCCGCACCCTTGCCTGGAGCCTCTGCGTGCCCGACGCCATTCTGCGCCTCGCCCTGCCGTCACCGCTGCGCCGCCTGTTCGACTACCGCGCGCCCCCCGGCGTGCCGCGCGCAGCCTTGCAACCGGGCATGCGCCTGCGCGTACCGTTCGGCCGCCGCGAGCTGATCGGCATCCTGATCGAGGTGTGCGACCACAGCGAGGTGCCGGCGGACAAGCTCAAACCGGCCCTGGCCTTGCTCGACAGCCAACCGCCGCTGCCACCGGCGCTGTTTCGCCTGTGCCTGTGGACGGCGCAGTACTACCAGCACAGCCTCGGCGACACCCTCAGTTGGGCGCTGCCGGTGCTGTTGCGCCAGGGCGAGCCCGCCGAGGCCCGCCAGGAGCGCTTTTGGCTGCTCAGCGAAGGCGCCCAGCCGGACGATCCGCGCCTGGCCCGCGCACCGCGCCAGCGCCAGGCACTGAAGGTCATCGCCCAGCACCCCCACGGGGTCGCCCACCAGCTGCTCAGCCAGCTGCAGCTGAACAAGGACAGCCTCGAGCTGTTGCGGGAGAAGGGCCTGGTGCGCATCGAGGTGCGCCGCCACGCCGCCCGCGAGCGGCACGCCAGCTGGCTGGCGCAGCCCGAGCTGCCGCTGAACGCCGAGCAGCAGGTCGCCGAGCGCGCCGTGCGCGCCGGCTTCGGCCGCTTCGGCGCCTTTCTCCTGGCCGGAGTGACCGGCAGCGGCAAGACCGAGGTCTACCTGCAACTGATCCGCGCCACCCTGGAGGCCGGCAAGCAGGCCCTGGTGCTGATTCCGGAGATCAACCTCGGCCCACAGACCCTGGCGCGCTTCGAGCGGCGCTTCAATGCACGCATCGCCCTGCTGCACTCGGCGGTCAACGACCGCGAGCGCCTGGACGCCTGGCTGGCGGCGCGCGACGGCGAGGCCGACATCATCATCGGCACCCGCTCGGCGCTGTTCACGCCGATGCAGCGCCCGGGGCTGATCATCATCGACGAGGAGCACGACGCCTCCTATAAACAGCAGGAGGGCCTGCGCTACCACGCCCGCGACCTGGCCCTGGTGCGCGCCCGCCAGGAGAACGTGCCGATCCTGCTCGGCTCGGCCACCCCCTCGCTGGAAAGCCTGCACAATGCCAACAGCGGTCGCTACCAGCTGCTGCGCCTCGAGCGGCGCGCCGGCGGCGCCCATCCTCCGCGCTTCCTGCGCCTGGATGTGAAAAGCCTGCCGCTGGACTCGGGCATCTCCGGCCCGATGCAGCAGGCCATCCGCCAGACCCTGGCGGCCGGCCAGCAGGTGCTGGTATTCCTCAACCGCCGCGGCTTCGCCCCGACCCTGCTGTGCCACGACTGCGGCTGGCTCTCCGAGTGCCCGCGCTGCGATGCGCGAATGACCGTGCACCAGCGCTCCAACGAACTGCGCTGCCACCATTGCGGCCACGTCGAACGCCGGCCCAGTCACTGCCCGAAATGCCAGAAGCTCGACCTGCGCCCGGTCGGCGCCGGCACCGAGCGCGCCGAGGAGCGCCTGGCGATCCTCTTCCCCCAGGTACCGGTGCTGCGCGTGGACCGCGACAGCACGGCGCGCAAGGAGGCCATGAACACGCTGTTCAACACCATCCAGCGCGGCGAACCGTGCATCCTGGTCGGCACCCAGATGCTCGCCAAGGGCCATCACTTCCCCCGCGTCACCCTGGTGGCGATCCTCGATGCCGACGGCGGCCTGTTCTCCGCAGACTTCCGCGCCAGCGAGCGCATGGCCCAGCTGATCGTCCAGGTCGCCGGTCGCGCCGGCCGCGCCGAGGAAGCGGGCAAGGTGATCATCCAGAGCCACCTGGCCGACCACCCTTTATTGGTGCAGCTGACCGAGCAGGGTTACTTCGCCTTCGCCGAGCAGGCGCTGAGCGAGCGCCGCGACGCCGGCCTGCCGCCCTTCTGCCACCTGGCCCTGCTGCGCGCCGAGGCGCACAAGCCGGGGCAGGCCGAGGGCTTCCTCGACGAGGCGTGCAACGAGGCCGAACTGCTGGTGAACGAGCTGCAACTGGACGGCATCGAACTGCTCGGCCCGGTGCCGGCGCCGATGGAGCGCCGCGCCGGCCGCTACCGCGCCCAATTGCTGTTGCAGAGCAGCGCCAGGGCACCGCTGCACCGCCTGCTGCACAGCTGGCTGGCGGCGCTGGAGCAGATGCCCAGCGGCCGCGCGGTGCGCTGGTCGCTGGATGTCGACCCGATCGATCTGTTCTGATCAAAGACGACAGCGGTTGGCAAGCCCGGATGGGCCACGGATAATGCGCAGTTTTCAACCAGCGCCCCAGGGCGCCGCCGCCCCACGCGGCCGGACGAGCAGACCATGAAAGACAGCATTCGCCACCTGATCCAGCAAGCCCTGACCCGCCTGACCACCGAAGGCGTGCTGCCCGAAGGCCTGAGCCCGGCGATCCAGGTGGAGAACACCAAGGACAAGAGCCACGGCGACTTCGCCAGCAACATCGCCCTGATGCTGGCGAAGCCGGCGGCCATGAAGCCGCGCGAGCTGGCCGAGAAACTGATCGCCGCGCTGCCGGCCGACCCGCAGATCAGCAAGGTGGAGATCGCCGGCCCGGGCTTCCTCAACTTCTTCCAGAACAGCGATGCCCTGGCCGGGCGCCTGGAAGCGGCGCTGGCCGACGCGCACCTCGGCGTGCGCAAGGCCGGCAGCCCGCAGCGCGTGGTGATCGACCTGTCCTCGCCCAACCTGGCCAAGGAGATGCACGTCGGCCATCTGCGCTCGACCATCATCGGCGACGGCGTGGCGCGGGTCCTCGAGTTCCTCGGCGACGAGGTGATCCGGCAGAACCACGTCGGCGACTGGGGCACCCAGTTCGGCATGCTGCTGGCTTATGTGATGGAGCAGCCCAAGGGCTTCAGCTCGCCCGAGCTGGCGGACCTCGAGACCTTCTACCGCGCGGCGAAGAAGCGCTTCGACGAGTCGCCCGAGTTCGCCGACCGCGCCCGCCAGCTGGTGGTCCAGCTGCAGGCCGGCGACAGCGAATGCCTGCGCCTGTGGAACCAGTTCAACGACCTGTCCCTCGGTCACGCCCAGGAGGTCTACGACCGTCTCGGCGTCAAGCTGAGCAAGGCCGACGTCAAGGGCGAGAGCGCCTATAACGCCGAGCTGCCGGGGATCGTCCAGGCGCTGCGCGACAAGGGCCTGCTGACCGAGGACAACGGCGCCCAGTGCGTGTTCCTCGAGGAGTTCAAGAACGCCGAAGGCAATCCGCTGCCGGTGATCGTGCAGAAGGCCGGCGGCGGCTACCTGTACTCGACCACCGACCTGGCCGCCATGCGTTTTCGCAGCCAGGTGCTGAAGGCCGACCGCGCCCTGTACTTCGTCGACCAGCGCCAGGCCCTGCACTTCCAGATGGCCTTCGAGGTGGCGCGCCGCGCCGGCTTCGTGCACCAGGCCATGGAGCTGGAACACATGGGCTTCGGCACCATGAACGGCGCCGACGGTCGCCCGTTCAAGACCCGCGACGGCGGCACGGTGAAGCTGATCGACCTGCTCGACGAAGCCGAGCAACGCGCCTACGCCCTGGTCAAGGGCAAGAACCCGGAACTGGACGAGGCCGAACTGCGGCAGATCGCCCGCTCGGTGGGCATCGGCGCGGTGAAGTACGCCGACCTGTCCAAACACCGCACCAGCGACTACAGCTTCAACTTCGAGCAGATGCTCAGCTTCGAGGGCAACACCGCGCCCTACCTGCTGTACGCCTACACCCGGGTGGCCAGCGTGTTCCGCAAGCTGGGCAAGGGCATCGACGAGATCGGCGGCCAGATCAGCCTGGTGGCCGAGCAGGAGCAGGCCCTGGCGGCCAAGCTGGCGCAGTTCGGCGAGGTGCTGAACAACGTCGCGGACAAGGGTACCCCGCACGTGCTGTGCACCTACCTGTACGACCTGGCCGGTCTGTTCTCCAGCTTCTACGAGAACTGCCCGATCCTCGCCGCCGCGGACCAGGCCACCCAGCAGAGCCGCCTGCGCCTGGCGGCGCTGACCGGCCGCACCCTGCAGCAGGGCCTGCAACTGCTCGGCCTGGAAACCCTGGAGCGCATGTAAGTGGCCGCCGCCCGCAAGAAGCCGGCCGCCAAGCGCGGCGCCAGCCGCTACAAGGCGCCGGCGAAGAAACCGGTGCCGGCCTGGATCTGGCTGGCCTGCGGTTTGGCGATCGGCGGCTTCATGACGTTCCTGTTCAGCCTCGAGCCCGGCCGCGACGAGATCAAGCGCGACAAGGCCGCGCAGGCCAGCGGCAAGCAGGGCGGCAAGCCGCCCCAGGACTCCCCGGGCAAGGCCGAGCCGGCCAAGCCCAAGTACGACTTCTATACCCTGCTGCCCGAGTCGGAGGTCATAGTGCCGCCCCAGGCCCTGGAGCAGCCGGCGCCAGCGGCCGAACAGAAGCCGGTGAGCGCCGAGGAAGCGGCCAAGATCGACGCCGCGCGCGCCGAGGCGGCGCTCAACGGCGAGGTGCCGCCTCCGCCGCCGGTGGTCGCCCAGGCCCCGCTGACCACCCAGTTCTTCCTCCAGGCCGGCTCGTTCCGCCGCAAGGACGACGCGGAAAGCCTGCGCGCGCAAATCATCCTGCTCGGCCAGAACGTGCGCGTGGAATCCGGCACGGTGCGCGAGGAAGTCTGGCACCGGGTGCTTATCGGCCCCTTCGCCGACCGCCAGCAGCTGGCCCAGTCGCAGAAGGCCATGGCCGCCAACGGCTTCAGCAACCTGCTGCTGCAGCAGCGCCAGGTGCGCTGAGCGTCGCGGGCCCCGCCTCGCCCGCGACGGGGCCGCGGTAATCCGCTGTTACAGCCGGGCCACGGCCATTCGGCCGAGAATCGCCCGGCGTCGGTTGAAAAGCGCCACACGCCACCCCATCTGAGTCTGCATTGGGCATTTTCGCCCCGCTGCGTGGAGACTCTCCCCTTGACCACCATCGTTTCAGTGCGCCGCCACGGCAAAGTCGTCATGGGCGGCGACGGCCAGGTTTCCCTCGGCAACACCGTGATGAAAGGCAACGCCAAGAAAGTCCGGCGCCTCTACCACGGCCAGGTGCTGGCCGGCTTCGCCGGCGCCACCGCGGACGCCTTCACCCTGTTCGAGCGCTTCGAGGGCAAGCTGGAAAAACACCAGGGCCACCTGATCCGCGCCGCCGTCGAGCTGGCCAAGGACTGGCGCACCGACCGCTCGCTCAGCCGCCTGGAGGCCATGCTGGCGGTGGCCAACAAGGACGCCTCGCTGATCATCACCGGCACCGGCGACGTGGTCGAGCCCGAGCACGGCCTGATCGCCATGGGCTCCGGCGGTGGCTATGCCCAGGCCGCGGCCATGGCCCTGCTGCAGCACACCGAGGAAATGAGCGCCCGCGAGGTCGCCGAGACCGCGCTGAACATCGCCGGGTCCATTTGCGTGTTCACCAACCAGAATCTGACCATCGAGGAACTGGACTCGGCCATCTGAGCCGCCGTCCGTTCAGGAGCCGTACCATGTCCATGACCCCTCGCGAGATCGTCCACGAGCTCAGCCGCCACATCATCGGCCAGGACGATGCCAAGCGCGCCGTGGCCATCGCCCTGCGCAATCGCTGGCGGCGCATGCAGCTGCCGGCCGAGCTGCGCGCCGAAGTCACCCCGAAGAACATCCTGATGATCGGCCCGACCGGGGTCGGCAAGACCGAGATCGCCCGGCGCCTGGCCAAGCTGGCCAACGCCCCGTTCATCAAGGTCGAGGCGACCAAGTTCACCGAGGTCGGCTATGTCGGCCGCGACGTCGAGTCGATCATCCGCGACCTGGCCGATGCCGCGGTGAAGATGCTGCGCGAGCAGGAGATGACCAAGGTCCGCCACCGCGCCGAAGACGCCGCCGAGGAGCGCATCCTCGACGCCCTGCTGCCACCGGCGCGCACCGGCTTCAACGAGGACCCGGTGCCGAGCGGCGACTCCAACACCCGCCAGCTGTTCCGCAAGCGCCTGCGTGAGGGCCAGCTGGACGACAAGGACATCGAGATCGAGGTGGCCGAGTCCGCCGCCGGCATCGAGATCATGACCCCGCCGGGCATGGAGGAGATGACCAGCCAGCTGCAGAGCCTGTTCTCCAACCTGGGCAAGGGCAAGAAGAAGAGCCGCAAGCTCAAGGTCAAGGAGGCCCTCAAGCTGGTGCGCGACGAGGAAGCCGCGCGCCTGGTCAACGAGGAGGAACTCAAGGCCCGCGCCCTGGAGGCGGTGGAGCAGAACGGCATCGTCTTCATCGACGAGATCGACAAGGTCGCCAAGCGTGGCAACACCGGCGGCGCCGACGTGTCCCGCGAGGGCGTGCAGCGCGACCTGCTGCCGCTGATCGAGGGCTGCACGGTCAACACCAAGCTGGGCATGGTCAAGACCGACCACATCCTGTTCATCGCCTCCGGCGCCTTCCACCTGAGCAAGCCCAGCGACCTGGTGCCCGAACTGCAGGGCCGCCTGCCGATCCGCGTGGAACTCAAGGCCCTCAGCCCCGAGGACTTCGAGCGCATCCTCACCGAGCCCCACGCCTCGCTGACCGAACAGTACGCCGCGCTGCTCAATACCGAAGGGTTGAACATCGAGTTCGCCGCCGACGGCATCAAGCGCCTCGCCGAGATCGCCTGGCAGGTCAACGAGAAGACCGAGAACATCGGTGCGCGGCGCCTGCACACCCTGCTCGAGCGCCTGCTGGAGGAAGTCTCCTTCAGCGCCGGCGACCTGGCGTCCAAGCACGAGGACGCGCCGATCGTCATCGATGCGGCCTACGTCAACGGTCACCTCGGCGAACTGGCCGAGGACGAAGACCTGTCGCGCTATATTCTCTAGATCAGCCACCCCAGCCGCCCGGAGCCTCTCCGGGCGGCACCGCAGTCGACGACCATGACCCAGATCCCCAGCGCCATAGAGCTGCACAAAGCCTCGAAGACCCTGACCCTGAAGTACGGCCAGGACAGCTACACCCTCTCCGCCGAGTTCCTGCGCGTGCACTCGCCCTCGGCCGAGGTGCAGGGCCACGGCACGCCGATCCTGCAGACCGGCAAGCTGCACGTCGGCCTCAGCCGCATCGAGCCGGCGGGCAATTACGCCCTGAAGCTGTGCTTCGATGACGGCCATGACAGCGGCCTGTACACCTGGGACTACCTGTACCGCCTGGCCACCCAGCAGGACGCGCTCTGGGCCGAGTACCTGGCCGCGCTGGCCGCGGCCGGCAAGACCCGCGACCCGGACGAGTCGGTGGTCAAGCTGATGCTCTAATCTGGCGCAAGCCGGGTCCACACCCCAGTCGCCCCGCCTCAATACCGTCTCCCATTTACCCGCCGCCGAGCCCGGCGGCACCCTTCCTATCCGCCCGGTTAGAGCGCATTTTCTAATCCTTCCCGGCATACTCCCCGCATATTCGGCCCGAATCGCAGCCTGCTTGCGCAAATATAAAAACTCGGGTAACCAGGGAGCTGGCAGGTTCCCTGCATTTGCCGAACGGGCAAATGCAACAAAATCGCGGAATAGTCCGCCTTCGGTAACCCGAGCAATATCCGGCCCCTTGGCCTCGTGTCTCCGTGCACAGCAGTACGCCGGTATTCGCCTCAGGACAATGGAGCGTCGTTGATGACAGATAAACCCAGTGATGACCTGAAGAATCAGGCCTCCGAGAACACCCTCGGCCTGAGTCCGGTAATCGGCATTCGCGGTAAGGACCTGCTGAGCTCGGCGCGCACCGTGCTCACCCAAGCCATCAAGCAGCCCCTGCACAGCGCCAAGCACGTGGCCCACTTTGGCCTGGAGCTGAAGAACGTGCTGTTCGGCCAGTCCGAGCTCGCCCCCGAAGCCGGCGACCGCCGCTTCACCGACCCGGCCTGGAGCCAGAACCCGCTGTACAAGCGCTACCTGCAGACCTACCTGGCCTGGCGCAAGGAACTGCACGACTGGGTCGAGGAAAGCGACCTGTCGGTACAGGACGCCAGCCGCAGCCACTTCGTCATCAACCTGATGACCGAGGCCATGGCCCCGAGCAACGGCATGGCCAACCCGGCCGCGGTCAAGCGCTTCTTCGAGACCGGCGGCAAGAGCCTGCTGGACGGCCTCTCGCACCTGGCCAAGGACATCGTGAACAACGGCGGCATGCCCAGCCAGGTCAACATGAACGCCTTCGAGGTCGGCAAGAACCTGGCCACCACCGAAGGCGCGGTGATCTTCCGCAACGAGGTGCTGGAGCTGATCCAGTACAGGCCGATCACCGAGCAGGTGCATGAGCGCCCGCTGCTGGTGGTGCCGCCGCAGATCAACAAGTTCTACGTGTTCGACCTGTCGCCGGAGAAGAGCGTGGCCCGCTTCCTCCTGCGCAACGGCGTGCAGACCTTCGTGGTCAGCTGGCGCAACCCGACCAAGGCCCACCGCGAATGGGGCCTGAGCAGCTATATCGAGGCGCTGAAGGAAGCCATCGACGTGGTGACGGCCGTCACCGGAAGCAAGGATGTGAACATGCTCGGCGCCTGCTCCGGCGGCCTGACCACCACCTCCCTGCTGGGCCACTACGCCGCCCTCGGCGAGCACAAGGTCAATGCCCTGACCCTGCTGGTCAGCGTGCTGGACAACCGCCTGGAGACCGATGTCGCCCTGTTCGCCGACGAGAAGAGCCTGGAAGCCGCCAAGCGGCGCTCCTACCAGGCCGGCGTGCTGGAAGGCAGCGACATGGCCAAGGTGTTCGCCTGGATGCGGCCCAACGACCTGATCTGGAACTACTGGGTCAACAACTACCTGCTCGGCAACGAGCCACCGGTGTTCGACATCCTCTACTGGAACAACGACACCACCCGCCTGCCGGCCGCCCTGCATGGCGAGTTCATCGAGATGTTCAAGACCAACCCGCTGATCCGCCCCGGCGCCCTGGAGGTCTGCGGCACGCCGATCGACCTCAAGCAGATCACCGCCGACCTGTACTGCGTCGCCGGCACCACCGACCACATCACGCCCTGGGAGTCCTGCTACAAGTCGGCCAACCTGTTCGGCGGCAAGGTGGAGTTCGTGCTGTCCAACAGCGGGCATATCCAGAGCATTCTCAACCCGCCAGGCAACCCCAAGGCGCGCTACATGACCAACACGGAAATGCCCCAGGACCCGAAGGACTGGCAGGAGAGCTCGACCAAGCACACCGATTCCTGGTGGCTGCACTGGCAGAACTGGCTGGCCGAGCGCTCGGGCGAGAAGAAGAAGGCGCCCACCCACCTGGGCAACAAGAAGCACGCCACCGGCGAAGCGGCTCCGGGGACTTACGTTCACGAGCGTTGATCGCCTGCGCACTGCGCGGCGCTGCCCGCGGCACCGGACGTGCCGCTCGTCCATCCGACCACTATGGCCGGGTGGGCGAACCAGGTTTCGCCCTGGTGGATCTGGGAACGACCTGGAAGGTATGACCCAGCGTTTTAATTGATAGGGCCCTTGCGCATGTCGCTACCTTTCGTATTTCGCACCATCGAGCTGGACGGCCAGACCCTGCGTACCGCCGTTCGCCCGGGCAACGGCAAGCTGACGCCCCTGCTGATTTTCAACGGCATCGGCGCCAACCTGGAGCTGGTCATGCCCTTCGTCCGCGCCCTCGACCCGGACCTGGAAGTGATTGCCTTCGACGTGCCAGGGGTGGGCGGCTCCTCCACTCCCAGCACGCCCTATCGCTTCCCGGGCCTGGCCAAGCTGGCGGCGCGCATGCTCGATTATCTGGACTACGGCCAGGTCAACGCCATCGGTGTGTCCTGGGGTGGCGCGCTGGCGCAACAATTTGCCCACGACTACCCGGAACGCTGCAAGAAGCTGATTCTCGCCGCCACCTCGGCCGGTGCGGTGATGGTGCCGGGCAAGCCCAGGGTGCTGTGGCGCATGGCCAGCCCGCGGCGCTACATCCAGCCGTCCTACGGCGTGCAGATCGCCCCGGACATCTATGGCGGCGCCTTCCGCCGCGACCCCAAGCTGGCCCTGGCCCATGCCAGCAAGGTGCGCTCGGGCGGCAAGATGGGCTACTACTGGCAGCTGTTCGCCGGCCTCGGCTGGACCAGCATCCACTGGCTGCACAAGATCCGCCAACCCACGCTGGTGATGGCGGGTGACGACGACCCGTTGATTCCCTTGATCAACATGCGCCTGCTGGCCTGGCGCATCCCCAACTCGGAGCTGCACGTGATCGACGATGGCCACCTGTTCCTGGTGACCCGTGCCGAGGCGGTGGCGCCGACCATCATGAAGTTTCTCGAAGAGGAGCGGCAGCGCGCCGTGATGCACCCGCATCCGAGCAGTGCGCGCAGCCAGTGAGAAGGCAGGTTGTCGCACCGCTGCAGTGCATCGCTCGTCCGCTTGACCCAACAGAGGGCGCAGGCTAATAACACTAACCCGGCAGCGGCGCTGCCGCCCTGCCTTTTGCGCGCCTTGGTACAGGCCTTGCTGCGAGCAGCGGAATTCGGATCTCAGCGGATAGACGACGGAGTGTTGCCCCATGCGAGAAAAGCCACGTATCGGCGCCTTACCAGCCCCTGCCACCTTCATGACTGCCCAGAACGCGGTGGTCGGCCTGCGCGGCCGCGACCTGCTGTCGACCCTGCGCACCCTGGCCCTGCAGGGCATCCGGCAGCCGGTGCACAGCGCCCGCCATGCCCTGGCCCTGGGCGGGCAGCTGGGGCGAGTGTTGCTCGGCGACACGCCACACAAGGTCAACCCGCAGGATACGCGCTTCGCCGACCCCACCTGGCAGCTCAACCCCCTGTACCGCCGGGGCCTGCAGGCCTATCTGGCCTGGCAGCAGCAGCTCAATCGCTGGATCGACGAAAGCAGCCTGTCCGCCGACGACCGCGCCCGCGCCCGCTTCGTCACGGCCATGCTCAATGACGCCCTGGCGCCCTCCAACTCCCCGCTCAACCCGCAGGTGCTCAAGGAGCTGCTCAACAGCGGCGGCACCAGCCTGATCAGGGGCCTCGGCCAGCTGTTCGACGACCTGCTGCACAACCACGGCCTGCCCAGCCAGGTCAGCAAGCAGGCCTTCGAGGTCGGTCGCAACCTGGCCGCCACGCCGGGCGCGGTGGTGTTTCGCAATGAGCTGCTGGAGCTGATCCAGTACAAGCCGATGAGCGAGAAGCAGTACCTGCAGCCCTTGCTGGTCGTGCCGCCGCAGATCAACAAGTACTACATATTCGACCTGTCCAACGAGAAGAGCTTCGTCCAGTACGCCCTGAAGAACGGCCTGCAGACCTTCATCATCAGCTGGCGCAACCCCGATGCCCGGCATCGCGAGTGGGGCCTGTCGACCTATGTGCAGGCCCTGGAAGAAGCCATGGACGCCTGCCGGGCGATCACCGGCAGCAAATCGGTCAACCTGCTGGGGGCCTGTGCCGGCGGCCTGACCATCGCCGCCCTGCAGGGCCACCTGCAGGCCAAGCGGCAACTGCGCAAGGTCGCCAGCGCCACCTATATGGTCAGCCTGCTCGACAGCCAGGTGGACAGCCCGGCCATGCTCTTCGCCGACGAGCAGACCCTCGAGGCCGCCAAGCGCCGCTCCTACCAGCAAGGCGTGCTGGACGGCCGCGACATGGCCCGGGTGTTCGCCTGGATGCGCCCCAACGACCTGATCTGGAATTACTGGGTCAACAACTACCTGCTCGGCAAACAGCCGCCGGCCTTCGACATCCTTTACTGGAACAACGATTGCACCCGCCTGCCGGCCGCACTGCACGGCGACCTGATCGACTTCTTCAAGTACAACCCGCTGAGCCACGCCGGTGGCCTGGAAGTCTGCGGCACCCCGATCGATCTGCGCAAAGTCGGCGTCGACAGTTTCAGCGTGGCCGGGATCAACGACCACATCACGCCCTGGGATTCGGTGTACCGCTCGACACTGCTGCTGGGCGGCGAGCGGCGCTTCATCCTGTCCAACAGCGGGCATATCCAGAGCATCCTCAACCCGCCCGGCAACCCCAAGGCGACCTTCCTGGAAAGCCCCAAGCTGACCGGCGACCCGCGCGCCTGGTACCACGACGCCCGCAAACACGATGGCAGCTGGTGGCCGCAGTGGCTGGAGTGGATCCAGCAGCGCTCCGGCGATCAACGCGAGAGCGAACCGGCCCTGGGCAGCGCGCAATACCCGAGCCTGGAAGCGGCGCCTGGCACCTATGTGCACGTGCGCTGAGTCGATCAACCGCTGCCCGGACATTTGCCCGGGCAGGCTGTACCCCCTCACGCGGCCCTATAAGAACAGTCGATGAAAACTCGTGACCGCATCCTCGAATGCGCCCTGCTGCTGTTCAATCAGCAGGGCGAACCCAATGTCTCCACCCTGGAGATCGCCAACGAACTGGACATCAGCCCGGGCAACCTGTACTACCACTTCCACGGCAAGGAGCCGCTGATCCTCGGCCTGTTCGAGCGTTTCAAGGAGGAACTGGCCCCGCTGCTCGACCCGCCCGCCGACGCGCGTCTGGATGTCGAGGATTACTGGCTGTTCCTGCACCTGATCGTCGAGCGCCTGGCCCATTACCGCTTCCTGTTCCAGGACCTGTCCAACCTGGCCGGACGCCTGCCCAAGCTGGCCCGCGGCATCCGCCAGTGGCTCAACGTGCTGAAGCGCACCCTGGCCAGCCTGCTGGCGCGGCTGAAAGCGGAGGATCAGCTGGTCAGCGAGACCCAGGCCCTGGGCCAGCTGGTCGAGCAGATCACCCTGACCCTGCTATTCTCCCTCGACTACCAGCGCATTCTCGGCGAAGAGGGCGAGAGCCGCCTGGTGGTGTATCAGGTGATGATGCTGGTGGCCCCGCACCTGACCAGCGAATCGCGACAGGCTGCCGAGCAGCTGGCCCGGCGCTACGTGGAAGCCTGAGCCCGGAAACGCAAACGCCCGACACGAGGTCGGGCGTTTGCGGGTAACGCGCTCAGCCTCAGGACTGGCTGGTAGGCGTGGTTGCTGCTGGCGCATCGGCCGGCGCCACTGCGGCCGCAGGCACCGCCGGCTCGGAAGAAGCCGGCGCCACGACCTTGGCCAACGGCGTCTTCTTCACCGCCGGCTTCTTCGCCGCCGCCGGCTTGGCAGCCTTGGCTACCGCCTCGGCAACCGGCTCCGCCTTGGCCGCCGGTTTCGCGGCGGCTTTCGGCGCAGGCTTGGCCGCGGCCTTGGTCACCGGCTTAGCGGCAGCCTTGGCGGCGGGCTTGGCCGCTGCCTTGGTGGCGGTCTTGCGGGCAGGCGCGACCGACTTGGCGCTGACGCCGGTCAGCTGCTCGATCTGCTTGGTCAGGCTCTCGACCTTGTCGTTGAGCGCCTTGACCTCGCTGCGGCTGGGTACGCCGAGACGCGAGATGGCATTGTGCAGGCGCTTGTCGAAAGCCTCCTCCAGTTCGCCCCACTTGCCGATGGCCTTGTCCTTGACTTCGTCGACCTTGGAGCGCGCGGAGCCCACTTTCGACTCGACAGTGGACTTCACCGCATCGACCTGCTTGTCGACGCCGCTCTTGGCCTGCTTCTCGGCCTTCTCGCCATCCTGAACCAGTGAATCGAAGAGCTTGGTGCCGTCCTTGCTGACCTTGGAGTAGGCACCCAAGCCGGCCAACCAGATCTGGCGCGAGTACTTCTCGACCTCGCCGATCCAGGAGCTGGTCTGTTTCTCGGATTTCTTCTTAACAGCCATCCTGCTCTCCTTTATTTGCTACGCGCGACATGCTCGAGCAATGCGCCCAGTTCATCCAGCTTAGCAGAGAGCTCTTCGATATCTTGCTTGGTCGGGATGCCGATACGCTTGAGGGCGCCGGCCACACGATTGTCGAAAGCCTTCTCGATCTTGTCGATTTGCACATCGACCTTGCCCTTGACGCTGCTGACGCGGTTCTTCACGCCGTCGAGCTGGCTGTTGGCCGCCTCGACCTGCTCGCCAACCAGCTTCTTGCCCTGCTCTTCGACGCCTTCACCGGCCTTGACCAGCTCCTTGAAGTATTCGGCGCCTTCCTGACCCGCCTTGGCGTAGGCTCCGAGACCGGCCAGCCAGACCTTGCGGGCGTAGACTTTGACGTCACTCAGCACGCCGGCTTTGGCTTCGGCTTCGACTTCGGCTTTCTTCTTGATTGCGACTTTCGACATGGTGCACCTCATGCGCGGTGATTTGAGGAAACGCCCACGGAATGCAGGCTTGGCACCAAGGTATCGAGGAAAATTAGAAACCGCATACTAGCCGCCGAAAATCGTGCGACGAACTCGTCTCAGGCCTTGAGACTCTTGTCCAGCACCTCTTCGATCTGCCGCTTGATGCTGCCGCCCATGGCCGACAGCAGCAGGCCGAGCTTGAGCTCCACGTGGACCCGGTCCTCGCCGACCTCGATACGCCCATCGGCGCCGCTGCGCTTGAACTCCAGGGTGTCGCCAGTCCAGCGATACTTCACGTCGAACTCGCGGGCCAGGCGCTCGGCCAGCTGTTCGGCTTTCGCCCGGGCCGCCTCGCGGCCGAGGCTATGGGGGCGTTCCACGGTGATTCTAGTCATGGCCTTTCTCCTCACTGCGACCTTCGATCGCGCGACTATATCAGCCCCGGGCCGGTCCTCGCGCGGCGCGGCGCCGCGCACGTCAAGACAAAGGTAGGCCGCAGGTTTAGAATGGCCGCCACTTTGATTCAGCCTCTCTTTAGGTAAGGGCGTCATGACCGACAAGCGCAGCGACAGCGAACCCACCACGCACTTCGGCTTCCAGGATGTTCCGGAAAGCCAGAAGGCGCAGAAGGTCGCCGAAGTCTTCCACTCGGTGGCCGCCAAATACGACCTGATGAACGACCTGCTCTCCGGCGGCATGCACCGCCTGTGGAAGCGCTTCACCATCGAGCTGTCGGGCGTGCGCCTGGGCAACCGGGTGCTGGACATCGCCGGCGGCACCGGCGACCTGACCAAGCAGTTCGCCCGCCTGGTCGGCCCCCAGGGCGAGGTGGTGCTGGCCGACATCAACGAGTCGATGCTCAAGGTCGGCCGTGACCGCCTGCTCGACCGCGGCGTGGCCGGCAACGTCAAGTTCGTCCAGGCCGACGCCGAGAAGCTGCCGTTCCCGGACAACCACTTCGACTGCGTGACCATCGCCTTCGGCCTGCGCAACGTGACCCACAAGGAAGACGCCCTGCGCTCCATGCTGCGCGTGCTCAAGCCCGGCGGCCGCCTGCTGGTGCTGGAGTTCTCCAAGCCCTCCAGCGAGCTGCTGTCGAAGGTCTACGACACCTACTCGTTCAGCTTCATGCCGCTGATGGGCAAGCTGATCACCAACGACGCCGAGAGCTACCGCTACCTGGCCGAGTCGATCCGCATGCACCCGGACCAGGACACCCTCAAGGCGATGATGGCCGATGCCGGCTTCGAGCGGGTCACCTACCACAACATGACCGGCGGTATCGTCGCCCTGCACCGCGGTATCAAGCCCTGATGCTGCTGGGCGGGCTGCTGGCCGGGGTCGAACACGGCCTCAACCGGGTGCTGGCCATGGACGGCACGGCGCTGCCGCGCCTGGCCCGCCTGGGCGGCCGGGTGATCGAACTCGACTGCCGGCAACCCAGCCTGCAGCTGTTCATCCTGGCCGACGAGCAAGGCCTGCGCCTGGCGGCCAACTGGGCCGGCGACGCCGACTGCCGCCTGCGCGGGCCGGCCGCCAGCCTGCTGCGTTTGGCCACCAGCGCGGACAAGAGCGCCGTACTGCACAGCCCCGAGGTCGACCTAGATGGCGACAGCGCGGCACTGCTGGAGCTGGTCGGCGTTCTCCAGGACCTCGAGCTGGACTGGGAGTACGAGCTGGCGCGCTGGCTCGGCCCGGTCGCCGGCCAGCTGCTCGCCAGCCACCTGCGCAGCCGCGCCAGCTGGACCGCACAGAGCCTCGACAGCCTGCGCCTGAACCTCGCCGACTACCTCAGCGAGGAGTCGCGCAGCCTGGTCGGCCGCCGCGAGGCCGATGCGCGCTTCGCCGAGCTGGATGGCCTCAAGCTCGCCCTCGATCGTCTCGATGCGCGTATCGAACGCATCGCCCAACGCCATAAGCCCACCCCATGAAGCTGCTCGCCGTTCGCCGCCTGTTGCGCATTCAGCGCGTGATCATCCGCTACCAGCTGGACGATCTGCTGTTCGACCTGCCGTTGCCGCTGTGGCTGCGTGCCCTGCGCTATGCGCTGCCCTGGCACTGGCTGCCGCGCCGCGTGCATGTGCTGTCGCGCGGCGCCCGCCTGCGCCTGGCCCTGGAGGAACTGGGGCCGATCTTCATCAAGTTCGGCCAGCTGCTGTCCACCCGCCGCGACCTGTTGCCCCCGGACGTGGCCGACGAGCTGGCCAAACTGCAGGACCAGGTGCCGCCCTTCGACCCGGCCCACTCCCTGGCCCTGATCGAGGCCCAGCTGGGGGCCAAGGTCGGCGAGGTGTTCGCCCGCTTCGACACCAAGCCGCTGGCCTCCGCCTCGGTCGCCCAGGTGCATGCGGCGCAGCTCAAGAGCGGCGAGGAAGTGGTGGTCAAGGTGATCCGCCCCGGCCTCAAGCCGGTGATCCGCCAGGACCTGGCCTGGCTGTTCCTGCTCGCCAAGCTGGCCGAGAAGGCCTCGCCGGATGCCCGCCGCCTGCGCCCGGTGGAAGTGGTCGGCGATTACGAGAAGACCATCTACGACGAGCTCGACCTGCTGCGCGAGGCGGCCAACGCCAGCCAGCTGAGGCGCAACTTCGAGGGCTCGCCGCTGCTCTACGTGCCCCAGGTGTACTGGGACCTGTGCCGGCCCAAGGTGCTGGTGATGGAGCGCATCTACGGCGTGCCGGTGACCGACCTGGCCAGCCTCGCCGACCAGCGCACCGACATGAAGCTGCTGGCCGAGCGCGGCGTGGAGATCTTCTTCACCCAGGTGTTCCGCGACAGCTTCTTCCACGCCGACATGCACCCCGGCAACATCTTCGTCAGCACCCACCAGCCGTGGAACCCGCAGTACATCGCCATCGACTGCGGCATCATCGGCAGCCTCACGCCCGAGGACCAGGACTACCTGGCGCGCAACCTGATCGCCTTCTTCAAGCGCGACTACCGCCGGGTCGCCCAGCTGCACATCGATTCCGGCTGGGTGCCGGCCACCACCCGGGTCAACGACTTCGAGGCGGCCATCCGCACCGTGTGCGAGCCGATTTTCGAGCGGCCGCTGAAGGACATCTCCTTCGGCCAGCTGCTGCTGCGCCTGTTCCAGACGGCGCGGCGCTTCAACATGGAGGTGCAGCCGCAACTGGTGCTGCTGCAGAAGACCCTGCTCAACATCGAGGGCCTGGGCCGCCAGCTGTACCCGGACCTGGACCTGTGGAGCACCGCCCAGCCCTTCCTCGAGCGCTGGATGCGCGAGCGCATCAGCCCGCGCCACCTGCTGCGCAACCTGCAACAGCAGGTCGAGCAGGTGCCGCACCTGTCGCAGATGGCCCGCGATACCCTGGAACGGCTCAATCAGCAGCAGCCGCTGGCCCAGGTCGAGGCGCCCGACCACCGCCAGTGGCCCGCGCGCCTGCTCGGCGCCCTGCTGGTGGCCGGCGCCGCCGCCCAGGGCCTGGCGCTCAGCCTGCCGGCCTGGCCGAGCTGGGCCATGCTGGCCGGCGGGCTGTTCCTGGTACTGCGCCGATAGCCAGGCCCGAGCCGCACTGGCACACTAGACCTCTATCCAACAGGCCCGAAGCGGGCGGAAGTAGCGATGAACGATTGGCTCGACGAGATCAACTGGAACAGCGACGGCCTGGTGCCGGCGATCGCCCAGGACCACCAGACCGGCCGCGTACTGATGATGGCCTGGATGAACCGCGAGGCCCTGGCCCTGACCGCCAGTGAGCAGCGCGCCATCTACTGGTCACGTTCGCGCGGCAAGCTGTGGCGCAAGGGCGAGGAGTCCGGCCATGTGCAGAAGCTACATGAGCTGCGCCTGGACTGCGACGCCGACGTGATCATCCTCAAGGTCGAGCAGCTGGGCGGCATCGCCTGCCACACCGGCCGCGAGAGCTGCTTCTACCGGGTGTTCGACAACGGCGCCTGGAAAACCGTCGATGCGGTGCTCAAAGACCCGCATGCCATCTACAGCGCAGGACACCGCCATGACTGACACCCTCAGCCGCCTGGCCGAAGTGCTGGAGGCGCGCAAGGGCGCCGCGGCCGACTCTTCCTATGTCGCCAGCCTCTACCACAAGGGCCTGAACAAGATTCTCGAGAAGGTCGGCGAAGAATCGGTGGAAACCATTCTCGCCGCCAAGGACGCCGCCGCCAGTGGCGACTGCAGCGACCTGATCTACGAGACCGCCGACCTGTGGTTCCACAGCCTGGTCATGCTCGCCGCCCTCGGCCAGCATCCGCAGGCCGTGCTGGACGAACTGGACCGGCGCTTCGGCCTGTCCGGACACGCGGAAAAAGCCGCGCGCCCGCAAACCTGATCACCCTACTTATTACGGAGTACGCATCATGGGATTCGGTGGCATTAGCATTTGGCAACTCCTGATCATCCTGCTGATCGTGGTCATGCTGTTCGGCACCAAGCGCCTCAAGGGCATGGGCTCCGACATCGGCGACGCGATCAAGGGCTTCCGCAAGTCGATGGGCAACGCCGAGGAAGACAAGCCGGCGGTGGACGAGCACAAGGGGCAGACCATCGACGCCCAGGCGCGCAAGGTCGAAGAGCCGGCGAAGAAAGACTAAGAGCCGACCATCATGTTCGACATAGGTTTTAGCGAGCTGCTGCTGATTGGCCTGGTCGCCCTGCTGGTGCTCGGCCCCGAGCGCCTGCCCGGCGCCGTGCGCACGGCCGGCCTGTGGATCGGCCGGATCAAGCGCAGCTTCAGCGCGATCAAGGCCGAGGTCGAACGCGAGATCGGCGCCGACGAGATCCGCCGCCAGCTGCACAACGAGCAGATCCTCGAGCTGGAGCGGGAAATGAAGGCGATGAAGCAGGACGTGCTGTCGCCCGGCTCGGCGACCAAGAGCGAGGCCCCCGCCGGCTCCGAAGCTCCGGCCAAGGCCGAGCAGCCCGCTGCGACCGCTGAGCCCGCCGCCAGCGCCCCGAAAGAACCCAGCCAGGATAAATCCGCACAACCATGAGCCGACTAACGGAAGGCGACCAGGAGATGCCCCTGGTCTCGCACCTGACCGAGCTGCGCACACGCCTGCTGCGCAGCGTCGTCGCCGTTCTGGCGCTGTTCGCCGGGCTGTTCTATTTCTCCCAGGACATCTACGCCCTGGTGGCCGCGCCGCTGCGGGCCTACCTGCCGGAAGGCGCGACGATGATTGCCACCGGCGTCGCCTCGCCCTTCCTCACCCCCTTCAAGCTGACCATGATGGTCGCCCTGTTCCTGTCGATGCCGATCATCCTGCATCAGATCTGGGGCTTCATCGCGCCGGGGCTGTACAAGCACGAGAAGCGCATCGCCGTGCCCTTGCTGATTTCCAGCATCCTGTTGTTCTACGGCGGCATGGCCTTCGCCTATTTCGTGGTGTTCCCGATCATGTTCGGCTTCTTCGCCAGCGTGACCCCGGAAGGGGTGGCGATGATGACCGATATCGGCCAGTACCTGGACTTCGTCCTGACCCTGTTCTTCGCCTTCGGCGTGGCCTTCGAGATCCCGGTGGCGACCTTCCTGCTGATCTGGGTCGGCATCGTCGAGGTCGACAGCCTGCGCAAGAGCCGCCCCTACGTCATCGTCGGCTGCTTCGCCGTGGGCATGGTCCTGACCCCGCCGGACATCTTCTCCCAGACCCTGCTGGCGCTGCCGATGTGGCTGCTGTTCGAGGCCGGGGTGTTCTTCGGCAGCCTGGTCAAGCGCCGCGCCGAGCACGACGCGGAAAGCGAGAACAGCGCCGAGGCCGCGGCGGAATCCGAAGACCAGCCACCCGCGCCGCAACCGTGAACCTGCTGCTACTGGAAGACGGCGACTTCGTCGCCGCCGATCGCGTGCGCCTCAGCGGCCGGCGCCTCAAGCACCTGCACGAGGTGCACCACGCCGAAGCCGGCGACAGCCTGCGCGTCGGCCGCCTCGGCGGCCTGCTCGGCAAGGGTCGGCTGCTGCACCTGGAGGCCGACGAGGCGGAACTGCAGGTCGAGTTCGACCAACCGCCACCGGCCAAGCTGCCCCTGACCCTGCTGCTGGCCCTGCCGCGACCGAAGATGCTGCGCCGCGTGCTGCAGACGGTCAGCGCCATGGGCGTGCCGCGACTGATCCTGCTGAACAGCTACCGGGTCGAGAAGAGCTTCTGGCAGACCCCCTTCCTCGAGCCCGCGGCCATCCGCGAGCAGCTGATCCTCGGCCTGGAGCAGGCGCGCGACAGCGTGCTGCCCGAGGTGATCATCGAAAAGCGCTTCAAACCCTTCGTCGAAGACCGCTTGCCGCAGCTGACCGCCGGCAGCCTCGGCCTGGTTGGCCACCCCGGGCCTTATCCGGCCTGCCCGCGCGCCGTGACCGAGGCCGTGACCCTGGCCATCGGCCCGGAGGGTGGCTGGATTCCCTACGAGGTGGAGAAGCTGCAACAGGCCGGATTGCAGCCGGTGCAGCTCGGCGAGCGCATCCTGCGCGTGGAAACGGCGGTCAGCGCCCTGCTCGCCCGCCTGTTCTGAAGCCCGGCGCGGGCCCGCGCCACACCAGGACGATTTGCCGCGCGTTACGTGGTGCCGCTGCTGTTCAATCCGCACTTTCCGCTCAACGCCCTGCCGCTGATGCGCGGCGCGATCGCTTATCTCGACACGCCTCGCTTCGACGCCTGCATGAACGCCATCGTCGAGGCAGCCTGGCAGCAGCAGAACCTCGACAAGCCCCAGGTACTGGCCGGGGTACTCGAAGCGGCCGGTTTCGACAGCGCCGAGTTCGCCCGCTTGAACGATGAGGATTCGGTCAAACAGCGGCTCAAGGCCGACACCGAGGAGCCCGTCGAACGCGACGTGTTCGGCGCCCCGAGCATCTTCGTCGACGAGCAGCAGCGGATCGTCTGGACTTCGCTGCCGAAGCGCTGGCGCGCGTCTGACCCGCCATCCGCACGCGCCGTTGCCGCCCGGCGGCGACAATAGGCGCCGAACGGCATGACAGCGCCCCGCTCGCGGGGCTATTGTCGGGGCAGGACCCGACTCGGAGCACACCACCATGCGCCCCCTGACCCTCGACCTAGCACGTATCGAACAGGCGCTGCTGAGCCAGGCCGAACTCGAGCACTACCTGGACCTGGCCACCGGCAGCGTGCTGAGCATCATCCCCGGCGACCCGCCTCCGGGCGCCGACGAGAAGTACGACGTGCAGCCGGATCGCTACCTGGCCATCGAGCCCCTGCCCCACGGCCAGGCCCTGGCCCTGCGCGAAGCCTTCCTGTTCGGCCTGCACGACCCGCACGCCCACACCCTGCTGCGCCACGCCCTGGCCGGGCGCAAGCCGTTGCGCACCTTCGACTACCAGCTGGAAGCACTGCCGCGGGTGCGCGACGCCTGGCTGGCCTTTCAGGCCCAGCAGGTCCGCGAGCTGGCGCTGGAGTGGCTGCAGGACAACGGCCTGGAGCGGGCCGCACATGCGCCCATCGACGAGCTCAGACCTCGAGGAGGAAGGTCACCGGCCCATCATTGACCAGGTGCACCTGCATCTCGGCGCCGAAGCGCCCGGTGGCCACCTGCGGGTGCCTGGCGCGAGCCTGTTCGACCAGCAACTCGAACAGGGCGGCGCCCTGGGCCGGCGGTGCGGCGCTGCTGGAGAAGCTCGGCCGCAGGCCGCTCCCGGTATCGGCGGCCAGGGTGAACTGCGAGACCAGCAGCAGGCCGCCGCCGACATCGCCGAGGGACAGGTTCATCTTGCCCTCGGCATCGCCGAACACCCGGTAGTTGAGCAGCTTGTGCAGCAGCTTGGCGACGCTTTCGGGGTTGTCCTGGGGCTCCACGCCGACCAGCACCAGCAGGCCCTGGTCGATGGCACCGACCACCTCGCCGGCGACCTCGACACGGGCGCCGCGCACCCGCTGGATCAGCGCCTTCATGCTTCGTCCGGCGACAGGTTGAGCAGGCGCCGGGCGATCTGGTTGGCCGCCCGCACCAGGGCGTCGGTGATGCCCACTTCGGCCGCCGAGTGGCCGGCGTCGCGGATGATCTGCAGCTCGCTGTTGGGCCAGGCCTGGTGCAGCTCCCAGGCGTTGTCCAGGGGGCAGATCACGTCGTAGCGGCCATGCACGATGACCCCAGGCAGGTGGGCGATCTTGGGCATGTCGCGGATCAGCTGATCGGCCTCGAGAAAGGCGTTGTTGACGAAGTAATGGCACTCGATGCGGGCGATCGACAGGGCGCGGTGCGCCTCACTGAAACGCTCGACCACCTGCGGATTGGGCCGCAGGGTGGCGGTGCGCCCCTCCCAGCTCGACCAGGCCTTGGCCGCGTGCATCTGGGCGATCTGGTCGGTGCCGGTCAGACGCTTGTAGAACGCCTGCATCAGGTTGCCACGCTCCTCGACCGGAATCGGCGCCAGGTAGTCCTGCCAGTAGTCAGGGAACAGGCGGCTGGCGCCCTCCTGGTAGAACCAGTGGAATTCCTGGGGACGGCACAGGAAGATGCCGCGCAGGATCAGTGCATGTACCCGCTCGGGATGGGTCTGGGCGTAGGCCAGGGCCAGGGTCGAGCCCCAGGAGCCGCCGAACAGCACCCACTTGTCGATGCCGAGGTGCTCGCGGATGCGTTCCATGTCGGCGACCAGGTCCCAGGTGGTGTTCTTCTCCAGGCTCGCATGGGGCGTGGAGCGCCCGCAGCCACGCTGGTCGAAGGTGACGATGCGGTACAGGTTGGGATCGAAGAAGCGCCGGCTCATGGCATCGCAGCCGGCGCCGGGGCCGCCGTGGATGAACACCACCGGCAGACCGTCCGGCGAGCCGCTCTCGTCCACGTAGAGCACGTGCGGCTCGTCCACCGCCAACTCGTGGCGGGCGTGGGGTTTGATCTCCGGATACAAAGTCTGCATGGCATGCTCCTGAATGTATGCGTACGGTGCGTTCCAGGCGTTGACGAGAGCGCTTCGCGTCCTCGGGGCGCTATGCTGCCGGGTCCCGCTCTGCCCCGCATCATAACCATGAAAAAGGAGTTCGGCATGCCGATACGGCGATTTGCCCTGGCTTTCCTGGCACTTTTGACTCTGCTCGCCGGCTGCAGCGAGCGGGACGATCCGCAGGCCGCCCTCGAGGCCACCGTGCAGCAGTTGCAGGACAACCTGGAGGCGAAGGACAAGGCGGCAGTGCTGGAGCAGCTGCACCCGCAGTTCTTTGCCCAACAGCAGCACGACCGTGAATGGGCCAGGCGCACCATGGCCCTGCTGTTCCTGCGACACAAGCAGGTGCAGGTGCTGCCCGTGAGCCAGGACAGTTACCTGGATTCGACCTATAGCGAGAAGGGCCACACCGAGGCGCGCCTGGCCCTGAGCGGCGCAGACGGGCTGATTCCCGACAGCGCGCGCTATTACGCGGTCAGGCTGGAGTGGTGGCGGGATGACGGTGAGTGGCGGCTGGCGCGGCTGAACTGGCAGTGAAACCGCCACGCAGCCTTGCGCTGCGTGACGGTCCGGCGTCTTAGAAGTCCCAGTTGAGGGACAGGTTGACGCCGTGCTGGCGATCGGTGGTGCCGCGGAACTGATAGGCCGCACGCAACTGCAGCTCCGAGCTCAGCGCATGGCTCACGCCCAGGCCAGCCAGGGTCTGGCCGCTGGCCGGGGTGTGGCCCTGCAGCTCGAAGCGGTTGCCCGCCACCGAGTTGAGGCCCATGCGCAGCTGCCGCGGATCGTCCTCGAACTCGCGCTCGCGGGCGACTTCGGCGAACACCTGGGTCGCCGGGCTCAGCTGGTAGTTCATCTGCAGGCCCAGGCCCAGACGCATGCTGTCACGCTGCTGGTCGTCGTAGTTCAGGGCCGTGGAGCTCATGCCACGCTCGCGGTAACCATCCACATCGACCCGGACGTAGTCGGCGCTGATGAACGGACTGACCCGCCAGCCGGTGTCGGCATTTGCCAGGTCATAGCCCAGGCGCGCGGACAGCGCCCACAGCTGGCCATCGGTGTCGCCCTTCTCGCTGCGCTCGGCAATGCCCAGGGCGAACTGGCGGTTGAGGTCGCCGTAGTCCAGATGGCCCAGACTCAGGCTGGTATCGGCCCACGCGCGGCCATTCTGGTACTGGGCGAAGGCGCTGAGCAGGTAGCTGCTCAGGTCGTACTCGGAATCGGCCTCGCCGGCCTCCAGGCTCTGCTCCTGCAGGCCCAGGGCCAGGCCCAGGCGCCAGTTGTCATCCAGCCGGTAGCTGCCACCCAGGTTCAGGCCCAGGCCGTGGCTGTCGCCGCTGGCCACCGCCGCACCTTCCTGGAACTGCTGACGCTGACCGCTGGCGGCGACGAAGCTGCGCCACTGCCCTACCGCCTGCCAGGCACCGCGATCGGCCTGCCACTCGCTGCGCATCTGCTGCTGGTGACCGTTGAGGCTGGCCATGGCCATCTCCGGCAGCAGGGAAACCTGCCAAGGCGCCGAGAGGATCGAGTAGGTGTAGTCGGCGGTGATCTGCTGCACCGCCGCGGTCGGGTGCACGCCGTCGTTGAACAGCAACTTGTTCGGGTTGGGCGAGGTGCCGCCCAGGCCATAGGTCGGGTCCGCAATGCAGCTGCTGCCGTTGAAGCAGACGTTGGTCTGCGCGACCAGCGGGTCGAAACCGTAGGCCGCCAGGTCAGCCTGTACTTCGTTGAGCAGACCACGGTAGTTCAGGCGGATGACGTTGCCACCGAGGGCCGACAGCTGGCTGGCCAGGGCGTCGTTGTAGAGTGCCGCGGCACCGGACCAGGCAGCGCGGAAGCCACTTGCGAACCCCGCCGGCGTCATGCCCACATCCGGCAGGTCGGAGACGATGATGGTGCGCGCCCCGGCCCTTTGCAGGGAGGCGATACCGTCGACCAGGTTCTTGGCAGACGCAGCCGCGGAGAGTGGATTGGTCACCACTCCCTGCAGCACATCATTGCCGCCGCCATTGACGTAGAACAAGGCGTTGGGGTCGATCTGCGGCACATCCACCAGATAGCCGTTACGCGTTCTGATGATGCCGCCACCAGCATTCACCACGGAGCCGTTGGCAGCGGTAATCGAACTGAGTATCTGGTCCGTGCGATAGCCGCCTACCGCGTAGTTGGTGCCGTCTGGATTGCCGGTTAGTACCTGCGGAAGGATGGGCGTGGACGGCAACGCCTGCAGGCCGAGGTGGGCGCCCAGGCGCTGAGTCGAAACAGCGGCGAAGTATTCGGTGTTGTTGTTCAGGTAGCTGGGACCGGTGCGGTTGGTGAAACGCACCCCGCCTGTAGGGTTGCCGCCGAGCAACGGACTGCCGGTATCGGGGAACTGGCCGCTATCGCTCAGCGAGTCACCGAAAATCACCAGTTGCGAATAGGGCATGGCGTGGGCCGCGGCAGGCAGCCCGGCGAGGAGTACTGCAGCGGTCAAAGCTTTGAGGGGGAAAGTCATGGCTACTCCGTCTTGTTGTATTGCCAGCAGGCAAGCACGGCAGAGTAGCCAGTTCACACAAATTAGACGCTCACCCAAATGGGCGATTAAAAAATAATCACGGCGAGATGCTATGCCCGCTTGGCGCACGCAGCGTGGCAACACGGTCACAACCAAGCCCCCAGCCAAGCTGGGGGCGCGACCTAGAGATAGGCCTCGCGGCGCTTAACGAAGCGCTCGACATAGGCGTCGGCCGGCTGCTGCAGGATCTGTTGCGACGTGCCTACCTGGATCAGCCGGCCATCGCGCAGAATGGCGATGCGATTGCCGATACGCAGCGCTTCGTCGAGGTCGTGGGTGATGAACACGATGGTCTTGTGCAGGCTCTGCTGCAGCGCCAGCAGCTGCTCCTGCATGTCGGCACGAATCAGTGGGTCGAGGGCGCTGAAGGCCTCGTCCATCAGGATGATCTCGGTATCGGCGGCCAGCGCCCGGGCCAGCCCCACCCGCTGGCGCATGCCACCGGACAGCTGGTGGGGAAAGTGCTGCTCGTAGCCCGCGAGGCCAACCCGCTCGATCCAGTGACCGGCGCACTCAAGGCAGTGCGCCCGGGCCTCGCCACGCACCTTGAGGCCGTAGGCGACGTTGTCCAGCACGCTCTTGTGCGGGAGCAGGGCGAAACTCTGGAATACCATGCTGATCTTCTTGCGCCGCAGTTGCTGCAAGGCCTGGCGGTCATAACCGAGGATATCCTCGCCATCGATCAGGATCTGCCCGCTGGTGGGCTCGATCAGGCGGTTGAAGTGGCGCACCAGGGTCGACTTGCCGGAGCCGGACAGGCCCATGATGACGAAGACCTCGCCCGCGTCGATGCTCAACGACAGGTCGTTGACCCCGACCACGCAGCCGGTGTCGGCCAATACCCGCTCCTTGCTCCGCCCCTCCCGGGCCAACGCCAGCGCGGCCTCGGGCCGGCGACCGAACACCTTGTAGACGTGACGCACCACTATCTTGCTCATCGCGGCTCCTCGTGCGCCGGGCGACCATAGGCCTGGGTGATGCGGTCGATGACCACAGCCAGGATGACGATGGCCAGGCCTGCCTCCAGGCCCTTGCCGACATTGAGCGTCTGGATGCCGATCAGTACCTCCTCGCCGAGGCCGCGGGCGCCGATCATCGAGGCGATCACCACCATCGACAGGGCCATCATGGTGGTCTGATTGATCCCCGCCATGATGCTCGGCATGGCCAGGGGCAACTGCACACCGAACAGCTGCTGCCAGCGGTTGGCACCGAAGGCGCTGACCGCCTCCATCACCTCGCGGTCGACCTGGCGGATGCCCAGGTCGGTGAGGCGGATCAGCGGCGGTGCGGCGTAGATCACCGTGGCGAAGATCGCCGGCACCTTGCCCAGACCGAACAGCATCAGCACCGGGATCAGGTACACGAAGCTGGGCATGGTCTGCATGATGTCCAGCAGCGGCATCAGCAGCACGCGCAAGCGCGCGCTGCGGGCGGCAAGGATGCCCAGGGGAATACCGATCAGCACCGCGATGGCGGTGGCCACCAGCATCAGCGCCAGCGTCTGCATGAGCTTGTCCCACAGCCCGACCGCACCGACCAGAAACAGCAGGCCGACCATCAGCAGGGTCGAGCCCCAGCGCCGCGTGGCGTGCCAGGCGATAGCGCCGACCAGGGCCAGCATCAGCCACCAGGGGGTAGCCCGCAGCAGCCCCTCGAGGCTGACGATGGCCCACAACAGGGTCTCCGATACCTGACGAAACAGATCGCCGTACTGGATCACCAGGTCATCGACCCAGGCGTTGACCCAGTCGGCGATGGAGAAGGTAAGACGCTCGGGAAACATGCTTCGACCTCGCCTGTCGATTGCCGGGTACGCGGCGCCGTGACCGGCCGCCGCGCACAGCAACAGGATAGGCAAGCACCGCCAGCGGGGGATGAACAAACGGCCATGCCGGCTAAAACCAGGACTGACGCGGTGCACGGCTGTCGGCGCAGGCTGCGTGTGTCACGCCGCTGAGCCGCCGCAGCAGCTCAGGCAAGACTCTTTGCCAAGCCCCGGGGGCTGCCGACCAATTAGTCGAGGGCCGCGTCGATACGCTCGGCCACCTCGGCCGGCACCCAGGTCGACCAGATATCCCGGTGCTCGCGGAAGAACTGTTGACTGACCGCCTCGGCCTCGCTGCGCTGCTCGGACATCCGCGCTAGGATGGCGTTGAACAGCGGCAGGGGAATCTGCACCTTGTCGAACACCTGAACCAGTTCTGGCGCGCGCTCATGGAAGTCGCGCGACAGGCCGATGGAAATCTTCGCCGGCAACGAACGGGTCCCCACGGGGTTGGGGTGGTTGCCGTCGATCAGGGTCTCCCAGGCCTGCTGATCGAAGGGCGGCTCCTCCAGTTGCACCAGCTTGTAGCGGCCCATCAGCGGCGTCGGCGACCAGTAGTAGAACAGGATCGGCTCCTGGCGGCGGATCGCCGAGCTGATCGCCGCATCCAGGGCCGGCCCGGCGCCGGTGCGGAAGTTCACGTAGCTATCCTCCAGGCCATAGGCCTTGAGCTTCTGCGAGTTGACCACGGCGCAGGTCCAGCCGCTCGGGCAGTTGTAGAAGCGGCCCTTGCCGGGCTCCTCGGGGTCGCGGAACAAGGCCTTGAAGCGCGGCAGGTCGCTTACCGACTTGAGGCCGGCGGCCGGCGCATCGGTGCCGCCGACCAGGTACTCCGGCACCCACCAGCCCTCGGTGGCGCCCTGCACCGGCTCGCCGACGGCGAACACCTCGCCGGCCGCTTCGGCCTTGCGCCACAGCTCGCTGCGCCCGGCCCATTGTTCGGCGATCACCTGCACGTCGTTCTGCTTGAGCGCGTTCTCCATGGTCAGGGTATTGCCGGGCAAGGCGTCGGTCTGGCAGCCGTAGCCCTTCTCCAGCAGGTGGCGCAGCACCTGGGTGGCGAACATGCCGCTTTCCCAGTTGAGCCCGGCAAACACCACGGTGCCGGGATAGGGGCAGGTGGCCGGCGCGGCGTGGGCCGGGGCGCCGAGCAGTGCTGCGGCCAGGGTCAGGATTGCACACAGCGGACGAAACAGCGGCATGGCGATCTCCAGGTCAACCGCAAAGGATGCGTCGCGCCGACAGCTGTTGAGCGCCGGCGGCAGACGACTACCTAGGGTTTAGACCGGGGCGCGGCGTTTGCCCAGTTTTCCCGCGGCATGCGTCAGCCACCGCAGCGGGCCCAACCCGCCACGCATGCCGACCTCCCTACTTGAGCCCCTTGCCGGAGAACATCAGCACCTGGTCGCCGGCGAACTGCACGCTGATCATGCTCTTCTCGTCGCCCCAGGTGCAGCTGGTGATGCCCAGAGCGCCGGCGCATTCGCTCGGTGCGCCGAGCAGTTGCTCGACCTCGGGCTTGCTCATGCCGGCCTGCAGTTTCGAATAATTGGCCTGATTGACCTTGTTGCAGGCGACCAGCAGCACACAGGCGGCGATCAGGGTGAGGGCGCGAAACGACATGCAGGGACTCCGCTGGATGGATGTTCGGGCCTGCCGGCGGCAGCACCCGCGATTCGCTCGGTTGGACGTCAGAAACGCGAGCCGGGTTCCTCGAGAAAGCGCAACTCTTCCTCGCTCGAGGGGCGCCCGAGAATGGCGTTGCGGTGGGGGAAGCGGCCGAAGCGGGCGATGATCTGCTGATGCTGCTCGGCATAATCGAGGAAGCCGGCGAACAGCGTGCGCTCGGCGGCGGGCGCCGCATCGAGCAGTCGGCTGAAGCGCCGCAGCGCTTCGTCCTGCAGCAGCAGGTCTTCGGCGTGTTCCAGCACCAGATAGACGAACACCCGCTGGATCGGTGCCAGCGCCGCCTCATGCGCGCCATCCAGGCGGTCCAGCACCAGCTGGCGGGCGCGGGCGTCGCCGGCGAAAGCGCGGGGGCTGTCGCGATGGATCATCCGCGGCAGCTGGTCGAGCAGCAGGACCAGGGCCAGCCAGCCCTCGGCCTGCCCGGTCCAGTCGGCGAGCTCGCCGGCCAGGGCCTGTTCGACCTGGGCACCGAAGCGCTCGCGAGCTTCGCTGTCCTGGCTGTCGCGCTTGCCGAACCACAGGCCGTTACGCGCCGCGGCCACCTCCCCCGCCGTCGTCAGGGGGCCGAACCACCAATCGAGCAAGGGCTGCCAGGGCGCGCTCATCGCCGCTCCTCCCGTGGGTTTATTCCTGGTGGTAGGCGGTGACGCGCTCGACTTCCTGCTTGGAACCGAGGAACACCGCCACCCGCTGGTGCAGCGAGCTGGGCTGGATGTCGAGGATGCGCTGGGTACCGTTGGTGGCGGCGCCGCCGGCCTGTTCGATGATGAAGGACATCGGGTTGGCCTCGTACATCAGGCGCAGCTTGCCCGGCTTCTCCGGCTCACGGGCGTCGCGCGGGTACATGAAGATGCCGCCGCGGGTGAGGATACGGTGCACGTCGGCGACCATCGAGGCGATCCAGCGCATGTTGTAGTTCTTCTCCAGCGGCCCGGTCTCGCCGGCCAGCAGCTCGGAGACGTAACGCTGCACCGGCGCTTCCCAGTGGCGCTGGTTGGACATGTTGATGGCGAATTCCTTGGTGGTCTCCGGCACCTTGATGTTGTCGTGGGTCAGCACGAAGCTGCCCAGCTCGCGGTCCAGGGTGAAGCCCTTGACGCCATTACCCAGGGTCAGCAGCAGCATGGTCTGCGGGCCGTAGATCGCATAACCGGCGGCGACCTGCTGGGTGCCGGGCTGGAGGAACGCGTCCTCGCCGAGATCGCCCACATCGCCGTTGCGCTCCGGGCAGCGCAGCACCGAGAAGATGGTGCCGACCGAGACGTTGACGTCGATGTTCGAGGAGCCATCCAGCGGGTCGAACACCAGCAGGTAGGCACCCTTGGGGTAGCGGCCGGGAATCTGGTAGGCGTTGTCCATCTCCTCAGAGGCCATGCCGGCCAGGTGGCCGCCCCACTCGTTGGCTTCCAGGAGGATCTCGTTGGACAGCACGTCGAGCTTCTTCTGCACCTCGCCCTGCACGTTCTCGGTTTCCATGCTGCCGAGCACGCCGCCCAGGGCGCCCTTGGACACCTGATGGCTGATCGCCTTGCAGGCCCGCGCCACCACTTCGATAAGGAAACGCAGATCGGCAGGGGTGTTGTGGCTGCGGGTCTGCTCGATCAGATAGCGGCTCAGGGTAACGCGGGACATGGACGGCTCCGGGAAGGAAGAAAAATCGCGCGCAGTTTACCCCTTTATCACCCTCGGCGCCTCAGCAGCTGGATAGAAGGGCCCCGGGCTCGGCCCAAGCGCGGGCCACGAGCCGGACGCCGGACTCAAGCCTCAGGCGCTTTGCGCAGCAGGCTCACGGCCATCAGCGCCAGCACGCCCCCCCCCAGCAACAGCACGGCCCAGAGCCCCCAGCGCTGCCAGTCGACCGTGCCGTCGGCCGGCGCGGCGGCCTGCGGTGTAGCGCCCGGCGGCACCTCGGCCACGCCGAGCTGCGCCAGGCGCTCCGGGCGATAGCCTGGAATCAGGGCCTGCACGGGCAAGGCGGCGGACAGCGCATCCGGATTGCCGAGGGCCAGTCGATAGGGCGGGCTGCCGCGCTGGAGGAACACCAGTCGGGTGGCGCGCACGCCGACTTGCAGGCGCGGCTCGGCCCCCAGCCCGCCGCCGCGCTGGTCGACCTGCAGACGCAGCTGCTGCACGGCGAGCCCGGCCAGGGCCAGCTCATCCTGGCGCAACTCCCCGCCTTGTTCCGGCACGTGGTAGAGCAGGCCGCCGCCCAAGGGGCGCCAGCGCCCCTGGGCGCCGCCCCGGCCACTGACCTGCACCGGCACCAGACGGTTGTCCGGCCCCAGTTCCAGCCTGATCCGCAGCACCGGCAGCGCCAGCGGTAGGCGCCACTGGTAGGCACCGTCCGCGGCGCGATCCGCCGGCATCGGCTCGGACCACGCCAGGGGCGGCGCCAGGCTGTCGGCGGGCCGGCTGAACAGCCGCGCGGCGATCAGCTGGGGGGCCTGCTGCGGGCTCTCCCACAGCAGGCGCAGGTAGCGGGCGCGGCGCCCCGGCAACTCGACCTGGCGCTGCTCGATGTACTCGTTGGCGAACGACAGGCGCGCCAGCTGGCCGTGCCCCCAGGATCGCCAGCTGCGCAGGTCGTCACTGGCCTCGATGCGAAAGCGCTGGAAGCCCTCCTGGTCGCTGCTCCAGTCCAGTGTCAGGCGCACCAGCGGCTGCTCCACGGCGCTGGCGTCGAGCAGCCAGCCGCGCAAGCCGGCCGGAGACGGCGCAGCATCCGCCTCCAGCAATTCGATCAGCGTGCCAGTGGCGCTGCGCTCCACCCGCAGGCCGGGCAACCCGGCGTCGCCGTCGCCCTCGGCGTGCAGCGGGAACCAGCGCACCTCCCGCTCATCCAGGCGTTCCTCGTGCGGGCTGCGCACCAGGGCATAGGCCAGCGCCTCGCCTTCGCCGTTGAACACCCGCAGGTCGCGCAGGTCGGCGTGGCGGGCGGCGAGGTGGGCGGCCATGGGCAGCTCCAGGCGATACCAGGGGCCCTCGCCATTCAGCTGCAAGGGCAGATGCCAGGCGTAGTCGGCGGGGCGCTCCTCCGCCGCTGCAGCGGCGAGGCTGCACAGCAGCCCGCTGAGCAGCAGCCAGGCGCCTTGTCGGGTCTTCGTGTTCATGCCTGCTCCTGTTCCATCGGCGCCTCTTCATCGCGCCTGGCCGGTGGCAAGGGGGCGAAGTAGCCGACCACCAGCAGCAGCACCCCGACCCCGATAAACGACACGATGCGCTCCAGCCCGCCACGATTGCCCAGCTCGACGAAGAACAGCTTGGCCACCACCACGGCGATCAGCGCCGCGCCGACCAGCCACAGCTCGCGGTGCCGGCGCAGATGACCGAAGACCATCAGCGGCAGGGCGATCAGGGTCCAGACGATGGACAGCCCGGCCTGCACCAGCATCGAATCGAGCAGGGGCTGCAGGCGATAGGGCACGCCGCCCCAGTGGTGGGCCGTGCGCATCACCATGGCGGTGCACAGGGCGAACAGCGAGGCGCCGAGCAGCACCAGGATCAGCCTGCGCCCGGGCAGGAGCGGCCCACCCAGCTGCGGCAGGTTCGCCGACGACCAGCGGTACAAGGCGCCGAGGGCGAACAGCAGGCCCAGCTCCAGCGGGTTGAGCAGCGGCAGGTAGGGCAACGGCGCGGCGTCACCGGCGCTGAGGACGTTGGCCAGCCAGAACCAGGCGAGCATCAGCAGGGCCAGCGGCAGCGCCGCCAGCACCCGGTATTCGCGGGGATGCTCCGCCAGCGGCCAGGGCCGGCTGCGCGGGGTCGCCATCAGCCACAGGTAGACACTCGGCAGCAGCGCCCAGCCGAGCCAGCGCCAGGCGTTGTAGTGCGTGGCCAGGGCGAGGAACTGGTAACGCAGCTCCAGGGCGATGACGGTCAGCAGCAGCCAGCAGCCGAGCACGTGGGCGGCGCTGCGGGCGCCGGCCGGCAGCAGCGGAGCCAGGCGCCGCAGCAGCCAGAAATGCACGGCGAACAGCGCCGCCCAGGCCAGCCAGCCGAATTGCGCCGAAGGCTGGTAGCGAAAACTCCAGGCCTGCAACAGTACGGCCGCCGCCACCGGCATCAGCAGGCAGCAGAGCAGCGCCAGCTCCGGCCAGTGTTTGCGCCGGGCCAGCGCCCCGGCCAGCAGCGCGCCGAGCGCCGCCGCCAGCAGCAGGGCCGTATCCTGCAGCGCGGCACCGGCGACGAAGCGCAGCACTTCGCCGGCCAGGGCCAGTCCGAGCCAGGCCACGCCCCACACCAGCGACAGCTGGGCCAGCGGCACGCCAAGCCGCTCCAGGAGCGGCGACGCCTCCGCGGCCAGCGCCTGCAGGCGCCAGGCGGCGAACAGCGCGGCCGCCGCGAGGGCGGCCGGGGCCCAGAACTCGGCATGGGCCAGCGGTCGCACCCCGTCCGCGCCGCCCTGCACCAGCAGCAGCGTGGAGGCGACAAGCAGGGCCAGGCCGGCCGCGATCTGCAGCGCCAGGGCCGAGAGGTACCCGGCGCGCCGCTGCAACTGCAGGCTAAACCAGACGACCAGCAACGCGCCGGCTCCCCACAACGCGTCGCCGGGAAGGACGAAGCGCTGCATCAGCCAGAGCCAGCCGAGGCCGGCCAGCAACAGCGCAGCCCAGCCCAGCAGGCGCCGCCGGCCTGCCCCCAGCGGGGCAAGCCGGGCCAGGCCGAACAGCCCGGCGATCAGCACCAGGCCCAGCAGCGCCGAGCCCAGCGTTACGCCGCCAGCAGCGTTGGCACCAGCCAGGTGCAGCAGCGCCAGCAGGCCGCCGAGCAGTTGCACGGAGCAGGCCGCGAGCAGCAGCGCGCGCTCATGCAGGCGCAGGCCGAGCAGCAGGGTCAGCAACCCGGCGAGCGCCCAGACGATGACCGTGCCGGCAGCGGCGAAGCTCAACGGTGCCATCAGATAGAAGAAGGCCAGCCCGCTGCAGGCCAGCAGTGGCAGGGCGCGGCGCTCCCAGCGACTGCTCGCGTCCGCCGGCGCCTGGCGCAGCTGCCAGGCACTGAACGACAGCGCCACGCCGAGCAAGAGCGCGCCCAGCACCGCGCCGCTCAGCATGCTGTCGTGACCGTCGCGCAGCTCGCCCAGGTAGGCCAGCGCCGCGCCGCCCTGCAGCAACAGGGCGAAGGCCCGCGCCAGGCCACGACGCTGGTGCAGCCCCAGCCAGTAGACGCCGGCGCCCTCCACCGCCCAGGCCGCCGAGGTCCAGCGGGCATCCAGGCCCAGGGGTATGGCCAGGCTGGCGAACACCACGCCCAGGGCCAGGCAGGTTTCCACCAGCAGCAGCGCGCGGCCGGCGGTGCGTCCGGCCAGCAGGCGGGCCAGCGCCAGGTACAGCACGCCCAGGCCCAGGGCGCTGAAGGCCGCGGCGAACTCGAGGTGCTGCACCAGGGCGAATTGCAGGCCGAAGCCGACCAGCGGCGGGCCGAGCAATACGGTGGCGTCGATGTAGTCGCCCTGCCCCGCCGACCAGCGCAACAGCTCGCCACGCCCGGTTGGCGCCTGCGCCGCCTCGCGCAACTTGCGCCGGGCGAACAGCAGGCCGATCGCCAGGTACATCAGGAAGAACAGCCACAGGAAGGGCGCGGTGCTCCACAGCAGCTCCGGGGTATAGGCGCGCAGGCCCCAGGCCAGGCCGATGCTGAAGGTACCGACGAAGCCGATCAGGTTGAGAAGGCGCCAGGCCTTGAACCAGGCGATGGCGAAGATCCCGGCGTTGAGCAGGGCGAAGTAGCTGAACAGCGCCACATGGTCGCCGCTGCCGGTGGAGGTGAGGATCGGCGCGGCGAACCCGCCGAGCGCCGCCGCGGCAGCCAGGCCCAGGGCATTCTGCGCCACCGCGAGGATCGCCGAGGAACAGGTCACCAGCACCAGCAGGGCCAGGGCCAGGCCAGCGGGCAACAGCGGGTGCAGGCGCATCGCGGCGAACACCGTGAGGTAGAGCACGCCGACCCCGGCGCCCTGCAGTATCAGGGCGTAGCCGGGATTGCGCCGGCGCAGCCACCAGCCCAGGCCGAGCAGGGCGATGGCACTGGCGGCGACCCCGGCATAACGCAGCTCCACCGGCAGCACCAGGCCCTCGGTGGCGTAGCGCAGGAGGAAGGCCAGGCCGAGGAACAGCAGCAGCACGCCGACCCGCAGCAGGGTGTTGCCGCCCAACAGCCAGGCCTTGGCCTTGCTCAGCGCGCGGGCCAGCAGCGCCGGCTGGCCTGGCGCCTGGGACCAGCCGTCCGGCGCGGCGGTTTGCGCCGCCTGCTCAGGTGTCGCCTCGGCCTCGGCCGCTGACGGCACCGCGTCCGATTCAGGTCCGGCGGCGGCCTGCGGCTGGATATCCAGGCTCCAGTCCAGCTCCGTCTCGGCCGCCGCGGCAGGCGCTGACGCGGGTGATTGCGTCGCAGGCGGCGGCGCGCCCTGCGCCTGGTCCTGCTCGACCTTGAGCAGGCGCTCGTGAACCGCCGCGGTGCCGCGCTCGAAGCGCGCGGCGAAAGTCTCCAGCTGCGCCGCCAGCTCGGCATTCTGCCGGGCCAGCGCCTGCAGCCTGAACGCCTGGCCCAGGCTCAGGCCCAGCACGCCACCCAACAACGCCCCGCTCGGCGACTCGCCGACCAGAGCCCCCAGCACCACGCCGACCAGCATGAAGATCCATTGCATGCAGCAGTTCCCGATTTGCTAGACAGGTTCGCCCGCTTCCCTGCTCAAAAGCCCGGTGTCCGGGGCGATGCCCCAGTATAGGGGCCGACATCCTCGTCACCCAGGGAGACGTCCAAGGATTGCATGGCAGGCACACGAACCGCACCGACGGTGCGAAAAGCCGACCAACCGGCAGAAGTTTGTTCACTTTTTCACCAGCGCCGTTATCATCGCCCGCCGCACAGCCGATACCTGCCGATAGCCCGATGAAGAACAACCTGATCGCCGCCGCCGAACTCGACCGCCTGGACACCTGGGCCAAATACACCAGCGACATGTGCCACAGCTGCATGTCCAGCTGCTGCACCCTGCCGGTGGAGGCGCGCATCGGCGACCTGATCCGCATCGGCGTGGTCGACGAGTTCGAGCGCGGCGAGCCGGCGAAGAACATCGCCAAGCGCCTGCAGAAGGAAGGCATCGTCGAGCGCTTCAACCAGAAAAGCGGGGTCTTCACCCTGGCGCGCATGAGCAACAACGACTGCCTGTACCTGGATCGCAAGTCGCGCCTGTGCACCATCTACGACAAGCGCCCGGACACCTGCCGCAACCACCCCAAGGTCGGCCCGCGCCCGGGCTACTGCGCCTACAAGCCCAAGCCGCTGCAGTAACGGCGCAGAGCAGAATAGAAAAAGCCCCCGCCGGCTCACGCCGACGGGGGCTTTTTCATTCAGCCTGACGAATCAGTTCTTGGCTTTCTTGGCAGCGCGAGTGCGCTCGCCTTCGTCCAGGATCTTCTTGCGCAGGCGGATCGACTTCGGCGTGACTTCGCACAGCTCGTCGTCCTGGATGAATTCCAGGGCCTGCTCCAGGGTGAAACGAACCGGCGGCACCAGCGCGATGGTTTCGTCTTTACCGGAAGCACGCATGTTGTCGAGCTTCTTGCCCTTGGTGGGGTTCACGCCCAGGTCGTTGTCGCGGCTGTTCAGACCGACGATCTGACCGTTGTAGATTTCCTGGCCGTGCTCGACGAACAGCTTGCCACGTGCCTGCAGGGTTTCCAGGGAATAGGTCAGGGCCTTGCCGGTATCGATCGAAACCAGTACGCCGTTCTGACGGCCGGACATGTGGCCGGACTTCATGGTGTCGTAACGGTCGAAGATCGAGGTCAGGATGCCGGCACCGTTGGTCAGGGTCAGGAACTGGTTACGGAAACCGATCAGACCGCGAGCCGGGATGTTGTACTCCAGGCGAACACGGCCCTTGCCGTCCGGCACCATGTTGCTCAGGTCGCCCTTGCGCAGGCCCATTTCTTCCATGACCTTGCCCTGAGCCTCTTCCGGGATGTCGATGGTGACGTTCTCGAACGGCTCCTGCTTGACCCCGTCGACTTCACGGATGATCACTTCCGGACGGCCTACGCCCATCTCGAAGCCTTCGCGGCGCATGTTCTCGATCAGTACCGACAGGTGCAGCTCACCACGGCCGGAGACCTTGAACTTGTCGGCGCTGTCGCCCTCTTCGACGCGCAGGGCCACGTTGTACAGCAGCTCCTTGTCCAGACGCTCCTTGATGTTACGGCTGGTGACGAACTTGCCTTCCTTGCCACAGAACGGCGAATCGTTGACCTGGAAAGTCATGGAAACGGTCGGCTCGTCGACGGTCAGCGGCTTCATCGCTTCGACGTTGTTGATGTCACACAGGGTGTCGGAGATGAACAGCTCGTCCATGCCGCTGATGCAGACGATGTCGCCAGCGGTGGCTTCTTCGACGTCCACACGGTGCAGACCGTGGTGGCCCATCAGCTTGAGGATACGGCCGTTGCGCTTCTTGCCTTCGGTGTCGATGGCGACGACTGGGGTGTTCGGCTTGACGCGACCGCGGGCGATACGGCCAACGCCGATGATGCCCAGGAAGCTGTTGTAGTCCAGTGCCGAGATTTGCATCTGGAACGGGCCGTCAACGTCGACCTTGGGAGCCGGTACGTGGTCGACGATGGCCTGGTACAGCGGGGTCATGTCTTCGGCCATGGCGGTGTGATCCAGACCGGCGATGCCGTTCAGGGCCGAGGCGTAGACGACCTGGAAGTCGAGCTGCTCTTCGGTAGCGCCGAGGTTGTCGAACAGGTCGAAGATCTGATCCAGCACCCAGTCAGGACGCGCGCCCGGACGGTCGACCTTGTTGATCACCACGATCGGCTTCAGGCCGGCTTCGAAGGCTTTCTTGGTCACGAAGCGGGTTTGCGGCATCGGACCGTCCTGGGCGTCGACCAGCAGCAGTACCGAGTCGACCATCGACATCACGCGCTCTACTTCACCGCCGAAGTCGGCGTGGCCGGGGGTGTCGACGATGTTGATGCGGTAGTCGTTCCAACGGATGGCGGTGTTCTTCGCCAGGATGGTAATGCCGCGTTCCTTTTCCTGGTCGTTGGAGTCCATCACGCGCTCGTCGTTGAGCTCGCCGCGCTCCAGGGTGCCGGACTGACGCAGGAGTTTGTCTACCAGGGTGGTCTTACCATGGTCGACGTGGGCAATGATGGCGATGTTACGTAGATTTTCGATCACTTTTGTATCTCGATCAGAGGATTCGGTGTGCCGCGAAGTCTAGGCGGCGGAGATGAACTGATTGCGAATTCAGCCAGGCGGTGCAAAGACCTGGCGGCAGCTTCAGGCTGCCTCGCGGTCGGGGGGGCGATGGCGGATGCTGCCGCCATTCAGCCCTGGGGTCCTATGCCGGACGATAAACGCGCACATTGGCATGCCCCTCGCTCAGCAGGTGGTGGGCATGCAGGCGGCTCATCACCCCCTTGTCGCAATACAGCAGGTACTGGCGGGTCTCATCCAGCTCCTTGAACTTGCTGTTCAGGGCATAGAAGGGCAGCGCCTGCACCTCGATGCCGGGCAGTTCCAGCGGCTCGTCGTCGACGGCGTCGGGGTGGCGGATGTCGATCACCACATGGCCGGCCAGGGCCTCGTCGACTTCCTCGACCTGCACGTCCTTGCCGAGCTCGTCGATCACCTTGTCGATCGGCAGCAGGGTGGCGCGCTCCAGGGCGCGCTCGAGAATCGCCATGTCGAAGTGCGACTCCTCGTAGGCGATGCGCTCGGGCTTGGCCTTGGTGGTCGGGTTGACCGAGATCACCCCACAGTATTCGGGCATGTGCTTGGCGAACTCGGCGGTGCCGATGGCATAGGCGGTGTCGATGATGTCCTGCTTGTGGCTGGCGATCAGCGGGCGCAGCACCAGCTTGTCGGTGGCCGAGTCGATCACTGTGAGGTTCGGCAAGGTCTGGCTGGACACCTGGGAAATCGCCTCGCCGGTGACCAGGGCGTCGATCTGCAGGCGCTCGGCCATGCGCGTGGAGGCGCGCAGCATCATGCGCTTGAGGATCACGCCCATCTGGCTGTTGTCGACCTTGCCGAGGATCTCGGCCAGCACCTCCTCGAACGGCACGCTGATGAACAGTACGCGCTGCGAGCGGCCGAACTTCTGCCACAGGTAATGCGCCACTTCCATCACCCCCAGCTCGTGGGCGCGGCCGCCGAGGTTGAAGAAGCAGAAATGGGTGATAAGGCCGCGACGCATCATCTGGTAGGCGGCGACGGTGGAGTCGAAGCCGCCGGACATCAGCACCAGGGTCTGCTCCAGCGAGCCCAGCGGGTAGCCACCCAGGCCGTTGTGCTGGCGATGGACGATGAACAGGCGCTGGTCACGGATCTCCATGCGCACCTCGACCTCGGGCTTCTTCAGGTCGATGCCGGCGGCGCCGCACTGCTGGCGCAGCTGGCTGCCGACATAGCGCTCGATGTCCATCGAAGTGAACGCGTGCTTGCCGCCGCGCTTGCAGCGCACGGCGAAGACCTTGCCCGGCAGCTGGTCGGCGAAATGGGTCTTGCACTTGTCCAGCACGTCGTCGAAGTCGCCCAGCGGGTACTCGTGGACCTCGAGGAAATGGATCAGCCCCGGGGTGCAGCGCAGGCGCTCGATCATTTCCTGCAGCACCTTCGGCTCGGCGACCGCGGTTTCCACCTCGAGGTTGTCCCACACACCGCTGACCTGCAGCTGCGGATCGAGATCGCGCAGCACGGTACGGATGTTCTTGGCCAGCTGGCGGATGAAATGCTTGCGCACCGGCCGGCTCTTGATGGTGATTTCGGGGAAAACTTTAACGATCAGTTTCATGAAAACAGTGCGTGCCGGGGCAGCCGAAAAACAGGGGCGCGGATTATAGCGGAAATTGTTCAAGCTTTGATCAAAAATCCCACTCACCCGCCGACGCGCACCATTTGTGTGCGAACGGAAAATTAGCCGCTCTATTTTGGTGCGAAAAATACCGCGATCTCGCCGCACAGCCCGCGCCACCCCTGAGTTTCAGCCCTCCAGCCCATTCCGGGGCACTGGCATGCAATTTGCTCCCTTGTGAGGCAGGTTGTCCTGGCCGACTATCGCGCCGGGCTTCATCGAACTATTGAGGGCTCGCATCCGAGCCTTATCCATCTGGAGGACAGCATGTCGAAGTCGATTCAACTGATTAAAGAACACGACGTGAAGTGGGTTGACCTGCGCTTCACCGACACCAAGGGCAAGCAGCACCACGTCACCATGCCGGCTCGCGACGCCCTGGACGAAGACTTCTTCGAGCACGGCAAGATGTTCGACGGCTCCTCCATCCATGGCTGGAAGGGCATCGAAGCCTCCGACATGATCCTGATGCCGGTCGACGAGACCGCCGTCCTGGACCCCTTCACCGAAGAGCCGACCCTGATCCTGGTCTGCGACATCGTCGAGCCGAGCACCATGCAGGGCTACGACCGCGACCCGCGCTCCATCGCCAAGCGCGCCGAGGAATTCCTCAAGACCACCGGCATCGGCGACACCGTGTTCGTCGGCCCGGAGCCTGAGTTCTTCATCTTCGACGAAGTGAAGTTCAAGTCCGACATCTCCGGCTCCATGTTCAAGATCTACTCCGAGCAGGGCTCGTGGATGACCGACCAGGACGTCGAAGGCGGCAACAAGGGCCACCGCCCGGCCGTCAAGGGCGGTTACTTCCCGGTTCCGCCGTGCGACCACGACCACGAAATCCGTACCGCCATGTGCAACGCCATGGAAGAAATGGGCCTGGTCGTCGAAGTGCACCACCACGAAGTGGCCACTGCCGGCCAGAACGAAATCGGCGTGAAGTTCAACACCCTGGTCGCCAAGGCTGACGAAGTTCAGACCCTGAAGTACTGCGTGCACAACGTCGCCGACGCCTACGGCAAGACCGCCACCTTCATGCCGAAGCCGCTGTACGGCGACAACGGCTCGGGCATGCACGTGCACATGTCCATCTCCAAAGATGGCAAGAACACCTTCTCCGGCGAAGGCTATGCCGGCCTGTCCGACACCGCCCTGTACTTCATCGGCGGCATCATCAAGCACGGCAAGGCGCTGAACGGCTTCACCAACCCGTCGACCAACTCCTACAAGCGTCTGGTCCCGGGCTTCGAAGCGCCGGTGATGCTGGCCTACTCGGCACGCAACCGCTCCGCCTCGATCCGCATCCCCTATGTGTCGAGCCCAAAGGCCCGCCGCATCGAGGCGCGCTTCCCGGACCCGGCTGCCAACCCGTACCTGTGCTTCGCCGCCCTGCTGATGGCCGGCCTGGACGGTATCCAGAACAAGATCCACCCTGGCGATGCGGCCGACAAGAACCTGTACGACCTGCCGCCGGAAGAAGGCAAGCTGATCCCGCAGGTGTGCGGCAGCCTGAAGGAAGCCCTGGAAGAGCTGGACAAGGGCCGCGCGTTCCTGACCAAGGGCGGCGTATTCTCCGACGACTTCATCGATGCCTACATCGAGCTGAAGAGCGAAGAAGAGATCAAGGTGCGCACCTTCGTGCACCCGCTGGAATACGACCTGTACTACAGCGTCTAAAACCGCTGCGCGCCGCCCCGGCGGCGTGACGCACAAGGCCCCGCCCGGCTCAGCCGGCGGGGCCTTTTTTTGGGTTCATCGCACTTTCCCGGGGAAGGCGGCCTTGATTTTCAGGAAGAAGTAGTCCGAGTCGCGGAAGCCATAGGCCATGCGCTTGATGACCTTGATGCGGTTGTTCACCCCCTCCAGCACGCTGGTGTGCATCGGGAAGCGGGCACTGGCGAGGATGCCGCGGAGGTAACGCCTGAGGTTCTTGGCGAAGCGCTGCAGCGGCGCCAGGGCACTGTCCCGGACATGCCGTTGCCAGTCCCGCCAACGCTGCCAGCCCTCCCAGACGCTGGGCGCGTACCAGATGTCCTTGAGCGCATCCTTGAGCAGGTAGACGGTGGCCAGTGACTGATTGGCTTGCAGCAGTTCCTGCAACTGCACCGCCTGCTCGCTCTTGAGGTTGGCCCGGTTGCGCAGCAGCAACCAGCGACTGCGCTTGACCACTTGGCGCGCCGGTTTGTCATGCCGCAGCAGGTTGGCCTGGTCCACGCGGATACGGTCGATCACCTCGCGGCCGTAGCGCGCCACCACATGGAACAGGTCGTACACCACCTCGGCCCGCGGGCAATGGCGCTTCACCTCCAGGTCGAAGGCCGTGTTCATGTCCATCGCCACCGCCTCGATCTGCTGGCAGCGCTCGCCGAGCAGTTCGAAGAACGGCCGAATCGCCTCGCGGCTGTTGCCGTGCCCGACCCACAGCACGCGGGTTCGCTCGGCATCCATGATCACCGTGGCGTAGCGATGGCCCTTGTGCAGGGCGAACTCGTCCATCACCAAGCGCCGCACGTCAGCGGGCTCGAAGGCGCCCACTGCGGCTTCCAATCGACGCTTGTCGATGGCTTTAAGGGTGTGCCAGTGCAAGCCGGTCAGGCGACTGACATGGCTTATCGGCAAGAGCTGCAACAGGCCTTCGAGCCAGATCTGCAAGCGCCGGGTCAAGCGTGCGGCCGGCGCCAACCAGTCGATCCGCTCGGTCACGCGTCCACAGGTCAGGCAGTCGACGCGGCGCACGGGTAACTGCAGAACAACACGCCGATCCAGCAGGTCACGGTCACGCACCTGGCGCATGCGCCGTTCGTGGATCAACGGACAGGGCTGGCCACAGCGCCCACACTGGGGTAGCTGGTTGGCCTGGGGCTCCAGCTCAATCAGCAGGGTGTTTTCAGCGGCGGGGCGGCAGGCGACGACCTCGTAGCCTGGCCAGAAAGCGGCAAGATCAATAAGATGCACGGCGACAGCAGGGACTGGGAGTTGGTGTGTTTGGCGACTGCCAATCTACCCATTTCCCTGACTGTCAACTCGCTCTTTCCCCAGAGTCCGCGAAGAACCTTTTTTTGTGGCCGACAGTCACAGGGCCGCGCGGCCGCGCTTGCCAGCGCGTCCCGGCGGTGCAAGGCTTAGCTGCACGATACCCGGGAGAATGGCCATGCGCCGGATGCTCACCTGCCTACTGCTGTCCCTGCCCCTGCTGGCCAGTGCACAGATCTACAAGTACACCGATGCCAAGGGCAATACGGTCTTCACCAACCAGCCGCCGGACGGCAGCGCCGCACAGAGCGTCGAACTGCCGCCGACCAACACCGTGATCATGCAACAGCCGCAGGCGACGCCCACCGGCAGCGCCGGCGCCGAGGTCAATGCCGCGCCGCCCTACAACACCCTCAAGTTGACCGGCCTGCCCGACGACGAGGCGCTGCGCGCCAACAACGGCACCTTCAGCGTCGGGGTGGCGCTGTCGCCGCGCCTGGCCGCCTCCCATCGCCTGCGCCTGCTGCTGGACGGCCAGCCGTACGGCCAGCCGAGCAGCGTGCCGCGCCTGCAGCTGACCAACGTCGACCGTGGCGAGCACAGCCTGGCGGTCGAGGTACTCAGCGGCGGCAAGCCGATCCAGCAGAGCGACGCGGTCACCTTTACCGTACAGCGGGTGCATACCAGTAGCCCGGCCCTGCGCCCACCTCCTCCGCCCAAGCCTGCGCCCTGACCATGAGAATCGCCCTGCTCTGCCTGAGCCTGCTCTGCTGCCTGCCGCTGCAGGCGGACGTCTACACCTATATAGATGCCGAGGGTAACCGGGTCTTCACCGACCGGCCCGGAACCGGCAATGCCCAGCGCATCCAGCTGGCGCCCTCCAACAGCATGCCCGCGACCGCCCCCGCGCCGCCGCCCGTGACTGCGCCGAGCGCGCCCCAGGCGCCGGCCTATCAGCTGCTGCGCATCCTGGTGCCGCAACCCGATGCGAGCATTCGCGACAGCGCCGGCAACCTGATCGTCACCGCCAGCAGCGACCCGGCCCTGCTCCCGGGGCACAGCTACCGCCTGCTGCTGGACGGCGTGGCGCTGGGCGAGCCGAGCCGCAGCCCGGTCTTTCCCCTGGAGAATATCGATCGCGGCACCCACCAGCTGGCGGTGGAGATCATCGACGAGCAGGGTCGCACCCTCGAGCGCACCCCGAGCCAGCCCTTCCATATGCTGCGTATCTCCCTGGCGCAGAAGCGCATGGTGCGGCCGTGCCAGAAAGACGATTACGGCGTGCGCCCGGAGTGTCCGTTGAAAGACAAACCACCGGAGAAGAAAGACATCCCGTTGATCCCCTTCATCTGACCCTCAAGGCCGGAGCACCATATTGGTGCGCCGCCGCCACTCCCTTCCTATACTCTCCCTGTTTTGGTTCGCCCACAGTTGCCGGCCATGCGCCGAAACACGGCGGCCGCCGTCCGCTGTCCGCGCCGCGCGCGTCTTTTCGGGGCTTTGGTTTGCTTCTTGCATTTTCCTGTTCATCGCCGCCAAGCCCTAGCCTATGACTATCAACGACGCACTGCACCGCCTGCTGCTCGACAACCTGACCACCGCCACCCTGCTGCTCAACGCCCAACTGCGGCTCGAGTACATGAACCCGGCGGCGGAGATGCTCCTGGCCGTCAGCGGCCAGCGCAGCCACGGCCAGTTCATCAGCGAGTTGTTCACCGAGTCGGCGGAAGCCCTGAGCGCGCTGCGCCAGGCGGTCGAACAGGCGCATCCGTTCAACAAGCGCGAAGCGGTGCTGACCGCCGTGACCGGCCAGACCCTGACCGTCGACTATGCGGTAACCCCCATTCTCAGCCGCGGCGCCACCCTGCTGCTGCTCGAGGTGCACCCGCGCGACCGGATGCTGAAGATCACCAAGGAAGAGGCCCAGCTGTCCAAGCAGGAGACCACCAAGTTGCTGGTGCGCGGCCTGGCCCACGAGATCAAGAACCCCCTTGGCGGCATCCGCGGCGCCGCCCAGCTGCTGGCCCGCGAGCTGCCGGACGCCGAGCTCAAGGACTACACCGACGTGATCATCGAAGAGGCCGACCGCCTGCGCAATCTGGTGGACCGCATGCTCGGCTCGAACAAGCTGCCGTCGCTGGCCCTGACCAACGTGCATGAGGTGCTGGAGCGGGTCGCCAGCCTGGTCGAAGCGGAAAGCCAGGGCGGCATCATTCTGGTGCGCGACTACGACCCGAGCATTCCCGACCTGCTGATCGATCGCGAGCAGATGATCCAGGCTGTGCTCAACATCGTGCGCAACGCCATGCAGGCCATCGCCACGCAGAAGCACGACCTGGGCCTGGGGCGCATCACCCTGCGCACCCGCACCCTGCGCCAGTTCACCATCGGCCACACCCGCCACCGCCTGGTGGCGCGCATCGAGATCATCGACAACGGCCCCGGCATCCCCCAGGAGCTGCAGGAAACCATCTTCTATCCCATGGTCAGCGGCCGCGCCGACGGCACCGGCCTCGGCCTGGCCATTACCCAGAACATCATCAGTCAGCATCAAGGCCTGATCGAGTGCGAGAGCCATCCCGGCCATACGCTGTTCTCGATCTTCCTGCCGCTGGAACAAGGAGCACCCGCTGCATGAGCCGAAGTGAAACCGTCTGGATCGTCGATGACGACCGCTCCATCCGCTGGGTCCTGGAAAAGGCCCTGCAGCAGGAAGGCATGACCACCCAGAGTTTCGACAGCGCCGACGGCGTGCTCGGCCGCCTCGGCCGCGAGCAACCGGACGTGATCATCTCGGACATCCGCATGCCCGGCTCCAGCGGCCTCGACCTGCTGGCGCGGATTCGCGAGCTGTACCCGCGCCTGCCGGTGATCATCATGACCGCCCACTCCGACCTGGACAGCGCGGTGGCCTCCTATCAGGGCGGCGCCTTCGAGTACCTGCCCAAGCCCTTCGACGTCGACGAAGCCGTCGCCCTGGTCAAGCGCGCCAATCAGCACGCCCAGGAGCAGCAGAGCCTGGCGGCGCCGGTGGAACAGCCACGCACCCCGGAAATCATCGGCGAAGCCCCGGCCATGCAGGAGGTATTCCGCGCCATCGGCCGCCTCTCGCACTCCAACATCACCGTGCTGATCAACGGCGAGTCCGGCACCGGCAAGGAGCTGGTCGCCCACGCCCTGCACCGCCACAGCCCGCGTGCCGCCTCGCCGTTCATCGCCCTGAACATGGCGGCGATTCCCAAGGACCTGATGGAGTCGGAGCTGTTCGGCCACGAGAAGGGCGCCTTCACCGGCGCCGCCAACCTGCGCCGCGGGCGCTTCGAGCAGGCCGACGGCGGCACCCTGTTCCTCGACGAGATCGGCGACATGCCGGCCGACACCCAGACCCGCCTGCTGCGCGTGCTGGCCGACGGCGAGTTCTACCGGGTCGGCGGCCATACGCCGGTGAAGGTCGACGTGCGCATCATCGCCGCGACCCACCAGGACCTGGAAAGCCTGGTGCAGGCCGGCAAGTTCCGCGAGGACCTGTTCCACCGCCTCAACGTCATCCGCATCCACATCCCGCGCCTGGCCGATCGCCGCGAGGACATCCCCACCCTGGCCCGCCACTTCCTCAGCCGCGCGGCGCTGGAACTGGCGGTGGAGCCCAAGCTGCTGAAGAGCGAGACCGAGGACTACCTGCAGCACCTGTCCTGGCCGGGCAACGTGCGCCAGCTGGAGAACACCTGCCGCTGGATCACCGTGATGGCCTCCGGACGCGAGGTGCATGTCGGCGACCTGCCGCCGGAGCTGCTGGCCCAGCCCCAGGACAGCGCCCCGGTCAGCAGCTGGGAGCAGGGCCTGCGCCAGTGGGCCGACCAGGCCCTGAGCCGCGGCCAGTCGAGCCTGCTCGACAGCGCGGTGCCGGCCTTCGAGCGGATCATGATCGAGACCGCGCTCAAGCACACCGCCGGCCGCCGCCGCGATGCCGCCGTGCTGCTGGGCTGGGGGCGCAACACCCTGACGCGCAAGATCAAGGAACTCGGCATGAAGGTCGACGGCAGCGACGATGACGACAGCGACGACAACTGACGATCGCAGCAATGCACGACAAGCGGGCCGAGTGCCCGCTTTTTCATGCGCCGCCGTCACGCCCCGTCTCGGCGCCACGGGCAGCGCTGCTGCACCGCCGCGGTTCAACCGCCCCCGGCGCCGCGCCCGCCGCGACCGGGCTATGGCCCTACAGGCCGCGAATTACCGGCTTCTGCAGCGCTGAAATAAAACTGGCACAGCGAGTGCATAGACTAAGGCAATCCCGGTTTCGGGGACCTTGGTACAGGCAGGCCGGGGATTCCCCGCTTTTATTGCTCCTCCAGGCGGACCGTCAACCGCCAGCGCCCGTCCACCGGCTCGGCATGCCACTCGCCGCGCAGGGGCCGGGCCGCCACCACCCGCAACAGCAACTCGCGGCGCTCGCGCTGCAGACGCCAGTTCACCAGCCGACCGTTCAGCCGCAGCTGCCCCTGCTGCTCGCGTCCGAGGGTTGCCACGCGCAGCACGAAGGCACCCTGGAAATGCCCGGCACGCACCTCGGGCCGCTCGTTGAACCACAGTTGCAAGCCCTGCTCCGTCGCCACCACCTCGCCCAGGCGCAACTCGGCCGGCTGCAGCAGGCGGCCGATCATCAGGCCGATGAGAAAGCCGAACAGCGCCAGCGAGGCGATCACCTTCAGCCAGGGACGCGGCCGCTCGCCGCTATCGGAGGTAGAATGCTGGCCGTCTTCAGGCCGGGAGCCGCGCATGTTTCACGTGATCCTCTTTCAACCGGAAATTCCACCGAACACCGGCAACATTATCAGGCTGTGCGCCAACAGCGGCTGCCAGCTGCACCTGATCGAGCCCCTGGGCTTCGAGCTGGACGACAAGCGCCTGCGCCGGGCCGGCCTCGACTACCACGAGTACGCCACGCTCAAGCGCCATCCCGACCTCGACAGCTGCCTGGCGAGCCTCGGCCAGCCACGGGTGTTCGCCTTCACCACCAAGGGCTCGCAGCCCTTCCATGAAGTGCAGTACCGCCCCGGCGACGCCTTCCTGTTCGGCCCGGAAAGCTGCGGCCTGCCCCAGGAGATTCGCGACGCCCTGCCGGTCGAGCGGCGCGTGCGCCTGCCGATGCGCGAGGGCTGTCGCAGCCTCAACCTGTCCAACACGGTCGCGGTGGCGGTCTACGAGGCCTGGCGCCAGCAGGGCTTCGCCATGGACTGAGGCCGCCGCCCGGCAATAAAAAACGCCCCGCGGGGCGTTTTTTATTGGACCGTAGCAAACGCGGCTCAGTTGGCCGGGGCCTGCTCGGTGCTCTGCTGCATGCGCTTGAGCTCTTGGGCGTAGAGCGCATCGAAGTTCACCGGCGCCAGCATCAGGGCCGGGAAGGAGCCGCGTACCACCAGGCTGTCCAGGGTCTCGCGGGCGTAGGGGAACAGGATGTTCGGGCAGAAGGCGCCCAGGGTGTGGCTCATGGACGGGGCGTCCAGGCCCTTGATCAGGAAGATGCCGGCCTGCTGCACTTCGGCGATGAAGGCGGTTTCTTCGCCGTTCTTCACGGTGACCGAGAGGGTCAGCACCACTTCGTGGAAGTCGCCGTCCAGGTTCTTCTGACGGGTATTCAGGTCCAGGGCAACACTCGGCTTCCACTCCTGGCGGAAGATTTCCGGGCTCTTCGGCGCCTCGAAGGACAGGTCGCGGATGTAGATACGCTGCAGGGAGAACTGCGGGCTCTGCTCGTCCTGTGCGGCTTCACTGCTGGCTTGTTCAGTCATGGAAAATCCTTGTTGTTTGGGGGTACTAGGTAGAGCGTATTGATCTCATGCCTCGAGCAGCGCGTCCAGCTTGCCGGCGCGCTCCAGGGCATGCAGTTCGTCGCAACCGCCGACGTGGGTGGCGCCGATCCAGATCTGCGGCACCGAGGTGCGCTGCGCCTTGCGCGCCATCTCGGCGCGCAGCTCGGGCTGGCCGTCGACCTTGATTTCCTCGAAGTCGACGCCCTTGCTGGCCAGCAGCTGCTTGGCGCGGATGCAGTAGGGGCACCAATCGCTGGAATAGATGACGACGTCGGCCATGTCACTTCACCAGCGGCAGGTTGTCGCCACGCCAGCTGGCGATCCCGCCGGACAGCTTGGCGGCATTGAAACCGGCCTTCTTCAGCTCGCGGCTGGCGCTGCCGGCGTGCTGGCCCATCGCATCGACCACGATGAGCACCTTGGCCTTGTGTTTCTCCAGCTCGGCGACGCGCGCGGCCAGCTTCTCATAGGGGATGTGCAGGGCACCGGCGATATGCCCGGCAGAAAAGTCCTTCTGCGCCCGCACGTCCAGTACCAGGCCCTGTTCGTTGTTGATCAGCGCGGTCAACTCGCGGCTGCTCAGGCTCTTGCCGCCCTTGTGCATCTCGGTGAACAGCAGCAGGGCCAGGAGGACGACGAACGATCCGCTCAGTACATAGTGGGTAGTGGCAAATTCAATCAGGTTGGCAAGCATTGCGCGGTTCCGGGACGGTAAAATGCCGGCCAGTATACACAGCCCCACAGGTCGGCCAAAGCCCGCCCGGCGGTGACGCCTCCGCCACTTGGCCGTAAAATGCCAAGCCTTTTTTGCCCCCTCAAGCAGAGCGAGCCAGCTTTATGTGCGCCACGCCCAAACCCCTGGTACTGATCATCCTCGACGGCTTCGGCCACAGCGACAGTCCCGAGCACAACGCCATCCACGCGGCCAACACCCCGGTCTACGATCGCCTGCGCGCCACCCAACCCCACAGCCTGATCTCCGGCAGCGGCATGGACGTCGGCCTGCCGGATGGCCAGATGGGCAACTCCGAGGTCGGCCACATGAACCTCGGCGCCGGCCGCGTGGTGTATCAGGACTTCACCCGGGTGACCAAGGCCATTCGCGATGGCGAGTTCTTCGACAACGCGGCCATCTGCAGCGCGGTCGACCGGGCGGTGGGCGCCGGCAAGGCGGTGCACATCCTCGGCCTGCTCTCCGATGGCGGCGTGCACAGCCACCAGGAGCACATCGCCGCCATGGCCGAACTGGCGGCCCAGCGCGGCGCCGACAGGATCTACCTGCACGCCTTCCTCGATGGCCGCGACACCCCGCCGAAAAGCGCCCAGTCGTCCATCGAACTGCTCGACGCCACCTTCGCCAAGCTCGGCAAGGGACGCATCGCCAGCCTGATCGGCCGCTACTTCGCCATGGACCGCGACAACCGCTGGGACCGGGTCGAGCAGGCCTACCAACTGATCGTCGACGGCCAGGGCCAGTTCCAGGCCGACGACGCCAGCGCCGGCCTGGCGGCCGCCTACGCGCGCGGCGAGAGCGACGAATTCGTCAAGGCCACGGTCATTGGCGCACCGGTGCAGGTAGAGGACGGCGACGCCGTGGTGTTCATGAACTTCCGCGCCGACCGCGCCCGCGAACTGAGCCGCGCCTTCGTCGAGGCGGACTTCAAGGAATTCGCCCGAACCCGCCAGCCGCAGCTGGCCGACTTCGTCATGCTCACCCAGTACGCCGCGAGCATCCCGGCGCCCAGCGCCTTCAAGCCGGAGGCGCTGACCAACGTGCTCGGCGAATACCTGGCCAAGCAGGGCAAGACCCAGCTGCGCATCGCCGAAACCGAGAAGTACGCCCACGTCACCTTCTTCTTCTCCGGCGGCCGTGAAGAGCCGTTCGCCGGCGAAGAGCGCATCCTCATCCCCTCGCCGAACGTCGCCACCTACGACCTCAAGCCGGAGATGAGCGCGCCGGAGGTCACCGACCGCATCGTCGAGGCCATCGAGCAGCAACGCTACGACCTGATCGTGGTCAACTACGCCAATGGCGACATGGTCGGCCACACCGGCGTGTTCAGCGCCGCGGTCAAGGCGGTGGAGTGCCTGGACAGCTGCGTCGGGCGCATCGTCGAGGCCCTGGACAAGGTCGGCGGCGAGGCGCTGATCACCGCCGACCACGGCAACGTCGAGCAGATGGAAGACACCTGCACCGGCCAGGCCCATACCGCCCACACCTGCGAGCCGGTGCCCTTCATCTATGTCGGCAAGCGCCCCGTCAGCCTGCGCCACGGCGGCGTCCTGGCCGACGTCGCGCCGACCCTGCTGGAACTGATGGGCCTGGCCAAGCCGGCGGAAATGACCGGCACCAGCATCATCAGCCTGCAGTAACCGCGATAAATGGTTAAACGCCCCACTCCCTGCGGACTGGGGCGTTTTTTTTGCCCGTCACCCCGGGCATACTAAGGCCACTCCCCGCCCCCGGTGCCGTCGACTCCATGTTTCGCGCCCTCGCCCTGATTGTCCTGTCCTGCCTGCTCATCCCGGCCTTCGCCGATGACAAGGCCGATGCCCAGAAACAGCTGGAAGCCGCCCGCGCCGACGTGGCCGAGCTGAAGAAGCTGCTGCAGCAGTTGCAGCAGGAAAAATCCGGGGTGCAGCAGGACCTGCAGAAGACCGAGACCGAGATGGGCCAGCTGGAGAAGCAGGTCAAGGGCCTGCAGCAGGAGCTGCAGCAGGGCGAAGAGGAGATCCAGCGCCTCGACCAGGAGGAAAAAAAACTCCAGGGCGCGCGCCTTGAGCAGCAGCGCCTGATCGGCATCCAGGCCCGCGCCGCCTACCAGAGCGGGCGCCAGGAATACCTCAAGCTGCTGCTCAACCAGCAGAATCCGGAAAAGTTCTCGCGCACCCTGACCTACTACGACTACCTCAGCGACGCGCGCATGGAGCAGCTGGCCACCTTCAACGAGACCTTGCGCCAGCTGCACAACGTCGAGCAGGACATCGCCAGCCAGCAACGCCAGCTGCAGGAACACAAGAGCGCCCTCGACAGCCGCCGCGAAGAGCTCGCCCAGGCACGCCAGCAGCGCCAGCAGGCGCTGGCCAAGCTGAACCAGGAGTTCTCCGCCCGCGACCGCAAGCTCAAGGCGCGCCAGCAGGAGCAGGAGCAACTGGCGCGGGTACTGAAGACCATCGAGGCGACCCTCGCCCGCCAGGCCCGCGAAGCCGAAGAGGCGCGCCAGCGCGCCCTGGCCGAAGCCCGCCAGCGACCACGCCAGGACGACCCGGCCAGCGCCGCCGGCCCCCTGGTCAGCGCCGGCGCGACCTACGGCGGGCCCTTCGCCCAAGCCCGCGGCAAGCTGCCCTGGCCGGTCGACGGCCGCCTGGTGGCGCGTTACGGCGCACCGCGCGGCGGCGATGCCCGGACCAAATGGGACGGCGTGCTGATCGGCGCCGCCGCCGGCAGCCAGGTGCGCGCCGTGCATGGCGGGCGCGTGGTATTCGCCGACTGGTTGCGCGGCGCCGGGCTTCTGGTCATTCTCGACCATGGCAATGGCTACCTGAGCCTGTACGGGCACAATCAGAGCCTGCTGAAAGACCCAGGCGATCTGGTCAAGGCCGGCGAGCCCATCGCCACCGTCGGCACCAGTGGCGGCCAGGACACGCCGGCCCTGTATTTCGCGATTCGCCAGCAGGGCCGCCCCAGCGATCCGGCACAATGGTGCCGGGCGCAAGGATAGGCGCCACCTCATTCCGTAGGAGTTAGTTCGACATGCCGCATCTGCCCCGCCTCACCACTCTGGCCCTGAGCATCGCCCTGCTCGGTGGCGCGCCCCTGCTGCACGCGGCGGAACCGGCGGAGGAGGCTGCTGCCACGGCAAGCGGCAAGGCACCGCTGCCGCTGGAGGACCTGCGCACCTTCGCCGAGGTGCTCGACCGCATCAAGGCGGCCTATGTCGAGCCGATCAGCGACAAGACCCTGCTGGAAAACGCGATCAAGGGCATGCTCAGCAACCTCGACCCGCACTCGGCCTACCTCGACATCGATGCCTTCCGCGAGCTGCAGGAGAGCACCAGCGGCGAGTTTGGCGGCCTGGGCATCGAAGTCGGCATGGAGGACGGTTTCGTCAAGGTGGTCTCGCCGATCGACGACACTCCGGCGTCCAGGGCCGGCATCCAGCCCGGCGACCTGATCATCAAGATCGACGGCCAGCCGACCAAGGGCCTGTCGATGCTCGAGGCGGTGGACAAGATGCGCGGCGAAGCCGGCAGCAAGATCCAGCTGACCCTGGTCCGCGAGGGCGGCAAGCCGTTCGACGTCGAGCTGACCCGCGCGGTGATCAAGGTGCGCAGCGTCAAGAGCCAGCTGCTCGAGGACGGCTACGGCTACCTGCGCATCACCCAGTTCCAGGTCAACAGCGGCGACGAGGTGCTCAAGGCCCTGAACAAGTTGCGCAAGGACAACGGCAACAAGCTCAACGGCCTGGTCCTGGACCTGCGCAACAACCCCGGCGGCGTGCTGCAGGCGGCGGTCGAGGTCTCCGACCACTTCCTCAAGAAGGGCCTGATCGTCTACACAGAGGGGCGCATCGCCAACTCCGAGCTGCGCTTCTCCGCCGACCCGGCCGACCCCAGCGAAGGCGTGCCGCTGGTGGTGCTGATCAACGGCGGCAGCGCCTCGGCCTCGGAGATCGTCGCCGGCGCCCTGCAGGACCACAAGCGCGGCGTGCTGATGGGCACCGATAGCTTCGGCAAGGGCTCGGTGCAGACCGTCCTGCCGCTGAACAACGACCGCGCCCTGAAGCTCACCACCGCGCTGTACTACACCCCCAACGGCCGCTCGATCCAGGCCCAGGGCATAGTGCCGGACATCGAGGTGGCGCGGGCCAAGCTGACCCGCGAGCAGGACGACGGCAACTTCAAGGAAGCCGACCTGCAGGGTCACCTGGGCAACGGCAACGGCGGCGCCGACAAGCCGAGCAAGGGCCAGAGCGCACGGCCGACGCGGCCGCAGGACGACGACTACCAGCTGGCCCAGGCCCTCAACCTGCTCAAGGGGCTGAACGTCACCCGCGGCGAATAATCGCCCAGCCAACAAAAAAGCCCGGACCTGAGTGCCGGGCTTTTTTGTGGGCGGCGCGCCTACAGGTAGCTGTTGGTCATGTCGTCGACGAAGCCTTCGCTGCGCAACTCATCCAAAGCCTTCTGCAGACGCTGCACCACCTCGTCCGGGGTGTCCTTGTTCAGCGCCAGGTACAGCTCGGCCTCGTTGAAACGCAGCACCGTGGTCAGGCCGCTGACGCCTTCCTGCTTGGCCAGGTAGCGGCCGACCGGATCGGTGGTGGCCCACAGGTCGATCTGCCCCTTGAGCAGCTTCTGCACGTTCTGCTGATCGCGCAGCGCGTTGATCGGCTGCAGCCCCTGGCTTTCCAGGTGCTGACTGACCGCGTCGTTCTTGTAGGCGCCGACCTTGTACTGCGCGGCGTCCTTCAGGCTCTTCAGACTGAGGTTGTTGCCCGGCGCGGCGAGCAGCACCCAGCCGCTCTTGGCGATCGGCCCGACCCACTTGAACAGCGGCTGGCGTTCGGGGGTGAAGGTGGTGGAGAACAGTCCGTAGTTGGGCTTGTCCAGGGTCAGGCGGTACAGGCGATCCCAGGGAAAGCGCAGGGTCAGGCTGTAGTCGATCTTGGCCCGCTTGAACATGGCACGAACGATCTCGGCGCTGATGCCGTCGATGCCGTCATCGCGGGCGAAGTTCTTGTCGTCCACCGCCATGTTGAACGGTGGGAAGTTCTCGGTCAGCAGCACCACCTTGTAGCCATAGGGCAGCTCGGCCTGGGCCGCACAGGCACTGAGGATGAGGCCGAACAACAGGCCGATTTTCAGAGTTTTCAACATAAGTCTCCCCGCTCGCTTGATTTGTGATTATGGCTAGCGGCTTCCCTGCTCGGGCGAAGCCCCGGCGACGTATGACGCTCGGCGTCGGCCATCCCTGGCAGTGCGCCGGCTTGTGGCCGGCACACAGGTTTTACAGATACTTGTCGAGGACAGCGTCGACGCCCCCCTCGTCACGCATCCTGTCCAGCTCACCCTGCAGCTTCTGCACCACCTCGTCCGGCACCTCCTTGTTGAGCGCCAGGTAGAGCTGGGCGCTGTCGAAACGCAGCACGGTCTTCAGCCCGGCGATACCCGCCTGTTTCGCCAGGTAGCGGCCGGCCGGGTCGCCGGTGGCCCAGAGGTCGATCTTGCCCTCCATGAGCTTCTCGGCATTAAGCTGGTCGCGCAGCGCGGTGATCGGCTGCAGGCCCTGCTCCTCCAGGTGCTCGGCGATCGCATCGCCCTTGTAGGCGCCAACCCGGTACTGCTTGGCTTCTTCCAGGCTATTCAGACGGATCGAACTGTCGGCCCGGGCCAGCAACACCCAGTCATCCGGACCGATCGGCCCGACCCACTTGAACAGCGCCTCGCGCTCCGGCAGGCGTGCGGCGACGAACACGCCGTAGCCCGGCTTCTCCAGCGCCAGCTTGTAGATACGGGCCCAGGGAAAGCGCAGGGTCAGGTTGTACTGGATGCCGGCGCGCTTGAACATCTCGCGGACGATATCCACTGCGATGCCGTCGAGGTTCTCTTCACGGGCGTAATTCTTGCCATTGACCGCCATGTTGTAGGGCGGAAAGTTCTCGGTGAGCAGCACCATGCGGTAGTCGGGGTCGATCTCGGCCTGGACCGCGCCAGTCGTCAGCATCAGGGTGCCGGCCAAGGCCAGCCACAGGCGTTTGAACATGGATGCTCCCGTAGTTATTGATGCACAGGCCGGCCAGCATACCCAGCCCGCCCCGCTTCGCCCAGCCTCCATCGGCAAATCGCGGCCATGCGCGTGACGGACCTCAGTAGCGCGCCACTATCGCGCTCAGCTCCCCCTCGGTGCGCAAGGCGTCCAGGGCCGTCTGCAGGCGCCGCACCAGGTCATCGGGCGTGGCGAGATTCAGCGCTAGATAGAGCTCGGCTGTATGGAAGCGCTGCACCACCCTGAGGCCATCCAGGCCCTCCTGCTTGGCCAGGTAGCGCCCGCTCGGGTCGGCGGTCACCCACAGGTCGATCTGGCCCTTGAGCAGCTTCTCGACGTTCTTGTTATCCCGCAGCGCGGTCTGCACCGGCAGGCCGCGATCGATCAGGTACTGGCTGATGGCATCGCCCTTGTAGCCGCCGATGCGGTACTGCGCCGCCGCCTGCAGGTCGCCCAGCTGGATCGGGCTGTCGGCCTTGGCCATCAGCACCCAGTCGTTGCTGGCAATCGGCCCGACCCACTTGAACAATTTCTCCCGCGCCGGCGTGCGGGCGGCGGAGAACAGGCCATAGCCCGGTTCGTTGAGCGCCTGCTGATAGACCCGCTCCCAGGGAAACCTGAGGATCTGCTGGCACTCGACCTGGGCGCGCTTGCAGACCGCGCGCAGGGTGTCGGAGCTGATGCCGGTGATGCCATCGTTCTTGGCGAAATTGCGGCCACTGACCGACTGATTGAAGGGGGCGAGGTTTTCGGTGAGCAGGACCAGGTTCTGGGCATGCGCCAGGCTGGCGCCAAGCAGCAGCACAACAACAGCGAGCAGCCGTACGGCAGGCATCGGGGACTCCGTGTCGAGAAACAGCGTAGGGGGGCACAAGCGGCCTGAACGGCCGGTGCGCGGACGCTGAAATTCTAACCGGGGCCAGGCGGCCGGTCTGTCGACTCGGCCGCACTGCGCCCCTGGCGAGGCCCGTCCGAGGCGATCAGCGCACCACGATGCCGCGGCTGGCCAGGTAGGCCTTGGCTTCCGGCACGGTGTACTCGCCGAAGTGGAAGATGCTCGCCGCCAGCACCGCATCGGCCTTGCCCTCGAGGATGCCGGCGGCCAGGTGTTCGAGGTTGCCGACGCCACCGGAGGCGATCACCGGGATGCCGACGAACTCGCTGATGGCGCGGGTCACGCCCAGGTCATAGCCGCTCTTCACGCCGTCCTGGTCCATGCTGGTCAGGAGAATCTCGCCGGCGCCGAGGTCCTCCATCTTCTTCGCCCAGAGCACGGCGTCCAGGCCGGTGGGCTTGCGCCCGCCGTGGGTGAAGATCTCCCAGCGCCCCGGCTCGCCCGGCGCCGAGACGCGCTTGGCGTCAATGGCGACGACGATGCACTGGGAGCCAAAACGCTGCGCCGCCTCACCGACGAATTCCGGGTTGAACACCGCGGCGGTGTTGATCGACACCTTGTCGGCGCCGGCGTTGAGCAGATTGCGGATGTCCTGAACAGTCCTGACCCCACCTCCGACTGTCAGCGGGATAAACACCTGGCTGGCCATGCGCTCGACCGTGTGCAGGGTGGTATCGCGGCCATCGACGCTGGCGGTGATGTCGAGGAAGGTGATCTCGTCGGCGCCCTGCTCGTCGTAGCGGCGGGCGATCTCCACCGGGTCGCCGGCGTCGCGGATATTCTCGAACTGGACGCCCTTGACCACGCGGCCGTTGTCCACGTCGAGGCAGGGGATGATGCGTTTGGCGAGGGCCATGGCAATCTCTCTCGTAGGGTGCGCCGCGCGCACCGAAAACCGTCACAGGTGCGCGCGGCCCAGGCGGCCGCGCACGCCCGACCTCAGCCGTTGTAGGCGTCGCAGTAGGCCTGGGCCTCGGCCACGTCCAGGGTGCCTTCGTAGATCGCGCGGCCGGTGATGGCGCCGATGATCCCCGGCGCCTTGGCGGCCAGCAGCTTGCCGATGTCGCCGAGGTTGTGGATGCCGCCGGAGGCGATCACCGGGATACGACTGGCGGCCGCCAACGCGGCGGTAGCCTCGACGTTGCAGCCCTGCATCATGCCGTCCTTGGCGATGTCGGTGTAGACGATCGCCGAGACGCCATCAGCCTCGAAGCGCTTGGCCAGGTCGATGGCCTGCACGCTGCTGACCTCGGCCCAGCCGTCGGTGGCGACGAATCCGTCCTTGGCATCCAGGCCGACGATCACCTTGCCCGGGAAGGCCTTGCAGGCCTCGGCGACAAACTCCGGCTCCTTCACCGCCTTGGTGCCGATGATCACGTAGCTGACCCCGGCCCTGACGTAGTGCTCGATGGTTTCCAGGGAGCGGATGCCGCCGCCGATCTGGATCGGCAGGTTGGGATAGCGCTTGGCGATGGCGGTGACCACCTCGCCGTTGACCGGCTGGCCCTCGAAGGCGCCATTGAGGTCAACCAGGTGCAGCCGGCGGCAGCCGCCCTCCACCCACTTGGCGGCCATGCTCACCGGGTCGTCGGAAAACACCGTGGAGTCTTCCATGCGGCCCTGGCGCAGACGCACGCAGGCGCCGTCCTTGAGATCGATAGCGGGGATAATCAGCATTGGGTGAACCTGTTCGAGTCTGTGGAAGTCGATGCGGGTCAGCTCTTCTCGAGCGCCCACAAGTCGCTTTCGATGCTGTCGAACCTGTCCTTCAGGTGCGCCTGCACATCGAAGATCGCCTTGTTGTAAAACTGTGGGGCTATGTCGCGGGCGAACCGGTCGAGCAGCTCCTGTACCTCGAAGCTGCCCAGTTGCAGCTCGAAGCGCTCGGCCATGAAGTCCTTGAGCAGGCGCAGCGCGGCCTGCTCCTGCTCGGCCTCCAGGCGCAACTGCGGCGCCCGTAGCTTGCCCCGGTTCATCTACCAGCGGCCATCCCAGGCGGCGAAGTTCTGCAGCAGCTGCAGACCATGGGTATGGCTCTTCTCCGGGTGGAACTGCACGGCGAAGCGCGACCCGTCGGCCAGCGCCGCGGCGAAGTCCTTGCCATAATGGCCGCGACCGACCACCTGCTGCGCCTTGCCGGCCTCGACGTAGTAGCTGTGCACGAAGTAGAAGCGGGCCTGGTCGGGAATGTCGTGCCACAGCGGATGTTTGACCGACTGGCTCACCTGGTTCCAGCCCATGTGCGGCACCTTGAGCTGCTCGCCCTCTTCCACCAGGCCCTTGCCGAAGAAACGCACCTGGCCGGGGAACAGGCCGATGCAGTCGACCCCCTCGTTCTCCTCGCTGCGCTCGAGCAGCGCCTGCATGCCGACGCAGATGCCGAGGAAGGGGCGATCCTGGCTGACCTCACGCACCAGCTGATCGAAGCCCAGGCGGCGGATCTCGGCCATGCAGTCGCGGATCGCGCCGACCCCGGGGAACACCACCCGGTCGGCCTCGCGGATCACCTGGGCGTCGCTGGTCACCAGCACCCGACCGGCACCGACATGCTCCAGCGCCTTGGCCACCGAGTGCAGGTTGCCCATGCCGTAATCGATAACAGCGACCGTCTGCATTTACAGGCAACCCTTGGTCGACGGCATCTGCCCGGCCATGCGCTCGTCCAGGGTCACGGCCATGCGCAGGGCGCGGCCGAAGGCCTTGAATACGGTTTCGATCTGGTGGTGGGTGTTGCTGCCGCGCAGGTTGTCGATATGCAGGGACACCAGGGCGTGGTTGACGAAGCCCTGGAAGAACTCCTGGAACAGGTCGACATCGAAGCCGCCGACCACCGCGCGGGTGAACGGCACGTGCATCTGCAGGCCGGGACGACCGGAGAAATCGATCACTACGCGCGACAGCGCCTCGTCCAGCGGCACATAGGAATGGCCGTAGCGGGTCATGCCCTTCTTGTCGCCGATGGCCTTGGTGAAGGCCTGGCCGAGGGTGATGCCGACGTCCTCGACGGTGTGGTGGTCGTCGATATGCAGGTCGCCCTGGCACTCGATATCCAGGTCGATCAGGCCGTGACGGGCGATCTGGTCGAGCATGTGCTCGAGGAAGGGTACGCCGATAGCGAAGCGCGCCTTGCCGGTGCCATCCAGGTTGATCGAGACCTTGATCTGGGTCTCCAGGGTGTTGCGCTCGACGAATGCCGTACGTTCGGCCATCACCTGCTCCACAAAATCAGTGTGCGAAAGGGGCGACATTATAGGCCGATATGCTCGAAAGCTTGAAGCAAGCCGACCATTTGCAAGGAACTGCAGGCGCGCAACCCCAGCACCAGCCAGCCAGCGCTCGCGGACCGGGGAGGCGAGCATGCATCTGCTGAGCAGAAAAACCGGCTGTCCAAGGGGCCCGAGCGGTACGAGAAGAGCAGCCATAAGCGCTATTCTCTTGGCAGGCACAAGGGCAGACGCGACGGCGCAACAGTCGTCAGCAGTCTCTCCCCACCGGATGCCGAAGCCGCTACCTGCCTTGCCCACACCCCAACCGGCAAGGCGCCATCAATCAATCGAATAGCTACAGGTCGGAACATGCCCGTTATCGTCGAACGCCCCTCCCCTGCCAGCGCCCAGGACCTCATCGACCTGGCCAAGATCTACCGGGACGCGCCGGACTGGCTGCTGCCGCCCTATGCCGACGGCGAGGCGCTGATCCAGGCGAACCTCAACAGCGGCCGACTGCTCGCCGGGCGCTTCAACGACCGCCTGCTCGGCGCCGCCCTGCTCGAGCGCGGCGAGGACTGCTGGCGACTGTCCCACCTGTGCGTGCGCGCCATTACGCGCAACCGCGGCGTGGCCCGGCGCCTGCTGGACGAGGCCAGCCGCCTGGCTCGCGAAGCCGGCAAGCCGCTGCACCTGGTCGCCCCCGAGGACCAGCTGGAGGCGCACGCACTGGCTGCGCGTCGCGGCCTGCCCTTGGACAACCTCTGACCGCAGACAGCCCCTTTCCGCGCGGCCGGCCAACAGGGGCGGCCCGGGGCCTCCTCTTGCTGCCGTCGCTGAGGGCGACGCCCATCGTGGCCGGCCCCCGACAGCGCCCGCCTGACGCCCGCCTACAGCGGCATCCGGGCGAAGCTCTGCGGCCCCGGGGAACCACCCGCCGACTTCATCATCCAACGGCCTGGCGAGTACGGCCTGGCCGGGCCGGTCAACCTGTTCGGCATCGAGTCGCCGGGGCTGACCGCCAGCCTGGCCATCGCCGAACGCGTGGCGCAGTCGCTTTGATCCACGCGGCGTTATACTTTCGCGCTCTCCCTCCATGCCATTCAAAACAAGGAATCGTCCATGAAAGCGCTCGGCAAGATCCTGGGTCTGTTTTTCCTCGGACTGTTGCTGATCATCGTGGCCCTGGGCTTCGCCCTGACCCACCTGTTCGATCCCAACGACTACAAAGACGAGATCCGTCAGCTGGCCCGCGACAAGGCCAACTTGGAGCTGACGCTCAAGGGCGACATCGGCTGGAGCCTGTTCCCCTGGCTCGGCCTGGAGCTGACCGACGCCACCCTGGCCAGCGCCACCACGCCGAACCAGCCGTTCGCCGACCTGCGCCTGCTCGGCCTGTCGGTGCGCGTGCTGCCGCTGCTGCGCAAGGAAGTGCAGATGAGCGATATCCGCATCGACGGCCTCAACCTCAGCCTGCAGCGTGACGCCAAGGGCCGCGGCAACTGGGAAGACGTCGGCCGCCCCGCGCCTGTCGCCGGCACCATGCCCGCGCCGAGCACGGGCGCCGGCAACGAGGCGAACGGCGAGGCGCCGGCCAGCCCGGCCGAACGCAGCCAGCCGATCAAGCTGGACATCGACAGCCTGATCGTCAACAACGCGCGCATCGACTACCGCGACGAGCGCAAGGGCCAGCAGTTCAGCGCCGAAAGCATCCAGCTGACCACCGGCGCCATCCGCGAAGGCGCCAGCATCCCGGTCAAGCTCAGCGCCTTCTTCGGCACCAACCAGCCGCTGCTGCGTGCGCGCAGCGAACTGCAGGGCCGGCTGCGCTTCGACCGCGCGCTCAAGCGCTACCAGCTGGAGGGCACCCGCCTCTCCGGCGAGGCGTCGGGCGAGCCGTTCGATGGCCAGACCCTGACCTACGCACTGCAGGGCGAACTGCTGGTCGACCTGGCCGCCCAGGTCGCCGAATGGAATGGCCTGAAGCTCTCGGCCAACCAGCTGCGCGCCCTCGGCGAGCTCAAGGTGCGCGACCTGGACAAGACGGCCAAGCTGTCCGGCGGCCTGTCCATCGCGCCGCTCAACCTGCGTGATTTCCTCACTGGCATCGGCCAGCCACTGCCGCCGATGAGCGACGCCAAGGCCCTCGGCGAGTTCGAACTGGTCACCCGCCTGAGCGGCAGCCCGAACAGCCTGAGCCTAGACGAACTGCAATTGAAGCTCGACGACAGCAGCTTCAGCGGCCAACTGGCGGTCAGCGACCTCACCAAGCAGGCGCTGCGGGTCAAGCTCAAGGGCGACCACCTGAACCTCGACCGCTACCTGCCGCCGCCGACCAAGGACGCCAAGGGCGCCGACAGCGCGCGCCGGGTCGAGGTCAAGGAGGCCGTCTCCCGCGCCGGCAGCAATGGCAGCAGCCCGCTGCCCGATGCGCCGACCCAGCAAGCCTGGAGCGCCAAGGCGCTGCTGCCGATCGACCAGTTGCGCAAGCTCGACCTGCAGCTGGCCCTCGACCTCGACCAGCTCACCTTCGACCAGCAGGTGATCGACGCACTGAACCTCAAGACCAAGGGCGCCGCCGGCGTCCTGACCCTGGAGGAGCTGCGCGGCAAGCTCGGCGGCGGCAGCTTCGACGCCAAGGGCCGCATCGACGTGCGCCCGGCGATTCCCCTGCTCAGCCTGCAGCAGCGCCTCAAGCGAATCCCCCTCGAGCCCTTCCTGAAGAGCGACGAGCAGGCCTCGCCGATCAAGGGGCTGCTCGACCTGCAGGCCGACCTGAGCACCAGCGGCAACAGCGAGAAAGCCTGGATCGACGGCCTCAACGGCACCGCCAGCTTCGCCCTCGCGGACGGCGTGCTGGTCGATGCCAACCTCGAGCATCAGCTGTGCCGGGGCATTGCCACCCTCAACCGCAAGGTCCCGGGTAATCAGCCAGGCGGCAAGGACACACCATTCGAAACCCTGCAGGGCACCCTGACCCTGCGCAATGGTGTGGCCAGCAATAACGACCTCAAGGCCAGCATCCCCGGCCTCAGCGCCAAGGGCGACGGCGACCTCGACTTGCGCGTGCTCGGCCTCGACTACCGCGTCGGCGTCACCATCGAGGGCGACCAGCGCGCCATGCCCGACCCGGCCTGCCAGGTCAATGAGCGCTACGTCGGCATCGAGTGGCCACTGCGCTGCCGTGGCCCCCTGGAGCTCGGCGCCAAGGCCTGCCGGCTGGATCAGGAGGGCCTGGGCAAGATCGCCGCGCGCCTGGCCGGCGGCAAGCTCACCGAGAAGCTCGAGGAGAAGCTCGGCGACAAGGTCAGCCCGGAACTCAAGGACGCGCTCAAAGGCCTGTTCAAGCAATGAGTCCCGAGCAGTTTTCCGCGGCGGTACTCGACTGGTACGACAGCCACGGACGCAAGGACCTGCCCTGGCAACAGGGCATCAACCCCTACCGCGTGTGGGTCTCGGAAATCATGCTGCAGCAGACCCAGGTCAGCACCGTGCTCGGCTATTTCGACCGCTTCATGGCCGCGCTGCCGACCGTGCGCGACCTGGCCGAGGCGGCCGAGGACGAAGTGCTGCACCTGTGGACGGGGCTGGGTTACTACACCCGCGCCCGTAACCTGCAGAAGGCCGCGCGCATCGTCATGGCCGAGTATGGCGGCGAGTTCCCCCGCGATGTCGAGGCCCTGACCGCCCTGCCGGGCATCGGCCGCTCCACCGCCGGCGCCATCGCCAGCCTGAGCATGGGCCTGCGCGCACCGATTCTCGACGGCAACGTCAAGCGCGTGCTGGCCCGCTATGTCGCCCAGCAGGGCTACCCCGGCGAGCCCAAGGTGGCGAAACAGCTGTGGCAGATCGCCGAGCGTCTGACCCCGCAGACCCGGGTCAATCACTACACCCAGGCGATGATGGACCTGGGCGCCACCCTCTGCACGCGCAGCAAACCGAGCTGCCTGCTCTGCCCGCTGCGCGGCGGCTGCCAGGCGCACCTGCTCGGCCTGGAGATTCGCTACCCGATGCCCAAGCCACGCAAGGCCCTGCCGCAGAAGCGCACGCTGATGCCGCTGCTGACCAATGGCGCCGGCGAGATCCTGCTCTACCGCCGCCCCTCCAGCGGCCTGTGGGGCGGCCTGTGGAGCCTCCCGGAACTCGACGACCTGCAGGCCCTCGAGGCCCTGGCCGAGCGCCACGCCCTGCGCCTCGGCGCGCGCCACGAGCTGGACGGGCTGACCCACACCTTCAGCCACTTCCAACTGACCATCGAGCCCTGGCTGATCCACGCGGAGGTCGCCGCCCACGCCGTGGCCGAGGCCGACTGGCTCTGGTATAACCTCGCCACCCCGCCGCGCCTGGGCCTCGCCGCCCCGGTGAAGAAACTGCTGAAGCGCGCGGCCGACACCCTCAATGCCCATCCCATTTCTGGAGAGCAGCCATGACCCGCACCGTGATGTGCCGCAAGCACAAGCAAGAACTGCCCGGCCTGGATCGCCCACCCTATCCGGGCGCCAAGGGCGAAGACATCTACAACAACGTCTCCAGGCAAGCCTGGGACGAATGGCAGAAGCACCAGACCCTGCTGATCAACGAACGCCGTCTGAACATGATGAACGCCGAGGACCGCAAGTTCCTCCAGGCCGAGATGGACAAGTTCCTCTCCGGCGAGGAATACGCCCAGGCTGAAGGCTATGTGCCGCCCAGCGAATAAGCCCTGAACGTAAACACCCGAAATAGTTAAATATTTTTCAACCTCGCGCTTGACAGGCATAAGCCAAAACCGTCTAATAGCGCCCCGTTGCCCAGGTAGCTCAGTCGGTAGAGCAGGGGATTGAAAATCCCCGTGTCGGCGGTTCGATTCCGTCCCTGGGCACCACCTTTCGTTTTCAGGTGGTGCCAAAACCACCCGAAAGCCCACAAGAAACCCGCCTAGTGCGGGTTTTTTGTTGCCTGTGATTCCCCAGCCTTCCCTTGTAAGCCCCAAATATTGGGGGTATATCTGGTGGTACCACCGGTTCGGTCTATAACGGTACCCCCAGAATGGACGCCAAGCTGGACAGCAGAGCGTTTAGAGCACTCAAGCCGAAAGAGAAGGCTTACAAGGTTGGAGCCGGGGCCGGCCTGCATCTCGAGGTAATGCCGAACGGCTCCAAGCTGTGGCGCATCAAGTACTACCTCGAGGGCAGGGAGAGACGACTGGCCCTGGGCGCCTTTCCTGCCGTATCGCTGGCGCAGGCCGTCAAGCTAAGAGACAGCACCCGCGCGACCATCAAAGCCGGCAACGACCCCGCCGCCATCCGCAAAGCCGAACGTTCCGACCGCGCAACCCAGCGCACCAGAGCGAAAGCCTTTCGTCTGGTCATGACGCTGGAAAACTCGCTGACCATCGAAAAGCCCCGCCAGATTCTTACCCTGACGCCCGAGCAGACCGCCGCCGTTCGCGCCTTCCTGCTGGTCGTTGAACCGGAGGGCAAAAGCCATGGCCCTGACTGATAGCGCAATCAAGACTGCCAAGCCCAAGGAAATGCCCTACAAGCTGAGCGACGCCCACGGGCTGTACCTGCTCGTTAATCCGAATGGGTCGAAACTGTGGCGCCTGAAATTCAGGGTTAACGGCAAAGAGAAGGGGTTAGCCTTGGGCGCCTACCCCACCGTCACCCTCGCCCAAGCTCGCCAGAAGCGCGAGGAAGCACGAAAGCAGCTCGCGGAAGGCGGAGACCCGAGCGAGCAGAAAAAAGCTGCCAAACAAGCACATAGGACCTCAGGCGTTACTTTCGAATCGCTAGCGCAGGAGTGGTACGCCTACAACGCGCCACGCTGGGCAAAAAGCACGCGCTACAAGGCCAAGCTGTATCTGGATAACGACATCATCCCCGGCATCGGCTCGCGCCCGGTCAAGGCCATCACCCGCCCCGAGCTGGTGAAGCTGGTGCGCAAGGTGGAGGCGCGCGGCGCGCTGAACGCCGCCGGCAAGATTCGCCAGTGGCTCCACCAGATATTCCGCTTTGGTTTGGCCAGCGGCGTGGTGGACGCCAACCCAGCCACCGATCTGGACGTGGTGGCCGCACCAGCCGAAGCCGCACGCCATCACCCGCACGTCAGCTTCGCCGAGCTGCCGGAGCTGCTGGGCAAGATCGACTCGACCAACATCAGCACCCTGACCCGCTGCGCCATCCAGCTGCTGGTACTGACCGCCACACGCCCCGGCGAACTACGCGCCGCCCGTTGGAGTGAGTTCGACCTAGACGCTGCCACCTGGACAATCCCCAAGGAGCGCATGAAGGCCCGCCGCCCGCATGTGGTGCCCCTACCCCGCCAGGCGGTAGCCACCCTGCGCCAGCTCCATGAGATCACCGGGACCTATGCCCTGCTGTTTCCCGGACAACAGAATGCCGAGCGCCCCATGTCAGAAAATACCATTAACAAGGCACTACGCCTGATGGGCTACGAAGGCCGCCAGACCGGCCACGGCTTCCGCCACCTGCTGAGCACCGAGCTTAACGGGCGCGGCTACAACCGCGACTGGATCGAGCGCCAGCTAGCCCACGGCGACAAGGACGAAATCCGGGACACATACAACCATGCTACCTATCTGGAGCAGCGCCGGGAGATGATGCAAGCCTGGGCCGACTCGATAGACGCGACTGCCGCTGGCACCAATGTGGTGAGCATCAAGCGCACGGTTTAACGGGCATGGCTGGCCTAGGCCGACGGGGTGTGAACCGAAATCCGCACGCCTGCCAGCTGATCTATTCAGAATGCGGAGGCACCTGGGGGCGCATATGAGGGGCTTGTTTGAGAGTATCGACCCGAAGGATTTGGTTTTTGAAGACCGACTTCATTGCTTGAAGCGCTTCGATCCATCCCCGGAGGGCTACCCCCGGAACGAGACCGACCCATTCGCTCCCTACTTTTACTGCCCCTACGACATGCGCATAGATACCGTCTACAACGACGCCGTCATGGTGCTTGATGATTTCAGCACGCGGGAGGTCGGCGAAATCAGGGAGGTGCTTAAACACGCCATCGAGGGCGGGAAAGAAAAATTTATTGAGCACCTCCGAAACGCCCAACCTGGTCACCCGGAAGAAATCTACGCAACCGCCGCAAAGAACATGCATGACCACGACAAACCTGGACTCCTCAGGCAGTTTCCCCCTGAAAGCAGACTGCTTTCCACAGGCAAGCAGCTCAACGAGCACCACGTATGGGCAGTCTTTGCGGTGGAAGAGGTCGCTGAGGCCTTACGGTTGATTGACATACCGATGTTCCCCAGTACACAAGAAACGCCGTCTGCAAGCCGCATCATGGAAGACATGGTGGAGATCGGGCTCAAGGTCGAACTGCCCACTAGGAGGAGCGAGCACAATAGACTAGTGAGGGCAGCTTATCGGTCACGCAGTAACGTGCAAAACGCAGCAGCGCACCTGATGTACGCCGCCCAGCATATCCAGTATGCGATTCTTCTTATTCTTACAGAGCATAACAAGGAAAAAAATAAGGCTGAAAAGATAATAACCGCCAAACGAATGGCGGGGCTCTTGGAGTTGAACAGCCTGAAGTCCGCAACCATTGACAGAGCGATTGCAATTGCTAAAGAGCTGTGGAAGGCCGACGCCGAGCGGCAGGAGTATCGCGTCAAGGATATGGCTGCCCTGGTCGCCGAAATATTGGAACGCGAAGGCATGGTTGGCCTCCCCTCCGTCGAGCGCATCAAGGAGTGGATAAAACCCGTTGCACCCGCATATGCCCGTTTAGGTGGTCGCCGCCGAAATACCCCTTAGCCGTAACGGATAACCCCATATCCGTTACGGAGTGGAAATTTTCACAGCATCCAAGCCCCGCCAACCTATGCCCCATGTCAACAACGCCACCCAAGGAGGCACATGACATGGCTGCATACCCCAACCCCGCCCAACTCCCCCGCCGCTTTATCAAGCTGGTGGAGGTCAAAGCACTGACCACCCTTTCCACATCCGAAATCTATCGGCGCATCGCCGCTGGCACCTTTCCGGCTCAAGTAACCCTTGGCCCAAAGTCAGTTGCCTGGATTGAGGCCGAGGTACTGGCGTGGTGTGATGAACTGGTCGCACAACGCGAGGTGGCTTAAATGAACATGCCCCCCCGAACCGGAGAACAATGCTGCCCACCGCAAGGCCTGAATAGCCAAGCCCCGGGCAAGATTTCCCGCGTCCTGCAGCATCTGTTCCACAGCTGCTCGCTAAATCGCTTCGAGGCCGAGCGTATTGGTGAGCATTGCTTGCACAGCACTATCAGTAGCTTCACGCATAACTATGGTTTGAGATTCGTGCGCACCACGGAGAAGGTGCCGAACCATTGGGGCGCACCTTGCGGCGTTATCCGCTGCAGGCTGCAGAGCAGCGAACACCGCCGTACCCAAACCGTGCTGCTGCTCCTGAACCAACGAAACACCGCACGCCCCCTTCGCTCTGAACTGAGGGCCTAACCCATGATGGCTTTCCAACCCTGCAAAGCAGCGGGGACGCCAAAGGCTTGTCCGAATTTAGCCCTGCGCGCAACTCACCCTCGCCCCCGTCGGCTCGGAACTCGTGCGGCTTATCACTGTGGAGGTACTGGTATGGATTGCCTGAGTTTGTTCCGCGACGCCCTGCAAGAGCATTACGGGCCGGTTGATTGGCTGCCAATAGCAGATGGCACCATCCGCCGCTTCCACGTGCCAGGCGATAAGCCCGGCACCTTGAACGGTGCTTATCAGCTTTTCCTGGATGGCATTGCCTCGGGCTGGTTCGGCACCTGGAAGGATGGCGGCAACTGGCATACTTGGAGCAGCCGCGCGCCTGTCGATTACTTAGAAGCGCAGATGTTCGCCCAGCGCATCGAGCAGGCACGACGCCAATACGAAACCGAGCAGCGCCAGCGTCAGCAAGCTGTTGCCGAGTATGCCGTCCGACTGTGGCGTGATGCCCGCCGCGCCGACTCCGCTCATCCTTACCTGGCACGCAAGGGCTGCCGTCCCTATGCCCTGCGCCAGTCGGGTGACGTGCTTCTGGTGCCGCTGACCTATGGCGGGCAACTGGTCAATCTGCAACGCATCAAGCCGGACGGCGACAAGCGCTTTCTATTCGGCGGCATGGTCAAGGGCTGCTGCTCTCTGCTGGGCAGCATCACACCCGGCCAGCCGCTGTACATATGCGAGGGCTGGGCAACCGGTGCCACGCTCCACGCCGAAACCGGCGCTGCCGCAGCCTGCGCCATGTCTGTCGGAAACCTCTTGGCGGTCGGCCAACAACTCCAGCGCGAACACCCCAACGCCGTGCTGATCGTAGCTGGCGATGACGACCGCATGACCGAAGGCAACCCTGGGCGAGCCGCCGCGACCAAGGCTGCTGCAGCGCTGGGCTGTGGTCTGGTCATGCCGCCCTGGTCGGGTGCCGAGCCGCTGACCCTTACCGACTTCAACGACCTTGCCAACTGGAGGGCCGCCCAATGACCGCAGCGACCGCAACCCCGCTGGTGCCCGAGGCAGAGGCGGCCAAGATCGACCGCCCGGTATATCGCGTCTACGACCACCCTATCACCCTGGAGGGAACCAAGCTGCGCCCCGGCGTGTGGTTCCACGGCCATCGGGAAGACCCCAAGACCGGTGACCGCTTGCCGTTCGATGAATGGCTGTGCGGGCCTTTGCATGTGGATGCCGTGACTCGCAACGAAGGCCAGGACGGCGACTATGGGCGCCTGCTGCGCTTGCGCAATGAGGATGACAAGTGGCTGACCTGGGCCATGCCCAACGAGCTGCTGGCCGGTCGGCCTGACGCAATCCTAGCGGTATTGCTGAGCATGGGCCTTAACTTGGACTACAAGCGCCGCGCTCAGGTTTGCCAGTACATCGCTGCGCAACACCCAAAGCGCCGGGTTATTGCGGCCACTTCGACCGGTTGGCACACGCCCGAGCTGTTCATCATGCCAAGGGAGCGCATCGGCAATGGCGAGGCGATCTTTCAGACCGAGACCGCCAATGGCGACGACTATCGCCAGGGCGGCACCCTGGACGGATGGCAATCGAGCATTGCCACCAAGTGCGAGGGTAACCCGTTGTTGCTACTGAGCGTGTGCGCCGCATTGGCCGGGCCGCTGCTGTATCACGTCCAGCGCCAGGGCGGAGGCTTTCACATTGTCGGCGACTCCAGCACCGGCAAGAGCAGCGCCATCCTTGCCGGCGCCTCGGTATGGGGCCACGGCGACGATTTCAAGCGCACTTGGCGCGCCACCGGTAACGGCCTGGAAGGCATCGCCGCCCAGCGAAACGACACTCTGCTGGCCCTGGATGAAATAGGTGAGGCCGACCCTCGGGAGATTGGCGCTGTCGTCTATGCGATGGCCAACGGCACCGGCAAGGCCAGGGCCAGCCGCAGCGGTAGCGCGCGCGCCGCCCGGCGCTGGCGCATCATGCTGTTTTCATCCGGCGAACTGGGGCTATCGGCACTGATGGCCGAGGGCGGTAAGCGCAGTCGCGCCGGCCAGGAAATCCGCCTTCTGGAAATTCCCGCACGCCGTACCTACGGCGCCTGGGACCACTTGCACGGCATGGCCGGGGGACGGGAGTTCTCTGATGCCATCCAGCGCGCCAGCGTGACTCACTTCGGCCACGCCGGGCCGGAGTTCATCCGTCAGCTGCTGGCGTCCGGTGACGTGGGCAAGCTGCCTGAGTGGCTGGCCGCAATGACAGCCAAGTACCCCAGCGCCAGCGGACAGGAAGGCCGCGCCGCAGAACGCTTTGCCCTAGTCGCGATGGCTGGGGAGTTGGCCATCAAGTATGGCGTGCTCCCTCTACCAGCCGGGCACATTCAAGCCGCTATGCTGGGGCTATTCGACCTGTGGCGCACTGGTCGTGGTACTGGCCTGAGCGAGGATATGCAGATACTCAAGTGCATCTCCGACTACATCGACCGGCATGGTGACACCCGCTTTTCAAATGCCGACGACCCAAACGGCCAAGCCCGCGACCGTGCCGGCTACTGGGTAGACACGCCAACTGGGCGCCTGTTCCTGTTCAACCGTCCCGGCCTGGAGGAGGCCGCCAAGGGATACGACCTGGACCGCGTGGTGCAGGCGCTTGATTCAGTCGGGGCCATCGCCAAGCGGGAGCACGGCAAGCACCAGCACAAAAAATGCCTACCGGACGGGACGAAGCCGCGCTTTTACTGGATCGACCCGGCGAAGCTGGAGCCGGAAAGATAAATGCATTCGGTTTATTTGAGGGGGAACCGAGGGCATCGGGGGAACTGTCTAGAGCCGTGGGGTTTCCAGCGGTTCCCCCGAATCAACATGGCAAGGGAACCTGGCCGGTAATAGCTCCCCCAGTTCCCCCGCCCTAAAAGCAGAGGGAACCGCTGCAGCCCACGTCGTTACTGGCTGTTCCCTCGGCTCCCCCAGTTCCCCAGGCCAATATCAAAAGGGAAATTGAAATGGGCCAACTGCCGCAGCTCGTCGAGCGTCTGGAGCTATCGAGCATGCCCGAGCCAACGCAAGCAATAATCGCCTGGTCGTTGACTCCTCAGCCCGCTGAATTGGGGCACGACAGCGAACTGCGCGCTCACACTGGCCGCCCTTAGAGCATCTGTGCAGGCCAGCACTTATGAGCAAGCCTTCCCCCTCCAGTCTCTTTGAGCACGCTTTACGGGCAGAAACCGGCCAAAAGCGGTCAATCCGTATTTGTGGAAAATGGGGCGATTCACTCATCGCATAACGACCTATAGCTAGCTCTAAATCAGCCTTTGTCGTCGCCAGCGCCTGGATCAAGCGAATAAGCTGCTGTACCTGGCCGATCTGAAGCGCGCAGGGGCTCACATGCCAGCAGGTGTTCGCCAGCCCAGGGTTTGAGAACATCGCCGCTGCTGTTCAAGCCGAATTGGCCGCGCCGCTGTTGCCGGAGTCATTGTTCACCCCAGACCGGACTCGGCCGCAGCCTAGAAAGCTGCTCAATAGCAACGCCACCCTAGGTTGAAGCTGATTCGCTAGCTGCTGATCGAAAGCGCCATGCAAGACAAGCTAGCCGATTGCCTGCGCGTGGCGGGCGCACGCCTTAACGCCCAGGGCCTCGGAGCCGGGCGATACCGACGTGCTCCGGGCGTCTCAGGAGACCGAGCGCGCCAGGCCCTGCCAATATGGCGCCCGCAGTTCGCGCTTGAGTACTTTTCCCGAGGCGTTGCGAGGCAAGGCGTCGTGAAAGTCCACCGAGCGCGGGCATTTGTAGTGCGCCAGGCGCTCGCGGCAGTAGCTCATCAGCTCGGCGGCGGTCGCCTCGGTGCCCGGGCGCAGCACCACGCAGGCCTTCACCGTCTCACCCCATTTGGCGTCCGGCACACCGATCACGGCGCAGTCGGCCACGGCCGGATGCTGGTACAGCACCCGCTCGACCTCCGCGGGGTAGACATTCTCCCCGCCACTGACGATCTGGTCCTTCAACCGGTCGGTGATGTACAGGTAGCCGTCGCGTACATGACCGCAGTCTCCGGTGCGCAACCAGCCGGAGGCGGTGCAGGCCTGGGCCGTCGCCTCGGGGTCGTTCCAGTACGCGCGCATGGTGCGCACAGAACGGACCCAGATCTCCCCGACTTCACCCTCGGCCAGGGGCGTACCGCTTTGGGGATCGACGATTTGCAACTCGGCCTCGGCGGCCGGCCGACCCGCCGCGCGCCACAGCGCCGGGTCGCGATGGTCTGCCGCGCTCAGCACCGTGGCCACGCCAGACGCCTCGGTCAGACCGTATATCTGGGTGAAGTCGCAGGCCAGCGCATCCATCGCCGCCTTCAACACGGGCTCGCCGATGGGCGAGCCCGCATAGAGAATCTGGCGCAAGCTGCTCAGCTCGGCAGGACAGGCGGTCAACTCGGCCAGCAGCATCTGGATCATCGACGGCACCAGGATGGTGTGGGAGATGCGGCGCCGGCCAAGGGTTTCGACAAAGGCACGCGGCTCGAACTTGTCCATGCCCTCCAGGCGCCCACCGACCACCAGGGGCACCAGCATGGCAATCACCCCGGCAATATGAAACACCGGCAGCGCATTGGCCATGCTGTCGCCCGCGCCAAAGGTGCTCACCGCGGTCGCCGCCCGCACCGCAGACATCACCCCGTCCGCGGACAACAGCACGCCTTTCGGCCGCCCGGTGGTACCAGAGGAATACAGCAGCAGCCCCGCCTCGGCGGACGGCGCCGGCAATGCGCGCGACGGCGCCTCGGCGTATTGCTCGGCACTGAGCGCCCGCACCGCGTCACGCCAGTGGGGCACCTGGGCCAGAGCCTCGGCGTAACCGTCGCTCAGGTCGGCATCGGCGATGACCAGACGCGGTGCGCCGTGCTGCAACACGAAGGCCAACTCGTCCGAAGCCAGCCGCCAGTTCAATGGCATAAAGATCGCCCCGAGGCGCAGTGCCGCGAGCAGGACCACCAGCGCGTCCAGGTGCGAACGTGTCAGCACCGCCACCCGGTCCCCCGTCGCCACCCCCTCGGCCTGCAGCCGCTCGGACAGCAGATCGCTGAGTAGCTGCAGCTGGCGAAAACTCCAGCTGCGCTCATGATCGACACAGGCAGCTGCCTCTGGCCGGTTTTGACTGTGCGCTGCCAGCACCTCGAGTATGCCGATCGTCATTGCACTGCTCCTTATGCCCGCCTGCTGCGGGTCTGGTCTGATTGTTGTTAGGGTCAAGCCGAGCGCCTAAACGGCCGCTGCGGCAATTGAGATGTCGGTGTTCTCTACCGCATCATCAAGCGGACCACGCCGTCGCTTGAGCGAGACTGGAGTCCTCACCAAACTCCATTCCAAAGCGTGGCTTGCAGTCGCGATAGGCCCCGGGGGCCATGCCGGTCCACTGCTTGAACGCACGATGAAAGGCACTGGGCTCGGAGTAGTCGAGGAGTTCGGCGATCTCGGCAATGGCGGGCCTGCCGCGCGCCAACAGCGTGCAGGCCATATCGCGGCGCAACTCGTCGCGTATCGCACTGAAGCGGGTACCCATCTCAGCGAGCCTGCGGTTCAGGGTTTGCCGAGACAGGCCCAAGGCCTCGGCGGCCTGGCTTGCAGTCAGGCCGGCATAAGGCTCTGCACAGGCCAACAGGCTGCGCAGGCGCGCCTCCAAGCCGCACGGCAAACCGGGGGCCAGCAGCGCGCTGGGTAACTGACGGGCGAACGGCTGCACCTGCTCAGACGCGCGGCCAAGCGGAGCACTCAGGCTGGCCAGGGGTAGCTCGAGCATGGCGGCCTCGGCGAAATCGGCTTTCGTCCCGAATAGAAAGCGTGCCTGTGAGGCGTGTTCGACGAGTGCCTGCGGTAGCGCCACACGCAGCAGCTGGATGGTTTGGCAGCTAAGCCAGCCGGCGGTATGCCATAACGCCAGGAGCAGCATCAGCACCCACATGGCCGACTCGGCATGGCGGGGCTCGGCAAGGTTGAGCCTGAGCCGCGCTACGCTCCCGCACGACTCGACAGACCAGGGTTCAGCATCACTGAACAGCGCGTAGAAACCAGCCGCCTCATGCAGAGCACTACCGACATCGGGCTGATGCACAAGCAGGCGCAGCAAGCGCTCGAAACTGCCCGGCGGCACCGGGCGGGCGAAATAGCCGTAGGCCTCGTCACGGCCGACCCAACAGGCCTGGCGGACCAGCGTTCGGTACTGGGCAGGAGCGATACGCGCGTCGCTCTCCAGCACCTGGAGCGACAGGCCACAGCGCTCAAGCAGAGCAGCCTGCGTGGCGGAGTCGAGGGAAAGCTGCGCCAGCAGTTCGCGAGCGAAGCGCGAGGGTACGGTCGCCCCTGCGTCCGCGATCCAGGGTCCGCGTCTGACGCGGCAGGCCTGAGTGCCGGCAGCAGACCACGGGTGTTGAGTCTTCATCGCTCCTCCCCCAACTCAGCCAGCGTCAGCCATCGCCTTGAGCAGCGCCTGCTTGTGCGCGACGGCGCTGCCGGTCAGCACGAAGCCTTGTAGCTGCGCCTGCGCATCGCGGTATTCGCCACGCACATCCAGCGCCTCGCCCTGCAGTTGCCAGCTGCCGCCTTCACCTTGGGGCGGCAGCACTATCACCGGGCAGGCCGGGGTCTTGCTCATCACCGGCATCAAGGGATAGTGCACCGCAGTCGGCGTACCGCTGAGGGTTTGCGCCAACGCGCGGGCGGCCTGCATCAGCGGCAGGACGTAGAGCCGCACTTCGCCTTCGACTTCGGCGCAGTCGCCCAGGGCATAGATGTCCGGCTGGTCGGTGGCCAGATAGGCGTCGGTGCAGATGCCGCGGCGGCAAGCGATGCCCGCGGCCTGCGCCAGGTCAATGCGCGGAGCCAGGCCCACGGCGCTGAGCACCAAGTCGGTCTCGAGCGCGCGGCCATCGCTCAGCTGCACGCGCAACCCGTCGCCGTGCGGGGCGATGGCGCTGACCATCTTGCCCAGCTCGAACACCGCGCCGGCCCGCTCCAGGCCGGCGCGCAGCGCCTGCCCGGCCGGTTCGGGCACCAGCCCGCTGAGCGGCGCGGCGAACGGATGCACCAGGGTCACCGACTTGCCGGCCGCCAGAAGGTCGTTGGCGAACTCGCAACCGATCAGACCGGCGCCCATGATCAGCAGCCGCTGCTTGCCTTCGATCCGCTGGCGAAAGGCGCGATAGTCCGCCAGGTTGTTCACCGCCATCACGCCGGGGCTGTCGAAGCCGGGGATATCCAGGCGCAGCGGCACGGCGCCGGTGGCCAGTACCAGTTGGCGGTAGTTCAGGCTTTGCCCGTCCAGCTCGAGTTGCCGGCGCTCGGGGTCAATGGCGCGTACGCGGCTGAACGGACGGATATCCAGCTTGAGCTCGTCTGCCATGCGCGCGCGGTCGCTGCCGATCAGCTCGTCGACGTCCTTACCCTTGGCCAGCCCTGTGGACAGCAGCGGCTTGGAATAGAAATGCCCGTCGTCTTCGCTGAGCAGAACGATGGCCTGCTCGGCATCGAGCTTGCGCAGCTCCTTGGCCAGGGTGTAACCGGCCAGGCCGGTACCGATGATGATGATGGGGACGTCGTTCATGCCACTTCCACCATCTCGAATTCGGCCTTGCTCACCCCGCAGTCCGGACACAGCCAGTCTTCAGGAACATCCTGCCAGGCAGTACCCGCAGCGATGCCTTCCTGCGGCCAGCCCAGGGCCTCGTCATAGATGATGCCGCATACCACGCATTGCCACTTCTTCATGCTGCCCTCCTCGCTCAGGCCTGCCGGGCGATCATCGTCGGGTTGATATCCATAGCGCGCTCGTATTCGTCGTGCAGCCAGGTCAGCGCCGACTCGAAGCGGCCGAAGTGGATTTCGTTCACCACCCCGCTCTGCATGTTGGCCTGGATGGTTTCACCCAGTACCCAGTCCTCCATGAGGATCTTGTTCACCAGGTTGTGGTTGGTCTCGTGCACCTTCAGTTCGTCGGCCGACCACTCGGCGCCGCCGTCCTGGGGGCCATCGACCAGCAGCACCTCTTCGATGCGCGTCTCCCCGGCCGACAGCGGCACCATGCGGATCAGCGAGATGTTGTCCGGCTGGGCGAGCAGCAGCACGGTGGGCGACAGGGTGTAGATGATGTTGGCCATCTTGCGCATATCCCACTGCGCCTCAGGCAGATTCGGCGCCTCGAGCATGGGCTTCTTCGGCAGGATCATGCGCATGTACAGGCCGCCCCAGCTTTCCCAGGTGGACAGGTTGCCGAGGAAGAACGGCGCCAGGGTGTTCTTGTGCGCGACGTTGAAGTGGTAGGCCTCGATGCCGCCTTCGAGGAGGATCTTCCAGTTGGCCTTGATCACGTAACTGCGGCGCTTGTAGACCTGCTGGTTGTCGATATCCAGATAGCGCATGCCGGAAAGCATTTCCTCGGCGAGCAGGTCTTCGGGCACCTGCTGCTCGCGATCCATATGCACGAAGACGATGCCGCCAATGACCCGGCTGGGGAACTCGATCAGGCCGAGCTTTTCCTTGTCCAGGCCGCTGAAGCCGCGCTCGAAATCCGGCGCGCCGGCCAGATTGCCCTCGGTACCGTATGTCCAAGCGTGGTAGGGGCAGATGAATTTCTTTTTGCAGCCGCTTTCGCCATTAGCCACCAGGCGCGCATTGCGGTGGCGGCAGGCGTTGGCGAACACGCGTACTTGGTTATCCTCACCACGCACCATCAGCAGCGACACGCCGTCGAGCCAGTCCAGGGCCAGGTAGTCGCCGGGGTTGGGCACCTCGTTGGCCGAGCCGATGGCCAGCGGCTGGCCGCGAAAGATCTGCTCTTGTTCACGGGCAAACCACTGCGCGCTGATATAGCGCTCGGTGGAGTGGGTCTGGGTCGACTCGTGGTACTGGGTTTCGCCGCGGGCCTTGAGTTCCAACACTTCTTTGATCAGGCGAATCTCGGTGGTTCGGTCCATGCTCGGGTCCTCATCTCGGCGGCAAGCCTGCGGGGCTCGCGGCGCTGGGTTGCTCTCAGTGGTTTTCACTCTAGCAAGCCGCAATAAACCCAAATCGACCTAAAATGACGTATTCTCAACGCAATTGGACAACACGCGACACATGCAGCCGCGCCGGGAATAGAACCGATGCCCAAACCGCAACGCGCCATCGAGATCGCCTACCTGATTCCCGATCAGTTCTGGAGCAGCACCATCAGCAGCATGGTGGAGGTGTTCCACGGCATGACGCTGACCCCCAAGCTGTTCCAGAGCAGCGAGTTTCGCGGCTTCAATACCACCCTGCTGCGCTGCACCCGGGCCAGGGTCAGCGGCTTCTCCGGGCTGCGTTTCGATACCGAACACTTCGCCAGCCGCGCCGGGCGCAAGCGCTTCGATGTGGTGATAGTGCCCTCGGTGTGGGGCCTGTCGATGGACAGCCTGGAGCGCGCCAGACCGGCGCTGGCCTGGCTCAGCGGACAGCATGCGCAGGGTTGCGCAGTGGTCGGGCTGGTGACCGGGGTGTGGTTTCTCGCCGAGGCCGGCATCCTCGATGGCCGCGAGGCGACCATCCACTGGGCTTCGGCCAACCTGTTCCGCCAGCGCTACCCGGGGGTGAAAGTCAGCCCGAAGATCCAGATGATCGAGTCGGACAACATCATCACCACCTCGACCACGCCGGCCACCTTCGATGCCCTGCTGTTGCTGATCCAGCGCTTTCTCGGCGACCGCTCGGCGGAGTTCGCCTCGCACTACTTCACCATCCGCGACAAGGACGCGCCGCTGCCGGTGTTTCTCGAACCCAGCTGCAACGACAAGCTGGTCGACGCCGCGCGCGACCGAATCCGCCTGAGCTACGCCCAGGAGCTGTCGCTCGACGAGCTGGCCCGGCAGTTCAACGTCACCTCACGCACCCTGTCGCGGCGCTTCGTCAGCGCCACCGGGCTGACGCCCATGCACTACCTGAGCAAGCAGCGCCTGGAGATCGCCCGGCGCCTGCTGCAGTCCACCGATCTGCAGATCCAGCAGGTCGCCGAGCAGGCCGGCTTCGCCTCGGCCACGGTGTTCTGCCGCAACTTCAAACAGGCCTTCGCGCAGACGCCGCGCGAGTACCGGCAGACGCTGCCGAGCAGCAAGTAGCGGCTTTAAACCCGCTCCTGCTGGCTATCACGCATCAGCTGCGCCGGGCTATGGCCGAAGTAGCGCTTGAACTCGCGACTGAACTGCGAGGCGCTTTCGTAGCCGACCTGGTCGGCGGCGACATAGGCCTTCATGCCCTGCTGCACGATGAAGTCGTGCGCCTTGCTCAGGCGGATCTTCTTCAGGTACTGCAGCGGCGAGTCATCGGTGACCTGCTTGAAGGCGCGGTGAAACGCCGAGGTGCTCATGTTGGCCTGGCGCGCCAGTTGCTCGACATCCAGATGCTGGGCGTAGTTGTGCTGGATCAGCTGCAGCGCCCGCGCCACGCGGGCGAAGTGGCCGTTGTGCGCGGCCAGTGCATAGAGGGCGGTGGCCTGCCCGCCTTGCAGGGCGCGAAAGAGGATCTCGCGCAGCAGGCCGGGCCCCAGAATGCGCCGCTCGTGGGCATTACCGAGGCAACGAATCAGCCGCGCGATGGCATCGAGCATGTCGGCCTCCAGCGGCACCGGGGCAATGGCGCGCGGCATAGCTTGCTCGGCTTCATGGGCCGTCATCGCGGCTGTGCCCAGCTCGTCGATCAGCGCATTGAGCTGTGGCAGGTCAATGTCGATATACAGGCCGAGCAAAGGGCTTTCCGGGCTGGCGAAGGTTTCGCATTCAAACGGCAAGGTGGCCGACACCAGCAGGTATGAATTGGCGTCATAGACAAACTGTTTGCCGCCTAGATAACCCACCTTAGTGCCCTGCACCACGATGCAAATGCCCGGGTTATACACCAGCGGTGCGCGCGGAATGGCCTGACGCGAGGCAAAGAAGCGCACACCTTCAAGGCCGGTTTCGGAGAAGCCATCCGGCAGGTTGAGTGCCTGCATCAAAGCCGCTAACGATTGCATAGGCGATTACCACCAAACAGGATTAGGCAACAAATCTAGCAGTTAAATGCAACCACCCACACCTACGAGTAGTTTTAGGCAAACTTTAGCCAGAAATGGGCGTTCGCCCCACCGGCCCTTTTACCCACAATGCAGGCCATCGAGTCACCATGAGTCTCTGCAACAACCGAGGGTAACGCCATGCTGAATTTCAACTTCTACAACCCCACGCAGATCGTCTTTGGTCAGGGCCAGCTCAGCCAGCTGGATAGCCTAGTGCCGAAAAACGCCAGGGTGATGATCACCTACGGCGGCGGCAGCGTGGTACGAAACGGCGTGCTCGCCCAAGTGAAAGCCGAGCTGGCCAAATCGGCGCGCAGCGTCAGCGAGTTTGGCGGTATTGAATCTAACCCCAAGTTCGCCACCGCCATGCAAGCTGTTGAGCGCGTGCGCGCCGAGCAGATCGACTTTTTGCTCGCCGTCGGTGGCGGCTCAGTGATGGACGCCACCAAATTCATCGCCCTCGCCGCGGCCAATGCCGACTACCGGGGCCAGGAAGACCAGCTGCTGATCCACGGCTTCAACCCGGTGCCGGTGAACAGCGCGATTGCCCTGGGCACCGTCGCCACCCTGCCGGCCACCGGCTCGGAAATGAACTGCTTCGCGGTGATCAGCCGTGGCGAAGACAAGCTGCCGGTGTACAGCCCGCTGACCTTCCCCAGGTTCTCGATTCTCGACCCCGAGCTGACCTACAGCCTGCCGGCGACTCAGGTCGCCAACGGCGTGGTCGATGCCTTCGTGCATGTGGTCGAGCAGTACCTCACCTACCCGGTGGATGCGCGTTTTCAGGACCGCGCCGCCGAAGGCATCCTGCAAACCCTGCTGGAAATCGGCAAGACCACCGTGGATGAGCCGAGCAACTATGCCGCGCGCGCGAACCTGGTGTGGAGCGCCACCATGGCCCTGAACGGCCTGATCGGCTCGGGCGTGCCGCACGACTGGAGCGTGCACATGCTCGGCCACGAGCTGACCGCGCTGTTCGGCGTCGACCACGCGCAGAGCCTGGCGGTGGTGCTGCCGTCGATGTGGCGGGTGCGTCGCGAACCCAAGCGCGAGAAGCTGCTGCAGTACGCCGAACGCGTGTGGGGCATCCGCGAAGGCAGTGACGAGGCACGCATCGACGCGGCCATCGCCAACACCGAGGCCTTCTTTAACAGCCTGGGCATTGCCACCCGTCTGTCGGCACACGGCATCGACCAGCAAGGCGTCAAGCGCGTGCTGCAAGCACTGGAAAAGCACGGCATGGTTGCGCTGTCCGAACGCGGCGATGTGACGCTAGACGTTTCCCGCCAAGTGCTGGAACTGGCGCTGTAAGCACTCGCAGGCACACAGCGCTTGCTGTGTGCCTGCAATGTACCGACATGGCGCCGCGCCCTTCCTCTATCCAGCGCGCAAACTGCTAAAGCTGCATGCCAGCAGGCGTGGCTATCCGCCGAGTAAGGACCGGCGAACTGCAAATATCACCCAACCTGCTGTAGCGCAAACTCAAGCGCTCACAGACCAGTATCAAGAAATTCGCGATGCACTCATGCACGACTGAATCGCTCCGAATTCTGTAGAAACTCAATGGCCGAAATTGGCCGTTTTCTGCCGGGCGTCGAGGGCAACTTCGTATCGACCTTCGCCGGTCACCATGCGAGGAGATCGAGCCTATATTGAGCGTCAAGGTGGCTAACGCAACTGGAGGCAAGTCATTGCTGCTTGGCAGGGGCGTGAGGGAGGGGGAGGGCAAAAGTCTGGAGCTTTCGACTCAAAGACCGCTCGGGAAGCACATTGAGCATAATTTCGTACCATTTCATGCTTCACGGCAGTGGGCCCAGACCTTGCCCAACGCCGATCTATCTCTTGCCATAAAAGGTGGTATCTACAAAGCATGCGTGCTTCCCGGTAATGCTTGGGCATTGCAGGAAGCAAAACGCATGTCCCGAGGGGATACTTTTGATTTTGGGGGTATTTTTGGGGGCATCTACGAGCGACAAAATCCAAAGCAACCAGTAAATACGCGGCCTGCAGACGTTGGTTCGGTTCCGTCCCTGGCACCATCTTTCGTTTTCAGGTGGTGCCAAAATCACCCGAAAGACCACAAGAAGCCCGCCTAGTGCGGGTTTTTTGTTGCCCACAGTTCCCCAGCCTTCCCGGGACACGATCCCTGCCCGCCGAACAGAGAAAAACCGCCCAACTAGCGCGAAGATCCTCGCGACTTACATTCGAAACACTGACGGAGCAGTGATTCGCCACAACGCACCACGCCGGACCGAAAGCACCGCCTGCAAAGCCATGCCCCACTTGGAAAATGACCCGATCTCGGCATCGATTCACGCCCGATGTAGGCCAACACGCCTACTAGGCCGGCGGAACAGCCACGCAAGGTGGCAGCACGCGACACTCCCCCTCCGCGCCAACCGCCATCAGGCGCTCGAGTTCTTGCACGGGCATCGGCCGGCCGAACAGATACCCCTGGAAGCTGTGGCACCCCATACCCAACAGCGCCCAGCACTGCTCATCGGTCTCGACGCCTTCGGCTATCACCTCCAGCTTAAGGCTGCTGGCCAGAGCGCAGATGGCGCGAATGATCGCCTCGCTGTTTCCGTCCCCCGGCAAGGCCTTAACAAAGGACTGGTCGATCTTGAGCTGATCGAGGGGCAGGCGCTGCAGATAGGCCAACGATGAGTAGCCGGTGCCGAAGTCGTCGATCGAGAACCGGATGCCCAGCGCCTTTAGCGCATTCATCCGGATGACCGCGCCCGGCAGATCGTCCAGCAGCAGCGTTTCAGTCAATTCAAGCTTGAGCCGCTGCGGATTCGCGCCACTCTGCTCTAGGAGCTGGATCAGGCGCTCGACAAAATCTGCCTGATAAAGAAACCGGGCACTGACGTTGACCGACAGACTGAGCGACTCCGCTTTCGGATGGTTGCGCCAAAGCGCCAGCTGACGACAGGCCTGCTTCAGCATCTGGAAGTCCAGCTCGTCGATCAGCCCTGCCTGCTCAGCGACCTCGATAAAGGCAATGGGGGAAAGCAGACCGCGCTGCGGGTGCTTCCAGCGAGCGAGCGCCTCGGCACCGATCAAGTCGCCTTTCCTATCCAGCTGCGGTTGCAGATAGAGGATGAAACGCTCCGCTTGCAGCCCCTCGCGAATTTCCTCCTCGAGGCGCAAGCGCTTACTGACAGCCTCCTGCATCAGCGGATCGAAGAAGCGCACTGCATTCTTGCCCGCTGCCTTGGCGGCATACATCGACATATCGGCGCGCTTCATCAACTCCTCTACCGGGCAGGCGTCGTCGCCGAACAGTACGACCCCGATGCTGGTGCCGCTGCGCAGGGTCAATGGGCCGACCCGATAAGGCGCGCCGATGGCCCTCAGCAGTTGCTCGGCTACGTGCTCCGCCTGAGCCGCCGCCGCTTCCGGCGGACCGGCAAGCCCCTCCAGCATCACCACGAACTCGTCGCCCCCCAGGCGCGCCACGGTATCGCTGGACCTCACGGCGCCAATGAGGCGCTCGGCGGCCAATCGCAAGAGATCGTCTCCGGCCTGATGCCCATGGAAGTCGTTGATGTTCTTGAAATTGTCCAAGTCGAGAAACATCAGCGCCGAACTCTGCGAGCTGCGCACGCTGGTGGCCATCGCATGCTGCAGGCGGTCGAGCAGCAGGCGCCTGTTGGGCAGCCCGGTGAGCGGATCGAAGAAGGCCAGTCGCTCGATATGCTCCTGGGCCGCCTGGCGCTCTGTGACATCGGCAAACGAGGCGACGTAATTGATGACCTGCCCCTGCGCGTTGCGCACTGCGTTGATCGACAACCACTCGGGAAACACCTCGCCGTTCTTTCGCCGGTTCCACACCTCGCCGTGCCAGGAGTCCGTCTCTTTGAGCTGATGCCACATCGCCCGATAGAAGGCTTGGCTCTGCCGCCCGGAGCTGAGCAGACTGGTCTTCTGGCCGATGACCTCCTCACGGCTGTAACCGGTGATGGCGCAGAACGCCTCGTTGACTCGCAGGATGCGATTGCTGGCATCGGTAATGAGCATGCCTTGCAGCGAGTTGAAGGCGGTGGCCGCTATCCGCAGTTCTCGCTCGTCATCTGTGCGCTGCGATATCTCCTTGAGCATCAGCCCCAGCAACAGCGTGGCAACCGGCATTACCAGCAGCACCGGCACGCCCACTTGCTGCAGGGCGAACGCGACATACTCGCTGGGTAGCAGGCTGTAGAGCAGCAGCCCCAATACCTGAAGGATCAGGCCAAAGGCGAGCAACTGAGAGGGACCAACGCCGACTTGCCGACGCAGGTAGAGCTGCCGATAGGCCAGACCCAAGACTACCGATAGAAGGATCTCGGCCAGACCGGACCACATGCCGACGCCGCCCAGCCAGACCCGAAAGCCGCCCGCGATCAACCCAGCCACGCCCGCAACCAGCGGCCCGCCGAACAGCGCAGCCATGCTCAGGATGACGCTGCGGGCATCCAGGATCAGCCCATCCGCCAGGGTGACCGGGGTCAGCATGCCGAACACGCAGGTGCCCGCGAAAAGCAACGCCGCCATCAATTGGCCGGCGGTGCTCGTGGCCCCCCAGAAGCGTAAGTTGAGCGCTTGCAACCAGCACAGCGACAGGAGCACTGCGACGCCTTGAACAAGATCGTAGAACACGTTTGCGAGTCCCTCCGCCTGAGCAGTGATATCAGTCGATTAGCCATGGGCAGAGATTCATTGCCAACTAGCATGTGCTCGCCACGAGCGCATTGGAGCATGCGCCGGGCGTGGCGCTACTGATCTGCGTCAGTTGGGCGACCTGGAGGGGCGTTCTAATCACCCTCCGCACTGGCACCGTGAGAAGCCTTCGTACGGCGCCGGACCGCCCTGCTTACCGGGCAGTAGCCCTCCCTGCCCCACCCTCGCCGACAGGCAGGCACCGACTGACTGATCGCCCTGTCAGGCGAAGCGACTTGGGACATATGTCCCAGCAATCCGGCATAGATCCGGAAATGCGGAACGCATCACGTTTTATCCGATCTAAGAAACCACGCGGCTGGTTTATCATCGCGCGAATGCAAACACCTGGGCGCCCACAAGCGCATACACTGGCGCGCTCCTCCTCTAGCCGAGCGCTTGAACGCAACAATAGGCCATTCAGCATGCAAAGCACGGCATCGGAACAACGCACACTTCACTCGATGCGCAAACACATCGACCTGATGGTGGCGAGAGGTTGGTCGATCACCGGCCGAGACCCGCTGCGCCTCGAGTCCGCGGGCCGTACCTGCGTGGTCCGTCACGGCATCTTGATCAGCGAGCATAAAGCCGCCTAGCCGCCCCGGGCCTGGATGGTGCCGTTGCAGCAGAGCGCAACGGACCGCCCCTTTCCAGATAGAACTTGGCGACTGCCGCTGACAACGGGACAGCGACACCAGTCGCGACCGACTGCCGGCCAACAGACGCACCTCAGCCATCGCCAAGCCCCCACGAGCAACACCGCACCAGCATTCTTGCATTCGCGCGACAGGCAGCTGCAACCAGGCGACACCCGTGACCGATCGGGCCAAACCCGCCCAGCAAACGGCTTGGCGGTCAGCGAAACGCTATGCTAGCTTGGCGCCACGCCAGGAAGGCCTGACCATAGCCCGGAGCGCATCCGCACAAGAAGAGGACCCCCCATGGCCGAGGCCACGCCCGCGCTGGAAATTCGTAATCTGCACAAACGCTACGGCGACCTCGAGGTGCTCAAGGGCATCTCCCTCACGGCCCAGGATGGCGACGTGATTTCCATCCTCGGCTCCTCCGGCTCCGGCAAGTCGACCTTCCTGCGCTGCATCAACCTGCTGGAGAACCCCAACCAGGGGCAGATACTCGTGGCCGGAGAAGAGCTCAAGCTCAAGCCCGGCAAGCAGGGAGAGCTGGTCGCGGCGGACAACCGGCAGATCAATCGCCTGCGCAGCGAACTGGGCTTCGTCTTCCAGAATTTCAACCTGTGGCCGCATATGAGCGTGCTCGACAACATCACCGAGGCGCCGCGCCGGGTGCTGGGCCTGAGCAAGGCCGAGGCCACCGAGCGCGCCGAGGCATTGCTGGCCAAGGTCGGCATCGCCGACAAGCGCCACGTCTACCCCAACCAGCTGTCCGGCGGCCAGCAGCAGCGCGCGGCCATCGCCCGCACCCTGTGCATGGAGCCCAAGGTGATCCTGTTCGACGAGCCGACCTCGGCCCTCGACCCGGAGATGGTCCAGGAAGTGCTCAGCGTGATCCGCGCCCTGGCCGAAGAGGGTCGCACCATGCTGCTGGTGACCCACGAGATGAACTTTGCCCGCCAGGTATCCAGTGAGGTGGTGTTTCTGCACCAGGGTCTGGTCGAGGAGCAGGGCCCGCCGGCGCAGGTGTTCGACAACCCGCAATCGGCACGCTGCAAACAGTTCATGTCCAGCAATCACTAAAATGGAGCTACATCGCATGCAGAAATATAAGAAGATCCTGCTGGCTGCGGCCGCCACCCTGGCCTTCGGCACCAGCGCCGTAGCCGCCGACAAGCTGAAGATCGGCACCGAAGGCGCCTACCCGCCGTTCAACCTGATCGACGCCAGCGGCCAGGTGGTCGGCTTCGACATCGAGATCGCCCAGGCCCTGTGCGCCAAGATGCAGGCCGAGTGCGAAGTGGTCACCTCCGATTGGGACGGCATCATCCCGGCGCTGAACGCCAAGAAGTTCGACTTCCTGGTGGCCTCGATGTCAATCACCGAGGAGCGCCAGCAGGCGGTCGACTTCACCGAGCCCTACTACACCAACAAGCTGCAGTTCATCGCCCCGAAAGGCAGTGACTTCAAGACCGACGAAGCCAGCCTCAAGGGCAAGGTGATCGGCGCCCAGCGCGCGACCATCGCCGGCACCTGGCTGGAAGACAACCTCGATGACGTGGTCGACATCAAGCTCTACGACACCCAGGAGAACGCCTACCTCGACCTGTCCTCAGGGCGCCTCGATGGCGTACTGGCCGACACCTTCGTCAACTGGGAATGGCTCAAGAGCGACGCCGGCAAGGGCTTCGAGTTCAAGGGCGAGCCGGTGTTCGACAACGACAAGATCGGCATCGCCGTGCGCAAGGGCGACCCGCTGCGCGAGAAGCTCAACGCGGCGCTGAAGGAAATCGTCGCCGACGGCACCTACAAGCAGATCAACGACAAGTACTTCCCGTTCAGCATCTACTGAGCAGCCTGTCCTGCGTCGCCGCTGCCGGCGGCGCAGGCACCTGAGCCTCCATGACCCTAGACCTCTACGGATTCGGCCCCGCCCTGGCCGCCGGCACCCTGATGACCATCAAGCTGGCGCTCAGTGCGCTCTGCCTGGGTCTGGTGCTCGGCCTGCTCGGCGCCCTGGCCAAGACCTCGCCGTACAAGCCACTGCAATGGCTCGGCGGCACCTATTCGACCATCGTGCGCGGCGTACCCGAGCTGCTCTGGGTGCTGCTGATCTATTTCGGCACGGTCAGCCTGATGCGCGAACTGGCCGACCTGCTCGGCATGGAAAGCCTGGAGCTGTCGCCCTTCGCCGCCGGCACCATCGCCCTCGGCCTGTGCTTCGGCGCCTACGCCACCGAGGTGTTCCGTGGCGCCATCCTGGCCATTCCCAGGGGCCACCGTGAGGCCGGCCAGGCCCTCGGCCTGTCCAAGGCGCGGATTCTCTGGCGCCTGATCCTGCCGCAGATGTGGCGCATCGCCCTGCCGGGGCTGGGCAACCTGTTCATGATCCTGATGAAGGACACCGCGCTGGTCTCGGTGATCGGCCTGGAGGAAATCATGCGCCGCTCGCAGATCGCCGTGACCTCGAGCAAGGAACCCTTCACCTTCTTCCTGGTGGCCGCGTTCATCTACCTCGGCCTGACCATCCTCGCCATGATCGGCCTGTATTTCCTCGAGAAACGCGCCAGCCGTGGCTTCGTCCGGAGCGCCGCATGAACTGGGAAGTCATCATCAAGTGGCTGCCACGCCTGGCCGAGGGCGCCATGCTGACCCTGGAGCTGGTCGGCATCGCGGTAATCGCCGGACTGATCCTCGCGATCCCCATGGGCATCGCCCGCGCGTCCAAGCACTGGTACGTGCGCGCCCTGCCCTACGGCTACATCTTCTTCTTCCGCGGCACGCCGCTGCTGGTGCAGCTGTTCTTGGTCTATTACGGCCTGGCGCAGTTCGACACGGTGCGCGAAGGCCCCTTCTGGCCCTACCTGCGCGACGCCTACTGGTGCGCCATCATCACCATGACCCTGCACACCGCCGCCTATATCGCCGAGATCCTGCGTGGCGCCATCCAGGCCGTGCCATCGGGTGAAGTCGAGGCGGCGCGGGCGCTGGGCATGGCGCGCTGGCAGACCATGCTCTACATCGTCCTGCCGCGGGCGGCGCGCATCGGCCTGCCGGCCTACAGCAACGAAGTGATCCTGATGCTCAAGGCCAGCGCCCTGGCCAGCACCGTGACCCTGCTGGAACTGACCGGCATGGCTCGCACGATCATCGCCCGCACCTACCTGCCGGTGGAGATCTTCTTCGCCGCCGGCCTGTTCTACCTGGGCATCGCCTTCCTCCTAGTGCGCGCCTTCAAGCTGCTGGAGCGCTGGTTGCGCGTCGACGCCTGCCAGGGTCGCTGACGCTGTCGCCAGCGACCCTGCCCACCATGCCAGCACGCCCCCTCAGCGACGACGCCCTGCTCCAGCGCTTCCAGGCGCTGGATGCGTTGCTGACTGGGCATCAGCACCTCTGGCGACCGCAACCCTTCACCCAGCACCGGCTGCCCTGGGAAGACAGCCATCCCGAGCTGTCGCGCTGGTTGCGCGCCCGCAGCCTGGAGCAGGCCGAAGCCGACCATGGCCAACCCCATCTGCTGGATGCCCCAGAGCCCTTTGCCGGACTCGCCCGACAGGCCTGCTTGCTGGCTCAGCTCGGCGAACTGCCGCAACGGCCCCTGCCCGAACCGCCGCCACGCTTCTCGCTCGATGTGCCGGGCCGCAAATGGCAGCAGATCCAGGCCTTCGCCAGCCGCCTGCAGTTTCACGGCGAACCGCGCCATTGGCTCGACTGGTGCGCAGGCAAGGGCCACCTCGGCCGCCTGCTGGCCCACGACGGCCGCCCGCTGACCTGCCTTGAGCACGACCCGCTGCTGGTGGCCGACGGCCAGCGGCTCAGTCAGCGCCTGGGGCTCGCCGCCCGACATCTGCACCAGGACGTGCTGGCCGTGGATACCGCCGAGCGGCTGCAAGCCGAGCACACCCCGGTCGCCCTGCACGCCTGTGGTGAACTCCATATGCGGCTGATGCAGCTGGCCAGCCAGGCCGGCTGCCGCCAGCTGGCGATCGCGCCCTGCTGTTACAACCGCATCGCCACCCCCGACTATCGGCCCCTATCGGCCGTCGCAAAGGCCTCGGCCCTGCACCTGTCGCGGGAAGACCTGGCCTTGCCACTCAAGGAGACCGTCACCGCCGGCGCCCGGGTACGCCGCCAACGGGACCTGTCCATGGCCCGGCGGCTAGCCTTCGACCTGCTGCAGCGACGGCTGCGCGGCGTCGATGAATACCTGCCAACGCCCTCCCTGCCACCGGCCTGGCTGGACAAGGACTTCGCCACCTACTGCCGAGACCTGGCCGCCCTCAAGGGCCTGGCCGACCCCGGCCCACTTCACGACTGGGCCGGACTGGAGACACAGGGCTGGCAGCGCCTGGCCGAGGTGCGCAACCTCGAGCTGCTGCGCGGCCTGTTCCGCCGACCACTGGAACTGTGGCTGCTGCTCGACCGCGCCCTTTACCTGCAGGATCAGGGCTTCGCCGTGCGCCTGGGCACCTTCTGCCCGCGACAGCTCAGCCCGCGCAACCTGCTGCTGCTCGCCGAACGACCCGCCGGCGAGTTGCCCACACAATCTGTGGATAACTGTGTTGATAGATTCTGAGCAAACGCCTGCAAGGCCCCGCCTATCACCCCGCGCGCTATCTGCTGCTTTTTTGGCCAGCTGATAAATATCAACAAAAACAGCCCCTTACGAAAAACCGTGAGCAACCTCACAGATTGCCTCGGCATCAACCACGCCCGCCTACCCATTGTGCATAAGCACCTGGCTGCTGATAGCCAAGACTGTTTCGTTCTGCGCCGGAACGGCTTTACTCGCACAGACTAATGGATATAATGGCGACCCTTCAGTGCCGGTATAGCTCAGCTGGTAGAGCAACTGACTTGTAATCAGTAGGTCCCGGGTTCGACTCCTGGTGCCGGCACCATCAAGACCAAAAGGCCTGCAGCGATGCAGGCCTTTGTCGTTTCTGCGCCCCGGTATGATTGGGGCGCCCTGCCAAGCAATGCTTGCAGCCGCCACTTTCAGCCGACAAGCTAGGCGGTGCACCCGCGGCCTGGACTACGAGGCAAGTCTCTCTCATGCGCATACTGGTCACCGGCGGCGCCGGCTTTATTGGCTCGGCACTGATCCGCCATCTGTTGAACGAAACCGAGCACCAGGTGCTCAATCTGGACAAGCTGACGTACGCCGGCAACCTCGAGTCCCTGGCTAGTGTCGCCGACAACCCACGCTATCAGTTTCTCCAGGCCGACATCGGCGACCAGCCCAAGGTGGCCGAGGCCCTCGCCGAATTCCAGCCAGATGCGCTGATGCACCTGGCCGCCGAATCCCATGTCGACCGCTCCATCGATGGCCCGGCCGCGTTCATCCAGACCAACATCGTCGGCACCTACAGCCTGTTGGAAGCGACCCGCAGCTATTGGTCGGCGCTGCCAGAAGCGCGCAAGCAGGCGTTCCGCTTCCACCATATTTCCACCGATGAGGTCTACGGTGACCTGCACGGTGTCGACGACCTGTTCAGCGAAACCACGCCCTACGCCCCCAGCTCACCCTATTCGGCGAGCAAGGCGGCCTCGGACCATCTGGTGCGCGCCTGGCAGCGCACCTACGGGCTGCCGGTGCTGCTGACCAACTGCTCGAACAACTACGGTCCCTATCACTTCCCGGAAAAGCTGATCCCCCTGGTGATCCTCAACGCCCTGGATGGCAAACCTTTGCCGGTCTACGGCAACGGTCAGCAGGTGCGCGACTGGCTGTACGTCGAAGACCACGCCCGCGCCCTGCTCAAGGTGGTGACCGAGGGCCGGGTCGGCGAGACTTACAATATCGGCGGCCACAACGAACAGAAGAATCTGCATGTGGTGGAGAGCATCTGTGCGCTGCTGGATGAACTGGCGCCGCGTCAACCGGGCGGCGCCTACTGCGAGCAGATTACCTTCGTCGCCGACCGCCCCGGCCACGATCAGCGCTACGCCATCGACGCCAGCAAGATCGAGCGCGAACTGGGCTGGAAGCCCGAGGAAACCTTCGCCAGCGGCCTGCGCAAGACCGTGCACTGGTACCTGGACAACCTCGACTGGTGCCGCCGCGTGCAGGACGGCAGCTATCAACGCGAGCGCCTCGGCGCCCTCTAAGGAGCAGCACCCATGAAAGGCATCATCCTCGCCGGCGGCTCCGGCACCCGCCTGCACCCGATCACCCTGGGCGTGTCCAAGCAGCTGCTGCCGATCTACGACAAGCCGATGATCTACTACCCGATCTCGGTACTGATGCTCGCCGGCATCCGTGACATCCTGATCATCTCCACCCCCCACGACCTGCCGCAGTTCGAGAAGATGCTCGGCGACGGCAGCCAGTTCGGCGTGCGCTTCAGCTACGCCGAGCAGCCTACACCGGATGGTCTGGCCCAGGCCTTCCTGATCGGCGAGTCGTTTATCGGCGACGACTCGGTGTGCCTGATCCTCGGCGACAACATCTTCCACGGCCAGCACTTTGGCGAACAACTCAAGCGCGCGGCGAGCCACGACGAAGGTGCCACCGTGTTCGGCTACTGGGTCAGCGATCCGCAGCGCTTCGGCGTGGTCGAATTCGACGCCCAGGGCCACGCCGTTTCCATCGAGGAGAAGCCGGCCAAGCCGAAGTCCAGTTATGCAGTCACCGGCCTGTATTTCTACGACAACGACGTGGTCGAGATCGCCAAGGCGGTCAAACCCTCGGCCCGTGGCGAGCTGGAGATCACCGACGTCAACAATGCCTACCTCAAGCGTGGCGACCTGCGGGTCGAGCGCTTCGGCCGCGGCTTCGCCTGGCTCGACACCGGCACCCACGACAGCCTGCTGGAGGCGTCGCAATACGTGCAGACCATCGAGCACCGCCAGGGCCTGAAGGTCGCCTGCCTGGAGGAGCTCGCCTTCCAGAATGGCTGGATCGATCGCGACCAGCTGCTCAGCCAGGCCCAGGCTTTCGGCAAGACCGGTTACGGCCAGTACCTGTTCAAGCTGGCGGAGGAGCATGCATGAACGTCATCCAGACCGATCTTCCCGGCGTACTCATCCTCGAGCCCAAGATGTTCGGCGATGAGCGTGGCTTCTTCTACGAGAGCTTCAACGCCCTCGCCTTCGCCGAGGCCACCGGCCTGACCCGCGAGTTTGTCCAGGACAACCATTCGCGCTCGCAGCGCGGCGTGCTGCGCGGCCTGCACTACCAGGTGCAGCAAGCCCAGGGCAAGCTGGTGCGGGTGACCGCCGGCGAGGTCTACGACGTGGCCGTGGATATCCGCCGCGCCTCGCCGACGTTCGGCCGCTGGATCGGCGTGCAGCTGTCAGCCGAGAACAAGCGCCAGCTATGGGTACCGGAAGGCTTTGCCCACGGCTTCCTGGTACTCAGCGAGTTCGCCGAATTCCTCTACAAGACCACCGACTACTACGCTCCGGCCCATGAGCGCTGCATCCGCTGGGACGACCCGAACCTGGCCATCGACTGGCCCCTCGCCACGGCGCCGCAACTGTCGGCCAAGGACCAGGCCGGCCTCACGCTCAACGAGGCGGAGCTGTTCCCATGAAGATTCTGTTGCTCGGACAGCGCGGCCAGGTCAGCCGCGAACTGCAACTGTGCCTCGCGGGCCAGGGCGAGCTGCTCGTCCGTGGCCGCGAACAGCTGGATCTGGCCGACCCGCAACAGATCCGCCAGCAGCTTCGCGCGCTGCGCCCCGGGTTGATCATCAATGCCGCCGCGCACACCGCGGTCGACCAGGCCGAAAGCGAGCCCGAGCTGGCCTTCGCGATCAATGCCACGGCCCCCGGCGTACTGGCCGAGGAGGCGGCGGCCCTGGGCGCGCCGCTGATTCACTACTCCACCGACTACGTGTTCGACGGCGGCAAGGCGGCCCCCTACACCGAGGACGACACGCCGAATCCGCTGGGCGTCTACGGTCAGAGCAAGCTGGCTGGCGAGCAGGCCATCCGGGCCGTCGGTGGCGAGCACCTGATCCTGCGCACCAGCTGGGTGTATTCGCTGCATGGGCGCAATTTCCTGCTGACCATGCAGCGTTTGCTGCAGGAGCGCGACACGCTCAAGGTCGTGGCCGACCAGATAGGCGCTCCCACTTGGGCCGGTAGCATCGCCCGCGCCAGCGCCGAACTGATCGCCCATTGGCGCGCCGGCCGGGCCGGCCCCTGGGGCACCTACCACCTGACGGGTCAGGGCGAGACCTCCTGGTTCGGCTTTGCCAGTGCCATCGCCGAGCAACTGCGCGCCCAGGGCAAGCCTGTCGCCCGGCTCGAAGCGATTCCCACCAGCGCCTATCCGACCCCGGCGCAGCGGCCGCTCAACTCGCGGCTCGACTGCACGCGCCTGCAGCGCGACTGGCATACCCAGCTGCCGGACTGGCATGACGCCTTGCTGGAGTGCCTGGCCAGCCCGCGCTGAGTGCGGTCTGCCCAGACTACGCCGTGAAGCGCTCCACCTGCGACTGCAGATCCGAGGCGAGCTGAGCCAGGTCGCGACTGGCCAGCGAGCTCTGTTCCGCACCGCTGACCACACCGCCGATACTGTCGTTGAGGCTGCTCACGTTCTGGCTGATCTCGCTGGCCACCGCCGTCTGCTCTTCGGTCGCGCTGGAAACCTGGGCATTGCCATCGGCGATGCCCAGGATGGCACCGGCAATCTGCTCCAGCACCTCGCCCGAGCGCCGCGCATGGTCGACGCTGGCCTCGGCCTGTTCACGCGACTGCTGCATGGCGCCGACCGCCTGGCGCGCGCCGCCCTGTAGGGCATCGATCATGCCGCGGATCGACTCGGTGGCCTTTTGTGTGTTGCTCGCCAGACTACGCACCTCATCGGCCACCACGGCGAATCCGCGGCCCGCTTCGCCGGCCCGCGCCGCCTCGATGGCGGCATTGAGCGCCAGCAGGTTGGTCTGCTCGGCAATGCTCTGGATCACCGTCAGTACCTTGCCGATCTCATCGCTCTGGCTGTGCAGGCGATCGATCACTTCGCCCCCCTCCTGAATCAAGCGGGAGAGCTGCTCGATGGCCTGCAGGTTGGCCCGCACCAGGCCGCTACCACGCCGCGCGTCCTGACTGGCGGCGCTGGCGGCCTGGGCAGTGCTCTGGGCCGAGCGCGCCACCTCCAGCACCGCCGCGCTCATCTCATGCACCGCGGTTGCCACCATGTCGGTCTGCTGGCCCTGGGAAGTCGCCGCCTGGCTGACCTGCAGGCTGACGGTGCTCATCTGCTCCGAAGACGCCGCCAGCTGCGTGGTCGCATCGCGAAAGTGGCGAATCAATCCCTGCAGGTGCTCGAGCATGCTGTTGAACGCCTGGGCCGTGCTGGCCAACTCATCACGCCCTTCAACGGGGACCCGCAGGGTCAGGTCCGATGAGCGCTGCACCTCGTCAATCACCGCGCCCAGGCGCAGCAGGGGACGGATGATAGACAGGCCGACCAGCAACGCCGCGCCGAGCACCAGGATCAGCGCCAGAGCCCCCGCCAGCAGAAAGCCGGTCCTGATCCCCTGGTACTGCACCTGGGCCTCGTCGTTGAGCTTGACCCCTTCGTCCAGCTGCAGCTTGATCAAGGCCTCCAGCTCGCCGCTCAGGGGATCGATGGCCCCGTACAGACGCTCGTTGAATCCCTTCGCCTCATGGCCGCGCAACGTACCCTTGTCGACCTCGGCCAGTAACTCGTCGATCAGCCGATTGGCCTGGACGAACAGTGCCTGGGCGCGCTCGGCGCGGGCCGCTTCCTCCCGGGTCAGGTTGCTCGCCCGGTAGTCCGCCCAATGCTTGCTGATCCGCTCGCGCGCCTCGTGAATGCCATCGCGGAAGGTCGCCTCGTCGAACACCCCGGCACGGTACTTGTGCGAGGCATCGACGATGCTCACCGCGTAGGCGTCGGAGACGGTTTTCAGCTCGCTGATCGGCTGCATGCGATTGGCGAACAGCTCGGCGAATTTCTGGTTCAGCTGACTGGCATTGGACAGTGCCAGCGTGATGACCACCAGCAATACCAGCAGGGGAACCAGGGCCAATAGGAACAGGCGCGTACGCACCGTTAGTTGAGCTAGCATCTCAAACCCTCCACAGGTTCAGAACTGCGCTTGCCCATCCTTGAATTGCGCGAAGATGGGAACTCACCACGACGCGAGTCGTACTGCCTGAGCCCCAGCGGAGTATGGTCTAGAAATTGCTTTTTGTGCCATGTCGGCTAGTAGGCCTTCCCTCACCCCAGTTTCCCGAAACCAAGACAGAGTCCCATGCCCTCCACGCCCGCCCACCCTCACCGTCCGCGCTGGCGCAGCCTGGCCCTGCTGGCGCTCATCCTGGCGTCGCTGCTCTGGCCCCTGCAGCAGTTGGCCGAACGCTATTACCATGACGCGCTGGACAGGCAGAGCGGCCAGACCCTCGATCTCTACGTGGCCAACCTGCTCGGCACCTTGCGCCGCTATGAGGTGCTGCCACCGATCCTCAGCCAGCTGCCGGCGCTGCGCCAGCTGCTGCTGGAGGCCGACCAGGCCCCGCTGCGCGAGCGCGCAAACCGTCTGCTCGACGACCTGCAGCAGCAGACCGGCGCCGACGTGATCTACCTGATGGACGTCGACGGCCAGACCCTGGCGGCTTCCAACTGGCAGCGGCCGGACAGCTTCGTCGCGCGCAATTTTTCCTACCGGCCCTATTTCATCGAGGCCATGCAGGGCCGCGCCGGGCGCTTCTTCGGCCTCGGCACCACCTCGCGCAAGCGCGGCTATTTCTTCGCCTCTCCGGTGCGCGAGGGGCGGCAGATCATCGGCGTGCTGGTGGTCAAGGTCGACCTGGACCACAGCGAAACCCTCTGGGGCAGTCGCCCGGAACAGCTGCTGGTGACCGACAACCATGGCGTGGTGATTCTCACCTCCAACGCCGATTGGCGCTTCCATGCCACCCGCAAGCTGGACAAGGCCGAGCGGGCGACCATCGCCGACACCCAGCCCTACCTGATCCAGTCGCCGCCGCCGCTGCGCCTCGATGAAAGCGCCTGGTTGCGCCAGACCCGCGACCTGGAGGACATCGGCTGGACGGCCAGCATTCTCGCGCCGCGCAGCCTGCTCGACCGCCCCGTGCGCGCGGCCGTTGCCATCGGCGGCGCCGCGCTGCTGGTGCTCATCCTGCTGCTCGGCCTGCTGATGCAACGGCGCCGCCACTACCTCGAGCGCATCGCCCTGGATGCGCGAGCCCGCCAGCAGCTGGAGCAGCGCGTGCAGGAGCGCACCCAGGACCTGGAGCGGCTCAACAGCCGCCTGAAGCAGGAGGTGCTGGAACGCGAGCAGGCCCAGCAGGAGCTGGTGCGCGCCCAGGACGAGCTGGTCCAGGCCGGCAAGCTGTCGGCCCTCGGCACCATGAGCGCGAGCATCAGCCACGAGCTCAACCAGCCCCTGGCGGCGATCCGCAGCTATGCCGACAACGCCGGCGTGCTGCTCGACCACCAGCGCGGCGCGGACGCCCGCGAGAACCTGCGGCTGATCAGCCAGCTCACCGAGCGCATGGCCTCGATCATCGCCCACCTGCGCGCCTTCGCCCGCCGCGATCGCCACGCCCCGGAGAGCGTCGCCCTGCAGCCGGCCATCGACGATGCCCTGGCGCTGCTGGCCAAGCGCCGGCGGGGCTTGCAGGTCGAGCTGATTCGCGACCTGCCGGACGCCACCCTGTGGGTCCAGGCCGGCGAGACCCGCCTGCGCCAGGTGCTCGGCAACCTCCTGGCCAATGCCCTCGATGCCCTGGCCGAAGTGCCGCCGCCGCGGCGCCTGTGGCTCAGCGCCGGACGCACCGCCGAGGGCGTCGAACTGCAGCTGCGCGACAATGGCCCGGGCTTCTCCGCCGAGGCCCTGCAACGCGCCCGCGAGCCCTTCTTCACCACCAAGACCAGTGCCCAGGGCCTCGGCCTGGGCCTGGCGATCTGCGATACCCTGATGCGTGCCCTGGGTGGCGAGCTGCTGCTGGCCAACCACCCCGCCGGCGGCGCTCTGTTGACCCTGCGCCTGCGCACCGCCGAGCACGGCGTGAATATCCAGCCGCCTGAGGACTCTGCCCCATGACCCTGCCCCTCGACGCCCGCACCCAGGTCCTGCTGATCGACGACGATCCCCACCTGCGCCAGGCCCTGAGCCAGACCCTCGACCTGGCCGGCCTCAAGGTCGCCAGCCTGGCCGATGCCCAGGGCGCCGCCGCGCGCATCGAGCGCGACTGGCCGGGGGTGGTGGTCAGCGATATCCGCATGCCGGGCATCGACGGCCTGCAGCTGCTCGAACAGCTGCACCAGCAGGACCCGGAGCTGCCGGTGCTGCTGATCACCGGCCACGGCGACGTGCCCCTGGCGGTCCAGGCGATGCGCGCCGGTGCCTACGACTTCCTCGAGAAGCCCTTCCCCAGCGAGCACCTGCTCGACAGCGTGCGCCGCGCCCTGGCCCTGCGCCGCCTGGTGCTGGACAACCGCAGCCTGCGCCTGGCCCTGAGCGACCGCAACGAGCTGTCGGCCCGCCTGGTCGGCCAGTCTGCCGCCATGCTGCGCCTGCGCGAGCAGATCGGCGCCCTGGCCGGAATCGCCGCGGACGTGCTGATCCTCGGTGAAACCGGGGCCGGCAAGGAAGTGGTGGCGCGCGCCCTGCACGATCTGTCCAGTCGCCGCGGCGGGCCCTTCGTGGCGATCAACGCCGGCGCCCTGGCCGAGTCGGTGGTGGAAAGCGAGCTGTTCGGCCACGAGCCGGGCGCCTTCACCGGCGCGCAGAAGCGCCGCATCGGCAAGTTCGAGTTCGCCAACGGCGGCACCCTGTTCCTCGACGAGATCGAGAGCATGAGCCTGGAGGTGCAGGTCAAGCTGCTGCGCCTGCTGCAGGAACGGGTGGTCGAACGCCTAGGCGGCAACCAGCTGATCCCCCTGGACATCCGGGTGATCGCCGCGACCAAGGAAGACCTGCGCCAGGCCGCCGACCAGGGACGCTTTCGCGCCGACCTGTACTACCGGCTGAACGTCGCGCCGCTGCGCATCCCGCCGCTGCGCGAGCGCGGCGACGACATCCTGCTGCTGTTCCAGCACTTCGCCGACGCCGCCGGCAGCCGCCACGGCCTGCCGCTGCGCGAGCTGCAATCGGCCCAGTGCGCGCAGCTGCTGCGCCATCCCTGGCCGGGCAACGTGCGCGAGCTGCAGAACGTCGCCGAGCGCTTCGCCCTGGGCCTGGATCTGGACCTCGGCCTGCAACTCGAATCCCAGGCACGAAGCGACGACGCGACGCCGAGCGGCAGTCTCAGCGAGCAGGTGGAAGCCTTCGAGCGCGCCCTGATCGCCGCCGAGCTGAGCCGCCCCCACAACTCGCTGCGCAGCCTGGCCGAGGCCCTCGGCGTGCCGCGCAAGACCCTGCACGACAAGCTGCGCAAGCACGGCCTGAGTTTCGCCGATGCTGGCGGAAGCTCGCCAGACGAGACCGAATGACTGGCGGATATCCGCCAGATCCGCGGGCGCAGCCCTCGAGTTGGCTGCCCCCTGTTCCCCGGTAAGCGTCCCGCCCCCCCTCTAATGCGCCATCCACCAGCTGTAAAAGGGCCTGGCGCAGCGCCTGCCCATGGACTGGCACGGCGGTTGCTCTGCTCCTCTCAGGCGATCCACCAGGCTCGAGTCCAGGCCAATGCTGCCCAGCGTCCGTCGTGTTCCGACAGGCCGCCTAGACTGGAACCTGTTCGCCCGTTTCCGGCGCTGCGGCGCTCAACGCGATAAGCACAACAAGAGGAAGCACTCACATGTTCAAACTGACTGCCAAGGCGCTGGCGTGCGCCCTGTCCCTGACCATCGCCGGCCTGGCCCAGGCGGCCGATCCCATCGTCATCAAGTTCTCCCACGTGGTCGCCGAAAACACCCCGAAAGGCCAGGGCGCGCTGCTGTTCAAGAAGCTCGCCGAAGAACGTCTGCCGGGCAAGGTCCAGGTCGAGGTCTACGCCAACTCCTCGCTGTTCGGCGACGGCAAGGAAATGGAAGCCCTGCTGCTCGGCGACGTGCAGCTGATCGCGCCGTCCCTGGCCAAGTTCGAGCAGTACACCAAGCAGCTGCAGGTATTCGACCTGCCCTTCCTGTTCAACGACATCAATGCGGTCGACCGCTTCCAGCAGAGCGCCGAAGGCCAGGCGCTGCTCAAATCCATGGAAAGCAAGAACATCACCGGCCTCGGCTACTGGCACAACGGCATGAAGCAGCTGTCGGCCAACAAGGCCCTGCGTGAGCCGAAGGATGCCCGCGGCCTGAAGTTCCGCGTGCAGGCCAGCGCCGTGCTCGAGGAGCAGTTCAAGGCCGTGCGCGCCAACCCGCGCAAGATGAGCTTCGCCGAGGTCTACCAGGGCCTGCAGACCGGCGTGGTCAACGGTGCCGAGAACCCCTACTCGAACATCTACTCGCAGAAGATGCACGAAGTGCAGAAGTTCATCACCGAGTCCGATCACGGCGTGCTGGACTATATGCTGATCACCAACACCAAGTTCTGGAACGAACTGCCGGCCGATGTGCGCAGCGAACTGGAGAAGATCAACGTCGAAGTCGCCGCCGAGGTGAACAAGCAGGCCGACGCCCTGAACCAGGAAGCCAAGCAGGCCATCGTCGCCGCCGGCACCAGCGAGATCATCATGCTCACCCCGGAGCAACGCGGCCAGTGGCGCGACGCCATGAAGCCGGTCTGGAGCAAGTTCGAAGCGGAAATCGGCGCCGACCTGATCAAGGCGGCCGACGCGGCGAACCAGCAGTAAGGGCGACGCCGCCCGCGGCCGGACTTCCCGCCCGGGCGGCATAACGGCGCTGTCGCCGACAGCGCCTCGCCACACCCGGTGTGGTCGACGCCTACGCCCGACCCACCCCGTGCTTTTCCTTTCTGTTCACCGGGAGACTCGAACGATGAACGCCTTGCGGCGCGTCTGGGACCACTTCGAGGAGGGCTTTATCGCCTTCCTGCTGGGCACCATGACGCTAGTGACATTCGTCTATGTGATCCTCAACAACCTCTACACGGTGTTCTACAGCCTCGGCGACAGCTGGCCGGCGGCCAGCGAGCTGTTCTTCGCCATCGGTGACAACGTGATCGAGATGGCCCAGGCCATGACCTGGAGCATCGCCCTGACCAAGGCGCTGTTCGCCTGGCTGATCTTCTTCGGCCTGGCCTATGGCGTACGCACGGCCGGGCATATCGGCGTGGACGCCCTGGTCAAGCTGGCCAAGAAGCCCACCCAGCGGATCATCGGCCTGATCGCCTGCCTGTGCTGCCTGGGCTACGCCGGCCTGATCAGCGTGGCCAGCTTCGACTGGGTGCGCACCCTGCTGATCGCCGACATCGGCGCCGAGGACCTCGGCCACTACGGCATCCAGCAGTGGTACATCAATGCCATCGTGCCGTTCGGCTACGCCATGGTGTTCATCCGCTTCCTCGAAATCTTCGTGCGCATCCTGCGCAACCAGCAGACCGGCCTGGGCCTGGCCGACGAGGCCGCCGAGGCGATGAAGCTGACCGAGCACGATGACGACACGAAGAAGGACTCCAAGCCATGACCATCCTGTTCCTCTTCGCCCTGCTGTTCCTGCTGATGTTCATCGGCGTGCCGATCGCCGTGTCCCTCGGCCTGGCCGGCTCCATGACCATCATGCTGTTCAGTCCCGACTCGGTGCGCTCGCTGGCGATCAAGCTGTTCGAGACCAGCGAGCACTACACCCTGCTGGCCATTCCGTTCTTCCTGCTGTCCGGCGCCTTCATGACCACCGGCGGCGTGGCCCGGCGCCTGATCGACTTCGCCAACGCCTGCGTCGGCCATATCCGCGGCGGCCTGGCGATTTCCGCGGTGCTGGCCTGCATGCTGTTCGCCGCGCTGTCCGGCTCCTCGCCGGCGACCGTGGCCGCGGTCGGCTCCATCGCCATCGCCGGCATGGTGCGCTCCGGCTACCCCCAGGCCTTCGGCGCCGGCATCGTCTGCAACGCCGGCACCCTGGGCATCCTGATCCCGCCATCGATCGTCATGGTGGTGTACGCCGCGGCCACCGAGCAGTCGGTGGGCAAGCTGTTCATGGCCGGCGTGGTCCCCGGTCTGCTGCTCGGCGTGGCGCTGATGGTGGCGATCTACATCGTCGCGCGCAAGATGAACCTGCCGGCCATGCCGCGGGCCAGCCTGCGCGAGCTGATCGCCACCGGGCGCAAGGCGATCTGGGGCCTGCTGCTGATGGTGATCATCCTCGGCGGCATCTACTCGGGCATGTTCACCCCCACCGAGGCGGCTGCGGTGGCGGCGGTCTACGCCGGCTTCGTGGCACTGTTCGTGTACAAGGACATGACCATCCGCGAGTGCCCCAAGGTGCTGCTGGAGTCGGGCAAGCTCTCCATCATGCTGATGTTCATCATCGCCAACGCCATGCTCTTCGCCCACGTGCTGACCACCGAGCAGATCCCCCAGACCATCACCGCCTGGGTGATCGAGATGGGCCTGCAGCCCTGGCAGTTCCTGCTGGTGGTGAACATCGTGCTGCTGATCGCCGGCGCCTTCATGGAGCCCTCGGCGATCATCCTGATCCTCGCGCCGATCCTCTTCCCGATCGCCGTGCAGCTGGGCATCGACCCGATCCACCTGGGCATCATCATGGTGGTGAACATGGAGATCGGCCTGATCACCCCGCCGGTGGGGCTGAACCTGTTCGTCACCTCGGCGGTGACCGGCATGCCGCTGACCTCGGTGATCCGCGCCGCCTGGCCGTGGCTGATGCTGCTGCTGAGCTTCCTGCTGGTGATCACCTACATCCCGGCCGTATCCATGGCCCTGCCGAACTGGCTGGGGATGAACTGAACCCCGCCACCCTGGCTCCTCCTGTAGCCACTCCGCCCGGCCTTAGCGCCGGGCTTTTCTTCACTGATATCCAGACCCAGTAGCCCGGCTGCAATCCGGGGCGGCGGTGCCATGCCGCCAACCAACCCCGGATTGCATCCGGGCTACCTGTAGCTACTGCGCCTTCGCTTAGCTAAGCGGCGCCCGGAACCGCCTAGGCCGCCGTCTGCCCGCCCGCCGCCATGGCCCTGGCCTGCTCGCGCAGGACGAACTTCTGCACCTTGCCGGTGCTGGTCTTCGGCAGGTTGGTGAATACCACACAGCCCGGCGCCTTGAAGCGCGCCATGCGCTCCTGGCAGAAGGCGATCACCGCCTCGGCGCTGAGCTCTGCGCCCGGCTTGAGGGTGACGAAGGCGCAGGGGGTCTCGCCCCACTTGGCGCTGGGCATGGCCACCACCGCGGCCTCGAGAATCTGCGGATGGCGGTAGAGCACGTCCTCCACCTCGATGGAGGAGATGTTCTCGCCGCCGGAGATGATGATGTCCTTGGAGCGGTCCTTGATCTCCACATAGCCGTCGGCATGCCACACCGCCAGGTCGCCGGAGTGGAACCAGCCGCCGGCGAAGGCCTCGGCGGTGGCCGTGGGATTCTTCAGGTAGCCCTTCATCACTACGTTGCCGCGCATGAATATCTCGCCGATGCTCTGGCCGTCCTTGGGCACCGGCTGCAGGGTATCCGGGTCGGCCACCATCAGGCCGTCGAGCAGCGGCGCGCGCACGCCCTGGCGGGACTTGAGGCGCGCGCGCTGTTCCGCGCTCTCGCCATCCCACTCGGCCTTCCACTCGCAGGCCACGCTGGGGCCGTAGGTCTCGGTCAGGCCGTAGACGTGGGTGACGCGGAAGTCCAGGGCCTCCATGGCCTCGATTACCGCCGCCGGTGGCGCCGCACCGGCGGTCAGCACCTTGACCGGCCGGGTCTTTAGCGCCTTCAGTTCATCGGCGGCGTTGGCCAGCATGTTCAGCACAATGGGCGCGCCGCAGAAGTGGTCGACGCCGTGTTCGGCCAGCAGCGGGTAGATCGCCTCGGCGCGCACCTGGCGCAGGCATACGCTGGTGCCGACGTAGGCGGCCAGGGCCCAGGGGAAGCACCAGCCGTTGCAGTGGAACATCGGCAGGGTCCACAGGTATACCGGGAAGCGCTGCATGTCCCAGCACAGCGCGTTGGACAGTGCGTTGAGATGGGCGCCGCGGTGGTGGTAGACCACCCCCTTGGGGTTGCCGGTGGTGCCGCTGGTGTAATTGAGGGCGATGGCCTGCCATTCGTCTGCCGGCATCTGCCAGGCGTAATCGGGATCGCCCTCGGCCAGCAGCGCCTCGTAGTCCAGCTCGCCGAGCAGCAGGCCGGCGGCATATTCCGGGTCGTCGATGCCGATGATCAGCGGCGGATTGCTCAGTTGGGCGACGGCGCGCTGCACCAGCTCGCCGAACTCCTTGTCGACCAGCAGTACCTTGGCCTCGCCGTGCTGCAGAATGAAGGCGATCGCCTCGGCATCCAGGCGCGTGTTGATGGCGTTGAGCACCGCGCCGCACATGGGCACACCGAAGTGTGCCTCGAACAGTGCCGGGCCGTTGGGCGCGATCAGCGCCACCGTGTCGCCCAGGCCGATGCCGCGCCCGGCCAGAGCCGAGGCCAGGCGGATGCAGCGGCTGTAGGTGTCGCCCCAGGACTGGCGCAGACGACCGTTGATCAGCGCCAGGCGCTGCGGGTAGACGCTGGCCGCCCGCTCGATGAAGCTCAGCGGACTGAGTGCCTGGAAGTTCGCCGCATCGCGCGGCATGCCGTGTTCGTAAGGGTTGACGCTGTTCATTGTTGTTCTCCAGCTCAAGCTTGGGCGCCATTAACCCTAGCAGCGGTAGGGCTTTATCCAAGCCCTACCTTGGTCGAAGCCGTGACTCACAGGTCATTAACCTCGTCAGCATAGGCATCCGAACAGTCGAGCCGGCGCTCGCCCCTACGGCCCTTGCGCGGGCCAGAGGGCTCCCGTCCCGTGCGACAAGCCGGCACCGCGTCAGCCGCGCCTGTCCTGACGAATTCATTTGAAGGAGTTTCCCACGTGATATCTCGCTTACCCGTGATCGTTGGCTTTGGTGGTTACAACGCTGCCGGGCGCAGCTCCTTTCACCATGGCTTCCGTCGCACCGTGCTCGAATCCATGGATACCCAGGCGCGCCAGGAAACCCTCGCCGGCCTGGCGGTGATGATGAAGCTGCTGCGGGTGGTCGACGGCGTCTACCAGGACCAGGACGGCAAGAGCCTGAGCCTGGCCGAGATCGACGCGCGCCTGGGTGAACAGATCCTCGCCTCGACCCTGGTGCGGCGCATCGAGAAGAGCTACCTGGACGTCGACGCCGCCCACTGGCAGAAGAGCATCACCCTCAGCGAGACCCCGGGCAGTCAGCTGAGTTTTATCGCCAGCCGCAAGCAACTGCCCGAACCGCTGCCGGCCAACTGGACGGTCGAGGAGCTCAACGCCGCCGAGGTGCGCGTCACCCTGCACGACAACTGCGAATTCAAGGTCGACAGCTACCGCGCCCTGCCAGTCAAGTCCGCTGGCCAGCTGCCCAGCGGCTTCGAGCCGGCCGAGCTGTACAACTCGCGCTTCCACCCGCGCGGCCTGAGCATGGCCATAGTCGGGGTGACCGACGCCCTGCGCTCCACCGGCCTGCCCTGGCAGTCGATCGTCGACCGCGTGGCCCCGGACGAGATCGCCGTGTTCGCCAGCTGCATCATGAGCCAGCTCGACGAGAACGGCTTCGGCGGCCTGATGCAGTCGCGCCTCAAGGGCGGCCGGGTCACCGCCAAGCAGCTGGCCCTGGGCCTCAACACCATGCCGGCGGACTTCATCAACGCCTACGTGCTCGGCAGCGTCGGCACCACCGGCGCCATCACCGGCGCCTGCGCCACCTTCCTCTACAACCTGCAGAAGGGCATCGAGCAGATCGCCACCGGCAAGGCGCGGGTGGTGATAGTCGGCAGCAGCGAGGCGCCGATCAACCAGGAGTGCATCGAGGGCTACGGCGCCATGGGCGCCCTGGCCACCGAAGACGGCCTGCGCCAGATCGAGGGCAAGGAGCAGGTGGACTTCCGCCGCGCCAGCCGCCCGTTCGGCGAGAACTGCGGCTTCACCCTGGCCGAGGCCTGCCAGTTCGTGGTGCTGATGGACGACGCCCTGGCCCTCGAGCTGGGCGCCGACATCCACGGCGCGGTGCCGGACGTGTTCATCAATGCCGACGGCTTCAAGAAGTCCATCTCCGCCCCCGGCCCGGGCAACTACCTGACCATGGCCAAGGCCGTGGCCAGCGCCGTGCAGCTGCTGGGCAGCGACGCCGTGCGCCAGCGCAGCTTCATCCACGCCCACGGCTCCAGCACCCCGGCCAACCGGGTCACCGAGTCCGAGCTGCTCGACCGCATCGCCGCCGCCTTCGCCATCGAGCAGTGGCCGGTCACCGCGGTCAAGGCGTTCGTCGGCCACTCCCTGGCCACCGCCAGCGGCGACCAGCTGATCGCCGCCCTGGGCAGCTTCAAGTACGGGGTGATTCCGGGGATCAAGACCATCGACGGGGTCGCCGACGACGTCCATCAGCAGCACCTGAGCATCGCCACCGAGGACCGCAAAGTCGGCGAGCAGGCGCTGGACGTGTGCTTTATCAACTCCAAGGGCTTCGGCGGCAACAACGCCAGCGGCGTGGTGCTGGCGCCCCATGTGGTCGAGCGCATGCTGCGCAAGCGCCATGGCGAAGCGGCCTTCGCCGACTACTGCGCGCGCCGCGAGCAGACCCGCGCCGCCGCCCGGCAGTACGACCAGCAGGCGCTGCTGGGCCAGCTGGACATCATCTACAACTTCGGCAACGACCTGATCGACGATCAGGCCATCGAGCTGGGCGACACCCAGGTCAAGGTGCCCGGCTTCGCCCAGCCCCTGGTGTTCAAGCAGGACGACCGCTACCGCGACATGCTCGACTGATCCGCGCAGGGTCAGTCCTGCGCGGCGCATTGATTGCCCCTGCTGTGGTGCGCGCGGCGCACCCTACGGCGGCTTTAGGCGGCCTTGCGAGAGATGTTGAGCGCAGCGAAACCCCGTAGCCCGGATGCAATCCGGGCTACCTCATCCCACTGAGTATCAGTCCAGGGCGCGGGCCAGCTGGATCAGTTCGGCGCGCCATTCGGCGGCGACCGGCAGGGCCAGGAAGGACGGGTTGAGCAGGGACTCGCGGGCCTCGTAGGTCAGCGTCTCGCCCTTGAGCGTCAGCACCTCGCCACCGGCCCCCTCCAGCACGCCCTGGGCGGCGGCGGTATCCCACTGCGAGGTCGGTGCCAGGCGCGGATAGCAGTCGGCCAAGCCCTCGGCCAGCTGGCAGAACTTCAGCGAACTGCCGACACTGGTCAGCTGCAGGTCGCCGAAACGCTCGCCGAGGCCCTCAAGCAGGCGCTCCTGGGCCGGGCTCGAATGGCGGCGGCTGGCGACCAGGGTGAAAGCCTGCGCCGGCGCCAGGCGCACGCTGATCGCCTGCTCCGTGCCATCGGCCTCGACCCTGCGGGCTCCCAGCCCGGCGCCGCCGTAATAGCAGCGGTCACTGGCCGGGATGCCGACCACGCCGAACACCACCCGTCCGCGCTCGATCAGCGCGACGTTGACGGTGAACTCCTCCGAACCGGCGATGAACTCCTTGGTGCCGTCCAGCGGGTCGACCAGCCACCAACGGCTCCAGCCGCTGCGCTCGCTCAGGGGAATGTTGGCCGCCTCCTCGGACAACACCGGGATGCTCGCGTCCAGCGCCCGCAGGCCATCGGCCAGCAGATGGTGGGCGGCCATGTCGGCCGCGGTCACCGGCGAGGCATCGGCCTTCTCGGTGACGGTCACGCCGGCGCGCCAGTGCGGCAGGGTCGCCTTGCCGGCGGCGCGGACCAGCTGGATCACCGCGGGAATCAGGGGGTGGTTCACAGGACGAAGTCTCCTCGTTGGCTGAGCAGGTCGCGCGCCAGGTACAGGGCGGCCAGGGCGCGCCCCTCGCTGAATTGGGGATGTTGCATCAGGCTCGACAGCTCGCGCAGGTTGACCCGGTCCACCCGCATCGGCTCCGGCTCGTCGCCCGGCAGGCGCTCCTCGTAGAGATCGCGGGCCAGCACCACCTGGATCTTCTGGCTCATGTAGCCGGGTGACAGGCTCAGCTCGGTGAGGTGTTCGAGCTGGCGGGCGCCGAAGCCAGCCTCCTCCTTGAGCTCGCGGTTGGCCGCCGCCAGCACGTCCTCGCCCGGCTCGATCAGGCCCTTGGGCAGCGACAGCTCGTACGCGTCGGTGCCGCCGCAATACTCCTCGACCAGCAGCGCATGCTCGGCGTCGGCCATCGCCACCACCATCACCGCGCCGTAGCCGACGCCCTTGCCGACCAGGCGCTCGTAGGTGCGCTCCACGCCGTTGGCAAAACGCAGCTGCAACTCCTCGACGCGGAACAGGCGACTGCTGGCGACTATCTCGCGGGCGAGTACGGTGGGCTTCTGGCGCATGGTGCGGCTCCTTGGCATGACCGGGCGGGTTATCATACCCCGGCTTTTTCCATTAGCCCCGCCGGAGATTGCGCGATGGACGACGGCCGCCGACCGAATCGCGACAGACTCCGCACCAGACGCCGAAGACCCTGCCATGCCGCCGTTACCCTGGAGCGAGATCGACACCGTCCTGCTGGACATGGACGGCACCCTGCTCGACCTGCACTTCGACAACCACTTCTGGCTCGAGCACCTGCCGCGGCGCTACGCCGAGCACCACGGCATAAGCCGTGAACTGGCCGACGCCGAGCTGCTGCCGCTGTTCCGCGAACATGCCGGCCAGCTGACCTGGTACTGCACCGACTTCTGGACCCGCGAGCTGAAGCTGTCGATCCGCGAGCTCAAGCGCGAGGTGGCCGAGCTGATCGCCCTGCGCCCGGACGCCGACACCTTCCTCAAAGCCCTGCGCGCCGCCGGCAAGCAGGTGGTGCTGATCACCAACGCCCACCGCGACTCGCTGTCGCTGAAGCTCGAGCGCATCGAGCTGGCGCCCTACTTCGAGCGCCTGATCAGCTCCCACGACTACGGCTTCCCCAAGGAGAACCAGCAGTTCTGGCACGCCCTGCGCCAGGACCTGACCTTCGACCCGGCGCGCAGCCTGTTCATCGACGACAGCCTGCCGGTGCTGCGCAGCGCCCGCGAGTTCGGCGTCGCCCACCTGCTAGCGGTGCGCCAGCCGGACAGCCGCCAGGGGCCGAAGGACACCGAGGAATTCGCCGCGGTCGAGGATTACCGCGCGCTGCTGCCATGAACCGCCCCCGGCCGTCGGCAAAAGCGACCCGCGGCTGCCTGCGCTCGGCATCGCCGCGCGCGACATTAGACGCCCGCGCCCCACGGGCTTAGGCTAGGCCCATAGCCCTTACGGAACGCCGAACATGCCGCGCGCCGCACTCGAATCGCCGACAGGCGAAAGCAGCAACGACCAGCCCCGGGATGCCTACGCCTACCAGGAACTGGATGGCGCCGGCGCGCGCGGCGAGGCGGTGCTGGCCGAGGAGTGTGCCCTGGCGATCAGCTACAACGGCATCAGCCACGCGGTGATGATGGTCTCGCCCTCGGCGGTGGAGGACTTCGTCGCCGGCTTCAGCCTCAGCGGCGGCCTGGTCGACGGCCTCGACGACATCTACGACATCCAGGTCAAGCGCGCCGGCGCCGCCCTGAGCGCCGAGGTGCAGATCAGCAGCCGCGCCTTCTGGGCCCTCAAGCAGCAACGGCGCAACCTGGCCGGCACCAGCGGCTGCGGCCTGTGCGGCGTCGAGGCACTGGAACAGGCACTGCCGCAACTCGACACCCTGACCGCCAGCCCGCTGCCGCCGGCCGAACACCTGCAGGGGCTGCGCGAGCGCATCGGCAGCGTGCAGCGCCTGGCCCGGCAGACCGGTGCCCTGCATGCCGCGGCCTTCGTCGACGGCAGCGGCGAGATTCGCCTGTGCCGCGAGGACATCGGCCGCCACAACGCCCTGGACAAGCTGATCGGCGCCCTGCTGCGCGAGCGCCTTGAGCCGCAGCCGGGCTTCGCCCTGGTCACCAGCCGCTGCAGCCTGGAACTGATCCACAAGGCGGTGCGCGCCAGGATCGGCACCCTGGTCAGCCTGTCGGCACCGACCAGCCTCACCGTGCAATGGGCACGCCGCCACCACCTCAACCTGATCCACCTGCCGCACCACAGCGCCCCGCGGGTGTACAGCCCGGCGCCGGCCGAAGCAGAGACTGAAGCCTAAGGTAGCGGCCATTGTCCGCCTGCTTAGGTGAAGGTACGGCCCGACTGGCAGGCCAAAGGTCCAGAGCAGGCGGCTGGGCCGTTCGTGCCGTCAATCCTGATGGATGACTCGCCTTTGAAGCGACGAACTAAATTGCGCGACGAAACCTTTCAGTCCCTCCTGAGGCCGGCTGCAATCTTCGGCCACGCCCCCTCCTTCGGATAGGCTCTCTCGAAGAACTCGACAAAGGCGCGCACCTTCGCCGGCAGGTAGCGACTACCCGGATAGACGAGCATCAGCGGCAGGGCCTCGACCGCATGCTCGGTCAGGAACGGATGCAACTGGCCGCTCAGAATGGCGTCCTGCACCAGTGGCTCCGGGACGTGGGCCACCCCCAACCCGGCGACCGCCGCGGCGATCGTCGCATCCAGGGAGGTGAGCCGCAGCCTGCCCCGAGGCGTAAAGGCGACCCGTTTACCGCTCTCTTCGAACTGCCAGTCACACCCACGCCGAGTCGAGGGTGACACGAACTGGATACAGTCGTGCCGGGACAAGTCCGCGATGCACTCCGGTACGCCGCGCCCCGCGAGATAGCTGGGTGCAGCGCAAACAAGCCAGCGCACCCTGGTCAGTTTTCGCGCGACCAGATCGGCGTCCTCCGGAATTCTGCCGCTGCGCAGCGCGCAGTCGATGCCCTCCTCGACGAGGTTTACCGAGCGATCGGTGATGATCACATCTACCGCAAGATCGGGGTAGTTCGCCATGAATTGCGCCAGATTCACAAAGAAGGCCAGGGGCACGATGGATTGGGCGACGGACACCCGCAGGCGGCCACGGGGCAGGGCGCGTGCGCTGGACAGGTTGTCTTCGGCTTCCGCGATATCCCCGAGTATGCGCACGCAGTCCTGATAGTAGGCGCGCCCCTCCTCGGACAGGCTGAGTCGCCGTGTCGTGCGGTTTAACAGGCGCACGCCCAGGCGCTCCTCCAGTTGCGCCACGGCGGTGGTTACCGAAGCACGGGACATATTCAGGCTATCGGCGGCCCGGACGAAGGCGCCGTGTTCGACCACCCTGACGAAGATCCGCATGCAGGCCAGCTGGTCCATCTCATTGTTCCGAATCGACGAATTATTCGTTCAGTGTATCGCCGTTTATCCCGCTGCTAAGTGCCAATAGAGTGCGCCCATCTAGCCACTGTAGAGACGTCGGCGCTGGCGGTGCCGTAGCGCTGGCCAGCAGACACAATGAGTGTGGAGAACGCTGCCATGAGCCCAAGTCCGTGCATTGCCGTTGTCGCCTCCGACGGCGCCCTGCAAGGCGCCCTGATTCGTGCGCTGCTGGCGGACCCACGGCCATGAAACAGCGGGCCGAGATGCCTTGGTGGCCTGCCGTACTCGCCGCGGCGCTTGGCCTTTCGCCGGCCCTAAGCCTCGCGCGGCCGGCGACAGATCCGGCGAGCGCCCCTCCGAAGCTGCTCAGCGAAACCGGGCTGTTCGCACCGGAATCCCGCGCTATAGCAAACGGCCTGTTGCCCTTCGCACCGCAATACCCCCTGTGGTCCGACGGCGCCGACAAACGCCGCTGGCTGTCATTGCCAACGGGCTTGGCCATCGATGCCGCGACCCCGGATTCCTGGGTTTTCCCCGAGGGCACAAGACTGTGGAAGGAGTTTGCCTACGCCGGCCGGCCGGTGGAAACGCGCTTTATCGAGCGCCTGGCGGACGGTTCCTGGCGCTACGCGGCCTATATCTGGGAAGCCGATGGCCGGGATGCGACGCTGGCCCCGGAAATTGGCGCGGCCCTGGCCGTCGCCGCGGCGCCGGGCGGCCGCTACGCCGTGCCCTCGCGCGATGATTGCCGCGGCTGCCATGAGGCCGGCCCGGTGCCGGTACTGGGTTTCAGCGCCCTGCAGCTGTCACCGGACCGGGATGGGCTGGCACTGCACAGCGCAACTGACGAGGCCGACACTGTCGACCTTGAGCAACTGTTGACGCGCGGACTGCTGCGCAACCTGCCACGGGCACTGCTCGAGCAGCCGCCGCGCATCGCCGCCAGGACACCGACGGAACGGGCAGCCCTGGGCTATCTACACGGTAATTGTGGCCACTGTCATAACGCGTCCGGACCGCTGGCGCTGCTGGAGCTGAGTTTGAACCAGGGCGCCGGCTCGGCCGCCGACGCCGAACGCAGCCTGCGCGCCACCGTAGGCCGGTTGAGCGAGTCGCGCCTGAACAATCTGGACACGCGCATCGTTCCCGGTGACGCAGCACGCAGCCTGCTCTTGGCGCGGATGCGCTCACGCAACCCCGTACTGCAAATGCCTCCGCTCGGCACGGCGCGGACGGATGCCCAAGCCAACGCTCTGATCGAGCAGTGGATCGTGCACGACCTTCCATTCCTACAGGAGATTTCACCATGAGAATCACAAGCGCAGTTCTTCACAGTGCCTCAGTGCTGTATCTGGCTTTCATGACCAGCGCCGCGCTGGCGGCGAGTGACACGGTGCAGAGCCATTCCGAGTACTCGACGGCCAGCGTGACCCGTGGCAAATACCTGGTCGATACAGCGGGCTGCCATGATTGCCATACGCCCTGGGTCATGGGGCCGGACGGTCCGGCGCCGGACATGAGCCGGGCGCTGTCCGGTCATCCCCAGTCGCTGCAGATGCCCCCCGCGCCCAAGCTGCCCGAAGGCCCCTGGCTGGTCAGCGGTGCGGCCACCAACACCGCCTGGGCGGGCCCCTGGGGCGTCAGCTTCACGGCCAACCTGACGCCGGACAAGGAAACGGGGCTGGGCAAGTGGACCGAACGCAACTTTATCGAGACCATCCGCACGGGCCGTCACCTGGGCCGTGGAAGGCCGGTCTTACCGCCCATGCCGATTCAGGTGTACCGGAATATGACGGACGGCGACCTGGCAGCGATCTTTGCCTACCTGCAGAGCATTCCCGCGGTGAACAACCGGGTTCCCACGCCGATCACTGCTGAAGAATAAGCAAGCGGTCGACAAATCTCTTAACCCCTTGCCCGCACAGTACAGAGCCCAGTCAACGCTGGGCTTTGTACTGTGCGCTCATCAAAGATCGCTAAACGACGAGGTTTACGCCTAGAACGGACTGAAGGGGCGTAGCCACCTAATCGGGCATGAGCTGCCTGCGTGGTCAGCAGCCCTTTTTCGCCGTCCATAACCGCGAACAAAAAACCCGCATTTCGCGGGCTCTTTGTTTTGCGTGGTACCTGAACCACGCCAGGTGCCGAATGATCGATCAGGCGCTGCGGGCCACCGGCTCGATATGCTCGCGCTCACCCTGCATGGCCTCGAGGACGAAGGGGCTCAGGCCCTCGCCGCTGCTGGCGTCGATGTGCGCGTAGAGCGCGGTGCGCATCTGCGGGTCCCATTGCTTCTTCAGGTGCAGGGCGAAATCCGCGCGGGCCTGCGCGGGATTCGGCTGGGAAGCGAAGAAGGCGCCGATCTGGTTGGCCATCTTGATCAGTTGCGTGGCGTTCATGCCCATCTGCGAACCTCTTTGCGCTCGAAGAGTGGAGGAAGAATGTCGGCGGGCCCTCACCCGGAGGGCCCGCCGGCGTCGGTCAGAGCTGGGTCACCTTGATCCGCGGCAGGAAGTCGAGCTGCTCCTGGGTGAAGCTCTGGAACTCCTTCTGCCATTCGGACGGCGCCTCGACCTTGCTCACCTGCACCGCGGTGACCTTGTACTCGGGGCAGTTGGTCGCCCAGTCCGAGTTGTCGGTGGTGATCACGTTGGCGCCGGACTCCGGATGGTGGAAGGTGGTGTAGACCACCCCCGGCTGCATGCGCTCGGTCACCACCGCGCGCATCACGGTCTCGCCGGCGCGGCTGTTGATGCCGACCCAGTCGCCGTCCTTGATGCCGCGGTCCTCGGCGTCCACCGGATGCAGTTCGAGCACGTCCTCGGAGTGCCAGGAGCTGTTCGAGGTGCGGCGGGTCTGCGCGCCGACGTTGTACTGCGAGAGGATGCGCCCAGTGGTGAGGATCAGCGGGCGCTTGCGCGAGGTGCGCTCCTCGGTCGGGATGTACTCGGTGACCATGAAGCGACCCTTGCCGCGCACGAAGGCGTCCTCGTGCATGATCGGCGTGCCGTCCGGCGCCTCGTCGTTGCACGGCCACTGGATGCTGCCCATGCGCTCGAGCTTGGCGTAGCTGACCCCGGTAAAGGTCGGGGTCAGGCTGGCGATCTCGTCCATGATCTGCGACGGGTGGCTGTAGTTCATCGGGTAGCCGAGGGCATTGGACAGCGCCACTGTGACTTCCCAGTCTTCCTTGCCGGCCAGCGGCGGCATCACCTTGCGCACCGGCGAGATACGCCGCTCGGCGTTGGTGAAGGTGCCGTTCTTCTCGAGGAACGAGGCGCCCGGCAGGAACACGTGGGCGAACTTGGCGGTCTCGTTGAGGAACAGGTCCTGCACCACCACGCATTCCATTTCCTTCAGCGCGTCGGTGACGTGCTGGGTGTCCGGATCGGACTGCGCCGGGTCCTCGCCCTGGATGTAGATGCCCTTGAAGGTGCCGGCATGGGCGGCGGCCAGCATGTTGGGGATGCGCAGGCCCGGCTCGTCGAGCAAGGACACGCCCCAGGCCTGTTCGAACTGCGGACGGATCACCGGGTCGGAGACGTGGCGGTAGCCCGGCAACTCATGGGGGAAGGAGCCCATGTCGCAGGAGCCCTGCACGTTGTTCTGCCCGCGCAGCGGGTTGACGCCGACGCCGGCGCGACCGATGTTGCCGGTGGCCATGGCCAGGTTGGCGATCGCCATCACGGTCGAGGAACCCTGACTGTGTTCGGTCACGCCCAGGCCGTAGTAGATCGCCGCGTTGCCGCCGGTGGCGTACAGACGCGCCGCGGCGCGCACCGAGGCGGCCGGCACGCCGGTGTTGGCTTCCATGGCCTCGGGGCTGTGGCGTGCGTCGGCGACGAAGTCGCGCCACTGCTCGAAGGCCTCGGCCTCGCAACGCTCGGCGACGAAGGCTTCGTTGACCAGGCCCTCGGTGACGATGACGTGGCCCAGGCTGTTGAGCAGGGCGACGTTGCTGCCGGGGCGCAACTGCAGGTGATGCTCGGCCTTGATGTGCGGGCTGCGCACCAGGTCGATGCCACGCGGGTCGGCGACGATCAGCTTGGCGCCCTCGCGCAGGCGGCGCTTGAGCTGGGAGGCGAATACCGGGTGGCCGTCGGTGGGGTTGGCGCCGATCACCAGCACCACGTCGGCGGCCAGCACCGAGTCGAAGTCCTGGGTCCCGGCGGACTCGCCGAGGGTGACCTTGAGGCCGTAGCCGGTCGGCGAATGGCAGACGCGGGCGCAGGTGTCGACGTTGTTGTTGCCGAACGCGGCGCGCACCAGCTTCTGCACCAGGTAGGCTTCTTCGTTGGTGCAGCGCGAGGAGGTCAGGCCGCCGACCGCGTTCTGCCCATACTGTGCCTGGATGTCCTTGAAGCGCTTGGCCGCGTAGCCGATCGCCTCGTCCCAGCTGACGGTGCGCCAGGGCTGGTCGATGCTGTCGCGGATCATCGGCGCCTTGATCCGGTCCGGGTGGGTGGCGTAGCCCCAGGCGAAGCGGCCCTTGACGCAGGAGTGACCGTGGTTGGCGTGGCCATCCTTGTTCGGCACCATGCGCACCACTTCGTTGCCCTTGACCTCGGCCTTGAACGAGCAGCCGACGCCGCAGTAGGCGCAGGTGGTGGTGACGCTGCGCTCGGCCTGGCCCATCTCGATCACCGACTTTTCCATCAGCGTGGCGGTCGGGCAGGCCTGCACGCAGGCGCCGCAGGACACGCACTCGGAGTCGAGGAAGTCCTCGTCCTGGCCGGCGGCCACCCGCGAATCGAAGCCGCGACCGTCGATGGTCAGGGCGAAGGTGCCCTGCACTTCTTCACAGGCGCGCACGCAGCGGTTGCAGACGATGCACTTGGCCGGGTCGTAGCTGAAATAGGGGTTGGACTCGTCCTTGGCCTCGGCCAGGTGGGTCTTCACCGGGTCGTAGCGCACCTCGCGCAGGCCGACCACGCCGGCCATGTCCTGCAGCTCGCAGTTGCCGTTGGCCGAGCAGGTCAGGCAGTCCAGCGGGTGGTCGGAGATGTACAGCTCCATGGTGCCGCGGCGCAGTTCGGCCAGCTTCGGGCTCTGCGTGCGCACCTTCATGCCCGGCTCCACCGGGGTGGTGCAGGACGCCGGATAGCCGCGGCGGCCTTCGATTTCCACGGTGCACAGGCGGCAGGAGCCGAACGGCTCGAGGCTGTCGCTGGCGCACAGCTTGGGCACGGAAATACCGGCCTCCTGGGCCGCGCGCATCACCGAGGTGCCGGCCGGCACGGTGATGGCGGTGCCGTCGATTTCCACCGTTACCGGGGCGCCGGTACGGGCGGGGGTGCCATAGTCGAGTTCACGATACAGGGCCATGAGGACGCCTCCGGATCAGCGGGCTTCGGTGGTGTCTGGCGACACCCCGAAGTCCTCGGGAAAGTGGTTGATAGCGCTCATCACCGGATAAGGCGTCATGCCGCCGAGGGCGCAGAGCGAGGCGCCGAGCATGGTGTCGCAGAGGCTCTTGAGCAGCTCGATGCGACCCGGCTGCGGGCCTTCGGAACGGGCCACGATGATCTGCTCGAGCAGCTCTTCGCCGCGGGTCGAACCGATCCGGCACGGGGTGCACTTGCCGCAGGACTCGACCGCGCAGAACTCCATGGCGTAGCGGGCCATGTCGGCCATGTCGACGGTGTCGTCGAACACCACGATGCCGCCGTGGCCGAGCACCGCGCCGAGGGCGGCGAAGGCCTCGTAGTCCAGCGGGGTGTCGAACTGCGACTCCGGCAGGTAGGCGCCCAGCGGGCCGCCGACCTGTACCGCGCGGATCGGCCGACCGCTGGCCGAGCCGCCGCCGTATTCGTAGAGCAGCTCGCGCAGGGTGACGCCGAAGGCCTTCTCGATCAGGCCGCCGCGGGCGATGTTGCCGGTCAGCTGGATCGGCAGGGTGCCGAGCGAGCGGCCCATGCCGTAGTCCTTGTAGTAGGCGCCGCCCTTGTCGAGGATGATCGGCACCGAGGCCAGGGAGATCACGTTGTTGATCACCGTCGGTTGGCCGAACAGGCCCTCGATGGCCGGCAGCGGCGGCTTCGGCCGCACGGTGCCGCGCTTGCCTTCGATGCTCTCCAGCAGCGCGGTTTCCTCGCCACAGATGTAGGCGCCGGCGCCGCGGCGCAGCTCCAGGTGGAAGGCCTTGCCGCTGCCGAGCACGTCGTCGCCCAGGTAGCCGGCGGCGGTGGCACGGCTGATGGTCTCAAGCAGCACCGCCTCGGCATGGGGGTATTCGGAACGCAGGTAGATGTAACCCTTGGTCGCGCCGACGGCGAGACCGGCGATGGTCATGCCCTCGATCAGCACGTAGGGGTCGTCTTCCATCACCATGCGGTCGGAGAAGGTGCCGGAGTCGCCCTCGTCGGCGTTGCAGACGATGTACTTCTGCTCAGCCTGGCAGCCGAGCACGGTGCGCCACTTGATCCCGGTGGGGAAGGCCGCGCCGCCACGGCCGCGCAGGCCGGACTCGGTGACCTCGGCGACGATCGTCTCGGGGCTCATGCCCAGGGCGCGCTTGAGGCCGCGGTAGCCGTCGTGGGCGATGTAGTCCTCCAGCGACAGCGGATCGGTGATACCGGCACGGGCGAAGGTCAGGCGCTCCTGACGCTTGAGGTAGTCGATCTCCTCGGTCAGGCCCTGGCCCAGGGCATGTTCCTTGCCTTCGAGGAAGCCGGCGTCGAACAGGCCCGGCACGTCCTTGGCCTTGACCGGGCCATAGGCCACGCGGCCGGCCGGAGTCGCCACCTCCACCATGGGCTCGAGCCAGAACAGCCCGCGCGAGCCGTTGCGCACCAGCTTGATGTCCAGGTTGCGCGCCTTGGCCTCGGCGGCGATGGCCTGGGCCACGCGGTCGGCACCTAGGCTCAGGGCGGTGGCGTCACGCGGTACGTAGACGGTCAGGGTGCCTGCTTTCATGTTCGCCTCGCTCATGCCTGTGCCTCCTGTTCTGCCAGCAGGGCCAGCAGGTCCTCGGCGTCGACCCGGCCGTGCAGCTCACCGTTGAGCATGGCGTTCGGCGCACAGGCGCAGTTGCCCAGGCAGTACACCGCCTCGAAGGTCAGGCTGCCGTCCTCGCGGGTCTCGCCCAGTTGCAGGCCCAGCTTGTCCTCCAGCTCGGCGGTCAGCGCCTTGACCCCCATCGACTGGCAGGCCTCGGCCTGGCACAGCTTGAGGTGCTGGCGGCCCGGCGGGCTGGCGCGGAAGTCGTGGTAGAAGCTGACCACCCCATGCACCTCGGCGCGCGACAGGCAGAGGTCCTCGGCGATCATCGGCAGCAGCTCGGGCGGCACGGCGCCGAGGCGGTCCTGGATGTCGTGGAGGATGGGTAGCAGTGCGCCGGGCTGACCACGGTGGGCGGCCAGTACCTCACGGGTAACGGCCTGGCACTGCTCGGGGTCGAAGCGCTGGGGAAGAGTGGCCATGTTCGTTGCTCCAGCCGGCAGGCATAGCCGGTGCTGTCGGGGAGACGACTCGATCCATTCACGGTAGATGGACCGGTTATCTCTGGCGGTGCCTATCGGCTCGCCACATATGAAATAAAGTTCTTATACTCGGGTACAGAAAAGTCCCGATGAGGCAAAGTATCATGGGCTACCCCCCGATCAAATATGAAGTACCGAGCATATGATCCGTATCGAAATCCAACCTCGCTGGCGCTTCCACCAGGGTGACGGCAGCAGCCTCGACCCCCAGGGCCTGGAACTGCTGCAGGCGGTGCACGACACCGGCAAGCTCACCGAGGCCGCCGCCCGGGTCGGCTACTCCTACCGTCACGCCTGGAACCTGCTGGGCAAGTGGCAGGCGTTCTTCGGCAGCCCGCTGATCGACCTGGAGCGCGGCAAGGGCGCACGCCTGGCGCCGCTAGGGGAGAAGCTGCTGTGGGCCGACCAACGGATTCGCGCACGCCTGTCGCCGCAACTGGACAACCTGGCCGGCGAGCTGGAACTGGAGCTCAACCGGGTGCTGCAGGCCGGCAACCCGGGCCTGCGCATCTTCGCCAGCCACGGCTTCGCCGTGGCGGCGCTGCGCGAATGGCTGGAACAGGACCCGAGCTGGGAGTGGGACGTGCAGTTCCGCAGCGGCAGCGAGGCGATGATCGCCCTGCACCGCCGCGACTGCGAGGTGGCCGGCCTGCATGTGCCCTTCGGCCCGCTCGGCGCCCTGAGCATGAGCCGCATCCAGCCCTGGCTGCGGCCGGACCTGCGGGTGATCACCTTCGTCATGCGCACCCAGGGCCTGATCCTCGCTCCCGGCAATCCGCGCGGCGTCGAGGGCCTGGCCGACCTGGCGGGCGGCGACCTGCGCTTCGTCAACCGCGAGCAGGGCTCGGGCACGCGCATGCTGCTGGAGAGCCTGCTGCGCCGCGACAACCTGGACAGCGCGGCGATCAAGGGTTTCCACAACGAGGAGTTCACCCACGCCGCGGTGGCCGCCTATGTCGCCAGCGGCATGGCCGACGCCGGTTTCGGCGTCGAGGCGGCGGCGCGCCAGTTCGGCCTGACCTTCATCCCCATGGCCCGGGAAAACTACTGCCTGCTGTGCCGCGAGGACAGCCTCGGCCTGCCGGCCATGGGCGCCCTGCTCAAGGTATTGCAGAACCCGCAGTTCCAGGCGCAGATCAGCCAGCTGCCGGGCTACGCCCTGAGCCGTCCCGGCGAGGTGTTGCCACTGACCCAGGCTCTGGAGCAATGGCGCAAGGAAGACCTGCTCTAACCACGCGCCACTCGACCCGCTCGGCAAGGCTTGGAACATTCCGACAGATGCCGGGAGCGGGCCGGGCCTAGCCATCAATACGCCAGTGCCGGCGCGACGAGAAAGGCCATTTACCGGCCAGACCAAGAAGCCTCAGACCGCCATAGATCGCCGGAGTTCTCCCCAAAAAACAAATATTTATGAACTGCGAGCAAAGTCGTGCAGCTCGTCGGCAGGCGCTTGCGCGGACCGCCACACGGCCCGAGGATCGCCGCCATGTTCACCAAGAGGTCCTCCCAGCCATGAAGTATTTCTCGATCCTCCTGATGTCCCTGGGCCTGCTCAGTGGCGCGGCCATGGCCGGCACCAGCGAAGCCGGAATCGGTGGTGCCCTGGGCGGGGTACTGGGCGCGGTGCTCGGCCAGCAGGTCGGCGGCAACACCGGCGCGACCATCGGTGCCGGCGTGGGTGGCGCTGCCGGCAGCGCAGTCGGCGCCGACCGCCGCAGCCGCACCGAGGCCGCCATCGGTGGCGCCCTGGGCGGTGCCGGCGGCAACGTCATCGGTCGCCAGGTCGGCGGCACCACCGGCGGCCTGATCGGTGCCGCGATCGGCGGCGGTGGTGGCGGCGCCCTGGGCAACTACTACGGCAACAATAGCCGCTACGATGACCGCCACCACTACCGCGACAACCATCACCATGGCCACCGGCACCACCGCCACAAGCACGGCAAGCGCCACGGCTGGCATCGTGGTCACGACCACGACGACTGATACCGGCCGTCCCCGGTCCAAGCCCTTTTCAACTTAGCGAGATCGACCCTATGCGCATACTTCTCACCGCACTGGCCTTCAGCGTCCTGACGGCCCCGTTCGCCTTCGCCGGCGACAGCAGCAAGGTCGCCATCGGCAGCGGCGTCGGCGGCGCCCTGGGCAACGTCATCGGCCAGCAGGTCGGCGGCAGCACCGGCGCCGCCGTGGGCGCCGGCCTCGGCGGCGCGGCCGGCGGGGTGATCACCGCGCCACGCGGCAACAAGACCGAGGCGGCCATCGGCGGTGGCCTGGGTGCCGCCGGCGGCTCGGTAGTCGGCGGCAAGGTCGGCGGCAGCACCGGCTCGACCATCGGCGCCGGCCTCGGCGGCGCCGCCGGCGGCGCCCTGGGCAACGTCATCGCCAACGACAACCGCCAGGATGACCGTGGCCATTACCATGACGGCCATCGCCACTCTCACGGCGACCACGGCCATCACCATGGCCACAAACACAAGAAGCACAAGAAGCACAAACACCACTGAGCCCCTCGGCCGACACACAAAAAGCCCGCCTGCTGCGGGCTTTTTGCTGGGCGCGATTGCCGGGCTCAGCCGGCCAGCAGCAGCCGATCCGCCTCATCCAGCTGCTGCAGCAGCACCGCCCGCGCCTTGTCGCGCAGCTTGATCGCATCCAGCCAGTCGTGACCGTCGGCCAGCAACTGGCCGCACAGCTTGACCCGGACCTCACCCCGGTGGGGGAACCACTGGCCGTCGCGCAGCACCATGCGCGTGCCGCCCAGGGCTATCGGCAGCAGCGGCACGTCGGCTCGCGCGGCGAGAACGAAGGCACCCATGCGAAACGGCTGCAGCCCCGGCTCGCGGCTCAGGGTGCCCTCGGGGAAGAACAGCAGCGACTGCCCACTGGCCAGGGTCGCGGCCAGCGCCTCGGCATCGGCGGCGCCGCGCTGAACGTCGAAGCGCTCGACGAAGCAGGTGCCGAGCCGGCGCAGGAAGCGCCCGGCGACGAATTGCTCGGCCAGCTCACGCTTGGCGACGAAACTGAAGGTCGGCGGCAGCGTGGCGCACAGCACCACTCCATCCAGGTAGCTGGCGTGGTTGGCGACCAGCACCCGCACCTCGGGCGCACGCAGCTGGGCCAGGCCGCTGGTGCTCAGCGGCAGCCCGGCCAGGCGCAGGAAGGCCCGCGCCGCCACCCGGGTCAGGCGACGGCACCAGCTGCGCCGCGGCAGCAGCGCCACCGCCAGCCAGGTCAGGCTGGCGATGATCAGCAGCAGAGCCCAGAAGTAACCGGCGTAGAGCAAGGCGCCGAGCGCCCGCAGCAGACGTCCGGCCTGGGCACCCAGCGCCGCCTGGCCCAGGCGCAGCAGCTGCCGCCACACGGCGCGGCGCGGCTGGCCGACCTCGCCGCGCTCGTACAGCTCGCGACTGGCGGCGCGGCGGATCTTGCCGCTGGAGGTCTTCAGCACGCTGTGCGGCGGCGCCAGCACCACATCGTCCGGCGCCACCCCGGTGAGGTCCACGGCGACCCGACGGATCGCCTGCTGCAGGTTACGCCGCGCCACACTGTCCTGCTCGTGGGTCTCGGCCAGCACTACCAGGCGCTCGCCGCCATGGCTGGCGTCGCCGCTGCCGAACACCGCCACGCAGCCCTTGCGCAGGCCCCGCAGGTTGCCGACGGCGGTCTCCAGGTCGTAGGGGTAGATGTTGCGCCCGCCACGGATGATCAGGTCCTTGGCGCGGCCACTGAGGTAGAGCTCGCCGGCCGCCATGTAGCCGAGATCGAGGGAGTCCAGCCACTCGTCGTGCCGAACCCGCGCGCTCTCCTGGGCATTGCGGAAATAGCCGGCGGTGGTCGAAGGCCCCCTGAACTGCACATGGCCCTCGGTGCGCTCGGGCAGCTCCACGTCGTGGCCGTCGACCACGCGCACCTGATGCCCCGGCAGCGGCCGCCCGCAACAGACGAAACGCAGCGCATCGGCGCTGTCCGGCTCGACCGGCTGCGCCTGGCCGCTGGCCTGGAAGGGCCCGCGGCGCACCCAGTCGATCAGCGGGCCACGCTCAAGCGGCGGGAAGGTCACCCCCAGGGTGCCCTCGGCCAGCCCATAGACCGGCATCAGCGCCGCCGGTGACAGGCCGTAGCCAGCGAAGCGCTCGGCGAAGCGCTGCAGGGTATCCGGGTTGACCGGCTCGGCGCCGTTCAGCGCCAGGCGCCAGCTGCTCAGGTCGAGGCCTTCGAGGTCGCGGGCGTCGAGCTTGCTCAGGCACAGCTCGTAGGCGAAGTTCGGCGCCGCCGACAGGGTCGCGCGATACTGATGGATGGTCCGCAGCCAGCGCGCCGGGCGGGCGAGGAAGGCCAGTGGCGACATCAGCACCAGGTTGAAGCCGTAGTACAGGCTGCCGAACCAGGCGCCGATCAGGCCCATGTCGTGGTACATCGGCAGCCAGCTGACGAACACATCCTCGGCGTCGACCTTCAGGGCCTTGCCCATGGCGCGCAGGTTGGCCAGCAGGTTGGCGTGGCTGACCATCACCCCCTTGGGCTGGCCGGTGCTACCGGAGGTGTACTGCAGGAAGGCCAGATCCCCAGCCTGGCGCGGCTGCTCGCGCAGAGTGCCGCTGCCCGCGGACAGCTCGGCGACGCTGACGATCTCGCCCAGGCTCGGCACCTGGGGCTTGAGCAGATGGGCGAGCAGCTTGGCCTCGCTGACGGTGATCAGCATGCTGGCCTCGGCGTTGCCGAGGATGGCCGCCTGGCGGCGCAGGTGCTCCTCGATCTGCGACAGGCGCATCGGCGGATAGATCGGCACCGGCACGCCACCGGCCAGGAGAATGCCGAAGAAGCCGTAGAGGAAGTCGCGCCCGGTCGGCAGCATCAGCGCCACCCGCTGCCCGGCCTCCAGCCCGCGCTGCTGCAGACCGACGGCGACCGCCCAGGCACCCCGTTGCAGCGCCGCATAGCTGATATCGTCGCTCGCCTCGCCATCGCCCAGCAGGCGCACATGGCAGCGTTGCGGATGCGCGCGCACATGCCAGTCGAGCACCTCCATCAGCGTCTGCGCCTGCTCCGGGGTGCGCAGATCCGCCGCCGCGGCCCTCTCGGACTCGCTGGCGGGCGCCGGCTCGAGCTCAGCGCCGCGCTCGGCGCGCAGGGCCACGAGCAGGTCCTGGGGGGTGTCCGCGCTGGCGAACAGCGCTTCGGGCAGGCGCACGCCGAACTCGCGCTCGATGCGCGACCACAGCTCGACCCGGCCCAGGCTGTCCAGGCCCAGGTCGCGATCGAGCACGCTGTGCAGGCTGATGGCCGCCTCATCGGCGGCATGCGGGCGCAACTCGAGCACGGTTTGCCGGACTATCTCCAGCAACTTCTGCGCCGTCCCTCGGTCATCCGCATCGCTGGCTGTGGCATGAGGCAGGCGACTCATCGGCGACTCCTCAGCAATGGGCGGTCGTTGGCGAACACCCTCGCCTAAGCACCATAAGCCTTTGCCGGCCGGGGCGATAATAACTCTGCCCCATAACAGGCCCGTGGTTATAGCCGCAGCCCCTCTCGCTGCCTGCGCCTGCCACGACTAGGCTTGCCGAATCGCCTCAACCGAACGGAGTCCCCAACCATGTCAGCCAGCCTCGCCCGCGGCGTCGACCGCCGAGAAGCCTGGGCCTGGGCGATGTATGACTTCGCCAACTCCGGCTACACCACGGTGGTGATCACCGCGGTGTTCAGCGCCTATTTCGTCGCCGTGGTCGCGGGTGGCGCCAGCTGGGCGACCCTGGCCTGGACCAGCGGCCTGTCGCTCTCCTACGCCCTGGTGATCATCGGCGCGCCGCTGCTGGGCGCCTACGCCGACGCCTTCGCTTGCAAGAAGCGCCTGCTGCTGTACAGCACCCTGGGCTGCGTCGCCGGCACCGCCGCCCTGGCCCTGGCCGGTCCGGGGGCCCTGGGCCTGGCGCTGCTGTTCCTGCTGCTGTCGAACTTCTGCTTCGGCTGCGGCGAGAACCTGATCGCCGCCTTTCTCCCGGAAATCGCCCGCGAGGACGCCATCGGCCGGGTCTCCGGCTGGGGCTGGGGCCTGGGCTATATCGGCGGCCTGGTCAGCCTCGGCAGCTGCCTGGCCTATGTCGCCTGGGCCCAGGCCCAGGGCCACACGGCCGCGCAGTTCGTGCCGGTGTGCATGCTGATCACCGCCGCGCTGTTCGCCCTGGCCAGCCTGCCGACCTTCCTCTTCCTGCGCGAGCGCAGCCTGCCGCAGCTGCAGCCCGGCGCGCGGCATGACGCGGGCGTGGCGTGGCGGCGCTTCGCCCGCACCCTGGGCGAGACCCGGCGCTACCGCGACCTGCTGCGCTTTCTCGCCTGCACCGTCTGCTACCAGGCCGGCATCGCCGCGGTGATCACCCTGGCGGCGATCTATGCCGACCAGGCGATGGGCTTTTCCACCCAGGACACCCTGCTGCTGATCCTTTTGGTCAACATCACCGCCTCCATCGGCGCCGTGCTGTTCGGCTACCTGCAGGATCGCCTCGGCCACCGCGCCACCCTGGCCCTGACCCTGTTCGGCTGGCTGCTGATGGTCGGCCTGGCCTGGGCCGCCGAGGGCCCGCCGCTGTTCTGGCTGTCGGCGAATGTCGCCGGACTGTGCATGGGCGCCAGCCAATCGGCGGGGCGTGCCATCGTCGGCCTGCTCGCGCCGCCGACGCGCCTGGCGGAGTTCTTCGGCCTGTGGGGCCAGGCGGTCAAGCTGTCGTCGATCCTCGGCCCGATGACCTACGGCCTTACCAGCTGGCTGTCCGGCGGCGACCATCGCCTGGCGATCCTGATCACCGGTGGCTACTTCGTCCTCGGCCTGCTGATCCTCGCCAGCGTCGACCTCAGGCGCGGCCGCCGCGCCGCCCTGGCCGAGCGACTCGCGAATGACTAGAGCGCTTCGACCGGCAGCGCTCCGCAGTCGAGAGCGGCGAGCGCCTGCCGCGACTACTACCTTGGTCTAATACCCCCACACCCCGCACTGCCAGCCAGTGGCCAGCAACCAATCTAAGCTCAGGAAAGTCCCTATAGATTTTGCGTATTTCGGCCGCAGCGCCGTTACCAGCCGGCACCGCACCGACGCGGCAATCCTATGCCTTCGACACGTCCGTCGGGGGCAGCCCCTGGGGGCATGCGGCAGACCGATAGAAAACCACTCGCCACCGGACTGGCGCTACAAAAAAGCGGCTAGCCTTCTAGAGCCTAGCCTTGCAGAGGAATCCTGGATCATGCCGCGCCGCCCCGTCCTCCTCGCCCTGACCCTCAGCCTCCTGCTGCTTCAGCTGCCCTCGCTCGGCTCCGCCAGCGAACGCCAACTGCTGATTCTCAACTGGTCGGATTACCTGGATCCCGAGCTGGTCGAGGCCTTCGAGCGCCAGCACGGGGCCAAGGTGGTCCAGAGCTATTACAGCTCCGACGAGGTGCGCACCCAGATCCTGCTGGAGAACGATGCCGAGGGCTACGACCTGATCCTCACCTCCGGCGTCGACCTGGCTCCCTACGCCAAGCGCGGCTGGATAGCCCCACTGGATCATGCGCGCCTGCCTGGCTTCAGCCACCTGGAGCCGCGTTGGCTCCAGGCCTTTCCGGCGGCGCAGAGCCACGGGGCCCCCTATTTCTGGGGCACCCTGGGCATCGTCTACCGCAGCGACCTGTTGAGCACGCCCCTGACCAGCTGGCAGCAGCTGTTCCGGCCCGCCCCGGAGCTGCAAGGCAAGATCTCCATGCTCGAGGACTCCCGCGACCTGATCGGCATGAGCCTCAAGGCCCTGGGGCATTCGGCCAACAGCAGCGACGCCGCTCAGCTCAAGGCCGCGCAGGCCCTACTGCTGGAGCAGAAGCCCCATGTGCGTAGCTACGCCTACATCTCCCTCGACGAAACCTCGCCCATCCTCAGCGGCGAGATCGTCGCCGCCATGATGTACAGCGGCGACGCCTTGATGCTGCAGGCGCACAACGAGCACCTGCGATATGTGCTACCCAGCGAGGGCGGCAATCTCTGGGCCGACTATTTCGCCCTCGGCCACAAGGCCCGCAACCCCGACCTGGCCTATGCCTTCCTCAATTTCATCAACGAGCCGCAACATGCCGCACAGCTGGCGCAATACGTCCACTACGCGACGCCCAATCGCGCGGCCCAACGCCTGCTGCCCGAGGCCATGCTGAGCGACCCGATCATCTATCCCGATGCAACCGGCCTGGCATCCTCGGAGTTCTACCAGCCCCTGCCGCCTCGCGCCCTCCGTCTGCGCAACCAGATCGGCGCGCGCGTCCTGCGCTAGTCAGGCCCAGATCCGTATGAAACTACGCACCCGTCTGCCGCTGCTGGTGATCCCCCTGATCACCGCGCCTTTGCTGCTGGCCGGATTCCTTGCATTTATCGAGCTGCGCGACAGCGCCCAGCGCAAGGGCGACGAACAGAACCACGTGCTACTGCGCAGCCTAGACGAACAAGTGCAGCAACTGATCGCCACCGCCAGCGCCAATTTGGCGGTCTTCTCCGACGACCCGCTGGTGAAGAAATACCTGCTGACCGCGGATGCCGAAGAGCGCTACGCCTTGTTGCAGCGTCCCCTGCAACGCAAGCTCAGCAGCATTCAGCAGGTATTTCCCGAGTACTACGAGATCCGCATCCTGCTACCCGACGGCTTCGAGGACCTGCGCATCGACGACGGCAAGCTGCCCAACCTGACCGAGGATGAAGGACACAACCCGCTCTTCGTGGCCATGCAGGAGGCCGTTCCCGGCGGCTACAGCCGCATCGCCGTCAACCCCGACAACCAGCAGCTGGCCCTGTACGTATCGCGCGCCATCTGCATCATCAACCCGGCAGTCGACTCCTACAACGCCGAGCCCGAACTGCGCGGCTATCTGGGCCTGACCATCAGCCTGCAGGCACTGCTGAACAAGCTGACCCCCTCGCCCTGGCCGCACGGCGGCATCCTGCTGAGCGACGAGCACGGCACGCTGCTGGCCGCCTCACAGGAGCTCGAGCGCGCCGCGCCCCTCGACCTGAGCCGGCTGCCAGCGCTGACCACGGCGCCGGAAGGGGTGCGTCATAGCGTATTCAATGGCCAGGCCTACCAGCACCACGTCAAACGCCTGGCCGCTGGCCTGTGGGTGCATCTGCTGGTGCCCGAGGCCGAGCTGCTCCGAGAGTCGCGCAGGATCGGCGTGCTGGTACTGCTGATCTGCCTGGCGGCCATCGGCCTGGCCGTGCCCCTGCTGTTGCTGGTGATCCGCAGCCAGTTCCTGCGGCCGGTGGAGCGCCTCAACAAGGCCCTGGCATCGCTCGGCCAGCGCCAGCAACTGGTGCAGGTGCCGGTGCAGAACGACGACGAGATCGGCGAGCTGAGCCGCTCCTTCAACCAGATGAGCCTCGCCCTGTACCGCTCCAACGAGCAGATCCGCAGCCTGGCCTATAGCGACAGCCTGACCGGGCTGCCCAACCGCCTGATGTTCATCAAGACCCTGCGCCGCGAGATCGAGCAGGCACGCCAGTACGGCGGGCGCTTCGCCCTGCTGTTCCTCGACCTGGACAACTTCAAGCACATCAACGACACCCTCGGCCACCCCGCCGGCGACCGCCTGCTGGTCAAGGTGACCGAGATCTTCCAGGCCAAACTGCGCGGCTACGATTACCTGAGCCGCCCCGTGGGCATCGAGGTCAGCCGCGACATGGCGCGCCTGGGCGGCGACGAGTTCACCCTGCTGCTCACCCACCCGGAGGCGGACCAGTTGGCCGGCCCGGTGGCCGAGCGCATCATCGCGGCGCTGGCCGAGCCGATCGACCTCGAAGGCAGTGAATGCTACGTTGGCTGCAGCATCGGCATCGCCATCTACCCCGACGACGGCAGGAGCGTGGAAGACCTGGTCAAGCATGCGGACCTGGCCATGTATCAGGCCAAGACACGCGGCAAGAGCACCTACCAGTTCTTCTCCAGCGCCATCGCCGCACGCTCCCAGGAGCGCGTGCTGCTCGACCAACGCCTGCATAGCGCGGTGGAGGCGCTCAACTTCCACCTGCAGTTCCAGCCCATAGTCGACAGCCGCAGTCTGCGCATGAAGTCGGTGGAGGCGCTGATCCGCTGGAACGACCCGGAGCTGGGGATGGTGCCGCCGGACCAGTTCATCCCGATTGCCGAGGAGAATGGCCTGATCCTGCCCATTGGCGACTGGGTTCTGGAACAGGCCGCGCGCCAGCTGGTCGCCTGGAAACAGCGCGGCCTGCCGCGGCTGCGGGTCGCGGTCAACGTTTCCAGCGTGCAACTGGCCCAGCCGGACTTCGCCAGGCAGATCGCCCGGCTCCTGCGCAAGCACCAGCTGGGCGCCGACGAACTCTATGTCGAACTGACCGAGACCGCCGTTCTGCAGGGCCGCGAACAGGTGCTGGAGAACCTCCACGCCCTGCGCGAGCTCGGCATACAGATCGCCCTCGACGACTTCGGCACCGGCTATTCCTCGCTCAGCTACCTGCAGACCCTGCCGATCGATATCCTCAAGATCGACCGCAGCTTCATCCTCAACCTGCAGGAGAACAACAACGGGGTGATCCTCTCGGCCATCATCACCATGGCCCATTCGCTCGGCATGCAGGTGGTCGCCGAGGGCGTGGAAGACCAGAGCCACCTGTCCTTCCTGCTCGCCGAAGGTTGCGACCTGCTGCAGGGCTACCTGTTCAGCAGCCCGCGCTCGGCCGAGGAGATCGAGCAGCTGATCGGCCAGGCGCTACCCGAGGCGCGCCAGGACGCCGTCGTGGCCTGCGGCGTTGTCGGGCCAGGCTAGGACGCCGGCCGCCGGAGCCGGCGGATTGACGGCGCCACCGGCAGTCGAGGCGCATCAATCGGCGAGGCAGACGGCACGGAAGCCCTGCTCGAATTCCGCCAGGCACTGTGGCCGGCCGTACAGGTAGCCCTGGTAGTGGTTGCAGCCGATCTCATGCAGCAATGCGCGCTGCGCCTGGGTCTCGACGCCCTCGGCGATCACGTCCAGGCCCATGGTCTCGGCCAGGGCGACGATGGTCTGGGCGATGGCCAGGTCGTTGCTGTCGCTGAGGATGTCGCGCACGAAGCTCTGGTCGATCTTCAGCTGGTTGAGCGGCAGGCGCTTCAGGTAGGTCAGCGACGAGTAGCCGGTGCCGAAGTCGTCCAGGGCAAAGACCACGCCGTGACGGCGGATCGCCGCCATCTGCGCGGTGATCCGGTGGATGTCGCTGGCCAGCAGGCTCTCGGTGATTTCCAGCTTGAGCCGCGCCGGATTGGCGCCTGTCTCCTGCAACACGGCGAGCACCGTCTGCTCCAGGTCCTCGCGGAGAAACTGCGCCACGCTGATGTTCACCGCGATGGTCAGCGCCGATTTCTGCGCATCCGCCGCCCAGCGTGCCAGGCAGCGGCACGCCTCCTCCAGCGCCCAGCGGCCGATGGGCACGATCAGCCCGGTTTCCTCGGCCACCGGAATGAAGTTCGCCGGGGAGACGAAGCCCTGCTGCGGGTGGCGCCAGCGCAACAGCACCTCGGCGCCGACGGTGGCCCCGGATCGATCGACCTGGCGCTGATAGTAGAGCTCGAACTGGCGCTGCTGCAGGGCATCGTGGAGATCCCTTTCCAGACTGATCCGGGTCATGGCGGCGATCTGCATCGCCGGATCGAAGAAGCGGATGCTGTTGCGCCCCGAGGCCTTGGCCTGGTACATCGCCATGTCGGCCTGCTTGAGCACATCCTCGCTGCTGGAGCTGCCCTGGAACAGCGTGACGCCGATACTCGGCGTGCTGTGATAGTCGTTTCCCGCCAGGTCGAAGCTTCTGCTCAGCGCCGCGAGGACTTTCTGCGCGATATGCTCGGCGTGGTTCACCGTCTCATCCACATCGGCGCCGAGCTCCTCGATCATCACCACGAACTCGTCGCCGCCCAGGCGCGAAACGGTATCGCCCTCCCTGACCGCGCGGCGCAGGCGCCCGGCCACCTGCTGCAACAGCAGGTCGCCCTGGGCATGCCCGGCGGTGTCGTTGAGCTTCTTGAAATTGTCCAGATCGAGGAACAGCAACGCGCCGTAGCGCCGGTGCCGCTTGCTGGCCGCCAGGGCCTGCTCCAGTCGGTCCAGCAGCAACCGGCGGTTGGGCAGCAGGGTCAGGGCATCATAGAAGGCCAGCTGGCGAATCTCGTGCTCGTCCTGCCGGCGCTGGGTGATATCGCGCACTATCACGATGAACAGCCGCTCGCTGTCCTGCTGAACCTGTGACACCCCTATTTCCGCAGGGAAACGCTGGCCGTTCGCGCGCACACCGTCCAGCTGCAACTGAGTCCCGGCGATACCGCGCATATAGTTGGCCAGGTAGTTCTTCACATAGAAGTCCTGGCGCGGATGACGGTGCTCCGGCATCAGCATGCTGATGTTCTCCCCCAGCACCTGGGCAGCGGAGTAGCCGAAGATCCCTTGCGCCGCGGCGTTGAACGACTTGATCGTGCCTCTGGCATCGATCGAGATGACACCATCGAGCATGTTGTCGACGATGACCCGCATGCGCTCGGACTGCTCGCGCAGACTCTGCTCGGCGCGCACCTGGCTGCTGATGTCGAAGTGCGTCCCCAGCATCACCTCGATCTTGCCGGCCGCCGTCCGGGCCACCACTCGCCCGCGCATGTTGATCCACACCCAGTGTCCATCGGCATGGCGCATGCGCACATTGGCCTGGAAGTAGTCCTCGGACTCCCGGCCAAAGCCCTGCAGTAGCGCCTTGCACTGGGCGACGTCCTCGGAGTGGGTCAGGCGCTCCCAGGTGTCCATGCTGATCGGCTGCAACTGCTCGAGCGTATAGCCCAGCAGGCCAGCCCAGATAGCGTTGACGGTCAGCTCACCGGTCTTGAGGTTGACCTTCCAGGTACCGATGCGGTTGGCGTCCACCACGGCGCCGAGCAGGCGCTCGCTGTTGGCGATCCGCTCGGCGTCGCGCTTCTCCTGGGTAACGTCCGATTCGATGGCGATGAAGCCGTCGAAGTTGCCATGCCGGTCGAGCAGGGGGTTGCAGGCGATACGCACCCAGTAGGCCGTGCCGCTCTTGTGGTAGTTGAGTACATCGAGCTTGAAACTGCGCCGCGCCAGCAATGCCTGGCGCATGTTCACCACCGCTTCGGGGTCAGTGTCCGGCCCCTGCAGGAGGTCGCCGGGGCGCCGCCCGAGCATTTCGTCGAGGGCGAAGCCGGTGAGCTGGGTAAACGCCTCGTTGATCCACATCACCCGACCATCCGCGGCGCAGATCACCACGCCATTGGTGGTCTGCCGGGCCACCTCGGACAGACGCCCGAGCTCGGCCTGGGCGCGGGTGATGTGCGAAGTGTTGCGCACGATCAGCACCGCCTCGTCGGGATCGATACGGCGGACTCTCGCTTCGAAGCTGGCGCGCCCGCCGGAGACGTCCAGCTCGTAGTCGAAACAGACCAGTCGCCCCGTGGCGAAGGCCTCGTCGAGCCTGCTGGAAAGAATCTGGGCAGCGGCGGGCGGCAGCACCTCGGCAAGCGTGCGCCCGATCAGCTGCTCGGGCGCGGCCGGCAGGTCCGGATGCTCCATGCACTCGATCAGCCGGGTGTCGCGGCTCACCAGCAGGACGATGTCCGGCAGGGCCTGCAGAACCGCCGCACTGCGCTCGCGGCTGACGGCCAGCTGCCGTTGCAGGGCGTTGTCGCTGAGCAGATTGATCTCCTGCTCGACGCAATCGGCGAAGTCGCGCAGCGCCCGTCGCTGCGCCTCGCTCAGCCGCCGGGGCCGGCTGTCGACCAGGCACAGGGTGCCGAGCGCATGGCCATTGCGCGACTTGATTGGCGCACCGGCATAGAAGCGGACAAAGGGTGCACCGGTTACCACCGGGTTGTCGGCGAAGCGCGGGTCGAGCCGGGCGTCGGGGACCTCGAGAGTATCGGCGCCGAGAATGGCATGGGCACAGAAGGAGAGACGCCTGGGAGTCTGCGCCTCGTCCAGTCCGTGCCGGGACTTGAACCATTGCCGTTCACCATCGACGAGGGACACCAGGCAGATGCCCACGTCAAAAAACTGGGCGGCGAGCCTGGTGATCCGGTCGAAGCGCTCCTCGGCCGGGGAGTCCAGCAGGCCAGTGGCCATAAGGGCGGCCATGCGTTCGGATTCTTTGTTCGGCAGCTCTGGTTCTTTCATTGTTATCACCTGCTGCTCTATAGATCGACTAAACCCTCGAGCCATGACCACCCGCTGGAGAACAAGGCAGCGGGCCTGGCATAAACAGTGCCACACAAAATAATGGCGCCATGATTATGCCACCCATTGCAGGCAGCGCCACTTCGCGGCGGACTCCGCTCTGCAAGGTGGCCGAGCGGCGCGCCCGCGGGCACCGCTCGGCTATGCACGAGCCCCGCACAGTCTCTGCGGATCGGTATGCCGGGCGTCAAGCCGCCAATGGTCGTAGCGCCGAAGGCAGACGGACCTGCCCAGGGAACGGCGAAGCGGCCCACGAAAAAGGGGTTCCCACCTGCGTGGGAACCCCTCTTGCTAATCAGTTGGGTCAGGGGACGGGTTACGCCCGGTCCAGCTCTTCCTGCTTGGCCAGAAACTCTTCCTGCAGCAAGGCGTCGACCGGCTCCTCTTCGCCGTTGTCCAGGCGTTTGGCCGAAGTCGCCCTGGCCTCTAGCTTGCCGACCAGATGCTCGAGCGCGTGACGCATCTTTTCGCTGGCGCCGTCGACGGCCTGCTCCAGGTCCTGAGCCTTGTGGGTCACCGAAATCGCCTGCTGCCCCTTGGGTCGGGCCTCGATCTGGCAGCGCTTGTCATCCGGCCCGGACTTGTGGGCGTTCTCGTCGCTGATGTGCACTTCTATGCGGGTGAGCAGATCGGAGTAGCGCTCGAGCCTGTCGGTCAGGGTCGAACCTATCCACTTCTGAAGTCGGGCGTCGCCTTCGATCTGATGAATGTTCACTTGTACTTGCATAGGGCTTCCTCGTTTTGACCTGGGTGTTCGTTCGAGGTGTTGCGGGGCCGGGGTTACAGTCGATTGCATGCCCTCCTGTCGCGGCGCCGGCTGCGTGGGACTGCAGCGCACGGCTCTAGCCAGATGCAATCGGCCAACAAACACCGACGCCTCCATGATTAACAGATGCGCGCCGAACAAGCCAGCGCCGCAAGCGGCCGACCCGCAATCGCCGAGCCGGACGCTTCGGCCAGCCAATCAGGCGAAGACGAAGTACTTGCGCACGGTCTCGACCACTTCCCAGGTGCCGGTCATACCCGGCTCGACCACGAAGATGTCGCCGGCCTTGAGGTGGATCGGCTCCTGACCGTCCGGGGTGATGATGCAGTAGCCTTCCTGGAAGTGGCAGTACTCCCACTTGTCGTAGGCCACCCGCCACTTGCCGGGGGTGCAGATCCAGGTGCCCATGATCTTCTTGCCGTCTTCCGAGGTGTAGGCGTTGAGGTTGACGGTGTGCGGGTCGCCGCCGATGCGCTCCCACTTGCAGGCGTCGAGGACCGGGACGGGGGTGGTGTCACGAAGAACGGTGATCGGTTGCATGTCTGCTCCAAGTTGTCGGGCTGAAATAGCACCCGACTAAGCTAGCGCTGCAACGAGTGGCGCGAATGTCTGAAGTCGACCCCCAACTGCCTGGAAACGCGCAGCCCATCGACCGCCCACCAACGAGTTCTGCACCGGCCACAAGCGCCAACGAAAAGGGCACGCCCGCGGCATGCCCTTTGTTGTTCGAATTGCGCGGCGGATGTCCAGCCGACCGCTGCGGGCGCCGCGACCGGGCTAATGCGTCGGGGGTCAGGAAGATCTCGCGGTCGCAGCTGCGCGAGTATTGCATCGGCCGGAGCGAGCGCCGAAGCGCCGCCGGCCATAGGCCTGGGTGCATCAGCGCTCGGGAGGGGAAGTCAGGCGGCGAGGTCTTCGCTGATCAGCATGCCGTGGTTCACCACCCAGCTCTTGCGGCCCTTGCGCAGCGCCAGCGGATTGCGGCCGGCAATGACCCAGCCCTTGCCGAGCAGTTGGTCGATGTGCGCGCGTAGCGCCGGGAGTTTGCGTTGTTCTTTCATGGTCGAGTCCTTTCTTCCATTGCCAATCGAACAGGTGGGTCGGCGTGTAGCAGGCCGATTTGTGACGCACGTCGCGCAGGATAGCCGACCCGCCGCCGCCGGCAAAGCCCCCCCAATCGGGTGAGCGCAGGACTCACCGGCGCAAACCAAGCGCCATGCCTAAGGCGCTACCCATAGAGTCGAACCGTCGCAGGTCAACACCGCGAACTAAGCTTGGGGCTATGAGCACCACCCCGTACATCACCCCGTGCCAGTCGCGCGCCATGCATGCCGCACCGGGCCTGCAGATAGGCGGCGACTGGACCCTGGCCCATTACACCGCGCTGCAAGCCCAGGTGCAGGCGCTGCGCGGCAGCCTGCCGGACGCCGCGGCGGTCGAGCTGGGCGGACTGGGCGCGCTCGACACCGCCGGCGCGGCGTTGCTGGTCGAGCTGCTCGGCAGCCAGCGCCTGGCCGAACTGGCGGCCCGCGAGCCGGGACTGCCCGAGGAGCGCCGCGCCCTGCTGCAGGTGGTGTGCCAGGCCATGGCCGGCGTGGCGGGCGGGCAGCCGGCGCGGCGGCCCTCGACCCTGCTCGAGCTGCTCGGCACCATAGGCGCGGCCCTCGAGGGGCTGTGGCGGCAGAGCGGAGCACTGCTCGGTTTCATCGGTCTGACCCTGGCCACCCTGTTCGCCACCCTGTGCCGCCCACGTCGCTGGCGCGTCACCTCGCTGGTCGTGCACCTGGAGCACAGCGGGCTCAACGCGCTGCCCATCGTCGCCCTGCTGACCTTCCTGGTCGGCGCCGTGGTGGCCTTCCTCGGCGCCACCGTGCTCGCCGGTTACGGCGCGACCCTCTATACGGTCAACCTGGTGGCCTTCTCCTTCCTGCGCGAGTTCGGCGTGCTGCTCACCGCGATCCTCATGGCCGGCCGCACGGCCAGCGCCTTCACCGCGCAGATCGGCTCGATGCTGGCCAACGAGGAGATCGACGCGATCCGCGCCCTCGGCCTCAGCCCCCTGGAGTTGCTGGTGCTGCCACGGGTGCTGGCGCTGCTGATCGCCCTGCCGATCCTGACCTTCGTCGCCATGCTCAGCGGCATCCTCGGCGGCGCCGTGGTCTGCGCCCTGAGCCTGGACATCACGCCAAGCATGTACCTGGCCATCCTGCAGGAGAACATCGCCGTGCGGCACTTCCTGGTGGGCATGGCCAAGGCGCCGCTGTTCGCCTTCCTGATCGCGGTGATCGGCTGCCTGGAAGGCTTCAAGGTCACCGGCAGCACCCAGTCGGTGGGCGAGCGCACCACCTCCAGCGTGGTCCAGTCGATCTTCGTGGTGATCGTGCTGGACGCCGTGGTCGCGCTGTTCCTGATGGAGATGGGCTGGTGAGCGCCGAGCCGATCATCGAGGTGCACGACCTGTGCAACCGCTTCGGTGCCCAGGTGGTGCACCAGAACCTGCACCTGCAGCTGCTGCGCGGCGAGGTGCTCGGCGTGGTCGGCGGCTCGGGCACCGGCAAGTCGGTGCTGCTGCGCAGCATCCTCGGCCTGCGCCAGCCCACTTCCGGTCAGATCCGCGTGTTCGGTGAGGACCTGTTGAATCTGCCGCCAGCCCGGCGGGCGCGCATGGAGCGGCGTTTCGGCGTGCTGTTCCAGCGCGGCGCGCTGTTCTCCTCGCTGACGGTGACCGAGAACATCGCCCTGCCGCTGATCGAGCATGCCGGCCTGCCCCGTCCGGCGGCCGAGCGCCTGGCCCGGGTCAAGCTGGCGCTGGTCGGCCTGCCGCTGGAGGCCGGCGGCAAGTACCCGGGCGAACTGTCCGGCGGCATGGTCAAGCGCGCCGCCCTGGCCCGCGCCCTGGCCATGGACCCGGAGATCCTGTTTCTCGATGAGCCGACCTCGGGCCTCGACCCGATCGGCGCCGGCGCCTTCGACCAGCTGCTGCGCACCCTGCGCGATGCCCTGGGGCTGAGCGTGCTGCTGGTCACCCACGACCTCGACGTGCTCTACAGCCTGTGCGACCGGGTGGCGGTGCTGGCGCGGCAGCGGGTGCTGGTGGCCGACCGCCTGGAGCGGGTCGCCGCCTTCGACGACCCGTGGATTCGCGACTACTTTCACGGCCCGCGTGGACGCGCGGCCGAACGGGCCGCCGCCGGCGCGCCGGGGAGTCCTTGAATGGAACCGCGCGCCCACCATGTGCTGATCGGCCTGTTCGCCGTGCTGAGCCTCGCCGCCGCGCTGCTGTTCGCCCTATGGCTGAACAAGTCCACGGTCGACCAGGCGCTCAGCGACTACGTGGTGGTCTTCGACGAGACCGTCAGCGGCCTGTCCAAGGGCAGCGCGGTGCAATACAGCGGCATCACCATCGGCGAGGTGGCCAGCCTCGAGCTCGACCCCGAGGACCCGCGCAAGGTGCACGCGCGCATTCGCGTGCTCAGCCAGGCACCGATCAAGCAGGACACCCGCGCGCGCCTGACGATCACCGGCATCACCGGCATCGCGGTGATCCAGTTGCTCGGCGGCACGCCGCAGAGCCCCAGGCTCCTGGGCGATGGCGAGCAGCCGCCGCGGATCATCGCCGAACGCTCGGTACTGGCACAGCTGATGAGCAATGGCGACGACCTGCTGCTGAGCCTCGGCGGCCTGCTCAAGCGCGCCGACCGACTGCTCTCCGACGCCAATATCGAGCGCGTGTCGCGCACCCTCGAACACCTGGAACGGACCACCGCCAGCGTCGCCGAGCGCCGCGACCAGTTGCGCCTGACCCTGCAAGAGTTCGGCGCCGCCAGCCAGGAAACGGCCAAGCTGATGCGCAGCGCCAACCAGCTGCTGGACGGCCCGGGCCGCCAGACCCTGGCCAACACCGAGCGGCTGATGGCCTCGCTGGAGCGCAGCAGCCGGAACCTCGAGCGCCTGCTCGGCGACAATCGCGAGGCGCTCGACAGCGGCCTGCAAGGCCTCGGCGAGCTGGGCCCGGCCATCCACGAGCTGCGCGACACCCTCGGCGCGCTGCGCTCGTTCTCCCGCCGCCTGGAGCAGGACCCCGCCGGCTTCCTGCTGCGCGGCGAGCGGCTACAGGAGTTCCAGCCATGAGCCGGCTGCTGGGCACCCTGCTGCTGGGCGGCCTGCTCGGCGCCTGCTCGGTACTGCCGGAGAGCGAACCGCTGGACCTCTATCGCCTGCCGGCCAGCGTCCTGCCCAGCCAGGCGCACGCCGGGGTGCGCAACGACTGGGCGCTGCGGGTCAACACGCCCAGCGCCAGCGCCCTGCTCGACAGCACGCGGATCGCCGTGCGGCCCCAGGGCGACCGCCTCAGCGCCTACCAGGGCGCGCGCTGGGTCGACCGCGCCAGCCTGCTGCTGCGCGACCGGCTGCTCGATGGCTTTCGCGACGACGGCCGCCTGGCCGCGCTGAGCAGCGACAGCAGCGGCCTGCGCGCCGACCTGCTGCTGGACAGCGACCTGCGGGCCTTCCACGGCGAATACCAGGGCGAGCGGCCCGAGGCCCACATCCGCCTGGAGGCGCGCCTGGTGCAGGGCGGCAGCCGGCGCATCCTCGCCAGCCGCCGTTTCGAGGTGCGCCAGGCGGCGTCCGGGCGCTCGGTAGCGGCGATGGTGAGCGCCCTCGGCGCGGCCGCGGACCGGCTGACCGCGCAACTGGTGCAGTGGACCCTGGAACAGGGCCAGGCCACCCGCGCCCGGGATTAGTCGGCAGCCGACTGCAGCCCGTCCCGCACCCAGTCGCGCACCGTCGCGTAGGGGTAGGCCTGCAGCGCGGCGAAGCCGGGCAGGCTGCGCGCCTTGAGCTTGGTCAGCAGCGGCGCGCTGACGCCACAGAGAAAGCGCGTCAGGCATTCGCCGCTGGGCGCCTCGCCGCGGGCCTGGCGGTGGCGCTGGATGAAATCGCCACACAGCCGCTCGAGGTCCTGCCCGGCCAGCGCCGGCAGATCCGGCGGCTGCGGCAGCCGGGCGACCCGCCCGGCGCATACGGAACAGTGGCCGCAGCGCTGCGGCGCCTGCTCGTCGCCGAAGTAGTCGGCCAGGCGCCGGCTCAGGCACTGCGCGCTCTCGAACAGCGCCAGCATGGCGTGGATGCGGGCGATCTCGCTGCCCTCCTGCTGGCGGAAATACCGATGCAGCTCGGCGCCCAGCGCCTGCGGGTCGAAGTGCGGGTCGAGCAGCGCATAGACCTCGGTCATCTGCTTGCTCTCCAGCTCGATCCAGCCCTGTTCCTGAAAATAGTCCAGCGCCTTGACCACCCGGCTGCGCTCGGCGCGGTGCCGCTGATACAGCGCCTCGAAGTCCAGGGTGCACCAGGTCCGTGCGCGCGCCGCGCTGGCGACCAGGGCCTCGACGAACTGCCGGCGCTCGCCGTCGAAGCGGTCCAGCAGGGCCTGCGGCTCGATCAGGTACTTGAAACGGTACTCGGCGAAATAGGCGTAGCGCGGGGCGATGATGCCGCGCAGCTCCAGCTGCACCAGCAGGGTCTTGAGCGGCAGCGGGCGGATGTTGCTCTGCTCGCTGAGGGCACCGAGCATCAGCTCCCACTGGCCATCCTGCGCGGCGCCCAGCAGCTCCTCGAGCACCCGCAGGATGCCCGCGAGCTCCGGGGTGTCGCCGTAGACGAAGTTCTCCAGCAGGCTGAGACTGTCGCGATTGGCCAGCACCAGGCAGTCCGAGGGGCGGCCGTCGCGCCCGGCACGGCCGATCTCCTGGCTGTAGTTCTCGATCGACTTGGGCAGGTCGAAGTGCACCACATTGCGGATGTCACTCTTGTCGATGCCCATGCCGAAGGCGATGGTGGCGACGATGCAGCTGTCCTGGCCGGCCATGAAGCGGCGCTGGATCGCCTCGCGCTGCTCGTGAGCCATGCCGGCGTGGTAGGCGCTGGCCGCGATGCCGTGCCGGCTCAGGTGCTCGGCGATCTGCTCGGCGCTCTTCTGCTGAGTCACGTAGACGATGCTCGGCTGCCCGGCCCGGCCCGGGGCGCCAGCCATTCGACCAGGCGGCGGCGCTTGTCGTCGCCGCGCACCGGCTCGACCAGCAGGTTGAGATTGGCCCGGTAGAAGCCGGTGGTGATCACGTCCGCCGCCGCGATGGTGAACTTGCGCTGCATGTCGGCCACCACCTGCGGCGTGGCGGTGGCGGTCAGCAGCAGCACCTGGGGAATGGCGAACTGGCGCTGGTAGTCGGGCAACTTGAGGTAGTCCGGGCGGAAGTTGTGGCCCCACTCGGAGATGCAGTGAGCCTCGTCGACCACCAGCAGGGAGATCGGCACCTGGCCGATGAAGTTACGGAAGCGCTCGTTCTTCAGGCGCTCCACCGAGATCATCAGGATCTTCAGCTCGCCGGAGCGGGCGCGCTCCATCACCTCGGCGGTCTGCTCGCGACTCTGCGCCGAGTCGATGCTGGCGGCATTGATGCCGTGACGGGCGAGAAAGGCCAGCTGGTCCTGCATCAGCGCCAGCAGCGGCGACACCACCAGGGTCAGGTGCGGCAGATGCAGGGCCGGCAGCTGGTAGCACAGCGACTTGCCGGAGCCGGTGGGAAAGATCGCCGCCGCCGAGCGCCCGGCCAGCACCGCGCCGATCGCTGCCGCCTGGCCGGGGCGCAAACCGTCGTAGCCGAATACATCCTTGAGCGTGTCGAACACCAACTGTCACTCCTGGATTCCTAGCATGGAACATGGCCCGTGGCGGCCATGAAAAAAGCCGCCCGCAGGCGGCTTTCATGGACCGGGCCCGGCTTAGAGCTGCGGGCCGGCGTTCTTGATCGCGTCGCTGACCTCGAATTTCTGGAAGTTGTCGATGAACAACTTGGCCAGGGCCTTGGCGGCCTCGTCGTAGGCGTTCTGGTCGGCCCAGGTGTTGCGCGGGTTGAGCAGATTGGTCTCGACGCCCGGCACCGACTTCGGCACGTTGAGGTTGATGATCGGCAGGTGCTCGGTCTCGGTGCCGATCAGCGCGCCGCTCTGGATGGCGGCGATCACCCCGCGGGTGGTGGGGATGTTGAAACGCTTGCCGACGCCATAGCCGCCGCCGGTCCAGCCGGTGTTGACCAGGTAGACCTTGGAGCCGAAGCCGCGGATGCGCTTGATCAGCAGCTCGGCGTACTCGCCGGCCGGGCGCGGGAAGAACGGCGCGCCGAAGCAGGTGGAGAAGGTCGACTTGATGCCGCTGCCCGAGCCCATTTCGGTGGAGCCGACCAGCGCGGTGTAGCCGGACAGGAAGTGGTAGGCGGCCTGCTCTTCGTCGAGGATCGACACCGGCGGCAGCACCCCGGTGAGGTCGCAGGTGAGGAAGATCACCGCGTTCGGCTCGCCGCCGAGGTTGCGCTCGCTGCGCTTCTCGACATGGCTCAGCGGGTAGGCCGCGCGGCTGTTCTGAGTCAGGCTGTCGTCGGCGTAGTCCGGGTTGCGCTGCTCATCGAGCACCACGTTCTCCAGCACGGCGCCGAACTGGATGGCCTTCCAGATCACCGGCTCGTTCTTCTCCGACAGGTCGATGCACTTGGCGTAGCAACCGCCCTCGATGTTGAACACCACGCCCTCGCCCCAGCCGTGCTCGTCGTCGCCGATCAGGTAGCGCGACTCGTCCGCCGACAGGGTGGTCTTGCCGGTGCCGGACAGGCCGAAGAACAGGGTGACGTCGCCGTCTTCGCCGATATTGGCCGCGCAGTGCATCGGCAGCACGTCGGCCTCAGGCAGCAGGAAGTTCTGCACGCTGAACATGGCCTTCTTCATCTCACCGGCGTAGCGCATGCCGGCGATCAGTACCTTCCTGGCGGCGAAATTGATGATCACGCAGCCGTCGGAGTTGGTGCCGTCGCGCTCGGGCACGCACTCGAAGTTGGCGACGTTGAGGATCTGCCACTCGGCCTTGGCCGACGAATTGTAGGTCTCCGGCTCGATGAACAGGCAGCGGCCGAACAGGTTCTGCCAGGCGGTGGCGGTGGTCATCTTGACCGGCAGGTAGTGGGCCTCGGCGGAGCCTACGTGGACGTGAGAGACGAAGCTGTCCTGGGCATCGGAGAAGGCCTGCACGCGGTCCCACAGGGCATCGAACTTGTCCGCCGGGAATGGCCGGTTGATCGGGCCCCAGGCGATCTTCGCCTCGCTGCTCGGCTCCTGGACGATGAAGCGGTCGGCCGGCGAGCGGCCGGTGCGCTGGCCGGTGCGGACCACCAGAGAACCGTTGGCGGCCAGTTCGCCTTCGCCGCGACGGAGGGCTTCTTCGACCAGTTGGGCGGCGCTGATGTCGGTGTACACGGCGTTGTTGGCTTGCGTCATGTGAGTCCCCGTCGGCCCGCGGGCCGAGTCTTCCAAACGTTTTGTAGTAAAGGTTTGCGCACTACTACAGCGATAAAAAGTCGCGGGAGTATGCCAGAAAGCACATTCCTTGGCAGTACCCGATCCGCCAAGCGGGCCGATAGGCGCCCGCTATCGTCTCAGTGGCGGGTATCCGAGGGCTCCTCGCTGCCGCCGCCGGCGAACAGCTGGGCGACATCGGCGGCATCGAAGCCGTACTGCTGGTTGCAGAACTGGCAGTCGATCACCACCCGCCCGGCATGCTCGCTGAGCAGCAACTCGGCGTCGGCCTGCCCCAGGCTGATCAGCGCCCGGGCCGAGCGCTCGCGCGAACAGCTGCAACGGAAGCACAGCTGGCGCGGCTCGAACAGGCGCAGCGCCTCCTCGTGATACAGGCGGTGCAGCAGGGTTTCGTTGTCCAGGCCGAGCAGTTCCTCGGTGGTCAGGGTGCTGGCCAGGGTCACCAGGTGCTGCCAGCTGGCCTCGCGGGCCTCGGCTTCCTTCAGGCGGTCGGCCGGCAGCTGCTGCAGCAGCAGACCGCGGGCGCGCTGACCGTCGGCGCACAGCCAGAAGCGCGTGGGCAGCTGCTCCGAGGTGGCGAAGTAGTTGGTCAGGCAGTCGGCCAGGGTGGCGCCTTCCAGATCGACGATGCCCTGGTAGCGCTGGCCATTCTTCGGGTCGACGGTGATCGCCAGCACGCCATCGGGCATCAGCTCGACCAGCCCGGCATCGCCGGCCACCTGCTCGGCGTGGTAGCGGGCGATGCCGCGCAACTCGCCATCGCTGGAGCACTCGACCATCAGCAGCGGCACCGCCCCGGACGCGCGCGCCTGCAGCACCAGCAGGCCGTCGAACTTCAGGGTGCCGATCAGCAGCGAGGCCGCGGCCAGCAATTCGCCGAGCAGCTGGGCGACCGGCTGCGGATAGGGGTGCTTGGCCAGCACATGCTGGTAGCTCGCGCCCAGGCCGACCAGCTCGCCGCGGACATCGGTATCGTCGAACAGGAAACGCTGGGTGTGATCGAAATCGTGCATGGGGCAACCAGATGTGAACAGCAGATGACAAAATGACGCTGCATCTATATAAAGCGCGGCGCCATTACGATCAGGGAAGATTAAGGAGCGACATTCTATGAATAAAGACAACCGTATCCAAGCCACTTGGCGATGGCCGGCCCTGCTCGGCCTCAACCTGCTGGCCGCCGCCTTGCTCGCCAGCTGGTTGCTGCCAGCCACCCGCGCCCTGTGGGACGCCGCCGACCTGTGGCTGTTCCAGAGCCTCAATGGCTCGCTCAATCACTACCCGCTATGGGACTGGTTCTGGGCCTTGACCAGCCTGCGCCCCAGCGACGCCTTGATCGGCGGCCTGATGCTCAGCCTGCTCCTGCACACGCGCTGGGCGTTCCGCGCAGGCGAGTTGCGCCCGGCGCTGTTCACCTTCATTGCCCTGCTGCTGGTGCTGCTGGTGGTGCGCGTGGTGTTCAGCAAGCTGGTCGCCCTGCTCGGCTGGCAGCACGAAAGCCCCTCGATGCAGGTGCCTGGCAGCTTCCATCTGAGCGGCGCCTTCCCCGAGCTGGAGCGCCTGTTCGAACTCAAGGACCGCTCCAGCCGCAGCTTCCCCGGCGATCATGCCTCGGTGCTGCTGCTCTGGGGCCTGTTCATGGCCCTGTTCAGCCGCGGCTGGAAGCTGGCGGTGAGCCTGACACTGGTGGTGCTGTTCATGCTGCCGCGCCTGGTCGCCGGCGCCCACTGGCTGGTGGACGTGGCGGTCGGCGGGCTGTTCATCGCCCTGATCAGCTTCGCCTGGGGCTACTGCACGCCGCTCGCCGGGCATATCGCCAGGGGCCTGGAATGGGCCTGTCAGCCGCTATGGGCGCCGCTGCAACGGCTGCCGCTGATCAACCGATTGCAGGTGGTTTCGCCGCAGCACACGCCACAGTCGGGCGCGCCTCAGTCGTCCTGACTGCCGCGAAACTGGTGCAGCTGGCGGCGCTGCTTCTTGGTCGGCCGACCATCGGTCTGCACGCCCAGGGCGCCGGCCTTGCGCTGCGCCGCGGCCAGTTCGCGGCGGGCAAGGCTGTCGGCGGTCTCGGTGTACAGCTCCTGGGCCTGCGGCGCCCCCCGCCGCACCGCCGACAGCGCCTGAATCACCACGGTGCGCTCGTCGAAGCCGCTGCGGATCTGCAGCTCATCGCCGACCTTCGGTTCCTTGCTCGGCTTGCAGCGTTCGCCCCGACAATGCACCTTGCCGCCCTCGATCGCCGCCTTGGCCAGGGCGCGGGTCTTGTAGAAGCGCGCCGCCCACAGCCACTTGTCCAGGCGCACCTTGTCGTCATCTTTCTCGCTCATCGCTCTCTCGATAAAAAATGCTGCCAAGCCACGATTCTGCCTGATGCAGTTGTCCCGGGGCACAACTAGAATGCCGGGACCATAGGCCAGTCAGGCCCAACGGAATCTGCCCAGTGTGAAGACCTTCGACCATCTCAGCGTGATCGGCCTGCGCGAATGGATCAACCTGCCGGAACTGGGCATGGTCGGCCTGCGCGCGAAGATCGACACCGGCGCCAGCACTTCCTGCCTGCACGCCAGCGACATCCAGCCGTTCGAGCGCGACGGCGCCGACTGGGTGCGCTTCACCGCGCACCTCGGCACCCTGGTGCAGCGGCGCCATCGCTGCGAGGCGCCGCTGGTGGCGGTCAAGCGGATCAAGAGCTCCACCGGCCACGTGCAGAGCCGCTACACGATCCGTACCCTGCTGATCCTCGGCGACCGCCACTGGCCGGTGGAATTCACCCTGACCTGCCGCAAGACCATGCGCTACCGCGTGCTGCTCGGCTCCAAGGCGCTGATCGACGGCCAGCTGGTGGTCAACCCGGCGCTGACCTATGTTCAAGACAAACCCTCGCTTCTCGACCTTCCGGGTGCCCCATGAAAATCGCTGTCCTGTCGCGCAACCCGCGCCTCTATTCCACTCGCCGCCTGGTCGAAGCCGGGCAGCAGCGCGGCCACGAGATGGTGGTGATCGACACCCTGCGCGCCTACATGAACATCGCCAGCCACAAGCCGCAGATCCACTATCGCGGCCAGCCGCTGGAAGGCTTCGACGCGGTGATTCCGCGCATCGGCGCCTCCGTGACCTTCTACGGCTGCGCGGTGCTGCGCCAGTTCGAGATGATGGGGGTATTCCCGCTCAACGAGTCGGTGGCCATCACCCGCTCGCGCGACAAGCTGCGCTCGCTGCAGCTGCTCTCGCGCAAGGGCATCGGCCTGCCGGTAACCGGCTTCGCCCACTCGCCGGACGACATTCCCGACCTGATCCAGATGGTCAACGGCGCACCGCTGATCATCAAGGTGCTGGAGGGCACCCAGGGCATCGGCGTGGTCATGTGTGAAACCCAGAAGGCCGCCGAGTCGGTGATCGAGGCCTTCATGGGCCTCAAGCAGAACATCATGGTGCAGGAGTACATCAAGGAGGCCGGCGGCGCCGACATCCGCTGCTTCGTGGTCGGCGACAAGGTCATCGCGGCGATCAAGCGCCAGGCCAAGCCGGGCGAGTTCCGCTCCAACCTGCACCGTGGCGGCGAGGCCAGCCTGATCAAGATCACCCCGGAGGAGCGCATGACCGCCCTGCGCGCGGCCAAGGTCATGGGTCTGTCGGTCGCCGGGGTGGACATCCTGCGCTCCCATCACGGCCCCCTGGTGATGGAGGTGAACTCCTCCCCAGGCCTGGAGGGCATCGAGACCACCACCAGCAAGGACGTCGCCGGGATGATCATCGAGTACATGGAGAAGACCGCCATGCCGCACCTTACCCGCACCAAGGGCCGCGGCTAGCCCCGCCTCCAGGGTCGCTGCCGCACTCTGCCGGCGCTCACGCCGCGTCGCGCGGCAGCAGCAGGCCCAGCGGCAGGCACACCCGCGCTTCCAGGCCGCCGCCGGAGCGGTTGCGCAGCTCGACGCTGCCGCCGTGCAGGGCGGCGATGCGCTTGACGATGGCCAGGCCGAGCCCGGCGCCCTGGCCACCGCGGGCACGGTCGCCGCGGATGAAGGGATTGAAGATGCTGCTCAGTTCCGCCGGATCGATGCCCGTGCCACGGTCGAGCACGCTCAGCACCACGTAGGGCGCGTTGTGCGTGCCGGACAGCGAGGCGGCCACCTCCACCGCATCGCCGCCGTAGCGCAGGGCGTTTTCGATCAGGTTGACCAGCAGGCGCTTGATCGACACCCGGCGCACGGGAATCACCGGCAGCGGCTCCAGGCACAGGCGCACCAGCTCCCGCTGCTGGTTGTAGGGTGCGACCACCTCGCGGATCAGCTCGCGCAGGTCGATCTCTTCCAGGGGCTCGTCGCGCCCGTCACGGATGAAGGCAAGGAACTGGTCGAGAATCGCATCCATGTCCTCGATGTCGCGGACCATGTCGTCGGTCAGCTCCGAGTCGCTGTTGAGGAACTCCATGGACAGGCGCAGGCGGGTCAGGGGCGTGCGCAGGTCGTGGGACACCCCGGCGAGCATCAGCTCACGCTCGCGCGCCGCCTGCTCGACATCCTCGGCCATCTGGTTGAAGGCGCGGTAGACCTCGGTCATTTCGCTCGGTGTGTCGCTCACCGGCAGGCGCACGCTGCGCCCCTGGCCGATCTGCCGGGCGGCGAACACCAGGCGTTTGAGCGGCGCGCTGAGCTGGCGCACGAAGATCCAGGCCGCGGCGGTGGACAGCAGGCCGATGCCGAGGAACCAACCGAGCACGCTCCAGATCCGCTGGCCGCGCAGCGGATGCGGATACAGCGGCACCCGCAGCCAGTCCTCGCCCAGCGCCGGCGCCCGCACCCAGAGCGCCGGCGGACTCTTGGCACGCACCCGCACCTCGGTATCCGGGCCCAGTTCGGCCTGCATCTGGCGCTGGAAGATCTCGCTGTAGGGCCAGTGCTGCTCGCTGGCCGGCACCCGATGCTCGGCCACCCGCTTGAGTCCGGCGGCGCGGGCGATGGTCTGGCGATCCTCCGGGTCGGCCGCCCAGTAGGCGCGCAGGGTCAGCGCCGCGCCGTGGCTGTACTGGCGGTCGACCAGCACGTCCTCGTTCATCATCAGGTAGACCAGGGTCAGCGCCTTGGAAAACAGCACGACCACCAGCACCAGCCAGAGCGTGCGGGCGAAGAAGCTTTGCGGGAACCATAGCGGGGTCTTCATGGCTGTTCGACGACCGCCTGACGGCGGCCCGCAACGCAAAGGTAGGGAGCGCCCGGCACTACTTGTTACCGTCCGGAACGAAGACATAGCCGACGCCCCAGACGGTCTGGATATAGCGCGGCTTGGACGGGTCCGGCTCGATCAGCCGGCGCAGGCGCGAGATCTGCACGTCGATGGAGCGCTCCAGGGCGTCCCACTCGCGGCCGCGGGCCAGGTTCATCAGCTTGTCGCGGGTCAGCGGCTCGCGGGCATGCTGCACCAGGGCCTTGAGCACTGCGAACTCGCCGGTGGTGAGCATGTGCACCTGCTCGCCCTTCTTCAGCTCGCGGGTGGCCAGCGACAGCTGGTAGTCGCCGAAGCTCACCGTCTCGTCCTCGCTGCCCGGCGCGCCCGGCACCACCGGCGCCTGGCGGCGCAGCACGGCCTTGATCCGCGCCAGCAGCTCGCGCGGGTTGAACGGCTTAGCCAGGTAGTCGTCGGCGCCCAGCTCCAGGCCCTGGATGCGGCTGGCCTCGTCACCCTTGGCGGTAAGCATGATGATCGGCACCTGGTTGTTGCTCTCGCGCAGGCGGCGGCAGGCGGACAGGCCGTCCTCGCCGGGGAGCATCAGGTCGAGCACCACCAGGTTGAACAGCTCGCGCGACAGCAGGCGGTCCATCTGCTCGACGTTCTCCACCGTGCGCACCCGATAGCCCTGCTCGTCGAAGAAGCGCTCGAGCAGGCGACGCAGGCGGGCGTCGTCGTCGACGACGAGGATTTTCTCGCCTTCAAGGGAGGGGGCGGTGCTGCTCATAGAGGCTCCTTGACCGGGGATCTGTCTGGCCCGTGGAAGGCGCAAACAGCTTGCATGCTCGGCATTATGGCTCAGCCACCGGGCGCGGCGGGCCGGCCATTGTTAGCAGATTTTTCCCCGAACGGTTCCCAGCAGCCTGGCGGGCGGTGTTTATAATGCGCCGCTTCTTGTCTGGCCCGTGGTCTGCGTGGCCGGTTTTTCGTTTCAGTGTGGGTAGCTCTATATGGACAGCATCAACAACCGCATCGCCGAAGAACTGGGCGTGCGCCCGCAACAGGTCGCCGCCGCCGTGGCGCTGCTCGACGAAGGCTCGACCGTGCCCTTCATCGCCCGCTACCGCAAGGAAGTCACCGGCAGCCTGGACGACACCCAGCTGCGCCATCTGGAAGAGCGCCTGCGTTACCTGCGCGAACTGGACGATCGCCGCGCCAGCATCCTCGCCAGCATCGAGGAGCAGGGCAAGCTGACCCCGGAACTGGCCCGCGAAATCAACCTGGCCGACACCAAGACCCGCCTCGAAGACCTCTACCTGCCGTACAAGCAGAAGCGCCGCACCAAGGGCCAGATCGCCCTGGAAGCCGGTCTCGGCGAACTGGCCGATGCGCTGTTCAACGACCCGAGCCTGACCCCGGACCAGGAAGCCGCACGCTTTGTCGACGCGGAGAAGGGCTTCGCCGACGTCAAGGCGGTGCTGGAAGGCGCCAAGTACATCCTCATGGAGCGCTTCGCCGAGGACGCCACCCTGCTCAGCAGCCTGCGCAGCTTCCTCAAGGACCACGCCACCCTCAGCGCCCGGGTGGTGGCCGGCAAGGAAGAGGAAGGCGCCAAGTTCCGCGACTACTTCGAACACGACGAGCCGCTCAAGAGCGCGCCGTCGCACCGCGCCCTGGCGATCTTCCGCGGGCGCAACGAGGGCATCCTCAGCGCCAGCCTGAAGGTCGGCGAAGAACTGCCCGGCACCCTGCATCCGTGCGAGGTGATGATCGCCGAACGCTTCGGCCTCGAGCAGCGCGGCCGCGCCGCCGACAAGTGGCTGGGCGAGGTGGTGCGCTGGACCTGGAAGGTCAAGCTCTACACCCACCTGGAAACCGACCTGCTCGGCGAGCTGCGCGAAGCGGCTGAAGACGAAGCCATCAACGTCTTTGCGCGCAACCTGCACGACCTGCTGCTGGCCGCCCCGGCCGGCCCGCGCGCCACCCTGGCGCTGGACCCGGGTCTGCGCACCGGCTGCAAGGTGGCGGTCGTGGATGCCACCGGCAAGGTACTGGAAACCGCCACCGTGTATCCCCATGCACCGCGCAATGACTGGGACGGCACCCTGGCGGTCCTCGCCAAGCTGTGCGCCAAGCACGCCGTCGACCTGATCTCGATCGGCAACGGTACTGCGAGCCGCGAGACCGACAAGCTGGCCGCCGATCTGATCAAAAAACTGCCGGGCCTCAAGCTGACCAAAGTGATGGTCAGTGAAGCCGGCGCCTCGGTGTACTCCGCCTCGGAGCTGGCCGCCAGAGAATTTCCGGACATGGATGTCTCGCTGCGCGGCGCGGTGTCCATTGCCCGCCGCCTGCAGGACCCGCTGGCCGAGTTGGTGAAGATCGACCCGAAATCCATCGGCGTCGGCCAGTACCAGCACGACGTCTCCCAGCTCAAGCTGGCGCGCAGCCTCGATGCCGTGGTGGAGGACTGCGTGAACGCCGTCGGCGTCGACGTCAACACCGCTTCCGCCGCCCTGCTGGCGCGCATCTCCGGGCTCAACGCGACCCTGGCGCAGAACATCGTCGCGCACCGCGACGCCAACGGCGCGTTCAAGACCCGCGACGAACTGAAGAAGGTCTCGCGCTTGGGCGAGAAGACCTTCGAACAGGCCGCCGGCTTCCTCCGTGTGATGAACGGCGACAACCCGCTGGACGCCTCGGCGGTGCACCCGGAAACCTATCCGCTGGTGCAGCGCATCGCCGCCGACACCGGCCGCGACATCCGCTCGCTGATCGGCGATGCGGCCTTCCTCAAGCGCCTCGACCCCAAGCAGTTCACCGACGAGCGCTTCGGCCTGGTGACCATCGGCGACATCCTCGCCGAGCTGGAGAAGCCCGGCCGCGACCCGCGCCCGGAGTTCAAGACCGCCGCGTTCCAGGAAGGCGTCGAGACCCTCAAGGACCTCGAACTGGGAATGATCCTCGAGGGCGTGGTGACCAACGTCACCAACTTCGGCGCCTTCGTCGACATCGGCGTGCACCAGGACGGTCTGGTGCACATCTCGGCGCTGTCGGAGAAGTTCATCAAGGACCCGCACGAGGCGGTCAAGGCCGGCGACGTGGTCAAGGTCAAGGTGATGGAGGTGGACATCCCGCGCAACCGCATCGCCCTGTCCATGCGCATGGGCGACACCCCCGGCGAGAAGGTCGACGGGACGCGTGGCGGGCAATCCCGCGGTGGCGGCAAGCGTGGCAACACCCCGCGCAGCGAGCGCCATTCCAGCCAGGACAAGCCGGCCGAGGGCAACAACGCCATGGCCGCGCTGTTCGCCAACGCCAAGCAATTGAGGAAGTAAGCCATGAGCACCAGCTCCCCGGTCGGCCAGGACAGCGCGTTCAGCAAGCTGCTCGGCATGACCATCGACAAGGCCGAGAACGGTGAATCCCAGGTGCGCATGAGTATGCAGGATCACCTGCTCAACCTGCACGGGCGCATGCACGGCGGCGCGCTGTTCTCGCTGATCGACACCGCGCTCGGCCAGGCCAGCCACAGCCTGTTCGGTGGCCAGGCCGGCAGCATGACCCTGGAGTGCAAGGTCAACTACATCCGCGCGGTCGAAGAAGGCGAAATCATCTGCAACGCCCGCGTGCTCAATGCCGGGCGCAAGGTGCATGTGCTGGAGGCGCGGGTGCAGCAGGGCGACAAACTGGTCGCCACGGCCCAGGCCACCTTCATCTGCAAATGAGCCGCACCTGGGGCCGGGATGGATCGGGGCGAGAAGCGGGTCGCTGAGGCGCAAGCGACCTTCGCCTGGGTATAACTGCGTCCGTCCCGGCTGGTCTAGGGTAGGCAGACGGCGGTCCGCTGCGGCGGGCCACGGCGCAAATCGCCATTACCGATTCCCCCTTGTAGAGCAAGCGTTCCACCCCCATATTGGGCCGATCGACGCGTGAAGGAATGCAATCTTGAGCGAACTGTTCTCCCGCCGCCTGGCCCTGCTCGGCGAGCGCGCCAACCTCTCCCTGCTTTCCCAGTGCTTGCACGGCATCGAGCGCGAATGCCTGCGCGTCGACAGTGACGGCCAGCTGGCGTTGACTCCGCACCCGCAGAAACTGGGCTCGGCACTGACCCACCCGCAGATCACCACCGACTACTCCGAGGCGCTGCTGGAGTTCATCACCCCGGCCGAGCCCGACCCGGCCACCACCCTGGCCGACCTCGAACAGATCCACCGCTACGCCTACAGCAAGCTCGACGGCGAATACCTGTGGAGCCCGTCGATGCCCTGCGCCCTGCCGGACGAGGAGACGATCCCGATCGCCCGCTACGGCGACTCGAATATCGGTCGGCTCAAGTACGTGTACCGCAAGGGCCTGGCGCTGCGTTACGGCAAGACCATGCAGTGCATCGCCGGCATCCACTACAACTTCTCCCTGCCAGACCGGCTGTGGGCCGTGCTGCAGGAAGCCGAAGGCGACCCGCGCAGCCCGCGCGACTACCAGTCGGCGCGCTACATCGGCCTGATCCGCAATTTCCGCCGCTACAGCTGGCTGCTGATGTACCTGTTCGGCGCCTCGCCGGCGCTGGACGCCGGCTTCATGCGCGGCCGCCCCCATGGCCTGCAGCAGCTCGACGCCGACACCCTGTACCTGCCCTACGCCACCAGCCTGCGCATGAGCGACCTGGGCTACCAGAGCAACGCCCAGGCCGGCCTGACGCCCTGCTACAACGACCTCGGCAGCTATATCGACAGCCTGCGCCAGGCGGTCGCCACGCCCTACCCCGCCTACGTCGAAGCCGGCACCCACAAGGATGGCGAGTGGCAGCAGCTCAACACCAACATCCTGCAGATCGAGAACGAGTACTACTCGAATATCCGCCCCAAGCGCGTCACCGCCAGCGGCGAACGGCCGATCCAGGCGCTGATGGCTCGCGGCGTGCAGTACGTCGAGGTGCGCTGCCTGGATATCAACCCCTTCCTGCCCCTGGGTATCGACCTGAACGAAGCGCGCTTCCTCGACGCCTTCCTGCTGTTCTGCGCCCTGCAGGACAGCCCGCTGCTGGAGAGTGACGAGTGCCACGCCTGCACCGACAACTTCCTTTCGGTGGTCAAGGAGGGTCGTCGTCCCGGCCTGCAGCTGCAGCGCCAGGGCCAACCGGTGGCCCTGCAGCAATGGGCCGAGGAACTGCTCGCGCAGATCCAGCCACTGGCCGAACTGCTCGACCGCAACCTGGGCGGCGACGCCCATGAACAGGCCCTGCAGGCGCAGCGCGCCAAGGTCGCCGACACCAGCCTGACGCCCTCGGCCCAGGTGCTGGCCCAGCTGCAGCAGGGCGAAAGCTTCACCCAGTTCGCCCTGCGCCAGAGCAAGCAGCACGCCGAGTACTTCCGCAGCCAGCCGCTGAGCGCCGAGCAACAGGCCGCACTGGAGGCGGCAACCGCCCGATCGCTACGCGACCAGGCGGAGCTGGAGGCCCAGGAAGAAGGCGACTTCGACAGCTTCGCCGCGGCCTACCAGGCCAGCATCCTGGCCCTGGCGGTTTAGTCGATCCGCTCACAAAAACCGCCAGCGGCGTCAAAACCGGGACCGGCGGCCCGGTAATCACCGGCCGGCGCGGCTAGCATGGGCACAGTGAACGTAACGCGAGCTGTGCCCATGGCGTCCGACGCCCAACCCGACGATGACCGCCAGTGGAGCCTGGAGAGCCTGAACAAGGCTTACCAGCAGGGCTACATGGCCGGCCTGACCGGCCAACCCACCAGCAACCTGCCCTATACCGCGGAAGTTCCCAGCGCTGCCTGGGAGGCCGGCTGGGATGACGGCCACGGCCAACTGCTGCGCCAGCAGAAGAGCGCCTGAACCAACGCCGCTCGCCCTGGCCCATCAAGCTGCAGACCTACAGCCCCCCGCGCTGTCGCCGAGTGCGCAATTTATTGCGCACCCCACCTCACACAAGACTGTGGATAAGCCCGCCGAGCGCCTGCCCTGGCTGCCCCTTAGCGGTACTGCGCAAGCTCCTGCGCAGGCCTGCGCCAGACTCTGCGCAATATTTCGTGACGCCCTTCGCAACAGCCTGGCAAGGCAATCGAACAGATATCGCAAGTAATTGTTTTTAAATGATTTTTAATTGATGGCACGGTACTCGCTATAGACCCGGCTCCCGGATCAACTGGATCCATGAACCAGGCAAGGAGAGCACTCATGCCAACACCCGCGTATCTGTCCCTCGAAGGCACCAAACAAGGTCTGATCACCGCTGGCACCTTCACCGAGGACTCGGTCGGCAACATTTTCCAGGAAGGTCACGAAGATCAGATTCTGGTTCAAGCCTTCAACCACCAGGTGATCATCCCGCGTGACCCGCAGTCCGGCCAGCCGACCGGCCAGCGCGTGCACAAGCCGCTGATGATCACCAAGGTGTTCGACAAGTCCTCGCCGCTGATCTTCAACTCCCTGACCTCCGGTGAGCGTCTGAGCAAGTGCCGCCTGGAGTGGTACCGCACCTCCTCCACCGGTACCCAGGAGCACTACTTCACCATCGAACTGGAAGACGCGGTGATCGTCGACGTGCAGTCGCGCATGCCGAACTGCCAGGACCCGAACATGTCCCACTTCACTCACCTGGAAGACGTCTACTTCACCTACCGCAAGATCGTCTGGACCCATGAAGTCTCCGGCACTTCCGGCTCCGACGACTGGCGTACCCCGATCTCCGCCTAAGGTGATCGTGCGGTAATGCTGACCTCGGCCAGGCATCGTCCTGGCCGAGGTGTTTCAGCAGCAAGGAAATCCGCGAAAAAGTCGAGTCCGCACGTTCACCTGGCAGCGCCTGGGTTATAACGGCGGCGCTGCGCGTACTGACGCGGCTCATGGAACGATGGAAGAGGAACAACGGATGTTCGCCCAGGCCAACCAGACCCATTTCAGCCTGGAGATCGCGGGCGTGGCCCACGATTTCCAGGTCCTCGCGTTCAGCGGCCGCGAGGCGCTCAACCAGCCCTTCGAGTTCGAGGTGGAACTGGTCAGCGAACGCCCCGACCTCGACCTGGAAGCCCTGCTGCATCGGCCGGCCTTCCTCGCCCTGTCGCCGACCGGCAACGGCATCCACGGGAACATCTATCGCATCGCCCAGGGCGAGTCCGGCAAGCGCCTGACCCGCTACCACCTCAGCCTGCGCCCGCAACTGGCCTACCTGGCCCATCGCATCAACCAGCGCATCTTCCAGCACCTTTCGGTTGTGAATATCATCGGCCAGGTGCTCGAGGAACACGGCATCCAGGCCAATGCCTACCGCTTCCAACTCGGCTCGGTGTACCCCGAGCGCGAGTACTGCGTGCAGTACGACGAGTCCGACCTGCACTTCGTCCAGCGCCTGTGCGAGGAGGAAGGTATCCACTACCACTTCCAGCACAGCACAGACGGGCATGTACTGGTCTTCGGCGACGACCAGACGCCCTTCCCCAAACTGGCCCCCACCGCCTACCAGCAGGACAGCGGCCTGGTGGCCGACGAACCGGTGATCAAGCGTTTCGGCGTGCGCGTGGAAACCCGCACGAGTCGGGTGACTCGCCGCGACTACGACTTCGAGAAGCCCAAGCTGCTGCTCGAGGCCGGCGCCAATAGTGCGTTCGTGCCCGACCTCGAGGACTACGACTACCCCGGCCGCTTCGTCGAGCGTGAGCGCGGCAAGCACCTCAGCCAGCGCGCCCTGGAACGCCACCGCCACGACTTCGAACTGGCCGAGGGCGAGAGCGATCAGAGCCTGCTGGTCAGCGGCCACTTCCTGGCCTTCACCGACCACCCACGGCCCAGCTGGAACGACCTCTGGCTGCTCACCGAAGTGCACCACGAGGGCAAGCAGCCTCAGGTGCTGGAAGAGGCCGTGACCAGCCACACCGATAAGGCCGACGGTTTCCAACAGGGCTACCGCAACCGCTTCAGCGCCACGCCCTGGACCGTGCCCTACCGCCCGCGCGTGAGCCACCCCAAGCCGCGCATCCTCGGTAGCCAGAGCGCCGTGGTCACCGGCCCGGCGGGCGAGGAGATCCACTGCGACCAGTACGGCCGAATCAGGGTTCAGTTCCATTGGGACCGCGAGGGCCAGGCCGACGACAAGACCAGCTGCTGGCTGCGCGTGTCCAGCAGCTGGGCCGGCGACCGCTACGGCGGCATCGCCATCCCGCGCATCGGCATGGAGGTGCTGATCACCTTCCTCGAAGGCGACCCCGACCAGCCGCTGGTGACCGGCTGCCTGTACCACAAGGAACATGTGGTGCCCTACGACCTGCCAGCCAACAAGACCCGCACGGTATTCAAGACCCTGAGCAGCCCCGGCGGAGGCGGCTACAACGAACTGCGCATCGAGGACCGCAAGGGCCAGGAACAGATCTACATCCACGCCCAGCGCGACTGGGACGAGAACATCGAGCACGACCAGAAGATCCGCATCGGCTCTGAGCGCCACGACACCGTCGAGGCCAACAGCTACAGCGAGTTCAAAGCCGAAGAACACCGCACCACCCACGCCGACCGCAAGAGCGAGATCAAGGCCAACGACCACCTCAGCGTCGGCAACAACCAGCACATCAAGATCGGCACCGGCCAGTTCATCAGCGCCGGCCAAGAGATCCACCTGTCCAGCGGCCAGAAAGTGGTGCTCGAAGCCGGCAGCGAACTGACCTTCAAGGCCGCCGGCAGCTTTATCAAGCTGGATGCCGGCGGCATCACCCTGGTCGGGCCGGTGATCAAGATCAACTCCGGCGGCGGGCCGGGCAGCGGCTCGGGGGCAGCGCCAATACTGCCAGGCAAGGTCAAGGCGGCGGATAGCGACCAAGCCGGGAACTTGCTGGACAAAACCGAAGCCGGCCTGAGGCTGGCTCCGCCCAAGGGCATATGCCTCGACTGTCTACGCAAGGCCATGCGCGAGGGTAGCGCGACCCTTGCAGGAGCCTCCGCATGAGTGTTCAGGACCTCGCCCGCGCCGACTGGGAAGCGGCACTAGCCAACGGCCATACCTTGGCACTGGTGGTAGAGCTTGGACTGCTGTCTCCAGAGCTTCGCCTGGGGCTTTTTACCGAGCACGCGGTCTGGCCCTTGCTGCAGCAGGCGGAGGTGGCCCATTTGAGCACCGAAGGGCCAGCCCTTGTCGAACTGAGCGCCCAGCCCTTTACCACGCACATACAGCACCATGAGCAGCTTACTCGCAGTGCCCAGCATGGCTGGTTGAGCAGCCGGCTGAGCATACTGGAGCTGCAAAAGCACCTCGGAGATGCCCTGGCCTGCCGCAACGTTGACGGCGAGGCACTGCTGATCCGCAGCTATGCCCACAACGTGCTGCCTAAACTGCACGCGCGACAGGAGCAGCCCTGGCACACATGGCTGTTCGGCCCCATCGTCCATTGGTGGTTGCCCACCACTGAAGGCTGGCAGCGTCTGCACGGGATGGCGCAGAGCGGCGTGCCGCCGTATCAGCCCATTGAGCTCGACCAGCGGCTTGTGGATGAGCTGGGCACCGACCCGCATGCGCAGGCCTTGGTCGCCGAACTGCAGAGCCACGCCCCTGAGGTCTTTGCCAGCGAATGCCATGGAGAGCGGCTGAACCAGGCCGGCCACGCACTGTCGCAGGCGCGAGAGGCCGGCCTGACCCGGGACCAAGACCAATATTTCCATGCGCTGTACAGCCTGCTAAGCGGTAAATCGATCAGCCAGAACCCGAATTGGCCCACCATGCGGCACCGGGTCGAGCATGAGGGCCAGGCACTGGCCCACGTCCAACTCGAGCTGGATGAACAAGGATGAACTGGCGAGAAATATCGCAGCACAAAAGCCGATTGAGCCTGGCGCTTTTGCCCCTGCTGGCGCTCAGCTATGTGGCCTGGGCCTATACCCGGATGCCTGGCGCCATGCTGTATGTGCATAACCATACGGATCGCCCCATTTTCAGCTACTTCGTTAACGAGGCCTGGGGCGGCAATGCCTCCGCCTATGGCGGTGGCGGTGCTACTTGTTGCTCGCGCATAGAGGGCGATGTGCTGACAGTGCAATGGATCAAAAGCATCACTCAAGACCAGCATGAAGAGGGTCTCCGTGAGGAAACCATCACGCAGGAGCTGCCCAATCCACCACGCAGTCGCCAGGACAAGTATCTACACGTGCACTTCTTCCCCGGCGATCAGGTGCGCCTGTTCTGGAGCCCCACCCCAGGCAGCCCCTACAAGGGGCTCAAGGAAGCGCCGGACAAGGAGGTTCAAAAATGAAGCCAGCCAACTCGTTGTTCAAGCGCTGGCAGGCCCTGCCGGCATTCGTTAAATCCCTGCTCAACTTGGGGCTTATGGCCCTGTTGGTACTCAGCTATGTGGCCTGGGCCTATACCCGAATGCCTGGCGCCATGCTGTATGTGCATAACCATACGGATCGCCCCATTTTCAGCTACTTCGTCAACGAGGCCTGGGGTGGCAATGCCTCCGCCTATGGTGGTGGCGGTGTTACTTGTTGCTCTCGTATCGAGGGCGAAGTGCTAACCGTTCAATGGATCAAAGGTCGCACTGGTAAACAATTGCGCAAAGGCGTGAAGAAAGAAACCATTACGCGGCAGGTGCCTAACCCGCTGCGTTCACGCCAGGACAAGTATCTGCACGTGCACTTCTTCCCCGGCGATCAGGTGCGTCTGTTCTGGAGCCCCACCCCAGGCAGCCCCTACAAGGGGCTCAAGAAAGCGCCGGACAAGGAGGTTCACACCCCATGAGCAGTAGCACCACCGAACAGGCAGCCGCCATGGCCGCTCGCTGCCGCCCTTCGATAGCTGGCCCGCATGTCACAAACTGTGAACATACCCTTAGAGTCGGCTTTTTTTTCGATGGCTTCGGTCGCCATCGCCTCAAGGACATGCAGACCGGCCGGGTCAGCAATATCGGCAAGCTCTATATGGTTCATGCCGATTACGGTGAAGATGGCGCTCTCTTCAGTTATCGAAAGTTCTATGCATCCGGCCTCGGCGAAGACTTTTCTGCCGAGCTGAATGTCACCGTCAACAGTGCCCTGACCAGCTTCGGTCACACGGCCAGCGATGTACCCGCCGATGTGGCCAAGGAGCAAGCACTAGAGACAGCCAAGGACGCGCTCGACCCCAGGCGCAACTGGTGGGAGCGCATCAGCCACAACCTTAAAGCCTTGTTGCATAACCCGCTCAAGCTAGCGGGGCTGCTTAAAGGCGCGGTGATCGACGCCAGCCTCGAAGCCCTGGCGCCGGTGCGCGATAACCGATTCGCGGCCGAATTGCTGAAAACTGGTGCTGATACGCGTATTCAAGGCGCTATTGACTTCCTGAACGGGGAGATTCGTGAGATCGAAGCACAACGCGATCGGGCCCCGCTCAAGCATATCGAGCTGACCGTATACGGCTTCGACTACGGGGCCACGCTGGCGCGGGCCTTTCTGCACGAACTGCTCAGCCGCGAGCCACAACCCGCCGCTGGGTCGTATCGCTACCAGGGTAAAGGGCTGAGCATTCTGTTTGCCGGCCTGTTCGACGGCGTTGATCGCAGCCATCTGGATTTCCCCTACCTGCCGCTGCCCCTGCGTACCGTGCTGGACGATGGCGGGCCGTTACCCGACCGAGTGAAGCAGGCCCTGCATCTGGTGGCCGCCCATGAGCGGCGCTTCTACCGTCGCGCGCGGTTGCTCGGCAGTGACAAGGCGCACTGGCGGGAAAAGTGGGTGCCCGGCGTGAGTGAGGATGTCGGGGGCAGCCTGCTCCCGGGAGAACAGAAACCCAGCGCCGAACTGGCGCTGGTAAGCCTGCATGAGATGTACCGCGCGGCCCGCCGGGCGGGTGCGCCATTTCCGGAGCTCGATCAGCTGTACGAGAAAGATGCGGATACGGCCGAGCTCTTTATTTTCAACGACCACTTCGAGCAAGCCAGTGCCAAAGGGCTAAGCCGGCACTATGAGCGCGAGGCACAAACCAGCATCGCCGAGCTCAAGGCATTCAAGCCCCTTTACGGTGGCGCCCCGATGCGCCGGGAGCAGCAGCTGTTTACCGCCCATATGCGCCTGTACATTCGCTGGCTCGCCGCGCTCTGGAACCCTTACCAGGAACGCATGCGGCAACTCAGTGAAGAGGAAGATCGGCTGCATGCCAGCGCGCTCGGCAGTATCACGGGCATGCTCGGTATCTCTCGAGAAAGCACCGCACAGCGTCAAGCCCGCGAACAGCGCCTGCAGGCACTCCACCAGGAAAGCGAGGCGTTGCGCACCGACCTGGGCTGGCTGGAAGAGGTCAACGAAGAAGCTACAGGTATGCGCTCAGCGCTGAGAAACCCCGTTCGAGGCTGGCGCGCCGCCGGGACACGGGAGCAGGCAGATCTATGGGTGGTATTGCTTTCGGAATGGTTCGACGAACGGCCAAAAGCGGTGAGCGAGCCCTTGCATCGGCTATTTGGTCACTTTGTCCACGACCGCCTCGCAGTGGGTGCGGCCCAGCGCTCATTGACCCAACTGGGGGGGCAAAACTTCTTCGACATTCGAGGGTTTGATTTACCCAGTTAAGCCTGGCAAGCAAGGGACGGCCGGGCTAACCGCCCCCTCACCTTCTAACCAGCAAGCCCAAAGTCGACGGCACCACCACCCGTCTGATCGACCTTGAACGCGAGTGCGGGCTGGACGTGCCGCGGCTAGAGCTTAAGCGGCCCCGCTCGACTACAACGCCTTCTCGAACACCTGCGAATTGCGCTGGAAGTTGTACAGCGAGGCGCGCGCCGCCGGCAGGCGGTCGACGCTGCTGGGCACGAAGCCGCGTTCGCGGAACCAGTGGGCGGTACGGGTGGTGAGGACGAACAGGGTCTTGATGCCCTGGGCGCGGGCGCGTTCCTCGATACGTTCGAGCAGTTCGTCGCCGCGACCGCCGTGGCGGTAGGACGGGTTGACCGCCAGGCAGGCCAGTTCGCCGAAATCCGAGTCGGCGATCTGGTACAGGGCGGCGCAGGCGATGATCATGCCGTCGCGCTCGACGATGCTGAACTGCTCGATCTCCCGCTCCAGCACCTCGCGCGAGCGGCGCACTAGGATGCCCTGCTCTTCCAGCGGGCTGATCAGCTCGATCAGCCCGCCGACGTCCTCGATGGTCGCCTCGCGCAGCGATTCGAACTGTTCCTGGTCGACCAGGGTGCCGCCGCCGTCGCGGGTGAACAGCTCGGTGAGCAGCGAGCCGTCGTCGGCATAGCCGACGATGTGCGCGCGCTTGACCCCACCGCGGCAGGCCTGGGCGGCGGCATCGAGCAGCTCGGCCTGGTAGCTGTTGCCCAGGCGCGCCAGGTAGGCCGGCACCTGCTGCGGGCGCAGTTCACGCACCAGCTTGCCCTGTTCGTCGAGCAGGCCGCGCTCGGGGCTGAACAGCAGCAGCTTGTCGGCGCCCAGGTCGATGGCGGCGCGGGTGGCCACATCCTCGCAGGCCACGTTGAAGATCTCCCCGGTCGGCGAATAGCCGAGCGAGGACAGCAGCACGATGCTGCGCTCGTCGAGCAGGCGGCCGATGCCCTTGCGGTCGATGCGGCGCACCTCGCCGGTGTGGTGGTAGTCGATGCCATCGACCACGCCGATGGGCCGGGCGGTGACGAAATTGCCACTGGCCACCCGCAGCCGGGCGCCATGCATGGGCGAGGCGGCCATGTCCATCGACAGGCGCGCCTCGATGGCGATGCGCAACTGGCCGACCGCGTCGATCACGCACTCCAGGGTGGCCCCGTCGGTGACCCGCAGATCGCGGTGAAAGTGCGGAGTCAGGCCACGCGCGGCCAGGCGCGCCTCGATCTGCGGGCGCGAACCATGCACCAGCACCAGGCGCACGCCGAGGCTGTGCAGCAGCACCAGGTCGTGGACGATATTGCCGAAGTTCGGATGGGCGACGCCATCGCCCGGCAGCATCACCACGAAGGTGCAGTCGCGGTGGGCGTTGATATAGGGCGAGGCGTGGCGGAGCCAGTTGACGTAGTCGTGCATTGCTGAGGAAACCTGTAAGCCGAGAAAGGAACGCATGAACGGAGCGCGGCACGCGCCCGGTGAAGCAGCCAGCGGCACCCGCTTTATCGTCGCAGTTGGGGCAGCATCACGCGTTCTCTCCTTCCGCTGGCAAGAGTCGGGGCCGGGCTCAAGGGGCCGGGCTCAGGCAGTAGTGTTGGATCAGTTCACGCAGCAGACGCACGCTCGGCTCGATGCGTGACATCTCCAGGTATTCGTTGGGCTGGTGCGCGCAGTCGATGTCTCCCGGGCCAAGCACCAGGGTCTGGCAGCCGAGCTGTTGAAGATAAGGCGCTTCGGTGGCGAACGCCACCGCGGTCGCCGGATGGCCGGTCAACCGCTCGGCCAGGCGCACCAGTTCGGCATCGGCGGCCTGCTCGAAGGGTGGCACGCTGGGGAACAGCGGGGCGAAATCGATCTTCACCTGATGGCGCTCGGCCAGCGGCTGCAGCTTCTGCCGAATCGCCGCGCGCAGCGCCTCCGGCTGCATGCCCGGCAGCGGCCGCAGGTCGAACTCCAGGGAGCACTGGCCGCAGATGCGGTTGGGGTTGTCACCGCCGTGGATGCAGCCAAGGTTGAGGGTCGGCTGCGGCACGCTGAACTGCGGGTTGCAATACTGGCGCTGCCAGTCGCGGCGCAGCTGCATGAGCTCGCCCATCACCCCGTGCATCGCCTCCAGGGCGCTGTGGCCGAGGCTAGGGTCGGAGGAGTGGCCGCTTTGCCCGAGGATGTCGATGCGCTCCATCATGATGCCCTTGTGCAGGCGGATCGGCCGCAGGCCAGTCGGCTCGCCGATCACCGCGGCGCGGCCCAGCGGCCGGCCAGCCTCGGCCAGGGCGCGGGCGCCGGACATCGAACTCTCCTCGTCGCAGGTGGCGAGAATCAGCAGCGGCTGCTGGAAGCGCTGGGTCAGCAGGGGCTGCACGGCCTCGATGATCAGGGCGAAGAAGCCCTTCATGTCGCAGCTGCCGAGGCCGAACCAGCGGCCATCGGCTTCCGTCAGCTTGAGCGGATCGGTCTGCCACAGCTCGGCGTCGAAGGGCACGGTGTCGCTGTGCCCGGCCAGCACCAGGCCGCCCGCGCCGCTGCCGTAACTGGCCAGCAGGTTGAACTTGCCGGGCTCGACTTCCTGCACTTCGCAGGCGAAGCCGAGGTCACCGAGCCAGCTGGACAGCAACTCGATCACCGGGCGATTGGACTGGTCCCACTGCGCCTGGGTGCAGCTCACCGAGGGCGCGGCGATCAGCGCGGCGAATTGCTCTTTGAAGGAAGGCAGGGTCATCGACGGTCTCCGCTGGCGATGCTCCCATCATAGGACCATCGCCAGCACAGATGAAACCGCCGAGTCCGATCAGACGCCGCCGAAGATGGCGCGCAGGATCAGGAAGAACAGGATCGACAGCACCGCGCCGACCGGCAGGGTGATGATCCAGGACATGAAGATCTTGCCGATCACACCCAGGTTCAGCGCGCCGATGCCGCGGGCGATACCGACGCCCAGCACCGCACCGACCAGGGTGTGGGTGGTGGACACCGGCAGACCGATGGCCGAGGCGCCAACCACGGTGGTGGCGGTGGCCAGCTCGGCGGCAAAACCGCGGCTCGGGGTCAGCTCGGTGATTTCCTTGCCGATGGTGGCGATCACCTTGTAGCCGTAGGTGGCCAGGCCGATGACGATACCGATGGCGCCGAGCAGCAGCACCCAGCTCGGCAGGGCCGCCTTGGCACCGACCGCCTCGCCGCCGGACTGGATCACCCCGACGATGGCCGCCAGCGGGCCGACCGCGTTGGCCACGTCGTTGGAGCCGTGGGCGAAGGCCATGGAGCAGGCGGTGAAGATCATCAGCACGGCGAAGACCTTCTCCACGCTGGCGTAATGGAAGCCCTTGTCGGCCTCGATGTCGATCTTGATCCGGCTGAGCAGGGCGATACCGAGCAGCATCACCGCGACGCCGACGGCCAGCGACATGAAGAAGCCCTCGCCGGCGGACAGGTTCAGGCCGATGTGCTTGAGGCCCTTGGTCACGGTCATGATCGACACCATGAAACCGGTGAGGAACATGTACACCGGGACATAGCGCTTGGCATTGAGGAAGGGCTTGTCGGTGTCGATGATCAACTTCTGCACGCTGACGAACACGCCGAACGCCACCACGCCGGACAGTACCGGGGAGACCACCCAGCTGGCGACGATCGGCCCGACCTTGCTCCAGTGCACCGCGTCCATGGACACGCCGAAGGCGGCGAAGCCGATCACCGCACCGACGATGGAGTGGGTGGTCGAGACCGGCCAGCCGCGGGTCGAGGCCACCAGCAGCCAGGTACCGGCCGCCAGCAGCGCCGACATCATGCCCAGCACCATCAGCTCGGGGCTGATTATCGATGCGTCGACGATGCCGCTCTTGATCGTTTCGGTGACCTGGCCACCGGCCAGGTAGGCGCCGCAGAACTCGAAGACCATGGCGATGAGAATCGCCTGCTTGATGGTCAGCGCCCGGGAGCCGACCGAAGTGCCCATGGCGTTGGCGACATCGTTGGCGCCCACGCCCCAGGCCATGAAGAAGCCGAACAGGCAGGCGAGCAACAGGAGTACGAGGCCGTAGTCCGCAATCAGAGACATAATTTAGATTCCGTTGATCCCAGAAAGGACACTGGCGCTTAGCGCGCCAGCAGTTGTTCCAGTCGGTTGCCCACTCGTTGGGCACGGTCGGCTACATCGCCGATCCAGTCGATGATCTGATAGAGAAACATCACATCGACCGGCGGAAGCTCCTTCTCCAGCTTGAACAGTTGGCGGCGCACGTCGATCTGCAGGTTGTCGGTGTCCTGTTCGATGACACCCAGCTCCTCGATCAAGGTTTCCACCAGCACCGCCTCACGACCGGCGAAGCCGGTTTCCAGCAACTCGTCCAGCTCGTTCATGGCCTTCAGCGCCTGGGCGCTGGCATCCACGGTGCGCTGCACGTAGCTGCGCATGATCGGCTGCAGAGCCTGAGGAATCATCATCTCGCGGCCCAGCACCAACCCGGCGATGTCCTTGGCGCGGTTGGCGACTTTGTCCTGTACACTCAGCAGTTCGAGCAGATCCGAGCGCGGTACTGGCAGGAACAGGCTCTTGGGCAGGTGCAGGCGCACGCTTTTCTTGAGCTTGTCGGCCTCGTGCTCCAGGCGCGACATCTCCTGTTGCACTTGCTCCACCTTGGCCCAGTCCTCGGCCATCACGGCCTCGAAAAAGGGTACGAGATTCGCCGCGCACTCGTGGGCCTTGGCAATGTGCTGCTGCATCGGTCCGATCGGCGAACGACCAAACAGGCTGACAAAGGGATTGACTGGCATAGGGTGAACCCTGGTTTTTCCAAAGGCGGCAAGTATACGGATCGTTCCCGGTGCCCGCCATCGCACGTCATCGCACCGTCACAATTTCATAGTAGGCGCTTAAGTTTCCCACCATGGTCAAAGAAACCGAAATCAAACTGCGGGTCAGCCGCGACACCCTGGCCGCCCTGCGCGAACACCCGTTGCTGAAGAAGCGCAACAAGAGCGGCTGGGAACGGCGCGAGCTGTTCAACCAGTATTTCGACACCCCCGAGCGCGACCTGGCCCAGGCCAAGGTCGCGCTGCGCCTGCGTCGCGACGGCGAACAGTTCATCCAGACCCTGAAGACCCGCGGTCAGAGCATCGCCGGGCTGTCCGAGCGCAACGAGTGGGACTGGTCCCTGGGCAAGGCCAAGCTGGACCTGAATAAGCTCGACGACAGCTGCTGGCCGGCAAGCCTGGCCGAACTCGACAAGCAGCAGCTCAAGCCGCTGTTCACCACCGACTTCGTCCGCCAGCGCGCCGAGATCGCCTGGGGCCGAGGCAAGGCCAAGGTGGTGATCGAGGCGGCGCTGGACCTCGGCCAAGTCGTCGCCAGCGACCAGCAGGAGGAAATCTGCGAACTGGAACTGGAGCTGCGCCAGGGCGAGCCCGGCGCACTGCTGGAGCTGGCCGCCGAGCTGGCGGCCGACCTGCCCTTGATGCCGTGCGACATCAGCAAGGCCGAGCGCGGCTATCGGCTGTTCGATGCCGGCAGCTACGCCCTCAGCCTGCCGGCGCCGCAACTGACGGCAGAAACCAGCCTGGACGACGGCTTCGCCGCCCTGGCCTGGCACCTGCTGGGCAGCAGCCAGCGCCTGGCCGAACAGTACCGCTTCAACGGCCACTGGCGCCTGCTGGTGGACTGGCTGGAGCAGCTGGTCGACCTGCGCGCGCTGCTCGGCAGCCTTGGTCAGGCGGCGCCGCGGGCCAGCAGCAGCGAGCTGCGCCAGCGTCTCGACGCCCTGCTGAACGACTGGCGCCCACGCGTTCAGGCCGGCCAGCACGACGAGGCCGTGCGGCACAACGCCCCGGGGCAGTTCGCAGGCGAACTGGACGACACCCGCTGGGGCCAGTTTTCCCTGCACGCCTCGCGCTGGCTGCTGGCCCGCAGCTGGACCGCCGAGCGCAACAACCGCGGCAACCGCCAAGGCGCCGCCCCGCTGGGCAACTGGCTGCCGACCCTGCTCGCCGAGGAAGGCGCCGCCCTGCAACTCAAGCGCTACCAGCAACAGCCGGAAGACCTCGGCGAGCAGCTGCCGCGCATCGAGCGCCTGCTCGTCTGGCTGCGCCTGGCCAGGGGCCTGCTCGAGATACCGGAGGTCGACCGCCTGTACGGCGAGTTGAACAAGTACCAGCTGCTGGCCCTGCAGCCGCTGGACGAGGAGCAGCGCCAGCTGCGCGCCAGCCAGGCGCAGATCCTGCAAAGCCTGAAGGCCTGGAAGACGCTGGTCAGGTAGCCCCCGCACGCGGCCCCCAGACGCCAGCCGACGCCCTCCCACAAGGGGGCGCCGCCCCCTGCTGCCCCTAGCCCAGGGGCAGGCTGGTGGTGGACTTGATCTCCGACAGGGCGACGATGGAGTTGACCTCCTGGATCCCCGGCAGCAGTGACAGCTTCTCGAAGAAGAAACGCTCGTAGGCCTCGATATCGCGAGTGACGATGCGCAGCATGAAGTCCATCGACCCCATCAGCACGTGACACTCCAGCACCTCGGGAAACCCATCCATGGCCGCGGCGAACTCGGTGAGGTTGGAACGGCCGTGGGCGTTGAGCTTGACCTGGGCGAACACCTGGGCGTTGAGGCCGACCTTCTTGCGCTCGAGCAGGGTCACCTGGCGGCGGATCACCCCTTCCTCCTTGAGCCGTTGAATGCGCCGCCAGCAGGGCGATTGCGACAGCCCGACGCGTTCGGCGATCTCGGCGGTGGAAAGCCCGGCATCCTCCTGCAGCAGGGCGAGAATGCGCCGATCGTAGGCATCCAGGGTAACGGACATAAAATTTCCTCTAGATCGACAGTATCCGGCAAGACTATCCACAAATGACCCAGCACGACAGAAAACCAGGCAGAACTTTTGCTCCGGAAAGAATGAAACTGGGAAAAAGTCGCCCCGAGATACCGCCATGCCCGACACCACGCCCTTGCCCACCCCCTGCAACCGCCGCGATCCCTGGCAGGAGCGCCCCGAGCACAGCGTCGAATACCGGCTGCGCACCGAGGCCGACGCCGACGTGCTGTGCCGCCTGCTCGGCCTGTTCGCCCAGTTGCAGCTGCTGCCCCAACACCTGCAGGCACACCAGCAGGACGGCGACCTGCATGTTCAGCTACGGCTGCCGGGCCTGTCGCTGCACCGCGCCGGGGTGCTGGCGAACAAGCTGCGCGGCCTGGTCTGCGTCTGGCAGGTCGACTGGCGACACCTGGATCACAGCCTGGCGCCGGGTGCCGCTCGCACTGGGTAATGGGTCACGTCGCAGCACTTCGCTCCAGCAGGGGTTTTCGGGCATCCTAGCGCTAGCCACGGAAGACGCCCCCCTGGCTATGCTTGACCCCAGGCCGCGCTACCGAGGAGCCCGCATGTCCGCCTTTGCCCCCACCACCCAAGACCGGGTGCTCGAACTCAACGACCTTTTGCGTGAGCTGGTCGGCCAGGGCCGGGTCGACCAGGACAGCGCCGAGCAGTGCCTGGCGATCCGCCGCAGCGCGGTGAATAACCAGCAGCATCCCCTGGAGTTCCTCGCCGCGCAGCAGCTCGACGACCTCAAGCGACCGGGCAAGAAGCTCGACCTGGAAGGCCTCACGGTCTGGCTGGCGGAATTCGCCGGCCAGCCCTACCTGCGCATCGACCCGCTGAAGATCGATGTCGCCGCCGTCACCCCGCTGATGTCCTACGCCTTCGCCCAGCGCCACAAGATCCTCGCCGTGGCGGTGGACAGCGAGCAGGTCACCATCGCCAGCGCCCAGCCCCTGGTACACAGCTGGGAAGCCAACCTGACCCACGTGCTCAAGCGCCCGATCAAGCGGGTGGTGGCCAACCCGGCGGACATCCAGCGCTTCACCGTGGAGTTCTATCGCCTGGCCAAGTCGGTCAGCGGCGCCACCGCGGTGGACCAGAAGATCAGCGGCAGCGGCAACTTCGAGCAGCTGCTGAGCCTCGGCGCCCAGGACCAGGAGCCTGACGCCAACGACGCGCACATCATCAACATCACCGACTGGCTGTTCCAATACGCCTTCCAGCAGCGCGCCAGTGACATCCACATCGAGCCGCGCCGCGAGCAGGGCAGCGTGCGTTTTCGCATCGACGGCGTACTGCACACCGTCTATCAATTTCCGCCCCAGGTGACCATGGCGGTGGTCAGCCGCCTGAAGAGCCTGGGGCGAATGAACGTCGCCGAGAAGCGCAAGCCCCAGGACGGCCGGGTCAAGACCAAGACCCCGGAAGGCGGCGAGGTCGAGCTGCGCCTGTCCACCCTGCCCACCGCCTTCGGCGAGAAGATGGTGATGCGCATCTTCGATCCCGAGGTGCTGCTCAAGGGCTTCGACCAGCTGGGCTTCTCCGCCGATGACCTGAAGCGCTGGCAGAGCATGACCAGCCAGCCCAACGGCATCATCCTGGTCACCGGGCCGACCGGCTCGGGCAAGACCACCACCCTCTACACCACGCTCAAGCAGCTGGCCACCGACGAGGTCAACGTCTGCACCATCGAAGACCCGATCGAGATGATCGAGGGCGCGTTCAACCAGATGCAGGTGCAGCACAACATCGACCTGACCTTCGCCAGCGGCGTACGCGCGCTGATGCGCCAGGACCCGGACATCATCATGATCGGCGAGATCCGCGACCTGGAGACCGCCGAGATGGCGATCCAGGCGGCGCTCACCGGCCACCTGGTGCTCTCCACCCTGCACACCAACGACGCCCCCAGCGCCATCACCCGCCTGCTCGAACTCGGCGTGCCGCACTACCTGCTCAAGGCCACCCTGCTCGGGGTCATGGCCCAGCGCCTGGTGCGCACCCTGTGCCCGCACTGCAAGGCGCCGCACAGCCTGGACGAGAACGACTGGTTGAGCCTGACCAAACCCTGGAAAACCCCCATGCCGAGCGGCGCGCACCAGGCCGTGGGCTGCCTGGAATGCCGCGACACCGGCTACCGCGGTCGCGCCGGGGTCTACGAGATCATGCTCCTGGGCGACTCGATCAAGCCGCTGATCACCGCCGACACCGATCTCATCGCCCTGCGCCGCCAGGCCTTCAAGGAAGGCATGCGCAGCCTGAGGCTGTCCGGCGCGCAAAAAATCGCCGCGGGCCAGACCACCATCGAGGAAGTACTGCGCGTCACCCCGCAGAGCGAGCAGCGCTGATGAGCAGGCGCACGTCCGCATGAGCGCGCACCTGCTCCGGCTGTTCTGCCTGGCCTGGCTGCTGTGCCTGCCGGCGCCAGCCCTGGCCTGGCTCGAAGTCACCGAGCAGACTCAGCCCCTCGGCCGGCACCTCAGCCTGCTCAGCACGCCCGAGCCCATCGGCCTCGAGGCCGCCATCCGCGCCCGCCAGGCCGGCGCCTTCCAACCTTCGCCGCACGCCGTGCCGCGCCTGGGCATCGGCGCAGCCGCCCACTGGCTGTACCTGCCGCTGATCAATCCGTCCGATCAGCCGCTGCGGCGCACCCTGCAACTGGGCAAGGCCTGGATCGACCAGCTGAATATTCATCTGCTGAGCGACGGCCGCGTGCTGCATCGGGTCAAGGCCGGGGACGGGCAACTACAGGGGCTGCAGGCCACCCCCGGCATGGACTATCTGCTGACGCTGGAGTTGCCGCCGGGGCGCTCGGAACTCTACGTGCAGGCCCACAGCGGGGACCCCTTGATCCTTCCCGTGCGCCTGCTGAGCGACAGCGACCTCGAGCACGCGCGCACCAGCACGCAATACGGCTACGGCGCCCTGTACGGTTTCATGCTGGCGCTTATGGCCTACAACCTGATGCTCTATGCCGGCCTGAAGGACCGCAACAACCTCAACTACTCGCTCTACCTCGCCGCCTTCATCCTGCTCAACCTGTCCTATACCGGCCATGCCGGGACCTGGCTGTGGCCGGACTCTCTGCTGCTCAAACGCTACGCCAACCCGGCCCTGATGAGCGCGGTCGCCTGGCTCGGCCTGCACTTCGCCCGTCATTTCCTCGACCTGGATGCCCATGCGCCGCGTCTGGCCCGCGCCGTCAGTCGTGGCGCCACGGCCAGCGTGCTACTGCTGTTGCCCTGCATCGCCTTCGACTGGCACGCCACGGCCCTCTGGCTGGCCTTCGCCAGCGTGCTGATCTACACCCTGCTGATGGTGGTTCTGGGCGTCATCAGCCTGCGCCGCGGTCGGCTAGCCGCCCGTTACTTCCTCGCGGCGACCCTGTGCGGCATGCTCGGGACCGCCCTGACCGATCTCAGCGTATGGGGCCTGCTGCCCTTCACCGAGCTGACCTACCGCGCCGTGGATATCGGCATTGCCCTGGAAGCCACCCTGCTGGCCCTGGCCCTGGCCTACCAGATGCGCCAGCACCAGCACGCCCGGCGTCAGGCCGAATCCCTGGCGCGCACCGACCCGCTGACCGGCCTGCTCAACCGCCGCGCCTTTCTCGAACAGGGCAATGCCCTGTGGAGCACGACGCGGCGTCATGCGCAGCCGCTGGCGCTGATCATGTTCGACCTGGATCACTTCAAGGACATCAATGACCGCCATGGTCACGACACGGGCGACAGTTGCCTGATCGCCACCGCCCGCCTGCTCACCCAACAATGCCGCACCGGCGACCTGCTGGCGCGCTGGGGCGGTGAGGAATTCCTGCTGCTGCTGCCCAATACCAGCCTCGACGAGGCCCTGGTGCTGGCCGAGCGACTGCGCCAGGCCATCGCCGGCCTGAGCCTGCATGGCCGCGATGCGCCCTTGACCCCGAGCGCCAGCTTCGGCGTGGTCAGCCGCGAGCAGCAGCCCCACCTGGAACAGCTGATCAACACCGCGGATGAGCGTTTGTACCAGGCCAAACAGGACGGCCGTAACCGGGTTTGCGGCCCCCAGGCGAGCTACGGCTGAGCGCCGGAATCAGCGCAGGGTGGCGAGCTGCTGGGGCCGGCAGTTGAGGTAGGCGGAACTGCGCAACCAGCCCTGGTCGGGATACCAGGCGAACATGAACTGCCCGCCCTTGAGCTGGTCGACCACCAGGCGCGCCACCTGCGGGCGCACCGCGGGGCAGCCCAAACTGCGGCCGATGCGCCCCTGGGTGCTGGCCAGGCGCGGATCGACGTAGGCGGCGCCGTGGATGACGATGGCCCGTTCCCGGGCGCGATCGTTGACCCCCGGCTCCAGGCCATCCATGCGCAATGAATAGCCATGTTTGCCGCGGTAGCTTTCGGCGGTGCGAAACAGGCCCAGGCTCGACTGGAAACTGTCGACCACATTGGAGAAGCGCCTGGCGTGGTTTTCCCCGGACAGGCGCCCATGGGCGACCAGATCGTGCAGCACCAGCTCCTTTCGCTCGAGGTCGAAGATCCACAGACGCTTGGCCGTGGACGGCAGCGAATAGTCGATCACCGCCAGGCGACGCGCCGGGTCGGCGCCATGATTGACCGCGCACTGCATGGCCGCCACGGCATGCTGCAGGACCTGGCGATCCAGTCCGGGGGCCACCCGTGCCAGGCTATCCGACAGGCCCGCGGCCGGGGCTCCGCCGGCCTGCAGTGGCGACGCAAACAGGAAAATCCACACACCGAAAAGGCACAGGCGCCGAAGCAGTCTGGTCACACTCCCCCCATCAAAGCCTTGCTCCTAGTCCCGCCCCGTTGGGTGCCGGGCTCCGATCGACTGCGGCCATGGTTTGCGTAATGGATGAAAGCCTGTTCGACTAGGCTTGCTAGCGAACCATGGGCTGGAGTCGACAAGTGTACAAAAAAACCGCACATGGCCTCATCACCGGCTGTCTGCTGTTCGCCGTCACCCTTGCCTGCGCAGCCAGCGAGCCGCTGCAGGAAAGCATCCGCCTGACATTCGAGCAACGCGCCGAAACCTGCGCGCCCGGGCTTGCAGCCACCGAGCTAGAGGCGTCCGGCCGACTCCATGAGTTTTACCAGCGTCGCGCCTTCGCCCCGCTCTGGCAGGAGCCCAGCCGACGAGCGGCATTGCTGAGCGAGCTGGAGCAGCTGCGCGACGACGGGCTCGACCCGACTGACTACCCTCTGGACTGGCCCGCCCACGCCTCTTCATCCGCCGAACAGCAAAGCGTCTGCGCCGAACTACAGGCCAGTCGCAGCTACCTTCGCGCGTTGCAGCACCTGTCGCTCGGGCGCCTGCCACAGGAAACCCTCGAGCCATTCTGGCGCGCCCCGCAGAGCGCCTCGCCAACACCACGCCCCGCGCTGCTCGAGCTGGCCCGGCGCGGCCTGGAACGGCCGGCGGCGGCCTTCGCCGCCGCGCGCCCACAACTGGCGCAGTACCAGGCATTGCGTCGCGCCTACGCCGAGCGTCGGCGCCAGCCCGTGATCGAATGGACGCCGATCCCTCCCGGACGCCTGCTGCGCCCGGGCACGCGTGATGAACGGGTGGCGCTGCTGGCAGCGCGCCTGGTGGCCGGCGGCTACCTCGGAGAACGCCCGCAGGCCGACGACACACTGTACGACCCCGCCATGCTGGCGGCAGTAGAGCAGTTCCAGAGCCGTCACGGCCTGCAGGCCGATGGCCTGGTCGGCCCCGACACCCTGAGCGCGCTGAACACCCCTGCCGCCGACCGCCTCGGTCAGTTACGGGTCAACCTGGAGCGCTGGCGCTGGCTGGCCGGCGACATCGAGGCGGAGACCCTGCTGGTGGATATCGCCGGCGGCCTGCTCAGCTATTACCGCAATCGGCAGCTGCGCTGGCAGGGCCGCACCGTGGTCGGCCGCGCGGACCGGCAGACGCCGCAGCTCAAGTCGCTTGTCAGCCGCCTGACGCTCAACCCCACCTGGAGCGTGCCGCCGACCATCCTGCGCGAGGACAAGGTCCCGGAGATCCTCCGCGACCCGGACTATCTGCAACAGCACAACATGCGCGTGCTCGACTATGCCGGCAATCCACTCGACCCGGCCGGCATCGACTGGGAGAACCCGGGGCGCATCATCCTGCGTCAGGACGCCGGGCCGGATAACCCGCTCGGCCAGCTGACCATCCGCTTTGCCAACCCCTTCGCCGTGTACCTGCACGACACCCCGAGCCAGCACCTGTTCGCCAAGTCGCCACGGGCCTTCAGTTCGGGTTGCGTGCGCATCGAAGGGATTCTGCAGTTGCTGCAGACCCTGCTGCCGGCCGAGGACTGCGCGGAGATCCTCCGGCGCCTGGCCAGCAAGCGCACGCAGAACTACCCGATCAAGCGGCGCCTGCCGATCGTCATGGCCTACTGGACCGCCCACGTGGACCCGGACGGCACCTTGATTCTGCGCAACGACATCTATGCCCGCGACGCCCGCCTGCTCGCCGCCCTGCAAAAGCCTGGGCACTGAATCACAGCCCGGCCTGGCGCTCCGGCAAAGCAGCGACTATAGGCATACAATCGCGCCCGATCCGCACAGCACAAGGAGCTAGCTTTTAATGGAAATCGGCAGTGTCATCTTTCTCTTCGTCGGCCTCGCCGTGGCCGTGGTCTTCATGGGTTTCAAGGTGGTGCCCCAGGGCTCCCAGTGGACGGTGGAGCGTTTCGGCCGCTACACCACCACGCTGAAACCCGGGCTCAACATCATCGTGCCGGTGATGGACCGCATCGGCCGCAAGCTCAGCGTCATGGAGAGCGTGCTGGACATCGAGCCGCAGGAGGTGATCACCTCCGACAACGCCACCGTGCAGATCGACGCGGTGTGCTTCTTCCAGGTGATCAACGCCGCCCAGGCCGCCTACGAGGTGAACAACCTCGAACATGCGATCCGCAACCTGGTGATGACCAATATCCGCACCGTGCTCGGCTCCCTGGAGCTGGACGCCATGCTCAGCCAGCGCGATGCGATCAACGAGCGTCTGCTCAAGACCGTCGACGAGGCCACCGCGCCCTGGGGCATCAAGATCACCCGCATCGAGATCAAGGACATCAGCCCGCCCGAAGACCTGATGGCCGCCATGTCCGGCCAGATGAAGGCCGAGCGCATCAAGCGCGCGCAGATCCTCGAGGCCGAAGGGCTGCGCCAGGCCGCGATTCTCACGGCCGAAGGCAAGAAGCAGGCGCAGATTCTCGAGGCCGAGGGTGAGCGCCAGGCCGCCTTCCTCGAAGCCGAGGCCCGCGAACGTGCCGCGGCCGCCGAAGCCGAAGCCACCCGCGTGGTGTCGGATGCGATCGCCAGCGGCAATGTGCAGGCGGTGAACTACTTCGTCGCGCAGAAATATGTCGACGCCCTGGGCAAGCTGGCTTCGGCCAACAACAGCAAGGTGATCCTCATGCCACTGGAGGCCAGCCAGGTGATAGGCGCGGTGGGCGGCATCGGCGAGATCGTCAAAGCCACCTTCGCCGGGACGGCCCATGCCGGGTCGGCCTCGAGCGAGCGGAAGGGCTAAGCGATGTGGCAGTACCTGCAACACCTGTCGTTCTGGGACTGGCTGGCCTTCGGCACCCTGCTGCTGATCCTCGAGGTATTCGGCGCCGGCGGCTACCTGCTGTGGATCGGCATGGCCGCCGCCGGCGTCGGCGTGCTCACCTACCTGTTCCCCGACCTGCCCTGGGCGGTGCAGTTTCTCCTGTTCGGCAGCCTCTCGGTACTCACCGCAGTGTTCTGGTGGCGGCGCCAGCGCACCGCGGCTAAACCGTCCGATCAGCCCGGGCTGAACGATCGCGGCAGCGAACTGCTGGGTCGCCAGTTCGTCCTGCATGAGGCGATCAGCGGTGGGCGCGGCAAGATCAAGGCCGGTGACTCGTTGTGGCTGGTCAGCGGCCCGGACCTGCCGGCCGGCAGCACGGTCAAGGTGATCGGCCAGGAGGGCGTGCTGCTCAAGGTCGAAGCGGCGGCATGAGGACGCGCCTAGCCTGTCCGCGAGGGCCGTAGGCTACGGTCGCTCGCGGCTGCGCCAGCATGATTGGGGGTAGACCCGAGCCGGCTGCCGATGCAATTGGTCATATCGCCGGAACCCGCGCCCCCCTTGGGACTCTGAGCTATATCACCACTGCCCGGGAGTCATTCGCATGCACCACTTCAGCCTGCCCCTCCTTGCCGCCCTGTCCCTGGCCGCCGCGCCGGCATTCGCCGAAACCACCTGGCGCGACATCCTCTCGTCCGGGGCGACCACGGCCTCGACCTACCTGACCTTCAAGGACAAGAAGCTCATCGTGCCGGCCCAGGACGACGCCAGCAGCTTTATCGCCAGCGCCGGGCAGATTCGCGGACCCTATCTGGAGGCGGCGCTGCAGCAGGTGCGCCGCGAACACCCCGAGCTGCAGGCCAGCGACATGGAGCTGGCCGGCGCCATCCTCGCCGCCGAGCCACACTAATCGCGGCACAGCGCCTGCGGCCGCCCATGGCTGGCCGCAGGCGTTTGAGCATCTTCACTCCCGATAAGCATCCAGCGGCACGCAGGCGCAGAATAGGTTGCGGTCACCATAGACGTTGTCCACCCGGTTGACCGTCGGCCAGTACTTGTGGGCTCGGCAGTGGGCCGTCGGGGTCACCGCCTCCTCGGTGCTGTAGGGCCGCTGCCAGGGCCCGACTATGTCGGCCAGGGTATGCGGGGCGTGCCTGAGCGGGTTGTCCTCGGCCGGCCATTCGCCGCGCTGCACCTTGGCGATCTCCTCGCGAATGCTCAACATGGCCTCGATGAATCGGTCCAGCTCGTGCTTGTTCTCGCTTTCGGTCGGCTCGATCATCAATGTGCCAGGCACCGGGAAGGACATGGTCGGGGCGTGGAAGCCGTAGTCGATCAGGCGCTTGGCCACGTCCTCCTCGCTGATCCCGGTTTCCGCCTTGAGCGGGCGCAGGTCGAGGATGCACTCGTGGGCCACCCTGCCGTTGCGGCCGCTGTACAGCACCGGGAAGGCGCCACCCAGCTGGTTGGCCAGGTAGTTGGCGCCGAGAATCGCCAGTTCGGTGGCATCGGCCAGCTGCGGGCCCATCATGGCGATGTACATCCAGCTGATCGGCAGGATGCTGGCGCTGCCCCAGGGCGCCGCGCTGACCGCGCCGTTCTGCGGGTTGGGCCCCTGCAGCTCGACCACCGGGTGGTTGGCGACGAAGGGCGCCAGGTGCGCGCGCACGCCGATCGGCCCCATGCCCGGACCACCGCCGCCGTGGGGAATGCAGAAGGTCTTGTGCAGGTTCATGTGCGACACGTCGGCGCCGATATCGGCCGGACGGGTCAGCCCCACTTGCGCGTTCAGGTTGGCGCCATCCATGTACACCTGGCCGCCATGGCGGTGGATCACCTCGCAGATCTCGCGGATGCCTTCCTCGTAGACGCCATGGGTCGAGGGGTAGGTGGCCATCAGGCAGGCCAGTTGCTCGCCGGCCTCGGCCGCCTTGCGCTTGAGGTCGTCGAGATCGACGTTGCCCTCGACGTCGCACTCGACGATCTGCACGCGCATGCTGGCCATCTGCGCCGAGGCCGGGTTGGTGCCGTGGGCCGAGGCCGGAATCAGGCAGATGGTGCGCTGGCTGTCGCCGCGGCTCTCGTGGTAGCGGCGGATCGCCAGCAGCCCAGCGTATTCGCCCTGGGCCCCGGAGTTGGGCTGCATGGACACCGCATCGAAGCCGGTGATGGCGCACAGCCAGGCCTCCAGCTCGTCGATCATCGCCTTGTAGCCCAGGGCCTGGTCCTGCGGCACGAAGGGGTGCAAGTTGGCGAATTGCGGCCAGGTGATGGGGATCATCTCGCTGGTGGCATTGAGCTTCATGGTGCAGGAACCGAGCGGAATCATCGCCTGGTTCAGCGCCAGGTCCTTGTTCTCCAGCTGCTTGAGGTAACGCAGCATCTCGGTTTCGCTGTGGTGGGCGTTGAACACCGGATGGCTCAGGTAGCCGGAGCTACGCAGCAGCGCCGCGGGAATGCCGTCGGCGACCTCGCCCTGGTCCAGCTTGGCCACGCTGAGGCCGTGGTCGGCGCCGAGGAAGACCGCGAACAGCTGCATCACCGTCCGCTCGTCGCAGGTCTCGTCGAGGCTGACGCCGAGCTTGCCGCGGCCAAGGATGCGCAGGTTGATCCGCACCGCCTTGGCCGACTCGATGATCGCCGCCTGGCTGCCACCGACCTCCAGGGTCAAGGTGTCGAAGAAATGCCGGTTGTCGCGGGCGATGCCGTTCTGCGCCAGGCCGGCGGCGAGGATCGCGGTCAGCCGGTGCACGCGCTGGGCGATGCGTTTGAGGCCCTCGGGGCCGTGGTACACCGCGTAGCAGCTGGCGATGTTGGCCAGCAGCACCTGGGCGGTACAGATGTTGGAGTTGGCCTTCTCGCGGCGGATATGCTGCTCGCGGGTCTGCAGGGCCATGCGCAGCGCGACGTTGTCGCGGGTGTCCCTGGACACACCGATGATCCGCCCGGGCATGGCCCGCTTGAAGGCGTCGCGGGTGGCGAAGAAGGCCGCGTGGGGGCCGCCGTAGCCCATCGGTACGCCGAAGCGCTGCGCCGAACCGAACACCACGTCGGCACCCAGCTCGCCCGGCGGGGTCAGCAGCAACAGGCTGAGCAGGTCGCAGGCAACGCAGGCCAGCGCCTGCTGGGCGTGCAGCAGCTCGATCAGTGGCCGCAGGTCGCGGATCTCGCCGTGGGTATCCGGGTATTGCAGCAGCGCACCGAATACCTGGTGTTCGCCCAGCTTGTCCACGGCTTCGACCACCAGGTCGAAGCCGAACGCCTCGGCGCGGGTCTGCACCACGGAAATGGTCTGCGGATGGCAGTTCTCGTCGACAAAGAACAGGTTGCTCTTGCTCTTGGCCACGCGTTTGGCCAGGGCCATGGCTTCGGCGGCGGCGGTGGCCTCGTCGAGCAGCGAGGCGCTGGCCAGCTCCAGACCGGTCAGGTCGATGGTCAGTTGCTGGAAATTCAGCAGTGCCTCCAGGCGCCCCTGGGCGATCTCCGGCTGATAGGGCGTGTAGGCGGTGTACCAGCCCGGGCTCTCCAGCACGTTGCGCAGGATTACCGTGGGGGTGATGGTAGCGTGGTAGCCCATGCCGATCAGGCTGGTCCACACCTGGTTCTGCTCGGCATAGCCCCACAGTTTGGCCAGGGCGGCCTGTTCGTCGAGGGCCGCCGGCAACTCCAGCGGACGGTTCAGGCGGATCGCCGGCGGCACCGTCTGTTCGATCAGCGCGGCGCGACTGGGCAGGCCTAGGCTCGCCAGCATGGCCTGCTGTTCGGCGGCATCCGGACCGAGGTGGCGACGCAGGAAGGCGTCGGGCTGCTGCAGCTGGGAAAGGCGGGGCGTCTGGGGCATGGCCATCACTCTGCTAAAAAAGACAAAGCCTCGACGATGCGAGGCTCTATCAGCTTAGGAAAAACTCAGAGTTCTGCCCGGACGATTAGGCGTCCGCGTCGGCGTTGGCCTTGTAGCTGGCGGCGTCGAGCAGCTTGTCCAGCTCGCTGACATCGCTCGGCTTGAGCTTGAAGAACCAGCTGCCATAGGGGTCGCCGTTGACGCTCTCGGGGCTGTCGGCCAGGGACTCGTTGATGGCGATCACTTCGCCGCCAATTGGCGAATAGATGTCGGACGCGGCCTTGACCGACTCCACCACCCCGGCTTCCTGGCCGGCGGACAGGGTCTTGCCGACTTCCGGCAGCTCGATGAAGACCACGTCGCCGAGGGCTTCCTGGGCATGGTCGGAGATACCCACGGTGACGCTGCCGTCCGCCTCCAGGCGGGCCCATTCGTGGCTGGCGGCGTAGCGCAGATCGGCGGGGATAGTGCTCATGTGTCGTTCCTCATCTGACATGACGGCGACCGCGCCGTCTGGAAAATTTAGCAGGCGCCGGTGATCGCGGCGGACCTGCCTCTAAGAAATCGAGCCGCTGGCGCTGCGCCAGGCCCTTGGCCAAGCCTAGATCAAGGCCTTGCCATGGCGCACGAAAGTCGGCTGGACCACGCGCACCGGGTACCACTTGCCGCGGATCTCCACCTCGGCGCGCTCGGCGGTGGCCGCCGGTACGCGGGCCAGGGCGATGGATTTGTTCAGGGTCGGGGAGAAACTGCCGCTGGTGATCTCGCCTTCGCCCACGCCCTCGACCCGCACCACCTGATGGGCGCGCAGCACGCCACGCTCCTCGAGCACCAGGCCGACCAGCTTGGCCTGGCCGGCGCCCGCGCGCTGCGCCTCCAGGCTGCCACGCCCGACAAAGCGGCGCGCGGCCGGCTCCCAGGCCACGGTCCAGGCCATGTTGGCGGCCAGCGGCGAGACCTGCTCGTCCATGTCCTGGCCGTACAGGTTCATGCCCGCCTCCAGGCGCAGGGTGTCGCGGGCGCCGAGGCCGATCGGCGAGATGCCGGCACCCACCAGGTCGTTGAAGAAGGCCACCGCCTGGTCGGCCGGCAGCATGATTTCCAGGCCGTCCTCACCGGTATAACCGGTGCGGGCGATAAACCAGTCCCCTTCGGCCAGGCCCTGGAAGGGTTTCAGCTCGTGGATCAGCGCGGCGCGCGCCTGGGTCACCAGCTCCGAGGTCTTGGCCCGTGCCCGCGGGCCCTGGATCGCCAGCAGGGCCAGCTCCGCGCGCTCATCCAGTTCGACGGCGAAGCCGGCGCCCTGCAGACGCATCCAGGCCAGGTCCTTGTCGCGGGTGGCCGCGTTGACCACCAGGCGGTAGCTGGGCTGTACCGCCGAGGCACCGGTGAGGTAGACGATCAGGTCGTCGACCACCCCGCCCTGCTCGTTGAGCATGGCGCTGTAGAGGGCCTTGCCGGGCACCTGCAGGCGCTCGACATCGTTGGCCAGCAGGTGCTGCAGATAGGCCTTGGCCTGCTCGCCAGACACGTCCACCACGGTCATGTGCGACACGTCGAAGACCCCGCAGTCGCGACGCACCTGATGATGCTCCTCGACTTGCGAACCGTAGTGCAGCGGCATGTCCCAGCCGCCGAAGTCGACCATCTTGGCCCCCAAGGCGAGGTGCAGGTCGTAAAGAGCTGTGCGCTGTCCCATAGGTATCTCCTTCCGGGCTTGGCAGGGCTGCGAGCAGGCGCTGAAATCCGCGCTGCGCCCATGAGTCGGGCGCTTGCGGGGATTCCGCCCTCCCGATGGCAATGACCGGTCGCAGCGAATGGCGCGCATTGTAGCCGCAAGGTCGGGGCGGGTCATCTCGGCCGGCGGCTCACCGGTCGGAGGCGCCCATGAGCCGGCCGGAAAGGCGCGGCTGGGGCGCCGCCCGCTGCGCTTAACCGACGCGCCGGGCGGAGCGACGAATCAGCAGGATCACCGGCAGCAGGCCGACCAGCACCAGGGTCAGGGCCGGCAGCGCGGCGCGCGCCCATTCGCCCTCACTGGTCATCTCGAAGACCCGCACCGACAGGGTGTCCCAGCCGAAGGGGCGCATCAGCAGGGTGGCCGGCATCTCCTTGAGCACGTCGACGAACACCAGCAGCGCCGCGGACAAGGCGCCGGGCACCAGCAGCGGCAGGTAGACCCGCAGGAACAGCCCGACGCCGCCGACGCCGAGGCTGCGCGAGGCCTCCGGCAGCGACGGGCGGATTCGCGCCAGGCTGTTCTCCAGCGGCCCATAGGCCACCGCCAGGAAGCGGATCAGGTAGGCCAGCAGCAGCGCCGACAGGCTGCCCAGCAACATCGGTTGACCGGCTCCGCCCAGCCAGCCGGACAGCGGTATCACCAGGTGGCGATCCAGATAGCTGAACGCCAGCATGATCGCCACGGCCAGCACCGAGCCGGGCAGGGCATAGCCGAGATTGGCCAGGCCGACCGCCGAGCGCATCAGCCGGGTCGGCGCCAGGCGCCGGGAGAAGGCCAGCAGCAGGGCCACGCTGACGGTGACCAGCGCCGCCAGGCCGCCCAGATAGAGGGTGTGCAGGATCAACGCGCTGTAGCGCTCATCCAGATCGAAACGCCCACGCTGCCAGAACCACACCAGCAACTGCAGCACCGGGATGACGAAGGCGCAGGCGAACACCAGGCCACACCAGGCACTGGCTGCCAGCGCCCGGCCGCCGGTGAGGTGATACAGCACCTTGCCGCGCGGCCGCTCGTTGCTCGGTCGCACCGCGCCACGGGCGCGGCGTTCGCCATACAGCGCGAGCATCACCGCGAACAGCAGCAGGCTGGCCAGCTGGGTGGCGCTGGTCAGGCTGTAGAAGCTGTACCAGGTCTTGTAGATGGCCGTGGTGAAGGTGTCGAAGTTGAACACCGAGACCGCGCCGAAGTCGGCCAGGGTCTCCATCACCGCCAGGGCCAGGCCGGCGCCAATGGCCGGTCGCGCCACCGGCAGGGCCACCCGCCAGAACGCCTGCCAGGGACTCAGGCCCAGCACCCGCGCCGCCTCCATCAGGCCCTTGCCCTGGGCCAGGAAGGCATTGCGCGCCAGCAGGTAGACGTAGGGGTAGAACACCAGCACCAGGACGATGATCACCCCGCCGGTGGAGCGCACTGGCGGCAGCCGCAGGCCACTGCCGAACAGCTCGCGTAGCAGGCTCTGCAGCGGCCCGGCGAAGTCCAGCAGACCGACGAAGACGAACGCCAGCACATAGGCGGGGATGGCGAACGGCAGCATCAGCGCCCAATCCAGCCAGCGCCGACCCGGGAACTCACAGAGGCTGGTGAGCCAGGCCAGGCTGACCCCGAGCAGGGTCACCCCGACAGCCACCCCGAGCACCAGCACCAGGGTATTGCCGATCAGCCGCAGCAGCTGGGTCTGCCACAGGTGGGCCCAGATCTGCCGGTCCACTTCGTGCCAGCTGAACAGCAGCACGCTCAGAGGTAACAGCACCAGAAGGGCAACGGCAAAGGCGATGGGATACCAGCGACGCTGGGCAGGGTGGGCCACGCAGAATCCTCGGAACTGAGAAAGCACAACGCCCCGGACTAGGCCGGGGCGTCGGGAGTATAAAGCCGGTTGGCGGTAGGGTGGATGTAAAAAGCGCCATCCCCCCTACCCGGCCTTCATCAGTTCCAGCCGGCGCGATCCATCAGCATGGTGGCCTCGGCCTGACGCTTGCCCGCCACCTCGACCGGCACGCTGTCGGCCTTGAAGCGGCCCCAGGCGGCGACATCCGGCGACGGGTCGATCTGCGGATTGGCCGGGAACTCCTGATTCAGGTTGGCGAAGATCGCCTGGGGTTCGGCGGTGGTCATGAACTCCAGCAGCTTCTGCGCCGCCTCGGCATGCGGTGCATGCTTGGTCACACCGGCACCGGACAGGTTGACGTGCACGCCGCGGCCGTCCTGATTCGGCCAGAACAGCTTGGCCTGGAGGTCCGGCTTCTGCTTGAGCAGGCGGACGAAGTAGTAGCTGTTGACGATGCCCACGTCGCACTGGCCGGCGTCGATGGCCTTGATCAACGCGGTGTCATCCGAGAACACGTCGGTGGCCAGGTTGTTGACCCATCCCTTGACGATCTCCTCGGTCTTGGCCGCGCCATGGTTCTCAATCAGGGTGGCGGTCAGCGACTGATTGTAGACCTTCTTGCTGGTGCGCAGGCACAGACGGCCTTCCCAGTTTTCGTCGGCCAGGGCCTCGTAGGTGGTCAGTTCGCTCGGCTCGACCCGCTCGGTGGAGTAGACGATGGTCCGCGCGCGCAGCGACAGGCCGGTCCAGCTATTGGTGCTGGAGCGGTACTGCGACGGGATGTTCTGCTCGATGACGGCCGACTCGATCGGCTTGAGCACGCCTTCCTGCTCGGCCTGCCAGAGGTTGCCGGCATCCACGGTGATCAGCATGTCGGCCGGGGTGTTCTCGCCCTCGGCCTTCAGGCGCGCCAGCAGCGGCGCCTCCTTGTCAGTGATGAATTTCACCGGCACACCGGTCTTGGCGGTGTAGGCGTCGAACACCGGCTTGATCAGCTCGTCGATACGCGCGGAGTAGACCACCACTTCATCAGCGGCCTGCACGGCGCCGGCCAGCGCGGTGAGGGTGAGGGCGGCGAACAAACGCTTGCTTACTTGCATGGATCTGCCTCTTGGTCGAAGGTGAACTCAGTCGGCAAATAGTAGTGAATCCTATTTAGTTTCTCAACCAGGCATTTCCGACGCCACCGTCCCGGCAACGACAAGATCGCGAACAGCGGCGGCCGAGCACCTGGGGCGGCAGGCAATGCCTGCAGTGACCCTGCCACGGATCAGGGTCGCGCCAACTCGGGCAGGTCGCCGGACAAGCCGAGGGCCTGGCGCACGAACAGCGCCTTGGCCTCGGGCTGGCCGTCGACCCAGTTGAGCCCGGCATTGCGCAGCCAGCGCAGCGGCAGCGGATCGGCCTGGAACAGCCGCTCGAAACCCTCCATCGCCGCCATCATCGCCAGGTTGTGGGGCATGCGCCGGCGTTCGTAGCGGCTCAGCACCCGCTCTTCGGCCAGGCGCTCGCCGCGCCCCAGAGCGTGCAGCAGCACCTCGGCGAGCACCGCGGCATCGAGAAAGCCCAGGTTGACCCCCTGCCCGGCCAGCGGGTGAATGCTGTGCGCGGCATCGCCGATCAGCGCCAGGCCGTCCTCGACGTAACGCTTGGCATGCCGCTGGCGCAACGGAATGCGCAGGCGTCTATCGGCCTGCAGCACCCGCCCCAGGCGATGCTCGAAGGCCCTGCCCAGCGCCTCGCAGAAGGCCTCGTCTGGCAGGTTCATCAGGCGCTCGGCCTGCTCCGGCACGCAGGACCAGACGATCGAGCACCAGTGCTGCCCGTCGCCCGAAGCGAGGGGCAGGAAGGCCAGCGGACCGTCATCGGTGAAGCGCTGCCAGGCCGTGGCCCGGTGCGGCTCGCTGCAGCGCACGCTGGTGACGATGGCATGGTGCAGGTAATCCCATTCGCGGGTGGCGCAGCCGGCCAGGCGGCGCACCGCCGAGTTGGCGCCGTCGGCAGCCACCAGCAGCGGCGCGCGCAACTCACGGCCATCCTCCAGGTTCAGCAGCCAGCCGTCGCCGGAGCGGCGCAGGCGTTCCAGGCGCGCACCGGCCAGCAGGCCCACCCGGCTGTCGTGCAGGCGCTCGAGCAGGGCCTCCTGCACCACCCGGTTCTCGACGATATGACCGAGGGTCTGTGCATGCACGCTGGCCGCGCTGAAGTGGATATGCCCGGTGCCGGCACCGTCCCACACCTGCATCTCGCCGTAGGCGCTGGCCCGCCGTGCGGCGATGCCCGGCCATACGCCGAGGCGCTCGAGCACCCGCTGACTGGCCGCCGAGAGCGCGCTGACGCGCGGCTCGAAGGCGCCGTTGCGGTCGAACGGCGCGACACTCAGCGGCCCGCCATCGACCAGCAGAATTTCCAGGCCCGCGTCCTGCAGCGCCAGCGCCAGGGCGCTGCCGACCATACCGGCGCCGACGATGATCAGATCCGCATCCATGTCCATTCCTTAGGCGGCGCGACGCGCGTGGGGCTCGAGCCGCAAGTAGAGAGTCGTGTATACCCGTGCCGGCGCTTGACCGCCGCCCAGGCACCAGGGGGAGAGCGGCGCAGTCGAGGGCGACAAGGCCCTCGCGCGGTTCTTGTCCATGCGCCGGCTCAAGACTGCGCGCGGGTGCCCAGGCCCATGGCCTGACGGGCGAACCAGCGCTTGGCCGGCGGCAACAGGTCCAGGCCGAGCAGGCCGAGGTTGCGCCCGGCGGCGAGCAGCGGTTCGCCATTGCTGAACAGGCGGGTGACCCGGTCAGAGAAGCCCAGGGTCAGCTGCTGGTCGCTCTGCTGGCGCTGCAGGTAACCCTGCAGCACGGCGAAATCGCCGAGCGGTGCGCGACTGGCCAACAGTGCCTCGGCCAGCGCCTGAGTGTCGCGCAGCGACAGGTTGTAACCCTGGCCGGCGATCGGGTGCAGGCTGTGGGCGGCGTTGCCCAGCACCACCAGGTGCGGGCGCACCTGTTCCTGGGCCTCGATCAACGCCAGCGGATAGAGATGACGGGCGCCGACCTGGCCAATGGCGCCGAGGCGGTAACCGAAGGCCTGTTGCAGCTCAGCGCGAAAGGCCGCCTCATCCAGGCGCAGCAAACGCTCGGCATCGGCCTCGGCCCGGGTCCAGATCAGCGCACAGCGGTTGTCCGGCAGCGGCAGCAGGGCCATCGGCCCGTCTTCGGTGAAACGCTCGAAGGCCTGGCCGCGATGGGCTTCCTGCGGGCTGAGGTTGGCGATCAGCGCACTCTGCCCGTAGGGGCGGTGGCTGACGCCGATGCCGAGTTGTTCGCGCAGACCGGAGCGGCCGCCTTCGGCGAGCACCGCCAGCTCGCATTCCAGGCTGGAGTCATCGTCCAGGGTCAGGCGATAGCCTGCCGGCAGCGCCTCGAGACGCGTGACCTGGGCCGGGCTGCGCCAGCTGACCACCTCCGGATCCAGGGCCTGCCACAGGCACTGGCCGAGCCAGGCGTTCTCCACCACGTAGCCGAGCGCCGGCACGCCCTCCTCCATCGCACTGAGGCGCGCCGCGGCGAAGCGGCCGCGGTCGGAGACGTGGATCTGCCGGATAGGCTCGGCGCGCTTGGTCACCTGCTGCCAGATGCCCAGGCGCTGGTAGATCTGTTGCGAGCCGTAGGACAGCGCGGTGGAGCGCGCGTCGTAGCTGGGCTGGTAAGCGTCGCCGGGGGTAAAGGCCTCGATCAGGCAGATCTGCCAGCCGCGCGCCTTGGCCGCGCCCTGCAGGGCCAGGGCCAGGCTGGCGCCGACCAGGCCGCCGCCAATGATCGCGAGATGGGCGCGCTGCATGGCCTCAGGCCACCTCGCGCGGCGCCGCGGCCATCAGCGCCTCGATCTCCGCGACGGTCTTCGGCACGCCGGTGGTGAGTACCTCGCAACCCTCCTTGGTCACCACCACGTCGTCCTCGATGCGCACGCCGATGCCGCGCCACTTCTTGGCCACGTTCGGGTTATCGGCCGCGATATAGATGCCCGGCTCGACGGTCATGGCCATGCCGACCTCCAGCTCGCGCCAGACGCCGCCGACCTTGTAGTCGCCGACGTCGTGCACGTCCATGCCCAGCCAATGGCCGGCGCGGTGCATATAGAATGGCTTGTAGGCCTCGCTGGCGATCAGTTCGTCGACTTCACCCGCGAGCAGGCCGAGTTCGACCAGGCCGGCGGTGATCACCCGCACCGTCGCTTCATGGGCCTCGTTCCAGTGCTTGCCCGGGGCGATGTGATTGAACGCCTCCTCGTTGGCCGCCAGCACCAACTCGTAGATGGCCTTCTGCTCCGGCGAGAAGCGGCCGTTGACCGGGAAGCAGCGGGTGATGTCGCTGGCATAGCAGTCGATTTCGCAGCCGGCGTCGATCAGCACCAGGTCACCGTCCTTGAGCGGCGCGTCGTTCTCGCGGTAATGCAGGATGCAGGCGTTCCGGCCGGCGGCGACGATCGAGCCGTAGGCCGGCATCTTCGCCCCGCCCTTGCGGAATTCGTAGTCCAGTTCGGCTTCCAGGTGGAACTCGTGCAGGCCGGGACGGCTGGCCTGCATGGCGCGGATATGGGCACGGGCGGAAATCTGCGCGGCCTCGCGCATTACCTTGATCTCGGCGGCACTCTTGTACAGACGCATGTCGTGCAGCAGGTGGTCGAGGGCGACGAACTCGTTCGGCGGCTGGGCGCCCTGGCGCGCCTTGGAGCGGATCACGTTGATCCACTCCATCAGGTGGCGGTCGAATTCCTGGTTGGTGCCCATGGCGTAGTAGACCCGCTCGCGGCCTTCGATCAGGCCGGGGAGGATGTCGTCGATGTCGCCGATGGGAAAGGCATCGTCGGCGCCGTACTGGCTGATCGCACCGTCCTGACCGGCGCGCAGGCCGTCCCACAACTCGCGCTCGGGGTCGCGCTCGCGGCAGAACAGCACGTATTCGCCGTGCTCGCGCCCCGGAATCAGGGCGATCACCGCTTCGGGCTCGGGAAAGCCGGATAGGTACTGGAAGTCGCTGTCCTGGCGGTACACGTGCTCGACATCGCGGTTGCGGATGTACACCGGCGCGGCCGGCAGGATGGCGATGCTGTTGGGCTCCATCTGCGCCATCAGCGCCTTGCGCCGACGGGCGTATTCCGACTTGGGGATGCTGGTCATTGGCAGGCAGGGTCCGGTGTGGGGGGCATGAAGAATCAGTGCAGCGACGGTTTGGCGGCCGCCACCGGCTTGGCGCATTCGCTGAACAACAGCAGCGGCGCGACGCGCAGGTATTCCATCACTTCCATATAGTCGTTCTCGCCGTCTTCCGACTCCTCCAGGGCGTTCTGCACCTGGGCGATGGCCGACAGGTCCTGCAGCACCTCCATGGCTTCGGCACTCAGCGCGCGGTCGCCGGCCGTCAGGCCGAAGCCGCCGAGAAAGCCCTGGCACCAGAGGCCCAGCGCCTTGGCCCGCTCCTGCAGCGGCGCCTCGTCGGAAGGCAGCAGCAGGACCACGGTGACCTCTTCGCCGGTCAATTCACCCTTGACCATCTCCTGCAGGCCGATCAGCGCCTGGCGTACATTGTCCTCGGGGGCGCCGCCGAGCAGCTCGGCGGCATCCGCCAGCCAGGGAGCGACCTCGAAGCCGGCACCGGCGCAACTGCGCCCCAGCAGCAGGCCGTGCAGTTCGGCGGGAGAAACGGGATTGGCGCTGCTGGCGAGCAACGCGGCGAAGGCGGCATAGGCGGAACTGGAAGTCGGCATAGATAACTAGGCGCCAGACGGCGCAATCACTAGAATGAAGGCCTCGTATCCTAGCACCGGCAGGCGCGGCAAGACCATCCGAGGGTTTGACCTTGAGGCCGCCCGCTCCTATATAGTCCGGTCAATCCTTGCCTTAGCGAGAGCCCATGGAAGACGCCGATCTGCACGCCCTTACGACCAAGCTGGACCTGCTGATCCAGCGCGTCGAGCAGCTTAAGGCCCACAACCGACTTCTCCTGGCGAATGAAAAGGCCTGGCGCGAGGAACGCGCCCATCTGATCGAAAAGAACGAAATGGCCCGGCACAAGGTCGAATCGATGATTTCGCGCCTGAAAGCCCTGGAGCAGGACTCATGACCCAGTCGAATACCGTCACCGTCCATATCCTGGACAAAGAATACTGCATCGCCTGCCCGCCGGATGAGCGCGCCAACCTGGAGAGCGCCGCCCGCTATCTGGACGGCAAGATGCGCGAGATCCGCTCGAGCGGCAAGGTCATCGGCGCCGACCGCGTGGCGGTGATGGCCGCCCTGAACATCTCCCACGAGTTGCTGCACAAGCAGCAGCACCTGGAACAGCACACCAGCAGCACCCGCGACCACGTGCGCAGCCTGCTCGAGCGGGTCGATACCGCCCTGGGCAGCGACGGCGATGGTCACAATGGCTGACGTCAGCCTCGATTCGGGTATACTGGCCGCCACTCCCTGGGGTGTGCGCCAGTTGGTGATGTCCCTGAGCCGATACGCACAAACCCGGGGGTTGCATGTTGAGGCAGGTGTGCATGTCCGCCTGACGGAAAGCCTTAACGCCTCCTGCAACCTCCACCTTGAACTCTCGGGTTCAAGGGCTAAACCGACAGCGGCACGTCGGGGAGTCACCCTTCTTTACCCAGCGCCCGTCCGCGGCGATGGTTTACCCGCCTGAATCATGCACGACGCCAACGACCTGTCTCGCCCGCAACTGCGCCGCCTGCTACGCCAGGCCCGCCGCCGCCTCAGCCCCCAGGCCCAGCGCCGCGCCGCCCAGGGCCTGTATCGCCAGCTGGCGCAGCACCCGCTGTTCCGCCGGGCCCGGCACATTGCCCTGTACCTGCCCAACGACGGCGAGATCGACCCCAGGCCACTGTTACGCGCCGCCCAACGCCGGGGCAAGGCCACCTACCTGCCGGTGCTCAGCGACTGGCCGCGCAGCAAGATGGTGTTTCAGCGGGTACGCGCCCACGAGAAGATGAGCCCGAACCGCTTCCGCATTCCCGAGCCCAGGCGCAATCGGGCACAGCAACGCAAGGTTTGGGCGCTGGACCTGATTCTGTTGCCGCTGGTCGGCTTCGACCGCCATGGCGGTCGCCTCGGCATGGGCGGCGGCTTCTACGATCGCAGCCTGGGCTATCGCGACATGCGCAAAAATTGGCACAAGCCGACCCTCCTGGGCCTGGCCCACGAATGCCAGCAGGTGGATCGGCTGACCATGGCCAGCTGGGATGTGCCGCTCGAGGCGACGGTAACGGACAAGGGCTGGTACTGACGGCAGGCGAAGCGGCCCCGGGCGAGGGCCTCAGGGCTGTTGAGCGGCCTCGACCGGCGGCTGGCTCTGGCGATCCCAAAGGCTCTGGGTGTAACCCGTGGTAACCATGCCCAGGCTGAACAGGATGACCAATACCCACAATAGATCTGGCTTGCGTTTCATCGAATGCCTCCTCCTTCAAGGCACACTGCGCGCGGTGGACCGGCGGCGTTATTTTTATCGGTCGCGCGAGGCGCCTGGCACGAGGCCGGGCATTGTCGACCAACTGCGGCAGCCTCGCAATATCTGGCGCCAAACGGTTGTCGGTGGCTCGTGCGACCATCAGCCCGATAAACGGACCGACCAAATGGAGCAAAGTTCATGCCTTATTGGCTGATGAAATCGGAACCGGACGAACTCTCCATCCACGACCTGCAGCGTCTCGGTGAAACCCGCTGGGACGGAGTACGCAACTACCAGGCACGCAACTTCCTGCGCGCCATGCAGGCCGGCGACGCATTCTTCTTCTATCACTCCAGTTGTCCCGAGCCCGGTATCGCCGGCATCGCCCGCATCAGCCGCCCGGCCTATGCCGACCCGAGCGCGCTCGACCCGCAGAGCCACTACTTCGACGCCAAGGCCAGCGCCACGAAGAACCCCTGGAGCGCGGTCGACGTGAGCTTCGTCGAGGCCTTCGCCCGCGTCATCCCGCTGGCCGAGCTGAAGCAGCAGAGCGCCCTGCTCGAGCTGCCCCTGGTGCAGCGCGGCAGCCGCCTGTCGGTGATGCCGGTCAGCACCGAGCAGTGGGCGGCGATCCTGGCCCTGCGCTAGGCGCAGGCCCTCGTCAGCGCTGCAGGATCAGGTTGTTGAACAGCAGGTCTTCGACCACCGGCTGGCCCTCTTCCTGGGCCAGCACCTGCTGCACCTGCTTCAACGCCTCCTGGCGCAGCACCTCTTTGGCATCCGCCGCGCTCAGGCCCTCCTCGGTCTGCTGGGCGAACAGCATCACCAGCTGATTGCGGATCAGCGGTTCGTGGTGCTTCAGCTTGGCCTGGGCCTCGGGACCACTGACGCGCAGGGCCACATCGGCCTTGTAGAACTTCAGCTTCGGCCCGCCGCCGAAGTTGCCGACCAGTGCCGGGAACAGGTTGTGGTAGATCACCTGCGGCTTGGCGGCCTTCTCCTCCTCTTCGGCCAGGGCCGACAGGGGCAGCGACAGGGCGAGCAGTGCAGCGATAAGGACTTTCACGAGCGAGATCTCCACTAGATTGCGGCCTAGCATAGCCATTGCCGGGCCGGCACCCAAGCCCGGCGCTTATGCCGCGCAATCAGGGTCGACCATGCTCGTTGACCGCCGCCGCCGGCTTCCTACACTGCGGGGGCATAACCACAGAGGACAACGCCCGATGAAAGCCGTGCTGTGCAAAGCCTTCGGCCCCGCCGAAACCCTGGTCCTGGACGAAGTCGCCAGCCCCGAGCCGAAGAAGAACGAGATCCTCCTCGAGGTGCACGCCGCCGGGGTCAACTTCCCCGACACCCTGATCATCGAGGGCAAGTACCAGTTCAAGCCGCCCTTCCCCTTCTCCCCGGGCGGCGAAGCCGCCGGCGTGGTCAGCGCGGTCGGCGAGAAGGTCGGCCACCTCAAGGTCGGCGACCGGGTGATGGCCCTGACCGGCTGGGGCAGTTTCGCCGAGCAGGTGGCCGTGCCCGGCTACAACGCCATGCCGATCCCGCCGAGCATGGGCTTCGTCAGCGCCGCCGCCTTCGGCATGACCTACGGCACCTCGATGCACGCGCTCAAGCAGCGGGCCAACCTGCGGGCCGGCGAGACCCTGCTGGTGCTTGGCGCCTCCGGCGGCGTCGGCCTGGCCGCGGTGGAGATCGGCAAGGCCATGGGCGCCAAGGTGATCGCCGCGACCAGCAGCGCGGAGAAACTGGAAGTGGCCAGGGCCGCGGGCGCCGACGAGCTGATCAACTACAGCGAGCAGAGCCTGAAAGACGAGGTCAAGCGCCTGACCGGCGGCCAGGGCGCCGACGTGATCTACGACCCGGTGGGCGGCGACCAGTTCGACGCAGCCGTACGCAGCATCGCCTGGAACGGCCGCCTGCTGGTGGTCGGCTTCGCCAGCGGGCGCATCCCCGAGCTGCCGGTCAACCTGGCCCTGCTCAAGGGCGCCGCGGTGGTCGGCGTATTCTGGGGCGCCTTCGCCCAACGCCAGCCCCAGGACAACGCCGCCAACTTCCAGCAGCTGTTCGCCTGGCATGCCGAGGGCAAGCTCAAGCCGCTGGTCTCGCAGACCTTCGCACTGGAGCAGGCCGGCGCGGCGATCGACTGCCTCGGCCGGCGCCAGGCGGTGGGCAAGCTGGTGGTGCAGATCAGGTAGACCGCGCCAACGAAAAAGGCCGCCAGATTGGCGGCCTTTTTCATGAACGGCGCTCAGCCCCTGGGCGCATAGGCGAACACGTCGGCGCGCATCTGGTGCGCGTCCATGCCGGCCTCGACCAGCGCATCCAGGGTCGCGTAGACCATCGCCGGCGAGCCGCTGGCGTAGACGTGCAGCGGCTTGAGGTCGGCGAAGTCCTCGCGCACCGCCTCGTGCAGCAGGCCGCAGCGCCCGGACCAGCCGCACTGGTCGCTGACCACCTGATGCAGGAACAGATTGTCCAGCCCCTGCCAATCGCTCCAGCACGGCAGCCGGTAGAAGTCCTCGGGGCGCCGGGCACCCCAGTACAGGTGCACCGGATGCCTGAAGCCGGCGGCGCGGCAGTGCTCGATCAGGCTGTGCATCTGCGCCATGCCGGTGCCGGCGGCGATCAGCACCAGCGGCCCTTCCGGCAGCTCGGCCAGGTGGGTGTCGCCGAACGGCAGCTGCACCCGGGCGAAGCCCTGGCCACGGAGGAAGGCCAGCAAGCCACGGGTCGCCTCGTCGCGCGCGAGGATATGCAACTCCAGCTCGCGGCCACGGTGCGGCGCCGAAGCCAGGGAGAAGGCGGCGTACTCGCCATTCTCGCGCTGCAGCAGCAGGTACTGGCCGGCATGGTAGCGCGGGCTCTTGCCAGCCGGCGTGAGCAGGTGCACGCGGAACACATCGCCGCCAACGTCGACGCAATCGACCAGCTGACAGCTCAGCTCGCGCACCGCCAGCTCGCCGGGCGCCATCACCCCGTCCCAGTGCAGCACGCAGTCGCCCAACGGCTCGGCCAGACAGGTGAGCAGCTCGCCATGGTCCAGTTCGGCGCCGGCCTGCTGCACGCGCCCCTCGACCAGCAGCGCCGCGCAGACATGGCAATTGCCGTTGCGACAGCTTTGCGGGCAGTCGTAGCCCAGGCGCCGGGCGGCATCGAGAATGCGCTCACCCGGCTGAGTCTCGAGCACCGCACCAGAAGGTTGCAGAGTGACACGCATCAATCAATTCCCAACTCGTTCCACAGTTCATCGACCCGTCGCTTCACCGCCTCGTCCTGGACGATGGCGCGACCCCATTCGCGCGTGGTCTCGCCCGGCCACTTGTGGGTGGCATCCAGGCCCATCTTTGAGCCTAGCCCCGAGACCGGCGAGGCGAAGTCGAGGTAGTCGATCGGCGTGTTGTCGATCAGCACCGTGTCGCGCTTGGGGTCCATGCGCGTGGTGATGGCCCAGATCACGTCGTTCCAGTCCCGCGCGTTGACGTCGTCATCGGTGACGATAACGAACTTGGTGTACATGAACTGTCGCAAAAACGACCAGACGCCGAGCATCACGCGCTTGGCATGGCCCGGGTACTGCTTCTTCATGGTCACCACCGCCATGCGGTAGGAACAGCCTTCGGGTGGCAGGTAGAAGTCGGTGATCTCGGGGAACTGCTTCTGCAGGATCGGCACGAAGACTTCATTGAGCGCCACACCGAGAATCGCCGGCTCGTCCGGCGGCCGCCCGGTGTAGGTGCTGTGGTAGATCGGCTCACGGCGGCGGGTGATGCGCTCGACGGTGAACACCGGGAAACGATCCACCTCGTTGTAGTAGCCGGTGTGGTCGCCATAGGGCCCCTCATCGGCCATCTCGCCCGGATGGATCACCCCCTCGAGGACGATCTCGGCGCTGGCCGGCACCTGCAGGTCATTGCCGCGGCACTTGACCAGCTCGGTCTTGTTGCCCCGCAGCAGGCCGGCGAAGGCGTATTCGGAAAGGCTGTCGGGCACCGGGGTGACGGCGCCGAGGATGGTCGCCGGATCGGCGCCCAGGGCCACCGCCACTGGGTAGGGGCGGCCCGGGTACTTCTCGCACCAGTCGCGGAAATCCAGGGCGCCGCCGCGGTGGCTGAGCCAGCGCATGATCAGCTTGTTGCGGCCGATCACCTGCTGGCGGTAGATGCCGAGGTTCTGCCGCTCCTTGTTCGGCCCCTTGGTGACGGTCAGGCCCCAGGTGATCAGCGGCCCGACATCGCCGGGCCAGCAGGTCTGCACCGGCAGCTTGCCCAGGTCGACATCCTCGCCCTCCTCGATCACCTCCTGGCAGGGCGCGTCCTTGAGCACCTTGGGCGCCATGGCCAGGACCTTCTTGAAGATCGGCAGCTTGGACCAGGCGTCCTTCAGACCCTTCGGCGGCTCCGGCTCCTTGAGGAAGGCCAGCAGCTTGCCGATCTCGCGCAGCTCGGCGACCTCTTCGGCGCCCATGCCCAGGGCCACCCGCTTGGGCGTGCCGAACAGGTTGCCGAGCACCGGCATGGCGAAGCCCGTGGGGTTCTCGAACAGCAGCGCCGGGCCGGCCTTGCGCAAGGTGCGGTCACAGATCTCGGTCATCTCCAGCACCGGGGAAACCGGGGTATGGATTCGCTTGAGTTCACCGCGCTGTTCCAGACCGCGGATAAAGTCGCGCAGGTCGCGATACTGCATGCAGGAGCCTCGTCTCGGGCAGGCCAGTGGGGGCGCGAAGTTTAGCGCCGAACTGGGTTATTCAGAAGGATAGCGGGGATGCAGATGCACAAAAGCCGGGTTTCCCCGGCCTTTGCGACAGCCCAGCGACTTACTTGCGACGCATCGACAGGAAGAACTCGTCGTTGGTCTTGGTCGCCTTCAGCTTGTCGATGAGGAACTCGATGGCGGCGATCTCGTCCATCGGGTGCAGCAGCTTGCGCAGGATCCACATGCGCTGCAGCTCGTCCTCGGCGGTCAGCAACTCTTCGCGGCGGGTGCCGGAACGGTTGATGTTGATCGCCGGGAACACGCGCTTCTCGGCGATCCGCCGGTCCAGCGGCAGCTCCATGTTGCCGGTGCCCTTGAACTCCTCGTAGATCACCTCGTCCATCTTCGAGCCGGTTTCCACCAGCGCGGTGGCGAGGATGGTCAGCGACCCGCCTTCCTCGATGTTGCGCGCGGCGCCGAAGAAGCGCTTGGGCTTCTCCAGGGCGTGGGCGTCGACACCACCGGTGAGCACCTTGCCGGAGCTCGGGATCACGGTGTTGTAGGCGCGCGCCAGGCGGGTGATGGAGTCGAGCAGGATGACCACGTCCTTCTTGTGCTCGACCAGGCGCTTGGCCTTCTCGATCACCATCTCGGCGACCTGCACGTGGCGGGTCGGCGGCTCGTCGAAGGTCGAGGCGACCACTTCGCCGCGCACGGTGCGCTGCATCTCGGTCACTTCTTCCGGGCGCTCGTCGATCAGCAGGACGATCAGGTGGCACTCGGGGTTGTTGCGGGTGATGTTGGCCGCGATGTTCTGCAGCATGATGGTCTTGCCGGCCTTCGGCGGCGCCACGATCAGGCCACGCTGGCCCTTGCCGATCGGCGCGCAGAGGTCGATCACCCGACCGGTGATGTCTTCGGTGGAGCCGTTGCCGGCTTCCATGACCAGACGCTTGTTGGGGAACAGCGGCGTCAGGTTCTCGAACAGGATCTTGTTCTTCGCGTTTTCCGGGCGATCGTAGTTGATCGTATCGACCTTGAGCAGCGCGAAGTAACGCTCGCCTTCTTTCGGCGGACGAATCTTGCCGACGATGGTGTCGCCCGTGCGCAGATTGAAGCGGCGAATCTGGCTGGGCGAGACGTAGATGTCGTCCGGGCCGGCCAGGTAGGAGGCGTCTGCGGAGCGGAGGAAGCCGAAACCGTCCTGGAGGATCTCCAGCACGCCATCACCGGAAATTTCCTCGCCGCTTTTCGAGTGTTTTTTCAGCAGCGAGAAAATCACGTCCTGCTTGCGCGAACGGGCCATGTTCTCGATGCCCATCTGTTCGGCCATTTCCAGCAGTTCGGTGATCGGCTTTTGCTTGAGTTCGGTCAGATTCATAGGAATGACGTAATCATGAAGGAGGGAGAATAAGCTATTAGCTTGGGAGGCCGCGCCGCTGAGAAGGCGAACGGATCGCCTACTGGTGTAGCGAGAGTATTCGAGTAGGAATGCGTCGGCGACGGCTTGCAGAGGGCTGCATAGGAAATGCAGCGAGGCCGAATGTAACACCGGCCTGACGAAGGCGTCTAGCCTTCAGACGGAAAAAAGCCCCGCAAATACGAGGCCTTTTTGCCACACAGCGACTTTAGATGTTGCTGTCGAGGAAGGCTGCCAACTGCGACTTGGACAGTGCGCCGACCTTGGTCGCTTCGACGTTGCCGTTCTTGAACAGCATCAGGGTCGGGATGCCACGCACACCGTACTTCGGCGGGGTATCCTGGTTCTCGTCGATGTTCAGCTTGCACACCTTCAGCTTGCCCTGGTAGGTCTGGGCGATCTCGTCGAGAACGGGGGCAATCATCTTGCATGGGCCGCACCACTCAGCCCAGTAATCGACCAATACCGGACCCTCAGCCTGGATAACTTCTTCATCGAAGCTAGCATCGCTGACGTTGGTGATGAATTCGCTCATGGAAAGTCTCCGTGTTCGGAAGCAAAAAGTGATCGACATCATAGCCCGGCTTGCCTGGCACAGGAAGGCAGACACCATTGAGCTTAACTATGGACCCGCACAAATTCACCTGCGCGCAGGCGTTGCCAGCCGAGATTGAAGGCGGTCAGTTGTGCGGGCCGCGGGGGCGCCTGCGGCGTCGGTATGCGTTGGCTCACCCGGCCTATCGTGGCAGGATGGCATGGTTCCGCACCGAGACCTATGCCCCATGCCGCACACTCCAGCCGAGTCTTTTCCCTTGATTGCAGCTATCGACCTGGGCTCCAACAGCTTCCACATGGTTCTGGCCAAGGCCGATCACGGCGAGATCCGCGTGCTCGAGCGCCTCGGCGACAAGGTCCAGCTGGCCGCTGGCATCGACGAGGAGCGCCTGCTCAGCGAAGAGGCCATGGTCCGCGGCCTCGACTGCCTGCGCCGCTTCGCCCAGCTGACTGCCAGCCTGCCGGAGGGCGCGCTGCGCATCGTCGGCACCAATGCCCTGCGCGAGGCGCGCAACCGTGGCGAGTTCATCCGCCGCGCCGAGGAGATACTCGGCCATCCGGTGGAGGTCATCTCCGGACGCGAGGAGGCACGCCTGATCTACCTCGGCGTGTCCCACAGCATCGCCGCCACCCCGGGCAAACGCCTGGTCGCCGACATCGGCGGCGGCAGCACCGAGTTCATCGTCGGCCTGCGTTTCGAGCCCCTGCTGCGCGAGAGCCTGCAGATGGGCTGCGTGAGCTATACCCAGCGCTTCTTCCGCGACGGCAAGATCACCCCGGCGCGCTACGCCCAGGCCTACACCGCGGCGCGCCTGGAGGTGATGGGCATCGAGCACGCCCTGCGCCGGCACAAGTGGGAAGATGCGGTGGGCGCCTCGGGCACCATCAAGGCCATCGGCCTGGCCATCCAGGCCGCCGGCCTGGGCAGCGGCGAGGTCAATCCCGAAGGCCTGGCCTGGCTCAAGCGCAAGCTCTTCAAGCTCGGCGACGTCGACAAGCTCGACCTGGATGGCATCAAGCCGGACAGGCGCGGCATCTTCCCCGCTGGCCTGGCGATTCTCGAGGCGATCTTCGATGCCTGCGACATCCAGCGCATGAGCCACTCCGAGGGGGCGTTGCGCGAAGGCGTGCTCTACGACCTGCTCGGCCGCCACCATCACGAGGACGTGCGCGAACGCACCCTCAGCGCACTGATGGAGCGTTACCACGTCGACCTGGAGCAGGCCGCGCGGGTCGAAAGCAAGGCACTGGAAGCGCTGGAGCAGGTGAAGGACAGCTGGGGCCTGAGCGACGACTGGCACCGCGAACTGCTGGTGTGGGCTGCGCGGGTCCACGAAATCGGCCTGGACATCGCCCACTACCAGTACCACAAGCACGGCGCCTACCTGGTCGAGCATTCCGACCTGGCCGGCTTCTCACGCCTCGACCAGCAGATGCTGGCGCTGCTGGTACGCGGCCATCGGCGCAACATCCCCAAGGACAAGCTCGCCGACTTCGGCGCCGAGGGTGTGAAGCTGGTGCGCCTGTGCGTGCTGCTGCGCTTCGCCATCCTCTTCCATCACATCCGCGGTACCCAGGAGATGCCCAAGGTGCAGCTGCGCGCGGCCGAGAGCAGCCTGGAGATCCACTTCCCGGACGACTGGCTGGCCGCCAACCCGCTGACCCAGGCCGACTTCACCCAGGAAGCGGAGTGGCTCAAGCGCGTCGGCATCGACCTCAGCGTGCGCTGACCACCGGCGCCGTCAGCTTCTCCAGCAGGCCCGCCTGGGCGCTGCGCGGGTTCTGATTGCCGGTCGGGCTGCAGCGCAGATAACGACCGTCCGGCTGCAGCACCCAGGCCTGGGTGTTGTCGGTGAGGTAGCTTTCCAGCTCCTTCTTCACCCGGGTGACCAGCTTCTTGCCCTCGACCGGGAAACAGGTCTCGACCCGCTTGTCCAGGTTGCGTTCCATCCAGTCGGCGCTGGACAGGTAGATCTTCTCCTCGCCCTCGTTGAGGAAGTAGAACACCCGGGTGTGCTCGAGGAAGCGGCCGATGATCGAACGCACCTGGATGTTGTGCGACACCCCGGGAATGCCCGGGCGCAGGCAGCACATGCCGCGCACCACCAGGTCGATCTTCACCCCGGCCTGGCTGGCCTTGTACAGCGCGCGGATGATCTTGGCATCGGTCAGCGAGTTGAACTTGGCGATGATCTGCGCCGGCTTGCCCTCGGCGGCGGCCGCGGTCTCCTTGGCGATCAGGTCGAGCAGGGTCTTCTTCAGGGTGAAGGGCGCGTGCAACAGCTTCTTCATGCGCAGGGTCTTGCCCATGCCGATCAGCTGGCTGAACAGCTTGGCCACGTCCTCGCCCAGGGCCACATCGGCGGTGAGCAGGCTGTAGTCGGTGTACAGGCGGGCGTTGCCGGCGTGGTAGTTGCCGGTGCCGACGTGGGCGTAGCGGACGATATCGCCGTTCTCGCGACGCAGGATCAGCATCATCTTGGCGTGGGTCTTGAACCCGACCACACCGTAGATCACCACCGCGCCGGCGGCCTGCAGGCGGCTGGCCAGGGCCAGGTTGGATTCCTCGTCGAAGCGCGCGCGCAGTTCGATCACCGCGGTGACCTCCTTGCCGTTGCGCGCCGCCTCCACCAGCGCGTCGACGATCTCCGAGTTCGCCCCGCTGCGGTACAGGGTCTGCTTGATCGCCAGCACGTGGGGGTCCTTCGCCGCCTGGCGCAGCAGGTCGACCACCGGGGTGAACGACTCGAAGGGGTGCAGCAGGAGGATGTCCTGCTTGCTGACCACGCTGAAGATGTTCTCGCTGTTCTGCAGCAGCTTGGGAATCACCGGGGTAAACGGCGTGTACTGCAGCTCCGGATGACTGTCCAGGCCGGTGATGCTGAACAGCCGGGTCAGGTTGACCGGGCCGCCGACCTGGTACAGCTCGCCCTCGGTCAGACCGAACTGCTTGAGCAGGTAGTCGGACAGGTTCTTCGGGCAGCTGTCGACCACCTCCAGGCGCACCGCGTCGCCGTAGCGCCGGGAGAACAGCTCGCCGCGCAGGGCGCGGGCCAGGTCCTCGACGTCCTCGGTGTCCACCGACAGGTCGGCGTTGCGGGTCAGGCGGAACTGGTAGCAGCCCTTGACCTTCATGCCCTGGAACAGGTCATCGGCATGGGCGTGGATCATCGAGGAGAGGAACACGTAGTTGGCGCCCGCGCCACCCACCTCCTCCGGCACCCGGATCACCCGTGGCAGCAGGCGCGGAGCCGGGATGATCGCCAGGCCCGAGTCGCGGCCGAAGGCGTCGACGCCCTCCAGCTCGACGATGAAGTTCAGGCTCTTGTTCACCAGCAAGGGGAACGGGTGCGTCGGGTCGAGGCCGATCGGCGTGATGATCGGCGCGATCTCGTCGCGGAAGTAGCGGCGCACCCAGGCCTTGACCTTGGTGTTCCAGTGGCGGCGGCGGATGAAGTTGATGTTGTGCTTGGCCAGCGCCGGAAACAGCACGTCGTTGAGGATCGCGTACTGGCGGCCGACCTGCTCGTGCACCAGCTCGCTGATCCGCGCCAGCGCCTGGTGCGGCTGCAGACCGTCGGCACCGGCCTGTTCGCGGGCGAAGTTGATCTGCTTCTTCAGCCCGGCGACGCGAATCTCGAAGAACTCGTCGAGGTTGCTGGAGAAGATCAAGAGGAACTTCAGCCGCTCCAGCAGTGGATAGGACTCGTCCAGCGCCTGCTCCAGCACGCGGATGTTGAACTGCAGCTGCGACAGCTCGCGATGGATGTACAGGCTGCTGTCGTCCAGGCTCGGCACCACCAGAGGCGGCGCCGGGGTGGGCGCCTCGACCGGCGCCGGCTCCGGCACTTCCGGCAACTCGACGGCTGGCGCCTGCGGCTCGAGCAGTTCGCTCTGGGAGAGTCCTTCGGTATTCATCGTCTGGTCCTGGGGGACTACTGCCCCTGCTGCAAGAGTTCTGCCGCGCGAACGGCGAAATAGGTGAGGATGCCATCGGCGCCGGCGCGCTTGAAGGCGGTCAGCGACTCGAGGATCACCGCCTCGGAGAGCCAGCCGTTCTGGATCGCCGCCATGTGCATGGCGTACTCGCCACTGACCTGATAGACAAAGGTCGGCGCGCGAAATTCGCTTTTCACCCGGGCGACGATGTCCAGGTAGGGCATGCCCGGCTTGACCATGACCATGTCGGCGCCTTCGGCCAGGTCGGCGGCCACCTCGTGCAGCGCCTCGTCGCTGTTGGCCGGGTCCATCTGGTAGCTGTACTTGTTGCTCTTGCCGAGGTTGCCCGCCGAGCCGACCGCGTCGCGGAACGGGCCGTAGTAGGCGCTGGCGTACTTGGCCGAATAGGCCATGATGCGCACGTTGCTGTGATCGGCCAGCTCCAGCGCCTCGCGGATCGCCTGCACGCGGCCGTCCATCATGTCCGAGGGCGCGACCACCTGGGCACCGGCCTCGGCATGGGACAGCGCCTGCTTGACCAGGGCATCGACGGTGATGTCGTTCTGCACGTAGCCGCTGTCGTCGAGGATGCCGTCCTGGCCGTGGGTGGTGAAGGGGTCCAGGGCCACGTCGCTGATCAGCCCCAGTTCCGGGAAGCGCGCGCGCAGGGCGCGGATCGCGCGCTGGGCGATGCCGTCCGGGTTCCAGGCCTCGGCGCCATCCAGGGACTTCTTCTCCAGCGGCGTCACCGGAAACAGTGCCAGCGCCGGAATGCCCAGGGCCACCCATTTTTCCGCCTCCTGCAGCAGCAGGTCGATGGACAGGCGCTCGACGCCCGGCATCGACTCCACCGCCTCGCGGCGGCCTTCGCCGTCGAGGACGAACACCGGCAGGATCAGGTCGTCGACACTCAGGCGATGCTCGCGCACCAGGCGCCGGGAGAAATCGTCGCGACGATTGCGGCGCAGGCGAGTGGCAGGGAACAGGCGATTGGCGGGGGTAAAGCTCACGGCAGACTCCAGAGCCCGCGCGAACGGGCGAGTGTGACAGTTATAAGCGGTCATTATGACCAATAGATGACAGCGGGATCGAGTCTGCGACGGCGGGTCGCAGCGGCCGGAGGCCCATTGTGGCCATGCCGGCGCCCGTCCGTCGATGCCGGCCACGGTTTTCCCCGAGGCGCACGAGGGAGTAGGCTACCCCCTGATCCTGCGGTTGACCCCATGCTCGAAGACCTGCTGCACCAATTCGGTTACCCGGCCCTGGTCCTGGGCACCTTCCTCGAGGGCGAGGTGTCGCTGCTGCTGGCCGCCTACCTGGCCCTGCGCGACTACCTGAGCCTCGAATGGGTGGTGCTGTGCGCCTTCTGCGGCACCTATGCCAGCGATCAGCTGTGGTACCACCTGGGCCGGCGCCACGGCCGCGAGATTCTCGATCGCCGGCCGCGCTGGCACGCCCTGAGCGACAAGGCATTGCGCCACCTGCGCCGCTATCCGGACCTGTGGGTGCTGAGCTTTCGCTTCCTCTACGGCATGCGCACGGTGATGCCGCTGGCCATCGGCCTGTCCGGCTATTCCTGGCGCCGCTACCTGCTGCTCGATGGTATAGGCGCGGCGCTGTGGGCCGGCAGCCTGGGCCTGGCCGCCTACCATCTGGGCGCGGCCCTGGAAACCCTGCTCGACGATCTGCGCCGCTATCAGCTGTATGTCTTCGCCGCACTGCTGCTGGTCGTCTTGGCGCTCTGGCTGCGCCGGCGCCTGCGCCGAGGGGCCGATTCCGAACACTAGGCTGCCTGCCGGCCGGGCGCGGGCGAATTCACCCCGGCGCGTATCGCGCGGCGCAGTCTGCGACTAGGATTGCTAGGGATGGCAAACCCTCCGCCGGCGCCTCAGGCGAGGCCCGGCGACCGCCCGAGTGACACGTGAAGACCGTATGCGCAAACCCCTTCGCTGGCTCCTGATCGCCCTGGCCCTGCTGAGCATTGCCGCCCTGCTCGGTCTCTACCCCTATCGCACGGCGCTGCTGCCAGAAGCCGACGACCTGGCCAGCGCCAAGGCCCGCCTGGCCCCGCACCTGCGCCTGTTCACCCCGGCCGGCAGCGGCCCCTTCGCCACCGTACTGGTGTTCCACGGCTGCAGCGGTCAGCGCCAGGCGTTGCTCGACAGCGTCAACGACTGGCTGCTGCCCGCCGGCTACGCCGCGCTGTTCGTCGACAGCCACGGGGCCCGCGGCATCGACGACTGGCGTCCGGTGTGTGCCGGCAAGCAGCTGTGGGGCAACCAGCGTGCCCTGGACGTGTATGCCGCCATCGAGCTGGCCGCCGAGCTGCCGCGGGTCGACGGCCGGCGCCTGGCCCTGCTCGGCTTCTCCCATGGCGGCTGGAGCGTCCTCGATGCCCTGGCCTACGCCGGCGCGGCCGGTCATGGCTTCGCCGCGCCCGGACGACAGGGGCTCGAGCGGGTCAGGGCGGCAATTCTCTACTACCCCTATTGCGGCTTTCCCGCCCAGCTGCGCCGGCACATGAGTGCGCAGCCGCCGCAGCTGATGCTGCTGGCCGGCGAAGACCACATCACCGATCACCGCCAGTGCCTGGAGGCCGTGCAGCAGTTGCAGCCGGGGGCGGTCCAGGTACAGCGCTACGCCCACGCCGATCACGTGTTCGACCACCTCAGCGATCTGGCCACCTACCAACCACAACTCGCCAAGGATGCCCAGCAGCGGGCCACAAGCTTCCTGCGCAGCCACCTTGGCCGAGCCCCATGACCAGGAGTATTCGATGAACAAGAAAGTCGCAGTGATTCTTTCCGGCTGCGGCGTCTACGACGGCGCCGAGATCCATGAAAGCGTGATCACCCTGCTGCGCCTCGACCAGCGCGGCGCCCAGGTGCAGTGCTTCGCGCCGAACGTGGAGCAGCTGCACGTGGTCGATCACTACAGTGGCGACGAGATGGACGAGACCCGCAACGTGCTGGTGGAATCCGCGCGCATCGCCCGCGGCAAGATCAAGGACGTGCGCGAGCTGCACGCCGACGACTTCGATGCGCTGATCATGCCCGGCGGCTTCGGCGCGGCGAAGAACCTCTCGGACTTCGCCCTGAGCGGCGCCAACCTCAAGGTGCAGCCGGACGTGCTGAACGCGGCCAAGTCCTTCGCCAGTGCCGGCAAGCCGGTCGGCCTGATCTGCATCTCGCCGGTGCTGGCGGCGCGGATCTTCGGCAATGGCGTGGAATGCACCATTGGCAACGACCACGACACCGCCGCGACCCTGACCCAGATGGGCGCGGTGCACCGCGAGTGCGAGGTCAGCGAGATCATCGAAGACGGCCCGCGCAAGCTGGTCAGCACCCCGGCCTACATGCTCGCCCAGTCGATCAGCGAGGCCGCCTCGGGGATCAACAAGCTGGTCGACCGCATCCTCGAACTGACCCACCACGACTGAGACGGCCGACCGCGCAGGTCGATCCGGCCAATGCGCGCGGCACTCCCGCCGCGCCACTGGCCAAGTCCGCCGCGCTGCGGCAGCGTGGCGGGCAATCCAGCATAGGCGCGCACTTCCATGACCCAACCCTACGAATTCACCGCGGAGCTGCAAGAGGCGGTGAGCAGCTTCATGCAGCGCATCCCGTTCAACCAGGTGCTCGGCATTCAGCTCGAGCAGCTGTCGCCGGAGCGAGTGACGATGGTCCTGCCGATGAAGGACGAGCTGATCGGCAACTTCCTCCACGGCATCCTCCATGGCGGGGTGATTGCCTCGCTGCTCGACGTCGCCGGCGGCGCCATGGCGCTGATCGGCGCCTTCGAGCGGCACCATCAGCTGCCAGGCGCCGAGCGCCTGAACCGGCTGTCCAAGCTCGGCACCATCGACCTGCGCATCGACTACCTGCGCCCCGGTCGCGGCCGCAGCTTCACTGCCAACGCCGTGCTGCTGCGCTCGGGCAACAAGGTAGCGGTGGTACGCAGCGAGCTGCACAACGACGAGGGCGTCCTGGTCGCGGTGGGCACCGGCACCTATCTGTGCGGCTAAGCGCGGCTCAGGCGGGTGAGGATGCGGTCCAGGGCGTTGGCGAAGGCCTGGCGGTCCTTGTCCGAATAGGCGCCCTGGCCGCCGCCGACCTGGCCCTGCTCGCGCAGCTCGGTAAAGAGGTTACGGGTGGCCAACTTGTCGCCCATATTGCGCTCGTCGAACTCGCGACCACGCGGATCGAGGGCGGCGACGCCCTTCTTCACCAGGCGGTCGGCCAGCGGCACGTCGCTGCAGATCACCAGTTCGCCGGGCACCGCATGCTCGACCAGGTAGTCGTCGGCCGCATCCGGACCGCTCGGCACCACGATCAGGCGCACGCAGGCGAAGCTGGGCCGCGCCACCGGCTGCCCGGCCACCAGCACCACCTCGTAGGCGCGCTTCAAGGCGAACTTCACCACCTGATCCCGCGCCGCCCGCGGGCAGGCATCGGCATCTATCCAGATACGCATCGACCGGCACTCTCCTCTGACTGAAATGGCGAACGGGTGTGGCCCGCCAGACGCCCATGATGCCGGCTTTCGCCGATGAGTCCATACTGGCCGACGCAACCGGCGGGCCACCCCCGGCCGCCGGGCGAGTGACAGGAGCGCCCCCATGTCCTACTGGCAACGCCTGGAAGAACCCGCGCAGGTGCTGGTGTGCGGCGCCAGCCGCGGCATCGGCCTGGCCCTCTGTGAACAGCTGCTGGCCCGCGCCGACGTAGCCGGCGTGTGGGCCCTGGCCCGCCAGGCCCGCCAGGCCAGCCAGTCCGAGGGCCTCGCCGCGCTGGCCCGGCAGCATGGCCAGCGCCTGCACCTGCTGGACGTCGATGCCACGGACGAGGCGCAGCTGGCCGAACTGGCGCCTCGGCTCAAGCCGCGTATTGCCCGACTGCACCTGCTGCTGTGCACAGTCGGCGTGCTGCAGCACGGCGCGGCGAAGGCCGAGAAGGGCCTGGCTCAGCTCGATCTGGCCGGATTGCAGGCGACCTTCCGGGTCAACGCCTTCGCCCCGATCCTGCTGCTCAAGCACCTGCTGCCGCTGCTGCGCGGGCGCCACCCGTGCACCGTGGCGACACTCTCGGCGCGGGTCGGCTCGATCGGCGACAACCGCCTCGGCGGCTGGTACAGCTACCGGGCGAGCAAGGCGGCGCTCAATCAGCTGCTGCACACCGCCAGCATCGAACTGAGCCGCCTCAATCCGCAGAGCACGGTGCTGGCGCTGCATCCGGGCACCACCGACACCGAGCTGTCACGGCCCTTTCAGGCCAATGTGCCGGCCGCGCAGCTGTTCCACGCCAGCTTCGCCGCCGAGCGACTGCTGGAGCAGGTGGCGCGCCATGGTCCCGAGCAATCCGGCAGCTTCTGGGCCTGGGACGGCCAGCCGATCGAATGGTAGGCGGGCCGCGCATCAGGCGGTGCGGCGCACCGTGGCCAGCAGCGCGGCGGCACCGACGAACAGGGCGCCGAAGCTGCGGTTCATCAGCCGCTGCTGACGCGGCGTGCGCAGCAGGCGCAGGACCCGCGAGGCCAGGCCGGTATAGCCGGCCATCACCAGCAGGTCGACGCAGATCATGGTCACGCCCATCAGCAGGTACTGCGCCAGCAGCGGCGCCTGCGGATCGAGGAACTGCGGCAGCACCGCGAGCATGAAGATGATCGCCTTGGGGTTGCTGATATTGACCAGAAAGCCGCGCAGCACCAGGGTCAGCGGCCGGCCGATGGGGCGCTGTTCGGGCGCCGTGGCCAGGTCGGCGGGCAGCGCCTGCCACTGCCGGTAACCGAGGTAGACCAGGTACAGCACGCCGAACCACTTGATCAGGCTGAAGGCCAGCGCCGAGGTGGCGAGGATCGCCCCGACCCCGGCGGCGACGATGGCGATCTGCAGGGCCAGGCCGAGCTGCAGGCCCAGGGCGGTCCAGTAGCCGCGCCAGAAACCGTACTGCAGGCCGGACGACATCGAGGCGATGGCCCCGGCCCCGGGCGACAGGCTGATCACCCAACAGGCGACAAAAAACGCGAGCCAGGTCTGCAGGGCCATGGCGAATACCTCGAAACGAATGATTGAAGGGCGGCCCAGAAAAAAGGGCAGGCTTCTCAGCCTACCCCTTGCTACAGGCGACGACCAGCCTCGCCGCTCAGTCCGGCGAGCCCTTGCGCAGGTGCACCGGCTCCTCGCCGCGCTTGCGCGCCATGGCGCCGCGCAGGCGGATGTTGATCGCCTCCACCGCCAGGGAGAAGGCCATGGCGAAGTAGACGTAGCCCTTGGGCACATGCACGCCGAACGACTCGGCCACCAGCAGGGTGCCGACCATGATCAGGAACGACAGGGCGAGCATCTTCAGGCTCGGGTGCTTGTCGATGAAGTCACTGATGGTGCCGGCCGAGAGCATCATCACGATCACCGAGATGACGATGGCGGCGACCATCACCGGCACGTTGTCGACCAGGCCGACGGCGGTGATCACCGAATCCAGGGAGAAGACGATGTCGATGATGGCGATCTGCACGATGATGCCCATGAAGCCATAGGCCTTGCCGCCGGCCTGCTGCGCCTCCTCGGCGCCCTCCAGGCTGTGGTAGATCTCCATGGTGCTCTTGAACAGCAGGAACAGACCGCCGAAGAACAGGATCAGGTCACGCCCGGAGACGCCCATGCCGAAGACCTGGAACAGGTCGTCGGTCAGGCGCATCACCCAGGTGATCGACAGCAGCAGCGCGATCCGCGTGCCCATCGCCAGGGCCAGGCCGAAGAAGCGTGCATTGGGCTGCTGCTCCTTGGGCAGGCGGCTGACCAGGATCGAAATGAAGATGATGTTGTCGATGCCGAGGACGATCTCCAGGGCGGTCAGGGTGAGAAATGCGACCCAGATTTCCGGGCTTAGTAGCCATTCCATGATGCGTTAGATCTCGTAGTTGCGGGATGTGGGATAGGTGCCGTTGCGCCAGCGGCGCACGGCCTTCTGAAAGAACAGGCTGTTGGGCACCTGTACCAGCGCCCCGGGGCTTTCGCCGCCCTGGTCTTCCAGGGTGGTGTAGAACAGGTTGATCGCCAGCACCCGGCCCTTGACCCCGGGCTTCTCGGCGCTCTCGATGATCTCGACACTGTCGCCCAGACGGAACGGCGCCAGGGTGAAGATCAGCAGCGCGCAGAACAGGTTGGACAGCACGCTCCAGATGGCGAAGAAGGCGATCGCCGCCACCGCCATGAAACCGCTCAGTGCGGTCCACAGCACCTGGGCGGACACGCCGAGGCGCTCCAGCACCAGCAGTACGGCGCCGCCGACGACCAGCCAGCGCAGGCCGTTGCGCAGGGACGCCAGCACCGTCGCCGGCACCTGCGGGTAGCGTGCGCCCAGTCGCCGCAGGCCGCGTGCCAGCAGGCGCTGCAGCAGCCAGGCGAGCAACAGGATCAGCAGCACCTGGCCCGCGCGCAGCAGCGGCTCGCTCCAGGTCGCCAGCCAGGGCCACTCGAGCAGCAGCGGATTCAACTGGCGGCCTCGAGCTCGGCCTGCAAGGCTTCGAGGCTTTCCAAGGCAAGCATCCAGCGCTCCTCGAGGTCGGCCTCGCGGCCCTTCAGCTTGGCCTGCTCGGCCAGCAGGTCGCGCAGCTCGTCCTTGCGCCCCGCCTCGTACAGGGCGCTGTCGCCCAGGCGGGCTTCGACCGCGGCGAGCCGCTCGTGCAACTGGCCCAGCTCGCGCTCCAGCTTGTCGGCCTCGCGCTTGTGCGGTGCCAGCTGCTGGCGCAGCGCCGCTGCGGCCTGGCGCTGGGCGCGCTTGTCGGTCTTGTCCAGTCCGCCCTCGGCGGCGTTCGCCGGCACCGGCGCCTGGCGAGCCCGGTAGTCGAGCAGCCAGCGGGCGTAGTCCTCGAGATCGCCGTCGAACGGTTGCACGCGGCCATCGGCGACCAGGAGGAATTCATCGGTGGTGCTCTTGAGCAGGTGGCGGTCGTGGGACACCACCACCACCGCCCCGGCGAACTCCTGCAGGGCCAGGGTCAGGGCCAGGCGCATCTCCAGGTCGAGATGGTTGGTCGGCTCGTCGAGCAGCAGCAGGTTGGGCCGGCCCCAGGCGATCAGCGCCAGGGCCAGGCGCGCCTTCTCGCCGCCGGAAAAGTTCAGCACCGGCTCGTCGCAGCGGGCGCCGCGGAAATCGAAGCCGCCGAGGAAGTCGCGCAGGGTCTGCTCGCGCTCGCTCGGCGCCAGGCGCTGCAGGTGCAGCAAGGGGCTGGCCTTGTCATCGAGGGCGTCGAGCTGGTGCTGGGCGAAGTAGCCGACCACCAGGTTCTCGCCGCTCTGCAGGCGACCACCAAGGGGTTGCAGCTCGCCGGCCAGGTTCTTGATCAGGGTCGACTTGCCCGCTCCGTTCGGCCCCAGCAGGCCCAGGCGTGCGCCCGGCGCCAGGCTCAGCTTGACCTGCTCCAGCACGGCCTTGTCGCCATAGCCGAGACGCCCCTCGGCCAGGTCCAGCAACGGGCTGGAGATCTTGCTGGCCTCGCGGAAGCTGAAGTCGAAGGGCGAGTCGACATGGGCCGGGGCCAGCTCCTCGAGGCGCTCCAGGGCCTTGATCCGGCTCTGCGCCTGACGGGCCTTGGTCGCCTGGGCCTTGAAGCGGGCGATGTATTTCTCCATGTGCGCGCGCTGCGCCTGCTGCTTCTCGTAGGCCTGCTGCTGCTGCGCCAGGCGTTCGGCACGGGTGCGCTCGAAGGCCGAGTAGCCGCCGCGATACAGGGTCAGTTTCTGCTGATCCAGATGGGCCACGTGATCGACCACGGCGTCGAGGAAGTCGCGGTCGTGGGAAATCAGCAGCAGGGTGCCGGGGTAGCTCTTCAGCCAGCCTTCCAGCCAGAGGATCGCGTCCAGGTCCAGGTGGTTGGTCGGCTCGTCCAGCAGCAACAGGTCCGATGGGCACATCAGCGCCTGGGCCAGGTTCAGGCGCATCCGCCAGCCGCCTGAGAAGTCGCCGACGCGGCGATCCATCTGGCCATGCTCGAAACCCAGGCCGGCCAGCAGCTTGCGCGCGCGGGTGGAGGCCGTGTAGCCGTCGGCGCTGTCCAGCTCGGTGTGCAGGCGGGCAATCGCGGCGCCATCCTGGGCGGCCTCGGCCGCCGCCAGCTCGGCTTGCAGGCCGCGCAGGTGGGCGTCGCCGTCGAGCACGTAGTCGACCGCCGGGCGCTCGAGGTTGTCGACCTCCTGGCGCATGTGGGCGATGCGCCAGTCCGCCGGCAGCAGGCAATCGCCCGCGTCGGGACCGAGCTCGCCGCGCAGCAGAGCGAACAGGCTGGATTTGCCGGCGCCATTGGCGCCGATCAGTCCGGCCTTCTGGCCGGCGTGCAGGGTCAGTTCGGCGCCTTCTAGCAGGCGCTGCGGACCACGCTGTAGAGTGAGGTTCTGGAGTCGGATCATAATGGCGGCGAAGTCTATCAGAGTCGCCCGCCGCACACCCGGAAAGCACCATGCCCGCTGATCTGTGGCGTTTCGCCGAAGAGTACTACCAACGCCCCGGCGTCGAGGCGGCCTGCCTGCGGCTGCAGGCGCGCGGCGCCGATGTCTGCCTGCTGATCTGCGCCATCTGGCTCGGGTGCCGCGGCGTCGCCTGCAGCGCAGCGCGCAGCGGACAACTGCAAGCGATCGCACAGCCCTGGCAGCGCCTGGTGGTCGAGCGCCTGCGCCAGGTACGTCGGGACTGGCGCGACGACGCCCAGGGCGACGAGGCGCTGGCAGCGCTGCGCGAGCAGGTCAAACGCCTGGAACTGCAAGCCGAGCGGGTGCAACTGCAGCGCCTGGCGGTGGCCAGCCACGATTGGCCGGCCGTCGACGGGCAAACGCTGGATGCCTGGCTGGGCGCCTTGGCGCCCGCTGGGGTGAGCGCGGACGACGAGGCGCTGCGCCAACTGCGCAGCGCCGCCCGGCAAACTTAGGACTCGGCCGGCGGCGTATCCGGCGCCGCACCCGATGCGGCTGCCGCTGGCTGCGCAGCCGGGGCCGCCGAGGGGCTGGCGGCAGGCTTGGCCGCCGCCGGCTTGCGCACCGCCGGTTTCCTCGGCGCCGGCTTGGCGGTCGGTGTGGCCGCAGGCTTTGCTGCAGTTTTCCGCGGTGCCTTGCTGGCGACCGCTTTGCCGGCTGCAGCGCTCGCGGGGGTGGTTTTTGCCGCCGCGGGCTTGGCGGCTGGCTTGGCCGCAGTGCGCGTCGCGGGTTTCGCGGTGGTCTTGGCTGCCGCCGGCTTGGCGGGCGCCTTGGCGGCAGTGCGGGCGCCGGACTTGGCAGCCGGTTTCGCCGCGGTCGCGCCGGTCGCCGCTGCGGCAGCCGGTTTGGCAACAGCCGGCTTCTTCGTCGCCGGCTTGGCCGCGGTGCTCCTCGTAGGCTTGGCGGCTGCCTTGGCCGTGGCCGTACTGGCCACCGCCCTGGCTGGCGCCTTCGCAGCCGGGGCCTTGGCTTCACGGTTGCTCAGCGCCTTGTTCGCCGCTTCCTTGACCTTACCCACTCCCTGGGCGAGCTTGAGGCTCTCCTGGGCATCTCGTTTGAGCTGCTGGATATAGCTGCGGGTCTCGGTCTGCCGGGTCTTCAGGGTGTCGAGCAGGTCTTCCAGCTCGGCCACCACGGCCTTCGCCTTGGCCTGGGTCTTGGCCTTGCCGGCGGCGGCGGCGTCCTGCAGCTTGCCACGCGCCTTGTGCAGCTTTTCCTGGGCGTTGCCGCGCTGCTTCTCCAGCTTGGCCAGCAGCTTTTCGGCATCGCTCAGCGCTTGCGAGCAGGCCTTTTCCAGATGCTCGAGCAGACTGTGGGATAGCTGCTGAAGCAGATGCAGGGGGGTACCAACCGCAGACTTCTTAGGGTTTTTCTTGGCCGACATGTCGCGCCTCCTGGCGGGTGTAGATGCAGCCCATACTAGTCGCCCGCACCGCCGGTCGCTAGTTCAGTTATTGCCCCGGCGCCACTGGGTCGACCAGCAAAAATGGGCGCGCCAATGCGAAGTGGATGCGGGATGGACATAACACGCGGCTCGTCACCACGCCCTAGAAGAAGAGGCCCTGGGCGAAGACATGATCAGGGGGCAGACGGCGCAGCCCGGCCAGGGACTGCACGCGCCAAAAGGCTCTGCTGAGGAATGAGGGCGGGCGCGTGACAACGCCCGGCAGTCACTTGCTCGAATCGGCGAAGGCGGCCTGCCCTGATCCCAGCCTTCAGCGCGAAGGCCGCCCAGCGGCGCCGCGAACGACTCAAACGGCGGCTTCAGCCTGCTGCTGGTGGGCGTTGTGCAGCACCTCGATCAGGCAATCCTCCAGCTCGAAGCGCTCGTGCAGCAGCTGGCCGAGGCGCTGCACTTCCTCGCCCAGCGACACGCTGTCGCGGCAGTCGCCATTGTCGCAACGGTCGTTGAACGACAGCGCCACTTCGGTGATCGCCTCGATACGCGGGTAGATCTGTTTGGCCAGCTCGAGACCGCGCTGATCGTCGAAGGCCTTGGCCTCGTTGGTCAACTGCTCGTAGACCTCGAAATGCCCGGCCGACACGTAGTCGACCAGCACTTCACAAAAGCGCTGCAAGCTTTGCGCATTGGCACTGGGGGCGCGCCCTGAGTCGCTGATGGCCGCAAAGGCGGCGATCAGTTCCTGGCGCTCCTGCAACCAGCGGTCGATCAGCAGGTGAACCCCACCCCAACGTTCCTGGGCGTTCTGACAACTCTCGAGCATGACGACCTCTCTTCCCTTATCGGTATTCCTGTTATTCGTCCGATCCGAGACGGTTTTTTGTCAATCGGTGCATGGTCTTGGGAAGGCAACCGCGTGATGGCAACTTTCCGGCGGTGCGTGCGAGCCAGATTATGCCCGGGGGCCGACATCGACAAGGCACAGGCGGGAGAAAATTTCATACGGTCGTTTAATCAGCGCTCTGCACCTCGCCGGGACGTCCATTCGCGAAGAGCCTTGTGCCGGCGCGTCCGGCGATGTCACCGCAGGATCAGTCGCGGCGCAACAACTGGAGCAACGCGAAGCCCAGCATGGCGACGAATCCGAGCAGGCTCCACTCCGGGATACTCAGGCCGAACAGGGTCCAGCTGACCTCGGCGCAATCGGCCGAACCGTGCAGCACCAGGCGCACGATCTCCTGGAACGGCAGGGCCTCCATCATGTAGTCGAGGCTTGGCAAACAGGCGGGCAGCTGGTCCGCCGGCACCCCTTGCAGCCAGATCTGGCGTGCGGCCGTGCCGCCACCCGCAGCGGCGAACAGCAACCCCAACCCGGCATAGGCCCGACGACCGCCGCGGCCCGGCGCGTGCAACGCGGCGACCAGACAAACCAGGCCGAAACCGATCACGCAGACGCGCTGGACGATGCACAGGGGGCAGGGCTCCAGGCCGACCACGTGTTCCAGATAGAGCGCCGCGGCCATCAGCGCCAGGCAGCCGAGAAACGCGAGGGAATAGAGAGAACGGGGGCTGGCCAAGGGCATGACGGCTCCGGGATGGAAAACGAAGCCGCCTACGGTAGAGGAAAGCGCCTCGGCCGATCAAGGCAAACCAACCGGCCAGAGCGGTTAGCCATCGGCCGAAACGTGCCGTACGTCCAGTGCCGGGGGCGGTCTGCCCTCGGCCACGCCGGTTCCGCGCGACTAGTTCAGGGCCGGCTGTGGCAGCGCCAGGCCGCCCAGGCGCTGATCGAGCAGGCCGAGGCCCTCCTGAAACAGCTGATTGCTGCGCTCGACTTCACCAAGCCGCGCCAGCAGACGCGCCAGCTCCGCGCAGGTTTCCGGGTCACGCTGGAACACCAGGCTGCTCTCGAAATACTCCTTGGCCTTGCCCCACAACTGATTCTGCAGACACAGCCGGCCGACGGTCAGCAGCAGGCCGGCGTCTTGCGGGTGCTGCTTCAGCCAGCCTTCGGCCGCCTGCAGCTGACGCGCCGGATCCTTGCCGCGGAGCAGCCCGTAGAGACGCACCAGGCGGCCGTCGTAATCGCGCTTCAGGGCGTGATGCAGGAGCGCCTCGGCCTCCTGTTCGGCGCCCAGCACGCGCAACTGTTCGGCGTACACGGCGAGCAATTCGGGCTCCTGGCGATGCGCTGACGACAGCTGCTCCCAGGCTTGCTTGAGCGCCTCCAGGGCGCCCGGCACATCGCCCGCGGCGCCCTCGCCGACGGCAGTCAGGCGGCCGCGCCAGGCTTGGCGCTCGAGCTCGGACAGCTCGGCGGCGCCGAGGACCTTGTGCTTGTGCAGCTCCGGCAACAGACCGAGCAGCGCCGACCAGTCGCCGGCCTGCAGATACAGGCGCTGCAGCTGGCGCAGCACCTGGCGATTCTGCGGGTGGCGCTCGCGCATGATCTCCAGGGTTTCCCGGGCCGAATCGCTCTGCCCGCGTGCGTGCTGCAGCCTGGCATGGGTCAGGGCAATCGCCAGTTCGGCATCCGGCTGACGCTTGAGCGCCCGTTCCAGCAGCGCATCGCTGTCCTCGTGCTGTCCCAGCTTGTGCGCCGCCCGCGCCGCGCTCAGGTAATACATCAAGGGCTGCGGGTCGCTTTCGGCCGCTCTGCGCAGGTAGCGCAGGGCCGGTACCCAACGGCCTTCCGCCAGGTCGACGAAACCCTGCTCGGAGGCCACACGCACGCGGCGGCTGCGGTGCAGGCCCGACCAGGGGTTGATCAGCCGCCCGGAGGTCACCAACAGGCGCAGCAGCAGGCGCAGCACCCGCGACAGCAGCCAGAGCGCCACCAGCAGGGCGAGGAAGGCCCACAGGCTGGATTCGTAACGGAAGCCCTGATAGGCGAACAGCACGTAGCCCTTGTGCTCGACGATGGCCACGCCGAGCAGCGCCACGCCGGCCACTACCAGCAGCACGGCGAGCAATACCAAGACACGCTTCATGGACGCGCCTCCTCGTCGCTCTGGGCGCCCTCGGGCGCCAGCGGCTCACGCGCCGACTGCTTGCGCTCCAGGTAGGCCTGCACGGCAGTCAGCGAGTTGCCGAGGTCCGGCGCCACGACCTCGACGGTCTGGCCGATCAGCTCATCGATGCGCGTGCGCAGGGCCCGGCTCGCCGGATTCTCCCGGTCGAAATGGGCATCCAGCACCTCGGCGGCCTGCAGCAGGGCCTGCCGGTAGACTGGGGTCTGGCCATGCAACGCGGCCCACTGCGCCTGCTCCAGGGCCAGGCTGAGCGCCAGGCGCACCTGGGTCAGACTCTGCCCGGCGAGCAGCGGCCGGATGTTCTGGTCGGCGCTGAAGTCGATACGGAAGTACTGCGACAGGGTATGCAGCCCCTGGGACCACCAGCTGGCGCCATCGCCCTGGGCGGCCAGGTCGCTCAGCACGCCACCCTGGCTTTCGAACACCGGGTTGAGGGCGCTGAGCTGTGCGGCCTGATCACGCAGGGCGCCGAGCTGCAGGAACAGTCCGGTGCGATCCGGGTTGGGGATCGCGCGCAAGGCCTCCAGGCTCTTCGCCAGCTGCTCGCGGGCGGCGAAGGCCGCCGGGTCGTCCTGGTCGCGGAGGATCTCGTCGGCGCCTAGCACCAGCGCCTTGGCGCTGTCGATGTCCTGCAGGGCGGACAGGCGCAGGCTGGCCAGGCGCAGCAAATGCTCGGCCTCGGCCAGGCGCCAGTCCTGGCGGCTGGCGCCAAGTACGGTCTCCAGCCGCTTGTTGAGCAGCTGCTGATCCCCCTGCAGCTGGGCGAGCAGGCGCCGGCGCTCCTCCAGCTCCGCCGCCGCGGGCAGCTGCTGGAGCCGTGCCCTCAGGCCCTCGGCCCGTTGCGCCGCAACCTCGGCCTGCTCGCGCGCTGCCTGCAACTGCTCGAGGCGCTGCTGATCCCTGGCCTCCAGGGCGCGCAACTGCCACAGGCCCCATCCGCCGGCCAGCACCGCGGCGATGGCCAGCAACAGGGCCAGAATGGCCAGCAGCAGGACAACCTTGCCCGGCTTGGACGGTTCTTCGGCTTTGCCTGCCGGTGCCGCCTCGGGTACATCCGGCGTCGGTTGCTCTTGCTCGTTCGGGGAAGTCGCTTCGCTCACGTGTCCATCCTTTGCATCAGAGGTCAGGGGCAGGTTGCGCCTGCAACGCCGCCAGCAACGCCGTGGCGCTGGCGCCGCGGCAGTCCACAACAATCTCGGCGCCCGCGGCGCGCGCCTGCTCGGCGACGCGCGGGCTGGGTACAAACAAGGGTAGCCGAGCCAGTTCGGGCCAGTGCGCGGCCGCCAGCTGGCGCAGATGATCGAAGCCCTGGCCGCTGCTGACCACCAGGCCGTTCAGCCGCTCGACGCGCACCCGTTCATACAGGACACCCTCGGGATAGTCCGGCAGCCGCCGGCGATACAGCGGCAGATAGTCGACCTGCACACCCTGCTCGCGCAGTCGCTCGGCGAGCAGCTCGCGGCCCTCATCGCCACGCAGGATCAGCACCCGCGGCGTGACAGCCGCGCGCAGCGCCTGCTGCAGCTGCGGCAGGGCCAGCAGGCTCTCGCTGTCGTCGCCTTCGTCCGGGCAATGCACCGGCAGGCCGTAGTCGCCGAGGATTTGCGCGGTGGCCGCGCCGACGCTGAACCAGGGCTGTTCGGCCAGCGGTTGCGGCCAGTAGCGATCGAGCAGCTCCAGGCCGAATCTGGCCGCGGGCTTGCTCACCACTATCACCGCGCAATAGCGATCCAGGTCGAGGATGGTGGCGCGCTGCTCGGCGGTTTCCGCCAGCGCCTCGATGGCCAGCAGCGGCAGGCTGCTGCTGTGGATGCCCTCGGCGGCCAGCGTCGCCGCCAGTGCCGGGCACTCCTCGGCCGGACGGGTCAGCAGCAGGCGCCAGGCACTCACTCGGGATCGGCCTCGCCGTAGATCGCCTGCAGTATGCCCGCCGCCCCCTGCGCCAACAGGGCTTCGGCGACCTGCACGCCGAGCTGCTCGGCTGCCGTCTCCGGCGCGCGACCCTCGGCGCGCAGCAGCAGCCCGCCGTCCGGCTGACCGACCAGACCGCGCAGCCACAGTTGCCCGCCTTCGAGCACCGCGTAGCAGGCGATCGGCACCTGGCAGCCGCCGTTCAGGCGCTTGTTCAACGCGCGCTCGGCGGTCACCCGCAGGGCGGTGTCGACATGGTGCAGGGGCGCCAGCAAGGCGTGGATCTCGCTGTCGGCGCTGCGGCATTCGATGCCCACCGCGCCCTGCCCGCCAGCCGGCAGGCTGTCCTCGACACTGATCGAGGCGCGGATGCGTTCGGCGAAACCGAGGCGGATCAGCCCGGCGGCGGCGAGGATGATGGCGTCGTAGTCGCCGGCATCGAGCTTGGCCAGGCGGGTGTTGACGTTGCCGCGCAGGAACTGGATCTTCAGGTCGGGGCGCCGGGCCAGCAGCTGGGCCTGGCGGCGCAGGCTGGAGGTGCCGACCACGCTACCGGCCGGCAGTTCGTCGAGGCTGTCGAAGCGATTGGAGACGAAGGCATCACGCGGGTCTTCGCGCTCGCAGATGCAGTACAGCCCCAGCCCCTGGGGGAAGTCCATCGGCACATCCTTCATCGAATGCACGGCGATGTCGGCCTGATCCTCCAGCAGCGCGGTTTCCAGTTCCTTGACGAACAGGCCCTTGCCGCCAATCTTCGCCAGCGGCGCATCGAGCAGCTTGTCGCCGCGGCTGACCATGGGCACCAGACTGACCTTGAGGCCCGGGTGCGCCTGCTCCAGGCGGGCCTTGACGTGTTCGGCCTGCCACAGGGCCAGGGCGCTTTTACGGGTGGCAATGCGGATTTCACGGGACATGGGCAATTCCAGAATTCGAACCGCCGAGGATGATAACAGGCTGATCGGCCGGAAGCCTGCGGCCGAATGCCTTGCGTGGCCGCGCGCCGGCGGCCGCCCGATTCACCAGGGCGCGGGCCGATGCGCGCCGCTAGAGGCTATTCATCAGTTTGCGCACCCCGGCCACATGACGGCGGCTGACGATCAGCGCGTCGCCATCCAGGCCCTTGAGGTACAGCTGGAAGTGGCCGAGCGGCGTACGCTGCAGGCGCTCGATGCGCTCGCGGGCCACCAGGGCATTGCGGTGGATGCGCACGAAACGCTCGCCGAATTCGTCCTCCAGGGCCTTCAGGGGTTCGTCGAGCAGCACCTCACCGCCCTCATGGCGCAGCGTCACGTACTTGTGGTCGGCGATGAAGTAGATGACCTGGTCAAGCGGAATCAGTTCGATGCCCTTGCGGGTACGCGCGCTGATGTGAGTGCGCGGCCCGCCACCGGTCTCGGCGGCCGGCCGGGTGAGGGCGGCGAGCTGCACGCGGTTCGGCCGCTCGGCCTTCTTCAACGCCTCGCTGAGGTTCTCCGGGCGCACCGGTTTGACCAGATAGCCCACCGCGCTGACCTTGAACGCCTCCAGGGCAAATTCGTCGTGGGCGGTACAGAAGATCACGGCCGGCGGCGCCTCGCGCTCGCAGAGTTTCGCCGCGACCTGCAGACCGTCGAGGCCCGGCATACGGATATCCAGCAGCACGATATCCGGCCTCAGGTTGTCGATCAGGGTCAGCGCCTCTTCGCCGTTACTGGCAGCAGGCTCGAGGACTCGATAGCCATCGAGGTCGCCGACCATACGGCTGAGGCGGTCACGGGCCAAGGGTTCGTCATCGACTATCAGGACATTCATAATGCACTGGCTTCCTGCATGAGTCTCGCACAAGGATAGCGTAGACAGGTGTAGTGGCGGCCGTCACGACGCTCCACGCTGAGGCTGGCGCGTGACCCGAAGAGTGCAGCGAGGCGCGCATCGATATTGTTCAGCGCCTGGTGCGTTCCGCGCGAAGTCTGCGGTTCGCCCTGCTGTTCGTAGGGATTGCTCACGCACAGGCGGAAGATCCCATCCGTGTAGCTCGCCTCGACCTGCACCAGCCCCCCTTCGATGCGCGGCTGGATACCGTAGACCAGGGCGTTTTCCAGCAACGGCTGCAAGGTCAGCTGCGGTATCGGCAAATCATTCGGCACGTCGGCTACCTCCCACTGCAACTGTAGCCGCTCGCCGAGCCGGTAATGCTCGATCGACAGATAGCGCTTGGCCAGTTCCAGCTCCTCAATCCAGGGCACCAGGCTGCCCGGCTTGGCCAGGCTGGCGCGAAACAGGTCGGACAGATCCAGTACCGCCTGTTCGGCTTTGTACGGATCGACTGCGACCAGGCTGGCGATGCTGTTCAGGCTGTTGAACAAGAAATGCGGGCGGATCCGCGCTTGCAAGGACTCGATGCGCGCACGCAATTCAGCCTGCTCCTGCCGACGCCATTGGCTCTGCAGATAGAAGTAGCGTAGCAGCAGTGCCGACATGATCATGCTGATCAGGGCGTGGCGCAGGTACAGGTTGACCTCGCCGTCGTGCGGCAGCGGCCCGCCGAGCTGGTAATAATCGGCCACCGCGGTGCAGGCCAGGGTCAGAGCCACCACTATCGCGCAGGACAGTCCCCCGGCCAGCGCCGCGCGCAGGCGCGCCAGCAATGGCCGCAGGCGGCACAGCAGGGCCGCCGACAGCAGCACGATCCACTGCACGAACAGCGATGTCAGCGCCAGCCGTACCCAGTTGAAACCGGGCAGCATGGGTTCGGCGAGCACCAGCACCAGTACCAGCAACTCGGCGAGCAGGACCATGCTCAGCAGCGCTTCCGGTTGGCAGAGTTCCGGGATGAAGAAGTCATCGTCCGGCTCGTCGCTATTTTTATTGTTGAACCATTGAATATGCATCGGCGCAGTTTCCGTTTAGCGCGCCCGGGCGGCAAGCTGGCCGGCTCCGGCCGGGTGAAATAAATCCCTGAAAACACGTGCCGGCACCCGGATTTGTGATCCGCCCTACACTGGACGCGCCTCAACCACCGCCTGAGCCAGGGAAAAAGCGGCGCGGCGAATTTGCCCGCGACCCTGTTATTATCGACGGACTTTTTCCGCCGCGCCGGCCGTTATCCACGGCCCGCACGAATCTGCGCACCAGCCGAGCGAATCCCATGAGCACAGAGAAGACCAACCAATCCTGGGGCGGCCGCTTCAGCGAGCCCGTCGACGCCTTCGTCGCCCGTTTCACCGCCTCCGTCGAGTTCGACAAGCGCCTGTACCGCCACGACATCATGGGCTCCATCGCCCACGCCAGCATGCTGGCCCAGGTCGGCGTGCTCACCGACGCCGAGCGCGACAGCATCATCGACGGCCTGACGCAGATCCAGGGCGAGATCGAGGCCGGCCAGTTCGACTGGCGCGTCGACCTGGAAGACGTGCACATGAATATCGAGGCCAAGCTCACCGAGCGCATCGGCGTCACCGGCAAGAAGCTGCACACCGGACGTAGCCGCAACGACCAGGTGGCCACCGACATCCGCCTGTGGCTGCGCGACGAGATCGACCTGATCCTCGCCGAACTCACCCGCCTGCAGCAGGGCCTGCTGGAGCAGGCCGAGCGCGAGGCCGAGACCATCATGCCCGGCTTCACTCACCTGCAGACCGCCCAGCCGGTGACCTTCGGCCACCACCTGCTGGCCTGGTTCGAGATGCTCTCGCGCGACTACGAGCGCCTGGTCGACTGCCGCAAGCGCACCAACCGCATGCCCCTGGGCAGCGCCGCCCTGGCCGGCACCACCTACCCGATCGACCGGCAGATCACCGCCCAGCTGCTGGGCTTCGACACCATCGGCGGCAACTCGCTGGACGGCGTCTCGGACCGTGACTTCGCCATCGAGTTCTGCGCCGCGGCCAGCCTGGCGATGATGCACCTGTCACGCTTCTCCGAGGAGCTGGTGCTGTGGACCAGCGCCCAGTTCCAGTTCATCGACCTGCCGGATCGCTTCTGCACCGGCTCCTCGATCATGCCGCAGAAAAAGAACCCGGACGTGCCGGAACTGGTGCGCGGCAAGACCGGCCGGGTGTTCGGCGCCCTGACCGGCCTGCTGACCCTGATGAAGGGCCAGCCGCTGGCCTACAACAAGGACAACCAGGAAGACAAGGAACCGCTGTTCGACGCCGCCGACACCCTGCGCGACAGCCTGCGCGCTTTCGCCGACATGATCCCGGCGATCAAGCCCAAGCACGCGATCATGCGCGAGGCGGCGCTGCGCGGCTTCTCCACCGCCACCGACCTGGCCGACTACCTGGTGCGCAAGGGCCTGCCGTTCCGCGACTGCCACGAAATCGTCGGCCATGCGGTGAAGTACGGCGTCGACAACGGCAAGGACCTGGCCGAGATGAGCCTGGACGAACTGCGCCAGTTCAGCGACCAGATCGAGCAGGACGTGTTCGCCGTGCTGACCCTGGAAGGTTCGGTGAATGCCCGCAACCATATCGGCGGCACCGCCCCCGATCAGGTGCGCGCGGCGGTCAAGCGCGGCCAAACGTTGCTGGCCACCCGCTGACAGCGGCCTGAACGGCGGCGCGCAAGGCGCCGCCGGATCACGGCAATGGTGCAAGGCGTGCGGCGGACACCTGTTCACCGAGCACCCGGACAAGGCCCTGGTCGACGTCTACGCCGCGCTCATCCCGGCGCTCGCCCTCAGTCCGGGCATGCATGTGCACCAGCAGGAGGCCTGCGCTGCGGATCGAGGATGGCCTGCCCAAGTGGTGGGGCGTAGCCGAGGACCTGGGCGACTCCGGCATCAGCCTGGCCGAATGATGTCCCCGCCCGCAGCGCGCGAGGCTGGCCTGGCGCACAGGAGAGAGGCGACAGGCTCGCCGCAATCACAGCGTCAACAAACAATACGCCAGAATCGTGACGCAGTACCGCACGACAGATCGTTCTAGGCTCTAGGCTGACTGCCAAGCACGCCCGGATCGTCCGGGCCATCTCGCGCGAAACGGCGCCTGCCCGGGAGTACAGCGCAATGAAACGGATCCTACTCAGCCTTCTCCTGTTCGCCGGCCTCGGCCTGCTCCCGGCCTGCGCCACGCCGCTGGTGATTCCCAGCCAGGTGAGCTGGCATATGCAACTGGACGGCAGGCTGCAAAAGCCCGACCGCCAGCTATACGACATCGACCTGTACGACACGCCGGCGAAAACCATCGGCGACCTCAAGGCCGTCGGGCGCATCGTCATCTGCTACTTCAGCGCCGGCACCTGGGAAGACTGGCGCCCGGATGCCGCGGACTACCCGGCCGCCGCGCTCGGCGCACCGCTGGCCGATTGGCCGGGCGAGCGCTGGCTGGACATTCGCCGCGCCGACGTGCGCGCCCTGCTCAGCAAGCGCCTGGACCTGGCGGTCAGCAAGGGCTGCCACGGCGTCGACCCGGACAATGTGGATGGCTACAGCAATGCCAACGGCCTGCAACTGACCGCGGCCGATCAGCTCGACTTCAACCGCTGGCTGGCCCGCGAAGCGCACCAACGCGACCTCGCCGTCGGCCTGAAGAACGCCGTGGAACTGCTGCCGCAGCTGGTCGACGACTTCGACTTCGCCATCAACGAAAGCTGCTACGTCTACAAGGAATGCGACGGCTACCGGCTGTTCCGCCAGCAGGGCAAGGCGGTGCTGATCGCCGACTACCGCGCCTACAGCAGCAACCTGTGCACACAGGCCGCGGCATCGGGCTATCGCCTGCAGTTCTTCAAGCGCTCGCTGAAGGGCGTTGGCACGCCTTGCAAGTAAGCGCTGCGGTTACTCGAAGCAGATCTCGATGATCGCGCGGCCGTACTTCGACTCGAACGGCATGTAGATGCGCGGCCCCTGGGCATGGTGGCGGATGCTGTGATCGGCTCCGGCCACCACCACCGGGGTGGCCATCTCGAAGTCGAAGCCCTGCTCGGCCAGGCGGCGCTTGGCGCCACCGGTGACCATGTTGGTGATCTCGCCGACCATGTCGGTCACCTCGTCGTTGATCTCCGCCGGCGCCTCGCCCAGCATGCGCCGCATGGCCTCCAGGGCCAGCGACTTCTGGAAGGTCACGGACATCGAGCCGCGGGTCTGCGGGGCCAGCATGCCGATCAGTCCGGAGACATCGCCCAGCGCCCGCTCGTCGGTCTTGCGCTGCGGCTTGCCGGGCGTCAGCTCGAGATTGGCCATGGTGCTCATCACCTCGAGCATCGAGGCCAGGAAGGGGTTGACGAATTCCGCCCGCATGGGTGCTGCCTCCAGGTCTGCAGCCGCGCCAATGCCGGGCACGGCGTCCGCTTCGAGAATAATCAGGACCACAGACTACGCCGAGCACGCGACCATTGGCCAGCGTCCGGCCGCCCCTATCCCGAGGAGAATGCCAGGGCGCACCGGCGCCGGCCGTGGCACACTGTCGGCTCAGCCCCAGGACGCACGCCATGAGCGAACACCCAGAAGCAGAAGACGAAGCCTTCGCCGAAGCAGCCTTGCTGCAGGCCATCGAAAACCAGATCGAAGCCGGCGAGCCACCAGCCGCCCGCGCCGTGCTGAACAAGCTGACCCTGATCGGCTTCGAACGCGAAGATATCCTGCAGATGATGGCCCTGGTCCTGGCCCACGAGGTCAAGGCCATGCTCGCCGCAGACCGGCCGTTCGACGGCGCCACCTACGAGCAGGCCTTGCGCGCGCTGCCCGAGCTGCCGGATGATCCGTCAGAGCCGGCGTGAGTTCGCCCCACTACGCTAGTCGTGGCAGCCGGCACGCCAACACCGGGGTCGCTACACTGCACGCACCCGACGCGGCGAATGACCGTGGCGGGCACCTACCAGTCGGGCACCAGCGGTGTCCGGCGCAAGACAACAAGAACCGGGAGCATCTATGACCTTCACCCCTGATCTGGTCGCCGAACTGGAACTGCTTGCGCTGTTCAACCTGGGCAACACCCAGGAGGGCCTCAAGGTTCATCACGTCGCCGCACCCCAGGCCATCGCCGCGGCCCAACGCTTGCACGACAAGGGCCTGGTCACTCAGGCCGACGGCGGCTACCTGACCAGCCTCGGGCTGGACGCGGCCGAACATGCACAGAGTCTGCTGACCATCCTCAACGTAAGCGAAACGGCCTGACCCACTGCGCCAGCCAAGCCGCCGCTCGGCAGCGCGAGCGGCGGTTGGAGCGCATTCCGTACTGCGCCGCGAGGCCCTGACGGCCGCTAGCCGCGACGTCTATCCCCGCAGAGCCCCGACATGAGCAGCAACCAGGAAATCCGCCCGGACATCGACGACGGCATCGACCGCAAGGTGCTGACGCAGCTGCGCGCGCGCTTTCTCAAGGTCAACGACGGCCGCCTGCAGCGCGCCCTGCAGGCGCTGTCGAGCCGCCAGCAACTGGTCCTGCGCCTGCTGCCGTTGCTGTTCCACGTCAACCACCCGCTGCTCCCCGGCTATGTCTCGGGCCTGACCCCGGCCGGGCTGTCCGGCTTCGAGCCCGATGACGCCCTGCTCGCCGAGGCGCAACGCCTGACCCGCTCCTTCGCCTACAAGCCGCGCCGCGGCCCGACGCCGCAACCGATTCACGGGCTGTTCCTGATGGGCAGCCTGGGCACGGTGGCCCAGGCCGAGCAGAGCGACATGGACCTGTGGGTCTGCCACGCCCCGGACCTCGCCCCCCAGGAGCTCGCCGAGCTGGGCAAGAAATGCACCCTGCTCGAGGCCTGGGCCGCGACCCAGGGCGCCGAGGCGCATTTCTTCCTGGTCGACCCGGCCCGCTTCAGCATCGGTGACCGCGACGCCCAGCTGACCTCGGACGACTGCGGCACCACCCAGCACTACCTGCTGCTCGACGAGTTCTACCGCTCGGCGATCTGGCTGGCCGGGCGCACGCCGCTGTGGTGGCTGGTGCCGGTGTACGAGGAGGCGCGCTACCACGACTACACCTGCGCCCTGCTGAGCAAGCGCTTCATCCGCGCCGAGGAGGTACTCGATCTCGGCCACCTGGCGCGCATCCCGCCGCAGGAGTTCATCGGCGCCGGCATGTGGCAGCTGTACAAGGGCATCGAATCACCCTACAAGTCGGTGCTCAAACTGCTGCTCACCGAGGTCTACGCCAGCGAGCATCCCCAGGTCGAATGCCTGTCGTTGCGCTTCAAGCAGGCGGTCTACGCCAACCGCCTGGACCTCGACGAATTGGACCCCTACGTGCTGGTCTACCGGCGCCTGGAGGAGTACCTGAGCGGGCGCGGCGAAACCGAGCGCCTGGCCCTGGTGCGGCGCTGCCTGTACCTGAAGGTCAACCGCAAGCTCAGCCGCGCGCCGCGCGACTCGCGCAAGAGCTGGCAACGCCTGCTGCTCGAGCGCCTGATCGACGAATGGCAGTGGGACACCCAGCAGCTGGCGATGCTCGACAGCCGCAGCCAGTGGAAGCTGCGCCAGGTCAGCGCCGAGCGGCGCATGCTGGTCAACGAGCTGACCTACAGCTATCGCTTCCTCTCGCAATTCGCCCGCCGCGAGCAGGCCGGCAGCTCGCTCAATCGCCGCGACCTCGGGGTCCTCGGCCGGCGCCTGTATGCCGCCTTCGAGCGCAAGGCCGGCAAGATCGAGATCATCAACCCGGGCATCGCCCCGGACCTGGGCGAAGACATCCTCACCCTGGTGCACTGTCCGAGCCCGCACGCACCCAAGGACAATCAATGGGCGCTGTTCCGCGGCAGCCTGGGCGCCCAGGAGTGGACGGATTTCGCCCCGCTCAAGCGCGCCGGCGAGCTGATCGAGTTGCTCGCCTGGTGCCACCGCAACGGGGTGATCGACAGCGGCACCCGGCTGTCGCTGCACCCGGGCAGCAGCGACCTCAGCGAGTCCGAACTGAACAACCTGCTGGGCAGTCTGCAGCAGGCCCTGCCGCTGCCCCTGGCGCCGCTCGAGGAAACCGCGCTGCTGCGCCCCAGCGCGCCATGCGAGGTCCTGTTGCTGGTCAATGTCGGCCTCGACCCGCTGCGCCAGCACAGCCAGATGGACCTGCACATGACCAGCGAACGCACCGATGCGCTGGGCTACTCGGGGACCCGGGAAAACCTGATTCTGACCCTCGATCAGGTCAGCCTGAACAGCTGGAACGAGTTGACCGTGCGCCGTTACACCGGGCCGAACGCCCTGCTCGAGTGCCTGCGCGGCCTGCTCGACAGCCTGCCGGCCGCCGCGGCCAAGCCGCGCCTGCAGGTGCGCTGCTTCTGCCGCAACCGCGCTATGGCCATCGCCGAACGGGTCGACGGCCTGTTGCGCGATATTCTCCAGCACCTCAGCGCGAAGCAGCGCAACCGCTACCTGCTGCAGATCCAGCAGCACTACCATGTGCTCGAACTGCTCCCCGGCCAGACGCGCCACACGGTGCTGCACGACCTGCCCGCGCTGCTCGCCCACCTGGGCAACCCGCAGCCGGACTACAGCCCGCTGCACCTCGACCGCAACGCCCTGGAGGGCGAAGACCTGGCGCTGATCCTGCCCCTCGGCCGGCCCCAGTGCATCCAGGTGTTCTACCGCCTGCACGAGAGCGAGGCGACGGCGGAGCTGACCGTGCTGGACGAGCACAACGCGCTGTGGCGCCAGTCGGTGCCGTTTCACGACGAACAGAGCCTGCTGAACCCGCTGCAGCGCTTCCTGCGCGCCTTCCTGTACCGGCGCAACGCTGTGCTGCCGCTGGACAGCCCGGTGCCGCAGGCGCCGCCGGAAGTGCTCTACTACCAGGTGCTGCCGGCCGCGCCGCTGCGCGCGCAACGCCTGGAGCGGCGCCCGCCGCCGCAGGCACCGGTCAACCATCCGTTCTATGACGTCCAGGCGATAGTCGAGCCGGCCGCAGGACGACGCCCCAGCGTCACCCTGTACTGCAATCATCGCGAGTTTTCCGAGCTGGAATACCGCGGCGGCCTGTTCGCCGCCGCGGCCCGCCACATTCTCGCCCAGCGCCGCACCGGCGAGCGCTATCGCTGCTACATCACCGACCTGGACCTGTCCGCGGTGCTCGGCAACGGCCAGGCCCAGACCATTCAGTACCTGCGCTACAAGGCCGAACTGGAAGCGGCGCTGAACAGCGCCCTGGAACGGGCCTGAGCGCACCTGGGGTCCGGTTAGCGCCGGCACCGGGCGCTCAACCCTGGCGGCGATACTCGCCAGCGGCCTCGGGCTGGTACTCCACCGCCAGCAGGGCCAACTTCAGCGGCTTGCCGCCCGGCCCCACCCAGTCGATGTGCTGGCCGACGCTGAGGCCGAGCAAGGCGCTGCCGACCGGGGCGAGGATCGACACCCGGCCCTCACTGCCGGCATCCTGGGGATAGACCAGGGTCAGGTGATAGTCCTTGCCAGTGCTCTGCTCACGACAGTGCACCCGCGAATTCATGGTCACCACCCCGGCCGGCACCTCGTCGTGACCGACCACCTCGGCGCGATCCAGCTCGGCCTGCAGGGCGACGGCGCCCGCGCCGAAGTCCTCCAGGCTGTCGAGCAGACGCTCCAGACGCTGCAGGTCGAGGCGGGTAATGGTGATCGGCGGTGCGCTGTTCATGGTCGTGCGGATCTCCTTGTCGGGAGGCGAAAAAAGCAAAACCCCGCCAGGACGGCGGGGTTTTGCGAGTGATTTCGAGCGACCGTAACACAGCCGGGCAATTAAACAAGACCAGCCGGTCAGCGCCGCGCCTGCAGGCGCGCCTGGGCCTCCTGGCAGATCAGCCGGCGCCGCGCATTGTCGGCGCGGCCCCATTCGAGGATCTCCGCCAGCAGCCGCCCGCAACCCATGCACATGTCCCCAGGGTCCAGGCAGCACTGGCGCCGGCACGGCGAGGCGACCACCTCGGTTGCGGCGCCTCGCGCCTCAGAGTTCGTCGAACTCAAGATCGGCCCCGGCCTGGTCGAGGGTGATGCGCGCCAGCATCTCGCCGAGCTGCTCGTCGCTGCTGTCGCAGATCCAGCGTTCGCTGGCCGCGTCGTAGTCGAAGTGGAAGCCGCCGGAGCGGGCCGCGACCCACAGCTGGCGGATCGGCTCCTGGCGGCTGAGGATCAGCTGGCTGCCGTTCTCGAACCGCACGGTCAGCACCCCGGCGGAGTTCTCCAGGTCGAGGTCCAGGTCGCTGTCATCGAAGATGTCTTCCACCGCTTGCTGCGTGGCGTCGACCAGGTCGTGAAAGCGGGCTTCGGTCAAACTCATTGGGCTGTCCTCGGAATAATTCGGGTCTATCAGGCGGGCTCTGGAGGCGCCGACCAGTACGGCGGGCGATCACGCCAGGCTGCAAGGCCTGGTCGGCGCACAGTTGCCGCACCGGCCGCCGGCCTGTCGCCTCCGGCAACTGGCGGAAGGATAAACCGACTTCGCCCAACTGGCGCCCCTGTTTTAGCGGCCGGCGACCGCGCGGCCGCGCGCACGGTGCATTTGCCCGGCGATTCGGCGCCTGCTCGGCGAGGCCTGGCGAACAGCGGCAAAGCCCCGCCGGACGGGAATCCCAGCGCATAGGCAAGGCCTCGGGGGGCCGGTATACTCCGGGCCAATCATGCTTTTTTACAAGGATTTCCCCATGAAGCGGCTGCTAACTGCCCTCATTGCGCTCGTCGCCGTCACCTCCCTGCTCGCGGGCTGCGGCCAGAAAGGCCCGCTGTACCTGCCGGACGACAGTCCTTCCGCCTCCACGCAAGACGAATAAGGACGGCTCATGGAAGTCTTCAACTACCGCGACGGCGAGCTGTTCGCGGAGGGCGTGGCCTTGTCCGCCATCGCCCAGCGCTTCGGCACGCCCACCTACGTCTACTCGCGCGCGCACATCGAGGCGCAGTACCACGCCTACGCCGATGCCCTGCAGGGCATGCCGCACCTGGTCTGCTTCGCCGTCAAGGCCAACTCCAACCTGGGCGTGCTCAATGCCCTGGCGCGCCTCGGCGCGGGCTTCGACATCGTCTCCCGGGGCGAACTGGAACGCGTCCTGGCCGCCGGCGGCGAGCCTGGCAAGATCGTCTTCTCCGGTGTCGGCAAGAGCCGTGACGACATGCGCCGCGCCCTGCAAGTAGGCGTGCACTGCTTCAACGTCGAGTCCACCGACGAACTGGAACGCCTGCAGCAGGTCGCCGCCGAGCTGGGCCAGACCGCCGCCATTTCCCTTCGGGTCAACCCGGACGTCGATGCCGGCACCCACCCCTATATCTCCACCGGGCTGAAGGAAAACAAGTTCGGCATCGCCATCGCCGACGCCGAGGCGGTCTATGCCCGCGCCGCCGCGCTGGCGAACCTGGAGGTGGTTGGTGTCGATTGCCATATCGGCTCGCAGCTGACCAACCTGCCACCCTTCCTCGATGCCCTGGATCGCCTGCTGGGGCTGATCGACCGCCTCGCCGAACAGGGTATTCAGATCCGGCATCTGGACCTGGGTGGCGGCCTCGGCGTGCAGTACCGCGACGAGCAGCCACCGCTGGCCGGTGACTACATCAAGGCGGTGCGCGAGCGCCTGGCCGGTCGTGACCTGGCCCTGGTGTTCGAGCCGGGCCGCTCGATCGTGGCCAACGCCGGCGTGCTGCTGACCCGCGTCGAATACCTCAAGCACACCGAGCACAAGGACTTCGCCATCGTCGACGCGGCGATGAACGACCTGATCCGCCCGGCCCTGTACCAGGCCTGGATGGACGTGGTGGCGGTGCAGCCGCGCGACGGCGCCGCCCGCGCCTACGACATCGTCGGACCAATCTGCGAGACCGGCGACTTCCTGGCCAAGGAACGCGAGCTGGCCCTGGCCGAGGGCGACCTACTGGCGGTGCGCTCGGCCGGCGCCTACGGCTTCGTCATGAGTTCCAACTACAACACCCGCGGCCGCGCCGCCGAGGTGATGGTCGACGGCCAGCAGGCCTTCGAGGTGCGCCGCCGCGAGCCCCTCGACGAACTCTTTGCGGGCGAAAGCCGCCTGCCGGAGTGACCTCGATGCTATTGCGCTTTACCAAGATGCACGGTCTGGGCAACGACTTCATGGTCCTCGACCTGGTCAGCCAGCACGCGCACATCCAGCCGAAGAACGCCAAGCAGTGGGGCGACCGCCACACCGGGATCGGCTTCGACCAGCTGCTGATCGTCGAGCCGCCGAGCAACCCGGACGTCGACTTCCGCTACCGCATCTTCAACGCCGACGGTTCGGAAGTGGAGCAGTGCGGCAACGGCGCGCGCTGCTTCGCCCGCTTCGTGCTGGACAAGCGCCTGACGGTGAAGAAGCAGATCCGCGTGGAGACCAAGGGCGGCATCATCGAACTGGACGTGCGTAACGATGGCCAGGTCAGCGTCAACATGGGCGCGCCGCGCCTGGAGCCGCAGCAGATCCCCTTCCAGGCCGACTACGAGGCGCTGAGCTATCCGGTGCAGGTGGACGGGCAGACGGTCGAACTGGCCGCCGTGTCCATGGGCAACCCCCACGCGGTGCTGCGCGTGGACAGCGTCGACAGCGCGCCGGTGCATGAACTGGGGCCGAAGCTCGAGCATCACCCGCGCTTTCCACAGCGGGTCAATGTCGGTTTTCTCCAGGTCATCGACCGCCAGCGCGCGCGCCTGCGGGTGTGGGAACGCGGCGCCGGCGAGACCCAGGCCTGCGGCACCGGCGCCTGCGCCGCGGCGGTGGCGGCGATTCGCCAGGGCTGGATGGATTCGCCGGTGCAGCTCGAGCTGCCCGGCGGGCGCCTGTCCATCGAGTGGGCAGGCCCCGGCCAGCCCGTTATGATGACCGGGCCCGCAGTCCGCGTCTTCGAAGGACAGGTTCGCCTATGACCGACCAGCAGAGCTCGCCCAAGCCACTCGATTCGGAGACGGTCGCCGCCTACCTGCGCCTGCATCCGGAATTCTTCATCGACCACGACGAGCTGATCCCCGAGCTGCGCATTCCCCATCAGCGCGGCGACACCGTGTCGCTGGTCGAGCGCCAGGTCAAGCTGCTGCGCGAGCGCAACATCGAGATGCGCCACCGCCTGTCGCAGCTGATGGACGTGGCCCGGGAGAACGACCGGCTGTTCGACAAGACCCGCCGCCTGGTGCTCGACCTGCTCGATGCCGGCAGCCTGGAAGAAGTGGTCAGCGCCGTCGAGGACAGCCTGCGCAGCGAGTTCAAGGTGCCCTTCGTCAGCCTGATCCTGTTCAGCGAAACGCCGCTGCCGGTCGGCCGCACGGTCAGCGGCGCCGAGGCGCACCAGGCCATCGGCGGCCTGCTGGCCGGCGGCAAGACCATCTGCGGGGTACTGCGCAAGCATGAACTGGCGTTCCTGTTCGGCGCCGAGGACGCCGAGCAGGTCGGCTCGGCCGCCGTGGTGGCCGTGGCGCACCAGGGCCTGCACGGCGTGCTGGCCATCGGCAGCGCCGACCCGCAGCACTACAAGAGCTCCCTCGGCACCCTGTTCCTCGGCTATATCGCCGAAGTCCTGGCCCGCGTACTGCCGCGCTTCGCCACCCCGCTGCGCTCGGTGCGCTAGCCCGCGCCCGACGCGGGGTCGCTGCCGCTCAGCTCCAGCACCACGAGAACCCCGTATGAAGCTCAGCTGCACCACGCCCATCCTGCGGATATTCGACGAGGCCAAGGCCCGCGCCTTCTACCTCGACTTCCTCGGCTTCCGGGTCGACTGGCAGCACCGCTTCGAACCGGGCCTGCCCCTGTACCTGCAGATTTCCCGGAGCGGCTGCGTGCTGCACCTCTCCGAGCATCACGGCGACTGCTGTCCCGGCGCGGCGCTGCGCATCGAATCCGACGACGTGCAGGCGCTGCACCAGGAGCTGCTGACCAAGGACTATGGCTATGCCCGGCCGAGCGTCGCGCAGATGCCCTGGGGCAGCTGCGACATGCCGATCTGCGATCCCTTCGGCAATCGACTGATATTCACCAGCTCGGCCGGCGGCTGAGCCGCCCCGTCGGGAGCCTCCATGCACAGCCACCTCGACGCCTACCTCGAACACCTGCGCAGCGAGCGCCAGGTGTCCGCCCACACCCTGGACGGCTATCGCCGCGACCTCGGCAAGCTGCTGGCATTCTGCGAGGCCCAGGCGCTGCCCGCCTGGACCGCCCTGGATAGCCGCCAGCTGCGCCGCCTGGTGGCCCAGTTGCACCAGCAGGGGCAGTCCGGCCGCAGCCTGGCGCGCCTGCTCTCGGCGGTGCGCGGCTTGTACCGCTACCTGATCCGCGAGGGCCTGGCCGAACACGATCCGGCCAGTGGCCTGGCCCCGCCCAAGGGCGAGCGCCGCCTGCCCAGGACCCTGGACGCCGACCGCACCGCGCAATTGCTCGACGGCGCGGTGGAGGACGACTTCCTCGCCCGGCGCGACCAGGCCATGCTCGAGCTGTTCTACTCCTCGGGGCTGCGCCTGTCCGAGCTGGTCGGCCTGAATCTCGACGGCCTCGACCTGACCGAGGGGCTGGTGCGGGTCTGCGGCAAGGGCAACAAGACCCGCGAACTGCCACTCGGGCGCATGGCCCGCCAGGCCCTGGAACAATGGTTGGCCCTGCGCGCCCTGGCCGGCCCCATCGACGGCGCGCTGTTCATCAACCAGCAGGGCCGGCGCCTCGGCCCGCGCGCCGTGCAGTTGCGCGTGCGCCAGGCCGGGGTGCGCGAGCTCGGCCAGCACCTGCACCCGCACATGCTGCGCCACTCCTTCGCCAGCCACCTGCTGGAGTCCTCCCAGGACCTGCGGGCGGTGCAGGAGCTGCTCGGCCATGCCGACATCGCCACGACCCAGGTCTACACCCACCTGGACTTCCAACACCTGGCCACGGTGTATGACCGTGCTCACCCCCGGGCCAAACGCAAAGGCGGCGCAGAATGACCATCGAACTGATCACCTTCGACCTCGACGACACCCTGTGGGACGTGACCCCGGTGATGCAGGATGCCGAAGCGGCGCTGCGCAACTGGCTGACCCTGCACGCCCCGCGCCTGGGCGCCATGCCGGTGGATCACCTGTGGACCATTCGCGCCCAGCTGTTGGATGACGAGCCGGCGCTCAGGCACCGCCTCAGCGAACTGCGTCGGCGCATCCTGTTCAACGCCCTGGAGAGCGCCGGCTACCCCCATGAGGACGCTGCCACCCTGGCCGAATGTGGCTTCCAGGTATTCCTCGCCGCGCGCCATCAGGTCGAGCTGTTCGCCGAGGTGCATCCGACCCTGGAAGCCCTGGCCAGCCGCTTCAAGCTCGCGGTGATCACCAACGGCAACGCCGATGTGCGCCGCCTGGGCCTGGCCGACTATTTCCAGTTCGCCCTGTGCGCCGAGGAGCTGGGCGTCGGCAAGCCCGACCCCAAGCCCTTTACCGAAGCCCTGGCCCGCGCCGGGGTGAAGGCCGAGCACGCGGTGCATATCGGCGATCACCCCAGCGACGACATCGGCGGCGCCCAGGCCGCCGGCCTGCGGGCGATCTGGTTCAATCCCGAGGGCAAGGCCTGGCAGGCGGCCGGCACGCCGGACGCGGAAATCGCCAGCCTGGCCGAACTGCCGGCGCTGCTGCAGCGCTGGTCCTGAGCCCGGGCGCCGGCGAGGCATAAAAAAGCCCGCCGGCAGGCGGGCTCTGACAGCGCGGCGCAGCCCTCAGATGGGGCGGCTGCCGTACTTGTTGTCGGGCTTCTTGGGCGGGTCGGAGACCACATTGGGCTCGACCTCCTGCACCTTGCCGCCGCGCGCGAGAAATTCTTCCATGGCGCGCGCCAGGGCATCGCGCTCCTTCTGCTTGGCTTCGACGCTCGGCAGTTCTTCGGCGTCGGCCGCGGCCTTGCTCTTGGCCTTGCTCTTGACCGGCGTTGCCGCCTCGTCGTCGCCGTCATCACCGCTGTCGCCGGTGTCCGCTGCGGCCAGCTCCTCGCCGTCGTCCTCGTCGGCCCCGTCCAGGTCGTCTTGTTCCAGATCGTCGTCGCTCATGTTCAACCTCATGACTTGCAAAAGCAGGTTAGTTATAGCCCAGCTGCGTAACCTATCGCACACCGCCGGAAAATTTCCAATGCCCTTGCCCGCTACCACAGCCGGGGGCAAGTCGCCTCCAAGGCGCCGCTGCCAGCGGCAGCGTGCTCAACGACGGGCATTCTAGCGTGCCGTGAGAAAAAACAAAGGGCGCCCGAAGGCGCCCCCGTGGAAAGCCCGGCCGATCAGGATTTGGTGAACTCCGGATAGGCTTCCATGCCGCATTCGGCGAGGTCCACACCTTCGTATTCTTCCTCCTCGCTGACCCGCAGGCCGATCACCGCCTTGAGGATCGACCAGACGATCAGGCTGGCGACGAAGACCCAGGCGAAGATGCAAGCGATACCCAGCAGCTGAGCGCCGAGACTGGCATCGCCGTTGGTCAGGCAGACCGCCAGCAGGCCCCAGATGCCGACCACGCCGTGCACCGAGATGGCACCGACCGGATCGTCGATCTTCAGCTTGTCCAGACCGAGGATCGAGAACACCACCAGCACGCCACCGACCCCGCCGATCAGGGTCGCCTGCATCGCGCTCGGGGTCAGCGGCTCGGCGGTGATCGCCACCAGGCCGGCCAGGGCGCCGTTGAGGACCATGGTCAGGTCGGTCTTGCCGAACAGGATGCGCGCCACGATCATCGCCGCGATCAGGCCGCCGGCGGCCGCCATGTTGGTGTTGACGAACACCTGGGCCACCGCGTTGGCGTCCTCGACGGTGCTCATCTTCAGCTGCGAGCCGCCGTTGAAGCCGAACCAGCCCATCCACAGGATGAAGGTGCCGAGGGTCGCCAGGGGCAGGTTGGAACCGGGGATGGCGTTGATCTGGCCGCCGGCACCGTACTTGCCTTTACGCGCACCGAGCAGCAGGACCCCGGCCAGGGCGGCAGAGGCACCGGCCATGTGCACCACACCGGAGCCGGCGAAGTCGAGGAAACCGGCCTCGTTGAGGAAGCCCGAGCCCCACTTCCAGAAGCCCTGCACCGGGTAGATAAAGCCGGTCATGACCACCGCGAAGGCGAGGAACGCCCACAGCTTCATGCGCTCGGCCACCGCACCGGAAACGATCGACATACAGGTGGCGGCGAACACCACCTGGAAGAAGAAGTCGGAGCGCGCCGAGTAGTAAGGCGCATCGTCAGCGCCGCCGAGCACCGCGTCGGCGCCATTCTCCGCGCCGAGCAGGAAGCCCAGGCTCGGCAGGATGCCGCCCTCCGGGCTGGAGTACATGATGTGGTAGCCGATCAGCAGGTACATGACGCTGGCGACCGCATACAGGGAGATGTTCTTGGTGAGAATCTCGGTGGTGTTCTTGGCCCGCACCAACCCCGCCTCGAGCATGGCGAAACCCGCCGCCATCCACATCACCAGGGCGCCGCAGACCAGAAAATAGAAGGTATCGAAACCGTACTGCAAAGCAGTCAATGCCGTGTTGTCCATGATTCACCTCTTGCCGTGACGCGTCATCGCGCCGTTCGGTTAGGGCGCCCGCCCAGATGACGGACGCGCTCCGTGTGCTTACAGGTTGTAGCCACGCTCGTTGTGCAGGGCGAGGTCGAGACCGACCGTCTCCTCCTCGTCGCTGACGCGCAGGCCCATTACCAACTCAATCACTTTCAGGATCAGGAAGGTCAGCACCGCGGTGTAGACCACCGTGAAGACCACGCCCTCGACCTGTACCCAGAGCTGCGCCGGGATGTTTTCCACCTCGCCGAAGCCCCCCAGGGCCGGTGCGGCGAACGCACCGGTAAGAACGGCCCCGACCATGCCGCCGACCGCATGCACGCCGAAGACGTCCAGGGAGTCGTCATAACCCAGCTTGCGTTTCAGGCTGGTGGCGCAGAAGAAGCAGATCACCCCGGACGCCAGGCCGATCGCCAGGGCGCCCATGGGCCCCGCGGTACCCGAGGCCGGGGTGATCGCCACCAGGCCCGCCACCGCGCCGGAGGCGATGCCCAGCACGCTGGGCTTACGGTGGGTGATCCACTCGGCGAACATCCAGCCCAGGGCCGCCGTGGCCGTGGCGATCTGGGTGACCAGCATGGCCATGCCCGCGGTGCCATTGGCGGCCACCGCCGAGCCGGCGTTGAAGCCGAACCAGCCGACCCACAGCATGCTCGCGCCGATCAGGGTGTAGCCCAGGTTGTGCGGCGCCATGGCGGTCGTCGGGAAGCCCTTGCGCTTGCCCAGCACCAGGCAGGCCACCAGGCCGGCGATCCCGGCATTGATGTGCACCACGGTGCCACCGGCGAAGTCCAGCACGCCCCAATCCCACATCAGCGCGCCGTCACCGCCCCAAACCATGTGCGCGATGGGCACGTAGACCAGGGTGAACCAGATCGCCATGAACACCAGCATGGCCGAGAACTTCATACGCTCGGCGAAGGCACCGACCATCAGCGCCGGGGTGATGATGGCGAAGGTCATCTGGAAGGTGATGAACACGCTCTCCGGCACGCCCGCCACCAGGCTGTCGAGGGTCAGACCGGTTAGGAAGGCCTTGGACAGGCCGCCGACGAAGGAATTGAAGTTGACCACCCCCTGCTCCATGCCGGTGGTGTCGAACGTCATGCTGTAGCCGTAGACCACCCACAGCAGGCTGATCAGGGCACAGATGGCGAAGCACTGCATGAGCACCGACAGCACGTTCTTGGAACGCACCATGCCCGCGTAGAACAGCGCCAGACCGGGTATGGTCATGAACAGGACCAGGACGGTCGCGACCAGCATCCAGGCTGTATCGCCGCCGTTCAGGCCTGCCTCGTCGGCCAGGGCAAGGCCCGGAACGAGAGACAATAGGGCTCCTAGCCCTGCGAATGTTCGCAGAGTCATGGTTTAACTCCTGGGGCTTTGGGGGGTTCGAAGGGCGCTTAGATCGCGTCGGTATCGGTTTCGCCGGTACGGATGCGGATGGCCTGCTCCAGGTTGACCACGAAAATCTTGCCGTCACCGATCTTGCCGGTGTTGGCGGCCTTGGTGATGGCCTCGATCACGCGATCCAGTTGGTCGTCGGCGATGGCCACGTCGATCTTCACCTTCGGCAGGAAATCGACCACGTATTCGGCGCCGCGGTACAGCTCGGTGTGACCCTTCTGCCGACCGAAGCCCTTGACCTCGGTGACGGTAATGCCCTGCACGCCGATCTCCGACAGTGACTCACGGACGTCGTCCAGCTTGAACGGCTTGATGATGGCAGTGACTAGCTTCATGTAACTTTCTCCCGTGTAAGGTGGACTTGCCCCAGGAATTACGAACCCGGCTCAAGTCTATGCGCAGTGCCTGGCTTTTGTAATGCATCGACCGCCCTAACTCGGCCGCTACGGCACCAATCTCCGTCAACCGCTGCAGTCGAGGCACTCCACCGCCTCGACTGGCGCACCGAAACCGCATTGGTGCATGGTTAATAAGGCATAAGCAGAAACCTTGCCAGTTCATTGAAATACGCCTTTTTTCAGGCAGTTAACCCCTGCGTGTGGCTTTCGCCCTGGGTTTGCCGCACGGCAAACGCACAATATCGGTGCATGCCCCCGGCGCCGGACGCGCGATAATCGTGCGCGGCGCTGACCTAACCGGTGGCCGGCGCCCAGCTGCGGGGCGCGTGCTACACTGCCGCCGTTTGTCACTGGAACCCCCGTCATGCTGCCACCCAAAGCCCTGCTCGACGCCCTCGGCGCCCATGCCTCGCGCCTGTTCAACGGCGACACGCCGCTGCCGCGCAGCGAATTCGAAGCCCAGTTCAAGGCGCTGCTGCAGAGCGGCTTCAGCAAGCTCGGCCTGGTCAGCCGGGAAGAGTTCGACAGCCAGATGACCGTGCTGGCGCGTACCCGCGCCCGCCTGGAGGCGCTGGAGGCCAAGGTGGCCGAACTCGAAGCCCGCCTCGCCAGCGAGCCGCAACCGCCCGCCGAGTAACGCGCTCCCGCGAGGCAGACGATCAAGGAGTGATCGATGTCCCTGGCCATAGTCCATAGCCGCGCCCAAGTCGGCGTCGAGGCGCCCGCGGTCACCGTCGAGGCCCACCTGGCCAACGGCCTGCCGTCCCTGGCGCTGGTCGGCCTGCCCGAGACGGCGGTGAAGGAGAGCAAGGATCGCGTGCGCAGCGCCATCCTCAACTCGGCCTTCGACTTCCCGCCCCGGCGCATCACCCTGAACCTGGCCCCCGCCGACCTGCCGAAGGACGGCGGGCGCTTCGACCTGGCCATCGCCCTGGGGATTCTCGCCGCCAGCGGCCAGCTGCCCGGCGCCGCGCTGGAGTCGCTCGAGTGCCTCGGCGAGCTGGCCCTGTCCGGCGCTGTGCGCCCGGTGCAGGGGGTGTTGCCCGCCGCCCTGGCGGCCCGCGCCGCCGGCCGCACCCTGGTGGTGCCCAGGGCCAATGCCGAGGAAGCCAGCCTGGCCTCGGGACTGACGGTGATCGCCGTCGAGCACCTGCTGGAGCTGGCCGCCCACCTCAGCGGCCAGACGCCCCTCGAGCCCTTCCAGTCCCGTGGCCTGCTGCGCCAGACCCGCCCCTATCCGGATCTGGCCGAGGTGCAGGGCCAGGCCGCCGCCAAGCGCGCCCTGCTGGTGGCCGCCGCCGGATCGCACAACCTGCTGTTCAGCGGCCCGCCCGGCACCGGCAAGACCCTGCTGGCCAGCCGCCTGCCCGGCCTGCTGCCGCCGCTGGACGAGCAGGAGGCCCTGGAAGTGGCGGCGATACACTCGGTGGCCAGCCACGCGCCGCTGGACGCCTGGCCGCAACGACCGTTCCGCACGCCCCACCACAGCGCCTCCGGGCCGGCCCTGGTCGGCGGCGGCAGCCGCCCGCAACCCGGCGAGATCACCCTGGCGCATCAGGGTGTGCTGTTTCTCGACGAACTGCCCGAGTTCGACCGCAAGGTCCTCGAGGTGCTGCGCGAGCCCCTGGAAAGCGGGCAGATCGTCATCGCCCGGGCCCGCGACAAGGTGCGTTTCCCGGCGCGCTTCCAGCTGGTGGCGGCGATGAACCCCTGCCCCTGCGGCTACCTCGGCGACCCCAGCGGCCGCTGTCGCTGCACCCCGGAGCAGGTCGCCCGCTACCGCGGCAAGCTCTCCGGCCCGCTGCTCGACCGCATCGACCTGCACCTGACCGTAGCCCGCGAAACCACGTCCCTGCAGGCGCCGGCCAGCGACGGTATCGACACCGCCAGCGCCGCCGCCCGAGTCGCCGCGGCGCGGCAACGACAGTTGGCGCGCCAGGGCCTGGCCAACGCCTTCCTCGACCTGGCAGGGCTGCGCCAGCACTGCGCCTTGGCGACCGAGGACCAGCGCTGGCTGGAGGGCGCCTGCGAGCGCCTCGGCCTGTCCCTGCGCGCCGCCCACCGGGTGCTCAAGGTGGCGCGCACCCTGGCCGACCTGGAGCAGGCCGAGCACATCGCCCGCAGCCACCTGGCCGAGGCCCTGCAGTATCGCGGCGAGCCGCAGCGCTGAGGCTCGCCGGCGCGCAGCCGGCCGTCAGACGCGCCGCTCGACCGCCGGCAAGTGCATTGCCGCCACCTCGGCCAGGAGAAAGTCACGCAGCAGACGGAAACGCTCCTGGCCACGCCGGGCCTTGGGCCAGACCAGGTAGTAGCTGCTGCCACTGGGCACGGCGCAGGGCCAGGGCAGCGCCAGGCGCCCCTGCTCGACGTCCTCGGCGACCATCACCAGGTCGCCGATCGACACGCCATAGCCACGCGCCGCGGCGACCATGCCCAGCTCCAGGGTGTCGAACACCTGGCCGCCCTTGAGCGGCACCTGCTCGCTCAGGCCCATGGCCTGCAGCCACTGGCGCCAGTCACGGCGGTCAGGGGTCGGGTGCAGGAGCTCCGCTTCTTGTAGCCGCGCCAGGTCCCACTCCCCCGCACCCGCCGCAGCCGGGGCACACACGGGGATCAGCCACTCGCTAAACAACAGCGTGCTGTCCCACTCATCGTCGAAACCGCCACTGCCGAGCAGCACCGCACAGTCGAAGGGCTCACGGTGGAAGTCCACTCGGTCCACGTCCATCCAGGCGCTGGTCAGTTGCACCTCGATGTCGCTGTGCTGCAGGCGCAAACGCGACAAGCGCGCCAGCAGCCAGCGCATGGTCAGGGTCGAGGGCGCCTTCAGGCGCAGGATGGCGTCGTCCACCCGCAACGTGGTGCAGGCCCGCTCCAGGGCATCGAAGCCGTCGCGTAGCCCCGGCAGCAGCAGGCGCGCCGACTCGGTCAGCCGCAGGCTGCGCCCGCGCCGCTCGAACAGGCGGCAGGCGAAGTGCTCCTCCAGGGTGCGGATATGCCGGCTGACCGCACTCTGGGTGATGGCCAGCTCCTCGGCGGCGCGGGTGAAGGAGCTATGTCGAGCCGCGGCCTCGAAGGCGCGCAGGGCATAGAGCGGCGGCAGGCGCCGGGTCATCGTCCGCAACCATGAGTATTAGTCATCCAAGGCATCGCATTTATCCCTTTGTGCCGACCTCATCCAGCCCAGCAAAATAGCTGCTACTCGTCCCATGCCGGGAATACCCGGCAAGCCTAACACTGAGCCAGACTCATGATGAAGCAAGCCCTTCGCAGCGAACTCCTGGCCATCCTGCGCCTGGCCGGCCCGCTGATCGCCGCCCAGCTGGCCCATGTGCTGATGGTCTTCACCGATACGGTGATGATGGGCCTGCTCGGCCCCGGGGCCCTGGCCGGCGGCGGCCTGGGCGCGGCCAGTTATTCCTTCGTGTCGATCTTCTGCGTCGGCGTGATCGGCGCGGTTGGCAACCTGGTGGCCATCCGGCATGGCGCCGATGACAGGGCCGGGGTCATCCACCTGACCCAGAATGGCCTGTGGCTGGGTTGGGCCTTGGCCCTGGGCGCCGGCCTGCTGCTGTGGAATCTGGGACCGCTGCTGCTGTATTTCGGCCAGGCGCCGCAGAGCGTGGCCGGCGCCACGCAGTTCCTGTCCACCCTGGTATTCGCCCTGCCCGGCTACCTGAGCTTCATGGCCCTGCGCGGCTTCACCAGCGCCATCGGCAACCCCGGCCCGGTGATGGCCATCAGCATCGGCGGCGCCCTGGCCAACTTCGTCCTCAACTACGCGCTGATCGAGGGCTGGTTCGGCCTGCCGGCCTTGGGCCTGGCCGGCATCGGCCTGGTCACCGCCCTGGTGATGAACGCCATGGCGCTGCTGCTGGCCTGGCAACTGCTGCGCGGGCCGGGCGCGGCCGCCTACCCGCTGTTGCGCGGCCTGCTGCGCCCGCAGTGGGCCGAGCTGCAGGAGCTGCTGCGCCTGGGCCTGCCGATCGGCGGCACCTACGCGGTGGAGTCCGGGCTGTTCGCCTTCGCCGCCCTGTGCATGGGCGCGCTCGGCAGCGATCAGCTGGCCGCACACCAGATCGCCATCCAGTCGGTGTACGTGGCCTTCATGGTGCCGGTGGGCATCTCCTACGCCATCACCTTCCGCATCGGCCAGCATTACGGCGGCGGGCGCCTGCGCCAGGCACGCCTGGCCGGACGCCTGGGCATCGGCCTCGGCGCGCTGTGCATGTTCGCCTTCGCCGCGCTGTTCTGGCTGGCGCCGCATTGGGTGGTCGGGCTGTTTCTCGACCCGCACGACCCGGCCTACCGCGAAGTCGTCGCCCTGGCGATCGGGCTGCTGGCCATCGCCGCCTGGTTCGAGCTGTTCGACGGCATCCAGACCATCGCCATGGGCGCCATTCGCGGCCTCAAGGATGCCAAGACCACCCTGCTGGTCGGCCTGGCCTGCTACTGGGCGGTCGGGGCGCCCCTGGCCTGGACCCTGGCCTTCCCGCTGGGCTGGGGCGCCGCGGGGGTGTGGTGGGGCCTGGCCGGCGGCCTGGCCTGCGCGGCGCTCGGCCTGAGCCTGGGCTTCGAGTGGAAGACCGCGCGCCTGCTGCGGCCGGTGCCAGCGCGGGCGCTGCCCGTCTAGCGGATGCCTAGGCGATCGGCATGCCGAGCAAGGCCTGGCGCTGGTCGAATACCAGGAAACGCGCCAGCTCGCTGAGCGGCAGCGGCTTGCTGATCAGGTAGCCCTGCACCTGGTCGCAGCCGAACTGGCGCAGCAGTTCGAGCAGCTCGGGAGTTTCCACCCCCTCGGCGACCACCTGCAGCTCGAGGTTGTGCGCCAGGTTGATCATCGCCCGCACCAGCTGGCGATTCTCCGGGCGCACGGCCATGCCGGCGACGAAGCTCTTGTCGATCTTCAGCAGGGTGATCGGCAGGCTGTTGAGGTGGACGAAGGAGGAGAAGCCGGTGCCGAAGTCGTCCAGGGAGAAGCGCACGCCGAGCCGGCCCAGGGCCAGCATGGTCTGCTGCACCCGATCGCTGCGCCGCATCACCGCGGTTTCCGTCAGCTCGAACTCCAGCCACTCGGCGTCCACCCCGCGCGACTCGATCAGCCGGGCCAGGGTGGCCAGCAACTGGCCGTCCTGGAACTGACGGAACGACAGGTTGACCGCCATGTGCAGGGGCGGCAGGCCGCGTCCGCGCAACCATTGCATGTCGCGCAGGGCGCGGGCGATCACCCAGTAGCCGAGCGGCACGATCAGGCCACTCTCCTCGGCCAGCGGTACGAATTCGCTCGGCGCCAGCAGGCCGCGTTCGCCGTGGCGCCAGCGCACCAGCGCCTCCAGGCCGACGATGCGGCCACTCTTCAGGCACAGCCGTGGCTGGTAGTGCAGCTCCAGCTCGTCGCGGCGCAGGGCCCGGCGCAGTTCGCTTTCCTGCTCGGACTGGCTGCGCGCCGCGCGATGCAGGCGTTCGTCGAACACATGGAAGGTGCAGCCCTGCTGACTCTTGGCCTGCTGCATGGCGATATGCGCGTGCCACATCAGCGCATCGGCGCTGCCTCCGGCGCGGGCCTGGGCCAGGCCCAGGCTGCTGCCCAGCAGCAGACTCTCGCCATCGACCCAGTAGGGCTCGCCCAGGGCCTCGCCAATACGCGCGGCCAGGCGCTCGACGTAGCCGGCGCCACGGCGAGCGTCGAGCAGCAGGGCGAATTCGTCGCTGCCCAGGCGGGCCAGCTGGTCGCCGGGCTGCAGCTGCGCCCGCAGGCGCGCCACCACCTGCAGGATCAGGCGATCGCCGGCCTGATAGCCGAGGGCATCGTTGACGCTGCGAAAGTTGTCCAGGTCCAGATGGCCCAGCACCAGTCCGGCGCCCCCGCTCTCGGCCAGGCGGGCCGCCAGCAGGTTATGGAAGCCCTGGCGGTTGGCCACCCCGGTCAGGGCGTCCTGCTCGGTCAGACGCCGCAGGCTGGCCTGCAAACCGCTGCGCTCGCAGGCATAGCGCAGGCAGCGGCGCAAGGCGTCGGTGCCGAAGGTCTCGGCCACCAGCCAGTCGCTGACCCCGGCCGGCGCCTGGCCGGCCTCGGGCTCCCGCTCCAGCAGCAGCACGATTGGCAGATCGCAGCCCCCCGCCGTCGGCAGGTGCTCGGGCGTGCACAGCAGCAGCGCCTGGCCGGAGCCCTCGAACAATCCGCGGGCCGCCGCCCAGGTCGGCGCGGTGATCAGTCCCTGCTCGGCGCCCAGGGCGATCAGCTGCGCGCGCAGCCTGGCGGTCCAGGGCGCCGAATCGGTCAACAGGAGCAAACGCAGGGGTTGGGCTGACGCGGCCACACGACTTCCTTGGCTGGATGGGGGAACTGACGGCGCCGGCGGTCGGCGCTGTCCCACCCGCACCTCCTGGTGACGGGCCCGGCCAGTGATGCCGGAGAGCGCGACAAATTACCGAACTACGCTGATGGCGGCCAGCGACAGGACCGCAAGCTGTGAGCGAGATCATGCCCGGCGGGCAGATCGGCGGCCGGAACCGAACAGCGTGGCCGGTTCGGCTCAGCCCAGGGAGAGGCTGAGCAACGGCTCCTCGCGCCGTGGCTGGCGCAGGAGAAACTGCTGCAGCTCGGCCAGCGGCAGGGCCTTGCTGATCAGGTAGCCCTGGCCCTGATCACAGCCGAACTGCTGCAGCAGCGCCAGTTCCGCCTCGCTCTCCACCCCCTCGGCGACCACTTCCAGACCGAGGTTGCGCGCCAAGCTGATCATCGCATTGACCAGCCGCGACTGGTCCGGGCGCACCGCCATGCCCGAGACGAAGCTCTTGTCCAGTTTCAGCAGGGAGATCGGTAGGCTGGCCAGGTGCACGAAGGAGGAGAAACCGGTGCCGAAATCGTCCAGGGAGAAGCGCACGCCCAGGTCGCCGAGGGTGCTCATGGTGTCCAGCACGTAGTCGCTGCGGCGCATCATGGCGGTCTCCGTCAGCTCGAACTCCAGCCAGCGCCCATCGACCCCGCAGCTCTCGATCAGGCGCTTGACCGTGGGCAGCAGCTGGCTGTCCTGGAACTGGCTGAACGACAGGTTGATCGCCAGGTGCAGGAGCATGCCGCGCTCGGCCAGCCAGCGCAGGTCGCGCAGGGCGCGGTCCACCACCCAGTAGCCCAGCGGCACGATCAACCCGCTCTGCTCGGCCAGCGGAATGAAGTCCAGCGGGTAGAGCAGGCCGCGGCCGGGGTGGCGCCAGCGAATCAACGCCTCGACACCGACTATCGCACCGCTGACCAGGTCCTGGCGCGGCTGGTAATGCAGCTCCAGCTCGTCGCGGCGCAGGGCCCGGCGCAGCTCGGCCTCGACATCGGCGAGGCTACGTACCTGGCTGGAGATGCGCTCGTCGTACAGGTGGTAGGTACAGCCTTCCTTGTGCTTGGCCTGCTGCATGGCCATATGGGCGTGCCACAGCAGCGGGTCGGCGTCCTCCCCGGCACGGCCATAGGCCAGCCCCAGGCTGCAGCCCAGGGTCAGGCTCTCGCCCTGGACCCAGTAAGGCTCGGCCAGGGCCTGCATCAGCGCCTGGGCCGTGGGTTCGACCCTGGCACTGGACTGACTGACGTCCAGCAGCAGGGCGAACTCGTCGCTGCCCAGGCGAGCCAGGCAGTCGTGGGGGGCGAGCACGTCGCGGATGCGCTGCGCCACCTGCTGGATCAGCTGATCCCCGCCGCGGTGCCCCAGGCTGTCGTTGGCATGCTTGAAATTGTCCAGGTCCAGATAGCCCAGCAGCAGTCCGCGCCCGCGGTTGTGCTGCAGACGCTTGTGCAGCAGGTTCTGAAAGCCCTGGCGGTTGACCACCCCGGTGAGCGGGTCGCGGTCGGCCAGGGTTTGCAAGGCCTGGCGTTGTCGGCTGTAATCCAGGCAGCGGCGCAACACCTCGGCGCTCAGGCTGTCGCGCGCCAGCCAGTCCTGGGCGCCGAGCAAGGGGCCCTGGGGCGGGCGCTCGAGCAACAGGATGGGCAATTGCGGGCACTGCTCGGCGCTGGGCTGGCACTGCAGGGTGCTGAAGACGAAGTCGGGGGGGCAATGGGCGTAGCGCTGCAGGGCCTCCTGCCAGCTGCTGGCGACCAGCAACCAAGCGGGCTCGTCCTGCTCCGCCAGCATGGCGTCAAGCAGGCTTACCCAATGGTTTTCTGTCGTCAAAACCAGCAGTCGGCAGAAATCGCTTTGGCAGGACACGACACCTCCGCAGCTCACAACCTAAGAACTTACTTTAACTTATAGCTGCACTAACCTAATTAAGCATCAAAATTTATACGCGAGATTCCTCAGGCGACCAACCGCCAGGGTCGCCGCCTGCGCCGCAGCATGCATTGCTGATAGAATTTGCGACCTTTTTACCAGACCCCAGACCGCCCATGTCCCGACTGAACCCTCGGCAGCAGGAAGCCGTGAACTACGTCGGCGGCCCTCTTTTGGTGCTCGCCGGCGCCGGCTCCGGCAAGACCAGCGTGATCACGCGCAAGATCGCCCATCTGGTGCAGAACTGCGGCATCCGCGCCCAGCACATCGTCGCCATGACCTTCACCAACAAGGCCGCCCGCGAGATGAAGGAGCGGGTCGGCAGCCTGCTCAAGGGCGCCGAGGCACGCGGCCTGACGGTGTCGACCTTCCACAACCTGGGGATGAACATCATCCGCAAGGAATACGCGCGCCTCGGCTACAAGCCGGGCTTCTCGATCTTCGACGAAGGCGACATCAAGGCGCTGCTGTCGGACATCATGCAGAAGGAATATGCCGGCGACGACGGCATCGATGAGGTGAAGAACTACATCGGCAGCTGGAAGAACGACCTGATCCTGCCCGAGCAGGCCCTGGCCGAGGCGCGCAACCCCAAGGAGCAGACCGCGGCCATCGTCTACCTGCACTACCAGCGCACCCTCAGGGCCTACAACGCGGTGGACTTCGACGACCTGATCCTGATGCCGGTGAAGCTGTTCCAGGAGCACGCCGACATCCTGGAGAAATGGCAGAACCGCATCCGCTACCTGCTGGTCGACGAATACCAGGACACCAACGCCAGCCAGTACCTGCTGGTGAAACTGCTGGTGGGCACGCGCAACCAGTTCACCGTGGTCGGCGACGACGACCAGTCGATCTACGCCTGGCGCGGCGCCCGGCCGGAAAACCTGATGCTGCTGAAGGAGGACTACCCGTCGCTGAAGGTGGTGATGCTGGAGCAGAACTACCGCTCCACCAGCCGCATCCTCAAGTGCGCCAACGTGCTGATCGCCAACAACCCCCACGCTTTCGAGAAGCAGCTGTGGAGCGAGATGGGCATGGGCGACGAGATTCGCGTGATCCGCTGCCGCAACGAGGACGCCGAGTGCGAGCGGGTGGCCCTGGAGATCCTCACCGAGCACCTGCGTACCCAGCGCCCCTACAGCGACTACGCCATTCTCTACCGCGGCAACTACCAGGCCAAGCTGATGGAGCTGAAGCTGCAGCACCACCAGATCCCCTATCGCCTGAGCGGCGGCACCAGCTTCTTCGCCCGCCAGGAGGTGAAGGACCTGATGAGCTACTTCCGCCTGCTGGTCAACCCGGACGACGACAACGCCTTCCTGCGGGTGATCAACGTGCCGCGCCGCGAGATCGGCTCCACCACCCTGGAAAAGCTCGGCAACTACGCCACCGAGCGCAAGATCAGCATGTATGCCGCCGCCGGCGAGATCGGCCTGCAGGAAGTGCTGGATAGCCGCTTTACCGAGCGCCTGGCGCGCTTCACCCGCTGGATGGACGGGGTGCGCCAGCAGTGCGCGCAGAATGACCCGATCGCCGCGATCCGCAGCATGGTGATGGACATCGACTACGAGAACTGGCTGCGGCAGAACGCCTCCAGCGACAAGGTCGCCGACGCGCGCATGGGCAACGTCTGGTTCCTCGTCGACGCGCTGAAGAACACCCTGGAGCGCGACGAAGACGGCGACATGACCATCGAGGACGCCATCGGCAAGCTGGTGCTGCGCGACATGCTCGAGCGCCAGCAGGAGGAAGAGGAAGGCGCCGAAGGCGTGCAGATGATGACCCTGCACGCTTCCAAGGGCCTGGAATATCCCTCGGTGTACATCCTCGGCGTGGAAGAGGACATCCTGCCCCATCGCTCCAGCATCGAGGCCGACACCGTCGAGGAAGAGCGGCGCCTGGCCTACGTCGGCATCACCCGGGCCAAGCGCAACCTGACCATGACCTTTGCCGCCAAGCGCAAGCAGTACGGCGAGATCATCGAGTGCTCGCCGAGTCGCTTTCTCGACGAGCTGCCGCCCGAGGACCTGGTCTGGGAAGGCCAGGAAGACGCCCCGGCCGAGGTCAAGGCCGCCACCGGCAACTCGGCCCTGGCCAATATGCGCGCCCTGCTGAAAAAGGCCTAAAGCAGCGCTACATGCAAAGACTCCGGCGCAGACCGGGCATCAGACGAAGAACCAAGAGGGAATCCGCGTGGAAGCACTGAAGCAGAAGATTCGCGAAGAAGGCAGCGTACTCTCCGAGCAGGTGCTCAAGGTCGACGCCTTCCTCAACCACCAGATCGACCCGCGGCTGATGCAGCAGATCGGCCATGAATTCGCCCGGCGCTTCGCCGGCCAGGGCATCAGCAAGATCGTCACCATCGAGGCCTCCGGCATCGCCCCGGCGGTGATGGCCGGCCTGGAACTGGGCGTGCCGGTGATCTTCGCCCGCAAGTACCAGTCGCTGACGCTCAAGGACGACCTGCTGACCTCCAAGGTGTTCTCCTTCACCAAGCAGACCGAGAGCACCATCGCCATCTCCGCCAAGCACCTCAATGCCGACGACCATGTGCTGCTGATCGACGACTTCCTGGCCAACGGCCACGCCGCCCGGGCGCTGATCGACCTGATCGGCCAGGCCGGCGCGAGCATCGCGGGGGTCGGCGTGGTGATCGAGAAGTCCTTCCAGAGCGGCCGCACCGACCTCGATGCCCGCGGCTACCGGGTCGAGTCCCTGGCCCGTATCAGCTCCCTGGCCGGCGGCACCGTCAGCTTTCTGGAATAGTCGCGTGCAGGCCGGCCAGCACTAAGCGCTGGTACAGTTCCTCGCGCCAGCCGTCCGGCTGCGCCAGGCCCATGCGCGCCAGGTGACGGGCGAAGTCGGCCGGCGGCGGCGCCTCCAGGGCGGCCTTGCCCAGCTCCAGCGCCTCGCTGAGCTTGAACTTGCCCTTCAGCCAGTTCAGCACCCGCAGCAGGTCGCGCTCCTCGCGGCCGAAGTCGCTGCCCAGCGGGTACTCGTCGAACAGCCGCGGATGGCGCGCCTGCACGGCCTGCAGGCGCTCCGGGCGGTTGTCGCGCAAGTGCGGGGCGAGGCGGAAGTCGCGCGGCAGCTTGCCGGCCTGCTGCGCCTGCTCGATCAGCTCGGGCTGGAAGCGCGAATCGCTGATGCCCAGCAGCGCCTCGATCACTTCGGCGTCGGTCTTGCCGCGCAGGTCGGCGATGCCGTACTCGGTCACCACCAGGTCGCGCAGGTGACGGGGGATGGTGACATGGCCGTAGCGCCATACAATGTTGGAGCTCAGCCGCCCGCCCGACTCGCGCCAACTGCGCAGCAGCAGGATCGAGCGCGCACCTTCCAGCGCCTGGGCCTGGGCGACGAAGTCGTACTGCCCGCCGACGCCACTGAGCACTCGCCCATCCTCCAGCTGGTCGGCCACCCCGGCACCCAGCAGGGTCATGCAGAACGCGCTGTTGACGAAGCGCGCATCGCGGCGCTGCAGGCGCTTGAGCGCCTCCTCGCCATACAGCTGGTTGACGTAGCCGATGCCGGTCATGGCGATCTGCCCGAGGCGCTCGGGCGCCAGCCCGCGCAGGCGCCCATAGAAATCGGCGGGGCCGAGGAAGAAACCGCCGTGCAGCAGGACGCCGCCGCGCGCCGAGCCCAGGTGGGGCTGCAGCGCGGACTGGGTATAGGGGTCCTGCAGGTCGCTCGACAGCTCGCATCCATCGGCCAGGCGCAGGCGCTCGTCGCGCACCTGCAGGGTTGCGCCCAGCAGGCCGTTGCCCTGCAGCCAGGCCAGGCCGGCGGCATCCAGGCGGGCCGGCAAGCCGGCGTCGAGCAGCGCCTGCACGCTGTGCGGCCGCCCTTCCCCATCCAGCGCACCGGCGCTGGCCAGCTGCTGCAGGCGCAGCTCGGGGTAGACCCGCCGGCGCAGCACACCGGCCTCGAGCAGCGCCAGCAGGCCATTGACGAACATCTCGCTGCAGCCGTACAGGCCCTCGGCGAAGGGCTCTCGGCCGCCCACCGCGTCGACCTGCGCGGCCCAGGCGTCGCCCTGCAAGGCCTCGAGTCCGGCCCGGTAGGCCGCGTTGTCCACATGCCGGGCCAGCAGCGCCGCGGTCAACCCGTCGCCCATGGCACCGATGCCGATCTGCAGGGTGCCGCCGTCGCGCACCAGGCTGCTGGCATGCAGGCCGATGCACTGGTCCTGCAGGCTCACCGGCAGGCTCGGGGTGGAGAACAGGGTGCTGCGCTCCGGCTCCTGCAACAGCAGGTCGAAGCACTCGCGGGGGACCTCCGCCGGCCCCGGCATATAGGGCAGGCCCTCATGCACCTGGGCCAGGCAGAGGATGGTTTCGCCGGCCGCGCGACGCCGCTCCAGCAAGGGCAGCAGGTCGAGGGTGATGTCGGGGTTGCAGCTCAGGCTGAAGCAGCCCGGACGCTGCGGGTCACGGGCGACCAGCTGGGCGATCAGGTTGATGCCCTTGGCATCGAGGTCGCGGGTGACCTGGCTGTAGTTGCAGCTGTTGTAGTCCTGCTGCGCCGCCGCGCTGTCCAGCAGGCTGCCGGGCTGCAGGAAGAACTGCTCGATGCGCACATTGGCCGGCAGCCGGTCGGCATGCAGGTCGGCGAGAAAATCCAGCTCCGGATAGTCGCCGTAGACGCGCTCGACGAAGGGCTCGAGAAAGCGCCGCTGCAGCTCCTGGGTGGCGCGCGGGCGGCCCAGGCACAGCGCCGTGTAGATGGTCAGCTGGCGCTCCGGCAGCTGCCTGATCCGCGCATACAGGGCGTTGACCCAGCGGTTCGGCTTGCCCAGGCCCAGGGGCAGGCCCAGATGGATCGGCCCGTCGATCGCACTGAGCACGCGATCGACGGCCTGCTCGATGGAACACACCTCTGGCATCTGGCGACTCCTGACGGCATCCCTGGCATGTCAGGTTGGACTGCAAATCCCGGGCTTTTGCTGCACCGCGACCGACACAATGCAAAAAGCCGCCCGAAGGCGGCTTTGCGAGAACGACGGCCTCGCCTTACAGGCCGGACATCTTCTCGATGGCGGCGCGCAGCTCGTCATCCGAGCAATCGCCACAGGTGCCTTTCGGCGGCATGGCGTTGATACCGGCGATGGCATTGGCCAGCAGGCCATCCACACCGTTGCTGGCACGCGCCTGCCAGGCGGCGGTGTCGCCGATCTTCGGCGCGCCCAGCACGCCGGCGCTGTGGCAGGCGCCGCAGTGCTTGGCGACGATGTCGTCAGCGGTGCGTGCACCGCCGCCGGCGGAGGCCGCGACCGCTTCGACGCCCTTGCACTCCTCGCCCATCACGCAGACTTCACCGACCGGCTTGAGGCGCTCGGCGATCTCGTCATTGGTCGTGGCCTGAGCAGTCACTGCCCACAGGGCCAACACGGCGGCAGGCGCCAGCAGCATCTTGTTAATTAGATTCACGGATACACCCTCATCGTGGCTAGTCACGCCCGCGGCCACGGTTTCGCGAGCGGGCGACAGTATAACGGGAAGGCCGCCGGGCCGAAACAACCCAGTTTGTCGCAGGGTTGCTGAGCCGAACGCTCAGAAATTCGCGGGGGTGGTGGCGCTGATCAGCCGCGCCGGCTCGTCGAAGGGGTTGCGGAAACGATGCGGCTTGCTGCTCTCGAAGTAGTAGCTGTCGCCGGGCTCGAGGATGAACACCTCGCTGCCCACGGTCAGCTCCAGACGCCCCTCGACCAGCATCCCGGCCTCTTCGCCATCGTGGGTATACATCTCGTCGCCGGTATCGGCGCCAACCGGATAGGTCTCGTCGAGAAACGCCAGGGCGCGGCTGGGATGGGCCTTGCCGACCAGCTTCATGGTCACCGCACCATCGGAAATGTCGATCAGCTCGCCGGCCTTGTAGACCACCTGGTTGTGACCGTCCTGCTCCATTTCCAGGGAAAAGAACTCCACCAGGGACATGGGAATGCCGGCCAGCACCTTCTTCAGCGAACTGATCGAGGGGCTGACGCTGTTCTTCTCGATCATCGAAATGGTGCTGTTGGTGACGCCCGCGCGCTTGGCGAGTTCACGCTGGGAAAGGCCTTTGAGCTTGCGAATGGATTGCAGTCGTGCACCGACGTCCAATGCTGGAGTCCCCCTGGGGAAGATACGGAAAGAGTGCCCGTATCATGGCAACAGCGTTCAGTATTTACAACAGCTCAGTTGCAAATCCTGCCCGGCTCAATCCCCGGAGTAGATCAGCGGCACTCGGCGCAGGTTGCAGAACAGCTGGTAGGGAATGCTGCCCGCACGGATCGCCACGTCACTGGCCAGCACCTGCTTGCCCCACAGCTCGACCCGGCTGCCGAGGCCGGCCTGAGGCAGGTCGCTGAGGTCGACGGTGAGCATGTCCATCGACACCCGGCCGATCAGCCGGCTGGGCTGGCCGTCGATGGTCACCGGGGTGCCGGTCGGCGCGTGCCGCGGGTAGCCGTCGGCATAGCCCATGGCGACCACCCCGACCCGGGTCGGCCGTTCGGTGACGAAGCGCGCGCCGTAGCCGACCGGCTCACCGGCCGGTAGCTCGCGCACGCTGATGATCTTCGACTCCAGGGTCATCACCGGCTGCAGGCGCGCGGCCAGGGCCTGCTCCTGCTCGAACGGCGTGGCGCCGTAGAGCATGATGCCGGGGCGCACCCAGTCGCTGGGGATGTTGGGCCAGCCGAGCACGGCCGGCGAGTTGCGCAGGCTGACTTCCGCCACCAGGCCCTGGCGGGCCTGCTCGAATATCGCCAGCTGCTCGTCACTGCGCGGGCAGTCCAGCTCGTCGGCCCGGGCGAAGTGGCTCATCAGCACGATCTTGCCGACCTTGCCGCTGGCCAGCAGGCGGCGGTAGGCCGCCTGGTAGTCGGCCGGCGCCAGGCCGACCCGGTGCATCCCGGAGTCCATCTTCAGCCACAGGGTCAGCGGCTTGCTCAGGGCGCTGCATTCGATCGCCTCGATTTGCCACTGGGCATGCACCACGCACCACAGCTCGTGTAGCTCGATCAACGCCAGCTCGTCGGCCTCGAAGAAGCCTTCGAGCAGCAGGATCGGCGCGCGGATGCCGGCCTCACGCAGCTGCAGGGCCTCCTCGATACAAGCCACGGCGAAGCCATCGGCCTGCTCCTCCAGCGCCTGGGCGACGCGCACCGCGCCATGCCCGTAGGCATCCGCCTTGATCACCGCCAGCGCCCTGGCGGCCGAAACTTCGCGGGCCAACTGGTAGTTGTGACGCAGGGCTTGCAGGTCGATCAGGGCGCGGGCTGGACGCATGGCTCTCACACTTCTAACGGGGCACGGTGAATAAAAAAGCCCGGCAGAGCCGGGCCAAGCAGGATTGTGCGTCGCATTCGTGGCCGAGGGAACGCGACGCCTATTCGCTCATGATGGCGCAGACGCTCGCCGCCGCCATCACCTCGACCCGCCTGTCCGCTAAGAACATGCGGGCCCCGACGCCTGGCCGGTCTCAGTGCGCCGGCACCGGACTGACCTGCTTGGGCGTCTCCTGTTTGTTGCTGTAGCGGAAGATGTCCAGGCCTTCGGGGCTGATCTGCGGACGCTTCTTGGCCATCAGGTCGGCGAGCAAGCGACCGGAGCCGCAGGCCATGGTCCAGCCCAGTGTGCCGTGACCGGTGTTGAGGAACAAATTGCGGAAGCTGGTGGCACCGACGATCGGCGTGCCGTCCGGGGTCGCCGGGCGCAGGCCGGTCCAGAAGTCCACCTGGCTCAGGTCGCCGCCCTGGGGGTAGAGATCACCGACGATCATCTCCAGGGTCTCGCGCCTGCGCGGGTTGAGGCTCAGGTCGAAACCGGCGATCTCGGCCATGCCGCCGACCCGGATGCGGTTGTCGAAGCGGGTGATGGCGACCTTGTAGGTCTCGTCGAGGATGGTCGAGGCCGGCGCCATGTCCGGATTGACGATCGGCACGGTCAGCGAATAGCCCTTGAGCGGGTAGACCGGCGCACGGACGCCCAGCGGCTTGAGCATCTGCGGGCTGTAGCTGCCGAGGGCCAGCACGTAGCGGTCGGCGGTTTCCAGCTTGCCGTCGATCCACACGCCGTTGATCCGGTCGCCGGCGAAGTCCAGGTGCTGGATGTTCTGGCCGAAGCGGAACTCGACACCCATCTGCTTGGCCATCTCGGCCAGCTTGGTGGTGAACACCTGGCAGTCGCCGGTCTGGTCGTTGGGCAGACGCAGGGCGCCGGCCAGCTTGTCCTTGACCTGGGCCAGGGCCGGTTCGGCGCGGGCGATGCCATCGCGATCGAGCAGCTCGAAGGGCACGCCGGACTGCTGCAGCACGGCGATATCCTTGGCGGCGTTGTCCACCTGGGCCTGGGTGCGGAACAGCTGGGTGGTACCCAGGCGACGGCCTTCGTAGGCGATGCCGGTTTCGGCGCGCAGTTCGTCGAGGCAGTCACGGCTGTACTCGGACAGGCGCACCATGCGCTCCTTGTTCACCGCGTAGCGGCTGGCGGTGCAGTTGCGCAGCATCTGCGCCATCCACAGGTACTGGTCGATGTCGGCGGTGGCCTTGATCGCCAGCGGTGCGTGCTTCTGCAGCAGCCACTTGATGGCCTTCAGCGGCACGCCGGGCGCGGCCCAGGGCGAGGCATAGCCGGGCGATACCTGGCCGGCGTTGGCGAAGCTGGTCTCCATGGCCGGCGCGGGCTGGCGATCGACCACCACCACCTCGAAGCCCTGACGAGCCAGGTAGTACGCGCTGACCGTACCGATGACACCGCTGCCCAGAACCAGAACCCGCATGCTTCACTCCTCGCCGCGACTATGCGCTGGCGTTTGTTGTCCAGAGAGTTGATGGGCACAGTATATTGAGCAGCAGCCAGTGTTTCTCACTATATTGACTACTATATTTGGCGAGATTTCTCGGCAAAAACCACTTTCACGGAGGGGCATCCACCATGCGCACCCAGCACCAGAGCCGGCGCGAGCTGGACAAGATCGACCGCAACATCCTGCGCATCCTCCAGGAGGACGGGCGCATCTCCTTCACCGAGCTGGGCGAGCGCGTCGGCCTGTCCACCACGCCCTGCACCGAGCGGGTGCGGCGCCTGGAGCGCGAGGGCATCATCATGGGCTACCACGCGCGCCTCAACCCGCAGAACCTCAAGGCCAGCCTGCTGGTGTTCGTCGAGATCAGCCTGGACTACAAGTCCGGCGACACCTTCGAGGAGTTCCGCCGCGCGGTGCTCAAGCTGCCCCACGTGCTGGAGTGCCACCTGGTGTCCGGCGACTTCGACTACCTGGTCAAGGCGCGGATCAACGAGATGGCCAGCTACCGCAAGCTGCTCGGCGACATCCTGCTCAAGCTGCCCCATGTGCGGGAATCGAAGAGCTATATCGTCATGGAAGAGGTGAAGGAGTCCCTGGCCCTGCCGGTGCCGGAATAGCCGGCACGCTCAGACCAGCACCTGGCGGGTACTGGCGATCAGCCGGTGGACCTGGCGCTCGACGGCGGCCTCGGTCGGCTGCTCCGGCCCGCGGCCGCGCGGACAGGGCAGGCTCGGGGTGGTGCCGAACAAGCGGCAGATCAGCGGACGCTGGTCGTACACCTGGCAGCCCTGGGGGCCGAGGTGCACGCAGTTGAACTCGGCCAGCGCGGCGTCGTGCTCGGCAACGCTCTTGACCGGCAGCCGCGCCATCTCCTCGCTTGAGGCCGTCACCGGGCCACAGCAGTCGTGGCAGCCCGGCTCGCAGGTGAACGAGGGAATCTGCAAACGCAGGTAGTCGATCTTGCGGCTGGTGCAGCTCATCGCAGAAGGGTCCGGGAGAAAATCCGCGCATCTTACCCCCGGTTGTCCCTGGAGGCTGCCCGCTCGGCTGATTTGCCGACCAGCGTCGAGTTTTTTGCCCCTGCCCCTTGGCGCCGGACGGAAACCGCGCTTATCCTTCGTAAAATTTTCCAAACACTAAAATCAGGATTTCACACATGAACGCCCGCGTTCGCCAGCCCGTGCACAGCACCCAGCATGCCGCCTCCTACTACGCTGCCAGCACCAATCGCCAGCTCGACTTCCCGCCCCTGGGCGGCGAGCTGCGGGCCGACGTCTGCGTGGTAGGCGGCGGCTTCTCGGGGTTGAACACCGCCATCGAGCTGGCCGACAAGGGCTTCTCGGTGGTGCTGCTGGAAGCGCGCAAGATCGGCTGGGGCGCCAGCGGACGCAACGGCGGCCAGCTGATCCGCGGGGTCGGCCACGGGGTCGAGCAGTTCGAGCCGGTGATCGGCACCGACGGCGTGCGCCAGCTCAAGCTGATGGGCCTGGAGGCGGTGGAACTGGTCCGCCAGCGCGTCGAGCGCTTCGCCATCGACTGCGACCTGACCTGGGGTTACTGCGACCTGGCCAACAAGCCCAGCCACCTGGCCGCCTTCGCCGAGGATCTGGAAGAGCTCAGGTCTCTCGGCTACCGCCACGAACTGCGCCTGCTGCAGGCCGAGCAGGTGCATGAGGTGGTCGGCTCCAGCCGCTATGTCGGCGGCCTGATCGACATGGGCTCGGGGCACCTGCACCCGCTCAACCTGGCCCTCGGCGAGGCCGCCGCGGCGCAGGCCCTGGGGGTGCAACTATTCGAGAACTCGCCGGTGACGCGTATCGACTACGGCCGTGAGGTCAAGGTGCACACCGCCCACGGCACAGTGCGCGCCGCCCAGCTGGTGCTCGGCTGCAACGCCTACCTGGGCGAGCTGAACCCGACCCTGGGCGGCAAGGTGCTGCCGGCCGGCAGCTATATCATCGCCACCGAGCCGCTCTCCGAAGACCAGGCCAGGGCGCTGATTCCGCGCAACATGGCCCTGTGCGACCAGCGCGTGGCACTCGACTACTACCGCCTGTCCGCCGACCGCCGCCTGCTGTTCGGCGGCGCCTGCCACTACTCCGGACGCGACCCGGCGGACATCGCCGGCTACATGCGACCGAAGATGCTCGAGGTGTTTCCGCAGCTGCGCGACGTCCGGATCGACTACCAGTGGGGCGGCATGATCGGTATCGGCGCCAACCGTCTGCCGCAGATCGGCCGGCTCAAGGAGCAGGCCAATGTGTTCTACGCCCAGGCCTATTCCGGCCACGGGGTCAACGCCACCCACCTGGCCGGCAAGCTGCTGGCCGAGGCCATCGCCGGCCAGGCCGGCGGCGGCTTCGAGCTGTTCGCCAAGGTGCCGCACCTGACCTTCCCCGGCGGCCGCCTGCTGCGCTCGCCACTGCTGGCCCTGGGCATGCTCTGGCATCGGCTCAAGGAGCTGGTTTAAGGCGCGACGGTACGCGCCAACCGGACTAATCGCCCGCCGTCGACGCGGTGGCGAGGGGCGTTTCGAAGCCGCTGTCGCGCCAGGCCAACGCCACGAACACCGCGGCGCCGAGGGCCATCAGCAGCGGCAGCGCATGGCTGTTCAGCCACTGGCTGGCCGCCCCGGTGGCCAGCGGGCCGAGCAGGCAGCCGATGCCCCACAGCTGCGCCACATGGGCATTGGCCCGTACCAGCTGGTCGTCGCGGTAACGCTCGCCGATGAGGATCAGCGACAGGGTGAACAGGCCACCGGCGCTGGCGCCGAACAGGACCAGCAGCGGCCAGATCAGCGACGAGTGCAGCAGCAGCGGAATGGCCAGGCTTGAGCCCAGCAGGATCACCCCACAACCGCGGAACAGGCTGCGCCGCGACAAGCGGTCGGCGAGCAGGCCGATCGGCAGCTGCAGGGCCGCATCGCCGACCACCACCACGCTGACCATAAATAGCGCCACCTCCTGGGTGAAGCCCTGGCGCAGGCCGTAGATCGGCAGCAGGGTGAGCATCATCGCCTCGAACGCGGCGAACAGCATCACCGCCCAGGCGATCGCCGGCAGCTTGCGGCAGAAGGCCGGCAGGCCCCGCCCCGAGGCGCTCTGCGCATCGACCCGGGGCGCGCCACTGCGGCCCACCAGCAACAGCGAGCCGCCGATCAGCAGCACGGTGCCGGCCCAGAAACCGCGGTCGCTGGCGGTGCCCAGCGCGGTCAGCAGCAGCGGCCCACAGAGCTGGCTCAAGGCGTAGCCGGTGCCGTACAGCGCCACCAGCCGGCCGCGCCACTTCTCCACCGCCAGCTGATTGATCCAGCTCTCACCAAGAATGAATACCAGGGTCAGGGCCACACCGATCAGCAGACGCAACGCCAGCCAGATGACATAGTCCTGCAACAGTGCCAGCAAGGCCACCGACAGCGCGCTGCACAACAGGCTCGCCTGCATCAGCCGGGTGGTGCCCAACCAGCCGGCCAGGCGACCGGCCAGCGAGGCGCCGAGCAGTACCCCCACCGCCGGGGTGGCCGCCATCACGCCGATGGCGAAGGAGCCATAGCCCCAGCCCTCCAGGCGCAGCGACACCAGCGGCATGGTCACGCCGAGGGCCAGGCCGATGCTGATCACCGCCGAACAGACGGCGAAATAGGTACCCCAACGCATTACCCGACTCCTTCCTGTCATCGTGGCCGGTGAAAACGAAACGGCCGGGTTTCCCAAGGGAACCCGGCCGCAGGTGTGGCTCATGGGAGCCGGCCCCGAAGGGCGGACCTTCAGGCGGTTGCCCGCCCGTCGTAGCCCGAGCTTACAGCTTGATCCAGGTGGCCTTCAGCTCGGTGTACTTGTCGAACGCGTGCAGCGACTTGTCGCGGCCGTTGCCCGACTGCTTGAAGCCGCCGAACGGCGCGGTCATGTCGCCGCCATCGTACTGGTTGACCCACACGCTGCCGGCGCGCAGCGCCTTGGCGGTCAGATGGGCCTTGGACAGGTTGCTGGTCCACACCGCCGCGGCCAGGCCGTAGGGCGTGTCGTTGGCGATGCGCACGGCTTCCTCGGCATCGGCGAAACCGATCACCGACAGCACCGGGCCGAAGATCTCCTCGCGGGCGATCTTCATCGCGTTGCTGACGCCATCGAAGATGGTCGGCTCGACATACACGCCGCCGGTCTCCTCCAGGGTGCGCTTGCCGCCTGCGACCAGCTTGGCACCGTCGGCCTGCCCCGCCTCGATGTAGCCGAGCACGGTATTGAGCTGCTGCTGATCGACCAGGGCGCCGACGTTGGTCTGCGGGTCCAGCGGATGCCCCGGCTTCCAGGCCTTGAGGGCCTCGACCACCAGCGGCACGAACTGCTCCTTGATCGAGTTTTCCACCAGCAGGCGCGAGCCAGCGGTGCACACCTCGCCCTGATTGAAGGCGATGGCGCCGGCCGCGGCTTCGGCGGCGGCCTTGAGGTCAGGGGCGTCGGCGAAGACGATGTTGGGGCTCTTGCCGCCGGCCTCCAGCCACACACGCTTCATGTTCGACTCGCCGGCGTAGACCATCAGCTGCTTGGCGATCTTGGTCGAGCCGGTGAACACCAGGGTATCGACGTCCATGTGCAGGGCCAGGGCCTTGCCGACGGTGTGGCCGTAGCCCGGCAGCACGTTGAACACCCCGGCCGGGATGCCGGCCTCGATGGCCAGCTGGGCCAGGCGGATGGCGGTCAGCGGTGACTTCTCGGACGGCTTGAGAATCACCGAGTTGCCGGTGGACAGCGCCGGGCCGAGCTTCCAGCAGCTCATCAGCAGCGGGAAGTTCCACGGCACGATGGCCGCGACCACGCCGATCGGCTCGCGGGTCACCAGGCCCAGTTCGTCATGCGGCGTGGCGGCCACCTCGTCGTAGATCTTGTCGATCGCCTCGCCGCTCCAGCGAATGGCGCGGGCGGCGCTGGACACGTCGATACCCAGGGAGTCGCTGATCGGCTTGCCCATGTCGAGGGTTTCCAGCAGGGCCAGCTCCTCGCCGTGCTGCTCGATCAGCTCGGCGAAGCGGATCATCACGGCCTTGCGCTTGACCGGCGCCAGACGCGACCAGACGCCGGAATCGAAGGTCACCCGGGAATCCTGCACCGCCAGCTCGGCGTCGGCCACATCGCAGCTGGCGACATTCGCCAGCAGGCGCCCATCCACCGGGCTGATGCACTCGAAAGTCGCAGCAGACGCCGCCCCACGGTATTCGCCGTGGATGAAGGCACGACCCTCGATGTTCAGGGTCTTGGCGCGTTGTTCCCAGTCGGCGCGAGTCAGGCTAGTCATGCAAGCATCCTCTTATCAGTAAAAAGCGCGATGGAGCAGGCTCCCGCACTGTCAATAATTCTGCAAGGCCCGAGCGGGCCGAATCCTGCCGGCAACACTAAACCAGAGGGCCACAGATTTTCAATATTTTTGACAAAGCCACCAGCGATCCTCTTGTAATGTTCATTTTATCGAACATAGACTGGGCGAAATCACTTTCCCACGCTCCTCTCTCGCTCGTTCGGACAGCCCGCATGACCATCGATAGCCACCAGCAGATGAACAGAAAAACCCACGGCCTCGACGATTTCTGGATGCCCTTCACCGCCAACCGCCAGTTCAAGGCCAGACCGCGCCTGTTGAAGAGCGCCGCCGGCATGTATTTCACCAGCGACGACGGCCGTCAGGTATTGGACGGCACGGCCGGACTTTGGTGCTGCAACGCCGGCCACGGTCGTCGGGAAATCAGCGAAGCGGTCAGCCGACAGATCGCCACCCTGGACTTCGCCCCGACCTTCCAGATGGGCCACCCGCTGCCCTTCGAGCTGGCCAGCCGACTGGCCGAGATCGCCCCGCCCGGGCTGAACAAGCTGTTCTTCACCAATTCCGGTTCCGAGTCGGCCGATACCGCCCTGAAGATCGCCCTGGCCTACCAGCGCGCCATCGGCCAGGGCACCCGCACCCGCCTGATCGGCCGCGAGCTGGGCTACCACGGCGTCGGCTTCGGCGGCATCTCGGTCGGCGGCATGGTCAACAATCGCAAGGCCTTCGCCCTGCAGCTGCCCGGCGTCGACCACCTGCCGCACACCCTGGATATCGCCCGCAATGCCTTCAGCAAGGGGCTGCCGGAGTTCGGCGTCGACAAGGCCGACGAGCTGGAGGGCCTGGTGGCCCTGCACGGCGCCGAGAACATCGCCGCGGTGATGGTCGAGCCGATGTCCGGCTCGGCCGGCGTGGTGCTGCCTCCGGTGGGCTATCTGCAACGCCTGCGCGAGATCACCCGCAAGCACGGCATCCTGCTGATCTTCGACGAGGTGATCACCGGCTTCGGCCGCGTCGGCAAGGCCTTTGCCGCCCAGCGCTGGGGCGTCACCCCGGACATCATCACCTGCGCCAAGGGCCTGACCAACGGCGCCATCCCCATGGGCGCTGTGTTCGTCGACGAGAAGATCCATGACGCCTTCATGCAGGGTCCGGACGGCATCGAACTGTTCCACGGCTATACCTACTCTGGCCACCCCGTGGCCTGCGCCGCGGCCCTGGCGACCCTGGACATCTACCAGCAGGAGGGCCTGTTCGAACGGACCATCGAGCTGGAGGACTACTGGCAGGATGCCCTGCTCAGCCTGCGGGACCTGCCCAACGTGATCGACATCCGCGCCGTCGGCCTGGTCGGCGGGGTGCAGCTGGCGCCCAGCGATCAGGGCACCGGCAAGCGCGGCTACCAGGTGTTCGAGCAGTGCTTCCACGACGGCCTGATGGTCCGCGTGACCGGCGACACCCTGGCCATGTCGCCACCGCTGATCGTCGAGAAAGCCCAGATCGACACCCTGGTGGAGAAGCTCGCCGCTTCGATCCGCAGGGCCCAATAACCCGTTCAAAGGACACGCCGATGAATATCCAGCAGATCGTCGATTTCGCCCAGGCCAACAGCGCTGCCGAGCACTACCGTCCGGTGCAGGAAAAGGTCCTCAGGGGCAACCCGGAGCAGAGCGTGCGCAACCACTACGCCAGCCCCTGCGGCCAGTTCAGCGCCGGCGTCTGGGAAGGCGCGGTGGGCCAGTGGAGCGTCAGCTACAGCGAGCACGAATACTGCGAGATCCTCCAGGGCGTATCCGTGCTGCGCGATGCGGACGGCAACGCCAAGACCGTGCGCGCCGGCGACCGCTTCGTCATCCCCGCCGGGTTCGAAGGCACCTGGGAGGTGCTGGAGCCCTGCCGCAAGGTCTACGTCATCTTCGAACAGACGCAGCCCTGACTAGCCATTCATGCATCAGCCTTTGGCCCGCCTTGCGCGGGCTTTTTTCTGCCGACGGGATAATCGACCGGTACGGCCTGGCCTCGGGGGCAGCAGTGCGGGTGATGACGCGGCATTCGGCGCGTCCAACGGACTGTCCGGCGACACCGGGGGCGACCAGAATGCGCAGACCACTATACGGAGGACCGCGTCATGGAGTTCCTGCGCACGCCAGAGGCCTGCTTTGCCAACCTGCCTGGATACCCCTTTGCCCCGCACTACCTGATGGTCGATGACACCGAGGGCGGCCAGCTGCGGGTGCACTATCTGGACGAGGGGCCAGCCACGGCGCCTCCCGTGCTGCTGATGCACGGCGAGCCTTCCTGGAGCTATCTCTACCGGAAAATGATCCCCATCCTGGTGGCGGCCGGGCATCGCGTGATCGCCCCCGATCTGGTGGGCTTCGGTCGCTCCGACAAGCCCAGCCGGCGCGCCGACTACAGCTACCAGCGCCACGTGGACTGGATGCAGTCGCTGCTCGAGCTGCTGCAGCTCGAGGACATCACCCTGGTCTGCCAGGACTGGGGCGGGCTGATCGGCCTGCGCCTGGTGGCGGACAATCCCGCGCGCTTCGCCCGGGTGGTCGCCGCCAACACCATGCTGCCGACGGGTGATCACGATCCTGGCGCGGCGTTCCGCAGCTGGCAGAAGTTCTCCCAGGAAGTAACGGTGTTTCCGGCCGGCGGCATCATCAAGGGCGCCACCACCACGGAGCTGCCCCAGGCCGTCATCGACGCCTACGATGCCCCCTTCCCGGAGGAACGCTACAAGGAAGGCGCGCGCCAATTTCCCTTGCTGGTGCCCATCACCCCCGACGACCCGGCGGCCGCCAAGAACCGCGAGGCCTGGACCCTGCTGCGGCAATGGCAGAAGCCATTTCTCACCGCCTTCAGCGACTCGGACCCCATCACTGCCGGCGGCGACAAGCTGATGCAGAAACTGATTCCCGGCTCCCAGGGCCAAGCCCACACCACTATCGTCAATGGCGGTCACTTTCTGCAGGAAGACCAGGGCGAAAGGCTCGCAGAGGTTGTGGTGCAGTTCATCGCCGCGACGAGCTGATTGCCGGCAACGAAATCCGGCCAAGAAAAAGCCCGCCATATAGGCGGGCTTTCTCGACAAGGCTGCGGATCAATTACTTGATCTTGGCTTCCTTGTACATCACGTGCTTGCGCACGACCGGATCGAATTTCTTGATTTCGATCTTGTCGGGGGTGGTGCGTTTGTTCTTGTCGGTGGTGTAGAAGTGGCCGGTACCGGCACTGGACACCAAACGGATCAGTTCGCGCATGATTTGCTCCTTAAACCTTTTCGCCGCGAGCGCGCAGCTCGGCCAGCACTACGTCAATGCCACGCTTGTCGATAACGCGCATGCCCTTGGCGGATACGCGCAGACGCACGAAGCGCTTCTCGGACTCGACCCAGAAGCGATGGTGCTGCAGGTTCGGCAGGAAACGACGACGGGTTTTGTTGTTTGCGTGGGAAATGTTGTTCCCGGTTACCGGACCCTTACCGGTAACTTGACAGACTCTCGACATGCCTCAGCCCTCTAAAACCACATGCCCAACCCGGCATGGGTTGGCCGCTTAAACTCAATGTCATTGGCGCTCTGCGCCGCGTTTCTCGAGGGTCTTACCGGTCACACCTGAAAGCGCAACAACCGGGCCCCTAGAAAAGAGCGCTGCTTTATACCAGAAAGCCCCCTGAGCAACAAGGCAAAACGCACTTTCCGCATTTTTCCACGGACGCCCCGTCCTCGCCATCCGGCCACGGGCATGGGCTACCGCAGCACTCGACCGCTCGTCGCACCGACCGAGCTACAACCAGCCATACTCCGCCAGAGACAGCGGCTCGCCGTCGCCAACGATGAAATGATCGAGGACCCGCACATCCACCAGTTCCAGCGCATCCTTCAATCTTCGGGTCAGCAGGCGGTCCGCCTGGCTCGGCTCGGCCACGCCCGAGGGGTGGTTGTGGGTCAGGATCAGCGCCGCCGCATTGTGCGCCAGCGCGCGCTTGACCACCTGGCGCGGATAGACGCTGGCGCTGTCGATGGAGCCGTGGAACAGCGCCTCGAAGGCCAGCACCCGATGCTTGGCGTCGAGGAACAGGCAGCCGAACACCTCGTGAGGCTCATGACGCAGCAGCGCCTTGAGGTAGTCGCGCACCGCCTGCGGACTCTCCAGCGCCGAGTCCCGCCGCAACTGTTCGGCCAGGTGGCGGCGGGCCATTTCCAGCACCGCCTGCAACTGGGCGAACTTCGCCGGGCCCAGCCCCAGGCGCCGACTGAAGGCCGGCAGATCGGCCTGCAGCAGGGCGCGCAGGCCGCCGAAATCGCCAAGCAGATGGCGCGCCAGATCCACCGCGCTCTGCCCGGCCACGCCGGTACGCAGGAAGATCGCCAGCAGTTCGGCGTCACTCAGGGTGGCGGCCCCCAGGGCCAGCAGTTTCTCCCGCGGACGCTCCGCCGCGGGCCAGTCGCGAATGCTCATCGCACCTCCGTGTCGAGCTGGGCGCCGCTACTCCGCTGCGGCCGCTGTGCTATCGTAGCCCATCTTTTTGCGCGGCGATCGGCCTGGGGAGGCGGCATCGCCGCGACGCACATCCACCTCTTATAAAAGGCAGGCCTATGCAGCGGCTTTATCGCAAACGCATCATCGTCGGCGTGGGGGGAGGCATTGCCGCCTACAAGAGTGCCGAACTGGTCCGCCGCCTCAAGGATCAGGGCGCGGAAGTACGGGTGGTGATGACCCAGGGCGGCCGCGAGTTCATCACCCCGCTGACCCTGCAGGCGCTGTCCGGCCATCCGGTGCACCTGGACCTGCTCGATCCGGAGGCCGAAGCCGCCATGGGCCATATCGAACTGGCGCGCTGGGCCGACCTGGTGCTGATCGCCCCGGCCACCGCCGACCTCATGGCCCGCCTGGCCCAGGGCGTGGCCGACGACCTGTTGACCACCCTGGTGCTGGCCACCGACGCCGCAGTTGCCCTGGCGCCGGCGATGAACCAGGCGATGTGGCGCGACCCGGCAACCCAGGCCAATGCCCGCACGCTCACCGAGCGCGGCCTGCGCCTGTTCGGCCCGGCCGCCGGCGAGCAGGCCTGCGGCGACGTCGGCCTCGGCCGCATGCTCGAGGCCGAGCAGCTGGCCCAGTGCGCCGCCGACTGCTTCGAGCGCCACTCGCTGACCGGCATGCATGTCCTGATCACCGCCGGCCCGACCCAGGAAAACATCGACCCGGTGCGCTACATCACCAACCACAGCTCCGGCAAGATGGGCTTCGCCCTGGCCGAGGCGGCTGTCGAGGCGGGCGCCAAGGTCACCCTGGTCAGTGGCCCGGTGCACCTGCCGACACCGGACCGAGTCCAGCGCATCGACGTGATCAGCGCCCGCGACATGCTCGCCGCCTGCGAAGCCGCGATGCCCTGCGACCTGCTGATCGCCGCCGCCGCCGTCGCCGATTACCGCCCGGAAGTGGTCGCCCAGCACAAACTGAAGAAGGACCCGGCCAACGGCGATGGCCTGCTCCTGCAGATGGTGCGCAACCCGGATATCCTCGCCACCCTGGCGCGCCGCGACGACCGCCCGTTCAGCGTCGGCTTCGCCGCCGAGACCGAGAACTTGCTGGAATACGCCTCGCGCAAGCTCAAGGACAAGAACCTCGACCTGATCGTCGCCAACGACGTGGCCAACCCGAGCATCGGCTTCAACAGCGAGGAGAACGCCATCACGGTGATCGACCGCGAGCTGCAGCAGAACGGTTTCGCCCAGACCAGCAAGAGCAAGATCGCGCGCCAGCTGCTGGCCTTCATCGCCGAGCGCCTGCCCCGCGCCTGACGCCCCATTCACCGACTACAGAGCCCGACATGCACGCCCTACAAGCCAAGATTCTCGACCCGCGCCTCGGCGACCAGTTCCCCCTGCCGCAGTACGCCACCCCGGGCTCGGCCGGGCTCGACCTGCGCGCCATGCTCGAGCAGGACCTGACCCTGGAACCCGGGCAGACCGTGCTGATCCCCACCGGCCTGTCGATCTACATCGGCGACCCGGGCCTGGCGGCGATGATCCTGCCACGCTCGGGGCTCGGCCATAAGCACGGTATCGTGCTGGGCAATCTGGTCGGCCTGATCGACTCGGACTACCAGGGTGAACTGATGGTCTCGTGCTGGAACCGTGGCCAGAGCGCCTTCACCATCGCCGTCGGCGAGCGCATCGCTCAGCTGATCCTGGTACCGGTGGTACAGGCGCACTTCGAGCTGGTCGAGGAGTTCGACGAGAGCCAACGCGGCGCGGGCGGCTTCGGACACTCGGGCAGCCATTGAGCGCACTTAACCATTCTAGGATGAACCGCCGAGGAGCCCTTCGATGAAACTCTTCAAGCGCACCGCCAAGGACGCCCACGCCAGCCCCTCGCCAGGCACGACGGCGAAAGGGGCCGCCGGCGCGGACCGGCAGCTTCTGCGGGCACTGCTGCCCGGCCTGCTGGCCACCACGCTAGGCGCGGTACTGGCCGCTGGACTGCTCTGGTTTGGCGTGCTGAGCAACGCCCTGCAGCATCAGCAGCAACTGGTCCAGGCTTGGGGCGAAGGGCAGGCCGCGGCGCTGCGCCAGTCGCTGGTCCAGTTGGCCGGCGACACCCACAGCGCCGCACGCAACCCCGGCCTGCTGGAAGCCCTGCAGAGCCAGGAGCCGGAGCGGATTCGCGCCGCCGAGCGCGACCTTCGCTACTGGGGCGGCGTGGTCGACGCCCACCTCAACGGTCACGGCCAGGCAACCCAGGACATGCAGCGCGACGCACCAATGAACTTCGCCGCCCTGGACCTGTTGCGCCGGGCTGAAAACGGCCAGACGCCCGCGGTAGAAGCCTACAAGGTCGGCGAACGCTGGCTGCTGTACAGCGTCGCGCCGGTGCGTCTGAGCGACGACCAGCCGCTGCAGGGCACCCTGCTTTTGGCGTTCGACCTCAACCACCTGCTGAGCAGCCTGCCGTCGCTGCCGGCCGGAGTCGGCCAGTTGCAGCTGTTCCAGCAGTTCAGTGGTGCCGCCCCACAGCTGTTGGCCCAGCGCGGCCAGGGCCAGGGCACCGGGCAGAGCTTCGACAGCGGCAACCGCAACTGGAAGCTCAGCTTTACCCCAGGAACGGCCCTGGAACCTACCCCCATTTCCCTGCCACTGCTTGCCCTGGCCGCCATGCTGGTCTTGGCTGGTGCGCTGACTGGCCTGATGCTGCTGCACAACGGCTTGCAGCGCCGCCTGCGCGCCGACGTCCGACAGCTCGGCCAGCTGGTCGGCGAACTCTCGGCCGGCAAGGCCGTCAAAGCCTTCAGCCTGAGCCTGCCGGCACTGGACGGCCTGGCCCAGACCCTGGCCCGCATGCCGCGCCGTACCCATGAGGGGGCGCAGGGCACAGCGGCAAAAGAGCGCCCCCAGGGCGCCCACTCCGCGGCTGCCGCGACGGCAGCACACACGCCGGCGGACCTGATCGATCCGCTGTTTCAAGACACCGATATCCTCGATATCGACATTCTCGACGACGACCAGGATCTCCTGGGACTGGAGCAGACACCCGCAATGAGTACTCCGCAAACCGCCCCGACCCTCCCCGCCGATATCTTCCGCGCCTACGACATCCGTGGCGTGGTCGGCAGCAGCCTGACCGCCGAGACCGCCTACTGGGTCGGTCGCGCGATCGGCTCGCAGAGCCTGGCACAGGGCGAAGCCAATATCGCCGTGGGTCGTGACGGCCGCCTGTCCGGGCCGGAACTGATGCAGCAACTGATCCAGGGCCTGCTGGACTGCGGCTGCAACGTCAGCGACGTCGGCATGGTGCCGACCCCGGTGGTGTACTACGCCGCCCACGTCCTCAGCGGCAAGTCCGCGGTGATGCTCACCGGCAGCCACAATCCGCCGGACTACAATGGCTTCAAGATCGTCATCGCCGGCGACACCCTGGCCAACGAGCAGATCCAGGCGCTCAAGACGCGCATTGACAGCAACGACCTGGCCAGCGGCGTCGGCACGGTCGAGCAGGTCGAGGTGCTGCAGCGCTACTTCCGCCAGATCCGCGACGACATCGCCCTGGCCAAGCCACTGAAGGTGGTGGTGGACTGCGGCAACGGCGCCGCCGGGGTGATCGCCCCGCAGCTCATCGAGGCCCTCGGCTGCACGGTGATCCCGCTGTACTGCGAGGTGGACGGCACCTTCCCCAACCATCACCCGGACCCGGGCAAGCCCGAGAACCTGGTCGACCTGATCGCCAAGGTGAAGGAGGAGCAGGCCGATGTCGGCCTGGCCTTCGACGGCGACGGCGACCGTGTCGGCGTGGTGACCAACGCCGGCACCATCGTCTACCCCGACCGCCTGCTGATGCTGTTCGCCAAGGACGTGGTGTCGCGCAACCCCGGCGCCGACATCATCTTCGACGTCAAATGCACCCGTCGCCTGACCCCGCTGATCAGCGGCTACGGCGGTCGCCCGGTGATGTGGAAGACCGGCCACTCGCTGATCAAGAAGAAGATGAAGGAGACCGGCGCCCTGCTGGCCGGCGAGATGAGCGGGCACATCTTCTTCAAGGAGCGCTGGTTCGGCTTTGACGATGGCATCTATGCCGCCGCCCGCCTGCTGGAGATCCTCAGCCAGGACAAGCGCGACGCCGAACAGGTATTCGCCGCCTTCCCCAGCGACATCTCGACCCCGGAAATCAACATCCAGGTCACCGAGCAGAGCAAGTTCGGCCTGATCGACAGCCTGCAGCGCGACGGCGTGTGGGGCGAGGGCAACATCACCAGCCTCGACGGCGTACGCGTCGACTACCCCAAGGGCTGGGGCCTGGTGCGCGCTTCCAACACCACGCCGGTGCTGGTATTGCGCTTCGAGGCCGACAGCGAACAGGAACTGGAACGCATCAAGGCCGTGTTCCGCGGCCAGCTGCAGCGCGTTGCCGCCGACATTAATCTACCGTTTTGAATGAGCGATTCAGCATTGGAGTCCCGCATGACCCTCGAGCGTGATGCCGCCACCCAGGTGGCCAAGGTTCTATCCGAAGCCCTGCCCTATATCCGCCGCTTCGTCGGCAAGACCCTGGTGATCAAGTACGGCGGCAACGCCATGGAGAGCGAAGAACTCAAGGAAGGCTTCGCCCGCGATATCGTGCTGATGAAGGCGGTCGGCATCAACCCGGTGGTGGTGCACGGCGGCGGCCCGCAGATCGGCGACCTGCTCAAGCGCCTGTCGATCGAGAGCCACTTCATCGACGGCATGCGCGTCACCGACACCGCCACCATGGACGTGGTAGAGATGGTGCTCGGCGGCCAGGTCAACAAGAGCATCGTCAACCTGATCAATCAGCATGGCGGCAGCGCCATCGGCCTGACCGGCAAGGATGCCGGCCTGATCCGCGCCAAGAAGCTCAAGGTCAGCCGCCAGACCCCGGAGATGACCCAGCCGGAGATCATCGACATCGGCCATGTCGGCGAGGTCACCGGGATCAACACCGACCTGCTGAACATGCTGGTCAAGGGCGACTTCATTCCGGTGATCGCGCCGATCGGCGTCGGCGCCGACGGCGAGTCCTACAACATCAATGCCGACCTGGTCGCTGGCAAGGTCGCCGAGGCGCTGAAGGCCGAGAAGCTGATGCTGCTGACCAATATCGCCGGGCTGATGGACAAGCAGGGTGAGGTCCTGACGGGACTGACCACCCAGCAGGTCGACGCCCTGATCGCCGACGGCACCATCTACGGCGGCATGCTGCCGAAGATCCGCTGCGCCCTGGAAGCGGTGCAGGCCGGGGTGACCAGCGCGCACATCATCGACGGTCGGGTGCCCAACGCGGTACTGCTGGAGATCTTCACCGACAGCGGCGTCGGCACCCTGATCTGCAACCGCAAGCGCCCCTGAGCCAAGGACAGCGGCCGACCAGTCTTAAATGAGGATTAAGGGCGTGCCCCCAGCAGTTCGCTGAGGCGCGCCCGGTCGGCGGCAAAGCTGGCCTGGGCCTGCTTGCGCGCGCCCTGATAACGGGCGATGTCCTTCTTCAGCCGCTGCTGCTCGGCGATCTGATTGTCGATCTGCGTGATCAGGTGCTCCGGTACCTCTCGGCCGGCGCGCTCATGTTCGGCCGCCTGGCTCTGCAGGTTGCCCTGCTGGGTGCGCGCCGACTGCAGGTTGCCGCGGGCCACGCCAATCAGCGCATCCAGCTCGGCCAACTTGCGCTCGAGGGCCCGATCGACGTCCTCGGGACTGGTATACAGGCGCAGCAGCTGCGCGTCGCTGCCGGCGCGAGCCTTCTCTGCGAGCAGGCGCCGACGCTCATCGGCACTCGGTGCCGGCGGCACCACCTGGATGACCCGCCCCTGCTCATTCAGCACCTGGTAGCCCTTGGCGATAAATTCCGGCGGCACGCCCTGACGGCTGAGCACCGTGACACCCTGATCGTTGACATAGCGATAGAACTCGGCCGCCGCTACCGCCAGCGGCTGCGCCAGTCCGAGAAGCAGCAGGCAACGCATCACGACCAGTCTTGGCATCGAAGCAACACCCTATGTGCGCAGGTTAGATTCCATATTCGGCGCGATACGCCTCAACTGCCGGTAGATACTGCTTGAGTTGCGCATCGCCTGCCAGGTATTCAAGCACCTGCTGCAGTGACACGATGCTCACTACCGGCATGCCGAAGTCACGCTCGACCTCCTGGATCGCCGACAACTGGCCCTGGCCGCGCTCCTGACGGTTCAGCGCGATCAGCACACCGGCGGCCTCGGCGCCCTGGGCGCGGATGATCTGCATCACCTCGCGAATCGCGGTGCCGGCGGTGATCACATCGTCGATGATCAGCACCTTGCCGGCCAGCGGGGCGCCGACCAGGGTGCCGCCCTCGCCATGATCCTTGGCTTCCTTGCGGTTGAAGCACCAGGGCAGATCGCGCTGATGGTGCTCGGCGAGGGCCACCGCGGTGGTCGCCGCCAGGGGGATCCCCTTGTACGCCGGGCCGAACAGCACGTCGAAGGGAATCCCGCTATCGACCACCGCCGCCGCATAGAAACGCCCGAGCTGGGCCAGTGCCAGACCGCTGTCGAACAACCCGGCGTTGAAGAAATAGGGGCTGGTGCGCCCGGACTTGAGGGTGAACTCACCGAAGCGCAGCACCCCGCGCTCGATGGCAAAACGAATGAATTCGCGCTGGTACGCTTGCATGGGAAGTCCCGGACGGCACGGATTTGGCTAGGAATTTAGCTAATTGAAGTCGAGCTCGGGTATCATACACGCACGTGTTTTTGGGGGCCATTTATGCGGATCATCAGTGTGAACGTGAATGGTATTCATGCTGCAGTCGAGCGCGGTTTGCTCAGTTGGCTGCAAGCACAGAATGCCGACGTCATCTGCCTGCAGGACACCCGCGCCTCCGCCTTTGAGCTGGACGACCAAGCCTTCCAACTGGATGGCTATTTCCTCTATGCCTGCGATGCTGAAGTGCCGAGCCAAGGTGGCGTGGCACTCTATTCGCGGTTGCAACCCAAGGCGGTAATCAGTGGACTCGGCTTTGAAATGGCCGATCGCTACGGGCGCTACCTGCAGGCCGATTTCGACAAGGTAAGTATCGCCACCCTGCTGCTGCCATCCGGGCAGAGCGGGGACGAGGGCTTGAACCAGAAGTTCAAGTTCATGGACGACTTCACCCATTATCTGGACAAGCAGCGCCGCAAGCGCCGCGAGTACATCTATTGCGGCTCGTTGTACGTGGCGCACCAGAAGCTGGACGTGAAGAACTGGCGCGACTGCCAGCAGTCACCCGGCTTTCTCGCTCCGGAACGAGCCTGGCTGGATGAAGTAATCGGCAGCATGGGCTACGTCGATGCCCTGCGCGAAGTCAGCCGCGAAGGTGACCAGTTCAGCTGGTGGCCGGACAGCGAGCAGGCCGAGATGCTCAATCTGGGCTATCGCTTCGACTATCAGCTGCTCACCCCGGGCATGCGTCGCAGCGTGCGCACCGCGCGCCTGCCGCGCCAGCCGCGCTTCTCGCAGCACGCGCCGCTGATCGTCGATTACGACTGGATTCTCAGCCTGTAGGACGAACAGACACAAAAAAGCCGGCTTCTGCCGGCTTTTTTGTGTCTTGCAGCGCGCCTACTTGATCAACCGCCAGTTGAAGGGGTAGCGGTAGGCCTGCCCCTCGTTGACCTTGATCCCGGCGATGATGGTCAACACGATGGCGCCGATGGAGACCAGGCCGGCCAGCAGGAAACCGACCACCACCAGCATCAGCAGCACGCTGAGCATGAAGGCAATCGCCACGCTGATCTGAAAATTCAGCGCCTCCTTGCCCTGGGCGTCGACGAAGGGGTCGAGATCCTTCTTGATCTGCCAGACGATCAGCGGACCGATCAAGTTGCCGAAGGGGAAGACGAAGCCGAGAAAGGCGGCGAAGTGACAGAACATCGCCCATTGCCGCGCTTCCTGGCTCGGGACCGGCACCGGCGCCTGTGCATGCTCGTCCATCGTCACCCTCCTCCGCTCGGTAAAAGGCCTCAGTCGGCCAGCGCCGCCCGCTGCAGCTCGAACAGCTCGCCCATGCCTTTCTGCGCCAGCGCCAACATGGCGTTCAGCTCCTCGGGCTGGAACGGCGCGCCTTCGGCGGTACCCTGCACCTCGATGAAGCCACCGGCGCTGGTCATCACCACATTCAGGTCGGTCTCGGCGGCGGCGTCCTCCAGATAGTCCAGGTCGAGCACCGGCTCGCCCCGGTACATGCCCACCGACACCGCGGCGATCATCTGCTTGAGCGGGTCGCCAGCCTTCAGACCGCCGCGCTTCTTGATCACCTTCAGCGCATCGACCAGGGCGACCATGGCCCCGGTGATCGACGCAGTGCGGGTACCGCCATCGGCCTGGACCACGTCGCAATCGATATACAGGGTGTTCTCGCCGAGTTTGGACATATCCAGCGCCGCGCGCAGCGAACGGCCGATCAGCCGCTGGATCTCCAGGGTGCGCCCGCCCTGCTTGCCGCGGCTGGCCTCGCGCTGGTTACGCTCGCCGGTGGCCCGCGGCAGCATGCCGTACTCGGCGGTCAGCCAGCCCTGGCCCTTGCCCTTGAGAAAGCGCGGCACTCCCGACTCGACGCTGACCGTGCAGATCACCTTGGTATCACCGAACTCCACCAGCACCGAACCCTCGGCGTGCTTGGTGTAGTTGCGGGTGATGCGGATCGAGCGCAACTGGTCGGCCGCGCGGCCACTGGGACGTTTCATCAAGGAATACCTGCTCTGGAGTTAAATCTGCCCAGCATTATAGGGGCCATGGCCCGGCGACGACATGACCAATTGGGAGGGACCGACTCACTGCGCTACAATCCTGCGCCTTTCGTCCCGACATTCCGCGAGGTTCGCCCCCATGATCCACAGCATGACGGCCTTCGCCCGCGCCGAACAGGCCGGGCCAAACGGCACCCTGAGCTGGGAGCTGCGCTCGGTCAACCATCGCTACCTGGAACCGCACCTGCGCCTGCCGGAGGCATTCCGCGACCTTGAGGGCGCCGTGCGCGAGGCGCTGCGCCAGGGGCTGTCGCGGGGCAAGGTCGAATGCACCCTGCGCTTCGCCGAGGACAGCGCCGGCAAGCCGCTGCAGGTCGACCGCGAACGCGCCGCACAGCTGGTCGCCGCCGCGGAAAGCGTCGCCAGCCTGATCCAGCAGCCGGCACCGCTCAACCCCCTGGAAGTGCTCGGCTGGCCGGGCGTGCTGGTGGCCGATGCCGCCGACCCGCAGGCGCTCAACAAGGCCGCGCTGGCGCTGTTCAACCAGGCCCTGGGCGAGCTCAAGAGCGGCCGCTCCCGTGAAGGCGCCGAGCTGGCCAAGCTGCTCGGCGAACGCCTCGACGGCATCCTTGAGGAAGTCGCGGCCCTGCGCGAACTGGTGCCGCAGATGCTCGACGCGCAGCGGCAGAAGATCCTCGAGCGTTGCCGCGAGATGCAGGCCGACCTCGATCCCCAGCGCCTGGAGCAGGAACTGGTGATACTCGCGCAGAAGAGCGATGTGGCGGAGGAACTCGACCGCCTCAGCACCCACGTCAGCGAAGTGCGCCGCGTGCTCAAGGCCGGCGGCGCGGCCGGCCGGCGCCTGGACTTCCTCATGCAAGAACTCAACCGCGAGGCCAACACCCTGGGCTCCAAGGCCTTCGACCCACGCAGCACCCAGGCGGCGGTCAACCTCAAGGTGCTGATCGAGCAGATGCGCGAGCAGGTACAGAACATCGAGTAGCCGCAGCCCGACGCCCGGGCGAGTACGCCGCACCCTACGACCCACGCTTTTTCCAGGACCCAGCCATGAGCCTCACCACCGGCACCCTTTACATCATTTCCGCGCCCTCCGGCGCCGGCAAGACCAGCCTGGTCAAGGCACTGATCGACAGCGAAGCGATGATCCGCGTCTCGGTCTCGCACACCACCCGCGCCATGCGCCCCGGCGAGGTGGACGGGGTAAACTACCACTTCGTCAGCCACGAGCAGTTCCACGGCATGCTCGACCAGAATGCCTTTCTCGAGCATGCTGAGGTATTCGGCAACCTCTACGGCACCTCCCAGCACTGGGTCGAGCAGACCCTCGCCGAAGGCTACGACCTGATCCTCGAGATCGACTGGCAGGGCGCCCAGCAGGTGCGCAGGCTGATGCCGCAGTCCAAGTCCATCTTTATCCTGCCGCCGACCCAGGAGGCCCTGCGCCACCGTCTGACCAACCGCGGCCAGGACAGCGGCGAGATCATCGAGCGGCGCATGCGCGAGGCGGTCAGCGAGATGAGCCACTACGTCGAGTACGACTACCTGGTGATCAACGACGACTTCGCCCACGCCCTCAGCGACCTGAAGGCCATCTTCCGCGCCAACCAGTTGCTGCAGGGGGTGCAACAGCAGCGCCACAGCGGCCTGCTCGGCGAGCTGCTGGCCTGAATCCCAAGCGCCCGCAGAGAAAACAGTGCTTCCCTTAATGCTGGTGATTTTTTAGACTATTCAGTCCGCTCGCCCATCCGGGCCCAGCTCTTTATTTGCATTTGCTACGAGGAACACCATGGCCCGCGTAACCGTCGAAGATTGCCTGGACAACGTTGATAACCGCTTCGAGCTGGTCATGCTCGCCACCAAGCGTTCGCGCCAGCTCGCCACCGGCGGCAAGGAGCCGAAAGTGGCCTGGGAAAACGACAAGCCGACCGTGGTCGCCCTGCGCGAAATCGCCGCTGGCCTGGTCGACTATGACGTCATCGCCCAGGACGAGATCGTCGAAGAAGAGCCGCTGTTCGCCGCCTTCGAGGAAGAGGCCAACGAGCCTCTGTAAGCCATGCCTGGTCGAAGCGGCACGACGCGGACTCACAAGGCTCGCCAGGGGGAACACCCATGGCGAACATAGACGCCCTCGCCGATCGCCTTTCGACCTATCTCGACGGCGACCAGGTCAACCTGGTCCGCCGCGCCTATTTCTACGCCGAACAAGCCCACGACGGCCAGCGCCGCCGTAGCGGCGAAGCCTACGTCACCCACCCGCTCGCCGTGGCGGGAATTCTCGCCGACATGCACATGGACCATCAGAGCCTGATGGCGGCGATGCTGCATGACGTGATCGAAGACACCGGCATCGCCAAGGAAGCGCTCAACGCGCAGTTCGGCGAGACCGTGGCCGAACTGGTCGACGGGGTCAGCAAGCTGACCCAGATGAACTTCGAGACCAAGGCCGAGGCCCAGGCCGAGAACTTCCAGAAGATGGCCATGGCCATGGCCCGCGATATCCGCGTGATCCTGGTCAAGCTGGCCGACCGCCTGCACAACATGCGCACCCTGGAAGTGCTGTCCGGCGAGAAGCGCCGGCGCATCGCCAAGGAAACCCTAGAGATCTACGCCCCGATCGCCAACCGCCTGGGCATGCACAGCCTGCGCGTGGAGTTCGAGGACCTCGGTTTCAAGGCCATGCACCCGATGCGCTCCGAGCGCATCCGCGCCGCGGTCAAGCGCGCCCGCGGCAACCGCAAGGAAATCGTCAACAAGATCGAGGAATCGCTGGTCCACTGCCTGGCCCGCGACGGCCTGGAAGGCGAAGTGGTCGGCCGCGAGAAGCACCTCTACAGCATCTACCAGAAGATGCGCGGCAAGCGCCGGGCGTTCAACGAGATCATGGACGTCTACGCCTTCCGCATCGTGGTCGACAAGGTCGACACCTGCTACCGCGTGCTCGGCGCCGTGCACAACCTGTACAAGCCGCTGCCCGGGCGCTTCAAGGACTACATCGCGATTCCCAAGGCCAACGGCTACCAGTCGCTGCACACCACCCTGTTCGGCATGCACGGGGTGCCCATCGAGATCCAGATCCGCACCCGCGAGATGGAGGAGATGGCCAACAACGGCATCGCCGCCCACTGGCTGTACAAGTCCGAGGGCGACGACCAGCCCAAGGGCACCCACGCCCGCGCGCGACAGTGGGTCAAGGGCGTGCTGGAAATGCAGCAACGCGCCGGCAACTCGCTGGAATTCATCGAGAGCGTGAAGATCGACCTGTTCCCGGACGAGGTCTACGTGTTCACGCCCAAGGGCCGCATCATGGAGCTGCCGAAGGGCTCCACCGCGGTGGACTTCGCCTATGCGGTGCACACCGACGTCGGCAACACCTGCATCGCCTGTCGCATCAACCGCCGCCTGGCGCCGCTGTCCGAGCCACTGCAGAGCGGCTCGACCGTGGAGATCGTCAGCGCGCCTGGCGCGCGCCCCAACCCGGCCTGGCTCAACTTCGTAGTCACCGGCAAGGCGCGCACCCACATCCGTCACGCCCTCAAGCTGCAGCGCCGCTCCGAGTCGATCAGCCTCGGCGAGCGCCTGCTGAACAAGGTGCTGGCCAGCTTCGACAGCCACCTGGAGAAGATTCCGGGCGAGCGCGTCAAGACGGTACTCGGCGAGTACCGCCTGGAGCTGATCGAGGACCTGCTGGAAGACATCGGCCTGGGCAATCGCATGGCCTATGTGGTCGCCCGCCGGCTGCTGGCCGAGGGCGGCGACGAACTGCCGAACGCCGAAGGCCCGCTGGCGATTCGCGGCACCGAAGGCCTGGTGCTGAGCTACGCCAAGTGCTGCACGCCGATCCCCGGCGACCCCATCGTCGGCTACCTGTCGGCCGGCAAGGGCATGGTGGTGCACCTGGAGAGCTGCCGCAATATCGGCGAGATCCGCCACAACCCGGAGAAGTGCATCCAGCTGTCCTGGGCCAAGGACGTCACCGGCGAGTTCAACGTCGAGCTGCGCGTCGAGCTGGAGCATCAGCGTGGCCTGATCGCCCTGCTGGCTGGCAGCGTCAACGCCGCCGACGGCAACATCGAGAAGATCAGCATGGACGAGCGCGACGGCCGCATCAGCGTGGTCCAGCTGGTGGTCAGCGTGCATGACCGTGTGCACCTGGCCCGGGTGATCAAGAAGCTGCGTGCCCTCGCCGGCGTCATCCGCATCACCCGCGTGCGCGCCTGAACGCCGACGTCGGACCAATCGGTCACTTTCTTGCAGCTGTACTTTGACAGCGCCCCCGGCTTTCGCCGACCCTAGTCGCCCGCGGCTGCGCGGCGCGCACCCGGCGCGACGCAGTGCCCCATTCAGAGCAACAGTTTCAGGAGTTCCCATGAGCAAGAGCGTCATCACCAGCGACAAGGCCCCTGCCGCCATCGGCACCTATTCCCAGGCGATCAAGGCCGGCAACACCGTCTACATGTCCGGGCAGATTCCGCTGGACCCCAAGACCATGGAGCTGGTCGAAGGCTTCGAAGCGCAGACCGTCCAGGTGTTCGAGAACCTCAAAGCAGTGGCCGAGGCTGCTGGCGGCTCGTTCAAGGACATCGTCAAGCTGAACATCTTCCTCACCGACCTGGCCCACTTCGCCACCGTCAACGAGATCATGGGCCGTTATTTCCAGCAGCCCTATCCGGCCCGCGCCGCCATCGGTGTAGCCGCCCTACCGCGCGGCTCGCAAGTGGAAATGGACGCTATTCTGGTACTCGAATAAGTCCGCCGGCGGGGCCCAGGCCCCGCCTTTCTACTGCGTGCAAGGAGTCACCGATGCGCCCGCTGCTCATTGCGCCGTTGTTCATCTGCCTGCTCGCCGGCTGCGCCAGCCAGCCCGGCGACCCCGACGGCATCTGGATCAACCAGGCGGCGATCGACGCCGCGCGCCAGGGCGGCCATCTGCGCGAGGCCCTGCTCGCCTACGGGCCGAACCTGGAGTGGCGGATCGAACCGCAACGCCGGCGCGCCAGCTTCAGCAATGGCTACGAGCACGACGAGGGCCAGCTGGTGAGCGAAACCGAGCAGCGCCTGCGGGTCGACTTCTACGGCGACTACCACGAATACCTCAGCCTCGATGATGCCGAACTGGTGCAGGCGGCCAGCGGTACCTGGCCCGAACAGCGTTTCGTCCGCGCCCCGACCGCCGGCAGCAGCTATGCCCCGCCCGGCAGCCGCTTCGAGCAGGCGCTGTACGGCGCCTACCTGGGTGGCACCTGGAGCATTCGCCAGGGCCTGGGTGAAGGCGGCCTGGTGCTGTTCCATGCCGACGGCCGGGTCGAGGGCCTGCCCGGCGCCGAGCGCTACGCCCTGTGCCTGGCCGGCGACTGCGCGGCCATGAGCGGCGAATTCGACAGCCTGTGGCTGCAGCTCGGCGAGCAGGGCCAGGCCTGGCTGTTCGAGCGCGACGGCGAGCGTTTGAGCATCTTCGATGCCGTCAACCAGGCGCAGCTCGACGAAATGCCGGAATACCGCAAGGGGCCGCAACGCTGGCAGCTGGAACGCCAATAGGCCACGCCGTGTGACGCTCCGCCCTAGGTGCTGAACGAGGCATCCGCCAGGATCGCCCCATAGCCTTCCCGGTAGCTCGGGTAGCTCGGCGCCCAGCCCAGGGCACGGGCGCGAGCGTTGCTGCAGCGCTTACTACCGGCGCGGCGCACCGTCGCCTCCGGCGCCCAGTGGCTGACGCCCAACTGTTCGCGCAGCCAAGCCACCACCTCATGCAGCGGCGCCGGCGCGTCGTCGACGCCGAGGTAGCAATCCGCCAACGCCACGCCACGGGCATCGGCCTGCAGCAGGAACGCCAGCAGGCCGGCGGCATCCTCGACGTGGATGCGGTTGGCATACAGCGGCGGCTCGCTGGCCACCCGGTAACCCTGGCGCACCTGGCTGAGCAACCACTGCCGGCCCGGTCCGTAGAGCCCGGCCAGGCGCACTCGGGTGGCGTCGATGCCGCTGTGCAGGGCCAGCTGCTCAGCCTCGCGCATCACCTGAGCGGAAAACCCGGCGGCCTGCGCCGGGGACTCTTCATCGACCCATTCTCCCTGCTGCTGGCCATAGACCCCACTGCTGGAGACGAACAGCAGGCGCCTGGGCTTCTGCCCGTGCCGCGCCAACCAGTCCAGCACCCGGCGCAGCCCCTCGACATAGATCGCCCGGTAACCGGCCTCGTCGCGCTGGTTGGCCGCCGCACAATACACCAGGTAGTCCAGCCCGCCCTTGGGCCAGCCCGAAGGACAGCCGTCTGCCTGCAGGTCAGCGGTAACCGGCCTGATCGCGGCGGGCAGGCACGCCACCGAGCGGCGCAGGCCGTGGACCGCCCAACCGCCCTCGGCCAGGCGCAAGCCCAGACGGGTGCCGACATCCCCGCAGCCGGCTATCAACACCCTGGTAGAACTCGCCATCCGCACCTCCACAATTTCGCCGTGAGCCAGTGTAGCGTGGTTGGTTCGTCGCAATGCAAAGGCTATGCTTACGCGCAATTCAATGGATATACGCTATGACCCTCACCGAACTGCGCTACATCGTCACCCTCGCCCAGGAACAGCACTTCGGGCGCGCCGCCGAGCGTTGCCACGTCAGCCAGCCGACCCTGTCGGTGGGGGTCAAGAAGCTCGAGGACGAGCTCGGCGTGCTGATCTTCGAGCGCAGCAAGAGCGCGGTGCGCCTGACCCCGGTCGGCGAAGGCATCGTCACCCAGGCGCAGAAGGTGCTGGAGCAGGCCCAGGGCATCCGTGAACTGGCCCAGGCCGGCAAGAACCAGCTGACCGCACCGCTGAAGATCGGCGCCATCTACACGGTCGGCCCCTACCTGTTTCCCCACCTGATCCCCCAGCTGCACCGGGTCGCCCCGCAGATGCCGCTGTATATCGAGGAAAACTTCACCCATGTGCTGCGCGACAAGCTGCGCACCGGGGAGCTGGACGCCATCATCATCGCCCTGCCGTTCCAGGAAGCCGACGTCCTGACCAAGCCGCTGTACGACGAACCCTTCTATGCCTTGATGCCGGCCGGCCACCCCTGGGCCGCCATGAAGAGCATCGATAGCAAGCTGCTCAACGACAAGAGCCTGCTGCTGCTGGGCGAGGGCCATTGCTTCCGCGACCAGGTACTGGAAGCCTGCCCGACCCTGCGCAAGGGCGGCGAGGAGCACGCCAAGCACACCACAGTGGAATCCAGCTCGCTGGAAACCATCCGCCACATGGTCGCCTCCGGCCTCGGCGTGTCGATCCTGCCGTTCTCCGCGGTGGACAGCCACCACTACGCCCCCGGGGTGATCGAGGTGCGCCCGCTGAGCGCGCCGGCACCGTTCCGCACCGTGGCCATCGCCTGGCGCGCCAGTTTCCCGCGACCCAACGCCATCGAGGTGCTGGGCGACTCGATTCGCCTGTGCTCGGTGGCCAAGCCCCAGGCACAAACCGCCTGAGACCGGCCCATGAGCGAACTGGCCGCCATCTCCGTCACCGCGCTGAAAGGCGTCGGCGCCGCCCTGGCCGAGAAGCTCGCCAAGGTCGGCCTGGAGAACCTGCAGGACCTGCTGTTCCACCTGCCGCTGCGCTACCAGGACCGCACCCGCATCGTGCCGATCGGCGCGCTGCGGCCCGGCCAGGACGCCGTGGTCGAAGGCCAGGTGGTCGGCGCCGAGGTGGTCATGGGGCGCCGGCGCAGCCTGCTGGTGCGCCTGCAGGACGGCAGCGGCACCCTCAGCCTGCGCTTCTACCACTTCAGCCAGGCGCAGAAGGACGGCCTCAGACGCGGCACCCAGCTGCGCTGTTATGGCGAAGTACGCCCCGGCTCCTCGGGCCTGGAGATCTACCACCCGGAATACCGCGCGCTCAGTAACGCCGCCGCGCCGCCGGTGGAGCAATGCCTGACGCCGATCTACCCCAGCACCGAAGGCCTGACCCAGCAGCGCCTGCGAGCCTTGAGCGAGCAGGCCCTGGCGCGCCTCGGCCCGCGCAGCCTGCCCGACTGGCTGCCCGAGGAGCTGGCCCGCGACTACCACCTCGGCCCGCTGGATGCGGCGATCCGCTACCTGCATCGGCCGCCGCCGGACGCCGACCTCGAGGAGCTCGCCGAAGGCCGCCACTGGGCCCAGCACCGCCTGGCCTTCGAGGAGCTGCTGACCCACCAGCTGTCGCTGCAACGCCTGCGCGAACAGGTGCGCGCCCAGCAGGCGCCGCCGCTGCCGCCGGCCACGCGCCTGCCGCCGCAGTTCCTCGACAATCTCGGCTTCCCGCCCACCGGCGCGCAACGCCGAGTCGGCGCCGAGATCGCCTACGACCTGAGCCAGGACGAGCCGATGCTGCGCCTGGTGCAGGGCGATGTCGGCGCCGGCAAGACCGTGGTCGCCGCCCTCGCCGCCCTGCAGGCCCTGGAGGCCGGCTATCAGGTGGCCCTGATGGCGCCGACCGAGATCCTCGCCGAGCAGCACTTCCTCAACTTCAGCCGCTGGCTGCAGCCGCTCGGCCTCGAGGTCGCCTGGCTGGCCGGCAAGCTCAAGGGCAAGGCCCGCGCCAGCGCGCTTGCGCAGATCGCCGATGGCGTGCCGATGGTGGTCGGCACCCATGCGCTGTTCCAGGACGAGGTGCAGTTTCGCAACCTGGCCCTGGTGATCATCGACGAGCAGCACCGCTTCGGCGTGCAGCAGCGCCTGGCCCTGCGCCAGAAGGGGGTCGGCGGCCGCCTCTGTCCGCACCAGCTGATCATGACCGCCACACCGATTCCGCGCACCCTGGCGATGAGCGCCTACGCCGACCTGGACACCTCGATCCTCGACGAGCTGCCGCCGGGCCGCACCCCGGTCAACACCCTGGTGATCGCCGACAGTCGCCGCCTGGAAGTGATCGAACGAGTGCGCTCGGCCTGCAACGAGGGGCGCCAGGCCTACTGGGTGTGCACCTTGATCGAGGAATCCGAGGAGCTGACCTGCCAGGCCGCCGAAACCACCTTCGCCGACCTCGCCGCCGCCCTCGGCGGCCTGCACGTCGGCCTGATCCATGGGCGCATGAAGCCGGCGGAGAAGGCCGCGGTGATGGAGCAGTTCAAGCAGGGCCAGCTGCAGCTGCTGGTCGCCACCACGGTGATCGAGGTCGGCGTCGACGTGCCCAACGCCAGCCTGATGATCATCGAGAACCCCGAGCGCCTCGGCCTGGCCCAGCTGCACCAGCTGCGCGGGCGGGTCGGCCGCGGCAGCGCGGCGAGCCACTGCGTGCTGCTCTATCACCCGCCGCTGTCGCAGCTGGGCCGCGAACGCCTGGGCATCATGCGCGAGACCTGCGACGGCTTCGTCATCGCCGAGAAGGACCTGGAGCTGCGCGGCCCCGGCGAGATGCTTGGCACCCGCCAGACCGGCCTGCTGCAGTTCAAGGTCGCCGACCTGATGCGCGACGCCGACCTGCTGCCGGCGGTGCGCGATGCCGCCCAAGCCCTGCTGGCGCACTGGCCGCAGCATGTCAGCCCGCTGCTGCAGCGCTGGCTGCGCCATGGTCAACAATATGGGCAGGTGTGATGCCAGGCGCGGGGCCACCGTCGTCTCGCCGTGCGTCCGCCGGCCCGCTGGTTATACTTCGGAGCACCCGCTCCCTCCACGCCGGATGCCCTCATGACTGAAGCCGCCCTCGCCCCCGACTCCGCAGTGCGTGCGCCCCAGGTGATCGCGCAGCTGCTCGACAAGCTCGCGCTCGCCTACCGGGCATGCAGCGAGCCCCCGCAGCTGCCCGCCGCCCAACGCGTGCAGGCGGTGCTGCTCGACGATGCGGTCGGCGCCCTGCTGGTGCTCTACCCGCAGAGCCAGCTGCTCGACCTCAATCGCCTGGCCGAGCTGACCGGGCGCAAGCTCGCCGCGGTCAAACCCGAGCGCCTCGAGCGCATGCTCGCCAAGCATGAGCTGTGCGAGCTGCCGGGCCTGCCGCCACTGACCAGCTCGCCCTGCCTGTATGACGAGCGCCTGCTGCAGGAGCCCAAGCTGTACGTGGCGTCGGGCCAGCCCGGGGTGCTGCTGGAGATCGCCAGCGAGGCCTTCAAGGGCCTGCTGAGCAAGGCCAGCGCGGCGCGCTTCGGCGAGCCGCTGAGCAATATCCGGCCGAACCTAGACCGCCCGGACGACGACCGCGAGGAGATCAGCCAGGCGGTCCAGGCCTTCACCGCCCGGCGCATCCAGCAGCGCCTGGAGGAGACCATCGAGATCCCGCCGCTGCCGCAGACCGCGCAGCGCATCATCAAGCTGCGGGTCGACCCGGACGCCACGGTGGACGACATCACCGGGGTAGTGGAAACCGACCCGGCGCTGGCCGCCCAGGTGGTCAGCTGGGCGGCCTCGCCCTACTACGCCGCCCCCGGCAAGATCCGCTCGGTGGAGGACGCCATCGTCCGCGTGCTGGGCTTCGACCTGGTGATCAACCTGGCCCTGGGCCTGGCCCTGGGCAAGACCCTGAGCCTGCCCAAGGACCAGCCGCAGCAGGCCACGCCCTACTGGCAGCAGGCGATCTACAGCGCCGCGGTAATCGAGGGGCTGACCCGCGCCATGCCCCGGGCGCAGCGCCCGGAGGCCGGGCTGACCTACCTCGCCGGGCTGCTGCACAACTTCGGCTACCTGGTGCTGGCCCACGTCTTCCCGCCGCATTTCTCGCTGATCTGCCGCCACCTGGAGGTCAATCCGCACCTGTCGCCCGGCTATATCGAGCAGCACCTGCTGGGCATCAGTCGCGAGCAGATCGGCGCCTGGCTGATGCGCTACTGGGACATGCCGGAGGAGCTGGCCAGTGCCCTGCGCTTCCAGCACGATCCGGATTACACCGGCCCCCACGCCGCCTACTCGAACCTGGTGTGCCTGGCGGTGCGCCTGCTGCGCAACCGCGGCATCGGCGCCGGCCCCCAGGGCGAGATTCCGCAGCAGCTGCTCGACGCCCTCGGCCTGAGCCGGGACAGGGCCGAGGAGGCGGTGGACAAGGTGCTGGCCGCCGAGGTGGCGCTGCGCGAGCTGGCGGCGCAGTTCCACCCGCTGCACTAGCGCAGGACCCTTTGTCGTTTCGTTCGAGTGCTTACCTGAACGCGGCGCGACGCGCGGCGAACAGCTGCGGCAGCACCTGCACGCTGCTTTCCAGCAGATGGCTGACCGCCGGTTGCTCGTACAGCGCGGCATAGTCGGCCAGCTGCTCGCTGGGAATCTGCCGGTAGGCATAGAGCATGAAGGATTCCACCGCGGCGGCGCTGGAGGTTTTCAACGCCGCGACCTGGACCTGGGTCTGGCTGCTCAGGGCCTGCTCGTCGAGGGTCTGGCCGCGCGCCTTGAGCGCCAGCAAGGCCTGGGTCTTGCCGGCCTCGTAGCGCAGCACGGTGGCCAGTGCGGTGGTGCGTGCGGCCGCGTAGAGACGTCGTACCAGGGCCAACCTGTCCTGGCGCGGCGGGCGCGCGGCCAGTTGCTCGCGATAATCGGCCAGCGCCGTGCCGTCCCCCTCGCCCACCGCACGCTCGGCCGCGGTGAAACGCCGGGCCAGGGGGCTGTCGAGCAATTGCCGGGCCTGCTCGAGCTGGTCCCGATCGAACTTACCGGCGAGCTGCTCGGCCAGATCGCGGCACAAGCCATCGGCGGCGAAAGCCCGGCCCAATTGGGCCTGCTGCGCCGGATTCATGCCGCGCTGCACCAGCGGCGCGCTCTGCTCGCATAACAGGCGCAGTCCGGCCAGTTCGAGCACGGGGGCGAAATCGTCGGCCTTAGGCGGCGCGGCGTGGGCCATGCCGACGGACAGCAGCAAGGCAGCAATGATCAAACGCATGAGGGGGGCTTCCACTGTGGCAGCGCCCAGCCTAGCGAATGTGCCGGGCGCCAGCCAGTGGCGTGTTCAGGCGGCTTTCTTCTCGACGCGCTTCTTCGGCGCCAGGTACTTGGTCAGGCCCTGGAACCACAGCACCAGCGCCGGGTCGCCCTGGATCTGGATATCCTTGTTCTGGATGCCCTGCATGAACGCCAGCTGCTTGTTCTTCGCGTTGAAGGTGGCGAAGCCGTAGGCTCCATCGCGAAAGCCCAGGGCGAAGGCCGGCTGGTTGGCCGCGCCGCGCTTGCTGCTGACGCGCTGGCCCTTGACGATGAAGTGGCGGGCGATCTTGCCGTCCAGGGTGTGCAGCTGGAACACCATGTCACGGTCGGCCAGTTGTTGCTGGAAGGCGGGATTTACGCGGCTGGCCTTGGCCATCAGGCGGCCCAGCATCCACAGGAGAAAACGGAATTTCATGCGCACGGCCTCGGCGGGTGTCGTAAATGGCGGCGCATTGTAGCGGTGTGTGACGGGGCTGACAGCCAAACCAAAGCATGGTCGTGGCGCGCGGCGGGTATTTGTCGGGCGAGCCCGGAGCCGGGTGGCTCCGGGCGGGCCAGGCTCAGTTGACCGCGTCTTTCAGGGACTTGCCCGGTTTGAAGGCGACGGTGTTGCTGGCCTTGATCGTGACCGGCTGGCCGGTCTGCGGGTTTTTGCCGGTGCGGGCACCTCGATGACGCTGGACGAAGGTACCGAAGCCGACCAGGGTCACACTGTCCTTGCGGTTCAGTGCACCGGTAATTTCTTCGAGCACGGCGTTGAGTACACGACTGGCCTGATCCTTGGTGAGATCGGCCTTTTCGGCGATGGCGGCGGCGAGTTCCGGTTTACGCATAGTTGCCTCTTAGACGGTTATTGTTGTTGTGTCCGTGCTGTTCTTCCAGAACAGCGGCCAAGGCGCCGCAACGGCTCTACGCTGCGGCAGACCCAGGGAGGATGGCATGTGATCTGGCCCCGCGCCAGTGTCACTCGACGGTTAAAGCGAGCCAGGTCAGGGCAAATCCGCCAGATCGGGCGGCGCTCAGGCCAGCAGCGGCGGCAGCTGCTTGTTCAGCGCCAGCTTCTCCTGCACCGCCGCGCCGGTCAGCGCGTAGCCGAGCAGGTTGCCCTCGGCATCGCGGCACAGGGCCTTGATGTCACTGCCAGCGCCTTCCACCGTCCACTCGCCCTGCCGGCCGCGCGGCGGCGGCGAAACCACCAGCGGGCACACCGGGGTCTTCACCGTGACCGGCATGGGGCCGTAGCTCACCCGGGTCGGCTTGCCGGCCAGGGTCTGGGCCAGGGCGCGGGCGCAGCTCATCAGGGGCATCACGTAGAGCAGGTTGAGGCCGTCGACCTCGGCGCAATCGCCCAGGGCGTAGATATTGGCGTGGGAGGTACGTAGCTGGCGATCGACCACCACCCCGCGATTGACCTCCAGGCCGGCGGCGGCGGCCAGTTCGATGCGCGGGCGCAGGCCGACGGCGGAGACCACCAGGTCGCAGGCGATCTCGCTGCCGTCGGACAGTTGCGCCAGCAAGCCATCGCCCTGGTGCTGGACGCTGCTCAGCACCGGGCCGAGGTGGAAGCGCGCTCCCAGGCTTTCCAGGCCGGCCTGCACCGCGGCGGCGGCGGCCGGATGCAGCAGCCCGGGCATCACCTGTTCGCAGGGCGCGACCAGCTCGACCTGGTAGCCCCCGACACTCAGGTCGTTGGCGAACTCGCAGCCGATCAACCCGGCGCCGAGCAGCAGCACCCGACGCTTGCCGGCCGCCGCGGCGCGAAAGCGTGCGTAGTCCTCCAGGTCGTTGATCGAGAAGATCGCATCCTCGGCGTCGCCGGCCACCGGCACGCGGATCACCTCGGCGCCCCAGGCCAGCACCAGGTCGCGATAGGCCACGGCCTCCTCGCCGATCCACAGGCGCTGGTGTCCCGGATCGATGCCGGTGATGCGGGTATGGGTGCGGATCTCGGCATTCAGCTGTTCGGCCATGGCGCCGGGTTCGGCCATGCTCAGGCCGTCGGCGTCCTTGTGCTTGCCGAACCCGGTGGAGAGCATCGGCTTGGAGTAGGAACGGCCATCGTCGGCGCTGATCAGTAGCAGCGGGGTGCTGCCGTCGAGCCTGCGGAACTCGCGGGCGAGGTTGTAGCCGGCCAGTCCGGTGCCGACGATCACCACGGGTGCACTCATCATCCCTTCCTCTATTCTGCTGGTGCGCGGCGAGGCCAGTCCGTCGGCGCGCGGTGGGCGAGCGGGCCGCTCAGCCAACCTCGATCATCTCGAAATCGGCCTTGCTCGCCCCGCAATCCGGGCAGAGCCAGTCGGCGGGAACATCCTCCCAGCGGGTACCGGGCGGGATGTCCTCGTCCGGCAGGCCTTCGGCTTCGTCGTAGATGAAGCCGCAAACGATGCATTGCCACTTGCTCATGGGGGCCTCCTTGCGGGGTCATTTCAATAGACCCTACTGCAATTGCCGATCCCCGGCCAAGCGCGGGCCGCGCATAAAAACGGCGGCCAAGGCCGCCGTGGGAAATTCTCGGGCTCAGGCGATCTCGATCATCTCGAAATCCATCTTGCCGACGCCGCAGTCCGGGCACAGCCAGTCCTCCGGCACGTCCTGCCAGGGCGTCCCGGCGGCGATGCCTTCATCGGGCCAGCCCTGGCTCTCGTCGTAGATCAACCCACAGACCACACATTGCCACTTCTTCATTGCTACCTCTGGCGAGTCTCACAGTGTTGCGCGGGGCACGCTACCGCAATTGCGCAGATGCGCCAAGTCGCCGGGCGACGAATGTCATCCGGCAGCCTGGGCAGACCAGGTCGGTGGCTGCGCGCCAGACGGCGGGCAGCCACGCCGGCGCTTAGCGCGCCTGCAGCAGCGGGTCGCTGATGCCCATGCCGTACATGGCGATCATGGTCAGGCCACCGGCGGCCACGAGGTAGTAGAGGGTCGGCAGCATGGTCTTGCGCAGGGTGATGCCCTCGCGACCGAGCAGGCCGACGGTGGCCGAGGCCGCCACCACGTTGTGGATGGCGATCATGTTGCCCGCCGCCGCGCCCACCGACTGCGCCGCCACCATCATCGCGCCGGAAACCCCGAGTAGGCCCGCCGCGTTGAACTGGAACTGCGACAGCATCAGGTTCGACACGGTGTTGGAGCCGGCGATGAAGGCCCCCAGGGCGCCGACCGCCGGCGCGAAGAACGGGTAGATGCCGCCCACGCTGTCGGCCACCAGCTGGGCCATGGCCACCGGCATGGACATCAGGTCGGAGGCGTTGACCCCGGAGTTGATCAGGATACGCACCATCGGGATGGTGAAGATCAGCACGAAGCCGGCGCCCAGCAGGGTGCGGCTCGACTCGTGGACCGCCGCGCCCAGTTCGGACAGGCGCATGCGATGCAGCAGGCAGGTGACCAGCACCACGGCGCAGAGGATGCCGCCCGGCAGGTACAACGGCTGGATGGCACCGGAAACGCCGGTCTCACCTAGGATATCGGTCCAACCGAAGCTGACGCTCATCAGCGCCGCCTTCAGCTCCGGGAACACCCGCGAGGCCACCAGGAACAGCGCCAGCAGCACGTAAGGGGCCCAGGCCATGCGCACGGAAATCGGCGCCTTGCCGACGATGTCTTCCAGCTTCATCTCGATCTTGCCCATCCACTCGGCCGGCCAGTCTTTGGCGTCGGCGAAGTCCCAGGCCTGCTTGGGCAGCAGGAAACCGGCCTTGGCCGCCGGAATGACGATGGCCAGGCCGACCATGGCGCCGATCATCGAGGGGAACTCAGGGCCTAGGAACACGCCGGCGGCCATGTAGGGCAGGACGAAGCACAGGCCGGTGAAGATGGCGAACGGGGCCATTTCCAGGCCTTCCTTCCAGGACTGATTCTTGCCGAAGAAGCGGGTCATGATCGACAGCATGATCAGCGGCATGAGGATGCCGATCAGGCCGTGGGTGATCGCCACGCGGGAGAAGATCAGGTGGAAGAACACCTCCCAGCTGCTGTTCAGGGCGGTCAGCTGGGCGCTCATGCCGGCCTGGTCCAGGCCACCGGCGACACCGACCAGGATCGGCGTGCCGACTGCGCCGAAGGACACCGGCGTGGACTGCACCATCATGCCCAGCACCACCGCGGCCAGCGCCGGGAAGCCCAGGGCCACCAGCAGCGGCGCGGCCACTGCGGCCGGCGTACCGAAGCCCGAGGCGCCCTCGATGAAGCAGCCGAACAGCCAGGCGATGATCAGCGCCTGGACCCGACGGTCGGGGGTGATGGTGGCGAAGCCGCGGCGGATGGCGGCGATGCCGCCGGAATGCTTGAGGGTGTTGAGCAGCAGGATCGCGCCGAAGATGATCCAGAGGATCGACGCGGTGAGGATCAGGCCCTGCAGGCTGGAGGCCAGAACCCGGTTGAAGGACATGTCCCAGGCCGTCAGGCCGATGAGCGCGGTGAGCAGGAAGACCACCGGCATGGCGTACTTGGCTGGCCAGCGGAAGCCGATCAGCAGCACACCCGCCAGTACCAGCGGCACGAAGGCCAGGATCGACAGCAGTGTTTGACTCATGGGTTTGGTTCCTAGTTGTTTTTGTGAACCACAGTTACCGGGGTGACCCGGTGCCACGCATCTGGGCGGCCCGGGCAGTTGGCCCGGGCCGACCTTCGGCCGCCCGCTCCGGGTCCCCCCGGGCGGGCGTCCATGCTCGCCAGCCCGAGCGTCGGCGACGCCCGCGGCTGTCTATCGTTTGACCTGAATCAGCCCTGCTGCTTGAAGCGCAGACGCCAGGCGTGCAGCAGCGGTTCGGTGTAGCCGCTGGGCTGCTCACGGCCCTTGAACACCAGGTCGCTGGCCGCCTGGAAGGCCGCCGACCGGGCGAAGTCCGCCGCCATCGGCCGGTAGTTGGCATCGCCGGCGTTCTGCTGGTCGACCACCTTGGCCATGCGCTCCAGGCTCTCGCGTACCTGCTCCGCGCTGACCACGCCGTGGTGCAGCCAGTTGGCGATGTGCTGGCTGGAGATGCGCAGGGTGGCGCGGTCTTCCATCAGGCCGACGTTGTGGATGTCCGGCACCTTGGAGCAGCCGACGCCCTGTTCGACCCAGCGCACCACGTAGCCGAGGATGCCCTGACAGTTGTTGTCCAGTTCTCCCTGGATTTCGCCGGCGCTCCAGTTGCGCTCGGCGACCACCGGCACGCTGAGCAGGCCGTTGAGCAGCGCGTCGCGCTGGCTGTTGAGGTCGATGGCCTCCAGCTCGCGCTGAACCGCCTGCACGTCCACCTGGTGGTAGTGCAGGGCATGCAGGGTGGCGGCGGTCGGCGACGGCACCCAGGCGGTGTTGGCACCGGACAGCGGATGGCCGATCTTCTGCTCGAGCATGGCGGCCATCAGGTCCGGCATGGCCCACATGCCCTTGCCGATCTGCGCCCGGCCGCGCAGGCCGCAGCTCAGGCCGACCAGCACGTTGTTGCGCTCGTAGGCCTGGATCCAGGCGCTGCTCTTCATGTCGCCCTTGCGCAGCATGGCGCCGGCTTGCATGGCGCTGTGCATCTCGTCGCCGGTGCGGTCGAGGAAGCCGGTGTTGATGAAGGCCACCCGCGCGCCGGCGGCGGCGATGCAGGCCTTGAGGTTGACGCTGGTGCGCCGTTCTTCGTCCATGATGCCCATCTTCAGGGTGTGGCGCGGCAGCTTGAGCAGGTCCTCGATGCGCCCGAAGAGCTGGTCGGCGAAGGCCACTTCGGCCGGACCGTGCATCTTCGGCTTGACGATGTAGACGCTGCCGGTGCGCGAGTTGCCGCGCCGCTGCAAGTCATGCAGGGCGATCAGGCTGGTCATCACGCCGTCGAGGATGCCCTCGGGGATCTCGTGGCCCTCGCCATCGAGGATCGCCGGGTTGCTCATCAGGTGGCCGACGTTGCGCACGAACAGCAGCGAGCGGCCATGCAGCGTCAGCTCGCCACCGGCGGCGGCGGTGTACTGGCGATCCGGATTGAGGCGGCGGACGATGCGCTGGCCGCCCTTCTCCAGTTCTTCAGTCAGGTCGCCCTTCATCAGGCCGAGCCAGTTGCGGTAGACCAGCAGCTTGTCATCGGCGTCGACCGCGGCCACCGAGTCCTCGCAGTCGAGGATGGTCGACAGCGCGGCTTCGATCAGCAGTTCCTTGACCCCGGCGGCATCGGTGGCGCCGATCTGGCTGTTCGGGTCGATCTGGATTTCCACGTGCAGGCCGTGGTTCTTCAGCAGCACGGCCGTCGGTGCGCTGGCCTCGCCCTGGTAGCCGATGAACTTGTCGGCCTGGGCCAGGCCGGTCTGGGTGCCGTCTTCCAGGGTCACCTGGAGCAGGCCGTCGACCACCCGGTAGCTGACCGAGTCGGCGTGGGAGCCGCTGGCCAGCGGCGCGGCCTGGTCGAGGAAGGCGCGGGCGAAGGCGATGACCTTGGCGCCGCGGGCCTGGTTGTAGCCCGGGCCTTTCTCGGCGCCACCCTCTTCGGCGATGGCGTCGGTGCCGTACAGGGCGTCGTACAGCGAGCCCCAGCGGGCGTTGGCGGCATTCAGCGCGTAGCGCGCGTTCATCACCGGCACCACCAGCTGCGGGCCGGCCTGGCTGGCGATCTCGCTGTCGACGTTGGCGGTCGTGGCCTGCACGCTGTCCGGCTGGGCCAGCAGGTAGCCGATGGACTCGAGGAAGGCGCGGTAGGCCGGCATGTCGCTGACCGGACCCGGGTTCTCGCGGTGCCAGGCATCCAGCCGGGCCTGCAGCGCGGCGCGCTCGGCCAGCAGTGCGCGGTTCTGCGGCGCCAGGTCATGCACCAGGGCATCGAAGCCGGCCCAGAACGCCTCGCGCTCGATGCCACTGCCCGGCAGCACTTCCTCGTCGACGAAACGTTGCAGGTTGGCGGCCACTTGCAGGCGCTGACAGTTCACGCGATCGGTCATTTTCCACTCTCCAGAAATCGTTGCTTGTGCGGCGCCCGGCGCCGGCAGCGGCCCCCTCGGGGCCGCCGCGCTATTGGAATCAGCCCAGGGCGGCGATGCCGGCCTTGGCCACTTGCGCGTCCTGCTCGGCCTTGACCCCGGACACGCCCACCGCGCCGACCACCTGGCCGTCGACCAGCACCGGCACGCCGCCTTCCAGGGAGGTCACCAGCGGGGCGGAGAGGAAGGCGCTACGACCGCCGTTGACCATGTCCTCGTAGCCCTTGGTCTCGCGCCGGCCGATGGCCGCGCTGCGGGCCTTCTCGGTGGCGATGTAGGCGCCGATCGGCGCGCAGCCGTCGAGGCGCTCGAGGGCCAGCGGATGACCGCCGTCGTCGACCACGGCAATGGCCACGGCCCAACTGTTCTGCTGCGCTTCGGCGCGGGCGGCAGCAAGAATGCGGGCGACTTCGGCTTGACCCAGTACGGCTTTGCTTTGCATCTGTAGTTCCTCGTGATTGTTTGTCGCGTAGTGCGTGAATTCGTGGCCCGGATGCAATCCGGGAGCTTGTGGCCGCCCCGGACTGCATCCGGGCTACGGCAAGGCGGCCGTGGCTGTTAGCTCATGGCCTCTTCGACCAGTTCGATCCAGTGCCGCACGGGGGTACGGCCGGCGCCATCGAGGTGGGTCTGGCAGCCGATGTTGGCGGTGACGATCACCTCCGGCTTGCCGCTCTCCAGGGCATCGAGTTTGTTGTCGCGCAGCTGCCTGGACAGCTCCGGCTGGGTCAGCGAGTAGGTTCCGGCCGAGCCGCAGCACAGGTGGCTGTCCGCCACCGCGGTGAGGCTGAAGCCGAGGCGGCCGAGCACGCCTTCGACCGCACCGCCGAGCTTCTGCGCATGCTGCAGGGTGCAGGGGCAATGGAAGGCCAGGCGCTTGTCGGCGCGCACGCCCAGTTGCTCCAGGGGCTCGGCGCCGAGCACCTCGACCAGGTCCTTGGCCAGGGCGCCGACGCGTTTGGCCTTGTCGGCATAGGCCGGGTCCTGGGCCAGCAGGTGGCCGTATTCCTTGACGAAGGCGCCGCAGCCGCTGGCGGTCTGCACGATGGCCTCGGCGCCGGCCTCGATGGCCGGCCACCAGGCGTCGATGTTGCGCCGGGCGCGCTGCAGGCCGGCGTCCTGGGCGTTGAGGTGGTAGTCCACCGCACCGCAGCAGCCGGCCTCGAAGATCGGCGTGACGCTGATGCCGAGTCGGTCGAGGACCCGCGCCGTGGCGGCGTTGGTGTTGGGCGACAGGCCCGGCTGCACGCAGCCTTCGAGCATCAGCACACGACGGGCGTGACGCGGCTCGGGACGCGGCTTGGCCGGGCGCGCGGCGCGCGGCAACTTGGCCTTGAGCGCTGCCGGTAGCAACGGGCGGAACACCTGGCCGACCTGGGTCAGGCCCTTGAACAGGCTGGCGTTGGGCACCACCGCGCGCAGGCTCTCGCGCAGCGCACGCTGGGCCAGCGGCCGCGGCACGGCGGCATCGACCACGGCGCGGCCGATGTCCAGCAGGTTGTGGTACTGCACGCCGGAGGGGCAGGTGGTCTCGCAGTTGCGGCAGGTCAGGCAGCGGTCCAGGTGCAGCTGGGTCTTGGCGGTGACCTCGTTGCCCTCGAGCACCTGCTTGATCAGGTAGATACGCCCGCGCGGCCCGTCCAGCTCGTCGCCGAGCAACTGATAGGTCGGGCAGGTGGCGTTGCAGAAGCCGCAGTGCACGCAGCTGCGCAGGATGCTCTCGGCCTCCTCGCCACGCGGCAGACTTTTGGCGTGTTCACTCAGGTTGGTCTGCATCTTAGGTCATGCTCGCAGTAAATGGCATTTCGCGTTGGCTCTGTGCTCGCGCCAGGCAAGGCGCGGAACGCAGGCGATGGTGAACCCTCGGCAAGCTCTGCAACACCGCATGGCGCGAGCACAGGGCCAACCCTTCGGGCCGCGCTCCGAAAAACGCAATTCGTCGTTGTTCGTCGTTCATTTGGAGTAACCAAATTTCTCTCCTCACGCCTAGCCTTGCGCCTTTCGGAGCGGCGGCGCGGCTGCCATTTACTGTGAGCACGACCTACACCTCGGAATACATGCGGCCAGGGTTGAACAGCCCCTGGGGATCGAGCTGGGCTTTCAGCTGGCGGTGGTAGCGCAGCAACGGCGCGGCCAGCGGCTGGAACGGGGTGTCGCAGTGACCGGCGCTGAAGCAGCTGGCGTGGCCACCGACCTCGCCGACGATCTGCCGGATCGCCGCGGCATCGGCGTCGGACTTCAGCCAGCGCTGGGCACCGCCCCAGTCGATCAGCTGCTCGCCGGGCAGGGCCAGCACGCCGCTGTTGCTCGGCACGGACAGGCGCCACAGCGGCCGTGGATCGGCGAAGAAAGCCAGGCGCTGCTCGCGCAGGTCGGCCCAGTAGTCGCTTTCCAGCAGCTCGCCGCCAAGGCGCTCGCGGGCCGCGGCCACCGAGCCCTCGCCGCCTTCCAGGCGCAGGTGCAGGGCCTGGCCGTCATGGCTGGCGGCACTCAGCGGGATCGGCTGCTGGCCCCATTCGGCGAGCTTCTGCAGGGCCTGGGCGGCGTCCATCTGCAGGCGCAGGCTGAGGGTCTGGCGCGGCTTGGGCAGCACCTTGAGCGACACCTCGGTGATCACCCCGAGGCAGCCGAAGCTGCCGGCCATCAGGCGCGACAGGTCGTAGCCGGCGACGTTCTTCATCACCTCGCCGCCGAAGCGCAGGTGCTTGCCCAGGCCGGTGATCACCCGGGTGCCCAGGACCAGGTCACGCACCGCCCCGGACCAGGGCCGGCGCGGGCCGGACAGGCCGGCGGCGACCATGCCGCCGACCGTGGCGCCCTCAGTGAAATGCGGGGCCTCACAGGTAAGCATCTGCCCGGCCTCGTCCAGCGCCGCTTCCAGTTCGGCCAGCGGTGTGCCGGCGCGGGCGGTGATCACCAGCTCGGTTGGGTCGTAGCTGACGATGCCGCGGTGGGCACGGGTGTCGAGCACCTCGGCGTCCACCTGGCGGCCGAGAAAGGCCTTGCTGTTGCCCCCCTGGATGCGCAGCGCGGTGCCGCTATTGAGGGCCTGGTTGACTTGTTCCAGCAGCGCCGCACTGGCGTCTGCGTCGTGACGCATGACCATTAGAAACGCTCCAGTTCGGGGAAAGGCAGCTGACCGTGATGCACATGCATGGCGCCGAACTCGGCGCAGCGGTGCAGGGTCGGGATGTTCTTGCCGGGGTTGAGCAGGCCGCTCGGGTCGAAGGCCGCCTTCACCGCGTGGAACAGGGTCAGCTCGTCGCTGTTGAACTGGGCGCACATCTGGTTGATCTTCTCGCGGCCCACGCCGTGTTCGCCGGTGATGCTGCCGCCGACCTTGACGCAGAGTTCGAGGATCTTGCCGCCCAGGGCCTCGGCGCGCTCCAGCTCGCCGGGCTGGTTGGCATCGAAGAGGATCAGCGGATGCATGTTGCCGTCGCCGGCGTGGAACACGTTGGCCACGCGCAGGCCGAACTCCTCGGACAGCTCGCCGATACCCTTGAGCACGCCGGGCAGTTCGCGGCGCGGGATGGTGCCGTCCATGCAGTAGTAGTCCGGCGAGATGCGCCCGACCGCCGGGAAGGCGTTCTTGCGCCCGGCCCAGAACTTGACCCGCTCGGCTTCGTCGCGGGCCAGGCGCACCTCGGTGGCGCCGGCCTGCTTGAGCACCGCCGCGACCCGCGCGCAGTCGTCCTCCACGTCGGCTTCGACGCCGTCCAGCTCGCACAGCAGGATGGCTTCGGCCTCCACCGGGTAGCCGGCGCGGATAAAGTCTTCGGCGGCGCGAATCGCCAGGTTGTCCATCATCTCCAGGCCGCCGGGGATGATGCCGGCGGCGATGATGTCGCCCACGGCGCGGCCGGCCTTTTCCACCGAGTCGAAGGCCGCCAGCAGCACCTTGGCCACCTGCGGCTTGGGCAGCAGCTTGACCGTGACCTCGGTGACGATGCCGAGCATGCCCTCGGAGCCGGTGAACAGCGCCAGCAGGTCGAAGCCGGGCGAATCCAGGGCATCGCTGCCCAGGGTCATGCGCTCGCCCTCGACCGTGAGGATCTCCACCTTGAGCAGGTTGTGCACGGTCAGGCCGTATTTCAGGCAGTGCACGCCGCCGGCGTTCTCGGCGACGTTGCCGCCGATCGAGCAGGCGATCTGCGAGGACGGGTCGGGGGCGTAGTACAGGTCATAGGGCGCGGCAGCCTGGGAAATGGCCAGGTTGCGCACGCCGGGCTGGACCCGGGCGAAGCGGCCCGCGGGATTGACCTCGAGGATCTGCTTGAAGCGCGCCATCACCAGCAGGATGCCCTGCTCCAGCGGCAGCGCGCCGCCGGACAGGCCGGTGCCGGCGCCGCGCGCCACCACCGGCACCTGGCGCTGGTGGCAGAGCTTGAGCAGGCTTTCCACCTGCTCGACGCGCTCGGGCAGCACCACCAGCATGGGGGTGGTGCGGTAGGCCGACAGGCCGTCGCACTCGTAGGGCTTGAGGTCTTCCTGGGTATGCAGGATCTCGAGGTCCGGCAGGCGCGCCTGCAGCTCGCCCAGCAGCGCGGACTTGTCGACTTTGGGCAGCGCGCCGTCGACGCGCTCGTCGTACAAAATGCTCATGGCAGTCTCAATCAGGCAGCGTCATTGTTCTAGGCGGCCCGGGCGCCAGCACCCGGACCGCGATGTGGCGCCAATCTTTAGGCCCGGCGTGCGCCGGCGTCCATCGCGACAAACACTGGTACGACCAGTTTTTTTCGTAGACTTGAACTGACTGAGCAGCGACAGACCTTATGGATACTGGCTTTCAGGTTTATAGTGATCGGCCTGTGGATATCTCTTTCCAACTGGTCCTACCAGTACAGCGAGGTTGCCCATGAGCGACCCCACCGCCTCCACCCGCCGCCAGGTCAGCGACGTGGTGGCCGAGCGCATCGAGCGCCTGATCGTCGACGGCGTGCTCAAGGTCGGCCAGCCGCTGCCCTCGGAACGCCGCCTGTGCGAGAAGCTGGGCATCTCCCGTTCGGCCCTGCGCGAGGGCCTCAAGGTGCTGCGCGGCCGCGGCATCATCGAGACCGCCCAGGGCCGCGATTCACGGGTCGCCTCGCTGAGCGGGCCGCGCGACGCCAGCCCGTTGATGAGCCTGTTCAGTTCGCAGCCGCGCACCCTCTACGACCTGCTGGAAGTGCGCGCGCTGCTCGAGGCCGAATCGGCGCGCCTGGCGGCCCTGCGCGGCACCGATGCCGACTTCGTCCTGCTGACCCGGCGCTACGAGGAGATGCTCGCCGCCCACGATCACGCCGATGGCGTCGAGCCGCGGGAGCACGCGCGCCTCGACCACGCCTTCCACCTGGCCATCTGCGAGGCCTCGCACAACCCGGTGCTGCTGCACACCCTGCAATCGCTCACCGACCTGATGCTCAGCACGGTGTTCGCCTCGGTGAACAACCTCTACCACCGGCCCATGCAGAAGCGTCAGATCGACCGCCAGCACGCGCGCCTGTACCACGCGGTAATCGAACGCCTGCCGGAGCAGGCCCAGCGCGCCGCCCGCGAGCACATCCACGGCATCCGCGACAACCTGCGCGACATCGAGCAGGAGGAGCAACGCCTGGTGCGCGCGACCATGCGCCTGGAGGGCTGGAACTAGGGCAAGCGGCCGCGCCGCCCTGCACCGAGGATGGTTCGGCGTCAACCGGCGGCGGAGGCCGTGCTAGACTCGCGCGCTGGTGATTTGCCCCGAGCCCGTCCGTGTCCCACGCCTCCCTTGCCCACCCGCCGTGCTGGTACAGCGCCGGCCAGTTGCATCCGGCGCCCGTCGCCGGGGTGCGCGACTGGCTGTTCAACCAGGACTCGCTGACCCGCCGCCTGACCGCCCTGGCCGACGGCCAGTTCAGCGTCACCCCGCTGGTGGAAGGCTGGCAGCGCCTGCGCAACGACGAATGCGCCGCCCTCGGCGTGGCCGACGCCAGCCTCGGCTGGGTGCGTGAAGTCTTCCTGCGCGGCCACGGCCAGCCCTGGGTGTTCGCCCGCAGCGTGGCCGCGCGCAGCGCCCTGGAAGGCTCCGGCCTGGCCCTCGACCAGCTCGGCAGCCGCTCGCTCGGCGAACTGCTGTTCAGCGACCGCGCCTTCGATCGCGGCGCGCTGCAGGCCTGCCACTACCCGGCCCCCTGGCTGCCCAGCGAGGTGCGCGCCGAGCGCCTGTGGGCGCGGCGCTCCTGCTTCAGCCGCGGCGCCCTCGGCGTGCTGGTGGCCGAGGTGTTCCTGCCGGCGTTCTGGCCGGCGGCGGGAATCGATGCCTAGGCTGGGTGGCCACCCCGTGGAAAACCGCGCAGCGTGTTCCACCGAGTCCTCTCACCCGGCATCTCACCGGCGAGCCTGTAGCGGTGGATGAGCAGAGCCTCATCCACCCTACGCTTCGATCATCCGTATAATCCGCGGCAGCCCGCACGGAGACGCGCCCGATGTATACCCGCCTGCTGAAATCCTTCGATCGCCTGCACCCCCGCGCCTGGGACTTCATCCAGCTGATGCGCCTGGACAAGCCGATCGGCATCTACCTGCTGCTGTGGCCGACGCTGTGGGCGCTGTGGGTGGCGGCCGAGGGCGTGCCGAGCGCGAAGAACCTGTTCATCTTCGTCACCGGGGTGATCCTGATGCGCGCCGCCGGCTGCGTGATCAACGACTACGCCGACCGCGACTTCGACGGGCACGTCGCCCGCACCCGCGCGCGCCCGCTGGCCAGCGGGCGGATTCAGCCGCGCGAAGCCCTGCTGCTGTTCGCCGTGCTGGTGGCGGCGGCCTTCGTGCTGGTGCTGCTGACCAACGCCGCGACCATCTGGCTGTCCTTCGGCGGCCTGGCCCTGGCCGCCTGCTACCCCTTCATGAAGCGCTACACCTTCTACCCCCAGGTGGTGCTCGGCGCGGCCTTCTCCTGGGGCATGCCGATGGCCTTCACCGCCGAGACCGGTGGCGTGCCGCCGGAGGCCTGGCTGCTGTATATCGCCAACCTGCTGTGGACGGTGGCCTACGACACCTACTACGCCATGGCCGACCGCGACGACGACCTGAAGATCGGGGTGAAATCCACCGCCATCCTGTTCGGCGACGCCGACCGCCTGATCATCGTCAGCCTGCAGGGCCTGGCGCTGCTCTGCCTGCTGCTGGCGGCGGCACGCTTCGAGCTGGGCCTGTACTTCCACCTCGGCCTGCTGGTCGCCGCCGGCTGCTTCGCCTGGGAGTACCACAAGACCCGCAACCGCAAGCCGATGGCCTGCTTCAACGCCTTTCTGCACAACCACTGGGCCGGCCTGGCGATCTTCCTCGGCCTGGTCGCCGACTACGCCCTGCGCTGAGCCCCCGCCCGCGGCGCGACGGCCGGGGCGCCGGCGGCGCGGTGTAGACTGGCACCATGCGGCTGTCACATAGCTGCAATAATTCCGTTATCTAATGCGGCGCTAGACAGTTCAACGAGCCGAGGCGGGACCCATGGTTGGCAAAAACATCCTGATCGTCGATGACGAAGCACCGATCCGCGAGATGATCGCGGTGGCCCTGGAGATGGCCGGATACGAGTGCCTGGAAGCGGAGAATACCCAGCAGGCCCACGCCATGATCGTCGACCGCAAGCCCGACCTGATCCTCCTCGACTGGATGCTCCCCGGCACCAGCGGCATCGAGCTGGCCCGGCGCCTCAAGCGCGACGAGCTGACCGGCGACATCCCGATCATCATGCTCACCGCCAAGGGCGAAGAGGACAACAAGATTCAGGGCCTGGAAGTCGGCGCCGACGACTACATCACCAAGCCGTTCTCGCCGCGCGAGCTGGTCGCCCGTCTCAAGGCCGTACTGCGCCGCGCCGGCCCCAGCGACAGCGAGGGGCCGATCGAGGTCGGCGGCCTGCTGCTCGATCCGGTCAGCCACCGCGTGACCATCGACGGCAAGCCGGCCGAGATGGGCCCCACCGAATACCGCCTGCTGCAGTTCTTCATGACCCACCAGGAGCGCGCCTATACCCGCGGCCAGCTGCTCGACCAGGTCTGGGGCGGCAATGTCTACGTCGAGGAGCGCACCGTCGACGTGCATATCCGCCGGCTGCGCAAGGCCCTCGGCGAAGCCTACGAAAGTCTGGTACAGACCGTGCGTGGCACCGGCTATCGTTTTTCCACCAAGAGCTAGCGGCCAGGCCTTTTGGGTTAGGATACCCGGCCCACACAAGGGGCTGGCTGTAAGGATCGATTGGCGGATGATTTTCACGTGAACCAAAACTGGCATGGCGCCCTGGCGCGCCGCCTGCTGCTGCTGGTCGGCGCCTGCCTGCTGCTGGGCCTGGTCACCGGGCAGACCGCCTGGGCGCTGGTAATCGGCCTGGCCGGCTACCTGATCTGGAACCTCAGCCAGCTGCTGCGCCTGCACAGGTGGCTGCGCGAGCACAAGCCGGACGAGCCGCCGCCGGACGCCTCCGGGCTGTGGGGCGAGGTATTCGACAGCATCTACCACCTGGAGCGCCGCAACGAGAAGGCCCGTGGCCGCCTGCAGGCGGTCATCGACCGGGTGCAGGAGTCCACCGCCGCCCTGCGCGACGCGGTGATCATGCTCGACCGCGACGGCAACCTGGAGTGGTGGAACCGCGCCGCGGAGACCCTGCTCGGCCTCAAGGCCCCGCAGGACAGCGGCCAGCCGATCAGCAACCTGGTGCGCGACCCGCGCTTCAAGGAGTACTTCGAGCGCGAGCACTACCAGGAGCCGCTGGACCTGCCCTCGCCGGTCAACAGCCGCCTGCGCCTGCAGATCCAGATCACCCAGTACGGCAACAACGAACACCTGATGCTGGTGCGCGACGTCACCCGCCTGCACCAGCTGGAACAGATGCGCAAGGACTTCGTCGCCAACGTCTCCCACGAGCTGCGCACCCCGCTGACGGTGATCAGCGGCTACCTGGAGACCCTGCTGGACAACGTCGAGGCGCTCGGCCCGCGCTGGCTGCGTGCGCTGCAACAGATGCAGCAGCAGGGCGCGCGCATGCAGGCTCTGCTCAACGACCTGCTGTTGCTGGCCAAGCTGGAAGCCACCGACTACCCCACGGACAACCAGCCGGTGGCGGTCGACCTGCTGCTGCTGTCGATCAAGAACGACGCCCTGGCGCTGTCCGGCGAGCGCGGCCACCGCATCAGCCTGGAGGCCGACCAGAACCTCAAGCTCAAGGGCAGCGAGGCGGAACTGCGCAGCGCCTTCTCCAACCTGGTGTTCAACGCGGTGAAGTACACCCCGGACGCCGGCGACATCCGCATCCGCTGGTGGGCCGACGAACAGGGCGCGCACCTGACGGTGCGCGACAACGGCCCGGGCATCGAGGCCAAGCACCTGCCGCGCCTGACCGAACGCTTCTACCGGGTCGACGCCAGCCGCGCCAGCAACACCGGCGGCACCGGCCTCGGCCTGGCCATCGTCAAGCACGTGCTGCTGCGCCATCGCGGACGCCTGGACATCAGCAGCACCCTGGGCAAGGGCAGCGCCTTCACCTGCCATTTCGCCAGCGCCCAGGTGGTCCAGCGGAGCAACTAGCGCCGGCGCTTGCAAAGCCCGGCGACAACCCCCACCCTTTAGCGGTCTCTGGTCAACCGAACCCTTTATGGACCCCTCCTCTAGTTACTCCGCCGCTGCCTATTTCGCCGATTTCGGCCTTGTTCTATTCGCCCTCTTCCTCGTCCTGCTCAACGGCTTCTTCGTCGCCGCGGAGTTCGCCATCGTTCGCCTGCGCGCCACCAAGGTCGAATCCCTGGCCGAGCAGCACGGCTGGCGCGGGCACATCCTGCGCACCGTGCACGAGCAAATGGACGCCTACCTGTCGGCCTGCCAGCTGGGCATCACCCTGGCGTCCCTGGGCCTGGGCTGGGTCGGCGAGCCGGCCTTCGCCCACCTGCTCGAACCGCTGCTCGGCGCCATCGGCATCGAGTCGCCGAAGCTGGTCAGCGGCATCGCCTTCTTCAGCGCCTTCGCGATCATTTCCTACCTGCACATCGTGGTCGGCGAGCTGGCGCCCAAGTCCTGGGCGATCCGCAAGCCCGAACTGCTGTCGCTGTGGACCGCCGGACCGCTGTACCTGTTCTACTGGCTGATGTACCCGGCGATCTTCCTGCTCAACGCCAGCGCCAACGCCATCCTGCGCATCGCCGGCCAGGGCGAGCCGGGGCCGCACCACGAGCACCACTACAGCCGCGACGAACTCAAGCTGATCCTGCATTCGAGCCGCGCCCGCGACCCCGGCGACCAGGGCATGCGCGTGCTGGCCTCGGCGGTGGAACTGGGCGAACTGGAGGTGGTGGACTGGGCCAACTCCCGCGAGGACCTGATCTCCCTCGAGCTGAACGCGCCCCTGGAGGAGGTGTTCAGCGTGTTCCGCCGGCACAAGTACAGCCGCTACCCGGTGTATGACACCGAGGCCGAGGACTTCGTCGGCGTGCTGCACATCAAGGACCTGCTGCTGCACCTGTCGCTGCTGGAAATGCTGCCCTCGGCGCTAAAGATCTCCGAGCTGATGCACCCGATCGAGCGGGTCACCCGGCACCTGCCGCTGTCCAGTCTGCTCGAGCAGTTCCGCCAGGGCGGCGCGCACTTCGCCCTGGTCGAGGAGGCCGACGGCAAGGTGATCGGCTACCTGACCATGGAGGACGTGCTCGAGGCCCTGGTCGGCGACATCCAGGACGAACACCGCAAGGCCGAGCGCGGCATCCTCGCCTACCAGCCGGGCAAGCTACTGGTGCGCGGCGACACGCCGCTGTTCAAGGTCGAGCGCCTGCTCGGGGTCAACCTCGACCATGTCGAGGCGGAAACCCTGGCCGGGCTGGTCTACGAGACCCTCAAGCGGGTACCGGAGGAAGAAGAGGTGCTGGAGGTCGAGGGCCTGCGCATCATCGTCAAGAAGATGAAGGGACCGAAGATCCTCCTGGCCAAGGTGCTGCGCCTGGACTGACCCGCTCAGCCGGCCTTGGCCGCGGGCACGCGGCGCCAGCCCAGCAGGCTGTGGCCGCACAGGGTGAGGAAGATCAGGCCGCCACCGAGCAGCACCTGGCTGCTCGGCGCCTCGCCCAGCAGCCACCAGACCCACAGTGGCCCCAGCACCACCTCCAGCAACAGCAGCAGGCCCACCTCGGTGCCGCTGATCCAACGCGGTCCGAGCTGGATCAGCATGAAGGCCAACGGCAGCAGCACCCCCGCCATGAAGGCCAGGCCGGCCCACTGCGGCACGCTCAGCTCCGGGCTGCCGCCGATCAGGAAACCCAGCAGCGACACCAGCAGGGCGCCGGGAAGCAGCGCCGGGCTCATGTCCACCGCCGGGCGGCTGCGCGCCAGGGTGAAGTTGCCGGCCAGCAGGGTGGCGGCCGCCAGGGCCCAGGCGTTGCCGACCAGGCTGTTGCCCGGCGCCTCGTCGGCGACGATCAGCAGCACCCCGCCAACGCAGATCAGGATCGCCAGCAGGGTGCGCGGCGCCAGGCGTTCGCCGAGGAACAGCCAGGCCAGGGCCGCGGCGATCAGCGGGGCGATGCTGAGGATCAGCAGGGTATTGGCCGCCCCGGCCAGGGTGATGGCCTGGACGAAGCCGATGGTGCTGCCGCAGTAGCACAGCCCGCAGCCCAGGCCGACCCAGCCGCAACGGCGGACGGCGGCCGGCAGCCCGCCTCGGTAGCGCCAGGCCAGCAGCAGGCCCAGGCCGATGGCCATGAGCAGGCCGCGCCAGGCCAGGATCTGCATGGCATCGGCGGCCAGCCAGCGCAACACCAGGGCGTCCGGGGACAGCACCAGCACCCCGAACGCGGTCAACAGCAAGCCCTTCTGTCTGTCCTGCACCTCAGACTCCCCGCTGCAGCACGCAGACCGGGCGCGTGCGTGCGCCCTTCAAGCCAATGCGTAGCTGTCGGTCAGCAAGGTACCGAAACCCTGGGGCCGGTGCACGCAGCCGGCCAGTTGCAGGGCATGCCAGAACATCGCCTGGTTGCTGGAGATCACCGGCAGGCCCAGGCTGCGCTCCAGTTCAGCGAGCATGCCCAGGGTGCGCAGGTTGGTGCAGGAGAGGAACAGCGCGTCGACCCGCTGGCCGATCAGCAGCTCGCGCGCCGCCTGCTCGATGGCCGCCTCGGGAATCCGCGGGATCTCGGCATCCTCCAGCACGCCGAAGGTGCCGAAGGCCGCCACCTCGTGGCCGGCCTGCTGCAGGCCCTGGTAGATCGGGTAGTTGACCTCGCCGATATAGGGCGTGAGCACCGCGATGCGCCGCGCGTCGAGGCCGCGCAGGGCCGCCTTGACCGCGCTCCAGGGGTTGGTCACCGGTACGCCGGGGTGCGCCTGGTTGAGCAGCCGGGTCACCTCCTGCTCACCGATCAGCATGCTCCCCGAGGTGCAGCCGAAGGCCAGCACGTCCAGGGGCAGGCCCGGCACCAGCAGGGCGCTGGACTGGCTCAGGCCCTGGGCCAGGCCGCGCAACCCGTCCGGGGTCACGGTCGGGCTGCAGGGGGTGCGGGTGCTGTACAGCTCGACCCGCTCGCCGAGCAGCTGGCGCCACTCGTTCTCCAGGGTGAAATCGCTGGCCAGCTGCACCAGGCCGATGCGCACGTGGCCGTCATCGCTGGCGCGCACGTGCTCGAAGGTCTGCTGCAGGGCCTGGAACTCGGCGAAGGACTGGATCATCTCAGGCCTCCTCGAGCAGGCGCGCGGCGTAGTTGGCAATGGCGGTGTCCTGCACCCCGGTGCCGGTCAGGTCGCATACGCTGATCTGCTCGGCGCCGCTGCGGACCTTGCGCCCCGCGGCGATCAGGCTGCCCAGCTCGAACACCTCGCGCTCCAGGGCCGGCGCGTGGTGCAGCTCGCCGAGGGCGCGGGACTGGCTGAGGCGATCGACCACCAGGACATCGGCGCTGGCCAGGATGGTCGGCTCCAGCTCGTTCTTGTGCGGGTTGTCCGAGCCCATGGCGGTGACGTGCACGCCCTTGGGCAGGTCGCTCCAGCGCAGCACCGGCTCGCGGGCCGGGGTGGTGGTGACCACGATGTCGGCCTCGGCGCAGGCCGCGGCGGCGCTGTCGTGCACCGCCACCGCCAGGCCGTACTGCTCGCGCATGCGCGCGACATAGGCCTCGGCCTTGCTGCGGTCGCGGGCGTGCACATGCACCTCGCGGATGTCACGCACCAGGCGCAGGGCCGCGACCTGCAACTCGGCCTGCTGGCCGGCGCCGATCACCGCGACGCGCTGGGCGTCCTCGCGGGCCAGGTGCTTGGCGGCGATGGCGCCGGCCAGGGCGGTGCGGATGTCGGTCAGGTAGCCCTCGTCGAACAGCACCGCATCGACCAGCCCGGTCTTGGCCGAGAACAGCAGCATCAGGCCGTTGAGGCTGGGCAGGCCGAGCTTGGGGTTGTCGAAGAAGCCGGGGCTGATCTTCACCGCGAAACGCGGCCAGCCGCGGATGTGCGCGGTCTTCACGTCGACCTCGCCGTTGCTCTCGGCGATGTTCATGCTGAGGATCGGCGGCATCGCCACCTCGTCGCGGCCGAGGGCGGCGAAACCGGCCTCCACGGCTTCCAGGGCGGCCGGGTCGAGCTTGACCCGCTCGGCGATCTGCTGGCGGTTATAGATTTTCATAGGGGCGCTCTCCGGCCAGGCGGCAGGCCTCGGCAAAGGTGGCGGTGGACAGGTTCTGGCCGCTGACCACGAACGCCACGCGGCGCCCGCTCAGGTCCAATTGGTGCTGCTCGACGGCGGCCACGCCGACGGCGGCGGCGCCCTCGACCAGGAGTTTCTCTTCGCGCAGGAAATGCACCATGGCGCGGGCGATCTGCGCCTCGTCGACCCGGTAGCCGCGGTCCATGTAGCGCTGGGTCATGGCGAAGCTCCAGGCGTTGTCCAGGCCGACGCCGCCGCCCAGGCTGTCGGCCAGCGACGCCACCTCGGGCACCTGCACCGGATGGCCGGCGGCCAGGCTCTCGAGCATCGCCGCGCCCTCGTTCATGCTCACGCCGATCACCTCGGCCCGCGGGTTGATGCTCTTCACCGCCAGGCCGATGCCGGCGATCAGGCCGCCGCCGGACAGGCCGGCGAACAGCATGTCGATGTCCGGTTGCTCCTCCATGATCTCCAGGCCGCAGGTGCCCTGGCCGGCGATCACCAGCGGATCGTCGAACGGCGAGACATAGGCCAGGCCCTGCTCGTCGCGCAGGCGGCGCGCCTCGACGTCGGCCTCGTCCTGGATCTGGCCGTGGATCACCAGATCGGCGCCACTGCGGCGCAGGGCCTCGACCTTGTTCTCCGGCACCAGGCGCGAGATGCACACCTTGACCGGAATGCCCAGGTGCTGGCCGGCGTAGGCCAGGGCGCGACCGAAGTTGCCGGTGGACATGGTCACCACGCCGCGCTGGCGCTGCGCGGCATCCAGGCCGAGCAGGGCGTTGACCGCGCCGCGCAGCTTGAAGGCGCCGGTGGGCTGCAGGCAGTCGAGCTTGAGCCAGGCCTCGCAGTTCCAGCGCCGCGACAGCGATTCGGAACGCACCAGCGGGGTGCGCAGGGCCAGACCGGCGATGCGCTGGCGGGCCCGGTAGATGTCTTGCAGGGTCAGTTGCTCATTCATGTTCAAAGTCCAACCTGTGAACGCAAACGGGGGCCACCGTCTCGATGCCCCCCGCGTTGACCTGGCCGGTTACTTGGCCTGCCAGGCGCCGCTGCTGATCAGCTTGTCGGTGACCTTGTTCACCGCCCGCTCGGCGCGGGCGACGATGTCATCGACCTCGCCACGGGTGACCACCAGCGGCGGGGCGAAGCCGAGGATGTCGCCGTGCGGCATGGCGCGGGCGATCAGGCCCTCTTCCAGGCAGGCCGCGGAGATTTGCGGGCCGACCTTGAGGTTCGGGTCGAAGTGCTGACGCTTGCTGCGGTCGCTGGAGAACTCCAGGGCCGCCAGCAGGCCGATGCCGCGCGCCTCGCCGACCAGCGGGTGGTTGCCGAAGGTCTCCTGCATGCGCTGCTGCAGGTAGGCCCCGGTGTCACGGGCGTTGCCGGTGAGGTTCTCGCGCTCGATGATGTCCAGGTTGGCGATCGCCGAGGCGATGCCCATGGGGTGGCCGGAGTAGGTGTAGCCGTGGCCGATGGCGCCGTAGGTGTCGGTGCCCTGCTCCAGCACCTGCCACACGCGCTCGCCGACGATCACCCCGGACAGCGGCTGGTAGGCCGAGGTCAGGCCCTTGGCCACGGTGATCAGGTCCGGCTTCATCTCGTAGTACTGCGAGCCGAAGTCCACGCCCAGGCGGCCGAAACCGCAGACCACCTCGTCGGCGATCAGCAGGATGTCGTACTTGTCCAGCACCTTGCGGATCTCCGCCCAGTAGCCCTGCGGCGGCGGCACGATGCCGCCGGTGCCGAGCACCGGCTCGCCGATCATCGCCGCGACGGTGTCCGGGCCTTCGGCGAGGATCATCTCCTCGAGCTTCTGCGCGCAGTAGCGGGAGAACTCCAGCTCGCTCATGGCGTCGTCGGGGCGGCGGTAGTAGACCGGCGCGACGGTGTGCTTGATGCGCTCGAGCGGCAGGTCGAAGTGGGCGTGGAACACCGGCAGGCCGGTCATGGAGCCGGAGGCGATGCTCGAGCCGTGGTAGCCGCGGTCGCGGGAGATGACCTTCTTCTTCTCCTTACGGCCGAGGATGTTGTTGTAGTACCAGACCAGCTTGAGCTGGGTCTCGTTGGCGTCCGAACCGGACATGCCGTAGTAGACCTTGCTCATGCCCTGGCCGGCGAGCTTGACGATGCGCTCGGACAGGGTCGCCATGCCCTCGGTGGTGTGGCCGACATAGGTGTGGTAGTAGGCCAGCTGCTTGGCCTGCTCGTAGATCGCCTCGGCCATCTCGGTGCGGCCGTAGCCGATGTTCACGCAGTACAGGCCGGCGAAGCCGTCGATGAACTCGTTGCCCAGGGAATCCTGGATGCGGATGCCCTTGGCGCCGGTGACGATGCGCGCCGGGCTCTCGCCGTGGGCATGCTGCTTCAGGTGGGTGGAGGCGTGGAACACGTTCTGGCGGTCGATCTCGATGATTTTCTGGGTGTCGATGGTCATGGCATTGCCCTCGTTCGATTCGGTTTCGGGTGGCGTTCAGGCGGCTGAGCGCGATTAACTTCCGCTGGCGCTGGGCAGGTTGCCCAGGCAGTAGTACTTGATCTGGCTGTATTCATCGAGGCCGTGGCGCGAGCCCTCGCGGCCGAGTCCGGACTGCTTGACGCCGCCGAAGGGTACGGGCGGGCCGGTCATCTTCACCGAGTTGACGCTGACCATGCCGAACTCCAGGCCGCGCAGCAGGCGCCACACCTGGCGCATGTCGTAACCATAGACATAGGCGGCCAGGCCGTACTCGGTGTCGTTGGCCTGGGCGATCAGCTGCTCCAGGTCGTCCCAGGCCAGCACGCCGGCCACCGGGGCGAAGTTCTCCTCGCGGTAGACGCGCATGTCCGCGGTCACATCGGCCAGCAGGGTCGGCATGAAGTAGTTGCGCCCCGGCGCCTGGTCCTGTTCGCCGACCAGCAGGCGGGCGCCCTTGGCCACGGCGTCGTCCACCAGTTCCTGGGCCTTGGCCACCGCCTTGGCGTTGATCAGCGGGCCCTGGTTGACCCCGCGGATCAGGCCGTTGCCAACGGTCAGCTCGCCCATGCGCCGGGCGAAGGCGGCGAGGAAGGGCTCATACAGCGAGCGATGCACGAAGATGCGGTTGGCCGCCAGGCAGTCCTGGCCAGTGGTCTGGAACTTGGCGTCGATGGCCGCCTGGGCGGCCTGCTCCACGTCCATGTCCGGCAGCACGATGAAGGGTGCGTTGCCGCCCAGTTCCATCGAGCACTTCTTCACCGTGGCCGCGGCCTGCTGCAGCAGCAGGCGGCCGACCCGGGTCGAGCCGGTGAAGGACAGCGCCTTGACCTTGTCGCTGGCGCAGAGCACCTGGGAGACCATTTCCGGCTCGCCGGTGATGACGTTGAACACCCCGGCGGGGAAGCCGGCGCGCTCGGCCAGCTCGGCCAGGGCCAGGGCTGAGAACGGCGTCTCGCCAGCCGGCTTGACCAGCACGGTGCAGCCCACGGCCAGGGCCGCGGCGGCCTTGCGGGTGATCATCGCGCAGGGGAAGTTCCACGGGGTGATCAGCGCGGCGACGCCGATCGGCTCGCGTACGCTGCCCAGCTGGGCGTTGCGGATGTGGCTGGGGATGGTCTCGCCGTAGGCGCGGCGCGCCTCCTCGGCGAACCAGCGGATAAAGGAGGCGGCGTAGTCGATCTCGCCACGGGCCTCGTCCAGCGGCTTGCCCTGCTCCAGGGTCATCAGCCGGGCCAGGTCTTCCTTGTTCTCCAGCAGCAGGTCGTGCCACTTGCCGAGAATGGCGCCGCGGTCGTCCACCGAGCGGGCGCGCCAGGCCGGGAAGGCGGCCTCGGCGGCGTCGATGGCGGCGGCGACCTGATCCTGGTCGAGCAGGGTGCAGCGGCCGATGATTTCTTCGCTGGCCGGATCGATGACCGCCTCGTCGCGGCCCTCGTTGCCGGCGACCCATTTGCCGTTGACGTAGGCCAGCTGGCGAACCAGGCGCGGATCTTTCAGTGTGTGCATGGACGGCGTCCCCTCTGCGGGCCCTGGCGCAGCGAGTGCGTGCTGCAGGGCGTGGTGCGTGTTTACGGCTTCCACTTTAGGGGGGATGGGCGCGCGGTTTTTTCTCTTAGCCGGGGCCGAGCACTTGGTTTTTTTTCTTTGCCGGGCCCTGCAGACGGTTTTTTTCGGCGCCGCCCAGGGCCCGGCGGTTTTGGCCGGATCGGGGCGCAGATTGGCTAGTACGCGGCTTTGGCCCGGGCGACGAGCCGGGATCACGACGCTTGGCGACGCCCTCGGGCATGCAGCGGTCGCTTTGACTGGCCAGGATGGTGCCGGCATCGACCACGCCAGGCGTGGTCGGGTGCGAGACGTCACTCCAACAAGAAATTGCCGCCGAGTCGAACGAGGGACCGCTCGCTCACGGCACATGAGGGCTCTATGAATCTGATTCTATCGGGGGCGATCATCGCCTTGCTTGCGGCCACCCTGCTGGTGCTGGTGCGTTGGGGCAACCTGCGTTGCACCGGCCCGGAGCCGGTGGGCCTGTTCACCTTCCTGGCCATCCTCTTCACCTCCGGCCTGGACATGGGCCTGATCATCTTCCCGCTGACCGAGTTCCCCACCTACGCCGAGGAGGCCCAGTACCAGTTCTCCAATCCCCTGGCGGTGGAGTTCGGTTTCTGGGGCTTCCTGATCTGGGCCTTCTACTTCATCACCACCTTCTATTTCTGCGTGGTCGAACCGCGGGTCAAGCTGTTCGAGCTGCGCCCGCTGAAGCTGGTCAACAACCTGGTGATCGTCTCCACCTGCGCCTTCACCGCCTACCTGTTCCTGGTCAACATCGCCTGGTACGCGCCGGAGCTGGGTGACACCCTGGCCTACCTGGTGGTGGTGGGGATCATCCTCGCGGCGGTCTATTCCAGCACCGACATCCGCTACCTGAAGATCCTCAGCGTCGGCTCGACCTGGCTGTTCTTCGCCCTGATTCTCGGCATGTGGTGGGCGGGCGATCTCGGCGTGGGCTACTTCGCCGACGCGGCGGCGAAGATCGGCAGCGGCTACTTCGCCGAGCTGCACGGCTTCATCCTGCCGCTGGGCGACTACCACGCCTTCTACCTGTTCTGGTGGTTCGCCTGGAGCGTGATGATCGGCCAGTTCGTCTCGCGCTTCGTCGGCGGCCTGCGCACCTGGCAGCTGCTGCTGGCGCTGCTGGTGATTCCGTCGATTCCCCTGGCGATCTGGTTCTCCGTGCTCTACGGCTACTTCGACCTGGGCATCGAGGTCAGCCAGTTCTGGAAGCTGGCCATGCTCGGCGTCGGGGTGATCTTCGTGATCAACTCGGTCGACTCCCTGGTGCGCCTGTACACCGACAACCTCGGCATCACCGTGGCCAAGCTCGGCCATGGGCGCTTTATCGCCCTGAACGTCGGCCTGCTCACCGCCCTGGTGCTGCTGTTCAAGTTCACCCCGTTCGAGATCCAGTGGGTGGGCCTGGTGGTGATCGGGCTCTATGCCGTGACCCTGGGGCTGCTGGTCTACCGCCATCGCCCGGCCCTGCAGAGCATCGGCACCAGCCGCTGACCGCCCGGGGCCGGCAACCGGCCCTGCTCGCCGTGGCTAATCGCCGTCGCCGGACTCCAGCTCCAGCGGCGGCTCGGCGCATTTGATGGTCTTGGTGACGATGTAGGTGAAGTAGCGTTCGATGCCCAGGTCGGCCATCAGCCAACGGTCGACCAGGCGCTGGTACTGGTCGATGTCCTCGGCCATGACCTTGACGATGTAGTCGACGCCGCCGCCGGTGGCGTAGCACTCGGTCACCTGCGGGCAGTCCAGCATGGCCTTCTCGAAACGCGCGAAGGCCTCGCGGTTGTGCTGCTTGAGGGTGATCTCGACCATCACCGCGGCACGCTTGAGGAGAATCTCGGTGTTCAACTGGGCGCCGTAGCCACGGATGATGCCGGCTTCCTCCAGGCGCTTGACCCGCTCCCAGCACGGGCTGACCGACAGGTTGATGGCCTCGGCGAGGCTGGACTTGGTGATGCGCCCGTTGTGCTGGAGGATGCGCAGTATCTTCAGGTCGTAACTGTCCAAACGCATAGAACCGCTCCGGCGCAGAACAGCCCTGCGCTCCAGGTATGACAAAGCCGGCGGGACAAGCCCCGCCGGCTCACGCTCGACTCGCGCGTCTTAGTACTTCTTTTCCAGCTCGGCGATCTCCGCCTCCAGCGCCTCGAGGGCGGCCCCGGCTTCCGGACCGGCCAGCTCCACCAGCTTGTCACGCATGGTCTGGCTGGCCTCGCGGAAGGCGGCCTGCTCCTGCTCGTTCAGGCGCACCAGCTGGATGCCCGGCTTGGCCTGCTGGATCTTCTCCAGGCGCTCCTGGTTGTACTTGGCCTGGGTCTCGAAGATGTAGGGCGCCAGCTCATCCACGGTCTCGTCGATGATCTTGCGCTGCGCCGCCGGCAGGCCCTGGTACCAGGATTCGTTGGACAGCACGGCGACGGTGAACTGCTGGTGGCCGGACCAGGTCAGCACATCGGTGACCTCGTAGAACTTCATCTCCTCGATGGCGAAGATCGGGTTCTCCTGGCCGTCGACCATCTTCAGCTGCAGGGCGCCGTAGACCTCGGAGTACGGCAACGGAGTGGGCACCGCGCCGAACGACTTGTAGGCTTCGACCAGCATCGGCGAGGCCATCACGCGCATCTTCACGTTGGCGAAGTCGGCCGGCTTGCGCACCACCTTGTTGGTGGTCCAGACCATCTCGCCTTCCGGGTACATGCTCAGCAGGCGCAGGTTGCGGGTCTTCAGCTTGTCGGCCACGGGCCCGTAGATGGTCGGGCTCTCGGTCAGCAGCTCGAGGTTGACCTTGTTGTTCTGCGACAGCAGGTAGGGCACGGAGAACACCTGCATGCCCGGCGCGGTGGAGCCGAGGATGCCGGTGGAGCCGTGGGTGAACTGCAGGACGCCGTTGGCCACCAGCTCGGTGAGGTCTTCCGACTCGCCCAGGGCGCCGTACGGATAGACGGTGACGGTGATGTCGCCGCCGCTCTTCTCTTCCACCAGCTGCTTGAACTTCTGCGCGTAGGCGTCCTGCACGCTGCCGCTGATCTCCTCCAGGGCGAACTTCCACTCCTCGGCCGCCGTCGCCAGGCTCGCCTGACCCGCCAGGGCCAGGCCCATTGCCGCGGCCAGGGCCGCCTTCTTCAGTGTGCTGAACTTGCTCATGGTGAGGTCTCCGCTTGTTTTTCTAAGGAATTCGCGACTGAGCCCGCTTGTCTTCAGCCTTCGATTACGTCGGCAATCACCGCCAGGGTGTCGCCTATGTCCACCAGCGCCGGGAAACGCCGCGCCACCAGCATCCCGTCACGCTCGGCGCGGTATTCCACCGCCGGCGTGCCGGTACGCTCGAAGGCATGCACCCGCGCCACCAGGTCGCCGCGTCGCACCCGATCGCCCAGGCTCAGGGTCAGCTCGAGAATGCCGCGGTGCAGGCTCTGCACGTAGCAGCTGGCGTCGGGCATATCCAGTTGCAGCGGCGGCTCGTCCGCCAGCTCCAGTTCACCTTCGATGATCCCGGCGAACTTGAGGAAGTTGCGCACCCCGCGGTCGGCCAGGGCCATGGTCTGCGGCGTACTGGTGCCGCCACCGCGCAGCTCGGTGGTGACGAACACCTTGCCCTGGGCTTCCACGGCGGTGTCGTACAACGAGGCCGCATCCAGCTCGAAGAGGATCATGCTGGCGGCGGTGCCGAACAGCCGGGCGCCCTCGATGCACTTGGCTTCCTGCGCGGGGTCGGGCAGCCGGTGGGCCGCGGCGAAGGGCAGGATGTCCAGGGTCTTGCCACCGGAGTGGATATCCAAAGCGTAGTCACACAGCGGGATCAGGTAGCGCTGGAAGTAGTCGGCGATGCGCTCGGTCATGGCCCCGTGGGGGTTGCCGGGGAACGAGCGGTTCATGTTGCCCTTGTCGATCGGCGAGGTGCGACTGCCGTTCTGCACCGCCGGGTAGTTCATCGCCGGGACGATGATCACCCGGCCCTGGACGTCCTCGGCACGCAGCTCGCCGGCCAGCTTGAGCAGCGCGGTGATGCCCTCGTACTCGTCGCCGTGGTTGCCGCCAGTGAGCAGCGCGGTGGGACCCGCGCCGTTCTTCACCACGCTGATGGGGATCATGATGCAGCCCCAGGCCGACTGGTCGTGGGAGTACGGCAGCTTGAGGAAGCCGTGCTGCACACCGTCGCGCTCGAAGTCGACGGTGCTGCTGATGGTGCTTTCGCCGACCTCGGCGATAGTCGAGAGACTGGTCGCCTGCAGGTCGGATTCGGGAGAAATATTCATCTGTGCTGCACTCATCTCAAGCCTTCACGAACAGTTGGCGCGGGAAGTCGCAAAGGGTTTCCACGCCGCTTTCGGTGATCAGGATGCTTTCGGTGGTCTCCAGCCCCCAGTCGTCCAGCCACAGGCCCGGCATGAAGTGGAAGGTCATGCCCGGTTGCAACACCGTGGTGTCGCTTTCGCGCAGGCTCATGGTGCGCTCGCCCCAATCCGGCGGGTAGCTCAGACCGATCGGGTAGCCGCAGCGGTTGTCGCCGCGGTCGTAGCCGTAACGGCGCAGGGTGCTGTTCAGTTCGCGGGCGATGTCGCCGCAGGTGTTGCCCGGCTTGGCCACCGCCAGACCGGCTTCGAGCCCGGCGTTGATCGCCTCCTCGGCCTTGCGGAACGCCGCCGAGGGCTCGCCCAGGTAGACAGTGCGCGACAGCGGGCAGTGGTAGCGCTTGTGGCAGCCGGCGATCTCGAAGAAGGTGCCTTCGCCCTTCTTGAACGGCCGGTCGTCCCAGGTCAGGTGCGGCGCCGAGGCGTCCTTGCCCGAGGGCAGCATGGGCACGATGGCCGGGTAGTCGCCGAACTTGCCGTCGTGCCCGACGCAGGCGACCCGGTAGATCTCGCCGACCAGCACGTTCTTCGGCAGGCCCGGCTCGATCATCTCGATGATCGCCCGGTGCATGTTCTCGACGATACGCGCGGCGACCCGCATGTACTCGACTTCCTGCGTCGACTTGATCGCCCGGCACCAGTTGACCAGGCCGGTGGCGTCCACCAGCTGGGCCTTCGGCAGGCCACGCTGCAGCGCCTGGTGCGAGGTGGCGCTGTAGTAGTAGTTGTCCATCTCCACGCCGATCACCCCGGCGGTCCAGCCCCGGGCCGGCAGCACCTGCTCGCACAGGTAGTCGAGGGCATGGTGCGGCGGGTTCATCACATAGCGGTCGCTGTAGGAGGCGATGTCCTCCTCCGGCAGGTAGACGGTGCGGCGGGCGCCGTTGGCGTCGATGCCGCGGCCGTACCACAGCGGATTGCCGCTCTGGCCGACCACCACGCACTGCGGTGTATAGAAGGACCAGCCGTCATAGCCGGTCAGCCAGGCCATGTTCGACGGGTCGTGGACGATCAGCGTGGCGATCCCCCGCTCGACCATGGCGGCGCGCACCTTGGCCAGTCGCTGGGCGTACTCTTCACGGCTGAAATTCAACGCGATTTCACTCATGACAGCATCTCGATAACGAACGCCGTGGCGTTCAGGCCTCTATCAGCCCGCCGGGCAACAACCGGGCGGACGACATCGCTGCAATGCGCGGCGGCCATGACAGCCCTTCCCCGCACCCTCCAGGAGCCATGCCGTTCCGGCACCGCGGTCGATCGACCAGCCTGGAGAAATTGTACTGAAACCTGCTAAAGTTACCGCTACAAGTACAGGTCAATAGCGCTCGAGACCCATATTATTATCATTACAATCATCGTCAAGGAATTTATTGTTCTATGACAATTGATCTGAAGCCCTTTATCCGCTCCGGCCAACCGAAATACCTGGCCATCGGCAACGCCCTGACCGAGGCGATCAACAGCGGCGCGCTGCTGCCCGGCAGCAAGCTGCCGACCCACCGCGAGCTGGCCGAGACCCTGGGCGTCAGCGTGCAGACGGTGAGCAACGCCTATGCCCATGCGGAGAAGCAGGGCGCCATCTACGCCCAGGTCGGCAGCGGCACCTTCGTGCGCAGCCGCCACGTCAGCCACGAGTCGGACTACCTGTCCACCGACGAGCATGAGGACCCGCACCGTGGCATCGACCTGTCCACCGCCCATCCGGTGTGCACCCAGCGCCACGTCAGGCTGTACCGCGAGGGCCTGGAGCGCCTGGCCCGGGAGGGGCGCGACGACTTCATCACCTCCTTCCACCCGACCCAGGGCCTGACCCAGCACCGCGAGGTGGTCTGCACCTGGCTGGCGCAGCAGAAGATGCCGGCCAACCCCGACCACATGCTGTTCTGCAACGGCGCCGCCCACGCCCTGACGATCGCCATGGCCACCGTGCTCAAGCCCGGCGACACGGTGCTGTGCGAGCGGGAGACCTGCATGCTGCTGCTGGCGCTGGCGCAGACCCTGCACTTCAACCTCAAGGGCATCGCCACCGACGACCAGGGCCTGCTCCCGGATGCCCTGGAGGCGGCCTGCAAGCAGGGCGGCGCGCGGGTGCTGTTCTGCACCCCGACCATGAACAACCCGACCACCGACACCATGGGCCTGGAGCGCCGCCAGGCGATCGCCGAACTGGCCCGCCGCTATGACCTGACCGTGGTCGAGGACGATGTCTACGGCGCCCTGCAACCGGACCGCCACCCGCCGCTGTCGGCGCTGATCCCGGAGCGCAGCTTCTACGCCACCAGCCTGACCAAGATCACCCTGCCGGGAATGCGCGCCGGTTACCTGATCACCCCGCCGCACCTGGTGCAGCAGGCCATCGGCCGCCTGCGCAGCACCACCTGGATGGCCACCTTGATGCCCTTCGAGATCGCCAGCTGGTGGATGCAGGACGGCACCCTGGAGCGCATGGTCGCCTTCCAGCAGCAGGAGTTCGCGGCACGCCAGCAGATCGCCCGCGAGCTGCTCGACGGCTGCCGCTTCAGGGCCCATCCCAACGGCATGCACATCTGGGCCGAGCTGCCCTCCCACTGGCAGCCGGAGAAGTTCGCCCGCCGCGCACGCCAGGAAGGGGTGATGATCTTCCCCGCCGAACCCTTCCTGGCCACTGCCGACCGCAGCAACCAGCACGTGCGCATCAGCCTGGGCGCCGAGCAGAGCCGCTCGCGCCTGCAGGCCGGGCTGGCTACGCTCAACGGGCTGTTCGGCGAGACGCCGCCGCCCATGCATTTCGTGTTCTAAAACAGGGCAGAATCATTACATTCGCACAAATATGGCACACATGTACTGATTCAAATATTAATTGACATGATTTTTGACCGGGGATAAGGTCTGGCTTCCACAACAAGAACAATGTCCGTCGATTCGACGACTCGACGACTCGACGACGGGCTGGAGGTGGCTATGTCTTGGTTGCACAAGTTGGATTGGCTGCTGGAGAAGCTCGAGGCCTTCATCCTCGCCAGCGCCATCCTGCTGATGGCGCTGAACTCGGTCGGCAACGTGTTCGGCCGCTACCTGTTCAACCAGAGCATCTACTTCTCCGAGGAACTCAACCAGTTCCTCATCATCTTCGTCACCTTCGTCGGCTGCAGCTATGCCGCCCGGCATAGCCGGCACATCAGCATGAGCGCCTTCGTCGAGCAGCTGACCGGCAAGCCGGCCGCCGCCAGCCTGCTGCTGATCAACCTGCTCACCGCCGCGCTGATGCTCTGGCTGACCTGGGCGGCGATCGGCTACGTGGAGTCGGCCGCCCGCGTCGGCCGCGCCTCCTCGGCGCTGCAGATGCCGCTGCACTACATCTACCTGGTGATCCCCCTGGGGCTGGGCATGACCGGCCTGCAGTTCCTGCGCCACGCCTTCACCCAGTTGCTGGTCCTGCTCGGCCGGCGCGAGGCGCCGCCACGCCACGTCGACACCCCCCTTCCGCCGCAACCCTGAGTGCCGTCGCCATGGATATGACCACCGCCCTGCTGCTCATCATGCTGGTCCTGCTGCTGGCCGGCTTCCCCATGATGACCACGCTGCTGGCCGCCGCCGCCGCCGGCTTCACGTTCTTCTTCACCATGGGCCCGGAGTTCATCATCCAGCAGATGATCGCCGGCATCCGCCCGGCCGCCCTGGTGGCGGTGCCGATGTTCATCCTCGCCGCCGACATCATCACCCGCGGCGCCACCGCCAATCGCCTGCTGGACGTGGCCATGGCCTTCGTCGGCCACGTGCGTGGCGGCATGGCGGTGACCACGGCGCTGAGCTGCGCGCTGTTCGGCGCCCTCTCCGGCTCGACCCAGGCCACGGTGGTCGGTGTCGGCAGCATCATGCGGCCGAAGATGCTGCAACAGGGCTACAAGGACAGCTTCGCCATCTCGCTGATCATCAACGCCTCGGACATCGCCCTGCTGATTCCGCCGAGCATCGGCATGATCATCTACGGCGTGGTGTCCGGCACCTCGGTGGCCGAGCTGTTCATCGCCGGCATCGGCCCGGGCCTGCTGCTGATGACCCTGCTGGCCGGCTACTGCTACATCTACGCGCGCGTCACCGGCATCCCCAGCGGCGAGAAGTTCAGCTGGATGGAGCGGCTGGTCACCTGCCGCCGCGCGATCCTCCCGCTGCTGTTGCCGGTGCTGACCATCGGCGGCATCTACTCCGGGGTGTTCAGCCCCACGGAGGCGGCCGCGGTATCGGTGCTCTACGCGCTGATTCTGGAGGTGCTGATCTACCGTCGGGTGAAGTTCGGCGATCTGTCGTCCATCGCCCTGTCCACCGGGCTGATCACCGCCGTGGTGTTCATCCTGGTGGCGGCCGGCTCGGCGTTCTCCTGGGTGATCTCCTTCGCCCAGATTCCCCAGGCGATCCTCAGCGGCATCGGCATCATGAGCGCCTCGCCGACCGAACTGCTGATCATCATCTCGATCGCCTTCTTCCTCGGCTGCATGTTCGTCGACCCGATCGTGGTGATGCTGATCCTGGTGCCGATCTTCGCCCCGGCGGTGCGCCTGTCCGGCCTCGACCCGGTGCTGGTCGGCACCATCATCACCCTGCAGGCGGCGATCGGCTCGGCCACGCCGCCCTTCGGCTGCGACATCTTCACCGCCATCGCGGTCTTCCGCCGCCCCTACGTGGACGTGGTGCGCGGCAGCCTGCCGTTCTTCATCATCCTGCTGCTGATGTCGGTGCTGCTGATCATGTTCCCGCCGATCACCCTGTTCCTGCGCGACCTGGCGTTCCGTTAAGGCAATTACCCACAGACACAGGAAAACCCCGTTGCCGGCTCGAGCGCAATCGAGGCGGCAACGGGGTTTTTCATTCGCCGCCGACGGCGAAGTTGGGCAGGCTGTCGACCGGCTGGGCGAAGCGGAAGGGGATCGACTCTAGGGCCAGGCCGACATTGCGCTGCACCACGAAGTGCAGGTGCGGCCCGGTGCTGTTGCCGGTGTTGCCGGAGCGGGCGATCTGCTGGCCGGCGTTCACCCGGACGCCTTCGTGGACCCTGACCGAACCCTTCATCAGGTGCAGGTAGACGCCCATGGTGCCGTCGTCATGGAGGATGCGCACGTAGTTGCCGGACGGGTTGTTGCCCCGCCCGCTCTGCTGGTTCTCGGTCTTCACCACCACGCCGCTGCGCGCCGCGACGATTGGCGTGCCCTCTGGCATGGCGATGTCCAGGGCGTAGCGGCCCTTGGGCGTGAAGTGGCTGTACTTGCCGTTGGCGCCCTGGGTCAGGCGGAACGGCCCGCCGCGCCAGGGCAGCGGATAGCGCTGCTCGCTCGGCACCAGGCGCGGATCGCCGAGGGCATAGCGCAGCTTGGGGGTGTAACGCAGCGGCTGGCTGGCATCGCGCGGGGCCAGGGTGGCCAGGCGGATCTTGCTGCGCGGCGGCAGCACCCAGTTGATCGGCTCATCCGGCGCGCCGACCGCATTGGCGACATCCACCAGCTTCAGCTCGACCTGCACCGGGGCATAGAGGTCGTTGCGCACCAGCAGGGTTTCGCCGGCGGCGTGCTTGCGGGTCTCCAGCTTCACCTGGTTGTCCAGGCGCTCGACCATGCGGTCGCGGAACACGAACACCTGGGCCCCCGGCGCGGCCTGGTCGGAATAGGTGACCACGCCGTTGGCATCGGTGTACTTGTAGATGGTCAAGGCCGCAACCTGGCCGGCTGCGGACAAAAGACTGCAGAGTAGAATCAGACGCCCTAGCATAACGAACTCGGATCTTATGGCTTTTTTGATATCCGGAGTTTGGAGACTAGCAGTCCCCCATCTGTGGCGCGAGGCGAGCGACCCGGCGTTGTGAGCCAGCTCCCGCCACCGCGCCGCGCGGCGACCGGCGGCGCACTCAGGCGCCGGGGCTGAAATGCTTCTGCGCGGTGCCGCGGGCGATCAGCCGCGACAGGTAGTCGAGCTTCTGCGGATCCTGGTCGACGAAGCGCAGGGTCAGCTGCAGCCACTCGCTGTCGGGCTTCGGCTCGAAGGCGGCGACCGCATGCAGGTAGCCATTGAGCCGGGCCACTTCGCCGCCCTCGCCCTGTTCCAGATCGAGCACCACGCTCTCCAGCACCTGGGGCAGCACGCCGCCGCGCTTGACCAGCAGCAGCGCCTCCTTGAGGCTCAGCGCCTTGATCACGCAGGCCATGGTGCCGCCCGGCAGGCGCAGCTGCCCCTGGCCGCGGCCGGCGCTGATCGCCCGCGCCGCGGGCTTCGGCGGCACGGGCTGGGCGCTGGCGGCGGGTTTCGCCTCATCGCCCGCGACGGGCTTGATCACCTCGGCCTTGCCACCGGTCAGGGCGGCCAGCGAGTCGTTGGCGAAGCCACTGGCCAGGGCCTTCGGCGCCTGGGCCTGGAGGGCCTGCAGCTTGCCGGCACGACTCAGGGCCTTCTTCACCTTGGTCACCAGCTGTTCGTTGGAGAAGGGCTTGCCGATGAAGTCCGAGACCCCGGCCTGGATCGCCTGCACCACGTTTTCCTTGTCGCCGCGACTGGTGACCATGATGAAGGGGATGGCCTTCAGGGCCTCTTCCTCGCGGCACCAGCTGAGCAGCTCGAGCCCGGACATCTCGGGCATTTCCCAGTCGCAGAGGATCAGGTCGATGGCGACCCGGCCGAGCAACTGCTGGGCCTTGCGCCCGTTGATGGCTTCGTGGATCTGCACGCCCGGGAAGTGATCGCGCAGTCCCTTCTTCACCAGGTCGCGAATGAAGGTCGCATCGTCCACCACCAGTACGTTGACTTTACTCATCGGCCACTCCCCTTCGAATGGCCCCTAGCATAGTCGCGGCAGCTGGCCGCTGGCCAACCCTAAAGCGGCGAACGGCGACGCAGGTCCGCCTACGGCGCCGCCTGCGCCGGCCTCAGGCGTTCTTGCCGGTGCCCTCGACCTCTTCCTTCATGCGGGTCAGGCCCATGTGCTTCACATCGGTGCCGCGCACCAAGTAGATCACCAGCTCGGCGATGTTGCGCGCGTGGTCACCGATGCGCTCCAGCGAACGCAACGCCCAGATCACGTTGAGTACCCGGGAGATCGAACGCGGATCTTCCATCATGTAGGTGACCAGCTCGCGCAGGGCGGTCTTGTACTCGCGGTCGACGGTCTTGTCGAACTGCGCCACCGACAGGGCCAGTTCGGCGTCGAAGCGGGCGAAGGCGTCCAGCGCCTGCTGCACCATCTTGCGCACCTGGTCGCCAATATGGCGGATCTCCACGTAGCCGCGCGGCGACTCGCCCTCCTCGCACAGGAGGATCGCGCGCTTGGCGATCTTGGTCGACTCGTCGCCGATGCGCTCCAGGTCGATAACCGACTTGGAGATGCTGATGATCAGGCGCAGGTCGGAGGCCGCCGGCTGACGGCGGGCGAGAATGCGTACGCATTCCTCGTCGATGTTGCGCTCCATCAGGTTGATCTGGTCGTCGACCTCGCGCACCTGCTGGGCCAGGCCGGAATCGGCCTCGATCAGCGCGGTGACCGCGTCGTTGACCTGCTTCTCGACCAGGCCGCCCATGGCCAGGAAGTGGCTGCGCACCTCCTCCAGCTCGGCGTTGAACTGCTGGGAGATGTGGTGGGTGAGGCTGTCTTTGTTGATCATTCCGATTCACTCCGCGAATGCTGCGTGTAGGGTGCGCCATGCGCACCGGCCCTGTGGTGCGCATGGCGCACCCTACGGAATCCGCTTAACCGTAACGACCGGTGATGTAGTCTTCGGTCTGCTTCTTCGCCGGGTTGGTGAACAGGGTGTCGGTGTCGCCGTACTCGATCAGCTTGCCCATGTACATGAACGCCGTGTAGTCGGAAACCCGCGCGGCCTGCTGCATGTTGTGGGTAACGATGACGATGGTGTACTTGGATTTCAGTTCGTAGATCAGCTCTTCGACCTTGAGGGTGGAGATCGGGTCGAGCGCCGAGCAGGGTTCGTCGAGCAGCAGTACTTCCGGCTGCACCGCCACGGTACGGGCGATCACCAGGCGCTGCTGCTGGCCGCCGGACAGGCCCAGGGCCGAGTCGTGCAGGCGATCCTTGACCTCGTCCCACAGCGCCGCGCTCTTCAGCGCCCACTCCACGGTCTCGTCGAGCACGCGCTTCTGGTTCACGCCCTGGATGCGCAGGCCGTAGACCACGTTCTCGTAGATGCTCTTGGGGAAGGGGTTGGGCTTCTGGAACACCATGCCGACCCGGCGGCGCAGCTCGGCCACGTCCTCGCCCTTGCGGTAGATGTTGCGCCCGTCGAGGTTGATCTCGCCTTCCACGCGGCAGCCATCGACCAGGTCGTTCATCCGGTTGAAGGTGCGCAGCAGGGTCGACTTGCCGCAGCCGGACGGGCCGATGAAGGCGGTCACGCGCTCGCGCGGGATGTTCAGCTTGACGTCGAACAGCGCCTGCTTGTCGCCGTAGAACAGGTTCAGGCCGGGCACTTCGATGGCCACGGTTTCCTTGCTGATATCGAGGCTCTGCTTGTCGCGGCCCAGTGCAGACATATCGATGCCGTGAGCCTGTGGTTGATGCTGCATGGGATGCTCCCTACGCTATCAAATCGTTGGCCGCGCCCACGCAGTGGCGGGCGGCGGCAGAATATGAGTCTTAGTGATCCAGCGCCTTGTACTTCTCGCGCAGGTGGTTGCGGATATACACGGCACTGAGGTTGAGCAGGGCGATCACCAGCACCAGCAGCAACGCGGTGGCGTATACCAACGGTCGCGCGGCCTCGACGTTGGGGCTCTGGAAGCCTACGTCGTAGATGTGGAAGCCCAGGTGCATGATCTTCTGGTCCAGGTGCAGGTAGGGGTAGTTGCCGTCCACCGGCAGGGCCGGGGCCAGCTTGACCACGCCCACCAGCATCAGCGGCGCCACTTCGCCGGCGGCGCGGGCCACGGCGAGGATCAGACCGGTCATCATCGCCGGGCTGGCCATCGGCAGCACCACCTTCCACAGCGTCTCGGCCTTGGTCGCGCCCAGGGCCAGGGAGCCCTCGCGCAGCGCCCGCGGAATACGCGCCAGGCCTTCCTCGGTGGCGACGATGACCACCGGCACGGCGAGGATCGCCAGGGTCAGCGAGGCCCACATCAGGCCCGGCGTGCCGAAGGTCGGTGCCGGTGCGCTCTCGGGGAAGAACAGGCTGTCGATCGAGCCGCCTAGCACATAGACGAAGAACCCCAGGCCGAACACGCCGTAGACGATCGACGGCACCCCGGCCAGGTTGTTCACCGCGATGCGGATGATCCGGGTCATCGCCCCCTGCTTGGCGTACTCGCGCAGGTAGATCGCCGCCACGACGCCGAACGGAGTGACGATCACCGCCATGATCAGGGTCATCATCACCGTACCGAAGATGGCCGGGAAGATGCCGCCCTCGGTGTTGGCCTCACGCGGGTCCTCGCTGACGAACTCCCACACCTTGGCGAAGTAGAAACCGAGCTTGTCCATGACGCCCATGGCATTCGGCTGATAGGCGCGTACCACCTTGCCCAGGCTGATCTCCTGCTCGCGGCCATCGACCGTGCGGACCGTGACGCTGTCGCGGTTGAACTGCTGGTTGAGTTCGATCAGCTGGGCTTCGAGGACCTTGTACTCGGCGTCCCACTGGGCCCGCTCGGCGTCCAGGTCGGCCTGGGCGGCGGCGTCCAGCGTGCCTTCCAGCTCCAGGCGACGGGTCTTCAGGCGCAGGCGCTCGAGGCCGTAGTTGATGCGGCCGATGTCCTTCTTTTCCAGCCGGGCGATCTGCTGGTGCAGGTCGTCGATACGCGCGATGCGCTGCTGCAGCTCGCTCCAGGCGCCATCACCCTCGGCGACCAGCTGGCCGCCCTGCTTGACGTTGACCAGGTAGCCGTAGAAGTTGCCCCACTCGCGGCGCTCCATCACCAGCAGGTTGGCCGGGGTGGCGGAATCGTGCAGCCATTCGGCGACCACCCAGCTGAAGTCGGCGCCGAACGTCTCGCGGTTGCCCACCTTGAGCAACTGGCGAGTCATGAACTCGGCGCCTTCGGCCGCCACCGGCAAGCCGGCCGCCGCCAGGCGGGCGCGCGGCACCTCTTCCGACTGCACCAGCTCGCCCGCCAGCAGTCGCGGGGCTTCGCCCGGCACCTGGTAGCTGGACTCGATCACGTCGGCCGGCCAGAAATGCGCCAGGCCGCGGGTAGCGATCACCGACAGCAGGCCGAGGGTCATGATCACCGCGATGGCCACGCCGCCGGCGGTCATCCAGACCCAAGGCGCGCCGCTCTTGAACCAGGACTTGAGGTTTTGCTCTTTGGTTTTCACGGACATCTACCTTCCCAATTCTCAGAGCGACGCATATTTCTTGCGCAGGCGGGTACGGATGACCTCGGCCAGGGTATTCATCACGAAGGTGAAGGACAGCAGCACCAGCGCGGCGAGGAACAGCACTCGGTAGTGGGTACTGCCGACTTCCGACTCCGGCATCTCCACCGCCACGTTGGCGGCCAAGGTGCGCAGGCCTTCGAAGATGTTCATTTCCATGATCGGCGTGTTGCCGGTGGCCATCAGCACGATCATGGTTTCGCCGACCGCGCGGCCCATGCCGATCATCAGCGCCGAGAAGATGCCCGGGCTGGCGGTGAGGATCACCACCCGGGTCAGGGTCTGCCAGGGCGTCGCACCGAGGGCCAGGGAGCCGAAGGTCAGGCTCTTGGGCACGCTGAACACGGCGTCCTCGGCGATCGAGTAGATGTTCGGGATCACCGCGAAGCCCATGGCCAGGCCCACCACCAGGGCGTTGCGCTGGTCGAAGGGAATGCCCAGGTCGTTGCTCAGCCACAGGCGCATGTCGCCGCCGAAGAACCAGTTCTCCAGGTGACCGCTCATGCTCAGGGAGAAGGCCGCCACCAGCAGGATCACCGGGATCAGCAGGGCCGCTTCCCAGCCATCCGGCACCAGCAGGCGGATGCGCTCGGGCAGGCGGCTCCAGGCATAGGCGGCGAGCAGGATACCCAGCGGGGTGAGCAGCAGCAGGCTGAAGATGCCCGGCAGGTGGCCCTCCACATAGGGCGCGAGGAACAGGCCGGCGAAGAAGCCGAGGATCACCGTCGGCAGCGCCTCCATCAGTTCGATCACCGGCTTGACCTTGCCGCGCAGGGCCGGGGCCATGAAGTAGGCGGTGTAGATCGCCGCGCAGATGGCCAAGGGCGCGGCCAGGAGCATGGCGTAGAAGGCCGCCTTCAGGGTACCGAAGGTCAGCGGCGAGAGACTCATCTTGGGTTCGAAGTCGCCGTTGGCCGAGGTCGACTGCCAGACGTACTTGGGCTCGTCATAACTCTCGTACCAGACCTTGCCCCACAGCGAACTCCAGGACACCTCCGGGTGCGGGTTGTCGACCACGAAGGGCTGGATCTGCCCGTTGGACTCCACCAGTACGCGGCTGGCGCGCGGCGACAGGGTGGCGATGGCCGGCCCCTCGGCGACCTGTTCGACCAGCAGGGTGCGGTGCGCGGTGCTGTGGAAGATGCCCAGCTTGCCGTCCGCGTCCAGGGCGATGAAGCCCTTGCGCCGCTCCTCCGGGAGGAACTGGGTGATCGCGCTGTCGCCCAGCTTGAAATCGCGGATACGGGTCAGCGCCGACTGGCCGTCCTCGTCACGCACCATGAACCACTGGCGGATGCCGCCCTTGCTGTCGCCGACCAGCAGCGAAATGCCGCCGAGCAGCGGGCTCACGACGCTGACCCTGGCGTCGCCTTCGAGCAGCTTGTAACGGCCGTTGAGGCTCTTGCTGCGCAGGTCGAAGACATCGGCCGTGGCCCGGCCGTTGAACACATAGAGCCACTGGTGGCGCGGGTCGATCAGCAGCTCGCTGATCGGCTCGGCGATCTGCGGCAGCTCGATGCGCCGCTCCTCCTGGGTCACTTCGCCGGTGAAGTCATTCTCTTCCCGACTCATCGACAACACATGCAGTTCGGCGCCGGTAGACGCGCTCAGCAGCAGGGTATCGCCGTTCTGGCTGATCGCCACATGCTCCAGGGCGCGGCCCTGGGGGTCCAGGCTGATCGGCGCTTCGCCGAAGGGATACTCCAGGGTCGGGGTGATGGTCTTGACGTTGTCCGGGTAGGTCACCCGGTAGTTCTGCTTGAACACCAGCACCTGGCCGTTGGACAGGCCCAGGGCCACACGACGGCTACCCGGCTGGTCCTCGCCGAGCGAGACGATGTCGACACCCGCCGGCAGCGGCAGCTCGACGCTGCTCAGCGCCGCGCCATCCTTGGTCGCGAAGAACTGCACCTGCCCCGCGCGATCGAGGCGCATGGCCACCTTGTTCTGCTCCTCCACCGCCAGCAGCAGGGCGTCGCCCCGCTCGGCCAGCCAGGCCGGCTGCTGCGCCGGCTGCGCTTCCAGCTCGGCGCCGGAGAAGATCGGCAGCACCACGTGGGCCAGGTAGAAGAAGATCAGGGTGATCGCCCCCAGCACGGCCAGGCCACCGATCGACACGTACCAGTGCGCCAGGCGGTCCTTGATGGCCCGTCTGCGGCGCTTGCGCTGCAGTGCAGGAGTATTGAAATCCAGCCGTTGGCTGCTGTTCTGAGGTGCGGTCATGGGGTCAGTGGCCAAGTCGGTCATACGAAGATCTCTGGGCGGTTACGCACGCGCGCCGCTGGTTAAGCGGGACCTTAATCTAACTGTCTTATATGACAAAAAGGTTACAGCGCGGTGACGTGACGACGCCCGCCACTCCACAGGGAGGGGCGGGCGCGTTTGCCGCTTGCCGCGACACCCAGCCGCGGCAAACTTGTCAGTCTAGTTACAGACCAAGTTCCTTCAAGGTCTTCTCGGCAACCTTGGACGGCACCGGAATGTAGCCATCCTTGACCACCACTTCCTGGCCCTGCTTGGACAGCACCAGCTTGATGAACTCGGCCTCCAGCGGGTTCAGGGCCTTGTTAGGCGCCTTGTTCACGTAGACGAACAGGAAGCGCGACAGCGGATACTTGCCGGCCAGGGCATTGGTTTCGGACGCCTCTTCAGCCACGCCGTTCTTGTCCACCAGCGGTACCGCGCGAACGCTGGAAGTCTTGTAGCCGATGCCCGAATAGCCGATGGCGTTCAGGGTGCTGGAGATCGACTGCACCACGGAAGCCGAACCTGGCTGCTCGTTGACGTTGGCCTTGAAGTCGCCTTTGCACAGGCCTTCTTCCTTGAAGTAACCGTAGGTACCGGAAACCGAGTTACGGCCGAACAATTGCACCGGCTTGACCGCCCACTCGCCGGTCAGACCGAGGTCGCCCCAGGTCTTGACGTCCTTGGGCTCACCGCACAGACGAGTGCTGGAGAAGATGGCGTCGACCTGCGGCATGGTCAGGCTCTTGATCGGGTTGTCCTTGTGCACGAACACCGCGAGGGCATCGATGGCCACCGGGATGGCGGTCGGCTTGTAGCCATACTTCTCTTCGAAGGCCTGCAACTCGGCATCCTTCATCTTGCGGCTCATCGGGCCGAGGTTGGCGGTACCCTCGGTCAGCGCCGGTGGCGCGGTGGACGAACCGGCCGCCTGGATCTGGATGTTCACGTTCGGGTAGAGCTTCTTGTAGTCCTCGGCCCACAGGGTCATCAGGTTGGCCAGGGTGTCGGAACCTACGCTGGACAGGTTGCCGGATACGCCCGAAGTCTTCTCATAGGTCGGCAGAGCCGGATCGACAGCGGCGACCGCGGTAGCGGTGGCAGCACCAGCGGCAACAAAAGTCATGGCCGCCATCAAACGCGTAAGTTTCATGCCTTGCTCCTAACAAATTAGGGTGGGGTTGGGTCGAGGCCAAGTATCAGCAGGCCGTGTGACCAATCTATGAAACCAATGTGACAGTTAGATGACCGTAGCCGATTTCGCGCACAACTCCGGCAAATGCGGACGAACGCACGGCGCCGGCGCGCCATGGTCGCCCGCCGACCACTCAGTCGGTATACTCGGCGAACCTGCACCCCCTGTGGACTCCGCGCCCACAACAACAACCGCGCCGCGAGCCGTAATCGACATGAACGAATTCGAACAGGATGATCCGATTCCCCAGGGCGACCTGGCCCTGCAGATCACCGCGCTGCCGCGCGAGACCAACGGCTTCGGCGATATCTTCGGCGGCTGGCTGGTAGCGCAGATGGACCTGGCCGGCACCGCCATGGCCAGCAAGGTCGCCGGCGGCCGCGTGGCCACGGTGGCGATCGACCGCATGGCGTTCCTCGTGCCGGTGGCCGTCGGCGCCCAGCTGTCCTTCTACACCCAGACCCTGGAAGTCGGCCGCAGCTCGATCCAGATGCTGGTCGAGGTGTGGAGCGACGATCCGCTGTCCAGCGAGTGGCGCAAGGTCACCGAAGCGGTGTTCGTGTTCGTCGCCATCGACGGCAGCGGTCGCACCCGCCCGGTTCCGCCGCGCCGCTGATCCGCTGCGCCCCTGCGAGCGAACAAATGAAAACGCCGGCTCGAGAGCCGGCGTTTTGCTGTGGCGCGAAGATCAGCCGCGGATGTTGTAGATGAGCTTCTCGTTGGACTCCGCGTACTCGCTCAAACGCTGCAGGTAGGCCTTCTGCTGAGCCCACACCTTGCTTGCCGCAGGGTCGGCGGCGGCGCTGGCTTCGACCACTTCGGCAGCCACTTCCTTGAGCTTGGCCAGCACTTCGTCCGGCAGGCTGCGCACCTCCACGCCCTCGGCCTTGAGCTGTTCCATGGCCTCCATGTTGCGCGCGTTGTAGTCGTCGAGCATGTCGGCGTTCACATCGCGGGCAGCGGCGCGGACGATGGCCTGCAGGTCGGCCGGCAGGGTTTCCCAGGCCTTGAGGTTGACGTCCAGTTCGAAGGTGACGTTCGGCTCCTGCCAGCCCGGGGTGTAGTAGTACTTGGCCGCCTTGTGCAGACCCAGGGCCTGATCGTTGTACGGGCCGATCCACTCGGTGGCGTCGATCGCACCGGTCTGCAGCGCGGTGAAGATCTCGCCGGCCGGCATGTTGACTACGGTACCGCCCATCTTGGTCAGCACTTCGCCGCCCAGTCCCGGGGTACGCATCTTCAGGCCCTTGAAGTCATCGACCGAGTTGATTTCCTTGTTGAACCAGCCGGCAGTCTGCACGCCGGTCGCACCGCAGGCCATCGGCAGCACGCCGAACGGCTTGTAGACCTCTTCCCACAGTTCGATGCCACCACCCTTGTGCAGCCAGGCGTTCATTTCCTGGGCGTTCGGGCCGAACGGCAGGGCGCAGAAGAACTGCGCGGCCGGCACTTTGCCTTTCCAGTAGTAAGGCGCACCGTGACCCATTTCCGCGGTGCCGCGGGAGACTGCGTCGAACACCTCGAGCGCCGGCACCAATTCGCCGGCGGCATAGATCTTGACCTTCAGGCGGCCATTGCTCATTTCCTCGACCAGCTTGGCGAAGCGCTCGGCACCGACGCCAACCCCGGGGAAGTTCTTCGGCCAGGAGGTGACCATTTTCCAGTTGAAGGTCTCTGCGCCCGCGCCCTCTTGGGGCTTGGCAGCGGTTTCGGCCTCCTTGTTGCAGCCTGCCAGTGCGGTGGCGGCCAGGCCTACGCCCGCTGCTGCGAGAATCTGACGACGTTTCATGCAATGCTCCTTTTTGTTGTATTGGTCTGACCACAGGATCACTGAAGTTAGACCGTGCTCAAGTAACATAAGGCCTCGTGACCCTCAAGCCTAGTAGATACGACTAAAGTTGTAGGGTCATTGCCGCCTTCGCCCGGGCCCGCCTAGAATCCGCGGCTGCCTGCACTCCTCACCCACAACGACAAGGACTCCACATGTCCGACACCCCTCCCATGCCGTTGCGCATTGCTCGATTGATCGACGCGTTCAACACCCGCCTTGGCCAGGGATGCGCCTGGCTGACCCTGTTCCTGGTGGTCGGTACCGCCATCGTGGTGGTGCTGCGTTACGGTTTCGGCATCGGCGCCATCGCCCTGCAGGAATCCGTGCTGTATGCCCATGCCCTGGTGTTCATGGGGGCTGCCGCCTGGACCCTGATTCGCGGCGCCCACGTACGCGTGGACATCTTCTATCAGAAGTTCAGCGGCCGCCGCCAAGCCCTGGTGGAGGTCTGCGGCAACCTGTTGCTGCTGCTGCCGCTGTGCCTGTACCTCGGCTGGGCCAGCTGGGACTACGTCGCCAATTCCTGGTCGACCCTGGAAGCCTCCAGCGAGTCCGGTGGCCTGAAATTCGTCTACCTGCAGAAGAGCATCATCCTGGTGCTGGTCTTCAGCCTCGCCCTGCAAGGCGTTGCCGATCTGATCAAGGCGGCCTACGGTCTGGCCGGCCGCCTGCCCGAGTCCGAGGTGAAAAATGGTTGAGTTGATGGCGATTCTGCTGTTCGTCTGCATCTGCCTGGCCCTGATGGCCGGCTTCCCCGTGGCCTTTACCCTCGGCGGTGTTTCGCTGATCTTCGCCGGCATCGGCGCGCTGACTGGCACCTTCGACGCCGGTTACCTGAGCGCCCTGCCCAATCGTCTGTTCGGCATCATGAACAACCAGACCATGCTGGCGGTGCCGCTGTTCGTGTTCATGGGCGTGATGCTGGAGAAGTCGCGGGTCGCCGAAGACCTGCTGGAGTCCATGTCGCGGCTGTTCGGCACCCTGCGCGGTGGCCTGGCGATTTCCGTCTGCGTGGTCGGCGCGCTGCTCGCCGCCAGCACCGGCATCGTCGGCGCCACCGTGGTGACCATGGGCCTGCTGGCCCTGCCAACCATGCTGCGCCGCGGCTACGATCCGGCAATCTCCACCGGCACCCTGGCGGCGACCGGCACCCTGGGGCAGATCATCCCGCCATCGATCGTCCTGGTGCTGCTGGGTGACGTGATGTCCAGCGCCTACCAGCAGGCGCAACTGAAGATGGGCATCTTCTCGCCGAAGACCGTGTCGGTCGGCGACCTGTTCGTCGGCGCCTTCATCCCCGGCCTGCTGCTGGTGGGCCTGTACATCCTTTACATCGTCGGCACGGCGATCTTCCAGCCGAAGAAACTGCCGGCCCTGCCCCAGGAGGAGCTCGGCCCGATCGAGTGGGGCAAGCTGACCGCCGCCCTGCTACCGCCGCTGGCGCTGATCGCCGCAGTCCTGGGCTCGATCCTCGCCGGCTATGCCACGCCCACCGAAGCGGCGGCCCTCGGTGCCCTCGGCGCCATGCTGCTGGCCTTCGCCAAGGGCAAGCTGAACTTCGGCCAGCTGCGCGAAGTGGCCTACGGCACCACCGAGATCAGCGCCATGGTGTTCATGATCCTGATCGGCGCCTCGCTGTTCTCCCTGGTGTTTCGCGGCTTCGGCGGCGAGACGATGATCGAGGAGGTGTTCGCCCAGCTGCCCGGCGGCGTGCTCGGCGCCTTCTTCGTGGTGATGCTGGTGATCTTCCTGCTCGGCTTCATACTCGATTTCATCGAGATCACCTTTGTGGTGGTGCCGATCGTCGGCCCGGTGCTACTGGCCATGGGTCTGGACCCGGTCTGGCTGGGGGTGATGATCGCGCTGAACCTGCAGACCTCCTTCCTCACCCCGCCATTCGGTTTCGCGCTGTTCTACCTGCGCGGGGTCACCCCCGCTTCGATACCGACCAGCACCATCTACCGCGGCGTCATTCCGTTCATCCTGATCCAGATGCTGCTACTGGTCATCGCCTATCAGTTCCCGGGACTGATCACCTGGCTGCCGGAGCAGGTCTACGGCAAGTAACAGGCAACGCAACCGGCAAAACGCCCGTCACCCTGACGGGCGTTTTGCTATCTGCCCCTTGGACTGCCGGGCAAGCTGCGTTCCAATAGGGTCATCTTCACTGGCGACAAGGCATAGCAATGGCCACTTCCAACGTTGAACGGATCGAAATGGGCGCCCTGACCTGCTGGCGCATCCGTCATGCCGACGCCGAGCTGCTGGTCGCTCAGCAAGGAGCCCAGCTGCTGAGCTACCAGCGCGACGGCGAACGGCCGCTGATCTGGCTGAGCGAGCAGGCGGCCTACGAAAGCGGGCGCAGCGTGCGCGGTGGCGTGCCGGTGTGCTGGCCCTGGTTCGGTGACCTGCGGCGCAACCCGCAGGCAGTGCAGGCGATGCACACGGGTGGCAACCTGCTGCCATCCCACGGCCTAGTACGCGACCTCGAGTGGAACCTGCTGGGCATCGACAAGCGCGACGACGGGGTCAACCTGGACTTCGCCTTCAACAGCGCCGAGCAGCCGCTGCCGAACTGGCCACAGGCCGCCGAACTGAAGCTGCGCATCCGCCTCGACCAGCACCTGCATCTGGACCTGCTCAGCCGCAACCTCGGTGACACCCCCCTGGCACTGAGCCAGGCCCTGCACAGCTACTTCGCCGTCGGCGACGTGCGCCAGTCCCAGGTCGAAGGCCTGCAGGGCTGTCGCTACATCGACACCCTGGACGACTGGGCGGAACGTCAGCAACTCGACCCGCTGCGCTTTGCCGGCGAAACCGACCGCATCTACCTCGACACCCCCACCCAGCTGAGCATCCTCGACCCCGTCTGGCAGCGGCGCATCCAATTGCGCAGCAGCGGCTCGCGCTCGGCGGTACTGTGGAATCCCTGGACCGACAAGGCGCAACGGCTCTCGCAGTTCGCCAGCGATGCCTGGCAAGGCATGCTGTGCATCGAACACGCCAATGTCATGGAAGACCTCGTGGTGCTGGCGCCAGGCGCCGAGCATCGCCTCAGCGTCAGCCTGTGGAGCGAGCCACTGGCGGGTTGAGAGCACCCGGGGGGGGGAGGCTGACAGGCCTTCCCCGAATGGGCCGAAAGCGCCTGGCCACAGCAAACACGACAATCGATCCCGGCGCCCGCTCACAGCGCCGGACGAACTTCTGCGCACTTTGTGATGCGCCACTAGTTCGCCAGTAAGTATTTACTTACAGCACCGGTAGCGAAACGACTTACAGCCATTACTTGGCATCCTTAATTGCCAAGTGCTGCGCGGAATTCACAGGAACTATTTGCCGCTTATTGGTTCGGTCTTTGTTTACAGCTGGTACAGGCTTCACACTTTTGCCGGTTGCCCATCCCTACTCATCGGACTAGGATGCCCACCCCATAAGGACTTTGCGCAACTTGTTGCACATTGATGTGCGCAAAAAGTTGCACAACTCAGGAAGTCGGTTAATCCGCACCTCGCTATTAAAGAGACGCGCACCTGAGTTGCACGGACATATACTCGAGTCATGGAATGACCTATTCAAGCAAGCTCACCGCCCACTATTTGGCGCTGGCAAAACTCCCTATTGATCAGGGCGATTTCGCCGGCAGCGATGTCCGTTATTCCAGCGAATACGAAAGCCTGGAAAACGAACTGGGCAAGGCCAGTGCGCTGCATGACGCCGGCGCCATCGACTGGCAGAAAGTCCGCGAAGGCAGCGAGACGCTGCTCAGCGCCCACTCCAAGGACCTGCGTGTCGCCGCCTGGCTGATCTGGGGCCTGTACCAGCGCGAATCCTTCACCGGGCTGCAGGCGGGCCTGAGCCTGCTGCATTACCTGTGCCTGAACCACTGGGCGGACCTGCACCCGCGCAAGCCACGCACCCGTGCCGCCGCCATCGGCTGGCTGCTGCCGCGCCTGGAGCAGGCACTGGCCGAACATGTGCCGATCGGCGAGCAACTGGCGCTGTTCCGCAGCCTCGCCGAACAATTGCGCGCCCTCGAAGTCTGCCTGTCCGGGCACCTCGGCGAGCACGCCCCGCTGCTGCTGCCGTTGTGCCGGCGCCTGGACGAGCTGGTGAGCCGCGCCAGCCAGGGCCAACCGGAGCCCGGCAGCGTCGGCGCGGCACTGGCCCAGGTCAAGCAGGCCGCCTCCCAGATACTCACCCCCGGCGCACCGGTGGACAGCGAGAAGGATGCGCACAAGAGCCTGCGCAGCCTGCAGGACCAGGCCCGCCCTCT